>NZ_CP199957.1:0-4879675 GCF_053502575.1 Modestobacter sp. URMC 112 | reverse complement strand
CGCGTCCGCTCCTTGAGAACTCAACAGCGTGCCGAAAGTCAGTGCCAAGTAACAAGTCCCTGTCCGGGCTCCTTTTGGGGGTCTGGTGGGTTCCTTTGGTTGATTGACGAGAGTGCCAACTCTTGGTCTCAGCCGTGATCAAGTTCATCTACGGAGAGTTTGATCCTGGCTCAGGACGAACGCTGGCGGCGTGCTTAACACATGCAAGTCGAGCGAGGCCCGCTCTTCGGGGTGGTGCCCTAGCGGCGAACGGGTGAGTAACACGTGGGCAACCTGCCCTCAGCTCTGGGATAACTCCAAGAAATTGGTGCTAATACCGGATGTGACCGCTGACCGCATGGTCTGGTGGTGGAAAGATTCATCGGCTGAGGATGGGCCCGCGGCCTATCAGCTTGTTGGTGGGGTGATGGCCTACCAAGGCGACGACGGGTAGCCGGCCTGAGAGGGTGACCGGCCACACTGGGACTGAGACACGGCCCAGACTCCTACGGGAGGCAGCAGTGGGGAATATTGCGCAATGGGCGAAAGCCTGACGCAGCGACGCCGCGTGGGGGATGACGGCCTTCGGGTTGTAAACCTCTTTCAGTAGGGACGAAGCGGAAGTGACGGTACCTACAGAAGAAGCACCGGCCAACTACGTGCCAGCAGCCGCGGTAATACGTAGGGTGCAAGCGTTGTCCGGAATTATTGGGCGTAAAGAGCTCGTAGGCGGTCTGTCGCGTCGGCTGTGAAAACCCGAGGCTCAACCTCGGGCCTGCAGTCGATACGGGCAAACTAGAGTGTTGCAGGGGAGACTGGAATTCCTGGTGTAGCGGTGAAATGCGCAGATATCAGGAGGAACACCGGTGGCGAAGGCGGGTCTCTGGGCAACAACTGACGCTGAGGAGCGAAAGCGTGGGGAGCGAACAGGATTAGATACCCTGGTAGTCCACGCCGTAAACGTTGGGCGCTAGGTGTGGGGGCCATTCCACGGTCTCCGTGCCGCAGCTAACGCATTAAGCGCCCCGCCTGGGGAGTACGGCCGCAAGGCTAAAACTCAAAGGAATTGACGGGGGCCCGCACAAGCGGCGGAGCATGTTGCTTAATTCGATGCAACGCGAAGAACCTTACCTAGGCTTGACATGCACGGAAATCTGTCAGAGATGGCAGGTCCTTTTAGGGTCGTGCACAGGTGGTGCATGGTTGTCGTCAGCTCGTGTCGTGAGATGTTGGGTTAAGTCCCGCAACGAGCGCAACCCTCGTTCTATGTTGCCAGCACGTGATGGTGGGGACTCATAGGAGACTGCCGGGGTCAACTCGGAGGAAGGTGGGGATGACGTCAAATCATCATGCCCCTTATGTCTAGGGCTGCAAACATGCTACAATGGCCGGTACAAAGGGCTGCGATACCGTGAGGTGGAGCGAATCCCAAAAAGCCGGTCTCAGTTCGGATTGGGGTCTGCAACTCGACCCCATGAAGTTGGAGTCGCTAGTAATCGCAGATCAGCAACGCTGCGGTGAATACGTTCCCGGGCCTTGTACACACCGCCCGTCACGTCACGAAAGTCGGTAACGCCCGAAGCCGGTGGCCCAACCCCTTGTGGGAGGGAGCCGTCGAAGGCGGGATCGGCGATTGGGACGAAGTCGTAACAAGGTAGCCGTACCGGAAGGTGCGGCTGGATCACCTCCTTTCTAAGGAGCACTGGCCGCCACACTGTGTGTGGTGGTCCAGAGCCACGCCCAGGCCGGGAAGGTCTCCACAGTGGTGGGGGTCTCGGGTGTCTGGGGTGGAGCTCGAGGGTGGAACGCTGACCAGTTCGGCCGCCGGCTCATGTCTGGTGCCTAGTACGGCTGCCCTCTCGGGGGTGGCAGGGAACGGGATCGGGGTGGGGTGGTGGTGGTAGGCACGCTGTTGGGTCCTGAGGGAACGGGCCGGCCCCGAGGTTGGGGTCGGGTTGTTGGCCTCGTGGAGGGTCTCATGCTCGTCGTACCGCCCGGGGTCTAGTGCCGGGGCTGGCGGTGGGGGTTGTGGGGCGACTTCCCGTTCTTTGAGAACTGCACAGTGGACGCGAGCATCTTGTAAGCAATTTTGTAGGCGTGTTTGTGTGGCCAAGTTTTTAAGGGCGCACGGTGGATGCCTTGGCACCAGGAGCCGATGAAGGACGTAGGAGGCTGCGATAAGCCTCGGGGAGCTGTCAACCGAGCGTTGATCCGAGGATTTCCGAATGGGGGAACCCCGCACCAGTCATGTGGTGTGACCCGCGCTTGAACACATAGGGCGTGTGGAGGGAACGTGGGGAAGTGAAACATCTCAGTACCCACAGGAAGAGAAAACAACCGTGATTCCGTGAGTAGTGGCGAGCGAAAGCGGATGAGGCTAAACCGATCGCATGTCAAGCCGGCAGGCGTTGTGTGGTCGGGGTCGTGGGACGATCCAGATGGTTCTGCCGAACTGTCGGGGAGTCAGAAAAGACGCGTGTTAGTGGAAGGCCTCTGGAAGGGGTCGCCGTAGAGGGTGAGAGCCCCGTACACGAAAACCGTGTCTCTCCCGGGTTGTATCCCAAGTAGCACCGAGCCCGTGAAATTCGGTGTGAATCTGGCGGGACCACCCGCTAAGCCTAAATACTCCCTGGTGACCGATAGCGGACAAGTACCGTGAGGGAAAGGTGAAAAGTACCCCGGGAGGGGAGTGAAATAGTACCTGAAACCGTGTGCCTACAAGCCGTGAGAGCCTTATGCGCACTGCGTGCGTGGGGGTGATTGCGTGCCTTTTGAAGAATGAGCCTGCGAGTTAGTGGTACGTGGCGAGGTTAACCCGTGTGGGGTAGCCGTAGCGAAAGCGAGTCCGAACAGGGCGCCTGAGTCGCGTGCTCTAGACCCGAAGCCGAGTGATCTACCCATGGCCAGGTTGAAGCGCGGGTAAGACCGCGTGGAGGACCGAACCCACCAGGGTTGAAAACCTGGGGGATGAGCTGTGGGTAGGGGTGAAAGGCCAATCAAACTCGGTGATAGCTGGTTCTCCCCGAAATGCATTTAGGTGCAGCGTCACGTGTTTCTTGCCGGAGGTAGAGCACTGGATGGCCGAGGGGCCCCACAAGGTTACTGACGTCAACCAAACTCCGAATGCCGGTAAGTGAGAGCGTGGCAGTGAGACTGCGGGCGATAAGGTTCGTAGTCGAGAGGGAAACAGCCCAGATCATCAGCTAAGGCCCCTAAGCGTGTGCTAAGTGGAAAAGGATGTGGAGTCGCAGAGACAACCAGGAGGTTGGCTTAGAAGCAGCCATCCTTGAAAGAGTGCGTAATAGCTCACTGGTCAAGTGATTCCGCGCCGACAATGTAGCGGGGCTCAAGCACACCGCCGAAGCTATGGCACTCCCACATGTCCTGTCCGGAACCTTTCGGGTTCTGGGCCAGGGGTGGGGGTGGGTAGGGGAGCGTCGTGTGGCGGTGGAAGCGGCGGAGTGATCCAGCCGTGGACGCCACACGAGTGAGAATGCAGGCATGAGTAGCGAAAGGGGAGTGAGAAACTCCCCCGCCGGATGACCAAGGGTTCCTGGGCCAGGCTAATCCGCCCAGGGTGAGTCGGGACCTAAGGCGAGGCCGACAGGCGTAGTCGATGGACAACGGGTTGATATTCCCGTACCCGCGAAAGAACGCCCATGCTGGACCCAGCGATACTAACCATCCGATGCTCCGTGATGTCCTTCGGGATGATCGGGGTTGAGCGTGGGACCTGGACTGGTAGTAGGCAAGCGATGGGGTGACGCAGGAAGGTAGTCCTACCGGTGAGTGGTAGTACCGGTGCAAGGGTGTGGCCCGTGAGGTAGGTAAATCCGCCTTGCATGTGGGTGAGGCCTGACGCATAGCCGATTGAGGCGAATTGGATGATCCTATGCTGCCGAGAAAAGCCTCTAGCGAGTTCTTAGCGGCCCGTACCCCAAACCAACTCAGGTGGTCAGGTAGAGAATACCGAGGCGATCGAGCGAACTGTGGTTAAGGAACTCGGCAAAATGCCCCCGTAACTTCGGGAGAAGGGGGGCCATCTGCTGTGACCGCACGTGCTGCGGGTAGCGGTGGGTGGCCGCAGAGACCAGTGAGAAGCGACTGTTTACTAAAAACACAGGTCCGTGCGAAGTCGAAAGACGATGTATACGGACTGACGCCTGCCCGGTGCTGGAACGTTAAGGGGACGGGTTAGCTGCTTACGCGGCGAAGCTCAGAACTCAAGCGCCAGTAAACGGCGGTGGTAACTATAACCATCCTAAGGTAGCGAAATTCCTTGTCGGGTAAGTTCCGACCTGCACGAATGGCGTAACGACTTCTCAGCTGTCTCAACCACAGGCTCGGCGAAATTGCACTACGAGTAAAGATGCTCGTTACGCGCGGCAGGACGGAAAGACCCCGGGACCTTCACTACAGCTTGATATTGGTGTTCGGTTCGGCTTGTGTAGGATAGGTGGGAGACTGTGAAGCGGGCACGCCAGTGTCGGTGGAGTCGTCGTTGAAATACCACTCTGGTCGAATTGGATGTCTAACTTGGGTCCGTGATCCGGATCAGGGACAGTGTCAGGTGGGTAGTTTAACTGGGGCGGTTGCCTCCTAAAATGTAACGGAGGCGCCCAAAGGTTCCCTCAGCCTGGTTGGCAATCAGGTGTTGAGTGCAAGTGCACAAGGGAGCTTGACTGCGAGACCGACGGGTCGAGCAGGAGCGAAAGCTGGGACTAGTGACCCGGCACCGGCATGTGGAAGCGGTGTCGCTCAACGGATAAAAGGTACCCCGGGGATAACAGGCTGATCTTCCCCAAGAGTCCATATCGACGGGATGGTTTGGCACCTCGATGTCGGCTCGTCGCATCCTGGGGCTGGAGTAGGTCCCAAGGGTTGGGCTGTTCGCCCATTAAAGCGGTACGCGAGCTGGGTTTAGAACGTCGTGAGACAGTTCGGTCCCTATCCGCCGCGCGCGTAAGAGACTTGAGAAGGGCTGTCCCTAGTACGAGAGGACCGGGACGGACGAACCTCTGGTGTGCCAGTTGTTCCGCCAGGAGCACTGCTGGTTGGCTACGTTCGGCAGGGATAACCGCTGAAAGCATCTAAGCGGGAAGCCTGCTTCAAGATGAGGTCTCTCACCCACTTGATGGGGTAAGGCCCCCGCCCAGACCAGCGGGTTGATAGGCCGGAAGTGGAAGCGTAGTGATACGTGGAGCTGACCGGTACTAATAGGCCGAGGGCTTGACCACACACCCAACATGTCCTGCGAAGTGTGTTCACCAAGATTTGTCGCGTCCACTGTGCGGTTCTGAAGGTACGGGACCAGCTGTCCCGGCCCGCCCCTCAGGTACTTCGGTGCCCTCGGGGGTGGGGTTGACATCTTCACAGTGTTACGGCGGTCATGGCGAAAGGGAAACGCCCGGTCTCATTCCGAACCCGGAAGCTAAGCCTTTCAGCGCCGATGGTACTGCCCGGGGGACCGGGTGGGAGAGTAGGACGCCGCCGGACATCCTTTCGAAACGGGGGTCGGAGCCACGTGCTCCGGCCCCCGTTTTCGTCGTTTGTCCAGGCCCGGACTTACGCCCACCGCCCCGGCCGGACCCGGGAAACCCCGTCCGCGCTTTCGGTACCGAAAGCGCGGACCCGAGCCCGGACAAGCCCGCCCAGCCGGGTCCGCTGAGCTCAGCGATGTTGTCGGCCCGCCACACGGTCAGTTCCGTCAGCTGACGCCGCCGGCGACCCGACGGAGGTCGTCCGCCTCGGCACGCCGTCCGCGACGCGTGGCAGTGCTCCGACCCTTGCCGTCGCCCCGAGGGAGCTGACCGGGCACGATGCGGTCCGGGTGCCGTTGCCCGGCGGTCGGGTGAGCACCGACCGCCTGGGGATCCGAGCTGCACGAGACGGCGGCCCAGGCTCGGGGCGCTGGAAGGCGCCGACACGGTGGAGGAGGTGGCGCGGTGGGCAGCTCGCTCGTCGTCCGGGCCCGGCGGGTGGTGTTCCCCGACGGGGAGCGCCCGGGTGCTGTGCACGTCCGGGACGGCCGGATCGCTGCGGTCACCGGCTTCGACGAGGCCGGCGGCGCACCGGTCACCCTGGCCGACGACGAGGTGCTGCTGCCCGGGCTGGTGGACAGCCACGTGCACGTCAACGAGCCGGGCCGGACCGAGTGGGAGGGCTTCGCCTCCGCCACCCGGGCGGCTGCTGCCGGTGGCGTCACCACCGTGGTCGACATGCCGCTGAACTCGGTCCCCCCGACGGTGACCGTCGAGGCGCTGCACGTGAAACGGCAGGCGGCGGCGGGGCAGGTGTACGTCGACGTGGCCTTCTGGGGCGGCGCGGTCCCCGGCAACGCCGAGGAGCTGCCCCGGCTGCTGGCGGCCGGCGCGGTGGGGGTGAAGTGCTTCCTGCTCGACTCCGGGGTGCCGGAGTTCCCACCGCTGGACGACGACCAGCTGCGCGCCGCGCTCACCGCCCTTGCCCCGGTCGACGGCCTGCTCATCGCCCACTGCGAGGACGACGGGGTGATCGCCGCCTCGCCCGACCCGTACGGCGCCAGCTACCCGGCCTTCCTGGCGTCGCGACCCGGCGCGGCCGAGGAGACGGCGATCGGCCGGCTGATCGCCGCGGCACGGGACACCACCGCCGGGGGCCGGGCTCCCCGGGTGCACGTGGTGCACCTGGCCGACGCCGACGCGCTGCCGATGCTGCGGGCGGCGCGGGCCGACGGCGTACGGATCACCGTGGAGACCTGCCCGCACTACCTGACCTTCCGCGCGGAGGACGTGCCCGACGGGGACACGGCCTTCAAGTGCTGCCCGCCGATCCGCGAGGGGGTCCACCGGGAGGCGTTGTGGGCGGCGCTGGCGGCCGGGGACGTCGACCTGGTCGTCAGTGACCACTCGCCCTGCACCCCGGACCTCAAGCGGCTGGACGTCGGGGACTTCGGGCTGGCCTGGGGCGGCATCGCCGGCCTGCAGGTGGCGCTGCCGGCGGTGTGGACCGGCGCCCGCGAGCGGGGGTTCGAGCTCACCGACGTCGTCCGCTGGACGTCCGCGGCGCCGGCGCGGCTGGCCGGCCTGCCGACCAAGGGCGCCATCGAGGTGGGCAGGGACGCCGACCTGGTGGCGTTCGCGCCGGACGAGCGGTTCCGGGTGGGCCGGCTGCACCACCGCAACCCGGTGACGCCCTATGCGGGCCGGGAGCTCCACGGGTTGGTGCGGCGCACCTGGCTCCGGGGCCGGCCCGTCGACCTCGACGGTGGACCCGCCGGCCGGCTGCTCGACCGTGGGGCGCACTGACGCGCGTGCCAGAGTGGACGTCACCGCCCGCACCCTGTCTGGAGAGCGATGACCGACCCGAGGACCCTGCCCGACCTGGCCGGCCGTGCCCTCGGCGGGGCGGTGGTGGCCGCCAACGACGAGTTCTTCGCGGCCCGGGAGAACCTGGTGCTGCCGCACCCCGCCGTCGCGCGCACCGAGTTCGGCCACAAGGGCAAGGAGTACGACGGCTGGGAGACCCGCCGGCGGCGCAGCCCCGGACACGACTGGGCGATCGTCCGGCTGGGGGCACCCGGGATCGTGGCCGGCGTCGTCGTCGACACCTCGTTCTTCACCGGCAACTACCCGCCGCAGGCCTCGCTGGAGGGCGCCGCGGTGGAGGGACACCCGTCGGTGGACGAGCTGGCCCGGGCGACCTGGGAGCCGCTGCTGCCGCTCAGCGACCTCGCCGGTGACACCGCCAACGTCTTCGCCGTCGACTCGGCCCGCCGGGTCACCCACGTCCGGCTGGCCATCCACCCGGACGGCGGGGTCGCCCGGCTCCGGGTGCACGGCACCGTCGTCCCGGACCCGCGGCTGGTGGACGCCGGCCCGTTCGACCTGGCGGCGCTGGAGAACGGCGGGCGGGTCACCGGGGTCAGCAACGCCTTCTACGGCAGCCCGCACCAGCTGATCGGCCGCGGTCTGGCCCGCTCGATGGGCGAGGGGTGGGAGAACGCCCGCCGGCGCGGGGGTGGCAACGACTGGGTGGACGTGTCGCTGGCCTGCGAGGGGGTGGTGACCCTCGCGGAGCTGGACACCTCGTACTTCCTGGGGAACGCTCCTGGCGCCGCCTCGCTCACCGGCAGCACCGCCGACGGCGGCGAGGTGGAGCTGCTGCCGCGCACCCGGCTGCAGCCCGACACCCGGCACCGGTTCGTCCTCGACGGTGCCGCCGGGGTGCGCGCCGTCCGGCTGGACGTCTTCCCGGACGGCGGGATGGCCCGGCTGCGGCTGTGGGGGCGGCCCACCGCCGCCGGCCGCGCCGAGCTGGGACGGCGCTGGTTCGAGGCGCTGCCCGACGTGCAGGCGCTCGAGGTGCTCGGCTCGCTGGGAGTGGACCCGGCGGCCGCCGGCCGGCTGGTCGGCGCCGGCCCGGTCACCGGCGACCTGCCGCCCGCCGTTGCCGCGCTGCTCTCCGGTCCCGCCTGACCGGCGGCCTCCGTCACCCCCCGAGGGGCACGACCCGGTGCCTGGTCCGAGGAGGCCGATCGGTGTCCCGTCTGCTCACGTCGGTGGTCTCCCTCGCCCACGACCTGGGCCTCATCGTGGTCGCCGAGGGCGCCGAGGCCGCCGACGTGCGGCAGCGGCTGGTCGAGCTGGGCTGCGACCAGGCGCAGGGGTACCTGATGGCGCGCCCGATGGACCCGGTCGCGGTGCAGGGCTGACTGACCGGGCAGACCGGCCGGCCGCGGGGTCAGGTCTGCAGCTCGCCGCGGGCCACCGACACCCCGGAGTGGGTCGGGACGCCGTCCAGCGGCTCGACCGAGACGTCGACCAGCGGGTAGGTGCTGAGGTCGACCCCCTCGGGCAGCGGCAGCACGGTCGCCCCGCGCTGCACGACACCGACCTGGACCATCCGCTGCGCGTCGGACTGCAGCAGCCACACCTCGTAGTAGCCGTCCTCCAGCTCCGGTGCGTCCAGGTCGACCTCCAGCACCCGGCCGGTGGCCGCCTGCCGAACCTCGGCCCGGCCGGAGGACCCCAGGTCGTCCAGCGGGTCCAGCGCCGTCGAGGCCACCACCGAGCCGCCGTCGTCGGAGCCGGTCGTCACCGCGACGGCGCCGGCGCCGACCGCGCCGCCGACCAGCAGCCCCGCGGCGACGGCCAGCCATCCGCGGCTCGGGCCGGACACCCGACCCCGGCGGGGCCGAGCGACCCGCGGTCCGGGGGCGGCGTCCGGGTCGTCGGACACCGGATGGGGCACGGCGCGCAGCGGCACCGCGTCCGGCGCCTGGACGACGACGGGGGCCGGCTCCTCGGTCAGCTCCCGGCGCGGGGCGACGGTGACCCCGGTGGCGGCGGCGATCGCGTCCCAGACCCGGGGCGGGGGCGGCACCGCCGGTCCGGGCGCGGCCAGCGGCGGCACCGCGAGCGCCTCGACCGGGCGGCGCAGCGAGGCCACCTCGGCCTGGCACTGCGCGCAGCCGGCCAGGTGGTCGGCGTCGCGGGCCGGCAGCGGCTCGCGGAGCGCGGCCAGCGCGAGCTGTTCAGGCTTGCAGTGCCGCACCGTCCACCTCCAACCGGTTCCTCAGGCGTTCGAGCGTCCGCCGGATGTGGGACTTCACCGTGCCCAGCGGGATCCCCGTGCGGTCCGCGATCTGGGCGTGGGTCAGGTCGGCGAAGAACGCCAGCTCGATGATGCCCCGCTGCGGCTGGCCGAGTCGGTCCAGCTCGCCGAGCAGGAGCACCCGGTCGGCGACCACGCCGTCGACCTCGTCGCCGCGGGACGCCGACGGGCGCGACCGGGCGTCCACGGCGACGGCCTCGGCCTGCCGGCGCTGGCGCTCCATCCGGGCCCAGGTGTCGGCGATCTTGTGCCGGCAGATCCCGACCAGCCACGCCGGCAGCGGTCCCTGCCGGGCGTCGTAGCGGCGCCGGTCGGTCCAGGCCGACACGAAGGTCTGCTGGGTGACGTCCTCGGCGTCCGGGCCGCTGCCGAAGGCGCGCACCGCCATGCCGTGCACCTGACCGGCCCACCGTTCGTAGGCCCAGGCCAGTGCCTGCTCCTCGCCGGCGGCGAACCGCGCCGCGATCTCGGCGTCGTCGGGGTCCCGTGGCCCCGGACGCAGCTGCGCGACCTCCTCCGGCATGCCCCGACCGTAGGGCCCCTCGCTGCTCAGCGGCACACCGACCGCCACGGCGGTCATGCCGGCACCGCCACGACGACCACGTTGTCCCGGTAACTGCGCAGCTCGGGGAGGTACGGGCCGCCGCAGGTGACCAGCACGAGTCGCGGGTCGCCCGTGCGGGCGAACAGCGTGTCCAGCGGGAGGGCCCGCTTCTCGAGCACCTCGCGGCCGACCACGCGCCAGCGGGTCACCGTGCCCGCCCCATCGGTCACCAGCACCTCGTCGTCGACCTCGGCCCCGCGCAGCGGCGCCAGCGCGCCGAGCCCCTGGTCCCAGCCGTCGACGTGCCCGGCCAGGACCGCGGATCCCCCGGCGCCGGGCACCGGGCCGAAGCGGTACCAGCCGACCCGGTCGACGTCGTCCGGCAGGGCCATCGAGCCGTCGTCGCCAACCCCGACCGGGTCGACGGCGGTGTCCACGCCCAGCGCCGGCACGGCGAGCCGGACCGGCGGCGGGACGACGGCCGGCGGGGCCGGCGTGGCGTCCCGGGTGGGAACGGCGGGGACGGCGTCCGCGGTGGGGACGCCGGAGGACGGAGGAGCCGGCGTCGTCGTCGCGGCTGGCGGCACCGGTGTCGCCGCCAGGGCCTGCTCCACCGGTGCGCCCGCCGACGCCGGCGGCTGGGCGAGTTCCCAGACCGTCGGCACGCCGACGGCGAGAGCCAGCCCGAACACCACTCCGGCGGCAGCGGGTCGCACGGTGGACCTCCTCCAGGCGGTGCGGGTCAGACCCGGTCGGCCAGCAGCCGGCGACCGGCCAGCGCGGCACCGAGCAGGCCGGCACCCGAGAGGGCCATCAGCGGCAGCGGCAGGCCGTCGTCGACCAGGCCGGCGGTGCCACCCGGGACGCCGGACGGCGAGGAGTGCGCGCCGCTCAGGGTCTGGACGGCGAGCTGGTAGCCGGCCTCCTGGTTGCCCCAGGCGTAGACGACGGTGGTGGTGCCCTCGGTGAGCGTGAGGTCGGCGGGCCCGATCGCCACGGTGTCCGTGCCGGCCAGGACGACGTCGGCGGAGACGGTGCCGGCCGGGACGACCAGGGTGGCCTCGTTCGGGTTGGTCAGCCCGGGCGCGACCACCTGGCCGCCGGCCCGGACGTCGACCGCGGGCGCGGCGGCGGTGTGCCGCACGGTCACCCGGGCCTGCCCGGCCGGGACGGCGGACACGTCGTTGACGAACGGTGTGAGCACCGGGGCGCCGGCCTCGGTCAGGTGGGCGACCACGGTGGCGTTCGCGCCCGCCGGGACGGCGACGTCGTCGGCCTTGGCGGCGGGCTGCGTGCTCGCCGGGTCCGAGCCGGCCGGGTAGATGGCCAGGTCGTACTCGCCGGCGGGCAGCGACAGCGGGTCGGTCAGCGTGCCGGGCGCGAAGTCCGGGATCAGCTCCTCCCCGTTGGCGTACACGTCCACCGTCACCCCCGGGACGGCGTGCAGCACGGAGACGGTCGCCTCGTCCGCGGCCCCGGCGGGAGGAGCGGCCAGCAGCACGAGCGCGCCTGCGGCGCCGGCGACTCCGGTGGAGAGGGCGACGGTGCGGGTCCTGGTCACGATGGGTCCTTCCGGTAGAGGGGGACTGCGTTCACCCCTCATTCCGGCCGGTGTCGTCCCCTGGATGCAGCCGGCTGCCTCAGGACGCGAGCGCGGTGGCCAGCAGGTCCAGCTGATCGGCGGTCGCGTCCAGGTGCGGGGAGACCCGCAGCACCGGGCCGGTCAGCTCGGCCGGCGCCCGCTCCCGGCCGGCCGCGGTGACCACGATGCCGTGCTGCTCCCGGAGCCGGACGGCCGTCGCCCGGACGTCCACGCCCGCCGGCGGCCGGAGCGTGGTGATGGCCGTCGGCTCGTCCAGCGGCTCGGCCACCGACCAGCCGCCCCGCCCGTCCAGCCGCTCGCGGGTGGCCCGGCCCAGGGCCGCCAGCCGCTCCCGCACCCGGTCCGGCCCGGCCGCCAGGTGCTCACCGATCGCGACCACCAGCCCCACCCGGCCGGCGACGTGCGCGTCGGAGGACTCGTACCAGCGGGCGTGGTCGGTGCCCGCTCCGCCGTCGTCCATCAGCTCCGGTCCGACCACGGGCGCGAGCCGGGCGCTGACCGACGGCCGCAGCACCAGGAAGCCGACGCCCCGTGGGCCGGCCAGCCACTTGCGCGAGGTGCCGTAGGCGGCGTCGGCGCCCAGGTCGCAGTCCACCTGCCCCAGCGCCTGCGCCACGTCCAGCGCCAGCGGCACCCCGGCGGCGCGGCACAGCGCCGCCAGCTCCCTGCCGGGCTGCAGCACGCCGCGGTGACTGGCCACCAGGGTCACGTGCACCAGGTCCGGCGGGTCCCGGCGGAGCAGCCGCTCGACGCCAGCCAGGTCGGCGCGGCCGTCGTCGTCGGCCGGCAGCACCAGCGGCTCCAGTCCCGCGTCGGCCAGGGCCGCGAGGTTGTGCCAGTACTCGCCGGGCAGCACGCCGACGCGGGCGCCGGGCGGCAGCTGCCAGCGGCCGACCAGGGTGCGCACCGCCGCTGAGGCGCTCTCGGTGAAGGCGACGTCGGCGGCGGCCATCCCGACGAGCCCGGCGAGCACCGCACGGCCCTGCTGCAGCAGGCCGGCCGCCGCGGCCTCCGCGACGTAGCCGCCGATCTCGGCCTCGTGCCGGGCGTGCCGGGCGACGGCGTCGAGCACCGCGGTGCTCTGCCGGCTGCAGGCGGCGCTGTCCAGGTGGACGCCGGCCGAACGCGGGCGGGCGTCCCGCCAGGCGGTCGCGAGGTCGTCGTACGGCAGGGTGCTCACCCACCCGACGCTAGAGCCTCCGCGCTTTCGGTACCGAAAGCGCGGAGGGGCGGTGGGTCAGGGGGTGGGGACGGCGAGGGAGAGGGCGTAGTCGCCGTCGGGGTCGGTCCACCAGTGGGTCAGCCGCAGCCCGGCCGCGGCCAGCTCCTCCTCCACCCTGGCGCGGCGGAACTTGGCCGACACCTCCGTCCGCAGCTCCTCACCTGCCGCGAAGGGGACGTCGAGGTCCAGGTCGGCGACGTGCACCACCTGGTCCCGGGTCGAGCGCAGCCGCATCTCGACCCACTCCCGCTCGGCGTCCCAGACCGCCCGGTGGGTGAACGCGGACGGGTCGAAGTCGGCCTTCAGCTCCCGGTTCACCACCGCCAGCACGTTCCGGTCGAACTCCGCCGTGACCCCGGCCGCGTCGTCGTAGGCGCGGACCAGGCGGTCGGCGTCCTTGACCAGGTCGGTGCCGAGCAGGAACGAGTCCCCGGGCGCCAGCGTGGCGGCCAGGGCGCGCAGGAAGGTGGCCCGGGGACCGGGCTCCAGGTTGCCGATGGTGGACCCGAGGAAGGCCACCAGCCGGCGCCCGCCGGCGGGCAGCCGGTCCAGGTGGGCGGTGAAGTCGGCGACCACCGCCTCGACGACGACGCCCGGGTGCTCGGCGGTGATCGCCTCCCCGGCCAGCCGCAGCACCGAGGGGTCGACGTCCACGGGCACGTACCGGCGCAGCGTGCCGACCCCGGCCAGCGCGGACAGCAGCAGCCGGGTCTTCTCCGAGGTGCCGCTGCCCAGCTCGACGAGCGTGTCGGCGCCGGAGGCCGCGGCCACGTCGCCGGAGTGGGCCGCCAGCAGCGCCCGCTCGCTGCGGGTCGGGTAGTACTCCGGCAGCCGGGTGATCGCGTCGAACAGCTCGCTGCCGCGCTCGTCGTAGAACCACCGCGGCGGCAGCGTCTTCGGGGAGGCGGTGAGACCGGCCAGCACGTCGGCCCGCAGCGCGGCACCGGCGTCCACCGGGCCGAGGTGGTCGGTGAGGGAGAAGGTCACGCGCCGGCTCCGGGGAGCGGCCGGTCGGCGTCGAAGGCCAGCCGGATGCCGCTGAACACCTGGCGGCGGACCGGGTGGTCCCAGTTGCGGAAGCTCGGCCGCAGGATCGAGGCGGCCACCGCCCAGGAGCCCCCGCGCAGCACCCGGTAGTCCCCGTCGAAGAACGGCGCGGAGTAGTCGGCGTACAGCATCGGGGAGAACCCGGGCCACGGCCGGAACGGCGAGGAGGTCCACTCCCACACGTCGCCCATCAGCTGCTCCACGCCGTAGGCCGACGCGCCGGCCGGGTAGGCGCCCACCGGCGCGGGCCGCAGCGCGTCCCCGCCCAGGTTCGCCAGCGCCGGCGTCGGGTCGCTCGAACCCCACGGGAAGCGGCGGCGCCGGCCGGCTCCCGGGTCCCACGCCGCGGCCTTCTCCCACTCCACCTCGGTGGGCAGCCGGCCGCCGGCCCACGCGGCGTACGCCTCGGCCTCGAAGAAGGTGACGTGCTGCACCGGCTCGTCCGGCGGCAGCTCCTCCACCAGGCCGAACCGGGTCCGGGTGCCGTCGGTCCCCCAGAACTGCGGCCGGGTGAGCCCGGCGTCGCAGCGGTGCTGCCAGCCGCGGGCCGACCACCACCGCGGCTGGTCGTAGCCGCCGTCGTCGACGAAGGCGGCGTACTCGGCGTTGGTCACCGGCACCCGGCCGATGCGGAACGCCGGCACGTCCACCACGTGCGCGGGCCGCTCGTTGTCCAGGGCGAAGGGCTCGTCGGTGCCGTCCACCCCGAGGACGAACTCCCCGCCGGGGACCAGCACGGTCGTCCCGGCCACCCCCGGACGGCCGGCCGGCAGCGGGGCGCCCGCGCCGAGCAGCGCCGGGCCGGTGCGCAGCTGCAGGGCCTGCAGCATCGTCTCGTCGTGCTGCTGCTCGTGGCTGACCACCATGGCCACCTCGAAGGCGACGGCGTCCGCGTCGCCGTCCCGGCCGGCCCGCTCGAGGCGGTCCAGCACCCGCCCCCGGACCTCGGTGCAGTACGCCCGGGCCTCCACCGGGGGGAGCAGGGGCAGCCGGGCGCGCACCGCCCGCGGGTGGGTGAACGCGTCGTAGAGCGTCTCGACGGCCGGGGGGAGCAGCCCCGCCCGGCGGGCGTCCCCGCCGCGGAGCAGCCACAGGTCTTCCTGCTGGCCGATGTGCGCGAGGTCCCAGATCAGCGGGCTCATCAGCGGGGAGTGCTGGCGCAGCAGCTCGGGCTCGTCGTGGTCGGTGAGCAGCAGCGTGCGGTCGCGGGCGGTGGTGAGCTCGCGGGCCAGGTGGTCCCTCAGGTCGGGCACGGCTCCTCCTCGGGATCGCGGGCGGTGTCGAACGGTGCGGTGTCGAACGGGGCGGTGTCGAACGGGGCGGTGCCGGCCAGGGCGGTGTCCCGCAGCGCGGCGTCCGGGCCGACGCTGCGGGCCGCCTGCTGCAGCTCGTCGCCGGGGCAGCTCCCGCGGGCCACCAGCTCGGCCAGCGCGGTCACCTCCGCGGACAGCGCGGCGGGGCCGTGCCGCACCGCGGCGTCCAGGCAGGCCACCGCCGCGGCGTGCAGCGCCGGGTCGGCCAGGCCCACCCGGGCGGCGCGGTCCCAGGCGTGCCGGACGGGCTCGGTGGCGGCCGCGGCGGCGTCGGCCGCGGCCGGGTGGTCCAGCAGCGTGGTGGTGACCGCGGCCAGGGCCGGCCACCACGGCTCCGGCGCCGCGTCGAGGTAGCGGACCTCCAGGAAGCCCCGCAGCCGGACCGGCGGGAACAGCGTGGTCAGGTGGTAGTCCAGGTCCGCCACGGTGGGCCGCCGGCCGCCGAGCGTCCCGTCGGTGAGCCACTCGGCGAACGACGTCCGGCCGCGGACGGCGACCGCGCCGCCCGAGCCGTCCCGGACCAGCATCACCGGGGCGGCCAGCGCGTACTCGGCCCACTCGTCCGCCGGCGCGTCCCGGCCGAGCAGCGGCCCGCAGCGGGCCTGGTCCAGCCGGCCCCACACGTGCTGGCGGGTGGACCGCCAGCCGGTCTCCCGGCCGGCCAGCAGCGGCGAGCAGGCGGACACCGCGATGAGGACCGGGCCGAGGGCGTGGGCCAGGCGCACCCGCTGCTCCCAGCCGGCGGCGGGGCCGGCCTCGAGGTTCACCTGGAGCGCCGCGGTCGAGGTCATCATCGCCCTGCCGGCGGACAGGCAGCCGACGGCGGAGAAGTGCTGCTCCATGGCCGCGTAGCGCGCCCCGGGGTTCACCCGCCCGGCCGGCCGCGCCGGGTCGGCACCCAGCGGTGCCAGCCCGAGTCCGGCGGCCCGCAGCTCCGTGTGCAGGACGGCGGTGTCGGCCCGCAACGCCGACACCGCGGCGGCCACGTCGGCGCCCGGCGGACCGGAGAGCTCGACCTGGCCGCCGGGTTCCACGGTCACCCGGCTGTCCCCGGGCAGTGGCGGCAGGGCCCCCAGCGCGGCGGTGACCCGCGCCCAGGGCACGCGGGCGCCCGGGGCGGCGAGGTCGACCAGGTGCGCCTCGAGCTCGAGGCCCACCTGGCCGGGGACGGAGGGCCGCAGCGCGGTGTCCGCGACGTGCGACCGGGCGGCCTCGAGGTCGCCGAGCGCGCCGTCCTGCTCCGGAGCCAGGGGCACGGCGACGGGTTCGCGGGACACGGGTCCGCGGGACACAGTGCCCACGGACACGGTGTGCCGGGACGGTTGAGCAGGCACGGGCCACCCCCTCCAGGTCCGGACCGGTCGGATCGACCGCGGGTCGGTGCGGGGGCGGCACGCCGTCCGGGCGGCCGTCCTCGGCTCCATCCTGCACTTGAGTACGTTGTGCGCAACCCCCTGGGTGGCGGAGTCCGCCGGAGGGGGTGGCTGCGCGGGCCGCCCCCCGGACGGGGGTGCGCCGACGGCCCGAGGCCTAGGTCGGGGCGGGCCCGGGTAGGGGTGCACGGCAGGCTGCCCCGCCGGGGCGGCCGGACCAGCACGGACGGGAGCTGCGCGCGCATGGACGGGGCAACGGGGTCCGGCGTGCACCGCGCGCTCGTCGCCGGCTCGGACGCCGACCTCGTCGCCGGGGCGGAGCAGTTCGTCTGCGACGGCCTCGCGGCCGGGGAACCGGTGGTGCTGGCCTGCACCGAGGTCACCGCCGACCTGCTGCGTCCGGTGCTCCGTGAGCACGGCCAGGTGGTGTGGGCGGCGTGGTCCGACGTGTTCGGCAGCGGTGCCGCGGCCGCGGTGACCGCCGTCCGCCGGCTCGCCGAGCGGCACCGCACCGGCGACGGCGGCCTGGTCCGGGTGGTGCTGGAGCCGCAGCCGGGCGACGACCCCGACGGCTGGCGGGAGTGGCAGCGCTACGAGGCCGTGCTGGACCACGAGGTGGGCGTCGAGCCGGTGCTCACCCTCTGCGTCACCGACGTCCGCCGGGTGCCTGCCGTGCTGGTGGACACCGCGCGGGCCACCCACCCGGTCCTCGTGGTCGGGGCCACGGACGAGTCCAACCCCGGGCACACCGACCCGGCGGCCTTCCTGGAGTCGCTGCCGGTGCCGCCGGAGCCGCTGGAGGAGACCCGGCCGCTGCTGCAGGCCGACTCCGTCCGCGACCTGCGCGGGCTGCGCCGCGCGCTCGCCGACCGCGTCGCCGACGCCGAGCTGGCCCCCGGCTCCGAGCCCGCCCTCGAGGACTTCCTGCTGGCGGTGGACGAGATGACGACCAACGCGCTGCGGCACGGCCGACCGCCGGTCAGCCTCCGGATGTGGGCCAACGGCGAGAAGCTGGTCTGCACCATCACCGACCGCGGCGCCGGGTTCGAGGACCCGTTCATCGGCTACGGCCCGGCGCACGGCAGCGACCTGTCGCTGGGGGGCATGGGCCTGTGGCTGGCCCGCCAGCTCTGCGACCACGTCGACATCACCCCCGACGGGGACGGCGTCCAGGTCCGGCTGACCACCGTCCTGGACTGACCGTGTCCGGTCCGGGCCTCCCGGGACGGGACCGGGACCCCGACGGGCGGGCCCGCAACGCCCGCCCCCGCGACGCGCTCGGCCGCCCGCTGCCCTACGGCGCGGTGGGTGAGGACCGGGCCCCCGAAGGGGTCGTGCGCACCCCGGGCCAGACGCTGGCCGAGGCACAGCGACTCCTGGACGCCGGCCGGCCGTTCCACGCCCACGAGGTGCTGGAGGACGCCTGGAAGACCGGGCCCGCGGAGCAGCGGGACCTCTGGCGCGGCCTGGCCCAGCTGGCCGTCGGCCTCACCCACGCCGCCCGCGGGAACCGTACGGGCGCACGGACGCTGCTGGACCGGGGCGCCCGGTCGCTGGCGGACGCGACCGCCGTCGCCGCCGACCTGGGCGTGGACGCCCCCGGGCTGACCCGGTGGGCGCGCGGGCTGGCCGAGGCGGCTGCCGGGGAGGGGCCGCTGGGGCTGAGCCCGCCGCAGCTCCGGGTCGCGTTCCACCAGCCGGGATGACGGGCCCGAGTGGTGGAACCTGCGGCCGCCGGGTGCCAGGATGAGCGGGCCATGAGCATCGACATCCAGCAGAACGGCGCGCCCGCGGCTGCCCCCGCGCGCGGCCCGGTCACCTCCGCGTCCTACTCGATCACCGTCCGGCTGTCCGCCGAGGGCGACCCGGCCAGCATCGGCCGGATCGCCACCGCGGTCGGCAGCGCCGGCGGCGCGGTCACCGCGATCGACGTCGTCGAGTCCCGCCCCGACGGCCTCACCGTCGACGTCACCTGCTCGGCCGCCGACGCCGCGCACTCCGAGGAGGTGGTCGCCGCCCTCGACGCCGTGGACAACGTGCACGTGCGCAAGGTCAGCGACCGCACGTTCCTGCTGCACCTGGGCGGCAAGCTCGAGGTCGCGTCGAAGGTGCCGCTGAAGACCCGCGACGACCTGTCGATGGCCTACACCCCCGGCGTCGCCCGGGTCTGCCTGGCGCTGGCCGACCACCCCGAGGACGTCCGCCGGCTGACCATCAAGGGCAACACGGTCGCCGTGGTCACCGACGGCTCGGCGGTGCTGGGCCTGGGCGACATCGGTCCGGGCGCGTCCATGCCGGTGATGGAGGGCAAGGCGGCGCTGTTCAAGCGGTTCGCCGACATCGACGCCTGGCCGATCGCGCTGGACACCCAGGACGTCGACGAGATCGTCCGCACCGTCGAGCTGATCGCCCCCGGCTTCGGTGGCATCAACCTGGAGGACATCTCCGCGCCGCGGTGCTTCGAGATCGAGGCCCGGCTGCGGGCGAAGCTGGACATCCCGGTCTTCCACGACGACCAGCACGGGACGGCGATCGTCGTCCTGGCCGCGCTGCGCAACGCGCTGCGGGTGGTGGAGAAGGTCCTCGAGGACGTCCGGATCGTCGTCGCCGGCGGCGGCGCGGCCGGGACGGCAATCGTGTCGCTGCTGCTGGAGGCCGGCGCGCGCAACGTGCTGGTCTGGGACCGGGAGGGCATCCTCTCCCCGGACGACGAGCGGCTGTCCCCGGCCAAGCTCGAGCTGGCGACCCGGACCAACCCCGAGTGCCGGCGCGGTGACCTGCCCGACGCCCTGGTCGGCGCGGACGTGTTCATCGGGGTCAGCGCGGCCAACGTCATCCCGCCGGAGGCACTGGCCGGGATGGCCGAGCGGGCGGTGGTCTTCCCGATGGCCAACCCCACCCCGGACGTCGACCCGGTGGGCGCCCGGCAGTACGCCGCCGTCGTCGCCTCCGGCCGGTCGGACCTGCCCAACCAGATCAACAACGTCCTGGCCTTCCCCGGCGTCTTCCGGGGGCTGCTGGACGCCCGGGCCAAGGAGATCCGGCCCGGCATGCTGCTCGCCGCGGCCGACGCGCTCGCCGCGGTCGTCAAGGACGACCAGCTGAACGCCAACTACATCATCCCGAGCGTGTTCGACCCGGCCGTGAGCCATGCCGTCGCGAGCGCCGTGGAGGACACCGCGCGGGCCGAGCCGGGCGCCACCGTGGACCTGGACGAGGAGGCCCACCTCAGCTGAAGAAGGACCTGCCTGCCCCCCACGGCTCGCACGCTCGCCGCGGGCCCCTACAGGCAGGCCACCGTCCCCCGCACCCCGCGCGGGCGCGGGCGGCGCCGGACGGGGTACCCGATCAGGTGAGCTGGTCCGCGCAGCAGCCGTCCCGGCGTGGATCATGGGCGGATGCCCGAGTTGCCCGAGGTCGAGGCGCTGGCGGCGTTCCTGCGGGAGAACGCCGTCGGCCGAGTCGTGACGAGGGTCGACCTCGCCGCCGTCCAGGCGATCAAGACCTTCGACCCCCCGCTGTCCGCCCTCGGCGGGCTGGAGCTCACCGGCGCCTCGCGGGTCGGCAAGTTCCTCGACCTCGACGTCTCGGGGCTGCACCTCGTCGTCCACCTGGCCCGGGCGGGGTGGCTGCACTGGCGGACCGCGCTGCCCCCGGCGCCGCCCAAGCCCGGCAAGGGCCCGCTGGCGCTGCGCGTGCACCTGAGCCCGGCCGAGGACGGCGCGCTGCCCGACGGGTTCGACCTCACCGAGGCCGGTACCCGCAAGGGGCTGGCGGTCTACGTGGTCCGCTCGGTCGCCGACGTCCCGGGGGTGGCCCGGCTCGGGCCCGACGCGCTGGCCGTGGACCGCGACCAGTTCGCGGCGCTGATGGCCGGCCGGCACGGCCAGCTCAAGGGCACCCTCACCGACCAGACCGTCGTCGCCGGGATCGGCAACGCCTACTCCGACGAGATCCTGCACGCCGCGAAGCTGTCGCCGTTCAAGCCGGCCGACCGGCTGACCGACGACGAACTGGTCCGTCTCTTCGACGCCGTGCGGGTCACGCTCACCGACGCCCTCGAGCGGCAGGTCGGGCAGCGGGCCGCCACGCTCAAGGGCGAGAAGCGCTCCGGTCTGCGGGTGCACGCCCGCACCGGCCTGCCCTGCCCGGTGTGCGGGGACACCGTCCGCGAGGTGAGCTTCGCCGACACCTCGCTGCAGTACTGCCCGACCTGCCAGACCGGCGGCAAGCCGCTGGCCGACCGGAGGATGTCCAAGCTGCTGCGCTGACGGAGGACGGGGTCCTTCGTCAGTGGTCGAAGCCGACGCGGTCGACCTTGCGGTGGTACCGGGCGCCCAGCAGCCCGCCGAGCACGGCGGCGACGAGCGTCACCACCAGGACCGACACCAGCGAGATGATCCCGGCCGTCGTCGCGGTCCCCTCGTCGACGGGGATCCGCGGCAGGTCCAGCCGGGACAGCACGTTGTACTGCGAGCCGAAGACCACGCCGGCCAGCGCCAGCAGCAGCACGACCAGCAGGCCGATGACCCAGACCGCGACGCCCTGCTTGGCGCCGTCGAAGCGGGCCATCCGGCCGGCCACGTAGCCGCCGGCCAGGTAGGCCAGGAACAGCGCGACCAGCAGCGCGATGCCCGCGCCCAGCCCGATGCCGGTGGCGGCCTGCTCGGTGGCCTGCTGCGCGTCGTCGATGCCGGCGGTCAGGCCGAAGGCCACGCCCAGGGCCGACAGCAGCGCGATCAGCAGGACGGCGACGCCGTTGGCCGACAGCCAGCCGAAGAAGGCCGACCCCCAGGAGATGCCGCCGTAGCGGGCCCGCTGGGCGGCCACCACCTCCTTGCGGCCGGCGGTCGACACCGGGGCGGCCGGCGCCATCGGGGCGGCAGGGGGCGCTCCGACCACGGCCCCAGGCGTGCCCGGGGCGCCCGCCGTCGACATGGTGCGGGTGGTGTCGGCCGGCGAGCCGACCGAGGTGCCCGGGGTGGTCGGCGTGCGGTCGGGGTGGGTGCCGGTCGGCTGGACCACCGTCGGCTCGTCGGCCGGCGCGGCGGTCCGGGACGAGGTGGGGGCCCCGGACGACGGCGTCCCGGACCCTGACATGCCGGTGCTCGCGCCGGGACCCGCCTGCGCGCCGAGGCCGGGACCGCCCACGGCCGTGCTCCCGTGGGCGTCCCCACCGGTGCCGCCGGCGGCGGGCACAACGCCCTGCACGCGGGTGGTGTCGTCGTGGTCGTCGTCGCGGCGGTGGCCGGGCATGGGTGTCCTCCTGGTCGACCCGGGCTGGATCGTCGGTGTCGGGAGTGCCCGCCGAGGGGCGCGGTCAACCGTCCTCCGCGATCATGGTCCGGTGGCCTGGGTGACCTTCGACCTGTTCAGCGCGCTGATCGACGCCCGCACGGGCGGGTCGGCCGCGTTGTCCCGGGTCGCGTCGGGCCACGGCTGGGACGCCGACGGCGGCGAGCTGTACGACGAGTGGGACACCCGGAACAAGGCCGCCCAGAAGGACACCCCGCAGGGCGGGGGTGCACCGTGGGTGCCGTTCGCGGAGCACTGCCGGCGCGCGCTGGCCGCCACCTACGCCGCCCGGGGACTCACCGCCGACCCCGCCGTCGCCGCGGCCGACACCGCCGCCCTGCTCGACACGCTGCCCGACTGGCCGCTGTGGCCGGACGTGGCCGCCGCGCTGCCCGAGGTCGCCCGGTCGCACCGGGTCGGGATCCTGTCCAACGTCGACGACGTCCTGTTCCGGCGCACCCGGGCCGCCGCCCTCATCGGCGACCCGGACGCCGTCCTCACCAGCGAGCGGCTGCGGGCGTACAAGCCGCACCCCGAGATCTACCGGCGTGCGGCCGCGGCCGGGGTGGACGTGCACGTGCCGGCCTCGGCCCGGGACACCCGGGGTGCGCTGGAGGCCGGGCTCGCCGTGGTCCGGGTCGAGCGGCCGGGGCACCGGGTCGACCCGGACGGTCCCGCCCCGCAGCACGAGGTGGCCGGGCTGGACGAGCTGCCGGCGGTGCTGGCCCGCCTCGGGGCCTGACCGCCGGCGCCGTCACCGGCGGGGCGCGAGCCGCCGCGGCCGCGGCGTCGCCGGGCCGACCGGTCGGCCCTCGCCCGAGCCGACCGCCGACCACCAGTCGGTCAGCGGCGGCGGGGTCAGCGCGTCGACCCGCTCACCGGGGCGGGGGACGACCAGCCGCACCCCACCGCGGAGCGCCCCCGCGGCCAGCCGCTGGACCGGCTCGGCCCACCGGTGGAAGGCCAGGTTGAACGTCGCCCAGTGCACCGGCACCAACACGTCGCCGCCGAGGTCGCCGTGCGCCCGGAGCGCCTCCTCCGGGTCCATGTGCATCGGCTTCCAGGCGTCGTTGTAGGCGCCGATGGGCAGCAGGGTGAGGTCGAAGGGGCCCAGCCGGGCGCCCACGGCGGCGAACGCCGGGGTGTACCCGGTGTCCCCGCCGAAGAAGACCCGGTGCCGGGGCCCGGTGACCACCCAGGACGCCCACAGCGTGGTGTCCCGGGCGAAGAACCGGCCGGAGAAGTGCCGGGCCTCGGTGCAGGTGAGGGTCAGCCCGGCGACTGTCGTCGCGCCGTCCCAGTCCAGCTCCACGATCCGGTCCTCGGGGACCCCCCAGCCGCGCAGGTGCGCGCCGATGCCCAGCGGGACGACGAACGGTGCGGACTGCTCGCGGACCAGCGCCCGGACGGTGGGCACGTCGAGGTGGTCGTAGTGGTCGTGGCTGATCAGCACGGCGTCCACGCGCGGCAGGGAGGCCAGCGGGGTCGGGGGCGCGTGCAGGCGACGGGGGCCGACCAGCGGGGACGGCGACACCCGCTCGCCCCACACCGGGTCGATCAGCACCCGCCGGCCGTTGACCTCCAGGAGTGCGCTGGAGTGCCCGAACCAGGTGACCGCGAGGTCGCCGGCCTGCTCGGGGATCCGTGGGGTCACCACGGGGATCGGCGCGGCCGGCAGGCCGGTGTGCCGCTCCCCGTGCACCTGCCGCAGCAGCCCCGCGCGGGCGCTGGCGGGGGGCAGTGCCGGGGTGGGCAGGCTGTTGTGGAACTTCCCCTCGCTGAAGTGCGGGGAGCCGGTGACGGTGGGCCGCAGCCGGCGCCGGCTGGCACCCAGGGCGGTGGGCAGCCCCCAGGCGGCCCGGGCGACCCACTGGGCGCCGCTGAGGAGGGCGGTGGTGGTCACGACGGTGGCGGTGCGGCGGACGGACGACACGGTCCCAGCATCCCCTGCCCGGCTGTGCGGCGGCGACGGGGTGCAGTGGGCGGGGAGCGCAGGGTCAGGGCGCTCCAGGCCCGCGGCGGTGGCGACGACGACGATCGCGGCGATCTGCGGCACCGGGACGTCGAGCACGACCACCCCGACACCGTCGCGCCCGGCGCCGTCGTCCCGCGTCGTCTCCCGGGCGGGTTCCCGGGTCATCCCCCGGTCGGACGCCAGGCGCTGGGCCTGCCTCAGGGGGCGTCGCGGAGCAGGTCGGCGGGGGCGACCAGTCCGGTGCGGTAGGCCAGCACCACGGCCTGCACCCGGTCCCGGGAGCCGGTCTTCGCCAGCACCCGCCCGACGTGCGTCTTCACCGTCGCCTCGCTGACGAACAGCCGGCCGGCGATCTCGGTGTTGGTCGCGCCGTAGGCCATCAGCTCCAGCACCTCGCGCTCGCGCGGGGTGAGCTCGGCCAGCGACCGGTCGTCGGTGGCGACCGCCGCCGGGGTCGCCGACCCGCGCAGCAGCGGGGCGACGTGCTGGAGCAGCCGCCGGGTGGAGCTGGCGGCGATCACGGCCTCGCCGGCGTGCACCGTGCGCACGGCGGCCAGCATCTCCTCGGGCGGTGCGTCCTTGAGCAGGAACCCGCTGGCGCCGGCGCCGATGGCGGAGACCACGTACTCGTCCAGGTCGAACGTGGTCAGCACGACGACCCGCGGCGGGTCCGGCATGACGGTGATCTGCGCGGTCGCGGCGATGCCGTCGGTGCCGGGCATCCGCACGTCCATCAGGACGACGTCGGCGGGGGTCCGGCGCACCAGCTCCACCGCCGCGTCCCCGTCCCCGGCCTCGCCGACCACGGTGAGGTCGGGCTGGGAGTCGATCACCATCCGGAAGCCGGCCCGGACCAGCTGCTGGTCGTCGACCAGGACGACGCGGACGGGGGCGGCTGCTCCGGGTGCGCTCATCGGACCGGACGGTAGGGGAGGAAGGCGTGCACCCCGAAGCCCCCGCCGTGCCGCGGCGCGGCGGACAGCCGGCCACCGTGCAGCTCCGCCCGCTCCCGCATCCCGAGCAGGCCCTGCCCCAGGCCGTCGCCGCGCTCGGCGACCAGCGCCCGGGCGGCCGGACGC
This sequence comes from Modestobacter sp. URMC 112, assembly GCF_053502575.1. Taxonomy (NCBI): domain Bacteria; kingdom Bacillati; phylum Actinomycetota; class Actinomycetes; order Geodermatophilales; family Geodermatophilaceae; genus Modestobacter; species Modestobacter sp. URMC 112. The sequence continues at coordinate 4,854,651 of NZ_CP199957.1, read as the reverse complement.
CCGCGCAGCGCGTCCTCCAGCAGCCCGCCGTCCAGCACCTCGGTGTCGGCTCCCGGGTCGGCGACCGCGGCGGCCGCGCCGCGGCCGTCGTCCAGCACGGCGACCTCCAGCCCGTCGGGCCGCCAGTGCAGCCGTACCCAGGCGCGGCTGGCCGGCCCGGCGTGCTTGAGCACGTTGGTCAGCGACTCCTGCACGATCCGGTAGGCGGCCAGCTGCGGGCCGGGGCCCAACGGCTGGGACGCGCCTTCCACGATCAGGTCGACGTCCAGCCCGCTTGCCCGGACGTCGGCCACCAGCCGGTCGATCGCGGCGACATCGGGCTGCGGCGCGTACTCCTGCTGGCCGCCCTCGCGCAGCACCCCGAGCAGCGTCCGCATGTCGGTGAGCGCCTGGCGGCCGGTGGCGGCGATCGCCTCCAGCGCCCCGGTGGCCGCGGCGGGGTCGGACCGGCCGGCGTAGCGGCCGCCGTCGGCCTGGGCGATGACCACCGAGAGGGAGTGGGCGACGACGTCGTGCATCTCGCGGGCGATCCGGGCCCGCTCCGCGGTCGCGGCCAGGCGCACCTCCTGCTCGTGCTCGACCTCCAGCAGCCGGGCCCGCTCGCGGAGCCCGACCAGCTGCTGCAGCCGGGCCCGGCGCAGGTCGCCCAGGGCCCAGGCGGCCACCACGGTGACGGCGATCGCGCCGGCGGCGGTGAGGAAGGCCTGGGCGTCGCCGTAGTAGGCGTACCGGCCGGCTGCCAGCACCGCCCCGGCCAGCCCCGCGGCGAGCCCGGCCCGGCCGGCCCAGCGTGGGGCGTAGGCGGCCAGCGCGTGGACCATCACCAGTGCGGCCACGTCGGCCGGCAGGAACGTGTCGACGACCGCCAGCTGGAGCAGCCCGGCCAGCACCACGGCAGCCGCGGCGGCGAGCGGTGCCACCCGCCGCCAGGCCAGCGGGACGGTGAGCAGCAGCCCGACGGGCAGCGCGTCGCCGTCGTAGCTGCCACCGACACCGGCCAGCACGAACACCGTGCAGAAGCAGACGACGCCGGCCAGGACGGCGTCGACGGCGAACGGGTGGCCGCGCAGCCAGGTCGCCAGACGCTCGATCAGCGGCTGGTCCATGCCGCCGACCCTAGGGACCGCGGACGGCGGAGTCGTCGTCCCGCGGGGTGAACCGCGCGTCGTCCTGCGGGATGACCCGTCGGTACCGTCCGGCGGTGTCGTCCCTGCGGATCACCCCCGCCGTGCCCGCGGACGCCGGCGAGCTGCTGACCCTGCAGCGGGCCGCCTTCGTGACCGAGGCGCAGGTCTACGACGACCCCCGGCTGCCCGCCCTGGTGGAGACCCCCGACGAGCTGCGGAGCGCGCTGGGCGGTCGCTGCGGCTCTACCGGCGGGCCGGGTACGTCGAGCAGCGGCGCGAGCGGGTGGACGACGTGCTGACGTCCGTGCACCTCGGCAAGGTCCTCCGTCCCCCGATCCCCTGACAGGCTCGGGGCAGGTCGGCCCCGGTCGGAGGTGACGGACCGGTCCGGCTCCCGGGGGCCCGGCCGGTCGGGCCGGTCCGGGCTGGCAGGGTCGGGGCGGTGACCCGTCCCCTCGGCCCGGCGTTCCGGCGGCTGCTCGCCGCCAGCGCGTCGGCCAACCTGGCTGACGGGATCACCCGGGTGGCGCTGCCGCTGCTGGCGGCCAGCCTGACCCGCGACCCGGTGCTGGTCGCCGCGCTGACCTCGCTGGCGTTCCTGCCCTGGCTGCTCTTCGCCCTGCCGGCCGGCGCGGTCGTGGACCGGGTGGACCGCAAGCGGGCCATGGCCGCGGCCACCACCGTGCGGGCACTGGCGCTGGGCGCCCTCGGCGTCACCGTGCTGACGGGGACCGCGTCGCTCGCCGTCCTCTACGTCGTCGCCTTCGGCGTCGGGGTGGCCGAGACGTTCTACGACAGCGCGGCCCGGGCGATGCTGCCGCAGGTCGTCCGGCGCGACCAGCTCGACCGCGGCAACGGCCTGCTGACCGTGGGGGAGACCGCCGGTGAGGGCTTCGTCGGCGCGCCGGTGGGGGCGGCGCTGTTCGCGGTGGCCGCCGCGGCCCCGTTCCTGACCACGGCGGCCGCCTACGCGCTGGGCGGCGTCCTGGTCTGCACCGTCGCCGGTCGGCACCGGCCGACCCGCGCCGACGGCGGTGGACCGGCCGGCATCGGGCGGGACGTCGCCGACGGGGTGAGCTGGCTGTGGCGGCACCGCTTCCTGCGCGGCCTCACCCTGGTGTCGGCCAGCACCTCGGGCCTCCAGTCGCTGACCACCGGCGTCCTGGTGCTCTGGGCCCTGGAGGTGCTGCGGGTCGGCGAGGCGGGCTTCGGGCTGCTGATGACCGCCTCCGGCGTCGGCGCGGTGCTGGGCGGGCTGGTCGCGGCGCCTCTCGGCGCCCGGTTCGGCCGCTCGCCGGTGCTGGTCGCCGGTGCGGTGGTCGCCGGGCTCGCCACGCTGGGCTCCGGGCTCACCTCGCACGGCCTCGTCGCGGCCGCGCTGATGGCCGCCGGTGCGGTGGGGGTGATGTTCTGGAACGTGCTGACCATGTCGCTGCGGCAGGCGATGATCCCGGCCGAGCTGTTCGGCCGGGTCCAGGGCGGCTACCGCACGCTGGTCTGGGGGGCGATCCCCCTGGGCGCGCTGCTGGGCGGCCTGCTCGCCGACGCCACCACGGTGCCCACGGTCTTCGTGGTCGCGGGCTGCGCCCAGCTGGCGGTCGCCGCGGCGCTGTGGCGGCTGCTCGCCGTCCACCGGGACGCCGTCCGGTCCGCGCTGGCGGCCGGGGACGAGCCGGCCTCCGCGGACCGGACGGACCCGTGACCAGGACCGATGCGCCCGCGTTCCCGGGGGCCGACCGTCCCTGGTCACTTCGCGGTCACGTCTGGCGCACCGCCCCTCGCCGACGGGCGGTACGCAACCTAGGGTGACTCCGATCACCTCTCAGGCCACGCACACGGAAGGTGTCCCGTGACCCAACCTCCAGAACGCAGGCTCCTCACCCCCGAGGAGTACCGGGCGGCGCAGAACAGCCCGGAGTTCGTAGACCTGAAGCGGCGGTTCCGCCGGTTCGCCTTCCCGATGACCGTGGCGTTCTTCACCTGGTACGTGCTCTACCTGCTGCTCTCCACCTACGCCCCGGACTTCATGTCCACCCCCGTGCTCGGCAACATCAACATCGGGATCCTGCTCGGCCTGGGCCAGTTCGTGACGACGTTCGTCATCACCCACGTCTACGTCGCGCACGCCAACCGGCAGACCGACCCGATCGCCGACGAGATGCGCGGCCGGCTCGAGGCGCACGAGTTCGCCGAGGGCGGCCGGTCCACCGGTCCGGCCGGCACCGAGGGGGCGTCCCGTGCGTGACGTCACCGCCGCCGCCGCGGCGACCGAGACGATCGGCAACCCGATCATCAACATCTCGATCTTCGGCGTCTTCGTGCTCATCACGCTGGCCATCACGTTCAAGGCCAGCAGCAACAACAAGAGCGCCGCGGACTACTACGCGGCCGGCCGCAACATCAGCGGCACCCAGAACGGCCTGGCCATCGCCGGCGACTACCTGTCGGCCGCCTCGTTCCTCGGCATCGCCGGGGCCATCGCCGTCTACGGCTACGACGGCTTCCTCTACTCCATCGGCTTCCTCGTCGCCTGGCTCGTGGCGCTGCTGCTGGTCGCCGAGCTCATGCGCAACACCGCCCGCTACACGATGGCCGACGTCCTTGCGTTCCGGATGCGGCAGACGCCGGTGCGCATGGCCGCCGCGATCTCGACGCTCACCGTGTCGCTGTTCTACCTGCTGGCGCAGATGGCCGGTGCCGGCGGGCTGGTCACCCTGCTGCTCGGGGTGAGTGGCGAGGCGGCCCAGGCCATCGTCGTCACCATCGTCGGCGCGCTGATGATCTTCTACGTGCTGGTGGGCGGCATGCGCGGCACCACCTACGTGCAGATCATCAAGGCGACGCTGCTCATCTTCGGCGCCTTCGTGATGACGGTGTGGGTGCTCGGCAAGTACGGCTTCAACCTGTCCGCGCTGCTCGGTGGCGCGGCCGAGAGCTCCGCCGCGGCCGCCACGCCGCGGGACGTCCTCGCCCCGGGAGCCCAGTACGGCGCCACCGGGACGTCGAAGCTGGACTTCCTCTCCCTGGGTCTGGCCCTGGTGCTGGGGACGGCGGGCCTGCCGCACGTGCTGATGCGCTTCTACACCGTGCCCACCGCCAAGGACGCCCGTCGTTCGGTGGTGTGGGCGATCTGGCTGATCGGGATCTTCTACCTGTTCAGCCTGGTCATCGGGTACGGCGCCGGCGCCCTCGTGGGAGCCGACACGATCCTGGGGGCACCCGGTGCGGTGAACGCGGCCGCGCCGCTGCTGGCCTTCGAGCTGGGCGGGACAGTGCTGCTCGGCGTCATCGCCGGGGTCGCGTTCGCGACGATCCTCGCCGTCGTCGCCGGCCTGACCATCACCGCGTCGGCGTCCTTCGCCCATGACGTCTACGCGTCGGTGATCAAGAAGGGGCAGGTGTCCGGGAACGGGGAGGTGCGCGTCGCCCGGATCACCGCGATCGTGATCGGCGCCATCTCCATCGGGCTGGGCATCCTGGCGCTCCGGGCGGGCATCAACATCGCCTTCCTGGTGGCCCTGGCGTTCGCCGTCGCCGCGTCGGCGAACCTGCCGACGATCATCTACACGCTGTTCTGGAGCCGCTTCACCACCCAGGGCGCGCTGTGGTCGATCTACGGGGGGCTGATCGCCTGCGTGACCCTGATCATCTTCTCTCCCGTCGTCTCGGGTGCGCCGGTGAACCCGGCGACCGGGCTGAGCCCGTCGCTGCTGCAGGACGTGGACTTCCACCTGTTCCCGCTGAACAACCCCGGCCTGGTGTCGATCCCGCTCTCGTTCTTCCTGGGCTGGCTCGGCACGAAGCTGTCCAAGGAACAGCCGGACGAGCTCAAGAACGCCGAGCTCGAGGTGCGGTCGCTCACCGGCATCGGGGCGGAGAAGGCCGTCGAGCACTGAAGAAGGACCCTCCTGCCCCCCACCGCTCGCACGCTCGTGGAACGGCCCCGCTGCAGGGGCCCGCGGCGAGCTTGCGAGTCGTGGGGGGCAGCGGGGTCCTTCTTCAAGCGGTCGCCGGGGCGACGGCGGGGGCCTCCTCGGGGAGCACGGTGTCGACGGCGGCGGTCGCGGCGGTGACCGCGCCGACGGCGGAGCGGCGGCGGTGCACCGCCCAGCGGGCGGTCAGGCCGGCCAGGACGACGAGCCCGGCCAGCGTGTTCGCGCCGGGCGCGGTCAGCGCCACGAGCACCGCCGCGAGGTAGACGGCGGTGAGCAGCAGGGTGGCGACGGGCAGCGGACGCCCGGTCGACCGGGGCAGGGACAGGCGCAGCGCGGGGACGTGCAGGACGGGGCTGGTCAGGTGCACGGCAGGACCTCCGGGTCGGGGGCGGCCCGCCGGCCGGCGTCCCAGGCCCGCGGGAGACGGGTCCGGGGCGCCGGCACGGCGACGGCGCAGGGGAGAACGGGTCCTACTTGAGGGCGTCCTTGGCCTTCTGCAGCAGGGAGGTGCCGGGGGCGGGCGGCGTGCCGTACAACCGCGGGTCGCCCGGCGGCAGGATCGGGGCGTCGGCGTGCGCGGCGATCGGGGCCGCCCGGAGGACGTTGTCCGTCCCGTCCAGGGCCGGACCGCTGGCCCACCGCCCGGAGGCGGCCTCGGGGCCGTCGGACGCGTCGATGAACGTGTAGGCGAACTCCGGGAGCTCCTCCTCCAGCGGGAACGCCTCGGGGACCGGGATGCCGTCCAGACCGTCGGCCTTGAGCTCCTCCATCGCGGCCAACCACTGCTGCTGGTGCATGTGGTCCCGGGTGAGGAGGAAGCGGAGCAGGTCCTTCACGCCGGGGTCGTCGGTCATGTTCCACAGCCGGGCGACCTGCAGCCGGCCCTGCATCTCGGCGGTGGCGTTGTAGGAGAAGTCCGCGTACAGGTTGCCGCTGGCGGTCACGTAGGCGCCGGTCCACGGGTTGCCCATGCTGTCCATGTAGGAGGCGCCGGCACCGTTGACGATGGCGTGCTGGGGGTTGTGCTGGCCATAGCCCGCGGCTGCCTCCTTGGTGCGGTCCGCGGCGTCCGGCTTGAGCGGCACGTGGTCCAGCAGCCGGTCGATCATCGTCACGATCATCTCGACGTGCGCCAGTTCCTCGGTGCCGATCGCCAGCAGCATGTCCTTGTACTTGCCGGGCAGCCGGCAGTTCCAGCCCTGCAGCAGGTACTGGGTGGCGACGGTCATCTCGCCCCACTGGCCGCCGAGCACCTCCTGCATCTTGCGGGCGAAGTCGGCGTCCGGGCCGTCCGGCTTGGCCTCGAACTGCAGGGCGTGGGTGTGCGTGAACACGGGCGTCTCCCTCTGCGGTGGTCGCTGTCGCCGCCCTCGCGGTGACACCACTGGGATGCCCCTCCCCGCTGTCACCCCCGTGCCGTCCCGTGGCCCCCGGGGGCCGACCTGTCAACGGTCGGGGAGTCGGACGACGAGGGTGAACGCCCCGTCGTCGTCGGTGCACCAGGCCAGCCGGCCGCCCAGCTCGCGGGTCTGCCGCTGCACCGACCACAGCCCCAGCCCGGTGAGGTCCACCGGCGGCTCGCTGCGGGTCAGGTGTCCCAGCACCCGGTCGGTCGGCACGCCGGCCTGGGTCAGCGCGAGGTCCACCCAGTCGGCGCGGCGGGCGACCCGCAGCCCGACCGGGGCCCCGCCGCCGTGCCGGTGCGCGTTCTCCAGCAGGTTGGTGAGGATGCGCTGCACCCGGGCGTCGGCCACCGCGACGTCGCAGGCGTCCCCGGCGATCTCCACGCGGAGCTGCTCGGGCGGGAGCCCGGAGGCGGCCACCGAGGCCCGGACCACGTCACCGAGCCGGCGCAGGCCACGGCGCTCCGGTGCGCCCCCGGTGGCGTCGGCGGTGCGCAGCATGGAGGACAGCTGGGAGGCCTGTTCCCGGGCCAGCTGCACCAGCTGCGGGTGCGTGTCGGTGTCGAGGTGGTCCAGCACGGACTGCAGCGCGGCCAGCGGGCTGCGCATGTCGTGGCACAGTGCCCGGACCAGGGCGTCCGCCGGGGCCACCGGTGGCACCGCCGTCGGGCGCAGCCGGTTCCGCAGGACCCCCAGCAGGTCGGTGAGCAGCCCGGTCGGGGCGGACGGTCGTGTGTCGGTGGACAGGGTCACGGGCACCTCCAGGAGTGCGGTCGGTCAGCCACGCCGGACGCGGTCCGGGGCAGGGGGACACGTGGAGGAACACGCGATCGGTGCCGGGGCTGGGCACGGTCCTCCGGTGGACGTGGTCGTCATCGACGACCACCCGCTGTTCAGCCGAGGGCTGGCGTTGCTGCTGCCCCCGGTGAGCGGTGGCCGCGTGCAGGTCGTCGGGACGACGGACGACGCGTCGGCGGGCGCCGCGCTGGTCCGCCGGCACCACGCCGACGTCGCCGTCGTGGACCTGCACATGCCCCCGCCCGGGGGTGTCCGGGCGATCGCGGCCATCCGCCGGACGGAGCCGCTGACCCGGGTCGTCGCCCTGTCCGGACTGGCCGAGCCGGACGCGGCGCTCGAGGCGCTGCGCGCCGGTGCGGCCGGCTTCCTGCCCAAGACGGCGACGCCGGAGGCGCTGGTCCTCCCGCTGCTGGCGGTGCTGGACGGCTGGTCGGTGGTCCCGGAGCCGCTGCTCCGCCAGCTGCTCGACGACGCCGCGCCCACCGGCGACCAGGGCATCGCGGAGCGGCTGACCAGCGACGACCGGCGGCTGTGGCGGCTGGTCGCCGCCGGCACCAGCACCGTGGACATGGCGACCACGCTGCACGTGTCCGAGCGCACGGTGAAACGGCTGGTGGCCGGCCTGCTGCGGCAGCTGGGGGTCAGCACCCGGGTGGAGGCGGCCGCCCTCGCCGGCCGCGTCGGCCTGGACGGGCCCGACGGGTCCGGGCGTGGAGCCGCGCACTCGTGGGGGCACTGACCGGCCGCGCATCGACCCCGCCCTACCCGGGCGGGTGATCCACACGCACGACCCGCCCGGACGTGCCGGTCGGAGCGGCCCGGTTAGGGTCCGCGCATGCCCGCACGGATCGTCCTGCTCGGCGCCACCGGGCACACCGGTGGGCGCACCGCCCGGGCGCTGGCCGCCCGCGGGGCGCGCCCCGTGCTGGCCGGCCGCAGCCCGGCCCGGCTGGCGCCCCTGGCCGCGGAGCTGGGCGGGGACGGCGGCCCGCTGGAGACCGTGACGGTGGACGTCGCCGATGTGGCGAGCGTGCGGCGACTGGTCGGGCGCGGCGACGTGCTGGTCACCACCGTCGGGCCGTTCCTGCAGCTCGGTGAGGCCGTCGTGGCTGCCGCCGCGGACGCCGGCGCGGTCTACCTCGACTCGACCGGCGAGCCGCCGTTCCTGCGGCGGGTGTTCGAGCGGCACGGTCCGCGTGCCGAGGCGACCGGCGCCGCGCTGCTCACCGCCTTCGGTCACGACTACGTCCCCGGGACCCTCGCCGGGGCGCTCGCCCTGGCCGAGGCCGGCCCGCGGGCCGCCCGGCTGTCGGTGGGCTACGCGCTGGACGGCGTCCACGGGCAGGCCTTCTCCCGCGGGACCCTGGTCTCGCTGATCGGGGTGGCGCTGGAGCAGGGGCACGCCTTCGAGGGGGGCCGGCTGGTCGACCAGGCCGCCGCCGTCCGGTCCTGGCAGTTCATCGTGGGCGGCCGGACCCGGCACGGGCTGTCCGTCGGCGGCGCCGAGCACCTGACCCTGCCGCCGCTGGCCCCCACGCTCACCGACGTCGGCGTCCACCTCGACTGGTTCGGGCCGGCCACGCCGGTGGTGCACCGGCTCGCGCCGCTGACGCCCTGGCTGGCCCGGGTCCCGGGGGTGCGGGACGCCGTGCCCCGGCTCGCGGCCTTCGTCGGGGGCCGGGTGGCCGAGGCGCCGTCGTCCGGTGGGCAGGTGTCCACCCGGGTGCTGGCCGAGGTGCGCGACGCCGCCGGCGTGCGCGTCGCCGCGGTGGCGCTGCGCGGCCCCGACCCGTACGCGCTGACCGCTGACCTGCTGGCCTGGGGCGCGGTCCGGGCGGCCACCGAGGGGGTCCGGGGCACCGGCGCGCTGGGCCCGGTCCAGGCGTTCGGCCTCGACGAGCTCAGCGCCGGCGCGGCCGGCGCCGGCCTGGTGCGGACCTGACCGGCCGGCTCAGCCGACCGTGATGCCCAGCTCGGCGGACAGGTCCGGCGCCCACGCGACGAGCTGGGCGGGGTCGATGGTGCAGCCGCGCAGCCCGGCGACGCCGTCCAGCCGGTCCACCCGGGCGCTCCGCAGGTCGACCGATCGGCAGCGGGCCCCCTCGAGCACCAGCGAGCCGATCGTGCAGCAGGTCAGCCGCAGGTCCCGCAGATCGGCGCCGGCCAGGTCCAGTTCGCCGACCGTGCACCCGGCCAGGGTCACGTCGACCAGCGTGGCGTTGCGCAGGCCGAGGTAGTCCACCTTCAGGTCACCCAGCCGGACCCGGGTCAGGTCGCTGCCGTGCGCCGTGACCGCGCCGAACCGGCCGCCCTCCACCACCACGTCCAGCAGCCGGGCGTCCAGCAGCGACCAGGCCGAGGAGCGGACGCCGGTGAGCAGACAGGTGGCCAGCCGAGCCCGGTCGAAGCCGACGCCGCCGAGGTCGCAGTCGGCCAGCACGCACTCGAGGAACCGGGCGCCGGTGGCGTCCCCCGTGAGCGCAGCACCGGAGAAGCGCACCCCGTCCGTGGTCTCCCCGCCGCGGAGCTCGGACCCGGGTGCCGGATCCGTCGGCGGCAGCAGCGCCGCCAGCTCGTCGGCGTCGATCGGCACGGCTCCTCCTCCGGTCCCGGCAGCCTGCCGGTCTCAGCGCGGTGGCGGGAACCGGCGGAGCAGCACGACCTGCTGGCCGAGGGTCCACAGGTTGCTGGCAGCCCAGTACAGCAGCACCCCGATCGGGAAGAGGAACCCGGAGGCGAACAGCGTCAGCGGCATCCCGTAGAGCAGCAGGCCCTGCACCGTGGCCGCCGGGCCCTGCACCGGCCCGGACCGGCGCTGCACCAGCCGCTGGGTGAGGAAGCCGGCCAGGGACATGGCGACCATCAGCAGCAGCGGGACCGCCCAACTCGCCGGCAGCCCGGCCAGGGTGAACGAGCTGGCCAGCGGCGCGCCGAGGACCTCGGCCTGCGCAGCCTGGCGGGTGAGGGCGTCGGACCAGCTGTAGAGCCCCTCCGCGTCCGGGGAGATCCGGCGGAGGACGTGCAACAGGGCCAGGAACACCGGCGCCTGCAGCAGGGCGGGCAGGCAGCCGGGCAGCGGGCTGACCCCGCGCTCGCGCCGCAGCGCCAGCACGGCGGCACCGGCTCCCTGCAGGTCGTCGCCGTGCCGGGCGCGGAGGGCGTCGACCTCGGGCTGGAGGGCCTGGGCGGCGCGGTGCGAGCGCATCTGGGCGACGGCGAGCGGGAGCAGCAGCGAGCGGACGGCGACGACCAGCAGGAGGACCGCCAGCGCCCAGGCGCCGCCGCCTGCCGGGTCGAGGACGGTGGAGAACAGGGCGTGGCACTGCTTGAGCACCCAGGCGATGGACGTGTAGAGCCAGTCGAGCACGGGGGACCTCGAGTCGTGAGGAGGAGGCGTCGGCGCGGCGCCCGTGGCGCGGAGCGGCACGGGACCGGGACGCGGGAGAGGGAGGGAGCCGGCTGCCGCCGGGAGCGGCAGGAGGCGTCGGAGCGCACGGGCAGGCGGCCGGTACGGGACCGGGGCTGCCGGGGGCGAGGCGCTGCGGACGTACCGCTCAGGCGGTGCGGGACGCCCGCCGGGGGCGGGCGCCGCGTCGGCAGCGGGTCAGGCGGGTTGCGGTGCGCGCGGGCGGACGCGACCGGGGGCGTCCGGGCTCGTCTGGCGCCGGAACACCCCGCGGTGGCAGCGCTCGTCGGCTGCGGGTGCGTCCGGCGACCGGGCGGACCCCGGTGCCGGGACGGTGGAGCGGGCGGCCGGGAGCAGCAGGCCGGTGGTCAGGGCCAGCGCGAGGACGGCGCTCAGCGCGGTGCCCGGGGCGTCGAGCGGCAGCACCGTCGCCAGCATCCCGAGCGTGGAGACGAGCACGACGACGCGGACGGCGACGGCGCGCAGCATCAGCGCCCGCAGCACGACCTCGGCTCCGCTCCCCACGGCCCCAGTGTCACCCGTGGCGGCGGCGCTGGGCAAGATCACCGGTGCCGTGGCGCCCGGACGGGTCGGTCCGGCACGCGCAGGGTGCCCGCCCACCGGCCCGAGGCGGCCTCGGCGAAGGCGGCGGCCTCGTCGGCGGCCATGTCGACCGCTGCGTAGCCGCCGCTGCCGGCGCCCACGCAGGCCAGCACGGTGGCCAGCCCCGCCCGGCGCTGGAAGGGGCTCTGCCGCACCTGCCAGCCGATGACGGCCCGGCGCTGCAGGACGGTGTGCGAGCGCAGCAGCCAGCCCGAGCGGACGGCGAGCGACCGCGGCCCCGCGGCGTGGCCGAGGGCCGCGTACCGCCCCAGCCCGAGCGGCACGCCCAGCACGGCCAGCACGGCGCCGGCGACCGGGACGCCCCACCAGCCCAGCGCGGCGGTGGCCGGGACGCCGGCAGCCAGCAGCACGAGCCCGGGGACGACGGAGCGCACCACCGCCCGCCGCCGGGCCGCCGGGGGGTGCGGACGCAGTGGCCGGGGCGCCTCGACCAGCCGTTCACCCAGCGCCCAGGCCTGCTCGCGTGGACCCAGGGGCAGCAGCTGGCCCCGGCGGGTGGCGTCCCCGAGCCCGGTGACCAGCGCGCTGGCCCGGGCCGCCCCGACCAGCCGCATGCCCAGGCCCTCGCTGACGGTGTAGCCGCGGATGCGGTCGATCTCCAGCTCGGTGTGCCGGCGGGTGACCAGCCCCCGGACGGCGACCAGCGACCCGCCGCGGCGGACCAGCCGGAAGCGCCAGTTGACCACCGCCGCACCGACGACCGACCCCAGCACGAGCAGCAGCAGGGCGGCTGCCACGGCGGCGGCGACCGTCCAGCCGTCCACGACGTCGGGGCCGCGGACGTCCGGGACGTAGCGCTCGGGCAGCTCGTCGAGCAGCCGGCCGAGCGCGCCCACGGCGGCCAGCGGCACGGCGAGGTAGCCCCCGACCAGGGGGGCGTAGAGCAGCCAGCGGTTGTCGAAGCGGGCGATCTCCTCCTCGACGGCCGCGACCGGACCCGCCGGCCCGCCGCCGTCCCCGCTGTCGTCCCCGGCGCCGTCCGGAGGCACCGCCGCGGACCGGTCGCGGCGGGTGAGCAGCAGCGCGCGCAGCCGGTCCCCCTCGGCCCGGGTCACCCCGTCGACCAGCAGCTCCTCGGCGCCGCCCACCGCCGAGCCGGCGGCCGCGTCGATGCGCACGCGGACCAGGCCGAACACCCGGTGCATCAGCGGCGCCTCCACCTCCACACCGCGCACCCGGTCCAGCGGCACGGTGCGGACCGAGCGGGTGACCAGGCCGCGGGTGACGACGACGCTGCTCTCGCCCACGACGTAGCTGAAGCGCCACCAGGTCACCGCCGCCCACAGCAGCGAGAGCAGCGTGATCCCCACGACCAGCGCCGCGACCGTCCACGCCCCGTCGTCCAGGCCGCGGGCCGCCCCGACGCCCAGCACCACGGGGACCAGCGAGCGGGCCTGCCGGAAGGTGACCGTGTGCACCAGCAGCACCCGGGGTGAGGTGCGCCGTCCCGGGACCGGCGGGGCCGACCCGTCGATCACGGACCGCTCACAGGGCGCTCACGTGGCCTCGTCCCGGACCAGCTCGGCCCGGCGGGCGAGGTCGTCGGCGACCCGCCGGGCGACGTCGGTCTCCAGGTGCGGCACCCGGACCGTCCCCTGCGAGGAGGCGGTGAGCACCAGCACGGTGGACAGCCCGAACAGCCCCTGCAGGACGCCGCGGGTGACGTCGACGGTCTGGATCCGGGAGATCGGCACCAGCGTCCAGGTCCGGGTCAGCCAGCCGGTCAGGGTGTAGACGGCCTCGTCGGTGACCTCCCACCGGTGCACCCGGTAGCGCAGCCGCGGTCGCACCGCGACGGCCACGATCCCGTGCACCGCCGCCAGTACCGGGAGCGCCCAGTGCGCGACGCCGGCCAGCGGCCCGGCGTCGGCGGGGACGAGCAGGAGGAAGGCGGTCACCAGCAGCACGTCGACGACCGTGGTGACGACGCCCTGGGTGAGCCACAGGCCGATCGCCGAGCGGGACAGCGACCAGGCCGGGTCGCGGACCGGGGCGGGCGGGGGAGCGGGCATCACGCCCCATATTGGCAGCGCCGGCGGGCGACGTGCCGCGTGCCACGATGGAGGGCATGACGATGCCCCAGCAGGTCCCCACCGTGCCCGCGTCGCAGCTGCCCGAGGACGCCGTCGTGCTCGACGTCCGGGAGGACGACGAGTGGGTCGCCGGCCACATCGAGGGCGCCACGCACATCGCGATGGGCGACGTCCCGGCGCGCCTGGACGACCTGCCCGAGGGCGACCCGCTCTACGTCACCTGCCGCGGGGGTGGCCGCTCCGCGCGGGTGGCCGCCTGGCTGAACCAGAACGGGTACGACGCGGTCAACGTGGGCGGCGGCATGGGCGAGTGGCAGGCGGCGGGCCGGCCGATGGTGAGCGAGACCGGCCAGGAGCCCTTCGTCCGCTGACGGCCGTCGGGGTCGGGCGGGGGTGGTGGACCCGTCGGGAGCCCGACGGGTCCACCCCGCTACTGGCTGCCGCCGGCGTGCTCCGCGAAGCGGGCGCGCAGGTCCTTCTTGGAGAACTTGCCCACGCTGGTCTTGGGCACCTCGTCGATGAACTCGACCGCGTCGGGCATCCACCACTTGGCCACCAGCGGGCGGAGGTGCTCGAGGATCTCCTCCGACGTCGCCGTCTTGCCCTCCTTGAGGACGACGCAGGCCAGCGGTCGCTCGTCCCACTTGGGGTGCGGGATCCCGACGACGGCGGCCTCCTTGACCGCCGGGTGGCTCATGATCGCGTTCTCCAGGTCCACCGAGCTGATCCACTCACCGCCGGACTTGATGAGGTCCTTGGTGCGGTCGGCGATGCGGATGCTGCCGTCGGGTGACATGGCGGCGACGTCCCCGGTCCGCATCCAGCCGTCCGGGGTGGTCAGCGTGACGCCGGCGTCCGGGTTGTAGTACTCGGCGGCGCACCACGGACCGCGGACCTGCAGCTCGCCGGTGGCCTTGTCGTCCCACGGCTGGGGCTCGAGGGTGTCGGCGTCCACGATCCGCGCCTCGACGCCGACGAACGGGATGCCCGCCCGGGACCGCCAGGCCGCCTTGGTCTCGTCGTCGGCGTCGTCCATCGACAGCTTCAGCACCGCGGACGAGGCGACCGGGTGGGTCTCGGTCATGCCCCACGCCTGCAGGATGGGCAGTCCGACCTGCTCCCGGTAGGCCTCCGACAGCGCCTTCGGCACCGCCGACCCGCCGCAGCCGATCTCCCGCAGCTTGTGCTCCCGGCCGGCCAGGTGCGGCAGCACGCCCTGCCAGATGGTCGGGACGCCGGCGGTGAAGGTGACGCCCTCCTCCACGATCAGGTCGGCGAGTGCCTGCGGCTGCATCATCGAGCCGGGCATGACCATCGCCGAGCCCGCGGCGGGGCCGGCGTGCGCGATGCCCCAGGCGTTGGCGTGGAACATCGGCACGACGGGCATGGCGGCGTCGCGGACGCCCAGGCCGAAGGCGTTGGGCGCGATCACGGCCATGGTGTGCAGGTACGTCGAACGGTGGCTGTAGACGACCCCCTTGGGGTTGCCCGTGGTGCCGCTCGTGTAGCACATGTAGGCGGCCGACCTCTCGTCGGTGACCGCGAAGTCGACCGGCTGCGCGTCGGCCAGCAGCGTCTCGTAGTCCAGCACCCGAGGGTCGTCGGGGATCTCGTTGTCCCCGCCGTCGTCCATCACGACGACGTTCCGCACGGTCTTCATGGTGTCGATCAGCGGCCACAGCAGCGGCAGCACGGTGCGGTCGACGAAGACCACCTCGTCCTCGGCGTGGTTCGCGATGTAGGTCAGCTGCTCCGGGAAGAGCCGGATGTTGAGGGTGTGCACGACCCGCCCGGTGCAGGGACCGGCGAAGTACAGCTCCAGGTGGCGGGCGGAGTTCCAGGCGAAGGTGCCGATCCGGCCGTCCGCGCTGATGCCCAGGGTGTCGAAGACGCCGCCGAGCCGGCGGGTCCGCTCGGCCCACTCGGCGTACGTGCTCCGCAACCGGCCGTTGGGCCCGTTGGTCACCATCGGGACGTCGCCGTGGTGCCGCTCGGCGTAGCGGAAGATGGTGTCGATCGTCAGAGGGACGTCCTGCATCAGTCCGTGCATGGCCGCATGGTGCCAGTGACCCGGCTCACCTTCCACCCGTCCCCGGCCCGCGCGGTGGCCACGCACCGCCCCCGCGCCGGTGAACGGGCCGTTACGAGACCGTGACGAGCCACTTCCGGACAAGGGGTTGACGCACCCACCCTGTTAACGCTCACACTGGCACGGCTCGCGCGGAAGCGGGCCTGAGCGCCGGATCCTGCGGCGGCCAGAGGTCTCGAGGAGGAGATGGCAGTGAGCAAGAAGCTCAGGTTGACCGCGCTGGGGGCCGCGCTGGCCGTCGGGCTGGTGGGTTGTGGAGGTGAAGGCGCCGGAAGTGGCGGCGCCGGCACGGAGAACGCCTCGCCGGAGGACCTCTCGATCGGCGTCGCGATGCCGACGGAGACGTCCGAGCGCTGGATCGCCGACGGCAACAACGTCAAGGAGCAGCTGGAGGCGGCCGGGTACACCGTCGACCTGCAGTACGCCGGTGACGACATCCCGACGCAGTCCCAGCAGGTCGACCAGATGATCACCCAGGGCGCCGACGCCCTCATCGTGGCCGCCATCGACGGCACCGCGCTCAGCAGCCAGCTGCAGGCCGCCGCTGACGCCGGCATCCCCGTCATCAGCTACGACCGGCTGATCCGCGACACCGAGAACGTCGACTTCTACGTCAGCTTCGACAACTACAAGGTCGGCGTCGCCCAGGGCACCGCCCTGCTGGTGGGCCTGGGCCTGCTGAACGAGGACGGCTCGCCGGGCACGGCCACCGGGCCGTTCAACATCGAGCTGTTCGCCGGCTCGCTGGACGACAACAACGCCGCCTTCTTCTTCAACGGTGCCGTCGACACCCTCCAGCCCTTCATCGACGGCGGTCAGCTGGTCGTCAAGTCCGGCCAGACCGGCATCGAGCAGGCGGCCATCCTGCGCTGGCAGCAGGAGACCGCCCAGCGTCGCATGGAGGACCTGCTGACCGGGGCCTACAACGACGGCTCCAAGGTCAACGGCGTCCTGTCGCCCTACGACGGCATCTCGCGCGGCATCATCACCGCCCTGCAGAACGCCGGCTACGGCCCGAACCTCGACTCGCCCAACCCGATGCCGATCGTGACCGGGCAGGACGCCGAGATCGCCTCGGTGAAGCTGATCGCCGACGGTGTCCAGCACTCCACGGTCTTCAAGGACACCCGGCTGCTGGCCGAGCAGGCCGTGACCGCCGCCGAGGCCTTCCTCGAGGGCAACGAGCCGGAGGCCAACGACACCGAGACCTACGACAACGGGGTCAAGGTCGTCCCGTCCTACCTGCTGCCGATCGAGACGGTCTACCAGGACGACATCCAGCCGGTCCTGATCGACTCCGGCTACTGGACGGCCGAAGAGGTCGCCAGCGGCCAGTCGGACTGACCTCCGGCTCCCAGTCCCGGCCGGGCCGGGCAGCTCAGCTGCCCGACCCGGCCGGCACCACCTGCTCGCGGCGCGCCGGGAGCGCCGGGCCCGGATCCCGGATCCGGGCGTGCATCTGGTCCACCCGGGCGGACTGGCGCACACTCTGCGCACCACGTGGTGCCCCACATCACAGTGCCCCACCGCCCGACACCCGCTGCGACGACGAGGACGACGGAGTCCATGGACGACCACATCCTGGAGATGCGTTCCATCACCAAGACCTTCCCCGGCGTCAAGGCGCTGGAGGACGTCTCACTGGCCGTTCGCCGCGGCGAGATCCACGCCATCTGCGGTGAGAACGGCGCCGGCAAGTCCACGTTGATGAAGGTGCTGTCCGGGGTGTACCCCGCAGGCAGCTACGACGGCGAGATCGTCTTCGACGGGCAGACCTGCCAGTTCGGCGGGATCCGCGACTCCGAGCACGTCGGGATCGTGATCATCCACCAGGAACTGGCCCTGGTGCCGTACCTGTCCGTCGCGGAGAACATCTTCCTGGGCAACGAGCGGCGTGGCCGCGGTGGCCTGATCGACTGGAACAAGGCCAACGCCGAGGCGGCGCAGCTGCTGCACTCGGTGGGTCTCCACGAGAACCCGGTGACCCCGGTCGGTCAGCTCGGCGTCGGCAAGCAGCAGCTGGTCGAGATCGCCAAGGCGCTGTCCAAGGACGTGAAGCTGCTGATCCTCGACGAGCCGACCGCCGCGCTCAACGACACCGACTCCGAGCACCTGCTCGGGCTGCTCCGGCAGCTCAGGGAGCGCGGGATCACCTGCATCATGATCTCGCACAAGCTCAACGAGATCACCGCCGTCTCGGACAACGTGACCATCATCCGGGACGGCAGGACCGTCGAGACGCTGAGCCTGCACGCCGGCGAGGTGACCGCGGAGCGGATCATCCGCGGCATGGTCGGCCGGGACCTGGAGTCCTACTACCCCGAGCGCGAGTCGCACCCCGGCGAGGAGGTCCTCCGCGTCGAGGACTGGACCGTCCGGCACCCCACCCAGGACCGCCTGGTGGTCGACCACGCGAACTTCAGCGTCCGGGCCGGCGAGGTCGTCGGCATCGCCGGGCTGATGGGCGCCGGGCGCACCGAGCTGGCGATGAGCATCTTCGGTCGCTCCTACGGCCGGGACATCTCGGGTCGGATCTTCATGCACGGCAACGAGGTCAAGGCGCGCAGCGTCGCCGAGGCCATCGACCGGGGCATCGCCTACGCCACCGAGGACCGCAAGAAGTACGGCCTGAACCTCATCGAGGACATCCGCCGCAACGTCTCCGCCGCCGCTCTGTCGAAGCTCGCCACCCGTGGCTGGGTGAACGGCAACGAGGAGATCAAGGTCGCCGAGGACAGCCGCAAGAGCATGAACATCAAGGCCCCCAGCGTGATGTCCATCGTCGGCAAGCTGTCCGGGGGCAACCAGCAGAAGGTCGTGCTGTCCAAGTGGCTGTTCACCGACCCCGACGTGCTGATCCTCGACGAGCCCACCCGCGGCATCGACGTCGGCGCCAAGTACGAGATCTACACGATCATCAACCGGCTGGTGGCGGCCGGGAAGGCCGTGCTCGTCATCTCCTCCGAGCTGCCCGAGCTGCTGGGCATCTGCGACCGGATCTACACGTTGTCGGCCGGCCGGATCACCGGTGAGCAGCCGGTGCGCGAGGCCACCCAGGAGAGCCTCATGGCGCTCATGACCAAGGAGAGGGAGCTCGTCGGATGACCAGGACCGTGCCCCCGCCGGCGGACCAGACGCCCGCGGAACCCACCGTCGCACCAGGTGTGGCGCTGCACACGGGGACGAGCGACTTCCGTCAGCTCATCTCCCGCAACCTCCGGCAGAGCGGCATCTACGTCGCCTTCGTGGCGATCGTGGCGCTGTTCGCGATCCTCACCGGCGGCACGTCGCTGAGCCCGGGCAACATCACGAACATCGTCCTGCAGTACTCCTACATCCTCGTGCTCGCCATCGGCATGGTCATCGTGATCATCGCTGGGCACATCGACCTCTCGGTCGGGTCGGTGGTCGCGCTCACCGGCGCGGTGTCCGCCGTCCTGGTGATCCAGCAGGGCCTGCCCTGGTGGGTCGGCATGCTCGCCGCCCTCGCCGTCGGCCTGGCCGTCGGCGCCTGGCAGGGGTTCTGGGTCGCCTACGTCGGCATCCCGGCGTTCATCGTCACCCTGGCCGGCATGCTGCTGTTCCGCGGTCTCACCCTGCAGGTGCTGGACAACATCTCCCTGTCACCGTTCCCGCCGCAGTACCAGAAGGTGGCCAGCGGCTTCCTCAACGGCCTTCTCGGCGGCAACGGCTACGACGCGTTCACGCTGCTCATCGGGGCGATCGCGGTGGCCGGCTACGCGGTCAGCGGTTTCCGCACCCGGCTGGCCCGGATCAAGTACCAGCAGCCGGTCGAGTCCTTCCCGCTGTTCGTCGCCCGGGTGGTCGCCGTCGGCGCCGTGGTCATGTACTTCGCCTGGCAGCTGGCCCACGCCCGCGGCCTGCCGATCGTGCTGATCATCCTCGCCGTGCTGATCATCGCCTACGGCGTCATCACGACCCGGTCGGTCTTCGGCCGGCAGGTGTACGCCATCGGCGGCAACCTGTCCGCCGCCACGCTGTCCGGCGTCAAGGTGAAGACCGTCAACTTCTGGATCTTCGTCAACATGGGCTTCCTGGCTGCGGTGGCCGGGGTCATCTACTCCTCCCGGTCCAACGGCGCACAGCCCGCGGCGGGGAACATGTTCGAGCTCGACGCCATCGCCGCGGCCTTCATCGGTGGCGCTGCGGTCACCGGCGGTGTCGGCACGGTCGTGGGCGCCATGGTCGGCGGCCTGATCATGGCCGTCATGAGCAACGGCATGCAGCTCATGGGCGTCGACCAGTCGATCCAGTCGGTGGTGAAGGGCCTGGTGCTGCTGCTGGCCGTTGCCTTCGACGTCTACAACAAGCGCCGCGCCGGGGCCTCCCGCTGAGCCGGTGTCGCCCGGCGGCTGCGCCGGGCGACACCGATGGCCAGGCCGGAGGTCTCCGGCCGGCGACTGCTCGACGAACAGGGGGAACGGTGGAGCCCGAAGGGGCGACCAGGGCGTTGGTCATGTCCGACGTGGCCGCCCGGGCCGGCGTCTCGCACCAGACCGTCTCCCGGGTGGTCAACGGGCACCCGCACGTGGCGCCGGCGACGCGGGAGCGCGTCCAGCAGGCCATCGAGGAGCTGGGGTACCGGCCGAACACCGCGGCCCGGGCCCTGGTCACCGGATCGACCCGGACCATCGGCCTGATCACCTCGCACATCAACCAGTACGGACCGGCCCAGACGCTGCTGGGCCTCGA
The DNA here is from genome assembly GCF_053502575.1 of Modestobacter sp. URMC 112. NCBI lineage: Bacteria > Bacillati > Actinomycetota > Actinomycetes > Geodermatophilales > Geodermatophilaceae > Modestobacter > Modestobacter sp. URMC 112. Next base: position 4,834,523 of record NZ_CP199957.1, on the reverse strand, counting down.
GCAGGCCGCCCGGGCAGCCGGCTACTCCCTGGGTGTCGCGCTCCTCGACGACGACAGCGAGGGGGCGATGCGCGAGGCGGTGGACCGCTTCGTGGCCCAGTCCGTCGACGCGGTCATCGCGCTGTCCACGTACGGGCAGGCGGTGGAGTCGCTGCGCCGCTTCGAGGCGCCCGTGCCGCTGGTCGCCGTACAGGTCGGCCGGGACGAGCGGCGCCCCACGGTCTGGGTGGACCAGGAGGCCGGCGCGGCGCTGGCGACCCGGCACCTGCTCGAGCTGGGGCACCGGACCGTGCACCACGTGGCCGGGCCCGGTGACTCGATGGAGGCCCGGGGCCGGGTCGTCGGGTGGCGCCGGGAGCTGGTCTCCGCCGGCGCGCCGGTCCCCGAGCTGCTGACGGGCGACTGGTGGCCGGAGTCCGGACACGCGGCCGGCCTCCAGCTGGCCGCACGGATCCGCTCCCGCCCGGCGGGCTCGCCCGAGGTGACCGCCGTCTTCACCGCCAACGACCAGATGGCCCTCGGGCTGCTCAACGCGCTGCACGACGAGGGGTTGTCGGTGCCCGGCGACGTGAGCGTCGTCGGGTTCGACGACGTCCCCGAGGCCGCCTACTACACCCCGCCCCTGACCACGGTCCGGCAGGACTTCGCCGAGCTGGGCCGGCGGGGCGTGGAGCTGGTGCTGGCCCGGCTGCACGGCGACGAGCACGAGGTCCAGCCGGTGGCCCCCCAGCTGGTGGTGCGGTCGAGCACCGGCCCGGCCGGGCGGCTCGGGAGACGGACAGCGTGAGCGCACCCGTCGCCGACTCCGCGTGTTAGCGCTAACATCAGCCGCCCCTCCGGGCGTGAGGACCGGTCCGACCACCCCGTGGCGAGAGGCTCAGCAGAGATGACGATGGACGTCGGCGCGGCGATCTCCGGTGGTCGCACGGCCCTGGGCATCGAGCTGGGGTCGACCCGGATCAAGGCGGTGCTGATCGGCCCGGACCACGCTCCGCTCGCGGTCGGCAGCTCCGACTGGGAGAACCAGTTCGTCGACCGGCTGTGGACCTACTCGCTGGAGGCCGTCTGGGCCGGGGTGCAGCAGAGCGTCGCGGCGCTGGCCGACGACGTGCGGCGACGTCACGGCGTGGAGCTGGCAGGGGTCGGCGCGCTGGGCGTGTCGGCGATGATGCACGGCTACCTGGCGCTGGACGCCGAGGGCGAGCTGCTGACGCCGTTCCGCACCTGGCGCAACACCAACACCGGTCCGGCTGCCGAGCGGCTCAGCACGGAGCTCGGCGTCAACATCCCGCACCGGTGGAGCGTCGCGCACGTCTACCAGGCGATCCTGGACGGCGAGGACCACGTCGGCCGGCTCGACCACCTGACCACCCTGGCCGGGTACGTGCACTGGCGGCTCACCGGCGAGAAGGTCCTCGGCGTCGGGGATGCCAGCGGCATGTTCCCCATCGACACCTCCGTGGCCGACAGGGCCACCGCCGGGTACGACGCCGCCATGCTGGCCCGGTTCGACGAGCTGGCTGCTGAAGCCGGGGTCGGGTGGTCCCTCGCCGACCTGCTGCCCAGGATCGCGTCCGCGGGCGAGCCGGCCGGCGAGCTCACCGAGGACGGCGCGCGGCTGCTCGACCCGTCCGGGCGGCTGCGTCCCGGCATCCCGCTGTGTCCGCCCGAGGGCGACGCGGGCACCGGGATGGTCGCCACCAACTCGGTCGCCCCGCGCACCGGCAACGTCTCGGCCGGCACGTCGGTCTTCGCCATGGTGGTGCTCGAGCGCGAGCTGAGCCGGGCGCACCGGGAGCTGGACCTGGTCACCACTCCGGCCGGCGACCCGGTGGCGATGGTGCACTGCAACAACGGGGCCAGCGAGATCGACGCCTGGGTCGGGCTGTTCGCCGAGTTCGCCCGGGCGGTGGGGTCCGACGCGGACACGTCGGCGGTCTTCGAGGTGCTGTTCGGCGCCGCCCTCAGCGGGGCCAGCGACGGCGGCGGGCTGCTGGCCTTCAACTACCTCTCCGGGGAGCCGATCACCGGCCTCGAGGAGGGGCGGCCGCTGTTCCTGCGGTCCCCGGACAGCCGGTTCGACCTCGCCACCTTCATGCGGACGCACCTGTTCGCGTCCCTGGCCACGCTGCGGATCGGCATGGACGTCCTGCAGAGGACCGAGCGCGTGCGGCTGGACCGGATGTTCGCGCACGGCGGCCTGTTCCGGACCAAGGGCGTGGCGCAGCGCTTCCTGGCCGCCGCGATCGACACCCCGGTGTCCGTCGGCGACGTCGCCGCGGAGGGCGGCGCCTGGGGCATCGCCGTCCTGGCCGCCTTCGGAACCGGCCGCGCGCCGGGGCAGGACCTGGCCGACTACCTGGAGACCGCCGTCTTCGCCGGAGCCAGCCAGCAGACCGTCGAGCCGGACCCGGCCGACGTCGCCGGGTTCGACGAGTTCATGCAGCGGTACGTCGCCGCGCTGCCGGTCGAGCGGGCCGCCGTGGCCCACGTGGGCGCCGACCACGGCACCTCCACCCCATCCCCCGAGGAGCAGGCATGACCGCCTCCCTGACCGAGCAGGGCACGCACCGCGCGCAGCGCGAGCACGTCGCCGCCCTGCACGCCGAGCTGACCCGCTACCAGCTGGTCACCTGGACCGCCGGCAACGTCTCCGAGCGGGTGCCCGGCGAGGACCTGTTCGTCATCAAGGGCAGCGGCGTCTCCTACGACGAGCTCACCTGGGAGGGCATCACCGTCTGCGACCTGGACGGCGCCGTCGTCGACGGGGTGAAGGCACCGTCGTCCGACACCGCCGCGCACGCCTACGTCTACCGGGCCATGCCGCAGGTCAACGGCCAGGTGCACACCCACAGCCCGTACGCCGCGGCCTGGGCCGCGCGGGCCGAGCCGATCCCGTGCGTGCTGACCGCCATGGCCGACGAGTTCGGCGGGCCGATCCCGGTCGGTCCCTTCGCCCTGATCGGCGACGACTCCATCGGCCAGGGCATCGTCGCCACGCTGTCCGGGCACCGCTCGCCCGCCGTGCTGATGCAGAACCACGGCGTCTTCACCATCGGGCCGTCCGCGACGGCGGCGGTCAAGGCCGCCGTCATGACCGAGGACGTCGCCCGCACCGTGCACCTCTCCCGCCAGCTGGGGGAGCCCGTCCCGATCGCGCAGGCCGACATCGACAGCCTGTACGCCCGCTACCAGAACGTCTACGGCCAGCGTTGAGCCCGAAGGAGCAGCACGTGTCGTTCGAAGGTCAGGAGATCTGGTTCCTCACCGGCAGCCAGGGGCTGTACGGCGAGGAGACCCTCCAGCAGGTCGCCGAGCAGTCCCAGCGGGTGGCCGCCGTCCTGGAGGACGCCGACGCCGTCCCGGTCCGGGTGGTCTGGAAGCCGGTGCTCACCGACGCGGGCGCGATCCGCCGCACGATGGGCGAGGCCAACGAGGACCCGGCCTGCCTCGGGGTGATCACCTGGATGCACACCTTCTCCCCGGCGAAGATGTGGATCTCCGGGCTGGACGCACTGCGCAAGCCGCTGCTGCACCTGCACACCCAGGCCGACGCCGCGCTGCCGTGGTCCACGATCGACATGGACTTCATGAACCTCAACCAGGCCGCCCACGGCGACCGGGAGTACGGGTTCATGCTGACCCGGCTGCGCACGCCCCGCACCACGGTCGCCGGGCACGTCGGCAACCCGCGGGTGCAGGCCCGGGTGGGGTCCTGGGCGCGCGCCGCGGCCGGCGCCGCGGCCGCCCGCGGGCTCAGGCTCGCCCGGTTCGGCGACAACATGCGCAACGTCGCGGTGACCGAGGGGGACAAGGTCGAGGCGGAGATCCGCTTCGGCATGTCGGTGAACACCTGGGGCGTCAACGACCTGGTCGAGGTGGTGGACGCCGTCCCGGACGGCGACGTCGACGCCGTGGTGGCCGAGTACGGCGACCTGTACGACATGGACGACGACCTGCGCCCCGGCGGCGAGCGGCACGACAGCGTCCGCTACCAGGCCCGGGTCGAGGTGGCGCTGCGGCAGTTCCTCACCGACGGCGGCTTCGGCGCGTTCACCACCAACTTCGAAGACCTCGGCGGGCTGCGGCAGCTGCCCGGCCTCGCCGTCCAGCGGCTGATGGCCGACGGGTACGGCTTCGGCGGCGAGGGGGACTGGAAGACCTCCGCGCTGCTGCGGGTGCTCAAGGTCGCCGCCGCCGGGCTGCCGGGCGGCACGTCCTTCATGGAGGACTACACCTACGACCTGGCCTCGGACCCGCCCAAGGTCCTCGGCGCGCACATGCTCGAGGTCTGCCCGTCGATCACCGGCGAGCGGCCGAGGCTCGAGGTGCACCCGCTGGGCATCGGCGGCCGGGAGGACCCGGCCCGGCTGGTGTTCACCGCCGCGCCGGGCGCCGGCGTGGTGATCGGCTGGTCGGACCTCGGCGACCGGTTCCGCTGGGTGGCCAACGAGATCGACGTGGTGGAGCCGTCCGAGCCGCTGCCCAACCTGCCGGTCGCCCGGGCGGTGTGGGAGCCCCGGCCGGACTTCGGGACGGCGACCGAGGGCTGGCTGACCGCCGGTGGGCCGCACCACACGGTGCTGTCCACCCAGCTCGGGGCTGCGGAGCTCACCGACCTGGCCGAGGTGTTCTCCACCGAGCTCGTGCTCATCGACGCCGACACCACGCGGCGCAGCCTGGCCCAGGAGCTGCGCTGGAGCGCGGCCTACCACCGCCTGGCCCAGCGCCTCTAGTTGAAAGGACCCCCTTGCCCCCCGCCGCGAGCTTGCGAGCGGTGGGGGGCAAGGGGGTCCTTCGTCAAGCGGGTACCAGTCGGACGCCGGCGGCGGCCAGCTCCACCAGCGTGGGGGTCTCCCGCGGCACGTCGGTGACGACGCCGGCCACCTCGGCCAGCGGGAGGACGGCGAACGGCGACGCCGCGCCGATCTTCTCCGCGCTGGCCAGGACGTAGGTGTCCGCCGCCCGGTGGGCCAGCGCCCGCTTCATCGCTGCCTCGTCCGCGTCGCCGGTCGTCAGCCCGGCGGTGGGGTGCACGCCGGTCACCCCCATGAGGAAGACGTCGGCGTTGATCCCCTCCAGCGTCTCCAGTGCGGCGGCGCCGCAGGTCACCGCCGAGTGCTTGAACAGCCGCCCGCCGATGACGAAGACCTCCACGACCGGGTGCTCGACGAGCGCCGCCGCGATGGTGGGGCTGTGCGTCACCACCGTCGCCCGCAGGTCCGGCGGGAGCGCCCGGGCGACCGCCAGGGCGGTCGTGCCGCCGTCGAGCAGCACGGTGGCGCCGGGGAGGACCAGCGCCGCCGCGGCCACGGCGACCGCCTGCTTGCTCGCCGTCCCCACCGACTGCCGGGCGCGGTAGTCGGCGACGGCGGGGGAGGCGGGCAGCGCTCCGCCGTAGACCCGCTGACACAGGCCGGCAGCGGCGAGGTCCCGCAGGTCCCGCCGCACGGTGTCCTCGGAGATGCCGAACTCCTCGGCCAGCTCGCGGGCCACGACCCGGCCGTCGGTGCGCAGCCGGTCGAGCAGGGTGTCCCGGCGTTGGGCAGCCAACATGCACGTTTCCTCTCGTTCCTGCACGATTGTGCATGTATTGTCCGGGTCATGTCGACGACGACGCGACCGATGCCCATCCTCGTGGCCACGCCTCCCGGACCCGGCCGTCCGGGCATCGACGTCCCCGACCACCGCGGACGCACCGGGCTGGACCGGGCCGGCCGGGACCTGACCGGCAACCCCGACGTCCGGGTCGTCGACGTCGAGCTGCTCGCCGCCGGCTGGCACGTGCTGCGCCGCACCACCGTCGACCGGCGCCGGGCCGACGGCTCCTGGACCCGGGAGGCCCGGGAGACCTACGACCGGGGCAACGGCGCCACGGTCCTGCTCTACGACCCCGCCCGGCGGACCGTGCTGCTCACCCGCCAGTTCCGCTACCCCGTCTACGTCAACGGGCACCCCGACGGGATGCTGGTGGAGGCCGCCGCCGGGCTCCTGGACGACGACGCCCCCGAGGACGCGATCCGGCGGGAGGCGGCCGAGGAGACCGGGGTGGAGATCGGGGACCTCGAGCACGTCTTCGACGTCTACATGAGCCCCGGGTCGGTGACCGAGCGGCTGCACTTCTACGCCGCGCCCTACACCCCCGACCGCCGCACGGGTGCCGGCGGTGGACTGGCCGAGGAGGGCGAGGACATCGACGTCCTGGAGCTGCCCTTCGACACCGCGCTCGAGATGGCCGCCGACGGCCGGATCGCCGACGCCAAGACGGTGATGCTGCTGCAGTGGGCCGCCCTGCGCGGACCGTTCAGCGGGACAGGACGACGGGGAGCTCCCGCAGGCCGCGGATGACGAACTCGGGACGGCGGCGGGCCGGGGCCCCGAGCTCCAGCCGGGAGGTGCGGTCGAGCAGGGCGCCGAACGAGGCCTGCAGCTCGACCCGGGCCAGCGGCGCGCCGATGCAGAAGTGCACGCCGGCGCCGAAGGAGACGTGCGGGTTGTCGGCGCGTCCGACGTCCAGGGTGTCGGGGTCGGCGAACACGGCCGAGTCGCGGTTGGCGCTGCCCAGCAGGGCCGCGATCTTCTGACCGCGGCGCACGGGAACTCCGCGGATCTCGACGTCCTCGGTGGCGGTGCGTTCGAACAGCTGCAGCGGGGAGTCGAAGCGCATCAGCTCCTCGACCGCCGTCGGCAGCAGCCCGGGCTCCTCCCGCAGCCGCCGCAGCTGGCCGGGGTGCTCGAGCAGCGCCAGCAGGCCGTTGCCGGTGACGTTGACCGTCGCCTCGTGGCCGGCGTTGAGCAGCAGGATGCAGGTGGTGACCAGCTCGTCCTCGGTGAGCCGGTCGCCGCCTGCGTCCCGCACGCCGACCAGGTGGCTGAGCAGGTCCTCGCCCGGGGCCCGGCGGCGCTCGGCGGCCAGCGCGCGCAGGTAGCCGACGAACTCGGCGGCGGCCCGCTCGGCGTCGTCCTCGACCTGCGCCGTCCGGCCGTACTCGTACATCTTCACGATCGCGTTGGACCACGGGCGCAGCAGCGGCCGGTCGGCCGGCGGCACGCCCAGCAGCTCGGCGATGACCGCGACCGGCAGCTCCTCGGCCATCCCGGTGACCACGTCCACCGGCTGGGTCCCGCCGGACCGCTCCACCAGCCGGTCGACCAGCGTGCCGGCGAGCTGCTCGACCCACGGCCGCAGCCGCTCCACGTGCCCGCGGGCGAAGGCGGTGCTGATCAGCCGGCGCAGCCGGGTGTGGTCCGGCGGCTCCATCTCCAGGATCGCGTTGCGGTGGATCAGGTTGAAGGCCTCGAACCGTCCGGCCGGCTCCCGGTCCGTCCAGATCCGGCCCAGCCGCCGGTCCCGCAGCACGGTGTTGGCCTCGGAGTGGGTGAAGGCCAGCCACAGCCCCAGCCCCTCGTGCCACTGCACCGGCGCGGAGGCCCGCGCGACGGCGAAGGCCGGGTAGGGATCGGCGACGACGGCCGGGTCGCCGAGGTCCAGGGGCGCAGCCGGCCGCACCCCGGCAGCGTAGTGCGGCCCCTTCGCAGGGTCCCGCCGCGAGCCTGCGAGCGGCGGGGGGCGAAGGGGTCCTTACCCTCGGGGCATGGCCCGCTCCGCGACCCGACGCCGTCCCGCCGCCCCGGCCCCCGCCGCCGACGGTGAGGTCAACCCCAAGGCCCCGTGCCCGTGCGGCTCGGGCCGCCGGTACAAGCACTGCCACGGCTCGGGGTACGCCCCGCCGGTGCGCCGGCCCTTCGAGGGGCTGCCGGCCGAGGCCGACTGGGTGGCGATGCGGGAACTGGTCCCGGCCGCCACCGCACCCCTGAGGACGACGGACGGCCGGACGGTGACCCTGGCCAGCGTGCTGCCCGGTGGCGCGCCGGCGCTGGTCCGCGCCAACGGCGAGATCATGCTCGGCCTGCAGCTGCCCACCTCCTCCGACGACGTCAGCCGGGACGTCGGCACCGCGCTCGCCGCGGCGCTGGAGGCCCCGGCCGGCGCACCGGTGGACCCGGGCCCGATCGGCGCCGCCGGCTCGGCCGGGCCGCGGCTGCAGGAGCTGGTGGACCTCGCCGCCCCGCTGCAGGTGACGGTGCACGACGACTTCGAGTTCTGGCTGGAGGGCACCGACGCCGGACCGGCGGCCCGCGCGGGCCTGCAACAGGCCAACGAGATGGTCATGCCCACCGTGCGGCTGGCCGGGCTGGAGGCGGCCTACTGGTGCCGGCCGGCACCCGAGCGGGCGCACGTCCGCTGGGTCCGGCCCGAGCCGGAGGAGCCGCTGCTGGACGCGCTGGCCCGGCTGCGCGCCGCCGAGCAGCTGACCCTCAGCGAGGACACCCGCTACGCCGGGGCCTTCCGGGCGCACGGCCTGGTCGTGCCGGTGTGGGACGTGCCGGCGGAGACCCCGGGTGCCGACTGGGCCGCGCCGGCCGCCGAGCTGCAGACCCGGCTGGAGGCGGCGCTGCAGCAGGACGCGCCGCTGACCGCGGACGAGCGCCGCGCCCGCGCCGGCCTGCTGTCCCGCCAGGTCACCCTGCGCTGAGGAGGGACCGCCTTCCCCAGCCGCTCGTCGGCCTCGCCCGGAGGCTCGGCCCGAGCCTGCGAGGGCTGAGAGGGGCGGGGTCCTCCGAGGGGCCAGGGTCTCCCGGCGGCGGAGCGCTCGGCGGGCTTACCGTGGGGGCGTGGAGCACGAACACGGCAGCATGGGGCACGTCCTCCCGGAGCTGCCGCCGACCCTGGGCCGGTTGCTCGCCCTGGACCTGGGCTACGCCTCGCCGCTCGCCTGGCTCGCACTGGTCCTCGCGGTGGTCTACCTGGTCGGCGTCCTCCGGCTGAGGCAGCGCGGCACCGCCTGGCCGGTCCTGCGGACCGTCGCGTTCCTCGCCGGGTGCGCCAGCGTCTTCCACGTCTGCGCCAGCGGCCTGCAGTCCTACGGCATGGGGCTGTTCAGCGTGCACATGGTCCAGCACATGGTGCTGTCGATGATCTCGCCGCTGGGCCTGCTGCTCGGTGCCCCGGTGACCCTGGCGCTGCGGGCACTGCCCGGCAGCCGGGGCGCGGCCGGCGTCCCCCGCCGGCTGCTGCTGGCCGGGCTGCACAGCCGGCTGGGCCGGTTCGTCTCCAGCCCGCTGTTCACCGTGCCGCTGTTCATCGCCAGCCTCTACGGCGTCTACTTCACCCCGGTCTTCGACGAGCTGATGTCCACCACGCCCGGGCACACGCTGATGCTGACGCACTTCCTGGTCACCGGGCTGCTGTTCTTCGGGCCGATCCTGGCCGTCGACCCGTGGCCGCGGCGCGCCGGCCACGGCGCCCGGATGCTGGAGCTGGTGCTGCCGGTGCCGTTCCACGCGTTTTTCGGCGTCGCCGTGATGATGAGCAGCAGCCTGCTGCTGACCAGCTTCTCCACCCTCCCGGAGTCCTGGGGCATCGACCCGATGGTCGACCAGGGGTGGGCCGGCGGCGTGGCCTGGTCCTTCGGTGAGCTGCCGACGGTGATCGTGCTGGCCATCGTCTTCGTCCAGTGGAGCCGGTCGGAGGACCGGGCCAACCGGGCGGCCGAGCGGAGCCGCGAGCGCGCCATCGCCCGCGGGGAGAGCGGCGAGGACCCGGCGCTGACCGCCTACAACGAGCGGCTGCGCCGGCTGGCCGAGCAGCGCTGAGCGGCCCCCGTCACGAGGGACGCCGGGCGCGCGGGTGCCCGGCGGCGAGCAGCGCGTCGACGAGGTCGGCGCGCGCCCGGGCCACCCGGGAGCGGATGGTGCCCACCGGGCAGCCCACCACCTCGGCGGCCTCGGCGTAGGGCAGGCCGATCAGCTGGGTGAGCACGAACGCCTCCCGCCGGTCGGGCTCCAGCCGGTCGAGCACGTCCTGCGCGGCGACCGCGCCGCCCACCTCGTCGGCCGGGACGTCGCGTTCCAGTCCGGCCAGGTCGGCGTCGTCGGCGACCAGCACCAGCCGGCGGCGCTGCCTGCTCCGCACGTGGTCGGCGCAGACCCGTCGCGCGATGGACAGCAGCCAGGTCCGCACGCTGGACCGGCCCTCGAAGCCGGCGAGCGCCGGCAGCGCACGCAGGTAGGTCTCCTGGGTCAGGTCCTCGGCCACCTGCCGGTCGCTGAGGTGCGCGCACAACCGCCAGACGTCGGCCTGGGTCGCGCGCACGAACTCCGCCTGCGCGGCGCGGTCGCCGTCCGCGGCCAGCGCCGCGAGCCGCTCCAGCGGTGCCACGTCACCTCCCGGGAACTCCTCGGCCTCCTCCTCCGACTCTGCCAGTGTGGACTGTGACCCCTTCCGCACAGCGGTGTCCGCCCGGCTGGACGGCGAGTCGCCGGGGGTGCCGGCGGCCCGGCTGGACGCGCACCTGGCCGGCTGCGCCGCCTGCCGCGACTGGCAGGAGGCCGCCGCGGAGGTGACCCGGCGGGCCCGGCTGGTGCCCGCGGTCCCCGTCCCGGACGTCACCGCGGCCGTGCTGGCGGGGCTGCCTGCGGCCGGTCGGCCGCGCCGCCCCCGCACCGACGCCGTCGTGCGCGTGGCCCTCCTCGCCGTGGGCGCCGCCCAGCTGGCCGTGGCGCTGCCCACGGTGACCACCGGGACGACGTGGGCGGCCGAGCCGCACCTGGTCGCCGAGACCGCGGCCTGGAACCTCGGGCTGGGTGCCTGCTTCCTGGTGGTGGCCGCGCTGCCCCGGCTGGCCGCCGGGTCGCTGCCCTTCCTGCTGTCCTTCACCGCCGTCCTCGGCTGGGTCACCGTCCGGGACCTCGCCGCCGGGCACGTGCACGCCGGGCGCGCGGGGGTGCACCTGCTGCTGGTCGCCGGCGCGCTGCTGGTCAGCCTGCTGGCGCTGCGCGGCCGGGCCGACCGCAGCAGCCCGACGGGCAGGAGGACGCCGTCGCGCCGCTGGGCGGCGTCCGGGCGGACGGTCTCGCGGAGCCGAGTCCAGCGGCCCGCCGCCGCCGGCCTGGGGGACGTCGGCCCGGTCACGGGGCGGGCTGCCTGAACGTCGGTGGCTGGACCGTGAACCCGGATCCGGGGATCGGACATGTAGGGGTGTGACCACTACACGCACAGCTGCCAGCCCCTCGCAGGGCGTGAGGGGAATGGTCGTGTCCGGAGCCGAGACGTCGTCGGACGGCGACCCACCCCGGACCGACGCACCCCCGACCGACGCGGACCTGATCGCGGACTCGGTGTCCTCCCCCGAGCGCTTCGCCGTGCTGTTCGACCGGCACGCGCCGGCCGTGCACCGGTACCTGGGCCGCCGGGTGGGGGACCTGGCCGACGACCTGCTCAGTGAGACCTTCCTCGTCGCGTTCCGCCGGCGGGCGAGCTGGACGGCCGTGCACGTGGACGTCCGTCCCTGGCTCTTCGGCATCGCCACCAACCTCGTGCACCACCACCACCGCGCCGAGCAGCGCCGCTACCGGGCGCTGGCCCGGGCCACCGGCGCCCCGGACGCGCACGGCTCCGAGGCCCATGCCGAAGCCGACGACCGGATCGACGCGCAGTCGCTGCGGGCCCCGCTCGCCGGCGCGCTCGCCGCCCTCAAGGCGCCCGACCGCGACGTCCTGCTGCTGTTCGCCTGGGGCCAGCTCTCCTACGAGGAGATCGCCGCCGTCCTCGACGTCCCCGTCGGGACCGTCCGCTCGCGGCTGAACCGAGCCCGCCGTCAGACCCGCGCCGCGCTGGGCACCCTCGCGGCCACCCCGGAGGAGCACCTGTGAACGACATCGCCCTGCTCCAGGAGGCCGGGCCGCAGGCCCCGCCGCTGTCCGACCGCGTTCTGCGGGACGCCCGCGCCCTGCTCGACGCCGAGATCGCCGACGCCTCCGCCGCCCCCGCCGGCCGGGTGGTCGCGTTGCGCCGTCCCCGCGTGGGGCTCCTCGGGGGTGTGGCGGCCGCGGCCGCGGCCTGCGTGGCCGCCGTCGCGCTGTGGCCCTCCACCGGCACCGCACCGGCGGGCTCCCCGGCGACGTCGGTGACCTTGGTCGCCTTCGAGATGCCCGCCTTCCCGCTGTCCCTCTCCGAGGTGCCCGACGGGCTGTCCCCGGAGCCGGGCATCGAGGGCAGCGACGAGGGCCTGATGCTGTACCACCGGGGCGCCGACCCGGACGGCTCGGACATCCTGCGGATCACCGTGCGCGACGAGCCGGACATCGGGGTCTGGGAGTGGGACGCCGAGGACGTGACCGTCGACGGCCGCGACGGCGAGTACGTGTCGGAGACGCCGGAGGGCTCCCCCTACGGGACCGAGTACCTCGAGTGGGAGCGCAGCCCCGACCAGTGGGTGACGGTGAGCGGTGACGGCCGGTTCGCCGAGCAGGACGAGCTGGTCGCGGCCGCCGAGTCGCTGGTCGACCGGCCGCAGGTACTGCCGCTCCGGCTGTCGCTGGCGCCGGCCGGGTGGAGCCTGGCGTTCTTCAAGGAGAGCGGGCGGATCGTCACCCTGGCCAACGACGCGTACCCCGAGCAGACGCTGAGCGTGCACCTCCCCGGGGACGCGGTCCCGCCGGCCGAGCTGCCGCGCATGCTCGAGGCCGTGACCGGGCCGGTGCAGGAGACGTCGGTCAACGGGCTGCCCGCGCAGCTCGTGCCCACCGGGAACGGCTGGTACCTGCAGGCGCAGTTCACCGACGGCACCACCTTCGTGGTGCAGGCGCCGGCGGCGTTCACCGCCGAGCAGGTGCTCGAGGTGGCCGGCCAGGTCGTGCACACCCCGTGAGCCGGGTGCGGGAGCGCAGGTCCGCTGCGCTCCCGCAGCCGGCTACAGCGGGTCGCGGGCCACCGGGCAGGACATGCACCGGGGCCCGCCGCGGCCGCTGCCCAGCTCCGAGCCCGCGATCGGGACCACCTCGATCCCGGCGGCCTCCAGCGCGGCGTTGGTGACCGTGTTGCGTTCGTAGGCCACGGCCAGCCGGGGCGCCAGGGCGAGGGTGTTGTTGCCGTCGTCCCACTGCTCGCGCTCGGCGGTCACCGGGTCGAGACCGGTGTCGATCAACCGGAGCCGGTCGATGCCCATCGCCGCCGCCGCGGCGAGCAGGAAGGGCTCCGGCCCGGACACGGCCAGCTCGACGGTGTCCGCGTCGTCGGGGAGCTCCTCGCCGGCGGTCACCGTCCAGGCCTGGAGGGTGTCGGCCACCGCCGGGTACATCACCATCGCGTCGACGTCGACCATCGTGCAGATGGTGTCCAGGTGCATGGTCGCCCGTTCCTGGGCGATCGGGACGACGAGCACCGTGTGCGCCAGCCCCCGGGCGAACACCCGCCGGGCCAGCCGCTCGGCGCCGCCGGCCGTCGTCCGCTCGCCGACGCCGACGGCCAGCACCCCGGGCGCGAGCAGCAGGACGTCGCCGCCCTCCAGGTGCTCCAGCTCGGACTCGTAGAGCTGCTGCGCCCCGGCGAAGCGGGGGTGGTGGGCGTAGAGCGCGGCGGTCAGCGCGCTCTCCCGGTGCCGGGCCGGCATGGCCAGCGAGGTGACGGCCACCTGGTCGCCGACCCACACCGAGGAGTCGCGGGTGAACATCAGGTTGGGCAGCGGCGGGACGACGAACTCCCCGCGGCCCATCAGGTGGTAGGCCAGCCCCCGGCCACCGCGCAGCTCGTCGTGCGCGACCCCGGTGACCAGCGCGGCGGCCAGGTCCTCCGGGGACAGCCCGGACAGGTGCGCGGTCGTCGCGTGCTGCAGGGTGGCGCCCAGCCGGGGGTCGTCCACGGCGGCGGCGATGACCTCGGCCCGGGCGTCGGGCACGGCCATGACCTCGGTGAGCAGCCGGTCCAGGTGCAGCACCTCGACGCCCCGCTCGGTGAGCGCGGCGGCGAAGGCGTCGTGCTCCTCCTGGGCCCGCGCCACCCACGGGACGCCGTCGAAGAGCAGCTGGTCGTTGTTGCGCGGGGTCAGCCGCCGCAGCTCCGCGCCGGGGCGGTGCAGCAGCACGGTGCGCAGCCGGCCGACCTCGCTGGTCACCTGGTTCGCGGGTGCCGTCATGCCGCGAGCCTGCCCGATCACCGCCCCGACCGGCGACCGGGCCCTATCCGGCCATCCGGCGGAGGTGGGCCTGCGCGCGGGCGACCTGGTGCGGCGACCCCACCGCCCGGCCCTGCGCGCACGCCGCCTCCCACCAGCGGACCGCGGCCGCCGGGTCACCGCGGTGCTCGGCGAACCGGCCGAGCAGCTCGTCGTAGGACCCCAGGCTGAACGCCGGCGTGCCCAGCACGGCCTGCCGTCCGCGGTAGGGCAGCAGCGAGAGCACGGCGGCGTCCCACTCCGGCTCGTCGTCCAGCAGCAGCGCGTTCTCCGCCTGCAGCAGGACGGCGACGTCGCTGGCCCAGTCGCGCACGTCCGTCCGCCCCCAGCGCAGCCGCAGCCGGAGCGCCTCGGCGGTGTCGCCGCCCTCCGCCGCGGCCAGCACGGCCATCTCCTGCAGCAGCGGGCTGCCCTCGTCGCCGGTCTCCACCAGCAGCCCCAGCACGGTGTCCAGCCGGCGGTCGGCCCGGCGCAACGCGAACTGGTGGGCGGCCCAGGCGTGCCGGGCGTGCGGGGTGACCCGGCGGTACAGCTCGTAGGCCTCCCCGGTGAACGCCTCGGCCTCCTCGACGTCCCCCCGCAGCCACGCCTGCCCGGCCGCCTGCCACACCCCCTGCGGCCGGACCTCCGGCCCGGACAGCGACGGCGCCAGCCGCCGGGCCGCGGCGTGGTCGGCGTCGAAGCCGGCCGCGTCGGTGAAGTGCAGCCGGATCGCCGCCCGGTGCAGCAGCGCGAAGTACTCGGTGCGCCGCGGCAGGCCGTGCCCGGCCAGCGCGAGCGCCTCGTCGGCGGCGGCCAGCCGCAGCTCCGCCGCCCCGGGCCGGCCCCAGACGGCGATGCCGTAGTTGTTCAGCGTCCGGCCCAGCAGCTCCGGGTCGCCCAGCGAGCGGGCCAGCGCCACGGCCCGTTCGGCGTACCGGACCCCGCGGCCCAGGTCCGCGCTGAAGGCGAGCTCGATGCCCAGCGTGCCCAGCAGCCGCGCGGTCCGGCGCTGGTCCTCGACCGACGGCGGCCGGCCGGTGTCGGCCTCCGCCTCGGCCAGCAGGTCCTCCAGCACCGCGACCATCCCGGCGTCCACCACCCCGTGCGGACGCCAGTTCCACAACGTCACCCCGCCCCACACGGCGGCGGCGTCGGCCAGCCGCTGCCGGTCGCCGGCCTCCCGGGCGGCGGTCATCGCCTCCGCGACCACCTGCTGGGCCTCCAGCAGGTGGCCGCTGCGCAGCAGGTCGTCGCCCAGCGCGGTGAGCAGGTCCAGCCGGGTGCTGCGGCTGTCGGCGCCGTCCCGGGCGAGCAGGTCCAGCGCCCGGCGGGTGTGCGCGGCGGCCTCGTCGTGGGACAGCCGGGCGCGGGCGGTCCCGGCGGCCCGCACCGACCAGTGCAGCGCCCGGTCCGGGCCGAGCACCGGCACCGCCTCGACGAAGTGGTGCGCGAGCCGCTCGTCGAGCGCGTCGCCGTCCCGCCCGGTGCCCGACCGGCCCTGCCGCTCCAGGGCCTGGGCGACCCGGCCGTGCAGCCGGGCGCGGCCCAGCCGGGACAGGTCGCCGACCAGCACCTCCTGGACCAGCGCGTGGCTGAACCGCCAGCTCCACGGTGTGGCGCCGTCCTCGACCAGCCCCGCCGCCAGCGCGGTGTCCATGGCGGCCAGCGTCTGCTCCGGCGGCGCCCCGGCGGCCTCCAGCACGTCGAGGCCGGCCTCCCGGCCGAGGACGGCGGCCAGCTGCAGCACCTCCAGCGTCTCGGCGGGGAGCCGGGCCAGCCGGGTGCGCAGCACGTCACGCACCGATGGCGGCACCGGTGACCGGTCCAGGTGCAGGTCGTGGGCGCCGACCATCCAGCGGGACAGCTCCACGACGTAGAAGGGGTTACCGCCGGTGCGGTCGTGCACCGTGGCGGCCAGGCCGCGGTCGCCCACCTCGCCCAGCTGGGCGGCGAGCAGCGCCGACACGTCGGCGGTGTCCAGCCCACCCAGCAGCAGCCGGCTGGCCGCCGGTTCCCGGGACAGCCGGGTCAGGAACTGCTCGACGACCGCCGGCAGCTCCTCCCCGACGGTCCGCACGGTCACCACCAGCAGCACCGGCGCGCGCAGGTGCCGGGCCAGCAGCCCCAGCAGCTGCACCGACGTGGTGTCGGCGCCCTGCAGGTCGTCCAGCACGACGGTCAGCGGACGGCGGGCGGCGACGGCGGTCAGCCGGGCGCAGAGGTCCTGGAACAGCCGGAACCGGGCGGCGTCGGCGTCGTCCTCGGCACCGGCGGTGGGCTGCAGCGGCTGCTGGCCGAGCTGTTCGAGCACCTGGGTCCAGGGCCACAGGGCGGGCGCGCCGGTGTCGTCGGCGCAGCGGCTCCAGGCCACCGCCCAGCCGCGCTCCCGGGCCAGCCCGGCGGCGGCCTCGGCGAGCCGGGTCTTGCCGATGCCCGCCTCGCCCTCCAGGACCAGGACGGCGGCGCGGCCCGCCGCCACCTGGTCGGCGACCACGCCCAACCGGGCCAGCTCCGGACGGCGGCCGACCAGCGACCCCGGGGCCGGCGCCGCTGCCGGGTTGGGTGCGGCCACCGGTGCCGGGAGGCTGGGCCGGGGGAGGCGCTGCTGCAGGCGGGGGTCCTGGTCGAGCACCGCCCGCTCCAGGTCCCGGATCTCCGGCCCGGGGTCGATGCCCAGCTCCTCGCGGAGCAGCTCGGTGCAGCGCCGGCAGGCCTCCAGCGCGTCGGCCTGCCGGTCGGCCAGGTACAGCGCGGTGACCAGCCGGGCCCACAGCCGCTCCCGCAGCGGGTGCTCGGCGACCAGCCGCTGCAGGTCCTCGACCGCCGCCTCGGGCCGGCCCAGCGCGAGCAGGGCGTCGCAGCGGCGTTCCCGCGCCCGGACCCGCAGCTCCACCAGCCGCAGCCGGTCGGTGGCCGCGGCGGGGGAGTCGCCCAGGTCGGCCAGCGGCTCCCCGCGCCACAGCGCCAGGGCCTCCGCGAGCCGCTCCACACCCTGGCCGGCGTCCCCCGCGGCCACCAGCCGGTCGCCCTCCTCGACCAACTGGCCGAACCGCAGCTGGTCCAGCTCGGCCGGCCCGACCTGCACCAGGTAGCCGGGCGGGCGGGTGAGCAGCACCTGCGGAGCCCGTCGCGGGCCCCGGCCGGGCTCCAGCACCCGGCGCAGCTGGGAGACGTAGGACTGGAGCGTCCCGGTCACCGTCGGCGGCGGGTCGTCGCCCCACAGCGTGTCCATGATCCGGTCCACGCCGACCACCCGGCCCGGCTCGGACAGCAGCAGGGTCAGCAGCGCCCGCGGTTTCGCGCCGCCCAGGTCCAGCGGGCGTCCGTCGTCCCCGGTGACCTCCAGCGGACCCAGGATGCGGAAGCGCACGCCCGCGAGTATGGAGCCCTTCGGCCCCGGTGCCCAGGCCCGCCGCCGCCCCGGCGGCCGCCCTCTCCACCGGTCCCAGTCCCGCCCCAGGTGCGGTCCCAGTCGCTCTCCAGCCCGGCACAAGTGCGCCCCGGCACGGTCTGTCCGTCCCGTTCAGCACCGCGGCGACCGGCCGCGGACGACGAGCCCGAGGAAACGTCCGACATGAGCATCACCGACCTGCCCGTCCCCACCCCGGCTGCCCCCACCTCGGCCGCCCCCGGGGAGGCCGTCCCCGTCCTCCGCCTGCCCGACCCGGCGCCGCCCGCGGCGGCGGACGTGGACCTGCTGCGCAGCCGGGTGCACGGGCCGGTCTACCTCGCCGGCGAGGGCGGCGCTGCGGGGGAGCAGGGCATGGCCGCCGAGGCCGCCTGCTGGAACCTCGCCTTCCAGCACCGCCCGGCCGTCGTCGTGGGCGCCACCTGCGCCGCCGACGTCGCCGCCGCCGTCGGCTGGGCGGCCGAGCACGACCTGCCCGTCGCCGTCCAGGCCACCGGCCACGGCCCGGTCCGCGCCGTCACGGGCGCCGTGCTGATCTCCACCCGGCGCATGCAGGGCGTCGCCGTGGACCCGCACCGCCGCGTCGCCCGCGTGCAGGCCGGGGTCAAGTGGGCGAAGGTCCTCGAGGCCGCCACCGAGTACGGGCTCACCCCGCTGGTCGGGTCCTCCTCCGACGTCGGAGTCGTCGGCTACACCCTCGGTGGCGGCGTGGGCCCGCTGGGCCGCAAGCACGGGTTCGCCGCCGACTCCGTCCAGGCGCTGGAGATCGTCACCGCCGACGGGGTGCTGCACCGCGCCTCCGCCGACGAGGAGCCCGAGCTGTTCTGGGCGGTCCGCGGCAGCAAGTCCAACCTCGGCATCGTCACCGCCATCGAGATCGGCCTGTTCCCCGGCGACGAGCTCTACGGCGGGGGGATCTTCTTCGCCGCCGCCGACGCCGCGGCCGTGCTGCACGCCTACCGGCAGTGGGCGCCGACCCTCCCGGAGGAGGTCACCACTTCGGTGGCGGTGCTGCGGCTGCCGCCGATGGACGAGCTGCCGCCGCCGCTGCGCGGGGCGACGACGGTCCACCTGCGCTTCCTGTCCACCGGTCTGGCGCCAGCGGACGCCGAGGCGCTGCTGGCCCCGATGAAGGCGGCCGGCGGCATCCTGCTCGGCCACGTCGGGCCGATGCTGCCCACCGAGCTCGACGCGGTGCACATGGACCCGGTCGACCCGATGCCGGCCTGGGAGAAGGGGATGCTGCTCGCCGAGCTGACGGAGGGAACGGTCGACGCGCTGCTGGCCGCCGCCGGCCCCGACGTCCCGGTGCCGCTGGTGATGGTGGAGCTGCGCCAGCTCGGCGGTGCGCTCGGCCGGCAGCCGCGGGTGCCCAACGCCGTGCCCGGCCGCGACGCCCCGTGGTCGGCCTTCGTCATCGCCCCCGCGGTGCCGGAGCTGGCCGAGGTGGCGCCGATGGTCGGCCGCGGGGTGCTGGGCGCACTGGCCCCCTGGGCGGCGCCGGGGGGCCTGGTCAACTTCCTCGGCGAGGCCGGCGGCCCGGCCGACGTCGTGGCCGCCTACCCGCCCGCGGTGGCCGAGCGGCTGCTGGAGGTCAAGCGCCGGGTCGACCCGGCCGGCGTCTTCAGCTTCGGCTACGCGCTCACCGGGCGGACCCGCACCGACCGGCCCTGACCCCGCCGGTCTCGCTGACCGCCCCGGGCGCCGCCCGGGGCGGTCAGCCGCGCGCGGACGAGCCGGGCCGGGTCAGGCGCTGGCGGCAGTGTCCCGGGGCGGGGCAGGAGGGGCCGGGGCGGGCGCGGACACCCAGTGCCCGATCCGGGTCAACCCGCCCTGCTCCATGGCCCGGCGCAGCGCGGCCGGCGGCGCGACGATCTCCAGCTCGCCGCCGAAGCGCTTCTGCTTGCGGGCCAGGTGCAGCAGCAGTTCCACGCCGGCGCCGTCCAGGGCGTCGACCCCGCTGAGGTCCACCCTCGAGGGCCAGGCCTGCGGACGGACCCGGACGCGGAAGTCCCGGACGACGTCCTTGGTGACCGTGCCGGTGAACCGGAGCTGACGGACCGGCTCCTCCTCCAACGCGATGCCGCCGGGGCGGGCGCCCGGAGAGACGGCTGCGGTGGGTTCCACACCTCAGTGCCTGCCCGCTCGGCGGGGTGCGAAACGCCGTGCAGGCGTGTCCTGGCCTTCCTGCCCGCTCCGCGGCGCCGGAGCGGGGGTGTGCGGCAGGCTGTCCACCGTGGACACCTACACCCACGGGCACGCCGACCCGGTCCTCCAGTCGCACCGCTGGCGGACGGCGGAGAACTCCGCGGCGTACCTGCTGCCGTCGCTGCGCCCGGGGCTCGACGTCCTCGACGTGGGCTGCGGCCCGGGGACCATCACCGTCGACCTGGCGCGCCGGGTGGCACCGGGCCGGGTGGTGGGGCTGGACGTGTCGCCGGCGCCGCTGGACGAGGCCCGCGCGCTGGCCGACCGGGAGGGCGTCGCGGTGACCTTCGCCGTCGGCGACGTCTACGCCCTGGACGCCGCGGACGACTCCGTCGACGTGGTCCACGCCCACCAGGTGCTGCAGCACCTCACCGACCCGGTGGCCGCGCTGCGCGAGATGGCCCGGGTCTGCCGGCCCGGCGGGGTGGTCGCCGTCCGGGACGTCGACTACGCCGCCACCACGTGGTTCCCCGCCGACCCGGGCCTGGACCGCTGGCTGGACCTCTACTCACGGGTGGCCCGGCACAACCGGGCCGAGCCCGACGCCGGGCGGCGGCTGCTGTCCTGGGCGCACGCGGCCGGGCTGCGGGACACCACGGCGACCGCGAGCACGTACTGCTACGCCGGTCCGGCCGAGCGGGAGTGGTGGGGGCGGTCGTGGGCCGGCCGGGCGACCGGGTCGGCCTTCGCCGAGCAGGCCGTCGACTACGGCCTGGCGACGACGGCGGAGCTGGAGGAGGTCGCCGCGGCCTGGCTGCGCTGGGCCGCCGCGGACGACGGCTGGCTCGGCATGCTGCACGGCGAGCTGCTCATCCGGGTCTGATCAGCGCCCCCACCGGGCTCTTTCGGGCTCAAGCACGCGTACTTGAGCCCGAAAAAGCCCTGGGGGGCGGCTGCGGGGGCGCGGGGGCCTTCGTCACCGGGCAGGCAGGCTCCGGGCGACGTCGCGGCCGATCGCCACCCAGCGGCGCAGGGCCTCCTCGTCGTCCACGGCCTCGGCCGCCACCCGCAGCCAGCCGTCGAGCTCCCGGCCGCGCATGACCATCCGGGCCACGCCGTCGGCGGCGACCAGCTCGTCGGTCTGCCGCGGGTCGCAGCGGACCATCAGCCCGCCCTGGCCGCTGACGGCCACCGCCATGGCGCCGTCGACCATGAACGCCAGGCCGCCGAACATCGCCTTCTCGGTCACCGCCGGCTCGGTGGAGAGCGCGGCGCGCAGGCGGTCGGCGAGCTCCCGGTCGTAGGCCATGCCGGGAGCGTCCCGCGCACGGGGACGGTGGGCAAGGCCTGTCGGCCGGATCAGTCCGGCGCGGGGGCCGGCTGCTCGTCCGCGTGCGCGACGTGCCGCAGCGAGTGCCAGATGAGCACGACGAACACCGCCGAGCCGGCGAAGGCGAACCAGAACGGGGCGGTCACCCCGCCGTGCTGGGCGAGCACGCCGCCGATGCCCGAGCCGACCACCAGCCCGCCGAAGACGCCGACCATGTTGACGCTGCCCACCCGTCCCTGCAGCGGCTGGGGGACCGCCCGCTGCCGCACGGCGATGGACGTCGTCCCCCAGACGAAGGCGTGCGCCCCGAACACGAAGAACACCGGCAGGGCGACCCAGGGGCTCGAGGTGAGCGCCAGCGCCAGGTGGGTGAGCGTCTCGATGACCAGGCCGACCCGCATCAGGTCGCCGAGGGACACCCGCCGGGTGATCCAGCCGTACGCGGCGGACCCCGCCACGCCCCCGGCCGCGCTGACCGTGGTCAGCAGGCCGAAGCCCACCTCGCCCAGGCCCAGCCGCTCGGTGGCGTAGAGCACCAGCACCGACCAGGCGGCGCCGAAGGTGACGTTGAAGATGGTGATGGTCAGCACCAGCGTCCGGACGGCGGGGTTGGTGCGCACCCAGCGCAGGCCCTCGGCGATGTCGGTCCGCAGCGCCGACCGCGGACCCTCCTCCCGCTGCCGGGAGGGCAGCACCACCCGGGTGACCAGGACGGCGCCGAGCAACACCACCACCGCCTGGGCACCGAGCGCCCACGCCGCCCCCACGGTGAACAGGGCCGCGCCCAGCGGTGGACCGGCCAGCTGGTTCACCGTGATGAAGCCGGTCATCAGCCGTGAGTTGGCGACGGCGAGGTCGTCCCTGGCCACCAGCATCGGGAGCAGGGTCTGCGAGCTGTTGTCCGCGAACACCTCCGCGGTGGCCAGCACGAACAGCGCGCCCAGCACCGCGGCGACGGACACGGAGTCGGTGGCCACGGCCGCCGTGAGCACGGCCAGCACGGCGGCCCGGAGGACGTCGACGGTGGCCACGATCAGCCGCCGGTCCAGCCGGTCGGCCAGCGCGCCGGCGACCAGGCCGAACAGCAGCGGGGGCAGCCACTGCACCGTCGCGGCCAGGGCGACGAGGAAGGCGTCCTCGGTCAGGGACGCCACCAGCAGCGGCCCGGCGGCCAGTGCGATGCCGTCGCCCAGGTTCGACGTCCACGAGGAGGCGAGCAGCCAGCGGAACGGGGTGCCCAGGCGGCTGGGCACGACGACCTCACCGATGCGGCTCACCGGTCGGCCGGGACCGGCTGCGGGAAGCGGACGTGTGCCTCCAGCGTCTGCAGGGAGCGGTGGATCCCGACGGTGAGCACGAGGATGGCGGCGAAGCCGACCCAGCTCGTGACCTCGTGGAGGGCCACGGCCGGCGAGAACCCGGCCAGGAGGGCCAGGAGGCTCCGCCAGGCCGCGGAGGCGGAGTCGGCGACCGTCGGGCCCACCGCGATCACCGCGCCCAGCGGTGCGTGGTGGGCGTGCTGCGCGAGCGCGGGCGGCAGCAGCAGCGCCGCCTGCCAGGACAGCCCCGCCGCCGGCGCCGCCCGGACCGCCCGCTGCACCCACGGCTGCTGCAGCCGCGCGACCACCCACCCCACCCCGCCAGGATGCGGCCCGGACCGGTCCGTCCAGCGGTACGACGCTGTGGCGCCCGCCACAGCGTCGTACCGGCGCCTGGGGCGCGGTGGCGTCAGCCGCCCTGGCGGGCGGCGTTGGCCTGCACGGCGGTGCTCACGTACTGCGCCAGACCCGGCGCGACCTGCTCGTAGTGGGCGGTGAACCGCTCGTCCTCCACGTACATCCGGCCCAGGCCCGCGTGCACCTCCGGCGAGCAGTCGTAGAAGTTCCGGCTGATCTGCTGCCGGTGCTCCTCGGCCAGGTCCATCGCGGTCGCCGAGTCGGCGGGGACCCCGCCGGCCAGCGCCTCGGCGAACCGCCGCTCGACGTCGTCCCCCTCGGCCTTGACCCGCAGCCAGTCCTCCTTGGACAGAGCCGCCGTGCGCCGCTGGGACTGCGCCCAGGCCTCGGTGTCGCCCCACTTCTCCTCGGCCTCGGCCGCGTACTCCTCGGGCAGCCAGTCGCCGAACACCTCGAACCGTTCCTCCGGGGTCAGCGAGATCCCCATCTGCCGTGCCTCCATCTCCTTCTCGACGGCCGCGACCATGGCCTGGGTGCGCTCGAGCCGTTCCCGCAGCAGCCGGTGCTGCCGGCGCAGCGGGAGGACCCGCCTGCCCCCCAGCCTCGCGAGCTCGGCGTGGGCCCCTGCAGGCGGGCCACATGACACGCTGCCAGCCGCTGCAAGTCCTTTTGGCCTCGCTGCAGGGCCCCGCCGCGAGCCTGCGAGTGGTGGGGGGCAGCGGTGTCCTTCGAGTAGTGGTGCAGCGTGCGCACCGTGACACCGGCCAGCCGGCACCAGGCCGGCCTGCAGGGGCCCGCGCCGAGCCTGCGAGGCGCGGGGGGCAGGCCGGTCCTTCCGCTGACGCTGCGTCAGGGTCAAGCATTGCCACGTCCGGGGTGCCGAACTAGTGTTCGGCCCGTGCGTGGACGACTGATTCGGTGCGGGCCCTCCGGCGAGTGACTCTCGCGCCGGCGGGTCCGGGGCAGTGCGATCGAGAGCACCCACGTCCGACCGAGGGCCAGCGGGCCCGGAGGACCACCCCATGTCCCCGCACCACCACCACGCCGATGCCCGGGCCACCGCCAAGGTCGCCGTCCTCGTCTGCGACGTCGCCGGCGTCCAGCGCATCCTGACCCTGCTGACCGGGCGCAACTACGCGATCACCCGCTTCGAGGCGGAGGAGGCCGGATCGGGGCGGTGGCGACTGAGCGTCGACTGCGTCGTCGACGCGCCGGGAGCCGACCTCTTGGCTGCCCGACTCCAACGGATCCCCAGCGTGCTCACCGTCCGACTCCGCCGCGGCGGCCACCTGGCGGCCACCGGCTGACGGGCCGGGAGCCGGGCAGCCCCGGGCCCCCGAACGGCAGGGTCGCATCCGCGCTGACAGCATCGGGGGATGCCCACCGACACGCGCCCGCCCGTGCCCGCCGACGACCCGTTCCCCCGCTCCCGGGTGCGGGTGGACGGGTCCGAGATGGCCTACGTCGACGTCGGCTCGGGCGACCCGATCGTCTTCCTGCACGGCAACCCGACGTCGTCCTACCTCTGGCGCAACGTCATCCCGTACGTGCGGCACCTGGGGCGGTGCATCGCCCCGGACCTGATCGGCATGGGGGAGTCGGCGAAGCTGCCCGACCCCGGCCGGGGCACGTACTCCTTCGCCACCCACGCGGACTTCCTCGCCGGCTTCCTCCGGGAGGTCGGGGTGACCGAGCGGGTCACCCTGGTGCTGCACGACTGGGGCTCCGGGCTGGGCTTCGACTGGGCCGCGCAGCACCCCGGCGCCGTCCGCGGGATCGCCTTCACCGAGGCGATCGTCGCCCCGCTGCTCTGGGCGGACTGGCCGCGCGCGGCCAAGCGCATCTTCCAGACGATGCGGGGCCCGCGGGGCGAGGAGGTCGTGCTGGAGCAGAACGCCTTCGTGGAGAAGATCCTGCCGGCGTCGGTGCTGCGCGGTCTGTCGCCGGAGGCGCACGAGCGGTACCGGGCCCCGTTCCGCGAGCCGGCCGACCGCTGGCCCACGCTGGAGTGGCCGCGGCAGCTGCCGATCGAGGGCGCGCCTCCCTCGGTGCGCGACCGGGTCGACCGCTACCGCACGTGGCTGGGCAGCAGCTCGGTGCCCAAGCTGTTCATCGACGCCGACCCGGGGTCGATCCTGGTCGGCCGGATGCGCACGGTGGTCCGGCGCTGGCCGGCGCTCACCGAGGTGACCGTGCCCGGGTCGCACTTCGTCCCGGAGGACGCACCGGACGAGGTCGGCCGGGCGCTGGCGGACTGGATCCCCACCCTGCGCTGACGGTCGGTCAGCCGCGGGCGGCCAGCCGGTCGGCGCGGACACGGGCCATCGCCCCGTCCGCGGCGGCCAGCAGGGACTCCGGCGTGGAGTCCCGGCCGGACAGTGCCGCCCCGACGCTGACCCGCACCGCGACGGGGACGTCGGGCGTGGGGCGCAGCGGCTCGCCGAAGGACAGGGCCACCCGCTCGGCGATCAGCCCGGCGTCGGCCGGGTCGACGATCCCCGGGCAGAGCAGGACGAAGGTCTCGCTGCCCACCCGGGCGACCAGGTCGCCCTGCCGGACGGCGTTGACCAGCCGGCCCGCGGCCTCGCTGCGGGCGGAGTCGGCGACGGTGGGACCGTGCCCGTGCTCCACGGCGGCCAGCCCGTCCAGCTCGCAGGAGAGCACGGCCAGCCGCCCGGCACCGGGCCCGGCGGCGGCCAGCGACAGCTCGAGCCGGTCGACCAGCAGGCTGCGGACCGGCAGGCCGGTGAGCGGGTCGCGGATGGTCCGGCGGCGCAGGCGCGTGGCGAACTCCCGCTGGGCGGCGACCACCGACGCGGTCTGCACCAGGAGGTCCTGCGACTGCTCGACCCGGATCGTGTCCATGACCCACTCCCGTCTGACGAGGGCCGTCCGTCGCCCCTCACCGGAGACGTCGACCGCGCGGGGGAGCCCCTTGAGGGCAGCCGACCGGCCTGCCCCTTCCGGGTCAGCCGCTGGAGGTCAGCCGGTGAGGATGCGGACCGTCTCCACGACCGCCACCACGGCGAACACCAGGAACAGGACGGCGGCCACCCGGCGGATCAGCGCGATGGGCAGCCGGTCGGCCAGCGTCCGGCCCAGGAACGCGGCCAGGCCGGAGACCACGAGCAGCGCGGCCCAGGCGCCCAGGAACACCGAGACCGGCTCGTCGTAGCGGGCCGCCAGGCCGGCCGTGGCCAGCTGGGAGAGGTCGCCCCACTCCGCGGCGAACAGCACGCCGAAGGAGATCGTGGCGGCCCGCAGGAACGACGTCTCCTCCCGGGCGGCGGCCGCGGCCTCCTCCTCCTCGGGACCGCTGGACGCGCTGCGCCACAGCAGGACGGTGCCGACCAGGAACAGCGCCGCGACCACGGCGGTGACCAGCGCCTCGGGCAGCAGGGACAGCAGGCTGCCGGCGGTGACGGCGATGGCCACCTGCAGGCCGAACGCCGTCCCGACGCCGACGAACACCGGCAGGGCCGGGAACCGGGTGGCGAGCACCAACGTGGCGAACAACGTCTTGTCCGGCAGCTCGACGGGCAGCACCAGGACGAACGCGGCCAGGACGACCGAGGGGACCAACTCGTGCTCTTCTCTGCTCGCGCCGCCGACCGGGTGCGCAGACGCCTCCGACCGGCAGCGCACCGACGGGTGGACTGCGGGTCGAAGGTCTCGCCCACCCGCACCGGGGTGCGGGCCCGCTGACCGGGCGCACCATCGCGCCAGCATGTCGACCAACGGTCGGGGGGCTACTCCCCTTCTCGGTGCGCCAGCCTAGCCGACGCCCCGGGAAGGGCCCGGTGCGCCGCTGCGGTGGCCGCCCGCAGCACCTCCTTGACCGGCAGCCCCCGGTCCCGGGCGAGCGCCGCGACGTCCTCGAACTCCACGCTGACGTTGACCACCCGGCCGGCCGACCGGGCCACCTTCACCCCGACCTCCCCGCCGAGCACCGGCACCCGGTCCTGCACGCGCTCCAGCGCGACCTTCTGCACCGGCTGGCGGCGCAGGCCGATGGTGGTCGTGGCCGCCAGCACGACCTCCTGGACGGCGGCCGCCCGGGCCGGGACGCACAGCACCGACAGGGTGTGCGCCGGACGGCCCTTCTTCATCAGGATCGGCGTCAGCCACGCGTCGGCGGCGCCGGCGGCCAGCAGGTCGGCGAGCACCCCGGGCCAGAGGCGGGGGTCGAGGTCGTCGACGTTGGCCTCCAGCAGCACGTCCCCGTCCCCGGCCGGCAGCTCGGCCGGCTCCCCGAGCACCAGCCGCACCAGATTGGGGTGCTCGACCGGGTCCCGGCCGCCGGCGCCGCTGCCCACCCGCTGCACGCGCATGGCGGGCAGCGCCGTCCACTCCTGCACCCGGGCGGCCAGCAGCGCCGCTCCGGTCGGGGTGCAGGTCTCCGCCGGCACCGGCCCGGCCAGCACCGGGACGCCGGCGAGCAGCTCCAGGACGGCGGGGCCCGGCACCGGCACCACGCCGTGGGCGCCGCGGGCCGACCCGCTGCCCAGGGCCACCGGCGAGGCGGTGAGCCGGGTGAGGGCCAGGTGCTCGAACCCGGCGACCACGCCGACCACGTCGGCCAGCGCGTCCAACGCGCCGACCTCGTGGAAGTGCACGTCGGCGGGCGGCACCCGGTGCACCCGTCCCTCGGCGACCGCCAGGCGCTCGAAGACCTGCAGCGCGCCGTCCCGCACGGCCGGCGGGAGCGCCGCGGTGGTCAGCAGGTCCCGGACGTCGGCCCAGGTCCGGTGGGCGTCGGTGGCCGGGGCGTGCACGTGCACCCGGGTGGCACCGAGCCCGTGCCGGGTGACCGCCTCGGTGGTGAGTGCCACCGGCTCCACGGGCAGCGCGGCGACGGCGGAGCCCAGCACCTCCAGCGGCACCCCGGCGTCGACCAGCGCCCCGAGCAGCATGTCCCCGGACGCACCCGCGGAGAGATCCAGCCAGCCGATCACGAGGCGATCATGCCGGGCCGGCCACGGCTGCCGTACGGGCGACGGCTCGACGCGACGGGGGGACGGCTCCTGGCCGCGGTGCGGTCCGTCAGGATCGCGATGTACGCCGCGCGATCCGGGCGGCGAAGACGCCGGCGGACCAGCCGTTGTCGATGTTGCTGACCACCACGCCGGGCGCCGCCGAGTTCAGCATGGTCAGCAGCGCGCCGAAGCCGCCGAACGAGCTCGGCTGTCCGGTCGAGGTGGGGACGGCGACGATCGGGACGTCGGTCAGCCCGCTCACCACGCCGGCCAGGGACGCGTCCAGCCCCGCGACGACGACCAGGCAGTCGACGTCGGTGAGCAGCGACGGGTCGCTGAGCAGCGGGCGCATCCGGCTGCCGCCGACGTCGTCCACCCGGACGGTCTCGCTGCCGGTGACCCGGGCGACGAAGGCGGCCTCGGCGGCGATCGGGGTGTCGCCGCTGCTGGCGCAGAGCACGCCGACCCGGCCGACGGGCTCGGGCAGCGGGCCGATCGCGCAGGCCATCGCGGCGGCGTCCATCGTCGTGTACGCGTCGTGCTCGCTGGCCAGGGCGACCAGGGTGTCGGCGGTGGCCCGGACGACCAGGGCGGCGCGGTCGGGGAACTCCCGGCGCGCCTCGCGGACCAGGGCCAGCACCTGCTCGGTGCTGCGGCCGGTGCCCCAGATGACGTCCGGACCGGTCGGCAGGGCGAGCTCCCGGGGGGCCGGGGGGCCTGCGACCTGGGCGGCGGCGACCGGCGCGAGCGGCGGTGCCGGGGCAGGTGCCGGGGCGGGTGCCGGGGCGTGTGCCGGGGCGATGGTGCGCCCGCGCGGCGCCGAGCCGAACAGCTCGTCCAGCGGGCTGCGGGAGCGCTCCGGCGCCTCGTCCGGGGGCTCGACGAGCAGCGGGGCGAACCCGCCCGCGGCGTCGGCCGGGTCCTCGACGACGTCCCGGTCGTCCCGGTCCCCGGGGCCGTCCTCCAGCGGTTGGGCGCTCACGGCGCCGACCCTAACCGTCGTCCCGGCCGGCTCGGGGACGTCGGCGACGACCGTGTCCGGGGCCGTGTCGGCGGTCGTGTCCGTGCTGGTGTCGGAGGTGCTGTCGTCGTCGGGACCGGGGTCGCCGGGGAGCGTCTGGGTCACGTCGGACAGCCGGACGACGCGGTCCCGGCCACCCCGCTTGGCCTCGAAGAGCACGCCGTCGGCCGCGGCGAACAGCGTGCGCCGGTCGTCCCCGCGGGCGGCCGAGGCGATGCCGACGCTGATGGTGACCGGCACGTCGACGCCCAGGGAGGACCAGTCGTGCACGGCGATGGAGCGGCGGATGCGCTCCATCGCCCGCTCGGCCTGCTCGGCGGTGGTGTCCGGCAGCAGGATGACGAACTCGTCGCCGGCCCAGCGGCACACCTCGTCGGTGTCGCGGCACCCGTCCACCAGCAGCTGGCCGACCGCGCGCAGCACCGCGTCCCCGCCGGGGTGACCGGCGGCGTCGTTGATCGACTTGAACCGGTCGATGTCCACGACGGCGAGGGCGGGTGCGCTGCCGGCGGTGAGCAGCCCGTCCAGCCGGGCCTCGGCGTACCGGCGGTTGGGCAGGTGGGTCAGGGTGTCCTCGTAGGCCTGCCGGCGCAGCTGGCCGGCGGCCCGCTCGGTCTCCAGCAGGCTCTTGCGGCGGCCGAACAGCTCCACCCAGCGGGTGCGCCGCTCGTCGACCCGGTCCAGCTCGTCGGCGAGGTAGGCCTGCAGGTAGGGCAGCGCCCGGGCGGCGTCGTCCAGCTCGGCGTGCAGCGTGCACAGCTCGCGGAGCGCGGCCCGCCGCAGCCGGGGCAGCCCCTGCTCGGTGCTCAGCGTGAGCGCCGTCGCCAGGTGGTCGTCGGCGGCCCGGCGGTCCCCGGACCGGCGCAGCGCGCGGCCCAGCCCGAGCTCCGCCGACGCAGTCAGCTCGACGTCGCCGGACACGGTGGCCGCGCGGATCGCGGTGGACAGCAGCGCCACGGCGGCGCCGGGCTCGCCGACCCCGACCAGGGCCCAGCCGTGCACGACCTGGGCCTCCAGGACGCCGGGGTCGTCGGGCCCCAGCTGCGCCAGTGCCCGCGCGGTGAGCTCCCGCGCCTCGGCGAAGTGCGGGGCCGCGGCCTCGGAGCTGCCGTCGTCGAGCAGGCCCTCGCCCACCTCGGCGCACAGCGCGGCCAGGTGGGTGGCCGCCTCGGCGGCGACCGCGTGCGGCGGCCGCTCGCCCGCGCGGACCTCACCGGTCGCCTGCTCGGCGGCCGCCTGCGCGGTCTCGGCGGCGCGCCGCTGGTAGTCCAGCGCCAGCGGCATCAGCTCCAGGTCGGCGAGCACCGCGGCCAGTGAGCCCAGGGTGTCCACCAGCAGCGGGCTGGCCGGCAGTGCCGGGTCCAGCAGGCTGGCGGCCTCGACCGCCTCGTCCATCGCCGCGTCGACCCGGCGGGAGAGCAGCTCGATGCGGGCGTGCCGGACGAGCCCGGCGGCCCGCTGCACGTCGTCGTCCTGGGCGTCGAAGGCCGCCCTGGCGGAGCGGACCAGCGCGACGGCGAGGGCGGCGTGGGTGGCCGACTCGGCCCGGCCCTCGCCGCCCGGCCCCGGGGTGGCGGGCGCGGGACCGTCGGCGTCGGGCTGGGGGGCGGCGGCCGGGTCGGCGTCGCCGGCTCCGGTGGTCCCGGCACCGTCGGGGTCGGGCGCGTCGGGGTGCAGCCCTGCCATGCCGGTGTGCAGGTCCAGGGCCGGGTCCTGCTCCGGGCCGCCCTCGACCAGCGGGTCGCCGAGCAGCGACCAGCCGGCCCGGCGCAACCGGCGGACCAGCAGCTCGGCGCGCAGCGTGTCGGCCCACGCGCGGGCCAGCGAGGTGAGCGGTGCGGCGGTCCGCTCGGCCGCGGGCACGGGCAGCGTGCCGTCGATCTCGGTGAGCAGCTGCTCGGCGGTCTCCAACTGCCAGTTGGCGAGCGCAGAGCTCACCTGCTGGTGCAGGACCCCGGGTGGCACGAGGGCACTCTGCCTGCTGCCCGGGCCGGAGTCACGCACCTGACCGGTGCTGGCACGTCGCGCGCGGCCCGGGCCGCCGGTCTGACCCCGTGGGCCCCGCGGTGCGCGGACGGTCACGAGGCGACCTCGCCGTCGTCGAACGCCCACCCCGGCGGCCGGGCGGCCTGGCTGCCCAGCACCTCGGCGACGAGGTCGTCGACGGAGGCCGTCATCGGCAGGGCCCGGCCGGTCGGCTGCGCGACCTGGCCGGAGGTCGTGGCCCGCACCCGGTTGCGCCCGGCGCGCTTGGCGCCGAACAGGTGCAGGTCGGCGCTGTCGAACAGCGACCGCCACGAGTGCGGCCCGCCGGTCCGGTCCGGCTGCGCGGTGGCCACGCCGATGCTGACGGTGATCGGCGTGCCGACGTCCAGCACGGTCCAGTCCTCGGCGGCGACGGCGGTCCGCAGCCGCTCCATGGCCACCACCGCCTGTGGCTCGGCGGTCGCCGGCAGCAGGACCAGGAACTCGTCGCCGGCCCAGCGGTACACCTCGTCGCCGGTCCGGCTGTGCTGGCGCAGCAGCTCGGCGACCCGGCGCAGCACCGCGTCGCCGTGCAGGTGCGACCGGGTGTCGTTGACGGCCTTGAAGCCGTCGACGTCGACGACGCCCAGCGAGACCGGCCCCCCGGAGAAGTCCAGCTCCGCCATCCGCCGCTCGGCGCTGCGCCGGTTGCCCAGCCCGGTCAGGGGGTCCTCCATCGCGTGCCGGCGTAGCACGGCGGTCTGCCGCTGGGCCTCCCGCAGCCGGCTGCGGCGCACGAACATCTCCGCCCACAGCTCCCGGCCCCGGAGGTGCGCCCGGGTGGTCTCGGCGCGGTAGGCCTCCAGCCAGTGCAGCGCGTCGGCGGTGCGGCCCAGGGCGGCCGACGCCTGCCCGAGCTCGAGCAGGCACTGCCGGTACCGCCGCCGGTCGCCCACGGCGGCGAAGGCCCCGGCCGCGGTCACCAGCAGCCCGATGGCCTCGTCGCCCGCGGCGCTGACCGCGGCCGGGCCGTCCTCGGCCCGGCACTGCGTGGACAGCAGTCGCGCGAGCACCAGGTCGGCGTAGCCCAGCAGGTGCAGCCCGCCGTCGGCCTCCACCCGCCCGCGGACCCGGCGGAGCGGCGCGAGCGCCTCCTCCGGCCGCCCGGACAGCGTGATCGCCCAGGCGGTGACCACGGCGAGCAGGTCCTCCTCGGGCTCCGGCGGGTGCCACGGCAGCTCCCGGGCGGCGGCCGCGGAGCCCAGTGCCACGTCCGCCAGCTCCCGGGAGCGGGGGAGGTCGCCGCGGCGGTGCACGGTCTGGGCGAGCTCCACGTGCTGCTGCGCGCTCAGCCGCAGCAGCTGCCAGCGGTCGGCGACGTCGGGCAGCGCGTCGGCCACCCGGGAACCGCGCAGCGCCTGGGCGGCGGCGAGCTCCTCCAGGTCCAGGAGGGTCAGCGCCAGGGACAGCCAGTAGTGCGCCTGGTGCAGCTCGCGGCTGGGTTCCCCGCCGCTGGCCTGGTCGGCGAGCAGGCTGGCGTCCACCGCCAGGTGCAGCGCGGCGTCGAACCGGTCGGCGGTGACCTCGACGTGCGCCAGGTAGGCCAGGGTCAGGGCGCGCTCGGCCGACGGCGGGCAGCGCTCCAGGTCGGCGCGGGCGGCGGCCACGTCGGTCGCCGCGCCGTCCGGGTCTCCGCCGTCCAGTTGCGCTCGGGCGGCGAAGGCGCCGGCCCAGGCGCTCCAGCAGGGGGAGCTGGTGGCGCGGAAGGCGTCCTCGACGGCGGCGAAGCCGTCCCCGAAGGCCCGCGCGTCACCGGCGTCGCTGGCGGCGAGCAGCCGCCACCGGGCAGCCTCGAGCTCGTCCTGCTCGACGGCCGGGAGCCCGGGGGTCACGCCTTCCTCCACTCAGCTGTCGGCTGCCGCATCGGATGCGGTGCCGGCCGGTGACGAGGCAGCTCCCCCCGTGCCGGGCGCCTGCCCCGACACGGCCGCACTACCCTCGCCGGATGCCTGGTACAGCTCCGACGAGGTTCGCCTATCTCGGCCCTGAGGGTACCTTCGCCGAGGCCGCTCTCCGCATCCTCGGTGCCGACGCGGAGGGTGAGGCGCACCCCGAGCCCAGCGTCCCCGCTGCCCTGGCCGCGGTCCGGGCGGGCACCTGCGACGCCGCCCTGGTCCCGCTGGAGAACTCGGTCGAGGGCTCGGTCCCGGCCACCATGGACGGACTGGTGGGCGGGTCGCCGCTGGTCATCACCCGCGAGGTGTTCCTCGAGGTGGCCTTCGTGCTCGCCGTCCGCCCGGGGACGACGGCGGCCGAGGTCGGCACCCTCGCCAGCCATCCGCACGCCCTCGCCCAGTGCCGCGGCACCGTCGCCGGGCTGCTGCCCGGCGCGGAGGTCGTGCTGGCCGCGTCCACCGCCGACGCGGCCCGCCGGGTCGCCGCCGGGGAGTGGGACGCCGCGGTGTGCGCGCCCATCGCCGCCCAGCGCTACGGGCTGACCGCGCTGGCCACCGACCTGGCCGACCACCCGGGCGCGGTCACCCGGTTCGTGCTGGTCAGCCGGCCGGGGCCGCTCCCCGCCCCCACCGGCGCGGACAAGACGACGGTCACCGCGGTCGTCGCCGACCGCACGGGGGCGTTGCTGGACCTGCTCTCCGAGCTCGCCGTCCGGGGCATCAGCCTGACCCGGATCGAGTCGCGCCCCACCAGGGAGCGACTGGGCGTCTACTCCTTCTCGATCGACTGCGAGGGCCACGTGGCCGACCGCCGGGTGGGCGACGCGCTGGCCGCGCTGCACCGGCTGTGCGACGACGTGCGCTTCCTGGGCTCCTACCCGCGCGCGGACCGCCAGCCGGGCAAGCCGGTCGACGACCGGGTCGCGGACGCGGCCTTCGCCGACGCCGACGCCTGGCTGGCCGGCATCCGGAGGGGACAGGCCGGTTGAGCCCGACATGACCACCCGGTCCTCCACTCGTCGACTGCGATCACCCAGTGTGGCGCATCAACGACGGATGGCAACAGCCCGACGGGACCAGTTCGTCACATCGCAACACTCGCGCCCCCTCCGCGTGTCGCTGCCGGACGTCCCGCGGAGCGTCTGCTAGAGGGCCCGCCGCGCGTCGGCGGGGCCCGTCGCTAGAGGTACAGCCCGGTGGACTCCTCGATCCGCTCGGCGGCGACGGCGTGCACGTCCCGCTCCCGCAGGATGATCAGGTCCTCGCCGTGCACCTCGACCTCGTGCTGGTCCTCGGGGGAGAACAGCACCTGGTCGCCGACCTTGATCTGGCGCACCGTCGGCCCGACCGCCCGCGCCTCGCCCCACACCAGCCGCTTGGCCACCTGGGCGGTGGCCGGGATGAGGATCCCGCCGCTGGACCGCCGGTCGCCGTCCTCCCGGCGCAGGGAGACCAGCAGCCGGTCGTGCAGCATCTTGATCGGCAGCCCGGCGGAGGAGCCGGTGGCGGGGCGAACGTCGTCCTGAGGCACGTCCTCCGACGCTACCCGGCGCTGCGGGCGGCCTCCCGGTCCGCGACCTCCGGACGGTCGGCCGCGTGCCGGCCCGTGGCCGCCGGCCCCCGGGCCAGCCGGCTGGGCCACCACACCCGGTCACCGATGAGCGCGACGGCGGCCGGCACGACCAGCGAGCGGACGACGAAGGTGTCCAGCAGCACCCCGAAGCCGACCAGGAACGCCAGTTGGGCGAGGAACAGCAGCGGCAGCACAGACAGCGCTCCGAAGGTGGCGGCCAGCACCAGGCCGGCGCTGGTGATCACCCCGCCGGTGACGGCGAGCGCGCGGAGCACGCCGCCCTTCGTGCCGTGCCGCGCCGACTCCTCCCGCGCGCGGGTCATCAGGAAGATGTTGTAGTCGATGCCGAGCGCGACGAGGAAGACGAAGGCGATCAGCAGGATCGTCGGGTCGCTGCCGGGGAAGCCGAAGAGCGTGTCGAACAGCAGCGCGGCCACACCCACCGTGGCCCCGACGCTGAGGACGACGGTCGCGACCAGCAGCAGCGGGGCCACCAGCGAGCGCAGCAGCAGGGCCAGCACGAGGGTGATCACCACCAGCACGCTGGGCACGATCACCCGCAGGTCGCGGGCGCCGCTCTCCCGCGCGTCGAGGTTGCTGGCCGTCTCGCCCCCGACGATCGCCCGCGGGTCGGCGTCGTCCAGCGTCGTCCGGAGCGCCTGCACGGTCTCGATCGCCGCGACGCTGTCCGGGGTCACCGCGAGGGTGGCGTCCAGCCGGACCAGCCCGTCCACGACGAGCGGTTCCGCCCCCGGCAGCGGCGGGCCGGCGGTGAAGGGGACGACCGAGCCCACCCCGTCCGTGGCCCCGGCCACCTCCGCGACGTCCTGCCAGCTCTCCTCCGGCGTGAGGATGATCGTCGGGCTGCCGGCGCCGGCCTCGAAGTGGCGGCCCAGCGCCTCCTGGCCGGCGATCCCGTTGGACTCGCCCTGGATCGTGTCGCTGATCGGGATGCCGTCGGCATCGAAGGTCGGGGCGAAGACGGCGGCGGCGACCAGGGCCAGCGTGCTCACCGCGAGCACCCGACGGGGACGGCGGCCGACGAGCGCGGCGACCCGCGGCCAGCCGCGGCCCTCCCTCGGCTCGGCGCCGTACTGCGGGCGGAACGGCCAGAACGCTGCCCGGCCGAGGAGCGTCAGGGCCGCGGGGAGGAAGGTGAGCGCGGCGAGGACGGCGAGCGCGACGCTGACCGCGGAGATGGGGCCGAGCCCGCGGTTGCCGCCGAGGTCGGAGAGGAGCAGGCAGAGGACGCCGAGGACGACCGTGGCCCCGGAGGCCACGATCGGCTCCCACGACCGGCGCAGCGCGGTCCGCATCGCCGCGTACTTCGAGCGCTCCCGCCGGAGCTCCTCCCGGAAGCGGGCGACCAGCAGCAACCCGTAGTCGGTGGCGGCACCGACGACGAGGATCGAGGCGATGCCCTGGCTCTGGCCGTTCACCTCGATCAGGCCGCCGTCGGCGAGCAGGTAGGCGACGGCGGTGGCGGCGGTGAGCGCCAGGCCGGCGGTGCCGATGACCAGCAGGGGCAGGAGTGGGCTGCGGTAGACCACCAGCAGGATCACCAGGACGACGCCGAACGCGGCGAGCAGCAGCAGGCCGTCGATCCCCTCGAAGGCGGCGGAGAAGTCGGCGAAGATGCCGGCCGGGCCGGTGACGAAGGAGTCGGTGCCCTCCACCTCGATGGCGGCGCGCATCTCCTCGACCAGGGGGAGCAGCGCGTCGCCGAGGTCGGGGTCCAGGGGGAGGAAGGCCTGGACCGCCTCGCCGTCCTCCGACGGGATGGGCGGCGAGGGCTCCCCGGCGAGCGCGTCGGCGTCCTCGGCCACCCGCGCGGCCGCCCCGACGCGCTCTCCGATCTCGCCCAGGGTGGCCGGGTCGATTCCGTCCGCGCTCTCCCAGAGCAGGAGGGCCGGGATCGACTTGGTCGGCTGGAACTCCGCCTGCACCTCCTGGACGCGGGTGGACTCCGCGCTGTCGGGGAGGAAGGCCGCGACGTCGTTCTCCTGCAGACCGGTGAGCTTGCCCCCAAGGGCGCTCAGCGGGGCCGCGCTCCCCACCCAGACCAGCAGGACCAGCAGGGGGAGGAGCCAGCGGAGCGAGCGGCGAGGCATGATGTCCCTGATCGTCGATTGTCTCGAAGATCGAGAGATTACCGGACGGCCGTGGAGGGTGACCAGTGGGCGGGGACGTCGACCGCCAGGAGCTCGCGCTCCTGCTCCGCCGGCTGAGCATCGCGCTGGACGCCATGGGCCAGCGCTTCGCCGACCTGCACGGGCTGGGCCGCACCGACGTCCGGGCGCTGGTGGCGATCATGGACGCGGCGCGGCAGGGCCGGGCGCTCACCGCGGGCGGACTGGGCGCCGCGGTCGAGCTCAGCTCGGCCTCGGTGACCGCCCTGCTCGACCGGCTGGAGCGGGTCGGCCACGTGCGCCGGGTGCGGGACCCCGCCGACCGGCGGCGCGTGGGCCTGGAGCTGTCGGACACCGCCCTGGCCGCCGGGGGAGAGTTCTTCGGCGGGCTGCAGCGCGAGCTGGTCGGGGCGATGGCCGGCTACACCGACGAGGAGCTCGACGTCGTCCGCCGGTTCCTCACCGAGATGACCGCCGTCATCGAGCACCACCAGCACCCGTGACGTGCTGGAGCGGCCCTCGTGCAGGGCCCCTCCCCGAGCCTGCGAGGGGTGGGGGGCACGAGGGTCCTTTTGCTATCCCCAGCCGAGGGCGTGCAGGCGGTCGTCGTCGATGCCGAAGTGGTGCGCGATCTCGTGGACGACGGTGATCGTGACCTCCTCGGCCACCTGGTCCTCGTCGTCGCAGATGTCGCAGATCGCCTCGCGGTAGACCATGATCCGGTCCGGCAGCGCCCCGGAGTGGTCCCAGCCCCGCTCGGTCAGCGCGTACCCCTCGTAGAGACCGAGCAGGTCCGGCTCCTCGTCGTTGCGGTCCTCGACCAGGACGACGACGTTGTCCAGCAGCGCCATCAGCTCCGCCGGGACCTCGTCGAGGGCCTCGGCGACCAGCTCCTCGAACCGCTCCTGCGGGATCGGCCTCACCAGCTGGTCGGCAGCGGCCTGCCCTCCTCGTAGCCGGCGGCGCTCTGCACCCCCAGCACCGCGCGCTCGTGCAGCTCGTCGATCGTGCGGGCGCCGGCGTAGGTGCACGCCGACCGGACGCCGGCGACGATCTGGTCGATCAGGTCCTCGACGCCCGGGCGCGCCGGGTCCAGGTACATCCGCGAGGAGCTGATGCCCTCCTCGAAGAGCCCGGCCCGGGCCCGGTCGAAGTTGCTCTGCGACGACGTCCGGGCCCGCACCGCCCGGGCCGAGGCCATCCCGAAGCTCTCCTTGTACTGGCGGCCGTTCCCGTCCTCGTTGAGGTCGCCGGCGCTCTCGTAGGTGCCGGCGAACCAGGAGCCGACCATCACGTTCGCCGCGCCCGCGGCCAGTGCCAGCGCCACGTCCCGCGGGTGGCGGACCCCGCCGTCGGCCCACACGTGCCGGCCCAGCTCGCGGGCCGCGGCGGCGCACTCCTCGACGGCGGAGAACTGCGGCCGGCCGACGCCGGTCATCATCCGGGTGGTGCACATGGCGCCCGGCCCGACGCCGACCTTGACGACGTCGGCGCCGGCCTCGACCAGGTCCCGGGTGCCCTCGGCGGTGACCACGTTGCCGGCCACCACCGGGACCGCGCCGGCCACCGACCGGACGGCGCGCACCGCCTCGATCGCCTTCTCCTGGTGCCCGTGCGCGGTGTCCACCACGAGCACGTCGACGCCGTGCCCGAGCAGCGCGGCGGCCTTCCCGGCGACGTCGCCGTTGATCCCGACCGCGGCGGCGGTGAGCAGCTGGCCGCGGTCGTCGACCGCCGGGGTGTACAGCGCCGAGCGCAGCGCGCCCTTGCGGGTGATGACGCCGACCAGCCGGTCGCCCTCGACGACCGGCGCGGCCTGCACCCGCTCGTCGGTGAGCACGTCGAAGACCTTCGGCAGGTCGGTGCCGGCCGGGATGGTCAGCGGGGCCGGGGTCATCACCTCGGACAGCTGGGTGAAGCGGTCGACGTCCCGGCAGGAGCCGTCGGTGACCAGGCCCACCGGCCGGCCCTCCTCGACGACCACGACGATGCCGTGTGCCCGCTTGCCCATCAGCGACAGCGCCTCGCCGACGGTGGAGGTCCGCCCCAGGGTGATCGCGGTGTCGTGGACCGGGTGGCGGGCCTTGAGCCAGGACACCACCTCGCCCACGACGTCGATCGGGATGTCCTGCGGCAGCACGGCGAGCCCGCCCCGGCGGGCGACGGTCTCGGCCATCCGCCGTCCGGAGATCGCGGTCATGTTGGCGACCACCACGGGGATGGTGGTGCCCACCCGGTCCGGGGTGGTCAGGTCGACCTCGAGCCGGGAACCGACCGTGGAGTGCGCCGGCACCATGAAGACGTCGGCGTAGGTCAGGTCGCTGGCGGGGCGGTCACCGAGGAAGCGCATGTGCCCAGTGTCCCGCACCGGCGGGGCGCGGTCAGGCGGACGCCGACGTGGCGGCCGCCTCCAGGGAGGTGACGCCGGCGAAGCCGGTCCGGGGCATCGCCGTCCAGACCGCCTTGCGCCGGGTCAGCGCGGCGACCAGGCCGCGCAGCCGGAACCACGCGTGCGCCTGCCGGAAGCCGACGTTCTCCAGCACCCCGGCGGCCAGCAGCGAGAGCAGGTCGCGGCCGCGGCGGTAGCGGTGGTAGGTGAACTCCTCCACGGCGATCGTCGTCGTGGACAGCAGCGTCCCGACCGCCAGGGCCAGCCCGATCATCAGCAGCGCGGTCCCGACGTCGAGCATGCCGAGGACGGCGGCGAGGACCACCGACGCGAGGCCGACCACCTCCACGACCGGGCCGAGGAGCTCGAACAGCAGGAAGAACGGCAGCGCGAGCATGCCGACGGCGCCGTAGCGGGGGTTGCCGATCATGTGCCGGTGCTTCCAGAGCAGCTGGCCCAGGCCGTGGGACCAGCGCTTGCGCTGCCGGCCGAGCACCCGCCAGGTCTCGGGCACCTCGGTCCAGCACACCGGCTCCGGCACGAACACCACCCGGTGCGGGCGGCGCTCGCGGCGCAGGTGCTCCTGCAGGGTCACCACCAGCTCGGCGTCCTCGGCCAGCGACAGCGGGTCCATGCCGCCGATCTCCAGCAGCAGGTCCCGGCGGAACAGCCCGAACGCCCCGGAGATGATCAGCAGC
Organism: Modestobacter sp. URMC 112; assembly: GCF_053502575.1. NCBI lineage: Bacteria > Bacillati > Actinomycetota > Actinomycetes > Geodermatophilales > Geodermatophilaceae > Modestobacter > Modestobacter sp. URMC 112. The sequence continues at coordinate 4,795,257 of NZ_CP199957.1, read as the reverse complement.
GCGTTGGCGTCGGCCCAGCCGGTGCGGCCCAGCAGGAAGGACCGCAGGTACTCCACGGCCTGGATCCGCACCAGCCAGTTGCGGGAGAGCCGGGGCTCGACCACGGTGCCGCGGTCGGTGAGCGCGCCGTTGGCCGTGCGGATGACGCCGCCGGCCGCGACCACCTGGACGGGGTCCTCCACGAAGGGGCGGGCCACCCGCAGCAGCGCGTCGGACTCCAGCAGCGAGTCGCCGTCGACCATGCAGACCAGCGGGTGCCGGGCGAGGTTGAGGGCGGCGTTGATCGCGTCGGACCGGCGGCCGACGCTGACCTTGCGGATCACCGTGAGCGGATCGCCGGTGGTGGCGCGGTGCACCGACAGGACCTCACCGTCCACCGGCAGGTCGGCCGTCGGGTGCGCGGTGACCTCGCGGAGGGCGTACCGGGCGGCGACCAGCTCGAAGGTGCGGTCGGTGGAGCCGTCGTCGACGAGCACCACCTCCAGGGCGGGGTAGCGCTGGCCGAGCGCGGCGGACAGGGTGTCCAGCACCCCGGCCTCCTCGTCGTGCGCCGGGACCAGGATCGACACCGCCGGGGTGAGCGGGCTGGCGAAGATCTCGTCGTGTCCCTCGGCGCCGCTCCACCGGCGGCTGGCCGCGACCTTGCGGCCACCGGCGACCACGAGCACCAGCATGGTGAGGTCCAGGGCCAGCACGTAACCCAGCACGGTCCAGTTCATGACCAGCACGACCTGGGTGGCGAGGTCCCTCACGACGACGCCAGCCCGGGACGGCGCCGGCCGGCCGCGACCGCGACCGCGTCGAGCGCGGCGCGGGCCGCCCGCCCGGCCGGGGTGGCCGCGATGGCCAGCACGCCGAGCCGGCCGCGACCGTCGCCGCCGACGGCGGCGAGGGCGTCGGCGCACGCGGCGCGGACCCCGGCGTCGGGGGAGCCGAGGCCGGCGGTGAGGGCCTGGATGCCGGCCGGGTCGCCGATCCGGCCCAGCGCCTCCGCGGCGGCGTGCTGCAGCAGCGGCAGCGGCGCGGAGGCGAGGACCCTGGCCAGGGTCCCGGTGGCCTCCGGGGACCCGATCCGGCCCAGGGCCGAGGCCGCGGCCCGGCGGACGTCGGCCGGATCGCCCCGGTCGGCGAGGGTGGCAAGCAGGGCGGCGGTGGCGTTCGGGTCGCCGTGCAGGCCGAGGACCTCGGCCGACAGCAACCGCGCGGCGGGGGCGCCGTCGACCAGGGCCTCCCGCAGCGGCGCCAGGACCGCGGTCCCGAGGTCGAGCACGGCCATCCCGACGACGCCCGAGGGCAGTGCCGGTTCGGCCGAGAGGGAGGCCAGCAGCGGGCCGACGGCGGCGGCGTCGCCGGTCTTCCCCAGGGCCCGCGCGGCGGCGCAGCGCACCTCGGCCGAGCGGTCCCCGAGCAGCCCGGCCAGCGTGGCGGTGTGGTCGCTGACGGCGGCCGAGCCGAGTAGCGCGGCCGCCCGGCCGCGCCGCCAGGCGGCGCGGGCGTGCACGTCGGCGGCGGCACGGTCGACCAGGCCGCGGGTGACCAGCACCCGCTGCAGGGCCTGCCGGTCGCTGCCGCGCAGGGAGGGGAGCAGGTCCAGCACGAGGGCGTCGAGCAGCGCGGGGGCGGCGGCGAGGTCCGGCGCGGTGCCGTCGTCCTCGTCCTCGTCGAGCAGGGCGTGCAGGACGGGGGTGAGCGCCGTGCGGCGCCGCGCGTCCCGGGCCTGCGCGCGGATGCGGTGCACATGGCCGGCCGCGACCGCCAGCGCCAGGAGCAGCACCAGCCCGGCCACGAAGGAGCCCGCGGCCAGGGCGAGGCCGGCCATCGAGGTCACGCCGGCACGCTGCCCGGCGGCAGGGCCGCGGTCACCCGGCTGACCAGCTCACGGGTGCTGAACGGCTTGGTGACGAAGTCGGTGGCCCCGGCGGCGAAGCCCCGCTCCAGGTCGGGCTCCTGCGCCTTGGCGGTCAGCAGCACGACGGGGGTGCGGGCCAGGGCCGGGTCGGTGTCCGCGCGCAGCGCCCGGCACACCTCCAGGCCGTTCATCCGCGGCATCATCCAGTCCAGGACGACGAGGTCGGGCCGCAGCTCGCGGGTCGCGGCGAGGCCGGCCTCGCCGTCGGTCTCCACGGAGATCTGCAGGCCCAGCCGGCCGAGCCGGAAGGCGACGAGGTCGGCGATCACGGGGTCGTCGTCGACGACCAGGACGTGCGGCATGGGGCTCCGATCAGCGGGGTGGGTGCTGCTGCTGCATCGGCACGTCGCCCGGCGGGCTGAAGCGCCCGGTGCACGCGGGTCCTCCGGGCGGTGCACAACTCAAGGACGGCGCCCTCCCGGTCGATCCCTGAGGGGTGACCACCGACGAACGACCCCCGGCGTCAGCCGACGCTCGCCCCCTCCGGGTCGTCCTGCGCCGCCCCCTCCTCGTGGGGCTGGCCGCGCTGACCACGGTGGCGCTCACCACCACCGGCCTGGCCGTGCTGGTGGTGACGGTGCTCGGCGGGCGGGTCGACCGGGCCAACGACATGCTCAGCGCCCTGCAGGACAGCCACACCGCGATGATCAACCAGGAGACCGGCCTGCGGGGCTACCTGGTCACCCGGGAGGACCGCTTCCTGCAGCCCTACCGCAAGGGCGTCACCGACCTGGCGCTGCTCGACGAGGAACTGCGCCGGCTCGCCGCCGCCGACAGCGCCCTGGTCGAGGAGCTGGCCGCGCTGCAGGACGCCGAGGACCGGTGGGCCGACGGCTGGGTCACGCCTCTGCTGCTCAGCCAGCCCGCCATCGGCGACGTCGCCGGGCTGAGCGCGCTGCTGAGCCGGGACAAGGCGCTCTTCGACGCCTACCGCGAGGTCCAGGCCGGCGTCCGCACCGCGGTCGAGGACCAGCGCGGCCGGGCCATCGACCAGCAGCGGGGCGTGCTGCTGGGCGGGGCCGCCCTGGGCCTGCTGGTGGCCGGCGCCGTGGCCGTCGCCGTCCGCCGGGCCAACCGCCGGCTGGCCGAGGAGCTGCTGCCCCCCACGCAGCAGGTGCGGGAGACGCTCGCGGCCCTCGCAGCCGGTGACGTCGGCACCCGGGCCAGCGAGACCGGACCGGCGGAGCTGCGGGACATCGCCGGGGACGTCAACGCCCTGGGCGAGGCGCTGCAGGACCGCAGCGCGATGGTCGCCGCACGGGAGCGGGACCTCGTGGCCGCCCGGGACCAGGCCGAGCAGGCGGGCCAGGCCAAGACGGCGTTCCTGGCGACGATGAGCCACGAGATCCGCACACCGCTGAACGCCGTGCTGGGGCTGACCGACCTGCTGCTGACCACCGATCTGTCCGAGGAGCAGCGCGGGCACCTGGACACCATCGCCAGCAGCGGCGACAGCCTGCTCACCCTGATCAACGACATCCTCGACTTCTCCAAGATCGAGGCCGGTGAGCTCGACCTGGACCACGCGCCCTTCGACCTCGACGACCTGGTCTACGACGTCGCCCAGCTCCTCGCCGGGCAGGCGTCGGGCAAGGGCCTGGATCTGCTCGTCGACATCGCCGGGGACTGCTGCTGGCAGGTCGTCGGGGACGGCCCCCGGCTGCGGCAGGTGGTCATCAACCTGGTGGGCAACGCCCTCAAGTTCACCACCTCCGGCCAGGTCGTCGTGGGGGTCTCGGCGACCGCGGACGGTGGCCGGCTGTCCTGCCGGATCGCCGTGTCGGACACGGGGATCGGCATCCCGGCCGACCAGCGGCACCGTCTGTTCCGCTCGTTCAGCCAGGTCGACACCTCCACCACCCGCTCCTACGGCGGCACCGGGCTGGGCCTGGCGATCAGTCAGCGGATCGCCCAGGCGATGGGCGGCGACATCAGCGTGGACAGCGAGCTGGGCGCCGGATCGACCTTCACGGTCACCGTCCAGCTGGACGTCGCCGCCGAGGCCCAGCAGCTGCCGGAGACCGGGCGGCTGGCCGGGACCCGGGTGCTGCTCGTCGACGACAACCCGACCAACCTGCGGATCCTGGACCACCAGCTGGCGCGCTTCGGCGCCACCTGCGTGTCGGTCGGCAGCGGCGCCGAGGCGCTCACCGTGCTGGCCGCCGGTGAGCCCGTCGACGTCGCCGTCCTGGACCTGCACATGCCCGGCATGGACGGCGTCGAGCTCGCCGGCCGGATCCGCGAGCTGCCGGTGCGTGCCGGTCTCCCGCTGGTGCTGCTGAGCAGCTCGGCGAGCGTCCGCGCCGACGAGCTGACCGACTTCGCCGCCCGGCTGCACAAGCCGGTGCGCCCGGACCGGCTGCTGCGCACCGTGCGGTCGGTCCTGCACCCGGAGGCCGTCGAGGCCCCGCCGTCGGCCGCGGGGCCGGACGGCACGGGCCCGGACGGTGGTCCTGCCCGCCGGGCGCTGCGGGTGCTGGTGGCGGAGGACCACGCGGTGAACGCGAAGCTGATGGCCCTGTACCTGCGCCAGCTCGGGCACGAGAGCCACCACGTGGTCAACGGCCGGGAGGCCGTCCACGCCGTCCGCGACGGTGCCTACGACGTCGTCCTGATGGACGCCCAGATGCCGGTCATGGGCGGCGTGGAGGCGACCGCGGCCATCCGGGCCGCACACGGTCCCCGGCCCACCGTCATCGCCGTCACGGCGAGCGTGCTGGCCAGCGACCGGGCCGCCTTCCTGGAGGCCGGCGCGGACGCGTTCCTGACCAAGCCCGTCCGGCTGGCCACCCTCGGCGAGGCCCTGACCACCTTCGCCGCCACGAGCCCGCCGGTGGTCGCGCCCGCGGACGCGGAGGCGCCCACCGGCCCGGACGACGACGTCCCGGCACCGCTGGACGCCGAGACGGTCGAGGAGCTGCGGGACCTCGGGGACGACGGCTTCGCCCACCTCTACGGCCAGTACCTGGACAGCCTGACCACCACCGTGACCGCCCTGCTCGCCGCCCAGGACGGCGGGGCGGCCGACCCCGACAGCTCGGTCGACCGGCTGGCCCACCGGCTCAAGGGCAGCAGCGCCGCCCTCGGCGCGCTGCACCTGGCCGAGCTCTGCCGGCAGGTGGAGGAGCACGGCGCCGGCGCCTCGCCGTCGCTGGAGGACGCCCTGGCCGCCGTCGAGCAGGAGAGCGCGCGGGTCCGGGCGGCCGTGCACGTGCTGCTCGGGGCCGTCCGCTGACCGGGGCGCCCGGGCGGACCGGCGTCCGCCGCCACCTACCATCATCGGCGTGATCGACCTGCGACTCGTGCGCGAGCACCCCGACCTCGTCCGAGCCAGCCAGCGGGCCCGGGGTGCCGACGAGTCCCTGGTCGACGCGCTGCTGGCCGCCGACGCCGAGCGGCGCGCCGCGGTCAAGGCCGCCGACGACCTGCGCGCCGAGCAGAAGGCCGCCTCCCAGGCGGTGCGCGGCGCCTCGAAGGAGGAGCGTCCCGCCGTCCTGGAGCGGGCGAAGGCGCTGGCCGCCCAGGTCAAGGAGGCCGAGGAGGCCGAGCGGGCCGCGGACGCGGCGCTGCGGGCGGCGCACCTGCGCATCCCCAACGTCGTCCACCCCGAGGTCCCGCCCGGCGGCGAGGACGACGCGGTCACCCTCCGCACGGTCGGCGAGGTGCCGACCTACGACTTCGAGGTGCGCGACCACCTGCAGATCGGCGAGGCACTCGGCGCCATCGACATGGAGCGCGGCGCGAAAGTCTCCGGCGCCCGGTTCTACTTCCTCACCGGCCCCGGGGCGCTGCTGGAGTTCGCCCTCGCCCAGCTGGCCATCACCCGCGCGGTCGCCGCCGGCTTCACGCCCGTCATCGCCCCGGCGCTGGTCAAACCCGAGGCGATGGAGGGCACCGGCTTCCTCGGCGAGCACGACGAGGAGGTGTACCGGATCGAGCGCGACGACCTCTACCTCGTCGGGACCTCGGAGGTGGCGATCGCCGGGATGCACGGCAACGAGGTGCTCGACCTCTCGGCCGGGCCGCGTCGCTACGCCGGCTGGTCGTCCTGCTTCCGCCGCGAGGCCGGCTCCTACGGCAAGGACACCCGCGGCATCATCCGGGTGCACTGGTTCGACAAGGTCGAGATGTTCAGCTTCTGCGCGCCCGAGGAGGCCGCCGCCGAGCACCGCCGGCTGCTGCAGTGGGAGGAGGAGTTCCTCTCCGCCCTCGAGCTGCCCTACCGGGTGGTCGACATCGCCGCCGGGGACCTGGGCACCAGCGCCGCCCGCAAGTTCGACATCGAGGCGTGGTTCCCCAGCCAGGGCACCTACCGCGAGCTGACCAGCACCTCGGACTGCACCACCTTCCAGGCCCGGCGGCTGGCCATCCGCACCCGCGACGCCGACGGCAGGCCGCAGCCGGCCGCCACCCTCAACGGCACGCTCTGCGCGATCGCCCGGACCATCGCCTGCCTGCTCGAGGTGCACCAGCGCGCCGACGGCTCGGTGCACGTGCCTGCCGCGCTGCGGCCGTGGCTGGGCGGGCACGAGCTGCTCACCCCCGGCATGCCGCTGGCCGCGGTGGCGGCACCGGGGTTCTCCGGATGAGCACCCAGCTCCCCGCCCGGGCCGCCAACGCCCTCACCGCCCCGCACGTCGCGGCCGCGTCCGCCGAGGTCGTCGACCTCGGCGACCTGGCCACGGAGCTGGACGGCTGGCGCCCCCGGCTGGTGGCCACCGACCTGGACGGCACGCTGCTCAGCTCGGCCGGCGAGGTCAGCCCGCGCACCCGGGCGGCCCTGGCCGCCTGCTGGGAGGCCGGCATCCCGGTGGTCGGCGTCACCGGCCGCGGGCCGCGGCTGCTGGACAGCGTGCGGGCCGCGGTGGGCGGCCGCGGCGTCGCCGTCCTCGCCCAGGGCGGGTACGTCGTCAGATTCGGCGGTGAGGGCGGCCGCGACGAGGTGCTGCGCACCGTCGGCATGACCCGGGAGGACGCGACCGCGGTCATCGCCGAGATCGAGCAGGTCGCCGGGGAGCTGGTGGTGGCCGTCGAGGACGCCGCCGAGCAGGCCGAGGCGCTGCAGGACGGCGCGCTGGCCCCGCTGCGGGTGCAGCACGGCTTCGACTGGCCCTATCCCGAGCCCGCGCACCTGCTGCCCCGCCACCAGGTGCTGCCCGTCGGAGCGGTGCTCAAGGTCTTCCTGCGGTCCTCGGTGCTGGGCGAGGACGAGCTGCTGGCCCGCGCCCAGCAGGTGGTCGACCCGGCGGTGGCCGAGCTGACCCACGCCGGGCTCGGCTTCATCGAGGTGCTGCCGCCCGGCGTCACCAAGGCCACCGGGCTGGCGGTCGCGCTGGGCACGTACGGCCTGGACCTGGGCGACGTGCTGGTGTTCGGGGACATGCCCAACGACCTGCCGATGATCACCGCGGTGCGCGAGGCGGGTGGCCGGGCGGTCGCCGTGGCCAACGCGCACCCCGCGGTCCTCGCCGCGGCCGGCGGGCGCACCAGCGGGCACGACGCGGACGGCGTCGCCCGCTACCTCGAGGCCGTGCTGGCCGCGCCGGCCACCGGCCGGGAGGTGACCGGTGTCTGACTGGCGGCCGCGGCTCATCGCCAGCGACATGGACGGCACCCTGCTGCGCAGCGACGAGACGGTCAGCGCGCAGACCCGGGCGGAGCTGGACCGCTGGCGGGACGACGGCGTGCCGGTCGTGCTGGCCACCGGCCGGCCGCCGCGGTGGATGGTCGGCATCCGGGAGGTGCTGGGCTCCGGGACGGCGGTCTGCTGCAACGGGGCGGTGCTGCTGGACCTCGGCAGCCTCGAGGTGCTGGACGAGCTGCCGGTGACCCCCGACGTGCTGCAGGACGTCACCGCCGAGCTCCGGCGCCGGGAACCGGAGACGGGCTTCGCCGTCGAGTACGGCGACCAGTTCCGGCACGAGCCGGTCTACCACCCCCGCTGGGACCTGGCCGGTCCGGGCGTGGAGGTGGCGACGCTGGAGGACATGGTGGCGCGGCCGGTCGCCAAGCTGCTGGCCCGGCACGAGTCCATGCCGCGGGACGACTTCGTCGCGCTCGTCGAGGAGGTCGTGGCGGACCGGGCGACGGTCACCCACTCCTCGCACAACGCGCTGGCCGAGATCTCCGCCCGCGGGGTCACCAAGGCCACCGGGCTGGCCCGGGTCGCCGCGGACCTCGGCGTGGGTCCGGGCGACGTCGTCTACTTCGGGGACATGCCCAACGACGTGGCCGCCTTCGACTGGGTGCGGGAGGGCGGCGGCCGCGCGGTGACGAATCCGGCGATGCCGATGCCGTTGGCGCCCGTCCGGGCGCCGGCCGGGGTGGTCGCGAAGTGCTGTTCGGTGCTCACTGGGTCCTCCGTGTGGTGGCCGGCGTCACAGAAGCCGGGTGACACAGAGTGATCAGCAGGCGAGCGCGCCCACAACGTCCGGGCCCCGGGTTCACCCGACCGGGCGACGGGTGACCCGGGAGCGGGTCAGAGGTACTGGCCGCCGCCGGGACGGGGGTCCGGGCCGGCCTGGTGGCCGGCGGGCAGCGCCTTGCGGCGCATCTCCTCCAGCTGGGCGCGCGCGGCCATCTGCTGGGCGAACAGGGCCGTCTGGATGCCGTGGAACACGCCCTCCAGCCAGCCGACGAGCTGGGCCTGGGCGATGCGCAGCTCGGCGTCCGACGGCGTCTCGTCCTCGGCGAACGGGAGGGTGATCCGCTCCAGCTCCTCGCGCAGCTCCGGGGCCAGGCCCTGCTCCAGCTCCCGGATGGAGGAGGCGTGGATCTCCCGCAGCCGGTTCCGGCTGGCGTCGTCGAGCGGGGCGGCGCGGACCTCCTCCAGCAGCTGCTTGATCATCGTGCCGATCCGCATGACCTTGGCCGGCTGCTCGACGAGGTCACCGATGCCGGCGGGTCCGCCGTCCGCGCCGTCCCCGTCGGGGGGCATCTGCATCGAACCGACCGGCTGGCCGTCCGGGCCGACCACGAGGACCTGCTGCGGGCGCTGCCCGCCCGTACCTGGAGCCGTCATGCCCCCAGTCTGCCCTCCCCTGGCCGACCGGGCCGGGGGTGGGTCGGGCGCTGGACCCACGGGCGGCACAGGTCCGCTGACTAGGCTCGCGGGCATGGCAACGGGGGGCGGTCGGCTGGACGTCGCCCGCGTCCGCGGCCTGTTCCCCGGCCTGTCCGACGGGTTCGTGCACGCCGACGCGCCGGCCGGGTCGCTGGTGCCCGAGAGCGTCGTGCGGGCGGTCTCCCAGGCGATGCGGGTGCCGATCGCCAACCGCGGCGGGGTGTTCCCGGCGTCCGCCCGGGGCGAGCAGCTGGTCTCCGCGGCCCGCTCCGCGGTGGCCGACCTGGTCGGCGGCACGGCGGCGGGCGTGGTCCTCGGGGCCAACATGACCACCCTCACCTACGCCGTCGCCCGGGCGCTGGCCAAGCGCTGGCGGCCCGGCGACGAGGTGGTGGTGAGCCGGCTGGACCACGACGCGAACGTCCGGCCCTGGCTGCAGGTGGCGGAGCGGACCGGCGTCGGGGTCCGCTGGGCCGAGGTGGACATCGAGACCGGCGAGCTGCCGGTCTGGCAGTACGACGAGCTGCTCACCCCGCGCACCCGGCTGGTGGCGGTGACCGCCGCCAGCAACGCGATCGGCACCCGGCCCGACATCGCGGCCATCGCCGACCGGGCGCACCGGGTCGGCGCGCTGCTCTACGTCGACGCCGTGCACGCCGCACCGCACGGGCTGCTGGACGTGCGCGCGATGGGGGCGGACTTCCTCGCCGTCTCGGCCTACAAGTGGTGCGGTCCGCACGTCGGCGCGGTCGTCGCCGACCCGGGCCTGCTCGGCGAGTTCTGGCCGGACAAGCTGGTGCCCCAGCCGGACCGGGTGCCCGACCGGTACGAGACCGGGACGCCGCCGTTCGAGCTGTACGCCGGCCTGGCCGCCGCGGTCGACCACCTCGCCGACCTGTGCTCGGACGGCACCGGCACCCGCCGGCAGCGACTGGCCACCTCGATGGGCGCGGTGGAGCGCTACGAGGGCGAGCTGTTCGGCCGGCTGGACCGGGCCCTGCGGTCGATGCCGCACGTGCACGTGCTCGGGGCGCCGCTGCGGCCGACGCCGACGCTGTCGTTCACCGTCGAACGGCTGCGGCCGCGGCAGGTCGCCCGCGAGCTGGCCCGGCGCAACGTCTGCGCCTGGGACGGCGACTACTACGCCCGGGAGCTCTTCGACGCGATCGGGGTCAACGAGACGGGGGGAGCCGTGCGGCTCGGGCTGCTGCACTACAACACCGCCGGCGACGTCGAGCACCTGATCGAGAGCGTCGCCGCCCTGCGCTAGGCGTCCGGGAGCAGCAGCACCTTGCCGATGTGGTCGCTGGCCTCGATCAGGGCGTGCGCCTCGGCGGCCCGGGACATGGGCAGCCGCCGGTCCACGACCGGCCGGACGACGCCGCGCTCCACGTCCGGCCACACCTCCCGCCGCACCGCGGCCACGATCTCCGCCTTGCCGCCGGGGCCCTGGACCGGCCGGGAGCGCAGCGCCGTGGCCGCGACGCTGGCCCGCTTGCGCAGCAGCTTCCCCAGGTCCAGCTCGGCCTTCGTCCCGCCCTGCATGCCGATGACGACCAGCCGCCCGCCGGTGGCCAGCACGTCGACGTTCCGGGCCAGGTAGGCGGCGCCCATGATGTCCAGGACGACGTCGGCGCCGTGCCCGCCGGTCGCCGTCCGCACCGTCTCGACGAAGTCCTCGTCGTGGTAGTCGACGAGCACCTCGGCGCCCAGCTCCCGGCAGAAGGCGAGCTTCTCGGCGCTGCCGGCGGTGGTGGCGACCCGGGCGCCGGCCCGCACGGCGAGCTGCACCGCCATCGTGCCGATGCCGCTGGACCCCCCGTGCACCAGGAAGACCTCCCCGGCCCGCAGCCCGGCCAGCATGAACACGTTGGACCAGACGGTGCAGGTCACCTCCGGCAACGCGGCGGCGGTGGCCAGCTCCACCCCGGCCGGCCGGGGGAGCAGCTGGGCGGCCGGGACGGCGACCCGCTCGGCGTAGCCGCCGCCGGCCAGCAGCGCGCAGACCTCGTCGCCCACCGACCAGCCGGTCACCCCAGCGCCGACCTCGCTGATGATCCCGCTGCACTCCAGGCCGAGGACCTGGCTGGCACCCTGCGGCGGGGGGTAGTTGCCCTGCCGCTGGAGCAGGTCGGCGCGGTTGACCGCGGTCGCGACCACGTCGACCAGCACCTCGCCGGGCCCGCACACCGGGTCGGCCACCTCGCCCCATCCGAGCACCTCGGGACCGCCGGGTCCGCCGATCGTCACCGCACGCATGGCCCGACCCTAAGGCCCCTCCGCAGGGGCCCGCGCCGAGCTCGCGAGGCGTGGGGGGCAGAGGGGTCCTTCCTCGCCCCGGGCGTGCGCGGGTCCTTCCTCAGCCCAGCGCCCGGCCCATCTCGGTGCACAGTTCGGCCAGCGCCTGGGGCGCGGACCGGCACAGCCGCGGGAAGCTCAGGTAGCCGTGCGGCATGCCGACGTACTCGGTCAGCTGCACCGGCACGCCGGCCTCGCGCAGCACCTCGGCGTAGCGCCGCCCGTCGTCCCGGATCGGGTCGTGCTCGGCCACCTGGACCAGCGCCGGCGGGAGCCCGCGGTGGTCGGGGGCGTGCAGCGGGGAGGCGAGCGGCGCGGCGGGGTCCTGGCCACCCAGGTAGTGGTCGCGGAACGCCACCACGTCGGCCCGGCTCAGGATCGGTGCGTGCGCGTTCTCCTCGAGCGACGGGCTGCCCAGCGTGAGGTCCGTCGCCGGGTACACCAGGCCCTGGAAGCCGATGGCCGGCCCCGACCGGTCCCGGCTCATCAGGCTGACCACCGCGGCGAGGTTCCCGCCCGCGCTGTCGCCCATCACCGCCAGCCGCCCGGGGTCGGCGCCCAGGGCCGCCGCCCGGCCGGCGACGTCGACCAGCGCCGCGTAGCAGTCCTCGGCCGCGACCGGCCAGCGGTGGTCCGGTGCCAGCCGGTAGTCCACCGAGACGACGACGGCCGGCAGTGCCGCCGCGACGGAGCTGCACAGCCAGTCGCCGGACTCCAGCGAGCCGAGCGTCCAGCCCCCGCCGTGGAAGGCGACCACCAGCGGCAGGGGCCCCGGACCGGCCCCGTGCGGGCGGTACACCCGCACCGGGACCGGTCCGTCAGCGCCGGTCGCGGACTCGTCGGACAGCTCCACGCCCGGGGCGACCGGCCCGAACAGCAGGTCGGTGAGCGGGTTGTGCGGGATCCGCTGCTGCTGGACGCGCCGCAGCCGGGCGTCGTCCATCCGGGCGACCGAGAAGGCGCCCAGGGCGCGGCCGGCCAGCCGCACCCGCAGGTCCATCCGTGCCATCTGCACTCCCCATCGGTCCGGTGGTCCACGGCCCTCTCCAGGGCACCACCCCGAGCTCGCGAGGGGTGGGGAGGAGGGGTCCTTCCGCTAGACCCGGGCCTTGAGGTCCTTGCGGAGGATCTTGCCGGCCGCGGACTTCGGCACCGCCTCGATGAACTCCACCTGCCGGACCTTCTTGTGCGGGGCCACCTTCTCGGCGACGAAGGCCATCACGTCGTCCGCGCTGATCGACGAGCCGGGGGTGCGGACGACGAAGGCCTTGGGCAGCTCCTCGCCGTCGGCGTCCTGGACGCCGATCACCGCGGCGTCGGCGATCTCCGGGTGGCCGAGCAGCACGGCCTCGAGCTCGGCCGGGGCGACCTGGTAGCCCTTGTACTTGATCAGCTCCTTGACCCGGTCGACGACGGAGTAGCGGCCCGCCTCGTCGACGACCGCGACGTCGCCGGTGTGCAGCCAGCCCTCGGCGTCCAGCGTGGCCGCGGTCGCCTGCGGGTTGTTCAGGTACCCGGCCATCACCTGCGGCCCGCGGACCCACAGCTCACCCCGCTCGCCGGGGGCGGCGTCCTCGCCGGTGGCCGGGTCGATCAGCCGGCACTCGGTGTTGGGGATCGCGTAGCCCACCGTGCCCTTCGGGGTCGGGCCGGCACCCTCGGGCGCGTGCGCTGCCTCGGGGGTGGTGTGCGAGACGGGCGAGAGCTCGGTCATCCCGTAGCCCTGCGCGACGACCACGCCGTCCGGCGCGCCGCGGCGCAGCCGCTTCTCCACCGCCAGCGCGAGCGACTCGTCCAGCGGGGCGGCACCGGAGGTGATGGTGCGCAGCGAGGAGAGGTCGAACTGGTCGACCAGGGGGTGCTTGGCCAGCGCCACCAGGATCGGCGGGGCGACGTAGGCCCGCGTGACCCGCTGGTCCTGGATGGTCCGCAGGAACTGCTCGAGGTCGAAGCGCGGCAGCGTCACCACCGTGCACCCCCAGGCCAGGCCCTGGTTCATCAGCACGGTCAGCCCGTAGATGTGGAAGAACGGCAGGACGGCGATGACCCGCTCGTCGCCCTCCTGCAGGTCGAACAGCGGGCGGCACTGCGCGACGTTGGCCACCAGGTTGCGGTGGGTGAGCATGACGCCCTTGGGCAGCCCGGTGGTGCCGCTGGAGTAGGGCAGGGTGACCAGGTCGGTGGCCGGGTCGATGTCCACCTCGACCGACGGCGCGTCGCTGGTGAGCAGGTCGCGCAGCGACGCGTGCCCCTCGGCGCCGTCCAGGACGATCACCTCGTCGACCGGCTGCTGCGCGACCGCGGCCTGCGCCCGGTCCAGGAACAGCGAGATGGTGACCAGCACCTTGGCGCCGGAGTCCTCGAGCTGGAAGGCGATCTCGTCCGGCGTGTACAGCGAGTTGATCGGGCTGGTCACGCAGCCGGCCGCGGCGATGCCGTGGAAGACGACCGGGTACCAGATGGTGTTCGGGCAGAACACCGCCACGACGTCGCCCTTGCGCAGGCCGCGGGCGTGCAGCGCGGCGGCCACCCGCTCCACGTGGGAGGCCAGCTGGGCGAAGCTGATCGTCTCCCCGCTGAGGCCGTCCACGAGCGCCGGAGCGTCCCCGCGCCGCGCGGCGTCCGCCAGCACGTACTGCGGGACCGACAGCTCCGGGATCTCGACATCGGGAAAGCGACTGGGGTACGGCACGGGTGCTCCTCGACTCGGCGGGTGACCTCAGTCTCACATCCGCCGGGGGGCTCCGGCGCATCCGGGCCTACCCGTCGGTAGCGATCACCCGAGCGGGTGGTCAGCGTGGCCGGAGGACCGACTGGGTGCAGCGGAAGAGGGCCATCGTCGTACCGGCGTCCGCGTCGGTGACGACGGCGTCCCAGACCTGCGTCGTCCGCCCGGCGTGCACGTTGGTGGCCACCGCGGCGATCCGGCCCTCCCGGGTGGTCCGCAGGTGGTTGCACTTGAGCTCGATCGTGGTGAACCCGACGGCGCCCTCGGGGAGCAGCGCCCGGGTGGCCAGCCCGCAGCTGGTGTCGGCCAGCGCCACCACGGTGGCCGCGTGCAGGTAGCCGTTGGGGGCGAGCAGGTCCGGCCGGACGTCCAGGTGGGAGGTGAGCCGGCCCGCCTCGTGGGTGTCGACCACGATGCCCAGCAGCCCCGGGAGGGTGCCGGGCAGCAGCGCGTTGAGCTCGTCGGCGGTGTGGAACCCGGTGGCGGCCATGCCGGGCAAGGTAGTCAGCTGCTGGGGGCGGCGGTCTCCCAGAGGCCGATGACGTTGCCCTCGGGGTCGCGGACGTAGGCGGAGAAGCCCATGTCCCCGACCGGCTGCCGGGGGACCAGGGTGTCGCCGCCGAGGTCGCCGATCCGGGCCAGCGCGGCGTCGATGTCCTCGACGTCGATGACGACGATCGGGCCGGGTGACGGGCTGTCGTCGCGGGACAGCATGCCGCCGTTGATGAAGCCGGGCTCGGCCGGTCCGCGTTCACCGTTCGGGCCGGTGGAGACCAGGGCGTAGCTCATCTCCGGCATGGCCTGGACCTGCCAGCCGAAGGCGTCGCGGTAGAAGGCCGCGGCGCGGTCCTGGTCGTCGTAGGGGATCTCGAAGTGCACGACGCGTCCGCTCATGGCGCCACCTCCCGGGCTGCTCAGGACCTCGGCGCCGCCAGTCTGGACCGGTCGGGCGGTCGCGACCAGGGGTCCCGGAACGCGCTGGACCCGGCGGTGGGCTGGGGGCATCCTCCTCGGCCATGACCGACCTGAAGGACGACCTGCTCGCCTACCTGCACCAGGGTCGCGAGGTGCTGGTCTGGAAGCTGGAGGGGGCCGCGGAGTACGACGTCCGGCGTCCGCTGACGCCGACGGGCACCAACCTGCTGGGCCTCGTGAAGCACCTCACCGCGATCGAGGCGGGCTACCTGGGGGAGGTCTTCGGCCGGCCCTTCCCCGAGCCGATCCCGTGGAGCGACGTGGAGCCGAACTCGGACATGTGGGCCACCGCCGAGGAGTCGGTGGACGGGCTCGTCGCCCGCTACCGCCGGGTGTGGGCGCACGCCGACGGGACGGTCGCGGCGCTGGACCTGGACACCCGGGGTCTGGTGCCGTGGTGGCCGGCCGAGCGCCGGGAGCCGACGCTGCAGCGGGTGCTCGTGCACGTCGTCGCGGAGGTCCACCGGCACGCCGGCCACGCCGACGTCGTGCGCGAGCTGGCCGACGGTGCGGTCGGCCTGCGACCGGGGGTGTCTAACATGGGCTACGAGGACCCGGCCGACACGGCCGCCCACCACGCCCGCGTGCAGGCGGCGGCCGAGGCGGCCGTCGGCCGAACCTGATCAGGTCGATCCGACTAGGCCAGGCCGCGGGTGCTGTGCACCGGCGGCCGGTCGCCGCGGATCGACGCCACCATGTCCACCGTCTGCCGGGTGGCGGCGACGTCGTGCGCCCGGAACACCCGGGCTCCCAGCCAGGCGCTGACCGCAGTGGCCGCCAGGGTGCCGGTCAGGCGCCGGTCGAGCGGCACGTCGAGGGTCTCCCCGACGAAGTCCTTGTTCGACAGCGCCACCAGCACCGGCCAGCCGGTGGCGACGAGCTCGTCCAGCCGCCGGGTCACCTCCAGCGAGTGCCAGGTGTTCTTGCCGAAGTCGTGGCCGGGGTCGACCAGCACCCGCTCGCGGTCCACCCCGGCGGCGACGGCGGCCTCGGCCAGCGCCGTCGTCCGGGTGACGACGTCGGCCACGACGTCGGGGTAGCTGACCCGGTGCGGGCGGGTCCGCGGCGGCAGCCCACCGGCGTGGGTGCAGACGATCCCCGCACCGGCCTCCGCGGCCACCGCCGCCAACTCGGGGTCGACCCCGCCCCAGGCGTCGTTGACCACATCGGCCCCCGCGGCGAGGGCCTCCCGGGCCACCTCGGCCCGCCAGGTGTCGATGGAGATGGGCAGCGCGGGATGCGCGTCCCGGACCGCCGCCACCAGGTCGACGGTGCGCCGGATCTCCTCGGCGGGGGAGACGTACTCGCCGGGGGCGGCCTTCACCCCGCCGACGTCGACCATGTCGGCGCCCTCGGCGACCACCTGGCTCACCCGGTCGACCGCGGCGGCCAGCTGGTAGGTCGCCCCGCGGTCGTAGAACGAGTCCGGGGTGCGGTTGACGATGGCCATGACGACCGGCCGGCCGTCGGGCACGTCGAGGGCACCCAGTCGCAGCACGCGCCCAGCCAACCAGGTGGAGGACCCCCGCGCCCCGGCCCCCCTGCAGGGTCCCGCCGCGAGCGGGCGAGCGGTGGCGGGCAGGGGGGTCCTTCTCAGCGGACGGCGCCGTCCGGGAGGACGGCGTGCACGCCGACCACCTGGTTGACCACCTGGGTCACCCGCAGGTCCACCACCGCGCTGGCCAGCCCGAGCGCCGCGGAGCGGGTGATGCCGTGCAGGGCCGCCAGCACGTCGAGCATCGCGTCCAGCGCGACCGCCATCGCCTCGTGCAGGTCGTCGGCGACGCCCATGGTCACCCAGCCGGCGGGGGTGCGGGCCACCGGCGTCCGCAGCGGGGCGCCGAACAGGTCCGGCAGCACGTCCAGGGTCAGGTCGACCCGGTCCATCGGGCACTCGATCGCCGTCCCGGCCACCTCGCCGTCGCCCTGGGCGGCGTGCCCGTCGCCGACCGACAGCAGCCCGCCGGGCACGGTGACCGGGAGGTACAGCGTCGAGCCGGCGACCAGCTCCCGGCAGTCGAGGTTCCCCCCGTGCCAGTACGGCGGGATGGTGGAGTGCCGGCCGGGTTCGGCCGGCGGCACGCCGATCACGCCGAGGAAGGGCCGCAGCGCCACGCTGTGCCCGTCCTGGTCCCGGCCGATCCCGGCCACCGGGTCCAGCGTCCAGCGGCGGACCGTCGGTGCGTCCAGCACGCCGAGCCGCTCGTTGAGCGCGGTCCGCCGCAGGCCCACGTAGGTGGTCCCGAACGGGCCGGGGATGACGTCGTCCACCCGGACGGCGAGCACCTGCCCGGGCTGGGCGCCCCGGACGGCGACCGGCCCGGTCAGGGCGTGGCCGTGGGTGGGGTCGTGCGCCGGGTGGCGTGGCCGGGCGGCGAGCGCCTCGAGGGTGTCGGCGCCGGTGTACGGCCCGGTCGACCAGCCCGAGTCCAGGGTGCGCGTGCGCACCGTCGTCCCGGGGGCGACCGTCAGGACCGGAGCCAGCGACGGGTCGAACCAGCCGTGCAGCGTGCGCTCGTCCGCCTCCAGGAACTCCACGGTCCGGTCCTGCCCAGGCGGGCGTCGGTCCTCCGTCAGGTGAGTGCCTGGTTGACCAGCTGCCGCAGCAGGCCCCGGACCGGCAGGGTGCTGGAGGGCATCAGCTGCGTGTAGAAGGTGACCGTCAGGTCCTCCACCGGGTCGACGTAGAAGGTCGTCGACGCCGCGCCGCCCCAGCTGTAGTCACCCACGCTGCTGACCCCGCCGTAGCGCGCCGGGTCCAGCACCATCGAGAAGCCGAGCCCGAAACCGACGCCGCGCAGCGGCGTCTCGGCGAACAGCGGCCGGCCGTAGCTCTCCAGGTCCACGCCGCCGGGCAGGTGGTTGCGGACCATGTGGGCGACCGTCCGCGGTCCGAGGACCCATCCGGCGTCCGGGTCGTCGGCGACCGAGCCGCCGCGGCGGAGCATCTCCACGAAGCGCAGGTAGTCCCCGGCGGTGGAGACCAGGCCGCCGCCACCGCTCAGGAACGCCGGCCGGGACAGCGCCGCCTGCTCGAACGCCGGGGGCATCGGGCTGACCCCGGGGCCGTAGAGCCGCGCCAGGGAGTCCGGGTCGTCCCCGGGACGCAGGCCGAAGGAGGTGTCGGTCATCCCCAGCGGCCCGAACACCCGCTCCTCGAAGACCTCGTCGAGGGGCTTCCCGGCGATCACCTCGACCAGCCGGCCGAGCACGTCGGTGGACATCCCGTAGTTCCACTCGCTGCCCGGCTGGAACAGCAGCGGCATCGCGGCCAGCTGCCGGCTGACCTCGGCGGTGTCGGCGCCGGGCGGGGTGCTCCACTCGAAGCCCCGGGACCGGTAGAGGGTGTCGACCGGGTGCGCGTGGTGGAAGCCGTAGGTGATGCCGGCGGTGTGGGTCAGCAGGTGCCACACCCGGATCGGCTCGACCTGCGGGACGGTGACCGGCCGGAGGTCGGAGCCGGCGACGAACACCCGGGTGTCGGCCCATTCGGGCAGCCAGCGGCTGATCGGGTCGTTGAGTCCGAAGGCGCCCTCCTCGTACAGCGACATCGCCGCCACCGAGGTCACCGGCTTGGTCATCGAGTAGATGCGCCACCGGGTGTCGTCGGTGACCGGCCAGCCCGCCGCGACGTCGCGGTGCCCGTACCTCCCGACGTGCACGAGCCGCCCGTGGCGCGCCACCGTGACCAGGAACCCGGGCAGCTGGCCCTCGTCCACCCAGCGCGCCAGGCGCCGGTCCAGCCGCAGCAGCCGGGCCGCGTCGAACCCGACCTCGGTCGGGTCGGTGGTCACGGACAGGTCGGTCTGCACGGCCGTCATGGGCACCCCCGTGTCGTGGGTCCCGCTTCCCGGACGAGCGGCGCCCCCGCCCGCATCCTGACACGCGGTCAGGAGCGGCGCGGGGGCGCATTCGTCACGCAGGTGGCTCCGCTGCCGGGCCACCCGGATGGCCCCCTTCCAGGGCCCCGCCCTGAGCTCGCGAAGGGTGGGGAGGAAGGGGGTCCTTCACTTGACGGGGACGGCGCTCGCGGCCTTCTTCAGGACCGAGCCGGCGGTCACCTTGACGGTGTTGGCCGCGGCGATGTCGATCGACTCGCCGGTCTGCGGGTTGCGGCCGGTGCGGGCGGAACGCTGCGTGCGCTCGACGGTCAGCAGGCCGGGGAGGGCCACCTTGTCGCCGCGGGTGATGGCCTCGACCAGCTCCTCGCGGAGGCCGTCGATCACGGAGTCGACGGTCGACGCGGGCACGTCGGCGCGCTTGGCGATGGCGGAGACGAGTTCGGCCTTGTTCATCGGGGTCCTCTTCCAGTGTCTCGGGCGGTCGGCCCGGGAGGGCGACCGCCGTTCGTCGTCGGTGCCCGGCTCGCGCCGGGCACGCACCCCGGTCGTCCAAGGGCGGACGCCGGGACCTCCACCGTGCACCGCACTGCTGACGGAACTGGCAGCCGGTGACGACGGGCGGGTCTGGCCGACCACGTCGTCGACCAGGAACGCCGGGCACGCTGCCATGCCGACCCCCGTCCTGGCCAGCGCACCTCCCGGATTCCCGGGGATTTCCCGGCCCGGGGGCCACGGCCGTCACCTCCCCGGGGGTCCGGGCCCGCCGCGCGACGACGCCCTGACCGACATAGCGTGGCCTCCATGCCTCAGCTCCCCGGGACCGACCTGACCGTCAGTGACCTCTGCCTGGGCGGCAACGTGTTCGGCTGGACGGCGGACGAGCCGACGTCCTTCGCGCTGCTGGACCGCTTCCTCGACGCCACGCCCAGCACCCAGTCCGCGTTCGTCGACACCGCCGAGATGTACGGCAACGGCCTCTCCGAGCAGGTCCTGGGACGCTGGATGGCCGAGCGCGGGGTGCGGGATCGGATGGTGGTGGCGACCAAGGCCTCGCCCGGGGAGAAGGAGCACCCGCTCGCCGCGGGGGAGATCGAGGCGGCGGCCGAGCGCTCGCTGCGGAACCTGCAGGTCGACACCATCGACCTCTACTACGCGCACTACGACGACGAGAGCACGCCGCTGGA
Source organism: Modestobacter sp. URMC 112 (assembly GCF_053502575.1). Lineage (NCBI taxonomy): Bacteria > Bacillati > Actinomycetota > Actinomycetes > Geodermatophilales > Geodermatophilaceae > Modestobacter > Modestobacter sp. URMC 112. The sequence goes on along the minus strand of NZ_CP199957.1, from coordinate 4,775,258 downwards.
GGAGACGCTCACCGCCTTCGACGCGCTGGTGCAGGCCGGCAAGGTGCGGCACGTGGCGGCGTCGAACTACTCCGCGAAGCGGCTGACCGAGGCGCTGGAGACCTCCGATCGGCTCGGGGTGGCCCGCTACGTCGCCCTGCAGCCGCACTACAACCTGATGGAGCGGCCGGCCTACGAGGCGGAGCTCCGCGACGTCGTCGCGGACGCCGGGCTGGGCGTGCTGCCCTACTTCGGGCTGGCCCGCGGCTTCCTCACCGGCAAGTACCGGGCCGGCGAGCAGATCGACTCGCCGCGGGCCAAGGGTGCCTCGCAGTACGTGGGCGAGAAGGGCGACCGGGTGCTGGCGGCGCTGGCCGAGGTGGCCGACGCGCACGGGGTGAGCGGAGCGGCGGTGGCCCTGCGGTGGCTGGCCGACCAGCCGACCGTCGTCTCGCCGATCGCCAGCGGCCGCTCGGTGGAGCAGCTGGCCGACCTGCTGCCCATGCAGGACCTGGTGCTCACCGACGAGCAGCGCCAGCGCCTCACCGACGCGAGTTGAAGGACCCCCGGCCCCCCACCGCTCGCACGCTCGCGGTGGGACCCTGCCGGGGGGCCGGAGGGTCCGAGTACTACGCGCTGACGATGGCCCCGCGGACGGCGTCGACCAGCTCCGGGGAGACGGTGGCCAGGCCGTGGTCCGCCGAGGCGTGCGCGGCCACCAGGCCGAGCACGGCCGCCTCGTCGTCGGCGGTGAAACGGGCGGTGCAACCGGGGACGACGTCCCCGCAGGCGAAGGTCTTCACGTGGGCTCCTCCGTGAGCTCGATCGGCTGGCCCACCGGTCGGCGGCCCAGGGCGTGCTGGGGTGCTGCGACCCGGACGCGGTGTCCGGGGGCTCAGGGGTCCGGCGGGGTCAGCGGGTGGCCGCCGCCGAGGCCAGGTCGTCGACCCGCAGCAGGCCGAGCACCTCGCCGTTCCGCGCGGTGCACAGGACCGGGTCGAACCGCTGCGCCGGCGGGCGGGTCAGTGCGCGCTGCAGCGTCTCGGTGACCCCGGCCGACGGCGGCACCCGCAGCGAGGCCGGGGCCTGGAAGGACTGGCCGGTGCGCGGGTCGGCGAGCACGAGGCCCACCGGCGCACCGGCGGCGTCGAGCAGGACGTAGGGCGGCGGTGCGGTGCGGTCGTCGACGCCGGCGGCGTGCTGCCGGACCGGGCGCAGCAGGCTGGCGACGCTCTCGGCGAGCCGGGCCCGGGCCACCTGGCCGCGGATCAGGTCCACGACCTGCGGGGCCAGCGGCGCGAACCCCGGCGCCGGCCGGCCGAGCAGCCAGCCCTGCACCAGCGGGACGCCCAGCCGGGCGAAGGCGGCGAGCTCCCCGGGGGTCTCCACGCCCTCGGCGAGCAGCCACGCGTCGATCCGGCCGGCGAACGCGCCGACCATCTCGGCGAGCGCCAGCCGGACCGGGTCGTCGTCGACCCCGGTCACCAGCGCCCGGTCCAGCTTGACCAGCTGCGGACGGAGCTCGGCGAGCTGCTGCAGGCCCGAGTAGCCGGAGCCGGCGTCGTCGATGGCGATGAGCGCGCCGCGGCCCCGCAGCGCGGCCGTCCGCTCGCGGAGTGCGGTGAGGTCCTCGACCGGCGTGTGCTCGGTCAGCTCGACCACGACCCGGCTGAGGGTCGCGGGTGCCGCCAGCGCGGCGGCGACCGGTGCGCTGCCCAGCAGGTGCGGGCTGACGTTGACGGTCAGGAAGGTGTCCGGCGGCAGGTCCGGCAGCGCGGCGAGGGCCCGGTCGATGGCCAGCGCCTCCAGCTCCGCGCCCAGCCCGGCCTCCGCGGCGGCGGCGAACCAGACGTCGGGGGTCGCCGTGCCCGGGAAGCGGGCCAGCGCCTCGTAGCCGGCGATGCTGGCCGACGCCAGGTCCACGATCGGCTGGAAGACGACGGTGAGGTCGTCGGGGTCGGCCAGCAGGGGCCGGCAGTCCCAGCGCTGCTGCGGGAGCATCGTCGTCACCCCCCGGCCATCGGCCCGTCCCCGACGGTCCTTGAGCGACCTCACCCCGCCGAGTGCCCCGTGGAACCGGGCGCGCGGCCGGTGCCGTGACAGCATGGGCAGTCGTTGCCGCCAGGCCACCGTCCCGACGGGCAGAGGAGGAGGTCCGCCGTGGTGCCCGACCCGAGCGCCCTGGGGACCCCTGACCCGAGCGCCCTGGGGACCCCTGACCCGCTGCTGGACCCGGCGCGGCTGGCCTTCACCCGCCGGCTGCTCGCCGAGCTGCCCGGCAGCGCGCCCTTCGACCGGCTCGCCGGTCTCACCACCCGGCTGCTGCGGGTGGAGACCGCCCAGGTGGTCCTGTTCACCGACGTCGCGGTGGCCGTGGGCGGGGCCGGCCGGCCGACCGTGGTGGGCCCGGCCAGCCCGGTGGAGGACGCGCCCGGCTCGGTCGCCCTGCGGCTGGGTGCGCCGCTGGTGGTGCCCGACGCGCCCCACGACCCTCGACTGGCCGGGGTGCCGGCGGTCGCGTCCGGGCAGGTGTGCGCCTGCCTGTCCCTGCCCCTGGTGCTGTCCGGGCACGCGGTCGGCGGGCTCACGGTCCTCTCCCCGACCCCGCGGGCCTGGTCGGCCGAGGACGTCGCGCTGGCCGGTGAGGTGGCGTCGGCGGTGGTGACCGAGCTCGGTCTGGCCGCTGCCTCCGCCGAGCTGCGGGCCTCCCTCACCCGGCTCGAGGTGGCGCTGGAGGCCAGCATGGTCGGCGTCTGGGAGGTGGACCTGGACACCGGCCGGGTCAGCTGGGACGACCGCTGCGCCGGGCTGTTCGGACTGCCCTCCGGGATGGAGCTGGACTCGGTCGAGGTCGTCTTCGAGCGGATCCACCCGGACGACCGTGCCCCGGTGCGGGCGGCGATGGCGGCGGCCATCGAGTCCCGCGGGGAGTACGCCGTCGAGCTGCGCCTCTTGCGCGAGGACGGCGCCGTCCGCTGGGCAGCGGCCCGCGGCCGGGTGCTGTCGGACCCGGCCGGCCGGGCGGTGCGGTTCCTCGGCGCGCTGGTGGACGTCACCGAGGGACGGCGCCAGGCGCACGAACGGCTGGACGCGCTCCGGCGGACCGCCGCGATCGCGGAGGTGGCCGCGGACCTGGCCGGCGCCCGTCGGCTCGACCAGCTCGCCCAGATCACCCTCCGCGGCGCCGAGGTGCTGGGTGCCCGGACCGGGGCGCTGGCGGTGTTCGACCCGGCGTCCGGCGCCCTGCGGCTGCACATGGGCAGCCGGCTCAAGGACATCGTCGAGGTCCGGGCCGCCGAGGCGGGCGTCGACGTCCCGCCCGACGGCGTGGAGGTCCCCCTCGACGACCAGCTGCCCACCCAGTGGGTGGCCCGGCACGGCGAGCGGGTGCTGCTGCCCGACCCGGTCGAGGCGGCCGCCCGCTTCCCGGGGATGGCGGAGATGAGCCGGCTGCTGGACGCCCACGCCCTGGCCGCCCTGCCGCTGCGGGTGGACGACCGGCTGCTCGGTGCGTTCGTGGCGGTCTGGGACACCGAGCACGGGTTCACCGACGACGACGTCGAGGTGCTGGAGGCGCTGACCGCCCAGATCGGGCTCAGCGTCATGCGGCTGCAGGCCGACGCGGAGCGGGACGCCGCCGTGGCGGAGATGGCCGCGGCGAACGCCCGTCTGCGGCTGCTCGCCGACGTCGGGGAGGTGCTCGCGGGGACCCTGGACATCACCGAGCAGATCGGCCGGCTGACCGAACGGGTGGTCCCCGCGCTCGGCGACTGGTGCTGGCTGTTCGTCACCGACGACCACGGCCGGCTCCGGGACATGGCCTCGGCGCACTCGGACCGGGCCCGCAAGGCCGAACTGGAGCGTTACGTCCGCGCCATGCTCGCCGAGCTGACGTCGGCGTCGAGGACGGCGGAGGTCGTCCGGACCGGCCGGCCGGTGGTCCTCCGCACGATCGACCCCGACGTCCTGGACCGGTCGCTGTCCGGGCAGGAGGCCCGGCGGGTGCTGGCCGGGCTGGCCCCGGCGTCCGGCATCGTCGTCCCGCTGACCGCCGGCGGTCGCACGCTCGGGGCGCTGGGGCTGTTCAACGGCGCCGGCCGCCCCCCGCAGACGCCGGCCGAGTTGGAGACCGCCCTCGAGGTGGGCCGGCGCGCCGGGTCGGCCCTCCAGCAGGCGCGGCTGTTCGGGGAGCAGCGGCAGCTGGCCGAGACGCTGCAGCGCAGTCTGCTCACCGCGCCGCCCGCCCCGGACCACTGCGAGATCGCCGTCCGGTACGTGCCCGCCGCCGCCGGCGCGGAGATCGGCGGCGACTGGTACGACGCGTTCGTCCAGCCCGCCGGGGGGACGGTGCTGGTCATCGGGGACGTCGTGGGCCACGACAGCCGGGCCGCGGCCGCGATGGGCCAGCTGCGCGGGCTGCTGCGCGGCATCGGCCACCACACCGGCGGCACCCCGGCCGAGGTGCTCAGCGGGCTGGACCGGGCGGCACGGGGCCTGGACCTGGACACCATGGCGACGGCGCTGGTGGCCCGGCTCGAGCAGGACGACCCGGAGCTGCGGGCGGGGGAGACCCGGGTGCGGTGGTCGACCGCCGGCCACCCGCCGCCGCTGCTGTTGTCACCCGACGGCTCGGCGACCCTGCTCGACGGGGGTCCCCCGGACCTGCTGCTGGGGGTCGACGCCGGCACACCGCGGGTCGACCGGGTCGCGGTGATCCAGCGGGGCGGCACGCTGCTGCTCTACACCGACGGGCTGGTCGAGCGCCGCGACCGCGACCTGGACGCCGGCATGGAGGAGCTGCGCGAGGTCGCCGCGGAGCTGGCCGGGCTGCCGCTGCAGGAGATGTGCGACCGGCTGCTGGCCCGCCTGTACCTGCCCGACACCGAGGACGACGTCGCCCTGCTCGCCGTCCGGCTGCACCCGCAGGACCGGCCCCGGCCCCCCGAGGCCGGTCCGCAACGGGTCCCCCCGGGCATCGAGCCGGCGCCCGACGTCGTCCCGGGAGCCGGGGCCGGCTAGGTGTACTGACCGGAGACGTTGGTCGAGGACGTGTGACCACAGGATCTGACTGACCGATCTTGTGGAGGAGGACCTCCGGACGTGGAGTGGAGCTGCTGAAGGCATCCACGACACGAACCCGGAGGTCCTCGTGGCCCACGCTAATGCCGCTCTGACCCCTCGCATGCGTCTGCGTCTGGCCCGCGCAGTGGTTGAGGACGGCTGGACCGTCTCCTACGCCGCGGCGGTGTTCCAGGTCGCCTACCCCACGGCCAAGCGCTGGGCGGAGCGCTACCGCCAGGCCGGGCCAGCCGGCATGGTCGACCGCAGCTCACGCCCGCACCGCTGCCCCCGCCGTACGCCGCGGCCGGTGGTCCGCAAGATCGTGCAGCTGCGCTGGCGCCACCGACTGGGACCGGTGGAGATCGGCGCCCGACTGGGGGTGCCGGCCTCCACGGTCTACGCGGTGCTGCGGCGCTGCCAGATCCACCGGCTCTCCCACATCGACCGGCGCACCGGCGAGCGGGCCCGCCGCTACGAACACGACCACCCCGGCTCGCTGCTGCACGTCGACGTCAAGAAGCTGGGCAACATCCCCGACGGCGGCGGCTGGCGATACCTCGGCCGCCAGCAGGGCACAAACAACCGGCACGCCACCGCGCGCACCTCGGGCAAACCTCGCAGCAGGCACCACAACCCGCTGATGGGCACCGCCTTCGTGCACACCGTGCTCGACGACCACAGCCGGATCGCCTACGCCGAGATCCACGACGACGAGACCGCCGCCACCGCCATCGGCGTGCTGCGCCGCGCGGTGGCCTGGTTCGCCATCCGCGGCGTCACCACCGAGCGGGTGCTCTCGGACAACGGCTCGGCCTACCGCTCCCACGCCTGGCGCGACGCCTGCCTCGAGCTGGACATCCAGCCCAAGCGGACCCGGCCCTACCGGCCGCAGACCAACGGCAAGATCGAGCGCTTCCACCGCACCATGGCCGACGGCTGGGCCTTCCGCCGGATGTTCCTCAGCGAACACGCCCGCCGCCAGGCACTCCCGGGCTGGCTACACGAGTACAACCATCACCGGCCCCACACCGCGATCGGACGTCGCGCCCCAATCACGCGACTGACCAACCTGTCTGGGCAGTACAGCTAGGCCCGGGCTGGGGCGTCGCTCGCCTGGCGGTCGGGCGGTCGGGGGAAGCCCCCGGACAGCTGCTCGAAGGCGTGCGCGACCTGCAGGCAGGTCGCGTCGTCGAAGCGCCTCCCGACGATCATCATGCCGACGGGCAGGCCGTCGGACAGCCCCGCGGGCACGCTGGTCGCGGGGTGGCCGCTGACGTCGAACGGCGCGGCGTTGACGATCATCTCCAGCGCGCGGCCGATCGAGACCTCCAGCGGGTCGGTGGGCTGCACCAGCGGGGTGGCGACCATCGGCACGGTGGGCAGGACCAGCACGTCGAAGCGCTCCAGCGCCTCGTCGTAGTGCCGGCGCACCTCGGCGGCCAGGTTCTGGGCCATCGCGTAGTGCCGGGTCTGCAGCTGCTCGATCGACCAGCGCCCGGTGAGCGCGACGGCGGTGACGGTGGGCGACCACTCGTCGGGGACCTGGCGGCTCTGCCGGCCGTAGTGCTCGATCAGCTCCGGGTCGTAGAGGCCCTCCCAGTTGTAGCCGTAGCCGTTGCCCTCGATCATCTGCACGGTCGCGCCGTCGGTGGCGATGACGTTCCAGACGTGCAGCGCATGGCGGTGCCAGGGCAGGTCGACGTCCTCGACGGTCATGCCCAGGTCGCGCAGCCGGGCCGCGGCGGCGCGTACGGCCTCGTCGACGCCGGGCTCGGACAGCTCGGGCCAGCCGAAGCCCTCGGTGACCACGCCGACCCGCAGGCCGGCGACGTCCCGGTCCAGGGCGGCCAGGTAGTCCTGGGGCTGCACGTCGGCCGGCTGGCGGGGGTCGAGGCCGTCCCGGCCGGCCATCACCTGCAGCATCCGGGCGGCGTCGGCGACCGTGCGGGTCATCGGGCCCAGGTGGTCCAGCGTCATCTCGATCGGGAAGGCGCCGGTGTAGGGCACCAGCCCGTGGGTGGGCTTGTGCCCGACGATGCCGCTGAACGCGGCGGGCATCCGCACCGACCCGCCCTGGTCCCCGCCGACGGCGATGTCCACCTCGCCCGCGGCCACCAGGGCGGCGCTGCCGCTGGAGCTGCCGCCGGTGGTGCGGGTCGGGTCCCAGGGGTTGCGGACCGGGCCCGTCCGCGACGTGTGGCTGGCGCCGGAGAAGCAGAGGTCCTCGCAGACAGCCTTGCCGGTGACCGTGGCGCCCGCGGCCAGCAGCCGGGTCACCACGGTCGCGTCCCGGGACGGCACGAAGCCCTCGACCGTCTTCGAGCCGTTCATCATCGGCACGCCGGCGACCTCGACGTTGTCCTTCACCGCGACCCGGTAGCCGGCCAGGGGGCCGTCGGGGGCACCGGCGATCTCGGTGGTCACGTACCACGCGCCCAGTGGGTTGTCGGCGTCGTCCGGCCGGGTGCTGGGCCGGTCCGTCGGCGCCTGCGGAGCGGTCTGCCCGTACAGCTCCTCGACGGCGTCGTAGGAGGTCAGGAAGGCCGCGACCAGGGTGGTGTACACCTCGAGGTCGGCGGGCGAGGGGTTCATGCCGTAGCCGCGGGCGAGGGCTCCGACCTGGTCCTTGTCGGGTGGGACGACGGCCATGGGGACTCCTTCGTTCCCCGGGCCGTCGGAGCGCGCCGGCCCGGTGCGGGGTGCCGCCCGTCCTGCCGCGGCGATGGCGGAAGGCTACGAGCCCGGGGTCCGCCAGGTCCAGGTCGCCGTCCCGCTCACCGTCCCCGTCGCCGCCGTCCCCACCGCCGGTCGGGATCGCGGCGGCCGAGCAGGCGGTTGCGGGCCCGCTCCGGGAGGTCGACGGCCACCGGCGCCTCCCAGCCCCGCCACACCGACAGCACCCGCAGCGTGGCGACCAGCACGATGACGATCGCGGCGACCGGCAGCGGCGGCATCTCCAGCGGGCCGGCGAGCACGGTCAGGGCGCTGGCGCCGATCAGCGCGGCGACCGCGTTGTAGGGGCCGGGCTGGACGATGTCGGCCCGCTGGGCCAGCAGGACGTCGCGGATCACCGCCCCGCCGACCGCGGTGGCGGTGCCGATGAAGACGACCGAGGCACTGGGCAGGCCGGCCAGCTGGGCCTTCTGCGCGCCGATCACCGTGAAGAAGCCCAGGGTCACCGCGTCCAGCAGCACCAGCAGGCGGGTCAGCCGGGACAGCCAGCCGGAGAAGTAGAACGTCACACCGGCGGCCACCGTGACCGTGGGCAGGTACGCCGGGTTGGTCAGCGCCACCGGCGGCCCCTGCGCCAGCAGGACGTCGCGGATGAGCCCGCCGCCCAGCCCGCCGCTGACCGCCAGCAGCAGGACGCCGGAGACGGCGAAGCCCTCCCGCGCGGCCAGCAGCCCGCCGGTCAGGGCGCCGATGACGATGGCCGCCAGGTCCACGGCCGCCGGCACCCGCAGCGTCTCGGCCGCCGCCGCCACGAGCTCCACGACCGCACATCCTCCCGCCCGGCGGGCCGCCCGGCGCAGCGCCCCCTCACATGTTGATCATCGGCTCGATGCCGCCCTCCCCGGCGCGCCCTGCCGTGTCGGTGGCAACGAGCCGATGATCAACTGACCGGCGCCAGCTCCGGGTCGGTCGCCGTGTCGTCGGCCCGCGGCGCGGCGTCATGGGCAGCCATCGCCTCCTGGCGGCCCGGCTCCTCGTCCAGGACCGCGCAGGCCAGCCAGGCCGGGTGGATGCCGAACGCGTCCACCAGCGTCCGCATGTGCGGGCGCAGTCGGCCCAGCAGTTCGTTGACCGTGCCGGTCAGTGCCCGGGCCCGGGCCGGCGTGAGCCGACCGTGCTCGAGGAACCAGCCCTTGTCCGCCTCGATCGTGGACAGCGCGAACAGGTCGCAGACCGCGTCCAGCAGCGCGCGTGCCGCCGGGTCGGCGGTGCGCGTGACGGCGGCGACGAACGCCTCGAGCACCACCCGGTCGATGTGCGCCTGGGCGGCGAGCAGCACATGGTCCTGGACGTCGTTGAAGACGTCGAAGGGGGTCAGGTCCCGGCGGGCGGCGTTCCGGCGCAGCCGCTTGATGGCCCCGCTGAGCAGGTGCTTCTCGCGGTCCTCGAAGGTGCGCAGCTGCCAGCCGCGGTCGGTGAGGGCGACGTCGTCGTCCCGGCCGGGGACGGCGTCGACCAGCCGCTGGATCAGGCCGCGGGCCGCGGTGCGCTCGAGGACCGTCTCGCGGACCTGCTCGGCGACGAAGGCCACCCGGCCCCAGCCCTCCAGCGAGCCGAAGGCGTCCCGGTAGCCGGTGAGCAGCCCCTTGGCGACCAGCTGCAGCAGGACGGTGTTGTCGCCCTCGAAGGTGGTGAAGACGTCGGTGTCGGCCTTGAGCCCGGGCAGCCGGTTCTCCGCCAGGTAGCCCGCGCCGCCGCAGGCCTCCCGGCACTGCTGGATGGTCCGGGTGGCGTGCCAGGTCTGGGCGACCTTGAGCCCGGCGGCGCGGGACTCGAGCTCACGCTGCGCCGCCTCGTCCGGCTGCGCCGCGCGCTGGACGTCGTGCAGCGCGGACACCAGCTCCTCCTGGGCGAAGTGCAGCGCGTAGCTGCGCGCCAGCGCCGGCAGCAGGGTGCGCTGGTGCACGCGGTAGTCGTTGACCACCACCTCGCGCTCCCGGCCGGGGGCGGTGAACTGGCGGCGGGTGTCGCCGTAGCGGACGGCGATCTCCAGCGCGAGCTTGGTGGCCGAGCCGGCCGCGCCACCGACGCTGACCCGGCCGCGCACCAGCGTGCCCAGCATGGTGAAGAAGCGGCGGGTCTCGTTCTCGATGGGGCTGGAGTAGGTGCCGTCGGGGGCGACGGAGCCGTAGCGGTCCAGCAGCATGTCCCGGGGCACGGTCACGTGGTCGAAGGCGAGCCGGCCGTTGTCCACGCCGAGCAACCCGGCCTTGGCCCCGTCGTCGCCGATGGTGACCCCGGGCAGCGGCTGCCCGTCCTCGTCCCGGATGGGGACGAGCCAGGCGTGCACGCCCCGGCCCTGCCCCTGGGTGACCAGCTGGGCGAAGACGACCGCCATCCGGCCGTCCCGGGCGGCGTTGCCGATGTAGTCCTTGCGGGCGGCCTGGTGCGGGGTGTGCAGGTCGAAGGTCTGCGTCCGCGGGTCGTAGGTGCACGTCGTCCGCAGCAGCTGGACGTCGGAGCCGTGGCCGGTCTCGGTCATCGCGAAGCAGCCGGGCAGGTCGAGGGCCATGATCGCCGGCAGGTACGCGTCGTGGTGCCGGGCCGTGCCGAGCGCCTGGACCGCACCGCCGAACAGGCCCCACTGCACGCCGGCCTTCACCATCAGCGACAGGTCGGTGAAGGCGAGCATCTCGACCGCGGTGACCGAGCCACCGGCGTCGTCCGCGCCGCCATAGCGGGTGGGGAAGCCCAGTCGCACCGCGTCCGTGCCGGCCAGGGTGCGGGCCAGCGCCGTCACCCGCTCGCGGGCCTCGGCCACCGACTCGCCGGGGACCGGGGTGTACCCGGGCCGGCCCAGCTGCTCTCGGGCGCTGCGGCGCACGTGCGCCCAGCGCCCGTCCAGCACCTCCTGGACGCGGGCCGGGTCGACCGAGGTGGGGACGGTGCTCGTCACTTCTGCTCCTGGGGAGTCGGTGCGGAGGTCGCGATGCCGGAGAGACCGGTCCACGCGAGGTCGGTGAGGTGGGTGGCGAGCTCGGCGCGCGGCATCGGCCGGTCGGCCTGCAGCCACCAGTCGGCGGCCGACCGGATGAGCCCGACCAGGCCGTGCCCCCAGGGGGCGGCGGCGGCCGGGTCCCGGCCGGCGCGGCGCAGGCCCAGTTCGACCAGTGCGGCGGCCTCCTGGCCGACCAGCACCGACAGGTCGCTGATCGGGTCCAGCGGCCGGTCGGCGAGCTGCTGGTGGACGACGAAGCGGTAGACCTCGGGATCGGCCTCGAGGAAGGCCAGGTAGGTCTCCACCGCCGCGGCGACCATCTGACGGGGGTGGTCGGTGCCGGTCATCGCCTCGCGCAGCTTGCGGGTGAGCTGCTCGGCGACCCGGGCGCAGACGGCGACGTGCAGCTCGCTGCGGTCGGCGAAGTGCCGGTAGACGACGGTCTTGCTGGTGCCCGCCTCGGCGGCGATCTCCTCCATGCCGACGCCGGCGCCGTGCCTGCCCACCGCCACCAGGGTCGCCTGCACCAGCTGCTCCCGGCGGGCACGGCGGTGCTCGTCCCACCGCGAGTCGCGCCGGTCGCGGCCTCGCCCTCCAGCAGCTTTCACGACACGGACAGTACCTGATACTGTCGGTACCGATAGTGATCCGTCACCCTCCCGGGCCAGAGTTGCGACCCCGGCCGGAGAGGGGGCGTCCCCGCTCGCTGGAGGCACCCGCATGGCTGCGCAGACCCGGAAGGCCGCGATCGTCGGCGGCAACCGCATCCCCTTCGCCCGGTCCAACTCCCGGTACGCGCGGGCGTCGAACCAGGACATGCTCACCGCGACCCTCGACGGGCTCGTCGCCCGCTTCGGGCTGCAGGGCGAGCAGGTCGGCGAGGTGGTGGCCGGCGCCGTCCTCAAGCACTCCCGTGACTTCAACCTGACCCGGGAGAGCGTGCTGGGCTCGCGGCTGTCGGCCCGGACCCCGGCCTACGACGTCCAGCAGGCCTGCGGGACGGGGCTGGAGGCCGCCGTCCTGGTCGCCAACAAGATCGCCCTCGGGCAGGTCGAGTCCGGCATCGCCGGCGGGGTGGACACCACCTCCGACGCGCCGATGGCCATCAACGAGGACATGCGCCGGGCGCTGCTCGCGGTGAACAGCGCGCGGACGCTGCAGGAGCGGCTCAGGGCACTGGCCGGGATCCGGCCGGGCCAGTTGGTGCCCGAGGTCCCGCGCAACGCCGAGCCGCGGACCGGGCTGGCCATGGGCGACCACGCCGCGATCACCGCCGCCGAGTGGGGGATCGGCCGTGAGGAGCAGGACGAGCTCGCCGTCGCCTCGCACCGGAACCTCGCCGCCGCGTACGACCGCGGGTTCTTCGACGACCTGGTGACGCCGTTCCTCGGGCTGGCCCGGGACCAGAACCTGCGGCCGGACACATCGACCGAACGACTTGCGGGGCTCACCCCGGTGTTCGGCAAGGGCGAGGGCGCCACCATGACGGCGGGCAACTCGACGCCGCTCACCGACGGCGCCTCCGCCGTGCTCCTGGCCTCCGACGAGTGGGCCGCCGCCCGGGGGCTGCAGGTGCTGGCCCACCTGGTCGACGCGCAGACCGCCGCCGTCGACCACGTGCACGGCGGCGAGGGCCTGCTGATGGCCCCCGTGTACGCGCTCCCGGTCCTGTTGGCCCGCAACGGCCTCACCCTGCAGGACTTCGACCTCTACGAGGTCCACGAGGCCTTCGCCTCCACCGTGCTGGCCACCCTCAAGGCGTGGGAGGACCCGGACTTCTGCAAGGGGAAGCTCGGCCTGGACGCCCCGCTGGGCGCGATCGACCGGTCGAAGCTGAACGTCACCGGGTCGTCGCTGGCGGCCGGGCACCCGTTCGCCGCGACCGGCGGCCGGATCGTGGCGACGCTGGCCAAGCTGCTGCACGAGGCCGGCCCGGGCAAGCGCGGGCTGATCTCCATCTGCGCCGCCGGCGGCCAGGGCGTCGTCGCCGTCCTCGAGTCCTGACCCATCCACCCCGTGCATTTTCGGGCTCGAGCCCGCGTGCTTTTTCGGGCTCAAGCACCTGGAGGACCCCATCGTGAGTGACTGGTACCGCGACTTCGCCAACTCCGGCGTCGGGACGACGATCGTCGGGCAGCTCGGCCTGCCCCGGCCGGCCGTGCTGCGCCGCCACGAGCCCGGCTCGCCGCTGCTCCCCGGCCCGGCCGTCGTCGGCTCGACTGGCACCGGACGGCTGGGCGAGCGGCTGACCGGGCTGCTGCGGGACGCGGGGGTCGACGTGCGGCCGCCGGCTCCCGCCGACGGAGCGACCGACGGCGAGCGGCTCGCCGCCGTGCTCCTCGACGCGACCGGGATGACCGGTCCGGCCGACCTCGCCGCCGCCCACGCCGTCCTCGCCCCCGCGGTGAAGCGGCTGCGACCCAGCGGCCGGGTGCTGGTGCTGACCGACCCGCCCGCCGAGGCCGCATCACCGGCGCAGGCCGCGGCGCGGCAGGCGCTGGAGGGCCTGGTCCGGTCCCTGGCCAAGGAGCTCCGTGCCGGGTCGACGGCGAACCTGGTGGTGGTGCCCGCCGGCGCCGAGGCCTCGCTGGACAGCCCGGTGCGCTTCTTCCTGTCCGGGCGGTCGGCCTACGTCGACGGCCAGGTCGTCGGCGTGTCGGCGGCGGAGCTGCCGGCCGCCGAGGACCCCGACTCCCCGCTCACCGGCAAGGTCGCCGTGGTCACCGGCGCCGCCCGCGGCATCGGCGCGGCCATCGCGCGGGTGCTGGCCCGGGACGGCGCGCAGGTCGTGGCCGTCGACGTACCGGCAGCCGGCCAGGCACTCGCCGAGGTGGCCAACGAGGTCGGCGGGACGGCGCTGCAGCTCGACGTCACCGCCCCCGACGCGGGAGCCCGGCTGGTCGCACACCTGCAGGGGCGGCACGGCGGGGTGGACGTCGTGGTGCACAACGCCGGCATCACCCGGGACAAGCTGCTGGTCAACATGGACGCCGCCCGGTGGGACTCGGTCATGGCGGTCAACCTGCAGGCCCAGCTGGACCTCACCCAGGCGCTGCTGGACGTCGACGGCGTCCTGCGGCCCGGCGCCCGGGTGGTCGCGGTCAGCTCCCAGTCCGGGATCGCGGGCAACCGCGGGCAGACCAACTACGCCGCCAGCAAGGCCGGCGTGATCGGCATGGTGCGGGCCTGGGCGCCGGAGTTCGCCGGCCGGGGCGCCACCATCAACGCCGTCGCCCCCGGGTTCATCGTCACCGAGATGACCGCGCGGATGCCGCTGGGCCCGCGCGAGGTGGGCGCCCGGCTGAACTCGCTGCAGCAGGGCGGGCTGCCGGTGGACGTCGCCGAGACCATCGCCTGGCTGGCCCAGCCGGGCAGCGCGGGCGTCAACGGCCAGGTCGTGCGGGTCTGCGGCCAGTCCCTGCTGGGGGCGTGATGGCCGAGCGCACCGTGCTGTCCGAGGCGCCGGCCCTGCCGGCGCTGTTCGCCCGGGCGGCCGTGACCGCCCGGGGCCGCGGCGGCGACCTGCCCGGCACCCGGCTGGCCCGAGTCGGCGTCCCGGTGGACCCGGCGCACCTGGCCGGCTACGCCCGGGTCTGCGGGTTCGGCCTGTCCGACACGCTGCCGGTGACCTTCCCGCACGTGCTCGCCTTCCCGCTGCAGGTGGCGCTGATGACCGACCGGTCGTTCCCGCTGGCACTGCCCGGGCTGGTGCACGTGCGCAACCGGATCACCGCGCTGCGGCCCGTCGCGGCCGGGGAGGCGCTCGACGTCGAGGTGTGGGCCGAGCGGTTCGCGGCGCACGTGCGGGGGGCGACCGTCGACCTGTGCGCGTCGGTGTCGGCCGGCGGCGCCGAGGTGTGGCGCGGGCGGTCGACCTACCTGGCCCGCGGCGCGACGGCTCCGGCGGGCGCGCCGGACGCCGACGTCCGGCTCACCGTCGGCGGGCTGGACCGGGTCGTCGCCCAGTGGCGGGTGGCCGCGGACACCGGCCGGCGCTACGCCGCGGTGTCCGGAGACGCCAACCCGATCCATCTGTCCGGCCTGTCGGCCAAGGCGTTCGGCTTCAAGCGGGCCATCGCGCACGGCATGTGGCTCAAGGCCCGGGCGCTGGCGGCGCTGTCCGGGCGGCTGCCCGACACCGTCGACGTGGACGTCTCCTTCCGCAAGCCGCTGTTCCTGCCCTCCACCGTCACACTGGCCACCGAAACGGCCGAGCAGGGCTGGGACCTCGCCGTCCGCAACGCCGGCAGCGGCGCCGAGCACCTGCTCGGGACGGTCCGTCCCGCGTGAGCTGAGGACGTCAGCCGGCCGGGCGCTCGGTGACCAGCCGGGGGCGGGCGGCGGCCAGCCCGGCCGTGGTCTGGACGACCGCCAGGACCAGGAGCAGCAGCAGACCCGGCGCCCAGCCGTCGGCCAGGTCGTGCAGCAGGCCCACGCTGAGCGGGCCGGTGGCGGCCAGCAGGTACCCGGTGCTCTGCGCGGCCGCCGACAGCCGGCCGGTCTGCGCGACGTCCCGGGTGCGCAGCAGCACCAGGGTCATCGCCAGCGGGAAGGCGATGCCGGTGCCCAGTCCCCACAGCAGCGTCCACAGCACCGGCGCCGCGGCCGGTGCCAGGGCCAGGCCGGCCAGCGCGCCGACGATCAGGCCGCCCGCCGCGAGCACCCAGCGGCCCTGACCGGGCCGCCGGGCGGCGAGGGTGGGCACCACCAGCGACGCCGGGGCGCCGAGGCCCGCGGCCAGCGCCAGCAGCCCACCGGCGCCGACGGGGGAGAGGCCGGCGTCCTGCTGCAGGACGTCGGGCAGCCAGGCCAGCATGGAGTAGAAGCTCAGCGACTGGAGTCCGAAGAACACCGTCACCAGCAGGGCCACCCGGTCGCGCAGGATCGCCCGGCGGGCCGGTTCGGCCGGAGGCGCGGTCCGGTCCCGCGCCCGGGTGAGGACGGCGATGGCCGCCAGCGCGACGAGCGTCACCGCCAGCCAGAGCGCCAGGCCGGTCCGCGCGCTGCCCGTGGCGGCGCTCAGCGGCTGGGCCAGGCCGGCGCCCGCCGCCGCGGACGCCGCCATGGCGCACGACGTCACCCCGATGACCGTGGGGGCCCGCTCGCCGTACTCGGCGCGGGCCAGCGCGGGCAGCAGCACGTTGACCACGGCGATGCCCCCGGTCAGCAGCACCGTGCCCAGGAACAGCCCCGGCGTGCCGCCGAGCCGGACGGCGACGCCGGCCGACAGCACGACCACCGCGGCCAGGGCGGCCCGGTGCACGCCCAGCCGGGCGGCCAGCCGGGGGGCGAACGGGGAGACCAGCCCGAAGCAGACCAGCGGCAGCGCGGTGAGCAGCCCGAGGGCAGCCGTGGAGAGGGCCAGCTCCTCCCGCAGCTCGCCGGCCACCGGGCCGACCGCGGCGAACGGGCCGCGCAGGCACAGCGCCACCAGCACCAGTGCGAGCGCCGGCGCCAGGGTCAGCAGCAGCCGCCGGCCCGCCGGCGGGGCGCCCGGTGGAGTGCCGACGGCGGGCGAGGAGGTCACCCGGTCATCCTCGGCCGCGCCGCCCGACGGGCGACCGGCGGGTGACCCCGCACGGCCGCCGAGGGGCACGGTCACCCGCGGCGGGCTCCCCGCGCGGGCCGGCCGCGACGGCTCCCGGGCGGCGTCCCGCCGGCCCCCCGCGCGCCGCGCCCGCCGGAGCGGCCCTCGTCGTGCCGGCCCGCCGCGCCGCGACCGCGGCCGCCGGGACGCCGGTCCCGCTCGCCGCCGTCGCGCCCGGCCGGGCCGATGCCGCACGGCCGGCAGGTGGTGAACCAGGGCGCGATCGCCCGTCCGCAGTCGGTGCACGTGCCGGACCGGCCCAGGGCGATGGCGTCGGGGAGCATCTCGGTGATGGTCTCGGCGCACTCCTCCTCGACCCAGGCGGCGTCGTCACCGCTCAGCCCGGCGACGCCGGGGAACTGCCGGAGCAGCGTCTGGGCGTCGCGGGCGCCCGCGGCGGCCTGCTCGAAGTCCTCGACGGTGCCACCGACCGGCACGTCGGGGAGCACGGTCTCCGGCCGCACCGGCAGTCCGGCGGCGTGCTGCAGCGCGGCCCGGGCCAGCACCAGCCAGCGGGTGCGGCGCGGCGGGTTGTAGTCGATGGCCAGGTTGACCAGCCGCCAGACGGTGTCCAGGTCGCCGGCCGCGCCGAGCGGTCCGCGCAGCATGGGGAGCAGCGCGTGCACCCGGACGACGAGGCTGGTCACGTCGTCGGCGGTCATCGCCTCGTCCCGGGTGGCGGCGCGCGCCCACGCCATCCACCGGGTGAGTGCCTCCGGCAGGTCCTGCGGCTCGAACGCGCCGAGGTCGGCGAGCTCCGGGCGCAGCCGGGGCGCGCGGCGGGGGAGGTCGCTGATCGCCTCGCCGCGGGCCACCTCGGCTCCGGCCATCAGCAGTCCCTGGGACGGCTTGAGCCCGGCGACGCCGATCAGGATGCCGACCCGGCCGTGCCCGGTGAGCCCGTAGCGGCCGGCCCGGCCGGCGATCTGGGCGGTCTCCCAGGTGCGCAGCGGGCGCAGCTCGGGGCCGTCGAACTTCGTCGTCTCGGCGAAGAGCACGGTGGTGGCCGGCACGTTGATCCCGTGGCCGATCACGTCGGTGGTCACCAGGACCTCGAGCTCACCGCTGGTGAACCGCTCGATGACCTCCCGGCGGGTGGCCGGCGGCAGTGCCCCGTAGAGGACTCCGACCTTGCCCGGCCGGTGCTGGTCCAGCTCGGCGGCGACGGCGTAGACGGCCTTGCGGGAGAAGGCGACGACCAGCGTCTGCGGCCGCACCCCGGTCGCCCGGACCGGAGCCCGCAGCACGTCGAGCCGCGAGAGACGCTTGTGGTTCACCACCTGCACGTGCTCCGCGTCGGCGACCAGCGGCTTGAGCACCAGGTAGGCCTCGGCCGCGGAGATCAGGTGCATCCGGCGGTACTCGCCGGTGAGCAGCAGCCGCGCCCAGTGGTGGCCGCGGTCCGGGTCGGTGACCCAGTGCGCCTCGTCGAGGACGAGCATCTCGCCGCGGTCGGGGGCCTTCTCCACGGTGCAGCAGACGATCGGCGCGTGCGGGTCGATCTCCTCCTCGCCGGTGGACAGTCCCACGGTGCCCGCGGGCAGCTGTGCGGAGAGCTTGGCGTAGGCCTCGTGGGCGAGCTGCCGCAGCGGGGCGGCGTAGACGCCGGAGCCGGTGGCGGCCAGCGCCTGCAGCGACTCATAGGTCTTGCCGGAGTTGGTGGGCCCGAGGTGGAACACCACCTCCTCGGGACGCGTGCCGCGGACCGGCAGGGCCGGCGCGGCGCCGTCGACCCAGATCTGCTGGGCGCGCTTCTCGTCGCGGGCGTCGGCCCGGTCGGCCGCGCGGTCGGAGGCCGCCCGGCTCGCGGCGCGCTCGCGGCGGCGGCTGGCGGACGGGGATGGGACGGTCACGGGCAGGCAGTGTCCTTCGAACGGGCAGGCAGTCGGGGGACGTCGACGCGCTCGGGCGCGGACGGTCACAGGGGGAACACCCCCGGCGGCCGGAACATGCCCGATCGGAAGGACTGCCGGACGCAAACGTCCCGACAGGCAACTGCTGTGGCCTCGCTGACCGCCGTCCCGGAGATCCTTTGGCACAAGATGACGGTGATACGCGTGTGACACCGCAGGTCACGGTCAGGTAACGGCTGGTCCCATCGCCGTGCCGTCCCGCGTGCGGACGGTCGCGGGATGGTCCTGTGCCTCCACGTCCGGCATCCCGGATCGGCGAGCCCGGCGTCCCGGGCAAGGTTCTTGGGAGTCCGGCGTGCGTCCCACGTCACCATCCCGTCGCTCGGCCGCTCTGCTGGCCGCGTCGACGATCGGCCTGTCCACCGCGGTCCTCGGCGTCTCCGGTGTCGCCTCCGCCGTCGAGCTGGCCCCCGTCCCCTTCTCCACCGCCGGGGAGACCCCGGTCACCAGCTACGAGGTCCTCGACGGGTACTGCACCATCGACTGGACCGTCGTCGGCGGGGCCGGCGGCGCCGCCGGTGACGAGCCGGCCACGCCGGGCTCCTTCGGTGGCCTGATCGAGATCACCACCGTGGTCACCGCCGGGGAGGTCTACACGCTCGCCCCGGGCGGCGCGGGCGGCAACGCCACGACCGAGGCCGCAGGCGTCGGCGGGACCAACTCGGAGGGCAGTGATGGCGACGCCGGCAGCAGCGGCGACGTCTTCGGTGGTGGCGGTGGCGCGTCGTCCGACGTCGTGATCGCCGGCACCGGCGAGCTCCTGCTGAGCGCCTTCGGTGGCGACGGTGGGCTGCCGGTCGAGACCGCCGGCCGCGGGGCAGGCGGTGGACTCAACTCCTACCCCGACGAGGCCGACGTCGACGACACCGCCACCGTCGGCGGTGACGGCGTCATCATCGGCGTGGCCCAGCCCTGCGCGCCGGAGGCGCCGATCGACGAGACCCCCGTCGACGAGACTCCTGTCGACGAGACCCCGGTCGACGCGCCGGAGGAGGTCTCCCCGCCGGAGATCTACCAGCTGTGGGCCACCTCGAGCACCGCGGAGCTGCAGTTCCACCCGTGGACCGCCGAGGACGCCCCGGAGGTGACCGGCTGGGAGTACACCCTGGACGGCGGCGCCAGCTGGAAGCCGCTGACCATCACCTGGGCCGAGGGCGGCGTCCGCGCCGCCGTCGTCGAGGGACTGGCCGTCCAGACCGACTACTCGCTCAAGATCCGCGCGATCAGCGCCGCGGAGGTCGACCCGGAGAGCGAGGCGGTGGACTTCCGCACGCTGGTCGACGCCCCGACCGCGGTGAAGGCCACCGTGGGCACGTCCTCCATCACGGTGGACTGGGCGCCCCCGGCCGCCGGTACCGGCGTCGAGGGCTACGTCGCCTGGGCGCTGCCCGGCGCCGACCCGCAGTCCTCGCAGGGTCTCGTCGAGTGCCCTGAGCTGGACGCCGCCGCGCGCTCCTGTTCGCTGGTCGTCCCGGCCGGCACGGTGTACAGCGTCTTCGTCGCCGCCTACGACAGCGAGATCGGCGACGCCGCCGGTGTCGTGAGCGCCTCGGTCCCGGCCCCGTCCGCGCCGGCCACCGTCCCCACGGTGACCAAGCCGTTCGTGACGGACAAGACCGCGGTCGGCACCCCCGCCGCCGGTGACAAGATCACCCTGAAGGGCGCCGGCTACGCGCCGGGTTCGACGGTGAGCCTGTTCATCTACTCCACGCCCACCCCGCTGGCGCAGGTCACCGCCGGCGACGACGGCACCTTCACCGCGACGGTCACCATCCCCGCCGGGTTCTCCGGGAACCACTCCCTCGTGGCCGCCGGCATCGACCCGTCCGGGGCGCCGCTCTACCTGCGCATGGACATCACCATCGCGGGTGCTGCTGCCGCCGCCGGGGCCGCGGCCGCCGGTGGCCTGGCCTACACCGGGTTCACCGCGCTGCCCTTCGTCGGTGGCGGGCTGCTGGCCCTGCTGGCCGGTGGCGGTCTGCTGGTCGCCGGTCGGCGACGTCGCGCCTGACCCGCTGATCGGCTGAGCGACCCAGCGCCGGCCCCGTCCCGCCTCCGCGGGACGGGGCCGGCGTGCTGTCCGGGATCTTCGGACCAGGCTGAGGGGCGCTGGACCTGCGGACGACGAGTTGCAACGCTGCGGCGTTCCGTTGTCTTACGTTGCCAACTCAGTCGAGTCGACTCGTCGACTGGCAGCGAAAGGCCGGTAAAGACTTGACCGTATTCACGCGGAAACACCACACATAACGCTTCGGTAACGGCTCGTACCGATCTCGTGCCGCAACCATCTGCCACCCCTGGCGCGATGGTGCAGTGGGCCCACGTCCGGCACTCCGGACCAGCGCGCCCGGCGTCCCGGGCACCGAGCTCCAGGGAGTCCGACGTGCACATCACCTCGCCATCCCGTCGCGCAGCCGGCCTGGTGGCCGCCGCGGCGGTCGGGCTGTCGACCGCAGTCCTCAGCGTCCCCGGCCTCGCCGCGGCGGCGCCCGTCCTGCCGTCCATGTCGTTCTCCACCGAGGACGGCGACGTGACCTCCGGCCCGGTGCCCGAGGGCATCTGCGGCATGACCTGGCGGGTCATCGGCGGCCAGGGCGGTGTGGACGGCGAGGGCGCCCCGGGCCAGCTCGGCGGCGAGCTCAAGCTGACCACTGTGGTCGAGGCCGGCGACGTGTTCGCCCTGTCCGCCGGTGGCGCCGGCACCACCGCCGCGGGGACGGCCTCGGTGGTCACCCTGGACGGCCAGACGTACCTCTCCGCCGGCGGGGGCGCCCTCATCGGCGGCGCGCCGGCCACGAACGTGGGGTTCGACCAGCGGGTCAGCCTGTACCCCTACTACGACTCCTCGCAGCTCGGCTACACCCTCGGCACCACGCCCTCCGACCATGCCGGCGACGGTCTGATCGAGGGCACGGGCGTGCTGTGCACCCCGCCGCCGGCCCCCTACGTGGACGGGTACGCGGAGGTGGACGACCACTCCGCCACGGTGCGCCTCGTCCCGATCCCCCTGGTCAATCCGGACGGCAGCCGCGCGCACGGCGGCTACGGCATCCCGTTCCAGCCGGCCGGCGGCTACGAGTACAGCCTCGACGGGACCAACTGGGTACCGCTGTCCACCGGCGCCGGCGCCGGTGACGACGCGGACGCGCTGTTCGGCACGATCGGTGACCTAGTCACCGGGACGCAGTACAACATCAAGATCCGCTCGACCAGCCTGGTCGGGCCCGGTCCGGTCAGCGACACCGTCTCCGCGAGGCCGCTGAAGACCTACCCGGCGCCGACCGACGTCGAGGTCGAGGTCGGCGTGAAGTCGCTGACCGTCAGCTGGAAGGCGCCCGCGGACACCACCGGGATCACCGGGTACTTCGTCGGGGCCTACCCGCTGTCCGAGACCGACCCCGACCAGCAGGACGCGAAGATGCTGGACTGCACCACCCCGGTCGACCAGCTCCGGTGCACCCTCCCGGCCGAGGCCGGCGAGGAGTACGCGGTCGTCGTGTTCGCCAACGCCGCCGACGAGGAGTACCAGGGCACCCCGTCCGAGGAGGTCCTCAGCGGCAAGGTCCCCGGCTTCGTCGCGCCGGCGACGGTGCCGGCCGCCTCTGCGCCGCTGGTGACCACCGACGCGGACAAGGCGGTGAAGGTGGGTGAGCAGGTCACGGTGAGCGGTTCGGGCTACCTGCCGGGGTCGGAGGTGGACATCGTCATGTACTCCACGCCGCAGGTGCTGACCACCGTGGTCGCCGACGCCGACGGTGCGTTCACGGCCACCGTCACCGTGCCCACCGGGTTGGCCGACGGGACCCACCACCTGGTGGCCGCCGGCGTCGACGAGGACGGCAACCCCCGCAACCTGGTCCTCGAGGTCACCGTCAGCGGCGGTGTCGCGGCGGTGAGCGGGCCGGCGGGCGCGGCCACCCTGGGCGCCACCTCCGGCACCGGCTCGGCCGGCGCGGCCACGTCGGCCGCGGGCGCCAAGGCCGCGGCCGCCGGCCTGGCCTACACCGGGTTCACCGCGCTGCCCTTCGTCGGTGCGGGGCTGCTGGCCCTGCTGGCCGGCGGTGGCCTCGTGGTCGCCGGTCGGCGCCGTCGCGCATGACCCGCTGATCGGCTGAGCGACCCAGCGCCGGCCCCGTCCCGCCTCCGCGGGACGGGGCCGGCGTGCATCCTGGACCGGTCCTGGCGCTGGGACGGCCGCCGGGAACGACGTGCCGGAGCAGAGCCGGTGGTCTGGGATCCTCTGCCATGCGGCGCGGCCGTCTGGTGCCGAATTCGGCCGGCCTTCGGGCAAGAAGTGCCCGAGGAGGCGGCGCAGGGCCACAAGTAACGGATCAGTAACGGCTCGTACCACCGTCGTGCCGTCGGCCCTGCGCGGCCGGCCGCGGTGGTGCGCTCGACCCGGGTCCGGTGTCCGGGCCGACGAGCCCGGCGTCCCGGGCGCTGTCCCGAGGAGCCCGGCGTGCGTCCTCCGTCCCCGTCCCGTCGGGCGGCCGGCCTGCTGACCGCTGCGGCCGTCGGTCTGTCGACCGCGGTCCTCGGCGTCCCCGGCGTCGCCGCGGCCGCCGACCCGCTGCAGCCCTTCACCTTCTCGACCGTCCTCGGCGCCGCCGACGTGCACACGCCCGAGGAGCTCACCAAGCCCTACGGCTACTGCCGCATCGACTGGGTCGTCGCCGGTGGTGCCGGCGGCAGGGACAGCGACGGGGTGGCGGGCGGTCCCGGTGGCCGGATCAGCGTCAGCGTCCCGGTGGACTTCCGCGGCGGCGACGTCTTCCGCCTCCATCCGGGTGCAGCCGGTGGGGACGCCACCCCCGCCGCCGACCCCACCGTGGACACCGGGAGCCCCGGCGCCGGGGGGACCAACGGCCGGGGAGACGACGGGCTGACAGGCGCGGAGCGCCTGACCGCCGGCGCCTCCTGGTACTACGGCGGCGGCGGGGGTGCGGCGTCCACCGTCACCCAGGCCACGAAGTACGGGGAGCTGCTGCACCTCCAGGCCTTCGGCGGGGACGGGGCAGGCGCACTGCCGGGCGACCCCGCCGGCACAGGGTCCGGCGCGGGAGAGAACCGCAACGAGACGCGGGCCCCCGGTGTCGAGGACCTCTCCACCTCCTCCGAGGGGGCCGTCGGCGGCACCGTCGTCCCCTGCGCCCCCGCCCCGGCCGCCCCGAGCGTCTCTGGAGCCCCGATGCAGTCCGCGACGGAGGTGGTGGTCGACTTCTGGCCGGCCCCCGTGGCCGCGGACTCCCCCCTGGCTCCCGTGACCGGCTGGGAGGTCAAGCTCAACGACGGGACCTGGAACCCCTGGCCGACCACCGGCTCCGGGCAGGGCCGGCACTCGTTCACGCTCACCGGACTGCACCACCAGCGCGACCACAGCGTGCAGGTCCGGGCGATGAGCGACTCCGGACCCGGTGCGGCCAGCAACGTGGTCACGTTCCACCGCGGGGTCGCGCCGCCGGCGGACGTCGCGGCGCGCGTGGGCACGTCGTCGGTCACCGTGACCTGGGAGCCGCCGGCCGGCGCCACCGGCATCCGGGGCTACCGCGTCACGGTGCTGCCCGGTGCCGAGCCGCGGGACGACGCCGGGCGCCTGGAGTGCCCGCCGCTGGGGGCCGACGCCCGGTCCTGCACGATCGGCGTCCCGGCCGGCCAGGTGTACTCGGTGTCCGTGGCCGCCGACGACGGCTCGCCCGGCTTCGGCGCCTCCGTGGTCACCGGCGTCGTTCCCGGGCCGGCCACGCCGGCGACGGTCCCCCCTGCCTCGGCCCCGCTGTCGGTCGACGGCGCGGACCGGACGGTGGCGGCCGGCGAGGAGGTCACCGTGCGCGGAACCGGCTACCTGCCCAACTCCTCGGTCGACGTCCTCCTGTACTCCACCCCGCAGGTGCTCACCACGGTCGTCGCCGACGGCACCGGTGCCTTCACCGCCACGGTGACCGTGCCGAGCGGGCTCGCCGACGGCACCCACCACCTGGTCGCCGCGGGCGTCGATGCGGACGGCGCCCCGCGGTACCTCGTCACCGAGGTCACCGTCGCCGGGGGCGTGGCTGCTGCTGGTCCGGCCGGCAGCACTGCCCTCGCGGCCGTCGGCGGCTCCCGGGCCGCGATGTCCCGACTGGCCGACACCGGCGCCACGGTGCTGCCGATCGCGGGTGGGGGACTGGTCACCCTGCTGGCCGGTGGTGGCCTGCTGCTGGCGGTCCGCCGTCGCCGGGAGGTGTGACAGGCTGTCGGGCGTGGCAGCTCCTGCGCGCACGACCATCCACCGGACGGCCGCAGCCCGGTCCTACCAGGGGCACAACGTGCACGCGGCCCCCGGAGTGCACGAGTACACCGTCGAGCTGGTCAAGGCCGCGCTCCCCGACGGTGGACGGGTCCTGGAGGTCGGCGCCGGCTGCGGTGCGCTCGCGCTGCGGCTGCGCGACGCCGGCTTCGACGTCGTCCCGACCGACCTGGACCCGCCGCACGACTGGATCCACCGCCTCGACCTGGACCACCCCGAGTGGACCGACGAGACCCGCGGGCCGTTCGACATGGTGGTGTGCGTCGAGACCCTCGAGCACGTGGAGAACCCCCGGGGAGTGCTGCGGTCGATCCGCTCACTGCTCCGGCCGGGCGACCAGCTGCTGGTCAGCACCCCGAACATCACCCATCCGCACTCGCGGCTGAAGATGTTCCTCTACGGCGCGCCGTACATCTTCGGCCCGTCGCACTACTACCAGCCCGGGCACATCTCGATCCTGCCGGACTGGATGCTGACCGAGCACGTCCGGCTGGCCGGGTTCGACCGCATCGTCGTCCGGCGGGGCGGGGACACCGAGTACTCCGGCCTGCGGCAGCTGGTGCACCGGATCGAGACCGGCCTGCTCCGGGTGATCGGGCTTCGGCCGAAGGCCGACCAGGGCGAGGGCATCTGCGTCTTCGTCACCGCCACCGCCGCCTGACGAGCGGGGTGCCGGTCAGTCGCCTGACGCCGGGTCCTCACCGGGCGCTGCGTCCTGCTGCTGTCGGAAGCGCAGCGACTCGACCAGCACGTAGCCGAACAGGACGCTCCAGGCGAAGCTGAGGAACGCCGGCCCCCACTGGGCGTCCACCAGCCGCAGGACCAGCTGCACCAGGTTGAACACGAGCGCGCCGGCGGCCAGCACCTGCACCCCCCGGTTGCCGAACCAGGGCGGGCGGAACGGAGCGGTTGCCACGGGCCGACGCTAGCCCGACAGCGGCCGGCAGCACGCGAGGGGCACGGGCCGATACGCTGACCGCTCCGCCCGCCCTGCCGCGCCGCCGCGCAGGTCGGGGTCGGAGGAGGGCTCGCCTAGTGGCCGATGGCGGCGGTCTTGAAAACCGCTATGGGGTCAAACCCATCGTGGGTTCGAATCCCACGCCCTCCGCGGCAGGCCGCAGGTCGCGCCGACTCCGCCCCGGGCCGGCGCTCCCTGTGCCGTGCAGGCTCGCCGACCGGGTCAGCCGGGTCGACGGCCCGACCCCAGGGAGACGCACCGATGAGCACCGACCCGGACACCTTCTCGGCCCTGTGGCAGCGCGCCGTGGCCGG
Organism: Modestobacter sp. URMC 112; assembly: GCF_053502575.1. Classification (NCBI taxonomy): domain Bacteria; kingdom Bacillati; phylum Actinomycetota; class Actinomycetes; order Geodermatophilales; family Geodermatophilaceae; genus Modestobacter; species Modestobacter sp. URMC 112. The sequence goes on along the minus strand of NZ_CP199957.1, from coordinate 4,749,489 downwards.
GCACGGCGGCTCCACGTTCCTGGTCTTCCGTTCCGACGACGGGGTCGTCACCCGGTGGACCTACGCCGAGTTCGACCAGGTGGTGGCCCGCGTGGCCGGCACACTGCGGGACGCCGGCGTGCAGCCGGGTTCCGCCGTCCACCTGGTGCTGCGCAGCTGCCCCGCCTTCGTCGCGCTCTGGCTGGCCGTGACCCGGCTGGGGGCCTGGATGGTCCCGGTCGACCCGGCCTCGGCCGCCCGCGACATCGCCGCCCAGGTGCGACGGGTTCGGCCGCTGGTCAGCGTCGTCGCCGGCTCCCGCGCGCCGGTGTTCCGCGAGGGTGCGGACGGTCAGGTCGACGTCGTCGTCGAGCTCGCCGAGGACGCGAGCGACCTCGAGCCGGGTTCGCGGCTGCTGGCGGGGTCGCCCGTCGACGAGGCGCGTCCCGTCGACGCGCTCCAGCGACTGGCGGTGATGTTCACCTCCGGCACGACCTCGGAACCCAAGGGCGTCGAGCTCACCCAGGGCTGCTACGCCACCGTGGCGACCACGATGGCGGGCCTGGTGGGTCTCGAGCCGCGCCACCGCTGGTTCGTGACGCTGCCGATGTTCCATGCCAATGCGCAGTACTACTGCTTCGCGCCGGCCATCGCGGTCGGCGCGAGCGTCGCGCTGACCGGCTCCTTCTCGGCGTCCCGGTGGGTCGCCCAGGCCCGCGAGCTCGACGTCACGCACGCCAGCCTCTTCGCGGCGCCCATCCGGATGATTCTGGCGCGCTGCCCCTCCGACGAGCCGCCCGCCGCCCTCGAGCACGTCTGGTACGCCCAGAACCTCGGAGCCGACCACCACGAGGCGTTCGGCCGCCTCGCCGGCACACCGCCCCGGCAGCTCTACGGCATGACCGAGACGGTCGCGGTGGTCACGGCGGACCGCAACGAGCCGCCCGTCCACGACGTCATCGGGCCGCCGCTGGACGGCCGGCAGGTGCGCGTGGTCGACCCGGTCACGGGGGACGACGCGAGGCCGGGGGACCCCGGTGAGCTGTTCCTCCGCGGGGTGCCCGGCCGGGACCTCTTCGCGGGGTACCTGGGCGCGCCCGAGGTGACCGCGCGGGCCCTCCTGCCCGACGGCGACGGCGCGTGGTTCCGCACCGGTGACCTCGTCCGGCGCGGAGCCGACGGGGCGTTCCGGTTCGTGGGCCGGGTGGACGACGTCATCAAGGTGGCCGGCGAGAACGTCAGCCTGACCGAGATCGAGGCGGCCGCCGCCCAGGCCCCGGGCGTGCTCGACGTGGCCGTCGTGGGCCAGCGCGACCCGGTCCGTGACCAGGTGCCGGTCGCCTACGTCGTGGCGAAGGACAGGGACCACCCGCCGACCCCGGACGAGCTGGACGCGTGGGCCGTGCAGAACCTGTCGCCGGCCGCCCGCCCCCGGGCCTGGCACCTCATCGACGAGCTGCCCCGCACCAGCGTCGGGAAGGTCCGTCGGTTCCGCGTGGGCAGCTGAGCCCGTCCGTCCGGTGGGCAGGTCGTCGTCCTCGACGACTCCCGTCCGTGGCGACAGTAGGGTGGGCGCCGGTCGACCGACTCCCGAGCTGAGCAGCGCGTCCGGCTCATGGTGCCGGTCGGGACGCGACCACCGGCTCGAGACCTGCCGGGTCCACAGCTCCTCGTGGTCCGGACCCACGCCATGCGCGCCCCGGTAGGTGCCGGGACCGCTGAGAGGGGCTCGGAGAGGGCATGGAACTGGGCGTCCTGCTCGCCGGTGCCGTCGTCGTGTTCCTGGCCAGCGTGCTGGCCGGCGGCACGGGGTTCGGCTACTCGCTGGTGTGCGCGCCGCTGCTGCTGCTGGCCGGGTTCCCGCTGGCCGACGTCGTCGTCGTCAACCTGACCGTCGGCGTCGTGACCCGGATCGGCGCCGTGCTCCGGCTGCGGCACTCGGTCGACCGGCGGCGCTCCACCGCCCTGGTGGCCGGGTGCGTCCCCGGGTTGCTGCTCGGCTACGTCGTCCTGGACGCGGTGGACGACGACGTGCTCAAGGTGACCGCCGGGACGGTGGCGGTCGTGGCCGCCGCCTTCCTGCTGCTCCGCCGCCCCGCCCCGGAGCAGGCGGGCCCGCCGTCGTCGTCCCCGCTGGCCCCGGGCGTCGCCGGGGTGCTGGGCGGGTTCCTCGGCATCACCACGTCGATGAACGGCCCGCCACCGGTGATCCTGCTGTCGCACCGCAACGTGCCGCCGCGGGAGTTCATCGCCGACATGGCCGTCTACCTGCTCGTCTGCAACGCCCTGGCCCTCGCGCTGATCGGGTTGGCCGGCGGGCTGTCGTTGGAGCGGGTGGGCCTGCTGCTGGCGTGCTGGCTGCCCGGCGCGGTGCTCGGCAACCACCTGGGCGTCACCTACGGCTCCCGGCTGCCGCTGCGCCCGTTCCGGCTGCTGACCCTCGGCCTGGTCATGGTGACCGGCCTGGCCACGGTGGGGACGTCGCTCGCGGGCCTCTGACGACCGCACCCGTCCACGTCCTGGCGAGACCGACACGGCCGTGGTCACCGACGCAGGACCAGGTGGCCCTCGCCGCCGGCTAGCGGCCCCGTCCCGAGGCTCGCCCCGAGCCTGCGAGGGGTGAGGAGGACGGGGTCCCCTCCCAGCGCAGCCGGCGGGCCGCGCCGGCCAGGGTGCGGGCGGTCAGCCGCCCGTCGGCCAGTCCCAGCGCCACCACGTCGTCGAAGACCCGCTGGTCGGCCGCGGCCGCCCGGACGGCGGCGTCCATCACCCCCGGCCACCGGCTGAGCTGGGACGCCGTCCCCGACGCCCGCAGGTGCCGGCCCAGCCGCTGCCGCAGCAGCCCGCGGTGCACCTGCCCGGCCGTGGCCCCGGACAGCGCCGCGGTGCCGGCGAGCGCCCCGGACAGCACGGCGTAGAAGATCCCCTCCCCGGTCAGCGGGTTGACCAGCGACCGGGCGTCCCCGGCGAGCAGCACCCGGCCGCCGGGCAGCCGCGGGCGGCCGGTCGACAGCGGCAGCCGGTGCGCCCGCAGCCCGGCCGGCGCCGCGCCGGGCAGCAGCCGCTGCAGGCCGTCGAGCAGTCCGGCCCGGGTGACCCCGCCGGAGACCAGCTCGCCGTAGCCGACGTTGGCCCGGCCGTCGCCGAGGGGGAAGGACCACGCGTAGGCCGGCCAGCGCAGCGACGTGGTCACGATGACCTGCACGCCGACCTGTCCGGGCAGCTCGGGGGCGTAGCCGCGGATCGCCACCGCGAGCCGGTCCGGGGCGTTGGCCGGCACGCCCAGGGACCGGCGGACGACCGACTCCGCGCCGTCCGCGCCGACCAGCACGCCGGCGGTGAACCGGCCGTCGACGTCGACGTGGGTGGGGTGGGCGGTGACCCGGCGGACGGTGTGCCGGGCGAAGCCGACGCCCCGGGCCAGCACCTGGTCCAGCAGCCGGGCGTCGAACACCGACCGCGGCACGGTGTACGCCGGGCGGTGCACGGCCCGCTCGACGGTCGCGCCGCGGGGGGAGGTGAGCCGCAGCCGCGGGACGGCGGCGTACCCGTCGACCAGCGCCCCGACGTCCAGGTCCAGGCCGGCCAGGACGTCGAGCGCCTCCGGGGCGACGCCGTCCCCGCAGACCTTGTCCCGGGGGAAGTCCGCCCGGTCCAGCACCAGCACGCTGCTGGCCGGGGAGGCGCGGCGCACGGCCGCGGCGCACGCGGCGCCGGCCGGCCCGCCACCGACCACCAGGACGTCGGCGTGCGGCACGGTCAGCGGACGGGCTGGGTCCACTTGCGGGCCGGGTGCTCGTAGTCGGCGACGAAGGCCAGCGCCTCCTCAGCGGTGGCCACCACTCCGAGGGCGTCGAACCGGCGGGCGTCGAGGTAGCCGTCGTCCACCATCCGGCGCAGCTGGGCCAGCAGCGGCTGCCAGAACCCGTCGACGTCCAGCAGCAGGGTGGGCTTGGCGTGCAGCCCGAGCATCCCCCAGGTCCAGGCCTCGAAGAGCTCCTCCAGGGTGCCGGCGGCACCGGGCAGCGCGATGAAGGCGTCGGAGAGCTCGGCCATCCGGGCCTTGCGCTCGTGCATGTCGGCGACGACCTCGAGCCGGGGGAGTCCGGGGTGCGCCAGCTCGTCGTCCACCAGGTGCTGCGGGATGACGCCGACCACCTCCCCGCCGGCGGCCAGCGCCGCGTCGGCGACCACGCCCATCAACCCGACGTGCCCGCCGCCGTAGACGACGCCGACCCCGGCCCGGGCCAGGTCCGCCGCGAACGCGGCCGCGGCCTGCTGGTGGGCCGGCGGGCCGGCCTGGGACCCGGTGAAGACGGCGATGCGCACGCCGTGACCCTATGGCCCCCCTGCAGGGTCCCGCCGCGAGCCCGCGAGCGGTGAGGGGTAGGGGGGTCCTTACCGGTACGTGCGGAAGACCGGCTCGGCGATGCAGACCGGCTTGGACGCGCCCTCGGCCTCGATGACGGCGGCCACCGTCAGCTGCAGCCCGCCGGCCACCTCCTCGACGTCCTTGAGGGTCGCGGTGAGCCGGATCTTCGAGCCCACCGGCACCGGGGCGGGGAAGCGCACCTTGTTGAGCCCGTAGTTGACGCCCATCTTGGCGTCGCTGATCTTCAGCACCTGCGAGTACATCGGGATCAGCAGCGACAGCGTGAGGTAGCCGTGCGCGATCGGGCCGCCGAACGGGCTCTCCGCCTTCGCCCGCTCCACGTCGATGTGGATCCACTGGTGGTCCTCGGTGGCGTCGGCGAAGGTGTTGACCCGGTCCTGGGTCACCTCGAACCAGTCGCTCTGGCCCAGCTCCTGGCCCTTGAGCGCGGGCAGGTCGGCGATCGTCGTGGTGGTGGTCATGCGTCCTCCTCGGTGAGCACGTACGTCGTGGCGTCCGATCCTGCCGGTCGGGGTGCGCGACCGGCGGACCCGCCTCCCTCAGCGCAGCCGCAGCGCCCGGATGGCGTTCTCCTTCATGATCAGCGGCCGCACCTCCGGCTTGATGTCCAACTGCTCGAAGTCGGCGATCCACCGCTCCGGGCGCAGCAGCGGGTAGTCCGAGCCGAACAGCACCTTCTGCTTCAGCAGGCCGTTGGCCGCCCGCACCAGCTGCGGCGGGAAGTACTTCGGCGACCACCCGGACAGGTCGATGTAGACGTTGGCCTTGTGGGTGGCGACCGAGATCGCGGCGTCCTGCCAGGGCACCGACGGGTGCGCCATGATGATCGTCAGGCCGGGGAAGTCGGCGGCGACGTCGTCGAGCAGCATCGGGTCGGAGTAGCGCAGCTTGATCCCGCGCCCGCCGGGCAGGCCGGCGCCGATGCCGGTCTGGCCGGTGTGGAACAGCGCCGGGACACCCAGGCTCTCCAGTTCCTCGTACAGCGGGTAGACCGCCCGGTCGTTGGGCTCGAACGCCTGCAGCGAGGGGTGGAACTTGAACCCGCGGACGCCGTGGGACTCCACCAGCCGGCGGGCCAGCCGGATCCCGGCCACGCCGCGGGCGGGGTCGACCGAGCCGAACGGGATGAGCACGTCGGGGTGCTCGGCGGCCAGGTCGGCGATCTCCTCGTTCGACAGCGCCGGCTGGCCGGTGGCCATCTCGGTGTCGACGGAGAAGACGACGGCGGCCATGCCCTTCGACCGGTAGTCCGCGGCGATGTCGGGGACCGTCGGGTCGTAGGGGTCGCCCTTGAAGTACCTCGCCGCGGCGGCGTTGAGCTCGTCGTCGAGGGCCAGCCGGCCGTGCGTGTCCGCGTGCACGTGGGTGTGCACGTCGATGGCGACCAGCGCGTCGAGGTCCAGTCGGAGGGTCACCGGGGCCTCCCGGCGGTCGGGACGGCGGCGGGGACGGTCGGCTCCACGGGTGCTCCTCCTCGAGACGGGACAGGGTGCGCTGGCCCCAGTCTCCCTGCCGGGTGCGGGACACTGTTCCCCGTGGAGCCGCAGCAGGTCCCCGCCGGGCACCCGACAGCCGAGCCGTCGTCGTGAGGCCCGGCCTGCTCGAGGACCTGGCGGCCGAGGGCCGGGCGCTGGACGACCTGGTCGGCCCCCTGGACCCGGCCGGCTGGGCCCGGCCCACCCCCGCCGCCGGCTGGACCGTCGCCGACCAGGTCGCCCACCTGGCCTGGACCGACGAGGCGGCGCTGCTGGCCACCACGGACCCGGCGCGGTTCACCGACCGCCGGGCCGAGCTGCTCGCCGCGGTCGACGAGCCGGGCGGCGCGGTGGACGCGCCACCGGCCCTGCTGGCCCGCTGGCGGTCGGGTCGGGTGCGGCTGGCAGAGGCGCTGGCCGCGGTGCCCGACGGCACCCGGCTGCCCTGGTTCGGGCCGCCGATGAGCGCGGCCTCGATGGCCACCGCCCGGCTGATGGAGACCTGGGCGCACGGCGTCGACGTCGGTGACACGCTCGGCCGCCCGCCACGGGAGTCGCCGGGGCTGGGCCACGTCGCCCACCTGGGCGTGCGCACCCGCGGGTTCGCCTTCGCGGCGCACGGGCTCCCCGCGCCCGGGGCGCCGATCCGGGTCGAGCTCGTCCGCTCCGACGGGTCCCGCTGGACCGACGGGCCGGAGGACGCCGTGCAGCGGGTCAGCGGCCCGCTGCTGGACTTCTGCCTCCGGGTGGTGCAGCGGCGGCCGCGGGCGGACCTGGCCCTCGTCGCGGTCGGCCCGGACGCCGACCGCTGGCTCGACGTCGCCCAGGCCTTCGCCGGTCCGCCGGGGTCCGGCAGCGGGGTGCGGTCCCGGGAGCCGTGACGCCCCGGCTGGTTGCACGTGGAACGTCCCCCGGCGGAGCCGGCGTCAGAGGACGGAGCGGACGAACCCGATCTGCATCGTGGTGATGCACTGCGGGAAGGTCTCGAACACCGCGGCCCGCTCGGGGGAGGCGTGGTAGGTCTCCTCGACCGCGCGGAACTCCGCCTCGTCCCCGTCGTGCTCGACCGCCCAGGTGAAGGTGTCGTGCTCGTCGTCGGCGTAGGCGAACAGCAGCCGGAAGCCGTACTGCTCCCGCACAGGGGCCAGGGCCGGGAACCAGGCCAGGAAGTCGGCCATCCGGCCGGGCTCGACGTCGTAGCGGCGCAGCTGCACGGTGCTCACGGCGCCCATCCTGCGTGATGGGGCCCTCCGGCGCGGACCCGCGTCCAGGAGGGCCCCGTCACGGAGGGGTCAGGACGACGGCGGGGCGTAGAACTGCAGGTCGTTGCCCTCGCTGTCCTTGAACGGCGCGATCCGCCCCCACGGGTGGTCGCTGATGCCGCCGGTGAACTCCACGCCCATGCTCTCCAGCTCGGCGACCTCGCTCTCGATGTCCCCGTCGGGCTGGAAGGTGATCACCGCGCCGCCGTGCGAGTGGCCGGTGCCCTCCCGCGCGTTCAGCCCGATCATCAGGCCGTTGGCGTCGAACTCGCTCCAGTCCGCCGTCGTCTTCTGCTCGGTCAGGCCCAGGGTGTCCCGGTAGAACGCCCGGGCCCGGTCCATGTCGTCGACCGGGACCCACACACTCGCCACTCCGCTGGCCATGCCGTCTCCTCGCGTTCGTCGTCGGTAGCTCGTCGGCCGATGCGTCGCGCACGACCGGTGGTCCAGCCGTGCCCAGGCACACGCCCGGGCAACCGTGCCGGGAGCAGGGCAGACTCGTCGGGGACGCACCTGCCCGCGACGAGAGGACGGCGAATGGCCGACCGCACCTGGGGCTTCCGCACCCGCGCACTGCACGCCGGCGGCGCGCCCGACCCCACCACCGGCGCCCGCGCCGTGCCGATCTACCAGACGACGTCGTTCGTGTTCGACTCCGCCGACGACGCCGCCAATCTGTTCGCGCTGCAGAAGTACGGGAACATCTACAGCCGGATCGCCAACCCGACCGTCGCGGCGTTCGAGGAGCGGATGGCCTCGCTGGAGGGCGGGCTCGGTGCCGTCGCCACGTCGTCCGGGCAGGCGGCTGAGTTCCTCACCTTCGCCGCGCTGGCCGGCGCCGGCGACCACATCGTCGCGTCGGCGTCCCTGTACGGCGGCACCATCACCCAGCTCGACGTCACGCTGCGCCGCTTCGGGGTGCGGACGACGTTCGTCCGCGGGGGCGACCCGGCCGACTACGCCGCCGCCCTCACCGACCGCACCAAGCTGGTGTTCGCCGAGGTGGTCGCCAACCCCGGCAGCGAGGTGGCCGACCTGGCCGGGCTGGCCGAGGTCGCGCACGCCGCCGGCGTCCCGCTGGTGGTCGACGCCACCACCGCGACGCCGTACCTGTGCCGGCCGATCGAGCACGGGGCGGACCTGGTGCTGCACTCGGCCACCAAGTTCATCGGCGGGCACGGCACCACCCTGGGCGGCGTGGTCGTCGACGCCGGCACGTTCGACTGGGGCAACGGGCGCTTCCCGACCATGACCGACCCCAGCGACTCCTACGGCGGCATCCGCTGGTGGGACAACTTCGGCGAGTACGGGTTCCTCACCAAGCTCCGCTCCGAGCAGCTGCGCGACGTCGGCGCCGCGCTGGCCCCGCACAGCGCGTTCCTGCTGCTGCAGGGCGTGGAGACGCTGCCGCAGCGGATGCGCGAGCACGTCGCCAACGCCCGCCGGGTAGCCGAGTGGCTGGACGCCGACGACCGGGTGGCCTGGGTCCGCTACTCCGGGCTGCCCGGGCACCCCGACTCCGCCCGCGCGCAGCGCTACCTGCCCGAGGGGCCCGGCGCCGTCTTCAGCTTCGGGGTGGTGGGCGGCCGGGACGCCGGGCGGCGGTTCATCGAGTCCGTGGAGCTGTGCAGCCACCTGGCCAACATCGGCGACGCCCGCACGCTGGTCATCCACCCCGGCTCGACCACGCACGGGCAGCTGTCGGTCGAGCAGCTGGAGACCGGCGGGGTGTCCGCGGACCTGATCCGCATCTCGGTCGGTCTGGAGGACGTCGAGGACGTGCTGTGGGACCTCGACCAGGCGCTGACCCGGGCCACCAAGGAGCAGCCGTGAGGACGTGGGAGGGCCCGGGCGCCCGGGAACGGCAGGAGATCCTGCGGCGCACGAGGACCGTGGCGATGGTCGGCGCCTCGGACAACCCCGCCCGGGCCAGCTTCTTCGTCGCCACCTACCTGCTGTCGACGTCCCCGTACGAGGTCTGGTTCGTCAACCCGCGGGTTCCCGAGATCCTCGGCCGGCCGGTGTACCCCTCGCTCGCCGACCTGCCGGGCACCCCGGACGTCGTCGACGTGTTCCGGCGGCCCGCCGACCTCCCCGGGGTGCTGGACGAGACCCTGGCCGTCGGCGCCGGCACCCTCTGGCTGCAGCTCGGGCTGTGGGACGAGGACGTCGCCGCCCGGGCGGAGGCCGCGGGAACCACCGTCGTGATGGACCGCTGCCTGAAGATCGAGCACGCCCGGTTCGCCGGCGGCCTGCACTGGGCCGGCTTCGACACCGGCGTGATCAGCTCCCGCCGCGGCCGCGGCCTGCCCACGTCGTCCTGAGTGCGCAGGAGCTCCCCGTGCCGCACCGCTCGCCCACCGACGGCTGGACCACCTGCGCCCTGGGCCACCGGCACTGGGGGCTGGCCGGTGCCGCGGGGCTGCTGCTGCACCGGCCCGGACCCGACGGCGTCGAGGTGCTCCTGCAGCTGCGCGTCGAGTGGTCGCACCACGGCGGCACGTGGGGCACCCCCGGCGGCGCGCTGCACCCGGCGGAACCGCCGGCGGACGGCGCGCTCCGGGAGGCCGGCGAGGAGCTGGGGCTGCGCCGGGACGACGTCGTGCTGGGCCGGGAGTCGGTCGACGACCACGGGGGCTGGAGCTACACGACCGTGCTGGCCACGCCCACCGGGCCGCTGGACCCCGGCCACCTGGAGCTGAACGCGGAGAGCGTCGACGTCGGCTGGTTCCCGCTGCGTGCCCTGGGCGAGGTGCCGCTGCACCCCGGCCTGGCCGCCTCGCTGCCCATCCTCCGCCCCCTCCTCACCTGACCCCCCGCGCTTTCAGTACCGAAAGCGCGGGTGCTTTTTCGGGCTCAAGCACCCGTGCTGTCTCGGGCTCAAGCACCCGTGCTCTTTCGGGCTCAAGCACGCGGGCTCTTTCGGGCTCAAGCCCGCGGTGCTTTCGGTACCGAAAGCACCGGTGCGGGTGCGGTCAGGCGGGGTGGACGGTGGCGGTGACCAGGCGGTGGTCGCCGACCGGCAGCTCGCGGACCTCGACGTCCCGGGCGGTCAGCGCGCCCAGCCCGAGCAGGTGGTCGAACTGCAGTCGCGGCTCGGGGCCCGGGTAGGTCGGCGCCGCGACCAGCCGCCGGGCGCCCGCCAGCCGGGCGGGGACCGGGCCGACGAGGTTGAGGTCGCCGGCCAGCAGCACCGGACCGGGCAGCCGGCGGGCCCACCGGCGCAGCCGCAGCAACTGCCGGACGGCGGTGTGGGGTGCGAAGGACAGGTGGGTGCCGACGACGGTCAGCGCGCCGTCGCCGGGCAGCACCAGCTCGGCCGCCACGGCCACCCGCGGCTCGTCGGGGAACCACCACCAGCGGGGCACGCCCGTCCGCGGGTCGGGGGCCTTGATCGGCAGCCGGGCCCGGCCGGCACCCAGTCCGAGGACCGACCAGCGGCGCACCGGTGCCCTCGAGAACAGCGCGATGCCGTACCGGGGGCCGGCCAGGTCGTCGTCCGGGCCGCCGAGCACCGGCGGATCGACCGGCCGCCAGCTGCGGAACGGGTCCGGCGTCCCGGCCACGGTGGGGGCGAAGCGCCAGTCGCCGGCGCCCAGCGCGGCGGCGACCGCGGCCGGCTGCGACAGCCGGTGCGACCGGGGCTGGCCGGCGTCGACCTCCTGGACGGCGAGGACGTCGACGTCCACCCCGGCCAGCGCGGACCGCAGTCCCGCGGCGTCGAGCGAGTGACCGCTGCCGTCCCGCCCGGAGGCCAGGTTGAGCGTCCCGACCCGTACCACGCCGCTGGTCACTCCGCCGACGTTAACCGCTGGGCCGGGCGGGGCCGGTCCAGCCGCCCGGGGGGCGGGGCCGGGCCGCCGCACCTGGCCTGGACCGGTGGACGACCAGGACGTCGGGCCGCCGCCGCCGGCCGAGCTCGAGCGGCGCGGCCGGCCCCGGCTGAGCCCGACTCCGACCGGGCGCAGCCCCAGCCGCGGACGGGCGGGCTCGGTCCGGCGCGGCTAGGTTCGCCCCGTGCGCGGGCGAGCGCACGCACGAGCGGAGCGAGGAGGCAGCGTGAGTGCGCGTGCGGACGTCTCGGAGATCTTCGACGCCGGATCCTGGCGGCCGGTCGAGGGGTTCGAGCAGCTCACCGACGTCACCTACCACCGCGCGGTGGACGCCGGCGTCGTCCGGGTCGCCCTGGACCGCCCGGAGGTGCGCAACGCCTTCCGCCCCGAGACGGTCGACCAGCTCCTCGCCGTCCTGGAGCACGCCCGGCTGACCACCGACGTCGGCTGCGTGCTGCTCACCGGCAACGGCCCCAGCGAGGCCGACGGCGGCTGGGCGTTCTGCTCCGGCGGGGACCAGCGGGTCCGCGGCCGGTACGGGTACGAGTCCTCGAGCGGTTCGGCCGGGCGGCTGCACGTCCTGGAGGTGCAGCGGCTCATCCGGTTCATGCCGAAGGTCGTCGTCTGCGTCGTCCCCGGGTGGGCCGCCGGCGGCGGGCACAGCCTGCACGTGGTGTCCGACCTGACCCTGGCCAGCGCCGAGCACGCACGCTTCAAGCAGACCGACGCCGACGTCGGCAGCTTCGACGGCGGCTTCGGCTCGGCCTACCTCGCCCGCCAGGTGGGCCAGAAGTTCGCCCGCGAGGTCTTCTTCCTCGGCGAGGAGTACTCGGCCGCCGACGCGCACGCGATGGGCATGGTGAACCGGGTCGTCCCGCACGCCGAGCTGGAGGCCACCGCGCTGGACTGGGGGCGGCGGATCGTGGCCAAGAGCCCCACCGCGCAGCGGATGCTCAAGTACTCGTTCAACCTCATCGACGACGGGCTGGTGGGCCAGCAGCTGTTCGCCGGGGAGACCACCCGGCTGGCCTACATGGCCGAGGAGGCGGTGGAGGGACGCGACTCGTTCCTGGAGAAGCGCCCCGCGGACTTCTCCCGCTTCCCCTGGCATGTGTGAGGACCCCCTCGCCCCCCGCCACTCGCGAGCTCGTGGCGGGCCCCTGCGAGGGGGCCGTTCCAGCCGTGACCAAGAGCCCGACCTGCAGAGGAGATGGAGATGATCGTCGAGGTGGTGGGTGGTGCCGCGGCGGCACCGGAGGTGCGGGTGTCCAGCGTGGACGACCTGGGCCGGCTGCACGTGGCCATCGGTGCGCTGACGACCGAGGAGGTCGACGAGGCGCTGCGGTCGTCCGGGCTGGGGCGGCTGTCCGACCCGGACACCGCCGTCCTCGACGTGGCGGCGCTGCGCGCCGCGGCCGAGTCCCAGGCCACGGCCGCCGACTGGGCCGGGCAGTGGGACGGCATGGTGGAGTACGCCCGCGGCAAGGGCTGGGTGGGCGAGGACGGGAGCACGCTCCAGGCCCACGTGGAGACCGCCGCCAGCGGCTGACACGGACGGGGCGGCAGGGACGGGAGGGCACTCGCGATGACCAATCGGGAACCACCCGGTTGTGGACCACACGTCTCGCATGCACCATGGCGTACGTGACCACGATGGGCCAGCCCATGCGCGCCGCTGCCAACCGTCCCCCGGGGCGTCCGCTCTCGGCCGAGCTGTCCGACCAGCTCGTCGCGGTGGCCATCGACATCCTCGCCGAGGAGGGCTGGGGACGGCTGAACAGCGACCGCATCGCGGCCCGCGCGAAGGCCGGCAAGGCCGGCATCTACCGGCGCTGGCCGACCATGGCCGCGCTGGCCCGGTTCGCGCTGTCGCAGTCCAACCTCGTCCAGCTCCCGGCCGACACCGGCTCGCTGCGCGGTGACCTCGCCGCCCTGCTCCAGCCGTGGACCCGCCGGCTGGACCGGACCGAGCGGGCCGCCGCCAGCCTGGTGGGCGCGGCCCGGCACGAGGAGGAGCTGCGGGCCGGCCTGGACGAGTCGCTGGTGGGCCCGCTGGCCGGGGTCGTCCACGAGATCGCCCGCCGCGAGGCCGACCGCGGCCGGGAGCTGGCCCCCCAGCGGGTGGCCCTGCTCGGCTCGGTGGTCCAGGCGCTGTGGTGGCAGCGCTACACCGCCTTCGAGCCGGCGCTGCTGGACGCCGACGAGGTGGAGGACCTGGTCGCGGACGTGCTGCTGCCGATCACCGACCCCGAACCGGTGCGCGAGCGGGTCTGACCCGACCGCGCAGGGTCGGCCGGCCGGGAGCTCAGCCGGGCAGGCGCTGGGCGGCGTCGGCGGCCGCGCACAGGTCCGCCCGGGCGACCGACCAGTCCGCCCACACCGCCTCGGCCCAGGAGCGGACCAGCGAGGGCAGGTCCACGACGTCGAGGTCGGCGGCCACGTCGGCGATCGTCGTCGTCCACACCGGAGGCGGCACCGCGGCGGGCGCCGCGTCGTCCAGCCGGTTCCGGGCCTGCCGGTCCCGGGTGGGCTCCAGTCCCCGGGCGACCCAGAGGCACAGCCGGGCCGCCGCGGCGGCGGGCTGCCCGGCCACCAGGTGCTGGGCGTCGTAGGCGTCCGCGGCGAGCCGGAGCACCGCGGCGGTCCGCAGGTCGGCGCCGGCCTCGTCCCGCAGCCCCCGGACGGTCACGTCGAACAGCCCGGCGCAGCTGGGCGAGGCGCCCGGGTGGGCGGCGCGCAGGCCGGGGACGACGGCCAGGACGGCGCCGCACCCGGGGCAGACCGAGGTGACGACCTCGCCGGCGGGGTCGTCGACGGGTTCCACGGGACCCGATCGTGCCGCACCGGCACGGCGGGTGCCCGCCCGGGCGCCGTCCCGGCGTCGACCCCGGGGGCGCCGGCCGACCTGCCGACCCGTGCCCGGCGGGCACTACGGTGCCCGCAGCACCACCGGATCCCGGGCCCAGCGGCGCGCGGGCCGGTGGGCACCGGAGCCGACCCGCGGCGCCCGGTACGGACTCCGGAGGCGGCGGATGAGGACTCGGGGAGCGGTGCTGCGCGGGCCGGGGGACTGGGAGGTCGTGGACCTCGACGTCCGGGACCCCGGGCCCGGTGAGGTGCTCGTGGACATGGCCTACGCCGGTCTGTGCCACTCCGACGAGCACCTGCGGTACGAGAGCCTCCGCTACCCGATCGTCGGGGGCCACGAGGGGGCCGGCGTCGTACGGGCCGTGGGGGACGGCGTCACCACCGTGCGGCCCGGCGACCACGTCGTCACCGCGTTCCTGCCCGCCTGCGGGCACTGCCGCTGGTGCGCCGCGGGACGGTCCAACCTCTGCGACCTGGGCGCGACCCTCGGGACCGGGCAGCTGCCCGGCGGCGACTGGCCCTTCCGGCTGGACGGCGAGGAGCTCGGCGGGTTCTGCATGGTCGGCGCGTTCGCCGGGACCTGCCTGCTCTCGCAGCACTCGTGCGTCAGGATCGAGCCCCACCACCCGCTCGACGTCGCCGCGCTGATGGCCTGCAGCGTGCCCACCGGCTGGGGGTCGGCGGTGAACGCCGGCCCGGTGCGCCCCGGGGACGTGGTCGTCGTGGTCGGCACCGGCGGGGTCGGCTGCAACGCCGTCCAGGGCGCGGCGAGCGTCGGGGCGCAGCACGTCGTCGCCGTCGACCCGGTGGAGTTCCGGCGGGAGTCCGCCCGTGGCATGGGCGCCACGCACGCCGTCGCCGACACCGAGGAGGCCGCCCGCCTGGCCCGGGAGCTGTCCCAGGGGACCGGCGCGGACGTCGTCGTGCTCACCACCGGGATCACCACCCCGGAGATCATCGCCGGCGCGCACCGCTGCCTGGGCAAGGGCGGGACCCTGGTGCTCACCGGCCTCGCCGACCACGCCAGGGAGAAGACGGTCGTGCTGCCCGGGAACATCGTGGCGATCTACGAGCAGCGCATCCAGGGCGCGCTGTACGGCATGTGCAACCCCTACCGGGACATCCCGCGGCTGCTGCGGATGTACGAGGAGGGCCGGCTCCTGCTCGACGAGCTGATCACCCGGCGCTACGCCCTGGAGGAGGTCAACGAGGGCTACCGCGACCAGCGCGAGGGCACGACCATCCGCGGCGTCCTGGAGCACCGGCACTGACGGCGTCCACACGCGGGTCGCCGCCGCCACACCGGTTGACCAGCTGCCCGGCTGGGCAGCCAGGGCCGGTGAGCACCGACACGATCGCCGTCCTCGACGTCGACGGCACCCTGGTCGACACCAACTACCAGCACGCGCTGGCCTGGTACCGCGCGCTGCGCTCGCTGGGGGAGACGTTCCCGGTCTGGCGGATCCACCGGCTGATCGGGATGGGCGGTGACCAGCTGGTGACCGCGCTCGGCGGCGAGGAGCTGGAGGAGCGGGTCGGCGACGAGGCCCGGGAGAAGTGGGTCGAGGAGTTCGACCGGCTGATCGACGAGGTGGCCCCGCTGCCCGGCGCCCGCGAGCTGCTGGTGGCGGTCAAGCAGCGGGGACACCGGCTGGTGCTGGCCAGCTCGGGCAAGCCGCAGCACGTCGACGCCTCGCTCGACCTGCTCGACGCCCGCGACCTCGCCGACGCCTGGACCTCCAGCGGCGACGTCGAGGCCTCCAAGCCCGCCCCCGACCTGCTGCAGGTGGCGCTGCAGAAGCTCGGCGCGCCGGCCGACGCGGACAGCGTGCTGATCGGTGACTCGGTGTGGGACGTCGAGGCCGCCGGGAAGGCCGGGATGCCGGCGATCGTCGTCCGGTCCGGGGGCTTCGGGGACGACGAGCTGCGCGGGGCCGGCGCGATCGCGCTCTACGACACCCCGGCCGACCTCACCGCCGCCCTCGACGACACGCCCCTGGCCTAGGTGTACTGCCCAGACAGGTTGGTCAGTCGCGTGATTGGGGCGCGACGTCCGATCGCGGTGTGGGGCCGGTGATGGTTGTACTCGTGTAGCCAGCCCGGGAGTGCCTGGCGGCGGGCGTGTTCGCTGAGGAACATCCGGCGGAAGGCCCAGCCGTCGGCCATGGTGCGGTGAAAGCGCTCGATCTTGCCGTTGGTCTGCGGCCGGTA
Organism: Modestobacter sp. URMC 112; assembly: GCF_053502575.1. Classification (NCBI taxonomy): domain Bacteria; kingdom Bacillati; phylum Actinomycetota; class Actinomycetes; order Geodermatophilales; family Geodermatophilaceae; genus Modestobacter; species Modestobacter sp. URMC 112. The sequence goes on along the minus strand of NZ_CP199957.1, from coordinate 4,733,468 downwards.
GGGCCGGGTCCGCTTGGGCTGGATGTCCAGCTCGAGGCAGGCGTCGCGCCAGGCGTGGGAGCGGTAGGCCGAGCCGTTGTCCGAGAGCACCCGCTCGGTGGTGACGCCGCGGATGGCGAACCAGGCCACCGCGCGGCGCAGCACGCCGATGGCGGTGGCGGCGGTCTCGTCGTCGTGGATCTCGGCGTAGGCGATCCGGCTGTGGTCGTCGAGCACGGTGTGCACGAAGGCGGTGCCCATCAGCGGGTTGTGGTGCCTGCTGCGAGGTTTGCCCGAGGTGCGCGCGGTGGCGTGCCGGTTGTTTGTGCCCTGCTGGCGGCCGAGGTATCGCCAGCCGCCGCCGTCGGGGATGTTGCCCAGCTTCTTGACGTCGACGTGCAGCAGCGAGCCGGGGTGGTCGTGTTCGTAGCGGCGGGCCCGCTCGCCGGTGCGCCGGTCGATGTGGGAGAGCCGGTGGATCTGGCAGCGCCGCAGCACCGCGTAGACCGTGGAGGCCGGCACCCCCAGTCGGGCGCCGATCTCCACCGGTCCCAGTCGGTGGCGCCAGCGCAGCTGCACGATCTTGCGGACCACCGGCCGCGGCGTGCGGCGGGGGCAGCGGTGCGGGCGTGAGCTGCGGTCGACCATGCCGGCTGGCCCGGCCTGGCGGTAGCGCTCCGCCCAGCGCTTGGCCGTGGGGTAGGCGACCTGGAACACCGCCGCGGCGTAGGAGACGGTCCAGCCGTCCTCAACCACTGCGCGGGCCAGACGCAGACGCATGCGAGGGGTCAGAGCGGCATTAGCGTGGGCCACGAGGACCTCCGGGTTCGTGTCGTGGATGCCTTCAGCAGCTCCACTCCACGTCCGGAGGTCCTCCTCCACAAGATCGGTCAGTCAAATCCTGTGGTCACACGTCCTCGACCAACGTCTCCGGTCAGTACACCTAGCCGGCGCGCAGGGAGGTGTACTCGGCGACGGCGGCCAGGGGCGGGCGCTGGTCGACGGCGACCGCGCTGCTGTGCGGCACGAACCCGGTGCCGTCGTGGGTGAACTGGGTCAGCAGGCCGCCGGGCTCCTGCAGCCGGCCGCTCGCCGCGCGGGACAGCACGGTGGACACGATCTCCCCGGCCATCCGGCCCAGCGCCTGGTCGCCCTGGTGGGAGTGCCGGCGGGTGCCGAGGTCGACCTGCGCCAGCCCGGCCAGGCCGCACTCCCGCAGCAGGTCCACGAGCAGCCCGACCTCGACGCCGTAGCCGGACACGAACGGCACCTGCTCCAGCACCGAGCGGCGCCCGGCGTACTCCCCGCCCAGCGGCTGCACGAAGCCCGCCAGCTCCGGCCACAGCGCGTTCAGCAGCGGCCGGGCGGTCAGCTCGGTGACCCGCCCACCACCGGCCGGGCGGTGCACGCCGTCGAGGTCCAGCGGGCGGGTGTAGCAGCCCTTGACGTACTGGACCCGGGCGTCGGTCAGCAGCGGGGTGAGCAGGCCGGGGACGTAGTGGCCGACGTCGCCGAGCAGGTCGGAGTCCAGGAAGACGACGAGGTCCCCGGTGGTGGCGGCCAGCGCCTTCCACAGCGCCTCGCCCTTGCCCGGCCGGCTGCCGTGCGCGGGCAGCACGTCCGCCGCCGCGACCACCTCGGCGCCCGCGGCCCGGGCGGCGGCCGCGGTGCCGTCGGTGGAGTCGGAGTCCACCACCAGCACCTCGTCGACCAGCGGGACGCCGGTCACCCAGCGGGCGACCAGGTCGGCGACCAGCCCGCCCACGGTCGCCTCCTCGTCCCGGGCCGGCAGGACGACGCTGGTCCGGTGCCCGCCCCGCCGCTTGGCCAGCAGCAGGGCGTCGACGTCGACCGCGCCCAGCGAGGTGGCCGACGTGGTGCGGTGCTCGAACCAGGCGCGGGCGTCAGGTCGCATGCGCCCACTCTCGGGCACCCGGTGCGGCGGGCGCACGGTCCCGTGGCCGGGTTCACGAAGTCTTCACGTCGCCGCCTCCGGCCGCTCGCCCGTGCGGCGGCGGCCTCAGGCGCGCAGCGGAGCCGGGACGGCGGCGGGCCGGTCGCCGGTCGGCTCGGGGTGGCCCAGGTCGGTGAGCCAGCCGCGCAGCACCCGGTGCAGGTGCTCGGCCCCCACGACCTCGCCCGGGTCGGCGAAGGACCGGGGGTGCAGCAGGAACCCGCGCTGCTGCGCCCCGCCCAGCCCGCCGTGCGAGCCGACGTGCGGCTCGAACGAGGACGCCTCGTCGGTGAGCGGGTCGTAGCGGCTGTTGACCACCACGTCGGCGCAGTGCGGGAACCCCGACACCCGGGCGACGAGCCCGGCGGCGTGCTCGCCGTAGGGCACCAGCGGGTCGCTGCCGATCACCACGCCGGTGTCCAGCCGGTGCAGCCCGTCCCGGCCCAGCACCACCGGTCCGAACTCAGCCGAGTGGACCAGCAGGAACCCGACCCCGTCGTGGTCGACGAGCGAGGGCAGCAGGTCGGGCCAGTGCCGCTCGATCGTCTCCAGCGGCACCCGGCCGGGCAGGTCGGGGAAGGACACCATGGCCATGTGGCCGGAGACGGTCGCGATCACGCCCGGGGCGACCCGGGCGACCTGCCCGGGGTCGCCGGCCGGGGTGGCGGCCGAGGCGGTGCCGGCCCGCTCCACCCGGTCGCGCAGCCGGCGGGCGATGGGCCCGCCCCCGGCGGCGGCCTCGGCCAGCGCGGACGTCACCTGCCAGGCCTCGGCGGGACGGCGGCTGCCCTCGCCCTCGGCGGGGCCGCGGCGGCGCAGCGGACCGCGCCGCCGCGGCGGGGCGACGGGCCCGCCGCAGAGCCGGCCGACGAGCTGCGGGAACGACTCCCCGAACCGGGCGGTGAAGGCCTCACCCTGGGTCTGCCCGTGGTCGGACAGGCACACCACGTGGTAGGGCCGCGGGGCGAGCTGGGTGGCCCGCCACAGCCGGCCGATCTGCCGGTCGATGGAGCGCAGCACCTCCAGGGTGTCGAACCGCTCGACGCCGGAGTGGTGGGCGACCTCGTCGTAGCCGAGGAGGTCGGCGTAGACCACCGGGCGCCCGGCCAGCATGTCCTCGAGCAGCGCGGCGACGACGACGTCCCGGGCGACGACCGTCGTCCCGGCGCGGGCCAGCGGGTAGACGCCGCCGCGGGACACCCGCGGGCGGACGTCGGCCCGCCGTTGCCGGGCGGCGGCGGCCACCTCCCGGTAGACGTCGACGAGCGCGCCGGCCAGCGTGCGCACCGCGTTCACCGGGTTGGCGAAGTAGGCGTAGTAGCCGGCGCCGATCCGGTCCCGGCGGCGCCGGGCCCGCCGCGATCCCCGGCCCGCGACGACGACCAGCGAGCTCATCGTCAGCGACACGTGCGGGGCGTCGCCGGTGAACAGGTTGCCGCGCCCCGCGCCGTCCACGGCGAGCAGCCCGCGGCCGTCGGAGTGCCGGCGCTCCACCTCCGCGGCGTCGGCGGGGCGGGACACGGCCATCAGGTGGTCGCGGTCCTTCTCGTACCAGCGGAAGCCGGGGACGTCGTGGTTGCTGCCGTGCAGGATGCCGCACACGCCGGCACCGGTCTGGGAGCTCCAGTCGGTGTGCCAGGAGGTCAGCACGTGGCTCTCGGCGCGCAGCCAGGCCGCCAGCGTGGGCATCGACCCGTCCCGGACGGCGCGGCGGGCGACCTCGTGCCCCAGCCCGTCGATCTGCAGGAACAGCACGCCTGGCGGGCTGTCGGCGGCCTCGGTGGCCCCGGCCCGGCGTCTCGCGCGGCGGAAGAACAGCTCGTCCTCGTTGACCGCGAGGGCGCTGCTGACCACCCCGGCGACCCCGGCCATGGCCAGCGCGACGGCGACGGCGGTGGGGAAGCTGGACACCACCACACCGGGGATCACCGCCGAGACCGCGAGCACCCCGGCGCCCATGAGCAGGAACCCGCCCAGGCCGAGGGTGAACACGGCGACCGGCAGGGCCACCCGCATGACCAGCGGCCAGCCGACCGCGGCGAGCACGCCGAGCAGCAGCGCCGCGACCGGCGGGTGCCACCAGGAGCGCATCTCGAACTTGGTCAGCCAGCCGTCCAGCACGAGCAGGGCGGCGGTGGCGGCGGTCCACACCAGCAGCACCCGGGCCGGGGACCGGCCGTCGCGCAGCACCCGGCCGGAGGCGCGGTCCCCGGTCACCGCGGCTCGCAGCCGGCCGGGGAGGAGTCGGGCGAGGGGTCGGGCGCGGCCGGCTCGCGGTGCCGGCGGGCGGAGACGAGGTTGAGCACGAGGCCCACCAGCAGCACCAGCCCGGTGGCGATCAGGGTGGCCACCAGCGGGGAGTCGAAGACGCCGCCGCTGACCACGCCGAGCAGGGCGTAGGCCACCGCCCAGACCGTCGCGGCGGCGAAGGAGGCGGGCAGCAGCCGGCGCCACGGGTAGGCCAGCGCGCCGGCCGCGACCAGCACCGGGATGCGGCCGGCGGGCAGCAGCCGGCCGGCGACGATGATCTGCCAGCCGTGCCGGCGGAACTGCTCGCGGACCTCGTCGAGCCGCTCGGGGTGCTGCCCGCGGGCCACCCAGCGGACGGCGGCCGGGCCGCCGGACCGGCAGACGGCGAAGGTGACCACGTCGCCCAGGAAGGCGCCGAGGGTGGACACCAGCAGCACCAGGGTCAGCGACAGCTCGTCGGTGGTGACCGCCAGCGCCGCCCCCGCGCCGACGACCGCGCCGGTCGGGACCACCGGCACCACGGAGCCCAGCAGCACGCCGCCGAAGACGACCGGGTAGCCCAGTGACGAGGTGTCGGTCCAGTCGACGGCGAGCACGGAGCCGGTGGCGGTCACGGTCCGCCCCCCGGGGCCGGTGCGGGGACCGGCAGCAGCACCGGGTCGCCGGGCCGGGTGACCGCGACCGCGGCGCCGGAGCCGCCGGCCGCGACGGCGGCCGCGAAGCGCAGCGGCGGCTCGGTGAGCAGGGCGCGCATCCGCGCCCGCCAGGGCGAGGGGAGCCGGGTCAGCCCGGCCGGGGCGAACGTGCCCCAGTGCACCGGGACGGCCACCCGCGGCCGCAGCAGCGCCACCGCCTCCGCCGCACGCAGCGGGTCCAGGTGCCCCGGGCCGAGGCTGGGTCCCCAGCCCCACACCGGGAGCACCGCGACGTCCAAGTCGGGGGCCGGCCGGTCGGCGGTGGCGCCCAGCCGGGCCATGCCGGGGAAGAGGCCGGTGTCCCCGGCGAGGTACACCGACGGGTGCGCCCCGGGCCCGTCGGCGCCGTCCCCGCGCAGCAGGTGCCCGACGGCGGGTGCGTGCGGGCCGTGCGTGGACCGGGGCCCCCAGCGGTGGGCGCTGTGCCGGGCCTCGGTCGCCGTCACGGTCAGGGCGCCGTCGGTCAGCGTCTCCCCGGCGGCCAGCTCCTCCACCGCGCGGAAGCCCCGGGAGCGCAGCCAGCGCCCGGCGCCGCGGGGGACGACGACGGGCGTGCGACGGCCCAGCCGGCGCAGCGAGGGCAGGTGCAGGTGGTCGCCGTGCAGGTGCGAGACGAGCACCAGGTCGACGCCGGACCAGGTGGACTCGTCCGGGGGCGGGACGGCCCGCCGCAGCGGCCCCAGCCACCCGGTGAGCACGGGGTCGGTGAGCACGGTCCTCCCGGCCAGCTCCACCCGCATGGTCGAGTGGCCCAGGAAGTGCAGGGCGCAGTCCCGCCGGGGGACCGGACCGCCGCCCGGGGGCTGCTCGGGGGGTCGGCTCACCCGCCCAGTATCGGACCCGCCACCGGTACCGCGCTGCTGTCCGGGCGGTGCAGCAGCGCGGCCACCGCCCCGGCGACGTCCTCGATGCCGACCCGGTGCGGGTGGGCGCTGCTGCGCACCACGCTCGCGCCGGCCGCCAGCACGGCGTCCAGGGTCGGTCCCGGGTCGACGCCGTGCACGGCGGTGGCCAGGCCCAGGGCCCGGGAGGTGCCGACGATGGCCGACACGATCTGCACCGCCCGCGCCGCGTCGCCGCGGGCGCCGAGGGCGTCGATGTCCACCCGGACGCTGTCCAGCGGGACGCGGCTCAGGTGCGCGAAGAGGGTCTGGCCCATCCCGTAGTCGTCCAGGCACACCCGGACGCCGGCGGCCCGCACCTCGCGCAGCGCCGTCGGCAGCGAGGCCGGAGCGGTGAGCAGCGCCTCCTCGGTCAGCGCCAGGGTCAGCCGGGCGGCCGGCAGGTCCGCCGCGGCCAGGGCGCCCAGGACGTCGCCGGTGAGGTCGTCGGGGCTGGTGTGCCCGGCGGGCAGGTCGACGACGACCCCGGGGGACCCGGCCAGCCCGGTGGTCTCGGCGCAGGCCCGGTGCAGCAGCCAGTGCTGCAGGGCGGCGGTGCGGCCCTGGCGTCCGGCGGCTCCCCACACGTCGGCGGCGGACAGCAGCCCCGCGGTGGGGTGCTCCCACACCGGGGCGGCGTGCAGGACGGCCCGGTCGCCGGCGGCGGTCGAGGAGATGTCGTAGCGCAGCTGCACCTGGCCGTCCAGGAGGGCGGTGACCAGGTCACCGCTGACCGGCAGGTCGTCGTCCCGGCCGGAGGTCCACACCCGCAGGCAGCCCTTGCCGGCCTGCTTCGCCGCGCGGAGCGCGGTGTCGGCCTCGCGGAAGGCGGACCGGCCGGCGCCGGGGAGCAGCTGGGTGAGCCCGACGCTGGCGCCGACCGGGAAGGTGCCCTCGGGGAGGCGGTGCGGATGGGCCAGCACGTCGACGATCCGCTGGGCGGTGTCCACGCCGTCGGCCCGGTCCCCGGCGATGAGCACGGCGAACTCGTCGCCGCCGAGCCGGGCCACCAGGTCCTCGGCGCGCAGGATCCCCTGCAGCCGGCGGGCGACCTCGACCAGCACCCGGTCCCCGGCCTCGTGCCCGACGGTGTCGTTGACCGCCTTGAAGCCGTCCAGGTCGAGGACCAGCAGGCAGCGGTCGGTCTGCACGTCCGCCAGCCGGGTCAGCTCCTGGAAGAGCATGGCCCGGTTGGGCAGCCGGGTGAGGTGGTCGGTGAAGGCCATCCGCTCCAACTCCCGCTCGCGGCGGCGGCGGATCGTGACGTCGCGCAGGTGCAGCACCCGCCGGCCGCTGCCGGGCCGCTCGTGGTGGGTGATCTCCAGGTCCCGGGGCTCGCCGACCGCCGGGGTGACCCGCAGCTGCAGCGGGAGCGCACCCGGGCGCGCGGGGGCGGACAGCTCCCGGTGGGCCCGGTCGCGCTCGTCGGCGGGCAGCAGGTCCAGCAGCACCGTCCGGGGACCGGGCTCGGCCGGGACGCCGAGCAGGTGGCGCGCGGCCGGCGAGGTGAACACCAGCCGGAACTCGTCGTCGACGATGGCCACGCCGTCGGAGCTGGCCTCGACCAGACCGCGGAAGTCCTCCTCGCTGCGCACCAGGTCCTCTGTCAGCCGGTCCCGGTCCCGGGTGCGCATCGCGGTGCGGACGAGCATCAGCACCAGGACGGCGACGGTCCCCAGCGTGTCCAGGACGCCCAGCGGGCGGCCGGTGAGCACCGAGACCAGCAGCACCGCCGGGGGCCCGGTGAGGGCGAGCAGCACGATCGCCACGGCGGTGGCGCCGACGCGGGGCGCGTTGTCCGGGTGCCCGCGGAACTCCGACGGGGGGTCGGCGGGGGCCAGCCAGGCGGCGGCGACGCCGACCAGCAGCGCGCCCACCAGCGCGAGGGCGGCGACCGCCGACCAGGCGTGCAGCGGCGCGAAGCGGTTGACGGCCATGGCCGAGGAGGCGGCGCCGGCCAGCAGCACCGTCACCAGCATCGCCGTCGAGGACCGGCGCAGAGCCGCGGTGGAGACGCTGCACAGTGCCCCGGCCAGGCCGGTCGCGAGGGCGGCGTACCCGGCGTAGACGAACACCAGCGGGGTGCTGCCCGTCGCGACCACCCCGGGTCGCAGCACCGGGGCCAGCACGAAGGCGTGAGTCACCACCAGCAGCGCGGCGCACACCATCGCGCCGTCCACCGCCAGGGCCAGCCGCCGGGTGCGGCCGACCTGCCGGGTCAGCAGCACGCAGGTGATCAGCGGGCAGACCGCAGCCACGACCAGGGACAGGTCGCCGGGGCCCAGCCCGCCGAAGTCGGCCGACAGCCCGGCGCCGGTGGCCAGCCCGGCGACGGCCACGAATGCCGAGGCCAGCGCCAGCGCGTACCAGGGACGGCGGACGCCGGGGTGCATGGCCCGCAGCCGCACCCAGAACAGCCAGGCGGCGACCGCGGACACCGCACCGAGGACCAGGTTGTCCCACTGGGCCCCGCCACCGCCGGGCCGGCTGATCGGCACGGTGACCGCCAGACCGAGGGCGGCAGCGGCGAAGGTGGCCGCGAGCGCCCGGACCGGGAGGACGGACGGGGCGCTCACGCCGCACCGCCGGGAGCGACCGCGGAGGCGGCGGGGACGTCGGTGTCGGCGGGCAGCGCCCGGGCGAGGGTGCCGGCGTCGACCGGGCGGGCCAGCAGGAAGCCCTGGATGTAGCGGTGCCCCATGTCGCGCAGCAGCTGCAGCTCCGCCGGCGTCTCCACGCCCTCGACGACCACGGACAGGCCGAGGCTGCTGCCCAGGTGCAGCACCGAGGCGCACAGTGCGCGGCGCTGGGGGTCGGTCTCGACGTGGGCGAGGAACTGCCGGTCCATCTTGAGGACGTCGATGGGCAGGCCGACCAGGTAGGCCAGCGACGACCAGCCGGTGCCGAAGTCGTCCACGGCGACCCGGACGCCGAGGTGCCGCAGCGCGGCCAGGTCCTCGGTGACGTGGCCGTCGTCCAGGAGCACCGACTCGGTGATCTCCAGGATCAGCGCGGACGCCGGCAGCCCGCTGACCTCCAGCGCGGCGAGGACGTCGGCCACCAGCTCGCCGCTGCGGACGTGCCGCGCGGAGATGTTGACCGCGACGCCGAGGTCGGGGTGGGGGAGCCCGGCGACGGCGCTGGTGGCCTGGGCGAGCACCCAGCGGCCGAGCTCGCTGATCAGCGCCGACTCCTCGGCCAGCGGGATGAACTCCGCGGGGGAGACGTCGCCGTAGACCGGGTGCCGCCAGCGCAGCAGCGCCTCCACCGAGACGGTGCGGTGCAGCGCGAGGTCGACGACCGGCTGGTAGACCAGGTGCAGCTGGCCCTCGGCCACGGCGCTGCACAGGTCCGCGCGCAGCGCGTGCGCCCGGTCCTGGCTGATCCGGAGCGCGTCGTCGTGCCGGCGGACCCGTCCGGGCCCGGCGGCGCGGGCGCTGCGCAGGGCCAGGTCGGCGCGGCGCAGCGCCTCGGCGGCGTCCATGTCGGCGTGCAGCGGCACGACGCCGGCGGCCGCGGCCAGCCGCACGGTGCCGCCGCCGACGGTGACCGGCTCCACCGCGGCGACCAGCCGGGCGGCCACGGCCTCGGCGTCGGAGATCGAGCCGTCGACCAGCACGGCGAACTCGCCGACCGCGGACCGGGCCAGCCAGTCCTCGCTCCGCAGCGCCCGGGACGTGCGGGCGGCGAGCGCGCGCAGCACCTCGGCCGCCCCGGTGTCGGGCAGCCCGTCGACGCCCAGGACGACCAGCGACGTCGGCCGGGCAGCGGGTGCGCGCAGCACCGCCCCCAGCCGCAGCGCCAGCGCGGACCGGTTGGGCAGCCCGGTGGACGGGTCGACGGTGCTGAACGCGGCCAGGTCGGCGTCGGTGCCTGCTGCCGGGGCGGTCGCGGTGACGTCGCGGCAGTACAGGACCAGGCCGCCGACGTCGGGGTCGCCGCGCAGGTCGCGGACCCGGGCCTGGATCAGCCGCCAGCGGCCGTCGGCGTGCCGTACCCGCGCGGTGCGGGTCTTGGTGCCCGCGCGGTCGGCCGTGCCCGCGTCCGGGCCGGTGCCCCGCCCGGTGTGCAGGCCGGCGAGCAGGCCGGGGACGTCGTCGGGGTGCAGGAGGTCGGGAAGGGGCATGTCGACCGTCCGGCCGGGGTCCCGCCCGAGCAGGTCGTTGATCGCCGGTGAGGCCCAGCGCACGGTCAGGTCCTCGTCGAGGATGACCACCGGGTCGACGCTGCCGCGCACCAGCGTGCGGAAGTAGGCCTTGCTGCGCTGCAGGTCGCCGGTCAGCCGCTGCTGGGTCCGCCACGAGGCGGTCTGGTGCGCCAGCAGGGCCATCAGCCCCAGCATCGCCAGCACGGTCCCGAAGACGGTCAGCCGGCCGGTGACCAGGGCGCTGACCAGCAGCAGCGACCCGCCGGCCATCGCGGTGGCGTGCGGCAGGAGGGCGGCCAGGGCGGAGCCGCCGCGGTCGGCCGAGGCGGGCGCGGAGGTGCCGCCCGGCCGGTCCAGCCGGCAGGCGACCGGGAGCAGGGCCAGCCCGAGCACGCTGCACCCGCAGGCAAGGGACTGCAGCAGCCCCGGTCCGGTGGTGATCGAGGAGAAGGCACCGGCCAGGGTGGTGGCGACCTGCCCGGCCAGGAGCGTGCAGGGGACCGGCCGGTGTGCGGCCCAGCTCGTCGAGAGCAGCACCAGCACGCAGCCGGTGCCCAGGGCGATGCTGCACAGCAGGGCGAACAGGGCGATGGTGTCCGGCGTCGTCAGCAGGCCGGTGCCGGCGACGGTGAGCCGGTAGACGCTGTGCGCGGTGAGCAGGTCGGCCAGGACGAACAGGGCCAGCAGGCTGCCGGTCTGCGCCCGCGCGCCGCGCAGGCAGTCGGGGTCCAGCAGCCGGGCGACGGCGACGACGACGAGCAGCTGGCCGGGGACGCTGCCCAGCGCGTTCTGCCCCCAGGGGAGCGCGGCCCCCAGCAGGGCGGCCCCGGACGCGCCCACCGCCACCGAGGCGGCGTACCAGCGCCAGCCCGACGGGTGGGCGGCGGAGCCGGCCCAGCGGAGCAACAGCCCGAGGACGACGACGACGGCGAGGAAGTTGAGCGTCACCGCGACGGCGATGCCCGACCGGCCCGGCAGCAGGCCGGTCGCGGTCGTGCCGGCGGCGGCGAGCCCGGCGACCAGCAGCGGGCGGCCGGCAGCCGGGCGGAGCCCGGAGCGCCGGCGGGGGACCACGGAACGCGCCCGGGGAACAGGGAGGCCGGTGGTCACACCTGAGTTGTCGGGCGGCGGCCGGTCCGACTGCACCGGGCCGCCGCCGGGCTCACCCGAAGGGGGAGGGCACCGCCGGCCCGGTCACCAGCGCAGCGGGCTCTTCGCCCGGGAGTCCGCCGTCCGGCACGCCCGGCAGTGCCCCCAGGTCGCGATCCGCTGGGGTGAGCTCGGTTCGCCGCACTCCGGGCACTCGATGGGCGCGTGCGCGTCGCTGACCTCCTGCGACCGTTGGTCGTGCGTGGCCTCGTCGCCCCGGCAGGGGCAGCCGAGCTGGTCGTGCGTGCAGCGTGCTGCCTCGATGGCGATGGCAGGCCTCCTGGTGGTCTGCACAGACGTTACCGGGCCGCACCAGCCCCGAGGCCTCCGACGACCGCGCCCGGCGCGAGTCCTGCCGGGACCGGAGCCGCTGGGCCGAGGTCGGCGGCCGGAGGTGGACCGGAGGCCGCGGGAGGAGGACGCGTGACGGGCTCCGGCCGGGGGCGCGAGCTGCGCAGGTCCTACCGGCGGGCCCGCGCCGCCACCGGCCGTGCGCTGCAGCGGACCCTGCCGGGCGGGACCTTCGCCGTCCTGCGGTCGGCGCGCCACCGGGCCCGGGGGTGGCTGCACCGCGGGGACGCCGTCGAGTGCCCGGTCTGCGAGCACCGCTACGCCCGGTTCCTGCCGCGCGGACGGCGCGCGGCGGCGGTCTGCCCGGGCTGCGGCGGCGCGCTGGAGCGGCACCGGATGGTGTGGCTCTACTTGCGGCGGCTCGAGCGCCCGGCCGGGAGCCGGCTGCGGGTCCTGCACCTCGGCCCGGAGCCGCACGTCGGTGCCCGGCTCCGCACGCTCCCGGACGTCGAGTACGTCACCGCGGACCTGCTGCACGACGACGTGGACCTCAGGCTGGACGTCACGGACATGGCGGAGGTGCCCGACGGGGCGTTCGACGTCGTGCTGGTCGCCCACGTGCTCGAGCACGTGGCCGAGGACCGGCGGGCGATGCGGGAGCTGCTCCGGGTCACCCGGCCCGGCGGGTGTGCGCTGCTGCCCACGCCGGTGGAGGAGGACCGGCCGGTCACCTACGAGGACCCGTCGATCACCACCCCGGCAGGACGGGCCGCGGCCTTCGGCCAGGCCGACCACGTCCGCCGCTACGGCCGTGACTTCCCGCAGCGGCTGGAGGAAGAGGGCTGGGCGGTCGTGCCGGTGCCGCTGCCGTTGTCGGCGGAGGAGGCCCGCCGCCACGGCGTCCCCCCGGAGGAGCAGCGGCTGTACCTGTGCCGGCGCCCGGCCCCGTCCGGCTGAGACGCCTGAGCTCCCAGCCCGCTCACAGGTGCCGCGACTAACCTGCCCCGGGTGCTCCGTTGGCTGTCCGCTGTGGTCTCCACGGTCGTGGTGACCGGTTTCGCGTTCCTCCTGCTCACCGGCCGCTACATCAACGACGGCCCGGTGGTGGTGCACGTGACCCACTCGCACGGCCTGCACGAGGGCGACCTCTTCGTCCTCGCCGGCTGGCTGCTCAGCCTCGTCGCCGTCGCCGTCCTGCTGTTCCGTCCGGCCGGCCGGGACTCCTGAGCCGCCCCGGCCCGCCGGGACGGTGGGCGCGCGTCCGCCGCTGCCGGGTGGCAAGCTCAGCGTTGTGAAGACGTGGCTCGACGCGTGGCCGGTGTTCCGGCAGCTCACTGGGGACGATCCGCTGGGTCGCGGCAAGGCCGCGCGGAGCAAGGCCACCGAGGCGGTGGTCAGCCGCACGGCGACCGCTGACCGCGTGGCGCGGTCGGTTTGCCCGTACTGCGCCGTCGGCTGCGGGCAGCGGGTGTTCGTCAAGGACGAGAAGGTCGTCCAGATCGAGGGCGACCCGGACTCGCCGATCAGCCGCGGCCGGCTGTGCCCCAAGGGCAGCGCGAGCAAGCAGCTGGTGACCAGCCCGACCCGCGAGACGAAGGTGCGTTACCGGCGTCCCCACGCCAGCGACTGGGAGGACCTCGACCTCGACACGGCGATGGAGATGATCGCCGACCGGGTGCTCGAGGCCCGGCGCAAGGGCTGGCAGGAGGAGGACGGCGGCCGGCGGGTCAACCGCACCATGGGCTTCGCCAGCCTGGGCGGCGCGACGCTGGACAACGAAGAGAACTACCTGATGAAGAAGCTGTACAGCGCCCTGGGCGCGATCCAGATCGAGAACCAGGCGCGCATATAGCACTCCTCCACGGTTCCCGGTCTGGGAGCCTCGTTCGGCCGTGGTGGCGCCACCAACTTCCAGGAAGACCTGGCGAACTCCGACTGCATCGTCATCGAGGGTTCGAACATGGCCGAGTGCCATCCCGTCGGCTTCCAGTGGGTGATGGAGGCCAAGGCGCGCGGCGCGAAGATCATCCACATCGACCCGCGGTTCACCCGGACCAGCGCGGTCGCCGACCTGCACGTGCCGATCCGGATCGGCACCGACATCGCCTTCCTCGGCGGCCTGATCAAGTACGTGCTGGACAACGAGCTGTACTTCAAGGAGTACGTGACCGCCTACACCAACGCCGCGGCGCTGGTGGGCGAGGACTTCGTCGACACCGAGGAGCTCGACGGCCTGTTCTCCGGCTTCGACCCGGAGAACGGCCACTACGACGAGGCCAGCTGGCAGTACGAGCCGGAGGAGCAGCCGCACTCGAACTCGTCGGACCCGGCCCGGACCGCCGAGCAGGACCGTGGCGAGCAGCAGCACGACGTGAAGTCCTCCGACCGGGCCCAGGCGGCCGGCAGCGGCGGGCCGCCGATCCCGAGCAAGCCCAAGCGGGACGAGACGCTGCAGCACCCGCGGAGCGTGTTCCAGGTGCTCAAGCGGCACTTCGCGCGCTACACCCCGGAGATGGTCGCCGAGGTCTGCGGCATCGAGCCGGCCGTCTTCGAGCAGGTGGCGCGGTGGGTGACCAGCAACAGCAACCGTGAGCGCACGACGGCGTGGGTCTACTCGGTGGGCTGGACGCAGCACAGCGTCGGCGCGCAGTACATCCGCACCGCCTCCATCCTGCAGACGCTGCTGGGCAACATCGGCCGGCCCGGCGGCGGGATCCTGGCGCTGCGCGGGCACGCCAGCATCCAGGGCTCGACCGACGTCCCGACGCTGTACAGCCTGCTGCCCGGCTACCTGCCGATGCCGCACGCCCTGCAGCACGGCTCGCTGGACGACTACGTCGCCGACGCCGACGGCAAGGCCGGGTTCTGGGGCAACAAGCGTGCCTACACGGTGAGCCTGCTCAAGGCCTGGTTCGGCGACGCGGCGCAGCCGGAGAACGACTTCCGGTTCGACTGGATCCCGAAGATCAACGGCGACCACAGCTCGTACCGGACGATCGCCGACATGATCGCGGGCAAGGTGCACGGCTACTTCCTGGTCGGGGAGAACCCGTCGGTCGGTCACCCCAACGGCCGGATGAACCGGTTCGGCCTGGCCAACCTGGACTGGCTGGTGGTCCGCGACCTCCAGATGATCGAGTCGGCGACGTTCTGGAAGGAGTCGCCCGAGATCGAGACGGGCGAGCTCGCGCCCGAGACGATCGGCACCGAGGTCTTCTTCATGCCCGCCGCCACGCACGTGGAGAAGGAGGGCACCTTCACCCAGACCCAGCGGATGCTGCAGTGGCGGGAGAAGGCGGTCGAGCCGCCGATGGACGCCCGCAGCGACCTGTGGTTCTACTACCACCTGGGGCGGATCATCCGGGAGCGGCTGGCCGGGTCGACCGACCCCCGCGACCAGGCGCTGCTGCACCTGACCTGGGACTACCCGCTGCACGGGGAGACCCAGGACCCCGACGCCGAGGCCGTGCTGCGCGAGATCAACGGCACCGGACCGGACGGCCGGGCGCTGAGCTCCTACCTGGAGATGAAGGACGACGGGTCGACCACCGGCGGCTGCTGGATCTACAGCGGCGTCTACGCCGACGAGGTCAACCAGGCCGCACGGCGCAAGCCGGGCCGCGAGCAGGGCCCGGTGGCCCTGGAGTGGGGCTGGGCCTGGCCGCTCAACCGCCGGATCCTCTACAACCGCGCCTCGGCCGACCCGGACGGCAAGCCGTGGAGCGAGCGGAAGAGCTACGTGTACTGGGACGAGGACGCCGGGCGGTGGACCGGCCCGGACGTCCCGGACTTCGAGGCGACCAAGCGGCCGGACTACGTGCCGCCGGACGGCGCGAAGGCACAGGCCGCGCTCTCCGGGACCGACCCGTTCGTCATGCAGGGCGACGGCAAGGCCTGGCTGTACGCGCCCGCCGGCCTGGTCGACGGGCCGCTGCCGACGCACTACGAACCGGCCGAGTCGGTGGTGGAGAACGCCTTCTACAAGCAGCAGTCCAGCCCGACGATCGAGCGGATCGCCGGGCCGTGGAACCGGGAGAACCCCTCGCTCAGCGAGGTCTTCCCGTTCCAGGTGACCACCTACCGACTGACCGAGCACCACACTGCCGGCGGGATGAGCCGCACGCTGCCCTACCTGGCCGAGCTCCAGCCGGAGTTCTTCGTGGAGGTCAGCCCGGAGCTCGCCCAGTTGCGGGGCCTGACCAACGGCGAGTACGCCACCCTGGTCAGCGCCCGGACGGCGATCGAGGCGAAGGTCCTGGTCACCGAACGGATCCGGCCGATCAGGCTGCGCGACGGTCAGGTGGTGCACCAGATCGGCATGCCCTACCACTGGTCCTACGCCGGCATCTCGACCGGGGACTCGGCCAACGACCTGCTGGGCATCGTGCTCGACGCCAACACCCACATCCAGGAGGACAAGGTCAGCACCGCCGACATCGTGCCCGGACGCCGGCCCCGCGGCCCGGAGCTGCTGGAGTACGTGGAGGCCTACCGCCGCCGAGCCGGCGTGGAGTCGGGGCGGGTCGGGGTCAACGGCCGGGCGCCGGACGAGGACCCGAGCCGGATGGAAGAGGCGGGCGCGTGACGTCGAGGAAGGTGTCCCCATGACCGCGGTCAGCTCGGCGAGTCCGGGTCTGGAGGGTCCAAGTCCGAAGAACCGGCTGTTCGGGCCGCTGCCCGACGTGCAGGAGGACGCCGGCTACGAGGCGGACCACCCTGCCCGCGTCGGGTTCTTCACCGACACCTCGGTGTGCATCGGCTGCAAGGCCTGCGAGGTGGCCTGCAAGGAGTGGAACACGCTCCCGATGGACGACTCGCACGGCGTCAAGGACCAGATCGGGCTGTCCGGGATGTCCTACGACAACACCGGGCAGCTCGGCGCCAACTCCTGGCGGCACGTGGCGTTCATCGAGCAGAGCCGTGCCGTCGACCTGCCGATGCCCAGCTTCGGCCGGCCCGGCGACGACCGGGACGGCGGTGGCCGGTCACCGGCGAACGCGCACGCGAACAGCCTGGCCGACGCGCAGCAGAGCGTGCTGAACGCCGAGGCCCTGTCGGAGTTCGACCCGCAGACCGGGCAGTCGGGGGCGGACAAGCAGATCCGCTGGCTGATGTCCTCCGACGTCTGCAAGCACTGCACGCACGCCGGCTGCCTGGACGTGTGCCCCACCGGGGCGCTGTTCCGGACCGAGTTCGGCACCGTCGTCGTGCAGGGCGACATCTGCAACGGCTGCGGCTACTGCGTGCCGGCCTGCCCCTACGGCGTGATCGACCAGCGCAAGGACGACGGTCGGGTCTTCAAGTGCACGATGTGCTATGACCGGCTGACCGACGGGCTGCAGCCGGCGTGCGCGACGGCGTGCCCGACCCAGTCGATCCAGTTCGGCGACCTCGACGAGCTGCAGGCCCGCGCCGACGCCCGGCTGGCCACGCTCAAGGGGCAGGGCGTGGAGACCGCGCGGCTGTACGGCCGGGACGAGAAGGACGGCGTCGGCGGTGTCGGGGCGTTCTTCCTGCTGCTCGACGAGCCGGAGGTCTACGGCCTGCCGCCGGACCCGATCGTGACCACCCGCGACCTGCCCTCGATGTGGCGGTCCGCCGCGGCCGGCGCGGCGATGATCGTCGGTGTCGTGGTCACGTCGTTCCTGGGCAGGAGGCGCTCGTGACGCACTCGCAGCCCGGCGGCGCGCCGGCCGCCGACGAGACCGCGGGCGAGGCGCCCTCGACCCCCGGCGCCGGCTGGCACCGCGCCGGCGGGGAGGACCTGACCCGGCCCAAGCGCCGCCGCCGGCGCGGTGGCGGGGGCTGGGGGAGCGGCAACCGCGAGGCCGCGATGGTCCCGGAGGCCGAGTTCAGCTCGTACTACGGCCGGCAGATCATCAAGTCGCCGACCTGGAAGAACCCCGAGGTCCCGATCTACTTCTTCCTCGGCGGCGCGGCCGGGACGTCGTCGGTCATCGCCGCGCTGGCCGAGTTCACCGGCCGGCCGGCGCTGGCCCGCAACGCCGAGTACGTGGCCGGGGCGAGCGCGCTGGGCTCGGTGGTCCTGCTGATCGACGACCTGGGCCGGCCGGCGCGCTTCCTGCACATGCTGCGGGTGTTCAAGCCGACGTCGCCGCTGTCGGTCGGCTCCTACATCCTGTCGCCGTTCAGCACCTTCGCGGCCGCGGCCGCCGGGCTGCGGCTGCTGGACGTGCGGCCGGTGGCCAAGGCGGCGACCCGGGTCGTCCCGTTCCTGCCGAAGGTGGCCGGCTCGTTCCCGGTGCTGCGGAAGCTGACCGCGCTGGGCGCTGCCGCCTTCGGCGGTCCGATGGCGACCTACACCGCGGTGCTGATCGCCAACACCGCGGTGCCGTCCTGGCACGCGCCGCACGACGAGCTGCCGTTCGTCTTCGCCGGCTCGGCGATGGCCGCCGGCGGCGGGCTCACCATGGCGCTGACGCCGGTCGAGGAGGCGGGGCCCTCCCGCACGGTGGCCCTGGCCGGAGTGGGGATCGAGCTGGCCGCGATCCACCGGGTGGAGAACGGCCACGGCATCGTCAGCGAGCCCTACCACCTGGGCAAGGCCGGCAGGCTGCTGCGTGCGGCGAAGGCCGCGACGCTCAGCGGCGCGGGCCTCACCGCGCTCGCCGGCCGCACCCGGGTGGGCGCGGTGCTGGGCGGCGGGCTGCTGGCTGCCGGGTCGCTGCTGACCCGGATGGGCGTCTTCGAGGCCGGCATGCAGAGCGCCAAGGACCCCAAGTACACCGTCGTCCCGCAGCGGGAGCGACTGGAGGCGCGGGAGGCACAGGCCGCCGCCGGCGAGGCGCGCTCCGTCGTCCGCTGAGGAGTTGATTCCGCCCCACGGATGACAGGACGGCCTCACCGTGCGGCGTCCCCGCCGGCCGAGGTCGGCGTCGGAGCCCACCGGGACCTACGGGCGGCGGCTGGCGTCGCCCGCGCAATGGCCGGCTCTGCGGTCAGTGCCCGACCGGTCCGCTTAGCGCGCGACTCCGGCCGCGGCACCGCATCAACCGGTTCATGGGCCGCTCGACAGCCAGGTGCAGCGCCACGGCAGCGGCGGCGGACAGGAGGAACCGGGCCTGCCACGCATCCCGTATGCCGGGACGGTGCCCTGGACCGCGGCCAGCTGGCACACTGCGGATCCCAGGACGGCCGACGTCCGCGCCAATGGGAGGGCTCCGCCTTGCACCGTGACTTGGAGCTGCTCGGCGAGGCACTCGACGGTGCCCAGGTCGCCTGGTGCCTGCTCCGCCTCCCCCGGGACGTCGACCAGCCTCCTGGGGACGTCGACTTCTTGGTGGACCCCGGCGACATCCGCGCGTTCGACTCCGCAGCACGGGCCTGCGGCTTCGTGGGCGTGCCCGGCTGGCAGGCGCCGCCCTCCCTCCTGTACCTCCGGCTGGACGCTGCGGCTGGCCGGTTCCTCACCCTGGACGTGACCGAGCGGGTCGCCTTCGGCCGTGACGGGGCGATCACCACCCCGTTCGCGGCCGGGGCCCTCCGGCGCAGGGTCCGGCAGGGCGCTGTGGTGATGCCCTCGCCGGACGACGCGTTCTGGCTGCTGCTGCTGCACTGCCTGCTGGACAAGGGCAGCGTCCCGCTGCACTACCGCGACCGGCTGACCACCGGCGCACGTGGTGCTCGTACCGACGGCGAGATCGCGCGTGCGATCGACGCGGTGCCTAACAGCCCGGTCGGCTCCCGAGTGCTGCGCGACCTGGCCGGTGCCGGGGACTGGGCTCGGCTGGCCGCCGTCGCCGACGGGCTCTCCACTGCGTGGCGCCGTTCGATGCCCTACCCGGCGCGGGTCCGGCGGACGTCGGCGCTCGCCCGCCGCGCCCTCACTCGCCCGGCGCTGCTCGGCCGCCGGCGGGGGCTCAGCGTGGCGCTGCTGGGCCCGAACGGGGCCGGGAAGTCGACGCTGGCCGCCGGGATCGCCGACTGTTTCCCGCTGCCCGTCACGCAGGTGTACATGGGCCTGTGGAAGGGGACGGACGACGCCACCGGAGCTCGACGGGTGGCCGCGGCCGCAACTCGCCCATTCAGGGGATGGGCCCGTTTCCTCCGTGCCCAGCTGCACCAGGCCCGTGGTCGGCTCGTCGTCTTCGATCGGTACGTCTACGACGCGCGCCGGCCCGCGGAGCCCGGGGCCGGTCTGGCTGAACGCGCCTACATGTGGCTGCTGTCCCGCTCGTGTCCCGCCCCCGACCTGGTGCTGCTGCTGGAGCTCGCGGGCTCCGTGGCGCACGCCCGCAAGGCCGAGAACAGCCTGGCCGAGACCGAGGCGGAGGCAAGCGGGTACCTGAGCCTGGACGGCGAGCTGCCCGTCCACCGTCTCGACGCCTCCCTCGACGCCGATCGGGTGCGCAGCGAGGCCCTGGTGCTGATCTGGGGCGCCTGCGTCGACCGGTGGCACCGCGGTCGACCGGTGACCCCCGAGTCCGCGCTCACGCCGTGACGGCAGGAGCACCGGGGGCCCTCGCCCGGGCGGCCGCCGGGCGATGGCAGGGGTCGCACCGACGCCGGGCCCTCGACGAGGCCACCGCAGTGGCCGCCACGGCCCTGGCCGACCTCGCCCAGCGGCCGCAGCTCGCGCGGCTCACCCGGTTCGAAGCCGGCCCGGGAAAGTGGACCAGCACAGGCACGGCGGTGTTCCCGGTGGGTCCGCCGGGAGGTCCACCCGCGGCGGTGCTGCGGGTGTCGGCGTCCGCGGCGGGAGCCCTGCAGCAGGAAGGCCGGGCACTGCGGGCCTTGGCGGCCACCCCCGGGCTGGCCGAGGTGCGGGACCTGCTGCCCACCCGTCGCGGCGAGGGGACCGCGGGTCGGTGGTCGTACGCGCTCGACGACCACCTGCCCGGGGTCGACGCCACCGAGGCGCTCGCCACCCGGCGCGACCTGCGCGACCCCGTCCGGGAACGCAGCGCCCTCGCGGTGACCACCCTGCACCGCGCCACTGCTGTCGCCGTGCGGGTCGACGACGCGCTGCTCGAGCGCTGGGTCGATGAGCCCGTAGCAGCGCTGGGCACCGTTCTGCGGCGGTGGCCGTTGCGAAGGTCCCTCACCCGGCTGCGGCACCGACTGCGGGCGGACCTCGACGGGCGGCGGGCCTACGCCGGCTGGGTGCACGGTGACCTCTGGCTGGGGAACGTCCGGGTGCACCCGGGAACCGGCGCCCCGACCGGCCTCGTCGACTGGGACTGCGCTGCACCGCAGGAGCTGCCGGCGCACGACCTCCTGCACCTGGCGCTGTTCGGCTCGGCCGTCGAACGGGGCGTGGACCTCGGGACGGTGGTCGCCGAAGTGATGCACGCGGGCACCTGGTCGCCGGACAGCGAGCGGGTGCTGCGGCACGCCCGATGGTGCTGGGACGCCGGCATCCCCGACAGCTCCGTGACGCTCCTGTACTGGCTGCGCCACGTGACGCTGATGTCGGCCCAGCAGGACGCTCACGTGGAGCACTCCCTGCTGGTGTGGCGGTGGCGCAACGTCCGGGCGGTCCTCCGGTGTCTGTGAACCCCGGGCGACTCCGTGGCGGTGCGGCCGCTTCCCCCGGCCGCGGCGACCGCGCTCGGCTGCTCGCCTCCCCCGCCCCCCGGGAGGAGTGGCTCGACCTGCTTGCCGCCGACCCGGAGGCGCTGCCCTTCCAGCAGCCGGGCTGGACCGACGCGGTGGTGGCGGTGTCCGGCGGGCGTGATGCCAGCCGCCTGTACGAGTTGCCCAGCGGTGCCCGCGCAGTCCTGCCCGCGGTGCTGCGACCGGGTGGCGGTGCCGGGCGGACGCTGCCGCTCGAGCTCGCCTCGCATCCCTTCGGTTGGGGCACCGGTGGTCTCGTCGTCCCCTGCCGCGACCTCCCCGCCGGCGACGTGGCCGCCGTCTTCGCCGACCTGGCCGAGCACCCTGCTCTGCGTGTGTCGCTCCGCCCGGCCCCGCGCCGCGCCGACGCCTATCTGGCAGGCGCGCCCGCAGGCGCCCGACGGCTCCCCCACACCGCACACCTGCTGGGGCTCACCGGGGGCTTCGATGCGCTGTGGACCGGACGGTTCAGCGCCAGCGCCCGTCGCGCGGTGCGCAAGGCCGAGCGGTCGCCGCTGACCGTCGAGCACGACACGAGCGGCCGGCTCGTACCGGCATTCGACGGGCTCTACCGGCTTTCCGTCCGCCGCTGGGCCGGGAACCAGCACGAGCCGGAGTGGCTGGCCCTGGCCCGCGCTCGGCGGCGTGACCCGGTCCGGAAGTTCGCCACGGTGGCGTCACTGCTGGGCAGCGCCTGTGGGGTGTGGCTCGCGTCGCTGGCGGGGCAGCCCGCAGCGGCGATCGTCACCCTCCGACTCGGTGACCACGTCGTCTACTGGCGCGGGGCGATGGACAAGGAACTGGCCGGTCCCGTCCGGGCGAACGACCTGCTGCACCGGCTCGCCATCGAGCACGCCGTCTCCGAGGGTGCCCGGTTCTACCACTGGGGCGACAGCGCGCCGGGCAGCGGCCTGGCCCGGTTCAAGGCGTCCTTCGGCGGCATCCCGGTCGACTACCCGGCGTTCCGGATGGAACGGCTGCCCCTGACCGAGGTGGACCAGCGCGCCCGGCACCTGGTCAAGCGGGCGCTGCGCTTCCGGGACTAGCCGGCTCCCTCCACCGGGCTCCGCGCCCGTCGGAGGCTGCTCAGCAGCCAGGGGATGCACAGCAGGGCGAGACCGGTGCGGACAGCGATCCACGCGGGATCCTGCGGCAGCAGGACGGAGGCGGCCGCCAGCGAGCAGGCGATCGTCAGGACGGCCTTCGGGCGCGCTGCGGGCCGGGGCCACTGGGTGCCCGCCGGCAGCGAGAGCCGTTGCAGCACGGCCTGGAGGGTGAATGCGACGGTCGTCGCGCCGGCAGACCCGAGCAGTCCCCAGTGGGGCACCAGCAGCAGGTTCAGGCCGATGTTGACGACAGCGGCGGCGCCGGTGGCGACGGCGAGCGGCCGCACCCGGCGGGCGATGATCAGGGCCCGGCCGGAGGCAAGCGACGCCACCACCGGGATCCCGGAGAGCACGACGAGCAGGACGACGGCCAGCAGCGACGACGGCCGGAAACTGGCCGGCGCGACCAGTCGCAGCACGAGCGGGGCTCCGAGCACGGTGCCGACGACCATCGGTGCGAAGGCGGCGTACAGCGCGTCGCGCGATCGACCGATCAGCTCCAGCCGCTCAGCGGCGTCGGTGACCTCGGCGATCCGCGCGGCCCACGCCTGGTTGGTCAGCATCACCACGGTCACCGCGATGGCACCGACGGTGTACCCCACCTGGTAGCGGCCCGCCTCGACCGGGCCCAACAGGCGCTGGACGACGACCCGGTCGCCGGCGTCCAGGATGAACCGGGACAGTCCGCCGATCATGAGCGGTAGGCCGAACCGAACCGCCCGGCGCAGCACCGGCAGGTCCAGCAGCCCCCGCCACCGCGGGCGCACCAGGGCGACGCCGACGGCCATCGCGACGACCTGCCCGGCCACTCCTCCCCAGGCGTAGGCCTGCGCGCTGCGGTGCACCGTGAACAGCAGGACGAGCCCCACGACCTGGCTGCCCACCGTGGAGAGGAACGAGATCACGCTGTAGGCGCGCAGCCGGTCCTGACCGGTCAGGAGTGCCAGGACGAGGAAGACGGTGGCAGCGGGAGTCGTCCACAGGACGGTGGCCAGGACCAGCGGGTCGAAGCCGTCGAAGCCGAGCGCGGCGCTCCACAGTGGCCCGGTCACGCCGACGACCACCGTGACGACCGTGGCAGTGGCGATCCCGACCATGACCAGGCCCCGGGCCGCCTGGTCGTCACCGTCCTCGACCCGCTGGAGGATGAGTGCCTGGTCCAGCCCCAGAACCGCGACGACGAGGAGCACCTGGTGGACGGCGATGGCCGAGGCGAGGAGGCCCAGCCCGCGCGGACCGAGTTGGTAGGCGAGGACAGGAGAGACCACCGTGGCGGTCACGTAGGGCAGGGACGCGACCACCACGTACAGCAAGCCGCGACCGAAGAGCCTGGCCAGCGGACTCGTCGCGGTGCTGGCGGGCGCTGGTGGTCCGGCCTCCTCGGGGGCCAGCGGTCCGGTCAGCGGCGGGGGGCTGACCCGGAGGAGGTCACTGCCGGCCGGTACCGGGTCGAGGGGGGCCGGCTCGTGGTCCGGCCGGCCAGGCGGCGGGGGACCCGTCGGGATGCCCCCCGTTTCCGTCGCCATCCTGGCGAAGGATAGACATCGGAGGGCCGTGCTCCCACCCTCAACCGCGCGGCGTTCGCCGCGACACCGCCCACCTGCGGCCGGGCCGGCCGGCACGGTCAGGTCGGCCCGGCCGCCCCATCGGTGCCGGCGACGCGCAGCGAGCGGTCGATCTCGTCGAGGACGGCCGTGTCGGCGGCAGTGCCGAACTTGCGGGCGAACATCAGCGTCCGGCACCGCTCCTCGTCGTCGAGGGCCCGGCGCAGCTCCGGCAGGTCCGCCATGCCGAGCCATGGTGGGCTCTTCACCG
Organism: Modestobacter sp. URMC 112; assembly: GCF_053502575.1. Lineage (NCBI taxonomy): Bacteria > Bacillati > Actinomycetota > Actinomycetes > Geodermatophilales > Geodermatophilaceae > Modestobacter > Modestobacter sp. URMC 112. Next base: position 4,709,625 of record NZ_CP199957.1, on the reverse strand, counting down.
AGGCGTCGGGCCAGCGGATGAACCACGCGCTGGCCGGGACGTGCTCCGCGCGCCACCCGGGGACCAGCGCCGGCGAGTGCAGCACCGAGTACACGAACGTCTCGTCCGGTATCCAGGTGCGCCGCCACCGACGGGGCAGGTCGGGACGCTGGTCGACCACGCGGAGGAGCGCCTGGGCGTGGCTGCGGGCCAGCACCTTGGACTGGGAACCGCCGGCCGGCACGACCCCCGAGGGCAGTGGGCGGGGTACCGGGAGCAGCAGCATGTGCTTGCGCCATGGCGCGTACGAGAAGCGCAACCGCAGCAGGCCACCGCCCAGCTCCCAGCCGGCGATGGGCATGTCATTCGACCAGGTGACGGAACGGCCGGCCAGGGGCCCGAGCAGGCGAGCGATGTCTCGGGAGGACCGCACCGGGTAGTCCGAGCCGGAGAGCAAGGCGACGTGGGACGCTCGGGTGGTCGCCAGGGCCGCGCGGTAGCCGTCGAGTTCGGCGGCCACCAGTCCCCACCCGGCCCAGGGAGTGCTCCGTCGCGGCAGCACCTGCACCCGGTCGGGCAGACCTGCGGTCATCTGTTCGAACACCGACCCCGGGGTGCGTGCGTCGCAGTGCAGGAACACCGGGAAGGGGTCGAGCGAGTCGATCAGTCGGCGGACGTGTCGCGGGTCGTCGTGGGCCAGGACGACGCACGCGAGTGACCCGACCGGCTGGTCGACCGCGCCGTTCGGCCGGTCAGCCTCCCAGTTGCCCGGTCCGGCGTGATCGGTGACCACTGACGCAGCTCCTCCGTTCGTCCGCCGCCCCTCGATGGCGGAGCGCCGCCGATGGTTGCGAGAGCCGGGGCTGTCCCCATGGTGGCAGCCGCGGCTCTGGTCTCGGTCCTGGAGCCGTCCCCCTCGGCTGTCCGCAGCGGGGACCAGCACCGGGGCTATGGACAGGACGCCGCCGGACAGGTATCCACGTGTTGACACGTTGCGCGGTCTCGGCGACACGTCGCTCACGCGGCCGAGACGTCGGGAGGAGCCCCGTGCCAGGACCAGGCAGGCACGGCGACCGGGTGATCCTGTGCCTGGGCTCGACCCACTGGGATGCTGGATGCCCATGCCTGTGACCGAGCGCCACCGCGACGTGGCGCAAGGTGCTCATCCGGTCCGCCGGTCCGGCCACCGGTCCACCTGGGTGGTGGTGGCCGTCCTCGTGGCCGCGGTGATGGCGGGCACGCTGACCGTGGGCTGGAAGAAGCAGGAGGGGTCACGCTGGCACCCACTGCTCCAGGAGGACTTCTCCGAGGACGTGCCGGTGGGCGAGTTCACCGACAGCTCCTATCGCGCGCAGTGGAACCTCTACCACGACGGTTGGGCCGACACCAGTGGCACCGGCACGTACGCGCCGAGCCGGGTGCTCTCGGCCGAGGACGGCCGGCTCCGCTTCGACATGCACTTCGACAACGGCGAGTTCCTCGGAGCGGCCTTGGTGGCCGAGCGGACCCACGGGCAGCGCTTCGGCCGGTACACCATCCGCTGGCGCGCCGACCCGGTCGCCGGCTACGGCCTGGCGTTCCTGCTCTGGCCGGACTCGGATGCCTGGCCGCACGACGGGGAGATCGACTTCCCGGAGGGCCGGCTCACCGGCACGATCAAGGCCTATGCCCACCATGCGGACGCCAACGGCGAGCAGGACCAGTTCGACACCCACCGCACCATGGAGGAGTGGCAGACCACGGTGATCGAGTGGACGCCGAAGGCGGTGACCTTCTACCTGGACGGCGAGCTGGTCGGCAGCTCCACCACCGCAGTGCCACAGGAGCCCATGCACCTTGTCCTGCAGGCGGGCACCGCCACCTCGGAGGAGCCGCCCGAGGACGCGCGCGGCTTCATCGAGGTCGACTGGGTGCGCGTGGAGAGCTACGGGGCCTAGGCCGGCGCGCATGAGGGGCGGCAGCGACCAGGACGCGCGGGTGAAGGGACGCGCGCCGGCGACCGGCATCCGGTTGTCGTCAGGATGAGCGCTCTACCGGACGACGCCGAGCTGACCGATCCAGCTGGCACCCACGTGCTCCTGCCGGGCCGGTCCCCGCGCGGCGGCGAGCCGGGCGGGCGATGCCTGCCGATGGCGCCCACCGGGAGCCCGGCCACCGCATCGGCCCGGGCGCTGCTGGCGGCCGGCGCCCTGCTCCTCTTGCTCGGTACGGCAGTCTCGTCGGCCACCGGGTGGGACGGCGGATTCGCGGCGGGCGCCACCACCTGCTTCCTGTTGTGCTTCGGGGTTGCGCCCGCGCTCGGCCTGCGCACGGCGGACGTCTCCTCGCTCGTGGTGGTGTCCGTGGCCACGAGTCTGTCGGCGTGCGTGTCGACCGCCATGCTGATGGCGGTCACCGGCGCCTGGCATCCCTTCGGGGCGTTTCTCGGCTGGGCGTGTGTCAGCGCCCTCTGGCTGCTGTTCCATCTGCGCCGCGAGTTCCTGTCCTGGTCACCGCGTGGGATACGGCTGGAGATCCCCCAGGTGCCGAGGGCGCAGCTGGTGTCCTGGTCGATGGCGGTGACCGGCCTGGTCCTGACGATCGTGGACGCCCGGGTGCACCGCCAACCACCCACACCCGGTGGGCTGCTGACCATCGTGGGGCCCGCCTGGTACCTGGGTCTGTTCCTGCTGCTGACAGCTGTGGCCATCGCCCTCCTCCACGGAGTCGGCCCAGGCGTCGCCGTCCTGCTGCTGTCCCTGCCGGTGGTCCTCTCTCAGGCGATCGCCTACGGCACGCCGACCGTGATGCCGGCCTCGCGCCACATCGGCGTGGTGGAGTTCATTCGGACGTTCCACCAGCTGGACAGGGTCGCGGACATCTACCACGCGTGGGCCGGGTTGTTCGCCGCGACCGCGTGGCTGTCCGACGTCGCGCGCATCGACCAGCCCCTGACCACCGTCGCGACGTACTGGCCGGTGGCCGTCACGGCGGCCACGGTGGTGGCCGTCCGGGTGCTCGCAGGCGGCCTCGGACTCTCCCGACCGCGAGCGTGGTGGGCGGCCGCGACGTTCGTGCTGGCCAACACCCTCAACGTCACCTACTTCTCACCCCAGTCGCTCGGCTTCTTCCTGTGCCTGGTCGTCGCTGCCCTCGTGGTGCGCACCTGGGGTCCGGACACGCACCGGGCCACACGGGTGCTCCTCGTGGTGACACTCTCCTGCGCGACAGCCGTGACACACCAGATCTCCCCGTACCTGCTGACCGCGGCGTTGGTCGTGCTCATGGGCTTCGGGCTGGTCCGTCCGCGGTGGCCGGCCGTGGCGACGCTGGTGCCAGCTGTCATCTGGGCCGTCCTGAACCGCGGCCAGGTGGGCCAGTACCTCTCGATGTCGGCGCTCGGGAACATCTTCGGCAACATCCGGCCGCCGTCGACCGTCACCACCGAGCACAGCGAGTCCCTGATCACCCGGCTCGTGTTCGGGCTGCCCTCCCTGGTGCTGGTGGGAGTCGGGCTGGCGGCGCTCCTGGCTCTGTGGCAGCGCCGGGACCGCCGGGCCTGGGCCTTGACGACCGCCGCGGCCAGTCCCCTGGTGCTGGCCCTGGCGTCCAACTACGGCCAGGAGGCGATCTTCCGGATCGCCCTGTTCTCATTGCCCTGGCTGTGCCTCTGTGCGGCGCTGCTGAACCGGCCGCGGCGGTGGGCAGCGCCGTTGCTCGCGGCCGGCATGGTGGTGCTGGTCGGGGTCAACGCCTTCGGGCTCACCGGGATGGACTGGGCGAGGGTGGTCCGGGCCGACGAGGCCCAGCAGCTGGGGGTGGTCGAGCGGAACGCGCCGGTGGGCTCGACCATCTACGCGTTGGGCACCTTCGCCGCCACTCCAGGGCGCTCCACCGAGAGGTACTTCGACGTGAGGTACGACGCGGTGGTGTTCGACGGACCGGCCGCCCGGCTGGACGCCCACCCCGGTTCACGTGCCGAGGCCGTCCGACAGGTGGCGGTCCTGGCGGCCGACTTGCGACCCCGCTGCACGGCCTCCTGCTTCCTCGTCGTCTCCACCTCTGCCCGGGCCGACACCGACCGGTACGGCGTCCAGGCTCTGGCGGACTCCGCCGAGCTCGCGAGGGCATTTGCCTCCGCGCCGGACTGGCAGATGTACTCCACCGGCCCGACGGCGACCGTCTATGAGCTCGAGGACGAGCCCGACCGCTGAGCCCGGCCCGGACGGTCCTCCCGGAGCCTGGCCCACAGGTAGGCGGGCGGTCCGCTGACGACACCGCCCAGTTCGCGGAGGGTCAACTCGACCGGGTAGTCGTTCTTGCCGGCGTTCTTGGTGCTGCGGGGGTCCAGCAGGAAGCGCAGCCCCGCGGGGAGCCGGCGCAGCACGTCCCAGCCGACGGCGCGCTCGGTCAGCGCGGCCTTCACGATCACCGCCGACAGTCCGCGCCCGTAGACGACCATCTGCCGACGCAGGGCCCGCAGCTCCCGGAAGGGCTGGACCCACACCAGGGCCTGCGGCTCGTACACCAGGACCGCCCCGGCCAGCACGATGCGCAGCAGCACGTCCAGGTCCTCGCCGCCGACCGCGGGACGACGTCCGCCGAGCGCCGGGTCGAAACCACCCAGCCGCCGCAGGACCTCGGTCCGGACGGCGATGTTGGCTCCGGTGCCGTACCGGCCGGGAAGGTAGGGGTACAGGACGTGCGGGTCGCGGTGGTGGTCCAGGTCGAAGGCCCGGCGGTGGAAGCCCTTCGCGAAACCGCCGTACTGCTCGAACCACAGCTGTTCGCGGGTCTCCAGCTCCCACGGCAGCACCAGTCCGGTCACGCAGGCGACGCCCGGCACCGCATCGAAGGCCGCCACCAGTGCGCGCAACCAGCCTCGGTCGACCAGTACGTCGTCGTCCGCGAAGGCGACGAGCGAACCGGTCGCCTCGGCCAGCCCACGGTTGCGGGCGTAAGACACCCCCGCTCGGCTCTCGGCCACGCGCCGCACCCGGCCCACCGGATCACTCACCGCCGCCAGGACCCGGTCCAGCACGGACCGCGCGGCTGGCGAGGGGGCGTTGTCCACCACGACCAGCTCGTAGTCGGGGTAGTCCTGGTCCAGGAGTGACCGCAGGCAGCCGGTCAGGGCCTCGCGGCCCACCGTGGGCACCACGACCGTCACGCGGGGAAGGGGGGCGGGCAGCGCCAGTCGAGTGATGCAGGCGACCGGGGCGCCGGGAGCCGGCAGTGGATCTCCGTCCGCGTGCGCCACCCCGTCCGCCCGCAGGTGTGCACCCACCTCTCCGGCGACCAGACCCGCCAGCAGGTCCACCAGCACCTCCCGGTCGGCGTTCGTTGGGAGGTCCAGGTCGACCCGCTGGACCGGGCACCCGTGTACCCGTACCAGGACCGTGGCGGGGCCACCCTCCGCCGGCCGACCGGCGACGGTGCGCACTTGCTCGCTCGGTGGCGGGACGTGGTCCAGGGGTACCAAGTCCATCTCGAGGACCTGCCGGCGCGCGGCGGGCGGGGCGTTCACAGACACCCGCGGCGGTACGGCGCGGACCCACGCACTGCGGGCGGCTGCCCCGGCACGCCACCGGTGATCCGGTCGTCCCGCCCTGCGCCGCCTACAACGCAGGCGGAGGCGGCCGTGTGGTGGAGCGATCCGGACGCTGACCGGGTGAGGACCGGGCGCACCGGCGCGCCGTCACCGCCTTCCCACGACGGAGGTCGACTCCGGCCATGATGCTGCCGAAGGCCATGAACCCTCGTCGGCTTGCGCCGACGCTCCATTTTGCCGGCCTCCGTCTCGTCGCCGGGCCGGGACGGTCCGTTCACACCCACGTTCCTGCTCCTCCCTCATGATGCAGTCCGAGCGCTCCTTCCCACCCGAGCGCCAGGCAGAGGTGGATTCGCGTCCCACCCCGGACCCGGTCGAGCAGGTGGCTCCGCAGGCCGCGTCCGGGCGCAGGTCGTGGACGTGCGGGCACGCGCGCACCGCCGACGAGCACCACCGGCCTGGCTCGGACTGCGCGCTCTGCGACTGCCCTCGATCCATCGGTCCGCTCAGCGCGCGGCTCGCCCGCGGTCGAGCATGACCCGGTCAACCGCATCCGTGACCCGCAACCGGCCGGGGGTTGCAGCTCCGATGAGGACCACCATGAGCGCGCGGTAGGCCCCGTGTGGAGCAACCACCGCTCCGGTGGCGACGGGCCACAGCAGGGGGATGCCCGGACCGGTCGCGACGTCCCTCACCAGGTGCGCCGCGGCACCCGGGCTCAACCCGGCCAGCGCCGCGCCAGCCGGCGGCACCCCGGCCGCAGCGACCGCCAGCAGCAGGACGAAGGTCAGGCAGTGCAACGGCGGCCGCCCGGCGCCGGAGGCCATCATCCCCAGGTACAGCGGGACGTGGTCGAGGTCGGCAGCCGCGCCGACCCGCGGGAGGGCACACGGACACCTCTCAGTGGAATGGCCGAGATGCAGGAGGAACGAGAAGTCTCGTGAGCGCGGGACAGGATGGATTTGATACTGAGCGCGCTCCGCGATGTCCAGACCTCCTCGGGCGGATGTGGATCCGAGGATCCTCTGTGCGCTTCGGTCGAGCGGACAAACCGGATCGGCGTCACAGAACGTGGTGTGATCGCGACGTACACCTCAGTCTCAGCTGGTGCTCATCCCGGCGTCATCACGACTCCGCCGGCGGCCGGGCGACTCCGGGTGGCACAGGGGTTGACCCCGGGGACGCGGTGACGCACGGTGGGGCACCCGACTCCGGTGCGGTCGGGCATCGGGCGTCCCGTCGACCACCTTGCCGTGACTGGGGGCAGCAGATGCTGAGCTCGGACCCGGGGACGCCCGTGTCTCTGGCCGTCGTCATCTGCACCTACACCGACCGTCGGCTGGACCAGGTCTGTGCAGCCGTCCACTCCGCCCTGGCCCAGGCCCAGCCCCCGGCCGACGAGATGGTCGTGACCGTGGACTACAACGACGAGCTGCTGGACACACTTCGCGCCAGGCTGCCCACTGCGGTGAGGGTCCTGGCGAACCGGGAGGCCCGGGGACTGTCGGGGGCCCGCAACACGGGCTGGCAGAGCTGCAGCGCGGACGCGGTGGTCTTCCTCGACGACGACGCTGTCCTGCGTCCCGGGTCCCTGGCCGCACTCCGGGCGCGCCTGGGCGCGGAGGACGTAGCGGTGGTCGGGGGCGCGGTGCACCCGGCGTGGGAGGGCGGGGAGGCACCGTGGTGGTTCCCCGAGGAGTTCACCTGGGTCGTCGGCTGCGACTACCGCGGGATGCCCGTGGACGGCAGCGACATCCGTAACCCGATCGGCGCGTGCATGGCCGCGCGCCGGGTCGTCCTGCAGCGGGTGGGCGGGTTCTCCACCGGGCTCGGCCGTGTCGGGGCGCTCCCCGCCGGGTGTGAGGAGACCCTGCTGGGGATCCAGGTCCACGAGCTCGCGCCTCGTTGCCGGGTGGTGCGTGACGTCGCCTTCGCGGTCGATCACACCGTGCCCCGGGATCGGCAGCGAGCGGCATACTTCATGCGCCGTTGCCTCTACGAAGGACGCTCCAAGGCGGCGCTGTCCCGCATGGTCGGGCACGGCGAGGGGCTGTCCAGCGAACGGTCGTACGTCCTGCGGGTGCTCACATCGGCCGTCCTGCGCCATGCCCGAAGCGCCGCCTGCGGGGACCGCGCCGCCGCGGGTCGCGCCGGATGTGTCCTGCTAGGGCTGACGCTCACCGTCGCCGGGCTGGTCTGGGGTCACCTCCAGGCGCGGGTGCGCGGTACCCGGATGACCGTCCCGGCCCCTGCAGGACCGCCGCACGCCCAGCCCGACACGGCGGTGCGTCGCCCAGGGGCGCGGCCGTGAGCGGCGGTCCCGGACGATTGGTCCCGGTCCTGCTGTACCACGCCATCACCGACGACCCCGGGAGACACGTCGCGCCCTTCGCCGTCCCCCCGGCGACCTTCGCCCAGCACATGGACCAGGTCGTCGCCGCGGGTTACCGCTGCGTGACCTTCACCGAGTTGATGCGACGGCGCAGCGCGGCACCGGCGCGAGCGGCCCAGGCGACCGACCTCGGCCGGATCGCAGTGATCACGTTCGACGACGGCTACGCGGACTTCGCCACCGCCGCACTGCCGACGCTGCACGCACGAGCACTGCCTGCCACCTTGTTCGTGACCACCGGCTGGCTCGTCGGTGGGGGCCCTCGCTGCCCTGGTCCAGGTGATCCCATGCTCGCCTGGTCCCAGCTGCCCGAGCTCCTCGAGGGGGGCGTCGAGATCGGTGCGCACAGTCACAGCCATCCCCAGCTAGACACACTGGGCAGCGCGGAGTTGCGGGATGAGCTGAACCGGCCCAAGGAGCTGCTGGAAGGGCGCCTCGGCCGACCGGTGCCGAGCGTGGCGTACCCGCACGGGTACAACGGGCCGCGGGTCCGGCGGCTCGCACGGGAGGCTGGACACGAGTCAGGGGCCGCGGTCCGCAACCGCCTGCACCGGCCCGCCGACGACCCGTTCGACGTCGCCCGGCTGACCGTCGGGCGCACCACGACGCCTGAGGAGCTCGCCTCCTGGTTGGCCGGCGTCGACCGACCCGGGTCGGTCCTCCCGCGAGCCCTCGCCCGAGCCGGGTGGCGGGCCTACCGGCGCGGGCGGGCCGTGACGCGTCGACGCCCTGGATCCGACTACGCCTGACCGACGCAGTCGGGTGGAGGGCGCCGACCGGACCTGCCCAGGCGCCGAGTCGCCTCTCTCACCCGGTTCGGTAGGGCCTACCATCGGGGGTGCAGGCGCACATCAGCACAGTGGGACCCACGACAGGCCGGCAGGCGATCCCGACAGCGCCAGGAGCGAGACCGCCGGTCATGCCGGACGTCGCCTACGGCGACATGGACGACGGTGTGTGCCGGGCACGATGTGGGCGGATCCTGGGAGCGACGGTCCTGCCGCGGCTGGGCCGCTCAGCACGATGCCGGCTCGAGCGTGCACGCTCCGTCGGTGGCGGGGCGTACGCGAGGTGACGGTGTTGCGTGTCGCTCGGTGACCGTCGGCATGTCGGCACTCGCGGGGGCGGCCGACCGTTTGACTGGCCGTAGCACGGATGTCCCGTCGACCGGCGGGCGCGCACGGGGGTTGAGGAAGGGGCGACGTGAGCGCACCTGGTGATCCCGCAGTCTCGGCCGAGTCGGGCACGTGCGCCCCTCAGCGGCACGACGCCCCGGTCGGCGACCCGCCCGCCGCGTCTGCTCCCCCTCGATCGCCTTCTGCCGGGGCCGACTCCTCCGGCAGGCGTTGCAAGTGCGGCCACGGTCGGCAGGCCCACCAGCACTACCGCCGTGGAACGGACTGTGCCGTGTGTGAGTGCCCGGCGTTCAGGTGGGCGTGGTCCTCGTGGCTCGGGCGCCGGGCCCGGTGACGGGGAGGGTCGACTCGCCGGCAGTTGTCCGCGCCCTGAGCACTGCCAGAAGGGACAGGGAGCACACGGCGGCCAGGTAGGCCGGGTACGGCACGGACCAGTTCCCTGCGCCCACAGGCCACAGCAGTGGCACTCCCGGGCCTGTGGCCAGGTCTCGCGCGACGTGGAGGACCACGCCGAGTGCGAGTCCGAGGGCAGCGCCCCGCCATGTCCGCCGGACTCCCCCCAGTGTCAGCAGGAGGGCCAGTACGAGGCTGTGCGTCGGTGGCCGGCCGCCGTCCACGGCGAACTCGCCACCGGTCAGGTAGAGAGGCAGGTGGTCGACGTCGATCAGCACAGCCCCGGCCAGGGCCCACCTGGCCACCGGCCAGTCCCCCAGGCGAGGTCGTAGGGCTCGGAGGACCAGCCAGGCGGTCAGCAGGTGGGCCGGCTCGTCCAGCACGCCCTGCACCGGGACCGGCCACCTGCGTACGCCGATGGCTGCGTCGAGGCACAGGAGGAGCGCAACTGCCACGAGCGGGCCGCCTCGGCGAGAGCCGAGTCGATCGACAGAGCGTGCTGCTCGACGCAACGCTCCCATGAGACGAACCGACCGCCCAGGACCCTGGACGCAGCCGGTCAAGCGCTCGTGGCCTTCACGACCGGATCGAGGGGAGGAGCGATCGGGTCCTCTGTCTCGTCCAGCTCGGGCAGTCTGGGCGGGGGGATCTGATGGCTGGCGCTCCAACGTCGCGGCGGGGCGGTGTTGTGCATGCCCACCCCGTTCACGCGTTCCACGAGCAGTGCGCCGAGCACCCGGACGCCGTCTCGCCAGGTGTTGAGGTTGCTCTGCCCGTAGATCCGCTGGGACTCGAAGCTCGGCACCTCGGTGATGGTGAGCTTCGCCTTGGCCACCCGCGTGTTGATGATGGTCTCGATCTCGAACCCGTCCCCCCACCGCTTGGCCGTCTGGTCGCGGTCGCCGACCTGGAGCGCCAGCAGTGGCAGGCAGTGTGCCCAGAATGCGTTGTAGCCGTAGCACAGGTCGGTGTACCGGGTCCCGAAGAGGCCGTTCACCGTCTTGTTCAGCCAGCGATTTCCCCACGCACGAGTTCGCGTGATGTCGTTGCTCCCGCCACCGCGGGCGAAGCGGGTGCCCTTGGCGAAGTCCGCGCCCTGGGTCAGCGCGGCCACGAAGGAGGGGATCTCGCGGGGGTCGGCGGAGCCGTCGGCGTCGAGCATCACCACGATGTCGCCCGTGACCACGGCGAAGCCGCATGCCATGGCGTTGCCCTTGCCGCGGCGGTTCTGCATGACGATGCGAGCGTCGGGGCGCAGCTCACTGGCGACCTCGACCGTCCGGTCGACGCTGTGACCGTCGACGACGATGACCTCGAACAGGCCCTCCGGGAGCCGGCCGAACACGTACGGCAGGTTCTTCGCCTCGTTGTACGTCGGGATGACCACACTGACGCGCGGCGGGTCGCTCGCCGTCGGAGCAACCGCGAGGGGAGCGACCTGCACGGGCGTCGGGCTCGGTGCGTGATCCCGGCGGGGGGCCGTCCTCCGGGGGCGGAGTCCGACCAGTCTGAAGCTGGACATGGGCGTTCCTCAGGTCATGTCGCTCGAGACGGGGTCGGTTTCGCCTCTGCTCACCGCTGGGCTGTGGCGACCAGGATCGCCCGGCGGATCATCGCTCGCCCGTGTTGATTTCCTCGTGCGACGGGCGCTCGGCCCGTCGCACGGTGGACAGTCACGCGACCACTGCTCACGGATCAGATGTGCGAACTCCCCCCGTGACCGTTCCCAGTCGCAATTCACCCGCCCATCGTCGCGGAGGCCACGACGTGGAGGATGATCTTCATTTGCTTCACCTTTGATGGAGCGCGTGATGTCTACCGCAGTTCCCGTACGGTTGTCCACCACTTCGTTGAGCTTCTTCTCGTAGCCGGCAATGGTGCGATCCGGGCCGATTCGTTAGGTTGACGAGCCGCTACTCAGTGTCATTCTCACGAGCACCAGCGCTGGTCCACCGGGCGGACGGGTCGTCCCGACCTGCGCAAGGGCGGAGGGTCACGGTTGCATCGGGGGTCGAACTCGGGCGGTGTGACGCCTCCTGGACATCGCATGGCTGCCTCTGCGTCAGCAAGCAACCGCATAGGGCGATCGGGAAGACCGACGTGGCTGCCGGACCGCCGACCGTGACGACGAACACGCACGGAGGACGGACACCCGCGCTGACTGGACGGTTGCCCTCTCAGTCGCGCGACCGAAGACGGAGGGCCGAGACGAAGGTCCGCACCACAACCAGGCCATCGGAAATCCCGTCCGGATTGCGGTCGAGGAACCATTCCGACCTCATGGCCGGAGCGCTGTTCCCAAATTTCGAGGGTGTCGTCGAACCCATCTCCCACGTCGAGGAAGAAGCGAGTCGGAGGATCCTCGATGTTCCTCACATGGCAGGCGAAATGGCGGGAAGATGGCTGCCCGACGGGCTGAGAGCGAAAACGTCTCGTGCAGGACGGTCACTTTCCCGCCCGCAGCCGATCATGCTGTCGTCGTCCTCCCCCGCGGGGTCCTGGGCGGAGCGCTGGCATCTGACCTGTGGGTACGTGATGAGCGGCTGCACGAGCGGGTCCGGTCAAGCTGGCCGAGTCGTTGCGTGTGGCTCGGCGGGCTCAGCCGCCCTCGGTGCGGTGCGCCTCCCGGCCGAGGACGCGCCGTCGGGTGATCCCCCGGAAAAGGCTCACCTCCGTCACCGTGGCCATGTTGCGCTCATGTGACGAGAGTCCGTTCGAGGGTCCTGACGACTGGTCAGGACATCTGCCCGAAGCCTCGCGATCTCGGATCTCTGCTCGCTCGAGGTCCGGTCCCGGCCCGCCGCGCTGCCGCAGGCGGGCCGGGAGGTCAGCGGGTCCCGCGGTAGCGGATGACCGCACCGGCGCCCACGCTGCGGGCGGCGGTGAGACAGAGGTTGGCCCGGCGGTGCATCTCGCCAGCGCTGACCCCGGGCTCGAGCGTGGCGATGCCCGCGGCGGCGGCCAGCCCGGCGATGCCGGTCTGCGCGACGCTGGCAGCCAGCCGGAAGGCGGCCGTCTCGGCGCTGTCGGCGCTGCCGTTCAGCACGAGGGCGAACTCGCCGGTCCCGGAGCGGGCCAGCCAGTCGTCGCCACGCAGCGATCGGGCGATCAGCGAGGTCACCTCGCCGAGCGTGCTGCCCGGGGTCGGCCAGCCGTCGTCCTTGCGCAGCAGGCCGAGCAGGACCAGGGAGACCGGGGACCGGCCGGCAGCGGCGAGCTCGTCGAGGCGGAGGAACAGGTCGGCCCGGGTGGGCAGCAGCGTGGCCGCGTCGACGAGCGACTCCTCGCTGGTGCGCGGCTGCGGGAGCCCGAGCGCGTCGCGGACGGTGGCGGCGAAGGGCATGGGCAGGGGATCGGCTCGATCCGGGGCGGTGGTGAGGCCCGCGCCGGGTGGTCTCCCCCCAGCGGGGGACGGCGGTCCTCGCGCGGGTCAGGCGCAGGTCAGGCCGCCGGGCGACTCCGGCTCGGGCGGTTCAGCGGGAGAAGACGTCGCAGAGCTCGGGCAGCAGGTCGGCGCAGGTGGGCACCGCTGCCGTGGAGGAGGCCCTCGACTCCTCGTCGTCGTCCTCGTCGTGGTCCGACTTCGGTCCGGCTGACGGGGAACCGGCCGTCGGGGACCCGGGGGCTGTGGTCTCCGGGGTGGGCCGGGTGGGCGGAGTCGGGCTCGGCGGGGCGGACGACGTGGGGGCGGTCGACGGCGCCTCCGCGGCCGTCGCCGTCCCGGCCTCGGTGGCGGCGCCCGGTGCGGACGCGGCCGGGGCGTCCGGGTCGGCCGGCGCGGTGCCCTGCGGCGCGGTCTCCTGCGGCGCGGGGTCGGTGGTCGCCGGCGCGTCGTCGGCGGTCGCCGGTGCGGTGTCCTCCGCCGTCCGGCCGGCGGCGGGACCGGGGGACACCGGCTGGTCCACGACGGGGGCCGGCTCGTCGGTCCCGGCCGACGGGGAGGCGGGCGGGGGAGCGGACGGCGGGTCGGCCGGCGTCGTGGGCGACGGACCGGCCGCTCCCGCGGGGGTGTCGCTGGGTCCGGAGCCGGTCGGGAGCCCGCCGTCCGGCTCCGGCCCGGCGGTGAACTGGGCGGCCAGGGAGTCGGGGAGGCCCAGCTTGCCGGTGGACTGGGCGACGACCGGGCCACCGACGACGGCGACCAGGGCGAGCACCGCCAAGACGAGGCGCAGGTGCCGGTGCGGCGCCGGGACGGACCGGGAGCCGTGCCGCCGCCGGCCGGAGGAGGCCGCGGGACGGTCGGCCGCCGGGCGGGCGGCGTGACGACGGCGGTCGGACGGGGCCGCAGGGCGGTCGGCCGCCGGGCGGGCGGCGTGCCGACGGCGAGCCGGCTGCGCGGTCTCCTCGGCAGGGGCGACCGGCGGAGCGACGCTCGGCAGGGGCCGCGTCAGTGGGGGGACAGGGGGTCGGGAGGTGATCAACTGCGGCATGCGATGCCGGCCGACCGTGTCCGGCCCAGGTCCTGCGTGGTGCACTCGTACCCCCGTTGTCGCGCCGGCTCGGTCGCCGGCCTCAGGCAAGGTAGTTCGCGTAGTCGGATGTGCACAGAGCGCCACCGCGTGTCCCAGGGCGACACGCCGGGGATCGCTCGGTCCCTCGTCGTCCGAAGGGGGAACCGCACTCCACTACCGTCCCCTGGGTGAAGATCCGCGAGCTGGCCGTCCCCGACAGCTACGTCCTGGACCTGGTGCCGCACGGGGACTCCCGGGGTCGGTTCACCGAGTGGTACCGGGCCGACGTGCTCGCCGAGGCGACGGGCTTCCCGCTGACGCTGGCGCAGGCCAACCACAGCGTCTCCGGCCGCGGGTCGCTGCGGGGGGTGCACTTCGCGCTGGTCCCGCCCGGGCAGGCCAAGTACGTGTACTGCCCGGCGGGGAAGGTGCTGGACGTGGTGGTGGACGTCCGGGTCGGGTCGCCGAGCTTCGGCGTGCACGACTCGGTGCTGCTGGACAGCGAGCGGCCGCGCGCGGTCTACCTGTCCGAGGGGCTCGGGCACGCGTTCCTGTCGCTGACCGACGGCAGCTCGGTCACCTACCTGGTGTCGTCGGGGTACTCACCCGGCCGCGAGTTCGGCGTCCACCCGCTGGACCCGGCGCTGGACCTGCCGTGGCCCAGGGACGTCGAATTCGAGCTGTCCGCCAAGGACCTGGCCGCGCCGACCCTTCAGCAGGCCGCGGACCTGGGCATGCTGCCGACGATGGAGCAGTGTGCGGCCCGCTACGCGGAGCACCGCGCACGCGCAGCCGGTCAGTAGGCCCCGGAGCCGCGCACGACGGCACGGACGGTCTTGACCAGGATCGAGACGTCCAGGGCCAGCGACCAGTTCTCCACGTAGCGGACGTCGGCGCGGACGGTGTCGTCCCAGGAGAGCTCGGAGCGGCCGGTCACCTGCCACAGGCCGGTTAACCCGGGCTTGACCAGGAACCGCCGGTGCATGTCCCGGCCGTAGCGCTCGACCTCGCTGCCCAGCGGCGGGCGGGGGCCGACCAGCGACATCTCACCCCGGACGACGTTGATCAGTTGCGGCAGCTCGTCGAGCGAGTAGCGCCGCAGGAACCGGCCGACGCGGGTGACGCGCGGGTCGTTGCGCATTTTGAACAGGACGTCGTTGCCATCGCTCCCTGCGGCCAGGTCACGCACCATGTTGTGGGCGCCGGGGACCATGCTGCGGAACTTCAGCATGGTGAAGCCCCTGCCGCAGTGGCCGACGCGTTCCTGGCGGAAGAGCACCGGCCCCGGGCTGGTCACCTTCACCGCGACCGCGATGCTGAGGAGCACCGGCGCGAGCAGGACCAAGCCAAGAATGGCGGCGGTGCGGTCCACCAAGCCCTTGGTGAACCGGCGCAGTCCGGTCAGCTCCGGGCGTTCCATGTGCAGCAGCGGTAGGCCCGCCACCGGGCGGATGTGCACCCGCGGACCGACGACGTCCGTGATCGCCGGCGCCACCAGCAGCTCTGCCTCGGTGTCCTCCAGTTGCCAACCCAGGTCCCGCAGCACCCGACCGTCGAGTTCCTCGCTCGGCAGGACTGCCACCGTGTCCACCCCGAACCGGGTGACCACATCCGCGACGTCGTCGACCCCGCCGAGCACCGGCAGGCCGTTGAAGGCGTCGAACACCCGGGACTGCTGATCTGAGGGGAGGCAACAGCCGATGACCCGGTAGCCCCGGTCGGCCGCCCGGTGCAGTTGCTCGTCCAGTGCAGCGACAGCGCGGCAGTGCCCGACGAGGAGCGTCGTCTGCTGGTACCTGCCTCGGCGCCGTTGGAGGTGGAGCCAACGCCGGTGGCCCCACCGCTGCACCAGGGTGAGGAACGTGGCGAGAGGCAGGGAGAGGACGACGAAGCCGCGGGCCGGGGCCAGGTGGAAGGCCAGCGACACGGTGCCCACGGCGGCGAGCAGCAGAACGGCGGCGGAGAGCACCCGGCGGTACTCCTCCACCCCGACCCAGAGGAACCGCTGCTCGTAGGCGCGGGCCAGCAGCATGGCGAGCACCCAGACCAAGGGCAGTGCGAGCATGATCCAGAAAGGTGGCCCCGGCGCGCTGTCGACGCGTGGACCGAAGAAGAGGGTGTGCCCGATGAGTGCAGCCACCGCGGCGCAAACGAGGTCGAAGAACGCAGCCCGACGCACGTACCGCGGTCTCCACGCCCGCCGAGCTTCCGTCCCCTCGCCACGGATGGAGGCCGCGAAAGGTTGCCAGCCGTCGCCCGCCGATCCGGCACCGGAGGATCCCGGCCGGTCGATCAGGTCGATCGAACCCATGTATCAGTTCCCTGACTGCTCGCGTCACAGGTCGGGGTGAGCGCGCGCGTAGACAGCCAGAACTGTCACCCGCCGGCCCCCCGTCGGCGGCTGAATGGTCTCACGCCGCATCCATCTGGAACATGTCGTTCAGCGCCGCATCAAAGAGTTTGCCCGGCCGGACAGTTGCTGTCGGCACGTCTGCGACGTGCAGTTCGTGGTCGGTCACCCAGCGCTCAACTGCGCCACACAGAGGCGCAGTGACTCCTGCCAGCTCGGCAGGGGCGTCAGGCCTGCGGCGAGCCAGCTGGCCGAGTCCAGCACGGAGTACGCCGGCCGGGGCGCCGGCCGCGGGAAGGCGTCGGTCGTCGTAGCCAGCACCCGCTCCGGGTCGGCGCCGGCCGCCTCGAAGACGAGTCGGGCGAGGCCGTGCCAGGTCGTCTGCCCGGCGTTGGTGGCGTGCAGCACGCCGTGCGCGGGGGAGAGGGCTGCCTCCACGAGCCCGCGGGCCAGGTCGCGGGACCAGGTCGGGGTGCCGGTCTGGTCCGCGACCACGGAGACGGTGTCCCGCTCGCGTTCGAGCCGCAGCATGGTGCGGACGAAGTTGGTGCCGTGGGCGGCATAGACCCAGGCGGTGCGGACGACGACGGCGTCGTCGTCGACCTGGGCGATGGCGCGCTCGCCGGCGAGCTTGGTGCGTCCGTAGGCGGTGCGCGGGGCGGGGGCGTCGTCGACGCCGTAGGGCCGGGTGGCGGTGCCGGCGAAGACGTAGTCGGTGGAGACGTGCACCAGTCGGCCGCGGCCGGCCAGCTCCTGGGCCAGCCAGCCGGGAGCGGCACCGTTGACCACCCGAGCCGTGTCCTCGTCGGTCTCCGCGGCGTCCACCGCGGTGTAGGCGGCGGCGTTGAGCACCACCGGTCGGGCACCGCGGGCCTCGGCGCCGGCCAGCCACTGCCGGACGACGATGCGGACGCCGTCCTCGTGGGTGAGGTCGACGTCTGCCCGGGTCAGCCCGGTGACGTCGTCGTCTCCGCGTCCGGCCAGGACGGTGAGCAGGTCGGTGCCCAGCTGGCCGGCAGCGCCGGTGACCAGCCAGGCGGTGGGCCCGGTCATGCGCGGGCGGTGGCCGCCGCGGCCTTGAGCGGTTCCCACCAGGCGCGGTTGTCCCGGTACCACTGCACGGTGAGGGCGAGACCGTCCTCGAAGGCCATCCGCGGGGCGTAGCCGAGAGCCGCCGTCTTGGAGTAGTCGACGGAGTACCGGAGGTCGTGGCCGCCCCCGCGGGGGTCGACGATGTTGTCCACGTAAGACCAGTCACGGCCGGTGGCCTCGAGCAGCTTCTCGGTGAGCTCCTTGTTGGACAGCTCCCGGCCGCCGCCGATGTTGTAGTACTCGCCCGGCTCGCCCCGCTCGACCACGAGCTGGATGCCGCGGCAGTGGTCGTCGACGAACAGCCAGTCGCGGACGTTGGCGCCCTCGCCGTAGAGCGGCACCTTGTGCCCGTCGAGCAGGTTGGTGACGAACAGCGGGATGACCTTCTCGGGGAAGTGGTACGGCCCGTAGTTGTTGCTGCACCGGGTGACGGAGATGTCCAGCCCGTAGGTCTTGGCGTAGGCGCGCGCGATCAGGTCGCTGCCGGCCTTGGCGGCGGAGTACGGGGAGTTCGGCTCGAGGAGGTGGTCCTCGGTCCAGGAGCCCTCGTCGATGGAGCCGTAGACCTCGTCGGTCGAGACGTGCACGACGCGGCGGACCCCGTGCCTGAGGGCGGCTTCGAAGACCTGCTGGGCCCCGAGGACGTTCGTCAGGACGAAACCCGCGGCGCCGGTGATGGAGCGGTCGACGTGCGACTCGGCGGCGAAGTTGACCACCACGTCATGGCCGGGGAGGGCGGCGTCCAGGTCGGCGGGAGCGCAGATGTCCCCCTGGACGAAGCGGTAGCGCGGGCTGTCGGCGACCGGGGCGAGGTTGGCCAGGTTGCCGGCGTAGGTGAGCTTGTCGAAGACCGTCACCTCGGCGTCCTCGTAGCCCGGGTAGCCGCCGGTGAGCATGGTGCGGACGTAGTGCGAGCCGATGAAGCCCGCGCCGCCAGTGACCAGGACGCGCATGTGACGGAACGCTAGCCAACTCCAAGCGCCACGGGGGTCTGCCGGGCCGAAGCTCCTACCGCCGGGTGAGTCCCCGCGACGGCCGCGCACCGGTCCGACCAGCGGACGGCTGGGATGATGGTCAGCCGGGTTCGGCGGCCCAGGCGCTGCGGACCATGTCCAGGAGGTCGTGTCGCGCTCGCCAACCCAGTTCCTTCTCGATGCGGTCCACGCGCCCGACGATGGCGGCCGGATCCCCGGGTCGCCTTCCGTGGACCTCGTGGGTGAGCGGTCTGCCGGTCACCGTGCGGACTGCCTCCAGCACCTCGAGCACGCTGCTGCCGGTACCGCGCCCGACGTTGTAGGTGGCCGTCATCGCGTCCGACTCCAGCGCCGCGGCGGCCCGGACGTGGGCGTCGGCGAGGTCGCGGACGTCGACGTAGTCGCGCACGCACGTGCCGTCCGGGGTGGGGTAGTCGTCGCCGAACACCCGCGCTGGCTCTCCGTCGCGGAGCGCGCGGAAGACGAGCGGTACGAGGTTGTACGCGCCGCGGTCCCGCAGCTCGCGATCGGCGGCGCCCACGACGTTGAAGTAGCGCAGGTTGATGACGCTGACGCCATGGGCCCGTGCAGTCGCGGTCAGCACCCGCTCGCCGTAGAGCTTCGACTCGCCGTACGGGCTCTCGGGGACGGTGGGCGCCTCCTCGTCCACGAGCTGGTCGACCGGGGTGCCGTAGACCGAGCAGCTCGAGGAGAAGACGATGCGGGAGCAGTCGGTCCGCCGCATGGCCTCCAGCAGGCTGACCACGCCGCCGACGTTCTCCCGGGCGTAGAGCAGGGGGTCGGACATCGACTCGGTGGGCGACTTCTTCGCCGCCAGGTGGACGATCCCAGTGGGGCGGAGACGCTCGAGGGCCAAGGTGAGCGCGCTGGTGTCCAGCACACTGTGGTCCAGGAGCTCGACGTCGGCAGGGAGCCGTGACGGGAGCCCGGTGGAGAGGTCGTCCAGCACGACTGGCGTCCGGCCGGCGTCGAGCAGCGCTCGGACGACGTGGGCGCCGATGTAGCCGGCCCCCCCGGTCACCACCCACTGCTCTCCGGACATGGCGTGGACTCTAGAAGGCGCCCACCGTCATCGTGGGTGGATCCTCGTGTCCGAACTTGCTGGTGGGCGACGGCACTACCCACAATGAGCGCCGCTCGACACTCGGAGACAACGCCGACCCGGCACGAGAGGCTCTTGCGATGCGAGTGGTGGTGACCGGCGGCGCCGGGTTCTTGGGGTCCCACCTGTGTGAACGGCTGCTCGAAGACGGGTTGGACGTCATCGCGATTGACAACCTCCTGACCGGCAACAAGGCCAACCTCGAGCACCTCGTCGCCGAGCCGGGATTCCGGCTCGTCGAGTACGACGTCACCAACTACGTGCACATCCCCGAGGACGTCGACTTCGTGCTGCACTTCGCCAGCCCGGCGTCCCCGGTCGACTACCTGCGGCTGCCCATCGAGACGTTGAAGGTCGGGAGCATCGGCACCCTGCATGCACTGGGCCTGGCGCGGGAGAAGCGGGCACGGTTCCTCCTGGCGTCGACCAGCGAGACGTACGGGGACCCGAAGGTGCACCCACAGCCGGAGACGTACTGGGGGCACGTCAACCCCGTAGGCCCACGTGGGGTGTACGACGAGGCCAAGCGCTACGCAGAGGCCCTGACGACGGCTTACCGCTCCTTCCACGGCGTGAACACCGCGATCGTCCGGATCTTCAACACCTTCGGTCCGCGGATGCGGCCTGATGACGGCCGAGCGATCCCGACGTTCATCCGGCAGGCGCTCGCCGTAGAGCCGCTGACCGTGGCCGGCGACGGGAGCCAGACCCGGTCGGTCTGCTACGTCAGCGACCTCGTGGAGGGGATCGTCCGGCTCCTGCACTCGGGACATCCCGGGCCGATGAACATCGGCAACCCGGGGGAGATGTCGGTCCTGGCGCTGGCCGAACTGGTGTTGGAGGTGACCGGCTCGTCTTCTGCCATCACGTTCGTGGAGCGCCCCCAGGACGATCCCCACGTGCGGCAGCCGGACATCTCCCTCGCCCGCGACCTGCTCGGCTGGGAGCCCAAGGTGCCAGTCCGGGACGGCATGGCCCGCACGGTGCAGTGGTTCCGCGACGTGCTCGACCCGGGAACCCCGTACTCGTCCCCATCCCGGACCGCGCCATGAACGTCGAGGACGAGCAGATCCCATGGCGGACGAACTCTCCCCAGGGCGTCGCGGGACAGCGCAGCTGGAGGGCGCTGTGGGACTCCCGGGAACTCATCGCCTACTTCGCGCTCCGCGACCTGCGGCTCCGGTACCGCCAGGCCGTGCTCGGCGTCGTCTGGGTGCTCGCCCAGCCCCTCGCGAGTGTCGCCGTCTTCACCTTCGTGTTCAGCCGGTTGGCCGGAGTGGACAGCGAAGGTGTGCCCTACCCGCTGTTCGCCCTCGTCGGCATGGTGACGTGGACCTACTTCTCCAGTGCGGTTTCGTCTGCAAGCGGGGCGCTGGCGTCCAACGTGAACCTGGTGACGAAGGTGTACTTCCCGCGGATTGCTGCTCCGGCCGCCTCGATGGTCCCGCCGGCTGTCGACCTCGCGGCCTCCCTCGTGCTCGTCGCCGCCGCAGCGCTGTACTACCAGGTGGGATCCGGCGTGCGGCTCCTCGCCGTCCCGCTCTGGCTGCTCGCTCTGGTGATGACGGGTTTCGGTGTCGCACTGTGGCTGTCCGCTCTGAACGTCCGTTACCGCGACGTCCAGCACGCCGTGACACCTCTGTTGCAGCTGTGGCTGTTCGCCAGTCCCATCGCCTACCCGGCGAGTGCCCTCTCTGGATGGCAGGAGATGGTGTACTCGCTCAACCCCGTGGTAGGCGTCGTCGAACTCGGCCGATGGGCGCTGCTGGGCACGCCGTGGCCGGGCTGGTCACTGGTGGTCTCGATGGGGGCGGCGTCCGTGGTCCTGCTGAGCGGGCTCGTCTACTTCAGTCGGGCCCAGCGCACGTTCGCCGACGTCATCTGAGCGGATGGTGTCGTGCGGTCAGGGATCGCTGTCGAGGACGACGCCAGAGCGCCGGAACAGACGGGTCCGCGACGTCAGCATCCGGCACGAGGCTGGGATACTACCTTCCGTGATCACCGTCGGGTCGGCAGGCCAGGGAGAACGGGTGCTGGGCTCGCTGGGCTGTCACCGCTGCCGCCTCGCGTCCGAAAGTCATGGTCGTTGACCCGTGGACCGTGTGCAGCTCGAGAGCGTCAGCAAGCGGTACGTGCTGGGACACCACCTCAACGCGCGCGAGGCGCTCCACGCGGCGGCGCGCAAGCTGGTGGGACAGCAGCGCGAGGACCCGCAGGTCCTGTGGTCGCTGCGAGACGTCACCTTCTCGGTCGGGGATGGTGAGGCTCTCGGGATCGTGGGCAGGAACGGGGCCGGGAAGAGCACCGTCCTCAAGATCCTCGCGGGGATCACCTCACCGACCAGCGGTATCGCGAGGACGCGTGGCCGGGTGGCCGCACTACTCGAGGTGGGGACGGGCTTCCACGCCGAGCTCACCGGACGGGAGAACGTGTACCTCAACGGTGCCATCCTGGGGATGTCCCGGCGGGACATCGTCGCCCGGTTCGACCAGATCGTGGACTTCGCCGGCACCGAACGCTTTCTCGACACACCCGTCAAGCGATACTCCAGCGGGATGCACCTGCGACTGGCCTTTGCCGTGGCAGCGCACCTGGAGCCCGACGTACTGGTCGTGGACGAGGTCCTCGCGGTCGGCGACGCGGAGTTCCAGCGGAAGTGCATCGGGCGGATGGCGGAAGCTGAGGAGGAGGGGCGGACGGTCGTCTTCGTCAGCCACGACCTCGAGACGCTGACGCGGATCTGCCGCCGTGCGTTGTGGCTGGAACAGGGCCAGACCCGTCAGTCCGGCCCCACCCGCGACGTCGTCCATGCATATCTGGCGTCGGGGTTGTCGTCGGCGTCCTCCGGCTCCCTCCTGAGTGGCGGTCCCGTCACGGTGAGCGCCGTCCGCGTCGTCTCCGACGAGGGTGGCCCCGGTCGGGCCCTCATCCGCGACGTGCCACTGCGGATCCAGGTGGACTTCACGCTCGATGCAGAGGTGCCCGGCTTGGACATGGCCGTCTACCTCACCACCCGGAACGGAGTCAGGATTTTCGACGAGGCGTTGAGCGACCGCGGGGTCACGAGCCTCAGCCCAGGCTCCTACTGCGCGGAGTTGTCCGTGCCGGCGGTGCTGAACGTGGGCGAGTACACCGTTGGCCTGTGGATCGGCACGGTTCACGAGGACCTGGTGAACGAGCCGGCCGCCGTCTCGTTCACCCTCAGTGGCGCGGAGCAAGACCGTCCGGACCGGCTGTTGGCCCTCGGGCTCCCCTTCGTGGTCCGACCCGTCACGACGGCTCCATGACAACCCGGCAGGCCGCGCCGCTCATCACGGTGATCATGATCTTCCTCAACGGTGAGGAGTACATGGACGAAGCGATTGCCAGCGTCGTGGCCCAGGAGGGCATGGACCACTTCGAACTTCTGCTGTGTGACGACGGTTCCTACGACCGGAGCACCGCGATCGCTCAGAGCTGGGTGGCGCGTGATCCCTCTCGCGTGAAGTACCTGGAGCATGAGGACCACGCCAATCGCGGCATGAGTGCCACCCGCAATCTGGGCATCGCCGCCGCGGAAGGTGAGTACATCGCCTTCATCGACGCCGACGACGTCTGGCGGCCGAGGAAATTGGCCGAGCAGGTCACGCTCATGGACCGCTTTCCCGAGGTGGGGATGGTCTGCGGCACCGTCCGGTACTGGCGCTCGTGGGCCGGCGGGCTGGACGACATCGTGCCCACCGGTCACGTGCAGGGAAGAGTCGTGCACCCCCCGGAAGCGTCTTTGGCCCTGTACCCGCTGGGACGGGCGGCTGCTCCCTGTCCCTCGGACGTCCTGGTACGCCGTCGTGCCGTCGAGTCACTGGGCGGGTTCGAGGAACACTTCACCGGCCCTAGGCAGGCCTACGAGGACCAGGGGTTCTTCGCCAAGCTGTACCTGGCCTGGCCGGTGTACTTCGCGGACGAGGTGTGGCTGGACTACCGCCAGCACGGCGACTCCATCGGTGCGACGGTCGGTCGCGCCGGCCAATACCACGACGTCCGCCGCTACTTCCTCGACTGGTTCGAGGGCTACCTGGACCAGCTACCGGATCAGCCGCCTGCAGCTGTCCGTGCTGCCGTCGCGCGGGAGCTGCAGCCCTACCGCAGACCCAGGGCGTATGCGCTGTCGTCCTTCGCCCGTCGGCTCGTGCGGAAGACCCGTTCGGGCGTTGGATGGCTCGGCAAGGGGCTACGCAGACTCGGGGGCGCTTGAGTTCCTCAATCCGCGGATCCCGCGGGGGATGGCCCTCACGAACCGGCCGCCCCTGCTCCGTGCGCGCCGTCCTGTGGTCACGACGCGCCGATGTGCGGCCACGGTCCTGGCATGGGCTCGAGGCGCGAGCAACTTGATGAGAAAGAGCAGGCCCCGATCGGAACGGAGGACCTCCACCCGAGGGACGCGCATGAGGTCCGTCTTGGAGTTCGTCAGGCCGGGGTCGATGGCGAATGCGGCGGTGAAACCGAAGGCCCGAGCCCGGGCTCGTACCTGTTCGTCGTGCTCCCCGTACGGGTATGCGAAGAAGCGGATCGGACCAAGGCCCTCGGCCTCGAGGTCGTCGACGCAACCTCCCATCTCGTCCTCGAGCACTTCGCCCGGCTTCCCGGCCAAGGACTGGTGGGTGCGCGAATGGCCACCGATCTCAACGCCTGCCGCACGCAGGTGCGCCAGGCCGGCTGCCCCGAGGAGCGCTCGGGGAGGCCCGCCGTAGTGGCTGTCCCATTCGTTCGTCCGGCCGAGGAGATGACTGACGGCGAACGCCAGGGCACGGTGACCCTCGGCGCGCAGCAGCTCGCCCGCCTGTCGGAGGTCGGCGTAACAGTCGTCGAAGGTCAGCAGCACGGCACGACGCGGGAGTCCCTGGCGGCGCTCGACGAAGCCGGCGAACTCCTCCGGGGTGATCAGCGTGAAGCCGTGCGAGCGGAGGACTGCCAGCTGGCGTCGGAACCGGTCGAGGGGCACCCCATAAGGCCGCAGGACCGGAGGGTCCTGCACGTCGGAGATGGCGTGGTAGGCCAGTACCCGGACAGTCGTGCCCGTGGGGATGCCGCCCGCCTCGTGGACGCCCCGCCAGTACTCCAACGACCGGGCCCGGAAGAAGACGAACCCGGGCATGCGTCCGCGCCGGTCGCCGACGAGCACAGCGAGGGACCGTGCGGGCCAGGTGATCGCGGACCAAGCGGGGACGGCTGCCAAGGGGCGGGCAACCCGCTGGGCGAACGGAGTGTGCAGCCCATTCAGCTCGAACAGGTCGAGAGCTTCCGGCGGGTGCTTGCGGGCGAAGCGGACGTCTGCGCTGCCTGCCTGACGCCATTGCCGCAGGTGCTGTCGGGGTGTGACGACGTACCGCTGATGGCTGACCGCGGCTGGGTTGAACCGGATGTCGTAGTTGCCTCGCAGCAATCGGTGGCCGAAGTCGACGTCCTCGTTGCCGAAAGACCCGCCGTGCGTGAAGGCGGCATCGAAGCCGCCGATGTCGCGGAAGACGGCCGTCGACACAGAAAGCTGCCCGGTCAGGAGGTCGTGCAGGGTCAGGACCGCGCCCGGCTGGGACAGCCGGACCAAGCGCTCGAGGGACCAGCTCTGCACGGCGTCACTGATGGTCGTCCGCGCCGACTCGGGGTGCAGGGGCATGTGACCAAGCACGGCGTCCGCGCCCTCCCGGTGCACACGGTCGTGCTCCGCGAGCAGGTGCGGGTCGGCCTCCATGTCGTCGTCCAGGAAGAGCACGATGTCGCCGCGAGCTTGATGGGCTCCGGCGTTCCGGGCTGCGGCTGCTCCGGCGTTCGCCTGCTCGAGCACGGTCAGTGGGAACGGGAGCTGCATAGCCCGTAGGGCCTCGGCGGTGCCGTCGGTGGACCCGTCGACGACGACGATGACCTCGTAGGCCTGGTCGTACACCTGGTCGGCGAGTGCCCGCAGGGCATCGGACACCACGTCCCGCCGCTGGTACGTGGGCAGGACGACGCTGATCCTGGGGTCGGCGCCTCCCGGAGGGCCGAGCCAGGGATCACGGGTGGGGGTCACGGGCGCCCGGACGGGTGGAGCACCTTGATGGTCCACAGGTACCCACGCTGGGTGGAGACCTTGGCGTGTGCGCGCGTCTGGTAATGGGCGTGGAGCCACTTCCAGATCCGGCGGGTGCGCGCGGTGTCGAGGCCGGCGAACATGGAGACGATTACGGAGCCGCCGGGCTCGAGGTACTGGTCGTATCGACGCACCAGCGCCAGCGGGTCGTCGAAGTACTCGAGCACCTCGTTGAAGACGATCACGTCGAACCGTCGTTCGGGGACGTAGGACTCGGCATCCGCACAGCGGAATGTCGTCTTCGCGTCGGCCAGCGCCTGTGCGCGCTCGATGGCCACGGCGGAGATGTCGATGCCCTCGAAAGAACTGAACGCCTCGTGCGCGAGGTGCTCGGAGAGGAAGCCCTCGCCGCAGCCGACCTCTAGGATGGACCCGCGCGGTGCTACGAGCCGGCAGTAGGACGCTACGACCCCGAACCGCGGAGCCTCGCCAAACGAACGGAGGTAGTCCCATTCCGCCGAGGCGTACTGCTCGTCGAGCAGTACCCCACCCTGGCCCATCGGCCGGTAGGGCTGGACGTAAGAGAGGAGTTTGCGTCCTCGGCGGTCGACCGCGGTGACCGCGCGCCTCACTCTCGCCTCCAACATCTCGACACTCCCCGCGATGCTCGGTGACGCGACGACCGTGGCGTCGAACGACAGTGGAAGCGCACGCTACCTCCATCCCGACGTCGGCAGCGGAGTACGAGGTCCTCCGCAGCGTTACCGTGTGCCCCGCACTGTTGCCGGACCACCGGCTCACCGCTGCTCACTCCGACATCGCCCAGCGGACGCCGTTGCTTGGAGGGACCCGTGACGTTCGTACGAGGCCTTCGACGCCGGATCCGTGCTCCGTTCCACAGGGGCCTACGGGTTGTCGAGGACACCGTCGCCGATGTGGGTCGCAGAGTGCCGGGCGGAGCGGTGGCGCTCACCTTCGACGACGGACCACACCCCGACTCCACACCGCGGGTCCTGGACGTCCTCCGTCGGCTCGACGTCCAGGCGACGTTCTTCTGCGTCGGTCGCAATGCCCGCGACCACCCGGCACTCGTACACAGGGCGCTGGACGAAGGACATGCCATCGGATCACACAGCTGGAGTCACCCTCACCCCGCCGAGACGCCGCGGCGACGCCTCTCACTCGAGTACTCCGACGGACGGGAAGCCGTCGCCTCGGTGGTCGGGCGAGATGTGCCGCTGTTCCGCCCCCCGCACGGCCACCTGAGCGTTGGGGACGCCCTCCTCATGCGACGACAACGGCTGGTGACCTGGCTGTGGACGGTCGACCCCGAGGACTGGCGCCCGGGCGTGTCCTCGTCCGACATCGTGTCCGTCGCCTCGCGCGCGGGTTCAGGCGACGTCGTCCTGCTGCACGACTGGGTGGAACAGCCCTGGGCCCCGCAGGCGCTCGACCGCTCGGCCACGGTTAAGGCGCTACCGGCGATCGTGGAGGCGGTCACTGGGCGGGGACTCCACTTCGTCACGCTGCCTGCATGAGCACCTCAGCGCCGCCACCACTAGTCTCCGTCGTGATGATCTTCCGGGACGCGGCGCGCTTCATCGAGGAGTCCATCGCCAGCGTCATCGCGCAGACGCATCCCGCGGAGTTGCTCCTGTGCGACGACGGATCGACCGATGAGAGCACGGAGATCGCTCAGCGGTGGGCTTCACGGCTCCCCGAGCGAGTGCGCTACCTGCACCACGACGACCACGCGCACCGGGGCATGAGTGCCACCCGCAACCTGGGGGTCCGGGAGGCGCGTGGCGACCTCATCGCCTTCCTGGACGCGGACGACGTCTGGGAACCCGGGCATCTGGCACACGACGTGGCCCTTCTCCTGCGCCATCCACACGTGGGGATGGTCTGTGGGCGTGCGTTGCTCTGGTACTCGTGGGCGCAGGACGGTCAGCGCGATCTGTGGATCCCGCCGGCTTGGCCGGCGGGCTCCGTCGTGCCCGGACTCCGCATGCTGGCGGCCACGCTTCGACGGAACGCGTACACGACGCCCACGTGCAACTTGCTCGTCCGAAGGACTCTGCTCGAGGACGTCTCGGGGTCAGAAGAGTCCTTCACCTCGATGTTCGAGGACCAGGCTCTTCTGGCCAAGCTCTACCTGAGGTCGTCCGCGGTGATCAGTGGGTCTACGACAGCCCGTTACCGGCAACATGAGGAATCGGCGAGCGCACGGGCGAAACGCCTTCGGACCTATGCCTACGGAGTCCCCAACGCGAGCACCGAGCGGTATCTGAGGTGGCTGGATGATCACCTCTCTGCACGGACGGGCGGGGACGGCGAGCTGGTGGCGGCCCTAGAGTCAGCCCTCGTGCCGTACAGAAGTGGGAATCGTGAGTGGCGATCGGTGGCCCGACGACGGCTACGCGGTGCGTTGCCCCCGCAGGTTCTGCGATTTGCCCGGAGCGCGGTGAAGCGAGCTCGCGCCGCCCGAGGGCGTCGAGTGAGGATGGGCTCTCTTCGTCGATTGACGCCGGTCAGTCGTCACTTCGGCTTCGACCGCGGGCTGCCGATCGACAGGTACTACATCGAGCAATTCCTCCATGAGAATGCGCTGGTGATTGCTGGGCGCGTGCTCGAAGTGGGTGACTCCGAGTACACCCGTCGCTTCGGCGGATCACGAGTCGTCCAGGCCGATGTGCTCAACGTGCGCGCCGGCCATCCCGAGACAACGTTCGTCGGTGACCTCGCCGACGGTGCCGGCCTTCCCAATGAGGCCTTTGACTGCGTTGTCCTCACACAGACCCTGCATCTCGTCTACGACCTGCCGGCGGCTGTCCGCACGCTGCATCGCATCCTCCGCCCCGGTGGCACGCTCCTCGCGACCTTTCCTGGGATAAGCCCCCTCAGCGATGATGAGTGGGCCGCTACCTGGCACTGGTCGCTCACCCCCGTCTCAGCTGCCCGACTGTTCGGAGACGTCTTCGGTACCGAGAACGTCGAGGTGGACTTCCGGGGGAACGTTCTTTCCAGTATCGCGTTCCTGCACGGTCTGGCTGCCCACGAATTGCGGCCCGGTGAACTCGCGTGGCCAGACCCTCAGTTTCCCATGCTCATCACCCTGCGCGCTGGCCGCTCGGTTGCGCCTCGCACCTGACCCGCTGGGACGCGGACTGATCAGGTCCAGCCGAACCCGACCCGGTGGCCCCGCGCTCCGTGGCTGGCCCGAAGGTCGGTTGCTTCGCTGGGAGGTCACATGACACGAGCTCCGGCATGAGTAGTGGAGGGACAGGCGCTGTCGGGCGACCCGTCACCGCCGCAACAGCGCTCCATCGGATACCGTGCGACGACCCTGTTTAGAGAGGACGCCTAATGATCCCGGTACCGACCGTGGCCACTTGGGGGGTGGCCGATCAGTATGGATCGCGCACGCACTCTGGCCACGACAGTGGACCCACCGGGACCTGCACCTATGTCTGGTGACTCAACAGCATCGCGCTCACTCCGAGCCATCAAGGTACTGAGGCAGAAACGGTTCGCTGCGCGATATATCAAGAGCACCCCCGCGAATGACCTGGCTTTGAAGTTCAGGCGCCTCCATCGCGCCGCCTTCTGGGCCGTCTGGGAGTGGCGACAAGTGCGCCGACTAGAGCGGATGGTGCGCCCGCTGCCGTCAGCGATGGTCGCCGTGGTGATCCCCACCTACCGGAGACCTGAGCTTCTGCCTAGGGCAGTGCAATCGGTCCTCGATCAGACATTTCAGGATTTCGTCGTTGTAGTCGTCGACGACGGGGGTGGCCAGATCGGCGACCTCCCTGAGGATCCTCGCGTTCAGGTGGTTCGGCTGAGTCGGAACATCGGCGTACTCGGGGTCGTCAACAACATCGGAATTCGTCTCGCCAGGTCCCGGTACGTGGCGCTGTTGAACGATGACAACACATGGCGAGAGGGACATCTGGCTCACGCCGTGGCTGCTCTCGAGGCGGGCGCGGACCTT
This sequence comes from Modestobacter sp. URMC 112, assembly GCF_053502575.1. Taxonomy (NCBI): domain Bacteria; kingdom Bacillati; phylum Actinomycetota; class Actinomycetes; order Geodermatophilales; family Geodermatophilaceae; genus Modestobacter; species Modestobacter sp. URMC 112. The sequence continues at coordinate 4,680,168 of NZ_CP199957.1, read as the reverse complement.
GTCTACACTGGAATGCGAAGGCATCGACCGGATGGCTCCGACGTCGACGAGTTAGCGATCCCATTCGACCGTGATCTCATGCGTCAACAGTTCTTCACGGACAGCAGTACTCTGGTGGTGCGGAGGATCGCTAATCTGCACTTTGATCGTACACCCCGAGGGAAGAAAGATTCGATCAAGGAGGACTGGGAGTTCGTTTGGCGGCACAGTAGACATATGCGAACCCAGCTGGTTCCGTACGTCACCGTCGACTATCTCATTCACGACAATAGTTATCTGACGGACTGGTCAGGCTTCTGGGAGCAGCGCAGGGAGTTCGAGATCGACGAAGGGTAGTGACGCACTAGAGGTGCAGAGGGCGGAGTGCGAGCAGGGAGGCGGAACTTGGTAATCGTCGATCGACTCGAGGTTGAATAGAGCGTTCGCTCCGCTCTCCGAGGCCGAGCCCGGGAAGTCTAGATGCCTGATGACCGTTTTCTCCAATCGGCGTGCCACCTAACGTCAAGGAGTGCAGGCCTGCCGAGCGCGCGCGACCATCTAAGCCTGAGAGGGGGCCCTTCAGCGTGATAGGCCAGCGAACGCGATCACCTCAGGGCGACAGCTCCCTCCCGCTATGCAGTCGGGCCTTCACCTCTTCTTGGGCGCGCACACGAGTGCGGGCGAGCAGCCGGTGCCATCGTTGCTGCTTGGCAAGCATCACGCGGACCCAGGCAGTGTGGTTGTGGTGACATCCGTGTCCGGCCGACTGGCCCGCAGCATTGGTCAGCAAGGCGGCCTCCGTGTCATTGGACTGGTCATAGGCTTCGTCAGCCTCAGTCTCACGACGAGGTACTTGGCCACCGACGAGTATGGCCAGCTGGCGAGCGCGTTCGCGCTCGTCGGCCTGTTCACGCTCCTGTCCGATTTTGGCGTGAACAGTCTGGTCCTCCGACGAGCCAACACGGATGGGGAGGACTTGGTCCTCCTGACGCGGCAGTCTCTCGGCCTCACCTTGTGGTACGTGGCGCCCATCGTGGTGGTCTTTCTCGGCGTCGGGTACCTGTTCTACGACGGGACTTCGTATGACCTCCTGCATGCAGCGCTGCCGGCTTATGCAGTCGGCTTGGTCGCGACGTGCCTGTCGACGTCGTTGAGGCCGCTGTACCAGCAGCAAATTCGTTTGGGTTACACGGCGGTGGTAGAGGTGGTCATCACGATCACCACGGTGGTCTCCTACCTGCTGATCGTGTGGTCACAGGCTCCAGCAGTCACGGTCTTCTACGTGCAAGCGCTGTACCCTGTGCTGGGCTTGGTCCTGCTCGCCGCGGGGCAGCGCCAGTTCCGACTGACGCCAATAATGGAGATTGCACTCGCGAGACGGCTTCTTGTAGAGGCTCTTCCCATAGGAATGGCGATGCTCATCGCGGGCATCTATCTACGCATAGACGTCCTCATCCTGGCTGCGATTGTCAGTCCAGCGGCGGTGGGTGCCTACGGTGTCGCCTACAGGATCTTCTCCTCCATCACTGTCTTGTCTGTGTACATCGGGTCCACGCTGTACCCGCGACTCGCCACTCTTAGGCGCGATCAGACAAAGTACCGAACAGCGTACACGCGAGCCCTCTGCGCTGCGTTGGCGCTGGCACTCCCCATGTCCGTCGGAGGTGTGTTGACAGCCGGGCAAGCGATTCTCTTGATTTCCGGTCAAGGCTATTCTGATGCGGTTGTGCCGCTGGCGATACTCTCCGCGGCGCTCGTTCCCGTGTTCCTCAACGGTCTGATGGGCAACGCCCTTGTGATCGCCGACAAGGCAGTCTGGTTCCTCCGGATGTCGACCGTGTGCCTAATCATCAATGTGGCCCTCAATATGGCATTGGTGCCTCATTTTGGCATCGACGCGGCCGCGTGGGCGACGTTGGCAACGGAGTCGCTGACTTTGGTGACCATCGGCTGGGTGCTCCGCGCCGACGTGGACATCGACGTGTTTCTGCCGCTCCTCGCCCGAGTTCTGGCATCGACCGCGGTCATGGGGGTGGTCGTCGTCGCGTGTCTCAGCGCGATCACACTGCCGGCGACAGTGCTGCTGGGGGTTGTTGCCTATGCCGTCGCGATCGTGCTGCTCCGCGTTCCGGGCGCCCTGGGGATGCGCCCACTAGGGCGCAGGCCAACTCCCGAGCCACATGGCGACCGCTCAGATGACGATCCTCGCTAAGTGCTCACGGCGCAGAGTGTCAGGTGATGAGGTCGGTGATTGAGAGGCGGTCCGCTTCGCGCGCGCGAGCGAGACCTCGATCAGCAAGCAAGGTCGCTATCTGTTCCTGGTGGTCATCGATGTGCTCGTTGTGCTCCGCACGACGCGGCACAAGTATTGTGTTCGTTCCCCGGGCGAGAGCCTCAAGGGCGGTGCCCACACCTGCGTGTGAGATCAGGACGTCGCACCACTCGAACAGGGCATGCATCTCCGGGCCGGGCAGCGACGCCTCCACGCGCCCAGGCAGGTCCTGCCTCAGCGTCGTGCCTAACTGCCATACGACTTCATGATCGCCCGAGTTCAGTAGTCGACAGACCCCGTCGACGAGCCTGTCGAAGCGGTATGGCCGAATGGTGCCCAAGGAGACAAAAATTCGCGTCTTCCCGTCCGTCTTCGGGCGCGGTGGTCTTCTAGGGACGACGGCCAGCTGGTCCAAGACAGAGGCATCGTATCGCCAGCGTGAATCACGCCAACGCTCGTGCTGCGTGAAGGTGTTCACCCAAGGCATAGCGGAGACCATGCGCCCGCTCGCCGACGGCCCGAGGGTGCGGGAGATGCTCTCGACATAGAAGAACGGTATGGCGCAGCGTCTTGCGGCTATGGCCGCCGGAACTGCGATCGCCGCGCCCGTGCTCATCACCGCATCAACGTCGGTGGACTTCAAAAGCTTCAGTAGCGGGATGAACGCCAGCGCCGCCTCCCGTAGACCCCGTGGAGGTATGTACGGCAGGAAGTGGTGGCTGGTCGCGCTGAGAAGATGCCGACTTTGCTCATTCTCGAACGTGACCCAAGTCGAATCATCCCTGAAGTCCAGGAACTGTCCCAGCATGTGTGCCTGGAGTAGGTGCCCGCCGGTCGAGGCGGCCACCAGAACCCGCCTGCCGCGCGGCAGGCGGTCGCTCCGCGTCATGTCGACCCACCTCCAGGGCAGTGCTAGGTCAGCGTGGGCGGTATGGTCCTGCGCTGTGACCCGAGAGAAGCTCGCGGGTCAGCCGTCGCGCCCGACTCACCATACGGCTTGGTGGCCTGGGCCGCGTCCGGCGAATGACCAACCATGGGGGCTGCTGTGCGAGTGCTCATCCTCGCCTCGTGGTTCCGCAACCTCGCTCATGTGCATGCGGCGGCACTTGCGAGCGCGGGAGCGACTGCACACATCATATCCACGGGCGGGCAACTGGTCGCGCAACCGACATCGGCAGCCGACGAGACGATCTTGTCCCCCTACCTCCGTGGTCGGGGGGTCGTTTCGGAATTGGTGCGTGCGATGCGGGCGGCCAGGCGGTTTCGACCAGATGTGGTGATCGTCGATGACAGCTGGGATCCGCGGTTTGCACTCCTGGCCCGGGTATGTCCCCGACGCCTGGTGATCGTCCATGACGCTTCTCCTCATGATGAGCAACATGAAGACAACTGGTGGAAGCGCAGGGTGCGGGAAGGTCTGCGGCGATCAGCCACCAGCATCGGAACCTTCAGCGAATTCGTCGCCGGCCAGCTGACGTCCCTTGGCAAGCCCATGAGCGCGTTGGCGCTGCCGAGCGAGTTCTCGACGGCCGATCCGCAAGGGCAGGACCATGGGCGTAGATCCGACTTCTTGTTCATGGGCCGGCTCAGTCCCTACAAGGGCCTCGAGTTCTTGCTGGACAGTTGGAAGTCCGGCAGACGGTCGCTCCCACCGGGGGAACGTCTGCATCTCTTGGCCTCGGGCAATGGCCCGATCCAGGCGGGGCCCGGGGTCGTCGTGCAGAGGGGACGGTACGACGAATCGCAGGTGAGCCTGTTGTTGAGCAGGGTTCGTGCCGTGGTACTGCCTTACGCAGAAGCCTCCCAGAGCGGGGTCCAAGTGCTCGCGATGCAGTTCGGGGTTCCGACGATCGTGACAGACGTCGGCGGTCTGCCAGAGATGCAGCCAGTCGGAGCCCCCGTGGTCAGGTTCGGGGACCAAGCCGGGCTGATCCATGCGATGGCCTCGATGGTGGACCCAGAGGTGCAGGAGGCGCTGGCAGCGGCTGCCCGGCACAGGTACGCCACTCATCATGGCAACAGTGAGGTCTCCGTGAGGCTCCTGAAAGCGTTACGAGGAGTGTCGGCGTGCCACGAGTGATTATAACCACCAACAAGCTTGATTACGGCGGTGCGGAGAGACAGCGAGTGACGCTCGCAAATGGTCTCTCAAGGTTCGGGCGTGATGTCGAGATACGCCTGCTGCAGTCGGCCGGGCCCCTGCTGGAGTTGGTCGACGGCGCTGTGAGTGTGCGCCAGTTGCGACGCTACTGGTCAGGTCTGGTGTCCGTACGACGTCGAGTACTGATCACGGGGACCACCAAGACGGAGGTATGGCATGGGTTCCTGGCGAAGTTCTCGTCGCTCGGACGCGACCGCTGGATAGTCGCGGTCCACAATCCCATCCCGCGCGGTGAGCGCCTGTTCGGGAGGCTCCGCACAGCGCTGATCAACATGTCTGACGTCGTCGTGCACTTGAGTCCTGGTCAGGCACAGGAACTGCTCGCCAACTCCCGGGTCCGAGGACGTCGATCCGTGGCCATCGCCAATGGCATCGAGACTGACGGGCTGTTGAGGGCCCTGGGTGATCGGGGAGTCCGTCGATCAGCAACTCCCGTCGTGGTCTTCGTGGGCCGGATCACCGAGCAGAAGGGCCTGGACGTGATGCTGACCGCGCTGCTCCAGTGCACCGATCTGGACTGGCGGGTCATGATCGCGGGCGATGGGCCGCAGCGCGGAGCATTGGAAGCCGGCGACGCCGCGCGCGAACTGGGAGCTCGCGTCACCTGGCTTGGTTCGGTACCAGTAGCGGACGCCTTGATTCAAGGTGACGCGCTCATCCTGCCGTCCAGGAACGAGGCCTACCCACTCGTGCTCCTGGAGGCGGCCATCGCCGGCTTGCCCATCATCGCCACGGATGTGGGGGCGGTCAGCTCCATCATGGATCGTGCCGTCGGGCTGGTCTGCCCGCCGAATGACGCGCTGGCGCTGGGCGCAGCGGTCCGGGAGTTGCTCTCGGACTTGTCCCACTTCGGGGCGGCTGCCTCGGCCCGTCGCGCTGAGCTGGTGGAGGAGTTCGGTGCCGATAGGATGGTCGAGCAGTACGACAGGTTGGTCAGGTCCCTGTGTTGACGGGCGAGGGGACGCGCGTGCTGCACTTGGCGGCCTACCTCAACAGGGTCGGCGGGGTGGCCAGTGTGGTGTCGACGTACGTCGACACTTCCGGCATGGCCGGCCTAGCGCATCGCGCCAGGTCCACGGTCGATGGCCGTTGGCTGCTCCCGGTGGATGGAGCCACGTTCCGGGCTCTTGCCGCTCTCCTGGCCGGCGGTCGGGACGCCGGCGACATCGCACACATCCACATGACGCAGCGTGGGTCCCTGCTTCGCGAGGGCACCTTTGCGCGGATCAGCCAGATGCGCGGTCTGCCGATCGTGGTGACGATCCACGGTTCTTCCTTTCCTCGGTTCGCTCGCCGGCACCTCCGCGTTGTGCGTTGGGCCCTGGGGCCGGCCCGCGCAGTGCTCTGTCTGACCGATGAGGCTGCGAGCATCGTCCGTGGTCTGAATGGTCGAGCCCAGGTCCTCGTCGTGGACAATCCTGTCGATACCCGGGTAGGCGCTGCGCGGTGCAGTAATGCCGAGCCCACCGCACTGTTCCTCGGCGAGATCGGGCTCCGAAAGGGCATAGATCGTCTTGCTGCAGCATGGGCGGAGGTCGTCACGGCTGTTCCCGAGGCGCACTTGATCCTCGCCGGCCCCGTGGCCAGCGACGGGCGGGCTCATCTGGCGGAGCTGCTACAACTCCGCGGGGTCTCTTATCGAGGGGTGGTGGGGGGTGCTGCAGCGCGTGCGTTGATCGAGGAGTCATGGTTGACGGTGCTGCCCTCACGAGCCGAAGCGCTTCCTCGTGCTCTGCTCGAGACCATGGCCGCCGGCAGGACAGTCGTTGCCACGGACGTCGGCGAGATCAAGAGCTTGGTCACGAGACGAACCGGGGTGCTCGTGCGCGAGGAGACCTCGTTGTCGGAAGCTTTGCGGACTGTTTTGTCCGATGCCGACCGGGCAGACCAACTGGGCAGCGCGGCACGGGCTTTCGTCCTGAAGCGCCACGCGCTCGACGGCCACCTCCAGTCACTTGCGGCCGTGTACGCCAGCGTCCTGGTCGCCCACCGCGCGGCGGGTGCCATCTGATGCGGAGAGTTCCGCCCGCGGTCCTGATAGTGAGCTACCGACGGCCCGATAAGCTGCGTCTCTGTCTCGAGTCACTTCTTCGCCAGCATCCAGACTGGACAGTTAAGGTCCTCGACAACCGGTCCGACCAGTCGAACGAGATCCGTGCGCTGTCCAGCGCATTTCCGGCCGTGCACTGGACCTTTGTGGCAGAGAACCTCGGGTTCGCCCGTGCCGTCAACATGCTAGGTCGGGGCGTCACGACAGACCTGCTCCTGCTCAACCCTGACGCAGTGGTCCTCGAGTCGTTGATGCCGCTGGTTGACACCCTCAGCGCGGCGCCTCGAGTCGCGGCGGTGGGACCGTGGACATCGGACTTCGGGCTCCGCCCGTGGGATGTCGCGCATCGATCGATCAACCCACTGCGCGCTGCCGTCAGCGCGTCGGGCTATTCGGCCCGACTCCGGTGGCTTCCTATATCAGACCTTTACCCGCACAGTCCCGCCGGTGCGGTCGGCTATGTCACCGGGTCCTGCCTGTTGATTAGCTCCGAGGCCTGGGCGGATGTGGGGCCGTTCGACGAGCGCTTCTTCCTGTACTCGGAGGAAGTCGATTGGGCGCGACGTGCCGCCAAAAGAGGCTGGGAGCTTCGCGTTCACCCCGCTGTGCTGGTCTCCCATCAATCTGGCGGGACGATATCCGACCTGGCGACGGGGTCAGCGGTGAGCCGCGAGTATCTAATGGAGTCACAGGCAAAATACCTCGCGAAGCACTATCCCTTGTGGGGTTCCAGCTTCCTCAGTGCATCTATGGCGCTGATGCGGAGGCTACAGCGGAGCAAGCGCTGGGAGCGCGTGGCCCAATGAGGGCGGTCTCTGTCGGGAGAACGGCGTAACTCGGGCCTGGCTGTGACGGCCCTACGCACGTCGATGGGCGGGATCGTGGCGAAGCCTTCAATGGGCGTTGCGCCAAACGAGTTGCACGGGCCTATAACCGCCCCGAGTGCTGTCGCTCAACTCGTCACCTGCATAGTGTGGCGGTGCCTGCGTGCTGGCAGACCGGCAACTCAGAGGCGGTCCATTTCGGCTGGTGACCTTCTTCGTTCTCCCTGAAGCACCGACACGACGCCATCACTCGCCTCTTCGCCGACCCGACTGTGCAGTGATACTCCTGCTGGCCTGCGTTGGCACCACTGGTGAGTGTGCGGGAACTGCAAGCGATGAAGCGTATGGTGACATTGGCCGGCCTACGCTATGGATAACTCCCATCCAATCGCGAGCGCTTGGCGAGGTGGGTGACCTCATCGAGGAGCGACCGTCACGGGGGAGAGACACGCTCGGGGTCGTAGCCGTAGGCGTAGCCATAGCCGTAGGCCGAGGTCAGCTCCGCCTGGGCAGGAACGATGTTGAGGACTACGCCGAGAACGCGAGCGCCGATGCGTTCAAGAGTCAGTCCCGCCTCCCGCAGTTGCTCCTTGCTTGTGCTGCCGTAACGTATCGAAAGTACAACACCATCTACCATCACAGCGAGACCGCTAGCGTCCGCGACGGGAAGTAGCGGTGGAGCGTCGATCAACACAAAGTCGTTCTTGGTTCGGAGGTCGTCGAGGAACGTCAGCATATGACTAGACGCCAATAGTTCGCTCGGGTTGGGTGGTGTCGGACCTGCACCGACGACCGCCAGTTGGCCCCCACCGTGTCGCTGCAGGACGTCGTCCAAGTCCGCGGTTCCTGCCAGGATGTTGGTGAGCCCCACTCCGCCGACCATGCCCAAGTAACGGGTCACTCTCGGGCGCCGCAAATCGGCCTCGACCAATACCACCTGGCGGCCCGTCTCGGCGAGGGTCAATGCCAAGTTGACGGCGACCGTCGTTTTTCCCTCAGAGGGCACGGCGCTCGAAATCATAATTACTTTTGGTGGCTCGTCGACGTTCAAGAACTGCAGATTGGTGCGGAGTTGTCGGTACGCCTCGGCCGTTCGACTGTTGCTGTTTCGGTCGATGGTATGCTGAGTCAGCAGGTTATCGTCTCGCAGAATCACCCCAACGACGGGCGCGCCCGACAGTTTCGAGGCGTCCTCTGCACTTCGAACCGACCGATCTAGGTGCACTCTTGCAACGGCAAGTGCGGCGCCGAGCGAAACTCCCACAAGAATGCCCATCGCAAGGTAGCGCCGGAGGTCGGGCGCGCTCGGTGAAATGGGCAGTTCCGGAGCGTCAGTAACCGTCACTTTGACCGGGGAGGTTCCGCCACCAGCAGGGGATTCAAGTTCCTCGACCAGGGCCACGAACTCCTGCCCCAGCGTGGTGGCGACAAGTTGTGTTCGGGCTGGGGAGGGATCCGTCACCGATACATCGATGAGGACGGTATCGATGGCGGCTGTCGCCGTTATTTGGGTCACCAGGTCCTGTGGCGAGACGTCCAGATCAAGCTGATCAACAATGCGTTGAGCGAGGTCGTCACCCGTCAAGAGTTCCGCATACGACGTCACTCTCTCCTCAGAGAACTGACTTCCTTGAAAGGCGTCGTAGGTTGTGTCTGATGTGTTCGTAGAGACAAAGAACTGCGTGTGTGAGGTGTATTGCGGCGTTTGAAGTAGGCTGGCCAATAGCGCGGCAGCGGCACCAACCAGCAGGCCGATCGCGGGCAGCCACCATCCGGATCGCACGGCCGTGAGGATCCCTTTAAGTTCCATCTCGTCCCCGTCTGTAGAGTCGCGAGACCTCGTCGCCACACCTGGCGCGCCTGCCACCGCATCAGTGATGCGACGATATGCCATGATTCCTCCGGGGACGAGCGAGCTGGCCAGACGCTCGAACGAAGGGGTGCTGGCCGAAGCGCTACATCGGCGGTCGGGTGCCGCACGGTGAGGCCTTGAGGCACAATCAGGTCGTGGACGTCGGCTCGGATGGTTGCTGTCGGTGCTGCGGCCGCGCCTCATCTTGGAGCCCACCGGTGGAGTTTTCTTGGGGCGCACTGGCGGTGTCCATCTTGGATAACTCGCTGGAGCGGAGTTCCTTCGCGATGCCGGCGGCCAATCCCAACACCAGGCCATAAAGCAAGCTGTTGGATGCATCTAGAGGGAGCGGGGCCACCAGGCAGACTGCCGTAAGTCCAGCGCCCGTGGCAGCGGCTATGGAACCGTGCGGATCCTTCCATAGCCGTGCGTTGGCCAAGGGGGCAAGTAGGGCGACCGTAAACAAAATCGACAATGGTATGCCCCCCTTGACGAGGAGCCACAACCAAAAATTGTGTGCATAGTACGGGCCGACGGTCGCCGTAAAACTGCCAGTGTCGCCGAACGGCTGCTGATAGGCATATCCCAAGCCGTGCCCGAAGAAGGGACTGTCAAGCATGTGCGTCGTAAGGTTCTCCGTCTCCTGGACGCGCGCTTGTGCCGATGGGTCCCTCGTCAGTCCGCTCCCGGATAGTCCGCCGAAGACGCGCTCCTGGTAGGCCGTCCCCTGGCGACGCATCCACTCGCCGAGGACCGTCCCTTGGGTGAATATAAAGGCCACGCTCACGGTCAGGCTCAGCAAGGCTGACGCGGAAACCAGTCGCCTCAGCGAGGAGGATCGGCGGTCAGTGAGCATTATGGCGAAGCTGAGGGCGACGGCTAGACATATGAGGCTGTTGCGAGAGAAGGACAGTAACAAGATGAAAGAGGAAGGAGCCCAGAAAACGACAGTTTGTCGAGCCCTTACGCGTCCGGTGCAAATGCCCACCGCGCAGGCGGTGACTGTGGCGAGGGCCAGGAATACGGTGTTGGTCAACACCCGAGTGGCCTCAATGGCTTGATCGCCTAAGTGCGCCGCGCTGGCCCCTTCAATTCCTCCTAGACCAACCGCCGCGAGGCCCACCATGCTGGCTGACCACACTAGGACTCCGGCCACCACTCGCTTGATCCCGAGCCAGCTCCCTGATTTCACGACGCCAGCCGCGACATAGAGGCTGCCAGCTACATCTAAGAGCCAAAGCATCTCTTGGAGATTCCGGGCTGGGTTCGTGTCCCTGAGCCAGCCAATGATGGCCATTGCGCCGATGCAGCAGGCCACCAGCTGAGCCTGCCTGGAGACTTTGGGCCGTATGTCCAGAGCGGTGTGCACGACGCTAAAGAGAAGAAGCGGTTCGAAAAGAAATACGACGAGCGGCCCTGGGTGGACCGATGTCTGCACGAATGAAGGTAGGGTGGCGAGACCCAGGATGATGGCCCCATAAAGTGCGGCTTGCGGCCATACGATAAGCGCGGACGCGAGGATGGTGGCGGCGAGAGCCAGCGTTAAGGTTCCTGGACCTAAAATCATTTGCAGCGTTACGGCGCTGACCCCAAGAGCTGTCGCCGCCGCCCACATTGCTTCCCGGCCGGAGAAGGAGTCGGCAAGTCGAAGGCGAAAGGTTGCCAACTGAGCCCTGGCCCGGCCGGCACGAATGACGGTCCGTTCGATCATGGGTTTTGAGACGCCGCGATCAGCGTCATCCAGTTTGCTCGCACGACCCGGAAGTCGGGATTCAGCTCAGATAGGCCCCGTCGCCCGAAGAGCCAATAGTATGAAACATGCCAATATTGCACCCCCGCTCGCCGAAAAGCGGCGCTCTGCCAGCGCCGCGGGAGCCAGTGGAGGAATGGCACTTGCGTGTGAGTCTCCACTGGGAACCATCGATTCGGGGTTGTGTGAAATGCACCTTTGCGAGCCACGCGCCGACTTTCGGCCAGCATCTGTCGCGCCCGCTCGGGTCCGCCCACATGCTCAATCACCGCGTTGCTGAAGACGTAGTCGAATGTATTGTCCGCAAAAGGCAACGAGCAGGCGTCGCCGTAAGTCACCGGGCAGCCCAACTCCGGGTCCCCGCCGCTGTAGACCAATGCGTGTACATCAGCGAAGGAGGCGATTCCACGCTCGACGATGTTGTCGACTCCAATGCCGTTCGGCTCGACACCACTGACGCCTACAAGAAGGACGCTGCTGCCTGATTCGATGTGCTGACGCATCCACTGGACCTTGGCCGTACGGGATCGGCTGGAGACAGCCGCGGCTAGACGTCTTCGCATCAATCCTCCTGCGCCGTGGGCGCTCCGTATAGTACGCAGGCTGCGCCGAGCCTCGGTCGTCCTCCATCGTGCGTCCATCCGCGCTGATCCAGGCCTCGTCCGCGGCCTGCCTGACCCACTACCCGACCCGGTCAACCAAATCCCTGGCGAGCTTCGGCTGCAGTCGGCGCGGCTACAGGATGCTTGGCTTGGGTCCGGTGCTCCGCTGAAGCGGCTGGAGCCTTCAGTACATCAGGGCTGACCTGCTAGATGGCGGCCGGCTGGGGGCAGTGACTCGATAAGGGGGCCTTCGAGCGCACCGCTGACGTCCTCGACTTCCCCGTCCTGCAGGTCTTACGGGGTGGGGGTAGCGGTAGCCGTTGCTTTGCCGGCTCCGGCGGAGGCACCCACTGCGAGCGGAGGGTTGGTTATGACGGAGCAGGCGTCTGACTGGCGGGTTCCTGTCCCCATAGTCGGAAGCGCTGCGCCCGGTCGCATCGGGTTGCACCTCAGTCGCTGGCGGGTCCGGCGCGCCGCTGCAGGCCAGAGGCTGAGCGCTAGTCCTCCAACTTGCACAGCGCATGATCGTCGCGCCGGGCATCGCTGGCCTTCCACAGACCAGTCCCAGCACCTTCGGTGCCCAGGCATTGACCTGTGACGTTCCGCCCCGTCGAGGACGGCGGGCGCCCTAGTCCGTGATACAGGTACCTGCTGAATTATCGGTCAGGGTGCCGCCGGCATCACCGGGGGACACTGGACAGATGGCCCGGCACTGGTCTCCCGACCCCACGTTCACGGTGTTGTTCGTGTGCACCGGGAACATCTGCCGGTCCGCGCTTGCTGAGCGACTCTCGCGCGCCTACCTCGACGACGCGCTAGGTGCTGACGCTTCGACCGTCGTGCTCCGTAGTGCAGGAACCCAGGCGGTCGTCGGGTCGGGCGTACACCGCAAGACCGCCCTGGTTCTCGCCGGTCTCGGGGGCGACCCGACTGGGTTCTCCGCCAGGCAGCTGTTGGACGACATGGCCATCGACGCCGACCTCACCCTGACCCTCACCCGGGCCCATCGCAGGGCTGTGTTGAGCGCTGCGCCGCGGGCTCTGTCCCGTACCTTCACGCTGCGCGAGGCCGCCGACCTGGTTGGGCTCGTCGACCGGGACGGCCCGCTCCCTGGCAAGACCTCCGCCGACCGGTGCCGCGCGTTGGTCAAGCAGTTGTCGGGCGTGAGAGCCCGTCGGACGTCCGGCTCGGCCGATGACGTCCCGGATCCCATCGGGCAGCCGCTTGACGTGCACCAGCACGTGGGCGAGCTGATCGCCAAGTCCCTCATACCGATCCTGGACAGGTTGGTGTCGGCGCACGACGCCTCCCGGCGGTCGGCCGTGACACGTTCCTAGTTGTCGTGGCCGAGCTCCCGGGTCAGGGTCACGGCCTGTCGACGACAGCGGGCAGGGGGCTGAACAGGACCTCGGCCAAGGGACGGAGATCGAGCGCGATGCGCGCCGCAACGTCGAGGTGGACTTCGGCGGGCCGACCGATGGGGTCGGGCATGTCGTCACCGTCGCTGACCCGGCGACGGGCCCGGGCAGCGTTCAAGCGGAACGCCAGCTCGCCGGCTCGCGCCTCGAGCGGCAGCTGACCGATGGACGACGCCTCCACCGACTCGAGGAGTGCGGCGGCCTCGGGAACTGTGAACGTGCGCTTCAGTGCCCGCGGCGCCATGCCGAGCACGGTGCGGCGGTGCCCCCGGGTCATCGTCAGGACGAGGTCGGCGCAGTCGATGTCGCTCTCGACCAGCCGGCGTGCTCGATGCTCCCCCAGCCGCTCGGGATCTCCACCGACCTGGCCGAGCGCCCAGCAGCTGTCGGTGTCCATCGGCCGGCCGACGGCTGCGGCGACCCCGGCACTGTCGATGAGCACCTCGGCCGACTGCTGCCCCAGCTCCGCGGCGACCCAGGTGGCCATCAGGGCAGCGGCCACGGGGGAACGGCAGATGTTGCCCGTGCACACGAACAACAACCGCATGGTGTGACGGTAGGAACGGTTGGCCGTCCCGACGCCTGGTCGAGCCGTCCGGTCACCCGGACGGGGGAGCGCGGGGAGGATCACCACCTCCAGCCGCGCTGCTCCGGGCCCACCGGGTCCCTGACGGTCGCGTAGCCTCCGGCACCATGTTCGGCGGTTTGGAACGCCCGCCCTTGTGGGCGACCATCGTCATGGTCGTCGGCCTCGTCGCTCTCGTCGTGCTCACGCCCATCGCGATTAACCGTGGCGAGGTGTCCGCGGAAAGCCCCGTAGTTCCGTCGCGCCCGGACGCCGGCGAGCCGTCCACGTCGACGCCTGCCCCGACCTCAGCCACTCCGACCCCGGACGCGCCGGAATCGCTCGCCGTCCTCGGGGACGAGTACTCCACGGGTACGGGCGCGGACACCCCCGACCAGGGCTTCGCCGAGCTGCTGGCCGAGGGCCTGGGCCTGACGCTGGCCGTCAGTGCCGGCGAGGGCGCCGGGTACACGACCGGGAGCCCCGGCGGGTTCCTCGACCTGGTTCCGCAGGCGGTGGCCGCTCAGCCCGACGTCGTGCTGGTCCAGGGCGGCATCAACGACCGGCGGGCCGACCGGGCGGACATCGAGCAGTCGGCCGGTGCGACGTTCGACGCCATCTGGGAGTCGGCGCCTGACGCCCACATCATCGCCCTCGGAGCCCCGTTCGTCCCGGACCTCAACGCAGCGGCCATCCAGACCACCAAGGACGCGGTCCGAGCGGCTGCGGTCGCCCGGGGCATCCCGTTCATCGACCCGGCGGACTGGCTGGCGGTCGACGACGCCACGCTCTGGGCCGACGGGGTCCATCCCACCTCGGCAGGCCACCGGGTGCTGGCCGACCGCCTTGCCCAGGAGTTCCCGTCAGCGCTCGCCGTCGCGGCCGGCGCGAACGAATGACCGGTGCACTCGCCGGGACCAGCCGGTGGTGGATCAGCCGGCGGGCATCGGGTCGGTGCGCAGCTTCTGCGCGCGCGCGGTGACGACCACCGGGTAGGCCGGGTCCCGGGCCTCGAGCTTGCGGGTGTCGACTTCCTCCACAGCCAGTCCCTGCAGAAAGGTCGTGGCGGCGTAGGCGTTGCCGTGGGCCTCGACGGACACGGCCTCGTCGCCGAAGACGTCGCCGAGCAGCCGCTGGGCTGACGCCGGCGTCAGGGACCAGAACCAGGTCGACCCCCACTCGCCGCGGTCGAGTTGGCTGATGCCCGGCACGGTGAGGAGGAGGACACCGCCGGGCCGCAGCGAGGCGTGCAGGTGCGCCACAGCAGTCGGCATGTCGTAGACCAGGTGCAGGGTTTGGGTGAGGACGACGCAGTCGAAGGTCGACTCCGGCAGCACACCGGCCGTGCTCAGGTCGCCCACGATCGTCGCGTCCGGGCTGCCGGTGACGTGCAGGACGTCCTGGACCTCGATGCGGTCGGCGCCGAACCGGCGAGAGTAGCTGGCGTCCCCGACCTCGAGGACGTGCCCGCGGACGTCCTCCGCGGAACGGTGCAGGAAGCGCTCGACGTAGAAGCGGTCGACCGGGGTGCCTCGGTCCCACCCGAAGTCCGCGCTCACCGGGGCGACCCGGTCGAGGTCGCCCAGCCGGACCCGTCCCAGCGGCCGGGACCGGCCTTCCGGCAGTGCGCGGCCCACCGTCCTGCCCAGCGGGCCCGGCAGGACGTCCGCGAGTTGCCGCGCAGCCCGCGCTGCTACCGACCGGACCAGCCAGCGCGGTGCCAGCCGGCCCGCCGACAGCGCACCGGACGCGGGTCGGCGTCCTGCCGCCCGTGCGACGGCCAGGACCTCCTGGGCGTAGTACCTGCGCCAACTCCGGCGTCCGGTCCGCCACGCGCGGGCGGTGTCCGAGGTCCGCGGCGCATCGGGCCGATGGGCCCGGTGCAGGGCCAGTACGGCCCTGAGCATGGTCCGGGAGCGGGCGGACATGTTGTCGCCGTGCCACCGGTACAGCGCGGTCTCTACCGGGTGGGAGGCCAGCGGGTGGGACCGGGCCAGGCGGAGGTAGACGTCGTAGTCCTCGCAGAGCCGCAGGCGCTCGTCGAAGCCGCCTGAGGCGAGGAGGACGTCCCGTCGGTACAGCACGGTCGCGTGCATGGCGATCAGGTTGCCCGTGAGCAGGCCCGCGAGCGGGTCCCCCGTCACCGGCTCGTACCGTCGACCGCCGATCGGCGCGCCCTCCACGTCGATCCGCCGGTGCGCGCCGTAGACGAGGGCGGCGTTGGGATGGCGGTCGAAGCAGGCCAACCCGGCCGCGACGGCGACCGGGGTCAGCAGGTCGTCCGCGTCGAGGAACAGCACGAAGGAGGACCGCGCGGCGCGCAGCCCGGTGTTGCGCGCCGCTGCCAGGCCGCGGTTGTCCTGGCGGATGAGCATGACCTCGGGCCAGCCGGCCACGACGGCGCCGGGGTCGTCGGTGGAGCCGTCGTCTACGACGATGACCTCGTCGACGGGGCGGCTCTGGGCCGCAACGCTGGACAGGGCGGCGTCGAGGAAGTGCGCGTGGTCGTACGTCGTGATCACCACCGACACGCTGGGGCCCATCGATCAGGACCCTGCGCGTGGCCGTCGGGCGGCACGCGTCCACAGGTAGTAACCGACGCCGGCAATCGAGCCCAGCACCTCCTGGTCGAGGGTCGACCCGGCCGGACGCCGGCCCAGGAGCCGGCCGAGCAGCTTCCGGCCGTAGGACAGCGGCAGCCAGATGAACACGCGGAACAGGTTGCCGACGTCGCCGGTCCGCTCGTACTGGACGAGGAGGGCGGCGACGTGGCCGCGCATGTAGTGGAAGATCTGCCTGCGCAGACCGTCCACCTGTCGCCGGTGGTGGTGGAAGACCACCGCGGACGGTTCGTACCGGCAGGTCCACCCCGCCGCCAGGATTCGGTACCAGTACTCCGAGTCGCCCGAGCAGCCGGCGGCTCCGACGTCCAGTCGTTCGTCGAAGAGGCCGACCTCGTCGACGACCGTCCGCCGGAAGGCCATGTTGGCTCCCGCCCCGATCTTCCAGGCCGGCGTCCCGCGCGAGCGGGTGCGGCGGTAGAAGTCGGGCCCGAAGTCGGTGCGGGTGAACCCGCGGCCGAAGCCCCACTCCGTCTCGAAGGTCCACTGGGCCTCGGTGTCCAGGCTGGCGGGGAGCACCAGGCCGGTGACGGCCAGGACGTCATCGCGATCAAAGGCGCCGGCGAGGTGCTCCAGCCAGCCCGGGTGCAACTCCGTGTCGTCGTCGGTGTAGGCCACGATCTCCGACCGCGCGGCCAGCAGCCCGGTGTTCCGGGCGACGTCCAGACCTGGCCGGTCCTCCCGGACGTAACGGACGCCGGCGCGCCCGGCCACCTCACGCGTCTCGTCGCCGCGCGAGGCGTTGTCCACCACGATCACCTCGTCGGGGGGCCGTCGCTGACGCGGCAGGCTGTCGAGGCACCGCGCCAGCTCGCCGGGTCGGTCCCTGGTGCAGATCACCACGCTGACCGTGGCGCGGGCCCTGCCTGATGCACCCTCGGCCGGCGACGTCGTGGGCGTCGGCGGGGGACCGCTCAGGACGGTTACCGGGTCGTCGTCGGGCAGGATCCGGACCTGCCCCACCGGTCGGTCGTCGTCCCAGAGGACGACCAGCGCTCTCATCCCCGGGGCGACGCTCGGACCAGGCTGCTCGCCGGCCCCCAGACGCACGTGGACCACCTCGGCGAACCGCTCGGGCCGGGATGGCCCGAGGGCCATCGTTCCGCTGTCCACGGATCACAGGCCCTGATAGGCCGTCAGCCAGGTCAGCTCGGCCTGGTCGATCTCGGCCACGGACCGGTCGAGGGGTGGACCGGATCGTTGGATCTTCCGCCGGACGGCGCCGAGGAGAGGGGCCGGACCGCGCCGCACCAGGCCTTGCGCGAGCAGCCGCACCATCGACCGTCGGTCGCCGAGGCGGTTTGCCATGCCTGCCAGCCGCATGTACCAGAAGCCGTGGTCGAGTTCGAACCTCCCGGCGCCGTCCAGGTCGCCGTGCTTCCTCTCCATGTACAGCAACTCGTGCAACAGGCCGAGCGGGTCGTGGTACATGCTGTCGGCGTGGACGTAGTAGCCCAGCAGCGGCTCGTCGACGGCCACGACCGGAGACCGGCGACTCAGGCGTAGGTAGAACTCCCAGTCGGCGAGGATCGACATCGACTCGTCGAACCCGCCGACCTCCCGGGCCAGGTCCGTCTCCACCAGGACGCCGGATCCGCCGCCGGGAATGGCATTGCGACTCCGCAGAGCCGTACAGAGATCACCCGGCACCGGGGTCGGGCGGTAGCAGAGCGGTGTGAGCTCGGCGTCCACGTGGACCGCACCGACGCAGCACCAGCGTGTGCCGCCTCCCTTCCGGAGCGCCGCGAGCTGCGCGGCGAGCTTGCGCGGTGCCCAGATGTCGTCGTCGTCCACGAAGGCGACGTGCGGGGATCGGGCCGCTGCCAGGCCAGCATTCCGGGCCGCGGACACGCCGCGGCTGTGCTCGTGCCGGATGACGCGGACGTTCGCCAGCCCGTGGTGGTTGAGGGCCTGCCACGTGCCGTCGGTGCCGCCGTCATCGACCACCACCACGTCCAGGTCGACGCCCTCCTGGCGGAGCACCGAGAGCAGCGTCCGCTCCAGGAGCCGGCGGCGGTTGTGCGTCGGGATCACCACTGTCGTGGAGGGGGTCCCCGTGTCGGTTCTCGGCTCGGGCCACGGAACGGAGGAGAACCTGGGCGGTTGCACCTCGACGTGGTCCCGCACGCGAGAAGGTTAGCCGTCACGCCTGCGACGTCGAGTCCTTCCGCGGGCTCTTTGTCGGGGCTCGTCGGGGCAAGGCGGGACGGCGACCCCGACGGGTCAGTGCGCCCGCGGGCCGTCCGGGATCGAGGCGACCGGGGCGTCGCCGGCCGCCGGGACGGAGCCCCGCACCCGCGCCGCGATCCCACAGGTGGCGATGGTGGCGAGCACGTCGAGGTTCTCGGCGACCCACACGTTGAGCGCCAGCCAGGTGGCTCCGAGGACGAAGGTCATGCGGGCATCCTGGAGCCGTCCGCGGTCGGTGCCGGGGACCTCGCCGAACCCGGGAGACCAGTGGGGCTGGACGGTCGTCCGTGCACGATGATGTCCACCGGGCCGGCCTCCCGGCGCCGAGGTGGTGTCAGGACGTGCCCACGACCGTCGCCGTTGGAGGACCACCGTTGACCGCATCGGACCACGAGCTGGCGGCATCGCTGGCGGAGGACGCCGGAGCCCTGCTGCTCGGCGTCCGCGCCGGGGACCATCCGGACGCCGCGGCGAGGAAGGCCGCGGGGGACGGCGAGGCACACCGGTTCCTGGTCGACCGGCTGGCCGCCGAGCGCCCGGACGACGCCGTCCTCTCCGAGGAGGGTGCCGACGACCCGATCCGGCTGGTGTCCGACCGGGTCTGGATCGTCGACCCGCTCGACGGCACCCGCGAGTTCGGCGAGCCCGGCCGCGGCGACTGGGGGGTGCACGTCGCCCTCTGGGAGCACGGTGGGCTCGTCGCCGGCGCGGTCGCGCTGCCCGCCGAGGGCCTGACGCTGAGCACGGCCGTGCCCCCGCGGGTGCCGGCCCGACCCGAGGGACCGCTGCGGCTGACCCTCAGCCGCAGCCGGCCCCCCGCCCTGGTCACCGGGGTCGCCGCCCGGCTGGGCGCCCGGTTGGTGCCCCTGGGGTCCGCCGGTGCCAAGACGATGGCCGTGGTCCGCGGCCTGGCCGACGCCTACCTGCACGCCGGCGGGCAGTACGAGTGGGACTCCGCGGCTCCGGTGGCCGTCGCACGGGCCTGCGGCCTGCACGCCAGCCGGCTCGACGGCTCGCCGCTGCGGTACAACCGCCCCGACCCCTACCTCCCCGACCTGCTCGTCTGCCGCCCCGAGCTCACCGACCAGCTCCTGGAGACGCTGCGCCGGGTGGGTTGAGAGCGCGTTGCGGACGAATGCGTCGCACATCGCTGGGCGCGAATCACCGTGCGATGCGACGCGCCCGGGCACGTAGACGGACTCTGTCGTGGACCTGCCGGTTCGTGAAGCGTTCCGCCAACGCGGCGAGCACGAGAATCAGGGACGACGCCGATGGCGTGGTGGGAATGGCTGGTCATCTGGTGGGGCGCCGCAGCTGCGCTGAGCACCTTGGTCTTTTGCGGCGCCTGCACCGCGGGCAAGCGCCGACGGGCGACCCGTTCCTGGTACACCGAGCCGCTGCTGATGGAAATCGAGGAACGCCCGTCACCGCTGGGCGTGCCAGGTGACGCCCCGGTCCCACCACAGGGGTCCAATCCGCCGGACCGTCGCTTCCGGCGCCCGTCTCGCGGGTCCCGGCGGCTGGGCCTCTGACGGTCGGGCGGTGCCCGGCTGGCGCACGTGGTTCCCAGCGGCTGGGTCCACGCGGGCGGGCAGTACGAGTGGGACTCCGCGGCTCCGGTGGCCGACGCACGTGCCTGCGGCCTGCACGCCAGCCGGCTCGACGGCTCGCCGCTGCGGTACAACCGCCCCGACCCCTACCTCCCCGACCTGCTCGTCTGCCGCCCCGAGCTCACCGACCAGCTCCTCGAGGCGCTCGACGGGGCCGGCTGACGGCCGGGCCCCAGCACTCCGTTCCGGCTCGTCGCACGCCGTTCGTCCGACCTCACGCTGCGCCCCGACGCGCGCCGTTCCAGGAAGGGCGGGCTTGCCTGGCGGCAGGTGGTCGTGCACCTTGTCGCGGACGGTGCGGCGCGACGGTCAGGACGATCCGATGGCGTGGTGGGGATGGCTGCTGGTCTGCTGGGGTGTCGCGACGGCGTTGGCCACGCTCGCCTTCACCGTCTCCTCGTGCATCGCCAAGCGACAGTGCTGGACGCCGTCCGGTCGCACCCGCCCGGTGCCGCGGCGCCGGCGGTGGTCCCTGGTGGACCGGCTGGTGTCCGTGCGGGCCGGTCGGCGCAGCGAGGGATCGACCGAATCCGCGGCCAGCGGGTTCAGTTCGTGACCTCGGGCAGCGCCTCGTCGGCGAAGTCGTCGGCGTTCTGACCCAGCGAGTCCGTCTGCAGGTAGCCCCACATCCGCTGGCCGGCCACCTGGTCCAGGTAGACGACGCTGGCCGGGCCCTCCCGGCCGGTGCCGAGGACCGGCGCGGTGAAGAACTCGACGTCGTCGGGCCGCAGGTCGCGCATGGAGTAGGCCAGGGACACCAGGCCGCCGTTGCTCAGTCCGTCGTCGATGGCGACGGCGTCGGTCACCGAGAGCAGGGTGGCGTCGAGCTTGCCGGGGCTGGTGAAGACGTCCTGGCTGAAGAGCTTCCCGAACATGGCGCGCAGGTAGTTCTGCTGCCGGCGCACCCGGTCGAAGTCGCCACCCGGGAGGTCGTACCGCTGGCCCACGTACCAGCGCGCCTGGTCGCCGTCGAGGTGGTTGCTCCCGGCGGTGAACGTGTACGGCCCGTTGCTGGTCGTCTCGGACACCACGACGTCGACGCCGCCCAGGTCGTCGGTCACCTGGATCAGCCCGTCGAAGTCGATGGCCGCGTAGTGGTCGATCCGGACGCCGGTCAGCTGCTCGACCGTCTGGATCAGCAGTGTGGGACCGCCGTAGGCGTACGCCGCGTTGATCTTGCTCATCCCGTGGCCGGGGACGTCGACCCACGAGTCCCGCGGGATGGACACCACCTGGGCGTGCCGCCGGTCGGCCGCGAACCGGGCGATCATGATCGCGTCCGAGCGGGCGTCGGGCAGTTCGCCCTGGGCGACGTCCGCCCGGGTGTCCGACCCCACCAGCAGGAAGGTGACCGGGTCGGCCTTCGCCGTGGACTGCTCGGCCGGCGTCGGCGCCGCAGGCCGCGCCTGCTCACTGAGGCCGGCGAAGACGTCGCCGACCCGGTCGATGTTCCCCCCGTACCGGTTGGCCAGGTAGAAGGTGCCGCTCCCGATCGCCAGCGCGGCGACGAGCCCGAGCGTGCCCAGGACGAGGAGGGCCCGGCGCCACGCGCGGCGCGGCCGGACGGTCGGCTCCGGGTCGGTGGACGGCGCCGGCGGTGCGGCCCTGTCGACCGGCTCCTGGACCGGACCCGCGGTGCTCGGCGCAGACATCGTCCTCCTCGTTCCCGTGGTGATCGTGACCCACGGTCCTCGATCGCCGGGACGAACACCATGAGTGACGACGCAATCCACCCGGGCGGGCGACTGTCTGTGACACTCCGCAGTCATAAGGAAGCGGAACGGCAGCAACCACGTTCACCGCGGGTCGTCCGACCACGTCCGTCGACCCCGCGGGGGCGTCTCGCGGGGATTGCGGGCCCGTGTGGCGGGAGGGGCTGATGTGACCACCGGTGCGGCGAGGTCGTCGGGTCGGGGCGGCCGGCTGCCGGGCTCCGCGGGCCCGCGGACGGCCCGTCGTCGCTGGTCGGAGGCGTGACCTGGACCGGCGCGCGGGGTGAGGCGACCGGCGGCTCCCGCCCGAGGGAGAGTGAGCCCACGGCCGGAACGCGTTTTGGCGACCGCTGCGGCGGCTACCCCACCCGAGGCGCACGACGCATCGGAGCTCTGTGAGCACGCTCCGTCATCGAACCGTATGAGCCCCGTCGCACGAACAGGTGACGGGTGCCCAGATGGTTGCGCTCCGTGTGCGGCATTGCCATGCTGCACCTTCCGCGACACGACCAGGGGGAAGGACAGCGTGGCCGATCTAGATCTGAGATGGTCCCGGCTGGCATCTCGCACCACCGAGACACCACCGGAGCCGTCTCCGCTCCTCGGAGGGCCGGCTGTCCCCGCTCTTGTCGAGCGGGAGCGCGAGCGACGGGCAGAGCAGCGCCGGACGAGCCAGCAGGCGATCTGGGCCACCGCCCTGGTCGCCACCGACGCGACCGCCGCCGGGCTGGCGTGGCTGGTGGTCCCCTCCACCAGGTGGCAGGTGGTCCTCGCCGCATTCGCGCTCACCGTGCTGCTCTTCGCCAACGGGGGTCTCTACCGCTCGAAGCTGTACCTGTCGGTCCTCGACGAGGTCCCGAGCCTCGTCGGCCGGACCATCCTGGCCGGAGCCCTCGCCACCGTCATCGGCGTGTGGGGGGACCAGTGGGCCAGCCGGTACATCCTCTGGTTCACGGCCGCGTTCGCCGGGACCCTGGTCCTGGCGCGGGCCGTCGCCTTCGCCCTCGCCCGGTACGCCCGCGCGTCGGGCCGGATGCGGCACCGGACCCTGATCATGGGTGGCGGGGAGGTGGCCGGTCTGCTGGCCCGCACCCTCATCGACCGGCAGGAGATCGGTCTCGACCCGATCGGCTTCCTGGACGACGACCCCCTGCTGGCACTGGACGACTGGCCGGTGCCCCACCTGGGCGGCAACAGCGACCTCGCCGAGGTCGTCACCTCGCTCGACGTCGACCACATCATCGTGGCCTTCGGCTCGGCCCGTGAGGCCTCCGTCGTCGACGTGCTGCGCACCTGTGACCGGCTGGACGTCGAGATCCTCTTCGTCCCGCGCTTCTACGAGGTGCACTCGACCGCCCGTGACATGGAGCTGGTCTGGGGCATCCCGCTGGTGCGCATGCGCCGGGCGCCGTTCCGCAGCCTCATGTGGCGGCTCAAGCGGCTCACCGACATCGCCTTCTCGGTCTTCGCCATCGCCCTGCTCGCGCCGGTCCTGGCCGTCTGCGCGCTGGCCGTGCGGATCAACATCGGCTCGCCGATCCTCTTCCAGCAGGAGCGGGTGGGCCTCGACGGCCGGCCGTTCACCCTGCTCAAGTTCACCTCGCTGCGCCCGGCCAGCGCGATCGAGTCCGCGCAGAACTGGAACATCGCGCACGACGACCGGCTCACCTTCGTGGGCAAGTGGCTGCGCCGCACCTCGCTGGACGAGCTCCCGCAGTTGTGGAACATCCTCCGCGGCGACATGAGCCTGGTCGGCCCGCGGCCGGAGCGGCCCTACTTCGTCGACGAGTTCACCCGTCAGTTCCCGCGCTACATGGCCCGGCACCGGGTGCCCGCCGGCCTCACCGGCACGGCGCAGGTGCAGGGCCTCCGCGGCGACACCTCGATCGCCGACCGGGCGCGCTTCGACAACTACTACATCGAGAACTGGTCCCTCTGGGAGGACGTCAAGATCCTCCTCCGCACCTTCTCCCAGGTCATCCGAGCAGCAGGCAGGTAGAGCACATGACCCACCCGACCGCCGATCCGGCGGCCGCCCCGTCCGTCGACATCTCCGCCGAGCTGGTGACCGTCGTCATCCCGGCGCGCAACGAGGAACGGTCCATCCGCGACTGCGTCGCGTCCATCCAGGCGCAGACGCACCGCAACCTGCAGATCATCGTGGTCGACGGCGCCTCGGACGACGAGACCGCGAGCATCGTCAAGGAGATCGGCGACGCCGACCCCCGTGTGCAGCTGCTGATCAACCCCCAGCGGGTCATCCCGGTGTCGCTCAACATGGCCGTCGCCGCCGCCGAGGGGCCGTGGCTGGTGCGCGTCGACGCGCACGCCACCGTGCCCCCGGAGTACGTCGAGCGGGCCGTCCGGCACCTGGTCACCGGCCAGTGGGGCGGCGTGGGTGGCCGCAAGGACGGCGTGGGCCGCACCGCCGCCGGCCGGGCCATCGCCGCCGCCATGGCCTCCCGCTTCGGCGTGGGCGGCTCGACGTACCACCACGGCACCACGGTGCGGACCGTGGAGCACGTCCCGTTCGGCGCCTACCCGCTCTCGGTGATCCGGGAGCTGGGCGGCTGGGACGAGCGGCTGCGGGTGAACCAGGACTTCGAGTTCGACTACCGGGTGCGCGAGTCCGGCCGGGACCTGCTCTTCGACCCCGAGCTGCGGATCGACTGGGAGTCCCGGCAGACCATCGGCGACCTGTACCGGCAGTACAAGCGCTACGGGTCGGGCAAGGTCCGGGTCGCCCGGCTGCACCCGGCGTCCCTGCGGGTGCGGCACCTGATGGCGCCGGCCCTGGTGGCCGAGCTGGCCCTGGCCGCCGTCACGGCGCCGCGGCACCCCGCCCGTGCGGCCGCCATGGTGCTGCCGTACGCGGTGGCGCTCGGGCTGGCCAGCCGGCGGACCGCGGCCGAGCTGGACGAGGAGGCCCGGCCCTGGGTCGCGCCGGCCTTCGCGGCCATGCACGTCGGCTGGGGGCTGGGTTTCTGGCAGGGCGTCACGGAGACCGTGCGGGACGTGGTCCGCGGCCGCGGCCGGACGGACCTCAGCACCCCGCGCTGACGGAGCACTCCGCGCTGACGACACGACGGCGGCCCGGGTCCTCGAGGACCCGGGCCGCCGTCGTGTCGTGCAGTGGTCAGCCGAGCCAGTCGCTGAAGCCGAACTGGCGGCCGAAGCCGGCCTTGGAGGCGACCGGGCCGAGGCTCACGCCGTACGCGGCGTTGATCTCGTGCGGGATGTACTGGTTGACGCTGTACCGGGGCGCGTAGCCGCCGTTGTCCCGGAGGAAGGTGGCCGCGCGCAGCAGCCCCTTGTTGCCCCACGACCACACGTCGGTGTAGCCGGCCCGCTCGAGCAGCCGGGCGCTCATCGTGGCCCCGCCCAGGACCTCCCACGAGTAGGTCAGCCCGGTGGCGTCGATGGAGGGGTACGCGCCGCTGCGGCTGATGTCCTCGACGATGGCGCCGCCCTTGGCCCCGCACGCCGCGTTGATCGGCGTCCAGGTCGCCTCGCCGCAGCTCCAGGCCGGGTCGTAGGCATTGGTGTGCCGGAAGCCGGCGTAGGAACCCCGGTCGCCGACGAACCCGCGGAAGACGACGGCCGCCCGGTGCAGGTCGGTGGTGTCGCCCAGGTAGGCGCTGATCGCGATCCTGCTGGCCATGGCCCAGGCCCCCCAGTTGCTGGGGCTGTCCTCGCTCGTGCCGGTGAGGGTCACCCAGCGGCCGTGGTTGCCGAAGTCCTTCGTCCGCATCCCGCCGATCCAGGACCGGAAGGCGGCGTCGCGGTAGCCGACCAGGTCCGCAGCGATGGCGTAGCCACCCAGCTGGCGGCCCACCGAGAGGGCGCGGGCGCCGCTGAGCGAGGCGCCGGGCAGGCGCTGCAGGCTGCTGACCACCGCGGCGCGCTGGGCGGCGTCCCCGGTGCGGGCGTAGACGAGCGCGGCGGCCAGCGTCCGGGCGGAGTGGGTGTTGTCCTGGTTCACCAGGTCCACGCCGCCGGACTGGTCGTTGGCGGCGCTCAGCAGCGTCGTCCACGCGGTGCCGGACGTGGGCAGCGAGGCGACCGAGGCGAGCATGCCCGCCCCGGCGTTGGTCTGCGGGGCCACGGCCGCCACGGTAGCCGGGGCGGACGACGTGGAGGTCGCGGAGGTCGACGAGGTCGAGGACCGTGAGGTCGACGACGAGCTCGTGCTACCCGCGGCCGCGGAGGTGCTGCCGGCGGTCGTGCTGGGCGCGCTGCTGGTGGTCCCTGCGGCGGTCGTCCCCGGGGCGGTGGTGGTGCCCGCGGCGGTGGTGCCCGGGGCGGAGTTCGCGATGGTCACCGAGCCGGCGGTGATGGCTCCGACGACCAGCTGGTCGATGGTGAGGGTGCCGCCGCCGGCCGGCGGGGCGGCCGTGGTGGCGCCGGCCGCGGTACCGGCCGCGGTCGGGTCCGCGACGCCCGGGACGCCCGGGACGCCCTGCACGCCCTGGACCCGCTGGGCCCGGCTGACCTGGTCGCCGGCGGGGCGCTCGGCGATCGTGAGCCCCGCCTGGGGGCCGGTGGACCGGAGCTTTCCGGCGAGGAGCGCCTCCGCCGGGCCGCCGGGGACGGCGACGAGTGCGAGGACCGCGCAGGCACCTGCTGCGACGAGTCGACCGCGACGGGGCCGGCTGTCGGCGGCGGGGGGTACCGGTGTGCCGGCGGCACGCCGATGGGGAACCCGGTGGGGTGCGTCGTCGTCCTGCTGCTCAACGCTGACGGGGCAGTGTCGGCCCATGCCGGGATCTCCTGGTGCACTGGCTGGTCGGGGAAGGACGACGCGACCAGGGCACCCTCGAACACGGCGTGGGACCGGTGGCCGGTCACACGTCGTGTCCGTTCGGAGGAACCCGCCGTGGCGGGGAGGGTTGCTGCTCTGCTGGGCCCGGTCCGTACGAGGGACCGGTCTGCCAGCCGGCTGGAGGGCTGCTCTGGCCTGTCGCTGGGCAGAACCGTACGGCCGGGACGGCAGGCAGGGAAGGGACGAGAGCCGGGATCTGTGACCGGTCCGTGATGCAGGTGTCACGGATCGTCACTGAAAAAGGCGCCCTGTGGGCGTCCTCAGGACAAAAGCGCAGGTTCTGCTGCCGCGCACGGAGCGGAGTGTCGCCGTTACGGCGTGCTACTGGACCGGTGGTCACATTCCGTGATGTGCAGGTCGTGAGCGCACCAGTCACCCGAGTCACACGAGTCACAGGGTCGGCCCGGGCTGCCGTGCTGCCGGGGCGGTCCGAGGTCGGCAGACGTGGCTCCGCGGGCCGATGCCCGGGCGCGGAGGGCAGCCGCAGCGTGCACCCGCCCTCAGTCACGTCCGGTCTGCCGACCGGGCGAGCAGCACAGCCGGTGCGGACACGGGCCGTCCGACGGGGGGGGGGGTGGGCTGTGTGGTGGTGCGCGAACGAGCGCGGCGCGGGACCGGACCGGTCCCGCGCCGCGCTCGTTCGGTGAGCTCCCCGTCAGGCGGGGAGGGTTGCTGCCCTGCTGGGCTCGGTCGGGACGAGGGCCCGGGTCGCCAGCCGGCTGGAGGGCTGCTCCGGCCGGTCGCTGAGCACGACCGTGACGGCCGGGATGTCGGACAGGGAGCCGACGAGCGCCGTCAGCTGGGACGCGTCCGTGACGCTGGTGGTGCCGACGGTCACCAGGACCAGGACGGCGTCGGCGTTCCGGAGCAGGACCCCGAGACTCTGGTGCCGGGAGGGGATGGGCGCATCGACGACCACCCGCGCCCCGGCATCGAGCTGCGACAGCGCGTGACCCGCAGAACCGGATCGCACGGGGAGGTCGAGTCCCGCGGGCAGCACCGTCAGCCCCGCGGCGGGGCCCTCCTCGGCGAAGACGAGCGCCTCGTCCGGCGTGAGGTCGCCGCGGACGCACTCGGCCAGGCCCACGGACTTGTTCAGCCCCAGGTGGCGGGTGAGCCGGCCGGTCTCGAGGTCTGCGTCGACGAGGACCACGGGGCCGTCGCCCTGGGCCAGCGACCGGGCGAACTGCACGACGAACGCGGAACGCCGGTTGCCGGACTCGGGAGCGATCAGCAGCGTGCGCCGGGGGACGCCCCGGGTGCCCAGCGCCGCGGGCAGCGTGCTGGTCAGGGCGTCCATGACGTCGGCCGGGTGGACCAGCGAGCGCTTGCGGTCGGTGGTCACCGGGCCGGCGAGGGCGAGGGCGGGCAGGCCGGTGGCCTCCTCGGCGTCCTGGACGCCGCCGACCAGACGGTGCTGCTGGCGGTAGAGCACGGCGCCGATGACGCCGATGATCAGCCCGAGCAGGGCCGCGATCAGAGCGTTGCGCAGGATCGGGGAGGGCATCTCGGTGGTCAGCACCGTGCCCCCGCCCCACGGCTGGATGGCGTAGTTGGGAGCCAGCTGGCCGGCCTGGCCGGCCTCCAGCCGCGTCACCTGCTCCTGGAAGACGGGCAGGATGGCCTGGGCGGTCGCGATGCTGCGTGCCGCGTCGACGTCGACGTAGGTGACGGTCAGCACCGACGACCCCGGCGGCCGCTCCACGCTCAGGCTCGCCGCGATCTCGTCGGCGGGCAGCGGCGAGCTCACCCGCTCGCGCAGCGCCTCGCCCACCACCTCGCTGTTGACGAGGGCGATCATGGTGCGCACCAGCGTCTCGGTGTCGTTGGCCCCCGCGCTGGTCTGCACGACCATCGTGACGCGGGACTGGTGCTCGGTCGGGGTCCGCTGGGTGACGAGAGCCGCGATGGCTGCCGCGCAGAGGGCGAGGGTGAGCACCGGCAAGGCGAAGCGCCGTAGCTCGGCCATGATCCGGCGCATCGAGCCGGACGGGCGCATGGTGCTGGGGCTGTGGACGGTGCTCAGTTCATGCTCCTGGGGTGCAGGTCCGCGAACCGGGTCGAGGAGGTCGTTGGCAGGGAGTGGGAGGATGGGGTGGCCACTGGGCATCGATGCTCAGGGAGAGCGACCGGGGACCGCCTGGTGCGGTGCGTTGCCGTCGGTGCGCTCGTCGGGTCCACGGCTCCGGGGCACCGGCGAGGTGGCCTGCGCTGCACGGAACGGTGACGATGCTGTGGACGAAGGGCCTCCTCTCGGCCCTTAGGATACCGAGACCGCATGGCATCTCCGGTCCTGCGCGCGAATGCCACACTATGGAGGTACGTCTGTGCATGCGAGGGCCGATCGTCGGGTGGAGGTCGTCCTCGTGGGCCAGGCCGCCCCAGCGCGGGGCGGGATCGCCTCGTTCATGGCCAACCTCTTGGGCGACGGTGACCTTACCCGCCAGGTGGACTACCGACTGCTGAACGTGACACGTCAGGCAGAGCGGTCGGCGGGAGTGCTCTCGGTGGAGAACGCCCGCCACGCCGTCGAGGACGCCGTCCGTTGCTTCCGCGCCGCGCGTTCCGCCGACGTCGTCCACGTCCAGACGGCGCTGCTGCCCGTGCTCCCCCTCGTCCGGGCGCTCGCCCTGTGCGGCGCCGGGCGCCTGGCCGGTGCCGGTGTGCTCTGCCACGTGCACTCCGGCCGGCTCAACTCCGGGCAGGAGGAGGCCTTCCAGCCCACCCGCGCCTACCGGGTGCTGCTGCGGCTGCTCCGGGCGGCCACCCACCGCGTGCTCACCGTCGCCGCTCCGGGTGAACGGGCCCTGCGGGCGCTGGTGCCCGAGCTGTCCGTGGCGACCGTGCACAACGCGGTGGACGCATCGGCCTACGCGGCCGCCGACCCGTCAGTGCAGCCGCCCGTGGCCGTGTACGTGGGCACGCTCAGTCGCCGGAAGGGGATGCACGACCTCGTGGCGGCACTGGAGCTGCTCCGGGACCGCGGCGTCACCCTGCCGCTCGACGTGGTCGGCGGTGGGCACGAGGTGGGGGAGGCGCAGGCGGACGAGCTCCGGCAGCGGATCGCGGCCTCCGGCCTGCCCGTCCGACTGCTCGGCTCCCAGCCACCGGACGAGGTGGCCCGCCTGCTGCAGCGCGCGCAGCTCTTCGTCCTGCCGTCGCACTGGGAGGGGCAGCCGATCGCCATCCTCGAGGCGATGGCCAGTGGCCTCCCCGTCGTGGTGACCGACGTCGGCGCCAACTCCGACGTCGTCCGGGACGGGGTCGACGGCCGGGTCGTGCCCAGTCACGACCCCGGAGCCCTGGCCGACGCCCTGGAGGAGCTGGTCCGCGACGCCGACGGCCGCGTCCGGATGGGGGCCAGTGCCCGGGCCCGCGCCCAGGAGGCGTACGACCGGCCCGTGCTGGCCCGGCGGATGGTGCAGGAGTACGCGGACGTCGCCGCCCGCGGTCGGCGCTCGCGGAGGTCCTCGCGCGCATGAGGCTGCTCGTCGTCGCGGAGAGCCCGCCCACCACCGACCCGGTGCACGGCAACGGGTCGACCATGATCACGGCCGAGGTCCTCCGCCGGCTGCCGGACGACGTCGAGCTCGACCTCGCCTACTTCGCCGACCGCCCCGGCGCCGTGGACCCGGCCGTGCTCGCGCGCGCCGGACGGGTCCTGCCCCTGTCGCTGCGCGACGGCCGTGTCGCGCTGCTCGCCCAGCCCGCCACCAGGCTGCCCCGGGCGTCCTGGCAGCGGGCGGGCCACCGCGCCGACCTCCAGGACTGGCTGAGCCGCAGCGACGTCACCTACCTGCACGGACTGCACACCTTCCTCCTGCTGAGCAGGGCGTCCGGCCCCGTGGTCGCCAACGAGGTGGACCCGTGGTCCGACTACTGGACCGAGCGCGCGCACGGGCGTTCGGGTCCGTCGGCCTGGTACGACCGACTCCAGGCCCGGCGGGCCCGGCGGCTGGAGATGCTGGCCGGCCGCCGGGCGGCGGCCGTCGTCGTGGTCAACCCCGCCGACGCGGAGCGCCTGCGCGCGCGGACCGGCGGCAACGTCGTCGCCATCCCGAACGGCATCAGCCGGGTCGCACCGGCGGGGGACGCCGTGGCGCCCGACCCGAACACGATCGCCTTCGTCGGGACGCTGGACTACCCCCCCAACGTCGAGGCGGTGAACCGTCTGGTGCGCGACGTGCTGCCGCTCGTGCGCGAGGAGGTGCCCGACGTGCGGGTGCTGCTCGCCGGACGCCGACCCGTGCCGGACGTGCAGGCGCTCGCCGGGCCAGGCGTGCAGGTCCTCGGCGACGTACCGGACGTCGGGGCGGTCTTCGCCCGGGCCCAGCTCGCGCTCTACCCCGGGCGCACCGGTCGCGGCACCAAGAACACCGTGGCCGAGGCGGTGAGCGCCGGGTGCCCGGTGGTCGCGTCGGTGGAGTCGGGGAGGGGCCACGGGACCGGCGAGCACCTGCGGGTCGGCAGCACCGACGCCGACCTCGCCGGCGCGGTCAGCGCCCTGCTCGTCGACCCGGCGGCTGCCCGCCGGGCCCGGCAGGCGGCGGCCTCGACCGCCCTGGGTGGCTGGGACGACGCGGCCGCCCGGTACGTGGAGCTGTTCAGGTCGGCTGCCGATGCCCGTTCCTGACCCGTCGCGCGGCTGGCTGGGTCGACGATCCGCCAGGGCGTTCCTGGTCCTCACCGTCGTCGCGCTGGCGGTGATCGGCATCGTGCTGCTCACATCGCGCGGAGGGGAGCAGCCCGGCGGCGGGCCGGTCGTGAGCAGGCCGACCGAGCCCACGGCGCCGCCGATCGTCGGGGAGGAGTACGCGGTCTCCCCCGACGGGGACGACGAGGCGAGCGGTTCTCCGGACGACCCGTGGCGCACCCTGCAGCACGCCATCGAGCAGTTGCGGCCCGGCGACCGGCTCACGGTCGCCGACGGACGGTACCGGGAGAACGTCGAGGTGGAGGTCCGCCCGGGCAGGGAGGACGCCCCCGTGCAGGTCGTCGCCGCCGATGGGGCGCGCCCGCTGGTCGTCGGTCTCCTCTGGCTCGAGGACCTGGACTGGTGGGACGTCCGCGGGGTCAACGTGACCTGGGACGACGACAACGGGGACAGCGACCACATGGTCAAGCTCACCGGCGGTGTGGGCTGGCGGTTCGCCGACGCGGAGCTGTGGGGCGCCAGGTCGACCGCCGCGCTGCTCGTCGCCGGTGAGCCCGAGGACTTCACGCTCAGCGGCCTCTACGTCCACGACACGAAGCCGACCAACGACAACAACCAGGACCATCTGATCTACCTCAACTGCGGCACCGGGGGCGGGGTCCTGGAGCGGAGCATCCTCGCGCACAGCGACAACGGCCGGGCCGTCAAGGTGGGCACCGCCGACGAGGGCGACGGTGAGGTCGGCAACATCGTGATCCGGTACGTGACCATGGTGGACAACCAGGGCCCCTCGAACGTGCAGCTCGCCTGGGAGGCCTCCGGGGTCACGGTCGAGAACAGCATCATGGTCGGCAGTGCCGAGGGCCGGAACAGCGTGACCGCGTTCCAGCTGGACGGGACCGACAACGTCGTCCGCGACAACGTGAGCTGGGACTCGGCCGGCGTCCTGGACGACGACCCGGGGCTGCAGGACGGCGGCGGCAACCTCCGGATCGACCCGCGGCTGAGCGGTCCGGATGCCGAACGGCCGTACTACCCGCGGGCGCCCGAGGCCCAGGCCTACGGACGGTGGGCCGCGGACCAGTGACTGGCCTCCCTCGACCGGGTCGGCGTCCCCGCCCGTCGTCACGGAGAGCCACTACTGTCGCCTCCGTACCGGGGCCAGCGCCCGCCAACAGCAGGAAGAGGACCCCTTCGGTGTCGATCACCTCATCGGTCGCCCAGCGCGTCACGGCCGCGCAGGAGGTGTGGCACCGCAGCCCGGGAGTCCGCCGCGCCGCCGTCCTCTTCCCGGTCGCGGTCGCGGTGGTCGCGCTCCTGCTCTACGCCGTCGCGCCGTCCGCCTACTTCTTCTTCGTGATGGACTACTCGGTCGTGGAGGACCTGCAGTTCCTCTTCTACCTGCTCGGCTCGGTGTGCGCGGTCGTGGTGTCCCGCCGGCTCTCCCGCGGCGGGCACCGGTCGGTGGCGTTGCTCTACGCGGTCGGTGCTGCCGCGTTGTTCCTCGTCGCCGGCGAGGAGGTGTCCTGGGGGCAGGAGCTCTGGGAGCGGGTCATCCCGGGCTTCCCGGACTCCGCGGACCTCATGAGCGTCAACGCCCAGGGCGAGACGACGCTGCACAACCTGCATGGTGTCGGCAAGGTGCTGAACGCGGTGTTCTTCCTGATCTCCGTGTACGGCGTCCTCAGCCCCCTCGTCCGGGGCGCCACCCGGCGCGCGGGCACCCGCTCCCTGCTCACCTTCGGTCGGGAGACCCTGCCGTCGTTCGCCGTCGCCGCGTCCTTCTTCTCCGTCTACTACGCCCTCATCCTGTCCGGCGTGATGGAGACGCTGCGGGAGACGAGCTACGAGACGACGTACCGGGCCGTCCTGCGGTACCAGGAGGTCGCCGAGCTGGGCATCGCCTTCGGGATCCTGCTCCACCTCTGGCTGCTCATCAGCGAGGACCGGACGTAGGTCCTCCCCCGGACGCCGGTTCCCCGGCGCCGCCCGGGGGACGGCCCCGGGCGGCGGTGCTCAGCTCGACGGCGCGGCGCTCTCCAGGGCCGGGTCCGCGGTCGGGCTCTCGCCATCGGCAGCACGCGGGATGGCGCTGAGCGCGGCCGCCAGGCCCGCGAGCATCCACAGCAGCTTGCTGTTGGGGATGGACAGGAAGAAGGCCGCGACGCAGAAGGCGACGAGCATCGGCAACAGCGCGGCGACGGCCGCGCTGCGGTGGCGCCGGGCGGCCTGGTAGAGGTTCCACCCGGTCAGTGCGAGGAACAGCACCAGCAGGCTCAGGCCGAACACACCCGTCTCGGCTGCCGCCTCCAGGTAGATGTTGTGCACCGAGATGCCCTCGCCGAACAGCAGGTGGCTCTTCACCAGCTCGACCCCGGGCTCGGTGGTCAGCAGCTCGATGCTCTGCGTCTTGAAGCTCCCGGAACCGATCCCGAACCACGGGTGGTCGAGGAACGAGCGCCAGGCCACCAGCCAGATGTCGATGCGCCCGCTGGCCCGGTCCGCGGCCACCCGCTCGGGGGAGTAGCGGTAGTTGGACAGGACGACGGCGAGCACGCCCCCGGTCATCGCCGCGGCCGTGAGCGGCAGCAGCAGCCACCGGCGGCGGTGCGTGCCCGCCTGGTAGAGCGCGGTGACGACCAGCGCGATGAGGGCGCCGCGCGACTCCGACGCCACGATGGACGCCACGATGGGCAGCATCGTGAGGGTCCAGCCCACCCGACGTGCCCCGCCGGCCAGCTTCGCCAGCGCGATCGCGGCCGGGATGGCGGCCACCTGGTACAGCGCGAAGATGTTGGCGTCCCCCTGCA
Source organism: Modestobacter sp. URMC 112 (assembly GCF_053502575.1). Classification (NCBI taxonomy): domain Bacteria; kingdom Bacillati; phylum Actinomycetota; class Actinomycetes; order Geodermatophilales; family Geodermatophilaceae; genus Modestobacter; species Modestobacter sp. URMC 112. The sequence continues at coordinate 4,646,276 of NZ_CP199957.1, read as the reverse complement.
GCCCGACCGCCCGCGCGTCGGGCGTGAAGACCTGGGCCAGGCCGACGAAGGACGCGAAGGTGGCGCCGAGCACGTACGTCACGAGCAGCCGGTGGACGTGCTGGACCCGGGTGACCAGGAGGGCGAAGCCGGCGAAGTAGGCCAGCGCCAGGGCCATCGACCCGACCTCGAAGGCCCACTCGCCCATGGACCGGGCCCAGAGACCGCTGGTGAAGATGCCGAGGAACAGCGCCACCCCGGGCAGCCAGACGATGGGGCGCCAGTCGGGCAGGCTCAGCCGGCCGGACAGCAGCCGGAACCCGAGGACGACGACGATGCCGACGGCCATCAGCCGTCCGATGCTCGCCGGGCCCAGGTCCAGCCCCTCGATGAAGGGCGCGAGCGCGATGGCGTGCAGGATCCCACGCTCGGAGTAGTAGGTGAACAGGACGGCCGCGACCGCCCCGACCGCCAGGAGTACCCACAGGGCCCCGCCGAAGCCGACGGCCACCCCGGTGGCGAGCGCGGCGGTGCCGCCCATGAGGGGCAGGCCCACGTCCTCCCACCGCCTCTGCGGCAGAACGGCGCCGTCGGTCGGTGGGACGACGGGGTTCAGCGTTGTACGTTCCAGGGACATCCGGCACCCTCCTCCCGGACATCGTAGCCATGGTGCCCGGGCCATCCGGGGCGTTCGGGCGCCGGCCCACCCCCGAACGGGTGGCCGGGGCGGTCCCTGTCCGGACTGCCGAACGGGGAGTGACGACCCGCGCCCTGGGTCAACCGGTGCTGTCGGCGAGGGCGGCCGTGACCGTTGCGACGTTCCGGGCCACCCACCGGTCGTCGCGCGCCAGCGAGGGGTTGCGACGCAGGTCCGAGGCGAGCTGACCCAGCCACCAGGCGGTGCCCACGGTGGCCCGCGCCGGGGCGTCGGAGCCCCAGGACGGCCAGTGGCGCCGGGCCAGGTCGGCGAACGGGGAGGCGTCCCAGGGCCGGCGCAGCCACACCTCGCCGAGCGCCGAGCGGGTGCGGATCCGCTCCTCGGTGGCCAGCAGGTGCAACAGGTCGACGCCGGGCAGGCCGGCTGGGCTCCAGGCGTCCCAGTCGACGACGCCGGTGAGCTCGTCGCCCCGGGCCAGCAGGTTGCCCGCCCACAGGTCGCCGTGCCGGAGCCGGCCCTGGGCGGCCAGCGCCGACGAGGTGACCGTCCCGGCGATCCGGCGCACGTCGGCCGCACAGGACGGGACCGCGACGGCGATCACCTCGGCGTCGGCGGTGGCGTCGACCGGTCCGTCGGCACGGGGCAGCGCGGCGGTGAAGGCGGCGACCCGGTCGGCCAGCGCGGGGGACACGGCCGACGGGCGGCTGCCGGGCAACGCGGCCTCCAGGGACCAGACGACGTCGTCGCGCACGCCGGAGGCGAGCAGCGCGGGGACGTGCAGGACGCCGGCAGCGGCCAGCCGGCGCAGCCCGGCGGCCGAGCCCGACGGGTCGGCCGGGCCGCCGGCCAGCCCCATCCGGAGCAGGCCCCGGGTGTCCCCCCGGGTGACCATCGCGCGGACGGCGCCGTCCGCGCCGACCCCGAGGGGCGAGGCCAGGACCGCGCCGGCGTCGTCGAGGACCCGGTCGAGGACGACCGGGCGACCGGGCTCGGGGAGCGCGGCCACCAGTCCCCGGCCGGCGGCCCGGCGCAGCCGGTCACGGGTGCCGGGGGCCAGCGAGCCGCGGGTGGGCCGGACGACGGTGGGCCGGCGGCGGGCAGCGGCCGACGCGACGGCGACCGTGGCGGTGGCGCGCAGCCGGCGAGCGAGCTGGGACAGCAGCACCGGTGGCCCGCCCCCGGCCGGGGCCCAGGGCAGCGCCGCGAGCGGGGCCGCCCCCGGTCGGCCGTCGGCCGGGCCGAGCAGGTGCAGCAGCGTGGCGAGCTCGGCACCGGGCCGGGGGTGGACGCCGGACCCGCCGCCTGCCGGGGCGCCGGCCGTCACGCCGGTGGCCAGCCGCGCCGGCGGCCCAGGGCCTCCCAGAGCACGTGCCGGGCCCGCGCCACGGTGTCCTCGAGAGCGCCGCCGGCGTCGACGAGCGTGGCACCGCGGGGGACCAGGCGGTCCCGGTACCCCTGCCGCCAGCGCTCCAGCCGTTCGGGGGTGTGCTCGCCCTTGCGCCGGTAGAGCAGCTCACCCGGGGCGTCGAGCACCACGACGGCGTCCGGTGCCGGCACGACGCGGGTGGCCAGGAACCGCTCGACGGCCGACCCCACCGGGGTGCGCCGCGGCTGGACCGCGACCGCGTCCAGCGGGTGCCGGTCGGCCAGGACGACGTGGCCCCGCCACGCGGCCGTCTGGGCGCGGAGCAGTGCCGGTGCCCAGCCGGCCAGCTTGCGCAGCAGGAACCCCACCTCCCTGGCGGTCTGGAGGGGGCCGCTGGGCGGTGTCGCCGGGGGAACGGTGGCGGTGCCACCCGCGCCCGCCGCTTCGGCGGTCTGCGAGCGACGGTCACCGAGGTAGACCTGGGTGACGCCCACCGGGAGGGTGGCCGCCAGGGCGGAGGTGACGGTGCCCTTCCCGGCGCCGTCCGGACCCAGGACCGCCACGATGCACCCACGGCGCCGCAGCCCGACCGGCAGCGCGCGGGTCAGCCGCTCCAGCGGGGTGGTGACCTCCCGCCGGCCCGCGGCGCGGTGCTCGGCGTGCTGCCGGGCGTCGGACTCGGCGACCAGCCAGACCCCGTCCACCCGCCGCCGCCGGTCCAGCAGCGGCCCGGTCCCGCTGCGCTGCGTGCCGTACCGGAGCTCGGTGACCACGTCGAGCTTCACCCACGTGGCGTCCGCCGCCTCCCGCAGGTAGAAGCGGTGCCCCCGGTGGCCGGGGGCCCGCAGCTCGCGCCAGCCGGCCGCCGTCAGGGCGCGGTCGAGCCGCGCGAGGTCCGTCGGCCGGACCAGCACGTCCAGGTCGGCCGCCGGGTCGGTGACCGTCAGGTCGCCGTTGCGGAGGGCGTGCTCGACCCCGGCGGCGTCCAGCGCCGCCAGTGCGCCCCGCACCAGCGCCGACCTGCTGCCGGCCGCCTCCGTCCCGACCACCTGGCTCATCGTGGGTTCTCCTCCCGTGGTGCCGCTGGGGCCGTCGTCCGGCCCCAGCGGCTCCCGGGAGGGGAACTCAGGCGCCGGGCCGGAGTGCCAGAGTCTGCCCGATGCCCGCGGCGCTCCCGTTGGCAGTGGTGGTGAACGGGCCGGCCGTGGTGCCGCTGGTGGTGGTGTCCGCCGCGTCGGCGGTGACCTTGTAGGTCGCCGTGCTGGGCGTGGTGATCTCGCTCCGCTCGGCCAGCGGCGCTGCCGGGGCGAGCGTCGCGGTCCGGGCCTGGCCGGCGAAGGTCAGCACCCGGGAACCCGCCACGCTGGCCACGGCCGGACTGGTGATGGCCGTGCCGGTCGAGAGCGCGGAGCCCGAGGCCACCACCGGGTTGGCGGCGTCCACCCCCCGGTAGGCCAGCACCTGGACCACGTTGGCCTGCGCCGAGCTCAGCGTCCAGGTGGAGGCGTTGCTGGTGGTGGCCGGCCGGACGAAGACCGTCTGCTGCATCGTCGACCCGGTGGCGTCCCGGCGGACCAGGGTCCAGCCCGCCGGGGTGGCGACCGTCGGCGCGCCCCGGCTGGAGACCACGGCGACGAGGACGTCCCCGGTCGTCGCGCCGGCCGGCGCGGCCACCGCGGTGCTGTTCGTCGCCCCGGTCGCCGTCGCCGAACCCACGAAGGTGACCCCCGAGCCCGGCTGCTCCGTGCCCGCCTGCGTGGTCACCGAGGTCGCCGGCGAGGACTGGGCGGAGACGTTCCCGGCGGCGTCGACGGCGGCCACCGTGTAGCTGTAGGTGGTGGAGGCGGTCAGGCCGCTGTCGGTGTAGCTGGTGCCGGTCGGGGTGCCGACCTGGGTGCCGTTGCGGAACACCCGGTAGCCGGTGACGCCGACGTTGTCGGTGGACGCCGTCCAGGACAGCGCGACCGAGGTCGGGCTCGGCGACGAACCGGTGACGCCGGTGGGCGCGGCCGGTGCGGTGGTGTCCCCGGTCGACCCGCTCGTCGTGGTCACCGACGTCGCCGGCGAGGACTGGGCGGAGACGTTCCCGGCGGCGTCGACGGCGGCCACCGTGTAGCTGTAGGTGGTGGAGGCGGTCAGGCCGCTGTCGGTGTAGCTGGTGCCGGTCGGGGTGCCGACCTGGGTGCCGTTGCGGAAGACCCGGTAGCCGGTGACGCCGACGTTGTCGGTGGACGCCGTCCAGGACAGCGCGACCGAGGTCGAGGTCGGCGTGCCCTTGACCCCCGTCGGTGCCGCGGGCGCCGTGGTGTCCGGCGTCGGCGTCGTGCCACCACCCAGCGACAGCTCGCCGTGGTAGTAGCGGGCGGTGTCCTCGTCGCTGGCCAGCACGACGATTCCGGTGGCCGCGGTGACCGTCTGCTTGGTCGTGCTGGGGTTGTTGATGCTGGCGCCGGACCACTGGACGAAGGGGGCGCCCCTGCCGCTGGCGAAGGCCAGCGAGCCCAGCGGGGTGGACTTGTAGTAGACCGTGCCGCCGCTCTCGGTGGCCATGAACACGTACAGCCGGCTGTTGGTGCCGTCCAGCAGGATCTGCGGGCGGGTGAGGTTGTCGACCTTCTGGGCGGCCGTCGCGTTGGTCCAGCTCCCGGTCGAGGAACGCTGCAGGACGACGATGCTGGGGTCGGTGGAGCCGGTGCGGGAGGTCTTGACCGCCGCGAAGATCCGCCCGGAGTTGTCACCCTGCAGGGACTTCAGGTTCAGGTGGTCGTCGGCGTTGTTGGAGCCGGTCAGCGCGTTCTCGAGGGTCCAGCCGGCGGTCGGTGCGGCCGAGTCGGCGTGCACGGCGAAGCGCATGACGTCCTGGTCCTGGTCGGACCACATCACGCCGACCTTGCCGGCGAAGGCGATGACCCCGGCGATGTCGTCGGAGGAGACGGTGTTGTCCGACACGGGCACGAGGAACGGGGTGCCGAAGGTGAGCCCGTCGGTCCCGGTGTTGGTCACGTACACCCGCCGGGGCGAGCCCTGGGTGTAGGCGGCCCAGAGGCGGCCGGTGGTGTCCTTGGCGATCGACATCGACTCGGTGCCGCCGTTGCCGAAGGTCTTGCTGTACTCCCGGGTGTAGGTGTCCGTGCTGGCGTTGTAGGAGAACCGGATGGCACGCATGGCGCTGCCGGTCCGGCTGCCCACGTAGAGCTTGCTGCCGTCCCAGAGCGCGTCGCCGGTGCTGCTGGTGCGCTCGTCGACGACCGTCCCGGTGTTGACCCAGCGGTGGTCGGCCCCGAGCCGGTGGATGTAGACGCCGCCGGTGGCGGTCATGAGGGCCCACCAGGAGCCGTCGTTGTACCAGAGCTTGCTCTGCGGCTTGTCCGCGGTCGCGGCGAACCCGGGTCCCGGGTAGGTGGGGCCCTGGTAGGTCACCGGGTCGGCGGCCCGGGCTGCGGGTGCGCCCTGGACCTGCAGGGTGAGCATGGCGACCACGAGAGTGGCGAGGAGCCACAGGCTGCGGGTCCGGGTGGGGACCGCAGCGGGCAGAGCGGTGGTGGCAGGCACGTGACCTCATCGGACGTCGGGGCGGCCGGACCCGGCCGCGAAGCCCGATGAATATGCACAACCCCTCAGGGGTAGGACAACGAGTCGGCCATCGGGTCGCTACGCGCCGCAGCCGCGCCGGGAAGCCGTCACGGGACTGAATCGGATCGCCACGCCTCGTGGTCGTTCTGGCCGGAGGGCGCCGCATGCCCACCCGCTGCCGCCGCCGGGCGGGTGCGTCTGCCCTGCACCATGGACAGCACCTCGGTGTGCAGGGTGGGGGCGGCCAGCCGCAGGACGAGGGCTCCCGCCAGCCCCCCTGCCAGCACCGCGACGGCGAGCACCAGCGCGTCCGGTCCGGGGAGCAGCGTCACGACCAGCAGCGCCGCGCCACCGGCTCCCAGGCCGCCGGCTACACCGGGGGCCGCCGCCCGCACCAGCTGCGACCAGCGGCCGCCCATCACCCGCAGGGCGACGCCCTGCATCAGCACCACGAAGAGCGCGGCGGCGGCCGCCTGGGTCCAGGCGACCCCGACGATCCCCCAGCGGGTGGCGTAGACCAGCGCCGGCACCAGCAGCACGAGCCGCAGCAAGGAGATCTTGACCGAGATCCCCGGCCGTCCCAGCGCCTTGTAGAGGTCGTTGGCCCCGGCACCCAGTGACCGGAAGGCCGCGTACAGCGCCAGCGGCACCAGGGCGGCCACCGCCGGGCCCCACTGGTCCCCGAGCAGGACCGGGACGAGCACCGGTGCCACGGCGGCGACCCCGAGGCCGGCGCAGACGCCGTAGGTGGCCTGGATGCGCACGCTGGTGAAGTAGCCGCGGCGCAGCCGCTCGGGGTCCTCCCGGGCCTTGGAGTACAGCGGGAACGTCACCGACGACACGACGAAGAAGACGTTGATGATCAGCAGCTCGGGCATCCGGAAGGCCATCGTGTAGTAGCCCAGGGCCTCGGTGCCCAGTTCCCGGCCGACGATCAGGTAGTCGATGTCGAAGATGAGCTTGGCCAGCAGCATGCCGCCGGCGGCGGGCAGGCCGTACCCCAGGACGGCGCGCACGGCCGTGCGCTCGGCCCGCCACACCCGGGCGTCCGGGCGGTCGGGGAGCAGCACCCAGGTGGCGACGGCGTAGACGACCGCGCCGACGACGGTGCCCCAGACCAGGGCCAGTGCCCCCATGCCCAGGGAGGCCAGCACGATCGAGACGACGCCCAGCACCACCGACCGCAGGACGGCGGAGGCGCTGAGCCGGCGGAACTGCAGGTCCCGCCGCATCAGCGCCTCGGGCACCGAGGCGACCGCGCCGGCCAGCAACGAGATGCCCAGCAGCCGGATCAGCGGTGCCGCGTCCGGCTCGCCGAACAGCGCGGCGACGGCCGGAGCGGCGACCACGGCGCCGCCCAGGAGGAGCGCTCCGGAGGCGAGGGCGGTCAGCAGGGCGGCTCGTGCGGTGGCCACGGTCCGCGGCAGGTAGACCAGCGCCTGCGCCACCCCGAGGTCGGCGAAGGAGTCGGCGTAGGTGATGAACACCATCGCCAGGGCCACCAGGCCGAAGTCCTCCGGGACCAGCAGCCGGGCCAGGACGAGCGTCGTGGCGAGGACGCTGAGCTTGCCGAACAGGTAGGACGACCCCTGCCACGCCATCCCGGACGCGGCGGAGCCGCGCAGCGAGGGGTTGCGCGGCGGTTGTGGTCCCGCTTCCCGGGCCGTCGACGTCACCGTGCCCCGCTCACGCGCTCGGCCGCAGGGTCACGGTCTGGCCGACGCCACCGGACGAGCCGTTCGCGGTCGTCGTGTAGGGCCCGGCGGTGGTGCCCGGAGCCGTCGCGTCGCCGGCGGCGGCGGTGACCTTGTAGGTGGCCGTGCCCGGGGTGGTGACCTCGCTGCGCTCCACCAGCCGGGCGTCGGGGGTCAACGGGGTGGTCCGGGCGATCCCGGCGAAGGCGATGACCGGGCCGCCGGTGACGCCGGCCGCGGCAGGGCTGGTCACGGTCGCCGTCGTCGAGGTCGCCCCGGCCGACGCCACCACCGGGCTGGTGGTGGAGACGCCGCGGTAGGCCAGCACCTGCACGACGGTGCTCTGCGCCTTGCTGAGGGCGAACGTCGCCGACCCGTCGGTGCTGGTGGCGACCTTCACGAAGACAGCTTGACGCATGGTCGAGCCGTTGGCGTCCACGCGGACCTGGGTCCACCCGGTCGGGGCGGAGATCGTGGGTGCGCCGCGGGTGGCGACGGCAGCGACGAGGACGTCGCCGGTCTGCACGCCGGCCGGGGAGGCGACCGCGGTGCTGGTCGTCGTCCCCGTCGCCGTGGCGGCCCCGACGAACGTGGCCGGACCCGTGGCCGGGGGAGGAGCGGTGCTGCCGGCCGGCGTCGTCACCGTGGCGGGGTCCGACACCGGTGAGACGTTGCCGGCCGCGTCGACCGCGTGGACCGTGTAGGAGTACGTCCCCGACGCCGTGAGACCCGGGTCGGAGAAGGTCGTCCCCGTCGTCGTCCCGACCTGCGTCGCGGCCGCCGTGCCGGTGCTCCGGAGGACCCGGTACCCGGCCACCCCGACGTCGTCCGTGGCCGGCTGCCAGGAGACGGTGGCGGAGGTCGGCGAGGTGGCCTGGGCGGTCACCTGCTGCGGCGCGGTGGGCGGGGTGGAGTCCGGAGCGGGCGTGAGCGGCGGTGCGGACCCGAGGTACAGCTCACCGTGGTAGTAGCGGCCGTTCGTGTCGTCGGTGGCGAGGACGACCAGGCCGGTGCTCCCGTCGACCGCCTGCTTGGTCGTGCTGGGGTTGTTGACCTTCACGTTCGGCGTGGACACGAAGGGGGTGCCCTTCCCGCCGGTGAAGGCGAGCTGCCCGAGGGGGGTCCGCTTGTAGTAGACGATCCCGCCGCCGTTGCTCTCCGGCGACGTCATCAGGACGTAGAGCTGCCGGTTGGTGCTGTCCAGCGCGAGCTGGGGACGGGTCGCGTTCTCGGCCTTGGTCGCCGCGACCGCACTCGTCCAGACGCCCGCGGAGGTCCGCTGGTGGACGACGATGCTGGGCTCGCCGGAGCCGTCGTTGGACGTCTTCGTCGCGGCGTAGATGCGGCCCTGGTCGTCCTCGAGGAGTGACTTGAGGTTGATGTGGTCGTCCGCGGCGAGGCCGCCCGTGTAGGCGTCCTCCATCGTCCAGCTGGTGTCCGGCGCGGTGTCCACGTGCACCGCGAAGCGCATGACCTGGCTCTGCTGGTCGGAGTACATGACGCCGACCTTGCCGCCGAAGGCGATGACGGCGGAGATGTCGTCGCTGCTGAGCGTGGTGTCGGGCACCGGGATGACGAAGGGCGCGGTCCACGTCGTGTCACCGGTCGTGGTGTGGGCCACGTAGACCCTGCTGCCCTGGGTGTAGGTGACCCAGAGCCGGGACAGGCCGTCCCGGGCGATCGTGATCGACTCGCTGCCGCCCTTGCCGATGGTGATCGGGAAGCCGGCGTCCAGGGAGTAGACGTCCGTGGTGCTCTCGTAGGACATCCGGACCACCCGGAGCGTGCCGGCGGAGCCCGAGACGCGACTGGAGACGTACAGCTTGCCGCCCTCCCACAGGGCGTCCCCGGTGCTGGCGGCGCGGTCGTCCACGACCGTGCCGGTGTCCTGCCAGACGTGGTCCCGCAGGCGGTGGACGGTGATCGGTCCGCTGGTCGAGCGCAGCAGCCCCCACCAGGCGCCGTCGTTGTGCCAGAGCTTGCTCTGCGGCTTGTCCGCGGACGGCGGACCCCCCGCCACCGGGTAGGCCGGCCCCGCGTAGGTCACCGGCACCGCGTCCGCCGCGGCGGCGGCCGGCGCCCCCGCGGTGTGCAGGGTCAGCAGGCCCAGCACGATCGCGATCAGCGCAGCCGTCACGCGCGCGGGGACCGGCGTCGGGCGCACACTGCTGGACTGCACGGCGGACATGCACACCTCGGGAGAGATCGGGGGCTGGCTGAGCCGTGGGTCTCCCGGGAGCGGGGACGGCTGGGACTCTGAGCTGATCGTGACAGGAAGGGGACGCTCAGTCGCTCCCCAATGTGCGGGGTCGCGTCACGGGGCGGACAGGATGCCCCCGAGCGACAACTCCGCGTGGTAGTAGCGGCCGTTGTCCTTGTCGCTGGCCAGGACGACGAGCGGCACCGCCGGGTCGAAGGTGTTCCTGGTGGTCGTCGCGTCGTTGAGGATGACGCCCTCCCACGCGAGCAGGAGCGACCCCTTGCCGGGGGAGAAGCGCAGGTCGGCGGTGTCGGCGATCTTGTAGTGCAGCACGCCGCCCGTCTGGGGGGAGGTCGCGACCATGATCAGGTGCCGGCCGTCCGCGGTGATGGCCAGCTGCGGACGGGTCATGTTGTTCGCCACCGTCGCTGCGGTGTGCACCGTCCAGGCGCCGGAGGGGTCACGGCGCAGCACCTCGAGCAGCGGGCTCTCCGGTGCCTCGTCGTCGTCGCCGAGCGACGTCTTGACCGCGGCGTAGACGTCCCCGGTCGGGGACACGGCGAAGTTGATGTGCCCGTCGGCGATGTTGATGCCCTGGTCCACGACCTCGTTCTCGGCCCACTGGTCCACCGGCGCGGTGTCCTGACGGGAGGCCCAGTGGAAGGAGTCGGCGGTCTGGTTGGACCACAGCACGCCGATCTGGCCGGCGAACTCCACGATGGCGGTCGCGTCGTCGTCCGCGACGCTCTCCCCGCCCTTCAGCGTCACGGGCTGGGTGAACTGCTGACCGCCGGGTGCGCTGTTGTTGATCCACACCCGCCCGTCGGCGACCCAGGTGGCCCACACCCGGTCGACGGTGTCCACGGCGATGGTCAGGGACTGACCTCCGCCGATGGCGATCAGCTGCGGCGCCGGGGTCGACGGCGTCCAGACGCGGTCCGCCCCGTAGGTGTAGCGCTGCAGCAGCAGCTGGCCGGTGGAGGTGCGGGAGGCGATGTACAGGGTCTCGCCGGTCCACACCACGTCGGCGTTGCTCTGCGAACGGGCGTCCACGAACACGCCGGTGTCCACCCACGTGCCCTCGCGCAGCTCGAAGATGCGCACCTCGAGGCTGTAGGGCTCGATCATCGGTGCCCACCAGGACCCGTCGTGGAACCACAGCTTGCTCTGTGCCTTGTCACGGGTGGCGCTGAAGCCCAGCTCCCCGTAGCTGTAGTCCTGGGACGCGACCGTGAAGGGGTCGAGCTGGACCCGGCGCTGGTCCTCCGGGACCGCCTCGGCCGGGTCCGGCGTGGGAGCCGCGGCGGTGGCGACGCTGCCGCGGGGCTTCTCGTCGCCGAGCACGCTGAACGCGATGGCGGTGATCGCCACGATGGCGATCAACGCGACCACGACGGACCCGATCGTTCTCCGCACGCGACGTGCCCTCCAGTTCCTCGGGCCGGCCGGCCTCGGTGGTGGTGCCGCACGCTGACGTGCAGCAGCTCCGGCGGCCCCGACACCCGGGTCGCCTCTCCACAGTAGAACCATCGCACGGTCGCGCAGGCTCAGGCAGACGTCGGTGCGCGGGTCAACCCCTCGACCGGGTGATGCCTGCCGATTCGGGACGCGCCTGACGTCCGGCCGGACCCGGCGCGGCCGTCAGCGGGAGGTGGAGGACGTCTGGGCTGTTTCCGAGGTGGTCTGGCTCGTCTCGGTGGTCGTCTCGACCGGGGGGTTCGTGGTCTCGACCGGGGGGTTCGTGGTCTCGACCGGGGGGTTCGTGGTCTCGACCGGGGGGTTCGTGGTCTCGACCGGGGGGTTCGTGGTCTCGACCGGGGGGTCCGTGGTCTCGACCGGGGGGTCCGTGGTCTCGACCGGGGGGTCCGTGGTCTCGACCGGCGGGGTGGTCGTCTGGACCGGCGGGGTCGTGGTCTGGACCGGCGGGGTCGTGGTCTGGACCGGCGGGGTGGTCGTCTGCACCGGCGGCGGGGTGGTCGTCGGGACCGAGGGAGGGGTCGTGGTGCCCGGCGGAGTGGTGCCGGGGGGCGGCGGAGCCGGAGGCGGCGTCGTGATCTTGCTGGGTGAGCTCACCGTCGTGGTGCCGCCGGACGTCGTCCGCGGGGCGGTCGTCGACGACGGGGCCGGCAGCGGGCGGGCCAGCCGGGCGGGGGTCTTCGCGGCAGTCGGGGTGTCCTGCTGCCGCGTGGTCGCCGGCGCCGGGCGCTCCGCTGCCGCGATCGAGGGCGAGACCTGCGACGGCTCGACGTCGGCCGCCGGGTCCTCGGTGCGGGACGAGGTCGACGGGATGGTGGTGGTGCGCGGTGTGGTCTCGGCCGGTTCCTCGACGTCCGGCTCGAACAGCGCCTCGGCGAGGCTGACCCGGTCGTCGGCGGGCCCCGGAGCCACGCTCTGCACCCCGCCGACGATGGCGATGGCGGCGCCGGCGACCCCGAGCAGGCCTGCCACCTGGCGGTTGTCGATCACGGCCCACCGGGACCGGCGGGCGAGCAGGGTCACCGCGGCGGGGGCGAGGAGGGCGAGCCCGAGCACCACCAGGGTGAGGCTGATGCCGGCGACGAGCACCACGGCGGTGAGGGCGGCGACGGCCATCGGCACGGTCACCGCCAGCAGCAGCCCCGCCGGCAGGTCGGCGACGTGCCTGCGCCGACGTCGGGCCGGCTCGTGGACGGGCCGCCGGCCGGGTGCCGACTGGTGCCCCCCACCCAGTGGTGCGGCTGGCATCTCTGTTCCTCCCAAGGTGTGGGTGGGCCGCGACCTGCGATCTCGCCCGTTCGGAGGACAGTGGACCGGAACCTGCCGGTCCACGGCAACCTAGGTCGTCGCGCCGACTCGCGCCAGTTCGGGAGCGGGGAGCCGGACCGGTGACCGGTGCGGGTCCGCGCAGAGGGTCGCCGCGGACCGGTCGCCGTGCCGGACGAGCGCCCCCAGGAAGCCGCCGGCGAGGAGCGCGAGCCCCAGCCAGGCGGGGATGAGCAGTGCAATCGTCATGCGACCGAGGATCGGCAGCGCAGTTGTCCGTGCGGTGAACGCGTGCCCACGGGGGGACGCACAGTGCGCCACCATCCGCTCACCCGGGGACGCGCCGAGCGACGAGACGTGCACAACGGTTACTCCGAGGTCACGCACCGTGCCCGGTCGCGGGGTCCGCCCGGTGGTCGCTCTCCGTCAGCACCAGGTCCCCCGACCGGGTTGTCCAAGGAGTGCTGGCTGGACCCGGGCCGCCGATCCGGCCTACCGTCCGTCACGACATCGCACCGTCGGGATGTCGCGGGCGCCGCACGCGCTCGCCCCCGACCCCTGCCGCTCTGGAGCTGGTTCATGAAGATCTCGGTCATCGGTTGTGGCTACCTGGGCGCGGTCCACGCGGCCTCGATGGCCGAGCTGGGTCACGACGTGGTGGGCATCGACGTGGACCGGCCCAAGATCGAGGCCCTCCAGCAGGCGAAGGCGCCGTTCTACGAGCCGGGGTTCGAGGAGCTGCTGGCCCGGACGTTGGCGACGGGGCGGTTGCAGTTCTCCGCGGACATGGCCGACGCCGCGGAGGCGGTCCTGCACTTCGTGTGCGTGGGGACGCCGCAGAAGCGGGGGGAGTACGCCGCGGACCTGCGCTACGTGGAGGCGGCGACCGAGTCGCTGCTGGCGGTGCTGAAGCCCGGGGACCTGGTGGTGGGGAAGTCGACGGTGCCGGTGGGGACGGCGGCCCGGCTGGCCGAGACCGTCACCGGCAAGGTGCCCGGCGCGATGCTGGCGTGGAACCCGGAGTTCCTGCGGGAGGGCTTCGCCGTCCAGGACACCCTGCACCCCGACCGGCTGGTCTACGGCCTGCCCGCCGACGCCGACGGCGACACCGCCCGCGCCCTGCTCGACGAGGTGTACGCCACGATCGTCGCGGCCGGCACTCCGCAGGTGGTCACCGACTACGCCACCGCGGAGATGGTCAAGACGGCGGCCAACTCGTTCCTGGCGACGAAGATCTCCTTCATCAACGCGATGGCCGAGCTGTGCGAGGCCACCGGCGCGGACGTGAAGCAGCTCGCCGACGCGATCGGTCACGACGACCGGATCGGCCGGAAGTTCCTCAACGCCGGTCTCGGGTTCGGCGGCGGCTGTCTGCCCAAGGACATCCGGGCGTTCATGGCCCGGGCGGGAGAGCTGGGTGCCGACCAGGCGCTGACGTTCCTGCGTGAGGTGGACAACATCAACATGCGGCGGCGGATCCGGATGGTGGAGCTGGCCCGGGAGGTGTGTGACGGGTCGCTGGTCGGCAAGCGGGTCGCGGTGCTGGGGGCGGCGTTCAAGCCCGACTCCGATGACATCCGGGACTCCCCTGCGCTGAACGTGGCCGCGCAGCTGCAGCTGCAGGGTGCGGTGGTGCAAGTGACCGACCCGGCGGCTGGGGACAACATCCGCCGGTCCTGGCCGCAGCTGGACGTCGTGGACACCCCGGAGGCCGCCGCGGACCGGGCCGATGCGGTGCTGGTGCTCACCGAGTGGAAGCAGTACCGGGAGCTGGACCCGGTCGCGTTCGGGAAGCTGGTCAAGCAGAAGCGGGTGCTGGACGGGCGCAACGCCCTGGACCGCGACACCTGGGAGGCCGCCGGCTGGTCCTACCGCGCCCTGGGCCGCCGCGCCGGCTGACCGGGACGCGAGCCGCAGGGAGCTGCGGCACCCCCGTCGTCGACACAGCGTGAGGCCGTGACGGCAGCGCGTCCGGACCGTGTCGTTCGTCACCCCGGGAACGGCCCGGCCCGTGTCCCGAGGCCTGTCCGGCCGGTCCCGCCGGTGGCTAGGGTCCGCCTGACGTCCACCGGGCCGTCACCCGACGACGCGGCACCCGGTGGACCGAAGACGAGACGGTCGCCGGCGTCCCGCGCGTCCCGCGTCGTCCACGGAGGCCGGCGGGTGCCGCGCGGAGCCGGCCCACGACGGTCCGGGGCGGTGGCGGTGCTCTTCGACGGGCGAGAGGTCCCGGACGGGACGGTGCTGCGGGCCGACGTCTGCATCGTCGGCTCCGGCATCGCGGCCCTCGTGCTCGCGTCGAGCCTCGAGCGTGCCGGCCGGTCGGTCCTCGTGCTGGAGGCCGGTGGCCTGCACCGGGACCGGGCACTGGAGGAGACCCTGGAGGGCCTGCGGTCCGGCGCCGACCACGAGGGCCTCGCCTCGGTGAGCACCCGGCGGGTGGGCGGTGCCCTGGCGCTGTGGGGTGGCCGACTCGCGCCGCTGGACCCGGAGGACTTCGTCGCCCGCCCCGAGCGGGGTGAGAGCTGGCCACTGTCCCGGACCGACCTCGACCGGTGGTACGCCGAGGCCCAGCAGTGCCTGCGGGCCGGCCGCTACGAGTACCGGGCCGCCGCCGCGCTGCCCGGGAGCCGGCCGCTGCTCCCGGAGGGCGCTGAGGGGGCGCTGCTGACCGAGAAACTCTGGCGGTACTCCCCGCCGGTGCGGTTCCGGCACTTCGCCGAGCTGGTCGCCACCTCCCGGCGGCTCCGGCTGGGCCACCACGCCCTGGTCACCGCCCTGCACCAGGACGCGGACGGGCGGACGGCGCGCGCCGTGGTCGGCCGGGGCGGGGGTCCGCGGTGGTCGGTGCAGGCCTCGGAGTTCGTGGTGGCCGGCGGCGGGCTGCAGAGCACCCGGCTGCTGCTGGCCTCACGACGTCCCGAGGGTCCGGCCCTGGGTGACGAGCACGGGCAGGTCGGGCGCAACTACATCACCCATCCGGTGGCGGACGTGGCCCGGCTGGCGGTCACCCCGGACCAGGCCGCCCGGCTGTGCGCCTGGCAGCGGACGGAGGACGGCGTCTACGCCCGCACCTTCCTCGCCGTCCGGCCCGAGGTCCGGGCCGCGCACGGGCTGGTCAACGTCAACCTGGCGGTGTGGGGGCCGGACCCGCACGACCCCGCCCACGGCGACGGGCTGCTGTCGGCCTACGCCCTGGCCAAGCGGGCACTCCTCGTCGGCGGGCTCACCGGGAAGACGGCGGGCACCCACCGGTTCCACACCGACCGGCCGCTGGACCTGGCGCCCCACCTGCGCAACATCGCCACCACCGCGCCGGGCACCGTCCGGCAGGCCGTCGCGTTCGGCCGTCGGCGCTGGCTGGCGGACCGGGGGGTACCGGCCCTGCTCAACCCCGGGCGGTCCGGCGTGCTGCGGGTCCGGCTGGACGCCGAGCAGCGACCTCATCCGGGCAACCGGGTGGAACTCGCGGCCGAGCGGGACGCCCTCGGCATGCCCCGGCTGCGGTTGCACTACCAGGTGCGGGAGGCCGACCGGGACAGCTACTACCGGTCCCTGGACCTGGTGCGCACCGAGTTGGCGCGGCTCGGCGTCGGTCGGCTCCAGCTGCCCGACCGGGAGGCCTTCCTCGACCGGGCAGCGCTGGGCAGCGGCACCCACCAGATGGGGTTGCTGCGCATGTCGGAGAGGCCCGCGGACGGCGTGGTGGACCGGGACTGCCGGGTGCACTCCTCGCCGAACACCTACGTGCTCAGCACCGCGGTGTTCCCGACCGCCGGCGCCGCACCGCCGACGCTGACCCTCGTGGCGCTGGCGCTGCGACTCGGGCACCACCTCACCCGGCGGGCCTGAGCGTCGGGCCGGGGCCCGCGGATTCGGCCGTCGCGGGGGCAGGCGTGCCCAGCACGTGGCGCAGCACGAGCCGGGCGGCGTCCTCGACGCCCGACGTCCGGGTGTCGATGGTGACCTCGGCGGCTCCCGGCACCTCGTAGGGGTCGCTGATGCCGGTGAACTCGGCGATCTCCCCGCGGCGGGCCCGCGCGTAGAGGCCCTTGCGGTCGCGGGCCTCGCACTCGGCCAGCGGCGTCGCGACGTGCACGAGCACGAAGGAGCCCGGCCCGGCCTCGGCCTCCACCAGCCGGCGCACCTCGGCGCGGGTCTCCTCGTAGGGGGCGATGGGTGCGCAGACCGCGATGCCGCCGTGCTTGGCGATCTGCGCGGCGACCCACCCGATCCGGCGGACGTTGGTGTCCCGGTCGGCCCGGGAGAAGCCCAGGCCGGCGGAGAGGTGGCCGCGCACCTCGTCGCCGTCCAGCAGGGTCACCGTGCGCCCGGCCTCGAGCAGGAGCTCCACCAGCCGGCCGGCGATGGTCGACTTGCCGGCGCCCGACAGGCCGGTGAAGACCACCGCCCGGCCGCCGGTGGCGGGGCTCACCGCGGCCGTCCGGCTGCCCAGCAACCGCGCGCCGTAGGCGGCTGCGAGCTCCTCCTCCGGCAGCTCGGGGTCAGCAGCGCTGACCGGCACGGGCACGACGGTGAACCTCCGGCCGTCCGCGGCGGCGGCCCAGGCGGCAGCCGCGGTGGAGACGACGGCGGAGTCCGGCCGGGTGCCGGCCATCGGCAGCAGGACGAGCAGCCCGTCCGGCAGCTCGGCGACCTCCTCCGGCGGGAGCCCCACCCAGGCCGCACGCGGTGCGCCTGCGTCCAGGAGGTCACGGACGGTGCCGGGGGAGCGCCAGCGCGGGATCTCCCGCGGCAGGAGCCGGCCGTCCTCCCGGACGGCGACCAGGACGCCCTCGGCGTCCTCCAGCTCGTCGGCGTCGGGGAGCGCGGGCGGCTCGCCGGTCAGCCCGAAGGCGTACCGGGCCAGTGCGGCGAGCTCGGCGTCCGACAGTCGGGCTCGGGTCTGCGCCATGGCGACAGTCTGTCAAGCAGGGGCGACGGCCGACCTGTCCGAGCGCGAGCGACGCGGCCCCCGGCTCACATGCCGGGGCGGACGACCCCGCACCGGCAGGCGTAGAGCGAGGCGGCGCTGAAGGCGTCGTCGGAGACCCGGCGGAAGAGGTGCAGGTGGCCGGGACGGCGGCGGTGCGGGTCCAGGTGCGCCCGGTCGCCCGCCGACGCGCCGTCGAGCAGGGTCAGGGACGTGCCGGGGTGGATGATCACCCGGTCATCCTGACAGCGGCTGGGCCGCAGCGGTCTGCTGGGGGACGGCACCGGTCGCCAAGATCCACTCCGCTGCGTGACCGTGGGTGTGCCGTCACACTGTGATGTCACCCGGAAGCGTGGCGCTTCCTCAAGTGTCGCCTCCGCACTGCCGATGATCGGGTCATGCCGTGGTGGGGTTGGGTGCTGATCGGATGGACCGCTCTCGCGGTGGTGCTGGCCGTGCCGGTGGGCCTGCTGCTCGGTGCCGCCGAGCGACGCTCGGGGCTGGTCCCCGTCGAGATCGACTCCGTCCGAGCCGCCGTCCGGGCCGCAGCCCCCGCACGCCGGCGCATCCCCGTGCCACCGGTGGCGGTCGCGCTCGCCGGGGTCGGCCTGATCCTGGAGGCCGTCGGCTTCGTCGTCCGCACCACCGGCAACGAGCGCGGCACCGCGGCGCTGCTGTCGATGGACCAGCCGCTGTCGCTGCCGCGCATGTACGTGACGGCCCTCTTCGCCGCCGCCGCCATGGCCGCCTTCCTGGGAGCCACCCGGTCCCCCGGCCGCAGGTCCTGGTGGGTGGCCGTCGGCCTGGTGGCCGTCGCCGTCGCCCAGGTGAAGGGCGGCGGCACGGTGCACGTCGAGGCACTGACCTGGTTCGGGGTGCGGGGGCGGCCGGTCGTCGCCGCGCTCGGCAGCGCCGCCGTGCTGGCCGCCGTGCTGGCCGTGCTGTGGACCGTGAGCCGGAACGACCGGCGGAGCCGGCGTCGCGTGCTGGTCGCCTTCTCGCTGTACGGGGTCGCGGCCGTCGGGCTCTCCGCGGTGTCCTCGATCGCCGGCCGGTCGCTCGGTTCGTCGATCTGGCCGGCAACGGCGACGTTCGTGGAGGAGAGCGGTGAGGTGCTGGGCGGGGTCGCCGTCCTGGTCGCCGTCCTCGTCGGCGTGGCCCCCCGCCTCGTCCTGCCCGCCGCCTGGGCGCTGCGCCGCACCCAGGACGCGCAGACCATCGACGCCCCCGGCATGCTGCCGGGCTGGTCGCCGGAGTCGTCCTACCTACGCGGCTGATCCGCCGGGGTCACCGCGCCAGCAGCTCCTCGGCCGTCCGGGTGTTGACCACCCGGTCGGCCGGCACCCCGCACTCCACCGCCCGCGCGCAGCCGGCGTCCTGCCAGTCCAGCTGTCCGGGGGCGTGCGCGTCGGTGTCGATGGCGAAGTCGCAGCCCAGCTCGACGGCCAGGCTCAGCAGTCGCCTCGGCGGGTCCAGCCGCTCGGGGCGGGAGTTGATCTCCACCGCGGTGCCGTGCTCGACGCAGGCGGTGAAGACCGCCTCGGCGTCGAACTCGCTCTCCGGCCGGGGCCGCTGCGTCCCGTTGCGCTGCTGCCGGCCGATCACCAGCCGTCCGGTGCAGTGCCCGAGGACGTCGGTGTGCGGGTTGGCGACCGCCGCGAGCATCCGCTCGGTCATCTGCTCTCGGGGCGCGCGCAGCTCGGAGTGCACGCTGGCGACCACGACGTCCAGCCGGCCCAGCAGCTCGTCGCTCTGGTCGAGGGTCCCGTCCACGTTGATGTCGCACTCGATGCCGGTGAGCACCCGGAACGGGGCGAGCTCCTCGTTGAGGGCGGCGACCTCGTCGAGCTGGCGTTCCAGCCGGGCCGCGGTGAGGCCGTTGGCGACGGTCAGCCGGGGGGAGTGGTCGGTGAGCGCCAGGTACTCGTGCCCGATGGCGATCGCGGCCTCGGCCATCTCCCGGATGGGGCTCCCGCCGTCGGACCAGTCGGAGTGGCTGTGCAGGTCCCCTCGCAGGGCGGCGCGCAGCGCGGCGGCGTCGTCGGCCAGCGGTGCCAGCTCGGCGTGGGTCTCCTCGAGCGCCCGCAGGTAGGCCGGCACCTCGCCGCGGTGCGCCTCCACGACCACCGCGGCGGTCTTGTCGCCGATCCCCTTGAGGTCCTTGAGCGTCCGGGTCCGGATCCGGCGGTCCAGCTCGGCGTCGTCCAGCGCGGCGACCACGGTGGCCGCCGTCCGGAAGGCCTTCACCCGGTAGGACGGCTCGCGGGCGCGCTCCAGGAGGAAGGCGATCCTCCGGAGCGCGCCCGCGGGCGACAGTGGTGCGGTCATCGGGCTGGGGTCAGCGCTGCACCTTCTTGACCTGCTTGGCCGCCCGCTTCTGCGCCTTGGCGGCCCGCTTCTGCGCCCGCTCGTAGCTGGCCTCGGCGGCGGCAGCGGCCTTGCTGGCGGTCTTGCGGGTCCACCAGCCCACCGACGGCTTGCCCTCGGTGTCCACGGCGGCGATCAGCAGGCCGCCGAGCATGCTGAGGTTCTTGGCGAAGTGGGCGGACTGCCCGAAGCGCTCCTTCGGGTCCTCGTGCTCCCAGAAGCGGTGACCGGCGAGCGTCGTCGGCACCAGGGAGCCGGCCAGGGCCAGCGCGGAGAAGCGCGGGAAGCGGCCGAGCGCGAGCAGGCTGCCGGCGCCGACGTGGATGCCGGCGTTGATCTTCACCCACTGCTCGACGTCCCGCGGCACCTGCACGGGGAGCTGCCTGTCGGCGACCTCGGTGATCTGCTCGACGATAGGTGCGGCGCCGGGCACGCGGCTCTGCGGGTTGCGGAGGGTCTGGACACCCCCGTACACGAACGACGACGCGAGCAACGGCCGGGCGATCCGGCGGACCAACATGGGAGACCTCTTCCCTCGGGAACGTCAGCAGGGCCTGCACTGCCCGGCCCGGGGGCCGGACGACCTCTGCCTTCGGACCGTAGTGAGGTCCGGCGCTCCCCGCCCGGTCAACCCCGGGGTGACGGCTGCTCCGACGGGTGGTTCAGGGTGTGGGGACGGGGCGGCTCCGCCCGAGCACGTCGTCCACCGTCAGGTCGTCGGGCAGGCCCACCAGGTGGTCCGACATCGGCGCGCGTCGTTCGGCGATGCGGATGGCACCGCCCAGGAGGAGAGCAGCCGCCACAGCGACGACGAGCCAGACCACGGCGAGCACCACGACGATCACTCCCTCTTCCTAGTGCGGGCGACGATGTGGCCCCGCTCAGTACCCCGGGCAGATGGTGACGAAGCATCGCCTGTGCCTTGGCGCGGGTCGACGGCGGGTCCCCGGCCTCAGCGCTGCGCGTAGACGGTCAGCCGCTCCCGCTTGCCGAACCGGAACTCCGTCGCGGTCTCGCCGGTCTCGCCGTCGAAGGCCACCTGCTCCGGCCCGGACAGCAGTCGCACCGTGAGCTCGGGCACCTGGAAACCGTGGTAGCTGCGACTGTGCTCGCTCACCCCCAGGAGCGTGGCGAGCACCGCCCGGGTCCGGCCGAACCGCAGGTCGGCCCGGAGGTACTGCACGTCGAGCAGGCCGTCCTCCAGTCGCGGCCGCCACGCCGGGGACAGTCCGCGCGGCACGTAGCAGCCGTTGCCCACGAAGAGGATCCACGCCGAGATGTGCCGCCCGTCGACCTCCATCTCCACCGGGGACCCGTGCCGCAGCACCTGGGCGGCGGCCACCGTGAGCGCCATCCACTTGCCCATCCGGCCCGACAGCCGGTCGCGGCGCCGGACCATCTCGGGGTAGCTGCCGATGCTGGCGGTGTTGAGGAACGGCGTCCCGTTCACCTCGGCGACGTCCACCGACACCGCCGCGCCGTGCTCCACCGCGTCGACCGCCTCGGGCGGGGTCGCCACCCCCACGTCCCGGGCGAAGTGGTTCAGCGTGCCGGCCGGGATCACGGCCAGCGGCAGTCCGTGCTGCAGCGCGACGGCCGCGGCCGCCGCGACGCTGCCGTCGCCGCCGGCCACGCCCAGCGCCCGCGCCCGGCCCGACCGGGCCGCCTCGTCCAGCAGTTCGGTGACGCCGGCCTCGGCCGTGATCTCCCGGACCTCCGCGCGGGGGAGCAGCTGCGCGATGTCCGTCGCCGGGTCGTAGTCCTCCCGGCCCGACCGGGGGTTGACCGCGATGACCAGCCCCTCGCCGCCGGGCAGCGCGGGCGCCTCGTGGGAGGTGCGCACCCGGGCCGGCGTCGTCGGCCGGACCCGCCACCAGTGCTGGGTGGCCGTCGCGATCGCGCCCCCGATGACCATCCCGGCCACTACGTCACCGGGGTAGTGCACGCCGACGTGCACCCGCGAGTAGCCGACCCCCAGGGCCAGCGGCGCGACCAGCGCCGCCGCGCCCGGGCTCTCCAGCGCCACGCCGGTGGCGAACGCCGCCGCCGAGGCCGAGTGCCCGCTGGGGAAGGACAGCGTGTGCGGGGAGCGGCGCAGCGCCCGGCTGCTCTCGATGTTGGCCAGGTCCGGCCGGACCCGGCCGAACACCCGCTTGAGGACGACGTTCACCAGGGCGCTGGACACCGCCAGGGAGCCGACCCCCCGGACGGCCCCGCGGCGCAGCGGGCCCCGCTTGACGCCCAGGACCACGCCCAGCACCAGCCACAGCTTCCCGTGGTTCGCGAAGGTGGACAGCCGGCGCAGCCAGCGGTCGGCCGGCGTGGTGGGCAGCCGGCCGACGCGGGCGAGCAGCCGCGCGTCCCAGGTGAGCGGTGAGGGCATGCGCGGACGCTAGCCGAACGGCCTCCCTGCGGGGCCCGCCGCTCGGCCCGTCCAGTTGCGTGGGTGGCCTCCCTGCAGGGGCCCGCCGCGAGTGGAAGGACCCGCTCCTCCCCGACCCTCGCGAGCTCGGGCCGGGCCCCTGGAGTGGGCCCGGGGCAGGGGGGCCTCTAAGAGCGCTGGCGGGCCCGGTAGGCGGCCACCGTCGAGCGGCTGGCGCAGGTGTTGGAGCAGTAGCGGCGGCTGGCGTTGCGCGAGGTGTCGACGTAGACGTTGCCGCAGCCCTCGGCGGAGCACACCCCCAGCCGCTGCCAGCCGTGCTGCACGACCACCTGGGACAGCCCCATGGCGACCGTCGTCGTCAGCTGCTCGAGGGCGCCGGCGTCCGGGCGGGCGTAGTGCAGGTGCAGCTCCCCGTCGTGGTCGGTGGCGTAGGGCCGCGGCGAGGCCAGCGCCAGCAGGGCGTTGAGCCGGTCCCGCACCTCCTCCTCGCGCTCGGCGAGCGCCACGGCACGCACCAGGTCCGAGGTCCGCGCGACCTGCTCCACGTCACGGTCCGACAACTCGGCGGCCGTTCCTTCGGTGAACCACTCGGCGTGGACGTCGAGGAACGCCGGCACCCACGCGGGAACGTCGCGGTCGGCGTTGGCCAGGTCGATGGCCAGCTCCACCGCATTCGACCCGTAGGTGTCGTAGTTCATTTGACTCCCTACCCGTGCGTCCGTAGTCTCCGGGATGTGTAGGTGGTCAACCCTTGTTGGCCACCTACGATTCCCTTTCCGCTCGTCCTGAAGTGAGTTCGTCATGCGTTCGTACCTCACCGTGTGGCGGTTGCCGTCCGCCCCGGTGCTCCTGCTGGCCGGTTTCGCCGGACGGATGCCGTCCGCCATGGTGCCGCTCGCGCTGCTGCTCATGGTGCAGCAGCAGACCGGTTCCTACGCCGTCGCCGGCGCCGTCTCCGCGCTCTTCGGCATCGCCACCGCGCTGACCGCCCCCGTCCTGGGCCGGCTGGCCGACCGGCGCGGCCCGCGCGGGATCCTGCTCGCCCAGGTCGCCGCGTACCCGCTGCTGCTCGGCGGTCTGGTCGCCGTCGTCCTGGCCGGCGCACCGGTGCCGGTGCTGCTGGCCGCTGTCGCGGTGGCGGGGGTCAGCACCCCGCTGGTCTCGGGCACCGTGCGCGCGCTGTGGTCGCGGGTCGACCCGGTTGCCCGGCCCACCGCCTACGCGCTGGACGCCACGACCACCGAGCTGGTCTTCGTCGCCGGACCGACCGCGGTGGCCGTCCTGACCCTGGTGGCCGGCCCGCCGGTCGCGGTCGCCGTCGGGGTGGTCCTGGGCGTGGTCGGCGCTCTAGGCATCGCGACGTGCGCGCCGATGCGCGCGTGGGTCCCGGTCGCGGCGCCCGGGCGCCGCTTCCTGGCCACCGTCACCACCCCCGGCATGCCCCGCGTCCTGGTCAGCGGGACCGCGCTGATGATCGGTTTCGGTGGTCTCGAGGTCGCCATACCGGCGTTCGCCGACGCCGCCGGCTCGCCGGGGCTCTCTGGGCTCCTGCTGGCCGTGTGGTCGCTCGGGTCGGTGGCCGGCGGGCTGTGGTTCGGGGCGCGGATGGTCAGCGCCACGCTGCCGCGGCAGTACCGCTGGTGCCTGTTCGGCGTCACCATCGGGCTGGCGCCCCTGGCCGCGGTGCAGAGCCCGTGGGTGCTCGGCGTGCTGCTGTTCCTCGGTGGGACGGCGATCGCCCCCACGCTCACCGTGCAGAACTCACTGGTCGGCGCGATCGCCCCGGCGTCGGCCACCACCGAGGCGTTCACCTGGCTCTCGACCGTGGCGTTCGGCGCCTCGGCCGTCGGTGCCGCGCTCGGCGGTGCGCTGATCGAGACCTCCGCGGGCGTGGCCGGTGCCCTGGTGATGGCCACCGTCGCCGCGGCCCTGGCGGTGGCGGTCACCCTGGTGCCCGGACGCCGGCCGGTGGCGGGTCTGCCGCGCCGGGACGTCGTCCCGGCCTGACGCCGCGGGCGGCTCCCGGCGGGTCCACCCCCGTTGGGAGCCGCCCTCGGGCGCTGGTAACCTTCGTCCTCGGTGGTTCCGGGGCGACCCGGTCCCCGGGAGGCTTCGCCTAGTCCGGTCTATGGCGCCGCACTGCTAATGCGGTTTGGGTTCATCCCCATCCCGGGTTCAAATCCCGGAGCCTCCGCGCACGACAACTGAACACATGCACCCGTAGCTCAACGGATAGAGCATCTGACTACGGATCAGAAGGTTAGGGGTTCGAATCCCTTCGGGTGCACGTCTGGTTGAGACACCGACCTGCGCGTTTCCCCGACGGGGGAGGCGCGCAGGTCCGTTTTCGCAGCCTTGTGAGCGCAATGTGGGCGCATCCACCTCGGCGGTGGTCGCACGGAAGGGCAGGCGGGGGGCAGGGGGGCGCGTGATTCGACCGCCGCCCCTCGCCGGCACGGACTCCGTCCGCCATCGCGCCGGAGACCTCCCGAAGCATCGGGCTCTACTTGCTCGCTGGCCGGGACGCGCGTGGCCGCCTCGAAGAGGTCCGTGCGGTGCGTCGCCAGGCAACGCCACCGTCCGTAGCACGCCAAGGTCTTGCCCGTCATGCTGGACCGGAGCACCATGCGGGCGCCGGGGGATGAGCTCGTGAGGAAGTTGCTCGATGGAGCACATCAGCGCCAGCGACCTCCAGCAGATGTTCGCCCACGTGGTGGACGCCGGAACCTATGGCTGTTTCGAGTACCAGGGCATCGCGGTCGGACTACACAGCGATGAAGCGGACCTGTTGAATTGGTTCAATCAGTTCTTCGGCGGCTACTTCACGGTGACGGCAGCCGAGCGCACGGATGCTGTCGTGTACAGCAGCCACGATCCTGCCGTCTTCTCCCGAATCAAGGGGTGGGCGACATCCCACGGACAACGTCGCTCAGAAGATGAGACCGAGTATGCGGTCGATGCGAAGCATCGCGTCATCTACAGTCGCGTGGTCGACGACGCGAAGGGGAAAGTGGAGGAGAACTGCTTCGTCCTCTCGGCGTCAGGCAGGCGCGTGCTCGTGTCGTCTCCCGGCGCGCGCAAGGATCGCCAGAAGACCGTCAAGCGGTCACTTCGTAACCTCATGAAACTGCTCTTCATGGAGAAGGGCTGGCTTCCGTTCCACTCGGCCGCGTGCATCTGGAACGACACCGGGATCTGCATTCTCGGCGACAAGTACGCCGGGAAGACCAGCACGCTGGTCAACCTGCTAGCACGGCCCGGTGCACGACTGGTCACCAACGACAATCTGTTCTTGCGCGATGGCGGCGCAGTCCTCGAGGGCTGCGGCTTCCCGAACAAGGCCGGACTGCGGATCGGCACCTTGGCGGCCTATCCGAGACTGGTCGACTGGATCGGGAGAACCACCGAATCCTTCTATCCCCAGATCGATGCGGCGACGTTCCGCGATGTCGTCGCCACGACACCGGCCGATGAGTTGGGCAGCCGGTCCGAGAAGATCGTGCTTCTCTCCACCGAGCTCGCCGAGCAGTTCGACGTCCCCATCGAGCACGTTGCGGCGATCGAACTGTTCCTCGTCGTCCAGTTCGATCCCTCGCTCGAGCAATCGCACCTGACGCCGGTCACCGATCCGCAGCAGGTCAGTCGCTACCTGGCCGCCAACTTCCGAAGCCTGAGCGAGGAGAAGCAGGACTTCCTCCAGGACTTCTTCGACTTCGACGGCAACACGGCGTCCGCAGCTTTCAACGCACTGCTGGAGAAGTTCGCCTCGAGAGTGGCGGTGATGGAGCTGCATCAGAACGCGGACACGAACGAGCACTCCGCGGAACTGGTCGAACAGTTCACCCAGCAGTTGCGCGAGCGGGCATGAAAGTCGTGTCGTACTCGTGGCGATCCGAGTACGGGTGTGCGTTTCCTCGTCGCCCCGGCTGGCCGCCGTGCTCGTCCTCATCCGCACGGTGCCCGCCCTCGCCGAGCCGCTCCCGGGCGGCAGAGCTCACAGGGCGGCGGACAATGGTGGCCCTTCAGGACCGGCCGGGCACCGACCGCCGGTCGACGCGCCGGCGAACGACGCAGACCTCGACGGCGATCCGCTTGCTCGGGCGCTGTCGGGGCGCGGACTCGTTCACGTCCACCACCTCCGACGACCGCGGTGGGACTGCGACGAGCTGGACCCGGTCGCGTTCGCGAAGCTGGTCGAGCAGGAGCGGGTCCTGGACGGGCGCAACGCGTTGGTCCGCGACACCTGGGAAGCCGCCGGCTCGTCCTACCGCGCCCTGGGCCGCCGGCTGACCCGAACGACCGGTCGATGATCGTGCGGACGTGTGGCGGGCGGGGGGCCGGTCCTGACGGTCTGGCCGCGTTGGTCGGTCCACCCAGCACTGGGTGGCCATTGGTAGCCGGCTACCCCCGCCCGCAGTCACTGTGACCCAGCCCACACCGGTCGTCAAGCGGAGCCCGGCGCGCCCCCGGCGCCACGCGGTCGTCGTGCCCTGGACCCCCCACCGCGTCGCCGGCGGACCGGGCCGGGCCGGGCCGTCCGACACGCCGTAGCCGGCGACACGCCGTGACACGCGTGTGACTGGAGTGACGGAGCGCGATCCGTGAGGCGTCCCGGCACATGATGGGAGCTGCTCCCGGGCAGCACCCGGGGGTCCGATCGACCAGCGACGCACCAGGACGGAGGCGCGTGCCCACGACCCTGCTGCCGCCGCGGTCCCGTCCCGGTCGTCGTGTCACCGGTCGTGGCCCGGTGCGCGCCCGGGTCCTCCGCACGCCGGTGGTGCTGGCGGCCGCCGCCGGGCTGACCCTGTCCGGCCTGGCCCTGGCCGGGCCGGCCGCTGCGATCGAGGACCCCCGCCGGCCGGTCGTGACCGTCACCCACGGACCCAGCTGCGGTCCGGGCGCGGTGCGGGTGCACGTCACCAACGGCACCGAGGCGCACCGGGTGGCCCTCGTGCTGGACGGCGACGCGGAGCAGCAGGCCGCCGCGCTCGGCCCCGGGCAGGAGGCCGACCTGGGCAGCGCGGACGTCGCCTGGGGCACCACCGTGGCCGTGACCGTGACCGTGCGGGGGGCCGGCGGCGCCGCCGAGCCCCCGCTCGACCTGGGCACCTACACCCGTCCCAGCTGGGCCGACTGCGACGCCCTCGAGCCGCGCGTCCCCGCTCCCGGCGTCCCGGGTCAGCCGGTCGAGCTGGCAGGGAGCCCGGCGGCCGACCCGGTGGCGCCGGTGCCGGCCGGGGCGGCCACTGCGGTCGGCGTGGCCGCGTCGGTGGCCCCGGGCGGGGTGGTCACCGTGCGGGGGAGCGGGTTCAGCCCGGGCGAGGCGGTCGACGTCTCGCTGTCCGGCGGGTCGGGTGTGCTCGCCACCGTGGTGGCCGCCGCCGACGGAGCCGTCGAGGCGGTGGTGCAGATCCCGCGCGGCACCGACCTCGGACCGGTGTCCGTGCAGCTGGTCGGCCGGACCTCGTCGGCGGTCAGCGGGCTGGACCTCCAGGTCGCCGCGCGGCCGCCGTCCCTGGCAGAGTCGTCGACGTCGATGCCGGTGGTGGCCGCCGGGACGGCGTTGCTGGTCGCCGGCGCCGCCCTGGGGGCGGCGACCGCACGCCGGACCTCCAGGGCCGTCCGCCCCGCCCCCGCCCCATGGGCCTGACGCCGCCCCACCCCGAACCGCAGACGGAGACGATGGACCAGACCTCCCGGCACGATCCCCGGCACGCCGCCACCGAGGACGACGCCGCGCCGGCCCGCGGCGTCCCCCGGGACGTCCGCGGACTCGCGGCCGCCGGCCCGGGGGCACCCGAGACCTGGCTGCGCATCGTGCAGGTGCACGACCGGATCACCCGCCGCGTCGACTCGGCGCTGCACCGGCAGCACGGCCTGTCGCTGACCGGCTTCGAGGTACTGCGCCGGATCGCCGAGTCCCCCGCCGAGCAGGCGTCCATGGGCGACCTGGCCGAGGCGGTCGGGCTGTCCCGGCCGGGGATCACCAGCACGGTCAACCGGCTGGTCGAGGACGGGCTGGTCACCCGGGAGCGCGGCGACGCCGACCGCCGGCTGCTGCACGCCCGCCTGACCCCGGCCGGCCGGGACCGGGTGCAGTCGGCCCGCAGCACCCACGACGACCTGCTCGCCCACCTGCTGACGCTGCTCGGCGACGACGCCGCGGTGGTCACCGACGCCCTCGCCCGGGTCTCCGCGGCGGCCCGCAGACTCCCCTGAAGCAGGACACTTAAAGCCCGTAGTGTTTCGTCGTGCACCGGTCGGGCTAGATCACCGGAATGGCGTCGGATCTCGGACGGTGCACGGTCGTCGTGCCCACCCTCGGCAGGCCGTCCCTCGACGTGCTCCTCGACGCCCTGGCGGCCGCCTCCGGGCCGCGCCCGGCCGAGCTGGTCCTGGTGGACGACCGGCCCGCCGGGGCGCCGCTGCAGCCCGACCGCCCCGGCCTGCCGCCGGTCCGGGTGGTCCGCACCGGCGGGGGTGGTCCCGCCCGGGCGCGCAACCTCGGCTGGCGCACGGCCCGGACCGACTGGGTTGCCTTCCTCGACGACGACGTCGTCCCCGACCCCGACTGGTACGAGCGGCTGGCCGACGACCTGACCGCCCTGCCCGCCGATGCCGCGGGCAGTCAGGGCCGGGTCCGGGTGCCGCTGCCGGCCGACCGCCGGCCCACCGACTGGGAGCGGGGCACCGCGGGCCTGGCCACCAGCAGCTGGATCACCGCCGACCTGGCGTACCGCCGGGCCGCGCTGGCCGCCGTGGGCGGCTTCGACGAGCGCTTCCCCCGGGCCTTCCGGGAGGACTCCGACCTCGCGCTGCGCGTGATGGACGCCGGCGGGCGGCTCACCCGGGGCGAGCGGTGGATCACCCACCCGGTCCGCCCGGTCGACCGCTGGGTCAGCGTCCGCGTCCAGGCGGGCAACGCCGACGACGTGCTCATGCGCCGGCTGCACGGGCCGACCTGGCGGGAGCGCGCCTCCGCCGCCGTCGGCCGTCGACCCCGGCACCTCGCCGTCACCGCCGCCGGCCTGGCGGCCCTCGGCCTGGCCGCCGGCCGCCGGCCGCGAGCCGCCGCGCTGGCCGCGCTCGGCTGGGCGGCGGGCACCGCCGAGTTCGCCTGGGCCCGGATCGCGCCGGGCCCGCGGGACCGCGTCGAGGTCACCACCATGCTGGCGACCAGTGCCCTCATCCCGCCGCTGGCCACCTGGCACGTCCTCCGCGGCGCCGTGCAGCACCGGGCCGTACCGCCCTGGCGCGGACTGCCGGACCTGGTGCTCTTCGACCGCGACGGCACGCTGGTGCACGACGTCCCCTACAACGGCGACCCGGACCTGGTGCGGCCGGTCGACGGCGCCCGCGCGGCACTGGACGCGCTACGCGCCCGCGGCGTGCGGATCGGGCTGGTGAGCAACCAGTCCGGGGTCGGCCGAGGGCTGCTGACGACGGCGCAGGTGGAGGCGGTGAACGCCCGGCTCGCCGAGCTGCTCGGCCCCTTCGACACCGTGCAGGTGTGCCCGCACGCCCCGGAGGACGGCTGCGGCTGCCGCAAGCCCGCCCCCGGGATGGTCAAGGCGGCCTGCGCCGAGCTCGACGTCGACCCGGCCCGCTGCGTGGTGATCGGCGACATCGGCGCGGACGTCGGCGCGGCCGAGGCGGCCGGGGCGGTCGGCATCCTGGTGCCGACGCCGGTGACCCGCCCCGCCGAGGTCACCGCCGCGGCGCACCGCGCCCCGACCCTGACCGAGGCGGTCCAGGACGTGCTGGACGGCCACTGGTGACCCGCACCGTCCTCGTCGCCCGGCTGGACAACGCCGGCGACGTGCTGCTGCAGGGCCCGCTGGTCCGCGCGGTCGCCGCCGCGGCGGACCGGGTGGTCTTCCTCGCCAGCCCGCAGGGCACCGCCGCCGCGCAGCTTCTCCCCGGGGTGGACGACGTCCTGACCTGGCACTGCCCGTGGATCGACGGCGACCCCCGGCCGGTCGACGCCGACGACCTCACCGCGCTGGCCGACCGGGTCCGCGCGCTCGGCGTCGCCGAGGCCGTCGTCAGCACGTCGTTCCACCAGTCGCCGCTGCCGCTGGCGCTGGTGCTGCGCACCGCCGGCGTGCGCCGCATCTCGGCGATCAGCGTGGACTACCCCGGCTCGCTGCTCGACGTCCGGCACCGCGTCGACGACGACCTCCCGGAGCCCGAACGTGCCCTGTCCCTGGCCCGCGCGGCCGGGTTCGAGCTGCCCGAGGGGGACGACGGCCGGCTCGCCGTCCGCCGTCCGCTGCCGCCGGTCGACCAGGAGGGCCCGTACGTGGTGCTGCACCCCGGCGCGTCCGTGCCCGCCCGCGAGTGGCCGGCGCAGCGCTGCGCCGAGGCCGTCGAGGCGCTGTCGGACGCCGGCTGGCGGGTGCTGGTCACCGGCGGGCCGGGGGAGCGGGCCCTCACCGAGGCCGTCGCCGGCACCCGCGGCGTCGACCTCGGCGGTGACACGTCGCTGCCGGAGATGGCCGCGCTGCTCGACGGCGCGGCGGCGGTCGTCGTCGGCAACACCGGCCCGGCGCACCTCGCCGCCGCCGTCGGCACCCCCGTCGTCTCGCTGTTCTCCCCGGTCGTGCCGGCCGTCCGGTGGGCGCCCTACGGCGTCCCGACCGTGCTGCTCGGCGACCAGAGCGCGCCCTGCCGCGACAGTCGGGCCCGCGAGTGCCCGGTGCCCGGCCATCCCTGTCTGAACTCGGTGACCGCCGCGGACGTCGTGGCCGCGGTCGGGAAGGTGGTCGCGGCATGAAGGTCCTCCTCTGGCACGTGCACGGCTCGTGGACGACGGCGTTCGTGCAGGGCGCCCACGAGTACCTGCTGCCGGTCACGCCCGGCCGGGACGCCGACGGGCTCGGCCGCGCCCGCACCTGGGACTGGCCGGCGTCGGCCCGCGAGGTCACCCCGGACCAGTTGAGCGCCGAGGACGTCGACGTCGTGGTGCTGCAGCGCACCCGCGACCTGGAGTTGGTGCGGGAGTGGCTGGGCCGCGAACCCGGCCGCGACCTGCCCGCGGTGTTCCTCGAGCACAACGCCCCCGACGGCGCCGTCCCCGACACCCGGCACCCGCTGGCCGACCGGGACGACGTCCCGATCGCCCACGTCACCCACTTCAACCGGCTGTTCTACGACAACGGCCGGGCACCGACGACGGTGATCGAGCACGGCATCGTCGACCCCGGCGAGCGCTACACCGGCGAGCTGGCCCGCGCCGCCGTGGTGGTCAACGAGCCGGTCCGCCGCGGCCGGACCACCGGCGGCGACCTGCTGCCCGGGCTGGCCGCGGCCGCGCCGGTCGACGTCTTCGGGATGGGGCTGACCGGCCTGCACGAGCGCTACGGCCTGGACCCCGACCGGGTAGCGCTGCACGACGACCCGCCGCAGGCGGCCATGCACGCCGAGCTGGCCCGCCGCCGGGTCTACGTGCACCCGGTCCGCTGGACCTCGCTCGGGCTGTCGCTGCTGGAGGCCATGCACCTGGGCATGCCGGTGGTCGGGCTGGCCGCCACCGAGGCGGTGGAGGCGGTGCCCGCCGAGGCGGGGGTGCTGTCCACCCGGCCCGAGCGGCTGTGGGCCGCGGTCCGGGAGTACCTGCACGACGAGGACGCCGCCCGGCTGGCCGGCAAGGCCGCCCGGGCCGCGGCGCTGGAGCGGTACGGACTGGCCCGCTTCCTCGCCGACTGGGACCGGCTGCTCGAGGAGGTCACCCGATGAGGTCCGACCGACGGGGCAACCGTGCCGCGCCGACCGAGCCGCTGGGCACCGGGCCGCTGACCATCGACCTGGTCAGCGAGCACGCCAGCCCGCTGGCCGCGATCGGCGGCGTCGACGCGGGCGGTCAGAACGTGCACGTCGCCGCGCTGGCCGCGGGCCTGGCCCGCAACGGCCACGCGGTCACCGTGCACACCCGCCGCGACGACGCCGCGCTGCCCGAGGTGGTGACCACCGCCGACGGCTACGACGTCGCGCACGTGAGCGCGGGCCCGCCGGTGGCGCTGCCCAAGGACGAGCTGCTCGGCCACATGCCGGCCTTCGCGGCGGCGCTGCGCGCCCGCTGGTCGGTGCAGCGGCCCGACGTGGTGCACGCGCACTTCTGGATGAGCGGCCTGGCCTCGGTGGAGGCGGCCGGCAGCCTGCTCGCCCCGGTGCCGGTGCTGCAGACCTTCCACGCGCTGGGGTCGGTCAAGAAGCGGCACCAGGGCGCGGCCGACTCCTCTCCCGCGCAGCGGGTCGAGCTGGAGCGCGGGCTGTGCGCGGCGGTCGACCACGTGGTGGCCACCTGCTCCGACGAGGTGTTCGAGCTGCGCCGGCTGGGGCTGTCCACCGACCGGGTCTCGATCGTGCCGTGCGGCGTGGACACCTCGGTGTTCAGTCCCCGCGGCCCGGTCGCGCCGCGTTCGGGCCGGCCCCGGCTGCTGGTGCTCGGCCGGCTGGTGGAGCGCAAGGGCCAGGAGGACGCCGTCCGGGCGCTGGTCGCGGTGCCCGACGCCGAGCTCGTCGTCGTCGGCGGGCCGCCGGCCGACCAGCTGGACGCCGACCCGGAGGTGCAGCGGCTCCGCGCGGTCGCCGCCGAGGTCGGGGTGGCCGACCGGCTGGTGTTCGCCGGCGCGGTCGCCCGCGCCGACGTCCCCGCCTGGGTGCGGTCGGCCGACGTGGTGCTCGCCGTCCCCTGGTACGAGCCCTTCGGCATCACCCCGCTGGAGGCGATGGCGTGCGGCCGCCCGGTCGTGGCCACCGCCGTCGGCGGGCTGGTCGACACCGTCGCCGACGGCGTGACCGGTGACCTGGTGCCCGCCCGCGACCCGGCGGCCCTGGGCGTCGCGCTGGCCGCGCTGCTGGCCGACGCCGACCGTCGCGCCGCCTACGGCACCGCCGGGGTGTCCCGGGTCCGCAACCGCTACCGGTGGGCCCGCGTGGTGGCCGACACCGAGGCCGTCTACCGGCAGGTGCTGGCCGCCCGCCGTCCCGTGGAGGCCGCCCGATGACCACCCCCCTGAGCACTGGAGGAAGCGCCATGACCCCGATCGGGGCAGCCCCGCTGCGGACGGCCGAGGTCGTCTCGCCCGACACCTGCACGCACCTGACCGGGCACGACCACGTCACCTCGCTGACCGCGGCCCTGGCGGACGTCACCGCGCAGGTGGACACCCTGGACCGGTGGGGCCGGCTGATCGCCGCAGCGCTGTGCGGACCCGACCGCGCCCGGCTGATGGCCGCGGGCAACGGCGGCAGCGCCGCGCAGGCGCAGCACCTCACGGCCGAACTGGTCGGCCGGTACCGCGCCGACCGGCCGCCGTTCTCCGCGATCTGCCTGAACGCCGAGACCTCCAGCCTCACCGCGATCGCCAACGACTACCCGGCCGACGAGCTGTTCGCCCGCCAGGTGGAGGCGCACGGCCGGCGCGGGGACGTCGTCGTCCTGATGTCCACCAGCGGCCGCAGCCCGAACGTCGTCGCCGCCGCCCGGCGGGCCCGGGCGGCCGGGATGACCGTGCTGGCCATGACCGGTCCGGCGCCCAACCCGCTGGCCGCCGCCGCGGACGACGCGTTCTGCATCGACTCGGAGTGGACCGCGACCGTGCAGGAGTGCCACCTGGTCGCCCTGCACCTGGTCTGCGCCGCCTTCGACGCCGCCGTGCTCGCCGCGCCGGCCCGGGTGTCGTCGGAGAACCACCTGGAGGTGCTGCCGTGACCGGGCCGCTGGTGGTCGTGGGGGACGCGCTGCTCGACGTCGACCTGGTCGGGTCGGCGTCCCGGCTCACCCCTGACGCCCCGGTGCCGGTGGTGGAGGACGTGCAGACCCGCGAGCGTCCCGGCGGTGCGGCGCTGGCCGCGGTCATCGCCGCGGCCGCCACCTCCCGCGAGGTCGTCCTGGTCGCCCCGATGGCCGACGACGACGGCGCCGCCCGGCTGCGGGCCCTGCTGGCCGGCCGGGTCCGGCTGGTCGCGATCCCGGCGACCGGCGGCACCGCGGTCAAGCAGCGCGTGCGGGTGGGGGACCACTCGGTGGTCCGGATTGACAGCGGCGACCCGGTCGCGGTGCTCGGCCCGCTGCCGGCCGAGGCCGCCGAGCTGATCCGGGGGGCCGCCGCCGTCCTGGTGGCCGACTACGGCCGGGGGACGACGTCAGCGCCCGACGTGCGCGCGGCGCTGTCCGCCGCCCGCGGCCCGGTGGTCTGGGACCCGCACCCCCGCGGCGCCGACCCGGTGCCGAGCTCGCGGCTGGTCACCCCCAACGGCGCGGAGGCGGCCCGGGTCGCTTCCGCGGTGAGCGGCACCGGGCTGGCCGCGGTCGGCGCCCGCGCCGAGGAGCTCATCCGGCAGTGGGGCGTCGGCGCGGTCGCGGTGACGCTGGGCGCCCGCGGCGCGCTGCTGTCCTACGGCGAGGGCGCGCCGATGGTCGTGCCCGCGGTGCCGGTGACCGGCGGCGACCCGTGCGGCGCAGGCGACTCCTTCGCCGCCGCGGCCGCGCTGGCCCTCGCCGACGGCGCGGTCACCGGCGAGGCCGTCGCGGCCGCCGTCGCGGCGGCGTCGGCCTTCGTCGCGCGCGGTGGCGCGTCGTCCTGGGACGCTCCCGCGGAGCCGCCCGCTCCCACCCCGGGAGGGGTCGATGCGCTGCTGGAGCGGGTGCGCGCCGCCGGCGGGACGGTGGTCGCCACCGGTGGCTGCTTCGACCTGCTGCACGCGGGGCACGTCGCCACGCTGCGGGCCGCCCGCGGGCTGGGCGACTGCCTGGTCGTGTGCATCAACTCCGACGACTCGGTGCGCCGGCTCAAGGGACCCACCCGGCCGCTGGTCAGCGCCCCCGACCGGGCCCGGGTGCTGGAGGCGCTGGAGTTCGTCGACGCCGTCGTGGTGTTTGGCGAGGACACCCCCGCGCAGGTGCTGGACCGGCTGCGCCCCGACGTCTGGGCCAAGGGCGGGGACTACGCCGGCGCCGACCTCCCCGAGGCCGCGGTGCTGCGCGGCTGGGGCGGCCAGGCCGTCGTCCTGCCCTACCTGGACGGCCACTCGACCACCGCCCTGGTCGAACGCTCCCGCGTGTGAAAGAGGACCCCGCTGCCTCCCAAGCCTCGCGAACTCGGCCCGGGCCCCTGCAGCCGGGCCGCCAGGCCCAGTCTGGCGCGCTTCCGGTACCGAAAGCGCCGGTAGCGGTCGTGCTGCGGCCGCTGGGGCTGGGGGACCTGCTCACCGGGGTGCCGGCGATCCGGGGCATCAGGGCCGCCGTGCCGGACCACCGGCTGGTGCTGGCGACGACGGCGGGGCTGGCCCCGCTCGCCGCGCTCGTCGACGCCGTCGACGAGGTGCTCCCCGCCCGCGAGCTCGAGCCGCTGGAGTGGCCCGGCCCGCCGCCGGAGCTCGCCGTCGACCTGCACGGCAAGGGGCCGCTGTCCCACGTCGTCGTCGCGGACCTGCGGCCCGGGCGGCTGCTGACCTTCGACAGCCCCGGCTACCCCGGCCCGGCCTGGCACGCCGACGAGCACGAGGTGCGGCGCTGGTGCCGGCTGGTCGAGGAGGGCCTGGGGGTGACCTGCGACCCCGATGCGCTCGACCTCGCCGTCCCCCCGGTGCCGCCGCCGGTGCGCGGGGCCGCCGTCGTGCACCCCGGTGCGGCCTTCCCGGGGCGACGCTGGCCGCCGGACCGGTTCGCCGCGGTCGCCGCGCACCTGGCCGCCCGCGGTCACGACGTCCGGGTCACCGGTGGGCCGGCCGAGGTCGACCTGGCGCGCGCCGTGGCCACCGCGGCCGGGCTGCCCGAGTCTGCCGTGCTGGCCGGCCGGACGACGTCGATGGAACTGGCCGCCGTGGTCGCCGCCGCCCGGGTGGTCGTGTGCGGGGACACCGGGGTCGCGCACCTGGCGACCGCCTACCGCCGTCCGTCGGTGGTGCTGTTCGGGCCCGTGTCGCCGGCGCTGTGGGGCCCGCCGCCGTGGCCGCAGCACGTCGTCCTGTGGCACGGCGACGGCACCGGCGACCCGTGGGGCACCGACCTGGACCCGTCGCTGGCACGGGTGACCGTCGACGAGGTCACCGCCGCCCTCGACCGCCTGCTCTAGGTGTACTGACCGGAGACGTTGGTCGAGGACGTGTGACCACAGGATTTGACTGACCGATCTTGTGGAGGAGGACCTCCGGACGTGGAGTGGAGCTGCTGAAGGCATCCACGACACGAACCCGGAGGTCCTCGTGGCCCACGCTAATGCCGCTCTGACCCCTCGCATGCGTCTGCGTCTGGCCCGCGCAGTGGTTGAGGACGGCTGGACCGTCTCCTACGCCGCGGCGGTGTTCCAGGTCGCCTACCCCACGGCCAAGCGCTGGGCGGAGCGCTACCGCCAGGCCGGGCCAGCCGGCATGGTCGACCGCAGCTCACGCCCGCACCGCTGCCCCCGCCGCACGCCGCGGCCGGTGGTCCGCAAGATCGTGCAGCTGCGCTGGCGCCACCGACTGGGACCGGTGGAGATCGGCGCCCGACTGGGGGTGCCGGCCTCCACGGTCTACGCGGTGCTGCGGCGCTGCCAGATCCACCGGCTCTCCCACATCGACCGGCGCACCGGCGAGCGGGCCCGCCGCTACGAACACGACCACCCCGGCTCGCTGCTGCACGTCGACGTCAAGAAGCTGGGCAACATCCCCGACGGCGGCGGCTGGCGATACCTCGGCCGCCAGCAGGGCACAAACAACCGGCACGCCACCGCGCGCACCTCGGGCAAACCTCGCAGCAGGCACCACAACCCGCTGATGGGCACCGCCTTCGTGCACACCGTGCTCGACGACCACAGCCGGATCGCCTACGCCGAGATCCACGACGACGAGACCGCCGCCACCGCCATCGGCGTGCTGCGCCGCGCGGTGGCCTGGTTCGCCATCCGCGGCGTCACCACCGAGCGGGTGCTCTCGGACAACGGCTCGGCCTACCGCTCCCACGCCTGGCGCGACGCCTGCCTCGAGCTGGACATCAAGCCCAAGCGGACCCGGCCCTACCGGCCGCAGACCAACGGCAAGATCGAGCGCTTCCACCGCACCATGGCCGACGGCTGGGCCTTCCGCCGGATGTTCCTCAGCGAACACGCCCGCCGCCAGGCACTCCCGGGCTGGCTACACGAGTACAACCATCACCGGCCCCACACCGCGATCGGACGTCGCCCCCCAATCACGCGACTGACCAACCTGTCTGGGCAGTACATCTAGGCCCCGCTGCAGGGGCCCGCCACGAGCCTGCGAGTGGCGGGGGGCAGCGGGGTCCTTCTTCAGGAGGCCGGGGTCGCCTGGAGCCGGCGGGTGGCGGCGAACCAGTCGACGGTGCGGCGCAGGCCCTCCGCCGAGGGGACCGACGGGCGCCAGGCGAGCAGCTCCTCGGCGCGGGTGGTGTCCGGACGGCGCACCTTGGGGTCGTCGACCGGCAGGTCGATGAACTCGATGGGCGACGAGGAGCCGGTCAGCTCGACGATCCACTGCGCCAGCCGCAGCATGGACAGCTCGTCGGGGTTGCCGATGTTGACCGGGCCGGCGTGCGGTGAGGCGGCGAGCTCCAGGATGCCGCGCACCGTGTCCTCGACGTAGCAGATCGACCGGGTCTGAGAGCCGTCGCCGGCGACGGTCAGCGGCCGCCCGGACAGCGCCTGGCCGATGAACGCGGGGATCGCCCGGCCGTCGTCGGGCCGCATCCGGGGGCCGTAGGTGTTGAAGATCCGCACGATGCCGGTGTCGATGCCCTGGGAGGTGCGGTACGCGGTGGTCAGCGCCTCGCTGAACCGCTTGGCCTCGTCGTAGACGCCGCGCGGGCCGACCGGGTTGACGTTCCCCCAGTAGTCCTCGGGCTGGGGGTGCACCAGCGGGTCGCCGTAGACCTCGGAGGTGGAGGCCAGCACGTAGCGGGCACCCTTGTCCTTGGCCAGACCCAGCGTGTGCAGCGTGCCGAGGCTGCCGACCTTGAGCGTCTCCAGCGGCATCCTCAGGTAGTCCAGCGGGCTGGCCGGCGAGGCGAAGTGCAGCACCAGGTCGACCGGTCCGGGCACGTGCACGTAGTCGGTGACGTCGCAGCGCACCAGCCGGAAGCCGGGGTGCTCCATCAGGTGCAGCACGTTCTCCGGCGACCCGGTGAGGAAGTTGTCCAGGCAGACGACCTCGACGTCCCGGGCGAGCAGGTGCTCGCACAGGTGGGAGCCGAGGAAGCCGGCCCCGCCGGTCACCACGGCGCGACGGATCTCCCGTGCGCTGCGCACTGGGGTCTGCACCATCGGCGTCCTCCCGGGCCTGCGGGCGGTCCCCGCGTCCGCTGCCCCCTACCCGGAGATCAACTCCGCACACTTCAAGGCGAAAGTGTCCATCCGCGGGACCCTCGACCCCTGCAAGGGCCCGCCGCGAGCCCGCGAGCGGTGGGGGACAGGGGGTCCTCCCTCACTGCAGGTAGTTCTCCACCTGCGGCTCGGGGCGGGGGCTGGCCTCGTCGGGGTCCTGGCCGTACTGGCGCTTGGCGTCGCGCTGGCGCAGCAGGTCCCAGAGCTGGTCGCGGTCCTGCTCGATCTGGGTCAGCCGGGCCCGCTGCTCGTCGGTGTGCTCCGAGCTGTCCCGCAGCCGGTGCTCCTCCTCGACGAGCGCCTCGATGCGGGCGCGGATGTCCTTGTCGGTGTCGCCGTCCATGGGGGTCCCCTCCTCGGTACCGGTCGTCGCGGTCAGCCTGCCCACAACCGGGGCCGGGCAACCGCCCGGGGTCCCTCCGCCCCGGCGGTAGCGTGCGCCGGGTGGAGCAGCGCATCAGCCTGGTGACCCTCGGGGTCGCCGACCTCGCGCGGGCGCGGAGGTTCTACGAGGCACTCGGCTGGCGGGGTCAGGAGGTCGAGCAGACCGTCTTCTTCCAGGCCGGAGGGCTCGCCGTCGTGCTGTGGGGACGGGCGGCGCTCGCGGCCGACGCGGGCGTCGCGGACGACGGAGCGGACGGGTTCGGCGGGATGGCCCTGGCGCACAACGTGCGGTCCCGCGCGGAGGTCGACGCCGTGCTGGCCGAGGCGTCAGCGGCCGGTGCGGTGGTCACCCGGCCGGCCGCGGAGACCTTCTACGGGGGCTACGCCGGGTGCTTCACCGACCCCGACGGTCACGTCTGGGAGGTGGCGTACAACCCCGGCTTCCCGCTCGGCCCGGACGGCGCCGCCACCGTCCCCGACCTGGGCGGGTCCGGTCCGGCCGGCTGATGGTCCCCGCGCGGTGCGAGGATGCGGGTCGCCCGGCCCGAGCGAGGGGAGTGCCCGCGGTGGACCTGCCGATGCTGGCCGCCGCGTCCCTGTTCGCCGGGACTACCGCCTACGGGGCCGTGGTCGCGGTCAGGGAGGGCGTGCCCGGCGAGCCGTTCGGCCGGCGGTCGCCCGGAGGGGTCCTCACCCAGGTGGTGACCGGGATGGGGACGGGGACGATGGCGCCCTGGCCGATGCCGGTCGCCGCGCTGGCCGCCGCCGTCCGGGCGCGCCCCGGGGCGAGCGGACCGGGGCGGGTGGGCCTGGCCGTCGGGTCGCTCTGCCTCGCCGGCATCGTCATCGAGCCGGTGGCCTGGGGGCTGCGATCCGGCTCGCGGGCCACCACCGCCACGACGGTGCTGCACCTGCTCAGCGGGGTCGCGCTGGTCCTCGCCGGACGCCGGTCCGTGCTGGCGGCCCGCGACCGGGGGACACCCCCGGGCTGACCGAACGCTCAGGCCGCCGGCACCCAGCCCTCCACGAACGCCGCCAGCCGGTGGGTCACCGCACCGCCGGCCCGGCCCAGCGCCAGCAGCGCGGCGCGTTCCAACGGGACCCGCACCGGACGGCGCCCGGCGGTCGCCGTCCGGGCCGCGTGGCCGGCCGCGACCAGCTCCGGCCACGGCCGGTCCAGCTGCGCCCGCACCCGGGCCAGGGCCGCGGCGGCCGGGCCGGCGTTGCCCTCGACCAGCGCGGTGACGAAGCCCGGGTCGCTGGCGATCACCCGGGTCCCGTCCCGGAAGCTGCCCGCGGCCAGGCCGAGTGCCAGCGGGCCCGCCTCCCGGGCGGCGGCGGCCAGCGCCGCGGCCAGCAGGTGCGGGACGGCGCTGATCGCGGCGACGGCGTCGTCGTGCTCGGCCGCGGTCACCGGGACCACCTCCGCGCCGACCGCCAGGGCCACCTCCGCCACCCGCAGCCAGCGGCGCAGGTCGGTCCCCGGCTCCAGGCACAGCGCCCAGCGGGCCCCGCGGAAGAGGGTCGGGTCGGTCGCCTCGGAGCCGGACCGTTCGGTGCCGCACATCGGGTGGCCCCCGACGAACCGGTCCCCGTACGCCGCTCCCAGCGCGGCCACCACCGGTGCCTTCACCGAGCCCAGGTCGGTGACGGTGGCGTCCGGGTCGAGCGGCAGTCCGTCCAGTGCGGTCGTGAGCACGGGCATCGGGACGGCGAGCACCACCACGCCGGCCAGCTCGGGGGTGACCGTGACCCCGCGCGCGGTGGCGGCACCCCGGGCGGCGGGGTCGACGTCCCAGCCGGACACCGGCCGGCCGGCGGCGACCAGAGCGGCGGCCAGCGAGCCCCCCAGCTGCCCCAGCCCGAGGACCGACACGGGCGGGACGGGCATCGTCGGAACGGGGAAGCTCACGGCCGCGGTCCCTGGTCGGCCGGCGCGGGAGTCGTGTCCCACGGCGTGCCGAGCCGGAAGACCCGGGCCAGCGCGGTGGCGATCCGCCGGCCGTCGCCGGCGACCACGTCGATCCGGTAGACCGCCGTCCGCCCGGTGCGGTGCAGCTCGACCCCGTCGGCGACCAGCCGGTCGCCCAGCCGGCCCGCGTCGAGGAACTCGGTGTGCACGTCCTGGGCCACCGCGAGGGTGCCGTGGCTGTTGCTCACCGCGGCGTGCACCACGTCCAGCAGTGCCATCGTCGCCCCACCGTGGGCGCTGCCCGCGGCGTTGAGGTGCTGCGCGCCGACGGTCATCGCCGCCCGGGCCCGTCCCGGGCCGACGAACTCCAGCTCGATGCCCAGGTGGGCGGCCAGCGGGTCGGCGGCGAGCGCGCCGAAGAGCGCCGGGTCGACGGCGTCGTCCCCGGCCGCCTCGTCGCCGGCGGTCTCGGTGCTGTCGGTCGGGAGGGCGTCGGCCATGATCTGAAGGCTATGGCCACCGATCCCTCCTCTCCGCTCCCCCCGAGCTTCGCCGTGCGGGTCAGCCATGGCGGCGTGCGCTGGCAGTGCGAGCTGCTGGCCGAGGACGCCGACGGCGAGCTGCCGGCCCTCGAGCGGGCGCTCGGGCAGCCCGGCGCCGACGGCGGGCCCGGCCCCTTCGTGGTCGTCGTGGACAGCCGGCTCTACTTCGTCGTCCTGCGGCACGGCCCCGGCGGGCTGGTGCGGGCGCTGATCTCCGACGCCACCCTGCAGGAGTGGCTGCTGGCCGCCGAGGTGGTCGAGCGGTACGGCATCGGCGCCGAGGACGGCGCGTCGTTCGCCGCCACCGTCGAGGACTTCGACGACGAGGGGCCCGGGTGGCCCGGCGGCGACCTGGACGTCTTCTCCGACGCCGGACTGCCGGCCGACGAGCTGGCCCTGCTGCTGGGCGCGGACGACCTGTGGGCCGACGAGATGGTGCTGCGCATCGCCGACCGGCTGGGCTTCGCCGAGCAGCTGACCGCGGCGGCGTCGGCGTGAGCGGGGCCGCGGTGACCGCCGTCGTCTTCGACCTCGGCGGGGTGCTCACCGAGAGCCCGATGACCGCGTTCGCCGCCTACGAGGCCGAGGCGGGCCTGCCCGACGGGCTGGTCCGGCGGCTGAACAGCATCGACCCCGACACGAACGCCTGGGCCCGGTACGAGCGCGGGCAGCTGGACGAGGCCGGCTTCCGCGCCGCCTTCGAGGCCGAGGCGGCGGCCGCGGGTCACACCGTGGACGCCGGCCGGGTGCTGGCCGCGCTGGCCGGGGAGCTCCGGCCGGCGATGGTCGACGCCGTCCGGCGGCTGCGGGACGCCGGGGTGCCGCTGGCGCTGCTGTCGAACAACGTGGCCCCGATGCCGCGGACCGGGCGGCTGGGGGAGCTGCTGGAGCTCTTCGACGCGGTCGTCGAGTCCTCGGTGGAGGGGGTCCGGAAGCCGGAGCCGGAGATCTACTCCCGCGCCCTGCAGCGGCTGGGCCAGGCGGTGGGGCGACCGGTCGCGGCCAGCGACTGCGCCTACCTCGACGACCTGGGGATCAACCTGAAGCCGGCCCGGGCGATGGGGTTCCGCACCATCAAGGTGGTCGACCCGGACGCGGCACTGGCCGAGCTGTCAGCGCTGGTGGGCATGGACCTCCGGTGACCGAGGACGAGGCGATGCTCCGTGCCCTGGAGCTCGCCGCGGTCGCCCAGGGGTGGGGCGACACGCCGATCGGCGCGGTCGTCCTCGGACCCGACGGCGCGGTGCTGGCCGAGGCGGCCAACGAGCGGGAACGGCGCGGGGACCCCACCGCCCACGCCGAGGTGCTGGCGCTGCGGGAGGCCGCCCGGGTGCACGGCGACGGCTGGCGGCTGACCGGGGCGACGCTCGTCGTCACCCTGGAGCCGTGCACCATGTGCGCCGGCGCGAGCGTGCTGGCCCGGGTCGCCCGGGTGGTCTACGGCGCCGACGACCCCAAGGCCGGCGCCGCCGGGTCGCTGTGGGACGTGGTCCGGGACCGGCGGCTCAACCACCGCCCCGAGGTCACCGGCGGGCTCCGGGCGGAGGAGTCCGGCGCGCTGCTACGCGCGTTCTTCCGCGCCCGGCGGGGCCTGTAGTCTCTCCGGCGGTGGCGTGTCCGAGCGGCCGAAGGAGCACGCCTCGAAAGCGTGTGAGGTGCAAGCCTCCGTGGGTTCAAATCCCACCGCCACCGCTCCGGGCTACTGACGGGAGTCCCGTCGAGTAGCGACGAAGATGACGGCGAAGCCGTCCTCGGAGTATCTGACCGGTAGGTCGGGGACTCCGGGGGCGGCTTCGCCGCTCTCCGGAACCGGGTCAGCAGCTGTCGCGGGCTGCTCGACGGCCACCGCGGGTCGTCGGAGGCCGTGTGTGCCGGTCCGGGACGTTCACGTGGTCCGTCTGGGCCTGTCGCTTCCTAGGATGACCGCGTGGCCGAAGCCGCATCGCCACCGCCGAAGGACGATCGCCGGTCGGTGCACGACCATCCCTGGGTCTTGGTGGGCGCGGGAGTCATCGCGACAGCGAACGCAGTAGCCGCGATCGAAGGACCGCTCGGTCTGACGTCTTTCGTCCTCGTCACGGTGTCCTGCGCTGGGGGGCTGCTTGCCTACTACCGCCTTCCCCCAGGCCCCTGGCGGATACTGGTCTCCACGCTGGCGGGCGTCATCTTCGTGGCGGCGATGGGTCTCGGCGCATGGAAGGGGAGCGACCGGCCTGCACCGTCCGCCGAGGCCAGTCAGCCCCCG
Organism: Modestobacter sp. URMC 112; assembly: GCF_053502575.1. Lineage (NCBI taxonomy): Bacteria > Bacillati > Actinomycetota > Actinomycetes > Geodermatophilales > Geodermatophilaceae > Modestobacter > Modestobacter sp. URMC 112. The sequence goes on along the minus strand of NZ_CP199957.1, from coordinate 4,602,973 downwards.
GCAGCCACCCGGGTCCCCGCGGCGGCCGAGCCTTCCCCGCAGCCGGTCTCCTTCGAGGCCGACGACCTCAAGACGGTCACCAACGACCGGTACAACTTCAGTGTCCAAGTGCCGAAGACGTGGTTCAGGCTGGATCCCGCGAACTCCGACGGATGGACGTTCCAAGCCCCCGACGTGGACGGAGTCGCGATCAGCGCGTACGGGTCACATCCAGTCCTGTCACATGAGCCCGCGGACCCTGTCGAGTACATCGACGAGGTCATGCGGTCGACGCGAGCCCATGTCGCCGACCTGGGCGGCGCCATGGTCGCCGACGGCTACGCGGGCGGATACGCCTACGCCCAGCGAGATGACGGCACCGAAGTCGAGTACGAAGTGCCGGGATCGCACTACGAGTACACCCTGCCTGAGACGGATGGCCGTCCGGCCGTGACGGTGACCGGGCGCAGCATCTGGGCGGAGAACCACGTGGTGGCCGTGGAGGCGCAGGCCCCGACCGGGGAGTTGACGCGGTACCGGGCGGCGTTCCGGGACCTGCTGGCCACGGTGCACGCCTCCGTGGACTGTCTCTGTTGATCGTCCCGGGTGGCCCCAGGGGGTGGAGCTGCCCCGCCAGCTCAGCCACTTCCCCCCGGGCAGTGCCCGGGCGGCGCGTTCGAGCGTGCACTGGTGGCCAGCCGGAACAACACGGCACGGTCCAGGCCCACGAGGTCACCGTGTCAGACGAGGACGACGGCCAGCAGGCGCAGCCGGGCGCTGGTTGACTCTGCCCATGGTCGAGCCCGTGCCCGAGCCCAGCCCGCTGATCGACCCGAACGAGCCGGTGCCGGACGACCCGGCCGAGCTGCTCCCCGACGCCGCCGAGCCGCTCCCGCCCGCGCCGATCGAGGCGACACCCGACGACCCGGGCGGCGATCCGGGCGGCGTACCCGAGCCCGCCTGACCCGCGTGACGGCCCGGGCTCGGGGCTGACCGGGGCTCAGACCGGTCGGTCGGAGTCCACCAGGAGCTGCCCGTCGGGTCCCTCCACCAGCACGATCTCGTGCACCTCGGGGAAGACCTCCCCGTCGTCGGCCACGAACGTGACCTCCGCCGTCGCGCTCAGCTGGCCGTCCGAGGCCTGGACCGAGCCCAGCTCCACCGAGCGGAACCCGCTCCAGAACGCCCGGTAGTCCCCGATGCTGCTGATGCCCTGCAGGGTCGGGCCGGTGCGGGCGTAAGCCGTGTCCGGATCGCCCGGCAGCAGGCCGTAGTAGTCACGGAGGAACGTCTCGATCTCCGCAGCGGTGACCGGGCCGTCGTCCGTCTCCTCCGGGGGCGTGGTGGTCGCCGTCGTGGTCTCCGGGGACGTCGTCTCCGGCTCGGTCGTCTGCTCGGCTCCGGTGGTCTCCTCGGCCGACGTCGGGGCGGCGCTCGTGGTGGCCGGCGTCTCGGCGGCCGGGTCCACGGGGTCGTCGGGCCGGCTGGTCAGGAACACCAGCAGCGCCGCGACCGCGCCGACCACCAGGAGGGCGGCCAGGACGGCGGCCCACCGGCGCCTCCGGGGGGCGGCCCGCCCGTCGTCCGGCCGTGCCGCCGGAGCCGGCGGTCGCCGGTCGGGCGGCTCCACCGGTGGGGGCGCCGAGCGCGGCGGTCGCGACGTGGGGTCGGCGGCGGGCGTGCTGCCCGCGGCGCCGGCCGGGGCAGGGGTCTCGACGGCGGTGGCGGGGGCAGGGCTCCCGGCGGCGGCGGCCGGAGCCGGGGTCTCGACGGCGGTGCGCGGTGCCGCGGCCGCGGCGGCCGAGGCGGCTGCAGCGGCCGCCGGCGCCCGGCCGGACGGCATGCGCTTCTGCCGGCCGGGCAGCCCCGGGAGGGTGCGGGGCAGCAGCGTCCGGGCGGTGAGCACCTCGGTGACGTCACGGTCCGGGCCGGCGGCGAGCTTCGCCAGCTCGTCCCGCACCTGCAGCATGGTCGGCCGCCGGGCCGGGTCGGCCGACAGCATCCGCATCAGCGGGGCGGTCAGCACCCCGGCCTGGTGCGGCGGCGAGAAGTCGCCGCCGGCGACCCGGTGCAGCATCTGCAGGGCGTTGTCGCTGAGCCCGAACGGCGGGGTGCCCTCCAGGCAGGCGTAGAGCGTCGCGCCGAGGGAGAACACGTCGCTGGCCTCGTCCGGGGGCGAGCCCTGGGCGACCTCGGGCGCCAGGAAGGCCGGCGTCCCCTTGACCACCCCGGTCTGGGTCAGCGACACGTCCCCGACGGCGCGGGAGATCCCGAAGTCGGTGATCTTCACCAGCCCCTCACGGCCCGGGGCCGTGCCGATCAGGATGTTGCCGGGCTTGACGTCCCGGTGCACCACCCCGGCCGCGTGCGTGGCCGCCAGCGCATCGGCCACCTGGGCGCCGATCTGGGCGACCTCCGCCGTCGGCAGGATGCCCCTCTCGTGCAGCATCGTGGCCAGGCTGACCGAGGGCAGGTACTCCATGACCAGCCACGGCTGGCCCTCGTCGAGGACCATGTCGTAGACCGCGACCGCATGCGGGTGCGACAGCCGGGCGGCGATCCGCCCCTCGCGCATGGCCGCCTCTCGGTTGGCCGCCGCCAGCGCCGCGTCGATGCCCACCGGCACCAGCACCTGCTTGACCGCCACCTCCCGGCCCAGCAGCTCGTCGCGCGCCAGCCAGACCGCACCCATGCCGCCGCCACCCAGCTGCGAGCGCAGCCGGTACCGACCGGCCACGAGGACGCCGGGGCCGGTCACCGGAGGAGGACGTGCACGGGCCGGGGGACGGCGCTGGTCAGGCCGTGACGGGGGTCCCGAACCGACGGGAGTACTCGGTCTGGGCCCCCTCGGGCATCGCGTCGTAGAGCTCCGCCAGCTCCGGGACGGCGCTGTCCGGCAGCTCGTCGAACAGCTGCGACCAGCTCGGCGGGTCGTCGTAGCTGCGGGTGAGCAGCAGCTCCCAGGCCCGGGTCTGCCGCTCGTGCTGGGCGCGGCCGGCCACCAGCCCGGACAGGTAGGCGTCCTTGGCCGCAGCCTTCTCCGCCCGGGTCGCGTCGTCGGGCAGGTGGGTGGGGTCGGTGTCCCGCAGGGCGGCGACGATCGCCGCCACCACCTCGGGGCGCACCTGCTCGGACTCGGTCATGGCCTGCCCCTCCCGGCCCGTCGCCGGACCACCTCGCTCACTCGGACACCTGATCATCCCTGTCCCGGGGGCCCGCCGACCACCCGAGCGGCGCGGCGCGCCCTGCGGGAGCCCGCTGGCTGACCGTCCGGGCGCGGCCCGGTAAAGTGGCGGCGCACTGGAGGATTCGCCTAGTGGCCTATGGCGCTCGCTTGGAAAGCGGGTTGGGTGCAAGCCCTCGGGAGTTCGAATCTCCCATCCTCCGCAGGTAGAGCGCCGTGACGGCGCCGAGCATCATCGCGCCCCCGGCCAGTGCGGCCGGGGACAGCCGCTCGCCCAGCACCGCCGCGGCCAGTGCCGTCGCGGTCAGCGGCTCCAGCAGCGTGACGATCGAGGCCACCGCGGCCGGCACGGTCCGCACCCCGGTGAAGAACAGGCCGTAGGCCAGCGCGCTGGCCACCACCCCGAGGTAGGCCAGCAGCACGAGTGCCACCGGGTCAGCGGTCAGGTCCAGCCCCGCGGCCAGCGCCACCGGGGTCAGCAGCAGCGCGCCCACGGTGAACCCGACCGTCGTCGTCGGGACCCCGTCGGGCACCTGCGAGGACAGCAGGACGACGCCGGCGTAGGCGACCGCGCAGCCCACCGCGGCCAGCGCCCCCAGCAGCACCGCGTCGCCGCCGTCCCCACCGGCGGACACGCCGACGAGCAGCACCAGCCCGGCCAGCGCCACGAGCAGCGCCGTGCCGGTGGCCCGGTCGGGCCGGCCGTGCCCCAGGACCGCGGCGCCCACGGCCACCAGGAGCGGGGCGAGGCCCAGGGCGACCAGGGTGGCGATGCTCACCCCGGCCGTGGCGACCGCGGCGAAGTAGGCGGCCTGGTAGGTCGCCAGCCCGCCCCCCACCGCGACGAGCCTCCAGCGCAGCCCGCGGGTCAGGGGCGCCCGCTGCCCGTCGCCCCGCCGTCGGCCGAGCAGGTGCACGGCGACCAGGACGGCCGCGCCGACGGCCATCCGGTGCCAGGCGACGTCCAGCGGGTCCAGGCCCGTGCGGTCGGCCACCAGGTCCCCGGTGAGACCGGACGTCCCCCAGGCCAGCGCCGCCAGCACGACCAGCAGGAACCCGCGGGCGGGGGTCGGCACGGGACCTCCTGGGTCCTCCGGTCGGGCGGTGGCGCCGGTCGGCCCGGCCGGTCCTCTACAGTAGGCAGCGACCCCTCGTGCGGCGTCACCCTGTGAACCTCCCCAGGGCCGGAAGGCAGCAAGGATAAGCGGGCTCTGGCGGGTGTGCGGGGGGTCCCTTGCTGTCCCGGGAGGGCACCTCCTCCACCGGCGCGCCCGGTCTCGTCCACCGGCCCGCCGCGAGCGGTGAGAGGGACGCGGTCCTCTGGGTAACCTCAGCGACCGTGGCACTGGCTCTGTACCGGAAGTACCGCCCGGCGACCTTCGCCGAGGTGGTCGGCCAGGAGCACGTCACCACGCCCCTGGTCAACGCCGTCGACAGCGGCCGGATCAACCACGCCTACCTCTTCAGCGGTCCGCGCGGCTGCGGCAAGACGTCGTCGGCGCGGATCCTCGCCCGGTCGCTGAACTGCGTGCAGGGGCCGACGTCCAACCCCTGCGGGGTGTGCCCGTCCTGCGTCGCGCTGGCGCCCGACGGCCCCGGTTCGCTGGACGTGATGGAGATCGACGCCGCCAGCCACGGTGGCGTCGACGACGCCCGCGAGCTGCGGGAACGGGCCTTCTTCGCGCCGGTCAACAGCCGCTACAAGGTCTACATCGTCGACGAGGCGCACATGGTGACCACGCAGGGCTTCAACGCCCTGCTGAAGGTCGTCGAGGAGCCGCCGGACTTCCTGGTGTTCGTCTTCGCGACCACCGAGCCGGACAAGGTGCTGCCCACCATCCGCTCGCGCACCCACCACTACCCGTTCCGGTTGGTGCCCCCGGGCACCCTCCGCACCCTGCTCGAGCGCACCTGCGAGGCCGAGGGCGTGGCGGTCGAGCCCACCGTCTTCCCGCTGGTCGTCCGGGCCGGCGGTGGCTCGGTGCGGGACTCGCTGTCCATCCTCGACCAGCTGCTCGCCGGCGCCGGCCCCGAGGGCGTCACCTACCGCACGGCCGTGGGCCTGCTCGGCGTCACCGACGACGCGCTGATCGACGAGACCGTCGACGCGCTGGCCGCCTCGGACGCGCCGGGTGTCTTCCGGGCGGTCGACCGGGTGGTCGAGGCCGGGCACGACCCCCGCCGGTTCGCCACCGACCTGCTCGACCGGCTGCGCGACCTGATCGTGCTGGACGCCGTCCCCGAGGCCGGCGGCAACGGGCTGCTGGACTGCCCGCCCGACCGGATGGACGTGATGTCCCGCCAGGCCCAGGCGCTGGGCGCCGCGACGCTGTCCCGGCTGGCGGACACCGTCCACGAGGGGCTCACCGAGATGCGGGGGACGACGGCGCCCCGGCTGCTGCTCGAGCTCGTCTGCGCCCGCATGCTGCTGCCCGGGGTGGACGGGTCGGCCGCCGCCACCCTGCAGCGCCTGGAGCGGCTCGAGCGGCGGCTGTCCATCGCCGGGGAGCACGCCGGCCGGCCCGAGCCGGCCGCACCCGCCCCGGCGCCCCGCGCGGCCGCGCCGGCACCGCGGACGGCCGCGCCGACGGCCGGACCCGCGGCTGCGCCCGGACCCCAGCCCGCGGCCGCGGTCGCACCCCAAGCCGCGCCGGCGGCCGAGCCCGCCCGCGCCACGGAGTCCACCGGCGCGCGCCGGCCCTACGTCCGGCCGTCCCAGGCGCGGACCGCGTCGGACCCGGTCCAGCCCCCCGCGGCGGCGGTCGCCGCAGCGCCCGACGGCGACGACGGCTGGCCCACGACCGCCCGGCCGGGAGCGCTCCCGGCGGCGAGCGGGGCGCCGGCCGCCGTCGCACCCGCACCGGCGGCTCCTCCCGCACCCAGCACAGCCGCCGCGCCGGGTGGCGACGACTGGCCCGCCACCGTCGCGCCGGGCTCGGGTGCCGCCGCTCCGCGGTCCCGCCCGACCGCCGCCGAGCGCCCCGTGCCGTCCGCCGACGGCGCCGCGGCCGGCCGGCCGGCCGCGGAGGCCCCGGGCCGCCGGCCGCCCGTGGCGACCGGCGACCCCGACATCCCGCTGCCGCCCGAGCCGGACGACGACGAGGACTGGCCGCAGCCCGCTCGGGCCGCCGCTCCCCAGCCGCCCCGCCCCGCCCCGAGCGCGCCGCCTGCCCCGCCGGAACCCGGTCCCCGGGCCTCCGAGGACGCGCCGGCGTCCGCCGAGCCGGCGCCGCCGCGAGCCGCCGCCGAGCACTCGCCGGCTCCGCGTGGCGGTGAGCCGATGCCGCTGGTGTCGGCCGACCCCGGACCGGCCGCCGACGACGGCGAGCTGACGACCGCCGACGTCCGGCGGATCTGGCCCGAGCTGTTGAAGGTGGTGCGCGGGCACAAGCGCACCACTGAGGCGTTGCTGAAGAGCGCCCAGGTGCACGACCTCACCAACGGCACGCTCACCCTCGCGGCCACCTCCCCGGCGCTGGCCAAGATGCTCGGCGACGACCTGAACAAGGACGTCGTCCGTCAGTCGCTGGAGGAGCTGCTCGGCGTCCGGTGGAAGGTGCAGGCCGTCGTCGACACCCCCGGCCGGCCGGCACCCGGCACGCCGGCGCCGACCCCCGAGGCGGCACGGGCGGCCACCCGGGCCGCCGAGTCCGCCGAGGCCGACGAGCTGCTCGCGGAGCGTGCCGCCGACGCGGCCACCGGGGGCAGCCGGGACGCCGAGCCGGTCCTGGACGCCGAGCAGGCCGCGCTGCAGCTGCTGCGCACCCAGCTCGGCGCCCGCCCGATCGACGACTGAGGAAGGACCCCCTCGCCCCTGGCCTCCTCGCAGGGTCCTGCCGCGAGCGGTGGGGGCAGGGAGGTCCCTGCTGCGGGTGGGCCGGCGGCGGCGTCGACCGCAATCATCGGTCGCAGCACCTACGCTCGGTGCATGGGACCCGGAGGCCAGCCCGACATGCAGCAGCTCATGAAGCAGGCGATGGAGATGCAGCAGCAGCTGGCTGCCGCCCAGGCGCAGCTGGCCGAGGCCGAGGTCACCGGCACGGCCGGCGGTGGCCTGGTCAGCGTCACCATGACCGGCAGCGGGGAGCTGACCGCGGTCACCATCTCGCCCGAGGCCGTCGACCCCGACGACGTGGAGACGCTGCAGGACCTCGTCGTCGCCGCCGTCCGGGACGCCAGCCGGGCCGCCAACGAGCTCGCCGCCTCGACCATGGGGCCGGTGACCGGCGGGCTCGGTGGCGGGCTGGGTCTCCCCGGCTTCTGACCACCCCCGTGGGTCCCGGGCGCGGACGGAGCGCCGGGGAGTCCACCCTTGCCGAGGAGCACCGTGTACGAGGGCGCTGTCCAGGACCTGATCGACGAGCTCGGCCGGCTGCCCGGTGTCGGGCCGAAGAGCGCGCAGCGCATCGCGTTCCACCTGCTGGCCGCGGAGTCCGCCGACGTTGGCCGGCTGGTGGCCGCGCTGCAGCGGGTGCAGGCCGAGGTGCGGTTCTGCACCGTCTGCCACAACGTCGCCGAGGCCGAGCTCTGCCGGATCTGCCGTGACCCGCGCCGGTCCCTGGACGTCATCTGCGTCGTCGAGGAGCCCAAGGACGTCGTGGCGATCGAGCGGACCCGCGAGTTCAAGGGCCGCTACCACGTGCTGGGCGGCGCGATCAGCCCGATCGAGGGCATCGGCCCCGACGACCTGCGGGTCAAGGAGCTGATGACCCGGCTGATGGACGGCCAGGTCACCGAGCTGATCATCGCCACCGACCCGAACCTCGAGGGTGAGGCGACCGCCGCCTACCTCGCCCGGCTGGTCGGTCCGCTGGGGCTGGCGGTCTCCCGGCTGGCCAGTGGGCTGCCCGTCGGCGGCGACCTGGAGTACGCCGACGAGGTCACCCTGGGCCGCGCGTTCGAGGGCCGCAGGCGCATCGACGCTTGAAGGACCCCGTCCTCCCCACCCTTCGCAGGCTCAGGGTGGGACCCGGGACGGGGCCGCAGGTCCTGTCTCGGAGGGGCCGGGCTCGGCTAGGTAGTTGAGCGATCCATCACATCCTCGTCCCTGCGGTGGCGTGGTGCGTCCTCGCGGCTGATCCTGGACGGGTGGTCGGGCCGGGTTCGTTGACGCGTCGTCGCGTCATCGACCTGATGCGCACCGCCGGCCTCCTCTGACGCCGGGCGGCCGTCCGCCCCCGCGCGCCGCCCGCGCCCACCGCACCGCCGGTGGAGCCCGCCGCGCGCCCGTCCCCGCCCATCCCCAGAGGACCCCCGTGATCGAGCTGTCCGACGTGCGCAAGGTCTTCCCCTCCCGGCGTGGCGCCGCGGAGGTGGTCGCCGTCGACGGGGTCAGCCTGTCGGTGGCGCGCGGGGAGTTCGCCGGGGTGGTCGGTCAGAGCGGCTCGGGCAAGAGCACCCTGGCCCGGCTGGTCAACCTGCTGGAGCGCCCGACGTCGGGCACGGTCACCGTCGACGGCCAGGTGCTCACCGACCTCGACGCCGACAGCGTGCGCCGGGCGCGGCGGAAGGTCGGCATGGTCTTCCAGCACTTCAACCTGCTGGACTCGCGCACGGCGGCCGGCAACGTGGAGCACCCGCTGGAGCTGTCCGGCGTCGGGCGGGTCGAACGCCGGCGCCGGGTCGCCGAGCTGCTGGACCTCGTGGGCCTGGCCGACCGGCACGGGTCCCGCCCCGGCCAGCTGTCCGGCGGACAGAAGCAGCGGGTCGCCATCGCCCGGGCGCTCGCCGCCCGGCCCACCGTGCTGCTCTGCGACGAGGCCACCTCCGCCCTCGACCCGGCCAGCACCGCGGGCGTGCTGGACCTGCTGCGCCAGGTGCGCGCCGAGCTCGGGCTCACCGTCCTGCTGATCACCCACGAGATGTCCGTCGTCCGCGCCGTCTGCGACAGCGCGGTGCTGATGAGCGCGGGCCGGGTGGTCGACGGCGGCCCGCTCACCGAGGTGCTGGCCCGCCCGGACTCCGCGCTGGCCGCCCAGCTGGTCCCGGCACCGGCGGTGTCCGACGCGGCCGGCGGCCGGCTCGTGCAGGTCACCGTCACCGACGCGACGCCCGAGGGGCTGGTGCTGCAGACCCTCGCCGGCGAGCTGGGGCTGTCCGTCGAGGTCGTCGGCGGCTCGGTCGAGACCGTGGCCGGCCGGCGGTTCGGCCGGTTGCTCCTGCGGGTCGACGGGGACGACGGCCGGCTGGACCCCGCGCTGGCCCGGCTGCGCGCGGCCGGGGCGCTGGTCGGACCGGCGGCGGCCGGGGACCGGGCCCCGCTCCCCGGCACGGACGACGAGCCCCCGCCGGACCGGGTGCCGGACGTCCAGCGCCTGGTCGACGCGCCGGACGTGCAGCGGTGAACGACTGGGCCCGGCTCGCCCCGCAACTGGCCGACGCCACCGGGGAGACCCTCTACATGGTCGGCGTCGCGACCGTCCTCACCGTGCTGCTCGGCGTCCCGCTGGGTGTCCTGCTGACCGTGACGGCGCCCGGCGGTCTCGCGCCGCAGCCGACGGTGAACCGGCTGCTGGGCCTGGTGGTCAACCTGGGCCGGTCGCTGCCGTTCATCATCCTGCTGGTCCTGGTCGCCCCGGTCACCCGCGGCATCGTCGGCACCACGATCGGCTCCACCGCGACGATCGTGCCGCTGACCATCGGCGCGGTCCCGTTCCTGGCCCGGCTGGTCGAGACCAGCCTGCGCGAGGTGGCGCACGGCAAGGTCGAGGCGACGCTGGCGATGGGAGCGCGGCGCCGGGACGTCGTCCGTACCGTGCTGCTGCCCGAGGCGCTGCCCTCGCTGGTCGCCGGGGTGACCGTCACCGTGGTGGCGCTGATCAGCTACTCGGCGATGGCCGGGGCGATCGGCGGCGGCGGCCTCGGCGACTTCGCCATCCGCTACGGCTACCAGCAGTTCCGCACCGACATCACGCTGGCGACCGTCGTCCTCCTGTTGCTCGTCGTCCAGCTCCTGCAGTGGGCCGGCGACCGCTGGGCGCGCCGGCTCGCCACCCCCTGACCCCCGCCGCCCGACCGGCCGGCACCACCCTGCACCGAGGAGACCCACCCATGCGTCCCACCCCCACCCTGCTCGCCGCTGCCCTGGTCGCGGGCCTGTCCCTGACCGCGTGCGGCGGAGGCGGTCCGGAGCTCTCCGCCGCCGACGAGCCGCTGGCGGTCGGGGCCTCTCCCGTCCCGCACGCGGAGATCCTCCGCTTCATCGACGAGGAGCTGGCCGAGGACGCCGGGCTGGACCTCGAGGTCGTGGAGTTCACCGACTACGTCCAGCCCAACGTCGCGCTGGAGGACGGCTCGATCGACGCCAACTACTTCCAGACCGTGCCGTACCTGGACGAGCAGGAGGCCAACGCCGGCTACGACTTCACCCCGCTGGCCCCCGTGCACATCGAGCCGCTGGGCATCTACTCCGAGTCGCTCACCGACCTCGGCGCCCTGCCCGACGGCGCCACGGTGGCGATCCCCAACGACCCGACCAACGCCGGGCGGGCGCTCCGGCTGCTCGCCGCCAACGACCTGGTCGTCCTGGCCGACACCGGGGACGCCGCGCCGACCGCGCTGGACATCGCCGAGAACCCGAAGGACCTGCAGATCTCCGAGGTCGAGGCCGCCCAGCTGCCCCGGTCGCTGGCCGACGTGGACGCCGCGGTGATCAACGGCAACTACGCGATCGACGCCGACCTGGTCCCCGCGGAGGACGCCCTCGCGCTGGAGGAGGCCGAGGGCAACCCGAACGCCAACCTGCTGGTCGTGCGGACGGGCACCGAGGACGACGAGCGGATCGGCCAGCTGGAGGAGCTGCTGCACTCCGACGAGGTCCGGGCCTTCATCGAGGACACCTACGAGGGTGCGGTCATCCCCGCCTTCTGACGCCTGCTGCGGTCGCGGCACCGCGGTGGCGGCACGCCGGTCGCGGCCGGTGTGCCGCTCCCGTCGGCTGCGGAGACGGACCGGTCCGCGGGGCGGCCGGGCGGTACAGGTCTCGATCCGGTGACGATGGTGGACCGGGTCCCGTCGGGGTCCAGGGCGCGCCCTAGTGTCCTGTCCCGCGCCCGCAGCTCCTCTCGATCGCGGGCGCCCCGGCTCCACTTCATCCGGCCCCTCGCGGCCGAGAAGGCAGGTCCTCCGCGATGCACCATCGCCCCACCCGTGCGCTGGCCGCCTCGGCGGCCGCCCTCACCGCCCTGACGATGGCCGCCTGTGCCTCCAGTGACCGGGAGGAGGGATCCGGTGACGGCGGCGGCGGTGGCGAGGCCGCGGCCAGCGGCGGCACGTTCGTCTTCGGCGCGGCGGGCGACCCGACGATGTTCGACCCGGCGTTCGCCACCGACGGCGAGTCCTTCCGGGTCACCCGGCAGATCTACGAGGGACTGCTGACCAACGAGCCCGGCACCGCCGACCTCGCCCCGGCCCTGGCCGAGAGCTACGAGGTCTCCGAGGACGGGCTGACCTACACCTTCGCCCTGCGCGAGGGCGTCACCTTCCACGACGGCACGGACTTCAACGCCGACGCCGTCTGCTTCAACTTCGAGCGCTGGTACAACTTCGAGGGCCTGGCCGCCAGCCCCGCCGCCTCGGAGTACTGGCAGAACAACTTCGGCGGGTTCGCCAGCACGCCCGACATCCCGAGCCTGTACGCCGGCTGCGAGGCCACCGACGAGTCCACCGTCGAGCTGAAGCTGAGCCAGACCACCAGCCGCTTCCCGGCGGTGCTGGCGCTGCCGAGCTTCGCCATGCAGAGCCCCGCCGCGCTGGAGGAGTTCGCCGCCGACGACCTGGGCGGCAACGGCGACGCGCTGACCTACACCGAGTACGGCCTGGAGCACCCGACCGGCACCGGTCCCTTCCGGTTCGACAGCTGGGACCAGGGCAACGGCGAGGTCCGGATCGTCCGTAACGAGGACTACTGGGGCGACCCGGCCGGCGTCGACGAGATCGTGTTCCGGTCCATCGCCGACGGCAACACCCGCCGCCAGGAGCTGCAGGCCGGCTCCATCGACGGCTACGACCTGGTGGCCCCGGCGGACTACCAGACCCTCGAGGACGGCGGCTTCCAGGTGCTGCCGCGCGACCCGTTCAACATCCTGTACCTGGGCATCAACGGCGGCGGTGTCGAGGGGACCAGCGCCAACCCGGCCCTGCAGGACATCCGGGTCCGCCAGGCCATCGCGCACGCCATCGACCGGGACACCATCGTCCGGTCGCTGCTCCCCGAGGGCGCCGAGGCGGCCATCGAGTTCGTGCCCCCGGCGGTCGACGGCTGGACCGAGGACGTCACCAGGTACGACTACGACCCGGCCCGGTCGCAGCAGCTGCTCGCCGAGGCCGGCGCCGCCGGCACGACGCTGCGGTTCTACTACCCGACGGACGTCAGCCGCCCCTACCTGCCGGACCCGGCCGCGATGTACGAGGTGATCAGCAAGAACCTGACCGACGCCGGGTTCACCATCGAGCCGGTCTCCCTGCCGTGGAACCCGGACTACCTCGACGCCGTCCAGGCCGGTCAGGCCGACGTCCACCTGCTGGGCTGGACCGGTGACTACAACGACGCCTACAACTTCATCGGCACGTTCTTCGCCGACGCCGGTGGCGGGAAGATGAAGGCGGAGTTCGGTGGCTGGGCCGCGCCGGAGATCTTCTCGGCGCTGGCCGCCGGGGACGCCGAGCCGGACACCGCGGCGCGCGGCCCGCTGTACGAGCAGGCCAACGCCGCGATCATGGACTTCCTGCCGGCGGTCCCGATCTCGCACGCCCCGAACGCGCTGGTCGTGGCGCCGGGCGTGGAGGGCCTGATCCCCAGCCCGCTGTCGGCGGAGGACTTCTCCACCGTCACCGTCACGGAGTGAACCGTCCGGTGGCGGCTCCGGTGACCCGGTCACCGGAGCCGCCACCGGCGCGTCCTGACCCGTCCCCCTCGCCGAGGAGCTGACCGACCGCGTGCTCCGCTTCATCGTCCGGCGGCTGCTCCAGCTGGTGCCGATCCTGCTGGGCCTGTCGGTGCTGCTGTTCGCGTGGCTGCGCGCGCTGCCCGGCGGACCGGCGCAGGCCGCGCTCGGTGAGCGGGCCACCCCGGAGGACATCGCCCGGTACAACGAGGCCTTCGGGCTGGACCAGCCGGTGCTGGTCCAGTACGGCAAGTTCCTGGGACGCGCCCTCCAGCTGGACTTCGGAACCTCCTCCCGTACCGGGCGACCGGTCGGCACGGAGTTCCTGGAGCGGTTCCCCGGCACGGTGGAGCTGACCCTCTTCGCGATGGTGTTCGCGATCGGCGTCGGCATCCCGGTGGGCTACCTCGCCGCCCGCCGGCACGGGAGCTGGCTGGACTCGTCCTCGGTCATCGGCTCGCTGCTCGGCGTCGCCATCCCGGTCTTCTTCCTGGCCTACCTGCTGCGCCTGCTCTTCGCCGTCGAGCTGGGCTGGCTGCCCGGCTCCGGGCGGCAGGACGTGCGGATCGACGCCACCCACATCACCAACTTCTACGTCCTCGACGGGCTGCTGACCCGGGAGTGGGACGCGGCGTGGGACGCGCTGGTGCACCTGGTGCTGCCCGGGGTCGCGCTGGGCACCATCCCGCTGGCCATCATCGTCCGGATCACCCGTGCCTCCGTCCTGGACGTCGTCAACGAGGACTACGTGCGCACGGCCAACGCCAAGGGCCTGGCGACGGCGGTGGTCCGGCGGCGGCACGTCATCCGCAACGCGCTGCTGCCGGTCTCGACGACGATCGGCCTGCAGACCGGCCTGCTGCTGTCCGGCGCGGTGCTGACCGAGACGGTGTTCGCCTTCGGGGGCGTCGGGTCGGCGCTGCGCGACGCCATCAGCAACCGGGACTACGCCATCCTGCAGGGCTTCATCCTGATCCTCGCGGTGGTGTACGTGCTGGTGAACCTGCTGGTCGACATCTCCTACGGCCTGCTCGACCCACGGGTGAGGGTGCGATGACCGCCTCGCTCGGCGACCGCCGCCGCGAGCGCATCGACGCCCTCGCCGCACGGGCCGGTCAGGTCAGTGAGGGCGGCGGTGGCGTCTCGCTGGCCAGGAGCGCCTTCCGCCGGCTGCGCCGGGACCCGGTGGCCATCCTCGGCGCGGTCATCATCGTGGTCTTCCTCCTCGTCGCCGCGCTCGCGCCCTGGTTGGCGCCCCGCGACCCGCTGGAGCAGGCGCTGCTGTCGGAGGTGCGGCAGGGGTCGATCCCCGGCTCCCGGGAGGGCTTCCCGCTCGGCGTGGACCAGCTGGGCCGCGACGTGCTGTCCCGGCTGATCTACGGCTCCCGGCAGTCGCTGCTCATCGGCGTGGTGTCCACGGTGCTCGGCGCGGTGGTCGGCATGGCGCTCGGCGTGCTCGCCGGGGCCTTCGGCGGCTGGGTCGACACCGTGGTGATGCGGTTCGTGGACATCCTGCTGTCCATCCCCGGCCTGCTGATGGCGATCAGCATCTCGGTGCTGCTGGGGCAGAACCAGTACGCGCTGATGATCGCCATCGCGGTGACCCAGGTGCCGGTGTTCGCCCGGCTGCTGCGCGGGTCGATGCTGGCCCAGCGGGACAGCGACTACGCCGTCGCGGCCAAGGCGCTGGGCGTCAAGCGGTCGAGGATCGTCCTGGGGCACGTCCTGCCCAACTCGCTGTCCCCGGTGATCGTCCAGGCGACCCTGTCGCTCGCGACGGCGATCATCGAGGCGGCGGCGCTGAGCTTCCTGGGGCTGGGCGACCCGGACATCGGCCGGCCGGAGTGGGGGGCCATGCTCTCCAGCGCCCAGTCGGTGCTGTCCTTCCGGCCGCAGCTGGCCATCTACCCGGCGCTGTGCATCATCGTGGTGGCCCTCGGCTTCACCCTGCTCGGTGAGGCGCTGCGCGAGGCCCTCGACCCGAAGTTCCGGAGGTGAGCCGGTGAGCACCGCCTCGAGTGCGCTCCGTGGGGCCGCCATCGCCGGGTCGGCGCCGGTCCTCGAGGTCGAGGACCTCGCCGTCCGGTTCACCCGGCGCGGTGAGGCGGGCACCCAGGCCGTCGACGGGGTCAGCTTCGCCGTCGCGCCGGGGGAGACGGTCGGGCTGGTCGGGGAGTCCGGCTGCGGGAAGTCGGTCACGTCGCTGGCGGTGATGGGCCTGCTGCCCCGGCGCGGCGTGCAGGTCAGCGGATCGGTGCGGCTGGACGGGAAAGAGCTGCTCGGCGCCGGCGACCGGACACTGCGCCGGCTGCGCGGAGCGGACATGGCGATGGTCTTCCAGGACCCGCTGTCCTCGCTCAACCCCACGGTGACCATCGGCGTCCAGGTCACCGAGGTGCTCAAGCAGCACCGCGAGCTGACCGGCAAGGCCGCCCAGGACGAGGCCACCGACCTGCTGGACCGGGTCGGCATCCCCGACCCCCGGCGCCGGCTGGGGGAGTACCCGCACCAGCTCTCCGGCGGCATGCGGCAGCGGGCGCTGATCGCCATGGCACTGGCCTGCTCGCCCCGGCTGCTCATCGCCGACGAGCCGACGACGGCGCTCGACGTCACCATCCAGGCGCAGATCCTGGAGCTGCTCCGCGACCTCGTCCAGGGCTCCGGGACGGCGCTGGTGATGATCACCCACGACCTCGGCGTGGTCGCCGGGCTGTGCGACCGGGTGCACGTGATGTACGCCGGGAAGATCATCGAGACCGCCGACCGGCGGGACCTGTTCGCCCGGCCGCGGCACCCCTACACCGGCGGCCTGCTCGCCTCCGTCCCCCGGCTGGACACCACGCGGGGCACCCCGCTGACCCCCATCCGCGGCTCGGCGCGCGACGCCATCCCGTGGTCGGAGGGCTGCGCGTTCGCCCCGCGCTGCGACTCCGGCGAGGACGACTGCCTCACCGAGGTCGCCGGGGACACCGTGCACCTGGAGTCCGACGGCCGGGGCCGGGAGCTCCGCTGCCGGCACCCGCTCGCCCTCCCGCCGACCGCCGGCTCGCCGACCACCCCGGGAGCCGCACGATGACCGCCGGGGGGACCGCCGCCGGGGAGCCGCTGCTGCAGGTGCGCGGCGTCCAGGTGCACTTCCCGATCAAGCGTGGGCTCTTCTTCGACCGCACGGTCGGGCACGTCAAGGCCGTGGACGGCGTCGACCTGTCCATCGACCGGGGGACCACCTACGGCCTGGTGGGGGAGTCCGGGTGCGGCAAGTCGACCCTCGGCCGGGCCATCCTGCGGCTCGTCGAGCCGACTGCCGGTGAGGTCCTCTTCGACGGCACCGACGTCGCCTCGCTCGCGCCCGAGCCGATGCGGCACATGCGCCGGCGCATGCAGATGGTCTTCCAGGACCCGCTCGGCTCGCTCGACCCGCGGCAGGACGTCGAGTCGCTGCTCGCCGAGCCGCTGCACGCGCACGGCCTCGGCGGCGACAAGGCCGCCATCGCCCGCCGGCTGCGGGAGCTGCTGGACGCCGTCGGGCTGCCGGCGGCGGCGCTGCGCCGCTACCCGCACGAGTTCTCCGGCGGGCAGCGGCAGCGGATCGGCATCGCGCGGGCGATCACCGTCGAGCCCGACCTGCTGATCGCCGACGAGCCGGTGTCCGCGCTCGACGTCTCGGTGCAGGCCCAGGTGCTCAACCTGCTGGAGGAGCTGCAGCAGCGGCTCGGCCTGACCTACCTGGTGATCGCCCACGACCTGGCCGTGGTGCGGCACATCAGCGACGTCGTCGGCGTCATGTACCTGGGGTCGCTGGTCGAGCAGGCGCCGGCGGACGCCCTGTACGAGTCGCCGCTGCACCCCTACACGCGGGCGCTGATGAGCGCCGTCCCGGTGCCGGACCCGGTGGTCGAGGACTCCCGGGAGCGGATCCTGCTCGCCGGCGACCTGCCCTCCCCGGCGAACCCGCCGTCGGGCTGCCGGTTCCACACCCGCTGCCCGTGGCGGCAGGAGACCCGGTGCGACGACGAGGTGCCGGTGCTGCGCGAGCTGGCCCCGGGGCACCGGGTCAGCTGCCACTGGGCCGAGGAGATCGACGCCGGCGTGCTGCGGCCCAAGTCGGCGGACGAGGTGGCCGCGACCCAGGGGGTCTCGGTGGCCGCCACCGGCCCCTCCGCCATGGACGACGGCTTCGTCGGCGGGGTGGACCAGCCGATCGAACGGACTTAGAGGACCCCCGCGCCCCGAGGACGGCCCCGTCCAGCGGCTCACCCCGAGCGTGCGAGGGGTGAGGAGGACGGGGTCCTTCATTCGACGACGACGTCGTCCCCGCGGCGGAGGGCGCGGCGGACCCGGAGCGGCAGGAGCCGGCCCAGACCGGCGACCAGCCCGGAGTAGCCGGGGGTGGGGCCGTGGTAGCCCAGGAAGCCCCGCGGCCCGTCGACCATCGCGCCGGTGTCGACGTCGTAGCGGGCCTGGTGCCAGGGGCAGACCAGGCAGCCGTCGGCGTCGATGCTGCCCTCCGACAGGTCGGCCAGCTGGTGGCGGCAGCGGCGGGACACCGCGAAGAGCTTGCCGTCGGCGTTGCCGACGGCCCAGTCCCCGACCCGGCGGACGGTCCCCGGTGGCAGCTCGGCGGCGGGCAGACGGTCGGGCTCGGGCACGGTGGGACCTCCTGGCGGACGCGGTCGGTGCCGACTGCCCTACCCACGGCAGCGACCGGCAGACGTGGCGCAGCGGACCCCGGGAACCGTCGGTGCCCGGTGGGACGGTTCCCTCCCCTGATCGACCACCGAGGAGGAAGCGATGCCCACGCGTGACACCGTCTGGCCCAACGGCACCCCGTGCTGGACCGACTACGGCGCCCCCGACGTCGAGGCGGCGAGGTCCTTCTACACCGCCGTCCTGGGCTGGACGTACACCGGCGGGGAACCGGAGTTCGGCGGGTACCTGATCTGCCAGGTCGCCGGGCGCGACGCCGCCGGCATGGGGCCCCAGCAGGACCCGGACGACCCACCCCGCTGGACGACGTACTTCGCCACCGACGACGCCGCCGCCACGGCCGCCCGGATCACCGAGGCGGGCGGCACCGTGCTGTTCCCGCCGATGGAGGTCGGCCCGATGGGCACGATGGCGATCGCCCGGGACCCGCAGGGCAACCCCTTCGGGCTCTGGCAGGGCGCCCTCAACACCGGGGTGAAGATCTACGGCGAGCCCGGCGCCCTGGTCTGGAACGAGGCGGCGGTCGAGGACCCCGCGGCGGCACGGGAGTTCTACTCCGCCGTCTTCGGGTTCCGGTACGACGAGGTGCCCGGGGCCGAGGGCTACACCACCTTCAGCACCGACGGGCGTCCGCTGGGTGGGCTGGGCGGCCACCAGGAGGGCTCACCGAAGGGGTGGTCGACCTGCTTCTCGGTGTCCTCGACCGACGAGGCGGTCGCCGCCGTGGAAGCCGGCGGCGGCAAGGTCGCGATGCCTGCCATGGACACCGAGTTCGGCCGCTTCGCCGTCGTCGTGGACCCGTGGGGTGCGGCGTTCTCGGTGATGCAGGAGCCCGGCAGCTGACCCTGCGCAGGACCTGACATCCGGCACCTGTCCCAGGCGCCCGGCCGAGGACAGGGTGGGGGACGGGACGCCCGCTGACGACCGCTGTCGGCGGGCGCCCGCTCCGGGCCGGCACCGGCCGGCCCGCCGGAGGGAGTGGTTCCCGTGCGCGATCTCGTCCTGCATCTGCACGTCGCCGTCGGCGCGGGGGCGCTGGTGCTGGGCCCCTGCTGGCTGGTCGCCCGCCGGCGCGGCCGGAGCGCCACCGGCTGGGCGGTGGCCTACCAGTGCGGGCTGGGTGGAGTCGTGCTGTCCGCGGCGTTCCTCGCCGCCACGGCCCCCGGGTTGTCCTGGCTGCTGCCGGTGGCCATCGGCACCGAGGTCCTCGCCGTCACCGGCGCGCTCGCCCGCCGCCGGGGCTGGCCGGGATGGCGGAGCTGGCAGCCGCACCTGCTCGGCGGCTCCTACATTGCCCTGGTGACCGGCGTGCTGATCGCGGAGTCGGGCCCGGTCTTCTGGGTGCTGCCGGCGTTGGTCGGCCAGCTGCCGATCGCGCTGGCCAAGCGCCGGCTGCACGCGCTGCCGGCCGGGGTCGCGCCCGCGCCGGCCTGATCGGCGACGATGGGCGGCATGTCCCGCCTCGCCCGGCTGCCCGCCGTCCTGACGCTGCTGCTGGTGCCGCTGCTCCTCGCCGGCCCCGCGGCCGCCGAGCCGCCGGGGCGGCTGGCCGAGCAGGTCACCGACTCCGCCGGGGTGCTCGGCGGGGCGCAGGACGTGCAGGACGCCGTGGACCGACTGCGGGAGTCCGAGGGAGTCCAGCTCTTCGTCGTGTACGTCTCGACCTTCGACGGCGCGGGTGGGCAGGAGTGGGCCGATCGCAGTGCGATCGCCTCGCAGCTGGGCGTCGACGACCTGCTCTTCGCGGTCGCGGTCGACGACCGGGCCTACGGCCTGTCGGTCGACGACGCCTGGCCCGGTCCCGAGGCCGAGATCGACGCCCTGCTGGCCGACGAGGTGGAGCCGCGGCTGTCCGCCGACGACTGGTCGGGCGCCGCGGTCGCGCTCGCCGACGGGCTGGGCGACGTGGCCGGGTCCGGCGCGGTCGCCGGGTCGGGCGACTCGGGCGGGAGCTCGGGCGGTGGGGGTGCGCTGGCCGTGCTGGCCGGGGCCGCCGTGATCGGCGGCGGTGGGTACCTGCTGGTCCGCAGCCGGCGGCGGAGGGCGACCGACGCCACCCGGGCGAGCGAGGCCGCGCGCGCGGCCGACCCGTTCCCCGACGAGACGACCGAGCAGCTGACCTACCGCGCCAGCGCCGCGCTGCTCGAGGTGGACGAGGCCGCCCGCACCTCCCAGCTGGACCTGGACTTCGCCCGCGTCCAGTACGGCGAGGAACCGGTCGCCGGCTTCGCCGAGGCGCTGAGCCGGTCGCAGGCCGAGCTCGCGCAGGCCTTCACCATCCGCCAGCAGCTGGACGACGAGGTCCCGGAGGACGAACCGACCCGGCGGCGGATGCTGGCCGAGCTGCTGCGGCTGACCGGCTCCGCGGACGCCCGGCTCGACGCGCAGGCCGAGGCCTTCGACCGGCTGCGCGACCTCGAGCGCACCGCGCCGCAGGTGCTCGAGCGGCTCGAACCGCAGATCGCCGCCCTGCAGGCACGCGTGCCGCAGGAGGAACAGCGGCTGGCCCAGCTGCGCACCCGGTACGCCGACTCGGCGCTCGCGCCGGTCGCGGACAACCCCGGACAGGCCGCCGCGCTGCTGGCCGTCGCCGAGCAGGAGGTCGCCGAGGCCCGCGCCGACGTCCGAGCGGGCCGGGCCGGGCAGGCGGTCCCCGACCTGCGGGCGGCGGAGGACGCGGTGGCGCAGAGCGGCACGCTGCTCGACGCCGTCGCCCGCGCTGCCGCGGACCTGGAGTCGGCGGCCGGCCACATCGCCGCCGTGCGCGCCGAGACCCAGGCCGACGTGGCCGAGGCGCACGGCCTGCTGTCCGCAGGGGCGGACCGGACCGGCCTGGGCCCGCTCGTCGCCCGCGCCGAGGCCGCGCTGGCCGCCGCCGACTCCGCTGCCGGGGCCGGACGGGGCGCCGATCCGCTGGCCGTGCTGCGGCAGCTCGAGGAGGCGGACGCGGCACTGGACCGGGCCCTCGCCACGGCCCGCGACGCGGCGGGCGAGGCCCGTCGTGCCATGGCCGCGCTGGACCACACCCTGCTCACCGCCCGCTCGGGCATCGCGGCGGCCGGTGACTTCATCAGCACCCGCCGCGGCGCGGTCGGCCCGGAGGCCCGGACCCGGCTGGCCGAGGCGCAGCGGCACCTGGACGCCGCCGTCACCACCGGGCAGGCGGACCCGGTGGCCGCGCTGCGGGAGGCGCAGCAGGCCGCCCAGCTCGCCCGGCACGCCCTCGACCTGGCCCAGGCCGACGTCAGCCGCTGGTCGGCCGGCGGCGGCGCGGGCCACGGAGGACCGGCGTACGGCCCCGTCGGGTACGCCGGCGGCCGGGGCGGGGTGGACCTGGGCAGCATGGTGCTCGGCGGGATCCTCTTCGGTGGGGGGTCCCGTGGCGGCGGCGGCTTCGGCGGCGGCGGGTTCGGTGGGCGGTCCGGCGGCGGCGGGTTTGGCGGCGGGAGGTCGCGCGGCGGGTTCGGGGGCGGGCCCTCGCGGCGTTCCAGCGGCAGCTTCGGTGGCTCGGGGAGCCGCGGCCGGCGGGGTGGCGGCGGCCGCTTCTGAGCGGCTCACCGGGGTCGGAGGCGCGTTCGCGGGACGGGCGTCGGGGCCGGGGGCGCGTGCCACTATTGCGGGCGTGACGCACCCTGCCTCGCCCAGCGCGCTGCTGCGCCACGTGCGCACGGGGCGGGCGCACAGCCGCGCCGAGCTGATCGCGCTGACCGGTGCGTCGCGGAACACGGTCAGCGCCCGGGTGGACCAGCTCATCGGGGCCAACCTCCTCGAGGAGAGCGGCCGCGGGTGGAGCACCGGCGGCCGGCCGCCCACGCTGCTGCGGTTCAACAGCAAGGCCGGCTGCGTGCTCGCCGTCGACCTCGGCGTCACCAGCGTGGACGTCGCGGTGACCGACCTCTCCGCCCAGGTGCTGGCCACGGCCGGGCACCCCATCGACATCGCCGAGGGCCCCGGGCCCGTGCTGGCCGAGGTCGACCGGCTGGCCCAGGTCCTGCTGACCGAGGCCGGCCTCACCCCGGCGGACGTGTGCGCCGTGGGGGTGGGCGTGCCGGGACCGGTCGAGTTCTCGACCGGACGGCCGTTCCACCCGCCGATCATGCCGGGCTGGCACGACTACCCGATCCCCAGCGCGTTCGGCCGGTACGACTGCCCGGTCTTCGCCGACAACGACGTCAACGTCATGGGTCTCGGCGAGATGGGCATCAAGGGGTCCGTCGAGGACGTCCTCGTCGTCAAGGTCGGCACCGGCATCGGCTGCGGGATCATGATCGAGGGCCGGGTCTACCGCGGTGCGCAGGGCAGCGCCGGGGACATCGGGCACATCTCCGTGCCGCCGCCGCGGGGCCGACCGGTGATCTGCCGGTGCGGCAACGAGAACTGCCTCGAGGCCATCGCCGGCGGTGGCGCGCTGCTCCGGCAGGCCGTCGAGGCGGGGCTGCCGGTGACCACGACGCGCGAGCTGGTCGAGCTGGCCGCCCGGGGAGAAGGGCCCGCCGTCGAGCTGGTCCGGGACGCCGGCCGCACCATCGGCACGGTGCTCGCCAGCCTGGTCAACTTCTTCAACCCGCACCGCATCGTCATGACCGGCGGGGTCGCGCGGGCGGGCGCCCCGCTGCTCGCCGGCATCCGGGAGGCCGTGTACGGCCGCTCGCTGCCGCTGGCCGCCCGGGCGCTGGACATCTCGGTGAGCGACGCGCCGGACATGTCCGGCCGGCTCGGAGCCGCGCTCATGGCGATCGAGGGCTTCCTGGACGAGGACACCGTCCACCAGGCCGTCGCCCGCTGACCTCCCGGTCAGCCCGCACCTCCCCCGGCCGGCCCACGCGGGCCCTCGGGGCGCAGCCCTGCCCTGACTCGAACGTCGCAGTTCCGTAACGGCCGTCCAGGCCTTGACCGCAGCGCAACGCGACCTTAGTGTTCCGCGTCACGCACTAATGGTCAGCGCTGGGCAAAAGTCGGAGGTGGTCTCGATGGCCGGACGGTCGCCGGACGGCAGTCGTACGAACTCCGCCGCGGGGCCCGTGCCCGGGGACGCACCCCTCCTGGAGATGCACGGCATCGTCAAGCAGTTCCCCGGGGTCCGGGCGCTGGGCGGCGTGGACCTCGACGTGCGGCCGGGGGAGGTGCACTGCCTGCTCGGCCAGAACGGCGCCGGCAAGTCCACCCTGATCAAGGTCCTGGCCGGCGCGCACCAGCCCGACGAGGGCCGCATCACCTGGCGCGGCGAGCCGGTCCGGCTCGGCGACCCGCAGGCGGCCATGTCGCTGGGCATCGCGACGATCTACCAGGAGCTCGACCTGGTCGCCGGGCTCACCGTCGCGGACAACGTCTTCCTGGGCCGGGAGAGCTCGCGGTTCGGCGTCACCCGGCCTGCCCAGGCCAACCGGGCGGCCGCCGCCCTGCTCACCCGGCTCGGCCACCCCGAGATCCGGCCCACCGCCGAGGTGGGGCAGCTCCCGGCCGCCGCCCAGCAGATGGTCAGCATCGCCCGGGCGCTGTCCCAGGACGCCCAGCTGATCATCATGGACGAGCCGTCGGCCGTGCTGGACAACGAGGAGGTCGAGCGGCTGTTCGCCGTCATCCGCGACCTCACCCGGCACGGCGTCGCCGTGGTCTACATCAGCCACCGGCTGGAGGAGATCCGCCAGATCGGTGACCGGATCACCGTCCTCAAGGACGGCCGGACCGTCGCCACCGGCCTGCCCGCCCGGGAGACACCCACGCGTGAGGTCATCACGCTGATGACCGGCCGGACCATCGAGTACGTCTTCCCGCCCCGGGCCGGGCGTCCTCCGGCCGACGGGCAGCCGCTGCTGGAGGTCGAGGGGCTCAGCCTGGCCGGCCGGTTCTCCGACGTCTCCTTCGCCGTCCGCCCCGGGGAGATCCTCGGGCTCGCGGGGCTGGTCGGCTCCGGCCGCTCGGAGATCCTGGAGACGCTCTACGGCGCCCGCCACCCCACGACCGGCACCGTCCGGGTGGGCGGCCGCCGGTTGCGCCGGGGGGACGTCGCCGCGGCGGTGTCCGCCGGCATCGGGCTGGCCCCGGAGGAGCGCAAGAGCCAGGCCCTGGTCCTCGGCGACCCCATCTACCGCAACATCACCATGTCCAGCCTCGCCCGGTTCGCCCGGGCCGGCTTCCTCTCCGGAGGTGCCGAGAGGGCCGCGGCCCGGAGCCAGGCCGAGGCCCTGGACCTGCGGCCGGTGGACGTCGACCGGGAGGTCCGCACGCTGTCGGGCGGCAACCAGCAGAAGGTCGTGCTGGCCCGGTGGCTGCTGCGCGACTGCCGGGTGCTGCTGCTCGACGAGCCCACCCGCGGCGTCGACGTCGGCGCCCGGTCGGAGATCTACGCGCTGGTCCGCGCGCTCGCCGACCGCGGCGTCGCGGTGGTCGTGGTGTCCAGCGAGATCCCCGAGGTCCTCGGCCTGGCCGACCGGGTGCTGGTCGTCTCCGACGGCCGGGTCGTCGCGGACGGTCCGGCCGAGCAGTTCGACGAGCACCGGGTGCTCGACCTCGTCATGGAAGGAACGGTCCCCGGGGCGGGGTCCGCACTGGTCGCACGACCGCACGAAGGGGACGTGGCATGAGCGCCAGCACCACCGCGACGACCGGCGTGGGCGGCACCCCACCGGCGGGCTCGCCCGCTCGGCAGCGCGGCGCCGGAGGTGCCGGCTTCATGTCGGGGCCGATCGGCCGCAACCTCGGACTGGTCGTCGCGCTCGTCCTGCTGTGCGTCGTCGGCCTGGCCACCGCGGGTGACCGGTTCGCCGACGTCGACAACGTGCTCACCATACTGCGGGCGGCGTCGGTGATCGGCGTCGTGAGCGTCGGCATGACGTTCGTGATCATCGGCGGGGGCATCGACCTGTCGGTCGGCGCCCTGGTCGCGCTGGCCTCCATCTGGGCGACGACCCTGTCCACCCAGGCCATGGCCGAGGACGTGCACTGGATCGTCATGGTCGTCACCGCGCTGCTGGTCGGCGCGGGGGCCGGGCTGGTGAACGGGGTGGTGATCGCCTACGGCAAGCTCGTCGCCTTCATCGCCACCCTGGCGATGCTGGCGGCCGCCCGCGGCCTGGCCGAGATCATCGCCAACCGCCGGACCCAGATCGTCCAGGACCGCGACTTCCTGGCGTTCTTCGCCGGTGACGTCCTCGGCGTCCCCACCCTGGTGATCATCTTCGCGCTGGTCGCCGTCGCCGGCTGGGTCCTGCTCAACCGGACGACCTTCGGCCGGCGCACGTTCGCCGTGGGCGGGAACGCCGAGGCCGCCCGCCTGGCCGGCATCCGCGTCCAGCGCCACACGGTGCTGCTGTACGTGCTCTCCGGCGTCACCTGCGGGATCGCCGCCGTGATGCTGATGGCCCGCACGACGACCGGCAGCTCCACGCACGGGACGCTCTACGAGCTCGACGCCATCGCCGCCGTCGTCATCGGCGGGACGCTGCTGCTCGGCGGCCGGGGCACGATCGTCGGCACCGTCCTGGGCGTGCTGATCTTCACCACGCTCGGCAACGTCTTCACCCTCAACGACCTGTCGAGCTCGGCCCAGGCGGTCGCCCGCGGCGTCATCATCGTGGCCGCCGTGCTGCTGCAGCAGCGGCTGGCCGGCGGCAGCCCGTGGACCCGCCGGTCCGGGGCCACCACGGCGACCGGTGGTCCCGCCGGCGCGGCCGGCGGCGGATCGGCGACGCCGGGCGCGCCGGCCGGGGCCCGCCCCGGAGCCGCGGCCGAGGACCGCCCCGGCGCAGGCGGCGCCGCTCAGACCTGACCGCGGCCCACCACCCCCGGTCAGCACCACCCGGCGCCACCGGCGGCCGGTGCACCACCACCACCCCGGCCGCCTGGCTCCCGCCAGGGGCGCGACGTAGGAGAGCGAAGATGTCTGCAACGAGGCAGCGCCGGTTCCGCCGCATGATGTCCACGACCGTCGCCCTGGTGGGCGCCGGCGTGCTGGTGACCGGCTGTACCAGCAACACCCCCGAGGGCGAGAGCTCGGGCGGCGGTGGCGGCAACGCCGCCGCGAGCGACAACGACGAGGCCGGTGACACGGTGCGGATCGGCTTCTCCGCGCCCGCCGCCGACCACGGCTGGATGGCCGGCATCTCCTCGGCCGCACAGGCGGCCGCCGAGGGGTACGAGGACGTGGAGCTCGTGGTCGCCGAGGGCACCAACGACGTCAGCACGCAGATCAGCCAGGTGGAGACGTTTATCAACGACGGCGTCGACGCCATCGTGCTGCTGCCCTTCGACGGCGCCGCGCTGACCCCGGTCGCGCTGCAGGCGATGGAGGCCGGCATCCCGGTCATCAACGTCGACCGCGAGTTCAACAGCCCCTTCGCCGCACGGGCCACGATCCTGGGTGACAACTACGGCATGGGCGTCTCGGCCGGGACGTACATGTGCGACCGGCTGGGCGACAAGCCCGACGCGGTCGTCGCCGAGATCGCCGGCATCGACTCGCTGCCGCTGACCCAGGACCGCAGCCAGGGCTTCGCCGACGCGCTGGCCGAGTGCGGCCTCGAGGTGAGCAACCGGGTCGCGGCGGAGTTCACCGTCGAGTCCGGCGAGGAGGTCACGGCCAACCTGCTGCAGGCCGCTCCCCGGATCGACGCCATCTGGAACCACGACGACGACCAGGGCGTCGGCGTCCTCGCGGCGATCGAGAACGCCGGCCGGGACGAGTTCTTCATGGTCGGCGGCGCCGGGTCGGCCAACGCCATGCGCGCCATCCAGGAGGGCAACACCGTCCTGGAGGCCACGGTCGTCTACCCGTCCACGCAGGCCGCCGACGGCATCAAGCTGGCCCGGCTCATCGCCCAGGACAAGAGCCTCTCGGACCTGAACTCCCCGGAGGTGCCGCGGGAGATCGTGCTCAACGCGCCGGTGGTCACCGCGGACAACGTCGACCAGTACATCGACTCCGCGTTCGAGTCCTGATCCCCTCGTGGTCGCCGGGGCGCACGGCGCGCCCCGGCGACCACCCCACCTGGAGCTGACCCATGTCCGCAGCAGCGCGACCCACGCTCGGCGTGGGCCTCATCGGGTACGCCTTCATGGGCGCCGCCCACAGTCACGCGTGGCGCACCGCGCCACGGTTCTTCGACCTGCCGCTCGACCCGCGGATGACCGTGCTCGCCGGCCGCGACCCGGCCGCGGTCGGCGCCGCGGCACAGCGGCTCGGCTGGGCCGGCACCGAGACCGACTGGCGACGGGTCGTCGAGCGGGACGACGTCGACCTGGTCGACGTCTGCACCCCCGGGAACACCCACGCCGAGATCGCCATCGCCGCTCTGGAGGCCGGCAAGCACGTGCTGTGCGAGAAGCCGCTGGCCAACTCGGTCGCCGAGGCCGAGGCGATGACCGCCGCGGCGGAGCGGGCCGCCGCCTCCGGGGCGCGGGCGATGGTCGGCTTCACCTACCGGCGGGTGCCGGCCGTCGCGCTCGCCCGCCAGCTGGTCGCCGACGGGCGGCTGGGCGAGATCCGGCACGTCCGAGCCCAGTACCTGCAGGACTGGATCGCCGACCCGTCCGCGCCGATGTCCTGGCGGCTGGAGAAGGACAAGGCCGGGTCCGGTGCGCTGGGCGACATCGGGGCGCACATCGTCGACCTCACCCAGTTCATCACCGACGAGGTCCTCACCGGGGTCAGCGCCCTGCTGGAGACCTTCGTGCCCAAGCGGCCGCTGCCGACGGCCACCGGGAAGCTGACCGGGGTCGGCGGCGCCGAGATGGGCGAGGTCACCGTCGACGACGCCGCGGTCTTCCTCGGCCGGTTCACCGGCGGGGCGCTGGCCACGTTCGAGGCGACCCGGTTCGCGCTGGGCCGCAAGAACGCCATCCGGATCGAGGTCAACGGGTCGGCGGGCAGCCTGGCCTTCGACTTCGAGGACATGAACGTGCTGCACTTCTTCGACGGCACGGAGCCCGCCGAGGTGGCCGGCTTCCGCCGGATCGTGGTCACCGAGCCGCAGCACCCGTACGTCGCGGCCTGGTGGCCGGCCGGTCACGGCCTCGGCTACGAGCACGGCTTCACCCACCAGGTCGTCGACCTGGTCACCGCGCTGGCCGCCGGTCAGCAGCCCACGCCGTCCTTCGCCGACGGTCTGCAGGTCCAGCGGGTGCTCGACGCCGTCGAGCGCAGCGCCGCCGACCGCTCCACCTGGACCGAGATCCCCAGGTAGCTCCACCACCCGGGGGCTGCCGGTACCAGGAGCCCCGCGCTCCCGGTACCGGCAGCGCAGTCCCTGACCGAGGCCGCAGGAACGACCCAACGAGAGGACCTTCTCCGATGCCCCGTCCCGTCACCCTGTTCACCGGCCAGTGGGCCGACCTGCCGTTCGAGGAGGTGTGCCGGCTGGCCTCCGGGTGGGGCTACGACGGGCTGGAGATCGCCTGCTGGGGCGACCACCTCGACGTCGCCCGGGCCGCGGAGGACGACTCCTACGTCAAGGGCCGGCTGGACCTGCTGGAGCAGCACGGGCTGCAGGTCTTCGCCATCTCCAACCACCTCAACGGCCAGGCGGTCTGCGACGACCCGATCGACGAGCGGCACCGCGGCATGGTCCACCCCCGGGTCTGGGGCGACGGCGACCCCGAGGGCGTGCGCCGCCGGGCCGCGGAGGAGATGAAGCTGACCGCGCGGGCCGCCCGCGCGCTGGGCGTGGACGTCGTCGTCGGCTTCACCGGGTCCAAGATCTGGAAGACCGTGGCGATGTTCCCGCCGGTGCCCGAGTCGATGGTCGAAGACGGCTACGCCGACTTCGCCGCCCGGTGGAACCCGATCCTGGACGTGTTCGACGAGGTGGGGGTGCGGTTCGCCCACGAGGTGCACCCGTCGGAGATCGCCTACGACTACTGGACGACGGTCCGCACGCTGGAGGCCATCGGGCACCGGGAGGCCTTCGGGTTGAACTGGGACCCCAGCCACTTCGTCTGGCAGGACCTCGACCCGGTCGGCTTCATCTGGGACTTCAGGGACCGGATCTACCACGTCGACTGCAAGGACGCGAAGCGCCAGGTCGGGAACGGGCGGAACGGCCGGCTCAGCTCCCACCTGCCCTGGGCCGACCCGCGGCGCGGCTGGGACTTCGTCTCCACCGGGCACGGCGACGTCCCGTGGGAGGCCTGCTTCCGCATGCTCAACACCATCGGCTACGCCGGTCCCATCTCGGTGGAGTGGGAGGACGCCGGGATGGACCGCCTGGTCGGCGCTCCGGAGGCGCTGGAGTTCGTGCGCCGGCTCGCCTTCGACCCGCCGGCCGCCGCCTTCGACGCCGCCTTCTCCAGCGGGAACTGAGGAAGGACCCTCCTGCCCCCCACCACTCGCAAGCTCGCGGCGGGCCCCTGCAGGAGGGCCACCGGGGTCGGCGCCCTTCCAGGGGCCCGCCCTAAGCCTGCGAAGGGTGGGGGGGCAGGGGGTCCTTCCTCAGCGCTCGCGGCCGCGGGGCTTGAGGGGCAGCGAGGGCAGTGGCGGCGCCGGCATCCGGACGTCGTCCCACCCGGCGACGGCACCGAACCGGTCGCCGCCGCTCGCCTCGGCGTCCCACTGCTCGGCGAACCCGGCGATCTCCTCACCGGACCGGCCGACGAAGTTCCACCACATGACGATCTGCTCCTCGAACGGCTCGCCGCCGAGCAGCAGCAGCCGGCTCGCCTCCTCGGCGCGCAGCCGCAGTGACCGCCGCCCCGTCCCGAGGTAGAGCATCGCGCCGGGCGTCAGCGGGGCGTCCTCGACGGTGGCCGCGCCGGAGCTGGTCAGCAGCGCGTACTCGAAGTCCGGTTCCAGCGGTACCTCGACGTCGGCCCCGGCGGCGAGGTCCAGGTCGGCCCCGACCAGCGGCGTGTACGCCCGGCCGGGTGAGGTGGCACCGCCGAAGGAACCCATGAGCACGGTCGCGGTCAGCCCCTCGGAGGTGAAGCCGGGCAGCGTGGCGTGGTGCTCGAAGGCGGCGGGCACCGACCGGTCGTCGTCCGGGAGGACCACCCAGAGCTGGGCCCCGTGCAGGTACCGCGGATGGACGGCGGGGGACTGCTCGGAGTGCGCGATGCCCTGTCCGGCGGTCATCAGCGCCAGCTCGCCCGGGCCGAACCGCAGGTCGCTGCCCACCGAGTCGCGGTGGTGCACCTCGCCCTCCAGCAGCCAGGAGACCGTCTGCAGCCCGGTGTGCGGGTGCGGCGGCACCTGCATGCCCGGGCCGGCGGCGATGTCGTCGGGGCCGTAGTGGTCGACGAACGCCCAGGCCCCGACCATCCGCCGGCCCAGGGTGGGCAGCAGCCGGCGGACGACGGTGCTCTCCCCGAGCAGCACCTCCTTGCCCGGCAGCAGGTCCAGGACCGGGTGGGCCGGTGTGTCCGTCCGGCCGCCCAGCTCGCGGGCGGCCGGACGGCGGTCGAGGTTGCTCATCCGACGGTGCGCCGGATCAGCCGGCGTCCAGGGCGTGCCGGACCGCCACCGGGAGGTCCACCGCGCGCAGCTCGTCCCCCGCCTGAGCGGTGCTCGGTGTCTCTGCCGCCGTCGGTCCGAACGGCGAGCCCTCGGGCTGGCACACGGTGTCCGCGGCAGGCACCTCGCTGGTCACCAGGTAGTGGGTGACGTGGCTGTTCACGCAGTAGTTGCCGGCACCGAAGTAGGCGGTGTGGCCCCATCCGGCGTAGGTCAGCAGCCGGGAGTTCGGCAGCAGCTCGGACGCGGCCAGAGCACCCGAGTACGGGGTGGCCGGGTCGAACTGGTTGCCGACGACCAGCACCGGCGACGACGTCTGTGCCGTCCAGGGACCGAGGTAGCGGTCCTGCCCGGCGGTGTCCGGCCACGACCGGCAGACGCTGAAGCTCCAGTTCCAGAGCCGTCCGAACCGGCCGTACCGGTCCTCGGCGTCGTCCGCGGCCGTCTGCCACGCCTCGAACGACGTCGGGTTGACGCTGTCGGAGCAGCCGACGCCGGGCCCCGCCTCGAGGAAGTTCGGGTACTGCTCCTGTGGGGCGCGCGTGAGTCCGAGCTCGGTGCGGAGCACGGACACGCTCTCCCCCAGCTCGGCCGGGGAGAGCTCCCGCTCGAGGTCGGCGAGCAGGAACGCGAAGTCGGGCCAGACGAACGGGGCGTACAGCGCGCCCACCGTCACGGCGACCAGGTCGTTGTACGTGATCCCGAAGGTCTCACCGGTCAACGGGTCGACGACGGTGGCCGGGTGTCCACGCAGCCGCTCGCCCAATGCCGCGTAGCGCCCAGCGGCGTCGCCGGAGAAGGCGCACTCCGGGCCAGCCTCGTCGCACAGCCGGAAGAACTCGTCCAGCGTGCGCTGGGAGCCCTCGGCGCTGGCGAGGCGGGTGCCGAGGGGAGTCGTGTCCGCCTCCTTGCCCTGGCCGGTGGTCCAGGCCACCGGGTCGATGACGCCGTCGAGGACCAGGGCGCGGACCCTGGAGGGGAACAGGTTGGCGTAGTACTGCCCGAGCACCGAGCCGTAGGAGAAGCCGAGGTAGGTCAGTGCCTCGTCGCCGAACGCCTGGCGGAGCAGGTCCATGTCCCGGGCCACGTCGGCGCTGGACATGTGGTCACGGATGTCGCCGCCGCGCGCGGCGCAGGCAGCGGCCAGGGCGTCGTCGGACTCGCGCTGCACCTCCTCCTCGGCAGGGGTGTCCGGGTACGGGAACGGCGGGAGGACCGACAGCGCCTCGTCGAAGGTCTCGAAGCAGCGCAGCGGCGTGCTGCGGTTGGTCCCGCGGGGATCGAACCCGACGATGTCGAAGCGCCCGCGCAGCTCCAGCGGCAGGATCTGGGCGACGCCGCGGGCGAAGTCGACGCCCGACCCTCCGGGGCCGCCCGGGTTCAGCAGCAGCGAGCCGATGCGCTGACCGGGGTCGCCGGCGGGCAGCCGGATCACCGAGATGCCGATCTGCGGGCCGAGCGGGTCGTCGTGGTCCAGCGGGACCGGCACGGTGGCACATTCGAAACCGTCCCGGCAGTCCGTCCAGGAGACCTCGGACGTGGTCGGGGGGATCGGGGCCGGCTGTGCCGGAGCGGCGTGTGCAGGCGGCACGAGCAGCACCGTGAGCAGCACCGCGGCGACGGGGGTGGCGAGTGCAGCGCGTACGCGACCGCGGGACAGGGTGTGGCTCATGCGGACTCCCGGGGCGTTCGGATGGGTGACGCAGCCAGGCCCCCGCTTCGGCGCCTGCTGTCCTCGGTCCGGCCGCCCCGGCGTGCGCATCGACGTCGACGACCAGGCCCGAAAGCTACTGGGCGGAGTTCAGGCAACACCATGGTCACGTAGAGCAAGTGGGGTCCGCCGGTGGGCGCTGACCCCCTGCGGTGGATCGACTACTCACCGCTGCAGGTGTCGTGGAGCTGGGTGGCCGGGACGGTCATCCGCCACCGGGACGCCCGGGCTCGGAGGCCCCGCTCCACCGGGCGACCCCGGGCCCGGTCAGCTCGCGGTGCACGCCGGCGCGCCCCAGCATCCCGAGCAGCAGCGCGTCGCCCGGTCCGCGGACCTCCGGCGCGCCCGGCTCGCCCGCGGTCCAGTCCAGCTCGGGGGCGACCAGCCGCAGGCCGGCCGCGCGCTGCCGGCTGCCGAACGGGCCGCCGAGCCGGACGGCGGTGTCCAGGGCGCAGCGGAGGTGCTCGGGCGGCGTGGCCCGCGGTCGGCCCAGCGGGCGCAGGAGATCCTGGGTGTGGCTGACCACCTCCACCAGCATCTGGCCGGGG
This sequence comes from Modestobacter sp. URMC 112, assembly GCF_053502575.1. Taxonomy (NCBI): domain Bacteria; kingdom Bacillati; phylum Actinomycetota; class Actinomycetes; order Geodermatophilales; family Geodermatophilaceae; genus Modestobacter; species Modestobacter sp. URMC 112. The sequence goes on along the minus strand of NZ_CP199957.1, from coordinate 4,570,518 downwards.
GTGCCGCCGGGCGGGGTGCGCCGGCTGGTCACCGCCCGCCGCCATCCCGACAGCAGCGTCGTCAGAGGCGCTGAGCCGCGCTGCACCGCCGTCCGCCGGAGGAACCGGTCGACGTCGAAGCCGGCCCGCACCATCCCCACCACCGCGGAGCTGAGCGGGGTGTCGGTGGCCATGGTCAGGTGGCCGACCACGTCCCGCACCCGCCACCCGTCGCAGAGGGTCGGCGTCTCCCACTCGGCCGGTCGCAGCTCCTGCAGCAGCGTGAGCAGGTCCTGTCGCTCGGCCGACACCTGGGCCCACAGCCGGTCGTCGTCCACCCCCGGACCGTGCAGGCTCCCCGGCCCCGTGGCAACCCCACCGCGCGCCACCGGGTTCGTGGACCTCGCCGGCGGCCGGCCGCGGCCGAAACGCGCGGGACACACGCCCTGTCTAGGTTCGTCGCATGGCGGACCTCTTCGACGGCTACCCGCTCGGGCGGCAGTGGGACGAGATGTTCGAGGCCCCGTCCCGGCCACGGGCGCCGTACACCGGTCTCTACGGCTCCCTCCAGCCCATGTCGGGCGAGGAGCTGGCGGCCCGGGCGGACGTGCTCTCCCAGACCTACCGGGACGCCGGTGTCACGTTCGCGCACGCCGGCGAGGAGCAGCCCTTCCCGCTGGACATCGTGCCGCGGGTGATCGGCGCCGAGGAGTGGTCGCTGGTCGAGCGCGGCGTGGCCCAGCGGGTGCAGGCGCTGGAGGCGTTCCTGGCCGACGTCTACGGCGCCGGCGAGGTCTTCACCGACCGGGTGGTGCCGCGCAGCGTGGTCACCACCAGCGCGCACTTCCACCGGGCCGCGCACGGGCTGGTGCCGGCCAACGGGGTGCGGGTGCACGTCAGCGGCATCGACCTGGTCCGCGACGAGGCCGGGGACTTCCGGGTGCTGGAGGACAACCTCCGCTCGCCGTCGGGGGTCAGCTACGTGATCACCAACCGGGCGGCGATGAGCCAGGTGCTGCCCGAGCTGTTCGGGGACCACCGCATCCAGCCGGTCGCGGACTACCCGGGCCGGTTGCTGGCCGCCCTCAAGGCCTCGGCGCCGGCCGGCGTGGTCGACCCGACCGTCGTCCTGCTGACCCCGGGCGTCTACAACTCCGCCTACTTCGAGCACGCGCTGCTGGCCCGCCAGATGGGTGTCGAGCTGGTCGAGGGCCGCGACCTGGTCTGCTCCGGAGGCCAGGTCAGCATGCGGACGACGGACGGCCAGCAGCGCGTCGACGTCATCTACCGCCGCATCGACGACGAGTTCCTCGACCCGGTGCACTTCCGGTCGGACTCGGTGATCGGCTGCGCCGGGGTGCTCAACGCCGCCCGTGCCGGCCGGGTCACCATCGCCAACGCGGTCGGCAACGGGGTGGCCGACGACAAGCTGCTCTACACCTGGGTCCCGGACCTGATCCGGTACTACCTGGCCGAGGAGCCGGTGCTGGCCAACGCCGACACCTACCGGCTCGACGACGCCGACACCACCGAGTGGGTGCTGTCCTCCCTGGACCAGCTGGTGCTCAAGCCGGTCGACGGGTCCGGGGGCAAGGGCATCGTCATCGGGCCGCGGGCCGACGAGCGGACGCTGGCCGAGCTGGCCGTCAAGGTCCGGGCCGCGCCCCGGGACTGGATCGCGCAGAAGCCGATCGGCCTGTCGACGTCCCCGACCCTGATCAACGGCCGGATCGCCCCGCGGCACGTCGACCTGCGGCCGTTCGCCGTGAACGACGGCTCGCGGGTGTGGGTGCTGCCCGGCGGGCTCACCCGGGTGGCGCTGCCGGAGGGGGAGCTCGTGGTCAACTCCAGCCAGGGCGGTGGGTCCAAGGACACCTGGGTGCTGTCCCCGCCGCGCCCGGTGCCGGACACCGCGCCGTCCCCGGACGTGACCCGGATCGAGTTCACCACCGCCGACCTGCCGGCCGAGCCGCCCGCGCAGGACCCCGGCCCGGCCAACGACAACGCCATCGCCCAGGCCCAGCAGCAGCAACAATTGAAGGACCTCGCCCCTCTCGACCCTCGCAAGCTCGCGCCGAGCCTCCGGGCGAGGCCGTCATGCTGAGCCGGATCGCCGAGTCGTTGTTCTGGATCGGCCGGTACGTGGAGCGGGCCGACGACACCGCCCGGATCCTCGACGTGCACACCCAGCGGCTGGTCGAGGACCCGTGGATCGACGAGCGGCGGGCCTGCGGGAACCTGCTCGCGCTGATGGGGTCCCCGTGCGAGCCGCACCAGGCCGACACCGAGCGGGTGCTCGGCGCGCTCGCCTTCGACCGCACCAGCCCCAGCTCGATCGTCGGCGCGCTGTCCGCGGCCCGGGAGAACGCCCGGGGCGCCCGCGAGGTGCTGTCCGCGGAGATCTGGGAGTCGCTCAACGTCACCCACAACGCGCTGCCCCAGCAGCGCACGATGGCCCGCCGGTACGGCCCGCACTCGCTGTTCCGGTTCGTCCGGGAGCGCTCGGCCATGGTGTTCGGCCTGGCCGACGCCACGATGAGCCGGGACGAGAGCTGGCTGTTCCTCATCCTCGGCCGCTCGCTCGAGCGGGTCGACATGACCTCGCGGATGCTGTCCACCCGGGTGCTGGCCGGGGACGCCGCGCCGTCCTGGACGCTGGTGCTGCGCTCCACCGGCGCCTACGAGCCCTACCTGCGCACCTACCGGGGTGCGGTCAACTCCAGCCGGGCGGCGGAGTTCCTCCTGCTGGACCGGCTCTTCCCACGGTCGGTGTTCGCCGCCCTCGAGCAGGCCGAGGGCTGCCTGGCCGAGCTGGAGCGGGCCAACGTCCGGGACGGGCACCGGATCGGCGTGGCCGGGGAGGCGCACCGCATCGTCGGCCGGGCCCGCACCATGCTGGAGTTCATGCAGACCGACGAGATCCTGGCCAAGCTGCCGGTCCGGCTCGACGAGCTGCAGCGCACCTGCTCGCTGGCCAGCGAGGCCGTCACCAACCGCTTCTTCACCGAGCAGGCCCCCCAGGTCTGGGTGCCGGAGGGCGTCCTGTGAGCAGCAGCCCGTCCTCCGGTCCGGCGCAGTCCCAGTCGCAGTCCGGGCGCACCCAGACCCAGAACGGGCCGGTGCGGGCGGCCGGCGACCGCTGGCGGCTGCAGGTCGTGCACCGCAGCGCCTTCCGCTACGCCGGGCCGGTCCGGTCGTCCTACAACGAGGCGCGGGTGACCCCGGAGAACAGCGGCCGGCAGACCACGCTGCGCTCGCGGGTGGAGATCGAGCCGGCGGCCACGGTCCACGCCTACCGGGACTACTGGGGCTCCACGGTCACCGCGTTCGACCTGCACGGCCCGCACACCGAGCTGGTCGTGCAGGCCACCTCGGTGGTCGAGGCCGGCCCCGAGCAGCACGTCCCCGACCCGCTGGACTGGGCCGGGCTGGCCGACCCCGACGTCCTCGACCGGTTCGGCGAGATGCTCCGGCCCACCCCGCTCACCGCGATCGACGAGCCGGTGGTCCGCGACGCCCGCGCCGCCGTCGGCGACGCAGGACCCCGGGACGCCGGGCACGCCGTCTGCCGGTTCGTCCGGGACCACATGGAGTACCTGTCCGGGTCGACGAACGTGAAGACGAACGCCATGCAGGCCTGGACGTCGGGCAAGGGGGTGTGCCAGGACATCTCGCACGTGTCGGTCGGGCTGCTCCGGGCGGTCGGGCTGCCGGCCCGCTACGTCTCGGGCTACCTGCACCCCCGGCCGGCGGCGGGGATCGGGCTGCCGGTCACCGGGGAGAGCCACGCCTGGGTCGAGTGGTGGGACGGCGGCTGGCACGGCTTCGACCCGACCAACTCCACGGAGATCGGCAACCGGCACGTGACGCTGGGCCGCGGCCGCGACTACGCCGACGTGCCACCGTTCAAGGGGATCTTCTCCGGCCCGAGGAGCGAGGGGCACACCGTCACCGTCGAGGTCACCCGCCTGGCGTGAAGAAGGACCACCCTCCCCCCCCCCGCCTCGCGAGCTCGGGGCGGGCCCCTGCAAGGGAGCCGTCCTGCGGCCTGGAAGACTCGGGGCCTGATGAGCGCACCCCTGAACCTGGTCAACCTCGAGCGGGTGCACAAGGCGCACGGCACCACCGTGATCCTCGACGACGTCTCCCTGGGTGTCGCGGCCGGTGAGCGGATCGGCGTCGTCGGCCGCAACGGCGGCGGCAAGAGCACGCTGCTCTCCCTGTTGACCGGGAGCGACGAGCCCGACTCCGGGCGGGTCACCCGCCGCGGCGACCTGGCGATGGGGGTCCTGGACCAGTCCGGCACGCTCCCCGCGGGGACGACGGTGCGCGACGTCGTCCTGCCCACCTCCGCCTTCGCCGCCGAGCACGAGTGGGCCGGTGACCCCGCCGTCCGCTCGGTGCTCACCGGGCTCGAGCTCGACCGGCTGGGGCTGGACGCCCCGGTGGCGCCGATGTCGGGGGGCGAGCGGCGGCGGGTCGCGCTGGCCGCCCAGCTGATCCGCCCCCTGGACCTGCTGGTGCTCGACGAGCCGACCAACCACCTCGACGTCGAGGGCGTCGCGTGGCTGGCCGAGTACGTGCGCCAGCGGGCCGGCGGCCTGGTCGTGGTCACCCACGACCGGTGGTTCCTCGACGAGGTGTGCACGACCACCTGGGAGGTCGCCGACGGCAGCGTGCACGCCTACGAGGGCGGCTACTCCGCCTACACCCTGGCCCGCGCCGAGCGCGCCCGGATCTCCGCGGTCACCGAGGAGCGCCGGCTCAACCTGGTCCGCAAGGAGCTGGCCTGGCTGCGCCGCGGCCCCCCGGCCCGCACCAGCAAGCCGAAGTTCCGGATCGAGGCGGCGCAGGCGCTGATCGCCGACGAGCCCCCGCCCCGGGACTCGATGGCGCTGGCCGGCTTCGCCGCCCGGCGGCTGGGCAAGACCGTCTACGACGTCGAGGACGTCGACTTCGCCGTCCCGACCGAGGACGGCCCGCGGCCGCTGTTCCGCGACCTGACCTGGCACGTCGGGCCGGGCGACCGGATCGGCATCGTGGGGGTCAACGGCGCGGGCAAGACGTCGCTGCTCAAGCTGCTGGTCGGGGAGACCCGGCCCGACTCCGGCCGGGTCGTGGTCGGTCAGACCGTCGCGCCGGCCTACCTGTCCCAGCACGTGACCGAGCTGCCCCCGCGCGCCCGGGTGCTGGAGGCGGTCCAGGACGTCGCCCGGATCGCCCGGATCGGCAACCAGGACATCTCGGCGTCCTCGCTGGCCGAGCGGTTCGGCTTCGCCGCCAACCGGCAGTGGACCCCGGTCGGTGACCTCTCCGGCGGCGAGCGCCGGCGGCTGCAGTTGCTGCGGCTGCTGATGGCCGAGCCCAACGTGCTGCTGCTCGACGAGCCGACCAACGACCTGGACATCGACACCCTCACCGCGCTGGAGGACCTGCTCGACGGGTTCCCCGGCACGGTGCTGGTCGTCAGCCACGACCGGTACTTCGTCGACCGGGTCTGCGACTCGGTGGTCGCGCTGCTCGGCGACGGGTCCCTGGCCGCGCTGCCCGGCGGGGTTGAGGAGTACCTGTCGCGCCGGGCGGCCGGCCAGGCCGCGCTCAGCTCGGCGCCGGGAGCCGGTCCGGCGTCGCTGGGCTCCTCGGTGGGCTCTCCCGCGGCGGGCGCCGCCGCGTCGGCGGCCGACGTCCGGGCCGCCCGCAAGGAGGCGTCCCGGCTGGAGCGCCGGATGCTGAAGCTCGACGCCGACGAGAAGCGGCTGCACGAGCAGCTCGCCGACGCGGCCGCCGACTACTCGAAGGCCGCGGAGCTCGACGCCCAGCTGAAGGCCCTGCACGCGGAGAAGGAGCAGGTCGAGACCGACTGGCTGGCCGCGGCGGAGATCGCCGAGGCCTGAGAGCGCCTCGGCCCACCCGCCCCCACACGCCTCGAACGTGCTCTTTCGGGCTCGAGCACACGTGCTCGAGCCCGAGAAAGCACGTGACGGGCCCGGGCGGGAGCGTCCGCCTACGGGAGCGGTCCGGTCACGCCCGGCTGCTGAGCCCCGTCCGCCGCCCCCGCGTCGCGCTCGTCGTGGTGGCAGCGCCCCTGGTAGGAGACCAGGTCGGCGAGCCGGACCCGGCGGTGCCGGCGGGGCTGGTCGTAGGGGATGACGCCCTGGTCCAGCAGCCGGACCAGCGTGGGCCGGCTGACGCCGAGCAGGTCGGCCGCCTCTTGCGTCGACAGCACCGGCTCGTGGCAGGACAGCGTGACCGGCCGTCCCGCGCCGAGGGCGGCGGCCGACCGGGCCAGCACGTCGAGCAGCTCGGGCGGGAGGTCGAACCGGGCACCGTCCGCGTCCCCGACCGTCCACCCCGCCGCGGCCGGCAGCGCGGCCACCAGCGCCCGCAGCTGCCCGGCGGCGGTCTCGTCGGTCGGCGGGTCCACGGTGTGTTCGCCGGCGGCGGTCGGGTGCACGGCCGGGAGCATAGGCCCGATCTCCGCCGAAATCGAACAAATCGAAAGCCGCTGGTAGGGTGAGGGCACCGCCGCGCCACCGCACCCCGGTCCGCCGTCGTCCCCGAGCCGCCGTCCCCACGACCCCGGAGACACATGACCGCACTCCTCCTGCTGCACCTGCTGGCCGCCCTGGTCGCGCCGCTGCTGGTCCGCTGGTGGGGCCGGCAGGCGTTCCTCGCGCTCGCACTGGTGCCCGCGGCCGGCTTCGGCTGGGTGCTCGGGCGGCTCGGCTCGGTCACCGGCGGCGGGGAGGTGCGGGAGACCACGCCGTGGATCCCGACCCTGGACCTGGCGGTCACGCTGCGGCTGGACGCGCTGTCGCTGGCCTTCGCCGCGCTGGTGACCGGCGTCGGCGCGCTGGTGCTCGTCTACTGCGCCCGCTACTTCGAGCCCGGCGACGACGGCCAGGGTCGCTTCGCCGCCGTCCTGACCGCGTTCGCCGGCGCCATGCTCGGCCTGGTCGTCGCGGACGACATGCTGCTGCTCTACGTCTTCTGGGAGCTCACCACCGTCTTCTCGTTCCTGCTCATCGGCGGGTCCGGGACGCGGCTGGCCGGACGGCGGGCCGCCAGCCAGGCGCTGGTGCTCACCACGGCCGGCGGGCTGGCGATGCTGGTCGGGCTGCTCCTCATCGGCGAGTCCAGCGGCAGCCACCTGCTGTCGGAGGTGGTGGCCGACCCCGGCAGCGGGCCGTACCTGGTCGCCGGGACGGCGCTGGTGCTGGTCGGGGCGATCACCAAGTCGGCGATGGTGCCCTTCCACTTCTGGCTCCCCGCCGCGATGGAGGCGCCCACCCCGGTCAGCGCCTACCTGCACGCCGCAGCCATGGTGAAGGCCGGGATCTACCTGGTCGCCCGGTTGGCCCCGGGGCTGGCCGACGTCCCCGGATGGCGGCCGGTCGTGCTCGGCCTGGGCGTGGCCACCATGCTCGTCGGCGGCTACCGGGCGCTGCGGCAGAACGACCTCAAGCTGCTGCTGGCCTTCGGCACGGTCAGCCAGCTGGGCTTCCTCATGACGCTGGTCGGTGCCGGCAGCGCCGAGCTGGCCGCCGCCGGGCTGGCCATGATCCTGGCCCACGGGCTGTTCAAGTCCACGCTGTTCCTCACCGTCGGGGTCATCGACCACGCGACCGGCGTCCGGGACCTGCGCCGGCTGTCCGGGCTGGGGCGCCGGCTGCCCGTGCTGGCCGTCATCGGCACCCTCGCCGCCGCGTCCATGGCCGGGCTGCCGCCGCTGCTGGGCTTCGTCGGCAAGGAGGCGGCGTTCACCGCGCTCTGGGACGGCGGCCTGCCCGACCGCGCCGCGGCCGTGCTCGTGCTGGTCGGGCTGGTCGCCGGGTCGGTGCTCACCGTGGCGTACTCGGCGCGGTTCCTGTGGGGCGCGTTCGCCCGCAAGCCCGGCCTGCCCGCGACCGAGCCCGCCGAGCTGGTGCACGCACCGGGCCCGCTGTTCCTCGCCGCGCCGGCGCTGCTCGCGCTGTGCGGGCTGGTCGCCGGCCCGGCCAGCCCGGTGCTCGACCCGCTGGTCGCCGCGTACGCCGCGACCCTGCCGCTGGTCGCCGCGGAGGCCGAGCACCTCGCGGTCTGGCACGGCCTGCAGCCGGCCCTGGGACTGTCCGCGGTCACCGTGCTCGGCGGCGCGGCGCTGTTCGCCGTCCGCCGCCGGGTCACCCGGCTGCAGTCCCGGCTGGCGGTCGGCGCCTCGGCCGACGAGGGCTACTGGAACACGATGCAGGCGCTGGACCGGTTGTCGGTGCTGGTCACCGGCACCACCCAGCGGGGCTCGCTGCCGGCCTACCTGGGCACGATCCTCGTCGTCGTGCTGGCCCTGCCGGGCTCGATCCTGGTCTTCCGTGCCCCGTGGCCGGGGGAGTGGCGGGCCTGGGACTCCCCGGTGCAGGCCCTCGTCGGGGCCGCCGCGGTCATCGCGGCGTTCCTGGCCATCCGGATCCGGCAGCGGCTGTCCGCGGTGCTGGTCGTCGGCGTCACCGGCTACTCGCTGGGCGTGCTGTTCATCCTGCAGGGCGCCCCGGACCTGGCGCTGACCCAGTTCCTGGTCGAGACGCTGACCCTGGTGACCTTCGTGCTGGTGCTGCGCAAGCTGCCCAAGGACATCACCGAGCGGCACCGGCCACGCGAACGCGCCGTCCGGGCCGTGATCGCCGGCTGCGTCGGGGCCTTCATGGCCGCCGTCGGCGCCGTGACGCTGGCCTCCCGCACCGCCGAGCCGGTGTCGGTGGACTATCCGGAGCAGGCCTACGAGTTCGGCGGCGGGCAGAACATCGTCAACGTGACGCTGGTCGACATCCGGGCCTGGGACACCCTCGGCGAGATCTCCCTGCTGGTCGTGGCCGCCACCGGGGTGGCCAGCCTGGTCTTCCTGCGCCGCCGGACCGGTGTCGTGGCCCGCGCCGGGGACCTGGTGCCGGCGGCACCTCCGCGGGCCCGCTGGGCCCCGCGCAACCAGTGGCTGGCGGCCAGCGCCCTGCTGCCACCGCAGCGCCGCTCCGTGGTGCTCGAGGTGGTCACCCGGATCCTGTTCCACACCGTCGTCGTCTTCTCGCTCTACCTGCTGTTCACCGGGCACAACGAGCCCGGCGGCGGCTTCGCCGGCGGACTGGTCGCCGGGCTGGCGCTGGTGCTGCGCTACCTGGCCGGCGGCCGGTACGAGCTGGGTGAGGCGGCGCCGGTCGACCCGGGCCTGCTGATGGGCGCCGGGCTGCTGTTCTCCGGCGGCACCGGGGTGGTCGGCCTCAGCCTGGGCGCCGAGGTGCTGCAGACGGCGATCCTGCAGACCACCCTCCCGGTCCTCGGCGACGTGAAGCTGGTGACCTCGCTGTTCTTCGACATCGGGGTCTACCTGATCGTCGTGGGCCTGGTCCTCGACGTGCTGCGCAGCCTGGGCGCCGAGCTGGACCGCCAGGTGGACGAGGACGACCCCATCGACTCCACCCCCGACGAGGTGATCGTGCGATGACCCCCACCGTCGTCCTGCCGGTGGTCATCGGCGGGCTCTACACCGCCGGGGTGTACCTGCTGCTGGACCGCAGCCTCACCCGGGTGCTGCTGGGCTTCCTGCTGCTGGGCAACGCCACCAACCTGCTCCTGCTGTCCACCGGCGGTCCCGCCGGGCTGGCCCCGATCCTGGGGGCCAACGACCCGGAGCAGATGAGCGACCCGCTGCCGCAGGCGCTCGTGCTCACCGCCATCGTGATCACCTTCGGCATCTCCGCCTTCCTGCTGGCGCTGATCTACCGCTCGTGGCGGCTGGTCCGGCAGGAGGTCGTCGGCATCGACGAGGAGGACCGGCGGGTCGCCGCCCGGCAGGCGACGGACGCCGACGAGATCGACCCCGACGACCTCGCGCCGGAGGACCGGCCGGCCGGGCACGCCGACAGCCTGGTGTCCGACGTCGAGGTGGAGGAGCGGTTCGAGCGGCTGTACCGCGGCATCGCCGCCGACGACATCGAGCTCCCGCCGACCCAGCGGAGCGGCCCGTGACCAGCGTCCTCACCCCGCTGCCGGTGCTGCTGCCGCTGCTCGGCGCGGCCGGCGCCCTGCTGGTGGGCCGGCACCCGCGCGTGCAGCGCACCCTGAGCATCCTGGTGCTCTCCGCCGTCCTCGCCGTCTCTGTGGCGCTGCTGCTGCTCGCCGACGCGAACGGCGCCGAGGCCGTGTCGGTCGGCGGGTGGCCGGTGCCGCTGGGCGTCGTCCTGGTGGTCGACCGGCTGTCCGCGCTGATGCTGGTCGTCGCCAGCACCGTGGCGCTGGGCGTGCTCGTCTTCGCCGTCGGCCAGGGCTCGGCGGACGGCGACGAGGAGACGCCGCTGTCGATCTTCCACCCGACGTTCCTGGTGCTGATCGCCGGCGTGGGCAACGCCTTCCTCGCCGGTGACCTGTTCAACCTCTACGTCGGCTTCGAGATCCTGCTCACGGCCAGCTACGTGCTGCTGACCCTGGGCGGCTCGGCCCCCCGGATCCGGGCCGGGATCACCTACGTCGTGGTCAGCCTGCTCAGCTCTCTGCTGTTCCTCGCCGCGATCGCCCTGGTCTACGCCTCGACCGGCACGGTCAACATGGCCCAGCTCGCCGTCCGGGTCGCCGACCTGCCCGAGGGCACCCAGCTGCTGCTGCAGTCGATGCTGCTCATCGCCTTCTGCATCAAGGCCGCGGTGTTCCCGCTGTCGGCCTGGCTGCCCGACAGCTACCCGACCGCCCCGGCGCCGGTCACCGCGGTGTTCGCCGGCCTGCTCACCAAGGTCGGCGTCTACGCGGTCATCCGCACCCAGACGCTGCTGTTCCCCGGCGGGGCGCTCGACGACGTGCTGCTCTGGGCCGCCCTGGCGACCATGCTGATCGGCATCCTGGGCGCGGTCGCCCAGACCGACGTCCGGCGGATCCTGTCCTTCACCCTGGTCAGCCACATCGGCTACATGGTGTTCGGGATCGCCCTGGGGACGACGGCCGGACTGGCCGGCGCGGTCTTCTACGTCGCCCACCACATCGCCATCCAGACGACGCTGTTCCTGGTCGCCGGGCTGGTGGAACGGCAGGGCGGGTCCACCTCGGTCGACCGGCTCGGCGGGCTGGCCCGGACCTCCCCGCTGCTGGCGGTGCTGTTCTTCGTACCGGCGATGAACCTGGCCGGGATCCCCCCGCTGTCGGGGTTCATCGGCAAGCTCGGTCTGCTGCAGGCGGGCGTCGCCGAGGGCAGCGGACCCGCGCTCGTGCTGGTCGCCGGCGGCGTGGTCACCAGCCTGCTGACCCTGGTCGCCATCGCCCGGGTGTGGACCCGCGCCTTCTGGCGGCCCCCGGCGCAGGAGCCGGCGGCCGACACCGCGCGGGCCGCCGCGGCCGACGCCGGTCCGGACACCGGGTCCGCGCCGTCCCCGGCGCCCGTCCCGGACGGGCAGCGGGCCGGGGACGGCGCCGGCCGCGAGCCCGTCGGGGTGGCCGCCCGACAGGGCGCGAGCCGGCCGTTCGGGGATCCGGGGGTGTCCGCGGCGGGCGGCCGGCGCATCCGGGCGGCCGCCCGCCAGCGGGCCTGGGCCCGGCACCGCGCCGTCGCCACCGCCACCGCCCCGGCGGAGGACGGTCTCGGCGACGGGTCCCGCAACCGGCGCCCGAGCCCCGCGCGGCCCCTGCCGCGGGTGATGCTCGGCGCCACCGTGGCGATGGTGGCGGTGACCGCCTCGCTCACGGTGGTCGCCGGCGGGCTGTACGGCTACACCGACCGCGCCGCCGCCGACCTGCGGGAGCGCACGCCGTACCTGGAGTCGGTCCTCGGTGAGGGGACACCCCGGTGACCGCTCCCGACGTCGCCGTCCGCCGGCTGCGCAACCAAGTGCCGCTGCTGGTCTCGCTGGTCCTGGTCTGGAACCTGCTGTGGGGAACCTGGTCGTGGGCCAACCTGATCTCCGGCACCCTGGTGGCGGTGGCCGTCACCTGGCTGCTCCCCCTGCCGCCGGTGACCGGCGGCGCCCGGTTCCACCCGCTGGCGGTGCTGCGCTACGTGGGGCACTTCGCCGTGGACCTGGTCGTGTCCAGCGCCCAGGTGGCGTGGGAGGCGATCCGGCCCTCCGGGCTGCGGCAGGGCGCGATCATCTCCGTGCAGCTGCGCAGCGACTCCGACCTGCTGCTCACGATGATCGCCGAGTCGCTGTGCCTGGTCCCCGGGTCGATCGTCATCGACCTGGACCGGGAGCAGCGGACCTTCGCGCTGCACCTGCTCTCCGTGCGGGACCTCGCCGAGGTCGACGAGCAGCGCGCGCGGGTGCTGGCCACCGAGGAGCGGGTGGTGCGGGCCTTCGGCTCCGCCACCGACATCGCCGCGCTCGACCGCCGTCCCGCCGGGAGGGGCACCTCGTGACCGTCGTCTCCGTGCTCACCTTCGCCATGCTGGGCGGCGGGGTCCTGCTCGCGCTGGTCCGCCTCGCGCTGGGCCCCTCCCTGCTGGACCGGGTGGTCGCCACCGACGCGCTGCTGGTCATCATCAGCGCCGGGCTGGCCGTCTACGCCGCGCTCACCCGCAACCCGACCGTCGTCCCGGTGCTCGTCGTCGTGTCCCTGCTGGGCTTCGTCGGCTCGGTGTCGGTCGCCCGGTACATCGGCGGCATGCTGATGGCCTCGGCGGACGACGGCCAGGACGTCGGCCTGCCGCCGGCGGCCGAGCAGACCGCCGGGCAGGCCGGCGGCCCGCCCGGCGCCGGGACGACGGCGGGCGGGGAGCCGAGGTGAACGACGTGGACTCGGCGGCCGACGTCGTCGCCGCGGCGTGCCTGCTGCTCGGCGCGTTCTTCTGCCTCACCGCCGGGATCGGGCTCCTCCGCTTCCCCGACGTGCTGTCCCGGATGCACGCCGGCACGAAGCCGCAGGTCGTGGGTGTGCTCCTGATCATGGTCGGCGGGGCGATCCGGCTCACCGGCTCGTCGGTGACCTGGATGCTGCTGCTGGTCGCGGTGTTCCAGCTGCTCACCGCGCCGGTCAGCGCGCACATGGTGAGCCGGATCGCCTACCGCCGCCGGCACGTGCGCCGCGACCGGCTGCTGGTCGACGACCTCGGCGGTGCTCCGCGGGCCGAGCCGGGCGCGCCCCGCGGCGACGAGCCGGCGGACAGCAGCCCGCTGCGCGACTGAGGCCCCGCGGCCCGCCCCGAGCCCACGTGGCCCCGCTCAGAGGCTCACCGTGAGCCGACACGGCCCCCGCTCAGAGGCTCACCGCGAGCTCGCGAGTGGTGAGGAGAGCGGGGTCCTTCTCGAGCAGGACGGGGCTCTTCTCGAGGAAGGGGTCCTCCTTCAGGACAGCTCGCCCAGCCAGAACGGGAGCCCCTGGTCGTCCCGGCACAGGGCGGACCGCCCGTAGGGCTGCCGCTCGACCTCGCCCGCCTCCCCGCCGGCGGCGCGGACCGCGGCGACGGCGGCGTCGACGTCCGCGACGGCGTACATCGGCACGGTGCCCGGCTCGGTCGCGCCGCCGCCGATGCCGACCATCGGGGTCGGCCCCTCGACCTGCCAGCCGTCGGGAACCCGCCCGGGCACGGCCGACCAGCCGAGGACGGCGCCGTAGAACTCCAGCGCCCGGCGGCCGTCGGGCACGTTGAGGGTCAGGTAGACGGCGTCCCCCGGCCGCAGTGGCGGGCGCGGCTCCGCCGGGGGCGCCGTGGCGGCCTGCAGCATCCAGCGGTGGCCGTACGGGTCGACCACGACGCCGGTGCGGCCGTAGGGGGCGTCGGCCGGTGGCCGCTCCACGGTGGCACCGCGCTCGGCGGACCGGGTGACGGCGCCGTCGACGTCGGGCACGGTCAGGTGCAGCGAGACCGCGACCCGGCCCGGCTCGGGCGCCGCCAGCCCCAGCTCCGGGTACTCGTCGGCCAGGTACAGCTGGGCGCCGCCGACGTCCAGCTCGGCGTGGCCGATCCGGTCGTCGTCCATCACGTACGGGTCGCCGACCAGCCGGGCGCCGAGCGCGTCGGTGTACCAGTCGATCGCCGCGCGGGCGTCGCGGACCACGAGGTAGGGGGTGAGCGGGGACATCGCAGGGCCTCCGGTGGGGTCGGGGTGGGTCGGGCGGGCTCGGAGGAGTTCGCGCTGCAGACGGGCCCGCAGCCGGGCGGCGAACACGGGGTCGGGCTCGACCGGGCCGTCGGAGCCGGCCAGCACGCGGAACGGGCGGTCGACGTCGCTCATCGCGGATCCCCCGACTGCTGCTCGGTGGACTCGTAGGCGGACCGGAAGGCGCGGCGGGCCCTGACCAGCAGCGCCTCGGTGGCGTGCAGCGTGCGACCGAGCGCCTCGGCGACCTGCGGCACCGTCAGGTCGTCCAAGTAGCGCAGCACCAGCGCGGCGCGGTGCGCCGGGCCGAGTCGGCCGAGCACCTCGTGGGCCCGCAGCGCGTCGAGCTGGGCGTCCCAGGGGTCCTCGACGTCGGCACGACCGCCCTCGAGCAGCCGCAGGCCGCGGTCCTCCCGTTCCAGACGCCGCCAGTGGTCGACCAGCTTGTGCCGGGCGGTGCCGATCAGCCAGCCCACCGAGATCGCCGCGTCGCCGGCGCGGACCGCGGCCAGGAAGGTCTCCGCGGTCAGGTCCTCGGCGAGAGCCCGCTGGCCACAGCGGGCCAGCAGGTAGCCGAACACCTCTGGCAGGGCGCGGTCGTAGAGCGACAGCAGCCCGGGGTCGGGCGGTGGTCCCACCGCACGCGATCCCGGGCTGCCCATGTCCCTCCGTCGTCCGGGCGCCGTGTCCTCCGACGGCCTCGCCGCAGGATCCCGCCCGAGCTCGACGAGGGGCGGAGGGGTCCTCCTCCTACCGCTGGGCCCGGTTCACCGCCGACACGACCGCGCGCAGCGACGCGGTGACGATGTTGGCGTCGATCCCGACGCCCCACAGGACCCGGTCGCCGACGGCGCACTCGACGTAGGCCGCCGCCCGGGCGTCGCCGCCGGCCGACATGGCGTGCTCGGCGTAGTCGAGCACCCGGACGTCGACGTCCATGCTGTGCAGCGCGTCGACGAAGGCCGCGATAGGCCCGTTGCCGCGCCCGCGGACGGTCATCGGCACGCCGTCGTCGACGAGCCGGGCGGTGAGCTCGTCGGTACCCGCGCCGGACGCGGTGTGCTCGTGCCCGGACAGGGCGAACCGGCCCCAGGGGGCGTCGGCGTCGGGCAGGTACTCGCTGGAGAAGGCCGCCCACATCTGCTCGGCGGTCACCTCGCCGCCCTCGTCCTCGGTGTGCCGCTGGACCACGGCGCTGAACTCGATCTGCAGCCGCCGGGGGAGGTCCAGGTGGTTCTCGGTCTTCATGATGTAGGCGACGCCGCCCTTGCCGGACTGGCTGTTCACCCGGATCACGGCCTCGTAGCTGCGGCCGACGTCCTTGGGGTCGATCGGCAGGTAGGGGACCGCCCACGGCATCTCGTCGACGGTCTTCCCCGCGGCCGCCGCGTCGGAGGCCATCACGGCGAAGCCCTTGTTGATGGCGTCCTGGTGCGAGCCGGAGAACGCCGTGTAGACCAGGTCGCCGCCGTAGGGGTGCCGCTCGTGCACGCCCAGCTGGTTGCAGTGCTCGACGGTGCGCCGGACGTCGTCGATGTCGGAGAAGTCGATCTGCGGGTCGATGCCCTGGCTGAACAGGTTCAGGCCCAGGGTGACCAGGTCGACGTTGCCGGTGCGCTCGCCGTTGCCGAACAGGCAGCCCTCGATCCGGTCAGCGCCGGCGCGGTACCCGAGCTCGGCGGCGGCCACCGCGGTGCCGCGGTCGTTGTGCGGGTGCAGGGAGAGGACGACGGCGTCCCGGCGGCCCAGGTTGCGGTGCATCCACTCGATCTGGTCGGCGTAGACGGTGGGCTCGGCCATCTCCACGGTCGCCGGCAGGTTGAGGATCGTCGGCCGGTCGGGCGTGGGCTCCCAGACGTCGGTGACGGCGTTGCAGACCTCGACGGCGTAGTCCAGCTCGGTGCCGGTGAAGGACTCGGGGGAGTACTGGAAGCGGATCTCGGTACCGCTCATCTGCTCGGCCAGCTTGCGCACCAGCTGGGCCCCGTGGACGGCGATGTCGGTGATCCCGGCCCGGTCGGAGCCGAACACCACCCGCCGCTGCAGCGTGGACGTCGAGTTGTACAGGTGGACGATCGCCTGCCGCGCGCCGCGCAGCGACTCGTAGGTGCGCTCGATCAGCTCGTCGCGGGCCTGGGTCAGCACCTGGACGGTGACGTCGTCGGGGATCAGGTCGTCCTCGACGAGCTGGCGGACGAAGTCGAAGTCGGTCTGGCTGGCCGCGGGGAAGCCGACCTCGATCTCCTTGTAGCCCATCCGGACGAGCAGCTCGAACATCCGCCGCTTGCGGTCCGGGGTCATCGGGTCGATGAGCGCCTGGTTGCCGTCGCGCAGGTCGACGGCGCACCAGCGGGGAGCCCGGGTGGTCACCGTGTCGGGCCAGGTGCGGTCGCGCAGGTCGACGGGGGGGAACGGCGCGTACCTGCCGATCGGCATCGGCGACGGGCGCTGGGGGTTGCGGGCGTGCGGGTGGTTCTCGCTCATGGGGGGCTCCTCGGGCGCGTGCGGCTGGCGCGGGTGCGCAGCGGCGGGATGCGGCCAGCGGGCGCGGGGCACGCGCGGACTCCGCGACGAGGGAGCCGACCTAGGAGAGGGCCTCGCCGCGGCGGGTAAGCAGGAGGCTGCCGCGCACGGGGTCACGGTAGCAGCGGCGCGGCCCCGGGCGCACCGGCACACCGTGCCACCGCACCTCGGGGCGACCAGCCCGAGGTGAGCGCCGTGGAGCCGTCGTCCCGGGTGCCGTGGGACCACCCCCGGCCGGCGTCGTGAGGACGCCGGAGCAGCCGTTGCGCCTCCGCCCGTGAGGCACCATGGTGTGGTGCACGTCACGACGAGGTAACGGCACGTGCCTCGGCAGGCGGACCGCAGGACCGCTCATCGAGAGGAGCCAAGCAATGGCAGGCAACAAGGGCGTCGCCTACGTCGGCCCCGGCAAGGTCGAGGTCCAGGACATCCCCTACCCCAAGCTGGAGCTGCAGGACGGCCCCGGGGTGAACCCGGCGAACATCGGCCGCAAGACCGAGCACGGCGTCATCCTCAAGGTGGTCACCAGCAACATCTGCGGGAGCGACCAGCACATGGTCCGCGGCCGCACCACGGCCCCGGAGAACCTCGTCCTCGGCCACGAGATCACCGGCGAGGTGATCGAGGTGGGCCGCGACGTGGAGTTCATCAAGCAGGGCGACCTGTGCTCGGTGCCGTTCAACATCGCCTGCGGCCGGTGCCGCAACTGCAAGGAGGGCAAGACCGGGATCTGCCTGAACGTGAACCCGGCCCGTCCCGGTGCCGCCTACGGCTACGTGGACATGGGCGGCTGGGTCGGCGGCCAGGCGGAGTACGTGATGGTCCCCTACGCCGACTGGAACCTGCTCAAGTTCCCGGACCGGGACCAGGCGCTGGAGAAGATCCGCGACCTGACGATGCTCTCGGACATCTTCCCGACCGGGTTCCACGGCTGCGTCACCGCCGGCGTCAAGCCGGGAGCGACGGTGTACATCGCCGGTGCCGGTCCGGTCGGCATCGCGGCCGCGGTGGGCGCCCAGCTGCTCGGGGCTGCCGTGGTCATCGTGGCGGACCTGGTGGAGTCGCGGCTGGCCCAGGCCCGGAGCTTCGGCTGCGAGACCGTGGACATCTCCAAGGGCGACCCGAAGGACCAGATCGAGCAGATCCTGGGCGTCCCCGAGGTCGACTGCGGTGTCGACGCGGTCGGCTTCGAGGCGCGCGGGCACGGGGAGGGTGCGAGCAAGGAGGCGCCGGCCACGGTGCTCAACTCGCTGATGGAGATCACCGCGGCCGGTGGGGCAGTGGGCATCCCCGGCCTCTACGTCACCGGCGACCCGGGCGGCATCGACGAGGCCGCCAAGGTCGGCTCGCTGTCGCTGAGCCTGGGCACGGGCTGGGCGAAGTCGCTGAGCTTCACCACCGGGCAGTGCCCGGTGATGAAGTACAACCGCGGCCTGATGATGGCGATCCTGCACGACAAGGTGCAGATCGCGAAGGCGGTCAACGCCACGGTGATCCCGCTGGAGCAGGCGCCGCAGGGCTACGCCGACTTCGACAGCGGCGCGGCGAAGAAGTACGTGATCGACCCGCACGGCATGGTCGCCTGACGACAGCCCCGGGAGCATCGCAGCGAGGAACGACCGTCCCGGGCGGCGGGCCCCCTGTGGGGTCCGCCGCCCGGCCCGCCCGCTCAGAAGCTGTGGGTCCGCCGGAGCCGCAGCGGGCGGCCGTCGGGGTCGTTGACCAGCCGGTACAGCGGTGTCGCCCAGAGCCGGGTCAGCCAGGACAGCTTCTCGGGCCGGTGGGGGCGCAGCCGGCCGGGCGGCCGGGGGCCCTGCCGGCCTCCGTCGTGCCACTCCTGCAGGGCGTCGGCCGACCGGTCCATCGCCGCGACGAAGTCCTCCGGGTCGAGCAGGTCGCCGTCCTCGCCGCCGCCGTCGACGTCCCGGCCCAGGTGCTCGCGGGCCAGCCGCAGGCGGAGGTCCCGGGCGAAGACCCGGGCACCGAACCCGGTCCCGGCCGGGTCGCGCGGGTCCCGCTCGTCGCGGGTGGTGTCCAGCACCGCGCTGGACAGCTCGCTGTCATGGGTCCAGGAGCGCCGGTTGAAGTTGTCGCTGCCGACGCTGGCCCAGACGTCGTCGACGACGCACACCTTCGCGTGCACGTAGATCGGCGTCCCCTCGTCGTTCTCCAGGTCGTAGACGTGCACCCGGTCCGGGCCGGCCGCCTGGCACGTCTGCAGCGCCTGGTGCCGGCCGACGTACTGCGGCCGCTGGGCCACCGCGCTGTCCTGGTCGGGCACCCGGGGGACGACCACCACCAGGTGCAGGCCGGGGTGGGCGCGCAGCGCCTCGGCGAACAGGTGAGCGACGTCGGAGGACCACAGGTACTGGTCCTCCAGGTACACCAGCCGGCGGGCCTGGTTGATGGCCTTGGTGTAGCCGCGGGCCACCGAGCGCTCACCGTGCGGGGCGAACGGGTAGGCCGGCTTGATCGCCGGATAGGTGCGCAGCGTCTGCACCAGGTGCGGACCGCACTCGGGGGGCGGCGGGGGCTGCTCGGGCAGCGGGACCGCGTTCATCCGCGAGCTCGACAGCTTGTCGTGCACCCAGGCCAGCGGGTGGTCGGTGTCCGGGCCGTGCGGGTCCGCCCAGCGCTGGCGGAACACCGTGTCCAGCACGCCGACCACCGGCCCCTGGAGCTGGAGCTGGACGTCGTGCCACGGCGGCGTGGGGCCGTAGGCATCGGCCATCGACTGCGGCTGCGGGTCGCCCAGGTGCTCGGCGTCGTCCCGCCGGGAGTGGCACAGGTCGATGCCGCCGGCGAAGGCGACGTCCCGGGACGGCTCGGCGGGGTGCCGCAGGACGACGATCTTCTGGTGGTGGCTGCCCAGCCGGCGCACCCGCTGGTCGAGCACCACCACCCCGCCGCCCTCCTCGACAGCGGCGTCCAGCGCGGCGTTCTCCTCCTTGCTGAAGCTGAGCCCGTCCCAGTGCGAGCGCCAGACCAGACCGCTCACGCACACGCCCCGGCGGGCGGCCGCGGCGAAGAGCTCACCGACCGTCGGGCCGTCCTCGCGCATCCGCTCGTCCGGGTCGCCGCGCCAGTCGGTGAACAGCAGGTGGTCGCCGTCGCCCATCGCCTCCACCGCGGTGACCAGCCGGTCGAAGTAGGTCACGCCGTCGACGAGCGGCTCGGCGCGGTTGCCCGCGGTGCACGCCGGGAGGCCCGCCGCCGGGTTGCCGCGCTCGTCGGCGGTGAGCAGCCAGTGCCCGGCGTCGTCCATCCGATGATCACAACCCGCGGTGAACCGGCCCCGCAACCCCCGGCTGCGCGCCGCCGTCGGTAGCCTGTGACACCGTGGCCCTGGTCGTGCAGAAGTACGGCGGTTCCTCCGTCGCCGATCCCGAGCGCGTCAAGCGAGTCGCGGAACGCATCGTGGAGGCGAAGAAGAACGGCGACGACGTCGTCGTGGTGGTCTCCGCGATGGGTGACACCACCGACGAGCTCCTCGACCAGGCCAGCCAGATCACCGCCGACCCGCCCGGCCGCGAGCTGGACATGCTGCTGACCGCCGGCGAGCGGATCTCCATGGCGCTGCTGGCCATCGCGATCTCCACGCACGGGTACGAGGCGCGGTCGTTCACCGGCTCCCAGGCCGGCGTCATCACCACGTCCAGCCACGGCCGGGCGCGGATCATCGACGTCACCCCCGGCCGGCTCCGGCAGGCGCTCGACGAGGGCTCGATCGTCATCGTCGCCGGCTTCCAGGGCGTCAGCCAGGACACCAAGGACATCACCACGCTGGGCCGCGGCGGGTCGGACACCACCGCCGTGGCCGTCGCCGCGGCCCTGCAGGCCGACGTCTGCGAGATCTACACCGACGTGGACGGCGTCTTCACCGCCGACCCGCGGATCGTCCCCAACGCCAAGCGCCTGGAGACGATCACCTACGAGGAGATGCTCGAACTGGCCGCCTCGGGGGCCAAGGTGCTGATGCTGCGCTGCGTCGAGTACGCCCGCCGCTACGGCATCCCGGTGCACGTCCGCAGCTCCTACTCACAGCTCCCGGGCACGATCGTGGCCGGCTCCATGGAGGACCTCAGCGTGGAACAGGCCATCATCACCGGCGTCGCGCACGACCGCAGCGAGGGCAAGATTACCGTGTTCGGGGTGCCCGACCGTCCCGGCGAGGCGGCGCAGCTGTTCCGCGTCCTCGCCGACGCCGAGGTCAACATCGACATGATCGTGCAGAACGTCTCGGCCGACGCCAGCAAGCTCGCCGACATCTCCTTCACCCTGCCGGTGAGCGACGGGCCGACCGCGCTCGCGGCGCTGGAGCAGGTCAAGCACACCGTGGGCTTCACCGACGTCAGCTTCGACCAGCACATCGGCAAGGTGTCCCTGGTCGGCGCCGGGATGCGCTCGCACCCCGGCGTGTCGGCGCGGTTCTTCGGGGCGCTGGCCGACGCGGGGGTCAACCTGGAACTGATCAGCACCTCGGAGATCCGCATCTCCGTGGTGTGCCGGGACACCGACCTGGACGTCGCCGTCCGCGCGGTGCACGACGCCTTCGACCTCGGCTCCGACGTCGAGGCCGTGGTCTACGGAGGGACCGGACGATGAGCACGACCGAGGGACTCCGCGTCGGCATCGTCGGCGCCACCGGACAGGTGGGGGCCGTGGTCCGCGAGATCCTCGCGGAGCGGCGCTTCCCGATCAGCGAGCTGCGGTTCTTCGCCTCCGCCCGCTCCGCCGGCAGCACCCTGCCCTGGGGCGACGGCGAGATCACCGTCGAGGACGCCGCCACCGCGGACCCGGCCGGCCTGGACATCGCGATCTTCTCCGCCGGCGGGTCGACCTCCACGGCGCAGGCGCCGCGGTTCGCCGCCGCCGGGGTGACCGTCATCGACAACAGCTCGGCCTGGCGGCGGGACCCCGACGTGCCGCTGGTGGTCAGCGAGGTGAACCCGCAGGCGTTGGGCGAGGTCCGCAAGGGCATCATCGCCAACCCGAACTGCACCACCATGGCCGCGATGCCGGTGCTGGCGCCGCTGCACGCCGAGGCGCAGCTGACCCGGATCGTGGCCAGCACCTACCAGGCCGTCTCGGGCAGCGGGCTGGCCGGCGTCGACGAGCTCGACGGCCAGGTCAAGGCCGTGGTCGACAAGGCGGCGGCGCTGACCCACGACGGGTCGGCGGTCAGCTTCCCCGAGCCGGTGAAGTACGTCCGCCCGATCGCCTACAACGTGCTGCCGCTGGCCGGCTCGATCGTGGACGACGGCACGTTCGAGACCGACGAGGAGCAGAAGCTCCGCAACGAGAGCCGCAAGATCCTCGGCATCCCGGACCTGCTGGTGTCCGGCACCTGCGTCCGGGTCCCGGTCTTCACCGGCCACTCGCTGTCGCTGAACGTCGAGTTCGCCCGCCCGCTGTCGGTCGACCGGGCCACCGAGCTGCTGGCCTCGGCGCCGGGGGTGGAGCTGTCCGACGTCCCCAACCCGCTGCAGGCGGCCGGCCGCGACCCCAGCTACGTCGGGCGGATCCGCCAGGACCCCGGGGTCCCCGACGGCCGCGGGCTGGCGCTGTTCGTCAGCAACGACAACCTGCGCAAGGGCGCGGCCCTGAACACCGTGCAGATCGCCGAGCTGGTCCTCGCCGCTCGCCGTTGACCGTCGTCGCCCGGCTGCCCGCCGGGCCGGCCGGTGTCGCCGCACGACGGTGATCGACCCGGGTCCACGGCGCAGGATGGCGTGGTGACGTCCGACGAGCTGCCTCCCGAACTCCAGGCCGCGCTCGACCAGGCCCGCGAACGCCCCTGGCCGGGGCCGGACCTCTACACGCTGCGCGCGTGGGTGGAACTCGACTCGGCGCTGGACAGCGGCGTCCCGCTGGACGCCGCCCACGCCGTGCTGACCGACGGCGCCGAGCGCGCCTTTGGTCCGCGGCTGCACGAGTGGGTCACCGGGGCGCTGGCCGCCGAACAGCGGGACCCGGAGGACCTCGCCGTCCTGCTGGCCGACGACGCGCTGGCCGAGCGGGTGCTGCAGCACGTCCGGGACCGGATGCGGGACGACGACCGGGCGCCGGACCCGCCCAGCGAGGAGCTCGGCTGGTACGCCTACGCGCCCGGCGACCCCGCCGGCGCCCGGGAGCGCTTCCGGCGCGCCGTCCGGTCGCGGAGGCGGACCGCCCGGGACGCGCTGCTCGCACCCCGCCGGCGCCGGGTCGCCGGTCCGCGCGACCGCTGAGCGGGCTCCCGGTGCCGGGAGCCCGCCGGGGTCAGGGCCGGACGTGCCGCAGGGCGAAGGAGAGGGCGACCTCGACCTGGCGGATGGTCTCCTCGACCACCAGCGAGCCGTGGCCGGCGTCGAAGCGGTACACCTCGTGCGGCTTGTCCCGCTCCACGAGGGCGGCGAGGTAGTTGTCGATCTGCCGGATGGGGCACCGCGGGTCGTTGGCCCCGGCGACGACGAGCACCGGCGCGGCGACGGCGTCGACGTAGGTGATCGGCGAGGAGCGCACGTACACGTCCCGCACCTCGTCCGGTGAGCCGCCGAACAGCGCCCGGTCGTAGGCCCGCAGGCCCTCCATCTCGTCCTCGTACGCGGCCAGGTAGTCCGCCACCGGGACCTCGGCGATGCCGGCCGCCCAGCGCTCCGGCTGGGTGCCCAGCCCGAGCAGCGTGAGGAACCCGCCCCACGACCCGCCGGAGATGATCGCCCGCCGGGGGTCGACCACGCCCTCGGCCACCAGCGCGTCCTGGACGGCGGCGACGTCCTCCAGCTCGGTGAGCCCGGGCCGGCCGGTGAGCGCGTCGCGCCACTCGCTGCCGTAGCCGCTGGAACCCCGGTAGTTCACGTGCACCACGGCGTACCCGGCGTCGACGTAGGCCGCCCGCCGGGCGCGGTAGGAGTCGTCGTCCTGCGCCTCCGGGCCGCCGTGCACCAGGAACGCCGTCGCGTGCGGCCCGGGCCCGGCCGGCCGGACCAGCAGCGCGTGGACGTCGCCACCCGGGCCGGGGACCCAGCGGTCCTCCAGCGGGTACGCCGCGGGCGGCTCCTCGCCAGGGGCGGCCAGCACCACCGGACCGTCGGCGCGGCGGATGACCGGCGGCCGCTCCGAGGACGACCAGGCCAGCTCCACGGAGCCGTCGGGACGGGCGGTCGCGCCGCGGACGACGCCGCGCGGGGTGTCCAGCGCCTCCAGCGTGCCGGTGACCAGGTCGTACCGGTACAGCTCGCTGCGGGCCGCGGTGTCGTGCCCGACCAGCAGGGCGGTGCCGTCGGGGTACCAGCCGGCGGTCACGTCCCCGGGCAGGTCGAGCACTAGCTCGGTCTCGGTGCCGCGGACGACGTCCCAGATCAGCAGCTCCTCGCGGCCGCGGCGCTCGTGCCCGACCAGCAGCCGGGCGTCGCCGTCCCGGGGGGCGAAGGCGAGCGCGTGCAGGCCGCGTCCCTCGCCGTCCCACTTGTCGGCGACCAGCGACAGGTCGTCCGTGCGCAGCACCCGGAGCGCGGGGTACCGCGGGTCGCCGTGCTCGGAGTGGGAGTAGACGAGGAGCGTGTCGTCGTGGGTCAGCGCCTCGACCGACGCGGTGTCCTGGGTGCGGTGGAACACCGACGGGGCGCCGTCGGAGGGGGCGATCCACAGCTCGCTGCCGTCGTCGGTGGACCGGCCCGCCAGCACGACCGTCCGGCCGATCTCCAGCCCGGCGGGGTAGGCCGGCCCCACCTCGGGGAGCGCCGGGGAGTCCGGGCCGCCGGTGAACGGCTGGCGCTGCCACACGCCGAACTCGTCGCCGTCGGTGTCGGCGAACCACCAGATGCTCTCCCCGTCCGGGCTGAGCGTGGCGATCGAGGTGCCGTTGGGCCGGTCGGTGACCTGGCGGTGGGTGTCGGTGTCCCGGTCCCAGGCGTACTGCTCGACCACGCCGCTGACGTCGGAGGCGTACAGGCACCGGCTCGGCGCCTCCTCCGCCCACTCCGGCAGGCTCACCCGGGGAGCGCGGAACCGCGCCTGCCAGCGGGCTGTGACCTCGGGTGGGAGGGCGGTCTCGGTCGGGGTCGTGTCGGCGCTCACCGGCTCATCTTCCCCCGGCGCCGGCTCCCGCCGTCCTGCCGGCCCCGGACCCGACGGCCGAGGCCGCGGCCGCGCGCCCCTCGTCGGCGGCGTCCCGGACGTCGCCGATCAGCTGCTCCAGCACGTCCTCCAGGGCCACCAGGCCGACCACCTCGCCGGCCTCGCCGGTCACGCGGCCCAGGTGCGACCCGGTGCGCCGCATCTCCTGGAGCACCTCGGGGAGGTGCTCGCCGGGGGAGAGCTCGACGAAGTCCTTCACCGCCTGGTCCGGGATCGGCTGCTCCCGCGACGTCGGACCGCTCCCCAGCACGTCCTTCACGTGCACGTACCCGGTCAGCGTGCCGTCGTCGGCGCGCACCGGGTAGCGGCTGAAGCCGTGCTCGGCGACCACCGACTCGAGGTCCCGCGGGGTGGCCGAGCGCGGCACCGTCACCAGCTGGCCGGGCTCGATGAGCACCGACCGGACGTCGTGCTGTTCGAACGTGAGAGCGCCCGCGGCCAGCTCGCTGACCTCGCTGCCCAGCAGCCCCTCCTGCCGGGACTGGCTGATCATCGAACGGATCTCCGACTCGTCGAAGCTCGCCGCGATCTCGTCCCGGGGCGTCACCCCGAACAGCCGCACGAAGGCGTTGGCCGTGACGTTGAAGAACCAGATGAACGGCCGGAGCACCCGCACCATGACCGCCAGCGCCGGACCGAGGGCCAGCGCCGCGCGGTCCGGCCCGGCGATGGTGATGTTCTTGGGCACCATCTCGCCCAGCACCATGTGCAGCACGGTGACCAGCGCCAGCGCGATCACCAGGGCGATCGGGTGCAGCAGGGCCTCCGGCGCACCGATCGCCGCCAGCGGGACCTCGATGAGGTGCGCGACCGCCGGCTCGCCGACGGCGCCCAGGCCCAGCGAGCACAGCGTGATGCCCAGCTGGGCGCCGGCCATCATCTGCGAGACGTTCCGCAGCGCGGCCAGCGTCTTCTGCGCCCGGACCGACCCGGCCGCCGCGCGCGGCTCCAGCTGGTCGGCGCGGACCGACACCAGCGCGAACTCCGCGGCGACGAAGAAGGCGTTGCCCAGCAGCAGGGCGACCAGGACCAGCAGGCTGACGACGTCGCTCATGCCTGCGCCACCTCGCCGGCGCGGACGGCGGTCGCCCCGCCGGGACGCCGGGAGACCTCCGCGGCCACGGTGTCCCCGTCGGTGTCCCCGTCGGCGTCGCGCGCGGGCAGGGGGTCGGCGCTCAGCCGGGCCAGCCGCCGTCCCTCCACGTCGGTCACCGTCAGCCGGTGACCGTCCACGTCCACCGAGTCGCCCTCCTCGGGCAGCCGGGCGAGCGCGTCGATGACGTAGCCGGCCACGGTCTCCCAGCGGCCCTCCGGGACGTCGATGCCGGTCCGGTCGCGGACCTCGTCGGGGCGCAGCAGCCCGGAGAGCTCCCAGGTGTCGCCGGCGCGGCGCAGCTGGCGCAACGGGCGGTCGGTCTCGTCGGTGATCTCCCCGACGAGCTCCTCGACGATGTCCTCGAGGGTGACGATGCCGTGGGTCGCCCCCCACTCGTCGACGACCAGCGCCATCTGCAGGCCCTGGTCGCGGAGCAGGTCCAGCAGCGGGTCCAGCCGCAGCGACGAGGGGACGGCGAGGACCGGGGCGGCCAGCTCGCCGGCGCTGCGCTGCTCCCGCTCCGCCTCGGGGACCGCGACCGCGTGCTTGACGTGCACCACCCCGGTGACCTCGTCCAGGTCGGCCCCGTAGACCGGGAACCGGGAGTTGCCCGAGCGGATGGCCGCGTCGATCACGTCGGCGGCCGTGGCGCTGGCGCTCAGCGTCCACAGCCGGGTGCGGGGGGTCATCACGTCGGTGGCGTACTTCTGCCGCAGCCCCAGCGACCGGCCGAGCAGCCGTGCGGCGACGGGGGAGAGGTCGCCCTCCTCGGCCGACCGGCGGGCCACGGCGGCGAGCTCCTCGGCGCCGCGGACGTCGTCCAGCTCCTCCTTGGGCTCGAAGCCCAGCCGCCGCACGATGCCGTTGGCCAGCGCCTGGAGGACGCGCAGCACCGGGCCGCTGACCGTGGTGAAGGCGCGCATGCCCGGGGCGACCACCCGCGCGGTCCCCAGCGGCCGGGCGATGGCCAGGTTCTTGGGGCCGAGCTCACCGAGCAGCATCTGCAGCGTGGTGGCCAGGGCGATGGCCAGCCCGACGGCCACCGCCGGCGTCGCGGAGGCCGGCACCCCGACGGCCTCGAGGACCGGCTCCAGCAGTCCGCCCAGCGCCGGCTCGGCGAGGAAGCCCACGACCAGCGTGGTGATCGTGATGCCCAGCTGGGCGGCCGAGAGCTGAGTCGACAGGCCGCGCAGCGCGGTCACCACCCCGGCCGCGCCGCGGTCACCCCCGTCGGCGGCCCGCTCCGCCTGCCCGCGGTCCACGGTGGTGAAGGAGAACTCGGCTGCGACGAAGAAACCGGTCAGTGCGGTGAGCAGCACCGCGGCCAGGAGGAGCAGCCATTCGGTCATCGGCGGGTGGGTGCCCCCGGGGGAGGTGCCGGAAACGACTCAGGGACCGCCGATCGGCGGTCCCTGAATGGTCGGGGTGACAGGATTTGAACCTGCGGCCTCGTCGTCCCGAACGACGCGCGCTACCAAGCTGCGCCACACCCCGCGGTGCGCCGACCACTCTATCCGACCGGCGCGACGCGTCTCCCGCCGGTGTCACCCGGTCCGTGCGGTGAGGGTCAGCAGCGTCGCCTCCGGTGGGCAGGCGAACCGCACCGGCGCGTAGGGGCTGGTGCCCAGCCCGGCCGACACGTGCAGCCAGGTGCCGTTGGGCCGCGCCGTCGTCGGCTGCGCCCAACGGTGCAGCCAGCGGACGTGCTGCCGGTCGATGCCGCAGTTGGTGACCAGGGCGCCGTAGAAGGGCACCCGCAGCTGCCCGCCGTGCGTGTGCCCGCACAGCAGCAGGTCCTGGCCGTCGGCGACGAACTGGTCGAGGACCCGGGGCTCGGGGGAGTGCACCAGCCCCAGCCGCAGGTCCGCCGTGGGGTCGGCCGGACCGGCCACCAGCTCGTACCGGTCCCGCTGGATGTGCGGGTCGTCCAGGCCGGCCAGGGTGATCCGGCGGCCGTCGACGACGAGCTCCCCGCGGGCGTTGGTGACGTCGACCCAGCCGCGCGCGGTCATCGCGTCGCGCAGGTCCCGCCACGGCAGCTCCTCGCCGTGCACCCGCTTGTGGTCGGTCCAGAAGTACTTCAGCGGGTTCTTCGGACGCGGCGCGAAGTAGTCGTTGCTGGAGAGCACGAAGGCCCCGGGGAGGTCGAGCAGCGGGTCCAGCGCCCGCAGCGTCGCCGGGACGGCGTCCATCCCGGCGAGGTTGTCCCCGGTGGTGATCACCAGGTCCGGCTCCAGCGCGGCCAGCCCGGCCACCCACTCCTGCTTGCCGGTCTGCCCGGCGGTCATGTGCAGGTCCGACAGCTGGAGCACCCGGAGCGGGTCCGACCCGGGGGCGAGCACCGGGACGTCGAAGCGGCGCAGCGTCCACCGGGTGCGCTCGTAGAGGCCGGCGTAGGCCACGGTGGCGGCGCCGGTCGCGAGGACGGCGGTGGGGACGGCGGTGAGCGCACGCATCCCCCGAGCCTAGGGCTGCCGGGAGGAGGGCATCCCGGGTGACCGGGCGGGTGGCAGGCTGGACGCGTGCCCGAGCTCAAGGACCGCCTGCGTACCGACCTGACCACCGCCATGAAGGGCCGTGACGAGCTGCGCACCGCGACGCTGCGCATGGTGCTCGCCGCGGTCACCGCCGAGGAGGTGTCGGGCAAGGAGGCGCGGGAGCTGTCCGACGACGAGGTGCAGGGCGTGCTGCGGCGGGAGGCCAAGAAGCGCCGGGAGGCCGCGGAGGCCTTCGCCGGGGCCGGCCGGAGCGAGCAGGCCGAGCGCGAGCGTGCCGAGGAGGCGGTGGTGGCCGGCTACCTGCCCGCGCAGCTGGGGGACGCCGACCTCGCGGCCCTGGTGGCCGACGTGGTCACCCGCACCGGGGCGTCCGGCATGAAGGACATGGGCCGGGTGATGGGCGCCGTGCAGGCCCAGGTCGCCGGCCGCGCCGAGGGCGGCCGGGTCGCCGCCGAGGTCCGCCGCCAGCTCGGATGAGGAACCCCGTTCGGCCGGGTGCTCCCCTTACTGGGTGGGGCTGGGCGACGCCGGGTCGACCGGGGCGGGAGGCGGTTCGGGGGACGGCGCGGGCTCGGGGGCGGGCGCCGGCTCCGAGGATGGGGCGGGGTCGGACGACCGGGGCGCCGGGCTGCTGCTCCGCCGCGGCGTCGAGCGGCGGTCGTCGTCATCGTCGTCGTCCCGCGGGGTGGACAGGACGGCGCCGCCGCCCTTGGTGCCGGCCGCGACGGCGGGGTCGGCCGGGGGGAACTTCCGGGTCGGGCCCTGGTCCAGGATCGGCTTCATCGCGTCGTGCCAGATCTGCGCGGGCCGGCCGCCGCCGTAGCTGCCGACGTCCTGGTTGCCCTTGGGGTTGAGCACCATGACCGAGGCGGTGTAGTCGGGCATGAAACCGACGAAGGCCGCGGAGAACCGGCTCTGCGACGTGCCGGTCTTGCCGGCGATGTCGTGGCCGGGGACGTTGGCCCGGGTGCCGGTGCCGGCGCTGCTCCGCACGTCGTCCAGGAGCGCCTGGCTGAGGGTGTTGGCCACACCCGGCGGGATGGCCTCCGGGGTGCAGTTGTCGTTCGTCACGACCGGGGAGCCGTCGTCCCGGGTGAGCGGCTGACCGGACCCGTCGAGGATCTGCACGACCGGGGTCGGTGCGCAGCGGGTGCCGCTGGCGGCCAGCGTCGAGTAGGCGCTGGCCAGGTAGAGCGGGCTGGTCTCGATCGGGCCGAGGGTGAAGGAGGCCTGCCGCCCCTCGATGACCTCCTTGGCCCGGTCCTCGGGCAGGTTGAGGCCCATCCGCTGGGCCATCGTCACCGGCCCCCCGAGGCTGCCGAGGGTGTCCTCCAGACCCACGAAGTAGGTGTTGGAGGACCGGACGAGCGCGTCGTGCATGGTCAGCGTGTTGGGCAGCGTGCCGACGTTGCCGATCGGCCCGTAGGCCGGACCCCGGGTGCCGCCGTTCTTCTTGAAGACCCGGGAGTAGTAGGGGTCGCTGGTGGTCAGCCGGTAGTTGATCCCGTAGCCCTGCTCGAGGGCGGAGGCGGCGGTGAAGACCTTGTAGGTCGAGCCGGACCCCTGGCTGGGCACCACGTTGAGCAGCACCGACTCGCAGGATGGGTCGACGGCGCTGTCGCAGCCGTAGCGCCGGTTGGTGCTCATCGCCAGCACCTCGCCGGTCCCCGGCTCGACGGCGGTGTAGATGCCGGCCAGGTCCGCGCCCATCGGCAGGCTGTTGAGCACCGCCTGGTCGCCGGCGGCCTGCATGTCCGGGCGCAGCGTCGTCTGGATCGTCCAGCCGCCGTTGTCGATCTCGGTCTGGGTCAGCCCCAGCGTGCCGGTGAGGTACTGCTCGAGGTAGCCGCAGAAGAAGCCGCCGATGCTGGCGTAGGCGCAGCCGTTCGGCGGCCGGGCGCCGGGCGCGGTCTCGACCGGGGCGGCCGACACGTCGGCGAGCTCCTGGTCGGTGATGTGGCCCAACTGGTGCATCCGGTTGAGCACCTGGTCCCGCCGCACCTTCGCGGCCTCGGGGTTCACCAGCGGGTCGTCGTTGGTCGGGCTCTGCACCAGCCCGGCCAGCATCGCGGCCTGCGGCAGCGAGAGGTCGGCGGCGTTGACGCTGAAGTAGGTCTGCGCCGCGGCCTGGATGCCGTAGGCGCCCTCACCGAAGTAGGCGATGTTGAGGTACCGGGTGAGGATCTCGTCCTTGGAGTACGTCTGCTCCAGGGCGAGGGCCAGCCGGGCCTCCCGCAGCTTGCGGGCGACGCCCTCCGGCCCGTTCTGCTCGACCGCCGCCGCCCGCTCGTCGGCGGTGTCGGCGGTCTGCAGCAGGGTCTGCTTCACCAGCTGCTGGGTGAGCGTGGAGCCGCCCTCCTGCACCTCGCCGGCAGCCAGGTTGGTGGCCAGCGCCCGCATCGTGCCCTGCACGTCCAGGCCGTTGTGCTCGTAGAAGCGGCTGTCCTCGATGTCGACGATGGCCTGCTTCATCACCGGCGAGATCTGCTCGGGGGCGACCGGCGTCCGGTTGTTCACGTAGAACTGGGTGATCACCGAGCCGTCCGCGGCCAGCACCGTGGTGTTCCCGTTCGGCGTGGCGTCGGTCAGCTCGACCGGCAGGGCGTCCAGCAGGGACGCCGAGTTGCGAGCGACCAGACCCGTCCCACCGATCCAGGGGAACAGCAGCGCGGCGACCAGCACGCCGGCCACGACGATGATCGCGGCCAGCTTGCCCAGGGCGCCGAGACGGAGGCGTGCAGAAGCAGACATCGCAGGCCAAGGTACCTGTCCCCGGAGGCCGGGTGGCGCCCGTCGCACGCCGACGCGCGAGCGCCCCGGTGCACCGTTACCGGGCCGTTGTACGTCCCGGCGCGTCGCTCAGGGACGCGCCGGGAGGACCCGGCTGCGCGGCGTGCCGGTCGGGGTGTCGTCCTCGGCGCCGAGCAGCGCCGAGGCCATCGTCCGCAGCCCCGCCAGGTCGTGGACGTCGCCGGCTGCGGCGGGCACCGTGCGCATGCCCACCTCCGGGTGCGCGCTGGTGAACCGGTCGGCCAGCCGCTGTTCCCGGGTCGCCAGCAGCATCCGCTCGGCGTGCACCCGCAGCGCTCCCGCGGCGAGCTTGGCCCCCCGGCCTCCGGCCTCGGCCACCGCCTCGGCGGCGGCCTCGGCCCGGTTCGCCGACAACGCCGTCGTCGCGGGAGGGTGCGTGCGGTTGAGCACCAGGCCGGCCAGCGGCATCCCCTCGGTGGACAGCCGGTCCACGAAGTAGGAGGCCTCGCGCAGTGCGTCCGGCTCGGGGGCGGCCACCACCACGAACTGCGTCCCGGGCTCGCGGAGCAGCTCGTAGGTCGCCGTCGCCCGCTCGCGGAACCCGCCGAACATCGTGTCCAGGGCGGAGACGAACGAGGAGATGTCGCTGAGCAGCTGGCCGCCGAGGATCTTGCTGATGATCCGGCTGAAGATCATGAAACCGGCCCCCACCAGCCGGACCCCGGCCCGCCCGCCGGCGCGGGCGGGCGCGGTCAGCAGCCGGATCATCGTGCCGTCGAGGAATCGGCTCATCCGGTTGGGGGCGTCGAGAAAGTCCAGCGCCGAGCGGGACGGCGGCGTGTCGACGATGACCAGGTCCCACCGCTCGGTGGCCCGCAGCTGCCCCAGCTTCTCCATCGCCATGTACTCCTGCGTCCCGGCGAAGGACGAGGACAGCGCCTGGTAGAACGGGTTGGCCATGATCAGCTCGGCCCGCTCGGGGGTCGAGTGCGCGGTGACGACGTCGTCGAACGTCCGCTTCATGTCCAGCATCATCGCGTCGAGCCGGCCGGCGGCCCCCGGGACGTCGACCTGCCGCGGCTCGTTGTCCAGCTCCTCCAGCCCCAGGGACTGCGCCAGCCGGCGAGCCGGGTCGATGGTCAGCACGACGACCGTCCGGCCGGCTCCCGCGGCCGCCAGGGCCAGCGCCGCGGACGTCGTCGTCTTGCCCACCCCGCCGGAGCCGCAGCAGACGACGATCCGGGTCGACCGGTCGGCGACCAGCGCGGCCAGGTCCAGGGCCGGGGCCGCGGTCACGCCGCCACCTCGGTGCGCAGGTGCCGCCCCAGCCGGTCGGCCAGCTCGAACAGGCAGCCGACGTCGACCGGCCCCACCGCCTGCGGCAGCTCCACCGTCGGGCGGCCCAGCTGCTCGACCACGCCGCGCAGCGCGTCCTGCGCCGCCCAGCGCTGGGCGTGCTCCACGGCCTCGGCGGCCAGGGCGTCGGCCAGGTCGGGGCCGCCGGACACTCCGGCGGCGTCCAGGGCCGGGGCGAGGTCGGCGCCGGTGAGCCGGCCCTCCGCCGTCCGGGACAGGCTCGCGGCCGGCAGCAGCGGCTCGGTGGCCATGTTGACGATCACCGACCCCACCGGCAGCCTGGCCGCGGTCAGCTCACCGATCGCGTCCGCGGTCTCCTGCACCGGCATGTCCTCCAGCAGGGTCACCAGGTGCACCGCCGTCTGCGGTGAGCGGAACACCGCCATGACCCCCTCGCTCTGGGTGTGGATCGGGCCGGAGCGGGCCAGGCCCGCGACCTCCCCGGTCACGTTGAGGAAGCGGGTGATCCGGCCGGTGGGCGGGGCGTCGACGACGACCGCGTCGTACACCGGCCGCCCGTCGTGGCGGCGGGTCACCGCCTCCTTGATCTTCCCGGTGAGCAGCACGTCGCGCAGGCCCGGGGCGATCGCGGTGGCGAAGTCGACCGCGCCCATCCTGCGCAGCGCCCGGCCGGCGCGCTTCAGGTTGTAGAACATGTCCAGGTACTCGAGGAATGCGGCCTCGACGTCGATGGCCAGCGCCTTCACCTCGCCGCCGCCGCGGGCCACCGCCACCCGGCGCTCCTCGTAGGGCAGCGGCGGGGTGTCGAAGAGCTGCGCGATGCCCTGCCGCCCCTCGGTCTCGACCAGCAGCACGTGCCGGCCGTCGGCGGCCAGCGCCAGGGCCAGGGCGGCGGCGACCGTCGTCTTCCCGGTACCGCCCTTGCCGGTGACGACGTGACACCGCACGGAGGACGGCTCGGGGTTCACCCTCGCCAGCCTACGAGTCGGAGGACCCCCCTGCCCCCCAGCGCTCGGAGGCTCGCGCCGGGCCCCTGCGGCGGGGCCGTTCCATCCTGTCGCCCTCCCGGCTGCGCTAGCGTCCCGGTCATGAGTGCACCCACCCGCCGTACCTGGGAGTACGCCACCATCCCGCTGCTGATCCACAACACCAAGGCGATCCTGGACTCGTGGGGTGTCGACGGGTGGGAGCTCGTGACCGTCCTGCAGGGCCCGGGCGGCGGCGACCAGCTGGTCGCCTACCTCAAGCGCCCGACGAGCTGAGGGGCCGGCGATGAGCGACCCGGCACAGGGCTGGCACGCCCGGCTCCGCGAGCTCGGCATCCGGCTGCCACCGGTGGCCGCGCCGGTGGCGGCCTACGTCCCGGCGGTCCGCGCCGGCCAGCTGGTGTTCACCTCCGGCCAGCTGCCCTTCGTCGACGGCGGGCTGCGCCGCACCGGCAAGGTGGGTGGCTCGGTCGAGGTCGAGGACGCGGCCGCCGACGCCAAGGTCTGCGCCCTCAACGCGCTGGCCGCCATCGACGACCTGGTCGGCCTGGACGCCGTCGCCCGGGTCGTGCGGGTCGTCGGCTACGTGGCCAGCGCGGAGGGCTTCACCGGCCAGCCCCGGGTGGTCAACGGCGCCAGCGAGTTCCTCGGGCGGGTGTTCGGTGACGCCGGCGTGCACGCCCGCAGCGCCATCGGCGTGGCCGAGCTGCCGCTGGGCTCCCCGGTCGAGGTCGAGCTGACCGTCGAGCTGCGGTGACGGTGATCCGGCAGGCGGCCACCGTGCTGCTGCTGCGCGACGGCGCCCCCGGCCTGGAGGTCTACCTGCTGCGCCGCACCAAGGGGATGCCCTTCGCCAGCGGCATGACCGCCTACCCCGGCGGCGGGGTCGACCCGCGGGACGGCGACACCGACGTGCACTGGGTCGGCCCCGCGCCCGCGGAGTGGGCGGCCGCCTGGGGCTGCGACGAGCGGTTGGCCCGCGAACTGGTCTGCGCCGCCGTCCGGGAGACCTTCGAGGAGGCCGGCGTCCTGCTGGCCGGGCCGGGGGACGGGGCGACCGTCGTCCCGGACGTGTCGGGTGACGACTGGGAGGCGCAGCGGCAGGCGCTGCTCGCGCGGGAGCTGTCGCTGTCCGAGCTGCTCGCCGGGCGGGGACTGGCGCTGCGCTCGGACCTGCTGCGGCCCTACGCGCACTGGATCACCCCGCCCGAGGAGGCGCGGCGCTACGACACCAAGTTCTTCGCCGCGCTGCTGCCGGTCGGTCAGGAGGCGCGCGACGTCTCCGGCGAGGCCGACGAGGCCGTCTGGACGACGCCGGGGCAGGCGCTGGCCGACTACGCTGCGGGCACCCGGTCCATGCTGCCGCCGACGATCCACACCCTCGGTCAGCTCCAGCTGTTCCCCGACGCGGCCGCCGCGATGGCCGGCTCCCCGCCGGCGCCGCTCGAGCCGATCAGCCCCACCTTCGAGCGGGGCCCGGGCGGGACCTGGGCGGTGCTGCCCGACGGCACCCGCATCCGGCTGGTCACGCCACTCACATCGCGACCCTGACGGGCCGCACCGCGATGACATCGCGACCCTGACGGGCCGCACCGCGATCAGGTGCCGGCGCCGGCTGCGTTGAGCCGTTGGCCGTGTCCCGGTGAGGGACCCTCCGGGTCCCGTCCCCGGGCCACCTCGCTCCGCTCGGGTCCGCACCGGCGCTCGGCCCGTAACGCAGGAGAGCCCCCTCCGGCGAACCGGAAGGGGCCCTCGGGCAGGTGGGTCCTTTTGTCAGCGCGCGCGGCGGCGGAGGCGTTCCTCGTCGAGGACGACGACCGACTTGCCCTGCAGCTGGATCCAGCCACGGTGCACGAAGTCGGCCAGCGCCTTGTTCACCGTCTCGCGGGAGGCGCCGACGAGCTGGGCCAGCTCCTCCTGGGTCAGGTCGTGCTTGACCCGCAGGCCGTCGCTCTCCCGGCTGCCGAAGCGGTCGGCCATCTGCAGCAGCGCCTTGGCCACCCGGCCCGGGACGTCGGTGAAGATCAGGTCGGCGACCGAGTCGTTGGTGCGGCGCAGCCGGCGGGCCAGCACCTGCAGCAGCCGCTCACCCACCTCGGGGTGCGCCTCGATCCACGGACGCAGCATCGCCTGCGGCATCTTGGCCAGCCGGACGTCGGTGACCGCGGTGGCCGACGCCGTGCGCGGGCCCGGGTCGAACACCGACAGCTCGCCGAACTGGTCCGACGGGCCCATCACGGCCAGCACGTTCTCCCGGCCGTCGGGCGCCCGGCGGGACAGCTTGATCTTGCCGGAGAGGACGACGTAGAGGCTGTCGCCGGGCTCGCCCTCGTTGAAGACCACGCGCCCGCGGGGCAGCGTGACCGTCTCCAGCTGGCTCGCCACGGGTTCGACGGACTCGTCCGACAGTCCCTGGAAGAGACCGGACTGGGCAAGGACCTCGTCCACGCGCACCTCTCGCAACGTCCTCGCGGGTGCGATGGCGACCCGCGTCCAGGGGAGTCTAGGGCCTGTGTCACGCACGCCAACTCCGGAACGTCACCAGCTTGCCCACTCTGAGTGGGTCGGGCCAGTCGGGCCTGTCGCCCGGGGGTGCTCAGGCCCGGCGCGCCGGGCCGTCAGCGGGGTTCGGCGGTCTCCATCGGGACGCCCCGGTCGGTGACCGCGCGCTGCCCGGTCCCGCGCTCACGGCCCACGCCGCGACGGCGGCGGCGCCAGCGGCTCATCGCCCGGCGGATGCCGGAGCTGGCCAGGGCGTCGACCTCGCCGGCCGTGGCCGTGCCGAGGAACTCCTCGACCTCGCGCTGGGACGTCGGCCGGCGCAGCGGCTCCTCCACCCGCTCCATCACGAGCAGGAAGGCGATCAGCAGCGGCGGGAAGAGGATGACGATGAGGGCGACCACGCGGCACCTCCTCGGCGACGTGTCCGGGCCGCGTCGGGCCCGGGGGGAGGGACGACCGCGTCCAGCGGTCGGGCGGCGTCCGGCGCACGCTCCGCCGTCGAGTATGACCCGTCGGTGCCGTCGTCGCCGCGGCCTACCCTCGTGCGCGTGTCGCAGCCCGTCCTCCAGCCGTCCGGCGCCCAGCCGTCCGGCGCCCAGCCGTCCGACGTCCAGCCGGACGCCCCCGCCCGGCGTCCGGTGCGCGCGGTGCGCCCGGCCCGCGCCGTCCGCCTCGGGCTGCCGCCGTACGACCCGGCGGAGAGCCCGCTGGCCCGCACCCGGCGCGCCCGCCGGATGGCCCGCGAGCTCGCCGTGATCCACCCCGATGCGCACTGCGAGCTGGACTTCACCACTCCGCTCGAGCTGCTGGTGGCCACCGTCCTCTCGGCCCAGACCACCGACCGGACGGTGAACCGGGTGACCCCGGCGCTGTTCGCCCGGTACCCCGACGCGGCCGCCTACGCCGGCGCCGACCGCGCCGAGCTGGAGGAGCTGCTCAAGCCCACCGGCTTCTTCCGGGCCAAGGCGAACTCGGTCATCGGCCTGGGACAGGCGCTGGTCGAGCGCTTCGACGGGGAGGTCCCCGGGAACCTGCCCGACCTGGTCACGCTGCCCGGCGTGGGCCGCAAGACGGCGAACGTCGTCCTCGGCAACGCCTTCGGGGTCCCCGGGCTGACCGTGGACACCCACTTCGGCCGGCTGGTGCGCCGGTTCGGCTGGACCGCGGAGGAGGACCCGGTCAAGGTCGAGACGGAGATCGCCGAGCTCGTCCCGAAGAAGGAGTGGACGATGTTCTCCCACCGGGTGATCTTCCACGGGCGACGGGTGTGCCACGCGAAGAAGCCGGCCTGCGGGGCATGCGGGCTGGCCTCGTGGTGCCCGTCGGCCGGGATCGGCCCGCTGGACCCCGAGGTCGCCGGCCGGCTGGTGAAGAGCCCCGCTGCCTCGGACACCGAGTGAGCCGGGCCGCGCGGCTGGCGGCCGCCCCGGTCGCCGTCGGGCTGCTGCTCGGCGGCTGCTCCGGAGCGGACGAGGAGCAGCCGGCTCCGGTGCCCGACGTCGCGTCGGCCGAGACCGACCTGGCCGCGTGCCCGGAGCAGCCCGACCAGCCTGCCGCGGCCGGGGGTCTGCCCGCCCTCCGGCTGGAGTGCTTCACCGGCGGCGCGGTGGACCTCGGCCGTGCCCCCGGGGTGCCCACGGTGCTCAATCTGTGGGCCAGCTGGTGCGCCCCCTGCCGGGAGGAGCTGCCGGTGGTCCAGCAGCTCGCCGACGCGGCGGGGGACCGGGTGCGCGTCCTCGGCGTGGTCAGCAAGGACGGCGTGCCGCAGGCGACGTCCTTCGCCGCGGACGCCGGCGCCACCTTCCCCAGTGCCTTCGACGGCGACGGCGCGCTGATGGACGGGCTGGGGATCCGGGCGCTGCCCTACACCTACTTCCTGGCCGCGGACGGCTCCCTCGCGCACGTCGAGGTCGGCCCGGTGGACTCCCTGGAGGAGTTCGAGCAGCTGGTCGCCGACCACCTGGGCGTGACGCTGTGAGCTCCCTGCCCACGGCCCCGGACGGACTCCCCGCGCACCTGCGGCGGCTGGTCGCCGCCGCCGGCGACCTGCCGCTCCCACACCGGCACGGCGCGCCCAGCGCCACCGCCCGCCGCTCGGCGGTGCTCATCCTCTTCGGCACCGGCCCGGCCGGCCCGGACGTGCTGCTCATCGAGAAGTCCTCCCGGCTGCGCAGCCACGCCGGCCAGCCGGCGTTCCCCGGCGGCGGCGCGGACCCGGGGGAGGACTACCCCGTGGGGACGGCGTTGCGGGAGGCCCACGAGGAGGCCGGCGTCGACCCGGCCGGCGTCCGGGTGCTGGCCACGCTGCCCGAGCTGTTCCTCGGGCCCTCGGACAACCTCGTCGTCCCGGTGGTGGGCTGGTGGGACGACCCGCGCGAGGTCACCACGGGCGACCCCCGCGAGGTGGCCCGGGTGGCGCGCGTCCCGCTGGCCGACCTCGTCGACCCGGCGAACCGCTTCCGGGTGCGGCACCCCTCGGGCTACGTCGGGCCGGCGTTCGGGGTGGCCGACATGGTCGTGTGGGGCTTCACCGCCGGGCTGCTGGACGCGGTCCTGGAGGCTGCCGGGCTGACCCGCCCCTGGGACACCCGGGACGTCCGGCCGCTCGCCGTCCCCCCGCCGGCGCCGGGTGCCGCCGGTCCGGCCGACGGTCCGGACGCCGACGAGGTCGACCCGCTGGACGACGACGCCGCCGACCGCGCCGCGCCGACGGTCGCCGACGACGCCGGACCGGGCCCGGCGCCGCGTACGGTTCCCGGGCGATGAGCGCTTCTGCGGCCACGAGCGGCGCCCTGCCTCCAGTCCGGTCCGGCGCGTCCGCGACGTCGCGCCGGGTCCCGCGCGGCCGGGCGCTGCTGGGCGGGCTGCTGCTCGCCGGCGGCCTGCTCGCCGGCTGCGGCGGCGGTGAGCCGACCCTGCCGGAGGCCACCCGGACCCCCGGCCCCGCGGTCGGCGCGGTCACCACGGCGCCCGACGGGGTGCAGGAGGTCGTCCTGGAGACCGGGGACGACTACGTCTTCACCCCGGCCGCGTTCACCGTCGCCCCAGGGCCGGTGCGGGTCACCGTCCGCAACGTGGCCGAGCAGATGACCCACAACTTCGAGTTCACCCCGGACGCCGGCCCGGCCGCCATCACCGAGGCGATCCCCTACCTGGCGCCGGGGGACTCCGACACGGTCGAGTTCACCGTCTCGACGCCGGGCGACTACCCGTTCGAGTGCAGCTTCCACGTCGCGCAGGGCCAGGTCGGCACCATGACGGTCACCGAGGGCTGAGGGGGTTGTCCGTCGTGGACCTGGTGCTGATCGTCCTCGCCCTGCTCTTCGCGCTGTCCGGCTTCCGGCAGGGGCTGATCGTCTCGGCCGCCTCGTTCGTCGGGTTCTTCGGCGGCGCGGTGCTCGGAGCGCAGCTGTCCGGCCCGGTGGCCGCCGACCTGGCCGACACCAGCGTCAGCCGGGTGTTCGTCGCGCTGGTCGTCGTCCTGGTCGGGGCGCTGCTGGGCCAGCTGCTGGCCGGGGTGGTGGGCCGGGCGATCCGCACCCGGGTCACCTGGGAGCCGGCCAAGGTGGTGGACGCCGTCGCCGGCGCCGTGGTCTCCGCCCTGGCTGTGCTGCTGGTGGCCTGGATGGTGGCCACGCCGCTGGCCAGCTCGCCGTTCCCCGGCGTCGCCGGCCAGGTCCGTCAGTCCTCGCTGGTGCAGGCGGTCGACCGGGGCGTGCCCGACGACGTCCGCTCGCTGTACGACTCGCTGCGGGAGGCGATCGACCGGCAGGGGCTGCCCGACGTCCTCGACCCGCTCACCCCGACCGAGGTCCGCGACGTGCCGGCGCCGGACCAGGCGCTGCTCGCCAGCCCCGTGGTCGGGCAGGTGCAGGGCTCGGTGGTGCAGATCCGCGGCGTCGCCACCGCGTGCTCACGGCAGATCGACGGCTCGGGTTTCGTGTACTCCGACGAGCGGGTGATGACCAACGCGCACGTGCTGGCCGGGGTCACCGCCCCGGTCGTCACGGCCGAGGGCGAGAGCTACGACGCGACCCCGGTGTACGTCGACGAGGCCACCGACGTCGCGGTGCTCGCCGTCCCCGGGCTGCCCCAGGTGCCGCTGGCCTTCACGCCCACGCCGGTCGACTCCGGCGCCTCGGCCATCGTGATGGGCTATCCCGGTGGCGGCGGGCTCTACGTCGGGCCGGCGCGGGTGCGCGACCGCGGTGAGATCAGCGGCCCGGACTTCCGCGCCGAGGGGACCGTCGTCCGCGACGTCTACGCGCTGTTCGGCCAGGTGCGCGCGGGCAACTCCGGCGGGCCGCTGCTGGCCACCGACGGCTCGGTGCTCGGGGTGGTCTTCGCCTCGGCCATCGACGACCCGGACACCGGCTACGCGCTCACCGCCGACCAGGTCGCGACGGCCGCCACGACCGGGATCCAGTCCTCCGCGGCCGCCGACACCGGCGCCTGCGAATAGAAGGACCCCGCCCCCCTCACCCCTCGCGAGCTCGGGGCGAGCCTCTGGACGGGGCCTGACTGCCCCCCACCGCTCGCAAGCTCGCGGCGGGCCCCTGCAGCAGGGCCACTGACGCGCTGGACGGGGCCTGACTGCCCCCACCGCTCGCAAGCTCGCGGCGGGCCCCTGAACGGGGGCCGTTCGAGCTCGCGGCGGGCCCCTGAACGGGGGCCGGCCCGAGCTGGCGAGGGTCGGGGAGGAGCGGGTCCTTCGTCAGCGGGCCCAGCGGGCGATCGCGTCGGTGACCTCGGCGGCCGCCTCCTCGTGCGGGAAGTGCCCGACGCCTTGCAGCTCGCGCCACTCGTAGGGCCCCGCCACGTAGCGCCCCGACCCGCGGGCGGTCTGCGGCAGCACGCAGCTGTCCAGGGCGCCGTGCAGCTGCAGGGTGGGTGCGGTCACCGGCGCGGCCATCCGGCGGGCGAAGCGCAGCCCGTCCGGCCGCAACTGGGAGCGGCCGGCCCAGCGGAAGTACTCCATCGCCCCGTAGGCCGCCTGCGGGATCCGGGACGCCGACCGGTAGCGCGTGACGGCCTCGGCGAAGTCGGCGGTGCCCGCCCAGTCCGGGCCCGACCAGCGGCGCATCAGCTCGGCCACCGGGTCGTCGTCCGCGCGGGTGAGCCGCCGCTCGGGGAGCCGGGGCAGCTGGAAGCGCAGCGCGTAGCGGGAGGCGTGCCGCTGCCGGGCGTCGACCATCCCGGCCCGCAGCCGGCGGGGGTGGGCCATCGACAGCACGACCAGCCTGCGCACCGTCCGAGGGTGCAGCGCGGCCATCGTCCAGCCGACGAGGCCGCCCCAGTCGGACCCCACGACGACCGCCTCCGTCTCGCCCAGCGCACGGACGACGGCTGCCGCGTCCTCGGCCGCGGTGGGGAGGTCGTAGCCGCGGGGTGGCTTGTCGCTGGCCCCGTACCCGCGCAGGTCCGGGGCGACCACCCGCAGCCCGGCGTCGGCGAGCCCCACCAGCTGCGACCGCCAGGCCCACCAGAACTCCGGGAAGCCGTGCAGCAGCAGCACCAGGGGGCCTTCGCCGGCCTCGGCGGCGTGCAGCCGCACGCCGTTGGCGGAGACGTCGCGGTGCGACCAGGGGCCGGGCAGCAGGACGCTGGTGGCGTCGGGCTGCCCGGGCCCGGGCAGCGGTGCGCTGGTCAGTGCGTCGTGCTCAGGTCAGCCGGGCGTGCGCGTCCTGCCGGACCACCTGCCCGCCGCGCACGGTGGGCAGGTCGCGCTGCCGCTGGCCGGGGGACTCGCGGCGCAGCACGTCGGGCAGGTCGTGCAGCGTCTCGAGGGTGCGCTCGGGCTTCTCGATCTTCTTCACCATCCGCCAGCCGATCAGCCCGGCGATCGCGGCCAGCAGCACGAGCAGCGCGAAGACGATCAGGTAGGACACCCACCGCGGCAGGCCGAGCCAGGTGAGGAACTCGGCCAGCGTGATGAAGAAGAAGACGGCGGCGAAGGCGGCCAGCACGCCGGCGACGGCGAACGCCCCGGCGCTGATGCCGCCGCGCTTGACCGACGTCCCGATCTCGGCCTTGGCCAGCTCGATCTCGCTGCGGATGAGGGTCGACACGTCGGTCATGGCGCTCTTGGCGAGCGTGCCGATCGAGGGCTCGGCCGGCCCGGCGGCCTTGCCGGTGAGGTGGGACGTCGTCGCGCTGTGGGCCACGGGTGGCTCCTCCCTGGTCAGCGCCGAGAGCGGTGCGCACGGCGGTTCTGTCGGTGATCGTGCCGCATGATCGTCGCCACCGCGTCCCGGGACCCCGCCCGCGGAGTGGGTCCGTCGGCGTGGCGCCGACGGACCCACTCCGGTGAGGCCCCGCTGCAGGGGCCCGCGCCGGGCGTGCGAGCGGCAGGGTCAGGCCCCCTTCAGGGTCCCGCCCTGAGCCTGGGAAGGGTGGGGGGAAGGGGGTCCTTCATCAGTCCTCCGAGGCGGAGGAGGGGAGCTTGGAGCTGATCAGGTCCATCACCGAGGAGTCGGTGAGCGTGGAGACGTCCCCCAGCTCCCTGTTCTCGGCGATGTCCCGCAGCAGCCGGCGCATGATCTTCCCCGAGCGGGTCTTGGGCAGCTCGGCGACGACCATGATCTGCCGGGGGCTGGCGATCGGCCCGATCTCCTTGCGGACGTGCTGGCGCAGCGTCTTGACCAGCTCGTCACCGGAGTCCTCGGCGTCCCCGCGGAGGATGACGAAGGCCACGATGCCCTGCCCGGTGGTCGGGTCGGTGGCGCCCACGACCGCGGCCTCGGCCACCGTCGGGTGGCTGACCAGCGCCGACTCCACCTCGGTGGTGGAGATGCGGTGCCCGGACACGTTCATCACGTCGTCCACCCGGCCCAGCAGCCAGATGTCGCCGTCCTCGTCGAGCTTGGCGCCGTCCCCGGCGAAGTAGATGCCCTCGCCGTACCGGGACCAGTAGGTGTCCTTGTACCGCTGGTCGTCACCCCAGATGGTGCGCAGCATCGACGGCCACGGCTCGGTGAGCACCAGGTAGCCGGTGGCTCCCGGCTCGATCGGCTTGCCCTCCTCGTCGACCACCTTGGCGCTGATGCCGGGCAGCGTGCGCTGCGCGGAGCCGGGCTTCAGCGTGGTCACGCCCGGGAGCGGGGTGATCATGTGCGCGCCGGTCTCGGTCTGCCACCAGGTGTCCATGATCGGGCAGCGGCCGCCGCCGATGTTCTTGTGGTACCAGAGCCAGGCCTCTGGGTTGATCGGCTCACCGACCGAGCCGAGCAGCCGCAGGCTGGACAGGTCGAACCCGGCCGGGACGTCGTCGCCCCACTTCATGAACGTGCGGATGGTGGTCGGGGCGGTGTAGAGGACCGTGACCTTGTACTCCTGGACGATCTCCCA
Source organism: Modestobacter sp. URMC 112 (assembly GCF_053502575.1). NCBI lineage: Bacteria > Bacillati > Actinomycetota > Actinomycetes > Geodermatophilales > Geodermatophilaceae > Modestobacter > Modestobacter sp. URMC 112. The sequence continues at coordinate 4,527,353 of NZ_CP199957.1, read as the reverse complement.
CCAGCGGCCGCGGTGCGGGGTCTCCGGCGTCCCCTCGTACATCACCGACGTCGTCCGGTTGGCCAGCGGCCCGTAGACGATGTAGCTGTGCCCGGTGACCCAGCCGACGTCCGCCGACGTCCAGAAGACGTCGGTGTCGGGCTTGATGTCGAACACCGCCCAGTGGCTGTAGGCGACCTGGGTCAGGTAGCCGCCGGAGGTGTGCAGGATGCCCTTGGGTGAGGCCGTCGTCCCGGAGGTGTACATGATGTAGAGCGGGTGCTCGGCGTCGAAGGACTCCGCCTGGTGCTCGGTCGACTGGCCGGCCACCACGTCGTGCCACCAGACGTCGCGGCCCTCGGTCCACTCGATGTCCTGCTCGGTGCGCTTGACCACCAGCACGGTCCGCACCCCCTGGGCCTTCCCCAACGCCTCGTCGACGTTCGGCTTGAGGGCGCTGGGTGCCCCGCGGCGGTAGCCGCCGTCGGCGGTGATGACGACCTTCGCGTCCGCGTCGGTGATCCGGCTGGCCAGCGCGTCGGGGGAGAAGCCGCCGAAGACGACCATGTGGACGGCGCCGATCCGGGCGCAGGCCAGCATCGAGACGACGGCCTCGGGGATCATCGGCAGGTAGATCGCCACCCGGTCCCCGGCCTGCACGCCGAGCTCGGTGAGGGCGTTGGCGGCCCGGCAGACCTCGTCCTTGAGCTCCGCGTAGGTGATCGTGCGGGTGTCACCGGGCTCGCCGACCCAGTGGTAGGCGACCTGCTCGCCGTGCCCGGCGTCCACGTGGCGGTCCACGCAGTTCACCGCGACGTTGAGCTTGCCGCCGACGAACCACTTGGCGAACGGCGGGTCCGTCCAGTCCAGCGCCTGGTCCCACTCCTGCGTCCAGTCCAGCCGGCGGGCCGCCTCCTCCCAGAAAGCGACCCGGTCGGCGTCCGCGCGCTCGTAGACGTCCGCCCCCACGTTGGCCTGCGCGCTGATGCTCTCCGGCGGGGGGAAACCGCCCTCGGGGCTGCTCAGGCCCTGGGCTTCGCTCGTCCCGGTCTCGCTCATACGCCACCTCCGCGGTCCGCGCGCCGCCGTCCCGCCGGGCGACGCTGCTCGTACACAACCTATGGCCCCGGTCACGTCCGCGTCTCCTCGACCGGAGCACTTCCGCGGTCCGGGCGCCGGACCGCCCGGACGCCGGGGACTCAGCCGGTGGGGGTGCAGTCCTGGACGTCGAACTGCCGCTGCGGGACGGTGAACCGGCAGCCGTAGCGGGGGTCGGCCACCACGGCCGGGTCGAGCACGTCGTCGCCGTCCGGCCGCACGCCGTCCTCCACCCAGGTGACCAGGTCGGCGAAGGCCTGCCGGTACTCCTCGTCGCTGAAGTCGCAGTGCTCGACCCCCCGGATGGCCCGCTGCACCAGCAGGTCCTCGTTGCCCCGGCGGGCGGCGTCCCGGGCGTACTCCTGCTCCATGCTGAACGGCACGAACAGGTCGCCGAGGTCGTGCATGGTCAGCACCGGGACGTCGAAGCGCCCGGTGATGACCGGCACCCCGGACAGCCCGCGCTTCCCGCGGGCCGCCTCCACCCGCAGGACCTCCGCGTTGAGCGCCTCCTCCTCCGCGGTCAGCGCCGGGTCGGAGTCGAGCTGGTAGACGGTGTCGGCGTTGCCGCCGACGGCCCCCTTCTCCTGGCCCAGCCCGGGGAAGACGGGGTACAGGGTGAACAGGAAGTCGGCGAAGGCGGCGAAGCCCAGGTCGAACAGCGGCCGCTCACCGCCGGTGCGCTGCTCGGTCAGCGCGCGGAGGTCCTGGCCGGCCTCGGTGAGGACCGCCGGGTAGGGGGTGCCCAGCTCGGTCCGCATCTGCGCGGCCGTCGTCTCGACGTAGTCGGCGGGGGCGGGGTAGACCGGCGGGGTGTCGGTCAGTGCCTGGGCGGCGGCGTTGTAGTCAAGGAACGTGTCGAAGAGCCGGCGGTCGCCCATCACGCCGCAGACGGGCATCGCCCCGGCGTACTCGTGCCGGTACCGCTCGATGGAGACGCCGGTGACGTGGCCGCCCATGGAGACCCCGGCCAGGTACCGCCGGCCGGGCTCGCCGATCGTCCGGTCGAAGTGCCGCACCAGCCGGTGCGTGCTCCGCACCCCGGAGGCGACGTCGTAGCCGTTCTCGTCGTAGCTCGACGCGGCCCAGGCGTAGCCCTGCTCGACGAGGTACCGCCGCAGGCCCTCGGGCGGGGTGTCCACGGTCAGCTCGGCGCCGGTGCCGCGGTAGCCGTGCGCCCACATCACCAGGTCGCCGTTCCACGCGTCGGGCACCTCGATCCGGTACCCGGCGTCGTGCAGCACGCCCCAGGACCGGGATGTCGCGGTCCCGGGCAGGGCGTCGAAGGGGAGCGCGTCCTCGTCCACGACGTACTCCACCTCCGGCGGCTGCGGGTACCCGTCAGCGGAGGCCGAGGCCGGGGTGACCACGGTGGTGGCCGCCAGCGCCACGGCCAGCGGCACCAGGAGCGCACGGATGCGGCGACGGGTCATGGGGGCCTCCGGACGTCAGCTCTGGCGTCCGTCGACCGTAACGCGTTGTGGCGCACATCACACGAGCCGTGTCCGAGCACCCTGGCGGGACCCGGACCCGGGCCCGCGCCCCGGCACCCCGTCACGGGAGGATCAGCGTCGAGTCGCCGAACTCGTGCCAGAGCAGCCGCTCGTCCACCGCCCGCTGGTACGCCAGCGCCACCAGCTCCGGCCCGGCCACCGCCTCCAGCAGCTGCAGGTGGCTGGCCTCGGGAGCGTGCAGGCCGGTGACCAGCCCGGTCACCACCCGCGCCGGCCGCTGCGGTCCCAGTACCAGGTCCGTCCAGCCGGCTCCGGCCCGGGTGACCCCGTCGGCGCCGGTGACCGTCTCCAGCGCCCGGGTCACAGTGGTGCCGACGGCGACCACCCGCCCGCCCGCGGACCGGGTGGCGTTGACGAACCGCGCGGTGGCCTCGGGCACCGCGAACCGCTCGGGCGCCGGCGGCTCGTGCAGCTCCGGGCTGGACACCCCGGTGTGCAGGACCAGCGGCACCACCGCGATCCCGGCGGCCATCAGCCGGACCAGCAGCGGTGCGGTGAACGGCCGGCCCGCGCTGGCCATCTCCGCGCTGCCCGGCTCCGTGGCGTACACCGTCTGCAGCGCCGCGAGCGGCACCGGGCCGGCCAGGTAGCCGTACCGGACGGGGCGGCCGTGCGCGGCCAGGTGCGTCCGGGCCGGGACCTGCGGAGTGGTCTGCGCCCGCCACAGCCGCGAGGCCCGGCCGGGTTCGGGGAAGCCGTCGAGCAGCCGCAGCGTCACCCCGCCGGGGAGGTCGAGCACCGACCCGGGCTCGACGCCGAGCTCGGGGCCGGTGTTGTCCGGACGGCGCACCTCGACCACCCAGCTGCCGTCGTCCAGCGTCGTCGACACGTGCACCGGCGTGCTGACGCCGTCGGCGCGCAGTGCGTCCAGCCGGGCCGGCAGCGTCGCCGAGGTGTTGACCACCAGCAGGTCACCGGGAGCGAGCAGGTCGGGGAGGTCGCGGAAGCGGTGCGTGGTCACCGCTCCGGGGCGGGCGGCCAGCAGCCGGACGCCGTCCCGGGCCAGGCCGCGCTGCTCGGGCGGGGCGGTCGCCTCGGAGCCGGGGGGCAGGGTGAAGGTCGCGGTCATCGCCCGGCCTCCACCGGCGCGAGCTCGGCGGCCCGGTAGCGCCCGCTCGGCAGCTCGCCGGTGACCAGCCGGAGCAGCGCCGGGACGACGGTCGCCGGGGCCGGCCGGTCACTGATGTCCTCGCCCGGGAACGCCGCCTGCTGCATGTCGGTGGCCATGTCGCCCGGGTCGACGGCGTACACGCGCAGCTCCGGGTGCTCCACGGCCAGGACGGCGGACAGCTGGTCGAGCGCGGCCTTGCTCGCGCCGTACCCGCCCCAGCCGGCGTAGGCCTCCACCGCGGCGTCCGAGCTGACCAGCAGCACCCGCCCGCCGGCCCGGCGCAGCGCTGGGAGCAGCAGCTGGAACAGGGCCAGGGGTGCCACCGTGTTGACCTGCAGCAGTCGGTCGAAGGCGGCCGGCGGGAGTTCGGCGAGCCGCGGGAGCGGGCTCGGGCCGAGGTCGCTGGCGTTGGCCACCAGCAGGTCCAGGCGGTCGGGGACGACGGCGGCGAGCGCGGCCCGGTGGCCGGGGTCGGCCACGTCGCCGGCGTGGGAGGTGACCGACCCCGGGTCGGCCAGGGTGGCGACCGCGGCGGCCAGCCGGCCGGGGTCGCGGCCGTCGACGACGAGGCGCCATCCGCGGGCGGAGAGCTCGGTGGCCAGGGCGAGACCGAGGCCTCGGGAGGCGCCGGTGATCAGCGCGGTGGGGGATGTCATGGCGCTACCATCGGATCTCAAGTTGACTTGAGGTCAAGGGGTGCGATGGACTCGATGACGATCGGCCAGGTGGCCGCCCGGGCGGGCGTCGCGCCGTCCGCGCTGCGCTGGTACGAGCAGCAGGGCCTGATCACGGCCAGCCGGACGGCCGGCGGTGCCCGGCGCTACCCGCGCAGCACGCTGCGCCGGCTGTCCTTCATCCGGGCCGCCCAGAACGTCGGGCTGTCGCTGGCCGAGATCCGCACCGCACTGGCCACGCTGCCGTCCGGCCGCACCCCGACGGCGGGGGACTGGAGCCGGCTGTCGGCCGGCTGGCGGGCACGCCTGGACGAGCAGATCACCGCGCTCACCCGGCTGCGGGACGGGCTGGAGTCCTGCATCGGCTGCGGCTGCCTGTCGCTGGAGCGGTGCGCGCTGTCCAACCCGAACGACGAGGCCGCCGCCGACGGGCCGGGTGCGCGGTGGCTCCCGCCGGCGCTGCGCCGGGTGCCCCCGGTCAGCAACGCCGGCCGCGAGCCCGCGCCGGGGTCCTGAGCTCCGGTACAACCCGCCAGGTCGGCCGGCTGCGGCTACGATCGCGCCGGCGCTGGGGGCGCCCCCGGGTCCGCGGGCAGGACAGAGACTGCCTCCGCACCGATGAGGCAGCACCTGCACGAACCCGACCGTCACCTGGCCCGGCTCCGCGGACCGCCGGCTGCCGAAAGGGCCGTCATGCCCGATCTGCCCCCGCGCGCGAGCCGCCGGGAGCTGCGAACACGCGCCAAGGACCTGCTCCGCGCGGCCCGGCGCGGCGACTCGCACGCCCTTGCCCAGCTGCGCGCCGTCTCCGACCGGACGGCGCTCTCCCCCGCCCAGCTGGCGCTGGCCGCGAGCACGGCTTCCCCAGCTGGGCGGCACTGGCGACCGAGGTGGCGCAGCGGGAGGTCCTCGACCGCGGGGACGTCGTCCGGCTGCGCCAGGTTCTCGCCGAGGCCCGCAGGTGGCGGTGACCCGGATGTCCCACCGGTGCGACCACCTCGCGGGGGCGAGCCCGCTGGGCTACGCGGCCATGCTGCCGTACGACTCCGCCCGGGGCCGCTGGCGGGACGTGGACGGCGCCGCCGTGCTGCTGCCCCGGGCACTGCGGGACGCCGGTGCGCCGGTCGAGGGCGACCCGACCGACTTTGAGACGCCACTGATGACCGCGGCCAGCTACGGCGACGCCGAGGTGGCGCGGGTGCCGGTGGATACCGGGGCCGACCTGTCCGTCACCGCGGCAGCCGGCGCTAGTGGCGTGCCCGGCGGCACCGCGCTCCGCCACGCGGGGTCTTCGGGTTGACCGACGTCGCGGAAGTCCTGCTGGCCGCGGGTGCCACCGACCTGGTGAAGGCCGCGGCGGCCGGCGACGTCTCCGCGCCGCTCCGGCCCGGCACGCCGGAGCGGGACCGGGTTGCGGCGCTGCGGATCGCCGCCGAGCACGGGCGGCTGGACGTCATCGACCGACTGCAGGCCGCCGGCACCCCGGTGGACGGCGTCGACCACGACGGCTCGACCGCCCTGCACGAGGCCGTGTACTCCGGACGGGCCGACAGCGTCACGCACCTGCTTGCCGCTGGTGCCGATCCGACGCGCCGGGACACCCGGTTCTCCGACACCCCGCTGAGCTGGTGCCCTCACTGGCGGGCCGAAGTCGGGCCCAGGCATGGCCACAACGAGGTCGAGGCGGTCCTTGCGCGGATGACCCCCGAGGGGGACTGAGTGGACGCAGCATTCGGGGTCAGTGCGACGCGCCCAGGGCGACGACGTCCCCGACCACCCACACCGCCGGTGGCCGCACGCCTTCGTCTGCGACCGGCCTCGCGCATCGGCCTTGCCGGCGAGTGCGTGCCACTAGACAACAGGGGCTCGTAGGACTTCTGCCGCTGGTTGAGCGGTCAGTCCCCTGCTGCCTCCTCCGCTGCCTGCACCAACTCCTCCACAGCCGCGGAAGGTGGGCGCAGCGTCGGGACGTCGGGTCCGGCTGCATCGACTCGTGCCTTCGCGGCGATCAGGTCCTGTGTGATGCGCTGCATCACGCGCACGAGCTGGATTGCTGATGGCACACGAACTTCCTCGTACGAGGCCGGCCGCAGACTGCCTGCCCGGTATCCCGCTGGCCGGTACAGGAAGACCCCGCATCCATCGACGACCTGAGTCATCGCCTGGGCCATAGTGACCACCGCATCAGCATCGGACTTGCTCGTGACCCGGACAGCCAGGGCGATGTAGCTGCGGGGTTTGGCCGTTCGCAACCATGACGTTAGATCGCCTGTCATGCCTTCCTGCTGCTGGCCGCCGAGCGCGGACTGCAGCATCCCGTAGGCGGCCTTCAGGTCGATCGTCTTGAACCCGGCCTCCTTGCAACGCTTTAGTAGATCGGCCGATCCCGGGCGGCCCTCGATGTCCTGTGTGCTCGCATTGCCGGGATGCTGAGGCGTTCCCATCATTTTGGCCTCAACCAAAACTTCTGCGATGGCCCCCGGCGTCTGCGGGTATGTAATGTCCAGATTGTGGTTGGGGAAGATGAGGCCATTCACTCCGGTTCGCTTGTTCAGGGGGACGCTTGATGCGCTCTCGAGCAAAACTGCGAGAAGGTCGTTAAAGTAGTCGCCTTTTCCGTTCTGGCGCTCGCCGTCGCTTGCATTCCCTGCGATCACTTGATTGTCGAACGACTCCATGGCCGCCATGAAGTCAGCTTGCACCGACAGCCACGACGACGGAGTCACGTGAGCCAACCTCACCGCGCTTAGATGTTGCCTAAACGGCAGGCAGGCTGGTCCGGTCATCAACGCCTTACCTGGGCGCTTGGCCATGCGTCAAGCCTCTACTGTGGTTGCTCGGCGACCATGTCGCCGGTTGGCAAGCGCATTTCGATCACGCCGCACATGGCTGACTGCGGACTCACTCTCGCCGCATCCCTCTCGTAGTACCAGTTCGTCGACCAGTCCGATGACGGTGGAGAGCTGTCCTGCTTGGAGTAGACGTCTCGCTGGCCGACGCAACTCGCTCAGCGGCTTGGCCAGTCGAGCCACGAGTTCTGCGGATGGGACCATGAGAGCTACGGCCTCTCCGGGTTCCATCTTCAAGATCCCGCCACCGTAAGCCCGGCCGACGAACTCGGCGCTGAGAGTCGTGACGCTGTTGAGGCTGGCGAGAGCCAGGTTAGCTGCGTGATCGCGCTGGTGGGCATTCAGGTAGACGCCATGGACGGAGTTGAGGTGGTGTAGGCCGAGGGGGTTGAGGGCCAGCTGCGGCGTGTGCGCGTTCATGTACGTGAAGAACATGTCCGCGACGGGAGGGAGTGGAACGAGCCACCACGGCTTCCGTATGCGGCATTTGTAGGCGCCATCCACTCTGGCCGCTTCACCAGCAGCGATGTACTGCCAAGCCGCGGACGTCGGCGTACTCGGGCGAAAGAGCAGCGTCTTGGCGTCGCGGTGGCCTAGTCGTTCATAATCAGTGCGGCTGAGGGTCAACGCCCTGAGGTGAGCTGATCCGGGCGGCGATAAGCGCACGACATCATTCCGACCCAGTCCGAGTTCCTCCGCGCGAGCGGGACTCAATGCAAAGTACTTGTTGTTCCCGGTAACGGCCCCGAGGTTGACGCGACCCCATTCGCGGAGGGGGCTGAATGAACCTGACGCTCGCAGCGCATCCACGATGGTCGTTGCTCCACTGGTGACAAGCGACCCGGTCCACCTGTCAGTACTACGCTCCGGCTGCAGCGTGATGTCAAACGAGACGGTCGTCAGGTCGCCAGGCGAACGGACACGCGCAAATTTGATCGAGTTCGTGGTGCCCCCCTTGCCGTCGGCAAGCAGGATCACCGCCTCGGTCTGTACACCAGGGAACACCTGGCTATCGACCAAGATCACCGAGACTTCTGAGAACGTCTCCATCAAGAAGGATCTCACGGAAGCGGCATACGTTGAAGACAGGAGTTCGGCGGGAAGGACGAACGCGAGACGTCCGCCGGGTTCCAGGTGTCCCGCTGAATGAACCACAAATGGTGCCCAGGAGCTGGAGAGTCCGGTGAGGCGGACTCCCTGTGCTAGCGCGGCTTGAAGCCCGTTGGCGCGAGCATCACCGGAGAATGACTGGTAGCGCACGTAAGGCGGATTACCCACAACCGCTGAGAAGCTCGGTGCGGCAGCCTCCGCGAGGAAGTCCCCGACCCGGATGTCGGCAACCGTGCCCACCTCGAGCAGGACAACTCTGGCTGCTTCCGCTGAAGGTGCATGTATCTCGTAGCCACTCAGACGAGGACTCCGAGCCCCGAGCTCACACAGGCGTACATGTGCGGCGAGAAGGAAGGCAGCTTCCCCGCAGCTTGGTTCTAGGACGCTGTCAGCCGTGGAGCGGACAGCCCATCGGACCATGAAGTCGCAAAGCGCTGGCGGCGTGAAGAAAGCACCGCGGGCCTTGCGCGCCACAGCGGGATCGACGATGTCGAACTCAGTCACGGACCCGCCCTCACCCTAGACACCCAACAGCATCTGCAACCTCTCAGGAGGTACCGACACTCCTGTCTGTCTGCCCCAAGGCGACGACGTCCCCGACCACCCACACCGCCGGCGGCCGCACGCCCTCGTCGGCGATGGTCCGGGCCAGCCCCTGCAGGGTGGTGCGCAGGACGCGCTGGGCCGGCGTCGCGCCGTCGCTGATCACCGCCACCGGTGTGCCCGCCGGGCGCCCGTGCTCGACCAGCGAGGCCGCGATCGCCGGTGCGGTGTCCACGCCCATCAGCACGACGACCGTCCCGCGCAACCGCCCGAGCGCCGGCCAGTCGACCAGCGAGGCGGGGTGGCCGGGCGGCACGTGCCCGGAGACGACGACGAACTCGTGGGTCAGCCCCCGGTGGGTGACCGGCACGCCGGCCAGCCCCGGGACGCCGATGGCGCTGGTCACCCCGGGCACCACCTCCACCGGCACGCCGGCCGCGGCGCAGGCCTCGAGCTCCTCGAAGCCGCGGCCGAAGACGAACGGGTCACCGCCCTTTAGCCGGACCACCCGCTTGCCCTCGCGGGCCCGGGACACCAGCAGGTCGTTGATCTGCTCCTGGGCCATCGAGCGCCCGCGGGGCAGCTTGGAGGCGTCGATGACCTCCACCCCGACCGGCAGCGAGGCCAGCAGCCCCTGGGGTGCCAGGTGGTCGGCGACCACGACGTCGGCCGACGCCACGGCCTGCCGCCCGCGCACGGTGACCAGCCCCGGGTCGCCAGGGCCGCCGCCCACCAGGACGACGCTGCCCGGCGCGCCGGCCGGCGCGCGGGAGGCCCGGTCGGCGATCGACCCGTCGGTGAGCCCGGCGAGCACCGCGTCGCGCACGCCGACGGCCCGCTGCGGGTCCCCGCCGCCGTGCACGCCGACGACCAGGTCGCCCTGGCGCCCGACCGCCGGGGTCCACACGCTCGACGCCGACCGGTCGTCGGCCCGCGCGCAGAAGACCCGCGCCGCCTCGGCCTCCGCGGCCACCGCGGCGTTCACCGACGGGTCGTTCGTGGCGGCGACGGCGTACCAGGCGCCGGACAGGTCGCCGGCGACGTAGCCGCGGGGGTGCCAGGTGACCGCGCCGGGTGCGACCAGGGCCTCCAGCGCCGGCGTGAGGTCCGGGCTGACCACGGTGACGCGGGCCCGGGCCTCCAGCAGCCCGGCCACCCGGCGGTGCGCCACCTGACCGCCGCCGACCACGACGACCCGGCGGCCGACCAGCCGCAGGCCGACCGGGTAGACGACGGCCGAGGCGTCGGCGGACGGTGCGCTCACGCCGGTCAGCCGGACTTCTGGGTCACGCCGGCGGAGTCGAAGGTGGCCACGTCGCTCAGCGCGCGGGCGGCGCCGGCCACCAGGGGGACGGCCAGCAGGGCGCCGGTGCCCTCGCCGAGCCGCAGGTCCAGACCGAGCAGTGGCCGCAGGCCCAGCGCCCGCAGGGCCAGCGCGTGCCCGGGCTCGGCGGAGGTGTGCCCGGCGACCGCGTGCTCGAGCGCGGTCGGGCAGAGCGCGGCGGCGACCAGCGCGGCCGCGCCGGCGATGACGCCGTCCAGCAGCACGGGCACGCGGGCCGCCGCGGCACCGAGCACGAACCCGGCCAGCGCGGCGTGCTCCAGCCCGCCCACCTCGGCCACCGCCGCGAGCGCCTGCTCCGGGGTGGCCGGCCGACCGGGCACGCGGGCGACCGCCCGGGTGACCACCGCGACCTTGCGGGCCAGCGTCGGGTCGTCGACGCCGGTGCCCCGCCCGGTCGCCGCGGCCGGGTCGGCACCGGTGAACGCGCAGATCAGCGCGGCCGAGGCGGTGGTGTTGGTGATGCCCATGTCCCCGGTCACCAGGCAGCCGTGGTCGGCGGCGAGCGTCAGGGCGACCTCGATGCCCACCTCGACGGCCCGACGCGCCTCGTCCACGGTCATCGCCGGGCCGACGGCCAGGTCGGCGGTGCCGTACCGGACCTTGCGGGACAGCAGCCGGTCGGTCGGGTCCACCGCGTAGGACGTCGCCACCCCGACGTCCACGACCACCACGTCCGCGCCCAGCTGGGCGGCGAAGGCGTTGACCACCGCGCCGCCGCGGGCGAAGTTGGCCACCATCTGGGCGGTGACCTCCTGCGGCCAGGGCGTGACGCGCTGGGCGTGCACGCCGTGGTCGGCGGCGAAGACGGCCACCGCCGCGGGCACCGGGAGGGGCGCCGGGCACGCGCCGGCGATGCCGGCCAGCTGCGCGGCGACGTCCTCGAGCACGCCGAGCGCGCCCGGGGGCTTGGTCATCCGGTCCAGCCGGTCGCGGGCGGTGCGCTCGGCGGCGGCGTCGCGCGGCCGGACGGCGGCGATCGTGTCGCCCAGCGGGGTCCCGGCGAAGGGCTTCGGGTCGGTGCTCAACGGTCCTCCATCGGGGCGGCGTGCGGGTCAAGGGTCTCAGCCAGCGCGGCGGCGAACGCACGGGAGGTGGCCGGGTCCCGGACGGCGACCCGCAGGTGGTCGCCGGACAGGCCGGGGAAGGTGTCCCCGCGGCGCACCGCCCAGCCGCGCTCGCGCAGCCGGTCCCGCACCCCCGCGCCGCCGGGCACCCGGAGCAGGACGAAGCTCGAGGCCGGCGTCCCCACCACCTGCACCTGCGGCGGCAGGGCGGCCAGCAGGGCGGCCCGGTGCCCGGTGGTGCGCCGGGCGACCTCCTCGGCCTCGGCCCGGGCGCGGTCGGTGGTGCAGGCGGCCAGGGCGGCCAGCGCCGGGGTGGACACCGGCCAGTGCGGCTGCTGGGCGGCGAGCGCGGCGACCAGGTCCGCCGGGCCGAGTGCGTAGCCGACCCGCAGGCCGGCCAGCCCCCAGGTCTTGGTCAGCGAGCGCACCACCAGCAGGCCGGGCAGGTCGCGGCGGGCGGCCAGCGACGCCGGCTCGCCGGGCACGGTGTCGGCGAACGCCTCGTCGACGACCAGCACCCGGCCGGGCCGAGCCAGCGCGGCCACCGCGGCCGCACCGTGCAGCACGGACGTGGGGTTCGTCGGGTTGCCCAGCACCACCAGGTCGGCGTCGACCGGGACGGCGTCCGGGTCCAGCAGGTACCCCGGCGGCTCCAGCAGCAGCCGCTCCACCGGGTGGCCGGCGGCCCGCAGCGCCGCCTCCGGCTCCGTGAAGGACGGGTGCAGCACCACCGCCCGCCGGGGACGGAGCGCCCGGGCCAGCACGGTGAACACCTCGGCGGCGCCCGCGGCCAGCAGCACCTCCGACCCCGGTCGGCCGTGCGCGGCGGCGACGGCGGCCCGGGCCGGCCCGGGGTCGGGGTACCCGGCGCTGTCGTCCAGCGCGGCGTGCAGCACCGTCCGCAGCCACGGTGGCGGGGCGTCGGCGCGCACGTTGACCGCCAGGTCGACCAGGCCCGGGGCCACCTCCCGGTCGCCGTGGTGCCGGAGGTCGACGTCCCCGCCGCCGTCCGCCCGGCCGTCGCAGTCCGCCGCCCCGGGACGGCGGGCCACCGCCACGGTCACCCGGCCGTGCACGGTCTTGCCCACCACCAGCCGGCCGCCGCCGAGCAGCGCCGCGGCCTCGGCGACCGACGGCGTGCCGACCGCGTCGGCCACCCGGGTCGAGGGCGCCGGCACCGGCACGCCGGCCAGCTCGCCCGCGGGGTGACCGGTCAGCGGCCAGCCGCGCCGGGCGGCGGCCTCCCGGATGCCGGGCTCCACGGCCCGGACGTCGAGGGTGGCCAGGGCGACCGGCGCGGCGTCGGGCGGCAGCACGGCGTCCACCGCGGCGAGGACCTCCTCGACGGTCGCCCCCGTGGACGCCCCGACCCCCACGGTGATCACGGGCTCTCCTCGCTGTCCGCCGCAAGCGGGACGTGCCCCCGGCTCGTCGTGCCCGTGCTCGGTGATGCTCTGCTGCCGCGCGCCCTCGCCGGCTCGGTCACGTGCGCACCCCCGGCTGCTGGGGGAGAGCGGCGAGCAGGGCGTCCGCGTCCCGGGGGAGCCGGCCCGGCGGCAGCAGCCCCAACTCGCGCAGCCGGGCGCCGACGGTCAGCGCCCATGGGCGGTCCAGCCGGGCGGAGGCCAGCAGCGCGTCGTCGCCGAGCACGTCGTCCGGGCGGCCCTGCACGACCCGCCCGCCGACGACCACGGCGACCTCGTCGGCCCAGCGCAGCGCCAGGTCCACGTCGTGCGTGCTCATCACCACGGTCGAGTCGGCGTCCTGCAGGCGGGCCAGCGCGGCCAGGCTCTCGGTGACCGCGGACGGGTCCAGCCCGGCGGTGGGCTCGTCCAGCAGCAGCACGCACGGCCGCATGGCCACCGCGCCGGCGATGGTCACCCGCTTCCGCTCGCCGTAGGAGAGCTGGTGGGTCGGCCGCGCGCCCAGGTGGGCGACGGCGAGCAGGTCGAGGGCCTCGGCCACCCGGGCGCGGACCTCCGGCTCGGGCAGCCCGAGGTTGACCGGTCCGAACGAGACGTCCTGGGCGACCGAGGCGCTGAACAGCTGGTCGTCGGGGTCCTGCAGCACCAGCTGGACGGCCTGGCGGTGCGCCCGCAGGCCCGTGCGGGTGTGCTGCAGCTCGGCGCCGTCCAGGGTGACCCGGCCGCGGGCCGGAACGAGGGCCCCGGACAGGCAGCGCAGCAGCGTCGTCTTGCCCGAGCCGTTGGCGCCCAGCAGCGCCAGCCGCCGGCCGGCCGGGACGGTGAGCGAGGCGCCGTCCAGCACCGGCCGCCCGCGGTCGAACCCGACCACGAGACCGTCCGCGGCGAGGGACAGGTGACTCATGCCGACACCAGCGCCGTGGCGGCGATCAGCGCCAGGCCGGCGACCGTGGCGGCGACGAAGCGCGGGGAGGAGGGCAGCGCCTCCGGAAGCACCCGCAGCCCGGTCTCCATGCCGCGCCTGGCCAGCCCGTCCTGCAGCCGGCGGGCCCGGTCCCACGAGCGGGTGAGCACGGCGGCGGCCAGCACCCCGGACGAGCGGAAGGACCGGGCGACCGTCGAGTGCCCCATCCGGGCGGTCTGCGCCTCCCGGATCGTGGTCAGGCTGGTGAGCAGCACGAACAGCAGCCGGTACAGCACCGACGCGACCTCGACGACCGCGGCCGGGACGCGCAGCCGGCGCAGCTCGGGCAGCAGGTCCGACATCGGCGTCGTGGTGGCCAGCAGCAGCACCGCGGCGCTGCCGGCCAGCCCGTGCCCCACCAGGGCCGCGCCGTCCGCGGCGGCGCCCGGCGCCCAGCCGAGCCCGCCGCGGCCCACCTCGACCACGGCGGTGACCGCGCCGACCAGGACGAACGCCAGCGGTGCCCGCACCGCCCGGAGGAAGGTGCGCGCGGGCACCCGCGCCGGTCCGAGCGCCAGCAGCACCGCGGTCAGCCCGACCAGGAACGTGCCCGGCCAGACCGGCAGCACCAGGGCGCTGACCACCAGCCCGCCGGACAGCAGGAGCTTGTCCGCGGGGGAGCGCCACCGCCAGGCGCTGGCCCACGCGGCGTCGTCGATCGCCAGCCCGCTCATGGCCGGTCCGGCTCCTGCGGGGCGGGCGTCCGCTCCGCCGACCGTCGGCCGCGCAGCCGCCCGAGCACGTAGCCGAGCACCCCGCCGCCGAGCGCCGCCTGCAGCGCGAACAGCCCCGACTCGACCTCCTTGGACGACGGCGAGAACACCGACTCGAACCACGGCCGGTACTCCGGGTCTGACTCCTGCACCACCTCGGTGGCCCGGCCGTCGGTGCCGGCGTAGTCGGACGCACCGCCGTCCAGCAGCAGGGGGACGAGGAACAACGCCAGGACGGCGAGCACCAGCAGCGCGGTCGTCAGGTGCCGCCTCACCGCTCCTCCTCCGCGCTTTCGGTACCGGAAGCGCGCTCGCGGGTCGGCGAGAGGACGCCGAGGCGCTCGAGCTCGGGGCGGGCGTTGACGGTGAGCACCCGGAACAGCAGCACGCCGAGCAGCCCCTCGCCCACCGCCAGCGGCACCTGGGTGAACGCGAAGACGCCGAGGAACTTCACCGCCGCGCCGGCGAACCCGCTCTGCGCGTCGGGGAACGCCAGCGCCAGCTGCAGGGCGGTGGTCACGTAGGTGGCCAGGTCCGCGACCGCCATCCCGGCGAACACCCCGCCCAGCAGGCCGGCTCCGCAGCGCCGGGTCAGCCGGTGGGCGCCGTACCCCACCCACGGCCCGACGACGGCGAAGGAGAAGGCGTTGGCGCCCAGCGTGGTGAGCCCGCCGTGGGCCAGCAGCAGGGCCTGGAACAGCAGGACGACGGTCCCCAGCAGCGCCATCACCGGCGGCCGGAACAGGATCGCGCCCACCCCGGTGCCGGTCGGGTGGCTGGAGCTGCCGGTCACCGAGGGCAGCTTGATCGCGCTGAGCACGAAGGTGAAGGCCCCGGCGGCGCCGAGCAGCAGCGTGGACTCCGGGCGCTCGCGCACCTCGGTCACGACCGCCCGGGCGCCGTGCACCACGAACGGCGCCGCGGCGATCGTCCAGCCCAGCGCGTGCGCCGGCGGCAGGAAGCCTTCAGCGATGTGCACCGAGCACCTCCGTGCGGGCGGCCGCCCGGACGAACCGCGAGGCCATCGACGGCGAGCCGGCCCAGTTCAGGTGCAGGTAGCTGGCGTGCACCGATCCCTGCACGAAGCCCTCCGGCCCGTCGGCGTTCCACTGCCAGGCAGGGGTCGCTCCGGCGCCCGGGTCGGCGGTGGTCCGGTGGAACTCGTGGCCGCGCACCCGGGTGCCGGCCGCGGCCAGCACGCTGTCGGTCAGTGCGACCGCCGACCGGTAGCCCAGGGTCAGCCGGGGGTGCATCGCGGTGGTGGTGGGCAGCACCCCGCACATCGGCTCGCCGTCCAGCTCGCGGGAGAGGTACAGCAACCCGGCACACTCCGCGGCGACCGGACCGCCCGCCCCGGCGAGCGCGGCGATCGACGTCCGCAGCCCGACGTTCGCGCTCAGCGCGGCGGCGTGCACCTCGGGGAAGCCGCCGCCGACCACCAGCGCGGCGGTGCCGGGCGGCAGGGCGTCGTCGCGGAGCGGGTCGACGGTCACCACCTCGGCGCCGGCGGCGGTGAGCAGCTCGGCGGTCTCGGCGTAGCCGAAGGTGAACGCCGGCCCGCCGGCGACGGCGACGACCGGGCGGCCCGGCGTCTGCTCGACCTCGGCGGCCGGGTCCCACGGCTCGCCGTCCAGGTCGGGGGCGGAGCGGGCCAGGCGCAGGACGGCGTCCAGGTCCACCGACGACTCCACGACCGCGCCCAGTGCGCGCACCGTGCGGACCGCCTCGGCGGAGCGCTCGGCGGCCGGCACCAGGCCCAGGTGCCGGGAGGGGGTCTGCAGCGCCTCGATCCGGCGGACCGCGCCCAGCACCGGGACGCCGGCCGCGCCGAGCGCCTCGCGGAGGATGGTCTCGTGCCGGTCGCTGCCGACCCGGTTGAGGACGACGCCGCCCAGCCGCACGCCCGGGTCGAAGGTCGCGAACCCGTGCACCAGCGCGGCGACGCTGCGGGCCTGCGAGGACGCGTCGACGACGAGCACGACCGGTGCCCGCAGCTGGGCGGCGACCTGCGCGGTCGAGCCGTAGCCGGGCGCCACGCTGGCGTGCGCGGCACCGTCGAACAGGCCCATCACGCCCTCGACGACGGCGACGTCGGCTCCCCGGGCCCCGTGCAGGAACAGCGGGACGATCCGGTCCTCGCCGACCAGCCAGTTGTCCAGGTTGCGACCGGGCCGCCCGGCGGCGAGGCCGTGGTAGCCGGGGTCGATGTAGTCGGGGCCGACCTTGTGCGGGCTCACGGTGAGGCCGCGGGCGGTCAGGGCGGCGATCAGGCCGGTGGCGATCGACGTCTTCCCGGCGTTGGAGGACGGCGCGGCGAGCACGATCCGTGGGATCCGGGAGGCGCTCACCACCGACCCCCGCCGCATGCTGCCGCCCACTCGGTGTCGATCATCGGCGTGTTGCCAGCGACACGCACCGTCTCGGCGCGCCACCGGGCAACCCGCCGATGATCGACACGGGGGCCGCGTCGGAAGGCCGGGAGGTCGGGCCGCACGGCCGGGTGGGGGGTCACCACTCGATCCCCCGCTGGCCCTTCTGGCCGGCGTCCATCGGGTGCTTGACCTTGGTCATCTCGACCACCAGGTCCGCGGCCTCGACCAGCGCGGCCGGCGCGTCCCGGCCGGTGATGACGACGTGCTGGTTGCCCGGCCGGTCCCGCAACGTCCGCACGACGTCCTCGACGTCGACCCAGCCCCACTTCAGCGGGTAGGTGAACTCGTCCAGCACGTAGAACCGGTGCGCCTCGGCGGCCAGGTCGCGCTTGATCTGCGCCCAGCCCTCGGCGGCGTCCGCGGCGTGGTCGGTCTCCTCGCCGTGCTTGCGGGACCACGACCAGCCCGAGCCCATCTTGTGCCAGACCACGGGCCCGCCCTCGCCGGTCTCGGCGTGCAGCCGGCCGAGCGCGCTCAGCGCGTTCTCCTCGCCGACCTTCCACTTGGCGCTCTTGACGAACTGGTAGACCGCGATCGACCAGCCCTGGTTCCACGCCCGCATGGCCATGCCGAACGCGGCGGTCGACTTCCCCTTCATCTCGCCGGTGTGCACTGCGAGCAGCGGGCGGTTGCGGCGCTGGCGGGTGGTCAGCCCGTCGGCCGGGACGGCGGTCACCTGGCCCTGCGGCATCGTCAGGCCGCCTTCCGTGCATCGCGGACGGTGCTCGCCAGCGACTCGGCGGCGAGCTCCGCCAGCCGCAGGGTCTGCCCACCCAACACCGTCCCGAGGGTGCCGGCCAGCCCCAGCCGCACCGGTCCGGACTCGCAGTCCACGACGACGCTCGCCGTCCCGCCCGCGGCGATCAGCCCGGCGGCCCTGCGGGCGTCGGCCAGGTGGTCGGTCCCGCGGGCCCCTGTGGCCCGGCCGTCGGTGACGACGACCAGCAGCGGGCGGCGCTGCGGGTCGCGGACCCGCTCCACGCGGAGCACCTCGTGCGCCCGCAGCAGCCCGGCGGCCAGCGGGGTCCGGCCCCCCGTGGGCAGGCCGGTCAGCCGGGCCGCCGCGGCCTCCACCGACCAGGTGGGCGGGAGGGCCAGCTCGGCAGCGGCGCCGCGGAAGGTGACCAGGCCGACCTTGTCCCGGCGTTGGTAGGCGTCCAGCAGCAGGGAGAGGACGGCGCCCTTCACCGCGGCCATCCGGGAGCGCGCCCCCATCGACCCGCTGGCGTCGACGACGAACAGGACCAGGTTGCCCTCCCGGCCCTCCAGGCCGGCCTGGCGCAGGTCGGCGCGCTCCAGCCGGAGTCCCGCGCCGGTGCGTCCGCGGGCCCGCTGGTGCGGCGCGGCGGCCAGCACGGTGTCGGTGAGGTGCAGCTTGGTGACCGTGCCCGCGGGCCGTGTGGAGCCGACGACCCGGCCGCGCTCGCTGCGGGCCCGGGACCGCCGGCCGGCCGCGCCGGCGCCGATGCCGGGCACCTCCAGCCGGCGGGTGCGGAACGGCGCGTCCGGGGCCTCGGCGGCCCGCTCTGGCGCGGGCGCGGCGTCGGCGTGCCCGCCGCCCTCGCCCCGGGGCGCCGTCGTCGGCTCCTCCCGTGCCGTTCCGGGCTCGAGCCCGGGTGCCCTGTCCGGCTCGCGTCCCTCCGGTGGAGCTCCTGCGGGCTCGAGCCCCGGGGAGTTCGGCGGCGGGTTGCCGGAGGGGCCGCCGTCGTCGGGGGAGTCAGGGGAGCCGGGGGAGTCGGGGCCGCCGTCGTCCTCGGGACGGGCGTCGGACAGCGCCTGCTCCAGGGTGTCCTCGTCCAGCCCCGGGGCGTCGAAGGGGTTGCGCCGGCGGCGGTGCGGGAGGGCCAGCCGGGCGGCCGCCCGCACGTCGTCCTCGGTCACCTCCGTGCGGCCGGCCCACGCGGCGTGCGCGATCGCGGCCCGGGCGGTGACCAGGTCGGCCCGCAGCCCGTCGACGTCGAACGCCGCGCAGACGCTGGTGACCTGCTGCAGCGCGGCGTCGGACAGGACGACCTGCGGCAGCCGGGCCCGGGCGGCGGCGATCCGGTCGGCGAGCTCGGCCTCGGCCGCCGCCCACTGCTCCCGGTAGCCCTCGGGGTCGGCGTCCGCGGCGAACCGGCGGCGCACCACCTCGGCGCGCAGCGCGGTGTCGCGGGGGGCGGCCACCTCGACGGTCAGCCCGAAGCGGTCCAGCAGCTGGGGGCGGAGCTCGCCCTCCTCGGGGTTCATGGTCCCGACGAGCAGGAACCGGGCGGCGTGCCGCACCGAGACGCCCTCCCGCTCGACGTAGGCGGTGCCCAGGGCGGCGGCGTCCAGCAGCAGGTCGACCAGGTGGTCGTGCAGCAGGTTGACCTCGTCGACGTAGAGGACGCCGCGGTTGGCCGCGGCCAGCAGACCGGGCTCGAAGGACTTCACGCCCTCGGTGAGCGCGCGCTCGAGGTCCAGCGAGCCGACCAGCCGGTCCTCGGAGGCACCCACGGGCAGCTCGACCAGCCGGGCCGGCCGGGCCAGGGCCGGGGCGTCGGGGTCGTGCGGCCCGTCGGGGCAGCCCGGGTCGGGCGCCGCGGGGGCGCAGGCGAACCGGCAGCCGGCGACGACGTCGACCGCGGGGAGCACGGCGGCCAGTGCGCGCACCGCGGTGGACTTCGCCGTCCCCTTCTCCCCGCGCACCAGCACACCGCCGACGGCCGGGGAGACGGCGTTGAGCAGCAGGGCCAGGCGGAGGTCGTCCATGCCGACCACGGCGCTGAAGGGGAAGGTCACGAGCGGTACTCGGGCACGACGGGTCCTCTCCCCGGGTGTCCGCGCCCGGAGATCGCAGGGACGACGGCTGGAGTCTCCTGGCTCCCGGATCGACGTCCGGCCCCGACCTTCCCGCCCCGGAGGGCCTGAGCCCAGAGGAACAGTGGCCGCGCATGGGGTCGGACTCCCCGGTCACAGTGGCGGGACCGCGCCGGACTCGCACCGGGCTTCCTCCACTGCCGTCGCAGTTCGCGCCCATCAGACCACGACCCCGACGGTCAGGACAGGGCCGGGATCACTTGACGGAACGGAAAGCGGGCCTTCACACTTTCCGACATGGAAAGCGAAGGGACGACGACCGACCCCGCGGTGGCGGCCGCCCACCTGGCCTCGCTGGAGGCCGGGCGCGCTGCGGTGGCCGACCGGGCGATGCAGCCGTGGTGGTACGACGCCGTGCTGGGGCTGCTGGTCTTCCAGTTCGTCGCGTCGTACTCGTTCGACACCTGGGTCACCGTGCTGGCGGCCGCAGTCCTGGGCCTCGGGTCCTGGGGCCTCATCTCGGCCTACCGGCGGATCACCGGGTTCTGGGTCAACGGTCTGCGCTCCGGTGCGACCGCCCCGGCCATGTGGGTCTGGTTCGTGCTGTACGCCGGAGTGCTGGGCGCGGCCGCCGCGGCCGAGCACCTGCTGGGGATGCGCTACGCGATGGTGGCCGGCGGCGCGGTGCTGGGCGTGGCCATCGCCGTCCTCAGCCGCTGGTGGACCCGGCTGTTCATCGCCGAACTGCGCGGCCGGCCGTGACCACCGTCGAACCGCACTTCGACGCCGTCGTCCACGCGCCACCCCGGCTGCAGGTGTGCGGGCTGCTGGCGGCGGTCGACTGGATGGAGTTCGCCACCGTGCGCGACGCACTCGGCGTCAGCGACTCGGTGCTGTCCAAGCACGTCAAGCAGCTCGAGGACGCCGGCTACGTGCGGACCCGCAAGGCCACGATCACCTCCCGGGTGCGCACCAGCCTGTCGCTCACCCCGGCCGGCCGGAAGGCGTTCGCCGCGCACGTGGCCGAGCTCCGGCGCATCACAGGTTGAGGACCTGTGCAGGCCCGGTGTGGAAATCGGGACGGGGGAGCTCGGCGCGCCTACCCTGGACCGGGTCCGCTGAGCCGAACGAGGGGGTCGACGCTGTCCGAGGACGCTGCTGCCGCGACGGGCACGGGCGCCGGAGGCGCCGTGCTCACGTTCGTCGGCGGTCCCCTCGACGGGAGGGTGGAGGTGCGCGAGGCGCGGCACGGCGCCCCGCTGCCCACGGTCACCCACGTGCACCTGCACGGGGGCCCGAAGGTCGTGCACCGCTACGACCTGCAGGCGCTCACCGACGGCGCCGGGGTCTACCACCTGCGGCCCCGGATCCAGCAGTGCGCCGACCTGGACACCTGATCCCCTGACGGCCCCGCTGCCGCGGCAGCGGACTGCCTCACCAGCCCTGGACCCGGCGCACCTCGGCCACGACCTCCGCGAACCGGGCCGGCGGCAGGACGGCGCCCTCCCGCCGGACGTCGGACGGGCTCAGTCGCAGCACCCGGTCCACCCGCACCTCGCTCGGCCTGCCCTGCCGGTCCCAGCCACCGGAGCCGACGTCCACCCAGTGCCGGCCGTGGCGGGCCTCGTCGGCGGCGTCCAGGTCGTGGTCCTTGCTGCTGAGCATCAGGCCCAGCAGGTCGCTGCCGCTGCGCGCCACGATCAGCACCGGCCGGTCCTTGCCCCGGCCGTCGTCCTCCTCGAAGGGGACCCAGGCCCACACGACCTCGCCCGGGTCGGGCCGCCCGTCGTCGCGGGGTCCGTACTCCAGGTCGATCGGGCCGGCGGGACCAGGCCGCGGCGCAGCCGTGTCCGGCCGCCGGTCGACCGCGGCCGGCCGGCCCGGTCTGATGGTCGGGGTCCGCCGCAGCCGCGACCGCGTTCCCGTGCGGAGCTCGCCCGTCTGCCCTCCACCGCGCAGCGAGCGCAGACCCGCCTGCAGCACCGTCGAGGCCAGCCGGCCCCATGCACTCCGCCCACCGGTCGCCATCCCGGGACGGTAGGACACGACGCTCGGCGGCGCGCAGTCACTCGATCAGGGGCGATTGCGCTCCGCTGTCGGCGCGTCGCTGGACGTCAGATGAGGCCAGTGTGATCCTTGTGACAGTTGAGACGGCAACCGGGACGAACTGGTCACACCTGGGGTTGAGAGAGCCGCGGGTGGGACACACTCGTGCTGGCGACTCGACCATCAGTCGCCACGGGGGAAAGAGCTCGTCATGACCACAGTCCAGCCCGCTCGACCGACGGCTCTGCCCCTCGCGGTGCGCGCCAGCGCCCTCGCGGCCTGGCAGCTCGTCGAGGACGCCCGCAACCGCGCGCCGGAGCGCCGCCCGCGGACCGACCGCAGCCGCATCCTCGCCCAGCGGACCGTGGCCGACCGTCGCGCCGAGCGGGACCGTCAGGCCGGCTGACCGCCCCGGCCCGCCGGGCTCCCGCCCGCGCCCGTCTCAGGTCACGCAGAACTCGTTGCCCTCCGGGTCGGCCATGGTCACCCAGCGGTGCGGCCCCTGCCGACCCTCGTGCAGCACGGTGGCGCCCCGGGCGGTCAGCCGGGCCACCTCGCCCGCCACGTCCTCCGGTCCGACCCGGACGTCGAGGTGCAGCCGGTTCTTGACCGTCTTGGCCTCGGGGACGAGCTGGAAGAGCACGCGGGGAGCGCCGCCGGTGGGGTGCCGGATCGCCGCCCCCTCCACCCACACCAGCTCGCCGCCGTGGCGCATGGTGTCGCTCTCCCGGGCGTGCCCCTGCTCGACCATCGAGCGGATGAACGCCTCGTCGGTGGGTTCGCGCTCCCAGCGCAGCGCGTCGGCCCACCAGTCGGCGAGCGGGTGCGGTGCGGCGGAGTCGATGGTGACCTGGAAGGTGTGCGCCATGCCGGCACGCTATGGGTCAGCACCGACATCCGGCCCCGCCCAGAGGCTCGCCGCGAGCTCGCGACGGCCCCGCTGCAGGGTCCCGCCGCGAGCTCGCGAGTGGCGGGGGTCAGTGGGGTCCTTCCCCTAGAGCTCCGTGGCGAGCTCGGCGCGGAGGGTGGCGTCGTCGGGCAGTGGCGTCTCCAGCCGGCAGTGGTCCTTGAGCACCTGGCCGAACGGGGTCAGCGCCGAGCGTTCGACGCGGGCGGCCGGGTCCCACAGGTTGGACCGCATCAGCGCCTTGCCGCACTGGAAGTAGGCCCGCTGCACCTGCAGCACCAGCACCGAGCGGGGCGCGCGGCCGAACTCGGTGAGGTCGATCCTCAGGTCGTCGGCGCCGACGAGGGACGTCGTCCCGAAGACCTTGAGCGTCTCCTCGACGCCCGGGACGAGGAACAGCAGCGCCGCCCGGGGGTTGGCGGCCGCGTTGCGCAGGCTGTCGACCCGGTTGTTGCCCGGCCGGTCGGGGAGGGCGAGCCGGTGGGGGTCCAGGACGTGCACGAACCCCGGGTCGCCGCCGCGGGGTGAGACGTCCGGCCAGCCCTCGGCGTCGGCGGTGGCCAGGGTGGCAAAGGGGGACAGGCCGATGAACTCGGCGCAGTGCCGGTCGATCCGGTCGATCACCTTGTCCCGCACCAGCTGGGACGGCGTGCGGTAGGCCGCGAGCACGTCCGTGCCGGAGGAGGGGACGACGACGGGTTCCACAGCGCCACGGTAGCGGCGGCTCGGTAGCCTGCTGCCCCGTGCCTGCGGTGTGGAGCTCCCCGGTCCGGTTCGTCGAGTGCGACCAGCAGGGCATCGTCTTCAACGCGCACTACATGGTCTACGCGGACGAGGCGGCCAACGCCTGGTGGGACGCCCGGGGGCTGCCGTGGGAGGCGCTGACCGCGCGGGGCCTGGAGTACTCGGTCAAGGCCAGCTCGCTGGAGTGGACCGGCCCGGCGCGCTGGGGCGACACCGTCGAGGTGGACGCGCGCCTGGAGGCGCTGGGCCGCACCAGCCTGACGCTGGGCTTCACCATCCGGGTCGGCGAGCGGACGTGCTGCGAGGTGCGCACCGTCTACGTCGCCGTCGTCGACGGCGTGTCGACGCCCTGGCCGGACGACGTCCGGGCGCAGCTCAGCGCGGGCTGAGCCCGGCCGGCAGCACCGGCAGGTCCGCCGGCGGCCCGGACTCGACCAGCCGCCACAGCGCGTCGGTGTCGGCGTGCTCGGCGACCAGGTCGCCCAGGGCGTCCAGCCGCGCCTCCCGGACCGCGGCGAAGTCGGTGTCCGGGGCGACGGCGAAGCGCCGGCCGGCCACCCGGGCCACCTCGGTGAGGAACGCCCGGCGGAACCCGTCGTCCTCGAGCGCGCCGTGCCACGTCGTCCCGAAGACCGACCCGGCGCGGGCGCCGTCGAGGAAGGGCTCGGCGCCCTCGTCCACGGTGACGACCCCGTGGTGGATCTCGTAGCCGCGGACGGTGTGCCCCAGCGCCGTCCCGACCGGCCGGCCCAGCGTCTTGTCGCGGGCGAAGCGGACGTCGGTGGGCAGCAGGCCGAGCCCGGGGACGACGCCGGCGCGGGACTCGACGTCGTCGGTGATGGTGCGGGCGAGCATCTGGTGCCCCCCGCAGATGCCCAGCACGGCACGGCCCGCCGCGGCCCGGCGGGCCACGGCGTCGGCCAGCCCGGTGGACCGCAGCCACCCCAGGTCGGCGACGGTCGAGCGGGTGCCCGGCAGCACCACCAGGTCGGCGTCGGCCAGCTCCTCCGGCCGGGTGGCGTAGCGCAGCAGCACCCCGGGCTCGGCGGCCAGGGCGTCCAGGTCGGTGAAGTTGGACAGCCGGGGCAGCCGGGCCACCGACACCCGCAGCACCTCCTCACCGTGCGGGGGGCCCGACGGCGCGCGGGCGGCGTCCACCCCCAGGGAGTCCTCGACGTCGAGCTCGAGCCCCGACCGCCAGGGCAACACGCCGAGCGTCGGGCGGCCGGTCAGCGCGGCCAGCTGGTCCAGCCCCGGGGCGAGCAGCCGGACGTCGCCACGGAACTTGTTGACCAGGAACCCGGCGACCAGTCGCTGGTCGGCCGGCGGCATCAGCGCGACCGTGCCGTAGAGGGCGGCGAAGACCCCGCCGCGGTCGATGTCGCCGACCACGACCACGGGCAGGCCGGCCGCGGTGGCCAGGCCCATGTTGGCGATGTCGTCGGCCCGCAGGTTGATCTCGGTGGGAGAGCCGGCGCCCTCGCACACCACGACGTCGAAACGGGCCCGCAGGTCGGCCAGGCAGTCCAGCACCTGCTCCAGCAGGGCGGCCTTCATCGGCCGGTAGGACAGCGCCGTGACGTCGGCGACGGGCCGGCCCAGGACGACGACCTGGCTGGAGTCCTCGCCGCCGGGCTTGAGCAGCACCGGGTTCATCGCCGCCTCCGGCTCGACCCGGGCGGCGGCCGCCTGCATCACCTGGGCCCGGCCGATCTCCGCGCCGTCCGCGGTGACCATCGAGTTGTTGCTCATGTTCTGCGCCTTGAACGGCGCCACGCGCACGCCCTCGCGCGCCAGCCAGCGGCAGATGCCCGCGGTGACGACGGACTTGCCCGCGTCGGAGGTGGTCCCGGCGACCAGCAGCGCCCCGGCCGGCGGCCGGCCGGTCACGGATTGCGCGTCGGCTCGCCCCAGCCGGCCTTCTCCTGCCCGGAGAGCTCGGCGATGGCCTCCATGATCCGGTCGGTGACCTCCCGGCGGGCCCTGCCCTTGCCGGCCTGACCGGCGTGCTCGGGGAAGGTCATCGGCGTCCCGAAGGTGATGGTGACCCGGTGCGGCCGCGGCCACCTGGCACCGACCGGCTGGACCCGGTCGGTGCCCCGGACCGCGACCGGGACGACGGGGCAGTCGGCGGTCAGCGCCAGCCAGGCCACGCCGGTCTTGCCCCGGGCCAGCCGGCCGTCCTTGGAGCGGGTGCCCTCGGGGTAGATGCCGAAGGCGCCGCCGGAGCGGAGCACGCCCAGCGCGGTGTCCAGGGCGGCCTGGGCGGCCCGGTGCGTGCCCCGCTCCACCGGCAGCGCCCCCAGCGCGGTGAACAGGGCGCGGGTGAGCCACCCGCTCACCCCCGAGCCCTGCCAGTACTCCACCTTGGCCAGGTAGCCGACCCGGCGGGGCGCCACCAGGGGGATCACGATGCTGTCGATGAAGGACAGGTGGTTGCTGGCCAGCATCAGCGGGCCGGTGAGCGGGACGTTCTCCCGCCCGGTCACCGTCGGCCGGCAGGTGACCCAGAACAACGGTCGCAGCACGAACCGGACCACCAGGTAGAACACGCTCCGGCCTCCTCGCCCGCCACGTCCGGGCGCCGTGGCTACTGCTGCCGCGGCGCCGGGCGGTCCCCCGATCTTTACCGACCGCGGTCGGGTGCGGACGGGCGGGGGACGTGGACGAGGGGGGTCAGCCGCGCGCCGCTCCGGGCGGGCAGGCGTCGTGCAGGATCGCGCGGACGTCGGCGGGCAGCGGGGTGCCGCCGCTGGCCGAGTCGATGATCGCCTGGGCCACGTCCCGGACCTTGCGGTGCGTGTGGCTGGAGATGTGCGCCAGCAGGTCGAAGGCGACCTGGTCCCCGCAGCCCATCAGCAGCATCAGGATGCCCTTCGCCTGCTCGATGGCCGCCCGGCTGGCCATCGCGGTGCGGAGCTGCTCCACCTCGGTCTCCAGGGCGCGCAGCTGCTCGGCGGCGGGGGTGGGCGCGGCCAGCCGGCCGTCGGTCACGTCGACCAGCAGCCCGCTGAGCGCCGTCACCGTCCCGTCCGGGGCCAGTTCCGGCTCACCCACCAGCACCACGGTGCGCACGTCGGCATCCGGGCGGCGCACCCGGTGCTCGACGGCGAAGGGGGTGGCGGTGGTGCAGCCGTCGGCCAGGGCCCGGCGGACCCGCTCGCGGTCATCCGGGTGCACGGCCTCCAGGAGGAGGGCGGCCCCCGGCGCCGCCGAGCGAGGAGCGACCCCGTGCAGGGCGAAGACCTCGGGGGACCACCACCACTGGTCGCTGCGCAGGTCGTAGCGGTAGCGGGCGGTCGCTCCTCCGGCCGCCGGCGCAGCGGCGGTGCGCTGGGCGGGAGCCGGCAGGGGACGGTGGGCGGCACTCGTGCGGGCGGCAGTCGACGTGGTCATCGGGGAGACCGATCTCTCCGGGCGCACCGGGGGTCTCCGGTGGGGCTGCGGCCGCCGCTTCCTCGACGTCTCGCGGCCATCGACTCCGGCAGGAGCCGACCGCTTCGGCCGCATCAAGCTACCGCGCTGGAGACCGGCGGAGCGAGGTGGTGGAACAGGAACGGCCACCCGTCCGGGGCAGGGGCCAGGCCGACACCACGAACCGCGGCCCGGCGGTGACGCACCGTCACAGGAGGACGGCGTCTGTGTCAGGAGGCCTGTCACCCGTCCGCCCTACGGTGGCCGGGGCGCGCACCGGTCGGCTCAGCCGCCGCGGGCCAGGCGGGCCAGCACGGCCAGCGCGGCGGACGTGGTCCACACCGCCCGGGACAGCCGGGTGGCCCGGCGCACGTCCGTGCGCAGCGGCGGCCGGCCGTCCCCGAGCGTCGGCCGCTCCTCGACCCGGCTGCCGTAGACGTTGCGGCCGCCCAGCCGGATCCCCAGCGCGCCGGCCAGCGCGGCCTCGCACCGGCCGGCGTTCGGGCTGGGGTGCGCTGCGCCGTCCCGGGACCAGGCCTGCCGCGCCCCGCGGGCCGAGCCGCCGGACAGCGGGGCCACCGCGACCGTGAGCGCCGCGGTCAGCCGGGCCGGCGCCCAGTTCAGGACGTCGTCCAGCCGGGCCGCCGCCCAGCCGAACCGCTCGTACCGGGCCGACCGGTGGCCCACCATCGCGTCCAGCGTGTTCGCCGCCCGGTAGGCCAGCAGGCCCGGGAGCCCGGCGACGGCACCCCAGAACAGCGGCGCGACGGCGGCGTCGGAGGTGTTCTCCGCGACCGACTCGACGGTGGCCCGGACCAGCTCCGCCTCACCGAGGTCCCGCGGGTCGCGGCCGGCGAGCGTCCGCAGGTGCGCCCGGGCGGCGGGCAGGTCGGCGGCGTCGAGGTGCTCGGCCATCCGGACGGCGGCGCGCTCCAGCGAGGTGCCGCCGAGCACCGCCCAGGCGGCCGCGGCGGTGAGCGCCGTCCGGGCCAGCGGGTGGTGCGCGGTCAGCCGGTGCGCCGCGGCGCCCAGGACGGTCGCCGTCCCGACGCAGGCCGCCGTGTACCCGGCACCGGCGACCCGGGAGTCGCGCCAGGTCAGCCGTTCCAGCGCCGCCGCGGCGGAGCCGAAGCCGGCGACCGGGTGACCCCGGCGCGGGTCGGCGAACACCGCGTCCGCGACGGCGCCCAGCGCGAGGCCGGCAGCACCGGCGTACCGCCGCCGCGACCGGGCGGGCAGCGCACCGCGGCCGGGGGTGGACATCGCGGCCACTGTAGGGACGCCGTCCCTAGGATCGGTGGTCATGCGCCTCCCCGGCCGTTACGACGGCGTCGCCCGGCCGATCGTGACCTACGGTTCCGACCCCGTCCTGCACCGTGCCTGCGCGCCCGTGACCGTCTTCGACCGGGGCCTGCGGCACCTGGTGCTCGACATGTTCGCCAGCATGGCCGCCGCGGACGGGGTCGGGCTGGCGGCCAACCAGATCGGCGTGGACGCCCGGGTCTTCGTCATCGACTGCCCGGACGCCGTCGGGCAGGACGTCGTGGGCTACGTGGTCAACCCGGTGCTCACGGTCCTGGAGCCGATCGACGGGGAGCCGGCCGAGGAGGTCACCGAGGAGGGCTGCCTGTCGGTGCCCGGCCCCTACGCGGAGCTGCCGCGCGCCTTCCGCGCCCGGGTGGAGGGCGTGGACGTGCACGGTGACCCGGTGTCGATCGAGGCGACCGGCATGGCCGCCCGCTGCCTGCAGCACGAGGTCGACCACCTGGACGGCACGGTGTACGTCGACCGGCTGGACGTCGGCCTGCGGGAGCAGCTGCTGGCCGAGGCCGCCGGCCCCGACGGGGAGCTGCCGGCGTGACGACGGCGGAGGGAGCATCGCAGCGAGATGCCCGGAGTCGACAGGGAGCGAGCATCGCAGCGAGCGCCAGCGAGCGAGGAGCGGAACGACCGCGGAGACGACCCCGTGACTCGAGCGAGGAGCGGATCGAGGCCGGAGTCGGGCCCAAGGGCACGGCGTGACGTCCCGTCCGCCCGGGTGGACGGTCACCGTCGTCGGCATCGGCGCCGACGGCTGGGACGGGCTCTCCCCGCGCGCCCGGCACACGGTCGAGGCGGCCGGGGTGCTCCGGGGCAGCGCCCGCCAGCTGGACCTCGTGCCCGCCGCCGTGCGGGCCGAGCGGGTGCCCTGGCCGTCGCCGATGGCGCCTGCCCTGGCGGAGCTGCCCGGTGCCCATCCCGGCCGCCGGGTGGTGGTGCTGGCCAGCGGCGACCCGATGCTCTCCGGGGTCGGCACCTCGCTGGTCCGGGCGCTCGGCCCGGACGCCGTCGAGGTGCTGCCGCACCCGTCGTCGGTGACGCTGGCCTGCGCCCGGCTGGGCTGGGCGGTGGAGGACGTGCAGGTGGTGTCGGTGGTCGGCCGCCCGGTCGAGCTCGTCCTGCCACACGCCACCCCCGGACGCCGGCTGCTCGTACTCGGGTCGGACACCGGGACCCCCGCCGAGGTGGCCGCCCTGCTGGCCGGTCGCGGCTACGGGGCCAGCGCGGTCACCGCGCTCGCCCAGCTCGGCGGCGTCTCGGAGCGGCGGTTCACCGGCACCGCGGCCGACTGGCCGCACCCGGCGACCGACCCGCTGGTGGTGACCGCCGTCGAGGTGGTGGCCGACCCGGGGAGCACGCCGCTGCCGACCGTCCCGGGCCTGCCCGACGACGCCTACGCGCACGACGGCCAGCTGACCAAGCGCGACGTCCGGGCGGTGACGCTGTCCCGGCTGGTGCCGTTGCCGGGCCAGCTGCTCTGGGACGTCGGCGCGGGGGCGGGGTCGATCGGCATCGAGTGGATGCGGGTGCACCCCTCCTGCCGGGCGGTCGCGGTGGAGTCCGACGCGGCCCGGGCGGCGCGGATCGGGCAGAACGCCGCGCGGCTCGGCGTCCCCGGCCTGCAGGTCGTGCCCGGGCGGGCGCCGGACGTGCTCACCGGACTGCCGCGGCCGGACGCCGTCTTCGTCGGCGGCGGCGCCACCGCGCCGCTGCTGCTGGACGTCTGCTGGGAGGCCCTCGCCCCGGGCGGGCGCCTGGTGGTCAACGCGGTGACCGTGCAGAGCGAGGCCGTGCTGGCCGACTGGCACGCCCGGTGCGGCGGGTCGCTCACCCGGCTGTCGGTCGCGCAGGCCGAACCCGTGGGCGGCTTCACGGGGTGGAAGCCGGCCATGCCGGTGACCATCTGGAGCGTGACCCGGTGACGGCGGTGGTCCCCGGTTGCTCGCACGGGCCCCGGAGCGCGCTTTCGGTACCGAAAGCACGCACGGGGAGGATGGTGGTGCCGTCATGACCGTCCACTTCATCGGGGCGGGGCCGGGCGCCGCGGACCTGGTCACGGTCCGGGCGGCCCGGCTGATCGCCTCCTGCCGGGTGTGCCTCTACGCCGGTGCGCTGGTCCCGCGGGAGCTGCTGGACACCGCCCCGGACGGCGCCCGGCTGGTGGACACCGCCGATCTGGACCTGGACCAGATCACCGCCGAGCTGGTCGCCGCGCACGAGGCCGGGCTGGACGTGGCCCGGCTGCACTCCGGCGACCCGTCGGTCTACAGCGCGATGGCCGAGCAGATGCGCCGGCTGGACGCGGCAGGCGTGCCCTACGACGTCGTCCCGGGGGTGCCGGCGTTCGCGGCGGCGGCCGCCAGCCTGAAGCGGGAGCTGACCGTGCCCGGGGTGGCGCAGACCGTCGTCCTCACCCGGACCTCGGCACGGTCGACGCCGATGCCGCCGGGGGAGTCGCTGGCCGCGTACGCCGCCACCGGCGCGACGCTCGTGCTGCACCTGGCGGTGCAGCGGATGGACGCCCTCGCCCCCGAGCTGGCCGCGCACTATGGCGGGGACTGCCCGGTCGCGGTGGTGGCGAGGGCCAGCCGGGACGACGAGCTGGTGCTGCGCGGGACGCTGGCCGACATCGCCGGGCAGGTCGCGGCCGCCGGGGTCCGGCGGACGGCGGTCGTCGTGGTGGGCCCGGCGCTGACCGCCGGCCAGTTCCCCGACAGCCACCTCTACTCGGCGACGCGATGCCGTTAGGCCCGGCCGACGACCGTGCCGGCGCGGTCGATCACCACGACGTCCACCTCGACCGGTGCGCCCTGCAGCACGCCGACCGCGGTGTCCCGCGCCCCGGCGGCGACCAGGTCGCCCAGCGGCAGGCCGGCGGCCGCGCACTGCTGCAGTGCGTCGAGCGCGGTGTTGGCGCCGAGCACACCCTCCACCAGCTCCGGCGCCCCGCCGGCGTCGCGGACCAGCCCGGCCAGCGCCGGGAAGGACACCTGCGACCGGGCCGAGTGCAGGTCCAGGTGGCCGTCGGCGAGCTTGGCCAGCTTCCCGACCCCCCCGGCGACCGTCAGCCGGGGGACCGGGTGGCGGCGCAGGTACTTGAGCACCGCGCCGGCGAAGTCCCCCATGTCCAGCAGCGCGTCCTCGGGCAGGCCGTACAGCTGCTGGACGGTCTTCTCGCTGGTCGACCCGGTGCAGCCGGCCACGTGCCGGTGCCCGGCCGCCCGGGCGACGTCCACGCCGCGGCGGATCGAGTCGATCCACGACGAGCACGAGTACGGGACGACGACCCCCGTCGTCCCCAGGATGGACAGGCCGCCGAGGATCCCCAGCCGCGGGTTCCAGGTCCGCCGGGCCAGCTCCTCGCCGCCCTCCACCGACACCTCGACGACGACGTCCCCGGCGCCGCCGAACCGCTGCGCGACGGCGGCCACGTGCTCGGTCATCAGCCGGCGGGGCACCGGGTTGATCGCCGGCTCGCCCACCGCCAGCGGCAGCCCGGGCTTGGTCACCGTGCCCACGCCCTCGCCGGCGCGGAAGGCCACCCCGCTCCCGGGCGGGCCGAGGGTCACGCGGGCGGACACCAGGGCGCCGTGGGTGACGTCGGGGTCGTCACCGGCGTCCTTGACGATGCCGACGGTGGCGGCGCCGGACTCCAGCGACTCCCGGGCCAGCGCGAAGGCGGGGTGCCGGCCGCCCGGCAGGTCGATGCGCACCGGGTCGGGGAACCCGCCGGTGAGCAGCGCGGTGTAGGCGGCGGTGGTCGCGGCGGTGGCGCAGGCGCCGGTGGTCCAGCCGTGCCGCAGCCCGCTTCCGCCGTCCCTGCCCACCGCCCCATCGTGCCCG
Organism: Modestobacter sp. URMC 112; assembly: GCF_053502575.1. Taxonomy (NCBI): domain Bacteria; kingdom Bacillati; phylum Actinomycetota; class Actinomycetes; order Geodermatophilales; family Geodermatophilaceae; genus Modestobacter; species Modestobacter sp. URMC 112. The sequence goes on along the minus strand of NZ_CP199957.1, from coordinate 4,495,478 downwards.
GTGGCCGGGCGTGACCGGGCAGGTGCTGGTGCTGGGCGGCACGGGGGAGGCCCGCCGGCTGGCCGCGGCCCTCGTCGCCGGTGGCCGGGACGTGCTGTCGTCGCTGGCCGGGCGGGTGGCCGAGCCGGTGCTCCCGGACGGCGAGGTCCGCATCGGTGGCTTCGGCGGACCGGACGGCCTGGCGGACTGGCTGCGCGGGCACCGGCCCGCCGCCGTCGTCGACGCGACCCACCCCTTCGCCGCCCGGATCACCGACTCCGCGGCGCGGGCGGCCGCGGCCACCGGGACCCCGCTGCTGCGTCTGCAGCGGCCGGGCTGGACGCCGCGGCCGGGGGACACCTGGCGGTTCGTCGACACGCTGGCCGAGGCGGCGGACGCCGTCGCCGGCCACCGGAGCGTCTTCCTCACCACCGGGCGGCAGGGGGTGCAGGCCTTCGCCGACCTGCGGGGCCGGGTGCTCGTGCGCTCGGTGGACCCGCCGGACGTCCCGTTGCCGGCCGGGGCGACGCTGCTGCTGGCCCGCGGCCCGTTCAGCGTGGCCGACGAGCTGGCGCTGATGCGGGAGCACGACGTGGACGTCGTCGTCACCAAGGACTCCGGCGGCCACCTCACCGAGGCCAAGCTGACCGCGGCCCGCGAGCTCGGGCTGCCGGTCGTGCTGGTCCGCCGGCCGGCGCTGCCGCCGGGGGTCGCGACCGTGGCCACCGTCGAGGAGGCCCTCGCCTGGCTGTCGGAGGGAGAGGGCCCATGAGCAGGCTGGTGCTGTTCGACCTGGACGGGACACTGGTGGACAGCGTGCCGGGGATCTGGGCGTCGATCCGGGTCGCGGCCGCCGAGCTGGGGCTGCCCGAGCCGACGACGGACCAGCTGCGCTCGATGGTCGGCCCGCCGCTGTGGGAGGGCTTCGCCGCCGCCTTCGGGCTGGCCGGGGAGGACGTCGAGCGGGCGGTGCAGGTCTACCGGCGGCACTACGCGGGAGGGGCGATGTACCAGGCCGTGGTCTACCCGGGGGTGCCCGAGCTGCTGGCCGGGCTCCGCTCCGCCGGCGCCACCCTCGCCGTGGCCACCAGCAAGCCCGCGGAGTTCGCCGTCCGGATCCTGACGCACGTCGGCCTGCTGGGGGAGTTCGCCACCGTGCACGGCGCGACGTTCGACGGCCGGGTCCGGCACAAGGAACAGGTGGTGTCCGCCGCGCTGGCCGCACACCCCGACGGCGAGCGCCCGGTGCTGGTCGGGGACCGGGCGCAGGACGTCGTCGGAGCCCGGGTGCACGGGCTCCCCTGCATCGGCGCGGGCTGGGGTCCGGCGCCGGCCGGGGAGCTGGTCGAGGCCGGCGCGGCGGTCGTCGCGGCGACCCCGGCCGACGTCCCGGCGGCGCTGGCCCGGCTCACCGGGGAGGCCCGGTGACCGCCCGGCGGGTCACCGTCGTCGGCGGCGGCGTCGTCGGGCTGAGCATCGCGCACGAGCTGGCCGCCGCCGGGGACACGGTGACCGTGGTCGCGGACGGGCCGGCGGAGGACAGCGTGTCCGCGGTTGCGGCCGCGGTGTGGTTCCCCTACCGCAGCGGGGCGTCGCCGTCGATGGGCACCTGGCTGGCCCGCTCGCTGCTGCGTTTCACCGCGCTGGCCGCCGACGACGCCACCGGGATCGACCTCCGCGAGGGCACCGTGGTGGAGCGGCGGCCCGGCGTGGACCGGTCCTGGACCGCCGCCGTCCCCGGCCACCGGGAAGCTCCCCCGGAGGAGCTGCCGCCGGGCGCGGTCGGCGGGGTGCGGGCCACCGTGCCGGTGGTGACGATGTCCCGCTACCTGCCCTGGCTCGGTGCCCGGTGCTCCGACGCCGGGGTCCGCGCCGAGCAGGGCACCGTCGGGTCCGTCGACGACCTCGCGCCCGGCGCCGACCTGGTCGTCGTCGCGGCCGGCCTCGGGTCGGGTCGCCTCCTCGGCGACGACACGGTCTTCCCCATCCGCGGGCAGGTGGTCCGGCTCGCCAACCCGGGCCTCACCGGGTGGGTCACCGACGAGGACCACCCCGAGGGGCTGACCTACGTCGTCCCACGGCGGGACGACGTGGTGTGCGGCGGGTCCGCCGAGGTCGGGTCCTGGGACCGCGAGCCGGACGAGGAGACCGAGCGGGCGATCCTGCGCCGCACGGTCGCGCTGGTGCCCGAGCTGGCCGGGCAGCCGGTGCTGTCCCGCGGGGTGGGCCTCCGGCCGGGCCGGGACGGCGTCCGGCTCGAGCGCGTCGAGGGCCACGGCGTGCCGGTGGTCGCCTGCTACGGCCACGGTGGAGCCGGGGTGACGCTGTCCTGGGGCTGTGCCGAGGCCGTCGCGGCGCTCGTCCACGGGACCTGACCCGGGCGGGAAGGCGCAGGACTGTCGGACCCTCCCGGCACACTGCGGCCGGATCGTCCGGCGGCACCAGGAGGCACCAGTGTTCGACGAACCGCGGGCGGCCGACCTCGACCTGACCGACGTGGAGAACGCCCTGCTGCGGGCCGCGGTCGGCGACTACTCCGCCGAGGCGGCCGTGCTGCTGCTGATCGACTCCGGGCACTGGCTGCCGCAGCTGCAGGCCGCCGGCCTGATCGCCATCGCCCTGGACGAGGACGCGCTCGGTGGCGGTCCCTGGGCCGCGGTCCAGTGGGGCGACCTGGACGGCGCGCTGCGGTCCGGCGCGGTCGCCGGCAGCGGCGTGCAGCTGCGGCTGCTGCGGGCGGCGGCCAGCATCGCCGAGGGCCATCCGGTGGACCTTGGCGACCTCGCCGGCGGGCTGGACCGCCGGTCCCTCGTGCTGCTGCTGGCCGCGCTCGCGCACGCGGCCGGCAGCCACGACCACCGCTCGACCGTCCGGGACGCCGACGGGGTCGAGCACGCCGGCGCTCCGCTGGGGCCGGTGGTGGCCTGGCCGGCCGCCGGGTGACCGGTGCTCACAGCCGCCGACCCGCTGGGTGTGCGCCCCCGCCGGGTGCTGGTCGCCGGGACGTCGGGCGCGGGCAAGACGACCGTGGCCGCCGCTGTGGCCGGCGTCCTAGGGGTGCGGCACGTCGAGATCGACGCGCTGCACCACGGTCCGCGCTGGACGCCGCGCCCGTCGTTCGAGGACGACGTGCGCCGCGTCGCGGCGGAGCCGGCGTGGGTCACCGAATGGCAGTACCGGCAGGTCCGCGCGGTCCTGGCCGGACGTGCGGACCTGGTCGTGTGGCTGGACCTGCCACGCGCCACGGTGATGTGGCAGGTGGTCAGCCGGACGGTCCGGCGCCGGGTGCGGCGGACCGAGTTGTGGAACGGCAACGTCGAGCCGCCGCTGCGGACGTTCCTGACCGACCGCGACCACATCGTGCGCTGGGCCTGGCGGACCCATGCGGCGACCCGGGACCGCGTGCTGGCGCTGGCCCGGCAGCGGCCGGGGTTGCCGATCGTCCGGCTGCGGTCCCGCCGCGAGGTGCGCCGCTGGCTGGCAGGCCCCCTGCTGGACGCAGCCGGACTGTGAACATCCGGCAGGGGTGAGCGGCCCTCCGGCCGGGCAGGTACCGGACATGACCGCTCCTCCTCGGCTGCCGGATGCCCTGCAGCTGCTGCGCGACCGGGTGGCGCAGGCCCCGCTGGCGCTGGCCGTGCCCGGCCGGGACGAGGCCGTCCGGGCGGCGCGCGGCGTCGTGGACCAGGTCGACGACTACCTGCTGCCCCGGCTGCGCGACCTGGACGCTCCGCTGCTCACCGTCGTCGGCGGCTCCACCGGTGCCGGGAAGTCCACGCTGGTCAACAGCCTGCTCGGCGCCCGGGTGACCACCCCCGGCGTGCTGCGGCCGACCACCCGAGCGCCGGTGCTGGTCTGCTCGCCGGCCGACCAGGCCTCCTTCGCCGGCGACCGGGTGCTGCCGGGGCTGTCCCGCACCACCGGCGGGGAGGCCGGGCCGGGCAGCCTGCGGCTGGTCGCCCACGAGGCCCTGCCCGCCGGGCTGGCGCTCGTCGACGCCCCCGACGTCGACTCGGTCGTGGAGGCCAACCGCGACCTCGCCGGTCAGCTGCTGGCCGCCGCCGACCTCTGGGTGTTCGTGACCACCGCGGCCCGCTACGCCGACGCCGTCCCCTGGGACCTGCTGCGCACCGCGCAGGAGCGCGGCACCGCGCTGGCCGTGGTCCTCGACCGGGTGCCCCCGGAGGCCGCCCGGGAGGTCGCCGAGGACCTGTTCGGGATGCTGCAGCGCGCCGGGCTGTCCGGCGCCCGGCTGTTCGTCGTGGAGGAGCGACCGCTCCACGACGGGTTCCTGCCACCGGGGCAGACGGCGCCGCTGCGCGACTGGCTGTACGGGCTGGCCGCGGACCAGGAACAGCGGGCGGCGGTGGTCCGGCAGACGCTGGCGGGCGCGCTGCAGAGCCTGGACGAGCGGGTCCGCGGGATCGTGGCCGCCGTCGAGGCGCAGGACGCCGCCGTCGGCGCGCTGGCCGCCGCCGCCGGGTCCTCCTACGACGCCGCCCGCGCCGGGGTCGACGAGGGAGTGGCCAACGGCAGCCTGCTGCGCGGCGAGGTCCTCGCCCGCTGGCAGGAGTTCGTCGGCACCGGGGAGTGGATGCGCGGGCTGCAGGCGCAGGTCGGCCGGCTCCGCGACCGGGTGACCGCCGCCTTCACCGGTCGCGCCACCCCCGCCGACGACCTGCGCGGCGCCCTGGAGTCCGGTGTGGAGACCCTGCTGCGGGCCGAGGCCGACCGGGCCGCCGAGCGCACCGTCACCGCCTGGCGGGGGCTGCCCGGCGGGCTGTCGCTGCTGGCCGGCCGGGAGGAGCAGCTGTCCGGCGTCTCGCCGGGGTTCACCGGGGCGGCGGCCGACGCGGTCCGCGACTGGCAGGGTGCCGTGCTGGACCTCGTCCGCGACCAGGGCGCGGACAAGCGTGCCAAGGCCCGGATGCTGTCCTGGGGCGTGAACGGCGCCGGAGCCGTGGTGATGGTCGCCGTCTTCGCCTCGACGGCCGGGCTCAGCGGCGCGGAGGTGGCCATCGCCGGCGGCACCACCGCCGTCGGCCAGCGGGTGATGGAGGCGGTCTTCGGCGACGCGGCGGTCCGCCAGCTCGCCGCCGAGGCCCGCGCGGACCTCGACCGGCGCGCCGAGCAGCTGCTGCGCGACGAGCAGGAGCGCTTCCTGGGCCTGCTCGACGACGCCGGCCCCACCGCGGACAGCGCGCAACAGCTGCGGGAGGCGGTCCGCGCGCTGGCCGCCGCCCGCGGGGCAGCGGCATGAGCCTGCTGACCGGCCGTCGCGAGCTGCCGCTCACCGACCGGCTCGCCGCGCTGCGCGAGGCGGTCGAGATCGCCGAGGACCGGCTGGAGGTGCCCGAGGTGGGCCGGGCACGTGCCCTGCTGGCCAAGGCCGGGGCCCGTGAGGCGCTCGGGGACGCCACCGTCGTCGCCCTCGCCGGGGCCACCGGCAGCGGCAAGTCCACCCTGTTCAACGCCCTGTCCGGGGCGGAGGTCAGCACGCCCGGCGTGCGCCGGCCCACCACCGGCGTGGCCCACGCGACCGTCTGGGGCGACGGCGGGGCCGACCGGCTGCTGGACTGGCTGCAGGTCCCCCGCCGCCACCGGGTGGAGCGGCCCGACCCCGCGCTGGACGGGCTGGTGCTGCTCGACCTGCCCGACCACGACAGCGTCCGGCTGGAGCACCGGCTGGAGGTCGACCGGCTGGTCGAGCTGGTGGACGTCCTGGTGTGGGTGCTCGACCCGCAGAAGTACGCCGACGCCGCGGTGCACGACCGCTACCTGGCGCCGCTGGCCGGGCACGCCGGGGTGCTCGTCGTGGTGCTCAACCAGGTGGACCGGCTCGACGAGCCGGCCGCCCGGGCCTGCCTGGCCGATCTGCGCCGGCTGCTGGACGCCGAGGGGCTGGCCGCCACCCCGGTGCTCGCCACGGCCGGCCGGACCGGCCAGGGGCTGCCGGAGCTGCGCGCCGAACTGGCGAGGCGGGTGGCCGCCCGCCGGGCGGCCACCGACCGGTTGGCCGCCGACGCCCGCGCGGCGGCCGGTGCGCTCGCCGCGCACTGCGGCACGCCCGACCGCGGGCGGGGCGGCCGCGGGCACGACGCCGACGAGCGGGCCGGCCTGGCCGACGCCCTCGCCGACGCCGCCGGCGTGCCCGCCGTCGTCAGCGCGGTGGAGCGGTCGGCGGTGCGCCGGGGTGCGGCCTCCACCGGGTGGCCGCTGCTGCGCTGGCTGGGCAGGCTGCGGCCCGACCCGCTGGGCCGGCTGCACCTGGGCGACGAGCGGTCCCGGACGTCGCTGCCCGAGGCGGGCGTCGTCCAGCAGGCCGCGGTGACCGCCGCGCTGCGCCGGGCCCGGGACACCGCCGGCACCGGGCTGCCGCAGGCCTGGCGGGACGACCTGCGCCGCACCGCGGAGTTCTCCGAGGAACGGCTCACCGGCCAGCTGGACCGGGCGGTGGCCGGCGTGGACCTGGGCCCGGATCGCACGCCGCTGTGGCAGCGCGGGGTCGGCGCCCTGCAGTGGCTGCTGCTGGTGGTCGCGCTGGCCGGCGCGCTGTGGCTGCTCGGCCTGGTCGCGCTGGGCTGGCTCCAGCTCGACGACGTGATCCCGCTGCCCCGGGTGCAGGGCATCCCGCTGCCCACCCTGCTGCTGGTCGCCGGGCTGCTGGCCGGGGCGCTGCTGGCACTGGTCGCCCGGCCGCTGGTCCGGTTCGGCGCCCGGCGCCGCGGCAGACAGGTCCGGCGCCGGCTCACCGAGCGGGTGCAGGACGTCGCGGACGCGGAGGTGCTGGAGCCGCTGGAGGCCGCACGGGAGGACCACCAGCGGTTCTGCGCGGCGGTGACCCGCGCGGAGTCCTGAGCCGGTCAGCCGACCGGTTGCTGCACCGGCGCCTCGGACCCTGCCGCCGGGAGCGGGCGGCCGGCGGCCGGGCGGCGGGCGGACAGCGCGAGGCCGGCCACGGCGAGCAGCGCCAGCACGATGACCGCGACGCCGTAGACCTGCGCCGTCCGCTCCAGGCCGACGTGCCCGGCCGCGATCCCCGCCGCGATCGCCGGCAGGCTGAAGGCCAGGTAGCTGGCGGTGAACACCGCGGCGAGCAGCGACGCCCGCTGGCCGGGTGCGACGCCCTGGGTGACCGTGGCCATCGCGCCGAGGAACGCGGCGCCGAAGCCGAAACCGGACACGACGGCGGCGACGAAGAAGGCCGCGAGCGACCCGGCCGCCAGTGCGGCCACCGTGCCGGCCACCCCGCCGGCGAACACCAGGGCACCGGCCACCATCGACCGGGCAGGGGCCACCCCGCGCATCGCCAGCGACGCGACCAGGCCGGTGCCGTTGAGCGCCAGGATCAGCAGGCTGCCGACGACGTGGTCCTGCACGCCGAAGACGTTGGACACCAGCGACGGGCCGAGCGAGGCGTACAGCCCGCCGAGCGCCCAGGTGGCGATCAGGCAGGGCAGCACGACGGCGAACGCCCGCCGCTGTGGAGCCGGCACGTGCACGCTGGGCACCAGCGACGCCGCCGCGCCGGGACGCCGGGGTGAGGACTCCGGCAGGAACACCCAGACCCCGACGGCGGCGACGAGGCAGAGCGCGGTCAGCACGCCGAACACCCAGTCGGTGGGGGCCGGCAGGAACTCCACGGCCAGGCCGGCACCCACCGCGCCCGCGGACAGGCCCAGGCCGGGAGCGGCGGAGTTGACCAGCGGGCCCAGCGGCCGATCGGTGCGCTGCAGGTCCAGCAGCGCGGCCCCGAACGCGCCGGTCATCGCGCCGGTCGCCAGGCCCTGCACGACCCGTGCGGCCAGCAGCCAGCCCACGCCGTCCGCGGCCAGGAACAGGCCCATCGAGACGGCCTCGAGCACCAGGGCGGCGGCGAGCACCGGCCGGCGGCCGACGTGGTCGCTCAGCCCGCCGACGACGAGCAGCGACGCCAGCAGGGCGAAGGCGTAGACGGCGAAGACGACGGTGATCAGCCCGGAGCCGAAGCCGAACCGCTCGGCGTAGACCCGGTACAGCGGCGAGGGCACCCCGGAGGCGGCCAGCATCAGCGTCAGCAGGACGGCGACCGTCCAGAACGCGGCGGGCCGGGACAGCTCACGACGGGGCACGAACCGGTGCAAGCACCGATCAGCGCGTTCTGTTCCTCCCCGCCCACCTGCCGCGGGCGGGCGGGGTGGTCCGTCAGCCGGCCGGGTACCGGCGGCTGGTGAGGACCTGGCCGGACGGCGTCACCCGGGTCTGCGTCGAGCCGACGATGACCAGGCACCGCATGTCCACGGTCTCCGGGTCGAACTCGCCCAGCGTGGTCACCGTGACCGACTCCTCGGGGCCGCCGACGTCCCGGCCGACGACCACGACCGTCTCGGGCTTGCGTCCCTCCAGCAGCACGTCGCGGGCCTCTGCCAGCTGGTGCGGCCGGGCCTTGGACCGCGGGTTGTAGAGGGCGAGGACCAGGTCCGCGGCCGACGTGTGCCGCAGCCGCTCCACCACCACGTCCCAGGGCTTGAGCACGTCGGACAGCGACAGAACGGCGAAGTCGTGGCCCAGCGGCGCCCCCACCCGGGAGGCGACCGCCTGCGCGGCGGTGAGCCCGGGCAGCACCCGTACCCCGACGCCGGCGAACTCCGGCTCTGCGGCGACCTCGAGGACGGCCGCGGCCATGGCGAACACCCCGGGGTCGCCGCTGGACACCACCGCCACCCGCCGGCCCGACCGGGCCAGCCGGAGCGCCGCCGCGGCCCGCTCGGCCTCCACCCGGTTGTCGCTGGGATGCCGGACCTGCCGCGGGTTGGCCGGCACCCGGTCCAGGTAGGGCCCGTAGCCGACCAGGTCGTCGGCGCAGGCGAGCGCGTCGGCGACCTCCGGCGTCGTCCAGCTCCGCTGGCCCGGCCCCAGCCCGACGACGACGACGTCCCCGGGGTGCGGCTCGTCCTCGGCCCGCCCGGGCTGGTTCCCCGGTCCGGTCAGCTCGCTGGGCAGCAGGGCGAGGGAGAAGTAGGGGACGGTGTCCGGGTCGACCTCGGCCAGCGGCAGGATGCGTTGCTGGGCCGTCGTCGCCCGCTCGACGTAGAAGGCGCGGTCCAGCACCCCGGCGCCCTCGAAGGCGTCCCGGACGGTGCGGAAGGTCCGGCCGAGCTTCATGACCGCCGCGGAGTCGGTCGTGGCCAGCCACTCGGTGAGCTCCTCGGCGTCCAGCGTGCCGGGCAGCACGGTGAGCACCTCGTCCCGCTCCACCAGCGGCCGGCCGAGCACCGCGGCGGCGCCGCTGACGCTGGTCACCCCGGGCACCACCTCGGTCGGGTACCGGGAGGCCAGCCGCTTGTGCATGTGCATGTAGGAGCCGTAGAAGAACGGGTCGCCCTCGGCCAGCACGACGACGTCCCGGCCGGCGTCCAGGTGTGCTGCCAGCCGCGCGGCGGCGGCCTCGTAGAACTCGTCGATTGCGCCCTGGTAGCCGCCGGGGTGGTCGGTGGTCCCGGTGGTGACCGGGTACACCAGCAGCTCCTCGACCTGGCCCTCGCGCAGGTAGGGGGCGGCGAGCGCGCGGGCGACCGACCGGCCGTGCTGCGCGGCGTGGAAGGCCACGACGTCGGCCGCGCCGATCAGCCGGGCGGCCTTCACCGTCACCAGCTCCGGGTCGCCGGGCCCCAGGCCGACGCCGTAGAGGCGGCCCGTCGTCACTCCGCCTCGCTCGCGATCGCGTTCACGGCGGCGGCGGTGATCGCGCTGCCGCCGCGCCGGCCGCGGACGACCAGGAAGTCCAGGTCGGAGGCGGCCAGCGCCTCCTTGGACTCCACCGCACCGATGAAGCCCACCGGGATGCCGATCACCGCGGCGGGGCGGGGAGCACCGGCGGCGACCATCTCCAGCAGGTGGAACAGCGCGGTCGGGGCGTTGCCGATGGCGACGACCGCGCCCTCGAGCCGGTCGCCCCACAGCTCCAGGGCCGCGGCGGTGCGGGTCGTCGCCAGGTCGGCGGCCAGCGCCGGCGTCCGCGGGTCGTTGAGGGTGCAGACGACGTCGTTGTCCTTGGGCAGCCGGCGGCGGGTGACCCCGGCGGCGACCATCTGGGCGTCGCAGAGCACCGGCGCGCCGGCGTGCAGCGCCTCCCGGGCCCGGGCCACGACCTCGGCCGAGTAGGCCACGTCGTCCACCAGGTCGACCTGTCCGCAGGCGTGGACCATCCGGACGGCGACCCGGGCGACGTCCTCGGGCAGCCCGGTGAGGTCGGCCTCGGCGCGGATGGTGGCGAAGGACTGCCGGTAGATCTCGGCGCCGTCGTGCTCGTAGTCGTACATCAGTCCTCTTCGACTCGGTATCCGGCGGCGGTGGCGACGACGTCGACGACCGCGCCCTGCGGGCGGCCGCAACGGCGCTCGCAGCCGGCCCAGTGCTGCCGGGCGCCGCCGGCGGGCAGGCCGCCGGCCGCGACGGCGGCGGTGGCGTCGGCCCGGACGTCGGCCAGCGACCTCGCGCACCCCGGCCGGCCGGCGCAGGTGGTGACCTGCAGCCACGGGCTGGCCGCGTCGAACACCATGCCGGTCCGGTACAGGTCGACGGCGGCGTCGTCGACGGCGTCCTCGGCCAGGTCGGGCACCACGACGCTGCGCCACGGGGTCAGCTGCACCTCCGCGGTCAGGTCGGCGAGCAGCTCGGCCTGGCCGGCGGTCAGCCGGCCGAGCGGGACGACCCCGACCAGCGCCGTCCGCCCGTCGTCCTGGGGCACCGCGCCGACCGGACCGGCGGCCGGCGGCGCCGGCACCTCCACCGGGGGGCCCGGGGCGCGGTCCCGGCCCTGGAGCCGGCTGGCCACCCGGGCGGCGCCGTCGGCCAGCTCGGCCAGCCGCCAGGCGGCCGAGCCCTGGGAGTCGCGCTCGGCGAGGAAGGCGCGGGTGGCGGCCAGCGCCAGCGGGACGGCACCGGCCGGGGTCGCCCGCAGCCCCGAGTCGACGCCGGCGAGGGTCAGCGCGACCGACCCGGGGGAGACCGCCAGCAGGCCGACGTCGCCGCCGAGCCCGGCGACGTCGCCCCGGCCGTCGTCCAGGGTGGCCAGGTGGCGGCCCGGCAGGTCGGCCAGCGCCGGGTCGGCGCACAGCCCGGCGTCCAGCTCCCGCACCCAGGGCCGGACGTCCAGGTGACCACCGGCAGCGCGGCCGGACAGGGTGCTGGTCAGCACGTTGCGCACCCGTTCGTGGGTCTCGCTGGGCAGCAGGCCCACGGCCGCCAGGTGGGTGCCCAGCGCGGTCCCGCCCCCGGCGGGCAGGCCGCGCAGCTGCAGGTTGCCCCGGCTGGTCAGCTCGAGGTGCCCGTCGCCCAGGTCACGCGCGGCACCGGCCAGCGCCCGCAGCTGCGCCGCGGACAGCAGGCCGCCGGGGACCCGCACCCGGGCCAGGTCGCCGTCGGCGGCCGGATGGGTCTGCAGCGCGCCCGGGCAGGCGTCCACCCGGCTGCGGGTGGCGGAGGGCGCTGAGGACATGGCGTCCGCGAGGCTACTTCCCGACCGGACGCCGATCCCCGCCGCGCCGTGCCCTAAGGGACCCGACGGCCCGGCTGAGCGCCGAGCGGTGCGGTGCCGGGGACGGCGGCGCCGGTGGGAGCTCCGACGACGTCCACACCCGCCGCCGTTCCGCGCGGGTGTGCACGGCGGCCATCGCCTGGACCCGGCGACGCTGGTCCTCGGTGGCCCGGTGCTCGGCGACCGCGAGCTCGGCCTCGCGCATGGCGGCCTCGGCGGCGAACTCCTCCGGGGTCGACGGATAGGACTCCGGCGGGACCTCGGGGCCGGTGGCCGGGTGCGCGTACGGGCTGTCGTCGGGCAGGTTGCCGCTCACCCGCCCGTACGCGCCGAGGACCAGCAGCACCAGCCCGACGCCGATGGAGAACAGCACGTTGCGCATCTCGAACGCGAGGACGTTGAAGGAGGTGCGCAGCACCGCGAGGTTCACCAGCGCCGAGAGCAGGAACAGCGAGCCCACGACCATCATCACCGTCGAGGCGACCCGGGGACCGAGCAGGGCGGCGCCGAACAGGACGGCGCCGACCACCACCGACAGGGCGGACAGCAGGCCGTTGGACGACAGTCCGAGCACCCGCTCGCCGTCGGTGGCGAAGAAGTCCAGGCCACCGGCGAAACCGAGCACCCCGAACAGCAGCAGGAACACCGCCACCACGAGGGCCCCGGTCCGCTGGACGAGGAACACCCGGCTGCCGGCGGACCGCCCAGGACCGGGTGGGTCCGCGTCCCGGTGCTCCGGGCCGGCGGCTCCGCGCGGGACGTCGTGCGGCCGGCTGGGATGCGGACGGAAGTGGCTTCTCACGCTCATGACGCGCTCCCTGGCGAGGCTCCCAGCGTAGTCCCGATCCGGCGTCCCGGACGCGTCCGCACGCGTCCTCCGGGGGTCCTCAGGGCTCAGCCGATCGCCGTCCGCTCGCACTCGGTCCACACCCGGCGGCGGTCGGCCCGGGTGCGGACCTCCGCCATCGCGGCGACCCGCCGGGCCTGCTCCGGGGTGGCCCGGTGCTCGGCCACGGCCAGCTCCGCCGCCCGCATGGCGGCCTCGACCGCCCGTTCCTCGGGGGTGGTGGCGTAGTGCTCCGGCTCCATGAACTCGGCGTCGGTCGCCGCGGGGTCGGCGCCGGCCCGGTACGGGCTGTCGTCGGGGAGGTTGCCGCTCACCCGCCCGTAGGCGCCCAGCACCAGCAGGAAGACACCGGCGCACAGCGAGAAGACCACGTTGGCCATGGAGAAGGCCAGGATGTTGAAGCTGGAGTTGAGCGCTGCCAGGTTGGCCAGCGCGGACAGCAGGAAGGCGATCCCGAGGAGCAGCATCACCGTGGAGGCGGGGCGTGCCCCGCGGACGGCGGCGGCGACCAGGACCACCGCCGTGAGGATGGAGATCGCCGACAGCAGGTTGTTCGAGGACAGCCCGGCGATGCGCCCTCCCTCGGTGGAGAAGTAGTCGAGGCGCTCCAGGAAACCGAGGAGGCCGAAGGTGGCCAGCACCGCGGCGAGCAGGACGGCGCCGGCCCGCTGCACCAGCGCGACCTGGCCGCCGCCCTCGCCGGGCCGGCCCTCGTCCCTGGCGCCCGGCGGGGGGCCGGCCGGCGAGGGTGCGGTGGCCGGCGCCGCCTGCGGCGGGGACGCCGGCGGTGCCGGGGACGCCGTCGGCGCCGGAGCGGCGCCGGGCGCGGTCACTGCCGCGGTCCGGCGGGGTCGGAGGGTGTCGCGTAGGCCCATGGGGTCCTCCGTCCAGAGGGGTGCTGATGTACCCCTCCTTCGGGTGGCCATGGCTTCCCGGATGCAGGAGCTCACGGACAGTTGTCGCGGGATGCCGGCGAGCCGTTCCGGTGTTGCCGCACCGGAGAGGAGAACGACATGAGCCAGCCGAACGAGATCGACCTGCACTCGGAGTACCTGCGGGCGGACCTGTTCTTCGCGATGGGGCAGCCGACCGAGGCGGCGCGGATCCTCGAGCCCCTGGTGGCCGCCGAGCCCGACCACCAGGCCGCCCTGGAGCTGCTGGCCCGCAGCTACTTCGGGTCGGCGCAGCTCAGCCGGGCCGAGGAGGCGCTGACCCGGCTGGTCGAGCTGTCGCCGGCCAACGGGTGGGCCCGCCGGGCGCTGGCCCGCACCCTGGAGCGGCAGAGCCGGGCGGACGAGGCCGTCGTCCACCACCGGGTCGCCGACGCCCTCGGCGCCGCCTGAGAAAGGACCCCGCTGCCCCCCACCACTCGCAGGCTCGTGGCGGGCCCCTGCAGCGGGGCCACGCTGCCCCCGGCCCGCTCCAGGGGCCCGGCCCGAGCTCGCGAGGGTCGGGGAGGAGCGGGTCCTTCCTCTCGTGGCGGGCCCCTGCAGCGGGGCCACGCTGCCCCCGGCCCGCTCCAGGGGCCCGGCCCGAGCTCGCGAGGGTCGGGGAGGAGCGGGTCCTTCCTCTCGTGGCGGGCCCCTGCAGCGGGGCCATGCTGCCCGCGGCCAGTACCGCAGGACCAGCCGCGGCCGACGTTCCCGCGGGGACGCGGGCGCCCTCCGGTTACAGTCGGTGCCCATGATCTGCCGCACCGCCACGCACGCTCTGCTCGCGCTCGTCGTCACCGCCTCTCTCGCCGCGTGCGGGGGCGAGGAGGCCTCGACCGCGACCGGGTCCGACGCGGCCTCCGGTTCCGCCGGGTCCCAGGAGTGCGAGAGCCGGCCTGCTCCGGCGGAGGCCCCGGCCGGTGTCTCCACCGACCTGACCCAGGCGCCCGAGGTGCCGCCCTCGGACGCCGCGCCGCCGTGCGAGCTGGAGGTCAGCGACGTCGTGGTCGGCCCGGGCGCCGAGGCCGTCGAGGGCTCCACCGTCGCGCTGAAGTACGTCGGCGCCTTCTACGAGACCGGCGAGGAGTTCGACTCCTCCTGGAGCCGCGGCGCCGACGAGACGCTGCCGGTCACCCTCGGCGAGGGGCGGGTCATCCCCGGCTTCGAGCAGGCGGTCTACGGCATGCAGGTCGGAGGGCGCCGGCTGGTGACCATCCCCAGCGACCTCGGCTACGGCCCGGCGGGCCAGGGCCCGATCCCCGGCGACGCCACCCTGGTGTTCGTGCTGGACCTCGTCTCCGTGACCTGATCGGCGGGCAGAGGGCGAGGACCCCGACCGGCGTCAGGAGCTGCCGCCCAGGCCGGCGTCCCGGGCCCGCAGGACCGCCTCCGTCCGGTCCCGGACGCCGAGCTTCGCGAACACCGCGGTGATGTTGTTGCGGACGGTCTTCTCGGACAGGAAGAGCCGCCGCGCGATCTCCTGGTTGGCCAGCCCGGCCGCCATCAGGTCCAGCACCTCCCGCTCGCGGTCGGTCAGCTCGGGGAAGGGCCTGGCCACCACCCCCGCCCCGGCGGTGAAGAAGGCGCGCAGTCGACGGGCGACCTGCGCCCCGTACACCGCCTCGCCGGCGGCCACGGCGGTCAGCGCTCGGCCGATCTCGGCCTGGCCGGCACCCTTCAGCACGTAGCCCAGGGCGCCGGCCTGCACGGCGGCGAAGAGCGCGTCGTCGTCATCGACCATGGTCAGCACCAGCACCCGGACGTCGGGGTCCTCGGCGACCAGCCGCCGGGTCGCCTCGATGCCCGACAGCCGCGGCATCTGCAGGTCCATGAAGACGATGTCGGGACGTTCCCGCCGGACGGCGGCCAGCGCCTCCTCCCCGTCGGTGGCCTCGGCCACGACCTCCACCCCGAGGTCCTCCAGCAGCACCCGCAGACCGGCCCGGAACACCGGGTGGTCATCGGCGACGACGGCCCTCACGAGCGGGCCCTCACGAGCGCGGCTGTCTGGGCAGGACCGCGTGTACCCGGGTGCCCACCGCCCCGGCCGCGGCGACCTCACAGTGCCCACCGAGCTCGGCCGCGCGCTCCCGCATCGAGGCCAGGCCGACGCCCGCCGTCCGGTCGGCCGGCAGCCCCGAGCCGTCGTCCAGGACGTCGATCTCCAGCTCGTCCGCGCCACCCCGGACACACACGCTGACCCGGGTCGCCCCGGCGTGCCGCCGGGCGTTGTGCACCGCCTCCTGGGCGATGCGGAACGCGGCGACCTCCAGCGCGGCAGGCAGGTCCGCCAGGTCGCCGTCCGCCTCCACGGTCACGTGCGGGCCGCCGTCGGTCGGCGACGCGACGCCGATCTGCAGCGCCCCCACCAGGCCGAGGTCGTCCAGGGCGGGCGGCCGGAGACCGTGCACCAGCCGACGGACGTCGGCGACCGCGTCGGCCGCCTGGGCGCTCGCCGAACCGACCAGCCCCCCGGCGCGCTCCCGGTCGTCGCGGCGGAGCGCCGAACAGGCGGTGTCCAGGGTCATCACCACGGCCGACAGCTGCGGGCCGAGCCCGTCGTGCAGGTCCCGCCGCAACCGCCGCCGCTCCTCCTCCCGAGCGGTGACGAGCCGCTCGCGCGACTCCTGCAGGTCACCGGACAGCCGTTCGGCGTAGGCGGCAGCGGCCAGCCGGCCGGCGAGGTCGCGCAGCAGCCGGCCGTCGGCCGGTTCCGGGACCGGGGCGCCCGACCGGCCGGTGACGACCAGGTCGCCGACCGGCTCGCCGTGCAGCACCAGCGGGATCCGGTCGGCGCCCGCGGGCACCGAGCCGGCCTGCTCCCGGACGACGGCCCCGCCGGGGAGCAGCACCTCGACGGCGGTCCCGCCCAGGCGCAGGCCCGAGGCGACCACCTCCGCTCCCTGTTGCAGTGCCTGCCGTGGCGTCGCTGCCTCGCGGAGAGCCGTGTCGAGCCGGGTGAGCAGGGCGTAGGGGTCGCCCCGGTCCCCGCGCAGCAGCCGGTCGACCGAGCGCTGGACGCGCAGCCGGGCCGGGTGGAAGGCGAGCGCGACCGCGAACGCCGCGACGAAGGGCGCCGCCCCGCCCCGGTCCCCGAGCAGCGCCCCCGCCCAGGCGACGACCGCGGCGTAGACCACGGCGGTCAGCCCGAAGAGGACGGCCACCACCAAGGTGCGGTTGACCAGGACGTCGATGTCGTACAGCCGGTAGCGGAGCGCCGCGACGGCCAGGCCCGCCGGGACCAGCAGCACGCCCAGGGCCACCCCCCACCACGGGGCCAGGAAGGTGGCCGCGATGGCGGCGACCACGCCGTAGGCGACCCAGGCCAGCTGGCGGCGCTCGACGGCGTCGGCCCGGCGGGCGCGGACGGTGAGCGAGAGCAGTCCGGCGCCGAGGAGCAGCGCCACCGACGAGGTGAAGCCGGGTTCGCCGAACGGGTCCCGCGGGCCGGAGGGCAGAGCCAGGGCCACCGTCGTCGCGGCGGTCAGGGCGGATGCCGCTGCGAGAGGCAGGCGCCACAGCCCGGGCAGCGGCCGGCCGTGCGGCAGCACCTGGGGCAGCACGGTGACGACCAGCAGCAGCGCCGGCGCCCAGCTCCACGACCGCAGCCAGCCGGCCGTCCCGTCGTCGCCCCCGGCGAAGGCCCACGACGTCGCGAGGACGTACAGCGCCGCGGACAGGCCGACGGCGAGCAGCAGCCAGCCCAACCTGCGGGCGGCCGGGACGCCGGCCAGCAGCGCGCCGACGGCGGCGAAGGAGGGCGCCAGCACCGGCTCCGGGGTGCGGAACAGGTCCGGGAGCCAGTCCCCGCCCACGAGCAGCGGCAGGCCCAGGGCGACCAGGGTCCCGGTGCAGGCCATGGCGGCGAGCAGCCGGGCCGCCTGGACGGCGGCCCGGCTGCTCGGCGGGCGCAGGTGCATGGAGGCAGACCGTAGAGGGAGGTGGCCGGTCTCAGGCGGCGTCCGCGCCGGCGTCCCCACGGCGGGTCAGGTGCGCGGCCAGGCCCAGGGCGCCGGCCAGGAAGAGCCAGTGCGGGTCGACCGGCCCGACGGCACCGACGGTGAAGTCCAGCAGCAGGAAGACCAGCCACGTGGCGGGGATCCAGCGGGGCACGGCGCGGGTGCGGAGCAGGCCTCCGGTGAGCACCAGCATGCCGAGCACCGTGCCGGCCAGGAAGGGCAGGAGGAAGAGGCAGGCCAGCACCGGTGAGGACTGGGCACCCTCCAGGACGGCCGCTGCGGCCGGGACGTCACCGCGGGAGGCCGGCAGCTGCAGCAGGCCCAGCACGTGGATGCCGACGAAGCCCCACATGCCCGCCGCCAGGAGCGTGCCGGCGGCGGCACCGGCGCGCGGTGCGCGGCCGGCCAGCACGCGGGCCGCGGCCAGGAAGCCGATGAGCATGAACGGGACGGCCAGGGTGCCCAGCACCGCGCGGGTGCCGTACAGCGGCGCGTTCTCGGCGACCAGGCGCAACTGGTCTGCCACCTGGTCCGGCTTGGCAGGGAGGAACTGGGCGAGCACCGCCTCGGCGGTGTTGAGGGTGGCGCCCACCACGAGACCCACCGCGGCGAGCCGCCGGCCGGGCAGGGCCGGCGGTGCCGTCGGGGTGGTGGTGGCGCTGTGGGTGGTGCGGGCGGTGACGGTGGTGGGCACGGTGTGCTGACTCCCGGTCCAGCGGCGGGCTGTTCCTGCCGGTGTGCGGCCAGCGTCGGCCCGGCGACGTCCCGGGCACATGGGAGCCAGGTCCCCTTCCGACCGGGACACGGGGACGGGCTCCGGCCGCGGTCCGTGGCCGGTGGCCGGCCCGGCCCCCGGGACACCAGGCGGTACCGTCGCCGCCATCACGGCAGTGTCAGCAGGGAAGCCGGTGCGAGCCCGGCGCGGTCCCGCCACTGTGAGCCCGTCCGGGCGAGCCAGACACCTCGGCTGCCGTGCCCGACGACCCGGGGCGCGGACCCCGAGGGAGGCACTGCCGTGAGCGCACGCACCTTCACCCTGCTCTCCACCTCCGACACCGACCTGCTGTCGGCCCGGTCCAGCGCCGCGGACTGGCGGCTCGGCAACCCGTCCCGGCTCGGTGCGGCCGGCATGGTCGCGTTGGCCGAGGGCAGCGACCTGGTCGTCGTGCGGATCCTCGGGGTGCGCCGGCAGTACGAGGAGGACCTCGCCCCGCTGCTGGCCGGACCGGCGCCGGTCGTCGTCCTGGGCGGTGAGCAGGTGCCCGACGCCGAGCTCATGGAGCTGTCCACCGTGCCGATGGGCGTGGCGACCGAGGCGCACGGTTACCTGGCGCAGGGCGGCCCGGACAACCTCGAGCAGCTGCACCGCTTCCTCGGTGACACGGTGCTGCTGGAGGGGGAGGGGTTCGAGCCGCCCGCTGTCGCCCCGGAGTGGGGCCTCCTGGAGCGGCCCTCCCGCCGGGACGACGGCCCGGTCATCGCCGTCCTCTACTACCGGGCGCACCAGCTGTCCGGGAACACCGGCTTCGTCGAGGCGATCTGCACCGCCATCGAGGACGCCGGCGGGCGCCCGCTGCCGGTGTTCACCGCGTCGCTGCGCAGCGTGGAGCCCGGGCTGGTCGAGGTGCTGCGCACCGCCGACGCCCTGGTGGTCACGGTGCTCGCAGCCGGCGGCTCCAGGCCGGCCACCGCGCAGGCCGGCGGGGACGACGGCGCCTGGGACGTGGGGGAGCTGGCGGGACTGGACGTCCCGGTCGTCCAGGGGCTGTGCCTGACCAGCTCCCGCGCCGACTGGGCCGCGAACGACGACGGGCTGTCCCCGCTGGACGTCGGCAACCAGGTCGCCATCCCGGAGTTCGACGGGCGGCTGATCAGCGTGCCGTTCTCCTTCAAGGAGACCGACGCCGACGGTCTCACCTCCTACGTGGCCGACCCGGAGCGGGCCGCCCGGGTGGCCGGGACGGCGGTCGCGCACGCCCGGCTGCGGCACACGCCGCCCGCCGAGCGCCGGATCGTGGTGATGCTCTCCGCCTACCCCACCAAGCACGCCCGGATCGGCAACGCGGTCGGCCTGGACACCCCGGCGTCGGTGGTCCGGCTGCTCGCCGCGATGGCCGGCCAGGGCTACGACGTCGGCCCGTTCGACGGGCCCGGCGCGCTGCCCGGGCTGGCCGAGCTGGACGGCGACGCGCTGGTGCACGCGCTCATCGCCGCCGGCGGGCAGGACGAGGACTGGCTCACCGAGGAGCAGCTGTCCGGCAACCCGGTGCGGATCCCCGCCGCCGAGTACCGGCGCTTCTTCGACACCCTCCCCGCCGAGCTGCGCACGGCGATGGTCGAGCACTGGGGAGAGGCGCCGGGGTCGCTGTTCGTCTCCCCCGGCCAGGCCGGCGACGACGTCGTCTTCGCCGCGCTGCGGGCCGGGAACGTCGTCGTCATGGTCCAGCCGCCGCGCGGCTTCGGGGAGAACCCGATCGCGATCTACCACGACCCGGACCTGCCGCCCTCGCACCACTACCTGGCCGCCTACTGGTGGCTGCGGTCGGTGTTCGGCGCGCACGCGATGGTGCACGTCGGCAAGCACGGCAACCTGGAGTGGCTGCCGGGCAAGACCGTCGGGATGTCCGCCGCCTGCGGTCCGGACGCCGCGATCGGCGACCTGCCGCTGGTCTACCCGTTCCTGGTCAACGACCCCGGCGAGGGCACCCAGGCCAAGCGCCGCGCGCACGCCACCCTGGTCGACCACATGGTCCCGCCGATGGCCCGCGCCGACTCCTACGGCGACATCGCCCGGCTGGAGCAGCTGCTCGACGAGCACGCCAACATCGCGGCGATGGACCCGGCGAAGCTCCCCGCCGTCCGGCAGCAGATCTGGACCCTGCTGCAGGCCGCCAAGCTCGATCACGACCTGGGCCTGGCCGAGCGGCCCGAGGACGACCACTTCGACGAGATGATCCTGCACGTCGACGGCTGGCTCTGTGAGATCAAGGACTCCCAGATCCGCGACGGCCTGCACGTGCTCGGCTCCCCGCCCAGCGGTCAGAACCGGGTGGACCTGGTGCTGGCCATGCTGCGTGCCCGCCAGATCTGGGGCGGCTCGGTCGCGCTGCCCGGGCTGCGGGAGGCGCTCGGGCTGACCGAGGACGGCACCGCCGGGCTGCACGCCACCGACGCGGTCGAGGCGCAGGCGGCCGCGCTCGTCGCCGGCATGGAGGCCGCGGGCTGGACGCCGGCGGCCGTGCCGGACGTCGTCCGCGAGGTGCTCGGCGATCCGCACGAGCAGGTCGCCGCCGTCCTGCGGTTCGCCGTCGACGAGGTGGTGCCCCGGCTGGAGCGCACCACCGACGAGCTCGACATGACCCTGCACGCGCTGGACGGTGGCTACGTGCCGGCCGGGCCCTCGGGCTCACCGCTGCGCGGGCTGGTCAACGTGCTGCCGACCGGCCGGAACTTCTACTCCGTCGACCCCCGCGCCATCCCCTCCCGGCTGGCCTGGGAGACCGGCTCGGCGATGGCAGAGTCGCTGGTGGAGCGCTACCGCGCCGACTCCGACGGGGCCTACCCGCCCTCGGTCGGGCTGTCGGTCTGGGGCACCTCGGCGATGCGGACGGCGGGCGACGACGTGGCCGAGGTCCTCGCGCTGCTCGGTGTCCGGCCGGTCTGGGACGACGCGTCGCGGCGGGTCACCGGCCTGGAGCCGATCGACCTGGCCGAGCTGGGCCGGCCGCGGATCGACGTCACCGTGCGGATCAGCGGTTTCTTCCGGGACGCCTTCCCGCACGTGGTGACCATGCTCGACGACGCCGTCACCCTGGTGGCGGGCCTGGACGAGGACGCGGGCGACAACTACGTGAAGGCGCACGTGGACGCCGACGAGGCGACGCACGGCGACCGCCGGCGGGCGACCACCCGGGTGTTCGGCTCCAAGCCCGGCGCCTACGGGGCGGGGCTGCTGTCGCTCATCGACTCCCGGGACTGGCGCGGCGACGCGGACCTGGCCGAGGTCTACGCGGTGTGGGGCGGGTACGCGTACGGCCGCGGCCTGGACGGCGTCAACGCCCGGCCGGACATGGAGACCGCCTACCGGCGGATCGCGGTGGCGGCCAAGAACGTCGACACCCGCGAGCACGACATCGCCGACTCCGACGACTACTTCCAGTACCACGGCGGGATGGTCGCCACCGTCCGCGCGCTGACCGGGACCTCGCCGGCGGCCTACATCGGCGACTCCACCCGTCCCGAGCAGGTGAAGACCCGGTCGCTGGTCGAGGAGACCTCCCGGGTGTTCCGGGCCCGGGTGGTCAACCCGAAGTGGCTGGCCGCGATGCGCCGGCACGGCTACAAGGGCGCCTTCGAGCTGGCCGCCACCGTCGACTACCTGTTCGGCTACGACGCCACCACCGGCGTGGTCGCCGACTGGATGTACGAGAAGCTCGCCCAGACCTACGTGCTGGACCCGGAGAACCGCGAGTTCATGGAGCGGTCCAACCCGTGGGCGCTGCACGGCATCGCCGAGCGGCTGCTGGAGGCCGTCGACCGGCAGATGTGGGCCGAGCCGGACCCCGCGCTGCTGGCCGAGCTGCAGCAGGCCTACCTCGACACCGAGGGCGACCTCGAGGGCGGCGACACCCCCGCGCAGACCGCTTCTCGCTGACGAAGGACCCCGTTCCCCCCACTGGCCCCGTCTAGAGGCTCGTCCCGAGCCTGCGAGGGATGAGCCGGCCCCGTCCAGAGGCTCGTCCCGAGCCTGCGAGGGACGAGGGGGACGGGGTCCTTCATCGATGAGTTCGTCGGTCCCCGGCGGTCTACTGGTGCATGGACACCACGCTGCTGGCGATCGGCACCCGCAAGGGGCTCTGGCTCGCGACGAGCGAGGACCGGCGCACCTGGACCCTCTCACCGCCGCACTTCCTGATGACCGAGGTGCCGAGCATCGGCATCGACACCCGCGGCGGACGCACCCGGCTGATGATCGGCGTCCGCTCGGAGCACTTCGGGCCGACGGTGGTCCACTCCGACGACCTGGGGCGGACCTGGACCGAGCCGGACGGCGGCGCCATCCGCTTCCCGGCCGACACCGGGGCCGCGGTCGAGCGGATCTGGCAGCTTCGGCCGGACTCCACCGACCGGCCCGGGGTCGTCTGGGCCGGCTGCGAGCCGATCTCGGTGTGGCGGTCCGAGGACGGCGGAGAGCACTTCGAGCTCTGCCGGGGGCTGTGGGACCACCCGCACCGGCCCGACTGGGGCGCCGGCGCCGGCGGGTCGGCGGCGCACAGCGTCGTCCCGGGGCCCGGTGGCACGGTGCACGTCGCGATGAGCACCGGCGGGGTCTACCGGACGACGGACGCCGGGGCCTCCTGGCAGCCGCGCAACTCCGGCATCTCGGCCTACTTCCTGCCCGGGCCGGCGCCGGAGTTCGGCCAGTGCGTGCACAAGATCGCTCGGGACGCCGCCGTCCCGACCCGGCTGTACGCGCAGAACCACCACGGCGTCTACCGCTCCGACGACGACGGGGACTCGTGGACGTCGATCGCCGACGGGCTGCCGTCGGACTTCGGCTTCGTCATGCTGGCCCACCCGGCCCGCGCCGGGACGGCCTGGGTGGTGCCGCTGGTCGCCGACGGCGAGCGGATCCCGCCCGGCGGTGAGCTGGCCGTGCACCGCACCGACGACGCCGGGTCGACCTGGCGGCGGCTGGCCGACGGGCTGCCGTCCCGTGACTACAACGCGGTGCTGCGCGACGCGGCGGCGGTGGACGACGCCGACCCGGTCGGGGTCTACGTCGGCACCCGGGGCGGGGACGTCTACGCCAGCGCCGACGAGGGGGAGACCTTCCGCCAGGTCGCCGACCACCTGCCCGACGTGCTCTGCGTCCGTGCCGCGGTGGTGGCGCGGTGATCCGGGTGCTGCTGCCGCGGCTGCTCGCCGAGTGCACCGGCGGGCTGCGCGAACTGGTGCTCGCCGAGGCGACGGCCGGCACCGCCGGTGCGGTCCTGGACCGGGTCGCCGCCGACCACCCGGTGTTCGACCGGCGGGTCCGGGACGAGACCGGCGCGCTGCGCCGGCACGTGAACGTCTACGTCGACGGCGAGGACGTCCGGCGGCTGCAGGGTCTGGACACGCCTGTTCCCCCGGACGCGGAGGTCATGGTCATCCAGTCCGTGGCCGGTGGCTGAGCGCGACGGCACGCGGACCTGGGGACGGCCGGGAACGGGGGGCGCATCACCGGGAGGCGACAGGGGAACCCTGAGCAGATGAGCATCCTGAGCAAGCTGATGGGGACTGCGCAGAACACCGCCGCCCGGGGCGGCCGTACCGCGGGTCGCACCGCCGGCCGTCCGGCCACCGGAGGCCGCGGCATGGGCACGGGTCGCGGCGGCATGAACGCCGGCCGCGCCGCCGGACGGGCCGCGGGCCGAGCGACGTCAGGTCGGGGACGGGCGGGCACCCCCGCCGCGTCGGGCGGGCTGGGCAGGCTGATCGGCAGCCTCACCGGCCGCCGCTGAGGTCCACCCCGGGTGGTCACTCCAGCTCCACGCTGAGCTCGGGAGCCGACCGCCCGGGGCCCGCCGGCCCGCGCTCCGGCCCGTTCAGGTCGACAGGGCGGCCACGAGCAGGGTGGCGGTGGCCGTCACCTCGCCCATCGCTCCCATCACGTCCCCGTTCACGCCGCCCAGGCGCCGGGCGGCCCGGCGGCGCAGCAGCTCGGCGGACAGCCAGCCGGCGACCATCGCTCCGGCCAGCGCCAGGGCCCGGGCCGCCCCGGTGCCCTCGCCGTGACCGGCGAGCAGCGCGACCGCCGCGGTTCCGGCCACGGCGGCCAGTGCGCCGGCCGCCAGCGTCGTCCGGGAGACGGTGCCGGCGACCGCCTGACCGAGGGAGGACCCCTCGGCGACCGGGACGCCGGCCAAGCCGGTGCGCGCCATCGCCACCCGGGCGGCGACCACCCCGGCGGACAGCGCGAGCCACCCACCGTCGACGGCCAGCAGGTGGGCGAGGCAGGCGACCTGGAGAAGCAGCGTCAGCACGAGCGTGACGACCCCGAACGGGCCGACGTCCCCGCTCCGCATGACCTGCAGCGCGCGTTCCCGGCCGCGCAGCGGCCCCAGCCCGTCGGCGGTGTCGGCCAGCCCGTCCAGGTGCAGGCCCCGGGTCAGCGTGGCGAGCACGGCGATGCCGAGCACCGCGCCCACCAGCGGACCCGCCGCGCGCCCGGCCGCCCAGGCGACCGCCGTGGCCACGGCCCCCAGGACCAGGCCGACCAGGGGTGCCCAGGGCAGCACGCCGCGCGCCGAGGAGGCCGCCGGCACGCGCACCGCGGTCAGCAGGGCGAAGGACTCCGCGGGCCCCGCCCACCAGGCGCGGCCGTGATGCCCGCTCGGAGACCGACTCACCGGAGCCGCTGCGGCAGGCCGGCCACCACGAACCACACCTCGTCCGCCGTCGCGGCCAGCCGCTGGTTGACCGTGCCGAGGGTGTCCCGGAACAGCCGGCCGGCGCGGGTCTCGGGGACCACGCCGAGGCCCACCTCGTCGCTGACGGCCACCACGTGCGCCGGCGTCATCACCCAGCTGTCGACCAGCGCGTCGCAGCGGCGCGCCAGCCGGGTCGGAGCGTCCGGGTCGGCCGCGTCCCACACGCCGGTCTCGTCCATCAGCGCCGCCACCCAGGTGGTCACGCTGTCCACCAGCACCGTGCCCCGGCGCAGCAGGTCCGAGGGGGCGGTCGTCTCCAGCGTCGTCCAGCCGGCCGGGCGGCGGGCCCGGTGCGCCGCGACCCGCGCGGTCCACTCGGGATCGGCCGGGTCGCCCCGGGACGTGGCCAGGTAGAGCACGTCCGCGGTGCCGGCCACCAGCTGCTCGGCGTGCGCGGACTTCCCCGACCGGGACCCGCCGAGCACGAGCACCCTGCTCACGCCGTGCTCACCTCGTGCTGATCCCGGAGCCGCACCGGGCCAGCTCCAGTGCCGTCACGGTGCCGTTGTGCGGGGTCACCGCCGGCATCGCGTCCGGCCCCAGCCCCGCGGCGACCGCCTGCGCGGCGCGGATCGTGTCGCCGTGCGTGACTAGCGCGACGACGTCCGCCGGGGGCTCGGCGCACAGCTGCCCGAGGTAGGTGCCCACCCGGGAGTGCAGCGCGGCCAGGCTCTCCCCGCCCGGCGCGGCCCAGTGCGGGTCGGTCCAGTCGACGACGTCCCACAGCTCCCGGGAGGGCCGGCCCTCGAGCACCCCGTAGCCCTGCTCGCGCAGCGCGGGCGTGGTCCGCACCGGCAGGCCGGTGGCCGCCGCGCAGTGCTCGGCGGTCTGCACCGCACGACGCAGGTCGCTGGAAATCAGCACCCCCGGCCGCAGCGCCGCGAGCTCGCGCGCGGCCCCGGCGGCCTGCGCGTGCCCGAGGTCGGTCAGCGGCACATGCGCGGTCTGACCCTGCAGGAGGCCCGCGGCGTTCCACGCGCTCTGCCCGTGGCGGACGAGGAGCACGGTCAACGGGCGGGACATGGTGGTCGCAGCGTAGGCCGCGACCGGCCGGTGACCGCCTCCGGCGCCGGTCGGGTGCCTGGAGGGCGTCGACCGGTGCCTCGTACCGTCGTCCCCGTGACCATCCCGCTGCGCCCCGGTGCCGCCCGCACCGCCGGCCGCCCGGCTCCCCGGCCCACCGGCCCGGACCCGCTCGCCCCGCTGCTGGACCTGCCCGGCGTCCGGGACGCCGCCGAGGAGGCGCGCGCCGCGGTCGACCGGCTGCTCGGGCACCGGGTGCTCCGCCGCGAGTCCGCCGGGGTCAGCGCGGAGTCGGCGCTGCGCGGCGCCCGCGCCTCGGCGGCGCTGGAGGGCGTCGACCGGCCGCTGGCCGACGTCCGTGCCGGCGCCGTCCAGGACCCGGTCGTGCAGGGGGCGCTGCGGGTGTCGGTCGGCCTGGGCTCGATGGTGGACACCTGGGACCGGGCGCCGGGGCAGGTGCTCGCCCGGCTGCACGTGCTCGCCGCCGCCGACCTCGCCGACCGCGCCGACCTCGGCCGCCCCTCCGGCGAGGCCGGGCCCCGGCTGGCCGGGCTGTTCTCCGTGGTGACCGCCACGACCGCCGTGCCGGCCGTCGTGCTGGCGGCGGTGGTGCACGGGGAGCTGGCGGCGCTGGCGCCCTTCGGCACGGCCGACGGCGTCGTCGCCCGCGCGGCCGGCCGGCTCACCGGCATCACCCGCGGCCTGGACCCCAAGGCGGTCTCGGTCCCCGAGGTGGGCTTCGTCGAGCTCGGTGCCCCGGCCTACGCCGCGGCCCTCGACGGGTACCGCTCCGGGGACCCCGACGGGGTGGCCGGCTGGCTGGTGCACTGCGCCCGGGCCACCGCGCACGGCGCACTGGAGGGCCTGGCCGTCTGCGAGAGCCTGCTCCGCGGCTGAGGGGTGCACCCCGTCGTCCTCCCGGACGGCACCGCGGCCGGCGATGGCCGCGTCGCGGCGGTGCGGCGGGTCGGTCGAGGGGGTGGCACTGTCGTCGTCATGCGCTTCCTCGAGGTCGACGGTCTGGGCCCGGTCAGCCGGGTCGGGTTGGGCACCTGGCAGTTCGGGTCCAAGGAGTGGGGTTACGGCGACGACTACGCCAGCGGACCCGCGCGGGACATCGTCCGCCGTGCCCGGGAGCTGGGCGTCACCCTCTTCGACACCGCCGAGGTCTACGGGTTCGGCCGCAGCGAGAAGATCCTCGGCGAGGCGCTGGGCGGCGACCGGAGCTCGGTCGTCGTGGCCAGCAAGCTCTTCCCGGTCGCGCCGTTCCCGGCCGTCGTCCGCAACCGCCACGAGGGCAGCGCCCGGCGGCTGCAGCTGGACCGCATCCCGCTCTACCAGGTGCACCAGCCCAACCCCGTCGTCCCGGACTCGGTCACCATGACCGGGATGGGCGAGCTGCTGCGCGAGGGTCGGATCGGCGCGGTCGGCGTCTCCAACTACTCCCTCCAGCGGTGGCAGGCCGCCGACTCGGCCCTCGGGCGGCCGGTGGTCAGCAACCAGGTGCACTTCTCCCTCGCCCAGCCCGGTCCGCTCGCCGACCTGGTCCCCTTCGCCGAGCGCGAGGACCGGATGGTGATGGCCTACAGCCCGCTGGCCCAGGGGCTGCTCGGCGGCCGGTACTCCACGGCGCACCGGCCCGGTGGCGTGCGGGCGCTGAACCCGCTGTTCGGGACGGAGAACCTGCGCCGGATCGAGCCGCTGCTGGCCCTCCTCCGCGAGGTCGCCGCCGCGCACGACGCCACGCCCGCCCAGGCGGCGCTGGCCTGGCTGCTCGGGCTGCCCCGGGTGGTCGTGATCCCGGGGGCCTCCAGCGTGGCCCAGCTCGAGTCCAACGTGGCCGCCGCCGACCTGGACCTGACCGCCGGCGAGCAGGCCGACCTCACCGCGGCCGCGCGGGACTTCCAGCCGCAGTCCGCGGCCCGCACGATCGTCGACCAGGTGCGGGCTCGACTGGGCGTCTGACCGCCCGCTCAGCGGGGGGCGAGCAGCAGCCCGAGCAGCGTCACCACGAGGACGCCGGCCAGCGCAACGGCCGCAGCCACCAGCCACTCGCCGGTCAGCGCCCCGCCCGCGACGGCGAGCAGCACCGCCAGCCAGGGCCCGCTCATCGACAGCACCATGCCGATCCGCCGGCCGGGGGAGCCGCGGCGGGCCGACGAGGTGCGCGCGGTCTGCCCGAACAGCGCGGCCGCGACGCAGACCGCGGCCACGGCGAGCCAGGCCAGCACCGTGGTCATGTCCGGCAGGATCGCCGATCGGCCGTGCTCCCGGCAGGGGGCACGCCGGTGCGCCGGCCCTCGCGCGGCGGGTGGGTGCGGGACTCAGGCGCCCCGGCGACGCCGGCGGCCGGCGCCCAGGTCCGCCGGCACCGCCGCGGCGGCCAGCGGCAGCGGCGTCCCGGGCAGGGCACCGGCGAGCCGCAGGGCCCGCCGGCGGGCGTACCAGGTCAGGCAGGCGACCGCCGCCCCGACGCCCATCGCCGCACCGGTGACCATCGGCGTCCGCTGCCCGGAGAACCGGGAGCGCAGGGCCACCGGGCGGGAGAAGACCAGGACCGGCCAGCCCCGCTCGGCCGCCACCCTGCGCAGCGGCCGGTCGGGGTTGACGGCCGTCGGGTGGCCGACCGCGTCGAGCATCGGCAGGTCGGTGACCGAGTCGCTGTAGGCCCAGCAGTCGGCCAGGTCGTACCCCATCTCCTCGGCGACCTGCCGGACCGCGACGGCCTTGTTCTCCCCGTAGGCGTAGAAGTCGATCTCGCCGGTGTACTTCCCGTCCCGGGTGACCATGCGGGTGGCCACCACCCGGTCCACCCCGAGCATCTCGCCGATCGGCTCGACCATGTCCGCCCCGCTGGTCGAGACGATCACGATCTCCCGCCCGGCCGCCCGGTGCTCCTCGATCAGGTCCGCGGCCTCGGCGTACACCAGCGGGTCGACGATCTCGTGCAGCGTCTCCCGGACGATGTCGTGGACGACGGCGACGTCCCAGCCGGTGGTCATCGCGGTGATCTGGCTGCGCAGCCGCTCCATCTGGTCGGCGTCGGCGCCGGCCAAGGAGAACACGAACTGGGCATAGGCGCCCTTGAGCACGGCGCGCCGGTTGATCAGCCCGCCCTGGAAGAACGGCCGTCCGAACGCCAGGGTGCTGGACTTGGCGATGACGGTCTTGTCCAGGTCGAAGAACGCAGCGGCGCGCGTCATGATCCACGAGGTTAAGCGCAGCAGGACGCCCCGCAGGTGGGCGCGCCGCCGTCCACACCCGTTCGGGTCGTCCACAGATCCCGGGACGCCCTTCCGCCCGCTCCCGGACCGGACTGCGCTGGCCCCGTGCCCACCACCTCCCGCGCTCCGCGTCCGCCGGCCGGCGCCGTCCTCCGCCCGCTGGTCGTCAGCGCCGACGAGACCCTCCTCGACGACCTGCTGCGGCTGCTGGCCGCGGCCGGCAGCACGCCGGAGCTCACCTCCGGGGGCGGCGCGCTGCGCCGCGCGCACCGCGAGGCCCCCGTCGTGCTGCTCGGCGCGGACGCGCTCGCCACCGCACCCGTGCGCGCGCTGCCCCGCCGTCCGGGCGTGCTCGTGGTGCTGACCCGCGACCCGGAGGCGGAGGTCTGGTCGGCGGCGGTGGAGGTGGGTGCCGAGCGGGTGGTCGTGCTGCCCCGGGACGAGACCTGGCTGGTCGAGCGGGTGGCGTCGGCCGTCCGCGGACCGAGCCGTCCCGGCTGGGTGGCCGCGGTGGGGAGCTGCTGCGGCGGCGCCGGCGCCAGCACCGTGGCCACCGCCCTGGCCCTCGCCGCGGCGCCCGACGCCTCCTGCGGGGTGCTGCTCGTGGACGGCGACGGGTGGGGCGGCGGGCTGGACCTGCTGCTGGGGGCCGAGCGGTCGCCGGGGGTGCGCTGGCCGGAGCTGGCCGGCGTCCGTGGCCGGGTGTCCGGTCCGGCGCTGGTCGCCGCGCTGCCCGAGGCCCACGGGATCCCGGTGCTGGCCGCCTCCCGGGAGGCACCCGGTGAGGTCGCCCCCGATGCCCTGGCGGCCGTCGTGGCCGCCGGCCGGGACAGCGGCCACGGTGTGGTCGTCGACCTGCCCACGCGGGACCGGGAGGCCGCGGCGGTGCTCGACACGGCCGACCTGGCGGTGCTGCTAGTCCCGGCCCGGCTGCGTGCGGCCGCGGCCGCCCGGGCCCTGGTGGGTGGTCCGGACGGTCCACCGCGGCCCTGGGCGGCGGCGCGGGTGGTCACCCGCCCGGTGCCCGGCGGGCTGTCCCGGGCCGAGGTGGCCGACGTCGTCGGACGGCCGGTCCTCGCCGAGCTCCCGCACGACCGGTCCGCCGTCCCCCGGGGCGAGCGCGGCGAGCCGCCGTCGGTCGCCGCCCGGTCGCCGCTGGGCGTGCTCAGCCGGTTGCTGCTCACCGAGCTGCGACCCGGCGGGCGACCGTGACCGCCGCCGGGACGGCCGGTCCGCTGGTGGAGCGGGTCCGGGCACGGCTGGCCGCCGGACCCGGCGCAGCGGCGCCCGCGGTCGTCGCCGCGCTGGTCCGCGAGGAGTCCGGCGGGCTACTCGGGGACCGGGCCGTCCTGGAGGCGGCGCGGGTGGCCAGCGACGAGCTCTCCGGCGCCGGCCCGCTGGAACCGCTGCTCCGGGCACCGGGTGTCACCGACGTGCTGGTCAACGGGCCGGACGAGGTGTGGGTCGACCGCGGCCGCGGGCTCCAGCCGGTCGACGTCCGGTTCCCCGACGAGGAGGCGGTGCGGCGCCTGGCGGTGCGCCTGGCCGCCGCGGCCGGTCGCCGGCTGGACGACGCGTCGCCGTGGGTGGACGCCGCCCTGCCCGACGGCACCCGGCTGCACGCCGTGCTGCCCCCGGTGTCCGGCGGGGGCACGTGCCTGTCGCTGCGGGTGCTGCGCCGGGCCCGGCTGACCTTCGCCGACCTGGCCGCCTGCGGTGCGCTGCCCGGTGCGGCAGCGGACCTGCTGCGCGCCGCGGTGCACCGCCGTGCGGCGTTCCTGGTCACCGGCGGCACCGGCAGCGGCAAGACCACGGTGCTCTCCGCCCTCCTCGGCGTGGTCCCGGCCGGTGAGCGGCTGCTGCTCTGCGAGGACGCCCCCGAGCTGTGGCCCGACCACCCGCACGTCGTGCGGCTGCTCACCCGGCCGCCCAACGTGGAGGCGGTCGGGGCGGTGACGCTGCGGGACCTGGTCCGCCAGGCGCTGCGGATGCGGCCGGACCGGCTCGTCGTCGGGGAGGTCCGCGGCGGCGAGGTCGTGGACCTGCTGGCCGCGCTGAACACCGGCCACGACGGCGGCTGCGGGACGCTGCACGTCAACCGGGCCGCCGAGGTGCCCGCCCGGCTGGAGGCCCTCGGCGTCGCCGCCGGGCTGGACCGGGCGGCGGTGCACAGCCAGGCGGCCGCGGCGCTGTCCCTGGTCGTGCACCTGCACCGTGGGCCCGCCGGCCGCCGGGTGGTGGCCGAGATCGCGGTCGTCCGGCGCCGGGGGGAGCTCGTCGAGGTGGTCCCCGGCTGGCGGGCGGACGGCGGGAGCTCTCCGGGCCGCGCCGACCTGGCGCAGGTGCTGGACTGCCGGGTCCCCGGATGACCGGCGTACTGTGCTGCCTGGCGGCAGCCGCGGTGTGCTGGCCGCCGGGCGGGCGGGTCGGCCGGCCCGCCCGGCTCCGGCCCGCACGGCCGCTGCCTGGCCCGGGGGAGGTCTCCGCCGGCGTCGCCGCGCTGCTGGACCATCGTCGCGCCGCGGCCGCCTGCGGCGTCGTGGTCGCCGTCGCGGTCGTCCTGGTCAGCACCCCCGTCGTCGCCGGTCTGGCCGGGGTGTGCGCGGCGGGAACCGCCCGGGCGCTGCGCACCGCCCGCCGTGCGGCCGCCGAGCGGCGGCGGGTCCAGGCGGTCGCCGAGGGGCTGGGGGTGCTCGCCGCGGAGCTGCGGGCCGGCCGGTCGGTCGAGGAGTCGGCCGGCGCCGCCGCGGCCGGGTGCCCGGACGCGCTCGCCGGCGCGGCTCTCGGGTTGGTGCTCCGATCAGGGGTCCCGCCGCCGGGAGAGGGACCCGACGCCGTGCAGCAGGTCCTGGCCCGGGTCGCCGCCGCGGTCCGGCTGAGCGCCCGGACCGGCTGCTCCCTGGCGGGGGTGGCCACCGCGGTGGAGGACGACCTGCGTGCCCGGGCCCGCGCGGAGACCGAGCTGCGGGCGGCGGTCGCCGGACCGCGGGCGAGCGCGGCGGTGCTGGCCGGGCTGCCGGTCGTCGGGCTGCTGATGGGCAGCGGGGTGGGCGCGGACCCGTGGCGGGTGCTGACCACGACCGGCACCGGGACGGCGCTGCTCGTCGTCGGCGTCGCCCTCGAACTGGCCGGGGTGACCTGGTCCGCGCGGCTGGTCCGCAGGGCGGTGACCCGGTGAGCGGTGCCGGGCCGGCCGCTCCGCTCCTGCTGCTCGGCGTCGCGGTGCTGCTGTGGCTCCCCCCGGGTGCCACCCGGCGCGCCCGGGTCCGCGGCCTCGTCGCCGCGGCGCCACCGGAGGACGACGAGCAGCCGGAGCACCCACCCGGTGTCCTGCGCCGATGGGCCTGGGCCGGCGCGGCCGGGACCGCCGTCGCGCTGCTGGGCGGCGGCGGGCCGGTCGCCGTGCTGGCCGGTGCCGGGGTGGCGGTCCTGGCCGAGCGGCTGCTGCGCCGGTCCGGGGCCCCTCCCGAGGTCGACGTCGGCCGCGACCTGCCGGTGGCCTGCGACCTGCTGGCCGTCTGCCTGGCCGCCGGCACCCCGATCGGAGCGGCGGTCGCGGCCGTCGCCGCGTCGGTGCCCGGGCCGCTCGGCAGCCGGCTGGCGCACGTGGGTGCCCTGTACCGGCTGGGCGCGGCGCCGCGGCAGGCGTGGTCGGGCGCGCCACCACCGGTCGAGCCGCTGGCACGGGTGCTGGTGCGGGCGGGGGAGTCCGGGTCAGGAGTGGTCCCGGCGCTGCAGCGGCTGGCCACGGACCTGCGCACCGCCCAGCGGGGCGCGGTCGAGGCGTCGGTGCGTCGCGCCGGGGTGTGGGTGCTGGCGCCGCTGGGACTCTGCTTCCTGCCGGCGTTCCTCTGCCTGGGGGTCGTGCCGATGGTGCTGGGCATCGCCGCGGACGTCTTCGGCTGACGTGCCCACAGCACACCTCCCCGGCACGCCACCCGTGCACAGCACCGCCGCTCCCGCTGGTGGCCGTCCCCAGTCCGGTGACCGGTCCACAGGTGCGCTCCGGCGCTGGGCCCGGCCGCCCGCCGGCCGCAGCCTCGACGGTGACGGGTCCGCACGTGGCCCGCGGGAGGAGCAGCCATGACGACCACCAGCACCGCCCAGGACCCGCCGCCGGAGCCGGACGCCGGCCGGGCCGCTCCACGCGGACCGCGGCTGTTGCGCGAGCAGCTCGCCCGGCGCTGGACCCGGGTCCAGGACACCGCCGAGGCCGGGATGAGCACCGCCGAGTACGCCGTGGGCACGGTCGCCGCCTGTGCGTTCGCCGCGGTGCTGTACCAGGTCGTCACCGGGGGGTCGGTGGTCGCCGCGCTCGGCGAGCTGGTGCAGTCCGCCCTGTCCACGCTGTCCTGACGGTGCCGGTACGCCGCGGCCGCGAGGCCGGGATGGTGACCGCGGAGACCGCGGTGGTCCTGCCGGTGCTGCTGGTCGTGCTGGCCGCCGCGGTGGCGGCGGTCGTCGTGGTGGGCGGCCAGCTGCGCTGCGTGGACGCCGCGCGGGAGGGCGCCCGGGCGGCGGCGCGCGGGGAGCCGGTGGCCGTGGTCACCGCACTGGCCGGTAGGGCGGCGCCCGCAGGGGCCCGGATCGAGGTCGCGTTCGCCGGGGAGACGGTGACCGTCACCGTGACGGCCACGGCCCGGCCGCTGGGGCCGGTCCCCCTGCGGCTGCCGCTGAGCGCGACCGCCACCGGGGTGCGCGAGCCCGGCGCCGCGCAGGCGGAGCCGTGACCCGGCGGGGAGCCGACCCGGCGGTCGCCGCGGGGGAGCGGGGGTCGGCGACGGTGTGGGTGGTCGCCCTGGCCGGGCTGCTCGCGGCGGTGGGGATGGCCACGGTGCTGGTGGGGGCGGCCGTCGTCGGCCGCCACCGGGCGGGAGCGGCCGCCGACCTGGCGGCGCTCGCCGGGGCCGGCCGGGCCGTGCTGGGCGACCCGGCCGCCTGCGCGGTCGCGACAGCGGTGGCCGTCGCCAACGGCGCCGCGATGGACAGCTGCCGGGTCGGGGCCGACGCGGTGGTCGAGGTGCACGTCCGGGTGCCGGTCCGGCTCGGCCCGCTCGGGACGGTGTCAGCAGGGGGTAGGGCGCGCGCCGGCCCGGCGGCGCCGGTGGCCCACGGGGGGACGCCGACCGGGATCCGCCTCGACCCGACGCCGACGACCGCTGCGGCACGAACGCCCAGGACCAGCGCCGGAGACCTTGGCAGTGGACCAGTCCGTCACTACCGTGCCACACCCAGCGGCGCACGCCGACCTGGCGCGCCGGACGACCGACCGAGCCACCCGGCTCCCGCATCAGCGTGGACGTCCAGCGCGCCCACGTGCGACAGGAGTAGTTGACGTGAAGGTCCTCCAGATCGAGTTCAACGAGCTCTCGCCGCAGCTGCTGGACGAGTTCATGGCCGCCGGCGAGCTGCCCAACTTCCGCCGGCTGTACGAGTCCTCGCAGGTCTTCACGACGGACGCCGACGCTGCGCCGCCCCGCCTGGAGCCATGGGTGCAGTGGCCGACGGTCCACCTGGGCGTCTCCCACCGCGAGCACGGGCTGCGCCACCTGGGGGCGACCCGGTCGGACGACGACCTCGCGCAGGGACGCCCGCCGCGCCCGCCGGTCGCCCAGGTCGCCTCCGACGCCGGACTGCGGGTCGGCGTCTTCGGTGCGATGAACGTCCCGTACGGGGACCTCAACGGCTTCTACGTGCCGGATCCGTGGAACTCGAAGGCGACCGCCAAGCCCGCCACCCTCGGGCCGTACCTGCGGACGATCGGCACGATGGTGCGGGACTCCTCCAGAGTGGAGGGGGTCGCCCCGGGTGCCGGCCTGGTGCCCTTCGCCGCGTTCATGCTCCGGCACGGGTTGACCCCCGCCACCGTGTCGGTGCTGGTGCGGCAGCTCGCGGCGGAGCGCCGGGACCCAGGTGTCCGCTGGCGGAGGGCGAGCGCCCTCGACTGGATACAGTACGACGTCTTCCGCACGCTCGCCCGCCGCGAGCGCGTGGACTTCGCGACGTTCTTCAGCAACAGCACCGCGCACTACCAGCACTACTTCTGGCGGCACATGAACCCCGAGAGCTTCGACACGCCGCCCGAGCCGTCCGACCACCCGTCCTACGCCGGCGCGATCCTGTTCGGCTACCGGTCGATGGACCGCATCCTCGGCCGGATGCTCGCCGACCACCCGGAGGCCACGCTGGTCCTCTGCACGGCCCTGAGCCAGCAGCCGTGGACGGACGCAACCAAGCAGACCTATCGACCCAAGAGCTGGGAAGCGGCTCTGCAGCTGGCGGGCTACACCACCCGCGACGTCGACGTGCGGTCGATCATGGCCGAGCAGTTCGTGGCCAGGTTCGCGTCCGAGGAGGCCGCCGTGACAGCCCGCGAGCGCTTCGGCGAGCTCGAGCTGGACGGGCAGCGGCTCATGCGGTTCACCCGTGACGGGGCCGCGTTGATCGGGGGCTGCGCCATCGACCACGGCGGGGCCCTCACGAGCCGCATCCGGGGCACGGCCGACGGCAGCGAGCCGCTCATGGGCGACGTCTTCACGCCGATCCACACGGTCCGCAGCGGCCGCCACAGCAGCGAAGGTGCCCTGTGGATCGGCACGGGACGGCACGCCGTGCACGACCAGCCGGTGGCACTCGAGGACGTCGCGCCCACGGTGCTGGACCTGCTGGGCGTGGCTGCACCGCCACAGATGACCGGTCGTCGTCTGCAGCTGGACGGCGTCCGCGCCGACCGAGGCGGCCGGTAGCTGCTCCCGCAGCGCCCGGCGGGACGCCGCGGCCGGGTCGCTCGCCCCCCGCGGACGGGGGCGAGGTCAGAAGACCAGGTCGTCGGCGAGGTCGTCCGGAGGGGCGTCGGGGAGGTCCTGGCCGGACCCGGCGGGAGCGGCGTCCTCCTCGTCGGCCAGGCACTCGCCGGGCACGCGCCCTCTCCTGCCGGGTCGGGCGGCCGGCGGGTCGGGCAGCCGGCCGGTCCGGCGCTCACCGCGCCGGGTCAGCGCCCGACCGGTGGCCGACCGGGCCTCCGCGCCGCCGTCCGGGTCCGGGTGGGCGGCGTCAGCCGGCGGGTCCGGTTGGGCGGCGTCAGCCGGCGTGCCGGAGTCGTCGGGGACGTCGGCGGCCAGGTCCCGTCCGTCGTCGGTCCGCGCGTCCAGGTCCCGGTCCGCCGCGACCGCCAGCTCGTCGAGCACCACGTCGAGCACCCGGACGGCGCCGGCCTTGTCCAGTGGTTCGTTGCCGTTGCCGCACTTGGGCGACTGCACGCAGGACGGGCAGCCGGCCTCGCACTCGCAGCTGGCCACGGTGGCCCGGGTGGCCTGCAGCCACTGCCGCAGCACCGCGTAGCCGCGCTCGGCGAACCCGGCGCCGCCGGGGTGCCCGTCGTAGACCACGATCGTTGCGGCACCGGTGTCCGGGTGCAGCGCGGTGGACACCCCGCCGATGTCCCACCGGTCGCAGGTCGCCATCAGCGGCAGCAGCCCGATGGCGGCGTGCTCCGCCGCGTGCAGGGAGCCGGGCAGCTCGGACTCCGCGACCTCGGCCCGGGCGATCGCCCGCTCGTCGAAGGTCAGCCACACCGCGCGGGTGCGGAGCTGGCGGGAGGGCAGGTCCAGCGGGAACTCGGCGAGGACCTCGCCGGTGCCCAGCCGGCGGCGCTGGTAGGCCACCACCTGGTTGGTCACGTCGACCACGCCGGTGTGCGCGGTGACCGAGCCGAGCCGGCGGGTGCGGTCGACCGAGACGATGGCGTAGTCGGTCACGTCCCGGGAGACCGTCGTCCACTCCGGGCTCTCCGGGTGCACCACCGCGCAGGCGTCCTCGACGTCGAACTCGTCGACGACGTAGCTCTCCCCGCGGTGCACGTAGAGCGCGCCGGTGTGCACCGCCGAGTGCGCGGCGCCGCCGTCCACGGTGCCCAGCAGCCGGCCGGTGGCGCCCTCGATGATCGACACCGGTGGGGCGCCGTCCCCGCGGATGTCCACGTCGGGACGGCCGCGGCCGGCCCAGTACCAGCCGCTGGGCCGCTTGCGGAGCTGGCCGGACGCGACCAGCTCGGCGATCCGCTCCTCCGCCGCCGCGCCGCCGAAGCCGGCCAGCTCCTCGGCGGTCAGCGGCAGCTCGGCCGCCGCGCAGCACAGCTGCGGACCGAGCACGTACGGGTTGGTCGGGTCGGTGACGGTGGCCTCCACCGGCCGGCCGAACACCGCCTGGGGGTGGTGGGCCAGGTAGTGGTCCAGCGGGTCGTCCCGGGCGACGAACACCACCAGCGACTCGCGCTGCGCCCGGCCCGCCCGGCCGGCCTGCTGCCACAGCGACGCGAGCGTCCCCGGGTAGCCGGCCAGCACGACGGCGTCCAGCCCGGCGATGTCGATGCCGAGCTCGAGGGCGTTGGTGGTCGCCACGCCCAGCAGCGCGCCGGTGGACAGCGCCCGCTCCAGCTCCCGGCGCTCCTCGGGCAGGTAGCCCCCGCGGTAGGAGTCCACCCGCGGGACCAGGTCCGTCCGGCCGCGGTCGGCGAGCACCCGGCGGGCCTGGTCGGCGACGGACTCGGCGCTGCGCCGGGACCGGACGAACGCCAGCGTCCGGGCGCCCTGCTCCACCAGGTCGGCGAGCAGCCCGGCGGCGTCCGAGGCGGCCGAGCGGCGCAGCGGCGCCCCGTGCTCGCCGGTGCGCTCGGTCAGCGGTGGCTCCCACAGCGCGAAGGTGGCCCCGGGCCGGGGCGAGCCGTCCTCGGTCACCGCGGTGACCGGGGCGCCCACCAGCCGGGTGGCGGCCGCCGCCGGGTCGGCGACGGTGGCCGAGGCCAGCACGAACACCGGGTCGGCGCCGTAGCGCCGGCAGATGCGGCGCAGCCGGCGCAGCACGTGGCCGACGTGGGACCCGAAGACCCCGCGGTAGGCGTGGCACTCGTCGACCACCACGTAGGCGACCCGGCGCAGGGTGCCCGACCACTTCTGGTGGGCCGGCAGCACCCCGCGGTGCAGCATGTCCGGGTTGGTCACGATCCACCGCGCGTGCCGGCGCACCCACTCCCGCTCCTCCATCGGGGTGTCGCCGTCGTAGGCGGCCGGCCGCACGGAGGGGTCGGCCAGCGCGGAGACCGCGGCCAGCTGGTCCCGGGCGAGGGCCTTGGTGGGCGCCAGGTACAGCACGCACGCCCGGGGGTCCTCGGCCAGCGCGGTCAGCGCGGGCAGCTGGTAGGCCAGAGACTTGCCCGACGCCGTCCCGGTGGCCACCACGACGTGCCGGCCGTCGCGGGCGAGCTCCGCGGCGGCGACCTGGTGGCTGAACGGCGCGAGGACCCCGCGCCCGGCCAGCCGTTCGCGCAGCTCCGGCGCCACCCAGGCCGGCCACGGGGCCACCCGGGCGGCGCGGGCGGGGAGCCGGTGCACGTGCGTGACGGGGTCGTGCTCGGGGTCGGTGTCGGTGAGCAGCGCCTCGAGCAGGTCAGCGCCGGGCAGCACCCGCAGCGGGGCGCCGGCGGTCGGGTCCGGCTCGTCGGTCGCGACCGGGGAAGGGTGCAGCGACGTCACCACTCCACTGTCACACCCCCGCGCAAGGCGCGGCGCGGCGTCCCGGGAATCACCGTCCGTGTGAGCTGCCTCACGGAAGGGGCTGGTGGTGGGCCCGCCGCTGCGGCACAGTGCAGCCCACGCCGCGACCACCCCGGGGCGAGTGCCCCGGAGCAGGTCCCGACCGCTGCGTGCCCGTATCGCCGTGGAGGACCCGAATGCCAGACACCGAACTGTCCGGAGGTCATCTCGCCCTGGTGGCGGTCGCCCTCCTCGTCTCCCTCGCCGCCCTCGGCTTCGCCGCCTACCTGTCCCGCGCGGTCATGGCCGCCGATCAGGGGACGGTCAAGATGCAGGAGATCGCCAAGGCGGTCCAGGAGGGAGCCGGGGCGTTCCTCCGGCGGCAGTTCCGGACGTTGGGGGTCTTCGCCGTCATCGTCTTCCTGTTGCTGCTCCTGCTGCCGGTCACCGACGGCGGCTGGGGCACCCGGTTGGGCCGGGCGGTGTTCTTCCTGATCGGCGCGCTGTTCTCGGCCCTGGTCGGCTTCATCGGCATGACGCTGGCCACCCGCGGCAACGTGCGGGTCGCCGCGGCGGCCGCGGCCGGCGGGCACCGTCCCGCCTTCCGCATCGCGTTCCGCACCGGCGGCGTCTGCGGGATGATCACCGTCGGGCTGGGCCTGTTCGGCGCCTCGCTGGCCCTGCTGCTGTTCCGGGACACCGCTCCGGTGGTCCTGGAGGGCTTCGGGTTCGGCGGCGCGCTGCTGGCCATGTTCATGCGCGTCGGCGGTGGCATCTTCACCAAGGCCGCCGACGTCGGCGCGGACCTGGTCGGCAAGGTCGAGGCGGGCATCCCCGAGGACGACCCGCGCAACGCCGCCACCATCGCCGACAACGTCGGGGACAACGTCGGTGACTGTGCGGGCATGGCCGCCGACCTCTTCGAGTCCTACGCCGTCACGCTGGTCGCCGCGCTCATCCTCGGGCAGGTCTTCTTCGGCGCCGTGGGCATGGTGTTCCCGCTGGTCGTCGCCACGATCGGGATCATCGCCTCGGTCGTGGGCATCCTGGCCAGCAACCCGACCGCCGGCGACACGTCCTGGATGGCGCCGATCAACCGCGGCTTCTTCGCCTCCGCCGCGGTCTCCCTCGTGCTCGTCGCCGTGGCGTCGTTCACGGTGCTGCCGGCGGTCTCCGACGGACTGGACGTCTCGGTCAGCCCGCAGGTGCTCGGCTTCGTCTCGGTGCTGATCGGCATCGTGCTGGCCGCAGCCATCCAGCAGCTCACCGGTTACTTCACCGAGACGTCGCGTCGTCCGGTGAAGGACGTCACCCGCAGCTCGCTCACCGGGCCGGCCACGGTGATCCTCTCGGGCATCTCGCTGGGCCTGGAGTCGGCGGTCTACGCGGCGCTGCTGATCGGCGCGGCCGTCTACGGCGCCTTCCTGATCGGCGGGGCCGTGGCGCTCTACGCCGTGGCGCTGGCCGGCTGCGGGCTGCTCACCACCGCCGGCGTCATCGTCTCGATGGACACCTTCGGGCCGGTCAGCGACAACGCCCAGGGCATCGCGGAGATGTCGGGGGACATCGACGAGGAAGGCGCCCAGGTGCTCACCGACCTCGACGCCGTGGGCAACACCACCAAGGCCATCACCAAGGGCATCGCGATCGCCACCGCCGTCCTGGCGGCGACGGCACTGTTCGGCTCCTACAACGCCAGCATCGACGTCGCCCTGGAGGTCTCCGGCGCCTCCCTGGAGGACGCCCTCAGCCTCGTGTCGCCCAACAACGTGGTGGGCGCGATCATCGGTTCCGCCGTGGTCTTCTTCTTCTCCGGGCTGGCCATCAGCGCCGTCTCCCGGGCCGCGGGCCGGGTGGTCTTCGAGGTGCGCGAGCAGTTCCGCACCCGGCCCGGGATCATGGACTACACCGAGCGGCCCGACTACGCCGCCGTGGTCGACATCTGCACCAAGGACTCGCTGCGGGAGCTGGCCACCCCCGGGCTGATGGCCGTCCTCGCCCCGGTGGCCGTCGGCTTCGGCCTGGGCTTCGGCCCGCTGGCGGCCTACCTGGTCGGCGCGATCGCCACCGGCACCCTGATGGCGGTCTTCCTCGCCAACTCCGGCGGCGCCTGGGACAACGCCAAGAAGATGGTCGAGGACGGCGCGTACGGCGGGAAGGGCAGCGAGTCCCACTCCGCGACGGTCATCGGCGACACCGTCGGCGACCCCTTCAAGGACACCGCCGGACCGGCGATCAACCCGCTGATCAAGGTGATGAACCTGGTGGCGCTGCTGATCGCGCCCGCGGTGGTGAGCCTGTCCGTGGGCGAGGACGCGAACACCCTCGTCCGGGTGCTGATCGCCGTGGTGGCGTTGCTGGTGATCGTCGCCGCGGTCGTGGTGAGCAAGCGCCGCTCGGTGGTGGTCGGCGGGGAGAGCGACACGACCGCCTCGTCGGTGACCAGCCGGGCGGCGTGACCGGAGGCGGCCGCGCCCCGCTGTGGACAGCCCGCAGGGGTGTGGACGACGGGGTCCGGACCGTCGCCGCGCGTTCCTAGCGTCGTGACGTCGGCTCCACCCGGGGGCCGACGGAGCGCCGGGAGGCCCCGTGTCCCACCTCATCTCCGTCCAGCTCGACGTGCTGGAGGTGCTGCTGGGTGAGCTGACGTCACTGGGCGCCGAGCTGGCAGGGGAGGGCGAGCTCAGCGCCGCGTGCGGGCGGTCGCTGTCCACCGCGCTGGACGGGGCGGTGGCCGAGGCGGCCGGCGGGACCGGGGCCGGGTGGGCGGCCGCGGTCACCGCGCTGGCCGCCCGGACGCTGGCCGTGGCCGCCACCCTGGGGACGGCGGTCGACGCGTACCGGCTGGCCGACGCCGGGCTGGCCGGCCGGATCGCCGCCCCCGCCGACCGGTGGACGGCGGTGCCCCGGTGACCGGCCCGGCCGGCCTCGCCGGCTGGGACGTCCCGCGGCTGCGCGGTGCGGTCGGCACGCTCACCCAGGTGGGCGAGCGGCTCGGGCCGTGGCGGACCCGGCTGGACGCCGTGGGCCGCCGGCTCGGCACGGCCGAGTGCTGGTCCGGGCCGGCCGGGACGGCGGCCGGTGCGGCCCTGCTGGAGGTGTCCACGGTGAGCAGTGGCCTGCAGGCCGCCCTCGACGAGTCCGCCGGGCACCTCGCCGCGCTGGTCGCGGCGGCGGACGAGGCGCAGGACCTGGCGGCCGCGGCGCTGCGGACGGCGGAGGCCGCCGGTGCGCCGCTGGACGGGGAGGGCGTCCCGGCGGTGGCCGGCCGGCCGCTGGACGCCGACACCGCCGACCTGGCGGCCGTGCGGGCGGGAGTGCTGGCCGCGGCTGCGTCCGCGGCGGCCGCCCGGGCGCTCGCCGCCGCCGTCGAGGCCGGTGCCCCGCTGGGCGCCCTGCGTGCCTGGTCCGGGGGCAGCTCCGCGCAGGGCGGGACCACTCCGGGAGGTGCCCTGGTGGCCGACCCGCTGGCCCGGCTCGACCCGACCGGGCCGGTGCGGCCGCCGCCCGTCCCGTTCGGCACGGGGGAGGACCCGGCCCGGGTGGCCGGCTGGTGGACCGGGCTGACCGCCGTCGAGCAGCTCGCCGTGCTGCGCGGGGAGCCCGACCTGGTGGGGAGCCTGGACGGGCTGCCGGCCTGGGCACGGGACCGGGCCAACCGGCTGCTGCTGGACCGGGCGCTGGGAGAGCTCCCGGCCGGGGACGGCGGGCACGCGACGGCCCTCGCGGTGGCCGGGGAGATCGACCGCCGGGAGGCCGCCGGGGAAGCGGTCCAGCTGCTGC
Source organism: Modestobacter sp. URMC 112 (assembly GCF_053502575.1). Classification (NCBI taxonomy): domain Bacteria; kingdom Bacillati; phylum Actinomycetota; class Actinomycetes; order Geodermatophilales; family Geodermatophilaceae; genus Modestobacter; species Modestobacter sp. URMC 112. Next base: position 4,453,208 of record NZ_CP199957.1, on the reverse strand, counting down.
AGTTCCGGCCCGGGGACGACCTGGTGGCCCTGGCGCTGGGGGACCTGGACACGGCGGCGTCGGTCGCCGTCCTGGTGCCCGGGATCCTCACCCACCCCGCCGACGACCTGACCGGCCTGGTGGACGGCGCCGCCGACGTGGCCGCCGCCGCCCGGGCCGCCGGCCCCGGCCTGGCCGTCGCCGCGGTGGCCTGGCTGGGCTACCGGACGCCGGCCACCGTCCTCGCCGCGCCGTCCAGCCAGGTCGCCCAGCGCGGCGGCCCGGCCCTGGACCGGGCGCTGGACGGCTGGGCGGCCGCGCGCACCGCGCCCGGCGCGACGCCGGCGCGCACCACCGTGGTGGCGCACAGCTACGGGACGCTGGTGGCCAGCCGGGCCGCGCAGGCGCCGGGGGACCTGGCCGCCGACGCGCTGGTGCTGCTGGGCAGTCCGGGCACCGAGGCGCTCACCGCCGCGGACCTGGAGGCCGCCGAGGTGCACGGCGCGTGGTCGCTGGCCGACCCCGTCTCGTGGTCGGGCTGGTACGGGCGGGGTCCGGTGTCCGCACTGTTCGGCGACACCCCGCTGCCCACCGAGGCCACCCAGGGGCACACCCAGTACCTCGACCGCGACCGGCCGACCCTCGCCGCGATCGGCGAGGTCGTGGCCGGCACCCGGGGCCGGCCGTGAGCCGCGGGGGAGCGGGCCCGCCCCCGGTCGCGACCGGCCCTTCCGGCACCGCCCGGGCGCCCGCGGACGGCCCTCGCGGCCGGTCGCCAAGCCGGCTGCGGCACGCCCGTGACGGGTCGCTGCCCGGCCTCCCCCTGGGCACGTGGCCTACCGTGGCCTCGCCGAGCGGGTACACGTCCAGTGACCCCGCGTGCGTCCGGGGCCTCCCCGGCGCCTGCAGTCAGCACCTCGACAGGAGCACCGTGCCGCCGACCAAGACCACGCCCGCACCCTCAGCCGACTCCGGAGCAGCGTCGCGCACCCCGCGCAAGCGTGCCGCCGCTCGCGGTGGCAAGCCGCTGGTCATCGTGGAGTCCCCGGCCAAGGCGAAGACCATCGCGGGGTACCTGGGCAGCGACTACGTCGTCGAGGCCAGCATCGGCCACATCCGAGACCTGCCGCGGAACGCCGCCGACGTGCCCGCCGCGCACAAGGGCGAGTCCTGGGCCCGGCTGGGTGTCGACGTCGACCACGGGTTCTCGCCGCTGTACGTGGTGAGCCCGGACCGCAAGCAGCAGGTCACCCGGCTGCGGCAACTGGTCAAGGAGGCCAGCGAGGTCTACCTCGCCACCGATGAGGACCGGGAGGGCGAGGCCATCGCCTGGCACCTGGTGGACACCCTCAAGCCGACCGTCCCGGTCCGCCGGATGGTCTTCCACGAGATCACCCGGGAGGCGATCGCCCGGGCGGTGTCCAGCCCACGGGAGCTGGACACCGCGCTGGTGGACGCCCAGGAGACCCGCCGCATCCTCGACCGGCTCTACGGCTACGAGGTCTCCCCGGTGCTGTGGAAGAAGGTGCTGCCCAAGCTCTCCGCCGGCCGGGTGCAGTCCGTGGCGACCCGCATCGTCGTCGAGCGGGAGCGGGCCCGTATGCGGTTCACCGCCGCCGGCTACTGGGGTCTCGAGGGGACCTTCGACGTCGTCGAGAAGAAGGACGCCGACGCCGGCGAGCCCACCAGGCTGAACGCCACGCTGGTCACCCTCGACGACCGCCGGGTGGCCACCGGCCGGGACTTCGACCCGGACACCGGCACGGTGACCAGCGACGTCGTGCACCTCGACGAGGCCGGCGCGCGCGGGCTCGCCGCCCGCCTCGAGGGCAGCCGCGTCAGCGTCAGCCGGGTCGACGAGCGCCCCTACCGCCGCCGTCCCTACGCGCCGTTCATGACCTCGACGCTGCAGCAGGAGGCCGGCCGGAAGCTGGGCTGGTCCTCCCAGGTGACGATGCGCACCGCGCAGCGGCTGTACGAGAACGGCTACATCACCTACATGCGCACCGACTCGACGAACCTGTCCGAGACGGCGCTGAGCGCGGCCCGCAGCCAGGCCCGTGAGCTCTACGGCGACGCCTACGTCCCTGCCGAGCCGCGCCGCTACGCGACCAAGAACAAGGGCGCGCAGGAGGCGCACGAGGCCATCCGGCCCGCCGGTGACGCCTTCCGCACCCCGGGGCAGCTGGCCGGGCAGCTCGCCCGCGACGAGTTCCGGCTCTACGAGCTGATCTGGCAGCGCACGGTCGCGTCGCAGATGGCCGACGCGGTCGGGCAGACGGTGTCGGTGCGGCTCGCCGGGCGGTCGAGCACCGACGAGGCGGTGGAGTTCTCCACCAGCGGCCGGACGATCACCTTCCCGGGCTTCCTGCGCGCCTACGTCGAGAGCCGGGACGAGGACCACGCCTCCGACGACGCCGAGGCCGACGACGCCGAGCGCCGGCTACCTCGGCTGGAGCGCGGCCAGCAGCTGGACACCGCCGCGCTGGAGCCCAAGGGGCACACGACCACCCCGCCGTCCCGGTACACCGAGCCGAGCCTGGTCAAGGCGCTGGAGGAGCTCGGCATCGGCCGGCCCTCGACCTACGCCTCGATCATGCAGACCATCCAGGACCGCGGGTACGTGTGGAAGAAAGGCTCGGCGCTGGTGCCGACCTTCATCGCCTTCGCCGTGGTGAACCTGCTGGAGCAGCACTTCGCGGCGCTGATCGACTACGACTTCACCGCCTCGCTGGAGGCCGAGCTCGACGAGATCGCCGCCGGGGACCTGCGGCGGGTCGACTGGCTGACCGAGTTCTACTTCGGCGGCGAGGGAGGCCATGCCGGGGGCATCGCGGCCTCCGGAGGGCTCAAGTCGGTCATCGGCCAGCGGCTGGAGGAGATCGACGCGCGCGGCGTCAACTCGATCCCGCTGCGCGCCACCGCGCCCAACGGCGAGCCGGTCGTGGTCCGGGTCGGCCGGTACGGGCCCTACCTGCAGGCCGGTGGTGAGGAGGGCGCGCGGGTGAGCATCCCCGAGGACATCGCGCCCGACGAGCTCACCAGCGAGAAGGTCGCCGAGCTGCTGGACGCGCCGTCCAGCGACCGGGAGCTGGGCGCCGACCCGGAGACCGGGCACCCCGTGGCGGTCAAGGCCGGCCGGTACGGCCCCTACGTCACCACCGTCGTCCCCGAGGGGAGCAAGGACGCCCCGCGGACGGCCAGCCTCTTCAAGACCATGTCCCCGGAGACGGTGACCCTGGAGCAGGCGCTGCAGCTGCTCACCCTGCCGCGCACGGTGGGCGCCGCGCCGGACGGCGAGGAGATCCAGGCGCTCAACGGCCGCTACGGGCCCTACATCAAGAAGGGCACCGACTCGCGCTCGCTGGAGAGCGAGGAGCGGCTGTTCACGGTGACCCTGGACGAGGCGCTGGCGATCTTCGCCCAGCCCAAGCAGCGGGGCCGCAAGGCAGCCGCCGCCCCGCTCAAGGAGCTCGGCGCGGACCCGGTGAGCCAGGGCCAGGTGACGGTCCGCGAGGGCCGTTTCGGCCCCTACGTCACCGACGGCGAGGTCAACGCCAGCCTGCGCAAGGGCGACGACGTCGAGTCGATCACCCTGGAGCGGGCCGCCGAGCTGCTGGCCGACCGCCGCGAGCGGGCGCCGGTGAAGAAGAAGGCGACCAAGAAGGCCGCCGCGAAGAAGACGACGGCGGCGAAGAAGGCCCCGGCGAAGAAGGCGGCGAAGGCGACCGCGAAGAAGGCGGACGCCCCGGCCGGCGATCCCCTCCCGGCCGGCTGATCGGTCGGCCGTGGGCGGCCCGCGCGGGACCGGGAGCTGGGAGGAGCTGCGGACCGCCTTCGGTTCCGTGGCGACGGACTACGCGGCGCTCCGGCCGGGCTACCCGGCCGAGGTCGTGCCGTTCTTGCTCGGCGACCGGCCGCGGCGGGTGCTCGACCTCGGCGCGGGCACCGGCCTGCTGACCGACGTGCTGGTCGCGGCCGGCCACGAGGTCGTGGCGGTCGACGTCGCCGCCCCGATGCTGGACCAGCTGCGGCGCCGGCACCCCCGGGTGCGCACCGAGGTGGGCGCGGCCGAGGCCATCCCCTTGGCGGACGCCGCGGTCCACGCCGTCGTCGCCGGCCAGGCCGCGCACTGGTTCCGCCCGGAGCCGGCGGCGGCCGAGCTGCGCCGGGTGCTGCGACCCGGTGGTGTCGTCGGGTTCGTCTGGAACACCCGCGACGAGCGGGTCCCGTGGGTACGCGCCCTGGGGGCCGCGCTCGAGGCAGAGGCCCGCGGTCACGAGGCCGACCAGGGCGTGGTCGACGCCTTCGCGACGGCGCTGCCCGCTGACGTCACCGTCCTGGACTCCGCCGTGGTCCAGGTGCTGACGCCCGAGCAGGTCGTGGCCGGCATCGGTACCCGCAGCTACGTCGCGGTGATGGACGCCGCGGGCCGGGCGGCGTTCCTCGGCGGGATCCGCGAACTGCTGGCCGGCCACCCCGACACCGGCGGTCGGGAGCTGCTCGACCTGCCGTACACGACCCGCGCGTACCGGCTGACGCCCCGCTGAGGCGCCCGGTTCAGGACGCCCGCCGGCCCACCGCGAACACCCGGCGGAACGGCAGCACCGTCGTCCCGTCGCCGCGCCGCGGATAGGCGGCGCGCAGCGCGGCGGCGTACTCGGCGGTGAGGTCGGCGACCGCCTCGTCGTCCAGCAGCTCGAGCACCGGCCGGAGCACCGTCCCGGAGACCCAGCGCAGCACCGGGTCCTCCCCGGTCAGCACGTGCAGGTAGGTGGTCTCCCACACGTCGGCGGCCAGACCCGCGGCGGTGAGCACGTCCAGGTACCCCGACGGGTCCAGGACGGCGTCCGCGGCGGGCGCGGCGGCGGCCAGCCGCCCGGCCCAGCGCGGTGACCGGCACAGGTCGGCCAGCAGCGCGTGGGTGGGTGCCGCCTGGTTGCCCGGCACCTGCACGGCCAGCCAGCCGCCGGGGGCCAGCTCCCGCGCCCACCGGTCCAGCAGCCGGTCGTGGCCGGGCACCCAGTGCAGCACCGCGTTGCTGACCAGCACGTCCACCGGCACGGCGGGCTGCCAGATCCGCACGTCCCCGGCGGCGAAGGTCAGCGCCCCGGGGACCGTGTGCGCCTGCGCGGCGGCGAGCATGTCGGGGGAGGAGTCGACGCCGGTGACCCGCGCGGTGGGCCACCGCCGGCGGAGGAGCGCGGTCGTCGACCCGTCCCCGCAGCCCAGGTCGACCACCTCGGCGGGGGCCTCGGCGTCGACCCGGCTCACCAGGTCGACGAACGGGCGACCCCGCTCGCCGGCGAAACCGAGGTAGGTGGCGGGGTCCCACGTCTGCGGTCCGGTGCCCATGGGCGCAGGCTAGCCGTGCCGCAGTGTCGCCAAAGGGCGGATCGCGTCACCTCCGGCCGGTACCGTTGCCCCGCCGGGCCCGACCGACCGCCGAGCCCGACCGCACCCAGCGCCGCCTTCTCCCTGGGGGTCCCGATCAGCTCCGACCCGACGGCCGGCCCGTCGCCGCGACGTCCCGACCCGGACACCCCGTCCGCGGACGGGGCCGCGGGCGCGTCTGCCGGCGCCGACGTGTCCGCCGGGACGGCCGGGCCCGCGGGCGCCACCGCCGCGCCGGCGGACGCGGCTGCCGGCCCGGAGGAACCGCTGGTCGGTAGCGCCGCGGCCGACGGTCTCCCGCCGGCCGGCGTCCCCACGCCTGCGGACGGCGAGCCCGCTGCCCTGGCCGGGCTGCACGTGGGGTCCGGCGCGGACGAGGGCGCCGCCACCCCCGCGCCGTCCGGCGCGGACGAGGACGAGCTCGGGGCACCGTCGGCGGTCTCGCTGGCCGCGAAGATCCGCGCCGTCCTGCGGGTCCGCGACTTCCGCAAGCTGTGGCTGTCGATGTCGCTGTCCAGCTTCGGGGACTGGCTGGGCCTGCTCGCGATCACCGCCACGGCGACGTCGCTGGTGGACAGCTTCGCCGGGCAGAACTTCGCGCTGGGCGCCGTGCTGCTGTTCCGGCTGCTGCCCGCCATCGTGCTGGGCCCACTCGCCGGGGCCTTCGCCGACCGGTTCGACCGGCGCAAGACGATGGTCGTGACCGACGTCCTGCGGTTCGGGCTGTTCGCCTCCATCCCCCTGGTCGACGAGCTGATCTGGCTGTTCATCGCCCAGTTCGTGATCGAGGCGCTGAGCCTGTTCTGGATCCCGGCGAAGGACGCCGCGGTGCCCAACATGCTCCGCAAGGACCAGATGGAGCCGGCCAACCAGCTGTCGCTGGTGACCACCTACGGGCTCACCCCGGTGCTGGCCGCCGTCGTCTTCGCGCTGCTGGCCTACCTGGGTGGCCGCACCTCCGTCCTGATCCCCGGGGTCAACGAGGTCGACCTGGCGCTGTACGCCAACGCGCTGACCTTCCTGGTCGCCGCGGTCGTCATCTGGAACCTGCCCTCCATCAGTGGGCGCCGGGCCGGCCGCCCGCAGGACAGCGGGGAGAGCTTCTTCGGGTCCCTGCGGCAGGGGTTCTCCTTCGCCGGGCACACCCCGCTGGTCCGCGGCCTGGTCGTCGGCATCACCGGCGCGTTCGCCGCCGCCGGCGTGGTCATCGCCACCGGCCAGGCCTTCGCCAACGCCCTCGGGGGCGGTCAGGCGGCCTACGGGCTGCTGTTCGGCTCGGTCTTCATCGGGCTGGGGCTGGGCATCGCACTGGGCCCGAGCGTGGCCAAGGACCTGTCCCGGGAGCGGCTGTTCGGCGTGGCGATCGTCGGCGCGGGCGTCACCGTCGTGCTGCTGGCGTCGACCTTCACGTTGTGGATCGCGCTGCTGCTGGTCGTGCTCATGGGCTTCTTCGCCGGCATCGCCTACCTCGCGGGGTTCACCCTGCTGGGCACCGAGATCGACGACGCCATCCGCGGGCGCACCTTCGCCCTCGTGCAGTCGCTGGTCCGCGCCGCGCTGATCCTCTCCCTCGCGCTGGTGCCCTTCGGCGTCGGCCTGATCGGCCAGCACCCGGTCGACGTCGGGGCCTTCGTCGTCCCGGTCACCGGGGAACGGGTCATGCTGCTGGTGGCGGGGGTGCTGGCCGTCGGCGTCGGCGTGGTCGCCTACCGGCAGATGGACGACGGCCGGCCGGTCCCGCTGGTCGCCGACGTGGTCACCGCACTGCGCCGGGACACCACCGCCCGCCGCCGGCTCGCCGGGGGCGGGGTGCTCATCGCCTTCGAGGGCGGCGAGGGTGCCGGGAAGTCCACCCAGGTCAAGCGTCTGCAGGACTGGCTGGCGCAGGAGGGCTACGTCGCACGGGCGACGTTCGAGCCCGGCGCGACCCCCTCCGGCGCCGGCATCCGGTCCATCGTGCTCGACCCGGCCAGCGCCGGGCTGTCGCCGCGCTCGGAGGCGCTGCTCTACGCCGCGGACCGGGCGCAGCACGTGCACGACGTGCTGCGGCCGGCCCTCGACGCCGGCGAGGTGGTTATCACCGACCGCTTCGTGGACAGCTCGCTGGCCTACCAGGGCGCCGGCCGGACCATCCCGATGGACGACGTGCGGTCGATCTCCCGCTGGGCCACCCAGGGGCTGCGCCCCGACCTCACCGTGCTGCTCGACCTGCCGCCGGAGGTGGGCCTGGCCCGGGCCCGCGGGCGGGCGACCGCCGACCGGCTGGAGGCCGAGTCGCTGGACTTCCACCAGCGCGTCCGGCGCACCTTCCTGGCGCTGGCCGAGGCCGAGCCCGACCGGTACCTGGTGCTCGACGCCACCGGCACCCCCGACCGGCTCGCCGCGGCCATCCGGGACCGGGTCGCCGGCCTGCTGGCCGGCCTGCCGCAGCTGACCCGGCCGGAGGACGCCCGGACCGACGCCGGCCCCCGGGCGGACGCGGCCGCCCCGCTGCGCCGGTGAGCGCCCCGGTCGCCCAGGCCCGCACGCAGGCCGCCGGGGCCGGCGTGTGGGCCGACGTCATCGGTCAGCCCGACGTGGTGGCCGAGCTGCAGGCCGCGATCGCCCAGCCGGCGTCGATGACGCACGCCTGGCTGTTCACCGGGCCACCCGGGTCCGGGAGGTCGGTCGCCGCCCGGGCCTTCGCCGCCGCCCTGCAGTGCCCGGCCGGTGGCGACGGCACCTGCCACGCCTGCCGCACCGCGCTGGCCGGCACCCACGCCGACGTGCACCGCATCGTGCCCGAGGGGCTGTCCATCGGGGTGCTTGAGGTGCGCGAGATCGTCCGCACCGCGGCCCGGGCGCCGTCCCAGGGGCGGTGGCAGATCGTCGTCGTCGAGGACGCCGACCGGATGACCGAGCAGGCCGGCAACGCCGTGCTCAAGATGCTCGAGGAGCCGCCGCCGCGCACGGTGATCCTGCTGTGCGCGCCCTCGCTGCACCCCGACGACGTGCCGGTCACCATCCGGTCGCGGTGCCGGGTCGTCGGGCTCCGGACGCCGCCGGTCGCCGCGGTCGCCGAGGTGCTCGTCCGCCGGGACGGCATCGACCCGGCGCTGGCCGCCTGGTCCGCCGCCGCGGCCGGTGGGCACGTCGGGCGGGCCCGGCACCTGGCCCGGGACGAGGCGGCCCGGCTGGCCCGCAAGGCCGTGCTGGACATCCCGCTGTCCCTGGTCTCCCTGGCCGCCTGCCTCAACGCCGCCGACGACTTGGTCGGCTCGGCGAAGGAGGAGTCGGACAAGGCGGTGGCCGAGGTCGACGGCGCGGAGACCGACGCGGTCAAGGCCAGCCTGGGCGTGGGCGCGCGGGGGCCGGGGGTCGCCGCCGCCAGCCGGGGCGCCGGGGTGCTCAAGGAGCTGGAGAAGCGGCAGAAGTCCCGGGCCACCCGGCTGGGCCGGGACTCCCTGGACCGGGCGCTGGTCGACCTGGCCGCCCTGTACCGGGACGCGCTGGTGGTCAGCGCCGTGGAGTCGGTCGCCGGGGCGGAGGCGGTGCCGCTGGCCCATCCGGACCGCCGGGCCGACGCCACCGAGCTGGCCCGGCGGGTCGGGGCCGAGGGCGCGCTGCGGCGGATCGACGCGGTGCTCGCGGCCCGCACCGCGCTGGAGCAGAACGTGAAGCCGCAGATCGCCATCGAGGCGCTCACCGTGGCGCTGCGGCTGCCCGCCTGAGGGCGGCGGCACGTCCGGGGGTGTGCCGGGCCGCGCCGGACGGTGCCGTAAGCTCAGCGCCGCACGTCCGCCGCCTTAGCTCAGTCGGTAGAGCATCTCACTCGTAATGAGAAGGTCGTCGGTTCGATTCCGACAGGCGGCTCTCGCCTCATGACGTTGCGCGACCTGGGCTCTCGGTCCGGCTCGCCGGGACCACGACGCGACGACGAGGCATCACCGTCGGCCTCGTGGTCGCATCGTGGTCGCATCCCGCCGGGGCCGTCCTCCCGGTAGACGCGCCCAGGACGCGTCGAGGCCCCCGGGACTGTCCGCCGCTTCGTGCGTCAGGTGCCCGTACAGGTCCACGGTGGTCCCCACCTGCGAATGCCGCAGCGTCTTGCTCACCAGCGCCAGGGGTACCTCAGCCGAGATCCTGAGGGTTGCTGCCGCTGGTCGGTGGTCGTGAGTGATGACGCCCGGTCGATCGCCGCGCGCCGACCGACCGGCGACGTCTGCCAGGGCGCGCGGCCGGAGACCTCCGAGATCGGTCTCGGCGCGCTGCGCCGGGGTACCTGAGGTGACGAGAAGGCCTGCGGGCTCGTGATCCGACGAAGAGGCCTACGCCTCCGCGGTCACCTCGTAGACCTTGACGTCCTCGACCTGGACCGGATCGTCAGGGGAATCCGTCACCATGCGCGCCATCTGCTGAGCTTGTTCCTCGGACTCGAAGAGTGTGACGCCGTATCCCGTCGTGGTGTCGCCGAACCACGTTCCCCTCACGAAGCCGGGCGCGCCCTTGACGTTCGGGACGACACTCTCGCGAAGGTGGGTGTTGATGGCCTCTTCGTGCCGCGCGGGATCGATCCGAACACTGATGAAGACTGCATGCACCTTGATCCCCCAGAGGCTCGTGTCCCGACGTTCGAGACGCGGAGTGGTCCAGCACTCGCAGCCTGGCGGATGGCACGCCCCACGGGGGCGCTTCGCTGCGCGGCTTCTGCATGGCTTCGGAGTCGTGGTCCTTGGCGCTCGTGGGGGATCCATGATCATGGAGCCGGGAGCTCCGTCGCACGGACGGCCGGGTGCCAGACGTGATGCCTCATCGGATCCACCCCTGGAGCCCCAGGGTCTCGTCCACCGTCACCGCCCCTGAGCTGACTCAGAAGCAGGTGCAGCGCGTCCTCGTCAAGCCGCTGGAAGCCGCCTCGGTCTCCATCGCCGCCGGCTCCCGCATCTTCGACGTCGACCGCCGCCGGTGTCGTCCGCATCCCCGCGCTCGTCGCATGAACGCGCTCGCGTGGCACGGCCCGAGAACGAGTCTCGGGTTGTCACGCGGGTGGCTCACCGCCGACGTGCGCGAAGGTCTTGTTGACGATCTTCCAGCTGCCCTCGATGCGGCACAGGGAGAGGAAGTCCACGAAGGAGACCGTGCCCCAGTAGCCCTCCTCGGCGACCGTCGCGGTCGCCACGTCGCCGAGCTGGGTGACCGAGAGGATCCGGCTCTTGTAGTTCCCGGTGTCGGCGGGGTCCTGGGCTGCCATGTCGAAGAGCTTCTGTATGGGCACGTCATAGCGGGTGCCGGCGAGGTCACCGAACATCCGGGCGTCCTGGTGGAACGCCTCATGCAGCTTGGCGACGTCTCCGGTTGCCTCACCGTCGAGGCACAGCTGGACTACGGCGCAGATGGCGTCATGGTCATCAATCGACGACTTCAGGGCTTTGTCCAGCGTCGACATGGCGGCCGCCCTTTCGCACTGTCCGGATCGTGGCGTCAACTTAGACCCGCCCCAACTCCGGGAACAGCCATCCAGTTCGGCCCCTCATCCGGAGTACGGATCCGTGACCGTGGCCTCCGCCTGGCCAAGCCCCTGGACACTCCCACTCAGGCAGCCGACGGTGTCGGCCTCCGGCTGGACCGCGCCGGCCACCTGCAGCGCGGAAGCGATCGTCGACCCGAGCACCCGATGCCCCTCGGTGTTCGGGTGGGTCCCGTCTTGGGCGATGGCTCCGTTCTGGCCGTCAACTGGGTCGGGCAGGGGCACACCCTGCAGCTTCCGTCCATCGCCTGGTCCGGGCGTTCGCTCACTGTCGGCCCCGTCATGTCGCGGGGGACGCTCAGCTGTCGGCACCTGCCCCGACGGTCCGCCGGGGTCAGCGCGCTGCCGCCAGGGGTCGGTCCGCCGTCGCCGTCGACAGCGCATCCCCGCGGGCGCCGCAGATCGGGTAGACAGCGGGGCGTTGCCGCGAGCGGGCCATGGGCCGCCTCGCCCGCACCGGCCGGCCAGCCGTGCACAGGCGACGCGACGGAGCACGCGGCGGCGGACCCGCCCGAACAGGTGGAGGCACGATGAGCATGGCCACGAGCACCGGCGACGGGTCGCACGCCGCTGACAGCCACGACCTGATCCGCGTGCACGGCGCGCGGGAGAACAACCTCAAGGACGTGAGCGTCGAGCTCCCGAAGCGCCGGCTGACGGTGTTCACCGGCGTCTCCGGATCGGGCAAGAGCTCGCTGGTGTTCGGCACCATCGCCGCCGAGTCGCAGCGGCTCATCAACGAGACCTACAGCGCCTTCGTGCAGGGCTTCATGCCGACGCTGTCCCGGCCGGAGGTTGACCTCCTCGAGGGCCTCACCACGGCGATCGTCGTCGACCAGGAGCGGATGGGCGCCAACCCCCGCTCCACCGTCGGCACCGCCACCGACGCCAACGCGATGCTGCGCATCCTGTTCAGCCGGCTCGGCCGGCCGCGCATCGGTCCACCCACGGCGTTCTCGTTCAACGTCCCCACGCGCAAGGCGAGCGGGGTGATGAGCACCGAGAAGGCCGGCGGCCGGGTGGAGAAGGCCGTTGTCCGCGACGTCGTCTACCTGGGCGGCATGTGCCCGCGCTGCGAGGGCATGGGCTCGGTCTCCGACTTCGACCTCACGGCGTTGTACGACGGGTCGAAGTCGTTGAACGAGGGCGGCCTGATGGCGCCCGGCTACAGCATGGACGGGTGGTACGGCCGCCTCTTCCAGGGCATCGGCCTCGACCTGGACAAGCCGATCGGCGAGTACACCAAGAAAGAGCTGGACACCCTCCTCTACAAGGAGCCGACCAAGATCAAGGTCGAGGGCATCAACCTCACCTACGAGGGCGTGATCCCCAAGGTGCAGAAGTCGATGCTCTCCAAGGACGTCGACTCGCTGCAGCCGCACGTCCGGCGCTTCGTCGAGCGGGTGATCACGTTCCAGACCTGCCCCGAGTGCGACGGGACGCGGCTCACGGCAGAGGCCCGGTCGTCCAGGATCGAGGGCAGGAACATCGCCGAGCTCTGCGCGATGCAGATCAGCGACCTCGCCGGCTGGGTCCGCGCGCTGGACGAGCCGTCCGTCGCCCCGCTGCTGGCCGGTCTGCGGCACCTCCTCGACTCGTTCACCGGGATCGGGCTGGGCTACCTGTCCCTCGACCGGGCGGCGGGGACGCTGTCCGGCGGGGAGGCCCAGCGCACCAAGATGATCCGGCACCTGGGGTCGTCGCTCACCGACGTCACCTACGTCTTCGACGAGCCCACCATCGGTCTACACCCGCACGACATCGAGCGGATGAACGAGCTGCTGGTCCAGCTGCGGGACAAGGGCAACACCGTGCTCGTCGTCGAGCACAAACCCGAGACGATCGCGATCGCCGACCACGTGGTCGACCTGGGGCCGGGGGCCGGCTCCGGCGGCGGCGAGGTCGTGTACGAGGGCACGGTCGACGGGCTGCGGACCAGCGGCACGCTGACCGGCCGGCACCTCGACCACCGGGTGTCGCTCAAGCCCTCGGTGCGCACCCCCACCGGAGCCCTGCAGGTGCGCGGCGCGAACACCCACAACCTGCGGGACGTCGACGTGGACATCCCGCTCGGCGTGCTGGTGGTGCTCACCGGCGTGGCCGGGTCGGGGAAGAGCTCGCTGGTGCACGGCTCCGTCGCCGCCCGGGACGGCGTGGTGGTCGTTGACCAGGGTGCGATCCGCGGCTCGCGGCGCAGCAACCCCGCGACGTACACCGGGCTGCTCGAGCCCGTCCGGAAGGCGTTCGCCAAGGCCAACGGGGTGAAGCCGGCGCTCTTCAGCTCGAACTCCGAGGGCGCCTGCCCCACCTGCAACGGAGCCGGCGTCATCTTCACCGAGCTCGGCGTCATGGCCACCGTCGAGTCCCCCTGCGAGGACTGCGAGGGCAGGCGGTTCCAGGCATCGGTGCTGGAGTACACGCTGGGCGGCCGCAACATCGCCGAGGTGCTCGCGATGCCGGTCGCCGAGGCCGAGAAGTTCTTCGGCGACGGCGCGGCGCGCACGCCGGCCGCCCACGCGGTCCTGGACCGGCTGGCCGACGTCGGGCTGGGCTACCTCACCCTCGGCCAGCCGCTCACCACGCTGTCCGGCGGCGAGCGGCAGCGGCTCAAGCTCGCCGTCCAGATGGCCGAGAAGGGCGACGTCTACGTCCTCGACGAGCCGACGACGGGCCTGCACCTCGCCGACGTCGGAAACCTGCTCGGCCTGCTCGACCGGCTGGTGGACGCCGGCAGGTCGGTCGTCGTCATCGAGCACCACCAGGCGGTGATGGCGCACGCCGACTGGATCATCGACCTGGGCCCCGGCGCCGGACACGAGGGCGGGCGGATCGTCTTCGAGGGCACGCCGGCCGACCTGGTCGCCGCCCGCTCCACCCTCACCGGCGAGCACCTCGCGGCCTACGTCGCCGGTTGAGCGGGCCGGCGCGGCCACCCCCGGTACGGACCCGCCCAGGCGTCCGGTGTTCGGCGCGGGTTCGGCTGCCGGTCGCCGCCCCGGTCTTCCGCCGGTGAGCCGTCTGGCCCTAGGCTCTCACGGACGGTAGCCAAAGCACGTGAACCGTTACGGACGGTGACACGCGCTGTCATCCAGAGGAGGACCGGCGATGGTCAGCGTCAACCCGTCTGCTCAGACCGGACCGCACATGCCGGAGCAGCCGGCCGCCGGCACCGGCACCCGGACCGTGCCGACCACGCACGTGGTGCTCCCCGCGTACAACGAGGCCGCCTCGTTGCCGCCGCTGCTCGAGCGACTGGGTGGGCTGGCCGCCGGCTGGGGCGAGCGCATGACGGTCTGGGTGGTCGACGACGGGTCCACGGACGGCACCGCGGAGATCGCCCGGCAGGGCTCCGAGGGGCTGGACGTCAGGGTCGTCTCGCACCCGGTCAACCTCGGCCTGGGCCAGGCGGTGCACTCCGGCCTGCGGGCGGCGATCGCCGCGGCCGACGACGACGACGCGGTCGTGGTGATGGACGCCGACGACACCCACGACGTCGGGCTCGTCCCCGTCCTGCAACGCGCGCTGCAGGACGGTGCCGACCTGGCCATCGCCTCCCGGTTCGTCGGCGGCGGCGACGACTCCACCGCACCGCCGTTCCGCAGGCTGCTCTCGCGGGGTGCCGCCGTGCTCTTCCGGTCGGCGCTGCCGCTTGACGGGGTGCGGGACTTCACCAGCGGCTACCGGGCCTACCGGGTGGCCCTCCTCCGGCGGGCGTCGGGCCACTACGGGGAACGGCTCATCGAGGAGCAGGGCTTCGCCTGCATGGTGGAGCTGCTGCTCAAGCTCCGGCACTGCCATCCCGTGGTCGTCGAGGTCCCCCTCGTCCTGCGCTACGACCGCAAGCAGGGCGCCAGCAAGCTGCGGCTGGGGCGGACCGTGCTCCAGTACCTCGAGCTCCTGGTGAGGGACCGGCTCGCGCCGCCGCCGTTCCGGGGCCTGTGATGGCGGACCGGCCCCGGGTCGTCGTGATCGGCGGCGGCATCGCCGGGCTCACCGCCGCGCACCGGCTCGGCAAGGGGGGCGCGGACGTCGTCCTGGTGGAGTCCAGCGCCCAGCTCGGCGGCCTGGGCACGTTCTTCCGCTCGGGGGACGCCTGGGTGGAGCGGTTCTACCACTGCGTCATGCCGACCGACGACGCCCTGCTCCCGCTGCTCGACGAGCTCGGTCTCGGCGACCAGGTGCAGTGGCGGCGGACCACCATGGGGATGGCCGTCGCCGGCACCCGCTACCCGTTCAACACCGCGCTCGACCTGCTCAGGTTCCGGCCCCTGCCGTTCCTGGACCGCATCCGGCTCGGTGCGGTGTCGCTGCTGCTGCGACGGCTGGGCAGGGGTGAGGACCTCGACGACGTCCGGACCGAGGACTGGCTGCGGGGCCTGTACGGCGACCGCATCTGGGAACGGGTCTGGGAGCCGCTGTTCCGCTCCAAGTTCGGTCCGGCCGTCGGCGACGTGCCCGCGCTGTACCTCTGGCAGCGGCTCGGCCGGGAGAGCAACGTGGCCGTCCGCGGCTACCCCCGCGGCGGGTACCGGTCGATCATCGACGCCCTGCGGGCGGCCATCGAGTCGGCTGGCGGCGAGGTCCGCACCTCCGCGCCCGTGGCGGGCCTGCGTCAGCGGGGCGACGAGGTCCGGGTGGAGCTCGCCGACGGGGAGGTCCTGTCGGCGGACTGGGTCGTGTCCACCGCACCGCTGCCGCTGCTCCGGCAGATCACCGCCGACGCCCCCGAGCTGGCCGACGCGCTGCCCGACGTCCGGCTGCAGTACCAGGGCGTGGTCAACGCCGTCTTCTTCCTGCGCCGGCCGCTGGACGACCGCTACTGGATGCCGGTCATCGGGTCCGGCACCGAGTTCGACGGCGTCGTGGAGATGTCCAGCCTGTCGGGGCCGGAGACCTACGGCGGCCGGCACCTCGCGTACACGATGAAGTACACCGACCGCACGTCCGAGCTGTTCCTCGACGACGACGAGGCGATCGCCGCGAGGTGGACCGACCAGCTCCTGGAGCTCTTCCGCGACCTGCCGCTGCGCCGGGAGGACGTGCTCGAGGTGTCGGTGTTCAAGGCGCCGTTCGTGGAGCCGGCCTACCCGCTGGGCTACGGGCGGATGAAGCCGGGGATCGCGGTGGGGGACACCCGGCTGCTGCTGGCCACGACCAGCCAGGTCTACCCCCGGGTCACCGCCTGGAACTCGAGCGTGGCGCTGGCGGACCAGGTGGTCGGCCACCTCTGGGAGCGCATCGGTGCGCGGACCCCGCTGGCCGGGCCGCGGTGACGTCCCTCGCCACCTCGACCCGCCCGCTCGCCACCCTCTCCCTCGACCTGGACGACGTCTGGGCCTACCTCCGCACCCGGGGCGACCGGGACTGGGCCGGCGCGCCCAGCGTGCTGCCCCTCGCCGTCGAGCGGCTGCTCCCGGTGCTGTCCGCCCTGGACGTGCGCATCACCGTGTTCGTGGTGGGCCGGGACGCCGAGCGGCCGGAGGGCCGGGAGGCGGTGCAGGCGCTGGCCGGCGCGGGGCACGAGATCGCCAGCCACAGCCTGCTGCACCGTGGGGAGCTGGCGTCGCTGCCGGAGAGCGGCATCGCCGACGACCTCCGGCGCGCCGCCGACGCCATCGGGGACGTGACCGGCCGGCGTCCCGCCGGCTTCCGCTGCCCGTCGTTCGGCAGCAGCCCGGCGCTGCTGCGGACCCTGGTGGACGACGGCTACAGCTACGACGCCTCGGTGCTCCCCACCTCCCTCGCTCCGCTGCTCAAGCTCTACTACCGGGCGCGGGTGCGCCTGGCCGAGGCCGGCCGGCCCCCGCAGGACCTGTTCGGTCCGGCCTCCTCCGCCCTGCTGCCGCTCACCCCCTTCCGCTGGGGAGGGGCCGGGGCCGGCCTGCTGGAGCTGCCCGTCTCCACCGTCCCGCTGCTGCGCACACCGGTGCACATGAGCTACCTGCAGGCGCTGGGAGCCACCAGTCCCCAGGTCGCCCACGGCTACCTGCGCTTCGCGCTGGCGGCCCTGCGCGCCCGCGGCGTCCCGCCGTCGTTCCTGCTGCACCCGACCGACCTGCTGGACGCGCGGGACGCGCCCCGGCTCGACTTCTTCCCGGGCATGGCGCGGGTCTCGGCGGAGAAGCTGGAGCAGCTGCGCCGGGCGCTCACCTCGCTGGCCGGTGCCTTCGACGTCGTGCCGCTGGGGGAGGCGGCACGTCGGCTGCAGGGCGTGCACCTCCCGGTGCGCCGGCCCGCTGGGACCTCCCCCGGTCGTGCACCGCAGAGGGAGGCCTGACATGGACCGCTCGCAGCCGGACCTGGCGGACGGGGTCGCCGCACCCGCCGCCCCGGTGACCGCCGTCCCCGTTCCCGACGCGGTCGAGAGCACCCGGTCCCGGGTGGGGCGGCTGCTCGGCAGCGGGACGACGGTGATGCTCGCCGGCACGGTGGTGGCCACCGTGGGCGCCTACCTCTTCCAGCTGCTCGGTGGACGGGTGCTGGGGCCCGCCGCCTTCGCGCCGGTCACCGTGCTGTGGTCGGTCCAGTTCCTGGTCATGACCGTGGTCATGGTCCCGGTCGAGCAGCTGGTCATCCGGCGGATGGAGCTCACCGGGGGCCGGTCGTCCGGGCTGCGGGACGGCGTCGTCGTGCTGGGTGCGCTGCTGCTGGGGACCACCGTGTGCGTCGTGTCGGCGATGGCGGTCCTCGGCGGCGGGGCCTACGCGCTCATGGCCGGGCTCCTGGTGGCCGGCTACACCGTCTTCGCCGCCGCCCGCGGCCACCTGGCCGGCCGCCACCGGTACCGGGACTACGGGATCGCCACCGCCGCCGAGGCGGTGGGGCGGCTGCTGCTCGCGGCGGCCGTGCTGCTGGTGACCAGGGACGGCCTCGGGCTGGCCGCGGCCATGGTCCTCGCGCCGCTGTGCGTGCTCGTGGCCCGGCCGTTCGTCCGCGCCGCCCGTGCCGAGCAGGCCGGCGACGACCGCGACGGCGACGACGGACCGGCCGGGGACGTGCTGGTGGGGAGCGCGGGTCGGTTCCTCCTCCCGCTCGTGCTGGCCAACGGCGCGGCGCAGACGGTCCTCGGTGGCGGCCCGATCGTGGTCGCCGCGATCGGCGCCGGCCCGCTCGTCGTCAGCGCCGTCTTCGTCACCTTCACGCTCTTCCGCGGCCCGCTCTGGATCATCCAGAGCGTCCTGGCCCGCGTGCTGCCGCCCTTCACCGCCCTCGCCCTCCGCGGCGAGCACGCCACCCTGCGGCGCTGGGCGCTCCGGCTGGCGGCGATGGGAGCCGTCCTCGGGACGCTGGCCGGCCCGGTCGGCTGGTGGCTGGGCCCCGGCCTGGTGGGGACGCTGTTCGGCGCCCAGTTCACCCCGTCCGCGCCGCTCGCGGCGCTCGTGGCCGCGGGCACGGCGCTGGCGGCGACGACGGCGCTCTCCGCGCAGGTCCTGGTCGCCGTGGGCGCGACCTGGCGCGTCGCGCTGGCCTGGACGGTCGCGCTGGTGGTCGCCGCCCTGGCGCTCGTGCCGGCCGGCCCGCCCGACGTCCGGGTCGCGCTGGCGTTCCTCGCCGGAGAGGTCACTGCCCTCGTCGTCATGACCGTGCTCGCGGTGACCCCGCTCGGTCGGCCGCCGTCCCCGCCGGACCACCCGGCGACGGACCCGGGGGCGCGACGGTGACCCGCCGGCCGGAGCCGGGCAGTGTCGCGGTCGTGCTGGGCACCCGCCCGGAGATCATCAAGCTCGCCGAGCTGATCCGGCTGCTCGGACCGGCGGCCCGGGTCGTCTACACGGGTCAGCACTACGACGACCGGCTCGGGCCGGCCTTCTTCCGCGAGCTGGAGCTGCCGCCCCCGCACGTCGAGCTCTCCGTCGGCGGCATCCCCCGCGGTCAGCAGATCGGCACCGCCGTCTCCGCCCTGGACGTCCACTTCGCCGAGCAGCCGCCCACCGCCGTGGTGGTGCAGGGGGACACCAACTCGGCCGTGGCGGGCGCGCTGTCCGCCAACGCCCGCGACATCCCCCTCGTCCACGTGGAAGCGGGGCTGCGCAGCTACGACCGGGCCATGCCCGAGGAGCACAACCGGGTCACCGCCGACCACCTCGCGGACCTGTGCTGCACGCCCACCGAGGTCACCCGGGACAACCTGGCCCGGGAGGGCATCGTCGGCGACCGGGTCGCCGTCACCGGCAACACCGTGGTCGAGGCCCTGCTGCGGCTGGTCCCGGCACCGCCGGAGCGACGGCGGCTGCTGGACCGGTTGCACCTGGTGCCTGCCGGCTTCGTGCTGGCCACCCTGCACCGACCCGAGAACGTCGACGACCCGCACCGCCTGGAGGTGCTGCTGCGGGAGCTCGCCGGGCTGCCGCTGCCGGTCTTCCTCCCGCTGCACCCCCGGACAGCGGCCCGCATCGACGCCTTCGGGCTCGGGGGACTGCTCGAGGGCATGACCGTCGTCGAGCCGCTGGCCTACGGCGACTTCCTCGCCCTCGCCGGCGAGTGCGCCTTCCTGGTGTCGGACTCGGGAGGCGTGCAGGAGGAGGTGAGCGTCGTGAAGCGGCCGGTCATCGTGGTGCGCAACTCGACCGAACGCCCCGAGGTGCTGGGCACCTTCGCGCGGTTGGTGCGGCCGGGGGAGTCGATCGCCGGGCACGCCGAGGAGTGGTGTGCCCGGCTCCCCGCGCTGCACGCGGAGCTGGCCCGCACGGCCAGTCCCTACGGCGACGGCTCCGCCTCGAAGCGGTGCGTCGAGGCACTCGCCGGCCTGGTGGCCCGGTGAGGCCGCAGGGGGACACGGCGCGGGCCACCGCTCCGCCCGCCCGCGGGGACGGGACGGCGGGCAGGTCCGACGGCGGCCCAGCACCGGCCGGCCCGCTCCGCCGGACGCTGCGGCGGGCGGGAACCGCGCTCCGGGTGGCCGAGGACCGGTTGCCGGTGCTGCTGTGGGCGCTGGGCGCCGTCCTGCTGCTCACCGTGGTCTGCACCTCTGTCGTGCTGCCGCTCACGCGCTCGCGGATGGCGCTGGCGAGCGCGGGCCTGATCGACGGACTCCCCGTGTGGTCCTGGCTGGCCGGTCTGCCCTGGCCGGTGCCGGAGGGCATGGCGCTCGCCGTGGCCCTGCCCGCCGTCGCGGGGTGCGCCTTCGCCGCCTACGCGCTGGCCGTCGTGGCCTGCTGGGACCGGCCGAGCACCCGGGGGGCCCTGGTCGCGGTGCTGGTGTCGGCGGTGGCCTTCCTGGCCGTGTCGGCCTTCGCGCTGCCCACCCAGAGCAGCGACATGGTCGACTACCTGCTCTCCGGCCGGGTCGCCGCGGAGTACGGGGCCAGCCCCTACGAGGTCGCGCCCGACGCCTTCCCGGACGACCCGCTGCTGCCGTACGCCAGCGGCACCTACACCGCCGACGCCGAGCAGAAACCACCGATCTGGATCGCCGGGGCGGTCGCCGTGGCAGCCGTCGCCGGGGACGACCCGGCCACCGCCGTCCTGGTCGTCCGGCTGGCGTTCCTCGCCGTGACCCTGGTCAACACGGCCCTGGTCGCCGCCGTGCTGCAGCGCTGGCGGCCCCGCCACCTGCTGGCCGGAGTGGTCCTCTACGCGTGGAGCCCGGTGGTCGCCCTGCACGGGCAGGCCAAGTTCGACACGCTCATGGCCACCTTCGTGCTCCTCGCCGCGCTGCTCCTGGTGACCGGACGCCGGTGGGCCGTTCTGCCGCTGCTCTGGGCGTCGGTGCTGGTCAAGGTGCTGACGCTGCCGCTTCTCGGGGCGTTCGTCCTCGCCGAGGCCGCCGCCCGGAGGTGGCGCCGGCTCGTGGTCGGCACCGCGCTCGTCGCCGTCCTCACCCTGGTGGCGTACGCGCCCTTCGGCGGGCGGGTGACGCTCCTCGTCCAGCACCTGGGCTTCGTGGAGCGGGGCGGCTCGTCACTGCCCGGGATGGCCGGCCTGGTGGTGGCCGGGGTGGTGGCCGGCGTCGTGGCCTGGGTCGGGATCCGGAGCAGGGACGACACCGAGCGCATGCTGCAGGGCTGGGCCCTCGTGTCGCTGGGCGTCGTCCTGCTCACGCCCATCGGCTGGGCGTGGTACCTGATCACGCCCCTGGCCGTGGTCAGCCTGAGCGGGGAGCGCCGGCGGACCGCCGCCGTGATCGGGCTGTCCGGCCTTGCCTACGCGACCGACCTCTGGACCCGCAGCTCGGGCGCGCTGTCGACCCTGCCGGAGGTCAGCGTCTCGCGGGCCGCGGTCTACTCGCTCGCCCTCGTGGCCATGGGGCTGGTCGCGATCGTGCTGGTGGGGGCACAGCGCCGCCGGCTCGGGCGGGCGGACCGTGCCCCCACCGGTTCAGAGGCGACGCGCTGAGCGGAACGACGTGGCGTACAGGCCGGTACCCGACAGGGTCGACCGGCCACGGATGTCCCCCATGGTGGGGCCGTCGGCCGACTTGCGGCTCGAGAGGAACCGGGGAGCGCCGGCGGAGTCCAGGCCGAGGTGGATGCCTACGTGGTCCACGAGCGTCCCGTCGTCGGCGCTGGCGTCGAAGAACACCAGGTCCCCGGCCTGCAAGGTGGCCGACGACGTGGGTCGGGTACCGGTGTTCGGGATGACCATGACGCCGGGTGCCGAGGCGTTCATCTGCACGGCGCGACGAGGGAGGCCGATCCCGTCCGACTGCAGCGTCATGGGCAGCCCCGCCCGGTAGCCGAACACGGTGCGGACGTAGCCGGAGCAGTCCATGGCCCCGTGCTGCGGGACCTCGGGCTCGTCGACCTGAGTGCCGTAGGTCCACGGCACGCCGAGGTAGTCGTTGAAGTCCGAACCCTCCTCCCGGGTGCCGTCGGCGAGGAGCGGCCCGTAGGACGCGTCACCCGCGAACCGGAGTCCCGAGGCGTCGGTCCGGGCCGGTGCTCCCGTCACGTACTGCGTGGCCAGTGCCAGGACGTCGTCGCTGGAGTCCGACAGGCGGGCGGACAACCAGTTCCAGTCGACGGTCCCCGGGAACGGCTGCGCCAGCAGACGCACCCAGGCAGTGGTGGTCACCGTGGCCGTGGTCGTCGACTCGACGAACGTCCGTTGCGGCCCACGGAGCAGCACGCTGCGCGAGCCGACGGTGAACGTCGCTACCGGCCCGCGCTCGTCGTGGACGACGACCCGGGCGGGGTCGGTCAGTCGCTCCTCCCGGAAGGTACCGGTGGTGGTCGGGCTGGTCGTGGTGCTGGCGGTGGGCGTCGTGGGCTTCTTGGCCCCGGCCTCCGCCAGCTCCGCGCCGGGGAGAGCCGTCGCTGCCCCGTCCAGCACCACCTGGGCCCCGAGCACCATGCCCAGCGACAACGTCGTCGCCAGCAGCCGCCGCTTCAGCGGTGCGCCTCGTTCGATCGTGCTCATCAGCTGATCCCCGCTCCTGGCGCCGGTGGCGCCGGCCATCGACCCGTCGGGAGCGGATCGGTGCGGGGGCGCGGGGGATTGAGGGCGGGCGGGGGTGGTCCACCCGTTCGGAGGACAACAGTGCACCCGGGTGGGGGAGCTCCCGGGAGTCCCCGCATCCCTGAGTGGACGACTTCAAGGGGTCAGCGGGCCAGGACCCGCTCCAAGACCTCGACCAGCCGGGCCCGGTCGACGCCCTCCTCGCGCAAGGTGGACGCCAGCTCGAGGTGCACGAAGACGGCGCCGACGCCCCGCGCGTGCGCGGCCTGGACGTTCCGCGAGCCGGCCAGGGCCGCGCAGCGCTTGCCGTCGTAGACGCAGGTGTCGAAGCCGGTGCCCTCGAGCGCCTCGGCCAACTCCTCCACCAGGGGGCCGGCGGGGGCCCGGGCGCTGGACAGCACGACCTCGGCGGAGCCCTCGTGCCGGGACTCGTCGAACCCGTGCACCTGCAGGACGACGGTCCCCGGGCCGACTACGGCGCGGTCCACGGCGGCGAAGGCGCTGTCCGGCCGGTGCGCGACGTCGGCCGTTCCCTCCCCCGCCGTGCGGTGCGCGCCGGCCACCAGCAGCGCGTCCGCGGAGAGGGCGGTGAAGAGCTGGGAGCCGAGCTGTTCGGTCCGGCGGTCCGCGCGAGGGTGGGGTACCTCGACCACCAGCCCGGCGGGTGCCCCCACCCCTGGTCGGGCGGCGTAGACGCCCAGCCCGCGGACCGTTCCGCTCTCCAGGTCCTCGGTGAGCAGCCGCACCGTCCGGCCGTCGGCGTCCACCGCCTCCTGGACCGCGGTGCCCGCGGGGGCCGACACGTCCTCGGTCCCGCTCAGCACTGCCAGTAGCGCACCGGCGAGCTCGTGGGCCTCGAGCGGGTCGGGGGCACGGTAGGTCGCGGAGTCCCGCCCCGGACCTGCGTCCAGGGTCTGCTCGACGGCTTCGCGAAGACCGACGGGGCCGGCGCACGCCGAGAGGGACAGCACCACCACGGTGGCCACCATCGCGCACCGGGGGTGGGACCGCCGCGTCACCGGCGGGTAGCTGTCAGCATCGCGCGCCTACCTGGGCGGGCATCGAATGGAACTGGTCCGACAGGGTAGAGGAGGCGCGGTGTCCGACGTGTTGACGTGGCCCGAGCCCTTCTTCCGGGGACTGGCGGGGGCGATCGCCTTCATCGTCCTCTTCGTCGCGGCGCGCTGGCGGTGGAAGGGGCGGGGACGCGGCGATGAGCAAGCTGATGTCGGGCTGGACTGAGCAGCACGCCCTGGTGGCCCTGGCCCTGGTCGTCGCCGTACTCGGTGGGGCGGTCGCCGCGGTGGAACCGGGCCCCCACTCGCTGGTGGGCGTCGGCGCCGTCGTCGCAACAGCGCTGGGTGCACTCTTCTTCGACGCCTTCGGCGGTCTGGTCGTCGGCCTGCTGGCTGCGGCAGCCGTCGTGGGGAGCCGGCAGCTCGCCGACCGGTGGACGGCGGAGTCGTTCGCTGTGGCGCTCACCCTGGTCGTCACCCTGGTGACCCTCGGGTGGCTCGTCGGGATGGTCGGCGCGGGCATCCACCGCAGGCGCGGCCGGGGGGACGGCGGTGAGGGCGCCGCCTCCCCGGCCTACGGCTCCCTGGGGCTGTTGACACCCGAGGTCGCGGCGGTCCGCCTCGAGGAGGAGGTCGCCCGGGCCCGCCGTCACCACCGGCCGCTCACCGCCGTCGTGATCCGGGTGTCGGTGACCGAGCAGACACTCGACCCCGCGACGCGCGGTGCGGCACAACGCGCCGTGGCCCGGCTGGTGGAGACGCTGCTCCGTGACACGGACGTGCCCTTCGCCCTCGGTCCGGGCGAGCTCGGGGCCATCCTCCCCGAGACGGATGCTACGACGGCCTGGGACGTCGTGGGTGACGTCCTCGATGCGGCGACGAAGGCGGCGTTCACCGTGCGTGAGCAGGACGAGCGACGGGCGCTGGTCGACTGCGCCGAGCTGCACGCAGGACTTGCTTCCCTGAGCGACGACCTGGCCGAGCCCGGCCCGCTCCTCGAGGCTGCGCGGCGAGCCGCCGGAGCTGACGAGCTGCAGTCGTCCCGTGCACACGCCGCACCGGAGGAGGCGGCGTGACCGCTGGACTCGTCAGCCTGGCCTTCCTAGTCGCAGTCGGGTTGGCCCTCATGGCCTACTGGCGGGTGTCCGTCTCCGGGCACCAGGCCCGGCTCGACCAGTTGGACGTCCGGGTGCACGTCAACGGCATCCGCGGCAAGTCGACGGTCACCCGGCTGGTGGCCGGCGTGCTCCGGGAGGGCGGCTACGTCACCGTGGCCAAGACGACCGGCAGCGCGGCCCGGGTGATCGAGCGCCGGGGCGAGGAGACGCCCATCTTCCGCCGGGGCGCGGCCACCATCAACGAGCAGATCGACGTCGTCTCCCGCCACGTCGACCCGGAGGTAGAGGCGCTGGTCATCGAGTGCATGGCCGTGCGCCCGCTGTACCAGCAGTACTCCCAGGACTACATGGTGCGCTCGGACATCACCGTGATCACGAACGTCCGCGAGGACCACCAGGAGGAGATGGGGGAGACGCTCGAGAAGATCGCCGACTCGCTGGCGCTGACCACTCCCCGGAACGGCATCCTGATCACCGCCGAGGACCGTCCCCACCTCAGGGATCGGCTCCGCGAGCGGGCCGAGCAGCGGGGGAGCCGACTGGTGTACGCCGACCCGCGGTCCGTCGGGGACGAGGACATGCGCGGGTTCGACTACCTGCAGTTCCGGGAGAACGTCGCCATCGGCCTGACCATCGCGCGGATGCTGGGCATCCGCCGTCAGGTCGCACTGCAGGGGATGTGGAAGTCCGTCCCCGACGTCGGCGTCGTCCGCCTGCGCTGGTACGACGTCCAGGGCAAGCGCGTCCTCTGGGTGCCCATGTTCGCGGCCAACGACCGCGAGAGCGTGGTCCTCACCTTCGAGACGCTGCAGGCCCAGTTCCCACCGGGAGCCCCGGTCGTCGGGATCCTGAACAACCGTCGCGACCGGGGTCGCCGGGCCGAGCTGTTCGCCCAGATGGTGCCCACAGACCTGTCGTCCTACCTGGACCACGTCGTCACCTTCGGTGCCTATGAGGAGCAGGTCAGCCGCACCATCGCTGAGCTGGGCTACCCGGCTGAGCGGGTCCACCTGCTCGGTGAGACGGTGCAGCCCAGCCTCGACCAGATCCTCTCGACCATCGCCGGGCTCATCGACGGCCCGGAGGGCGTGCTCGTCGGCATGGTGAACATCCACACGGACCAGGCCGAACTGTTGATCGAGCACTTCGAGCACCTGCAGGGCGACGACCACCGCAGCGAGCTGGAGGAGTCCCGGCTGCCCGCCCGGATGCCGGCGGGCACCACGCGCATCCGGCGCGCACGTGCGCACCACCGGCGCGCGCGAGCCGACGTGGCGGACGGCCCCGGACCCGACAGAGGCACGCACGGGGCGGAGCAACCCGGGAGTGCATGAGTACTTCTTCCGGCCCGAGGTCGTCCGCGTCGCCCTCGTTGTCGGGGTCATCATCAGCATGTTGTTCTACGAGCGCGTGCAGCTCACCACCGGCGGTGCCATCGTGCCGGCCTACCTGGCTCTCCACCTGGCGCAACCGCTGTTCATCGTTACGACCATCGTCGCCGGGTGTCTCACCTACCTCCTCGTGAGCGTGGTGCTGGCACGTCGGGTGATCCTCTACGGTCGCCGCAAGTTCGAGGTCGAGATGCTGGTCGGGCTGACGATCGTCATGGTCCTCACCCTCATCGCCGGTCAGCTCGCCACCGTGGACCCGGTGCTGCTGGGGCTGGCGGGCATCGGGTACCTGGTGCCGGGCATCCTCGCCCACGACATGGCACGCCAACGGCCCGGGCGGACGGTCATGGCCGTCCTGGGGACGACCGCGATCCTCGGCGTGTTCGTCTTCGTCTACACATCCTTGCTCGAGATCGCGCCCTTGGAGCCAGGTGAGACGGCCGGGCTCGCGTCGGTGACGGGCTTCCCACGGGAACTGCTGATCGTCGCCGCGGCAGTCAGCGTGGGCATCGGCATGCTGGTGTTCGCCCGGCTCGGGCTGCGGTCCGGCGGGTTCATCTCCGGCGCGTACGTCGCCCTGGTCGCCCCCCGGTGGCTGGACCTCGTCTTCGCCGTCGTGGTCGCCGTCGCGACCTGGTTCGTGGTGACCCACCTCCTGATGCCGCGTCTGCTGCTCTTCGGGCGACGGAAGCTCAGCACCATGGTGCTGATCGGGGCGATCCTCGGCTGGTCGGCCGAACTGGCCGTGGTCGCCTGGACTGGCGGCGACTACGTCCCCTGGCGCGGCCTCACCATCATCACGATCATGGTGCCGGCCCTGCTCGCCAACGACGCCCAACGGCAGGGCTGGGAGAAGACCGCCTGGGGTGCCACCCTCACCGCGCTGGGAACGTTCTCCGTCATGAACCTCGCCGCTGCCGCACTCACCGCGGCGGGCTTCACGACGAGCTGACGACCTCGGGTGCGCCGTCCAGCTGCCAGCTCGCCTCGAGGCGCAGCTCCCCGTCGCGCGAGCACTGGCCCCGGACGGA
This sequence comes from Modestobacter sp. URMC 112, assembly GCF_053502575.1. Taxonomy (NCBI): domain Bacteria; kingdom Bacillati; phylum Actinomycetota; class Actinomycetes; order Geodermatophilales; family Geodermatophilaceae; genus Modestobacter; species Modestobacter sp. URMC 112. The sequence goes on along the minus strand of NZ_CP199957.1, from coordinate 4,426,376 downwards.
TCCGGTCTCGGCGGTGACCGTGCCGCGGACGACGCGGATGGCCGCACGCTCCTCCCGGTCACGGGCCGACCCGGCCGCGCAGCTGACCTGCTGGAAGCGCGAGACGATCCGGGCGAGCTCGGACGTGGGCACACGACAGTCGTCCGCCCGCACCGTCAGCGTCCCCACGCCCGTGCCCCCGCGTCCCGACGCGCCATGGGCTCCGCCCGCAGTGGGGCCGGCGAGCTGGAGGACCACCGGCGCAGTGCCCCGGGAGTGGTGCAGGGCCGTCACGATCACGTGCGTGAAGGACCGTTCGAGGTCCAGACCGTCGCAGCGCACGAGGAGTGGCGCGTTCCCGAGGTCGAGCCGGATGGTGTCGCTGCCGGTGGCCGCGCGAGCACTGCGGACCGAGTTCGAGGCGATGGCCCGGAGGTCGACGTGGCCGGGGTCCGTCCTCACCTGGTGCGCCGGTTCGGAGGAGGCCGCCTCGAGTTCGCCGGTCAGCGACAGCACGGGCTCCATGCGGGAGCGGGTCAGCGCGGAGTAGCGCTGCAACCGGGGCTCGTCGTGCTCGTCGGCGATGGCCACCAGGCTGGCAACGGCGTCGGCGAGCAGTGGCACCTGCTGGGCCATCTGGTGGACGACTCGCCGGAGGCGCTCCCCTTGAGCCAGGGTGAGTCGCTGTTCCACCTCCTGGGCGGCCAGCGCGGTCAGGTCCTCCAACAGGGACAGCCGGGCCGTGTCCCATGAGCGGGGACTTCCGTCGACCACGCACAACGTGCCGAAGACGTGTCCGCGGCCGGTGCGCAGGGGCACGCCGGCGTATGCACCGATCTCGCCCCGGCGCACCGGCGGCAGGTTCTGGACCAGGCGGTCCTCGGAACCGTCCGGGATCACCAGCACGTCATCCGTGGCGATGGCGAACTGGCACATCGAGTCGCTGAGGGGCGTCACCCGGGAGGTGTCGGCAGGAGCGTCGTGGCGCACCATGCCGGGGAGGTGCTGCTGATCCGGCGTGACCAGGGTGACGAAGGCGCGCGGGGCGTCGAGCAGCGCGGAGGCCAGTCGTGCCAGCCTGTCCATGGTGGGGTCGCCACCGGACTGCAGCCCGGAGTCCCGCAGGGCGGCCAGCCGCTCAGGATCCGAGAGAGCGGGCAGGACCACGTCGACGGTCGAGTTCATGGCGACGCTCATCGGGGATCGACTCCTGGTTTCCGGTACCGACTGTGTCGGAGGGGGGACGACCAGCCCGCCGCGAAGCGGTCAGGTCGACGAGTGTTCGAGAGCTCGGGTGCGGCGGTTCAACGGCCGGCCGACGGCTACGGCGGGGCGTGACGCTGAGTCGCCACTGGTTCAACCTCCGAAGTGGCCGGTCAGCGGTTCGCCCCCGGACCCGGCGTCGTCGGTGAACGACACCGTGGCGTCCTCGCGGGCTTCCAGGACGTCGAAGCGGCGGCCGTACTCGCCCAGGCCCGCCCAGGCCACGAGCCGCACGTCGTCGACCGCCACGTGGGCACCGAACTGCACGTCGCCCGGGGGTGGGAGGCGCAGCATCGGCTGGACGGCGACGATCCCCTCGGGCACGGTCGCGTCGATCCGGACCAGCCGGCAGGAGCCGTTGCCGTACTCGCCGGCGGGTATCGGGACGCTGACGGCAGATGTGCTCTCCCCGCGGGTGTCGCCGTACCAACGGAGTTCGAGCGCCGCACCGGCCGAGGCGTCCCGGACGTCGGCGAGCAACGACAGCTCGGTGCCTGGCGTGACCAGTTGCCGGTGCGCAGGCGTGGCCACGACGTCCAGCCGACTCACCGGACTCCGGGTCAGTTCCACCCCGGCGGTGCCGTTGCAGGCTGCCGTCGAGGTGACCGTGGCCGTCGGGCTGAGCGACCAGCCGTGCGCACCCCGGGTCCCCGGATCGGTGTCCATGTCCTCGAAGGACCCGGTCCACAGCAGGTCCTCCCCCACCCGGACCCGCGCGCGTCCCGCCGCCGTCCCCGGGTCCTCCAGCCACCAACCGGGCGCGAGGCGGGCAACGGTGCCTGCTCCCACGTCCCGCCGGACGGTGTCCGCCGACGGCGGATCGCCCGAGGTGAAGACCGCCCCGGGCGGCTGGAGCAGCCCGTGGGGCCCGGAGGTCAGGCCGGTCGCCCGGCGGGCTGCCGCATCGGCGAGGCGACCCACCGTGGGCCGGGGGACGTAGCCCTCGATGAAGAGCGGGTCGACGGTCGCCATGACCGGCCGGCCGGCGCGCACGTCGACCCGGAGCAGGTAGCTCAGGAACGTCGGCCACACCGTCTGGTCGAACAGCAGGTTGCCCATGGACTCGGCGACGACGGCCCCGCCGTCGATGCTCACGCCCCCGACCACGTGGGGGTGGCCGTTGACGACGACGGTCGCACCGGCCGCGGTCGCGACGGCGGACAACCGGCGCACGAGTTCGGTCTGCCGGACCTCGTACTCCTCGCCGCCGTGGATCATGACGACGACCGTGTCGGCCGCGGTGCGAGCCCTCCGGACCTCGTCCTCCAGCCGCTCGGCGCTGCACTGCGCAGCGCCGCCCTGGGCGGCCCCGGCGACGTACGGGATGGCGTGTTCCGTGCCGGTGATCGTGGTGCACCCGAGGAAGGCCAGCCGCTGCCCCTTGCGCTCGAGGACGGCCGGGGCCCAGGCCTCGTCGACCGTCCTGCCGGCGCCGAACCGGGGCAGGCCGGCGTCGTCGAGGGCCGTCAGCGTGGCGTCCAGCCCCCGAGCCAGGGCGTCGAAGACATGGTTGTTGCCGAGTGAGACGACGTCGACGCCGCTGTCCTGCAACGCCTGGACCGAAGCCGGCGAGCTGGCGAAGACGAACTCCTTCGTGGGGTGGAAGTCCGCCGGCCTCGGCCGGGTCGGGTCCACCCAGGGGTCGTCGGCCAGAGGCGTCTCCAGGTTGACCACGGTCAGGTCCGCCTCCTCGAGGAGCGGGCGGACCTGCTCGAGCAGTGCCGCGTGCTCGGCACTCGAGGCCCCCTCCCGGAGCAGTCCGTCGCTCCGGTCCCCGTCGTCGTCGGCGTCGTAGAACCGGCGGCCGAACATGACGTCGCCGCCGAAGCGGACCGACACGGTCGCCCCCGGGTCGGAGGTCAGCCGGAACTCGGTCGGCGTGCCGGGTTCCACCGCCTGTGTCCGGGGGAGGTGCCCGTCCGCGGTGGCCGTGATCAGGGAGGGCCCGTCCAGGAGTGGTGCACGGCCACGACCGTCCGCGTCCGTGGTCATCGAGACACCGGTGCTGAGACGGACCTCCGTCCGTGACAGCGGTCGACCGTCCTCGTCGAGGACCCGGGCGACCAGTTCGTGCGTCGAGGCCCGGGAGCCGGTGACCTCACCGCTCCTCGTGCTCAGCACCGCGGTGGCGGCCGACACGATCAGCAGGATCGCCGAGACAACGACCCACCGTAGCTTCATCGAGCTCCCCCAACACCGCCGACCACATCCTGCACGGTGGTGCACCGGTTGGCGTGCGGCGGCTTCTACCCGTCACCCGCCCGTGAATCGTCATCGTCGTCCGCCGCGGCGTGGCCGGCGGCGACCGTGCTCGCTCTCCGAGCCAGAGCCGGCAACGGGACCGTTGGACCCCGGGGGGTCAGTGCTCGGGGGGCATCTCCATGGCCCGCTTGCGGGAGGCCTCGATCTCGGCCTCGGCGGCCGCGCGGTCGACCCAGTCGGCGCCCTCGACGCTCTTACCGGGCTCGAGGTCCTTGTAGGTCTCGAAGAAGTGCTGGATCTCCAGCCGGTCGAACTCCGACACGTCGTGGATGTCCCGGAGGTGGGCCATCCGCGGGTCGGTCGCCGGGACGGTGAGGACCTTGTCGTCCCCGCCCTTCTCGTCTGTCATCCGGAACATGCCGATCGCCCGGCAGGTGATCAGGCACCCGGGGAAGGTCGGCTCCTCCAGCAGGACGAGGGCGTCGAGGGGGTCACCGTCCATCCCGAGCGTCTCCTCGATGTACCCGTAGTCGGCCGGGTACCGGGTCGAGGTGAACAGCATCCGGTCGAGCCGGATGCGCCCGGTGGCGTGATCCAGCTCGTACTTGTTCCGCTGGCCCTTGGGGATCTCTACCGTCACGTCGAACTGCACCCGGACAGTGTGGCGTACGGTGCGTCCGGACGCGTCATCGGAGGTCACCCTGGGGGGTGAGCGGCATCTCCCGCGGGGCAGGCGACAGGCACGGCGACCGGCTCGCCCGCCGGCCGGCGACCCCGCCGCAGCGCTCCCGCCCGACGCGCCGGTGCCCCCGCCGCTGCCCGGTCCCGCGCCGCTCCCGCACCACGATGAGCCGATGAGCCCGCACGACGAGCACGAGGACGACGCCGTCCCCGCCGAGGCGGCGGCTCCCCCGGCAGAGGACGCGCCGCCGCCCGCGGACGACGTGGCGGCGGCCGGCACCCCGGTGCCCGGGCCCGCTGAGCCGCCGGTCGCCGAGGACGTCCCTCCTGCCGCCGAGGGCGTGGACCCGGCCCCCGCCGCCGCCGACGAGGCCCCGGGGGACGTGCCGGCAGCCGTCGACGAGGGCGACAGGGACGCCTCCGCGGAGGACACGGTCCCCGGCGCGGACGGGTCGCCGGCACCGGCCGAGCCCGTCGCCGGGCCGTCGGGACCAGTCGAGCCGGTCGAGCAGGTCTCCGGGGACGACGAGGGCGCCGCCCAGGCGCCGGAGGACGCGGTCCCCACCGGGCCGGACGCGGCGCCCGGCCCGGTCACGGGCGCGGACGCCGCGCAGGAGTCGGCCGAGCCCGAGCCCGCGCCCTCCGCTGAGCCGGAGGTGGCGGCGGAGTTGGCGGCGGAGGCGGGGCCGCCGGCCGCGGCCGAGGTGCCCGACACGGCGCCGGAGCAGCCGGTGGAGGACCCCGCGCCGGCAGAGCCGGCAGGGGACCTGGCAACGGCGGAGCCCGTGGACGCGGTCCCGCTGGTGGACGCGGTCCAGGCGGTGGAGCCGGTGGACCAGGCGCCGGCCGTGGAGCCGGTGGTCGTGGTCCCGGCGGCGGAGCCTTTGGACGCCGTCCCGGCAGCGGAGCCTTTGGACGCGGTCCCGGCGGTGGAGCCGGTGGTCGTGGTCCCGGTGGTGGAGCCGGTGGTCGTGGTCTCGGCGGTGGAGCCGGTGGACCAGGCCCCGGCGGCGGAGCCGGTGGACGAGGTCCCGGCAGCGGCGGAACCGGCGCCGTGGGAGGACGCACAGCCGGTGGAGCCGGCCCCGTCGGCCGACTCGCTCTCGGGGGAGCCGGCCCCATGGGCGGTGGCGGCGACGCCGGTGGCGGAGCCCGGAGCCGGGGACGTCGTGCCGCCGGCGGACCCCGCCCCGGAGGACCGGACGGCGACCGGAGCGGCCGCACCGGACACCTGGTCACCGCCGGCCGAGCCGGCGTGGCCGGGCCTGGAGACCCCGCCCCCTCCGGTGACGCCGACCCCGGCTCCTCCCCGCCGTCCGCGTCCGGGCCCGGCTGCTCCCGTGGACCGGCCCGGCGAGGGTGCTTCCGGTACCGCGGCTCCCCGGCGCGCACCCGCCCCGCGTCCGTCCCCGCGTCCCCGGCCGGCAGCGCCGGTCGCCCCTGCCCGGTCAGCCGCCCGCCCGTCGCCGTCGCCGTCGGGTCAGGCTCCCCGGAGGCCGCCCCGCGGTGCCTCCGCGGCGGTCCCGGCGCGGCGCCGTCGGGTCTGGCCGGTGCTGCTCGCCGCCGTGCTGGCGGTCGCACTGCTGGCCGCCGGCGCTCTCTGGTTCCTCGAACGGCGCGCGGACCCGGGTGGGGCCGCCACCGCCGAGCAGGTCCCCGACGCGGTGCTGCCGGAACTGGCCGCACCCGCCCCCGCGTTGGCCGAGCTGTCCGCCGACGCCCCGGTTCCGAGCCCCGCCGTCCTCGACGCCGTGCTGAGCCCGCTGCTCGCGGCACCGGCCCTGGGCACCGGGCTGTCGGCGCAGGTGGTCGACGTCGCCACCGGCGACGTGCTGTTCGACCGGGCCTCGGCCGACCCGGGCACCCCGGCGTCGACCGCGAAGCTGCTGACCGCCCTCGCGGCGCTGACCACGCTGGACCCGGAGAGCACCCTCACCACCCGGGTGGTCAGTGGGAGCGCGCCGGGTGAGGTGGTGCTCGTCGGCGGCGGCGACCCGACGCTGTCCACCACCGACCCGTCGGTGGCCTATCCCGGCGCGGCGACCGTGGCCGAGCTCGCCGCGCAGGTGCAGGCGCAGGTGGGCGGCACCGCGGTCAGCCGGGTCGTGGTCGACGGGTCGCTGTTCAGCGGGCCGCTCACCGCTCCGGGCTGGGGCCCGGACGACGCGCCCTCCAGCTACGCCGCCCCGGTCACCGCCATCGCCGTCGACGGCGCCCGGGTCGACCCGCGCGGCACCCAGCGCAGCGGCCAGCCCGGGACCGACGCCGGGACGGCGCTGGCCGCCGCCCTCGGTGTCCCCACGGCCGAGGTGGTCCTCGGCACCGCACCGGCCGCGGCCCGCGAGCTGGGCAGCGTGGAGTCCGCGTCGGTCCAGCGGCTGGTCGAGGAGTCGCTCACCCAGTCGGACAACCTGCTGGCCGAGTCGCTGGCCCGGCACGTCGCACTCGCCCGCGGGCTGCCGGCCACCTTCGCCGGCAGCGCGCAGGCCGTGTCCGAGGCCGTCGCCGAGACCGGGGTGGACACCACCGGGCTGTCGCTGGTCGACGCCAGCGGGCTGTCCGAGCAGGACCGGGCGCCGGCCCGGCTGCTGGCGGACGTCGTCCGGGCCGTGTCCGACGGGACCATCCCGGAGGCGGCGGGGCTGCTGGCCGGGCTCCCGGTGGCCGGGTACACCGGGACGCTGGCCGAGCGGACCGCCGACGGCGCGGGCCCGGGCTCCGTGCGGGCCAAGACCGGCACGCTGCTCGCGGTGCACGACCTGGCCGGCACCGTGGTCACCGCCGACGGCCGGCTGCTCGCCTTCGCCGTCCTGGCCGACGCCACCGCGAGCAGCCCGGTGGCCAGCGAGACGGCGCTCGACGTCGTCGCGGCCGCCCTGGCCGCCTGCGGCTGCAGATGAAGGCCCCGTCCCGAGGCTCGCCCGAGCTCGCGAGGGATGACAAGGCCGGGGTCCTTCCTCTGCCCCCCACGCCTCGCACGCTCGGCGCGGGCCCCCGCAGCAGGGCCGGGCAGCTCGCGAGCGGTGGGGAGGACGGGGTCCTCCCGCTTTCCACGCGTACGGTGAGGCGATGGGTCGCCCCTCTTCTCTCGTCGACTGGGACCTCGCCGGCCGCACCGCGCGGCGGCTGACGGGCCCCGGGCCGTCCACCTCCCGCGCGGAGGCGCAGGCCGTGGTCGAGGAGCTGCACCGCTCGGCCGCCACGGCCGTCGCGCACGTGGAGGCCCTCACCGGCCTGCACCCGGTGGCCGGCGGCCCGGTGCCGATCGTCGCGGTGGTCGACCGGCCCGGCTGGGTCGACGCCAACACCGCGGGGATGTCCGCCCTGCTGGACCCGCTGACCGACGTGCTGGCCGAGGCCCAGGGCGGCAAGCGGCCGGGCCCGCTGGCGACTGCGGTCGGCTCCCGGGTCACCGGCGCCCAGGCCGGCGGGGTGCTGGCGTTCCTGTGCTCGCGGGTGCTCGGCCAGTACGAGGTGTTCGGCTCCGGCGGGCGGCTGCTGCTGGTCGCCCCGAACATCGTGGAGACCGAGCGCCGTCTCGGCGTCGACCCCAGCGACTTCCGGCTCTGGGTGTGCCTGCACGAGGTCACCCACCAGCTCCAGTTCACCGCCGTCCCCTGGCTGCGCGAGTACCTGGAGGAGCAGGTCACCGCCTTCGCCCGGGCGACCGACCTGAACCCCGACGTGCTGCGCGAGCGCCTGCAGGACGTCGTCCGCAGCCTGGCCGACGCCGTCCGCGGCGCGGAGGCCGACGACGACACCCCCCAGGGGCTGATGGCGCTGATCCAGGACCCGGAGCAGCGCGCCGTCCTGGACCGGGTGACCGCGGTGATGAGCCTGGTCGAGGGGCACGCCGAGTACGTCATGGACGGCGTGGGCCCGGACGTCGTCCCCTCCGTCCGCACCCTGCGCAAGCGGTTCGCGCAGCGGCGCAAGGGCCGGGGCCCGATCGACCGCGTGATGCGCCGCCTGCTCGGGCTCGAGCAGAAGATGCAGCAGTACGCCGACGGGCGGGTCTTCGTCGCCGGGGTGGTTGAGCTGGTCGGCATGGACGGCTTCAACGCGGTCTGGGCCGGGCCGCAGAACCTCCCGTACAAGGAGGAGCTCACCGAGCCGGCCCGCTGGATCGAACGCGTGCTGGGCAGCCGCCCGGCCATCCCCGCCTGAGCCGCGGTGGCCGGCCCGCCGCAGGCGGTCGCCACCGTCCGCAGCGCCGTCCGGCCCGGCCTGCGCGCGCGCCCGGAGCCGGTGTTGGTCGCCTGCAGCGGGGGAGCGGACTCGGTGGCGCTGGCCGCGGCGCTGGCCTTCGAGGCCCGCGCGGCCGGCGTCCGCGTGGGCGGCGCGACCGTCGACCACGGCCTGCAGGCGGGCTCGGGGGAGCGCGCGGCCGGCACCGCCGACCTGCTGCGCACCCTGGGCCTGGACCCGGTGCTCACCCTCCCCGTCACCGTGGGCCGGGACGGCGGCCCGGAGGGTGCCGCCCGCACCGCCCGGTACGCGGCGCTCGCCGGGGCGGCGCGGGAGCACGGCGCCCGGATCGCGCTGGGGCACACTCTCGACGACCAGGCCGAGACCGTGCTGCTGGGGCTGGGCCGGGGGTCCGGCCCCCGCTCCGTGGCCGGGATGGTCGCCGAGCGGGACGGCGCGGGCGCCACCTGGTGGCGCCCCCTGCTGGGGGTCCGCCGGGCCACCACCCGGCAGGCCTGCGCCGACCAGGGCCTCCCCGTCTGGGACGACCCCTGGAACGACGACCCGGCCTACACCCGGGTCCGGCTGCGCACCAAGGTGCTGCCGGTGCTGGAGGAGGTGCTCGGCGGGGGCGTGGCGCCGGCGCTGGCCCGCACCGCCGCGCTGCTGCGTGAGGACCTGGACACCCTCGACACCCTCGCCGACGCGGAACTGGCCCGGTGGTCCGTGGGCGGGGAGCTGCCGGCCGACCCGGTGGCCGAACTCCCGGACGCCCTGCGCCGGCGGGTGCTGCGCGGCTGGCTCACCGCGGCCGGCATCGCCGACCTGCAGGGGGTGCACCTGCGGGAGGTCGACGCCCTGCTGACCCGCTGGCGGGGTCAAGGGCCGGTGGACCTACCCGGCGGTGCGGGGGTGGTCCGGGCGTCTGGCAGGCTGCTTCTGCGGCCGCCCGGACCGACCCTCCGGCGTCCCGCTGCCGCAGCCGAACGCCCCGAGGAGACCCACCCGTGAGCGAGCCCGCCGTCCCGACCCCCGGCACCGGGTCCCTCGGCCCCGACCACGGCTACGGTCCGGACATCGACCACGTGCTGCTGTCCGAGGACGAGATCCAGCACAAGATCGGCGAACTGGCCGCGACCATCGCCGACGACTACGCCGGCCGCGAGGTGCTGCTCGTCGGCGTGCTCAAGGGCGCGGTGCTGTTCATGTCCGACTTCGCCCGGGCGCTGCAGCTGCCGACCCAGATGGAGTTCATGGCGGTCTCCTCCTACGGGTCCTCCACCAGCTCCTCAGGGGTGGTGCGCATCCTCAAGGACCTCGACCGGGACATCACCGGCCGGCACGTCCTGGTGCTCGAGGACATCATCGACTCGGGCCTGACGCTGTCCTGGCTGCTGAAGAACCTGGGCAGCCGGGGTCCGGCGTCCCTCGAGGTGTGCGCGCTGCTCCGCAAGCCCGACGCGATCAAGGTCGAGGTCCCGGTGCGCTACGTCGGCTTCGACATCCCCAACGAGTTCGTCGTCGGCTACGGCCTGGACTACGCCGAGCGGTACCGGGACCTGCCCTACATCGGGACGCTCAAGCCCGAGGTCTACTCCGCCTGAGTCATCCGCCCGGGTTGGGCAACGCGCAGGACGGCGGGTCCTGACAGGTCGCCGGTGTACCTTTCTCCTCAACGACGTCGCCCCCCGCGGCGGGGTGCCCACCGGGTCGCGCGGCGTCCCCGACGATCAGGAGGGTCGACGGGCGACCGGGTGAGAGTCCCGGAGGCCCGGCATCGGTGTATGGAGCGTAAGAAGATCGTCCGCTCGGTCTGGTTCTGGGTCGCCATCGTCGTCGTGCTGATGTTCGTGGCGTCCAGCTTCTTCCGGGGCAACGGCGAGTACGACGAGGTCCCCACGTCCACGGCGCTGGCCCAGTTCGCCGACGGCAACGTCGACCGGGTCACGATCAACGACAAGGAACAGACGCTCGACCTCGACCTCCGGTCCCCGGTGGACGGCAGCACCCAGGTGACGGCCTCCTACCCCCTGGGGGCCTCCGAGCAGGTGTTCGACCTGGTCCGCGGCGAGGGTGACGGCGACAGCGTCGCCTTCGACACCAACGTCACCCAGGACAACCTCCTGGTCAGCGTGCTGGTCAGCTTCCTCCCGTTCGTGATCCTGCTGCTCCTGCTGTTCTGGCTGTTCAACTCCATGCAGGGCGGCGGCCGCGGCGTGATGGCCTTCGGCAAGTCCAAGGCCAAGGTCGTCAGCAAGGACACCCCGAAGACGACGTTCGCCGACGTGGCCGGTGCCGACGAGGCGATCGAGGAACTGCACGAGATCAAGGACTTCCTGCAGAACCCGGTCAAGTACCAGGCGATCGGCGCCAAGATCCCCAAGGGCGTGCTGCTGTTCGGCCCGCCCGGGACCGGCAAGACGCTGCTGGCCCGCGCCGTCGCCGGCGAGGCCGGGGTGCCCTTCTACTCGATCTCCGGCTCGGACTTCGTCGAGATGTTCGTCGGCGTGGGCGCCAGCCGGGTGCGCGACCTGTTCGAGCAGGCCAAGAACAACGCCCCGGCGATCATCTTCATCGACGAGATCGACGCCGTCGGCCGGCACCGTGGCGCCGGCATGGGCGGCGGCCACGACGAACGCGAGCAGACGCTGAACCAGATGCTCGTCGAGATGGACGGCTTCGACGTCCGCGGCGGCGTCATCATGATCGCCGCCACCAACCGGCCGGACATCCTGGACCCGGCGCTGCTGCGCCCGGGCCGCTTCGACCGGCAGATCGCCGTCGACCGCCCCGACCTCGAGGGCCGCAAGGCGGTGCTGCAGGTGCACGCCACCGGCAAGCCGCTGGCCCCCGACGTCGACCTGGGCACCGTCGCCCGGCGCACCCCCGGCTTCACCGGTGCGGACCTGGCCAACGTGCTCAACGAGGCGGCGCTGCTCACCGCCCGGCACGGCGGCACGGTGATCACCGACGCGAACCTCGAGGAGGCGATCGACCGGGTCGTCGCCGGCCCGGAGCGCAAGACGCGGGCGATGAGCGACAAGGAGAAGAAGGTCACCGCCTACCACGAGGGCGGGCACGCGCTGGTCGCGCACGCGCTGCCCAACCTGGACCCGGTGCACAAGGTGACGATCCTGCCGCGCGGCCGCTCGCTGGGGCACACGCTGGTGCTGCCGACCGAGGACAAGTACACCCAGACCCGCTCGGAGATGATCGACACCCTGGCCTACGCGCTGGGTGGCCGGGCCGCCGAGGAGCTGGTGTTCCACGAGCCGACCACCGGCGCCGGCAACGACATCGAGAAGGCCACGAGCATGGCCCGCGCGATGGTCACCCAGTACGGGATGAGCGCCAAGCTGGGCGCGGTCAAGTACGGCAGCACCGACTCCGAGCCCTTCCTGGGCCGGGACATGGGCTCCCGGCCGGACTACTCCGAGGCCGTCGCCGCCGACATCGACGGCGAGGTGCGCGCCCTCATCGAGGCCGCCCACGACGAGGCCTGGGAGATCCTGGTCGAGTACCGGGCGGTCCTGGACGCGCTCGTCCTCGAGCTGATCGAGAAGGAGACGCTGTCCAAGGACGACATCGCGCGGATCGCCGCCGGTGTCGGGAAGCGGCCCTCGCTGGCGCCCTACAACGGCTTCGGCAAGCGCACGCCGTCCGACCGGCCGCCGGTGCTCACCCCGGCCGAGCAGGCCGCGGGGGACGGCCACAGCAACGGGCACGTGCGGGGCGGGGCGACCGCGGTCGGCGACGTCGGCGCCCCCGCACCGGGCCGGTGACCGCGGCGGACGACGCCCGTCCCGCCGCTCGCGTCCAGGCCGTCGACACCGCCCGCGCCGCGGCGGCGGTGCGGGAGCTGCTGCTCGCGGTCGGGGAGGACCCGGACCGTCCCGGTCTCGTGGACACCCCGGCGCGGGTGGCCCGGGCCTACGCCGAGACCTTCGCCGGGCTGCAGCAGGACCCGCTGGAGGTGCTGGCCACCTCGTTCGAGGAGGACCACGACGAGCTGGTGCTGGTCCGCGACATCCCGCTGTACTCCACCTGCGAGCACCACCTGGTGCCCTTCCACGGGACGGCCCACGTCGGGTACGTCCCCGGTGCCGACGGCCGGGTGACGGGCCTGTCGAAGCTGGCCCGGCTGGTCGACGTCTACGCCCGCCGGCCGCAGGTGCAGGAGCGGATGACCCGCCAGATCGCCGACGCGCTGATGGAGGGGCTCAAGCCGCAGGGCGCCATCGTGGTGATCGAGGCCGAGCACCTGTGCATGGCCATGCGCGGGATCCGCAAGCCGGGCTCCCGGACGGTCACCTCCGCGGTGCGCGGGGTGTTCCGGGACCACGCGCCGACCCGCGCCGAGGCGATGAGCCTCATCCTGGGCCGGTGAGCGCCGGCCTGGGCACCCGTCCGGCGGCGCTCGCCCGGCCGGGGCGCTGTGTGGTGATGGGCGTCCTGAACGTCACGCCCGACTCCTTCTCCGACGGCGGCTGCTTCGCCGACACCGCGTCCGCGGTGGCGCACGGGCTGGCCCTGCACGCCGCCGGCGCCGACTACGTCGACGTCGGCGGGGAGTCCACCCGCCCCGGTGCCGACCGCGTGGACACCGACGAGGAGTGCCGCCGCGTCGTCCCGGTGGTAGCCGAGCTGGTCGCCGCCGGGGTGCGGGTCAGCGTGGACACCACCCGCGCCGAGGTCGCGGCCGCGGCGCTGCGGGCGGGCGCCCAGCTGGTCAACGACGTCAGCGGCGGTCTCGCCGACGCCGGCATGGCCCGGCTGGTCGCCGACGCCGGCGTGCCCTGGGTGCTCATGCACTGGCGGGGCCACAGCCGGGAGATGTACGCCGCGGCACGCTACGGCGACGTGGTCACCGAGGTGTCCGCCGAGCTGACCGCCCGGGTGGAGGACGTGGTCGCGGCGGGCGTCGCCCCCGAGCAGCTGGTGCTCGACCCGGGGCTGGGTTTTGCCAAGCGCGCCGAGCACAACTGGGCACTGCTGGCCGGGCTGGACCGGCTGGTGGGCCTGGGCCTGCCGGTGCTGGTGGGCGCCTCCCGCAAGTCCTTCCTCGGCCGGCTGCTGGCCGGGGCGGACGGCGCGGCCCGCCCCGCCGAGCTCCGGGACGCCGCGACCCTGGCCACCACGGTGCTGGCGGCGGAGGCAGGTGCCTGGGGGGTGCGGGTGCACGACGCCGGCGCCTCTGCCGACGCCGTGCGCACCGTCGCCGCGGTGGGTGCCGCACGCGGCGCCGGTCCGGCGGGGCACGGGAGCGGCCGTGCTTGACCGGATCACCATCCACGGCCTCACTGGCCACGGCCACCACGGTGTGTACGACGTCGAGCGCGAGCGGGGGCAGACCTTCCGGGTGGACGCCGTCCTCGAGCTGGACACCGCGCCGGCCGCCGCCCGGGACGACCTGGCCCTGACCGTGAACTACGCCGAGCTCTCGCAGCGGCTGCACGCGCTGGTCACCGGTGAGCCGGTCGACCTGATCGAGACCCTCGCCCAGCGGCTCGCCGACGTGTGCCTGGGCTATGAGCTCGTGCAGGCCGTGGAGATCACCGTGCACAAGCCGGACGCCGACCTCGGCGTGCCCGCCGCCGACGTCACGGTCGCCATCCGGCGCGAAAGGACCCAGCTCCCCCCACCCCTCGCACGCTCGCCGCGGGCCCCTGAGCTGGGCCGAGAAGCAGAATCGAACAGGTCCCCTCGGTGAGCCGGGCGGTGCTGTCCCTCGGCAGCAACCTCGGTGACCGGGTGGGGCACGTCCGCCGGGCGCTGGTGTCGCTCAGGGAGCACGGGCTGGTCGCCCGCTCGATGCTGTACGAGACCCCGCCCTGGGGGCCGGTCGAGCAGCCCCCGTTCCTGAACGCGGTCGCCGTCGTGCGCGCCGACCGGGACGCCGCCGGCTGGCTGGCGCTGGCCCACGAGCTCGAGCAGGCCGCCGGCCGGACCCGCGAGGTCCGGTTCGGCCCGCGGACCCTCGACGTCGACGTCATCACCGTCACCGCGGACGACGGCACCCCGGTGCTGTCCCAGGACCCCGGCCTCACCCTGCCGCACCCCCGGGCGGCGGAGCGGGCCTTCGTGCTGGTCCCGTGGCTGACCCTGGACCCCGGCGCGGTGCTGCCCGGGCACGGGCGGGTCGCCGACCTGGTCCGGGCGCTGCCCGCCGCGGACGTGGCCGGCGTCGTCCGGTGGGAACAGCTGGCGTGAGGGCGGACCCGTGACGCCGGTGCGCCGCCGCGACCTGCTGGTGGTCGTGGCCGGGCTGACCCTGGGGTCCTGGTTCCTGGTCCGGTCCGCCTACGGTGCGCTGCCCGGGATGGACTGGTGGCTGCCGGTCCCGCTGGGCGTGCTCGCCGTCGCGGAGGCGCTGGGTGCCCGGACACTGCGGGTCCGGCTGGCCGCGGAGCGGGACCGGCGTCCGCGCCCCGGCCGGGCCTCCGCGGCGGCCGCCGCCCGACCGGTCGAGCCGCTGCTGGTCGCCCGGGCGGCGGTGCTCGCCCAGGCCAGCGCCTACGTGGGAGCGGTGTTCGCCGGCTGCTGGGCCGGGCTGCTGCTGCACACGGTCCCCGCCCTGGGGCGGCTGTCGGCGGCCGCGGGGGACACCCTGACCGGCGTCCTGGGGGTGCTGCTGTCCGCGGCCCTGGTGGGCGCCGCGCTGTGGCTGGAGCACGAGTGCCGGGTCCCGGAGGACGGCGAGGACGCCGGCACGCCGTCGTCCTGACGGGCCGGCGCCGGACCCGGGGTGACCGGGCCGGCGCCGGCCCGGCGGTCAGGGCTGCTTCGCCAGGTCGGCGATCGAGGTCAGGCCGTACTCCTCGGCGGTCTCCCGGGTGACGGCGATCGCGTCCTTGTCCTCGGCCTCGGCCTGCGCCAGCACGGTCAGCCCCTCCGGGAGGGCGTCGGGCAGGGCGGCGTAGACGTCCTCGCCGCTGACCGCGGTCGCCTCCTCGTCGAAGTAGCTGAGCAGGGCGCCGCTGTACTCCGGGAACAGGTCGAGCGAACCGTCCTGCATGCCCTGCATGTAGGTCTCGCGGCTGCCGATGTTCAGCTGGGTGGTGACCGTGGCGCCCTGGGCCTGCAGCGCCTGGGCGTAGACGTTGGCCAGGATGACGTTTTCCTGGAAGTTCGCCGACCCGATGGTGAGGTCGGCGCCGGCGGCCTGGGTGCCCGCGGCGTCGAGGCCCTTCTCCGCCAGCCACTGCCCGGCCACCGCGGCCGGGTCCTGCTGGTCGATGATGACCTGCTCGTTGAGCTGGAGGAGGTCGTCGGTGGTCAGTTGCGCGGACACGGCGTCGAGCACCGCCCGCACACCGTCGGTGGCTGCCTCGGTGCTGATGAGCGGCAGCACCCGCTGCGCCCTGAACAGGTCCTCCGGGTCCTCCAGCACGACGAAGTCGTTGACCGAGATGCTCGGGTCGGTGGTGAAGATGTCGGCCGCGTCGATCTGGCCGTTCTTCAACGCGTTGATCGTCAGCGGACCCCCGGCGTCCAGGGCGCGGAACTCCCCGAAGGTGACCCCGTAGACCTCCTCGAGGCCGACGACCCCCTCCGGACGGGTCTCGAACTCCGGCGGCCCACCGAGCACCATGCCGGCGGCGATCGTGTCACCTCCCTCGGCGGGGCTGCTCCCGGAGGCGCTGCCACCCGCGCTGCTGCTCCCGGACTCCCCACACGCGGTCAGCGCGGTGAGCAGGACGGTCGCGCCGGTCAGCGCCGTGGCCATCGTGCGGTTCATTCATCTTCTCCTGAGGTCAGCCGCGGCGCGGTGCACCGGGTCGCCGGGGTACCGGGCGGCGGATGCCGCCCGCGATCGGGGACGGGTCACCCCGGAGGGCGCTCGCCGGAGGGTTCCAGCACGGCCGCCGGGGTGCTCGTCCGCGGGCTGTCGGGCGCGGTGCCCGCTCCGTCCGCGTCGGGGAGGGGACCGGCCAGCTCGGTCACCGCCGCGGTGCGGCTGTCGCCGCCGGCCGCCCGGCGGGAGAAGCGGCCGGACACGCCCCGCGACACGGTGGCCCGCTGGACGAGGGACAGGACCAGGTCGACGAGCACGGCCAGGGCGGCCACCAGCACCGCGCCGCCGGCCATCTGGCCGAACTGCCTGCTGGCCAGGCCGTCGTAGACGTAGCGGCCCAGCCCGTCGAGGCCGACGTAGGCCGCGATGGTCGCGGTGGCGATCACCTGCAGCGTCGCGCTGCGCAGGCCGGAGAACACCAGCGGCAGCGCGTTGGGCAGCTCCACCCGGAACAGCACCTGCCGCCCGGTCATCCCCATGCCCTGCGCGGCGTCGCGGACGGCGGGGGACACGTTCCGCATGCCGGCGTAGGTGTTGGCCAGGATCGCCGGCAGCGCGAGCAGCACCAGCACGATCTCCGTGGGCACCAGGTAGACGGCGTCACCGCGGCCGCTCATCAGCGGGGACACCATGACGTAGATGAGGATCAGCAGGCCCACCGTCGGGAGCGAGCGCAGACCGTTGGCCACCGAGACCAGCCAGCCCGCCCGGCCGCTGTGGCCCAGCACCAGGCCCAGTGGGAAGGCGATGAGCCCGGCGACCAGCACGGCCAGCGCCGTGTAGGCCAGGTGCGCCACGACCTGGTCGCCGATCCCGGGGGTGACCCGGGTGCCGGTCCAGTTCTGCGGGTCGTTGAGCCAGACGACGAGGTCGTTCACCGGGCGGCCACCGCCCGCTGCCAGGGGGTGACCAGCCGGGCGCCGAGGACGATCAGGCCGTCCAGCACCAGCGCGAGGGCGAGGCACAGCACGATGCCCAGCGTGATCGGCGGGTAGTAGGGCCCGCTGACCGACAGCTGGAAGCCGGTGATGAACAGCTGGCCCAGCTGCGGGATGCCGATCGTCGCTGCGATGGCGACCAGGCTGACGTTGGCCACCGTGGCCACCCGCAGGCCGGCGGCGATGACCGGGACGGCGAGGGGCAGCTCCACGCTGCGCAGCCGTTGCAGGGGCGTGAGGCCCATCGCGGTGGCCGACTGCAGCACGTCGTCCGGGACGGCGGCCAGTCCGTCGGCCACCACCCGGACCAGCAGCGCGACGGTGTAGACGGTCAGCGCGGCGACCACGTTGACCGGGTCGAGGACCCGGGTGCCCAGCAGGGTCGGCATGACGACGAAGAGCGCCAGCGACGGGATGGTGTAGAGCAGGCCGGTCACCGAGACCACCGGCGGGTACACCCAGCGGTAGCGGCGGGCCAGCCAGCCGATCGGCAGGGAGACCGCGAGGCCGATGACCACCGGGAGGACCGAGAGCCAGGTGTGCGACCAGAGCAGGTCGAGGACCTCGGCGCGGTGCTCGGCGAAGTAGCCGAACAGGTCCCACGGCGCCGACCCGGCCGCGGTGGTCATGCCCGGCCCCTCGCGGGGGCGTCCGCGGCGCGGGCGGAGACGTGCTCGAGGACGGTGCCGGCGTCCACCGAGCCGGCGAGCCGGCCGGTGTCGTCGACCACCACGCCCCGCCCGCTGGGGGAGGAGAGCGCGGCGTCCAGCGCCTCCCGCAGGGTGCCGCCGACCGGGGCCAGCGTGCCACCGAGGTTGAGCAGCTCCGGGCCGACCGCGTCGCCCGGCGCCGGGCCGGGCCCCCCGTCGGGATGGGCCCGCAGGTGCAGCCAGCCCTGGGGCCGCTCGTCGGCGTCCACGACCAGCACCCAGTCGTCGAGGGCGACGTCGCGGGCGCGGGCCACCGGTGAGCCAAGGGCCACGGTGGGTTCCGGGCGCACGGCCACCTCGGCGGAGACGAAGCCCAGTGCCCGGTAGCCGCGGTCGCGGCCGACGAAGCCGGCCACGAACGGGTCCGCGGGGGTGGCGAGCAGGTCCGCGGGGGTGGCCAGCTGGGCCAGCTTCCCGCCGACGGCCAGGACGGCGACGGTGTCCCCGAGCCGGATCGCCTCGTCGATGTCGTGGGTGACGAACACGATCGTCTTGCCCAGTTCCTCCTGCAGCCGGAGGAACTCCCGCTGCAGCTGGTCGCGGACCACCGGGTCGACGGCGCTGAACGGCTCGTCCATCAGCATCACCGGCGGGTCGGCCGCCAGAGCCCGGGCCACCCCGACCCGCTGCTGCTGCCCGCCGGAGAGCTGGGCGGGGTAGCGGTCGGCGAACGCGGCCGGCAGGCCGACCCGCTCCAGCAGCTCCAGGGCCCGGGCGCGCGCCTGCCGGCGACCGGTCCCGGTGAGCATCGGCACGGTGGCGACGTTGTCCACCACGGTGCGGTGCGGGAACAGGCCCGCGTGCTGGATGACGTAGCCGATGCCGCGGCGCAGCTCGGTGGCCGGCACCGAGGTGACGTCCCGGTCGTCGATGGTGATCGTGCCGGAGGTCGGCTCGATCATCCGGTTGATCATCCGCAGGCTGGTGGTCTTGCCGCAGCCGGAGGGCCCGACCAGGGCGGTGATCTGACCCGACGGGGCGGTCAGGCTCAGCCCGTCGACCGCGACGGTGCCGTCGGGGTACGCCTTGGTGACCGTGTCGAAGCGGATCATCGGTGTCCTTCCTCGGGCGCCTGGCCGGTGGGCGCCTGCGGGGTCCGGTGCTGCCCGGTGGGCGGTGCGGATGCGACGTCCGGCGACGGCACGATGGGGCGGCACGGGGATGGGGCCACCGGCCCTCCTCGATCGGCTCGCGCTTCCGGGGCGGTCGACCGGCTCGTTCCAGCAGGTCGGGGACACGTGCCGTGCCATCGAAACACACCCGGTCGTGCACTCCGTAAGTCCTGGGCGAGCGGGAGGACCCGCCTGTGACCGGATCGTTGCCCGGCGGGAGGGGCCGGTCCCGGTCCTGGAGCCGCCCGGCGGCGCGCCTGGACGGTGAATGAGCGGGGTCGGCGGGAGCCGCCACTACCCTGGCCCCATGGCAGGTCGTCGGGACGACAGCACCGGCGACCGCACCCCCGCCACCCCGGCCGACGACGACGGCGGCCGGCCGGCCGGCCGGCGCTCCGCGGCGCACACCGCCGGGCTCGCGGTCGGGCTGTTGATGGCGGTCGGCGCCACCGTCGCGGTCCTCGCCAGCGACGACCCCCTGCACCTGCGGATCGGCCTGCTGGCGGCCTGCTGGGCCTTCCTCGTGGCCGCCTTCCTCGCCGGAGGCCGTCGCGCCGACCAGCTGGCGGCGCAGGCACGCGAGGCGGAGCTGCGGCACGCGTACGAGATCGAGCTGGAGCGCGAGGTGGCCGCCCGCGCGGCGTACGAGCGGGACCTCGAGCAGCGGTTGCGCCGGGAGAGCGAGCAGGGCGTGCTGCGCGAGCTGGCCGACCTCCGTGCCGGGCTGTCCGGCCTGTCCGGTCTGCGCGCTGACCTGGCGGGCCTCGGGGAGCTGCGTGCCGACCTCGGGCGGCTGCGCGGCGAGCTGGCCGAGCAGCTGTCCGGGGAGCTGCTGATCGAGCGCATGGTCATGCGGGCCCAGGCGGTCCGGCTGCCGGGGGAAGGGGCGGCCGACGGCGGACGCACCCTGGACGGCGTGACCGCCACCGGTGGCCCGGTCAGCGGGTCCTGGGAGCTGCACACCACCGTCGCGCGCTGGACCGGGGACGGCGAGCCCGCCGGACCCTCCGCCGGTGCGCCTCCCGCCCGCTCCCTGAGGCCCATCCCGAGCCGCACCCCGCCCCGGCCGCCCGCGCCGGGGGACGAGTCGACGCTGCGCCAAGCGCGGCTGGACGACGAGCCGGCGGCAGGCGCCCCGCCCGTCGGCGCCTCGCCGATCAGGGCCTCGCCGGTCGGGGCCTCACCGGTCGGGACTTCGTCACCTGCGGACGTGGCGGTCGGGGCCGTGCCGCCGGCCGCGCTCCCCGTGCCGGAGGTGGAGCGGCCGGTGCCGGTCCGCGAGTCCGACCTGCCGGTGGAGGAGGTCGCTCCGACCGTCGCCGTCCCGGCCGAGCCGGTGAACGACCCGGCCGTCGTCCCGGCCGTCGTCCCGGCCGGGCCGGTGGAGGAGCCGGCCGTCGTGGCACCCTCGCCGCCCGGCGTCGGGTCCGTCGAGCCGTCACCGGCGGCGTCCGCGTCGGCCGCCGACCGGCCGGTGCCGGGCAGCCGCCACCGGGTGGGCCTGGAGAGCGCCTCCGGAGGACCCGCCGCCGCGCCGCGCCGGCACCGTCGCGCGGCTGAGCCGGACGACGCGCCGCCGGTGGCAGCCGCCGGAGCCGCCGCGTCGACCGGGTCGCCCGGATCGCCGACGGAGGCGCCGGTGACCGCCGAGCCGCCCGGCACGCGGGAGCCTGCTGACGCGGCCCGGCCCAGGCCGGCTCCCGGAGCGGCGGGGGCGGCTCCGGGACATGCCCGGCTCGAGCAGATCCTGGCCGGGAGCGGGGTCGCGCCCGCCGAGGGCCGGCGTCGCCGCCGGTACCGGGACGAGACCGACCCGGAGCCGGCCGACGACGTCCTGGCCCGGGTCCTCGGTCACACCCCTCCGGTGTGAGCGGGGTCGGCCGGAGCCGGGTGCCCGGGGTGGTGCGGGTCCCCCGTACGGGTGACCCTCCGGCGGGAGGACGCCGAGCCGGTGCGTGAGGTCTCAAGCAGGCGGCAGGTGGTGCCGATGGGCTCGTAACAGCTCGAAGGAGGCACCGTGAACACCAGCCGTCGGCCAGCACCCCGCCCGACCACGACTCAGTACCGGCACGGCACGACCGTGACCCGGGCGCGCCGCAGGATCGCCGTCCTCGTGGCGGCCGTGCCGGTCGGCCTGCTCGCCTGCGGGACCCTGGTCTGGCAGTCCTCGGCCGCCGCGTTCACCGCCACGACCAGCACCCCCATGAACTCCTACGAGACCGGGGTCGTCCAGCTGGGCAACGACCGCAGCGCGACCGCCCTGTTCACGACCACGTCCGAGGGCCTGCTGGTGCCCGGCAGCACCGGGCACAAGTGCGTGACGGTCACGTACACCGGGAACGTCGACACCGCCGCTGCCGGGGTACGCCTGTACGGGACGCTGACGGCCGACTCCTCCGCCGAGCTCGCCGCCGCGCTGCGGGTCACGGTGCAGATGTCCACCACGGCGCTGAGCCCGGCGCCGGACGCCGACTGCCTCCCGGGCTTCCAGGCATCGCCGGTCACCTACCCCACCACGGCCTTCAGCGCCTTCCCCACCAACTACGGCGCGGGGCTCGGTGACGCGAACGGGGACGCGCTGGGCGACTGGCGGCCCTCCGCCACGACGGACAGGTCCCGGACGTACCGGATCTCCTACAGCCTCCCGACCGGTTCCTACCCCAGCACCGTCCAGGGGAAGAAGGTCGGGATGACCTTCACCTGGGAGGTCCAGAGCGCGCCCGGCGACTGACGCCGTCGGCGCCGGCTCAAGGACGTCGTCCGGACAGCCGAAGAAGGAGTCGGACTGACTCTGCACGCACCCCAGGAGACGAGGACGGATGTTCCAGCGGCGCGGGACGACGCAGGCCGACAGAGTCGGCCGCGACAGCGCGGGGCGCTCGCGGCGCCGTGGGGCGCTCCTCGCCGCCGCCGCCGGCATCGGCACCGTCTCCCTGGTGGCGGGCATGCTGGTCCTGACCGTGGTCCCGCCGGTCCTCGGCCTGCGGTCGGACGTGGTGCTGTCCGGGTCGATGCGCCCGGCGCTCGCGCCCGGTGACGTGGTCGTCTCCTCGCCCGTGCGGGCCGGGGAGCTCCTCGTGGGTGACGTCGTCGTGGTCCCCGACCCGGCGCGACCCGGCGAGACGCTGGTGCACCGGGTGGACGGCGTGGGGCCCGACGGCTCCCTCGTCACCCGCGGCGACGCGAACGCCGGCGCCGACTCCACCCCGGTGGCCCCGGACGACGTCCTGGGTCGCGGTCGGCTGCGAGTGCCCTACGTCGGCGTGGTGTCCCTGTGGTTGCAGCAGGGGCGCGTCCTGCCCCTCGTCGGTGCCTTGCTCCTCGTGGCCGTGGCGACGTGGGGGACGGCGACCGCGGCCACGTCCGCGTCCGCCGTCCCCCAGCGGGGACGCCGGGTGACACCTCCGCGTCCCCTCGGTCCCACTCCCGGGGAAGGCGTCGCCTGACGTGAGCTGGACCGACGACGCCCACCGGGCCGAGATGCGGCGCGCCCGGGTGTCCTGGCCGCTGCCTCGTGCGGTGGTGGCGGCCACCTGCGCGGCGGTGGTCACCGCTGCCCTCGCCGTTGCCGGACCCGGCGGGGCCTGGGCGTCGTTCACGGGGACGACGGTCAACACGGGCAGCGAGCTGAGGGCTCACGCCGCCTTCCCGGACTACCGCACTGCGGTCCTGAACAGCAACCCGGTCGTGTACCACCCCTTCGACGACCCCTACGGCAGCAGTGCCGCCGGGGCCATCCGAGGCACTGCCGGCACCTACAACGGTGCGGCCGTCGTGTCGTCCGTCCCCGCCGGAGCGATCGCGACGAGTGCGGGCGGCCCGCGGAGGGCCGTGAGGTTCTCCCCAGGGGCCTTCGCTGCGGCCAACAGCACCACCACGCTCAGCGCCGCCGCCGTGAACACGCAGCAGCTGACCCTGGAGGCATGGGTGCGCACCGGACAGGGCGGGGCGGTGGTGAGCCTGTTCCCCGAGGGCGCACCCACGACCCCGGGGAGGGCCCAGCTCTACGTCAACGGCTCCGGCATGGCCTGCGTCGGCCTCACCCTGGAGGGGGCTGCCCTGCAGGAGGTGTGCGGGTCCGACCCGGAGGACACCAGGGTCTGGACCTCCGCGGACCAGGCCTCCCCGGTGTGGCGCCACGTCGCCGCGGTCATCGAGCCCATCCCCTCCCGTGGCGCCGGCACCGAGGTGAGCGTCTACGTCGACGGCTCCGTCGTCTACGACCACCAGCTGACGGGCACCTGGCCCCAGACGCTCTCCGGGCGCTGGCGCGTGGGCAGCGCGCCGATCACGGCCGACACCAACGCCGCCCGTCCGGCTCCGGACACCTGGTCCGGGGACATCGACGAGGTCGCCGTCTACGCCACGGCGCTGCCCCCGCCCGAGATCAGCAAGCACCACCAACTGGGTCTGGGCAACCCCGCCGGCAGCAACTACGCCACCTACATCAGGGGCCTGCCGAACCTCCAGCTGTACTGGCAGCTGGAGGAGCAGCCGTCGGCCACGGCCCGGTCCGTGGCCGATGCCTCGCCCGGCGGGACCAGCGTCGGGACCTACCACAGCTACCCCGACCTCGAGCTGGCCGGCGCCCCCACCGGGACCACGCCGACCTCGACGGGGGTGGCCGTCGGCCTCTGGGGTGTCGCCGGCATCTCCGCCGGCGGCAACCGCAGCACCCCCGCGGCCTTCTCCGCCGAGGTCTGGTTCAAGTCCTCCGGCGGCACGGGTCCCCTGGTCGGCTTCACCCCGACGGCGGCGGGGAACGTCCCGGACCGGGCGGTCTACCTCACCGCCACCGGGGACCTGGCCTTCGGCATGAGCGTCCCGAGACGGACCCTCACCGCCGGCAGGAACTTCCGCGACGGGCAGTGGCACCTCGTGACCGCCACGATGGGCGCCGGCGGCCGCATGTCCCTGTACGTCGACGGCGAGCTGGCGGCGGCTGACGCCTCGGCCGCCGCGACGGCTTCCGACCCCGGTCTCTGGCGCTGGGGCGGCGGAGGCAACTACACGAGCTATCCGACCCAGCCGGGCGCGCCGTTGTTCACCGGTCTGCTCGACGAGGCGTCGGTGTACGACGTGGAGCTCTCGGCCGAGGACGTCGCCGTCCACTGGGGCGCCAAGTTCTGAAGAAGGACCTCCCTGCCCCCCACCCCTCGCGAGCTCGGCGCGGGCCCCTGCAGGGGGCCGCTAGCTGATGGGGCCGCGCGACAGTGCGCCGCCGTCGAGCACCAGGGTCTGCCCGGTCACCCACCCGGCGCCGTCGCCCAGCAGGTAGGCGGCGGCCTCGCCGATGTCCTCGGGCACGCCCAGCCGACCGGCCGGGTACTGGCGCGTGACCTCGTCCTCCCGCCCGCTGAACAGCGCCTCGGCGAAGCGGGTCTTCACCACCGCGGGGGCCACCGCGTTCACCCGCACCTTGGGGCCGAGCTCGACGGCCAGCTGGGTGGTCAGGTTGACCAGCGCGGCCTTGCTGACGCCGTAGGCCCCGATGCCCTCGCTGGACTTCAGCCCGGCCACCGAGGCGACGATGAGGACCGACCCGCCGTGCTCGGACATCCACGCCCGCCAGGCCTCCTGGACCAGACCCAGGCTGGACACGACGTTGGTGTCCAGGATCTTCCGGAAGGCGTCGAGCGGGGCCTCCATCAGCGGGCCGTACACCGGGTTGATCCCGACGTTGCCGACGAGGCAGTCCAGGCTGCCGAAGGTGTCGATCGCGGTGCGGACGGCCTCGGCGCGGTGCTCGGGGTCGGCGGCGTTGCCGGCCACGGCCACGGCCTTCTCGGCCCCGCCCAGGGCCTCGACGGCCTCGGCGAGCGCGTCGGGCTTGCGTGCGGTGAGCACCACGCGCGCCCCCCGCTGTACCAGGCTCGTCGCGATCGCCAGCCCGATGCCCCGGCTGCCCCCGGTGACCAGTGCGGTGCGTCCCTCGAACGTGCTCACCGTGCTCCTCCCGATCGGACCGGCCGCGGTGCCGGCGTCACAAGGTATCCGGCGAACCGACCGGCACCTCGGGGTGAGTCAGAGCACACCCGGGGCCGTTGCGGCCGGACCAGGGCCGTCCCACACTTGCCCCGGGTGCGACGTCTGCGTGGCACATCCGTCCGGTCCGGTCCGGCGGGTGGCCGCAGCAGGCGGGACACCCGGGAACGACCGCTCCGCCGCACGACCCTCACCGCCGTCCACGACGACGTGGGCGCAGCAACCCGAGTCCGGTACCCGCGAGGGACTGGAACGAGAGGTGCACCGGGATGCCTGGTCCCCTGCGCGCGCCACGGCGCGCGACCCCCACTGCCGCACTGCCAGCTCCCGGCCTCCCGCCGGCCGCCTCCGCCCCCGCCCGGCTCCGGGTGGGCGTCATCGGCGCCGGCCGGGTCGGCTCCGTCCTCGGCGCCGCCCTCACCGCGGCCGGCCACGACGTCGTCGCCGCCTCGGGGCTCTCCACCGCCTCCGCCGACCGGGCCGCCCGGCTGCTGCCCGGCGTCCCGCTGCTGCCGGCCGACGAGGTCGTCCGCGCCGCGGACCTGGTCGTCCTGGCCGTCCCCGACGACATCCTGTCCGGGCTGGTCGCCGGCCTCGCCGAGACCGGTGCCTGGCGCCGGGGGCAGCTGACCTTCCACACCTCGGGTGCGCACGGCCTGGCCGTGCTCGCCCCGGCGGGGCAGGCCGGGGTGCTCCCGCTGGCCCTGCACCCGGCGATGACCTTCTCCGGCGGCCCGGAGGACCTGCAGCGGCTGGCCGCCGCGCCGTTCGGCGTCACCAGCGCCCCCGAGCACCGGGCGGTCGCGGAGACCCTCGTGCTGGAGATGGGGGGTGAGCCCTTCTGGGTCGCCGACGCCGACCGCGGGCTCTACCACGCGGCGCTGGTGACCGGCGCCAACCACCTGGTCACCCTGGTCGCGGAGGCCGCCGACCTGCTCCGCGGCGCCGGGGTCGCCGACCCGGCCCGGGTCCTCACCCCGCTGCTGACCGCCGCCCTGGACAACGGGCTGCGCCGCGGTGACCGCGGGCTCACCGGGCCGGTCAGCCGGGGGGACGTCGGCACGGTCGCCGCCCACCTGCAGACGCTGACCGAGCGTGCGCCGTCCGCCGTGGACGCCTACGTGGCGCTGGCCCGGCGCAGCACCGAGCGCCAGCTGGCGGCCGGCCGGCTCAAGCGGCACGAGGGGGCGCCTCTGCTGGAGCTGCTCAGCGGCGACCCGGAGGAGGCGGCCCGATGACCGTCGGCACCACCACCCCCGCCGTCGCGGAGGACACCGCCCAGCTGCGCCTGCTGCGGGACGCCCTGCCCGCCCCGGTCGTCCTGGTGCCCACGATGGGCGCGCTGCACGAGGGCCACCGCAGCCTGGTCCGCGCGGCCCGCGGGTACGGCGGCAGCGTCGTGGTCTCGGTGTTCGTCAACCCCAGCCAGTTCGGGCCGGGCGAGGACTTCGACCGCTATCCCCGCACCTGGGACGCCGACCTGACGGCCCTGGCCGAGGAGGGCGCCGACCTGGTGTTCCACCCGCCGGTCGAGGAGGTCTACCCGCCCGGGGCGGTGGGGGTCACCGTGCAGCCCGGCCCGCTGGGCGAGGTGCTGGAGGGCGCCGTCCGGCCCGGGCACTTCGCCGGCGTGCTGACCGTCGTGGCCAAGCTGTTCGGGCTGGTGCGCCCGGACGTCGCCGTCTTCGGGGAGAAGGACTACCAGCAGCTCACGCTCATCCGGGCGATGGCCCGCGAGCTGGCGCTCGGCGTCGAGGTGGTCGGCGCTCCCACCGTCCGGGAGGACGACGGGATGGCGCTGTCCTCCCGCAACCGCTACCTGACCCAGCGCCAGCGGACGACCGCCGCGGCGATCTCCGCGGCGCTGCGGGCCGGCGCGGCCGCCGGGCCGCAGGGCGGGGACGCGGTGCTGGCCGAGGCCCGCCGGGTGCTCGCCGGGGCCCCGGACCTGGTGCCGGACTACCTGGAGCTCACCGGGCCCGACCTGGGGCCCGCGCCGGCCGCGGGCCCGGCCCGGCTGCTGGTCGCCGCCCGCGCGGGCAGCACCCGACTGATCGACAACACCGCCGTGACGCTGCACACCTCAGAGCTGGGGGACCCCCGATGATGCGCACCATGCTGAAGAGCAAGATCCACCGGGCCACGGTGACCCAGGCGGACCTGCACTACGTCGGATCGGTCACCGTCGACGAGGACCTGCTGGACGCCGCGGACCTGCTCCCGGGCGAGCAGGTCGCGATCGTCGACGTCACCAACGGCGCCCGGCTGGAGACCTATGTCATCCCCGGCGAGCGGGGCAGCGGCGTGATCGGCATCAACGGCGCCGCCGCGCACCTGGTGCACCCCGGCGACCTGGTGATCCTGATCAGCTACGGCCTGATGGACGAGACCGAGGCCAAGAGCCTCCTGCCCCGCGTCGTGCACGTGGACGGCGACAACCGGGTGGTCGAGCTGGGCGCGGACCCGGCCGCGCCGTCGCCGGGGGTGCTGGGGCAGGTGCGCGGCGACGTCGTCGCGCCCCGGTGACCACCCTGACCGCGGCCCCCGCCACCGGCCTGCCCGTGCGGCTGCGGGCCGCGGTCCCCGGCTGGGAGCTGACCGCCGACGTCTGCGTGGTGGGCTCCGGCGTGGCCGGTCTCTGCGTCGCGCTGCACGCCCGGGCCGCCGGTCTCAGCGTCGCCGTGGTCACCAAGGTCCGGGTGGACGACGGCTCGACCCGGTGGGCGCAGGGCGGCATCGCCGCGGTCCTGGACGCCGCCGACACCCCCGGTGCGCACGCCCGGGACACCGAGGTCGCCGGTGTCGGCCTGTGCGACCCCGACGCGGTCCTGACGCTGGTCACCGAGGGCCCGGAGCGGCTGCGCCAGCTGATCAGCTGGGGCGCCGCCTTCGACCGGGACGGCGCCGGGCGGCTGCTGCTCACCCGCGAGGGCGGGCACTCCACCGACCGGATCGTGCACGCCGGTGGCGACGCGACCGGCGCGGAGGTGCAGCGGGCGCTCACCGAGGCCGTCGAGGCCGACCCGGGGATCACCCTGGTCGAGCACGCGATGGTGCTGGACCTGCTGACCGACGCCGCCGGCCGGGCCGCCGGGGTCACCCTGCACGTCCTCGGGGAGGGCGCCGCCGACGGGGTGGGCGCCGTCCGGTCCCGGGCGGTCGTGCTGGCCACCGGCGGGATGGGCCAGGTCTACGCCGCGACGACGAACCCCGCGGTCTCCACCGGCGACGGCGTCGCGCTGGGCCTGCGGGCCGGCGCGGTCGCCACCGACCTGGAGTTCGTCCAGTTCCACCCGACCGCGCTGTACCTCGGGCCGGACGCGCGCGGCCAGCAGCCCCTGGTGTCCGAGGCGCTGCGCGGGGAGGGCGCGCTGCTGGTCGACGGTGCCGGTGTGCGGTTCATGACCGGCGTGCACGAGCTGGCCGAGCTGGCGCCGCGCGACGTGGTGGCCAAGGCGATCACCCGGGTGCAGCTCCGGGACGGCGTGGACCACGTGGAGCTCGACGCCCGGCACGTGCCCGGGCTGGCCGAGCGCTTCCCGACCATCGTGGCCAGCTGCCGGCGGGCCGGCATCGACCCGGTCACCGACCTGGTGCCGGTCACCCCGGCCGCGCACTACGCCTCCGGCGGGCTGGCGACCGACCTCACCGGCCGCACCACCGTGCCCGGGCTCTACGCCTGCGGGGAGGTGGCGTGCACCGGCGTGCACGGGGCCAACCGGCTGGCCTCCAACTCGCTGCTGGAGGGCCTGGTCTTCGCCGGCCGGATCGGTGGGTCGCTGGCCCGGGACCTGCCGGTGCCCAGCGCCGCGGTCCCGTCCCCGGCCCTGCTCGGCGGCCTGCTGGACCCCGCCGTCCGGGCCGGGCTGACCGCCACCATGTCCAGCCGGGTGGGCGCGCTGCGCAGCGGCCGGGGCCTGGCCGAGGCCGCCGGCCGGCTGGCCGCGCTGGCCGCCGACCGGGACGACGTCCGCCCGGGTGTGGACAGCTGGGAGGCCACCGACCTGCTCACCGTGGCCACCGCGCTGACCGCCGCCGCGGGAGCGCGGGAGGAGACCCGGGGCTGCCACTGGCGGGAGGACCACCCCGACGCCGACGACCGGTGGCGGGTCCACCTGGACGTGCGGCTCGACGCCGATGGCCTGGTGCAGCTGGCCCGCCGTCCGGTGGGCACCCCGGTGGCGGTGGACTGGTGAGTGTGCGGACGAGGGAGACACCGGTGGGCGGAGCGCTGCGGGACCCGGCGGACCTGGCCGGCACCGGCCTGGACGAGGCCTGGGTGACCGAGCTGGTGGAGCGCACGCTGGCCGAGGACCTCAGCGCCGGTGCGCCGCTGCCGGCCGACCCGGCCGCCGCCGTCGCGCTGGACGTGACCAGCGCGGCCACGGTGCCCGCCGACCAGCTCGGGACCGCGGACCTGGTGGCCCGCGCGCCGGGGGTCGTGGCCGGTCTGCCGCTGGCCGCCCGGGTCATCGGCCGGCTGGCGCCGGACGCCACCGTCACCGCCGCGGCTGCCGACGGCGACCGGGTGGGCCGCGGCGACGTCCTGCTGACCGTCACCGGACCGGTCCGCGCCCTGCTGGCCGCCGAGCGCAGCGCGCTGAACATCGCCAGCAGGGCCAGCGGGATCGCCACGGCCACCCGCGCCTGGGTGGACGCCGTCGCCGGCACCGGCGCCGTCGTCCTGGACACCCGCAAGACGACCCCGGGGCTGCGGCCGCTGGAGAAGTACGCGGTGCGCTGCGGCGGCGGGTCGAACAAGCGGATGGGCCTCTACGACGTGGCCATGGTCAAGGACAACCACGTCGCCGCCGCGGGCTCGGTGGCCGCGGCCGTCGCGCTGGTCCGGGAGCGGACCTCGGTCCCCGTGCAGGTCGAGGTGGACGAGGTCGCGCAGGCCCGGGAGGCGGTGGACGCCGGCGCGGACTTCCTGCTCTGCGACAACATGACGCCCGAGCAGCTGCGCGCGGTGGTGGCCGACGTCGGCGGCGAGGTGGAGATCGAGGCGACCGGCGGGCTCACCCTGGACGTCGCCGGCGAGGTGGCCGCGACCGGGGTGGACTTCCTGTCCGTCGGCGGGCTCACCCACTCCTCGCCGATCCTGGACCTGGCCCTGGACCTGCGGACCGGGGCCTGACCGTGCTGCTGACCGTGGACGTCGGCAACAGCCAGACGGTGCTGGCCACCTTCGACGGGGACCGGCGGGTCGACTGCTGGCGGGTCACCACGCACCCGCGGGCCACCGCCGACGAGCTGCACCTGCTGTGGCGCGGGGTGCTGCGGGACACCCAGGTCACCGGCGTGGCCGCCTGCTCCACGGTGCCAGCGCTGCTGCCGGCGCTGCGCCAGCTGCTCGACCGGCTCGCCGTCCCGGTGACCCTGATCGGCCCCGGCGTGCGGACCGGCGTGCCGCTGCACGTGGACAACCCGCGGGAGGTGGGCGCCGACCGGGTGGTCACCGCACTGGCCGCCCACGAGCTGTACGGGACCGCCCCGGACGGCACCGCGCGGCCGGTCGTCGTCGTCGACTTCGGCACCTCCACCAACGTCGACGCCGTCGGCCCCGCGGGCCAGTTCCTGGGCGGCGCGCTCGCGCCCGGGGTCGAGGTCAGCCTGGACGCGCTGGCCAGCGCTGCGGCCCAGCTGCGCTCGGTGGAGCTGACCGTGCCCCCGCACGCCATCGGCAAGAACACCGTCGCGGCCCTGCAGTCCGGGCTGGTGCTGGGCTTCGCCGGGCTGGTCGACGGGTTGGTCGGCCGGATCGCCGGCGAGCTGGTGGAGCAGTTCGGCGTCCCGCCCCTGGTCGTCGCCACCGGTGGACTGCACCGGCTGCTGGTGGACAGCTGCCGGACCATCGCCGAGCGGGAGCCGGACCTGACGGTGCACGGGCTGCGGCTGGCGTTCGCCCGGCACCAGGCCGGCGGGCACCCCGGTCCGGGTGGCCAGCCCGCGGGGCGGCGTCCGTAGGCTCCCGGACCGTGAGCGAGGAACCCCCCGGCCATCCCGACGACGAGCTCCCCGAGCAGCTGCGGGTCCGGCGGGCCAAGCTGGACCGGCTGCGCGAGGCCGGGGTCGACCCCTACCCGGTCGCCGTGGCCCGGACCACCTCGCTGGCCGAGGTGCGGGCCGCGCACCCCGACCTCGAGCCGGACACCCTGACCGGCGAGCAGGTCGGCGTCACCGGACGGGTGATCTTCTCCCGGAACACCGGCAAGTTGTGCTTCGCCACCCTGCGGGAGGGCGACACCGAGCTGCAGGTGATGCTGTCGGTCGACCGCGTCGGCGAGGACGCGCTGGCGGCCTGGAAGTCCGACGTCGACCTGGGCGACCACGTGCTGGTGACCGGCGAGGTGGGCACCTCCCGCCGGGGCGAGCTGTCGGTGTTCGCCGACTCCTGGCAGCTGGCGGCCAAGGCGCTGCGGCCGCTGCCGGTGGCGCACAAGCCGATGAGCGAGGAACTGCGCGTCCGCCGCCGCTACGTCGACCTGATCGTGCGGGACGAGGCGCGCCGCACCGTGCAGCAGCGGTCCACCGTGATGCAGACGCTGCGGTCGGGGCTGACCGCCCGGCGGTTCCTCGAGGTGGAGACCCCGATGCTGCAGACGGTGCACGGCGGCGCGGCCGCGCGGCCGTTCCGGACGCACATGAACGCCTTCGACCTCGACCTGTTCCTGCGGATCGCGCCGGAGCTGTTCCTGAAGCGGTGCATCGTCGGCGGGCTGGACCGCGTCTTCGAGATCAACCGCAACTTCCGGAACGAGGGGGCGGACTCCTCGCACTCACCGGAGTTCGCGATGCTCGAGACCTACGCCGCGTACTGGGACTACCAGGGGATGGCGACCCTGACCCGGGAGCTGGTCCAGGAGTGCTGCGCGGCGCTGTTCGGTGACCACGTGGCCCGCCACCACGACGGCACGGAGCTGGACCTCTCGGGGGAGTGGCCCCAGGTCCGGCTGTACGACGTGGTGTCCGCGGCAGTGGGCGAGGAGGTCACCCCGGAGACGCCGGTCGAGCGGCTGCGCGCCCTGGCCGAGCGGCACGACGTGGGTGTGGACCCGGCCTGGCTGCCCGGCAAGGTGGTCGAGGAGCTGTTCGAGGCGCTGGTCCAGGACTCCCTGCAGCGCCCGACCTTCGTGGTGGACTACCCGCTGGACACCTCGCCGCTGACCCGGGCACACCGGTCGGTCCCCGGTGTCGCGGAGAAGTGGGACCTGTACATCGCCGGGGTGGAGCGGGCCACCGCCTACTCCGAGCTGGTCGACCCGGTGGCCCAGCGCGAGCGCTTCTCGGCGCAGGCCCAGCTCGCCGCGGCCGGCGACCCCGAGGCCATGGCGCTGGACGAGGACTTCCTGGAGGCCCTGGAGTACGGCATGCCGCCCACCGGCGGGATGGGCATGGGCATGGACCGGCTGATGATGACCCTCACCGGGCTGGGCATCCGGGAGACCATCCTGTTCCCGCTCGTCCGGCCGCTCAGCAGCTGAGCCGCGGCCGGCGCCGCCATCAGCGGCCGGCGAGGGCCGGCGCGCCGGCCGGGGTGAGCTGGTAGGCCGACGGCAGCTCGGCGGCCGGCCTGGGCGCGACGGGCACCAGGTCGATGACCATGCGGGTCGGTGCGAACGCCTCGGCGTACCCGATCCGGGCCTGCGCGCCCCAGTGCCGGGCCGAGGCCACGACTGCGTCCGGCTCGACCATGGCCGACATCTCCACCTGCGACGCGTGCGCCCGCAGCGCGGCGAGCTTGCCGGACAGGAAGGCGGTGACGTCGACGTAGGTGGTCGGGCTGAACGTCAGCGTGGACGGGCTCTGGAAGTGCAGCACCCGGGAGAGCCGGCGCGCCGCCGACAGCGTCGCGGAGGCGACGGCCCGGTGGTCCTGGTGGCTGTCGTCGGGGGCGTGCACGTAGACGACGTCGGCGTCGGTCGCCTGGATCGCCCGCTCCACGACGGCGACCGTGGCGGCGTCCGCGGCGACCGAGCAGTCGCGCAGCCCGCCCCAGAGCAGTCCGGCGCCCAGCGTCCGGGCGGCCTGTTCCTGCTCGGCCCGGCGCCCGACGACCGCGGCGTCGTCGCCGGGGCCGTTCTCGCCGCCGGTCATGACCAGCATCGTCACCTCGTCGCCGGCCGCGGCGTGCGCCAGCAGGGTGGCGCCGCAGCCCAGCTCGATGTCGTCGGGGTGCGCCCCGACCGCGAGCACCCTACGCATCGTCGCGGCCCTCTCCGGTGCCCGCGGCTGCGGCCAGCGCCCGCCGGCGGACCCGGTCGACGGTGACCACGCCGAACACGCCGGCGAGCACCAGCGCGATCGCCGGCCCGGTCCCGTTGCCCTCCTCCGGCAGCTCCGTGGCGGCCGGGCAGGCCGGGGCCTCGGAGCGCTTGAGGTGCAGTCGCTCGTCACCGATCTTCCAGTTGGCGCTGCCACCCTGGACGGTGACCGTGAAGGCACCGTCGTGCCGGCCGGCCGCGAAGACCGTCGGCTGGGCGCCGTCGTACTTCCCGGGCACGATCCGGTTCTGCTTGCCGTGCGGGACGGTCACGTCCTGACCGGTGCCGTTGTCGTAGCCCACCACCGCGGTGAATCCGCCGCCGGCAGCCGGCGAGGTGCAGTTGAGGACAGGGGTGACGGCCCCGGCGGCCGAGGCCGTCCCGGGGGCGGCCACCAGTCCCAGGACCGTGACCACCGGGACCAGCGCGGCACGGCAGAGCCGGCGGCGGCTGCGCCGCACGGTAGAGAAGCTGCTCGGGCCGTCCATGGACGCGACCTCCGGTCCGGGGGCGGTGGACCCGCCCGACCAGACTCCATCGGCGTCCCGGGCACCCGGCTGTAGGGCCGCGGGGGATCTCCTCCGGACGGGTGAGGGGCGGCTCAGCGAGCGGCTCCCGCACCGACGCCCAGGAGGTCGAGCGCGACCGCCGCGGCCGCGGGGAAGTCCTCGGTGACGGCGTCGGCTCGCGGCACGTCCGGCGCTGACGCGTACTCGCCCTGCCGGACCCGGACGGCGCGGGCCCCCACCGCCGCGGCGACGGCGACGTCCTTGCCCGGCCGGTCGCCGATGACCAGCAGCCGGTCCGGCAGCACGCCCAGTCGCGCGGCGACGGCGAGCAGCCCTGCCGGGTGGGGCTTGCGGGCAGCGCGCCCGCCGAGTGAGTCGGTGACCACGACGACCGGGAGCAGCGGCTGCAGCCCGGTGGCGGCCAGCTTCGCCGCTTGGACGACCGGGTTGCCGTCGGTCAGGCAGCCCAGCGGCGCGGCGGCGCGGAGGGCCCGCAGCGCCTCCTCCACCCCCGGGTAGGGCGGCAGCCGCGGCGGGGTGTGCCCGGTGAACGCGGCCACCAGCGGCGGCACCAGCTCCGCCAGCGCCCCGGCCGGCGTCCCCACCGCCAGCAGCGCGCGGTCGATGGTGCCGCCGGTGTCGGACCCGGCGGCCAGCTCGCGCCGCAACGCGGCGTGCACCGCCGCGCCGTCCAGGCCGGCCAGCCCGGCCGCGGTCCCGACCGCCGCGGCCGCGGACGCCAGGTACTCGGCCTGCGGGTACAGCGTGTCGTCCAGGTCGACCACCACGCCCAGCGGAGCGGGTCCCGGCCGGCCGGTCACCATGGCAGCCGCCCGTCGGTGAAGTCCGGCTCGTCCAGGGCCAGCAGCGCATCGGTGCGCTCGTCGGCGAGGGCGGCGGCCACCTGGAGCCCGGTCGTCCCGTCCCCGTAGGGGCACGGCGTCGTCGCGGCCCGCTCCTGGCCCTCCGGCGCGGTGTGCCCGGCCGCCGCCGACAGCACCGCGGCGGCCGCGCTCTCGTCGGCCAGCCCGGCGAGCGTCGTCGTCCCGGCCTCCACCCCCTCCCAGCGCGGCGTGGAGCCGCGCAGCACGACCACCGGGACGCCCAGGTACGCCGCCTCCTCCTGGATGCCGCCCGAGTCGGTGACCGCCAGCCGAGCCGAGCCGAGCGCGGCCAGCAGGACGTCGTACTCCACCGGCCCGGTGAGGGTGATCGAGGGGTGGTCGAGGGAGCCGGTGAGCCCCGCCGCGGCGAGCCGCGCGGCGGTGCGGGGGTGCACCGGGAAGGTCACCGGCCCGACCTGCTCGGCCAGCGCCCGCACCACGCCGACCAGGCGGGCCAGGCGGGCCGGGTCGTCGACGTTGGTGGGCCGGTGCGCGGTGACCAGCACGCCGGACCGCTCCGCCGGCGGCACCGGCCGCACCCCGCGGGCCACGAGGGTGTCGATCACCGGGTTGCCGACGACCAGCACCCGCTCGGCGTCCACCCCCTCCGCGGCGAGGAAGGCCGCGGCCCGCTTCGTGGGCGCGAAGTGCAGGTGCGCGACCGCCGCGGCGACCCGCCGGTTCACCTCCTCCACGCTGCGGGGGTTGAGGCTGCGCAGGCCGGCCTCCAGGTGGGCGAAGGGCAGCCCCGCGCCGCGCGCGGCCAGCGCGTAGGCCGGCACGGTGGCGGTGTCGCCGAGCGCCAGCACCAGGTCGGGAGCGCAGCGGGCGACCGCCCGCGCGGCGTCGGCGTGCAGCGCGCCGATCCGCTCGGCCGGGTCGGCCGGCAGCTGGAAGCGGTGCCCGGGCGTGAGCCCCAGGGCCTCCTGCAGCCGCGAGCTGAGCGCGGGGTCGGTGTGCTGTCCGGTGTCCACCACGCTGACCCGGTGTCCCGCGCCCTGCAGGGCGGCGACCACCGGGGCCAGCTTGACGACCTCGGGCCGGGTGCCGAAGGGCACCAGGACGTGCCGGCTGCGGCTCACGCGGTCACCGCCGCGGGCGCGCACGGGTCGAGGACCGGCTCGCCGTCGCCGCTGGTGTACGTCTCGGCGAAGTAGCGGCTCATCGCGACCCCGGGCCGGAACCCCAGTGACGGCAGCGCCGTGCTCGGGTGGCGGACGCCGGCGAGGTAGGCGCTGACGACGTCGGCTCCGGCCGCGAGGGTCAGCGGCAGGCCGCCGGAGAACCGCGGGTTGATCTCGACGACCGTCGCGGTGCCGTCGTCGGCGACGAAGCCCTGCACGTTGGCCGGGCCGACCAGCCCGACCGCGGCCAGCGCGCGGGCGACGACGTCGGCCACCTCCGCGGAGGCGAAGGTCTCGCCCTTCACCGAGATGCCGGCCTTGGTCTCCGCCCGCCACCGCGGCACGGCGGCGCGCAGGCCGCCGTCCCGGTCGACGAGGGTGTCGGTGGTGAACTCGCGGCCGGTGAGCCGGGTCTGCACCAGGAGGTCGGGGTCCCCGGCGAGGGCGGCGACCACCGCGGCCCGGTCGTCGAGCAGCCGCACGCCGCGGCTGCCCCGGCCGGCCAGCGGCTTGACCACCCACGGCCCGGGGACGCCCTCGACCTCGTCCGGGCCGGCGGCGGTGGCCGGGTGCGGCACGCCGGCGGCGGCCATCGCCCGGGCGAACGCGGCCTTGTCGCAGCAGAGGTCGACGGCGGCGGGGGAGGGCAGCCAGGTGGCGACGCCGGCGGCGGCCAGCCGGCCGGCACCGGCGGCCAGGTGCGGCAGCTCCTCGGCGACCGTGCTGATCAGGGCGTCGACCCCGCCTGCCGCGCAGGCCGCGGCCAGCGCGTCGACGAAGCGGGGGTGGTCACCGCGGGGCACGGTGACGGCCGCGTGCGCGAGGGCGCACCCGGCCGCGGTGCTGTCGGCGTCGGCGGCGACCACCCGGTGGCCCAGGGCGACCAGCCGGCGGACCACCGCCACGCCCGCCGGGCCGCCGGCCCCGGTGACGAGGACGGCGGGGCCGGCCGGCCCGCCGTGGGACGGCGTCGGGGCGGGCGCGATCGGGCGGGACAGGGGCGGGGAGGAGGTCATCTGTGGTCCTGGGTCGTCGAGTGGGGGACGGTCGGGTACGGAGCGCCTGGTCTGCGGGGACCGGGCGGGACGGGCACGGCGGCCCGGGGCGAGGGCAACCGGACGGTCGGGGAGTGGTCGGGCCGTCCGGCCTGCTGCGCCGCAGGCGCGGCGACGCCTGGGGTGGCGTCCTCACGCGTCGGGTGCTGCAGCAGCCAGCCGCGCGCCCACAGCCGCAGGGCCGCCGACCGGTGGTCGGTGACCGGCTCCCACTGCCGGGCGGCGATGGCCTCGGCGAGGGCGTCGAGCACCACCGGGTCGTCGTCGTAGGTCGCCACGGCCACCAGGGACGCGGCGTGGGCGCCCAGCCCGTTCGCGGTCAGCGCCCGCACGCGCGCGGCCCGCTCGGCGGAGGGCAGGTGGCCGATCCGGTAGTCGATCCGCGTGGCCTCCCGGCGCGCACCCATCCACTGGGACACCCGGCGCGGGAGCACGTAGCGGTGCACCAGGCCGGCCAGGTTCACCCGCCGGGAGACCGCGCGCACGTCGTCGTCCGCCGGTCGGTACCCCAGACCGGGACGGGCCCAGCTGTCCGGACGCCGGGCGGTGTGCCGCCCGGCGACGTCCTGCTCGGCCCGCTCGGCCGTGGGCAGGGTGATGCAGACCATCAGCAGGAAGCCGCCGAGCGTGGCCGCGAGGTTCCACACCGTCCCCGCCCAGTCGTGGAAGAGCACCAGCGCCGGCGTCCCCCACACCAGGCCGGCGAGGGTGGAGGCGACCAGCCGGAGGTGGTTGAGCAGCAGCAGGACGGCGACGGCCACGACCAGCCCGGCGACCGCGTGCTGGCGGCGTCCCCGGAGCACGACCGCGGTGAGCGCGGTGAGGCCGAGGACCGAGAGGATGGACGAGCAGGACTCGGTGACCTCGGCCAGGATGATCTCGCCGCCGGGGCGGAAGACGAGGACGTGGCGGGGCAGGGAGCCCGAGACCGACCCGACGCCGACGGCGTCCAGCACGGCCGCCACCCAGCGGGCCTCGTGCACCTGGAGGAACCCGGCGCCGTAGCGGAAGCCCACGGCGCAGATGGCCACCGCCAGCCCGAGGTCCAGGAGCACCGCGAGGAGCCGGCGGCCACTGCCCAGGGGCCGGTACCGGTACCGGCGCCGAGGGGCCCGGTGGTACCTGGTGCGGACCGGGACCGGGGTGGCCATCAGGACCTCCCCGCGCCCAGCGGCGCCGACGGGTCGACCCGGACGGTCGAGGTCGCACCCGACCGCGAGGTCTTCACCCAGGTGTAGGGGCGGCCGAGCATGCCGTCGACGTAGGCGCGGGTGGTGATCCAGATGGACAGCGCGAAGGCGGGGAGGAAGCCGAGCAGCCGCCAGGCCGACCGGCGTTCCACCCGGCCGATGAGCAGGCCCACCGAGAGCTCGGCCAGCGGCCCCACGAACAGCAGCATCGACAGCGGCAGCAGCGCGACGACCGGCAGGTCACCGATGCCGAAGGAGCGCAGCACGGTGAGCAGCAGGCCGATGCCGCTGAGCAGCGGTACGTGGTAGACGAGCAGGAACAGCGTCGTCTCGACCTTCTCCACCACGGACAGGTGCGGGGAGGCCATCAGCGGTCGCCAGTAGTCGCGGAAGCACTTCTGGTGGCCTCGGGCCCACCGGTAGCGCTGCTTCCAGAACCGCTGGGCGGTGACCACCGCCTCCTCGAAGTCGACGGCGGAGAGGTCGTACCGGACGCGCTGACCGCCCATCAGCACCCGCAGCGTGAGGTCGGTGTCCTCGGTGACGGTGTGCGGGTTCCACCCGCCCAGCCCGCGGAGGGTGGACATCCGGACCGCGCAGTTCGCCCCGCCGTACGCGGGCAGCTCGAACAGCGCCTGCCGGCCGTACTCGTTGACCAGGTAGCCGGAGAGGAAG
This sequence comes from Modestobacter sp. URMC 112, assembly GCF_053502575.1. Classification (NCBI taxonomy): domain Bacteria; kingdom Bacillati; phylum Actinomycetota; class Actinomycetes; order Geodermatophilales; family Geodermatophilaceae; genus Modestobacter; species Modestobacter sp. URMC 112. The sequence continues at coordinate 4,387,822 of NZ_CP199957.1, read as the reverse complement.
TCGACGAAGACGGTCGAGGCCATCGGTGAGTCCCGGCCGTTGCGGATGACGCAGCGGCCCATCACCGCACCCACGACGGGGTCGCGGAAGTGCCGGACGAGCCGGCGCACCGACGTCGGGTCCGGCTCGTGGTCGGCGTCGAAGACCACCGCGACCTCGGCGTCGACCAGGGCGAGGGCGTCGTTGAGGGCACCGGACTTCCCACCGCCCGAGCCCGGTGGCCGGTGCAGCACCCGCAGCCTCGGCTCCCGGGCGGCCCACGCGTCCAGCCGGTCGCCGGTGCTGTCGTCCGAGCCGTCGTCGACCACGACCAGGGTGAGCCGGTCGGCCGGGTAGTCCAGCCCGAGCAGCGCGGTGAGCATCCCGTCGACGACCAGTTCCTCGTTCTTGCAGCCGACGAAGACCGCGACCGAGGGCGTGTAGACCGACAGCCCGACGTCAGCGGCGAGCATGTCCTGCTCCGCCCACCGCGCGGCGGCCGCCGCGAACCCCAGGTGCCGGCAGAAGTAGACGGCGAAGACGACGTTCAGCACCCCGCCGAGGACGCCGAGCGTGCGGTCCAGCCCCAGGAAGAGGGACACCAGCACGAACCCGACGACGTAGGAGAGCAGGACCAGCCGCCGGCCCTCGGGCCGGTCGTCGTGCCCGGCGCGGGCCGCGTCGGCCTCCCCGCCGGCGGGTGCGTCGTCGGAGTGCCCGGACACGGGTCCGCCGTCGACCGTCCCGGGGTCCACGGCCTTCCTCCTCCGACGACGGGCGCAGGGCGGAGTGCACGGTCCGCCACGTGCCTCCATCGGCAGGGCGCGGAGCCGGATTGACCGCCGTCCCGGAGAAGTGGCCGTGCCGGGGCCGGCCGGCCTCCGGGAAAGAGTCGCGCTGCCGCATTCCCGGCATGGTCGGCGGAATGCGTCCGCGTCGGCGGACCCGTGTTCGCGTCCGTTTAGCCGGTAGGGAGCCGAATGTGGACCGGAATACGCGCACCGACCCGGTCGGGTGATTTCCCCGGACGCCGCGGCGCTGATTGGCTCATGGGCCGCGATCCGTGGTGCAATGGCGTTGTCGGAACACTGGGCAGCAATTCTCGACGGCCCAGATCCCCGCGAAACAGGAGTGAGCAGACAATGGCACGCAAGGTCCAGGTGATCCTGAGCGACGACCTCGACGACAGCATCTCCGCTGACGAGACGGTCACCTTCGCCCTCGACGGGACGACGTACGAGATCGACCTGTCGGAGAAGAACGCCTCGGAGATGCGCGACGTCCTCGGCAAGTACGTCTCGGCCGCTCGCAAGGTGAGCAGTCGCGGCACCCGGGCCTCCGGCGGCGGGCGTTCCCGCGCCACCGGTGGCGGCGGCCGGATGGACCGCGAGCAGGCCGGTGCCATCCGTGACTGGGCCCGCAAGAACGGCCACGAGGTGAGCGACCGCGGACGCATCCCGGCCAGCGTCGTCGAGGCCTACGAGGCCGCCCACTGAGAGAGGACCCCCTTGCCCCCCGGCACTCGCAAGCTCGTGCCGGGACCCTGCAAGGGGGCCGAAGAACGACCGGCTGAGCCTCTGCGCGAGGTCACCCGTCCCGGCGACCCGGCACCTCCTCGAGGGGTGCCGGGTCGTCGTGCGTCCGTGCGTCGTCCGCTGAGGGCGTAACGGGGGGTCGGAACAGCACTCGTGGGACGGGAGTTGGGACAGACGAGCCACCCCACCGTCCCGGATGCCGACGCCGGTGGCGTGGTGCGAACTACAGTGGAGCGACCGGTGCCCAGCGCGCCGACGAACGTCGGGTGTCCACAGTCCCCTGCCGGGGACACGAGCACAGCAGGTCCAGCCGGTCAGAGGAGATACAGCAGATGTTCGAACGGTTCACCGACCGAGCCCGTCGGGTGGTCGTCCTGGCTCAAGAAGAAGCCCGGATGCTCAACCACAACTACATCGGCACCGAGCACATCCTCCTGGGTCTGATCCACGAGGGTGAGGGCGTCGCTGCCAAGGCGCTCGAGTCCCTCGGCATCTCGCTGGAGGGTGTCCGTCAGCAGGTCGAGGAGATCATCGGCCAGGGCCAGCAGGCCCCGTCCGGTCACATCCCCTTCACCCCGCGGGCGAAGAAGGTGCTGGAGCTGTCGCTGCGCGAGGCGCTGCAGCTCGGCCACAACTACATCGGCACCGAGCACATCCTGCTCGGCCTGATCCGCGAGGGCGAGGGCGTCGCCGCCCAGGTCCTGGTCAAGCTGGGTGCCGACCTCAACCGCGTCCGCCAGCAGGTCATCCAGCTGCTGTCCGGCTACCAGGGCAAGGAGCCGGCCGCCGCCGGTGGCCCCGCCGAGGGCACGCCGTCGACCTCCCTGGTCCTCGACCAGTTCGGCCGCAACCTGACCCAGGCCGCGCGCGACTCCAAGCTCGACCCGGTGATCGGGCGGGCCAAGGAGATCGAGCGGGTCATGCAGGTGCTCTCCCGGCGGACCAAGAACAACCCCGTCCTCATCGGCGAGCCCGGCGTCGGCAAGACCGCCGTCGTCGAGGGCCTGGCCCAGGCCATCGTCAAGGGCGAGGTCCCCGAGACGCTGAAGGACAAGCAGCTCTACACCCTCGACCTCGGCGCCCTGGTCGCCGGTTCCCGCTACCGCGGTGACTTCGAGGAGAGGCTGAAGAAGGTCCTCAAGGAGATTCGCACCCGCGGCGACATCATCCTGTTCATCGACGAGATCCACACCCTCGTCGGGGCCGGTGCCGCCGAGGGCGCGATCGACGCGGCGAGCATCCTCAAGCCGATGCTGGCCCGTGGCGAGCTGCAGACCATCGGCGCCACCACGCTGGACGAGTACCGCAAGCACCTGGAGAAGGACGCCGCGCTCGAGCGCCGCTTCCAGCCCATCCAGGTCGGTGAGCCGACGCTGCAGCACACCATCGAGATCCTCAAGGGGCTGCGCGACCGCTACGAGGCGCACCACCGGATCAGCATCACCGACAGCGCGCTGGTGGCTGCCGCGACGCTGGCCGACCGGTACATCTCCGACCGCTTCCTGCCCGACAAGGCGATCGACCTGATCGACGAGGCGGGCGCCCGGATGCGGATCAAGCGGATGACCGCCCCGCCGGACCTGCGCGAGTTCGACGACCGGATCGCCGGCATCCGCCGCGAGAAGGAGTCGGCCATCGACGCCCAGGACTTCGAGAAGGCCGCGTCCCTCCGCGACAAGGAGAAGCAGCTGCTCGGCGAGAAGTCCGAGCGCGAGAAGCAGTGGAAGGCCGGCGACATGGACGTCGTCGCCGAGGTCGACGACGAGCAGATCGCCGAGGTCCTGGCGAACTGGACGGGGATCCCGGTCTTCAAGCTGACCGAGGAGGAGACCACGCGTCTGCTCCGCATGGAGGACGAGCTCCACAAGCGGATCATCGGCCAGGAAGAGGCCATCAAGAGCGTCAGCCAGGCGATCCGGCGCACGCGTGCGGGCCTCAAGGACCCGCGCCGTCCGGGTGGCTCGTTCATCTTCGCCGGCCCCTCGGGTGTCGGTAAGACCGAGCTGGCCAAGGCGCTCGCGAGCTTCCTGTTCGGCGAGGACGACGCGCTCATCCAGATCGACATGGGCGAGTTCCACGACCGGTTCACGGTGTCCCGACTCGTCGGTGCCCCTCCCGGTTACGTCGGTTACGACGAGGGTGGCCAGCTGACCGAGAAGGTGCGGCGCAAGCCCTTCTCGGTGGTCCTCTTCGACGAGATCGAGAAGGCGCACGCGGACGTGTTCAACACACTTCTGCAGGTGCTCGAGGACGGCCGGCTGACCGATGGCCAGGGCCGGATCGTGGACTTCAAGAACACGATCCTGATCCTGACCACCAACCTCGGGACGCGGGACATCTCCAAGGCCGTCGGCCTCGGCTTCCAGGCCGGGAACGACACCGCCAGCAACTACGAGCGGATGAAGCTCAAGGTCAACGAGGAGCTCAAGCAGCACTTCCGGCCGGAGTTCCTCAACCGCATCGACGACATCGTCGTGTTCCACCAGTTGACCGAGAACGAGATCGTCCAGATCGTCGACCTGATGCTCGCCCGGGTCGAGGGACAGCTGGCCAACAAGGACATGTCGCTGGAGGTCACCCCCGCGGCCAAGAAGCTGCTGGGTGCCCGCGGGTTCGACCCGGTGCTGGGGGCCCGGCCGCTGCGCCGGACGATCCAGCGCGAGATCGAGGACGCGCTCTCGGAGAAGATCCTCTACGGCGAGCTGGCCCCCGGCCAGATCATCGTGGTGGACGTCGAGGAGAACGCCGACCCGACGGCCTCGACCTTCACCTTCCGCGGTGAGGCCAAGCCGATCGACCTGCCCGACACGCCCCCGGTCGCCCTCACCGGCGCCGAGGGTGACGAGGAGGGTCCGGCGGCCGCTCAGGCCGACTGAAGGACCCCGTCCTCCTCACCCCTCGCAAGCGCGGGGGTGAGCCTCCGGACGGGGCCTGGGGCCAGACAGCACGAGGGCCGTCCCGCCAGCCGGCGGGGCGGCCCTCGTGCTGTTCCCGGCCCGGTGGCCCCGCTGCAGGGTCCCGCCGCGAGTGGAAGGACCCGCTCCTCCCCGACCCCGCAAGCTCGGGCCGGGCCCCTGGAGCGGGCCGGGGGGCAGCGGGGTCCTTCCTCAGCCGGGGAGGGTGAAGCGGCCGTCGTCGGTCTGGGCGACCAGGCCGTCGACCAGCAGCGAGTCCAGGCACCGGGCGCGCTGGGCGGCGTCGTCCCACACCTGGTCCAGCTCCACCGGCGCGACCGGTCCCGGGGCCGCCCGCAGTACGTCCAGCAGCCGGCCACGGACCTGCCGGTCCGTGCCGGCGAACTTCTGCACCCGCCGGGGCGGCCCGTCGTGCGCCGGCGACCCGGCCAGTCGCCAGGCGCACCGGTCGCGCACCGGGCAGGCGCCGCACCGGGGGGTGCCGGCCACGCAGACCAGCGCGCCGAGCTCCATCACGGCCACCGAGAAGCGGACCGCCCGGTCGTCGTCCTCGGGCGCGAGTGCCGCGATGTCGGTGAGGTCCGCGGCCCGGGCGGGAGCGGCCTCCGCGCGGCCGTGCACCAGCCGGGCGACCACCCGCCGGACGTTGGTGTCCACCACCGGCTGGCGCTGCCCGTGCCCGAAGCAGGCGACCGCCCGGGCGGTGTAGGTGCCGACGCCCGGCAGCGCCTCCAGCGCGGTCACGTCGGCCGGCACGATGCCCGCGTGGCGCTCGACGATCGCCAGTGCGGCCTCCCGCAGCCGCAGCGCCCGGCGCGGGTAGCCCAGCTTGCCCCAGGCGCGGATGACCTCAGCGGGTGAGGCGGCGGCCAGGTCGGCCGGCGCGGGCCAGCGGTCCATCCACTCCCGCCAGCGCGGCTCGACGCGGCTGACCGGGGTCTGCTGCAGCATCACCTCGCTGACCAGCACCGCCCACGGGTCGGTGCCCGGCTCCCGCCAGGGCAGGTCGCGGGCCGACCGGGCGTACCAGTCGACGATCGACTCACCCGGCGCTGTCGCGTCGGCGGCAGGGGACGGGCGGTGCGCTGCGCTCATCGGGTCCCAGTGTGCCGGGCGGCCGGTGACGCCGTGGGGCTCCCCGCTGGGTGTGTGACGGAACGGGTCCACAGCGGCCGGAAACGCCTGGCGTGGCGCGGCACGCCGAGCCGCACCGGCGGTTAGCGTCCTCCTGTGCTCCACCCGGTCGGCCCCCTGCCCGCCGCCGTCTACTGGCGGCGTCGTCTCCTGCTGCTCGGCCTCGTGCTCGCCGTGCTCGGCGGTGGTGGCTGGCTGGCCGTGATGCTGATGTCCGGGGACGCCGGCGCCGACCAGGTCGTGACCGCGGCCGCCGACGAGGCCGACCGCCCGGTCCAGCCGTCGGCCCTGGAACAGGTGGTGCCCTCCCTGGCCGCCGTGCGGGTGCCCACCGTCCCGCCGGCCTCGTCCGCGGCGGAGCCCGGGGACCCAGCTGCGGAGCCCACGGCGGCCGGTCCGGAGCCCGGCGGCCCGTGCGGGGACGACATGATCTCGGTCGAGGTGCGGACGGCGGAGTCGGCCGTCGCGGTGGGCAGCAAGCCCACGCTGGACCTGGTGGTCACCAACGTGTCGGCCGTGCCCTGCGTGCGGGCGCTGGACAAGGGCCTGCAAGAGATCGTGCTGCTCGACGCCGGCGGTGGCCGGGTGTGGGGGAGCAACGACTGCTTCCCCGAGGCGAGCAGTGACCTGCGCACCCTGGCGCCGGGTGAGGCCGCGGTGTTCCCGGTGGTGTGGGGCGGGATGACCAGCTCGCCCGACTGCGCCACCCCGCGGGTGGCGCCGGCACCGGGCGACTACGTGCTGCGCGGCCGGCTGGACACGAAGACCAGCGGCGACACCGCCCTCCGCCTGAACTGACGGCCGAAGGCCGTGCGGCCCCGTCCAGAGGCTCGCCCCGAGCGTGCGAGGGGTGAGGAGGACGGGGTCCTTCAGGAGTAGCGGTCGAGGATGGAAGTCTCAGCGAGCCGGGACAGGCCCTCGCGGATGCCCCGGGCGCGGGCCTCGCCCACGCCCTCGACGGCCAGCAGGTCCTCGATGGTGGCCGCCAGCAGCTTCTGCAGCCCACCGAAGTGGGAGACCAGCCGGTCGATGATCCCGGCGGGCAGCCGGGGCACCCGCGCCAGCAGCCGGTACCCGCGCGGGCTGACCGGGGAGTCCAGCGCGTCGGGCGAGGTGGGCAGGCCGTAGCAGCGGGCCACCGCGGACAGGTCGAGCAGCTCGGTCGCCGTCAGCGCGCGCAGGTCGGCGAGGACCTCCTCGCCGGTGCGCCGCCGGCCGCCCGGCAGGTAGTCGCGCACCAGCAGGCCGCGGTCCTCCTCGACCCCGGCCAGCATCTCGTCGAGCTGGAGGGCCAGAAGCCGGCCGTCGGTGCCCAGCTCGACGACGAAGCCCTCGATCTCGTCGGCGATCCGGCGGACCATCTCCAGGCGCTGGCTGACGCTCATCGCGTCCCGCACCGTGACCAGGTCCTCGATCTCCAGCGCCGACAGCGTGCTGGCGACCTCGTCCAGCCGCAGCTTGTAGCGCTCCAGCGCGGCGAGCGCCTGGTTGGCCCGGGCCAGGATCGTGGTGGGGTGCTCGAGGGTGTACCGGCGGCCGGCCACGTAGACGGAGATGATGTGCATCGACTGGCTGACCGAGAGGACCGGGAAGCCGGTCTGCAGCGCGACCCGCTCGGCGGTCCGGTGCCGGGTGCCGGACTCCTCGGTGGGGATGGTCGGGTCGGGCATGAGGTGCACGCCGGCGCGCACGATGCCGGTGCCGTCGTAGGAGACGATCACCGCGCCGTCCATCTTGGCCAGCTCGCGCAACCGGGTCGCCGAGAGGGCGACGTCCAGGGCGAACCCGCCGGTGCACAGCGACTCGACCACCCGGTCGTAGCCCAGCACGATCAGTGCCCCGGTGCGCCCGGCGAGGATGCGCTCCAGGCCGTCGCGGAGGGCGGTTCCGGGGGCGATCCGGCCCAGCAGCTCCCGCAGGGCGACCTCTGGGTCCACAGCGGGGGGCACGAGCGCTCCTGACGGTCGGGCGGTACAGCTGTCGATCCTACGTGGCGCCGACGGGGGACCGGTGACCTCGGGGGCCGGTGGGCCCCGCCGGCCGCGCCCCGGCCGCCCGGTCGCTCACCACAGCCGGGCGAACAGCGCGCCCAGGTCGGGCACCTCGATCAGCCGCATGCCCTGCGGCGCCGGTCCGGCGTCCTCGGGCACCAGGGCGGTGGTGTAGCCCTGGCGGGCTGCCTCGGCCAGCCGCCGGCTGGTCCCGCCCACCCGCCGGATCTCCCCGGACAGGCCCACCTCCCCGATGGACACCAGCCCGGAGGGGAGGGCGCGGTCCTTGGCCGCGGAGGCGATCGCCAGGGCCAGGGCCAGGTCGGCGGCGGGCTCGACGATGCGGACCCCGCCCACCGAGGCGGCGAACACGTCGGACTCGGCCAGCTTGACCCCACCGCGCCGTTCCACCACGGCGTTGACCATCGCCACCCGGGCGGGGTCGAGCCCGCTCACCGCCCGGCGCGGCGACCCGCCGCCCGCGGTGGCCACCAGGGCCTGCACCTCGGCCAGCAGCGGCCGGCTGCCCTCCATGGTCACCGTGACGCTGCTGCCCGGGACGGGGGCCGAGCGGCGCGACACGAACAGGTGGGAGGGGTCGGGCACCCCGATCACCCCGCTGTCGCCGATCTCGAAGCAGCCGATCTCGTCGGCCGGCCCGAAGCGGTTCTTGGTCGCCCGGACCATCCGCAGGGTGGAGTGCCGCTCGCCGTCGAAGGAGATGACCACGTCGACCAGGTGCTCCAGCGCCCGTGGGCCGGCGATGGCGCCGTCCTTGGTGACGTGGCCGACCAGGATGGTGGTCATCCCGCGCCCCTTGGCCACCGCGGACAGTGCCCCGGCCACGGCGCGGACCTGGGTCGCCCCGCCGTCGGTGCCGTCGACGGCGGGGGAGCGGACGGTCTGCACGCTGTCCAGCACCAGCAGCGAGGGGTTCACGTCCTCGACGTGCGACAGCACCGCGCTCAGCTCGGTCTCCGCGGCCAGGTACAGCTGGTCGTGCAGCGCACCGATCCGCTCGGCGCGCAGCCGCACCTGGGCGGCGGACTCCTCGCCGGAGACCACGAGCGTGGGGCCGTTGGCGGCGGCGACCCGGTGCGCGACCTCGAGCAGCAGCGTCGACTTGCCCACCCCCGGCTCGCCGGCGACCAGCAGGACGGCGCCGGGGACCAGGCCGCCGCCCAGCACCCGGTCGAACTCGGCGATGCCCGTGGGCACCGCCCGGGCGCCGGCCAGCTCGACCTCGGAGATCGGCCGGGCCTTGGCGCTGACCGGCCCGGCGCTCACCGACCGCAGCGGCGCGGCGACGGCACCGGCCTCGGCGATGCTGCCCCAGGTCTGGCACTCGGGACAGCGGCCGACCCACTTGGCCGAGGTGTAGCCGCACTCGGAGCAGCGGTGGGCGGGGCGGGTGGACTTCACGGACGGAGGCACCCGGCGATCGTGCCGGGGGGGTACGACAGTCCGGGGGTGCGGCGCTGCCGCGAGGTCACTCGGTGTCGCTGCCGCCGAGCTGCGTCTCGCCGCCGCCCTCTTCCTCGTGGTGGAAGTCGAAGGGCTCGCCGCGGGGCTGCTCCTCGGTCGCGACGCCGACCAGGACCCGGACCTGGACGTCCCCGGCCCGCTCGAAGGTCATGGTCACGTCGAGGGCCTGGCCGGCGGTGAGCTCGTCCTGGAGCCCGGTCAGCTCCACGGACGGGCCGTCACCGCCGATGAAGACGTTGCTGTTGGGCGGGATGACCACCTCCAGCTCGGTGGAGGCCGCACTGGTCGGAGCCGCAGTGGTGGGTGCCGCGGTGGTGGGTGCCGCCGTCGTGGGCGCCGGGGCCGCGGTCGTGGGCGCCGGGGCGGCCGTCGGGGCGGCGGCCGTGCCACCGGGCGCCGCGGTCGGGCTCGGCGTGGGGGTCGCCGTGGGCGTGCCGGTGGCGTCGACGTCGGTCGGCTCCGGTGTCGCCGGCGGGCCGACGAGCTCGGCGGCGGCGAAGCCCTCGCCGGAGATGCCGACCAGGGTGTCCTCCTCCTGGCCGGTGTTGGAGATGGCCACCAGGAGGGAGGCGTCGCTGCCGGCCTCGTACACGCCCTCGTCCGGGAACTCGAGCTGGGCGTCGCGGATCGTCAGGTCACCGATCGTCGCCGTTCCGCCGACCTTGTCCCGGACCTGGGTCGCGGTCTGGGCGACCTGGCCGGCGCTGCAGGCCGAGAGGGCCACCGGCGAGAGCAGCAGAGCACCCATCGCAGCAGCGCGCAGTGCGCGGTTCACAGCGTCGACCTCCAGGACGTGCCGGCCACCGGGGAGGGGTGACCTGAGTCGGGGAGAGCGTAACGGTCGGCCCCGGGTCGCCGCTGGGAGGCGGGCGGAGGCGGGCGGAGGCGGGCGGGCGCAGGACGCCCGCCGGACGGCCGTGGGGAGGCGGGGGACGCAGCCGCGGGGCAAGCTGGTCCGGTGGGAGCGGGGAACAGCAGGTCGGAGGTCCGGGACCCGGCGCTGGCGGACTTCCCCGCCCGGGCGCCCGAGACCCGGCGCTGGTGCTTCGCCGATCAGCTGGGCCCGCACTTCCTGGACGCCCCCGACCAGCCGGTGCTGCTCGTCGAGGCGCGCTCGGTGTTCCGGCGGCGGCGCTTCCACCGGCAGAAGGCGCACCTGCTGCTGTCCGCGCTGCGGCACCGGGCCGCCGAGCTGGGCGACCAGGCGGTGTTCCTGCAGACCGACACCTACGGCGAGGCGCTGGAGCAGGTGCGCGAGCCGCTGTCTGTCTGCGCGCCCACCACCTGGCCGGCCCGCGACTTCGTGCTCCGCCGCCCCGATCTGCGGGTGCTCGCCGCCCGCGGGTTCGTCACGGGGCAGGACGACTTCCGGCGCTGGGCGGACAGCAGGGGTCGGCAGCGGCTGCTGATGGACGACTTCTACCGGGTGGCCCGGCGCGTCCACGACGTCCTGATGGACGGCGCCGAACCGGTCGGCGGCACCTGGAACCTCGACCACGACAACCGGGAGCCACCGCCGGCGGACGGCCGGGTGCCGGTGCCGCCGCCCTGGCTGCCGGAGGAGGACGAGATCGACGCGCAGGTGCGCGCCGACCTCGACCGCTGGGTGGCCGACGGCGACGTCGCCTTCGTCGGGGACGACGGTCCGCGGCTGTTCCCGGCCAGCGCGGCGGAGACCGAGCTGCGGCTGCGCGACTTCCTCGACCACCGGCTCGGCGCGTTCGGCCCGCACGAGGACGCCATGCTGGCCGGCGACCCCTGGCTGGCGCACTCGATGCTGTCCGCGGCGTTCAACCTGGGACTGGCCGACCCGGTCGACGTCGTGCACCGCGCGGAGGCCGCGTACCGGGCGTCGGTCGCGGCCGGGGAGCCGCTGCCGTTGAACTCCGTGGAGGGGTTCGTCCGGCAGGTGATGGGCTGGCGCGACTACATCTGGCACCTCTACTGGTACCTGGGGCGCGACTACCGGCACGGCAACGCGCTGGACGCCCAGGAGGAGGTGCCCGCCTGGCTCGCCGAGCTCGACGCCGAGGCGGTGGACGCCAACTGCCTGTCCTCGGTGCTGGCCGACCTCCGGCAGCGCGGCTGGGTGCACCACATCCCGCGGCTGATGGTGCTGGGCAACTACGCGCTGCAGCGCGGCATCCGGCCGCTGGCGATGACCGACTGGTTCCACCGGCTGTTCGTCGACGGCTACGACTGGGTGATGGTCGCCAACGTCGTCGGCATGAGCCAGCACGGGGACGGCGGCGTGCTGGCCACCAAGCCCTACGCGGCCGGGGGCGCCTACATCGACCGGATGAGCGACTACTGCGGCGGCTGCCGCTACGACCCGAAGCAGCGGCTGGGCGAGGACGCCTGCCCGTACACCGCCGGCTACTGGGCCTTCCTGGACCGCAACCGCGAGCGGCTGGCCGGCAACCGGCGGATGCGCCAGCCGCTGGCCGGGCTCGGGCGGCTCAAGGGGCTCGAGGCCGTGGTCGACCAGGAGGTCCGCCGCGGCACCGACCCGCCGTAGGCCCCCCTGCAGGGGCAGGGGGGTCCTTCCTCAGCGCACCGCGGCGCCGCTGAGGAGCAGCAGGACGACGTCCAGCACGGTCAGCACCATGACCGCGGGGAAGGCGGCGCGGCGCCGGTGCGGGCTGCCGGCCAGGGCCGCCAGGACGACGGCCGGGACGGCGAGGACGACCGCGGCCCAGCCGGCGACCCCTGGCGGCCCGGCGGGACCCAGCACGAGCAGCAGGGTGGCCCCGCCCAGCAGCAGCGCCCCGGCCACCGCGGAGGGGACCGCGCCGATCCGGTGCGGCAGCCCGCGCACGCCGGTGGCCAGGTCGTCGGCGACGTCGGGGGCGACGTTGGCGACGTGCGCCGCGCCGCCCAGGGCCGCGCCGGCGGCCACCAGCCACCAGGGGGCGGCCGGGGTGCCGGGGGCGGCGGCCACCACGCCGGCCGGCAGCGCGCCGAACCCGGTCAGGTAGGGGAGCGGGGAGGCCGCGGTGCGCTTGAGCCCGGCGTTGTACGCCCAGCCGCTGGCGACCAGCCCGAGCAGCAGCAGGCCGGGGACGGCGCCCAGCAGCAGGGACAGCAGCAGGGCCAGGGCCAGCGCCCCGCCGGCCGCCGTCCGCAGCAGGGCCGGGGTCACCGCACCCTGGACCACCGGCTTGTCGGTCCGGCCGACGGCCAGGTCGCGGCCGGCGTCGAGCCAGTCGTTGCTCCAGCCGATCGACGCCTGACCGGCCAGGACGGCGACCCCGACCAGGGCCGTCCGGCCGGCGTCCGCACCGGCGGCGACGACCAGCAGCACCGCGACGACGGTCACCGCGAGCGCGGGTCCCGGATGGGTGGCCCGGGCGAGCGCGCGGAGGGTCGCCGGTGCTCCCGTCACGCCGCCCAGCGTGTGCCCACGCACACAGACCACCTCCCTGTCAACCCCCGGTTGACCTCGGTCGAGCCCCTGACCTGCGCGTTTGTCGGAGTTCGACGAGCCGGGCGGCATTCTCCCGTGGTAACCTGGGGTGAGCGAAAGGGGTCACACACACATGGGTTTCACTGTTGGCGAGACCGTTGTCTACCCGCACCACGGCGCGGCGCTCATCGAGGCGATCGAGCAGCGGACCATCAAGGGTGTCGAGAAGCGCTACCTCGTGCTGAAGGTCGCCCAGGGCGACCTCACGGTGCGGGTCCCGGCAGACAACGCAGAGATCGTCGGCGTCCGTGACGTCGTCGGTCAGGAGGGCCTGAACAAGGTCTTCGAGGTGCTGCGTGCCCCCCACACCGAGGAGCCGACCAACTGGTCGCGGCGGTACAAGGCCAACCTCGAGAAGCTGGCCTCCGGTGACGTGAACAAGGTCGCCGAGGTCGTGCGTGACCTCTGGCGGCGGGACAAGGACCGCGGCCTGTCCGCCGGGGAGAAGCGGATGCTCTCCAAGGCGCGGCAGATCCTGGTCAGCGAGCTCGCGCTCGCCGAGGGCACCAACGAGGACAAGGCCGAGGTCCTCCTCGACGAGGTCCTCGCCTCCTGAGTCGGGGCGTCCCCGGCGCCCGGCTCCACCCCAGAGATCCCCAGACCACTCCCGTGCACGCTGTCGGCATCGTCGCAGCGGCCGGGAGTGGTCTGCGTCTGGGGGCAGAACTCCCCAAGGCGCTGGTCCGGCTGGGTGGCCGGCCGCTGGTGTGCTGGGCGGTGGACGCGCTGCGCGCCGGGGGCGTGGACGAGGTGGTCGTCGCCGTGCCTGCCCCGCAGCGGGCCGCCTTCACCGCGGTGCTGCCCGACGATGTGCACGTCGTCGTCGGGGGCGACACCCGGACGGCGTCGGTCCGGGCGGCCCTCGCCGTCGCCCGCGAGCACGCCGCGGACACGGGCCGCTGTGCCGTGCTGGTGCACGACGCGGCCCGCCCGCTCACCCCGCCCGAGGTGGTCGCCCGGGTCCTCGCCGCGCTGGAGGACGGCGCGGACGCCGTCGTCCCGGTGCTGCCGGTGGTCGACACCACCGTGGTCGTGGACGACGACGGCGCGGTCACCGACGACGTGCCCCGCGCCCCGCTGCGTCGGGTGCAGACCCCGCAGGGCTTCGAACAGGCCACGCTGGTCGCCGCCTACGGCCGCGCGCACGGCACCGCCGCGGAGTTCACCGACGACGCCTCGGTGGTCCGGGCCGCCGGGACCCGGGTGCACACCGTCGCCGGCGACGAGCGGGCCGCCAAGATCACCGTGGCGCACGACCTGGCGCTGGCGGAGCTCCAGCTGTGACCACCCCCCTGCCGCGGGTCGGCATCGGCACCGACGTCCACCCGGTCGAGGCGGGGCGGCCGTGCTGGCTGGCCGGGCTGGAGTGGCCGGGGGTCGACGGCTGCGCCGGGCACTCCGACGGTGACGTCGCCGCGCACGCCCTCACCGACGCGCTGCTGTCGGCGGCCGGCCTGGGTGACATCGGCGGGCTGCTGGGCACCGACGACCCCCGCTGGGCCGGTGCCCGGGGTGCCGCGGTGCTCGAGCACGTCCGCGAGGTGCTCGCCGCGGCCGGCTGGGAGATCGGCAACGCGGTGGTCCAGCTGATCGGCAACACCCCGAAGCTGGCCCCGCGCCGGGCCGAGGCCGAGGCCGCACTGTCCGCCGCGCTGGGCGCCCCGGTGAGCGTCACCGCCACCACCACCGACGGGCTGGGCCTCACCGGACGCGGCGAGGGCAGGGCCGCGGTGGCCACCGCGCTCGTGGTCCGGAGCACGCCGGGCGCGCCGTAGACTCCGCGCAGTGAGCCTCCGCCTGTACGACACGGCCGCGCGTGCCGTGCGCGACTTCACGCCCCTGCGTGCGGGACGGGTCTCCATGTACGTCTGCGGCCTCACCGTGCAGGGCCCGCCGCACATCGGGCACGTCCGCTTCGCGATCGCCTTCGACGTGCTGCGCCGCTGGCTGCTGCACACCGGCAGCGAGGTCACCTACGTCCGCAACGTCACCGACGTCGACGACAAGATCCTCGCCAAGGCCGACGCCGCCGGGGTGCCGTGGTGGGCCTGGGCCTACGAGAACGAGCGGGCCGCCACCCGCGCCTACGAGGTGCTGGGCACCCTCCCGCCCACCTACGAGCCGCGGGCCACCGGGCACGTGCCCGAGATGGTGGAGCTCATCGAGCGGCTGATCGGCCGCGGCCACGCCTACGCGGTCGGCGGCGACGTGTACTTCGACGTCCGTTCCTTCCCCGGCTACGGGGAGCTGACCGGCCAGAAGCTGGGCGACCTGCAGCCGGCGGCGGACACCGACACCGACGAGCGGAAGCGGGACCCCCGCGACTTCGCGCTGTGGAAGGGCCACAAGGACGGCGAGCCGGACACCGCGTCCTGGCCCACCCCCTGGGGGCGCGGCCGGCCCGGCTGGCACCTGGAGTGCTCCGCGATGGCCGGGCGCTACCTCGGCCCGGAGTTCGACGTGCACGGCGGCGGCCTGGACCTGCGCTTCCCGCACCACGAGAACGAGCGGGCGCAGTCCCAGGCGGCCGGCGACGGGTTCGCCCGGTACTGGCTGCACAACGGCTGGGTCACCATGGGCGGCGAGAAGATGAGCAAGTCGCTGGGCAACACCCTGCTGGTCGACGAGGTCGTGCAGCGGGTGCGCCCGGTGGAGCTGCGGTACTACCTGGTCGCCCCGCACTACCGGTCGACGATCGAGTTCACCGAGGGGGCGCTGGCCGAGGCGGGGGTCGCCTACCGGCGGCTGGAGTCCTTCGTGCGCAAGGCCGCGGAGCGGGTGGGGGCAGACGTCGGCGCCCCCGTGCTGTGTGCCGACTTCACCAACGCCATGGACGACGACCTGGCCACCCCGGCGGCGGTCGCCGCGGTGCACGAGATGGTGCGTGAGGGCAACACCGCCCTGGCCGCCGGCGACGACCGGGCGGTGGCCGGTGTGCTGGGCTCGGTCCGCGCGATGCTGGGCGTGCTGGGCCTGGACCCGCTGGACCCGCAGTGGGCCGGCGGCGGCACCGACCGGCGGCTCACCGGGGTGACCGAGGGCCTGGTCGCCCTCGCCCTCGGGCAGCGCGCCGCCGCCCGGGCCCGCAAGGACTACGCAGCAGCAGACGCCATCCGTGACCAGCTCGGCGCTCTGGGCGTGCAGGTCGAGGACACCGCCCAGGGCACACGATGGGAGCTGACCAGCTGATGGCCGGCAACAGCCAACGACGCGGCCGCTCGGCCGGCGCCGGGAAGAAGACCGCCACGACCGGGACCGGCGGCAAGAACCGCAGGTCGCTGGCCGGCCGGGGCGCGACACCGCCGGCCGCGGCGCGGCCGAACCACCCGGCCTTCAAGAAGGCGCAGGCGGCCGTCGCCCGGCGGGACAACCGGCAGCGCGTGCAGCGGCGCAACGAGGAGGCCCCCGAGCTGCTGCTGGGCCGCAACCCGGTGCTGGAGGCGCTCCGCGCGTCCATCCCGGCCACCGCGCTGTACGTGGTCACCGGGGACACCAGCCGCGGCGGCACCGACGAGCGGATCGCCGAGTCGGTGCAGCTCGCCGCCGACCGCGGGCTGCCGCTGCTCGAGGTGGGCAAGGCCGAGTTCGACCGGATGAGCGACGGGGCGCTGCACCAGGGCATCGGCCTGATGGTGCCGCCCTACGACTACGCGCACCCCGACGACCTGCTCGACATCGCCCGCGACTCCGGCCGCCCGCCGCTCCTCGTCGCGCTCGACGGGGTCACCGACCCACGCAACCTGGGGGCCATCGTCCGCTCGGCCGCGGCGTTCGACGCGCACGGCGTCGTGGTCCCGCAGCGGCGGTCCGTGGGGATGACCGGCTCGGCGTGGCGCACCAGCGCCGGTGCGGCGGCCCGGCTGAAGGTCGCCCGCGCGGTCAACCTGGCCCGCACCCTGGGCGGCTACCAGGACGCCGGGCTGCAGACCGTCGGCCTGGCCGCCGACGGGGACATGGACATCCACGACTACGACGGCTTCGCCGACCCGATCGCGCTGGTGGTCGGGGCCGAGGGCGCGGGGCTGTCCCGGCTGGTGCGGGAGCGGTGCGACGTCGTCGTCTCCATCCCGATCACCCGGGCCACCGAGTCGCTCAACGTCAGCGTCGCCGCCGGGATCGCCCTGTTCGCCGCGGCAGCGGCGCGCCGCTGACCCTCAGGTCCGGGGCGACCAGGCGACCGCGGAGACCTCCACCAGGTAGGGCGGGACGAACCCGCAGGAGATGGTGGTGCGGATCGGCATCGGCGGGGTGAAGTACTCGCTGTAGACGGCGTTGAACTCGTCCCACCGGCCCATGTCGGTGAGGTAGCACGACGTCTCCACCACGTCGACGGGGCCGGTGCCCGCCGCCGTCAGCACCGCCACCAGGTTGTCCATCGTGGCCCGCACCTGGGTGCGGAAGTCGGTCAGCGAGCTCGGGCGCCCGGAGGTGTAGTCGATCCCGACGATGCCGGCGGTCCGCACCGTGTCGCCCAGCCGGACGGCGAGCGAGTAGGGGAACAGGCCAGGGAGCATCCCCGGGACGTCGGTGTGCACGGGAGCGGTCATGCCGGCACCGTAGGCGGTGCCCGCGCCACGCGATCAGGACAGCAGCTGCGCGACGGTGTAGATGACCAGGCCGGCCAGCCCGCCGACCACGGTGCCGTTGACCCGGATCCACTGCAGGTCCCGGCCGACCTGCAGCTCGATCCGGCGGCTGGTCTCGTCGGTGTCCCAGCGGGCCACCGTGGTGCCGACCAGGTCGGCGACGTCGCCGGAGAAGCGCTCGACGGCGTACCCGGCGGCCCGGCGGGTCTGCCGCTGCACCAGCTCGCGGACCGTCGGGTCGTGGGTGAGCAGGTCGGCGAGCTGCCGGATCACCGTGGCCAGCCGCGCCCGCAGCTCGGAGTCCGGGTCGGCGGCGGCGGTGACCACCGCGTTCTTCACCGTCGTCCACAGCGACCCCGACCAGGTGCGGACGGCGGGGTGGTCCAGCAGCTCGTCCTTGAGGTGCTCCACCCGGTCAGCCGTCGCCGGGTCGGTGCGCAGCGCGTGCACGTAGGCGCGCAGCCGGCCGTCGTAGGAGCGGCGCAGCTCGTGCCGGGGGTCGGCGCCGACCTCGGCCAGGAAGAGCTGCAGGCCGCTGAACACCCTGTCGAACACCCGGTCGTCGACCCAGTCGGGCACCCAGGGCGGGGAGGCGTCGCCCAGTTGGGCGCGGAAGACCACCCGGTTGTCCTCCAGGAAGCGGGCCAGGCCGTGCAGCGCCGCGGAGAGCACCTCCTGGTGCCGGTCGCCGTCGACGACCAGCTCCAGGGTGCGGGCCACGGCCGGCGCCGCCGGGGTCTCCCGCAGCTTGCGGTCGACCACCGAGGCCACCGCCGGCTGCAGGTCGTCGTCCCGGAGCAGCTCGGTCAGCGCGCCGAGGGCGGCACCGACGTCGCCGGCCAGCCGCTCGGCCCGGCCGGGTGCGGAGAGGAAGGCGCCCAGCCGGCCGGGGACGTCGGTGGCGGCCAGCCGCTCGTCGACGACCGCGCGGGTCAGGAAGTTGTCCTGGACGAAGGTGCCCAGGCTGGTGCCGATCTGGTCCTTCTTGCGCGGGATGACCGCGGTGTGCGGGATCGGCAGCCCCAGCGGGTGCCGGAACAGCGCGGTGACGGCGAACCAGTCGGCCAGCGCGCCCACCATGGAGGCCTCGGCGGTGGCGCGCACGTAGCCGACCCAGGCGCCGGCCTCCTCGCCGGCGAGGACGCAGGCCAGGAACACGGCGGCGGCCGCCACGAACAGGCCGGTCGCCAGGCGCTTCATCCGCGCCAGGTCGCGGGCGCGCTCCGGGTCGTCGAGGGAGCCGGTCAGCGGGACGGTCGACTGCGGGCCCGGCACGGGAGGAGCCTAAGGGGCTCGTCGCGGACGCCCGCCCGCCCCGCCCCCGCGGTGCGGGGACGGGGCCGGCGGTCCGCGGGGGAGGTCACTCGGCCGCGGCCAGCGTGACGTCCACCGTGTTGGTGTCCGACCCCCGCCGGACGGTCAGCGTCACCTCGTCGCCGGGCTGGGCGCTGCGCACGGCCGCGGTGAGCTCGGTGGAGGAGGTCACCGGCCGGTCGCCGACGGCGGTGACCACGTCACCGACCTGCAGTCCGGCGTCGGCGGCCGGGCTGCCGGCCTGGACCAGCACGACCTCCGCACCGGTGCCGACGGGGGAGTCCTGCGCCGCCGCGGTCCGGGCGCTCACGCCGAGGAGCGCGTGGGTGGCCGAGCCGGTGTCGATGATCTGCTGGGCGATCCGGGTGGCGGTGTTGGAGGGGATGGCGAAGCCAACGCCGATGTTCCCGCCCTGGGCCTCCTGGCCGGGCAGCTGGGTGGCCACCGTGGCGATGGCGGTGTTGATGCCGATCACCTCACCGGCCGCGTCCACCAGCGCGCCACCGGAGTTGCCCGGGTTGATCGCGGCGTCGGTCTGCAGGGCGTCGATGACCGTCTGCTCCTGGTCGGAACCGGTGGCGACGGCCCGGTCGGTGGCGCTGATGATGCCGTCGGTCACCGTGTTCGACAGCCCCAGAGGTGCCCCGATGGCCACTGCCAGGTCGCCGACCTGGACCTCGTCGGAGTCGGCGAACGTCGCCGGGGTCAGCCCGGAGGCGTCCTGCAGCTTCAGGACGGCGAGGTCCGAGGACGGGTCGGTGCCGACGACCCCGGCTTCGTACAGCGTCCCGTCCGCGGTGCGGACCTGGACGCCGGCGCCCTGACCGGCGCCGTCCAGCGAGACCACGTGGTTGTTGGTCAGCACGTAGCCGTCGTCGGAGAGGACGACGCCGGACCCCGAGCCCGAGCCGGACCCCGAGCTGACGTACACGGTGACCACGCTGGGCGCGGCCTTCGCGGCGGCCGCGGCGGCCGAGGTGGCCGTCTGGGGGTTGGTGATGGTGACGTCCTGCGCGCTCACCGTGGTGGCCCGGCCGGCGACGTCGTCGCTGATCACGGTGGCCACGCCGGCTCCGGCGCCGCCGCCGATCAGCGCACCGGCCACCAGGCCGGCCACGCCCATCCGCCACCGGCCGGCCCGGCGGGGTGCCGGCGCACTCGCGGCGGGGAAGGCGCCCGGCGCCCCGGGCGGCTGGAACACCGGTGGGACCCCGCCGGGGCCGCCGGGCCGCTGGCCCCAGCCGGCCGGCGGCCAGCCCTGGTGGGCCGTCGCGCCGGGACCCGCCGGGGTGGCGCCGGGGGCAGCCGGGCCGCTGACGGGCGTCGTGGGTGCGTCCTGCGCCCGGTACGGGTTGGCGGCGTGCGCCGCGGGCCGGTCGGTGGGCTGGTGCGGTGTCGGGTCGGCCGGCGGCAGCTGCGCCCCGGCGGCGGTCCGGTCGTCGTCCGGCCCGGTCTGGTCGCCGGGGCGGTTCTGCTCGGTCACTGGTCGTCCTCCCAAACCCGCGGCGGGCCGTCCCCGCTGCGATGACACCACTCTGCGGCGGCGGACTGGTCCGCGACTGGAGGTGCGCTGTGAGTTCCCTGGACGCGGCGGCGCCCGGGTCAGCCGCCCAGCTCACCCCGGGCGACCAGCTCCAGGGTGACCCACACGGCCAGGCACTGGGCGGCCAGCAGCCCGACCAGCACCAGCAGCTGGGCGGCGCCGGCCGCCACGGCGCTGCCACCACCGAGCAGCACGCCGACGAACGCGCCGGGGAGGGTGACCAGACCCACGGTGCGGGTCTGGTCCAAGGCCGGCACCAGCGCCGTGGCGGCGGAGGGCCGGGCGATCTCCAGGACCGCGTCGCGGGGCAACAGCCCCAACGCCAGCGCGGCCTCGACCTCCCCGCGCCGCTGCTGCAGCTCCTCGCGCAGCCGCCGACCGGCCAGCGACGTGGCCGTCATGGCGCCGCCGATCACGATCCCGGCGACCGGGATCACCGCGATGCCCCGCAGCGGCACGGCCCCGGTGGCCAGCACCAGCAGCACGACCGGCGCCGCGCCGGCGACGACGGCGGCGCCCGCGGCCACGGAGCGCCGCCGCAGGCCCGGGGCGCGCAGCGGCAGGCGGGTCACCCGGCCCGCCGCGGTGACCGCCGCGACGCTGAGCATGACCAGCACGAACAGTGCCGACAGCTCGAGCGACCCGACGACGGCGACCAGCACGGCCGAGACCGCGGCCAGCTGGCCGGTGGCCCGCAGCGCGGCGGTGACCACCGGCCGCTGCTGCCCCAGCCCGGACCCCCACCCGGCGGCGGCCGCGAGTGCGGTCAGCACCAGCAGGGCCGCCACCAGACCCGGTCCGAGGTCGACCACGGAGCTGCCCACGGCGCGCCATCGTGCCCGACGCGGTGGGCGCCTCCGGGGGGCCGGGACCACGACGAGCGGGATCGGCCGCGGTGGGGGACTCTCTGCACATCGGGTCGACGACGGGCCAGCACCCGGCCGGTCGGCGCGGCCCTGCTCATCCACCGGGAGGAAGCCGTGGCGGCACGCGGTCCGCTCACCCGCGCCGCGGTCCGGCTGGCGGCCGTCGCGGCCGGCGGCACGGCGGTGGTGCTGTCGGTGATGGCCGGGCGGGCGGCCGAGGCCGTCCTCGTCCTGTGCGCCGGCTCGGCCGCACTCGTCTGGTGGCTGCGTCGCCTGCCCGCCCCGGGACGCCGTCCGGGCGCGGCGATCGCGCCGCCGGCGGGCCCGCCGGCCACGCGCCGGTCCCTGCACCCCTCCGAGCGGGGTGCCCCCCCGGACACCCCGCGGCCGGCCCTGCCGCCGGTGGCGACCGCGTCGGTGGAGGAACTGGGCCGGGAGTGGCAGCGGACCGCGACGGTCCTGGAGACGGTGGTCGACCCCGTCATCCGGGGGCAGGTGGTCCGCCGCCGGGGCGAGGTGCTGGACGAGCTGGAACGCCGGGACCCCGCCGGCTTCGCCCGCTGGCTGGTGTCCGGGGCGTCGGTCGACGGTTCGCCCGCCCGGTACCTGCGTGGCGACTCGACGGCGGGCCCCGGCCCGAGCTGACCGGGGGACGGCCGGGGGCCGCAGCCGCCGGCCGACCGGTAGCCTCGCAGCCGGTCTGCACCCGCCCCATTAGCTCAGTGGTAGAGCACTCGCCTTGTAAGCGAAAGGTCGTCCGTTCAATCCGGACATGGGGCTCCACCAGGCCCGGGACGACGATCCGGGCACCCCGCGCGGACGCGCGTGGGGACGGCGACCGTGCCAAGGTCGGGTCCTCGCTGCCGACAGGGCAGCCGACCCCGAGGAGCAGCCTTGAGCGACCACGTCTACCGGCTGAGCGAGATCGTCGGCAGTTCCCCCACCAGCGTCGACGACGCCATCCGCACCGCCATCCGCAAGGCCTCGCAAACCGTGCGGAACATCGAGTGGTTCCAGACCCAGGAGATCCGCGGCCAGGTCGTCGACGGCGACGTCGGCTACTTCCAGGTCACCATGAAGATCGGCTTCCGGGTCGACTGAAGGACCCGCTCCTCCCCAGCCCTCGCACGCTCGGGCCGGGTCCCTGGAGCGGGCCGGCCCGGCGCGGGTCCTTCGACTCGGGACCGGGCCGGGTCAGGCCAGGACGACGTCGTCCCCGCGGACCTCCACCTCGACGGGGGTCAGCGGGGACGTCGCGGGCCCCTCCAGGACGTCGCCGGTCGCCGGGTCGAAGGCCGAGGAGTGACAGGGGCAGACGAGCCCGGCGTCGGTGGACCGGACGGTGCAGCCCTGGTGCGTGCACTCGGCGTCGAAGGCGACGACCTCGTCCTCCCGCGGCCGGGACACCAGGACCCGTCGCCCGTCCAGCGACAGCTCGTGGGCGCCGCCGACGGGCACGTCGGCCAGCGGCACCAGCACGTCCCCGGCGGCGGTCCCGGTCACCTCGGGCACGTCCGGTCCGCCGGCGCACCCGGCCAGGCCGAGCGCCCCGAGGCCCGCGCCCCCGGCGGCGAGCAGGGTCCGGCGGGACAGGCAGGGGGGCACGGACGTCACGGGCGCCATCCTGCCCCGTCGCTCAGTCGAAGCTGCCCGACCCGCCCTGGCGGTACCGGGCCTGTCGTTCCACCCGTTCCCGCTCGGCCCGTTCGGCCCGGACCCGGCCACTCGTCCCCGGCGGGTACCCGGCCTTGACCGCCCGGTGCTCGGTCGTCTCGGTCATGTAGGCGAGGGAGAAGAGCAGTCCGATCAGCGTCCCGCCGAGGGCGGCGCTGACCCGGAAGGCGAGGGGCACCGGTGCCACCGTCAGGCAGAGCACCACCACCGGGGCCAGTTGCACCAGCGCCCGGGCCAGGTGCCGCCACACCCACGTGCGCCGGGTGACGTCCTCCAGCACCCAGCCGGACAGGGAGCGGGGGAGCCCCCCGCCGTACGCGTACCAGAGCCACTGCCACGGGCTGGGTCGTCCAGCTGCCACACAGTCGACGGTAGGCGCACCGGCGGGCACGGCGCCGCTCCCGTGCACGCCGCGCGGACGGTTGTGCCGGAGGGTGAGCTGCGCCACACTTCGCCGAGGGTGACCGGAGGAGGACGCATGCGGGTCGAGGACGTGCTGCGACACAAGGTCGACGGAGTCGCGGTGGCCACGGTCCCGGGCGACGCGACGATCGGCGACGCACTGGCCCAGCTGGTGGAGCGCAACGTCGGGGCGCTGGTGGTGACCGCCGACGGCGAGCACGTGGACGGCGTGGTCTCCGAGCGCGACGTCGCCCGCGGGCTGCACGCCCGCGGCGGTGCGGTCCTCGGGGACCCGGTCAGCTCGGTGATGACGGCGCAGGTGCACACCTGCACCCCGCAGACCGGGGTCACCGACCTGACCCGGCTGATGACCGAGCGCCGGGTCCGGCACGTGCCGGTCGTGGTGGACGGCCGGCTGGCCGGCCTGGTGTCCATCGGGGACGTCGTGAAGGCCCGGCTCGACGAGCTGGAGACCGAGCGGGAGCAGCTGGTCGGGTACATCCAGACCGGCTGAGCCACCGCCGGCGCCCCGGCCGGTCCGACGTAGGGTCGTTGCATGGACCAACGCCGGGTGGGGGTGCTCACCGGGCTGGCGGCCTACCTGCTCTGGGGCCTGTTCCCGCTGTACTTCCCGCTGCTCGAGCCGGCCGGCGGCGTGGAGATCGTCGCCCACCGCATCGTCTGGTCGCTGCTGTTCGTCGCCGTGCTGCTCACCGTGGTGCGGTCCTGGACCCAGGTCCGCGCCGCCGTCACCGACCTGCGCACCCTCGGGGTGCTCGCCCTCGCGGCGGCGCTGATCGTCGTCAACTGGCTGGTGTTCGTCTACGGCGTCAACTCCGGGCACGTCGTCGAGACCTCGCTGGGCTACTTCATCAACCCGCTGGTCAGCGTGCTGCTGGGGGTGGTGGCCTTCGGTGAGCGGCTGCGCCGGATGCAGTGGGTGGCCGTGGCAACCGCCGCTGTGGCGGTGGTGGTGCTGACCGTGGACTACGGCCGGCCCCCGTGGATCGCGCTCGCCCTGGCGGGCTCCTTCGGCCTGTACGGCCTGATGAAGAAGCTGGTCCGGGTGGAGGCCGCTCCCGGGCTGTTCGTCGAGACCGCGCTGGTGGTGGTCCCGGCACTGCTGGTGATCGGCGTGATGGAGGCCCGCGGCACGGCCGTCTTCGGCCACGCCGGTGCCGGCAACGCGCTGCTCCTGGTGGGCTCCGGGATCGCCACCGCGATCCCGCTGCTGCTCTTCGCCGCCGCCGCCCGCCGGGTGCCGCTGTCGACCGTCGGGCTGCTGCAGTACGTCAACCCGCTCATGCAGCTGGCGATCGGCGTCTTCGTGTTCAGCGAGCCGATGCCCCCGGCGCGGCTGGCTGGGTTCGCCCTCGTGTGGGTGGCGCTGGTGGTCTTCACGGTCGACACGCTGCGCGCGGCGCACGGCAACCGCCGGCCGGCCGAGCCCCGGGTGCCGGCCACCACCTGAGGGACCGCCGCGCCCAACCGTGTGACCGGTGGGGCTGGCGTCCCGGATCACCCGGTGCTGCGCTGGGCACGAGCCCGCACGCGGGCTAGCCTTCATCACCGTGGGGAGGCATGCGGCGTCGGCGGGTGACGGACGGGGCTCGGAGGCCGTCGCCCTCGACCAGCGACCGGCCGCTCCGGCGACCTCCGCGCGCGCCGCCGTCCCCTCGCCGGACCGCCGCACGCCCCCGGCTCCTGCCGCCGCACCCCCGACGGCAGCCGCCCCCGCCCCGCTCCGGCCGGACGCCCCGCCGTGGCGGAGCCCGGAGCAACCCGGTCCGCCCGCGCGGCCGGTCGGAACCGGACCGGACACGGGCGCCGACGACGCCACCATGCCGCGGCGCAGCCGTGCCGAGCGGCGCCGGGAGGGACTGCTGCCGCCCGGCGAGGACCCCGTGCTCCGCCGCGCTCCGGCCACGGCCGCCCGGCCGGCGACGTCGACCCCGCCCGGTGGCGGACGGCGGCGCGGCGACCAGCCCGCTCCACCGCGCAGCCCGGCGACGGGCGCCGGTGCTCCGACCGGTGCCCGCCCCACCCCGGGCCCCCCGGCCCGCCGCCCGGCACCGGGACCCGCGTCCACGCCCGGGGCCTGGACCACTGCCGCACCCGTCGCCGCGCCGGCCCCGCACCCGACCGGTCCCGGACCGGCCGACGACCTGGGCTGGCTGCACGACCCGGTGGGCAGCTCGTGGCAGTCCACCGGCTGGGACCCGGCCGGCAGCGGGTCCGCCGCGTCCGACCCGGGCGGTCCCTGGGACCGGCCGGCTCCCGACGTCCCCGCGACGGTGGCTCCCCCCGGCGCGGGTCCGGCGCGCCGGTCCTCGACCCCGCTGGGCCCCGTCGGCCCCGTCGCCGGGCCGCCCACCTCGCTCGCCCCCGTCGCCGCGCCGGCCACCTCGCTCTCCTCCTCCGCCGGGCCGGGGTCACTGCCCGCTCCCGCCCTCGCCGCCCCGATGTCCGACCCGACGGCTCTCGTGCCGGTCGCCGGACCGCCCTCGGCGCCGGCCACCTCGCTGACCTCCACCGCCGGGCCCGGGCTGTCCCCGCGCACGGGGGAGCGCCCGCGACCCGGCCGCCGCACGGACTCCCCGGTCCCGCAGGTCCCGGGTCCCGCGTCGGCCGGCGTCCCGACGGGCGCCGCGTCCGCCGCCGAGCGCCCGCGGGAGGACGACGCCCCGGCGCCGGTCCCGGGGCCGGCCAGCGGGCCCGTCGGCGGCCGTGCCGCCGCCCGTCTGGAGCGCCAGGCCGCCGAGGCCGCGGCCCGCAAGGCCGGTCGCCGCGGCGGCACGGCGACGAACTCCCGGACCGCCCCGCCGCGCCGCGACCCCGCCGGCCGCGGACGCCGCGGCGGCTCCGCGCCGGACCCGGGCGCCCGCGACGTCGGCGCAGCCGCGCCGTCCGGGTCACCGCCCCGGCCGGTGCAGTTCGCGATCGCCATGGTGATCGTCGCGCTGGTGCTGCTGGGCGCCTGGTCCTTCGGTTCCCCGGCCACGCAGGAGGCGTCCTCCGGGGCGCTCAAGGCCGGGACCGGGGCCACCGCCACCGCGCCGGCCCCGTCCGCCACCGTCCCCGCTCCCGAGCCCTCCGCCGCGGTCCCGCCCGCCGAGGTCGCCCCGCCCACCCCGGTCCGCGCCCCGGTGACGGTGCTCAACAGCACCGGCATCACCGGCCTGGCCGGGTCGATCAGCGAGCTGATCGGCGCCGGCGGCTGGGAGCTGCGCGGCACCGGCCCCTACGCGGGCCCCGAGATCGCGATCACCACCGTCTACTACACCGAGGGCGACCCCGTGCAGCAGGCCGCCGCCGAGCAGCTGATCGAGCAGTTCCCCGACGTGTCCGGACCCGCGCCCCGCTTCTTCGACGTCCCCGATGTCCCCGACCCCGGGCTCGTGGTGGTCGCCACGGGGAACTGGCAGCCCTGACCGCACCCCGGCGCCTCCGGCGGAACCGACTCGGCCCGCCGTCCGTTGCCGCCCACGTGCGTCCCGTCCCCGGGCCCGCGCCCGTCGGCCCGAGCCCTGGTCCCCACCTTGGCACCCGGTCGGCGGTCGCCGCCCTGCTCACCGCCCTGCTCGCCGTCGCGCTCGTCGTGCTCACCCCGCCGGACGCGGCGCGTGCCGCCGAGGACGTCGGGACCGAGGACGCGCGGGTGCCGTCGGGGACCGGTCCCGACGCGGTCGAGCTGGACACCACCCTGTACCTCCCCGGCTCGGCCACCCCGGCGGACCCGGCCCCGGCCGTGCTGCTGGCCCACGGGTTCGGCGGCAGCAAGAGCTCGGTCGCCGCCGACGCCCAGGACCTGGCCGAGCGGGGCTACGTCGTCCTGGCCTGGTCGGCCCGCGGGTTCGGCGCCAGCACCGGCCAGATCGGGCTGGACGACCCCCGGTACGAGGTCGCCGACGTCTCCACGCTGCTCGACCTGCTCGCCGGACGCGACGACGTGCTGCTGGACGCCGCCGGCGACCCGCGCGTCGGCGTGGCCGGCGCCTCCTACGGCGGCGCGCTGTCGCTGCTGGCCGCGGCGCAGGACCGGCGGATCGACGCGATCGTCCCGCAGATCACCTGGCACTCGCTCACCTCGGCGCTGTTCCCCGAGTCAGCCGGCACCGTCGAGGACGCCGACACGCTCGCCGCCGCCCCGGTGAGCACCGATGCGGGGGTGTTCAAGCGGTCCTGGGCCGGGCTCTTCTTCGGCGTCGGCTCCGTGCCCACCGGTGGCGGGCTGCTCGGTGGCCTGGCCGGGTTCGGCGGGGGCGCCGCCGGTGGCGGGGGGAGCGCGGCGCGCGACGACGCGTCGGGTGCCCCCGACGTCGCGCCGGACCCCCAGAGGCTGACCTGCGGGCGGTTCCGGGCCGACGTCTGCGCCGCCTACCAGGCCGCTGCCTCCACCGGCACGCTGACCCCCGAGGTCGCCGCGGTGCTCGACCGCAGCAGCCCGGCCGCGGTGCTGGACCGGATCACCGCCCCGACGCTGCTCGTCCAGGGCACCCAGGATTCGCTGTTCGGCCTGGGCGAGGCCGACGCCAACGCCCGGGGCATCGCCGCCAACGGCACCCCGGTCAGCGTGGTCTGGTACGCGGGGGGCCACGACACGTCGGCCTCCGAGCGGGTCACCGCGGACCTGCGGGACCGGGTGGCGGGCTGGTTCGACGTGCACCTGCGCGGGCAGGAGCCCGCCGCCGGGCAGGACGCCGGCTTCAGCTACCCCGCGCCGACCGCGGTGGGCGGCGGGGTCACCGTCCAGGGGGGCACGCAGACCGTCGCCGCCGCGGCCTACCCCGGCCTGGACGGCGGCGACCCCGCGCAGCGCAGCGCCGTGTCCGTCCGAGGCCCCGCCCAGCCGGTGGTCACGCCGGCCGGCGGCAGCCCCGCGGCGCTCACCACCGTGCCCGGCCTGGGCGCGGTCGGCGCCGCGCTCGGCGGGGCGACGGTGGAGGTCCCCGGGCAGTTCGCCGCCTTCGACAGCTCGCCGCTCCCCGACGCGCTGGACGTGGTGGGGACGACCACCACCACCCTCGCGGTCTCCTCGCCCAGCGGGACGGCGACGCTGTTCGCCAAGCTGTACGACGTCGGTCCGGACGGCGGCACGACCCTGCCCGCCGGACTGGTGGCCCCGCTGCGGCTGACCGGGCTGTCCACCGACCCGGCCGCGCCGACCCGGGTCCCGGTGACGCTGCCGGGCATCGTGCACCGCTTCGAGGCCGGGCACACCATGCGGCTGCTGGTCTCCTCGACCGACCAGGGCTTCGCGCTCCCGGCCCAGGCGGCGGTGTACTCCGTCGGCCTCGGGACCGGTACCGCCGAGCTCGCCGTCCCGCAGGCCGGGGGCACCGTCGCCGGCACCACCGGGTCGGCCCGCTGGTGGGTGCTGCTCGGCGTCCTGGCGGCGCTGGGACTGCTCGGCTGGCTGACCGCGGTGCTGTGGGGCCGCCGGCGCCGGCGGCAGCTGTCCGAGGCCAGCCCCGACGGCGAGGACGTGCCGCTGCGCTTCGAGGGCGTCACCAAGGCCTACAAGGACGGCTTCGTCGCCGTCCGGGACCTGTCCTTCGAGGTGCGTCGCGGCCAGGTGCTCGGACTGCTGGGCCCCAACGGCGCGGGCAAGACCACCTCGCTGCGGATGCTGATGGGGCTCATCCGGCCGACCGAGGGGCGCATCTCGGTGTTCGGGCACGCCGCCCGGCCGGGCGCGCCGGTGCTGTCCCGGCTCGGCTCCTTCGTCGAGGGCACCGGCCTGCAGCCGCACCTGTCCGGCCGGGACAACCTCACGCTCTACTGGGCGGCGACCGGCCGGCCGCCCGCCGACGCGCACATGGAGGAGGCGATCGAGGTGGCCGGCCTGGGCGCCGCCATCGACCGCCCGGTGCGCCGGTACAGCCAGGGCATGCGGCAGCGGGTGGCCATCGCCCAGGCGATGCTGGGCCTGCCGGACCTGCTGGTCCTCGACGAGCCGACCAACGGGCTGGACCCGCCGCAGATCCACGCCATGCGCGAGGTGCTGCGCTCCTACGCCCAGACCGGCCGCACGGTGATCGTCTCCAGCCACCTGCTGGCCGAGATCGAGCAGACCTGCAGCCACGTGGTGGTGATGGCCAAGGGCCAGAAGATCGCCCAGGGCACCGTCGAGGAGATCGTCGGCACCGGCGGGGCGGTGCTCCTCGGACTGGCCGACGACGCCGACACCGACCGGGCCGTCGCCGTCCTCGCGGCGCTGCCCGGCGTGGGGCCGGTCGAGCGGGTCGACGAGGGGCTGGTCGTCGACCTCGGTCCCACCGGGCGGGCCGCCGCGCTGACCGCGCTGGTCGAGGCCGGCATCGGGGTGGACCAGCTGACACCCCGTCGCCGGCTGGAGGACGCGTTCCTGTCACTGGTGGGGGAGTCATGAGCACCGTCGAGCCGCACGTCCAGGCGACCGGAGCGGTCGCCGGGTACCGGCCGGAGCGGACGTTGCGACTGTCGGTCGAGCTGCGCCGGCAGTTCAAGCGCCGCCGGACCCTCGGCGTCCTGGCGCTGATGGTCGTGCTGCCGCACCTGCTCATCGGCGCGCTGAAGCTGGGTGGCAGCGAGGAGGCGGCGGAGAACGACCGGGTCAACCTCGTGGACGTCGCGACGGCGAGCGGCCTCAACCTGACGCTCTTCGTGCTCTTCGCCACCACCGGCTTCTTCCTCGTGGTGGTCTTCGCGCTGTTCTTCGGTGACACGGTGGCCAGCGAGGCGCAGTGGGGGTCGTTGCGGTACGCGCTGGCCACGCCGGTCCCGCGGGCCCGGCTGCTCCGCCAGAAGTGGCTGGCTGCCCTGGTGCTGTCGGTCGGCTCGCTGGTCGTGCTGGTCACCGTCTCGCTGGTCGCCGGCGGGGTCGCGTTCGGCTTCGAGGACCTGCAGACGCCGGTGGGCATCTCCCTGGACCAGGGGACGGCGCTGCTGCGGCTGGCCGGGATGGTCGGCTACCTCGCCGTCCACCTGCTCGTCGTCGGGACCCTCGCCTTCTGGCTCTCCACGGTGACCGACGCCCCGCTGGCCGCGGTCGGCGGCGCCGTGTTCACCACGGTCGTCTTCGCCGTGCTGGAGCAGGTCGAGCAGCTGGGCGGCATCCGCGACTGGTTCCCCACGGCGTTCAACTACGCCTGGACCGACCTGCTGCAGACCCCCGTCGACTCCGCCGACCTGTTCCGCGGCGTCGTCCAGGGGCTGGCCTACGCGGCGGTGTTCACCGCCCTCGCCGTCCGCCACTTCAGCCGCAAGGACGTCACCTCGTGACGGCCCCGTCCGGAGGCTCGCACCGAGCTCGCCAGGAGGACCCCGTCCTCCCCACCCCTCGCAGGCTCGGGGCGGTGCCCTGGACGGGGCCTACAGGCTGGCGAGGACGGCCTGGGCCCAGCCCTCGCCCATGGGGGCGTCGGTCACCGACGCGTTGGGGACGGCGGCCACCAGGCCGGTCATCCCCGGGACGGCGGCGCCGTTGGCGGTGATCCACAACCGGGACACCGCGGGGGCCATCTCCAGGTCGCTGACGCTGTCGCCGATCGCCACCGCGTCGGCGGGGTCCAGCCCGCGGCGGGCGAGGTCCCAGCTGATCCCCGCGCCCTTCGTGATGCCGCGCGGCATCAGGTGGTAGACCCGCGGCGGCCGCGCCTCTTCCGCCAGCGTCATCCGCGCGGTGGCCGGGATCTGGCCGTTGTCCTTCAACGTCAGCCAGCCCCAGCCGCGCCCGGCCAGCCACGCGTCGACGGCGGCGGCGTCCACCAGACCCCGCAGCAGGGCGTCGGCGGTGTGCGTCGCGTGCCAGGGCTCGTGCCACTCCAGCCGCCCGGCGTGGGCGGCGACCAGCTCCTCGACCACCCCGAGCTCGGCCATCACCGCCATCGGCGTGCGTCCGGCGTGCTCGCGCGGCAGCTCACCGGTGAGCAGGTGGGTCTCCCGGCCCCCCGCCCAGCTCACCAGCGACCCGAGTTCGGCGATCGACCCGTCGGCGGCGAAGATCCGCGCCGCCTCCACCAGCTGCTCGTGGGTCCGGCCGCTGACCAGCACCAGCGGGACCCCCGCCCGGTGCAGCTCGAGCAGGGCGGTGGCCGGCGTGGCGGTCAGCGCGCGGGCGGCGGTGTGCCAGAACGACCCGCGCGGGCCGACCATGGTGCCGTCGAGGTCGGTGTAGACGATGCGGGTGGGCACCCCGACATCCTGGCCGGTACCCGGCGGAGCGTCCTGTCCGATGCCCGGCGGGCCTCGTCGGCCGTTGCGGTCGGCCGCCCCCGCCGCGGGTAGGCTCTCCCCGTTCCACTCATCCAGAGGGGCAGAGGGACACGGCCCGACGAAGCCCCGGCAACCGCCGTCCGCACACCCGCGGCCGGAAGGTGCCAATTCCGTCCCGCGCGGCTCGACGGCCCGGCGCGGGGAAGATGAGGAGGTAGTCGTCGCATGACCATGACCGCTCCCGGTGCCGCCCAGGCCGACTCGTCGGCAGGGGGCCCGCTCACGCCCAACCCGGCCCGTGGCCTGGTCTGCCGCAACTGCGGCGCCACCTTCGGCCTCATCGCCGAGCACGCCTGCGCCGAGTGCTTCGGCCCGCTCGAGGTGGACTACGACGGCGAGCTGATGCGCGCGGTCACCCGCGGACAGATCGAGGCCGGGCCGCAGAACATCTGGCGCTACGCCCCGCTGCTGCCCGTCGGGCACGACCCGGCCGACCGGGTCACCCTCGACCCGGGGCTGACCCCGCTGGTGCGCGCCGACCGGCTGGCTGCCGAGCTCGGCATCACCGGCGGGCTCTGGGTCAAGGACGACTCCGCCAACCCCACGCACTCCTTCAAGGACCGGGTGGTCAGCCTGGCGGCCACCGCGGCACGGACGTTCGGCTACCGCAAGATCGCCTGTGCCTCGACCGGCAACCTGGCCAACTCCGTCGCCGCCCACGCGGCGCGGATGGGGCTGCCCTCGTTCGTCTTCGTGCCCAGCGACCTCGAGCCGGGCAAGATCGTCCAGTCCGCCGTGTACGGCCAGGCCCTGGTCGCCGTGGACGGGTCCTACGACGAGGTCAACCGGCTCACCAGTGAGCTCGCCGAGACCGACGAGTTCGAGGACACCGCCTTCGTCAACCAGAACGTCCGGCCCTACTACGCCGAGGGCTCCAAGACGATGGGCTACGAGATCGCCGAGCAGCTCGGCTGGCGCATCCCCGCCCAGGTCGTCATCCCGATGGCGTCGGGGTCGCTGCTGACCAAGGTCGACAAGGCCTGGCGCGAGCTGACCGCCGCCGGCGTCGTCGAGGCCACCGACTGGAAGGTCTTCGGCGCCCAGTCGGCCGGCTGCGACCCGATCGCCACCGCCTTCGACAACGGCTGGGACGTGGTCAAGCCGGTCAGGGCCACCGGCATCGCCAAGTCCCTCGCCATCGGCAACCCCGCCGACGGCCCCTACGCCCTGGACGCCGTCCGGCGCACCGGCGGCTCGGTCGGCCGGGCGGGGGACGAGGAGATCGTCGCCGGCATCCGTGACCTGGCCCGGACGACGGGCATCTTCGGTGAGACGGCCGGCGGGGTCACCGTCGCGGTGCTGCGGAAGCTGGTCGAGAGCGGTCGGCTCGACCCCAGCCGGGAGGTCGTCGTCCTCAACACCGGTGAGGGGCTCAAGACCCTCGACCCGCTGCTGCCGGTGGTCGGCCCAACGCACCGGGTCCAGCCGTCGCTGGCCTCGCTCCGGGCGGCCGGCCTGATCGGGTGAAGGACCCCGTCCCCCCCCCCCCCCACCCCTCGCGAGCTCGGGGCGGTGCCCTGGACGGGCCGTACCACAGTTCGGGTGAGACCGCGCGTCGGGCCCCTGGCCAGCGCTGTCGCCTGCTGTACCGTTCCGCGCGGTTCGGGTCCCACGTTCGTGTTCGACGGGCGGAAGAGCTGACACCCGGCTACCCGTCCCGGGGGCCGTCCGCACGCACGGAACGTGGGAGCACACGTGGCACAGGGCACCGTGAAGTGGTTCAACGCCGAGAAGGGCTTCGGCTTCATCGCCGTCGACGGCGGCCAGGACGTCTTCGTCCACTACTCGGCCATCCAGATGGACGGGTACAAGAGCCTCGACGAGGGACAGCGCGTCTCCTTCGAGGTCGTGCAGGGCGAGAAGGGGCCGCAGGCGGACGCCGTCCGCGCCGAGTGACGCGGTGACACCCGAGGCCCGGTCCCCGTCAGGGGGCCGGGCCTCCGGCGTCCCGGGGGCCTGCGTGGACCCCCGTTCTTGCACTCGGATGGGTCGAGTGCCAGACTCGTGGTTGGCACTCGGAGTACCTGAGTGCCAACCAGGTCGGAACGGTGAGACACCGGTCGTGGGCCGCAGGAGCGTCCACGCCGCCGGTGTCGTCCGTCGCGGGCGCCGGACCTGACCAGCCAGCGATCCACGCATGGAGGACATCACCACATGGCCAAGATGATCGCCTTCGAGGAAGAGGCTCGCCGCGGCCTCGAGCGGGGCATGAACACCCTCGCCGACGCCGTCAAGGTGACCCTCGGTCCCAAGGGCCGCAACGTCGTACTCGAGAAGAAGTGGGGCGCGCCCACCATCACCAACGATGGTGTGAGCATCGCCAAGGAGATCGAGCTCGAGGACCCCTGGGAGAAGATCGGGGCCGAGCTGGTCAAGGAGGTCGCCAAGAAGACCGACGACGTCGCCGGTGACGGCACCACCACCGCCACCGTGCTCGCCCAGGCCCTCGTCCGCGAGGGGCTGCGCAACGTCGCCGCCGGCGCCAACCCGATGGCCCTGAAGAAGGGCATCGAGAAGGCCGTCGCCGCCGTCTCGGACTACCTGCTCTCCACCGCCAAGGACGTCGAGACCAAGGAGCAGATCGCGGCCACGGCCTCGATCTCCGCCGCCGACCCGGCCATCGGCGAGCTCATCGCCGAGGCGATGGACAAGGTCGGCAAGGAAGGTGTCATCACCGTCGAGGAGAGCAACACCTTCGGTCTCGAGCTCGAGCTCACCGAGGGCATGCGCTTCGACAAGGGTCACCTGTCGGCGTACTTCGTCACCGACACCGACCGCATGGAGACCGTGCTCGACGACCCGTTCATCCTGGTCGTCAACAGCAAGATCTCCTCGGTCAAGGACCTGCTCCCGCTGCTGGAGAAGGTCATGCAGTCCGGCAAGCCCCTGGCGATCATCGCCGAGGACGTCGAGGGCGAGGCCCTCGCGACCCTGGTGGTCAACAAGATCCGCGGCACCTTCAAGTCCGTCGCGGTGAAGGCCCCGGGCTTCGGCGACCGCCGCAAGGCCATGCTGAACGACATCGCCATCCTCACCGGTGGCCAGGTCATCAGCGAGGAGGTCGGCCTCAAGCTGGACACCGCCGACCTGTCCCTGCTGGGCCGGGCGCGCAAGTTCGTCACCACCAAGGACGAGACGACCATCATCGAGGGCGCCGGTGACGCCGACCAGATCCAGGGTCGCGTCAACCAGATCCGCGCCGAGATCGAGAAGTCGGACTCCGACTACGACCGCGAGAAGCTGCAGGAGCGGCTGGCCAAGCTGGCCGGTGGCGTCGCCGTCATCAAGGCCGGCGCCGCGACCGAGGTCGAGCTCAAGGAGCGCAAGCACCGCATCGAGGACGCGGTGCGCAACGCCAAGGCCGCCGTCGAGGAGGGCATCGTCGCCGGTGGTGGCGTCGCCCTGGCGCAGGCCGCGGCCGTCGCCTTCGACAAGCTGGAGCTCGAGGGTGACGAGGCGACCGGTGCCAACATCGTGCGCGTCGCGCTCGAGGCCCCGCTGAAGCAGATCGCCATCAACGCCGGCCTCGAGGGCGGCGTCGTGGCGGAGAAGGTCCGCAACTCCGAGACCGGCTGGGGCCTCAACGCCGCCTCCGGCGAGTACGTGGACCTGGTCGCGGCCGGCATCATCGACCCGGCCAAGGTCACCCGCTCGGCGCTGCAGAACGCCGCCTCCATCGCGGCGCTCTTCCTCACCACCGAGGCCGTCATCGCCGACAAGCCGGAGAAGAACGCCCCGGCCATGGCCGGCGGCGGCGACGGTGGCATGGGCGGCATGGACTTCTAACCTCCTTCTAAGAGGACCCCCTCGCTCCCCGGGACACGCTCCGCGCGTCCCGGGGCCCTGCGAGGGAGCCGTTCCAGGCTCCACACCGCACCACCAGCACTGCCCGGCAGGGGCGGTCCCGCACTCGCGGGGCCGCCCCTGTCGGCGTCCCGGGGCGGTCGCGGGTGGTCACCGCGGGTCCAGCGGGGTCATCGGAGCCGGGTGACCACCCCCGGCCCGGGGTGGTCACCCGGGGGCGGAGCAGCAGAACTCGTTGCCCTCCGGGTCGGCGAGCACGTCCCAGGTGATCAGCCCCGCGTCGTGTTCGGAGGCGCGCACGTCGTCCCGCGCCCGGACCAGGGTGGCGCCGAGGGGGAGCAGCGCGGCGGTGTCCCTGACGACGTCGTGGTGCATGCGGTTCTCCGCCGCCTTCCGCTCGGCCACCCGGTCCACCCAGAGCGCCGGCCCGGCCCCCGCCGGGTCGGTCCTTGGAACGGCGGGCGCGTCGGCCATGGCCCGACCCCAGCACAGCCGGCCGGCCGCGGACAGCCCGAGGGCCCGCCACCGTGTGGTGACGGGCCCTCGGTCTGCTGTCGGGTCAGCGCGAGCGCGTCACCGCGGTCGTGAGCTTGGCGCCCGAGCTGGAGGTCACGACGATCCGGTTGTCGGCCGGCAGCGCCGGGCCGTTCCGGAGGTCGATCGACCAGCTGCCGTCGGCGGCGACCGGGACGCCGGCGCGGATGACGGCGCCGCCGGAGGTCGTCACCGTGACGGTGTTCTGCGTGGCGTCCTGGGCCGTGCCGAGGATCTTGTACTCCCGCTTGCCGTCCCGGTACTGGGCGCGGCTGACCGTCACCTGGTCGTTGGGGACGACGGTGGTGGACACGCCGGTCGCGAACGCGCCGGCCGGTCCCCGCAGGTCACCGGTCCTGGCGAAGACCTCCAGCCGGTAGGTGACCCCGTTGCGGAGCCCCGTGACCGTCCCGTTGGTGACCGCGCCGACCGGCACGGTGACCGGGGCGGCCCCGGTGGTCCCGGCGACCGGGGTGGCCACCAGGTCGTAGCCGGTGACCGGGCTGGCCGCGTTGCCGGCCGCGGCGGCGCGCCACTCCAGGGTGGTGGCCTCGTGTGCCGACAGCACCCGGGTCACCGTGGCCGCCCCGGGTGCGACCCGGGCCAGGGTGGTGGCCGTGGCGGTGGCCGACGGGCCGGCCCCCGCGGCGTTGGCGGCCCGCACCGACACGGTGTACGCCGTGCCCGCGCTCAGACCGGTCAGCGTCGTGCTGGTGGCCGGGGCCGTCACGGTGACCGGGGCCGGGACGACGGCGCCGGCCGCGGCGGAGCTCACGCTCACCTCGTAGGACGTGGCACCGGCCGCGGCGGCCCAGCTGACGTCCATGGTGTCGAGCCCGGTGGCCGTCGCGGTGACGCTGGTCGGTGCCGCGGGCGCCTCCAGCTGCTCGCCGCCGTCACCCCCGCCGGTGTCCCCACCGCCGCCACCGCCGCCGATGCTGCCTCCCGGGCCGGGGACGACGGTGCCGGTCACCAGGTCCACGGTGCCCAGGGGCTGGACCGGGCTCCACATGTGGCCGTTGTAGGCCTCCATGGTGATCTCGTAGCTCCGGCGCTCGAGGGCCTGCACGGTGACCTCGGTGGAGCCGGTGCGGACCGCCACCTCCTGGCCGAGGACGGCGTCGACGGCCGCGACCCGGTACTGCGAGATGGCCTTGGCGTCCGGGGCCTGCGTCGGGGCGGTCCACTTCACGGTGATCGAGTCGGTCCCGGCGGTCAGCTCCGCGCTGGTCGGGGGCACCGGGGGCTGCGTGCCCGGGCCGGCGGGGCAACCGCCGAAGCCGGGACCGTCGGACTCACCGAACTCGTACTGCGTGGCGCCGAGGGCGAGGTCGGCCGGGCCGTCGGCCAGCCAGGTCAGGACGACGTGCTCGCCGTCGAGGACCCGCTGCTGGTCGGCCGCCGACTGCAGGCCGAAGGTCGCGGTGAACCGGCCGTCGGCCGCCGAACCGGTGGCGGTGAAGCCGGGGCCGCCGTTGGGGTGCGCGGGGTCGTCGACCGGGATCCAGCCGATGGCCCGCTCGCCGATCGTGGTCGGCGGCGTGCTCGGGTCCGGACGCCGCATCTCCGGGTTGACGACCTCGACCACGAAGCGGGACAGGTCGACGTCCGCGCCGTAGGTGCCCGAGATGGTGACGGTCCCCTCGACGTCGCCGGCCACGTCGGGGGTGGCCTTGACCGGGCTGCCGGTCACCGAGGTGATGACCGCCGAGCCCACGGTGGCGCCGTCGACGAACGCCGACCGGTCGAAGGAGACCTCGACCAGGTCGCCGCCCTTGATGTCGGGGGTGACGCCGATCCAGCACTCGCCGCCGGGGTGGTTGAACTCCAGGAACCCGGTCTCGTCGACCGTCCCCTCGCCGATGCCGACGACCTGGCCGCCGCGGCTGACCGTGACGGTCGCCGTCTCACCGGCCTGGTCGGTGTACCCCTCCAACGCAACCATGTCGCGGTGGTTGAAGATCTCGATGTTGCCGGGGCCCAGGGGCGGGTTCTCGGCCTGGGCGATGCCGCCGAGGCCGACCACGGCCCCGCCGACCGCGAGGGTGCCGGCGAGGAGGGCCGAGCCCACCCGCCGGCCGGATCGGGGCTGCCGCGATGCGGACGGAGCCTCAGCTCCACGTCCGCTCCCGCGACCACCGGAAGAGGTCGAGCGTGTCCTGGTCATCGTCGTTCTCCGCAGGTCGACTGTCGCCACCTCCGGTCGGCTGATCGGGGGCGTGCCAAGACGGTCCTCGACGGCGGGCGGCCCCGGCAGCCGAGCGGAGGGGGAGCGACGGTCCCCAATCCAGGGGGGCGCGGCCGGTCCGCCGAGTGCGGGAGCCCCGGGCGGGTAGCCCGCCGGGGTGACGGTGGTGATCGGGACGTCGGGCTGGCAGTACCGCGACTGGCGGGGCCGCTTCTACCCGCCGGCGCTGCCCCAGCGGCTGTGGCTGGAGCACCACGCCGCCCACTTCGCCACCGTGGAGAGCAACAACGCCTTCTACCGGCTGCCCGAGCGCAGCACGTTCCAGGCGTGGCGCGAGCGCACCCCGCCGGACGTGCGCTGGGCGGTCAAGGCCAGCCGGTACCTGACCCACATCAAGCGGCTGCGCGAGCCGGCCGAGCCGGTCGCCCGGCTGATGGACCGGGTGGCGGGGCTCGGTGATCGGCTGGACGCCGTGCTGCTGCAGCTGCCGCCGACACTGCGCGCGGACGTCGACCTGCTGCGGGAGTGCCTGGGCCAGTTCCCGGCCGGCACCCGGGTGGCGGTCGAGCCGCGGCACGAGAGCTGGTGGACCGACGACGTCCGGGCGCTGCTGGAGCGGTACGGGGCGGCGCTGTGCTGGGCCGACCGGGCGGAGCAGCCGATCGCGCCGCTGTGGCGCACCACCGAGTGGGGGTACCTGCGGCTGCACACCGGCCAGGACGGCTGGGGGTACCGACCGGACACCCTGCGGCTGTGGGCGGACCGGCTGTCGGACACCTACGAGGACGACGACGTGCTGGTGTACTTCAACAACGACCCCGGGGGTGCGGCCACGGTCGACGCCGTGGTCTTCGCCGAGGCCGTCCGCGCCACCGGCCGCGAGCACACCCGGGTGCCCACGATGGCGGAGGCCAGCGGGGCCGCCTGGCCGCCGAAGCCGCCGCCCAAGCGGGCTCAGAGGACGGCGGGGTCCTCGGCGAACGTCACGCCGAGCTGACCGGCGGCCTGCTCGAGCACGTCCTGGACGGCGAGGGTGTCGACAAGCGGCATGACCGCGCTCTCACTGCGCCCGGCCCGCAGGCACTCGGTGACCTCGATCAGCTCGTGCGCGTACCCCGTCCCGAGCTGCGGGCGGGTGATCGGCTCGGGGTCGGCGTCGGGCCGGTGCAGCACGATCGTCTGCGGGTGGTGGAAGCGCGGCAGGACGTCGATCCACCCGGCGGTGCCGAAGACCCGGGCCTGCCCGGGCAGCCCGTTGCGCAGCGAGGTCATCAGCGTGGCCGACCGGCCGTCGGCGTAGCCCAGCAGCAGGGAGGCCTCCGCGTCGACCCCGGTCTCGAACCGCGACCCGGTGGCGGTGACCGAGTCGGGCGTGCCCAGCAGCATCTGGGCGAAGGAGACGACGTAGACGCCCAGGTCCAGCAGCGCCCCGCCGCCGAGCTCCTTGGCGAACAGCCGGTCGGCGGGGTCGAACTCGCGCTGCACGCCCAGGTCGGCCTGCACCGAGCGCACCTCGCCGATCGCGCCCTCGGCGACCAGCTCGCGCAGCCGGACGACGGCCGGCTGGAAGCGGGTCCACATCGCCTCCATGGTGAAGACGCCGGTCTCCCGGGACAGCGCAACCACCTCCCGGGCGCCGGCCAGCGTCGCGGTGAACGCCTTCTCCACCAGCAGCGCCTTGCCCGCGCGCAGCGCACCCAGCGCGACCGCGTGGTGCTGCGGGTGCGGCGTGGCGACGTACAGGACGTCGACGTCGGGGTCGTCCAGGACGTCGGCGTAGGAGCCGTGCGCGCGCTCGATGCCGTGCCGGTCGGCGAAGTGCCGGGCGCGGTCGGCCGACCGGGACGCGACCGCGGTCACCCGGGCGCCGTCGACCTCGGCGAAGTCGCGGACCACGTTCTCGGCGATGCGGCCGGGCCCGACGACGCCCCAGCGGATCTCTCGGCTCACCCGGCAGACGCTAGTCGGGCCCCCCGACGCAGACTGTCCCGGTGGCCGTGCTCATCGACACCCCGGTGTGGCCCTGGCGGGGGCGCCGGTGGTCGCACCTGGTCAGCGACGTCAGCCAGGAGGAGCTGCACGCCTTCGCCGCGTCCGCCCTGGACATCCCCCGGAGGGCGTTCCAGGGCGACCACTACGACGTCCCGGAGGAGCTCTACGACCGTGCGGTGGCCGCCGGCGCCGAGCCGGTGGGCTGCCGGGAGCTGCTGCAGCGGCTGCTCGCGGCGGGCCTCCGGGTCCGCAAGGCCCGCCGCTGAGCAGCGGTCAGTAGGTCTCGTCGGTCGTCGTCCGGCGGGTGGGCCCGGCGACGGGGGGCTGGCCGTAGCCCTCGTGCACGACCCGGGTGCGCCGGCGCGGCGCCCAGACCGCCAGCTCCAGCACGACGCCCAGCGCGCCGGCCAGCATCAGGATCCAGCCGACGACCCGCAGGTCGATGCCGCTGAGCTCGACGCGCAGGGCGAAGGCGAGGATGGCGCCGAGCGCGAGCAGGACGATCCCGGTTCCGAGCCGCATGACGTGTTCCTTGTCTGTGGGGTTCCGCGCCCGCACGAGGCGGGTCCGGCCGGGCGGCCGGGCGCACGGTGCGGGTGCCCACGCTCCGCCCGGCCGCACCCGGTCACCAGCGGCCCTGACCCCAAGGGGTGACCGCGGTGCTCAGGACTCCCCGGCGCCGGCCGCCCGGGCCCGCAGCAGGCGCAGCTCGGCGGTCAGGTTGGCCCGGGCCGGCCCGGTCCACGCCTGCGCGACCCTCGGCTGCCGGTACAGGGCAGGCAGGGCGAGCAGCTGCTCGAGCACCCGGGTGCGGCCGGCGGTGAACTCGGCGTCGGAGAGGTGCCCGTACTCCGCCCGCACCGCGGAGGCGTAGGCGGCGTACGCCGCGGGCGGCCCGGCGAGCACCGCCAGGTCGGCGTCGCAGAGCACCGCGCCGTCGGCGTCGTCCGGCTCGGGGTCGTGCCGGGCGGTGACCAGCACCAGCCGGGCCACCTCGGCCACCGTCGCGTCGTCCACCAGGCCGACCAGCCCGATCCGCGCGCGGGCGGCGCTGACCTCCTCGTTGTCGCTGCGCCGCGGGTCGTAGGCGACGTCGTGGTACCAGGCGGCGAGCTTCACCGCGGTCAGGTCCGTCGCGGCGGCGGCGAACTCCTCGACCAGGCCGAGCACCGCCGCCAGGTGGGCGAGGTCGTGGTAGCTGCGGTGCGGCTCGGACCAGGCGCCGACGACGGCGGCCCACTCGGTGCGCGAGGTGGGGGAGTTCCCGGCCAGCTCCGCCCACGACTCGAACGAGACGGTGGACATCACCGCACCCCGCAGCTGCGCAGCGCGGTGAGGGCGAGCGCCCGGGTCACGTGCACGACGTCGGCGACGGGCACGTTCTCCCGGGGTGCGTGGGCGAGCCCGAGGTCGCCGGGCCCCAGGTGCAGGGTCGGGATGCCGGCGGCGGCGTAGAGGCGCAGGTCCGTGCCGGCGGGCACCGCCTTCTCCGGCGGGCGCGGGCCACCGGCGTCGACCGCCGCCTGCTGGACCAGGGGCAGCAGCGGGGAGTCCTGGGCCAGCTGCCCGCTGGCGAAGCTGCCGCCGACCCACTCGACCCGCACCGGGTGCCCGGAGAGCCAGGGGTGGCCGGCGCAGGCCCGCGCGACGGTGGCCTCGAACTCCGCGCGCGCGTCGGCCACGGCCTCCCCGACCCGCACCCCGTACCGGCCCTCGGCGACGAGCCGGTCGGGCACGGTGCTCGCCCAGTCGCCGGCCCGGAGCCGGCCGATCGAGATGCCGTAGGGAAGGTCGGTGCCGGCGAACCGGCCCGCGGTGCCGTGCTGGCGCTGCGCCTCGAGCTCCCGCAGCGCGGCGTGCACGTGCTCGAAGAGCGTGATCGCGCTGACCCCCTGGTCGCGCATGGCGCCGTGCGCGGCCAGCCCGACGACGGTCAGCCGGAAGGTCAGCGCCCCGGCGCTGGCGGTCATCACCGTCCCGGCGGTGGGCTCGGGGATGACGCAGGCCGCGCCCCGGTGACCCCGGGCCAGAGTGGCCCAGGCGCCCAGCCCGCCGTCCTCCTCGCCCACGACGCTGTGCACCGCCAGCGGCCGGGCCAGCCGCACACCGGCGGCCCGCAGGGCCCGGACCACGCCCAGGGCAGCGACCACGCCGCCCTTCATGTCGCACGCCCCGCGGCCGTGCAGCCGCCCGTCGGCCACCCGTGGGGTGAAAGGGTCGGCCGGCCACAGGGCCGGGTCCCCGGCCGGGACGACGTCGGTGTGCCCGCTGAGCACCAGGCCGGGCTCGCCGTCCCCGCCGCCGACCGTGCCGACCACGCCCCAGGCCTCGGTGCGGTCGACCTCCTGACCGGGGGCGTCCTCGGCGGCCGCCGCGGCCTGCAGGTCGATCGGCCACACGTCGACGTCCGCGCCCAGCCCGGTCAGCCAGCCGGCGACCAGGTGCTGGGCCTCGCACTCCGCCGCCGTGCCGCCGACGGAGGGGACGGCGACCAGCTCCCGCAGCCGGTCGACCAGCCAGCTCTCCTCGACGGCGGCCAGCACCCGCGCCTCGGCATCGGTCAGGTCGGCCACGCCGGGAGTCTGGCACGCCGTCCGCCGGCGACCCGGCCCCGCCGGGACCGCGGTCGCAGGCACGTGCCGGCCACCGCGGGTACGGTGGACGACGTCCGGGCCGGGCGACCTGTGTCCCCGGGCTCCACTTGATAACTGCCGCCGCGGAACACCGCTCCGACCTCGGTCGGAGGCTGGAGCCGCGGATGTGCAAAGCGCCGCGAGGCGACCAGCGTCCGGTCCGGACCCAGACGCGAGAGGCCCCCGGGCCCGCGCTCAACGGCCGGGTCGGCCCACCAGCCAGCCGGTCGGCCCGGGCAGGGCGTCGGCCTCGGCCGGCCCCCAGCTGCCGGGGTCGTAGCCGTGCACCGGCGGCGGGGAGTCCAGCACGGGCTGCACCGCGGCCCAGGCGTGCGCCAGGCCGGCGGCGGTGGTGAACAGCGACCGGTCGCCGGTGAGCACGTCGTGCAGCAGCGACACGTACGGGGCCAGCGGTGTCCCGCCGGGCACGTCGCCGAGGTCCAGGGACGCGGTCGCCTCGGCCAGCCGCAGGTCCGGGCCGGGCTGCTTGGCGACCAGGCGGAGGTCCAGCGCACCGTCGCCGCTCAGCGACAGGGACACCACGTTGCCGGCGCCGGGGACGTCCCGGACCGGCCCGGCGGGGGGCCGCAGCAGCAGGCTGACCCGCTCCTGGCTCTCCGGCAGCCGCTTCCCGGTGCGCAGCAGGAACGGCACGTCCCGCCAGCGGTCGGTGTCCACGAGCAGCCGGGCGG
Source organism: Modestobacter sp. URMC 112 (assembly GCF_053502575.1). Taxonomy (NCBI): domain Bacteria; kingdom Bacillati; phylum Actinomycetota; class Actinomycetes; order Geodermatophilales; family Geodermatophilaceae; genus Modestobacter; species Modestobacter sp. URMC 112. The sequence continues at coordinate 4,344,833 of NZ_CP199957.1, read as the reverse complement.
CGACGTAGGTGTCGGTGCGACTGTCGTCGGCCACGCCGTCGATGTCGCGGTAGCCGTCGAACTGGCCCAGCACGACGTCCCCGGGGGACAGCGGCCGGAAGGCGGCGAGCACGGCCTCCCGGGCCTCCTGCAGGTCCTCGGCGCCCAGGCTCACCGGTGGCTCCATGGCCACCTCGGCGGCCACCTGGAACAGGTGCGTGACCAGCATGTCCAGGGTCGCGCCGGTGGCGTCGTAGAACTCGGCCCGGTCGGCGACGTCGAGGTCCTCCGGGACGTCGATCTGCACCTGGGCGACGTGCTCCCGGCTCCACAGGTGCTCGAACACGCCGTTGGCGAACCGCAGCACGTGCAGCGTCTGGGTGCCCTCCTTGCCCAGGAAGTGGTCGATCCGGAAGACCTGCTGCTCGTCGAAGACCTCGTGCACGAGCTCGTCGAGCTCGCGGAACGTCTCCGGGGAGGTCCCGTACGGCTTCTCGTAGACCACCCGGGCGCCCGCGGCGAGACCGTGCGCGTCGAAGGCGCGGGTCAGGTCGGCGAAGGCGGTGGGCGGGACGGCGAGGTAGTGCACCAGCTGGGCGTCCGCGCCGACCTCCTCGCGGGCCGCGGCCAGCACGTCGGGCAGCGTGCCCGGGTCCGCCGGGCCGAACCCGCCCCCGGCGAAGCGCAGCCGGGCGGCGAACTCCTCCCACGGACCCTCGTCCGGGTGCGGGCCGAACTCGGTCAGCGCGTCGCGGACCCGCTCGGCGAACTCCTCGGCGGACTCCTCGCCCCGCCCGCTGCCGACCAGCAGCCACTCCCGCGGCAGCAGGTCGTGGCGGGCCAGCTCGAAGAAGGCGGGCAGCACCATCCGGCGGGCGAGGTCACCGGTCGCACCGAAGAGCACGAAGACGGTGGGGGACAGGTCGGTGGCGTCGGCCACGGGGCTCCTCCCGGCGGGGACGGCGTCCGGTCGGCCGCCTCCTCCCCGGTGCCCCGGCGGTCCGCGGGTCACGCGCCGTCCGCGGATGAGGAACGCCTCATCCGCGGTCCATGCGCCCCTCATGGGGAGGACCCAGTATCGGGGCATGAACCGCTCCCGACTCCTGCTCGCCGCCGCCGTCTCCGCCCTCTTCGTGCTGCCCGCCTGCGGGGGAGCCGACGAGGAGGCCTCGGCGCCCGCCGCCGCCTCGATCAGCGTCCCCGGCGGTGCCTCCCCGACGTCCGGCGCGCCGGCCGCGCCGGCGGGCGGCGGCGGAGGCGCGGCGGCCGGCGACGCGGCGGCCGACGTGACGTTCGAGGACCAGGCCGGAGCGGGCGACCTCGCCGTCCTCGCCCGGGTGGCCCTGCCGGTGGCCGGTTTCGTGGTCGTCACCCGGGGCGATGACGACGACGACCGCGTGCTGGGCACCACCGTGCTCCCGGCCGGCGTCGTCACCGACGTGCAGGTGCCCCTCGACCCGCCGCTCACCGAGGACGACGACCTGGAGGCCACCCTCTACGCCGACACCGACGGCAACGGGGTCTTCGACCCCGCGCAGGACGACGTGGTGCCCGAGCCCGACGACGACGGGGACGACGAGGACGACGACGTGTCCGAGGAGGCGGACTACGACGTGTCCTGAGGTCTTCCGGCCCCCGTGCTGCCGTCCTCGCCGGTCATCACTACCGTGACCGGCGACACTGGCGTCGAGACGAGGAGCCTCTCATGGCCGGCACGACCCAGACACCCGGGACGGGCACCGAGCAGCACAAGCTGCCGATCCGCACCCTGGTCTCGGCCAGCATCGGCAACGCCGTCGAGTGGTTCGACTGGACGGTGTACGCGACCTTCGTGGTCTTCTTCGCCGGCCAGTTCTTCCCCTCCGAGAACGAGGCGCTGGCGCTGATCGGGGCGACGTCGACGTACGCGCTGGCCTTCTTCTTCCGGCCGCTGGGCGGGTTGCTGCTGGGCCGCTTCGCCGACCTGCGCGGCCGCAAGGCCGGGATGCTGCTGACCATCCTGCTGATGGCCGGCGGCTCCATGGTGATCGCCCTGCTGCCGACCTACGAGCAGGTCGGGTGGCTGGCGCCGATCGGGCTGCTGCTGGCCCGCATCGCGCAGGGCATGTCGCTGGGCGGCGAGGTCTCGAACGCGTCGGCCTACCTCGGTGAGATCGCCCCGCCGGCGCACCGCGGCCGCTACTCGGCCTTCTTCTACATCTCCACCGGTAGTGCGCTGCTGGCTGCCTCGCTGCTGGGCGTGCTGCTCACAAGCGTGCTGAGCGAGGACCAGCTGCAGTCCTACGGCTGGCGGATCGCCTTCTTCATCGGCGGCCTGCTGGGCTTCATCGGCATGTGGCTGCGCCGCTCGCTGGTGGAGACCGAGCAGTTCGAGGAGAACGCCGAGAAGGCGCGGGCGACGAAGAACCCGCTGCTGCAGACCATCAAGCACCACCCGAAGGCCGTCGTGCAGCTGATGGCGTTCACCCTGCTCTCGACGTTGTCGTACTACACGTTCTTCAGCGCCCTGACGCCGTTCGCGATCGCGTTCCGGGGCGCCGACAAGACCGACGTCTTCATCGCCCTCTCGGTCGGCACCGCACTGTTCGTCGCGCTGTGCTATCCGTTCGGCGCACTGTCGGACCGGATCGGGCGCAAGCCGCAGATGCTGATCTGGTCCGGGGCCATGGCGGTGCTGATCGTCCCGCTGTCCTTCCTGGTCCAGGACAACCTGTTCTCGCTGATCGTGGTGTTCTGCACCGGCCTGGGCCTCTACGCGCTGTTCGCCTCGATCGCCCCGGCGATCATGAGCGAGCTGTTCCCCACCGAGCTGCGGGCCACCGGGATCGGTGCCTGGTACAACCTCACCGTCGCGCTGTTCGGCGGCACCGCACCGCTGGTCATCACGGCGCTGTCGGAGGCCGGGCACCCGCTCTGGTTCTTCTGGTACGTGGCCGCCGGTGCCGCCATCGCGTTCGCGGTCATCCTCACCCTGCGCGAGAGCAAGGGCACCGAGCTGCGCTGACGTCTGAGGGGCCTCAGACCCGCCGGCGCCGGCCGGCGGGTCGGGTCCGCGTGGCCGACCGATGTGGGCGGCCACCCCTCAGGACGACCGTCCTCCTCGTCCACCCCGGACACCACGAGGAGACGGTCATGACGATGCGCTACCCCAACCCCGCCCTGGAGGCCGAGCTGGTCTACCGGCGCGAGCAGCTGGTGACGGCCGGGCGGCGTCCCGGGCGCCGGTCCTGGTCCCTCGGCCGGCACCGGGACGCCTGACGTCCCGGTGCCGGCGGCCCCGGTCCGGTCGGAGGCCCGTGCCACGATCGGTGCCGTGCCACGGTGGGACGACGCACCCCTGGTGGGCCGGGCGGCCGAGCTCGCCCGGCTGATGGCGCACGTCGACCGGGCGGTCGAGGGCCGCCCGTCGGCGGTGCTGCTCGCCGGCGACGCCGGCGTGGGCAAGACGCGCCTGCTCGACGAGCTCAGCGGGCGGGCCGCCGCGCGGGGCGTGCGGGTGCTCACCGGTCACTGCGTCGACCTGGGCGACGTCGGACTGTCCTACCTGCCCTTCGTCGACCTGCTGCGGCCGGTCCCGACCGACCCCGCCCTCGCTCCCCGGCTGGCCGGCCACCCGGTCCTCGCCGGGCTGCTCACCGGCCGGCCGGGCACCACGGCGCCGCCGGCTGCCGACGCCGACCGGGCGGGGGAGTCGGCGCACCCGACGCTGCGTCCACCGGCCGACGACGGCCGGTTGCAGCTGTTCGAGGCGGTGGCGTCCCTGCTCGCCGAGCTGGCCGAGGACGCGCCGCTGCTGGTGGTGCTGGAGGACCTGCACTGGGCCGACCGGTCCAGCCGTGACCTGCTCCGGTACCTGCTGGCCCGGCTCGTCGACGACCCCGTCGCCGTCGTCGCCTCCTACCGTGCCGACGACCTGCACCGGCGCCACCCGCTGCGCCCGCTGCTCGCCGAGCTGGTGCGCCTGCCGGGGGTGGAGCGGCTCGCCCTCGAGCCGCTGCCGGACGCCGACGTGCGGGAGCTCGTGCGCGGTCTCGCCGCCGCGGCCGGCGACCCGCCGCCCGGCACGGTGGACGACGTCGTGGCGCGGGCGGAGGGCAACGCCTTCTACGCCGAGGAGCTGCTGGCCGCCGGGCTGGCGGGAGAGGTGCTGCCGCTGGGCCTCACCGACGTGCTGCTGGCCCGCGTGGAGCAACTGGCGCCGGCCGCTCAGCAGGTGCTGAAGGCTGCTGCGGTGGCCGGCCGGCAGGTCCGCCACGAACTGGTGTCCGCCGTCGCCGGGCAGCCCCCCGCGGAGGTGGAGCAGGCGCTGGCCGAGGCCGTGCACCGGCACCTGCTCGTCGTCTCCGCGGACGGGCGCTACCGGTTCCGGCACGCACTGGTGCGGGAGGCCGTGCTGGCCGACCTGCTGCCCGGCGAGCGCGTCCGGCTGCACGCCGCGGTCGCCGCGCACCTCGCCGCGCACCCGGCCGCCGGCACCGCCGCGGAGCGCGCCCACCACGCGCGGGAGAGCAACGACCTGCCCGGGGCGCTCGCCGCCTCCCTCGAGGCCGCCGACGCCGCCCGCCGGGTCGGTGCGCCCGCCGAGCAGCTGCAGCACCTGGAGGCCGCCCTCGCGCTGTGGCCGGCGGTCCCCGACGCCGCCGACCGCGCCGGCCGGGCGCAGTGGCTGCTTCTGCTGGACACCGCGGCCGCCGCCCGGGCGGTCGGGGAGCTGCACCGGGCGGTGGCGCTGCTCCGCTCGGCGCAGGACCTGCTCGGCCCGGACGGCGACCCCGAGGCCCGGGCGCGGGTGCACTACACGCTGGCCCAGGGCCTCGCCCGGATCGAGCAGCAGGCGGAGGCGCTGTCCGAGAGCTCGGCGGCGATGCGGCTGGTCCCGGCGCAGCCCCCGTCGGTGGTGCGCACGTGGGCGGCGGCCACCCATGCCCGCACGCTCTACGCGCTGGGGCGGGTCGAGGAGGGGCTCGCGGTTGCCGAGGAGGCCCTCGCCGCGGCCGACGCGCTGGGCCTGGACAGCGCGTGGGCCGACACCGCCGTCTCGCTGGCCCGGCTGCGGGGGGCCGGTGACCTGCCGACGGTGCGGGCGCGGCTGCAGGAGGCGCGGGCGCGGGCGCAGCGGTCCGGTGACCCGGACGTCGAGATGCGGGTGTGGTTCAGCCTGGCGATCGTCGCCCACGAGGCCGGCGAGCTGGCCGAGACCCTCGAGCACACCGGCGCCGGCCTCGCCCGGGCAGAGGCGCTGGGCGTCGAGTGGTCCTTCTACGGCGCGGAGCTCCGGCACCTGGAGGTGGTGGCCCGCTTCGCGGCGGGCGACTGGGACGGGAGCCTCGCCGCCGCCGACCAGCTGGCCCGGGTGCCCGACATGGCCGCGCACGTGCGGGCCGACGCCCTGCTGGTGCTCGTCGGACGCGGCGACCCGGCGGCGCGGGCGCGACTGAGCTGGGCGCAGGGGCTCGCCGCCCGGTGGGACTCCCACGTGCTGCTGATGCTGGCCACCGTCTCGGCGGAGATCGAGCTGGCCGCGCAGGCCGGCGACGCCCGGACGGCCGCCGACCGGGCACGGTGGGCGGACCGCCGGCTCGAGCAGCTGTGGGGCGCCGACCGGCTGGCCACGGTGCGGCTGGCGGCGACGGCGCTGGCGGCAGTGGCCGACGCGGCGGCCGCGGCCCGGCTGACCGGGGACGCGACCGCCGAGGCGGGCTGGCTGGCCGAGGGGGAGTCCCTGGCCGAGCTGGCCCGGGCCGCGGCGCGGGTGCACGACCCGGTCACCGGACCGGCGGGGATCGAGGCGCGGGCCTGGGTGGCCCGGCTGGAGGCCGAGGCCGGCCGGCTGCGGGGGAGCACCGCGCCGGAGCCGTGGCGGCGGGCGGTCGAGCTGTTCGGCTACGGGCACGTCCACGAGCAGGCGCGCTCGCGGTACCGGCTGGCCGAGGCCCTGCTGGCCGCCGACGACCGGGCCGCCGCGGCGGCCGAGCTGAAGGCCGCGCACGAGGTGGCCCTGCGGCTGCGCGCCGAGCCGCTGCGCACGGCCGTCGAGGGGCTGGCCCGGCGCGGCCGGCTGGTCGCCGAGGTGACCGGGGAACGGCAGGTCGAGGTGTCCGACGTCCTGACGCCGCGGGAGGCCGAGGTGCTGGCCCTGATGGCGCAGGGCCGGACCAACCGGCAGATCGGCGCGGCGCTGTTCATCAGCGAGAAGACGGCCAGCGTGCACGTCAGCAACATCCTGGCCAAGCTGTCGGCGTCCGGCCGGACCGAGGCGGTCGCCATCGCCGCCGACCGCGGCCTGCTCCCGGCGCCGTCGCGTTGACCGCCGGCGTCCGGCTGCCCGGTCCGCTGACGAGGGCAGCCGTCCGCCGGTGGTCGCCGGGAGCAGTGGTCAGCCGGCGGCGGGGGGCGTGCGGTCGCTGCTGAGCCGGCCGCGGAGGCGCTCGACCCACTCGTCGAGCACGTTGGTCCGGTCGGCCGGGCCGGCGGGGGCCGGCGGCATGAGCAGCCAGAGCACCAGGTAGACCGGGATGCCCGCCCCGCCGGCGAGGGTGAGGCCGGCGAAGGCGACCCGCCACAGCAGGGCGTCGATGCCGGTGTGCTCGGCCAGCCCGCCGCTGACGCCGCCCAGCATGATGTCGGTGCGGCTGCGGCGCAGCGGCGGTCGGGCGGAGGGGCCGGACGGGGTCTGCGGCCCGGGACGGGTCCCGGCTGCCTCGAAGGGGGTCGATGTCATGCGTCGAGCCTGCTCGGCGCGGGGTCCGGCCGGTATCGGGGAACCCCCGGATCCGTCCCTGGTTCCCGCCCTGAGGGGATCCCCCGACCGGGACCCATGCCAGGAGACCTACGCCGGGAGACCCAGGCCGGAGGACCCACGCCGGGAGACCCACGCCTGGGGACCGTGAGGACTGGGGCCCGGAGGGTCCCGCGATCGAGCGGCGCAGCGGCTCAGCCCCGGCTCGTGACGCACGCCTGGGGACCGTGAGGAGTGGGGCCCGGAGGGTCCCGCGATCGAGCGGCGCAGCGGCTCAGCCCCGGCTCGTGACGCACGCCTGGGGACCGTGAGGAGTGGGGCCCGGAGGGTCCCGCGATCGAGCGGCGCAGCGGCTCAGCCCCGGCCGGGCACGGCACCTGGCCGCGGTGCGATCCGGGAGGATCGCAATGTCAGAGCATCGTGCGGAGGCGCTCCCGGCGGGCGCGCAGGACGTGCACCGGCGCGGACGCGGACGGCGGCCCGGGCACCGACTGGCGCAGCTGGGTGTGCACCACCGCGTGCGGGGTCGACGTCCGGGCGGACACCTTGCTCACCAGCCGGTTGATCTCCCGGCGCAGCTCGGCGACGTCCCGCCAGGAGCCGCCGGTCTCCACCTCGGGCAGCTCCTCGACCAGGTGACCGTCGTCGTCGCCGTCCTCGTGCCGGTGCGAGGCGGCGATCCGCAGCCGCAGCTCGTCGTCCCGCTTGGCCAGCAGCTCCGCCGTCTGCGCCGGGGTGAGCAGGCCGGGGATGCCGAGGAACTCCTCCTCCTCGGCGCCCAGCGGTACCGCGGCCGGGGTGCCCTCGCCGGTGTGCGCCGTCCCGCCGTGCAGCACGTGGGCGAACCGGGCGTCGGCCTCCAGCGCCTCCCACTTGGGCAGCTCGCCCTCGCGCTCCTCCCGCGGCGGCAGGTCGAGTGCCTCCAGGTCCTCGTCGTCGGTGGCCTTGGGCGGCGGCATCACGTGGTTGCGCTGCTCCTCCAGCGACGCGGCGAGCGTCAGCAGCGGCCGCACCGCGGGGAGGAACACCGTCGCGGACTCCTGCGGGTTGCGGGCCCGCACCACGCGGCCCACGGCCTGGGCGAAGAACAGCGGTGTCCGGTAGGAGGTCATCCAGGCCAGCACCGCGGCCCGCGGGATGTCGACGCCCTCGGAGACCATCCGCACGCAGACCGCGATCCGCGCCGACCCGGTGGCGAACCGCTCGATCTTCTTCGACGCCTTGGGGTCGTCGGAGAGGATCAGCTCCGGTGCCTTGCCGGTCACCCGGCGGACGATCTTGGCGTAGGCGCGGGCGTCGTCCTGGTCGCTGGCCAGCACCAGCCCGGCCGCGTCCGGGACGCCGGTCTCGCGCAGGTGGGTGATCCGGTCGTCCATCGCGGCGATCACGTGCGGCACCCACTGGCCCTTGGGGTCCAGCGCCGTCCGCCAGGCCTGCATCTCCACCGACCGGGTGCCGGCCTCGCTGAGCGAGGCGGCGACCACCTCGCCGGCGGAGTTCCGCCAGCGCGACGTGCCGGTGTAGGCGGCGAAGACCACCGGCCGGACGACGGCGTCGGCGAGGGCCTCCTTGTAGCCGTAGGTGTAGTCCGCCCGGCTGGCCAGCCCCACGCCGCCCTTGCCGTCGTCGCCCTCGAAGGTGTCCTCCTCGTAGCGCACGAACGGGATCCGCTCGTCGGCCTTGGTCCGGAAGGGCGTCCCGGTCAGGCACAGCCGGCGCGCGGCGAACCCGAACGCCTCCTCGATCGCCTCACCCCAGGACAGGCCGTCCCCGGCGTGGTGCACCTCGTCCAGGATGACCAGCGACTTGACGGCGGTGGCCCGGGCCGCGTGCAGCATCGGCTTGCCGGCCACCTGCGCGTAGGTGGTCACGTACCCCGACGTCCCCGGTCGCACCGGGCCGACGGCGTTGGTCAGCCCCGGGTCCAGCACCATGCCCATCCGATCGGCCGCGTCGGCCCACTGCAGCCGCAGGTGGTCGGTCGGGCAGACCACGACCACCCGGCCGACCTCGCGCCGGGACAGCAGCCGCGCGGCCAGGGTCAGCGCGAACGTCGTCTTCCCCGCACCCGGGGTCGCGGTGACCAGGAAGTCCTTGGGGGAGGAGTCCTCGTACTGGTCGAGCGCGGCCTGCTGCCACGCCCGGAGCGGTCGGCTGGTCCTCTGCGGGCCGATGGCCTCCGCTCGTGCTGCGCTCCCCATGTCGGGGTCCATCTTGGTCGGCGGGGAGGCAACACGCCCAACCGGGGGCCTGCGGCGCGCCCCCGCCCGGACGCCGTATAGGAGGTCGGCACACCGGCTCTGACCTGCGCGGACGTCCGGGCGGCGGCTCCGGTGTGTCGCGCGTCATGCCCGAGCGGGACCGGCTCGTCACGTCCCGCCGGTCCCGGCCTCCTCAGGCGTCCCGCCGGCCGGACCACGGGCGGACGACGGCCAGGACCAGGGCGGCGAACAGTGTGGCCGCGACGACCGCGAGGACGCTGGGCTGGCCGCCGCTGAGCAGGTCGTCGACGAGGTTGCCCTCGTTGTTCGAGGCGTTGAACACCGCGTGCACGAGCCCGGCCGCGAGCAGGCTCCCGCCCGTGGCCTGCACGGTCGCCCCGACCAGCAGCCGGATGACCACGGCGAGCACGAGCAGCAGCCCCACCTGGACGAGGACGGACCCGAGCGGGTCGTCGCCGATGAACTGCAGCGGCACGTGCACGCCCGCGAACGGGACGGCGGTCAGCGCGGCGGCGGCCAGGTAGCCGTGCCGCTGCTCCAGCCGGCCCTGGAAGAACCCGGCCCACACGGTCTCCTCCCACAGGTGCACGAGCAGCACGGCGGAGACCACGTTGACGACCGCGCCGCCGAGGACGGAGAGCACGTCGCCGGTCTGCAGCGAGCGGCCCGCGGCCAGGCCCAGCGCGATCGTCAGCACGGGCAGGGCCAGCAGCACCGCGGCCCACCAGCCGGCCCGGAAGCGCCACTGCACCGCCCGGCGCAGCAGCGCGCGGACGGCGCCGCGGCCGTCGGCGACCGAGGTGACCCACAGCGCGGCCGGCAGCATGACCAGCAGCGTGATGCCCAGCGCGAACGGTTCCTGGGGCAGCTCGCCGCCGGGGACGACGCCGTGCGCGGTCAGCGCCGGCACCGACATCAGCGGCAGGCCGAACAGGGCCACCAGGACCAGGAAGGCGGTCAGCGGGTGCCGGGCGGTGGCGCCGCGGAGGCCGCCGGTCGGTGGTGCCACCGTCCGGGTGCGGCGGGGGTCGTCGAGTGCGGACATGTCAGGACCTGCCTCTCCTGCCGGGGGACTGGGGGACGGCGGCGGTGCCGGCCAGCGCGTGCGCCGGGTGGACCGCCGCGGTGGGGAGCGCGGCCACGTCCCGGGCGAGGACGACGTCGGACCGTGAGGCCGCCGCCACCAGGCACAGGCACCGGCAGACGTCGGGCAGCAGCAGCGCGCCGCACCAGCGGATCGCCGTGCCGCCGGCCGCCAGGCGGGTCACCGCCGAGTGCAGCGCCCGGTGCATGGCGACCACGTCGCGGGACGACGACCGGCCCTCCACCACCACGAGGAAGAGGCCCTCGCCGTCCCGCTGGTCCACCACCAGGCCAACGTCCCGCCGGGTGGCGTCCGGGACATCGGGGACCTCCCGGAGAGCGGTACGGGTACTGCCGCGGACGCGTACCGGTCGCTACGGTCCCGGGGCATGGCGCGCGCCGGAGCTCCCCGGACCGGGCTGCCGCTGCCGGCCGAGCGCAGCTCCTTCGTCGGCCGGCGGGCCGAGCTCGCGGAGGTGCGCCGGCTGCTGTCGGCGGCCCGGGTGGTCACGCTGGTCGGGCCGGGCGGGGTGGGCAAGACCCGGCTGGCGCTCCGCGCGGCCGCCGACCTGCAGCGGTCCTTCCCCGACGGCACGGTGCTGGCCGACCTGGCCGCGGTCACCGACCCCGCGCTGGTGGCCCAGCAGGTGGCCGCTGCCTGCGACGTCCGCGACTCCTCCGGCCGGTGGCTGCCCGGCTCGCTGGCCGACGTCGTCGGGAGTCGCCAGCTGCTGCTGGTGCTGGACAACTGCGAGCACCTGCGCGACGCCTGCGCCGTCCTCGTCGACACCCTGCTCGCGGCCTGCCCGCGGCTGCGGGTGCTGGCCACCAGCCGCACCCGCCTGGACGTCGAGGGGGAGGCGCTGTTCGCCGTCCCGCCGCTGGGCGTGCCGGCGGCCGGGGAGCCGGGGTCCGCGGCCACCTCGGACGCCGTCGCGCTGCTGGAGCAGCGCGCGGCCGCGGCCGTGCCCGGCCTGGTGCTCACCCCGGCCGAGGGGTGGGACGTCGCCGAGCTGTGCCGCCGCCTCGACGGGATCCCGCTGGCCATCGAGCTGGCAGCCGGCCGGCTGCGCACCCTCACCCCGGCCGAGCTGGTCGCCCGGCTGGAGGACTCCCTCGGGCTGCTGCGCCGGCCGGGCACCGCGACCGCCGGACGGCACCGGACGCTGCGGGCGACGATGGAGTGGAGCGCCGACCTGCTGGGCGACGCCGAGCGGCGGCTGTGGCGCCGGGCCGCGGTCTTCGCCGGGGACTTCGACCTGGCCGCCGCCGAGGCGGTGTGCTCCGGGGACGGGCTGCCCTCCGGCGAGGTGGTCGACGCGCTCACCACCCTGGCGGAGGCGTCCGTCGTCGACGTCCGGCGGGGTCCGGCCGGGCCGCGGTTCCGCATGCTGCAGACGGTGCGGGCCTTCGGCCGGGAGCTCCCCGCGGCGTCCGGGGAGGAGGAGGTCGTCCGCCGGCGGCACCGGGACCGGTGCGTCCACCTGGTCGCCGCCGCGGCGCAGGACTTCCTCGGCCCCGGTCAGGTCGCCGCCTTCGACCGGCTCTCGGCGGAGCACGCCGAGCTGGGCGCGGCCCTGGAGCACTGCCTGGCCACCCCGGGGGAGCAGGCGGAGGGGCTGCGTACCGCCGCCGAGCTGTGGCTGTGGTGGGAGGCGCGTGGTCGTCTCGGCGAGGGGCGCCGCTGGCTCGAGGCGTTCCTCGGCGCCGTGACGGGACCCTCGCCGGTCCGCGCGCACGGCCTCGCCGTCGCCGGCTACCTGGCGCTGGTGGCCACCGACCCGGAGGGCGCGGAGCCGCTGCTGGAGGAGGCGCGCGCGCTGGCCGGAGCGGTCGGTGCGCCCGAGGTGGCCGCGCTGGCCACCCAGTACCTCGGGCTGGCGGCGCTGTTCCGCGGCGACCTGCCCTCCGCCGGCCGGCTGCTGCGGGAGGCCTTCACCGCGCACCGGGACCAGGGGGCACCGCACGCGGCCTTCTGCCTGGCCGACGTCGGGGTGGTCGCGCTGCTGGCCGGGGACCTGCCGGCGGCGGACGCCGCCCTCACGGAGAGCCTGGCCCTGGGCCGGGGAGGGGACCCGTGGACCCGCTCGCACGCGCTGTGGGGGCTGGGCCTGGTGCGGCTGGAGACCGGCGAGCCGGCCGAGGCGGCCCGGCTGGAGGAGGCCGCGCTCGCCCTCATGCGGGAGGTGGACGACCGCAGCGGGACCGCCCTGTGCGTCGAGGCGCTCGCCTGGGCCGCGGCCGAGGCGGGCGACGGGGACCGCGCCGCCCGGCTGACCGGAGCGGCCGAGGCGGTGTGGCGCTCGATCCCGGCCGAGCTGCCCGCCCCGCTGGCGCGCTTCCGGGAACGGTGCGCCGGATCGGTCCGGCGGGCAGCCGGGGAGTCCGTCTGGCTGGGGGGACGTGCGGCGGGCCGGGCGCTGTCCCGCGCACAGGCGGTCGCGCTGGCGCTGCGGGAGGACGCGGCGCCGCCCGCGGCCCCGAGCCCGCGCCGGCCGGGGACCGACGGCCGGCTCACCGGCCGCCAGCGGGAGGTCGCCGGCCTGGTCGCGCAGGGGCTCACCGACCGGGAGATCGCCGCCCGGCTGGTCATCTCACCCCGGACCGCGGAGTCGCACGTCGAGCAGATCCTCGCCCGGCTCGGCTTCCGGTCCCGGTCGGAGATCGCCGCCTGGCACGCCGTCCAGTGCCCGGTCGTCGCCCCCGACCCGCGACGGTGACACCGGGCGGGGGGCGGCGGGCGCCGCCCATCGGCCCGGCGAGGCGGCTCAGGCGCCGTGCCGTGGCCGTCGTCCACCACGGACGACCCCGCACACCGGCGGGCTCCCGGCCCGGCCGGCGCGGGCGCGGGACGACTACGGTCCCGCCTCGTGGCGCGGTACGTGATCGACGCACCCACGCTCCTCCACCTGGTGGCCGAGGGCGTCGTCGTCGCACCCGCGCACCAGCTCGTCGCGCCGAACCTGCTGCGGTCCCAGGCGCTGGCCGCGCTCTTCGACGACGTGCGCCAGGGCCGGCTCGGCGAGTCCGAGGCGCTGCAGCGACACGAGGCGCTGACGGCGGTGAAGGTGCGACTGCTCGGCGACCGGGTGTCCCGCCGCGTGGCGTGGCAGCTCGCCCGCGAGCACGGCTTCGACTCCACGGTCGATGCCGAGTACCTCGCGGTCACCCGGCTGCAGGCCGACGCCTACGTCACCGTGGACGGCGCCGCGCGGGCGCGCGCGAAGGGCGTCGTCCCGCTCGCGACCGTCGACGACCTGTCGGCGTGACCGCCGGTCCACCCTGGAGGGTCGGTCAGGTGGGGCGGGCGACCGGGAGCGGGACCCGGGCCGCTGCGTCGGCCAACCGGTCGTCGTAGACGACGGCGGCGGTCAGCTCCGGTCCCAGCATCGCCGCGGTCGCCAGGTGCTGCTCGCCCGAGCGAGCGACGGCCGGGGGCGAGGCCGGCCCCTCTGGCCCCCTCGCAGGAGCCGGCCGGCCCCTCTGCAGGGTCCCGCCGCGAGCGTGCGAGTGGTGGGGGGCAGAGGGGTCCTTCTTCAGTCGGCCGGCTCGTCCACCCAGCCGGGACCGTTGACCTCACCGGGACCGGCCAGGTCGGCGGCGTCGACGATCGTGTACGCGTAGCCCTGCTCGGCCAGGAACCGCTGCCGGTGCGCGGCGTACTCGCTGTCCAGGGTGTCCCGGCTGACCACGGTGTAGAAGTGCGCCTGCCGGCCGTCGGCCTTGGGGCGCAGCACCCGGCCCAGCCGCTGGGCCTCCTCCTGCCGCGAGCCGAACGTCCCCGACACCTGGACGGCGACGGCCGCCTCGGGCAGGTCGATCGAGAAGTTGGCGACCTTGGAGACCACCAGCGTGCGGATCTCGCCGGTGCGGAAGGCCTGGAACAGCCGCTCCCGCTCCTTGTTGGTGGTCGACCCCTGGATGACCGGGGCGTCCAGCGCCGTGCCGAGCTCCTCGAGCTGGTCGAGGTAGGCGCCGATCACCAGCGACGGCTCGTCGGGGTGCCGCTCGAGCACCCGGCGGATCACCGGCAGCTTGGACTGCGCGGTCGCGGCGATCCGGTACCGCTCCTCGGGCTCGGCGACCGCGTAGGTCATCCGCTCCTCGTCGTCGAGGGAGACCCGGACCTCGATGCACTCGGCCGGCGCGATGTACCCCTGCGCCTCGATGTCCCGCCACGGCGCGTCGTACCGCTTGGGCCCGATGAGGGAGAACACGTCGTCCTCCCGGCCGTCCTCGCGGACCAGCGTGGCGGTCAGCCCCAGCCGGCGGCGGGACTGCAGGTCCGCGGTCAGCCGGAAGATGGGCGCGGGCAGCAGGTGGACCTCGTCGTAGACGATCAGGCCCCAGTCCTGGGCGTCGAACAGGTCCAGGTGCCGGTACTCGCCCTTCCGGCGGGTGGTGATCACCTGGTAGGTCGCGATGGTGACCGGCCGGATCTCCTTGCGCTCACCGGAGTACTCGCCGATCTCCTCCTCGGTCAGCGAGGTGCGGGCGATCAGCTCGCGCTTCCACTGCCTCCCGGCGACGGTGTTGGTCACCAGGATCAGCGTGGTGGCCTTCGCCTCGGCCATCGCCGCCGCGCCGACCAGCGTCTTGCCCGCGCCGCACGGCAGCACGACGACGCCCGAGCCGCCGGCCCAGAAGCCGTCCACGGCCTGCTGCTGGTAGTCCCGCAGGTGCCAGTCGGCCTGGTCCAGCTCGATCGGGTGCGCCTGCCCGTCGACGTAGCCGGCCAGGTCCTCGGCCGGCCAGCCGACCTTGAGCAGCGCCTGCTTGAGCCGGCCGCGCTCGGAGGGGTGGACGACGACGCTGTCCCCGTCGATCCGGGCACCGAGCATCGGGGCGACGCGCTTGCTGCGCACGACCTCCTCGAGCACCGCCCGGTCGCTGCTGGTGAGCACCAGCCCGTGCACCGGGTTGTTGGCCAGGGTGAGCCGGCCGTAGCGGTCCATGGTGTCGGCGACGTCGACCAGCAGGGCGTGCGGCACCGGGTAGCGCGAGTAGCGGACCAGGGCGTCGACGACCTGCTCGGCGTCGTGCCCGGCGGCGCGGGCGTTCCACAGCGCCAGCGGGGTCACCCGGTAGGTGTGCACGTGCTCGGGGGAGCGCTCCAGCTCGGCGAACGGGGCAATCGCCGCCCGGCACTCCTTCGCCAGCGGGTGGTCCACCTCGAGGAGCAGGGTCTTGTCGGACTGGACGATCAGGGGGCCGTCACTCACGCGTTGTCTCACTCCGTCGCTGGAGGTGGGGGGCGGCGCGCACAGGCGGGCGCCGGACTGTCCACGGTAACGCCGCGACGGCGCCCGGCCTTCCGGACGGCGGTGTGCGGTGGCCCCCAGTACCGGCAGGTCCGGGACCGCCCGATCCGTCGTACCCGGCCACTACGTTGCCCGACATGTTGGACCACATCGGTGTCCAGGTCGCCGACGTCGAGACGTCGCTGGCCTTCTACGTCACGACCTTCGCGCCCGTGGGCCTGCGCGAGGCGATGCGTTTCCCCGTCGGGGAGTCCTTCGTCGTCGGGCTCAGCGGCCCCGACGGCGTCCCCGGGTTCTGGCTGAGCCCCGCTGCAGGCGCGGAGGACCGGGAACTGCACCTGGCCTTCCGCGCACCGGACCGGGCCGCCGTGGACGCCGTGCACGAGGCGGCCCGGTCCGCAGGGGTCGAGGTGCTGCACGCGCCGCGGGAGTGGCCGGAGTACCACCCCGGCTACTACGGCGTCTTCCTGCGCGATCCCGACGGGCACAACGTCGAGGCCGTGCACCACGGCACACCTGGCTGAGCCCGGCTGCGGGCTCGGCTCCCGCCGGCCCGGTCAGACCCAGTCGGTGCGGCGCAGCGGGGGTTCCTCGCCCCCCGGGCGGCGGAGCAGCACCTGGGCCACGCCCATGTGGCCGGCCTCGAAGGCCAGCGCGCAGGCCGCCATGTACAGCCGCCACACCCGGGCCCGCCCCTCGGAGGAGGCTGCGACCGCGTCGTCCCAGTGCGCCTCCAGCCGCTGCACCCAGGCGCGCAGGGTCAGCGCGTAGTGCCGGCGCAGCGCCTCCACGTCGAGCACCTCCAGACCGCTGCCCTCCAGCGCGCCGAGGGTCTCGGTGAGCGGCAGCAGCTCCCCGTCGGGGAACACGTACCGGGCGATGAAGGAGTCGTGGTCCCAGCGGGTCGGGCCGGCGTTCCAGGTGATCGCGTGGTTGAGCAGGCGGCCGCCGGGCCGGAGCAGGTCCCGCAGCCGCGCGGCGTAGTCCGGCATCGCGCCCCGGCCCACGTGCTCGGACATGCCGATCGAGCTGATCGCGTCGAACGGGCCGTCCCCGAGCGTGCGGTAGTCCTGGACCCGGATGTCGACGCGGTCGGTCAGGCCGGCCTCGGCCACCCGCTTGCGGGCGCTCCGGGCCTGCTCCTCCGACAGCGTGATCCCGACGACGGTCACGCCGTACCGCGAGGCGGCGTGGATCGCCAGGCTGCCCCAGCCGCAACCGACGTCGAGCAGCCGCGCCTCCGGCCTCAGGCCGAGCTTGCGGCAGACCAGGTCGAGCTTGGCCTCCTGGGCGGCGTCCAGGCCGGTGTCCGGGGACTCCCAGACCGCGCAGGAGTAGACCATCGACGGGCCGAGCACCAGCTCGTAGAAGTCGTTGCCCACGTCGTAGTGGTGCGCGATCGCCGCGGCGTCCCGGGCGCGGGAGTGCCGGCTGCCGCTCCGGCCGAGGTCGACCTCCTCCGGTGGCGGGGCCGGCTCGGGACCCAGCGCGCCGAGCCGGACGGCGGTGCGCAGCAACCCGAGCCGGTCGGCCGGGGTGGCGGCGGCCATCGGCCCCGTCCTGGCCAGCCGGCCGATCGAGCTCACCGCCGCGAAGGTGGCGAACACGTCGCCCTCGATGTCGATCTCCCCCGCGACGTACCCCCGGGCCAGGCCAAGCTGTCCGGGCGACCAGAGCAGCCGGCGCAGCGCCCGCCGCGACCGCACCGCCAGGACCGGGGCGCCCGCGGGGCCGGCGACCGACCCGTCCCAGCCCCGGAGCCGCACAGGGAGCTCCGTCGTGCCCAGGACGGCGCCCAGCGCCGTCGCCAACCGGTCCGCGACCGTCTGTCGTGCCATCCGCGCCACCTCGTGCCCGCAACCGGCGGCGACCGCGACGGGGCTGGCCCCGGTCACCGCACTCGTTGCAACGATCAACTGCATCCGCCTCAGCTACGGCGGACGCTTGATCATTCCCGGTCCGGGTGCCGATCAGGGGACGGCTGCGCGTCCCTCTTCGCCCTCGACCACCGCGACGGAGGTGATCCGGTGGACGGCGAACGTGCGGCTCTCCCCGCGGCCCTCGTCGAAGCCCTGCAGGAAGCCGCCGACCAGGGAGACCGGCTGCACCACCCGCTGGCTGCCGCTGCCTTGTGCGTCGACGTAGCCCAGCCACACCGGCAGGCCCTCGCGGACGGCCCGGGTCAGCAGCTCCAGGGTGCTCGCCGTGGTGACCCCGGGGACCTGCCGCACCGGGTCCCTGCGCCGGGCGGCCAGCGCGGCGTCGCCGGCCCGGATCTCGCGGACCGTGGCGGCCACGTCGTCCGGGGCCAGCGGGCGGGGACCGGTCGCCGGCGCCGTGCCCGGCCGGCGGCCGACGGCGCGCGGCCTGGCCGGCGGCCGGGTGAGCACGGCACCGCCGGCGGACTCCCCGGCCGGGGCGTACCCGGCCGCGCGCAGCACGCCGAGCACCTCGTCCGCGCCCAGACCGCTGACCAGCACGCCGGGCGCCAGCCGGCGCAGCTCGGCGTTGGCGGTGCGCCGGTCGTTCAGCACCTGGGACAGCAGGCCGTGGTCGTCCGAGCGCACGTAGCTCTCGATGGCGCCCACCCGCAGCCGGCCGTGCTGCCGGGCGACGTCGTCCACCAGGTAGTCCAGTGCCTGGGGAACCGGGGTGCGGGAGGCGCGGGCGAAGAAGTCGTGCAGGTCGGTCGCCGACCAGCCGTTGTCCAGTGCCCGCCGCACGCTCCCGTCGGTCACCCGGTACACCGTCGCCCCGCCGGAGGACTCGACGTCGGCCACCACCGCCAGCATCCCGGCCAGGTCGGCGACCAGCGGCCCGGGGGCGATCAGCGACAGGTCCGGCTGGGCCAGCACGTGGTCGACGGGTGCGGGCAACAGGCTCCGCATGCCGTCGGCGGCGCCGTCCACGCCGGCCTGCAGCAGCCCCCGGCCGCCGGCGGACAGCACACCGCCGACCGCCAGGCCCAGCCGTTCCGCCTCGGCCAGCAGGGCCGGCACGGGCGTGAGCCGGTCCGCCCGGCGCGGGGTGCGCCAGCGCAGCAGGGCGACCAGCTCGCCGGCGGGCAGCCCGGTGCCCGGCGGGTGCTCGGCGAGCACCGCCAGCGCCGACCGGCGCAGGGCCGGTGCGGTCTGCCGGACGGCGTCGGGGGCCAGCACGTTGACCGCCTTGCCGGCCACGTCCCGCTGCCCCACCAGGGAGATCAGCCGGACGCTGGTCAGCCACCCCTCGGCCAGGGCGGCCCAGCGGTCGGGGAGGTCCTGGTCCCGCCAGAGGTCGTAGCCCCGGGTGGGCAGCCACTCGTCCCGGTGCGCGCCCCCGACGTCGAGCAGCCCGGCGGCGTGGGCCACCTCCACGAGGAACGCCACGTCGGCCTCGCCGATCCGCAGTTCCCGCGCCAGCCGCTTCTGGTCCCGGACGCCGAGGCCGCCGCTGCGCAGCAGGCCGGCCGGCTCCTCCTCGAGGGCACCGAGGACGTCGGCCACCCGGCCGATCACCTCCAGCGCAGCGCCGGCGGCCTGCTGGTCCACCGCGGCCGGGTCCCGCCGGGTGACCTCGGCGTCCGGGCGGAGCCGCGGCGGGCCGTAGGGCCGGTCCCCACGCAGCACGAGGCCGAGCTCGCGGGGCAGTTCCACGTTGATCGCGTCGATGCGGGCCAGCAGACCCTGCTGCAGCAGGCGGCGGGCAGGGGTGAGCGCGCCCCCGGCGCTGTCGGGGAGGTGGCCGACCGGTCGCTCGCCGGCCAGCCGCTCCAGGACCGCGCGCTCCTCGGGCTCGAGCCCGGCCAGCGCCGCGCCAAGGTCGCCGGGCAGCGGCACCCGCAGGTCCGCCGCGCGCCGCCCCAGCCCGGCCGGGTAGCGCACCGCCCGGCGGACCTGGTCGGGGGCGCGCAGCTCGTCGTCGCCCCACAGCAGCGCCCGGGTGGTGAGGGTCTCCACGGCCTCGTCGACCACCTCGGCCGGCACGTCGGGCAGCGACCCGGGCAGGTCGGTGCGGGCCACGCCGTCGGTGGAGGACAGCAGCACCACGTCGAGGACCTGGAGGGTCGCGGCGTCCAGCTCGTCCAGCGCCCGGTCGACCGAGACCGGCACCGCCAGGCGGGTGGCCAGCGAGACGACGTCGGAGGGCGCGGGCCGCGCCACGTCGGGACGGGTGACCAGCAGCGCGCCCAGTTGCTCGTCGGAACGGGTCCGCAGCCAGGCGGCCAGCGTGGCGGGCAGGTCGGCAGGCATCCGGCCCACGTTACGTCGCGGTCGGCGGGGTCGCGCCGGGAGCACGGCCGGCCCGCGGACTCTGCGAGCATCCCGGGGTGGCCGCCCTCGACGACCCGCAGACCCGGACCGCACTGGCCGCGCACCAGGCCGGTGCGCTGCGCTGGGTGGGCGGTGGGGCGGTCGCCGTCGTCCTCGGCGTGCTGCTGGCCGCGGCCGCCGTCCGGATCGCCCGCGACTCCGGGGAGCCGCTGCCCGGCGCCGGGCTGGTCGTGCTCGGCCTGGTGCTGGGCGGTGCGGTCGCGGTGGGGGTCGGGATCGGTGCGTTGGTGCGTACCCGCCGCTGGGCCCGCGCGCTGGCCGCGACGTCCTGGCGGCCGGGCCGGCTCCGGGTGGCCGGCCCCTCGGTGCTGCACGTCGAGCCGGCCGGTTTCGACGAGCTGACCGACGAGCCGCTCCGGCTGCGGCTGATGTCCACCGCGGCGTGGCGGGCCCGTGCGGTCCAGCGGCTGGCGGACGCCGAGGTCGCCTACGCGCCGGTCTCGGCGCGGGAGTGGGTGCTCACCGCCGACGGGGCCGGCACGGTCTTCGGTGCCCGCGGGGCCGGCGGACGGGACTGACCGGCCGCGTCGACGCGCCGGCCGCGGCTGCGGGTGTGCCAGGTGCGTTCCGGGTGCCCTTCGCGCGAAGATGTGCCCGAGCGCCCTGCGGAGGACCCGCCGGGACGGCATCGCAACTGGAGGCGACATGGCCAAGCGCAAGGACAAGCACGCCCACCTGGTCGAGCCGACCTGGGGGGAGTCCGAGGACGGCGGGCCGCCGCTGACCGAGCTGGTGAGCGAGATGGCCGGGTCCCTGTCGCCGTTCGGCGAGGACCACGCCTTCCCGATCCCGCCGGAGCGGCTGCGTTACGCGCACCCGACGGACCGGCCGAACCGGGCCGGGAAGCAGGCGGGCAAGTAGCAGGCCCCGCTGCGCCCCGGAGCTGGCAGGCTCGCACCGGGCCCCAGCAGGGGGCCGCCGACGAGGAGGAAGACATGACCCAGCCCGCGCTGCCGTCCTACAGCAACGGCACCTCCACGGTGCCGTTGCTCGGCGAGACGATCGGGGCGGACCTCGACCGGACGGCCGCGCGGGTGGGCGACCACGAGGCGCTCGTCGAGTGCGCGACCGGTCGCCGCTGGACCTACCCGCAGCTGGTCGCCGACGTGGACGCCTGCGCCCTGGGCCTGGACGCGCTCGGCGTGCAGCAGGGGGACCGGGTCGGCATCTGGGCGCCGAACTGCGCGGAGTGGGTGTTCGTCCAGTACGGGACGGCGAAGCTCGGCGCGATCTTGGTCAACGTCAACCCCGCCTACCGCACGCACGAGCTGAGCTACGTGCTGCGCCAGGCCGGCATCTCGGTGCTGGTCGCCGCGCCGTCCTTCAAGACCAGTGACTACCGGGCCATGGTCGCCGAGGTCCGCGGGGACTGCCCTGGCCTCCGCGAGGTGGTCTTCCTCGGCGACCCCGAGTGGGAGCGGCTGATGGGGACCGGCCGGGCCGCGGACCGGGGCCGGCTGGCCGAGCGCGCGCAGCTGCTGTCGGCCGACGACCCGGTCAACATCCAGTACACCTCCGGGACGACCGGCTTCCCCAAGGGCGCAACGCTCACCCACCACAACCTGCTCAACAACGGGTTCTTCGTGGGCGAGGGCTGCGGCTACACCGAGGCCGACCGCATCTGCATCCCGGTGCCCTACTACCACTGCTTCGGCATGGGCATGGGCAACCTGGCGGCCACCAGCCACGGCGCGACGATGGTCGTCCCGGCCCCCGGCTTCGACCCCGCGCTGACCCTCAAGGCCGTGCAGGACGAGCGGTGCACGTCGCTCTACGGCGTCCCGACCATGTTCATCGCCGAGCTCGGGCTGCCCGACTTCGCCGACTACGACCTCTCGTCGCTGCGCACCGGGATCATGGCCGGCTCCCCGTGCCCGGTCGAGGTGATGAAGCGCGTGGTCAGCGAGATGGGCATGACCGAGGTGACCATCTGCTACGGCATGACCGAGACCTCGCCGGTGTCCACCCAGACCGGCGCCGACGACGACCTGGACCGGCGCACCTCCACGGTCGGCCGGGTGCACCCGCACCTGGAGGTCAAGATCGTCAACCCGGAGACCGGCCGGGTCGTGCCCCGCGGCGAGGCCGGGGAGTTCTGCACCCGCGGCTACTCGGTGATGCTCGGCTACTGGGAGGAGCCGGAGAAGACCGCCGAGGTCATCGACGCCGCCCGCTGGATGCACACCGGCGACCTCGCCGTGATGGACGCCGACGGCTACCTCAACATCGTCGGCCGGATCAAGGACATGGTCATCCGCGGCGGGGAGAACGTGTACCCGCGGGAGGTGGAGGAGTTCCTCTTCACCCACCCCGACATCGTCGAGGCGCAGGTGATCGGCGTGCCGGACGAGCGCTACGGCGAGGAGCTGATGGCCTGGGTGCGGCTCCGCCCCGGCGCCGAGCCGCTCACCGCGGAGGCCCTCCGCGAGTTCTGCGACGGCAAGCTGGCCCACTACAAGGTCCCGCGGTACGTGAAGCTCGTCGACTCCTTCCCCATGACCGTCACCGGCAAGGTGCGCAAGGTGGAGATGCGCGAGGTCTCGGTGCAGGAGCTCGGTCTGCAGGCCGCGGCGGCCGTCCGCAACGCCTGAAGGACCTCCCTGCCCCCCACCGCTCGCAGGCTCGCGGCGGGCCCCTGCAGGGAGGCCGGGGGCGGCCGGCCGGTGACGCTGCCGGGGAAACGTCGGCGCCGCGCCGCTGTCGGCCGACTAACCTGGGCTGACGGCACCGTGGGCATCCCCGCGGCGCCACCCCGGGCACCGGTCCGGGGACATCGACGAACGAGGGATCGACGTGCCCAGCGGCAAGGTGAAGTGGTTCAACGCGGAGAAGGGCTTCGGCTTCCTCGCCCGCGAAGGCGGCCCCGACGTGTTCGTGCACAAGGACGCGTTGCCGGCCGGGACCGCGGAGCTGAAGCCCGGGCAGCGGGTGGAGTTCGGGATCGTGCAGGGACGGCGCGGCGACCAGGCGCTGCAGGTCCAGGTGCTCGACCCGCTCCCGTCCGCGGTCGCCGCCACCCGCAAGAAGCCCGACGACCTGGTCCCGATCATCGAGGACCTGATCAAGCTGCTGGACAACGTGTCCGAGGGGCTGCGGCACGGCCGGCACCCCGACCGGCAGGTCTCCCGCAAGGTCGGGTCGGTGCTGCGCGCCGTCGCCGACGACCTGGAGTCCTGATCAAGGGCCCCCCTGCGCCCGACCACTCGCAAGCTCGTGGCGGGCCCCTGCAGGGGGGCCGGGTCAGCCGGCGGGTCCCGCCGGGGTCCCCCCGGCGCGGATGAAGCCGATCGGCCACGCGCCGGCCAGGCCCTCGCAGGCGTCGGCGTCCGGCTGCTGGACGACCACCAGGTAGAAGGCCGGCGGGACGACGTCGGAGGAGCTGATGCCGTCGAACACCGGCGAGCCCGGCTCGACCTCCACCTCCCCGATCAGCTCCTCCAGCCGGTCGTCGAAGACCTGCACGCTCCAGCCCTCCTGGGCCAGTGCGTCGGGGACCCGCAGGACGATCGCGGTGTCGGCCGGCACCTCCAGGATCGGCGGCGTGGAGCTGTAGCGCTGTCCCTCGCCGGCCAGGCAGTACTGGGTGGGGTCGACCGTCACCTCCTGTTCGCCGACCTGCGCGGTCACCGGGGGAGGCGCGGTCTCCTCGGCCGCGGCGCCGCCGCAGCCGGCGAGCACGGTGACCAGCCCGACCAGGACGGCGGCGCGGCGGCTCGCGGTCACGCCCACTCCTCCGCCGGGACGGGCCGGCCACCACGGCGCCGGCCCAGCAGGGTCAGCGCCACCGCGAGCACCAGCAGCGCGGCGGCGACGGTGAAGCCGAGCCAGCCGGTCGTCGGCAGCGCGATGGCGAGCACGCCGCCGGCCACCCAGGCCAGCTGCAGGACGGTCTCCGAGCGGGCGAACGCCGAGGCGCGCAGCGCGTCGGGCACCTCCCGCTGCACGATCGCGTCCAGCGCGGCCTTGCCCAGCGCGTTGGCCACCGCGGACACCCCGGCCACCACCGCGGCCATCGGGAAGCTGTAGGAGGCCGCGGCCAGCACGGTGACCGCCGCGGCGCCGCCCGCCGAGCCGAGCACCAGCCGGTCGGGGCTGGTGCCGTGCAGCCGCGAGGCGACCGCGGTGCCGGCGAAGCTGCCCACCCCGGCCGCGGCCGCGATCCCGCCCAGGGCCAGTGTCGCCGCCCAGCCGTCGGCCACCGTGGCCTGCACCAGGAACGCCGAGAAGACCGTCAGGAAGCCGGCCAGGCCGCGCAGCGCCGCGGTCGCCCGCAGCGCCGTCACCACGTGCGGGCCGGCCGGCGGGCGGCGACCGAGCACCGGGATCTCCGCGGTGGTCAGCACGTTGGCCGGCTGCTCGCCGGTCGACACGTCCACCCGGGCGGGCAGCCGGACGGCCAGCACCGCCGCGACCGTGAAGACCACGGTCGCGGCGCCCAGCTCCCAGCCGAACCCGAGCAGCGCGGCCAGCCCGGCGCCGAGTCCGCCGAACACCGCGCCGGCGGCGAGCCCGAACACCGACAGCCGGGCGTTCGCCGAGGTCAGCGACATCGCGGAGGGCAGCAACCGGGGGACGACGGCCGCGCGCAGCACGGTGAACCCCTTGGACAGCACCAGCGCGCCCAGGGCCGCCGGGTAGAGCGCCAGCTCGTCGGCGGCGGTGGCCATCAGCACCGCGAGCAGGGCGCGGCCGCCGAGGCCGGCCGCCAGCGCCCAGCGGCGGCCGTGCCGCAGCCGGTCCAGCGCCGGGCCGATCACCGGGGCGAGCAGCACGAACGGCGCCATGGTGACCAGGAGGTACAGCGCCACGTTGCTGCGCTGCGTGTCGGCCGGCGCGGCGAAGAACAAGGTCCCGGCGAGGGAGACGGCGATCATCGCGTCGCCGGCGGTGTGCAGCGCGTTGACCCACACCAGCCCGGAGAGCCCGGTCTCCCCGGCGCCGTCGGCCCGGCCCGCCGCCCGGACCCACCGGACGGCGGCGGCCGTCAGGTCCCGACTGCGCACCGCCGCGACCCGGGTGACCGTCAGCTTGCGCGGTGCGCGGGGGCCGGGCGCGGGGGCCGCCGGTGGGGGAGGCGCGGCACCTCCGGCCGGGACGACGACCGGGTCCGCGACCAGGGTGGGGCCGTCCTCGCCCGTCGGCTGGGCGGGAGCCACCGGGAGCGGCCGGGTCTGGGCCCGGCGCACCGGCAGCGGCGCGGTGTCCACGCCGTCGGTCGCCGTCCCCGCGGAGCCGCGGGAGGTGCGCAGCCGACGGCGTCGGTGCGGACCGGTGGACGAGCTCACCACCCCATCGTGCCGCACCCCGGGGACGGGCCGGCTGCGCCGGCTCGACCATCCGGGACAATGGAGCCGTGTCCGACACCCCGCACCCCGCTGCGCACGGCTCCACCCCGGACGACGTCCTGGCCGCGGCCGTCGAGCAGGCCCGCGCCGCCGCCGTCGAGGTGGCCGGCCACCCGGCCGAGGTCGGGGACCACCTCGGCGTGCTGCCCGAGCCGGTCGACCCCGAGGTCGCCGCCTCCGCGGCGGCCGGTGAGCTGGGAGCGGTGGCCACCCACACCTTCGCCGCCGCGCTGCCGGGCTACGTGGGCTGGCACTGGGCGGTCACGGTGGCCCGGGTCCCCGGCGATGACCGGGTGACCGTCGACGAGGTGGTCCTGCTGCCCGGCGACGAGGCGCTGCTGGCCCCGGCGTGGGTGCCGTGGCACGAGCGGCTGCGGCCCGGTGACCTGTCGGTGGGCGACGTCCTGCCCACCACCGAGGACGACCCGCGGCTGGTCCCCGCCTACCTGGCCGACGACGACTCCGCCGACGACCCGGCCGGCCGCGTGGTCGCCGCCGAGATCGGCATCGGCCGGGAGCGCGTGCTGTCGGTGGAGGGGCGCGCCGAGGCGGTGGCGCGCTGGCGCGGGGGCGACTTCGGGCCCACGTCGGCGATGGCCCGCCACGCCCCTGGGCCGTGTGCCACCTGCGGCTTCTTCCTCCCGCTGGCCGGTTCCCTCCGGATGTCGCTCGGCGCCTGCAGCAACGTCTTCGCCCCCGCCGACGGCCGGGTGGTGACCGCCGACCACGGCTGCGGCGCCCACAGCCAGGCCAGCAGCGAGGGCTCCGGGGAGCCGGTGGAGGTCACCACCACCGCCCGCTACGACACCGCCGACTTCGACGTGCTGTGAGCGCGGGGGCCGCCCAGGCCACCCTGCGGACCCCTCGCCTGCTGCTCGTCCCGCTCGGGGACGAGCACCTGGCCGGCGAGGTGGAGCTGGACGCCGATCCGGAGGTGATGCGGTACCTGACCGGTCGCGCCCGCACCCGGGCGGAGGTCGAGGCACTCCACCGCCACCGCCTGGCCGAAGCGGCCGTCGTCCCCGGACTGGGCTCCTGGGCCGGGCTGGTCGACGGGGAGTTCGTCGGCTGGTGGGTGCTCGGACCGCCGAGCCGCCCGGACCAGGGGCCGGTCGCCGGACAGGCCGAGCTGGGCTACCGCCTGCTGCGCCGGCACTGGCGCCGCGGACTGGCGTCGGAGGGGTCCCGGGAGCTGCTCCGGCACGGCTTCGAGGACCTGGGGCTGGCGCGGGTGTTCGCGGAGACCATGGCCGTGAACGCGGCGTCCCGGGCGACGATGGCCGCGGTCGGGCTGACCCACGTGCGCACGTTCTCCCGCTCCTTCGACGACCCGCTGCCCGGCACCGAGCTCGGTGAGGTCGAGTACGCGATCACCCGCGTGGAGTGGCGGGCCCGCCGGCCCGGTCCCGGCGGGTCTGGCCCTGCCAGCGCATGACGCCCAGCCCCAGCAGGGCCAGTCCGATCGCGGCCAGGCAGGTCCAGGTCCACACCCGGTCGACCCGGTCGCCGAGCACCAGCAGCACCACCAGGGCCCCCGCCCACAGCGCCGTCCCGGCCAGGACGACGCGTGCGGTGTCCACCTGCAGCGGCGGCGGGGACGGACGGGTGGGCCGGGGCACGGACCGAGCCTAGAGACAGCCCGCGGACGTGGCCCATCTCGCGAGGTCCGGGAGTGCCGGTCGCGGCCGGGCATGTGGCACGCTGTCGCCGCTCGACGCCGTCCGCGCTGCCGGCCCCCGCCCACCTGCCCCGGGAGTCACCCATGCCCGACAAGTCCCGACCCAGCGCCCGCAAGGCATCCGGTGCCCGCAGCGGCGCGGCCAGGGGCGACCGGAGCGGCGGCGCCACGGCCACCGCCGGCACCCCGGACGAGACGCAGGGTCCGGCCACACGGCGCAGCCCCGGGCCCACCGTCCGGCCGAAGAACGGCCTGGACCGCTACTTCGAGGTCACCGCCCGGCGCTCCACGGTCGGCCGGGAGATGCGCGGCGGCCTGACCACCTTCTTCACGATGGCCTACATCGTGGTGCTCAACCCGATCATCCTGTCCGGCGTCGACGTCGCCGGGAACAGCCTGCCCTTCGGGTCGGTCGCCGCGGTGACCGCGCTGGTCGCCGGGGTGCTGACCATCGCCATGGGCGTCATCGGGCGGTACCCGTTCGCGCTGGCGACCGGCCTGGGCATCAACGCGATCGTCGCCGTCTTCGCCGCCACCCAGCTGACCTGGCCGGAGATCATGGGCCTGGTGGTGCTGGAGGGCCTGCTCATCACCCTGCTGGTGCTCACCGGCTTCCGCCGGGCGGTGTTCGAGGCCATCCCCGCGCAGCTGAAGACGTCGATCGCGGTCGGCATCGGGTTCTTCCTGACCATCATCGGGCTGGCCGACGCCGGGGTCGTCCGCCCGGGCGTCCCGCTGATCAGCTTCGGCGTGAACGGGCAGCTGGCCGGGTGGCCACTGCTCACCTTCGTCGTCGGGCTGCTGATCACCGCCGTCCTGGTGGTGCGCAAGGTCCGCGGCGCGCTGCTGATCGGCATCGTCGTCACCACCCTGTTCGCCATCGTGGTCGAGGCCGTCGCCGACGTCGGTCCCCGCTTCGGCACCGACGGCGCCGAGGCCAACCCCCGCGGCTGGGCCCTGCAGGTGCCGTCCTGGCCCGACTCGTGGGTCGGCGTCCCGGACCTCTCGCTCATCGGGCAGTTCTCGCTGTTCGGCGGGTTCTCCCGGATCGGCGTGCTCGCCGCCGTCCTCATCGTCTTCTCGATCATGATCGCGGACTTCTTCGACACGGTCGGCACCGTCACCGCCGTCGGCGCCGAGGCCGGCCTGCTCGACGAGGACCGCAACCTGCCGCGCTCCCAGCCGGTGCTGCTGGTCGACTCCGTGGCCGCCGCGGCCGGTGGCGCTGCCGGCATCTCCTCCAACACCACCTACATCGAGAGCGCCTCCGGCGTCGCCGACGGCGCGCGCACGGGCCTGGCCAGCGTGGTCACCGGCGCGCTGTTCCTCGCGGCCGCCTTCTTCACCCCGCTGGTGGCCGTCGTCCCCTCCGAGGCGGCCGCCCCCGCGCTGGTGATCGTGGGTGCGCTGCTGATCAGCCAGATCCGCGACCTGGAGTGGGGGGACCTGTCCCTCGTCATCCCGGCCTTCCTGACCATCGCCCTGATGCCGTTCACCTACTCCATCACCAACGGCATCGGTGCCGGGGTGATCAGCTACGTGCTGCTGCGGGTGGCGGTCGGCCGCCGGCGGGACGTCCACCCGCTGATGTGGGTGGTGGCCGCTGTCTTCCTCGTCTACTTCTTCCTCGAGCCGCTGCAGCAGCTCTTCTAGAGGAAGGACCCCGCTGCCCCCGGTCTCTCGCAGGCTCGGGGCGGGACCCTGAAGGGGGGCCTGACGCGGGCCACCGGGCGGCATCGTTAGGTAGGCTATGGAGGTGACCCGGACGACGCTGGACACCGCGGCGCTCGCCCATGACCTGCGGCTGGCCGTCATGCGCTTCTCCCGGCGGCTGCGCAACCAGCGCGTGGACACCTCGGTCACCCTGACCCACCTGGCCGCGCTGTCCACGCTCAAGCGGCACGGCCCGATGAGCCCCGGTGAGCTGGCGGCCCACGAGCGGGTCCAGCCACCGTCGATGACCCGGGTGGTCGTGGCGTTGGAGTCGCGCGGCCTGGTGACCCGCACGCCGCACCCCACCGACGGCCGGCAGGTGGTCATCGACCTCACCCAGGCCGCGGAGGACCTGCTCGGCGAGGAGGTGCGGGCCCGCGAGGCGTGGCTGTCCGGCCAGTTGCACCAGCTGACCGCCGAGGAACGGTCGGTGCTCCGCGAGGCGGCGGTCATCATGGACAAGCTCGCCAGTGGGTGACGCACACGCCTGAGGCAGATGCCCTCCCGAGGCGGACGGCGATGTTCGCCGCACTGCGCGTACGCAACTACCGGCTGTACGCCGCGGCGAACCTGGTCAGCCTCACCGGGACGTGGATGCAGCGGATCGGCCAGGACTGGCTGGTGCTCCAGCTGTCCGGGGGCAGCGGCGTGGCGCTGGGCGTCACCACCGCCCTGCAGTTCGCCCCCACGCTGTTGTTCAGCTTCTCCGGCGGGGTGCTCGCCGACCGGTACGACAAGCGGCGCGTGCTCATGGTCACCCAGGCGGTGATGGGTGCGCTGGCGCTGTGCCTCGGCCTGCTGGTCGCCACCGGCGGTGTGGACCTCTGGCACGTGTACCTGCTGGCCGCCGCCCTGGGCGTGGTGTCCTCGCTGGACATGCCGGTGCGCCAGTCCTTCGTCTCGGAGATGGTCGGGCCCGAACGGCTGGCCAACGCCGTCAGCCTCAACTCCACGGTCTTCAACGGCGCGCGGCTCGTCGGACCGGCCCTCGCCGGCGCGCTGGTGGCCGGAGCCGGCGGCGACACGGCGCCGGCGTTCCTGGTCAACGCCGCGACGTTCGCGGTGACCATCGGGTCCCTGCTGGCCATGCGGGTCGACGAGCTGCGGCGCAGCACCCCGGTGGCCCGCGCCCGCGGTCAGGTCCGGGAGGCGCTCGCCTACACCCGCCGGCACCCCGACCTACAGCTGGCGATGCTGCTGGCGTTCGTTGCGGGCACCTTCGGCTTCAACACCCAGATCACCATCGCGCTGATGGCCCGCGAGGAGTTCGGCCTGGGCGCCGCCGCGTTCGGCCTGCTCTCCACCTGCTACGCGGTCGGCTCCCTGTCCGGGGCGCTGCTGTCCACCCGGCGCAGCGGCCGGCCGCTGCAGCGCTTCCTGATCCTCTCCTCGGTCGCCTTCGGCGCCCTGCTGGTGGTGTGCGGCCTGATGCCCGGTGTGCTGACCTTCGCCGTGCTGCTGGTCCCCACCGGTGCCGCGGCTCTGGTCTTCAGCGTGGCCTGCAACAGCTTCGTCCAGCTCGGCGTGGACGCCCAGATGCGTGGCCGGATCCTCGCGCTGTACTTCATGTGCTTCCTGGGCGGGACGCCGGTGGGGGCGCCGCTGATCGGCTGGGTGTCCGAGCACCTCGGCGCGCGGTGGGGGCTCATCGCCGGCGGCCTGGCCTGCATCGTGGTCGCGGTGGTCGCCGGTGCGGTGCTGTCCAGGGGACGGCGGGTGCGCCTGGAGATGCACGTCGTCCCGCCGACCGTGCACCTGCACGTCGCCGGCCCGCCCGCCGTCGCCCCGGCCGGGGCGACGGCCCCGGCCCCGGCCGAGCCAGCCGCCGGCGAGGTGCCCGGAAGCAGCCGGGGGCCCGCGAGCTCCTCCCCGGGCGGTGGTCCCCGGCGCTGACCTGCGGGCGCAGGGGCGAACGGCCGTTGTCCCGCCCCGGCGACGGACGTACCGTGCTGGTGTGCCGGAGCAGGCGGCGGCGTCCGGGAGCGTCGTCACGTCGTTGCTGGGTCTCGCTGCGCTCACGGCCGCCCTCGGCGGCGGCTTCGCCCTGCTCGGCGTGCTGTTCCGGCTGTTCACCGGCCAGCTCCGCCTCCCGCAGCTCCGGCCGGCTCGCCGTCCCTGCCCGGACGGGGACGAGGCGCTGCCCCTGGCCGGTCCGCCGCACCGCCCGGTGCAGTCGGTGGCCGCCGACCTCCGCCGGCTGGCGCACGAGCTGGCCGTGGTGCCCAGCGGGACGCCGGTCGCCCGCCGGCGCGGTCTGCTCGCCGCCTACGACGACGTGCTGGTCGAGGCGGCCGAGCTGCTCGAGGTGCCGCACCAGCTGACCACGGTGCCGGAGTCGGGCCGGGAGGTCGAGCGGCTACGGCTGCTGGCCTCGCTGGAGGCCGCCGGGCTCGTGGTGTCCGGCTGAGCGCCGGGCCCGCGCCCGACCCGGCGCCGGGGCGGGGGTCCGGGCGACTGTTCCTCGCCGTCGACCCGTCCCCGGAGGCCGTCCGGGACCTCGACCGGGCACTGACCCCGCTCCGCGACGCCCCCGGCGCGCCCCGCTGGACGTCGCCGGACCGGTGGCACGTGACGCTGCAGTTCCTCGGGGAGGTCCCCGACGGTCGGGTGACCCCGCTCCGGGACGCCGTCGCCCCCGCGGTGGCCGCGGCCCCGCCGATGTCGCTGGAGGTCGCCGGGGCGGGCTCCTTCGGCTCCCGGCGCCGTCCCGCGGTGTGCTGGGCGGGCCTGGCCGGCGACGTCGTCCCGCTGGCCGCGCTGGCCGGCCGGCTCGGCGCCGCCGCCCGCGCGGTCGGCCTGCGCACCGAGGACCGGCCGTTCCAGCCGCACCTCACCCTCGGCCGCTGGCGTCCCGGGGGGCCGGCGGACGGCGGCCTGCCCGGGCGGCTGGCCGGCTACCGGGGGCCGGCCTGGCCGGTCACCGAGGTGGTGCTGTGGCGCAGCCACCTCGGCCCGGTCCCGCGCTACGACCGCCTCGCCGCCTGGCGGGTCGGATGAACACCCAGCCTGGTGGCCCCTCCCGGTCGTGGCCTGAGCTTGCGAAGGGCTCGTGGGGAGGGGTCCTTCAGCCGAGCTCGCGAGGGGTGAGGGGAGCGGGGTCCTTCCGGGGGAGGACGGGGTCCTTCTACTTCACCAGGCGTAGTCCATCGGGGCCGGCTCCTTGCCGGGGAAGATCTCGTCCAGCCGGTCGAGCTGCGCCTGCTCCAGGACGATGGAGGTCGCGCCCAGCGCCCCCTCGAACTGCTCCATCGTCCGCGGCCCGATGATCGGCGCGGTCACGCCGGGCCGGCTGAGCAGCCAGGCGATGCCGACGTCGGCCGGGGCCAGGCCCCACTCGCGGCAGGCGTCTTCGTAGGCCTGCACGGCCGGGCGGTGCCGTTCCAGCCGCTCCTGCGCGTGCTCGGCGCTGCGCCGGTCACCCTCGGCCTTCGCGAGTACCCCGGCGAGCAGGCCGCCCTGCAGCGGGCTCCACGGGATGATCCCGATGCCGTAGTGCTGCGCGGCCGGGAGGACCTCCAGCTCGATGTCGCGCACCAGCAGGTTGTAGATCGACTGCTCGCTGACCAGGCCGGTGAAGTGCCTCGCCCGAGCCGCCTCGTTCGCGGCGGCGAGCTGCCAGCCGGCGTGGTTCGACGACCCGACGTACAGGACCTTGCCCTGCGCGACCAGCGTCTCGCAGGCCTGCCAGATCTCCTCCCACGGCGTGGACAGGTCGACGTGGTGGAACTGGTAGAGGTCGATCCAGTCGGTCTGCAGCCGGCGCAGCGACGCATCGCACGCGCGCACGATGTTCCGGGCGGACAGGAAGGTGTCGTTGGGCCAGTCGGACATCCCGCCGTAGACCTTGGTGGCCATCACCGTGCGCTCCCGGCGTCCGCCGCCGGAGGCGAACCAGGTGCCCAGGACCTCCTCGGTGCGGCCCTTGCCGGCGTCGAAGCCGTAGACGTTGGCGGTGTCGAAGAAGTTGACGCCCTCGGTGTGCGCGCGGTCCATGATCGCGTGCGAGTCGCCCTCGTCGGTCTTCCAGCCGAAGTTCATCGTGCCGAGGCACAGCCGGGAGACCGAGAGTCCGCTGCGGCCGAGGTGGGTCTGGTCCATGCCGGCCAGCCTGGCACCCTGTCCCTCGTGCCGCAGACCGACGACCTGACCTCCGAGTTCGACCGCACCACCGCCGTCGCCGACGCCGGCGACGGGCCGATGACCGCCGAGCTCGACCCTGGCTGGGAGGTCGGCGGCGGCGTCCTCAACGGTGGCTACCTGCTCGCGGTGGTCGCCCGGGCAGCCGTCGCGCGGTCACCGCACCCGCACCCGGTGGCGCTCTCGGCCGGCTACCTGCGGGCGGCCTCGGCCGGGCCGGCGCAGCTGCACGTCACCCCGGGGACGGTGGGGCGCACGGTGGCGCACTCGTCCGTGGTGCTGGCCGACGACCGCGGGCCGCTGATCTCCGTGCAGGCGACGACGGGGACGCTGGCCGGCGACGAGCCCGCCTACCGCTCGGCCGGGACGCGGATGCCGGCGGTGCCCCCGGTGGAGGACTGCCTGGACATGACGGCGCACGACGTGGAGGGACACGGCGGGCTGGTGGCGCCCGGGCTGCTGACCCGGCTGGACACCCGGCTCGACCCGGCCACGGCCGGCTGGGTGACCGGCCGGCCGGCGGGTGAGCCGGTGATGCGGGCCTGGGTGCGGCTGGCCGGTGGCCGGGACCACGACCCGCTGTCGCTGATCGCGCTCGCCGACTGCCTGCCGCCGAGCATCTGGGCGTTGGGCACCCTGGGCTGGGCACCGACCGTGCAGTTGCAGGTGCTCGTCCGCGCCGTGCCGGCGCCGGGCTGGTGCCTCGTGGAGGCGCGGTCCGGGGAGATCGCCGGGGGCTGGATCGACGAGGACTACCGGATCTGGGACGCCACCGGCCGGCTGGTGGCGCAGAGCCGGCAGTTGGCGCGGGCCCCGCGCGGCTGAGCCCGACCCGCGCGGGCCGCTGCCCGGTGCCCGACCGCGGGTCAGGCGGGGGCGGTGGTCCCGGGCGCGGTCGGCGCGTCCGCCGCACCCTGGCCGCGGGGGGCCGCCTCGCCGAACGCCCGCCCGTCGCGGGCGCCGCGGGCCAGCAGGAAGGCGAACAGTGCCAGCGCCAGGGCGAAGCAGAGCTCCGGCCACTCGCCGTACTTCACCACCGCCTGGCCGGTGGAGTCGTAGACGAAGCGGACGGCGCGGTAGGCGAAGAGCAGGCCGAAGCACGTCGTCGCCATCAGCGGCGGGGACAGCAGCCGGAGCAGTCGGGCCGACACCACCGGCCGACGCACGCGGGTCAGCCACGGCAGCAGCATGCCCGCGAAGCCGAGGACCAGCTGCAGGTAGTTCCCGATCCGCTGGACCGGGAAGGTGGTGATGTTGTGGATGTTGATCTCGTTCTGGTGGTTGGCCTCGGCCAGCGACTCCGGCGTCTCCAGCCCGAGCAGGCGCTGCCCCCAGGAGATCTCCTCCCCGGCGATGCCCAGGATGCCCAGCGCGCCGAACGCGATGAGCACCGCGGCCACCAGCTCCCCGGAGCGGGCGAGCCGAAAGGCGGCGACGGCGAAGAGGACGCCGGCGGCGGCGAAGGCGGCGAACTGCGCCCACTCGACGACGCGGTCCTCCGCCATGACCCAGAGGAACAGCGGGCGATGGACCAGCGTCGCCGCCGCCAGGACGGCGCCGATGAGCGGCGCCACCAGCACCCAGCGGGCCAGCCGCCGGTCGACGCCCTCCTGGGCGGCGTCGCGGTCGACCTCCGCCAGGGCCGTCGCCAGGGGGCCACCCCGGCGGTCGGTCACGATGTACTCCCCGCGTAGCACCACACGACGGGGAGCATGCCTCACCGTGGTCAGGAAGTGAACCCGCGGTGAGGTGGGTCACCCGAAGGAGGTCAGGCGTCCTCGCGCAGGACGGTCGCCGGGTCGGCGCGGTCCGCGGCGCGCTGGGCGTACAGGCCGGCCAGCGCGCTCACCGCGAGGGTGCCCAGCGCGGTCGCGGCCAGCGCCGTCCACGGGACGTCGAGCAGCGGGGTCGGCGGGCGCAGCAGGTCGACGTCCAGCCGGCGGTACACCAGGGCCACCGCGCCGGCGGCCAGCACCGCGCCCAGCACCAGGCCGGTGACGGCGACGCCGGCCAGTTCGGCCAGCAGGGAGCGTAGGTGCGCCGCGCGGCTGAGCCCGAGCCGGCGGGCCATCACGTAGCCGGACACGCGGCTGCGCGAGCGGGCCTCGAGGTGCAGCAGCAGACCGCCGACGGCGATCACGCCCACGAAGACGGCGAGCGCCGACAGGTAGCCGAACGTCCAGGTGATGCCCAGGAAGTTGGCGCTCTGCACCACGCCGGCCGGTTCCAGGGTGCGGCCGACGGAGCCCCCGGCCGCCACGAGGGCGTCGACCGCCGGTCCCCGGTCGCCGTCGGTCCAGATCTCGGCGACCCGCGCGGCGCCGGCGGTGCGCGGCACCTCCGGCACCCGGTCGGCGGCGACCAGGACCACCGGGTCGGCGGTCCGGCGCCCGGGCAGCACCCGGGCCGCGGCGACGACCTCGGCCGGCAGCTCCGCGCTGCCCAGCCGCAGGTCCGGGTCGCCCGGGGGCAGCCCGGCGGCCACCACGGGCACCCGGCCGTCGACCTCGGGGCCGCGCAGGGCGGCCATCAGCTCGGCCAGCGGTGCGTCGGCGAACGAGTCGTCCCAGAACGCGGTGCCGGCGAAGTCGTCGGGGTCCACGGCGAGGACCTGCACGTCGCGCCGGTCGGCCGAGCCGCCGTCCCCCCGGTCGGCGTCCGCGCTGCCGTCGTACCGGACGACGAGGGTCCCGACCCGGTCGATCTCGGGGGTCGGCGCGAAGCGGGAGACCGAGAGCACCGCCCGCTCCGCCCCGATCTGCACGCCGACCTTGGCGTCCAGGGTGGTCCGCGCACTGGAGGTCAGCGTCGCCGTGTAGCCCAGCACGGCCACCGGCAGGGTCACCGCGGCCAGCAGGCTGGCGGTGGCCAGCCGGGCCGCGGCGAGCCGGTTCCCGGCCAGGAAGACCCCCGGTCCGCGGCGGCCCGCCCAGCGGCGGACCCGGGGGAGCAGTGCGGTGAGCAGCCGGGCCAGCAGCACCGCCGCGCCGGCCACGGCGAGCAGCGGGAAGGCCACCAGCAGCCCGTTGACCTGCGCCACCCCACCCTCGCTGACCACCGCCTCGCGGCTGCCCAGCAGGACCCAGCACCAGGCCGCCGCGGCGAGCAGGGCCACCTCCCACGGCACCCGAGAGGGCCACCGCGGCGCCGCGCCCAGCGGCCGCTCGGCCGTCCCCCGGGCCCGCAGCCCGGCGACCACGGCCGCGGCGGCCAGCCCGACCACGAACGCGGCCACCCCCGCCAGCGCCGCCGCCGTGGTGGCCGCCGGGTCCAGGTCGTCGGCCGGTCCCAGCCCGGCCACCAGCAGCCGGGACGCCGCCCAGCCCAGCGCCGCGCCGGCCAGCGCCGGCAGCCCGAGCTCGAGCGCCGCCTTGCCGGCGAGCGGCGCCGGCCCGACCCCGCGGGCGGCGAGCAGCCGCACCTCCGAGGCCCGCCGGTCGGCCCAGAAGCTGCCCGCCGCGGCCACCAGGACCAGCGCCAACAGCCCACCGGCCACCGCCACCGGCACGACCGGCCCCCGCAGCCCGGACTCGATCAGCTCCGCGCGCCCGACGGCGTCCGGCAGCCGGTCGTTCGAGCCGCTGCCCAGCACCTCGACGCCGCCGGTCGGCGGAGGGGCCGCGGCGACGGCCCGCTCCTGGGCCGCGGTGAGCGCCCGGGCCCGGGTCGCGGTGAGCGACGCCGCGTCGACGGGCACCTGCTCGACGACCTCGGCCTGCCCGGCGGCGGCCGCGAGCCGGGCGAACGTCGCCTCGTCGGTGGCCAGCGCCAGGGCCGGCGGTGGGACGTCCGCCGACCCGAGGTTCAGGTAGAGGTCGGCGGAGTCGCACCAGTACGGGCCCGGGTCGGTCTCGAACAGGTCGGTGTAGACACCGGTCACCGGCACCGGCTGTCCCGACATGGTGACCGTGTCGCCGACCCGGGCCCCGGCGTCGCGGGCGTAGGAGGCCGGCAGCCACACACCCGGGCCGTCGTCCGCATCGACGACCTGCACCTGCCCGGTGACCCCGGCCCGCCAGAAGAGGTTGGCCGGCTGGGTGACGGGTGCGCCGTCGGGACCGCGGACCAGCATCCCGGACTGCGGGTTGCCGCCGGCGCCGACGGCCCGGGTGATCCGGAGGACCCGCTCGCTGTCCCGTCCCTCGGTCGCCCAGCCGGCCCGGAGCCCGTCGAGCGCCGCTGTCACCTCCGCCGGCGGGGTGCCGGGCGGCACGGCGAAGGAGGCCCCCGTCTGCGGCCACCCGGCCTCGGCGCACTGGGCGGCCAGCTGCTGCTGCAGCGCGGCGGAGCGGGCGGAGGAGAGGAACAGCGACGCCGAGGCGACGGCGCAGGCCAGGATGGCGCTGGTCACCACCACGGCGAGGACGGCGGCGGGCCGGCGGAGCCCGAGCAGCGGCGCGCGGGTCCACGGTGCCAGCCGCCACAGCGGGGACCGGGTCCGCGTCATCGGTCCACTCCCGCGGCGCGCTCGGCTCCTCGCTCGTTCCTCGCTGCGATGCTCACGTGCCTGTC
Organism: Modestobacter sp. URMC 112; assembly: GCF_053502575.1. NCBI lineage: Bacteria > Bacillati > Actinomycetota > Actinomycetes > Geodermatophilales > Geodermatophilaceae > Modestobacter > Modestobacter sp. URMC 112. The sequence continues at coordinate 4,307,851 of NZ_CP199957.1, read as the reverse complement.
CGCTCACGCCGGCGGCCCGTCGGCGAGCCGGCCGTCCCTCATCGACAGCACCCGGTCCGCCCGGGCCCAGGCCTGCTGGTCGTGGGTGGCGACCAGCACGGCGGTCCCCAGCCGGGCCGCGTCGGTGAGGGCGTCCAGCAGCCCGTCGGCGTGCCCGCGGTCCTGGTGCGCGGTGGGCTCGTCGGCCAGCAGGACGGCCGGCCGGAGCAGCAGCGCCCGGGCGACGGCGACCCGCTGCTGCTCGCCGAGCGATGCCTGGGCGGGGTACCGGTCGGCCAGGTGGGAGAGGCCGAGGTCCCCGAGCAGCCGCTGCGCCCGGGGCCGGTCGGCGGTCAGCGTGCCGCGGAGCCGGGCGGGCAGCAGCAGGTTGTCGGCCAGGCTCAGGTCGGCGACCAGGCCGAGGGCCTGCGGCACCAGCGCCAGCTCGGGCCAGCCGAGGGTGTCCGGTCGCCGGTCGGCCAGTGCGCCGCGGTAGGTCAGCCGGCCCTCGTCCGCGGTCTCCCAGCCGCACAGCAGCGCCAGCAGGGTGCTCTTCCCCGACCCCGACGGGCCGACCAGCGCCACGAACTCCCCGGCCGACACCTCCAGGTCCACCCCGGCCAGCGCGGACACGGTCTCCGCGCCGCGCCGGTAGCGCTTGACCAGCCCGGTCCCGGTGAAGCCGCCGGACGCCGTCGTCGTCACCCGGCCACCAGCCGGCCGTGGTCGAGCCGGATGAACCCGTCGGCGACCGCCATCACCCGCGGGTCGTGGGAGGACAGCACGAAGCCCACGCCGTCCTGCGCGAGGTCCTCCATGGCGGCCAGCACTCGTTCGGCGGCGGCGGTGTCGAGCTCCGCGGTGGGTTCGTCGGCGACCACCAGGGCGGGGGAGCCGACCACCCCGCAGGCGACGGCGAGCCGCTGCTGCTCCCCACCGGAGAGCTGGGCCGGCCGGTGGTCGGCGCGGCCGGCGAGCCCCAGCCGGTCCAGCAGGGCCAGCGCCTCGTCGTCCCCGACCGCGGCGCCGCGGAGCCGGCCGGCGAGCTGCACCTGGGCCACCGCGTCGAGGTAGGGCAGCAGGTTCTCGCCGGGGCGCTGGAAGAGGTAGGCCACCTGCTGCCGGCGGAGCCGGCGGCGGGCCCGGGCGCCGAGCCGGTCGACCCGCTGGCCGGCGATGGACACCTCGCCGGTGTCCGGGCGGTCGATGCAGGCCAGCAGCCGCAGCAGCGAGGACTTCCCCGACCCCGACGGGCCCACCACCACGGTCACCTGGGCACGGGGGACGGCGAGCGTCACGTCCGCCAGTGCGGTCACCGACTCGCTCGCCGTCCGGTAGGTCTTGCCCACGCCGCGGCAGACGGCGGCCGACGCGGCCGGGGGAGCGGCGGTGAACACCGCGGCGGACAGCGGGTCGTCGGCGAACCGGAACCCGCCGCCTGGATCGCTCATCGGGGCGTGAGCCCGTCGGCCGCCCGGGAGCCGGGGAGGTCCACCGGCCCGGTCAGGTAGCGCTGCACGGTGGGGCCGACGGCGGCCACCACCTCCTCCGGGGACGCCGACGCCAGCGGCTCCACCCGGAGCACGTACCGGGTCATGACCACGCCGATCAGCTGGGAGGCCGCCAGGCCGCCGCGGGCGTCCCGCTCGGCCTGCGGCAGGTCCAGGGTGCTGACCACCCGGCGCAGCACCCGGGTGGTGAGGAACTCTCGGAGCAGCCGCGCGGTCCACTCGTTGCTCACCGCCGAGCGGACCAGCGCCAGGCCGCCGGCCTGCGCCGGACCGTCCCACACCCGCAGCAGCATCCGCACCACGTTGGCGCCCAGGTCCGCCGTCCCGCCGGCGAGCACCTCGGGGAGCAGCTCGTCCGGGTCGGCCGGGGCCTCGACGGCGGCCAGGAAGAGCTTCTCCTTGCTGCCGAAGTAGTGGTGCACCAGCGCCGGGTCCACCCCGGCCGAGGAGGCGATGACCCGGATCGAGGCGTTGTCGAAGCCCCGGTCGGCGAAGACGGCGCGGGCCGCGGCGAGGACGCCGTCCCGGGTGTCGGGGTTGCCGGGACGGCGTCCGGAGGGCCGGGCGCGGCGCGGCCGGGCGGCGGGTTCGCTCAGCTGGTCCTCCTCCGCAGGGTGGCCGCGGCCGCGCCCAGGGCCAGCAGGGCCGCGCCGGCCACGACGGCGACGTCGACCCACATGGTGCCCGACGCAGCGCTGGAGGTGCCGACCTCCCGCAGCGCCTCCACGGCGTAGGTGAGCGGCAGCACGTCGCTGACCGCCTGCAGCCAGCCGGCCATCTGCTCCCGCGGCACGAGCAGGCCGCAGAGGAAGAACTGCGGCAGCACCACCACCGGCATGAACTGCACGGCCTGGAACTCGCTGCGGGCGAAGGCGCTGGCCAACAGGCCCAGGGCGACGCCGAGGACGGCGTCCACCACGGCGATCAGCACGACCAGGTACGCCGGCCCGGCCACGTCCAGGTCGTACAGGGTCGTGGCGACGGTGACCGTGACCACCGCCTGGGCGGCCGCCGCCAGGCCGAAGGCGAGGCCGTAGCCGAACAGGAGCGCCGGCCGGGACAGCGGCGTGGTGAGCAGCCGCTCCAGCGTGCCGGAGGTCCGCTCGCGCAGCATGGCGATGCTGGTGACCAGGAACATCACCACGAACGGGAAGACACCCAGCATGGTCAGCCCGACCCGGTCGAAGGTGCTCGGCCGGCCGGGCACGGTGGGCAGGTCGGCCCACAGCAGGTAGAGCAGGCCGAGCAGCGCGCTGGGCAGCACCAGCATCATGCCCACCGTCCGGTGGTCGTGCCGCAGCTGGCGGAGCACCCGCCCGGTGGTGGCCCAGGTCAGTCGCGCACCGGACGCCGGGAGGAGCGGCCGGGTCGCCGTCGGGGCGTTCACGCCTGGCCCACCTGTTCGCTCCCGCGGGGCGCTCCGCTCCTCGCTCGTCCCTCGCTGCGATGCTCACGCCCCGGTCCGCTCACGCCCACCTCCTCGCCCGAGCGCACCAGGGTGAGGAAGGCCTCTTCGAGGTCCTCGGTGCCCGTTCGGGCCCGCAACTCCCGCGGCGTGGAATCGTCGAGCAGCCGGCCCTCGCGCATCAGCAGCAGCCGGTCGCAGCGGCCGGCCTCGTCCATGACGTGGCTGGAGACCACCAGCGTCGTCCCGGCCGCGGCGAGGGCATGGAAGTGGTCCCACAGTTCCACCCGGAGCACCGGGTCCAGACCCACGGTCGGCTCGTCCAGCACGAGCAGTTCGGGGGAGCCGACCAGCGCGCAGGCCAGCGAGACCCGGCCCCGCTGGCCACCGGAGAGGTCGGCGACCAGCTGGCCGGAGGCGCCGGCGAGCCCCACGTCGGCCAGCGCCGTGTCGGCCGCCGCTGCGCCCAGGCCGTGGAGGGCGGCGAAGTAGCGGACGTTCTCCCGGACGGTCAGGTCGGGGTAGACGCTCGGCGCCTGGGTCACGTAGCCGACCCGGGACCGCAGCCGCGCCGACCCGGCGGGCTCGCCTAGCACGGTCACCGTGCCGGAGCGCACCAGCTGGACCCCGACCAGCGCCCGCATCAGCGTGGTCTTCCCGCTGCCGCTGGGACCCAGCAGCCCGGTGACCTGGCCGCGGGGGACGGCGGCGGACAGGCCGTGCAGCACCGGGCGACGGCCCCGGTACACGACGAGATCGGTGACGGTGACAGCGGCGTCCATGCCGGCCTCTCCAACTCAACGAGTGATGAACTCAACGCTAGATGAGTTCTGTGCCCATGGTCAAGGGGTGCCGGTACGAGCGGGGATCAGGCGGGCAGCGTGCGGGCGAGCTCCCGGCCCAGCGCGGTGCCCGAGCGCCAGGCGCTCTCCACCCGGGACGGCGCCGACCACCCGTCGCCGCACACCCCCACCCGGCCGGCCAGGGCGAACGCCCGCTCCGAGGGCTGTCCCGGCTTGGCGAAGGTCCAGCGGTGGACGTGCGTCCACTCCGGGTCGGTGCCGATGCCGAGCACCCGCCGGACGGCGGCCACCACCTCGGGGACCGCCCCGTCCGGCTCGGCGAGGTGCCGGGCGGACAGCGCCGGGATGGCGTGCGCGACCAGCACGGGGGCCCCGTCGCCGCGCCGGTCGCCGTCGTCGGCCAGCCAGTCCAGCGTCGGGGAGTCGTGCACGAAGGCCCCGTGCAGGTCGGCCGGCCAGTACCGCTGGGACCAGCCCAGCGCGACGGAGAGCGTGGGCTGCCAGCCCTCGGGACGCACCGCCGGGCCGGTGCCCGGGCCGAGCAGCCGCTGCGCCTGCGGGTCGGGCATGGCCAGCACGGCCGCGTCGACCGCCTCGCCGTCCACCGCCGGCCGGCCGTCGTCCCCGACGGTCACCGCCGTGACGGTGCGCTCCTGCACCAGCGGCAGGCCGGTGGCGAGGTCGGCCACCAGTCCCCGCAGGCCGCCGGGGGTGCCGTAGCGGACCGGGCCGGTCGTCGTCCGGGTCACCCCGTCCGGGCCGGCGACGGCGAACGTGTCGGTCCACGCCCGGGCCAGGCCGCGGTCCACCCAGTCCGTGACGACGGCACCGAACGGCGAGCCGTCGGGCACGGTGAAGTAGGAGGCGCCGAGGTCGACCGGCCGCCCGTGCAGGGTGCGACCGGCCATCCGGCCGCCCGGCCGCCGGCCCCGGTCGACCACCCGGACGGCCAGCCCCGCGTCGGCCAGCGCCCGGGCGCAGGCGATGCCGGAGATGCCGCTGCCGATGACCGTCGTCCCGGGGGTGTCCACGGCCCGATCCTGCGTCCCGGCCGGTCCCGGCGCTGCCTGAGCCCTCCCGCCCTCGCACACCTCGGACCAGCCGGCCTGATCCCGGGCCGGCGTGGCGGGCATGATCGCGGGCGTGTCCGCGGAGCCACAGGTGATCACCGATCCGGCGGACGAGCGGGTGGCCGACTTCCGCGACCTGGTCGCCGGCGACCGCCGCCCGGGCACCGAGCGCGGCACCGGTCCGGTGATCGTGGAGGGGGTCCCCGCCGTCGAGCGGCTGCTGGCCTCGCCCTACCGCGTGCGCGCCGTCCTCGGGGTGCCCGGCCGCGTCGCCGCCCTGCGGCTGCCCGCGGACGTGCCCGCCTACGAGGCGGACAAGTGGGTGCTGTCGGACGTGATCGGCTTCCGGCTGACCCGTGGGGTGCTCGCGGCGGCGGACCGGCGCCCGCCCGCCGACCTGGACGAGCTGCTGGCCGGGCCGGACCCGGCCGCGCCGCGCCGGCTGGCCGTGTTGGAGGGGCTCAACGACCACGAGAACCTGGGCTCGATCGCCCGGTCGGCGGTCGCGCTGGGCGTGGACGGGCTGCTGCTGGACCCGACCTGCGCGGACCCGCTGTACCGCCGGGCGGTGCGGGTGTCGATGGGGCACGTGCTGTCACTGCCGTTCGCGGTGCTGGGCAGCTGGCCCGCCGACCTCGCCCGGCTGCACGACGCCGGCTACCGCACGGTCGCACTCACCCCCGCGGACGACGCGGTGGACCTGGCCGACGTCGACCCCCGGGCGCACCCGCGCACCGCCGTCCTGCTGGGGGCGGAGGGCCCGGGGCTGACCCCGGCGGCGCAGGCGGCCGCGTCGCTGCGGGCCCGGATCCCGATGCGCACCGGCGTGGACTCCCTCGGCGTGGCCGCCGCCGCCGCGATCGCGTTCGCCGGCCTCCGCTGAGGAAGGACCCCGTCCTCCCCACCCTTCGCGAGCTCAGGGCGGTGCCCTGGACGGGGCCGGTGGGGCGCCGGCCCAGCGGGGCAGCGCGGCAGCCGCCGCGGCGGACGCCGCCCCGCCGACGGCGGCCAGCAGGAAGACGCCGGCGCTGGACCCGCCGGCGACCAGGAACGCGAGCAGGCTGCTGCCGGTGATGCTCCCCAGGTAGCGGCAGGTCGACCAGACCCCGGACGCCAGGCCGGCGCGCTCGGGGGGCAGCGCCTCGAGCCCCGCGGTCTGGACGGCGGCCGCGGCCAGGCCCTGGCCGACCCCGCACGCAGCCAGCAGTGCCCCGGCGAGCAGGGGGTCTGCCGCCAGGTCGGTCACCACCAGCGCGAGGGAGGCGGCCCCGACCACCAGGCTGCCGAGCACCGCCGGCCGGCGGCGGCCCCAGCGGTCGCTGAGCCTCCCACCGACCAGCGACGCCACGCTCGTGCCGACCAGCAGGGCCAGCAGCAGGGGCACCGCGCGGGTGCTCCCCACCAGCAGCGGCACGGCCAGCAGGGCCGTGTAGAGGGCCGCGTTGCCGCTGGCCACCGCTGCGCCGGCCGCGACCACACCGCGCACCCGGAACACCCGGACGTCCAGCACCGGGGACCGCTGGGTCAGCTCGTGCCGGACGAACCAGGTCCCCGCCGCGAGCACCAGCGCGCCGGCCGCGACGGTGCCCGCGACGGGGAGGCCGGGTGCCTCGCTGAGCAGCGTCGCGCCGCCGCCCAGGACGAGGAGCAGCAGCAGGGCCCCGGACCGGTCGAACCGCGCCGGTGCCCCCGCGGCCACCTGGTCGGCCGGCATGCCCCGGACCACGGCGGCCGCCGCGACGCCCACCAGGGGCAACCCGACGAGGAAGGCACCGCGCCACCCGACGAGGTGGACCGCGGCCCCGCCGAGGACGGGCCCGGCGGCAGCGGCCGCCGTCGCGGACGCCCCGACAGCGCCGAACGCCGCGCCGCGGCCGGACGCCGGCACTGTGGTGCGCACCAGCGCGCCCGCGTTGACCAGGGCCAGCGCACCACAGGCGGCCTGAGCGCACCGCAGCGCGACGAGGACCGGCAGCCCGGGGGCGAGGGCGGTGAGCGCGCACGCCGCGCCGAACCCCCAGGTGCCGACCAGGCAGCTGCGCCTGCGCCCCCACCGGTCGCCCAGGGCGCCGGCCACCGGCTGGCAGGCCGCCGTGACCACGAGGTAGGCCGTGACCAGCGCGAGGACGCTCGCCACGTCCGCGCCGAAGGCCTGGCCCACCCGCGGCAGGGCGACCGCGACCGACGTCGACCCCAGTGGCACCAGCGTCGTCACCAGGCACGCGGCGACGACCACCCGCCGAGTGGCCGCGTCCCCGGCCCGCCGTCCCGTCAGCACGGTGGACGCCTCGACCCCATGGGCCCGGTCAGCCGCCCACGGCGGTGATCGGACGACGTTGCAGCAGCGCGACGTCGTCCTCGGTCACCGCCCACTCGAGGTCCGACGGTCCGGCGAAGACCTCGTCGCAGCGGCGCGCCAGATCGGCGAGGGTCGCCAGCTGGCGCGGGGCGAGACACGGCCGGTGTGCCCGCGGGGCGTCGACCTGGACGGTCGTCGTCCCGCCACCGGGTCGCGGGACGACGGCCCGGTCCTTGGTCCCGACCACCTGCTCGAGCAGGTGCCCGTCCCGGTCCAGGCGGAAGAGGTCGGGGATGACCAGCCCCTCGACCACGGCCTCGCCCAGCGCCCAGCTGGCCTCGATCACGAGCTCGTCCTCCCCGCTCACCGGGTTCTTCGAGAAGAGCACCCCCGCCGCGACCGCGGGCACCAGTCGCTGGAGGACGACGCCGCACCGGGGCCCCGAGCGGTCGCCCCGGGCGTGGCGGTAGGCCAGCGCCGACGGAGCGCTCGCCGAGCCGCCGACCCGGACGACGGCGTCGACGACCGCGTCGGGGTCCTCCAGGTTCAGCACGGTGAGGTGCTGGCCGGCGAAGCTGGAGGCCGCACCGTCCTCGCCCACGGCCGACGACCGCGCCGCCATCGGCCCACCGAGCTGCCGGGCCGCCGCACGGACGGTGTCCCGTGCGGCCGGGTCGTCGGCGGCGGCCGCGACCAGGTCGGCGGGGAGGGCGATGCCCGGGGGGACCGGCAGTCCCCGGCGCAGGGCCACCCCGAGCGCCAGGGCCTTCCCGCCGTAGGCGTCCGCGTCCTGCACCGCGGCGAGCGGCAGCGCCGGGAGCGTCACCGGAGCGAGACGGTCCCGGTGGCACCGTCCACCAGCACCCGGGCGCCGTCCCGGACGAGGCGGGTGGCGTCCTGGCAGCCGACCACCGCGGGGATGCCGAACTCCCGCGCCACGATCGCGGCGTGGGACAGCAGCCCGCCCCGGTCGGTGACGATCGCCCCCAGGCGGGGGAGGACGAGGTTGAACGCCGGTCCGGTGGACGGCGCGACGAGCACGTCGCCGGGTTGCACGCGGCCCAGCTCGTGCGAGCCGGCCAGCACCCGCGCGGTGCCCTCGTAGCTGCCCGCGCTGACGCCGATGCCGCGGACCGACCGCGCCGTACCGCTCAGCGCGGCGTCCCGCAGCACCGAGGCGATCATGAAGCCCATGGCCTCCTGGACGCGGGCGGCGGCCGGTGGCAGCCAGGAGGCGGGTACGGGCTCGGCCGGCGGGGGCCCGAAGAGCGGCGGCATGTCCCGGTAGTCGGCGGTCCGCCGCCACCGGACCCGCTCGCCGACCTCCGCGCGGGACGGGCCCTGCCCGTCCAGGAGCAGCGTGCGCACCTCGTCGGGGTCGAGGTCGACGACGTCGGTCGGTTCGTCCAGCGCCCCCCGCTCGGCCAGCCGCCGGCCGACCTCGAGCAGCGCCGTCCGGGCGGCGCTGCCGGCCATCCGGTCGCCGTACACGGCGCGTTCGTCCCGCAGCCGGTACACCAGCAGCGCCTCGGCCAGCAGGACCTCGAACGCGGCCCGGTTCTCCGCGGGCACCGCCGCGCGGACCCGGGCGATCGCCGCCGCGCCCTGATCGGTGTCCGTCCGCCGTCCCGGCTGCAGTGCCGCCCGGAGCCGGACGAGCACCAGGCCCGGGGCCTCCAGGGACCCCGGCTCGGCGACCGAGTCCTCGCCGTCGAGCGGGAGGGCACCCAGGGCGGACAGGTAGGCGTCCGCCCGGGTGCCCACGGCGCCCGGCCGGCGGAGCAGCCGGCTCAGCACCTCGTCGGGCTCCAGCGACTGGTCCAGCACGGACTCCGCCGCGGCCGGCTCGTCCTGCAGCGCGGCCACCAGGGCCGCGAGCTCGGCCGGCGCGCCCTCGGTCGCCGGACTCGCGCCGGCCAGGCAGCCGAGGACCTCGGCAGGCGGCAGGCCGGTCCAGCGCATGGTGTGCACGGCGTAGTCGCCGACCGGGAGCATCGCCGGCATGTTGTGCCGGTGGTGCTGCAGGTGGCCCTCAGCGAGCGCCTGAGCGCAGCGGTCGACGTGGTCGCACAGGTCGGCGTCGTCGAGGGCAGCCAGGTCGACGGAGGTCAGGGCCCGGTGCATGGCCAGCAGCGAGGGCTTGACCGACTCGTCCCAGAGCCGCAGGTCCTCCCGCCACCGGCGCTCGGCGAACACCGCCTCGGCGGTGGCCACCCGTTCGCGGAGCGCGGGGACCTCCTCGAGCAGTCGCCTGAAGACCGGCTCCGGAGGAGGGCCGGCGGCGTCGGGCGGGGCGCCCACGGCGCGGATCCGGTTGTAGAGGAAACCGCCCACGAAGGCGGTGTCGAAGTGCTCGATGAGCGCTCCGTACCGGGCAAGCGTGTCGTGGAAACCGGCTTCCATGGCGGCGGGGAGGACCGCCGCGCTGAAGCGGCACAGCGGATGGGGTGCGTGACTCGCGTCCAGGAGCCAGGTCCCCGGCCCCGGAGCAGCCCACTCCCGCTGGGCCGGCGTGCTGTGCCCGACCCCGACGCGTCCGGTGTTGGTGTCCTCCACGGCAGGCCTCCCCGGTCGGTGGGCGGCCCACGCTAGTGAGCTGGATCACATCCTCTCCAGGGCCTTTGTCCTCCTGACGGCCGACGGGTCGGTCCCGTCGCGGCTAGTTGCGCAGGGAGAGGCGGGCCAACCGGGCCCGGGCGTCCTCGGCGAACTGCGGGTGGCACATCACCTCGTAGCGGCCGGCCACCACCTGGTTGACGCTGGTGAAGTCGCGCTTGCCCTGGGTCGCCGCGTAGCCGACCGCCCCGAAGACCGCGCCGAACACCAGACCGATGAAGAGGCCGGAGAGCACCGACCCGATCCAGCTGCTGCCGTCGGGCGTGAAGATGCCCAGCAGCAGGCCCACGAAGAGGCCGAACCAGGCGCCGCTGGCCGCGCCGGCGCCGATCGCCCGGCCCCAGGTCATCCGGCCGGTCACCCGCTCGACCATCCGCAGGTCGCTGCCGATGATCGTGACGTTCTCCACCGGGAACTTCTCGTCGGACAGGAAGTCCACCGCGCGCTGGGCCTGCTGGTAGTCGTCGTACGTGGCCACCTGCACACCACCGAGTGGCATGGACACCGATGCCGCCATGTTCGCCTCCATGAGCGTCCGGGCAGGCGAGCGGCGACCGGTGGGTCCGGCCGCTCCACCTCACCTGCGAGAGCACCCGTCGCTACCGGAACGGTTGTGCCGCCCACCCTGTTCCTCGGCCCTCCTGCAGGGTCCCGCCCCGAGCTCGCGAGGGGTGGGGGGCAGGAGGGTCCTCTTTCACACGAGGCTGTCGGCCCAGGCCCGGTGCAGGTCGGCGAACCGGCCGGTGCCGGCGAGCAGCTCGGCGGGGGAGCCGTCCTCGACCAGCCGGCCGCCGTCCATGACCAACACCCGGTCGGCGAACTCCACCGTGGACAGCCGGTGCGCGATGATCAGCGCGGTCCGGTCGGCGAGCAGCGTCTGCAGCGCCCGCTGGACCAGCCGCTCGCTGGGCACGTCGAGGGAGCTGGTCGCCTCGTCGAGCACCAGGACGGCGGGGTCGGCCAGGAACGCCCGCGCGAAGCTGACCAGCTGTCGCTGGCCGGCCGACAGCCGGCCGCCCCGCTTGCGGACGTCGGTGTCGTAGCCCTCGGGCAGCCCGGCGATGAAGGGGTGGGCGCCGATCGCCCGGGCGGCGGCCTCGACCTCCGCCCGACCGGCGTCGGGCCGGCCGAAGGCGATGTTGTCCGCGATCGACCCGGAGAACAGGAAGCTCTCCTGGGTCACCATGACCACCGCCCGGCGCAGGTCGGCGTCGGCCAGCCGGTCCAGCGGCACGCCGTCCAGCCGGACCTGGCCCTCCTGCGGGTCGTAGAAGCGGGCGGCCAGCCGGGCGAGCGTGGACTTCCCCGCCCCGGTCGCGCCGACCAGCGCCACGGTCTGCCCGGCCGGGACGGTGAGGTCGAGCCGGGGCAGCACGGTGGCCGCGCCGTAGCCGAAGCGCACCCGGTCGAACACCAGCTCGCCCCGGGCGGCCGGCAGGGGCAGCGGGTCGGCCGGCTCGGGCACCACCGAGGTCTCCTCGAGCACCCCCGACAGCTTCTCCAGCGCGGCGCCGGCCGACTGGTAGCTGTTGTAGAACATCGCGATGTCCTGCAGCGGGTCGAAGAAGCGGCGCACGTAGAGCAGGAAGGACACCAGGACGCCGACCGCCATGTCGCCGTCCATCACGCGGAGCGCGCCGTACCCCAGGACGGCGACGGTCACCAGGTTGCCGATCATCGTGATCGCCGGGACGAACACCGCGATCAGCCAGAACGCCTGGTGGTTGGCCTCCCGGTTGACCTCGTCCAGCTCGGCGTGCAGCTCGTCGTTGCGGGGCTCCCGGCGGAAGGCCTGCACCGCCCGGATGCCGCCGAAGGTCTCGGTGAACTGCACGATCAGCGCGGCGATCGTCTGCCGGGTGCGCCGGTAGGCGACCGTCGACCTGCGCTGGAACCAGCGGCCGAGCAGGAACAGCAGGGGGAAGCCCAGCAGCGCGACCAGCCCCAGCGGCGGGTCGAGCACGACGAGCACGATGCCGATGGCGGTCACGCTGAACAGCGCGGCCAGCAGCCCGTCCAGGCCCTCCTCGAGCAGCTCGGCGAGGGCCTCCACGTCGCTGGTCAGCCGGCTGATCGTCTTGCCGGAGGTGTAGCGCTCGTGGAAGGAGAGCGGCAGCTGCTGCACGTGCCGGAACACCCGGCGGCGCAGCGTGAGCAGCACCGCCTGGCCGACCCGCCCCGAGCCGATCAGGAAGACGTAGCGCAGCCCGGTGTCGACCAGGGCGGCCGCGACCATGGCCGCGGTGACCCAGACCAGCGGCCAGGGGTCCGGCGGCCGGCCCGGGGCGCCCAGCAGCGCGGGCACGGCGAGGTCGATGCCCACCCCGACCAGGTACGGCCCGGCCAGCCAGGCGGCGTTCTGCACGGTGATGGTGACCAGCAGCGCCCACAGCGCCCGCCGGTGCGGGCGCAGCAGCTCGCCGAGCAGCCGCCGGGAGCGGCCGCGGAGGAACGAGCTGGCCGAGGCCGACAGGTCGTCGTCGTCCTCGGTGGCGACACCCCGCCAGCCGGCGTCCTCCGGGACGGTGGCAGGCGCGGCCGGGGGACCGGACGGGACCGTGGTGCTCATCGACCCACCTCCGCGTGCCCGGCCGCGCCGGCCAGCTCCGACTCCGAGGACAGCAGCGCCCGGTAGTCCGGCACCTCGGCCAGCAGGTCGCTGTGCCGGCCGACCGCGGTGATCCGCCCGTGCTGGAGCAGGGCCACCCGGTCGGCGAGCAGCACGGTGGACGCCCGGTGGGCGACGACGAGGGCAGTGGTGCCGGCGAGCACGTCGCGCAGCGCCTGCTCGACCAGGGCCTCGGTGTGCACGTCCAGCGCGGACAGCGGGTCGTCCAGCACCAGCACCGACGGCCGTCCGAGCACCGCCCGGGCCAGCGCCAGCCGCTGGCGCTGGCCGCCGGACAGCGACAGGCCCTGCTCGCCGATCCGGGTGTCCAGGCCCCAGGGCAGCTCGTGGACGAACCCGGCCTGGGCGACCCGCAGCGCCTCGGCGACCTGCTCCTCGCCTGCGTCCGGGCGGCCCAGGGTCAGGTTCTCCCGGACGCTCATCGAGAACAGCGTGGCCTCCTCGAAGGCGACCGCGACCACGCTGCGCAGCTGGGCCAGCGGCAGGTCGCGGACGTCGTGCCCGTCCAGCGTCACCCGCCCGCCGGTCACGTCGTGCAGCCGCCCCACCAGCGAGGTGAGGGTGGTCTTGCCCGAACCGGTGGCGCCCACCAGGGCCACGGTCTCGCCCGGGGCGAGGTCGAGGTCGACGCCGTCCAGGACCGGGTCCCCGGCGCCGGGGAAGCGGAAGCGCACCGACTCGAAGCGCAGCCGGGCGGGGCGGCCGACCGGCTGCGGGGTCACCCCGGGACGGTCGGCGACCGTCATCGGGGCGTCGAGCAGCTCGCCGATCCGGTCGCAGGCGCTCGCCGTCTCCTGGGCCTGGGCGAGCAGGAACCCCAGCGACATGATCGGCCACAGCAGCACGGTGAACAGCGCGACGAACCCGACCAGCCCGCCGACGGTCAGGGCGCCGCTGCTGACCGCGAACGCCCCGCCGACCAGCACCACGGCCAGGGTGATCTGCGGGTGGAACTCGAACAGGCACCAGATCAGGGCCAGGGTGCGCACCCGGGACAGCTCCAGGTCCCGCAGCCGGACGGCCTTGCGGTCGTAGCGGGCGAACACCAGCGGGCTGCGGCCGAGGGACTTGACCACCCGGATGCCCTGGACGGCCTCCTCGACGTCGGTGGCCAGCTCGCCCTGCTCGTCCTGCACCGCCCGGGACTCGGTGTTGTAGCGGCGTTCCATCCGCAGCCCGAGGACGACGAGCGGGATGCTCGTCGCGAGCACGGCCAGCCCCAGCGGCCAGTGGATGACCACCAGCAGCACCCCGACGACGGCGCAGGTGACCAGGTTGACCACCAGGAAGACCGCGCCGAAGCCGACGAAGCGGCGGACGGTGGACACGTCGGTGGTGGCCCGGGAGAGCAGCTGACCCGAGGACCAGTTCTCGTGGAAGGACACCGGCAGGCGCTGCAGCCGCTGGTACAGGGTGTCGCGCAGGTCCCGCTCGATCCGCAGGCTGCTGTGGTTCATCGCCCAGCGGCGCAGGAAGAACATCGCCGCCTCGGCGGTGCCGAACACCAGCGCGAGGGCCAGCAGCGGGACCAGGCCCGCGCGGTCGCCCGACGCGATCGGCCCGTCCACGACCTCCGCGGCGACCAGCGGGACGACGAGCTGGGCCAGCGTGGCCAGCAGCGCCCCGACGAAGGTCAGTGCGATCAGCCCCCGGTAGGGGCGGGCGAAGGGCCACAGCCGGGCCAGCGCCGACAGCCGGCCGCGGCCGGCGTCGGGATGGGGGAGGTCCTCGGTCATGGCCTCCGCAGGCTATGCCGGGGTGCTGACACGGACTAACGATTTACGCCGGGGGTGGCAGCCCACCAAGGGCCCGCCGCACACTCGTTCGGCCTCCCTGCAGGGTCCCGCCGCGAGCTCGCGAGTGGCGGGGGGCAGGGAGGTCCTTCTGCTTCAGCGGTGCCGGCGGACCCCGAAGACGATGTCCTCCCAGGCCGGGATGCGGGCGCGGGGGTCCTCGGTCTCGGGGTCGCCGAGCCGGCCCAGCACGACGGTGTCCCGGGTGGCCAGGTCGTCCCCGTCGTCCGCGCCGTCGGAGTGCGCGCCGTCCGCGGCGCCGGTGTCCCGCCCGGCCGCGGCACGGCCGGCGTCCTGCGGCTCCGCGTCCTGCGGCACCGCGTCGGCGGGGACGGGGTCGACCCGCACGTCCTCCGCGGGCCGCTCGTCGTCCCGGTCGGCGTGCGCCGGCTCCTGGGCGGGTGCGTTGCCGGGGGAGCGGACCACGGAGATGGGGCGCCGCGGGTCGACCGGCGGCGTGCCGGCCGGCACGTCCGGGACGACGCGCACCAGCCGGGTGCCCTCGGCGAAGTCCGCGGTCGCGGCGTCCACCGGGGTCACCGTGCGGGCCGGCAGGTCGAAGCTCCACAGCGTGGTCCCGGACTTGTGGCCGGCCCGCCAGGCGGCCTGCACCTGCCAGGTGCCGTCGTCGCTGCGGTGGGCGTCCCAGCGGACGGCGTCCAGGTCCGCGCCGAGCAGCCGGAGCCGGTCGGACATGAACTGCTCCAGCGGCACCGAGGGGGTGCCCTCCGACAGCCGGACCCGGGCCTCGCGGGCCTGCTCGGCGACCCGGGTGCGCTCCTGCAGCACCGGGTGGGCGAACCGCATGATCCGCTCGACGGAGGTGCCCGAGGCGCCGGCGACCTGCTCGGGGGTCTCCCCGGCCCGGATGCGGGCCTGGATCACGCGCGGCGGCAGCGAGTCGGCCACCTCGATCTGGGTGACCCGGTTCCCGTCGCCGCGCGCCGCGGCCCGGAGCCGGTCGTCGATCGGCACCAGGAACCGGTCGGCGGGGTCGGGGGCGTCCGGCCCGTCGGGTGCCAGCACCAGGTGCTTGCCGTCGTCGGAGAGGGCCACGAGGCGCAGGGAGCGCATGAGGGCGTCCTCCAGCGGGATAGGGGAGGTCCGGGGGAGCGGACCAGTCACGCGAGGCTATCCGCGCAACACCAGCCCCACCCGTAGACACGCCCGGGTGGGGCGCCGGCCGGGGGAACTCGGACGGTGACCGTCCGGTCGCTGCCGCGTGGGGGGCGTGCCAGAGTGGGCGACCCGGTGCGGGCGCGGCCCCCGGGGTCATGTGCCCGAAACACCCGGCGGGCATGGTGGGACAGGTGCCGGGGGCGGCAGCGCTCCCCGGACAGGAGGGGGCTCGCGTGTGCGGCATCTCGGGTGAGGTCAGGTTCGACGGCGGCATCGCGGACGTCGCGGCGGTCGCCGCCATGTGCGACCAGCTGTCCCGGCGGGGACCGGACGGCTCGGGGGAGTGGCAGTCCGGGCCGGTGGCCCTCGGGCACCGGCGACTGAAGATCATCGACCTCAGCGACGCCGGCGCCCAGCCGATGGTTGACCCCGAGCTGGGGCTCACCGTCGTCTTCAACGGCATCGTCTACAACTACCGCGAGCTGCGGGCCGAGCTGCAGGCCGCCGGGTACCGGTTCTTCTCCACCTCCGACACCGAGGTGGTGCTCAAGGCCTACCACCGCTGGGGCGCCGCCTGCGTCGAGCGGTTCCTCGGCATGTTCGCCTTCGCCGTGGTCGAGCGGGCCACCGGCCGGGTGGTGCTGGGCCGGGACCGGCTGGGCATCAAGCCGCTGTACGTGACCCGCGCTCCGGGGCGGGTCCGGTTCGCCTCGTCGCTGCCGGCACTCGTCCGCGCCGGCGGCGTGGACACCGACATCGACCCGGTCGCGCTGCACCACTACATGTCCTTCCACTCCGTCGTGCCGGCCCCGCGCACGATCCTGGCCGGGGTCGGCAAGTTGCCGCCGGCGACGGTGCGCACCTACGAGCCCGACGGCTCCGAGTCCGACTGGGAGTACTGGCGGCCGGTGCACGAGCGCCGCGCCGACCTCGCCGACCTGCACCCCGTCGAGTGGCAGGAGCGGGTGCTGGAGTCGCTGCGGGTGGCGGTGCGGCGCCGGATGGTCGCCGACGTCCCGGTCGGCGTACTGCTGTCCGGCGGCCTGGACTCCAGCCTGGTGGTGGGACTGCTCGCCGAGGAGGGGCAGCGCGACCTGGCCACCTTCTCCATCGGGTTCGAGGCGGTCGGCGAGCGGTCGGGTGACGAGTTCGCCTACTCCGACGTGGTCGCCGAGACCTTCGGCACCGACCACCACCGGCTGCTGGTGCCCACCGCCGAGGTGCACGCGGGCCTGGACGGCGCCATCGGCGCGATGTCCGAGCCGATGGTCAGCCACGACGCGGTGGCCTTCTACCTGCTCGCCCAGCAGGTCAGCCAGCACGTCAAGGTGGTGCAGAGCGGGCAGGGCGCCGACGAGGTGCTGGCCGGCTACGACTGGTACCCGCCGCTGGACGGCGTCCCGGTGGAGCGCGCCGTCGACGCCTACGCGAGCGTCTTCGTCGACCGGCCGCACGACGAGCTGGCCCGGATCCTGACCGACCGGTGGACGGTCACCGAGGACGTCAGCCGGGCGTTCGTCGCCGAGCACTTCGCCCGCCCCGGCGCGGACACCACGCTGGACCGCGCCCTGCGGCTGGACTCGACGATCATGCTGGTCGACGACCCGGTCAAGCGGGTGGACAACATGACGATGGCCTGGGGACTGGAGGCCCGGGTGCCGTTCCTGGACCACGAGTTCGTCGAGCTGGTGGCCGCCGTCCCGCCGGAGCTGAAGCTGATGCACGACGGGAAGGGCGTGCTCAAGGACGCCGCCCGCAAGGTGATCCCGGCGCACGTCATCGACCGGCCCAAGGGCTACTTCCCGGTGCCGGCGATCATCGACCTGCACGGCGAGTACCTGGAGACGGTGCGCGCGGCGCTGCACGCCCCCGAGGCCCGCGAGCGGGGACTGTTCCGCACGGAGTACACCGACCGGTTGCTGGCCGACCCCAACACCGCGCGCACCACACTGGGCTCCAACCAGCTGTGGCAGGTCGGGCTGCTGGAGCTGTGGCTGCAGCGGCACGGGATCCGCTGACCCCTGCGCCGGTCAGTCCCGGCCCGGCGTCCGCCGATGGCTGACCCGACCGTCCCGCACCGGGACCCCGCCCCGAGGAGGTGAGATGACCGACGCCCTGCGCACCGGGGGCCTGCCCACCGGCGTCCGGCTCGCCATCGCCGAGATCGCCGGCGCCGCCGGCGCCTGGTGCCCGGCGCTGTCGCCGGGTGGCGACCGGATCGCCTACGTCTCCGACCGGTCCGGCCTGCCGCGGCTGGAGGTCGCCACCCTCGACCAGCAGACCCCGCCCGCGGTGCTGTCCGGGCCCGACGAGGAGGTCGTCTCGGTCGCCTGGTCCCCTGACGGCACGTGGCTGGCCTACCTGGTCAGCCCCGGCGGCTCGATCTGCGCCCAGCTGCACGCCGTCCGCCCCGACGGGACCGACCGGCACCTGGTGGCCGGAGAGGACCCGCGGGCCACTGTGTTCGCCGGCGGGTGGACGTCGGTCGCCGACCACTACGTCTGCTCCATCGCCCCCGGGGACGGGCCGGACGCCGACGTCGTCCTGGTCGACGTGGTCAGCGGCGCCCAGCGCACGCTGGCCCGCGGCGGCTTCCTCGCCGTGACGTCGGTGGCCCCTGGTGAGCAGCGGCTGCTGGCCCGGCGCGGGCCGCGCGGCCACCGGCACGTGGTGCTCGTCGACGTGGCCACCGGCATGCAGCGGCGGGTGCTGCCGCTGGGCGCCCCGGGCGGCTCGGCGTCCGAGGACGGCCGGTTCGGGCCCGGCGGGCACTCGGTCTTCCTGCGCGCGTCGCTGCCCGAGCTGCCCGGCGTCCCGGGCAGCGACCGCACCGGGCTGGTGCACGTCCCGCTCGGCGACGGCGGCGTCCCGCTGCCCGGGCGGGTGCTCGTCCGCCGTCCCGACGCCGACCTCGACGCCTACGCGGTGCGCGCCGACGGGACGGCGGTGTGCGTGTGGAACGCCGGCGGCGTCACCGAGCTGGAGGTCCGCGACCTGGCCGACGGCGCGCTGGTCCGCGCCGTCCCGCTGCCGTTGCCGGTGATGCCCGGCTGGTCGCTGTCCGGCGACGGCACGGCGCTGCTGGCCGAGCTCACCGGCCCCGCCGAGCCGCGCTCGCTGTGGCAGCTGCCGCTGGAGGGCGCCGAGCCGGCCGCGCTGCCCTCGACCCCGCACCGCCCGGACCCGCACCTGATGGTGACCCCGGTCCGCCGGTGCTACCGCGCCGACGACGGCACCGAGCTGGACGGCTGGCTGTACACCCCGCCGGGCGTCGTCGGGCCCAACCGCACCGTGGTCAGCTTCCACGGCGGCCCGGAGGGACAGGAGCGGCCGGCGTTCTCGCCGGTCGCCCAGTCCCTGGTCGCCGCCGGGCTCACCGTCTTCGCGCCGAACGTGCGCGGCTCCGGTGGGCGCGGGCGGGCCTTCCAGTCCGCCGACGACGGCGCGGACCGGGAGGCGTCCTTCGCCGACGTGCCGGCCACCGTGCGCTTCCTCGAGGAGTCCGGCGTCGCCCGGCCCGGCCGGGTCGGCGCGCACGGCTGGTCCTACGGCGGGTACCTCACCCTGGTGGCCCTCACCCGGTGGCCCGACCTGTTCGCCGCCGGGGTGTCGCTGGCGGGGATGAGCGACCTGCGCACCTTCTTCGCCGGCACCGAGCCGTGGATGGCCGCGGCCTCGGTCACCGAGTACGGCGACCCGGTCACCGACCGGGACATGCTCGCGGCGATCTCGCCCATGACGGCGCTGGACCAGGTGCGCGCGCCGGTGCTGCTGGCGCACGGCGACCGGGACACCAACGTGCCGGTGCTGGAGTCGGTGCAGGCGCACCAGGCCCTCGCCGCGCTGGGTGCGCCGGTGGAGCTGTTGCTGCTCCCCGGCGAGGGACACACTGTCGTCGGCCGGGCCAACCTGGTGCACCTCACCGAACGGGTGACCGACTGGTTCGATCGGTGGTTGTGAGCGTGGTCCGCAGTGCTGCGAGGTGGTGGCCGGTGGTTCGATCGGCGGTCGTGAGGCAGCCATGACCGACACCGCCGGGCTCTTCGCCCGATATCCGGGATCAACCGTCGACGAGGCGGTCGACCCCGACGGCCACGTCCGCCCGGGGTACGAGCCGGTCGCCCGGTGGCTGGAGGAGCTCGGCGCCGTCGGCCTGGCCGCGGTCACCGGGGACATCGCCCGGGAGCGCCGGTCCCGCGGGGTCGTGTTCGGGACCTACGTCGACGGCCGCCTCCAGGAGCGTCCCTTCCCGCTGTGCCCGGTGCCGCGGGTGGTGCCCGGCGACGAGTGGGCGCAGCTGGCCCGCGGCGTGGAGCAGCGCACCCGCGCGCTCAACGCGTTCCTCGACGACGTCTACCGGCCGGCCGGACGGCGGCGCACCGACGCCGAGCGGGACCCCGGGATCGTGCGGGCCGGGGTCATGCCCTCCTGGATCGTCTCGGCCAGTCCGGGACTGCGGTCCGGCGCGGTCGGGATGGCCTGGTCCGGCCAGGCCCGGATCACCGTGGCCGGCCTGGACCTGCTCCGCGGCCGCGACGGCTGGGTGGTGCTCGAGGACAACCTGCGGGTGCCCTCGGGGATCGGGTACGCCATCAGCAACCGGGACAGCTCCCGCACGGCGGCCCCCGAGCTGCACACCGGCCGGCACGCCGCCGGGCTGGCCGACCCGCACGAGGCCGTCGACCTGCTCCGCGCGGCCCTCGTGGAAGCCGCTCCACCGCGCTGCGACGGGCCACCCCAGGTGGGGCTGCTCAGCGACGGGCCGCACAACACCGCCTGGTTCGAGCACCGGCTGCTGGCGGAGGCGATGGGCGTCCCCGTCGTCACCCCCGACGACCTGTGGCCCGCGCCCTCGGGCGGGGTGGCCGCGCAGGTCGGCGGCGAGCGGGTGCCGGTGCACGTGCTCTACCGGCGCTTCGACGAGGCCGACCTGGCCTCGCACCTGACGCCCAGCGGCACCCCGGTCGACGTCCTGCTGGGGGAGGCGGTGCGGGCCGGGCAGCTGGCGCTGGCCAACGTCCCGGGCAACGGGGTGGCCGACGACAAGGCCACCTACCGGTACGTCCCGGAGATGATCCGGCACTACCTGGGCGAGGAACCGGTGCTGGCCACGGTCCCGACCTGGCTGCTGGCCGACGACGCCGACCTCGCCGCGGTCCGCGGGCGGCTGCACGAGCTGGTCGTCAAGCCGGTCGACGGCTACGGCGGGCAGGGCGTGGTGTTCGGCCCGCAGTGCTCGACCGCGGAGCTCGCCGAGCTGCAGGCTGAGGTCGCCGCCACCCCGCACCGCTTCGTCGCCCAGGAACCGGTCGACTTCACCACCGTGCCGACCGTCGTCGACGGGGTCATCGCCCCGCGGCACGCCGACCTGCGCGTGTTCGCGGTCGCCGGGGCCGGCAGCACCCGGGTGCTGCCGGCGCCGCTGACCCGGGTGGCCCTGGAGGAGGGGTCGCTGCTGGTCAGCTCCAGCCGCGGCGGCGGCAGCAAGGACACCTGGGTCCCGGGCGCCTGAGGAAGGACCGTCCTGCCCCCCGCCAGGAGGACCTGAGCCTCGCCACCCGCCTGGTCAGGCCGGAACTGCCATCCCGGCCGCGGACAGCACCGCCCGCGCCGCCGGCCCGGCCAGCAGCACCTCGGGCAGGTCGGCCAGCGCGGCGCGCATCGGTCCCTCCCCGCCGAACTGGAAGCCCAGCTGGGTGCGGTAGCGGGCGCAGGCGTCGGCCCGCCGGTCCGCGCGCTGGGGCAGCCGCACCGGCGCCAGACCGCTCGGCAGCGCCTCCCCGGCCACCGCGTCGGGCTGCCGCAGCACGTAGGGGGAGTCCCGCCACCACAGCACCGGCCGGTCCAGGGCGGCGACCGCACGCAGCACCTGGAGGTGGTCGACGTGCGCGCCCAGCGCCTGCGGGGCCAGCCACAGGTCCGCGGTCAGCCCGGCCAGCCGGTCGGCGACCTCGCGCCAGACGTCGTCGTCCGGGTGCACCCCGCCGAACAGGTCCGCGGCGCTGGTGTAGCCGCGGTGCGGTGCCTCGGGCAGGTCGAGGTCCACCGGGATCGCGCCCAGCTCGGCCAGCGCCGCGTCGTTCTCCGCGCGGCGCAGCGCCATGTAGTCGGCCTCGGCGGGCAGGCCCTTGTCCAGCTGGCAGGCCAGCGCGAAGCCGGTCGGGTCCGGGACGCTGCGGGTGAAGCAGGTGAGCACGGTGACCTCGTGCCCGGCGTCGGCGAGGGCGGCCAGCGTCGCCCCGGCGGAGAACGCCGCGTCGTCCAGGTGCGGGCTGACCGCGAGCACGCGCATCAGAGCAGGTGCGCCGCGGCGCGGAAGCGGCAGCCCGGGTCGACGTGGGTGGGTGGCGTCCAGTCCAGGTCCGGGGCCGTGCCGGCCAGCTCGGTGTAGACCCGGTCGATCGCGGCGGCCAGCACCGGCCAGGAGTACAGCCGGCGCACCTCCTCCAGCGCGGTCGTCGCCAGCCGGGTGCGCAGCGGCGCGTCGGACAGCACCCGGTCCAGCGCGGCCGACAGGCCGGCGACGTCGCCGGGGGCGTGCAGCAGGCCGTTCTCCTCGTGCCGCAGGCAGTCGACGACGCCGACGCTGTCGGTGCTGACCGTCGGCAGCCCGCTGGCCATCGCCTCCAGCAGCGTGTTGCTGAACCCCTCGCTGTAGGTGGGGCTGACGAAGACGTCGGCCGACCGGTAGACCTCCGGCGCCCGGTCCGGGGGCACGTACCCCAGGAAGGTCGTCCGTCCGTCGGCCCGTGCCCTAGCCTCGTCGAGGTCCGGGCCGATGCCGGAGACCACCAGCCGGACGCCGTCCGGCAGTGCCTCCAGGAGGTCGAGCACGCCCTTGCGCCGGTCGACCCGGCCGTGGAACAGCAGGACCGGCGGGTCGGCCAGGCTGCCCAGCGGCCGGCCGGCCGGCGTGAAGCGGCCGGTGTCGGTGGCGCCCGGGACGATCCGGAAGCGCGCCGGGTCGGTGCCCAGGTTGCCGACCACCTCGTCGCGGAAGCTGGCGCTGCCGATCAGCACCGCGCTGGCGCGGTCGAGCACGGTGCGCATCGCCTCGGCGTGGGTGTCGCAGCAGGTGCCCACCCAGTGCCCGTCGCCGCCCTGGATGCTGACCACGGTGGGCAGCCCGGTCTCCCGGGAGGCCAGCAGCACCGCCAGCCCCGGGGGGTAGCCGTACTGGGCGTGCAGCACGTCGAAGGGCCGCTCGCCGTGCAGGTCCACCACGGTGCGCACCAGGTCGGCGACGTCGGCCTCGAAGTCGGCCGGCACCACCGTCTCGCCGCGACTGGGCCGGGCCACCACCCGCACCCCGGCGGGCACCCGGTCGGCCGGCGGCGGGCCGCCGCCATAGACCCGGGTGCCGGCCTCGTCGTCCCGGTACTGGCTGACCAGCGTGACGTCGTGCCCCAGGGCGACCAGCTCGCGCAGCAGGTTCTCCGCGTACACGCTCATCCCGCTCACCGCCGGCCAGTACCGGCGGCTCACGAAGCAGATCCTCACCGCTCGGCCTCCCGGAGCAGCTCGAGGGAACGCGGCACCATCTGGTGCGCGCGGTGGCCGTCCCGGGACAGCTCGAGGGTGACCAGCCGGTCGTAGCCCGCGGTCCGCAGCGCCGCCAGCACCGCGGGCAGGTCGACGTCGCCCTCGTCGAGGGGCAGGTGGTCGTGCACCCCGCGGCGCATCCCCTCCACGGCGACCGTCCCCAGGTGCGGAGCGAACGCGGCCACCGCTTCCTCGGGGGAATGGCGCCCGCTGACCACGCAGTGGCCGGTGTCCAGCGCCAGGGTCAGGCCGGGCACCTCGGCGGCGAGCGCGGCCCAGTCGTCGGCGTCCTCGACGAGCATGCCCGGCTCCGGCTCGACCGCCAGCGCGTAGGGCCGCCCGCCGTGGCTGTCCACCAGCGCCCGGACGCCGTCCACCAGCCACTGCCGGGCCTGCTCGCGGTCGACCCCGGGCTGCGGCACGCCGGCCCAGAAGCTGACCGCCTCGGCCTGCAGCACGCCGGCCAGGTCGCAGGCCAGCCGCAGGTAGGCCAGCCGCCGGGCCCGGCCCTCGGGTGTGGGGTTGACCAGGGTCGGCTCGTGCTTGACCCGCGGGTCGAGCAGGAAGCGCGCCCCGGTCTCCACCACCACGCCCAGGCCGAGCTCGTCGCAGCGGGCCCGGACCCGCTGGGCCTGGTCGAAGGCGTCCGGGGCGAAGGGGTCCAGGTGGTGCACGTCGAGGGTAAGGGCCACCCCCGCGTAGCCGGTGTCGGCCAGGAAGGACAGCGCGTCGTCCAGCCGGTGGGAGGTCAGGCCGTTGGTGTTGTAGGCGTACCGCAACGCGGTCATGCCGTGCCTCCGGCCACCGCCGCCAGCGCCGCGACGTGCCGGCCGGGTTCCCGGTACAGGGCGTACAGCTCCCCGACCGCGCGGTCGGCGCCGGCCCGGTCGAACCAGGCCGGGCCGCCGAGCCGCTCCTCGGCCTCGGCGGTGAGGTGCACCCGCGCCCAGCCGCCCGGGTCCGCGCCGACGGCGACGAGCCCGGCGCCGGGGCCCTCGCCGCGGTCCAGCAGCCGCCGGACGCCGCGCTCGCCGATCCGGCCGTAGGACATCGTCTCGACCTCCAGCCCGGGCACCAGCACCTTGGCCGCGACCGCCTCGCCCTGCGAGGGCTGCAGGTCGACGAGCACGTCCAGCCCTGCGCTGCCCATGGCGGCGACGACGTCGACGTCCCCGCCGGTGGGCAGGTCGGTGAACGCGACGGTGCTGCGGTGCGACAGGACGCTGTCCCGCAGCAGGTCCACCAGCCGGTCGGTGCCCATCCGGGTCCACGCCAGCATGGCCTGCAGAGCCCGGTCCTCCTCGACCATCCGCTCCGGCGGGTGCCCGCGCAGCCACTGGTCGAGGTAGCCGGGCGGGGTCGCGGCCGCCACGGCGTCCAGCGGTCCGTGCATGAACGCCTTGCGGCTGCGGGCGGCGGCGAACTCGTGCAGCGCCTTGCGGACGGCGGCGTCCCGGTCCGGGGAGGCGGCCTCGCCGCAGGCGGTGACCATCATCGGCGTGGGCTCGGAGCCGTCCCGGGAGCAGCCGACGGCGTAGACGTCGACGACGCCGAACCCGGTGCCGGCCAGCTTCACCAGCACGTCGATCCCGGCGGCGTCGAGCCGGTCGAGCAGCGCCAGCGCGTCGGGATCGCACAGGCCGGCCAGGTCGAGCACCACGCCCTGGTCCAGCGCCCGGAAGGTGGTGGCGTTACCGTCCCGCTGGAGCACCTCCAGCAGGGCGTGGGTGACCGCCCGGTCGGCGTCGAAGGCCGCGCCCTGCCCGTTGGTGATCACCGTGGTCAGCCAGCCGCCGGGCGGCGGGTCACCGGTGAGCTCCTCCGGGGCGGACGCGACCAGCTCGGCGGGCACGAGGACCGACTCGCCGTCCCGGGTGCGGGTCATCGGCAGCCACTGCAGCACCCGGTCGTCGTCGTAGCGGCTGCCGGCCTCCAGGCACAGCGTGCGCGGGTCCTGTACCCGGTCCCGGCCGCGCTCGCGGGCCAGCGCGCGGTAGGAGCCCTGCACCCGGGGCAGGTCCTGGTGGGCGCGGACGGACAGCGCCATCTCCGCCATCTCGCCGAGCGCGCCGGTGCGGGCCTCCTCGCGGGTGGCGCCGTAGCCCAGGCCGCTGCCGCCGGGGTGCGCCGGCGAGGAGGACAGGAACGCGCTGTGCAGCGGCACGTCCAGGACGTCCAGGCCCTCGATGGCGAACTCCTCGACCCCGGCGGGGAAGGAGTCCAGGTACCGCTGGGACGGGGTGCTCACAGCTCCGCCAGCGGGACCGGTGCGGCGTCCGGCGGCCCGGACAGCAGCCGCTGCACGAGGTGGACGACGTGGTCGGTGGTCACCCCGGGCACCAGCTCGAACGGCGTGGCCACGGTGCCGAACTCCAGCTCGGCGACCACCGCCAGGTACTCGCGCAGCTCGCCGTGCGACAGCGGGATCTGGGCGTGGAAGGCCTTGTGCGCGCTCAACCCGACGGGGGCGCCGTCGGCGTCCAGGTCGACCTTCAGCGAGTCGCCGCAGAACAGCACGTCGCGGCGGCGGTCGTGCAGCACGGAGTGCCCGGGGAAGTGCCCGCCGGTGCGGTGCAGGGTCAGGCCGGGCGCCAGCTCCAGGACGTCGTCGGCCGGCCAGGTCACCCGGAAGGCCTTGGTCCACTCGAGGTCCCGCACCCCGACGCAGACCACCCGCGGCTCGAGCTCGAGCTGCAGCTGCCACAGGGCGCCGTAGCCGTGCACGTGGCTGGACGCCAGCACGTCGAGGCCGCCGGAGGCCGACGCCATCCGGCGCAGCTCGGCCAGCATCTCCGCGGTGTACCAGGGGGCGCACTCGAAGCCGACCAGCCCGGCGTCGGTCTCGATCACCCACCCGCGGCTGTCCAGCCCGAAGCGTGGCTCGGTGCCGAACTCGGTGACCCCGGGGACGGCGGTGGGCCGCCAGAAGCCGGTCACCAGCTCGTCGGCCTGCTTGGCGGTGACGAACTCGAAGCCGTGCTCGGGCAGCGCGTTGCGCACGTCCGCGCAGACCGGGCACACCTGCGGCCCGGGGGCCGGCCAGCGCTGCCAGTGCCCGCAGTTGGTGCAGGCGAAGGCGGGCAGGTCGGGCAGCAGCCCGCGGTAGGGGTTGGTGCTGGGGGAGGTCACGAGGCGACTCCGGTGCGGTCGGTGGCGGTGTCCAGGGCCTGCACGAGCAGGCGGTGCAGCGCGAGGTCCCGCTCGGCCGGGTACGGCCAGGCGGTGGCGCCGGTGACGGCGGCGCCGAAGCCGGCGAACTGCGCGGTGAAGGGGTCGGTGCCGGCGAACGGGACGTCGACCGGGTCGGGCCGGAACAGCGTCAGGGACCCGCCGGCGGTCTGCCCCATGGTGTCCACAGCCACCGCCATGCCCCGGGTGCCGACCACCTCCAGCCGGCGGCGGGGGAGTGCGTCGGGGCAGTTGTAGGCCACGTGCAGGTCGACCAGCACGCCCCCTGCGGTGCGGCCGGCCAGCAGCGCGCCGTCGTCGACCGGGTAGTCCTGCACCCGGGTCTGCAGCAGCGCGGACAGCTCGACGACGTCCTCACCCAGCAGCACGCCGGCCAGGTCGAGGCCGTGCGGCGCCAGGTCGATGGCGGCGCCGCCGCCGGCCCGGGCGCGGTCGACCCGCCAGTTGTCGTGCGGCCGGCCGTCGGGGGACCAGTCGGCCGGCAGCCAGCAGCAGTAGACGACCCGGACGGCGGTGACGGTGCCGAGCTCGGGCAGCAGCTCGCGCAGCCGCACGTGGGCCGGGTGCCAGCGCTGGTCGTACGCGGTGCCCAGCAGCACCCCGGCGCGGTCGGCGGCGGCGACCGTGGCCTCCGCGTCGGCGACGTCGGCGGCCAGCGGCTTCTCGCAGAGCACGGCGACCCCGGCGGCGGCCGCGGCCTCGACCAGCTCCCGGTGCGTGGAGTTGGGCACGGCCACGTAGACGGCGTCGAGCCCCGGGGTGGCGAGGAACGCGGCGAGGTCGGGGGTCCGCGGTGCCTCGACGGGCATCCGCGCCAGAGCGGCCGGGTCGCGGTCGTGCAGGGCGACCACCCGGGCGCCGGGCACCTGCAGCAGCCCGGGGACGGCATGGTCGCGGGCCACCCAGCCGCAGCCCGCCACCCCCCAACCGACCCCGGTCACCACTGCTCCGGCAGGTCGACGAGCAGCCGCCGGCGGGCCGCATCCGCGGGCAGCGGGTCCGGCCAGCGGGCCGGCAGGTGCCCCGAGCGCGGGCCGTACTCGGCGGCGTACCGCTCGCTGGGCCAGCGGAGCACGCCGTCGACGTAGAGCGGGTTGGGTCGCAGCGGCCCGAGCGGCCGGCCGAGGTCCACCGGCGCGGGGCCGCGGAGGTCCCCGGCCACCAGGCCGACCGCCTCGCTGCCGGTCAGCTCCGCGGCCGGCGCGGGGCGGGGAGCGCGACCCTCGAGCAGCGCCCGGGTCAGCTCCTCGTCGTCGTAGAGCACCCGGGCGTCGAGCACCGCGGCGTACTCCTCGGGGGTCGACGGCTCCCCGTGCGGGTCGGCCACGTGGGCGTGTCCGACGACGACGGTCCCGCCCGGACCGGCCAGCGCCCGCAGGGCGGCCGCCGCAGCCGGCTTGTCGCGGACGAAGTAGAAGGCGTCGTGACAGGTCACGTACGCCGGCCGGGTGACCTGCAGGTTGGGGAGCGCGGTCAGGTCGGCGCACACGTAGCGGGCGCCGGGGCAGACGAAGCGCTGGGCCAGCCACAGCTTGGCCCAGACGACGTCCAGCCCGAGGAGGTCGCGCACGCCGCGGCGGGACAGCTCGCGGAGCTGGGCGCCGGTGCCGCAGGCCACGTCGACGACCGGTCGGCCGCCGGGCCAGTGCTGCTGCAGCAGCGCCAGGGCGGCCAGGTGGGTGGGGTCGGACCACCGGTGGGTGAAGTAGTCGGCGACCCGGCCCATGCCCAGCAGGTGCATGGCCTCGCGCAGGGACGTGGCGGCGGGCACCCGGGCGAGCTGCTCGGCCGGCGGCGGCGGCTCGGTCCACCAGTCGTCGGCGTCGGCGAGCAACAGCACCCGGGCGCAGTCGGTCTCGCCGTGGGCGAGCAGGCCGGCCACCTCGGCGGCGAGCTCCTCCCGCCCGGCGCGCGCGAACGGGATGCCGTCGACCACCGGCACGGTCGCCACCGCGGTCACGGTGTCGTGGTCCGCTCCCGCGGCATGCTCCGCTCCTCGCTCGTTCCTCGCTGCGATGCCCACGTGCCTGTCAGCTCACAGCCCGGCCGCGGCGAGCACGTCGAGGTGGAACCCCTGCACCGGACCGGCGTGCACCAGTTCCAGGTCGTCCAGCGCCTGCCCGGCGGTGAACGCGGCGGCCCGGGCGTGGTGGTGGACCTGCAGCACCCGGTCCAGGACGTCGGCGGCGTGGAACGCCTGGGCGGCCGGGGCGACCGCGTCGGCCCGGAGCACGAGCACCTCCCGCAGGCGGGCGGCCAGGGGCGCGGGCAGCGCCGCGAGCTCCCGGTCCTCCAGGGTGACGAACACCTGCGCCAGGGCGTCGCCGAGGAGCACCTCCCCGGCGAACCCGGCGTCGGGGAGGACGACGTTGTGCAGGTGGTGGGCCAGGCCGACCAGGAACGGGGTCACCGGGTCCGCGCCGACGACCGGTGCGAGCAGGCACCCGTAGACGGCCACGGTGAGGCAGTGGTCGCCGTGGCTCTCCGGCGGCTCCACCATCACCCGCGCCTTGCCGGGGCTGGTCGCGCCGGCCCGGGGCTGGGCGTTGAGCGCCGCCGCCAGGGCCGGCGGCTGCCCGGCCGACCGGACCGCGGGCAGCGCCTGCCGCAGCCGGTCCGCCAGGTCCTGGTCCAGCGCCCCGGCGACCTCGACGAAGGCGCGCCCCAGCACGGCCTGTGCCGCGTCGGGGGAGAGCCCGGCCGTGGTCAGCACCTCGGCGTCGATGCCGGCCAGCCGGGCGCGGGCCACCGCCGCGGCGGTCTCGGACAGGGCCACCTGCTCGGTGTCCTCGCCGGCGACCAGGCGCGCCCAGGCCCGGCCGAACGCCTGCTCGGCCAGTGAGCCGGGGGCGGCCGCCGTCCGGACCCGCTTCGCGTCGCCGATCTCGGCGAGCAGCGGGCGCAGAGCCGCCAGGCCGGCCAGCCCGGTGGTGACCGTCACCGGCGGCCGGGGAGGGCGCCGCCCTGGGCGGGAGCCCCGTCGGTGGTGCCCTCGTCGCCCGGGTCGGGGAGGTCGGCCACCGTGTTCGGCGGAGGTGCGCTGACGGCGCCCGCGGCCAGCCAGTCCATCAGGACGGACTCCTGCCGGTGCAGGGCGTGCTCGGGCGTGCTGCCGTCGGCGGTCATCGGCGCCTTGAAGAACCAGCCGAGCTGCCGCTGCACGCCGCCCTCGCCGCGCTGCTGGGCCAGGTCGACCAGCCGGACGATCTCGAGTGCGAGCGGGGCGGCGAGGATGGAGTCCCGGCACTGGAAGTCCACCTTCAGCTGCATCCGCTGACCGAGGAAGCCGACCAGGTCGATGGCGTCCCAGGCCTCCTTCTGGTCGCCCCGCGGCCGGTAGTAGTCGATCCGGACGACGTGGTCCTCGACCGGGTAACCCAGGATCGAGTCCAGCACCTTGCCCTTGGTCTGCAGCTTGCTCTCCAGCGAGGACGGGTCGTCCAGCGCCAGCCCGTCCCGGTTGCCCAGGATGTTGGTGGAGTACCAGCCCTCGACGGTCAGCGCCCGGCTGCGGAAGGCCGGCGCCAGCACCGTCTTCATCATGGTCTGGCCGGTCTTGCCGTCCTTGCCGGCGATAGGCACGCCGTGCCGTTCGGCCAGCTGCACGAGGGCCGGCACGTCGGCGGACAGCGACGGCGTGAAGTTGGCGTACCCGACGCCCTCCCGGATGGCCGCGTAGGCGTAGACCATCGAGGGGGTGATCGCCCGGTCGTCGGCGTCCAGCCCGGCCTCGAAGGCCTCGGGCGTCTGCAGGGCGGCCGCGGCCGGGTCGGGCCAGCGCTCGGTCGAGGCCAGGTTGAGCAGGACCAGCCCGTCCAGCTGCTGCTCCTCCCGGAACCGGCGCAGGTCGGCCCGGACGGTGTCGGCCTGGGCGCGGCGGCCCTCCGCCAGCACGACGTTCCCGCCGGTGACGTTGCGGCAGAAGTCCGCGTCGCCGGCAGCCGGCCACGGGGACAGGCCCGACAGCACCGGCTCTGCCTGCTGGAGCTGGCGGGCGTCGAGCACGGCGTGCTGCTCGGCGGCCTTGTACAGGTCGGACCCGTCGAGGTCCCAGCCGCCGACCACCAGGGCGTCGTAGGGGACCAGGCCGGTGGCCTGCTCGACCGGGACGTCGCCGACGGTCAGGCCGGCGAGGGGGAGGCCGTCGGGGGCGACGGCGCCGAGCCGCAGCAGTTCGAGCCCGGCGACCGCGGTGGTCGCCACCGCACCTCCGAGCCCGACGATGGCTGCTCCGACGCGGCGTGGTGACTGGGGCACAGGGGCTCCTCGACGCTGGGGGCCCGGACGTCTCCCGGGCCGCTGCATCGACCCTCACACGGCTGGCGCCGTTGCGCGATCGGAAGGTGACGCACGATCATGACGTGCGTCGCCGAACCCCTAGAGCTCGGCCACCACGTGCTCGATGCAGGCGGTCAGGGCGCTGACGTCGTCCGGGTCGACGGCGGGGAACATGCCCACCCGGAGCTGGTTGCGGCCCAGCTTCCGGTAGGGCTCCACGTCCACCACGCCGTTCGCCCGCAGCACCGTCGCGACCGCGGCGGCGTCCACGGAGTCGTCGAAGTCGACCGTGCCCACGACCAGGGACCGCTGCGCCGGGTCGGTCACGAACGGCGAGGTCCAAGGGGTCTTCTCCGCCCAGTCGTAGAGCCGGGAGGAGGACTCCCGGCTACGGCCGACGGCCCCGGACAGCCCGCCCAGGCCCAGCATCCAGTCGACCTGGTCGGCCAGCAGGAACAGCGTGGCGACCGCCGGGGTGTTGTAGGTCTGGTCCTTCGAGGAGTTGTCCACCGCGATGGACAGGTCCAGGAACCCGGGGATCCACCGGTCCGACGCCTTGATCTCGGCCACCCGGGCCAGCGCACCCGGCGACATCAGGGCGATCCACAGGCCGCCGTCGCTGGCGAAGGACTTCTGCGGCGCGAAGTAGTAGACGTCGCTCTCCCGGACGTCGACCGGCAGCCCGCCGGCCCCGGAGGTGGCGTCGATGAGCACCAGGGCGTCGTCGTCGGCGCCCGAGGGACGGACGACGGGCGCCATGACGCCGGTCGAGGTCTCGTTGTGCGCCCAGCCGTAGACGTCCACCCCGGGCTCACCGGCCGGCAGCGCCAGCGACCCCGGGGCCGCCGTGGCGACCACCGGGCTCTCGAGGAACGGCGCCTCGGCGACCCCGCCGGCGAACTTCGCGGAGAACTCGCCGTAGCTGCCGTGCGCGCTGCGGCTGCGGATCAGCCCGATGGTCGCGGCGTCCCAGAACGCCGTCGTCCCGCCGTTGCCCAGCACCACCTCGTACCCGTCGGGGAGGTCGAAGAGCTGGGTGAGCCCCTCGCGGACCCGCCTGACCAGCCGCTTCACCGGTGCCTGGCGGTGCGAGGTGCCCATCAGCTCCGCGCCGGGGCCGGCCAGGGCGGCCAGCGCCTCGGGGCGGACCTTCGACGGGCCGCACCCGAAGCGCCCGTCCCGGGGCAGCAGGTCGGTCGGGATGGTGGTGCTCATGGCGTGTCCTTTGGCTTTGCGGCCCCGCTGCAGGGCCCCGCCGCGAGCCTGCGAGTGGTGGGGGCAGGGGGGTCCTTCGTCTAAGTGGCAGGGGCGGCGTCGGTGATCGCCTTGGTGGCGATGGTGTCCCAGCCCTCGACGTCCTCGGGCTTGCGGGGGTCGGGCCCGATGTAGCGCGCCGAGGGGCGCACCAGCCGGCCGGTCTCCTTCTGCTCCAGGATGTGCGCGCACCAGCCGGCGGTGCGGGCGCAGGTGAACATCGAGGTGAACATGTGGCTGGGCACCTCGGCGAAGTCCAGCACGATCGCGGCCCAGAACTCGACGTTGGTCTCGATCGGCCGGTCGGGACGGCGCTCGCGCAGCTCCTTCAGCGCGGCCTGCTCCAGCGCGCGGGCGGCCTCGAACCGCGGGGCGGACAGCTCCTCGGCGGCCCGGCGCAGCACCCGGGCTCGGGGGTCCTCGGCGCGGTAGACCCGGTGACCGAAGCCCATCAGTCGGTCGCCCCGGTCCAGCAGGTCCTTCACGTACCGGTCGGCGTCCCCGGTCTCCTCGACGCCGTCGAGCATGTGCAGCACGCGGGAGGGCGCGCCGCCGTGCAGCGGTCCGGACATGGCGCCGATGGCCCCGGACAGCGAGGCGGCGACGTCGGCGCCGGTGGAGGCGATCACCCGGGCGGTGAACGTGGAGGCGTTCATGCCGTGCTCCGCGGCCGACGTCCAGTAGGCGTCGACGGCGGCCACGTGGCGCGGGTCGGGGTCGCCGCGCCAGCGGACCATGAAGCGCTCGACGATCGAGGACGCCTGGTCGACCCGCTTCTGCGGGATGGCCGGGATGCCGATGCCCCGGGCGGACTGGGCCACGTAGGACAGCGCCATGACCGCGGCCCGGGCCAGCTCGTCACGGGCCTCGTCGGTGCTGATGTCCAGCAGCGGGCGGTAGCCCCAGATCGGGGTGAGCATCGCCAGCGCGGCCTGCACGTCGACCCGGACGTCGCCGGTGTGCACCGGGATGGGGAACGGCTCGGCCGGCGGGAGCCCGGAGCCGAACCGGCCGTCGACCAGCAGCGCCCACACGTCGCCGAAGGTCACCGTGCCGACCAGGTCCTCGATGTCCACGCCCCGGTAGCGCAGCGCGCCGCCGTCCTTGTCCGGTTCGGCGATGGTCGTCTCGAAGGCGACGACGCCCTCCAGGCCCGGTACGAAGTCGTCGGCCATGGGAGTCTCCTCTGTGCGCGGTCACGGTCGGCGCCACCCTGCGCACGACAGCCGCCAACTTAGGCGCACCGCTCCTGGCCGGTGCAGCCGGGCGGTGCGGGGGCGGGCGCCGCGACCGGCCGGCGTCGGCCGGGTGCTCCGGCGGTGACAGCATGGCGGCGTGCCCGACCTGACCCGCATGCGCAGGGACTACGAGGACCGGGGGCTCGCCGAGGACACGCTGGCCGGCACCTGGCTGGAGCAGTTCGACCGCTGGTTCGCCGACGCGGTCGCCGCCGAGCTCCCCGAGCCGAACGCGATGGTCGTCGCGACGGCGGACGCCGACGGGGCGCCCGACGCGCGGGTCGTGCTGATGAAGGGCTACGACGCCGGCGGCTTCGTGTTCGGCACGAGCTACGCCTCGGCGAAGGCGGCGCAGCTGGCGGTCAACCCCCGTGCCGCGCTGGTCTTCCCGTGGCACGCGCTGCAGCGGTCGGTGCGGGTGACCGGCGGGGTGGAGCGGATCGGGCCCACCGCCTCCGACGCGCTGTGGGCGCCCCGGCCGCGCGGGTCGCAGCTGGCCGCCGCGGCGTCGCTGCAGTCGACCGTCGTGGACTCCCGGGAGGAGCTGGTCGAGCGGGTCCGGCTGCTGGACGAGCTGACCCCGCCGGGACCGGTCCCCCGGCCGGAGGCATGGGGTGGGTACCGCGTGATGCCCGCGGCGGTGGAGTTCTGGCAGGGCGGCCACGACCGGCTGCACGACCGGCTGCGGTTCGTCCGCGACGACGAGGAAGGCGGGGGCTGGGTCGTGCAGCGGCTCGCCCCATGAAGGACCCCGTCGCCCCCCACGACTCGCAAGCTCGCCGTGGGCCCCTGCGACGGGGCCGTTCCAGCCCGTCACCGAGCCCGGTCGACCCCGTCGAGGGCGGCGGGCCGGTCGAGGAGCCGCAGCCGGCGGGACGCCGCCGCGGCTGGGCGATCGACACCACGCCGTTGCGCAACCGGGCCTACCGGCGGGTGTTCGGCGGGGTCGCGGTGACCATGCTGGGCCAGCAGATGACGCTGGTCGCCGTCCCGTACCAGGTCTACCAGCTGACCGGCTCCTCGCTGATGGTCGGCCTGACCTCGATCGTGGCGCTGGTCCCGCTGGTCGTGTTCGGCCTGCTCGGCGGGGCGATCGCGGACGCCATGGACCGCCGCACGCTGATGGTGGTGACGTCGGCCGGCGCGGCGGTGACCAGCGCGCTGCTGGCGGTGCAGGCGCTGCTGCCCGGCGAGGGGAACCTCGTGGTGCTGTGGGTGCTCGCGGCCGCCGTCTCGGGGTTCGCGGCGGTCAACCAGCCGGCCCGCAGCGCCGTCATCCCGGCGCTGGTGGGCACCGAGGGGGTCGCCGCGGCCAACGCGCTGGCGATGACGGTGCGGCAGGCCGGGGTGATCGTCGGCCCGCTGCTCGCCGGCCTGCTGATCGGGCTGGGCGACCTGTCCATCACCTACGTCGTCGACGCGCTCGGCTTCGTCGCGGCGGTGTTCCTCCTCCGCGGGCTGCCGCCACTGCCCCCGGGCGGCGGCGCCCAGCCGCTGCACCTGGGCCGCGCGGTCCGCGGCGTGTGGGAGGGGTTCGGCTTCCTGCGCACCCAGCCGGTGCTGCTGATGACCTTCGTCGTGGACGTCATCGCGATGCTCTTCGCCTGGCCGCAGGCGGTCTTTCCGGAACTGTCCCAGACCACCTACGCCGGGGACGCGAACAGCCTGGGCTGGCTGTTCGCGGGGATCTCGATCGGGTCGCTGCTGATGGGGCTGACGTCGGGCTGGGTGAGCCGGGTCGACCGGCAGGGGGCGGTCGTGCTGGCCGCGATCGCGGTCTGGGGCGTGGCGATCATCGGTTTCGGGCTGGCCTCGACGTTGTGGCTGGCGGTCCTCTGCCTGGCGGTGGCCGGGGCCGGGGACATGGTCAGCGCGGTGCTGCGCTCCTCGATGCTGCAGACCGCGGCACCGGACGAGATGCGCGGGCGCATGCAGGGGGTCTTCATCGTCGTCGTGGCCGGCGGGCCCCGGCTGGGCGACCTGCGCGCCGGGGTGGTGGCCAGCAGCTTCGGTGTCCCGGCGGCCATGGTCTCCGGCGGGGTGGTGATCGTTGTGGCCATGGCGGTGGTCGCCGTCGCCGTCCCGTCGTTCTGGCTCTTCCGCGCCTCGCGTGCCGAGGAGGTGGCCGAGCAGGCCCGCCGCCGGATCAGCAGCGACTGACCCGGGACGGCGGTCGCCGGGGTGTCGTTGGGGGTCCTAGCCTGCCGTCGTGCCCGAGCCCACCGACGACCTGCGGACGGAGTTCTGCGACGACTTCGACGGCCCCGGGCTGGACCCGGCCGTCTGGGTGCCGCACTACCTGCCGGCCTGGAGCTCCCGGGCGGACAGCGCGGCCACCTACGCGGTGCGCGACTCCTGCCTGCACCTGTCGATCCCGCCTGCCCAGGGGCTGTGGTGCGCCGGCGACCACGAGCCGGCGATGCGTGTCTCCGCCGTCCAGTCCGGCAACGGCTCCGGGCCGGTCGGCAGCACCATCGGGCAGCAGCGCTACCGCGACGGGCTCGTCGTCCGCGAGGAGCAGCCGCCGCACCGGGGGTGGACGCCGGTCGGCGGGTTCCTCGGGATGCGCGCCCGCGCCGTGGTGTCGCCCCGGTCGATGGTGGCCTGGTGGATGGTGGGCCTGGAGGACCGGCCCGAGCGCTCGGCCGAGATCTGCGTGTTCGAGGTGTTCGGTGACGCCGTGGTGCCCGGGGAGTCCGCCGCGGTCGGGATGGGGCTGCACCCGATCCGCGACCCGCAGGTCGCCGACGACTTCGCCGCCGTGCGGCTGCCCCTGGACGTCGCCGACTTCCACACCTACGCCGTGGACTGGACGGCCGAGCGCGCCGACTTCCTGGTGGACGGCGAGCGGGTGCGGAGCACGCCCGCGCCGCCCTGGTACCCGGTGCAGATGATGATCGCCGTCTTCGACTTCCCCGACCGCTCGACCGGGGACGACGCGGAGCTCGTGCCCGAGCTCGTCGTCGACCGGATCAGCGGCCGCCTGCACTGACCGCCCCGGGCGTGGCGGTCCGAGGGCCGGGTAGGGGGACGACATGGCGCTCCCCAAGATCCTCGTGCTCGTGCTCGCCGGTGGGAAGGGCAGCCGGCTGGAGCTGCTGACGGAGACGCGGGCCAAGCCCGCCGTCCCGTTCGCCGGGGTCTACCGGCTCATCGACTTCCCGCTGTCCAACTGCGAGCACTCGTCGATCGCCGACGTGTGGGTGTCGGTCCAGTACCAGCCCCAGTCGGTGTCCGAGCACCTGGCCAACGGCCGGCCGTGGGACCTCGACCGCACCACCGGCGGCCTGATGATGCTGCCGCCGTTCCAGTCCGGCAGCGACCGCGGCGGCTTCACCGAGGGAACCGCCGACGGGCTCTGGCGGCAGACCGAGCTCGTCCGGCAGTTCGCCCCCGACGCGCTCGTCGTGGTCAGCTCCGACGCGGTCTACAAGCTCGACTACCGCGACGTCGTCGAGGCGCACCTCGGGTCGGGTGCGGAGGTCACCATGGTGACCACCGAGGTCGAGGCGGACGACGCCGCGCGCTACGGCATCGTCCAGCTCGGAGAGGGCGGGAAGGTCGCCGACTACGCCTACAAGCCGGACGAGCCGGCGACGACGACCGCCACGAACGAGGTGTTCGTCTTCTCCCCGACCGAGACGCTCGACCGACTCGAGGCGCTGAACGACGAGGTGGGCGAGGACGGCCTGGAGGACCTCGGCACCCACCTGCTGCCGGCGCAGACGAAGGACGGGCTCGCCCGGGCCTACCCGCTGGACGGCTACTGGCGCGATGTCGGCACCGTCGAGTCCTACTGGGCGGCGCACCGCGACTACCTGTCCGCGGAGCCGCCGATCGACCTGGACGAGCGGTCCTGGCCGATCCACACCCGCGGCGGCCGGCACAGCGCCGCCCGCGTGCTGGACGACGGGCAGATCGAGAACAGCCTGCTGTCCGGCGGGACGCGGGTCTCGGGGAACGTCCGGGGGTCGGTGCTTTCGCCGGGCGTGATCGTGGAGGCCGGCGCCACGGTCCTCGACTCGGTGCTGCTGCCGGGGGTGCACGTGCGGGCGGGAGCCACGGTCACCCGGGCCGTGCTGGACGACAACGTC
The DNA here is from genome assembly GCF_053502575.1 of Modestobacter sp. URMC 112. Taxonomy (NCBI): domain Bacteria; kingdom Bacillati; phylum Actinomycetota; class Actinomycetes; order Geodermatophilales; family Geodermatophilaceae; genus Modestobacter; species Modestobacter sp. URMC 112. The sequence goes on along the minus strand of NZ_CP199957.1, from coordinate 4,271,032 downwards.
GAGGTGGGGGAGCGGGCGACGGTCGGCGGGGACGGCGACATCACGCTCGTCGGCCGCGAGGCGCGGGTCGAGGACGGCGCCGAGCTGGCGGCCGGCGCCCGGCTGCCGGAACCCGAGCGGAGCTGACCCGGCCGCCGTCGTGCGCCGAGCGTTGTTCCAGCGGCGGCGAGGCCGCACTCGGCGCACGGCGGCGTCAGGCCAGGGCGCGGGCGACCACCTTCAGGTCGGCGACGAGCGCGTCGTAGGCCGCGGCACGCTCCTCGTCCGGCGTCCGCAGCACGGCGGAGGGGTGCGTGGTGGCCAGGATCCAGGTCTGCGCCGGCACCTCCTCCTCCGGCTCGGGGCCGTCGGCGTCGGCCTCGGCCGCCTCGGCGGCCGGGACGCCCGGCGGGGTCCACGGCAGCAGCTGCCCGCGCTCCCGGGTGATCCGGAACTTCGGTGAGATGAGTGCCTTGGCGGCCACCGCGCCCAGGCAGACCACGATCTCCGGCGCCAGGACGGCGAACTCCGCCTCCAGCCAGGGGCGGCAGGCGGCCAGGTGCTCGGCGCCGGGGGACTGGTGGATCCGCCGCTTCGGCGTCGGGGTGAAGCGGAAGTGCTTGACCGCGTTGGTGACGTAGGCGTCCCGCCGGTCGATGTGCGCGTCGCCCAGCGCCCGGTCCAGCAGCTTCCCGGCCGGGCCGACGAACGGCTCCCCGGCGCGGTCCTCCTGGTCGCCGGGCTGCTCCCCGACGAAGACGATCCGGGCGGTCTCCGGGCCCTCGCCGAACACGGTCTGGGTGGCCGGCTCCCACAGCTCGCAGGCCCGGCAGCCGGCGGCGGCCTCGCGCAACCCGGCCAGGCCGACGCCGTCGGGGACCTGGGCGGGGTGGTTCTCGGTGGTCACGTACCGATGACACCCGATGGCCGGCCCGGCCGCAGGATGAGGCGCCCCCCGGCCTGTCACTTGACGGGTTGGAAACCGATGGGCCAGTCTTTCCGGGACGGAAAGTGGAACCACGGCGTCTCGGAGGAGCAGTGCTCGAGTTCGACGGGCTGCACAAGGCCTACGGCGACAACCACGTGCTCCAGGGGGTCGGCTTCGCCGTGGCCCCGGGGCAGATGTTCGGGTTCTGCGGCTCCAACGGCGCGGGCAAGACCACCACGATGCGGATCGCCATGGGGCTGGTCCGCGCCGACGCCGGCCAGGTGCGCTGGAACGGCGCCCCGGTCGACGAGGAGGTCCGCCGGCGGATCGGGTACATGCCCGAGGAGCGCGGCCTCTACCCGAAGATGCGGGTCGGGGAGCAGCTGGCCTACTTCGCCCGGCTGCACGGCATGGCCGGCCGCCCCGCCGCGCGGGCGGCCGCCGAGTGGGCCGACCGGCTCGGCCTGGGCGAGCGCCGCGGTGAGCGGGTCGAGAAGCTGTCGCTGGGCAACCAGCAGCGGGTGCAGCTGGCCGCCGCGCTGGTCAGCCGGCCGGACGTGCTGATCCTGGACGAGCCGTTCTCCGGACTGGACCCGGTGGGCGTGGACTCCCTGGCCGAGGCCCTGCTCGAGCAGTGCCGCCGCGGGGTGCCGGTGGTCTTCTCCAGCCACCAGCTCGACCTGGTCGAGCGGCTGTGCGACGCCGTGGGCATCCTCGCCCGCGGCCGGATCGTGGCCAGCGGCAGCGTCGCCGAGCTCAAGGCGGCCGGCCGTGGCCGGCAGCTGCGGGTGGTCGCGCCGCAGGCGCGGCCGGGCTGGGCGGCGGGGCTCCCGGGGGTCCGGGTGGTCTCCGAGCAGCGTGGCGACACCGTGCTGGAGCTCGCCCCGGGGCAGGACGACCAGCAGGTCCTCGCCGCCGCCCTGGCCACCGGCCCGGTCACCCACTTCGCCTGGCGGGAACCCACGCTGGTCGAGCTGTTCCGTGGCGCGGTCACCGCGACCCCGGCGGAGGTGGCGGCGTGAGCGCGCTGCACACCGGGTCGCCGGTCGCCGAGGCCGCTCCGCCGGCGCCCGCCCCGACCCGCCCGAACAGCTCCGCGGCTCAGGTGCGCCTGGTCGCCGAGCGGGAGATCGTCACCCGGATCCGGGACAAGGGCTTCCTGATCGGCTCGGCCGTGATGATCCTGCTGATCCTCGGCATGCTGGTCTTCCAGGTCGTCGTCAACAGCGGGGAGTCCTCGACCCGGGTCGGCGTCGTGGGCGGGGACGCCACGGTCGAGCAGGCACTGCTCGCGCAGGGCGGGGCCTTCGGCACCGACGTCGAGGTCGTCCCGTTCGACGACGAGGCGGGCGCCCGCGCCGCCGTGGAGGCCGAGGACGTCGACGCCGCGTTGCTCAGCCCGTCCGGCGTGCAGCCCGAGCTGCTCGTGCTCAGCGGGGACGCGCAGGTCGAGGGACTGGTCCAGTCGGCGGTGCAGGCCGTCTCGGTGGGCGACCAGCTGGCCGCGGCCGGCGTGCAGCTGCAGCCCCCGCCCACGGTGGACGTGGTCGCGCTGGAGGACGACGCGGAGGGCGGCGGGGAGGACCGCACCGAGGCGACGGTCGTGGCGCTGGTGGGCGTGGTCCTGCTCTACGGCCTGCTGATCCTCTTCGGCCAGTTCGTGGCCCAGGGTGTGGTCGAGGAGAAGTCCAGCCGGGTGGTCGAGCTGCTGTTGGCCACCATGCGCCCGTGGCAGCTGCTGGCGGGCAAGATCATCGGGTTGGGGCTGCTCGGCCTGGGGCAGCTCGTGGTGATCGCCGTCATCGGGGTGGTCGGTGCGCTCGCCTTCGACGTCGTCGCGCTGCCCGGTCAGCTGATCGGCACCGTGGTCACCGTCGTCGCCTGGTTCCTGCTCGGCTACGCGTTCTACGCCTCGGTGTTCGCGGCGGCGGCGTCGCTGGTGAGCCGGCAGGAGGACCTGGCCAGCGTGATCACGCCGGCCTCGATCCTGCTGATCGTCGGCTTCGTCATCGCCATCCAGGCCGGCCAGGACCCGGGCAGCACGATGGCGACGGTCACCTCCTACCTGCCCGGGCTCTCGCCGATGGTGATGCCGGTGCGGCAGGCGGCCGGGGACGCCGTCTGGTGGGAGGTCGCGCTGGCCGTCGTCCTGATGGTGCTGGCGATCGCGGCCATCGTGCGGATCGGCGGCCGGGTGTACGCCGGGGCGCTGCTGCGGACCGGCGGCAAGGTCAAGCTGCGGGAGGCGCTGCGGGCCGAGCGCGCATGAAGGCGGACGGCGGCGGGGTAGCCGCAGCGCATGACCTTGCAGCTGGGCTACACCCTGATGACCGAGCAGGCCGGGCCCAAGGACCTCGTCTCCCACGCCGTCGGCGCCGAGGCGGCCGGCTTCGACTTCGCCGTCTGCAGCGACCACTACTTCCCGTGGCTGGACGAGATGGGTCACGCCCCCAACGCCTGGGTGACCCTGGGCGCGGTCGCGCAGGCGACCTCCCGGCTGCCGCTGATGACCTACGTGACCTGCCCGACCATGCGGTACCGCCCGGCCGTGGTCGCCCAGCAGGCGGCGACGCTGCAGCTGCTCTCCGACGGCCGGTTTACCCTCGGCCTCGGGTCGGGGGAGAACCTCAACGAGCACGTGATCGGGGAGGGCTGGCCGCCGGTCGCCGTCCGGCAAGAGATGTTCGCCGAGGCGGTGGAGATCATCAAGGAGCTGCTCGCGGGGGAGGGCTACACGACCTACCACGGTGAGTACTTCGCCGTGGACGGCGGGAAGATCTGGGACCTGCCCGAGGGCGGGGTGCCGATCGGGATCGCCGTGTCGGGGGAGAAGTCGGTGCAGCTGGCCGCCGAGCACGCCGACGTGCTGATCGCCACCGAGCCGCGCCCCGAGCTGACCGAGACCTTCCAGGCCGCCGGCGGAGCGGGCAAGCCGCGGGTCGGGCAGATGCCGATCTGCTACGACACCGACCGGGCCGCCGCGGTCACCCGCGCGCACTCGCTCTTCCGCTGGTCCGGGTTCGGCTGGAAGGTCAACGCCGACCTGCCCGGGACGGCGGCGTTCGACGCGGCCGGCCAGTTCGTGCGCGAGGAGGACGTCGCGGAGTCCATCCCCTGCGGGGACGACGTCGAGGCGGTCATCGAGGCGGCCACCGCCTACGCCGAGGCCGGGTTCACCCAGTTGGCGCTGGTGCAGATCGGCGGCGACCAGCAGCAGCCCTACCTGGAGTGGGTGCGGTCGTCGCTCCTGCCCGCCTGGCGCGAGGCCTTCGGCTCATGACGGCCTCGGGCGTGCTTTCGGTACCGAAAGCACCCCCGGAGGTGCTCTTTCGGGATCGAGCACCGTGGGGTCAGGCGAGCTGGAGCCCGGTGAGGGGGCCGCGGTAGGGGAAGGCCGGTGGGCCGGTCACGCCGGGCCGGACGGTGAACAGCCGCCCGGCGTCCGGCTGGCCGTCCAGCGCGCTCTCGTCCAGCCCCTCCCGGGAGGTGCTCACCACCAGCAGGTCGCGGCCCGGGCCGGCGAAGGCGCAGCTGGAGGTCTGCGACGCGGGGACGTCGACCCGGGCCAGCAGCTCGCCCTCCGGGCTGTACCGCCGCACCTGGCCGCCGCCCCAGAGCGCGGTCCACAGGCAGCCCTCGTCGTCCACGGTCAGCCCGTCGGCGACCCCGTCGTCCCCGTGGAACTCCAGGACCGTGCGGCGCCGGCCGAACGTGCCGGAGTCCAGGTCGTAGTCGAACGCCCACACGGCGGCCTCGCCGGAGTCGGACAGGTAGACGGTGCGGTCGTCCGGTGACCAGCCCAGGCCGTTGGACACGGTGAGCCCGTCCAGCACCGTGCTGACCGACCCGTCCAGGTCCACCCGGTAGAGGGCGCCCGCACCGGGGCGCTCGTCGAAGGCCATCGTGCCGGCGAAGAACCGCCCGGCCCGGTCGCAGCCGCCGTCGTTCATCCGGGTGCCGCTGGGCCGCCCGTCGGGAGGCCCGCCCTCGCCGGGCAGGGCCAGCAGCTGCGACACGGCGCCGTCGGCGTCCACGTGCGTGAAGCCCGGGCCGGCGCCCAGCAGCCAGCCGCCGTCCGCGGCCGGGGTGGCGACCCCGACCGTGCCGCCGACCTCGTGCGGAGCCACCTCGGCCAGGTCGCCGTCCGGCGAGACGGCCGCCCGGCGCAGCCGGCCGGCGGTGATGTCGACCCACAGCAGCTCCTGGCGGTGCGCGTCCCAGACCGGCCCCTCGCCGTGCTGGGCCGGGGACGGGGCGGCGGGAGCGGCGTGCAACGTGATCACGCTGGCATCCTGCCCGCGCCGCCGCAGCGGCACACCGGGAGCCCGGCCCCCGGTCAGCCCGCGGCTGCGGCGGCCCGGGCGGCGGCCAGCAGCGCCTCGCGCTCGTGCAGCGTCGTGCGGGCCCGGCCGCGGGTGGCGCCCAGCGCGGTCTCGGCGGCGTCGATGGCCCGCCAGTTGGACAGCAGCACCGGCTCGACCCCGCGGGCCACCAGCGTGGTCACCAGGTCGTCGACGTCCCCGCCGGGTCGCAGGGTCCCGGCGGCCGCGTCGGCCAGCAGGCCGGCGACCGTCTCCCGGGCGTCGTGCTTGTTGGTGCCCACGACGCCGGTCGGGCCGCGCTTGATCCACCCGGCGGCGTACTCCCCGGGGCTGGGCTGCCCGTCTCGCAGCACCCGGCCGGCCTGGTGCGGCACGGTGCCCGACCGCTCGTCGATCGGCAGGCCGGGCAGCGGGTGACCCCGGTAGCCGACCGAGCGGACCACCAGGTCGGCCGGGACCACGTCGAGCTCCCCGGTGCCGGTGGCGCGGCCCTCGGCGTCGACCGTCGTCCGCTCGACCTCCACGCCGGTGACCCGGTCGGTGCCCAGCAGCCGGACCGGGCGGGCGTGGAACCGCAGCCGGAGGCCCACCCGGGCCGGTCCGGCGGCGTGCTCGGTCCAGCTCCGCAGCACCGCGAGGTTGCGGGCGACCAGCCGGTCCATCGCCGCCTCGGCGGCCGGGTCCAGCGCCAGGTCGGCCGGGTCGACGAGCACGGTCGCGTCGGCGAGGTGGTCCAGCTCGCGCAGCTCCTGGGTGGTGAACGTCGCCTGGGCCGGGCCGCGGCGGCCCAGCACGGTGACCCGCTCGACGGGTGCGGCCGCCAGCGTGTCCAGCACGTGCTGCGGCATGTCGGTGGACAGCAGCTCGCCGGGGGAGCGGGCCAGCACCCGGCCCACGTCCAGGGCCACGTTGCCCACGCCGATGACCACGACGTCCCGGGCCCGGCCGACGGCGTCCTCGACCAGCGTGCGGTCGGCGTCGGGGTGCCCGCAGTACCAGGCGACGACGTCGGTGGCGGCCAGGCTGCCGGGCAGGTCCTCGCCGTCGATGCCCAGCCGGCGGTCCCCGGCCGCGCCGTAGGTGTAGACGACGGCGTCCACGTGCCGGCGCAGCTCGTCCAGGCCGAGGTCCTTGCCGATCTCCACGTTGCCGACGAAGCGCACCCGCTCGTGGTCCAGCGTGTGGTGCAGCGTCTCGCGCAGCGCGCGCATCTTGGCGTGGTCCGGGGCGATGCCGTGCCGCACCAGCCCGAACGGGGTGGGCAGCCGGTCGACCAGGTCCACGGCCACCGGGACGTCGTCCTGCCCGGCGAGGGCCTCGGCGGCGTAGATGCCCGCCGGGCCGGCACCGACGACGGCGACCCTCAGTGGACGTGCGCCCCGCTCGGTGTCCGGCACACCCGCATCCTGGCCCCGCCGGACGGCCCTGCACCAGTTCCCGCCGCGCACGGCGTGCGGGTGGACCGCCTGCCGGGCGACGCGCCGGGCTCCGGGTTCCCGTCGGGCGCTCGCTGCGAGAGGCTTCGGACTGCGCTACCGACCGGAGCGCCCGGTCACCCGTGCCGGATGCCGCGACGTCGGCCAGGCTCGCGGCGAGGGTGACGCCGGCTGACCGGCAGGAGGCCTCCATGCGACGAGCGGCTGTCATCTCGGTCCTCTACTCGTGCGCGGTCCCCCTCGTCGTGGCCGGTTGTGCAGGCGCGGACGAGGCGTCTGACGAGCCGGCCACCGAGGCGTCGGCCGCTGCCGGTTCGGCCGCCGAGGACGCGGAGGACGGGGAGGAGCTGACCGCGCGTCTGGTCGACGCCGACGGCGCCGAGGTCGGGACGGTGACCCTGTCCGAGGACGAGGAGGGGACCAAGGTGTCCGTCGAGGCGACCGGACTGCCGCCGGGCTTCCACGGGTTCCACGTCCACGCCGTCGGGGTCTGCGAGCCCGACAGCGTCAGCCCGGCCGACCCGTCGATGACCGGTGACTTCCTGTCCGCCGGCGGACACCTCGGAGCTGCGGAGGCCGACCACGGCCGGCACGCCGGTGACCTGCCCGTCCTGTACGTCGGCCAGTCGGGTGCCGGCGACCTCACGGCCGTCACCGACGCGTTCACACTGGCCGACCTCACCGACGACGACGGCAGCGCCGTCATGGTGCACGCGGGCCCGGACAACTACGCGAACGTCCCGGAGCGGTACGCACCCGCGGGGCCGGACGAGATGACCCGGAACACCGGCGACGCCGGCGGTCGCATCGCCTGCGGCGTGGTCGAGGGCTGACGCCCGGCGGGCCACCCGGAGGCTCACACCGCCTGGCAGGTGGGGCACCAGAAGAGGTTGCGGCCGACCATGACCTCGGTGCGGACCTCGGTGCCGCAGATCCGGCAGGGCAGCCCGGTGCGCCGGTAGACGTAGTGGGCGTCGGTCCGGCTGGCCGCGCCCCGCCGCCGCTCGCGGTCCTCGGGGCGGGTGGTGACGATCCGCCCGGCGCGGACCCCGGCCCGCATCAGCGTGACCAGGTCCGCCCACATCGCCGTCCAGCTGTCCGCGTCGACCTCGCGGCCGGGCCGGAACGGTGACATCCGGTGCCGGTACAGCAGCTCGGCCCGGTAGACGTTGCCGACCCCGGCCAGCACGGCCTGGTCCATCAACAGTGCGCCGATCGCCGTCCGGCTGCGGGAGATGCGGGCGTACGCCCGGGCCGGGTCCGACCGCTTCCGCAGCGGGTCCGGGCCGAGCCGGTCGAGGATGAGCTTCACCTCGCCCTCGTTGACCAGCTCGCAGGCGGTGGCGCCGCGCAGGTCGGTCCACACCCCCTGGCCGTCCTCGCCGGGGCCCTCCCAGCGCATCCGCAGCGCGCCCCGGGGGGCCGGCGGCAGGCCCGTCCCGGAGGTGTAGCTGCCGTACAGGCCCAGGTGCACGTGGACGACGTCGGGCCCGAAGCTGGCGAACAGGTGCTTGCCGTAGGAGGTGACCTCGTCCAGCACCCGGCCGTCGATCAGCTCGGCCTCGCCGGCGAACCGCCCCTGCGGACTGGTCACGTGCACCTCGCGGCCGGCGAACGCGGCGTGCTGCTCGCGGGCGAGGCGGAACAGCGTGTGGCCCTCAGGCACGGGCGGCTCGCTCGGTCATGACCCCAGCTTCTCCCGCGATGCGCGGGTCCGCCACGATGGGCCCCGTGCCCGGGATGACACCGCAGCTGGCCCGCGCCGCCTGGGGCTCGCTGGAGACGCTGCACGTGGTCGGCTTCTTCGCCCCCGAGGTGCAGCAGGCCTACGACCGCTTCGGCGTCGCCGCGACCCGGGCCGGGTACTTCGCCGCCCGCGCCGCGCCGTTCGGCCCGGTGGACCCGGCGGTCGTCGTGGCGACGTTCTACGTGTTCTCCCCGGCGCTGGTGTCCCGCGCCGTCCCGGCGGTGTGGGAGGCCGCGCCGCCGGCGGAGTGGGCGGCGGCCCGGCGGGAGGGCGTGGCGGCCGCGCTGCACCGCGTGCTGGGCGAGCCCGACGTCGCCGAGGCGGTGTCCCTGGCCCGGCAGGCGTGCGCCGGCCTGACCGCCGCCGGTCGGCCCGTCTACGCCGCGTGGAGCGCCGTCCCCGAGCCCGAGGACCCGCTGCTGCAGCTGTGGCACGCCGGGCTGCTGCTGCGGGAGCACCGCGGCGGCGGGCACGTCACCGCGCTGATGTCCGCCGGCCTGGACCCGGTCGAGGCGCTGGTCACCGGCGGGCTGGCGTCCGGGAGCGTGGACTTCGTGCGCACCACCCGGGGGTGGACCGACGAGGAGTGGTCCGCCGGTGTGGAGCGCTGCCGCGCCCGCGGCCTGGTGGACGACGACGGACTGACCGCGGCCGGTGCGGAGCTGCGGCAGCAGGTGGAGACGGCGACCGACGTCCTCGCCCTGCCCGGCTGGGCACACCTGGGCGAGGACGGCTGCTCGCAGCTGATCGAGCTGCTGGCCCCGCTGCGCGAGCAGGTGTTCGCCGCCGGCCTGCTGCCGGACTGGATCCGCACCCGCGGTTAGTCAGGGGTGCTTTCGGTACCGAAAGCGCGGATGGACGGCGGCGACGCTAGTTCTCGCGGGCGGCGGCGTACCGGTCCAGGGCGACCTGGCGCTCGTGGGCGTGGTCGACGATCGGCTCCGGGTACCCCTCGGGGATGCCGTCGGGCGACGTCCACGGCTCGTGCACGTACTTGGGGTCCAGGTCGCGCAGCTCCGGGACCCAGCGCTTCACGTAGGCGCCGTCCGGGTCGAACTTCTTGCCCTGGGTGACCGGGTTGAACACCCGGTAGTACGGCGAGGCGTCGGTCCCGGTGCCGGCGACCCACTGCCAGCCGTGGTTGTTGCTGGCCAGATCCCCGTCGACGAGGTGCTGCATGAAGTACCGGGCGCCCTGCCGCCAGTCCAGGTGCAGGTCCTTGACGAGGAACGACGCGACGATCATCCGGACCCGGTTGTGCACGTAGGCCTCCGCGTGCAGCTGCCGCATCCCGGCGTCGACGATCGGGTAGCCGGTCCGCCCGGCGCCCCAGGCGGCCAGGTGCTCCTCGGCGTCCCGGCCCCGGTCGACCTGGATGCCGCCCAGCTCCGGGTTGAGGTGCTCGCGCGCGGAGTCGGGGCGGTGCCACAGCACGTCGGCGTAGAAGTCCCGCCAGGCGAGCTCGTCGGTGTAGCGCTTGACCGCCTCGCCGCCGTCGTCGTGCGCCGCCAGGTCGGCCAGCAGCGTGCGCGGGTGGATGCAGCCGTACTTGAGGTAGGCCGAGAGCCGGCTGGTGCCGTCGGTGCCCGGGGTGTTGCGCCCCTCGGCGTAGCCGAGCAGCCGCTCGTCCCGGAAGTGCTGCCAGGCGGACAGCGCGGCGGCCTCGCCGGCCGGCGGGAGCGAGACGCCGTCCAGGTCGGGGGCGGGAGGCAGCTCGCCGGCGGGGACGCCGGTCAGCCACGGGACGGGGTCCGGGCGCGGCGCCGGTCCGCGCCAGCCGTGCTCGCGCCAGGCGCGGGCGAACGGGCTGAACACCTGGAAGGGGGTGCCGTCGCGCTTGGTCACCCGCCCGGGCGCGACCAGGTACGGGGAGCCGGTGCGGACCAGCGGGACGTCGCCGAGGGCCTGCTCGACGGCGGTGTCCCGGCGGCGGCCGTAGGGGCCGGCGTCGGCGCTGACGTGCACGCCGGTCGCGTCCAGCTCGGCGGCCAGCCGGGGGAGGACGTCGGCCGGGTCGCCGCGGCGGGTCACCAGCGCGCCGTCGGTCGCGGTCCGCAGGTCGTCCAGGCAGTCCAGCAGGAACTGCCGGCGGGGCCCGCCGGAGGGACCCCACAGCCGGTCGTCGAAGACGAACACCGGCAGCACCGAGCCGCCGTCGCCGGCCGCCTCCAGGGCGGCGAGCAGCGCGGGGTGGTCACCCAGGCGCAGATCGCGACGGAACCAGAGCAGCGTGGTCGGCACCGGCCGAGCCTAGGAAGTCCGGCGGCCCGCCGCAGCGCAGAGCGGGATCAGCGGACGGGGGCGGCCAGGCCGAAGGTCGGGCGGTCCTCGGGGGCCACCAGGTCGATGTCCTCGGGGTGCTCGGCCAGGTACTTGCGGACGAAGGAGCAGTAGGGCAGCACGTGCAGCCGCCGGGAGCGGGCGGCAGCGAGGACCTCGCGGACCATCGTGGTGCCGAGGCCGCGCCCGCTCATCGACGGGTCGACCTCGGTGTGCGGCAGGGTCATCACGTCGCCGTCGACGTGGTAGCTGGCCAGGCCGACGACCCGGTCGTCGGCCCTGATCTCGAAGCGTCCCCGTTCGGGGACGTCCACCACCTTGATCTCCATCGTGCTCAGTCCACCTCCACCGTCCCGGCGCCGTTGCCGGGGCTCGCGTGTCCGGACAAGGTAACGGTTGCGCCGTTCCACCACTTCCTCCTTCCGACGCGTTGCACCCATCGGGTGTTCCCCGATCGGGCGGGTCGGACCCCGCCGGGACGCCCCGCTAGCCTCGGTGCCGCACGCCCCGGGTCGGCCCCGCCGCCGACGAGCCCCCGTAGCTCAGGGGATAGAGCATCGGTTTCCTAAACCGTGTGTCGCAGGTTCGAATCCTGCCGGGGGCACCTGACGTCGAGGTCGGCCGCAGCCGACCTCGAGGAGTCGAGCCCACCGCTCCCCGCTCTGCTCGGAGACTCGCCGGTCCCGCCTTCCTGCTGGTCTCGTTGTTCCGCGCGGCACCATCACGGCCATGCCCCGATGCCGTCGCGGACGACGTCGGCCGTCCAGTGGCCGCGGGTCGCGCCGCGGCAGGCGGGTACGGCGTGCCGTATGGGAGCACGTAACGCGGCGGTCGCGTCCGCGGACCAGTGGACCGACCCCGACGACGGCATCCGCTACCCCGCCGGTGAGGTGCACGCCTGGGAACGCGGCCGCAACGAGACGGTCTGCGGGCTGTCGCTGAGCCGGTCCCGGCTGGCCCGCTTCCCGCACGTCAGCTGGGCGGACGTCCAACCGGAGTCGGGCCGGCACGCCGAGGGCGTGCAGATCGTCTGCCGCCGGTGCGCCGCGGGCCAGGGCGCCCGCCGTGACGAGCGCGGCTGGACCCGGACGAACCCCCGTCCCTGACCGGGCCGCACTGTGGCGCCGCTCTCCCGCGGGAAGCCCTGGCGGCGGAGCCGGATTGGGAGGGGTGAGTCGCGGGCGACCACCGCCCGCGCCGTCCGCAGAGGAGCACACCCCCCATGTCGATCGTCGTCACCGGCGCCACCGGCCAGCTCGGCCGGCTGGTCGTCGAGGCCCTGCTGGAGCGCGGCGTGCCCGCCGGCGAGATCGTCGCCACCGGCCGCCGGACCGAGGTCCTCGACGACCTGGCCGCACGCGGCGTCGTCGTCCGCCGGGCCGACTTCGCCGACCCGGCCTCGCTCCGTGAGGCGTTCGCCGGGGCGGATAAGGTGCTGCTGGTCTCCGGCAGCGAGGTCGGCCGGCGGGTCGAGCAGCACGGCAACGTCATCGCCGCGGCCCGGGACGCCGGCGTCCGGCTGCTCGCCTACACCAGCATCACCCGCGCGGACACCTCTACGCTGCGGCTGGCCGCCGAGCACCGCGCCACCGAGCAGCTGCTGGCCGAGGCCGGCCTGCCCACCGTGCTGCTGCGCAACAGCTGGTACCTGGAGAACTACACCGGTCAGCTGCCCGTGTACCTGGAGCACGGCATCGCCGGCGCGGCCGGCGCCGGCCGGGTCAGCGCCGCCACCCGCGCCGACTACGCGCAGGCCGCCGCCGCCGTCCTGGCCTCCGACGGGCATGCCGGCGCGGTTTACGAGCTCGGCGGCGAGCCGTTCAGCATGGAGGAGCTGGCCCGGACGGTCACTGCCGCCACCGGGCGCACGGTCGGCTACACCGACCTGCCGGTCGAGCAGTTCCAGCAGGTCCTCGTCGGCGCCGGGCTGCCCGAGCCGCTCGCCGCCACCTACGCCGACGCCGACCGCGGCATCGCCGAGGGCGAGCTGCTCGTCGAGGGCAGCGACCTGGAGAAGCTGATCGGCCGGGCCCCCACGCCGCTGGCCGACGCGGTGGCCGCCGCCGTGGCCGGACTGCCCGGCTGACCGGACGCCCCCGCCAGGGCCCGGGACGGCGAGCCCGCCGGACGGCCGGACGGCGATCTACCGTTGACCCATGGGGGGCGTCCTCGCCGCACTGGTCCTGATCGCGATCCTCGCCGTCCTCGGGCGGTGGGCCTGGCTGGTGCTGCTCGACTCACCCGGCGCGGGCACCGTCGCGGCCGGCCCGCGGTCGCCGCTGCGGCAGGCCGCCCGCCGGGAGCGGGCCATCGCCGCGGCCCGGTGGGCACCGGCGCACGACGAGGTGGACGGCGTCACCCGGGTGCTGCTGCGCCGCAGCTGCACCGGGCCGGACGGCCGCCCGGAGGTGCTCGAGGAGCGGGTCTTCCAGACCTTCCCGGCCCAGGACCCGCTGTGGGAGGCCCGCTTCACCGAGGCCATGGCGAACGCCCGGTTCCGCTGCTCCTACCTCAACGCCGAGGAGTCCCCGCAGTGAGCCGGCCGTCGCCCGGTCACCTCCGGACGGCGGGCTCCAGCTCGTCCAGCGCGGCCAGGGTGTCCGCCGCGGAGCGGTCGGGCGGGAACACCGGGTAGAGGACCCGCTCGATCCGGCCGTCCCGCACGATCATCGTCAGCCGGCGCAGCAGGACGGCGCCGTCCACGGTGAGCGTCGGCAGGCCGAGCGCGGTGGTCAGGGACAGGTCCGCGTCGCTGAGCAGCGGGTAGGGCAGGTGCAGGCGGCCGGCCGCCTCCTGCTGGTACGCGGGCTCCTGCGTCGACAGGCCGAACAGCTCCACCCCGCGGGCGGAGAACTCGGCCGACAGGTCGCGGAAGGAGCACGCCTGCGGGGTGCAGCCACGGGCACCGGGGATCTCGTCCCAGCCGGCCGGCATCGCCACGCCCGGCTGCCCGGTCCGCGGGTAGCCGAAGACGACGAGCCGCCGGCCCTGGCTGCGCTCCAGCAGGTCGACCGTGCCACCGCCGGTGGAGGGCAGCGGGAGGGCCGGCAGCAGCCGGCCGGGCAGGTGGTCCGCGGCGCCGTCGTCCACCGGGGCCGGGAGGCCGTCGGGCAGGGCGGTGGGATCGGCAGGGGTGTCCGGCATGGCGGTCGTCTCCGGGGTGGTCGCGGCGGGTGGCTGGGTTAGGTGCCGCCCATGATGGCCCGGTCCCGTCGGGCAGGATGGGGGCATGGGCCAGGTCGTCGCCACAGCAGAGGGCGTCGTGCGCGCCCCCGCCGAGCGGGTGCGCGCAGCGCTCGCCGACTACGAGGGCACCCGCCGGCGGATGCTCACCGAGCACTTCAGCGAGTACCGGGTCAGCGACGGCGGCAGCGGCACCGTCGCCCGGGTGCACTGGAAGCTGGCGCCCACCAGCAAGCGGGTGCGCGACCAGGACGTCGTCGTCACCGCCACCCCGGACGGCGGCCTGGTGGAGAGCGACGCCAACTCCAGCATGGTGACCACCTGGACGGTGCACCCGACCGACGCCGGGGTCAGCACGGTGCGGGTGCGCAGCACCTGGAACGGCGCCGGTGGGGTGGGCGGCTTCTTCGAGCGGACCTTCGCCCCCACGGGGCTGCGCCGCATCCACGAGGCGCAGATCAGCCGGCTGGACGCCGAGCTCAGCGCCGGCTGACCGCGGCCCGCGCGGGCCTGGCCGGCGGGTCCGTCGCGGACCGGCCCAGCCACCGGTCGGTCAGCCGGACGGTGAGCCACGGCAGCAGGGCGATCGTGCCGAAGACGGCGGCGCTGCTGACCGCCACGCCGAGCCACCGGACGGCGTCGAACCCCGCGGTCGAACCGACCTCCTCCGCGGCCACGCCGACCGCCGGCAGGCAGAGGAACAACGCCCCGGCGGTCGGCAGCAGCCACCGGAGCCGGTGCGTCGTCAGTCCGGCCACGACACCGCCCGGCACCATCACGGCCGCGTAGAGCAGCAGGACGAACGCCGTCCCGCTCCAGGAGAACGAGCTGGACCCGCCGGCCGCGACGCTGACCAGTGCCATGAGCGCCCGGGCGACCGCGCCCAGCACCGCCCCGGCGACCAGGGCGGCGAGGACGCCCACTCCCGACCTGATGACCATCGCCGCTCCCTCCCTCGCGCCGGTCGCGGCGGCAGGGTAGTGCCGGCCGGCGACGCAGCGGAACGGGTTCGGACGCCGGCCGGCGGCGCGCGCGCCGATCGGCAGGGACGATGGGCGGGTGACCGCAGCGCCACCCACCGTGGAGGGGACCTCCGCCCTCGCCGACCTGCTCGCCGACGGCGGCGCGCTGGTGCTGTCCGGCGCCGGCATCTCGACCGACTCCGGCATCCCCGACTACCGGGGCGCGACCGGGTCGCTGCGCCGGCACACTCCGATGACCTACCAGACGTTCACCCGGGACCCCCGCGGCCGGCACCGGTACTGGGCGCGCAGCTTCGTCGGCTGGCGGCAGATCGCCGACGCCCGCCCCAACCCCGGCCACCGGGCGGTCGCCGACCTGCAGCGTGCCGGTGCGGTCAGCGACGTGATCACGCAGAACGTCGACGGGCTGCACCAGGCCGGCGGGGCGCGCGACGTCCTGGAGCTGCACGGCGGACTCGACCGGACCGTCTGCCTGGCCTGCGGGGACGTCGCCGACCGGGCCGGGCTCGACGTGCGGCTGCGGGAGGCCAACCCCGGCTTCCGGCCCGACGCTCCCGACGAGGTGAACCCGGACGGCGACGCGGAGCTGCCCGAGGAGGCGCTCGACGGGTTCGTGATGGTCGACTGCCTGGCCTGTGGCGGCGGGCCGCTGAAGCCCGATGTCGTCTTCTTCGGCGAGACGGTGCCCCGGGACCGGGTGGACCGCTGCTTCCAGCTGGTCGACCGGGCCGCCTCCCTGGTCGTCCTCGGCTCCTCGCTGACCGTCATGAGCGGGTACCGGTTCGTCATCCACGCCGCCAAGCGCGGCATCCCCGTCGCCATCGTCAACGCCGGCCCCACCCGCGGCGACGCCAAGGCCGACGTCCGGGTCGACGCTCCGCTGGGCGCGGTGCTCCCCGACCTCGCCCGCCGGCTGGCCGGCTGAGGTGCCGCGGGACGTCGAGCGCACCGACGACGGCCGGTTCGTCGTCGTCGACGGGCGCCGCTGGCGGACCGCCGACCCGGCCCTGCCCACCGACGTCCGGGAGCGGCTGCTGCACCACCTCGGGGTCGGCCGGTCCGGCGTCCGCGCCGGCAAGCGGGGGGACGACGACGCCGCGGTGGCCGCCGCCCGGGCCCGGGTGCAGCTGGCCAAGACCGGCCTGGGCGAGCGCGGCCCCGCCTGGTGGGACCAGGACGACGACGAGCGCCGCGCCCGCTGGGAGTCCGCGCTGCGCGACCTCGACGCCCTCGGCTAGGACCTCCCTGCCTCCGGGTCCCTGCGGGAAGGCCGGCCGCTCGGGCGGTTGACCGCCTGCCGGCCAGGGCAGGAAGCCAGGCGATGCAGACCTTCCTCCCCGTCGCCGACTTCACCGAGAGCGCCCGCCTCCTCGACAACCCGCGCCTCGGCAAGCAGCGCGTGGAGTGCCTGCAGGTGCTCCGGGCCCTCGAGCTGCCCGACTACGGCTGGGGCAACCACCCGGTGGTCACCATGTGGCGCGGCTACACGGCGGGACTGGTCGTCTACTCGCTCGCGATGGTGCGGGTCTGGCGCGAGCGCGGGTTCGCCGACACCACCGAGACCCTGATCGTCGAGTTCGCCCCCGACGCAGCAGCGATGACCCAGGCCGAGGCCGCGGCGGCCGGGCTGCTGCCCAGCTGGGTCGGCAACGAGGACCTGCACCGCTCGCACCGGTCCAACCTGCTGGCCAAGGACCCCGACTTCTACCGGCCGCTGTTCGGCGGGGAACCCGAGGACCTGCCCTACCTGTGGCCCGGCGCCGACGACGTCCTCCCCGCCGACCCTCCCGAGGGCGTGCCGGTCTGGGTGGTGCGGCCCCGCGCGCACAACGAGCTGGGCGCCGCGCTGGCCAGTGGCGTCGTCGGGCTGGGCACCCAGTCGGGCATCGACGTGGACGCCACCGGGCTGACGCCGGCCGAGCTGCGCACGCTGGCCAGGGAGCTGTCGGGGAAGCGCCCGGCCAAGGACCTGCGCCAGCTGACCTCCTTCCTCGACGAGGTCGCCCCCGGCGACCTGGTCGGCCTGCCGATCGAACGCGGCGCCGGCCTGCTGCTCGGCGAGGTGGTCGGCGACTACGCCTTCGCCGGGCGGGAACTGCTGCCGCACCGGCGGCCCGCCCGCTTCGCCCACGTGGTGGCGCGCTCGGCGGCCCGCCCCCCGGCCACGCTGCAGGACCCCCGGGCGCTGTTCCGGGTCACGCTCGACCCGGACGCCGTCCCGCCGGCCCTGCGCTGACCTCCTCCACCGCGGCCGCCAGCCGCTCCCGCGCCACCGCCAGGTCCGCGGGGACCCGGACGGCGTGCACGAACCACCACACGGCGGCGTGCAGCCGGCGCAGCTGGACGAACGGGGCCAGCGCCTCCTCGTCGACCTTGACCGGCAGCGCGGTGAGCGCGGCGCGGCCGTCCAGCCGCGACGTGGTGGCCAGGCACGCCAGGTCCCAGCCGAGCGGGCCCCGGCAGGAGTCCTCCAGGTCGGTCCACCGCCAGCCCGCGGCGGTGGCCAGCAGGTTCCCGGGATGGGTGTCCCCGTGCAGGTACCCGGCCGGCCCGGCCAACCCGGGCCGCAGCCGGTCGACCAGCTCGCCCACCCGGCCGACCAGGTCCGGCGCCGCACCCAGCGTGGGGCCGCGGTCGGCGAAGACGGCGAGGTCGTCCAGCGGGGTGTCCAGCGGGGCGCCGTCCCAGCCCGGCCGAACGTCGGCGAGGGCGGCCTGCAGCTCGCCCAGCGCGGCGCCGACGACCGTCGGGGTGGGCCGGTCGGGGAGGACCTCGACGTGCCGCCAGAAGGACAGGGTGAGCCCGGCGTGCTCGTGCGGGCCGGGCGGCAGCAGGTCCGACGGCGGGACGACCGGCGCGCCCGCCGCGGCCAGCGCCCCGGCCAGGCCGACCTCGCGGGCGAACGGCCGGCCGATCGCCGGGCGCAGCAGCGGGGTGAGGGTGGCGATCCGGGCCACCACCGGCGCCGGCCGCAGGTGGACGACGACGTTGACGCCGTCGTGCAGGACCACCGGGTCGCCGACGGCCAGCCGGTGGGCCCGGGCCACGGCCACCGCCGCGGCGACCGCTCCCGGGACCCGGCCGGTCACCCCGGGGGCAGGGGCACGTTCTGCAGCCGCACCTGGCCCCGCGCCACCGGCTTGCCGTCCTCGGCGCGGGTGAGGGTGACCAGCCACAGCTGGAGGGTCTTCCCCTGCTGGACCGGCTCGGCGACCACGTCCAGCCGGCCGGCGGTCATCGGCCGGAGGAAGTCGGTGTTGTTGTTGACCCCGACGGCGAACTGGCCGCGCTCGGTCACCGCGGTGCTGGCCCCCACGCTGGCCGCCGACTCGACCACCGCGCAGTAGACGCCGCCGTGCACGACGCCCCACGGGGTGTGGTGCTGCGGACCGAGCTCGATGGAGCCCGCCACCCGGGTTCCGGTGACCTCGGTCAGCTCCAGACCGACGGCGGCGACGAACGGACTCGCCGAGCGCAGGTCCACGGGCGGGGTCACGGGACGTCCCAGACGAGGCAGAAGGGGTGTCCCACCGGGTCGGCGTAGACGCGGAAGTCCCCGCCGCCGCCGGGCAGCCGGCGGGCGCCCAGCTCCAGCACCTGCGGCTCGGCGGCGTCCACGTCGGCGACCCGGACGTCGAGGTGGAACTGCTGCGGCCGGCCGGGGTCGGGCCAGTCCGGTGGGACGAGGTCCGGGGCCTGCTGGAAGGCCAGCCGGTAGCCGGCGCCGGAGGCCACCACCCAGTCGTCGCCGGGCTCGCCCTGCACCTCCATGCCCAGCAGGCCGGCGTAGAAGGTCGCCAGGGCGTGGGCGTCGGGGGCGTCGATCACGACGGAGTGCAGCTGGCCGATCATGGCCGCCATCCTCTCCCGAGCGTCGCCGGGACGGCGAGGGCACCTCGGGCGACCCGCCCTGCGGGCGACGTGGGGCATGCCGCACGATCGGGTCCATGGCCGAACCCCTCGCCGCTCCCCAGCTGGGCACGCTGACCTGGCTGCCCGCCGCCGACCGCCCCGACCTGCTGGGCGCGCCGGTCGCCGCCGCGCTCGCCGGGCTGTCCGGGCCGGCGTGGGTCGCCGAGATCGACGACGAGGCCGCCGACACCGCTGCCTTCACCGAGCGCTACCAGGTGCCGGCGGCCGCCTCGGCGAACTGCGTGGTGGTCGCCGCCCGCCGGTCCGGGCAGACGACGCTGGCCGCGTGCATGGTGCTGGCCACGACCCGGGCCGACGTCAACGGGCTGGTCCGCCGGCACCTCGGGGCGCGCAAGGCGTCGTTCGCGCCGCAGGACGTCGCGGTCGCCGAGAGCGGCATGGCCTACGGCGGCATCACCCCGGTCGGCCTCCCGGCCGGCTGGCCGGTGCTGGTGGACGCCCAGGTCGCCGCCGGTGAGCTGCTGGTCGTGGGGTCGGGGACCCGGGGGAGCAAGCTCGCCGTCCCGGGCTCGGTGCTGGCCGCGCTGCCCGGCGCAGAGGTGCTCGAGGGCCTGGGCCAGCCGCTGGACTGAGCGGGGCGCGGTCCTACGCTCGGTCGCGTGAGCGAACCCGACGACCGGCCGGTGCCGCCGGCCCGGTCCGAGCGTGCCCCTGACGACAGCGACGTGGGCTGGGGCGAGCGGCCGGCCGACCCGGACGACGACGACCGGCGCTACCTGGAGGACCGGCCACCGCACTGGGGCAGCGACTGAAAAGGACCCCGTCCTCCCCACCCTTCGCAGGCTCAGGGCGGGCCCCTGGACGGGGCCACCTCTGCCCCCCACGCCTCGCAGGCTCGGCGCGGGGCCCTGCAGAGGGGCCGCCGCAGGCTCAGCGGATCGTGGTGGTGCCCGGGGCTGACGGGTCGGTGCCCGGTCCGGCGCCCTGCTGGGCGCGCAGCAGGTCGCGGATCTCCACGAGCAGCTCGACCTGGGTCGGGGCCACCGGGCCCGCCTCCTCGCCGCGCCGGCGGCGCTCGGCGAGCGCCTTCATCGGGAGCACGACGACGAAGTAGACGACCGCAGCCGTCAACGCGAAGGTGATCAGCGCGTTGAGGAAGGCGCCCCAGGTGAACCGCTGCCCGTCGACGACCACGGTGCCGCCGTCGACACCACCGCCCCCGACCAGCCCGATCAGCGGTTCCAGGAACGACTCGGTGAACGAGCCGACCAGCCCGGTGAAGGCGGCGCCGATCACCACCGCCACCGCCAGCTCGACGACGTTGCCGCGCAGCAGGAAGTCCTTGAAGCCCTTGACCACCGGTGTCCTCCTGGGCTCGGGGCGCCACCGGTGGGTCCCGTGGGCGCGTCACGGTCGGCCGAGGGTAGCGGTGAGTGAGCTCGTCGTCGCTGCACCCGCGAGCACCCGGGCCGTCTCCGGCGGGACCGCCAGCACGAGCAGTCCGGCCGCCGCCGTCGGGGCGCCGGCCGGCGGCCCCGCGGCGGCGTCCGGGGTCACCCCGAGGACGAGCGCGTCGGCGGCCACGACGTCGGCGACCCCGGTCTCCGGTGCGGTCGCGAGCACGTCCACCCGGTCGCCGGGACGCAGCAGGGCGGCCACCGCCAGGTCGGCCAGCCGGACCGGTGCCGCCACCTGCCCGGCCGGCACCTGGGACCACAGGCCCGGCCCGACGACCCGGACGTCGGTCACCGGCTCGCCCCGGCGCAGCGGTGCGGCGAGCACCCTCCCGGCCAGCTCGGCGCCCTCGGCGTTGGACCCGTCCGGGGCCAGCTGCGCCGGAAGGTCGGCCAGCACGAGGTCGGACTCCCGCAGCACCGCGCCGGCGCTCAGGTCGGTCGCAGCGACCACCACCGGGACGGTCACCGGACCGGCGGGACCGGCCGGCGGTGCCGGTCGCAGGGCGAGGACGAGGGCGAGCACGACCAGCAGGCCGGCGGTCACCTGCCGCAGCAGGTGCACCGGTGAGCTGGGGCGTCGCAGGCGTCGCACACCGCGACGCTAGGGCCGGCCCGGCCGGTCGGCCCCGGTCCGCAGACGGCTGTGGACGGGGCGGGCGGCTGTGGACGGCGGCGGGCGCCCGGGCCGCCGTCCGTGCCCGGTGGGGCTAGTTGGCGGCCTTGCTGCCGCTGCCGCTGCCGCCGCCGGAGCTGCTGCCCGCCGGCGACGGGGTCGACGAGGACTCCTTCTTCGGAGCGGAGTCCTTGGTCGACGACCCGTCCTTCGACCCGGTCGCGGCGGACTCCTTCGCCGAGGAGGAGCCCGTGCCCGAGCTCTCGGGCTTGCGGCTGTCGGTCCGGTAGAAGCCCGACCCCTTGAACACCACACCGACCGAGCCGTAGACCTTGCGGACCGGTGCGCCGCACTCGGTGCAGGTGCTCACCGCCGGGTCGCTGAACGACTGCACGACCTCGAACTCGTGCTTGACCTCGGGGTTGGTGCAGACGTACTGGTAGGTGGGCACGTGCGGGAACTCCTCGTCCGGGGGTCGCCGGGCTGGCACTCGGACCCGGCGACTGCCAATCATGCGCCGTCCCGGCCGGACCGTCCACGTCTGCAGGTGTGTGTCACGCCCACCGACCGCCGGCGACCGACCTCGGACGCTCCCGATCACGCCCGGCGGGGACACCTCGGTCGGCCGGTAGCGTGCCCGCCGTGGCGGACCCCCGATGGCTCGACGAGGAGGAGCAGTACACCTGGCGGACCTGGCTGGCGGTCGCCGAGCTGCTGCCCAGGACGCTGGACGCCCAGCTGCAGCGGGACGCGGGGCTCAGCCACGCGGCCTACACCGTCCTGGCGGTGCTGTCCGAGGCCCCGGACCGCGGCCGGCGGATGAGCGACCTCGCCCGGGTCGCCAACCAGTCCCAGAGCCGGCTCTCGCACACCGTCGCCCGGTTGGAGGAGCGGGGCTGGGTGCGCCGGGTCCGGGCGACCGACGACCGCCGCGGCAACGTCGCCGTCCTCACCGAGGCCGGCCAGGACGTCGTGCGGCGGGTGGCCCCGGGACACGTCGACGCCGTCCGCGACTCGTTCTTCGCCGCGCTCACCCCCGAGCAGGCTCAGGCCCTGGGGCAGGCCCTCAGCGCCGTCCTCGAGCGGCTCGACCCCGACCACACCCAGCGGGTCGTCGCCGGCAGCTGACCCGGCGCCCCGCCCCTGGCGTCAGCCCAGGTGCCGCAGGTAGGACCGCGGGTGGTCGAGGAACTGCCGCCAGTTCGCGGTCAGCTCGAGGTCGGCCCACGTGGCGGGCCGCAGCCCCCACGGCCCCACCTCCACCAGCGTCGCCCCGGGCAGCGCGGCGACGACGGGGGAGTGGGTGGCCACGACGACCTGGGCGCCGGCCGCCACCAGGTCCAGCAGGACGGTCACCAACGGCAGGGAACCCCCGAAGGACAGCGCGGCGTCCGGCTCGTCCAGGAGGTAGGTGCCCCCTCCACCGGCCCGGCGGGTGAGCACCTCGAGGAACGCCTCACCGTGGGACAGCTCGCGGCCCCGTCCAGGGCACCGCCCTGAGCGTGCGAAGGGTGGGGAGGACGGGGTCCTTCTCCTCGTCGCGCAGGAAGTAGCCCCACCGGGCCGCGCCGGGGCTGCGCTCGACCACGAGCCCGAGGGACTCCGGCTCGGTGGGACGGGTGCGGTGCCGGGTGTGCACCGAGCCCCCCTCGGGGTTGAGCCCCAGGGTGACGGCCAGCAGCTCCATCAGCGTGGACTTGCCCGCACGGCCCCGTCCTGGCGTGCCCTGAGCTTGCGAAGGGCTCGGGGACGGGGTCCTTTCACTGGGCGATCGCCGACACCGTCAGCGGCCAGGCCGACCGCTGCTCCGGGGCCGGTGGCGGGGCGTCGCGGTCCGGCCGGAGGCGGCGGATCGGACGGCGGTCCACGTCGGGCATGGTGCCGCACGGCCCCCCTGCAGGGTCCCGCCACGAGCCCCCAGTGGTGGGGGCATGGTGCCGTACGGCCCCCCTGCAGGGTCCCGCCACGAGCCTGCGAGTGGTGGGGGGCAGGGGGGTCCTTCCTCAGCGGCCGAGGTGCCGCCAGCGGCGGGCCCGGCTGCGCATCCGCTCGGCGGGGTCCCGGCCCAGCAGGCCGGTCAGCTCCTCGGCGAGCACCCGGCCCATCCGCTGGCAGAACTCCACCGGCTCGTCGGCGGCGTCGGGGCGTTCGGGCACCACCCGGTCGACGATCCCGTCGCGCCACAGGTCGGTGGCTCGCACGCCCTGCGCGGCGGCCATCTCACCGGCCCGGTCGACGGTGCGGTGCACGATCGCACTGGCCCCCTCGGGCGGCAGCGGGCCCAGCCAGCCGTTCGCCGCGGCCAGCACCCGGTCGGCCGGCACCAGGGCCAGCGCGCCGCCACCGGTGCCCTGCCCGAGCAGCACGGCCAGCGTCGGCGCGTCCAGCATCACGAGGTCCTGCAGGCAGCGGGCGATCTCGCCGGCCATGCCGCCCTCCTCGGCCGCCACCGACAGGGCCGCGCCGGGGGTGTCGATGAGGGTGAGCAGCGGCAGCCGCAGCTCCGCGGCCAGCCGCATCCCGCGCCGTGCCTCGCGCAGGGCGCCCGGCCCGAGCGGCGCGGACAGCGACTGGACGGTGCGGTCCTGGCCGAGCACCACACAGGGCGCCCCGCCGAAGCGGGCCAGCGCCAGCAGCAGCCCCGGGTCCCGCTCGCCCGCCCCGGTGCCCGACAGCGTCACCACGTCGGTGGCCGCGGTGCGCAGCAGCTGGCGGGCGCCGGGCCGGTCCTCGCGGCGGGACGCGGTGACGACGTCCCACGCCGTCCGGCCGTCCTCGGGGTCGTCGGCGTCGGTGCCGTCGCCCTCGACCGGGCCCTCCACCTGGGCGCCGCGGTGCCAGGTGGCCCGTGCCGCGAGCACCTGCAGCGCGCGGTCGGCCACCTCGGCGATCTCCTCCGGCGGCACCACCCCGTCGATCAGCCCCCGCTCGGCGAGGTGCTCGGCGGTCTGCACGTCGGGCGGGAACGGCTCCCCGTACAGCGCCTCGTACACCCGCGGGCCGAGGAAGCCGATCGCCGCACCGGGCTCGGCGATGGTCACGTGGCCCAACGACCCCCACGACGCCAGCACCCCGCCGAACGTCGGGCCGCGCAGGTAGACCAGGTAGGGGAGCCCCGCCTCCTTGTGCCGGGCGATGGCGGCGGTGATGCCGATCATCTGCAGGAACGCGACCGTGCCCTCCTGCATCCGGGTGCCGCCGGAGATGGGCGCGGCCAGCAGCGGCAGGCCCTCGTCGGTGGCCCGCTCCACGGCGGCCATCAGCCGCTCGGCGGTGGCGATCCCGATCGACCCGGCCAGGAAGCCGAACTCACCGGCGACCACCGCGACGCGGCGGCCGCGCAGCGTCGCCTCCCCGGTGACGATGGCCTCGTCCTGCTGGGTCTTCCGGGTGGCGGCGGCCAGTTCGCGGGCGTACTCGTCGTCCACCTCGCGCGGGGGCACCGGGGTGTCCCAGGTCTGCCAGGACCCCGGGTCCAGCACCATGTCGCGCAGCGTGCGGGCGTCCAGCCGGCGTGCCCGGGGTGCGGCCGTCACGTGGCGTGCCCGTCCTCCACGTCGGCGCCCGCGGGCTGGGCGGTCCCGGCGGAGCCGGACAGCCAGGCGCGGATCGCGTCCCCGTCGGCGCCGAGGACCGGCGGCGGGGTGTGGTCGCGGCGGGTGGTCTCGGACTCGCCGTCCGGGCTCGCGGCGAAGAACCGCAGCGGCGGCCCGGGCAGCGTCAGCGGCCCGGCGGTGGGGTGCTCGACGGAGATCTTCAGCCCCTGCGACTCCACCTGGTCCCAGCCGTAGACCTCGTCCAGGGTGCGCACCTTGCCCGCGGGGACGCCGGCGGAGTCCAGCCGGGCGAGCAGCTCCTCGGCCGGGATGTCGGCGAAGACGCCCTCCAGCAGGGCGATGACCTCGTCCCGGCGGGCGACCCGCTCGCCGTTGGTGGCCAGCCCGGGTGCCTCGGCGTCCAGCCCGAACTCCGTGCACAGCCGCCGCCACAGCCCCTCGCTGCCGCAGGACAGCTGGACGCTGCCGCCGCCGGCGCAGTGGAAGAGCCCGTACGGGGTGATCGAGGGGTGGTGGTTGCCCTGGGCGCGGTTGACCTTGCCGGCGACGGTGTACGCCGTCCCCTGGTAGGCGTGCACCCCGACGACGGCGGACAGCAGCGAGGTGCGCACCACCTGGCCGCGGCCGGTGCGCTCGCGCTCGAGCAGGGCGGCCAGCACGCCGTAGGCGCCGTACATGCCGGCGAGCAGGTCGCTGATCGGGACGCCGACCTTCTGCGGGTCCTCGGGCCCGGCGCCGGTCAGGGACATCAGGCCGCCCTCGCCCTGGGCGATCTGGTCGTACCCGGCCCGGCCGCCCTCGGGCCCGTCGTGGCCGAAGCCGCTGATCGCCAGGCTGACCAGCCGGGGGTTGAGCTCGGCGAGCGCGTCGGTGCCGAAGCCCAGGCGGGCCAGCGTGCCGGGCCGGAAGTTCTCCAGCAGCACGTCGGCGCGCCGGATGAGCTCGGTCAGCACCTCCTTGTCGCCGGCGTCCTTGAGGTCGAGGGCGATCGACTCCTTGTTCCGGTTGGCGGAGAAGAAGTAGGTGGACTCCCGCCCGGCCGGGGTGTCGACGAACGGCGGGCCCCAGCCGCGGCTGTCGTCACCGGAACCGGGCGTCTCCACCTTGATCACCCGGGCGCCGAGGTCGCCGAGCATCATCCCGGCGTGCGGTCCGGCCAGGGCGCGGGTCAGGTCGACGACGAGGACGCCGTCCAGGGGGCCACTCACAGCGGGCCGTCCTTCCGTTCGGGGGCGGTGGGCGCCGTCACCTTCTCACCGGAGCCCGCCCGGGGCACGGTCGAGTTCCCGCCAGCCGCCGGTCGGCGTCACCACGGCGTGCACCCCGACGTCGTGCTCGCCCGCGGGCAGCTCGTCGAGCAGCTCGTCGTCGAACACCACCGCGACCAGCAGCGCGTCCGTGCGGACCAGCCGCAGCGCGCGGTCGTAGTACCCGCCGCCGCGGCCCAGCCGGGTGCCGTCCGGGGCAACGGCCAGGGCGGGGACGACGACGACGTCCGCCGTCCCCAGGGTGGCGGCCGGCAGCCGCGGCCCGGGCGGCTCGGCCAGCCCGAAGCGGCCGGGCGCCAGCCGGCCGTCGTACCCGGCCCAGGACAGCTCGCGCCCCCGGTCGGGGACGACGGGCAGCAGCAGCCGGCCCACGACGGCGGCCAGCGCCGCGGGCAGCGGTCCGTGTCCCGGTTCCTCGGCGGTGGGCACGTACCCGGCGACCACGGGGGTGCGGGCCAGCCGGGCGGCCAGGCCGGCGGCGAGCAGCCGGGCCGCCAGCGTCCGGTCGGCCGGCGGCCGGGCGGCCCGCGCGGCCAGCAGCCGGGCCCGCAGCTCGGCCTTGCGGGTCACCATCGCGGGGGAGTCGGCCACGGCGGCAGGCTAGGCCCGGGCGGGCGGCTGGCTAGGCTCGCGCCATGCCGAGCCCGTCCACCGAGCGTCCGACAGCCCCGACGACGACCAAGGCCGTCATCCCGGTAGCCGGGATGGGCACCCGCTTCCTGCCCGCCACCAAGGCGGTGCCCAAGGAGCTGCTGCCGGTCGTGGACCGGCCCGCCCTGCAGTACATCGTGGAAGAGGCCGCCCGCGCCGGGCTGGGCGAGGTCCTGATGGTCACCGGCCGGAACAAGGCCGCGATCGAGGACTTCTTCGACCGCACCCCCGAGCTCGAGACGGCCCTGGAGAAGAAGGGCGACCGGTCCCGGCTGGACGCCGTGCACGCCTCCACCGACGTCGCCCAGGTGCACTTCGTGCGTCAGGGCGAGGCGCGCGGCCTCGGGCACGCGGTGCTGCAGGCGGCGGCGTTCGTCGGCGACGAGGCCTTCGCCGTGCTGCTCGGCGACGACATCATCGACGCCCGGGACCTGCTGCTCGAGGAGATGCTCGCGGTCCAGGCCGAGCACGGCGGCGCCGTGGTCGCCCTGCTGGACGTGGGCCGGGAGAACATCAGCAAGTACGGCGCCGTGGCCGTGGACGGCGACGGCTCCACCGTGCGGGTCACCGGGCTGGTGGAGAAGCCCCCGGCCGACGAGGCGCCCAGCAGCCTGGCCATCATCGGCCGCTACGTGCTCCCGCCGGAGGTCTTCCCCGCGCTGCGGATCACCGAGCCCGGCGCCGGCGGGGAGATCCAGCTCACCGACGCGCTGGTCAAGCTGGTCGAGGACGGCGTCCCGGTGCACGGGGTCGTCTTCTCCGGCCGCCGCTACGACACCGGCGACCGGCTGGACTACCTCAAGGCCGTGGTCCAGCTGGCCGTCGAGCGGGAGGACCTGGGCCCGGCGCTGCGCCCCTGGCTGCAGCAGTTCGTCGCCGACCTGCCGGCCGAGGGCGCGTCGCCGGCCTGACCGGCGCCCGCAGAGGGCACGATCGCAGTCGGGACGTCCGGGGACGCCCGCTCGTGCGGGCCCGGACAGCGACGACGGCAGGACGACGGTGGTGGGCATGACCGAGGACAAGTCACGCGGGTGGTTCGGCGGCGGTGCCCGCGAGACCACCCAGCTCGACCTGGAGCGCGGCACCCCGGTGCCCCGGGAGGCGCCGGACAGCCGGCTCCCGGACCCCCCGGCGGCGGGCAGGGACACCGTGCAGGTCGACCGGTCGGTGTTCGCCGCCGAGCGGGTGCCCTCCCCGGCGGTGTCCTCCGGCGACCGCGCGCCCGACCCGGTCGGTGACACCGGCTCGGTCGACGTGTCGGCGCTGCGGCTGCGCACCGTCGAGCAGCACCTGGACGAGATCCTGGGCAACGTCCCGCAGCCCGACCCGATCGAGCTGGCGGTCCTCGACGCCCAGGGGCTGCTCTGCGCCGAGCTGGTGACCAGCACCCGCGCGTTGCCGTCCTTCGAGCAGGCCGGGCTGGACGGGTACGCCGTCTCCTCCGCCGACATCACCGCCGCCAGCGTCGAGACGCCGGTCGAGCTCGCGGTGGTCGGGACGAGCACCGCCGGGTCCGGCGAGCGCGCCGCGATCGGCCCGGGGCTCGCCCAGCAGGTCGCCGTCGGCGCGATGATGCCCAGCGGAGCCGACGTCGTCGTCCCGGCCGCGTGGACCGACCAGGGCGCGGCCCGGGTGGCGGTCTACGCCGCCCTCGCGCCGGGCAGCTACGTGCGCCGCACCGGGGACGACGTCGCGCCCGGCGACACCGCGGTGCAGATCGGCACGCCGATCGGCCCCGCCCAGATCAGCCTGCTGGCCGCGGTCGGCCGGGAGCGGGTGTCGGTGCGCCCGCGCCCCCGGGTGGCGGTGCTGTGCGCCGGCGACGAGCTCGTCGACGTCGGCGCCACCCCCGGCCCTGGCCAGGTCGTCGACGTCAACAGCTACGCGCTGGCCGCGGCCGCCCGCGACGCCGGCGCCGAGGCCTACCGGGCGGGCATCCTGCCCAGCGACCCGCGGCGGCTGACCGACCTGCTGGAGAGCCAGCTGCTGCGCAGCGACGTCGTGCTGATCGCCGGCACCTTCGCCAGCGGCGGGGCCGACGTGCTGCAGGAGGCGCTGCACGCCCTCGGCGGCATGTCCTTCACCCAGGTCGCCATGCACCCCGGCCCGCTGCACGCCTTCGGCCGGCTGGGCCGTGACCAGGTCCCGGTCATCTGCGTGCCCGGTGAGCCGGTGGCCGCGCTGGTCGCCTTCGAGGTGTTCGTCCGGCCGGCGATCCGGCTGATGCTGGGCAAGCGCCAGCTGTTCCGCCGCACCGTGCAGGCCGTGTCGGCCCAGCAGCTGCTCTCGCCGCTGGGCTACCGGCAGTACCTGCACGGCCAGGTGATGCGGCACCCCGACGGCGGCTACGTCGTCGAGCCGATCGGCGACGGCGACCAGGCCATGCTCGCCCGGATGGCGCGGGCCAACTGCCTGATCGTGGTGGACGAGGACGTCACCGAGGTGTCCGCCGGCGGCCTGGTGACCGTCATGCCGATGCTGCTGGGCGGCTGACCTGGAACCGGCACCGCATCCCGGCTGGCCGGCCCGGCTGGCCTACGGCCCGGTCGAGCTGGTCCCGCTGCAGCGCGGTGACGCGCGCGAGTGGTCCCGGCTGCGCGCGGCCAACGAGGACTGGCTCGCCCCGTGGGAGCCCTCCGCCGGCACCGCCTGGCCCGACCGGCACTCCGCGGCGGCCTACCGGGCCATGCGCCGGGCGGCGCTGCGGCGGGCCCGGGACGGCGCGTCGCTGCCGTTCGCGCTGCGCTACCAGGGCCGGCTGGCCGGGCAGGTGACGGTGGACAACGTCGTCCGTGGGGCGCTCCGCTCCGGTCACCTGGGCTACTGGCTGGACCGGGCCGTGGCCGGCCGTGGGGTGGCGTCGCTGGCGGTCGCGCTGGTGTGCGACCACGCGTTCGGCCCGGCGGGGCTGCACCGGCTGCAGGCCGACATCCGCCCGGAGAACCGGCCCAGCCGGCGGCTGGTCGAGCGCCTGGGCTTCCGCCAGGAGGCGCTGTTCCGCTCGTACCTGGACATCGACGGTGCGTGGCGCGACCACCTGGGCTACGCGCTGCTGGCGGAGGACGCGCCCGGCGGCGTGCTCGCCCGGTGGCGGCAGCGTGCCGGTCACTGACGGACCGCACCCGGGAACGGGGCGCGGTCGGACCCTGCCCCGACCAGGGGCTCCGGCCGGCGAGAGGGAGCGCGACACGCCGGTGTGCCGCGAACCTGCAGCGACACACCGGTGAGCTTCCGCTGTATCGGCAGGTCGCGTCCCTAGATTGACCGACGAGTGACAGGTGTGACTCGTGTGGTCCCAGGGATGGGGGTCGCAGGGTGCCAGGGATGGATCGAGGTGTTCGGTGATGGGATCGGGCGTGCTGCTGGCCGCTCTCGTCGTGCTGTGGTTCGTCGTGCTGGTGCCGATGGTGGTCACCCGCGGCGAGCCGAGGACGACGGGCTCCGGGTCGGCCGAGTCGGGACGGACCCTGCAGCGGCGGAGGGCGGTGGACCCCGTCGTCTCCGCGCCGACCGAGCGGGTGACCATCGACCGCGCCGCGCTGCGCACCTCCGGTGAGCTGAAGGTGGACGTGCACGCCGTGCGCCGCCGGACGCTGGGCGGGCTGGTCGCGCTCACGCTGCTGGTGCTGGTGGGCGCGCTGACCTACCGGTCGTGGCTGTGGGCGCCCCAGGTGCTGCTCGACGTCGCGGTGGTCGGCTACCTGATGGTGCTGCGGGCCGCCGCCCAGCGGGAGCGCCGCGCCGCGGCCCGGCGCGCCGCCCGGATGGCGCACCGCCCGCCGGCCCGGGCCGCCCAGCGGGTGCAGCGCCCCACGCCGATGGCGATGCCGCAGGTCGTGCAGCCGGTCTCGGTCCAGCCGTCGGCCCCCACGCACCCAAGCCTGCCGCTGGCGCCGGTGCACCCGCTGCGCCCCGGCCGGGTGGTCGCCGCCCGCACGCCCACCCCGGCCGGCTGGCAGCAGAGCGCCGTCGTCGGCCTGGACGACGAGGACATCGGCTTCGCGGAGATCGACGTCTACCAGCCCCGGCGCGTCGCCAACGGTTGACCGTGTGGCGCCGGGTCCGGGCGGACCCGGCGCTGCCCGTCGGCTCGGGAGGTGTCGGTTGTGACCCAGGTCACATCCTGGTACCCACGACTGATGCCGCCGACAGCGCACGACTCCGTCCCCGCGTGAGGTCCGCCGCCCGCTCGCTCCAGATCGCCCTCGTCCTGCTCCTGGTGACCACGATGACCGGGCTGGCCCCCGGGACCGCGGCCGCCGAGGCGGGCCTGCCGGCCGGGTTCGCGCTGGTGGACATGCCCAGCGGGCAGGACGAGCTGCTCACCGACGTCGCCTTCGCCCCCGACGGCAGCTACGTCACCACCGGCAAGAACGGCCGGGTGGCCTGGGTCTCGGCCGACGGCCGGGCCACCACCCTCGCCGAGCTGCCCGTGGTCGCCACCCGGGACCTCGGGCTGGCCGGGGTCGCGCTGGCCGCCGACCACGCCACCTCCCGGCGCCTCTACCTCGCCCGGACGACGACGGTCGGCGAGCAGACGGTCATGCGGCTGAGTTCCTGGGCGCTGGCGGGGGAGCCCGAGCCGACCTCGCTGACCGACGAGCGCGTCCTCTGGGACCTGCCCGTGGGGTCCGACGTGCACGCCATGACCGACGTGGCGACCGCCCCCGACGGCACGCTGTTCGTGACGATCGGGGACAGTGCCGACCACCCGACGGTGGACCCCAAGGCGCTGCGCGCGCTGGACGTCGACCAGGGCTACGGGAAGCTGGTGCACGTCACCCCCGACGGCGCCGGCGTCCCGACCAACCCGTTCTACGACCCGGCCGCGCCCTCCTCCTGGCGCAGCCGCGTCTACGCCAGTGGCTTCCGCAGCCCGTTCCGCGTCGGCCTCGACCCGGTCAGCGGGGCGCCGGTCGTCGGCGACGTCGGCTGGAACTCCTGGGAGGAGGTCGACCTGGTCCGGCCCGGGAGCGCGTACGGCTGGCCGTGCTGGGAGGGGCGGGCGCCGACGCCGGGCTACGCCGACCTCCAGGGCTGCCAGGGCGTGCCCAACACCGAGCCGCTGTGGACCTACCCGCACGGGCCGATGGGCACCGCGGTCACCGGCGGCACGGTCTACACCGGCGCCTCCTACCCCGAGCAGTACCGGGGCGCGTACTTCTTCGGCGACTACGCCTCCCAGCGGCTCTACACGCTCCGCTACGACGACAGCGGGCAGCTCGTCGGCGAGCCCGAGGCCGCCGGGTTCGGGGCGGAGCAGGGCGCGCCGGTCTCCTTCGCCACGGCCGCCAACGGCGACGTGGTCTACGCCGACATCGTCAGCAGCCGGCTCCAGCGGCTGGTGCACGTCCCCGGCAACCGCGCGCCCACCGCCCGGGCCGTGCCGACCGTCGACGCGGCCTCCCGGACCGTCACCTTCGACGGCAGCACCTCGAGCGACCTGGACGGCGACGCGGTGGACCACCGGTGGGACTTCGGGGACGGTGCGACGGGTGCCGGCCCGCGAGTGACGCACACCTACGCGGAGCCCGCGACCGCGCCGGTGACCGCCCGGCTCACCGTCACCGACCCCTCCGGGGAGCAGGGGACGGCGGAGGTCGTCGTCGTCCCGGCCAACGCCGCGCCGGTGGTCTCGCTCACCGCGCCGGCGGCGGACCGGCAGTTCGCGGTGGGCGAGCCCGTTGAGGCCACCGCCACGGCCGTCGACCGGGAGGACGGCGAGCTGCCCGTCCGGTGGAGCGTCGTCCAGGTCCACTGCGGCGGCGGGTACTGCCACGACCACCCGGGGGAGTCCTTCCAGGGCGGGACGTTCGCCCAGCCGTTCGACGACCACGGCGACGCGACGCAGCTGGTCGTGGTGGCCTCCGCCACGGACCGGTTCGGCGTGGTGACCGAGGCCCGCTTCACCGCCCAGCCCCGGCTGCGGGTGCTGACCCTCACCAGCGCGACGCCCAGTGCCCTCACCGTGGACGGCAGTGCCCGGGCCGTCTCGCAGGTGACCGTCGGCGCCCGGGTGGCCGTGGCCGCGCCGGCGCTCGCCAGCGACGGCGTCGCCGGCTTCGACGGGTGGGACGACGGCGGGGACCGCGAACGGACGCTGGTGATGCCGGACGCCGACGTGACGCTGACGGCCGTCTACCGCACGCCGATCGAGCGCCGGTTCGCCGACGACGCGGCGCTGCGTGCGCTGCTGGGGGAGCCGACCGGGCCCGAGGTCGGCGATGCCGCGCTGCGGTACCGGGAGCACACCGGCGGCCGGCTCTACTGGACGCCGGACTCCGGGGTGCACGAGGTGCACGGGCTGGTGCTCGCGGGCTACCTCGCCGCCGGCGGCTCCGCGCTGCTCGGCGCGCCCGTGATCGACGAGGCGGCGACCCCGGACGGCGTCGGGCGGCACAGCGACTTCGAGCGCGGCGTCGTCTACTGGACGCCGGACACCGGGGCGCACGAGGTGCACGGTTTGGTGCTCGCCCGCTGGCAGGAACTGGGGCGCGAGGCGTCCTACCTGGGCTACCCGACGAGCGACGAGTACGACGTGCCGGGGGGCCGGCGGTCGGACTTCCAGCGGGGGTCGATCACCTGGGACGCCGCGACGGACTCCGTCGTCGACGAGCCGTCGGGCGGTCCGCCCGTCCTGGCCGTGGCCGGCGTCTGAGCGAGGATCCCGTTCTCCGCACCGTCCGCGAGCTCACGGCGAGCCTCTGGACGGGTCCGCCACGCGCCCCCCACCGCACCGCCGCACGGGCGGACGGTAAGCTGTCCGACGCAAGGGGCTGTGGCGCAGTCCGGTAGCGCACCTCGTTCGCATCGAGGGGGTCAGGGGTTCAATTCCCCTCAGCTCCACTGCGGTAGGGGAGGGGCCGTCTCCCCATGGGTGACGGCCCCTCCCCGCCACTGCGTCAGTCCGCTGGCTGGCGGGTCAACTGCGCGGCAAACGGTCTACTTGTAGGCGATGGCTGCACTGGCGGGGCCGGCCAGCGGCAGGATCTCCGTCGTTCGGAAGCCGATCTGGTGGCACCAGCTCGCGAAGTCCCTTCCGGTGAAGTCGAAGGCGTCCCCGAACTCGATGAGCATGTTGAGCGACATCATCAGGCCGAATGCGTTGTCTCGACGGGGGTCGTCGATCAAGTTCTCGATGACGATGAACGCGCCGCCCTCGGGCAGGGCGTCATGAGCGGATCTGATCAGTGTCAGCTTCCGGTCGAGGTTCCAGTCGTGCAGGATCATGCCCATCGTGATGACGTCGGCTCTGGGTAGTGCGTCGACGAGGAAATCGCCTGATGCGCTGGTGACACGGTCGGCGAGGCCGGCGTTCGCGATGGTCTTCTCCGCGATGGGTGCGACCACCGGGAGGTCGAAGGTCGTGCACCTGAGGTGACTGTGCCGGCGGGCAAGGATCGTGCTCAGCTGTCCCGTGGCCCCTCCGACGTCGCACACGGTGTCGTACCTGGAGAAGTCGAAACGCTCGGCAAGGACATGGAAGTTGCCGAGAGAGATGCCCTCCATCGCATGCATGAATTGTGTGAGCCTCGCGGGGTCCGCGTAGACCTCGTCGAACATCGGCCGTCCGGTGAGCTTGACCTCGTTCTGGGGCAGGCCGGTCCGCAGCGCCTCGGTGAGCCCGCCCCAGAAGCCGTACAGCCGGGCGTTGAACATCTCGAGGATCCCACCGATGTACGTGGGGCTGCGTTCGTCCAGGTACGCGGCGGTGTCGGGAGTGTTCCGGTAGCGCCCTTCGGTGCCCTCGCCGTCGCGGTCGAGGAGACGCAGTGCGACGAGCGTGTCGAGGAAATCGTAGGTGCCCCGTTGTGACAGGCCGGCCTGGGTCCTGATCTCCTCGCCGGTCAGCGAGTCCTCGCCGAGCAGGGTGAACACCTGCAGCTCCACCGCGGAGAGCAGGGTCTTCGACGCCCAGAAACCCGAGCCGACCTGCATGATGTGCGACGGGTCGGTCTGCGTGTTCGACATGGTGCCCTCCACGGTCGGTCGAGGTGCCTCGTCCAGCGCTTTCGCGCGGCACCTGGTGGAGCTCACGCTAGGTAGCCGGCGTATGCCGTCGCATCGGTGGAACTGCGCATCTGCAGGGCGCTGGTGGACAGTCCCGACGGCGGCTCACGTGTCGATGGTGCGCGACCTGCGTGCGACTACGTAGTCCGCGGTTCCGCGTCGGCCGACGGCTCCACCTCGCCGGCTGGGCTCAGCCAATGAGCCACTGCCTCGGTCCGCCCTCGCACTCCGAGCTTGCTGTAGATGTTCAGCAGGTGCCGCTCGACCGTACGGACGCTCAACACGAGGCGTCCGGCGATGGCGAGGTTCGTGCAGCCGTCCGCCACCAGCCGGAGCACCTCCTCCTCTCGCGGGCTGAGCTGAGCCGACCGTCCACCGCCGTGGGCGCCGGCCGTGAATGCGTTGATCCGGTCCGCGATCGCAGCCACGTCACCGACGGTGTAGAGGTGCGCCTCGCCGTCCAGCATCTCCAACTTCGCGCCCTTGATGCTGCGCGCGAGCCAACGTGCCGTCTCGGTGGGGACGAACGGGTCGCCCCAGCGGCACATCACGAGCGTGGGCGTCCGGATCTCGGCCAGTAGGTGCGATACGTCGTGCTGGTCGGACGCGTCCCGGAGCGCGATCGTCATCTCCGGCGTCGCCGCCGCTCGCATCAGCGCCGCGAAGGCCTCCACGTCCCTTCCGTTGCACCCGGGTGTCGCCAGGGCGGCGATCGCCTTGGTCGCCGCCGGCCAGTTGGCCAGCATCAGGTCCCGCAGTGGCGGCCACGTCCGTGCGTCGTGCAAGGGGCCGGCCCCCGTGCCGTAGAGGATCAGGTGCGACACCCGACGTGCCTCGCCATGGGCGAAGGCGACCGCCACAGGTCCGCCACGCGACGGGCCCATCAAGGCGAACCGGCGAAGACCCAGGTGATCGGCCACATCCGTGAGCACCTGGACTTCGGCCTCGAGCGAGAAGTCGTGTCTGTCCCGGTCCGAGAGACCGGTTCCCCAGCGGTCGTAGTGCACCACCGTGTGGTGGGCTGCCAGCGCGTCGTTGAACTGCCGGTAACCCGACATCGCCGTCACCGCATCGAGGTGGGTGATCCACGGCGGGATGATGATCAGCGGCGGACCGGTGCCCTGCGTCGTGTACGCGATCTGCGCCCCGACCCGGGAATGCAGGAAGCTGACGCCGCCCGACATGTCGTGAAGGGTATCGGCGGACCCCGCTGTAGTGAGAGGAGAGCGACGTCTCCTCCCGGGTGGGTCCACCTCACCGCGGGGGTCACCGCTCCCATGGAGCCCGGAGCTCGACGCCGGCCCGCTCCAGCGCCTGCCGCACCGTTTCGGCATCGCAGCCGTAGTGATCGGCCAGGCGCTGGCACGACCACCCCTCCCCGTACGGCCGGAGCAGGTCGTCGAGGCGTTCGGCTGGGATGCCCCGGCGCCGTGACTGGATTTCAGGCCCGGCGCAGATGTCCGGCCACGGTCGTCCTGGGCGTCTTCCAGCGAGCTGCGAGCACCTTCATGTCGTCGCCGCCCTCGTACTCGGCGATCAGCTGCTCAACCTGCTCGGCCGTCAGGCGGTGCCGGATCTGCCGCAGCTTCGCGTCAGGTCATCGCTCACCGACGGCCACACGTCCGCCCCACTCGACCGGGCGCTGCACTCGGCGGCGGTGTCGGCACCGGAGGACCGGTGGCGCCCGGTGGACACATCACTCGATGCTCCATGCCTCCGCTGCCGTCCAGGGCGGGCAACAGCCACGGGATCAAGGGAGCGAGAGCGGCGCGCGCCGAACCCCACGAGCGACTGTCGGTCGAGCGAGCGCGATCGCCGCCGGTGACAGCGCTCGGCCCGGCCGGGACCGACGTGCAGGGACCCGGTCGTGAGCAGCGTGAGCAGCTCGGGCGACGAACAGCTCACGAGCTCCAGTCGAACGTGCCCGACGAACCGGAGCCACCGCTCTCCCATGCACGCATGTCGGGTCCGGCCCAGCGGCTGCCGTCACTGCGGGGCAGGGCGACGGTCCCGAGCCCGAACGCCGTGGCCGCCGCCGCGCCCTGCACGACCGTGACCCTGCCCGTCGGGTCCTGTGCCGGCGCCTGGTACTGCACGTGACCGACGTCCCCGACGCGCATCGACGGGGTCTCACCGTCGTTCAGCTCGAGCCTGGTGACCTCCGTGGGAAGCCACTCCGAGATCGTCCCTTGCCAGACGGCCTCGAGGTGCCCGCCCCGCCTGCCCGCGAAGATCTCCTCGAGCGCGACCCGCTGCTCCTGGCTCGCCGACTCGTCCAGGTACAGACGGGCGATGCCGTTCCCGCTGAAGAAGTCCGCGGGCCAGTCGGCCCGGAAGGCGACCTTCCCGCCGCCGAGGTCCACCCCGTCCGACTGGCCTTCCCGGACGTCGAAGAACAGCACCCCGGAACACCATCCCCGGTCGGGCTCTGCCGGCCCGAGCCAGCACGGGCACCACATCTTGCAGCTGCAGTGTTCCCACCATCGTCCCCTGACAGACCAAGCCATCGCTCCTCCTCCCCGAGCCGAGACCCTGTACTCGGGCGACTCCCATCGGGACCGGGCTGTGCCCGGAGGCCTGCTCGCGTCGTTCGCTCCGGCGTCCGACCACCCGAGGTACAAGCGACCACGCACCAGGGATGTTCGCGCCGATCGAGGCAGCGGTCCAGGGTCCGCAGGCCCTTCTCCCGCGTCCACCTCCTGAGCGCGAGCAGGCTCGCGGGCGGTCAGGCCGCAGCACCGGAGCGGACCCCGCCCGTCAGGGCTGCCAGCGGTAGACGGCATCCACACACGGACGGTGTCGTCGGGGACCTTGGGTCCGGCGGCACGTGGGCCCGTGCAGCTCCTGTCCCTCCCGTCACCACCCCGACGGGTGACCCGGCCGCCCCCGGTCCTCAGGGGGACCGCCCGGGTGCCCGATGCCTCCTGTGTCGAGCAGCAGCAGCTGCTCCCACCCCCCCCGGAAGGAGGCATCGTGGGCGTTTCCGTGCCCGCCGCTCGCCGCACGATGCTCGCTGCCGCGGTCCCCGTCGGACTCGTGCTGAGCGCCGCGCTGACCTGGAGCTCGACGTACGCCGCTTTCTCGGCGAACGCCGGCAACACCGGCAACACGTGGCAGACCGGCACCGTCGCGCTCGCCGACAACGACAGCGGCGCGGCCCTGTTCACCAGCGCCGACAACGGCGCGCTGAAGCCCGGGTCCACCCGGTCCCGGTGCATCCGCATCGACTACAGCGGCGACCTGCAGGCCGACGTCCGGATGCACGTCGCCACCCCGACCTCCGGTGCGGCCACGCTCGACCCCTATCTGGTGATGAGCGTGGAGCGCGGCGAGGACGTGGCCGCCGGCACCACGGTGGCGGCCGACTGCACCACCGGCTTCGCGCAGACCGCGACCCGCACGTTCCTCTTCAACACCCACCAGGCCAACGACCCCCTGGCCGACCAGACCATGACGATGGCGCGGCTGAAGAGCGAGAAGGGCACGTACGCCACCGGGCTGGTCGTCGACGGGACCACCGACCAGGGTGCGTCCCTCACGCTGAAGATCACCTACGTGGTCAGGGACGTCAACGAGGCGCAGAACACCACCTCCGACGCCACCTTCACCTGGGAAGCGCGCAACACGTGACCCCCGTCCTGAGCCCGGACGCCGCGGTGCGGCCGATGCCCCCGCGCTCCGCCTGGCCGGCCGTGCCGTCGCTTCCGGAGCACCGGCCCACCGCCGAGCCCCCGGCTCCGGCTCCGGCGTCCTGGCCGCTGGCCGTGTGCCGGGCCGTCGTCGCCGGGGTGCTGATGACGCTGGCCGGCCTGGTGCTCATCGCCGTGTCACCGCGCGGCGCCGGCTGGGAGGGCCACGTCGTCGTCTCTGGCTCGATGGCACCGCGGCTGGCCCCGGGGGACATCGTGCTGACCCGACCGGTGCTGCCGCAGGAGCTGCAGCCCGGGCAGGTCCTGCTGTTCCCCGACCCGGACAGCCCCGAGCGGCTGCTCCTGCACCGGCTGGTCTCCTTCGACGAAAACGGAGCCCTGGTCACCCGCGGGGACGCGAATCAGAGCAACGACAGCGTGCCCGTCCCCGTCGCCAGCGTCATCGGCCAGGCCGAGCTGCGGATCCCCTACGTCGGGCTGCCCACGTACTGGCGGCTGCAGGGCTCGTGGGGGCACATCGCCCTCGTCGCCGGGGTCCTCGCCGCGGCCACGGTGTTCGTCTCCTGCAGCGGCGGCAGCGCTCGGGCCGGAGGTGACCGGCCGCCGGCCCCCGCCGCCCCGACCGGACCGGCCGGGCGGCACGCCCACCGGCGGGAGGGCCGACCCACCGGGCACCGTGCAGGGTCCCGCGCCGGCCGCCGTCGGGGCTGGCGCGCCACCACGACCGGCGACCGGGAGCTGCGGCTCGCCGGTGGGCGGGCGTAGACCCCGACGCCCCCCGCTCAACATCCGCCCCGCCGGGCCGATGACATCGGGGAGGAGTGCCGCCGTCCCGGCGGACGGCTCGCGGGGTGTCCCCGCGGAGGAGGGGAGGCCGCGGTGGGCCCAGCGCCGGTCGGACCGCCCCGCCGGGGCAGCCGCGCGGCTGCCTGGTGCATCGGCGCCGCTGTGCTCACCACCCTTGCCGGCGGCTGGCTGCCGACCGACCTCCGTCCCGCCGCGGCCGGCACCAGCGCCGTCAGCCTCGTCGATGACCGCAACGGCGCCGCTCTGTTCACCGCCACCCGCCTGCACCCCGGCTACGTGGAGACCGCCTGCGTGGCCCTCAGCGTGTCCGGCTCCGCGCAGTCGTTCAGCGAGGTGACGCTCAGCGCCGAGGTGACGCAGGACGCCCTCGCCCCGTACCTGCAGGTCTCCGTCGAGCGCGGCACGCTGACCGACCCGGCGAGCTGTGCGACGTTCAGCGGGGGGCAGGTCTGGGACGGGACGCTCGCCCAGCTGCCCCGGACGCCGGCGGCCGGAATCCCGACCGGCTGGCAGCCGGGGGAGCTCCCCAGCACCGTGTACCGCTTCACCGTGACCGTCCTGGACGACCCGCGGGCGCAGGGCCTCGGCGCCGCGGCGGCCTTCGTCTGGGCACTGGACGTCGAGCCGGTCATGCCGGAACCGGACCCGGTCCCCGAACCCGTGCCTGCTCCTGTCCCGGAGCCGGTCCTCCCGACCGATCCGGCCGGCGAGCCCGCGCCCGAGCCGATCGCGCTCCCGCCGGCACCAGTCGCTGCCCCCCCGACGCCGACGCCGACGCCTACGCGGCCCCAGCCAGCGCTCCCCACCGATCCGACGCCCCTCCCCTCCATCCCGGTCGACAACCCCGCCCCCGCGGTCCGGCCGACCGGCGGGCCGCCCCGGACCGGCGACGTGGTGCAGGCGCCGCTGCTGAAGGCCTTCCCCGCGACCGTCGAGGAGGTGGTGGCCGCCGTCGGGGAGACCGCGATCGCCGTCGTCAACGACGGGCAGTTCCCCCTGGCGCTGGTCGCGGTGGTGGTCGGGTTCCTGGCCGTGCAGGGCCGGCTGGATCACCGCGACCCCAAGCTGGCGCTGGCACCCGTGCGCACCGACCTGAACGACTTCCGAGACTTCCCCGAGATGCCGAGGACGGCGACGACATGAGCCAAACGCCCAGCTCGCCCCAGGGCTCCTTGGACATCCTCCCCCTGGCCGACCGGCTCCGGTGGCTGCTCGCCGTCCGGATCGGCGTGGTCCTCCTGCCGCTCGCGGCCTGGCTCGTGACCCGGACCCCGGAGGCGACCTCGCCGTACCTGCTCGTCGTCCCCGGCGCCGCACTGCTGGCGACGGGGCTGCTGCTGCACCGGCTGTCGGCCCGTGGTCGCCGCTGGGCGGTCGCGGCCATCACGCTGCCGGTGATCCTGGACGCTGTCCACCTCGGGTGGGCGCTGTACCTCACAGGGGGCATCACCGGTCCGGTCGTGTACCTCATCGTGCTGCACGTGCTCGCCGTCACCCTGCTGGGCTCCTTCCGCAGCGGGCTGAAGCTCGCGCTGTGGCACTCCCTCGTCGTGATGTGCGCGCTGGAGGGCGTGACCACCGGCCTGCTGCCCGCGAACGGCGGGGTCGACGGCTTCGACAAGCTCACGTACAGCATCTTCCTGGCCGCGGTCTGGGTGACCGCGGTGACGACGGCGGGGCTGGGCGCGGTCAACGAGCGGGAGCTGCGCCGGCGCCGCTACGACGAGGCGGCCCTGCGCCGCCTGGCCGCCGCTCTGCACGAGGCGGACACCACCACTCTGGTCGCGGAGGCGCTGCTGGACTTCACCGTCGACGCTGCCGACACCCCGATCGCCGCCGTCCACTGCCACGTGCCCGGGGGGAAGGGCGTGCCGGAGATGGACCTGGCGGTCCGCAAGCGCCGGGACGACGAGGCGGAGCTGCTGCGCAGCGTCGGCGCGCCGGATCCGGGCTCCCTCCTGGTCGAGGCGACCCGCCACGGCAGCACGGTCCTCGCTGCCATGCGCGGCCCGGACCCGTGGGTCGACGAGGTGCTGGAGGGCGCGGGTCGCGTCGTCGCCGTCCCGTTCGGGCTCGACGGGCAGGGTGGCGGGGTGCTCACCTTCGCCGACGACGCGCGCACCGGGTCGCGGATCGAGCAGCGCCGGGTCAGCGTCGCGGAGCAGGCCGTGGCCCATGCGGCGACCGCGTTCGCCCGTGTGACGCTGCTGGAGCACCTGCAGGCCAGTGCCCTCACCGACGGGTTGACCGGGGTGGCGAACCGGCGGGCGTTCGATGCTGCGCTGGACCGGGAGCTGGCCATCGCAACCCGCGCCGGCGAGCCGCTCTCGGTGGTCATCATCGACCTGGACCACTTCAAGAGCCTCAACGACACCTACGGGCACCTGGCCGGCGACGACGTGCTGCGAGCGGTGGGCGCTGCGCTGCGCTCGTCCATCCGGCAGGGCGACATCGTCGCTCGGTACGGCGGTGAGGAGTTCGCCCTCGTCCTGCCCGGGACCGAGGCCGGGGACGCCGTCGGGATCGCCCAGCGGGTCCGCGAGGCGCTGAGCCGGATCGACGGACCACGGGCGGTGACCGCCAGCCTGGGCATCGCCTGCCGTCCGCACGCCGGGCTCACCGGGGCCGAGCTCCTGGCCGCCGCCGACAAGGCCCTGTACGCGTCAAAGGAGGGGGGACGCGACCAGGCGAGGATCGCGGGCCTGGAGGGTCCGGTCACCGGCGTCGCCGTCGACAGCGCGGTCCCGGCCGACGGTGGGCCGGGGAGTCGGCACGCGTCAGCCGGGCCGGACCTGCTCCCCGGGGTGCACGTGCAGGCGCCCGCCGGGCGCTGAGCACCACGCGCCGGGGAGCTCCTGACCGGCTCGAGCCGGACCGGGCTCGAGGCCGCGGCGGGGCGCGCCAACAGCTCGTCGAGGGCCTCGGCATCCCGCGGGGGCCCCTCGCGGTACCCCGGCGCCTTTTCCGCGGTGCGGGCGCCGTCCGGCTGTCCGTGCTGCTCCCGGTCGCGTTGACGGCGGCGATCCCGCCGACCTCCGCCGCGTTCGCCGCGTTCGCCGCCACCACCG
Organism: Modestobacter sp. URMC 112; assembly: GCF_053502575.1. NCBI lineage: Bacteria > Bacillati > Actinomycetota > Actinomycetes > Geodermatophilales > Geodermatophilaceae > Modestobacter > Modestobacter sp. URMC 112. The sequence continues at coordinate 4,229,220 of NZ_CP199957.1, read as the reverse complement.
TCACGCCCGGCGACATGCCGTCCGCCGACCAGCTCGCGACCCACGGGCCCGTCCGCCGTCTGCACCTGCTCGACCCCGGTCGCCAGCACCTTTCGTGCCGCCGGCACTGCCACCGGTAGTCCCCGGCGTCGGTGGTCACCTCCGGCGGTGCCACCGGTACCGGCGTGACCGCGCCCACGCCGTCGTCGTCGACCACGGCGACCCACACGCGGGGTCGTGCACTGCCCCGCGTGTCGGCACCCGGACATCAGCCGCCACCGCTGCGTGTGCTCCGGTCACACCGGCCTGCTGAGCGCCGGGACCGTCAGAACCAGGAGGGGAACCACATCCGCGCCAGCCAGTCCGCCCGGCTCAGCGGCTGCCCGCTGAGCACCGGGTAGAAGTAGGCGAACGTCAGCACGACCACCGCCAGGTACAGGCACACCGCGCCCAGCCCCAGCCGGCGCCGGACGTCGTCCGCCCGGGGCGGGCCGAGCACGTCCTGCAGCAGCAGCGTCACCGCCAGCACGAAGAACGGCGTCACCGGCGCCATGTAGAAGAAGAACATCGTCCGGTCCAGGTTGATGAACCAGGTCAGCCAGCCCGCGGCCACCGCCACCGCCACGGTCAGCGCCGCGGGGTCGCGCCGCGCGGCGATGCGCCAGCCCAGCCAGATGAGCGCGGGGACGAACGCGTACCAGAGCGTCGGCGTCCCGAGCATGAGGACGTACCGGACCACCTGGTCCCCGGCCGCGTCGGTGAGCCCCTGCGGGTTCCACAGCAGCACCGGCCGCCCGTTGACCAGCCACGACCACGGCCCGGACTCCCACGGGTGCGGCGAGGACAGGCCGCTGTGGAACGTCAGCCACTCACCGTGCATGTGCCACAGCGAGCGCAGCGCGCCGGGGACGACGTCGAAGGCGGTGTCGGGGTGCTGGTCGGCCCAGTGCCGGCCCTGGGCGGTCTCGTCGAGGAACCACCCGGTGAAGGAGGCCAGGTAGGTCAGCACCGGGACGACGGCGAGCGCCCACAGCGCGCCCGGCAGCCCGCGCCGGACCGTCACCCGCGTGGGGCCCGGCACCCCGGCCGCCCGCCACGCGGCCCGGTCCCAGAACAGCGACAGGACGGCGAACGCGGCGAGGAACCAGATTCCGCTCCACTTCACCGCGCAGGCGCAGCCGAACAGCACGCCGGCCGCGATCCGCCAGCCGCGGGGCCCGAGCGCGAAGCCGGCCGCCGGCACCCGGTCGGCGGCCTCCCGGACCCGCCGGCGCACCGTGTCCCGGTCGACCACCAGGCAGGCCACACCGGTGACCACGAAGACCTGCACGAAGACGTCCAGCAGGCCGATCCGGGACAGGCTGAACGACAGCCCGTCCACGGCGAGCAGCAGGCCGGCGACCAGCCCGAGCAGCGTCGACCCGGTCAGCCGCCGGGCCAGCCGGGTGAGCACGACGACGGCGACGGTGCCGGCGACCGCGGCGGGCAGCCGCCAGCCCAGCGGGTCGTACCCGAACAGCGCGATGCCGCCGGCGATCAGCCACTTGCCCAGCGGCGGGTGGACGATGAACGTGTAGCCGCGGTTGTACTCCGAGCCCCAGCGGAGCAGCTCCTGCGCCTCGGGCGGGTAGTAGGCCTCGTCGAAGACCAGCTGGTCGGGGTAGCCGATGTCCCAGACCCGGGAGACGAAGGTCGCCAGCCCCAGCGCGACGGTGAGCACCGCGGCCAGCCGGCGGTCGTCGGGCAGCGGGGGAGTGCCCTGCCGGCGGGGCAGCGGCGGCCGGCGGCGGCGCGCGGCCGGACGGGGTGCCTCCGGCGTCGACTCCGCCCGTTCCGGGGTCAGCACCGCCATGCGCGCCAGGGTAGACAAGGACCCGGCTGCCCCCCGGCACTCGCGGGCTCGCGCCGGGCCCCTGCAGCCGGGCCGGGGGCAGCCGGCGTGACAGGCTCGGCGGGTGAGCGACGGTGCGGGGCGGCTGGTGCTGGGTGGCGCGCCCCTCGGTCAGCCCGGGGACGTCGGCCCCCGGCTGCGCGAGGTGCTGGCCACCGCCGACGTCCTGGCGGTGGAGGACACCCGGCGGCTGCACCGGCTCGCCGCGGACCTGGGCGTGACCTTCACCGGCCGGCTGGTCAGCTTCCACGAGTCGGTCGAGCAGTCCCGGCTGCCCGGTCTGGTGGCCGCGATGCGGGACGGCGCCACGGTGCTGCTGCTCACCGACGCCGGCATGCCCTCGGTGTCCGACCCCGGCTACACCCTGGTCCGCGCCGCCGTGGAGGCCGGCGTCGTGGTGACCTCGGTGCCCGGCCCCTCCGCCGTCGTCACCGCGCTGGCCGTGTCCGGGCTGCCCTGCGACCGGTTCTGCTTCGAGGGCTTCCTGCCGCGCAAGGGCGGCGAGCGGCGGGCCGCGCTGGCGGCGCTGGCCGCCGAGCCGCGCACGATGGTCTTCTACGAGTCGCCGCACCGGCTGGCCGACGCCCTCGCCGACGCCGCCGCGGCGTTCGGCGACGACCGGCCGGCCGCCGTCTGCCGGGAGCTGACCAAGACCCACGAGGAGGTCCGGCGGGGGCCGCTGTCGGCGCTGGCGTCCTGGGCCGCCGAGGGCGTGCGGGGGGAGATCACGCTGGTCGTCGCGGGCGCCGTCGCCGGGCCGGTGTCGCTGTCCCCGGCGGAGCTGGCCGCGGAGGTGGCCGCCGAGGAGGCTGCCGGGGCCACCCGCAAGGACGCCATCCGCGCCGTCGTCGGCCGGACCGGGCTGCCCCGCCGGGCCGTCTACGACGCCGTGGTCGCCGCCAAGGGCTCCTGAGCGCGCACCCGTCGGGGTCTCGCGGCGGACCGAGACCCCCACGAGCGCGCAGTGGTCGTCACATGGCCAACGCGGTGGCGATCCGGGCGATCATCGGGCCCGGATGGTGCAGGTCGGCGGCGGTCACGAAGACGACCCGCCAGCCCGCCGCGGTGAGCCGGTTGAGGCGCTCCCGGTCGCGGGCGAACTGGCCCGGCTCGGCGTGCCACAGCCCGTCGTACTCGAGCGCCACCCGCTGGGCCGGCCAGCCGAAGTCCACCCGGGCCACGAACCGGCCGCCCTCCCGGACCGTGAACTGCGCGACCGGCGCCGGCAGACCGCTGCGTCCGATGGCCAGGCGGAGCCGGGTCTCCTGCGGCGACTCCGCCAGGCCGTCGGCGAGTGCGCAGGCGTCCCGCGCCCGCCGGGTGCCCCGGCCGGTGAGCTGCGTGGCCAGCTGCCGGACCGGGTCGAGGTCGACCATCCCGGAGGCGACCATCCGGTCGACGGCCACCACGCCGTCGTCGCCGGGCAGGGCGGCGGCCAGGCCCACGGTGGTCGCCTCGGGCGTCGTCACGGGGACGTCCCGCCGGCGGATCACCCAGGGCGGGGGGAGACGTGCCCGGCGCACCGTCGTCCCGGTCACCCGGACCTGGGCCGCGCCGGCGGGGACGGTCAGCTGCACCGGATCGTCGGCGGTGGCGAGCTCCACGCCCCACAGGACGGCGGCGCTGGCGCCGGTGACCACGGAACCGGGCAGCAGGACCCCGGCGGCGGCCCGGGCCCGGAGCGCATGCGTGACGGGGAGGTCCCGGTGCACGTACACGTCGCGGAAGAGCGCTCGCCAGGTCCGGCCGCGCAGTTGGTCCGGCGTGAGGAGGCCACGGCGGACCGCCACCGAGCCGCGGAACACCCGATGGCGGAGCTGTGGGGGCACGGCCGCGGCGACAGGCACCGGGGAACGGTGCCCGAACCGGTCACTCCACCGCTCGCGTCGTCCACAGCCGGCCTCGACTGCGCGCAGATCGGGGTCTCACCGACGGAGCAGACCCCGATGGCCGCGCACTCGCTGCGGGCGGAGAGGGGTCAGAGCCAGCCGCTGCGCTTGAAGCCGCGGTACAGCAGGAAGCAGGCGGTCAGCATCGCCAGCAGCGCCATCGGGTAGCCGAAGCGCCAGTGCAGCTCCGGCATGTGCTCGAAGTTCATCCCGTAGACGCCGGCGATGGCGGTCGGGACGGCGATGATCCCGGCCCACGCGCTGATCTTGCGCATGTCCTCGTTGTCGGCCAGCGAGGTGCGGGCCAGCGAGGACTGCAGGATCGAGGTGAGCAGCTCGTCGAGGCCGGTGACCTGGTCGCGGGTGCGCAGCGCGTGGTCCTGCACGTCCCGGAAGTAGGTGCGCATCGCGTCGGGCACCACCGCCAGCGGCCGCTCGGCCAGCGTGGACAGCGGCAGCTCCAGCGGCCCGACCGCCCGGCGCAGCTGCATCAGCTCCCGCTTGAGCTGGTAGATGCGCGCGCTGTCGTCGGTGCGGGCCGGGCTGAACACCGAGGCCTCGACCTCCTCGACGTCGTCCTCGACGGCCTGGGCCACCTCCACGAAGTCGTCGACCACCTGGTCGGCCACGGCGTAGAGCACCGCGGCCGGGCCGTGGCAGAGCAGGTCCGGCTGGTCCTCCAGCTGGCGGCGCAGCCGGCCCAGCGACCCGTGCGATCCGTGCCGGACGGTGATGACGTGGTCGGGGCCCAGGAAGACCATGACCTCGCCGGGGATGACCACCTCGCTGGTGCTGGTGAGCTCCTCGTGCTCCACGTACTGCGCCGTCTTCAGCACCATGAACAGCGCGTCGTCGTCGAAGCGCTCCAGCTTGGGTCGCTGGTGGGCGTAGACGGCGTCCTCGACGGCCAGCGGGTGCAGGCCGTAGTGCGCCCCGATCGCGGTCAGCGCCTCCTCGGTCGGCTCGTACAGCCCCAGCCAGACGAACCCGCCGAGCTCGCGGGCCACCCGCAGCGCCTCGGACGGGTCGACGTCCTGCCGTTCACCCCGGACGTACACGGCGCAGTCCACCACCGGGTCGGCGGCCGCCTGGGTGGCCGTCCGGTTGCGGGGGGCGCCGGCCGGGCGTGGGCGCACGGTCGGGGACAGCCCGGTCGGCGGCGGTCGCGTGGAGGTCCCGGTCGGCGGGTCGTGCGGGCGGTCGTTCTCGCTCACCGGACCTCCTCGGTCGTGCTGCTGGGCCGCCGCCGGGCGGGCGGTCGGCACCGGGCAGCGTAGGCATGCGGCCGGTGGCCGTGCGTGGCACGCTCCCCGCAGCAGACGATCACGATCCGGCCGGCGTCCCGCGCCGACCCGGGAGGGGGACGGCGTGGCCGACAACAGGGCGCGGGTGAAGAGCGTCGAGGAGTCGATCCGCGACACCGAGGAGCCCGAGCACCAGCTCAAGAAGAACCTCTCCGGCCTGGACCTGACCGTCTTCGGGGTCGGGGTGATCATCGGCACCGGCATCTTCGTGCTGACCGGTGTGGTCGCCAAGACCGCCGCCGGCCCGGCGGTGGCCATCTCCTTCGTGATCGCCGGTGTGGTCTGCGGCCTGGCGGCCATCTGCTACGCCGAGTTCGCCTCGACCGTGCCGGTCGCGGGCTCGGCCTACACGTTCTCCTACGCCACCCTGGGCGAGTTCGTCGCCTGGATCATCGGCTGGGACCTCGTCCTGGAACTCGCGCTCGGCGCCGCCACGGTGGCGGTCGGCTGGTCCGGCTACCTCAACCAGCTGCTCGGTGACCTGGGGATCCCGCTGCCCACGTCGATCGCGGGCGAGACCGCGAGGTTCAACATCCCGGCGATCCTCATCGTCGCGGTGATGACCGCGGTGCTGATGTTCGGCATCAAGCTGTCCTCGCGGGTGACCTCCGTCATCGTCGCGATCAAGGTCGCCATCGTGCTGCTGGTCATCGCGGTCGGCCTCTTCTTCGTCAAGGCGCAGAACTACACGCCCTTCGTGCCGCCGGCGCAGCCGACCCCGACCGGCAGCGGGCTCACCGCGCCGCTCATCCAGACCCTGTTCGGGTTCGCCCCCAGCACCTTCGGGGTCGGCGGCATCCTCGCCGGCGCCGCCATCGTCTTCTTCGCCTTCATCGGCTTCGACATCGTCGCCACCGCCGCGGAGGAGACGAAGAACCCCTCGCGAGACCTGCCCCGCGGCATCATCGGGTCGCTGGTCATCTGCACCGTGCTCTACGTGGCCGTGTCGCTGGTCGTGGTGGGCATGCAGCCGTACACCGAGCTGTCGGAGGCGGCGCCGCTGGCCGACGCCTTCCGGAGCGTCGGGCTGCCCTTCCTGTCCGGTGCCATCTCCGTCGGCGCTCTGGCGGGGCTGACCTCCGTGGTGATGATCCTGATGCTCGGCCAGTCCCGGGTGCTGTTCGCGATGAGCCGTGACCACCTGCTGCCGCCGAAGCTGGGCACCGTCCACCCGACGTACGGGACGCCGTACAAGATCACCATCATCACCGGCATCTTCGTCGCGGTGCTGGCCGGCCTGGTGCCGCTGAGCACGCTGGCCGAGCTGGTCAACATCGGCACGCTGTTCGCCTTCGTGCTCGTGTCGATCGCCGTCATCGTCCTGCGCCGCACCCGGCCCGAGCTGCCGCGGGCCTTCCGGGTCCCGCTGGTGCCGCTCCTGCCGGTGCTCTCGGCACTGGCGAGCATCTACCTGATGCTCAACCTGCCGGTCGAGACCTGGTTGCGGTTCATCGCCTGGATGCTGCTGGGCGTCGTCCTCTACTTCGTCTACGGCCGGCGCAGGTCCCGGTTCTCCGTCCGCGGCGCCGCCGAGCGCGCGGCCGCCGGGCGGGCCCCCGGCGGGACCTGACCCGACCGGGGGTCACCCGGACGGGTGGATCCCGGCCGCGGGCCTCCGGCCGGCCCCTGACACGGCCGACCTGACTGGAGACAGCCCGTCCCCGGTCAGGGAGTCCCCGTGCCCAGCACCACCGCGCCCGACGCGACCCCCGTCGTCCGCCCGGCCCCGCCCGTCCCGGCGCGGGGGCCGGTGCCGCTGCCGGTGGTCGCGGTCGCGCTGCTGGCGGTGGCCGAGTCCCTCGCGCTGCTGGCCCTCGGGCTCACCGGCCTGGACGGCGTCCTCGCCGCCCGGGTGCGTCCCGACGGAGCTGTCGTCGCGCTCGTCCTGCTGGTGCTCGCGACCTGGGTCGTGCTGTGCGCGGGCGGCGGCGCCAACCTGGCCGACGGCGCCGGCCGCCTGCTGCTCGTGTCCGTCTCCGCGGCGGAGGTGGGCCTGCTGCTCGCGGTGACCGGAGCCGGGCTGCTCGGCGTCGGCGGGGTGGGGACGGTGGTCGTGGGGCCGCTGGGCGCCCTGCCGCTGCCCGCACTGACCCTGCTCGGTCTCGGCGTCCCGATGACCAAGCTGCTGCTGGCCTTCTCCCTCCCGGCCACCGAGTGGCTGGCCGCGGGTCCCCGGCCGCGGGCGCGCCGTCCCGCGCTGCCGCCCCGGCAGCGGGTGGTCCGCGGCGTCACGCTCGGCGTCATCGGCCTGGCCCTGACCACCGTGGCACTGGTCGGCCCACCGGCCGGACCGGCGACCGTCGCCGACCCCGCGTCCGTCGGCACCGCACCCTGAGGTCCCCGGGCCGCCGCGCGGAACCGGCTGGACGCCGCTCACTAGAGTCGGGACGTGAGTGACAGACACATCCTGACCGCCGTCGCCTGGCCCTACGCCAACGGGCCGCGGCACATCGGCCACGTCTCGGGCTTCGGCGTCCCCTCCGACGTCTTCAGCCGGTACCACCGGATGGCCGGCGACCAGGTGCTGATGGTCAGCGGCACCGACGAGCACGGGACGCCGATCACCGTCGCCGCCGACGCCGAGGGCGTGACCCCCCGGGAGATCGCCGACCGGAACAACCGGGTGATCGTCGACGACCTGGCCGGCCTCGGGATGAGCTACGACCTGTTCACCAGGACGACGACGGCCAACCACGCCGCGGTGAGCCAGGAGATCTTCCTCGGGCTGCTGAGGAACGGCTACGTCTTCCCGCAGACCACCCTGGGCGCGATCAGCCCGTCCACCGGGCGCACGCTGCCCGACCGCTACATCGAGGGCACCTGCCCGATCTGCGGCTACGACGGCGCCCGCGGCGACCAGTGCGACAACTGCGGCAACCAGCTGGACCCGGTCGACCTGATCAACCCGGTCAGCCGGATCAACGGCGAGACCCCGAAGTTCGTCGAGGAGGAGCACTACTTCCTGGACCTGCCGGCGTTCACCCGCGCGCTCGGCGACTGGCTGGGCACCCGCAAGAGCTGGCGGCCCAACGTCCTCAACTTCAGCGTCAACCTGCTCGAGGACCTCAAGCCGCGCAGCTACACCCGCGACATCGACTGGGGTGTGCCGGTGCCGCTGGAGGGCTGGCGGGACCGGCCGGACAAGCGGATCTACGTCTGGTTCGACGCCGTGGTCGGCTACCTGTCGGCGTCCATCGAGTGGGCCCGCCGGTCCGGCGACCCGGAGGCATGGCGTGCGTGGTGGCAGTCGCCGGACTCCGACGCCTACTACTTCATGGGCAAGGACAACATCGTCTTCCACGCCGAGATCTGGCCGGCCCAGCTGCTCGGCTACAACGGCGAGGGCGACAAGGGCGGGACGCCGGGCTCCTACGGCCGGCTCAACCTGCCCACCGAGGTCGTGTCGAGCGAGTTCCTGACCATGGAGGGGCGGAAGTTCTCCTCCTCCCGGCAGGTGGTCATCTACGTCCGCGACTTCCTCGCCCGCTACGACGCCGACGCGCTGCGCTACTTCATCGCCGTCGCCGGGCCGGAGACCCAGGACACCGACTTCACCTGGGCGGAGTTCCTCCGGCGGAACAACGACGAGCTGGTCGCCGGGTGGGGGAACCTGGTCAACCGCTCGGTGTCCATGGCGGCCAAGAACGTCGGCGCCGTCCCGACGCCCGGTGAGCTGACCGACGCCGACCGGGCACTGCTGGCCACCACGTCGGGGGCCTTCGGACCGATCGGGGACCTGCTGGCCCGCAACCGGCAGAAGGCCGCGGCCACCGAGGCGATGCGGGTGGTGGGGGAGGCCAACAAGTACCTGTCGGACCAGGCGCCGTGGAAGCTCAAGGAGGACCCGGCCCGCCGGGACACCGTCCTGCACACCGCCCTGCAGGCGATCAAGGACTGCAACGCGCTGCTGACCCCGTTCCTCCCGCACTCCTCGCAGCAGGTGCACGAGCTGCTGGGCGGCACGGGCGTCTGGTCCGCGCTGCCCACGGTCCAGGAGGTCACCGACCTCGACGACGGCTCGCCGTACCCGGTCATCACCGGTCCGTACGAGCAAGCGCAGGCGGTGTGGGGCTCCACGCCGCTGGCCGCCCCCGGCACGCCGCTGGCCCCGCCCAAGCCGGTGTTCACCAAGCTCGACCCGTCGGTGGTCGACGAGGAGCTCGCCCGGCTGGCCGAGGGCGGGAAGTCCACGGGGGACGGCGCGGCGTGAGCAGGTCGGCGGCCTCCCGAGCCAACCGGCGGGGCGACCCGCCGCCGTCCCCGGAGCCGCTGCCCGCCCCAGCGGTGGACAGCCACATGCACCTCGACATCGCCGTCGGCGGCGAGGACCGGCAGCCCACCGACGCCGAGGTCGACGAGGCGGTCGCGGCCGCGGTCGCCGTCGGGGTGCCGCGGCTGGTCCAGGTGGGGGTGGACGTCGGGTCCTCGCGCTGGTCGGCGGAGCTGGCCGCCCGGCATCCGGCCGTGCTGGCCGCGGTCGCGCTGCACCCGAACGAGGCCGGCGTCGGCGCGGCGACCGACGAGGCGCTGGCCGACATCGACGCCCTGGCGGCGTTGCCCCGGGTGCGGGCGGTGGGGGAGACCGGCCTGGACCGCTACCGCACCGGCCCGGAGGGGTGGGCGGCGCAGGAGGCCTCGTTCCGGGCGCACATCGGGATCGCGAAGCGGCACGGGACGGCGCTGGTGGTCCACGACCGGGACGCGCACGAGGAGATCCTGCGCGTGCTGGACGACGAGGGCGCCCCCGAGCACACCGTCCTCCACTGCTTCTCCGGGGACGCCGGGTTCGCGCGGGCCTGCGTCGAGCGCGGCTTCGTGCTGTCCTTCGCCGGCACGCTGACGTTCAGCAGCGCCGGCCGGCTCCGCGAGGCGGCCGCCCTCACCCCGCTCGAGCAGCTGCTGGTGGAGACCGACGCGCCGTTCCTGACCCCGGTGCCGCTCCGCGGCCGGCCGAACTCCTCCCGGCTGGTCCCGCACACCGTCCGCGCCCTGGCCGACGTCACCGGCACGCCGCTGGACCAGCTCTGCGCAGCCCTGACCGCCACCGCGGAGCGCGTCTTCGGTCCCTGGAAAAGCTGAAGGACCCCGTCCTCCTCAGCCCTCGCACGCTCGGGCCGAGCCTCGGGACGGGGCCAACACCCCCACGCCTCGCACGCTCGGCGTGGGCCCCTGCGGCGGGGCCTGAGCCGGGGCCAACCACCCCCACGCCTCGCACGCTCGGCGTGGGCCCCTGCGGCGGGGCCGGGGCCGTCGCCCCACCCCTCGTCGGCTCAGGACGACGATGTGCCCGAGGCCGGGCCCCGGCTCACAGCGAAGGGGGGCACACTGTTCGGCGTGGGCCGCCTCATCGCCGTCGTCCTCTTCATCGCCCTGATGGTGCCCGCCGGGCTGCTGGTCCGCGGGTGGTCGCTGGCTGCCGGCCGCCGGGCCGTCGCCGGCGCCGCGGTCGAGTTCGTCGTCCCGACCCAGGCCGGTGCCGCCGAGCTGACCCGCCAGGCCGTGCACGGCCGCCGGGTGCGGCAGCTGGGCCTGGCCCTGGGCCTGCTGGCCGTGGTCGCCAGCGTCTTCCTGCTTGCCGAGGCGTCGGTGTTCCTCTGGCTGCCGGTGCTCGTCGCCGGCCTGCTGCTGGGGGTGCTGCTCGCCGAGGCGAGCCGGCCCCGGCCGCGGTGGGCGCTGTCCTCGCCCGCGCGCCGACAGCGCCGCACCGAGCAGGTCTCGCCGTGGCTGCTGTGGACCATGCGCGCCGCCGTCGCCGGTGAGGTGCTGGCCGCCGTGCTGCTGGCCGACGACCTCGGCCGGCCGCTGACCGTGGCAGCGCTGGCGGTGCCGCTGGTCGGCTGGCTGCTGGCGGAGGCCGCGCTGCTGCGGGTGCTGCTCCGGCCGCTGCCCGCCGAGGGGGCCGACGTCCCGGTCGACGAGGCGCAGCGGACCTGGACGGCGCACCTCGTCGTGGCGGCCACCAGCACGCTGGCCCTGCTGCCGCTGGGCAGCCTGCTGCTGGTCGCCGGGCTCGGGCTGGGCGAGCGGGCCGCCAGCGTGGGCGCCGGGCTGGTGCCGGTGGCCCTGGTGGCCGGCGGGTTCTCCGCCCTGACGGCCGGGTTGGCCGTCGCGGGCTTCCTGGTCACCTGGCTGCGGCCGGTCCGGCACACCAGCCGGGCGCTGGCGAGCTGAGCGGGGCGCTCGGTACCCCCTCGGCCCCCGATCAGTCCTGTGGCTCTTCCCACTGATCAACTCCGGCCCGGAGCCCAGCTGGGCGGCGCGTGTGTCACGTTGCGTGTCGGCGCGCCTGCGCAACGACGTGTCGACAAGGCGCTTCACTGATGCCGCACGGTTGTCTTCCGTACCGCGTTCGTTATCGTGTCGTGACCGACCAGCCGGGGTGGGGAACGCCCAGGCAACGGCCCCGCTGACCCTGGGGCCCCACGTCGGGCCGCACGACGACGGACCGCCGCCTCCGGGCGGGGTCTGTGGACTGCTGCCCACGTTCCCCTGCCCGGACCTGTGACCACGTGGATGTGTTGTGCGCCGTTCCTTGAAGCTCAGTCTGTTCGCCCTGGTCCTGCTGGGCCTCGTGGGCGGCTCCCTCGCCTACTTCGTCGCCCAGAAGACGGTGACCCTCACCATCGACGGCCAGTCGCGCGAGGTGAGCACCTACGCCTCCACCGCCGGGGAGATCCTCGCCGACGAGGGGCTGAGCCCGGCCGCGCACGACGTCGTCCTGCCGGCCACGGACGCCGCGGTCGGCGACGGTGACACCGTCGTCCTGAACCGGGCGCGCCCCCTGGCGCTGACCGTGGACGGCGTCCGCAGCGACGTCTACACGACGGCCCTCTCCGTGGACGACGCGCTCGAGCAGCTCGGCTACCGCGAGGAGGACCTCGTGCTGTCCGCCAGCCGCAGCGAGCGCCTCCCGCTCGACGGCATGGACCTGGCGATCCAGACCCCCAAGGACGTCACCCTGATGCTGGACGGCCAGCAGCGGGTGGTCACCACCACCGCCCCCACCGCCGGCGAGCTGCTCGCCGAGCAGGGCGTCGCGCTCGCCCCGACCGACCGCACCAGCCTGGCGGCCACCCAGCCGCTGCTGGACGCGATGGTGCTGCGGGTCTGGCGGGTCCAGGTCAGCGACGTCGCCGAGGTGTCGACGATCGACTACGAGACGGTCGAGACGCAGGACGCCGAGGCGCTGGTGGGCACCCGCACCGTCACCGTCAAGGGCGTCGAGGGCGAGCAGACCACCACCTTCCGGGTCACCCTGACCGACGGCGTGGAGACCGCGCGCGAGCAGGTCGGCGTCGAGGTCACCAAGCCCGCGGTCGACCAGCAGGTCGCCGTCGGCACCAAGCCCAAGCCGGCCCCGGCCCCCGCGCCCGCCGGGAGTGGCGCGCCTGCCCCGGCAGTGGCCGGCGGCAGCGTCTGGGACCAGCTCGCCAAGTGCGAGGCCGGCGGCAACTGGGCCATCAACACCGGCAACGGCTACTACGGCGGGCTGCAGTTCTCGCTGGGCACGTGGCGCGCCAACGGCGGCACCGGCATGCCGCACGAGGCCAGCCGCGAGCAGCAGATCGCCGTCGGCGAGCGGGTCCAGGCCTCGCAGGGCTGGGGCGCGTGGCCCAGCTGCACCCGCAAGCTCGGCCTCCGCTGATGAAGGACCCCGCTGCCCCCCACCGCTCGCACGCTCGCGGCGGGACCCTGCAGCGGGGCCGGTCCTGACGGCCTTGCTGGGCCCGGCCGCGATCCGCGACCTGGCCCAGCAGCTCGACCTGCGTCCCACCAAGGCGCTGGGGCAGAACTTCCTGCACGACGCCAACACCATCCGCAAGATCGTGCGCACCGCCGCCCTGTCGGCCGACGACGTGGTGTGCGAGGTCGGCCCCGGACTCGGCTCGCTGACCCTGGGGCTGCTGCCGGCCTGCGCAGCCGTGACCGCGGTGGAGATCGACGAGCGGCTGGCCGGCCAGCTGCCCCGCACCGTCGCCGAGCGCCTGCCGCGGTACGCCGACCGGCTCACCGTGGTCACCGCCGACGCGCTGCGCGTGACCGAGCTGCCCGGCCCGCCGGTCACCGCCCTGGTCGCGAACCTGCCCTACAACGTGGCCGTGCCGGTGCTGCTGCACCTGCTGGAGCTGCTGCCCACGGTGCGCAGCGCCCTGGTCCTGGTCCAGGCCGAGGTGGCCGACCGGCTGGCCGCCGCCCCCGGCACGCCCGCCTACGGGGTGCCCAGCGTCAAGGCCGCCTGGTACGCCGACGTGCGCCGCGCGGGCAACGTGCCCCGGCCGGTGTTCTGGCCCGCCCCCAACGTCGACTCAGGCCTCGTGGCGCTCACCCGGCGGCCGCCCCCGCCGGGGGACCGAGCCGCGACCTTCGCCGTCGTCGACGCGGCGTTCGGCATGCGGCGCAAGGGACTGCGGGCCGCCCTGGCCCGGTGGGCCGGCAGCCCGGCGGCGGCCGAGGCCCGGCTGCGGGCCGCCGGCATCGACCCGGCGACCCGCGGCGAGCAGCTGTCGGTCACCGACTTCGCCCGACTGGCCGCGACCTGAAGGACCTCCCCGCCGTGGCCCGCTCCAGGGACCCGGCCCCAGCTCGCGAGGGTCGGGGAGCAGCGGGTCCTCCCACTCGTGGCAGGCCTCTGCGGGGAGGCCGGTCCGGCCGGTCGGGACATGGCAGGGTGTCCCGGTGATCAACGCGACGCACGGGGGGCCGGGCCGGATCGCCGGCAACGGCGCCGTGGTCGCCCGCGCCCCCGCCAAGGTCAACGTGCACCTGCGGGTGGGCCCGCTGCGCGCCGACGGCTTCCACGAGCTGACCACCGTCTACCTGGCCGTCTCGCTGTCCGACACCGTGACCGCGCGCCCCGGGGAGGGCATCACGCTCACCGTCCGCGGTGAGGGCAGCGCCACGGGGCGCGGCCCGGCCAGCGTGCCCACCGACCGCGGCAACCTGGTGTGGCAGGCCGCCGAGCTGCTGGCCCGGCACGCCGGCGTGGCCGCCGACGCGCAGCTCGAGGTGGACAAGTCGATCCCGGCCGCCGCGGGCCTGGCGGGGGGCAGCGCCGACGCCGCCGCCGCCCTGGTCGCCCTGGACGCGCTCTGGGGCACCCGGGCGACCCGCGGCGACCTGGCCGGGCTGGCCGCCCAGCTGGGCAGCGACGTCCCGTTCAGCCTGCTCGGCGGGGTCGCCCTGGGCACCGGTCGGGGGGAGCAGCTGTCCCCGGTGCTGGCCCGACGGCGCAGCGACTGGGTGCTGGGCATCGCCGGCGAGGGCCTGTCCACCCCGGCCGTCTACGCCGAGCTGGACGCCCTGCGCGCCGGGGGGACGGCGGCCGACGGCGACGCGGCCGGGGACGCCGCCGAGCCGGTCATCGCGGCGCTGCGCAGCGGCCCTCCGTCGGCGCTGGCCGCCACCCTCGCCAACGACCTGCAGGCGCCGGCGCTCCGGCTGCGGCCCGAGCTCCGGCGGGCGCTGCGGGCGGCCACCGAGGCCGGCGCGCGTGCCGCGGTGGTCAGCGGCTCCGGCCCGACGGTCGCCGCGCTGGCCGACGACGAGGACTCCGCGATCGAGCTCGCCGCCCGGCTGGCCGGCGCCGGGGTGTTCCGCACGGTGCGCGCCGTCCACGGCCCGGTGCCCGGCGCCCGGCTGGTGGGCTGAGAAAGGACCCTCCTGCCCTTGGCCCCGTCCCGAGGCTCGCCCCGAGCCTGCGAGGGGTGAGGAGGACGGGGTCCTTCAACTCGCGGTGGGCCCCTGCAGGAGGGCCGGGACGGGGCCGGGCCCTGCTGGGCGGGCGGTCAGGAGGGCGGTGGCGCCGACGGGCGGAGCCGGCCGACGAGGCCCGGGGACGGGTCGAGGTGTGCCAGGCCGTTGTAGGCCAGGTTCACCAGGTGCGCGGCCACCTGCCGCTTGCCCGGCGTCCGGTGCTCCAGCCACCACTGGCCGACCAGCGCCACCATCCCCACCAGCGCCTGGCTGTACAGCTCGGCGGCCCGCGGGTCGTACCCGTTGCTGCCCAGCTGGGCGGCCAGGATGTGCTCGACCTTGCGGGCCACCTCGCTGATCAGCGACGAGAAGGTGCCCGACGCGGCCACCGGTGAGTCGCGGGTGAGCACCCGGAAGCCGTCGGTCTCGTCCTCGATGTAGTCCAGCAGCACCAGCGCGGCGCGCTCCAGCAGCTCGCGGGGGTGCCCGCCGGAGGCGAGCGTGGAGGTGAACCGGTCCAGCAGTCGCTGCATCTCCCGGTCGACGACGACGGCGTACAGCGCCTCCTTGCCGCCGAAGTGCTCGTAGACGACCGGCTTCGAGACGTCGGCGCGGGCGGCGATCTCCTCGATCGAGGTGGCCTCGTAGCCGCGCTGGGCGAACAGCTCCCGGCCGACGTCGAGCAGTTGCCGGCGACGCTGGGCCCGGGTCATCCGTACCCGCGGCCGGTGCCCGCCGGCGCTGCCGGGTGCCGTCACGCGGCGGGCGCGGGCTCGCTCTGCCGCCGCTTCGCCGCCAGCCGGACCGGGTCGGGCCACTTGACGTCCCGCGCCCAGCCGAGCTTCTCGAACGCCCAGATCACCCGGGCGCTGATGTCGACCTGCCCGGGCAGCACGCCGTGCCGCGCGCAGGTCGGGTCGGCGTGGTGCAGGTTGTGCCAGGACTCGCCGAAGCTCAGCACGGCCAGCGGCCAGAAGTTGGTGGACCGGTCCCGCGAGGTGAAGGGCCGGCTGCCGACCGTGTGGCAGATCGAGTTGATCGACCAGGTGACGTGGTGCGAGAGCGCGACCCGGACCAGCCCGGCCCAGAAGAACGCCGTCCACGCGCCGGTCCAGCTCATGGTGACCAGCCCGCCGATCAGCGCCGGCAGCGCGAGGCTGAGGAAGGCCCAGAGGACGAACAGCCGGCTGGTGCGGCGGACGGCGGCGTCCTTGAGCAGGTCGGGGGCGTAGCGCTGCGGGTTGGTCTGCCGACGGTCGAAGAGCCAGCCCAGGTGCGCGTGGAACATGCCCTTGAGCAGCGAGCGGGTGTCGGTGCCGTAGCGCCACGGGGAGTGCGGGTCACCCTCCCGGTCGGAGAAGGCGTGGTGCCGGCGGTGGTCGGCGACCCACTGGACGACCGGACCCTGGATCGCCATGCAGCCGGCCACGGCCAGCGCCACCCGCAGCGGCGTGCCGGCCTTGAACGACCCGTGCGTGAAGTGCCGGTGGTAGCCGACCGTGATGCCCAGCAGGGTGAACACGTAGAAGACCGACGAGAGGACGACGTCGGTCCAGGACAGCCCCCAGCCCCACACCGCGGGCACCACGGCGGCCAGCGCGAGGAACGGGACGAGGACGAAGACGTAGAGCGCGATCTGCTCGACCGCACCCTTCTCCGCGCCCAGCGCGTTGGCCGGGAGGTTGGCGTCCGGGCGGGCCGGCCTGGTGGGGCGGGCCGGCGCGGTCGTGCGGTCGAGCGCGGGAGCGGACACGGGGCCTCCGGTGCGGGATGTCGCCGGCGGGCTCGTGGGCCGGTCGGCAGTGCGGCGATCCGGCGGGCACCGGGTTACGCGGCCGTAACCTACGTCACCGTAAGCGGGACGGCGCGGTGAGGTCCGGCGAGCGGGGCCACCGCTGTGCGCTCCGGACGGCCTCCGTGCCGTCGAGACGGCCGTCGGCGCACACCGCCGTCGGGCGGCCGGTGCCGACCACTGGGTGCCCGGGCGCCCGCCCGGCCCTACGCTCAGGTCCGGGTCACCGGTCTCCCGGACGTCCCGGTCGAGGCGCGCCGGTCCGGGCGTCCGGTCGAGGCGCCGCGGACGGGTGGCGCCGTCGATGGGGGATGGGGTAATCGGCAGCCCGCCGGCCTTTGGAGCCGTGCAGTCTCGGTTCGAGTCCGAGTCCCCCAGCCACGACGGCCGCTCTGTGCCCGGTCCCGGGACCCGTCCGGGCCGGGCGGGAGCGGGGGCGTCCGCCCGACCACGCCAGCCGAGGAGTCACGTGAGCCTGCCAGCACCCCCGCCGTCCACCACCGGTGCAGCGTCCGCAGCGGACCCGGTCGTGACCGCCGTCGTCGTCCTGGCCGCCGGTCAGGGGACCCGGATGCGGTCCCGCACCCCCAAGGTGCTGCACGAGCTGGGCGGCCGCTCGATGCTCGGCCACGTGCTGGCCGCCGCCGCCCCGCTGGGCGCCGCCCGGACGGCCGTCGTCGTCGGGTCCGGCCGCGAGCAGGTCACCGCACACCTGGACGCCGTCGCCCCGGCCGCGCTGGCCGTGGTGCAGGAGGAGCAGCGCGGCTCGGGCCACGCCGCGGCGGTCGCCCTCGACGCGCTGCCCGACGTCGCCGGGCCGGTGCTCATCGTCAACGGCGACGCCCCGCTGCTCCGGACCGAGACGCTGGCCGGCCTGGTCGCCGCCCACCGCACCGGCGGCAACGTCCTCACCGTCCTCACCGCCGACGTCGCCGACCCCGCCGGGCTGGGCCGGATCGTGCGGGACGCCGACGGCGCGGTGCGGCAGATCGTCGAGGAGAAGGACGCCGACGACGCCCAGCGGGCCATCACCGAGGTCAACGCCGGGGTCTACGTCGGGGACGCCGCCGCCGTGCGGGAGGCGCTGACCCGGGTCGGGTCGGCCAACCAGCAGGGCGAGCAGTACCTGACCGACGTCCTGGGCCTGCTCGTCGCCGACGGCCGGCCGGTCGGTGGCCACCGCGCCGACGACCCGGCAGACACCCTCGGATGCAACGACCAGCGCGAGCTCGCCGACCGGCGCCGGACGCTCAACGACCGGGTGCTCGACCGGCTGATGCGCGACGGCGTCGTCGTCGTCGACCCGCGGACCACCTGGGTGGACGTCACCGCCGAGGTCGCCGCCGAGGTGGTGCTGCACCCGGGCACCCAGCTGCTGGGCGCCACCACCGTCGCCGCCGGCGCCGTGGTCGGGCCGGACACCACCCTCACCGACACCGAGGTGGGGGAGGGGGCCGTGGTGGTCCGGACGCACGCCCAGCTCGCCGTCGTGGGGCCCGAGGTCTCCGTCGGGCCGTTCGCCTACCTCCGTCCCGGCACGCAGCTGGCCCGCGGCGCCAAGGTCGGCACCTTCGTGGAGACCAAGAACGCCCGGCTCGGCGAGGGTGCCAAGGTGCCGCACCTGTCCTACGTCGGCGACGCCACCATCGGCGAGCACACCAACATCGGGGCCGCGACGGTCTTCGTCAACTACGACGGCGTCGCCAAGCACCACACCACCATCGGCCGCCACGCCCGTACCGGCGCGGACAACATGTTCGTCGCCCCCGTGCAGGTCGGGGACGGTGCCTACACCGCCGCCGGGTCGGTGATCACCCAGGACGTGCCGCCCGGTGCCATGGCCGTGGCCCGGGGACGCCAGCGCAATGTGGCAGGCTGGGTGGGACGCCGACGCCCGGGGACCCCCGCGGCCGAGGCCGCCGCAGCGGCGCAGGACGGTACCGGCCGGCGCGGCGGGGACCGGTCGCCGGACCCCGCGCCGGCCGACGAACGAGCAGGGGGACAGCAGAGCCGATGAGCACGATCCGGCAGACCACCAACAAGAGCCTGATGCTCTTCTCCGGCAGGGCATTCCCCGAACTGGCGGACGAGATCGCCGGGCACCTGGGCGTCAGCCCGATCCCGACGTCGTCCTACGAGTTCGCCAACGGCGAGTTGTTCGTGCGGTTCGAGGAGTCGGTACGCGGCTGCGACGCCTTCGTCGTGCAGAGCCACACCGCCCCGATCAACACCTGGCTCATGGAGCAGCTGATCATGGTCGACGCGCTCAAGCGCGCGTCGGCCAAGCGGATCACCGTGGTCGCGCCCTTCTTCCCCTACGCCCGGCAGGACAAGAAGCACCGCGGCCGCGAGCCGATCTCCGCCCGGCTGGTCGCCGACATGTTCAAGACCGCCGGCGCCGACCGGCTGATGACCGTCGACCTGCACACCGCGCAGATCCAGGGCTTCTTCGACGGCCCCGTCGACCACCTGTTCGCGATGGACCTCCTCATCGAGGAGGTCAAGCGGAAGTGGGGCGACCGCGACCTGACCGTCGTGTCCCCCGACTCCGGTCGCGTCCGGGTCTCCGAGCGGTGGAGCGACAAGCTCGGCGGCACGCCGCTGGCCTTCATCCACAAGACCCGCGACGTCAGCCGGCCCAACGAGGTCGTCGCCAACCGCGTGGTCGGCGAGGTCGAGGGCCGGGTCTGCATCCTTGTCGACGACATGATCGACACCGGCGGCACCATCGTGAAGGCCGCCGAGACGCTGTTCGCCTCCGGCGCCGCCGAGGTGATCATCACCGCGACGCACGGCGTCCTCTCCGGCCCCGCCGTCGACCGGCTCAAGAACAGCCGGGTCAGCGAGGTCGTCATCACCAACACGCTGCCCATCGAGCCGGCCCGCCAGTTCGACAAGCTCACCGTGCTCTCCATCGCCCCGCTGCTCGCCCGGGCGATCAAGGAGGTCTTCGAGGACGGCTCGGTGACCAGCCTGTTCGACGGGGCTTCGTGACATCGCGATCCTGACGGATCGCACCGCGGCCAGCGGCCGTCCCCGGCGGCCGCTGAGCCGTTGCCCGCCGCGTCGTCAGGGAGCCTCCGGCCCCCGTGACGGCGCGGCGGTCGGACCGGCCTGCGGTCCTCGGCGGGAGCCTCCGGCCCCGCGCCGCTGACCGCAGACGTCCCTACCGGGACGACGGTCCGGGGTCCCCCGGTGAGGGCGCTGGTCCGCCCAAGCCTCCTGGGTCTTCGACTCGCTCGATGTCGACCGCATGTCGTCGGGTAGGCTGGTCGTCGCTGCCCGGCGAGGGAGACGGTCCGACCGTGCTCCGTGATCGACGTGCGTGCTCCCTCTCGGGTGTGCCGCGCTCGCCGGCCCAGGACCCCGATCCACCTGTTGAGGAGCACACCACCGTGGCTGACTTCCGCCTCGAGGCCCAGACCCGCACCGAGTTCGGCAAGGGCAGCGCCCGCCGGACCCGCCGCGAGGGCCGCGTCCCCGCCGTCCTCTACGGCCACGGCCAGGACGTCGTCCACCTGTCCCTGCCGGCCCGCGAGTTCGCCGCGGCGCTGCGCAACGGCGGCACGAACGTGCTGCTGACCGTCGTGCTGGACGGCAAGGAGCAGCTCGCGCTGACCAAGGCCGTGCAGCGCGATCCGATCAGCCGGGTGCACGAGCACGTCGACCTGCTGCTGGTCCGCCGCGGCGAGAAGACCACCGTCGACGTCCCCGTCGTCATCGTCGGCGAGCCGGCGCCGGACACCATCAGCAACCACCAGCTGAACACCGTCTCCCTCGAGGCCGACGCCACCAACCTCCCGGAGACCATCGAGGTCGACATCACCGGCCGCACTGCGGGCAACGGCATCACCGCCGGCGACCTCCCGCTGCCGGCCGGCGCGACCCTGGTCACCGACCCCGAGGCGCTGGTCATCGGCTTCCTCGGCGCGCCGACCGCCGAGCAGCTCGAGGCCGAGCTGGCCGACGCCGAGGCCGAGGCCGGCATCGAGCGCGACGAGTCCGACGCCGACGGCGACGTGGTCGGCGAGCCGTCCGACCAGGGCAGCGGCGAGTCGATCGAGGCCGCCGACTCCGACGAGTCCT
The DNA here is from genome assembly GCF_053502575.1 of Modestobacter sp. URMC 112. Lineage (NCBI taxonomy): Bacteria > Bacillati > Actinomycetota > Actinomycetes > Geodermatophilales > Geodermatophilaceae > Modestobacter > Modestobacter sp. URMC 112. Next base: position 4,208,586 of record NZ_CP199957.1, on the reverse strand, counting down.
GAGTCCGCTGAGCGAGAGCACGACCCGCGGGGGCGCCGGCACGGCCGGCGCCCCCGCGGCGTCTCCGGCCCCGCCCTCCGAGGGCCCCTTTCTCGTCGTCGGCCTCGGCAACCCGGGTCCCGGCTACGCCGGGAACCGGCACAACGTCGGTGCCATGGTGCTGGCCGAGCTGGCCGGCAGGGCCGGGATCAAGCTGTCGCCGGGCAAGGGCCCGCGGGCGCGGGCGGTGTCCGGTGAGGGCCGGCTGGCCGGCCGCCGGGTGGTGCTCGCCCAGCCGACCAGCTACATGAACGAGTCCGGCGGGCCGGTCCGCGGGCTGCTGGACTACCACTCCCTGCCGGCCGGCGACCTGGTCGTGCTGCACGACGAGCTGGACCTGCCCTTCGAGGTGGTGCGGCTCAAGCGCGGCGGCGGGGAGGGCGGGCACAACGGGGTCCGCTCTGTCTCCCGCTCCCTGGGCACCCGCGACTACCTGCGGGTGCGGATCGGCATCGGCCGGCCGCCGGGCCGGCAGGACCCGGCCGACTTCGTGCTGAAGGACTTCTCCGCGACCGAGCGCAAGACCTTGGACCTGCTGGTCGCCGAGGCGGCCGACGCCACCGAGCTGCTCCTCGAACGGGGACTCGAGGCCGCCCAGAACGTGGTGCACCCCCGCAGCTGAGCCGACCGCCCGCACGAACGGGTGGTCGGCCGGGGGGAGCGGCGTCTCCCTTCGAGTGAAGACGGGGCGGAGCGATTGCCGCTCTGGTGACTCACGGTGATGGTTGGGCCCGTCGTCGACCGGCGCCCATCCCCTGGACCGGGGGCACGTGGGCGTCGGCGGCGACGTTCCGTCACCGCCGGAGTGCCTGGGAGAAGCCGTGCTGCTGGAACGCACCGAACTGACCGGCCGCCTCGGCCGGGCCCGGGTCGTGCCCACGCCCCGCCCGTCCCCTCCGCCGGCCGCCGCCCGGCCGGTCCGGCTGGCGCACCGCGGCGCGCGTCGCTGGGTGCGCCGGTACCAGCGGCTGCTGCTCACCGCCGAGGTCCTGGCCGCGGCCTCGACCGGCACCGTCGTGGTCGCCCTGCACCCGGCACCGGTCACCCCGTACAGCGACCTGCTGTGGGCCAGCGCCTCCCTGGTCGTCTCGTGGCCGGCCCTCATCGCCGCGTGCGGCGGGTACGACCAGCGGCTGTTCGACTCCGGCGGCGAGGAGTACCGCCGGGTCGGACGGGCGGGGCTGGTGCTGCTCGCCGTCCTCGGCTTCGTGTCCTACGCCGCCGCACTGGAGCTGAGCCGGGCGCTGGTGGTGCTCGCCGTCCCGGCGCTCACCCTGCTCACCCTCGTCGGCCGCTACGTCGCCCGGCAGCTGCTGCACACCCAGCGGGCCTCCGGCCGGTGCGTCAAGCGGGTCGTCCTGGTCGGCCGCGGCGGCGCCGCGCTGGAACTGCTGGACCGGATGCGGCGTACCCCGCACGTCGGCCTGGACGTGGTCGCGCTGTGCGTGCCCGTCGCCGACCGGACCCGGGTCGAGGCCGCCGTAGACCTGCCCGTCTCCGGCCTGGAGGACGTGCTGGGCACCACCGCCCGGACCGGGGCCGACGCGGTGGCGGTCACCTCGGCCAGCGACACCGCCTCGGCGTACCTGCGCACGCTCAGCTGGCAGCTGGAGGGCAGTGGCCTGGAGCTGCTGGTGGCCCCCGGCCTGGTCGAGGTCGCCGGCCCCCGGCTGCACATCCGCCCCTTCGACGGGCTGCCGCTGCTGTCGGTGGAGCAGCCCACTTTCTCCGGCTGGCGCCGGGTGGTGAAGAACGGGCTCGACCGGTCGGTGGCGCTCGCCGGCCTGATCGCGCTGCTGCCCGTGCTGGTCGCCATCGCGCTGCTGGTCCGCCGGTCGGGCCCGGTGTTCTACCGGCAGCGGCGGGTCGGCCTGGGCGGCGTGGAGTTCAGCATGCTGAAGTTCCGCAGCATGGTCGTCGGGGCGGACCAGCAGGTGGCCGGGCTCAGCGACGGCAACGACGCGGACGGCCTGCTGTTCAAGATGAGGGCCGACCCCCGGGTCACCCCGGTGGGCCGCTGGCTGCGCCGGCTGTCCCTGGACGAGCTGCCCCAGCTGGTCAACGTGGTGAAGGGCGAGATGTCCCTGGTGGGTCCGCGTCCGCCGCTGCCCGCGGAGGTCGCCCGCTACGACAGCTCGGTGAGCCGCCGGCTGCTGGTCAAGCCGGGCCTGACCGGCCTCTGGCAGATCTCCGGCCGCAGCGACCTCCCGTGGGAGGAGGCCGTGCGGCTCGACCTGCGCTACGTGGAGAACTGGTCGCTGGCCCTGGACCTGCTGATCCTCTGGAAGACCGTGCGCGCCGTCGCCACCGCCTCCGGCGCCTACTGAGCCGCCGCTCCGGCGCCTGCCGAGCCATCGCTCCGCCCGCCGGACCGCGGTCACCCGTCGGGGTGACCGCGCCGCCCGTGGACGAGAGCCGCCGTCCGCCCGGACCGATGGTCTCGGTGATCGGGCCGACGAGGTCCGGATGAGGTCCATCCCGCCGGACGGCGCGGAGTCGGGCCGGCGCCCTCGCGGCCGCCGGCCCTGCCGCGGCGTCCGGAGGAGAAACGGAGCGACACGATGGCACGACGCACCTCGGGCAGGCTGCGCATCGCCCTGGTGGGCACGCGTGGCGTGCCGGCGCGCTACGGCGGCTTCGAGACGGCGGTCGAAGAGGTCGGCCGCCGGCTGGCCGACCAGGGGCACGACGTCGTCGTCTACTGCCGGACGACGGCGGACGGCGACCGCCCGCGGACCCACCTCGGGATGCGGCTGGTCCACCTGCCCGCGCTGCGCCGTCGGTCGCTGGAGACGCTGAGCCACACCGGGCTGTCCGTGGCGCACCTGCTGATCCACCGGGTGGACGCCGCCATCGTCTTCAACGCCGCCAACGCGCCCTGGCTGCCGCTGGTGCGCGCCGCCCGGATCCCGGTCGCCACGCACGTGGACGGCCTGGAGTGGAAGCGGGCCAAGTGGGGCGGGGTCGGCCAGCGCTACTACCGCGCGGTGGAGGCGCTGTCGGTCCGCTGGTCCGACGCGCTGATCGCCGACGCCCGCGGCATCGCCGACTACTACCGCGACGAGTTCGCCGCGCCGACCGAGCAGATCGCCTACGGCGCCCCCCAGGTCGACGGCTCGGCCACCGGCAAGCTGGCCGAGCTGGACCTCACCCCGGGCGGCTACCACCTCGTCGTCGCCCGCTTCGAGCCGGAGAACCACGTCGACGTCATCGTCGACGGCTACCGGCGCAGCTCGGCCGCGCTCCCGCTGGTGGTGGTCGGCTCGGCGCCCTACGCCGACGAGTACACCCGCCGCGTGCACGCGCTGGGCGACGACCGGGTGCGCTTCCTGGGCGGGGTGTGGGACCAGGAGCAGCTCGACCAGCTGTACGCGCACAGCCGCACCTACCTGCACGGCCACTCGGTGGGCGGGACCAACCCCTCCCTGCTGCGGGCCATCGGCGCCGGTGCGGCCACCATCGCCTACGACGTCTCCTTCAACCGCGAGGTGCTGGAGACCAGTGGCAGGTACTTCACCACCGCCGGGGACGTGGCCGCGGCACTGGAGGCGGCCGAGGCCGACCCGGACCGGACCGCGCGGGACGGCGAGCAGGCCCGGGCGCTGTCCGCCCGCTACGACTGGGACGCCGTGGCCGCCAGCTACGAGGTGCTCTGCCGGCGGCTCGCCGCGCGGGACTTCCCGCGCTCGCGGCCCAGCGGCCGGCGTCTGATCGCCGGTCCGGCTCCGGCGCCCCGGCCCGTCCCCGAGCCGGCCGACCGGCCGGAGCAGGCCGTGCCCGCACCGGGTCCGGCCGGGCCGGCGACCGTGCCGGCGGTGCCCGCTCCCCGGCGTCCCCGGGCGCACCCGCCGCTCCGCCGTCCGGCGGCTGCCGGCGCCGAGCCGCCAGCCCCGGCGACACCGGCACGGGTGGCCGGGGCGTGAGCCAGACCCTGCCGCCACCGCCGGCGCCGTCCCCGCTCCGCCCGGCCGGCGAGTCCTTCGGCACGACCGTGCGCCGCCTCCGGGCGGCCCAGAAGGGCGCGGCCGGCGCGCCGGCGTACTCCCGGTTCGTCAACCGGCGGCTCGGCCGGGCGCTGGCCGCGGCCGCATTCCACGCCGGGCTGACCCCGAACGCGGTCACCGCGCTCAGCGCCCTGTGCACCTTCACCGGGATCGGGCTGCTGGCCGCGGTCCCGGTGTCGGGGACCCTCGGCCTGGCGGTCGCCGGCCTGCTCGTCCTCGGGTACGCGCTGGACTCCGCCGACGGCCAGCTCGCCCGGCTGCGCGGCGGCGGGTCACCGGCCGGGGAGTGGCTGGACCACATGGTCGACGCCGCCAAGATCGGCAGCCTGCACCTGGCGCTGCTGGTCGGGCTGTACCGCTCCGAGCCGGGAGACCGGGGCGCGGAGCTGCTGCTGCCGCTGGGCTTCTCGGTGGTCGCGGTGGTGCTGTTCTTCGCCACCCTGCTCAACGAGGCGATGCGCGCGCAGCACGGAGCGCCCACCCGGGCCGCCGGCGCCGCCGGTGAGCGCCCCGGCGTGCTGCGCTCGCTGGTGGTCGCCCCCACCGACTACGGGGTGCTGTGCCTGGTGTTCGCCCTCCTCGGCGCGCCACCGGTGTTCCTCGCGGCCTACGGGCTGCTCTTCCTCGCCACGGCCGGCTACCTGGCCCTGGCCTCGTTCGCGTGGTTCGCCGAGATGGGCAGGTTGGGTCGATGATCAGCACCCCGCAGGGACCGGACACCCCGACGCCGCCGCGCCCACGCCGGCGCCGGCTGGTCGCGGCGGCGGTCGGGGCAGTGCTGGTGGCGGCGCTCGTCGTCCTCGGGTCGGTGCTGGGACCGGACGAGGACGCCACCGCGGCCGGCAGCCCGGCTGCGGGTACCTCGGCGGCGTCCCCGTCGGCGTCCCCCACCGGGGACCCGGCGACGACGGACCCGACCGCGGAGCCGGGCGCGGCGGCGACCACGTCCGACGCGCCCGCTGTCGAGGACCCGGCGCCGTCCCCGGCGGCCGGGGGCCTGGACCAGCCGCCCCCCTCGCTGCCGGCCGTCCCGCTGGACGAGGAGGTCCCGGTGCAGGGCGTCACCGCGTCGCTGACCCGGATCGAGTCGATCCAGGGGGAGGCGACCGGTCCGGGCAACGTCAACGGACCCGCGCTACGGGTCACCGTGCGCCTGGCGAACGGCACCGGCGCCGACCTCGGCGTCGACGGGGTGACCGTGGACCTCGCGTACGGCGCCGACCGGACCCCCGGGTCCCCGCTCGACGACGTCTCCCAGGCGCCGTTCGCCGGGGTGCTGCGTCCCGGCGAGGCCGCGGAGGGGACCTACGTCTTCCGGGTGCCCTCCGGCGAGCAGGACGACGTCACGATCGGCGTCGGCTCTGCCGCGGGCGCCCCGATCGCCGTCTTCACGGGGTCGCCCGGCTGACCCCCGTCCTCCCGCACACCGGCCCCCTCGACCGCCTGGTCGAGGGGGCCGTGCTGCGTCCGGGGCGTTCCCCGTCCACAGCACGGAAGGTCACCGTCCGGGTGGCCTGAGGGCCGGATCGACTCCGCAGAGTGCCGGAACGGGCGATCTCTCCGCCCTAACGTGTACCCACCGTCACCGGATCAGGGGATGAGGGCGGAGCCCTCGTCACGCTTAGTGTTCGTCGACCGGTCCACCAGGACCGGCCGATGGCTGAGCGAGCGGGGAACACGGATGTCTGGACGGACGTCGGCGACGGCGCGGGCGCTGGTGGCGGGGGTGCTCAGCTGCCTCCTGGTCGGCGGCGCCGTGGGCGGGGTCCTCACCGGGACGGCGCGCGCGGACTCCGCACCGGTCAACCCGGCCGACCCGGGCACCCCGCCCACGGTCACCGCCGACGCCCTGCCGACGGTGCAGGTCGACGGCGTCGTCTGGTCGCAGGCCGTGGTGGGCACCACCGTCTACGCCGCGGGCGAGTTCGCCACCGCCCGCCCCGCGGGAGCCGCGCCGGGCACCCAGCTGACGACCCGCCGGAACCTGCTCGCCTACGACATCCGCACGGGCGCGCTGATCACTTGGTTCGCCCCGGACCTGAACGCCCAGGCCCGGGTGGTGACCGCGTCGCCGGACGGGTCGCGGATCTACGTCGGCGGCGACTTCACCGTCGCCAACGGCCAGACCCGCCGGCACGTCGCCGCCTACGACACGGCCACCGGGAAGCTGGTGCCGGGCTTCGCGCCGAGCGTGTCCAGCTCCGTCCGTGCGCTGGCCGCCACCGACTCCACCGTCTACCTGGGCGGCAACTTCGCGGCCGTCGGGTCCTTCGCCCGGGCCCGCCTGGCCGCGGTGTCGGCCGCCACCGGCGCCGTGCTGCCCTGGGCGCCGGTGCTGGGCACCGGCCCGACCGACGGCAACCGGCTGCCCTACTTCGACGCGGCCGGCAAGCCGATCCCCGGCACGCTGGACACGGCGGCCAACGCGCGCACCAGCACCGAGGTGCTGTCCCTGGTGCTCACCGGCGGCGGCAGCCAGGTGGTCGCGTCCGGGCGGTTCCACACCATCAACGGCGTCCGGGCCACCGGCGTCGGGGCGATGGACGCCGGCACCGGTGCCACCCGGCCCTTCGCCATCGGTTCGATGACGACCAACCAGGGCGTCAACTCCGCCGTCTACAGCCTCAGCACCGACGGGTCGGCCGTCTACGGCACCGGCTACGACTTCTACGGACCGGGCAACCTCGAGGGCGCGTTCGCGGTGGAGGCCGCCGGCGGCGCGGTCCGCTGGATCGCCGACTGCCGTGGGGACTCCTACTCCAACTACTCCAACGGCAGCGCGCTGTACCTGGCCACCCACGCCCACGACTGCTCCAACATCGGCGGCTACCCCGACCACAACCCGTTGGTCTTCCGGTACGCCACCGCGCTGTCCCTGAGCGCCGTCGGCCGGAACGAGACGGTCGCCGACCTGCGCGGGAACACCGCCTTCGCCGGCCAGCCCGCGCCCCGGCTGCTGGACTGGTTCCCGACCATGTCGGTCGGCACCTACACCAAGCAGAACCAGGCCGGCTGGTCGGTCACCGGGAACCGGCAGTACGTCGTCTACGGCGGTGAGTTCAAGAACGTCAACGGCGCTCCCCAGGAGGGCCTGGTCCGCTACGCGGTGACCGCGATCGCCCCGGACCAGCTCGGCCCCAACAGCGGCGGGCTGACCCCCAAGGTCGTCTCGCTGGTGCCCGGGACCGCCCGGGTGACCTGGACCGCCAGCAGCGACCAGGACAACGGCCGGCTGACCTACCGGGTCTACCGCGACGGCGGGACCACCCCGGTGCACACCGTCACCCAGTGGTCCAACTGGTGGGACCGGCCGGGCATGCTCTTCACCGACCGCAACGTGCCGGCCGGGACGCACAGCTACCGGGTCACCGCGTCGGACGCCACCGGGCGGACGGCGACCGGCGGGACCGTCTCGGTGACCGTGGCGGCAGGCACCGCGCCGGCCGCGCGGGCCTACGCCCAGGCCGTCCTCGGGGACGGCGCCCAGAGCTACTGGCCGCTGGGGGAGACCTCCGGCACGACCGCCCACGACCAGGCGGGCGGCAACGACCTCACGGTCGGCGCCGGGGTCACCCTCGGCCGCGCCGGCGCGGTGCGCGGCGACACCGACACCGCCGCCCGCACGAACGGGACCGGCACCGGCATCCTCTCCACCCGCACGCCGGGCCTGACGCCGAACACCTTCAGCGTCGAGGCATGGTTCCAGACCACCACCACCGCCGGCGGCCGGCTGATCGGGTTCGGCAGCACCACCGCCGGGGAGAGCCCCAACTACGACCGGCACGTCTACATGACCGCGATCGGCCAGCTGTACTTCGGCGTCTTCACCGGCGAGCTGCGCACCGTGAACAGCGCGGCCCGCTACAACGACGGCGCCTGGCACCACGTGGTCGCCTCGCTGAGCCCCGCGGGCATGGCGCTGTACGTCGACGGGGTCCTGGTGGGCTCCCGCGCCGACACCAGGGCCGGCGAGCCGTACACCGGCTACTGGCGGATCGGCGGGGACAACACCTGGTCCGGCGCCCGGTACTTCACCGGGCAGCTCGACGAGGTCGCCCTGTACCGCAAGGCGCTGAGCCCCGACGTGATCACCAGCCACCAGCAGCTGGGCAGCGCCGGCCGGGTGACGAACGTCGCCCCGGTGGCGGCGTCCAGCACCTCGCTGGCCGGCTCGACCGCGACCTTCGACGGCTCCGCCTCGACCGACCGCGACGGCAGCGTCGTCCGGCACGGCTGGGACTTCGGGGACGGCACCACGGGCACCGGGGCGACGGTGGCGCACACCTACGCCGCTCCCGGCACCTACTCGGCGACGCTCACGGTCACCGACGACAAGGGCGCGACCGGACGGCGGACCAGCCTGCTGACCGTGGCGGCGCCCACGCCGAACGCCGCCCCCGCCGCGGCCTTCACCGTCGGCGGGACCGGCCTCACCGCCGCCTTCGACGGCTCCGGGTCCGGTGACGGCGACGGGGACATCAGGTCCTGGGCCTGGGACTTCGGCGACGGCACGACGGGCACCGGCGCGACCGCGCAGCACACCTACGCCAAGGACGGCAGCTACACCGTGCGGCTGACGGTCACCGACGACGACGGCGCCACCGGCTCCACCACGCGGACCGCCACGGTGGCCACGCCCACCGCCACCACCGCGCTGGCCTCCGACGCCTTCGGGCGCACGGTGTCCGGTGGGCTGGGGACGGCCGACACCGGCGGGCCGTGGACGGCGCAGGCCGGCGCCACGCGCCAGTCGGTCGCCCCGGGCACCGCCACGATGCAGCTGCCGACCGCCGGCACCAACACCGGCTCTCACCTGGCCGGTGTGCTGCAGACCAGCGGGGACCTGCGGACGTCGGTGTCCCTGTCGGCCGCCCCGACCGGCGGCGGGACCTACGTGTACCTCACCGGTCGCCGGGTCGGGGTCAACCAGGAGTACCGGGCCCGGCTGCGCTTCCTGGCCGACGGCCGGGTCGCGGTGGGGACGACCCGGCTCGCCGGGTCGGCCACCGAGACCCTGATCGGCAGCGAGGTCCTCGTGCCGGGCCTGGTGTACCGGGTGGGCACGCCGCTGGAGGTCCGGCTGCAGGTGTCCGGCACCGGCACCACCGACCTGAAGGCGACCGTGTGGCCGGCCGGCTCCCCGGAGCCGGCGACCCCGACGGTGGTCCGCACGGACACCACGGCCTCGCTGCAGTCCCCGGGCGGCGTCGGCCTGGCGGCCTACCTGACCGGCAGCTCCACCAGCCCGGTCGCGGTGCGGTTCACCAAGCTGACCGTCGTCCCGGTGGGCCCGGCGCCGGCGCCGAACGCGGCGCCGACGGCGCGGTTCACCTCGACCGCGGCGGACCTGGTGGCCACGCTGGACGCGTCGGGCTCCACCGACTCCGACGGCACGGTCGCGGCCCACGCCTGGGAGTTCGGCGACGGGACCCGGGGGACCGGGGCGAAGGCGTCGCACAGCTACGCCACGGCGGGCACCTACTCGGTGACCCTCACGGTGACCGACGACGACGGTGCCACCGCGCGGGTGACCCAGCCGGTCACGGTGACCGCTCCGGCCCCGGCGCCGGCGCCCGCCCCCGGGGTGGTGGCCTCCGACGCCTTCGACCGCACCGTCTCCGGTGGGCTCGGCACGGCCGACGTCGGCGGGGCGTGGACGGCGCAGGCCGGCGCGACCCGGCAGCGGGTGGCCGCCGGGACCGCCACGCTGGACCTGCCGGCGGCCGGCACCAACACCGGCTCGCACCTGGCCGGGGTCTCCCAGACCCGCACGGACCTGCGGACGTCGGTGTCCCTGTCGGCCGCGCCGACCGGCGGCGGGACCTACGTCCACGTCACCGGCCGCCGGGTCGCGGTCAGCCAGGAGTACCGGGCCCGGCTCCGGTTCCTGGCCGACGGCCGGGTCGCCGTGGGCGTCACCCGGCTGGCCGGGACGGCCACCGAGGCGCTGGTCGGCACGGAGGTCCTCGTCCCCGGGCTGACCTACCGCCCCGGCGACGTGCTGCAGGTCCGGCTCCGGGTCACCGGCACCGGCACCACCGACCTGGCGGCGACCGTCTGGTCCGGCGCGACGGAGCCGACGGTGCCGACGCTCACCCGGACCGACACCACCGCGTCGCTGCAGGCGGCCGGCGGCATCGGCCTGGCGGCCTACCTGACCGGCAGCTCGACCGCTCCCGTCGCGGTCCGCTTCGGTCCGGTCACCGCCACCGTCGTCCCGTGAGCGTCGTCCCGTGAGCCGGGCCCGGTCCGGCCGCACCCCGCGGCCGGGCCGGGCCCTCGGCACGCCGGGTCACCCGGGCGGGTCGGTCCCGGCTCCGCTCACCGGTTCGGATGACGACACGGCGGCGCGCCCGTGTCACGGTGACCCTCCGTGCCCGCCGACCGGGCCCGCCGTCCGCTGACCGAGGGAGGTCGACCGTGGTCCCGCGCCTGCTCGGGCTGCTCCGCCGGCCGGCCACCGGGGCGGTCCTCGGCCAGGTCACCCAGGCCGCCGCGGGTCTGGTGCTCCAGGTCGCCGCCGCCCGGTCCCTCGGCGCGGCGGGCTTCGCCACCTTCGCCCTGCTGTACGGCGCGGTCGTGCTGGCCACCGCCGTCGCCAGCGGCCTGGTCGGCGACTCGCTCACCGTGCTGGACCGGCACGAGCCGCGGGTCCGGGCGGGTCTGCACGTGTGCGCCGTGCTGGTCGCGGGCGGGGCGGGCCTGGCCGGCGCGGCGCTCGGTGCGGCGACCGGGGTCGTCGGGACCGTCGGCGCCGTCGTCCTGGGGCTGGCGGTCACCGCCTTCGTGCTGGAGGACACCCTGCGCCGGCTGCTGATGGCCGCCGGGCGCTGGTGGGCGCTGCCGCTGGTGGACGCCACCAGCCTGCTGCTCGCCCTGCTCACGCTGGCCGGGTGCGCGCTCACCGGACCGCTCTCCCTCCCGGACTTCCTGCTGGCCCTGCTCGTCGGCCAGGTCGGCGCCGCCGTCGTCGCCTGGGGGCGGGCGCCCGCCGCGGAGCGGGCCCGTGGCCCCTGGCGGTCGCCGGACCTGCGGGCGGTCTGGACCTTCGGCAGCTGGCGGGCGGCGTCCCAGACGGTCCGTCCCGGCGTCTTCACCGCGCTGCGGCTGGTGGTCGTGGGAGCGCTCGGCGCCGCGGCGTACGGGCCCCTGGAGGCCGCCCGGGTCTACACCGCGCCCACCCTGGTCCTGGTCGCCGGCCTGGGCTCCTACCTGCTCCCGGCGCACGTCGCCCTGCGGCACCGCCCGCTGGCGGAGTCGGTCCGCGGGGCCGACCGCACCGCCGCCGGCCTGGCCGCCGCGGTCGCCGCGCTCACCGGGCTGGCGGTGCTGCTGCTGCCGGTCGCCGGACCGCTGCTCACCGGCGGGGCCTACCGCGTGCCGGTGGCGGCCGTCCTCGGCTGGGGTGCCTACGCCGTGGCCGCGGCGCTGCTGCTGCCGTACTCGGGGCTGGCGGCCGCCCACCACCGGCAGCGCAGGGTGCTCACCTGCCGGCTGCTCGAGCCGGCCGCGCTGCTGCCGGTGGCCGCGCTGGCGCTGCTGGTGGACGGCGGTCAGCAGTGGGCGCCGCTGGCGCTGGCCGCCGGCCCGGTGCTCGCCGCCGTCGCCGTGCGGCGGACGGTGCTGCGGGCCCCCGCCGCACGCACCGCGCCGCTGGGGCGACCCGCCGACGTCCGGCCGGTCGCGGCGCCGGCGGCCTGACCGCCGGGAGCGCGGGCCGGCGGCGGGCGGTCACCGACGGGTGCGCCGGACCGCCTCGCTGATCGCGGCCCGGTACCGCCCGGTGGTGAACTGCCGCTCCGCGGAGGCCCGGCCCGCGTCGGCCAGCGAGCGGGCCAGCGCGGGGTCGTCGAGCACCGCCGCGATCGCCGCGACCAGTGCCGGCGCGTCGTCCGGCGGCACGAGCAGCCCGGTCTCCCCGGAGGTGACGATCTCCGCCAGCCCCTGCACCGCCGAGGCGACCACCGGCCGGCCGGCCAGCTGGGCCTCGACCGCGGCGTTGCCGAACGGCTCGGCGCGGGAGGGCACCAGCACCACCTCGGCGCGGGCCAGCGCCGGCCAGGTCGGCGAGGTGTAGCCGGAGAACGTCACGGCGCCGGCCAGGTCGGGTTCGGACGCCCGGGCGCGCAGCTGGTCCTCGAACCACTCGTAGCCGGGGAACACCGACCCGCAGAGCTCCAGCCGGACGTCGCGGCCCTGTGCGCGCAGCAGCGCCAGCGCCTCCACGGCCACGTCGGTGCCCTTGCGCGGGGAGAGCCGGCCGACCAGCACGACCCGGCGGGGGCCGCCGTCCGCATCGGCCGGGACCGGTGCCCGGCCGGGGCCTGGCACGCCGTTGTGCACCACCTCGGTGCGGGACGCCAGCGGCGGCACGGCGCGCAGCAGCGTGCCCGCGGCGGCCCGGCTGTTCACCACCACGGTCCGGGACAGCAGCAGCGGGGCGTTGAGCAGCGTGGAGACCAGGCGGGGGGCGTCGTCCTCCGCCTCGTGCACGTGGCAGAGGGCGGGACGGCGGGCCAGCCGGGCGGCGACGAGCCAGAGCGGGACGGTCACCGTGTTCACGTACACCGCGTCCGGGCCGGTTGCGCGCAGCAGCCGCAGCATCGCGGGCAGCGCGCGGGCGCTGCCGGCGACGAGGCGGAGGAAGCCGGCCGGCCGCAGCAGCGACTTGCGGAGCACCGGGACGTCCAGCAGGCCGACCGCGGCGCCCGCGTCGCGCAGCCGGTCGACGAGCGGGCCGGGTGCGGGCAGGGAGACCTCGACCCGCCAGCCGGCGTCGGTCAGCCCGCGCACGCTCTCCAGCAGCTGGAGGTCGGACCCGTAGAGGTCGGCGGAGGGGTGGGCGACCAGCACGGTCCCGACGGTCACGTCGTCCCTCCCGTTCCGAGCTCGTCCCGCGGCGGACCGGGCCATGGTGTCAGAGCGCGGGGCCGTCGCCCGCGGAGGAACGGAGCTCGGCGGCCAGCCGCTCGCGGGAGCCTCCTTCGGCGAGCAGCGAGACCGCCACGAAGGCCAGGAAGGCCGGCGTGGCGTCGAACAGGCCGCTCTCCAGGACGCTGCGGCCGAGCAGGAAGACCAGCAGCCCGAGGAACAGCGCGCGGTGCGGCCGGGGTGCGCGCCAGGCACCGCGGAGCACCCACGCGGCCCAGCAGGCGGCGACCAGCAGCCCCAGGACGCCGGTCTGCACCAGCGCGGACACCCAGCTGCTGTCCAGCGGCTGGGTGTCCCAGAGCTGGCCCTGCACCCGGATGATCTTCACCGACAGGCCGCCCCCGAAGACCTGCTGCCAGGCCGAGTCCGCCCAGGTCAGCGACGCGCGCCAGGCGATGAAGCGGGAGTGCAGCGTGCTCACGCCCGCGCCGTCCCGTTCCGCGAAGCCAGCGACGGCGCCGGTCGTGACCACGGCCAGCACGCCCAGCGCAGCCAGCAGCAGGCCGCTGACCACCAGGCCCACCCGGGCCCGCCGGACGTGCGCGGCGACGACCAGCAGGCCGACCACGAGCATCAGCAGCCCGGTGCGGGACCCGGTCTGCCAGATGACGCCGAGGGCGAGCAGCGCCGCGACCGCCCGGCCCGGGCCGACGTCCCCGAGCACCGCCCGCCAGGTGACGTGGACGACGACGACGCCGGCCAGCAGGGCCAGCTCGTTGGGCGCCAGGGGCGGCAGCCCGCCGGCGAGCCGGCCGGTGGCGGCTGCCGCGGGCAGCCCGGTGACGGCGGCGACGGACCCGATGAGGCCGCACGCCCGGGCCAGCGCGGTGGAGAACTGGAGCAGGGTGCCGGCGCGCAGCAGGAAGAACACGGTGGCGGCCAGCACCGCGACCCGCGCCGACACCACCGCGCCCGGGAGCAGCCGGCCGGAGGTGAGGGCGCCCAGCAGCGAGCAGCCGAGCAGGACGGCGAGGAACCACAGCGAGCCGGTGCCCAGCCGACGGCGGGCCGGCCCGGCGGCCGAGGCCAGGAGGAACGCCCCGGCCAGGGCCAGCAGGCTGATCAGGCCCTTGCCCGCCACCACCGGGTCGATGGAGCCGGCGAAGTACTCGCCGCGGCGCCAGCCGACCGTCCCGGCCACGAGCAGCAGCGCCACCCCGGTCCGGGCGGTGCCGCCCGTGCCGATCGGCGGGCGGGCCGGGGAGGGGGTCGCCGCGACCGGGGCGTCCGCGGCGCTGCCGTGCGGCAGCACCGGTGCGCTCACCGGCGGAGGGCCGGCGCGGACCGCGGGTCGCGGGCGGTCGGGACGACGGCAGCCGCAGGCACGGGGACACCGTCCGCGGACCGCTCCGCCCTCACCTCGGAGCCGGTGCCCGCGGTCGCGGCGGTGTCCGCCCCGGATCGCGCCGACCGCGCGGGCCGAGGGGTGACCGCGGTCGCCAGCACGGGGAGCCCGGCGTCGGCGAGCACGGTGCGCAGCTCCAGCAGAGCGGCGGCCTCGACCCGGCCGCTGGGCACGACGAGCACGACGCCGTCGGTGGTGACGGCCGCGGCCCGCCAGCTGCGCAGCGGGGCGTGCGGCTCCGCCATGTCGAGGACCACCCGGGCGCCGTCCGGCCCGGTCCGGTCCCCGGCGCCGTCCAGCGCGGTCGGCACGCCGAGTGCGGTCAGCTCCGCGGCGACCTCGCCGGCCAGGGCCTCGGCCGCCGCCCGTCCCCCCGGGGCCGGGCAGAGGAAGCCGACGCGCACCGGCCCCGACTCAGCCCGCGCCTCCAGCCGGCGCGCCAGGGTCACCGCCGGCCGGCCGGACCGGACCCTCCCGGTGGGCGGGGCGAGCACGGTCTCGGGCGCGCCCAGGGCCCGCACGTCCGCGGCGGTGTGCAGCCGGGTGTCCGTCCGGCTGCGCACGATCGCCGCGGCCGCACCGAGCAGCAGCCCCAGGACGGCGGCGAGCGCGAGCACGTGCAGCGTCTGCGGCGAGGCCGGGCCGGTCGGCTCGGTCGCCGGGTTGGTCACTGTGAGCGACACCGGGGAGCGCCCGGAGGCCGACTGCTCCAGGTCCTCGACGACGTCGGCGAACTCGGTCGCGACGGCGTTGGCGACCGCCGCGGCGGACGCGGCGTCCCGGGTGGTCGCGACCACGTCGATCTGCGAGGTGTCCGGCGGGTTGGTGGCCGTCACCTGGCTGCGCAGCTCCCGCAGGGTCGTGGACGTGCCCAGCCGCTCACCGGCCGGGCCGAGGACGGCGGCGCTCACCGCGACGTCGGGGTAGCTGGTGACCCGCTGGCTGACGAACTGGGGGCTGCCGCTGTCGGTGGTGCTGCTCACGAACACCTGCGCGGTCGCCTGGTACGTGCGCGGCGTGAGGCCGATGACGACCAGGGCGACGGCCAGCGCGGCCGCCGTGATGCCCAGCCAGACGCGCCAGTGCCGGCGCAGCGCTGCGATGTAGTCCGTGAGTTCCATGTCCCCGCTCCCTGTCGCGCCCGGCACCTGCACGGGCACGGGGACAGCCGGGCGGCCGCCTGCGGTCGCGCCGGGTGGGCTGTTCCCCGCAGCGATTCTCGGGTGGCCGGGGCCCTCCGGAGCCCGCTTCCCGGACGGGCTCACCCTTCCGGGGGCCGGCGCGCACCCTCCGGTGCCGGGCGCTCCGACGGCGGCCCGGGACGGGTGACCCGAGCGGGTCGGATCCGCAGCCCGAACGGGTGAGCGCCCCGGCGGACATGACGGAGGGTGATCGGATCCGGGCTAGCTTCGCGGTCATCAGCCAGGCACGGCGGGCCGTCCCCTGAGGACAGGTCACCGAGCGTGGTCGTAGACGGTCGGCGGTCTCCCCACCGCCGGCCGGGACCGAGGAGGACCCATGCCCGTCGTCGGTTACGCCCCCGGCGCGTACGACCTGTTCCACATCGGCCACCTGAACGTGCTCCGGCACGCCAGTGAGCACTGCGACGTGCTCGTCGCCGGTGTCGTCGCCGACGACGTCCTGCTGCAGACCAAGGGCCGGCTCCCGGTCGTGCCGCTGGCGGAGCGGATGGAGATCGTCCGCAACCTGCGCTTCGTGGACGCGGTGCACGCCGAGGTCGTCCCGGACAAGGTCGAGACCTGGCGCGAGGTCCGCTTCGACGTGCTGTTCAAGGGCGACGACTGGCGGGGCACGGCCAAGGGCGACGCCCTGGAACGCGACTTCGCCGCCCTGGGCGTCGAGGTCCGCTACTTCCCGTACACGATGCACACCTCGAGCACCTTGCTGCGCACGGCGCTGTCGGTGATCACCGCCGAGCAGCCGGCGGCCGCCCTGGCCTGACCTGCGCACCGGCCGCGGCGTCTCGGCGCCCGGCATATCCTGGGCGACGGCCCCCCGCGCGCACCCGGCGTGCCGGGCGTGGGCCCAGGAACCAGGAGCGGCCCCCGTGAGCTTGCGCGGCGTGCTCGACGTCGTCCTGACCGACCCCGGCCTGGCCTCGGTCGTGGCGAGGGCCGGCTCTCCCGAGCTGGCCGTCACGGCGCCGCCGTCGGTGCAGCCGCTGGTGGCCGCCGCCCTGGCGGCCGGGCAGCCGGGCGCCGGCGTGCCCGTGCTGGTCGTGACGGCCGGCGAGCGGGACGCCGACGCGGTCGCCGACCTGCTGCGCTGCGTCGTCCCCGACCGGCGGGTCGCGGTCTTCCCGGCCTGGGAGACCCTGCCGCACGAGCGGCTCTCGCCCCGCGCGGACACCGTGGGCCGCCGGCTCGCCGTCCTCCGCGACCTGGCGCACCCCGGTGAGGGCGGAGCCATCGACGTGCTCGTCGCCCCCGTCCGCAGCGTCCTGCAGCCGCTGTCCCCGGGGCTGGGCGACCTGGTGCCGGTGGAGCTGCGTCCCGGGCAGACCGCGGAGCTGGACGACGTCGCCCGCGCGCTGATCGACGCCGCCTACACCCGGGTGGAGCTGGTCGAGAAGCGCGGGGAGTTCGCCCTCCGCGGCGGCCTGCTCGACGTCTTCCCGCCCACCGAGCCGCACCCGGTGCGGGTCGAGTTCTGGGGCGACGAGGTCGACGAGCTGCGGTACTTCTCCGCGAGCGACCAGCGGTCGCTGGACGAGCGTCCCGAACGGCTGTGGGCGCCGCCGTGCCGGGAGCTGCTGCTCACCGAGGAGGTCCGGGCCCGCGCCGCACAGCTGGCCGTCGACCACCCGGAGCTGGCCGAGGTGGCCGGCAAGCTCGCCGAGGGCATCGCCGTGGAGGGGATGGAGTCGCTCATCCCGGCGCTGATCGGCGGGCACGCGATGGACCTGCTCACCGACCTGGTCCCGCTCGGGACGCACGTGCTGGTGCTCGACCCCGAGCGGGTGCGCAGCCGGGCCGCGGACCTGGTGCGCACCGCGGAGGAGTTCCTGGCCGCCTCGTGGCAGACCGCCGCCGCGGCCGGCGAGGCGCCGATCGACCTGGGCGCGTCGTCCTTCCGCGACCTCGCTGACGTCGCGGACGCCGCCCGCGGCCGCGGGCTGCCGTGGTGGACGACGGGTGCGTTCACCCTCGCCACCGAGGACGACGACACCCACGTCGCGCTGGACGCCACCGCGGTCGAGCGGTTCCACGGCGACCAGGCCCGGGCGTTCGACCAGTTGCGGACGTGGGGCCGGGAGGGCTGGCGGGTGGTGCTGACCTTCGCCGGCCCGGGCCCCGCCCAGCGCGCCACCGACCAGCTCACCGAGGCCGACCTCGGCGCCCGGCTGGTGCCCGGCATCGAGGCCGCTCCTGACGCCGGCCTGACCCACGTCACCCAGGGCAACCTGGACGCCGGGTTCGCCTTCCCGGGCATCGGCCTGGCGCTGGTCACCGAGCACGACCTCACCGGCCAGCGCGGCACGTCGATGCGGGACGCGACGAAGATGCCGGCCCGCCGGCGCAACGCCGTGGACCTGGTGCAGCTGCAGCCCGGTGACCTGGTCGTGCACGAGCAGCACGGCATCGGCCGCTACGTGGAGATGGTCAGCCGCACCGTGCACGGCGGCCAGCGCGACTACCTGATCGTCGAGTACGCCCCAGGCAAGCGGAACCAGCCGCCGGACCGGCTGTTCGTGCCCACCGACGCCCTGGACCAGCTGACCCGCTACGTCGGCGGCGAGGCGCCCGCGCTGTCCAAGCTGGGCGGCGCGGACTGGGCCAAGACCAAGGGCCAGGCCCGCAAGGCGGTCAAGCAGATCGCCGCCGAGCTGATCCGGCTGTACTCGGCGCGGATGGCGAGCAAGGGCCACGCCTTCGGTCCGGACACCGTCTGGCAGCGGGAGCTGGAGGACGCCTTCCCGTTCCACGAGACCCCTGACCAGCTGGCCGCGATCGACGAGGTCAAGGCCGACATGGCCCAGCCGGTGCCGATGGACCGGATCATCTGCGGCGACGTCGGCTACGGGAAGACCGAGATCGCCATCCGGGCGGCGTTCAAGGCGGTGCAGGACGGCAAGCAGGTCGCCGTCCTGGTGCCGACGACGCTGCTGGCCAACCAGCACTTCAAGACCTTCTCCGAGCGGATGGCGCAGTTCCCGGTGACGGTGGCGGTGCTGTCCCGGTTCCAGTCGAAGACCGAGAGCGACGAGACGCTGCGCAAGCTCGCCGCCGGTGAGGTCGACATCCTCGTCGGCACGCACCGGCTGCTGCAGCCGACCACCCGGTTCAAGGACCTCGGGCTGGTCGTCGTGGACGAGGAGCAGCGCTTCGGGGTCGAGCACAAGGAGTACCTGAAGACGATGCGGACGGCGGTCGACGTGCTGTCGATGTCGGCCACCCCGATCCCGCGCACCCTGGAGATGAGCCTGACCGGCATCCGGGAGATGTCGACGATCCTCACCCCGCCGGAGGAGCGGCACCCGGTGCTGACCTACGTGGGCGCCTGGGACGACAAGCAGATGGCCGCCGCGATCCGCCGCGAGCTGCTCCGCGACGGCCAGGTGTTCGTCATCCACAACCGGGTGCAGTCGATCGACAAGGCCGCGGCGAAGATCCGCAACCTGGTGCCCGAGGCCCGGATCGCGGTGGGGCACGGGCAGATGAAGGAGCATGAGCTCGAGCGGATCATGGTCGGCTTCTGGGAGAAGGAGTACGACGTCCTGGTCGCCACCACGATCGTCGAGTCCGGGCTGGACATCCCCAACGCCAACACCCTGATCGTCGACCGGGCCGACGCCTTCGGGCTGTCGCAGCTGCACCAGATCCGCGGCCGGGTCGGCCGCGGCCGGGAGCGCGCGTACGCCTACTTCACCTACGACCCGTCCAAGCCGCTGACCGAGACCTCGGTCGACCGGCTGACCACCATCGCGCACAACACCGACCTCGGCGCCGGCATGGCGGTGGCGATGAAGGACCTGGAGATCCGCGGCTCGGGCAACCTGCTCGGCGGCGAGCAGTCCGGGCACATCGCCGGGGTCGGCTTCGACCTGTACGTGCGGCTGGTCGGGGAGGCGGTCAGCGACTACCGGGCGCAGGCGACGGGGGAGTCCCCGGCGGTGGAGCCGGCCGACGTCCGGGTCGACCTGCCGGTCGACGCGCACCTGCCGCACGACTACGTGCCCGGTGAACGGCTGCGGATGGAGGCCTACCGCAAGGTGGCCTCGGTGACCGACGACGACCAGGCGCAGGCCGTGCTGGACGAGCTGACCGACCGCTACGGCCCGGCGCCCGCGCCGGTGCTCAACCTGCTGGCCGTCGCGCGGTTCCGTGCCGCGGTGCGCACGCTGGGCGTCACCGAGGTGTCCATGCAGGGCCGGTCGATCCGGGTGAGCCCGGTCGACCTGCGGGAGTCCCAGCAGATGAAGCTGGCCCGGCTGGCCGACGGCGCGACCTACAAGTCGACGGTGCAGACGGTGTCGCTGAAGGTGCCGGTCGGCCCGGACCGCCGCACCCCGCTGCGGGACGTGGCGCTGCTCGAGAAGCTGCACGCCCTGCTGTCCGCCGTCCTGGAGGCACCCGTTCCCGTCGCCTCCTGAGGGGGCCTCCTGCCCATGGCCCGCTCCAGGGGCCCGGCCCGAGCTCGCGAGGGTCGGGGAGGAGCGGGTCCTTCCACTCGCGGCGGGGCCCGGCAGGGGCCTGACCGTCACCTCCTGACGGAGGACCCCGTCCTCCCCGCCCTTCACGAGCTCACGGCGGGTCCCGGGACGGGGCCAACGGCACCACGTGCGTCTGCGGCGTGCGGCACACCGGCTGTGGCACGCTCGTTGGCGTGTCGCGTCGCAGAGGAACCGCCGTGCTCGCCGTCGGCCTGGCCGGGGTCGCCGTCCTGGCCGGCTGCCGCACGTCCCCGAACGTCGCCGCCTACGTCGGCGACGCCGAGGTGAGCGTCGCCGAGCTGCGGACGGCGGTCGACGAGCGGCTGGCCGACCCCGACATCGCCGCGTTCGCCGCCGCCGACCGGACCGGCTACACCCGGCAGGTGCTGGGACTGCAGGTGGCCGAGGAGGTCTACGACGTCGCGGCCGCCCGCTACGACGTCACGGTGACCGACGAGCAGGTGCGGGAGCGGATCGGCACGCTGCTGGCCGGGGCCGAGCCGGAGGGCGTCTTCCGCCAGTTGGCGCAGGAGCAGGGGGTCAGCGCCGAGGACGTGGAGGAGAACGTCCGCCAGCAGCTGGTCCGGGTGCAGCTGGCCGCGGCCGCCGGGGAGGCCGACCTCTCCGAGGCCGCGCTGCAGCGCCGCTACGAGGAGGCGCGCGCCTCGCTGGCCCAGGTCCAGCTGGGCATCATCACCGTGCCCGACCAGGCCACCGGCGACGCCGTGCTGGCCCAGCTCGTCGCCGACCCCGCCGCCTACCCGGCGCTGGCGGCGCAGCACCCCGGCCCGAACACGCTGCCCGCGGTCCGGCCCTTCGGGCCCGGGGAGGTGCCCGAGGTGCTCGCCGAGCCGGTCGCGGCGACCCCGCCCGGCCAGGGGTTCGCCCGCGCCGTCCCGGAGGCCGGCGGCGTCGTCGTCGGCTTCGTGGCCGGCAGCGTCGTCCCGACCTTCGCCGAGGCCCGTGAGCAGCTCGCCCAGCAGGCCGGCACCGAGGCCGACCAGGCCGGCGCCCAGCTGGTCGCCGACGTGCAGGCCGACCTCGACGTCACCGTCAACCCGCGCTACGGGGTGCTGCAGGACGGCCAGGTCGTCCCCGGCCAGGGCGGGGTGGTGCAGCTGCTGGAGGACGCCGGCGCCGGCGCGGCCCAGACCCCGCCCGGGACTCCCGGCGCGCCGCCCGCAGGGGGCAGCGGAGACTGACGGGCGTGCCGACCCCCGTCCTGGTCTCCGTCAGCCCGCGGCTCCCCGGCCTCCTCGCCCCCGCCGGCTGGCAGGCCGTGCGGTCCGCCGACCCGCTGGTGGCCCTGCCCGGGGCAGCGGCCACCGCGCAGGCGCTGCGCGAGGCCGGGACGCCGGTCACCGACGTCGCCGCGCTGGCCGACGTGCCCCCTGGGGCGACCTGCCTGCTCACCCCCGAGGAGGCCGAGGGCGCGGGCCCGCTGGTGGCCGGCGCCCCTGAGCCGCCGGGGGCCCGGCTGCTGGACGTGGTGACCGTGATGGACCGGCTGCGCTCACCCGGCGGCTGCCCCTGGGACGCCGAGCAGACGCACGCCTCGCTGCGCGGGTACCTGCTGGAGGAGGCGCACGAGGCCTACGACGCGATCGTCGACGACGACCCGGTCGCCATGCGCGAGGAGCTCGGCGACGTGCTGCTGCAGGTCGCCTTCCACGCCCGGGTCGCCGCCGAGGCCGACCCGGCGCGCGCCTTCGACGTCGACGACGTGGCGGCCGGCCTGGTCGACAAGCTGGTCCGCCGGCACCCGCACGTCTTCGGGGACGCCGGTCCCCGGGACGTGGCCGCGGTCGAGCGGGGGTGGGAGGAGATCAAGAAGGCCGAGAAGCAGCGACGCTCGCCCACCGAGGGCGTCTCCCGCTCCCAGCCGGCCACCTCCTGGGGCGCCGCCCTGGCCGGGCGCGCGGCCCGCGCCGGGCTGCCCACGCCGGCCGCGGCCGAGCTGACCGCCCGGGACGCCGCGGAGCTGGGGGAGCAGCTGCTCGGGCTGGTGGTCGCCGCCCGGGACCGCGGCTGGGACGCCGAGGACGCCCTGCGCGCCGCCGTCCGCCGCTACGCCGACGAGCTGGACGCCGCCGCCTCCTGAGTGGAGGAAGGACCCCGTTGCCCCCCACGGCTCGCGAGCTCGCCGCGGGCCCCTGCAACGGGGCCGTCAGGCTCGGGTGGCCCGGGGGTCCGAGCCCAGCAGCTGGGGCAGCCAGAAGAGCACCCCGGCGGCCAGCGCCGTGGTCACCAGGAAGCCGCCGGTCCCGCTCTCGCTGACGTAGGCCCACAGCAGGCCGAGCACCGGCGCCAGGAACGGCAGCACCCCGTCGGCCCGCGCCTGCCGGGCCATCCCGAGGTCGGTCGCCTCCCGGTCCACCCCGGCCTGGCGCAGGTCCCCGCGCGGCTCGCGTGACCGCACCCGGCCCGACGGCCACACCTCGCTGCCGTCGACCACCGGCAGCACCAGCCGGTCGCGGGCCGGGTCGCCGTGCACGGTCAGCTGGGCGCCCGGGGCCAGCCGCTCCAGCTCCGGCGCCCAGTGGACCGGCAGCCAGCGCGTCCCGGCCGCGGTGGACAGCTCCAGCCAGCTGCGCACCACCAGGCCCTGCCGGCCCACCAGGTGGGTCGCCGCCGCGCGCGTCACCGGCCGGCGGTGCAACCGGGGCCGGCCGAGCAGCCGGGCGGCGGTGAGCGCACCGGTCACCGCCAGGACGGCGACCACCGCGAGCAGCCCGAACAGCAGGTCGGTGACCACCGCCGAGGTGGCGTCCCCGTCGGCGTGGACCCGGACCGGGTCCCCCGCGTCGTCCGGGTCGTAGCGGACCGTCAGCGCCGCGCCGGGCGGGACGTCGAGCGGGCGGCGCAGCACCAGCCGACCGGTCCGCTCCCGGCCGTCGTCGTCCCGGAAGGCGACCGCCAGCCCCCGCCCGTCCGGTGGTCCGCCGCCCTCGGTGACCGTGGCCGCGGCGGTGGCTGTGGCCGCGGCCAGCGGCGCCCGGGCGGACGGCAGCCGCGCCGCCAGCACGGTGAGCGCCACCAGGCCGACGACGAGCACGGGCACCAGCCCGAGCAGCAGCTGGGCGACCGCGCGGCGGTGCGGGCGGGGCCGGGGCGGGGTGCTCATCGCCGGCCATGCTCCCAGCCGGGACCCCGGCCCTGCTCCCAGCCGGGACGTAGGCGGCGGGGGCGGCCGGGAGCGGTCCGGGCGTGGTGTCCCGTCCGACGCGCCCGCCTGGCTAGGCTGACGCCGTGGCCAGCATCGACGCAGTAGGCGCGCGGGAGATCCTCGACTCGCGCGGGAACCCCACCGTCGAGGTCGAGGTCGCCCTCGACGACGGGACGATCGCCCGGGCGGCGGTGCCGAGCGGCGCCTCCACGGGCGCCTTCGAGGCGGTGGAGCTGCGCGACGGCGGCAGCCGCTACAACGGCAAGGGCGTGACCCAGGCCGTCGACGGCGTCCTGGACGTCATCGGCCCGGAGCTGGTCGGCTTCGAGGCCTCCGAGCAGCGGCTGGTCGACCAGCGCCTGCTGGACCTCGACGGCACCCCGGACAAGTCCCGGCTGGGCGCCAACGCCGTCCTGGGGGTGAGCCTGGCGGTGGCCAGGGCCGCCGCCGAGTCCTCCGGCCTGCCGCTGTTCCGCTACGTCGGCGGCCCGTCGGCGCACCTGCTGCCGGTGCCGATGATGAACATCCTCAACGGCGGCGCGCACGCCGACAGCAACGTCGACGTGCAGGAGTTCATGATCGCCCCGATCGGCGCGGCGACCTTCGCCGAGGCGCTGGCCGTGGGCACCGAGACCTACCACGCGCTCAAGTCGGTGCTCAAGAAGCGCGGGCTCTCCACCGGCCTCGGCGACGAGGGCGGGTTCGCCCCCTCGCTGCCGAGCAACCGGGACGCCCTGGACCTGATCGTCGAGGCGGTGGAGGCGGCCGGCTACGGCGTGGGCACCGACATCGCCTTCGCCCTCGACGTCGCCGCCACCGAGTTCCACAGCGAGGCCGGCTACGCGTTCGAGGGCCGGACGCTGTCCGCCGAGGACCTCGTCGGCTACTACCGCGAGCTGGTCGACGCCTACCCGATCGTGTCCATCGAGGACCCGCTGTCCGAGGAGGACTGGGACGGCTGGGTGGCGATGACCACCGCGCTGGGCGACCGGGTGCAGATCGTCGGCGACGACCTGTTCGTCACCAACCCCACCCGGCTGGCCGACGGCATCGCCCGCGGCGCGGCGAACGCGCTGCTGGTCAAGGTGAACCAGATCGGCACCCTCACCGAGACCCTGGACGCGGTGAACCTGGCGCACCGGTCGGGCTACCGGTCGATGATGAGCCACCGGTCCGGCGAGACCGAGGACACCACGATCGCCGACCTCGCCGTGGCCACCGACTGCGGCCAGATCAAGACCGGCGCCCCCGCCCGCAGCGAGCGGGTCGCCAAGTACAACCAGCTGCTCCGGATCGAGGAGGAGCTGGACGACGCCGCGCGCTACGCCGGCGCCGCCGCCTTCCCGAGGCTGGCCGCGCGCCCGACCGCGTGACCGGGCCGGCGCCCGCCGGCGGGGAGGACCCGTGAGCTCGACGGCCCGCAACCGGCAGGGGAGGTCCGGCGGCAGTCGCCGCCGGGCGTCGTCCCGGCCGGTGCGCGCCGGCGCCCGGGGTGCGGTGGACAGCCGGCCGGGACGCCGGACCACCCGCCGGCCGCCGCGCAGCGCCGGCACCCCGGGTCGCGGTCCGCGGTTCACCGGGCGCGCCGTCCTGCTGGGCGCGCTGGTGCTGCTGCTTGCCATGACGCTCGCCGGGCCGGTCCGGCAGTACGTCGCCGGCCGCCAGGAGCTGGCCGAGCTGGCCGCCGAGCAGGAGGCGCTCACCCAGCGGGCCGCGGACCTGCAGGCCCAGCTGGACCGGCAGGCCGACCCCGCCTACATCGCCCAGCAGGCCCGGGAGCGGCTCACCTACGTGCTGCCCGGCGACCGGCTCGTCGTCGTCGGTGACGCGGGGGACGCCGGGGACGGCGCGGCGGCGGAGGAGCTGCCGGACGGCGGCACCCCGGACAGCGACCCGGTGCCCTGGTACGAGGGCCTGCTCGGGTCGCTGGCCGCGGCGGACGGCGAGCCCGCCGACGGGGCGCCGGCGCGCACCGTCCCGGCGCCCGGCACCGGCCCCGCGCCCTCGGACCCGGTCCCGTCCACGCCGTCGACGTCGGACCCGGCGCCCCCCGTGCCGTCCGGTACCGCGCCGTCCGCTCCTGCGCCGTCCGCGCCGTCCGCACCGGTGCCCGCCGTCCCGGCGCCCAGCGACACCCTGCCCGCCGACAACCTGCCCACCGACACCGTGCCCACCGGTCCCGTGCCGGCCGACCCCCCGGCGTCCCCGGCCCCCGCGCCGTCCGGAGACTCGACCGGGTGAGCCACCCCGGAACCCGCCCGCCGCAGCCGTCCCCCGTGTCCGACGCCGAGCGTGCCGTCGTCGGGCGGCAGCTCGGCCGCCCGCCCCGGGCGCTGGCCGGCGTGGCACACCGCTGCCCGTGCGGGCAGCCCGACGTGGTCGAGACCTCACCGCGGCTGGAGGACGGCACGCCGTTCCCGACGCTGTACTACCTCACCTGCCCCCGGGCGACCGCGGCCGCCAGCCGGCTGGAGTCCGCCGGCCGGATGCGCGAGTGGCAGGACGAGCTGGGCACCGACCCGGAGCTGGCGGCGGGGTACCGGGCGGCGCACGAGTCGTTCCTGGCCACCCGGGACGCCCGCGACGTGCTGCCCACCCGGGCCAGCGCCGGCGGCATGCCCGACCGGGTCAAGTGCCTGCACGCCCTGGCCGGTCACGCGCTGGCCGCCGGCCCCGGGGTCAACCCGATCGGTGACCGGGCGGTGGCCGAGATGGGGGAGTGGTGGGCGGCCGGGCCGTGCGCCGCGCCCTCGTCCGACGACCCCGCCGACGTCCGCGCGGTGTCCGCATGACCCGGGTGGCAGCGATCGACTGCGGCACCAACTCGATCCGGCTGCTGGTCGCCGACGTGCCCCCCGAGGGTGCGCACACCGACCTGCTGCGCCGGATGGAGGTGGTCCGCCTCGGCCAGGGCGTGGACGCCACCGGCCGGCTGGCCCCGCAGGCGATCGAGCGCACCCGGGTGGTGCTGGCCGAGTACGCCGCGCAGGCCCGCGAGCTCGGTGCCGAGCGCATCCGGATGGTGGCCACCAGCGCCACCCGGGACGCCGCCAACCGGGCCGAGTTCGAGGCGATGGTCACCGCCACGCTCGGCCAGCTGCCCGACGTCGCGACCGGGATCGAGGAGGCCGGGCTGTCCTACTTGGGCGCGACGGCGTCGCTGGCCGCCGCGGCCGCCGCCCACGGCACCCCGGATCCCCGGCCGCCCTACCTCGTGGTGGACATCGGCGGCGGCTCCACCGAGTTCGTGCTCGGCGACGCCGCGGGCGTCCGGGCGGCCCACTCGGTCGACGTGGGCTGCGTGCGGCTCACCGAGCGGCACCTGCACGGCGACCCGCCGACGCCGGACGAGGTGCAGGCGGCCGAGGCCGACGTCCGGGCCGCACTGGCCGAGGTCGCGGCGGTGGTGCCCGTGGACCAGGCCGCCACGCTGGTCGGGCTGGCGGGCACGGTGACCACGGTGGCCGCCCTCGCGCTGCGGCTCCCGGCCTACGACGCGGACGCCATCCACGGCTCCCGCATCCCGGTGGCGGCCGTGCGGTCGGTCACCGCCGGGCTGCTCACCGCCGACCACGCGCGGCGGGCGGCGCTGCCGGTGATGCACCCCGGCCGGGTGGACGTGATCGGTGCCGGCGCGCTCGTGCTGCGGGTGGTGATGGACGCCTTCGACCTCGACGAGGTCGTGGTCAGCGAGCATGACATCCTCGACGGCATCGCCCTCCGCCTCGCCCGCTCCTGACGCCGCCCGCGGCGTCAGGCCCCTCTGCAGGGGCCCGCGCCGAGCTTGCGAGGCGTGGGGGGCAGAGGGGTCCTTCTCCTGCAGGGCCCCGCGCCGAGCCTGCGAGGCGTGGGGGGCAGCGGGGTCCTTCTACTTCCTCAGGCGGGGCTGTCGACGTTGAGGCCGGGCGGCAGCTTGCCGGTCAGCTTCTGGTACGTGGTGGCCGCGCCCTGGGCGGCCACCAGCCGCGCGAAGGCGTACAGCGTGCCGGAGACCGCCGACCAGGCCAGCGCGTCCGGCCACGAGACGCCGGGCGCGGCCGGGTTCTTCGGCGGCGGGTAGCCGCGGACCTTCAGCCACGCGGCGTCGGCGACCTTCCGGACCACGATGCCGCTCGGGATCGCCATCGCCGGGCCCAGCAGCTTGTACAACAGCGGGGTCTTGACCTTCTGCTTCTTCGCCACGACGGCGATCATGCCGTGGGGGCCGGTGCCGCGCCCGCTCCGCACCGTGCTGTGCTGTCGGGCATGGCACTCGACGCCGACGGCTACCCGGTCACCGCCAGTCCGGCCGGGGTCCGCCGGGGCGCCGCGGCGACGCGTGACCTCGCCGTCCTGGACCAGCGGGTGTCCGGCTGCCGCGCCTGCCCCCGGCTGGTGCGCTGGCGGGAGGAGGTGGCGCAGGTCAAGCGGGCCTCGTTCCGCGACCAGGAGTACTGGGGCCGGCCGGTGCCCGGGCTCGGTCCCGCCGACGCCCGGATCGCCGTCGTCGGGCTGGCCCCGGCCGCGCACGGGGGGAACCGCACCGGCCGGGTGTTCACCGGCGACCGCAGCGGCGACTGGATCTTCGCCGCGCTGTGGCGGGCCGGGCTGGCCAGCCAGCCGACCTCGACGCACATCGGGGACGGCCTGGAGCTCACCGACGTCCGGGTGTGCGCCGCGGTGCGCTGCGCGCCGCCGGCCAACGCGCCCACGCCGGAGGAGCGGGACACCTGCTCGCCGTGGCTGGCCCGGGAGCTGGCGCTGCTGCCCCGGCTGCGGGCGGTCGTCGTCCTGGGCGGGTTCGGGTGGACGGCGCTGTGGCCGGTCCTCGCCGCCGCGGGGTACGCACTGCCCCGCCCCCGGCCGGCGTTCGGCCACGGGGTGGAGGTGACGGTGCTCGGACCGCGGCGTCCGCTGACCCTGCTGGGCAGTTACCACGTCAGCCAGCAGAACACCTTCACCGGGGTGCTGACCGAGCCGATGCTGGACGCCGTGCTCGCCCGGGCCACCCAGCTGGCCGCCGAGGTGGACTGACCGATTCCGCCGGGTCGCACGGCCCCGGCGGGCCTAGGGTGTGGCATGCCCAAGCGTCCGGTGATCCTGATCGTGGGCGGCGGCTACGTCGGCCTCTACACCGCCCTGCGACTGCAGAAGAAGCTGAGCCGCGGACGGGCCGACGTCATCGTCGTCGACCCGCAGCCGCACATGACCTACCAGCCGTTCCTGCCCGAGGCCGCGGCCGGCTCGGTCGAGCCCCGCCACGTCGTCGTCCCGCTCCGGCGCACGCTGGACCACTGCCGGGTCATAACCGGCGCCGTCACCGCGGTGAGCCACGCGCAGCGCACCGCCCAGGTCGCCCCCGTGGTGGGGGAGTCGTTCGAGCTGAAGTACGACGTCCTCGTGATGGCGGCCGGGTCGGTCGCCCGCACGCTGCCGATCCCCGGCCTCCGCGAGCACGGGATCGGGTTCAAGAACGTCGGCGAGGCCATCTACCTGCGCAACCACGTGTTGTCCCAGCTGGACATCGCCAGCTCCACCGACGACCCCGACGTCCGCCGCAAGGCGCTCACGTTCACCTTCGTCGGCGGCGGCTACGCCGGCATCGAGGCCCTCGCCGAGCTCGAGGACATGGCCCGGTACGCCGTCGAGCACTACTACCCGCGGCTCACTCCCGACGACATGCGCTGGGTGCTGGTCGAGGCGACGGGCCGGATCCTGCCCGAGGTCGACGAGGACATGGGCCAGTGGACCGTCCAGCAGCTCGTCGCCCGGGGCATGGAGCTCAAGCTGGACACCCGGCTGGAGTCGGTGTCGCCCGACGGGGTGGTCACCACGGGCGACGGCGACTCCTTCGCCAGCGACACCCTGGTGTGGACGGCGGGCACCAAGCCGCACCCGCTGCTGGCGGCCACCGACCTGCCGCTCGACGAGCGCGGGCGGGTCCGGTGCGAGGCGACCCTGCAGGTCGTCGGCACCGACTGCGCCTGGGCGGCGGGTGACCTGGCCGCCGTCCCCGACCTGACCAAGGACGAGCCGGGGGCCACCACCGCCCCCAACGCCCAGCACGCCGTCCGGCAGGCCAAGCGGCTGGCCGACAACATCGTCGCGGTCCTCGCCGGTCAGGAACCCACGCCCTACCGGCACGCCTACGCCGGTTCCGTGGCGAGCCTGGGTCTGCACAAGGGCGTCGCCCAGGTGTACGGCGTGAAGCTCAAGGGCTGGCCGGCCTGGATGATGCACCGCGCGTACCACGTCAGCCGGGTCCCCACCCTCAACCGCAAGGTCCGGGTGCTGGCCGACTGGCTGCTCACGGCGGTCCTCCGGCGCGAGGTGATCTCCCTGGGGCAGCTGCAGGACCCCCGGCACGACTTCCTCGAGGCCTCGGTCGGGGGCGCCCCGCTGCCCCCGCCGTCGGCCGGGGACAGGGCGCAGTCCGGCAGCCGGGCGTCACAGGCCAGCTGAGGGCGGGGCGGGCGCTAGGGTGCGGCCGGGCCCCGCGGGGCCCGGCCGCCCCCGTAGCCCAATCGGCAGAGGCAGGCCCCTTAAAAGGGTCCCAGTGTCGGTTCGAACCCGACCGGGGGCACAGCCGGTGGGTCAGCGGCGCGCCAGCGCGGCGCCCATCTGCTCGACCAGCCGGACCAGCACCGGCCGCGGCGTGGCGATGTTGCAGCGGACGAAGCCGCGGCCGGCTCTTCCGCACCGGCTGCCGTCGATCAGCGCGACACCGGCCTCGGTGAGGAAGAACTCGCCCGGCTCGGCCAGGCCCAGCGCGCGGCAGTCCAGCCAGGCCAGGTAGGTGCCCTCCAGCGGGCAGAGCGAGACCCCGGGCAGGTGTTCGGCGACCAGGTCGGCGAGCAGCCGCCGGTTCCCGTCCAGGTAGTCGAGCACCCCGTCCAGCCACGGGCCGCCGGCGGACCAGGCCGCGGTGGCCGCGACGACCCCGAGGGTGGCGGCGCCGTGCTCGGGCAGCAGGCCGTCCCGCGCCCACACCGCGCGGTCCGCGTCGTTGGACAGGACGAGCTGCGCGCACTTCATCCCCGGCAGGTTCCAGGCCTTGGACGCCGACGTCGCCGTCACGGTGTGCCCGGCGGTGACCTCGCTGATCGACGCGTACGGGACGTGCCGGTGGCCGGGGAGGACCAGCGGGGCGTGGATCTCGTCGGAGAAGACCCGGCCGCGGTGGTGCTCGACGACCTCCGCGACGGCGGCCATCTCGTCCCGCTCCAGCACCCGGCCGACCGGGTTGTGCGGATTGCACAGCACCAGCAGGTGCCCGCCGGCCCGGAACGCGGCGTCCAGCGCGTCGAGGTCGCAGCCGTAGCGCCCGTCCCGGGTCGACATCGGCACCTCGATCACCTCCCGGCCGAGGGCGGGCGGGACCGTCAGGAACGGCATGTAGGCCGGGGTGGGCAGGACGACCGGCGACCCGGGGCGGGAGAAGTGCTCGATCGCGGCCTGCAGGCCGGCGATCACGTCGGCCAGCGGCCGGACGTCGGTGGGGTCCACCGCCCAGCCGTACCGGTCGCCCGCCCACTGCGCGCAGGCCTCGGCCATGCGCCGTCCGGCCGCCTCCGGCAGGTACCCGAGCAGGCCGCGGTCCACGGCGGCATGCACCGCCTCGGTGACCGCCGGCGCCGTCCCGAAGTCCATCTCGGCGACGAAGGCCCCGATCGCGTCGGGGTACTGCGACCACTTCAGGCCGCCGATGCGCCGGAGGTCCTCCACGCCCACCGCGTCGATCCCGGCCGCGTCGAACGCCGGGGCGTCGACCTCGAGCTGTCGCGTCATGGAGTCCTCTCCGGCCGGGATGTGCCCGGCGCCCGCGCGCGTCCTACCCGTGCACGGTCCGGCCACCCGTCCGGGGGACGGCGGGGCGGTCAGGAACGCACCGGCACCCTCCGGCGTTGTACTGGCAGCGTGGGGTGCACCAAGCTGATCCCCACGGACCGACCAGTCACCTCGAGGAGATGACGATGCCCAGCAGCAACCCGGCCTTCAGCCGGGGGTTCCCCGCGGCCGGAAACGGCCAGTACGCCGGTTGGGGCGCAGGCCCGCAGCAGACGTACGGCGGGGCGCCCACGCAGTACGACCCCTACGCCGCTCCGTCGCCGTACGCGGCGAAGGGCACCAGCTACCTGACGATGGACGACGTCGTCACCAAGACGGGCCTGACCTTCCTGGTGACTGTCCTCGCGGCAGCCGCCACCTGGGCGATGCCCGGCGACGCCGCGTGGGGCCTGGCGCTGCCCGCCATGCTGGTCGCCTTCGTGCTCGGCCTGGTGATCTCGTTCAAGCAGATCGCCAACCCGGCGGCGACGCTGGCCTACGCCGCCCTCCAGGGTGTCGCGGTCGGCGCGTTCAGCGAGGCGTTCAACACCTTCTACCCGGGCATCGTCATGCAGGCGGTGATCGGCACCTTCGGTGTCTTCGCCGGCATGCTGGTGGTCTACAAGACCGGTGCCATCCGGGTCACCCCCAAGCTGACCCGCTGGATCGTCGGCGCCATGATCGGCGTCCTGGTCCTGATGCTGGCCAACCTGATCGGCGGCATCTTCGGCGCCGACCTGGGGCTGCGTGACGGTGGCCCGGTGGCGATCATCTTCAGCCTGGTCGTGATCGGTGTGGCGGCGTTCTCGCTGCTGCTCGACTTCGACATGGCCGACGAGGCCATCCGGCGCGGTGCCCCGGCGAAGTTCGCCTGGTACATCGCCTTCGGCCTGCTCGTCACCGTGGTCTGGTTGTACCTGGAGATCCTGCGTCTCCTGAGCTACTTCCGCGAGTAACGGACACCCGCACCTCACGACCGTGGCCCGGTCCCCGCACGGGGGCCGGGCCACGGTCGTGCCGCGGCAGGCGTCCAGTTGTCGATCATCGGCCTCTTGCCATCGACGCGCCGGAGGACGGCGTGTCGATGAGCAAAGAGCCAATGATCAACGCGGCGCAGGCCCCCTAGGAGAGGCGCTCGAGCACCATCGCCATGCCCTGGCCGCCGCCGACGCACATCGTCTCCAGGCCGAACTGGCCGTCCCGGCTGCGCAGGCCGTTGAGCAGCGTGCCGGTGATCCGCGCGCCGGTCATGCCGAAGGGGTGGCCGACGGCGATGGCCCCGCCGTGCACGTTCAGCTTGTCCAGGTCGATGCCCAGGTCGCGGTAGCTGGGGATCACCTGGGCGGCGAACGCCTCGTTGATCTCCACCAGGTCCATGTCGTCGATGGTCATGCCGGCGCGGGCCAGCGCCTGCTGGGAGGCGGCGACCGGGCCGTAGCCCATGATCTCCGGCGACAGGCCGGTGACCCCGGTCGAGACGACCCGTGCCAGCGGGGTGATGCCGAGCTCGCGGGCCTTGGTGTCGCTCATGACCACCAGGGCGGCGGCGCCGTCGTTGAGCGGGCAGGCGTTGCCGGCGGTGACCCGGCCGTCGGGGCGGAACACCGGCTTCAGCCCCGAGATGCCCTCGAGGGTGGTCCCGGCGCGCGGGCTGTCGTCGGTGCTGACCACCGTCCCGTCGGGCAGCGTCACCGGGGTGATCTCCCGCGCCCAGAAGCCGTCGGCGAGCGCCTGCTCGGCGAGGTTCTGGCTGCGGACGGCGAACTCGTCCATGTCCTGCCGGGAGACGTCCTTGAGCAGCGCGAGGTTCTCCGCGGTCTGCCCCATGGCGATGTAGGCGTCGGGGACGTCGCCGTCCTCGCGCGGGTCGCGCCAGCTCTCCGCGCCGCTCTCGGCGGTCTTCGCCACCCGGGCCTCGGCGTCGGCGAAGCGCGGGTTGTGCGTGTCGGGGAGGGAGTCGGAGTTGCCCTTGGCGAACCGGGAGACCATCTCCACCCCGGCCGAGATGAACACGTCGCCCTCGCCGGCCCTGATCGCGTGCAGCGCCATCCGGGTGGTCTGCAGCGACGAGGAGCAGTACCGGGTGACCGTGGTGCCCGGCAGGTGGTCCATGCCGAGCAGCACCGCGACGACCCGGCCCATGTTGAAGCCCTGCTCGCCACCGGGCAGGCCGCAGCCGAGCATCAGGTCGTCGATGTCGGTGGGGTCGAGCTGGGGCACCTGGTCCAGGGCCGCGCGCACGATCGTGGCTGTCAGGTCGTCGGGGCGCAGGTCCTTCAGCGACCCCTTGAAGGCGCGCCCGATGGGGGAGCGCGCGGTGGCGACGATGACGGCTTCGGGCATGGGTCCTCCACGATGAGGGCGCACCCTGGTGGGCGGCTGGGACGTCGGGTCGGCCCTGAACCTACTCTCCGGTAGCCGGGGTCAGTGGCCCGCGTCGACGGGCGCAGCGACCTCGGCGGTGTCCGGGACGGGGATCTCCGGGGGACGGCGCCGGCGCAGCAGCGCCCAGGTGCCCCAGGGCCCGGTCTCCTCGCCGCGGACGGCGGTGGCCTGGACCTCGGTGCCGGGGCGGCCGGCCGCCCGCGCGGCGGCCTGCGCGACCGGCCGGACGGTGCCCCGTCGCCGGCGCAGGCCCCGGTCGGCCGCGGCCGGCCACGCGCCCACCGAGTCCGCGACCGAGGGCAGCAGCACCGACGCCGCCGCGGCGTACCCCGCGGCGGAGGGATGGAACTCGTCGACGCTGAACAGCCCCCGGTCGGTGGCGAAGTCCGGTCCGAGGACCGATCCGAGCGACACCGTCCGGCCGCCCTCGGCGACCACGGCGATCGTCTGCGCGGCCGCCAGCTGCCGGCTCCAGCGCCGGGCCAGCAGCCGCAGCGGCTGGCGGATCGGGCGGATGGTGCCCAGGTCCGGGCACGTGCCGACGACGACCTGGCAGCCGGCGGCGACCAGCGCGCGGACCGCCTCGGCCAGGTGCCGGACGGAGTCCGCCGGCCGGGCGCGGCTGGTGACGTCGTTCGCCCCGATCATGATCACCGCGACGTCCGGCCTCTCGGCCAGGGCCAGCTCCACCTGGGCGGCCAGCCGGTCCGACGTCGCCCCGGACACCGCCACCCGGACCAGCCGCACCGGACGTTCGGCCAGCTCGGACAGCGCCGAGGCGATGAGCACGCCCGGGGTCTGCTCGGCCCGCTCGACGCCCAGGCCCACCGCGCTGGAGTCCCCGAGGACGGCGAGCACCAGCGGCTTGGTGCGGCCGCTGCCGTACCGCCCGTTGCCGGTGGGCGGGTCGGCCGGTGCCCGGCGGGCCTCGACGGAGCGACGTGCGGCGCGGGCCTCGCCCTGGAGGACGGCGAACAGCGTGGCGCCGGCGACCCCCAGGCCGCCGCCCCCGTACATCGCCGCGGTGACCAGTCGGCGTGCCCTGCTGGCGCGTGTCACCTCGTCCGCCCTCCTGTGGCAGGTCGCCCTGTCCTGCGGCAGGTCGCCCTGTCCTGCGGCAGCGAGACCTGATCAGCAGGCTAGCCACCCCCTACGGTGGGGCCGTGCCCGACCGAGACGACCTCACCCCTCCGGACGAGAGCGGCCGGCAGCAGCAGATCGTCGACGTGCTGGTCGACGCCTTCTCCGAGCTGATGACCGCCGACGCGGACGCGTTCCGCACCAAGTTCCGCAAGATGGCCGCGGACCCCTTCGCCTTCTACCGCGGCTCCGCCTGCCTGTTCTACGCCGACATGGCGGACACGACCGACGGCTGGTGCGACGAGCGGACGTCGCGCGTGTGGATCCAGGGCGACCTGCACGCGGAGAACTTCGGCACCTACATGGACGGGCAGGGGCGGATCGTCTTCGACGTCAACGACTTCGACGAGGCCTACCTGGGGCACGTCAGCTGGGACCTGCGCCGCTTCGTGGCCAGCTTCGCCCTGCTGGCCTGGCGCAAGGCGCTCGGGGACGACGTCATCGGCGAGATGCTGGCCCGCTATCTGCACTCCTACCTGGACCAGGTGGAGGCCTTCACCCGCTCCGACGACGACCGCTCGTTCGCCCTGCTCCGGGAGAACACCGAGGGCGCGGTGCACGACGTCGTCCTGGCCACCACCGCCCGGACCCGGCTGGGGCTGCTGGACCGGCTGACCGTGGTGGAGCGGTACGAGCGGCGGTTCGCCGAGGGCGGCAGGAACCGGCGGCTCGACGACGCCGAGCGGTCGACGGTGCTGGCCGCCATCGACCGGTACCGCGAGACCGTGCACCCGCCGCGGCGGCGGCGCGACGTGGCCTACGACGTGAAGGACGTCGTCGGGACCGGCGGGTTCGGCATCGGCAGCGCGGGGCTGCCGGCCTACAACGTGCTGCTGGAGGGCTACGACCAGGCGCTGGAGAACGACGTCGTCCTCTCGGTGAAGCAGGGCAACGTGCCCGCTCCCAGCCGGATCGTGCGGGACCCGGAGATCCGGCAGCACTTCGAGCACGAGGGGCACCGGACCGCCGTCAGCCAGCGGTCGCTGCAGGCCAACGCCTCGCAGTTCCTCGGCCACACCGAGATCGACGGCGTCGGGTTCGTGGTCTCCGAGCTCTCGCCGTACGAGGTCGACCTGGACTGGGAGGACCTGACCGAGCCGGAGGAGATCGGTCCGGTGCTGAACCAGCTGGGCCGGGCCACCGCGAAGCTGCACTGCGTGGGGGACGCCGACAGCGACCACACCCTGGTGCCCTTCCAGACCGAGGAGGCGATCACCACGATGATCGGCGGGCGGCGCGAGCAGTTCGTCGCCGACCTGGTCGACTTCGCGCACACCTACGCCCGGCGGACCCGCGAGGACCACCGGCTGTTCGTCGACGCGTTCCGCGCCGGGTCGATCCCGGGGATCAGCTCCAGCGGAGCCCACCCGCTCAGCTGATGGGCAGCGTCAGCACCATGCCGCGGTGCGGGCCGACCGGCTGCAGGTCGTACTCGTCGGTGACCGGGGTGAACCCGATCCGCTCGTAGAACCCGACGGCCGCCGCGCGGGCGTCGCACCAGACCAGGTCGGCGCCGCGCTGGACGACGCGGGCCAGGCCCTCGGCCACCAGCGCCCGGCCCACGCCGAGCCCGCGCACCCGGGGGTCGGTGGCCATGCCGCGCAGCTGCCAGGGGGCCTCGGCGGCCAGCCACGGGCAGTCGCGGGGGTGGAAGCGGACCACACCGACGATCTCGCCGTCCGGGCCGGCGCCGCCGTGCAGGCGCGCAGCCAGGTGCAGCGCGTACGGGGCGTCGTCGCCGTCCATCTCGGCCGGCCGGCCCTGGCGGAGCTCCTGGAGCCGCAGCGCGTGGGTGGCAGCGGCGTCGACCTGCTCGATCGTGATGGTGCCCGGACCGGCGTCGGCGCTCACCCCGACAGTCTCCCCGACGCCGGCCCGATCGGCCCCGCTGCAGGGTCCTGCGCCCAGCTCACCCGGCCCCGTCCAGAGGCTCGCCCCGAGCTTGCGAGGGGTGATGAGGACGGGGTCCTTCAACTCATCGGGATCGCCGCCCCCTGCGGACGCGCAGGTAGTCGGCGACCACGTACTCGCCCAGCCGGTCGCTGTCGGGCTGGAACACCCGGCCGCCGGCCCGCGCGGTGATGTCGTGCACGAAGTCGACCAGCCCGGGATCCGGGTCGAGGGCGAACACGTTGAGCGTGGCACCCGACCGGGCGCAGCGCTCCACCTCCGCGACGGTCCGGGCGATCGTCTCGGGCATCGGCGGCCAGCAGAAGTACGGCGTGCCGTCGTCCTCGAGGTGCGCGGTCGGCTCCCCGTCGGTGACCACCAGGATCACCGGCTCCGCGTCCCGGTGCCGGGCGAGGAACCGCCGGGCCAGCATCAGGCCGTGCTGCAGGTTGGTGCCCTGCAGGGTGTCCACGGACAGCTCCGCGAGGGTCTCCGGCCGCAGCACCTGGGCGGTGGAGGAGAACCCGATGATCTCGATGGCGTCCTGCGGGAACCGGGTGGTGACCAGCGAGTGCAGCGCCATGGCGGTGGACTTCGCCGCGCCCCAGGTGCCGCGCAGCGCCATCGAGTAGGAGAGGTCGACCAGCAGCGCGACCGCCGCCCCGGTACGCCGCTCGGTCTCCACCACCTCGAAGTCGTCGACGGCGATCCGCACCCGCCGCTGCCCCTCCTCGCGGGGCTCGCCGGCCTGCCGGAGGACGGCGTTGCGGACGGTGCGGACGACGTCCAGCGGCTGCTCGTCGCCGAAGTGCCACTCCCGCGAGCCGCCGGTCAGCTCCCCGGCGGCGCCGGCGTCGGCCACGTCGTGGTCCCCGCGGCCGGCCGCGGACAGCGCGGCGAACACCCGCCGCAGCGCGGTGGCGCCCAGCCGGCGGACCGCCTTGGGGGAGAGCTCGAGCTTGCCCTCGGAGCGCTGCAGGTAGCCCTGCCGCTCGAGCTCGCGCTCCAGCCGGCGCAGCGCCGCCAGGTCGTCGACGGCGGACCGGCCCAGCGCCTGCTCCAGCAGCTCCTCGTCGACGTCGGCCAGCGACGCCCCGGCGTAGCCCTGGGACAGCTGGGAGGACAGCGCCTCCAGGTCGGCGAGCTCGGCCACCGCGGTGGTCGCGTCGCCCAGCCCGAGCCCCTCCGCGCCGTCGGGCACCGGCCCCCGCTGGCCCCAGCCCAGGTCCGGCCGGGCCTGGCGCAGCGCGTCGGACAGGTGGGCCATCTCGCTCTGCAGGCCCAGGTCGCCCATCGCCTGGGCCATCAGGTCCTGCAGCTCGGAGCGCTGGTCCGGGGACAGCCCGGCCATCATCCGTTCCTGGGCGGCGGCCCGGCGGGCCAGCGAGTCGATCAGCTCGTCGACCGACTGCGGGTCGTCGGGGAAGAACTGCCCGTGCTTGCTCATGAAGTCGGCGAACTGCTGGTCGGTGTCCTCGCCGCGGTTGTGCGCGTCGACCAGCGCGGACAGGTCGGCGACCATGTCCTTGACCGCCTGCATCCCGGCGCTGTCGCCGTCCTGCATCGCCTGCAGCGCCTGCTTCATGCCCTGGAAGGAGCTGTCCAGCACCTCCCGGCGCAGCAGGTCCTCGATCTCCCGGTAGGCCTGCTCGGCCTCGGGCGACCGCCACTGGTGGTCCTTCAGCGCGCGGACGGCGCCGGCGGTGTCCTGCGGGAGGGCGTCCAGCTCGGCCTCGGCCAGCCGGGCGGCGTCGTCCGGGTCGGGGAACAGCTCGCGGCGCTCGGCGGCCACGGCCCGGTCCAGCAGCTCGCGGACCTGCTCCAGCGTGCCGTCCATCCGCCCGGCCTGCCGGGCCTTGCGCAGCCGGTCGCGCACCGAGCGGCGCAGCTGGTCCAGGCCGGGGCGGCCGTCGACCCCGCGGCGCAGCAGCTCGCGCAGCGCCTCGCGCACGCCGCTGCCGCCGAGCACCGAGTCGCCGAGCTCGTCGACGGCGGCCGCCACGTCGTAGGGCGGGGCCAGCGGGTCGGGCCCGCCGTGCCAGCGGCCGTATCGGTACCCCCGGGAGGAACGTCCCCGCGCCACGTCAGGCCCCGTAGACGGTGCGGGAGCCGTCGGTGTCCTTGGCGAGCCGGCGGGTGAGGTACAGCCCCTCGAGGGCGAACTCCACCGCGGCGGCGGCCTGCTCGGCGGACTGCTCGCCCTCCGGGACGCCGACCCGGCCCAGCAGCTCGGCCAGTCGCGGGATGGTCCCGAGCTGGCCCAGCAGCGCCGCGGCGGGCACCAGGTCCCCGGACTCCACGGTCTCGCCCCCGGTGAAGTGCTCCTGCAGCCCGGTCAGGTCCAGGCCGCCGCAGCGGGCGCGGAACGTCTGTGCCGTCGCCTGCCGCAGCAGGTGCTCCAGCACCTCCAGCTCGCGCTCGTCGTCGGGGTCGGAGCCGGCGTCGGCGAACTCCACCTTGCCGCGGCTGGCCGGCACGATCGCCGGCAGGTCGACCACCCGGGCCACCGGCCGGGTCTCCCCGGAGACGGCCGCCCGCCGGACGGCGGAGGCGGCGATCGTCTCCAGTCCGGCGATGGCGAACCGGGCGCTGACGCCCGAGCGCTGGTCCACGTGGCTGGACTCGCGCACCAGGCGGGTGAACCGGGCGACGATCTCGACCAGGTGCTCGGGGACGACGGGGGAGTCGAGCCCGCCGGCGTCCCGCCCGCCCGCCGACCCCGGCCAGGTCGTCTGCGCCTCCTGGTGCAGCAGCCGCAGCTCGTCGGCCAGCTCGATCGGGTAGTGGGTGCGGACCTCGGCGCCGAACCGGTCCTTGAGCGGGGTGATGATCCGCCCGCGGTTGGTGTAGTCCTCCGGGTTGGCGCTGGCCACCAGCAGCAGGTCCAGCGGCAGCCGGACCCGGTAGCCGCGGATCTGGATGTCCCGCTCCTCCAGCACGTTGAGCAGCGAGACCTGGATCCGCTCGGCCAGGTCGGGCAGCTCGTTGATGCTGAACACGCCCCGGTTGGTGCGCGGGACCAGGCCGTAGTGCACCGTCTCCGGGTCACCGAGCGTGCGCCCCTCGGCGACCTTGATCGGGTCGACGTCGCCGATGAGGTCGCCCACCGAGGTGTCCGGGGTGGCCAGCTTCTCGCCGAAGCGGTCGCTGCGGTGCAGCCACCCCACCGGGGTCGCGTCGCCGTGGGCGGCGATCTGCCGCTGGGCCCAGACGCTGATCGGGGCCAGCGGGTGCTCGTTGAGCTCACTGCCGACCAGCACCGGCGTCCACTCGTCGAGCAGGCCGACCAGCGTGCGGATCAGCCGGGTCTTCCCCTGGCCCCGCTCGCCCAGCAGGACCAGGTCGTGCCCGGCGATCAGGGCCCGCTCGACCTCGGGCAGCACGGTGTCCTCGAACCCGACGATGCCGGGCAGCGTGGGCTCACCCGCGGCGAGGCGGGCGAGCAGGTTGGCGCGGATCTCGGCCTTGACCGGCCGGAAGGTGGCCCCGCTGTCGCGGAGCTCGCCCAGCGTGGTGGGAGCGGGGGCGGGAGGTGCGGCGTCCGTCACCTCGACCACGGTACGACGCACCAGGGACGGTCCGGTGACCTCGGTGCGTCCGCCCGGTGACGGCTCCCGGCGGCGCCGGCGACCTGCCAGGATCGGCGCGTGTCCGGTCCCGCAGCGGTGTCCCTCCCCGAGCCGGTCCCCGGCGGCGCCGAGGTGCCCGGCGCCCGCCGGTCCGAGGTGCCGCTGGTCGGCGGAGCCGAGGTCGAGGCGGCCGCGGAGCTGCTGGCCGGCGTCGTCCGGCGGACGCCGCTGGAGCACTCCCGCGCGCTGGCCGACCGGGTTGGCGGGCCGGTGTGGCTCAAGTGCGAGAACCTGCAGCGGGCCGGGTCGTTCAAGATCCGTGGCGCCTACACCCGGATCGCCCGGCTGACCGACGCCGAGCGGGCACGCGGCGTCGTCGCCGCCAGCGCCGGCAACCACGCCCAGGGGGTGGCGCTGGCCGCGCGCCAGCTGGGTGCGGAGGCCACGGTGTTCATGCCCGAGTCCGCGCCGCTGCCCAAGGTGGCCGCCACCCGCGGCTACGGGGCCGTGGTCCGGCTGGGCGGTCCGACGCTGACCGAGGCGATGGTCTCGGCGACCGAATTCGCCGCGGAGACCGGTTCGGTGTTCATCCACCCCTTCGACCACCCCGACGTGATCGCCGGCCAGGGCACGGTGGGCCTGGAGCTGCTCGAGCAGTGCCCGGACGTGGCCACCGTCGTCGTCTGCACCGGTGGGGGCGGGCTGGTGTCCGGGATCGCCGCCGCGGTGCGGTCCCGTCGTCCCGACGTCCGGGTGGTCGCAGTGCAGGCCGCGACCGCCGCGGCCTTCCCCGCCTCGCTGGCCGCCGGGCACCCGGTGCGGCTGACCTCGATGGCGACGATGGCCGACGGCATCGCCGTCGCCGCCCCCGGCGACCTGACGCTGGCGCACGTGGCCGGGCTCGTCGACGAGGTCCGCACGGTCAGCGAGGGCGACCTCTCCCGGGCGCTGCTGTTCTGCCTGGAGCGCGCCAAGCTGGTCGTCGAGCCGGCCGGCGTGGCCGCGGTCGCCGCCGTGCTCGCCGACCCGG
Source organism: Modestobacter sp. URMC 112 (assembly GCF_053502575.1). NCBI lineage: Bacteria > Bacillati > Actinomycetota > Actinomycetes > Geodermatophilales > Geodermatophilaceae > Modestobacter > Modestobacter sp. URMC 112. The sequence continues at coordinate 4,167,607 of NZ_CP199957.1, read as the reverse complement.
GTGCCTTCGCGCCGCCGGTGGTCGCGGTGGTCTCCGGCGGCAACATCGACCCGGTGCTCATGCTCAAGGTGGTGCAGCACGGCATGGCGGCCGCGGGCCGGTACCTGTCGCTGCGGGTCCGCGTCCCCGACCGGCCCGGCTCGCTGGCCGCCCTGCTCGCCGAGCTGGCCCGGCTGGCGGCCAACGTGCTGTCCGTCGAGCACGAGCGGACGACGGCGCGGCTGGACCTCGGCGAGGTCGAGGTGGGCGTGCACCTGGAGACCCGCGGCCCCGACCACGCCGCCGACGTGCTCGCCGCCCTGGCCGCCGCGGGGTACGCCGTCCAGGCCGAGTGACCCAGCGGCGGGACCCCGTGCGGCGGGTGCTGCGCCGGCGGGGTGAGTATGGGCAGCGATGAGCACCGCCGACCCGGCTGCCGCGCCGGTCCCCGCGTCCCTGTCCCCGTCCAACCCGCTGGCCACCCGCTCGGAGCTGCCCTACGAGCTGCCGCCGTTCGCCGACATCACGCTCGAGCACTGCCGGGAGGCGCTGCTGGTCGGCATGGCCGAGGAGCGGGCCGAGGTCGCCGCCCTGGTCGCCGACCCCGCCGAGCCGACCTTCGAGAACACCGTCGTCGTCCTGGAGCGCTCCGGTGAGCTGCTGGGCCGGGCGGGGCGGGTCTTCTACAACCTGGCGTCGTCGAACTCCTCGGACCGGCTGCGCGAGATCGAGCGGGAGATCGCCCCGCTCGCTGCCGCCCACTCCGACGCCCTCCGGCTGGACCCGGCGCTGTTCGCGCGGATCGACGCGGTGCACGCCGCCCGGCACGACGCCGGCCTGGACGCCGAGTCCGTCCGGCTGGTCGAGCGCTACCACCTGGACTTCGTGCTCGCCGGCGCCGGACTGGACGAGGCCGGGCGCGAGCAGCTCCGGCAGCTGAACCAGCGGCTGTCGGAGCTGTCCACCACCTTCGGGCAGAACCTGCACCTGGCCACCGAGGCGGCCGCCGTGCTGGTCACCGACCCCGCCGAGCTCGACGGCCTCAGCGACGCGGAGGTGCAGGCCGCGGCCGGCGCCGCCACGGAGCGGGGCTCGGCCGGGGGGTACCTGCTGCCGCTGGTGCTGCCCAGCGGGCAGCCGGTGCTCGCGAAGCTGACGAACCGTGCGCTGCGGAGCCGGGTGCACGAGGCATCGGTCACCCGGGCGTCGTCCGGGGAGCACGACAACGGCCCGGTGGCCGCCGAGATCGCGCACCTGCGGGCGGTGCGGGCCCGGTTGCTGGGGCACGCCACGCACGCCGACCTGATCGCCGCCGACCAGACCGCGAGGACGTCGGCCGCGGTCGACGAGCTGCTCGCCACGCTGGTGCCCCCGGCGGTCGCCAACGCCCGCAAGGAGGCCGAGGTGCTCACCGAGCTGGCCGCCGCCGACGGGGTGGAGCTGGCCGCGGAGGACTGGGCGTTCTACTCCGAGCGGGTGCGCGCGGAGCGCTACGCCGTCGACCGGGCCGCGCTGCGGCCGTGGTTCGAGCTGGACCGGGTGCTCGTGGACGGCGTCTTCCGGGCCGCCGAGCTGCTCTACGGCTTCACCTTCAGCCCGCGGCCGGACCTGACCGGCTACCACCCCGACGTCCGGGTGTGGGAGGTCTTCGGGGCCGACGGGCAGCCGGTCGGGCTCTACCTCGGTGACTACGTCGCCCGCGAGGGCAAGCGCGGCGGCGCGTGGATGAACTCCTTCGTCACCCAGTCCGGGCTGCTGGGCACCCGGCCGGTCGTGGTGAACAACCTCAACGTCACCCGGGCCGCGCCCGGCCGGCCGACGCTGCTGACCCTCGACGAGGTCACCACGCTGTTCCACGAGTTCGGCCACGCCCTGCACGGGCTGTCGTCCGCGGTCACCTACCCGCGGTTCTCCGGCACCAGCGTGCCCCGGGACTTCGTCGAGTTCCCCAGCCAGGTCAACGAGATGTGGGCGCTGTGGCCCGAGGTGCTCTCCGGCTACGCGCGGCACGTGGAGACGGGGGAGCCCCTGCCCGAGGACGTCGTCGCCGCCATCGAGGCCGCCTCGCTGTGGGGCGAGGGCTTCGCCACCCTGGAGTACCTGGCCGCCACCCTGCTGGACCAGGCCTGGCACCGGATCGACCCGGACACCGTCGTCCCGGACGCGCAGGCCTTCGAGGCCCAGGCGCTGGCCGGGGCCGGGGTCGCCTCCGACCTCGTGCCGCCGCGCTACCGGACGACGTACTTCCAGCACGTCTTCTCCGGCGGCTACTCGGCCGGCTACTACTCCTACATCTGGTCGGAGGTGCTCGACGCCGACACGGTGGAGTGGTTCCGCGAGAACGGCGGGCTCACCCGCGCGAACGGCGACGTCTTCCGCGAGCGGCTGCTGTCCCGGGGCGGCGCGGTCGACCCGCTGGGCGCCTTCCGGGCGGTCCGCGGCCGGGACGCCGACACCGGACCGTTGTTGCGGAGGCGCGGTCTGATCAGGGCTTGAGGCGGGCGCGGAAGCGCCCTGGGCGATGACGGGTGGGGGCCGGAGGCCTCCGACCGGGATCGCTCGCAGCGGCTCGGCGTCGGCCGGGCACGGCTCCTGGCCGCGGTGCGATCCGCGGGGATCGCAGTGTCAGAGCCAGGGGAGGGAGAGCACGAGGTCCAGGTCGTCGGGGGCCGCGCCCTCGCGCACCAGCCGGTTGGGCTGGCGGTGGCCGCACGCCGTGCAGCGGTGCACCACCTGCCAGCCCTTGCCGGACTTCTCCACCAGGCCGATCGGCTCCATCTGCCCGCGGCAGTCGCTGGCCCGGTCACCGGGCAGGTCGTCGACGTGCAGCGACCAGAGGCACCACGGGCAGTGGTTGCGGTAGTGCCCGTCGGTGTTGGCCGGCACCGGGGCGGCGCAGTGGGCGCACGCGAACGAGGTGTTCTCCGCCTGCCGGGACCGCGCGCCCACCTGCCGCACCCCGCCGGTCAGGGGACGAACGGCTCGACGGCCAGCACCTTCACCGAGATGTCCCGGCCGTTGGGTGCCTGGTACGTCACCGTCTCGCCCGGTGCCGCACCGACGATCGCCGCGCCCAGCGCCGACTCCGGCGAGTAGACGGTCAGGTCGGTGGTGCCGGCGATCTCCCGCGAGCCGAGCAGGAACTTCTCCGTGTCGTCCTCGTCGCCGTCGAAGGCGATGGTGATCACGGTGCCCAGCGCGGCGTTGGTCGCCGTCGTCGGCGGCTCGCCGACCCGGGCCTTGCGCAGCAGGTCGGTGAGCTGCCGGATGCGGCCCTCCTGCTTGCCCTGCTCCTCGCGGGCAGCGTGGTAGCCGCCGTTCTCCTTGAGGTCGCCCTCTTCGCGACGGTCGTTGATCTCCTTGGCCATGGCCGGACGGTTGGCCACCAGCTGGTCGAGCTCGGCCTTCAGCCGGTCGTGGGCCGTCTGCGTCAGCCAGACGCCCGGGTCCTGCTCGTCAGTGGGGGTGGACACGATGTGGGGACTCCAAGACTCGGATCTGTGGCGCTCGGGAAGGAGACCGCCGTTGGCCAATCCGAGCAAAGTAACACCGGAACGGAGCGGTCCGCAGACACCGGAGCGACCGCGGCCACCCGGTCAGGTGGTCTGCGTCACCCTCCGGGGGCACCCGCCGCGGGAGGCGGCGACGGGGGACAATGGGCGGCGTGACAGATCCGGACCAGTTGCGCCTGCTCGCGGTGCACGCCCATCCCGACGACGAGTCGAGCAAGGGCGCCGCGACCATGGCGAAGTACGTCGCCGAGGGCGTCCGGGTGCTGGTGGCCACCTGCACCGGCGGGGAGCGCGGCTCGGTGCTCAACCCCGCGATGGACCGTCCGGAGGTGTGGGAGCGGCTGCCCCAGCTGCGGATCGAGGAGATGGCGAGGGCCCGGGAGATCCTCGGGGTGGAGCAGGAGTGGCTGGGCTTCGTCGACTCCGGCCTGCCCGAGGGCGACCCGTTGCCCCCGCTGCCCGAGGGGTGCTTCGCGCTGGTGCCGGTGGAGGAGGCGGCCGCTCCGCTGGTGGAGCTGATCCGCCGGTTCAAGCCGCAGGTGATCACCACCTACGACGAGCGTGGCGGCTACCCGCACCCCGACCACATCAAGACCCACGAGATCTCGGTGCACGCCTTCGACGCCGCCGGCGACCCGGAGCGCTACCCGGAGCTCGGTGAGCCCTGGCAGCCGAGCAAGCTCTACTACCAGATGGGCTTCACGCTGCCGCGCACCAAGGCGCTGCACGAGGCGGTGCTCGCCACCGGCGCGGAGTCCCCGTACACCGAGTGGCTGGCCAACTGGGACCCGGCCCACGACATCTCCCACCGGGTCACCACCAAGGTCCCCTGCTCCGAGTACTTCCCGGTCCGCGACGCGGCGCTGGTCGCGCACGCGACGCAGATCGACCCGACCGGCCGCTGGTTCTCCGTGCCGCTGGACGTGCAGTCGCACGCCTGGCCGACCGAGGACTACGAACTGGCCCGCTCGCTGGTCGACTCGCCGGTGCCCGAGGACGACCTGTTCGCCGGCATCCGCAGTTCGGTGCAGGTCCCGTGACCGGGGCGCTGGTGACCGGTCTCGCCGTCCTCGCGGTCGAGGAGCAGCAGCTCCCCGAGGACGTCGGCAAGGCCGGCCCCATCGGGCTCGCGCTGATCGTCGCGCTGCTGATCGCCACCCTGCTGCTGGTCCGGTCGATGGGGCGGCACCTGAAGCGGGTCCCGCGCAGCTTCGACCCGGACGACGAGCCGATCGACGTGCCCGACACCCCGGCGGAGCTGCTGGACCCCCCGCCACCGCCCGGCCAGCAGCTGCTGGACTCGCTCCGCCAGGCCCCGCTGGCCATCGAGCCGCCCCGCGAGCCGCGGGACCGGGACGGCGGCGACGGCCGCACCGGCAGGGCCTGACCGGCGGACGGCGAGGCTCCCGGCCCGCCGTCCCCGGACGGCCTGAGACGCCGGGTGGGGTCTCCCGCCCGGCGTCTGCAGGGTGGTGCGGCGTGGCACGGACTACCAGCGGTGCGCCACGTCGATCACCAGCCGGGGGCCCTGGTCGGACCAGGGGGCACCGGGCAGGAAGAACACCCGGTGGGGCAGCTTCGCCCGGACGCCCAGCCCGAAGGTGGTCTGGCCCTCGAAGCTCCCGGCCAGGGCGACCTGGCGGAAGGTGGTGAAGTTGCGCACGTCCACCACCTCGGCGGGGTCGGACGGCCAGTAGGTCACGTCCCCGGACTCGTCGTAGGTGGGCGCCTTCACGACCACCTGCAGGACGGCGCCACCCCGGACCGGGACGACGTCCCCGGACCCGTCGGCGACGATGCGCGGGACGTAGCGGACGTCGTACGAGCCGAAGGACTGGTCCTCGCCGTTGAGGTCGATGACCAGGCGGTCGTAGCAGGCGTGCCGGCCGGCGCGGACGTCGGTGATGAACTCGCGGTCGCCGGCGTCCTGTGACTTGGGCAGCGAGCCCCAGGTGATGCCGCAGTACGGCGCGGCGGACGCGGGGCTGACCAGGCCGAACACCGCTGCGGCGACGGCAGCGAGCACGACCATCAGGTGGGTGAGCGGGCGGGTGTGGGAGCGGTTCACGGGGACCTCCTGGTGTGGTGTGAGCCACCGTGAGAGTGCCGCGACACGCCGAGCCATTACCAGATGTCCGCTTCCACCACAACACATGAGCCGGAGGAACTCGGCTGTCAATTCTCGTCGAGACCTCGGTGTGTCGCGCCGATGCCGATCCGGGAGGTCGCGCTGCGCAGTCGCCCGGTAAGGGCTCCGCGGCATGGGTAGGCCCGACGGCATGCCCAACCGCCTTGCCGGAGCCACCTCGCCGTACCTGCTGCAGCACGCGGGGAACCCGGTCGACTGGTGGGAGTGGGGCGCCGACGCGTTCGCCGAGGCGAGGGAACGCGACGTGCCGGTGCTCGTGTCGGTCGGGTACGCGGCCTGCCACTGGTGCCACGTCATGGCCCACGAGTCCTTCGAGGACGAGGCGACCGCCGCGCAGATGAACGCCGGCTTCGTCTGCGTGAAGGTCGACCGGGAGGAGCGCCCCGACGTCGACAGCGTCTACATGACCGCCACCCAGGCGCTGACCGGGCACGGCGGCTGGCCGATGACGGTCTTCACCACCCCGGACGGACGGCCCTTCCACTGCGGCACGTACTACCCGCCGCGGCCGGCACACGGGCTGCCCTCCTTCCGGCAGCTGCTGACCGCGGTCGGCGAGGCGTGGTCCACCCGCCGGGACGAGCTGGAGCACGCCGGCAGCCGGGTCGCCGAGGGCATCTCCGGCCGGCTGGACCTCGGTGCGCCGGCCCCGCTGTCGGCCGACGTCCTGGACGGCGCGGTCGCCGCCCTGGCCGACGGCTTCGACCCGCGGTCGGGCGGCTTCGGCGGAGCACCGAAGTTCCCGCCGTCGATGGTGCTGGAGTTCCTGCTGCGGGCGCACGCCCGGCGCGGGGACCAGAACACCCTGCGGATGGCCGTGGGCACCGCGGAGGCGATGGCCCGCGGCGGCGTCTACGACCAGCTGGCCGGCGGCTTCGCCCGGTACTCCGTGGACGCCGACTGGGTGGTCCCGCACTTCGAGAAGATGCTCTACGACAACGCGCTGCTGCTGCGGGTCTACTCGCACCTGTGGCGGGCCACCGGTGCGGACTGGGCGCGCCGGGTCGCCGACGAGACCGCCGGCTTCCTCGTCCGTGACCTCGGCACCGCCGAGGGGGGCTTCGCCTCGGCCCTGGACGCCGACACGGAGGGCGTCGAGGGCCTGACCTACGTCTGGACGCCGGACCAGCTGGCCGAGGTGCTCGGGCCGGACGACGGCGCCTGGGCCGCCGAGGTCTTCGCGGTCACCCCGTCGGGCACCTTCGAACACGGCAGCTCCACGCTGCAGCTGCGCGCCGACGTCGCCGACCCCGACCGTCTCGCCGACGTCCGCCGGCGGCTGTCCGCGGCCCGGGCCCGACGGCCGCAGCCGGCCCGGGACGACAAGGTCGTCACCGCCTGGAACGGCCTGGCCGTCGCCGCGCTCGCCGACCACGGCGCCCTCACCGGGGACACGGAGCTGGTCCGGGCCGCCCGCGCCGCGGCCGAGCTGCTGCACCGCACCCACTGGGTCGACGGCCGGCTGAGGCGCGCCTCCCGGGACGGGGTGGCGGGCGCCCACGCCGGGGTCCTGGAGGACCACGGCGACCTGGCCGAGGGCCTGCTGGCGCTGCACGCGGCCACCGGCGAGGGGCGCTGGCTGTCCTGGGCGGGCGAGCTGCTCGACGTCGTCGCCGACCAGTTCGTCGACGACGACGGGCGGTGGCACGACACCGCGGCGGACGCCGAGGCGCTGGTGCACCGCCCGTTCGACCCGACGGACGGCCCGACCCCGGCCGGCATCGCGGCGGCCGTCGGCGCGCTGGTCGGGTACTCCGCGCTGGCCGGGTCCCCGGAGCACCGGGCGCGGGCGGAGCAGGCTCTCGGGTCGCTGGCCGGGCTGGTGACGCGCGCGCCGCAGGCGGCCGGCTGGGCCGCGGCGGTGGGGGAGGCGCTGCTGGCCGGGCCGCTCGAGGTGGCGGTGAGCGGTCCGGCGGGCCCGGAGCGGGACGCGCTCGCCGCCGCGGCGCGGGCCTCGACGAGCCCGGGCGCGGTCGTGGTGGCGGGGGAGCCGGACGCCCCCGGCGTGCCGCTGCTGGCCGGCCGCCCGGCCAGGGACGGCCGTCCCGCCGCCTACGTCTGCCGCGGGTTCGTCTGTGCCGCCCCGGTGTCGGACGTGTCCACTCTCAGCGCAGCGATGACCGGCTCCACGAGCTGATTACACGATTACAGTGTGCTTCTCGACGTCCTGAGGAGGACACCATGCACGCACACCACCGCTTCCCGCCCGAGGGGTTCCTCGGCCGCGGCCGGGCGCGCGGCCGCGCCGCCGACGCGCCGCCGCCGCTGGACCGGTCCGAGGTGGCCGGGTGGTTCGCCGGCCGGCTGCCCGACGACTGGTTCACCGGACCGGTCGAGCTGTCCCTGGACCGGGACGAGATCACCGTGGTCGGCACCGTCGCCGAGCCGGAGGCGGGCGAGGGGGACGCGACGGCCGCCCGCGCCGGGCGTATCGCCCGGTTCCGCGAGCAGACCCGGGAGCAGCGGATGGCCATCGCCGACGCGGCGCAGGCCCGCTACGGCCGCTCCGTCGCCTGGGGCGCCCGCTGCGGGGACACCCGGGAGCTGTTCACCACCCTGTCGGTCCCGGTGATGACCCGGCTGCGGCAGCCCGAGCGGCAGGTGCTGGACACCCTGGTCGACGCGGGCGTGGCCAGGTCCCGGTCGGACGCGCTGGCCTGGGCGGTCCGGCTGGTCGGCCAGCACGCCGACGACTGGCTCACCGAGCTGCGCGACGCGATGGCGTCGGTCGAGGAGGTCCGCGCCCGCGGCCCGCAGCTCTGACAGGGCGTCCGGGGCGGCACGGACGCCCCGGCCGCCTGCCAGGCTGGACCGATGACCGGCCCGACGGCCCTGCTGCTGACCGCGTACGACGACCTGTCAGCGCTGCTGGGCTCGCTGACCGAGGAGGAGGGCTGGCAGCCCACGGGCTGTGCCGGCTGGACGCCGGTCGACCTGGGCTTCCACCTCCTCGGGGACGCCCGGCGCGCCCTGGTCACGCTGGCCACCCCGGCGGCCGGGCCGGCCGACACGGACGCGGTCAGCTACTGGACGGCGTGGCAGCCACCGGAGCCCGGTGACCAGGAGGAGCTCTGGAGCACCCGGATCGCGGCCAGCACCCAGGGCGGGCTGGCCGCCGTCGCACAGCGGTACGCCGAGACGGCGGCCGCGGTCGGCGTGGCCGCCGGGCGGGTGCAGGCCGGCGAGCGGGTGCGCACGCAGGGGCGGGTGCTGACCGTCGCCGACCTGCTGTCGACGCTGGTCGTGGAGGCCGCCGTCCACCACCTCGACCTGGTGGCGCACCTGGACCGGGCCGGTCCGGACGCGGGGCCGCTGGCCGAGGTGCGCCGGGTCCTGGAGCAACTGGCCGGGGGACCGCTGCCCGCCCGGTGGGACGACGCCACCGCCGCCCGCCGGGGCACCGGCCGGGAGCGGCTGACCGCGGCGGACCGCCTGGAGCTGGGCCCCGCCGCGGCGCTCTTCCCGCTCTTCGGTTGAAGAGGGACCCCGTCCTCCCCACCCTTCGCAGGCTCAGGGCGGGACCCGGGACGGGGCCGCCTCCGGCCTGCAAGGGGGCCGCCCTCCGGGGCCGGAACGGCCACCTGGGCCGAACGGGGACACTGGAGGCGTGCCGATCCCCGACGAGCCCGCCAGCACCGACGTCCTCGTGGTGGGAGCGGGGCCGGCCGGAGCGGCGGCCGCCGCCTGGGCCGCGCGGGGCGGCGCCGACGTGGTGCTGGCCGATGCCGCGGTCTTCCCCCGGGACAAGACCTGCGGGGACGGGCTGACGCCGCGGGCCATCGCCGAGCTGGACCTGCTGGGCCTGGGCGACTGGGTGCGCAGCCACGGCCGCAACCGCGGGCTGCGCGCGGCCGGCTTCGGACAGGAGCTGCTGCTGCCCTGGCCGGGCGGCTCGCTACCCGACCACGGGGGCGCGGTGCCGCGGACCGAGCTGGACGCCCGGATCCGGCAGGTCGCGCTGGACGACGGGGCGCAGCCATTGGAGGGCGCCAAGGCCGTCGACGTGCAGCGGGACGGCGAGCGGGTGACCGGCGTGGTGTTCGCCCGCCCGGACGGCGCGACCACGACGGTGGGCTGCCGCCGGCTGGTCGTCGCCGACGGCGCCCGCTCGCCGCTGGGCCGGGTGCTGGGCCGGCAGTGGCACCGCGACACCGCCTACGGTGTCGCCGCCCGCGGCTACGTGGCCTCGGGTCGCAGCGACGACGAGTGGATCTCCTCCCACCTCGAGCTGCGCGGGAGTGCCGGAGAGCTCTTGTCCGGCTACGGCTGGGTGTTCCCGCTGGGCGGCGGCGAGGTGAACATCGGCGTCGGGACACTGGCGACCGGCCGCCGTCCGGCCGGCGTGCAGCTCAAGGGCCTGCTCGAGCTGTACACCGACCAGCGCCGGGACGACTGGCGGATCGAGGGACCGGTGCGGGCCCCGGCCAGCGCGCTGCTGCCGATGGGCGGAGCCGTCTCCGGCGTCGCCGGGCTCAACTGGGCGCTGATCGGTGACGCCGCCGGCTGCGTGAACCCGCTCAACGGCGAGGGGATCGACTACGGGCTGGAGACCGGCCGGGACCTCGCCGGGCTGCTCGACGAGCCGGACTGGTCGGCTGCCTGGCCGGCCACCCTCCGCCGGCACTACGGCGAGGCGTTCTCCATAGCCCGCCGGCTGGCCGGGTTGCTGACCGTGCCCCGGTTCCTCCCGGCCGCCGGGCCGGTGGGGATGCGCTCCCGGCTGCTGATGACCGTGGCGCTGCGGGTGATGGGCAACCTGGTGACCGACGCCGACCGGGACCTCACCGCCCGGGCCTGGCGCGCCGCCGGGCGCCTGTCGTCGAAGCTGGACCACCGGCCGCCCTTCAGCTGAGCGCCGCGTCCTCCGCCCGGACACACCCGGCGTCCCATGCGCGTCCGCTAGTGCGTTCTGCGTAGTACTGTGCGCTCCACTGACCAGCCGGAGGGCGCAGATGGACACCACGCAACTGCTCAAGGGGGTCCTGGACCTCGCCGTCCTGGCCGTCCTGGACGACGGGGACGGGTACGGCTACGACGTCGTCCGCCGGCTGCGCGCCGCCGGTCTCGAGGACGTCGGCGACGCCTCCGTCTACGGCACCCTGCGGCGGCTCTACGGGGCCGGGCACCTGACCTCCTACGTCGTCCCCTCCGTCGAGGGACCGCACCGCAAGTACTACGGCCTCAACGCGTCGGGCCGCGCACAGCTGGAGGGCTCGACCAAGACCTGGTCGAGCTTCGCGGAGACGATGGCGGCCCTGCTCGCCGGACAGAGGGGAGCGGCGGCATGACCGCCACCGGAGGGGCGGACTTCGGTCCCGAGGTGCTCGACTACGCCCGGGACGTGCGCGCGGCGCTCGCCGACGTGCCGGCCGAGCGGAAGGCCGAACTGCTGGAGGACCTCGAGGAACACCTGGCCGAGGTCGCCGCCGACGGCGGGGCGCCGCTGTTCGTCCGGCTGGGGCCGGCCGCCGAGTACGCCGCCGAGCTCCGCCGGGCGGCCGGGCTGAGCGCGCCGGCACAGGCGTCGGCGCCGACGGGGAGCCGTTGGCGGAGCGACCTCGCCCGGCAGCTGGCCGAGCAGCGCGCCTCGGCCACGGTGACCGCGGTGCGGGACTTCCTGCCCGAGCTGCGGCCGGCCTGGTGGGTGGTGCGGGCCTGGGGCGCGCTGCTGGCGGTGGACGCCGTGTTCTTCGGCGCCTCGTCCTTCCCGGTCCCGACCCTGGGCCTGGGTCCCCTCATCGGCCTGGTGCTCACCGCGGCCGCGGTCACCTGGTCGGTCCGCCGGGGGCTGCGCGCCCGGCAGCGCCCGGACACCGGCTCCCGCCCGCTGGCGCTGCTGGCCAACGCGGTGCTGGCAGCGCTGACCGTCCTCGCGGTCATCGCCGTCGCACAGCGGACCGACCCGGCCCAGGCCTCGACGGAGTACTACGGGCCGCCCGCGCCGACGACGCTGTCCCACGAGGACGGCGCACCGATCACCAACATCCACCCGTTCTCCTCGACCGGCGAGCCGCTGAGCGGCGTCCTGCTCTACGACCAGGACGGCCGGGCCATCGAGAACCTCGCGGAGTACACCGGGGACGGCGCGGAGATCGTGCCGGTCCCGCAGTCACCGCCGCTCCCGGCCAACTCGTTCCCCCGGGAGCAGCAGGTGCTGGTCTACGACGACTGGGGCCGGCCGGTGCCGGTCCCGTCGACCGGGCCGAGCCCGACCGGACCCAGCCCGACCGACGCGCCGCCCGCCTCCACCAGCGCTGCCCCCACGACCACGAGCCCGCCGCCCGAGCCCACCTCCCCCCTGGGGCCGGTGCCCACTCCCGAACCCACGCCGACGCCCTGACGGCCCTCCTGCTGGGGGGCAGGAGGGTCCTTCTTCACACGAAGGGCGAGTTGTAGAGCGCGAAGTAGACGGCGATGTAGTGGCAGGTCGCGGCCACGATGGTCATGGCGTGGAAGACCTCGTGGTAGCCGAAGGTGCCCGGCCAGGGGTTGGGCCGCTTGAGGCCGTAGGCCACGCCGCCGGCGGTGTACAGCACGCCGCCGACCGCCAGCAGCACCATGGCGGTGACCCCGGCGAGCTGCAGGATGTCGGTGAGCACGAAGACGGCGACCCAGCCGAGCGCGAGGTAGATCGGCACCCCGACCCAGCGCGGCGCCGTCGGCCACACGAGCTTGAGCGACATCCCGGCCAGCGCGCCGATCCACACCACCGCGAGGATCCACACGTTGGTCGGTGCGGACACGGCCAGCATGGCGAACGGGGTGTACGTGCCGGCGATGAACAGGAAGATCATCGAGTGGTCGAGCCGCTTCATCAGCCGCCAGCCGCGCGGTGACCACCGGCGGCGGTGGTAGGCGGCGCTGATCCCGAACAGCCCGAGGATCGTCAGGCAGTACAGCGACACGGGGATGCCCGCGCGGGGGCCGTGCGTCCAGGCCAGCGGGACGAGCACCGCGCCGGCCACGACCGCCCCGAAGGCGGCGAACAGGTGCAGCCAGCCGCGCATCCGGGGCCGGGTGTCGGGGTGGGCGTAGTCGCGGTCGCCGTAGTCGGCGACGGTCCAGCTGCCGTCGGCCCCCTCGACGGCCTGGACCTGCTCGCCCTCGGCGAGGACGGTGTCCACGGCGTCACCGAGCTCTGCCTCGAGCTGGGCGCCGTCGGCGGTGACCCGGGCGCGTCCTCCGCGGTCGGGGGAGAGGGTCATGCCCCGAGGTTACGGAGCCGTAGGGAACCCGTCATCCCGGGCGACTGTGATCCCGCCGGGAGTCCGACCGAGCGCGTCGGGAGGCGCGGGACGGCGGGGGTCCTAGGCTGCTGTCCGTGGGGATGCGCGCGCGGGTCCGCGAAGCGCTCACCACCGTGTACGAACGGCGGCTGGCGCGAGGCTTGCTGAGCGGGGAGACCCCACGGCACGTCGGCGTCATCATCGACGGGAACCGCCGGTGGGCCCGGGCGATCGGCCTGGAGGACGTCAACGACGGCCACCGCGTGGGCGCGGACAAGATCGTCGACCTGCTGCGCTGGTGCGACGAGGCCCGCGTCGAGGTGGTCACCCTCTTCCTGCTGTCCACCGACAACCTGCAGCGCCCCGAGCCCGAGCTCACCCCGCTGCTGCGGATCATCGAGGGCGTCGCCTGCGACCTCGCGCTGCCCGGTCGGAACTGGCAGCTGCGGGCCGTCGGCGCGCTGGAGCTGCTGCCGGCCGAGACCGTCGCCGTCCTCAAGGAGGCCGAGGAGGACACCCGCGACCGGCCGGGGGCCAGCGTGAACCTCGCCGTCGGCTACGGCGGCCGGCGGGAGATCGCCGACGCCGTCCGCTCGCTGCTGGCCGAGCACGCCGAGCGGGGGACGACGCTGCCCGAGCTGGTCGAGGTGCTGGACGTCGAGCACATCGCCGAGCACCTCTACACCCGCGGCCAGCCCGACCCGGACCTGGTCATCCGCACCAGCGGTGAGCAACGGATGTCGGGCTTCCTGCTGTGGCAGACGGCGCACTCGGAGTTCTACTTCACCGACGTCTACTGGCCGGACTTCCGGCGGGTGGACTTCCTGCGGGCGCTGCGCGACTACGCCGCCCGGAGCCGGCGCTTCGGCAGCTGAGCCGCCCGGAACCGGCGTTCCGGCGGCTGACAGACTCGCGGGCATGGCAGCCGGCGCGGTCGACGTCCCCCTGGAGTACGTGCGCCTGGGGCTGCGCTTCGACCGGTTGGAGCCCGGCTTCGTCGACGCCTACACCGGCGACCCGCGGCTGCGCGCCGAGGTCGCCGACGAGCCGGCGCCCACACCGCAGCGGCTGCGGGACCAGGCCCGGGCCCTGCTGGCCGAGGTCGACGTCGCGGACCTGCCCGCCGACCGGGCGGGGCACCTGCGCGGCCAGCTGGCCGGGCTGGAGTGCACCGCCCGCAGGACCGCCGGTGAGCCGGTCGGCTTCGTCGAGGAGGTGCGCGCCTACTTCCAGGTCGACGTCGCCCTCGGCGATCCCGCGGACTACGCGGCCGCCCACGCCGAGCTGGAGGGGCTGCTGCCCGGCAGCGGCACGCTGGCCGAGCGCTACGCGGTGCACCGACGGCGCGAGGAGTGCCCGCCGGACCGGCTGGAGGTCGCCGTGCACGCGTTGTCCTCGGCGCTGCGCGACCGGGTGCGCGGCCAGTACGGCCTGCCCGAGGTCGAGACGGTGCGGTACGAGGTGGTCACCGACAAGCCCTGGTCGGGCTTCAACTACTACGAGGGCGACTACCGGTCCCGGGTGGCGATCAACGCCGACCTGCCGCACCGGCTGGGCCAGCTGCCGCACCTGGTCGCCCACGAGGCCTACCCCGGCCACCACACCGAGCACTGCCGCAAGGAGCGCGGCCTGGTCGAGCGGGACCACCACCTCGAGCACACCGTCTTCCTGGTCAACACCCCCGAGTGCCTGATGGCCGAGGGGCTGGCCGACCTCGGTCTGGAGGCCGCGGTCGGCCCGGGATGGGGGCCGTGGGCGGCGGAGGTCCTCGGCGACCTGGGCCTGCGGTTCGACGGTGAGCTGGCCGAGCGGGTCGCCGCCGCCGCGGCACCGCTCAACCGGGTCCGCCAGGACGCCGCGATCCTGCTGCACGACCGGCACGCCGACCCCGACGAGGTGATCGCCCACCTGCAGCGCTGGGGGCTGGTCAACCACGACCGCGCCGTCCAGCAGCTCCGCTTCCTCACCGACCCGCTGTGGCGGGCCTACATCTCCACCTACGTCGAGGGCTACGACCTGCTCAGCCGCTGGCTGGCCGCCCGACCCGACGGCCAGCCGGTCGCCGACCGGTTCGTGCGGCTGCTCGACGAGCCGCTGACGCCGGCCGCCGTGACCGCCGAACTGGCGGCGGCCTGAGCGCGGTGGTGCGTCCGACCGCGCGGGAACGGCGGGTGCTCGGCCTGTGGACGGCGGGCTGGCTGGCGGTGCTGCTGGTCGCCGGGCTGCTGTGGGTGGGCGACCTGTCGGTGCAGTGGCCGGTTCTGCTGGTCCCGGTGGTGTGGGCGCTGGCCGCGCTGCGCCACCGCGGGAGCTCCCGGGAGGGATGAGGGCGCAACCCTGACGGTGGCCGTCCCACCTGTCACTCGAAAGCGTGTCGCACCGGTGCTTTCGTCGGCGTCTGCGCCTAGCGTCCGGAGTGGAGGACGGGTGCCACCCCGTCGTCCACGGGAGGCCCGGTTGGTGCGACTGAGCACGTCGACCAGAGGGGCCGCGTCCCGGCCCCTGCGCCGGGACCCGGCCACCTTCGAGCCGGGGCGCGCCGCGCGCCCCACGGGAGCCGACTCGTGACCTCACGCCGCACGTTCGTCCTCGACACCTCCGTCCTGCTGTCCGACCCGGGCGCCCTGCTGCGCTTCGACGGGCACGACGTGGTGCTGCCGCTGGTGGTCATCAGCGAGCTGGAGGCCAAGCGGGACCACCCCGAGCTCGGCTGGTTCGCCCGGCAGACGCTGCGGATGCTCGACGACCTGCGGGTGCAGCACGGCCGGCTCGACTGCCCGGTCCCGGTGGGTGACGCGGGCAGCACCCTGCACGTGGAGCTCAACCACAGCGACCCGGCGATGCTGCCGGCCGGCTTCCGCAACGACAGCAACGACAGCCGGATCATGGTGGTGGCGCTCAACCTGCGCCACGACGGCCGGGACGTCTGCCTGGTCACCAAGGACGTGCCGCTGCGGGTCAAGGCCGCGGCCGTCGGCCTGGAGACCGACGACTACCGGGCGCTGGGCGCCGTCGACGCCGGCTGGACCGGGATGCGCGAGGTCTCCCTGGACGAGGCCGAGATCAGCAGCCTGTACGAGGCCGGGTCGCTGTACCTGGAGGCCGCCGCCGAGCTGCCCACGCACACCGGGCTGGTGCTGCTGTCCCCGCGCGGGTCGGCGCTGGGGCGGGTCACCCCTGACAAGCACGTCCGGCTGGTGCGCGGCGACCGGGAGGCCTTCGGCCTGCACGGGCGCTCGGCCGAGCAGCGCATCGCCCTGGACCTGCTGCTGGACCCCGAGATCGGCATCGTCTCGATGGGCGGCCGGGCCGGCACGGGCAAGTCGGCGCTGGCCCTGTGCGCCGGGCTGGAGTCGGTGATGGAGCGGCGGGCGCACAAGAAGGTGGTCATCTTCCGGCCGCTGTACGCCGTCGGCGGCCAGGATCTGGGGTACCTGCCCGGCAGCGAGGGCGAGAAGATGGCGCCCTGGGCCCAGGCGGTCTTCGACACCCTCGGCGCGCTGGTGTCGGCCGCCGTCCTGGACGAGGTCATCGCCCGCGGGCTGATCGAGGTGCTGCCGCTGACCCACATCCGCGGGCGCTCGCTGCACGACTCGTTCGTGATCGTCGACGAGGCGCAGTCCCTGGAGCGGGGCGTGCTGCTGACCGTGCTGTCCCGGCTGGGGACCAACTCGCGCGTCGTGCTCACCCACGACGTCGCGCAGCGGGACAACCTGCGGGTCGGCCGGCACGACGGCGTGACCGCGGTCATCGAGGCGCTCAAGGGACACCCGCTGTTCGCGCACGTGACCCTGACCCGCTCGGAGCGCTCACCGATCGCGGCGCTGGTCACCGAGATGCTGGAGGACCTCCCGCTCTGACCCCGCCGGCCCGCCCGTGGCGCCGCGGCCGTCCGACTCTTGCGCTGTTCATCCTGCTCCTGCGGTCGTGCAAGACCGCAGGAGCGGGAGGAACACCGTAAGAGTGGGGTCAGCGCTGCCTGGTCCCTCGAGCGAAGGCCCGCAGGAGCCGGTCGGCGACCACCTCAGGGGTCCCAAGTTCCGCCCAGGTCCACCGCGCCACCTGACGGCCGGTGTCGCGCAGCTCGTCCTCGCGGAGCTTCTCCTCGTACACCGCGTCCCCGGCGGACTGGCCTGGTCGGAGGAGACGTCCGTACTTGATCCGGCCGTCGAACTCCCCGAGCGTGCCGTGCTCCTCCCAGCCGAAGTCGCAGCGTCCGATCACGCTGCCGTTCCGTCGGCCGACCGTGACCTGCAGCTGCGGAGCCGGGATGCCGATCCGCTGGAAGAGCACCCGGCTGCGGCTCTCCCCGACGCTCTCACTGCGTCCGTCGGCGAAGGCGAGGACCCGCGCCGCTGCCCGGCTCCCGGGGACAGGGCCCATCCGGGCCAGGCACGACGAGAGCGCTGCAGGCGTCGTGGCCCGGGCGGCCAGTGCGGCGTCGGCGACGACCACGGCCGACTCGAAGGACGCGGACCTGGCCACGTCGACCACCGTGCGCGTGACATCGGTGAGCGTCAGGCCCTGCCAGGTCGTCGTCTCCTCCACCGGCAGCCGGGCGACGTGCAGGTGCACCCGGCTGCTGCCACTACCGGACGCAGGCGGTCGCCGGATGACGTGCACCCTGCGCAGTGGCATCCGGAAGAGCGGCAGCCCGTGCAACAGGGCAGCGGACGCATGGCTCACCACGCCGGGCACCTGCAGCCCCGCCACCGTCGCCAGCACGACGGCCCGGTGCCGGTCCTCCGGTGACCGGGCCTCCTCCTGCAGGTAGGCGCCTCGTTGCAGGGCGATTAACCGTTGCCGTCGGACCAGGCGGGCCAGTTCACCGTCGGACAGGCCCTCGGTCACCGCGACGGACCGGAGCACCACACGGGGGGCAGCGGGAGGACGCATTCGGGAAGCCTGGCCGACTGAGGCTGGAGCCGCGGGCGGGTCGGCCCGTCCTGTGGAGGACGCCCGCTCCTGCGGTGTTCTGTGCGCTCCTGCGGGCGGGCAATGCCGCAGGAGCGTGCGCAGCACCGCAAGAGCGGCAGGTGGCAGGTGGCAGGTGGCAGGGGGCGTCAGGGGGTGGCGGGCTCGGTGTCCGGCTCGGGCACGACGGCCGGCGCCGGGTCCGCCGGCGCTGGGTCCGCCGGCGCGGGCGGTCCTGGCGTCCGCGGGGTGCTGGCCAGCCGGACCAGGGCGACCGCACCCCAGCCGGCCGCCAGGCACCACAGCACCCGCACGGCCACCTCGTCGGGGGTCAGGTCACCCCGCACCCCCAGCATCAGCACCGGCACGGCCAGCACGAATCCGGCGACGAGGACGTCCCACCGCAGCGGGCTCACCGGACGTCCAGGACCCGCCGCGTCACGTCAGCCGGCGCGCCGGGGCGGCCGCTCACGCGTCCATCTCCTCGAGTCGCTCGCACAGCAGCGACGCCCAGCGGTGCGCGGTCGCCCGCGCCCCGTCGATCCGGGCCACCGGGGCGGTCAGGTGGCTGAGCACCGCGGCCGGGTCGGCGGTGGACTCGGCCTCCTGCACCACGACGGCGTCCAGCCGGGGGAGCGCGTCCAGCCACGGGACGACGTCCTCGGGCTTGCGGGTGGCGTCCACGACCCCCCAGACGGCGTCCGGCGACCAGATCGACAGCATGTGCGACAGCCAGCCGCCACCTCCGGCGCGCAGCGGCGCGTCCACGGCCACGATGGTCACCGTGCCGGACCCGGTGCTGGTCCGCTGACGGTCGGCAGCGGTCTCCAGCGTGGTGATCCTGCTGTGCTCGGGGACCAGGGTCGCGGCGTCCCCGGGCGTCGCCCACTGCACGCGGGCCGGGTCCAGCCGCACCGAGACGGCCAGCGACCGGGCGGCTGCCAGCGTCTCCGGGCCGGGGCCGACGACGAGCAGCACCGAGCCCGGCTCCGCCGGCACCTCGGGGATGGGCGCCAGCCGCTCGGCGAGGGTCCGGGTCAGGGCCGCGTACAGCCCACGGACGGCGGCGTCGCTGGCGAAGCCCGGCGCGATGAGGAACTCGGGCAGGCCGAGGGCGAGCAGCCGGACGACGAGCTCGTCCCCGCTGTCCGGGCCGTAGGGGGTCATGGCGGTCGACGGCAGCGGCACCAGCCGGGTCACCGTGGCCAGCCGCGGCCCGAGCTCCGGGACGGCGGGTGTGGTGCGGGCGAGGTCGCGCGACGAGGCCGTCACCTCGAGCGCGGCCTGGTCGTCGTCCCCGCCGGTCGGCGCGGGGACGGCGGGCCGCCCGGCGATCGCGGGCCGGCTGGCCGTGCTCGGCCCTGAGGCCAGCGGCCGGCGCGGCGGCGGGACCGCCGGGCGGCCCCGGAGCAGCGGGGGCATGCCGTCGACCGAGGCCATCCGCTGCGGCGGGAGCAGGGACAGCGGCGGCAGGATCGTGGTGTGGTCCATCGACAGCGGTGCGGGGTCGCTGGCGGTCCGGGCCATCGACGGCCAGGCCGCCATGGACGGGGTCATGAGCAGCGGCTCCCGGTGGGCGAGCACCTCGTTGCCGCGCACGTCCAGGACGACGTCGCGGCGCGAGGTGTGCACCCGCGGCTCACGGGCCCGGACCTCGGCCCAGGCCGCCACCCGGTCGTCGGCGGACCGGTCGTCGACCAGCTGGGCCGGCTCCTCGTCCCGGTGGTCGGCGGTCAGCGCGGCCAGCTGCCGGTCGGCGCGGTGGTCGGCCGGTCGCACGGCGGGCATCTCCTGGGTGACGGGGTGGGTGACGGGGCGGCTGACGGGTGCGGGCTCGGGGAACCGGTGCCGGCCACGGTCGGCGAGGTCCTCGACGTCGGTGCCCAGGTACTCCTGGGTCAGCGAGGCCACGTCGACCTGCGGAGCCGGAGCGGCCGACGCGCCTGACACGGCGGCCGGGACGGCGGCGGGGGCGGCCGGGGCGGCCGGGGCGGCCTCCGACCCCCCGGACAGCACGCGCTCGAGGACGCCCTCGAGCAGCCGCTCCACGTCCTCGTCCGCCGATCCGGCCGACCGCAGCGCGGACTGCAGCGCGGACTGGAGCGCGGCCCGCTTGTCTCGGGGTGCGTCCGCCGCTTCGGCGGCGGAGTCGGCCGGGACGGCGGCCGGAGCCGGGGCGGGGACCGACGCGACCGGCTGCGGCGCCGGGGCGGGATCGGCCACCGGGGCCGGGGCCGGGGCCGGAACCGGGGCGGCAGCAGCGGCCGGAGCGACCGGCTCCACGGCCTGGGGCGCCTGCGCAGCGGGCGCGGGTGCAGCAGCAGGAGCGGCGGCCGGAGCGGCGACCGGGGTGGCGGCGGAGGCCATCGGCGCCGGGGCAGGGGCAGCGGC
Organism: Modestobacter sp. URMC 112; assembly: GCF_053502575.1. Lineage (NCBI taxonomy): Bacteria > Bacillati > Actinomycetota > Actinomycetes > Geodermatophilales > Geodermatophilaceae > Modestobacter > Modestobacter sp. URMC 112. Next base: position 4,147,436 of record NZ_CP199957.1, on the reverse strand, counting down.
CGGTGCGGGGGCAGCCGGAGCCGGAGCCGGAGCCGCGGGAACCGGAGCGGGGGCGGCGGTCGGCGCCTGCTGGGCCGGGGCGCTGGGGGCGGCGGCCTCGAGCGGCTCGCCGTCCTCGACCCACTCGTCGGCCGGGACCCGGAAGACGTGGTCCTCCGCAGGCGCCTCGGTCGCGGACGCCAGGGGGGCGTCGGTGGCAGCGGACCGCTCGACCGCGTCGGAGACCGCGGACGAGACCTGGCGGTCGGCCACCATCCGGGCCAGCGCGGCGGTGAACGGGGACGGGCCGGCCGGGGCCGCGGCGACCGCGGGCTCCGGTGTCGGCTCGACCAGCCGGTCCAGCGTCGGCCGGTACTTCGACGGGGTGAAGGGGGCGGCCGGCGCGGCAGCCGCGGCCTGCACGGCGGCCGCGAACCGGCCGGGCGCGACCGGGGACGCACCCCGGGAGGCCGGTGCGGCGGTCCGCGGGGTGCCGGTGGCACGGGCGGGGGCGGCGTCCCGGGTGAAGGCGTCCAGGGCAGAGGCGGCGTCCCGGGCGAGGGCCTCGCGGGCAGAGGCGGCGTCCCGGACGGGGGCGGCCGGGGCCGCGGCGGCGCGGGCCGGCGCAGCGCTCCGCGCCGCCGACTGCGCGCGGGAGGCGGCCGCGGACCGCAGCGGTGCGTCGTCGTCCGCGGACGACGACGTGCGGGGACGCCGCTGGGCGAGGACGTCCTCGGCGGCCGGGGTGCGCGAGACCCCGGCGGAGGAGTACAGCCCCACCGGCACGTCCCCGGAGGCCGGGCCGAACAGGTCGGCCAGCTCGTCCATCCGCTCGTCCTCGGTGGCCCGGGCGCGCGGCGCCCGGCGCGGCTTCGGTACGTCGTCCGCGCGGGGGGCGGCGGGCGCGGGCTCGGCCCGCGGCGCGCTCAGGTCCACCTCGGCGACGTAGCGCTCGGCGGCGAAGAACCCCAGCACCCCGCCGGAGCGGATGCGCCGGACACCGACGATCTTCACCGACGGCCCGTACTCCTCGCGGGCGGCCGCGATGGCCTCGTCCCGCGTGGCGGCCTCAACGGATTGCGACGGCACCGCTCACCACTCCCAGCGACTCGATCTGGGCCGTGCGGGACACCTCGTTGTAGGAGATGACCGACAGCCGGGGAAGGACCTGGCGGACCAGGCGGGACAGGGCGGCGCGCACCTGCGGCGAACACACCAGGACGGGGGAGAGGTTCACGCGTTCGGCCTCCTCGAGCAGTTCGGAGCAGCCGCGGACCAGGACGTCGACGGTGTGCCCGTCCAGCGCGAGCACCTGGCCCTCCGCGCCCTGGCGGATCGACTCGAGCAGGCGCTGCTCGAAACCGGGCTCCAGGGTGATCACGTGCAGCCGCTCGTCGGGCGTGACGTAGGGGTGGCTGATCGCGGCGCCCAGGGCGTTGCGCACCGCCTCCACCAGCCCGTCGAGGTCGGTCGAGGTCTTGGCCCGCAGGGACAGCGCCTCGAAGATCCGGACCAGGTCGCGGATGGAGACGCCCTCGTCGAGCAGCGCCGCCAGCACCCGCTGGATCTCGCCGGTGGTGAGCAGCGTCGGGGTGAGCTCCTCGACCACGATGGGGTGCCAGCGGCGGACCATCTCGATGAGCAGCCGGACGTCCTCGCGTCCCAGCAGCGCGGACGCGTTCTGCCGGACGACCTCGGCCAGGTGCGTGGTGATGACCGAGGAGCGGTCGACCACGGTGGCCCCGGCCATCTCGGCCTGGCGCTGCAGCTCGGCGGGCACCCACTTGGCGGGCAGGCCGAAGACCGGCTCGCGGGTCGGCTTGCCGGGCAGGCCGTCGAGGTGGTCCCCGATGGCCAGCACGGTGCCGGCGGGGGAGGAGCCCTTGGCCGCGGGGACGCCGTTGAGCCAGATGACGTACTCCGACGCGGCCAGGTCCAGGTTGTCGCGGGTGCGGACCAGCGGGATGACCAGCCCGGTCTCCATCGCCACCTTCCGGCGCAGCGCCTTCACCCGGTCCAGCAGGTCCCCGCCGCGGGCGGTGTCGACCAGCTCCACCAGGTCGAAGGCGACCTCGAGCTCCAGCGGGTCGACCCGCATCCGCTCGGCGATGGACTCCGGGGAGTCGGGCTTGGCCTCGGCCTCGGCGGCGGGGTCGACCTGCTCCTCGTCGTCGGTCTCGACGACCTCGGTCACCTTGCTGGCGGCGAACAGGAAGAGGCTGCCGACGATGAGGAAGGGGAGCTTGGGCAGGCCCGGGATGAGGCAGAGGGCGATGGCGGCGCCGCCGGCGATGCGCAGCGGCTGCTTGTTGCGGCCCAGCTGGCCCAGCAGGTCCTGGCCCATGTCGCCCTCGGACGCCGACCGGGTCACGATCAGGCCGGTGGCCGTGGAGATCAGCAGCGCGGGGATCTGCGAGACCAGGCCGTCGCCGACGGTCAGCAGCGAGTAGGTGGCCACCGCCTCGCCGGGCGCCATGCCGCGCTGCAGCACGCCGATGGCGAAGCCGCCGATCAGGTTGATCAGCGTGACGATGATGCCGGCGACGGCGTCGCCCTTGACGAACTTGCTGGCGCCGTCCATCGAGCCGTAGAAGTCGGCCTCGGAGGTGACCTCCAGGCGCCGCTTGCGCGCCTGCTTCTCGTTGATCAGGCCGGCGTTGAGGTCGGCGTCGATGGCCATCTGCTTGCCGGGCATCGCGTCGAGGGTGAACCGGGCGCCGACCTCGGCCACGCGTCCGGCACCGTTGGTGATGACGACGAACTGGATGATCGTGAGGATCACGAAGATCACCAGGCCGACGATCAGTGATCCGCCGATCACGAAGTGGCCGAAGGCCTCGATCACCTTGCCGGCGTAACCGTCGGTGAGCACCAGCCGGGTCGAGGACACGTTGAGCGCGAGGCGCATCAGCGTGGCGATCAGGACCAGGGCGGGGAAGACGGCGAAGTCCAGCGGGCGCTTGATCTGCATCGACACCAGCAGGATCAGCAGCGACACGGTGATGTTCAGCCCGAGCAGCAGGTCCAGCAGCCCGGCCGGCAGCGGCACCACCAGCATCAGGACGATCGAGACGACCCCGATGGGGACCGCGACCTTGCTCACGTTCCGCATCCGTCCTCCTCTCCGTACCCGACGTCCGCGGTGCGCGGGACGGCTCGTGGGAGCGGCGTGCTCCCCTCAGCCGTTCTCGGCAGTCGGCCCGGGAGCCGGTACCGAGCGTGAGCGGCCCGTGCCTCGCGAGTCACACGCGCTCCGCCGGTCGCGGGGAGGCTCCGGCGGTGGGCCGTTGGCCCTGCTGCAGGGGCCCACCGCGAGTGGAAGGACCTGATCTTCGGCCGCTCCTCGGCCCTGCTGCAGGGTCCCGCCGCGAGCTTGCGAGTGGCGGGGGGCAGCAGGGTCCTTGTTCAGCGGCGGCGGGCGCGGGGGAGGCCGGCGGTGACCGGGGGCTCGAACCCGGGCCGGTGCATGCCGCCGCGGACGCCGCGGGCGGACAGCTGCATGACGAAGGCCAGCACCCGCGCCACGGCGGTGAACAGCTGGGCCGGCACCTCCTGGCCCAGGTCGCAGGAGGCGTGCAGGGCGCGGGCCAGCGGGATGTCCTGGACCATCGGCACCCGGTTCTCCTCGGCCAGCGCGCGCAGCCGGGCGGCGACCTCGCCGGACCCCTTCGCCACCACCCGCGGAGCGCCCTTCTCCGCCGAGTACGCCAGCGCGACGGCCACGTGCGTGGGGTTGACCAGCAGGACGTCGGCGTTCGCGACCTCGCTCATCATGCGGTTGCGGGACATCGCCATCTGGGTCGCCCGCCGCTGGCCCTTGACGTGCGGGTCGCCCTCGGCCTGTTTGTGCTCCTGCTTGATCTCGGTGTGGCTCATCTTCAGTTCCTTCATCATCTTCTTCCGCACGACGACGTAGTCGGCGACGGCGATGACGAGACCGGTGATGCCCACGACGCGGAACATCAGCACCGCCGAGTCGGCGAAGGTGCTGGCGATCCGGGACAGCGGCAGGGCGCCGGAGGCCGAGACGAGCTCCTGGGCCTTGTCCGACGTGGTGACGATCACGACGGCCAGGGCGATGGTCTTGATCAGCGCCTTGATCGACTCCCACACCCCCTGGGTGCCGAACATCCGCTTCACGCCGGGCCACGGGTTGATCTTCTTGAGCGTGGGCTTCATGCCCTTGGTGGCCAGGGTGACCCCGCCCTGCGCCGCCGAGGCGAGCGTGCCGACCAGCATCATGGTCAGCGCCATGGGCAGCAGGGTGGTGAGGAAGGCGGTCAGCGCCTGGCCCAGGAGTGCCGTCAGCGCCTCGGTCTCCGGCTCGGCGGCGACCACGCCGACCTGCACGAACAGCACCTGGACGGCGTCGAAGGCGTTGGCCACCAGCATCGGCAGCAGGATGCTGGCCGCCGCCGTCCCGAGCCACGTGCCCAGTTCCTGGGTGCGCGGGATCTGGCCTTCCTTGCGGGCCTTCTTGAGCCTCTCCGGAGTCGGCTTCTCTGTCTTCTCACCTCCGGGCCCGTCCTTGGCCACCCGCCCTCACCCGCTCCGGAAGGAGGTCATCGCCTGCACGGCGGTGTCCATCAGCGCGTCCAGGGCCGGCGGCAGCAGCGGGAACGTGAGCCCGAGCAGCGTCAGGGTCACCATGATCTTCACCGGGAAGCCGAGGGAGAACATGTTCAGCGCGGGCGCGGCCTTGCTGAGCAACGCCAGGGCGACGTCGGCCAGCAGCAGCACGGCCACCATCGGCCCGGCGATCTGGAGCGCGGCCAGGAACATCATCCCCAGCGCGGTCGCCATGGCCGCACCCACCTGCGCGGTGTCCAGCGAGCCGCCCAGCGGCAGCCCCTCGTAGGAGGTCACGAAGCCGCGGACGAGCATCAGGTGGCCGCCGCTGGTGAACAGCAGCGTGATGGCCAGCAGGTAGTGCAGCCGGCCGATCGCCGAGTTCATCGTCAGCGACAGCGGGTCGTAGGCCGGCTGGAGGGAGAAGCCCCCGGCGAGGTCGATGATGTCGCCGGCCAGCTGGACGGCGGCGAACAGCACCTGGACGACGAAGCCCAGCGCCGCGCCGATGACGGCCTCGGTGATGGCCGCGACCACCAGGAAGCCGGCCGTGACCGCCGGCATGTCACCCGTCAGCTGCGGGAAGACGACCAGGGACAGGGCCAGCGCCAGGGCGCCCTTGACCGGCGGCGGGATGGCCTTGGAGTTGAACGGCGGGGCCAGGAGGACGAAGCCGGTCGCCCGCGCCGTGCCCAGCAGCAGCGCGGCCAGGGTCGCCGACGGGACCGTGAGGTCCACGGTGCCCTCAGCTCCTGCCGAGCAACCGCGGCAGCGACTCGAACAGGTGGTCGGTGAAGGACACCAGCTCGGCGAGCACCCAGTTGCCGGTCACCAGCAGCGCGATGGCGACCGCGATCATCTTCGGCACGAACGACAGCGTCGGTTCCTGGATCTGGGTCGCGGCCTGGAACAGCGAGATCATGAAGCCGACCAGCAGCGCGGTGAGCAGGATCGGGGCGGAGACCTTCGCCGCCACCAGCATGGTCTGGGTGGCGATCTCGGTGACGTCGGCGTCACTCATGTGTAGCTCCCCACCAGCGCGGTGGTGATCAGCGCCCAGCCGTCCACCACCACGAACAGCAGCAGCTTGAAGGGCAGGGAGACCACCGACGGCGGGACCATCATCATGCCCATCGCCATCAGCGAGGCGCTGACCAGCATGTCCAGCACCAGGAACGGGATGAAGACGACCAGCCCGATGATGAAGGCGCTCTTGAGCTCCGAGAGCACGAACGCCGGCACCAGGGTCAGCATGCTCACCGACTCGCGGTCGGCCGGCCGCTCCTCGCCGGAGAGCCCGACCATCAGCTCGAGCTCGTCGTCGCGGGTGTTCTCCAGCAGGAACCCCTTGAGCGGGGTCACCCCGGAGTCGTAGGCCTGCGTGGCGGTGATGGCGCCGTCCAGGTAGGGCCGGACGGCGACCTCGTTGATGTCGCTGAAGACCGGGCCCATCACGAAGATCGTCAGGAACAGGGCGATCCCGGTGAGCACCTGGTTCGGCGGGGAGCTGGGCAGGCCCAGCGCGTTCCGGGTCAGCGCCAGCACCACGATGATCTTGGTGAACGAGGTGACCAGGAGCAGGGCGGACGGCGCGATCGACAGCACCGTGATGGCCAGGATCAGCGTGACCGCGGTGCTCGGGCTGTCCCCGCCGATGGAGATGTCCACGCCGCCGGAGTCGACGACCGGGCTGACCGGGGCGGTGGGCGCGGTGGGGGGCGTCGGTGCGGCGGAGGCCGGGCCGGCCAGCGCCACCAGGGCGGCGAACAGCAGGGCACCCAGCAGGAACACCGCCGCCGGCAGCAGGACGGTCGACAGCGCCGACGTGCGGCGGTCCCGGCGGACGGCGGGTCCGGCCGGCGCGGGGAGGCGGGTCACCGGCGGACCGTCCGGTCGCGCAGGTCCTGGACCAGCGAGGTCCACGCGCCGCGGTCCAGCACGGAGCCGGCCAGCGCGCCGGGGGAGCTGCGCGCGACCAGGGTCGGTCGGGTGACCGGGGCGCCGTCCGGACCGTCCTCGCCGCGGAGCGCGGCCGCCCGCGGGGAGGCGGCCAGCGCCGTCTGCACCTCGTCCTCCTCGACCTCGGCGAGCAGGGTGACCTGCTCGTCGGTCGAGCCGACGACCAGCACCCGGCCGGCCACCCGCAGCACCGAGACGTTGCTGGCCCGGCCCATGCGCTGGCGGGCGACGACCTCGATCAGCCCGTTGCCCTGGCCCAGCCCGCGCTTCTTGGCCAGCCGGGAGGCGACCACCAGCACCATGGCGATGAAGCCGAGGCTGAGCACGAGGCGGATGAGCATCCAGGTCATCGCTCGACTCCTCCTTCGTTCCGCTCCTCGGTCGAGGACCGGGGTCGCCTCCGCGGGCGCTCCGCTCCTCGCTCGCTGGCGCTCGCTGCGATGCCCACGCCCTGTCGGCTCCGGGCATCTCCCTGCGATGCTTGCTTCGGTGTCGTCTTCGACGTCATGACGCCGAGGGCCCGAACTCGTTGGCGTCCGTCACGATCTCGCTGATCCGCAGGCCGAAGTCCTCGTCCACGACGACGATCTCGCCGCGGGCGATGAGCGTGCCGTTGACCAGCAGGTCGGCCGGCGCGCTCGCCGCGCGGTCGAGCTCGATGACCTCGCCGGGGTAGAGCGAGAGCAGCTCCTGCACCGTCATCCGGGTGCGGCCGATCTCGACGGTGACCTCCATGGCCACGTTCCGCAGCAGGTCCAGGCTGCCGCGGCGTTCGCGCGGCGTCGCGTCCGGCAGCGTCACCTGCAGCGCGAAGGTGGCCTCGACCACGCCGCCGGCCAGCAGCGGCACGGCGATGAACATGCCCTTGTCGCGCAGCCCGTCGAGCGCGGCGACGACGTCCTCGACCCGCTCCGAGGAGACCCGCACCCGGCCCAGTGTCGCCGCGGCCGCCTCGAGAGCCGGTCGCAGCGCGGCGGCGACGTCCATCCGGCCCACCGGGGAGTTGTCCAGCGCGGACACCATCTCGGCCGACAGGACCAGGGCGACGTCCCCGCTCACCTCCCCGGTCAGCCGGGCGGTGACCGCGGCGGCGGCCTCGGGGGGCAGCAGCAGAGCCTCGGGGTCCCCGATCGGGTCCCCCGCGGCGAGCTCGGTGGCGGCGGGCAGCAGCGTGGCCGCGGCCTGTGCCGCGGCAGCCACGGCAGCCGCGATGGTCTCGGACTCCGGGCTGCGCTCGATGCCGAAGGCGGTGGTCATCAGTGGTCCTTTCCGCCGGTTGGGTCGGGGACGATCTCGGCGGCCAGTCGGCGCCGGTGGTTGCTGGCGATCGCGTGCGCGAAGGTCTCGTCGTTGGTGGAGACCTCCAGCGGGCTGTCCCGCGGGTGCCGGAGCAGCAGCACGTCGCCGACGGCCAGCTCCAGCAGGTCGGCGGAGGGCACCTGGAGCGGGGCGAAGCGCACGCTCACGTCGACCGGGACGTGGCTGATCCGCTCGGTCAGCGCCTCGGCGGCCCGCTGCCGCTTGCGCAGCGCCGACTCCGACAGCTGCGGGGACGCGGCGTTGGTCAGGGCGGGGGCGAAGGAGGAGAACGGCAGCATCAGGGTCGCCGAGGGCGCCCGGTTGCCGATCCGCAGCTCGTAGGAGGCGACCATCACGGTCTCGGACCCGGCGGCGGCCTGGGCCAGCTGCGGGTTGTACTCCAGGCCGGCCAGGGCCGGCTGCACCTGCGTGATCGGTGCGAAGGTGTCGGCCAGCTCGCTGAGCAGCCGCTCCAGCAGGTGGTTGGTGATGGTGGCTTCCATCGCCGTCATCGGCCGGCTGGGCTGCTCGGCGCCACCGGACCCACCGAGCAGGTGGTCCACGATCGCCATCGCGGTGTCCAGCGGGTAGACCAGCATGCCCTTGCCGGGGAGCGGCTCCAGGGTGAAGGTGGCGATGAAGCACTGCGCGGGCAGCGTGGCGATGTAGTCGTCGTAGGAGTGCTGCTCGATGCCCTCGAGCTCCATGCGGGCGCCGGTGCGCAGCATCGAGGTCAGCACCGTGGTGGCCTGGCGGGCGAAGCCCTCCTGGGCGATCTGCAGGATCCGCACGTGCTCCCGGGAGAGCTTGGTGGGACGCCGGAAGTCGTAGGTGCGCGGCACGCTACGGCGGCGCCCGGTCCCGGGGGGTGACAGCGGGACGGCGCTGCGCGCGTCAACCACGGTGTCGGACAAGGTCACGACACCCTCATCGGCGGAGCCCGGGCCGACCCTGACCGCCCACCCGGGCGGGCCGCGCGGACTGGTGCGCCCGGGCCGGGTGTGATCCCTGGGTCGGGCGGGGGCCGGTCGGGCGCCGCACGGTGTGCGCTCGGGGCGGGTCCTGCGCCCGGGACCGGCCGTCCGCCGAGCGTCCCCGGAGCCGGCGCCGGAGCCGCCGCGGGGGCTACTGGGTGACGTACTCGGTGTAGTAGATCTCGTAGACGTCACCGTGGTAGGCCTCCACGACGGCGTGCTCGAGGGCGGCCTTCATCGCCTCGCGGTTGTTCTGCACGTCCGACAGCGCGGCCCCGGAGAACTGCGCGATGGCGATGTCCAGTGCCTTGGAGCCGTCCGGCGCGGCGCCGCCGCCGTGCCCCCCGCCGGCGGCCTCGTCGTAGGCGGCGGTGAACTGCATCGCGAACCCGAGCTTCAGGTAGCTGCCGCCTGCCAGGTTGATCGCCACCGGCTCGACGGCGAGGACGACGCTGCCGGCCTCCGGGGCCGGCCGGGCCTCGGCCTCGCCGCCGGAGAAGAGGAAGAAGTACGCCCCTGCCCCGATGGCCAGCACGGCCACCAGCGCGATGATCAGCAGCTTCTTCTTGCCGCCCCCGCCGGCCTCCTCGTCGGTCGCGGCGTCCTCGACCTTGGTCTTCTTTCTCACGGGTGGCTCCCATCATGGGTCGCCGCTGGCTCGGCGGCTGGGCTTGAGGTGGCGGGGGTGGAGGCGGTGCCGGTCGTGGTGGGGACGGGAGCCGCGGCAGCGGCGGCGGCCTCGAGGCCGGGCAGCAGCTGGTTGGCCTCCGCGGACGCGGTGGACAGCACGATGACGTCCACCCGCCGGTTGGCGGTGACGTGGGTCGGGTCGGAGTCGGGCACGAGCGGCTTCGTGCTCCCGTAGCCGGCCGCCGACAGCCGGTCCTCGGCGACGTTGCCCCGCTCGGACAGGTGTCGCAGCACCGTGGTGGCGCGCACCGCCGACAGCTCCCAGTTCGACGGCCAGGGCCCGCCCCGGGTCACCGGGATGGAGTTGGCGTGGCCCTCGACCCGGAGCAGGTTCGGCAGCGCGACCAGCGTGGGCGCCAGCGCGTCGAGGACGGTGGCTCCCTGGGGCTGCAGCGCCGCGGACTCCGGCGCGAACAGCACCGGGTCGGACACCACCCGGATGACCAGCCCGCGCTCGTCGATGACGAACTGGGCGGCGTCGGCCTCGCCGGCCGCGGCGAGCGCGGCGGCGAGCGCGTCCCGGGCCCGGGACAGCTGGTCGTAGGCAGCCCTGGCCTCGTCGGCGGTCCGTGCGGCTCGCTGGGCGGCCGCCGCCTCTGCGGCCGCGGCCTCCGCGTCGGTCAGCCGGGTGCCGTCGATCGCGGCCTCCTCGCTGATCTGGACCGGCAGCAGGGGGCTGTCGTCCTCGGTCGGCGCGTCGATCGCCGCGCCGTCGTTGAGGACCGTGACCGGGGCGCCGAAACCCTCCTGGGCGCCGGCGGCGAAGGCGGTGAACTTCTCCTTGTCGATCTGGCTCAGGGCGTACAGCACGACGAAGAGCACCAGGAGCAGCGTCATCATGTCGGCGTAGGACACCAGCCACCGCTCGTGGTTCTCGTGCTCCTCCTCCTCGTGCTTCTTGGCGCGGCGGCCGCCGTGACCGCCGTGCCCGGAGGACTTCTTGCCGCTCATGCCGCCTCGCGTCGCTGTTCACTCGGCGGGACCAGGGAGGTCAGCTTCTGCCGCACGGTACGGGGGCTGGTGCCCGCCTGGATCTCGGCGATCCCCTCGACGAGCAGCTCCATCTGCGCGGCCTGCAGTTCACTGACCCGGAGGATCTTCGCGCCCATCGGCAGGAACCAGAAGTTGGCGGCCATGACGCCCCAGAGCGTGGCGACGAACGCCGCGGCGATCATCGGGCCGAGCGCCTCCGGGTCGCTGAGGCTGCCCATCACGTTCATCAGGCCGACGATGCAACCGACGATGCCGATCGTCGGGGCGTAGCCACCCATCGCGGTCATGAACTTGGCCGCGACCTTGTCCTCGGCCTTCTTGGCCGCGATCTCGCCCTCCATGATGCCCCGGAGGTCCTCGGGGTCGGTGCCGTCGATGCTCATCTGCAGGCCCCGCTTGAGGAACGGGTCCTCGATGTTCTTGACCTCGGCCTCGAGTGCGAGGAGGCCCTCCTTGCGTGCCCGCTCGGCCAGGGTCACCAGGGTCTGGATCCGGTCGGTGGCCGGCGGCACCTTGGCCGGCATCACGGCCATCTTGAACCAGCCGGGCATCTTCTTGAGGTCGTCCATCGTCTGGTGGGCCATCGCGGCGCCGAAGGTCGCGACGATGACGAGGATGATCGCGGGGAGGAAGAGCAGCGACATCGGGTCCGCTCCCTCCATGATCATGAAGATGAGGAGTGCGGCGAGGGAGACGACGAACCCGATCAAGGTGGCGGGGTCCATGGTTCAGCGCTCTTCTCGGGTCGGGAAGGGGAGGACCGAGGAGTCCTCGGAGCCCTGTGGTGCATGGGCGGAGGGGACGCGGTACTCGCCACGGTCCATCTGGAAGGCCACCGCGTGGATGCTCGCGCGGTAGTCGCGGATCTCCCGGATCACCTGGTCGACGCTCTCGGCGACGACGTACTTGTTGCCCTCGAGGAGAGTGATCACCGTGTCGGGGTGACCTTCCACGCGCTCGATGAGGTCGGCGTTCACCGCGAAGTGCTCCCCGTTGAGTCGCGTCACACGGATCACGGGAGTTCCTCCGGTCGGGTAGCAGCGTGCGGTGGTCCCGGGCACGGGGATCGCGGCCCTGGTCTGACATCGGCCCCCGGCGGAGGCCGCTTGAGCTGAACGTCCGGTGCCTGGCGTCCCGGTCACCCTCGCGGGGGTGACCGGGCGCGGCCTTCCAGGCCGCCGGCCCCGAGCGCTCGGGCCCTGGAAGAGGCCTTCCTCCAGGGGCCCTCCAGCAGCTGGCGAGTGGTGGGGAGGAGGGAGGTCCTTGTTCAGCGCTTGAGCTGGACCAGGTCCTGGAGGAGCTCGTCGGAGGTGGTGATCACGCGGCTGTTCGCCTGGAAGCCGCGCTGGGCGACGATCAGGCCGGTGAACTCCTCGGCGAGGTCCACGTTGGACATCTCCAGCGCGCCGGCGGACAGCGTCCCCCGGCCGCCGGCGCCCGCGAGGCCGATCGCCGGGGCGCCGGAGTTGTCGGCCATCCGGAACGAAGTGTTGCCGGCCTTCTCCAGGCCACCGGGGTTGGCGAAGGTGGCCAGGGCGAGCTGCCCGATCGGCTGCCGCAGCCCGTTGGAGAAGACGCCCGTGATCGTGCCGTCGTTGCTGAGCGCGAAGGACTCCAGCGTGCCCAGCGCCGACCCGCTGGCGGCGGTGCGGGTGGCCGCCACGCTGCTCTTGCCGCCGAACTGGGTGATCGAGGTGATGTCGATGGTCACCGGGCCGTCCCAGGAGGGGAAGTCCGCGGCCGGCGGGTAAAAGGCGAACTGCTTGACCGGCGGGGTGCCGGTCGCCGTCGGGGAGGTCATCACGCCGTCGGCGTCGAAGACCACGTTGACCGAGGTGGCCGGCGGGGTCGCGGTGCTGGTCGGCATGGGGGTGCCGTCGGCGTCGAGGACCCGCGCCTGCCAGGTGGTGACGCCGGCGGCGGTCACCGCCGTCTTGGTCAGCTGGTAGTTGACCATGTGCGGGTTGCCCAGCGAGTCGTACATCTCGGCCTGGAACTGCAGCGAGGTGCCGATCGCCGCGTCGGCGGAGAGGTTGCCGACCATGCCACCGCCGGTGGTGGCGCTCGGCGCCAGGACCTGACCGAAGGGCACCTTCAGCGGGCCGATCGGCCCGTTGGCGCTGACCACCCCGCCGTCGGCCATCCAGCCCTGCAGCATCGCGCCGTCCGGGGTGACCAGGTTCCCCGCGCCGTCGAAGTCGAAAGAGCCGGCCCGGGTGTAGAGGTTCTCGTTGCCGGCCCTGGTCACGAAGAAGCCGTCACCCTGGATCATGAAGTCGGTCGAGCGGCCGGTGTTCTGCTGCGCGCCCTGACTGAAGTTGGTGGTGATGCCGGCGACCTTGACGCCCAGGCCGACCTGCGCCGGGTTGCTGCCGGCGGCGTCGCCGGTCGGAGCAGAGCCGTTGCGCAGCACCTGGGACAGAGTGTCCTCGAAGACGGTCTGGCTGCCCTTGAAGCCCACGGTGTTGACGTTGGCGATGTTGTTGCCGCTCACGTCGAGCTTGGTCTGGTGGGCGCGCAGGCCGGAGATGGCGGAGAACATGGAACGCAGCACGGGAGGGACTCCTCGGTCGGGGTCGAGCGCCGGGTGGCGGGAGAGTGCCGGGCAGGGCGGTACGTCAGCTGTCGGGCAGGGAGACCTGCGTCAGCCGGCCCATGGCGACGGGGACACCGTCGACGACGGCCTCGGGTTCGCCGGCGGCGCTGCCGAGCCGGACGGCGCTGACGGTCCCGGTTCTGGTTGCTCCGTCGGTGTCGGTGTAGGAGACGGTGTGGCCGACCATGGCGCCGGCGCTGAGCGCCCGTTGCATCGTCACCAGGGCAGCGTTCTGGGTGGCCAACTGCTCGAGCTTCTCCACTTGGCTGAAGGTCGCGGTCTGGGCCATGAACTCGCTGCTGCTGGTCGGGTTGCTCGGGTCCTGGTAGCGCATCTGGGCGACCAGGAGCTTCAGGAAGGTGTCCTTGCCCATCTGGTCGGCGCGGTTCAGCTCGGCGGTGGCCGTCGCGGTGGTCGTGGGGACAGTGGAGCCGCTGCCGGGGATCGGGCTGGTCATCGGGGGGTCGTCTCCGTCTCAGACTCGGACGTCCACGCCGGCGGACGCAGACGGATGGGGAAGGGGAGCAGGACCGGCCTCACCGGACGGCCCACCGGTGGCGGCCCAGCGGGACCGGGGTGCTCCCTGCTGCTGGCCGCCCTGCGGCTGGCCGCCCCGGTCGCCCCGCAGGTCGGCGAGCAGCTGCCCGGCCGGCCGGCCGGCCGGGCCGCCGTCGCGGGGTGCGTCGGGGTCGACGGTCAGCCGGGAGAAGCTGAGGCCCGAGGCCTCCAGGTCGCGACGCAGCTCGGGCAGGGCGTCGGCCAGCGCGTGCCGGCCGTGCTCGGAGCCCCCGCGCAGGGTCAGGTCCAGCGTCCCGTCGGTGACGGTGACCTGGACGGTCACCTCGCCCAGGGTGGCGGGCGTGAGGACGACGGTCATCGTCTGGCTGCCGTCCGGGGCGTTCCGCAGCACCGCGAGCTGCGGTGCGAGCTGGGCCGCGACCGGGGTCTCCCGGGCTGCAGCGGTCGCGGCCGGGGGAGCCGGGGTGGCGGGCGTCGTCGGGCCGGCGGCCGGCAGCGGCTGGGCAGCGGACGCCGTGGCCAGGTCGCCGGCGGCATCGTCGGTGTCGACCGCGGCAGCCGGGACCGGAGCGGCAGGGCCCGAGCCGGTCCCGGTTCCGGTTCCCGCCCCGTCGGCCGTCCCGGCGGGGACGGGCACCACGGGGACCGGCGGGGACGCCGGCGGGACGGCGGCCGGGTCGGTCCCGTCGACCTGCACGACGGTGAGGCCGGCGGCTCGGGCCAGGGCCTCGGTGGCCGCCTGCGCCGCTGACGGGGGGAGCTGGACGGCAGACGGCGCGGGCGGGTCGGGGACGGCCGGGACGTCGACGCCGACCGGCGGCACCGGCGCCGGGCGCACCGGCAGCAGCACCGGCGGCACCGGCGGCACCGGCGGCGCGGCGCTGCCCGGTGCGACATGGCCGGGCGGGAGCTCGCCGGCGGGCGGGCCGCCGGCGGGAGTGGCGGCCCGGGCGGCGGGCCCGATCGCGCCGTTGAGCAGCGCCCACAGCCCCGGCGGCAGATCGGTGACCGGGGCGGTCGGCGACGCTTCGGCGGGTTCGCCGCTGACGTCGGTGTCCCCCGCACCGGTCGCCGGGACGGTGGGTCCGTCAGGGGCGATGTCAGGGGCGATGTCAGGGGCGATGTCGGGGGCGGTGTCGTCGGCGGTCTCGTCCGGCCGGCCGGCAGCCGGCCGGTCCGGCGTGCGAGGCCCGGCCAAGGCGTCCTGCAGGGCGTTGCCGAAGGCCGCACCGCGGACCCCGTCGCGCGAGGGACCTGCTCCCCGGGCGGCGCTGCTGGCGCCGGGACCGGGGGGCAGGGCGAGTGACGTGGGGCTGCTCATGACCAGGCCTCCGCTGCTCTGGTGACCTTGCGGACGTAGTCCTGGGTCTCGGGGTAGGGCGGGATGCCGCCGTGGCGCTGCACGGTGCCCGGGCCGGCGTTGTAAGCGGCCAGGGCGAGCTCGGTGGAGCCGAAGCGAGCGGTGAGGTCCTTGAGGTAGCGGGCCGCGCCGTCGATGGCCGAGGCCGGGTCGGTGGCGTCGACACCGAGTCCCGCAGCGGTGGCCGGCATGAACTGCATCAGGCCACGCGCGCCGGCGGGGGAGACCGCGGTGCTGTCGAAGCCCGATTCGGTCTTGGCCACGGCGGCCAGCAGGGCGGGGGAGACCCCGTGCCGGCTGCCGGCCTGGGCGAACAGGTCGGCGTAGGGGATGCCGGCCAGGCCGCGCCCGGGGTTGACGGCGGCGAGCCCGCCCGCTGGGGCGACGTCGTCAGGCATCACCCGGCGGATCACCGACGGGTTGCCGACCGGCTGCACCTTCACGACCTCGCCCTCCTGGGGCGCGGCGATCATCCTGCCGTCGCCGACGTAGATGCCGACGTGGTCGATGCCCGGCCGGGACGACCAGTCGAAGAAGACCAGGTCGCCGGGCTGGGCGTGGTCGAGGTCCGCGACCGCCCGGCCGGCGGTGGCCTGCTGGGAGGAGGTCCGCGGCAGCTCGATGCCCAGGTCGCGGTAGACCCGCTGGGTCAGCCCCGAGCAGTCCAGACCCGACGTCGGGTCGGTGCCGCCCCACAGGTAGGGCACCCCGAGGTACTTCTCAGCAGCGGCGACCACGGCCGAGCCGCTGCCGCTCGCGGCGGAGCTGCCGCCGGGAGCCGCGGACGCGGAGGCGGCGGTCGTGCCGGTCAGGCCGGCGGAGGTCGCCGCGCGGGCCCACTGCGCCTCGGTGGAGACCACCGGGGTGCGCACGAAGCGGGCGTGGATCTCCCCGATCCGGCTCTGCACCGCGATCAGTCCGTCCACGTCCCCTCCTCTCCGTTTGGCCGGTCCCCGCCGTGTCGGCCGGTGACCAGGTCGTCGACCATGCGGGTCTCGGCGGCGTCCGCGGCCGCCTGCAGCCGCTCGACGTGCCGTTCACGCAGCCGCTCCAGGCCCTTGGTGCGCTGGGCGGACGCCGTCCACTGGGCGCGGACCACCTCGGCCTGCTCGGCGTACGAGACGGCCAGTGCGCGCGCAGCCTGTACATCGGCAGCCGCGGTGCGCGACGCGACCATCGCGGCGACGAAAGCCGTGGCGGACACGCCCGAGGGCGGGGTGGAGGCCGCCAGCGCGGCCGCGCCGTCCTCGGCCCGCTGCGCGGCCTCGGCAGCCTCGCGGGCGGCCCGGGCCGCGGCCAGCGAGGCCGCCCGCTCCTCGCTGCGGCGCAGCCGCAGCACCGGGTCGAGCCGGAACGCAGGCTGCTTCACGCGACCGGCACGATCAGGACGCCGTCACGATCTGGTGCAGCCGCGCCCAGGACTCCGCCGGTGACGTGTGGTCGGCGGTGGCCTGGCGGAGGAAGGCATCGATGTCGGGTGCCAGCCGGCGGGCGCGGTCGACCAGCGGGTCGCTGCCGGCCTGGTAGGCGCCGATCTCGATCAGCTCGCGGACGTCGCGCAGCGCCCCCAGCATGCGGCGCGCCTCGCGCGCGTCGGTCATCTGCGGCGCCGGCACCACCGCGGTCGCCACCCGGGAGATCGACTCGAGGACGTCGATGGCGGGGAAGTGGCCGGCGGTGGCGAGCTTCCGGGTGAGCACGACGTGCCCGTCCAGGATGGAGCGGGCGGTGTCGGCGATCGGTTCGTTGTGGTCGTCGCCGTCCACCAGCACGGTGTACAGGCCGGTGATCGACCCGGTGGTGGCGGTGCCGGCCTTCTCCAGCAGCTTCGGCATCATCGCGAAGACGCTCGGCGGGTAGCCGCGGGTCGCCGGTGGCTCGCCGGCGGACAGCCCCACCTCGCGCTGGGCCATCGCGGTGCGCGTGATCGAGTCCATCAGCAGCAGCACGTCCCGGCCCTCGTCCCTGAAGGCCTCGGCGATCCGGGTGGCCACGAACGCGGCCTTCAGCCGCACCAGCGGCGGCTCGTCGGAGGTGGCCACGACCACGACGGTGTTCGCCAGGCCCTCGGGGCCCAGGTCCTCCTCGAGGAACTCCCGCACCTCCCGGCCACGCTCACCGATCAGGCCGATGACCCGGACGTCGGCGTCCGTGCCGCGGGTGATCTGGCTCAGCAGCGTGGACTTGCCGACGCCGGAGCCGGCGAAGATGCCCATCCGCTGACCGCGGCCCACGGGGGCGAAGGTGTCCAGGGCGCGGACACCGGTGGCCAGCGGCCGGTTGACCCGGGCGCGGGTGAGCGCGTTGGGCGTCTCGCTGGTGAGGTCCACGTAGGACGCGACCGTCCCCAGCGGCGGCCCCCCGTCCAGCGGCCGGCCCAGCCCGTCGAGGACGCGGCCGAGCAGCGCGGGGCCGACCGGGACCTGCAGCGGCATGCCGGTGGCGCGCACCGGCGAGCCGGCGTGCACCCCGGACAGGTCGCCGAGGGGCATGCAGGTGAGCCGGCCGCGCTGCAGCGCGACCACCTCGGCCAGCAGCGGCCGGCCCTCCGGGTCGATCTCGACCAGGTCGCCGACGGCGGCGGTGATGCCCTCGACGGTGAGGGTCAGCCCCATGGCGCCGGAGACGACCCCGGTGACCAGCGGACGGGCGGCGGCACGGGCGCGGCTGAGCAGGTCGACCGTCATCCGCGGAGCACCGCCCGGACGCGGGCGAGGGCGGCGGTCAGCTGGGCGTCCACCCGGGTGGCGCCCGCGGTGGCGATGGCGCCGGCCCGCTCGACCTCCGGGTCGCCGACGACCGACACCGACGCGGGCAGCGCGTGCAGCTCGGCGCGCGGCACCTCGGCCAGGTCGTCGGGGTGCAGCCGGACCACCACCGGGACGTCGTCGGGGCACAGCGTCAGAGCCCGGCGCAACGCGTCCAGCCCGGGCGCGGTGGCCAACAGGAGCTCCCGGCCGAGCACGTCGCCGACCAGGGTGAGCACCGCGTCCAGCACGCTCTCCCGCAGCTCCTCGGCGACCGGCGCGGCAGCTGCCTCCAGCTGGGCGGCCGCCGACCCGAGCGCGGCGGTGGCGGTGGCCAGCCGGCGTTCCCAGCGGGCCTGCGCCTCGGCGAGCCGCACCTCGGCGGCCCGCTCGGCCGCGGCCACGACGTCCGCCGCGGCGGTGATGCCCTCGGCGTGGCCGATGGCCCAGCCGTCCCGGCGGGCCAGCTCGCGCAGCTGCTCGAGCTGCTCGGCGTAGACGTCGCCGAGCCGGTTGGCGCTGCGCAGCCGGCGTTCGCCGGCCCGGCGCTCGGGACCGGTGTAGTACTCACCGTCCGCGTGCGCCGCCTCGGGCGCGGCCACCACAGCCGGAGCCGGTGCCGGGGGAGCGGGCGGCGGGGCCGGGCTCGTGACCTGCCGGGCCGTCGCGACGACCGGGCTGCCCGACGGCGCCGGCGCCGGCCGGAACGCCCGCTCCCACGGCGCGGCCGCGGCCGCCGACGCCCCCCGCAGCAGCACCGTGGTGCCCCCTGCTCCGCCCCGCGTCTTCGGGACGGCCCCGTCCAGGGTCCCGCCCCGAGCGTGTGAGGGGTGGGGGGGACGGGGTCCATCGTCAGGCGACGAAGTCATCTTCGCCTCCCCGCGCGATGGTCAGCACGCCCTGCTCCTCGAGCGTCCGGATGGCCGCGACGACCTTGGCCTGCGCCTCCTCGACGGTGCGGGCACGCACCGGCCCGAGCAGCTCCATCTCCTCGAGCAGGTTCTCGCCCGCCCGCTCGGAGAGGTTGCGTACCACCTTGTCCCGGACGTCCTGGCGCACGCCCTTGAGCGCGGTGGCCAGGTCGTTGGCCTCCACGTCGCGGAGCACCAACTGCAGGGACCGGTCGTCGATGGTGACGATGTCCTCGAAGACGAACATCTGCGACCGGATCCGCTCGGCGAGCTCCGGGTCGCTGTTCTCCAGCCACTCCAGGATGGACCGCTCGGTGGGCCGGGCGGACCGGTTGATGATCTCGACCAGCGTCTCGACGCCGCCGACGGTCTCCATGTCCTGGTAGGCCAGCAGCGAGCCCATCCGGCGGCCCAGCTCCTCCTCGACCATCCGCACCATCTCCGGCGCGGTGCGGTCCATCAGCGCGATCCGGTAGGCGACGTCGGCCTGCTGGTCCGGGGTGAAGTTCGACAGCACCTCCGCCGACTGGACGGCCGGGAGGTGCGCCAGCACCAGCGCGATGACCTGCGGGTGCTCGTCCTTGAGGAACGTGACGAGCTGGCGGACGTCACTGTTGCGCAGCGAGGCGAACGGCAGCTCGGTGTAGACGACGTTGAGCCGGGACAGGATGCCCTCGGCCTTCTCCTCGCCCAGGCCGGCGGCCAGCACCTCCCGGGCGAAGTCGACGCCGCCGGTGCCCACGAAGCGCCGCGCCTGCATGAGGGTGTGGAACTCGCTCAGCACGTCGTCCACGTCGGTGGCGTCGACCCCCTGCAGCCGCATCAGCTCGGTGGTCAGCTTCTCGACCTCGGAGGGCCGTAGCTGGGCGAGGACCGCCCCGGCCTCCTCCTTGTTGAGCTGGGCCAGGAAGACCGCGGCCTTGCGCAGGCCGGGCAGTTCCTTGCGTGGGACCACGGCGGTCGCGGGGGCCGGGGGACCGGCGATCCCGACCAGCTGCTCGACACTGGCGATGCTCATCTGCCGCTGCTCCTGTCCGTGCCGGTGGTGCGGTGGGTGTGCTCGTCGGTCATGTCCGTGTGCTCCTCACCCGAGCGGTCACTTCGATTCCGCGAACCAGCCGCGGAGCATGGTGGCGACCTCGTCGGGGCGGTCGCTGACCATCTCGGTGATCTCCCCGCGGACCCGCTCGCGCTGGGCCAGCTCCGCCTGGGCGATGCGGTCGTCGAGCACCGGGTCCCGGACGCTCTCGACCTGGATCCGGTCGACCTCCTCGTCCTCCTCGAGCTCCTCGTAGTCCTCGCCGCGGTTGCGTCGCGAGCGCAGCCACACCACGAGGACGAGCAGGAGGATCCCGGCCGCGATGCCGCCGGTGCGGATCAGCGACCACATCTGTGCGCTCTTCTCGGCCTCGGCGGCCGCGGCGATGTCCGCGGCGGCCTTGTCGGCCGCCGTCTGGTCGAAGGCCATGGAGGCGACGGTGATGGCGTCGCCTCGGGCGACGTCGAGGCCCACGGCGTTGCCCACCAGGTCCTGGATGGTCGCCTGGTCCAGCGCGCCGGCGGTGGAGGCGTTCATCACGACCGAGACGGTGAGCCGGTTGATCGCGCCGGGCGCGCCGGCGACCGTCTCGACGGTCTTCCCGACGGCGTTGTTCGACGTCGTCGACTGCTTGTCGTAGCTGGAGTCGCCCTCGGTGCCGGTCGCCGGGGTCTCCGCACCCAGCACCCCGCCGACGGCACCGCCGGTGCCGGTGTAGCCCTCGGTGGTGTTGGTCTCCGACAGGGCCGGCGTCCCGGGCACGTAGGTGTAGCTCTCGCTCGTGGTGTCCCGCTGGGAGAAGTCCAGGTCGGCGCGGACGCTGACCACGGCGTTCCCGGGGCCGGTGACGCGCTCGAGGATCTGCTGGGCGTTGGCGGCCAGCCGGGCCTCGTACTCCTGCTCCTGCTGGGACTGCGCGTCGCCGGCGGCCCCGCTGGCGCCCTCCCCGGCCGCGGACAGCACCGCGCCGGTGGAGTCGGCGACGGTGACCGACTCGGGGTCCATCTTCTCGATGCTGGAGGACACCAGGTGGGTGACCGCCTGCACCTGCTCGCCGGACAGGCTGGTGCCGGGCGCGAGGTCCAGCAGGACCGAGGCGGTCGGCTTGCCCTCGTCGGTGGCGAAGACCTCGTCCTGCGGCAAGGCGATGTGCACCACGGCCGAGCGGACGCCCTCCAGCGCCTTGAGGGTCGTGGAGAGCTCGCCCTCCAGCGCGCGCTGGTAGGAGACCTGCTGCTGGAACTCGCTGGTGGTGATGCCCTGCTGGTCCAGCAGGGCGTACCCGGTCTCCGAGCCCGCGGGCAGGCCCTTGCCGCTCATCGACAGCCGCAGGTCGTACACCTGCTCCTGGGCCACCATGATCGTCTGGCCGCCGTCGGCGAGGGCGTACTCGACGCCCGCGGCGTTGAGCTCCTCGACGATCGCCGAGGCGTCGGTGCTGGCCAGGTTGCTGAACAGCGGCGACATCGTGGGCGCGGTGACCCAGCGGGTGAAGAAGAAGCCCCCGAGCACCAGCCCGGCGACCAGCAGGCCGATGACGATCTTCTGGCCGGGGCTGATCGTCGACAGCAGCGTCCGGACCCGGTTCAGCGGGCCGGCGAGGGCAGCGGGCATCAGATCGGCATCCTCATGATCTCGGTGAAGGCCGTGACCGCGGAGTTCTTCAGGGTGACCACGGTGTCAGTGGCCAGCCGGGCCTCGGTGCTGGCGATCATGTAGTCGTGGGCGTCCTCGAGGTCGCCGGTGGCGGCCTGGGCGGCCAGCACGTCGGCGTTCGCCTGCACCCCGTTGAGCTGGTCGACGGTGCCGGCGAGGATGTCGGCGAACCCGTTGTCCCCGCCGACCGCCGGCGTCCCGTACGCGGCGGGGGCGCCGGACACGCCCGCCGCGCCGGCCACGTCGCCGATCCCGAAGGAGCTGGGGAAGGGGAGCCCCATGCCGATGGCGCTGATGGGGGAGGTCATGGTCAGCCCTTCCCGAGCTGGAGTGCCGACTGGTAGGCGTTGGTGGCCCGCTCGACGGTGGCGAGGTTGGCCTGGTAGCCGCGCTGGGCCATGAGCAGCTGCGTCATCTGGTCCCCGAGGTCGATGTCGGGGTAGCGCACGTAGCCGTCGGCGTCGGCCAGCTCGTGACCGGGCTCGTAGACCAGCCGGCCCTCGGCGTCCCCGAGCGCCATGCCGGCGACCCGCACGCCGCCCTGTCCCGAGCCGTGGTCGACCGCCTCGGCGACGACCATCCGCTCCTGGAAGGCGTTCTCGCCCGGGGCGTTGACGGTGTTGATGTTGGCGATGTTGTCCGAGACCGCGTCCATCCACTTGCGGTGGCTGTACAGGCCCGAGCCGGCGATCCGCAGGCTGTCGAAGGTGGACATCACGACGTCCGCAGGGCCGAGCGCAGCAGGTTGTACTTGCCGTCCAGGGCGTTGAGCGCCAACTGGTAGCGCAGCCCCGTCTCGGTGGCGATCGTCGTCTCGGTGTCGAGGTTGACGTTGTTGCCGTCCATCCGCGTCGGGTCCAGTGACTGCGCGACGGTGCCGCGGCCCACCACGGGCCGCTCCCCGTTGGCGAGCTCGCTCTTCAGCGCCGACTCGAAGTCGGTCCGCGAGGCCAGGTAGCCCGGCGTCTGGATGTTCGCGATGTTGTCGGCGGTGACCCGCGAGCGCTGCTGCAGCCCGGACAGGGCGGCGTGCAGGGCGGTCATGGTCGCGTCGGTGATCACCGGGCGTCCTGGGGGGAACGGCGGAGCACGTGGTACCTCCGGGTACGGCGGGATGCGCGGGCAGGGGGGCCTGCGCGCGTGGGGTCCGCCGATCCGTGGCGAGAGTGGTGCTGTCCGTGCACTGCTGTTCTCGGCAGTCACGGAAAAGAACATGACCACCTGCACCCGATCCGGGTGCAGGTGGTCATGGGAAGGACTTCGTCCGGCCCTTGCAGGGTCCCGCCGCGAGCCTGCGAGTGGCGGGGGGCAGGGGGTCCTTCTGCTTACAGGCCGCGGTCGATGAAGGAGGCCACCGGGCGGTTGGGGGCGTAGGACATCCGGGCGGCGACGTCGCGCTGTCTCTGCGACTGGGTGATCCGCTCGACCAGCTCCTCGGCGACGGCCAGTTGGTGCTGCAGCAGCCGGGCCGCGCGCTCGCGCAGGTCGTCGGGGAAGGGCCCGAGCCCCGAGGGCGGGACCCAGTCGGTGGCCCGCCGGCCCCAGGTGGCGATCTCCTCGGCCCGGTCGCGGGCCAGGGTCTCCTGGGCACCGAGCACCTCGCCCTCGAGCTCGTCGAGGACCGTGCGCCAGCTGAGGTCCGAGTCCTCCGGCCTCCCCGTGCCGGGGGGGCGGCCGGCGGTCACACCGGGCTCGCCGCGAGCGAGGCGGCGGCCTCGCGCCACGCGTCGCGCAGAGGCTCGACGATCTTGCGGCAGTCGTCGATCCGACGCAGGTCGCCCCTGAGGTTGGCCCGGATCAGCTCCGACAGCAGCCATGCGTACAGCGCGGCGAGGCGCGGACCGCCCTCCCACATGTCGACCCGCAGGCTGGCCTGCAGCTCGAGGACGACCTCCTGCGCGTGCTGGAGCTGCTGTCCGGCCTTCTCCCGGTCGCCGGCCGCCATCGCGGCGTGGCCCCGCTCCAGGTCCAGGGCCAGCCGGTCGTACAGCATGACCAGCAGCTGGTGTGGGGATGCTGTGGCGATCGAGTCGCCGAGATAGCGGGCGCGGAGTGAAGCGGCACTCATCGGTGGTCCTCCCAGGAGTCAGTGCGGCGTGGGGTTCAGGCGTTGTACGAGGAGGGCAGCGACCCGAGCTGGCCACTGAGCCAGCTGGCCTGGTTCTGCAGCTTGCCGAGGGTCGACTCCAGCGCGTTGAACTGGGCGGTCAGCGTCGTCCGGCGCAGTGCGAGCCGCACGTCCCAGCCGTCGATCTGCTTCTGCAGCTCCTTGACCCGGGTGTCCTGGCTGTTGGCCAGGTTGGTGATCATGCCGCCGGCCGAGTCACTGGCTCGCTCGGCCAGCACGGACAGCCGTGCTGCGAGCCCGTCCACGTCGATGGTGTCGTCCGTGGTGTGCTCGACGTTGTCGACCCCGACCCCAGTGCGCCCTCCGGCGATCTGCTGTGCCAGGGCAGGGGTCGCGGTCAGGGTGCTGGTGAACTTCGCGGCGTCGAAGACGATCGTGCCGTCCCTCTTCAGCTGGACCCCGACCGTGGCAGGTGAGCGGCCGCTCACCGCGGAGGAGATCTCACGCAGGAGCTGGCTGCTGAGGCTCGTCAGCGTGGAGTTCCCCTTGAGCGTGGCGTCACTGCCCTCGCGGTTGTCGGTGTGCTTGCTGATCGTGTTCAGCACCGAGTTCGCGGCGTCGATCATGGCCTTGACCTTGCTGGTCACCGCGGCAGTGTCGTTGGCCACGGAGATCGTCGTCCGCGGCTTCGTGCCGTCGGCGACCTCGGACACGGTGACCGACACCCCCGTGAGGAGGTCGGCGAAGGTGTTGGACGCCGACGTGGCCACCACGCCGCCACCCAGGGCCAGCGTGGCGTTCCCGGCGGCCTGGCTGTCGGTGAAGGCCGCGCCGGTGGGGTCGGCCTCGCTGGTGAGCCTGAAGGCAGCGGCCTCGCCGACCGCGGTGCTGGCGACCCGGAGCTTGAAGTGGCCGCCGTCGAGCTGGACGACGGTGGCGCTGAGCCCGTGGCCGCTGGCGTTGATCGCGGCGGCGGCGTCGTGGAGGGTCGCGACCGGCGGCAAGTCGATCTCGCCGATGGGCACCCCGTCCCGGACCACCGTGAGCGGCCAGCCCGGGAGCGGGCTGCCGCTGTCGGCCGCTGCTGCCGTCCGGACGTCGCCGGTGGCAGAGCTCCACGTGCCGCCGCTCATCGAGGTCTGACCGGTGGCGAGGGCCGTGACCGAGAAGGTGAGGCTGGAACCCGGGACGGCGGTCGGCCCTGCGCTGGCGGTCACGGTCGTGCTGCTGCTGCTGGCCTTGCGCGCCGCGGTGATGCCGTCCCCCGTGACGGCCTGCGCAGCGGAGGACAGTGCGGCGAAGGCGGTGTTGATCTCCCGGTAGGCGGCGGCGTCGTCCTTCGTGCCCAGCAGCTGGTTGCGGAGCAGCGTCTGTGGGCGGGCCTCGAGCTGCATCAGCTGGCTGATCATCGTGCTGTAGTCGATCCCGGAGGAGAGGCCGGTGCCCAGGCTCACGCCTGCCATGGTGGTTCCTGTCTCGACGGGGGCGGGGATGGGGATCCACACGCTGTGACGGTGCGGGGACTGCACTCCTGATGTCGGCGTCGGCCGGCCGCTCCTTGACTCGAACAGCGCTCGGTTCGTGCGCTGTCCCTCGGCCGGGGGACCACTCCGGGCGACGTCCGGGGACGCCGATGAGGGGAGAGGCCAGAGCCTCCCCCCTCATCGGGTGGAACGGTCGCGCGGGTGGTGCCCGGTCGATCAGCCCAGCAGTCGGAGGATGCTCTGCGTGGACTGGTTGGCCTGGGCCAGCATGGCGGTGCCGGCCTGGGTCAGGACCTGGTTGCGGGTGAACTTGGTCATCTCCGCCGCCATGTCGGTGTCGCGGATCCGCGACTCAGAGGCGGTGGTGTTCTCGATGGCCGTGTTCAGGTTGTTGACCGTGTGCTCGAACCGGTTCTGGACGGCACCGAGGTCGGCCCGCTGCGCGGACACCGTCTTGATCGCCGCCTCGATGGCCTTGATGGCCTCCGACGCGCCGGTGGCACCCGAGAAGGTCGCCGTGGCGGCCGAGATCTGCGCGGCCGTGGTGCCGGCCCCGCCGATCGCGGCACCACCGGTGGTGGTGTAGCCCTCGACAGCGTCCGCGACCGTGAAGGTCAGGTTGCTGCCGGACGCGGCGAACGGAGACGTGGTCAGGCCGAGAGCAGCCTTGGCCGCGGCGTTCAGGGCGGCGAGCGCTTCCGCCTGGGAGACGGTGCCGTCCTTGGTCCCGGTGCCAGCACCCGACGCGGCGGTGAAGCCGTCGGCCGCGCTGACCGAGTAGTCGACCGAACCGAGGTCGAAGGTCTTGCCGGCGAAGCTGATCTGGCCGGTGAGCTTCTCGAAGGAGGCAGCAGTGCCGCTGCCGGCACTGAAGTCCTGCGAGGCGGCCGCGGTGATGGTCAGCACTGCAGCGGCACCGGAGGACGCGTTCGCCGTGGAGACCTTGCCGGCGGCGGCAGCGGAGCCGGCCGTGTACAGACCGGAGCCGGTGACGTCGACACCGTCGACGCCGAGGCCCTTGGCGCTGGCGGCGCGGCCGATGTTGACCGAGATGGTCTCACCCGCGTTGGCCCCCACCTGGAAGGTGCCGCGGTAGTTGCCGTCCAGCAGCTTGGTGCCGTTGAACGTGGTGGTGTCGGAGATGCGGGTCAGCTCGGACTTGAGCTGGCTCATCTCCTTCTGGATGCTCGCCTTGGCGTCGTCGTTCAGGCTCCCGGTGCTGGAGGCCTGCACCGACAGGTCGCGCATGCGCTGCAGGATGGACGTGGTGGTGCTCAGCGCACCCTCCGCCGTCTGCACGACGCTCGTGCCGTCCTGGGTGTTGCGGACGGCCTGGCTCATGCCGCCGATCTGCGAGCGGAGACCCTCGGAGATCGCCAGCCCCGCCGCGTCGTCGGAGGCCTTGTTGATCCTGAAGCCGGACGACAGGCGCTCCAGGGACTTGCTCATGGCGTCGTTGGTGGTCGACAGGTTGCGGTACGCGTTCAGAGCCGCCATGTTGGTGTTGACGCTCATGCCCATGGTGTTCCTCCGTGGAATCGGGGCTTTCTGATTGACCCGCTGCGTCCGTGCTGCGGGCTGTTGCACTCCTGGTAACGGCGGGCGTCAGGCCCTTGTTGACCCGAACCGGAGAAGTTCTTGCCCGGTGTCCCTCAGGCGGGTCGGGCCGTCGTGCCGCGGCTGGTCGCCGGCCCGGGCAGCTGCCAGCCGTGCCGGGCGCGTGCGCGCGGCGACAGGGCCGGAGCCGGGGTGGTCGCAGGGCGGGGAGCCGGCGCCGGGACGGCCGTGCCCCGGCCGGCGGCCTGCCCGGCGGCCACCCGGTCGACGTAGGCGCGCTGCTGGTTCCGGGCGCGCACCCCACCCCCGGCCGGGACCGACCGGCCCTCCCAGATCTCGCTCATCGCGGCGTGCAGCAGGGTCAGCGCCCGCGCCCGCATCTGCGAGACACGGGACAGCGTCACGCCGAGGTCGTCGGCGATGTCGGTCAGCGACTCGTCCCCGAAGAAGTTCCGCTCCACCACCTCGTCGAGCCGGTCGGGCAGCGCCCGGATCGCCTCGTTCAGCGCCCGCGCCCGCTCACCGCGGAGCAACGCGCGCTCGGGGGAGTCCCCGCCGTCGGGCAGGTCCAGCGAGCCGCCGTCTTGGCCGGTCCCGGCGTCGATGCTCACCAGGACCGCCCGGTGCAGGTCCACCCTGAGCGAGTCCAACGCCGAGCGGCCCACCCCGAGGCTGGCCGCGAGCTCCACGGTCGTCGGTGGCCGGCCCAGGGAGACGGTGAGGGCGTCGGCGGCGGCGTCGGTGCGGCGGGCAGCGGCCCGGACCGATCGGCTGGCCCAGTCACCGGACCGCAGCTCGTCGAGGACGGCGCCCTGCATGCGGGGGAGGGCGTAGGTGGCGAACGTCGCCCCGGCCTCGGGGTCGAAGCGTCGGGCCACCTCCACCAGCGCCACGTGCGCACAGCTGAGCAGGTCGTCCCGGCTGACGTGGCTCGGGAGCGAGATCCGCGAGGCCACCGCGTTGACTGCGAACTGGGCGAGGGGCAGATGGGTGGTCACCAACACATCGACGTCGGGCTGGAGACGCTCGCTCGTCGCGGTGCGCAGAGTGGTCACGCCGTCCTTCTCGGCGGACGAGGGACGCCTCGCTACCGGCATCGGCAACTCCGGTCACCGACTGGAGTGAATCCGTGACGTGACCGCCTGTTGGGCTCAACCCGGCCCCCGTGGTGCCGAAGTGATCCCCGACAGGCACCCGCTGACCGGCGGTGTGCCCCGGCACCACCGACGAGGGAAGGCGGCTCCCATGGACCACCAGCACCTGTCGACCCTGCTCTGGCGGGAGCACGAGCTCCTGGACCTGCTGCTGTTCAAGGCCGAGGAGAAGCAGTACCTCATCCTCACCGGCAAGACCCGCTGGCTGGCCCGCATCGCCCACGAGATCGAGGTCGTCCTCGAGCAACTCCGCACGCTGGAGGTGGAGCGGGCAGCAGCCACCGAGCAGATCGGCATCCGGCTGGGTCTGGCGGGCAACCCGTCGCTCCGTCAACTGGCCGAGGCGGCGCCCGCTCCCTGGAGCGAGCTGTACGTGCGGCACCAGGAGAGCCTGCTGACCCTGGTCACCGAGCTCCGGGCGCTGTCCGACGCCAACAAGGAGCTCATCGAGGGCGGCCTGAACGCGATCGGCGACGCGCTTCTCTCGGTGCGGGTCAACTCCGGCGGCACGTACACCCAGGCCGGCCGGCGCAGCGGCAACGCGTACCGCCCGGTGACCCTGGACGGTGCGATGTGAGCGGATTGAGCAGCCTGAACAGCGCGACGACGGCGCTGCGCGCCCAGCAGCGGGCGATGGACGTGACCGGCCAGAACGTCGCCAACGTCAACACCGACGGCTACTCCCGGCAGCGGGCCGAGCTGCGGTCCATCGGCGCGAACACCGTGCCGGCCATCCACTCGACCAGCGACGGCGTGGGCAGCGGGGTCACCGCCGACCGGGTGACCCGCATCCGGGACGCCTTCCTGGACGGGCGGGCGCAGGTGGAGCACGCCACCAGCGCGCGGCTGACGGTGGAGAGCAGCACGCTGAGGCAGGTCGAGGACGCCTTCCGCGAGCCCGGCACGACCGGCATCCAGAGCATGCTGTCGGGCTTGTGGGCCGGCTTCGAGGTGGTGGCCAACGCCCCGGCCAACCTCGCTGCACGCAGCCAGCTGCTGGAGCGCGCGGAGACCCTCGCCGCCGGGGTGCGGAGCACCAGCGCGACGCTGGAGCAGCAGTGGGACACCACGCGGGAGAGTCTGGCCGCGCTGGTGGAGGACGTGAACGCCAGCGCCGAGTCGATCGCCTCGCTCAACAAGGCCATCCGGTCAGCGACCCAGGCGGGGACGCCGTCGAACGAGCTGGCCGACCGGCGTGACCTGCTGGTGCTGCGGCTGGCCGACGCGATCGGTGCGACGTCCACACCGGGTGAGTACGGACAGGTGGACGTGGTCGTGGGCGGCACGTCCCTGGTGTCCGGCCCGACATCACTGGGCCTCCGGCTGACCGGCAGCGGGACGGCACGCGGCGCGGCGGGCGACCCCCCGCGGATCCTCACCGACCCGGGCAACTCGGTGCTGCGGGTGGACGGGACGGCGGCGGGGCAGCTGAGCGCCCTGTCGGCGACCGTCCCGCAGTACCTGGGTCGGCTCGACGGGTTCGCCACGTCCCTGGCCGGCGTGCTCAACAGCCAGCACGGGCTGGGTACGGACCTCGGCGGTGCTGCCGGTGGACCGTTGTTCGCCAGCACCGACGGCACGCCGCTCACAGCGGCGAACCTCGGTGTGGCCGTCACCGACCCGCGCAAGCTGGCGGCCGCTTCCACCACCGGTGCCTCGCTGGACAACCGCAACGCCGACGCGCTCTCCCAGCTCGGCGAGACCAGCGGTCTGGACGGCTCCTACCGACAGCTGATCACCACCTTGGGGGTCCAGGCGGCGGTCAGCAGCCGGAACGTCGGCATCCAGGCGGTGATCACCAGCCAGGTGGACGGCGACCGTGAGTCGGTCTCCGGAGTGAGCCTCGACGAGGAGATGACGAACATGCTGGCCTACCAGCACGGCTACCAGGCCGCCGCCCGGATGGTCACCACGATCGACGAGATGCTCGACGTGCTGATCAACCGCACCGGTCTCGTGGGGCGCTGACCTGATGCGCGTCACCCAGCGGATGATGGTCACCAGCAGCCTCGCCGGGCTGAACGGCAACCTGGCTGCGGTCAACCGGATGCAGGAGCAGCTGACCTCCGGCAAGGTGCTCACCCGGCCGTCGGACTCCCCGACCGACACGAACACCGCCATGCAGACCCGGTCCCGCCAGGCGGCGGTCGGCCAGCAGGCGGACAACATCGACGACGCCCGCAGCTGGCTGGCCCAGACGGACGCCACGCTGCAGGGCATGCTCCAGGTCACCCACCGGATCCGGAACCTGACGGTCCAGGGCCTCAACGGCGGAGCGACGTCGGCCTCCTCGGCCTCGGCGATCGCGGCCGAGGTGGCCACGCTCAGGGACAGCCTGCTGAGCATGGCGAACGCCACGGTCCACGGCCGCCCCGTCTTCGGTGGGGTGACCGCCGGGTCGACCGCCTACGACGGGACCACCGGCGCCTACACCGGCATGCTGGGTGCCGACGGCACGCCGGTGCCGGTGACCCGTCGGCTCTCCGACGTCGAGGTCCTCCGGATCGACGTGACCGGGCCCGAGGCCTTCGGCGCGGGGACCGGGAACCTGTTCGGCGTGGTGGCGGACATCGCCGACCACGTGACCAGTGACCCGGCCGCCCTGGCCAACGACCTGACCGCGCTGGACGCCTCGCTCGACCGGATGCTGGTGGCCATCGCCGGGGTGGGCGCCGCTGGTTCCCGGGTGGAGACCGCCCGCACGGTGAACATGGACAGCCAGCTGTCGCTCACCTCGCGGCTGTCGGCCGTCGAGGACGTCGACCTGGCGAAGACGACGATGGAGCTGCAGATGCAGCAGGTGACCTACCAGGCGGCGCTGTCGGTGACCGCCAAGACGCTGCAGCAGTCCCTGGTGGACTTCCTGCGCTGACCGGCCGGGTGGCCGCCGCTCCGGGGCGGCGGTCATCCTGCCGATGAGCACTACACGGCCCACCGCCTCCGGCGGGGGGCTGGAGGGCCCGCGGACCGCGGGTCGTGCCACGGAGGCCGTCACACACCCATGGAGGGGTCAGATCATGCTCACACTCACCCGCAGCGTCGGCGAGAGCATCCGGATCGGCGAGGACATCGAGGTCTACGTCGTCGAGGTCCGCGGAGGCACCGTGCGGCTGGGCTTCAAGGCCCCCCGCGAGGTCGCCATCCACCGCGAAGAGGTCTACAAGCAGATCGCCGAGGCCAACGCGCTCGCCGCCGAGGTGGCGGCCGACGTGGCCGGCGCGCTCGCCGCCTTCGCCCCCGACCCGGCCGACGCGCCCGCCACCACGACTCCCGCCGCGGCACCCGTCGCCACCGCCGCGCCGGCCGCGCCCCCTGTGCCCGCACCCGGGCCCGGTCGGCCGGTCCGGGCCGCGCGTCCGCGCCCGACCGCTGACCAGGCAGTTCCCAAGAACTGACAACGTCAAGGCGAATTGGCCTCAACATCTTCGATTCTCGCCTGCACCACTAGTCACAGGACGGCGAGTCTTGCCGTTGTCGCCGCCGTAGGTGCGCAAACCTTCCCCCACAGCGCGACACCAGGGGGTAGCCACCATGGCACGCAACGCAACTTCGCACCGTCCGGCCGATGCCGGCGACCTGTTCGTCCCCACCGGGGCGGGCGAGACGCTGGTCCTCGACGTCCCGGAGCTCCGGGACGTCGAGGCCACCCGTCCCGTCACCGCGGACGGGGGCGCCGACTCGGTCGTCGTCCACGTGCAGCTGCGGCCCCGCCGCCCCGCCGTCCGCAAGTGTCTGGCCGCGCTGGTGGCGCTGGCCGCCGAGCACGAGTCGGTCGGCTTCGCCCTCTCCGGGCTGAGCAAGGACGACCGGGTGGTCCGGGTCACCGTGGGCATCGACCTCGGCCCGCGCACCGAGGTGGCCAAGTTCTCCGCGGCCGCCCAGGCCGCCTACCGCTTCGTCGACGGCCTGTTCACCGGCCTCTACGACTACATGCCGGTCTATGTCGCCGAGCCCAGCGAGGCCGAGCGCGCGGCCGCCGTCGGCGTGCTGACCGCCGTGGCCACGCCCCGCCCCTTCATCCCCACCCCGCGCCGCGGCGAGCCCTCCGGCCCGGTGGCGGTCCCCGCGTCGGCCGGCCGGCGCACCCAGCTCCTCCCGGCCTGAACGAGGGCCCGGCTGCCCGCCACCGCTCGCGAGCTCGCAGCGGGCCCCTGCGGCGGGGCCGGTCCACCGGGCGCTCCGCGCCACCCCAGCTCACGTCACCACGCCCACCTGCACTTCCCCTCAGGAGGACCGGTGTCCGACCACACCACGCCCATGTCCCTGTCCGCCGTCCCGGCCGCCGCCGACGACCGCGCCCGCCGCGAGCCCCTGGTCTTCGGTGGCCTCACCGAGGCCGAGGGTTGGGAGGCGGCCCCCATCACCTCCCGCGACCGGGTGCACTTCCGGGCCGACCGGGAGCTGCCCCTGGCCACCTTCCGGGCCGCGATGCCGGTCGGGGTCACGGTGACCTACGACGAGGGCGACGGCCTGTACCGGGTCGACGGGCCCTGCGGCTCCGCCGAGGCCCTGGCCGGCGCGGTCCGCGGCTGGTGCGCCGAGCACGGGTACACCACGGTCGGGCTCCGGGCGGAGACCGACGTCCGCCGGCGGGCCCCGCGCGACCTGCCGGCGGCCTTCCTCGACGGCCTGTGCCGGCACTACGCCCGGACCAGCCTCAAGCGGTTGCAGCGGAACATGAGCACCATCCGGCTGCACCTGCCCGACAACGACGACATCGACCAGCAGGTCGCTGAGTGGGTGCTCAAGGCGGTCAGCCAGTACGACGAGTCCAAGGGCGTGCCGTTCGGGGCCTTCCTGGCCACCCAGCTGTCCAAGTGGGTGCACGACCTGGGGCGC
The DNA here is from genome assembly GCF_053502575.1 of Modestobacter sp. URMC 112. Lineage (NCBI taxonomy): Bacteria > Bacillati > Actinomycetota > Actinomycetes > Geodermatophilales > Geodermatophilaceae > Modestobacter > Modestobacter sp. URMC 112. The sequence goes on along the minus strand of NZ_CP199957.1, from coordinate 4,115,043 downwards.
AACGCCTACGGCCGGACCGCGGCGGACACGGAGAACAAGCAGCAGAAGGCGGTGGCCGCCTTCACCGCCCAGTACCAGCGGCGGCCCAGCGAGAAGGAGCTCGCCGCCTTCATGGGACAGAGCGTGGCCACCCTGCGCCGCAACTCCCAGACCGTGGCCACCCTCAACGGACTGCGCAACCTGCACTCCCTGGACGGCGGTCCGGACTCGGTCGAGTACGTGGTCCCCGACAGCTCCGAGGTGCCCGACGAGATCATGGGCGAGGCCGAGCAGACGCTGCTGTCGCACGCCCTGACCGCCGCCTGCGCCCCCGACCCGACGGCCCGGCGGGACCAGCGGGCCGCTCAGCCGAACGTGCTGGGCTGGGCCACCTGGTACCTGACCACGTGGGGTGGCAAGACCAAGACCCAGCTGTCGGCCGAGCTGGTCACCTCGGTGCGGAACATGAACGTGCACGCCGACCGGGCCGAGCGCGCCCTCAAGGAGCGGCTCACCGAGCTGGCCGGGTGAAGAGGAAGGACCCCGTCCTCCTCACCCCTCGCAGGCTCGGGGTGAGCCTCTGGACGGGGCCGGCGGTGGGCCCCTGGAAGGGGGCCTGACCCTGCGACGGGCCTGAGGGCCTTGTCCCGCCTGATCGACCGACTCGTCCCCGGGCCGGTCCACCGCACTCGCCGGTGGGCCGGCCTTCGGCGTTCCGGCACGGCGGTGGACGAAAAGTCAGCCGCACTACGGGTCCAGCTGCCCGCCCACCTGCCGATATCCCAGTCGTGACAGTCCCGCCGCGTGCTCCCCGCCCCCCGCGGGGGACCCGGCCCGAGACGGCCCGCGCCGTCCGCCGGACGGCCCGCCGGTGACCGCCGCGCCGCTCGAGGACCCCACCCAGGCCGTCCTGGTCCCGCACTGGCTGGACGCGGTGGACCGGGCCGAGGTGCAGCGCGCCGTCCAGGCCGCGCTCGACGCCCCGCAGGTGCACCCGGTGCTCGCCATCCACCTCGGGGACGTGCTGACCGAGCTGCACGTCGCCGCGGCCCGCGAGCTCGTGTGGCCCTCCCCGGTGCTCCGGGTGCGCCGGGCGACCGGCTGGGCCGAGGACGTCGTCCCGGTGCGGCTCTCCGCCGCCGAGCTGGCCGGGGTGCTCTCCCTGCCCGGGCTGGGCAGGGCCGCGCGGGCTGCGCTGACCGCCGGCCGGAGCGCCTGATGGACGCGCCGTTCGGCGCCCCGGCCGGGCTGCTCCAGCGACTGAGCCGCGCGCAGGTGCGCGCCGGCGACCTCGTCGAGGCGGTCGAGGAGGTGCGCGGCGGCCTGCCGGCGGGACTGCGGCTGGTCGTGGTCGGCGGCGAGTCGCTGATCGTCGAGGAGGGCGGTCGCGGCACCCGCGTCCCCCTGGACCTGCTGGCCGGTGAGATGACCCGGGCGCACGTGCCGGCCACCCGCGAGGGGGTGGCGGCGGCGCTGCGGTCCTGGCTGTCCCGCCGTCCGGTGCCCGACGCCGAGGCCGCCGCAGCCGGGATCGCCGTGCTCGACTGGACCGACGTCACCCAGACCACCCTCGGCTGGCGCGTCGTCCTGGTGCGCGACGGGGTGCCCGTGCCCTGGCGCCCGTCCCGCGCGGCCGCGCCCTCGGCCGTCCACCAGGTCCGGTCCGCCGCGCTCGGCAGGTCCTACGGCGTGACCGGTGAGCTGCTCGTGCAGGGGCCGGTCGCGCTGTGGTCCTCGGCCGACGTGCCGGGATTGGACAGTGCGGTGCTGGTCCGGCCCGAGGAGCTGCTCGAGGAGATCGCCGCGGCGGGGCTGCCGCTGCACGACGGGCACCTCGTCGTCACGCCGCGTCGGCCGGTGGCCTGTGCCGACCCGGGGGCCGCGCGTCGGCTGGCGGCCGAGGCCACCGAGGCCAGCCTGACCCTGCCCTGGCGGGACGTCGCCGACCTCGGCTGGGCCTGACCCCGGCGCTGGGGGCCGGCGTCGGTCCGTCCCGGAGCCGGCTTCGCCTAGCCTGCCGGCCATGCCGGAGACCGATCATCCTCAGCAGGTGCACGCGGACACGCGTGCCTTCCGCGGCGCGTCCTTCCACTACGCCGACCTCAGCGGTGCCACCTTCCGCGACTGCGACATGAGCGGGGTGCGCATCGTCAGCTCGATGGTGGACGGCCTGGTGGTCTCCGGGTTCAGCGGCCGGTCAGGCCGGGTGGTCGTCGACGACGTCGACGTCAGCGCCTTCGTCGCCGGCGAGCTCGACCGGCGCCACCCGGAGCGCGTGCGTCTCCGCGAGGCGAGGACCACGGACGACCTCCGTGCGGTGTGGGCCGACCTCGAGCGCCTCTGGGACGGCACGATCGCCCGCGCCGGGCGGCTGACCGAGGCGACGCTGCAGGAGCGGGTGGACGACGAGTGGTCCTTCGTCGAGACGCTGCGCCACCTCGTCCTGGCAGTCGACTCGTGGGTGGGCGGGTGGCTCCGCGGGGAGGAGGCACCCTTCTCACCGCTCGGCCTGCCACCGACCGACCTGGCGGTCGGGGAGTGGCCGACGATCGGACTCGACCCCGGGGCCCGTCCGTCCTACGCCGAGGCGCTGGCCCTGTTCGCCGACCGGCGTGCCCGGGTGCGCCAGGCCCTCCACGAGGTGACCGACGCCGAGCTCGACGACACCCGGACAGCCGCACCGGTGCCGGCCTGGGGCGAGGAGACGCACTCGGTGCGGACGTGCCTGCGGGTGGTGCTCGAGGAGCACTGCGAGCACCGGCGCTTCGCCGAGCGGGACCTCGCCGTCCTCGCCACCCGCTGAACCGGCCGCCGGGTCAGAGCAGCCGGCCGTACTCCCAGTGCCACGGCTCGGGGTTGGACCCCGACGCCTGCGCCCAGTCAGGGTGCAGCCACCCGTACCGCGCCGCGTGCGCCGTCATCCAGGCCGTCTGCGCCGTCCCGAAGGCGTTGATCCCGCCGCACAGGTCGACGGCCAGCCCCCAGCCGTGGTTGGAGGTCCCGGGCACGGCGGTGATCGCCGGCTTGCGGTGGTGCGCGTCGACCTGGGCGTCCAGCGAGCGGTAGGAGTCGGTGATGCACAGCGGGCTGCCGAACGCCGACTCGTAGGCGGCCGACATGGCGGTGTAGGCCGCTGCGGCGTCGCAGCGCAGCCGGTGCGGGCCGACGCCCAGGGCGCAGAGCTGGTCGCGCGGGATCTCGCCGTTGGCCCAGCCGCCCCAGGCCCCGGAGGTCGCGCCCCCGGCCGGCAGCGGCGGGGCGCTGCAGGCCGCCGGGAGCACCCCGGTCACCGGGAGCGGCGCCGGGCCGGCAGGGGTGAGGGTGACCCGGACGGCGGTGCCCAGGTCGGCCACCTCCCGGACGGCGACCTGGTAGAGGTCGGCAGAGGCGGAGAGCACGCTGCTGCCGCCCAGGTACAGGCCGACGTCGTCGAGGCCGCTGACCGGGTCGGAGGTGAACACCAGGTCGCCCACCTGCAGCTGCCCGGCAGGCACCGGCGTGCCGGTGGACCACAGCGCGGCTGGGGTCCCGGGCAGGCCGAGCCCGGCGTGGGTCCAGGCCGCGGAGACCAGCCCCCCGCAGTCGTAGGCGTCCGGGCCGACCCGGCCGGGCACGTAGGGCTTGCCCAGCTGGGCCAGGCCGGCGCTCACCGCGGCGACGGTCTCCGCGGGCAGCACGGTCACGGTGCGGCCGGCGACGTAGGCGGTGGCCACCCCGGGGACCACGGCGCCGGCGGCGTCGCGCAGCGGCGCCAGCCCGTCGGGCAGCGCGGTCGGGTCGGCCAGCTCGGCCGCCGGCGGCGGGAGGACGCCCGCGGCGGCGAGGTCGGTCAGGCCGGCCTGCCAGGTGCTGACGGCGGCCGCGTTGCGGGCGTGCTGCGCGGGCGAGGTCGGGGCCGTGCCCAGACCGGACCAGCCGGCGGTGAGGCTGGGGTCGAGCTCGCCGACGAGCTCCCGGACGTCGGCCAGCACCGCGGCGGCCTCCTCCCGGGCGGCCGCGGCGGCGGCCCGGGCGGTGGTGGCCTGGTCGGTGTACTCCGCCGCGCGCAGCGAGGACAGCGCGGCGCGCCCGACCTCGCGGTCCCGCCGTTCGGTGAGCTGCTCGGCCAGGCCCTGGGCGTGCAGCACGTCCACGGTGCCGCCCGGGTGCTGCAGGGACAGTGCGGCCAGCGGCCAGCGCTCGGTCGTGCTGCGCCGGTAGGCGACCGTGGCGTACTCGCCGACGGCCTGCCGGTCGACCTCGCTCTCGGCGCGGGCCTGCGCCGCGGCGTCCTCGGCCTGCCGGGCGGCGGCGTCGGCGCGGTCGGCGTCGGCCAGCGCCGCGCGGTAGCGGGCGGCCTGCTCGGCCACGGTGCTCGCGGCGGCCTGCGGGCTGGAGGTGGGGTCGGCAGGCAGCACCAGCTGGGCCTCGGTGGGCGGCTGGGCGAAGGCGGCGAGCACCCCCGCCAGCGCCAGGGTGGCGCCGCTGACCACGGCGATCCGCGACCACCAGGACGGTCCGGTACGCGGCGCGCGGGTGGGACGGCGGACCGGCTGCCGACCCGTCGGGCGCGTGGCGCGGGGGCGGGGAGCACCCGTGCGGGGAGTGCTGGTGCGGGGGGTGCCGGTGCGAGGGGTGCCGATGCGGGGCGCGGTCGGGCGGCCGGCGGACCGGACACGGGTCCGCGGCGCGGCTGCCTGCGCGCGTGCTGCGGGCACGTTGGTTCCCCCTGCGGACTCGTCGAGACGACCGGCCGGCTGCCGGGTGGCAGTGGCTCCGGGGATCTGATCGACGGTCCGGCGGGGGGAGTGGAGGAGGTGCACGCCCGGGGGCGGGCGAGTTCACCCCTTCGGGGGAGTGGGAGGCGGGACGAGACGAGGCCCCGCCGTCCGGCCGGACGGCGAGGCCTCGTGAGGTGCTGGAGCGGCCCCTCTGCAGGGTCCCGCCGCGAGCTTGCGAGTGGTGGGGGGCAGAGGGGTCCTTCTCCTGTCAGTGGCGCTGGTCCATCGGGACGAAGGCGCGCTCGGCGGGGCCGGTGTAGACCTGCCGCGGGCGGCCGATCTTGGTGGCCGGGTCGGCGATCATCTCGCGCCACTGGGCGATCCACCCGGGCAGCCGGCCCAGGGCGAAGAGCACGGTGAACATCCGGGTCGGGAAGCCCATCGCCCGGTAGATCAGCCCGGTGTAGAAGTCGACGTTCGGGTAGAGCTTGCGCTCGACGAAGTAGTCGTCGGAGAGGGCGATCTCCTCCAGCTGCCGGGCCAGGTCGAGCAGCTGGTTGTTGCCGCCGAGCTTGTCCAGCACCGTGTCGGCGGTGGCCTTCACGATCGCCGCGCGGGGGTCGTAGTTCTTGTAGACGCGGTGGCCGAAGCCCATCAGCTTGACGCCGGGCTCCTTGTCCTTGACCCGGGCGACGAAGCGGGGGATGTCGCCGCCGTCCTTCTGGATGGCCTCCAGCATCTCCAGCACCGACTGGTTGGCCCCGCCGTGCAGCGGCCCGAACAGCGCGTTGATGCCGGCCGACACGGAGGCGAACATGTTGGCCTGCGAGGAGCCGACCAGCCGCACCGTGGACGTCGAGCAGTTCTGCTCGTGGTCGGCGTGCAGGACGAAGAGCATGTCCAGCGCCTTGACCAGCTCGGGGTCGGCCTCGTACGGCTCCGCGGGGAACCCGAAGGTCATCCGCAGGAAGTTCTCCACCAGGCCGAGGGAGTTGTCCGGGTAGAGGAACGGCTGCCCGACGGACTTCTTGTAGGCGTAGGCCGCGATCGTGGGCAGTTTGGCCAGCAGCCGCCGCGTGGAGATCTCCACCTGTCGCTGGTCGAAGGGGTCCAGCGAGTCCTGGTAGAAGGTGGACAGCGCGCTGACCGCCGACGAGAGCACCGGCATCGGGTGGGCGTCCCGCGGGAAGCCGTTGAAGAACTGCTTGAGGTCCTCGTGCAGCAGGGTGTGCCGGCGGATGCCCCGGTCGAACTCCGCCAGCTGGTCGGCGGTCGGGAGCTCGCCGTAGATCAGCAGGTAGGAGACCTCGAGGAAGCTCGCCTTGCCGGCCAGCTCGTCGATCGGGTACCCGCGGTACCGGAGGATCCCCGCGTCACCGTCGATGTAGGTGATCTCCGACGTGCAGGAGGCCGTGTTCACGAAGCCGATGTCCAGGGCGACCTTGCCGGTGGTGGCCAGGAGCTTGCTGGTGTCGACGCCCTCGGACCCCTCGGTGGAGGGGATGACCCGCAAGGGGAGTTCGCCGCCGGGGTAGCGCAGGGCTACGTCTGGGGTGCTCGCTGTCTCGCTCATCGTGGGGGCACGCTACCCAGTGGGCGGCCACCGGGAACAGGTGCCTCGCCCGGTGCCTCGCCCGGTGCGGCGGCCCGGTGCCGCCCGGTGCGGCCGGGTCAGGCCGGGGCGGGGACGGCCGGTGCGGCGGCCGGCTCGCCGAGCGGGACCCAGCTGGGGGAGCCGACCAGCCGCTCCAGCCAGTCCAGCGCCTCCGTGGACAGCGGGAGCTCGCCGGTCACCCGGGGGACGGCGTCCCGCGGGACCTGGCTCTCCACGCGGATCTCCCCGCAGTCCTCGGGGGTCTGCCCGAGCCCGGCGAGCAGGTCCACCAGGACGGCGGAACTCCGCGAACCGGCCACGTCGTCGTCGGCCACGAACGGCAGGCTGACCGCGAGCCGGGGGTGGGCCGCCGCCAGGTCGAGCAGCCGTGACGTCCGGGCCGGGTCGCCCTCCCATCCCGGCTGGATGCGCACGGTGAGGTGCCGGCCGAGGTCGCGGTGGGCCAGCGCGAACACGTCGGCCCGCAGGTCCTCGTCGTCCAGGTGCTCGACCGGGCCCAGCGCGGACAGCGGGTCCGGGCTCGCGGCGTCCGGGCCGTTGGCGAACGTGAACAGCACCGCTCCGTAGCGCGCGTCCTCCACGGCGTCGCCCAGCTCGGCCACGTCGGCGGCCGAGGCCGTCCGCGCCCGGGCGTAGAGGGCCTCCAGGGCGGCGGTCCACGCGGGCCCGGAGTGGGCCGCGGCGACGGCGGCCTGCACCTCGGCCCCGCGCCGGGCCCGCAGGTCGGGGTCGGCCACGAGGGAGCGCAGCGTCCGGACGTACTGTTCCCGGGTCGTCGCGCGCGGCTGGTCGAGCAGCCCGGGCATGCCCGCCTGGTACACGCCGAGCAGGTCGTCGTCCGGGAGGTCGGTGAGGGCCAGCGTCGGCAGGCCGGTGAGGGCCGCCTCCAGGACCGAGGTGCCCGCGCGGGTCGGGTAGGACTCGAGGTACACGTCCGCGGCGGCGTAGTAGGGCGCGGGGTCGGGCACCGCGCCCAGGGCGCGCAACCGGCCGGGGTACCGGGCGGCGAGCCGCGCCCAGGGCCCGGCGGGGGGCGCGCCCACGAGCAGGACGACGAGCTGGGGGCACCAGGTGAGGGCCCGGTCGAGGACGGAGTCCATCCCCCGGCCGAACAGCGGGGCCAGCTTGTTGGCGGCGGCGACGGTCAGCCCGACGACGGCGTCCTCGGGCAGGCCGAGGCTGCGGCGCACGTCGGCCCGGGGCGCGGGCGAGGGGAGGGCGTCGATGGGCAGCGGGAGCAGTGCCGAGCGCGCGGCGGGGACGCCGCGGAGCTCGGTGGACAGCCGCTGGCCGAACGGGCGGAAGCTGCTGACGACGTCGGCTGCCCCGGCGCCGAGCCAGAACGCGTGGTCGGCGTGGTCCTCCAGGACGACCGGTGGCCGGGTGCCCGGCAGGTTGACCGCGGCGAGGGCCACGGCGTCGTAGGGGTGCACGTGCAGGACCACGAGGTCCGCCCGGTCGATCAGCGCGCGGAGCGCGGTCGCCCGGCCCAGCAGGGTGGCCGAGTCGGGCCGGAGGTCGTGCACCCGTCCTCCCGAGGCGGCGACCGTCGCGGCGAGCTCGTCGGGCACCGGGCCGGCGTGGTTGGTCAGGGCGACGTCGCTGCGGCGGGGGTCCCGGGAGATCCAGCGCCAGGCGAGCCGGGTGTGCCCGCCGACCGAGTAGGCCTCGGACAGGACGTGCAGGACGCGTCCGGACGACCGGCCGCCGTCGACGGTGGCCGGTTCCCCGCCCTGGGCCGTCGTGACGACCAGCCGCTCGAGCGACGGGTCGCAGAGCAGGCCGGTCGGCGCCCGCCAGGCGTAGTTGGCCGCCACGGTCGCCCCGCGGAGCACCCGCTCGACGTCCCCCTCGGCCGCGGCGCGCTCGACCACCTCGAGCAGCCGTCCGTACCGGACGCGGTTCTCGGTGAGCACCCGCAGGACGTGGGCCGGGGGACGGTGCACAGGGGCCTCCAGGACGCCGGAGGGGGGCCGTCCCCCTCTGGGCTCCGGCTCGAGACATCGGCACCCCGGGCCGCCGCTGTGACCGGTGACGGTCAGGGCCGGAAGGAGCGCACGGCCTCGACGACCACGTCCTGGTCCGCCGGCGTGAGCGCGGGCCCCATCGGCAGGCTGAGGACCTCGCGGGCCAGCGCGTCGGCGACCGGCAGGTGCAGCCCGGCCAGCGGGGTGCCGGCGAAGGCGGCCTGGCGGTGCGGCGGGACCGGGTAGTGCACCGCGGTCTCCACCCCTGCAGCGGCCAGGTGCTCGCGCAGCCGGTCCCGGTGCGCCGTGCGGACGACGTACTGGTGCCAGACCGGCGTGGCCCACGGGGCCACCTCGGGGAGGCCCAGCCCCAGGCCGGCCAGGCCCTGGGTGTACCGGCCGGCCACCGCGGCCCGGCGGGCGTTGTGCTCGGCCAGCCGGCGGAGCTTCACCGACAGCAGTGCGGCCTGCACCTCGTCGAGCCTGCTGTTCCAGCCGACCTCGTCGTGCCGGTACTTCTCGGTCGACCCGTAGTTGCGCAGCGAGCGCAACCGGCGGGCCGTCTCCGGGTCCGAGGTGGTCACGGCGCCGCCGTCGCCGAGGGCGCCCAGGTTCTTGCCCGGGTAGAAGCTCCAGGCCGTCGCCGAGGTCAGTCCGCCGACCGGCCGGCCGCGGAGCCGGGCGCCGTGCGCCTGGGCCGCGTCGTCGAGGACCACGAGGCCGTGCGCGGCGGCCAGGCGCAGCACCGGCTCCAGGTCCACCGGGTGGCCGTAGAGGTGCACGGGCAGCACCGCCCGGGTCCGCGGGGTGACCGCTGCGGCCAGCGCGTCGGCGTCCCAGTCGGCGTTGGCCGACCGCACGTCCACGGGGACCGGCACCGCGCCCACGTGCACGACGGCCAGCCAGGTCGCGATGAAGGTGTGCGAGGGCACCAGCACCTCGTCCCCCGGACCGACGCCCAGGGCGCGCAGCCCCAGGGACAGCGCCTCCAGGCCGTTCCCGACCCCCACCGCGCAGCGGGCGCCGACCTCGGCCGCCCAGGACTCCTCGAACGCGGACAGCTCGGGGCCGAGCAGCACCCGGCCGCTGCGGACGACGCGCAGCGCGGCGTCCTCGAGCTCGGGCATCAGCTCCTCGTGCACCTCCCGCAGGTCCAGGACCGGGATGCGCGCGGCGACCGCGCCGCTCACCGGGGCAGTCCCGGCAGTGGGGCCTCGCCCGCCGCCTCGGCCGCCCGGCGGGCGACGAGGAACTCGTCGTAGTCGCGGAAGTAGTCGTCCTCGGAGTAGACCTGGCTGGCCATCACCAGCGAGACGCTGCCGGACGAGAAGTTGCCGAGCTCCCGCCAGGTGTAGGGCGGCAGGTAGAGCCCGTAGTAGGAGCGGTTGAGGTGGAAGCGCGCCGTCTCGGTGCCGTCGTCGACGACGACGTCGAAGCTGCCGGCCACCGCCACGATCAGCTGCTGCAGCCCCCGGTGCGCGTGACCGCCCCGCGACTCGCCGCCCGGGACGTCGTAGAGGTAGTAGACCCGGGCGATGTCGAAGGGCACCTGCGCGCCGCCCTCGAGGAAGGTCAGGTTGCCCCGCGGGTCGGTGATCCGCGGCAGGTCGACGATCCGGCAGCCCGCTCCTCTGCCCTCCGGGCGCGGGTTCCAGTCCGTGGCGCGCCGGCCCGGCACGAGTGAGCGACGGTGGGGAGGGGTCACCCCTCGGTCATCGGCAGGAGCCCCGTCCCACCGGACCCGGGACCCCGGGTGCGGTGGGGCTGGGACGGACGGGGGAGGAGGTGCTCCCGTTCCGCCGCCTCCCCCCGCCGGCCGCGGAGGTCGTGGATGGTGGGGCCGTGCACGAGACGACCACCCTGTCCCGGACGGTGTCCCTGGACCGCGGCAGCCACCCGGCGCTGGCGGACCTGGCCGACGCCCTGCGGACCGGCCACCGGTTCGCCGCGGACATCGTCGACCGATCCGCCCTGCTCTTCGGGGAACGCTGGGCCGACGAGTTCGAGCTGGTCCTCGGCGCGGTGTTCCCCACCCGCGAGGCGGTCGCCGCCGCAGCCCAGGGGTACGCCGCTTTCGCCCTCCGGTCGATGCGCCTGCAGGCGGAGTTCGTGTCCGAGGGCCGGTACCGGCCCAGGACCCACGCCGAGGCGGCCGAGGAGGTCTACCTCGACGAGCAGCACATGATGGGGGAGTACCTCCCCGGCCTGCTGCTCTCGCACTTCCTCTGGCCGCACCACCACCGCCAGCTCCGGTTCTTCGAGACCGCCTTCGTCGACGCCATGCGGGTGGCCGGCGCCACCTCCTTCGTGGAGGTCGGCACCGGGACCGGGCTGTACTCCGGCCTGCTGCTGCGCCGGCTGCCGCAGGTGCGCGGGACCGGCTTCGACATCAGCCCGTCCTCCCAGCGGTTCACCGGGGCGCTGCTCGACGCACTGGGGGTCGGCGACCGGTACGAGGTGCAGCTGCGCGACGTCGCCGAGGAGCCGCCGGGGCGCACGACCGAGTGGCTGGTGTGCGTCGAGGTGCTCGAGCACCTGGAGGACCCGGTCGCCTTCCTCCGCGCCCTGCGCGCGACGGTGGGCCCGGGCGGCAGGGCGTTCGTCACGGCCGCGGTCAACGCCGCGCACGCCGACCACATCCACCTCTACCGGTCCGCCGACGAGGTGCTGGAGCACCTGGTCGCGGCCGGGTTCACGCTGGAGCAGTCGTTCGTCGGCGCCGCCTACGAAGCCCCCGCACCCGGCGTGCCGGTCCCGCAGGCCGCCGCCTTCATCGTCTACTGACCCGATGCCGCACGCCACCACCGTCGACGACTGGGTGCTCCGGGGGGAGTTCGTCACCCTGCGCCCGCTCCGGGTCACCGATGCCGAGCTCACCCTCGGCTGGCGCCGTGCCCAGCGGGCGCGCTTCCTCAACGCCGGCGCCGAGACCGTCGAGCAGCAGGCCGGCTGGATCGCCGCGCGCCCGGCCGACGAGCACAACTTCGTCATCGAGCTCGCCGACGCCCGACCCGTCGGCATGGTGTCCCTGATCGGGGTCGACCCGGTGAACCGGCACGGCGAGCCGGCCCGGTTCCTGATCGGCGACGAGGCCGCGGTGCAGGGGGTCCCGGCCGCGGTCGAGGCCACGAAGCTGCTCTACGGGCTGGCCTTCGACGAGCTGGACCTGGTCCGGCTGTGCGGCATCGTCGCCGCCGAGAACACCCTGATGGTCAAGTGGCAGAAGTTCCTGGGCATGCGGGAAGAGGGTCGCCTGCGCGACCACCTCTTCCTGGACGGGCGGTTCCAGGACGCGGTCTTCCTCGGCCTTCTGGTCGCGGACTACCGGACGACGACCCTGCCCCGCATGAACGCCCTCATCGCCGCTGCCCGCGGCCGGTGAACGACCTCACGAAGGACATCCCCATGTTGGACCGCAGTGCCGTCCAGGACATCGTCCTGCACGCCCTGGAGACCCTCAACGACGAGCGCGACCCGGGCGACGAGCTCGTGGTCGGCCCGCAGACGCGGCTGTTCGGAGCCGACGCCGAACTCGACTCGCTCTCCCTGGTGTCGGTCATCGTCGACGTGGAGGAGGCGGTCTCGACCGCCTCCGGCCGCGCCATCGCGCTGACCGACGACCGGGCCATGAGCCAGGAGGTCTCGCCCTTCACCGACGTCGACGCGCTGACCAGCTACGTGGTCCAGTTGCTCGCCGAGCCGGCATGAGCGCGACCGGCTCGACCTACGAGGGCAAGCTGACCCTGGTCACCGGCAGCCGGCGCGGCGTCGGGCGCATGATCGCCGAGCACGTGCTGGCCCACGGCGGGCGCGTCGCGGGCTTCGCGCGGGGCGAGTCGACGATCGACCACCCGGACTACACGCACGTCCAGGTGGACGTCGCCGACCCGGCGTCGGTGCAGCGCGGCTTCGCCGACCTGAAGAAGGTCGCCGACGCGGTGCACATCGTGGTCAACAACGCCGCGGTGCTCACCTCGCAGTACGCCATGATCATGCCGCCGGCCGCCGCCTCGGCCATGGTGAACACGAACCTGCTCGGCGCCTTCATGGTCTCCCGGGAGGCCGCGAAGATGATGCGCCGGACGAAGTGGGGCCGGATCGTCAACATCGGCTCGATGGCCGTGGGTCTGGAACCGATCGGCGACTCGCTGTACGCCGCCACCAAGGCCGGTCTGTCCACGATGGGCAACGTGATGGCGCGGGAGTTCGCGCCCCTGAACGTCACCTGCAACACCCTCGCGGTCAGCGCCATCGCCACCGACATGCTCGCCCAGCTGCCGCAGGACAAGATCGCCGAGGTCGTCGCCGGCCTCCCGCTCCCGCGCTACGCCGAGCCCGACGACATCTTCAACGTGCTGGACTTCCTCGCCTCCGAGCGCAGCTCGTACGTCACCGCGCAGACGATCTACCTGGGCGGGGTGAACTGAGGTGCGGTCGGGGGACGCGACCGTCGTCGGCAACTGGGGCGGCGGCGCCATCTGGCGCGTCACCAGCGGCGCCTTCCCGTCCAACGCCTACTTCTGCGCGGCCGACGTCCCCGGCGGTGGGGTGCTGGTGGACCCCGGGCTGGACGCGCCGGCGATCGACGCCGCCCTGTCCGCGCACGGGCTGCGGCCGCACCAGGTCCTCTGCACGCACGGCCACTTCGACCACGTCGGTGGCGCGGCGCACTTCCAGCAGCGGTACGGCTGCGAGGTCTTCCTGCACCGGGCCGACGAGCGTGTGATGCGGCGCTCGAACTTCCTGTTGATGGCGCTGAAGATCCCGACCCGGGTCACGGCTGCCGATGTCACCTTCGTGGACGACGGCTTCTGCACCGACATCGCCGGGCAGCCCCTGCGCTTCCTCCCCGCGCCCGGCCACACGCCCGGTTCCTGCGTGCTCGAACTGGGCAGCGCCTGGTTCACCGGCGACACGCTCTACCGCCGGGGCGTGGGCCTGAACCGGCTCCCCGGCGAGGACCAGGACACGCTGCGCAGCACCGTCCTGCGCCTGTGGCCGGAGCTGACCGCCGAGCGCACGCTGTACCCGGGCCACGGCGAGCCGGCCGACGGGGAGACGGTCCGCACGCACAACGACGCCCTGGCCGCGTTCCTCGGACTCGTCGCCCCGTGAGCGCCGCCCCCACCGCGCCGATCACCATCTCCGGCGTCGGTCACCACCTGCCCGACGGCGTCGAGGACAACGAGACGCTGTGCCGCAACCTCGACGTGACCCCGGAGTGGGTCGTGGAGAAGACCGGGATCGAGCAGCGGTACATCGCCGGTCCCGACGACACCGCCTCCTCCTACGCCGTGGCCGCGGCCCAGCGGGCGCTGGCGATGGCCGGCGTCCCGGCGTCCGAGGTCGACCTCATCGTGGCCTGCACCTTCTCCGGGGACTACGTGTTCCCGCCGCTGTCGGCCGTGGTGCAGCGCGAGCTGCAGGCCGGGTCCGCGCAGGTGTTCGACGTCCAGGCCAACTGCACCGGGTTCGTCACCGGCCTGACCGTCGCCTCGGACCGGATGAAGGTGGACCCGACGGTCCGGCACGCGCTGGTCATCGGGGTGGAGCTGAACTCCCGCTACGTCGACCGCAGCGACGTCAACTCCGCCATCTACCTCAGCGACGGCGCGGGCGCCGCGCTGCTGAGCCGCGCCGACGACCCGGCCGCCGGGATCCAGGCATCCGCCTTCCACACCGACAGCTCCAGCTACGAGGCGGTCCGCATGCGCGGGGGCGGATCGAGCTTCCGGGCCCCGGGACGCCCGTACGACGCCGCGGTCGACCAGATGGAGATGAACGGCATCGCGACCTGGAAGCAGGCGATCACCCACCTGCCCCGGGTCGTGCGCGCCGCCTGCGCGAAGAGCGACGTCGACCTGGCCTCGGTCGACCTGCTGCTGTTCCACCAGGCCAACCTGCGCATGATCGAGTACGTCGTCCGCAAGCTCGGCTTCGACCTGTCCCGGACGTTCACCAACGTGGCCCGGGTCGGGAACACCGGCGCGGCCTCGCTGGCGATCGCCCTGAGCGAGGCCGTCGAGCGCGGTCTGCTGCGCAACGGCGACACGGTGGTCCTGGCCGCCGTCGGAGCCGGCTTCAACTTCGGCGCGTCGGTGTGGCGCTGGCAGCTGCCGGCACCCGTGGGGGTCTGATCGTGTTCACCGACTTCGCGGCCATCGGCGTCGGCGACACCCGCTCGCTGGTCCGGACGATCACCGAGGCCGACGTCCGCCGCTTCGTCGACATGACCGGCGACGACAACCCGCTGCACGTGGACCCCGCCTACGCGGAGACGACGGCGTTCAAGGACGTCGTGGTGCACGGCATGCTCGGGGCCTCGTTCCTCTCCACGGTGATCGGCACCCAGCTGCCTGGCACCGGCGCGCTGTGGGTCTCGCAGAACCTGGAGTTCCTGCTCCCGGTCCGGCTCGGCGACGAGCTCACGGTCAGCGCCACCGTCGTCGGCAAGCACGACCGCGACCGTCTGCTGGACCTCGACACCCGCATCGTCAACCAGAACCAGCAGTTGGTGCTCACCGGCCAGGGGCGGGTCAAGGTCCTCGCCACCGCGGCACCGGCCACGGCTCCCGCGGCGGAGGGGAGGGCGGAGGTCGCCATCGTCACCGGCGGGGCCGGCGGCATCGGCCGGGCCGTGTGCCGCCGGCTGGCCGCCGACGGCTTCGGCGTGGTCGTCAACTACCACCAGCGGGCCGACCGCGCCGCGGACCTCGTCGCCGAGATCACCGGAGCGCAGGGGCGCGCGATCGCGGTGCGGGCCGACGTCGCCACCGACGCCGGCGCGCAGGCGCTGCACCGGGCCGCCGTCGGGAAGTTCGGCGCCGTCGGCGTGCTGGTCAACAACGCCTCGCCGCGGATCAACCCGAAGCCGCTGGCCGCGCTGGAGTGGGCCGACGTCCAGGCCCAGCTCGACGTGCAGGTCAAGGGGGCCCTGGCCATGACGCGGGCGGTCGCCCCGGGGATGGGCGAGCGCGGCTGGGGTCGCATCGTCAACGTCACCTCCCAGGTCCTCGATGGGCCCCCGTCGGTGACCTGGACCGGCTACGCCATGGCGAAGGGCGCGCTCGCCGTGTTCTCCCGGTACATGGCGGCCGAGCTCGGACCGCGGGGCATCACGGTCAACTGCGTGGCCCCGGGCATGACCGAGACCGCGCTCATCGGCGACATCTCCGAGAAGGCGCAGCTGATGGCCGCCCGGCAGACCCCGCTCCGGCGACTGGCCCGGCCGGCCGACGTCGCGGCCGCGGTGGCCTACCTGGTGTCCGAGGACGCGGACTTCGTCACCGGCGACACCCTCGCCGTCAACGGCGGATCGGTCATGCGATGAGCGCCGCGGCTGCTCCTGCCGACCCGCGGGCCGTGCTGGCCGCGGACACCAGCACCCTGACCCAGCTGCTGCGGGCCATCGCGGCGCTGGAGCAGGAGCCGCAGGAGCGGACCGTCCGGGTCGGGGTGTCCGCGTCGGCGACCGTCGACCTGCTCGGCACCTACCTGCGCCGGCACGGGCTGCTGGCCGGGACCCGGGTGGAGGTCGTCCCCGGCAACTTCGACGACCCGATCGGCGACATGACCCGGTTCCGCGAGGCCGGCGTCGGCCACGTGGTGCTGCTGCCCCTGTTCGACGCCCTGCTCCCGGCGCTGGAGGCGCGGCTGCCGACCCTCTCGCCCGGCGCCGTCGACGCCCTCGAGGACGGTCTCCGGTCCCGCTACCGGGTCGCGTTCGAGCAGGCACGGGAGCTGGACACCGTGTTCGTCGGCACCTTCCACCGCCTCGGCCGCCCCGCCGACCTCGGCGGCCGGGACGCCGTGGGCACCGTCCTGGAGCGGTTCGACGCCGCGCTCCGCGAGGAGGCGGCCGGGTTCTCCAACACCCGGCTGGTCGACACCGAGGACGTGCTCCGCACGGTGGGCCGCGACGCAGCCGTCGACGACCGCTTCTACTTCCGCGGCCGGGCGCCCTACACCGGTGCCTACCTCGACGAGCTCGCCCGCCGGGTCACCGCCGGCGCGCGCGGCTTCGGTGCGCGCTTCCCCAAGGTCCTGGTGCTCGACTGCGACAACACCCTGTGGGGCGGCGTGGTCGGGGAGGACTCGCCTGCCGGCATCCGCCTCGGTCCGCACGAGCACCCCGGCAACGTCTTCTGGCGGGTCCAGCACCAGATCGCCGCCCTGCGGCACTCCGGCGTGCTGCTGGCCCTGTGCAGCAAGAACAACCCCGAGGACGTCGACGAGGTGCTGCGCGACCACCCCGAGATGGTGCTGCGGGACGAGGACTTCGTCGCCCGACGGGTCGACTGGGCGGACAAGCCGGCCAACCTCCGGGCGATCGCCGACGAGCTCGGCGTGGGCCTGGACAGCCTGGTGTTCCTCGACGACTCGCCGTTCGAGTGCGAGGCCGTGCGCCGGCAGCTGCCGATGGTGACCACCGTGCAGGTGCCGGCGACCCTCTCGGACTACCCGCGCGTGCTCGAGCAGGTCGCCGAGCTGTTCGTGGCCGCCGGCGTGACCGCCGAGAGCCGGGACAAGACCGAGCAGTACCGGCAGCGCGCCCGCGCCCAGGAGCTGCAGGCCCGGTCGGTGGACCACGAGACCTACCTGGCGTCCCTGCAGCTCACCGTGCAGCTGCGCCGCGACGTCCGCGCCGACGCGGCCCGGGTCAGCGAGCTGTCCCAGAAGTCCAACCAGTTCAACCTGACCACGCGGCGCTACGGCGTCGCCGAGGTGGAGCGTCTGGTCGACAGCCCGGCGCACGCCGTCTACTCCCTCGTGGTCGGCGACACCTTCGGCTCGGCCGGGCTGACCGGCGCGGCCGTGGTCCGCCACGACGGGGAGAGGGCGCACGTCGAGGCCTTCTTCCTCAGCTGCCGGGTGCTCGGCCGCGGCGTGGAGACCGCCGTCTGGCCGCGGATCGTGGACGACGCGGTGGCCTCGGGCTGCAGCGAACTGCACGCGGACTTCGTCCCCACCGCCAGGAACGCCCAGGTGTCGGACTTCTACGACCGTCTGGGTCTCCGCGTCGCCGCGGAGTCCGAGGACGGCTCCCGGTCGTACCGCATCGGTACGGCCGACTTCACCCCTGACCCTCCTGCATGGATCGAGATGAGCTCCGTTGGATGAACAGGCCCTCCGCGACGTCGTGGCCACCGTGCTGGACGTGGACCCCGCCAGCATCGGTCCCGACAGCAGCATGGACACCGTGCCCAGCTGGGACTCGCTGCGCCACCTCACCCTCGTGCTCGCGCTCGAGGAGGAGTTCGGGGTGCAGGTCCCGGACGAGGACGCCGGCTCCATCACGTCCTACCCGCTGATCAGGCTGGTGCTGGACGAGCTGCTCTCCGCGAGGGCCTGAGCCCGCCGTGGAGTGGTTGATCGAGCGGTTCGGCAGCGCTCCGGACCGCGTCGCCTTCGTGCACGAGGGCCGGGCGGTGAGCTACGGCGAGGTCGTCGCGACGGTCGACGAGCTCGGCGGCCGGCTGCGCGAGGCGGGGATCGGGGCCGGCGACACGGTCGCGGTGGTGGGTGACTACTCGCCCGAGGTGTTCTGCGTGCTGCTGGCCCTGGCCCGGCACCGGTGCACCGCCATCCCGCTGACCCGGAGCTCGGTCGTCGAGGAGTCGGTCGCGCTGGGCGTCTCGGGCTGCGACTGGTACGTCCGGTTCGACGACGCCGGCGCGCTGGCCGACATCGAGCACCGCGGCCTGCGCAGCGACAACCCGCTGCTGGCCGGGCTCCGCAGCCGGCAGGCACCCGGCCTGGTGCTCTTCTCCTCGGGGACCTCGGGCGCGCCGAAGGGCATGCTGCACGACCTGGACCGGGTGGCGGAGAAGTTCCGTCGGCCGCGCGCCGCGGTGGTCGCCATCCCCTTCCTGATGATGGACCACTTCGGGGGCATCAACACGCTGCTGGCGATCACCGCCAGTCTCGGCACGGTGGTCACGGTCGCCGACCGCTCGGTCAGCTCGATCTGCGCCGCCATCGCCCGCCACCGGGTGCAGCTGCTGCCGGCCACCCCGTCGTTCCTGACGCTGCTGATGGCGTCGAACGCGCACCGGGAGCACGACCTGTCGTCGCTGACCCGGATCACCTACGGCACCGAGGTCATGCCGCAGGCCACGCTGGACCGGGTGCGGCGGGCCTTCCCGGGCGTGGTCCTCCAGCAGACCTACGGCCTGTCCGAGGTCGGGGTGCTGCGCTCGGAGTCACGCGACGACGGATCGCTGTGGATGCGCATCGGCGGGGAGGGCTTCCAGACCCGGGTGGTGGACGGGGTGCTGCACATCAGGTCGGACTACGCGATGGTCGGCTACCTGAACGCGCCGCCGGCCTTCGACGCCGAGGGCTGGTTCGACACCCACGACGAGGTCGAGGTGGACGGCGAGTGGTTCCGCGTCCTCGGCCGGGTGACCGACCTGATCAACGTCGGCGGGCAGAAGGTGTACCCGGCCGAGGTGGAGGAGGTCGTGCTCGGCGCGGAGAACGTGCAGGACGTCGCCGTCTCCGGACAGCCGCACGCCCTGCTGGGCCAGATCGTGGTGGCCACCGTCGTCCTGGACCGGCCCGAGCCGGTGGAGAGCGTGAAGAAGCGGGTCCGCCGGACCTGCTCGGGCCGGCTGGCGGGCTACAAGGTCCCGGTGAAGGTGCTGCTGTCCGACGGCCCCCTGCACAGCTCACGGCAGAAAAAGATCCGCCGCTCCTGACGGCGTCCGCCGGCCGGGGGCGCGCGCCCCCGGCCGCCGGGCCTACGGGTGGGTCATGGAGAGGACGTCGAGAGCGGCGTCGAGCTGCTCCTCGGTGAGCTTCCCCTGCTCCACGTACCCGCGCTCGACCACGACCTGGCGGATCGTCTTCTGCTCCTTGAGCGACTGCTTGGCGACGACGGCCGCCTCCTCGTAGCCGATGTACTTGTTCAGCGGCGTCACGATCGACGGCGAGGACTCGGCCAGCTCCCGGCAGCGCTCGACGTTGGCGGTGATGCCGTCGACGCAGCGGTCGGCGAGCAGCCGGCTGACGTTGGCCAGCAGCCGGATCGACTCGAGCACGTTGCGGGCCATCAGCGGCAGGGTCACGTTGAGCTCGAAGACGCCGGTGGTGCCGGCGTAGGTGACGGCCGCGTCGTTGCCGATGACCTGGGCGCCGACCTGGATGACCGCCTCCGGGATGACCGGGTTGACCTTGCCCGGCATGATCGAGCTGCCCGGCTGGAGGTCGGGCAGGGCGATCTCGCCGAGGCCGGTGCGCGGGCCGGAGCCCATCCACCGCAGGTCGTTCACGATCTTGATCAGCCCGACGGCGATCGTCTTCAGCTGGCCGGAGCCCTCGACCAGGGCGTCCCGCGAGCTCTGCGCCTCGAAGTGGTCGCGGGCCTCGGACAGCGGCAGGTCCAGCTCGGCGGCCAGCTTCTCGATGATGGCTGCGGCGAACCCCGGCGGGGTGTTGATGCCGGTGCCGACCGCGGTCCCGCCCAGTGGCAGCTCGCCGATCCGGGGCAGGGAGGCCTCGAGCCGCTCGACGCCGTACCGGACGGCCGCGGCGTAGCCGCCGAACTCCTGGCCCAGGGTGACCGGCGTGGCGTCCATCAGGTGCGTGCGGCCGCTCTTGACGACCGTGGCGAACTCCTCGGCCTTGCGGACGAGCGAGGCCTCCAGGTACCGCAGCGCCGGGATCAGGTCACGCACGATCGCCCGGGTGGCGGCGACGTGGATGGCCGAGGGGAACACGTCGTTGGACGACTGCGAGGCGTTGACGTGGTCGTTGGGGTGGACGGCGGTGCCCGAGGCCTCGGTGGCCAGCGTCGCGATGACCTCGTTGGTGTTCATGTTGCTCGACGTCCCCGAACCGGTCTGGAAGACGTCGATCGGGAAGTGGTCGTCCCAGTCGCCGCGCGCCACCGTGGCGGCCGCCTCGGCGATGGCCGAGGCCACGTCGCCGTCCAGCACGCCGAGGTCGGCGTTGACCCGCGCTGCCCCGCCCTTGATGGCCGCCAGGGCGCCGATCAGCTCGCGCTCGATCGGTGTGCCGGAGATGGGGAAGTTCTCCACCGCCCGCTGGGTCTGGGCCCGCCACTTGGCCCACGCCGGGACCCGCACCTCCCCCATGGAGTCGTGCTCAATGCGGTACTCCCCGCCGTCGGTCTCGGTGGCCACGCTGCGCTCCCGTGTGCTGGTGTCGTTGGTGGAGGTGCTCCGGGAGCGACCCTAGACACCCGGGGGACCGGGGGGCCGGCGACCTCGCCCGCTCCGTCCCGGTCCCGGCCGCCCGCGTCGGCGCGGACCGCGCCGCCCGGACGCCGCTAGGGTCGAGGGCCATGAGCCAGGACCGTGCCGAGGACGCCGGCGAGGGACCGGTTGCCGGCTCCCTCCCCGCCCCGCCGTCGCGCCCGCCGGTCATCCGCGCCTCGGACGCCGACCGCGAGGCGGCCGTCGGGCGCCTGCAGTCCGCGGTGGGGGAGGGACGCATCGACCTCGACGAGTTCGGCCAGCGGGTGGACGCCGCCTACGCGGCCGTGACCACCGCCGAACTCGACCGGCTGCTGGCCGACCTGCCCTCCGACCCGGTCGAGATCGTCGGCGAGATGGTGCTCGAGTCCGAACCGGTGACCACCGTCTTCGGCGACGTGAAGCTCACCGTCACCACCGGCGTGCCGCGGCGGGCCAGCACGGTGTTCGGCGACGTCCGGATCGACCTGCGCGGCCTGCGCACCGCCGAGGACACCGTGTACCTGCAGCTGAGCTCGTTCTTCGGCGACGTCGAGGTGATCGTCAGCGAGGGGGTGGCCGCGCACCTGGGCGGCTGGACCTGCTTCGGCAGCCGGAAGACCCAGCTCGCCGCGGTGCCCCGGCTGCCGGGCACGCCGCGGGTCGTCGTCCGCGGCTGGACGTTCTTCGGCGACCTCAGGCTGCGCAGCCTGGCACCGGGGGAGTCGGCCAGCCGGTGGCGTGCGGTGATGGACCGGCTGGCCCAACGCCGGCAGCTCCCCCCGCCGCCCGCCTGAGCCGCCGGACTACACGTCCGGTTCGTCGTCCTGACCGAGCGGGACGGTGGAGTACTGGCGGAGCTTCTCCAGCGAGTGCAGGCTCTCGATCGAGCGGATCGTGCCCGACTTGGACCGCATGACCAGCGACTGGGTGGTGCAGCCGCCGGAGGTGTACTGGACGCCGCGCAGCAGCTCGCCGCTGGTGATGCCGGTGGCCACGAAGAAGACGTCCCCGCGCACCAGGTCCCCGATGTCCAGCACCCGGTCCAGGTCGTGGCCGGCCTCCAGGGCCTTCTGCCGCTCCTCGTCGTTGCGCGGCATCAGCCGGCCCTGCAGGGCCCCGCCCATGCACTTGAGCGCGCAGGCGGTGATGATCCCCTCCGGGGTGCCGCCGATGCCCATCAGCAGGTCGACGCCGGTGCCCTCGCGGGCCGCGGCGATGGCGCCGGCGACGTCGCCGTCGGTGATGAACTTGATCCGTGCGCCGGCCTCGCGGACCTGGCGCACCAGGTCCTCGTGCCGGGGGCGGTCCAGGATGCAGACGGTGACCCCGGCGACGGAGCTCCGCTTGGCCTTCGCCACCCGGCGGATGTTCTCCGCGACCGGGGCGGTGATGTCGATGACGTCGGCTGCCGCGGGACCCGTGGCGATCTTGTCCATGTAGAAGACGGCGGACGGGTCGTACATCGCGCCGCGGCCGGCGACCGCCAGGACGGCGATGGCGTTGGGCATGCCCTTGGCCATCAGCGTGGTGCCGTCGACCGGGTCCACGGCGACGTCGCACTCGGGTCCGGTCCCGTCCCCGACCTGCTCGCCGTTGTAGAGCATGGGGGCCTCGTCCTTCTCGCCCTCCCCGATGACGACGACGCCCTTCATGGAGACCGTGCCGATCAGCGCGCGCATCGCGTCGACCGCGGCGCCGTCCCCACCGTTCTTGTCGCCCCGGCCGACCCACAGGCCCGCGGACATCGCGCCGGCCTCGGTGACCCGGACCAGCTCCATCGCCAGGTTCCGGTCCGGCGCCGGCCGGCCACCGGAGGCCCCCGACGGGCGGGCAGCGGTGCCGACCGACAGTGGGCTGTCGGGCAGGGGCAGCGACACGGGTCCTCCTCGGGCGACCACCGGCCGACGCTGGCCGACGGGGTGGGGGATCAGTGCTGCGATCCTAGGGGGCATGACCGAACCCGGCCCGCGCGGTCACCGTCCCGACGAGCAGCCCGCGACGGCGGCCGCTGCCGGCCCGGCGTCCCCCGAGGGCCCGCCGCCGCTGTCCCCGGCCGACATCCGGGCGGCGAAGTTCACCACGGCGAACATGGTCCGCTCCCTCCTGCCGCTGACCGCGCTGATCCTGGTCATCGTGGGGGTCACCGCGCTGCGGCAGAACCCCGAGGACCCGGTGCGCGAGGTGGACACCGGGCCGTCGGTCGCGCTGGCCGCCGAGCGGGCGGGCTACCCGATGCTCGTGCCGCAGGGCCTGCCCGACCAGTGGCGTCCCACCAGCGTGCGCACCGACGCCGTCGACGGCGCCCCCGGCGACCCGGTGACCCTGGAGATCGGCTGGTACACCCCGGAGGAGGAGTACGCCGGCTACGTGATCAGCGACGGCCAGGAGGTCGCCCCGCTGGACGACGTGCTGGAGGACTCGACCGAGGCCGGGACGGCGGACGTCGAGGGCGTGGCCTGGGAGCGGCGCACCACCGAGCGCGGGGAGACCGCGCTGACCCGCACCGAGGGCGACGCCGTCCTGCTGGTCACCGGCTCGGCCCCGGACGAGGAACTGGAGACCCTGGCGGCCGCCGTCCGCCCCTATGAGGCGCCCTGACGCCCGGGCCGCGGCGTGCCTTTTCGGGCCTAAGCCCGCGTGCTCTTCCGGGCTCGAGCCCGCGTTACTTTCGGGCTCAACCTGCGTGCTTTTCGGGCCTAAGCCCGCGTGCTCCTCCGGGGCTCAAGCCCGCGGACTCACTCGCCGGCGTCGGGGGGTGCTGCCGCGGCGAGCCGCTCGCGGGCCCGGTCAAGCCAGTGCTGGCAGAGCTCGGCCAGCTGCTCGCCGCGCTCCCACAGCGACAGCGACTCCTCCAGCGTCAGCCCGCCGGCCTCCAGTCGCCGGACCACGTCGGCGAGTTCCTCGCGGGCCTGTTCGTAGCTCTGCGTCGGTTCCGACTGTGGGGGCCCTGCCGGCTGATCGCTCACGGTGTCCCATCCTCCCCGGTGCCCCTGCGGTCGACGCGCACGGGCAGCCGGCCGCCCGCGACCCGGACCTGCAGCCGCTCCCCGTCGCCCACCTCCGCCGGGTCGCGGACCAGGGCGCCGTCGGCGCGCTGCACCACTGCGTAGCCGCGCTCCAGCGTGGCGGCGGGGGAGAGCGCTGAAACCCGGGCGCGGGCGTGCACGAGGTCGCGGTCGGCCGCCTCGACGCGGTGGGTCACCGTGCGCGTGGCGCGGGCGCGGAGCGCGGACACGTCGTCGGACCGGCCGGCCAGCAACCGGCCGGGCTCGGCCAGCACCGGCCGGCTGCGGACCGACTCCAGCCACCGTTCCTGCTGCTCCAGCCGCCCGGTGACCAGCGCCCGGGCGCGGGCCCGCAGCCCGTCGACCAGCCGGCGCTGCTCGCCGATCTCGGGGACCACCCGGTGCGCGGCGTCGGTCGGGGTCGCGGCCCGGACGTCGGCGACGTGGTCGACCAGGGTGGTGTCGGTCTCGTGGCCGACGGCGGTGACCACGGGGGTGCGGGTGGCGGACACGGCCCGCACCAGGCCCTCGTCGGAGAAGGGGAGCAGGTCCTCGACGGACCCGCCGCCGCGGGCGATGACGATGACCTCGACGGTCGGGTCGGCGTCCAGCCGGCGCAGCCCGTCGATGACGCCGGCGGCGGCGTTCGGCCCCTGGACGGCGCAGTGGTGGACGGCGAACCGGACGGCGGGCCAGCGGCGCCGGGCGGTGACCAGGACGTCGCGCTCGGCGGCGCTGTCCCGGCCGGTGATCACGCCGACGACCGCGGGGGCGAAGGGCAGCGGCCGCTTGCGGACGACGTCGAACAGCCCCTCGGCGGCCAGCAGCCGGCGGATCCGCTCGATCCGGGCGAGCAGCTCACCGAGCCCGACGGCGCGGATCTCGGTCGCCCGCAGCGAGAAGGAGCCGCGGGCGACGTAGTAGTCCGGACGGGCGCGGACGATCACCCGGGCGCCCTCGGCCAGCTCGAGGCCGGGACGTTCGGCGACGTCCCGGTGGCAGGTCACCGGGACGGACAGGTCCGCGGCCGGGTCGCGCAGGGTGAGGAAGACCGTGGCCGCGGCGCCCCGCCGGGACAGCTGGGCGACCTGGCCCTCCACCCAGACCTCACCGAGCCGGCCGATCCACTCGGCGACCTTGCGGGCCACTGTGCGGACCGGCCACGGCGACTCAGGAGAGGACGGGCTCGTCACGACCTCGAGCCTGCCAGGTCCTCCAGGACGGCCCGGCGGCCCTCCCGCAGGGTCCCGCCGCGAGCTCGCGAGCGGTGGGGGGCGGGAGGGTCCGTCAACCGCGGTCGGCGCTGAGCTTCTCCAGCCGGTTCTGCAGCAGCGTGACGTAGGGCGGCCGGGCCTGGTTCGCCCGCTCGTAGTCCAGCAGGTCGGCGACCGTCTCGGCGGGGTAACCGCGCAGGTGGCCGCGCAGCGACGGGATGCTCATGCCGGAGTAGCCCGGCACCGGCTCGGCGGGTGCCCCGTCGCCGCTCGGTGCCGCGTCGCCGGTGCCGTCGGCGGTGGGCGACGCC
Source organism: Modestobacter sp. URMC 112 (assembly GCF_053502575.1). Classification (NCBI taxonomy): domain Bacteria; kingdom Bacillati; phylum Actinomycetota; class Actinomycetes; order Geodermatophilales; family Geodermatophilaceae; genus Modestobacter; species Modestobacter sp. URMC 112. The sequence goes on along the minus strand of NZ_CP199957.1, from coordinate 4,090,052 downwards.
GCGATCGCGGCAGCCGCGGGCTCCGTCGGCGCCTCGCTGCCGGCGGTGTCGCCGGCCGTGGAACCCTCCGTGGCCGTGGGCTCGGTGGTGGCCTCGTCGGTGGCGGACTCCTCCGCGGCCGTCGGCTCCGTCGGTGCCTCGGTGCTGGCGGTGTCGTCGTCCGCGGAGCCCTCCGTGGCCGTGGTCGCGGCCTCGGCGGTGGCCGGCTCCTGTGCCTCGGTGGGCCCGCTCAGGGCGTCGGTCGAGCTGGCCTCGGCGGTGGAGGTGGCCTCGGCGGTGGGGGTGGCCTCGGCGGTGGAGGTGGCCTCGGCGGTGGGGGTGGCCTCGGCGGTGGGGGCGGCCTCGGCGGTGGGGGTGGCCTCGGCGGCGATCGCCTCGTCGATGGCGACGCCGTCGGCGCGGGACTCCTCCGCCGCTGCGGGCCCCGCGGTGGTGTCGCCCGCGGTGCCGGCGTCTGCGGCGCTGTCCGGGGCGGGGGCCTCGGGGAGCGCGAGGTCGGGGATGTCGGTGTCCGGGTCCGTGGCGTCCGCGGTGCCGACCAGCCCGAGGTCCCGCACGGTGGCGTCGTCCGGGAGGCTGCCTGCGGCGCCGCCGTCCGCGGAGCCTGCGTCCGCGCCGCTGCTCGCGCCGTCGGCCACCTCGGCGTCGGCGACCGTCGCCACCGTGTCCGCGGCCAGGTCGTCGGCCACCTCGTCGGGGACCGACTCCGGCAGCTCGGCGGCCAGTTCGGCGTCGACCTCCTCGGCCAGCTCGTCCACGGCCTTGGTGACCGTGTCGGCCGGCGGGTCCGCGGGCAGCCTCGCGACCTCGACGTCGGTGATCTCGTCGCCGTCGCCGGCGAGGGTCTCGAAGGCCAGCACGTCGGCCAGCGTGGCGTCGTCCCCAGCCGTGTCGTCCCCGGCCGTGTCGGCGGCAGCCGCGTCGCTCCCGATCGGGAGGGTCTCCCCGTCCTCGTCGGGGACCAGGTCCGTCGGTCCGGCGAGCTCGCCGGTGTCCGAGACGTCGGCGATCTCGTCGCTGAGCTCCACCGTCAGGTCGGCCGGGTCGCCCAGCTCCTGGGCCAGCGCCTCCTCGACCAGGGCCTCGCTCAGCTCCTCCTCGGCGGTCAGCGCCTCGGTGGCGACCTCGGGCTCGGCGGCGTAGCCGGGCTCGTCGACCAGGTCGAACGCCGAGGTGCGGTTGGCCGTCGGCACGACGGGCTCCGGGAGGTCCTCGTCGAAGGTGGCCATGCCGGGCTCGGCGCTGCCCCACAGCCCGGTGAAGACCTCGTCACCGCGGGCGACGAGCCCGGAGTACTGCTGCTGCAGCTTGAGGGAGGTCTGCATCGCCAGCCCGAGCAGGCGCACCGGCAGGTGCGTGAGCTCCCCGGGCAGCTTGCGGGCCTCGTCGAGCACGGTGGCGGCCAGTCCGGCGGCGGCGCGGACGGGTTCGGGGATCTCTCGAGCCATGGCACCAGCCTGCCGCACGCCGTCCCGACCGGCAGCGCGACGGCGACGAGGGTGGGCTGTCTCACCCGATCGGGGCACCGGCGCCCGCGCCGGCGGGAGGTGGCGGGCCGGTCGGGGCAGTGGCGTCGGTCTCGTCGGCCGTCCCGGCTCCCCGGCCCACTTACCATGGGCCCATGGCTGAACCGCGCGGACGCGTCCTGCTCGCCGACCCCCGGGGCTACTGCGCCGGCGTCGACCGCGCGGTGATCGCCGTCGAGCGGGCGCTGGAGATCCACGGGGCGCCGGTGTACGTCCGCAAGCAGATCGTCCACAACAAGCACGTCGTCGCGACGCTGGAACGGCGTGGCGCGGTGTTCGTCGAGGAGACCGACGAGGTCCCCGAGGGCGCTGTCGTCGTGTTCAGCGCGCACGGCGTGTCCCCGGCGGTCAAGGCCGAGGCTCAGCAGCGGTCGCTGACCACGATCGACGCCACCTGCCCGCTCGTGACCAAGGTCCACCAGGAGGCCAAGCGCTTCGCCAAGGACGACTTCGACATCCTGCTCATCGGCCACCGCGGGCACGAGGAGGTCGAGGGCACCTCGGGCGAGGCGCCGGAGCACATCCAGCTGGTCGACGGCGCGGAGGACGTGGCGGCCGTGCAGGTCCGCGACCCGGAGCGGGTGGTCTGGCTCTCTCAGACCACGCTGTCGGTCGACGAGACGCTGGCCACCGTCGACGCCCTGAAGGGCCGCTTCCCCGCGCTGCAGGCGCCGCCCAGCGACGACATCTGCTACGCCACCCAGAACCGCCAGCAGGCGGTCAAGCAGATGGCCGGCGAGTGCGACCTGGTCCTGGTGGTGGGCTCGACCAACTCGTCGAACTCCGTCCGCCTGGTCGAGGTGGCGCTGGAGGCCGGCGCCCGCGACTCGCACCTGGTGGACTTCGCCAGCGAGATCGACGAGGCCTGGCTCGAGGGTGTGGGCACGGTCGGGGTGACCAGCGGCGCCTCCGTGCCGGAGGTCCTGGTGTCCGAGGTGCTCGACTGGCTGGCTGCCCGGGGCTACCCCGACGTCGAGACGGTCAAGGCCGCCGAGGAGCGGCTGGTGTTCGCCTTGCCGCACGAGCTGAAGGCGCAGCGTGCGGCGCTGACCGTCGTCGACTAGAGGCAGGACCCACTCCTCCCCACCCCTCGCGAGCTCGGGGCGGTGCCCGGGAGGGGGCCCGACGACGACGGCCCGGCACCTCCGCGGAGGTACCGGGCCGTCGTCGTGGAGCTGAGGTCAGCGGCGGGCGATCAGCCGGCCGAGGAAGAGCACGAAGGACACCGCAACAGCCAGCCCCATCGCCGGGAAGCCGCGGATCAGCAGGGTGGCGATGGTCGGCACGCTGAGCGTGGCCGACGGGGCGAGCGCGATGTTGACCAGCGCCACGCCCAGGAAGACCAGCGGCGGGGCGACGACGACGCTCAGCAGGTCCTGGCGGCGCACCCGCAGGCAGGCGACCACCGAGGAGAGCAGCAGCGCGACCAGGGTGATCATCCCCAGCCCGGTGCCGAGGTAGGAGTCGACCGCCGCGGCGGCGAGGGTCAGGCCGAACATCCCGAGGACGACGGTCGACCCGCGCAGGTGCGGACCGGCGTCGAGGTCCTCGCGGCGGACCGGCGGACGGGCCGACCGCTCGTCGCGTCCCGGGGCGGGTCGACGACTCGAACCCTGCCCGCGCTCGGGAGCCCGGTCCCGGATCCGCTCCTGGCCGCGGTCGTACTCGCGGTCGTGGTCCCGGGCGCGGCCACGGTCATGGCCGCGGTCGTGACGCGGGTCGCGGTCGTAGCCCCAGTCGTCGTCCCGCTCGTTGCGGACCGCGGGGGGCGGGACGCGACGTCCCGCGGGCGGCCGTCCCCGGTCGGTCGGTCGGCCGCGGGCTGCGCTGCTCCCCGCCCGGGGTGACGGGTAGCCACGGCCCTGAGCCGAGCCGGCATCGCTGCGCTCTGCGCGCACGGCGTCCTCCCGCCCAGCATCGACAGCAGTGCTCGGAGCGATGGTGCACCTCCTCGTCCCACGACGGGAGCCGCGACTCACCGCCGGTCGGGCCACGGTATCGGCCCGTCCTGAGTAGACGCTGTACCTCTCGGGAGTGGCGAGGCAGAACTAGCCCGTGTCGTCCGGCGGCGGTGGCGCATTGTGTCCCCGGACGTCCCGCTCGTCCCACCACCCCCGGCAGTGCACCGCCGTCCCGGCCTGCCGGCCTCCTGGCTCACTGTCGGGTCCGGACAGGCCGGCGGGATGCGGGCCGCGACCGGTCCCGGTCGGCTCAGCCGGTGGTGCCGTCGCGGCCGGCTCCGGCGTCCGGCACACCGTGCTGCCCCGCGACCGGACCCGGGTACCGCGACGGCGCGCCGTCCTCCAGCCCCACCGGCTCGTCCGGCACCGAGCGCAGGGTGCGGACGGTGACCTCCGCGGCGACCGGTGCCGGCACCGGGGACTCGGCGACCCCGAGGCTGTCGAACCGGCGGGCCGCGACCAGCACGGAGCTCTCGTAGGAGCCCACCGTGTCGTTGAACCGGCCGACCGCCGAGCCCAGGGCCGCGCCGAGCCGGGTGAGGTGGCCGGACAGCGTGCCCAGCCGGGCGTGCAGCGTCCGGCCCACCTCGAGGACCGTGGTGGCGTCCCGGGCCAGCCGCTCCTGCCGCCAGGAGTACGCCACCGTGCGCAGCAGCGCGAGCAGCGTGCTGGGCGTGGCAATGACGACGTCGCGGGCGAACCCGTGCTCCAGCAGCGTCGGCTCGGCCTCGAGTGCGGTGATCAGGAAGCCGTCGGAGGGGACGAACAGCACCGTGAAGGGCGCGGCCTGCCCGAAGGCCGTCGGGTACTGCCGGGCGGCGAGCGCGTCGACGTGGGTGCGCAGCTGCCGGGCGTGCTCGGCGATGCGCTGGGCGCGGACCCCCTGGTCGGTGGCCTGCACCGCCTCGATGTAGCCGGCGAAGGGGACCTTGGCGTCGACCACGACCTGCCGGCCGTCGGCCAGCGTGACGACCAGGTCGGGACGCACCCGGGCGCCGTCGGCGGTGGTGCCCCCGGGCTGCTCGACGAAGTCGCAGTGCTCGACCAGGCCCGCCACCTCCACGACCCGGCGCAGCTGCACCTCGCCCCAGCGGCCCCGGACGTGCGGCGTGCGCAGCGCGGTCACCAGGGCGGCCGTCTCCTGCCGGAGCAGCGCGGACGTCTGCCCGACGGTGCCCACCTGCTCGCGGAGCTCGCCGTGGGCGGTGGCCCGGTCGCGCTCGATGCCGGCCAGCACCCGGTGCAGGTGGTCCAGCGACTCGTGCACCGGCTCCAGGGCATCGACCTGGGGGCGGCGGCGCGCGGACAGCGACACCAGGCCGAGGGTCACGGCGGTGGCCAGCAGCGCCCCGAGGAGGAGCCCGAGGAGCAGGGAAGCGGCGTCCATGCCCGGCAGGGTGCCGCAGTGGTCGGACAGTTCCGGGAGGACCCGCCCGGAGGCCCGCCGGGAGTCGAGGGGAGCAGGACCGGACCGCCGGCTGCCGATAGCACCGGGGAACCCCGTCCATCCCGACACGCCACCGGGTCGCCCCGGCGCCCTGGTGCCGAGGACGACGCGACCGCGGAGCGGCAGCTCCGGAGAAGGGCCCTGACCATGAACGTCCTGATGCTGAACTCCGGCCACATCGGCCCGGACCACTACCGGGTCACCGAACCGGCACGCGCCGTCCGGGAGGCCGGCCTCGGGGTGGCCATCACCGTCGACCGCGGCCTGACCACCACGATGAAGGAGCCCCCGGGCGGCGGGGAGGCCGTCGTCGTCGACGTGGACGCCAAGGGCGCCGACGTGGTCGTCCTCCAGCTGCCCAAGACCGCGCAGATGCTGCAGTGCATCGAGGTCCTTCAGGGCCAGGGCGTGGCGGTCGTCGTCGAGATGGACGACCTGCTGTCCGCCGTCCCGTTCGGCCACCCCGGCCACCACGCGCTGGTGCGCAAGGGCATGGCCCGGCAGGCGCTGGAGTGCGCCCGCCAGGCCGACCTGGTCACCGCCTCCACCCCGGCGCTGCTCAAGGCGTACGCCCCGCACGGGCGCGGCCGGGTCGTCCCCAACGCCGTCCCGCGGCGCATCGCCGAGCTGCCCCCGGCCTACGACCGCGACCCCGACGTGGTGTCGGTCGGCTGGACCGGCAACGTGCTGGGCCACCCCTACGACCTGCAGGAGATGGGATCGGGCCTGCAGCAGGCCCTCGACCGCACCCGCGGCCGCAGCCGGTTCACCGTGCTGGGGCAGAAGTGGGACCTCCGCGACCGCCTGTGCCTGCCGGAGGAGCCGGCCGAGGTGCCGTGGGTCAACGACGTCGACCAGTACAGCGCGATGCTCGGCGACCTGCTCGACGTCGGCCTGGCGCCGCTGCGGCTGGACGCGTTCAACGAGTGCAAGAGCTGGCTGAAGGCCATCGAGTACGCCGCGCGCGGGGTGTACGCCATCACCTCGCCGAGCCCGGAGTACCTGCGGCTGGGCATCGGCCGCCAGGCACGGGCGCCCAAGGACTGGGCGAAGGCGATCACCACCGCCGTCCAGGACCGGGACCGACGCCGCGAGCAGGCGGTCCGGGACCGGGAGAAGGTCCTCGCCGGTCACCTGACCGAGCACACCGCCGCCGACTGGGTCGCCGCCTGGGACCTGGCCCGGCAGCGGCGGGACCAGGCCCGGCGCAAGGGCGCCTGACCGGCGGTCTCAGGCGGCGACGGGGGCGTGCTCGGCCTCGTGGTCGAGCAGCCACCGCTTGACCGGCGTCCCCCAGCGGAACCCGCCCAGCCCGCCCCCGGTCGCCAGCACGCGGTGGCAGGGGACGAACAGCGCGGCCGCGTTCCGGGCACACGCCCCGGCGGCCGCGCGGACCGCCGCCGGCCGGCCGCAGCGGGCGGCGAAGGCGGTGTAGGTGTCCGGCTCGCCCGGCGGGACGGTGCGCAGCACCTCCCAGGCGTCCTCCAGGAACGGGCCGGACCGCTGCCGCACCGGGACGGCGTCGATGGCGGTCACGTCGCCGGCGCAGAACGCCTCGACGGCGTCCAGCACCGGCAGCCGGTCGGCGCGCTCGACCCAGACCGGGCGCAGCGACCGGTGCACCACCGGCAGCAGGTCGGCGACGTCGTCGGTCCAGCCGCTGGCGAGCACCACGTCGGTGCCCTCGAAGGGCGCGACGACGACGGTGAACGGCCCGGGCGGTGTGGAGATGCAGGCGTGGCGGGCGGGCGGGTGGTTCATGAGGCGCTCCGATCGGCGGGCGGACGGCGGGTGAACAGGTCGGGGACGGCGAGCGCCCACAGGTGCAGCACGGCGTAGGAGCGCCAGGGCCGCCAGCGGGTCGCCGCGTCGACGTCGGAGCTGCCAAGCTGGGCCAGGCTGCGGCGCAGCGCCAGGTCGCCGGGCAGCCAGACGTCGGGGTCGGCCAGGCCCCGCAGCGCCACCAGCGCCGCGGTCCAGGGACCGATGCCGGGCAGGGCCAGCAGGGAACGGGTGGCCTCGTCGCGGTCGACGCCGGGGTCCAGGGCGAGGACGCCGTCGGCCAGCGCGGTGGCCAGGGTCGTCACGGTGCGCCGTCGGGCGCCGGTGAGGCCGACCGCGCCGAGGTCGGCGCCGGCCAGGTCGGCCGGCCGCGGGAAGGCGTGGGTGAGGGTGCCGACCGGCTCGGGCAGCGGCCGGCCGGCGGCGGTGACCACCCGCGCGGTCAGGGTGCGGGCGCCGGCGACCGAGACCTGCTGCCCGAGCACTGCCCGGACGGCCGTCTCCGCGGCGTCCGGGGACGCGGGGACCCGCCGTCCCGGTGCGGAGGCGACCAGCGCGGACAGCGCCGGGTCGGCGCCCAGCACCTCGTCGACGGCGGCCGGGTCGGCGTCCAGGTCCAGCAGCCGGCGGCACCGGGCGACCGCCGTCCCGAGGTCGCGCAGCTCGGTGAGCTGCAGCCGGGCGGTAACCGCGGCACCGGTGCCCGGGGACAGCCGGACGACGGCGGGTCCGTGCGGCAGGTCCAGCACCCGGGAGAACGTCGTCCCGTCCCACTCCTCCAGGCCGGGGGTGGCGTGCGCGCCGAGGAAGAGCAGCACCTCGTCGGGGGCGAACGGGGCGCGGGCGGCCAGCCGCAGGGTCAGCCAGCCGGGGCTGCCGCCGTCCGGACGTGGCGTCGCCGGCCGCAGCCCGGAGGGCGTGGTGGCGAAGACCGCCTGCACGGTCTCGTTGAACTGGCGGATGCTGGCGAAGCCGGCCGCGAAGGCGACGTCGGCCATCGGCAGGGACGTGGTCTCGATCAGCAGCCGGGCGGTCTGCGCGCGCTGCGCGCGGGCCAGCGCCAGCGCCCCGACGCCGAGCTCGGCGACCAGCAGGCGGTGCAGCTGGCGCTCGGAGTAGCCCAGCCGGGCGGCCAGCCCCGGGACGCCGCTGCGCTCCACCTCGCCGTCGGCGATGAGCCGCATGGCCCGGGCCACGACGTCGGCGCGGACGTCCCACTCCGGCGAGCCGGGGACGGCGTCGGGCCGGCAGCGGCGGCAGGCACGGAACCCGGCGGCCTGTGCCCCGGCGGCGGTCGGGAAGAACGACACGTTGCGCGGCAGTGGTGTCCGGGCCGGGCAGGACGGCCGGCAGTAGATGCCGGTGGTGTGCACGCCGGTGACGAACCAGCCGTCGAAGCGCGCGTCGCGGCTGGCGACCGCGCGGTAGCGGCGTTCGACGACGTCCAGGGTGTCGGGCACGGCTCAAGGATGTCAGGGCTGGCAGGGTTGGACTGGCGGCTTTCGGACATCACCGTGGCGGCTGTGGGCCCACCTCGGGATGAGCGGCCACCATCCGCTTCGGCGCCCGGGCGACCCAGGCGTCGGTCACCAGCTCGGTGAGCAGGTCGGCGTCGAGCTCGTCCAGCCGCACCAGGACCGCGGCGTACCCGTCGAAGTGCCTGATCGTGAAGCAGCACCCCGGCTCCTCCGCGAGCAGGGCCTCCTTGGCGTCGAGGTCGGACACCCGCACGGCGAGCACCGGCCCGGACGGCGCGGCGTCGCCCAGCTCGGCCAGCTCCGTGCGCCGCAGCGGCCGCTCCCAGGCGAAGGCGGGCCGTCCGCCCACGGACCACCCGCGGTTGCGGTGCGCCGTGCTGACGGCCGTCCCGGGCAGCGCCAGACAGGCCCGGTCGACGTCCTCCCAGGTCACCATGGCGGGAAACTACGCCGGTGGACGGCCGTCCGGGCCCCGCGCGTGTGAGACGGTGCTCGCGCCCCCGGTGGCGGCCCGGCTGTGGGCGCCGGCGGCGGACGCGCCCACCGCACGGGAGGTGCAGGTGCTGGCGGGGGTGGCCCGCGGGCTGACGAACGCCGAGATCGGCCGCGAGCTGTTCATCGCGGAGGCGGTGCTCCCGGTGCTCTCGGGACCAGATGCACCGGCGGTTGAACCTCACGATATCCGCCACTGACCTGGGCTTTTGCTTGCCGACCGACCCTCTCGGGCGATAGACTTCGAACACACGTTCGAGATGACAGGGAGGTGCCTGGGTGGGTGAGTTGACCTCCGTACTGGACGACCTCGCCGCCGATGACCTCAAGCCGATGTGCGGTCCCGCTCTGCTGGACCGGGCCGCGATGCTGCTGCAGGCACGGAACCAGATCGACGCCGAGCTGACCCGCACCGTGCGGGAGTGCGAGCTGACTCAGGCGTCCGAGCACGACGGGATGAAGACACAGCAGTCCTGGCTGCGCGGCCACGGCCGGCTCTCGCCGGCGGCGGCGGCGCGGATCGTGAACTCGGGCCGGGCGTTGGAGCACCTGCCGGCGGTGGCCGCGGCATTCGCCGCCGGTGAGCTGACCGCCGAGGCGGTGGCGGTGATCGCCCCGATCGCAACCCCGGAGCGGCTGGCCGCCGCGGCGGCGCAGCACGTCAACGTGACCGAGGTCGACGCGGCCCTGACCTTGACCGCGGCCACCCAGACCTACGACACGCTCCGGCAGACCGTCCAGCGGTACTGCCTGGCGCTGGACCCCGACGGACCCGAACCCGACCCCACCGACGGCCGGCGGCTGAGCATCGCCAAGCACTCCGACGGCAGCCTCACCGGCCGCTTCGACCTGGATGCCGTCGGTGGGGAGAAGTTGCAGGCCGCCCTGGAGTCGATCGTGCAGGCCAACCGCCCTGAGGGAGACATGCGCACCCGGGCCCAGCAGCAGGCCGACGCCCTGGTCCAGCTGTGCGACAACCAGCTCGCCGGCGGCAACCTCCCGTTTCTTCGCTCTGTGAAGCCGCAGGTGATCGTCACCATCCCGCTCGAAGACCTCGTCGACCCGTCCACCGGACCTGGGGCGGGGACCACCGGCTTCGGGGCGGTCCTGTCCGCCGCCCGCGTCCGGTGGCTGGCCTGCGACGCCGGCATCACCCGGGTCGTGCTCGATCCCGACGGGGTCCCGCTGGACTTCGGCCGCACCAAACGGCTGGTCACCGCAGGACTCCGTCGGTCGGTGGAGATCCGCGACCGGCACTGCGTGTTCGCCGGCTGCTCGGCCCCCAGCCACTGGTGCGACGTCCACCATCTAGCCGAATGGCTCGCGGACGGCGGCGAGACCAACCTGGAGAACTCCGCCCTGCTGTGCGAACGCCACCACACCAAGGTGCATCACGGCTTCCGCGTGGAGCGACCACCCGACGGCCGATGGCGCACGTACCGACCCGACGGGACTCAGATCCTCATCGGCCCACGCCTGTAGCGGGTCACCGCGCCGCAGGGAGCTGTGTCCACGCCCGTTCCAGGCGGTAGGACCGGTAGCCGCGGTCGGCCTGCCACGGCCCCGACCACCGGACGCCGTCCTCGACGTGCCGGAACCCGAGGCCGTGGAGGATCCGGCCGGACGCGTCGTTGTCGGCGTCGTGGCCGGCGACCAGGTGGTCCAGGGCCAGTCGCGAGAACGCGAAGTCGACCACGGCAGCGGCCGCCTCCCGGCCCAGCCCCCTGCCCCAGTGCGCCGGGTCGAACCAGTAGCCGAGCGACGGGTCGCCATGGTCGATGCCGTCGACGTCCACCACGCCGACGAGCTGGTCCGCATGGACCACCGCGAACCGGTAGGCGGCCCCCGCGAGCCACTCGTCCTCGTGGGTGGCCGCCCAGGCGGACATCGCATCGAGGCTGGGCGGCCAGGAGGCCAGCCGCAGCCACCGGGTGACCGCCCAGTCCGACTGGATCTCGGTCATGCGCGGCGCGTCGGCGGCCGTCGTCGCCCGCAGCACCAGACGGGGAGTGCTCAGGACCAGGTCGCGGGGGACCAGCGCATGCTCGCCGTCGTCCTGGCTCACGCCTGCTCTCGGGCGTCGGCTCGCACGATGCGGCGGTCGGCCGTGAGCTCGCTGGGCGCGTCCCCGGTGTTCACCGTGCTGCTCGGCTCGATGAGCAGGACCTCCGCGCCGTCCGCGGACCACGGCTGGTGCGGGGTGCCCTTCGGGACGACGTGCAGCTGGCCGGGACCGAGGGTGACGTCGCCGTCGTCCATCCGGATGGTCAGCGAGCCGGAGAGGACGAGGAAGAACTCGTCGGTCTCCGGGTGGCTGTGCCGGGTGAACTCGCCGTGCGTGCGCACGACGCGGACGTCGTAGTCGTTGAGCACGGCGACGGTGTGCGGCTGCCAGGGCTGCTGGATCCCGGCGAGGACGGCGGCCAGGTCGATGGGGGTCGGCATGCCGCCATCCTCGCCGGTCCGGGCGGGGCGGCGACGCCCGTAAGCTGGTCTCCCGTGAGTCTCACCATCGGCATCGTCGGTCTGCCCAACGTCGGCAAGTCCACGCTGTTCAACGCGCTGACCAAGAACGACGTGCTGGCCGCGAACTACCCCTTCGCGACGATCGAGCCCAACGTCGGCGTGGTGGGCGTCCCCGACCCGCGGCTGGCGAAGCTGGCGGAGGTGTTCGGCTCGCAGAAGATCATCCCGGCGACGGTGTCGTTCGTGGACATCGCCGGCATCGTGCGCGGCGCCAGCGAGGGGCAGGGGCTGGGGAACAAGTTCCTGGCCAACATCCGCGAGAGCGACGCGATCTGCCAGGTCATCCGGGTGTTCACCGATCCTGATGTCGTCCACGTGGACGGCAAGGTGTCCCCGGCGGACGACATCGAAACGATCAACACCGAGCTCATGCTGGCCGACCTGCAGACCCTGGAGAAGGCCGTCCCGCGGCTGGAGAAGGAGATGCGCAAGGACAAGGAGCGGGCGTCGCTGCACGCGGCCGCCGTCGCCGCGCGCGAGGTGCTCGACTCCGGGCGCACCCTGTTCTCCGCCGGGGTCGACCCCGAGCCACTGCGCGAGCTCGGCCTGATGACCACCAAGCCGTTCCTCTACGTCTTCAACGTCGACGAGGAGGAGCTGGCCAACGAGTCGCTGATCGCCGAGCTGCGGCAGCTCGTCGCGCCGGCCGAGGCCATCCTGCTCGACGCCAAGATCGAGGCCGAGCTCGCCGAGCTGCCCGCCGAGGAGGCCGCCGAGCTGCTGGCCGGCATCGGTCAGGACGAGCCGGGGCTGGACCAGCTGGCCCGGGTCGGGTTCGCCACGCTCGGGCTGCAGACCTACCTGACCGCCGGTCCCAAGGAGTCGCGGGCCTGGACCATCCCGGTCGGTGCCACCGCCCCGCAGGCCGCCGGGGTCATCCACACCGACTTCCAGCGCGGCTTCATCAAGGCAGAGGTCGTCTCGTTCGACCAGCTCATCGAGGCCGGCTCGATGGCCGAGGCCAAGAAGCAGGGCTGGGTGCGGATCGAGGGCAAGGACTACGTCATGCAGGACGGCGACGTCGTGGAGTTCCGCTTCAACGTGTAGTCGGGTGGAAACCTGCAGGTCACTGGCCTGTAGTGGTGCTCCAGTCCACATCCAGTCCACACGATTCCGCGAGCAAGGCCTGCGCGGCGGCCCGGGTGCGGTCCTCGGCGCTCGGCCACAGGTGCGAGTAGGTCGACAACGTGGTGGTCGCTGACGCGTGGCCGAGGGCCCGCTGGACGGTCACGACGTCGCAGCCGGAGGCGATCAGACCCGAGGCATAGAAGTGCCGGAGGTCGTGAAGACGGAGATTCCGCACGCCCGCAGCCGCCGTCGCCGTGCGCCAGCGGTGGCCGACGGTGTTCTGGTGCGGCGGTTCCGATCCGGAGCCGCTGAAGAGCCACCCGCCGTCCGGGCAGTGCATGGCGATGTTCGCCGCCAGCATCTCCACCAGCCCAGGCGCCAGGAACACCACGCGCTCGCTGCCGTACTTCGGCGGTCGGATCTCGACCTGGCCGCGGCCGGCGCGCTGCACCTGGCGTGCCACGGTCAGGGTGCGGCGCAGGAAGTCAATGTCCTCGACCCGAAGGCCGGCGGCCTCGCCGAGCCGAAGCCCGGCGAACGCACAGAGCGCGACGAAGGGGCGAAAGGGTTCGTGTGCGGCCTCGAGGACGGCGCCGATCTGAGCGGCGGTGGGCAGGGTCATCGCCGCAGCAGCTCGACGGCGGCGGGGGAGTGCGACACCGACGCTTGGATCGCTCGGGATGAGCTTGTCGGCGACGGCCCCGCGGAGGACGCCGCGCACGTTGTTGACCCGGGTGTGCACCGTCCCGGGCGCCAACCCGCGGTTCACCATGCCCTTGACCCAGCCCTCCACGTGCGAGCGGCGCAACGACCGCAGCGGCACGTCGGTGAAGGGCACGGATCCCGCAGCCAGCTTCATCGCCAGGACCGTGCCGGGGGCCCAGACCTGGCGCTCGGACCAGTCGGCGTAGAACGCTGCGAAGGTGATCCGGCCGGCGCCGGGGTCGACGTACGTGCCCCGCGCGAGGTGCGCGGTCTGGTCATCCAGCCAGCGTTGCGCGTCCCGCTTGAGCGCAAAGGCCTTCATCACCTGACGACCCGACGGGTCACGGAATTGGGGGCGGTAGCGCAGGCCCTTGCCGTCCAATGCTGTCGGCAGCAAGCGACCGGTGATCGGATCTTTGCGACGCCAGCGGTCCTGGATGCTCGCCATCGTCCTGCCCTCCTCGCTCGGATGTCTCCACGCCGCGGCCCCGCGCGGCCAACGTAGTTCTTAGGCTGACGCCGTACGTCGCTCGCTGTGCCGCAGTCGGTCCAACGCCCAAGGTCGGCATCTCGGCGCCCCGCGCGGCGCTGCTGACTGACTGCCGGCTGAGTCGTGTCCTCCCGGCCCAGCCCGTGGGGTGCCCAGCAGCTGCCCTCCGACGGTTGAGGGCACCCTCCAGTCTTCCTCCTGTATGCCTGCGGTCCCGTTGAGTCGAGACTCCGGAAGGACCGCGGAATCGTCGACAACCTCGCCGGTAGGGCGGGGGTCAGCCGGTTCTCGCCGAGGCCCCCTTGTCCGCTCAGGCAGCTCACTCCGCGCCCCCCGTTCTGGAGTGAACTCGCCTCCTCCGGTTCTTCTCGAGTGCTCGTCGGGCGTGCTCTCCAGGGTTGTGTGAGGTGTCGGCCGGGGATGGGCCGGGATCGACGAAGGGGAGGGCTCCGTGGCGGAGGCACACGTGTGTTCGTTCACACTGGCCGCATGTCGCACGACGATCTGCCGCGGGTCGCCGAACTTCTGCACGAGCGCAACCGAATCGACGATCAGATCGCCGCGATCATGGAACGACCGATGACGTCAGGCCATCTCGGGGAGTGGATCGCTGCCCAGGTGTTCGACATCGAGCTGGAGAAGTCAGCCACGACGACCGCGTTCGACGGCCTGTTCCGCTCCGGCCCGCTGCAGGGGCGAAGGGTCAACGTGAAGTGGTATCTGCAGCGCGAAGGCATCTTGGACATGACGACGTCCGAGGACCTGGACGACTACCTCGTGATGACCGGGCCGGTCAGCGCAGCAGTCAGCTCTCACGGCCGGACGCGCCCCTGGCGTATCGACAGTGTGTACCTGTTCGACGCTCACAGGCTTCAGGCCGACCTGCACGCGCGCGGCAGGAGCATCGGAACGGCATCCAGCATCCGGACGGAGCTATGGAGCCAGGCCGAGATCTATCCGAAGCCGGCGAACAGGCGGATGTCGCTCACCGATCGACAGGTCGAGGCGCTGCAGCTGTTCGCGCCGGCTTAGCGAACGCAGGGGTACAGGCTCTGGGCCCGCCGACGGGCGGGCATCGGCTCCAGGAACGAGTTCACGGCCGTCCAATTTTTGCCGTCGCCGTGCGCCATCAAGAGGTGCTGTGGCGCGTCAACGTGCCTGGCGCTCCTGCTGCTCGCAAATCCAGTGGTCGAGGTTCGCACGCCGGTACACGACCCGCCGTCCGAGACGAAACCCCGCCGGCCCTGTGCCCAGGTGCCGCCAATAGCGCAGGGTGGCGACCGGGGTCAGCAGGTAGGCCGCGGCCTCGGCAAGAGTCATCAGGTCGCTAGTCACGCGAGGCGAGCCGGTCTCGTTCACGCGGGCTCCTCTCCGAGCGTCACGTTGGTCGGTTCGTCATCGGCGAGGCGGCGTCCATGGCGTCCGTCTTCTGCCGACGACCTCCCTTGCCAGCCCAGCGTCCGGAAGTTCCTCCAGCAAGTCTGCAGTCGACGGGTTGACGGTGTAGCTCAGGGGAGAGCGCCGGGACGTGCTTGCTGTCGAGCCCGTGCTCGCCGCTGCTCCTCGACGACCCCGCTTCGGACGTACGGGCGGCGGTTGTACGCGTCGAGAACTGCACCGAGGGCGTCGGCCACGTACAGCAGGTCGCGGTCGTAGACGCGGCCGTCGTCCAACTGGCGGGCGAGGTCGTGCAGTGCCTGGGGCCAGTCCTTGCGGGTCAGTGGCATCTTCGTCGGAACCTCGACCGGCCTTTCGATCACCTGGACCGCGGCGCGTCCGGAGGCAGCAGCCCGCGTCTGTTCCCAGGCTCGGTGCCGGCAGGTGGCTGAGCACCACTTGGGGATCGGTCCGCGGCTTCGAGGGGTGATGGGCCCACTGCACCATCCGCAGGTCGTCGCCGCGGTCCGTCGTCTTCGACCATCAACCCCGGTGCCGGGCGCCGGTGACCGAGCCGCCTTGATCTGCGCCCGCTGGGCCTGCTGGCGCCGTTGCTGCTCCCGCTCTCGCAGTCGAGCCCGGTAGTCGGGGTTTCCGCGCCTTCCCATGCGAGCGACTGTGCAGATGAGGCTCCAGTAACTCGTCACCACGAATTGCAAGACCCGAGATGCAAGAGGTGTGTCGCCTCGTGACCTTGATATCTCCAGTGCGCGGGAAGTCCGCTGGCCAAGACACGGGGTACTGGACGCCCGGTGAGGCAAAGGCTCGGCGAATGTTAGGGACCAGCGCGATCGCTGGCGTCAACGGTGCGCGGCGGTCAACGGCCAGATTGCGGCGTGCCGCCCGCCGCGCGTGGGGCAGTCCACAATGGCTGTGTGCCGCCAGAGCAGTCCAGCGCCGCCGGTGAGGTAGATGCGCGACCAGCCGACGGTGAACGCTCTGCCATCGTCGGATTCAGTGGTCAGTACGGCCTGGCGGCGCGGACGGTGCGCGCGAAGATCACCACACTGGAGTGGATCCGGGTCGCCGACCCTGACGCGGGCGTCGCCGACGACTTCCAATTCCTTGCCGGGGGAACCCGGTACGCCCTGCAGGTCAAGTGGGCGCAGTACCCCGGCGCGTTCGGCTGGGCGGAGCTGGTCAACCCCTCAAGAGATGCAACGCCGCTGATCGAGCGGCTAGCCCAGGCGTGGCAGCGCATCCGCCACAGCTGGTCCGGACCGCTCGAGATCCGGCTGTGGAGCAATGAGCACCCGTCGGCAAGCGCGCCGCGTGCGGGCTCTGTCCTGGCATTCTGTTCAGCGCAGCCGCCGCGGCACTTTGCCGCCTTCCTGGCCAGGTCATGGATACCTATCCGGCAGCGACTGCGCGACGGTAGCGGCAGTTGGTCGCAGGTCGCGAAGCTGCCCGAGGTGACTGACTGGCAGCCGGCGTGGGACGCGTTGCGCGCGGCGACCGCCCTCGATACGAACCTTTTCGCGGCGTTCGTCCGCGACCTGGACCTGAGCTTCGGCCCGGCGGTGGAAGATCAACTGCTGCGTCCTGACGAAGCGCCCCGAGACCGCGACCTGGAGTACCTGGCGGCAACGCTGCAGGCGCTGGTCGCCGACTCGGCCCGGCCGGTGCAGCTCACCCGAGAGGCGCTGTTTGAACGTCTCGGCTGGACCGACCGGCTGCGGTTCCGCAACCCGCACGTCTTTCCGGTACCGGCCGTGTACACCGCGAACAAGGCCGCCCGGCAGCAACTGCAGGCGCGGCTGGACGAGCTGCGCGGCGGCTACGTCGCGCTGGTCGGTCCGGCCGGCGCGGGCAAGTCGACGTTGCTAGCCAGCCTGACATGGCCGCAGCGGCGGGTCGTGCGGTACTACGCCTTCGTCCCAGACGCCGCGGACCCGCTGAGCGGTCGCGGTGAGGCCGAGAGCTTCCTACACGACGTCAGCTTGGCGTTGGAGGGCGTCGGCTTCCGCCGCGGCGGTTACGGCAACGACCTGCGCACCCAGCGCGCGGTGCTGCAGGAGCAGCTCGCCGACGCCGGTGAGCGGTGGCGGGACAGCGCCGACGTAACCGTCATCTTGGTGGACGGGCTCGACCACATCTCGCGGGAGCAGAACCCGTCGCGGTCGCTTTTGGAGGAGCTGCCCGCACCGGCGGGACTGCCGGAGGGTGTCTTCGTCGTGCTAGGCACCCAGACGACCAGCATCCTGCCGCCGCCGATCCGAGATGCCCTGAGCGCCGAGGAACGAACGGTCGAGCTGCCTCCGCTGGCGCCGGACGAAATCCTTCGGCTGGTTGATGACGCCGGGACTGGGGGGTGGCTGCTGCCCGGCCAGCGCGATCGGCTGGTCGCGGCGAGCGAGGGGCACCCGCTTGCGTTGACCTATCTGCTGCAGGATCTCGCGGCGCTTCAGTCCGCGAAACTTGATCCGCAGACGCGGAGTCTCGCCGTGGATGCGCTGCTGAGCGATACCTCGGCCTACGGCCGCGCGGTCGCGGCGCGCTACCGCGGCTACCTGCTCGCCATCGGCCAGGATCGTGAACTGCTCGACGTCGTGGCCGCCGTCGCCCGACTGCGCACACCAGTGGACCTCGAGTGGCTCAAGACGTGGGTGCCCGCACCGGTGCTCGAAGCGTTTGTGCAGCGGACAGCGACGTTCTTCCGCCGCGAGGGCAGCGTCTGGCGCTTCATCCACAACAGCTTTCGCCGGTTCCTCATCGAGGAGACGGCCCGCGTCGCCGGTGTGTTCGACCCCGCCCGCGACCGGGCGTTGCACCTTGCGCTGGCCGACGTCTGCGGACGTTCCGATCAACGGTGGACGCTGTACCGAGACGAGGAGCTGGCGCACCGATACCTGGCTCGTGAGTACACGCGAGTCATGGAGCTGGCCACGCCGGGTGCGCTGCGAGACAAACTGTTCGCGCTACGTCCGCTCGCCGTGGTCCGGGACCAGGCGCGCCTCGCGCTGCGCGCTGCTGCGGCAACGGGAGACGTCGCCGGCTTCGTGCGGATGCTGCTGTTCCACAACGAGCTCTGGCAGCGGGAGATGGTCATCAGCGTCGAGAAGATTGCAGATGCGATGGTCGACCTTGGGCCACCCGACCGCGCGCTGGAGCACGTCGTCGCGGCCGGTCATCTGCGCGTGCCGGTCACCGCGGCGCTGGAGGCCGCCGTCCGCTTCGCGCGCGGTGGGCTGTTCGCGCCTGCGTCCGAGATCTTGCGCGCCGCCGTCAATCTGGCCGACGTCGTGCACGACAACCATCACGGCGCGGACGACTGGGCCGAGGTCACCTTCCGCATGTCCGGTCTCGGCGAGGTTCTAGCGCAGCTCGACGACCAGCTGGCTGTTCCGCCGCCCGACGACGCACTCACGCAGAGCGAACCGACCGCACAGGACGACGAGTCGGTGTGGACGGCGGAGCGGCGTCGGCGCGACCGCAAGGATCGGGTTCGACGAATCAACGGGGCGCGCAGTCTCGTGCTGACGCGATGCTTCGATCTGCTCCTCGAGATCCGAGACGAGGACGGTCTGGCGACCCTCCTGGAGCGGATCGACGCCGAGTCATCGTTGGAGTGGCGGGCCCGCGCCCGGGTGGCATACGCGGTCGCGGCCTGTGAGGACGGCGACGCGAGCGCCGTCGCGCGGTGGAGCCGCGAGGTCATCGCGCTTCACACGGGCGAGCGCGACGACGCCGACGGTGACGAGAACAAATCACCCTCGGGCCGGGCAGTCGGCGTACCGCTACACCTTCGCCTGACGACGGCGGACATGTTGATCGCGGTCGGTCTCGCGGACGCCCCCGAACTGGACTTGCTCGTACCGCCGGAAACCATCGCCGCCTGGCCATCTACACCCTCCGGCCAGCAAGGGCTGACGCCGTTCCAGACGCTCATCGACCTGCGCAAGCTTCGCGTGATTCGGCCGAGCGAAGGGGCGACGGCCACGTCAGTGCCCTCGTTGCCGTCGCACCGACGTGACGCGGGTGTCGAACGATTCCGCAGGGCCCTGACAACGCTCGCTGACCTGGAAGGTCGACAAGTTGCGGCTGACCTGGGCCGAGGCAACGCTCTGAACGTGGCCGCTGAGGCGGACCCGATCATCCGCCTGCTCGAGGTACCCCGCCGGCAAGCCTGGGACTGGACCGGCTGGTATTACGTGCTGGACGCAGCTCCAGGGCTATTCGGGCGGCTCGCCCGTCTGGCGGCCGCCGGCGGCCTAGAGCCAGTCCTCCAACTCCTCGAGCGGTTCGCTGCCGCCTGGACCGACCCTCATCGTGCAAAGTACTGGTCGCCGCAGCGGCAGCTGCACGTCCTTCGGGCAATTCTCGCCGTCGGGACTGCCGAAGTGGACGAGAAGGTTCGTGAGCACCTCGACCGGCTGGACAGCCAGATCAGCGCGCTCGCCACAAGCCCGCACGAGCTCGCCGAGGTTTGGCTCGACCAGGCCAAGGCGTGGACCGCGGTCGGGAGCCAAGAGCGGGCCGAGGAAGCGGTGCGGTCAGCGCTGCGCACGTCCTGGGGGCCGGGCATCCACGACGACGACCGCCAGCTGACGACCTGGCTGGCCTGGCTGCGGGCTGCTGCGGACGCGAATGTGCTCACGCCGGAGCAGATCGTGGTGGCGGCCCGCACCTACGCGGGGCGGCTGGTCGCGGCCAGCGACGCGGACCACGACGCGGCCGAGGCCGCCGCGGAGCTCATTCAAATCGTCTGGCCATTCGACGCGGCGCTGAGCACCACACTGGCCGAGTCGCTGTGCGACGCCGGCATCATCGAGGAGTCGGACGCGGTCGAGGCCGTGCTGCTGGGAGCTGCCCACGACACGCACATCCCCGTCGACCTGACGGCCGTCGTGGCCGCGGAGCTGTTGATTCCGCTCCGCAAGCAGCCGCCCATCGAGCTGAGCCAAGCGCTCGCGCAGCACACCGACCCGACGACGCATCAAGCTCTGGCGACGATCGCCGACGCCGTGGCGGTGTGGGCGGCACCGGAGAACTTCGACTCGAAGTCCGACAGCGGCACCCCAGCCGCAGCGTTCACCTCGGAGCCCAACGATCCAGTCCCGCCACCGACGAGCGCCACGGCATTGCTGACCGCACTGCGGCGTACCGAGCCGCCGAGGCCCGCAGCCGCCGGCGACTGGCGCCGCGCCGTCGGCGCGATCGCCGACAACGACGTCACACTGGCCGTCGCCGCTGCACTGCTCGAACAGGCGACCCGGCTGCGCCTGGACGGGGAAGCTCTCGGCGGCATCGCGGCCATGGCGGCACGAGCCGGGATGGCCGACGCCGCCGCAGCAGCGGTCGCGGACGCCCTCGCCCGATCCCCCGCGTACGGCTGGATCCGCCACTACGACGGTGGGAGCCGCCTCACGCTCCTGCGCGCCGCACTGCGCGATCGCCATCCGGTCCTCGCCCGGCTGGCGGCCAACGACCTCGCCGGGGCGTTGTCGACGGGTGCGTTGTCAGGCCAGATCCTTCCGGGCGATCTGCGCCGGATCCTGGCGATCATCGGTGGCGACGACGCCGTCGCGCACGCCTGGCCCGACATCGTCGAGCATCTCGACGTCTACGCGCCGTCAGCCCGCGAGGTCCCCGGCCCCGACGAGCCGATCGTGTCCGCCGACACACCAGTCGAAGCGCTGCTGCGGTGGACGACGGGCTACTTCGGCCACCCCGTAAGACCCCGAGATTTTGGGGCGCGCCGCGTCCTGCACGCAGCGCTCGATCTCGCGCGGCCGCAGGCGCACACCGTGCTTGCCGAGTCGATCGGCCTTGGTGGGTGGCGCGCCGAAGCTGCGCTCCACGTCCTCGTGACATACCGGCCGCCACAACCGCCCCTGCCGACGGCGCTCGCCGAGGCGATCACCGGCGCGACGGTGTCTGAAGACGCGATCGCCCGTGACTTGGCCCGGCAGCTCTGTGGTCGGCACGGGCTCACCGCCCCGGATCGGCAGTCGCGGCCGCTCGCCAGCACCTACGAGCTTGCGCTGCCCCCACTCCCAGCACGCGCCGCACCCGAGCCAGATGCGCGTGGCGTTCCGATGATCGACATGCACGATCCGCAGCAGCTACTGGCGCCCTTCGACGTGCCCCTTCGCCTCGCCGCCAAGGTCGCGGGCCTACCGGAGGAAGCCGCACTGCACCGCGCCTCCGGGATCGCGGTACGGCTCGACATGCCGTGGTTGCGCGGCGGACACCAGGCGCAGGCGACGCGGCTCGAGTCCCGAGGGCAGCGCCACACCTATCGTCCTTGGGCGTACATGGCCGGCCGCCGCGCGCTCGGCATCGTCCTCGCCGAGCTACAGGACGCTGGCGCCCTCGAGGACGACCTCGCCGCCGACCCTTCCTACGCGCTACAGCTGATCGATGAAGTACTAGTGCACGTCGTGCCGACGTCGCTGGACGACACGACACCCGCGCCGTGGCAGGCGTCCACGGATGCCAGCTACGACGTGCGGGGCTGGTGCAAGCAGACCGAGGACGCCGCACGCGCATACGCAGCTGCCTCGAACGTGGCGTCGACGTACGTGCTGGCGGAGTCCACCGACTGGATACGACTGGACCGGGGTAGACCCGAAGAACGCCGGACCGTTCGGGCCGCCCATGCCGCCGCCCACGCAGGCGGACTCGCGCTGCCGCCGCGGCAGCGGTGGGAGAAGAGTTACGCATCTGCGAATGGGTACCCCGTGCTCTGGGACGTCGCCTGGGCAGACGAGCAACTCGTCGTCGAGGGATGGGAGATGCACAGCGACCCGCCGTGGTTTCGCTGGCTCGCGCTTCATCCCACGGTAGGGAGCCGCCTGGGTTGGACACCGGATGGCACCGAGATGTTCTGCTGGCGCGGCGGCGATGGAGCGTGGCGTGCACGCTCCCTCCGCCGGGCCCGTGGGCAGCTCAGCCATGGGTCGCCTGGCCACGCCTATTGCGCCGAGGGCTGGCAGGTCGTCCTGAGCAACACCGGCGTCGCTGAGCTGCGCCAGGTATTCGGTCCGCTGCAGCGTGACCTCGTCGTCCAGCGGACGCTGCCCGCCCGCCCGCGCGAGAACCGACCGACCGAAGAGACAAGCCAATACCGCGTCCCGCTGACGGAGCCAGGCTGATCCGGCTTCGTGATTTCCCAACCTTCGACGCTGACGAGGTCGGGCATCGTCCCTTCCGGAAGTCCCGGAGTCCTGAAGTGTGGCCGCACGGGCGGCTATGAAAGGTCTGCGCCTCAATCCTCTGCATCCCTCGTCAGGCTTGGGACGCCCAAAGTCCTCGGGGCGTCCCAAGCCTGGCCTTAAACGACCGGCGGCCAGCTTGAGGCTGCAAGGCGCTCAGCGATTGAGCGACTAGGCTCTGCAGCTAGTTTGAGTCCGGCAGCATCGTGGCGGCCTCGGGGGGCGCGGCTTCCTCAGCCCGCGCATTGACGCGGTGTATGAGTTCACGCAGCTTCTCTGTGTCGGAGACCCCAAGCTCCATCTCTTCCTTCAGAGCGGTCAAGACTCGCTGATGAGCACTGGACGACACTAAGGGTTCTGTCCCCAGTCCGGTCGCCGCAAGCACGTGGTCTCGCTCGATCCCAATCTTGATCGGCAACCGAGTGGGCTTGTCGATGTCGTCAGGCTGGAAGAAGGCCTGAAGGGCAATCTCCGGCAACGGGCGTCTCTCCGTTGCCAAGAGCCGGCAGGCGGCAATCGAGTCAAGGATATGCTGGCCTTCAAAGCGGACCGCTCGAAGTTTCGGCCGGGTTCCTTCTTGCTCGCCGGACTCATCATCTTCTGATTCGCCGACTTTAAACCGCGCGACCGTCAGGTTTCGGTTGTAGAAGCCAAGGTCGCCAAGTCGGGAAGACAGGACGTCCAGCATGAACTCCGAGGTTGGATGGACACTCCCCGTGAGAGCGGTCGCACCCGCTTCCGCATTAGGAACATAACCCCGGAGTGGTGTCCTGATCACGATTGCCAGAGCGTGAGCCGCTGCTCGAGCCGCCTGGACGCCTCCTCCATGGACTTGAAGGACGTCCGAACCGCCCAAGGTGACTCGGACGGGCTCGCGGCCGGGGACCGGCGTCAGGGAAGGTTGTCCAGCACTTTCGTCTACGGTCGCCCGGTAAGCGCGGTAGGAGCCAGAAATCTCTAAGCGTGCCTCGCTTGCCTGCTTAACCTCTTCAAATACGAACCATCGAGCAACTCCGACGCGGATATACCGACCGGCAACAACCGTCAACCGAGTCAGTGCGTATTTGATCTCCACGTTGTCGCGGAGCGGAAAGAGGCGAGTAACATGTCCGCGCTCGGCGGTGGGCTCCTCTTCGTAGCGGAGGACGAGGCGTGCTACTTCCTCGGGATTCCATCCGTGCGCTTGCGCCACTCGGGTGGCCACCTGCTCTGCTGCTCCGGAAGTAGGTAGTCCCTCGTCGCGGGCCGCTTCGCGCAGTGCGGGAAGTCTCATCCCGATCAATGCCTTTTTGATGACCTCATGTTCGACCTCGTGGGCGTCAATCTCTCCGTTGCGCCCGCGCGACGCCGGCACGATCTCTTCTGTCAGGGACCGGCGGAGGTCGTTACGAAGTCGTTCTTCAATACGCGGCATGTCAGGCGCGCTGCGGCCCTGCAACTCACGTAGCTCGTTGCCGCGAGTAGCCGCCAGGTCCAACAATTCACTGATTGCGTGGTCGAGCGCTTCCTCGGTCATCCACGCCTGAGGTTCGTCCTGTGTCACGAGGGCCACTCTCCCTTCTCCCTTGCTGCGAAGTAACTTTGAAGCACAGTCCAGGCGGCTGCTGTGCAGATTTGACTCCACTTCTCGTCGGTTCCGATCTCCACTCCTGCCTTTAGGGCGTGCTCCGCTAAAGACCCTTCGTGGTCGATCGTTACCGCGAGGATGGTTGCAAGCTGCTTGTTGGTTACGTCTCCGTCGGAGTTGAGTTTTTCCAGCTGCTCAACAACTATGTCGATCGTCTCGAAGTAGTGCGCCTGTGGGAAATTCCTACTTTCGATCCACTTCTTGACCTTGAATGTCAGAGCCGCCTCTCGGAGCTCTACCGGAATGCGAAAAGCCACTAGCTCTCCGTGCGTAGGCCCATGGCGAGTGCGACTGCCAGGACTGGCTGAATAGCGATCATGAGGAAGATGCAGACCGCCACGATTGCCTCAGGAAGCGGTCGTAAGCTTCCTCCTCCGAAGATCATGAACCACGAAACTGCCGCGCCGACGGCCGCGAGGCAGACGGCTCCTGCGGACAGGCCGGCCAACCAGGCGCCGGGGATCGGCAGGCGTGCGGTCCGGCGTCGCCCCGGAGCGATCAGGGTGGCGGTCAGACTTACAGTCGCCAGGAGGAACGACTCGCTGGCCAGCAGGGTTGACAGCGACTGTGTCGGAGACAACACCTCCGCGGCCTGCTCGGCGATCGCTGACACCTCGTTGCTTGCACCTCCCACGTCGTAGTAGGCCTTGCTGTGGCGCACTCTAGTCAGTGGGGGTGACAACAGGTGGGCGCCGCCGGGACGAGCCTGTAGAGCTGGATCATGGTCGCCGCAGATCGTCGCGGCGTGCCTGCTGCTTGCCACCGATCCAACGCTCCCCGCGCTCGTCGTCGGTTCTGCTGCGGTTGTTGGCGGTCGCCGGGACAGAGTCGACTCGGCGACAGGTTCGGGGTCCCGTCGGCGGTGATGTGCGTCGGCTTGAACGGCTGCGAGGCCAGAGCGCCCAACTCTGGATCCCACACCGCTCACCGGTTGCTGTCGATGAGAGCTCCTGAGCAAGGCTGAGCAACGGCTGGAGTGGTTGCAGTTGTGGTTGCAGATCGCCCAATTCGATCTTGGTTCGTGCTTGTTCGCCGTCGTCCGGCGAAGCGGAGAACCCCCGGCTCACCAGGCCTTTTCGGACTTCAGCGGACTTCGGCGAACGCCGTCAGGTCGGCCTGGCAGTGCCGGGCGTGGTACTTACGGGCGGGTCACGCCGGGTAGCCATGCCCGGCCCGCGCCTGTCTGCTGCGTTGGCCCGGCTCACCGTGGTCCCGGCATCTACCACCGGGCCCTGCTACGCCAGTGAGAGGGCGTGCTCAGTCCGATACCGGCCGCTTAAATGTGTAATAGATGCCCACGGCGCTGCCCACATTGTGCAAGCCGTACATCTCGCGGAAGATGACGGTGTCTTCGGTCCGCTCGGTGACAAGCTCCCATCCATCCGCGCCCAACTCATCGAGCAAATCGATGAATCTGAAAGGCCCTTCGGTGGATATTTCTTGCTTAGGCTGACCGGAACGCATGAGCACAAAAGCAGCCGGGCTGTTGGGGTCATCGTCGCGCGAGTAGCGATACCTAAGGCGCAAGTACTCCCAACGAGTGGCGGTCACCGGAGGTGAAGCAGGAGGTGCTCCTGCATGCGCCGTGCCGCCGCTTCGGCTTGCTGCTGTTGTTGGATGGCGATTATGAGTTCGTCCGAGAGCGGACCCGGCCGCATCTCCCGGGAGGCTGGATTCCAAGTCACATAGGAGACGCTAGCGGTGCCTCATGAGACGTTGAGGGCCAGGCCGCGCTCCATGAAGTGTTGGCTGCAGAGTGTCACCTCATGCTCCTTGCAGTTACCTTAGTGCTGAACTACGGCGCAGACTCGATGAAGGCACGGAGCGCAACTCCTTCGACCTCATAGACCCGACGCCCCGCATCGGGTTGTCGATCCACCGGTCCACCGCGCGGATGTAGCCGAGGTGCGCATCATCGCGATGTTGACGGCGCTCAGCTGAAGCTCCCCAGACCTACTCACTGAAAATCCCCACCCGTGGAGCTCCGCCGAGACGGTGAGGGCTCCTACGAGGATGGCAGTCTCTGACCACCGCACCACCTCGAAGGAGCCCTGCCTCTCATGCTCACACGGGAGACGACATCGACGTGCAAGAACCAGATCTGGTGCGCACTCGTCGCCCTCGCCGCCGACCTGCTCGTCCGGATGCAGACCCTCGCCCTCACCGAGCACGAGGCCGCCGCTGGGAGCCAAAGCGGCTGCGCCTGCGACTACTGACCATCCCGGCCCGCCACGCCCGCACCGGCCGCCGCCGGCTGCTGCACCTGGCCGCCACCGCGCCCTTCACTGCGCTCGCGCTGCAGGCCCTCGACGCCCTAGCCCAACTGACCGGACCCGCCGCGGCGCCAGCGCCGGGCTGACAACCGCGCTCCCCGTCGCTACGACCGCAGTGATCACCGGACCGTGGAACCGGCGCCCACCCGAGCGACCTCGGCCGATCC
This sequence comes from Modestobacter sp. URMC 112, assembly GCF_053502575.1. Classification (NCBI taxonomy): domain Bacteria; kingdom Bacillati; phylum Actinomycetota; class Actinomycetes; order Geodermatophilales; family Geodermatophilaceae; genus Modestobacter; species Modestobacter sp. URMC 112. The sequence continues at coordinate 4,063,916 of NZ_CP199957.1, read as the reverse complement.
GTCACACCCACATGCCAGTCTCACGCCCACGCCGGACCAGAACCCCGACGACCATCGAGATGATCATGACCGTGAAAGATTCGGGCTAGCTTCCTCCCTCAGCTTCTCCAGGGTCCCTTGAGGTAGGCCTCCCAATCCTCGATGGATTCCGGATTAGGAGCCGGGGTGCCGTCGGGTCGCGACTCGTGCGTCCGCTCGGACCGCTCCGCCGAAACAACAGCCTCGCCCCCTGACTCGTCAATCGGCGACTCAACCCCGTCGATGGTTGTCGTTGTTGCGGCGAGTGCCAAAGCCGCCTTCCGGCGCCTCCTCCGGGCCCTCGCGGCTGCTATGACCGCCAGGGTCGTCGGGATTGCTAGCAAAGCAGACACAACGGTGCCAAGTCCTTGCATCCAGTCGGTAACGGAACTACCTCCGCTGCTCTGACCCGAGTCTGACGCAGCTGACCCGGCTGCTTGTGAGCCGGCTTCCTTCTGATCGACCATCTCGTACTTGTAGAAGGGACCGTCCCCCTCGCCACAGATGACTGACGACGCATCTGCTGTATAACACTTGCGCTGCCCGTCAGGTCGCGACGGCAGATTCCCAAGTGCGGTGCCATCGTTGAGGACTGGACCGTCGGGCAAGCAGCCCTCACCTGTCGTGGCGACGGCGGCCGATGCCTGCTCCGACGAGGTGATTCCCGGCGTTGAGGGAGCCGAGAAGTCGGAGGGGGAAGAAGGGATCTGGTCGGAGGATTGGACTGCCCCCGACGAAGAAGGTGAATCGGGCACTGAGGTCCTGTCAGCGGACGCCCCGCATCCGCTGGCAAGAACCGTGAGCACCTCGCTGAATTGATAGCCCTTCGCCCACGGCGGCGGAGGAGGTACTTCCTCGCGCAAGTCTCCCTCGAACAAGATCACTAGACCCAACGACACTGCGAAGATCGCGACAGAAAGCGCGATACCCACCATATGGTGCCGCGATCCGGTCCCCCACCAGCGCTGCAGCGGCCGCCGGGCGAGGCGCCGCGGCGGCGTCGGACGTCTGCCCGCCATGCCGGGAGCCTACGGGGGGCGTCAGGCCGGGAAGGCCCGACGCGGCGACGGACTGTCCCGTGCCGGGTTCGGTGGGGGCTCGGAACTGCCCCTGCGACGGTAGTCGCCGCGGTGTTGTGCCGGTAGAAGTCGTCCTTGTGCTCGGCCGGTGGGATCAGGCCGATCTCGCCGTGCAGGCGGCGGTGGTTGAACCAGTCAATGTACGCGGCGACGTCGATTTCGGGGTCGTCGATGCACCTCCAGGGGACCGCGGTTGCGGACCCGCTTGGCCTTGAACAGCGAGTTCATCGCCTCGACCAACGCGTTGTCATAGCTAAGATCTCGCAGTGCTCTCGCTTGTTTGTGATTTGGCCAGTCGGGGAATGCACTGTGTCATTGCCACTCCACCTCACTGTCAGAGTCATGACCCTCCATGGGTATTGCGGTCTTCTTCGGTTGACTTCCGGGAGGATGGGCCCACAATCGGTTTCATGGCGACCAAGACGATCACCACCACGAAGCTCATCGATGACCTCGACGGCGGCGACGCTACCGAGACGGTCTCATTCAGCATCGATGGCAAGACGACCTACGAGATTGACCTCTCCGAGCAGAACGCGAAGGACCTCCGCGCCGTCTTCGACAAGTACGTGAGCGCTGCGCGGAAGGTCGGCTCGATGAGCAAGTCCGGCTCGACGAACAAGGGCCGAGGTGCTGTTCGTCACACCACCACCGACTCGATCGACCCCGCAGCCGTCCGAGCTTGGGCGAAGGGCCAGGGGATCGAGGTGTCCCCGCGCGGCCGCATCAAGAGGGACGTGGTAGAGCAGTTCAAGGCCGCCGGCAACTGAGAAGGGGCGGGCAGGCCAGACCCAGGGTGTCGTCGCAATACCTCTCTTCACCCTTGAGGCTTGCGCACTGGATAGCCCTTGCGGATGTTGGAAGGTCATCCCTAGCCCCGCGTCCCCACGTTGACCGTCGGGGACCGGGGCTAGCTTTCGGCCTTGGGGTCAAGAGGCCCGTGTGGGCGTGCGTCATCGGGCCGGGGTCCGGAAGGGCGTCCGGCCTGGAATGCAGCGCGTGTGATCGGTCCGGCGGTGGGGCCTTGTCGGCAGGCGGGGCTGCCCCCGGTTCAGTTGACCACCGTCCCTGTAGGGCTGGGCCTGCGCCGGCGCGAGATCCGCGCGAGAACGGACGTTCCTCGGGCGGCGGAAGCCTTGTCTAGACGTGTCCTAACCGTCACTTTGACCTGTCGATAGCACTGACCGACGTACTAACCGCGCCGCCTTGTGTTGTGATCGTCCGCCTGGTCAAGACGCTCCGGATCATGCGGCTCCGCGGTGGTGCCACGATGGTGGCCAAACGACGGCGTCCGCGGTTGTCCGCAGCGGTTCGCTGACGACCGCATTTCCTTTGGACCTGCGGAAACGGACAGCGTTAGACCTTCGCGAACCCCAATCAGCCGCCCTGGCAGTGTGGTGACCCTCAGGGCCACGAAAGGGCAGGCGCGGAGCGCTCACTCAAGGCGACCTGAAGAAAGCGTCTATAGCGTCCTGCGGATCAGGGAGCATCTGTCGACCCGGCGTCGAGTCAATAGACGTTACTTGAGGGGTCGAGGCTGGTGACGGTCTCAGGATGAAGCGACAGCATCTGGGGCACGATCGGAACACTCGGTGCCGTCACTGTAACTGTATTTATTATTAGCCCCGTCCGAAACCGGGTCGCCTGCTGCAAGAACGTTTCTGTTGCTCCATACACGTCGACCATGTAATGCTCACTTTCCCCCGCCTCCTCTGCGACTGCGGGGTCCAGAAGAAGGTCTGATGACCCGGGTGGGCAACTCGGCCCCTTGTAACCCTCTGGACGCCCCCCGGCACCCGTGTACCCGTAGGCATAAGTGCGCGCTTGTTGTGCCAAATTCGTTCCGGTGATCTCGTAGTAGGCTTCGATATGGGCGCCGCACACAAAGGCGACATTCTGCACCCCGGTACTACCGTTAGGCGCATCCTTTACGCTCGTGTGGCCGAGATGTACGCTGCCCGCAGAAGTTTTCACTGTAGGAAGTTCGTCGCCACGAGCGGTGACCGTATAGGCCACCACAACCTGGTTGCGGTCAACGAAAGCTTCCACGTAGGCCGTGGGCAGCATGAAGATTTCATCACGAACTGGCCCGCTCGCATGGGATTGAATGTCTATGTGGTCATTCAGAATGGCTACGGGTTGCGCCTTTAGAATCCTCTGGAACTCTGAGAATAGGATCCCGGCACGTAGCTCGGCCAATATGCCCTCGTCTCGCGCGGGCTGTCGGTTTTCGCCGAAGTGAACTATGGGTTGGATCAGCCCGTCATTGATCGGGTCCCAAGTGGCCAGGACGGTAGCAAGAGTCACGATCGTGCCGATAGATGTTCGCCATTTGCGGCTAAGGCTGTGCCATGCCTGCATGGGTCCAGCTGCTCGAGGCGGCGGATTGCGTCGATTACTAGCGGTCCTACCTCCGCGTGTGACCCCACCTTCCGCGCCTGCAGCCGTGGAGGGGGCTGTCGGCCGGCGCCTGGGCGCACTCGACTTGCGCTTTTTGCTCATGTGGCCGCCCATGCAGTCGCTGTGTCGACGCAGCCGCCTCGCTGCGATGGCGGGGGGCCCGTCCCTGGTGGCGACTCTATGGCCGATCCTGGTCATGGACGCCAAGCGACTAGGCGCGTCGGCCCAGTCTCCACCTCGGTGGCTGGGGGACTGCCCCGCTTCGGTTGATTACTTGGACCTGGGAGGCTCCTGCCTCGTCGAGGGATCAGCTTCGTGCCCAAGCCGTTCTCGGCCGAGTTCCGTCGTGACGACATCGCCGCGGCCCGCAGGGGGCGGGGCACGCGCGCAGATTGCTCGGGACTTCGGGATCTCGCGGTCGTGCCTCTCCCGCTGGCTGAGATTGCCGCCGCCAAGACGGGCTGCCGCGTCGCCCAGCGGCGACCGCGGCGGCAGAGGCACCGTGTAGCTGGGGTAGCGCGGGCCGCGCTCGTTACGGCTTTACCGGAGCAAGCCGTCGCAATCTAAGCGAGTGCTGACCGTAACTGCGACCTGTCGATCGCCTTAACCCGCGGCGGAAGCACTGAACCTGCGGGCGCGGGCTTGGCCCCGAGCCGAGGCGGTCAATGCCAGTTGGGCTTCAGTGTGTGTGCCTCTGTCGCTACTACTGCTGCTGCTCCGCCTCGAACGCTGCGAGCAGCACGGCAAGCCCAGGAGATGTCTCCCGGACCTCCCCGTCGCCGGCGAGGTGATAGGAGACGAGCCGGGCCACCTCACCGTCCTTGCGGTTGTAGAAGTAGCAGGTGTACTGCTCGGTCTCCGGGCTTACACGAAGCTGGACGAATGGCTCGATGCGTAACGCGCGTTGCGCGCCGTCGGTGGCCAGGTACAACTCTCCCGTGTTCATCGGCGCTCCGACTGTGACCGAGTCCGTAAGGAACGGCGTGTTAAGCCCCATGACGAGCTCCACGTCATAGGTGTAGACGCCGTCGCCGATCGACGCCCGGCCGGCACGGACCAGCGGCGCGTCGGCCCACGCCTCGTCGACGATGGCGCGCAGCGCCTCCACCTGCTCGACCAGCCAGGCGTTGCGTTCAGTCAGGACGCGAGCGGTCGTCGAACCGCCGTGGCCGGACCAATCGTTGCGGCGCTTGATGACGGCCCCAAGTAGGGACGCGACCTCAGTGCTGCAGAGTGCGCGGACGAGCTCCTCGGGAGCGCCCGCGAATAGCGCGGCAACGCGGGCGCGCTCGTCCGAATCGTCGCTGTCGAGCATGTCTCTGAACCTGCGTCCCAGGCGCTGGACGAGCACGAGCCAGACCCCGAGGGTCGCGCGCTGCATGGACAACCCGCCCGAGGCAAGAGTGGCGCGAAGCGAAGCCATCTCTGCGTCGCGCAAGGACTTGTCCTGGTCAAGCGCGGAGAGCAGGACCGTGCCGATGAAGGCCGCGGTCGCTTCCCAGAACAGGAAGAGCTGCCGGTTCGCCGCGTCGGGATTGTCCTTGCGTGCCTCGCACGCCCACAGGGCGGTCGCGAGCGGGTAGGGGAGTTCTTGGGCCCACTCGGCAAGGCGCTGCGGCTTCTGTGGGCTGGCGACCTGCCGGACGATCTCAGCGTGGCGCTCAGGCGTCCGCCACAGGTCATCTGCGGCGCGGGCGGCGCGGGCGGCGGCCGCCCGAACGGCACTGTCCGCGTCGACGAGTGGCCGCTGAGTGCCGGGGTCGGGGACGGGGATAACGAGCGCGGCCAGCATCGCGTCGACGCCGGAGCGCGGCACGGTGTGTGGGGACGGCATTCCACCAAGCGGTTCGAGTGCGGCGCGGCGGGCGAGCTGTCCGTGGCGGCTGTTGAGGTAGCCGGTGAGGAACTCCGCGGTCAGGCCCAGTTCGGTTCTGAAGGCGATGAACCGCCGGTCGGGGGCGTCGTCGGTCGGTTCCCCTACGACGGCCGGGTGAGTTGCCTCGATTGGAAGCATCACTAGCGGCCCCGCGGGAAGGGCGGCAAGGGCGTGCTCGCGGTCGCTGGAGGACGCCGACGGGACGAAGGCGGGACTATCCGCGACGGCGGCGAGCCGGGTGACGGGCCATCGGCGTTCGCGAATCCAAGCGTCGACTTGCCCGGCGTCGCGGTTGAATACATCGTCGAGGTCGATGCGGCAGGCGTTGTCCCGCCCGGGGTCCTCCACCTGTGACGCGGGAAACTGCACGTGCTTGGCTACGTGCCTGTCAGCGTCGTCAGCCAGTGACAGCGGCAGGGACCACCGCCGGAATCCGCCCTCGCCCGCGGCTGATGCGACGGTGACGGTCCGGCGCAGGAACCGTTGGACGTCGACCGTGCGGCTGACGGGCCCATTCCTGACGGTCGACAGCGCTTGCCGCAGCGAGTCGAGCGCGTCTGGCCGGAGCCTACGCCGGGATAGCCTCCCTCGTCCTTGGTCTTCGTAGGCACCGCGCAGGTCTACAAGCTGCACCTTGCCCTGTCGCTGCTGGGGCCGCCGGTTCGTCAGAACAAGCGCGTTGAGCCGGATGCTCGTGTGCGATGCAAGCCCTTCCGGCAGCCCGATCACGGCCTCGACGAGGTCTTTGGCGAGCAGCCACCGTCGGATGGCGTCGCCGCCCTGGGTCAGAAGCGTGGTCGGCGGCAGGAGCACGACGGCGCGGCCGCCGCCCTGGTCAGCAGGGCGCATCTTTTCGACGAGATGTTCGACAAAGAGCAGCGTCGCATCGGACTTCGGCGGGAGGCCCGCCGGGAACCTGCCGGCACGGCGCTGCTCCTCGATTCTGGCCGCCTGCCCGTGCCAGCCCAGGCCGTAAGGCGGGTCGGCGACGGCGAAGTCGTAGTGCAGGTCGGGCAGGCGGTCGTCGGCCAGGCAGTCCGCATTGACGGCCGTACCGTCCAGCCCGGCGACGGCGAGCGCGCAGGACGCGACGAAGGCGGCCATCGGCTGCACGTCCTGCCCCACTGGCGCGACAGCTGCACCCAGCGCCAGGAGCCCGGCGGACGCGGCGCACAGCGTCCCGCCAGTGCCACACGTCGGGTCGTACAGAACTATGGGCCGGTCCGCTGCTTGGCGCGCCCGCGCCGTGAGTGCAACAACCACAACGTCGAGCAAGGGCTCCGCAGAAAGGTTCTCGGCCGTCCCCGACTCCGCGGCGAAGGCGCGCACCAGCGAAGGGACCCATCCGACGAGCGCCTCCGGTGCAAGCAGAGGGAGCAGTTCCCGTTGCAGCTCGCGCAGCTCCGGCGGCGGCTCCGTCGGCACCTCCGCTGCCGCTGCGGCGGGCCGCAGCCCGGTCGGAAGCGGCCGCCCGTCACGCTCGCAGCGCCACGCCGCCGCGTCCAGCGCGAGGGCGGCCAACGACACCGAGGGCCGTGGGGCGCCGACCGAGTACAGCGCCGCGGCCATCCCGGCGATCACGGCGGGCGGGTCGGAGGGGAAGTCCCTCGGAGCACGACGAGCCACCCGTTGAACGTAGACCGGACGTCGCCCGTCGCCCGCAGGTTCCCGTTCAATCGCTGCCGGGTCATCCACCCCACCGAATGACTCAACCGAAGTGGGGGCAGTCCCACCGTCCTGTCGTTGGAGCGGACGGATTGACTGGAGTTGCGGGGTCTGCGCTGTCGAGGGGGGCGGGGGGTCGTTTCGACACGCCCGAACGCGTGGACGTCAGTCCACACTTAGTCCACAAGACTTCCAATCGAGGCCGTCTCCCGCCATCACTGCTCAACCACGAAAGTCCAGCTCAACAGCCTGTCTCAGCTATGGTCAACGCCGCTCAATACCCCAGGGAACGTTCCGCTTCAACGTCTGACCGGGGGCGCCGACGAGGGAGGACGGTCGCTGGGCGGTGCGGCTCAGGAAGGACCGTGTCAGGCCGGGGCGAACCTCGGGGCGATGGTCCGCGACGGCAGTGAGGGCAGCGCGGCGAGCAGCATCTCGTCGGATCCCACACGTCCCCACAACTGCACGCCAACCGGGCGACCGGAGACCCCGGCTCCTGCCGGCACAGCGGCGACCGGCACCCCGGTGAGGCTCGACAACGTCGACACCGTGGGCGAGCCGGTGCTCGCGAGCCCTCGCGGCGCAGCGGACGTCGCAGCCGGCAGCACCAGCACGTCGCAGTCGCCGAACCGCCCGTCCACCCGCGTGCGCAACTCCGCGCAGGCCTGCTCGGCGGCCCGCCGTCGGGCCGCGCTCGTGTCCGCGCCGCGCCGCAGGATCTCCAGGGTCTCTGCGCCGAGCCGTGCAGCCGTTCCGGGCGAGAGCAGCTCGCGGTGCAGCGCGTGCAGCTCCGGCGCGAACACCCCGTAGAACGCCTCGAACGTCTCCGGTGCGAGCAGCTCGGGCAGTTGCACGCGCACCACCGTGTGCCCGGCGTCGCGGAGCAGATCGACGTAGTCGTCCACGACCGTCCGCACCTCGGCGTCGATCTCGCCGAACTCGGTCAGATCGACGACGCCGGCGACGAGGGGAGCGGTCGCCGTCGGCACGTGGAACCCTCCGGCCGCCGCCGTGACGGCGCAGAGGGTCTGTGCGTCACGGGCGAAGAACCCCGGGTGGTCGAACGACAGGCTGATCTTCGTCATCCCGGTGGTGTCCACCCGGCCGAAGCTGGGCTTGAACGCATGGACCCCGCAGTAGCTCGCCGGTCGCACCACCGAACCGTTCGTCTGGCTGCCCACCGCCGCGCGGACCATCCCCGCGGCCACCGCCGCGGCCGACCCGCTGGACGACCCCCCAGGGGTACAGCCCAGGTCGTGCGGGTTGCGCGTGACGGTGGGGTGGTACCAGCACAGTTCGGTCAGTCGCGTCATCCCGGCCACGACCGACCCCGCCCCGCGGAGGGCTCGCACGAGGGGGGCGTCGGCCTCGGGGGTGGGCCGGTCCAGCATCTCGAACACCGCCCGGTTCCCGTTGCCGGGCGCTCGGCCGGCGAGCTCGAAGATGTCCTTGATGCCCACCGTGACCCCGTGCAGGGGTCCGCCCCCGGCCCGCGCACCGGCGCGTCCGGTGCCCACCTCTGCCGCGTCCACGGTCCCGGCGTCGAGTGCCTCCGCAGCGGCCGTGGCCTGGTCGCCGAAGACCTCCTCGAACGCCATCACGACGGGGTCGAGCTCGGCGATCCGCGCCAGGTCCGCGGCGACCACGCTGCGCGCGTCCGTCGCGGTCATGCGTCGCGCCCCTCGTGGAAGGCAGAGTGGACGACGGTCGCGGCGGCCAGTTCCTCGCTGCGGTCGTGACGAGCGGACCATCGCTCGACCCCGGAGGTGCCCACCCGCTCAGTATCCGGTCCTCGCGCCCACAGCTGTCGAGGCAACGGCCTCACACCTTGCCCCGGAGCAGCCGCCGCCAGTAGACGACCGGCAGGACGTGGCGGTCGAAGAGCCACGTCGCGCGGCGGGGCTTGACGGGGTCGACGAAGGGCACCGACGGGGTCGGCCGGTTCTCGCGGTCGACCTCGACGAGCAGCAGCTTCCGGCGGCTCAGGGTGATCGGCACGACCGTGTACCCGTCGTACCGCTGCATCGGCTTCCCGTCCCGGGCAGCTGCGAGGTTCCGGGCCAGGACGTCGACCTGGGGCCGCAGCGCCCCACCCGACGGCCGGGTCGCCACGGCGGCCGCATCGCCGAGGGCCCACACCGACTCGTGCCGGCGTGAGCGCAGCGTCTCCGGGTCGACGTCGACGAGGCCGGGGGTCGGCGTGGCGGCCAGGCCGCCGTCCGCGATCCACTCCGGAGCCCGGTAGTGCGGGACGGCGTGGGCGAAGGCGACGTCCTCGAGGACGCGTCGTCCGGCGGGCGTCGTCACGGTGATGTCGTGGACGTCCCAGTCCACGTGGTCGATCCGGGCCCCGCGCAGCACCTCCACGCCGTAGTCCGCGAAGGTGCGGTCGAGGACCTCGTCGGCCTCCGGCTTCCCCGTCGCGGTCGGCCCGGGCAGGACCAGCCGCACGTCCAGCTCACCCAGGACACCCGCGCGCCGCCAGTGGTCGCACGCCATGAGCAGCGGCTTCAGCGCGGTGGGACCGCAGGACGCCGGCTCCGGCGGCACGGTGAACACCACGGTGCCGCCGCGCAGCGAGGTCAGCCGGGGCCACACCTGCGGTGTGCTGCCGGGGACGTACGACGAGGCCGCCCACCCGTCGGCGTACGCCGACTGCAGCCCGGGCGTGGCCGCCCAGTCCTCCACCGGGCCGGGGCAGAGGACGAGGGTCGAGCCCTGCAGCGTCCGCCCACCCCGGGTGCGCACGGTCGTGGCGGCCGGATCGACCGCCACGACGGAGTCCCGGATCCAGCTGCACCCGTCCGGGACGACGTCCTGCATGGGCCGTTCCAGGTCCGCCATGGTCGCCTCGCCCGCGGCGACGTAGTTCAGCAGCGGCTTGTAGCGGTGCACCGGCTGAGGGGCCACGACGGCGACGTCCCGGACGCCGTCGCGGAGCAACCGCGCCGCCAGCGAGATGCCGGCGTTGCCGCCGCCGATGACCAGCACCTCGTGGTGTTCCACGTCCGCTCCCCGGGACAGCCGCGGACCCGTCGCCGCCGCGGCTCGGCGATGGTGGCCAGCCTGCCCAGCGGGTGGGGATCGCGCACCACGGGCCCGCCCTGGGTGCCCCGCGTGGACGACGACCGCGCCCGGCTCGTGGCGCAGGAGTGATCGACGGACTACTCCTCGCCCTGACGCGCTGGAGCGACCGGCGCGGGGCGCCCGCACCGGGTACGACGCTGGACCGGCGATCTCCGGCCCCCGTACTTTTCGGCGCCACCCCCTCACCGGACACAGCCCGACAGGAGCCTGACCGATGCGCAGGACCGCGACAGTCACGGCCACCGCAGCGTTGCTCCTGCTCGGGGTCGCCCCCGCGCAGGCGGCCGCTGACCGCAGCTGCGCCGGCGCGTTCACGATCTTCAAGGCGACGCTCGTGCACGACCAGGGTGCGATCGGCGTCCTCGATGGCGGGGACGTCTTCAGGCTCAAGTTTCGGCAGCAGGTCCTCTACAACGACCCGTCGTTCAGCATCGACTTCACGTCGTCGTCGAACGGAGAGGTGGACAGCCTCGACGACCCCGGAGGCGAGACCAGGCTCTCGGGCTCGGGCAGGTACCTCACGGTGGAGATCCAGGAGGAGGACATCGTCGGCGACCCGGTCACGATCGCCCTGCCGTTGCCGGTGACCATCACCTCCCTCAGTGGCGTCGTCCGCGACGCCGACTACCGCGAGCCTTCCCTGGCGTGCAGCAAGGACGTCGTCCTGTGACCCGGGTCAGCGGGTGCGGACCAGGGTGAACTGGACCTTGTCCTCGACGAAGAACGCCTGCGACCAGCTCATCGGCCGGCCGTCGGCGAGGTAGTGCACCTGGTCCAGGCAGACGTACAGCGGCCGCTCCGGACGGCGGTCGCCCCAGCCGACCGACTCGTCGTACACGGCGCGCACGGTCGCCACCGCCTGCGCCGGCAGCAGCCCCAGTGGCTCCATGAACTCGAACACCGACCCGGTGATCCCCGCCGGGTCCACGCCCTCGGGCAGCAGGGCCGCGTCGATCAGGTCGTGCTCGAACGCGACCACGTCGTCGTCGGCCAGGAAGCTCCGCTCGATCGCGATCACCGGCATCCCGGCCGGGCCGTCGAGCCGCTCGGCCTCCTCGGCCGTCGCCGGCCGCACGTCCCGTGACCGGTACACGACCTCGCAGTCGTGGCCCTGCTCGGCGATGATCCGCGTCGTCGACCGCAGCTCCTGCAGGCCGGCGTGGATCCCGCCCTGGTGGCTGGTCACGAACGTCCCGGCGCCGTGCCGCACCCGCAGCATCCCGCTGTCGACCAGCCGCGCCACCGCGCTGCGCACTGTCGGCCGGCTCACGCCGTACTCCGCGGCCAGCTCCTGCTCCGACGGCAGCCGGTGCCCGGGCTCCCACTGGCCCTCGACGATCCGCTGGCGCAACCGGTCGGCGAGCTGCGCGGGCAGCGGACGGGCATCACGTAACGGAACGTTCACAGCTGTCCTTCCGCTGCCGCTTGACGCCCAGGTGGACCCGCCGAGATAGTCGCACCCTAACGGACGACAGACGTCAGACGACTCCTCGGGAGCCCTCATGCTCAGCAGCCGCCCCGCCCTCCTGACGGCCCTCTCGGTGGGGACGGTGAGCGTCGCCCTCCTGGCCGGCTGCAACGCCAGCTCCAGCTCCGGGTCGGGTTCGGGCTCCGGTCAGGAGGGCGGCGGCGAGGCAGGCCCGAGCCTCGTCCTGATCACTCCCGAGCCGGTCGGCGTCAACCCGTTCCTGCAGCTGGCCGTCGACGGCGTGGAGCAGGCCGCCACCGACGCCGGCGGCGAGTCCCGGGTCTTCGAGAGCCAGGACCCGACCAACATCCAGCAGCAGATGGACGCCGCGGTCGCCGACGCCCCCGACGTGCTGGCCGTCGTCGGCTTCGAGTTCGCCGACTCCGTCGCCGCCGCTGCCACCGCGAACCCGGAGCAGCAGTTCCTCTTCGTCGACGCCTGCACCACCGAGGAGTTCGAGAACGTCACCTGCGCCGTCTTCCGCGAGCACGAGGGCGTCTACCTGGCCGGCGTCGAGGCCGGACTGCTCAGCGAGAGCGGCCAGATCGGCGCCGTCGTCGCCCTGGACACCCCGCAGATCCGCCGCTTCTCCGACCCGTTCGGCGCCGGTGCCCAGTCGGTCGACCCCGGCATCACCTTCACCCCGCTCTACGTCGGCGGCTCGTCGCCGTTCAACGACCCGGCCCGGGCCAAGGAGCAGGCGCTCGCCCTGGTCGCCCGGGGTGCCGACCACGTGATGGCCGCGGCCGCGGCCGGCAACCTCGGCGTCTTCGACGCGGCCGGTGACGGCTCGTTCGCCGCCTTCGGCGTCGACGTCAACCAGTGCCCGGACGCCGCCGGCCACGTCGTCGACAACGTCATCAAGGAGGTCGACGTGGTCACCGCCGACAGCATCGGCAAGATCCTCGGCGGCGAGGGCGGCGGGCTGGTGTCCTACGGCCTCGAGGAGGGCGGCGTCACGCTGACCGGCCTCGAGGACGGCGTCGAGGAGTCCCAGTGCCTGATCGCCGACCACCCCGACGTCATCACCGAGGTCGAAGCGGTCCGCGACCGCATCGTCTCCGGCGAGGTCACCGTCGATGACCCCGCCGAGGGCTGACCTGACGGCCGGGGGACCGGCCCGGGTCGAGGCCACCGGCATCGTCAAGCGGTTCGGTGACGTCGTCGCCAACGACGGTGCCGACCTCCGCCTCGCCGCCGGGGAGGTGCACGCGCTGGTCGGCGAGAACGGGGCCGGCAAGTCCACCCTGATGTCGGTCCTCTACGGCCTGCTGACCCCGGACGCGGGCGAGGTCCGGGTGGACGGCCGGCCGGTGTCCTTCCGCTCGCCGGTCGACGCCGTCCAGGCCGGGATGGGCATGGTGCACCAGGCCTTCAAGCTGTTCCCGTCGATGACGGTGGCCGAGAACGTCGTCTACCGGGCCGAGACCCGCGGCACCGCCGGCCTGCTCGACCGGAAGGCGGCGATCCGGGCCGTGCAGGACGTCTCCACCCGCTACGGCCTCGAGGTCGACCCCCGCGCCCGCGTGCGGGACCTCTCGGTCGGCGTGCTGCAACGGGTCGAGATCCTCAAGGCCCTGCACCGCGAGGCCCAGGTGCTGATCCTCGACGAGCCGACGGCGGTGCTCACCCCGCAGGAGACCCGGCTGCTCTTCGACGTGCTGCGCGGCCTGCCGGACGCCGGCCGCACCGTCGTCATCGTCACCCACAAGCTCGGCGAGGTGCTCGACCTCAGCGACAACGTCACCGTCCTCCGCGACGGCCGCACCGTCGCCCGGCTGGTCACCGCGGAGACGACCGGCGCCGAGATCGCCCGGCACATGACCGGCCGGGCCGTGGACCTCGAGGGCGCGCACGTCCCCGGGACGCCCGGAGCGCCGGTGCTGCGCGTCGAGGACCTCACCGTCGGGCGGCCCACCGGCCGCCCCGTGGTGGACGGCGTCTCGCTGTCGGTCCGGGCGGGGGAGATCGTCGGCATCGCCGGCGTCGCGGGCAACGGCCAGGTCGAGCTGCTGGAGGCCATCGCCGGTCTGCGCCCGGCGCGTTCCGGGTCGGTCCGCGTCGGGGACACGGTGCTCGACCGGCTCCCTGCCGGCCGCCGCCGGGAGGCCGGCGTGGCCTACGTCCCGGAGGACCGCGCGGCCACCGGATCCGCCGTGGCGGCCAGCGTGGCCGACAACCTCGCCGTCGGGTTCCACCGCCGGCGGCCGCTGCGCCGCGGCTGGCGGCTGGACCGGGGCGCGCTGCGCGAGCACGCCCGCGGGATCATCGAGCACTTCGACATCAAGGTGAGCAGCCCCGCGGTGCCGGCCAGCACCCTGTCCGGCGGCAACCTGCAGAAGGTCGTCGTCGGCCGGGAGATGGCCCACGACGCCCCGGTGCTGCTGGTCGACCAGCCCACCCGCGGCGTCGACATCGGCGCCATCGAGAACATCCACGCCCGGCTGCGGGCTTACCGGGACGCCGGGCACGCCGTGCTGCTCGCCTCGGCCGAGCTCAGCGAGCTGATGGCGCTGTCGGACCGGCTGCTGGTCATGTTCGGCGGCCGGGTCGTCGCCGACCTGCCCCGCGCGGACGCGACGGAGGAGACGGTCGGGCTGGCCATGGCCGGCCTGCCGGCCGGCACGGGCGTGCACGGAGCCGCGTCGTGACCACGACGCTGCCCCGAAGCTCCTCCGGCGCCGGCCGCCTCGGCGCGCTGGTGCGCTCGCCGATCCTGCTCTCGGTGCTCGGCGCGCTGCTGATCGGCTCGGTCATGCTGCTCGGCGCCGGCGGCAACCCCGTCCAGGCCTACGCGGCCATGGTGGAGGGCGCGTTCGGGCCGACCCAGTGGCGCAACACCCTCATCGTCGCGGTCCCGGTGGTCGGCATGGCGCTGGCCGTCGCCGTCCCGCTGCGGGCCGGCGTGGTCAACCTCGGCGGCGAGGGGCAGATCGTCATCGGCGGGATCACCGCCGCCGTCGTGGCGGCGGTCGTCGACCTCCCGATGCCGCTCTCCCTGGTGGTGGCCCTCGGTGCCGGGGCGCTGGCCGGCGGCCTGCTGGGCGCGCTCCCCGCCGTGCTGGAGAACCGGCTGGGTGTGCCGCTGCTGGTCAGCTCGCTGCTGATCTCCTACCCGGTCGTCGCCTTCGCCTCGTACCTGGTCCGCTTCCCGTTGCGCGACCCGGGCACCGGGCTGCCGCAGAGCCGGGTGTTCGGCGAGGCCTTCCGGATGCCGGTGTTCGCCGGCATCGGCCTGTCCGCCGTCGTCCTGGCGGTGATCGTCGTCCTGCTCGTGCAGACCGACTCCCGGACGCCGTTCGGCTACGAGGTCCGGCTGACCGGGCACAACCGGCGGTTCACCGAGTACGCCGGCGTGGACGTCCCCCGCATGGTGACCCGGCTGATGGTCACCGGCGGCGGCATCGCCGGGCTGATCGGCGCGATGGTCGTCACCTCGGTGCCCTACCGGTACATCGACGGCGCGCTGACCGTGCCGGGCTACACCTGGACCGGCCTGCTGGCCGCCCTCCTCGCCCGGGCCCACCCGCTGGGCACCGTCGCGGCCGGAGTCTTCTTCGCCGCGCTGCAGGTCGGCGGGTTCGGCATGGAGCGGGAGACCGAGGTGCCGCGGGAGCTGAGCTCGATCCTGCAGGCCACCGTGATCGTCATCCTGGCCGCGGCCGTGGCCGCCACCGCCCGCCGGGCGCGCACCCGCAAGGACACCGCATGAGCGTCCTCGCCGAGCTGGTCGACGCCTCGATCGTCCCGTCGATCCTGCGGGCGCTGACCCCGGTGCTGCTCGCCGCCCTCGGCGGCCTGATCTGCGCGCGGGCCGGCGTCTTCAACGTCGGGCTGGAGGGCTTCATGCTCGTCGGCGCGTTCGCCGCGGTCGCGGGCAGCTGGACGACCGGCTCGGCGTGGGTCGGCGTGCTGGCCGGGATGCTGGCCGGCACCGGCATGGCGGCGCTGCTGGCGATCGCCTCCGTGCGCTACGGGGGCGACGAGATCATCGTCGGCATCGCGCTGAACCTGCTGGCGGTCGGCCTGACCGCGTTCCTGCTGCGCACCGTCTTCGGCAAGCAGGGCACCTTCACCGACCCGGACCTCCAGGGCCTGCCGACGGTCCTCGGGCAGACCCCGCTGACCTACCTGGCCTGGGCGCTGGTGCCGGTCCTCGCGCTGTTCCTCCGGCGGCACGTCTGGGGCTTCCGCCTGCAGGGCGTCGGCGAGGCGCCCGAGGCCGCCCGCAGCCTGGGCGTGGACACCGTCCGGTACCGCTACGGCGCGGTGCTGGCCAGCGGCGTGCTGTGCGGGCTGGCCGGCGCGCAGCTGTCGCTGGGCAACGTCGTCCTCTTCTCCTACAACATGACCGCCGGCCGCGGCTGGGTCGCCGTGGTGGCCGTGCTGCTCGCCCAGGCCGCGCCGTTCGGCGTGCTCCTCGCGGCCCTGCTGTTCGCCGCGGCCGAGGCCTTCGGCTTCCGGCTGCAGGGCGTCGGCCTGCCCTCGCAGGTCGCCTCGGCGACCCCCTACGTGCTCACCCTGGTCGCGCTGGTCGTGGCCAGCGTGCGCAGCCGGCGGGCGCTGAGCCGGGCCCCGGCCGGGTCCCCGCCGCCCGGCGACCGGCCACCGGTGGCCGACCCGGCGGCCAGCAGCCGCGTGTCCCTCGAGTGACGGCCCCCCGCACCCGCCCTCCCGACCACCCCGGAGTCCGCCCCGTGACCACCATCGACGTCCCGGTCCCCACGATCATCAGCCAGAACGTGCTCATCGAGCCGGATGCGGTGCGCATCCTCGACCGCCGGGTCTTCCCGTTCGAGAAGACCTGGGTGACCTGCCGCGACCACGAGGACGTCGCCAAGGCGATCGAGGACATGGTCACCCAGAGCAGCGGCCCGCTGTTCGCCGCCGCCGGCGGCATGACCCTGGCCGCCCGCGCCGCCGAGCGGCTGGGCACGGCCGACGAGCGGCGGGAGTCCGTGCGCGCTGCCGGCCGGCGGCTGGTGGACACCCGCCGGACGAACAACCAGATCCGGGACGTCGTCGCCGAGCTGCTGGAGGTCACCGACGCCGCCCTGGACGCCGGGGAGCCCCTCGCCGAGACGGTCGAGCGCGCCGCGCGGGCCGCCGGCCAGCGCTACCTCGACCGCAGCCGGCAGCTGGGGGAGCACGCCGCCGTCCTGGTCCCGGACGGCGCGACGGTGCTCACCCACTGCTGGGCGGAGTCCTACATCACCGAGACGATGGCCGCGGTGCTGCGGTCGGGCAAGCGCGTCGACGCCATCTGCACCGAGACCCGGCCCTACCTGCAGGGCGCCCGGCTGACGTCGGAGAGCCTGGCCGAGATGGGCGTGCCCACCCGGCTGATCACCGACGGGATGGGCGCGCACCTGATGAGCCGCGGGGAGGTCACCCGGCTGGTCACCGCCGCCGACCGGGTCACCATGGACGGACACGTGGTGAACAAGATCGGCACGCTGCAGCTCGCCGTGGCCGCGCACGCCTTCGACGTCCCCTACGTGGCGCTCGTGCAGGCGCCGGACCCGCAGGCCCCGTCGGCGGACGCCGTGGAGATGGAGGACCGGGACGGCGACGAGGTGCTGCACTGCCTGGGCCGGCGCACCGCCTCGGAGCGGGTCACCGGCATCTACCCGGCGTTCGACGTCACCCCGCCCCGCTACGTGAGCACGGTGGTCACCGACCGCGGCCGGTTCGCGCCGCGGGACCTGGCGTCCTACTACGACGGGGACCGGGCGTGACCGAGCTGCTGCCGATCACCCGGGTCCCGCGCACCGGCCTGCCGCCGCGCGCCGTCGTGGTGGGCGACCCGTTCCGGGCGGCGCGGATGGCCGAGCGGCTCGACGACCCCACCGAGGTCGCCTGCGCCCGCGAGTACCGGACCTTCCGCGGCTCCTGGCGGGGGACGGAGGTGCTCGTCTCCTCCCACGGCGTCGGCGCCCCCGGGGCCATCTGCCTGTTCCAGGAGCTGACCGACGCCGGCGTCCGGACGATGCTGCGGCTGGGCACGGCCGGCGCTCTGCAGCCGGGCATCGGCGACGGCGACCTGGTCGTGGCCGAGGGCTGCATCCGGGACGACGGCGTCACCCAGCAGCTCGTGCCCCCGGAGTTCCCCGCCGTCTGCAGCCCGGAGGCGGTGCTCGCGCTCACCGCGGCCGCGCGCGAGCGGCAGGCCCCGTACCACCGCGGCCTGGTGTGGACCCGGGCCGCGTTCTACCCCGGTCTGCTGCCGGTCCCGATGCCGGCCTACGTCGCGGCCGGGGTGCTGGCGATCGAGATGGAGCTCGCGGCGCTGCTCGTGCACGGCGCGCTGACCGGGGTCACCACCGGCGGCGTTCTGGTGGTCGACGGCGTCGCCGCGGACGAGCTGCGGGAGACGACCGGCTACGACCCGCACCGGGAGGTCGTCGCGGCCGGCGTGGACCGGGCCATGGACGTGGCCCTGGACGCGCTGGTCCAGCTGGCGTGAGGACGGCGCGGACCCGGGAGGAGCTGCTCGACCAGCTCGTCGAGGTGGGGCGGACGGCGGTCCGCAGCGGGCTGGCGCTGGCCAGCGGCGGGAACCTGTCGGCCCGGCTGCCCGGCAGCGAGGAGTTCGTCGTCACCGGCGCCGGGACCTGGCTGGACCGGCTGACCCCGGCCGACTTCGCGGTGATGACCCTCGGCGGCGAGGTCGTCGGCGGCGCCGAGCGGCCCTCGAGCGAGTGGAAGCTGCACCAGCGGACCTACCAGGTGCGCCCGGACGTCAACGCCGTCGTGCACCTGCACCCGCAGCACGCCGTCCTGGTGGACGCGATGGGGCACCGCATCCGGCTGGTCACCCTGGACCACGCCGTCTACGTCCGCTCCGTCGGCACGGTGCCCTACGCCCCGAACGGCTCCGACGAGCTCGCCGACGGAGCCGCCGAGCAGGCCCGCGAGCACGACTGCGTCGTCCTGTCCCACCACGGCTGCTCGACGCTGGGCGCCGACGTGGGGATGGCCTACCGGCGGGCGCTGAACCTGGAGGAGGCGGCGACCGCGACCTACCGGTGCCTCGCGGTGGGCGACACGACCACCGAGTTCCCGCGGGAGGCCCTCGCCGACCTGCACCACGGTTGACGCGGGGCCCGGTCAGCCGCCCAGCGGCGCCGGCCACCGGGCGGTGACGGCCGCCGCCTCATGGGTGGAGCGGAGGAAGCGGAGCAGTGCGTCGTCGGGGTCGGCCGCCGTGCGGACGTCGGCGTAGGGCAGCACGAACTCGCCCAGCCCCGCATCGAACGACGCCTCGGCCGGTGCGACCGGGTGCGTGCGGTAGCCGGCCGGCTCGGGGTAGCTGTAGGCGTAGAACACACCCTCGGCGGCGCCTCCGGGCCAGTACCCGCAGCTGGAGACCTCCTCGCTGTAGGCCTCGGTCATCACCCAGTCCGGGCAGTTGGGCACGCCGCCGGGGTGCGGGGCCGCGGCCCGGCCGGAGAACCGGGTGGTGGTGAGGTCGAAGGCGCCCCAGAAGAAGTGCACCGGGCTGGCCTTGCCGCGGAACTCGCCCCGGAACCGGCTGAGCACCCGGTGCGCGCCCACCAGGGAGAGCCAGAACCGGTGGACGGCGTCGGCGTCGTAGCTGGCGTGCTCGTGGTCGTCGGCGAAGGGGATCGCCTCGGCCACCTCGACCGGCGTGCCGTTCATCGGCACGTCCACGCCGAGAGCGGCCAGGTGGCCGGAGAACTCGGCGGCGAAGTCGGCCACGCTGCGCGGCTCCAGCGCCATCGTGCGGCGCGCCCCGTCGGTGGTCAGCAGCAACAGCCGGTGGTCGGTCAGGTCGAACGCCACCTCCAGGCCCCTCGTCCCGACGGGCATCAGCGAGGTGGTCAGCCCCCGGGCGTCGACGTACAGCGGCACGTGCCACCAGTGGTTGACCGCGGGCGCGAGGGCCAGCCGGAGCTTGCCGACCACCTGGGTCCACAGGTGCAGCGTGTCCCGGGTGTCCTGCCACTGGTCCAGCGGCAGCGCGGGCCAGGGGCCGGGTCCGTCGGCGGGGGAGCGGTCGTCGTCCATGCCGGGATGCTGGCAGCCCGGACGGGCGGCCGCGCACCCGGTCAGCCCAGGACGTCCTTGGTGACGTCGAGGACGATGGCCCGGAAGGTGCCGGTGTCCACCTCGTCGTCGACGGTGACCCGCACGATGTCGGCGACCTGCCGCTCGCTGGTGGGCCGCACGGCGTTGGCGCGGGCCGCCGCCACCAGGTGGAGGTGCCGGACCCGGTCCGGGCCGGGGGTGCGGTCGGTCGGGGCGGCGGCTGGCCGGCTCTGCTGTGGTTGCATCTGTCGACGGTAGGCACGGAGGTCCGCCCGTGACGACGACCACCGCCGTGCGGCCGGGACGGTCCGTCACAGCAGACCCGCCCGTCCGTCGGTCCCCGCCCGTACCGGCATAGCATCGCGCCGTGCGGCCGTTCCTCCTGCTGGGCTCCCGCGCCGAGGACGACGCCGCGGACGACGAGTACGCCGCCTTCCTCCGGGCCACCGGACTGACCGCCGACGAGCTGCACCGCATCCGGCTGGAGGCCGCGCCACTGCCCCCGCTGGACCTCGACGACTGGTCGGGCGTCCTGCTGGGCGGCGGACCGTTCAACTCCAGCGACCCGGCGGAGGACAAGTCGCCGGTCCAGCGCCGGGTCGAGGCGGAACTGGGCGCGCTGCTCGACGAGGTCGTCGCCCGGGACCTGCCCTTCTTCGGCGCCTGCTACGGGATCGGGACCCTGGGCGTCCACCAGGGCGGGGTCGTGGACCGCACGCACGGCGAGCCGGTCTCCTGCGTGCCGATCACCCTCACCCCGGCCGGTCGGGCGGACCCGGTGCTGGCCGGGCTGCCCGAGCGGTTCGACGCGCTCGTCGGCCACAAGGAGGCATGCCGGGTGCTGCCGCCGACGGCGGTGCTGCTGGCGTCCTCGCCGGCCTGCCCGGTGCAGATGTTCCGGGTCGGGCGGAACGTCTACGCCACCCAGTTCCACCCCGAGCTCGATGTCCCCGGCGTCGTGACCAGGGCCCGGGTCTACCAGCACGCCGGCTACTTCCCGCCCGCCGAGCTCGACGACCTCGTCACCCGCCTGAGCTCCGCGGTGGTCACCGAGCCGGCCCGGGTGCTGGCGAACTTCGTGGCCCGGTACGCCTGACGACTGCGGACGCACCCCGCCGTCCCCCAGGGCCCCCGTGCTCGAGCCGGGGAGGCGCGCGGGCTCGAGCCCGGAGGAGCGCGGGAGGGCCCCGCGGGCTCAGCGGCGGGGCGGGGTGCCGGGCAGGGCGCCGGTGGTCACCAGCTCGTCGGCGACGTCGCGGAGCTTGCGGTTCGCCTGCATGGAGGCGGCGGCCAGCGCCTGGAAGGCCGCGTCCGCGCCCAGCCGGTGCCGCTCCATCAGGATCCCCTTGGCCTGGTCGATGACGGCGCGGGAACGCGCCGCGACCTCCAGGTTCGCCGCCAGGCCGCGGGCGTCCTCGTACAGGTACCGGTTGCCCACCGCGACCGCCGCGTGCTCCCCGAACCGGACCACCGCGTCCCGGCCCGACTCGTCGAAGGCGGCCGGCTCGCGGGCGTAGACGTTGAGCGCGGCGCACAGCTGGTCGTCCAGCCGCATCGGCACCGAGATCGAGCTGTAGTTCCCGTGCTCGGCGGCCCGCCGCGCGTACTCCGGCCAGCGGGTGTCGGTGCGGGTGTCGGTGATCTCGATCAGCTCGCCGGTGCGCGCCGCGGTCAGGCAGGGACCCTGGCCCTCGGCGTACTGCTCCTCGTCCAGCTCGGTCGCCAGCGCCCCCGAGGTCGCGACCGTGGTCGCCCGCCTCATCGCCAGGACGGAGATGGAGGCATCGGGGTCACCCGGCAGCACGGTCACGGACAGGTCGACCACCGCCTGCAGCAGCTGTCCGGTGGAGTGCGCGGGCAGGTTGAGCAGGGCCAACTGGTCCAGCGCCTGGCCGAGGCCGGTCGTCGACGTCTCGTCGTTCGTCATGGCCGGTCACCTCCTCACCACGTGCACCGGACAGTACGGGGCTCGGCGCACGGGCGTCGGCGACGCCCGACCCGGCCCACCGTGGCGACGCGAGCTGCGCGAGGATGGTCGTCCGCCCGCGTCCGACCGCCCCAGGAGCCCGCCGTGACCCTGCCCCCACCGCCGGCCGCGATGGTCGTGCCCGCCTTCTTCGTCAAGCAGCGGATCACCGTCATGGTCAACCGGTACGAGATCCGCGCCGCGAACCCCGACGGCACCGAGGGCCAGCTGATGGCCCTCGCCGAGCAGAAGCGGATGAAGCTCAAGGAGGAGGTGGTCTTCTACGCCGACGAGTCGAGGAACCGCCGGGTCTTCTCCTTCAAGGCCCGCCAGCGTCTGGACGTCTCCGCCGAGCACGACGTCTACGACGAGTACGGCATGCCGCTGGGCATGTTCAAGAAGGAGTTCGGCGCCAGCCTGATCCGCTCCACCTGGAACCTCGACACCCCGACGCTGAGCGCCGTGGGCCGGGAGCGCCGTCCGGTGATCGCCGTCCTGCGCCGGGTGTGGACGCTGCTTCCCTACGTCGGCGACGTCTGGGTGCCGTTCGTCTTCCACTTCGACTTCGTCGACCGGGCCAGCGGAGCGGTGGTCATGGTCAGCGAGCGGCAGAAGGCCATCCGCGACCGGTACGCGGTCACCGTCCCGGACGTCCGGCTGGACTTCCGGGTCGCGGCGTCGATGGCCGTGGCGCTGGACGCGCTGCAGAGCCGCTGACCCGCCCCGCCGGCCCGGGTCAGGAACCCGGGTTGGCGCAGTCGGCGGACCCGACGTCCTCGAAGTCCCCTCCGGCGGCGCGGACGAACTGCCAGTCGTAGCTGCTCTCGTGCAGGTTCAGCTGGAGGACGCCGAAGGTGTCGTTGTTCCAGGCCTCCGAGTGCTCCCGGGCCTCGGTCCGGTCGTAGAGGCTCTTGCCGCCGGTGCCCACCACGAAGGACGGGATCCCGTCGGGGTCGGCGTTCCCGTCGGCGTCCAGGGGGCCGAACCGCTCGTAGGAGTGCGAGTGGGCGGTCAGCACGAGGTCCACGCCGGCCTCGTCCAGCTGCTCCCACACCCGCTTGACCCGCCGGCTGTCGCCGTGCTGCTCGTCGGAGGAGAACCTCGGCCGGTGGAAGAACGCGAGCGTGCACGGGGCGTCGCTCGCGGCCAGGTCCTCGGCGAGCCAGGTCCGCTGTTCGCCGTCCTTGTCCAGGCAGTCGTCGTCGCACTCGCTGTTGAGGGCCACGAAGTGCCACCCGCCCGCGTCGAAGGAGTACCAGCCCTTGTCGCGCTCGCCGGCGGTCTCCCCGAAGTACCCGTAGTAGCCGGTGCCCTCGCTCTTGCCGAGCTCGTGGTTGCCGGGGACCGGGCGGGTGATGTCCTTGAACCGGCCCCAGGTCGGGTCGTAGGACTCCTCGAAGTCCTCCAGCCCCCCACTGGGGTACTGCAGGTCGCCCAGGGCGAGGACGACGTCGGGGTCCATGTCCAGCACGACGTCACTGGTCGCCTCGTGCTGGCAGGAGTTCTCGTCGACGTTCCCGTCCACGTCGCAGGCTATGTCCCCGGCGGCCGCGACCACCAGCCCGCCGCTCGGCTGCTCCTCGCCCCCGAGGAGACCCGGCCTGGTGAGCACGACGACCAGGGCCGCCACGGCCAGCAGCACCGTCGCGACCGCGATCCACACGACCGTCCGCGACCTCCTCCGGGGACCCTGCTGACGCGGTTCGCTCATGGCCCCATCGTGCCCTGTGCCCGGGGCGGGGCCCGGGAGCCTCGACCGGCCAGCCGCGGAGCCGACGCCGTGGCCGAGCGGGAGGACCGGGGAGCGCTCAGACGGTGCTGAGCGGTCGCTCCCCGGTCGACGAGCCGGTCCGCGGGCGCGGCCGGCCGGTGGAGGGTCCGACCGGACGGCGGGGCCAGGACAGCACCTCGTCAACGGGGGAGGCCGCGGTCGGGGCCGGGAGCCGCAGGTCGGCCAGGGACATCCAGAGGGTGTGCCGCAGACCGCCGACGACGCACTGGACGCGCAGCCGGCAGACGTCGGGACCGTCGTGCCGCCAGCCGAGCAGGACGCCGGGGAGCCAGCCGCCGGCGTGGGCGAACTCCACCGCGAGCGGGTCCCGCAGCGCCGACGTCAGCACCTGGTCAGCCACGGTGCGGACTCTATGAGACTGTTCGCACACGCTCCGTGAGGCGCGCGAGGGGGCGGTCCGGCCCGTCGCCGTCCCGGGGTCAGGCGCTCGGGCGTACCGCGCCGATGTAGCCCGACCAGCGCATCGAGGTCACCCGGACCGACGACCCGGACTGCGGTGCCTCGAGCATCCGGTCGCCGCCCAGGTAGACCGCCACGTGGTGGATGGTCGCCGGGTCGGCCGTGTCGGTCGCCCAGAACACCAGGTCACCGGCCTGCAGGGCGGAGCGGGCCACCTTCGGCAGGGCGGCGTACTGCGCCCGGCTGTTGCGGGGATCGAGATGCCGGCCTGGGCGTAGGCGTACCCGGTCAGTCCCGAGCAGTCGAAGCCGACGACGCCGTCGTCGATGCCCCATCCCAGGCTGGGCCCGGTCAGGGAGCCGCCGCCCCAGGCGTAGCGGGTGCCGATCCAGCGCATGCCGGCGTCGATCGCGGTCTGCGCCGCCGACGCGGAGCCGGCGCCGGCGGGCGTCGAACGGACGGCGGGGGCCGGCGCGGGTGCGGCCGCCGCCTGCGCCCGGGACTCCTCCTGGAGCCGCTGGGCGGTCGCCGCCTCGGCGGCCCGTTGCCGGCCGTGCTCCTCGGCGGCCGCGCGGGCGCCCTCGAGGCCGAGCAGCATCAGCTGCGCCGAGTCGAGCTCGGCCTGGACCGCCGACCGCTGCGCGTCCAGCGCCGCGGCCTGCGACCGGGCGTCGGCCTCCAGTCGCTCCGCGGCGGCCAGCGCGGCCGCCGCCTCCTGCTGCAGTGCGTCGGCGGCGGCCAGGGCCGTGCGCGCGGCCGCGTCGGCGGCGGCGGCCTCCTGCTGGGCTGCGGTGACCTGGGCCAGGACGTCGACCTCGGAGCGTCCGGCGGCGTCGAGCAGGGCGACCCGCTCCAGCACCTGCGCGGGGCCACCGGCGCCCAGCACCGCGGACATGCCGGTCGTGGTGCTGCCCTGCACGTAGCTGAGCCGGGCGAACGCAGCGACCTGGGCGCGGGCGTCGGCGAGCTCAGCGTCGGCCCGCCGGGCCTCGTCGGTGGCGGCCGTCGCGGCGACCGCGGCGGCCTCGTACTCGGCCTGGGTGGCCTGGAAGCCGTCCAGCGCGATGGCGGAGGCGGCGCGGGCAGCGTCGAGCTCGGCCTGGGCGCCGGCCAGCTGCCCCGCGAGGACCCCCACCCGCTCTGCGGCGGCGTCCTTCGTCTGCTGGGCGGCGCTGATCTCGGCGTCGGACGGTGTGGTCGGCGTGGCCGAGGCTGTGGCCGGTGCGACGCCCAGGCAGACCGTCGCCGCGAACAGCACCCCGGCCGCCCGGCGCGCCGTCCGTGCCGCCGTCCGCCGTCCCGGCCCCACCGTGCGTGCCGACCTCGGTCCCCACGACCTCGTTGCCCACGTACCCGACTCCTCGCGTGTCCGGCGCGCCGTCCTGGTGCGCCGGTGCCGACCCGCCCGCGCACCGTCCGTGGTGCGCTGGTGCAGTGATCGACCCGAACGGCGAAGGACTTGAGGAGGTGATGCCCTCACCGCCGGCGACGGCGGTCCCGAGGGGCGCCGCGGGCCCGGACCACGGGCGAGCGGGACGCGCCTCCAGCTGAGAGGCTGCAGGGGTGTCCAGTCCAGCGCCGGCCGGCCGCCGGGAGGTCCGCTGCGGGACGGTCGCCCGGGTGGTGGTCGGGACGGCGGCCGCGGCCCTGGTGCTGCTGTCCGGGTGCACCCGGCTGCAGCTGGAGGCGGAGACCGAGCCGGTCGGTCAGGCGGCGCCGGCGAGCGTTCCCGCCACCGTCACCGCCCAGCCCGGGTCCAGCCCGACCCCGGTGGCCACGCCCGCGGCGCCCGACCCCACGCCCGCATCGCCCGACCCCACCCCGGCTGCGCCGGACCCCGCTCCCGCGCCGCCCGACCCGGCCCCTGCGCCACCTGACCCGGCGCCGGCGCGCCCGGACCCCGCCCCCGTGCCCAAGGGCAGTGCCCCGGAGGACGCGGCGCCCGCCGTCCCGGCGCCCTTCGGCGCTCCGACCACGCCGCCCAGCGCCACGTCGCTGGCCTGCGACGCCGTCGAGGAGGAGCTCACCGACGCGGTCATCCGGTACGAGGTCCAGGCGCTGGCCGAGGACGGTCCCAGCGGCGGCGACCGGGCCGCCGCCGGAGCCGACATGACGGCGGCGATGGACCGGGCCCGCGAGGCGGCCCGGGCCGCGCCCGGGCTGGCGGCGGCCGCCGGGGCGGCGATGGCGGAGACCGCGGCCCTGCGGGACGGGCTGGCCACCGTCGCGGACCTGTCCGAGGAGGACGCCGAGGCCTGGCGGGACGCCCGCGACCGGCTCGAGGACTGGTGCGCGGAGCAGGGCTGAGCCGGCTTCCGGGGCCGGCCGGGGAGGCGGGGAAGGCCTGCGGGCGCGACCGGGTTGCACCGGGCAACCGACCCGGAAGGCCTGTCCCATGAGCATCCCGCTGTCCGTCCTCGACCTCGCGCCGATCCTGCGCGGCCAGTCCGTGAGCGACAGCATCGCCGCCAGCGTCGCGCTCGCCCAGCGTGCGGAGGAGCACGGCTACCGGCGCGTCTGGTACGCCGAGCACCACAACATGGCCCGCATCGCCTCCTCGGCGACGAGCGTGCTGATCGCGCACGTCGGCGCCCGGACCGACCGGATCCGGCTCGGCGCGGGCGGGGTCATGCTGCCCAACCACTCGCCGCTGACCATCGCCGAGCAGTTCGGCACGCTCGACGCGATGTACCCCGGCCGGATCGACCTGGGCCTGGGCCGCGCGCCCGGGTCGGACCAGAACACCATGTACGCGCTGCGCCGCGACCCGAACTCCGCCGACTCGTTCCCGCAGGACGTGCTGGAGCTGCAGGGC
Source organism: Modestobacter sp. URMC 112 (assembly GCF_053502575.1). NCBI lineage: Bacteria > Bacillati > Actinomycetota > Actinomycetes > Geodermatophilales > Geodermatophilaceae > Modestobacter > Modestobacter sp. URMC 112. The sequence goes on along the minus strand of NZ_CP199957.1, from coordinate 4,037,299 downwards.
TACCTGGTCGGCCGCACCCGGGTGCCCGGGGTGGACGCCGTCCCGGGCAAGGGGTCGGACGTGCCGCTGTACATCCTGGGCTCCTCCACGTTCGGGGCGCAGCTCGCCGCCGCCCTCGGCCTGCCGTACGCGTTCGCCTCGCACTTCGCGCCGCAGGCGCTCGAGACCGCCGTCGCCCTCTACCGGCGGGAGTTCCGGCCCTCCGAGCAGCTCGACGAGCCCTACGTCATCGCCGGGGTGAACGTCATCGCCGCGGACACCACCGCCGCGGCGCGGGACGCCTTCGGCGCGGTGCGCCGGACGCTGGCCACCGGCCTGTTCGGCCGGGGCCGCAGCTTCACCGACGAGGAGGCCGACCTGCTGCTGTCCCAGGGGGCCGGTGCGCACGTCGACTCGATGCTGACCCACACCGCGCTGGGCACGCCCGCCGAGGTGCGTTCCGCCCTGGCGGACTTCCGCCGGCTGGCCGACGCCGACGAGCTGATCGTCGCCCACCAGTCGCCGACCACCGAGGAGCGGCTGCGGTCGGTCACCCTGCTCGCCGAGGCGATGGAGACCGTGCGGGCGTAGCCCCCGGTGGCCCCGTCGGGGAGGGTGGCGGAGAGGGCATGGCCCGCGACCTGCGCAGCTTCGTGATGGACGCCGAGGCTGCGGTCGCGCCCGTCCGCGTCCCCGCGGGCGGGCTGCTGCCGATGCGCACCGCGGCGGTGCCGCTGCCCGGCCACGCCGCGGCCCTCGCCGTCGGCTGCTGACCCCGGCCGGCCGCGGCATCCGGTCGACGTCACAGCGCGGCACGGCACAGCGTCGGGCGCAGGGTCGTTGTACCCGGTGTGACGCTCCGCTTCCTCGTCCTCGGTGACTCCCTGGCCTCCGGCACCGGTGCCGCACGGCCGGCCGACACCCTCGGCGCCCGGCTCACCCGGGCGCTGGCGGACGCCGGCCACCCGGCGCAGCTGACCGTGGTCGCCGTCCCCGGCTCCACCTCGCTGGACCTGGCCGCCCAGGTCCGCCGGGCCGCGCCGGCCGACCTGGCGCTGCTCGTGGTGGGCGCGAACGACCTGACCCGCCAGGTGCCCCCGGCGACCGCCGCCGGCGCGCTCGGCGCCGCGGTGCGCGAGCTGCGCGCCCACGGGGCCGAGGTGCTCGTCGTGCCCACTCCCGACCTGTCCTCGGTCGCCTGGGTGCCCCCGGCGCTGCGACCGCTGGTGGCCGCGGTCTCTGACGGGCTGCGCGCCCGGCAGACCGCGGTCGCCGAGGCGGCAGGCGCCGTCGTCGCGCCCGTCTCCGCGGCGCTGTCCCGGGCCTTCGAGGCCGACCCGGCGCTGTTCTCCGCCGACCGCTTCCACCCCTCGTCGGCCGGCTACGCGCTGGTCGCCGACGCGCTGGCCCCGCACCTGCTCGAGCTCGCCGCCCGCCGGGAGGCCGACGCCGCCTGAGCGAGGACCCCGCTGCCCCCCGCGACTCGCACGCTCGTCACGGGTCCCTGCAGCGGGGCCGGCAGCGGTCAGGCCCCGTCCCGAGGCTCGCCCCGAGCTTGCGAGGGGTGAGGAGGACGGGGTCCTTCGTCCGCCGGGTCGAGGTCGACCAGCAGCGCCCGGTGGTCCGACAGCGGCATCGCCCGGGACTCCGCGGCCCGGACGGCGCCGAACTCCCCGCGCAGCAGCACGTGGTCCAGCTGCCGGTCCGGGGTGTGCACCGGGAACGTCGGTTCGGCGGCCAGCGTCCGGTAGCCGGTGACCGTCGCCGGGGCGGGCGGGGTCATGTTCAGGTCGCCCACCAGGACCAGCGGCCCCGGGAACGCCGTCAGGTCGCGACGCAACCGGCGCAGTTGCACCCGGTTCCACCCGGGCACGAACGACAGATGGGTGTTGACCACCGTCAGCGGACCGTGCGGGGTCTCCACGACCGCCACCACCGCCGTCCGCGGCTCCTCGCGCACCACGATCACCTTGCGGGGGTCGCGCAGCCACAGCGGGAAGCGGAACGGCACGGTCGGCAGCCGGACCACCTGCCAGCTGGACACCGGGAGACGGGACAGCAGCGCGATGCCGTAGGCCGCCGTCCCGGGCTGCTCCTCGCCGGTGGCCGCCATCCAGGTGGCGCCGGGCGTGCCTGCGACGGCCGCCACGAACCGGTGCGCGACCGCACCCATCGCGTCGGCCGCGACCGCCGTGAGGTCCGCCAGGTGCGAGCGCGGCTGGTCCCGGTCCACCTCCTGCAGGGCCAGCACGTCGGCGTCGAGGTCGGCGACCGCGCCGGCGAACCGGTCGAGGTCCACCCGGTCGTCGACCAGGGACCGGCCGTGCAGGATGTTGAAGGTCGCGAGGCGCACGCGTGAGCGCTACCCGTCCGGGTAGCCGCACACCCGACCCCGCCGCCGACATCCCGGGAGCCCCGGTGACCGCCGAGTTCCGCGAATCGCTCCGCACGGCGCTCAAGCGCACCGCCTCGGCGCTCAAGGCCGACGGTGTCCCCTTCGCGCTCGCCGGCGGCTACGCCCTGTGGGCGCACGGGGCGCCGGAGTCGGAGAACGACGTGGACTTCGTCGTCGCCGAGCCCGACACCGAGCAGGCCGCCGCCGTGCTGGCCGCGGCGGGCCTCGAGATCGAGCGCCCGCCGGAGGACTGGCTGTTCAAGGCAGCGCTGGACGGCGTCGTCGTCGACGTGCTGCACCGCATCGTGGGCGAGCCGGTGGACGCCGCGCTGCTCGAGCGCTCCACGGAGATGGACCTGCTCGGCATCCGGCTCCCGGTGCTGCCGGCCACCGACCTGCTGTCGAGCAAGCTGCGCTCGATGACCGAGCACTACTGCGACTTCGGGTCCCTGCTGCCGCACGCCCGCGCGGTCCGGGAGCAGCTGGACTGGGAGCGGCTGCGCCGCGAGGTCGAGGGCAACGACTTCGCCGCGGCGTTCCTCTTCCTCACCGACCGGCTGGGCATCAGCGGAGGCTGAGCGCCTCACCTGGACGGGGGAGGTCCACACCGGGCGCCGGCGCCGCGGTCGAGGTCGCGGCACGTCCGTCCGACACATCTCCCATGTCATGGCCCACAGCCGACCGCCGCCGGGCGTCCGACCGCCTGCCGGTCGACCGGCGTCTGCGCGTGCTCCGCGGGGTCAGCACCGTCCTCGTCAGCGCCTACGTGCTGCTGACGGCGGCCCCCGCTCTCGGGCTGGGCGGTTCCACCGGACTGCTGGTCCCCGGTGGGTAGGGACTGGTGCTGGTGGCCGAGGGCGTCGAGGACCAGCAGACGATCGACGAGCTCACCGCCCTGGACTGCGACGTGGTGCAGGGCTACCACGTCAGCCGCCCGCTGCCGCCCGACCAGCTGCACGCCTGGCTGCGCGCCCGCGCGGCGGTCCTGACCGCCTGAGGACGGCGAACGGGCCGGCACCCGACATGGGTACCGGCCCGTCCGGCCTCCCTGCAGGGTCCCGCCGCGAGCGTGCGAGCGGCGGGGGCAGGGAGGTCCTTCGTCAGGAGGCCGGGACCCCGCCGGCTCGGAGGGCACCGAGCAGGTCGTGGTTCAGCCGGGAGATCGTCTCCATCGAGATGCCCTTGGGGCACACGGCGGAGCACTCGCCGATGTTGCTGCAGCCGCCGAAGTCCTCGGCGTCCTGCTGGGCGACCATCTTGAGCACCCGGGCGTCGCGCTCGGGCTGGCCCTGCGGCAGCAGCCCCAGGTGGGACACCTTGGCCGCGGTGAACAGCATGGCCGACCCGTTGGGACAGGCCGCGACGCAGGCGCCGCAGCCGATGCAGGTGGCCGCGTCGAACGCCGCGTCGGCGTCCTTCTTAGGCACCGGCACCGCGTGGGCCTCCGGGGCGGTGCCGGTGGGCACGCTGATGAAGCCGCCCGCGGAGATGATCCGGTCGAAGGCCGACCGGTCGACCGCGAGGTCCTTGATCACCGGGAACCCGCCGGACCGCCACGGCTCGACGTCGATGACGTCGCCGTCCTTGAAGGACCGCATGTGCAGCTGGCAGACGGTGGTCTGCCCCGGGCCGTGCGCGATGCCGTCGATCATCAGCCCGCAGGAGCCGCAGATGCCCTCACGGCAGTCGTGGTCGAAGGCGATCGGGTCGTCGTCGCTGAGGATGAGCTGCTCGTTGAGCACGTCGAGCATCTCGAGGAAGGACATGTCGGGCGAGACGTCGGTGACGTGGTAGCTCACCATCTTGCCCTTGACGGCCGGGTTGACCTGCCGCCAGACCCGCAGGGTCAGGTTCACGTGTAACTCCGCTGTGCCAGGTGGACGTACTCGTAGACGAGGTCCTCACGGTGCAGCACCGGCGGGGTGCCATCCGGGGTGTACTCCCACGCGGCGACGTAGGCGAAGTTCTCGTCGTCACGCAGCGCCTCACCCTCAGGCGTCTGGCTCTCGGCGCGGAAGTGGCCACCGCAGCTCTCGTTGCGGTGCAGCGCGTCGACGCACATGAGCTCGGCCAGCTCGATGAAGTCCGCGACCCGGCCGGCGTGCTCCAGGTTCTGGTTGAAGGTCCCCTGCTCGCCGGAGACCTTCACGTTGGTCCAGAACTCCTGCTTGATCTCGGGGATCCGGTCCAGCGCCTTGCGCAGGCTCTCCTCCGAGCGCTCCATGCCGCACAGGTCCCACATCAGCCGGCCCAGCTCGCGGTGGAACGAGGCCACCGTCCGGGTCCCGTTGATCGACAGCAGCTTCGCCGTCTGGGCCGCGACGGCCTCCTGCGCCTCCACCGCGGCCGGGTGGGTCTCGTCGACCTTGGGGAAGGGACCGTCGGCGAGGTAGTTGGCGATCGTGTTCGGCAGCACGAAGTAGCCGTCGGCCAGGCCCTGCATGAGGGCGCTGGCACCCAGCCGGTTCGCACCGTGGTCGGAGAAGTTGGCCTCCCCGATCACGAACATGCCCGGGATCGAGGACTGCAGGTCGTAGTCGACCCACAGTCCGCCCATCGTGTAGTGCACGGCGGGGTAGATCCGCATCGGCGTGGAGTACGGGTCCTCGCCGGTGATCTGGGCGTACATGTCGAAGAGGTTGCCGTACTTGGCCTCGACCGCCGGGCGGCCCAGCCGCGCGATGGCCTCGGCGAAGTCCAGGTACACCCCGAGCCCGTTGGGCCCGACGCCCCGGCCCTCGTCGCAGACGTTCTTGGCCTGCCGCGAGGCGATGTCGCGGGGGACCAGGTTCCCGAACGCCGGGTACTTGCGCTCGAGGAAGTAGTCGCGCTCCTCCTCGGGGATGTCCATGGCAGCGCGCTCGTCGCCGCGCTCCTTGGGCACCCACACCCGCCCGTCGTTGCGCAGCGACTCGCTCATCAGCGTGAGCTTGGACTGGTACTCGCCGTGCACCGGGATGCACGTCGGGTGGATCTGGGTGTAGCAGGGGTTGGCGAACAGCGCGCCCTTCTTGTGCGCCCGCCAGATCGCCGTGGCGTTGGAGCCCTTGGCGTTGGTGGACAGGTAGAAGACGTTGCTGTACCCGCCGCTGGCCAGCACCACCGCGTCGGCGAAGTGCGAGCTGATCTTCCCCGTGATCAGGTCGCGGGCCACGATGCCGCGGGCCCGGCCGTCGACGACGATCAGGTCAAGCATCTCGGTGCGCGGGTGGGTCTCGACGTTGCCGAGGCCGATCTGCCGCTCCAGGGCCTGGTAGGCGCCGTAGAGCAGCTGCTGGCCGGTCTGGCCGCGGGCGTAGAAGGTGCGCGACACCTGCGTGCCACCGAAGGACCGGTTGTCCAGCAGGCCGCCGTACTCGCGGGCGAACGGCACGCCCTGGGCGACGCACTGGTCGATGATGTTGGTGCTGACCTCGGCCAGCCGGTGCACGTTGTTCTCCCGGGCGCGGAAGTCGCCGCCCTTGACCGTGTCGTAGAACAGCCGGTGGACGCTGTCGCCGTCGTTGCGGTAGTTCTTCGCCGCGTTGATGCCGCCTTGCGCCGCGACGCTGTGCGCCCGCCGCGGGCTGTCCTGGAACCAGAAGGACTTGACCCGGTAGCCGGCCTCGGCCAGCGTCGCGGCGGCCGAGCCGCCGGCCAGGCCGGTGCCGACGATGATCACCGACAGCTTGCGGCGGTTGGCCGGGTTGACCAGCCGGGCGCGGAACTTGCGCTCCTCCCAGCGTTCCCCGATGGGGACGTCGGTGGGCGCGGCTGTGTCGGTGATCGGGTGGCCCTCGGTGAAGAGTTCGAGTGTCATCAGGTGCTCCTGTCTCAGCCCACGAGTCCGAAGAAGACGGCCACCGGGGTCACCAGGAAGCCGGCGATGAGGACGGTCGAGAAGACCGTGGCGAACACGTTCACGATGCGCTCGCGGCGGCGGTTGGTCTGTCCCAGCGTCTGAGTCGCGGCGAAGATCCCGTGCCGCAGGTGCCAGCCCAGCAGGACGAGGGCCACCACGTAGAACAGCGTGATGAACGGGTTGGAGAAGCTGGCGATCAGCCGGTCGTAGGGCGTCGAGTCCGTGCCGACCGGGTTCACCGAACCGACGGTGAGGTCGAGGATGTGCCAGATGATGAACAGCAGGATGATCAGACTGCCGTAGCGGACGGTGCGGGAGGCGAAGCTCTGCTGCACCCGCTTCTTGGTCACGTAGCGCACCGGCCGGGCGCGCCGGGCCTGCCGCCACAGCGAGATCGCGGCCCAGAAGTGCGCGACCACCGACACCAGGAGCACGACGCGGACGATCGTCAGGACCGTCTGCGGGGGGACCGCCGGCTCCCCGACGTGGCGGATCCACTCCGAGTACTCGTTGAACGACTCGGCGCCCTCGAACACGTGCAGGTTGCCGATCGCGTGGGCGACCAGGTAGGCGATCATGATCAGCCCGGTGACCGCCATGATGACCTTCTTGACGACCGAGTTCGAGAACCGCCCGGTCGAGGTGGCCCTGCGCTGGGCCGGCTGCTGCGTCGTCACTGTCGCCACTGGCCCAAGGTACGTCCACTGCCCAGCCAACACCCAGGTGAACGCACCGTGACACGTCTCATGTAAGGCGACCCTCTCCGCCCGGTTGCCCGTGGCGTCGCCCGGCAGGGGATCATCGGGACGGCGCGCCCTCGCGACGGGGGACGCGACCCCCATGAGCGGCCGCAGGAGAGGACGACGACGTGGCAGGACCCACCCGAGGTTTCCTCGGTCGCAGCCGGGCTCCCCGGGACCCCCGGCTGCCCCCCGGCCAGTACGACGCCGGAGCGGACTGGCCGGTGCTGACCGCCGAGCCCACGCCGCGGATCAGCCCGGAGACCTGGAGCATCACCGTCGACGGCAAGGTGGAGAACCCGACCACCTGGAGCTGGGAGGAGGCCCACCGGCTGCCGGCCGCCGAGTACCGCGGCGACATCCACTGCGTCACCACCTGGTCGAAGTTCGACACCCACTTCGGCGGGATCAGCGTCGACTCGCTGCTCGAGGTCGCCCGGCCCACCGCTGAGGGCCGGTTCGTGATGGCCACGTCGAAGACCGGCTACACCACCAACCTCCCGCTGGAGGACGTGACCGGCGGCAAGGCGTGGCTGGTGTGGGAGTACGACGGCAAGCCGCTGCCGGTCGAGCACGGCGGCCCGGTGCGGATGCTGGTGCCGCACCTGTACTTCTGGAAGAGCGCCAAGTGGATCAGCCGGATCACCCTGCTGGAGCGCGACCAGCCCGGCTTCTGGGAGCAGAACGGCTACCACGACCGCGGGGACCCGTGGCGTCAGCAGCGCTACCAGGGTGACTAGTCCCGGCAGCCCGCCGGGCCGGCGGTTGCGCGCCCCGGCCGGGGGGTGGCGGACGGCGACGGTGGCCGGGGTGCGCCGTCCGCTGGCCCGGTCGGTGCAGCTGCGCCTGGACGTCGCCGACCGGGTCGACCACCTGCCCGGTCAGCACTACGTCGTCCGGCTCAGCGCGGAGGACGGCTACACCGCCCAGCGGTCGTACTCGGTCGCCTCGGCCCCGGGTGACCCGCTGGTCGAGCTGTTCGTCGAGCGGCTGGACGACGGCGAGGTGTCCACCTACCTGGCCGACGTGGTGCAGCCCGGCGACGTGCTAGACGTCCGCGGCCCGATCGGCGGCTGGTTCGTGTGGGAGGGGGAGGAGCCGGCCCTGCTGGTGGGCGGCGGGAGCGGCGTCGTCCCCCTGGTGGCGATGGTCCGGCACGCCCGTGCCCTGGACCGGCTGGACCTGCTCCGGATCGCCGTCTCCAGCCGGACGCTGGCCGAGCTGCCCTACGCCGACGAGCTGCGCGCGGCCGGTGCGCTGGTGGTGACCACCCGGGAGGCGCACGGCATCCGGCCGGCCGCCCGGCTGACCGCCGTGGACCTGCTGCCGCTGTGGGAGCCGGGCCAGACCGCGTTCGTCTGCGGGTCGACCCCCTTCGCCGAGGCGGCGAGCCAGCTGCTGGTGGGCATGGGCGTGCCGCCGGCGTCCGTCCGGGTGGAGCGGTTCGGCGCGTCCGGGGAGCCGGTGCCCCCGGTTTGAGGCCCGGGGGACCCCGCCGGGGCCCGGACGGGGGCGGCTACCGTTGTCGCCGCCACCGTGCTTAGGTGTGCCTTGCCTCATCATCTCCCTGGAGGACCCACCGTGACCTGGCCCGGGCGCGCCACCGCCACTGCGACCGTCGCCCTCAGCCTCGCCGGCGTGCTGGCCGGGTGCGGCGCGGACGACGCCGCCGCGGCCGAGACGCTCACCGTGTACAGCGCCCAGCACGAGAGCCTCGTCCGCACGATGGTCGAGGGCTTCACCGACGAGACCGGCATCGAGCTGGAGTTCCGGGACGCCAACGACGCGGAGCTGGCCAACCAGATCGTGCAGGAGGGCGAGGCCTCCCCGGCCGACGTGTTCCTCACCGAGAACAGCCCGTCGATCGACGTGCTGGACCGCGAGGGGCTGCTGGCACCACTGGACGCCGCGACGCTGGAGCAGGTCGGGGAGCCCTACCGGCCCGGGTCGGGCAACTGGACCGGGTTCGCGGCCCGCTCCACCGTGCTGGTGCACAACCCCTCGGTGCTGCCCGCCGCGGAGCTCCCGGCCTCGATCCTCGACCTGGCCGGCCCGGAGTGGGAGGGGCGGATCGGCATCGCCGCCGGCGGCGCGGACTTCCAGGCGATCGTGGCCGGTGTCCTGGCCCTGCGCGGCGAGGAGGAGACCCGCACCTGGCTGGCCGGGCTGGAGCGCAACGCCGACGTCTACCAGAGCAACACCGCCGTCATGAAGGCCGCCGACGAGGGCGAGATCGACGCCGGCGTCATGTACCACTACTACTGGTACCGCGACCAGGCCGAGCAGGGCCTGCAGAGCGACGACGCCGCGCTGCACTACTTCCGCAACCAGGACCCGGGCGCGTTCCTCAGCGTCTCCGGCGCCGGTGTCCTGGCCTCCTCCGACCAGCCGGAGGCGGCCCAGCAGCTGGTCGCCTACCTGACCAGCCCGGCGGCGCAGGAGCGGCTGGCCGACAGCTCCGCGCTGGAGTACGCGGTCGGCGCCGGGGTGGCCTCGGCCGAGGTGCTGCCCCCGCTGGAGGAGCTCCAGGCCCCCGACGTGGACCCGGGGTCCCTGGATCAGCAGACGGTGACCGAGCTGATGCAGGAGGTCGGGCTGCTCTGAGCGCACCGGCGGCGGCTGCAGGCCCCGGGACGCCGGCACCGCCGGCGACCCGGGGCCCGTCCGCGCGCGCCGGGGGCCGGCTGCGCCGGTCCCCGGTGACCTTCCTGCTGGCCGCGGCGGTGGCGGCGCTGGCGCTGCTGCCGCTGGGCTACATCGCCGTCTACACGGTCGACGTCGGCTGGACCGGTGTCCGGGAGCTGGTCCTCCGCGACCGGGTGGCCGACCTGCTGTGGAACACCGTCCGGCTGTGCGCCGGCACCGTGGCCTGCTGCGTCGTCCTGGGGGTGGGCGCCGCCTGGCTGGTGGAGCGGTCCTCGGTCCCGGTCCGCCGGCTGTGGCACGTGCTGCTGGTCGCGCCGCTGGCGGTGCCGGCCTTCGTGAACAGCTACGCCTGGATCTCCCTGCTGCCCTGGCTGGACACCTACGCCGGGGCGCTGCTGGTGGTCACGCTGTCCTACTTCCCGTTCGTGTACCTGCCGGTCGCGGCGTCCTTCCGCGGTCTGGACCCCGCGCTGGAGGAGACCGCCCGGGGGCTCGGGCTGGGGCACGGCGCGGTGTTCTGGCGGGTGCAGCTGCCGCAGCTGCGGGTGGCCGTGCTCGGCGGCAGCCTGCTGGTGGCGCTGCACCTGCTGGCCGAGTTCGGTGCCCTGCAGATGCTCCGCTTCCCGACCTTCACCACGGCGATCTACGACCAGTACCGGGCGACGTTCAACGGTCCCGGGGCCACCATGCTGGCCGGGGTGCTGGTGCTGCTCTGCCTGCTGCTGCTGCTGGCCGAGCTGCGGCTGCGCGGCCGGGCGGGGTACGCACGCACCGGCGCAGGGGCCGCCCGTCCGCCGCGCCCGGTGCCGCTGGGGTGGTGCACCGGTCCCGCCGTCCTCGGGCTGGCCGCCCTGGTGGGCCTGGCCCTGGTGGTGCCGCTGGCCGGTGTCACCTACTGGCTGGTGCGCGACACCACCGCGAGCCTGGACCTCGCCCGGCTGGCCGGCACGGCCGGGACGACGCTGGCGCTGGCGGCCACCGCCGCGCTGGCCACGACCGCGCTGGCGCTGCCGACCGGCTGGCTGGCGATCCGGGCCCGCGGGCGGGTGTCCACGCTGCTGGAGCGCAGCACCTACCTGGGCAGCTCGGTGCCCGGCATCGTCGTCGCCCTGGCCCTGGTGACCATCAGCATCCGGGCCACGCCGTGGCTGTACCAGACCACGCCGGTGCTGCTGGCCGCCTACGCGGTGCTGTTCCTGCCGCGGGCCCTGGTGAACGTCCGGGCGGCGGTGGAGCAGTCGCCGCGGGTCTACGACGACGTCGCGGCCTCCCTCGGCTCCTCGGGCCCGGACCGGCTGGTCCGGGTCACCCTCCCGCTGCTGGCCCCCGGCCTCGGCGCGGGGGCGGCGCTGGTCTTCCTCGCGGTCGTCACCGAGCTGACCGCGACGCTGCTGCTGGCGCCCACCGGAACGGCCACGCTGGCCACGGCGTTCTGGTCGGCGAGCAGCGCGCTGGAGTACAGCGCCGCAGCGCCGTACGCCCTGCTGATGGTCCTGCTCTCGGCACCGGTCACGGTGCTGCTCTCCCGCGACGCCCGACGAGGTCTGACGACATGAGCTCCCTGACCGTCCAGCAGCTGACCAAGTCCTTCGGGTCGACCCCGGTGCTGGCCGGCATCGACCTCACCGTGCCCAGCCACGGCCTGACCGCCCTGCTGGGCCCCTCCGGGTGCGGCAAGACCACGCTGCTGCGACTGATCGCCGGCTTCGAGGAGCCGGACGCCGGCACGGTCGTCCTCGGCGGCACCGTCGTCTCCGGGGGTGGGCGCACGGTCCCCGCGCGCCGGCGCGGCATCGGGTTCGTCCCGCAGGAGGGCGGGCTGTTCCCGCACCTGACGGTGGCCGGCAACGTCACGTTCGGGCTGCCGCGGCGGGAGCGCCGGGACCTCGGCCGGGTCTCCGAGCTGCTGGCGGTGGTCGGCCTGGACGCTGCCCTGGCCGACCGGCACCCCCACCAGCTCTCCGGCGGTCAGCAGCAGCGGGTGGCGCTGGCGCGTGCGCTCGCCCCGCGGCCCTCGCTCGTGCTGCTGGACGAGCCGTTCTCGTCCCTGGACGCCTCGCTGCGGGAGGAGACCCGCCGCGCGGTCGCCGAGGCACTGCGCGCCACCGGGGCCACCGCGGTGCTGGTCACCCACGACCAGGCCGAGGCGCTGTCGATGGCCGACCAGGTCGCGGTGATGCGCGGCGGCCGGCTGGTGCAGCTGGCCGACCCGCAGACGCTCTACCGCCGCCCCGGCGACCTGGACACCGCCGCGTTCGTCGGGGACGCCGTGGTGCTGCACGGCGACGTGCGCGCCGGGACGGCGGAGTGCGCGCTGGGTGCGGTCCCGGTGCCCGGGTGCCCGGACGGGCCGGCGCGGGTGATGCTGCGCCCCGAGCAGCTGCGGCTGGGCAGCCCGGTCGACGGCGCGACCGTCGGGGTGGTGCACAGCGTGGACTTCTACGGCCACGACGCCCGGGTGCTGGTCGACCTGCCGGCGGGGCTGCAGGTCGCCGCCCGGCTGGACGGTGCCGACCTGCCCGCGGGCGGCCAGCGGGTGGCCGTCTCCGTGACCGGTGCCGGCCTGGCCTTCCCGGTGGCCGCTGCCGCGGCGCGGGAGCCGGTCGCCGCGCCCTGAGAGCTGCCCGCGGCAGGGCCGGTTCACGGCGTTCAGTTAGGTGTGCCTAAGCTCACCTGCGTGGATCTTCTCGTCTTCACCGTGGACCCCGACTGCGCCCACGACGTCGTCGCCGCCGGGGCGGCCGGCATCGTCGTGGACTGGGAACGGCGCGGCAAGGCCCGCCGCCAGCGGGGGGAGGGCACCCAGATCAACAACGACACACCCGCGGACCTGCGGCGGGTCCGGGCCGCCACCGACGGCCGGGTGCTGTGCCGGGTCAACGGCTTCGGGCCCTGGACCGCCGGGGAGGTCGAGGAGGCGCTGCGCTGCGGCGCCGACGAGGTCCTGCTGCCGATGGTCCGCGACGCGGACGAGGTCGACCGCACCCTGGAGCTGGTGGCCGGGCGCTGCGGGCTGGGCATCCTGGTCGAGACCCAGTCGGCGGTCGACCGGGCCGCCGAGCTCGCCGCCCGTCCGCTGAGCCGGGTCTACGTCGGCCTCAACGACCTGCGCATCGACCGCCGGTCCGACGAGCTGTTCCGGCCGCTGGTCGACGGGACCGTGAGCGGCGTCCGGGCGCACGTCCGGATGCCGTTCGGGGTCGCCGGGCTGACCCTGCCCGGTGGCGGCTCCCCGGTGCCCACCCGGCTGCTGGCCGCCGAGCTCGTCCGGCTGCGCACCGACTTCACCTTCCTGCGCCGCTCCTTCCACGCCGACATGGCCGGCCGGGACCCCCACGTCGAGGTGCCGCGGATGCTCGCCGCCCTGGCGGACCTGCGCGCGGCGACCGCCGCTCAGGCCGCCGCCGACCGGGCGGCGTTCGTCGCCGCGGTGGACGCCGGCCGGCCGGGACGGCGCCTGGTGCCCGCCACGCCGGTGACGGTCGGCGCCGCGGTGCCCCAGCCGGCATGAGGGCCCTGGTCACCGGCGCCGGGGGCTTCGTCGGCCGGCACCTGGTCGACCGGCTCACGGCCGACGGCTGGGACGTCGTCGCGCTCACCCGGGCCTCGGTCGACCTGGCCGACCCGCGGGCCGGGGCCGCCGCGGTGGCGGCGGCCGACCCCGACGTCGTCTTCTCCCTCGCCGCCGGGCGGGCCAAGGCCACCGCCGCCGAGCGGGCCGCCACGACCGCGGTGAACACCAGCCCCTGGCTGGTCGACGCGCTGCCCGACCGGTGCCGCGCCGTCGTCCGGCTGGGCTCCTCCACCGAGTACGCCGCCGCGCCGCACCCGCTCACCGAGGACGCCGCCCTGCGCCCCCGCGGCTTCTTCGGCGCCACCAAGGCCGCGGGCTCCCTGCTGCTGCAGGCCGCCGCCGCCGAGCGCGGTGTGCGCGCGGCGGTGCTGCGGGCCTTCCAGGTGTACGGCCCGGGCGACCACGCGACCCGGCTGGTGCCCACGGTGCTGCGGGCCGCGTCCACCGGCGGCGTGGTGCCGCTCCCGGCGCAAATCAGCCGGCGGGACTGGGTCTGGGTCGGGGACGTGGTGGACGCCTGCGTGCGGGCCGCCCTGGCCGACGACCTGGCGCCGGGCGCGGTGCTCAACATCGGCACCGGCAGGCAGACCAGCACCGAGGAGCTGGTCGCCACCGCCGCCGAGGTGACCGGCCGGCCGGTCCACACGGCCCCCGGGGCGCACCCCGGCCGGTCCTGGGACACCGCCGACTGGGTCTGCGACCCCTCGGCCGCGGCCCGGCTGCTCGGCTGGGCGCCGACCGTGACCCTCGCCGAGGGCCTCGCCCGCACCTGGGCGGCTACGCCGGCCCCGGTCGGGGTGGCGCCGTGACCGCGGGCCGAGTGGCCGTCGTCGTTCCGGTGTACCGCAACGCCGCCACGCTGCGCCCGCTCGCCGAGCGGCTGGCCGGCACGCTGCGGGGCCGGGACTGGCGGCTGCGGCTGGTGGTGGACGCCTCCCCGGACGACAGCGCGACCGTGGCGCGCGGGCTGGCCCGGTCCGAGCCGCGGATCGCGGTCACCGTCCTGGACCGCAACGTCGGCCAGCACGCCGCCCTCACCCGCGGCCTGGCCGACGAGCCGGACGCCGCCGCCTGGGTGTGCCTGGACGCCGACCTGCAGGACCCGCCCGAGGCCCTCCCGCTGCTGCTGGACCGGCTGGCCGCCGGGGACGTCGGCGCCGTGTTCGCCGGCCGCCGCGGGCGCTACGAGTCGCTGTCACGCCGGGTCACCGGCAACGCGCACCGGTGGCTGGCCGGCCGGCTCACCGGCCTCCCACCCGACGCCGGCGCCTTCCTGGCGATGGGGCCGGCGGTGCGCGCCGCCGTGCTCGGCGCTGGGGCGCCCAGCGTGGTGCTGGCCGTCGGCACCTCCGGGCAGCCGGTCACCAGCGTCCCGGTGGCCCGCGACGTCCGGACCGTGGGGGAGTCGGCCTGGACCGGCCGGGCCCGCATCGTCCAGTCCGCCCGGTCACTGGCCTGGGCGGCCCGGCACCGCGCCCAGCCGTCCCAGCTGCCTAGCGGTCCCATCGCTGCAGCAGCAGGTCGGTCCTGCCGGCGGGGAACTCGTACCGCTCGGTGGGGGACAGCCCCGCGCCGGTGAGCGCGGCGTCGTCGTCGGTCGGCACCGCCTCGCCGTCGATCAGCCGGCGCACCAGCCAGACGCGGTCCGCGCCGCCGGGGGGGTCCTCGGGCGGGAGCACGACGTCGGGGCGCAGCTGCGGCGCGGAGGTCCGCACGTAGTGGTCCAGCCCGGTGGCCGACCGCTGGTCGGCGGCGACGACCGGCTCCCCGGGCCGGTGCAGCCGGGCCAGCAGCGCCACCAGCTCGTCGGACCGCTCGCGGGGCTGCCGCTCGGCGAGGGGGGCGGCGGACAGCAGGCAGAACGCCACGAGCAGCGCCGCCACCGGGCCGCGGGCCTCCCGCGGCAGGGAGCACGCACCGGCCGCGGCCAGCACGCCGAGGCCGATCAGCCCGACCAGCAGGTACCGGGGGTGGTACACCGGGCGCAGCTGCTCGGCCGCGACGAGCAGCGCCAGCGGCACCAGCACCCAGGCCGCGCCCACGACGCGGACCCCGCGGGCCCGCAGCGCGCCGACCAGCGCCAGGCCGATGGTCAGGTACAGCGCCGGTCCGCGGCCGCCCGCCCAGGCCTCCGCGGCCAGCTCGGCGAGCTCGCCGCCGGTGTCGCGCAGGTGCTCGGCGTTGCGCCCGCCGGTTCCGTTGGCCAGGTTGACCCCGATCAGTGCCAGCGTCGGCAGCCCGGCCAGCACGCCGGTGACCGCGACGGGCAGCGCCCGGCGTCCCCGCAGGAGCAGCGCCGCCACCACGAAGGCGGCCAGCACCGTCCCGGCGTACCAGTGCGCCAGGCCCATCCCGGCGCCGGCCAGGCCGAACAGCAGCCGGCCGCGCGCCGGGTCCTGCAGCCAGCGGGTCAGCCCGAGCAGTGTCCCGCCGGTGGCCAGCACGGCCAGCCCGTAGCTGCGCGCCTCCACGGACTGCTCCAGCAGCAGCGGGCTGCAGGCGGCGACCACCCCGGCCAGCACGCCGGTCGCGGTGCCGGCCAGCCGGCTCACCGACCGGGTGACCAGCGCCAGCCCGCCCGCGGTCGCCAGCAGGGACAGCACGCGCAGGGACGTGTCCCCGCCCAGCCCCGGCAGCGTCCCCCAGGCCCAGGTCACCACGTAGTAGGGCGCGTTGTAGGACGGCGGGACGTCGGCCAGATAGCTCGTCGTCCCCCGCCCCTCGACGACGGCGGTGAAGATCGTGCCCAGGGGACGGCGGGACACCTCGGCGGTGAAGAGCTCGTCGAACCACAGGCCGTGCCCCGGGAGCAGCAGGACCGTGCCGAGGGTCAGCAGCAGGAGCGGGCCGGCCAGCTCCCAGCGCGACCAGCCGGCCGGCGCGGCCGCGGGGACGGCGGCGTCCGTCCGGCTGCGGGGACGGACGGTCGTGGACACTTCGGAGAGCCTAACCTCACTCCGTCCGATGCCTGCCGCCGTCCCGCCGGACGCCGGTCGCCGTCGACCTCGCGACCTTCCGGGGCACTCCGTGCCGGGACTACGCTCCGACAGCGCCGAACCTCAGCCTGGGGGAGTGCCATGGTCCAGGGCAGCGACGTCCGCGGTGACCTGCTGGCGAGGATCGCCGCCAAGCGGGCGACCGTGCAGGCGCACATCCGGCGGTTCGGCCCGCGGACCCGCCGGCGGGCCAACATCGTCGTCGTGCTGACCTCGCTGTCCGCCGTCTTCACAGTGGGCCCGGCGGCCGGCGGGGAGGGCTTCGCCGAGTCCGTGTCGACGCGGCTCGGGCTGGCCGCGGACTCGGTGGTCTGGCGGGTGCTCTGCCTGTTGGCGATGCTGGTCTCGGTGGCCGCCGCGGTGCTCACCAACCTCGGCAAGTCCCACGACGCCGCGGTCCGGCTCAGCACCGCCGAGGCGGTGGACGGCGAGCTCGAGGGCCTCGCCCTGCTGCTCGAGTTCGGCCAGCTGCCCGTGGAGGACGCGGTGCAGCTCTACCAGCAGTACACCGCCAAGCTGGGCTTCATCGACGAGGTCGTGCCGGCCGTCGCAGCCACCCGACCAGACGGGGGCTGACGGGGCGGCCCACGGCCGCCGGGGGCGGCCCGCCGGGCGAGCGGCTCGGTCCGGCGGCGGGTGGACCGGGTGCGGACGCCGGTTCCGGCCGGCGTCGCCGGGTACCCGGCGCGCCATGGCGCAGACGCAGGCACCGAGCCCGTCCGACGAGCAGGACGACCGGCCCGGCGTCGGCGCCGACCCCGCCGCCGACCCGGCGGTCGCCGAGAAGCCGGTCGAGGACACCCTCACCCGGGCGATCGACGAGGGGCGCCGCCGCATCGCCCGCCGGACCTGGCCGCTGCTGGCCACCGGGCTGCTCGGCGGCATCGACGTCGGCACCGGCGTGCTGGCGCTGCTGTTCGTCGAGCACGAGACCGGGAGCGCTCTGCTGGCCGGGCTGGCCTTCACCATCGGCTTCATCGCCCTCACGCTGGCCCGCAGCGAGCTGTTCACCGAGGACTTCCTGGTGCCGGTGATGACGGTCGTCGCCCGGCAGGCCCGGGCCCGGATGCTGATGCGGCTGTGGATCGGCACGCTGGTGGCCAACCTGGTCGGCGGCTGGCTGTTCACCGGCCTGGTGCTCACCGGGTTCCCGCAGTTCGCCGACACCGCCATCGAGGCCGGCGCCTTCTACGTCGACCTGGGCCTCGGGATGAAGGCCTTCGCGCTCTCGGTGCTCGGCGGCGCCGTGATCACGCTGATGACCTGGATGCAGCACACCACGTCCTCCACCGGGCTGCGGCTGGTCCCCGCGGTCACGACCGGGTTCCTGCTGGCCGGGGCCCAGCTCAACCACGCCGTCGTCAACTCGCTGCTGATGTTCGCGGCGCTGCACACCGGCCGGGCGCCGTTCGGGTACGTCGAGTGGGCCCAGACCGCCGGGTTCGCCGCGGTGGGCAACCTCGTCGGCGGGGTCGTGCTGGTCACGCTGCTGCGGCTGTTCCAGTCGCCGCACACGATCGAGCGGGAGCGGGAGCGGCCGGCGCTCGGGGTGCCCGTCGGTGACGACCGGCGGGAGAGCGACCGGCCGAAGGCCGAGCCGGGCATCTGACCCCCCGCTGGTCAGCCGCCCTGCGCCGCCCGGCGGATCGCCACGACGTACCGGTCCAGCGCCAGCCACTGCACCCGGGAGCTGACCGGCCCGCCCAGCCGGGCCAGCGGCGTCGCCAGCCGGGAGAAGGCCCGGAGCGAGTAGACGACGTCGCCGTCCGCGTCCAGCGACACCACGAACGACTCCTCGCCGCTCTCCGGGTGACCCGGCAGCGTGCCGTAGCCGAAGCCCCGGCGGTCGGGCTCGTCGAGCACCCACACCACCCGGCAGGGGACGTCCAGTCCCAGCCGGCGCAGCCCCGCGGTCATCAGGACGACGGTGCCCGGGGTGTCCGCCGGGCCGCTGGCCTGCACCCGCAGCCCGGCACCGCGCTGGGCGCGCCAGTCGAACACGGCCGCCGCCGCCCGGTCGAGGGCAGCACGGCCGCGGCCCACCACCTCTGCCCGTTCGAGGTGGGAGTAGCCCGCGGGCAGCGGACCCTCCCGGGTCGCGCCCACCTCGGGGTAGGTGAACGGCGCGTCGGCCAGCTGCTGGAGGGTCGTGCGGCGGAGGACTCCCACCGGCCCAGTCTGCGTGCTGCCGCCGGAGCGCGGCCCGTAGGCTCCGCGGCACTGTGCTCCCCGCCGTCACCGCCACCCGCTACGTCACGCCGCTGCGTGAGGGCGGCTCGCTGCCCGGGCTGATGGAGGCCGACGACCTCGGCACCTACGTGGTGAAGTGGCGTGCCGCCGGGCAGGGCGTCCGGGTCCTGGTCGCCGAGGTGGTCTGCGGGGAGCTGGCCCGCCGGCTGTCACTGCCGGTGCCGGCCCTGGTGACCGTGGACGTCGCGCCCGAGCTCGCCGTGGGGGAGCCGGACCAGGAGGTGCAGGAGCTGCTGCGGAACTCCGCCGGGGTCAACCTGGGCATGGACTACCTTCCCGGCGCCCTGGACTTCGAGGCCGCCGCGGCCGGCGTCCAGCCCGAGCTGGCCGGCCGGGTGCTGTGGTTCGACGCGCTGGTCGGCAACGTCGACCGCTCCTGGCGCAACCCCAACATGCTGTTCTGGCACGGCCGGCTGCACCTCATCGACCACGGGGCCACGCTGACGTTCCACCACTCCTGGCCCGGCGCCGCGGCGGCGGTGGCCCGGCCCTACGACGCCTCCCAGCACGCCCTCGTCGAGTGCGACCCCGACGTGCGCGCCGCCGACGCCGCGCTGGCCCCGCTGGTGACCGAGCGGCTGTTGACCGAGGTGCTCGCGCTGGTGCCCGACGACTGGCTGGAGGGACCCACCCCGGAGGAGTCGCCCGCCGCCGTCCGGGTCCGCTACGTGGGCCAGCTGCTGGCCCGGCTGGCCGCCCGGGACGCCTGGCTGCCCGGGGTGGTCGCGGCGGCGGCCGCCGGGGGTGCCGGGCGCCGCGCCGCTCCCCGGGGACAGAACCGGCCGTCCTGGCTGGGGCCTCCGCCACCCGAGGGGGTCAGCCAGCGGTGAGGGACGGGACGTCGAAGGACACGTTCGAGTACGCGGTGCTGCGGGTGGTGCCGCGCGTGGAGCGCGGGGAGTCGCTCAACGCCGGGGTGCTCGTCTACTGCCGGCAGCGGGACTACCTGGGCTCGCGGGTGCACCTGGACGCCGACCGGCTGCGGGCGCTGGACCCGACCGCCGACCCGGCCGCCGTCACCGCGGCCCTGCAGGCGGCCGCCGACGTGTGCGCGGCCGCCCCGGTATCCGGGGCCGCCGGGCGGGAGGCGCTCGGCTCGCGGTTCCGGTGGCTTACCGCGCCGCGGAGCACCGTCGTCCAGCCGGGGCCGGTGCACACCGGGCTGACCGCCGACCCGGACGCGGAGGCCGACCGGCTGCTGCGGCTGCTGGTCCTGCCGGTCTCGGACTGAGGGAGCCCGGGCTCGGACCGCGCTCCAGCGCAGCCGGCTCGGCACGCTCCGCAACCGGTCGGCGACGGTGTCCGGCCCGCCACACCTGTCGTCGGGGGTTCATCCGCCGGCCATGTCCTCCGCCCGGCCGTCGGCCTGGGTTCCGAGTACTGGTCACGCCCCCTCGGAGGACATCCATGACCGATCCCGGCCCCGCCCGCCGACGCCCGCTGCTGCCGCTCCTGGACAGCCTCCGGCACGGCAGCCGCAGCCACACCACGTGCTGGTACAAGTGCGGCAACGCCTGTGACGCCCCCGTGCCGAACCGGACCGACAACCCCACCATCGCGGAGGTCGTCGAGGGGGCCTTCAGCCGGCGCAGCATGCTGAAGGCGGCCGGCGCCGGCGCCCTGGTGGTGGCGGTCGGCCCGCTGGCCTCCGCCGCGGCGGCCGAGATGCCCGGCGGGGACGGCGCCCCGGCCCCCGACGGACCGCTCACCTTCGAGCCGGTCCAGCAGAACCTCCTGGACGAGTTGGTCACCGCGGCCGGCTACGAGCACGCCGTCGTCCTGCGCTGGGGCGACCCGGTGGAGCGGGACGCGCCGGACTTCGACGTCGACGCCCAGACCGCCGAGGCGCAGGCCCGGCAGTTCGGCTACAACTGCGACTTCCTCGGGCTGCTGCCCCTCGGGCGGGACGGGCACCGCGGTCTGCTGGTGGTCAACCACGAGTACACCGACGAGCAGCTGATGTTCGCCGGCGTCGCCGACGAGGAGGCGCCCACCACCGACGAGCAGAAGCGCATCGCGATGATGGCGCACGGGCTGTCGGTCGTGGAGGTCCGGCGGACCGGGACGGCGGGGGCGTGGGAGGCCGTCCCGCGGGGGAAGCGCAACCGGCGGCTCACCGCGATGACGCCCTTCGAGCTCACCGGCCCGGTGGCCGGCTCCGAGTACGTGCGCACGTCCGCCGACCCGGGGGGCCGGCGGGTGCTGGGCACGCTGAACAACTGCGCCGGCGGCATGACCCCGTGGGGCACCACGCTGCACGGCGAGGAGAACGTCTACCAGTACTTCGGTGCCACCACCCCGGTGACCGAGGACCCCCGGGAGCCGCGGTACACCCGGTACGGCATCACCGTCGACGAGCCGGCCGGGCGCCGCTGGCACGTGGTGGACCCTCGGTTCGACATCACCGTCGAGCCCAACGAGCCGAAGCGCTTCGGTTTCATCGTGGAGCTGGACCCGTACGACCCGGCGTCCACGCCGAAGAAGCGGACCGCCCTCGGGCGGTTCAAGCACGAGGGGGCCAACGTCCACGTCGCCGAGGACGGTCGCGTCGTCGCCTACTCCGGCGACGACGAGCGGTTCGAGTACGTCTACAAGTTCGTGTCCCGCCGGCGCTACCGGCCGGGCACCGACGCGGCGTCCCGCGCGCACAACATGACGCTGCTGGAGGACGGCGACCTCTACGTCGCCCGCTTCACCGGCGACTCGCCACCGGAGCAGATCGACGGCGTCGCCACCGTGCCGGCCGACGGCGAGTTCGACGGGACCGGCCAGTGGGTGCCGTTGGTGCGCGGCGGGCAGTCGATGGTCCCGGGCAGGTCGGTGGCCTGGGTGCTCACCTTCACCCGGCTGGCCGCCGACCGGCTGGGCAAGGAGCTGGACGCCGCCGGGGACTTCCCGGACCCGGCCGCCCCTGTCGTCGTCGACCCGTCCAAGGTGCCGACCCGGATGGACCGACCCGAGGACATCCAGGTCAACCCG
Organism: Modestobacter sp. URMC 112; assembly: GCF_053502575.1. Taxonomy (NCBI): domain Bacteria; kingdom Bacillati; phylum Actinomycetota; class Actinomycetes; order Geodermatophilales; family Geodermatophilaceae; genus Modestobacter; species Modestobacter sp. URMC 112. The sequence goes on along the minus strand of NZ_CP199957.1, from coordinate 4,015,899 downwards.
GTCAACGGCCGGGTCTACGCGGCGTTGACAACAACTCCCAGCGCGAGGTCGCCGACGAGGCCAACCCGGTGGCCCGGTCGTTCGCGTTCGACGTCGAGACGGGGACCTACGAGGAGCGCACCGGCAACCGCAACGGCCACGTGCTGGAGTGGCAGGAGACCGACGGGATCGACGGTGACGACTTCTACTGGCGGGTGTTCATCGTCGCCGGTGACCCGGACGACCCCGCGACGTTCTTCGCCGGCTTCGACAAGTCGCGAGTCAGCGCCATGTCCTGCCCGGACAACCTGGAGTTCGACCCGGCCGGGAACCTGTGGATCTCCACCGACGGCAACGCCCTGTCCACGGTGGACCAGGAGGCGGGCACGGTCGGGGGGACGAACGACGGGCTGTTCGCCGTCCCGACGGCCGGCCCGGAGCGGGGGCACCTCAAGGCCTTCCTCACCGTCCCGGTGGGCGCCGAGTGCAGCGGTCCGCTGATCACGACCGATGCCCGCTCGGTGTTCGTGTCCGTGCAGCACCCGGGTGAGACGACCGGGTCGACCCGCGACGCGCCGTCCAGCACGTGGCCGGACCGGCTGGCGGACCGGGGCTACCCGCGGCCGAGTGTCGCGGTGGTGTTCCGGAGCGACGGCGGCCGAGTGGGGAGTTGAGGAAGGACTGCCCTCAGCCCGGGAGCAGCGCGTCGATGCGGCGGGCGAGCTGCAGGTCCAGCTCGGAGACGCCGCCGGCGGAGTGGCTCACCAGGGTCAGGTGCAGGGTGCGCCAGCGCAGGTCGACGTCGGGGTGGTGGTCCATCTCCTCGGCGACGTCGGCGATCGACACGATCGCGGCGACGGCGTCCCGGAAGCTCGGGAGCTGCACCGTGCGACGCAGGCCGTCGGCGTCACCGGACCACCGGGGCAGCTCGGTCAGCGCAGCGGCGACCTCGTCGGCCGACAGCTTCGGTGGGCGTGGCATGGCCCGATCATGCCCTCATGGCCTCGTCCCGAGGCTCACCCGGCCTCGTCCCAGGGTCCCGCGGCGTCGGCCCCGTCCCGAGGCCCTTCCTCAGAGGTGCAGGCCGCACTCCGTCTTGCCCTTGCCGGCCCACCGGCCGGCGCGCGGGTCCTCGCCCGGGGCGACCGGCCGGGTGCAGGGGGCGCAGCCGATCGAGGCGTAGCCGATCTCGGCGAGCGGGTTGATCGGCACCTGGTGCTCGGCGACGTAGGCGTCGACGTCGTCCTGCGTCCAGGCCGCCAGCGGGTTGACCTTGACCATGCCGCGCTTGGCGTCCCAGTCCACGACCTTCGTGCCGGCCCGGGTCACGGCCTCGTCGCGACGCACTCCGGACCCCCAGGCGACCAGCCCGGACAGCGCCTGCGCCAGCGGCTGCACCTTGCGCAGCGAGCAGCACAGGTCGGGGTCGCGCTCGTGCAGAGCGGGCCCGTGCTCGGCGTCCTGCTCGGCCACCGTCTGCGCGGGGCGCACGTTGACCAGCGTGATCGGCAGGACGCTGCTGATCCAGTCCCGGGTGCCGATCGTCTCGGCGAAGTGGTACCCCGTGTCCAGGAAGACGACCCGGACGCCGGGGACGGCGGTGCTCGCCAGGTGCGCCAGCAGCCCGTCGGCCATCGAGGAGGTGACCGCGAAGTCGTCCCCGAACGTCCCCCCGGCCCACCGCAGGACGGCGAGGGCCTGCTCCACCGGGTCGGCGATGCCCTCGAAGCGGGCGTCGGCCTCGGCGGCGAGCTCCGGCGTCGGTCGGGCGACGGCGGTGGTCACGAGCGGGTCACCCCTGTTCCGGTCAGTCGGACGACGAAGCTGCGCAGGCAGGCGCCGCAGCGCCATCCCCCGTCGTCCTCACCGTGCGGGATGAGGTCCTCCTCCCCGCAGTACGGGCAGTGGAACGGGGGCAGCTGCCGGGTTCTTCCGGGCGAGGCCTGCGTCACGGTGGTCAGACCAGCCAGGCCTCGTCGGCCCGGGTCACGTAGGTGGCGAACCGCTCGCCCGGCTCGCGGCGCTCCTGGTACCCGCGCAGCAGCCGCACGACGTAGTCCGCGGTCTCCTCCTTGGTCACCTTGTGACCGCGGAGCTTGCGGCCGAATGCGGCCTCGACGCCCAGGTGGCCGCCCAGGTGCACCTGGAAGCCCTCCACGCTCTCGCCCTCGGCGTTGGTTACGATCATGCCCTTGAAGCCGATGTCGGCGGTCTGGAACCGGGCGCAGCTGTTGGGGCAGCCGTTGACGTTGATGCCGATCGGCTCGTCGAACTCCGGCAGCCGCTTCTCCAGGTCGCTGTAGAGGTCCTGGGCGAACTGCTTGGTCTCGACGATGGCCAGCTTGCAGAACTCCAGCCCGGTGCACGCCATCGTGCCGCGGCGGAAGGCGCTGGGCCGCACCTGCAGGTCGTGCGCCTCCAGCGCCTCGACCAGCGCCTCGACCCGCTCGTCGGGGACGTCCAGGACGACCAGCTTCTGCTGGGTCGTCGTCCGGATCCGGCCCTCGCCGTACTCGTCGGCCAGGTCGGCGATCCGGGTGAGCAGCGAGCCGGTGATGCGGCCGGTCCGCAGCGCGAAGCCGACGGCGTTGCGGCCGTCCTTCTGCTTCGCGACGCCGACGTGGTCGCGCTGGTCGTGCTTCGCCGGGGCGGGCGCCGGGCCGTCGGGCAGCGCCGCGTGCAGGTACTCGTCCTGCAGGACCTGGCGGAACTTCTCCGGGCCCCAGTCGGCCATCAGGAACTTGATCCGGGCGCGGTTGCGCTGCCGGCGGTACCCGTAGTCGCGGAAGATCGCGGTGCAGGCGGCCCAGACGTCGGTGACCTGGTCGGGCCGGACGAAGACGCCGATCCGCTGGGCGAACATCGGGTTCGTGGACAGCCCGCCGCCGACCCAGAGGTCGTAGCCGGCCTCGCCGGCCTCGTTCCGCACCCCGACGAAGGAGACGTCGTCGATCTCGGGCTCGGTGCAGTGGTCGACGCAGCCGGACATCGACGTCTTCCACTTGCGCGGCAGGTTGCTGAACTCGGGGTTGCCGACGTACTTCTCGACGGTCTCGGCGATGACGTCGGTGGCGTCGAGGACCTCGTCCTCGAGGATCCCGGCGAGCGGGCACCCGAGCATCACGCGCGGCACGTCGCCGCAGGCCTCCATCGTGCTGAGGCCGACCGACTCCAGCCGCCGCCAGATCTCGGGCACGTCCTCGATGCGGATCCAGTGGTACTGCACGTTTTGCCGGTCGGTGACGTCGGCGACGTCCCGGCCGAACTCGGTGCTGATCCCGCCGAGGACCCGGAGCGCGTCACTGGTCAGCTGCCCGCCGTCGATGCGGGCCCGCATCATGAAGTAGGAGTCCTCGAGCTCCTCGGCCTCCAGCACGGCGGTCTTGCCGCCGGGGATGCCCTGGGCGCGCTGGGTGTACAGCCCCATCCAGCGCATCCGGCCGCGCAGGTCGCCGGGGTCGATGCCGTCGAAGCCGGTCTTCGCGTAGATGTCCAGGATCCGCTGCCGGACCTCGAGGCCGTCGGAGTCCTTCTTCATCCGCTCGTTGGGGTTCAGGGGCTCCCGGTAGCCGAGCGCCCACTGGCCCTGCCCACGGACGGGGCGGTTGCTGGTGCGGGTGGGGGAGGACACGTCAGTACTTCTCCTCTGCGCCGGCGCGCGCCGCACGGGCGGGCGACCGGGGTGCTGCCGAAGGGGTCTGCAGCGGGGGCTGCGGCCAGAACCGGGTCAGCGCGCGGTGCGACACGCGGCGCTGGAGACCCGCGCCAGATCGACGTGCAGCCGCGCCACGAGGAGCGAGCCGCAGTCAGTCACCCGCCGATCGTCCCACACCCGGCCCGGATGGGCCCGTGACCCCGGCGGGTCGCGCTCAGGCGGGCGCCGTCGTGCGTCCGGCGGTGTCCTGCCCGCCGTCCGCCCGGCTGGACCCGGGGTCCTCGGGAGCGCCGAAGGAGCGCCAGGCGCTCTCCAGCTCGGCCAGCTCCGCCACGTGGGGCGGCAGGGTGCCGGCGACGACGTCGGCCAGCGTCACCCGCTCCAGGACCTGCCGGTAGCTCTCCCGGGCCGCCACCCAGACGCCGGCCAGGGGCGCCGCGGTGCCCGGGTACTCGACGTCCTCGGGCCGCTGGCCGTGGACCTCGGCGAGGAACCCCTGCTCGACGCGCATCACCCGGGCGATCGAGACCTGCTCCGCGGGGAGCGCGAGCCGGTAGCCACCCTCGCGGCCGCGCTGGCTGGTGACCAGCCGGGCGTGCTGGAGGTCGCCCAGGATCGCCTGCAGGAACCGCGAGGGGATGCCCTGCGCCTGGGCGATGCGGTCACAGGTCAGGGCGCCGGGGGCCGCGGCGGCCAGCTCGATGGCCGCCCGCACCGCGTAGTCGACTCGGGCGGATATGCGCACGGAGCCCATCCTGCCGTGTCTGACAGGCTGCGGCCGTGTCCCAGCTGCGGTTCACCACTCTGGTGGAGGCGCCGTTGACCGTGGCGTTCGACGTCGCCCGCGCCCTCGGCCGGCCCTGGCCGCACCCGCTGCGCGAGGTCGAGTCGGTCCGCCCGCACCGGGACGTCTACCAGGGTGCCTCCGGCGCGCTGACCCACACCCGGCACTTCTCGCCCACCCAGGCTGGCACGCTGGTGGTCGAGGAGGTCGACTGGGCGTCCGGCCGGTCGCCGCTGATCGGGCGGCCGGTGCTGCGGCGCCGGCTGCTGCGCTCGATGCAGGCCCATCGGGACGCCTATGCCGCGGCCGCCGCGCTGCGGGCCCTGTCGGTCACCCAGGTCGTCGGTGCCGCCCTCGTCGACCAGCGGCGCCGCGTGCTGGTCGCCCGGCGCGGGACCGGACCGCTGGCCGGGCTCTGGGAGTTCCCCGGTGGCAAGGTCGAGCGCGGGGAGGACCACCTGACCGCGCTGGTCCGCGAGTGCCAGGAGGAGCTCGGCGTCCTCGTCGCCCCGCAGGCGTTCCTCGGCGAGGTGCCGCTGGACGGCGTCGTCTCCGGCGGCGACCCGGGGGCCTCGACGCTGCGCGTGTGGTGGGGCCGGGTGGCCGTGGGTGAGGTGGTGGCCCACGAGCACAGCGAGCTGCGCTGGGTGGCCGGGCACGACCTCGAGGCGCTGGACTGGATCCCCGCGGACCGCCCCCTGCTCCCCGCCGTCCGCGCCCTCCTGCTGCGCCTCTGACCCCCACCCCCGCGCTTTCGGTACCGAAAGCACCCCGCGCTTTCGGTACCGAAAGCGCGCGGGGAGGCGCCGCCTGTGGACGGCGCGACGGTCGGCCGCTCCGCTCGGCCAGGCTGGCCGGATGCTGCGACGGCCGCTGCCCCACGGTGTCTTCCTCGGCAGCCATGCCATCGCCGAGGGCGCGGTCACCCGACGGCAGCTGCAGAGCGGCCTCTTCCGGCGGCTGCTGCACAACGTCTACGCCGACCCGGGCATCTCGCTCGACCACCAGCTGCTCAGCCGGGCCGTCGCCCTGGTCGCGCCGCCGGACGGGGTCATCGCCGGTCGCTCGGCGGCCGGCTGGTTCGGCGCGCCCTTCGCGAGCGCGTCCGATCCCGTCACCGTCATCGTCCCGGCGCTCAGCCCGTGGCGGGGACCGCGGGGTGTCCGGGTGCACCGCACCGACCTGGCACGTTCGGAGGTCGTGGTGGTCGAGGACGCCATCCCGGTGACCACTCCGATCCGGACGGCGTGGGACGTCGCCACCCTCGACCGGACTCCGGACGCCGTCGCGACCCTCGACGGCATGCTGCGCGACGGGGCCCTCTCGGACGTCGACCTGGCCGCGCTGCTGGGGCGTGCTCCGGGCAGGTGGCGCGGTCGGCGGGCGCAGCGCGCGCTGACTCTCGCCGACGGCAGGGCACAGAGCCCGCCCGAGTCCTGGGTGCGGGTGGCGTGCCAGGTGGCCGGTCTCGCCCCGCCCGTGCCGCAGTTCGTGCTGGCGGTCGAGGGGGCGTGGCTCGGTCAGGTCGACCTGGCCTGGCCGGAGCACAAGGTGGTCGTCGAGTACGAGGGTGCGTACCACTTCGACGGCCTGCAGATCGTGAGGGACGACCTGCGCTACGCCCGCATGACCGCGGCGGGCTGGCGGGTCATCCGGCTGAGCTCGGTCGATCTCCGCGACATGGACGCCGTCGTCCGCCGGATCCAGGCTGCGCTCGTCCTCTGAGCAGCGCCGCCGTGCCGCGCTTTCGGTACCGAAAGCGCGGAGGTAAGAGTGCGGCCCGGGGGTGGACGTGGCGGAGCGCCGTCGCGGACGGGCCGCGCCGGCGCTCCGACAGGGGCGGGCGGTGCACCGCCCGCGGTGGCTCCGGGGAGCCGGGCCTCACCAGGTGAGGCCGGAGGTCACTTGAAGATGTCCTTGACCTTCTCGCCGGCCTGCTTGGCGTTGCCGCTGGCCTGGTCCACGTGGCCCTCGGCCTCCAGGTCGCGGTTCCCGGTCGCCTTGCCGGCGGCCTCCTTGCCCTGTCCGGTGAGCTCCTCGGCCTTGTTCTTCATCTTGTCCATGGCACTCATGGGTCCTCCTCGGTGCGGCAACAGGTCTGTGGAGAGGTACCCGGGTGGGCGGTGCGCACACATCCCCGACCGCCGGGCCGGCGCGTCCGTCAGGCAGACCGCGACCGGCTCCACGGAACCGTGGGCCGGGCGCCCCTGCGCCCGGTTTTCAGTGGCGGCTCGGGGACGGTCCTGAGCACAGGTCACAAATCGGTGACGTCCGTGGACGGTGTCTTCCGGCACTGCCTAGGGTCCACCCGTCGCGCCTGTCACGCGGGGGCGACAGCTGTCCGACAGGCTGTGACGATTCCGTCCCCGGCCCATCCGGCCGATCCCGGGTCGGTCGACCTGATCATCCCTCCCGCACGAGCGGGTCGAGGAGGCAACCGAACGTGAAGTTGAGCAAGCGCAGTTCAGCGCTCATCGCCACCGGCATCGCCGGCGCGATGGCGCTGTCGGCCTGTGGTGGCGGCGGCGACGATGGAGGCGGCGACGAAGGCCAGGCCGGCGGCCCCTCCGGCCGGGTGGTCTTCGGTGAGTCGACGGACTTCCCCGAGAACCTCTACCCGAACATCGCAGCCGGCAACGCGACGTCGGTGGCCAACGTGCTCATCGGCGTCCTGCCCTCGCCGTACCACATCCAGCCCGACTTCACCGTCACGTACAACGACGACCTGCTGACCGAGGAGCCGACCCTCGAGGAGAACGGCGGGACCCAGGTCAACACCTACTCGATCAACCCGGACGCGGTGTGGAGCGACGGCACCCCGATCACCGCCGACGACTTCGAGTTCACCTGGCAGGCCAACCGCAGCGGTGACCCGGCTCAGGGCGGCTGCCCCGCGGTCCTGTCGACCACCGGCTACGACGTCATCGAGAGCATCGAGGGCGCCGACGACGGCAAGACCGTCACCGTCACCTACTCGACGCCGTTCGCCGACTGGCAGGGCAACTTCGAGAACCTGCTGCCCGCGCACCTGATGGCCAACGAGGACCCGGTCGCGCTCTGCGAGACCATCACCACCGGCTGGCCGATCAGCGAGGGCATCGTCGGCGACATCTCCGGTGGCCCCTGGCAGGTGCTGGCCGAGAACATCGACGCCGGTGGCCAGATCATCGTGCTCACCCCGAACCCCGAGTGGTGGGGCGAGGGCCCGAACCTCGAGCAGCTGATCATCCAGAACATCGGCAACGACCCGACGACGGCGGTGCAGGGCATCCAGTCCGGCGAGCTCGGCGTCATCTACCCGCAGCCGCAGCTGGACCTGGTCGACCAGATCCAGGCGCTGGAGCCCAACGTGTCCAGCGAGATCAACTTCGGTCTCTCGTTCGAGCACGTGGACTTCAACACCCAGGACCCGCACCTGGCCGACCCGAACGTCCGCAACGCCTTCGCCTACGCGCTGGACCGTGAGGAGATCGTCGCCCAGACCGTGGGCCAGTTCTCCAGCGACGCCCAGGTCCTCAACAACCGGATCTGGCTCAACACCCAGCCGGAGTACGAGGACACCGCGCCGGCCGAGGTCAAGACGCAGAGCGTCGACCAGGCCCGCCAGCTGCTGGAGCAGTCGGGCTACACCGCCGGCCCGGACGGGATCTACACCCACCCGCAGCGCGGCCCGCTCAACATCCAGATCGACACGACGGCGAACAACCCGCTGCGGCAGACGACGATCGAGGTGATGATCCCGCAGCTGCGCGAGGCGGGCATCAACGCGACGTTCAACGCCAACCCGGACATCTTCGCCGGGGCCGAGCAGCCGACCAGCCTCGAGGCCGGTGGCTTCCAGGCCGCGCTGTTCGCCTGGGTGGGCAACCCGTTCGTCACCTCTGCGCAGTCGATCTACCAGAGCCCGCAGGGCGACAACATCCAGCAGAACTACTCGCGGGTCGGGACGCCGGAGATCGACGCACTGTTCGCCGAGCTCGCCACCGAGCCCGACCGCGCGCGTCAGCAGGAGCTGGGCAACCAGATCGACGCCCTGCTCTGGGAGCAGATGGCCACCGTGCCGCTGTACCAGAAGCCGACCTTCGTCGCGTACCAGTCCTCCATCGAAGGGGTGCAGGACAACCCCACCGAGGCCGGTCCGCTGTGGAACTCGGAGACCTGGACCGTCCAGTGACCTCCGGTCGGCACTGAGCACCACCCGCACCGAGCACCGAGCACCACCCGCACCGAGCACCACCCCGGCCCGGCGCCGCCGTCCAGCGGCGGCGCCGGGGCCCGGGCCCGCGGCCCCTGGGACCACCTCCCGGGGGCCGTGGTGCGTCCGGGAGGGGCTGTCGGCGGCCTCGTCGGCAGCCCCTCCCGCCGCCCCGTCCGTGCCGCAGGATCGCTCGCTGAACAGGTCGTTCCGAGACCGGACGACTTCCGCTCCCGGCGTAAGGTCACCGCATGTTCTTCTTCACGATCCGGCGGATCATCGCGTCGGTCTTCGTGTTGCTGGTGAGCTCGTTCCTGGTGTTCGCGCTCTGCGCCGCCAGCTTCGATCCGCTGGCCCGGTACTACACCCAGAACCCCCGCCCCCCGGAGTCGTTCTTCAACAACCTCCGCGAGGAACTGGGCCTCAACGACAACTTCTTCGTCCGGTACTGGAACTGGCTGTCCGGCGCGGTCACCGGCGACTTCGGGCAGACCGTCAACGGGACGCCGGTGGCCGACCAGCTCACCGGCCGGATCCTGGTCACCGGGCGGATGATCCTGGCCGCCGTGGTCATCGCCATCCTGCTGGCGGTTGTGGTGGGCGTGATCGGCGCCGTCCGCCAGTACAAGGCCTCGGACTACGCCTTCACCTTCGTCGTCTACCTGCTCATCGCGCTGCCCACGTTCTGGTTCGCCGCGCTGCTCAAGGAGTTCGTGGCCGGCGGGGTCAACGACCTGCTGGGCTCCCAGGTGCTGTACACGATCGGTGAGGAGACACCCGGGCTCGGGTTGTACGCCGAGGGCTGGGAGCTGTGGTCCGACCGGCTGGGCCACCTGATCCTGCCCACGATCAGCCTGGCGGCGCTCTCGTTCGCCGCCTGGAGCCGGTTCCAGCGCGCGGCGATGCTGGACGTGCTGGGCTCGGACTACATGCGGCTGGCCCGGGCCAAGGGCCTCACCTACCGGCGCACGGTGGTCCGGCACGGGCTGCGGAACGCGCTCATCCCGCTGACCACCGTCGTCGCCCTGGGCATCGGCACCCTCTTCGGCGGCGCCGTGATCACCGAGACGGTCTTCGTCTGGCACGGCATGGGCGAGTACCTGCTGCTCAACGGCATCGGGAACAACGACATCAACGTCGTCCTCGGCTGGCTGCTGGTCAGCGCCGTCTTCGTCGTCCTCTTCAACCTGATCGCCGACATCCTCTACGCGGTCCTGGACCCGCGGATCCGGCTCGCCTGAGCCGCGCGAGAGAGAAGGACGACATGGCCACCACCCAGGCCGGCACCGACACCGCCGGCGGGGTACTGCCCGCCACCCCTGGCACGCCGCAGAGCGGCGGCGGGGTCGAGCGCGAGTTCACCGTCAAGGCCCGCAGCCAGCGGCAGCAGATCATCCGGCGGTTCTTCCACAACAAGGTCGGGATGACCGGGGTGGTCATCTTCGTGCTGCTGCTGGCCTTCGGGTTCCTCGGCCCCCTCGTCACGGGGGTGGACTACGCCACGCAGAACAGCAGCCAGCAGTCCGTGCCGCCGGGCACGGCCGGCTACCTGATGGGCAGCGACGAGATCGGTCGCGACCTGATGGCCGGGATCATGACCGGCGTGCAGCGCTCGCTGTTCATCGTGCTGCTGTTCGTGGTCATCGCCTTCCCCCTCGGTCTGCTCGTCGGGGCCCTGGCCGGCTACTTCGGCGAGTGGGTCGACAGCCTGCTCATGCGCTTCGTCGACCTGGTGCTGACCGTGCCGCTGCTGGTCGTGCTGATCGTCGTGGCGAGCAACTTCCCCGGCTCCCGCACCCCGCTCGGCGTCGGCATCATCCTGGGGTTGTTCGGCTGGCTGGACCTGGCGCGCATCGTGCGCAGCCAGTTCCTCTCGCTGCGCGAGAAGGAGTACGTCGAGGCCGCGCACGCCATGGGCGCCTCCGACAGTCGGATCATCTTCAAGCACCTGATCCCCAACACGCTGGGCTCGCTCATCGTGTGGACGACGCTGGCCGCCGCCACCGCCATCACCCTCGAGGCCGCCCTGACCTACCTCGGGTTCGGCGTCAACGGGGCCAACCAGACGTCGCTGGGCCGGCTGGTCTCCGACGGTGTGCAGGCCGCGAGCACCCGGCCGTGGCTGTTCTACTTCCCGGGGATCGCGCTCATCGCCATCGTGCTGGCGATCAACCTCATCGGCGACGGCATCCGCGACGCCTTCGACCCGAGCAACCGCCGCGTGCGGGCCTGACACGTCCCCTCGAACAGGAGATCCATGTCCACCCTCGGGACCCCCGGCCCCGGCGCGTCCGGTGCCACCGCCGTCGGGGCCTCCTCGGCCGGCACGCTGGGCACGAACGGCGGGCTCAGCCAGGCCGGTTCCCGCACCACCAGCCTCGGCGGCTTCGACCCCGCAGCGCCGCTGCTGCAGGTCAGCGACCTCAACGTCCGCTTCCCCACCGAGGACGGTCTGGTGCACGCCGTCCGCGGTGTCGACTACACGCTGCGCTCCGGTGAGGTGCTCGGCATCGTCGGGGAGTCCGGCTCCGGCAAGTCGGTGACGTCGCTGGCGGTCATGGGCCTGCTGCCGGGCTCGGCCCGGGTCAGCGGCTCGGTCCGGTACCGCGGGCAGGAACTGCTCGGCCAGAGCGACCGCAGCATGTCGCGCGTCCGCGGCAAGGGCGTCTCGATGATCTTCCAGGACCCGATGACCTCGCTGGACCCGGTGTACCGGATCGGGTTCCAGATCGAGGAGACGCTGCGCAGCCACGACAGGTCGCTGTCGTCCAAGGCGGCCGAGGCCCGGGCGGTGGAGCTGCTCGAGCTGGTCGGCATCCCCAACGCCGGGGACCGGGTGCGCGCCTACCCCCACGAGTTCTCCGGCGGCATGCGCCAGCGGGTGGTCATCGCCATCGCGATGGCCAACCAGCCCGAGGTGATCATCGCCGACGAGCCGACGACGGCCCTCGACGTGACCGTGCAGGCGCAGATCCTCGAGGTGCTGCAGACCGCGCTGCAGGAGACCGGTGCGGCCATGGTGCTCATCACCCACGACCTGGGCGTCGTCGCCGGCATCGCCGACCGCGTGCTGGTCATGTACGCCGGCCGCCCCGTGGAGATCGGCAGCGTCGAGGACATCTACTACGAGCCGCGGATGCCCTACACGCTCGGGCTGCTGGGCTCGCTGCCGCGGCTGGACGCCACCACCAAGGAGCGGCTGACCCCCATCCTCGGCGCGCCGCCCTCGCTGCTCAACATGCCCCCGGGCTGCCCGTTCGCGCCGCGCTGCCCGCTGCACGTCGCCCAGTGCGACGAGGCCGAGCCGCCGCTGCTCCAGGTCGGGGCGGGCCACCAGGCCGCGTGCATCCGCACCGAGCAGGTGGCCCGCGCGCACGGGGACGCGACCGAGGTGTTCAGCGACACCGCCGACGACTCCGGTCTGGCCGGGGAGCCGCTGCCCGCCGACCTGGCCACCGCCGAGAGCGCCCGGGACGCCGCCGCCCCCGGCACCCCGCCCGCCGAGCAGACCGAGAGCGGCACCGGCCGCGCCGACACCGGCAGCGTGGTCAGCACCTCGGCGCCCGCGCCCACGACCGGCACCACGAACGGAGAGCGGGCATGAGCGCCCCCACCACCCAGCGCCCCGGCGACGGGTCCACCCGCCGAGGGGAGCCGATCCTCACCGTCCGCGGGCTGGAGAAGCACTTCCCGATCAAGGGCGGCGGCCTGATCAAGCGGACGGTCGGGGCGGTCCGCGCCGTCGACGGCGTGGACCTGGACCTCTACCCCGGTGAGGTCCTCGGCCTGGTCGGGGAGTCCGGCTGCGGCAAGTCGACCACCGGCCGGGCCATCCTCAACCTGCAGCCGGCCACCGCCGGGTCGGTGACCTTCCAGGGACGCGAGCTGGTGGGGCTGTCCCGCAAGGAGATGCGGCCGCTGCGCCGGGACATCCAGCTGGTGTTCCAGGACCCCTACGCCTCGCTCAACCCCCGGCTGCCGGTCTTCGACATCGTGGCCGAGCCGCTGATCATCCACGGCCTGACCAAGGACGACACCGAGCTGCGGGCCCGGGTCCGGGAGCTGGTGGAGACCGTCGGGCTCAACCCCGAGCACACCAACCGGTACCCCTCGGAGTTCTCCGGTGGGCAGCGGCAGCGCATCGGCATCGCCCGGGCGCTCGCGCTGCAGCCCAAGGTGCTGGTCCTCGACGAGCCGGTGTCGGCGCTGGACGTGTCCATCCAGGCCGGCGTGATCAACCTGCTCGAGGACCTCAAGAACGAGCTGGCGCTGTCCTACCTGTTCATCGCGCACGACCTGTCGGTGGTCAAGCACATCTCCGACCGGGTCGCGGTGATGTACCTGGGCCGGATCATCGAGATCGCCGACCGCGACGAGCTCTTCGACTCACCGGCGCACCCCTACACGCAGGCGCTGCTCTCGGCGATCCCGCTGCCCGACCCCCGCCGGGAGCGCGCCCGGCAGCGGATCATCATCTCCGGCGACGTCCCGAGCCCGGCCAACCCGCCCTCGGGCTTCCGGTTCCGCACCCGCTGCCAGAAGTTCGCCAACGAGCTGTCCGACGCCGAGCGCCAGCATTGCATCACCGTCGACCCCGCGCTCGAGGAGCGGGGGGCCGGCCACCTGAACGCCTGCCACTACGCCGAGGCGACCAGGGTGTTGTAGGAGGGGGTGATCACGGCTGCGGTCCAGTCGTGATCGGGCGCGGGCCCGCAGGGTCCCGCCGGAGTGCGTCGCAGCAGCTCCACGAACCAGGGGACGGCTCGTGGCCGCGGTGCGATCCGGCAGGATCGCGATGTGAACAGACGGCTCCTGCTCGTGCACGCCCACCCCGACGACGAGACCATCAACAACGGGGCGACCATGGCCCGGTACGTCGCCGAGGGGGCGCAGGTCACCCTGCTCACCTGCACCCTCGGTGAGGAGGGCGAGGTGCTGGTGCCCGAGCTGGCGCAGCTGGCCGCCGACCAGGCCGACCAGCTGGGCGGGTACCGGATCGGCGAGCTGGCGGACGCGATGGCGGCCCTGGGCGTCACCGACTGGCGGTTCCTCGGCGGAGCGGGCCGGTACCGGGACTCCGGGATGATGGGCACGCCGGCGAACGACGCGCCGCGGGCGTTCTGGAACGCCGACCTGGACGAGGCCGTCGACGCGGCGGTCGCCGTGGTCCGCGAGGTCCGCCCGCAGGTGGTGGTCACCTACGACGAGCAGGGCGGCTACGGGCACCCCGACCACATCCAGGCCCACCGGGTGACGATGCGCGCGGTGGAGCGGGCCGCCGACCCGGCACACCGGCCCGACCTGGGCGCGGCCTGGGACGTGGCCAAGGTCTACTGGTGCTGCACGCCCCGCTCGGTGCTCCGGCGGGGCATCGAGGCGATGGCCGCGCTCGGGGAGGCCTCGCCGTTCGAGGGCCTGGGAGACGTCGACGAGCTGCCCTTCGCCGTCGACGACGACCTGGTCACCGCCGCGGTCGACGGGACCGCCCATGCGGGGCAGAAGGACGCTGCGATGCGCGCGCACCCCACCCAGATCACCGTCGACGGGCCCTTCTTCGCGCTGTCGAACAACCTCGGCCTGGAGGTGCTGGGCGTCGAGTACTACCGGCTGGTGCGCGGGCAGCGGGGCCCGGAGGGGTCGGGCCCGGAGGGCTGGGAGGACGACCTGTTCGCCGGGCTGACGTGAGCCGGGCGCTGCGACTGCTCGGCTGGGGCCTGCTCGCCGTCCTGGTCGCGGCCTGGCTGGCGCTGGTGGAGGTCTTCTGGCTGCCGTGGCGGCTGGGCGGGGTCCCGGTGCCGGTGTCGGTGGTCGCTGCGGTGGCCGGCAACCTGGCGCTGGTCACCCTCGCGCACCGCTGCTCCGGCTCGCGACTGGTCGGCGTGCTGCCCGCGGTGGTCTGGCTGGTGATCGCCGTCCGCGGGTCCGTCCCGACCTCGGAGGGGGACCTGCTCATCACCGGTGGGGACGGCGTCACCCAGCTGGTGAACCTGGCCTTCCTGCTGCTCGGGGTGCTGGCCGCCGCCGTCGCCGTCGGCCGCGTGCTCGGCACCCCGCGACCACCGGCGGCCCCCCGCCCGGCGCTCACCCCGGCCGGCGCCGGTAGTGGTAGCGGTGGTGCTCGATGAACCCGTCCCGCCGGTAGAGGGCCAGCGCCGGTGCGTTGTCCGCGGTGACCTGCAGGTACACCGAGGTGGCACCGCGCTCGGCGGCCCAGCGCTGCAGCGCTGCCATCACCTCGGTGGCCAGCCCGCGGCGGCGGTGCCGCTCGTCGACGGTCACCGCGGTGACCCCGAGCCAGCCCCCGGTCAGCACACCGCGGGCGACGGCGACGGGCGGGGCGGGCGCCGGGTCGGGCCGCACGGCGGCGAAGACCACGTCGGACGCGTTGGTCAGCACCCGGACGGCGACCGGGGGCAACGGCGCCCCCCGGTACCGGTAAGCGGCCAGCCAGCCGTCGTCCGGGGCGAACGAGAGGTCGACCGGCACGTCGCCGGGCGGGCGGGGCGCCACCGGGGCGGTGAGCACCAGCACGTCACCCTCGCGCTCCCACCCGGCCGCGGCGAAGGCGGCGTCCGCGGCGCGCGCCTGCCGGCCGGGCAGCTGAGCGCGGGGACGCAGGCCGCGGGCGTCGTACCAGCCGGCGACGGCGTCGACCGCGTCCCGGGGCGCGATGCCTGGGTCGCCGACGACCAGCGCGGAGTTGGCCCGCCCGGTGAAGCCCCCGCCGGCCCGGAGCAGCCAGTCGCCCAGCCGGGCCTCCTCCAGGCCCTGCCAGCCGCGGGCGGCGAGCAGCTCGAGGTCGGCCACGCCGAGGGGCGATCTGCGCTGTCCCATGGGGCGATCCTGCTGGCGCTGGGGGACGCCCCCGACGAGGGGGTGGGCCGCCGACCCGTTTCGCCCGGGAGGAGCGGGCAGGGGATACTCCAACCGATCGAATCGACCCTGGGCCGTGCCCAGGAGTCGCCGCCCGTGCGCCCCCGGAGGAACCCCGTGACCTACGTCATCACCCAGGCCTGTGTCGACGTCCTCGACAAGGCGTGCATCGACGAGTGTCCGGTGGACTGCATCTACGAGGGCGAGCGGATGCTCTACATCCACCCCGACGAGTGCGTCGACTGCGGTGCCTGCGAGCCGGTCTGCCCGGTGGAGGCCATCTACTACGAGGACGACGTCCCGGACAAGTGGAAGGACTTCTACAACGCCAACGTGGAGTTCTTCTCCGACCTGGGCAGCCCGGGCGGCGCCGCGAAGACCGGGAAGATCGCCAAGGACCACCCGCTGGTGGCCGCCCTCCCGCCGCAGGGAGAGTGACTCCGGCGGCACCGCGGGCGGCGTCCCCGCGCCGGCTGCCGGACTTCCCCTGGGACTCCCTCGCCCCGGCCCGGGCGCGCGCCGCCCAGCATCCAGGCGGGGTCGTCGACCTGTCCATCGGCACACCGGTGGACCCGACCCCGCCGGTGCTCGCCGAGGCGCTCGCCGCGGCCGGCAACGCACCCGGTTACCCGACCGCGCTGGGCACCGCGGACGTCCGCCGGGCGGCCGCCGGCTGGCTGCAGCGCCGGCTGGGCGTCACGCTCGCCGACCCGTTCGCCGCCGACCCGTCGGTGGTCCCGACGATCGGCTCCAAGGAGCTGGTGGCGTTCCTGCCGACGCTGCTGGGGCTGGCCGGGCGGGGCACGGTCGTCGTCCCCGAGGTCGCCTACCCCACCTACGAGGTCGGCGCGATCGTCGCCGGGCTGGACGTGCTGCGCTCCGACGTCCCCCCGGACGACGCGGCCGACGTCGTCCTGGTGTGGCTGAACTCGCCGGGCAACCCGCACGGCCGGGTGCTCACCGACGAGGAGCTCTCCCGCTGGGTGTCCTGGGGCCGCGAGCACGGGGTGCCGGTGGTCGCCGACGAGTGCTACGTCGAGCTCGGCTGGGACGTCGCGCCGCGCTCGGTGCTGCACCCGGCCGTGGCCGGGCCCGACCACGCCGGCCTGCTGGCGGTGCACTCGCTGTCCAAGCAGTCCACCGCGGCCGGCTACCGCGGCGGGCTGCTGTCCGGTGACCCGGTCCTGGTCCGGCGGGTCTGGGAGGCCCGCCGGCACCTCGGCCTGCTGGTGCCCACCCCGGTCCAGGCGGCGATGGCCGCCGCGCTGTCCGACGACGCGCACGTCGCCGAGCAGCGCGCCCGGTACGGCCGGCGCCGCGACCGGCTTGCCGCGGCGGTCCGCGCCGCCGGCGCCCGGATCGACCACTCCGAGGCCGGGCTGTACCTGTGGGTCACCCGGGACGAGGACTGCTGGACGACGATCGACTGGCTGGCCGGGCTCGGGCTGGTCGCCGCCCCCGGCACCTTCTACGGGCCGGCCGGCTCCCGGCACGTGCGGATGGCGCTCACCGCCTCCGACGAGCGGGTCGGGGCGGCGGTCGAGCGCCTGACTGGATGAGGGCGGCCGGATGAGCCCGGCGGTCGACGTCCCCGCTGCCCTGCGGACGGCGATGACGGCGGCCCACGGCGAGGCCGGGACGGCGTGGTGCGACCGGCTCCCCGAGCTGGTCGCCCGGTACGCCACCCGCTGGGACGTGCAGCCGGGGGCGCCGTTCCCGGTGACCTGGCACTGGGTGGCGCCGGCGGGGGAGACCGTGCTCAAGATCGGCTTTCCCACGGCCGAGCGCGACGTGGCCCGGGAGGCGGCCGTCCTCGCCGTGTGGGACGGCCGGGGCGCGGTGCGGCTGCTGGCCGCCGACGTCGGCGGGGACGACGCCGAGGCGGTGCTGCTGGAGCGGGCCCGCCCCGGCACCGACCTGCTGGCCGCGCCCGACGAGGAGGCGTTCCCGCTGATGGGCGCGGTGGCCCGGGCGCTGCACACGGCGGGGCACGCCCGCCCGGACCGCGCCGTCGACGCCGGCGCCCTGGTCGACCTGCGCACCGGCCATCCCGACCTGCCGCCGGAGGTGACCGGCTCGGCGGCCGACGTGCTGGACGGGTTGCTGGCCACGACCCGGGTGCGGGCGCTGTGCCACGGCGACCTGCACCACGCCAACGTGCTGCGTTCGGCGTCCGGGCCGGTGGTCATCGACCCGCGCGGGGTGTGGGGCGACCCGGCCCTGGACGTGGGTGTCGCCCTGCTCAACCCGCTGGGGTCGCTGCCCGGCGAGCGCGCCGCGCTGCGCGGCCTGCTCGAGCGCCGGCTGGAGCTGATCTGCCCGGCGATGGGCGTGGACGCCGACCGCGGCCGGCGCTGGACGATCGTCTGCGCCGCCGTCTCGGCGCTGTGGACCGCGCAGGACGGCGGTGGGGTTGACGCGACGGCGCTCGCCGTCGTCGAGGTGCTCGGCTGACCGGGGTCCGACGTCCCCGGTCTCAGCGGGCGAGCGAGAGGGTCAGGGGTGCCCCGGCGGTGGCCGCGTCGGCCGCCCAGCCGCCGTCCGGCGTCCAGCGCCAGCCGTCCCGGACGACCTCGGCCAGCTGGAGCCGCTCGGCGTGGGCGACGGCCCAGGTGGCCTCCGGCCAGCCGGCCGGGGTCACCGACACCACGCCGTCGGGCAGCACGGTCGGGGGGCCGGCCTCGCGGCGGACGACGTCGGCGACGGCGACGGCCCGGTCGTCCAGCGGGCCGTCGGCGTCCGGCGGGCTGTAGGTGCACGACAGCTGTGCCGGCGTGTCGGCCAGGAGCGCGCCGGTCAGCGTGCCGGCCATCGCCTCCCACTGCTGGTACGCCTCGGGGAAGCCGCTGCGTTGCACCCGCTGGGCCACCTCGGTCAGCCGGCCGGTCTCCCAGCCGGGGACCTCGATCAGCCCGTCGAAGAACTTCCCGGCCGAGTAGACCGGGTCCTGCACCTGCGCCTCGCTGCCCCAACCCTGGGACGGGCGCTGCTGGAACAGCCCCAGCGAATCGCGGTCGCCGTGGTCGAGGTTGCGGATCCGGGACTCCTGCTGCGCCGTGGCCAGGGCGATCACCGTCGCCCGCGCGGGGAGCCCGCGGCTGCGCGCCACCGCGGCGATCGTGGCGGCGTTGGCCGCCTGGGCGGTGGTCAGCGTGAGGTCCGACCCGGCGACGGTGCAGCGCCCGGCGATCGGCGTCCCGGCGGGGTCGTCCCGGTGGGCGGCGAGCACGGCCACCAGGATGAGGGCGGCCACCGCGAGCAGCCAGCCCAGCACGCGCCCGGCGGCCGGCGGTCGGCGATGCCCCCGCCCACGCCCCGGCGACCGGTGCCGCCGCGCAGAGGTGGCGCGTGCGGTGGACCGGCCGGCGGTCGTCGCGCCGCCCCGGGCCGGCGGCCGGCGCGGCGTCACCGGGGGACTCGACATCGCCGCCGATGGTAGGTGGCACGGCTGTGCGTTCCCTGGTCACTGGCCCGGCGCGCCCGGGCTGGCTAGCCTCGCGCCGGACGCCGACGCCGCGGCGACCGCGGCCCCCGGGAGACCCTGCATGCCCCTCGATCCTCTGCTGCCCGGTGTCGTCGTCACGTCCGTGGACACCGCGCGGCTGACCCAGCAGGTGCTCTCCGCCGAGGGCGTCGACCCGTACGGCCCCGGTGACGCGCTGCTGTTCGTGCACGGCAACGTCAGCTCGGCGGCGTTCTGGCAGCCGCAGCTACTGGGTCTGCCGGCGGAGCTGCGTCCCCTGGCGGTGGACCTGCGCGGCTTCGGGGGCACCGAGCCGCTGCCGGTCGACGCGCGGCGCGGGGTCCGGGACTGGTCCGACGACCTGGCCGCGCTGGTCGACGCGCTCGGCCTGGACCGGGTGCACCTGGTCGGCTGGAGCATGGGTGGCGGCGTCGTCCTGCAGCACCTGCTCGACCACCCGGACCGGGTCGCCTCGGTGGCGCTGGTCGCGCCGGTCTCGCCGTACGGCTTCGGGGCCACGACGGGCAGCGACGGGACGCCGGTCCACCCGGACGGCACCGGGTCCGGTGCCGGCGGGGCGAACCCGGACTTCGTGGCCGCCCTCGCCGGCGGGGACACCACGGCCGACCACCCGAACAGCCCGCGGTCGGTGCTGCGGTCCTTCTACGTCGCGCCGGGGTCGCTGCCGCTGGACCCGGTGCTGGAGGACGTCTTCGTCGCCTCGATGCTGACCACCCGGACCGGTCCGGACCACTACCCGGGCGACGTCGTCCAGGTGGCGACCTGGCCGGGCGCGGCACCGGGGGAGCGGGGCGTGCTGAACACCATGGCGCCGACCGTCTTCGACGTCTCAGGGATCACCGAGCTGCCGGTCCGGCCGCCGGTGCTGTGGGTCCGCGGGGACGCCGACCTGATCGTCTCCGACACCTCCGCGTTCGACCTGGCCTTCCTCGGCTCGATCGGCGCCGTCCCGGGGTGGCCGGGGGAGGCGGCGTTCGGCCCGCAGCCGATGGTCAGCCAGACCCGCGCCGTCCTGGACCGCTACGCCGCCAGCGGCGGGCGGTACCGGGAGGTGCTGCTGCCCGGGGTCGGCCACTCACCGCACGTGGAGCGTCCGCAGGAGTTCACCGTCGCGCTGCTGGAACACCTGGCCTCCCCGGCCGCGCCGCCGTCCAACTCACCGGAGACCCCCGACCCCGACGCCATGGACGGCGCCTGAGCCCGAAAGAACACGCGCGCTCGAGCCCGAAAAAGCACGCGGGGTCAGCCCCCTTGCGGGGTCCCGCCGCGAGCCTGCGAGCGGTGGGGGCAAGGGGGTCCTTCCTCTAGTTCGCGTGCAGGGCGGCGTTCAGGGAGCCCCAGTCGCCGTCCCGGGGCAGTGCCTCGAGCGCGCCGGACACCGAGTTGCGGCGGAACAGCAGGCCGTCCCGGCCGGACAGCTCCGCGGCCTTGACCACCGAGCCGTCGGGCAGCGTGACCCGCGAGCCGGCGGTCACGTAGCAGCCGGCCTCCACCACGCAGCGGTCGCCCAGCGAGATGCCGATGCCGGCGTTGGCCCCGAGCAGGCAGCCGGCGCCGATCGAGACGACCTGCTTCCCGCCGCCGGACAGCGTGCCCATGATCGAGGCGCCGCCGCCGATGTCGGAGTCCGGGCCGACGACGACGCCGGCGCTGATCCGGCCCTCCACCATCGAGGGCCCGAGGGTGCCGGCGTTGTAGTTGACGAAGCCCTCGTGCATGACCGTGGTGCCCTCGGCGAGGTGGGCGCCCAGCCGCACCCGGTCGGCGTCGGCGATCCGGACACCGGGAGGGACCACGTAGTCGACCATCCGGGGGAACTTGTCGACCGAGTACACGGTGACCGCGCCGAGGGCGGCCCGCATCCGGACGGCGGAGAAGCCGGCCGCCTCCACCGGCCCGGCGCTGGTCCAGGCCACGTTGGTGAGCAGCCCGAAGACGCCCTCCAGGCTCGTCCCGTGCGGGCGGACCAGCCGGTGCGACAGCAGGTGCAGCCGCAGGTACACGTCGTGCGCGTCGACCGGCGGGGCGGCCAGGTCGGCGATCACCGTGCGGACGGGGACGACCTGCACGCCGCGGGTGTCGTCGGTGCGCACCAGCCCGCCGTAGTCGGGGCCGAGCTCGCCCTCCGCCTCGAGGATCCCGATCTGCCGGGTGCCGGTGGACTGCCCGTCGGGCGCACCCAGCCGCGGGGCGGGGTACCAGGTGTCGAGGACGGTGCCGGCGGTGGTCACCGTGGCGAAGCCGACAGCGGTCGCGCCGGACGTCGGCGGCGTTGCGGAGGTCACGGGCGTCGAGCGTAGTGACCTGACTGGACTGCCCCGCTCGGGGCCGGGCGCCTGCCGTCGGCCCGTAGGCTCGGGAGTCGTGAGCGCCCCGGCCGGTCCACCTCCTGTCCTCGACCTGTCCGCCGACGTGCTCGCGCTGACCCGTGCTCTGGTCGACGTGCCGTCGGTGTCGGGCACCGAGCGGGTGCTCGCCGACGCGGTCGAGGCGGCGCTGCGGGCGCTGGGCGGGCTGGAGGTCGTCCGGGTCGGCGACACGGTGCTGGCCCGCACGAACCTGGACCTGCCCGCGCGGGTGGTGCTCGCCGGGCACCTGGACACCGTCCCGCTGGCCGGCAACGTGCCCAGCCGGGTCGACGAGGCCGCCGGGCTGCTCTACGGCTGCGGCACCAGCGACATGAAGGCCGGGGACGCGGTGATGCTGCGGCTGGCCGGGCGCTTCGGCGTCCCCGGGGCGCGGCCGGCCTCCGACCTCACCTTCGTCTTCTACGACAACGAGGAGGTCGAGGCCTCCCGCAACGGCCTGGGCCGGGTCGCCCGGGAGCTGCGGGGCTGGCTGTACGGGGACCTGGCGATCCTGCTGGAGCCGACCGACGGCGTGGTCGAGGGCGGCTGCCAGGGGACGCTGCGGGTGGTGCTCGACGTCCCGGGCCGGCGGGCGCACAGCGCGCGCTCCTGGCTCGGGGTCAACGCCGTGCACGGCGCCGCCGGGATCCTGGCCACCCTGGCCGGCTACGCCGCCCGGGAGGTGGAGATCGACGGGCTGACCTACCGGGAGGGCCTCAACGCGGTGCGGATCGAGGGCGGGGTGGCCGGCAACGTCGTCCCCGACTCGTGCCGGGTCACGGTGAACTTCCGGTACGCACCGGACCGGGACGAGGACCAGGCCCTCGCGCACGTGCGGGAGGTGTTCGCCGACGCGCTCGCGTCCGGGGTGACGTGCGAGGTCACCGACTCCTCCGGCGGCGCGCTGCCCGGGCTGTCCGAGCCGGCGGCGGCCGCCTTCGTGGCCGCGGTCGGGCAACCGGCCCGGGCCAAGCTGGGCTGGACCGACGTCGCCCGGTTCGCCGCCTTCGGCATCCCGGCGCTGAACTACGGGCCGGGCGACCCGCAGCTGGCCCACACCGTCGACGAGCACGTGCGCATCGACCGGCTGCAGCCGGCCGAGGACGCCCTCGTCGCCTACCTGTCCGACACCGGGGGGAACCGACCATGACCGACCCAGACCACGACCGGCGGCGCACGACGCGGCACCGCGGCCCGATCACCGTGCGCGGCGGCGAGCGCGACCCGCAGACCGCGGGGACGACGACCGACCAGCGGCTGCTGGACCGCCGGACCGGCAGCGACTGGGTGCACACCGACCCCTGGCGGGTGCTGCGCATCCAGGCCGAGTTCGTCGAGGGCTTCGGCCTGCTGGCCGAGCTGCCGCGGGCGGTCAGCGTCTTCGGCAGCGCCCGCACCCCGGCCGACTCGGAGTACTACGCGGCCGCCGAGCAGGTCGGCGCCGCCCTCGCCCGGGCCGGGTACGCGGTGATCACCGGCGGCGGGCCGGGCGCGATGGAGGCGGCGAACAAGGGCGCCTGCGACGCCGGGGGCATGTCGGTCGGACTGGGCATCGAGTTGCCGTTCGAGCAGGAGCTCAACGAGTGGGTCGACGTCGGCGTGCTGTTCCGCTACTTCTTCGTGCGCAAGACGATGTTCGTGAAGTACGCGCAGGCCTTCGTCATCCTGCCCGGCGGCTTCGGCACCCTCGACGAGCTGTTCGAGGCGCTGACCCTGGTGCAGACCCGCAAGGTCACCCGCTTCCCGGTGATCCTGTTCGGCAGCAGCTACTGGTCGGGGCTGGTCGACTGGATCCGGGAGACGATGGTGACCGCCGGGACGGTGTCCCCAGGGGACCTCGACCTGCTGCACGTCACCGACGACGTCGACGAGGTGATCGAACTGATCCAGGCCGCGGACGCCGCCCGGGCCAGCAACCCCGACGGCCCGCCCCCGGGGACCCCGGTACCCCGTCCGGCTCCCGTCGACGACTGACCGCACGTGTCCGGCGTCGTCTTCGTCCTCAGCCTGCTCGTGGTCGGCGGGCTGCTGTTCCTCGGCGCCTCGGTGCTGCTGGGCCGCGGGGAGACGCAGCCGCCGGCCGAGCTGGACCGCTCGCCGGTCGAGCTGCCCGACGACCGCCCGGTGGTCGGCGACGACCTGCGCGCGCTGCGCATCTCGCCGACCTTCCGGGGCTACCGGATGGCCGAGGTGGACTGGCTGCTCGACCAGCTGGCCCGCACGCTCGACGAGCGCGACGCCACGATCGCCGCGCTGCGGGCCGGTGCCCCGGCCGGCGTGCGGGACGACGACACCGATCCGGAGGGCATCCCCGTGTCCGCCGGCGACGACGAGGAGCGCACCGGTGCCTGAGCTGGTCGAGACCGTGGACGTGGCCGCACCCGCCGAGCAGGTCTGGGCGGCGCTGGTCGACTGGGACCGGCAGGGCGAGTGGATGCTGCTGACCGACGTGCACAGCGAGGACGGCGAGGTCCCGGGCGCGCAGGGCGTCGGCGGCCGGCTCGCGGCGCGCACCGGCGTCCCGCTGCCCGGAGGACGGCGGCTCGGCGTGCTGGACCGGATGCTCATCACCGGCTGGGACGCCCCCCGGCGGGTCGACGTCCGGCACCTCGGGCGGGTGGTCCGCGGCACCGGCACGTTCGAGGTCCGCCCGCGCGGGGCCTCGGCGTCCACGTTCGTCTGGACCGAGTCGCTGGACCTGCCGCTGGGCCGGCTCGGGCGGCTGGGCTGGCCGCTGGTGCGCCCGGCGATGGTCGCCGGCGTCCGGCTGTCGCTGAAGCGGTTCGCCGCCTACGCCGAGGCGCACCCGGCCTAGCAGGGGCTTTTGGTACCAAAAGCCCCGTGGGGCTTCCTCGGGCTGGAGCACGCGGGCTCTTTCGGGCTCAAGCCCGGGTGCGACGGGCGCGGCGGACGGCGACCGCCGCCCAGGCCCCGGCGGCCAGCCAGACCGCGGCGACGAGCAGCACCAGGTCGCGGCCGTAGGGCCGCGGCAGGAACGACGGGTTGGCCGGGTCGGCGCCGAAGCCGAGCACGAACGGCAGCGCCACCAGGACCAGCACCCCGCTGACCACGGCGCCGACCGCGACCGCGGGACGGGCCGCGTGGGGCAGCAGCCGGGCCGCCAGCCACCCCAGCCCGATCCACAGCGGCGCGACCACCAGGTCGTGCACCAGGACGCCGCCGAGGAACCAGGTCAGCCACGACCCCAGCGGCACCCGGTCGCCGGCGGTGAGCAGACCGTGCGCGCCGTACCCGACGGCGGCCAGCCCGGGCAGCAGGAACAGCCACCGCCACCACGGCCGCGGCACGCCGGCCGGCGGGTCGGTGTCGAGGGTGCCGCCCGTCCGGGCGGCGTCCGGGGACGGGCTCATGCCCCGACCCCGGCCGCTCCGGGGGCCACCCGGGCGACCCACTTCGTCTGCATGACCCCGGGCCGGTTCGGTGCGATCAGCCGCACCGGGTACCCGTGGTCGGGGTGCAGCTCCTCCCCGTCCAGCGCGAGCGCCAGCAGCGTGCGCGGGCTGCGGGCGTGCGGCGGGGAGACGGTGGAGACCCGGTACAGCCCGCCGGTCTGCAGCGACTCGACGGTGACCCGGGTGTCGCGGGGCAGCCCGGCCTCCTCCAGCAGGTCGCCGAGGCGGACCCCGGTCCAGGTGGCGTCGGCGCTCCAGCCCTCCACGCAGGTGATCGGAAGCCGCTCGGTGCGCTGCGGGAAGCGGGCCAGCTCGGCCACGGACAGCTCCAGCCGGTTCGGCCCCTCGACGACCAGCCGGTAGGCCGCCCCGACGTCGGTGGTCCCGGCCCGCTCGGCGGTCTGCCGGACGGGCAGGCCCTGCGGGCCCAGGTCGGGGACCCGGGGGGCCAGCAGGGAGACCGGCGACAGCGGCGACAGGGTCTGGCCGACCGTGGTCAGGGTGACCGTGGCGACGCCCAGGCCGGTCGCCGCCACGAAGGCCCGGCGCGGGACGGCGTTGGTCTCGGCGGCGTCGTCCACCGCGCGCACCTCGGCCGCCTGCGCGGGAGCCAGCCCGGCGACGGCCGCGGAGGAGCCCCGGCGGGCCAGTCCGCGGCGGATCTGCGGGGCCTTGGCGCTCACGTGCACCGCGATCGCCCCGACGGCGATCCAGCCGGTCCAGTGGTGCGCGGTCGGGAAGAAGAACCCCCAGGGGTACCACTCGGAGATGTTCACCAGCCCGGTCACCAGCTGCAGCGTGGCCGCGCCGACCAGCACCAGGATCGACGAGCGGCTGACCACGCGGGCGGGGGACCGCGCCGGCGGCCACTCGAACAGCGCCGGGTAGACCGTCCAGAGCTTGACCAGCAACAGCGGCACCGCGGCGATCCCGGTGGCCACGTGGGTGCCCTGGGTGACCCGGTACAGCCACGACGGGGAGGCCGGCCAGGTGGACCAACCCGGCGGATGCTGGATCCAGGAGCTGACCAGCCCGGTCAGGAAGCAGACGGTGAAGGCGACCCCGAGGACGGCGCCGGTGCGGGCGGCCCGCCGCTCGGAGTGCAGCGGGCTCGGGAACGCGCCGTCGGCGAACGGCCCGCGGCGCAGGGCGTCCGGCGGTGCCGGCAGCCGGGCACCCAGCACCCGGTCCAGCGGCCCGGTCACCGGGTGGGGACCAGCCCGGCGGCGACCTCGTCGACGACCCGCCGGGTCCGGCTGCCGGGCGGGCACAGCGCCGCCACCTCGACGGCGTCGGGGAAGTGGTCGATGTCGGCCAGCGGCGGGAGGTCCAGCACCGCCAGCCCCACGCCCTCGAGCGCCGCCCGGGTCAGCTCCCCGGTGTCCGGGCGCGACATCGGCACGCCGGGCAGGACCCCGGCGGCGGCCGCGGCGTGCACGCCCAGGGCCCACCAGCCGCCGTCCGGGGCGGTCCCGAGGACCGCCGTGCCGGGACCCGCCGCGACCAGCGCGTCCAGCGCGGCGGCGAGCAGGGCGGGGGAGACCTGCGGGGTGTCCATGCCGATCAGCAGGGTGGGCAGGTCCTCGCCGGGTGCGGCCATGGCATCGGCGAACGCGTGCGCCAACCGGGTGCCCAGGTCGCCGTCCACCTGCGGGACGACGACGCACCCGGTGAGGTCGAGGTCGTCGGGAACGCCGTCCAGGGCGACCACCCGGCGGAGGGCCGGCGTCGCGCGGACGACGTCCAGGGTGTCGCCGACCGCGGCCGACGCGATGGCCGCGGCCTGCTCGGGCGTGCAGGGCGGGGTGAGCCGGGTCTTGCTGCGGCCCGGCACCGGGGCCTTGGTGATCACCAGCAGCTGGGCCCTCACCGGGCGAGCACCGCCCGCATGTCGCGGACGGTGCGGACCGTCCCGAGCACGGTCCCGGTGACCTTCGAGGTCGTGCCCTCCGCGCGGGGGGCGTAGCGCACGTCGACCTCGGTGATCCGCCACCCGGCGTCCGCCGCCCGGGTGACCATCTCCAACGGGTATCCGAAGCGCCGGTCCGTGATGCCCAGCCCGAGCAGTGCCTCCCGGCGGCCGGCGCGCATCGGGCCCAGGTCGTGCAGCGCGATGCCGGTGCGCCGGCGGAGCATCACCCCGAGCGCGGTGTTGGCCACCCGCGCGTGCACCGGCCAGGCGCCGCGCCGGGTGGGGCGCCGGCGGCCGAGGACCAGGTCGGCGTCCCCGGCCAGCACGGCGTCGGCGACCCGCGGCAGCTCGGCGGGGTCCATCGAGGCGTCGGCGTCGCAGAAGCAGACGACGTCGGCGGTGGCCGCCTCCAGGCCGGCGTGCGCCGCGGCACCGAAGCCGCGCTGCGGGACGTGCACCACCGTGGCGCCGAGGTCGGCGGCGATCCGGGCCGAGCCGTCGGTCGAGCCGTTGTCGGCGACGATGGCCCGGTAGCCGGCGGGCAGCCGGCCCAGCACCCAGGGCAGCGCCCCGGCCTCGTCGAGGCAGGGGAACACGACGTCCGCCACGGACCGACGGTACCCAGCGTGACCGCTCATCGTCCGGTGTTCGCGGCCACGGGGCGCCCCGGATGCACGACGGCCCTCCGGCGAGGGTCAGGCCAGGTGCAGCTCGTAGGAGTCGTGGCCGTCGGCTGCCTCGGTCCGTTCGACGGTGAGGACGGCGTCCTCCCGCGGCAGGGTCACGGGCAGCTCGTCCTCCCCACCGCACGGGTCGCCGTCCCCCCGCTGCAGCCGGGTCCAGGTGACCACCTCGTCGGCCGTGCTGAAGACGTAGAGCACCGCCACCTCGCTCGTGTCCGGGCCGGGGAAGTCCGCCCAGTCGAACCCCAGCCGCTCGGTCACCACCTGCTCGTCCTCGTACGGGCACACGAACGTGAGCTGGTCCCAGTCCCCGTCCACCACCGCGGCGAGGTCCAGCACGTCCCCGTTGGCACCGGCCTCCTCGATCGCGCCGACGATCTGCGGGGCCAGGTCCCGGTCGCCCACGACGCACCCGGTGAGCACGCTGCAGCACACCAGGGTCAGCGCGGTCCGCCAGGGCACGGCCGCAGGCTAACGGCGACGGCCGCGCCCGCCCGTGACGTCGCTGTTGCGGTCGTGCGCCTGCTCCTCGGTGCTGCCCGACCGCAGGAGCAGGCAGACGACCGCAGGAGCGGCGGCCAACGAGCCGACCTACGCTCCGGCAGCGTGACCCTCACCGCCCCCGCGCGACCGGGGCAGCGGAGCGGGCGCCGCGCGGCGCCGGTGGTCGCGGTGGCCGTCGCCGCGGTCGCGGTGCTCCTCGTCGGCTGGGCCGGGTACCGGCTGACCCGGGACGGCACGGTGCTGCACCTGCTCGGCGGTCACGTGCTGCGTGGCCGCTTCGGCGTCGTCCTCACCCCGCGCGTGCTGCTGCCCGTCGCGGTGGGCCTGGCCGGCGTGCTGCACGGCCCGGCGCTGGCGGCCCGGCTGCGCTGGGCCCTGCTGCTGCCGGTCAGCGCCGCGGCGGCGGCCGGGTGGGCGGTCGCCCTGGCGTTGTCCTCCGGCTGGCACCGGCTCCCCGAGCCGCTGTCGGTGCGCTTCGAGTACCCGCACGACGTGCCCCGGGTCACCGACCTCGGCAGCTACCTGTCCACCTACGTCGCATCGGTGCCGGCCGACTCGGCCGACCCGTGGACGACGCACGTGGCCGGGCACCCGCCCGGCGCGCTGCTGGCGTTCGTGCTGCTCGACCGGGCGGGGCTGAGTGGGCTGGGCTGGGCGGCGGCGCTGTGCGTCGCCGGGGGAGCGCTCGCCGTGCCCGCCGTCCTGGTCACCGTGCGGGCGGTGGCAGGGGAGGACCCGGCCCGCCGGGCGGCGCCGTTCCTGGTGTTGGCGCCGGTCGCGCTGTGGGTGGCCACCAGCGCCGACGCCCTGTTCGCCGGCGTGGCCGCCTGGGGCGTGGCGGCGCTGGCGACGGCCGCCGCCCGCGCGCCCGGAGCGGGTGCGGACCTCCGCGCGCTGGGCGGCGGCCTGCTCCTCGGCGCAGCGCTCTTCCTGTCCTTCGGGCTCACCGCGCTGGGGCTGGTCGCGCTCGTGGTCGTCGGCGTGCACCGGGCCCGGCTCGGCTGGGGCGGGGTGGCCCGGGTGCTGGCCGTCGGCGCGGCCGGCGTGCTCGCCGTCGTCGCGCTCGCCGCCCTGGGTGGCTACTGGTGGGGAGAGGGGTTCCTGGCCGCCGGGGACCGGGTGCGGTCCGGCCCGTCCTACGCCGACCGGCCGCTGCCGTTCTTCCTGGTCGCCAACCTGGCGGCCGCGGTGCTGGCGGTGGGGCCGGCCGCGATCGCCGGGCTGGCCTGCCTGCGCCGGACCCCGCTGGCGCTGCTGCCGCTGGCCGCCCTCGCCGGCGTGCTGGTCAGCGACCTCACCGGCCTGGTCCGCGGGGAGACCGAGCGGATCTGGCTGCCGTTCTTCCCCTGGGTGCTGGTCGTCACCGCCTTCCTGCCGGCCCGCGGCCGCCGGCGGTGGCTCGCGCTGTCCGCCGTCCTGGCGGTCGCGATCGAGGTGACCGTCCGCACCGAGTGGTGACCCCGGCCGCGCTTCCGGTACCGGGAGCCCGCGCGCTCTCGGTACCGAAAGCCCCCCGGCGGGGGTGTCGGTGCGTTCGGCGATGATGGCCGGGTGACGACGACGTCCGGGGTGCCCGCGTGAGCCGGCGGGGATGGCTGCTGTTCGCCGCCATGTCGGTGATCTGGGGTGTCCCCTACCTGCTGATCAAGGTCGCCGTCGGTGAGCTGTCGCCGGTGGTCGTGGTGTTCCTGCGCTGCCTGGTCGGCGCCGTCCTGCTGGTGCCCTGGACGCTGGCCCGCGGCCAGCTGCGCGGGGCGCTCGAGCACTGGCGCGCGCTGCTGGTGTTCACGGTCCTGGAGATGACCGGCCCGTGGCTGCTGCTGTCGTGGGCCGAGCAGTCGCTGTCCAGCTCGCTCACCGGCCTGCTCGTCGCCGGGGTGCCGTTCGTCGCCGCGCTGGCCGCCCGGCTGGCGGGGGAGGAGGAGCGGCTCTCGCCGGTGCGGATCGGCGGGATGGTGCTGGGCGTCGTCGGCATCGCCCTGCTCCTCGGCCTGGACGTCGCCGGTGCGCAGCTCGGCGCGATCGGCGCGGTCGCGCTGGTCGTCATCGGCTACGCCACCGCCCCGATGGTGGTGAGCCGGTCCCTGCCCGGCGTCTCGGGGGTGACCGCCAGCGCCGTCGCCCTGGTGGTGACCTCGGTGGTCTACGCCCCGTTCGCGGTGCCGCAGCTGGGCCAGGTGGCCGACGCCTCGGCCGGTGCGCTGCTGTCGCTGCTGGTGCTCGGCGTGGTGTGCACGGCGCTGGCGCTGGCGCTGTTCTTCTCGCTCATCCGGGAGGCGGGCCCGCAGCGCGCGCTGGTCATCACCTTCGTCAACCCGGCGGTGGCGGTGCTGCTCGGCGTCCTGCTGCTCGGCGAGCCGTTCACCCTCGGCCTGGCCGTGGGGCTGCCGCTGATCCTGGCCGGCTGCGTGCTGGCCACCCGGCGCAGCCCGGTGCGCACCGAGCGGTCCGAGCTCAGCGACGTGGACGCCGCCGTCCCCTGATCCCGCCCGGGGCGCGGAACGCGACTGGACTCAACCACCGCGCCACGGTGCCGAGAACGCGGGAGGCGCCCTCCCTCCTTCCCGGGTGCCAGGGCGGAGGCACCGGTGGACCACCAGGACGTCCCCGCCGTCCGTCGGCGTCGCGGCTGGGGAGCCCGCACGCTGCTGTCCCTCCTGTTGCTGGCCGGGGTGCTGGTCGGCGCGGTGCCGCCGGCGGACTCCCCGGCGCTCCGCCCGGCCAGCACCACCGACCCGGTCCCCCCGACCAACGTCGCTGCCACCGGGGCCGACCGGGCGCTGGCCGTCTCCTGGACCGCCTCCGCCGAGGCCTTCATCACCGGCTACCGGGTCTTCGTCGACGGGACCCTGGCCGCCAGCCCGACGGGGACCTCCGCGATGCTGGGCGGCCTGGTCAACGGGCACACGTACAACGTCACGGTGCGGACGGTGACGTCCTTCCTCGGGACCACCTACGTCGGGACGACGGCGAGCACCCCGGTGCTCGGCATCCCGCGGGACGCCGTCGCCGCGGCGCCGCCCACCGGGGTGACCGCCGTGCGCGGGGACGGCCAGGTGACCGTCTCCTGGGCGGCGAACACCGCCGACTACGACGCCGACGGCTACCGGGTGCTCCGGGACGGCGTCCCGGTCACCGGCCTGCTGGCCGGGCGCGCGCTGACCAGCCACGTCGACCCCGGCCTCCAGAACGACCGGTCGTACTCCTACACCGTGCAGACCCACGACACCTCCGGCAACTGGTCGGCGTCCTCGGCGCCGCCGGTCGTCGTGACGCCGACCGACCTGACC
This sequence comes from Modestobacter sp. URMC 112, assembly GCF_053502575.1. Taxonomy (NCBI): domain Bacteria; kingdom Bacillati; phylum Actinomycetota; class Actinomycetes; order Geodermatophilales; family Geodermatophilaceae; genus Modestobacter; species Modestobacter sp. URMC 112. Next base: position 3,984,779 of record NZ_CP199957.1, on the reverse strand, counting down.
CCGCCCGCGGCACCCGCGCCGCCGACGGCGACCAGGGGGGACGGCGAGGTGTCGCTGACCTGGCCGGCGAACGCCGAGCCGGACGTGGCCTCCTACCGGGTGCGGCGCAACGGCGTGCACGTCGCGGACGGGCCGGCGACCACGTACGTGGACCGCGGGCTGGTCAACGACACGCCGTACTCCTACACGCTGGTCGCGGTGGACCGGCACGGCAACGTCTCGCCGGCCTCCGCGCCGGTGACCGCCACGCCGACCGACCTGACCCCGCCCGCGGCACCCGCGCCGCCGACGGCGACCAGGGGGGACGGCGAGGTGTCGCTGACCTGGCCGGCGAACGCCGAGCCGGACGTGGCCTCCTACCGGGTGCGGCGCAACGGCGTGCAGGTCGCGGACGGGCCGGCGACCACGTACGTGGACCGCGGGCTGGTCAACGACACGCCGTACTCCTACACGCTGGTCGCGGTGGACCGGCACGGCAACGCCTCCCCCGCCTCCGCGCCGGCGGTGACCGCCACGCCGACCGACCTGACCCCGCCCGCGGCGCCGACCGGTCTGACGGCCACGGCGGGGGACACCCTGAACACCCTCGCGTGGACGGCGAACCCGGAGCCGGACGTTGCCTCCTACCGGGTGCTGCGGGACGGCGTGCAGGTCGGCGAGGTGCCGGGCACCGACCACGTGGACCGCGGGCTGGTCAACGGCACCTCGTACGCGTACACGCTGGTGGCGGTGGACCGGCACGGCAACGCCTCCCCGGCCTCCGCGCCGCCGGCCCGCGCCACGCCGGTGGACGTGACGGCGCCGACGGCGCCCACCGGCGTCCGCGCGACCGCCGGCGACCGGCAGGCGGTCGTCCACTGGGCCGCCGCGCCGGAGCCCGACGTGGTCGCGCACCGGGTGCTGGCCGAGGACGGCACCGTCGTCGCCACCGCTGCCGCGCCGGCCACCTCCGCGCCGGTGACCGGCCTGACCAACGGCACCACCTACCGCTTCACCGTCGTCGCGGTGGACGGGGCCGGCTGGGTGTCCCCGGCCTCGGCCGCCGTGTCCGTCGTCCCCGCCCCGTCCGCGGTGCCCGTCGACGGTGCCGGCCAGTCCGGCGGCCTGGCGGTCAGCCGGGACGGCCGGTACCTGGTCGTCGGCACCCGGGCCCAACGGGAGCCCGCCGACACCAACACCGCCTACGAGCTGTACCTGCTGGACGAGACGGCGGACACCGCCCGGCGGATCGCGCCGCTGCCCGCGTCGGCCACCGGCGCCACCGACCCGACCAACACCGGCGCGCCGGCGGTCAGCGACGACGGCCGCTTCGTCGCGCTGGCGACCACCGCGGCGCTGGTGCCGGCCGACCGGAACGGGATGGCCGACGTCTACCGGCTGGACACCGGGACCGGGGTCTGGTCGCTGGTCAGCGTGCCGGCCGCCACGGGGACGGTCAGCTCCACGGCCGCGGGCACGCTGCTGCAGACCGGCTCCTCGGTGTACGCCACCAGCCCGCCGGTGGCGCTGTCCGCCGACGGCGACCTGGTGTTCTTCTACTCCGCCCGCCCGGACCTGGTCACCGGGGACACCAACGGCGCCGTGGACGTCTTCGCCAAGCGGATGTCCGACGGCATGGTCACCCGGGTGTCGGCGACGGCCACCGGCGGGAACCTGCCCCGCACGGCGACCGGCCCGGCGCTGGCGGTCACCCCGGACGGCCGGTTCGCGCTCTTCCCGGCCACCTCCTCCACCGGCCCGGTGGTGCTGTACCGCAAGACGCTGTCCGGGGCCGGCGCGGGGACCGTCACCGTCGTCTCCTCGGTCGTCGTCTCGGGCCGGACCACCGAGTACGGCGTGTTCCGGGACACCGGCGACATCGCGATCAGCGACGACGGCCGGTACCTCGCCCTGGTCACCGCGGCCAAGCTCGGCACCGCCACGCCCGGTTCCAGCTGGCCCACCGGCCTGGCCTACCGGGTGGACACCGCGACCGGCGACGTGCTGCCGATGGGCACCGGGCAGACGACCGTCTGGGAGCACCAGGTGGCCCTGGACCCGACCGGCCGGTACGGCTTCTTCGCCACCGCCGCCGCCGTGGTGCCCGGCGACGGCAACGGGCACACCGACCACCACCGCCGGGACCTCGACGGCGGGACCGTCGGGCCGGTGGTGCTGGCCACCGCCGACGCCGCCGGCCTGGCCACGACCGGGCCGACCGGGTCGGTCACGACCAGCGAGTACGGCCGGCTCGTCGCGCTGACCGCCGACCGGGTCGTGGTCACCACGTCCCAGGCGCTGGTGCCGACCGACACCAACCGGGTCCGCGACCTCTACACCAAGGACCTGCTCACCGGCGCGGTCGGCTCCCCGGTCGGCTGACCGGCCTCACCCCAGCCGGCGCAGCTCGGGCCAGATCCGGTCCCACGGCACCCGGCGGTCCGAGGCCACCCACACGGTCCGGCCCTGCTCGTCGTTGTCCAGGCCGACGCCGTTGTCGATCCGGGCCGCGGCGTCGACCCGGCCGAACCAACGGCGCAGCTCCGCCTCGGCGACGCCCACGGCGACCACCGTGGTGACGTCGTCGTCCGGCGGCCCCCAGTCCCAGTACGAGTTGTGCCCGCTGTACGCCGGGGCGAGTTCCGGGAGGTACCGGTCGACGGCGCCGGCCTCGCCGTAGTCCCCGGTGAGGACGGCGACCCGCTCGCCGGCCGGCAGCCCGTCGCGCACCTGCTCCACGGTGGCGGCGAACCGCGGCCAGCCGACCGTCTCCCCGGCGTCGTAGTTGACCTCCGGGACCGGCGTGCCGGCCAGCCGGGCAGCCGGCAGCACCGGCAGGAAGAGCACCGCGGCGATGCCCAGGCTGACCACCGGAGCCGCGGCCAGCAGCCGGAGCCGCAGCCGGGACGCCCCCCGGCGCGTCCAGCGCAGCGCCGGCTCCGCGCCGGCGGCCAGCAGCAGCGGGTACAGCCCGGCCAGGTAGTACGGCTTGCCGCCGGTGAGCAGGAAGACGGCGGCGAGCAGCGGGTACGCGACGGCGAAGGCCCGCCAGGTGCGCAGCGCCGGGTCCCGCGCCAGCCGCCACCACCCCGCGACCCAGACCGGGACGAGCACCGGGCTGACCAGCACCAACTGGAAGGGGAGGAACAGGTACCACGGCTCACTGGTGCCCGAGCTGCCCGACGCGATGGCCCGGGACATCTCCAGCTGGGGCAGACCGTTGGCCACCTGCCAGACCGCGTTCGGCGCCGCCAGCGCCGCGGCGAGCAGCGCGGCCAGCCAGGGCCACCGGGACCGCAGCACCCGGCGGGGGCCCACCGCGAGCAGCCCGAGGGCGACCGCGGCGAGCAGGAACACCGGCAGGGTCTTGTTCAGCAGCGCCACCCCGGCGACCGCGCCGACGGCCAGCCAGACCGGTCCGCCGTCCCGCAGCGCCCGCACCAGCAGCCAGCTCAGCGCCGTCCAGCCGAGCAGGTCGAACGTCGAGGTGGACAGCAGGTGGCCGACCGCCAGCAGCACGGCGGCGCCGGCCGTCGAGGCGGCCGCCAGCAGCTGACCGGACCGGCCGCTGCCGAACTCCCGGGCGAGCAGCCCGGCCAGCACCACGACCAGCCCCGCCGCCAGCGCCGACGGCAGCCGGAGGGCGACCAGCGACCCGGGCGCCAGGGTGTCCATCAGCCGGGCGAGCAGCGGCGTCAGCGGCGGCTGGTCGACGTACCCCCAGGCGGGCTCCTGCCCGGCGCGGAGGAAGTACAGCTCGTCCCGGTGGTACCCGTACCGGCCGGCCGTGGCGAGCAGCAGAGCCGCGAGGCCGCCGGCCACCGCGAGCAGCGCCGGCCAGGCGACCGGCGGCCGCGCGGCCGGTGCCCTCCCCGTCCGGAACCCGACCTCCACCACCCCGCGCAACCTAGCGCCTCGAGCCGGGCTCGAGCCGGGCTCGAGCCGGGCTCGAGCCCGGGGGAGTCCCAGGGGCGTTCAGGGGGCCGGCCGCAGCGGGGCGGTGGCGAACTCGGCCATCCCGTCGGCGAAGGACACCTGCGCGGTGAACCCGAGCTCCGCCTCGGCGCGCGCAGGCGAGGCGACCACGTGCCGCACGTCGCCGATCCGGTACTCCCCGGTGACCACCGGCGCCGGCCCGCCGAACGCCGCCGCCAGCGCGGTGGCCATGTCCCCGACGGTGTGCGGCACGCCGGACGCGACGTTGTACGCACGCAGGGCCCCGCCCCCGGCGGACGGCGGCGGCGCCTCCAGCGCGCGCAGGTTGGCCCCGGCGACGTCGGCGACGTGCACGAAGTCCCGCTGCTGGCCGCCGTCCTCGAACACCCGGGGAGCCCGGCCGCCCTCCAGCGCGCTGCGGAAGATCGAGGCCACCCCGGCGTACGGGGTGTCGCGCGGCATGCGCGGGCCGAAGACGTTGTGGTAACGCAGCGCGACCACGTCGCCGTCGGTCGACCGGGCCCAGGCGGCGGCCAGGTGCTCCTGCGCCAGCTTGGTGGCGGCGTAGGTGTTCCGCGGGTCGGCCGGGGTGTCCTCCTCGACCTCGCCCCAGGTCAGCTGGCGGCCGCAGACCGGGCACGGGGGTTCGAACCGGCCGGCGTCCAGGTCCGCCCGGCGGCGCGGGGCGGCCGGGACCACGCCGTGCTCCGGGCACTCGTAGCGGCCCTCGCCGTACACCACCATCGAGCTGGCGAGCACCAGCCGGCCGGTGCCCGCCCGGGCCATGGCGGCCAGCAGCACCGCCGTCCCGAGGTCGTTGATGCCGGCGTACTCGGGCATGTCCTGCACGTCCACGCCCAGGCCGACCATCGCTGCCTGGTGGCAGACCGCGTCCACGCCGGACAGCGCGCGGTCGACGGCGTCCCGGTCGCGAACGTCGCCCACCAGCAGCTCCACCCCGTCCAGTCCCGGGACGCCGCCTGGGTAGCGGGGGTGCACGGCGGGCAGCAGGGCGTCGAGCACCCGCACCTCGTGACCGGCCGCGGCGCAGGCCTCGACGACGTGCGAGCCGATGAAGCCCGCCCCTCCGGTGATCAGCACGCGCACGAGGCCAGACGCTAGCTTCGCAGGCGTGGAACGGTGTGGCTGGGCGACCAGCGCCGAGGAGTACGTCCGCTACCACGACGAGGAGTGGGGCACCCCGCTGCGGGGGGACGACGCGCTGTTCGAGCGGCTGACCCTGGAGGCCTTCCAGTCCGGGCTGTCCTGGATCACCATCCTGCGCAAGCGGCCGGCGTTCCGGGCGGCGTTCGCCGGCTTCGCGATCGACGCGGTCGCGGCCTTCACCGAGGAGGACGTCGAGCGGCTGATGGCCGACGCGGCAATCGTCCGCAACCGGGCCAAGGTCACCGCGGCGGTGCGGAACGCCCGGGCCGCGCAGCAGGTGCCGGAGGGGCTGTCGGCGCTGCTGTGGTCCTTCGCGCCGGCGGTGCCGCCGCCACGCCCGCGGACCCTGGCCGAGGTGCCGGCGACCAGTCCGGAGTCGACGGCCATGGCCCGGGAGCTCAAACGCCGCGGCTTCGCGTTCGTCGGCCCGACCACCGCCTACGCGCTCATGCAGGCCACCGGCATGGTGGACGACCACGTCGCCGGCTGCTTCCGGGCGGGTGCGGCCGAGCGCGGCTGAGGCGGCCGGCCGGGGGGTCAGGTTGGTCCAACTCCGGCGGATACGGGATCATTGCACCGAAGAGCTCTGGAACCACACGGATCTCGGACAGAACGGATGCCACACCGCGGCCAGCCCGGCCCGCGGGTGGCCGGTGAAGGAGGCACGCATGGCGGCCATGAAGCCGCGCACGGGTGAAGGACCGCTCGAGGTCACCAAGGAGGGTCGCGGCCTGGTCATGCGGGTCCCCCTGGAGGGCGGCGGCCGGCTGGTCGTCGAGCTGTCCCCCGACGAGGCGACCGCCCTCTCCGAGGCCCTGAAGGGCGCGACCAGCTGACCAGTGCCGCGAGCCTGCCCCCGGGCAGCCCCGCGCACGACGACACGGCCCCGGCCGCCGGCAACCCGCCGGCGACCGGGGCCGCGCCGTTGCCGCGGGTCGAGGTCTCCTCCGCGCTCCCGGCGCTGGGGGAGGACGACGTCCTCGCCGTGCCGGTCGGTGCCTCCGGTGCCCTCCCGGCCTGGGTGACCGACCCGGCGCCCGGCACCCCGCCGACGGTCGACGCCGACCTCCTCGCCGGCGCGCTCGCCGACACCGGCAACGGCGGCAAGCCCGGCGGGATCACCGACCTGCCGGTCGCCGGGCGCCGTCCGCGCAGCGTCGTGGCCGTCGGGGTCGGCGACGCCACCCTGCCCGACCTGCGCGCCTACGTCGCCGTCGCGGTCCGCCGGGCCCAGACCCTCGCCGAGCACGGCGCCCGCCGGCTGGTCCTCCCCGTTGACACCCCGGCCGCCCCGGCCGGCGCCGACGAGGTGCGGGCCGCGGTCGAGGCCGCGCTGCTGTCCGGCTACCGCTTCCGGGACACCTCCACCCCGCACCCGCCCCGGCTCACCGAGGTGGTCGTCGTCGCCGCGGACGCAGCCGACCCGGGCGTCGCCGCCGCCGCGGAGGCCGGCCGGGTCGCCGCCGCGGCCGTCACCTGGGCACGCGACCTGGTGAACACCCCGAGCGGCACCAAGGACCCCGCCTGGCTCGCGGACCAGGCGGTCGGCCGGCTGTCCGGGCTGGCGCACGTGAGCGTCGAGGTGCTCGACGTCGACGCCCTCCGCGCCGGGGGCTTCGGCGGCGTGCTGGCCGTCGGCGGCGGGTCGGCGTCCCCGCCACGGGTCGTCGTCGCGGCGTACCGGCCGCCGGGGGCGGGGCCGGACTCCCCGGTCCTGGTCGGCAAGGGCATCACCTTCGACACCGGTGGCCTGTCGATCAAGACCACCGCCGGCATGCGCGAGATGAAGACCGACATGGCCGGCGCCGCGGCGGTGCTGGCCGCGGTCGACGCGGCGGCCCGGCTGCGGCTGCCCGGCTCGGCCACCGCGGTGGTCGCGCTGTGCGAGAACGCGGTGTCCGGCTCCAGCTACCGGCCCGCGGACGTCGTCCGGCACGTCGGCGGCCGGACCACAGAGGTGCGCAATACCGACGCCGAGGGCCGGATGGTCCTCGCCGACGCGCTGGCCCACGCCCGGCTGCGGCTCGGCGCCACGGCGCTGGTCGACGTGGCCACCCTGACCGGGGCCATGCGGACGACGCTGGGCGCCCGGACGGCGGGGCTGTACGCCACCACGGACGGCCTGGCCGACGCGCTGCTCACCGCCGCGGCGCACACCGGCGAGCGGTTCTGGCGCCTGCCGCTGACCGACGAGCACGTCGGGCACCTGCGCGAGCTGCTCGACTCACCGGTGGCCGACGCCAACAACGCCCCGGGCGACCCCGGCTCCACCACCGCGGCCCTGTTCCTGCAGCCGTTCACCGGCGGGCTGCCGTGGGCCCACCTGGACGTGGCGGGTCCGGCCCGGGCCGGCAGCGACGACGCCGAGACGGTCAAGGGCGGCACCGGCTTCGCCGCCCGCACGCTGCTGCGCTGGCTGGAGGCCGGAGCGCCGTGTGAGGACCCCGTCCCCCCCATTCCTCGCAAGCCCGGGACGGGGCCGGGTCCGACCGTGGTCGACTCATGAGCGAGCAGGGGGTCGTCTTCCCCGCCGGCCCGGACGGCCGGCGGAGCACCGCCGCGCTGGGTCGCGCGGTGGTCGCCGACGCGCTGCGCCCGGTCGACCCGCCGGGAGCGCGGGCGGCCGAGCAGGAGACCAACTGGCGGGCCGGCTACCTGAGCCACGTCCGCCGCACCGTCGAGGCCGGCCTGGCCTCGCGCGAGGCGGCGCTGTCCGTCGCCGGTGCCGGCCTGCGGTCGCTGCACGACCGGATGCGGGTGGCCGGCCCGGACGGCGACGAGCAGCCCCTCGGCGTGCTGCGCAGCGCCCCGCCGTCCCGCTCGCTGGCCACCGAGGAGGTGCGCGGCACCGCTGCCCCGGAGGAGGGGTTCTCGCTGCCCTACCGGGGGCAGCGGCTGCGCGGCGACGAGCTGTCCCACCGGCTGGACGCCTGGGTCGGTGCCGGGGTGGTCGAGCCGTCCTGCGCGGACGCGGTGCGCACCGTCATGGCGAACCCGGGGTGGCTGTCGCTGCCCGGCACGACCGTGACCGTGCTGGGCGCCGGTGCGGAGATGGGGCCGCTGACCGCGCTGCTGCGCTGGGGGGCCCGGGTGGCGGCGGTGGACCTGCCCCGGCCCGCGCTCTGGCAGCGGGTGCTGGACACCGCCCGGCGCGGGGCCGGGACGCTGCTGGTGCCGGTCGCCGAGGGCGGCGGCGACCTCGCCGCGCGGGCCGGCGCGGACCTGATCGCCGAGGTGCCCGCGGTCGCCGACTGGGCGGGCGGGCTGTCGGGCCGGCCGGTGCTGGGCAACTACGTCTACGCCGACGGCGCGACCAACGTGCGGGTGTCGGTCGCCGTCGACGCGCTCACCCTGCGGCTGGCCGGGCTGCGCCCCGACCTCGCGCTGGCGTTCCTGGCCACCCCCACCGACGTGTTCGCCGTCCCGCGGGAGGCCGTCGAGGCCTCGGTCGGCGGCTACGCCCAGCGGTCCCGGACGGCGAAGCTGCTCGGCCGGCCACTGCGCACGCTCTCGGCCGGCCGGCTGCTGCGCCGGGCCTACCTGCCCGGCAGCGACCCGGGGATCAGCGACAGCCTGGTGCCGCAGCAGGGCCCCAACTACGCCCTGGCCAAGCGACTGCAGCGCTGGCGGGCCTCGGTGGCCAGGGCCGAGGGCGCCACGGTCTCGCTGAACGTCGCCCCGCCCACCCGGACCCGCTCGGTGCTGAAGAACCGGGCGCTGGCCGCGGCCTACGCCGGTGCCCACCGGTTCGGGGTCGAGGTGTTCGAGCCGGCGACGGCCAACGTGCTGATGGCGGCGCTGCTGGTGCACGACCTGCACACCGGCGGCGGGCCGGCGCACGAGCACCCGTGGCAGGACGAGGCGTACGCCGCCGCGCACGGTGGCCTGTGGCGCACGCCGTACGCGCCGCGCAGCGCGCTGGGCCTGGCCGCCGTGCTCGGTCTGGGCGCGGCCCGCGGCTGACGGGGACTCAGGTCAGCGCCCGCCGCAGGGCGGACACCACCACCGCCTCCAGCGCCGGGTCCACCGGCGGCCGGCCGCGGGCCGGCCGCGACGGGCCTCCCATCGGAGCCTCCGCGTGCTCGGCGCGGACGCCGCCGGCCAGCAGCGCGTCGAGGTAGCGCAGGCCGTCGCCGCGCAGCGGGTCGTGCTCCGCGGTGACCACCAGCGCCGGCGGCAGACCGCGGTGGTCCTCGGCGAGCAGCGGGGACACCAGCGGGTCGAGCGGGTCGGCGAGCTCGCCGAGGTAGCGGTCGGCCCACTGGCGCACGTCCGCCTCGCCCGGCAGCGGTGCGCCTCCGGTCCGGGCGGGAGGCCGCACCGGGCCCAGCGCGGCCAGGGTCAGGTCGGTGGCCGGACGGACGAGGACCTGGAACGCGATGGCGGGCCGGCCGCGGTCCCGGGCGTCCAGTGCCACGGTGGCCGCGACGGTCGCTCCCGGCCCGTCGCCGAGCACCGCCAGCCGGTCGGGCCGGGCACCGAACCGGGTGGCGCGCTCGGCCAGCCATGCCGTCGCGGCGTAGGCATCGAGGTGCGCGGCCGGAGCCGGGTGCTCGGGAGCCACCCGGCAGCCGACGTGCACGACCACCGCGCCCACCCGGGTGGCGATCCGCCCGCACGGCCACACCGAGGCACCGACGCCGCCGCGGACCCAGCGGCCGCCCGGGATCGCCACCACCAGGGGGCGCCCACCCGCGGGCGCCGGGCCCCGGGGCACGTACAAGCGGACCGGGACGTCGCGTTCGCCGCCGGCCGCCAGCCGGTCCAGGGTGGTGACGCCGGCGGCGGGGCGCCGTTCGAGCAGGCGCCGCCTGCGGTCCGGTCCCATCGGGCCTCCAACGGTGATGCCGTGCCTCCGCCACCCGCGGTGGCCGGCCGTTCCCCCTCGACGGCCGGCCACCGGCCCCGGGGGGGCTCAGAGCGGAGCGGCGGTGCTGGCGGCGACGACGTGCTGGTTCCCGGGGCTCGGCGCGTCGTCGCCGGGAGGGACTGTGGCCGGTCGGGCGCCGGGTGACCACGGACAGCGCCACCGGTCGAGCAGCGTGCGGGTGCTGTACGGGTCGTAGGCTCCTCCCGTGCCGAGGGAGGACGTGCTCCCCGAGCGGGAGCCCTTCGCAGCACTGCTCCGCCGCCTCCGCGAGGGCCGGGCGCTCACCCAGGAGGAGCTGGCGAACCGCGCCGGGCTCACCGCGCACGGCATCAGCGCGCTGGAGCGCGGTGTCCGGCGCCGCCCCTATCCCCACACGGTCCGCCGCCTCGCCGAGGCACTGGACACCACGCCCGAGGAGCGGGCCGCCCTGCTGGCCGCGGCCCTGGACCGGGCTCCGGACACGCCCCCGGCCGGCGGCGCGCCCCCGCGACGGAGGCTGCCGGCCCCGTTGACACCGCTGCTGGGTCGCGACCACGACGTCGGCGCCGTCGCCGCGGCGCTGCGCCGGTCGGTGTCGCGGCTGGTGACGCTGACCGGCACCGGCGGGGTGGGGAAGACCCGGCTGGCCCTGGCCGTCGCCCGGGAGACCGAGCAGCGGTACGCCGACGGTGCGGCCTTCGTCGCGCTGGCGGCGCTGGACGACGCCGCGTTCGTCCTCCCCGCCGTGGGCCGGGCCGTGGGCCTGGCCGGCGTGGAGGACGAGGGGGCCGACGACCGGGTGCTCGACCAGGTGCGCGGCCTGCAGCTGCTGCTCGTCCTGGACAACCTGGAGCACCTGCCCGGCGCTCCGTCGATCGTCTCCCGGCTGCTCACCGAGTGCCCCGAGCTCGTGGTGCTGGCGACGAGCCGGGCGGCGCTGCGGCTGCGGGGGGAGTCCGAGTACGTGGTCCACCCGCTGGCGCTGCCGCCCGACGGCGCCGCCGACCTGGCCGAGGTCGAGTCCGCCGCCGCCGGCGCCCTGCTGCTGGAGCGGGCCCGTGCGGTGTCACCCGGCTTCGGCAGCGGACCGGGCGGAGCCGCCGCGGTGGCCGCCCTCTGCGAGCGGCTGGCCGGGATCCCGCTGGCCCTCGAGCTCGCCGCGGCACGCGCGCGGGTCCTGGACGCGCCCGCGCTGCTGGAGCGGCTCGACGACGCGATGAGCCGCGCCGGGGCCCCGGACCTACCGCTGCGCCAGCGGACCATGCGCGCCACCCTCGACTGGAGCCATCGCCTGCTGGGGGAGCAGGACCAGGCGTTGCTGCGCCGCCTGTCCGTCTTCACCGACGGGTGCACGCTGGAGGCCGTCGAGGCGGTGGCCGTCGACCTGGACGACCCGGTGGGCTCCCTGGAGCGGCTGATCGAGCACTCGCTGGTCGTCGTCCTCGGCGAGGGCGTCGCCCGCCGCTACGGGATGCTCGAGCCCGTCCTGCAGCACGCCCGGTCCCTGCTCGACCGCGAGGAGGAGGAGCGGGCGCGCACCGCCCACGCGACCTTCTACCTGGCTCTCGCCGAGCAGGGGACGCCCGGCCACGGGGAGGCGGACCAGGTCGCCTGGCTGGACCGGGCGGACCCGGAGGTCGCCAACCTGTCCGCCGCCGTCGAGTGGTGGCTGGACACCGGGAACGCCGACGTCGCCGGCCGGATGGCCTGGGCGCTGGGGCTGCTCGGCTGGCTCCGGGGCCACCTGCGCCGGAGCCGGCGCCTCGCCGAGACGGTGCTCGAGCACGAGCTGTCGGCCGGTGTCCGGGTGCGGGTGACGCTGGCCGCGGCGGCGATCTCGTTCGCCCAGGGGGACCTCGGACCCAGCGGGGCGTGGTGGCGGCAGGCAGGTGAGCTGGCCGCGGCGACCGACGACCTGGAGGGCCAGGCGTACTCCACGGCCGGCCAGGGCCTGGTCGCACTGGTCGGCGGCCGGCCCGCTGCCGCTGAGCCGTACTTCGTCGCGGCGCTCGAGCTCTCCGATCGGGCGGGGCCGACCACCGAATGGCTCGCCGCGCTGACCCACATGTGGCTGGGCACCGTCCGGTTGGTCTCCGGCGACCCCGGCGGCGCCGTCCCGCACCTCCGACGGGGGCTGGACTCCGCCCGCCGCCGGGGTGACCACCTGGCCGTCTACGTCGCCCTGTTCGGCCTCGTCCAGGTCGAGCTGGCCGAGGACCGGCCGGTGGCCGCGCGGCAGCACCTCGTGGAGGGCATCGAGCTCTCCGAGCGGACCGGCGACCTGGCCAACCTGGCCTTCTTCGTGGAGAGCCTGGCCGTGGTCGAGGGCGCTGCCGGTGCGCACGCCCGGGCCGCGTCGCTGCTCGGCGCGGCGCAGGGGCTGCGGGAGCGGGTCGGCTCGGCCGTCTACGGCTACTACCTGCCCGATCCCGGGCTGCGCACGCGGACCGAGGCGGCCGCCCGGGACGCGCTCGGGGACGACGCGGTCGACGACGCCCTCGCCGCCGGTGCGGAGCTCGCCGTCCCGTCCGTGGTGGCCCTTGCGCTGCGCCGGGCGGACCCGCCTGGCTGATCGGGCCGGCCCCGTCGGGGTCCGGCTCAGGGTGGCGCTCGGGGTCGGGTCAGGGACCGGTCCAGGGTGCTCCCCGATGTGCCGCACCCTCCGCCGCGGACACGCTCTGCGGCATGACTCCTCAGCCCACCACCCGCCCCGGGGCGACGACGTGATCGTCGCGCAGGGGCTCACCAAGACCTACGACGGCAAGGCCGCGGTCGACGGCATCAGCTTCACCGTCGAGCCCGGCCGGGTGACCGGCTTCCTCGGTCCCAACGGCGCCGGCAAGTCCACCACCATGCGGATGGTCCTGGGCCTGGACCGCCCGACCGCCGGCTCGGTGACCGTCAACGGGCGCCGCTATGCCGACTCGCCGGCGCCGCTGCGCGAGGTCGGCGCCCTGCTGGAGGCCCGGGCCGTCCACCCCGGCCGGTCGGCGCGCGACCACCTGCGCTGGATGGCCGCCAGCAACGGCATCCCGGCGGCCCGGGTCGACGAGGTGCTCGACCTGGTCGGCCTCACCTCCGTGGCCGGGCAGCGGGCCGGGCGCTACTCCCTCGGCATGGGCCAGCGGCTGGGCATCGCCGCCGCGCTGCTGGGCGACCCGCCGGTCGTCGTCCTGGACGAGCCGGTCAACGGACTGGACCCCGAGGGGATCCGCTGGGTCCGCACCCTGGCCCAGGACCTGGCCCGGCAGGGGCGCACGGTGTTCGTGTCCAGCCACCTGATGTCGGAGATGGCGCTGACCGCCGAGCACCTCGTCGTCATCGGCCGCGGCCGGGTGCTGGCCGACTGCTCCACCGCGGAGTTCATCGCCCGGCACGCCGCCTCCTACGTGCGCGTCCGCAGCCCGCGCCGCGGCGAGGTGGCCGACCTGCTCCGCGGGCACGGCCTGGAGGTCACCGCCGCCGACGACGAGCTCCGGGTCCAGGGCCTGGACGCCGCCGGCATCGGGGACCTGGCCGCCGCCGCCGGCCTGGGCCTGCACGAGCTGACCCTGGTGCGCTCCTCGCTCGAGGACGCCTTCATGACCCTGACCGCCGACAGCGTGGAGTTCTCCGCGCAGACCGCAGGAGCCCTCCGATGATCGCCTCCGCCACCACCGCCCACGCCGCGTCCCGCGGCCTGGCTCCGCGGCAGGCCCAGCCGGCCCGGCCCGGCTTCGCGCAGACCCTGCAGGCCGAGTGGATCAAGTTCTGGACCGTCCGGTCGACGTTGTGGTCCACCGTCGCGCTCTTCGGCCTCGGGGCCGGGCTGACCGTGCTCGTCTGCGCGACCAGCGCCGACTGGCTGGCCAGCGGCGAGGCCGACGAGTCGCCGGGCTCGTTCGTGACCTGGGGGATGATGTTCGCCCAGATCACCGCGATCGTGCTCGGCACGCTCACCGTGACCAGCGAGTACGGCACCGGGATGATCCGGGCGACGCTGGCCGCCACCCCGCGGCGCGGCTCCGTGCTGGCCGCCAAGGCACTGGTGCTGACCGGGACCCTGTTCGTCGCCGGCACCGTCACCGCCGTAGCCGGCTACCTCGGCGGCAACTGGTTCCTCGACGCGGCCGGCGTCGGCGTCGACCTGGGGGACGACGGCGTGCTGCGTTCGCTGGTGGGCAGCGGCCTCTACCTGGCCGGCCTCGGGCTGTTCGCCGCGGCCGTCGGGGTGCTGGTGCGGCACACCGCCGCCGCGCTGTCCATCGTGCTGGCGCTGGTCTTCGTGGTCGGGAGCATGGCGTTCCTGCTGCCGGGGTCGTGGGGCGAGTGGACGGCGAAGCTGCTGCCGGGCAACGCCGGGTCCGGCATCGCCACGCCGGTGTCGTTCAACCCCGAGCTGCTGGGCCCGTGGACCGGTTTCGCGGTGTTCGCCGCCGAGGTGGCGGCCGTGCTGGTCGTCGGCTTCTGGGTCTTCCAGCGCCGCGACGCTTGAAGGACCCCCGTGCCCCCCACCGCTCGCAGGCTCGCGGCGGGGCCCTGCACGGGGGCCGCCCGGCCCCCCACCGCTTGCGGGCTCGCGGCGGGGCCCTGTACGGGGGCCGACCGTGCCCCCCACCGCTGGGACGCGCGCGGTGGGGGGCCCGTGCGCGTCCTGGCACGCGCACATGAGGCGTGGCATGCTCAGTCCATGGATGCCACGGTGGTGCTGGGCCAGCAGGGTCGACTCGTCATCCCGGCGGAGGTCCGCGCGGCGCTCGGTCTGGCCCCAGGAGACCGACTGCACCTGCGGCTGGCGGGCCGCCGGCTGGTCCTGGAGCGGCCGCAGGACGCGGCCGCAGAACTGCGGGGTCTGGCGTCGGCTGTGCCGCGCAGTCGCTCCCTGGTCGACGAACTGCTCGCCGAACGGCGCGCCGCTGCAGCGGCCGAGTGAGCGTGCTCGACGCATCCGCGGTGCTGGCTCTCGTGCACGACGAACCGGGCGCCGACGTGGTGGCGGCGGAGCTGGCCACCGCGTCGCTGAGCACGGTCAACCTGGCCGAGGTCGTCGGCCAGCTGGTGGACGCCGACGTGGCAGTGACCCGGGTGCGGGGGCTCCTCGCTGCCGCAGGCGTCACCATCGAGCCGCTGCTGGAGGAGGACGCCCTCCTGGCCGGCGCGATGCGTTCGCTGCCGGGCGGTCGGGCGCTCTCCCTGGGGGACCGCTGTTGCCTGGCCCTGGCGGTCCGGAGTTCACCTCCCGAGGTGCTCACCGCCGACCGGGCGTGGTCGGACCTCGACCTGCCGGTCCAGGTCCGACTGCTCCGCTGAGGAAGGACCCCTCTGCCCCCCACCACTCGCAAGCTCGGGCGAGCCTCCGGACGGGGCCTCCCAGGCTCGCGGCGGGACCCTGCAGGGGGCCGACCAAGGGGCCGAGGCCCGGGGGCAGCGGGGTCCTTCCTCAGGCGGGGCCGACCAGGCCGGCGACGATCTCCGCGGACAAGGTGACCAGCGGCAGCCCACCCCCCGGGTGGGCCGACCCGCCGACCAGGAACAGCCCGGGCACCGCCGCGGCGTTGGCCGGGCGCAGGAACGCGGCCCGGGCGCCGTTGCTGGACGTGCCGTAGATGGAGCCCCCGACGCTGCCGGTCTCCCGGGCGAGGTCCGCGGGGGTGCGGACCACCCGCCAGCGCACCCGGTCCCGGACGTCCAGCCCGCGCCGGGCCATCGTGGCCAGCACCGAGTCGGCGTGGGCCTCGGCCAGGCCGGGGGCGTCCCAGTCGACGCCGTCGCCGGGTTCGTGCCGGGGCGCGTTGACCAGCACGAACCACGACTCGCTGTCCGCGTCGGGCCGGGTCGCCGGGTCGTCCGGCGCGCTGACGTAGACGGTGGGGTCGGCCACCGGCTGCCGGGGCGCCGACCGGGTGCCGAACAGCGCGTCGAACTCGGCGTCGTAGTCGGCGGGGAACAGCACGGTGTGGTGGGCCAGCCCCGGCGTCCGGCCGCGCAGCGCCAGCAGCAGCACGAACCCCGACGAGGACGGGGTCACCCGCCGCAGCGCCGCCCGGGCCCGCCGGGTCCGGGCCGCGGGCAGCAGGTCGCGGTACAGCGCCGCGGCGTCGGCGTTGCAGACGACGACGTCGGCCGGCACCCGCTCGCCGTCGGCCGTCCGCACCCCGGCGGCCCGGCCGCCCTCCACCAGGACCTCGGCCACCGGCACCCCGGTCCGGACCACCGCACCCCGCTCGACCGCCCGGTCGGCGACGGCCTCGACCAGCCGGCGCAGCCCGCCGCGGACGTACCAGGAGCCGTGCGCCTGCTCGACCCACGGCACGGTGGCCAGCGCGGCCGGCGCGCGCCGCGGGTCGGAGCCGGAGTAGGTGGCGTAGCGGTCCAGCAGCATCCGCAGCCGCGGGTCGGTCAGGTACCGGCTGCCCAGGCCGCGCAGCGAGCGCCACGGCGCGATGGTGGCCAGGTCGCCGCCGCGCCGGGCCAGCCGCAGCAGCGTCGCCGGACCGGCCAGTGGCGAGCGCAGGAACGGCTGCTCGGTGACCCGCCACATCGCGTCCGCCCGGTCCAGGAACGCCGACCACTGTGCCCCGGCGCCGGCGCCGAGGGCGTCGTCCAGCGCGGCCGGGACGGCGTCGAGCCGGCCGGGCAGCGCCAGCCGTGTGCCGTCGGCGAACCGGTAGCCCACCGCCGGGTCCAGCCGCTCCAGGTCGAGGACGTCGGCCAGCGGCGCCCCGGTGGCGGAGAAGAGGTCCTCGAGCACCTGCGGCAGCGTCACCAGGCTCGGCCCGGTGTCGAAGCCGTGCCCGTCGCGGGCGTACCAGCCGAGCTTCCCGCCCACCTGCGGCGCCTGCTCCAGCACCGTCACCGCGTGTCCGGCGGCGCCCAGCCGGGCCGCGGCGGCCAGGCCCCCGAGCCCGGCGCCCACCACCACGACCCGCGCCATGCCGCCCACGGTAGGTCAGCCGGGAGGGCGCACACGATCGGGTGACACCGGTGGCCGGGGCGGGGCGCCGGTACCTACGGTCCGCGGACGCGCGGGACGGAAGGACCGTCCTCGCGGAGGAGGACCCGTGCCCCAGGACGACGAACTGCGCCCCCTCTCCCCGGAGGAGCTCGCTGCCGAGACCGCGGCGCCGCTCCCGGACAAGGAGGTCATCTCGCTGCTCGACCTCAACGCCGACCTCGACCTCGCCCTGGACGCCGCCGCGCCGATCGACCTGGCGGTCGCCGCCAACGCCAACGTGGCCGCGCCGATCGACGCCGCGGTGGGCGCCAACGTGCTGTCGGTGGGCTCGACCGCCCAGGCGCTGTCCGACCAGGGCGTCCTGATCGACCAGGGCATCGCCGGCGAGGCGGTGGCCACCGCTCCTCAGGACAGCACCATCGACCAGGCCGAGGACGCGGCCGGGACTCCCGAGCCCGCGCCCGCCGGCGACACCACCGGGACCACCGACGTCGGCGCGGCGGCCCCCGACGCCGCCGGCGCGCTGGACGGCGACCTGTTGGACGTGGACGTGGACCTGGCCGCCGACCTGGACCTGGCCGCCCCGATCAACGGCGCGGTGGCCGCCAACGCCAACGTCGCCGCACCGATCGACGCCGCGGTCGCGGCCAACATCGGCTCGGTCGACTCGGTGGCCACGGCGGTGTCCCAGCAGGACGCGGTCATCACGCAGGACATCGACGCGAACGCGGAGGCGACGGCCGAGCAGACGTCCACCATCACCCAGTGACCCGGCGCCGGCTGGACGCACGGGCATGACCGATCCGCAGACCACGCCCCTCGCCGTCCCGCCCACCGCCGGGCTCCCCGGGCGGGACGGCGAGGTGCTGGCGCGCGCCGGCGGCGTCGAGCTGCTCGGTGAGGTGCCCGGGTCGGGCTACCGCCGGCCGCCGGCGCTGGTCCGCCGGGGCGACGGCCAGGTGCTCACCCTGACGCCGCTGCTGCAGCAGGTGCTGTCCGCGGTCGACGGCCGGCGGACGGTCGCCGAGGTCGCCGGTGTGGTGGGCGCGGCGACCGGCCGGCTGGTGCGGCCCGACGACGTCCGCAGCCTGGTCGACGCCAGCCTCCGGCCGCTGGGCCTGCTCCGGCTGGCCGACGGGCGGGAGCCCGAGGTCCGCCGGTCCGAGCCGCTGCTGGGCCTGCGGTTCCGCCGGGTGGTGACCGACCCCGCGGTCACCCGGCGGCTGACCGCACCGTTCGCGGTGCTCTTCAGCCCGCTGGTCGTCGTCCCGGTGGTGCTGGCCTTCGTGGCCGTGTCCGGCTGGGTGCTGTTCCGCGAGGGGCTGGCCGCGGCGACCGCGCAGGCCTTCGAGTTCCCCGCGCTGTTCCTGGCCGTGGTCGCGGTGACCGTGCTGTCGGCGGGCTTCCACGAGTTCGGGCACGCCGCCGCGGCCCGCTACGGCGGCGCCACGCCCGGGGCCATGGGCATGGGGCTGTACCTGTTCTGGCCGGCCTTCTACACCGACGTCACCGACAGCTACCGGCTCGGCCGCGCCGGTCGCGTGCGCACCGACCTCGGCGGCCTGTACTTCAACGCGATCGTGGTGCTGCTCGCCTTCGGTGTGTGGTGGGGGACGGGCTGGCACGGGGTGCTGCTCGTCGTGGTCACCCAGGTGCTGCAGATGGTGCGCCAGCTGGCGCCGCTGCTCCGCTTCGACGGCTACCACGTGCTCGCCGACCTCACCGGCGTCCCGGACCTGTACCAGCGGATCGGGCCGGTGCTCCGCGGGCTGCTGCCCGGCCGCAGCGAGCCCGAGGCCACGGCGCTGCGGCCCTGGGCGCGCGCGGTGGTGACCGGGTGGGTGCTGCTCGTCGTCCCGCTGATGGCCGTGGCGCTGCTGCTGACCGTGCTGTCGCTGCCCCGGCTGCTGGCGACCGCCTGGGCGTCGGCGCAGCGGCAGGGGGCCGAGCTGAGCGCGGCCTTCGGCGCGGGGGACGGCCTCGGCGTGCTGGCCCGGGCCCTGGCGATCGCGGCCCTCGCGGTGCCGCTGCTGGGCATCGGGTACCTGCTGACCCGGATGGTCCGGCGGACCGCGGGCGGGATCCGGCGGCGCACCGCGGGACGCCCGGTCCACCGGGGACTGGCCTGCCTGCTGGCCGCGGCGCTGGTCGCCGGCCTCGGCTGGGCCTGGTGGCCTGCCGCGGACCGGTACCGGCCGGTGCGCGCCTACGAGGGCGGCACCGTGCTCGACGCCGTGCCGGCGGCGGCCGCCGGAGCCCTGCAGCTGGGTGCGGAGCCGGGCGGCGCCGGCGCCGCGCTGTGGCCCGAGGACGGTGGCGCCCTGCCCACCGCGGACCGGCCCGCGCTGGCCCTGGTCCTGGTCCCGGCCGGGCAGCCGGCCCCGGTCGGGGCGGCGGCGGCCGGCCCGGCCCAGCCGACCGGGACGGACAGGCGCGGGAGCGACACGCCTCCCGGCGCCGCCGCGCCGACCTGGGTCTTCCCCTTCGACCGTCCGCTGCCGCCCGCCGCGGGGAACAACCAGGCGCTGGCGGTGAACACCACCGACGGCTCGGTCCGCTACGACGTCGCGTTCGCCCTCGTGTGGGCCGACGGGGAGACCGTGCTCAACCGCAACGAGGCGTACGCGCTGGCCAGCTGCACCGGGTGCCGCACGGTGGCGGTGGCCTTCCAGGTGGTGTTGCTGGTGGGGTCGGTGGACGTCGTCGTCCCGCAGAACCTGTCCGCCGCGGTGAACTACGCGTGCGTGCAGTGCGTCACCCAGGCGCTGGCCACCCAGCTGGTGCTCAGCGTCCCCGGGGAGCTGAGCGATCAGGCCGGCGCGGAGCTCGCGGCCATCTGGGCGGAGCTGTCCGCGTTCGGCGAGCGGGTGGCGGACCTGCCCCTGTCGGAGCTGCGGACGCAGCTGTCGGTGTTCGAGCAGCGCATCGCCGCCGTGGTGACCCGGGAGGCTGACGGGCCGGCCCCGGCCGACGGGTCCGCCGGCACGGGGAACCCGTCCCCGAGCACGGTGCCGACCGGCTCCGTCCCGGCGGAGAGCTCGCCGGCGCCGACGTCGGAGAGCGGTCCGACGCCCACGCCCACCGCCACCACCCCACCGCCGTTCACCGCCGAGCCGGCGCCGACGCCGTCGTCGACCGGGAGCGCGGCCGCCACCCCGTCCGCCGAGGACCCGTCCGCCATCCCGACCGGCGCGACGACGGACCCGGCCGCCGGATCGACGGCGGCGCCGGGGAGCGAGGGCTGAGTCCCCCGAGATCGGCTCACCCGTTCGGGTGATGTTGCCAAACCGCTACCTACATCTCGTTCGAACACCTGGGTGCAAGGGGTATCACCCCTCAGCAAGTCCACAGCGGGGCGGCGCACCGTCCCGCTGACGTCCGTTCCAGGAGGAAAACCCCCGTGACCAACACATCGCACGGCCGCGCGACTGCCGGCCAGGACCTGCTCCGCACCGCAGCCAAGGTCGTCGGCGCGGTGTTCCTGCTCGTCGGCGTGCTCGGCTTCGTCCCCGGGATCACCAGCAACTACGGCGACATGAGCTTCGCCGGCCACGAGTCGACGGCGATGCTGCTCGGGATCTTCCAGGTGTCGATCCTGCACAACATCGTGCACCTGCTGTTCGGCGTCGCCGGCATCCTGATGTCCCGCACCGACTCCGGCTCCCGCACGTTCCTCGTCGGCGGCGGCGCCATCTACCTGGTGCTGTGGCTCTACGGCCTGGTCATCGGCCACGACACCGCGGCGAACTTCGTCCCGGTGAACAGCGCCGACAACTGGCTGCACCTGCTCCTGGGCGTGGCCATGATCGCCCTGGGCGTGCTGCTGTCCCGCCGCCACTCCGGCGTCCGGGCCTGACCCCGGCCCGTCCGGCCTGACGGACGACGCGATCGCAGCCTGATCGCAGCACCACCGCCCCGACCGCGGTGGCCGGCTCCCCGCCGGCCGCCGCGGTCGTTGCGCGTCCGGGGTCGGTGCACGTCGCAGCCGGTGGACGTCGCGGAGGGCGCGACCCCGCCGCCGGGATGGCAGGCTGCCCGCGTGCCCACACTGCCCGCCCTGGCCCGTCGCGGCGACGCCGCCCTCCGGGCACTGCTCTCCCGGGCCGCCCGGCGGCGCGGCTGGACCCCCGCCGTGCTCGCCCACCCCGGCTACGGCAGCGGCGACCGGGTCCGGGTGCTCGGCCGGGTGCTGCTCGCCCCTCCCGGCGCGCACCCCGAGGAGCGGCGGGCGGTGCCGGGCTGGCAGCGCTTCCTGACCCTGGAGGCGCCGCACGCCCCCGTCACCGTCGAGGTGGCCGGGGTCCGCGCCACGGTCGGCAGCGACGCCGACGGCCTGGTCGACGCCACCCTGGAGGTCCCCGCCGACCGGCTGCGCGACCGCGGGCAGGTGGACGCCGTCCTCACCGCGGGCAGCCGCTCGGCCACCGCGCCGGTGCACCTGTCCTCACCCGGCGCCGGCCGCGGGGTCGTCTGCGACATCGACGACACGGTGCTCGTCACCGGCATCACCACCCCGCTGCGCGCCGCCTGGCGGACCTTCGTGCAGCCCATGGCCCGGCGTCGGGCGGTCCCCGGGATGGTGGCGCTCCTCCGGGAGCTGACCTCCGGCGGCCCGCACGTGCCGGTGGTGTACCTGAGCAACGGGCCGTGGAACCTGGCCGGCCCGCTGGCCGGCTTCCTGCAGCGGGCCGGCTTCCCGCCCGGTGCCCTGCTGCTCACCGACTGGGGGCCCAGCCCCACCCGGTGGTTCCGGGACGGCCGGGCGCACAAGCGGAGCTCGCTGCGGCGGCTGGCCACCGACCTCCCGGGGGTGGCCTGGACGCTGGTGGGCGACACCTCCGAGCACGACCCGGCGCTCTACCGGGAGTTCGCGGCCGCCGAGCCCGGCCGGGTCCGTGCGGTGCTGCTGCGGGACGTCTCGGTGCGGGGCGCGGCCCGGGTGGAGGAGCTGAACGGCGTGCCGGTCGTCTACGCCGGGGACGGCGCCGGCCTGGCGGCGGCGCTGCCGTCGCTGGAGCGGCGGACCGGGGACCGGCCGAACAGCTCGGCCAGCGCGGCGTCGGACTCGGCCAGCGCACCCCGGTCGTAGG
The DNA here is from genome assembly GCF_053502575.1 of Modestobacter sp. URMC 112. Taxonomy (NCBI): domain Bacteria; kingdom Bacillati; phylum Actinomycetota; class Actinomycetes; order Geodermatophilales; family Geodermatophilaceae; genus Modestobacter; species Modestobacter sp. URMC 112. The sequence continues at coordinate 3,962,824 of NZ_CP199957.1, read as the reverse complement.
TGCTGCCGGAGGAGATGAGTTCCGCCGCACCCGCCCGGTCCAGCAGCCCGGCCACCCGGTCGGCCACCTCACCGGGGGTCCCCGCGACCGCTGCCGCGGCCGTCTCGGCGACGTGCCGGCGCTGCCCGGCGGTCATCGTCCGGGCCCGGACCGCGGCCACCGGCTCCAGCGGCGGGAAGGTCCCGATGGTCCGCGCCTGCGCCATCGCCCAGGCCTCGGGCAGCAGCAGCTCCTGGGCGGCCGCGGCGGTGTCGGCGACGAGCACGTCGAGGCTGATGCCCACCCACGGCTCGGGGGCGCCGGCGGAGGGGTGGTAGTCGTCCCGGTAGCGGGCCAGGGCGGCCAGCCCGGGCCCCGGGTCGCCGGCCACGCCGAGCAGCGGCCCGCCGACCACCACGGGGAGACCGAGCTCGGCGGCCACGGCCAGGCCGCGCGCGGTGGCCAGCACGAACACCGGGACGTCGCCGTCCGGGCGCGGGTGGGCGGTGATCTCGGCCATGCCGGTCAGGTGCGCGCGCAGCTCGGCGAGGTCGGCGCCGAAGTCGCGGACCCGGTCCGAGCGCAGCGCCCGGCGCACCGGGGCGGTGAAGCCGGGGGAGCGGCCGACGCCCAGGTCCACCCGGCCGGGTGCGAAGGCGGTCAGGGTGGCGAACTGCTCGGCCACCACCAGCGGCTGGTGGTGCGGCAGCATCACCCCGGCCGACCCCAGCCGGATGGACGACGTCCGGGCGGCCAGGGCGCTCAGCAGCACCGCCGGGCTGGAGCCGGCCACGCCGGGCACGCCGTGGTGCTCGGCGACCCAGAACCGGTCGTAGCCGGCCGCCTCCGCCCGGCCGGCCCGGTCGGCGGTCCCGCGCAGCGCACCCGCGTCGTCGGACCCGGTCCGGGTGCGGGTGCGGTCCAGCAGCGACAGCCCCCACGACGACAGCCCCCACGACGACCGGCCCGACGAGGACGGGCCCGACGAGGACGGGCCCGACGAGGACGGGGTGCCGGGCGCGGGGTCCGACCCGGTCAGCACTGCAGGGCGAGCACGGCCAGGTCGTCGCGCTCGTGCCGCGAGCCCCGCAGGTGCCGGTCGACGGCGCCCTGGACCGCGGCGACGGTGGCCTCCGCCTCCTGCCCGGCGGTGTCCCGCAGGACCTCCAGCAGGCCGGTCTCCTCGAACTGGGTGCCGTCGGCGGAACGGGCCTCGGTCACCCCGTCGGTGACCAGCACCAGCGTCGTGCCCGGCGGCAGCTCGACGCAGCGCTCGGCGTAGTCGGACGCCGGGTCGATGCCCAGCGGCCGGCCGGGGGTGCCCACCGCGGCGGCCGTCCCGTCGGGGGAGCGCAGCACCGGGAGGGGATGGCCGGCCACGCTCAGCGTCGCGGTCACGCCGGTGGGGTGCGGGTGCAGCACCAGGCAGCAGGCGGTCACGAACCGCAGCGGACCGGGGGCCCCCTCGCCCAGCAGCGCGGCGTTGACCGCGGTCAGCACGCCCGCGGCCCCTGAACCGGCGGTCGCGGCGGCGCGGGCGGTGTGCCGGGCGAGCGCCGCCATCGCGGCGGCCTCGGCGCCCTTGCCGCACACGTCGGCGATCAGCACCATCCAGCGGCCCTCGGGCAGCGGGAGGACGTCGTAGGTGTCCCCGCCGACGAGCAGCCCCGCCCCGCCGGGCCGGTACCGCGCGGCCAGCCGGACGCCGGGCACGGCCGGCAGCGAGGGCGGCAGCAGGCTGCGCTGCAGGGTGTCGGCCAGCGACCGCACCTGCGACTCCGCGTCCAGCCGGGTGAGGAACTGGCCGATCTGCCGGCCCGCGGTGGCCAGGACCTCGAGCAGGTCACCGGGCACCTCCCGCTCCGGGCGGGAGAAGAGCTCGCACACCGCCAGCAGGGTGTCGCCGTGCAGCACGGGGAAGGCGACGCCGGTGCGCAGACCGTCGGCCCGGGCGCCGGACCGGCGCAGGAACCGCTCGTCGGACCACAGGTCGGGGATGACGACGGGGCCGCGCTTCTGCCAGGCCAGCCCCGGCAGTCCCTCGCCGCGGCCGAAGGTGAGCCCCCGCGCCTGCGCGTGCAGCTGCCCGGCTCCCTCCCCGGGAGCCGCCCAGGTGCCGGCGTGCCGCAGTCTCCCGGTCGTGGCGTCCGGCTGCCACATGGTGGCGGCGTCCCAGTCCAGCTCGGTGCACAGCGTGGGCAGCAGCTGCTGGAAGGCCGTGTCGGCGTCGGGTGCCCCGGTGAGCGCGATCGTGACCCGCTGGATGGCGGCCAGGTACCGGCTGACCTCGAGCTGGCGCTCCAGCAGGACGGTGGTGCTGGCGTCGCGGAGGACGGCGACGACCAGGGCGTCGCCGGGGTCCTGCCGGTCGGGCTCTCGCGCCACCCGGGACAGGGTCAGGTCGATGGCCACTTCGTGCCCGGCGGCGTGCAGCGCAGGCAGCTGGGTGGTGACCCCGACCAGCTTGCCCTGACCTGTGGCCGCGTAACGAGCGAACCCCGTGCCGTGCCCGTGCCGCAGCCGTTCGGGCATGAGCACCTGCAGCGGGCGGCCCACCAGGTCCTCCGGCCGGTGGCCCAGCAGCGTGGTGACAGCACGGCTGATGTAGGCGATCCGTCCTCCGCGGTCGGCGACGACGACGGTGTCCGGCAGTGCCTCCAGCAGCTCCGGTGCGGCGACCGGGGCAGCGTCCACTGGAGCCATCCCCTTCCCCGTGTCCGGCCGACCAGCAGCGTGGACCTCTACGATGGCACACGCGCCGTACCCGCGCCGCGACCCAGGGTCGGCGGACGACGGCGACGTCAGAACGCGTACCGGATGGTGAGCCAGGGCGCGTGCCGGCCGACCAGCTCGCGGAGCCGGGCGACTCCAGCGCGCTTGACGTCGGCCCGGTAGCGCACGTTGTCCTGCCCGTTCTGGGAGCGCTTGGCCTCCTGCAGGTCGGGCCGCCAGAGCACCTCCTCCGCGCGCGGGTGCCAGCCCAGGTTGACCTCGTGCAGCCCGGCGTTGTGGGTGAGCATGATCACCTCGGCGGCGGCCTGCGCCTTGGCGGCGGGGGAGAGGATGTCGTCCAGCTGCCGCAGCAGCGCCGTCCAGTCAGCCTCCCACCCCTCGCGGAGCATGACGGGGGACAGGTTGAGGTGCACCTCGTAGCCCGCGGCGACGAAGTCGTCGACCGCGGCGATGCGCTCGGCGACCCGGCTGGTGCGCACGTCCAGGAGCCGGGAGTCCTCCTCGGGCATCACCGAGAACCGGATGCGGGTGCGGCCGGCCGGGTCGAGGTCGAGCAGCTGCCGGTTCACGTACTTGGTGGCGAACGAGGCCTTCGCCGTCGGCAGGTCCCGGAAGGTGGCCACCAGGTCGGCGACGTTGTCGCTGATCAGCGCGTCGACCGAGCAGTCGCCGTTCTCGCCGATGTCGTAGACCCAGGCGTCCCGGTCGACCTGGTCGGGCTCGGGCTTGACCCCCTGCCGGGCCACGTGCCGGCGCAGGTAGCCGGTGATCTGGTCGATGTTGGTGAACACCGTGATCGGGTTGGCGTACCCCTTGCGCCGCGGCACGTAGCAGTAGGCGCAGGCCATGGCGCAGCCGTTGGCCGTCGAGGGGGCGATGAAGTCCGCCGACCGGCCGTTGGGGCGGGCGGACAGCGACTTCTTGACGCCGAGCACCAGGGTCTCGGACTTGACCCGCACCCAGCGGTCGACGTTGCCCTCGTTGCCGTGCAGCTCGGGGATCTGCCAGTGCGAGGGGACCTCGACGACCTCGGCGCCGGGGAAGCGGGCCAGCACCTGCCGGCCGCGGGGGGAGGCCGCCGCGTCGGGCTCGGCGTAGATGCGGTGGACGTCGAAGAGCCGGTCGGTCACCGGCGTCTCGGCCGGGGTGAGGTCGAACAGGGCCAGCGTGTCCGCGTCGGTCACAGCAGGGACAGCGCCGCCCGGACGGGGACTGTTCCACCTCGGGACGTGGCGTTGGCCCTAGGCTCGCAGCGCTCCGCCGTCCCGACCCCGGAGGTCCTCTGTGCTGGCCAGCATCGGATACGCCGTCGCCTACACCGGCGTCGGCATCCTGCTCCTCGTGGTGGGTGCGATCGCGCTCGACCTGCTCACCCCCGGTCACCTGGCCCGGCACATCTACCAGGAGCGGTCGGTGAACGCGGCCGTCGCCCTGTCGGCGGGGTTCCTCGGGCAGGGGGCGATCGCCTTCGCCACCATCTGGACCAACGCCACCAGCGGGTTCGGGACCGCGCTGGCCTACACGGTGGTCTTCGGGCTGGTCGGGATCGCGCTGCAGGTCGTCGCCTTCGTCGTCCTGGACCTGTTGACCCCGGGCAAGCTGGGCGCGACGCTCATGCAGGTGGACTTCCATCCGGCGAGCCTGGTCACCGCCGCGGCGACGCTGGCCGTCTCCGCGATCATCGTCGCCTCGATCTGGCCCTGACGATGGCCCGGGTCAACGACGTCGGCGGCATGGCCGGTTTCCCGCCGATCCGCGAGGAGGCCGACGAGCCGCGCTTCCACGCCGACTGGGAGGCGCACGTCTTCGCGCTCAACGGCGCGCTGATCAAGCGCGGGGTCTACAACCTCGACGAGTTCCGCGACGCGATCGAGCGGATGCCGGCGCAGGAGTACCTCGCCTCCTCCTACTACGAGAAGTGGTTCGCCGCGATCACCACGCTGCTCGCCGAGAAGGGCCTGGCCACCCCCGACGAGCTGGCCGCCCCCGATGAGCACGCGCACTGACCGCTTCGCCCCCGGCGACCGGGTGCGCACGCGGACCATGGACCCCGAGTGGCACACCCGGCTGCCCCGCTACGCCCGCGGCGCCGTCGGCGTGGTGGTCGAGCCGGCCGGCGCGCACCCGCTGGCCGACGACCGCGCGCGGGGCCGCTCGGGGCCGGCGCAGACCGTCTACCACGTGCGGTTCGCCGCGGCCGACCTCTTCGGCGCCGGCGACCACACCGTCACCGTGGAGCTGTGGGAGGACTACCTGATGCCCGTGGAGGAGCAGACGTGAGCGGAGACCACGGCAGTTCGCTGATCTCGGCGCAGGTCCGGCACGTCGAGGCGCTGCTGGAGCGGCGCGGGTTGCTCGACGAGGGCGAGATCGACCGGCGCATCGACGAGTTCGCCGCCGGCGGGACCCCGGCCAACGGCGCCCGGGTCGTCGCCCGGGCCTGGACCGACCCCGGGTTCGCCGGGCGGCTGCTGGCCGACGCCAACGCCGCGCTGCGCGAGGTGGGGCTGAGCATGGCCGGCGGGCTGCAGGAGCAGCGGCTGAAGGTGGTGGCCAACACCGCCGACGAGCACAACGTCGTGGTGTGCACCCTGTGCTCCTGCTACCCGATCGCGCTGCTGGGCCCGTCGCCGGGCTGGTACAAGAGCGAGGCCTACCGGTCCCGCGTCGTCCGGGACCCCCGCGGGGTGCTGCGGGAGTTCGGGCTCGAGCTGCCGGAGACCACCCGGCTGTCGGTGTGGGACGCCAGCGCGGAGTCGCGGTACATGGTGCTGCCCCGCCGTCCCGAGGGGACCGAGGGGCTGCGCGAGGAGGAGCTGGCCGCGCTGGTCACCCGCAAGGGCCTGATCGGCACCGCCGCCGTCTGAGGGTCAGCGGAAGGGGTCGGTGACCTCGCGGAGCGAGATCAACGCCGAGCGCAGGGCCGCCATCCGCTGCGCGCCCAGGTGGGCGGCCCACTCCGCCTCCACCTCCGCGACGGCGGCCGCACCCACCGCGGCCGCGGCCAGGCCGCGCTCGGCGACCTGCACCAGCCGGGCCCGCCCGTCGGCCGGGTCGGGACGGCGGCGAACGTAGCCCGCCGCCTCCAGCTGGTCGACCAGGAACCCGGCGGTCTGCTTGGTCACCTGGGCGGCCGCGGCCAGCTCGGTGAGCCGGCTGCCGGCCGGGCGGACCCGCTGCAGCACCCGGGCCTGGGCCAGCGTGAGGTCGTCGAAGCCGGCGTCCGCGACTGCCCGCAGGACCCGCGTCTCCAGCGCCCGGTAGGGGATGAAGAGCAGCAGTCCGGTGTTCAGCTCGTCGCCGTCGGCTCTGGTGTCCGCCACGCCCCGATAGTACGATTCTCTGACCGATCAGGTCGGGGCAGCGGAGGCGGCCATGGACCGGACGGCGTTCATCTGGGAGACGATCGACGACGAGCGCGCCACGCTCGCCGACCTCCTGGGCGGGCTGCCGCCCGACGACTGGGAGCGCCCTTCCCTGTGCGCGGGCTGGCGGGTCCGCGACGTCGCGGCCCACCTCGCACTCGCCCACATGGGTGCCGGGGCGGCGGTCCCGGCGCTGCTGCGGGCGCGGGGCAGCTTCGACCGGATGATCGACCAGACCGCCCGCGAGCACGCCGTCGTCCCGACCGGGCAGGTCGTCGCAGAGATCCGGGCGATGGTCGGCTCCCGCCGGCACGCCGTGGGGACGTCGATCGTCGAGCCGCTGACCGACGTCCTGGTGCACGGCCAGGACATCGCCCGCCCGCTGGGCATCGACCGGCCGGTCCCCCCGGCCGCAGCGGCGGTCTCCGCCGACCGGGTCTGGGCCCTGAACTGGCCGTTCTGGCCCCGCCGCCGGCTGAGCGGGCTGGCCCTGCGCGCCACCGACCAGCCGTGGGCGGTGGGCGCCGGGGAGCCGGTCGAGGGGTCGATGGGCGACCTGCTGCTCCTGCTCACCGGGCGGACGTCGGTGCTGCCCCGGCTGTCCGGTGCCGGGGTCGCCGCGCTGGAGAGGAGGGGCGTCGACCGGCTCCGCGGGTAGGGCGACGGCGGCCGCGGAGGCGGGTCAGCAGCGGTCGACGGGCAGCCCGCCCGGGGCCGGCCACAGCCGGGTGCGCACCACGGCGGTGACGGTCCCCGCGGGCACCGGGCCGAACGCCCGGGAGTCGATCGAGCCGCCTCGGTCGTCGCCGAGCAGGAAGACCTCGCCGTCCGGGACGGTCACCGGACCGAACCAGACGCCGTCCAGCCGGGCCGGGTCGATGCTCGGCTCGCAGACCGGGACCGCGTCGACGACCAGGACGCCGTCCTCGATGGACACCTCATCGCCGCCGAGCGCGACCACCCGCTTGACCAGCAGCGTGCCGGTGACGGGGTGCGCCACCACGACGACGTCGCGGCGGCCGACCGGGCCGGGGGTGTGCTCGGCGAGCACCAGGTCGCCGGCGGCCACGGTCGGCGCCATGCTGCCCGAGCCGACCCGCATCACCTGCACGGGCAGCAGCCCGGCGACCGACGCCACGAGGAGCGCCCCGCACCCGGCGGCGAGCCAGGACAGCCACCGGCCGGCCCGGCGCGCCGACCGCGCGGCGCCCGGCGCGCTGGTCAGGCCAGCACGCCGGTGAGCCACAGCACCCAGGCCAGCCCGCCGAGCAGGAGCAGCGCGTCGACCACGCGGCGCCGCAGGTGAGCAGGCAGCAGCGCGGTCATCGCCGCGATCCCGAGCAGCTCCAGGGCGACCGTCGCCGTCCCGAGGAGGCCGGGTGCCTCCGCGCCGGCGGTCGGCCGGTCGTCCAGCGCGACCGGGCCGCCGGTCGTGATCGACGCACCCGCGGCGTGCGCGGCCTCGCCCCCGCCGTGCACGTGCCCGGCCGCGTGGGCGGCGTCGTGCCCGGTCAGACCGGCGAGCAGGTCGGTCGTGTGAGCCAGCAGGTACAGGCCGACCAGCAGCGTCGTCCCGGCCACCGCGACGGCGAGCGGACGGACTCCTCCACGGCCGGTCCGGGCGGCGGCCACCAGCCAGGCGCCGAGGCCGAGCTGGGCGAGCGCGGTCAGCAGGAACAGGCCGACGACGAGGTCACCGGCCGCCAGGTGGCCGGCCGCCGCGGCGACGTGCAGCAGGCCGGCGCCGGCCGCCGCTGCGGAGGCGGTCCACCACCAACGCGCCGCACCGCTGCGCACCGGTGCCGGTGGGCGCCGGACCGGGGCCGCCGCGACGGCGGTCACCTGTCCCTCCGGTACGTCGTGCGCGAGGTGCTGGGCGACGACGTGGTGCTCCGCGACGACGTGGTGCTGGGCGACGACGTGGTGCTGCGCGACCACGTGCTGGTCGTCGGAGCCGTGGTCGTGGGCTTGGCCGTGGTGGTCGGTGCCGTGGTGGTCGGTGCCGCCGTGGTGGTCGGTGCCGTGGTGGTCGGCTTGGCCGTGGTGGTCGGTGCCGTGGTGGTCGGCCTGGCCGTGGTGCTGGGTGCCGACGTGCTGGTGGGCGCGGAGGAGGTGGGGGGTGCCGTGTCCTGCTCGGTCTCGGCCGGCGGGAGGGCCAGCGGGGTCTCGGGGCCGGACCTCGGGGGCACGGCGTTGATGGGGTCGCAGTCCGCGTCGTGCTCGCCGACCTGGAACTGCGTCATCATGTCGTGGTCCTCGTGCGACAGGTTGTGGCAGTGGATCATGTAGCGCCCGTGCTCGGGCCCGAAGCGCATGATCAGCTTCACCGTCTCGCCCTCGCCGATGTAGACGACGTCCTTCGGGCCGCGCTCCTGCGGCGGCGGCTTCTGGCCGTTGCGGGACAGCACCTGGAAGTCCACCAGGTGGACGTGCAGCGGGTGGAACCAGCCGCCCGAGCTGTTCTCCACCTCCCAGATCTCCACGTCGCCCACCTGGGGGTTGGCGAAGACGCGCGAGTAGTCGCTGTCGGCGACGTCGTCCCAGGTCTCGCCGTTGATGGTCCAGATGCTGTTGGTCCGCTCCAGCCGCATGTGGCGGGTGGCCTTGGACATCGCCGGGGTCAGCAGCATCGCCGGGTGCGCGGCGGTGAGGACGGCGGGCACGGTGTTGTTGGCCGTGCTCGTCGCCGGGCCGGCGACCTCGAACTGCATGACCTTGCCGGTGTGGTCGTAGTCGGTGGCGTTCTTCACCCCGCCGTTGACGAGCTGGATCTTCTGCCCCACCGTGATCCCGGCGAAGTCGATGACGATCTCGTACCGCTCGGCCATGCCGAGCTTGAGCGAGGTGACCGTCTGCGGGGAGGCCATGAAGCCGCCGTCGGTGGCGATGACCTGGAACGGCTGCCCGTTGCTCAGCCGCAGCGTGTACCCCCGGGCGATCGAGGCGTTGAGCACGCGGAACCGGTACTTGCGCTGCTCCACCTTGAGGGTGGGCCACGGCCGGCCGTTGACCAGGATGACGTCGCCGTAGACGCCGGAGTGGCTGTTGTCGTCCCACAGCAGGGCGCCGTTCTCGGCGAACGCGGCGTCGCTGATGGTGACCGGGACGTCGTAGCGGCCCTTGGGGATCGGCAGCGCGTCCTCGACGGCGTCGGTGAGGTGGTACTGGGCGGCGAGGCCCATGTAGACGTTCTCCGCGGTGTGGTGCACGCCGTGGTCGTGGTACCAGAGCGTCCGGGCCTCGCAGCTGTTCGGGTAGACGTAGTCCTTCCACTGCCCGGGCAGCGAGTTGTCCCCGGCGTAGCCGTCGTACTGCGGCTTGGACGGCATGCCGTGCAGGTGGGTGGACGTCCACGGCACGTAGCCGAGCGTCGGGTGCTTCGCCGGCAGCGCGTTGATCTGGCGCATGACCGTCTGCCGGCCGCGGCGCGCCTTGATCGTCGGACCGGGGACCGAGCCGTTGTAGCCCCACAGCGGCGTCTTGATCCCGGGCAGGACCTCGCCCACGAAGGCGCGCTGGGTGATCCGGTAGTAGTCCGCCAGCTCGTCGGTCTTCACCGGCTGCAGGACCGGGGGGGTCCAGAACGGCACGGTGTAGGGCCGCGGCAGCTTGCTCGCCGCGAGGCGCGACGCGGCCTTCGCGGAGAGGACGCCCTGCCAGGGCAGGGCGAGCGCAGCGGCGCCGAGCAGCGACACCTTGAGGGCGTCACGTCGGCTGAGCGAAGGGTTGTCCATCGGAAGAGCTCCTCTGTCTGCCGTCGCGGCGGCGGTGCTGAGCAGCCTCGCTGCCCGCCCGCCCCCGACCCAGCCGTGGTCAGGGGGGCGTCCGCCCCCCAGAAGTGGGTGGTCTGACGTCCGGTGGTCCGGTGGTGCTCAGGCCCGCCCGTCGGCCGGGAGGACGGCGGTGACGACGGCGCCGCCACCGGGGCGGTCGCCGAGCACGACCTCGCCCCCGAGGTCGGTGACTCGGTCCCGCACGAGACGCAGGCCCAGGTGGCCCTCGCTGCGCCGGTCGACGCCGGTGGCGGGGAAGCCGACGCCGTCGTCGGCCACCTCGAGCAGCACGGCGGGGTGCCCGGGGGGACCGGACTGCTCCAGCCGGACCCACACCCCGCTCGCCCCGGCATGGGTGGCGACGTTGGCGAGCGCCTCCTTGGCGATGCGGTAGACCGCGGCGGCGGTGGCCGGCGACAGGTCCGGGAGGGGGCCGGCGTCCAGCGAGACGGTCACGCCGCGGGATCGCAGCGGCTCGACCAGGTCGTCCAGGGCCACCCCGAGGCCGGGGCCGCTGAGGTCCGGTGGGTAGATGTCGACCATCAGCCGCCGCAGTGACCCGACGGCGTGCCGGAGGGCGCCGACCAGCCGGTCGACGGTGGCCTGCTGCTCCGCGGGGACGCCGGCCCGGAGTGCGCTGAGGGCGTAGGTGACCCCGGCGAGGTCCTGCACGGGACCGTCGTGCAGGTCGGCGGCCACGCCGCGCCGCTCCCGGTCGGAGTCGGTGAGCGCGCGTTCCATCAGCTCGGCCCGCTCGGCCTCGGAGCGGCGGACCCGGCGGGCCAGCGACGCGGCGATCGGGATCTGCACCAGCTGCAGGGCCACCAGCGCGCCGATGGCCACGGGCAGGATCTGCCACCGCAGGTGGGCGGCGTCCCGTTCGATGCGGTCGTAGCTGAAGTAGGCCTCGAAGGCCAGCGCCCGCCCGTCGGCGGTGAGCGGTGTGTACACCTCGACCATGGGGCCGGGGCTGACGTCCTCGTAGGCGGTCTCCGGTGCCTCGTCGACCTCGGCGACGACCTCGCCGGCCACGGCCTGGAGCAGCTCCGGTGAGGGGTCGTAGCGCTCACCGACCAGCTCCTCGTGGGTCGCGTAGAGCACCCGGCCCTCGGCGTCCCAGACGACCATGGAGGTGACCGACCCGTCGCTCATCCGGTTCCGGGCGACCCGGTCGAGGTCCTCGAAGGCGCCGGGCACGTCCCGCAGGACGTCGGTGAGGAGGGGGGCGATCAGCAGCCGGCCGAGCCGGTCGGCCGTGCGCTCGGCGTCGGCCAGCGCGTCGGCCCTCGCCAGGGGCTCGCTGGCGAGCACCGTACCGGCGGAGACGGCGACGAGCACCAGCGCGGCAACGGCCAGGAAGCCCGACAGCTCGTGCCGGGGGCGTGAGCCCCACGGCCGGCGCAGCTCCGGCCGTCGCCGGCGGGAGGTGCGGCGGATCGGGCCCGGCGCGGCGGGCCGCCCCGTGGGGACCTCGAGGTCAGCGGCCATCGGAGGACCCGATCAGCTGCAGCTGCTGGGCCTTGATGACCGCCTCGAGCTGCGAGCGGACGCCGAGCTTGGTGTGCAGCGACTTCACGTAGCCGCGGCAGGTCTCCAGGGTGATGCCCAGCACCCGGGCGATGGCCTTGACCTGCATGCCGCGGCCGAGGCAGTCGAGGACCTCCTGCTCCCGGCGGGTCAGCGGCGGGTGGGCCGGCGCCGTGGCAGGCGGCGGCGTCGCGCCCCGGGTGCCGGTGAAGGTGGACGGCGCGACGAGCATCTGGCCGGCCCGGGCGCGGGTCAGCACGTCGATCATCTCCTGCAGCGAGCCGTCCTTCGGGATGAACGCCGAGGCGCCGGCCTGCGCCGCGCGGACCACCCAGTCGGGGTCCCGGTGTGCCGTCACCACCGCCACGACGGCCTGGGGGACGAGGTCCCGGATGCGGCGGGTGGCGGTCAGGCCGTCCTGCCCGGGCATCTGGATGTCCATGACCACCACGTCGGGGCGGAGCTCGGCGGCCATCGCCACGGCGTCGGCGGCCGTGTGTGCGGTGCCCACGGACACCATGCCGGCCATGGCCAGCGCCCCCGAGAGGAGCTCGGCGAACGTGCGGTGGTCGTCCACGACCAGGACCCGCGTGGTGCCGCGGGGGTGGTCGGGGAGCGGGGCGTGCGACATGGGACTCCTGGCTGCCGAGGCCGGGTGGTTCCGGCCCTGGGAGCGGGAGTATGTGAGCGTCGTCGCGGCGATGGGAACGCTCGGTGACTGTTCAGACGGGTGGTGGGGATACCCGGTCAGGTGAATGTGATGCGCGTCGTCACTGTCCGCTGTCGACCGGTTGCGGATGCAGGCCGAGGGGTGTCACGCAGAGTCAAGGAGGCTGGCGGCGGCCGGAGCGCTCCATGCCGTCCCGCCCGCCGCCACGTCCCGCACCCGCTGCGGCAGCTGCCCGGGGTCATCCTCCTTGAGCAGGTAGCCCACCGCACCGCAGGCATGCGCCTCCCGTACCGACGCGGGCGAGAACGACCCGGTCAGCAGCACCACCCGGCTGGGCAGACCCGCCGCGGTAAGCGCGCGGGTCGCCTCCAGGCCGGTGGCCCGGGGCATGCACTGGTCCAGCAGGACGACGTCGGGGCGCGTGCGCTCGGCGGCGGCCAGCACCTCGGCGCCGTCCTCGCAGACCGCGACGACGCTGATGTCCCCGGTCGCCGCGAAGAGGTCGACCAGGGCGCCCCGGACGAGCGGGTGGTCGTCGGCGACCAGGACGGTGATCAGGGCGGACCTCCGGACGGTGGCGGGCGGGACCAGGAGCGTCGCAGGCCCACCCCCGGGGGCGCAGCCCGCCGCGGGGGAGTGGGCGCCCCCCAGGCCAGGGGGGAGGGCCGGGCCCCGGGCCGCCGCGGCTCAGCCGCGGGCGGCCAGCACCGAGCGGTAGACGTCGAGGGTCTGCGCGGCGATGGCCGGCCAGCCGAACTCGGCCAGCACCCGCTCCCGCCCGGCGGTGCCCATCGCCGCGGCCCGCGCCGGATCGGCCAGCAGCTCGCCGATGCGCGCGGCCAGCCCCGCGGCGAAGGCTGCCGGGTCCTCGGCGTCGTAGGGCACCAGCAGCCCGGTGCGGCCGTCGTCCACCACCTCGGGGATGCCGCCGACGGCGCTGGCGACCACGGCCGTCCCGCAGGCGGCCGCCTCGAGGTTCACGATCCCCAGCGGCTCGTACACCGACGGCACGACGAACACGGTGGCGCCGGTGATCAGCGGCACCAGCTGCTCGCGGGGCAGCATCGCCTCGATCCAGACCACCCCGGTGCGCCGGGACTGCAGCTCGGCCACCGCGTCGGCGACCTGCGCCCGCTCGGCCGGGGTGTCCGCGGCGCCGGCGCACAGCACCAGCCCAGCGTCGGCGGGCAGCTGCTCGGCCGCGGCCAGCAGGTGCACCAGCCCCTTCTGCCGGGTGATCCGGCCGACGAACAGCGCGTACGGCCGGTCGGGGTCCACGCCCAGGGAGCGGACGACGTCGGGGGACTCGACCGGCCGGTAGGCCTGGGCGTCGACGCCGTTGCCGACGACGACGACCTTCGCCGGGTCCAGGTCGGGGTACACGTCGAGGACGTCGGCGCGCATGCCGCGGCTGACCGCGACCACCGCGTCGGCGGAGTCGTACGCCGTCCGCTCCACCCACGACGACAGCCGGTAGCCGCCGCCGAGCTGGTCGGCCTTCCAGGGCCGGCGCGGCTCGAGGGAGTGGGCGGTGACCACGTGCGCCGCCCCGTGCACCAGCGCGGCGAGGTGGCCGGCATGGTTGGCGTACCAGGTGTGCGAGTGCACCAGGTCCGCGCCGGCGAGCCCGGCGGCGATCTCCACGTCCACGCCCAGCGCCTGGAGCGCGCCGTTGGCCGACGCGAGCCCCGGGGGGACGGCATGGCCGGTCGCGTCGTCCCGCGGACCGCCGAAGCAGTGGACGTCGAGGTCGGGGGCGTCGGGCAGCCCGCGCAGGGCCGCCACGAGGTGTTCGACGTGCACCCCCGCCCCGCCGTAGACGTCTGGGGGCCACTCCCTGGTCACGACTCCGACGCGCACGGGCTCACCCTAGGTGGTGGACCGCGCCCCAGATGGCGCGATCGGCCCGCGGACCGGTTACGTTGCGTCCATGCGTGGCGGTCCGCGGGTCCTTGGCATCGTGCTCGCTGGTGGCGAGGGCAAGCGCCTCGCGCCCCTGACCCAGGACCGGGCCAAACCGGCCGTGCCCTTCGGGGGCAACTACCGGCTCATCGACTTCGTGCTCTCCAACCTGGTGAACGCCGACATCCGCCGGATCGCGGTGCTCACCCAGTACAAGAGCCACTCGCTGGACCGGCACATCACCACGGTGTGGCGCATGTCGACCCTGCTCGGCAGCTACATCACCCCGGTGCCGGCGCAGCAGCGGCTGGGCCCGCGCTGGTACACCGGCAGCGCCGACGCCATCTTCCAGAGCCTCAACCTGATCTACGACGACCGGCCCGAGATCGTCGTCGTCTTCGGCGCCGACCACGTGTACCGGATGGACCCGGCGCAGATGATCGACCAGCACCTGCAGACCGGTGCGGGCGTGACCGTCGCCGGGCTCCGGGTCGCGCGCAAGGAGGCCACCGAGTTCGGCGTCATCGACGCCGACGCCGACAACAAGGTCCGCGGTTTCCTGGAGAAGCCGGCCGACCCGCCGGGGCTGCCCGGGTCCCCGGACGAGAGCTTCGCCTCCATGGGCAACTACGTCTTCAGCACCGACGCGCTGCTGGAGGCCCTGCGGGCCGACGCCGAGGACGAGGACTCGGTGCACGACATGGGCGGCTCGATCATGCCGATGATGGCCGACGCCGGCAGTGCCTACGTCTACGACTTCAGCACCAACATCGTCCCCGGCGCGACCGAGCGGGACCACGCGTACTGGCGCGACGTCGGGACGATGGACTCCTACTACGACGCGCACATGGACCTGCGCTCGGTCACCCCGGTGTTCAACCTGTACAACGACCGCTGGCCGATCTACACCCTGCCGCCGCAGTTCCCGCCGGCCAAGTTCGTCCTCGGTGGGCGCGCGGAGGAGTCGATGGTCAGCGCCGGGGTCATCATCGGCGGCGGCTCGGTCCTGGGCTCGGTCGTCTCGCCCGGCGTCCGGCTCGAGCGCGGCTCGCAGGTCGAGGACAGCGTGCTGATGGACGGCGTCCAGATCGGGGAGGGCGCCGTGGTGCGGCGGGCCATCCTGGACAAGAACGTCGTCGTCCCCCCGTGGGCCCGGATCGGTGTGGACCTGGAGTCCGACCGCGAGCGCTACCACGTGAGCGCCGGCGGGGTGGCCGTCCTCGGCAAGGGCACCCGCGCCATCGTGTAAGGACCCTCGTGCCCCCCAACCCTCGCTCCGCTCGGGCCGGGGCCCTGCACGAGGGCCATGCCAGTGGCGAGGGCCGTTCCGGCCCGTCACCTCTGGTGGTGACGCTGTTGCTGGGGGAGGACGCGCAGCGGCGGTTCGACCGGTTGCGGGCTGCGCACTTCCCGGCCCGGCCCCTTCCAGGGGCCCGCCCCGAGCGTGCGAGGGGTGGGGAGGAAGGGGTGTTCCGACTGGCCGCGCACGTCACGCTGTTCCACGCGCTGCCCGGCGACGAGCTGCCCCGGGTCCGCGCGGTGCTGACCGAGGCCGCCGACCGCCCGGCCTTCGGGCTGCTGGTGAGCCGGGTCCGGCTGCTCGGCCGCGGCGTGGCCTACGACCTGGAGTCCGCCGAGCTGACCGCACTGTGGGCGGAGCTGAGGGACCGGTTCGACCCGTGGCTGACCCCGCAGGACCGGCAGCCGGGGCGGGCCCACGTCACCGTGCAGAACAAGGTCGACCCGCAGACGGCCCGCGAGCTGCACGCCGGACTGGCGGCCTCCTTCACCCCGGAGACCGTGCCGGCGCGCGGCCTGGGGCTGTGGCGCTACCTCGGCGGGCCCTGGGCCCCGGAGGGCGAGCACCTCTTCCGCTGACCGCGGTGAGCCGCACGCTGGGTGAGCGGGGCCTGTGACCTGGGTCGCGCCGCGCCGGAGCGGCGCAAGGTACCCGGAAAAGTCGCTCCATCGGCAATCCACAGCTTCGATGTCACCCGAACGAGTGGTGCACGACCTGACCGAGCAGCACTCAAAGGAGAGAACGCGATGTCGAAGACCGTCCGTGCACTTGCCCTGTTCGCGCCCGTCATGGGACTGGCGCTCGTCGCCTCACCCGCCAGCGCGGGTGGCGAGGACTACGAGAAGGGCGAGGTGGTCGCCCACCTCGCGCCGATCCCCGGCAACGGGGTCGACGGCGGTGGCCACGCCGAGGTGGAGTTCGACAAGCACGGCCAGATCGACGAGTTCGAGCTGGTGGCGCACGGCCTGCTCGCCGACGCCCCGCACGCCGCACACATCCACTACGGCGAGCAGGCGCGTCACGAGTGCCCCACGCTCGACGACGACACCGACGACAACGGGCACCTGAACACCACCGAGGGCGCTCCTGCCTACGGCCCGGTCCAGGTGTCGCTGACCACCGAGGGCGACACCAGCGCGGCCAGCGTGCTGGCCATCGACCGCTACGACACCGCCACCGACGGCACCGTCGACTACGAGCGCGAGGAGCTCATCGCCACCAGTGACGAGGTGGCCGAGGCCATCGCCGCCGGCGAGGGCGTCGTCGTGGTGCACGGCGTCGACTACAACGACGACGGCGTGTACAGCGGCGAGGAGATGTCCGACCTCGACCCGTCGCTGCCCACCGAGGCCACCGACCCGGCCCTGTGCGGCGTCCTCGAGCAGCAGCACGACGACGGCGACGACGAGCACATGGACGAGCACGAGCACTGACCGACAGGGGCCGGTGCGGCCGGACACCACGTCCGTCCGCACCGGCCCTCGAAGGACCCCGTCCTCCCCACCCCTCGCACGCTCGGGGCGAGCCTCGGGACGGGGCCTAACTGCGTTTGCTGGCCACCAGCAGGCCGGCGCCGATCGGCAGCACTGCGGAGATGAGCGTCTCGTCCTCGCGCACCGTCCGGGCGATCTGCCGCCAGGCGACCGACTGCGGGTCCCGGGCCTTGCGGTCCGCGATCCGGCCGTCGGCGAGCAGACCGGAGTACACCAGCAAACCCCCTACCCGGACCAGCCCGCGGAGCAGCGCCAGGTGCTCGACGTGGTCGGTCGGCGGGCCCGCGCAGACCACCAGGTCGTAGGCGCCCGAGGACAGCCGGGGCAGCACCTCGGCCGCGGTGCCGAAGATCAGCCGGGTGCGGGAGTGCGGCACCTCCGCGTCGGCGAAGGCGCGCCGGGCCGCGCGCAGGTCCGCGGGGTCGCCGTCCAGCGTGGTGAGGACCCCGTCGGCCCGCATGCCGCGCAGCAGCCACAGTCCGGTCACGCCGCTGACCCCCCCGACGGACACCACCGCCCGGGCGTCGACGCCCGCGGCGAGCACCGCCAGGGTCGCGCCGACCGCCGGCTCCACCGGGGGCGCGGTGCCGAGCTCGGCCGCCGAGCTGAGCGCGCGGTGCCGGGCCGCGGCCAGCGCGGGGGTCTCCACGGCGAAGCCGTCGGCGTACCCCGCGGCGTCCTGCGGGGAGCCGCCCGGGGGAGGCGGTCCCGCGACGCTGGTCACCGGGCGAGGGTAGTGCCCGGCCCCGGCGGAGCCGCACCCCGGCGTACCGGACCCTGTCAACTCCCTGTGGACGCCGCTCGGCGGGAACACCGCCGAGTGGCCCGCCCGTTGGAAGGGACGTGCGTCTCCCGCGTGCCACCCGCCCCCGCACCACTGCCACTCCCGGTGGGGAGGTCCCCGGCGGTGCCGTCTGCGATCCTGGTGGGGTGTTCCTCCCCGACGCCGCGACCGGGCAGCCGCCGCTGACCGCCGGGTCCCCGGCTGCGCCCGCGGCCCCGGACGCCGGGCTCGACACCGTGCCGGCGACGGTGGCCGAGAGCTGGGTCGCCCCCACCTGGGAGCAGGTCGTCCGGGACCACTCCGCCCGGGTCTACCGGCTGGCCTACCGGCTGTCGGGCAACCAGCAGGACGCCGAGGACCTCACCCAGGAGACGTTCGTCCGGGTCTTCCGCTCGCTGGCCGACTTCTCGCCGGGCACCTTCGAGGGCTGGCTGCACCGGATCACCACCAACCTGTTCCTGGACATGGTCCGGCGGCGGCAGCGGATCCGCTTCGACGCCCTCCCGGAGGACACCGAGCGGCTGCCCGGCGCGGCCCCGTCCCCGGAGCAGGTCTACGCCGACACCCATCTCGACCCGCAGGTGCAGGCCGCCCTCGACGCGCTCTCCCCGGAGTTCCGGGTGGCCGTCGTCCTGTGCGACATCGAGGGCCTCACCTACGAGGAGATCGCGGCGACCCTCGGCATCAAGCTCGGCACGGTCCGCAGCCGCATCCACCGCGGCCGCGTACAGCTCCGCGAGGCCCTCGCGCACCTGGCCCCGCGGCGTGGGGGCATGGAGGCGACGGCACCATGAGCGAGCGCCCGAGGATGACCATCCCGGAGAGCCACCTGGCGCAGGAGGCGATCGCCGCCCTCGTCGACGGCGAGCTCTCCGGCGGCGCGGCCGGCCGCGCGGCCCGGCACCTGACCGGGTGCGCCCAGTGCCGGATGGCGGTCACGGCCCAGCGTGAGGCCAAGGCCGCCCTCCAGGTCCCGGAGGACGTCGCCGTCCCGGGTGACCTGATGTCCCGGCTGCGGGCGATCCCGTTCACCGCCGAGATGCCGTCCGGGCCCACCGCGGGTGGGGCGACCGGCGGCGCGGACGGGCTCGTCGGCACAGCCGCCGACGGCGCCTGGGCCATGCCGCCGGCCCCGGTGCCCGCGTCCGGGCGCCCGGCGCAGCACCGCTGGCTGCGGCGTGGCATGACCGGGGCGCTGGCCGGCATCGGCATCGGCGTCGTCGTGCTCGCCTCCGGCCTGCCGGCCGGGAACACGCCCGCCGACGACGTGCCGCCCCCCGGCCCGGTGGCCGGGCCGGTGCCCGCCGTCCCCGGCGAGCGGACGGAGATCGTGCCCCCCGTGGTGCGCACCGTGAACGTCGGCGCGCGCACCGGTCTGCCCGGCGGGACGCCCTGACCGGGGTCCCCGGCACCGACCCGATCCGCCGGGACACCGACGCGGACCGGGTCCCCGGGGCGTCCGCGGCCGACGAGGTGCACACCCCGCCGGTCGCCGCGGACGCCGCCTACGCCCGGCCCGCCGGCGCGACCGGCGGCTTCGGGGCCCCCGACGCCGGTCCCCGGCCGCCCGGTCCGCCTCCTCCCGGACCGGCTCCGGCCCCGACCGAGCAGGCCGCCTTCGGCCGTCCCGCCGCCGTCGCGGGCTCCTTCGCCGCCGACCGTCCCGCTCCCGCGCCGCGTCCGCTGCCGCCTCCGCCGCCGGAGGCGGTGCTGCGCGCCTTCGCGCCCCGCGACGGGGCCAGCGGTCTCGGCGAGCCGCCCGGCGGGCGCCGTCCCGGCCGGCGCACCGCCGCCGGACCGTGGTGGAAGCCGGACGCGGCCTCCGATCCGTGGCGTGACCCGCACGCACCCGCCGCCCTCGGTGCGCCCGCGGAGTACCCGGCCGAACCGTCCGACGGCCCGGTGGTCGTCGACCAGGCCGGGCGGCGCCGGCTCCGGCTCCGCGACGTGTCGGTCCGGCTGACCTCGCTGACCCTGCTGGCCCTGCTGTTCGTCGCCGCGGTCGGCGGCACGCTCGGGTGGTTCCTCGGCCGGACCGCCGACGAGCAGCCGCTGCTCGCGCCGGGCACCCAGCTGTCCGAGGTGTCCCCGGGCGTCTCCCGCCCGCCCGGGTCGGTCCCCGACATCGCGGGCCGGGTGACCCCGGCGGTGGTGTCGGTCGAGGTCCGGCTGGCCGGCGCCGGCGCCACCGGGTCCGGTGTGGTGATCGAGGCCGAGGGCGGCTACATCGTGACCAACAACCACGTGGTCTCCGGCGCCGACGGCGTCGAGGGCGCCGAGATCCGGGCGGTGTTCAGCGACGGCAGCGGCTCGGCGGCCGAGATCGTGGGCCGCGACCCGGCCAGCGACATCGCGGTGCTCAAGGTGGACAAGCCGGGACTGGTGGCCGTGCCGCTGGGCGCCGCCGACGACCTCGTCGTCGGCGACCCCGTGGTGGCCATCGGCTCCCCGCTGGGGCTGGCCGGCACGGTGACCAGCGGCATCATCAGCGCCCTGGACCGGCCGGTCCGGCTGTCCGGGCAGGGCAGCGACACCAACGCTGTCATCAACGCCGTGCAGACCGACGCGCCGATCAACCCGGGGAACTCCGGCGGCGCGCTGGTCGACGCCACCGGGTCGCTCATCGGGATCAACACCGCGATCGCCTCGGTGGGCGGAGGCGGCTCGAGCGGGCTTGGGTTCGCCATCCCGATCGACACCGTCCGCGACATCGCCGAGCAGCTCATCTCCACCGGCTCGGCCGTGCACGCCTCGCTCGGGGTGAACGCGCGCACGGTCACCGACGGCGCCCGGGACGGCGCCCTGGTGGTCAACGTCGAGCCGGGGAGCCCGGCCGCCGGTGCCGGCATCCAGGAGCAGGACGTGGTCATCGCGGTGGACGGCGAGCCGGTGGGCAGCTCGGAGGAGCTGGCCGTCGCCGTCGACGCGCACGCCCCCGGGGAGACCGTCACGATCGAGGTCGTCCGGGGCGGCGGGTCCCGCGAGCTGCAGGCCCTGCTCGGCGCAGCCTGAGGCCAGGGGCCCCGAACGGGCGGTGCCACCCTCTGCCGTCTACTGCCGTGCACCTCGCCCACCTACCCTGGACGACGACCGTGCACGGCGGCGAGAGAGCGCGAGGGGGACGGGTGTTCGACTCGATCGGCTGGGGCGAGATCGTCGTCCTCGGCCTGGCGGCTCTGTTCATCTTCGGACCCGACCGGCTGCCCGGTCTGGCCAAGGACGCGGCCACGGGGCTGAAGAAGGCCAAGGCCGCGTTCACCGGGGTGCGGGGCCAGCTGCACGACAGCCTCGGCGACGACTTCGACCACCTGCGTGACCTGGACCTGCGGCAGTACCACCCCAAGACCTTCCTCCGGCAGCAGCTGCTGGACGACGAGGCGCCGCCGGTCCGCAAGGGCAGCGGCCGGGGGACGGCGGGCGCCGCGGCGACCGCGGGCGCCGCCGGCCGGGTGCGGGGTGCCGACGTGGCCCGGAGCCGGGACCGCGCCATACCGCCGCCCTTCGACGCCGACGCCACGTGATCGGTGGTCCGCACCGACCACCACGGCCGGATGCCGGCCCTCCCGTCAGGTCACCCCCGTCGTCGACGACGTCCTCCGCCACGTCGACGGGATGATCAGCGCAGCTGCTCGGCCAGCGCGACGATGATCCCCTCGGGGCCGCGGACGTAGCAGAGCCGGAAGCTGTCCTGGTACCGCTCCACCGTCCCGACGAGTTCCGCGCCACGTGCCTGCAGGCCGGCGACGGTGGCGTCGACGTCGTCGACGGCGAACATGATGCTGCGCAGCCCCAGCGTGTTCCCCAGCGCGTCCTGCGGCTCGAGCCGGACCGCTTCCGGGCGGTGGAACTTCGTCAGCTCCAGCCGGCCGTGGCCGTCCGGGGTCCGCATCATCGCGATGTCGACCCGGACGCCGTCGAGCGCGTTGAGGCGGTCCACCCAGTCCCCCTCGATCGGGACCTCGGCCTCCAGCTCCATGCCGAGCTCGGCGAAGAAGGCCGTGGCGGCCTCGAGGTCGTCGACGACGACGCTGACGTGGTCCATCCGCTGGATCGCCATGGTGGCCACCCTCCTCCACGCGCGGCCCGTCCAGGCCACTCGTGTTCCCGGGACGGAGCCTTGGCACGCTCGTGCGGCGCTGCCCGACGGCAGGAGCGTCAGCAGCACCGCACGAGCGACCCTCGGGGCCCGGCCGCAGGGCTCAGCGGCGGACCGGCGTCAGCCCCAGTGACATGCCCGACAGGCCACGGGACCGGACGGCCAGGCCGTCGGCGATCTTCTCCAGCGCCTGGGCGGCCGGGGCGTCGGGCTGCGCCAGCACGATCGGCGCCCCGGAGTCGCCGGCCTCGCGCAGCCGGGTGTCCAGCGGGATCTGGCCCAGCAGCGGGACCCGCGCGCCCAGGGTCTTGGTCAGCGCGTCGGAGACGGCCTCCCCGCCCCCGGCGCCGAAGACCTCCATCCGGGTGCCGTCGGGCAGCTCCAGCCAGGACATGTTCTCGATGACGCCGACCACCTGCTGGTGCGTCTGGGTGGCGATCGCGCCGGCCCGCTCGGCCACCTCGGCAGCGGCCAGCTGCGGCGTGGTCACCACCAGGATCTCGGCGTTGGGCACCAGCTGGGCGATGGAGATCGCCACGTCACCGGTGCCGGGGGGCAGGTCCAGCAGCAGCACGTCCAGGTCGCCCCACCACACGTCGGCGAGGAACTGCTGCAGCGCCCGGTGCAGCATCGGGCCGCGCCACACCACCGGGGTGTTGCCCGGGGTGAACATCCCGATGGAGATGACCTTCACGCCGTAGGACTGCGGCGGCATGATCATGTTCTCGACCTGGGTGGGCTTGTCGTCCACGCCCAGCATGCGGGGCACCGAGTGCCCGTAGATGTCGGCGTCCACCACGCCCACCGACAGGCCGCGCTTGGCCAGTGCGGCGGCCAGGTTGACCGTGACGCTGGACTTGCCGACGCCGCCCTTGCCCGAGGCCACGGCGTACACCCGGGTGAGCGAGCCGGGCTGCGCGAACGGGATCACCGGGTCGGCCGCGTCGGTGCCGCGGACGGTCTTGCGCAGCTCGGTGCGCTGCTCGTCGCTCATCACGTCCAGCCCGACCTGCACCGAGGTCACGCCGGCGACGGCGGACACGGCCTGGGTGACCCGGTTGGTGATCGTCTCGCGCATCGGGCAGCCGGCGACGGTCAGGTAGACCTCGACGCGGACCGCGCCCGGGTCGCCGCCGACCCCGATCTGCACGTCCTTGACCATGCCCAGCTCGGGCAGCGGACGGTTGATCTCCGGGTCCTGGACGGTCGCCAGGGCCGCGTTCACGGCGTCGAGCGCCGGTGAGCCGGTCAACGTGTCGGACATGCGGGATGTGTCTCCTTCGACGGGGTGCCTGCGGATGCCGGGCGCCGACCTGCGACGACCCACGCGCGGGCGACCTCCATCGTACGGCGGCGGACCGCCCGACCCCGGGGCCGCGGGTGTGACCCGGGGCATCCCCCTAGGGTCGGCGGGTGCACTCTCCCGCCCGCTCGGCCACGCTGCGGGACGCCGTCGGGCTCGGCGCGGCCGTGGGCCTCTACGGCGTCGCCTTCGGGGCTGCCGCCGTCGGCGCCGGCCTGGACGTCGGGCAGGCCGCCGCGCTGTCCGCGCTGATGTTCACCGGCGCCTCGCAGTTCGCGCTGGTCGGCGTCCTCGGGGCCGGTGGTGGCGCCCTCGCCGCGCTGGGCAGCGCCCTGCTGCTGGGCACCCGGAACACCATCTACGGCGTCCGGCTGGCCCCGCTGCTCCGGCCCCGCGGCGGCATGCGCCGGGCGGGGGCGGCGCACTGGGTCATCGACGAGACCACGGCGATGGCGGTCGCCGCTCCGGACCGGGAGCTGGGCCGGCTGGCGTTCTGGGTCACCGGGGCGACGATCTACCTCGGGTGGAACCTCACCACCGTGGTCGGCGCGGTCGGTGCCGCCGCGCTGGGGGAGACGGCCCAGGCAGCGCTGGACTCCGTCGTCCCGGCGGCGTTCCTGGCCCTGCTGTGGCCGCGGCTGCGCCGCTCCTGGGCCGAGCCGGCCGCGCAGCGCCGGGTCGCGCTCGGCGGGGCGGTGATCGCGCTGGGCCTGACGCCGTTCGTGCCCGCCGGGGTCCAGGTGGTCCTCGCCGCGTCGGCCGTCGCGCTGGCCGGCCGGCCCCGGCGCAGCCTGGCGGCGCCGGCATGAGCGAGGGGGCGCTGTGGGCGGTGGTCCTGGCCGCGTCGCTGGGCTGCTACCTGCTCAAGCTGGCCGGGTTGTCGGTGCCGGCCGCCTGGGTGGAGCAGCCGTGGGTGTCCCGGGTCGTGGACTTCGTCCCGGCCGCGCTGCTTGCCGCGCTGGTCGCGGTGCAGGCTGCGACCAGCGGCCGGGAGCTGGTGCTCGACGGCCGGCTGGTGGGGCTGGCGGTCGCCGCGGTCGCCCTGGCGCTGCGTGCGCCGTTCATCGTCGTCCTGGTGCTGGCCGGCGCGGCCGGCGCGCTGGTGCACGTGCTCGCCGGGTGACCCGCGCGGCGCCGACCGCCGGAGCCGGGTGTCGGCCACCATCGACCGTCGTGCCGACCCGCGACGCGACCCGGGCGCGGACGCCGCTCCGGGAAGGCGCGCTGGTCGTCGGCCTGGCGCTGCTGGGCGCGGTCGCGGGTGCGGCGGCCAAGGCGGCCGACGAGTCGGGGACCGGCTGGCTGGCGCAGCTGGGCAGCGACCCGGCCGCCTGGGTGCTGGCCGTCGCACTGATCGGCCGGTCGGCGCCGGGGTGGCCCGCGGCGGGGACCCGGTCGGCGGCGTTCTTCGCGGCCATGACCGTCGCCTACTACAGCTGGGCGGCCGTCGTCCTCGGCTTCGGCTGGAGCTCCCGGCTGCTGGCCGGCTGGCTGCTCCTGTCGGCCACTGCCGTCCCGCTGGTGGGCGTCGGGGTGCACGAGGCGACCCGGCGGTCCGGGGCCGTGCCCGGCGCGCTGCTGGCACTGGCCGCCGGCATCGCCCTGGCCGGCGGCGCCGTCGTCCGGCAGTGGGTGGCCTGGACCGGGCTGCTGCCCGGCGCGGCCGCGCGGCCGGTGCAGGCCGCCGTCGACGTCGGGGTCGCCCTGGTCCTCGTCCTGCTGTTGCCACGGCGGCCGGCCACCCGGCTGTGGGCGCCGGCCCTGGTGCTGCCGATGGCCTGGCTGGCCGCCCGGCTGCTCGACGTGCTCCGCTCGGTGCTGGGCTGACCGCGGTGCTGGTCGTCGTCGGCGGGCTGCCCGGGGTCGGGAAGACGACGGTCGCCCGGGCGCTGGCCGGCCGGCTGCCCGCCGTGCACCTGCGGATCGACACGTTCGAGGTCGCGCTCGTCCGGCAGGGCCTGGTGCCCGGGCAGCCGGACGTCGGTCCGCACGGTTACGCGCTGGCCCTGGCGGCCGCGGAGACGTGCCTGGCCGCCGGTACCGACGTGGTCGTCGACGCGGTGTTCCCCGTCGCCGCGGCCCGCGGGCCGTTCCGGGAGCTCGCCGCCCGGGCCGGCGTCCCCGTGCACTGGGTGCGGCTGATCTGCAGCGACCCGGCCGAGCACCGCCGCCGGGTCGAGGCGCGGGGAGCGGACCTGCCCGGCCAGGTCGTCCCGGAGTGGGGCGCGGTCCGGCGCCGGGACGTCGACCAGTGGCACGAGCGGCACACCGTCGTCGACACCGCCACCGGCGACCCGGTCGCCGCCGTCGAGGCCGCGCTGCGGACCCCGGAGGCGGTGGTCCGCGCGCACGTCGCCGCGTTCGACGCCGGGGACCTGACCGCGCTGCTGGCCGGCTTCACCCCGGACGCGACCTGGCGTACCGGCCGCAGCGAGGCGACCGGCACCGACCAGCTGCGTGCGTTGTTCGGCGGCGCGCTCGCCGCGCTGTCCCCGCGGCTGACCGTGCGTTCGCTGGTGACGCGGGGGGACGTGGTCGCGGCCGAGTTGACCGAGACCCTGGTCGTCGGCGGGCGCACCGAGGTGGTCCCGATCAGCGGCTGGTACCGGGTGCGCGACGGCCGGATCGACGCGGCGACCGTCTACCGCGAGGGCAGCGCCGAGGTCGGCTGACCGGTCGGCTACAGGCCGCCGGCGACGCGCAGGACCGCGCCGGTGACGTAGGAGGCCTCCGGCCCCAGCAGCCAGACGATCGCCGCGGCCGCCTCGTCCGGCTCGCCGGGGCGGCCGGCCGGGATGCGGGACACCACCCGCTCCAGCCGCCCGGGGTCACCGGCGTCGGCGTGGATGCCGGTGCGGAGCAGCCCGGGGGCCACCGCGTTGACCCGGACGCCGTCCTCGGCCAGCTCCTTGGCCAGGCCCACCGTCAGCGCGTCCAGGCCGGCCTTCGCCGCCGCGTAGTGCACGTACTCGTGCGGCGAGCCGAGGGTCGCCGCCGCGGAGGAGACGTTGACGATCGCGCCGCCCGGCCCGCCGCGGCCGGTGGCCAGCACCCGGGCCGCGGCCCGGGCGCAGAGGACGGCGCCGAACAGGTTCACGTCGAGCACCGAGCGCACCACGGCGACCGGGGTGTCGGCGAGGTCCCCGACGTGCAGCGTGGCTCCGGCGTTGTTGACCAGCCCGGTGACCGGTCCGAGCTCGGCCGCGGCCCGGGCGAACAGCTGGTCGACGTCGTCCTCGCGGGTGACGTCGGCGGCCACGACCAGGCACCGGCCGCCGGCGGCGCGCACCCGCCCGGCCACCTGCTCGGCGTCCTCGGGGGAGCGCCGGTGGTTGACGACGACGTCGTGCCCGGCCGCGGCCAGCCGCACCGCGGTGGCCCCGCCGATGCCCCGGCTCGCCCCGGTGACGACGGTGACCGGGCGCCCGCCGGCGGTCATCCGGCGACCGGGTCGGCGGCGGGGTCGTTCCGCCGCTTCTTCGGGCCCTTCTTCCGGCGGTCGGCGCCCTCGTCGTCGGGGTCGTCGGGCACCAGCCGGTTCACCTCGCTGCGGATGAAGTCACGGGTGGCCAGCTCGCCGACCGACACCCGCAGCGACGCCAGCTCCCGCGCGAGGTAGGCGGTGTCCTCACGGGTGCTCGCCGCCCGTCCGCGGTCCTCCTCCGCCTGCACGCGGTCCCGGTCGGCCTGCCGGTTCTGCGCCAGCAGGATCAGCGGCGCGGCGTAGGCGGCCTGGGTGGAGAAGGCCAGGTTGAGCAGGATGAAGGGGTAGGGGTCCCAGCGCAGGTTCACCGCGACCACGTTGAGGACGATCCAGATCACCACGATCAGCGTCTGGACGGCGAGGAACCGGCCGGTGCCCAGGAACCGGGCGATCCCCTCGGCGAAGCGCCCCACGGCGTCGGGGTCCAGCCGCAGGAAGCTGCCCAGCCCCCGGGCGCCGCGCGGGACGTCCAGCCGCTGCTCGGGCCGCCGGTCGCCGTCAGCCACGACGGGCCCGCTCGCGCCAGTCCTCGGGCAGCAGGTGGTCGAGCACGTCGTCGACGCTGACCGCGCCGACCAGCCGGCCCTGCACGTCGACCACCGGCGCGGCCACCAGGTTGTAGGTGGCGAAGTAGCGGGTGACCTCGGCCAGCGGGGTCTCCGGGCGCAGCGGCTCCAGGTCGTCCAGCACGCCGCTGACCAGGGTGGAGGGGGGCTCGCGGAGCAGTCGCTGGATGTGCGCCAGCCCCAGGTAACGGCCGGTGGGGGTGGCCGAGGGCGGCCGGCAGACGTAGACCTGGCTGGCCAGCGCAGGGGAGAGCTCGGGGGTGCGGACCCGGGCCAGCGCCTCGGCGATGGTCGCGTCCGGGGTGAGGATCACCGGCTCGCTCGTCATGATCCCGCCGGCGGTGTCCTCGGAGTACTTGAGCAGCTGGCGGACCGGCTCGGCCTCGTCGGGTTCCATCAGCTCCAGCAGCCGGTCCCGGTCCACGTTGGACAGCTCGGCCAGCAGGTCCGCGGCGTCGTCGGGGTCCATCACCTCGAGCACGTCGGCCGCCCGGCGCTCCTCGAGGGTGCCCAGGATGGTGATCTGCTCGGCCTCCGGGAGCTCGCCGAGCACGTCGGCCAGCCGCTCGTCGTCCAGCGCCTCGGCGACCTCGTGCCGGCGCTTGATCGGCAGGTCCTGCAGCGCGTGCGCCACGTCGGCGGCGTTGAGCTCGCGGTAGGTGGCGATGAGGGTCTCGGCGCTCTGCCCGGTCTCCGGCAGGGACAGGCCGGTCACCTCGTCCCAGCCGAGCTGGTGCAGCTGACCCCGGCGGCCCAGCCGGCCGGGCTCCTGGACGGCGAGGCGGGACAGCACCCAGTCGCCGGTCCGGGTCTGCTCGATCGCGGCGTCGACGACGATGGCCGGCCGCCCGGTCTCGGTGACGGTCACCGATCGGTCGAGCAGCTCGCCCAGCACCAGCGTCTCGCCGGCCCGCTGCTCGAAGCGCTTGAGGTTCAGCGTGCCGGTGGACAGCACGACGGCGGCGGCGTCGATCCCGGTCACCCGGCCGATCGGGCAGAAGATCCGCCGCCGGGCGACCACCTCGACGATCAGGCCCAGCGCGCGAGGGGCGGCGCTGCCCACCCGCAGGGCGACGACGACGTCGCGGACCTTGCCCACCCGGTCGCCGTTGGGGTCGAAGACGGGGAGCCCGGCGATCCGGGAGACGTACGCCCTCGTCACCGTGGTCACTCGACCTCCTCGCTGCGCTCGTCGGTCGGGTGACCAAAGGTGCTCCGCCCATTGCGTGACCTCGCGAGCTCGGTCACGAGTGCGAAGGCTACCGTCGCCGTCGTGGCGTCCTCCGCACCCGACAGGCTGGACTACGAGGTCGTGGACGTGTTCGCGCCGCGCCCGTTCAGCGGGAACCAGCTGGCCGTGGTCCTGGACGCCGGTGACCTGACGACGGCGCAGTGCCAGACGCTGGCCGCCGAGTTCGGCTACTCGGAGAGCACCTTCGTCAGCCGGCCGGACGACGACGCCGCCGACTACCGGGTCCGGATCTTCACCCCGCAGACCGAGCTGCCGTTCGCCGGGCACCCCAGTGTCGGGACCGCGCACACCCTGGTCCGGCTCGGCCGGGCGCCGGCGGGGGTGCTGCGCCAGCAGTGCGGGGTCGGCGTCGTCGACGTCGAGGTCGACCCGGACGGCGCCCGGCTGACCGGCGGCCCGGTGTCGCTGCGCCCCGGGCCCGACCCGGCCGCGCTGGCCGCCGCGGTCGGGCTGACCGCCGCCGACGCCACCGGCCGCCCGGCCCCCCTGGTGGGCTGCGGCATCGACTTCGCCCAGCTGGAGGTGGGCCGCGACGCGCTGGACCGCGCCGTCCCGGACCCGGCAGCGCTGCGGGCGCTGCTGCCCGACGTGCAGGGCGGCGTCTCGGTGATCGCCTGGGACGCCGCCGCGGGCCGCGGCACCGTCCGGGTGTTCGCCGCCGGCCTGGACTGGCGCGAGGACCCCGCGACCGGGTCCGCGGCACTGGGCACCGGCATCTGGCTGGCCGACGTGGGGCTGGCCGGGGACGGCGTCACCGACTACGCCCTCGACCAGGGCGCGGCGGTCGGCCGGCCGTCGGAGCTCGCCGGCCGGGTGACGGTCCAGGGCGGCGCCGCGGTGGCCGTCAGCGTGGCCGGGGCCGTGCGCCCGATCGCCGGCGGCACCGTCCGCGTCCCCGCTCGGTGAGGGACCCGGGAGGACCCCGTCCCTCTCCTCCCTCGCGAGCTCGGGCGAGCCTCCGGACGGGGCCGTCCGGGGCTCCCGCCGGGACCCTGCCGCAGGGCCGGCCGGCGGCGTCGGCCTGGGCGGTCACCCGGCCCGGCGGCCGGGACCTGGCGCTCATGGCGGTCGCCGTCGCTGGCGTGTCGTTCTCCGGGCCGCTGACCGCACTGGTCGCGACGTCCTTCCTGGCGCTGGCGTTCTGGCGGAACGCCGCCGGCGCGGCGCTGCTGCTGCCGGTGGTCCTGCTGCGGGAGCGGACGGCGCTGTCCGGGCTGCGGCCGCGGCAGCTGGTCAGCTCGGCAGTGGCCGGGCTGTTCCTCGCCGCGCACTTCGCCGCCTGGCTGCCCAGCCTCTCCATGACCACCGTCGCCGCGTCCACCGCGCTGGTCACCACCACCCCGGTGTGGACGGCGCTGGCGGCGCGGGTCTCCGGGGTCCGGCTGCCCGGCGCGGTGTGGGCCGGGCTCGGGCTGGCCGTGGTCGGGGCGGCGATGATCGCCGGCGTCGACGTCACCGTCTCCTGGCGGGCGCTGGCCGGGGACGCGCTGGCCCTGCTCGGCGCCGTCTGCGCCGGCGGCTACATGCTGGCCGGGGCGCGGGCGAGGCAGCGGCTGCCCACGTCGACCTACGCGGTGGTCTGCTACTCCACCTGCGCGGCGGCCGTCGCCGTCGCGGCCTGGTGGGTGGACGTGCCGCTGACCGGGTTCAGCGCCCGGGACTGGTGGCTGATCGCGGCGATCACCGTCTGCGCGCAGCTGCTCGGGCACACCCTGCTCAACCTGGTGCTGTCCACGGTGGGGCCCACCGTCGTCGGGCTGGCGGTCCTGCTGGAGGTGCCCGGAGCGCTGCTGGTGGCGCTGGTGCTGCTGCGGCAGGTGCCGCCGCTGCTGGCGCTGCCGGGCATGGTCGCCGTCGTCCTCGGGGTGGCGCTGGTGATCCGCGGCAGCAGCCCACCGACGGTGGCCGAGCCGATCACGTGAAGGACCACTCCGCCCACCTGGGAGGACCCCGTCCTCCTCAGCCCTCGCAGGCTCGGGCCGAGCCTCTGGACGGGGCCACACGCGCTCGCGGCGGGACCCTGCGGAGTGGCGCTCTGGACGGGGCCGTCCGCGCTCGCGGCGGGACCCTCCGGAGCGGCCGCTCTGGACGGGGCCGTCCGCGCTCGCGGCCGTGCCCTGCTGAGGGTGGGCAGGTGGTCGCTAGGGTCCGGGCACCCTCGTCGTCGACAGCGGAGGCACCGTGGCCGAGCTCCGATCCCGCCGTTCCAACCTCGCCGTCCCCGGCAGCAACCCCCGGTTCCTGGAGAAGGCCAAGGGCCTGCCGGCCGACCAGGTGTTCCTCGACCTGGAGGACGCCTGCGCGCCGCTGGCCAAGCCCGGCGCCCGGAAGAACATCGTCGCGGCGCTGAACGAGGGCGGCTGGGGCTCGAAGATCCGCACCGTCCGGGTGAACGACTGGACGACCCAGTGGACGTTCACCGACGTGATCGAGGTGGTCGGCGGCGCCGGCGCCGAGCTGGACTGCATCATGCTGCCCAAGGTCGCCGACGCCGCGCAGGTCCAGGCGCTGGACATGCTGCTCACCCAGGTCGAGAAGGCCAACGGCCTGGAGGTCGGCCGGATCGGCATCGAGGCGCAGATCGAGACCGCGCAGGGCCTGATCAACGTCAACTCGATCGCCTTCGCCAGCCCGCGGGTCGAGACGATCATCTTCGGCCCGGCGGACTTCATGGCCAGCATCAACATGAAGTCGCTGGTGGTCGGGGCGCTGCACCCGGACTACCCGGGCGACCCGTTCCACTACATCCTCATGCAGATCCTGATGGCCGCCCGCGCCCGCGGGGTGCAGGCGATCGACGGCCCCTTCCTGCAGGTCCGGGACGTGCCGGCGTTCGAGGAGGTCGCCCGCCGCTCGGCGATGCTCGGGTTCGACGGCAAGTGGGTGCTGCACCCGGGGCAGATCGACGCCGCGAACGAGATCTACGCCCCGTCGCAGGAGGACTACGACCACGCCGAGCTGATCCTCGACGCCTACGACTGGGCGACCTCGGAGGCCGGCGGTGCGAAGGGCTCGGCGATGCTCGGCGACGAGATGATCGACGAGGCCAGCCGGAAGATGGCCCTGGTGATCGCCGGCAAGGGCCGCGCCGCCGGCCTGGCGCGGACCTCCTCCTTCACCCCGCCGGACGCCTAGGGCCTGTCCGAGCAGCTGGGGTCGGGTGCGGGACTCGGATGGGTGGGCACGCGCGCTCGCGTTGATCCCCGAGCCCGCGACCGGCGAGCCCACCGCACCCGCCGGGGACCCAGGGGCGGTGCTCGTCATGCTCGCGGGATGACCGCGCGCATCTCCCACGTCACCATCGACTGCCTCGACGCCTACGAGCTCTCGGAGTGGTGGAAGCAGGTGCTCGGCTTCGCGGACCTCGAGGACGACCCCAACGACCCGGGCGACGAGCAGTGCATGATCTCCTCCCCGACGACGGGAGAGCGGATCCTCTTCCTCGAGGTGCCGGGCTTCGACACCTCCACGCCGAAGCGGATCCACCTGGACCTGCGACCGGTGGAGCGCACCCGCGATGAGGAACTCGACGTGCTGCGCGGCCTCGGGGCGACCGAGGTGGCCGACCACCGCGGCATCCACGGCCCAGGGACCGGTTGGGTCGTCCTGGCCGACCCTGAAGGCAACCAGTTCTGCATCCTCCGCGGCGAGCACGAGTACGGCGACTGACCCGTTGCGGCAGTGGGCCGGATGCGTGGGCGCGGTCCGAGGCGCCACGAGGTCCCCGGCCGGGGTCACCAGCTCGGGGGACACGCCTCAGGGCGCGAACCCGTCGCTGGTGGCGAGGGAGGCGAAGGCGACCACCCAGAAGACGATCATCGCGACGAACAGCGCCGTGGCGATGCCGCCGACGATCATGCCGGCCAGGGCCAGCCCGTCACCCTCCTCGCCGGTCTCCTTGATCTGCCGGCGGGCGAGGACGCCGAGCACCAGTCCGGCCGGCGGGAAGACGAAGGCCATGACCAGGGCCAGGATCGCCAGGGTGTTGGTCGGCCGGCGCCAGCCCGGTCCCCATCCCTGCGACCCGTAGGGCGGGTACCCCTGTCCCGGCGGGCCGTAGCCGGGCGGCGGGCCGTAGCCGGGCGGGGGTCCGTAGCCGGCCGGGGGTCCGTAGCCGGCCGGGGCTCCGTAGCCGGGCGGCGGGCCGTAGCCGGGAGGTGTCGCGGGGTGCGCCGGCGTGTCCTGACCGGACGGGAGCCGGTCCGGGTCCGGCCCCCGTCCCGCCGCGGTCGACCCCGTGGGCGGGTCACCCCGGTAGAAGTCGTCCTGGTGCTGGCTCACGTCGTCCTCCTGTCGGTCCGGCGGGAGGACGGTAGACGGCCGGGCACGCCGATGGTGACCATCGACACGGCCGGGGACCCGGCGAGCGGCTCCATACTGCCGGTGACCGAGACACCGCCGTCCCGAGGAGCCCGCCGATGACCCGCCTCGCGCAGACCGCCGACCTGACCGACGTGCAACAGGAGATCCTGTCCACCGTCCGCAGCTTCGTGGACAAGGAGATCATCCCGAACGCGCAGGAGCTGGAGCACGGCGACGTCTACCCGACGGAGATCGTCGAGGGGCTGCGGGAGATGGGGATCTTCGGGCTGACCATCCCCGAGGAGTTCGGCGGGCTCGGCGAGTCGCTGCTGACCTACGCGCTGGTCGCGGAGGAGATCGCCCGCGGCTGGATGAGCGTCTCCGGCGTCATCAACACCCACTTCATCGTCGCCCACCTGATCACCCAGCACGGCACCCCGGAGCAGCAGGCCGACTACCTGCCGCGGATGGCCGCCGGCGACCTGCGCGGCGCGTTCTCGATGTCCGAGCCGGAGCTCGGCTCGGACGTGGCCGCGATCCGCACCCGGGCCACCCGGGACGGCGACGAGTACGTCATCACCGGGTCCAAGATGTGGCTGACCAACGGGGAGAACTCCACGCTGGTCGCCTTCCTGGTCAAGACCGACGAGGGCAGCGACTCGCCCTACAAGAACATGACCACCTTCCTGGTGGAGAAGACCCCGGGACTGGGCGAGCGGCTGCCCGGCTTCTCCATCCCCGGGCGCATCGACAAGATGGGCTACAAGGGCATCGACACCACCGACGCCAGCTTCGACGGCTTCCGGATCGGCGCGGACAAGGTCCTCGGCGGGGCGCCGGGCCGCGGCTTCTACCAGATGATGGACGGCGTCGAGGTCGGCCGGGTGAACGTCGCCGCCCGCGGCTGCGGCGTCGCCATCCGGGCGTTCGAGCTGGCCGTCGAGTACGCCCAGCAGCGGCAGACCTTCGGCAAGCCGATCGCCGAGCACCAGGCGATCGCCTTCAAGCTGGCCGAGATGGGCACCAAGGTGGAGGCCGCCCACACGATGATGGTGCGGGCCGCGCGGCTCAAGGACTCCGGCGCCCGCAACGACGTCGAGGCCGGCATGGCCAAGCTGATCGCCAGCGAGTTCGCCAGCGAGGTCACCCAGGACTCGTTCCGCATCCACGGCGGCTACGGCTACTCCAAGGAGTACGAGATCGAGCGGCTCATGCGCGAGGCGCCGTTCCTGCTCATCGGGGAGGGGACCAGCGAGATCCAGAAGACGATCATCAGCCGGGGGCTGCTCAAGGAGTACGCGGTCAAGCGGTGAGCAGCCGGGGACGGGTCACCGCACGCGACGACGCCGGGGAGTGGCGGCTGCTCGACGTCTACGACGACGGGTGGTGCGAGGTGCCCGCGCCGGTCCGCACCGCCGAGGAGACCCGGCGGCGGCTGCGCGAGCTGCTCGGCTGGATGGCCGCCGTGGTCGGGTCGTTCGGGGCCGCCGCGGCGGCCGTGGTGCTGCTCCCGTCCGCCCTCTGGGTCTCCTACCTGCTGCTGGCCGTCAGCGGCGCCGTGGTGGTGGCCGCCGGCGTCCGGGCCGCCGCCGTGCGGGCGCAGGGACGCCGGCCGGCCTTCGACACCTCCGCCGCACACGCTGCCGCCGAGGCGGGGGCCCGGCGGGTGGCGGTGTCCGACGTCCGCGCGGTGGAGCTGCTGCGGGCCGGACACGAGGACGTCGTCACGGTGACCGCGCGGCGCGGCCGGCCGCTGGTGTACCGGTCGCCGGACCGCACCCTGGGCCGGCTGTTCGCTCCCTGGGCGCCGGCGCCGCCGCGGTGAACTGGTCGGCGTACGTCTCGTTCCTGGTCTTCGCTGGCGTCCTGACCCTGGTCCCCGGTCCGGACGTCGCGGTGGTCACCCGGAACACGCTGTCCGCCGGACGGCGGCGCGGCTGGTGGAGCGCGGCCGGCGTCGCCAGCGCCTGCGCGGTGCAGGGCGCGGTGGCCGCGGCCGGGCTGGGCGCGGTGCTGCTCCGGGTGGAGCCGCTGTTCCAGGCCGTCCGCTGGGCCGGCATCGCCTACCTGGTGTTCCTGGGGGTGCAGTCGCTGCGGTCCGCCGTCGCCGGCCGGTACCCCGACGCGGACGCCGGCGCGGTGCCCCGCGGGCAGGCGCTCGCCGGCTGGCGGCAGGGCTTCCTGACCAACATCGCCAACCCCAAGGTGCTGGTCTTCTACCTCGCCGTCCTGCCGCAGTTCCTCGGCCAGGGCGCGCCGGTGGGCGTGGTGGCGGTGTTCGCGCTCAGCCACGCGGCGCTGGGGCTGCTGTACCTGTCCGGGCTGGTCGCCGTGCTGCACCGGGCACGGCGCGTGCTGTCCCGCCGGTCGGTCCGCCGCGGGCTGGACGCCCTGACCGGGACGGCGCTGCTCGGCTTCGGCCTCCGGCTGGCCACCGAGCGGACCTGACCCCCGCCGTCCCGACTCACCAGTTGCGCTTCTTCGGGCTCGAGAACGCGTGCTCTCTCAGGCTCGAGCACGGAGGGGCTCCTGTGGGCCGACTGCGGGGTCGGTGTGCCGCCCGCTGCGGCGCGTGTCAGGGTGCGGGGGAGGTCCCGCACGGCGGGGCCGACCGGTACCGACGGCGGGGGCATCCGTGAACGGCGCGCAGGCACTGATCCGCACCCTGGTGGACGGCGGGGTGGACGTCTGCTTCGCCAACCCCGGCACCTCGGAGATGCACTTCGTGGCCGCCCTGGACGACGTGCCGGAGATGCGCGCGGTGCTGACCCTGTTCGAGGGGGTGGCGACCGGGGCCGCGGACGGCTGGGCCCGGATGACCGGCCGGCCGGCCGCCACGCTGCTGCACCTCGGGCCCGGGCTGGGCAACGGGCTGGCCAACCTGCACAACGCGCACCGGGCCCGCACGCCGCTGGTGAACGTCGTCGGTGACCACGCGCTCGGGCACAAGCGGCTCAACGCACCGCTGGAGTCCGACATCGACGCCATCGCCGGCGCGGTGTCCGGCTGGGTCCGCCGGTCGCTGACCACCGGCTCGCTCGCCGAGGACGCCGCCGACGCCATCGCGGCGGCCAACCGCGCGCCGGGCTCGGTGGCGACGCTGGTGCTGCCCGCCGACGTGTCCTGGAGCGAGGGCGCGGAGGTGGCCGCGGTGCGGCCCCGCCGGCCGGCGCCGACCGTGGCACCGGACGTGGTCGAGCAGGTGGCCGGGGTGCTGGGAGAGGACACGGTGCTCTTCCTGGGCGGGGACGCGGTGACCGCCGACGGGCTGCTGGCCGCCGCGCAGGTCGCCGCCGGCACCGGGACCCGGCTGCTGGCCACCACCTTCCCGGCACGGATGGCCCGCGGCGCCGGCGTGCCCGACGTCCTCAAGCTGCCCTACGCCCCGGACCAGGGGATGGCCGAGCTGAAGGGCGTGCGGCACCTGGTCCTGGCCGGCACGCCCGAGCCGGTGGCCTTCTTCGGCTACCCGGACAAGCCCGGGCGGATGGCGCCCCCGGACTGCACGGTGCACGTGCTGTCCCTGCCCGAGGAGGACGGCGTGGCCGCGCTCCGGGCGCTGGCCGAGCGGGTTGCGCCGGACGCCGTCCCGCAGCTGGCCGAGGCGCACCGCCCCGAGCTGCCGACCGGGGCGCTGACCCCCCGCGCGATGGCCGAGGTGGTCGGTGCGCTGCTGCCCGAGCGGGCGGTCGTCGTCGACGAGGCGCTGACCTCCGGCAGGTACCTGCCGGCCGCCACCGCTGGGGCCCCGCAGCACGACTGGCTGACCCTGACCGGCGGCGCCATCGGCTACGGCCTGCCGGTGGCGACCGGCGCGGCGGTGGCCTGCCCGGACCGCCCGGTGGTCAGCCTTCAGGCCGACGGCAGCGCGATGTACACCGTCCAGGCGCTGTGGACCCAGGCCCGCGAGGAGCTGGACGTCACCACCGTCATCTGCGACAACGGCTCGTACGCCATCCTCGAGCACGAGCTGGAGAACGTGGGCGCCCGCAGCGGCGGGGAGCGGGCCGGCAGACTGCTGGACCTGGGCGGGCCGTCGCTGGACTTCGTCGCGCTGGCCACCGGGATGGGCGTCCCCGCGACCCGGGCGACGACCGCGGAGGAGCTGGCCGACCAGTTCCGTGCCGCGCTCGCCGAGCCCGGCCCGCACCTGATCGACGCCGTGCTGCGCCCGGCCGGCTGACCCGGGAGGGTCAGCGGACCGCGCGGTAGTAGGTGACCGGGCCGAAGAAGCGCACCGTGTCGCCGGTCGCGGTGACGTCGGCGAACCCGGCGGCGAGCAGCAGGTCGGTGACCTCCGCGCGGGTGGTGGCGTGCGGACGGCGTCCGTGCAGGGCCGGCCGTCCGCGTCGGTGCGGTCCGTGGTCGTGGTGTGCGGCCGTGTCGCCGCCCAGGTCGACCAGGTGCAGCTCGCCGCCGGGGCGGAGGACGCGGTGCACCTCGCGCAGCGCCTGCTCCCGGTCCCCGGCCGGCACGTGGTGGAGCATGAACGCCGACAGCACCCGGTCCGTCGAGGCGTCGGGGTGGGGCAGGGCGGCGGCGGTGCCCTGGTCCAGCCGGACGTCCAGCCGGCGGCGGCGGGCCTTGCGGCGCGCCTGGGCCAGCGCAGGCTCGTCGGGGTCGAGCCCGGCGACGGTCGCGTCCGGCTGACCGGCCTTCGCCCGCAGGGTCAGGTTGCCGGTGCCGCAGCCGATCTCCAGCACCCGGTGACCGGGGCGGAGGCCGGCGGCGTCCAGCAGTCGCCGGTGCGCCGCGCCGGCGCCGAGGAGCCGGGTGAGCGGGTCGTAGAGCGGCAGCAGCCAGCGGTGCCCCATCGCCGGCAGGTGGTCGTGGGTCGGGGTGTGCGTCATCTGGGTCCTCCTGCGCCGAGTCGGACGATCCTCCGCCCGTCGGGACTAGTCTTCGGCCGGTGGACGTGGGGGACAAGGTCGGTTCCCCGGGCAGGAGTGGACTTCCTTCCGGTCCGCCGCCCTGGGTGCCGTCCGGGAGCCGGTACGACGGGGAGGCCCCGGTGCGCGCCTTCCGCCGGGTGGCCGGCGCACCCGCCATCTCGGTGGCCCGGCTCGGCGGGCACGACCACGCGCCGGGGGTCCCCGGCGCCAGGCCGCACGCCCACGACTTCCTCGTGCTGGTCTTCGCCGACCGTGGTGGCGGGGCGGTGCGCGTCGGCGACCGGTCCTGGCCGGTGCGCACCGGCGACGCGTTCGTGATCGCGCCGGGGGAGGTGGTCGGCCCGGAGTGGACCGGGGACGCCGCCGGTGCGACCGCCTGGTCGGTGGCCTTCCCGGCCGACGTCGTCGACGTGCGGGCCGGCAGCGGGGCGCTGTCCTGGCGGGCGCACCCGCTGCTGTTCCCCTTCCTGGGCGCGGCCGCCGGCGCGGCGCAGCGGCTGCCCGTGCCCGAGGGGCAGTGGGAGCGGTGGTCCCAGCGGTTCACCGACCTGGACCGGGAGCTCGCGCAGCGGGGCGACGGTTCTGCCGAGGCCGCGCACGCGCTGCTCACCCTGCTGCTGGTGGACCTGTCCCGGCTGGCCGGGGACGTCGGCGCGCACCTGCGGCTCCGGGACGAGCCGCTGCTGGCCGCGGTGTTCGACGTGGTGGAGCAACGGTTCCGCGAGCCGATCTCGCTGCGCGACGTGGCCGACGCCGTCGGCCTGTCCGCGGGCCACCTGACGACGGTCGTCGGCCGCCGGACGGGGCGGACCGTGCAGCAGTGGATCACGGAGCGGCGGATGACCGAGGCCAGGCGGCTGCTGGCCGGCACCGACCTCACGGTCGCGGCCATCGCCGGCCGGGTCGGCTACCGGGACGCGGGGTACTTCATCCGCCGGTTCCGCGCCGCCCACGGCAGCGCGCCGCAGGAGTGGCGCCGGGCCGGGTGAGCCGCCGGCGCGAGCCCACTAGCGTCCCGACATGGACATCACCACGGTCAACGACCGGCACCTCTACCAGGCCTCGGTGACGATCGTCGACGACGGCCACCCGTCGGGTCAGGTGGAGCTCCCGCACCGGATCGTGCGGTTCGGCCCGCCCGGCTGGCTGACCGTCACCACCGGGACGGCGGAGGACGGCCTCATCGAGCTGTACCCCCTGCACCGGGTGCTGCGGGTGGACGAGCTGGAGGAGCTCTCCCCGGGCGGGGGCGTGCACGACTGACCCGCCGCGCGACCGGGAGGAAAACCGGTTGCCCGTGCCCTCGGGTCCTCGCCACCCTCGGTGGACCGTCCTGCCGACCAACCAGGGGGAGTCCACCGTGAACCTGTCCCGTCCTGCGCTCGTGGCGTTCGTGAGCACCGCCGGCATCTGCATGTCCGCGGCACCGGCCGTCGCGGAGGAGTACTCCGACGCAACGACCTACGCGACCGGCCTGAGCGTGGAGCGGATCGGCACCGTCGACGAGCACGGCGGGGCGAGGATCGACCTGACCGTGCAGTGCGCCGAGGAAGGGACCGTCTCCGGCGTGCTCGTGACGGTGGAGCAGCGGCACCGCGGACAGGTGACCCAGGGGTTCACCGACTGGTACGCCACGCCGATCCCCTGCTCCCCGGAGGGGACCGAGTACACCCTCGGCCTCGAGGTCTTCGGTGACGTCTACTTCCGTCCCGGTACCGCGGTCGTCACCGAGGCGACGGTCGACGGGGTCGACGAGAACGGCGACGGCGTCTCGACCGACTTCCCCACCGGACAGCGGATCCTGCTGCGCTCCAGCCGCTGACCGGACCGCCGGCAGCCCGGGCGGACGACGGTGTCCGCCCCGGCTGCCGGGCGTCGTGGACGCACCGTGGCGGCTCCGACACCGAGCGGGGTGCGGAGCCGGGGACGGTTGGACCCCCCAGGTTCGGGGGACGGGTGGGGTCTTCCGCCCGGTCGTCCCCGGCTGCCACCGTGTGCGTCCACGACAGGTGCGGTGCGAGCGGGGGGTGCAGTGAGGGCTGGAGGGAGCGCGGCCGGCGTCCGGCTGGCCGCGCTGACCGCCGCGGTCGCCGTCTGCCTGGTCGCCGGCGCGCAGGTCGCCGCGGCCGAGCCGCCGCCCACCGACCCCGCCGCCCCCACCGCTGCCCCCACGGAGACCGCCGCCCCTGCCGCGCCGGCCGACCCCGCCGCCCCGACCGCCGCCGCGGTCCCGGCCGACCCCGCGGTCCCGACCGGCGCCGGCCCCGAGCCGGTCGACCCGGACGCGCCCACCGCGGAGGAGATCGACGCCGCCACGGCGGCCGCGGACGACGTCGTCCGGCAGCTGGCCGGGCTCGCCGACGAGCTCGCCCGTGTCCAGGCCGAGGCGGACGCCGCGCACGCCGCAGCGGCGATCGCGATGGACACCTACCAGTCGCAGCAGGCCGAGTACGAGGCCGCGCAGGCGGCGGCCGACTCGGCCCGGACCGTGCTGGCAGAGGCCGAGGCGGACCTGGCCGCCGCCCACGAGGAGCTGGTCGCCTTCGCCCGGGCCGGTTACATCCAGGGCACGACGTCGCCCGGGCTCCAGGCGATGCTGAGCTCCGACGACCCGGCGCAGCTGATCGAGCGGGCCGTCCTCCTCGAGCACGCCGGTGGGGAGAAGGCGGACGTGCTGGTCCGGTTCACGGTGGCCGAGCACGTCGCGGAGAGCGCGGCAGATGCCGCCGAGCAGACCCTGGACCGGGCCGCCGTCCTGCACCAGCGCGCGGCAGAGGCGCTGGCCGCCGCCGAGGAGGTGGAGGCCGACACCCGGCGGCAGGTGTCGGCCGTCGAGGCCGCGCGCACCGAGGTGCTCGCCGAGCTGGCGCGGGTGCAGCAGGACCTGACCGACCTGCTGGGCGCGCGGGACGCGGCGCTGGTGTACGAGCAGCAGCTGGCCGGGATCGAGGGGCTGTCCGACGCGGGTGAGGTGGGCCTGCCGCTGGGCGAGGTCGCCGGCCCCGGTGCGCCCGCCGCCGTCGTGGCGGCCATCGACGCCGCGCTGCGGACGGTCGGCACGCCGTACGCCTGGGGTGGCGGGACGCTGACCGGCCCGGGCCCGGGCTTCGGCGTCGACGAGGGGGTCGTCGGCTTCGACTGCTCGGGGCTGACCCGGTTCGCCTACGCGAAGGCCGGCGTGGGGATCGCCCGCAACAGCCGGGCCCAGTACGCGACGCTGCCC
The DNA here is from genome assembly GCF_053502575.1 of Modestobacter sp. URMC 112. Lineage (NCBI taxonomy): Bacteria > Bacillati > Actinomycetota > Actinomycetes > Geodermatophilales > Geodermatophilaceae > Modestobacter > Modestobacter sp. URMC 112. The sequence continues at coordinate 3,922,180 of NZ_CP199957.1, read as the reverse complement.
AAGGTGGCCCGGGGTGACCTGCGGCCCGGCGACCTGGTCTTCTGGGCCAACGACGTGACCCAGCCCTCCACGATCCACCACGTGGCGCTGTACCTGGGCAACGGCCGGATCATCGAGGCCCCGCACAGCGGCGCGCAGGTCCGGGTGCGGTCGATGTACTGGTCGGGCTACATCGGCGCCGCCCGCCCGAGCGCCTGAGGGTCGCCGCGTCGGTGCGCCTCCGGGTCAGCCGGCCTCGCCGGGTGCCGGCGCGAAGGTGACGGTCACCTGCTCGAAGCCCATCGAGCGGGCCAGGGCGGTCAGCATGTCGCGGGTGTTGTCCTCGGCCCGGACGAGCAGGTCGCTCTCCGCGGCTGCGCCCTCCAGCCGCTGCTCGGCCAGGACGTAGAACTCGCCCTCGCTGGTCGGGTTCTCCTCGAACACGCCGCCGATCCGCTCCACGAGCCCGCGGTCACGGTCCAGGACCCGGCTGTTGTCCGGGTCGACGGTGGCCTCGCCCAGCTGCGGCGCCGGCAGCGCGATGGTCACCGAACGCCGGTCCTCCGACATCTCGACCCCCTCGGCGCCCAGGTCGGCGAAGTCGACGTACGCGTCGACCGAGCCGGTGGCGAGGAAGCTGGTCCGCTCACCGCTGATCACCGAGGGGACGTACGGCGTGTCCCGCTCCTGGTCGATGACGACCTGGAACGTGCCGGTCGCGGCGTGGTACTCCTCGAGGTCGGCCAGCGCGAGCATCAGCGGCGGGGTGCTGTGGTCGACGACCTCCTGCGCCAGCGGGTTGCCCCAGTCGGGGAGCAGGTCGAAGGCCCGGTCGGCGAGCGGGAGCGCGACGGCCAGGCCGATGCCGGCCGCGGCCACCCGCATGAGGCGGCGACGCCGGGCGGGGCGCCGTCCCGATCGCTCCGTCGCGGTCGGCTGGGTGTCGGGCCGGTCCTGCAGCAGGCTGCGCATGTCCGAGCGACCTCCGGTGCGTGGGGGCGGTAGTGGTGTGAACCACCCGAGGACGGCGGTCATTCCGACCGCGCCGAGGTCCCTGGACAAAAGCGACTGACTCGTTCACGATTGCGTGCATGCTGATCCCGGACAGCGACTACTGCAGGTGGGACGCCGTGGAGATGGCCCGGCTGGTGCGGGAGGGGGAGGTGACCCCGGCCGACCTGGCCGAGACCGCGCGGACCCTCGCCGAGCGGCTGTCCGCGCTCAACGCGGTCGCCGACTGGGTGCCCGAAGTCCGGCCGGCCCCGCCGGCCGACGGCCCGCTGGCCGGCGTGCCGTTCGCGGTCAAGGAGCTGCTGGCGGTCCCCGGCCTCCCCTGGGCCATGGGGTCGCGGCTGATGGCGGCCACCCCGGCGCCGGCGCTCTCCCCCTACGCCTCGCGGCTCGGGGACGCCGGGCTGACCGTGCTGTGCTCGACGACCAGTTCGGAGTTCGGCCTGCTGGGCAGCACCGAGTCGGCGCTGCGCGGTCGCACGCTCAACCCGTGGGGTGCGGGCCTGTCGGCGGGTGGCTCGTCCGGGGGGTCGGCCGCGCTGGTGGCCGCCGGGGTGCTGCCGATGGCGCACGGCAACGACGCCGGGGGGTCGCTGCGGGTGCCGGCGTCCCTCACCGGCCTGTTCGGCTTCAAGCCGTCCGCCCGGCGGTCCGTGCCGGCGGCGCCGGAGATGCCAGGTCTGCCCGCGCTGGTCGTGGAGCACTGCATGAGCCGCAGCGTCCGCGACAGCGCGCACCTGCTGGCCGCCACCGAGCGCACCGGCCCGGACGCCGTCCACCCACCGGTCGGGCTGGTGACCGGTCCCGACCCGGCCCGGCTGCGGATCGGGGTGCTCGCCCGCACGCTGATCGGCCGGGACCCCGAGGACGCCGTCGCCCGCGAACTGCACCGCGCCGCCGCGCTGTGCGAGTCGCTGGGCCACTCCGTCGAGCTGGTCGACGACCCCGGGGTCGACGGCGCCGCGCTCAGCCGGGGCTTCTTCACCGCCGCCGCGCTGACCATGGTGCAGGTCGCGCAGATGGTCGCCCCCGCGCTGGGCCGCCCGCCGGGGCCCGATGAGCTGGAGCCGTTCACCCTCGAGCTGATCGAGTGGGCGGGCACCCTGGGCCCGGACGCTCCGGCGGAGAGCGAGGCGGCGCTCGCCGAGGCCGCCCGGGCGTACCTGCGGCTCTTCGAGCGCTGCGACGTCGTGCTCAGCCCGACCCTCGCCACGGTGTGCTGGCCGCTGGGCCACCTGTCGCCGGCCGCGGGCCGGGAGACGCTGATCCGGCGCACGGAGGAGGCGGTCGGCTACACGCCGGTGCACAACGCCGCCGGCTGCCCGGCCATGTCGGTCCCGCTCGGCCGGGCCGACGGGCTGCCGGTCGGGGTGCACGCCGCCGCACCGCCCGGAGCCGACCGGCGGCTGCTGGCGCTGGCCTACGAGCTGGAAGCGGCGGCGCCGTGGTCCGACGTCCGCCCGGACACCTCCTGGCTGGCCCGGCGCACCTGATGGCCCAGGTGCTCAAGCCGGCGGTCCGGGCCCGGATCCGGGAGGCGGCGCTGCGCTGCTTCGCCGACCAGGGCTACCCCGGGACGTCGATGGCCTCGATCGCCGCCGCCGCGGGGACGGCGCCGGCGAACGTGTACCGGTACTTCCCCTCCAAGGAGGCGCTGTTCGCCGACGTCGTGCCCGCGGAGCTGCCGCGCCGGCACGACGAGCTGCTGGACACCCGGATCGCGGCGCTGACGCAGGGGACCGGGGAGCGGTCGGCGGCGGCCGCGGAGCTGCTCGACTTCTGGCTCGACCACCGGCTGGCGGTCGGGGTGCTGCTGGACCGGGCCGAGGGCACGCCGTTCGCCGGCTACCCCGCCGCGTTCGTCCGGCGGCTGGTGGAGCACGCCGAGCGGGCGCTGCCCGGACCCCCGGCGCCCGCGCAGCGCGACGTCCTCGAGCTGGTGTTCGACAACACCCGCCGCGCGATCGCCCGCATCCTGGCCACCGCCCGGGACCGCGAGCACGCCGGTGCGCTGGTCACCGGGTTCTGGAGCTACCAGCTCCCCGGGCTGGACGGCCTGCTGGCCCACCTGGCGTCGTCCGCACCGGAGGGGCCCGTCCGGCTCCGCTGAGCACGCCGACGGGGGATGGACGCTGCGGACCCGCGGTGCCACGCTGCGTGACAGGTGCTGAGGGCCGCCTCGGAGGTGGGGGATGAGGCAGGACGACGGTCGACCCGGCGGACTCGGGGTCCTGCTGGTGCACGGCATGGGCAGCGCCGAGACCGGGGACACCCTGCGCAACATCGGCGGGCCGCTGCTGGACACCCTGCGCCGCGCCCCGGCGCGCGCCGCCGGCGTGCGGGTCGGGGAGCCGACGCGAGTGGAGCTGGACGGCGACGACGACCGGCCGGCGCACGTGACCTTCGAGGTCGGGCCGGAGGAGGGCCCGGGTGCGACGACGGCCTGGTGGATGGCGGAGTGCCACTGGGGGAACACCTTCCGCCCGCCGCCGTACCGCGACGTCGTCACCTGGCTCGTGCTGGTGCTGCCGTGGACGGTGATCGGGTACTTCCAGTCCAAGCGGCGGGAGCTGCAGCGCGGCGGGAACGCCCCGGGCAGGCGGGACAGGGTGCTGGCGGTCCTGGCCCTGCTCGGCGCCCTGGTGCTGGCCCCGCTGATGGCGGCCCTGCTGGTGGTGGTCCTGGTGCTGGCCGTGCCGCTGTCCCGGATCCCGGTCAAGGTGCTCAGCGCCCCGGCGAAGGGGCTGATCCGGGTGCTGTCGGCGTCGCTGGGCGACGTCTACGTGCTCAAGTCGAGGTCCTTCGACCGGTACGCGGTCGACCAGCGTCTGCAGCGTGACCTCGACTTCCTGCTCGAGCGGTGCAGCCGGGTGGCGATCGTGGCGCACTCGGCGGGGTCCTACCTCACCCACTGCCTGCTGAACCGGACCGAGCCCGGAGCCGCCCCCGCCCCGGACCGGGTGCCGCTGCTGGTGACCTACGGCCAGGCCGTGTGGCGGGTCCACGCGGTGCAGAACCTGGAGAAGGGGGGCGCGAGGAGGAAGTGGGCCGTCGGCGCCAGCACCGTGGCGCTGGTCCTCGGCGCGCTCGCCGTCGGCCTGGCGCTGGCCGACCTGCCGTGGCAGGCGACCGTCGGCTGCGCCCTCGCCGCGTTCGCGCTCTGCGTCGCGGCCTTCTGGCTGGTGCACTGTGCCTCACGGGTGGCCGAGAGCAGCACCGGGCTGGGCCTGGCGAACCCGCCGCGCTGGCGGGACTACGTCGCCTCCACCGACCCGGTGCCCAACGGGCTGATGCCACCGGGGTTGGTCACCGAGGACGGCCGGGACCGGCCGCGCAGCTACGAGGGCGTCCGCATCCACAACGGCCGGTCGGTGGTCAGCGATCACAACAGCTACGACTCGAACCCCGACGTCTTCTTCGACGGTGTGGCGCGGGACCTGCTCTGGGCCGCCGGCCACCCGGCCCGCTCCGACGAGCGGACGCTCGAGGACCTGGACGGCACCTGGGCCCGGCGGAGGACGCGCACCCGCTGGCTGAGCACCGCGCGGGTGACCTACCTGGCGTGCGCGGGCTGGCTGCTGGTGGTGTCCGGCTGGTCGGACGGGCCCATGGCGCTGGACGTGTCGACGGCCATGCGGTTCGGCACGTGGCTGGTCGACAAGCTGCCGGCGTCCTGGACCAAGTCGCTGTTCGGGATCTCGGAGTCGGCGACCGACACCAGCACCAGGGCGAAGCTGGTCGGCCTCGCGGTGCTGACGCTGCTGCTCCTGCTGCTCTACTCGGGGCTGCGGGCGGTCTGGAGCTCGTGGGACCGGCGGGCGGCAGCGGCTGCCCTCGACCGGGTCCCCGGGGCGGTGCCGGCCGGCGACGGGAGCCCGCGGGTGCTCTTCGTCGTCGGCTGGCTGCTCTCGCTGGTGCTGCTCGTCGGGCTCAGCTGCTGGTACCACTTCGACGTGCCACCGGGGCTCCCGCGGGTCGTCTGGGAGGGCCGGCGGATGCCCGACCCGGCCTTCGTGCCGTCGGTCGTCGTCCTGGCGCTGTGCTGCCTGGGAGCTGCCGCCTACACCCTGTCGCCGGCGCGGGCGGAGCGGGACAGGAAGGACAACGGGAGCTGGGACCCCGGACGCGTCAACGACGCCTCGCCGCCGCCACCCCTCGTCCCCGCGGTACCGGACCCCGCAGGCTGGGCGGCGCGGCTCACCCTGCCCGACGCCTGGCGGGAGCAGCTCACCGACGTCGAGAGCCGACTGACCGGCGTGGTGCAGGACGGCGCCCGGGTGTGCCTGGAGAGCCGGTGGGAGGGGACGCCGACCGCGCCGGTGCGGGTGACGTCCGGCGCGCACCCGCCGGTGCTCAGCGGCTGCCGGCTGGTGCTCCGGGTGGCCCAGGTCCTCGAGCTGCAGGACGGCGAGTTCGTCACCGTGGCGCACTACGTGGACGGCGTCCTGCACCCGGCCCCGGCCGCCCTCCCGAGCACGGGCAACGGTGCCGCGCCGCACGGGGCCGGCCGCTGGACGGCTCGCACCCGGCGGACCTCCTGACGGAGTGGTTGCTCCCAGCCGACCCACAGCAATAGCCTCGTTGCCACGCTCGGCGACCAACGAGCCGAGCCCGGCCTCCCGGGGTGGCGATGCGGGTCATCGGCAGGATCGGTTCGTCCGCGGCTGCGCTGCTGGCAGCGCTGCTGATGGCCGTCATGAGCGCCACCCCGGCCCAGGCGATCAAGCCGGACGACGTCTCGGACACGATGTACGACTTCCAGACGTACTGGTTCGCCGACGTGGCGGAGTGGTGGAACTCGGTGGGTGTGGACTCGGCTGCCCACTCCCTGTTCCCGGCGACCGGCGAGGGGTTCACGACCGCGTGCGGCAGCGGCCCGGACGACGCCGCCGCCTTCTACTGCCCGCCGGACGACACCGTGGTCCTCTCCCAGGCGTTGGCGACCCGCATCTGGGAGGGCACCGTCGACCTGACCGGACAGTTCGGCGGGGAGGCCGCCGGTGACATGGGCGTGGTGTACGCGCTGGCGCACGAGTACGCGCACAACGTGCAGCACGAGCAGGGCATCCTCGACGCCGGGCACACCCTGATCGCCGTCGAGCTGCACGCCGACTGCTGGGCGGGGGTGTACTCCCGCGCCAAGGAGGACGCCGGGCAGCTGGACGCCACCGACATCGACGAGGCGATCACCACCGCGGCCCGGGTCGGGGACTACGACTCCGCCGACCCGACCCACCACGGCACCCCGGAGCAGCGGGTGGCGGCCTTCGAGCACGGCTTCGCCGCCGGTGACCCGCTGTCGTGCGACGCGGTGCTCTACGGGGACCACACCGGCTGACGCGCGCCGGTCGTCACCGGACCCGCAGAACCGCCGGGGGAAGACCCGTCACGGTCGGTAGTGGGACGGGTATCGGTGCGGTGGGTAGGCCGAACACCGCCACCGGCCAGTTCTCCGTCGAACGCCATGGCACCGCTCCGTCGACGGGCTGGAGCCGGACGGGAAAGGCGTCCGAACCTCGTGACACTGCGGTGACCTGAGGAGCATGCTGAGGCCCCCGCGAGGCGGATGAGACCGGTGGTCAGCGGTGCTGCCCTGGGCGCCCGGCGGGACCGTGACGCGCCGTCCCGTGAGGAGCGCAGATGTACCGGATCCCCGGCCAGGCAGAGGTCCGTGAGCGGATGCTCGAGGCCGTCCGCGCGAGTGTCGAGATGCTGAAGGGCGTGGCCGGGTTCTCCGTCGTGCGCACGGAGAGCCCGGGCAGTGCGATCGGTCCGCACGGCGGCATCCAGGAGGACATGCAGCTGGACAAGGTGCTCATCCGGATGCGGGCGTCCCGGCCGGACTCCTACGGCGGCAAGCTCATCATCATCTGCACGAAGCCTGAGCAGGAGTGGCGGATCGCCCGGCTCTCCGGGGTCCGTGGGATGGCACCGACGTTCGTCGGCGACCAGGTCTTCACCGACGAGCAGGAGGCGCAGGCGGAGATCTTCCGGATGCGCCTCGAGCAGTACCCGGAGGAGGACGGCATGCCGGAGCACTTCACTCCCGCCTGGAAGAGCCCGGGCGGGGAGAACTGGACGCCGTGATGACGTCGGCACAGCTGGACGGCGCGGCGTGGATGCGCCTGACCGGCTACAGCGACAAGTGGACGGTGGAACAGGGCGACACCGTCAGCTTCTACGTGAACTGCGACGGGCCGGCCGAGTACCGCTCACAGCTGGTGCGCCTGGTCCACGGTGACACGAACCCGGCCGGCCCCGGCGTGAAGGAGCCGGCGGTCGAGTCGGCCGTGGACGGCACGCACCCCGGGCGGGCCCAGCGGATCCACAGCGGGTCGTACGCACTGGTGGCCGACCGGCGGCCACTGAGGGTGGACAGCCTGACGCTGCAGTGCTGGATCTGGCCGACGATGCCGACCAAGGTCGACGGCTACTGGAAACCGGGACCGCAGGCCATCGTCGCGAAGTGGCGGGACGGGCGCGGTTACGGGCTCTTCCTGGACGAGGACGGGCGGATCTGCCTGCGCATCAACGACCAGACGCTGACGGCGGAGAACCCCGTGCGGGACCGCGCCTGGCACTTCGTGGCGGCGACGTTCGACGCCGGGACCGGTCACGCGACCCTGCACCACGAGCCGCAGCTGAACTACGCGCTCGACCCCCGCACTCGACCGGTCGAGGCGACCTTCCCGGGCAGGATCGAGCACGACGCCGTCCCGCTCGTCGTCGCCGGCCGCGCCGATCGCGAGGACGCAGGCGTGGGCGGCCGCTCGCACCAGCCGCAGGGCTGGATCGTCGGCGACCTCTACAACGGCAAGATCGACGGGCCCCGGCTGTGCAACAGGGCGCTGTCCCGGCTCGAGATCGAGATGATGAAGCTCGGTGCCGCCCCCGGGCTCGACGAGCGGCGTGGACCCGGCCCGACCGGGGACCTGTCCACCGCCCTCGTCGCCGCCTGGGACTTCTCCGAGGACATCCCCAGCCGCCGGATCGTGGACCGCGGTCCGTACCACCTGGACGGCGAGCTGGTCGGCCTGCCCGCCCGGGGCATGACGGGGCACAACTGGGCCGGCTCCGAGACCGACTGGCGGCACGCCCCGGCGCAGTACGGCGCCATCCACTTCCACGACGACGACGTGGACGACGCCCGGTGGGACGTGGACTTCACCCTCGAGGTGCCCCGCGACCTGCCCAGCGCGGTGTACGCCATGAAGCTGACCACCGACGCCGGCGACGAGGACTACATCCCCTTCGTCGTCCGGCCGCCGCTGGGGGAGTACCAGGCCAAGATCGCCGTCATCATGTCCACCACGGACTACATGGCGTACGCCAACGAGCACCTGGCGACGAACGCGGGAGCCGCCGAGCTGCTCGTCTACCGCACCCCGATCCTGCAGCCGCAGAACCTCTTCCTCACCGAGCACCGCGAGTACGGCAACTCGCAGTACGACACCCACGACGACCTCAGCGGGGTGCACATCTCCTCCCGGCTGCGCCCGATCCTCAACTTCCGGCCGAAGTACGACAGCTGGCTCACCCAGGCCCCGTGGCAGTTCAACGCCGACCTGCACCTCATCGACTGGCTCGTCGAGATGGGTTACGAGTTCGACGTCATCACCGACGAGGACATCAGCTACGACGGCCTGGAGCGCATCGAGGGCTACAACGTGCTGCTCACCGGCAGCCACCCGGAGCACAAGGACGGGCACTACCTCGACGCCGTCCACGCCTACAAGGAGCGCGGCGGGCGGTTCATGTACATGGGCGCCGACGGCTTCTACTGGCGGCACACCTTCCACCCCGCCTACCCGCGTGGCGCGGTGACCGAGCTCCGGCGCGCCGAGTCCGGGATCCGGCCGTGGCGGGCCGATCCGGGGGAGTACCACCACCAGAGCGACGGGCTGCTGGGCGGCATGTGGCGGTTCGTCGGACGGCAGCTGCACGCCGTCGCGGGCACCGGGATGGCCGCGCAGGGCTTCGACATCTCCACCTACTACAAGCGCACGGAGGAGAGCAACGACCCGCGGGTCAGCTGGGCCTTCGAGGGCGTCGACTACACCGAGCGGCTCGGCGACTTCGGGCTCGTGGGCGGCGGCGCGGCCGGGGCCGAGGTGGACACGGTGGACACCACGCTGGGCTCACCTCCGCACACCCTGCTCGTGGCCACGTCGGCCGGGCTGCACACCGACGCCTACCTGCTCGTCACCGAGCTGTTCGGGATCAACGAGGCGGGCCAGAGCGGCACCCAGCACCCGCGCGTACGGGCGGACATGGCGTACCACGAGCTGCCCAACGGCGGTGCGGCGTTCGCGTTCAGCTCGATCGCCTACTGCGGCGCCCTGTCGCACAACGGCTACCAGAACAACATCTCCCGGATCACGGCCAACGTGCTGGACCGGTTCATGCAGGACGGGCCGCTCCCGTCGCCGGACGGGGACGACGTCGTCGCTCGTGGCCGGCTGGAGTCCGACCCCGAGCTGAACTACCCCGGCGCCGCCGCGGACCGGGGATGACCCGGCCCGCCCCCGTACGGGACGGCGCCGGCCTGCGCCCCGTCGTCCTGTCGCGGCGGCGACCGCGGGCCGAGGCCGAGGACTGGACCGGGCGTTGGGTCTGCGTCGGGTTCGCCGACCAGCTCGCGCACGCCGGGGACGTGCTGCCCGCCACCGTGAGCGGGCACGGGCTGCACGTCCGCCGGGCCGCGGACGGGACGCTGTCGGCAGCGTTCAACGCGCGGCCGTTCGGCGGCTGCATGTCCGTGCCGGTGCAGTGCACGGGCGCGCACAAGGTGCGGTGCCCGCACCTGGCCTGCGGCTTCAGCGAGGACCCCGGCGTCCTCGGCGACCACGACGACCCGGACCGGACGGCGCGGCGCCAGTTCGTGGGCACCGATTCCGCCCGGCTCGTCCCGGTGCCGCTCACCCGGTGGGGACCACTGCTGTTCGTGCACGTCAGCACGGTCCCGGCGCCGCCGCTGGAGGAGTCGCTGTCGCCGCTGGGCACTGCTGTGCCGGACGACCTCCGGGCGACCGCTGTCGCCGAGCACGAGCTCCCGCTCGGCTGGAGGAGCGGTCCGCGGGCCGCGGTGGCGACCCTGGCGACCCGAGTCGGTGCGGGGACGTTGCGTGAGCAGGAGGCCGGCGGGGTCTGCACCCTCACCGCCCCGGACGGGGCCACGCCCCTCACCTGCCACCTCGTGTGGCCGCACCTGCTGCTCGCCCGGCAGCCCGGCCGGCTGACGGCCGCGCTGTTCCGGCCGGTCGGGGCGGACCGGTGCTCGGTGCTGAGCGCGGTGCTCCGGCCCGCCGACAGCCGGACCCGTGAGCGGGACGATGACCGGGACGCGCAGTCCTGGCGCGAGGTCCTGGTGGACGCGGCCGGTGGCTGAACCGGGGGCGGGGGAGCGCTGCCGGGTGCCGGACGCGGTCCTCGACCTGGTCTGCGACGAGGTCGTCGCGACGGTCGGCGTCCCGGACAGCGTGCTGGAGCTGTGGTCGGAGCGAGGGCAGATGTTGCCCCGGGTCCTGGGGGTGCTGCGGCCGGGACGCGCTCAGGCGCTGGTCAGCAGCCCGGAGGCGGTGCCGGCCGAGTTGGCCTCCGTCGCGGGCCTGCGGCTCGGCGTGATGCAGGACGACCCCGAGCCGGCGCAGGTGGTGCTGGGCGTGCCCCCCTGGCGCTGGGCGCCGAGCCCGGTGACGCTGTCCACCCGCGACGGGCCGGTCCAGCTGTGCGACGACCCCGCGCACGTGGCGCTGCTGCGCGCCTGCCTGGCCATGCCGCAGGACGGTCTCGCCGTGACCATCGTCGGCCTGGGGTTCCTGGCGCGCCGAGGTGGCGCGACGGTCGCGGCGAACCTCGGGCGCCTCGGCGTCCAGGTCACCCGGGTCGTCGCCCTCGACCGTGGCCTGTTCCGCCCGGCATCGGGGCCGGGCCGGGTGCTCGTCGCCCTCCGCCGGGAGCCGTCGCCCGCCGGCGGCCCCGCCGTGGGATCCGCGCAGTGAGCCAGGCCCCGCGGGCCATCGACATCGTGACCGTCGGCTCGACACACTGGGGCAGTCACCGCCCGGCCGGCGCCCCGATGGTCAGCGGGTAGTGGCAGGCAACCGGATGAGTGCCCTCGCGGCGGACGAGCTTCGGTTCCTCGTTGGCGCACAGGTCCGTCGCCAGCGGGCAGCGGGTCCGGAACCGGCAGCCACTCGGCGGGTCGAGCGCCGACGCGATCTCACCGGTCAACCCGCTGGACTGCCGGTTCCGCTGCCGACCCGGGTCGGGAACGGGGACGGAGCTGATCAGACCGGCAGTGTAGGGGTGCCGGGGTGCGGAGTAGACGTCCTCGCTGGGCCCGAGCTCCACCAGCTTGCCCAGGTACATCACCCCGATCCGGTCGGCCAGGTACTTCAGCAGCGAGAGGTCGTGGGAGATCACCACGTAGGTGAGCGAGTACGCGACCTGCAGCGACCGCATCAGGTTGAGGATCTGCGCCTGGATGGACACGTCAAGGGCGGACACCGGCTCGTCGGCCACCACCACCTTGGGCCGCAGCACCAGGGCGCGGGCCATGGCGATGCGCTGGCGCTGCCCCCCGGAGAACTCGTGCGCCCGGCGGTCGGCCGCCGACCGCGGCAGGCCCACCGCGTCCAGCAGCTCCAGCACCTTGCCCCGGCGCTCGCCCCGGCTGCCGATGTGCTGGGCGGCCAGCGGCTCGGCGATCAGGTCGGCCACGTCCATCCGCGGGTCCAGCGCCGCCGAGGAGTCCTGGAACATCATCTGCAGGCCGCCGCGGCGGGTCCGCCACTCCGACCGCTTCAGCCGGCTGATGTCGTCACCACCCAGCCGGACGACGCCGCTGGTGGGCTCCTCGAGACCGACCAGCATCCGGCCGATCGTCGTCTTCCCGGAGCCGGACTCCCCGACGATCCCCAGCGTCTCGCCCTCCAGCACGTCCACCGTCACCCCGGAGACGGCGTGCAGCGTGCGGTGCGGCTTCAGGAACGCCGGGTTCTTGATCCGGTACAGCTTCTCGACGTCGTCGAGGGTGACCAGCGGTAGGCCGGATCCGCCGCGCGGGGTCACCTCCTCGTCGCTGAGCTCGATGAAGGCGTGCTCGGCGGTGGGGTCGGGGATCCCCGGGGGCCGCGGGTGGAAGCAGGCGTGCGCGTGGGCGGGGCCGACCTCGACCAGCTCGGGGTCCTTCGTGCGGCAGGTGTCGTCGGCGAATCGGCACCGCGGGGCGAACCGGCACATCGGGGGCAGGTCGATCAGCTGCGGGGGCATGCCCGCGATCGAGGCGAGGGCGTGCCCGGTGTTGAGCTCCAGCGTGGGCATCGACTCGAACAGCGCCTGCGTGTAGCGGTGCCGGGGGTCGGTGAACAGCGTGGTGGTGGGCGCCTCCTCGACGATCTGCCCGCCGTACATCACCGCGACCCGGTCGGCGTGGCCGGCGATGACCCCCAGGTCGTGGGTGACCAGGATGATGCCCATCCCCAGCCGGGTCTTCAGGTCGTCCAGCAGGTCGAGGATCTGCGCCTGGATGGACACGTCGAGGGCGGTCGTCGGCTCGTCGGCGATGAGCAGCCGGGGCTCGCACAGCAGCGCCATCGCGATCATCGCCCGCTGGCGCATCCCGCCGGACAGCTGGTGCGGGTAGTCGCGCAGCCGGTCCTTGGGCCGCGGCATCCGCACCAGCCCCAGCACCTCCTCGGCACGGGCCTCCGCTTCCGCCTTGGTCGCCGACTCGCGGTGGATCCGGTAGACCTCGCGCAGCTGGCTGCCGATCGTCCGGGTCGGGTTCAGCGACGTCATCGGGTCCTGGAACACCATGGCGATGTCGTCGCCGCGCAGCCGGCGCAGCTCGGTCGAGCTCAGCCCGCTCAGGTCGCGCCCGTCGAAGACGATCGAGCCCCCGACGATGGCGCCGCCCGGGGGCAGCAGCCGGAGGATCGACATGCCGGTCATCGTCTTGCCCGAGCCGGACTCACCGACCAGCCCGAGGGTCTCCCCGGCGCGCACCGACAGGCTCACCCGGTCGACCGGGCGCACCACGCCACGCGGCGTGGAGATCTCGACCTGCAGGTCGCGGATGCTGAGGACGACGTCCCCGGTGCCCACGTCGGCGCCGGCGTCGACCCCGATGCCCGCCGTCGTGCTCATGCCCGGCCCTCCCCGGTCGTGGTCTGGTCGGTGCCCAGGGGCGCACCGACCGGCACCTGACCGGTGGCCACGGCGTCGTGGCCGGTGAAGGACTCGGCGGTGAGCGAGGCCGGCTGCCCCTGCGCCACGGCCTCCGCGGCGGGCAGCGTGGTCTTCACCCCACCCAGGGCGCGGAACCGGGTGCGTGGGCGCCGGCCCCGGGCGTCCGCGAGGGTCATGACCCAGTCGCCGGCGTAGTTGGCGACCAGGATGGTCACCGTGATGGCCAGGCCGGGGAAGGTCGACAGCCACCACGCCGTCGACAGGCTGGTGGCCCCGGCGGCCAGGTCGCTGCCCCAGTCGGGTTCGGGCAGCTGGACGCCCAGGCCGAGGAAGCTCAGCGTGGTCGCCGTCAGCACCGCCCAGCCGACCGCGCTGCTGGCCATGACCACGACCTCGGTGACCAGGTTGGGCAGCAGGTGCGTGACGGCGGTGCGCCACCCGCTCGAGCCGAACAGGCGGGCGGCCTGCATGAACTCCACGGAGCGCAGCTTGCGGACCGAGGCCTCGACCACCCGGGCGAAGCCGGGGGTGTAGGCGACGCCGAGGGCCAGGATGATGCTGTTGACCCCGGCACCGATGCTGGCGATCAGGATGAGCGCCACCAGCAGCACCGGCAGGGCGAGCAGGACGTCGACCACGCGCATCACGACGACGCTGAGCCAGCGGGGTGCCGTGCCGCCGATGATGCCGATCGCCACACCGGCCACGGTGGCCAGCAGCACGCCACCCAGGCTGGCGGTGAGCACCGACTGGGAGCCGTGGACCACCCGGCTGAAGACGTCGCGACCGAGCTGGTCGGTGCCGAACAGGTGGTCGGCGCTGGGCCCCATGAGCACGTCGGGCCCGTTGAACAGCGGGTCGATCGAGGTGAACAGACCGGGGCGGAGCAGCAGCGCCGCGTAGCCGAGCAGCACCAGGGTCATCGCGACCGAGGTGGCCAGCTGGACCGTGCGGCCGGTCCTCCGGCGACGCGGCCGGGCCACGGCCCCCGTCAGCGTTGTGCTCATGACGGACTCCCTTGCCGGCGGACGGGTGGGTGCGCCGGGCCGGCGGTCACGCGGACGCCAGCCGGGTGCGCGGGTCGATGGCGCCGACGGCGAGGTCGACGATCAGGTTGATCAGGATGTAACCGATCCCGATCAGCACGATGGCTCCCTGCACGACCGGGATGTTCTTCGTGGTGATCGAGGTGGCGAGGAAGCTGCCGACCCCCGCCCGGCCGAAGATCACCTCGGTGACGGCGGCGCCGGTGAGGATGTTGCCGAACTGCAGGCCGATCATCGTCACCGCCGGGATCGACGAGTTGCGGAAGACGTGACCGAGCAGGACCCGGCGCTCGGAGCATCCCCGCGCGTTGGCCGACTTCACGTAGTCGCTGCGGTACTCCTCGATCACCCGGCCGCGCACCAGGCGGGTCAGGATCGCCGCATAGCCCCACCCGAGCGAGAGGGCGGGCAGGACGAGTGCGGTGAGACTGCCGTCGTCGATGGCCGGCGCCCAGTTCAGGTTGATGGAGAAGGCCAGCACCAGGAGAAGGGCGAGGAAGAAGTACGGGACGGCCACCCCGATGAAGGACACGGTGCGGGAGACCAGGTCGAGGGCGGACCCTGGCCGGATGCCGGCGACCAGGCCGAGCGGTACCCCGATGACGATGGCGATGGCCATGGCGGCGGCGGTGAGCTGCAGCGTGCTCGGGGTGCGGGAGAGCAGTTCGTCCGCCACGGGGTTGTTGGTGACGTAGGAGGTGCCCAGGTCGCCCTGCAGCAGGTTGCCCATGAACGTCAGGTACTGCTGCCAGAGCGGCTGGTCGAGGCCGAGCTGTGCGCGCAGGTCGGCGATCTGGTCGGGGCTGGCGTTGGACCCGAACAGGATCGCCTGGGCCGGGTCGCCCGGGACCATGTGGATCAGCAGGAAGGCCACCACCGTGATCCCCAGGACCACCGGTATGGACGCGGCCAGGCGGTGGAGGACGAAGCCCATGCGGTGCTTTGTACTCCTACCGGGCCCTGATTGTGATGGGCCTCTCACCGGTTCCGCGGGTCGTCAGGACGGCCCACCTGGGCCCTCGATGGCGGATTCCTTCAGCGGGGTCAGTCCGGGTCCTGGCACCGGCGCCGGGTCCTGTCGGTGCTCGGCCGAGTCCCCCCAGATGGCGATCGGCACCACCCCGACGGCCCGGCCGCGGTGGTCGACCAGACGGCCCATCCGCTTCACGGTCCGCAGCACGATGAGTCGGTCGACCATCCGCAGGTGCGGGAGTTCCCGGGCGAAGGTGAGCTCCAGCCGGTGCACTTCCTCCACGGTGTGCAGCCAGGCGCAGACCAGCAGGCTGGTGGCCGAGGAGACGGTCGCGCACAGCCGCACCTGCCGGAACTGGCTGAGGGCGCGCGCAGTGGCGGGCAGCCCGGTCACCGGCGCGTCCACCCAGAGGTAGACCTGGACCGGTGACCCCGACAGCTCGGCGGCCACGTCGGTGCGCGGCAACAGGATCCGGGCGCCGAGCAACCTGCCGACGTGGCGCCGGACCGTGGTGGGGCTGATCCCGGTGGCGGCGGCCAGGTCCGTCAGCGAGGAACGGCCGTCGACCGACAGCAACCGCGCGATCTGCTGGGTGTCCGGCGTCATGGCGGCGACGTCCGTGCCGGCTGCGCCCGGGTCGGCCGGGGGGCGGGACCGCTCCAGTACCCGCTGAGCGGCCGGGGGCAGCTCCACCATGCGCCACGACGAGCCCTCGGTGTAGATCTTGGTGGCGATCCGGACCCGGGTCCGCAGCACGCTCGCCATGCTCGCGAGGTGGTCCAGCAGGTAGTGGGACATCGTGGTGAGGTCCGCGGCGGCGATGGTGAGCAGGATGTCGGCGCTGCCGGTGGTGATCTCGACGGTCAGCACGAACTCGTGTGCGGCCAGCTCGTTGGCGACCCCGATGAGGGTGGCCGGCGCGCAGTCGATCTCCACGTAGGCGAGGCACTGCTGAGCCCAGCGCGCCATCCCGGGGGCAGCCGTGACCCACGCGGTCCCGTCGCTGCTGATCCGCTTCCACCGTCGCGCGGCGGTGACCCCACTGATCCCGAGGGCCTCACCGACGTCCGACCAGGAGGCCCGGGGCGACACCTGGAGAGCACTGATCAAAGCTTGATCGTCCTCGGTGAGCATGGCGGATTCTTGCAGATCCATGCCCCGGGTGGCGGAAATGTCGAAGACGGCTTGATGGAAAGAATCTCATCCTTACGCTGCCGCCAACCCACGACCGGAGGTGGCCAGTGACGGGTCGGACGGCGCCCCCGGGGCACGGTCAGCCGGCCGTGCCGCTCGGCGGCCTCCTCACGCCCGTGACCGACCCCCGCTCCGACCGGCCGCACCGCCGTCCGGGACCGACCGGCCCCCGACCCCTGGTCCACCCCGATGAACGGAGAAGTCAATGAGCCACGCTGACATGTCGGCCGGACCGGACGCCACGACGTTCGGCGCGTCCTTCCGGGCGCCCCTCAGCCGTCGCGACGTGCTCAAGGCGGGCGGAGCGGGGCTGATCGGGCTGGGCCTGAGCTCCCTGCTGAGTGCCTGCGGCGGCTCCTCCGGCGGCGGCGGGGGCGGCCCGGCCAGCGGCACGAAGACCCTGACGGTCGGCGTGTACCAGGAGCCCGACTCGCTGGACCCGGCCGCCACCGGCCTGGCGATGGTGTCGATGATGATCTCGCACATCTTCGACCCGCTGTTCTGGTGGCTGCCGAACGAGGAGGGGGAGAACGAGTTCTACCCCGGCCTGGCCGAGAGCTACGAGGTCTCCCCGGACGCCACCAGCTACACCTTCAAGCTCCGCCAGGACGTGACCTTCCACGACGGCACCCCCTTCGACGCCAACGCGGTGAAGGCCAACTTCGACCACGTCGTCGACCCGGCCACCAAGTCGCGCAGCGCCATCGGCTCGCTGGGGCCGTACAAGGAGACGGTCGTCGTCGACCAGTACACCGCGCAGGTGGTGTTCAGCGCGCCGAACGCGGCGTTCGAGCGCTCGATGACGACGGTGCTGTTCGGCATGCAGTCACCGGCGGCCATCGAGGAGTACGGCGCCGCCGAGGTGGCCGCGCACCCGACCGGCACCGGCCCGTTCAAGTTCGTCGAGTACGTCAACCAGGACCGGGTCGCCCTCGAGCGCAACGCCGACTACGCCTGGGGCCCGTCGATCTTCGGTGAGGCCGGCCCGGCGACCCTGGAGACGCTGACCTTCAAGATCCTGCTGGACACCAACGCGCGCTACAACGCGCTGCGCGGCGGGCAGATCCAGATGGCGATGAACCTCGACCCGGACACCATCGAGTCGATCAAGGGCTCGGACCAGCTGACCCACTACGACGTGCCGTCCACCGGCCAGCCGTACGGCTACCCGATCAACGTCACCAAGGGCCCGACCGACGACGTCCGGGTGCGCCAGGCGATCCTCTTCGCCGTCGACCAGGACAAGCTCGTCGAGGGCACGTTGCGCGGCGCCTACACCCCGGCCCACAACTTCCTCACGCCCACGACGCCGGGCTACGCGGAGGAGGTCGACTCGATGTACGCCTACGACCCGGAGAAGGCCAAGAGCCTGCTGGAGGAGGCCGGCTGGGTGGCCGGTGCCGACGGCACCCGCAGCAAGGGCGGCCAGCCGCTGACGCTGGACATCCTGATCCAGACCGCCAACGGCTTCGACCTGCCGACCCAGTTCGTGGTCAACGCGCTCAAGGAGGTCGGGTTCACCTCGAACACCACGTCCCAGCCGTTCACGACGGCGGCGGCGTCCTACAACCAGGGCGTGCAGAACCTGTCGGCGATCTTCTACTACGACGTCGACCCCTTCCTGATGAAGGGCCTGGTCTCCAGCGACCAGATCGCCAGCGGCTTCAACTGGGCGCACTACAGCAATCCGGAGATCGACGCCGCGATCACCGCGGCCAACGCCATCGTGGACACCGAGCAGCGGACGGCGGCCTACGAGGCGATCACCACCAGGCTGATGGAGGACGCGATCTTCCTGCCGCTGTGGAACGTCAGCGGCATCTACTCCGGGGTCAACAACCTGCAGGACGTGCACTTCGGCGCGACCGGCTACTCCTACTACCACAAGGCGAGCTTCGCCTGACCCGGGGGACCAGCCAGATGATCTTCGACATGCACATGCACATCGAGAACTCCACGGCGCTGGGATGGCAGATGTCGGCCGCGGACTGCATCCGGGCCATGGACGAGGCCGGGGTCGAGCGGGCCGCGGTCATGACGCTCACCGACCTGCCGGGTCTCAACCCGGCGGGCCTGGAGCTGATCGCCGAGGCGTGCGAGGAGTTCCCCGGGCGGCTCTACGGCTTCCTCCGGCTCAACCCGGCGCTGCTGGAGACGTCGAAGGACCTGCTCACCCGGGCCGTGCAGCAGCTGGGCTTCAAGGGCCTGAAGCTGCACCCGGTCTCGACGCTGCAGCACCCGGGCGGCGCCAACACCATCGAGCTGGTCCGGCACGCCGGGGAGCTCGGGGTGCCCACGCTCTTCCACTGCGGCGACGAGCCGATGACCACGCCGCTGTCGATCGCCCAGACGGCGGCGGCCTGCCCCGACTCCACCATCGTGCTGGGACACATGGGGGGCTACTTCCACGTCGAGGAGGCGATCGACGTGGCGGAGAGCTTCGGCAACATTGTGCTGGAGACCTCCGCCATGCCCTACCCGGATCGCATCAGGACGGCGGTCGACCGGATCGGCGCGGACCGGGTCGTGTTCGGCAGCGACGGGCCGGTCGCCTCGCCGGCCCTGGAGAAGCAGAAGGTGGTGATCGCCGGGCTCGGCGAGCAGGTCGCCGGCCAGGTGCTCGGCGCCAACGCCGACCGGATGCTGGGGCTCACGCCGTGATCGTCGACGGGCTGGTCCACCTCGGGACGTCGCACTTCGGCCACCGGCTGGACGCGGAGACCGCGCTGGCCGGCATGGCGGCGGTGGGCACCGACGTGGCGATCGCCGTCCCGGCGCACCCGAAGGGCGCCGACTTCGGGCCGGCGAACGACGCGGTGACCGAGGCGGCCGCCGCCTCGGGAGGCCGGCTGGTGCCGCTGGCCCGGGTCGACCCGTGGGACGGCGCCGCCGCCGTGGCCGAGGTGCGGCGGGCGGTGGGCAACGGCGCCCGGGGGCTGTACCTGCACCCGGGGGAGGAGCACTTCCGGATCAACGACGACGCGGTCCGCCCGCTGGTGGAGACCGCCGCCGAGCTGGGCGTGCCGGTGGTCGCGGCGGCCGGGTTCCACCTCTACTCCGAGCCGCTGCAGCTCGGCCGGGCCGCGCAGTTCGCGCCGGGCAACCCGTTCGTGCTGACCAACGGCGGCCAGTTCAACATCTCCGGCCTCATGGGGTTCGACGCCGAGCTGGCGCTGGCCAACGACAACGTCGTGGTGCAGACCAGCGGGATGTACCGGCAGGACTTCCTGGAGGGAGTGGTCGCCACGTTCGGGGCCGAGCGGCTGATGTTCGCCAGTGCCGCGCCGCTGATGGACATGTCCTACGAGCGGGAGCGAGTGCAGCTGATGCACCTCGGCGACGCCGACCGCGCGCTGGTGCTCGGTGGCAACGCCCGGCGCGTGTTCGGGCTGGCGGCGTGACCGCCGGGGTGCTGAGCGGCCGCACCGCGCTGGTCACCGGGGCGGCCAGCGGCATCGGCGCGGCCATCGCGGTCGCCTACGCCGAGGCCGGCGCCCGGCTGGCGATCGCCGACCGCGCGCCCGGGCCGGGGCTGGACGAGGTGTCCGCCGCCTGCCAGGCGCTCGGGGCGGAGGTCGTCCAGGTGCACGCCGACGTCTCCGACGAGGCGCAGGTGGAGCGGATGTTCGCCGAGGCACGGGCCCGGCTCGGCCTGGTCGACGTCCTGGTCGCCAACGCCGGCATCCTCACCGAGTCGCACGTGGTCGACATGTCGACGGCGATGTGGGACGAGATGATCGCGGTCAACCTGCGCAGCGTCTTCCTCTGCAACCGGGCCGCGGTGCCGCCGATGGTCGAGTCCGGCTTCGGCCGGATCATCAACACCGCCTCGCAGGTGGGCCAGCGCGGCGGCGCCGGGCTGGCGCACTACGCGGCGGCCAAGGCCGGCGTCATCGGGTTCACCAAGTCCCTGGCCCGGGAGCTCGGCGGCACCGGGGTGACGGCGAACTGCATCGCCCCCGGCCCGATCAACACACCGCTGGGCGGCGAGCTGTCCGAGGAGTGGACCAGCTCGCTGATGGCCGGGCTGCCTCTCAAGCGCTCCGGGGAGCCGGCCGAGGTGGCGCCCACCGCCGTCCTGCTGGCCAGTGCCCCGGGCGGGAACCTCTACACCGGCGCGACGCTCGGTCCCAACAGCGGCGACGTGATGTTCTCGTGAGAGCCGTGCTGGTCACCGGGGGAGCCAGCGGGATCGGGCGCGCGACGGCCCTGCGCGCCGCGGCCGGCGGCGCCGGCGTCGCCGTCGGGACCTTCACCGGCGACCCGTACGACGCCGACGCGGTGGTGGCCGAGGTCGAGGCCGCCGGCGGGAAGGCGTTCGCGGTGGACGCCGACGTGCGCAGCACCGCGGGGATGGCGGCGGCGGTCGCCGCGACGGTCGAGCGGTTCGGCGGGCTGGACGCCGTCGTCGCCAACGCCGGCATCCTCAAGCGCGCGCCGCTGGAGGAGCTCACCGACGAGGACTGGCACCGCATCGTCGACGTCGACCTGACCGGGGTGATGCGCACGGTGCGGGCCGCCGTGCCGGTGCTGCCCGCCGGCGGGGCGGTGGTGGTCGTCTCGAGCATCGCCGGCGCCGCGATCGGCTGGCGGGAGCACACCCCCTACGCCTCGTCCAAGGCCGGCCTGCTCGGGTTCGTCCGCAGCGCGGCGCTGGAGCTCGGGCCGCGCGGCGTGCGGATCAACGCGGTGCTGCCCGGGGTCATCGAGTCACCGCAGTCGCTCGACCCGGTCAACTCCGGCGGCCCCGAGGGCCTGGTCCGATCGGCGCCGAGCATCCCGCTCGGCCGGGTCGGCCAGCCCGATGACGTCGCCGACGTCATCTGGTTCCTGCTCTCCGACGCCGCGCGCTACGTCACCGGCCAGCAGATGACGATCGACGGCGGGCTGACCGCCATCTGGCCGTCGTGATCCTCGTCGAGGGCAAGGAGGTGCTCACCGAGCTCGCCGAGCTGGTGGACCCGCGGCACACCGCGCTCGTGCTGGTCGACATGCAGCGCGACTTCCTGGAGCCCGACGGGGTGTTCGGCCGGCTCGGCGTCGACCTCACGATGTACGAGGACATGCGGCCGCGGCTCGCGGCGCTGCTCGCCGCCGCCCGCCGCGCCGGCGCGCTGGTCGTGCACGTGCAGAACACCACGCTGCCCGGCCGCCGCAGCGACTCCCCGGCGCAGCTGCGGTTCAACCTGCGGATGCACGCCACGGCCCGCGCGGGCGGCCCGCCGCTGCGCTACACCCTGCCCGGGACGGCGGGGCACGAGTTCGTCGCCGAGGTCGCGCCGCTGCCCGACGAGCTCGTGGTGCACAAGCACCGCTCGAGCGCGTTCTGGGGCACCGACCTGCAGCTGCTGCTGCGCAGCAACGGCATCCGCACGGTCGTGGTGGCCGGGTGCACCACCGAGGGGTGCGTGGAGTCGACGGCCCGCGACGCGATGTTCAGCGACCACTACGTCGTCCTCGCCGAGGACTGCGTCGCCAGTGACGACCCCGCCCAGCACGACGCCTCGCTGCTGCTCATGCGGCACCGGTTCGACCTGGCGACCGGCCGGCAGATCGGCGAGGTCTGGAGCGCGCTGCCCGCAGAAGGGTGAGCTCATGACGACGACCGACCCCGGCCCGACGGTCCCCCAGCTCCTCGGCGCGCTGGCCGACACCGGCCGCGACCGGCAGCGGGGCGGGTACTCCCGGCACCTGTTCACCGGCGCCGACACGGCCATGCGCGAGTGGTTCACCGCCGAGGCACTGGCCCGGGGGCTGGACGTCGAGCGCGACCGCAACGGCAACCTGTGGGCGTGGTGGCGGCCGGCGGGCGTCGCGGCGGGGGAGCGCGCCGTCGTCACCGGCTCGCACCTGGACTCGGTGCCCGGTGGCGGTGCCTTCGACGGCGTGCTCGGGGTGGTGTCGGCGCTGCGGGCGGTGGACCTGCTGCGGGCCGCCGGGGTGCAGCCGCGGCGCCCGCTGGCGCTGGTGGTCTGGGCGGAGGAGGAGGGCGGCCGGTTCGGGGTGGCCTGCCTGGGCTCCCGGTTGCTGACCGGCGCCACCGACCCGGACGCGGCCCGGGCGCTGCGCGACCCCGACGGCGTCGTGCTGGCCGAGGCCGCCGCCGGAGCAGGGCTCGACCCGGCCCGCCTGGGCCCCGACCCGGAGCGGCTGGCCGGCATCGAGTGCTTCGTCGAGCTGCACGTCGAGCAGGGCCGGGGGCTCATCGACCTCGGTGAGCCGCTCGCGCTGGGCTCGACCGTGCTGGCGAACGGCCGCTGGCGGATCAGCTTCACGGGGGAGGCCAACCACGCCGGGGCCACCCCGATGGGCGACCGGTCCGACCCGTTGCTGCCCGCGGCGGAGACCGTGCTGGCCGCCCGCCGGGTCGCGGCGGCCGCCGAGCTGCTGCGGGCCACGATCGGCCGGGTGCTCCCGCACCCGGG
Source organism: Modestobacter sp. URMC 112 (assembly GCF_053502575.1). Lineage (NCBI taxonomy): Bacteria > Bacillati > Actinomycetota > Actinomycetes > Geodermatophilales > Geodermatophilaceae > Modestobacter > Modestobacter sp. URMC 112. The sequence continues at coordinate 3,899,360 of NZ_CP199957.1, read as the reverse complement.
GGGCACGAACGTCATCTCCGACTCCGTCGACCTCTGGCTGGACGCCCGCGGCCCCGACGAGGCCGCCACCAGCGCGCTGGTCGAGGACATCGGCGCCGCGGCCCGCGCGGCCGCGGCGGCGGAGGGCTGCGGGGTGGAGGTCGTGCAGGAGTCGGTCAACCCCGCGGTGCACCTGGACGCCGGGCTGCGGGACCGGATGCACCGCAGCCTGACGGCGGGGGACACCCTGGCCGGGCTGGGTGCCGGGTCGCTGCCGGTGCTGGTGAGCGGGGCCGGGCACGACGCCGCAGTTGTCGGGGCCGCCCGGCCGGCGCGCGTGGTCCCCACCGGGATGTTGTTCGTGCGCAACCCGACGGGGGTGTCGCACTCGCCGGCCGAGCACGCGGAGGACGTCGACTGCGAGCGTGGCGCCTCGGCGCTCGCGACGGTGCTCACCGACCTGCTCGGCTGACCGGCCGACCGAGGCGGACGCCGCCTGGACCTCGGCTCGACGCCGCGGTCCACGGTCGGGAAGACGGCGCCCGTCGGCTGACGGGGCCGGGTGCCCTCGCCCCGGGTTGGCAGCCCGGCGCCGTCCACCGGGTCGGTCGCGGTGGACGGCGCGGAGCGGCGTCGCCGCAGCTCACCGGCGCGCCCGGACCCGGCATCATGACCCCGTGGGTTCCGTGGCCGAGCAGCTGATGACGCTGCTCCTCGACGACGTCCCCATCGACGTCTTCGAGAAGGCCCTCGCCGACGCGGCGCAGGCAGCCGATGCGCGGGACGAGGTCGGGTCCGCGGAGGTGCGTGGCCAGATCGACGTCGCCATCCGGCTGCGGTCGCTCCTGGAACGGCACAAACGGCGGGCCCGGGAGCTCGCCGCGCTCTACGAGACCGCCGGCGACCTGTCCTCGCTGCGGGACCTGGAGAAGGTCCTGCACGCCATCGTGCGCCGGAGCAGGCAACTCCTCCAGACCGACGTCGCCTACCTGATGCTGATCGACGAGGAGCGCGGCGACACCTACATGCGGGTGACCGACCGGACGGTCAGCCCCCACTTCAACGACATCCGGCTGCCGATGGGCATCGGGCTCGGCGGGCTCGTCGCGCAGACCGCGGCCCCTCAGTGGACGGGCAACTACCTGCAGGACAGCAGGTACCAGCACGCCATCGACGCGATCGTCGACGAGGAGCGGCTCATCGCCATCCTCGGTGTCCCGCTCAAGATCGGCCGGCGGGTGATCGGGGTGCTCTTCGCCGCGGACCGGCATCCCCGTTCGTTCAGTCAGGACGAGGTCCTGCTGCTGTCCTCGCTGGGGGCACATGCGGCCATCGCGATCGAGAACGCGTCGCTGTTCCAGGAGACCCGGGACGCGCTCGCCTCGCTGACCCGGGCCAAGTCCGTGATCGAGGAGCACAACGAGGCGCTGGAGCGCGCGACCGGGATGCACGAGCGGCTCACCAACATCCTGGTGGCCGGCGGCGGCGTCCACGACCTGGCGTGCACGGTGGCCGACGTCCTGGGCGGTGTCCTGATGGTCGTCGACGTCGACGGGAGGGTGGCCGCGCATGCGTGCGCGAGGCCCGGCGGTGCCGCGGTGGCGGGCGGCGGTCCGCACGTCCCCACCGCCGACCGCGCGTCCGCCGACCCCCTCCGCCCGGAGGTCGTCAGCGTCCTGGACGAGGCCAGGTCGTCGTTCCGGTCGGCACGGGCGCCACTGGACGGCGCGGTCGCGCGGGCAGCCCCGGTGATGGCGGGAGGCGACTACCTCGGTTCCCTCGTCTTCGTCGGGCCGGAGCTGGGCGAGGCCGACACCCGGTCACTGGAGCGGGCCGCGACCGTGACGGCACTGCTGCGGCTCAACGAGCGGGCCCGCGACGAGGCCGAGAACCGGGTGCGCGGGGAACTGCTCACCGAGCTGCTCCGCGCCCCGGTCGCGGACATGGAGTCGGTCCGCCGGCGGGCCGAGCTGACCGGGGTCCACCTCGACTGCCCGGTGACGGTGCTGGTCGCGATCACCGGGACGCCGGGCATCGCGCCCCAGGTCCGGGCCGAGGCGACGCACCTGGCCCGGGGAGTGCGCGGCCTGGTCACGACCTACGGGGGCTCGGTCGTGCTGCTGGTCCCCGGTGGTGACGCCGCCGAGATCGCGCAGGTGGCCGCCCGGCGGCTGAACGAGGCGTCACCGACCGCCGTGACGGTGGGCGCGGCCGGTCCGCTGGTCGACCTGGCGGACGTGTCCGGCGCCGAGCGGCAGGCGCGCCGGTGCGCCCGAGCGCTCGTGTCGCTCGGCCGGGAGGGCCAGGGCGGCACCCCGCAGGAGCTCGGCATCTACGGGCTCCTGCTGAGCGAGGCCGACCGCGAGCAGGTGCGGGGTCTCCTCGCCGGGACGCTCGGCGCCCTGGAGCGGTACGACGCGCACCGGGGGACGGCCCTGCTCGACACCGTCGAGCAGTACTTCGAGCACGACGGGAACGCCGCCAGCACGGCCAGCAGCCTGTTCGTGCACGTCAACACCCTGTACCAGCGACTCGACCGGGTCGATGCGGTCCTCGGCCCGACCTGGCGGCAGGGCGACCGCGCCCTGGAGATCCGCCTCGCCCTGCGGCTGCGGCGCCTGGAGCTCGGGGCGAGGAGCCCGGCGACCCGCCCGGTGTGACGGTGCACACCCGAGGCGCCGCCGGTGTGGGACGACGTCCATAGGGTGACGGTGGCCCCGGCCATAACCTCCCCGGTGTGACCCCGCGCACAGCCGTCGACGACTTCCGTCCCGAGTGGGAGAGCTTCGCCGCGTTCTTCCTCTCGCGGACGGACGGCGATGCGCTGTTCCTCGTGGAGCTGGACGGCGAGCGCGGCGCCCGGCACCAGTGGTCGGTGACCGAGTGGGTGGACCGGGTCCTCGCCACCGTCGACTGGTTGCGCGGGCGGGGCGTCGAGGCCGGGGACGTCGTCGCCACCCTCGCCGGCAACACCGCTGACGCGCTCGCCCTCGCCTACGCGTCCTGGGTCCTCGGCGCCTGCTGCGCGCCGCTCAACCCCGGCGACTCGGAGGACCGGCAGGTCTACATCCTCCGTGACTCCTCCGCGGCCCTGCTCGTCCACCGGGACGGTGACCGCGACCTGGCCGAGGCGCTGCGGGCGGCGACCGGCGTGCCGTTGGCCGCCACGGCAGAGCTGCCCGCGGGGACGGGCACGCCGTCGCCGGACGGACGACCCGGCACGGGAGCCGGGTCGTCGTCCGACGCCGGGCTCGAGGTGCCGGCGCTGCGCGTCTACACCAGCGGCACCACCGGTGAGCCCAAGGGCGTCGTGCTCACCGCCGCCAACCTGCTGACCGACTGCGACGCGCTGGCCGCCGGCCTGGACTGGGCGCCGGGCACCCGGGTGATCACCGTGCTGCCCGTCCACCACGTCAACGGCCTGGTCGTCAGCAGCCTCGTCCCCTGGTACGCGAGGCTGTCCACGGTCCTGTGCGACCGGTTCCGCAGCGAGCGGTTCTGGGCCGACGTCGACGCCGAGCGGGCGGACGTCTGCAGTGTGGTGCCGTCCCTGCTGGAGTTCCTGCTCCACTCCGCGGGCACCGCCCCGGCACACTTCCGCGAGTTCGTCTGCGGCGCCGGGCCGCTGATGGTGGAGACCGTGCTGGAGTCCGAGCAACGGCTGGGCGTCCCGGTCCGGCACCTCTACGGGCTCTCCGAGACGACCGCCGTCGTCACGTTGACGCCCCGGCTCCCCGACGAGGAACGCCGGCGCTGGCACCGGGAGTACGGGTTCCCCAGCGTCGGTCCCGCGCTCCCGCACGCCGAGGTCGCCGTCCTGGACGACACCGGCCGGCCGGTGGGGGCCGGCGTCCGCGGAGAGCTCGCCGTCCGCGGGGCGGTGGTGATGCAGGGGTACGCGGGGCAGCCCGAGGCGACGCGGGAGGCGTTCCGGGACGGCTGGTTCCACAGCGGCGACGAGGGCTTCTGGCAGGACGGTCCCGGGGGGCGTCCCTTCTTCTTCATCACCGGCCGGATGAAGGAGCTGCTGATCCGCGGCGGGGTGAACCTCTCGCCCTTCGAGATCGACGCGGTGCTGGTCAGCCACCCCGCGGTCCGCTACGCGCTCGCCATCCCCTTCGAGAACCGCTTCTACGGCGAGGAGGTGGCGGCCTACGTCGTGCCCCAGGCGGAGGTCACCGAGGAGGAGATCCTCGCCCACTGCGCCCGGTACCTCGACTACGCCCGCCGGCCCAAGGTGGTCGTCTTCGGGGACGACGTGCCGTACACCGCCACCGGCAAGGCCAAGCGGCTGGAGCTCAAGAAGCGCCTCGCCGATCGCCTCTCCGACTACCGCGACGTCCAGTTCCGGCGCTCCCGCACGGCCGGCGACGGCGACACCCGTCCGCCGCCACCACCGGGTCGCTGAGTCCCCTCGAACGGCCCTCGACCCCCCTGATGGAAGGACCCCCATGAAGCACATCCCGGCCAGCCGGTCCGTCCGACGCCGCACGGCAGCGCTCGCCTCCGGCGGCGCGGCGCTGATGCTGGTGACCAGCGCCTGTGGCGGCGGCTCGGGAGGCGGTGGGGACGCCGGGGACGGCAGCGGTCCGATCGCCGTGGGCAGCATCCTGGACGAGACGGGGGCGCTGAACATCTACGGCATCGCCATGTCGCACGCCACCGACCTCGCGATCAAGGACATCAACGACAACGGCGGCGTCCTCGGCCGGCAGCTCGAGCTGACCAGCTACGACGCGCAGTCGGACAACGCGAAGTACTCCCAGTACGCCGCGCAGCTCGGCCAGCGCGACCAGGTGTCGGTGATCATGGGCGGGATCACCAGCGCCTCCCGGGAGGCCATCCGGCCGGTGGCCGACCGGCTGGGGATCCCCTACTTCTACAACGAGCAGTACGAGGGCGGGGTCTGCGACAAGAACACGTTCCTCACCGGCGTCGTCCCGTCCCAGCAGCTCGCCGCCCTCGTCCCCTACGCGGTGGAGAACTACGGGAAGAGCGTCTACGTCGTCGCCGCCGACTACAACTTCGGCCGGATCTCGGCCGACTGGGTGACGCAGTACGCCGAGGAGGCCGGTGCCCAGGTCGTCGGCACGGAGTTCATCCCCCTGGAGAGCTCCGACTTCGGCTCGGTCATCAACAACCTGCAGAGCGCGCAGCCCGACGTCGTGGTGTCCCTGCTCGTGGGCGGGAACCACATCGCCTTCTACCGGCAGTTCGCCTCGACCGGGCTCAGCGAGCAGATGCCGATCGTCTCCTCCACGTTCGGGCTCGGCAACGAGCAGGTCGTCCTCTCGCCCGCCGAGGCCAAGGGGATCACCGTCGCCTTCCCGTACGTGCAGGAGGTCGAGAACCCCGCCAACGAGGAGTTCGTCACCGCGTGGCAGGAGGCGTACGGCGACGAGCCCGTCACCGACTCCGCGGTCGCCGTGTGGAACGGCTGGCACCTCTGGGCCGAAGCGGTCACCCAGGCCGACAGCCTCGAGCCGGAGGCGGTGACGGAGGCGATGGAGTCCGGGGTGAGCATCGACTCGCCCAGCGGCACGGTGACGATGGACGGCCCGTCCCACCACGTGACCCAGAACGTGAGCATCGCGCAGACCAACGACCAGAACGGCTTCACGGTCGTGGAGACGACCGAGGCGGTGCCCCCGTCCTACGAGCAGGAGGTCTGCGACCTGGTGGAGAACCCGGACACCAACGAGCAGTTCACGCCGTGACGCGGCCCTGCGGGCCCGGCGCGGGTGGGAGGTAGGGGATGCAACCCGACCGCCTGGCCACTCTGGCCCTCTCACTGCTCACCAGCGTGTCCCTGCTCGTCATCATCTCCATCGGGCTCGCCGTGATCTTCGGGATGATGGGCGTGATCAACCTCGCGCACGGCGAGTTCCTGATGCTGGGGGCGTTCTTCACCCTGAGCGGTCAACGGGCCGGGCTCAACGTGTGGCTCGCCATGCTGCTCGCGGCCCTGGCCGTCGGGGTCGTCGGCCTGCTCGTCGAGCGGCTCCTCATCCAGTTCCTCTACGGCCGGCTGGCCGCGACCATGCTGGCCACCTGGGGACTGAGCCTGATCCTCGTCCAGGTCGTCGTCCTGGCCTACGGGCCGGCGACCCAGGGGATCCCGACGCCGATGGGCAGCGTGCAGATCGGGCGGTACTCCGTCTCGCAGTACAACCTGATGCTCGTCGTCGCCGCGGTGGTCCTGCTCGGCGTGGTGTTCTGGGTGTTCACCCGGACCCGGTACGGCACCATGGCGAGGGCCGCCACCCAGCTGCCCAAGATGGCGTCGGCGATCGGCATCAACGCCAAACGGCTCAACATGCTCACGTTCGCCTTCGGTGCGGCGCTGGCCGGAGCCGGGGGCGCACTGCTGGCGCCGGTCGCGGGCGTCGTCCCCACCATGGGGCAGGCCTATGTCGGGCGCGCCTTCATGACGGTCGTCGTCGGGGGCCCCGGGGTCCTGACGGGTACGGCGTCCTCGGCCGGACTGCTCGGGAGCGTCGACTCGATCGTGTCGAACCTGACCACCTCGTTCCTGGGGACGGCGATGCTGCTCGTCGTCGCGATCGTGCTGCTGCGGGTGCTGCCGACCGGGATCTCCGGTCGGTTCCGGAGCCAGCTGTGAGCGGCACGACCGGCGCGACCGTGGACGACGAGCCCCGGCGGTCGCCGCTGGCGCGGGTGCTGGGCATGCCCCGGGAGATCCCCCTGGGCGCGGTGCTCCTGGCGGTCGGCGCCCTGGTGGCGTTCTCGGTGCCCGACTTCCGGGCGCAGGAGTGGTCCCTGTGGGTCATCTACGGGCTGCTGGCGCTCAGCTTCACGTTCGTCTGGGGTCACGGCGGCATCTTCAGCTTCGGCCAGGCCGCCTTCTTCGGGATCGGCGCCTACGCCTACAGCATCGCCGGGATCAACTTCTCGCTGCAGACCGGCGAGACGCTGAGCGCGCTGGCGATCGCAGCCGTCGTGGCGGCGATGGTCGCGGCGCTGCTCGGCTACTTCATCTTCTACGGCAACGTGGGCGACGTGTACGTCGCGATCATCACGCTGGCCGTGACGCTCGTCCTGCTCACCTTCATGTCCAGCACCGCTGACCCGAGCTACCACATCGGGGACGCGCTGCTCGGCGGCTACAACGGCATGATCGGCGTCCCGCCGGTGCTCGTCGGGGACGTGTTCCTCGACCCCCGGACGCTGTTCATGCTGTGCATCGCCCTGGCGGTGGTCATCGCCCTGGGCCTCCGGGTGCTGCTGCGCCGGCCGTTCGGCCGGGTGCTGGCCGGGGTCCGGGAGAACGAGCTGCGCACCCAGCTGCTGGGGTACGACGTCCGCCGCTACAAGCTCGCGGCCTTCGCCCTCGGTGGCGCGATCGCCGGACTGGCGGGTGGCCTGTACGCGGCCTGGGGGATGTTCATCAACCCGGTGGTCTTCGGCCTCCAGCAGGCGGCCCTGGTCGCCATCTGGGTGCTCGTCGGCGGCAAGGACTCGCTGATCGGCGCGTTCGTGGGAGTCGCGATCGTGCAGGGGCTGTCCTCGGCGCTCGGTGGCGGCGGAGGTGAGCTGACGCCCATCGTCCTCGGGCTGGTCCTGATCGTCGTCGTCCTGCTCCTGCCGGCCGGTGTCGTGCCCAGCGCGACGCGCCTGGTGCAGCGGGCGTTCCCGCGGCTGCGCCGGACCCCAGCCGCACCACGGACGTCGGTGACCGCCGCCCAGGCCCAGGACGTCCTGGGCAGCCGGCGCAGCGGGTCGGAGCTGAAGTCGCTGGTCGCGACCGGCCTCGAGAAGCGGTTCGGCGGCGTCCGCGCCCTGCGTGGTGTCTCCGTCGACTTCCCGGCCGGCAGCGTGCAGTGCCTCATCGGGCCGAACGGCGCCGGCAAGAGCACCTGCTTCAACCTGCTCGTCGGCCGGTACCCGCCCACCGCCGGAGAGGTGCGGCTCGGGGACAGGACCATCACCAAGCTGCGGCCCGACGCCCGGGCGAGGCTGGGGATGGGCATCAAGCTGCAGGTCCCCAGCTACTACGGCCCGCTCACCGCCTTCGAGAACGTCTGGCTCGCCGGCTACGCCCGCTCCCGGGACGTCCGCGCCGCCGACGAGCGCGCAGCGGCGATCCTGGCCTGGCTGGGCATGACCTCCCGGGCAGCCGTCCCGGCCAGCGAGATGTCGCACGGGGAGCACCAGTGGCTCGAGATCGGCATGGTCGTCGCCGGTGAGCCCGTCGTCATGCTGCTGGACGAGCCGACGGCCGGCATGACCCGGGAGGAGACCATGCGCACCGTCGAGCTGATCCGCGCCGTCGCCGAGCACGCGACGGTCATCGTCGTCGAGCACGACATGGAGTTCGTCCGCGTCCTGGACGCACCGGTCACGATGTTCCACGAGGGCAGCGTCTTCGCCCGCGGAAGCATCGAGGAGCTGCGCAGCGACGAGCGTGTGCTCGACATCTACCTGGGAAGGGCGGTGACCGCCGGTGCTGCGGATTGAGGAGGGGCGGGCCGGTTACGGCCGCACCCCGATCCTGGAGTCGCTCAGCCTGCGGGTCGAGCAGGGGGAGCGCGTCGCCGTCCTCGGCCGCAACGGCGTAGGCAAGACGACGCTGCTGCGGGCGTTGATCGGCGAGCTGCCGTTGATGTCCGGCCGGGTGTGGCTGGGGGACGACGAGATCACCAAGCTGCCGCCCTACGAACGGGCCCGCCGCGGCATCGCCTACGTCCCGCAGGGCCGCGACATCTTCCCCGGGCTCAGTGTGCTGGACAACCTCCGGGTCGCCGCGTACGGCGTGCGGGAGAAGGACTGGCGGTCGACCCTGGACGGCGTCCTGGAGCAGTTCCCGGTGCTGGCGGAGAAGTCGGCGCTGCCGGGAGGTGGGCTGAGCGGTGGGCAGCAGCAGATCCTGGCGCTGGGCCGGGCGCTGATGACCCGTCCCACGGTGCTCCTCCTCGACGAGCCGAGCGAGGGGATCCAGCCCTCGATCGTGGACCAGATCGCCGGCCACGTCCGGCGGGTCAACGAGGAGCAGGGCATCACCGTCGTCCTCGTCGAACAGAACCTCGAGTTCGCCGCCAAGATCGCCCAGCACGCCCACCTGATGGACAAGGGACGCATCGTCCGGGACCTGCCGGCCCACGACGTGCTGGCCGACCGCGACCTGCAGCACGAGTACCTGGGCGTCTGACCCGACGAGGTCAGCGCCGGACGTTCCCGCCGGGCACCCCAGCCGGCGACCCAGGCACGACGGAGGAGGAAGGAGCCGACGATGCAGGCACGAGGACCGGTGGACGACGAGGGCGTCCGGGCACTGGCGAAGGCGGCCGGGCTGCCCATCCCCGACGAGCGGCTGCCGCTCGTGGCCGCGCAACTGGGCGAGTGGCTCGCGGCCGCCAACGACCTGAACCACAAGATGAGTGCGCTGGAGCACCTGACGGTCACGCCCATCACCGTCTTCTCCGCCCCGGCCGCCGCCAACGAGATCGCGGAGTAGGACCCATGGCCGACACGGCACTGCTCGACCTGTCGCTCACCGAGGCGTCCGGCCTGGTGCGGACCAAGGAGGTGTCGCCGGTCGAGCTGGTGGACGCCTGCCTGACCCGGATCGACGCCGTCGACGACGACCTGCGTGCCTACATCGCGGTGTACGCCGACCAGGCCCGCCAGGTGGCCAAGGCCGCTGAGGCGATGCTCATGGCGGGGCACCGGCTGGGGGCCCTGCACGGTCTGCCGATCGCCCTCAAGGACAACATCGGGCTGGGTGGTCAGGTCACCACCGCGGGGAGCAAGATCCTCGAGGACTGGCGACCGGAGGAGGACGCGACGGTCGCCGAACGGCTCAAGGGCGCCGGCGCCGTCATCGTGGGCAAGACCAACATGCACGAGTTCGCCTGGGGCGGCACGTCGGCCAACCCGCACTACGGGTTCGTGCGGAACCCCTGGAACGTCGAGCGGTTCCCCGCCGGCTCGAGCGGTGGATCCGGTGCGGCCGTCGCCGCCCGGACGTGCTTCGGCGCCCTCGGCACGGACACCGGCGGGTCGATCCGGCTGCCGTCCGCCGTCAACGGGATCGCGGGGATCCGGCCGACGATCGGCCGGGTGAGCAACGCGGGCGTCATCCCCCTGGCGTGGAGCATGGACACCGTCGGCCCGATGGCCCGGACCGTCGAGGACTGCGCCGTCATGTTCAACGCGATCGCCGGTCACGACCCCAAGGACACGGGCACGGCGAACGTCCCGGTGGTCGACTACACCAGCGACCTGGGCCGCGGGGTCCGGGGACTGCGGGTGGGCGTGATCCCCGACTACTTCTTCCACCACCTGCAGGCACCCGTGCACGAGGCCGTGACGGCCGCCCTGGACACCCTCACGGGGCTGGGCGCCACGCTGATCGAGGTGACCGCCGAGCACATCCACGGCAACATCTCCGCCCAGCTCACCGTGGAGTCCTGCGAGCCGAGCACCTACCACCAGCGCTGGCTGCGCGAGCGCCCGGAGGACTACGGGGAGGACGTCCGGCTGCTGCTGGAGCTGGGCGAGCTGCACCTGGCCACGCACTACATCCAGGCGCAGCGCTACCGCTCGGTGCTCCGCGCGGAGTTCATGGACGCCTTCAAGTCCGTCGACGTCTTCGTCTGCCCGACGCTGCCGTTCACCGCGACGCGCATCGGGGAGACGCTCGTCGAGATCGAGACGGGCCTCGAGGAGGACATGCTGGCCGCGATCATGCAGTTCACCGGCGTCCCGTCGCTCACCGGGCTGCCGTCGCTCGCCGTCCCCTGCGGGTTCGACCCGGACGGCCTGCCGATCGGCATGCAGGTCATTGGTCGCCCGTTCGACGAGAGCACGCTGTTCCGGGTGGGTGCCGCGTTCCAGGGCGCGACCGACTTCCACCAGCGGGCACCGAGCCTGTGACCAGCCGGCGCGGACGCGGATGACCGCCGACTTCCGAGCACCGAGGTGGTGACGCCAGGTCACCGGGAGTGACAAAGCGTCGCGCAATCGCCTCGGCGTTCACCCGATCAGGTGAACCGGGCGCCGATGACGTCACGGTTCGTCCACAAGGGCTCGGCAGGACCCCCTGCACCTCGCTTACAGTCACCGGACTCAATCGTCGGGATGGCTGGTCAGCGGGGGTGTCGTGCCGAGTGTGACCAGTCCGGTCGAGGTCGTCGACGGCGAGGTCCGGGAGCTCATCCGCCGACGCGGGCTGGACCCGTTCACCGACCCGGTGCCGGTCCGGCTGCTGGTGCGCGACGTGGTCGCCGACTACTCCGAGCGGTCGTTGTCCTCGGCGCTGCCGCCGATCGCGGACCCGGAGACCGTGGTGCGGGAGGTGCTGGACCGGGTGGCCGGCTTCGGTCCGCTGCAGCGGTACCTGGACGACCCGGAGGTCGAGGAGATCTGGGTCAACGAGCCGGGCCGCGTCTTCGTCGCCCGCCGTGGCCGCAGTGAGCTGACCACCACGATCCTGGGTGCGGGTCAGTTGGCGGACCTGGTCGAGCGGATGCTGCGCACGTCGGGGCGCCGGATCGACATGTCGACGCCGTTCGTGGACGCGATGATGCCCGACGGGTCGCGGCTGCACGTGGTCATCCCGGACATCACCCGCCGGCACATGGCGGTCAACATCCGCAAGTTCGTGCTGCAGGCGCACAGCCTCGACGAGCTCGTGGCGCTGGGGACCCTGCCGGCACACGTGGCCCGGTTCCTGGAGGCCGCGGTCGCCGCCGGGCTCAACATCCTGGTCTCCGGCGGCACCCAGGCCGGCAAGACGACGCTGCTCAACTGCCTGTGCGCGGCCATCCCCGCCCGCGAGCGGGTGGTGACCTGCGAGGAGGTCTTCGAGCTCCGGGTGCCGCTGCCCGACGTGGTGGCGATGCAGACCCGTCAACCCAACCTCGAGGGTGCCGGGGAGATCCCGCTGCGGCGGCTGGTCAAGGAGGCGCTGCGGATGCGGCCCTCCCGGCTCGTGGTGGGCGAGGTCCGCCAGGAGGAGTGCCTGGACCTGCTCATCGCGCTGAACTCCGGGCTGCCCGGGATGTGCACGCTGCACGCCAACAGCGCCCGTGAGGCCGTGGTGAAGATGTGCACGCTGCCGCTGCTGGCCGGGGAGAACATCGGGCACGCGTTCGTCGTCCCGACGGTGGCCTCCAGCGTGGACCTGGTGGTGCACGTCGGCACCGACCCGACCGGTCAGCGGCGGGTGTGCGAGGTCGTCGCCCTGCCCGGCCGGACCGAGGGCAGCGTGGTGGAGACCGCGGACCTGTTCACCACCCGCGACGGGCGGCTGGTCCGCGCCGACGGTTACCCGCCGCACCCCGAGCGCTTCTCCGCCCTGGGCATGGACCTGGCCGGGCTGCTCGGGGAGCCGGCCGCATGAGCGTCCCGGGTGGGCTGCTGGGCCTCGTCCTGGGCGTCGGGCTGCTGCTGGTCTGGCGCAGCGGTCCCCGCGCGCCCCGGCGCCGGGACGGCGATCGCCGTCCCGGCCGGCGTCAGCGGCTGCTGTCCGCGGCCGGGCTGACCGGCATCAACGGCGTCCAGCTGGTGGCCCTGCAGGTCGCGCTGGGCGTGGCCGCGATGGTGCTGGTCCTGGCGACCACCCGGACGGTGACGATCAGCCTGGTGTTCGGTGCCTTCGGGGCCGCGGTGCCGCACCTGCTGGTCCGGCGGCTGGCCGCCAGGCGGCGGGCCGACCTGCGCGAGGTGTGGCCGGAGGTGGTGGACAACCTGACCTCGGCCGTGCGGGCCGGACTGTCGCTGCCGGAGGCGCTGGCGGCGCTGGGCGTCCGCGGCCCGGAGGTCCTGCGCCCGGCGTTCTCCCGGTTCGCCGCCGACCATCGCTCGACCGGTCGGTTCAGTGACTCACTCGACCGGCTCAAGGACGACCTGGCCGACCCGGTGGGTGACCGCATCGTCGAGACGCTGCGGGTGGCCCGCGAGGTCGGCGGCAGCGACCTCGGGCGGGTGCTGCGGACGCTGTCGTCCTTCCTGCGCGAGGACGCCCGGGCCCGCGCGGAGCTGGAGACCCGGCAGGGCTGGGTGGTCCAGGCCGCCCGGCTGGCGGTCGCTGCCCCGTGGATCGTGCTGCTCCTGCTGGCGACCCAGCAGCAGACGCTGGCCGCCTACGACAGCCCGGTCGGGACGGCGCTGCTGGTCGGCGGCGGCGTCGTCTGCGGAGCCGCCTACCGGTTGATGCTGCGCATCGGTCGGCTGCCGCAGGACGTGCGGGTGCTCCAGTGAGCGACGGGCGGCCATCGTGAGCGCCGGTCTGCTGGGGATGCTGCTCGGGCTGCTCGCCTCCACCGGCCTGCTGCTGGCCGTCTCCTACGCCCCGCCGTTCCGGCAGGTGCGGCTGGTGGACCGGCTGGCGCCCTACGTCTCCGACGCCCCGGCGCCGTCCCGGCTGCTGGGCACCGCCACCGAGCCGGGGCTGCTGTCCGCGGCCCGGCGGGTGTTCGGCCCGGCGCTGGCCGACGGGGCGCACCGGGTCGACCGGCTGCTCGGCGGGCGGGTCGCCGTCCGCCGGCGGCTGGACGCGCTCGGCGCCGACGCCACCGTCGAGGACTTCCGGGTCGAGCAGGTGGTGTGGGGCGCGCTGGGCCTGCTCGCCGGCGCGGGGCTGACCGTCCTGGGTGCCGCGCTGGCCGGGTCGGTCAACGTATTGTCCGCCGTCCTGCTGTGCGTGGCCGGGCTGGTGGGCGGGGTGCTCGGGCGGGACTGGTGGCTGACCCAGCAGGTCCAGCGCCGCGAGGAACTGCTGCTGGCCGAGTTCCCCGTCGTCGCCGAGCTGCTGGCGCTGGCGGTGACGGCAGGGGAGAGCCCCACCGCGGCGATGGCCCGGGTGACCCGGCTGTCCGGCGGGGAACTGGCCCGCGAGCTCGGTGCGGCGCTGGGCCGGGCACGCGCCGGGGTGCCGCTGGTCGAGGCGCTGCAGCAGCTGGCCGACCGCACGTCACTGGACGCGTTGGCCCGGTTCGTCGACGGCCTGGTGGTCGCGATCGAGCGCGGCACGCCGCTGGCCGAGGTACTGCGCGCCCAGGCCGCCGACGTCCGGGAGGCCGGCAAGCGGCGGCTGCTGGAGGCCGGCGGCCGGAAGGAGATCGCCATGATGGTGCCGGTCGTCTTCCTGGTGCTGCCGGTCACCGTCCTGTTCGCCCTGTTCCCGGGGCTGATCAGCATCGTCTCGCTGGCGCAGTGACGCCGGTGGCCCACAGGAGGAGGAAGGACGACGGATGCGCATGTACGCGTTCCTGATGACCGCACTGGCTGCGCTGGTCGCGCGGGTGCGGGGCGAGGACCCCGAGCGGGGTGACGTGCCCGGCTGGGTGATGATCACCGTGATGACCGCGGCCCTGGTGCTGGCGATCCTGGTGCCGTTCCGGGCGGCGATCGTGGAGGCGGTGCAGAACGCGCTGAGCTCCGTCACGAGTGCCGGCTAGTAAAGGACCCCCGTGCCCCCCGCTCCTCGCAAGCTCGCAGCGGGACCCTGCACGGGGGCCAACGCGGGACCCTGCACCGCAGCCGGCGGGGGAGTGCGAGCGGGGCAGCGCGGTCGTGGACTTCGTGCTGGTCGGCGTGCTGGTGGTCGCGCTGCTGCTCGCGGTGCTGCAGGTCGCGGTGTACGTGCACGTGCGCAACGTGGTGGTGGCCAGCGCCCAGGAGGGCGCCCGCTACGCGGCCAACGCGGACGTGCCGGCGTCGGTGGGTGCTCCGCGGACGCTGGAGGTCGTCGCCCGGGCCACCTCGGAGCGGACGGCGGCGGGGTTGGCGTGCGCGTCGGTGCAGGAGGTTGACGACAGCGGGCTGACGCTGGTCGTCGTCCGGTGCTCGGGTGCGGTGCCGAGCCTGTTCGCCGCGCTGGGGGACCTGTTGCCGCTGTCGGTGACCGGTCGGGCGGTCGAGGAGGCACCGTGAGGTCCGCCTGCCCGGACGATGGTGAGCGCGGGTCGGCGATCGTGGAGTTCGTCTTCATCGCGCTGGTGGTGTTCCTGCCGCTGGTCTACGTGGTGGCCGGGTTCTCCGCGGTGCAGCGCGGGGTGTTCGCGGCGAACGCGGCGGCGCGGGAGGCCGGGCGGGCGATGGGCACCGCGCCGGACCCGGCGACCGGCCAGTCCCGCGCGGAGGCGGCGGTGCGGGTGGCGGTGGCCGACCAGTCTGTCCAGGTGACCGACGTGGTGCTGGGCTATGCCCCGGTGGGCGGTGGATGTGGTGCGGCGGGCAGCTACGCGCCGGCGCTGACGCCGGGGGAGGAGTTCTCCGTCTGCGTGACCGTGACCGTGCGGATCCCGCTGTTGCCGGACTTCATCGACGCCAACACCGCCACCGGCCAGTTCCTCGTCGAACGCGACCGCTACGTCGACCCCTGACACCGACGTGGCCGCGACCCGTCAGCGGGCGGGTTCCTGCATCGCGAAGTGCAGGGAGGCCACCAGGACCCACAGGCCGCCGGACGTGAAGCCCAGCAGTCCGGCCGGCCCGACCGGAGCCAGGGCGACGACCAGGGGGACCAGCATCAAGGCGCTGAACCAGCGGAACCAGCCGGCGAAGACCCCGTACCCGAAGCCGGCGACCACTGCCGCGGTGACCATGACCAGCGACGGGACCGCGCCGATCCGGGCGCTCTCCCACCCGGCGGTCAACAGCACGCGCGCCGTGACGCCGTCACCCAGGTCGGCCGCGGTGGCCAGGGCGATGCTCTCGGCGGCGAGGTCGATCCACAGGGTGCCGGCCAGGACCGCCCCGGCCACCCCCATGGCGGCGACCCATCCGGCGGCAGCCCGCAACCGCCACCACAGCGGGCCGGCGAAGAGGACGGCCAGGACCGCGGCGAGGGACAGCAGCGACGCTCCGGTGGTGAGTGCGTCGACGTGCTCGTGCAGCCCGCCCGCGAGCGTCTCCGGGGTCATTGTGGGGTCGAGGCCCTTGCCACCGACGTCCGCGAACGAGATGCCCACGAACGCGACGACGACCGAGGCCGCGCCGGCCAGCGCCGTGACTCGTTCCGCGACGCCGGTCCCTTCGCTCGATGGCCGGACGACATTCGCAGCCATGTCCGCTCCCGTGCTCGCACGCGCCGGTCCCCCAGTCGCCAGCATCGTGAGGCCCCGCTCGGCTGCACAAGAGTCCTTCGCGCCTCCGCCGTTGTGCCCTGATGGCTGCGTCGGGGACGTCGAGACGACATCGGCGCACAACGGCGGGCCGCCACCGCCCAGACAGGGGGAGCTGCAGCCGGTGTGGCCGCGCGGTGCGGGGTGGGCCACGATCGGGAGGACACAATCCTCCGGCGGCCGGTCGCCGTCCGGGAGGCCTCGGACCCCACTGGAGGACAGATGGACGCCGCGGAACTCCGCGCTCTGCAGGCCCCGATCAAGCAGCGCTACCGGGAGGAGCCGGAGGCCGCGTGCGCGCCGATGGAGGCGCACGCCGCGTGGACCGACCCGGGCGTGACCGCGACCGTGGACACCTGGGCCGGCCCGGTCCGCGCCGGCCTGCACCCGACCACCGGCGGTGACGGGTCGGACGCCTGCTCCGGGGACATGCTGCTGCAGGCGCTGCTGGGTTGTGCCGGGGTGACCCTGCGCAGCGTGGCGACGGCGATGAACGTCGAGGTCCGCAGCGCCTCGTTCACCGCCCGCGGGCAGATGGACGCCCGCGGCACCCTGGGCGTCTCCCGCGAGGCGCCGGTGGGCATGCGCGAGATCGAGGTGCTCGCCGACCTGGACACCGACGCCGACGACGCCACGCTGGAGAAGCTGGCCACGCTGACCGAGCGGTACTGCGTGGTCGCGCAGACCCTCGGCTCGACGCCGAAGTTCACCGTGCGGAAGGCCGCGCCCGTCGGCTGACCGGGGACGAGGTCCGTCTCACCCGGACAGGGCCGGCTCCGACCGGGCGGCCCGGTCCTCCGAGCGCGGGCCGAGGGTCCTGCGGCTGCGCGTTCAGCGCGTGGGCGATGGGCCCACCCGTCACCGCGGTCGACACCGAGCCGAGGACCGCTGCCCAGGTCGCCGCCCTCAGATCCCGCCGTCGGCGACGCTTCTCCGTGCGGGGTGTCCTCGCCTGGCCCGGGGAGGGGCCACCCCTGTCGGCGGGGACGTCGCCCTCCGGTCAGGCCTCGGGCACGTCAGGTCGTCGCCGCGGTCACCTGATCGACGCGGACGTCGGCCGGGGCGGCCTGCCGGTCACCGTCGCGGTCCCGGGTCGACCGCACGACGAGCGACCCGTCCAGCGTCGCCTCCAGCCGCTTCCTGAGTCGGCGCACGGACGGCTCCCCACCGGTGAGATCGGAGATCCAGTCCTCGAGGTCAGCAGTCACGACCCGTACATCGGCGCCCCGACGGCCCGGTGTGACCGGGCATCCGCGGGCCGACGGAGCAGGATCCGCGGACCCCCACGGGCGCCGGGGCCGGGGTAGCTTCCCGTGGCTGTCCGCCCGACGAGGAGCCACCGTTGCCCGACGACTCGCTGCCGCCCGGCTGGCGTCGCCACCGCCCGAGCCACGGCGACACCACTCCGCGGGACGGGTCGACCCCGCCGGACCCACCCGCGCCGGAGCCCCCGGCTGCCGAGCCGCCGTCCCCGGCCAGCGGGCAGCCGGTCCTGGCGTTGCCGCCCTCCTACGCGCCGCGGCCGGTGGACGAACCACTGCCGCCCCGGCCACCGGCCCACGACCCGCCACCGGCCGACGACCCGCCCCCGGCTCACGGACCTGCGCCCGGCTACGGACCGCCTCCCGGCTACGGCACGCCCCCGGGGTACGGGCCGCCGCCTGGGTACGGACCGCCACCCGGTTACGGACCGCCGCCCGGGCACGGAGTCCCTTCCGGCTACGGAGCCCCGCCTGGCTACGGACCGCCGCCCGGATACGGACCGCCGCCGGGTTACGGACCACCGCCCGGCTACGGGCCACCGCCCGGGTACGGGCCACCGCCCGGCCACCACGTCCCCTACGGTCAGCCGCCACGCGGTGAGCCGCTCCCGGGCGGACCGCCGCGTGGAGCCGTTGGCGACCCCGGTGGGCGGACGGGTGGGTACCTCCGCTGGTGGGCGCTGGGGATGGTCGTCGTGGTGGGCGTCGTCATCGCGGCTGCCCTCACGGGCGGCGGCGGCGACCCGGGCCGCACCGCGGCCACCGGGTCCTCCGCCGGCGCCACCACCTCCGCACCGGCAACGCCCGAGTCGACGCCCGAGTCGACGCCTGAGCCGGCCCCCGCCCCACCGCCTGTCGAGGAGCACTCCGGCGTCGGGGCCACCGTGGTGATGCTGACCGCGACCGACGCCCGCGTCGTCCGGCTCACCCATGACGGGTCCAGCAACTTCGCGGTGTGGTCGGTCGGCGCCCAGGGCCAGGACATCGGTCTGCTGGCGAACGAGATCGGCGCCTACTCCGGCGTCCACCCGCTGAACTTCCTGGACGGCGACGAGGCCGTGGCCCTCCGGATCGAGGCGGACGGTCAGTGGACGGTGAGCTCCGCTCCGCTGGCGACCGCGCCGTCCTGGGACGGCACCGGCACCTACTCCGCCGACGGCGCCGCCGTCGTCCTGGTCGAGGGTGCGGCCGAAGGGCTCACCCCGGTGACGCTGACTCATGAGGGGGAGGGGAACTTCGCGGTGTGGGGCTACGGCGACTTCCCCAGCCTGCTGGCCAACGAGATCGGCTCGTACACCGGCGAGACGATCCTGCCCGGGGGCACGGTGGTGCTCGCCGTGGACGCCGATGGGCCCTGGACCATCGCCAGGTCCTGACCGCGGCCTGGGAACGCACCGAGCCCCGCCGTCGACGACAGCGGGGCCCGGGCGAGCTGGTGAGGGTCGGTCAGAAGCTGTACTCCCAGCCACCCAGCTGACCCCACGAGGGGTCGAGCACGAGCGTGCCGCCGGCCGCCGGCACGTCCAGCACGACGGCGCCCACGTAGGTCTGGCCAGGGCCGAGCTGGTCGCTGGTGAAGGTCTGGCTGTCCTCCAGGCACCCGTAGGTCGCCATGCTGTCCAGCGCGTCGACGGTGACCCCGTCGGCCCCGATGAAGGTGAAGTCGTACCCGCTGAGCGACAGGTAGTCGTCCTCGCTCACCGCCGGGCTGGTGGCCACGGTCATCTGGACGGCGACCAGGTGGCGGCCCGGGTCGACCGGGGTGCCGTAGGCCGCCCAGTCCGCGTTGCACACGGGGTCGACGGTGATCGCGTCGACGCTGAAGGTGAGGAAGTCCGCGCCGGAGTCGTCGGTCAGGCCGCCCTGCTCGCCGATGGCCTGCACGACGTTCCCGCGCTCGTTCTCCGCACCGGCACCGGCACCGGCATCGACGTCACCACCGGCGTTCGTGTCGGCCTCGGCGTCGAGCACCGCGTCGCCGCCCTCGGCGATGCTGGTGTCCGCCGGCAAGGAGGCGTCCAGCTCGGCGACGGCCTCGTCGACGGCGGCCACGAACACGATGTTGATGACGATCGCCACGACGATCGCCAGGACGGACAGCGCCGAGCCGATGACCGACATGACACGGTGCGACTTGACGATCCCGGCGATGCCCAGTCCGAGGCCGACCAGGGCCAGGACGATCGCCAGGTAGTTGACGACCGGGATCCAGGACAGCAGCAGGGCGATGATGCCCAGCACCAGCGCCGCGATGCCGAGGCCCGAGCCCTTCGGTCGCTGCTGCTCGGGGAAGGGCGGGGGTGGATAGCCGTAGACGTAGGCGCCCGGCTCCTGCTGCTGTGGATACGACTGCTGCGTCATGGTGCTCCCCGTGGGCTCTGGTCCGACGGAGCCGAAACTATGTGGAACCCAGGCGGAACGGCACTGTCAGCATGTGACGAAACGGGTGTGATTCGGCCGCCCGGCGTCGGGCAACCCCTGGCGAAGGGTCGGCTCAGGCGAGCGGCAGCAGGTCGGCGAGCTCCGCCTCGAACCAGTCGTCGCCGAGGTCCTCGACGTCACGAAGTTCCAGCTCGGCCAGCAGGGCGTATGCGCTCTCGATGTCCATGCCGACGACGTTGCGCGCCGGACCGCAGGGGCACCTCCAGCGTTACGCAAGAGTTCCGCAAGCCTGCGTCGGCTGCCCACGAGATGTGCCAGTCACCGCACCGCGGCTGCCACGAACGGCGTGCCGTCGGCGCGGCGAGCGGTGGCGCGCGGCAGACCGTCCGCCGGCCGGCCTCCGGCCCGCTAGCTTCCCGGCCAGTCCACCGACCGGAAGGCAGCGCCATGCCCCGTGCGTCCCGTGCTCCCCGACTCCTCCAGCCCCTGACCTGGTGTGTGGCCCTGGCGGCCGCGCTGGTGGTCACCTCGGCGACACCCGCCGCTGCGGCGCCGGTGCTGGTCACCTCCTGGAACATGGGCGATGGCGGCTCGACGATGTCCGACGCCACCGGCCGCGGGCACACCGGCACGCTCCGCAACGTCACCGTCCGCCAGCCGGGCGTCTCCGGCTACGGGTACGGCTTCTTCAAGACCCCGTCGTACGTGAGCGTCCCGTCGTCGGGTGACTTCCGCCCCGGCACGGGCAACATGAAGATCACCATGAGCGTGCGGTTCGCCGAGCCGCCGACCACTGCTGTCAAGGACTACGACCTGCTGCGGGTGGGCCTGTCCACGACCGCCGGCGGCAGCTACAAGGTCGAGGTGGTGCAGAACGGCCGGGGGTACTGCAACTTCCGCGGCTCCTCCGGCGGGGTCAGCATCAGCGCCGGCCCGAACCTGGCCGACGACCGCTGGCACCGGATGTCCTGCGCCCGCAGCGGGAACGCCGTCGTCCTCACCGTGGACGGGACGTCGTACTCCCGGTCGGGCCCGATCGGCTCGATCACCAGCTCGGCGACGCTGTACATCGGCGCCAAGGACGGCGGCGGCGCCGACCAGTACACCGGCCTGATGGACTCCGTCACCATCACCAAGGGCTGACCGGGGGCGCCCACCGAGGGAGACCCCGAGCCCTGCGAGGGGTCGGCGCCGGGACGGCGTCAGGCGCCGCGGTCGGCCTGCGCGCGCACGATGCCCAGCAGGGCCAGCTCCAGCGAGCCGTCCGACAGCTCCCCGCGTTCGACGGCGGCACGGGCGTCGGTGGACAGCAGCCCGAGGTCGACGTCGTCCAGCCAGGTCACGTCGTCGCCGGTCGGCCGGCCCACCTTCAGCACGCCGTCCCCGGGCTGGACCACGTAGTCCTCGCCGCCGAGCTGGATCGTCTTCGAGTCGCTCATGGCGTCCTCCTACCCGGCGCCGGGGGAGCACCACACCCGTGGCGGCGACACGCCCACCGGCCGCGACATGCCCACAGGTCTGCCGGATGGCGGCTCCGACTCGCCGGTCCTACGTGGGGGCACTCACTCTTTCCCGACACGTCGGCGTGGCGGGACGCTCCTCGGGGTTCGCGATACTGAAGCTGGACGAACACGGAGCGCCACCGACGGCGCGTCCTCAACTGCAGGCGGAGGTGCCACGTGCCAGGGCGAGCGAGCAGCCACGAGCTGCCCACCGACGTACGGCGGGGGGACAGCGCCTCGCGCGGTCACACCGTCGTGGTGGAGGCCGTCCTCGACGCGTTGCCCTCACCCACGCTGTTGCTGGACGCCGAGGGCCGGGTGCTGCTGGCCAACTCCGCCTGGACGGCGGCCGCCGGGCTCCTGGGCGACGACCGGCTGGACATCGGCGTCGGCGACGACTACTTCGAGTTGGCCCAGGCGCTGGCCGACGACCCCCGCACGCTGGTGGTGCTGGACCGCCTGCAGGAGCTTTCCCGCGGCGAGCGCGAGCTGGTCTCCTCCGACTACGCCTTCGTCACCGCCACCGGCACCCGCTGGTTCCACCTGCAGGCCTCCCGGGTGGACCGGGCCGGCCAGATCGTGGTCACCCACACCGACGTCACCTCGCGGGTGCGGGCCGAGCGGGCGTCGGCCTGGCAGGCCCGGCACGACCACCTGACCGAGCTGCCCAACCGGGCGCACCTGCACGAGCTGATCGACGCCGAGCTGCAGCGCCCCGACCACCCCTCGGTGACCGTGCTCTTCCTCGACGTCGACGGCTTCAAGGACGTCAACGACTCCCTGGGCCACGAGGTCGGCGACGACCTGCTGCGCCAGCTGGCGGCCCGGCTGAGCGGGCGCACCCGCAGCGAGGACACCGTCGGACGGCTCGGCGGTGACGAGTTCGTCGTCCTGGGCCGGGACTGCGACCCCGCCGGCGCCGCGGCGCTGGCCATCCGCTGCCAGCGGGCCTTCGACGAGCCCTTCCAGCTCAACGGCCGCAGCGCCCGGCTGACGGCCAGCATCGGCATCGCCACCGCCAGCGTCGCCGACGTCCCTGGGCTGCGGTCCACCGACCTGGTCGGGAACGCCGACCTGGCGATGTACGCGGCCAAGGCCGCCGGCCGCAACCGGGTGCGGGTGTTCAGCCCCGAGCTGCGCGCCGCCGTGCACCAGAAGGCGCTGGTCGCGACCGAGCTGCGCGGAGCGATCGACGCCGGCGACCTGGTGCTGCACTACCAGCCGGTGCTGCACCTGCCCACCGGCGCGGTCACCGGCGTGGAGGCGCTGGTCCGCTGGCAGCACCCCGAGCGCGGACTGCTGCCGCCCAGCGACTTCATCCCGGTCGCCGAGCAGAACGGGCTGATCACCCCGCTCACCCGCTGGGTGCTGGCCGAGGCCACCCGGCAGGCGGCCCGGTGGGCCGACGCCGGCCTGGACGTCGTCGTCGGGGTCAACATCAGCGCCGCGCACCTGGCCACCGGCACCCTGGTCAGCGACGTCGCCTTCGCGCTGGAGGTGTCCGGCCTGGCGCCCGAGCGGCTGCTGCTGGAGCTCACCGAGACCTGCGTGGCCGAGGACCCCGAGCGCGCCGCCGAGCAGTTCGCCGCCCTGCAGATCTCCGGGGTCGAGGTCTCCATCGACGACTTCGGCAGCGGGTTCTCCTCGCTGTCCCAGCTGGTCTCCATGCCCGCCGGCGTGCTCAAGATCGACCGGGCCCTGGTCGCCGGTGCCGACCACCGGCGCAGCCAGTCCGCCGCCGCGGTCGCCGCCGTGGTGGGGCTGGCCCAGGCCTGCGGCATGCGGAGCACCGCCGAAGGCGTGGAGACCGCCGAGCAGCTGGCCATGGCCACCGACCTCGGCTGCACCTACGTGCAGGGCTTCCACATCGCCCGGCCGATGCCGGCCGCTGAGCTGTCCGCGTGGATCGCCTGCCGGCCGGTGCCTCAGCTGTCCATCGCCGTCCCCTGACCGGGTTGTCCCCGGCGGCCGGAGCGAGCAAGGTGGTCGCGGTGCCTCCCCGATCCCCACTGACCGCGCTCCCCGGCGCCCTGCTGGTGGCGGTGCTCGCGCTCGGCGGCTGCTCCGCCGCCCCGGAGGGCGGCGGTGGCAGCCAGGCCGCGGCCGAGGACGCCGACCGGTCCGCCGCGGCGACCAGCACCGCCGCGCCGACCACCCCGCCTCCGCCGCCGCAGCTGCCGGGCGGAGGCACGCAGGTGTTCCCGGACCGCCGGCTGGTCGGCTTCTCCGGCGGGCCGGGGTCCGCCGCGCTGGGCCCGCTCACCGGCGACCTCGCCGCGGCCGCCGCCCGGCTGCGCGAGCAGGCCGCGCCCTACGGCGCCGACCGGACGGTGCTGCCGGTCTTCGAGCTGATCGCCACGATGGCCCACCCGTTCCCCGGGCCGGCCGGCACCTACAGCGCGCCGGCGACGGACGAGACCGTGCAGACCTACCTGGACGCCGCCCGGGCCGCCGGGGCCGTGCTGCTGCTGGGCATCCAGCCCGGGACCGAGGACTTCCTGCCCGCCGTCCAGCACTACGAACGCTGGCTCAAGGAACCCGACGTCGGCCTCGCGCTGGACCCGGAGTGGGCCGTCGACCCCGGTCAGCGGCCCGGCGACGTCTTCGGCTCCACGACCGGCGCCGAGCTCGACGCGGTCGCGGGCTACCTGGACGGGCTGGTCACCGCCGGCGGGCTGCCGCAGAAGGTGCTGGTCTACCACCAGCTGCACGTGGACATCGTCCGCGACGAGCAGCTGCTGACCGAGCGCCCCGGCGTCGTCCTGGTGAAGAGCGTCGACGGCATCGGCGCCGCCGCGGACAAGGTCGGCACCTACCGGCGGGTGGTCGAGGGCCTGCCGCCGTTCGTGCACACCGGCTTCAAGCTGTTCTACGAGGAGGACGTCCGCTCCGGCCCGCTGATGGCCCCCGCCGACGTCCTCGCGCTCGCGCCCCAGCCGGAGTACGTGCTGTACGAGTGAGGTCCAGGCGCGGCGTCAGCGCGCTCCGGGCGGGTCGGCCATGAGTCCGATCGGTACCCGGGCGCCGGGCGCACTACCCTGGATCGACGTGGCCGCTGACTTCTCTGTCGTACTCGACGAACTGAACACGACGCTGAAGTCGATCGAGGCCGTCCTGCGGATCGACGACATGCGCAGCGAGATCGCCGACCTGGAACAACAGGCCGCCGCGCCGGACCTCTGGAACGACGTCGAGGCCGCCCAGGCGGTCACCTCCCGGCTGTCCTACCTGCAGGGCGACCTGCGCCGGGTCGAGGACCTGCGGTCCCGGCTCGAGGACGTCGCCCTCATGCACGAGCTGGCCGAGGAGGAGGGCGACGCCGACACCACGGCCGAGACCGAGCGCGAGCTGGTCGGCATCCGGACGGCGATCGAGGAGCTCGAGGTCCGCACCCTGCTGTCGGGGGAGTACGACTCCCGCGAGGCCCTGGTGACCATCCGCTCGGAGGCCGGTGGCGTGGACGCCGCCGACTTCGCCGAGATGCTGATGCGGATGTACCTGCGCTGGGCGGAGCGGCACAAGTACCCCACCGAGGTCTACGACGTCTCCTACGCCGAGGAGGCCGGCATCAAGTCGGCCACCTTCGCGGTCAAGCAGCCGTATGCCTACGGCACGCTGTCGGTCGAGCAGGGCACCCACCGGCTGGTGCGCATCTCGCCCTTCGACAACCAGGGACGCCGGCAGACCTCCTTCGCCGGGGTCGAGGTGCTGCCCGTGGTCGAGCAGACCGACCACGTCGACATCCCGGAGAACGAGATCCGGGTCGACGTCTTCCGGTCCTCCGGCCCCGGTGGGCAGAGCGTCAACACCACCGACTCCGCCGTCCGGATGACGCACATCCCCACCGGCATCGTGGTGTCCTGCCAGAACGAGAAGTCCCAGATCCAGAACCGGGCGGCCGCGCTGCGGGTGCTGCAGGCCCGGCTGCTCGTCGTCCGCCAGCAGGAGCAGCGCGCGGAGATGGACGCGCTCAAGGGGGAGGGCAGCAGCTGGGGCAACCAGATGCGCTCCTACGTGCTGCACCCGTACCAGATGGTCAAGGACCTGCGGACCGAGGTGGAGAGCGGCAACCCCTCCAACGTGCTGGACGGCGACATCGACGCGTTCATCGAGGCCGGCATCCGCTGGCGCCGCCAGCAGGAGACTGCGGAGTCCAACTAGCGCGGGGGCGCGCCGGTCGAACAGGACATGGTGCGGCCCGGGACAGGTACCGTGGCACCCCGTGATCGAATTGCAACACGTCACCAAGATCTACCCGACCAGCCCGCGGCCGGCCCTGGATGACGTCTCGATGCAGATCGACAAGGGCGAGTTCGTCTTCCTCATCGGCTCCTCCGGATCGGGCAAGTCCACCTTTTTGCGGCTGCTGCTGAAGGAGGAGAACCCGACCAAGGGCGTCGTCACGGTCAACGACAAGAACCTGGGCACGATGAGCAAGTGGCAGGTGCCCAAGCTGCGCCGCACCATGGGCTGCGTCTTCCAGGACTTCCGGCTGCTGCGCAACAAGACGGTCGCCGAGAACGTCGCGTTCGCCCTCGAGGTGATCAACAAGCCGCAGCGCACGATCAAGCGCGTGGTCCCCGAGGTGCTGGAGATGGTCGGCCTGGAAGGCAAGGGCAACCGGCTGCCCAACGAGCTGTCCGGTGGTGAGCAGCAGCGGGTGGCGATCGCCCGCGCGTTCGTCAACCGGCCGCTGGTGCTGCTCGCCGACGAGCCCACCGGCAACCTGGACCCTGAGACCAGCCAGGACATCATGCTGCTGCTGGAGCGGATCAACCGCACCGGCACCACCGTGGTCATGGCCACGCACGACTACCACATCGTCGACTCCATGCGGCGCCGCGTCATCGAGCTCAACGACGGCATCGTCAGCCGCGACCAGTCCCGAGGCGTCTACGGCGTCGGGCGCTGACCGTCCGATGACCGCTGGACCGCAGAACACGGCAGGGAACTGATGCGCGTCAACTTCGTCCTGTCCGAGGTGGCCGCCGGGCTGCGTCGGAACCTCACCATGACCGTGGCGATGATCCTGACCACCGGGATCTCGCTGGGCCTCATGGGCACCGGCCTGCTGATCGCCAACATGATCAGCGACATGCGGGAGATCTACTACGACAAGGTGCAGGTCTCGATCTACCTGACCGACGACGTCACCGACCCGCAGCGCGACGCGATCGCCGCGGCCCTGGAGTCCTCGCCGGAGGTGCAGGACTACATCTACGAGTCCAAGGCCGAGGCCTACGCGCGGTTCACCCAGCAGTTCCAGGAGCAGCCCGCGCTGATCGCCAACACCCCCGAGGACGCGCTGCCGGAGAGCTTCCGCGTCGAGCTGGAGAACCCCGAGCGCTACGCGGTGATCGCCGAGCAGTTCCCGGTCGGGCAGAACGGCGTGGAGGACGTCCGCGACGAGGGCGACTTCCTCGACCGGCTGTTCAGCCTGCTCAACGGCGCCCGGAACGCGACGATCGCGGTGGCCGTCGTCCAGGCGCTGGCCGCGCTGCTGCTGATCTCCAACACGATCCAGCTGGCCGCGTTCAACCGGCGCAACGAGACCAACATCATGCGGCTGGTCGGCGCCTCGCGCTGGTACACGCAGCTGCCGTTCATCCTCGAGGCGGCGCTGGCCGGGCTCATCGGCGCCGGCCTCGCCATCGGCGGGCTGGTGCTCACCAAGGTGCTGTTCGTGGACAAGACGCTGGCCGGGCCGATCAAGGCCGGCATCATCCCGCCGGTCGACTGGGCGGCGATCGCGGCGATCTCCCCGATCATCGCGGCGGCCGGCGTCGGCCTGGCCTCGGTGGCCGCGTACGTCACCCTGCGCCTCTACGTCCGCCTGTAGCTCGCCCTCCTGCCGCGGCGACTTCTGCGGTCTCGTGGCATCTCCAGCCAGGGAAGCCCGAGACCGCAGATGTCACAGCCGCAGAGCGCGCCGGACGGCGGCCACGAGCTCGTGCGGGCGGCCCAGGACGTCGGCGGAGCTGAAGCGCAGCACGATCCAGCCCTCGAGCACCAGCCGGTTCTGACGGCGTAGATCCCCGACGAAGACCCGGCGCTCCCGATGGACGTCGCCGTCGAACTCCAGCAGCACCTTGCGGTCGGGCCAGGCCATGTCGCCGAAGCCGATCTGCCGGCCGCTGTCGTCGAAGGCCTGGTACTGCAGGTTCGGGCGCGGCAGGCCGGCCTCGTGCAGCAACCACCGGACCACGGACTCCATGGGAGAGTCGACGTTCGGATCAGCCACCGCCAGCACGCGACGGCAGCGCGCAGCACCGCGTCCGGCGGGGGCCCGGCCGAGCGCCTGCTCGAGGTCAGCGGGTCGGCAGAGGACATCGAGCAGTTGGTCGGTGACCGCGAGCAGCGCTGCCGGCTCGAGTTCCGCGGCGAGGTCACGCCACGTACGAGCCGGCGTGGTCACCGGCAGTCCCCACCAGCGGTCCACCTCGTCCGGCCGGAGCGGCACGCGGTGCAGACGGCGGTCTCGGCGGTTCCTGGCCTTGGAGTCCGCCGGGACGATCAGGTGGGCGGGCCGGTCGGTCCGTTGCAGTGGGATCTTCACGCGCCACAGTGCGGCAGCCGTCTGGTGGCTGATGACCGCACCGGCCGGCGCCGTCATCAGAATCGCCGGCAACCGGGTGCGCACGTCGCCGTCGTCATGGCGCGGGAGGTAGGTGTCTCGGGAGAGCCTGATCACGTCCGGATGGCGCAACTGCCAGTCGGTGATGCCCTCTGTGCGGGCAGCGGGCCGGGTGAGCGGGCGGCCGACTCGGGTCGGCGCACGGCGGCGGGGCACCGGGGCAGGGTGCCGGTCAGAGGGCGGGACGCGCTGCCGTCGTCCACAGGCACGGTGAGTCCTGCGTTGTCGTGGACTCCCAGCGGCTGAAGGCCCGAGATCGCAGAACGAGCACGTGGGTAGCCTGGGGGCATGCCGCGTGAGACCGGGCGGAAGCTCATCGCCCAGAACAAGAAGGCGCGGCACGACTACTCGATCCTCGACACCTACGAGGTCGGCCTGGTGCTGACCGGCACCGAGGTGAAGAGCCTCCGCGCCGGTCGTGCCTCGCTGGTCGACGGGTTCGCCACGGTGGACCAGGGCGAGGTGTGGCTGCAGCACGTGCACATCCCCGAGTACACCGAGGGCACCTGGACCAATCACGCCCCGCGCCGCAAGCGCAAGGTGCTCATGCACCGGTACGAGATCGAGAAGCTGATCGGCAAGACCAAGGAGGGCGGGCTCTCGCTCGTCCCGCTGGACCTGTACTTCAAGGACGGCAAGGTCAAGGCCACCCTCGCACTCGCCAAGGGCAAGAAGAACTACGACAAGCGCCAGGACATGGCCGAGCGCGACTCCCGCCGGGAGATGGAGAAGGCCTTCGGCCGCTACGTGAAGGGCCGCAGGTGAGAGGCGTCGCCTACGACCGGTTCGGCGGCGAGGACGTGCTCCGCGTCCGCGACGACCTGCCCGAGCCCCCGGTCGGCCCGGACACCGTGCTGGTCCGCACGCATGCCGCCGGGGTCAACCCGGTGGACATGGGCATCCGCGCCGGCAACCTGGCCGGGTTCTTCCCGCACCACTTCCCGATCATCCCCGGCTGGGACCTCGCGGGGGTGGTCGAGCAGGTCGGCCCGGCGGTGGTCGACTTCGCGCCCGGCGACGAGGTGTTCGGCTACCTGCGCCGGGACGACGTCCAGTGGGGGACGACGGCGGAGCTGGTGCCCGCGCCGCAGCGCTGCCTGGCCGCCAAACCCGAGACGCTGTCCTTCGCCGAGGCCGGGGCGCTGCCGCTGGCCGGGCTGACCGCCTACCAGGCGCTCACCGAGGCGCTCGACGTCGGCGAGGGCGACCGGGTGCTGGTGCACCGGGCGTCGGGCGGGGTCGGCTTCTTCGCCGTCCAGATCGCCGTCGCCCTCGGCGCGCACGTGATCGGCACTGCCAGCCCGCGGAACCACGGCTTCCTGCGCGACGCCGGCGTGGCCGAGGTGCTGGACCACGCGGCCGGGCCGATCAGCGGGCAGCTGTCCGAGCCGGTGGACGCCGTCCTCGACCTGGTCGGCGGCGACACCCTGGCCGACGCGCCGAAGCAGGTGCGCGACCCGGCGCGGATCGCCAGCGTCGTGGACCCGGGCGTGCTGGAGCTGGGTGGCCGGTACGTGTTCGTCCGGCCCGACAGCCACGACCTGGAGGAGCTGGGCCGGATGGCCGACGCCGGGCAGCTGCGGGTGCCGATCGCCAAGGCCTTCCCTCTAGAGCAGACCGCCGACGCGCAGCGGCTGGTGGCCGGCGGGCACGTGCGCGGCAAGGTCGTCGTCACGCTCTGACCAGTCGCTGTCCAGAGGCGGTGCGTCAGATGGTCGGGCCGGTGCCGTTGGCCGCCCGACCGCCGCGCGGAGCCACGCGCATCACGACCGTCACCGTGTCACCGTCGTCGAAGCGTTCCTGCGCTCGGAGGTTCTGCTTCACCGGCAGCACGTACCCGCCGGCGCGTGGCAGCAGCGAGGTCTCCCACTCGGTGCTCCCGATGCGCACGCGGACCGGGATCACCCCCCAGCCGTAACTGGTCGCCGCCGCCTCGGCCCGGACGTCGGCACACACGTCCGCAGGCAGGGTCAACCAGTGGAACGGCGCCGGCCCGCGCCACTGGAACAGCTCCGCGCTGAAGCTCGTGTCCACGCCGCGGGAGGCTAGTGGCGCGCGGGTGCCGATGGTGCCCCGGGCGCCCGGCGTCGGATCGGCCGAGCCGGCTCTAGGGTCGCTCCCGTGACCGCCCCTCCTGCCGACGACGCCGACGTCCCGCGGTTCTGGCGGGAGCTCGGCCTGCCCGGCCTGGTCGACGTGCACGTGCACTTCCTGCCCGAGCGGGTGCAGGCCAAGGTGTGGCAGTACTTCGCCGACGCCGAGACGCACTACGGCCGGCCGTGGCCGATCACCTACGCGCTGCCGGTCGAGGAGCGGCTCGCCGTGCTGGAGGCCCTCGGCGTCCGGGCGTTCCCGACGCTGCCCTACCCGCACAAACCGGGCATGGCCGCCTGGCTGAACGACTGGTCGGCGGAGTTCGCCCAGCGTGATCCGCGGGTGCTGCGGTCGGCCACCTTCTACCCCGAGCCCGGCGCGGCCGAGTACGTCGCCGCGGCGGTGGACGACGGCGTCCGGCTGTTCAAGGTGCACGTGCAGGTCGGCCGATTCGACCCCCGCGACCCGCTGCTGGATCCGGTGTGGGCGCTGCTGGCGGAGGCCGGGACGCCGGTCGTCATCCACTGCGGGTCCGGCCCGCTGGCCGGCCAGCACACCGGCCCGACCCCGATGACCGGCCTGCTGGAGCGCCACCCGCGGCTGCAGCTGGTGATCGCCCACCTCGGCATGCCGGAGTACGGCGCCTTCCTCGACCTCGCCGAGCGGTACGAGCGGGTGCACCTGGACACCACCATGTTCGCCACCGACTTCACGCAGGCGCTGATGCCCTTCGACCGCGCACTGCTGCCCCGGCTGGGCGGGCTGCGCGACAAGGTCCTGCTGGGCAGCGACTTCCCGGCCATCCCGTACCCCTACGCCCACCAGCTCGCCGCCCTGCACCGGCTGGACCTGGGCGAGGACTGGCTGCGGGCCGTGCTGTGGGAAAACGGGTCGAGGCTCTTCGGCGTCGCCGCCTAGCCTCGGGAGCCGTGCCGACCACCACCATGCCCGCGCTGCCCGAGGGGCACACCGCCCGCCCGATGCGCCCGGACGACGTCGCCGTGCTCGCCGAGCTGCTGGAGGCGGCTGAGGTCCTCGACGACACCGGGGAGCACGAGAGCCCCGAGGACCTGGCGGCCTGGTGGGTCAACGAGCTGGTCGACCTGGACCGGGACACCCGGGTGGTGCTCGACCGCGACGACCGGGTGGTCGGCTACGCCGCGACGATCGCCCCGCCCACCTTCCGCGACGCCTACGCCGTGTACCTGGAGGGCCGGGTGCACCCGGACTCCCGCGGCCGGGGCATCGGCCGGGGGCTGCTGGCCTGGCAGCTGGACCGCGGCACCGAGCTACACGCCGAGCGGCATCCCGAGGCGCTGGGCCGGCTCACAGCGCGGGTGCCCACGACCATGCCGGCGCTGGAGTCGCTGCTGCGCCGCGCCGGGCTGCGGCAGACCCGCTGGTACGCCGACATGGAGCGCTCGCTCACCGACCTGCCGCCGGTCCGGCCGGTGGACGGCGTCGAGCTGGTCCCGTTCGGCTGGGACCGGGACGACGAGGTCCGCCGCGCCCACAACGCCGCCTTCACCGAGCACCACGGGTCCAGCGAGCGCGACGCCGCCTCCTGGCAGGTCATGTTCACCGGGCAGCCGTCCTTCCGTCCGGACCTGTCGGTGCTCGCCGTGCAGGACGGCGCCGTCGTCGGGTACGCGCTGGCCTACGTCTCCGAGGCGGCCGTCGAGGTGACCGGGGTCCGCGAGACGTGGTTCGGGCAGATCGGCGTCCTCCCCGCCGTCCGCGGTCGTGGGCTGGCCACCGCGGTGATCACCGCCGCGCTGCGCGCCGCTGCCGCGGCGGACTGCGGCACGGCCGGGCTCGAGGTGGACACCGAGAACGTCACCGGCGCCTTCGGCCTGTACGAGGCCCTGGGCTTCACCCGGCGGCGGACCCTGGCGTCCTGGACCCGCGACCTCGCCCCGCTGACCTGACCCGCGGTCCCCGCAGCCAGGCAGCCCGGGGCCGGGCCGCTACGGTCGCGCCATGGTCAGCGTCGATCGGCCCGCCGCCCGCCCGAGGATCGACCTGCGGCTGGTCGGCCGCGCCCACCGGCGCCTGGAGCCGCTGCACTCGCACGTCTACTTCGCCCCGGAGACCGACGAGCACCTGACCGGGGCCGGCCTGCGCCCCGGCCGGATGGTGTACTTCGCCGGCCGCGCCGCCGCGATGGGCGCCGTCGGCCCGGGGGTGGTGACGGCGACCTTCTACAACTTCGCGCCGGCCATCGTGGCCCGGCACGTCCCGCGGGCCTGGACGCTGACCACCCCCGAGCAGGTGCTCGCCGCCCGGCTGGACGCCGCGCGGGCCTCGCTCACCCGGCTGCTCGGCGGCCCGGCAGCGGCGGAGGCCGAGGACGTGGTCGAGCTGGGCGGGCTGCTCCGCGAGGCCTGCGCCGCCCTGACGCCGGAGGGCCGCCCGCTGTACGCCGGGCACGCCGACCAGCCCTGGCCCGAGGAGCCGGTGCTGCAGTTGTGGCACGCGGCCACGCTGCTCCGCGAGCACCGCGGCGACGGGCACGTGGCCGCCCTGGTCCGCAGCGGGACGACCGGCCTGGAGGCGCTGGTCGCCCACACGCTCACCGGGCGCGGATTCACCCAGCCGGCCGCCCAGACCACCCGCGGCTGGTCCGACGAGGAGTGGGCCGGCGCGCTGGCCGGGCTCGCCCACCGTGGCCTGGTCGCCGACGGCGCGCTGACCGAGGCCGGCACCCGGGCGCGGGCGGAGCTCGAGCAGGAGACCGACGCGCTGTCCGCTGCGCCGTTCGAGCACCTGGGGGCCGAGCGCACCGAGCGGGTCGCCGAGCTGGCCGGGGTCTTCGCCGCCCGGCTGACCGCCGGCGGCGCCTTCCCGGCCGGGACGCTGGCCCGGGGCTGACGAGCGCCCGGCCCGGCGCGGGTCAGGGCCGGGCGTCCTCGAGCGCCTCGGCCATGGTGGGCGCGATCTTGCGGGCGTAGTCGGCGGTCACGTGCAGTCCGTCGAACCGGGTCAGGGTCGAGCCGACGAAGATGGGGCACTCCCCGTCGTCGGAGCAGAACCACGGCCGGGAGTCGACGTACACCGCGCCCAGTGACCTGGCCATGCCCTCCTCCGCGGCAGCCAGCTCCGACCACTCGTCGTTGACGCTGGAGACGCAGTCCTTCGGGCTGCTCAGCCGCGTGTAGCACTCCTCGGGGTTCCGGCCCTGCGGCGGCGGGGCCATGAGCACCAGCTCACCGGCGTCCGCCGAGAACTGCTCCAGGTACCCCTCGAGGGAGGTGGCCCACGCGGCCGGCGTCAGCTCCTGCCCGTCGGCGTCCTCGTGCCCGATGTAGGCGTGGGTGACGACGACCAGGTCGGGCTGCAGCCGCTCGACCAGCGCGACCGCGTCGTCCTTCCGCTCGGGGCAGGCGGCGTCGACGCTCGTCGAGTGCGGGATGGTGACGTCCACGAACTCGCAGCCGTTCATGGCTGCACTGACCACCCGCCACTCGCCGTCCGCGGACTCCACGAACTCCTGCAGCGCGGGCACGTAGGCCACCGCCGTGGAGTCGCCGATCAGCACCGCGGTCCGGTCGGCCGACGCGGGACCCCAGGTGCACTCCTCGACGTCGAGGTCCACGGCGCCGGCGCAGGGGCGCACGTCCTCCGGCGTCCGGGAGCCCGACAGCACCTCGTCGATCGAGGGCTCGAGCGCGGGCCAGGACTCGGCGGTCAGCGCTCCGTCGATCTGCTCGTCCAGCGGCCGGTCGTCGGCGGTGTCGGCCACCGCCGTAGCGGCGGTCGGCGTCCCGAGCAGGGCGCCGGTGACCGTGCCCGCGGCGAGGAGCGACAGCCCGACCGCCCACGCGGTGCGCGGCGTGAGCGGCCGGTGGTCGCTCGTTCCGGCCGACGTGTGCCGGCGCCACTTCTCGTCCTCGCGGAGGAGCCAGCCCGACCGGGCGACCGGCTGCTCGACGAGGTGGTAGGACGTCGCCGCCAGCGCGAGCGCCGCGGCGACCAGGGCGAGCCGGGACACCGGCGAGTCCAGCGGGACCAGGGCGGTGGCGACCACGAACAGCGGCCAGTGCCACAGGTAGAGCGAGTAGGAGACGTCCCCGACGTACCGGAAGGGCTGGTGGGACAGGAACAGCTCCCCGGGCGCCCACCGGCCGGCGCGGGACCCGCCGGCGATGAGCAGCGCGGCACCCCCGACGGGGAGCGCGGCGGCGAACCCGGGGAACGCCGTGTCGTCGGTGACGAGCAGGGCGGCTGCCGCGATGCCGAGCAGCCCGGTCCACGCGGCGAGGGTCAGCGCCGGCACGGGGAGGGCCGCGATCCGGCGTGCGCCGACGGCCAGCAGGGCTCCGACGCCCAGCTCCCAGGCGCGGGTCGCGGTCGAGAAGTACGCCGTCTCGGGGCTCAGCGTCGTACCGACCACCGACCAGGCGAGCGAGGCCACGACGACCACGGCGGAGGCCACGGCGACCGCCGGGCGCGGCCGGCGGGCGAGCCGCGCGGCGGCCAAGGCCACCAGCAGCAGCAGGACGGGCCAGACGACGTAGAACTGCTCCTCGACCGCCAGCGACCAGAAGTGCTGCAGCGGGGACGGGGGCGCGCTCGCCGCGAAGTAGTCGGTGCCGGCGGCCGCGAAGTGGACGTTCGCCGCGAAGACCGCCGCGAAGCCCGCCTCCACGAGGGTCTGCTGGGCGCGGGAGCCGCCGATCAGCAGCTGCATCGCCGCCACCGTGACCAGGAGGGTCACCAGAGCCACCGGGAGGATCCGCCTGACCCGGCGGACGTAGAAGTCCCGGAAGGAGATCCGCCCGGTGCGCTCCAGTTCCCGCAGGAGCAGGCCGGTGATCAGGAACCCCGAGATCACGAAGAAGACGTCGACGCCGACGAACCCGCCGCGGGGCCAGCCGAGCAGGTGGGCGGCCACGACCAGTCCCACGGCGACGGCGCGCAGGCCCTGGATGTCGCCGCGGAAGTGGCCCGCCCGGTCCGGGTCGCCTGCCGTCGCGGTCGGTCCGGTGCCGGTGCGGGCTCCCGCGGTGGCTCGGCGCCGCCACTGGAGGCCGACCGCCACAGCGGCGAGGGCGGCCAGCGCCAGGGCTGCTGTCAGGCTGTGGACGTCGATCAGTGCCTCCGCAGGTGGGCCATGGGATCCGGACGTCGCGCCGGTGGGGCGGGCGTGGGGCACGTCCACCGGGTGGGTCGGTCCGTCAGGTCGTCCCGCGTCGTCGTTGCCGGGGCCAGGTCTCGCCCGCGGGCCGGCCGGGTCGTCGAGCGATCGGGTGGCCGCGCGGTCGTCGCCCCACCCTACCCACGCGGTGCGCTCGGTGACGGTGGACGCCGGGTGGTGTACTGCCCCGGGAGCGGGCCGACGGGAGGATGCTGCGGCGGCCCGGAGGGGGAGGGGACCGGATGACTGGCCTGGCCCGGCTGCCGGACGCACCCGAGGACGGCGACCCGGCGGTGCGGGCGGCGGCCGCGGCGCTGCGCGCCCGGCGCGGCGGGGAGCTGTCCGGTCTGGACCGGATGCTGCTGCACAGCCCGCCGGTGGCGGAGGGCTGGAACGCGCTGCTCGGGGCGCTCCGGAACCGGACGACGCTGAGCCCGGACCTCACCGAGCTCGCGGTGCTGCGGATCGCGGTGCTCAACGGAGCCGACTTCGAGTGGACGGCGCACGTGCCGGCCGCCCGCCGGGCCGGGGTCACCGAGGACCAGCTGGCCGCGCTGCGCCGGCCCGAGCCGGCCGGCGACCCGGGGTTCTCCCCGGCGCAGCAGCTGGTGCTGCGGTTCACCGACGCCTCCACCCGGGACGTCGCCGTCCCCGACGGGCTGTTCGACGCCCTGCGGGAGCACCTGGACGACCGGCAGCTGGTCGAGCTGACGGCCACCGTGGCCGGGTACGCGATGGTCTCCCGGTTCCTGGTGGCGCTGCGGGTGCCACCGCCGGCCGGGGGAGTCGACGGCTGACGTCGTCCCCGGCCGTTCACCCGATGGACGGACAGCAGGAGTGCCCGCAGGTGGCACGGCGTGTCACCATGGACGACGGCCCGCGGACGCCGGGCCGTCCGACATGGGGAGGAGGGGCCGTGCGCATCGGGTCCGCTCGCAACGAGCCCCCCAGTCCGAGTCCCGGGGTCCCCTCCCGCTGACCGCCCGGTCCGGTGCCGACCGCTGGGTGTGCCGCCGACGGGGACCGCTCCGACGTCCCCGTCCCCGCGTCCCCCACCGGAGCCCGTCGTGACCGACCGCCGTCGCGTGCCGCTGAGCACCCCCTACACCGCGCTGTCCTCGCTGACCCGCCGGAGCCGTCCGGTCGTGACCCGGCTGCCCGACCGGGCGCCGGTCGAGCCGCCGGTGAGCCGGCCTTCGCCGATGGTGGACAACGCCGTCTACGCCGCCGGCCGGCGGATCGCCACGCCGACCTCGGCCGCCGAGAGCCACGAGTGGCTGGAGGAGGGCTTCGAGGACCGGATGGTGTGGCTGGGCCTCTACCGGCCCGAGCCGGCCGAGCTCGGGGAGCTGGCCGAGCAGTACGACCTGCCCGAGCTCGCCGTCGAGGACGCGATCAAGGCCCACCAGCGGCCGAAGTTCGAGCGCTACGGCAACACGCTCTTCGTCGTCCTCAAGGCCGCCCGGTACCTCGACGCCGCGGAGGAGGTGGAGTTCGGCGAGCTGCACCTGTTCCTCGGCGCGGACTTCGTGATCACCGTCCGGCACAGCGAGTCGCCGGACCTGGCCCGGGTGCGCCGGCGACTGGAGAGCGACCCCGAGCTGCTGGCCCGGGGGAGCGAGGCGGTGCTGTACGCGATTCTGGACGCCGTCGTCGACGGGTACGCCCCGGTCGTGTCCGGGCTGGCCAACGACATCGACGAGATCGAGGTCGAGGTCTTCGGCGGGGACCCGGGGGCGTCGCGGCGCATCTACGAGCTGTCCCAGGAGGTGCTGGACTTCCAGCGGGCGGTGCAGCCGCTGACCGGGATCCTCGCCGCCATCACCGCCGGGTTCGAGAAGTACCACGTCGACGAGGAGCTGCGCAGCTACCTGCGGGACGTCGCCGACCACGTCACGCAGGTCACCGAGCGGGTGGAGGGTTTCCGGCTGCAGCTGCGCGACATCCTCACGGTGAACGCCACGCTGGTCGCCCAGCGGCAGAACGACGAGATCCGCGAGCTGACCGAGGCGAGCATCGCCCAGGGCGAGGAGGTCAAGAAGATCTCCGCCTGGGCGGCCATCCTCTTCGCGCCCACCCTGGTCGGCACGGTCTACGGGATGAACTTCGAGGACATGCCCGAGCTGTCCTGGCACCTGGGCTACCCGATGGCGCTGGTGCTGATGGCCATGGTGAGCGTCGTCCTGTACCTGGTCTTCAAGCGCCGCGACTGGATATAGGACCCCGCTGCCCCCCACCGCTCGCAAGCTCGCGGCGGGACCCTGCAGCGGGGCCGGGAGTGTTCGGCGCGGCTGGGGAACAGATCCGGCTCGGCACCCGTTACCCTGGTCGCACAACTGCACAGGGGGTGATTGGTCTCGACTTCGGTCGTTTGACCAGGGGAAGCGAGCCGAGGAAGGCAACGATGATCTCGTTAACCATCCGTTGCAAAACACCAAGCGCCGATTCCAATCAGCGCGACTTCGCTCTCGCTGCCTGATAAGCAGCTAGGCGAGTCTGTCAGCCCGGGTTCGTCATCGACCCGGTCCCTGGCATCAGCTAGATGACTCACTGCGCGTGCCGGTCGCGGGTACGCGTGGGACACCAAACAGCGACTGGGCCCGTCACACCGACTCGTTCGCATGATCGGTGGGGTCGAGCAGAGGCACAGCGAACTGCGCTCGGAGAAGCCCTGGTGAGGCGTCGGAGGACGCGGGTTCGATTCCCGCCACCTCCACACGAGATCCCCGTTCCACCACGTAGGGCCCGGTCAGCCGACCGGGCCCTACGTGCGTCCTCCTGTCGAGCTCCGCCTCCCCGCCGGAGGGGCGCGATGCCCTGTCGGGTCGAGGACGGCGATCCCATACTGACCACGTGGTCCGGCCAGCCCTGAGGGTGGGGCGCGCACTCGTCGGTCGCCAGGCGGAACTGCAGGACCTGGCCGACCTGGTGGACGACGGCGCGGGACGCGTCGGCTACCTGCACGGCATCGCGGGGAGCGGTAAGTCCGTGCTGCTGCGCCGGTTCCTCCGTGCCCAGCGGGACGCCGGTGCCGACGTGGTCGAGGTCGACTGCCGGACCGTGGAGCCGACCGATCGCGGCCTGCTGCAGGCCATCGGTGGCTTCAGAGACGTCCACCAGCTGGTGACGCGTCTCCGGCCGTCGTCGTCCCCGGCGGTGCTGGCCCTGGACTCCTGCGAGGACTGTCGGCCGATGGACACCTGGCTGCGTCAGATGCTGGTACCGGCATTGCCGCACGGGGTGACGCTCCTCCTGGCCGGACGCATCCCTCCGCCCGCGGGCTGGTTCACGGTGGAGGGCTTCCACAGCCTGCCGATCGGACCCCTGGACGAGGCGGACTCCCTCCGGCTGCTGCACCAGCTCGGCGTGCCGGCGGCTGACGCGGTCCGGCTGAACCGGGTCGCCCGGGGGCACCCGTTGGCCCTGACCCTGGCGGCCGCGGGCATCGCGGAGCACCCCCAGCTGGCCGTCGAGGACGCGGCCACGGCCCGTGTCGTCGACGAGCTCGCCCGGTCCTACCTCGACGGTGAGCACGACGTGCTGATCCGACGTGCGCTGGAGGCGGCGTCGGTCGTCCGGCGCGCAACCGGCTCCGTCCTGTCGGCGATGCTCCCGGGCACCGACGGGGACGACGCCGTGGACCGGCTGCTCGCCCTGCCCTTCGTCGAGAGCTGTCGTGACGGGCTCGTCGTCGACGACGCGGTGAAGTCGGCCATCGCGGACCACCTGCGTGGCTCGCACCCGCTGAGGTACCTCGCCCACCGGCGCGCGGCCTGGCGTGAGCTCCGGGTCGAGGCCAGGGAGGCGCCGCCGCACGAGCTGTGGCGCTACACGGCGGACCTGCTCTACCTCGTCGACGACCCGGCCGTCCGGGGGGCCTTCTTCCCCAGCCGCACGGCGCCGGTGGCCGTCGAGCCGGCACGTCCCGGCGACGCCGCGGCCGTCCGGTCGATCGCCCGCCGCCACGACGGCGCCGACTCCGCCGCGGTCACCCAGCGGTGGTGGGACGTCGCGCCGCACTGCTTCTCCGTCGTCCGCGACCGCCGGGGCGACGTCGCCGGCTTCTCCATCCTGCTGAACTCGGGGCTCCTGCACACCTGCCCGGTCCCGGGCGACGTGGTCACCGCGGCCTGGCTCCAGGACCTGTGGGACCGCCCGCTGCCTCGCGGACAGGTGGCCCTGGGCCTCAGACAGTGGCTGGACACCGAGCACGGCGAGTCACCCTGCGCGTCCCAGGCCGCCTGCTGGCTCGACGTCCAGCGGAGCTGCATGGCCCTGCGTCCGGCACTCAGGCGGATGTACGTCGCCGTCCCCGACGCTGCGACCTACTGGCCCGTGGTCCAGGCACTCGGCTTCCGTCCGCTGCCGCAGGCCGACTCTCCCGAGGACGACAGGTGGTGCACCAGCGCCGTCCTCGACCACGGCCCCGAGTCGGTGGACGGCTGGCTGGCGTCGCTCGTCGGGAGGGAGCTCGGGCTGTGTCAGGGGCCGGAGGTCGACGAGGACACCCGCGAGCTGATGGTCCAGGGCCGCTCGTGCGTCCTGACGCCACTGGAGTCCGGGCTGTTCCGGCACCTGTGCGGTCGTGCAGGGCGGCCCGTCACCCGACCGGAGCTGCTGCGCGAGGTCTGGGGCACGGAGTTCACCGGGGGCAGCAACGTCGTGGACGCCGTGGTGCGGACGCTCCGGGTGAAGCTGGGTCCCGGGGCGGACGTCGTCCAGACGGTGCGGGGTTCCGGGTACCGGCTCCGCGCCGACTGGCACGACCAGCTGAGCTGAACGGACCTCATCGAAGTCTCATCCGCTCCTCATCCACCCTGCCCGGCACCGTCCTAGCGTCGGCATCGCCCGCCGCCGGGCGGGACCTCGAGCGTCAGGGAGGCAGTCGTGCGACCTGGAGTGGCGACGCAGACGAAGGTGACCGCGGTCGGTCTCGGCGCAGTGCTGGCCTTCGCACTGTCGTCGGGAGCCGCCTACGCGGACTCCGATGACGGCCCGGGCGACGGCATCGCGCCCATCCCCCCGGTGGCGCCCCTGCAAGGCGCCCTGCTGACCCAGGGATCGGCAGGCGAGTTCGAGCTGGAGGACGAAGAGGCCGGCGTGGAACTGGAGGTCACCGAACCGACGGACGTCGCCATGGTCCAGGTCACCGTCTCGCCGGGGAGCTCCACGGGCTGGCACGCCCACGCCGGACCCTCCATGGCGGTCGTGGCGAGCGGGACGCTGCGGCTGATCGAGCCGACGCACGGGAAGGGCGAGGACGACCACGGCTGCCGGGAGGAGACCTTCACCGCCGGGACCGCGTTCGCGCACCCGGCCCACGTCCACAACGTCGCCAATGACGGCACCGAGCCCACCGTCGTGTACCTCACCTACTTCCTGCCGGAGGGGACGACCCCGGCGCTGATCCCGGCCGACCCGCCGCCCGGCTGCTGACCGCAGCGGCTGACCGCCGGCGTCCGCGCTGCCGGGATCGGGGGTCGGCCGCGGATATCGTGACCCGCGTGGACGTGCGCCTGCCCGCCGGAGTCGCCGGGTGACCGTCGACGGTGCACCCGAGGACGCCGAGCCGCTGACGAAGGAGGACTTCGAGGCGCTGGCCAGGTTCCGGTCCGCGATCCGGCGCTACCTCCGCTTCAGCGAGGAGACCGTCCGGGCGCACGGCGCCACGCCGCAGCAGTACCAGCTGCTGCTGGCGCTCAAGGGCTTCCCCGGCCGCGAGTGGGCCACGGTCGGAGAGCTGGCCGACCGGCTGCAGCTGCGGCACCACAGCGTCGTGGAGCTGGTCTCCCGGGCGCAGGGCCAGGGCCTGGTCCGGCGGGGCGAGGACCCGGCGGACGGCCGCGTCGTGCGGGTGACCCTCACCGCCGCGGGCGACCAGCTCCTCGCCCGGCTGGCCGCCCTGCACCGCGACGAACTCCGCCGGATGGACTCCGCCCTCACACCGCCGACCTGGCACGGCGCCGGCTGACCCGCGCGGTCCGCGGTGTCATCACCGGCCCACCGGCCGGGCCGTCGGCCGCTCGGCGCACCGGACGCCGACGACGGCCACCGGTGCGAGCGCGTCCCGGGCGACCCGGCGGCTGACCGAGCCGAACAACCGGCTCTGCACCGGACCCCGGCCGCGGCACCCCAGCACGACCAGCGCTGCCCCGCGGGAGGCCGTGACGAGCGCCGCGGCCGGGTCGCCGCGCACCACCCGGCGCTGCACCGGCACGTCGGGGACCCGGGTGCACCAGCAGTCCAGCACCCGGTCGAGCTCCTGGGTGGCCTCTGCCGCGATCACCGCGGCGGCGCCGCAGGCGCCCTCCAGGTCGGCGGGGGCGTCCGGTGACCAGGTGTGCAGGGCGGTCAGCGGCACACCCCGCTGCGCGGCGGCCCGGAAGGCGAAGTCGACGGCCGGGACGCAGGACCTGGTGGCGTCGATGCCGACCACCACGCGGGGCACCGCCGGGGCGCCCGGCGCCCGAGGCCGCGCCCGGACGAGGACGACGGGACAGGACGCCCGGGCGGCCACCCGGCCGTACAGCACGTCGGCGGGTCGCCCGTGCGGGCCGGTGCGGTCGCGTCCGCCGAGCACCAGCAGTGCGGCGTCCCTGCTCTGCTCGACCAGCAGCCGGGCCGGCGCGCCGGTGAGCACGTGACCGGACACCGGCAGGTCGGGTGCCACGGCGGCGGCCCGGTCGAGGGCCACCGCGACCAGCTCGGAGGCCACCACGCCGGGCATCGGGGGAGCGGCGACCGGCGGCATCAGCCCGTAGGGGTCGACCACCAACCGGGGCGGCACGGCGTGCACCACGCGCAGCGGTGCCCCGCGGCTGGCCGCCTCGGCGGCCGCCCACACCACGGCGTCACCCTCGGCCGCACCGGCGCCGACCGCCACGACGACCGGGAGGGGCTCCTGCCCGTCCGGCACCCTGCGTCCCTGGTCCCTGAGCACGGTGGACCTCCTCGCGGTGGCCTCGCTCCCGCCCCACGGGGTGAGAGCCGCAGCCGGAATATCGTAACCCGATACGGTTCCGGAGCGGTCGCCGTCCGGCCGCGGGTCCTCCGGCCCATGCGGGTCCCGGTGGCGGACGGGTCAGCGGGGCGGCGGACGTCGCTGGGCGGTCTGCGGGAGGCGCCCGCCGAGCCGCCGGGTCAGCTCGGACGCCGCCCGCGCCGTGCGGACCGCCATGCGCTCCCGGGTGACGTCGTCCACCGCGTCGGATGGGAAGGTGACCGCCGTCCCCGCCACCGGGTGGCCCGTGTGGTCGTAGACCGCGGCCGCGACCGAGGCGAACCCGGGGGTGACCTGACCGTCCTCGGTGGCGTAGCCGGTCTGCCGGACCTCGGTGAGCAGCCGGCGGAGCGCGGACAGCGAGCGCGGTCCGGTGCCGTGGCGCTCGACGAAGGCGCCGACGTCGGGGAACAGAGCCCTGACCTGCGCCGGGGGCAGGTGGGCCAGGACCGCCCGGCCGCTGGCGGTCAGCTGGGCGGGGAGCCGGACGCCGACGTCGGTCACCAGGGCCGGCCGCCCGGGGGCGCGCTCCTCCACCACGTAGAGGACCTCGCGCCCGTGCAGCACCGCGAGGTGGGCGGTGTGGCCCACCGCGTCGACCAGCCGGCCGAGCACCGGGCGGGCCAGCCGGGCCAGCGGCTCCTGCCGCATGTACGCGCTGCCCAGCTCGAACGCGCTCACCCCCAGGCCGTACCGGCGCTCCTCGGGGAGGTGGACGACGAAGCCGGCCGCCTGCAGCTCGGCCAGCAGGTGGTAGGTGGTCGACCGCGGCAGCCCCAGGTCCCGGGCCAGCGCCGCGGCAGGCGCCGGGCCCGGCTGGCGGGCCAGTGCCTGCAGCAGGGCCAGCGCCTGCCGGGCGGCCGGCACCCCACCGCGACCGGCCGGTCGGGTGCCGGGGTCCTGGGCCACGGCCGGAGGGTAGGCGAATGTCTGGGATACGGGACAGCCCGGCGCCGCAGGTGATGGTGGTCGGCCCGCCCCCGGGTGTGCCATGGAGGGGTGGGATCTGAGCAGATCGAGGTGAGCTGCGGCCCGGTCCGGCCCGAGGACGTCGTCCGGGTGGCCCGCGACGGCGTCGGTGTCCGGCTGGCCGCCGGCGCCCTGGAGGAGATCGCCCGCAGCCGGGCGGTGGTCGAGGCGCTCGCCGGTGACGACCAGCCGCACTACGGGGTGTCCACCGGCTTCGGCGCGCTGGCGACCCGGCACATCCCCGTGCCGATGCGGGCCCAGCTGCAACGCAGCCTGATCCGGTCGCACGCCGCCGGCAGCGGCCCGGAGGTCGAGCGCGAGGTCGTCCGGGCGCTGATGCTGCTGCGGCTGTCGACGCTGGCGACCGGCCGGACCGGGGTGCGCCCGGAGACGGCGCGGGCCTACGCCGCGCTGCTGGACGCCGGGCTGACGCCGGTCGTCCACGAGCACGGGTCACTGGGCTGCTCGGGCGACCTCGCGCCGCTGTCCTCCGTCGCCCTGGCCGTCACCGGTGAGGGCGACGTGCGCGACGCCGAGGGCACCCTGCGGCCGGCCGGCGAGGCGCTGCGCGAGCACGGCGTCGAGCCGGTCGTGCTGGCCGAGAAGGAGGGCCTCGCGCTCATCAACGGCACCGACGGGATGCTCGGCATGCTGGTCCTGGCGCTGGCCGACCTGCGCCGCCTGCTCGGCACCGCCGACGTCGCCGCGGCGATGAGCGTCGAGGCGCTGCTGGGCACCGACGCCGTCTTCGCCGCGGACCTGCAGGCGCTGCGCCCCCACCCCGGCCAGGCGGACTCGGCGGCCAACCTCCGGGCGCTGCTGGCCGGCAGCGGCGTCATGGCCAGCCACCGGGGGCCGGAGTGCACCCGGGTGCAGGACGCCTACTCGCTGCGCTGCGCCCCGCAGGTGCACGGCGCCGCCC
This sequence comes from Modestobacter sp. URMC 112, assembly GCF_053502575.1. Lineage (NCBI taxonomy): Bacteria > Bacillati > Actinomycetota > Actinomycetes > Geodermatophilales > Geodermatophilaceae > Modestobacter > Modestobacter sp. URMC 112. The sequence goes on along the minus strand of NZ_CP199957.1, from coordinate 3,855,388 downwards.
GCGACACCGTCGCCCACGCCGCCGCGGTCGCCGAGCGGGAGCTCGCCTCGGCCGTCGACAACCCGGTCGTCACCCCCGACGGGCGGGTGGAGTCCAACGGGAACTTCCACGGCGCCCCGGTCGGCTACGTCCTGGACTTCCTGGCCATCGCCGTGGCCGACGTCGCCGGCATGAGCGAGCGGCGGACCGACCGGTTCCTCGACGTCGCCCGCAACCACGGCCTGCCGCCCTTCCTGGCCGAGGATCCCGGCGTCGACTCGGGGCTGATGATCGCCCAGTACACGGCCGCCGGCATCGTCAGCGACCTCAAGCGGCTGGCGGTGCCGGCCAGCGTCGACTCCATCCCGTCCTCGGCGATGCAGGAGGACCACGTCTCGATGGGCTGGGCCGCCGCCCGCAAGCTGCGCCGCGCGGTCGACGGGCTCACCCGGGTCCTGGCCATCGAGGTGCTCACCGCCGCCCGGGCCCTGGACCTGCGCGCCCCGCTGCGGCCGGCGGCCGCCACCGCGGCGGTGCGCGACGCCGTCCGCGCGGCCGGGGTGCCCGGACCCGGCACCGACCGGTACCTCGCGCCGGAGATCGAGGCCGTCGTCCGGGCCGTGCACACCGGCGCCGTCCTCGCCGCCGCGCAGTCCGCACTGCCCGACCACCGACTGTCCTGACCCCGATCCGACTCCCGAGGAGGAACCGACACATGGACGGAGCACGACCGGTCCGCGCCGCGCGCGGGACCACGCTCACCGCCCGCAGCTGGCAGACCGAGGCACCGCTGCGGATGCTGCAGAACAACCTGGACCCCGCGGTCGCCGAGCGCCCCGACGACCTGGTCGTCTACGGCGGCACCGGCCGGGCCGCCCGGGACTGGGCCAGCTTCGACGCCATGGTCCGCACGCTGACGACGCTGGCCGACGACGAGACGATGCTGGTCCAGTCCGGCCGGCCGGTCGGCGTGATGCGCACCCACGAGTGGGCGCCGCGGGTGCTGATCGCCAACTCCAACCTGGTCGGCGACTGGGCCACCTGGCCGGAGTTCCGCCGGCTGGAGCGGCTGGGCCTGACGATGTACGGGCAGATGACCGCCGGGTCGTGGATCTACATCGGCACCCAGGGGATCCTGCAGGGCACCTACGAGACCTTCGCCGCCGTCGCCGCGAAGCGGTTCGGGGGCACGCTGGCCGGCACGCTCACGCTCACCGGCGGCTGCGGCGGCATGGGCGGCGCCCAGCCCCTGGCCGTCACGCTGAACGGCGGCGTCTGCCTGGTCGTCGACGTCGACGCCGCCCGGCTGCGCCGCCGCGTGGAGCACCGCTACCTCGACGAGGTGGCCGACGACCTGGACGACGCCGTGGCCCGGTGCCTGGCGGCGAAGCGCGAGCGGCGGGCGCTGTCGGTCGGGCTGGTGGGCAACGCCGCGACCGTGTTCCCCGAGCTGCTGCGCCGAGGGGTGGAGATCGACGTCGTCACCGACCAGACCTCCGCGCACGACCCGCTGTCCTACCTGCCCGAGGGCGTCGACGTCGCTGACTGGCAGGACCTCGCCGAGGCCAAGCCCGAGGAGTTCACCGACCGGGCCCGGGCGTCGATGGCGCGGCACGTCGAGGCGATGGTCGGCTTCCTGGACGCCGGGGCGGAGGTGTTCGACTACGGCAACTCCATCCGCGACGAGGCCCGGCTGGGCGGGTTCGACCGGGCCTTCGCCTTCCCTGGGTTCGTGCCGGCCTACATCCGGCCGCTGTTCTGCGAGGGCAAGGGCCCGTTCCGCTGGGCAGCGCTGAGCGGGGACCCGGAGGACATCGCGGCCACCGACCGGGCCGTGCTCGACCTCTTCCCGGACGACGACCACCTGCAGCGGTGGATCCGGGCGGCGCAGGACCGGGTGGCCTTCCAGGGGCTGCCGGCCCGGATCTGCTGGCTGGGGTACGGCCAGCGCGACGCCGCGGGCCTGCGGTTCAACGAGATGGTCGCCTCGGGGGAGATCTGCGCACCGGTGGTGATCGGCCGGGACCACCTGGACTGCGGGTCGGTGGCCTCCCCCTACCGGGAGACCGAGGCGATGGCCGACGGCTCGGACGCCATCGCCGACTGGCCGCTGCTCAACGCCCTGGTGAACACCGCCTCCGGTGCCAGCTGGGTGTCGATCCACCACGGCGGCGGCGTGGGCATCGGGCGGTCGCTGCACGCCGGCCAGGTGAGCGTGGCCGACGGCACCGAGCTGGCCGCGGCCAAGCTCGCCCGCGTGCTGACCAACGACCCCGGGACGGGCGTGATCCGGCACGTGGACGCCGGCTACGACCGCGCGGAGGACGTCGCGCGGGAGCGGGGCGTCCGTATCCCGATGCGGGAGGCCGGCGGCGCCTGAGCCAAGGGGTGCCGGTCGCCGTCAGACGGCCGGCACCCCACCCCGCCACACCCGGGCGACGAGCGGGACACCGGGCCGGTAGGACAGGTGCACGTGCGAGGGCGCGTCCAGCAGGACGACGTCGGCCCGGGCGCCGACGCCCAGGTGGCCGACGTCGGTGCGCCGCAGTGCCTGCGCGCCGCCCAGGGTGGCGGCCCACACCGCCTCGTCCGGCGTCATCCCCATGTCCCGGACGGCGACGGCGATGCAGAACGGGATGTTGGTGGTGAAGCTGGAGCCGGGGTTGCAGTCGGCGGCGAGCGCCACGGTGACCCCGGCGTCGAGGAGCCGGCGGGCGTCGGGGTAGTCGGCGCGGGTGGAGAACTCCGCTCCGGGCAGCAGGGTGGCGACCGTCGCGCTGCCGGCCAGCGCCTCGACGTCCGCATCGGTCACGTGCGTGACGTGGTCGGCGGAGGCGGCGTCGAACTCCACCGCGATCTGCACGCCCGGTCCGGGGCCGAGCTGGTTGGCGTGCACCCGGGGCCGCAGCCCCCGGGCGACGCCCGCGCGCAGGACGGCGCGGGTCTGGTCGCCGTCGAAGGCGCCGCGCTCGCAGAAGACGTCGACCCACCGGGCCGCCGGTGCGCAGGCGTCGAGCATCGCCGAGCAGACCAGGTCGACGTAGTCGTCGGGGTGGTCGGCGTACTCGGCCGGGACGACGTGCGCACCGAGGAACGTGACCTCCTCGGTGTGCGCCGCGGCGACGTCCAGGCTGCGCCGCTCGTCGGCCACGGTGAGGCCGTAACCGGACTTGCACTCGAGGGTCGTGGTCCCCGACCGCAGCGCCTCCGCGACGAGCGCGGCCGTCCGGCGGCCGAGCTCCGCGTCGGACGCCGCCCGGGTGGCCTCGACGGTCGTCCGGATCCCGCCGGCGGTGTACGGCCGGCCGGACATCCGGGCGGCGAACTCGGCCGTGCGGTCGCCGGCGAACACCAGGTGCCCGTGGCTGTCCACGAACCCGGGCAGCACCGCGCGGCCGCCGGCGTCGACGCGCTCGCGGGCTGCCTGCTCGGGGACCGCGCGCCGGGGCCCGGCCCAGGCCACGACGCCGCCATCGAGCACCAGCGCCGCGTCCCGGACGATCCCCAGCGGCCCTTCGCCGAGACCGGGGTCGTTGGTGACCAGGCTGCCGATGCCGTCGACGAGCACGCTGCCCCCGGCCTCGGCGCCGGTCACGGCAGGACCGCCGCGATCGCCGAGCCCAGGGCGCCGGCCACGTCGCCCACGGCGGTGTGCCGTCCGCCGGTGACCACCCGGCGGCCGCCGACGACGACCTCCCGGACGTCGGGGGCGGCGGCGGCGAACAGCACCGACTCGAGCAGCGTCTCCGGTCGCGCCCCGGCCAGCCGCACCGAGCCCAGCCCGACGGTCACCAGGTCGGCGAGGGCCCCCACGGCCAGCCGCCCGGCGTCGGGCCAGCCCAGGGACGCGGCGCCGTCGCCGGTGGCGGCCCGGAGGAGGTCCGGGGCGCTCCAGTGCCCGCGCCGCTCGGACGCCAGCCGCTCGTGCAGTTCCACCCCGCGGGCCTCCTCGAACAGGTCGACGACGGCATGGCTGTCGGTGCCCAGCGACAGCGGGGACCCCGCGTCGGCCAGCCGCCGGGCCGGCCCGATGCCGTCGGCGAGGTCCCGCTCGGTCGTCGGGCACAGGCAGACGGTGGTCGCGGACGTGCCGAGCGTGCTGACGTCGGCCGGCGTGAGGTGCGTGGCGTGCACCGCGGAGGTGTGCGGCCCCAGCGCCCCGGCGTCGGCGAGCAGCTGGGTCGGTGTCCGGCCCGAGGCGGCGAGGCAGGCCTCGTTCTCGGCGCGCTGCTCGGACAGGTGGACGTGCAGCGGGGCGCCGCGCTCGTCGGCCCAGGCCACCACCGTGGCCAGCTGGTCCTCGGGCACCGCGCGGACCGAGTGGACGGCGGCGCCGATCCGGGCCCCCGGCGAGCCCTGCAGCGCCGCGGCCCGCTCGGCCCAGCGCGCGGCGTCCCCGTCGCCGAAGCGGAGCTGCGGACCCTGCAGCGCCGTCCCGATGCCTCCGCGCAGGTAGCAGGCGTCCAGCAGGGTGATCCGGATGCCGGCGTCCTCGGCGGCGGCCAGCAGCGCCTGCCCCATGGCGTTGGCGTCGGCGTAGGGGACGCCGTCCGGGCCGTGGTGCAGGTAGTGGAACTCCCCGACGCAGGTGATCCCGGCCAGCGCCATCTCCGCGTAGGTGGCCCGGGCCAGCGCGTGGTACGAGTCGGGGGTCAGTCCGGCAGCGACGGCGTACATGTCCTCCCGCCAGGTCCAGAAGGTGCCCCCGCCGCGGTGGGTGCGGCCGCGCAGCGCGCGGTGGAACGCGTGGCTGTGGGCGTCGACCAGCCCGGGCAGGGTCACGCCGGCCAGGTGCACCGCGTCGGCGGGGCGGTCGGTGCCCGGGCGCAGTGCGGTGATCCGCTCCCCGGTGACCTCGATCAGCACGTCGTCCTCGACCCGGTCCCCGCCGAGCCACGCGGAGTCGGCGAAGAACCTCGTCACCGGCATGCCAGGTCCTCCAGCACCGTCGCGAGCGCCCGGACGCCGGCGACGCAGTCCTCGGCGGTCGCGTGCTCGGCCGGGCTGTGGCTGATCCCGGTCGGGTTGCGCACGAACAGCATGGCGGTGGGCACCCGGGCGGCCAGGACCCCCGCGTCGTGGCCGGCGCCGGTGGGCAGCTCGGGGACCCCGCCGAGCAGCGTGCCGATCCGGTCGCGCAGCCGCGGGTCGAAGTCCACGACGGGGGACCAGGACTCCCGGGTCACCTCGACCGTCGTGCCGTGCGCACGGGCGGCGTCCTCGGCGGCTGCGGTGATGCCGGCGACGAGCCGCTCGACCGTGGCGCCGTCCGGCGCGCGGCCGTCCAGCCACGCCTCGACGCGGGAGGCGATGGCGTTGGTGCCGTTGGGGGAGATCTGCACCTTGCCGAAGGTGGCCACCGCGCCGGTCTGCTCGGCGAGCGTCCGGGCGGCCAGCACGGCGACGGCGTACGGCAGCATCGGGTCCCGCCGGTCTGCCAGCCGGGTGGTGCCGGCGTGGTTGGCCTCCCCGTCGAACCGGCAGCGCCAGCGGCCGTGCGGCCAGATGCCGGTGGCCACCCCGACCGGCCGGCCGGCGTGCACCAGCCCCTGGCCCTGCTCGACGTGCAGCTCCACGAACGCACCGATCCGGGCGAGGGCCTCGTCGTCCCGCCCCAGCGCCCGCGGGTCGGCGCCGGCGCGCTGCATCGCCTCGGCCAGCGGAACGCCGTCCCGGTCGCGCAGGGCTCGGGCCCGGTCCGGGTCGAGCGTGCCGGTGAGCAGCCGGCTGCCGACGCAGGCCACGCCGAAGCGCGCCCCCTCCTCGTCGCTGAAGGCCGTCACCGCGACGGGCCGGTCGGGTGCTGCACCGCGGGACCGCAGCTCGTCCACGGCCAGGAAGCCGGAGACCACCCCGAGAGGGCCGTCGTAGCCGCCGCCGTCGGGAACGCTGTCCAGGTGGCTGCCGGTCACCACGGCCCCGGGCCCCGGCTCGCCCCACCAGGCCCAGAGGTTGCCGTTGCGGTCCTGCTCGGAGGACATCCCCCGCCGGCCGGCCTGGTCGGTGAACCACTCCCGCAGCTCCCGGTCCGCCGCGGTCCAGGCGAACCGCCGGTAGCCGCCCGTCGTCCGGTCGCGGCCGACGTCGGCCAGGTCGGTCCAGGTGGCGGCGAAGCGCCGGTCCAGCGACTCCGCCGGACCGGCGGCGTGGAGTGCGTCCATGCGCCCATCGCACACCGTCGGGACGGCGCGTCCCAGCCCTGCGCGGCCACGCCTGTCCGGCATCCCAGACGGAACGGACGGCGGGGGGAGGCGCGGGTACCGGCGGGGCATGGAGTCCCGACACCTGGGCCGCAGCGGCCTGAAGATCAGCGAGCTCACCTACGGCAACTGGATCACCCACGGCGGGCAGGTGGAGGCCGACGCGGCGACCGCCTGCGTCCGGGCGGCGCTGGACGCCGGCATCACCACCTTCGACACCGCCGACGTCTACGCCGAGGGGCGGGCCGAGGAGGTGCTGGGCAAGGCGCTCGCCGGCGAGCGGCGCAGCCGCATAGAGATCTTCAGCAAGGTCTACTTCCCGGCCGGGGACGGCGTCAACGAGCGCGGCCTGTCCCGCAAGCACGTCCGCGACTCGATCGAGGGGACGCTGCGCCGGCTGGGCACCGACTACCTGGACCTCTACCAGGCCCACCGCTACGACCACGAGACCCCGCTCGAGGAGACGATGGAGGCCTTCGCCGCCGTCGTGCACGCGGGCAAGGCGCTCTACATCGGCGTCTCCGAGTGGCGTGCCGAGGAGATCCGGGCCGCCAAGGTGCTGGCCGACGAGCTCCGCGTGCCGCTGGTCTCCAACCAGCCGCAGTACTCCGCGCTCTACCGGGTGCCCGAGGGCGAGGTGATACCGGCCTGCCGCGAGCTGGGCATCAGCCAGGTCGTCTACTCCCCGCTCGCGCAGGGCGTGCTCACCGGCAAGTACCGGCCCGGCGAGCCGGTGCCGGAGGGGTCGCGGGCCACCGACGAGAAGGGTGGCGGCGCCCGGTTCATCCAGCGCTGGATGAAGGACGACGTCCTCGAGCGGGTGCAGGAGCTCGAGCCGGTGGCCGCGGACCTCGGGCTGTCGATGGGCGCGCTGGCGCTCGCCTGGGTGCTCCAGGAGGAGAACGTCGCCGCCGCGATCATCGGCGCCAGCCGCCCCGAGCAGGTGACCGACAACGTCAAGGCCTCCGGCGTGCGGCTCGACCCCGAGGTGAAGCGGCGGATCGACGACGTCCTGGCCCCGGTGGCGGTGACCGACCCGGCGATCACCCGGAGCCCCGACCCGCGGCCCTGACCGGGTGCCGGCCCGGGCCTGCCCGGTCCCGTGCGGTGCCCGGGCGCACGATCGTGCGCCCGGGCACGGCGCTCAGCGGCGGGACTTGACGACGACCAGGACGTCCTCGGACTGCAGGGTGCCGATGAGCGGGTCGTCGAAGCGGAGCGTCCGGCCACCGCGGGTGACGGACAGGACGACGTCGCGCAGGGACCGGGCGTCCAGGCCCACCTCCGACTGCGCCGCCGGCCGCTGCACCAGGTCCAGCCCACGCCCGGCGGTGAGCAGGTCCTCCACAACCGCCACCACCCGGGGGCTGTCCGTGGACAGGCCGAGCAGCCGCCCGGCCGCCGCGGACGACGTGATCACCGAGTCGGCGCCGGACTGCCGCAGCAGGCTGGCGTTCTCCTCCTCGCGCACGCTGGCCGTGATCGGCACCGTGGGGTTGAGCTGGCGGACGGTGAGGGTGATCAGCACGGCCGCGTCGTCCCGGCTGGCTGCGACGATGACCGCCCGGGCCTTCTCCACCGCCGTGCGCCGGAGCACCTCGGCGCGGCCGGCGTCCCCGACCACGGCGGTGAACCCGGCCGAGCTGGCCTCCTCGACCGCCGCCGGGTTGGAGTCGACGACCAGGATCTGCCCGGCCTCGGTGCCGTTGCCGAGCAGGGCGCGGATGGCGCTGCGGCCCTTGGTGCCGTAGCCGCACACGATGACGTGCTGGCGCACGCGGGACCTCCAGCGTCGGATCCGGAACTCCTCCCGGGAGCTCGCGGTGAGCGCCTCGAGGGTCGTGCCGATGAGGATGAGCAGGAACATGATCCGCAGCGGCGTGATCACGAGGATGTTGACCAGTCGCGCGCCGGGCTCGACCGGCGTGATGTCGCCGTACCCGGTGGTGGAGAGGGTCACCGTGGCGTAGTAGGTGGCGTCCAGGACGCTGATCTCGCCGCCGCCGTTGTCCCGGTAGCCGTCCCGGTCGAGGTAGACGATCAGCACGGTCAGCGCCAGCACGATGGCGGCGATGACCACCCGGCGACCCACCTGCCGGGTGGGGGACTGCTCGACGTGCGGGAGGTGTACGCCGCTGTGGTCGGTCACCACGGCAGCGCGATCCGGCGGGCCGGACGGACGCAGGTCACCGGCGCAGAGTAGTGACCCCGCGAGCGCCGCGCGGCCGGGCGCGGACCGGGACACCCCCTCCGGGTGGGCCGCACCGGGCGGGTGCCGACCGGCGGCGCAGGGTCAGCGGTCCTGCAGGTGCCGCAGCAGCGTCCCCCCGATGTCCTGCAGCGCGGCGACCTGTGCCGGGCTCAGCTGGTCGAACAGGTGGGTGCGGACGCTCTCCACGTGCACCGGCGCAGCGGCCTCCAGAGCCGCGAAGCCCTCGTCGGTGAGGACGGCGAGCTGGCCGCGGCCGTCCTCGGGACAGACCTGGCGGCGGATCCAGCCCCGCTCCTCCAGCCGGGTGACCGCGTGCGACAGCCGGCTGCGCGAGGACAGGCTGAGGTCGGCGAGCTGGCTCATCCGCATCCGGCGCTCGGGCGCCTCGGAGAGCTGCACCAGGATCTCGTAGTAGGCGTGCGAGATGCCGGTCCCCCGGGTGAGCTCGCGGTCGAGCCGCTCCTGCAGCAGCTGGGTGCTGTAGAGCCAGGCGCGCCAGGCGCGCTGCTCCTCGGCGTCCAGCCAGCGGGTCGGTCCCGCGGTGCCGGCGGGGGTCGGCCCGGTCAGCGGTGGGTCTTCCTCGGACGGGCAGCTCGACGACGGCGACGCGCTCATGTTCCTCAGGGTACTGGCGGAATAATCAAGTTCTCAACTACGCTCACCGCAGCAGTCAGTCAAACGCTCAACCAGATGGAGACACCATGACCAGCAGCACCACCGTCCAGATCCCCGGCTACGTCGTCGGCACCTGGGACATCGACGCCAGCCACTCGACCGTCGGCTTCTCGGTCCGGCACATGATGGTCAGCAAGGTCCGCGGCTACTTCCGCGAGTTCTCCGGCGAGATCGTCACCGCCGCGAACCCGGCCGACTCGACCGTCACGGCCACCGTGGACATGGACTCGATCGACACCCGGCAGGAGCAGCGGGACGCCCACATCAAGTCCGCGGACTTCTTCGACACCGGCAACCACACGGTCATGACCTTCCGCTCCACCGCGGTGCGCAACCACGGCGAGGACTGGACCGTCGAGGGCGACCTCACCATCAAGGGCATCACCAAGCCGGTCACCCTGGCTCTGGAGCTCAACGGCTTCGGTCCCGACGCCTACGGCGGCACGCGGGCCGGCTTCAGCGGCAAGACCGAGATCTCCCGCAAGGAGTTCGGCGTGGACATCGACATGCCGATGGACGGCGGCGGCGTCGTCGTCGGCGACAAGGTCTCCATCGAGCTCGAGATCGAGGCCGTGCTCCGCTCTGCGTGAGCAAGGACCCCTCTGCCCCCCACGCCTCGCAGGCTCGGCGCGGGACCCTGCAGAGGGGCCGCCCGCGCGCAGGTGTCGGGATGCAGGGCCCCGGGTGACCGTTCCCCGGGGCCCTCGCCGCGTTCTGGCCGCGGCGTCGTCATGTCGAGGAGGACACTGGGCGACATGTCGACACCGTCGCTGACGCGGGCGCAGACCCGTTTTCCCTCCGCCGTCCCCGTCGCGCTGGGCCTGGCCGCCGGCTTCGGAGTTGCCCAGGCGACCGGCGTCCGGGCGCTGGGCGGGGCGCTGTTCGTCGGGGGCGGGCTGGCCGCCGCGTGGCTCTGGCACCGCCGCCGCGGAGCCGCCGTGGCACTCGGCCTCGGTGTCGCCTACGTCGCCGCGTTCGTGCTGGCGCACGTGCTCGCCCTCGGCGTCGGGTGGCCGTCCTGGTTGGCCGTCGGTGTCGTCACCGCCGTCGCGGCCGGGCTCGCCTGGGTGGTCGCGGACCGGCCGGCGCCCTGAGGCCTCGGTCCAGAGGCTCGTCCCGAGCCTGCGAGGGATGAGGGGGACCGAGGTCCTTCCTGAGTGCCTGACCGGTCACAGCCGGCCGGAAGGCGCCGTTCGGTCGCCTAGAATGGGAAGGTCGCCGGCTCGGCGGCCGTTGTACCCGTGTCCGGCGCCACCGCGCGGACGCCCCCACGCGACCCCCGAGGTGCCTCTCCGCATGCCCACCCGCAACGACCTGCGCAACGTGGCGATCATCGCCCACGTCGACCACGGCAAGACGACCCTGGTCGACGCCCTGCTCCGGCAGTCCGGAGCGCTGCACCGGGCCAAGGGCGAGGGGACCGACAACGACTCGACGCAGGACCGGGTCATGGACTCCATGGACCTGGAGCGCGAGCGCGGGATCACCATCCTCGCCAAGAACACCGCCATCCGGCTGGCCGACGCCGACGGCAACCCGGTGATCGTCAACATCGTCGACACCCCCGGCCACGCCGACTTCGGCGGCGAGGTGGAGCGCGGCCTGTCCATGGTGGACGGCGTCGTCCTGCTCGTCGACGCCTCCGAGGGCCCGCTCCCGCAGACCCGCTTCGTGCTCCGCAAGGCGCTGGGCAAGGGGATGCCGGTCATCCTGGCCGTGAACAAGACCGACCGGTCCGACGCCCGCATCGCCGAGGTCGTCGACGAGTGCTACGAGCTCTTCCTGGAGCTGCTGGAGGACGCCGGCCTGCCCGCCGAGGCGCTGGAGTTCCCGATCGTCTACGTCCAGGGCAAGACCGGCCAGGCGTCGCTCAACCGTCCGGCCGACGGCACGAGCCCGGACAGCCCGGACCTGCAGCCTCTGGTGCAGACCCTGCTGGAGACCATCCCGGCGCCGACCTACGACGCCGAGGAGCCGCTGCGCGCGCAGGTCACCAACCTCGACGCCTCGCCCTACCTCGGCCGGCTCGCGCTGCTGCGCATCCACTCCGGTGAGATGAAGAACGGCCAGCAGGTCGCCTGGTGCAAGGTCGACGGGACCGTCCAGCGGGTCAAGATCACCGAGCTGCTGATGACCGAGGGCCTGGACCGCACCAGCGCCGACAGCGCCGGCCCCGGCGACCTGGTCGCCATCGCCGGCATCGAGGACATCATGATCGGCGACACCCTCGCCGACCCGAACGACCCCCGCCCGCTGCCGCCGCTGACCGTGGACGAGCCGTCGATCTCCATCACCATCGGGATCAACACCTCGCCGATCTCCGGCAGGTCGGGCAAGAAGCTCACCGCCCGGCTGATCAAGAACCGTCTCGACCAGGAGCTGGTCGGCAACGTGTCGGTGCGGATGCTGCCCACCGACCGTCCCGACACCTGGGAGATGCAGGGCCGCGGCGAGCTGGCGCTGGCGATCCTGGTCGAGCAGCTGCGCCGCGAGGAATTCGAGCTCACCGTCGGCCGGCCCACCGTGGTGACCAAGGAGATCGACGGCAAGCTGCACGAGCCGGTCGAGCGGGTCACCATCGACACCCCGGGGGAGTACGTCGGCACGCTCACCCAGGCGCTCGCCGTCCGGCGCGGTCGGCTGGAGAACCTGGTGCACCACGACACCGGGTGGGCGCGGATGGAGTACATCGTCCCCTCGCGCGGCCTGATCGGTTTCCGCACCGAGTTCCTCACCGAGACCCGGGGCACCGGCGTCCTCAACCACAACCTCGAGGGCTACGAGCCGTGGCTCGGCGACATGCGCGCCCGGCCGACCGGGTCGCTGGTCGCCGACCGGACGGGTGTGGCGACCACGTACTCGATGTTCTCGCTGCAAGAGCGCGGCCAGCTCATGGTGCAGCCGGGCACCGAGGTCTACGAGGGCATGATCGTCGGTGAGAACTCCCGTCCGGACGACATGGACGTGAACATCACCAAGGAGAAGAAGCTCACCAACATGCGCAAGTCCACCTCCGAGGAGCTGGAGCGGCTCATCCCCCCGCGGCTGCTCAACCTGGAGCAGGCGCTGGAGTTCTGCGCCGAGGACGAGTGCGTCGAGGTCACCCCGGCGACGGTGCGGGTCCGCAAGGTCGTGCTGGACCAGACCGAGCGGGGCAAGGCCAAGAACCGCAAGCCCAAGCCCGCCTGAGGAAGGACCCCCTCCTTCCCACCCCTCGCAAGCTCGGGGCGGTGCCCGGGAGGGGGCCTGACCGCTGCCCCCACCGATCGCACGCTCGCGGCGGGACCCTGCAGCGGGGCCTGACCCTCCTTCCCACCCCTCGCAAGCTCGGGGCGGTGCCCGGGAGGGGGCCTGACCGCTGCCCCCCACCGCTCGCCAGCTCGCGGCGGGACCCTGCAGCGGGGCCGTAGCGCCCCCGTCGCCCCCGTGGTGGCGGGGGCGTCGTCGTCCGGGCAGGGAGTGCCGGGACGGACGGGACAGCTGTGGCGACTGTCGTCGGCGAGTCACGCTGCGTGCAGACCTGCCGTAGGCCGCAGACACGTCCCGCCGGCTCCCCGGTGGCGCGCCGGGGTGTCGGCGCCGGGGTCGTAGCTTCCGCACTGGAGGGGTGTCCGCGGCCTGCCGCGCGCCCGGGGGAACAGGACGAGAGGTGGTCGACCCATGACCAGCGGGCGCGCAGCGGGGTTCCGGAACGGCATCGACGTGCGGCTGCGGCTCCGAGTCGAGGGGACCACCGCCGAGACGGCGTTCGACGGGGCCTGGTGGCCGCGCAGCCGCGACCTCGCCGGAGAGCTGCCCGAACTGGTCGCCGCCCTGGAGCTGCTCGGCGTGCGGATCGAGCGGTTCACCCACCCCGTGCAGCCGTGGGAGACCGTGCCGCCGCGCAAGGTGGCCGTCAACGGCCGCGTCGTCCGTACCGGGGCCTTCGCCACCATGCACCCGCAGCTGGTGTCGATGACCGCCGAGGGCGGCCGCCGGATCGACCTCCTCGTGGTGCCGCCGGAGGCCGACGCGCTCACCGGCGTGCGTGCCCTGCGGATGAGCGGGCAGCGCGACGAGCGCAGCACGCCGCAGTACGTCCTGGCCGCGGCCGGCTCCCGCCCGGTCCCCGAGGTCGCGCACCTGTCCGGTCGCCGGGCGGTCTGAACAAGGACCCTTCGCCCCTCCTCGCCACTCGCAGGCTCGCGGCGGGCCCCCGCAGGGTGGTTTGAGCTACGCCGCGAGTGAACCGGCTGGACGGCGACCGGCGGCCTGCACTGGGGTGGGGCCATGCGACTCCTCGTGCTCGGCGGCACCCACTTCCTCGGCCGGCACGTCGCCTCCGCGGCGCTCGAGCGCGGACACGAGGTGGCCACCTTCACCCGCGGCGTCTCCGGGGAGCCGCCGGCCGGTGCCCGGGCCCTGCACGGCGACCGGGACGACCCGGCGGCCCTGCCCGCCGCGCTGGACGGCTGGGCGCCGGAGCTCGTCGTCGACACCTCCGGCCAGACCCGGGCCGCGGCGGACAACGCGGCGGCCGCCCTGGCCGGCGTCGATGCCTACGCGTTCGTCAGCAGCCTCAACGCCTACCGCACCTGGCCGCCCGGCCCCGTCCCCGACGAGGACCAGCCGACCTGGGACACCCCCGACGACGACTACGGACCGAACAAGGCGTACAGCGAGCGGGTGCTCGGGGCGGCCCTGGGGGAGCGGTTCCTCACCGCCCGCGCCGGGCTGATCGTCGGCCCGCACGACCCGCTGTACCGGCTCGGCTGGTGGCTGGACCGCATCGCCGCGGGCGGGCGCGTGGTCGTGCCGGAGACGCTGGACCAGCCCATCGCGCTGGTGGACGCCCGGGACCTGGCCGGCTGGCTCGTCGAGGCCGTTGAGCGCGGGCTCTCCGGAGCGGTGAACGCCACCGGCCCCGCCGGCATGACCACGCTCGGCGGGCTGCTGGAGACCTGCCGCCAGGTCACCGGCAGCCAGGTCAGCTGGGAGCCCGTCCCCGAGGCCGACCTGCTGGCGGCCGGCGTCCAGCCGTGGGTGCACCTCCCGCTGTGGCTGCCTGCGGACGTCGCCGGCACGGCCTGGGACGTGGGCACCCGCCGGGCCCGGGAGCTCGGCCTGCCCTCCCGCCCGGTGCGCGACTCGGTGGCCGACACCTGGGCGTGGATGCGGACCGGCCGGCGTCCGGAGCCCCCGGCGGGCCGGGAGCTGCCCGGCCTCCCCGCCGACCTGGAGGCCGCCCTGCTCGCCACCCACTGAGCCGCCGAGAGGCCGACCCCGGCGACGGTGCACGCTCGCGGAGGGTTCCCGGCGGGGATCCCGCCGTCCGCGTGCACCGTGGAGCGGCCCCCTCCAGGGCACCGCCCCGAGCCTGCGAGGGGCGGGGAGGAGGGGGTCCTTCCTCAGTCCCGGGGGTCCTGCGGGCGACCGCCGGGGACCGGGTCGAGCTCCGCGGCCCGCGGCGCGACCCGGTTGGCCACCGGCTCGGCGTCCTCGACCACGTGGCCGGCGACGATCCGGCCCGCCTCGGCGGCGCGGGCGTCGGCCGCCTCCTGCACCCGGTCCTTGCGGTGCTCGCGGAAGGAGTGCGCGACCGCGGCGGCCCAGACGGCGTACAGGACGGCGTAGGCGGCGTACCGGACCGGGTCCGCGGCGTCGATCCAGTCGCTGCGCAGCAGGGTGCGGGTGTTGGTCAGGATGATCGCGCCGCCGACCAGCGACCCCAGCATCCGCGGGGGCACGTGGCGCACCAGCCACGCGGCGACGGGGGCGGCGACCATGCCGCCGACCAGCAGCCCGGCGACCCAGACGAAGTCGATGCCCTGCGAGCCCAGGGCCAGCAGGAAGCCCACGCTGGCGGCCAGGGCGACGAGGAACTCCGAGGTGTCGATCGAGCCGATCACCTTGCGCGGCTCCATCCGGCCGCTGGCCAGGATGGCGGGCGTGCCGACCGGGCCCCAGCCGCCGCCGCCGGTCGCGTCGACGAAGCCGGCGACCAGGCCGAGCGGGCCGAGGAAGCGCTTGCGCATCGGCTTGCCGATGTTGCGCCGGTCGACCCCGCGGAGGGTGAACCGGACGAGCAGGTAGACGCCCAGGGTGAGCAGGATCAGCGACATGACCGGAGCGGCCACCTCGGTGGAGAGGCTGGACAGCACGGTGGCCCCGACGAAGGCGCCCACGGCTCCGGGGAGGCCGATCCTGGCGACGACCTTCCAGTCGACGTTGCCGAACTTCCAGTGGGCGACGCCGGACATCAGCGTGGTGCCGATCTCGGCGAGGTGCACCGAGGCCGACGCGGCGGCGGGGTTGGTGCCCAGCGCGAGCAGGAGGGTGGTCGACGTGACGCCGTAGGCCATGCCCAGGCTGCCGTCGACCAGTTGGGCGCCCAGGCCGACGAGGGCAAGCAGGACGAGGGTCTTCACAGAGGTGCTCCGGGGGAGAAGTGCAGGCGCGCGCGAACGGCGCTGCCGTGCAGTGCTGACAGGGAGGCGCGCCTAGCGGCGCGAGAGGGTCAGCAACCCGGACAACGGGCGGTGCAGACGCGGAGGAGGTCGATGTGCAGGCGGCCCACGAGGAGCTCGCCGGGCATCGCCGTCGTCCGCATGGCGATATGTCTACCATGTTGGTGGACTTGAGCCGAACGTGGTCGGCGAGTCGCACGTCCGCACCTCGGCGTCGGCCGGCCGACGCCGAGGTGGGTCAGCCGATGACGGCGTTGGTGATGAAGAACGCCACGGCGGCGACGGCGGCAGCGGCCGGCAGGGTCACGATCCAGGCGATGACGATGTTGCCCGCCACCCCCCAGCGCACCGCGGACAGCCGCCGGGTGGCCCCGACGCCCATGATCGACGTGGTCGTGATGTGCGTGGTCGAGACCGGCACGGCGAAGACGGTGGCCGTGGTGACCATGACCCCGGAGGCCACGGTCTGGGCGGCGAAGCCGCCGGTGGGCGTGAGCTGGATGATCCGCCGGCCCATCGTCCGGATGATCCGGAAGCCGCCGGCGTAGGTGCCGGCAGCGATCGCCAGGGCGGCGGCCAGGATCACCCAGAACGGGACGTCGAAGGTGTCGATCTCCCCGGCGGTGACCAGCGCCAGCGTGATGATGCCCATCGTCTTCTGCGCGTCCTGCATCCCGTGGCCCAGGGCCATGGTCGCGGAGCTGACGATCTGGGCGTAGCGGAAGCCGCGCTCGGCCTTGTGCGCGTTGGCCCTCCGGAAGGACCACAGCAGCGCGAGCATGACCAGGTAGCCCAGGCCGAAGCCGACCAGCGGCGACAGGATCATCGGGATGACGACCTTGTCCAGGATGCCCATCCACTGCACCGAGTGGGCGGCGGCCAGCGCGGCGCCGACGAGGCCGCCGATCAGCGCGTGCGACGACGAGGACGGCAGCCCGTAGTACCAGGTGATCATGTTCCAGGTGATGGCCCCGATCAACGCGGCGAACACCAGCTGCAGACCCTCGCTGCCGGTGGGTGCGTCGATGATGCCGGCGCCGACCGTCTTGGCCACGCTGGTCGAGATGAGCGCCCCGACCAGGTTCATCACCGCGGCCAGCGCCAGCGCGGTCCGCGGGGTGAGCGCCTTGGTGGAGACGGCGACGGCGATCGAGTTGGCGGCGTCGTGGAAGCCGTTGGTGTAGTCGAACACCAGGGCGACGACCACGATCACGACGAGGGCGACGAAGAGCCCGTCCATGGTGGGCTCAGGACTCCTTGACGGCGATGGTCTCGACCACGTTGGCCACGTGCTCGAAGGCGTCGGCGGCCTCCTCGAGCTGGTCGGCCACCTCCTTGAGCTTGAGGATCTCCAGCGCGTCGAACTCCCCGGAGTAGAGCCGGGACAGCAGCCGGCGGTAGAGCTTGTCCGCCTCGTTCTCCAGCCGGTTGACCTCGATCCAGTAGTCGGAGAGGTCCTTCATCGACCGCAGCCGGGGCATCGCCTCGGCGGTGACCTGGGCACAGCGCTGCAGCAACGCCACCTGCTGCCCCATCTCGGCCGGCAGCGTGCCCAGCTTGGTGAGGACGACGAGGTCGGCGGCGGCCTCGACGCAGTCCATGACGTCGTCGAGGTCGCTGGCCAGCTTGTAGATGTCCTCGCGGTCGAACGGCGTGACGAAGCTGGAGTTCACCTGCCGGAAGATGGCGTGCGTCGCCTGGTCCCCGGTGTGCTCGAGGTCGCGCAGTCGCCGGCCGAGCTCCTCCCGGCGGGTGTGCTCGTGCACGAACTCGCCGAGGACGTCCATCGCCGTCACCAGGTTGGCCGCCGAGACGGTGAACATGTCGTAGAAGCTCGAGTCCTTGGGCGTGATCCTGAATCGCACGCTGTGCTCCGGTGGGTGAGAGGCGGAGGTCCACCGCGCCTGGCGGCGGGGTGGCCGTCGGGGAGCATAGGTCGCCCTGTGGCCACCTGCCGTCCACCGCGGGGACACCTCCCCCCATCGGGACGTCACGTACGTCACGGGAACCACCGGGGGCGGACCGGCGACTACTCCACCGTGCGCAGGCGATGGCGATCCGTGGCCGGGCGATCCGGAGCCGCGGCGGCCCGGCGACTGCTGTCCGCCGGAGTCGTGCTGGTCGCCGTGCTCGGCGGGGCGCTGCTGTTCGACGTGCTGACCGCGCGGCCGGCGCTGGCACACGCCACCGTCGTCTCCACCACGCCCGCCCAGGGGGACCGGCTGACCGCCGTCCCGGCCGAGGTGGTCGTCGAGTTCGACGAGGACGTCTCGCTGGGCGCCGGCTACGCCCGGGTGCTGGACGGCGAGGGCCGGCGGGTGGACACCGGGACGCCGACGGTCCGGGACGGCGTCGTCACCGTGCCGCTGCGGAGCGGCCTGCCCGACGCGGGCTACGTGGCCACCTACCGGGTGGTGTCGGCGGACTCGCACCCGATCGCCGGCGCCTGGTCCTTCGTGGTGGGCGACGGCGAGCTCCCCGCCGCCCCCGCCGCGGGGGAAGGCGCCTCGGCCGACCCGGTGGTCGCCGCCGTGCTGCCGGTCACCCGGTGGCTGGGGTACCTGGGGCTGTCCCTGGGGCTGGGCGTGCCGGTGCTGCTGGTCACCTGCTGGGCGCGTCCTCGCGGTGTCGGGGGTGACCGCGCCGTCGACCGCGGGGACACCCCCTCCACCGCGGGGGGCGGCTGGGGCGTGCCGCTGCTGCGCCGGCTGACCGCCGCGGGGCTCGGGGCGGTGGCGGTCGCGGCGCTGCTCGGTCTGGCGCTGCAGGGGCCCTACGCCGCGGGCGCCGGACTGGGCGCGCTGACCGATCCCGCCCTGCTCGCGGCGACCACCGGGTCGGCGTACGGCGTCACGCTGCTGCTGCGGGCCGGCCTGGCCGTCGGGCTGGCAGCCGTCCTGCTCGCCGGCTGGCGGAGGGGCCGCCCGCCCGGCACGCCGCTGCTCGGGCTCGCCGGGGTGCTGGCCCTCGGCCTGGTCGTCACCGTGGCCGCGGTCGGCCACCCGGTCGCCGGCCCGCTCCCCGGCCTGGCCGTGGCCGTCACCTCCGTGCACGTCGCGGCGATGGCCTGCTGGCTGGGCGGGCTGGCCGCCCTGGCCGCGGCGGCCCTGGTCCCGGGCGTCCCGGGCGCGGAACTGCGGTCGGTGCTGCCGGCCTGGTCCCGGCTGGCCGCCGGTCTGGTGACCGCCCTGGTGCTCAGCGGGGTGCTGCAGTCGGTCCGGGAGGTCGGCACGCCCGCCGCGCTGGTCAGCACCGGCTACGGCTGGCTGCTGGTGGCCAAGCTGATCGCGGTGCTCGCCGTCCTCGCGGTGGCCGCGGTCAGCCGGGACTGGGTGCAGCAGCGGATGGGCGGGCGGCCGGGAGGACCGCTGTCGCGCCGGCGGGTGGTGGCGCAGGCGTTCGCCGCTCCGCCTGGCGGTGCGGCGTCCCCGGCGGACGGCCTCCCCGAACCGGGACCGGACCCCGGTTCCGCGGAGGTGCGCTCGCTGCGCCGGTCGGTGCTGCTGGAGGTCGCCGGGGCGCTGGTCGTGCTGGCGCTCTCCGCCGTCCTGGTCGGCACGCCGCCGGCCCGCGCGGCCGTCGCCGCGCCGGTGGAGGTCACCCTGCCGCTGCAGGCCGCCGGCGGGGGCGCGGGGAACGGCTCGGTGATGGTCTCGCTCACCCCGGCCAGTCCCGGGCCGACCACCCTGCACCTCTACCTGTACGACGAGGCGGGGCAGCTGACCCAGCCGCGCGAGGTGCGGGTCAGCCTCGCCGAGCGGCAGCAGCAGATCGGCCCGCTGGACGTCGAGCTGGCCGCCGCCGGGCCCGGCCACTACGCCGGCGAGGGGACGACGCTGCCCACCGCCGGCACCTGGACGCTCACCGTCACCGTCCGGCTCGACGAGTTCACCGCCACCACCGCCAGCACCGTCTTCCCGGTCCGCTGACCGGTTCCCACCCCGACCAAGGAGATCTGTGTCCCCGCACCCGTCCCGGCCGCGCGCCCTCGCCGTCGCCCTGCTCACCGCCGTCCTGGTGGTCCTCGGCGGCGGGGTCGCCTCGGCGCACGTCACCGTCTCCTCCGCCGACGCGGCGCCGGGTGGCTACGGCAAGGTCACCTTCCGGGTGCCCAACGAGAGCGACGCCGCCAGCACCGTGGCCCTGCGGATCCAGCTGCCGACCGACGCGCCGCTGACGTCGGTGCGCGCGCAGCCGGTGCCCGGCTGGACGGTCACCCTGACCTCCACCCGGCTCGACCCGCCGGTCGAGGCGGGCGGCGAGCAGGTCACCGAGGCCGTGTCGGTGGTGGAGTTCCGCGCCGATGCCGGCGGCGGGATCGCGCCGGGGCAGTTCCAGGAGTTCGCGCTGTCCGGCGGTCCGTTCCCCGAGGTCGAGTCGCTGACCTTCAACGCCGTCCAGGTCTACAGCGACGGCTCGGAGGCCGCGTGGATCGAGCCGACCGTCGCGGGCCAGCCGGAGCCGCAGCGCCCGGCGCCGGTGCTGTCCCTGACCGGGGGTGCCGGCGCCGCGGACGGGCACGGCGCCCCGGCCGACCCGGTGGCGGCCGCTCCGACCGACCCGGCGGCCGGCACCGCCGCTGCCGCCGAGGACGGTGGGAACGGGCTCGCGGTGGCCGCGCTGGTGCTCGGGGCCCTCGGCCTGCTGGCCGGGCTGACCGGCCTCGCCCTCGGCCTGGCGGCCCGCCGACGTACCGTGGCGGGGTGACTCCGCTCCACCGCGCGCCCGGCCGGACGATCCGTCGCGGGCCTGCCGCGCTCGCCCTCACCGGCGCGCTCCTGCTGGCCGGCTGCGGCGGCGACGCCGGTGCCGAGGGTCACGACCACGGCGGCGGCGAGCCGCCGGCCACGGTGTCGGCCGCTGCCAGCCCGTACCAGGGGCTCTACCTGCACGACCCCTACCAGAAGCCGTCGTTCACCCTCACCGACTCGACCGGGGCGCCCTACGACTTCGCGGCGCGCACCGCCCAGGGACCGACGCTGCTGTTCTTCGGCTACACCAACTGCCCGGACATCTGCCCGAGCACGATGGCCGACGTCGCCCTCGCCCTGCGCGACGTCGACCCGGCGGTCGCCGGCAGCACCACCGTGGTGTTCGTCACCACCGACCCGGCCCGTGACACCCCCGAGGTGCTCGAGGAGTACCTCGACCGGTTCGACGCCGACCTGCCGACCGCTTTCGTCGGGCTGACCGGCGACCAGGAGCAGATCGACCAGGCGCAGCTGGCGGCCGGGGTGCCGCTGGCCGAGGACGGCGGCGAGGCGCACTCGGCGCTGCTTCTCCTCTACGGCACGGACGGCGAGGCGGACGTCGCGTTCGACGCAGGCAACTCCGGCCGGGACATCGCCGCCGACCTGGCGCTCGTCGCCGCGGAGTGAGCCCGGGGGCGCCAGGACTCCGGGCGCCCGGGCCACGCCGGCAGCCCCTGGGCGCCTCCCGGAGGGAGGGTGCCGTTTCCCTGGCGGCGCGGGTCGCAACCCTGCGTCGCGAAGAAATTACAGGCGTGTCATTCCGAACACGCCGAGCAGGGGGTCACAGGGCGGTCACACCGTGTTTGGGTGGGGGCAACCGATCCGGTTCCGCAGGTGGTGACCGGGTCCTCCCGAGAGGCAGGTCCATGGGGTCGAGGCACGCCGGGTCGACGCGCGAGCACCGGGTCGTCGTCCCTTCGCCGCCTCGCCGCACCTCCCTTCGCGGGCGACCGGCCGCGCTGCTCGCCGCGCTCGTCGTCGGCGGCGTCGCCGCCGGCCTGATGGGCGTCCAGGGTGCGCCCGTGGCGACGGCGGACGAGTCGGCGTCGGTCGCCGACCTGATCGGCTCGGACGCCGGGGAGGTCATCGACCCCGAGCTCGCCCCGATGGTCGCCATCACCGAGGTCGAGGCCAAGGCCCGGCTGGCCGAGGTGGCCGCCACCCGCGCGGCCCGGGCCGAGGCGGCGGCTGCCGCGGAGGCCGCCGCCATCGCCGCCGCGGAGGCCGCCCGGCCGGATGCGGTGATGCCCGTGAACGGCGCCCGGCTGACCTCTCCGTTCGGTCAGCGCTGGGGGAGCATGCACTGGGGCATCGACCTGGCCGCCCCGATGATGACCGAGGAGTACGCGGCCGCCGACGGCGTGGTGCTGCGGGCCGGCTCGGCCAGCGGCTACGGCCAGGCCGTCTACATCCTGCACGAGAGCGGTGACGTCACCGTCTACGGCCACATGGAGAAGATCCTGGTCGACGCGGGTGACGTGGTCAGCGCCGGCGACACCATCGCGCTGCTGGGCAACCGGGGGCAGTCCACCGGCCCGCACCTGCACTTCGAGGTCCACTCCGGCGGCCTGGACGGCAAGCGGGTCAACCCGGTCGCCTGGCTGGAGGACCTCGGCGTCGACGTCTGAGCTCCTTGACGATCCCCCGGTCCGGCCACTGGGATCGCGCGGTGAGCCGGAGCAGCGAGGACTCCAACCGGCGGATGCTGCGCGCCCGTGCCGTGATGGACCGCGACTACGCCCAACCGCTCGACGTCGCGGCGCTGGCCCGGGTGGCGCACGTGTCCGAGGCGCACTTCATCCGCACGTTCCGCGACACCTTCGGCGAGACGCCCAACCGCTACCTGCAGCGGCGCCGGGTGGAGCGGGCGATGGTCCTGCTGCGGAACACCGACCGGACCGTCACCGACGTCTGCATGGCCGTGGGCTTCTCCAGCCTGGGCACCTTCAGCCGGGTGTTCGCCGAGATCGTGGGCGAGCCGCCGTCCGTGCACCGCCGCCGTGGGCCGCTCGCGCCGGTGCCCAGCTGCTTCGCGATGGCCTGGCTGCGGCCGGCGACCAACGGAGCAGTTCCGGAGAAGCACCGGGACGGGCGTGGTCCCTAGCGTTGCCAGCATGTTGAACGCACTCACCATCTCCACCGTGTACGTCCTCGACCAGGACCAGGCCCTCGACTTCTACGTCGGCAAGCTCGGCTTCCAGGTGCAGAGCGACATGCAGTTCGGACCGATGCGCTGGCTCACCGTCGTCCTGCCCGGTGACCCGAACCGCGCCGTGCTCCTCGAGAAGCCGGGGCCTCCGTCGATGAGCGAGGAGACCGCCGCCCAGGTGCGGGAGCTGGTCACCAAGGGTGCCGTGGCCGGCAGCCTGTTCTTCCAGACCGACGACGCGCACAAGACGCACGCCGAGCTCAAGGAGCGCGGCGTGGACCTGCCGGAGGAGCCGACCGTGCAGCCCTACGGCATCGACTTCGGGTTCCGTGACCCGTTCGGCACCTCGATCCGGGTGGCGCAGATGGCCCCGCCGCCGTCCGCCTGAACTGCGTCCCGTCAGCCGGCCGGGTGGGCGGCCGGGAGCGGGAACCCGTTGTCGGCGAGCACGTCCCGCAGCAGGTCGGGGCGGTTGGTGATCAGGCCGTCCACGCCCAGGTCGATCAGCGCCTGCATGGTCCCGGCGTCGTCCACCGTCCAGGGGACGACCTCCATGCCCACGGCGTGCGCGGACCGGACGAGCTCGGCCGTGGTGAAGGGCTCGTAGCCGGGGTCGGTCACCGCGCCGTCGGGCGGGAAGCCGTGCACCGGGGAGAGGACGTCGGCGCCGAAGGAGTCGGCGGCAGCCACCGGATCGCCGTCGAAGTCGTCGACGTCGATGCCGCCGAGCCACGGGGAGGCCCCGGGGAGCCCGGGCTGCAGGTAGGTCGGCCCGTTGGTGAGGGCGACGACCGGGAGTTCGGGCGCCACCTCCTGGACCTGCATGAGGGCGCCCCAGTCGAAGGACTGGACGGTGACCCGGTCGAGCAGGCCGGCGTCCCGGACGTCGCGGGTCACGACGTCGACGAACAGGTCGCGCGGTGCGGTCTGCTCGGGGGAGTCGGCCTGCACCTTGAGCTCGACGTTCAGGCCGACGTCGTCGGCGCCCCGCTGGACGACGAGGTCGAGGACCTCGCTCAGCAGCGGCAGCTGGGCGCCGGGGCTGGTCTGCTGGTCGGGGGAGTCCGGTGACGCCGTGCTGCCGCAGTCGAGGGTGCGCAGCTGGGCGAGGGTGAGGTCGACGACGTACCGGGTGCTCGGGACGTAGGGCCACTCGGGGTCGCCGGGGGTGGCCGGGGCAGTGTCGGTGCAGGTGCGCGGGCTGAGGTCGCGGTCGTGGGCCACGACGGCGTGGCCGTCCTCGGTGATCTGGACGTCGAGCTCCAGGGTGCTGACGCCGAGGTCGAGCGCGCGTCCGAAGGCGGCGATGGTGTTCTCCACGGTCAGCGCGGCACCGCCGCGGTGGGCCTGCAGGTCGAAGGGCCAGGGCGCGGTCCGGCCGGGCTCGGCAGCGGGGGGCGGCTCGGCCCCGGGTGACGTGCAGGAGGCGCTCAGCGCCGACGCGACGAGAGTGGCGCAGAGGACTCGGCGCATGGTGTTCGGCTCCCGGGGTGGACGACTCGCTGAGCGGGAGCCCCCCGCAGGGGGCGGTGCTCCGCCATGTATCGTTCCTGACGGCTCGGACACACCAGACCGGGCCGGCAAGGGGCTGTGGCGCAGCTGGTAGCGCACCACACTGGCAGTGTGGGGGTCAGGGGTTCGAGTCCCCTCAGCTCCACCCCGTTAATCAGGCCGTTCTCCCGCTGGGAGGACGGCCTGAGTCGTCTCTGGTTGCAGTCTGCCCACCCTCAGCTGGGAGCGGCAGGGCGTCCATCCGGTCGGCGGCCTCCCGCGCCAGGGTCGGTATCACGTGGCTGGCTGTGAGTGAGCAGCTCCATGACGACCCTCGAGTGCACGTTCTCGAAGAGCAGCAGGGTGGCCGCGGTGTGCCGGCCGTCGTGCAGGTGCACGTATCGAACGCCCGCCCTCTGCAGCGGCCTGGTCCAGTCGTGGTACTCGGTCTCCTCGTAGATCAGCCCGCCGCCGCAGACGCGGTGGATGCTCCGCCGCACCGTTGGCGGGAGGTTTCCCGCGCTGCACGGGACGGTGAGCGCGCAGGACAGATCCGGTGCTGGCGCGGCACAGTGGCGGGGAGTAGCCGTTGTCGAAGCAGGCCGATAGCGCTGGTCGAGGTGCTCGGGGCCGCTGCCGGTCGAGACGATGCCGGCCGACGCGCGGGATGAGGGTGTCTCCCTGTCGTGAGGCTTCGTCGACGGCGATGAGGAGCAGGATGGCGCGGTGGAGCAGAGCGCCAAGGTCGACGTCGATGCCCCGGTCGAGCAGGTCTGGGACGTGCTTCGCGAGGTCGAGCGGTGGCCGGAGTGGGCGTCGACGGTGATCTCGGTGCGACGCCTCGACGACGGGCCGCTCGCCGTCGGGTCCCGGGTCCGGGTGGAGCAACCCCGGATCCCGGCGACCGTGTATGCGGTGACCGAGCTCGAGCCGGGCCGCTCGTTCACCTGGGTGGCCACCGGTCCGGGCGTCCGCACCACGGCTCGGCACGTACTGGAGAGACTCAGCGCCGGCGGCACACGCGTGACGTTGGCGGTGGAGCAGGCCGGGCCCGTGGGCGTGGTGATGGGACGGTTCTACCGCCGTCTCACCGATCGCTACCTGACCGCCGAGGCCCAGGGGATCAAGGCCAGGAGCGAGGGGCGGGTGTGACGGCCGGCCGGTGCGGAGTCGCGCCCGATCAACCGCCCCTGACGACCGGCTCCGCCTGAGCAGCTCCAGGACCACGCGCGAGGATCGATCGGCATCCACTCGCGCAGCCGAGCCGCCTCCTGCCGGCGACTCGGCGGCCCGCGGGTGGAGTCGAGACCTTTGCGACCACGAGGCAGCGGCTCTTGCTGCTGACGCGCCGGCGGTCGAGCTCGTCAACCGGTGAGGAGGAAGTCCGTGACGTCGGAGGGGAAACGACGGCTGGTCATGGTGCCGCCGTGTCCGGTACCGGGGTAGACCAGCAGTCGTCCGTCGCGGACGCCCTCGGCGGTCCGCCGGAAGATCTCGGGTGTGTAGACGGTGTCGCGCTCGCCGGCGATGACCAGTGTCGGAGCGGTGATGTCGCCGAGCCGTCCGGTGATGTCGAAGGCGTCCTCGGCTCGGGCGAAGATGACCATGTCCGTGGGGTCGCCGGGTCGGGTCAGTGGATCCAGGACCCACATCACGGGAGTGAGCAGCAGGGCTCCGAGGGGGGAGGCCACCTTCAGCGGGGCGAGGTGGTGGGCGCCACGCCGGCCGGCTGCGACTGCGTCGACGTACTGCAGCTGGGCTCGACGAGCCGCTGGGCCGAGTCGACAGCCGGCGCTGACCAGGACCAGCCGACGGACTGCACTCGGGTGGTCGGCGGCGAGCTGCAACGCCACAGATCCTCCCGAGGAGACGCCGAGCACGTCGACCGGACGGCCGAACTCGGCGTCGAGTGCGTGTGCGTGCTGGCCGGCGATGTCCTGCATCGTCGTGCCGGGGAGGAGACGAGGGGCGCGTCCGACCGCGTGCACGCGGAAGTGCCGCGCCAGGGGCGCGAGCAGCCGCGTCTCGGCCAGGCGCTGCAGGCCCGTCGGATTGGCGTGCACGGTCATGAAGCCGCGCAGGACCACCAGGGGCGGGCCGGAGCCCCAGCTGAGGCAGGGGAGGCCGTCAGCGAGCGTTCCCTCGTGGAGGTCCACCGGACCGACCATGGTCGTCCTCCTCGAGCGGGGGCTGTTCCCTTGATGCAGGGACCAGGATCCGACGCGCGCGGGTGGGGCCGTGACGAGCCGCCTGATGCCCGGCCGGCGCAGCTCCGCGCGGGGTCGAGCAGTCGTCCGAGCAGGGCGAGTTCTCCGGCCCGTCCACCAGCACGTCGTCACGCTAGCGACGCGCCTCGTCCCGGTGAACCGGTCCAGCGCTGGGGCGATGACGGCGGTGCAGGGCCCCGGTCCACCAGCGCATGCGGGCTGGAGCGGCCAGTGCCGATCCCGAGGCCGGACCACGTCCGACCGGTCGGGCGTCCCGACGGCCTGAGCCGTCTCCCTTCCCGGTCGGCCCACACGTTCCCGTGGCACTGGCGTGGACGTGCGTCCTCCCCGACCGCGAGGAGAGCAGGCGGGCTTGTTCGCATGCCGTTATGGGAATACGATGGCGACATGGCACGGGCAGCGACGACGTCGGACGTCTTCAACGCGATCGCCGAGCCGCAGCGCCGGGACATCCTCGCGCTGCTGCGAGCGGGGGAGCGGCCGGTGACCGACCTGGCCCTCCAGCTGGGGATGAGCCAGCCGGGGGCGTCCAAGCACCTGCGGGTGCTCCGGGAGGTCGGGCTGGTGCGGGACCGCAAGGCGGGCAAGCAGCGCCTCTACGGCCTGGACGCCCGCGGGTTGCGACCCGTCCACGAGTGGACCGGTGGGTTCGAGCGGTTCTGGAACGAGAGCTTCGACCGGCTCGACGCGTACGTGCAGGACCTCGAGCAGGCACGGCAGGAGGAGCAGACATGAGCGAGACGGGACGAGCAGCGCCGGCGCAGTCCGCCGCAGCTGACCGCGAGATCGTGATCTCCCGGGTCATCGACGCCCCACCGGAGCTGGTGTTCGAGGCGTTCACCGAGGTCCGGCACCTGTCGCGGTGGTGGGGGCCGGAGGGGTTCACCACCACCACGCGGTCCTTCGAGTTCCGCGTCGGCGGGGTGTGGGACTTCCTCATGCACGGACCCGACGGGACCGACTACCCGGAGTGGATCACCTGGACCGAGATCGTCCCGCCGGAGCGGATCGCGCTGCTGCACGGTGAGTTCCGCGGCGACCCGAACGCCTTCGAGTCGACCATCACGTTCACGCCCGACGGGGCGGCCACCCGGATCGAGATGCGCACGGTCTTCCCCACCGAGGAGCTGCGCGACGAGGCGGTCGAGAGGTACCACGCGATCGAGGGCGGTCAGCAGACGCTGGGCAACCTGGCCGCCTACGTCACCGGGTCGCTCCAGAAGGGAGCTGAGGGCTGATGGCCGGGAAGGTGTTCTTCAGCGTGTCGATGTCGCTGGACGGGTTCATCGCGCCCGGGTCCCTCGGGGAGTTGATGGGGCGGCAGTGGATGGAACTGCAGCAGTGGGTCTTCCGGCAGCGGTTCTTCCGCGAGAACCTGGGGCTCGGCCGGGGTGGGGAGGAAGGGCGCGACAACGACATCGTGCGGGAGACGTTCGAGCGCACCGGCGCGAGCGTGATGGGCAAGCGCATGTTCGACGCCGGCGAGCAGATGTGGCCGGAGGACGCACCGTTCCACACGCCGGTCTTCGTCGTGACGCACGAGCAGCGCGACCCCTGGGAGCGGCCGGGCGGGACCACGTTCCACTTCGTCAACGACGGCATCCGGCCCGCGCTGGACCGGGCCCGCGAGGCCGCCGGCGACCGTGACGTCCGCATCGCGGGCGGCGGCGCGACGATCCTCGAGCACCTTAACGCCGGCCTGGTCGACGAGTTCTCGATCGCGGTCTCACCCGTGCTCTTCGGCTCCGGCATCCGGCTGTTCGAGGGCGTCGACGCGGGCCGCGTGGCCCTGGAGCCGGTCCGCTCGGAGGCGTCGTCGCGGGTGACGCACCTGACCTACGCCGTGCACCCGCGGTAGCCGCATCCTCCGTCAGGCGGCGTCGGCGTCCCGTAGTGAGCGGCGGACGTCGTCGCTGCAGAAGGCGACGTCCAGCGCCGCGGCGCTCATGGCCATCAACTGGCTCCGGTCCAGTCCCATGTCCTCGCTGACCAGCCGGCGCTCGTGCGACAGCGGCGCGCCGGTCGTCACCGGGTCGTCGTCGCCCAGCACCACCCGGGCACCCGCAGCCAGCATCGGCTTCAGCGGGTGGGCGTCCAACCCGGTCACCGCACCGGTGAGCACGTTGGACGTCGGACAGACCTCGAAGCAGACGTCGTTGGCGACCGCCCAGGCCAGCTCGTCCCGGTCCAGCACCACCCGGCTGCCGTGGCCGATCCGCTGCACCCCGAGGAGCTCGTGCGCCTGCCGGGCCGCCGAGGCGTCCGCCGCCTCGGCGGCGTGCGCCGTCACCCCCAGGCCGGCCGACCGTGCCCGGGCGAACGCTGCCCGGAACGGCGTCAGGTCCGGGTACCGCGCCTCGTCCCCGGCGAGGTCCACGGCCACCACCCCGGCGTCCTGGTGCCGGACCGCCGACTCGACCACCTCCAGCGCCGCCTCCTCGTCGAACTCCCGCAGCACCGCCAGCACCAGCACGGCCGGCATGCCCGTCGTCCGCACCCCCTCCGCCAGCCCGCTGCACATCGCGCCGACCACCGCGTCCAGCGGCAGCCCGGGTCGCACGTGCGTCGTCGGGCCCGCGCGCAGCTCGAGGAACGCGGTGCCGTCCGCGGCAGCGTCCTCGACCGCCTCGCGGGTCACCCGGGCCAGGGCGTCGGCGGCGCCGAGCACGGGATAGCCGGCGGCGACGTGCGCCAGGTAGTCGGTCAGGCTGCCCGCCGCCGGCATCGTCAGCGCCGCCTCCCAGCCCTGCAGCGGCGCGGGGACCCCCTGCGCCTCGGCGAGCTCCCGCGCCGTCGCCGGCCGCACCCACCCCTCCAGGTGGGTGTGCAGGTTCATCCGGAGGCCGATCACCCCGGGGTCCCGGGTGTCAGCCGCAGCGCCGCCTCCAGCGCGATGTCGATGCTCTGCTCCCACCCGCGCGCCAGCCGGGCGTTGTGCTCCCCGCCGTAGGGCGCGTCACCGGTCACCAGGTTGCCCGAGACCCCGCAGACCATCCCCGCCCGCAGCCCCCGCAGCCGGGCGACGGTGAAGATCGCCGAGCTCTCCATTTCCACGTTGAGCAGGCCGAGCGAGGTCATCCGCTGCATCCACTCCGGTCCCTCCGCGTAGAAGGCGTCGTCGGACACGTTGACCCCGACGTGCACCGACGCCCCGGTCGCGGCGGCGTGCTCCCGGGCGACGGTCATCAGCGACATGGTCAGCTCGGTGTCGGGCACCGCGGGATAGCCGAGCGGCGCGTAGGCCAGCGACGTCCCGTCGTTGCGGTACGTGCCGGTGTTGACCACCAGGTCGCCGACGGCGACGTGCGCCTGCAGCGCCGCCGTGCTGCCCACCCGGATGAAGGTGTGCACCCCGCACCGGGCCAGCTCCTCCACGGCGATCGCGGCCGAGGGGCAGCCGATGCCGGTCGACGTGGCGGTGACCGCCATGCCCTTGTAGCGGCCGACGACCGTCCGGTACTCACGGGCGTGCGCGACCTCCGTGGCGTCCTCGAGCCGGTCGGCGATCAGCTGCACCCGGAACGGGTCCCCGGGCATCAGGGCCACGCTGCCGACCTCGCCGGGCGCGACCTTCAGGTGGTACTGCCGGCCGGTCGAGCCCTTCACGTCCGGAGCTGCGGCGGGGTCGGTCATGTGCGTGTTCCCCGATCGTCGGAGGAGCGGTCGTCGGTGAGGGTCTCGAGGGCGGCGTCGGTGACCGCGGCGCTGGTCCCCGGGTCGACGCCGGCGTCGACGAGCGCCGCGGCGGCCCGCACCTGCCGGGCCGCGGCCACGACGAAGAGGGCCGCGCAGAGCAGGTCGGTGGCGAGCACGAGCGGGTGCTCCCCGGCGGGGTCCGGCACGTCCACCGACCGGACCAGGCCGGCCACCACCCGGTTCCCCAGCCGACCGGCGAGACCCGCCCGCAGCAGGGTGTCCGGGACGGCGGGGTAGGCCCGCGGTGCGTACTGGCCGGTGGTGCCGTCCTCCCGGACGGCACCGGTCGGCACGAGCACCGCGCCGGGGGAGGGGAGGCCGTCCGCCGTCCCCACCAGGACGGCCTCGCGGGCGCCGGCCCGGGCGAGCTCCTCCACGGCGATGGCCAGCGGCGGGGCGCCCACCCCGACCTGCACGACGAGGACCCGGTGCCCGGACCGGTCGACCAGGGAGGAGGTGTACTCGCGGCGGCCGGCGGCCGGGACGGCGCCCCACCGGGCCAGGGAGCCGTCCAGGACGACGTCGGGGCCGACCAGGAGCACCCGGGGCGGGACCGCCGCGACGTCCACCCCGAGGTGGTAGAGCTCAGCCACGGTCGCTGCCGATCAGCCGGGCCAGGCCGTCCACCGCGACCCGGCAGAGGTCCCCGTCGTCCCGCCAGGCCTCGCCGGCGTGGTTCCCGATGGCGTTCACCTTGAGGACGGCGCCGGCCCGGAGTCCCTGCTGGGCGGCGAGGCAGAACAGCACCGAGGCCTCCATCTCGCTCGCCAGCACGCCGAGCCGCTGCCAGGCCAGCCACGCCGCGCGCAGCTCGCCCTCCACCGGGCTGCTGCCGGGGTCCACCTCGCCGAAGAACGAGTCCTTCGTGTGCACCACCCCGCACAGCGTCGAGGGCCGCCGCTCCAGGGCAGCCGCGAGCAGCGCCTCGGTCACCCCGGGGTCCGCCACCGCGGGGAAGGAGGGCGGGAGGAACGACCGGGAGGCGCCCTCGTGCCGGACGGCGGCCGACGCGACGACGAGGTCCCCGGCGACCACGCCGTCGCGGACGGGACCGGCGCCACCGACCCGGATGAAGGTGTCGACGCCGCGGTCCGCCAGGTGCCGGACGGACTGCACCACGCTCGGCCCGCCCATGCCGGTGGCCAGGACGACGACCGGCTCGCCGGCGACCGTGCCGGTGCCCTCGGTCAGGGACGACGGCCGGTCGACGACCCGGGCGTCGTCCAGGTGCTCGAGCAGCCGGTGCACCCGCGACGGGTCGCCGGGGACCAGCGCGTAACGGGCCTCCATCGGTCAGTGCTCCCCGTCGGCGGTGAAGCGGCGCGCGGCGGCCGCCCGCCACGCGGCGACGTCGGGACCCGGCGCCGGCGGCGGGGCCTCGGCGAGCATGCGCTGCACGAGCGCGCCGACTGCCTCGACCGCCCGCTCGAAGAGCTGCCGGCCGAGCTCGGGGGTGGCCTCGGTGATCGACCGGCCGATGGCGCCGGACGGGGACTTGCGGCTCATGTCGTAGGCGAAGGCCCACCGGGACTCCGGCTGGTCGACGGCCCGGTCCATCCGGACGAGGTCGGGCCGGAGGTGCAGCACGAGGGCGGTCTCGGCCCGGTTGGCGTGGAACTCGCCCCGGCTGTCCGGAACGTCGTCGGTGACCAGGGTCCACAGATCGGGCTCGACGTCCCACCAGCTGTACCCGGCGACGCTCACGTCCGGGCCGAGGGCGGCGATCAGGTCGTCGACGGCGTTCCAGAGCACGCCGGTGTTGCCGAGGTGCCCGTTGAGCAGCAGCAGCCGGGTGAACCCGGCACTGGCCAGCCACCGGCCGATCTCGTGCAGCGCGCGCTCGGTGGTGCGCGGCGAGAGCGCCAGCGTCCCGGGGAAGAGGCTGCTGTGGCCCTGCGAGGAGGAGTAGGTCAGCGTCGGGGCCACGGCCACGCCCGTGCGCGCGGACACCTCGGTGGCGATGGCCTCCACGACGATGCTGTCGACGAGGAGGGGCAGGTGCGGCCCGTGCTGCTCGACCGCGCCGATGGGCAGCACGGCCAGGGGCATCGTGTCGGCGGTCCGCTGGACGTCGACCCAGCTGAGCTCGCCCAGGATCCTCGACCGCACCGCGCCTCCGGGTCTTGTCAGGTCGACAGGTTGTCATGTTAACTGCGCCGGGTCAATCGCGGGTTGCACCTCCGCTCGGGCGGGGGCCGAAGGGCGTCCTGCGACCTGCCGGAGAGAGGACCCTCGTCGTGAGATCGACTGGTACCCGGATCCCGTCCCGTTGGGGCGTGGCGGTTGGGCTGAGCCTGGCCATGCTGGCCGCCGCGTGCGGCAACGACGCGGCGGAGCCGGCCGCCGAGCCGGCGGAGTCCGGCGCGGGGAGCAGCAGCTCCGCGGCGCCGGCGCCCTCCGGGGACGGCGGGCAGACCGCCGCCGTCACCCTCGAGGAGCTCTGCGAGAGCGACTTCTCCGACGTCGAGGCACCCGAGGGCTTCACCGCCGGGCTGGTGACCGACGTCGGGACGGTCAACGACGGCAGCTTCAACCAGTTCGCCTACGAGGGGCTGAAGGCCGCGGAGGAGTGCTTCGGCATCCAGACCGACTTCATCGAGACGGCGAACCAGGCCGACTACAACAACAACCTCACGACGATCCTCAGCAGCGAGCCCGACGTGGTCGTCACCACCGGTTTCCTCCTGGCCGACGCGACCCTGACGTTCGCGCAGGACCACCCGGAGACCAAGTGGGTCGGGATCGACCAGTTCCAGGAGTCCTACCCGGACAACTACGTGGGGATCCTGTTCCGCGAGGACCAGGGCGGGTACCTCGCCGGCGCGCTGGCCGGCCTGCTGACCGAGTCCAACGTCATCGGCGTGGTCGCCGGCCGTGAGGACGTCCCGCCGGTGGTCCGCTACGTGAACGGCTACGAGGCGGGCGCCAAGTCGGTCAACCCCGACGTCGAGGTGCTGCGGGTCTACAACTCGTCCTTCGACGACCCGGCGAAGGGCGCGTCGGACGCCCAGCAGATGCTCGGCGAGGGCGCCGACGTGGTCTTCGGCGCCGGTGGCATCACCGGCTCGGGAGGGGTGCGCGCCGCGGCCGAGGCCGGGGCGTGGGCGATCGGCGTGGACCAGGACCAGTACGCCACCATCTTCGGCGGGGGCTCCGCCCAGGGGGCCGACCGGATCGCCTCGTCGGCGGTCAAGCGGGTCGACCTGGGCGTCTTCACCCAGATCGCCGAGGCGATCCGCGGCGAGTTCGCGGGCGGTCCCTTCCAGCTGACCGCGGAGAACGACGGGATCACCTACGCCCCGTCCCATGACGCGGACGTCCCGGAGGAGGTCCTCCAGCAGCTCGAGGAGGTCCGGCAGGGGCTGGCCGACGGCAGCATCGACACCGGCGTCGACCC
Organism: Modestobacter sp. URMC 112; assembly: GCF_053502575.1. Taxonomy (NCBI): domain Bacteria; kingdom Bacillati; phylum Actinomycetota; class Actinomycetes; order Geodermatophilales; family Geodermatophilaceae; genus Modestobacter; species Modestobacter sp. URMC 112. The sequence continues at coordinate 3,822,164 of NZ_CP199957.1, read as the reverse complement.
CATCACGGGTCAGCCCAAGTAGCCCGCCGGCGCACGGGGGCGCGGGTCGTCGTGTCCCGCGCCCCCGTGCCCCGCCCGCACCTCCCGAGGAACGGTCACCGCTTGATCACCGACACGAACGAGACGGGCCGGCCGGACGACGTGCTGCGACGCAGCGCCGTGCTGCGCCTGGAGGGGATCACCAAGCGGTTCCCCGGGGTCACCGCCAACGCCGACGTCGACCTCACGCTGCACGAGGGGGAGATCCTCTGCCTGCTCGGTGAGAACGGCGCCGGCAAGAGCACGCTGATGAACGTCGTCTACGGGCTCTACCAGCCCGACGAGGGCCGGCTGACCGTGCGCGGCGAGCAGGTGTCCTTCCGCTCGTCGGCCGACGCCATCCGCCACGGCATCGGCATGGTGCACCAGCACTTCCAGCTCGTCCCGGTGATGACGGTCGCGGAGAACGTCGTCCTGGGGAAGGAGGGACGTCGGGGGCCGTTCCTGGACATGGACGGCGCGCGGCGCGAGGTGCGGCGGCTGTCGGAGCGCTACGGGCTCGACGTGGACCCCGACGCGGTGGTGGGCGAGCTGTCCGTCGGCGCCCAGCAGCGCGTCGAGTTGGTGAAGGCCCTCTACCGGGACGCCGAGATCCTGATCCTCGACGAGCCGACCGCCGTGCTCACCCCGCAGGAGGTCGTCGACTTCTTCGACGTCGTCCGCAGCCTCGTCGACTCGGGCAAGTCGGTCGTCTTCATCACGCACAAACTGCGCGAGGTGCTGGCCGTCGCCGACACCGTGGTGATCATGCGGGCCGGGCGGGTGGTGTCGACCTCCGCCGCGGCCGGGGCCACCGAGCAGGGGCTCGCCCGCGAGATGGTCGGCCGGGACGTCGGGTTCGAGGTGCACAAGGACCCCGCCCGACCCGGCGGACCCGTGCTGGAGGTGGCCGGCCTGCAGGTGGCCGACGACCGGGGGCACCTGACGGTCCAGGGGCTGGACCTCGTGGTGCGCGCGGGGGAGGTCCTGGGCATCGCCGGGGTCGAGGGCAACGGCCAGCGGGAGCTCGTGGAGGCACTGGCGGGCATGCGCGCCGTCGAGGCGGGGACGGTCCGGATCTGCGGCACCGAGACCACCGGCCGACCGCCGCGCGACGTGGAGAACCTGGGTGTCGGGCACGTACCCGAGGACCGCGGCAAGCACGGCCTGGTCGGCACCTACTCGATCACCGACAACCTGGTGCTCAACCGCTACCACCGCCGCCAGTTCTCCCGGCGCTGGGTGCTCAGCAGGAACGTCATGCGGCAGCACGCCCAGCGGCTGGTCCGGGAGTTCGACATCCGCACCCCCTCGGCCGACGTCCCCGCCGGCACGCTCTCCGGCGGCAACCAGCAGAAGATCGTCATGGCCCGGGAGCTGTCCGGGGACATCCGGCTGCTGCTCGTCGCCCAGCCCACCCGGGGTCTGGACGTCGGCTCCATCGAGTTCATCCACCGCCAGATCGTCGACCGGCGGGACGCGGGAGTCGCCGTCCTGCTGGTCTCGGCCGAGCTCGACGAGGTGCTCGCGCTGTCCGACCGGGTGGGCGTGCTCTACCGCGGACGGCTCGCCGCGGTGATGGACCGCGCCGACGCCGACCGCGAGACGGTCGGCCTGCTCATGGCGGGAGGGACCCCCTCGTGACCCGGTCGGACCAGCCGCTGGGCCGCCGGCTGCTGGAGGGCTACTTCCGGCTCGCCCCGGTGACCGTGCCGCTCTACGCCGTCCTCGTCGCCAGCCTCGTCGGGACGCTGTTCATCCTCGGCGCCGGGGCGGACCCCCTGACCGCCTACGGCGCGCTCCTCGAGGGGGCGGTCGGCAGCCCCGACCGGATCGCGGCGACGATCGGGCGGGCCACCCCGTTCATGATCGGGGCGCTGGCGGTCGCGCTGGGGTTCAAGGCCGGGCTGTTCAACATCGGCGCCGAGGGGCAGCTCCTCCTCGGCGCGCTGACCGCCGCCTGGGTGGGCACGTGGAGCTGGCTGGCCGGACTGCCGGGAGTGCTGGCCGTCCCGTTCGTCCTGCTGGCCGGCCTGCTCGGCGGACTGGTGTGGGGTGCGATCCCCGGCGTGCTCAAGGCCAAGACCGGTGCGCACGAGGTGATCACCACGATCATGCTCAACTCCATCGCGGCGGCGCTCGCGCAGTACCTGATCACCTCGCGCGAGCCGGTCCTGCTCATCGACGAGGCGGCGTCCACGCCGCACACCCGCCAGATCGCCGACTCCGCGCGGCTCCCGGCGCTGGTGGAGGGCACCGGGCTGCACCTCGGCATCCTGCTGGCACTGGCGCTGTGCGTCGCCACGTACCTGGTCCTGCAGCGGACGACGCCCGGCTTCGAGATCCGCACCGTGGGTGCCAGCAAGGAGGCCGCGCTCTACGCCGGCATGCCGGTCCAGCGCACGATCATCGTGGTCATGGCGGCGTCCGGCGCGCTCGCCGGGATCGCCGGGGCCGCCGAGGTCAGCGGCGGCAGCTCGGGCTACCTGACGCCCGGGGCCTTCACCAACATCGGCTTCGACTCGATCGCCATCGCGCTGCTGGCCCGCGGCAACCCGCTGGCCGTCGTCCCGGCGGCGCTGCTGTGGGGCGCCCTGCTCTCCGGCGCGCCGCTCATGCAGGTCGAGGCGGACCTGTCGGTGAACCTGGTCCGCATCGTCCAGGCACTGATCATCCTGTTCGTCGCCGCGGACGCGATCGTGCGCAGCCTGTTCCGGATCCGCGCGCCCCGCGGTGTCGACGCGGGGCAGCCGGCCACCTTCACCCGCGGCTGGGGAGGCTAGATGACCACGGTGGACGCCCGGCGACCGCAGCAGCAGCCGCCGGAGGAGCCGGCTCCCGCCCCGGTCGTGCCGACGCGGTCCTCGGTGCGGCTGCAGAGCCTGGGCCTGTTCTTCCTCCTGCTCGGCGGCTCCCTCGTATGGATCTCGGGCAACGTGCCCGCCGAGGACGTCACGCTGGTGTTCGGGCTCGGTGACCTCGCGCCGCGGCTCCCGCTCGACCCGCCGAACGCCGTCCTGGCCATCGCGCTGCTCTACCTCGTCGTCGGCGCGGTGGCACTGGCCCACCGGTGGACGGGGCGCTACGCCACCGTCGCGCTGATCGGTGCCGCCGTCCTCGCCGTGCCGCTGGTGCTCATCCTGAGCGTGGCGCTGGGCAACGCCGGCCAGACCAACCTGCTGCCGCTGCTCACCGAGGCGCTCCGGCTGTCCACGCCGATCGCCCTCGGTGCGCTCGCCGGCCTGTGGTGCGAGCGGGCCGGGGTGGTCAACATCGGCATCGAGGGCATGATGCTGGCCTCCGCCGGCATCGGGTTCACCTTCTACGCGCTGGCCGCCGGGGCCGGCGGCGGGCCCTGGCTGTACGTGTCGGTCCTGGTGTCGGTCGCCGTCGGCGGGCTGCTGGGGCTGCTGCACGCGGTGCTCTGCGTGACCTACCGGACCGACCAGATCATCAGCGGGGTCGCGATCAACCTCCTGGCGATCGGCATCACCAGCTTCCTGCGCCGCCAGGTGCTGCTCCCGCTGGGCGTCGGCACGGGCGTCACGCTGTCAGCGGTCGAGATCCCGGTGCTCTCCTCCATCCCGGTGGTCGGCCAGACCCTCTTCGTCGGCAAGCCGATCTTCATCACCATGTTCGTCGTCGTCGTGGTCACCAAGGTCGTCCTGTTCTCCACCCCCTGGGGGCTCCGGGTGCGCGCGGTGGGGGAGAAGCCGCACGCCGCGGAGACGCTCGGCGTGAGCGTCGTGCGGACCCGCTACCAGTCGGTGGTCCTGGGCGGACTCATCGCCGGCCTGGCCGGCGCGTGGTTCACCCTGGAGACCGTGGGGTCCTTCGAGGACCTGATGACCAACGGGACCGGCTTCATCGCCCTCGCCGCCCTGATCTTCGGCAAGTGGCGCCCGTGGCCGGCCTTCGGCGGCGCGCTGCTGTTCGGCTTCTCCTCCGCGCTCGGCAGCCGCATCCAGCTGCTCGGGGTCGAGGTCAGCGGGTTCCCCGTGCCCAGCCAGTTCCTGCAGGCGCTGCCCTACGTCGTGACCATCGTGGTGCTCGCCGGCGCCATCGGGCGGGCCGTCCCGCCGGCCGCGGACGGCGTCCCCTACCAGCCGTCCCGATGAGAGGTGCCCCCGTGGACTCCCCGTCCCCCCAGACCGCCGGGCAGGAGGCGCGGTCCGCGGTCCGCGCCGCGGCCGCGTCCCTCGGACTGACCGTCGCCGAGGAGGACCTCGACGCCGTCGCCGCTCACCTCGGGGTCCTGCGGGCGTTCGCGGCCGGCCTCGGCGACCCCGGGCCCGAGCCGGCGGCGGTGTTCGTCCCGTGACGGCGCTCTGGGCGGGGCCGGCACGGTCGGCGGTGGACACCGCCGAGGCCGTCCGCTCCGGCGAGCTGCGGGCCGCGGACGTCGTCCGGCGGACCGTGCAGCTGATCGAGGAGCACGACCCGGTGCTGACGGCCGTGACCGACGTGCACCAGGACCGGGCGCTGGAGGACGCCGAGCGCGTCGACGCCCTGGTCCGGGACGGGCGGGACCCCGGTCCGCTGGCGGGGGTCCCCTTCGCGGTCAAGAACCTGTTCGACGTCCGCGGCCACCGCACCCGTGCCGGGTCGGTCATCGAGCCCGACCGCGGCCCGGCACCGGCCGACGCGACGGCGGTGCGCCGGCTGCGCGACCGGGGTGCGGTGGTGGTCGCCGCCACCAACATGGACGAGTACGCGCACGGATTCACCACCGAGAACGCCCACTCGGGCACCACGCGCAACCCCCGGGACACCGACCGGCTGGCGGGGGGCTCGTCGGGCGGCTCCGCGGCGGTGGTGGCCGCCGGCCTCGTGCCGCTCGCGCTGGGCTCGGACACCAACGGCTCGATCCGGGTCCCCGCCTCGCTGTGCGGGGTGTTCGGGCTCAAGCCGACGTTCGGAAAGGTCTCGCGCGCCGGCACCACGCTGTTCGTGACCAGCCTCGACCACGTCGGGCCGATGGCGGCGACGTCGCGTGACCTGGCGGCGGCCTACGACGCGCTGGCCGGCCCGGACGACGCCGACCCGGTGTCCTCGGCCGTGCCTGCCGAGGCGTGCCTGCCACAGCTCGACACCGGCGTGGACGGGCTGCGGCTGGCGCTGGCCGGCGGCCACTTCCTCGAGGTCGCCGGAGGAGACGTGCTGGCCGCCGTGGAGGCGGCCGTGCGCCCGCTGGACGTGCACCGGGTGGTCGACGTCCCCGGGTCCGGCCAGGCCTGCGCGGCGTCGTCCGTGCTGACCTCCGCCGAGGCGGGGCAGCGCCACCTCCCCGGGCTGCGGACCCGGGCCCGCGACTACGACCCGGGGGTGCGTCCCGCGCTGATCGCCGGTGCGCTGGTCCCGGCCGCGGACTACCTGGCCGCCCAGCGCTTTCGCCGGCACTACCGGGACATGGTCCGCGAGGTCTTCGCCGGCGTCGACGTGCTCGTCACGGCCACCACGCCGTGCACCGCCCCGCGGATCGGTGAGCGGCTCATGCGCGTGCGGGACGAGCAGCTGTCGATCGGCATGAGCCTCGGCCTGCTGACCCAGCCGTGGGCGTTCCTCGGGATGCCGGCACTGACCGTCCCGGTCCCCGGGCCCGGCCACCTGCCGGTGGGCGTGCAGCTGGTCGCCCGGCCGCACGAGGAGGCGGCGCTGTTCCGGGTCGCCCGGGCGCTGGAGGCCGCCGGCTCGACCCTGGCCGGGCCGGCGTGAACGCCGGCGAGGTGGACCGTCCCGACGTCGTCCGGGAGGTCACCGAGGCCTTCGAGGCCTACGAGCGGGCGCTGATGGCCAACGACGTCGAGACGCTGAACGCGCTGTTCTGGGCGGACCCCGCCACCGTCCGGTTCGGCGTCCTGGAGGAGCTGTACGGCTGGGAGGCGATCGCCGAGTACCGGCGCAACCGGCCGCCCGCCGCGGCCCGTGAGCTCCTCCGCACGCGGATCACCACCTTCGGTCCGGACACCGGGGTCGCGGTCACGGAGTACGCCGAGGCGGGGGCCGCGCAGGTGGGTCGCCAGACGCAGGTGTGGGTTCGGCTGGACGGCGCCTGGCGGATCGTCAGCGCGCACGTCTCCCTGCCCCCGCTCCCGGGCACGACCGAGCAGATCTGATCAGCTGTGCCGACGAGAACAGAGTCCCGGGGGGAGATGACTGCCGTGGTGGACCGGGCCTCTCCGCTGCCCCTCTACGTCCAGCTCGAGGACGCGCTGCTCGAGCGCATCCGCGACGAGGGGCTGAAGCCGGGCGACCGGCTGCCCAGCGAGGCCGAGATCGAGGAGCAGTACCTGGTCTCCCGCGCGACGATCCGGACGGCGCTGAACCGCCTGGTCGCCGCCGGCCGGATCGAGCGGGTGCAGGGCCTCGGGTCCTTCGTGGCCCGGCCGCGGCCCACCCACCAGACGCTGCTGAACAGCTTCACAGAGAACATGCGCGCGCAGGGGTTCCGGCCGCACCGCCGGCTGCTCCGCAGCAGCGTCGTGACCCCGGACGAGGAGGTCCGGTCCGCGCTGCGGCTGCCCAAGGGGGACTGCCAGGGCATCGAGCGGCTCCTGCTCGCCGACGAGCGGCCGATCGCCATCGCGCGGACCTGGCTGCCGGTCGACCTGCTGACGGGCCGGCTGCACCTCTTCTCCGCCGAGGCACTCACCAGCTCCTCCCTGTACGAGGTGCTGCAGGGCGAGGAGATCGGGCTCCGCCTGGAGAACGGCGTGGAGACGATCCGGGCGGCACTGGCCAGCAGGTCGGAGGCCCGGCTCCTCGAGTGCCGCACCGGGAGCCCGACGCTGGAGGTCCGCCGCACCGCCTTCGGCCCCGACCGGCGGCCGGTCGAGTACTCGGTCATGACCTTCGCCGGGGACAGGTACGAGTACCACGTCGAACTCGCGGCGCCGCGGTGACCGGCCTGGACGTCGCCACCGTCGGGGAGCTGACCGTGGACGACGTGGTGATCGAGGACGTCGGCACCGACTGGAAGCAGCCGGGCGGCGGCGCGCTGTACAGCGCCGCCGGAGCGCTGCTCTGGTCCACCGAGGTGGGCGTCGCCGCGGCGGTGGGGGCGGACTACCCCGCGTCGTCGCTCGAGCGGATCGCCGCCGCGGGCGTGGACGTCGCGGCGGTGAGCCGGACCGACGGGCTCAGGAGCATCAGCCTGTGGCTGCTGCACGAGACGACCGGCCGGCGCCGGCAACTGGAGAAGGACTGCGGAGGGACGATGCGGGAACTCGATGCGGCCCGGCCGCCGCTGCCCGACCGCGTCCGCCGCGCCCGGGGCGTGCACCTCGCCCCCCAGTCGAGCGCCGGCCACCAGCGAGCACTCCGGGAGCTGCGCGGCAGCGACGCGGTGACGACCCTCGACCTCTTCGTCGAGCCGTTCGTGGACACCGGCCCCTACACCGACGGCTCGGCCCTGGACGGGGTCGACGTCTTCCTGCCCAGCGAGCAGGAGGTGGCGGACCTGTGGGGGCACGACGACCCCCGGCGCCTGGGCGCGGAACTGCGCAGCCTCGGTCCCGACCCCCTGGTCGTGGTCAAGCGGGGGGCGGACGGTGTCGACGTGCTGGACTCGGGCTCCGTCGTCCGCGTCCCGGCGGTGCCGATCGACCTGGTCGACCCCACCGGCGCCGGGGACGCGTTCTGCGGCGGCTTCCTGGCCACCTTCGTGCGCACCGGCGACCCCGTCGAGGCCGCTGTCACCGGGTCGGTGTCGGCCTCGTTCGTCTGCGAGACCCGGGGAGCGCTGGCGGCGATCGGGCGACTGGACGCCGACCTCGCCCTGTCCCGCCGTGCCGCGCTCAGGCGCCGACTGAGGAGCGTGGCATGAGCCGGCCGGCGCCGGTGACACCGCAGCGGGCCGACGCACTGCGGGACCTCTTCCCGCGGCCGAAGCCGCTGATCGGGACCGTGCACCTGGAACCCCTCCCCGGCGCGCCGCAGTACGAGGGGCAGAGCATGCGCGCGATCGTCGAGCGTGCGGTCAGCGACGCCCGGCGCTACGTCGAGGGCGGGATCGACGGGCTGATCGTCGAGAACGAGGGGGACATCCCGTTCCTCAAGCCCGAGCTGGTGGGCCCCGAGACGGTGGCGGCCATGTCCGTCGTCACCCGGGAGGTGGTCGAGGCCGTGTCCGTGCCGGTCGGGGTGCTGTGCCTGGCGAACGCCACGGTGCAGAGCCTGGCGATCGCCAAGGCCGCCGGTGCGCGCTTCGTCCGGGCGAACCAGTGGGCCAACGCGTACATCGCCAACGAGGGCTTCGTCGAGGGCAGCGCGGCGACCGCGCTGCGGTTCCGGGCCCGGATCCACGCCCGCGACGTCGCCGTCTTCGCCGACGTGCACGTCAAGCACGGCAGCCACGCGATCGTCGCCGACCGGGACGTCGCGCAGCAGACGCACGACGTCGAGGCCTTCGGCGCGGACGTCCTCATCGCCACCGGCCGGCGGACCGGCGACCCGACCCGGGAGGCAGAGGTCCAGGAGATCTCCGGCGCCGCCAGCCGGCCGGTCGTCGTCGGCAGCGGCCTGGACCGGACCAACGCCGATGCGCTCATGCGCGTCGCGGACGGGGCCATCGTCGGCAGCGCGATGAAGGAGGACGGCGTGTGGTGGGCGCCGGTCTCGGTGGAGCGCACCAGGGCGATCGTCGACGTGGTCGAGCGCCTGCGGCGAGAGGCGGGCTGACGATGGCATCCCCGACTCCGGCAGCCGTCCCGGTGGTCCTGGACTGCGACCCCGGCCACGACGACGCCATCGCGATCCTGCTGGCGTTGGGCTCACCGTCGATCGACCTGCTGGGGGTCACCACCACCTTCGGCAACTGCTCGCTCGACGACGCCACCCGGAACGCGCAGCAAGTCCTGACCCTGGCCGGGGCCACGCAGATCCCGGTCGCGAGAGGGGCCAGTGGCCCGATGACCGGGACGGCGGAGCTGGGCTACTACGTGCACGGCGCCAGCGGTCTGGACGGCCCGGAACTGCCCGCTCCCGGCTTCGACGTCGACGAGCGGGGAGCGGTGCAGCTCATGGCCGACCTGGTGTCCGGAGCCGCCGAGCCCGTCGTCCTCGTCGCCACCGGACCGATCACCAACGTGGCGCGCCTGGTCCAGGACAGACCCGACGTCCTCGCGGGCGTCCGGGAGATCGTCTTCATGGGCGGCTCCACGGAGCGCGGGAACCACACGCCCTACGCCGAGTTCAACACCTACAGCGACCCGGAGGCGCTCGACGTCGTCCTCGGCTCGGGTCTGCCGCTCACCATGGTGGGCCTCAACCTGACGCATCAGGCGCTGGCCACGCCCGAGGTGGTGGAGGCCATGCGTGCGCTGCCTCACGAGGTCGGGCGCATCGCAGCGGACTGGATGGGCTTCTTCGGCGGCTCGTACACCCGGGTGTGGGACTTCGCGGCACCTCCGGTCCACGACCCGTGCACCGTGTTCCGGCTCGTCCAGCCCGAGGCGGTCCGCTGTGTCGACGCCTTCGTCGCGGTGGAGACGACCGGGCAGTGGACCAGGGGCGCGACGGCCGTGGACCTGTTCCACCGCTGGGGGCGGGACGCCAACACGAGGGTCGCCGTCGACCTCGACGTCGACGCCTACTGGAGAGCGGTGCTGGACGCGCTCGACGTCGTCGGGAGGGCGCAGCACCGGTAGGCGTCGGCGACGTCGTCCCCGCGGTCGCGTCCGCCCGGGTCGCCGGGTTGCCCAGGAGGGGACGGCACGCCCAGGTTCGAGCCGTCCGGGTGACCCGGATCCCACCCCGTCCCAGCGGCTCGCCCCGCGGTCCGCTCCGGCGGCGGCACGAACGGGGGAGTCGACGTGCGGACCCATCAGTCACGGTCGATCCGGCGGCGTCTCCCGGTCGACCGGATCGAGGAGATCGAGGCCGAGAGCGGCGCCGACACGCCGACCGAGAGCCTCGGGCTGTGGCAGCTCACCGCCATCGGCGTCGGCGTCATCATCGGTGTCGGGGTCTTCTCCTTCGCCGGGCTGGTGGCCAACGGCGACGCGGACAAGCCCGTGGTTCGCGGAGGTCGACCGGCACGTCACCCCGCAGCGGGTCACCTGGATCGCCGGCATCGGCTCCGCGCCGCTGGCCGGTGTCTTCCCGATCCGCGAAGTCGCCGACCTGACCGACACCGGCATCCTGTCGGCGTTCATCGTGGTGTGCGTGGCGGTCAACCTGTTCCGCTACACCCGCCCCCAGGAGCCCCGGACTCCCGGCTCCCGCTGATGCCGGTGGTGCCGGCGATCGGCGTCCTCTCCTCGCTGTTCCTCATCGCGCAGCTGCCGTGGCAGACCTGGGCCCGGTTCGTGGTGTGGCTGGCCATCGGGCTGGTCATCTACTCCGCCCACGGGCGCCGGCACTCGCTGTGCGCCCCGCTCCTGAGCGCCGCCGGACGACGGCCTGCGCGGCTCAGCCGGACCAGCGTCCGGCCCACGCCCCGCCGGCCTCGATCTGGCTCGGGGTGGCCGGGACGGCGTCCAGGGTCACCTCGTCGGTGGCGAGGTCGTCCAGCCTGGGCGGGCGCAGGTCGGTGGCCAGTCGCTCCCAGACCTCCCGGCGGCGCTCGATCGGCAGCGCACCGACTCGTTCCCCGGGCCTGCCGGCTGTACCAGCCGTGGTGGGCGACGCCGAGGTCGTAGCCGTGCACCACCACCCGGTCACCGGCGCCCAGCCCGCAGGCAGAGCAGCACACGGTCGGGACGCAGTCAGCACTGCACCCGGCGTGCTGGACGCGGATGGGCGGGCGCCCCCAGCAGTCGCCCCCGAGCTCGCTCGGCAGCGGGGCGCCCCGCGCGCTCGTCAGCGGGCCCCCCGCGCCGGCTTGCTCGCTGTCACCGCCGCACCGCTCGACGCCATGACCCGACCCGCACGGGCGACCGACGCATCGTCCTGCTCGCCACGCCGCGCGCCTGACGCGTCCGGCGTCCGACGCGGCGCAACGTCGCACAGCCGCCCGCCTGGCCTCTCCGACGTGGATGTCGGGATGGCCGCTGCTTGCCGGTCGTGTGCAGGGTGGTGCGCGCGTCGAGGCCGACCGGCACCTCGCCGTCGTCAGTACCGCGGAACCCGGCCGCACAGATCTGGCGAGGGGGGAGACGGAGGAGCACCGACCCCGCGATCACTGGTCCTCGGAACCAGTGATCGCGGGGCGGAGGTCACTTGCAGCGCTCGGTGACGGTGTTCTGGCCGGTGCTGGCGAACCCGGACTCCTCGAAGGTGACGCCGTCGATGGTGATCGTCCCGGGGACCGGGGCGGACCGCTCCGTGTAGGAGTACCGGAAGGTGCAGGTCCCGTCGGTGAAGCTGCCCCGACCGCTGCTGGTCTGGACGGGGCCGACCGGAGAGTCCTCGGCCGAGACCGTGACCGTCCGGGTCGTGCCCCGCCCGCTCTCGCTGGTGAGCACCACCGTGGTGGGAGCGAGCGTCGCGACGAACGTGTCGGTCACGGTCAAGGAGGATGCGGCCACGTCGGTGCAGCCGTACTCGGCGCTGCGCAGGCTGAACCGCTCACGGCTGAGGACGTACGTGGCGGTGTCGACGCAGACGGAGACGGTGCCGTCCTCGATCGCGTAGGCGTTCAGGCCGATGTTGGTGCAGGTGCTGCGGCTCGTGCCCTGTTGCCGGCAGTCCTCGGTGTAGCTGAACAACGAGGTGTAGGTGCCCGAGTTCTTCATGCGCTCCGGAGGAGCGGCGGAGGCGGGGCCGGCAGCCCCCACGATCATCCCGCCGATGGCAAGTGTGGTCAGGACTGCTCGTCGCATGACGGCCCCGTCTCTGTGGTAGGGGCTACGGCGCCCCGGCCGCGGAAGTCTGGCGCAGCCGAATCCGGCACACAACGACCTGAGCACCGCGAGTCGTGACGCTCCGAATGCCCCTCGGACCCGGCCGTACCAGGGTCAGCTCAGGCGGACGAGCGTCCGGCCGCGCGCCCCGCCGGCCCCGATCTGGGTCAGGGCGGCCGGGACGGCGTCCAGGGTCACCTCGTCGGTGGCGAGGTCGTCCAGCGTGGGCGGGCGCAGGTCGGTGGCCAGCCGCCCCCACACCTCGCGGCGGCGCTCGATCGGCAGGCGCACCGAGTCGATCCCCAGCAGGGACACCCCGCGCAGGATGAACGGGAACACCGACGTGGGCAGCGACGTGCCGCCGGTGTTGCCCGAGGCCGCCACCGCGGCGCCGTACCGCAGCGAGGCCAGCACGTGGCCGAGGGTGTCGCCGCCCACGCAGTCCACCGCGCCGGCCCAGGTCTCCTTCTCCATCGGCCGGGACGTGCCGCCCACCACCTCGCGGCCGACCACCTGCGCGGCGCCGAGGGAGGTCAGCCAGTCGGCCGCCTCGGCCTTGCCGGTGGTGGCGGTGACCTCGTGGCCGCGCGCGGCGAGGATCGACACCGCCACGCTCCCCACGCCGCCGGTCGCGCCGGTGACCAGCACCGGCCCGGCGCCGGGCCGCAGCCCGTGCTCCTCCAGCGCGAGCACGCTCAGTGCGGCCGTGAAGCCCGCCGTCCCCAGGGCCATCGCCTGCCGCTCGGTGAGCTCCCCGGGCAGCGGCACCACCCACTCGGCCGGCACCCGGGCGTAGCGGCTGTACCCGCCGTGGTGGGCGACGCCGAGGTCGTAGCCGTGCACCACGACCCGGTCCCCCGCGGCGAGGCCGGAGGACCCGCGCTCGACGACGACGCCGGCCAGGTCGATGCCGAGGACCAGCGGCGAGATCCGGGCGACCTTGCCCGACTTCCGGGAGGCCAGCGCGTCCTTGTAGTTCACGCTCGACCACGACACCTCGACCAGGACGTCGCCGGGGCCCAGGTCGTCCAGGGGCACCGACCGGACCTCGAGGACCTCGTCCTCCCCGGTCGTGTCGGCGACGAGGGCATCGGTGGCGGCAGGCAGGCTCATGCCGCGATTGTGGCCTGCCGCACGCTCCGGTCGCCCGGTGGGCGGAGGGCGCCGGTGCCGGCCGGACGGCGCCGCGAGCCGTGTCACACTCGGCAGGACCGACCACCGCAGTCCGGACGCCCGGCTCACCGACCGGCAGGGCGTCGTCCGTCCCCCGGAGGAACCCGTGCCCGAGGCATACATCGTCGACGCCGTCCGCACCCCCGTCGGCCGCCGCCGGGGAGGTCTGGCCGCAGAGCACCCGGTCGACCTGGGCGCGCACGTCCTGCGGTCCCTGGTGGACCGGACCGGCATCGACCCCGCCGCCATCGACGACGTCGTCTACGGCTGCCTGGACAACATCGGCGCGCAGGCCGGGGACATCGCCCGGCTCAGCGCCCTGGCCGCCGGCCTGCCGGAGACCGTGCCGGGCGTGACCCTGGACCGGCAGTGCGGGTCCTCCCAGCAGGCCGTGCACTTCGCGGCGCAGGGCGTGCTCAGCGGGACGCAGGACGTCGTGGTGGCCGGCGGCGTGCAGAGCATGAGCACCTACCCCCTGCTGTCGGCCTTCACCGCCGGCGAGCCCTACGGGCACACCGACCCCTACCGCGGCTCGAAGGGCTGGACCGCCCGGTACGGCGACGAGGAGATCTCCCAGTTCCGCGGCGCGGAGCTGATCGCCGACAAGTGGGGGCTGACCCGCGAGGCGATGGAGGAGTACGCGCTGCGCAGCCACCAGCGGGCGGTCGCCGCCCAGCAGGCCGGCCACTTCGACCGGGAGATCGTCCCCGTCGCCGGGGTCACCGCCGACGAGGGCCCGCGGGCGGACACCACGCTGGAGAAGATGGCCTCGCTCAGGACGCTGGCCCCCGGCGGCCGGCTGACCGCGGCGGTGTCCAGCCAGATCTCCGACGCGTCCGCGGCCCTGCTGATCGCCTCCGAGCAGGCCGTCCGGGACCACGGCCTGACCCCGCGCGCCCGCATCCACCACCTGACGGTGCTCGGGGACGACCCGGTGCTGATGCTCACCGCGCCCATCCCGGCCACCGCCCGCGCGCTCCAGCGGACCGGTCTGTCGATCGACGACATGGACGTCGTGGAGATCAACGAGGCCTTCGCCAGCGTGGTCCTGGCCTGGCTCGCCGAGACCGGCGCGGACCCGGCCCGGGTCAACCCCAACGGCGGGGCGATCGCGCTCGGCCACCCGATCGGCGCGACCGGCGCCCGGCTGATGACCTCGATGCTGCACGAGCTGGAGCGCACCGGGGGCCGCTACGGGCTGCAGACCATGTGCGAGGGCGGCGGCCAGGCCAACGTCACCGTCATCGAGCGCCTCGGCTGAGCGCCGTGTTCACCCTCACCGGCGATCAGCGCGATCTGGTTGCGATGGTCACCGAGTTCACCGCGGACAACATCGCCCCCTTCGCCCGGGAGTGGGACCGGGCGCACCACTTCCCTGCCGACGTGCTGCGCAAGGCCGCGGAGCTGGGGATGGGCGGGATCTACGTCCCGGAGTCCTCGGGTGGGTCGGGGCTGTCCCGGCTGGACGCCGTGCTGGTCATCGAGGCGCTGGCCGCGGGCTGCCCGTCGACGGCCAGCTACCTGTCGATCCACAACATGGTCGCCTGGATGGTCGACACCTTCGGGAACGACGACCAGCGGGCGCGGGTGCTGGCGCCGCTGCTGACCATGGAGCACTTCGGCAGCTACTGCCTCACCGAACCCGACGCCGGCTCCGACGCCGCCGCGCTGGCCACCCGGGCGACCCGGACCGACGCCGGGGCGGGCGCGGACTACCTGCTCAACGGGGTCAAGCAGTTCATCTCCGGAGCCGGCACGTCGCAGACCTACGTGGTGATGGCCCGCACGGCCGACACCGGGTCGCGCGGCATCTCGGCGTTCCTGGTCGACAAGGACAGCCCCGGGCTGTCCTTCGGCCCGGACGAGGTGAAGATGGGCTGGAACACCCAGCCCACCCGCCAGGTCGTGTTCGAGGACGTCCGGGTGCCGGCCGCTGACCGGCTGGGCGAGGAGGGCGAGGGGTTCCGGATCGCCATGTCCGGCCTCAACGGGGGCCGGCTGAACATCGCGGCCAGCTCGCTGGGCGGCGCCTCGGCGGCGCTGGCCGCGGCGATCGGGCACCTGGGGGAGCGGCACGCCTTCGGCGGCCCGATCGGCCGGTTCCAGGCGCTGCAGTTCCAGGTGGCGGACATGGCCACCGACCTGGAGGCGGCGCGGACCTTCCTGTGGCGGGCCGCGGCCGCGCTGGACGAGGGCGCCCCGGACAGGGTTCGGCTGTGCGCGATGGCCAAGAAGTTCGTCACCGACGTCGGGTTCCGGGTCGCCAACGACGCGCTGCAGCTGCACGGCGGGTACGGGTACCTGGCCGAGTACGGCATCGAGAAGATCGTCCGCGACCTCCGGGTGCACCAGATCCTGGAGGGCACCAACGAGATCATGCGGCTGATCATCAGCCGCGACCTGCTCGGCCGGGCCGCGTGACCGGCGGACAGGACGGCGGCACGGGAAGCGCCGCGGAGGAGGCGTCGGTCCTGGTGCGGGTGCACGACGGCATCGGCCACCTGACGCTGAACCGGCCGAAGGCGATCAACGCGCTGTCGCACGAGATGGTCGGGCTGATGCAGTCCGCGCTGGACGGCTGGGCCGCCGACGACGCCGTCGGGCTGGTGCTGGTCGACGGCGCGGGGGAGCGCGGGCTGTGCGCCGGCGGGGACATCGTGGCCATCTACGAGGACGCGAAGGCCGGGGGCACCGCGTCGGTCGACTACTGGACCGACGAGTACCGGCTGGACGCCACCATCGCCGGCTACGCCAAGCCGGTGGTGGTCCTGATGGACGGCATCGTGATGGGCGGCGGGGTCGGCATCGCCACCCACGCCTCGCACCGGATCGTGGAGGAGCGCTCCACGGTGGCCATGCCCGAGGTGGGCATCGGGTTCGTGCCCGACGTCGGCGGGCCGTTCCGGCTGGCCCGCGCGCCCGGCCGGCTGGGGCTGCACGCCGCGCTCACCGGGACCCGGCTGACCGCGGCCGACGCCGTCCACCTGGGGCTGGCCGACGTCCTGGTGCCCCGCGACCGGCGCGAGCAGCTGCTCGCCGGGCTCGCGGGCGGCGACGTGGACGCGGCGATCGCCGCGGTCGCGGTGCCCGTGCCGGACAGCCCGCTGGCCGCCGAGCGCGGCTGGATCGACGACGCCTACGCCCACGACACGGTCGAGGACGTGCTGACCGCGCTGGAGTCCTGCCCCGGCGACGCCGCGGCCGACGCCCTCGCCGTCCTCCGCCGGTCCTCGCCCACCTCGCTGAAGGTCACCCTGCGCTCGGTCCGGGAGGCCGCCGACGACCCCGACCTGGGCGCCGCGTTGACCCGCGACCTGCGGATCGCCGCCCGGTGCCTGGCCGGGCACGACTTCCCCGAGGGCATCCGCGCCCAGGTCGTCGACAAGGACCGCAACCCGGTGTGGCAACCGGCCACGCTGGCGGAGGTGAGCGACGCCGACGTCGACGCCTACTTCGCCCCCCTCGGCGACCGCGACCTCCGCCTCGACCTCCGCCTCGACCGCCCGTCCCGGTGAGCCCGGGCCGCTGACCGTCCGCGGGGCCGTCGGGCCTCAGGGGACCAGGGACTGCGGCGTGCCGGTCCGCCACTCCAGGACGACGATGCTGGCGTCGTCCTGGAGCTGACCGGCCTGGTGCTCGAGCACGTGCCGCATCAGCCGGCGCAGCGTCTCCGGCGACCGGTCGCCCTCGGAGTCGGCCTGGATGACGAAGTCGGCCAGCCGCTCCTCCCCGAAGAACTCGCCGTCGGGGGAGCGTGCCTCGACGATGCCGTCGCTGTGGAAGAGCACCCGGTCGCCGGCGTGCAGGGTGGTCTCGCAGACCGCCGGCCTGCCCTGCTGCAGGCCCAGCGGCGGGCTCGGGCGGCACGGCGGCAGCCGGACCAGCGCCCCGTCGCGCACGACCAGCGGCTCGGGGTGGCCGGCGTTGACCCACTGGAGCCGACCGGTGTCCAGGTCCAGCCGGGCGATGGCGGCGGTGGCGAACTGGCTGCCGGTGAACTGCCCGGCGATGACCTCGTCGATCTCCGCGGCGATGTCGGGCAGGTCGAGGAGGCTGCGGCGGGCGTGCCGGTAGGCGCCGATCGCGGCCGACGCCAGCAGCGCCGCCGGCAGGCCGTGCCCCACCGCGTCGAGGACCAGCAGCTCGGCCACCGGGCCGTTGACGGCGTAGTCGAAGCTGTCCCCGCCGATCTCGTACGCGGGCTCCAGCGCGCCTGAGACGACCACCCGGTCGGTGGCGAAGGTCGTCGGTGGCAGCAGTTCCCACTGGATCTCCGCCGCCAGGCTCAGCGGCCGGCGCCGGCGCACCCGGGCGAACAGGTCGGTGTACCCGTCGGTCACCGCGACGAGCTCGGCGACCAGCGACACGTAGGCCTTCGCCAGCTCCTCCCGCTCGTCGGTCGACCCGCCGTCCACGAACTCGACGACCCCGAGGCGTTCCACGCCGTCCAGCAGCGGGAGCCACAGGCGCTGGTCCGCGCCGGCCGACCCGCTGCGGATCGGCTCCACCCGCCGGAAGCACCGTCCCGCGACCGACCCGTCCACGCTGAGCTCCGAGCGTGGCAGGACGCCCTCCCCGCCCAGTGGGAGCAGCAACTGCGACTCGTAGTCGGCGAGGTAGAGCACCATGTCGCCCAGCCCCAGCTGCCGGGCGTGCTCGGCGACCCGTCCGGCCAGCCGCTCGGGCGCCATCAGGTGCATCTCCCGCAGCAGCGAGCCCACCGCGTCCATGCTGGTGGGAGCCTCGGCCGGGGTCACAAGATCACTGTGGCACGGACCGGCGACCGGCCGCGACCCGGCGGGGTCAGGCGTCGGCGGGGACGCTCGCGGGGACGATGTTCGGTCCGGCCTCCGCCGGGCGGGGACGGTCCTGGGGGTGCAGCCGGACCGCCACCAGGGCCACGTCGTCGTCCGGCCGGCCGTCGACCAGCCGCTCGAGCAGCTCGTCGCACAGCTCCTGCAGCGGCCGCTCGGCGAGCTCGGCGAGGTGGGTCCGCAGCCGGTCCAGCCCGGCGTCGAGGTCGGCGTCCCGGCGCTCGATCAGACCGTCGGTGTAGAGCACGACCGTCGTCCCCCGCTCCAGGGTCACCGTCGACTCCGCGCGGTCGAAGGTCGGGTCGACGCCCAGCAGCAGGTCGGCCTTCCAGTCGCCGAGGACGACGACGCCGCCGTCGGGCTCGACCGCCAGTGGGGGGAGGTGGCCGGCGTTGGACCAGACCATCCGGGTGACGCCGCGGGCGCGCTCGGCGTCGTCCTGCTCGAACCGGGCGATGGTGGCCGTGGCCAGGGTGCGCAGCTGGAGCACTTCCATGGCGGCGTCCAGTCCGCGCAGCACCTCGCCGGGACCGGCGTTGCTGTAGGTGGCGATCCCGCGCAGCACGCTGCGCAGCTGGCCCATCGCGGCGGCCGCGGCCGTGTCGTGGCCGGCGACGTCACCGATCACCAGCATCGTCGCGCCGCCGGGCTGGAGGAAGGCGTCGTACCAGTCGCCGCCCACCCGCGCGGCCTCGACGGCCGGCACGTACCGGACGACGATCTCGGCGTGGTCGGGCTCGGGCGGCTCGGTGAGCATGCTGCGCTGCAGCCCCTCGGCCAGCTGCTGCTGCTGGTCGTAGAGGCGGGCGTTGTCCAGCGCCAGCCCGGCCCGGTCGGCGACGTCCTGCGCGGTGGCGACGTCCTCCTCGGAGGGGGCGCGCCCGCCCTCGAAGGCCAGGGTCAGCAGCCCCAGGGTGCGGCCCCGGCCGCGCATCGGGAGGGCCAGCACGGAGTCCGGCGCCAACCGCGCCAGCAGGTCGCGCGCCTCACCGGGCTCCAGTGGGGCCAGGACGTCCCGGCCGGAGACGTGCACGCGGTCGGTCGCGGACATCGCCCAGCCGCCGGGCAGCGCATCGCGCCGGAGCCGGGCGTACCGCTCCACGAGCACGTGCGTCTCGGGGTCGGCGTGCCAGGACCCCACCTCGGCGGGGCGGCCGGTCCGGTCGAACACGGTCACCAGACACCAGTCGGCGAGCGCGGGGACCAGCAGCCGGGCCACCCGGGTGCTGGCCGCGCCGGCGTCCATGCTGCCGGCGAGCTCGGCGCTGACCGAGGCCAGCACCGCCAGCCGCCGCGCCGACCGTTCGGCCTGCTCCTGCGCCCGGCGGCGGTCGGTGACCTCCAGGAAGTACACCGACAGGCCCTCGTGCGTCGGCCAGGCCCGCAGCTCGTACCAGCCGTCCAGCGGCGCCGGGTAGTAGGCGTCGAAGGACACCGGGGACCCGGTCGCCACGGCCTTGCGGTAGCTCTCCTCGAAGGCGCTGTTCACCGCGGCCGGGAAGGCGTCCCAGATCACCGAGCCCAGCAGCTCGTCCCGGCTGTGCCCCAGCAGCCGCTCGGCGGTGGCGTTGACGTGGGTGAACCGCCACTCCCGGTCCAGTGAGTAGAAGCCGGCCGGCATGGCCTCCAGCACCCGGGTGACCCGTGCCTCGCTCCCGCGCTCGACGGTGACGTCGTAGGCCACGCCGATCACCCGGTCGGCGGCACCGTCGGGACCGGCCAGCGCGCGGCCGCGCGCGACGATCCAGCGGACGTCGCCGCCGGGGAGCGTGACCCGGTACTCGGCCTCGTACTCCGCGCAGCGGTCGACGGCCCCCTGCAGCGCCTCGGTGACCCGGGGCAGGTCGTCGGGGTGCACGCGGGCGTTGAAGCTCTCGATGGTGTTGTCGAAGCTGTCGGCGTCGTAGCCGAACATCTCGATCAGCCGCTGGTCCCAGCGCAGGGGGCCGCCGAGCTCCCAGTCGAAGGCCCCGATGCCGGCCGCGTCGATGGCGAGCTGCGCCCGGACGAGCGTCGCGTCGGTCGTGCTCGCCTCGGCCGAGGTCGTCCCGGCCGGGGCGGGGATGTGTTGCACGGTCCACCTGTCCAGATCCCTGCGGGGACCGGTCGTCGTCGACCGCTCGCGGTTGAACGTGACCTCCGAGTTATGTCACGCACGATCCTCCGGTGCAAGGCCCACGACGCAGATCACGTCCGGCGTGTCGCATCCGTGTGCGGTCGACGCCGGTCCGTCCGGGCCGCCCGGGCGGCGGCGTGGGTCCGGACTGTGCGATAACCCTTGGGTGATCCCGAGGACGACGGCCGCATGAGCACCCATCCCCCGGCGGCGGGGACGACGCAGCCGCCCGCGGGCGACGGGGTGGCGCTGGACAAGGGGCTCCGGCGCGGCGCCCTCGGGCTCGGCGCCTCGATCGTCCTGGGCGTCGCCTCCACCGCGCCGGCCTACGCGCTGGCCGCGACCCTGGGGTTCGTCGTCATCGCGGTGGGGGTGAAGGCGCCCGCGGTCATGCTGCTGGCGTTCGTCCCGATGTGGCTCATCGCGGTGGCCTACGCCGAGCTGAACCGGCGGGAGCCCGACTGCGGCACGACGTTCACCTGGGCGGCCCGGGCCTTCGGTCCCCGGACCGGCTGGATGGGCGGCTGGGGCATCATCGCCGCCGACGTCATCGTGATGGCCAACCTCGCCCAGGTCGCCGGCTCCTACGGCTTCCTGCTGCTGGGGCTGGACGGGTTGGCCGGGGACACGGTCTGGACGACGGCCGCGGGGGTCGGCTGGATCGCAGTGATGACCTGGGTCTGCTACCGGGGCATCCAGGTGTCCGCGCGGCTGCAGGTGGTGCTGCTGGCGGTGGAGTCCGTGGTGCTGGTGGCCTTCGCCGGCTACGCGCTCGCCGCGGTCTGGTCGGGGACGGCGCCCGACGGTGCGCTGACGCCGTCCCTGTCCTGGCTGTGGCCCTCCGGGACGGACCTGGCCTCGCTCACCGAGGCGATGCTGCTGGCGATCTTCATCTACTGGGGCTGGGACTCGGCGATGGCGGTCAACGAGGAGACCCGGGACCCGGCGTCGGTTCCCGGCCGCTCGGTGGTGACCTCGACGGTGCTGCTGGTCGCCGTCTACACCGTCGTCACGGTGGCGACCGTGGCCTTCGCCGGGGTGGGGGAGGAGGGCACCGGGCTGGGCAACGAGGACAACGCCGAGGACGTGTTCGCCGCGCTGGGGTCGGCGGTGTTCGGGGAGGACGCGGTCGGCCGGGTGCTCCAGACGCTGCTGATCGCCTCCGTGCTGACCTCGGCGGCCGCCTCGACGCTGACCACCATCCTGCCGACCGCGCGGGGGACGCTGTCGATGGCGGCCTACCGCGCGCTGCCGGCGTCCTTCGGCCGGATCAGCCCGCGGTACCTGACCCCGACGGTGTCCACCGTGTGGATGGGCGTCGTGTCGATCGCCTTCTACGTCGGGTTGACGCTGGTCAGCGAGAACGTCCTGGCCGACTCCATCGCGGCCACCGGGTTGCTGATCGCCTTCTACTACGGCCTCACCGGGTTCGCCTGCGCCTGGCAGTTCCGGCGGAGCCTGCACTCGGCGCGGGACGTGCTGATGCGGTTGGTGCTGCCGCTGGCCGGGGGGCTGTCCATGCTGCTGGTCCTGGTGCTGGCCGGCATCGAGTACGCCGACCCGGAGTACGGGGAGACCGTCTTCCTCGGGGTGGGCGGGGTGTTCGCCGTCGGGGCCGGCTCGCTGCTGCTCGGCGTCCTGCTGATGGTCGTCTGGAACGCCGTCGCTCCCGCGTTCTTCCGCGGCGAGACGATGCCGCCGGCGTCCGCGGAACGTGCGCCGGGGCCGGGTGTCCCGGGCTGAGCCGGCGTCCGCGGGTCGCGCGGAACGGGGACGGTCGCGGGGACCGATTGTTTCCGCCTCATCAATTCGTGTTCCCTTTTGCAGAACTACGGTCCAGTTCTCCCTTTTCTCTGCCGAAGTGGACAGGGACGAGAGGAGCCGGTCATGGAGACCTTGGCGTGCAGGGCAGTGGCACAGGCGGGGCTCGTGGCGGTGACGGCGTCCCTGGACGACCACTCGCCCGAGCGACTGCTGTTCGTGGCCGGGTGGCTGACCACCGCGGCCGACCAGATGCTGCAGGCGGTGGCGATGGGGGCCGTCCCGGCCCTCGACGTCCTGCTCTGACGAAGGACCCCCTGCGGGGGGCCGCGCCTCACGGGCCGGTGGGCAGGGCCCGCCGGGCCGCGCCCAGCTCGGCGTCGTCGGCCGCGCGACGGCCGGCGTGCCATCCGGCCGGGTCGACGACCCTGCTCCCGCGCCGCCGCAGGTGCGGGAACAGCTCGCCGACCGCGGTGTCCACGGCACGGGCCCGCTCGGCCAGCGCGGGGGCCAGCGACGAGCCGTAGGCGGCCGTCGCCTCCGCGGTGGCCTGCGCCCGGGCGGCCTCCAGCCGCTCGCCGATCCGCTGGGCGAACGCGTACAGGAACCCCCGGCGGAAGGCGGTGGACCGGGCGCGCGCCCCTCCCGTGCCGGCCGCCACCGACATCGCCCGGCCGGCCTGCACCAGCAGCGACGTGGCCAGCAGCTCGACCAGGTCCAGGTCCTCGGCGGCCCCGACCAGGGTGACCAGGCCCAGCGCGGGGTGCAGCACCACGCGCACCCCGTTCGCCGACCCGACCGCCTGCACGACGGCGGCCTTGGCCTCCACGTGCGGGTCGTCCAGGTGGACCCGCCGGGCGAGCACCGACGTGCCCGCCGGACCGGACCGCTGCCCGAGCACCGCGGCGTCGATGCTGTGCCGGGCCATCAGCGACTGGGCCTTCGCCGACAGCGCCTCGGCCTCCTCGGGGAAGTCGGTCGACTCCGCCTTGGCCAGCAGCGCCCGGATGCGGGCCAGCGTCCGCGCGTCCGCCCCCTCGCCGTCGGCCGGGACGGTCCGGAAGCCCGCCGACCAGGACGACGGCGGCGGCAGCAGCACCTCCAGCGGCGGCAGCTCCCGCACCACCCCGAGGACGCGGAGCACGTCGCGCCAGCCGTCCACCGCGTCGCCCCGCTCGCTGCGCCACCAGCGTCCGACCGGGTCGTCGGCCGGTGCCGCGCCGGTCCCGTCGGCCAGCTGGGTGGCCAGCTGGGCGGCCCAGGCGGCGGGGGCGCGCTCGGTGGCGCCGCTCGCCGCGGCGTCGGCCCGCACCACCGCGGCGACCAGCCGGGCCCCACGGCGGCTGGTCCGGCGGCGGACCACGTGCACCACGTCGGCGGGCTGCCACCCCGACTCCCACAACGGGGGCAGCGCACCGGCCAGTGCCCGTCCGGCGTGGCCTGCGGTGTCCACCCCCGGGTCCAGCCGCACGAGCCGGTGCACCAGCGGGTCGAGCTCGGCGGCGAGGACCCCGGGCTGGGCGGCCAGCCGGGAGCCGGCGACGAGCAGCAGCGGGAGCGGGTCGTCGGCGATCGGGTCCTCCTGGGGACGGGGTGCGGCAGGTCCGGGCGTCGGACAGCATGCCGGGCGCGCGCCGCTCCGCCGGGCGGCCACCCCGCTGCGGTGGACCGCCTCCCCGACCGTGGACGGCGGTCGGCGCGTCACCGCCGGGCGGCGTACCGTCCCGGCGCCCTCGCGGGGCCGCCGTCCGGTCGTGGACGTCGACACGGGGACGTGTCGCGACGTCGACATGTCGCTAGGTTGACCCGGTGCCCGACCTCGCCGCCCGTGCCCGCACCCTGCTCGACCTGCACACCGCGCCGGAGGTGCTCGTCCTGGCCAACGTCTGGGACGTGGTGTCCGCCCGCGTCGTCGCCGGCACTCCCGGCGTGCGGGCACTGGCCACCGCCAGCCACTCGATCGCGGCCACCTTCGGGTACGAGGACGGCGAGCAGATCCCGCTGGCCCTGCACCTGGACATGGTGGAGCTGATCGTCGACGCCGTGGACCTGCCGGTGACGATGGACATGGAGGCCGGCTACGGCGACCCGGGGGAGACGGCGCGGCGGGCCATCGCGGCCGGCGCGGTCGGCGGGAACCTCGAGGACCAGGGGCAGCCGCTGGACGAGGCGGTGGCCGCGGTCGAGGCGGTGGTCCGGGCCGGCCGCGACGCCGCGATCGACTTCGTGCTCAACGCCCGCACCGACGTCCTGCTGACTCCCGGCACCGACCGCGCGGCCGCGCTGGACGACGCGGTCCGCCGTGGCCGGGCCTACCTGGAGGCCGGCGCCCCGGTGGTCTTCGTCCCCGGCGTGACGGCGCGCGAGGAGATCGAGGCGCTGGTCGAGGCGCTGGGCCGCAACCGGGTCTCGCTGATCCTCCGCCCCGGTGCGTCGCTGCCGGTCCGCGAACTGGCCGGCCTCGGCGTCGCCCGGGTGTCCACCGGGCCGTTCACCCAGCGGGTGGCGCTGACCGCCCTGCAGGACGCCACGGCTGCCCTCGTCGCCGGCGGCACCCTGCCGGAGGACACCCGCCCGCTCAACTAGCGGACGGACACATGGCCTCGGCGTCGGCGCGGCTGCGGTGGGCGGCCGAGGTCGCCGCGCCTCGGCCCGGGGACCGGGTGCTCGAGGTGGGCTGCGGTCACGGCGTCCTGCTCGGGCTGCTGGCCGACCGGGTGACCGAGGGGCTGGTGGTCGGGCTCGACCGGTCGCCGACCATGACCGCCGCGGCATCCGCCCGCAACCGCGAGGCGGTCGCGGCCGGGCGGGTGCGGCTGCGGACCGCCGCGCTGCTGGACCTCGACCTCGACGCGGGCGCGTTCGACCTGGTGGTCGCCGTCCACGTCGGCGCCTTCTGGCGCCCGCTGGCGCACGAGTACGCCACCGTGCGGCGGGTCCTGGCCCCGGCCGGGCGGCTGCTCCTGGTCACCCAGCCGCTGCAGCCCCGCGACGCCGCGGAGGCCGCCGACCGGGTCGGGGCGCTGGCCGCGCCGTTCGGACTCGGGGTGCGGTCCGTGCAGGGCGCGGACACCCCGCCGCGGCCGTCGATCGCCGTCGAACTGGTGCACGGCGACGGATGACGCGGAAAGGGCGGCTGTGACCTGGACCATCGGGGCCGCGGTGGCTGACCCGGTGGATGAGGCGGAGCATCGGCGTCGATGCCGGTCCGCGGACGTGCGCGGGCCGGCGAGTCGACGACGAGAGAGGCAACGCCGCCATGACCTCCGACCTGATGCTCCCCGCCGACTTCTTCGGGTACCAGTCCCTCCTGCCGGAGGACGAGCAGAAGGACCTGCTGGCCCTGCGGGAGTTCCTGGCCAGCGAGGTCAAGCCCCGGGTCAACGCCGCCTGGGCGGCGGCCGAGTTCCCGATGGACCTGATCCCGCGCTTCGCCGAGGCCGACATCGTCGGCCGCCCCTACGACTGGGACGGCCGCCCCCGGGCCTCCCGGCTGTTCACCGGCTTCCAGGCCATGGAGCTGGCCCGGGTCGACCCGTCGATGTCCACGTTCGTCGGCGTGCACAGCGGGCTGGCGATGGGCTCCATCTACGTGCTCGGGTCGGAGGAGCAGCGGCAGCGGTGGCTGCCGTCGATGTTCCGGCTGGAGACGATCGGCGCGTTCGGGCTCACCGAGCCCGAGGGCGGGTCGGACGTCGCCCGGGGCATGCGCACCACCGCCCGCCGGGACGGCGACGGGTGGGTGCTCAACGGCGCCAAGCGGTGGATCGGCAACGGGACGTTCGCCGACGTCATCGTGGTCTTCGCCCGCGACGTCGAGGACGACCAGGTCAAGACCTTCCTCGTGGAGAAGGACACCCCCGGCTTCACCGCCACCAAGATCGAGGACAAGTTCGCGCTGCGGACGGTGCAGAACGCCGACCTGACCTTCACCGACTGCCGGATCCCGGCGGAGAACAAGCTCGAGGGCGGCAACTCCTTCAAGGACGTCAACAAGGTGCTCAAGGTGACCCGCGGCGGCGTCGCCTGGGGTGGGGTCGGCTGCCAGCTCGGCGCCTACGAGGTCGCGCTCGCCTACGCCAAGGAGCGGCAGCAGTTCGGCAAGCCGATCGGTGGCTTCCAGCTGGTCCAGGAGCTGCTCGCCCAGATGCTGGGCAACGTCACCGCCAGCATGGGCATGACCGTCCGGTTGTCCCAGCTGCAGGAGGAGGACGCGCTGCGGGACGACCAGGCGTCGCTGACCAAGAGCTACGTGACCACCCGCGGCCGGGAGACCGTGGCCTGGGCCCGCGAGCTGTTCGGCGGCAACGGGATCGTGCTCGAGAACGACGCCGTCCGCTTCTTCAACGACGCTGAGGCGCTGTACTCCTACGAGGGGACCCGGCAGATGAACACCCTCATCGTCGGCCGGTCGATCACCGGCCTGAGCGCCTTCGTCTGAGGAAGGACCCCCTTTTCCCCCACGCCTCGCAGGCCCGGCGCGGGCCCCTGCAGCGGGGCCACCCGAACGGGTGCCCCGCTGCCGACCGCGGTGGAGTTCAGCCTCCCGGGTGACGACAACCCCTCCAGGCGCCATCAGGCGCCGGACGTCGTCCGGAGGAGGGGTCGTGTCGGGTCAGTCCGTGCTCGTGGTCGAGGACACCGACGAGATCCGCGAGCTGGTCGTCACGGTGCTGCGCCGCGCCGGGATGGAGGTCCGGGCGGTCGCCTCCGGGGCCGACTGCCTGGCGGAGGTCCGCCGGGAGGCCCCGGACGTCGTCGTCCTCGACCTCGGCCTGCCCGACGCCGACGGCACCGAGGTGTGCCGCCAGCTGCGCGCCGAGACCGACTGCTACGTGCTGATGCTCACCGCCCGGGCCGAGGAGGTCGACCTGCTCATCGGGCTGGCCGTCGGCGCGGACGGCTACATGGCCAAGCCCTTCTCGCCGCGGGAGCTCGTGGCCCGGGTCCAGACCATGCTGCGCCGCCCGCGGACCCCCGCGGCACCCGCCGTCCCGGCGTCGGCGGAGGAGTCGGCGCGCCGGCTCGCCGAGCTCGAGGTCGACCCGGACACCCGCGAGGTACGGGTCGACGGCGCGTCGGTGGACCTGACCCGGACCGAGTTCGACCTGCTCTCCGCCCTGTTCTCCCGGCCCGGGCGGGTGCTGCAGCGGGAGACGCTGCTCCGCGAGGTCTGGCAGACCGACTGGGAGGGCAACCTCCGGCTGGTCGAGGCGCACATGTCCAACCTGCGCCGCAAGCTCACCGCAGCGGGCCTCTCGTCGCCGGAGATCCGCACCGTCCGCGGGGTCGGCTACCGACTGGTCGCCTGACCCTCCATCGCACCCAACGCCCAGTGCCCGCTCCGGATCCGGAGCGGGCACTGGGCGTTGCAGGCCCCGCTGCAGGGGCTTCCCGCGAAGAGCGGGAGCGGGCGGCGGTGCGCTCGTCGGCGGCGAGGGCGGTCAGCACGGGAGGGCCTGCATCCGGGGGGACTCCTTGGTCCACCCGTAGTCGGTGAGCGTCGCGACGGCGTAGACCAGCGTGCCGCCGAGCTTGTCGTAGGTGACCGTGGCGGTCGTGGTGGTCGCGACGAAGGTGCTGCTGGCGGCCACCATGCCGTTGGCGCGGTAGGCGATGACGCGGTAGGCGGCGACCCGGGTGGAGGTGCTGGGCGTCCAGGACATCCGGACGGTCTGGCTGCGGGAGTTGTCGCAGCCCACGGTCTGGGCGGTCACCGAGCCGGGGGCGACCACGGTGGCGGTGGAGATGGTCGCCGGCGGGGTGGTGATGCTGTCGCTGAACGCGGCCTGGGCGGCGGCCGGGGCACCGAGGGACACGGCCACGGTGAGGGCGGCCAGGAGCAGGGTGCGTCGGATGCCGGTCATGCCTGCGGTCCTCCGTCGAGGTCGTCAGTGCGGGTGGGGGCCCAGGGAAAGAGGGCGGCCACGAGCATGTCCGTCTCCGGGGTGTCGTCCTCGTCGGCGGGTGCTCCCGGCGACAACGACGACTCTGCAGGCCCAACCGCAGGCTCCCCACCAGCGATCCGCAAGAAAGACGCAATGAACGAGAGGCATCGTCCTGGCCCGCTCCAGGGGCCCGGCCCGAGCTTGCGAGGGTCGGGGAGGAGCGGGTCCTTCAGTGGTCGGCCGGCAGGACCAGGCGCAGGCCGGACGGGTGTGCTCCGGCGGGGAGCGGCGCAGAGGGGGACGCCCCGGCCAGCGCCAGGGTGGCGAGGTCGGCGACCAGGTGATGGGCGAGGACCCCGCGCCGTGCGTCGGCGGCGATGGCCCGGCAGATGCCGGCCACCTCGGGGTGCCCCAGCTGACCGCTGGTGCCGGCCAGCGTCTGCGCCGCGGCGGCGACCGCCCGCGGGTCCCCCCGCCGGGCGCTGCCGGTGATGGCGGAGAGCCGGCCGGGCAGCGCGTCGGCGTACAGCTCCTGGAGCCGGTCGAGCAGCTCGCCGTCGAGATCGTCGTCGAGGTCGCCCCCGAGGTCGCCCCCGAGGTCCTCGTCGTGCGGGTGGGCACCCAGGTCGGCGTCCAGGTGGTCGCCGTCCGCCGGCGGCACCGGTCCGTCGGGGCGGAGCGCCGTCCGCCGCTCGAGCAGGTCCAGCAGCAGGCCGGCGTCGACCGGGGCGGTCAGGCAGGCGAGGGCGCCGGCTGCGGTGCAGCGGGCGCGCAGCTGGTCGGTGGGCCCGGCGGCGACCACCAGGAGGTGGGCGGTGCTGCCGGCCCGGCGCAGCCGGGACAGCAGCCGCGGGGCGCCGGCGTCGGGCAGGACGGCGTCGGTGACGACCAGGTCGGGGGTGACCGAGGCGTCCAGGGCGAGGGCCTGCGCGGCGGAGGTGGCCTCGTCCACGTGCCAGCCGGCGAGCTCCAGCAGGCCGGCCAGCTGTGCGCGGGTGGTGCCGTCGGCGGCGACGACGAGAGCGGTCAGCACGGGATCACCTCCAGGGACGGGGCGCGGACGGGCGCGGTCATGCCTGCTGTCCTCCGTCGAGGTCGTCGGTGCCGGTGGGGGCCCAGAGGGAGAGGAGGAGCCAGCCGGCGAGGAGGGCGGGGGCTCCGTAGACGAGGGTGTGGCTGAGGGCGGGGGTGCGGAGGAACTCGATGGCGTGGCCGAGTTCGGGGATGACGGCGGAGACCTGCCAGGCGGTGGAGCCCTGGAGGGTGGCGCGCCAGGGGTCGGGTGCGTCGTTGGCGTCGCCCTTGGTCTGGACGGTGACGGCGCCGTCGGGGCTGGTCTCGACGGCCAGCACGCGGTGGGTGACCAGGCGGTGGTCGTCGATGGGGATGTGGTAGCTGATCACCATCCCGGCCTGGACCTGGGAGATGGGCAGCGGGGTGACGACGATGACGTCACCGGGGTCGATGTCGGGGGACATGCTGCCGGTGAGCATGGTCATGGTGCGGTAGCCCAGCACGTGGGGTCCGACGGCCAGGCCGGCGAAGGCGAGGACGGCCACGAGCATCACCAGGCGGACCGTCCAGCGCAGGAGCTGGGCGGGGAGCCCGGCCGCGGGAGCCGGGGGAGCGGCCTGGTCGGGCCGGGGGAGGGCGGTGCCCTCGGTCCCGGGGGCGGTGGGTGCCAGCGCGGTGGTGGTCATGGCGGGTCCTCGGTTCGTCGGCGGGTGGGCGGGGACCGCGGGGGTCAGCGGGCGGTGCCGTTGGCCTGGGTGCCGCTGAAGGTCAGCGCGACGGCGCTGGACAGGCCCTGGAACTCGTTGCCGGCGTTGGCGGGGAGGGCGAGGGTGACCACGAGGTGGTCGATGGTGTTGGCGGTGAGGCTGGCCGGGCCGGGCAGGGTGCTGCTGCCGACGGCGGGGGCGTTGCTGACCAGGGCCTTGGTGGTGCCCGAGCAGGCGTACTGGGCGGCGCCGTTGGCGGCGGTGGTCTTGGTCCAGGGGACCGAGCAGGAGGAGACGCTGAGCTTGAGGCCGTTGGTCGGGTCGGTGGTCAGCAGGTTCGCCGGGCCGGTGGAGGCGCCGGTGAGGGACAGCGAGCTGAACGCGGCGGTGCCGTCGTTGACCAGGTTGACCGAGCGGCTGATGGAGTCGCCGGGGATGAAGCCGGCGGCGGTCAGCGCCAGGGAGCCGGTGTCGTTGGCCGGGGTCAGGTTGATCGACAGGGTGCCGGTGGCGACCGAGGCGTTGAGCGGGGCGGTGCTGTCGGTGAACGTGCCGAAGGTGCCCAGGCCGGCGACGGCGGCAGCGGCGCCGATGATGCCCAGGGAGCCGATGACCTTGCGGGCGGTGCGGTTGCGGGTGGCGTTCATGTCCGTCTCCAGGGTGTCGTCCTCGTCGGCGGGTGCTCCCGGCGACAACGACGACTCTGCGGACCCAACCGCAGGCTCCCCACCAGCGATCCGCAAGAAAGACGCAATGAACAGGACCGCGTTACCTCCAGGCGGTCATGGCCCCGCTGCAGGGCCCCGCTGCGAGCTGGCGAGCAGCGGGGGGCAGCGGGGTCCTTCAACTGCACGGGGGCCGCAGGGGCAGCAGGGTCCTTCAGCAGGCTGCCGGCAGGACCAGGGTGAACGTCGTCCCGGCGCCCTCGGCGCTCGTGACGTCGATGGTGCCGCCGTGCGCGGTGGTGATCGCCTTGGTGATGGTCAGGCCCAACCCGACGCCGGGGACGGCGTTGCGCCGCGCCGTGGACGCCCGGAAGAAGCTGGTGAACAGCCGCCCCTGCTCGCCGGCGGGGATGCCCACGCCGGTGTCGGACACCGACAGCGCTGCCACCGGACGGCTGCCGGGCCGCTCGGCCGGTGTCACCCGGCCGTCGTCGTCCTGCCAGCCGCTGGTCAGCCGCAGGGTGACCGAGCCGCCGGCGGGGGTGAACTTCACCGCGTTGGAGACCAGGTTGTCGCAGGCCTGGCCCAGCCGCACGGCGTCGCCCCGGACGACCAGCCCGCCGTCGGGCACGTCGACGGAGACGGCCACCCCGCGGGCGGCCGCGGTCACCCGCGCGGTCTCCTCGGCGCCCCGGACGATCCCGGCCAGGTCGACGTCCTCAGGTTGCAGGGTGAACCGGCCGGCGTCCACCTGGGCGGTGAAGAGCAGGTCGCCCACCAGCCGGAGCAGCCGCTGGGCGTTGCGCTCCACGGTGGACAGGTACTGCCGCTGCTCGTCGGTGAGGGGCTGGTCCGCGTCGTCCAGCACGAGCTCCAGGTAGCCGAGGATGGAGCTCAGTGGGGTGCGCAACTCGTGCGAGATCAGGCTGACGAACTGGTCGCGGAGCCGCTCGGTGGCCCGGGCCTCGGTCATGTCCGTGCCGACGAAGTTCCAGCCGGCCTGCTCGCCGTCGTCGTCGGTGCGTGGCGTGATCGCCACGGCGACGGTCAGCCGGCGTCCGTCGGCGGTCAGGTACGTCCAGTCGCGGACGTCGCTGCCCTGCTCCCGGGCGACCTGCACCAGGGCGGCGAACCGGGCCGCGGCGCGCTCGGCCGGGTCGGCCGCCGGCGGGGCGTCGCCGTCGAGCTCGGCGGGGGCGTGGAAGTCGGTGATCGACCGGTGCCGGACGACGTCGGCGCGCGGGAGGCCGAGCATCCGCTCGGCGCCCGGGTTCCACACCCGGATCAGCCCGTCCGGGTCGGTGCCGATGATCGACTGCTCGGTGACCGCGTCGATGACGCTGGTCATCGTCCGGGCCCGGGCCCGCATCATCCGGGTCGCGACCTCGAGCTCGTCGGCGGTGCTGCGGCCGAGGGTGAGCAGGTCCCGGCGCTCGGCCTCGAGAGCGGAGGCCCGCACGACCTGGTCCCGGAGCCGGGTGGCGAGGACCAGGACCGCCAGCACGACGGCGGCCACCGCGGCCAGCTGCAGGAGGAGAGCGGCCGGCCGGGCGGCGAGCAGCACCACGCCGGCGCCGGCCAGCGCGCACGGCGCGAGGAGGGGGACGGCCGCCCGGGCCGGCGGTGCGGGCGGGCGGTCCGCGTCGGACCCGGCGACCGGGTCGTCGACGACGGCGCTCACGCCGGCACCGTCCCGGTGAGCTCGCGGACCCGGGCCACCAGGCCGGACACGGTGAACGGCTTGGGCAGGTACCCGTCGGCGCCGGCGGCCAGGCCCCGGGCGACGTCGTCGGGGGAGGCGCCGGCGGACAGCAGCAGCACCCGGCACCCGGCGGTGGCGGGCGTCGCCCGGAGGGCGGCGCACACCTCCAGTCCGGTCGCTCCCGGCATGGACACGTCGAGCACCACCAGGTCCGGTGGGTCGGCCAGTGCGGCGGCCAGCGCGGCCGTCCCGTCGGCGACCGCGGCCACCACCTGGCAGCCGGCCTTCGCGACGGCGAGGGTCACCAGCACGCGGATGTCCGGCTCGTCGTCGGCGACCAGCACGCGGGCGGGCACGTCCACGGGCTGCCCTCCGTCCTCCTCGCTGCCCCCGCCCGGGGAGTCCGGGCAGGTGACCTCAGGGAGGACGTCGGCCGGTCGGGACCGGCTCTGCAGTCGAGTGGCCCGACCCGTCACCCGTGGAGAGGACGGCGGCGGGGGCGTCGGTGGCAGCCCGGCCGGCGATCCGGCCCCGGACGCGACGCGGCCCCCGCCGCGGGGTGCGACGGGGGCCGGTCGGTGGTGCGGGTCGGTCAGGAGGAGGCGTGTCCCTGGACCGTCTGCTTGGCGTCCTGGGCCTGGCCCTGGACGTCCTGGGCAGCGGACTGCCCCTCGCTCTTGACGGTCTGCACACCCTCCTGCGCGGTGGCCTTGACCGACTCGACGGCCTCCTGGGCGGCCGGCTTCAGGTTGTCGCCGATGTCCTGCGCGACGCTCTTGGCCTGGTCGACCAGCGGCTGCGAGTGCTCCTTGACGGCGGCCTCGGCCTGCGCGGCGAGCTGCTTCTCCTTCTCGCTCGTGGGCAGCAGCGAGGAGACGAGCCAGCCCACCCCGAAGGCGATCAGCCCGGCGGCGAGGGGGTTGCCCTGGGCCTGGCGCTGCAGCGTCTGCGGGGCGGCCTGGAGCGTGTCGACGGCGCTGGAGGCGGCCTGCTGGACGCTGCCGGCGGCCGAGGACGCGGCGCCCTGGACGTTGCCGGCCACGTTGGACGCGGTGCCCTGCACGTTGCCGGCGATGTTCGACGTGGTGCCGCTGACGTGCGAGCGGGACTCCTGCGCCGAGCCGAACACCCGCTCCTTGAGCCCGCTGACGGAGCTCTTGGCGCGGCCCACCCGGCGGTCGACGACCCGGGTGGGGTTGACCTTCTCGTTGAGCGCGTCGACGTCGTAGCTGAGGTTGTTCCGGGTCTCTTCGATCTGGCGCCGGATCACTTCCGGGTCACTGCTGGTCATGTCTGTCTCCTGTCCGGTCAGTTGGGCTTGAGCGCGCCGGGCACCTGCTGGAGGGTCTCCATGGTGCGCTCGGGCTTGGGGTTGACCTGCTTGAGCCGCGTGAAGTCGATCTGCTTGAGCTGCTTGCGGCCCATCGAGTAGAGGACGGCGGCGACGATGCCCCAGAGCACGGCCACGATGAGCGCCGACCAGCTGTGGCCCACGAGGTGCGACAGCGCCCACCAGAGAGCGATGGACAGGAACAGCGCGACCATGTGCCCGGCGTAGCCGGCACCGGCGAGCATCCCGGCGCCCTTGCCGGCCTTGGCCCCCTGGGCCTTGACCTCCTCGGTCGCCTTGTTCGCCTCGGCCCGCACCTCGGCCTTGGCCAGCTCCAGCTCCTGCCGCATCAGCGTCGACAGGTCGCGGGTGACCTCACCGATCAGCGTGCCGACCGAGGTGCCCTCGACGTCGGGGTGCCCGTCCTGGGTGAGCGGCTGGTCCGGGTCGCCGTAGGCGTACTGCGGTCCGGCGGGCTCGGGGGTGTAACTGGTCGCCCCACCCTGTCCCAGACCCGGCTCGCCGTACGGCGGCGGCGGCGCACCCGCGGCGCCGCCGGAGTAGGGAGCGGTCACGGCCGGCCCACCTCACCGGTGCGCAGCGGGTCGTCGAAGCCGCCGGTCGTGCCGGCCGGGGGCACGGTGCCGTACGGCGGCGGGGGGACCGAGCCGGTCGTGCCGGTGGTGCCGGCCGCTCCGGTCGTGTACCCGCCGGTCGTGCTGGTGGTGTAGCCCGCGGTGGTGGTGTCCGTGGCG
Organism: Modestobacter sp. URMC 112; assembly: GCF_053502575.1. Classification (NCBI taxonomy): domain Bacteria; kingdom Bacillati; phylum Actinomycetota; class Actinomycetes; order Geodermatophilales; family Geodermatophilaceae; genus Modestobacter; species Modestobacter sp. URMC 112. The sequence continues at coordinate 3,788,438 of NZ_CP199957.1, read as the reverse complement.
TAGTTCGTCCCGGCGTAGCCCTCCTGGGCGTAGGTCGGGGTGGCCGGCACGGCCGGCTGCGCGTAGCCGGTGGTGCCGGTGGACGAGGGGCCGCTGTCCTTGTGCGCGGCCACCACACCGGTGGTCAGCCGGCCGGCGACGACGCCGGCGAGGGCCGCACCGAGCATGAACACACCAGGCTTGCGGCGGGCGAAGTTGCGCAGCTCGACGACCAGGTCGCCGGGCTCGCGCTGGGAGACCCAGCTGGCCAGCTCCTCGAGCTTGTCGCCGGCCTGGGCCACCAGGTCGGCGGCCGGGCCGGACGGGGTGCCGCCGCCCTGCGCCATGGTGCGCAGCTGCTGGGCGATGTCGGTGATGCCCTGACCGGCCTTCTGCTGGCCGGTGCGGGCCTGCTCGCGCAGCTGCTGGCGGCCCTGCTGCACGAGGTCCTGGGCCTGGCGCTTGGTCTCCTGGGTGACCTGCTTGGCCTGGTCGGCGGCGGTCGAGGCGACCTGGCTGCCGGCCTGGGCGGCGGTCGACGCGACGTTGCCGGCCTGGTCCTTGGCGACGTCAGTGGTCGACGGGGTGGTCGACACGCTGGTCGCTCCGCTCTGCGGCGGTGTGGGGGTGTCGATGGAGTGGGTCATCGTTCCTCCTCGTCGTGCGTAGGGGCTGGTGTGTCGTCGACCCGGGACGACCCCCCGCCCACACTGGGCTGCTCGGTGAGCGGCCCAGGGACGGTCGGGGTGGAGCCGTCCGGAACGGCGCTCCTGGGACCACGAGGGCCCCGGGTCGGCGACGGTCAGGTCGTCCCACCGGGTCTGAGTGGGGACGCCGTCCGGTGGTGCTCAGGTACCCCCCGGCGCGGGGCGGGCAAACGAGCCGGGGTCAGAAATGATCTCGGCAACCCGGTGGGGTGCGCCACGTGTACTCCCTGACGCGGAACGCGGCCATGCCGTTACTCACCGCTGTCAAAGTCGAGTGGAGATGCGGGGAGATGCGGGTGTCCACGTGCCGGCGGTCACACTGCGTGCCCGCCGCCGCACCTCTCAGCCCAGGTCGTCGGTGGCGAACGTGTCGCACTGGTTCGGGTCACCGGTCCGGTACCCGGTGGTGAACCAGCGCTGGCGCTGCTCCGAGGAGCCGTGCGTGAACGCCCCCTCGTCGACCTGACCGTCGCCCAGCTCCCGCTGGATGAAGTCGTCCCCGATCCGGCCGGCGGCGTCCAGCGCCCGGGCGATGTCGTCGTCGGTGATGTCGGCGATCAGCGGCTGCCCGGACTCGTCCGGCACGGTCTCGGCGTGGTTGGCCCAGGTGCCGGCATAGCAGTCGGCCTGCAGCTCCAGCCGCACGCTGCCGCTGGTCGGGCCGCTCTCGCCGTGGTCGACCTGGCCGCTGGTGCCCAGCAGGTCCTGCACGTGGTGCCCGTACTCGTGTGCCAGCACGTACCCGTCGACGAACACCCCGCCGGCCGCGCCGAAGCGCTGCTCCAGGTCGTCGAAGAAGGACAGGTCGATGTAGACCAGCTGGTCGGCCGGGCAGTAGAAGGGCCCGGTCCCGCTGGTGGCCCCGCCGCAGCCGGTCTGCACCGAGCCGGAGAAGAAGACGGTGTCGGTGCGCTGGTAGCCGGAGTACGCGGTGGTCCAGTAGTCCTGGATCGAGTCGATCTGGGCGACGACGGCGCACTCGACCGACCGGTTGGCGTCCGCCCCGGTCCGGCACTCCTGGGCCAGGTCGCCGTTGTCCGCGGTCTGTCCCTCGCCGATGGCGCCGAACCCGCCGGCGGCCCCGGTGGACGTGCCGGTGCCCCCGCCGCCGCCGAGCAGCTGGAAGAGGACCACCACGACCAGCCCGACGACGCCGAGCCCGCCGCCGCCCACGGCCAGCCCGCGTCCGCCGCCGAACCCGCCGCCTCCGCTGCCCCGGGCGTCGGTGACGTCGGAGGTGTCGAGTCGGGCGCGTTCGTTGAACCTCATGTGCCGGTGTCCCTCCTGCCGGTGCGCTCAGCGCCGGCGACGGGTGCCGAAGATGCCCCGGGTGATCTCCCGGCCCAGCGCGGAGGCGGCCGACCGCGTGAAGGCGCGGAACGCCGACGACCCCAGCACGGTGCTCAGCACGCCGTCCTCGGCCGGCTCGGGAGCCGGCCTCCGGCGCGGGGCCCGGCGGGGCCCCGACGTCCGGGTGCCTGTGCCCAGGTCCGGCTCCTGCCACACCCCGGGGTCCGCCTCCCGTTCCCGGGCCTCGGGTGCGGGCGGCTGGGCCGCGGCGAGCCGGGCGCCGATCCGCTCGTAGGCCGAGTCCCGGTCGACCGCCGTCCCGTAGCGGGCCTGCAGCGGCGACGCGGCGACGGCGCGCTGCTGCTGGGCGGGGTCGACGACGCCCATCAGCGACCGCGGCGCCCGCAGCAGCGTCGCGGCCACCGGGGTGGGGGTGCCGCGTTCGCCGAGCACGGTGACGATCGCCTCGCCGGTGCCGAGCGAGGTCAGCGTCCCGGCGATGTCGTAGTCGCTGCTGGTCGGGTAGGTCCGCACCGTCTTCCGCAGCGCGTCGGCGTCGTCGGGGGTGAACGCCCGCAGCGCGTGCTGCACCCGGTTGCCCAGCTGGCCGAGCACCGCGGACGGCACGTCGGTGGGCTGCTGGGTGACGAAGAAGACGCCGACGCCCTTGGAGCGGATCAGCCGGACGGTCCGGGTCACCGACTCCAGGAACGCCTTGCTGGCCCCGGTGAACAGCAGGTGGGCCTCGTCGAAGAAGAAGACCAGCTTCGGCTTCTCCACGTCCCCGACCTCGGGCAGCTCCTCGAACAGGTCGGCGAGCAGCCACATGAGGAAGGTGGAGAACAGCGCCGGCCGGTCCTGCAGCTCGGTCAGCTCGACGGCGCTGATCACCCCGCGGCCGTCGGGGGCCGTGCGCAGCAGGTCGGCGGTCTCCCACTCGGGCTCGCCGAAGAAGACGTCCCCGCCGAGGTCCTCCAGGGCGGTCAGCTCCCGCAGCAGCACCCCCGCGGTCGACCGGGACAGCCCGCCGAGCGCCGCCAGCTCGGGCTTCCCCGCGTCGCTGGTCAGCCAGCTGATCAGCGCCCGCAGGTCCTTGAGGTCCAGCAGCGGCAGGCCGGTCGCGTCGGCGTGGTGGAAGACCAGCCCCAGCGAGCTCTCCTGGGTGGCGTTGAGGTCGAGGACCTTGGACAGCAGCAGCGGCCCGAACGACGTCAGGGTGGCCCGGACCGGCACGCCGGTGCCCAGCCCGCCCAGGGCGAGGAACTCCACCGGGGAGGCGGTCGGCGTCCAGTCGTCGCCGGTGTCGGCCGCGCGCCGGGTGGTCCGGTCGCCCGGCTCACCCGGCCGGGACAGGCCGGTGAGGTCGCCCTTCACGTCCGCCAGCACGACCGGCACCCCGGCGGCCGAGAGCTGCTCGGCCATCAGCTGCAGGGTCTTCGTCTTGCCGGTGCCCGTCGCCCCGGCGATCAGGCCGTGCCGGTTCGCCATCGCCAGGGGCAGCCGGACCCTGGCCCCGGGATGCGGCCGGCCGCCGTGCAGCACCGACCCGAGCTCCAGGGCCGGGCCGTCGAACGCGTACCCGGCCGCGATCGCGGCCGCCGTCGGGTCGACCGGGGTCGCCGGGTCCTGTGCGTGGGGTGCCGTCACGTCGTCCGCTCCGTCCGGGGTCAGGGGAGCGCTCAGCCTGCCCGCGCCAGGGGGAGTCGACAACTCGCGGTCGCCGTCCCCGCCCGCTGCCGCGGCCGCAGGTGCGGGAGCATCCCCGTCGTGGCCGAACCCGTGTCCGTCGTCGTCCTCGACGACTTCCAGGACGTCGCCCTGTCCATCGCCGACTGGTCGCCGCTCGACGGCCGGGCGCACGTCACCCGGCACACCGACCACGTCGGGGACGCCGACGTGCTGGTGGACCGGCTGGCCGGCGCCGACGTCGTCGTGGTGATGCGGGAGCGGACGCCGTTCCCCGCCGACCTGCTCGCCCGGCTGCCGCGTCTCCGGCTGCTGGTGACCACCGGCATGGCCAACGCCTCGATCGACCTGGCTGCCGCCCGGTCGCAGGGCGTGGTGGTGTGCGGGACGGCCGGCGGGTCGGCGGCGGCCGCCGAGCTGACCTGGGCGCTGGTGCTCGCCGTCGCGCGGGACGTGGCCGGCGGCGACCGTGCCGTCCGGGCCGGCCGGTGGCAGGAGCACCTGGGGGTCGAGCTGGCCGGGTCGACCCTGGGGCTGCTCGGGCTGGGCCGGATCGGCGCGGTCGTGGCCCGCTACGCGCGTGCCTTCGACATGCGGCTGCTGGCCTGGAGCCAGAACCTCACCGCGGAGCGGGCCGCCGAGCACGGTGCCCGGCTGGTCGACAAGGCCGAGCTGTTCGCCGGCAGCGACGTCGTCTCGGTGCACCTCAGGCTGTCCGACCGCACCCGTGGCCTGGTCGGCGCGGAGGAGCTGCGGCTGCTCGGTCCCGACGGCCGGCTGGTCAACACCTCCCGCGGGCCGATCGTGGACGAGGCGGCGCTGCTCGCGGCCCTGCACGCCGGGACCATCGCCGGTGCCGCGCTGGACGTCTTCGACACCGAGCCGCTGCCCGCCGACTCCCCGCTGCGCAGCGCGCCGCGCACCGTGCTCACCCCGCACGTGGGCTACGTGTCCCGGCAGGCGTACGCGGCCATGTACGGCCAGGCCGTCGAGGACGTCGTGGCCTGGCTGGACGGCGCCCCGGTGCGGGTGCTGCCCGCCGGGTGACCGCGGGCCCGGCTCCCGGGCGGGCCGGCCGGGCGGGGTCCTAGGGTCGGGCCATGCCTCTCGACGGTGAGTACGAGCCCAGTCCGGAGAAGTGGGTGCGCGACCAGGTGGAGCTCTACGAGCGCACCGACGGGCGGGAGGGCAACACCCTGCCGAACCGCACGGAGCCGGTCGTCGTCTTCACCACCCGCGGCGCCAGGAGCGGCAAGGTGCGCAAGAACCCGCTCATGAAGGTTGAGCACGACGGCGTCTACGCCATGGTCGCCTCGCAGGGCGGCGCCCCCAAGCACCCGACCTGGTACTTCAACCTGAAGGCGCACCCCGACCAGGTGACGGTGCAGGACGGCGCCGAGGTGTGGGACGGCGTGGCCCGCGAGGTCACCGGCGAGGAGAAGGCGGTGTGGTGGGAGCGCGCCGTGGCCGCCTTCCCGGACTACGCCGACTACCAGCGCAGGACCGACCGGGAGATCCCGGTCGTCGTCGTCGAGCGGCGGTGAGCCCGCCGGTCGTCGTGGTCACCGGTGCCAGCGACGGCATCGGCGCGGCGGCGGCCCGGCGGCTGCACCGCGATGGGGCGAGCGTGGTGGTCGTGGGCCGGTCGCCGGAGAAGACGGCGGCGGTGGCCGCCGAGCTGCCCGGCGCGCGCGGGCTGACCGCGGACTTCGCCCGGCTGGACGACGTGCGCACGCTGGCCGCGGAACTGTCCCGGCTGCCGCGGATCGACGTGCTGGTGAACAACGCCGGTGCCTCGTTCGGCCGGCACGCGCTCACCGTGGACGGTCACGAGCGGACCTTCCAGGTCGACCACCTGGCGCCCTACCTGCTCACCCGGCTGCTGGAGTCACCGCTGCGTGCGGCGGGCGGCCGGGTGGTCAGCACCGCCTCGTTCATGCACTGGCTCGGCTGGGCCCGCCGGGGGACGACGGTGGCCGACCGGTCGCCGCGGCGCCACGTCGGCACCCGCGCGTACGCCCGGGCCAAGCTCGCCAACGTGCTGTTCACCGCCGAGCTGGCCCGGCGCTGGGCGCCGGAGGTGACCGCCACCTGCGCCGACCCGGGCGCGGTGGCCAGCAACTTCGGCGCGACCGCCGGCGGGGTCACCGGCCTGGCGTTCCGCACGCCGCTGACGGCGTTCATGCGGACGCCGGCGCAGGGGGCCGACACCCTGGTGTGGCTGGCGACCGCCCCGGAGGGCTGGCGCAACGGGCGGCTGCACGCCGACCGGTCGCCGGCCTGGACGCTGCCCGCCGCCCGGGACGAGGTGCGGGCTGCGGAGCTGTGGTCGTCGTCCGCGCGGCTGCTCGGGCTGCCGGACTGACCTCGCCCCCTGCCGCACACGGGTCAGGGCAGCGCGCGCCAGGCGGCCTCCGCGGCGGTCACCACCTCCGGGGTGAGCTCGGTGAACGGGTCGACCTGGAGCGTCCGGGCCGCGCCGCGGCCGGCAGCCCGCCAGGTGGCGACCGCCCGGCCGCCGACCAGCACCGTCGGACGGAACACCCCGTTGCCGCCGGGAACCAGCCGCTCGGCGAACTGCGGCGGCACGGTGCAGCTGCGGTCGGCGTAGCCCAGCACGACCTCGTCGAAGCCGGGCAGCAGCAGCACCCGCCCGGCCTCGGCGCGGCAGGCCGCCAGCCGGTCGGGGGTCTCGGGGTCCATCCAGTGCCCGACGCCGTCCACGTCGAGCGCGGCCAGCCGGTCCCCGGCCACGGCCAGACCCGCCTTGACGTCGCGGACCAGCACGCCGGCCCAGCGCACCAGGTCCTTGACGGTGGCCGGGCCGTGCCCGCGGAAGAAGCGCAGGGCCAGCTCGCCCAGCGCCTCCTCGCGGTCCAGCCGGCGCGGGGCCGGCACCCACTCGTCCAGCAGCGTGAACAGCTGGTCGCCGGCGCCGTCGGTGGGCCCGAGCACCAGGGTGCCGGTCTGCGCGAGGTACCAGAGCAGGTGGTAGCCGCGCTGACCGGTGGTGGCCACCCCGCCCTCGGAGATCCGGGTGAGCAGCTCGGCGCGGGACAGCCGGCCTCCGCCGGCCAGCGCGGCGACGACCAGCTCGCGGGCCCGCTCGCAGTCGGCCTCGGTCAGCCCCAGCGAGGCGCGCCGGCCGGCCACCCCGGCCAGGGCCCGCTCGCCCAGCAGGTCGAGCATCCAGGGCAGGTCGTCGGCGGCGGTGAGGTGCAGGGTGCCGCGCATCGGCCAGGAGCGGACCACCTCCCCGGCGTCCAGGGCAGCCTCGACCGCCGCGCGGCTGCCCCCGACGGTGCGCAGGGCCACCGAGGTCAGGGCGCCGGGCAGCTCCTGGCCCTGCACGGCGGTGAGCCGGCGGACCGCCTCGAGCGGACCGGGCTCGCGGGGCCCGGCCAGCCGCTGGGCGACCAGCCGCAGCAGGGCGACCTCCTCCGACGACGTCATGCCCGGCACCCTGCCACCGCGGTCCGACGATCCGGTCGGCGGTCCACGCCGGCCGGCACCGCCACGGGCACGGGACCGGGGTCGGGAGGCGCTACCGTTCGACCATGATGGGCATGGGGAACCTCGGCCCGGACGGACGACGCCGGCAGCGGCTGGTGGCCGGCCTGATCGTCGCCGCCATGCTGCTGGCCGCCGGCGCGGTGCTGCTGGGGTCGGTGCTGTGACCGGGGCGCCGGACGACGACGCCGGCCTGGCGGACTGGTTCGCCGCGGCCGGTCCCCGCGAGGGCGAGCTGCGCAGCGTCGACGCGCTGGTGATGGCCGCCGCTCCCGGGATCGACCGGCAGCTGGTGCCGGTGGGCAGCGGGCAGATGCTGGGCTACGGGCTGATGCCCTACCGGCCGAGGTCGGCCACGGAGACCGTCCAGTGGCCGCTGATCGCGCTGGCGGCGCAGAAGCGGCACCTGTCCCTCTACGTCTGCGCGGTCGTCGACGGGGCCTACCTGGCCGAGTCCCGGGCCGGGCAGCTGGGCCGGGTGTCCTGCGGCAAGAGCTGCATCCGCTTCACGTCGCTGGACCGGGTGGACACGGTGGCGCTGGACCAGCTGGTCCGTGACGCCGTCGCCAGCACCGCCGAGGGGCGCAACGCCTACAGCGGCTGAACCCACCGCAGCAGGTCGGCCACCTCGTCGTCGGTGGTCTGGCGGAAGTCCGCGTAGTGCCGCCCCACCGAGCCGAACCGCTGCGGGGCGAGCACGTACGCCACCTCGTCGACCTCCGTCGCCAGCGCCGCGGCGGCGTCCGGCGCCACGACGGGGGAGGCCAGCACCACCCGCACGGCACCGAGCGCCCGGACGACGGCGCAGGCGGCCCGGGCGGTCGAGCCGGTGGCCACGCCGTCGTCGACCACCACGGCCGCCCGCCCGGTGAGCGGCTCCCGCGGGCGGAGGGCGCGCAGGTGCGCCAGCCGCCGTCGCAGCACCGCGACCTCCCGGCGCTCGACGGCGGCGAACTCCTCGGGCGACACCCCGGCCCGGCGCACCACCTCCTCGGCCCGGACGACGACGCCGCCCTCGCCGACCGCCCCCATGGCCAGCTCCGGGCGGTGCGGCACGCCCAGCTTGCGCACGCCCACCACGTCCAGCGGTGCCCCGAGCGCGGTGGCCACCGCGGCGGCCACCGGCACGCCGCCGCGGGGGAGACCCAGGACGACGACGTCCGTGCCGCGGAGGGCGCCGAGCCGGGCGGCCAGCTGCTCCCCGGCGTCGGTCCGGTCCCGGAAGGACATCTCCCACCTCCCCGGGCCGCCATCCTCCTGCCCCCGGCGCACCCTGGGCGAGCGTTGGCGGGACCTTGGACCCTGGCCGCCCGGCGAGGTGGCGGGCATGGTGTTCCCGGCACGGCAGCCCGCTGGAAAGCACCGGCGGACGGCCGCCACTCACCCGGAGGAATGCTCGTGACGACGGTTTGCGCCCCTCGCGTCCCGGCCGACGAGTCGGTCGAGCAGGCTGTGGCCCGACTGCTGGCCGAGGAGTACGGCACGCTGGCCGGGCCGCAGGTCGTCATGGGCGTGGTGCAGACCGCCCGACGGGAGCTCGCGGGCTCTCCGGTGGGCGCCCTCCCCGAGCTGGTCGAGCGGCTGGCCCGCTACCGGCTGAACGCCTCCGTCAGCTGACCCCGGGCCGCCCGGCGGTCCCCGGCGGAGGCGGTGCCGACCGCCGGGGAGACTGACCGCATGGGATACGTCGACGTCGCCGGGGTGCGGTTCACCCTCCCCGACGGCCGGGTCCTGCTCGACGACGTCTCCTTCCGGGTCGGTGACGGCGCCTGCGCCGCGCTGGTTGGCGAGAACGGCGCCGGGAAGACCACCCTGCTGCGGGTCATCAGCGGCGACCTGACCCCGGACGGCGGGTCGGTGGCCCGCACCGGCGGGCTGGGGGTGATGCGCCAGTTCATCGGGTCGGTCCGCGACGACACGACCGTGCAGCGCTTCCTGGTCGACCTGGCGCCGCCGGCCGTCCGGGCGGCGTGGGACGCCGTCGAGGCTGCCGAGCTGGCCATGATGGAGGACGACGACGAGCCCACCCAGATGGCCTACGCGCACGCCCTCACCACCTGGGGCGACGTCGGGGGCTACGAGGTCGAGGTCACCTGGGACACCGTCACCGTGGCCGCGCTCGGCGTGCCCTACGACACCTGCAAGTACCGGGAGCTGAGCAGCCTCTCCGGTGGTGAGCAGAAGCGGCTGGCGCTGGAGTGCCTGCTCCGCGGCCCGGACGAGGTGCTGCTGCTGGACGAGCCGGACAACTACCTCGACGTCCCCGGCAAGCGGTGGCTCGAGGAGCGGCTGATCGAGACCCGCAAGACCGTGCTGTTCGTCAGCCACGACCGGGAGCTGCTCTCCCGGGTCGCCGACCGGGTGGTCACCGTCGAGGGCGGCGGCGCGTGGGTGCACGGCGGCGACTTCGCCGGCTACCCGGCGGCCCGCACCGCCCGGCACGAGCGGATGGCCGAGCTGCGCAAGCGGTGGGACGAGGAGCACGAGCGGCTGGTCGACCTGGTCCGGACGATGCAGCAGCAGGCGAAGAACTCACCGGACATGGCGGCGCGCTACCACGCGATGCAGACCCGGCTGGCCAAGTACGAGGCCGCCGGGCCGCCGCCGGACCGGCCACCGGACCAGCACGTGGCGATGCGGCTGCGGGGCGGGCGCACCGGGGTTCGGGTGCTGGTGGCCGAGGAACTGGAGCTCACCGGCCTGATGCGGCCGTTCGACCTGGAGCTCGACTACGGCGACCGGCTTGCGGTGCTGGGCTCCAACGGCGCGGGCAAGTCGCACTTCCTGCGGCTGCTGGCCGGCCAGGACGTCGCGCACACCGGCAGCTGGCGGCTGGGAGCGCGCGTCGTCCCCGGCTTCTTCGCCCAGACCCATGCCCACCCGGAGTGGGCCGACCGCACCCTGGTCGACCTGCTCTGGCACGGCGAGCCGGGCCGGCCGGGCGTGGACCGCGGCCGGGCGATGGCCACACTGCGCCGCTACGGCCTGGCGGCCCAGGGCGACCAGCTGTTCCGGTCGCTGTCCGGCGGGCAGCAGGCCCGCTTCCAGGTGCTGCTGCTCGAGCTGTCCGGCGCCACCCTGCTGCTGCTCGACGAGCCGACCGACAACCTGGACGTGCTGTCGGCGGAGTCCCTCGAGGAGGCCCTGGACGCCTTCGACGGGACCGTGGTGGCGGTGACCCACGACCGCTGGTTCGCCCGCACCTTCGACCGGTTCCTGGTGTTCGGTGCCGGCGGGCAGGTGTACGAGGCGCCCGAGCCGGTGTTCGACGAGGCGAGGGTCCAGCGCACCCGGTAAGGACCCCCTCCACCCCACCCCTCGCGAGCTCGGGGCGGGACCCGGGAGGGGGCCGAGGAGCAGTCGGGGCTGGGCCTCAGTCCTCAGCGCGCACTAGGGGGCGCCGACCGGGGCCATGGCCCGCTGCCACACCGCGGTGTCGGCCGCGGCGGCCGCCTGCTCCCGGCGCTCCACCAGCACGGCCAGGACGGCGACGCCCGCGCCACCCAGCGCCAGCACCGCGCCCACCCAGATGGGCGCGGTGTAGCCGAGGCCGGCCGAGAGCACCGCCGCGCCCAGGGCGGCACCCAGGGCGTTGGCCACGTTGAACGCCGCCTGGTTCGCCGCGGCGACCAGGCTGCCGCCGTCGATCCGGGCGGCGTCGATGACCCGGCTCTGCACCACCGGGCCCATCGCGAAGCCGACCGTGCCGAACAGCACCAGCAGGACGACGGCGGCCACGGGCGTGCGGGCCAGCAGCGCGAACGCCACCAGGACGGCCGCCTGCAGGCCCATGCCCACGGTGACGAAGGAGAAGCCGAACCGGTCGCCCAGCCGCCCGCCGACCAGCGTGCCGACCGTCGTCCCAATGCCGAAGAGCGCGAGCACCGGGGTCACCCAGCCCTCGGGGATGCCGCCCAGCTCGGTGAGGATCGGGCTGACGTAGCTGTAGACGGCGAACATCGCCGAGAACCCGACGGCGGTCAGCCCCAGCACCAGCCAGACCTGGGGCCGCCGGAAGGCGCCGAGCTCGCGGCGCAGGCCGGTCGGTTCCCCGGTCACCGGCGGCATCCAGGCCACCAGGCCGGCGATGGTGACCAGCCCGATGACCGCCACCGCGGCGAACACCAGCCGCCAGCTGACCTGCTGGGCCACGAACGTGCCCAGCGGCACCCCGACGACGTTGGCCAGCGTCAGGCCGGTGATCATCAGAGAGATGGCCTGGGCGCCCTTCTCGCGCGGCACCAGCGTGCGGGCGGCCACCGCCCCGACACCGAAGAACGAGCCGTGCGCCAGTGCGGTGAGCACCCGGGCGACGAGCAGGGTGGTGTAGCCCGGGGCCAGCGCGGACAGCGCGTTGCCGACGACGAAGACCGCCATCAGACCGATCAGCGTCTGCCGGGGGGTGAAGCGCACGCCCAGGGCGGTCAGCGTCGGTGCTCCCACCACCACGCCGATCGCGTAGGCCGAGATGAGCAGCCCGACCGCGGAGACGGACACACCCAGCCCCTCGGCGACCTCGGGCAGCATGCCGAGGACGACGAACTCGGTGGTGCCGATGCCGAAGGCACCGATGGCGAGGGCGAGCAGGGCGCGGGGCACGGGGCGGTGGACTCTCCGACTCGGGGGACGAGGGACGCGGACGTCGTCGTCCTCTCCCAGCCAAGGGCACCGGCGCCGCGATCCTGCCCAGGCCCGGCCATGAGCCTGGTCACGTCGGGCCGGCCGGGACGCCGGACGGGCTCCGGGCCGCGGCTCGGAGCGGCTCGGAGGGGTCCGGCGTCCGCGGCCCGGGACCTCGACCGGTCAGGGCCGGAGCAGCACCTTCACCGCGCCGTCCTGCTTCTGCCGGAACGTCTCGTAGGCCTGCGGGGCCTGCTCCAGCGGCACGTGGTGGGTGGCGAAGCCGTCCACGCCGAGCGGGTCGGCGTCGGTGAGCAGCGGCAGGATGTCGGGCACCCAGCGCCACACGTTGGCCTGGCCCATGCGCAGCTGGATCTGCTTGTCGAACATCCGCATCAGCGGCATCGGGTCGGTGGCGCCGCCGTAGACACCGGACAGCGAGATGGTGCCGCCCCGGCGGACGGCCTCGATCGCGGTGTTCAGCGCCGCCATCCGGTCGACCCCGACGACCTGCATGACCTTCTCCATGACCGCGTCGGGCAGCAGCGCGGTCGCCTTCTGGGCCAGCGAGGCGCCCGGCGAGCCGTGGGCCTCCATGCCGACCGCGTCGATGACGGCGTCCGGCCCGCGGCCGTCGGTCCTGTCCCGGACCCACGCCACGACGTCGGCCTGGGCGGTGGAGTCCAGGACGTCGATGCCGTTGGCCCGGGCCCGCGCCAGCCGCTCCGGGACGACGTCGGACGCCAGCACCTGGCCGGCGCCCAGGTGCTTCGCGATCCGGGTCGCCATGTCACCGATCGGGCCCAGGCCCAGCACCAGCACCGAGCCGCCCGGGGGGACGGCCGCGTACTGCACGGCCTGCCATGCGGTGGGCAGCACGTCGGAGAGGTAGACGAACCGGTCGTCGGCCGGGCCGTCGGGGACCTTGATGGGCAGGGTGTTGCCGAACGGCACCCGCAGGTACTCCGCCTGGCCGCCGGGCACCTGGCCGTAGAGCTTCGTGTAGCCGAACAGCGAGGCGCCGAAGCCCTGCTCGCGGTTCTGGGTGGTCTCGCACTGGGACTGCAGCCCCTGCGAGCACATCCAGCAGGTACCGCAGGAGATGTTGAACGGGACGACCACCCGGTCGCCGGGCTTGACGGCGGTGACCTCGGGGCCGACCTCGCGGACGACGCCCATCGGCTCGTGGCCCATGATGTCGCCGACCGTCATGAACGGGGCCATGACCTCGATCAGGTGCAGGTCCGACCCGCAGATCCCGGTCGAGGTCACCTCGACCACGACGTCCGTCGGGTCCTGGATCGTCGGGTCCGGGACGGTGTCGACCCGGACGTCGTCCCGGCCGTGCCACGTCACTGCGCGCATGCGGAGCTCCTGTCGTGTCGGGGGCGCCCGGTCCTGGCGCCGACGGGGCCGGCTGCTCGGGACGCAGGGCGCGTGCTCCTCCGCCCTACCCGGGTCGGCGCGTTCGACTCATCAGCCCCGCGCACACGTGACGTCACAGACGGTCCCCGATTGGCAGGTGCTGTTGTGACCCTCGGCACTTGACTCGGTGTGCATACCCCCCAGGTCACATCACGAACCGGTCACGTCGTGTTTACATGGGCCCCGCCTCAGACCGGACGGCGCGCCATCCCGCGACGTCCCCCCACCCGACGGAAGACAGGTGTATGGACCCGCGACGCCTCGCCCGGCTGCTCGACAGCCCATCGGTGCGCTCCGCCGACGGTGCCCCGGCCGGCGGACCCGCCGTCTGGCCGTCGGACGAGCCCAGGACGACGCTGGTGCCGCGCGGCATCCTGATCACCGGGACCGGCCCGGTCCGGGTCGCCCCCCGGCTGGCCGCCCTCGACCTCGCCGGCATCGAGCTCCCGGTCGCCCCGCGGGTCACCGTGATCCCGGCCCAGGACGCTCCCGCCGCTGCTGAGGACACGCTGCCCGCGGGGCAGGTCGCCGACGGGGCTGCCCCGGGCGACCGGGCCGGCGCTGCTCCGCGCCGCCGTCCGGTGACCGTCCTCGCCGCGGCCCTGCTCGGCGCGGTGAGCCTCGGCGGGCTGCTGACCTCCGGCGAGCTCCCCGCCTCGGCCGCCTCCCCGGCGCCGGTGGAGGCGACCAGCGTCGCCGAGGAGCTGGGCCTCCTGCGCGCCCAGCAGTCCGCGCTGACCGGGGACGAGGCGGCGCTGCGGCTGGAGGAGATGGTCGCCAGCCGCGCCCTGCGCGAGGACGCCGCCACCGCCGCCGCCGAGGCGCAGGCCGCCGCCGACCAGGCCGCGCGGGACGCCGCGGCCGCCGCCGCAGCCGAGGCCGCCCGCCCCGACGTGGTCCTCCCGGTCAGCGGTGCCCGGATCACCAGCGGCTTCGGCTCGCGCTGGGGGACGCTGCACGCGGGCATCGATCTCGCCGCCCCGATGCGCACCCCGGAGTTCGCCGTGATGGACGGCGTCGTCCTCAAGGCCGGCGCGGCCAGCGGCTACGGGCTGGCCGTGTACCTCCAGCACGCGGACGGGACCGTCACCGTGTACGGGCACATGGACTCGATCCTGGTCGAGGAGGGGCAGTCGGTCCGGGCCGGCGACACCATCGCGCTGCTGGGCAACCGGGGCCAGTCCACCGGCCCGCACCTGCACTTCGAGGTGCACCTCGGGGGCATGGACCAGGAGAAGGTCGACCCGGTGAGCTGGCTGCGGGAGCACGGCGTCGACGTCTGACTAAGGTCGAAGGACCCTGCTGCCCCCCACGCTTCGCAGGCTCAGCGCGGGGCCCTGCAGCCGGGCCTGACCCCACCGCTCGCACGCTCGCGGCGGGCCCCTGCGAGGGGGCCGGACCGCGGTCCTGCCGCGGGGCCCTGCAGCCGGGCCTGACCCCACCGCTCGCACGCTCCCGGCGGGGCTCTGCGAGGGGGCCTCACCGGCGGCGGTCGGCGTCGTGGTCCCTTGCTCGCACGCTCGCGGCGGGACCCTCCGAGTGAGCCGGGCCGCCGGTTCCTGGCGTCGCGGTGAGACATGCGGCATCGTGCATGTGGGACCGCGCCGAGCCGGGAGGACGTCATGGGGCACGACCACGGCTCCGGGCAGGCGCACGGCACCGCCTCCGCCGTGCACCGGCGCCGGCTGACCCTCGTCCTGGCGCTGACCGTCGCCGTCCTCGTGCTGGAGCTCGTCGGGGCGTTCCTGTCCGGCTCCCTGGCCCTGCTCGCCGACGCCGGGCACATGGCGACCGACGCGCTCGGCATCGGCCTGGCGCTCGGCGCGGTCACCCTCGCCCAGCGCCCCGCCGCCGGCCGGCGGACCTTCGGCTGGCAGCGCATCGAGGTTCTCGCCGCGGGCCTCAACGGCGTCCTGCTGCTCGCGGTCGGCACCTACGTCGTCGTGGAGGCGGTCCGGCGCATCGGTGACCCGCCGGACATCCACGCCGGCTGGATGCTGTCCATCGCCGCGGTCGGCCTGGTCGCCAACCTGGTCTCCCTGGCCGTGCTGCACGCCGGTCAGCGTCACTCGATGAACACCCGCGGCGCGTACCTGGAGGTCATGGGCGACGCGCTCGGCTCGGTCGCGGTGATCGTCGCCGGTGTGCTGATCGCCACCACCGGCTGGACGGCCGCGGACGTCGTGGCGTCACTGGCCATCGGCGCCCTGGTGCTGCCCCGGGCGTGGGCGCTGCTGCGGGAGGCCCTCGACGTCCTGCTGGAGGCCGCGCCGCGGGGAGTGGACCTGGCCCGGGTGCGCGCCCACGTCCTGTCGGTGGACGGCGTCCTGGAGGTGCACGACCTGCACGCGTGGACCATCACCTCGGGGTCGCCGGTGCTGTCCGCGCACGTCGTCGTGGCCGACGAGGTGCTCGCCGACGGCCACGGCGGCCGGGTGCTCGACGCCCTGGGCGTGTGCCTGGGCGACCACTTCGACCTCGCGCACTGCACCTTCCAGCTCGAGTCGCCCGGCCACCGGGGCCACGAGGCCGCCGTCCACGATTGAGGAAGGACCCCGCTGCCCCCCACGCCTCGCAAGCTCGGCGCGGGCCCCTGCAGCGGGGCCGAACAGCGGGGTCCTTCGTCAGCCGGCGTGCACCATGGTGCCCTCGGCCGGCAGGTCCTCCTTGGTCGCCTTGATCAGCAACGCGGAGACCAGCGCGCCGATCACCAGCAGGACCGCGGCCCAGGTGAAGGCGGTCGTGTAGCCCTCCACCTGCGCGGCGAGCCCGACCGCGGGGTCACGGGGGTCGGCACCGGCGGCGAGCCGGTCGGCCACGGCCGAGGTGATCGCCCCCACCGAGATCGTCGCCAGCAGCGCCGTCCCGATCGAGGCGCCGACCTGCTGGGTGGCGTTCAGCATCGCGCTGGCCGCACCGGCGTCGTGCTCGCCGGCGCCGATCAGGGCCAGGTTGGACAGCGGCACGAAGGTGAAGCCGAGCCCCAGGCCCAGGAGCAGCTGGCCGGGGAAGGGCAGCGCCCAGAAGGAGCTGTCGACCGTGAGGAACGACATCAGGAACAGGCCGGCCGCGGCGAGCAGGCCACCGGTGACCATCAGCGGCTTCGGGCCGATCCGCACCACGAGCACGCTGGCCGCCCCGGCGGCGATGAGCACACCGAGCGTGACCGGGAGCGAGGCGAACCCGGCGGCGACCGGGGTGTACCCCAGCACCTGCTGGAAGTAGAGGCTGAGGAAGAAGAACGCCCCGATCAGCCCCGCACCGACCAGCGTGGACGTCAGGTAGGCCCCGCCGCGGTTCCGGTCCAGCACCAACCGCATCGGCAGCAGCGGGTTGCGCACCCGGAGCTCCACGACCACGAAGGCGGCGACCAGCAGCACCCCGATGGCGATGAAGGACAGCGCGGGCCGGTCGGTCCAGGCGCTGGTGGTCACCCCGCTGGCGGCGTTCTCCTGCGAGGTCTCCGCCACCAGCGTGAAGCCGTAGACGAACGACGCCAGGCCCAGGGTCACCAGCACCGCGCCGGGGATGTCGTAGCGGGTCTCGCCCGGCGCCCGGCTCTCCGGCACGACCGGGATGGCGGCGGCCACGGCCACGACCGCGACCGGCACGTTGACCCAGAAGCACCAGCGCCAGTCGGCGTACTCGGTGAGCACCCCGCCCAGCAGCAGCCCGACGGCGGACCCGCCGCCGGCGATGGCGCCGTAGACGGCGAAGGCCTTGGCCCGCTCCTGTGTGTCGGTGAACAGCACCGTGAGCAGCGCCAGCGAGGCGGGCGCCAGCAGCGCACCGAAGGCGCCCTGCAGGCCGCGCGCGGCGAAGAGCAGCTCCTCGTTGGTGGCCAGACCGCCCAGCGCGGAGGCGACGGCGAAGCCGACCGCCCCGACCAGATAGGTGCGCTTGCGGCCCCAGAAGTCGGCGATGCGCCCGCCGAGCAGCAGGAAGCCACCGAAGGTCAGGGTGTAGGCGGTGACGATCCACTGCTGCGTGGCGGGGGAGATGTCCAGGTCCGCCGAGACCGCCGGCAGCGCGATGTTCACGATCGTCGCGTCGAGGATGACCATCAGGACCGTGACGGCGATGACCGCCAGGGCCAGCCACCGCCTCGGGTAGGGCTCGGTGTCGGGGCTCGTCCCCGGTGTGGTGGTCGTCGGGGAGCTGTCGGTCACGCGTCTTCCTCGCTGGCGCTCGTCGCCGTCGTGACCGACGGTGCTGCGTCGTTGAGTGCCCTCGCGAGCTCGGTCACTTGTCGTCCTCAATCGTCGTCCCTGGCCGCCGCTGCGGTCGGCCAGGGACCGACGGTAACCGGCTGCGACGATGGGGTCGTGTCCGTTTCCGTGGTGTTCATCTCCGACACCCACGTCCCGAAGCGGGCCCGCGACCTGCCCGTCCCGCTGTGGGCCGCGATCGAGGCGGCGGACGTCGTGGTGCACGCCGGTGACTGGGTCGACGTCGCCCTGCTCGACGAGCTCGAGCGCCGCGCCCGCCGTCTCGTCGGCGTCTACGGCAACAACGACCACGGCGTCCTGCGGGAGCGGTTGCCGGAGGTCGCCCGGGTCGACCTGGAGGGGGTGCGCTTCGCCGTCGTGCACGAGACCGGCGACGCCGCGGGGCGCGAACGCCGGTGCGCCGAGCGGTTCCCGGACGTCGACGTCCTGGTGTTCGGGCACAGCCACATCCCCTGGGACACCGTCGCACCCTCCGGGCTCCGGTTGCTCAACCCCGGCTCGCCGACCGACCGCCGCCGGCAGCCGCACGGCACCTACCTGACCGCGGTGGTGGACGCCGGCCGGCTGACCGGGGTCACCCTGCACCCGCTGCCGGTCCGCACCACCGGCGCCCGGCCCCCGGCCGGGGGAGCCGGACGTCGGGACGGCGCGCCGCCCGCCGGCGCGTGAGCCGGCCGGAGCTGCTGCCCGCAGCGGTCGCGCTGCTCGCCTGCCCGGTCTGCGGGGAGCCGCTGCACCCGACCACCGCCGGCGTGGCCTGCCCGGCCGGACACGCGTTCGACCGGTCCCGGCAGGGCCATCTGACCCTGCTGCCCGCGAGCGGCAGCGCGCACCCGGGTGACTCGGCCGGGATGGTCGCCGACCGGGCCGGCTTCCTCGCCGCCGGCCACTACGCCGGGGTCACCGCGGCCCTGGCCGACGCCGTGCTGGCGCCGGGCACCCCGCGCACCGTGCTGGACGCCGGCGGCGGCACCGGCGCGCACCTGGCCGGGGTGCTCGACCGGGCGCCGGAGGCGGTCGGCGTCGTCCTCGACGTGTCCCGCTACGCCGCCCGCCGCGCCGCGCGGGCGCACCCGCGGGCGATCGCGGTCGTCGCCGACAGCTGGGCGCGCTGGCCGGTGCGCACCGGCACCCTGGACCGGGTGCTGGTCGTGTTCGCGCCCCGCAACGGCGCCGAGACCGCCCGGGTGCTGCGACCCGACGGCAGCCTGGTGGTGGTCACCCCGGCCGCCGACCACCTGGGCGAGCTGGTCGGTCCCCTCGGGTTGCTGACCGTCGACCCCGCCAAGGCCGACCGGCTGGCCGCCTCGCTCGGTCCGCACCTGCGTCCGGTCGCCGCCGTCGCGCACCGGGGGGAGCTCCGCCTCGACCGGGCGGCGGTGCGCACGCTGGTCGGCATGGGCCCGCACGCGCGCCACCGGACGCCGGCCGAGCTGGCCGCGGCGGTCGACCGGCTGACCGAGCCGGTGCGGGTGACGGTGTCGGTCGACGTCACCACGTGGACGCCGGCTCCGTGACGGCTCCGTCCCGAGGCTCACCCCGAGCCTGCGAGGAGTGAGGAGGACGGGGTCCTTCCGGCGCGAGGGCCCGGCCGTCCGGCCGGGCCCTCGTCGGGTGTTGCGCGGCCCGCCTACGCGGGCGCCGGGTCAGCGGACGGCGCGCCGGCTCCGGCCGGTGGCGGCCACGTAGACGAACAGCACGACGATGGCGCCGATGATCGACGCCCACCAACCGCCGAGGTGGAACTGCAGGCCGTCGCCCTTGAGGAGGCTGAACAGCAGGTTGCCCACCACGGAGCCGATCAGGCCCAGGACGATGGTGGGGACGATGCCCAGGTCCTGCTTGCCGGGGACGACTGCGCGCGCGATGAGACCGGCGATCAGGCCGATCAGGATCGCGAGGAGGATGCCTCCGATGGTCATGGGTGCCTCCTGGGACATGACGGGCGGAGCCGTCGGTGCGCTGGACCGTCCAACGCAAGATCATCGATGCCCGGCACGCCGGTCCTCAAACGCCCCCGGGGCCCGGTCCTGCACCCCCCGCGCCGCGCGTCGGGGCGGCGCGCCGGAACGGGTCCTCGCCCGGCGCACGGGCGGCGGCCGCACCGTCTAAGCTCCGGGCGTGACGATCGCACCTGCCCCGATCGTGAGCCGGCCGAGCCCGGCACACGAGGCCGAGAAGGGCTCGCGGCTCCTGGGCCTGCTGCGCACCACCGACCACAAGACCATCGGCCTGATGTACCTGACGGTGTCGTTCGTCTGGTTCTTCGCCGGTGGCCTGATGGCGCTGCTGATGCGCGGTGAGCTCGGCCGTCCGGGCCTCCAGTTCCTCTCGCCCGAGCAGTACAACCAGCTGGTCACCATGCACGGCACGATCATGCTGCTGTTCTTCGCGACGCCGCTGTTCTTCGCGTTCGCGAACCTGATCATGCCGCTGCAGCTCGGTGCGCCCGACGTGGCCTTCCCCCGGCTGAACGCCTTCTCCTTCTGGCTGTTCTTCTTCGGCTCGTCGCTGGCGGTGTCGGGCTTCCTCACCCCCGGTGGTGCCGCCGACTTCGGCTGGTACGCCTACACCCCGCTGTCCACCGGCGCGCACACCCCGGGTGCCGGCGGTGACCTGTGGATTGCCGGCCTGGCGGTCAGCGGGCTGGGCACCATCCTCGGTGCAGTCAACTTCATCGCCACGATCGTCTGCCTGCGCGCCCCGGGCATGACCATGTTCCGGATGTCGATCTTCACGTGGGGCGCGCTGACGACCAGCATCCTCATCCTGCTGGCGTTCCCGATCCTCACCGCGGCGCTGATGGCGCTGCTGGCCGACCGGCACCTCGGCGCCCAGGTCTTCGCCCCCGAGAACGGCGGGCCGATGCTGTGGCAGCACCTCTTCTGGTTCTTCGGGCACCCCGAGGTCTACATCATCGCGCTCCCGTTCTTCTCGATCATCAGCGAGGTCATCCCTGTCTTCAGCCGCAAGCCGCTGTTCGGGTACAAGGGCATGGTCTTCGCGCTGATCGGCATCACCGCCCTGTCACTGGCGGTCTGGGCGCACCACATGTTCGCCACCGGCGCGGTGCTGCTGCCGTTCTTCAGCTTCATGACCTACCTGATCGCCGTGCCCACCGGGATCAAGTTCTTCAACTGGATCGGCACCATGTGGCGGGGCCAGATCACCTTCGAGGCGCCGATGCTCTTCAGCATCGGCTTCCTGATCACCTTCCTGCTCGGCGGGCTGACCGGTGTGCTGCTGGCCTCCCCGCCGCTGGACTGGCACCTCAACGACAGCTACTTCGTCGTGGCCCACTTCCACTACGTCGTCTTCGGCACCGTGGTGTTCGCCGCCTACGCCGGCATCTACTTCTGGTTCCCGAAGATGTGCGGCCGGATGATGGACGAGCGGCTGGGGAAGCTGCACTTCTGGCTGACCTTCATCGGGTTCCACGCCACGTTCCTGATCCAGCACTGGCTGGGCAACGAGGGCATGCCGCGCCGGTACGCCGACTACCTGACGACCGACCAGTTCACCTTCATGCACACGGTGTCCACGATCGGGTCGTTCATCCTCGGCGCCTCGACGATCCCGTTCGCCTACAACGTGATCAAGTCCTGGAAGCACGGCCGGCTCGCCCTGCGTGATGACCCCTGGGGCCACGGCAACTCGCTGGAGTGGGCGACATCCTCCCCGCCGCCGCGGCACAACTTCCTGGAGATCCCGCGGATCCGCTCGGAGCGTCCCGCCTTCGAGCTGCACTACCCGCACCTGCAGGAACGCCTGCAGATGGAGGCGCACGCCGGCAAGGGCCACGAGCCCTACGCCAGCGAGGTCCTCGAGGGCACCGGGAAGCGGCAGGGTCCGAACGACAAGGACTTCACCTAAAGGGCCCCGCTGCCCCCCCACCACTCGCGAGCTCGTGGTGGGACCCTGCACCGGGGCCACTGCCCCAGTGGCCGTTCCGGACGCCCCGCCAGCCAGTCGGCTGGCGGGGCGTCCGTCGTCCGGGCGGGTGCGGCGGGCCCGGGCAGGTCCGGCACCATGGCGGGGTGACCGACCGCGCTCCCGCCGTGCTCGCGCCGTCCGGTCCGCCGGCTGCCGGTCGGCCCACGTTCCTGCTGACCGTCACCGGGGCCGACCACCCCGGGGTCACCGCCGCGCTGTTCACCGCGCTGCCGAGCACCGGTGCGCACGCCGTCGAGGTCGTCGACGTGGAGCAGGTCGTGGTGCACGGGCAGCTGGCCCTGGGCGTCGTCGTCCGGGCGACCGCGCAGGAGCCCGGGGACACCGCCGGGCTGCTGGAGCGGCTCGGCGTGCTGGCCGGGGAGGTGTCCACCGAGACCGGCATGCAGGTGACCGTCGAGGCGTCGCACGCCCGGCCCGCGGACGGCGTCGACGCCGGGCGACCGCACCACGTCATCGTGCTGGGCCGGCCGGTGCCGCCCACCGCCGTCGCGGGCGCGGCGCGGGCGATCGCCGCCGTCGGCGGCAACATCGACGCGATCCGGCGGCTGTCGGACTACCCGGTCACCAGCTTCGAGCTGACCGTCTCCGGCGCCGGGGCCACCGAGCTGCGCACCGCCCTGGGCACCGTCGCCGCCGAGACCGGCACCGACGTGGCGGTCGAGCAGGTCGGCCTGGCCCGGCGCAGCAAGCGGCTCATCGTGCTCGACGTCGACTCCACGCTCGTCCGCGGCGAGGTCATCGACGAGCTGGCCGCCCGGGCCGGCCGGGCCGCCGAGGTCGCCCGGATCACCGCCGCCGCCATGAACGGCGAGCTGGACTTCGAGGAGTCGCTGCGCGCCCGGGTGGCCGCGCTGGCCGGGCTGCCGGTGGGCGTGCTGGACGAGGTCCGGGAGCACCTGGTGCTCACCCCCGGCGCCCGCACGCTGATCCGCACCCTGCAGCGGCTCGGCTTCCGCTGCGGCATCGTCAGTGGCGGCTTCAGCCAGATCACCGACCCGCTGGCCGCCGCCCTCGGCCTCGACTTCGCCGCCGCCAACACCCTCGAGGTGGCCGACGGGCAGCTCACCGGCGGCCTGGTCGGCGAGGTCGTCGACCGGGCGGGCAAGGCCCGGGCGCTGGCCCGCTTCGCCGCGCAGTACGGGATCCCGCTGGAGCAGACCGTCGCCGTCGGGGACGGCGCCAACGACCTGGACATGCTCAACGCCGCGGGGCTGGGCATCGCCTTCAACGCCAAGCCGGTGGTCCGCGAGCAGGCCGACGCCGCGCTCAACCAGCCCTACCTGGACGCCGTCCTGCAGGTGCTCGGCTTCACCCGGGACGACGTCCTCGACGCCACACCGACGTCATCCTGACGGATGACACCGCGGCCAGTTGCCGTCCCCGGCTCCAGCGGAGCCGCTGAGCTGCCTCCTCGGGGAGGCCTCCGGCCTCCCGTCGTCGGCAGTCACCAGCGCTGCGTTCGGCAGCTCAACTCGCCCGCTGCACCTCGCCGCGCACCTCCACGCCGGCGGCGCGGAGCTCGTCGAGGGCGGCAGCGGTGGACGCCTCGGCCACCCCGGCGGTGAGGTCGAGCAGCACCCGGGTCGCGAAGCCCGCACCGACCGCGTCCAGCGCGGTGGCCCGCACGCAGTGGTCGGTGGCGATGCCGACGACGTCGACGGCGTCCACGCCGTGCTGACGCAGCCAGTCGGCCAGCCCCACGCCGTCGCTGCTGCCCTCGAAGCCCGAGTACGCCGCGGCGTACTCGCCCTTGTCGAACACCGCCTCGATCGGACCGCGGTCCAGGTCCGGGTGCAGGTCCTCCCCGCCGGTGCCCACCACGCAGTGCGCCGGCCAGGTGGTGGCGTAGTCCGGCTGGCCGGAGAAGTGGCCGCCCGGGTCGACGTGGTGGTCGCGGGTGGCCACCACGTGCGCGTACCCGCCGCCGGCCGCGTGCGCGGTGATCGCCCGGGCCACCGCGCCGCCCCCGGCCACGGCGAGGCTGCCGCCCTCGCAGAAGTCGTTCTGCACGTCCACCACGACCAGCGCCCGGCTCATGCGCCCATCCTCCCTCGCCGCGCTTTCGGTACCGAAAGCGCGGGGAGGGCGGGGGTCCTTTGTCAGGCGGTGTAGGTCTCCAGGACCGGCTCGCCGCGGGACAGCGACCAGGCCTCGGCCGGCATGGTCGCCCGCACCCGCTCGTGCAGCTCCCGGGCCACCCGCAGCGCCTCGGGCGGCGGCCGGTGGCCGACCAGCTCGCCGCCGCGCACCAGCGGCACGAGCAGCTCGCGGTCGCCGTCCCGGCGCTCCACCGGACCGCTGGTGACGACCTCGCAGGTCGCCGTCCCGTCGGCGTCGTGCCGGCGGACGGCGTTCTTGCGGCCGCCCACCGAGCGCTTGCCCTCGGAGTTCTTGGCGACGGGCACGCCGTCCCGCTCGACCAGCTTGTAGACCATCCCCACGGTCGGGGCCCCGGAGCCGGTGACGAGCGAGGTCCCCACGCCGTAGCCGTCGACGGGTGCGGCGGCGAGCCCGGCGATGGCGTACTCGTCCAGGTCGCTGGTGACGATCACCCGGGTCTTGGTGGCGCCGAGGGAGTCCAGCAGCTCCCGGGCGCGGGTGGCCTGCGCGGTGAGGTCCCCGGAGTCCAGCCGCACCGCGCCCAGCTCCGGGCCGGCCACCTCGATCGCGGTCCGGATGCCCTGCTCGGTGTCGTAGGTGTCCACCAGCAGGGTGGTGTCCACGCCCAGGGTGGCCAGCTGCGAGCGGAAGGCAGCCGCCTCGTCGTCGTGCAGCAGGGTGAAGGCGTGCGCGCTGGTCCCGGTCGTCGGGATGCCGTAGCGGGCGCCGGCGGCCAGGTTCGAGGTGGCGGTGAAACCGACCAGCGCCGCCGCGCGGGCGGCCGCGACCGCGGCCTCCTCGTGGGTGCGCCGGGACCCCATCTCGATGCACGGCCGGCCGCACGCCGCCCCGACCATCCGCGCGCCGGCCGAGGCGATGGCGCTGTCGTGGTTGAGCACCGACAGCGCCAGGGTCTCCAGCAGCACGGCCTCGCCGAACGGGGCACGCACGGTCAGCACCGGGGAGCCGGGGAAGTAGAGGTCGCCCTCGGCGTAGCCGTCGACGTCGCCGGTGAAGCGGAAGCCGGCGAGGTGGTCGAGGAGCCGCTCGTCGTCCATGCCCTGCGCGCGGACGGCCTCGAGCTCGGCGTCGCCGAACCGGAAGTCGGTCAGGGCGTCGAGGAACCGCCCGGTGCCGGCGACCACCCCGTAGCGGCGGCCGTGTGGGAGGCGCCGGGCGAAGACCTCGAACACCGAGTCGCGTCCCGCCGTGCCGTCGGCGAGCGCCGCGGCCAGCATCGTCAGCTCGTAACGGTCGGTGAACATCGCCGGGCTCAGGTCGGGCGACGGCGGGCTCTGCGGCATGGGCCAGCACGATAGTGGCCACTGCCTGGAGCGGCCGGGGGAGTCGTCCTAGAGTGGACCGGTGGCCGGACCCCTCGCGCCCGAGCGCACCCCCGACGTGACGACGGGCGAGGAGTCGGAGATCGACCGGCCCTGGGTGACCGTCGTCTGGGACGACCCCGTCAACCTGATGACCTACGTGACCTTCGTGCTGCAGGAGCTGTTCGGCTACGACGAGCCGACGGCGACCACGCTGATGCTGCAGGTCCACAACGAGGGGAAGGCCATCGTGAGCTCCGGTCCTCGGGAGCGGATGGAGCACGACACGAACCGGCTGCACGCCTACGGCCTGTGGGCCACCTTCCAGCGGGACACGTGACCGAGCGCGCGAGCACCGCAGGTCGGGCCGCACAGCCGGCGGGCGCGAGCGGGGAGACCCGGTGAAGCCCTTCCGCCGCAAGGGCGACGCCGTCGTCGCCCGGTTCGTCGATGCCGAGGCGAGCATCGTCGGTCTGCTGCTGGACCAGCTGGAGCAGCTGCTCACCGCCGACCCCGACGACGCCGGGGGCGACCCGGTGGTCGAGCGGCTGCTGCCCCCCGGGCACAGCGACCCCGACCTGGCCGCGGAGTACCGCGACCTGACCGCGTCGGCGCTGCGCGAGGGCAAGGCCGACGACCTGGCGATGGTCCGGGCCACCCTTCCCGGCCGGGGCGGGGAGGTCCGGCTGGACGACGAGCAGGCCCGCGCGTGGCTGCGCACCACCAACGACCTCCGGCTGGCGCTGGGCACCCGGCTGGGCATCACCGCCGAGACCGAGCCCCCCGACGACCCGGCCGGCGACGAGGCCTCCCAGCTGACCGTCTACTACTGGCTCACCGCCGTGCAGGGCTCGCTGGTCGACGCGATCGCCGCGGGTCGCGGCGCCCGAAGGTGAGCAGCACCAGCACCGCGATGAGCAGGTCGGCGAGGAAGAACACGTAGACCAGGCTGGGCACGGGCATGCCCTTGACCAGCCCGCCGACGCAGGACAGCAGGGTCACCCCGGACAGCGCGGTCAGCAGCAGCAGGGCCAGTGCCCGGCCGGTGACCAGCAGCGCCAGCTCGATCCGGTCGGTCCGCTGGTCGGTGCTGGCGCGGCCGTTGCGCTGCCGCAGCCCGGCGACCCCGAGGGCGAGGGCGGGCAGCGGCACCAGCAGCACGCCGACGGCCATCAGCACCTCGAGTACCACGGGTCCCGACGCTATCGGCTCGGGGTCCGCTGGAGGACGATCAGCTCGTCCGCCGGACCCGTGCGCGGCTACGTTGCGCCCATGCCCTCGAGCACCGAGAGGTCCCGGCCCGTCGTGCGGGTGCCCGCGACCGGCCTGGCCGGGCAGTCGTGACGAGCACGTCGGTGTTCGCTGCGCTGCACCGCGGCCCCGGCCCGTTCCTGCTGCCCAACGCCTGGGACGTCGCGTCCGCGCTGCTGCTCGCCGACGCCGGCTTCCCCGCGATCGGCACCACCAGCCTCGGCATCACCGCCGCCGCCGGGCTGCCCGACGGAGCCGGGCTCGGCCGCGAGCTCACGGTCCACCTGGCCGCCGCGCTGGTGCCGCGGCTGCCCGTGCCCCTCACCGTCGACCTGGAAGGCGGCTACAGCGACGACCCCGCGGAGGTCGCGGCCCTCGCCGCGCAGCTGCACGCCCTCGGCGTCGCCGGGATCAACCTCGAGGACGGCCGCCCGGACGGTCAGCTCCGGCCGGTGACCGAGCACGCCGCCGTCGTCCGCGCCGTCACGGCCGCGGCACCGGGGCTGTTCGTCAACGCCCGCACCGACACCTACTGGCTCGGCGTCGGGCCCGACCAGGACCGGCTCCGCGAGACCGTCCGCCGCCTGCAGGCCTACGGCGACGCCGGCGCCTCCGGTGTCTTCACCCCGGGGCTGACCGACCTCCAGGCGATCGGGACCGTGACCGGCGCCGTCCCGCTGCCCCTGAACGTGCTCTGGCAGCCGCGCGCCGACCTCGCCGACCTGCGCTCCGCCGGGGTCGCCCGGATCAGCACCGGCTCGGCGCTCTACCGGCACTCCCTGGCCGCAGCCCTCGGCGCCGCCGAGGCGGCGCGCGCCGGGAGCCCCCCGGCCGGCGTCCCGCTCCCGTACGACGACGTCCAGCAGCTGCTCAGCCGGTACCGAGGCGCGGACCCCGGGGGACAGGTCATCTAGACTCGGGCCGTGCTGCGCATCGACCGCGCGACCTACGACGCCATCGTGGCCCACGCCCGGCAGGACCACCCGGACGAGGCCTGTGGTGTCGTGGCCGGCCCCGAGGGCAGCGACCGCCCCGAGCGCTTCATCCCGATGCTGAACGCGGCCCGGTCGCCCACGTTCTACGAGTTCGACAGCGCCGACCTGCTGAAGCTCTACCGCGACATGGACGCCCGGGACGAGGTGCCGGTGGTCGTCTACCACTCGCACACCGCCACCGAAGCCCGTCCCTCACGCACCGACATCAGCTACGCCTCCGAGCCCGAGGCGCACTACGTGCTGGTCTCCACCCGCGAGCACGGGACGCAGACCGGCCTGGTCGGCGACGACGTCGAGTTCCGCAGCTTCCGCATCGTCGACGGCGAGGTGCGCGAGGAGGACGTCGACGTGGTCGAGTCCTACCTGTTCGGCCACTCGCCGACGACGGTCGTCTACGACTGACGAAGGACCCCGCTGCCCCCCACGCCTCGTACCTCGGCGCGGGCCCCTGCAGCGGGGCCGAAGGGCCTGACGGAATCGTCGTCCGGTCCGCTGCGTTGCCCTGACCAGTCGCACCTCCCGCTGCGTGCACCTCCGGCAGCGGATCGCCGTATCCACGCACCCACCCTGAGGAGCACACCCATGGCCATCGAGGTCCGGATCCCGACCATCCTGCGCACCCACACCGGCGGCAACAAGACCGTCGCGGGCAGCGGCGCCACGCTCGGCGCCCTGGTCGACGACATCGACTCCCAGCACCCGGGCATCAAGAACCGCCTGGTGACCGAGGAGGGCAAGCTGCACCGCTTCGTCAACGTGTACGTCAACGACGAGGACGTGCGCTTCACCGGTGCGCTGGACACCGCCGTCAAGGACGGCGACTCCGTGACGATCCTGCCGGCCGTCGCCGGCGGCTGACGGGCACCGTCCGTCGCCACCGCCGCCCCGTAGGAGATCCCCCATGGCCCGCTTCGCCTCCCTCGTCGACTCCCTCGGCAACACCCCGCTCGTGGGGTTGCCGTCGCTGTCGCCCACGCCCGACGTCCGGCTGTGGGCGAAGCTGGAGGACCACAACCCGACCGGTTCGATCAAGGACCGCGCCGCCATCGCGATGATCGAGGCGGCGGAGAAGGAGGGGAAGCTGCGGCCCGGGGCGACGATCCTCGAGCCGACCAGCGGCAACACCGGCATCTCGCTGGCCATGGTCGCCCGGCAGCGCGGCTACCGGCTGATCTGCGTCATGCCGGAGAACACCTCGATCGAGCGCCGCCAGCTGCTGGAGATGTACGGCGCGCAGATCATCAGCTCCCCGGCGGCCGGCGGCAGCAACCAGGCGGTCGCCGTCGCCAAGGGCCTGGCCGCCGAGCACGACGACTGGGTGATGCTCTACCAGTACGGCAACCCGGCCAACGCCGAGGCGCACTACACCGGCACCGGCCCGGAGATCCTCGCCGACATGCCGTCGATCACCCACTTCGTCGCCGGGCTCGGCACCACCGGGACCCTGATGGGCGTCTCCCGGTACCTGCGCGAGCACAAGCCCGGTGTCCAGGTGGTCGCCGCCGAGCCGCGCTACGGCGAGCTGGTCTACGGCCTGCGCAACATCGACGAGGGGTTCATCCCCGAGCTGTACGACGCCGAGCTGCTGGACTCCCGGTTCTCCGTCGGCCCCGACGACGCCATCCACCGGACCCGCCAGCTGGTGGAGCGCGAGGGGATCTTCGCCGGCATCTCGACCGGCGCGATCCTGCACGCCGCCCTCGGGATCGCGGACAAGGAGGTCGCTGCCGGCCGCAGGGCCGACATCGTCTTCATCGTGTGCGACGGCGGCTGGAAGTACCTGTCCACCGGCGCCTACGCCGGCACCCTGGAGGAGGCCAGCTCGGCCCTCGAGGGCCAGCTCTGGGCATGAGCGACCTCACCCTGCCGGCGCGGGGGCTGCTGTTCGACAACGACGGCGTGCTGGTCGACTCCGAGACCGGGGTGGAGTCCTCGTGGCGCCGGTGGGCGCGCGAGCACGGGCTGGACGCCGACGAGGTCATGGCCGCGGTCCCCGGTCGCCGGGCGGCCGACACGGTCGCCGTCTTCGTCGAGCCCGGGCGGGTCGAGGGGTCGGTCGCGCTGATCACCCGTTACGAGCTCGAGGACGTCGACGGCACCACCGCCGTCCCCGGCGTCCTGCAGCTGGTCCCGCAGCTGGACGGCGTCCCGTGGGCGGTCGTCACGTCCGGGGTCCGTGAGCTGGCGACGGCACGGCTGCGGGCGGCGGGCGTGGTCCCGCCGGCCGTGGTGGTCACCGCCGAGGACGTGACCGCCGGCAAGCCCGACCCGGAGGGGTACGCGTCCGCGGCGGCCCGGCTGGGGCTGGCGCCCGCCGACGTGCTGGTGCTCGAGGACAGCGGGAGCGGCATCGCGGCCGGCCGGGCGGCCGGCTGCCGGGTGGTCGGCATCGGCGAGGGCGCCCTGGCCAGCCCGGCCGACGTCGTCGTCCGCGACCTGACCGGCTCCCGCTGGACCGGGGACGGCCTGCTGCTGCCCGCGGCCGCGCTGCTGCGCCGCCCGGCCCGCGCCGCCTGAGCCCGCCGCCCCGCCCGTCCTGTCGGTACCGGTGGCTAGCCTGGCGCGTGACATGGGGACGACGACCGCAGCCGACGCACCGATCGGCATCTTCGACTCCGGCGTGGGCGGGCTGACCGTCGCCCGGGCGGTGCTCGACCAGCTGCCGCACGAGGCGGTCCGCTACCTCGGCGACACCGCGCACGGCCCCTACGGCCCGCTGCCCATCGCCGAGGTCCGCCGGCACTCCCTCGCCGTCATGGACGAGCTGGTCGACGCCGGGGTCAAGATGCTGGTGGTCGCCTGCAACACCGCCAGCGCCGCGTGCCTGGCCGACGCCCGCGAGCGCTACGACGTCCCGGTGGTCGAGGTGGTGCTGCCCGCCGTCCGCCGCGCCACCGCCGCCACCCGAAACGGCCGGGTCGGCGTGATCGGCACCCAGGCCACCGTCACCAGCGGTGCCTACGAGGACGCCTTCGCCGCCGCACCGCAGATCACCGTCACCAGCGCCGCCTGCCCGAGCTTCGTGGACTTCGTCGAGCGCGGGGTGACCAGCGGCCGGCAGCTGCTGGGGCTGGCCCAGTCCTACCTCGACCCGCTGCTGGGCGCCGGCGTGGACACCGTCGTCCTGGGCTGCACCCACTACCCGCTGCTCACCGGCGTCCTCTCCCTCGTGCTCGGCGACGAGGTGACCCTGGTGTCCAGCGCCGAGGAGACCGCCAAGGACGTCTACCGGGTGCTCACCCGCGCCGACCTGCTCCGCGACCCGGAGGCGCCGCCGCCGGTGCACCGGTTCCTGGCCACCGGGGACCCGGAGCCCTTCGCCCGGCTGGGTCGCCGCTTCCTCGGCCCGGAGGTCGACATGGTCACCCGCACCGCGGTCGGTGCCGGCCCGGCGGTGTCGACGTGAGGCTGACCGTGGTCGGCTGCTCGGGCAGCGCCCCGGGCCCGACCTCGCCCGCCTCCTGCTACCTGGTCGAGCACGACGGCTTCGGCCTGCTGCTGGACCTCGGCAACGGGGCGTTCGGGTCACTGGTCGCGCTGGCCGGCCCGGCCGCCGTCGACGCGGTGTACCTGTCGCACCTGCACGCCGACCACTGCCTGGACGTCGCGCCGTTCATCGTCTGGCACCGCTACTCCGGCCAGGCCGCCCGCACCCCTCTCCCGCTGTACGCGCCGGTGGGCGCCGACCGGCGGCTCGCGCTCGCCTACGACGGTGGCGGCGCCGCGATCGACGACGTCTTCGACGTGGTCCCCATCGGGCCGGGGGAGTGGACGCTGGGCCCCTTTCGGGTCCGCACGGCGCGGACCGCGCACCCGGTCGAGTGCCACGCGGTGCGGCTGACCGCCGGCGGCCGGTCGCTGGTCTACACCGGCGACACCGGTCCCTCGGCCGCCGTCGAGGACCTCGCCCGCGGCGCCGACGTGCTGCTGTCCGAGGCCTCCCACCCCGACGTGCCGGGGCTGCCGCCGTCGCTGCACCTGACCGGGCGTGAGGCCGGGGAGCTGGCCGCGTCCGCCGGGGTCGGGCGGCTGCTGGTCACCCACGTGCCCGCGTGGGTCGACCCCGAGGCCCAGCTCGCCGATGCCCGGACGGCGTTCCCGCCCGCCGAGCTCGCCCGGCACGCCGCCTCCTACGAGATGTAGGACCCCCTTGCCCCCCACCACTCGCAAGCTCGGCGCGGGCCCCTGCAGAGGGGCCGTGGGCCGGCGGGACGGGTTGCCCGGCCGGTGTCGGGCGGGCACGGTGACCGGATGGCAGACGAGGAACGGGACGGCGTCCGGCTGACCAGCCTGGACTCCCCGCTGGGCGACGGGCTCGAGGTGGCCAAGCGCGACCTGGTCGACCACCTCGACGCGTTCGCCGACCGGCTGGTGCCGCTGTTGGCCGGGCGGCCGCTGACCGTCAAGCGGATCCGGCCCGGGGCGGCGCCCTTCATCCAGCGCGACGTGCCCAAGGGCGCTCCGGACTGGGTGCGCACGGTGGCCACCTGGTCCGACCGGGCCCGGCGCGAGGTCCACCAGGTGCTCTGCGACGACCGGCGGACCCTGCTGTGGCTGGCCAACCAGCGGGCGGTGGAGTTCCACGTCCCGTTCAGCCGGGTGGACGACGAGCAGCCGACCGGACTGGTGCTCGACCTCGACCCGCCCGACGGCGCCCCCTTCGACGTCGTCGTCCGCACCGCGCTGCTGTGCCGGGAGGCGCTCGCCCAGTGCGAGCTGTCGGCGGCGGTGAAGACCAGCGGGTCCAGCGGGCTGCACGTCGTCGTCCCGGTGCACGGCTCCGCTGCCGAGGACGTCGCGGCGGCCACCCGTGCCCTCGCGGCGCGCGCCGAGCGGCTGGACCCGGAGCTCGCGACCACCGCCTACGTGGTCGCCGAACGAGGGGACCGGGTCTTCGTGGACTCCACCCGCTCGGGCCGGGGCACCATCGTGGCCGCCTACAGCCCCCGCGTCCGCCCGGGCCTGCCGGTCTCCGCGCCGGTCGGCTGGGCGGACCTGGACGCCGTCCGCCCGGGCGACGTCACGGTGCGCACCGCGGGCGAGCGCTTCGGCGACTCCGACCCGTGGACCGCCGCGCTGCCCGCGCCGCAGCGGCTGCCCGCCGACCTCGTCGCCGAGGGGCACACCATCCCGGTCGCCCGGGTGCAGGCCATGCACGAGGGGAAGCGCCGGGCCCGCGCCAAGGCGGCCGGCGAGAGCGGCTGAAGATGGTCAGCGGCTGCAGGTGCCGGTGAGGACCAGGAACGGGGACACGGCCGGGGTCGACGACCAGCTGCCGCGCACCGCGCTGACGCGGTAGGTGTACTGGATGAGCGTCACGACGGTGGAGTCCCGGTAGGTGCGGTCGCCGGCCGGGACGGTCGTCAGCGGAGTCCACGTCGGCGCCGGGTCGGTGCGGCGCTCGATCCGGTACCCGGTCGCGGTGGTCCCGGTGGCCGTCCACGAGACGTCGACCGCCGAGCCGGTGATGGGGCAGGCGTCCTGCAGGGTCACCGCGGACGGCGGGGTCAGCGACACCGTGCTGACCGCGTGACCGCCGGAGACCCGGGCGGTGAAGGCGGCGTCGGCCGGGGCGGGCCCACCGGTGCCGGCCGCGAGCCCACCGACCACGGCGAGCAGGGCGGCGGAGCGGCGTCCTGCCCGGCGGCGTCGGGGGTCGCGCGCGGGGGTGTCCGGGCGACGCCAGATCGACCGCAGGGCCGAGACCGCGAAGACCCCGGGGAGCACGACGGCGACCGTGGTCAGGCCGAGCGGCGAGCGGACGGCGTCGACCAGCCGGCCGCCCCACGGCGCGGCGGCCACGACCACCCACACCCGGTCGCCGAGCAGCTGTGCCTCCCAGGGGTCCGGGCCGGGGTTGGCGTCCCCGCGGGTGCGGACCACGGTCCGCCCGCCGGAGTGGTCGACGGCGACGACCCGGTGGGTGAGCAGCGGAGGGGCAGGTGTGGGGGCGTGGAAGGTGATGACCGCTCCGGTCCGCAGCCCGGCGAGCGGTTCGTGCCGTTCCACCAGGACCGCGCCCGCCGGCAGGGCGGGGGCCATGCTGCCGCTGTCGACGGTGACCAGCCGGATCCCGGACCGGCCGGCCAGCAGCGTGCCGGCCAGCACCGACAGGCACAGCACCAGCAGCACGGTGGCGCCGTGCCGCCGCAGCAGCGCGGCGCGGCGGCGGCGGGGCCGCGGCGGACCGGCCCCGTCGGCGCCGCCCGGCGCCGGGGCG
Source organism: Modestobacter sp. URMC 112 (assembly GCF_053502575.1). Classification (NCBI taxonomy): domain Bacteria; kingdom Bacillati; phylum Actinomycetota; class Actinomycetes; order Geodermatophilales; family Geodermatophilaceae; genus Modestobacter; species Modestobacter sp. URMC 112. The sequence goes on along the minus strand of NZ_CP199957.1, from coordinate 3,755,150 downwards.
CTCACGCCGCGTCGACGACGTAGGTGACCGAGGCCGCCCTGCCCTGGAACGTGTTGTCCGCGGTCGTGGGCAGCAGCTCGGTCAGCAGCAGGTGGTCCGTGCCGCCCGGCTGGCCGGCCAGCATCCCCGACAGGGCCTGCGCGGTCATCGCCACCGGCCGGTAGGCCAGGACCGTCGTCCGGCTGCCGGTGCAGCCGTAGGTGTAGCCGGGCGCCGAGCCCGACTCCGTCCACGCCACCGTGCACCGCTCCACGCGGACCTGCAGCCCGTGCACGGCGTCGGTGTAGAGCGGGGACGCGGCCGTGCCGGTCGTGGTCAGCGTGAACGTGGCCAGGTCCGTGGTGCCGGAGTTGCGCAGGTCGAAGGCCCGCTGGACGGTGTCGCCGGGGGAGAGGTCGACGGCGTCCACGGCCAGCCGGTTGGCGGCCGACCCGGCCGTGCCCAGCACCAGCTGCGCCGTCCCGGTGGCCACCGAGTGCCCGTCGGTGACGCTGGCGCTGAACGCCGCGTAGCTGCCGGTCGCCGCGACGGCCAGCGAGGCGCCCAGTGCGGCGGCGCTGAGCAGGAGCTTCCGGCCGATGCCGACCTCACGGTCGGGCTCGCCGACCACGTCGGTGCCAGCCATCCGGTCTCCTCGCAGGACGTCCACCTCGCGTCCACCAGGAGGGGCCGCCGGTGCGCTCACCGGCACCATCGGCACCGGGCGCGGCGATGTTGACGTCAACCGGATGGCGCCCGTCCGGGACGGTCGCCTGCCGGCGGGGAGGTCAGCCCTCCAGGCCCAGGTCGCGCAGCAGCTTGGACACGTGGCCGGTGGCCTTGACGTTGTAGGCGGCCTTCTCGATCCGGCCCTCGGCGTCCACGATGAACGTCGAGCGGATCACCCCGACGACCTCCTTGCCGTACAGCTTCTTCGGGCCGAAGGCGCCGTACGCGCGCAGCGTCTCCTTGTCCGGGTCGGAGACCAGGGTGATGCCCAGCTCCTCCTTCTCCCGGAAGCGCAGCAGCTTGTCGGGGGCGTCGGGGGAGATGCCGATGATGTCCAGCCCGGCCTCGGCGAGGTCGCCGGCGGCCGCGGTGAAGTCGACGGCCTGGGTGGTGCAGCCCGGGGTCAGCGCCGCCGGGTAGCAGTAGACGATGACCCGCCGGCCGCGGTAGGAGGCCAGCGAGACGGGGGTGCCGTCGGCGTCGGGCAGGGTGAAGTCCGGCGCCACGTCACCGGGGGTGAGGCGGACGGGGGCGACGTCGGTCTCGGTCATGCCCGGCATCGTGCCGCACCCGCCCGACAGGACCCAACCGCCGTCCCGCCGCCGTGGTCACCCAGGAGCCGCCCGGCCGCTCACCCGGCCAGGAAGCTCAGCCGCACGTGCCGGCTGGGGTTGTCGACGTTGGTGTCGACGAAGCAGATCCGCTGCCAGGTGCCCAGCGCCAGCCGGCCCTCCAGCACCGGCACGGTGGCGTGCGGCGGGACGAACGCCGGCAGCACGTGGTCCCGGCCGTGGCCGCGCGCCCCGTGCCGGTGCCGCCACCGGTCGTCGCGGGGGAGCAGCTCGTCCAGCTGGGCCAGCAGGTCGTCGTCGCTGCCCGCCCCCGTCTCGATGACCGCCACGCCGGCCGTCGCGTGCGGCACGAACACCTGCAGCAGGCCGTCGCCCTCCGCGCGGACGAACTCCGCGCACTCGTCGGTCAGGTCGACCACCGAGGGGACCCCGCCCGTCCGCACCGCCCGCAGCTCCGATCGCATGAAGCGAGGGTGTCACGCGGTCCGGAGGACCGCTGTGGAGCGCCGGCGCGGGGGTCGGAGACCTCCCGCCGGTGGTCCACGCAGCGGCTCACCGCAGCCGGGGACGGCACCTGGCCGCGGTGTCGCCCTGAGGGTGACGATGTGCGCAGCACTAGCCTCCGTGGGGTGACCCGCCCCGACGGCCGCGCGGCCGACCAGCTCCGCCCGGTGACCATCACCCGCTCCTGGCTCGACCACGCCGAGGGCTCGGTGCTCGTCGAGTTCGGCCGCACCCGGGTGCTGTGCGCGGCCAGCGTCACCGAGGGCGTCCCCCGCTGGCGCCGCGGCTCGGGCCTGGGCTGGGTGACCGCCGAGTACTCGATGCTCCCGCGCGCCACCCACACCCGCAGCGACCGGGAGTCGGTGAAGGGCCGGATCGGCGGCCGGACCCACGAGATCAGCCGGCTGATCGGCCGCTCGCTGCGCGCCAGCATCGACCTGGCCGCGCTGGGCGAGAACAGCATCGCGCTGGACTGCGACGTCCTGCAGGCCGACGGCGGCACCCGGACGGCGGCCATCACCGGCGCCTACGTCGCGCTGGCCGACGCCGTCTCCTGGCTCGGCGAGCGCAAGAAGCTGGCCCGGCCCACCGCCATCAGCCAGTCGGTCGCCGCGGTCAGCGTCGGGGTGGTCGACGGGGAGCCCCGGCTGGACCTGGCCTACGAGGAGGACGTCAAGGCCGGCACCGACATGAACGTCGTGTGCACCGGGGACGGCAGCTTCGTCGAGGTGCAGGGCACCGCCGAGGGGGCGGTGTTCGACCGGCCCACCCTGGACGCGCTGCTCGACCTGGCCGTCACCGGGTGCGCGGAGCTGACCCAGCTGCAGCAGAAGGCGCTGGCCCGGTGAGCACCCGGCTGCTGCTGGCCACCCGGAACCCCGGCAAGCTCGCCGAGCTGCAGCGGCTGCTGTCCAGCGCGGTGCCGGGGGTGGAGGTGGTCGGCCTGCGCGACGTCCCCGAGTACCCCGAGGCTCCCGAGACCGGCGCGACGTTCGAGGACAACGCCCTGCTCAAGGCCCGGGAGGCGGTCCGGTACACCGGACTGCCGGCGGTGGCCGACGACTCCGGCCTGGCCGTGGACGCGCTCAACGGGATGCCCGGGGTCCTGTCGGCCCGCTGGTGCGGCCGGCACGGGGACGACGCCGCGAACACCGCGCTGCTGCTGGGCCAGCTCGCCGACGTCCCGGACGAGCGGCGCGGCGGGGCGTTCGTCTGCGCGGCGGCGCTGGTCACCCCCGAGGGCACCGACTACGTGCTGGAGCGGCAGTGGCGGGGGAGCGTCGCCCGGGAGCCGCGCGGGAGCAACGGCTTCGGCTACGACCCGGTGTTCGTGCCCGAGGGGCTGTCGGTCACCGCCGCCGAGCTGAACCCGGCCGAGAAGGACGCCCGCAGCCACCGGGGGCAGGCCTTCGCCGCGCTGGTCCCGGTGCTCGCCGAGGTCCTCGGCAGCTGAGGTCCCCGGACGCGGACGTCAGCGGCCCGCCAGGGCCTCGACGGACCACAGCGCGAACGCGGTGACGCCGGGCGGGAAGGCCAGCACCAGGAAGGCGGCCAGCACCCGGTCGGTGCGCCAGTAGGTGCGCAGCCGGACGCCGGGCACCCAGCGGCGCGGGCCCGACCCGCTCACCGGCCGCTGCGCGGCGGCGGCCTCCTCCTCCGAGGTCAGCGGACGGGTGCGGGCCGCCTGCCAGGCCTCGACCCGGGCCCAGCCGGGGGCCACCCCGCAGCCCAGGGCGAGCACCGCGGCGCCGGCCAGCATCGGCGGCAGGGAGCCGACCTCCAGGACGAGCAGCGCCGCGGCGGCCGCGCCGGCGGCGAAGCCGGCGACGGTGACCGCGCCCAGGCAGAACACCAGCCCGAAGGTCACCATCAGGATCGCGTAGCCGGGCAGCAGCGCCTCCTGCAGCGACCGGCCGGTGGCCAGCATGACCAGCACCTCGGCGGCCAGGACGGCGCCGCTGACGGTCATCACCCGGCGCATCGGCACCCGGGGGAGCGTCGCCGGGGCGGTGGCCCGCCGGAAGCGGGCCTCCGACCACTGCTCCGCCTCGGCCGGGGTGGCGTCGACGCGCAGGACGGCGAGCGGGTCGGCCGGGCTCACGCCGGGTCCTCGACGGTGAACCCGAGCCGGGTGAGGACGTCGTCCTCCGGCTCGTCGGGGGCCGCGTCGACCGGCAGGGCGTCCGACCGCACGTGGCTGGACAACCCGTGGTCGGTCTTCTCCCAGTAGAACGGCCTGGTCAGCAGCTGCCAGGCGCCCTTGTAGGCCGCGACCGAGTGCAGCAGCCAGTACAGCGGGGAGAGCAGCGCGAACGGCACCAGCTCGTAGGTCCGGCGCTTGAAGCCGGCCAGCAGCGACAGGTAGACGATCACCCCGTTGCCGAGCAGCAGGTTGCCCAGGCTGACGGTGACCAGCCACGGGGGCAGGGCCGGCAGCAGGATGCCGGGCCGGACCAGCTCGGCCACGAACAGGGCGTAGAGCCAGGGGGTGGCCAGGAACATCAGCGGCGTCCCGCCGACCAGCAGGGCGAAGCCGGCGGTCTGCCGGACCCCCACGCTGCGCAGCAGCCGCCACGGGTGGCGGGTGTGCACGAGCACCGTCTGCATGTAGCCCTTGATCCAGCGGCTGCGCTGCCGGATCCAGTTCCCGACGGCCATGTTGGCCTCTTCGTACGTCGTGGAGTTGACCACGGCGACGCGGTGTCCCCGGGCGGAGGCGCGGATGCCCAGGTCGGCGTCCTCAGTGACGTTGTAGGGGTCCCAGCCGCCGAGGTCGCGCAGCATGTCGGTGCGGAAGTGGTTGCTGGTGCCGCCCAGCGGGATGGGCAGCCGCAGCCGGTCCAGGCCGGCCAGCGTGTAGTCGAACCAGGACGAGTACTCGAGGGTGAACATCCGGGTCAACAGGTTCTCCCGGGCGTTGAAGTAGTTCAGCGCCGCCTGCACGCACACCAGGTCGTCCCCGCCCTTGGCGAAGGCGACGAGCGACTTCTTGAGCTGGTCGGCGTCCGGGCGGTCCTCGGCGTCGTAGATGACGACGTACTCGCCGCGGGCGAAGGCCAGGCCCACGTTGCAGGCCCGCGGCTTGGTCTTGGGCAGCGAGTGCGGGACGACGACGATGCGGACGATGTCCGGCGGCGCGGCGGCCAGCGCGGCGCTCAGCGTCTCCGGGTCGTCCTCCTCCAGCAGGAGCAGGATCTCCAGCTTCTCCCGCGGGTAGTCCAGGTCGGCGAGATTGCGCATCAGCAGCCCGACGATGCCGGCCTCCCGGTAGACCGGGACGAGGATCGTGTAGACGGGGAGGTCGGCGTCGTCCAGGGCGGCGACCTCGTCGCCGGTGACCTGCTCGACGGTCTCCCAGGCGGTGCCGATGGTGCTGATCACGGCCTTGGCGCCGACGGCGAGGGCGACCGCGACGTTGAGCGCGGCGACCAGCACCAGCACGGTGGTTGAGGGCCACAGGACGGCGCTCACCAGCGTCCCGGCGAGGACGGCGGCGGCCAGCGCCACCTGCTGCCAGACGAACACCGTGGACGCCGACTCGTCCGGCCGGCGCTCGGCCAGCGCGCTCACCGCGTCGTGCACCAGGTCGTCGCGCCACACCGTGCGCAGCGCCCGCTGCACGTCCCAGTCGGTGGTCACCACCTGGCGGACCCGGCCGATGCCGGTGCGCTGCACCACCTCCTCGGCGACGTGCGCCGACGGGCGGCCGGCGGTGGCCACCACGACCTGCAGCTCACCGTCGCCGTCGCGCTCCACGCGCAGCGGCAACCAGGTCTCCCGGGCCAGCACCGCGGCCGGGAAGAGCCGGGCGAGGTCCTCGTCGACCTCCACCGGGTCCACGAAGGCCATGTCCGCGCCCCACACCTCGGCCAGGGCGACGTAGAGCTCGCGGCGGGTGACCCAGCCCCGGGCCAGCAGCACCGCGCCCAGCGGCGCGCCGACCCGCACGTGCTGGTCCAGGGCCTCGGCCAGCCGCTGCTCGGTGAGCACACCGTGCTCGACCAGCACCTCGCCGAGCCGGCCGGGCGCGGCGTGCCGGCCGCGGCCCGGGCGCGGCAGGGGCGCGGGGCCGGCGGGTGTGGGCACGAAGACGGTCACCGAGGGGGAGTCGGCGGGCCGGACCGCGAACTGTCCCCGGGGGAACCGGTGCTCACCCGGTCGGGTGAACCGCGTTCATGCGGGTTCCTTGCGGTCGCCTGGCGGCCGGCCTGCGGTTGGTGCCGCACGGTCGGGGTCGTCGGCGGACCTCCCGCCGGTCAGCCTCCCCGAGGAGCACCAGACGTGACCGTCCCCTCTCCCGCCCGGACCGGGCGCCGCTCCACCGCGGCCCGGGTCCTCGGCTCGCTCGCGTCGTGGCCACCGCGGCCGCCGTCGCCGGCCTCGGCGTCTTCGGTTCCTTCACCGACAGCACCACCCCGGCGCTCGCCTCGGTCGGCACCGGGGTCGTCTCGATCGACCTGGCCGCGCCCGGCGGCGGCGCCGCGCTGCCGCTGAGCTTCGCCAGCATGGTGCCCGGCAGCGTGCGGACCCAGGCGGTCGACCTGGTCAACGACGGGGACACCGCCCTGTCGTCGGTGACCATGGCGACGGTGGCCACCACGTCCAGCCTGCTGGACGCCGACCGGGTCAACGGCCTGCAGACGACCGTCCGGTCCTGCTCGGTCGCGTGGACCGCCGGGTGGGCCTGCACCGGTGTGGAGCGGACCGTGCTGGCCTCGGGTCCGATGGTGCGCACCACGGCGCTGACCGACCCGCTCAGCCTCACCGCCGGCGACACGGACCACCTCGCCGTCAGCGTCACCTTCCCGGCCGCCGGGGGGAACGAGTTCAAGCAGCAGTCCAGCCAGCTGCAGGTGCGCTTCACCGCCGTCCAGCGCGACAGCGCCCCCCGCTGAGCCCGCCGGGCGGGGGTCAGCCCCCGCCCGGGGCCGCGACCGGGGCCGTCGCCCGGCCCTCGTACAGCGAGCCCGCCGGTCGCGGCGTCCCCTCCTCGTAGTGGTGGGTCAGCTCGGCGACGGCCAGCGGGGAGGCCGCCAGCAGCGCCGGGACGTCGGCGTCCAGGACGCAGCCGGAGACCGCCCGGTTGAACCGGTTCCCGCGTCGCTGCCAGCGCAGGACGTCGGCGTCCGGGGCCAGGCCGTGCTCGACCAGGTGCAGGGCGGCGCCGGGCTTCAGGACCCGGGCCACCTCGCTCAGCGCGGCGGCCGGGTCGGGGAGGCTGCACAGCACCCAGGTGCACAGCGCGGCGTCGAACCGGTCGTCGGGCAGCGGCAGGCGCTGGGCGTCGTCGCCGGCCACCACCACCGGCACCGGTGACGCGGCCCGGCGGGGCGCGGCCAGCCGCAGCGCCGTGCGGGACGGCTCCACCGCCCACACGCCGGTGACCGCCGGCGGCAGGTGGCGCTGGTTGAGCCCGGACCCGAACCCGATCTCCAGGACGTCGCCGGTGAGACCGGCGCAGACCCGCCGGCGGATCGGACCGGTCACCCGCTCGCCCAGGGTGGCGTCGTGCAGCCGGGGTCGCACCTGCCGCGCGAACACGCCCACCGGGGGAGCGTCCTCCGCCGGGTCCCCGCGTCGCAAGGCCGGAGCCGGTACCTCACGGCCGGGCCGGGAAAGGCCTACGCTCGCTGGTCCGTGCCGGTCCGGCCCGCGTGCTCGACCCGAGGAGGACCCGTGTCCGCGTCCCCGCGCAGCTGCCGCCCCACCGTCACCGGCCGCCGGCGACGGCCCGGCCGAGCGGCCCTGGCGCTGGCGACCGCGCTGGCGCTGGCCGGGCTCAGCGGCTGCTCCTCCGGGGACGACACCGGGACGGAGGGAACCGCCACGGCGACCAGCGCGACCCCGACCACCGGCGCGAGCCCGACCACCGGCGCGAGCCCGACGACCGGCGGCGGGACGGCGGCGGCGACCACCGTCACGGCCACCGAGACCGACTTCGCCATCGCGCTCGACCAGGACCAGCTGACCGCCGGCGAGTACACGGTCGAGGTGGTCAACGACGGCGACGGCAGCCACGACCTGGTCGTCGAGCAGGACGGGGAGGACGTCGCCGCCAGCGAGGTGATCGGCCCGGGGGAGACCACCTCGGTCACGGTGACGCTCGAGCCGGGCGAGTACGTCTTCTACTGCTCGGTGGGCAACCACCGGGAGATGGGCATGGAGCTCACGGTCCAGGTGAGCTGATGCCGGTCGTCACCAGGTCCCGGGCGGTGTGGGCACTGCGGGCGGTCGGCGCCGCCCTGCTCCTGGCGGTCGCCGGGGTGCACGGGTACCTCTGGCAGCAGGGCTACCGCGACATCGACGTCATCGGCCCGGCTTTCCTGCTGCAGACGGTGCTCGCCGTCGGGGGCGCGCTGCTGGTCCTCGCCGCGCCCCGGCGGCTGCTGCCCTGGGCGGCGGCCGCGGGGGCCGCGTTCGCCGCCGGGAGCCTGGGCGCGCTGGTGCTGTCGACCACCGTCGGGCTGTTCGGGTTCGTCGAGACCACGCAGGCGCAGCTGTGGTGGGAGTCGTTCTGGGTCGAGCTGGCGGCGGTCGTCGTCCTCACCCTGCTCGCGGTGCGCACCGCCGGCCGGACCGCCGGCTGACCGCCCCGCCCGCCGCGCGGGCTGTGGGGGCGGCGGGCACAGTGGGCCGGTGCGGGTCTTCGTGGACGAGGTCAGGGCGTTGCGCTTCGACGACGGGACGCCGGTGACCGCGGCGTCGGGCATCGCGCCGCTGGGCGACGGCTGGCTGATCGCCCAGGACGACGCCACGTCCGCCGCCTGGCGCCGCGCCGGCTCGGTCACCGCGGTGCGGGTGCTGCCGGCGGTGGAGGGGCACGACACGTTCAGCGAGGCCCGCGGCACCAAGCGGTTCAAGCCGGACCTGGAGGTGGCCTGCCCGGCGGAGGTGGACGGCGAGCCGGCCGTGCTGCTGCTCGGGTCGGGGTCCACGTCGCGGCGGATGCGCGGCGTGGTCGTGCGGCTCGAGGACGGCCGGCCGGTGGTGCAGGCGGGTGACCTCGCGCCGCTGTACGAGCGGGTGGCCGCCCGGCTGGGCGTGCCGCTGGACCAGCTCAACCTGGAGGGGGCGAGCCGGCACGGGGACACGGTGCGCTGGTTCCAGCGCGGCAACCTGGCCGCGGGCGTGGACTCGGCGAGCGTGGACCTGCCCCTGGAGGGGCTGGTCCGCGTCGTCCTGGGCCGGGCCGGCGCCGACTCGGTGCCGGTCGACCGGCCGCTGGTCTACGACCTCGGCGAGGTCGAGGGGGTCGGGCTGGCGGTGACCGACGCGATCGCGCTGCCCGACGGGCGGGAGCTGCTCAGTGCCGCCGCGGAGGACAGCCCCAACGCCGTCGACGACGGCCCGGTGGTGGCGACGGCGCTGGTGCTGGTGGACGGCGGCAGCGTCGTCGCCGTCGCACCGATCCCGGAGGTCGGCGGTCACGTGCACAAGGTCGAGGGGCTGGCCCTGCGGGAGGTCCGGGACGGCGAGGTCCGGCTGCGGGCCGTGGTGGACGACGACGACCCGGACACCCCGTCGGCCGAGCTGGAGCTCCGCGCCACGCTGACCTGACGCCGGGGCGCCCCTACGGTGTGCCGGTGACCGCCGGGGACGTCAGCGAGCCGCTCGCCGCTCCGGCCCCGATGCGGTCCCTGCCGCTGGCGTTCGCCGGGGGCGCGGCCATCGGCGTCCTCGGCGGGATGATCGGGCTGGGCGGGGCGGAGTTCCGGCTGCCGCTGCTGATCGGGGTCTTCGGTCTGGTCGCCCTCCAGGCGGTCGTGCTGAACAAGGCGATGAGCCTGGTCGTCGTGCTGACCGCGCTGCCGGCCCGGCTGCTGGCCGTCCCCTTCGCCACGGTCGCCCCGTACTGGCCGGTCGTGGTGAACCTGCTGGCCGGCAGCCTGGTCGGCGCGTGGCTCGGGGCCACCTGGGCGGTGCGGATGCGCTCGGCGACCCTCCACCGGGTGCTCGCCGGGCTGCTGGTGCTGATCGCGGCGGCGCTGGCCGCCGACCACCTCGCCGTCCTGCCGGCGCTCGACCTGTCCGGCGGGACGCGGATCGGGGTGGGCGTGCTCGCCGGCCTGCTGATCGGGATCGTGGCGGCGCTGATGGGGGTCGCGGGAGGAGAGCTGCTCATCCCCACGATCGTGCTGGTGTTCGGCGCGCCCGTGGTGGTGGCGGGGAGCCTGTCGCTGGCGGTCTCCCTCCCGACGATGGTCGTGGCGTTCGCCCGGTACAGCCGGGACCAGGCCTTCGGCGTGCTGCGCGCGAACGGGCGCTTCACGGTGGCCATGACCGCGGGGTCGATCGCCGGCACGGTGGCCGGCGGGCTGCTGCTCGGCGTCGTCCCTGCCGCCGTCCTGGTGCCGGTCCTGGTCGTGCTCCTGGTGTTCTCGGCGGTCAAGGTGTGGGGCCACCGCTGACCCCGCGGCCGGGTGCGCCGGACCGTCTCACCTGCGGGGGTGAGACGGACGTCAAGCGCCGCGGTGAGAACGCCGATTGCTGCCACATGACCGAACGAGGTGCCGTGGACCGTCGCGCTGCCGGTGCGTCGTCGGGTGCGTACCCCCGGCCGGGGGTCCTCCGGCGGGCGCTCCGCGCACTGCGCGACGGGCTGTACCGGCCGCTGGCGGGGGACGACGACCGCGTCGCCTACTGGCTCCGGCACGTGCGCATCGGCGTGCTGGTCAGCGAGGTGGCGTCGTGGTGCGCCATCGGCTACGTGTTCCTCACCGACAGCCCCGGCCGGCACTCCGCCGGCATCCTGATCGCCCTGGCCCTGGTCGTCGTCGGCTGCCCGTGCGTGCTGCTGCTCCCGCTGCGCGAGATGATGCGCGACTCCCGCGGGCCGACGCTGTTCTACGTCTGGAGCCTCGCCGAGACCGCCGTCGTCGTCTACATCACCCGGCTGGACGGCGGTTCCTCGAGCCCGCTGGACGCGCTGCTGTTCCTGGCGCTGACCTACGCCGCGGTCGCCTACTCGCCGTACGGCGTCGTGGCGATGGGTGGGATCATGACCCTCAGCCACCTCGTCGTCGTCGAGCTCCCCGACGTCTCCACCAGCGGCCTGTTCTTCATGGTGGTCATGGGCTCGTTCACGCTGATCTGCGCCATGGCCTCGGCCAATTCCTGGGCGGTGCACGACCGGCAGGTGATGCTGATCCGCACCCAGGAGGCGCTCGCCTCGACCGACCCGCTGACCGGCATCCCCAACCGGCGGGCGTTCATGGAGCGGGTCACGGGCGCGGTGGACGCCGCCGACGGCCGCCGGACGGTCGTCTGCCTCGTCGACCTCGACGGCTTCAAGGCCGTCAACGACACCCGCGGCCATGCCGCGGGGGACGGCGTGCTCAAGGCCGTGGGGTCGGCACTGTCCGCCGTCGTGCGGGAGACCGACACCGTGGCCCGGCTGGGCGGGGACGAGTTCGCCGTCCTCGCCGAGGTCTCGGTGACCTTCTCCGGTGAGGTGCTGGCCGAGCGGCTGCGGGCCGCCGTGGCCCTGGTCGGAGCCGACTGCGGCGTGACGGCCAGCGTGGGCGTCGCCGAGATCGAGCTCGGGGACGACGTCGGCGACCTGATGCACCGCGCCGACGCCGCCATGTACCGCTCCAAGACCGCCGGCGGCGACCGGGTCAGCACGCTGACGCACTGACCCCTCGGCTCCCCGGCCCGCCCGTGCGGCGCCGATGGTCGAGGACAGCGGGTGCGCCTCGTCGCCAGCGACGCAGACGACCCGCGTCCGGTCCGCAGCCTCGCACCGCCGGGCGTTCGGCGGCTGCCCACCGGGGCCGGCTCGTGCGGGAGGGGGGAGTCGAACCCCCACGCCCGAAGGCACCAGATCCTAAGTCTGGCGTGGCTGCCGTTACACCACTCCCGCGCCCGGGTGAGTGTAGGAGGCGGCCGGTCGGCCGGGTGTGCACCGATCTGGCAGGCTGTCGCCCGTGCCGCGCAGCCCCCAGCAGATCCAGTTCGAGATCGACGCCGCCCGTGAGTCCCTCGCGTCCACCCTGGACGAGCTGGCCTACCGGGGGAACCCGTCACGGCTCACCGCCCAGGGCAAGGCGGCCGCGCTGGCCTTCCTGCAGAGCCCACCAGGGATGGCGATCGCCGGCGCGCTCGGCCTGACCCTCACCGTCGTCCTGGCCCTGCGGATCCGGAACCGCTGAGCTCCGGCGCACGGCGCCACGGCGGGGCACCTCCCGGCTGAGGCGCACACTCGGGGGCATGCGACCACCCCGCCCCGATCCGGTCGGCCCCGGCCAGGAGTCCGTCTGGGACTACCCGCGCCCGCCGTCGGCCGAGGTCACCCCCCGCCGCGTGCAGCTGGTCCTCGGCGGCCAGGTCATCGCCACCACCGACCGCGCGGTCCGGGTCTGCGAGACCAGCCACCCGCCGGTCTACTACGTGCCGGCCGAGGACGTCGTCCCCGGCGTGCTGGAGCGCGCCGAGGGCGGGTCGTGGTGCGAGTGGAAGGGCATGGCCACCTACTGGGACGCCGTCGTCGGCGGCGTCCGGCACCCCGCGGTCGCCTGGTCCTACGAGCGGCCGACCGCCGGGTACGAGCACCTGCGCGGAGCGCTGGCGTTCTACCCGAGCAGGCTCGACCTGGCCACGGTGGACGGCGAGCCGGTGCGCGCCCAGGCCGGTGACTTCTACGGCGGCTGGATCACCTCCGACGTCGTCGGCCCCTTCAAGGGTGAGCCCGGCACCCGCGGTTGGTGAACCCCTACCCCCCAGGGGTACAGTCGGGAGCATGACGGGTTACGCAGGGGACAAGGACCAGTTGCTCGCGCGGCTGCGCCGGGTGGAGGGCCAGGTCCGCGGCATCGCGCGGATGGTCGAGGAGGACACGTACTGCATCGACGTCCTCACCCAGGTGTCCGCCGCGACCAAGGCGTTGCAGGCGGTCGCCCTCGGCCTGCTGGACGACCACCTCGGCCACTGCGTGCGCGACGCCGTCGCCAGCAGCGCGGCCGACGACGGGACGTCGGCCGACGCCAAGATCGCCGAGGCGTCCGCGGCCATCGCCCGGCTCGTCCGCTCCTGACCCGCAGACTTCTGAGGAGTACCCGTGCAGACCCTGGACTTCACCGTCAGCGGCATGACCTGCCAGCACTGCGTCGCGTCCGTGACCGAGGAGGTCACCGAGCTCGCCGGCGTGCAGGAGGTCGACGTCGACCTGGCCACCGGCCGGCTGCACGTCGTCGGCGACGTCTCCCCCGAGCAGGTGCAGGCCGCGGTGGCCGAAGCGGGGGACTACTCCGCCGACCGGGCGTGACGGCCGGCCCGGACGCCGCCCCGGCCGGTCCGCCGGCGGGGGACGCCCCCGCGCTGGACGAGGTCCGCCTGGACATCACCGGGATGACCTGCTCCAGCTGCGCGAACCGGATCGAGCGCAAGCTCAACAAGCTCGACGGCGTCCAGGCCAGCGTCAACTACGCAACCGAGGCGGCCACCGTCCGCTTCGACCCCGACCGGGTCGCTCCCGACCAGCTGCTGGCGACCGTCTCCGCGGCCGGGTACTCCGCCACGCTCCCCCCGCCGCCGGTCGCCGCGCCGTCGGCCGGCGGGCCCCTCGACGGCGGGACGGAGGACGCCGCTGACCCCGACGCGGCCCTGCGTCAGCGGCTGCTGGTCAGCGCCGTCCTGACCCTGCCGGTGCTGCTGCTGTCGATGGTCCCGCCGCTGCAGTTCACCAACTGGCAGTGGCTGGCCCTCACCCTGGCCAGCCCGGTCGCGGTCTGGGGCGCCTGGCCGTTCCACCGCGCCGCCGTGGTCAACGCCCGGCACGGCGCCAGCACCATGGACACGCTGGTCTCGATCGGCATCTCCGCGGCCTACCTGTGGTCGGTGTGGGCGCTGTTCCTCGGCGACGCCGGCATGCCCGGGATGCGGATGACCTTCTCCCTGCTCCCCGAGCAGGGCGCCGGGCACGACGCGCTCTACCTCGAGGTCGCCTCCGCGGTGACCGTCTTCCTGCTGGCCGGCCGCTACGCCGAGGCCCGCGCCAAGCGCCGGTCCGGCGCCGCCCTGCACGCGTTGCTCACCCTGGGCGCCAAGGACGCCACCGTGCTGCGCGACGGCCGCGAGGTGGCGGTGCCGGCCGACCAGCTGGTCGTCGGCGACCACTTCGTCGTCCGGCCGGGGGAGAAGATCGCCACCGACGGCGTGGTGGTCAGCGGGCGGTCCGCGGTGGACGTGTCGATGCTCACCGGCGAGAGCGTGCCGGTCGAGGTCGCCGCCGGTGACCGGGTCACCGGCGCCACCGTCAATGCCGGTGGTCGGCTGGTCGTCCGGGCCGACCGGGTGGGCGCGGAGACGACGCTGGCCCAGCTGGGCCGGCTGGTCACCGCCGCGCAGAACGGCAAGGCCCCGGTGCAGCGGCTGGCCGACCGGGTCTCCGCGGTGTTCGTGCCGGTCGTCCTGCTCGTCGCGCTCGGCACGCTGGTCGGCTGGCTGCTGGTCACCGGCGACGTCACCGCCGCGTTCACCGCCGCGGTCGCCGTCCTGGTCATCGCCTGCCCGTGCGCGCTGGGCCTGGCCACCCCGACCGCGCTGCTCGTGGGCACCGGCCGGGGCGCCCAGCTCGGCGTGCTGATCAAGGGCCCCGAGGTGCTGGAGGACACCCGCCGCGTCGACACCGTCCTGCTGGACAAGACCGGCACCGTGACCACCGGGCAGATGTCGGTGGTCGAGGTCGCCGGCTCCCCGGACACGCTGCGGCTCGCCGCCGCCGTGGAAGCCGGCTCCGAGCACCCGATCGCCCGGGCCGTCGTCGCCGCCGCGCCGGCGCCGCTGCCCGAGGTCACCGACTTCGAGAGCCGGCAGGGCCTCGGGGTCACCGGCCGGGTCGAGGGCCGGACGGTGGTCGTCGGACGGGCGTCGGCGATGCCGGCCGAGGTGCCGGCGGAGCTGGCCGCGGTCGCCGAGCACGCCGAGGCCGCCGGCCGCACCGCCGTCCTGGTCGCCGTCGACGGCACCGTCGTGGGGGCCTGCGTCGTCGCCGACACCGTCAAGCCGTCCAGCGCCGCGGCCATCACCCGGCTGCGCGCGCTGGGGCTGTCACCGGTGCTGGTCACCGGCGACAACGCAGGGGTGGCCGCCGCGGTGGCCCGCTCGGTGGGCCTGGACCCCGACCGCGGCGAGGTGGTGGCCGGCGTGCTGCCCGCGGGCAAGGTGGACGTCGTCCGTGACCTGCAGGCCCGTGGCCGGGTGGTCGCCATGGTCGGGGACGGCGTCAACGACGCCGCGGCCCTCGCGCAGGCCGACCTGGGCCTGGCCATGGGCACCGGCACCGACGTGGCGATCGAGGCCAGCGACCTCACGCTGGTCCGCGCCGACCTGGACGCCGCGGTGGACGCCGTCCGGCTGTCCCGCCGGACCCTCGCGGTGATCAAGAGCAACCTGTTCTGGGCCTTCGCCTACAACGTGGCGCTCGTCCCACTGGCCGCCGTGGGCTTCCTGGACCCGCTGCTGGCCGGGCTGGCGATGGCGGCGTCCTCGGTGCTGGTGGTGACCAACAGCCTCCGGCTGCGCCGCTTCCGCTCCAGCGCGGCCACCGGCTGACCCGTCCGGGCGGCCACCGAGCGGAGAGCGTCGGGAACCTCCGATCGGCGGGGTCGATGTCGAGAAGGGCGCACCGGCTACGTCTCAGGGGTGCAGGACCCACCGGAGGTCCGACCAGAGGAGGACGTCATGCGCACCGTGGTCGTCAGCAACATCGTCTCGCTCGACGGGTTCTACGAGGGGCCCGGCGGCGACGTCATGGCGCTCAACATGGACGCCGCCTTCGACGCCTACAACCTCGAACGGATCCGCGCTGCCGGCACCGTGCTCCTCGGCCGCCGCTCGTTCGAGATGTTCAGCTCGTACTGGCCGAACGTCGCCACCGCACCGCACGACCCCGCCAACCGAGCCCTGAGCGACGACAACCGTGAACTGAGCCGGCTCTACGACCCGCTGCCGAAGGTCGTCGTCAGCGACGAGCTCGCCGTGCCGGCCGACAACCCCTGGCACGCCGTGACGTCCGTCGTGCCGCGCGCCGCCGCGGCTGCCCGGGTCACTGCCGAGAAACAGCGCGGGTCCGGCGACATCCTGGTGTTCGCCAGCCGGACGACGTGGAACGCGCTGCTCGTCCAGGGCCTCGTCGACGAGGTCCATCTCATGGTCGGGCCCCGCGCCCTCGCCGGCGGCACCCCCGTCTTCGACGGACCCGCGGATCTGCGCCTGCTCGACGTCCGCCGCCCCGAGGGATCGGACAACGTCCTGCTGCGCTACGCCGTCCGCCGGTGAGCCGGACGCTCGACGTGGCCCGCCGGAGTCGCGCGGCTACGACGTGGACGGACCTCGCCCCGAGGCCGCCGAGGTCTCCGTCTCCACCGTGTCGCCGGCGTCGGTGGTGACCAGCGGCAGGACGACGTCGGCGAGGACCTGGTCGGCGAAGTCCTCGTCGACCGGACCGGCCCCGAACAGCCAGCGCTGCAGGACCAGCGCCGACGCCGTGGCGGCGACCGTGGTCCCGGTGATGCCGGGGCGGACCTCCCCGCGCCGCTCGGCCCGCGACCACACCTCGCCGAAGGCGGCGAGCCAGCGCCCGATCGGACCGGCGGCGAGCGCCTCCCGCAGCCGCGGCTCGTGGGACATCGCCGACAGCAGCGCGCGGGTCGTGGTGCCGGCGGGGCCGTTGACCTCGACCACCAGGCAGCGCAGCAGCGCACGGAGGTCGGCCTCCAGCGAGCCGCCGTCGGGCAGCACGGTCACGGTCTCGCCGAGCGAGGCGACCGCGGCCGCGACCAGGTCGCCCTTGGTCCGCCAGCGCCGGTAGATCGTCGCCTTGCCCACCCCGGCCTCGGCGGCGACCGCGTCCATGGTCAGCGCCGCGTATCCCGACCGGGCGAGGACCCGGAGGATGGCGGCGCGGATGGCCAGGTCACGGGAGGGGTCGCGGGGGCGTCCACCGCGGTGGAGGCGGCCGTCGGCGGGCTCGGCGGGGTCGGGCACACGCGCACTGTAGGGGTCTTGATCAACCTCGTGCGGACCGGTCCGCGTGGGCTCTGCCCGGCCGGCGGGCGCGTCCTGCCGTCGGGGACCGGTCCCGGCGGTCATCCTGCAGGAGTGAGCGGAACCGCCGACGTCCTCCGGCCCTCCTGGGACACCCCGGAGCGAGCGACCCGGCTGCTGCTGGCCAGCAGCCTCAGCCACGTCCTGCCCAGCCTCGCCCGGACCGCCGGCGCGGTGGGCCTGGACGTGTACGCCGACCCCGGGCTGCTGGAGGTCGTCGACCCCGGCGGCGACGGGCGGCGCACCCAGCGCTTCCTGCAGCGGCTGGCCCGGGAGCTCACCGCCGCGGAGACCGAGGCCGTGCGGGTGGCGGCCGACCCGCCGGAGGACGAGGTGGCACTGGCCACCCGGCTGCTCAGCGCCCCCACCCTGGCGGTGGAGCTGGCCCGCCGCGGGGTGACCGTGGAGATCGGCGTGCTCACCGACGCCGAGCTGTGGCCGGTCTACCAGCCGATCGTGTCCCTCGCCGACGGCGCCGTCGTCGCGCACGAGGCGCTGCTGCGCGGCCGGGTCGACGGCCGGGAGGTCGGCGGGGGCGACCTGTTCTTCCTCGCCGAGTCCGCCGGCTGGCTGGACCGGCTAGACCGGGTCGCCCGTGAGGCGGCGATCCGCGGCGCGGCCGGCTGGCTGGGCGGCGCCGACCTGTACGTGAACAGCAACCCCGCCGCGGTGTACCGGCCGCAGGTGTGCCTGGCCGGCACCGAGCGGGCGGTGCACGACGGCGGGCTCTCGCCCCGGCAGCTGGTCTTCGAGGTGGTCGAGTCCCATGCCATCACCGACCGGGGGCACCTGCTGGCCGTGCTGGAGCACCACCGGTCGCTGGGCTGGCGGGTGGCGCTGGACGACGTCGGCGCCGGCTGGTCGAGCCTCGCGCTGATCTCCGCCGTCCGGCCCGACGTGGTCAAGCTGGACCGCGAGCTGGTCTCCCGGCTCAGCGACGCCGGTCCCCGGGCGGTGGCCTCCTCGGTGATCAGCCTGGCCCACGGGCTGGGTGCCACGGTGGTCGCCGAGGGGGTGGAGTCCGAGCGGGTCGCCGACGAGGTGCGGGCGCTGGGGGCCGACCTCGGGCAGGGGTGGTGGTTCGGCCGCCCGGTGCGTCCAGAGCCCGAGGTCGAGCCCGAGTACGCCTACGCCTAGACCGGTTCCCGGCGCAGCGACGAGTTCTCCGGCGTCCCCAGGTCCAACTCCCGACCGGGACGACCGACTTCTCAGGAGCAGGACATGGGCCTCATCCACATCGAGCTCTTCGCCACCCTCGACCTCGTCGGGCCGGCGCCCGGCGGCCCCGACGAGGACCCGGAGGGGTTCCCGTTCGGCGGCTGGCAGGCGCCCCTGATGGACGAGGTCTCCGGGGCGCAGATCGGTGCCGCGTACGAGGGCACCGACGCCCTGCTGCTGGGCCGGCGCACGTACGACATCTTCGCCGCCTACTGGCCGCACCAGCAGGGCGGCCAGGACGGCGGGATCGCCGCGCTGTTCAACGGCGTCCCGAAGTACGTGGCCTCCCGCGGGAGGCCGGACCTCTCCTGGGCCGGGTCCACCCAGCTCGGACCGGACCTGCCCGCCGCGGTCCGCGAGGTCCGGGACCGGCACGAGCACGTGAAGGTCGTGGGGAGCCTGGACCTGGTGCAGACGCTCCTGCGCGAGAAGCTCTACGACCGCCTGGACCTCTGGGTGCACCCGGTGGTGCTCGGCGTCGGGAAGAAGGTGTTCGACGGGGGCGCGGTGCCCACCAACGTCACGCTGCTCGAACCGCCGGTGGCCGGTCCGCAGGGCACCGTGTACCTCCGCTACGGGCTCGCCGAGGGCATCCCCGGCACGGGCGACATGAGCGCACCCGATCGCGGCGTGGGACACGACACCTGACGCCCGTGGCCCCCGTGCAGGGTCCCGTCGCGAGCTCGCGAGCTCGCGAGCGGCGGGGGGCACGGGGGTCCTCACACGGTGTTCCAGCCGGTCAGCGCCGGCCAGTCGTGCTCGGTGCCCAGCACCCCGTAGCGGCCGGTGGCCAGCGGGAACAGCGCGCCGCACTCCGGGTCCAGCCCCAGCCAGCGCGCGGTGAGGATGCGGAGCACGTGACCGTGGGCGACCAGCGCCACGTCGCCGTCGGCCAGCAGCGGTCGCGCCCGGTCGAGCACCCGGTCGACCCGCTCCGCCACCTGCGCGAGCGTCTCGCCGGGGGTCCGGCCGGGCACCGTCCCGTCCGCCCACAGCGACCACGGGTGGCCGAGCTCGGCGCGGATCTCCGGCGTCGTCCGCCCCTCGTGGCCGCCGTAGTCGACCTCGACCAGGTCCGGCTCGACCACCGTCTCCACGCCGCCGTCGAACAGGCCGGCCAGCTCGGCGGTGCGGCGGGCCCGGGTCAGCGGGCTGACGAAGGCGTGCGTGATCTGCCGTCGGGCCAGCACCGGCCGCAGGCGGCGGGCGTCGTCCTCGCCGTCGGGCAGCAGCGGCAGGTCGGTCAGGCCGGTGTGCTGCCCGTTCCTGCTCCACTCGGTCTGCCCGTGCCGGACGACCACCAGCTCACCCACGGGTGCCCCTCTCCGCCGGGACCACCTCGGGCACCGGGACGTCGTCGGCGGGCAGGTCCGCCCGGCCGTCGGTGGCGGTCCCCGCGCGGCCGCCCGCTGCCGGGGCGCCGGCGACGGCCATCACGGCCACCGCACCGAGGATGACCAGCAGCGGGACGGTCCAACCGCCGGTGGCGTCGTGCACCGCCCCGACGATCAGCGGGCCGGTGGCCGCCACGGTGTAGCCGCCGGTCTGCACCATCGCCGACATCTGCCGGTTCTCCGCCTGCCCGCGGGACCGGGTGACCACGGCGAGGAACACGATGGTGATGCCGCTGCCCTGCGCGGCGCCGGCCAGGCAGCACCACAGCGGCCACCACGACGGCGCGAGCAGCAGTCCTCCCGGCAGCACCGCCCAGGCGGCGGCCGTCGCCAGCAGCACCCAGGACGGCCGTCCCCACCACGCCATCAGCGCCGGGACGGCGAACGCGCCGGCGATGCCCGTCAGCTGGAACAGCGACGAGCTGACGCCGGCCGCCGCACGGGACAGCCCCTGCTCGTCGGCCAGCAGGCTGGGCAGCCAGGCGGTCAGCCCGTAGTAGCTGAACGCGTGCGCGGAGAAGGCGAGCAGCAGCCCCCAGGCCACCGGTCGCCGCCACGCCGCCCGGCCGGGGCCGTCGTCGACCTCCGCCGGGGGAGCGGTGCCCGGGACCGGTGCCGTCCGCGCGACGTGCCGGCGCAACGCCGCGGTCCACACCGCGGCGGCCCCGACGACCAGCAGTCCCCAGGACGCGAGCGCCGCCTGCCAGCCGACCAGGTCGGCGAGCGGCGCGGTCAGCGAGGCGGTCAGCGTCGAGCCGAGGTTCAGGGCAGCGGTGTAGGCGGCCATCACGACGTTGGTGGCCATGGGGAAGTCCCGGCCGATGACCACCGGGACGACGACGTTGCCCACGGTGATGGCCAGCCCGATGACGACGGTGCCCGCGATCGCGGTGGCCGGGCTGCCGGTCGACCGCAGCAGGCTGCCTCCCAGCACCCCGGCCAGCGAGACGAGGACGGCCCGGTGCACGCCGGTCCGGGTGATGAGCAGCGAGGCGAGCGGCGCCGCCAGGCCGAAGCACAGCACCGGGATGGAGGTCAGCAGGCCCACCGTCCCGGCCCCGACGGCGAGGTCCCGCCGCAGGTCGCCGGTCACCGGCGCGACGGCCACCAGCGGACCCCGGAGGTTGAGTGCGACCAGCAGCAGCCCGACCAGCAGCAGCACCGGGACGGCGGTCCCGCCGGGCGGGCGACCCCGGGCGGGTCGGCCTCGTCCGGGTCGTTGCACCTGACCACCATCCCGCACGGTCCCGGCCGCGACGGCACCCGGGAGCCGGTCCGTGGGGAGGCTCACATCCGGCCGGACGGGGAAGAGGCAGGCGGGTCCGCGGGCTGTGCGGAGGGAGAGCCGGGCGGCCGCGCCGCCCGACCGGATGTCCCGAATCCCCAGGAGGACGCATGACCACCGCCACGAGCACGCTCACCTTCGACCTCGGTGGGGACCTGACCGTGCACCGCCTCGGCTACGGCGCCATGCAGCTCCCCGGCCCCGGCGTGTGGGGCGAGCCGGCCGACCGGGCCGCCGCCGTCCGCGTCGTCCGCGCCGCCGTCGAGCAGGGCGTCGACTTCATCGACACCGCCGACTCCTACGGCCCGCTGGTCAGCGAGCAGATCATCGCCGAGGCGCTGCACCCCTACCCCGAGACGCTGGTCATCGGCACCAAGGCCGGGCTGACCCGCACCGGGCCCGGCGAGTGGGTCCCGGTCGGCCGCCCCGCGTACCTCAAGCAGCAGGTCGAGCTCTCCCTGCGGCACCTCCGCGTCGAGCGGATCGACCTCATCCAGCTGCACCGCATCGACCCCGACGTCCCGCTGGCCGACCAGCTGGGCGCCTTCGCCGAGCTCAGGGAGCAGGGCAAGGTCCGGCACATCGGCGTCTCCGAGGTGTCGGTGCAGGAGCTGCAGGAGGCCCGCTCGGTCACCGAGATCGCCAGCGTGCAGAACCTGTACAACCTGACCGACCGGAAGTCCGCCGACGTGCTGGAGTACGCCACTGCCGAGGGCATCGCGTTCATCCCGTGGTTCCCGATCGCCACCGGCGACCTGGCCCGGCCCGACAGCCCGGTCGCCGCGATCGCCGCCGAGCTGGACGCCACGCCGTCCCAGGTGGCGCTGGCCTGGCTGCTGCAGAAGTCGCCGGTGGTCCTGCCGATCCCGGGCACCAAGTCCGTCGAGCACCTGACCGAGAACATGCGCGCGGCGCAGTTGACGCTGTCCGACGACGACATGGACCGGCTGGACGCTCTCGCCTAAGTGAAGGACCCCCGTGCCCCCCGCCACTCGCGAGCTCGCGGCGGGCCCCTGCACGGAGGCCGAGAGAGCCCGGGGCCCCCGGTCGCACCCCGTGCGACCGGGGGTCCAGCATGTCCGGCATGGACGCCGAGGACTTCGTTCAGATCCGGGGGGCCGTTCGACAGCTGGTGCGGGAGGTCGTCGTCCCGCGCGAGGAGGAGATCGACCGCACCGACCGCATCCCCGACGAGCTGCGGGCCGCCGCCGCCGACATGGGGCTGTTCGGCTACGCGCTGCCCGAGGAGTTCGGCGGCCTGGGCGTCACCATGACCGAGGACGTCCAGCTGGCCTTCGAGTTCGGCTACACCACGCCGGCCTTCCGCTCGCTGTTCGGCACCAACAACGGCATCGCCGGTCAGGTCATCGCCCGGTTCGGCTCGGCCGAGCAGCGCAAGGCGTACCTGCCGGGGCTGGCCGAGGGGTCGCTGATCGGCTCCTTCGCGCTCACCGAGGCCGAGGCCGGCTCCGACCCGGCCGGGCTGCGCACCACCGCCCGCCGGGACGGCGACGGCTGGGTGATCGCCGGCGGCAAGCGGTACATCACCAACGCGCCGATCGCCGACCTGTTCGTCGTCTTCGCCCGCACCGACCCGGCCGAGCGGGGCGGTCGCGGCATCTCCAGCTTCGTCGTCGAGGCGGGCACGCCCGGGCTCACCGTCGGCCCGCACGACGCGAAGATGGGGCAGTCCGGCGCCTGGACCGCGGAGGTGTTCTTCGACGACGTCCGGGTGCCGGCCGACGCCCTGGTCGGCGAGGAGGGGCGCGGCTACGCGAAGGCGCTCACCGTGCTCTCCCGCGGCCGGCTGCACATCGCCGCGCTCTGCGTCGGGATGGCCCAGCGGGTGCTCGACGAGTCCGTCGCCTACGCCGCCACCGCCCGGCAGGGCGGCGCCCCGATCGGCCGGTTCCAGCTCGTGCAGGCGATGCTCGCCGAGTCCCACGCCGAGCTGCTGGCCGCCCGCAGCATGGTGCTCGACGTGGCCACCCGCTACGACTCCGGCGAGGACACCTCGGTGGGCCCGTCGGCCGCCAAGCTGTTCTGCAGCGAGATGGTCGGCCGGGCCACCGACCGCGCCGTCCAGGTGCACGGCGGGCTGGGCTACCTGCGGACGACGCCGGTCGAGCGCTTCTACCGCGACGCCCGGCTGTACCGGCTGTACGAGGGCACCAGCGAGGTGCAGAAGGTGATCATCGGCGGCGCGCTGCTCCGCGCCGCCGGCATGCCACGCAGCTGAAAAAGGACCCCCTTGCCCCCCACCACTCGCAAGCTCGCGGCAGGCCCCTGCGAGGGGGCCGGGGCAAGGGGGTCCTTCCTCAGGCCGGGGGACGGGTGGGGCCGCCGGCCGGCTGCAGCAGCGGGCTGGTGCTGCCCTCACCGCGGCCGAGGGCGGCGACGAACTCGCGGAGCACGTCGGGCCCGCGGCGGCGGGGCGTCCAGCCCAGCTGGGTCCGGGCCTTCGCCCACTCCAGCAGCGGCTCGCCGAGCCCGATGTCCAGCCAGCCGGGCTCGGTCGGCACCAGGTGCGCCCGGTGGGCGGCGTCCAGCGCGGTCCGCACGAGGAACGCGGGGACCGGCAGCCGGTAGGTGCCCAGCGCCTTCGCCAGGCCGTCGGCGTCCAGCGCGGGGTCGGCGGCCAGGTTGAACGGGCCGGGCGCGCGGCGGTCGATGATCCGCACGATGGCGTCGGCGACGTCGTCGGCGTGCACGAACTGCACGTGCAGCTCGCCGGGCACCGGCAGCGGCAGCACCTTCGCGACCGGCCCGGGCAGCAGCCGGGCGGCGGTGAGCAGCAGGTCACCGAGGAAGTAGCGGCCGATCTCGCTGGCCGCCTCCGGCTGGAGCACCAGCGTCGGCCGGGTGATGGACACCGTCACGTCGGGGTAGGCGGTCGTGAAGTCGCGGACCAGGTGCTCGGCGGCGACCTTGTCCCGGCTGTACTGGGCGCTGGGGATGCCCTCGGTCGGCCAGTCCTCGCTGACCCGGCGGGCGGGCGGGCCGGCGGAGTACACGCCCAGCGACGACATGTGCAGCACGTGCTGCACGCCGGCGGCCCCGGCGGCCTCCAGCACCCGCCGCGTGCCGTCGACGTTGACCCGGCGCAGCCGCTCCGGCTCCCGGCCGGGCTGCAGCGCCCAGGCCAGGTGGACGACGACGTCCGCGCCCTCCAGGAACTCGGCCAGCACCTCCTCGCTGTCCCGCTCGCCGAGGTCGGTCAGGTACCACTGCACGCCGGCGTAGGGGGCGCTGTCCGGCGGCTGGCGGCGGGCGAGCCCCCGCACCTCGGTCGCTCCGGCGTCGGCCAGCGCCCGCAGCAGCGCCGTCCCGACGTTGCCGGTGGCGCCGGTGATGGCGACCGTGCGGCCGGTCAGGTGTCCAGGGGTGAGTTCCGGCATGGACGGCGGCTACCCAGCCGGGCGGCCCGGTACCCGCTGCGGCCGCCGGTCAGCTCCCGGAGGGGCGGACCGGGTCGGGGGTCCGCTCGGCGGGAGCCGGGTCGAGGTCGTCCAGCGCCCGGCCGCGCCGCTCGGGCAGTCCCCAGGTGGCCAGCGCGCCCAGCACGAAGAAGGCAGCGAACACGCCGAACACCAGCCCGCTGCCGCCGCGCTCGAGCAGCGGCGGGACCGACAGCGGTGCGAGGATCGAGGCGATCCGGCCGAAGCCCGCCGCCGCGCCGGCGCCGGTCGCCCGCAGCGCCGTCGGGTACACCTCCGGCGTCACCGCGTACAGCGCTCCCCAGGCCCCCAGGTTGAAGAAGGACAGCACCATCCCGGTGACCAGGACGGCGGTCTCGCCCTCGGCGCCGGCGAACAGCCCCGCCCCGACCGCGGAGCCGACCAGGAAGACCGCCAGCGTCGGGCGGCGTCCCCAGCGCTCGATCAGGTAGGCCGCCGCCGCGTAGCCGGGGAGCTGCGCCAGCGTGATGAGCAGCGTGAACCCGAAGGACCGCACCAGGGAGAAGCCGGCGGCCACCAGCAGCGTGGGCAGCCAGATGAAGGCGCCGTAGTAGGCGAAGTTGATGCTGAACCACACCGTCCACAGCGCCGCGGTCCGGCTCCGGGTGCCGCGGGCCCACAGCGCACCGGGGCCGGGCGCCGGCGTCGGCGACGGGACGGGGGAGGGGACGGGCGCGACCCCGGCGGCGTCCTCGAAGCGGCGCACCGCGGCCTCGGCCTCGGGCACGCGGCCGCGCAGCTCCAGGAAGCGGACCGACTCGGGCAGCCGGCGCCGGACGACGACCGCGTACAGCGCCGGCAGCGCCCCCAGCGCGAGCGCCCAGCGCCAGCCGGCGTCGCTGCGCGGCACCACGAAGTAGCCGATCAGCGCGGCCAGCAGCCAGCCCACCGCCCAGAACGCCTCCAGCGCCACGACCACCCGCCCGCGCACCGCCGCCGGGGCGAACTCGCTGACCAGGGTGGAGGCCACCGGCAGCTCGGCGCCGAGCCCCAGGCCGATGAGGAAGCGGAAGACCAGCAGGGCGCCGACCGACCAGGACAGCGCCGCCGCACCGGTGGCCACGCCGAACACCAGCAGGGTCACCGCGAAGACCTGCCGGCGGCCGATCCGGTCGGCGAGCAGCCCGCCCAGGGTGGCGCCCAGCGCCATGCCGACGAAGCCGATCGAGCCGATCCAGGACAGCTCGGTCGGCGACAGCGACCACTGCACGGCCAGCGCGGCCATGACGAAGGAGATGAGCCCGACGTCCATCGCGTCCAGCGCCCAGCCGAGCCCGGAGCCGACGACGAGCTTCCGGTGCTCGCGGGTGAACGGCAGCCGGTCCAGCCGCTCCGAACGCGTCCGGGACGGCGGTGCGGCGGGCACGTCGGTCGTCATGGGCGGGCCCTTACCCCGCGGCCGGCGCGGCTCACCCGCCGGGCCGGGTCAGCCGGTGAGCTCGACGGCGGTCAGCTGCACCTGCCGCGCGGCCGCCAGTCGTTCGGCCTGCTCGTCGACGGCTGCCCGCAGTTCGGGCGTGACGGGACCCCATGGGTCCACCAGGACCGTCAGCTTCCGGCCGGCCTGGCGCGGGCGCCACGTACCGGCCAGCTCGCCGTCGGCCAGCACCGCGCCGGGCCGGCCCAGCGCGCGCCACAGCTCCTTGGCCCGGGCCGGGTCCGCCACGAGCAGCGACCGGTCGCGCAGCTGCAGGTAGGGGTCGAAGGGGCCGAGCAGCCGGGTGGTGCGCGCCTGCCCGGCCGCGAGCCGGTCGGCGTCCTCGGCCAGCAGCCACCGGCGCTCGCCGTCCACCGGCACCTCGACCACGTCGCCCGGCCAGCGCGCCGTCACGTCGCGGACCGGCGCGTCCAGGTAAGCGGCGACGTGCTTGGGGGTCGCCGGGCCGAACAGCCGCAGGTACCCCCGGACCACGTCGAGCCGGTCCGGGACGGTGCCGGCCACGCTGAACCCGGGTATCGGCTGCAGCACCGGCGGGGAGGTGCCGGCCCGCAGCTCCAGGCCGGCGCGCAGCGCGGCCAGCCGGAACGGCATCTCGTGCACGTGGGTGGCCCCGCACGGCACGCAGTACCGCAGGTGCGGCTGGTCCAGCTGCTCGGTCAGCCGGCGGGACATCTCGCCCTTGACCGTGGGCTCGGTGACGATCGAGCGCATCGCGGCGGCGACCGTGTCCAGGGCGGTCAGGACCGGGATGCCGGCGGCCCTCAGCGGCCCGGCCGCGTCGAAGACCCGCTTGCCGGCGTCGGCCTCGGAGAACGGCGCCGTCGCCGCCGCGACGCCGGGGAGGTCGCCGCGGCGGTAGAGGTGCGGCGCCCCGCGCAGCGTCCAGACCGTGGCCAGCTCGTCAACGCCGAGCGCCGCGACGTCCACCCCGCGGACGGCGAGCGCCCAGCGGCCGCCGTCCGGGCCGGTGTCCTGCACGCCGAGGTCGAGGACCGTGGTGTCGGCCGGCGTCCCGGCGGTCCGGTCCAGCTGGTGGGCGCGCACGCGGAAGCCGAGCACGTCCTCGCGGGTCGCCGAGCGGGTCGGGGAGGTCGCCACCCGGTCACCGTAGGGCGGGGGTACGACGACCGGGATCAGTCGATGCCCGCCGGCAGCACGTTGGGGCCGGCCTCGGGCGGGCGTGGCCGGTCCTCCGGGTACGCCCGGACGGCGAGCAGGGCCACGTCGTCGTCCCCGCGGCCGGGCACCAAGCGCTCGAGCAGCGTGTCGCACAGCTCGTCCAGCGGCCGGGTGCCGAGGTCGGCCAGGGCGGCGCGGAGCCGGGCGATGCCCTCGTCCAGGTGGCCGCCACGGCGTTCCACCAGGCCGTCGGTGAACAGCAGCAGCGTGGAGTCGTCGGGGAGCACCGTCTCGTGACTGGCCCGGCGGGTGTCCGGGTCGATGCCGAGCATCAGGTCCACCGGCGCCTCCAGCACGGTGGTGGTCCCGTCCGGGCCCAGCAGGACCGGCGGCGGGTGACCGGCGTTGCTCCAGCGCAGCAGCCGGGTGCCGGTCACCGGGACGTCCGGGAGCCGCTCGACCCGGGCCAGGACTGCGGTGGCCAGCGTCTCCACGGCCAGGCCCCGGGCCGCCCGCTCGACGCGGGTCAGCGTCGCCTCGGGCGTCTCGTCGTTGTCGTAGGCCAGCGCCCGGAGCAGCCCGCGCAGCTGTCCCATCGCGGCGGCGGCCCGGCTGTCGTGCCCGACGACGTCCCCGATGACCAGCATCGTCGCGCCGTCGGGCTGCAGGAACGCGTCGTACCAGTCCCCGCCCACCTGGGCCCGGTCGGAGGCCGGCTGGTAGCGGACGACGACGTGCAGGTGGTCCGGCTCCGGCGGCGGGGTGAGCAGCGCCTGCTGCAGCTGGTCCGACAGCGCCCGCTGCTCGGCGCCGGCCTGCTCCAGCCGGCGCAGCTCCGCCGTCTGGGCCTCGGCGGCGCGCCGGGCGGTCAGGTCGCGGAAGGAGACGACCACCCCGGTGACCACGCCGTCCTCGACCGTCGGGACGGCGACCAGCTCGACCGGCACCGGCCGGCCGTCGCGGTGCCAGAAGACCTCGTCGTCCGCGACGACGGTCCGGGCGGTGTGCAGCGCCTGCCACACCGGGCAGTCCTCGACCGGGTAGGCCGAGCCGTCCGGCCGGCGCCCGTGGATGAGGTGGTGCTGGTTGCTGCCCAGCTGGCCCTCGCGCGGGTGCCCGGTGATCGCGACGGCGGCGGGGTTGACGAACTCCACGCGGCCGGCGGCGTCCAGGCCGTAGATGCCGTCGGCGGTGTTGTCCAGGATCTTCGCCGACAACTCCAGCGCGCGGGACAGCTCCGCCTGGAGCGTGGCCGGGTCGGCGTCCGGGTGGGCGACGTCCCCCACCGTGTGCTCCGCGGCCCTCCAACGGGCGTGCTGCGGCATCGCCGACGACCTCCTGTCGTGCTCCTCGTGGACGACCGGGCAGCTGCCCGGCTCACCCGGCCGTGCGGACGTGGGCGGTGACCAGCTCGCCCACCCGGTCGGCGGCCACCTCCGGCAGCCAGTGCCCGATCCCCTCCAGCACCTCCAGCCGGTAGGGGGCGGCGACGAACTGTGCACTGGCCTCGATCCCCGTCCGGCCGAGGGCGCCGTCCTGGTCGCCCCACACGTGCAGCGTCGGCACCCGCACCACGCCCACCGGGTCCCGGCCACCGTAAGGGATCGCCCGGTACCAGTTCAGCGCCGCGGTGAGCGCGCCCGGCTCCCGCATCCGCGCGACGTACCGCTCGGCCAGCTCGTCGGGCAGGCCGGTCTGCCGCAGCATCCGCCGCAGCCCCCGGCCCCCGCCGGCCAGCAGGAAGGTCTCGGGCACCCCTGGCAGCTGGAAGAAGCCCATGTAGGACGACCGCAACGCCTGGTCGCTGCGCACCATCGCCTGGGTCATCGCGGCCGGGTGGGGGACCGACAGGACGGTCAGCGTGCGCACGCGCCACGGGTGCCAGGCCGCCAGCGCCCAGCCCACCGCGCCGCCCCAGTCGTGGCCGACCAGGTGGGCGCTCTCCAGCCCGGCTGCCTCCAGCAGCGCCAGGACGTCGTCCACCACCGCGCGCACCCGGTAGTCCGACCGCCCGGGCGGCCGGGCACCGGGGGAGTAGCCGCGCTGGTCGGGGGCCAGGGTGCGCAGGCCGGCCGAGTGCAGCGCGGGGGCCAGCCGGTCGAACGCGCCGGCGTCCTGCGGGAAGCCGTGCAGCAGGACGACGGGCGTCCCGTCGGCCGGACCGGAGTCGTGGACGTCGAACACGAGGTCGCCGCGGCGGAAGGTCTCCATGCCCCCTTCCTGCCCGGTCCGGGCGGCGCTCAGTGATGGGACGGCGAAGCCGTGTGCCGGGGCGCGCGCGCCGGGGGAGCGGGGGCCACCCGCGGCAGCACGTGCGCGAACACGTGGGCCGGCTCGCCGTCCTCGCCGTGCACCACGGACGCGTGCACGACCACCGGCACGTCGGTGCCGTCGGGACGGCGGTACCGCTTGGGGACGTCCTGCACCTGCGCCCGGCCCTCGGCCAGGTCGGCGATGTTGGCCGCGTCGGTGGCCAGGTCGTCGGGGTGCGTGATGTCCTGCACCCGGAGCTCGTGCAGCGCCTCCGTGGTCGTGCGCACCAGGGCGGCGAAGGCCTTGTTCACCCGGAGGAACGCGCCGTCCAGGCTGGTCAGCGCCATGCCGATGGGTGCGTCGTCGAAGGCGTGCCGGAACATCGCCTCGCTGTCGGCCAGTGCCCGCTGCGCCTCCACGGTGGAGGTCACGTCCCGGGACACCGACAGCACCTCCCGGACCCGGCCGTGCTCGTCGACCAGCCGCCGGGTGGTGCTCTCCAGCCAGCGGACCGCGCCGCGGCGGTGCAGCACCCGGTGCACCGTGGTGCCGTCGGTGTAGAGCGTGGCCAGGCGCCGGCCGGCCGTGGCGCGGGCCCGCTCGTCGGGGTGCAGGTGGTCGAGCACCGAGGTGCCCACCAGCTCCTGCGGCAGCCAGCCCAGGATGGCGCCGCTGCTCGCCGAGGCGTAGGTGATCACCCGCTCGGGCGTGGTGGCCAGGACCAGCTCGTCGTTGCCGCCCAGCGGCAGCACGGGCACGTCCCCGCCGGCCGCGACCGGGACGCTCGCGGACCGCTCGCCCAGCACGCGGGCCAGCTGGGGGGACGCCGGCTGCGGGCGGCCGAACAGCCAGCCCTGCGCGGCGTCGCAGCCCATGGCGACCAGCTGCCGGGCCTGCTCGACGGTCTCCACGCCCTCGGCGCACACCCGGCGGCCGAGGCTGTGCGCGGCCTCGACGACCAGCCGGACCAGGACGGCGTCGGCCGTGTCGCGGGTGACCTGCTCGATGAAGGAGCGGTCGATCTTCACCAGGTGCACCGGCAGGCTGCGGAGCAGGGTCAGGGACGAGTGCCCGGCGCCGAAGTCGTCCAGGGCCAGGCGCACGCCCAGCGCGCGCAGCTCGCCCAGCCGGACGGCGGTCGCCGCCAGGTCGGTGATCGCCGCGGTCTCGGTGATCTCCAGGCACAGCCGCTCGGGCGCGAGCCGGCTGCGGCGCAGGGCACCGGTCACGTCGTCGGTGAAGCCGCGTTGCGCCAGCTGCACCGGTGACACGTTGACCGCCACGGTCGGCGCGAGGCCGGAGTGCCCGGTCGGCCACCGGGCCGCCTCCTGGCAGGCCGCGTCCAGGACCCAGCGGCCGAGGTCGACGATCAGCCCGGTCTGCTCGGCGACGGGGATGAACTCGTCCGGGGGGACGCAGCCCAGCTCGGCGTCGTCCCAGCGGGCCAGCGCCTCCACGCCGGTGACCTGCCCGGAGGGCAGGGCCACCACGGGCTGGAAGTGCACGCTCAGACCGCCGTGCTCGATGGCGTCGCGCAGCCGCCGCTCCATGTGGCGGCGCGCGCGGGCGGCGTCGATCGTCTGCTCGTCGGCCAGCATCTCGTCGATGAAGTGCGCGACCCGGCCCCGGCCCAGCGACTTCGCCCGGTAGACGGCGAGGTCCGCCCGGTGCAGCAGGGCGTCCAGCGAGTCCCGCCGGCCCTCCGTCGTCGTGCCCGCGGCGCTGGCGACCCCGACGCTGGCGCTGAGGCTCACCAGCTGCCCGCCGGCGGTGCCGCGGCCCTGCACGGCGTACGGGGCGGCCGCGGCCAGCACGATCCGCTCGGCGAACGCGGTGCTCTGGGCGGGTGTCAGCGGGGTACCGGTCAGGACGGCGAACTCGTCGCCGCCGAGCCGGACCACCAGGTCCTCGGCGCGGGCCACCGAGCGCAGCCGCTGGGCGAACTCGACCAGCACGTCGTCGCCCGCCCCGTGCCCGAGGTCGTCGTTGACGTCCTTGAAGCGGTCCAGGTCGACGTGGCAGAGCACGCCGGCCGCCCCGTCGCCGGCCGTCCGGGACAGTCGCTGCAGCAGGAAGAGCCGGTTGGGCAGGCCGGTGAGCGGGTCGTGCAGCGCGGAGTGCGCGTACTGGGCGGCGACCTGCTCGACGAGCACGGAGAGAGGGACGACTCCGAGCCGGTCGTCGGGCCAGGTGACCACGAGCGCGTCCGGGCCGTCGTCGCCCGCCCGCTGCGGGAGCACCTCGGCGGCGGCCAGCGCCACCGGGACGTCGGCGGGGAGGACCGGTCCGGAGGGGACGACCAGGTCGGCCAGCGGGCGCCGTCGCCGCTGCCGCCGCCGGCGGCCCGGCCGCCCGGTCATCGCGGTCTCGACCCGGGACCGGTCGACCGGGACCGGTGTGCCCGGCCGGTTCAGGACCACCCAGCGCAGGGTCTCGTCCTGGCGGAACAGCGCGTCGGCCGCGGCCACGGTGCAGTCCGCGGAGACCAGGAGCGCCGGGGCGGCGAGGGCGCCCAGGCAGCCGTCCGGGCCGGGCGCCGCCTCGGCGCGCGCGGTCGCCGGCCGGCCCGCCGTCCTGGGCGTGTCCACGTCGGTCGTCCCCCCGCTGTCGTCGTGCACCTGTCCTGGTCGTCTTCGGACGCCGGGAGGCGCCGCTGCACCCGAGCCGCCCGGGCCCTCACCCTCCCCGAGCAGGCCGCCCGGGTCCAGCCCCCGGCGACGGGTGCCGGCCGCTCGGCTCAGCCGGCCGTGGCCAGCTCCCCGGCCCGGTGCACCGGCTGCCCGGACGCCCCGCCGACGACGTCGAGCACCATGGCGTGCAGGTCCTCCGCGGCGACGGGGCGGGCGAACAGGTAGCCCTGCGCCAGGTCGCAGCCCAGGGCCGCGACGTGCTCCTGCTGGTTGGTGGACTCCACGCCCTCGGCCACGGTGAGCAGGCCGAGGGTGTCGGCCAGGTCGACGATGGCCCGGGTGATCACGTCGTCGTTGGCGTCCCGCCCCAGGCCGTCGACGAACTCGCGGGCGACCTTGAGCATGTCGATCGGAAACCGGCGCAGGTAGGC
Source organism: Modestobacter sp. URMC 112 (assembly GCF_053502575.1). NCBI lineage: Bacteria > Bacillati > Actinomycetota > Actinomycetes > Geodermatophilales > Geodermatophilaceae > Modestobacter > Modestobacter sp. URMC 112. Next base: position 3,723,092 of record NZ_CP199957.1, on the reverse strand, counting down.
CAGCGAGGAGTAGCCGGTCCCGAAGTCGTCGATCGCGATGCGCACGCCCAGCCGCTTGAGGCCCCACAGCGCGGTGGCGGCGGCGTCGCGGTCGTGCATGAGCACGGTCTCGGTGATCTCCAGGACCAGCCGCTCGGGGGCCAGCCCGGCGGACTGCAGCGCCGTCCGCACGTGCCCGACCACCTCGGGGTGCATGAGCTGGCGGGCGGAGAGGTTCACCGTGACCATCAGGCCGGTGAGGTCGGGCCGGGCGGCCACCCACCGGGCGGCCTCCGCGCAGGCCTGCAGCAGCACCTGGGCGCCGAGCGGCACGATCAGGCCGGTCTCCTCGGCCAGCGGGATGAACGAGTCGGGCATCCGGACGCCGTCCACGGGGTGCTGCCAGCGCACCAGCGCCTCCGCCCCGGTGAGCTGCCCGCTGGCCAGGTCGATCAGCGGCTGGTAGACGACGCGCAGCTCGCCGTCCCGGACCGCCTGCTCGAGCTCGGCGGCCGGGGTCACCGACTCCGGCGTCTCCAGGTGCGGCCCGTGCAGGCAGACGGCGTTGCCGCCGCCGCGCTTGGCGGTGTACATGGCCACGTCGGCCCGCCGGATCAGCTCGTCGGCGTCCCGGGCGGTCGCGTCGCAGACGGCGACACCGATGCTGGCGCCGACCGTGGTGACCCGGGCGCCGCCGAGGTCCACCGGCACGCCGAGCCGCTCCTGCAGGCGGTCCACGACCCCGGCGACACCGGCGTCGTCGACCGGCCCCTCCAGCAGGACGGCGAACTCGTCGCCGCCCAGCCGGGCCGCGGTGTCCCCGGCGCGCAGGGACTGCCGCAGCCGGGTGGCGACGGTGCGCAGCAGCAGGTCGCCGGCCTCGTGCCCGTAGGTGTCGTTCACCGGCTTGAAGCCGTCCAGGTCGACGTAGAGCACGGCCGGCCAGGCCTGCGTGCGCGCAGCCGCGGCGACGGCCTGCTGCACCCGGTCGATGAACAGGGTGCGGTTGGGCAGGTCGGTCAGCGGGTCGTGCAGGGCCTGGTGGCGCAGCTGCTCCTTGAGGTCGGTGACCTGGCGCAGCGTCTCCTCGAGGCGGCCGCGCTCCAGGGACGTGCCGACGTGCCGGGAGAACGTCTCCAGGAGGGCGAGGTCGGTCTCGGTGAACGTGGACACGTCACCGTGCCGTCCACCGATCACCATCAGACCGTGCACCCGGTCCTCGGTGCGCAGCACGGCGGCCATGGCGTCCTTGACGTCGCGGGCGGACGCGTAGGCGTCCAGCGGCCCGCCCCGCTCCGCGCCGGTGCGCAGGGCCCCGCCGGCCATGGCCAGCCGCATCAGGCGCTCGGCGTCCTCGGGGTCGCCGAGCTCCGCTCCGAGGGACACCCCACCGCCCTCCCGGCTGACGTTCAGCGTGGGCGCGCCGGAGTCCGCGGTGTCCAGGAGGACCAGCTCGGCCAGGTCGGCGCGGAAGGCGGACCGGACCGAGGTGAGGAAGTCACCCAGCGCGGCGCGGCTGTCGCCGTGGTGCAGCAGGGCGGTCACCTCGTGCAGCACCCGCAGGTTGTCCTGCTGCTCGTTGGCGCGGGTGACGGCCCGGTAGGCGACGATCACCAGGATCGTCGGCAACGCCAGCAGCGCCAGGGCACCGGGGTCGTGGACGACGTTGCGGGCCACGACGAGACCGACGGCGGCTGCGGCGACAGCGGCCGGCACGGTCGTCGAACACATGGAGACGAGCGTGCCGAGGTCGAAGCGCCCCTGCGAGAGGCTGATGGCGGCGAAGACGCACGCGTTCGCGACGACGGTGGAGATCCCGGCGGCCGCCAGCGCCGCCAGCCAGTCCCACGAGTCGCCGGCCGGAGCGGCGAGGACGGCGAAGAGCGTGGTGGCCAGCGTGCCGCCCACCGCGTACTGGGCGACGTTGAAGGCCAGCTTGAGCCCCCGCTGACGGCGGTGCAGCAGCAGGGTCGTGCCCGTGCCCACCACGAGGGCCGGCACCAGCTGGCCCGGGACCGCCAGGACCAGCCCGGCAGCCAGCACCAGGTCGGTGAGCGAGAACGTGTGGGAGTCCTTCTTCCACTGCACGTGCACCGGGAAGGCCTCGCTCACGCCGAAGGCCACCGCCCACAGCACCCACGGCACGGTCGCGGCCGTGGATGCTGCGGGCAGCGACTGGACGACGACGACGAACAGCGTCGCCGCGGCCGCGGCCAGGGTCGCCGTCAGCACCATGATCCGCTGGGACGCACCCAGACGGTTCCTGCTCCTGCCGGCGGACCCGCCGCCGTTCGTCGTCGTCATCGACTCAGGCCCAGGTCACGCCGGACCAGGTGACCCCGGACCAGGTGACCCCGGACCAGGTGACCCCGGACCAGGTCACGCCGGACCAGGTCACGCCGGACCAGGTCACGCCGGACCAGGTCACGCCGGACCAGGTCACGCCGGACCAGGTCACGCCGGACCAGGTCACGCCGGACCAGGTCACGCCGGACGTGTCGACCGTCCCGGTGCGGACCTGGTCGGCGTGCTTGCGGGAGTCGAACGTCCTCCCGCGGACGTCGACCTCACCGCGGACCTCCTTGCCGCCGACCTTCACGTGGACCGAGCCGCGGGCAGCCTCCAGGGACCCGCGTCCGGTGGACTGCGCGTGGTTCTGCCGGACGTTGGGGGTCTTGACGGACTTCGCTGCCGCGAGGTCGATGACCCCGCGGCCCTGCGCCGTGGCAGGTGCGCCCGGGATGGGCCGCGCCGTCCCGGTGAGGAGCGCCTTCACCGCGTCCGGGCGGATGTTGGGACGCTGCGAGATGATCAGCGCCGCCGCCCCGGAGACCACGGCGGCCGCCTGCGAGGTGCCGCTGCCGCGGTACAGCCGCTCGCCGATCCGGGCGGCCGGGTGCTCCTGGTCCAGGTAGGACCCGGGGCTCCGCAGGCTGACCACCCGCTCGCCGGGGGCGACCACGTCGGGGTTGCGGGTGCCGTCGCCGTCGTTGGAGAAGGCGGAGACGGCGTCGTCGGCCGTGGTCGCGGTGCCGTGGGTCGCGGCACTGCCGACGGCGATGAGGTACGGGTCGTAGGCCGGGTTGGCGACCTTCCCCGTGCCCAGGCCCCCGTTGCCGACGGCGACCACGACGACGATGCCCTTGTGCCAGGCCTGCTCGGCGGCGAAGGCCAGCGGGTCGAGCAGGTAGTCCTGGACACCGTCGGTGCCGAACGACATGTTCAGCACCCGGATGTTCATGCCGTTCTTCGTCCGGTTCTGCGCCGCCCAGTCGATCGCGGCGATCGCCTGGGAGACGTCGGTGCGGCCGTGCGAGTCGGCGATCTTGATGCTGACGATCCGGGCGTCCGGCGCCATGCCGATGAAGTCGTCGCTGTCGCCGGCGGGCGCGCCGGCAGCCGCATCGTCCCGGCCGGCGATGATGCCGGCCATGTGGGTGCCGTGACCGTAGCTGTCCAGGTTCTCCGCCGGCGTGCCGGCCTCGAAGGAGAAGTCCGGCCCGTGGACCAGCTTGCCCGGAGTGGTGAACCCGTCGACCGGGACGGTGCCCGAGTCGATGACGGCGACGTCGACGCCCTTGCCGGTGTACCCGGCCTGCCACATCGCCGCAGCCCCGGTCACCTGGTTGGCGATCGTGTACAGCGAGCCCGGCTGGGACGCCTGGTCGGCGACGTCGGTGCTCTGCAGCGTCAGTCCGGCGTCCTCGGTCACCTCGTCGACGCCACGGACCGCCCGCAGCGCCTCGAGCCGGTCCGCCGGTACTCGGGCGCTGAAGCCGTTGATGATGTCGAGCTGCCGGACGACGGTGCCACCGAACGCGGCGACGGCCCGCTCCGGAGCGGCGCCGGTGCCCGTTGCCTCCCGGACCACGACGGGGACCTGTGCCCCCGACCCCTCCGTGGCGGCCGACGCCGTCGCCGGTGCGGACATGCCCGCGACGACCGCGGCTGCCGCGGCGACCGTGATGACGCGCTGGGGCCTCATCGGGTGCCTTCCCAGATGACGCCGCGGAGGGCCGGGCCCCCGCGGGGCCGACCGCTCCTGCTGGTGTTGCTCACTGATACCTCCTGGTCGTGGCGTGCACGTCCGTGTGCACGTGGTGGTGGTGCTCCACGGGGTGTCGACGGCCAGGGGTGGGAGGCTGAGCGTCCCGGCGGTGGTCTCACCCGCCGGGAGGGGGGTTCGAGCCCGGTCGGGTGAGCGGTGGGGCGACCGGCGACGGGCGTGCCGGTCCCGGGTCCGCGACGATGGGCCACGATGGACGACGTGGCAGGAACCCGGACCGAAGAGCTCATCGTGCTGGTCGACGAGGCCGGCGCCGCGATCGGCGCCATGCCGAAGGCGCTGGTGCACACCGGCGAGACGCCGCTGCACCGGGCCTTCTCGGCCTACCTGTTCGACGACGACGGCCGGCTGCTGGTCACCCGCCGCGCGCTGGACAAGTCGACGTTCCCGGGGATGTGGACCAACACCGTGTGCGGCCACCCGGGCCCCGGTGAGGACGACGCCGCGGCCATCGCCCGCCGGGCCGGCTTCGAGCTGGGACTCGGGGTCTCCGACGTCCGCCCGGCCCTGCCCGGCTACCGGTACCGAGCGGAGTTCCGGGGTGTCGTGGAGAACGAGATCTGCCCGGTGTACCTCGGTCGCTTCACCGGGTCGACGGCGCCCGACCCGACCGAGGTGGCCGAGTGGGAGCTGCTGGACTGGGCGACGTTCCGCCGGCGGCAGGAGACCGAGGGCGACGCCTGGTCGCCGTGGTGCCGGGAGCAGGCCCGGCTGATCGAGGCCGAGGGGCTGGTGCCGGGTCCCTAGGCAGGGACCGCGCTGCGGCCGGACCGGGCGGAGAGGACCAGCCGGACGGTGCAGCCCTCGCCGGTCGGCGCGGTCGGAGCGGCCACCAGGTCGTCCACGGACTGCCGCGCCAGCCACAGCCCCATGCCGCCCACGGACATGTCACCGTGCGCCGGGCCGTAACCGGCGAGCGGGTCGTCGAAGCAGGCGCCGTGGTCGCTGATGGAGCACAGCAGCCGGTCGTGGCCGCACCACAGCCGGACGTCGACCGGGGGGACACCGTGCTCGGCGGCGTTGGCGACGATCTCGTCGATGGCCAGCACGAAGTCCTGCGCCGCGTCGGGGTCCAGGTCGCTGTCGGCCAGCACCCGGGTGACCGCGCGGCGCAGCGACCGCATGTCGTCGAGGTCCAGCAGCGCCAGCGCCGGCTCGGTGTCCTCGATCGGGTCCGGGACGCGGGACCGCTGCAGCTCGGTGACCACCTCGGCCGGCTCCCGGTAACCGGGGTTGGCGGCGAGCCCCACGCCGGTCAGCAGCCACGGGTGCGTCGCACCGACCACCTCGTCCGGCTCCGGGCCCGCGGGGTGTCCGGTGACCGGGCCGATCAGGCACAGGTGGTCGACCGCACGGTCGGCCAGCACGTGGTTGAGCAGCGCCTCGGTCTGCATGCAGCCGGTCCACCCGCCGGCCGGGCCCGACGTGCTGGTGACCAGTTGCAGCCGGTGGCCGTCGGCGGGCTGCTCCTGCTCGACCAGGCGCAGCATCTCCGCCACGCCGCTGGCCGGACGGCCGTCCACCCGCCCCGGGGTCACCACGGCCACGTCGCTCCCGGCGAACGCGCCGGTCAGCGCACCCGCCACCGGCTCGTGGCAGGCGATGACCACCCGGTCGCCGTCCGCCCTGACCTGCTGCACGAACCCGGCGACGGTCGACGCCAGGTCCTCGTGCGGCGCCGGCACGTGGCCCACGTGCCGGTACCCGTCCGGTCTGCGCTCGTCGTGCGCCATGCCGATCCCCCGTCGTGTCGTCTTCTCCGACCTCCCCTGTGTGCCCGGGGAGGTCGTTCCGACACATACCCGGCCGCGTGCGGCGGATGCGGTGCCTCACCCCTCGGCATGCCCGCCGTCGCCGCCGCGTTGCAGGCGGGGTGCACAACGAGGTCGTGGTGATCGGTGGCGGCCAGGCCGGCCTGTCCGCGGCGTCCGCGCTGTCCCGGGCCGGCGCGGACTTCGTGCTGCTCGACGGCGACGCCGGTCCGGGTGGGGCCTGGCAGCACCGCTGGCCCTCGCTGCGCCTGGACCGTGCCCACCGGATCGCGCCGCTGCCCGGCATGGACCTGCCCCACGCCGACCCGGCCACCCCGGCCGCCGAGGTGGTCGCCGGGTACTTCGCCGCCTACGAGCGGCGCTTCGACCTCCCGGTCCACCGGCCGGTGGTCGTCCGCGCGGTGCGCCGCACCGAGGCGGGCTTCGCGCTGGAGACCAGCGCCGGGCCGTGGACGGCGTCCGGGCTGGTCAACGCCACCGGCACCTGGACCCGGCCCTTCTGGCCGGCCTACCCCGGTCGGGAGCTGTTCGGTGGCCGGCAGCTGCACGCCGCCGACTACCGGGACGCCGAGGAGTTCTGCGGGCAGCACGTGGTCGTGGTGGGCGGCGGCACCTCCGCCGTGCAGCAGCTCATCGAGATCAGCGAGGTGGCGACCACCACCTGGGTGACCCGCCGGGAGCCGGTCTGGCGCCGGACCGACTTCGACGCCGACGCCGGGCGGGCCGCCGTCGCGCTGGTCGACCGGCGGGTGCGGGCCGGGCTGCCGCCGGGCAGCGTCGTCGGGGTCACCGGCCTGGTGGAGACCGACGCGGTGCGCGCCGCCCGCGACCGGGGCGTGCTGACCCGGCTGCCGGTGTTCGACCGGCTCACGCCCGACGGCGTCGCCTGGGACGCGGCCGGCGACCGGCCGGCCCGCACCCTCCGGGCCGACGTCGTGCTGTGGGCGACCGGCTTCCGGCCGGCGCTGGAGCACCTGGCGCCGCTGCACCTGCGGGCACCCGGCGGCGGCATCGTCATGGACGGCACCCGGGTGGTCGCCGAGCCCCGGCTGCACCTGGTCGGCTACGGCCCGTCGGCCAGCACCATCGGGGCCAACCGGGCCGGCCCCCGGGCCGCCCGGGAGCTGCTGGCCACCCTCGCCGGGGACGCGGCGGCCTGACCTCGACGGTTGACGGCCGCCCGGGGCAGGTAGTGCAGGACGATGAGCCCAGACGACACCACCCCGGACACCGCGATGGCCACCGGCAGCGACGACGGTGAGCCGGGCGAGCGGCCCGACGGCGGCCCGCTGACCGCCGACGAGCGGCGGCTGCTGGAGACACTGGAGGCACCGGACGACACCCCGGCGACGCCGGCCGTGGAGGACTCCCCGGAGGCCGCGGCGGCCGCCGCCGCCGACGCGCCGCTGCCCGCGGCCGGCGCGGGCGACGACCAGGGCGAGGACCAGGGCGACGGCCTGACCCCCGAGTTCACCGACCGCTGACCCCGACCCCCGCGCTCTCGGTACCGAGAGCGCGGAGGGCCGCTGACCCCAGGCCCCGTCCAGAGGCTCGTGCCGAGCGTGCGAGGCATGAGGAGGACGGGGTCCTTCTTCAGGCGGGGCGGTCGTGGGGGTGCAGCCGGACGGTGATCAGCGCGACGTCGTCCTGGGCGCGGTCGGGCAGCACCCGGGCCAGCAGCCGGTCGGCGAGCTCGGCCACCGGCACGTCCCGCAGCGCGCTCAGCTCGGTGCGCAGGTTCTCGATGCCGTCGTCGAAGGGCTGGTCCCGGCGCTCCACCAGGCCGTCGGTGTAGAGCAGCACCGTCGAGCCGCGGGGCAGGCTCACCACGTGGTCGGTGCGCCGGGCGTCGACGTGCACCCCGACGAGCAGCTCCGCCGCGGGCCGGTCCAGCACCTCGGTGGTCCCGTCCGGCAGCAGGACGACGGGGGGCGGGTGGCCGGCGTTGGACCAGCGCAGCCGGGTCACCCCGGACTCGACCTCCTCGGGGCTCTGCTCCAGCCGGGCGACGACCGCGGTGGCCAGGGTCTGCAGGCGCAGCCCGTCCATCGCCCGGTCCAGCCGGCGCAGCACCCCGGCCGGGCTGTCGGCGCTGTCGAAGCTGATCCCGCGCAGCAGACCGCGCAGCTGGCCCATGCAGGCGGCCGCCTCGGTGTCGTGGCCGACGACGTCGCCGATGACCAGGGCGGTGGCGCCGTCCGGCTGCGAGAAGACGTCGTACCAGTCGCCGCCCACCTGGGCGTCCTGGGCTGCGGGCACGTAGCGCACGGTGACCTGGAGGTGCTCCGGCGCCGGCGGCTCGGACAGCATGCTGCGCTGCAGGGTCAGCGCGGCCTGGGCGACCCGGCGGGAGCGGGCGTACAGCGACTCGAGCAGGTTGGTGCGCAGGTCGCCGGCCTCGGTGCACTGCGCGGGGGTCCAGGGCTCGGACCGGTTGCGGACGGTCTCCCGCCACCGGTCGAAGGACTTGCGGGGCGACAGCCGGACCGAGTCGCCCTCACGCTCGGCGATCGCCTTGTTGTGCGGGTCGCCGCCCCAGTCGACCGAGTGCACCCGCTCGGCGCGCGCCCAGATGACGTACTGGCCCTCGGGGAGGACCAGCGCGAGCGCCCCGCTGGCCTGGTCGGCGGGCACGCCCAGCTGCGGGGCCACCAGGGGGAGCCGGTCGGTGGACACCACGTCACCGGACTGGTCGGCGACCCACGCGGCGAGGGCGCGGGCCGTCTCCGGCGACAGGGGCACGCCGGCGGCACCGGTGTGCCCCTGCAGGCTCACCAGCACGGAGTCGGCCGGGACGACGTCGAGCAGGCCGGGGGAGCCCAGCATGGTCTCGGCCAGCGGGCGGTCCTCGTCCAGCGCGGCGGCCGTCAGCCAGGCCAGCGTGGAGCGGACCCGCAGCGCGCGCCGGTGCTCCTCGTCGGCGGCGCGGTCCACCAGTCGCAGCGACAGCGTGGAGCCGAGGAACTCGGCGGCGGCCCGGGTGGCGTAGGGCGGGGCGTGCGGCCCGGAGTAGTGGTGGCAGGCGATGAGCCCCCACAGCCGGTCGCCGTCCAGCAGTGAGATGGACATCGACGCCTGCACGCCCATGTTCGTCAGGTACTCGCAGTGGATCGGGGACACGCTGCGCAGCGTCGAGTAGGTGAGGTCCAGCGGCCGGCCGGTGGCGGGCAGGTCGACCGGCTCCAGCGGCGCCGGGGTGTAGCCGACGTCGGAGATGAGCCGGATCCAGTTCTTCTCGTACAGCGCGCGGGCCTGTGCCGGGATGTCCGAGGCGGGGTAGTGCAGCCCGAGGAAGGAGTTCAGCTGCGGTGCCTTGGCCTCGGCGACGACCTCGCCGTTGTAGTCGGCGTCGTAGCGGTAGACCATCACCCGGTCGAAGCCGGTCAGGGTGCGCACCGCCGTGGCGGTGATGTCGTACAGCTGCTGCAGGTCCGAGGTGCGGTTCAGCTCGCTGATCGTCCCGCGCACCGCCTGGTAGGTGTTCGGGAAGCTGAACGGACGGGGTCCGTAGGCCGGTTCCAGCTCCACCACGAGGGTGCTCGTCGCGGGCCGGGTGTCCGGCGCCCCGGGCAGGTCCAGGGCGTGGACGGCGCGGTGCAGGATCGCGTCGACCGGGACGGGGCTGCCCTCCCGGTCCAGCACCAGCTCGACCGGGTTGCGCTCGCGCAGGTCGCCGAAGGCCCGCGCGGAGCGGGCGACGGCCTGCGCCGGCACCGTGCCCAGCACCTCGGCGAGCGGCCGGCCCAGCGCGTCGTCCCACGCGGTGCCGACGACGTCGGCCAGGTTCCGGGAGACCTGCCGGACGACCATGTCCGGCTCGCTGACCGCCAGCAGGACCCCGCGCGGCTGGATGCTGCCCGGCACGTGGATCGGCTCGCGCTCGCAGTTGCTGAGGTCCACCGGGGTGCCCGGCGCCAGCCAGCTCCCCAACCGCATCTGGTCGGTCATCGGACGGGGACCTCGTTCCGTCGGCCGGCGCGGGCGTGCGGGCCGGTGGGGGTCGGGCCGGGCTCCTCCGGCAGGGGCGCGCCGCACCAGGCGGCGAGGTCGGCGAAGGTCTGCCGGGCCGCGGCGACCAGGCGGTCGGGGTCCCCGCCGGCGGCCACGTGGGCGCGGGTGGCCGTGCGGAAGCCGTGCCACATGGCGCCGGTCCGCTCGCCGTAGGGGGAGAACGCGCGCAGCGGTGCCGCGCCGCCCAGCTGGGGGAGCGTGGCCAGGTGCCGGTCGATGAACACCCCACCCAGCGTCGACCCCTCCAGCACGTACAGCCGGCCCAGAGCCGCGTCGGTGTCCGGGACGGCGGCGAGCCGGGGGCGGGCCGCAACCCGGGGGGCGGGGGCGCCGAGGGCGGCGAGGTCGGCGGCGAACAGGTGCGCCCGGCGCCGGTCGCTCCACCGCACGGCGGCCGCGGCGGCCGGGTCGGCAGCGGCCCAGTCGTCCAGCCCGGCCTCCGCGGCGAGCCAGAAGCCGTGCATCCGGGAGAGCACCGCGGTGAGCCGGAGGGCGGTCAGCCCGTCGTCGAGCAGGTCCAGGGCCGACTCGACGGCCTCGTGCTCGCGGGCGGTGCCGGTGCGCAGACGGCGCAGGACGTCCCCGTCGTCGGTCACCCGGTCCCCGTCCCCGGAGGTCCGTCCCTGCCGTCGCGCAGCGGCTGTCCTCCGATCATCAGCCCCCTGAGCTTAGGTCACGATCCGGCCCGCCCGCTGGCCGCACCGGGGACGCGGTGGCCAGCCGCGCGGCCCGGACGCCCAGGTGCAGGAGCAGCCGGTCCGCGCCGTCGGCCAGGTCCAGGCCGGTCAGCTCGGCGATCCGGCCGAGCCGGTAGTACAGCGTCTGCCGGTGGATGCACAGCGCCGCGGCGGCGCGCTGCGGGCTGCCGGCCCGGTCCAGCCACACGGCGGCGGTCTCGGTGAGCAGCGGGTCGGCCAGCAGCGGCGCGAGGACCGGGTCGGGTCCGGTCAGCTGGGCGACCTGCCGCCACGCGCCGAGCTCGGCCCAGGACGCGACCGGCGCGAGGTCCGGGGCCACGGCCGCGACCCGCGCGGCGGTCCTGGCCTCGTGCCACTGGGCGGTCAGCTCAGCGCAGCCGGTGCGGGCGGCGGACACCCCGGCGGTGCTCCCGGGCGGCAGGCCGGTCAGCGCGGCCGCGGTCAGCGCGCCGGCCGGCCGCGGGTCGCCGGCCCGCGGGAGGGGCAGCAGGACGGCGACCTCGCCGCCGTCGAGCACCGCCGGGACGGCGCCGGCCGCCGGCGGGACCCAGTCCGCGGGCAGCCCGTCGGCCGCGGGGTGCAGCGCGACGAGCACCACCGGCGTCCGCTCGCCGAGCGCGGCGGTCAGTGCCGGGGTGGCCCGCTGCGGGGCGATGCCGAGCAGCACCGAGCGCAGGGCCGCGGCCAGGTCCGCCGTCCCCGGGCCGTCCTCGGCGGCCAGCAGCCGACCGGCCTCCGCCGCCAGGGCGACCGCCGCGGCGAGCCCGGGCGCGGCCGGGTCGGCGGGGTCGGTCCGGCCCTCGTCGAGCAGCCACAGCCAGCCGTGCAGCCGCCCGGCCGACCGGACCGGGATGCACAGCCGGGTGAGGATCCCGGCCGCCGGGTCGGCGGGGGTGCGCAGCGGCGCGGTGGCGGTGGCGATGCCGAACTCCTCGAACCAGCGCCGGGTCGGCTCGGGCGACCCCCGGGTGAGGATCGACCGGGTGCGGACGGCGTCCAGCGTGGTGCCCGCCCCGTCGCCCTCGTCGTCGGGGTGCGCGCAGAAGGCGAGCAGGGTGAAGTCACGGTCCTCCAGCGTCGCCGGGGCGCCGAGCGCCGCCGCCACCGCGTCCACCACGTCCTGCAGGTCGTCGCGCATGCGGCCCCTTCCCTCGGTCAGACGATCGTACGAAGCTGGTGCGGCGAGTCCGGACATCTGTCGCTGGCGCACCGGGCCGCGCGGCTCCTAGCGTCTGTGTCACAGACCACCCGTCCCCGGAGGTGCCCGTGCTCACCCAGAAGGCCCTGCTGGCCGCGGCCCGCCGTCCCGGCCTGCGGAAGGTGGTGACCGGCACGCCGGTCACCCGGCGGGTGGTCGACCGGTTCGTCGCCGGCGAGACGCTGCCCGAGGCGCTCACCGCGGTGCGCGCGCTCACCGCGGAGGGCATCGCGGTGACCCTGGACCACCTCGGCGAGGACGTCACCGACCGCCGCGAGGCCGAGCGCACGCGGGACGCCTACCTGGCGCTGCTGGACGGGCTGGCCCCGCTGCGGCTGGGCCGGCGGGCCGAGGTGTCGGTGAAGCTGTCCGCCTTCGGCCAGGCGCTGCCGGCCGGCGGCGAGGACGTCGCGCTGGCGCTGGTGCGCCCGGTCGTGGAGGCCGCCACCGCGATGGGCACCACCGTGACCCTGGACATGGAGGACTCCCGGACGGTCGACTCGACCCTCGGGGTCCTCGCCGAGCTGCGCCGGGAGCACCCGGGCACCGGCGCCGTCCTGCAGGCCATGCTGCACCGCACCGAGGACGACGCCCGCGCGCTCGCCGTCCCCGGCTCCCGGGTGCGGCTGGTCAAGGGCGCCTACGACGAGCCGCCGTCCGTGGCCCACCAGGACAAGGCCGAGGTCGACGCCGCCTACGCGCGCTGCCTGGAGGTGCTGGTCCGCGGCGGCGGGTACCCGATGGCCGGCACCCACGACCCGGCGATGATCGCGCGGCTGCTCGAGCTGGTCGCCGAGACCGGGCGGACGCCGGACAGCTACGAGTTCCAGCTGCTGTACGGCATCCGCCCCGACGAGCAGCGTCGGCTGGCCGCCGCCGGGCACACCGTGCGGGCCTACGTCCCCTACGGCGCCGACTGGTACGGCTACTTCATGCGCCGGCTGGCCGAGCGCCCAGCCAACCTGCAGTTCTTCCTCCGCTCGCTCGCCACCAAGTCCTGAAAAAGGACCACCCTTCCCCGACGCCTCGCAGGCTCGCCGCGGGACCCTGAAGGGTGGCCGACACCGACCGATCGAAGGAGTCACCTCAATGATCGACGCCGTCACCCAGGTCCCCGCGCCGGGCAACGAGACCGTCAAGGACTACGCCCCCGGCTCCCCGGAGCGGGCCGCGCTGCAGGAACGGCTCGGTGAGCTGGCCGCCGCACCCGCCGAGCTGACCGCCACCGTCGGCGGCACCTCGCGCATGCCCCGCGGCGACCGGTTCGACGTGGTCGCCCCGCACCGGCACGCGCAGGTGCTCGGCACCTCCGCGCACTCGACGGCCGCCGACGCGCAGGAGGCCGCCCGCGCCGCGAAGCAGGCGGCCCCCGGCTGGTCGGAGCTGACCTTCGACGACCGGGCCGCGGTGTTCCTCAAGGCCGCCGACCTGCTCGCCGGACCATGGCGGCAGACGCTCAACGCCGCCACCATGCTCGGCCAGAGCAAGACCGCCTACCAGGCCGAGATCGACAGCGCCTGCGAGCTGATCGACTTCTGGCGCTGGAACGTGCACTTCGCCCGGCAGGTGCTGGCCGAGCAGCCGGTGTCCTCACCCGGCGTGTGGAACCGGGTCGACCATCGCCCGCTGGAGGGCTTCGTCTACGCGGTCACCCCGTTCAACTTCACCGCGATCGCGGGCAACCTGCCCACCGCCCCGGCGCTGATGGGCAACACCGTCGTCTGGAAGCCCGCGCCGACCCAGCAGTTCGCGGCGCACTTCCTCATGCGGCTGCTCGAGGCCGCCGGCCTGCCGCCCGGCGTGATCAACATGCTGCCCGGCGACGGCATCGCGGTGTCCGAGGTCCTGCTCGCCGACCCCGACCTGGCCGGCATCCACTTCACCGGGTCGACCGCGGTGTTCCAGCACCTGTGGCGCTCGGTCGGGGACAACATCTCCTCCTACCGCGGCTACCCCCGCATCGTCGGCGAGACCGGCGGCAAGGACTTCATCGTCGCCCACCCGTCGGCCGACCCCGACGTGCTACGGACGGCGATGATCCGCGGCGCCTTCGAGTACCAGGGCCAGAAGTGCTCGGCGGCGTCCCGGGCGTACGTGCCGCGCAGCGTGTGGGGCAAGGTGCGCGACGACCTGGTCGCCACCACCGAGGCGCTGCCGATGGGCGACGTCACCGACTTCTCCAACTTCATGGGCGCGGTCATCGACAGCCGGTCGTTCACCAAGCTGTCCAAGGTCCTGGAGGCGGCGCAGGACGACGACTCGCTGACCGTCATCGCCGGCGGCACCGCCGACGACAGCGAGGGCTTCTTCGTCCGGCCGACCGTCATCGAGGGCACCGACCCCGGCCACGAGGTGTTCACCACCGAGTACTTCGGCCCGGTGCTGGCCGTGCACGTCTACGACGACGGCGAGTACGACACCGTGCTGAAGCAGATGGAGTCGGCGGCCCCGTACGCGCTGACCGGATCGGTCATCGCCCAGGACCGGGTCGCGATCGCGCACGCGCAGCGCTTCCTGCGCCAGGCGGCGGGCAACTTCTACGTCAACGACAAGCCCACCGGCGCGGTCGTCGGGCAGCAGCCCTTCGGCGGCGGGCGGGCGTCGGGCACCAACGACAAGGCCGGTGCCGCGCAGAACCTGCTGCGCTGGACGTCGAGCCGGTCGATCAAGGAGACGTTCGTGCCCGCGACCGACCACCGCTACCCGCACATGGGCTGATCGCGACCCTCCGGGCCGCACCGCGGCCAGGTGCCGTGCCCGGCCGCCGTTGAGCCGTTGCCCGGGCATCCGTCGGGAGGCCTCCGGCCCCCGCGACGGACTCCCGGAGGCCGCTGCGCAGCCGGGTCGTGGTCGGGTCAGCCGTCCAGGCTCCCGCGGTCGGCCTCGAGGGCGGCGAGGAGGTCGGCGACGGCCTCCTCCGCGGGCCCGTCCCCGGTGGTCACCCGGCCGGGCTCGTCGGCACCCAGCGGCTCCAGGACGGCCAGCTGGCTGTCCAGCAGGGAGCTGGGCATGTAGTGGCCGGTCCGCTTTGCCAGCCGTTCCCGGAGCAGCTCCTCCGGCGGGTGCACGTGGGCGAACCACACCGAGGGGTGCCCCTCGCGCAGGACGTCGCGGTAGCTGCGCTTGAGCGCCGAGCAGGTCAGCAGGAACGACGTCCCGGCCCGCTCGTGCTCCCCGATCACCTCGGCGACCCGGCGCAGCCACGGCCGGCGGTCGTCGTCGTCCAGCGGGGTGCCGGCGGCCATCTTCGCGACGTTGGCCGCCGGGTGCAGCTCGTCGCCCTCCACGAACGGCCAGCCCAGCCGCGCGGCCAGGCCCTCGGCGACGGTCGTCTTGCCCGACCCGGAGACCCCCATGACGACGATCGTGGTCGTGGCCGGGATGCTGGGGGCTGGTTCCATGCGCCGACCGTAGGCAACGGCGGTCGCCGGCGGTGCGACGAGGGAGACGGGGCGCGGTGCAGGGGACGACGGGAGCGGTGACCGGCTCGCTGTGGGGGCTGCCGGTGGTGCGGTCGCTGTTCGCCATCGTCGTGCTCGGCATCGGCAGCTACGCCGTGCTGCTGTCGGCGCTGCCGGCGTACGCGGCGGCCCGGGGTGCGGGGCTCACCACCGCCGGCTCGGTCACCACGGTCTTCCTGGTGGTGACCGTGCTCGTGCAGGGCGCCGTCCCGGCGCTGGAGCGGCGCTTCGGGCTCGGTCCGGTGCTGGCCGGCGGCCTGGTCGCCCTCGGTGCCCCGGCGCCGCTCTACCTGGTGTCCGACGACGTGTGGTGGCTGGCGGCGGTCTCCGCCGTCCGCGGTACGGGCTTCGCCGTGGTGACGGTGCTCGGCTCCACCATCGCCGCGCAGGCCGTGCCGGTGGAGCGGCGGGGCGAGTCGATCGGCATCTTCGGCCTCGCGGCCGCGCTCGCGTCGCTGGCCGCGGTGCCGGGCGGGACGGCGCTGACGCTGGCCGGGTACTTCCCCTGGGTGGTGGCGCTGGCGACGGTCTGCGCGTTCGGGGTGGTGTTCGTGCCCCGGCTGGTCCGTGCGGTCCGGCCGGCGGCCGGGCACCGGGAGGACGGCGGCTCCCGGGCGGCGGTCTGGGCGGCGGCGGCCCCCTCGCTGGTGCTGCTGGCCGTCACCCTCGCCGGGGGCGGGCTGATGACCTTCCTGCCCATCGAGCGTCCCGACGGGTCACTGGCCGCGGGAGCGCTGCTGGCGTTCGGTCTCAGCAGTGCCGTCTGCCGCTGGCGGGTCGGGGTGCTGGTCGACCGGATGGGGGCACGCCTGCTGTTCCCGGCCGGCCTGGCGTGCGGCGCGGTGGGGATGGCCCTGGTGGCGCTCGGGCTGTCCACCGCGGGCGCCGGCGGGACGGCCGCCGTCCTGGCCGGCTCGCTGGGCATGGGCGTCGCCTACGGCGCGGTGCAGAACCTGACCCTGGTGATCGCCCTGGCCCGGGCGAGCGAGAGCCAGACGTCGACGGTCAGCGCGGTCTGGAACGCCTGCTACGACACCGGCACCGCGATCGGCGCCGTGCTGGTGGGCGCCGTCGCGGCCGAGGTCGGGCTGCCGGCGAGCTACGTGCTCGTGGCGGTGGCCATGGCGTTGGTCCTGCCGCTGACGGTCACCCTGCCCCGGGCACTCCGCGCGGCCTCCTGACCACGGCGGGGGTCATCCGGCGACGGCCAGGTCGAACAGCCGCCGCCGGGCGGCGGGGTCGGGCTCGGCCAGGCCGGCCACCAGCTGGACCTCCTCGGCGGCTGCCCGCAGCCAGGTGCGCAGGCCGTCGGCGTCGCCGCGGGCGGCGTTGCGGAGCTGGGCCAGCCGGACCTGCCGCGAGCTGGCCTGGGCGCGCATGGCCGTGGGCAGGGGACGGCCGATCCGGCGGGCGAGCACGGTGAGGCCGGCGCCCAGGAAGGCCAGCTCCCGGGTGTCGGTCAGGCTCTGCAGCAGCGCCTCGGCCTCGTCGTCGCGGCCGGCCTCGACCAGGTCCAGGTACCGCCGGGCGTGGCGGGCACCGACGTCGGCGGGGGTCTCGGGGGATTCGTGCACCCCTCCACTGTGCCCGGTGACCGGCGCTCCTGCCGTCAGCGGCCGGTCCACCGGGGCGGGCGCTTCTCCAGGCGCGCGGCGATGCCCTCCTGGCGGTCCTCGCTCAGGTAGGGGTTGGGTCCCACGTCCAGCCGGAGGGCGGCGGCCAGGGGCAGGTCCAGCCCCTTGACCGCGGTCTCCTTCATCCGCCGGACCGAGATCGGGGCGTTGGCGGCGATCTTCTCGGCCAGGGCGAGGGCAGCGGGCAGGACGTCGTCCGCCGGCACGACCCGGTTCACGAGTCCCCAGCGCTCGGCGTCCTCGCTGGTGATCGGCTCCCCGGTGAACAGCATCTCCAGGGCGATCCCCGTCGGCAGCCGGCGGGGGAGGACCACCGACCCGAAGTTGGCGCCCATGCCGATCCGGGCCTCGGGCAGGCCGAGCTGGATCCCGGGAGCGGCGATCCGCAGGTCGCAGGCGAGCGCGAGCTCGAAGCCGCCGGCGACGGCGTGCCCGGTGAGCGCGGCGACAACCGGCACGTAGGTCTCGGTGAGCACCTCGAACACGTTGCGGCCGGGGCGGTCCATCGGCGGGCGGAAGCGCTCACCCCGCTGGTCGGCCTCGCGGATCTCCTTGAGGTCGAAGCCAGCGCAGAAGGCCGGGCCGTTGCCGCTGAGCACGACGGCGCGCACGTCCCGGTCCTCGGAGCAGGCCAGCAGCTCCTCGACCAGGTCGGCCTGCAGGCCGGTGGACAGGGCGTTGCGGCGCTCGGGCCGGTCGAGGGTGAGCAGCCGGACGTGGCCGCGGGTCTCGGTGAGCAGGCCGGACCCGGATCGTTGCGCCGTCATGGCGTCGATCCTGCCGCAGGCGGCTCAGCGGCCGTGGTCTCGACCGCCGAGCCTCGGCCCGAGGGCTGCCGGCGTGCGCGGGCTCAGCCGACGTGGAACTCCCCGGTGCGGACCACCTGTTCGGCCACGTCGCGCAGCTTGGTGTTGGTGGTCATGGAGGAGCGCGCCAGCGCCTCGAACGCCTGCTCGGGGGAGAACTTCAGCCGCTCCATGAGGATGCCCTTGGCCTGCTCGATGGCCGCGCGCGAGGTCATCGCGGTCTCCAGGTGGTCGACCCGGGCCACGGCGCTCTCCAGCAGGTACCGGTTCATCACCGGGACGGCGGCCTGCTCCAGGAAACGGGCGGCCCGCCGCCGGGCCTGCTCGTCCCACTCCTGGGCCGAGCGGACGTAGAGGTTCACCCCGCCGGTCACCCTCGGCGCTCCGGTCGTCGGCGGGAACGGGGCGGACACCATGGCCCGGCAGCCGCGGCCCGCGGCCTGGACGGCGAACTCGGCCCAGCGGTCCTCGCTGGACAGTTCCGGGACCTGGACCAGCTCACCGGTGACGGCGGCCTGCAGGCACGGTCCGGCGCCGAGGCGGTACTGCACCTGGTCGAGGTCCAGAGCCAGGTCGTCGGTGGCGACCAGGGTGGTGGGTCGCCCCTTGGACACCACGGTCACCGAGGCGGCGACGTCCCCGGGCAGCAGGCGCACGGTCAGCCCGGCGACCCGGTGCAGCAGGGAGTCCAGGGAGTGGTCGGGGAACGGCAGGGCGCCGAGCTCGGCCAGCGCCAGGGGCACCGAGGCCCCGTCGAGGTGCTGGTCCTCAGGGGAGGTCACGCGTCGTACTCCGGGATCGGCCGGCACCGGACACCCAGGATCCGGCGCGAGTGGAGGCGATGAGTCCACGGTCGTCCGGGACTCGACCGACGGCGGGGCAGGACCCCCGCGGCGCGCCGGCTGTGTGGTGCGCGATCCACCCGAGCATACCGTCCGGCCCGTCCGGCGGACCGGAGCGCCGGAGGGCCGTCGGCCGCGCGCTCAGCGGTGCGGCCGGACCTCCTCCGGCAGGGAGCCGGTGCCGGTCATCTCGACGGCGATGTCCAGCAGCCGGCGGTTCATCTCCTGGGAGACGCGGGCCAGGACGCCGAAGGCCTGGTCCGCGGTGATCTTGTGCCGCTCCATCAGGATGCCCTTGGCCTGGCCGATGACGTCCCGGTGGCTCATCCCGGTCCGCAGCTGCTCCTCGTGCTCGGCACCGGCCAGCGCAACGGCGGCGTGACTGGCGAACAGCTGGCCGATCTCCTCGGCCTCCTCGTCGAAGGCGTGCGGCTCGCGGGAGTAGAGGTTCAGCGCTCCGAGCCGGTCCTGCTCGACGAAGAGCCGGAAGCAGAGCATGCTCCGCACGCCGAGCTCCGGGGCCTCCTTCGCGAACCGCGGCCAGCGCTCGTCGGCGGCCACGTCGTCGACCCGGACGACCGGCTGCTCCCAGACGGCGTCCAGGCACGGACCCTGACCGATGCGTCCCTGCAGGTCGTCGACGGCCCTCGGCAGCTCGCTGGTGGACGCCCGGGGCTGGACCTTCCGCCGGCCGATGACGTAGCTGATGCCGCACTCCTCGGCGTTGGGGACCGTCCGGACGGCGGAGGCGGTGATCGCCTTGAGCGTCTCCTCGACGTTGCCGTGTTCCTCCTGCAGTTGCCGAGCCACCCGGCCCATCGCGTCGCCGAGGCCCGACACGCCGTTGGTGCCTTCGTCCTCGTGGTCACCCATGGCACCAACGTAACGGCCGGGCCAAGCCGCGTGGGGCATGTCCGTCCGGGGAGGACGGGCGGCCCCGTCCGGGGATGACGGGGCCGCCCGGTCGCCCGCCGGTCCGGTCGCCGACCCGGCGGGCGGTCAGCGGCCCTGCAGCAGTTCTCGCATCTCGGCGATCTCGGCGGTCTGGTCGCTGACGACCTGCTCGGCCAGGGCGAGGGCGTCGGGGTCGGACCCCTCGGCCTGCTCGGTCTCGGCCATCTCGACCGCCCCCTCGTGGTGGGCCACCATCAGGGTGAGGAACTCGCGGTCGAACTCGGCCCCGGACAGGCCGCCGAGCCGCTGCACGTCCTCGTCGGACATGTTCCCGGGCATCCCGCCCATGTCGTTGCCGTCGTTGCCGTCGTTGCCGTCGTTGCCGTCGTTGCCGTCGTGGCCGTCGTGGCCGCCGTGGCCGCCGTCCGACGGCTCGGCCTGCCACTCCTCCAGCCACCCGGCCATGGTGTCGATCTCCGGCGCCTGGGCGACGGCGATCCGGTCGGCGAGGTCCCGGACCTCGTCGCTGCCGGCGCGGGTGGCGGCCATCTCCGCCATCTCGAGAGCCTGCTGGTGGTGGACGATCATGGACCGGGCGAAGGTGACGTCCGCGTCGTCACGGGCGGCGGACGACGCGGCGGACGACGTGGACGGCGAGTTGCTGCCCGCGCCGGCCGACGGGGCGGTGGTGCTGTCGGCGCTGCCGCAGGCGGTCAGGACGAGGGTGGTGGCGAGGCCGGTCAGGGCCGCGGTGAGACGGTGCGTGGACATCGGGATCTCCTCTGGGCGGGTGCGGACGGGGTCGATCGCGGGTGCCCCCGGGCGTGCCGGGAGGCGGGGCGGTCGGCCTAGGTCCGCAGGACGCAGAGGACGCAGAGGACGCTGAGGTCGGACGGTCGGAGCGCCGGCAGCGGCGGGACGCGGGTGCGCAGGGCGGACCGGTGCAGGGCCGGCCGGGCGAGTGGGAGCGCGCGGACCACGCCGGGCAGGAGGAGGGCGAGCAGCGCCGCACCGGCCAGGACGGCCACGCAGGTCTGGGCCGTGTCCGTCGGGTGGCCGTCGGCCGGTCCGTGGTGGGACGACGGGGCGGCGTGCCCGAGCACCGCGACCTGTGCGTCAGCTGCCGGGGCCGCGTGACGTGCCGGAGCGGGGTGTCCGGCCGGGCTCACCGGTCCGGCGAGGACCTCCCCGTGCGCGCCGGGAGCTGCGACGGAGTGGTCGGCGCCGAGGCCGTGCATGCCGAACAGGCCGACCAGCAGGGCCAGCACGACGAGCACGCGGACCGGCGTCCCGGCGCGGGAGGCCGACGTGGACGGGTGCCCGGGCCCCTCCCTGGTTGTCACGTCGTCCGACGGTACCCCCATGGGGTACTGGGCGGTGGCCGGGCCCGGGACGACGAAGCGGCCCCGCCCGGGAGGGAGGGACCGCTGGTCGGTTCTGGTGCGCCATCAGGGACTCGAACCCCGAACCCGCTGATTAAGAGTCAGCTGCTCTGCCAATTGAGCTAATGGCGCGTGTCGCGGGCGACGGTGGTCGACTCTACACGGCACCCGCCGCCCGGCCGGCGCAGGCCGGGGTGGCCTTCGTCATGCCGCGCGGCGCCTCGTACCGGCCGGTTCGTCGGTGCCGGCGTGCACACTGGTCGGCGGGTGCACGGGGCCACGTCGGGTGGGTCGCGTGCCAGGACGAGGGGTGGGCTCCGGTGGTGTCGCAGTGGACGCAGGCGCGGCGGGTCGCCGCCGTGCTCGTCGCGGGCCTGCTGGTCCTGCTCGCCGGGTGCAGCGGGTCCTCCGAGTCCGGGCGGTCGGCCGAGCAGGATGACGCCCCCGCGGGCACGACCGCCCCGGCGGCTCCGGTCGAGCTGTCGCTCGCCCCGGCCGACGGCAGCACCGACCTGTCGCCGGTGACCCCGGTCGAGCTCACCGTCCAGGACGGCGAGCTGTCCGAGGTGACCGTGGCCGACCAGGCGGGGGCCGAGGTGCCCGGCAGCGTCGCCGCCTCACCCGAGGACCCCGACGTCCAGCTGTGGACGCCGGACGCCCCGCTCGGGTACGGGGCCAGCTACACCGTCACCGCGACGGCGGTGGGCGGCGACGACGAGGAGGTCACCGGGACGAGCACCTTCGGCACCGTCACACCCGCCAGGCAGTCCACCCCCTCGGTGGGCCCGCTGGACGGGACGACGGTGGGCGTGGGCATGCCGATCCGGGTGTTCTTCGACGACCCGGTCGCCGACAAGGCCGCCGTGGAGCGGCGGCTGACGGTGACCAGCTCCACGCCCACCGACGGCGTGTGGAACTGGATCAGCGACAGCGAGGTGCACTTCCGGCCCTCCCAGTACTGGCCCGCGCAGACCGACGTCACGCTCGAGGCCGACCTGTACGGCGTCGACCTCGGCGGGGGCACCTGGGGGGAGAAGGACCGGACGGTCTCCTTCCGCGTGGGCGACCGGCACGTCTCCGTCGCCGACGCGGGGGCCCACACGCTGACCGTCCGGGACGGCGACCAGGTCGTGCAGACCTTCCCGATGAGCGCGGGGAGCTCGGAGAACCCGACCCGGAACGGCCCGCACGTCGTCCTGGAGTCCCACCGCGACATCACCATGGACTCCAGCACCTTCGGCCTGGCCGTGGACGCTCCCGGCGGGTACCGCACCGACGTCGAGTACGCGGTGCGGATCTCCAACAACGGGGAGTTCGTGCACGCGGCCCCGTGGTCGGTGGGGGCCCAGGGCAACGACAACGTCTCGCACGGCTGCATCAACCTCTCCACCGACCGGGCGGCGTGGTTCTTCGGGTTCGCCCAGCCAGGGGACGTGGTCGAGGTGGTGAACTCGATCGGCCCGACGCTGTCGTCGGTGGACGGGGACATCTACGACTGGGCCGTCCCGTGGGACGAGTGGACGGCGGGCAGCGCGCTGTCCTGACCTCGCCGGGGTGAGGCCGGACACCGGGGGCGTGGCGCTCTTCCCGGCCCGGTGTGCGAGTAGGTTGGACGTGCGCCCTCGCGGGCGTCGACCCTCACGTCAGGACGCGGCGTGCACGGTCGGGGGTCCCGTCACCGCGGGACCTCCTCGACCATGCAGACGCCGGGGCATTGCCTGCTCGGTCACGCAGACCGGAGTACGAGATGTCCGCCCCCGATGCGCCCGTCCCCATGGACGTCCCCGGTGCGTTCGAGCAACTGGGCCGCATCGCGCTGGCCGAGCACACGATGGAGTCGGTGCTCCAACTGGTCTGCCAGCTGGCCACCGAGGTGCTGCCGGGCGCCAGCTCGGCCTCGGTCAGCGTGCTCTCCGGCGACCGCCCGGAGACGCCGGTCTTCGCCGGCCGGCTGGCTCTGGACCTCGACGAGCGGCAGTACCAGCAGGGCGACGGGCCCTGTCTCGACGCGGCGAGGACCGGTCGGCTGGTGGAGGTCTCCGACACCCGCACCGACGGCCGCTGGCCCGGTTACCTGTCCGTCGCGGTGGACAAGGGGTGCCTCAGCTCCCTGTCGGTGCCGCTGCCGATGGACGAGGACCTGCGCGGCGCGCTCAACGTGTACGCGCGGCGGGCCGGGGCGTTCGACGGCGACGCCCGGGACCGGAGCCAGCGGTTCGCGGGGTACGCCGCCGTCGCGGTGGCGAACATGCACGCCTACCAGGACGCGGTCCGGCACGGTGAGCACCTGCAGACCGCGCTGCAGTCACGGGCGGTCATCGACCAGGCCAAGGGCATCCTGATGGAGCGCTACAAGCTCTCGGCCGACCAGGCGTTCCAGACGATGGCCACGCTCTCGATGGAGACCAACGTCAAGGTGCGCGAGATCGCCGAGCGCGTGGTCCGCACCGGGGAGGTCGACGCCCGGCCCTCGGTGCCCTGACGCCCGCCCGGTCAGGGCACCGCTAGAACCGGTCCCCGGTGCGCCAGGACATCTCCTGCAGCGTCAGTGTGTTGCCGTCCGGGTCGCTGAGCGAGGCGTACCGGACCCCGCCGCCGACGTCCTCCAGCGGTCCGACCTCGACGCCGCGGCCCACCAGCTCCGCGCGCGCCCGCTCGATGTCGGGCACCACCAGGTGCAGGGCCCGGATCATGCCCGGCGTCGCGTCGTACGCCGGCAGGCCGGTGCCGATCCCGATGGAGCACGCCGAGCCCGGCGGGGTCAGCTGGACCACCCGGACCCCGGGCGCGGGCCGGACGTCGACGTCGGCGACGAAGCCGAGCTGCTCGGTGTAGAAGGCCTTCGCCCGGTCGACGTCGGCCACCGGGACGGGCACCAGCTCGAGCTTCATGTCCACGCGCTCATCCTGCCGCGCGCGGGCGCTGTGCCGCACGTCCGTGCGGGAGACGACGGAGGCCCTGGCCGGCGGACCGGCCAGGGCCTCGAGCGGGGTGAGTGACGGGACTTGAACCCGCGACATCCAGGATCACAACCTGGCGCTCTACCAGCTGAGCTACACCCACCGTGAGCGCCGGGCGGCTGGCGAGAGCCGCCCGGCGACGGCACAACGATACCGGAGGGCCCGGACGTGCCGGGGAGGCCGGGGTCGGGGGCCGGGGTCGGGGGCCGGTCAGTGCCCCGCCGAGGCCGCGGCCGGTCCGGGTGCGGCGGGCGGGTCGGCGTCGGCGGCACCGGCGGCCAGCAGGGGGGCGAAGGCGGTCACCACGTCGCCGGACGCCGCCTGGGCCTGGTCGCTGCTGGGTCCAGGCTCGGGCACGAACAGTGTCTGCCGGTAGTACGCGAGCTCGCGGATCGACTCCAGGATGTCGGCCAGCGCCCGGTGCGCCAGGCCCTTGGACGGCTGGGCGAAGTACACCCGCGGGAACCAGCGGCGGGCCAGCTCCTTGATCGACGAGACGTCGATCATGCGGTAGTGCAGGTGGTCGTCGAGGACCGGCATGTCCCGCGCCAGGAAGCCGCGGTCGGTGCCGATGGAGTTGCCGCACAGCGGGGCCGTGCGCCGCTCGGGCACGAACCGCTTCACGTAGTCCAGGACGAGGTCCTCGGCCTGCGCCAGGGTGACGGTGGACGCGCGCACCGCCTCGGTGAGGCCGGAGGTGGCGTGCATCTCGGTGACGACGTCGCCCATCGCGGCGAGGTCCTCGTCGTCGGCGTGGATGATGACGTCCAGCCCCGGGTCGAGGACGTTGAGCTGTGAGTCGGTGACCACCACGGCCACCTCGATCAGCTTGTCGCGCGTGATGTCCAGCCCGGTCATCTCGCAGTCGATCCAGACCAGGTTGTTCGCTGCGCTGTCGGCCACGGTCTGCGACCCTACGCACCGTCCGGCCCGGCCGTGGGGCGACACCCGGCCGGCCGGCGGCTCGCCGCGTCGTGAGCCGGGGCGCGCGCCCCGATGACGTAACGTCGGGGCGACCGCCACCGGCCGTGCCACGCTCTCCGGAGCCGGGCTCCGGTGGCCGCCCCTGTCGACGTCGCCAGCCCGTGCCCCCGCCGCGAACCCGTCCCCTGGAGTCCCCGTGCTGATCCTCACGCCGACGCCGCTGGAGACGGACGCCGAACGCGCGTTCTTCGCCGAGCTGGCCGGCTGGGACACCGGCGGGGCGGTCCGCGGGGCGGTGGTCGCCTCGCTCCCGGTCGTCGACGGGCCCGTGCAGCGCCGGCAGGCCGACGCCGTCCTCTTCGTGCCCGAGGGCATCGCCGTGGTCCGGGTGGTCGAGGTGGTGCGGCAGTCGGGCGTGGTCACCGCGCTGCCGGACGGCGCCTGGACGATCGGCCCGGGCGCCGGGCCCGGGGACGTGCTGCAGCTCGCCGGCGGCGGGTCCACCCCGCTCGAGGGGCTGATGCGGGCCGGGATGGACGCCGCCGTCCGGCTGCGCAAGGCCGGGCTGGAACCCGGCCGGATCGCCCGGCTGACCGTGCTCACCGGGGACGTCACCGGGCTCCTCCCCGCCGACGGCGACCTCGGGGACGGCGACCAGGTGGCCCTGCTGGAGCCCCGGTCGCTGCTGCTGGGGGTCGCCCGGGCCAGCCGGTACGCGGGCACGGACAACCCCCGGCTGTGGACGACGGCCGACGTGCGCTCGGGCATCGAGGCGCTCGGCGTCGCCGGCCGCACCCCGTCGGTCGAGGAGCTCAACGGCGAGGGGTTCCCGTACTCGCCGTACGTCCTGCGCCGCCGGGAGCTGCTCGTGCCGATGTCGCTGCCGTCGGCCCGGGGTGCGGCCATGTCGTGGTCCTCCGACGGGCCGGCCGGCCCGACCGCCACCCCGGCCACCGCGACCTCGACCTCGCCGGTGGCGCGCCGCGCCGGGGCCGACGGGCCGTTGGTGGACCCGGCGGCCGCCGGCCGGGTGGCCGCCGCCGCAGTGCAGGCGCAGGAGGCCGCCGGGTCCCCGGCGCCTGCGGCCGAGCGGCCCGACGGCGGACCCGGGCGGGCCCCGGTGGCCGGGGCGGGTCCGGCCACGGCATCTGCCACCTCCACCGTCACCGTGACCGCCCCGGCACCGGCGCCCCCCGCCGCCGGCGGCGGCTCCACCGCCTTCCTGCCCGCGGGGTCCCCGCCCGGCAACGCGACGGCCTCCCTGCCGGCCGCTCCGGCCCGGGACACCGTCACGCTGTCGGCCGGCCCCGGCGCTGCGGAGGCGCCGGCCGCGGTCGCCGGCCCGCGGACGGCGCCGGACGGGAGCGGCGGCCTGGGCGACCTGTTCGGCGACACCGGCAGCGGGCACCTCCCGCCCTCCGGCGACGCCGCCGGGCCCGTCGCCGCCCCTGGCCGCCGCCCACGGGCGCTGCTGGTCGCCGCGGCGCTGTTGGTCGTCGTCCTGGCCGGCATCGGCGGCTTCCTGCTGCTCCGGGACCCGGACCCGGGGAGCGGCAGCACCCCGACCGCGGCGGCGACCGGCAGCCCGGCCGCCCCGAGCCGGTCCGACGACCCGACCCCCGGCGACACCGAGGTGGTGGACGGCGTGACGTTCACGCTGCGGACCGGCCAGGTGGACGGGACCTGCCGCGGCCACGCCTACGGCAGCGTGGCGGGCTACTTCGACCGTGCCGACTGCGTGGGGCTGTCCCGCGCGCTGTGGTCGGCCCAGGTCGAGGGCGGCTGGACGGTGGTCTCGCTGGCCCGCGTGGTGATGCCGGACGAGGCGAGCGCCCGGGCGCTGCAGCAGCTGGCCGACACCGACGGCAGCGGCAACGTCAGCGACCTGCTGCGCGAGGGGGTGCGGGTCGACGGCGCCCCCGAGCGGCTCTCCGGCGCCCAGTACGACAGCGCGCTGGACGGGGTCACGGTCACCATCGTCGAGACGGCGTGGGCCGACGGCGCCGCACGGGGCAACGCCGCCGTCCTGGACGGGCTGGCCGGCACCGCGCTGGCGCTGCCGTCGGCGACGGTGCCCACCCGCCCCGTTGACTGACCTGCCCTGGCCCGCCGGCTCCCCGCCGACCGGCGGCCGGGCCCACCTCCGGGCCGACTGCTCGCGGTGCGTGGGGCTGTGCTGCGTCGCGCCGGCCTTCGCGGCCTCGGCGGACTTCGCCGTCGACAAGCCGGCCGGGCAGCCGTGCCGCCACCTGCAGGGCGACGACCGGTGCGGCATCCACGCCGACCTGCGCGACCGCGGGTTCCCCGGCTGCACCGTCTTCGACTGCTTCGGCGCGGGCCAGCAGGTCACCCAGGGCACCTTCGGCGGTGCCCGCAGCTGGCGCGACGACCCCGCGACGGCCGAGGCGATGTCCGCCGCGTTCGGCGTGATGCGCCAGCTGCACGAGCTGTTGTGGCACCTCACCGCGGCGTCCGCCGCCGACCTGCCGGCCGAGCTGGCCGGCGGGCTGCGGGAGGCCATGGCAGGCACCCGCCGGATGGCGGACGGCGCCCCCGGTGAGCTGGCTGCCCTCGACGTCCCCACGCACCGGCAGGTCGTCGGCGGTCTGCTGCAGCGGGTCAGCGAGCACCTGCGCGCCGGCCTGCCCCAGGCCCGGGTCGACCACCGGGGGGCCGACCTGGTCGGTGCGGCGCTCCGCGGCGCGGACCTGCGTGGCGCGAGCCTGCGCGGCGCCTACCTGATCGGCGCGGACCTCCGGGGAGCCGACCTGCACCGGACCGACCTCCTCGGGGCCGACCTCCGGGCGGCGGACGTGCGCGGCGCCGACCTCGGCGGGAGCCTCTTCCTCACCCAGCCGCAGCTGGAGGCGGCGGGGGGCGACGGCACGACCGTCGTCCCGGCGGAGCTCGCCCGGCCCGCGCACTGGCCGGCCGGGGCGCCGGCTCCGTCCCGCCCGGCCCGCCGGCGGCGCCAGGACCGCACCAGGAGGGGCCGGGCCACCGGATCGGACCAGGGCCCGTCCTGAGCCCCGGCGGTCAGGCGGTGTGGTGTCGCTGCCGCCCGGCGCCGGCCAGGACGTCCTCCGCCTGCGCCGCCATGGTCCGCACGACGTCGCCGGCGTCCTCGATCGCGTGCACCTGTCCGACCGCCTCGCCGACGATCATGTTGGCGGAGTCGAGGTCGCCGGCCTCGACGGCGCGCGTGAACTCCCCGCGGGCGGCGTCGAGGTCCTGGACCAGGTCGGTCTCGTGGCCGTGCCAGCGGGCCACGAAGTCGTTGGCCAGGACACGACCGGTGTAGACGGGAGGCCAGTCCTTGCCGCGGACGACGTCGTAGACGGAGGTGCGTCGGGTGGCGTCGCCGGAGGTGGTGAGGGCCCGCTCGTGGGCGGCCCGGGAGACGGCTGCCTGACGCGTCGCCCAGAAGCGGGTGCCGGCCAGGACCGCGTCCGCGCCGAGTGCCAGCGCCGCCGCGACACCGCGGCCGTCCGCGACGCCGCCGGCGGCCAGCAGCAGCACCTCGGGCCGCTGTCCGGCGATCAGGTCGGCGGCCTCGGGCACGAGCGTGAAGGTCGACCGGGTGCCCTTCCCGTGGCCGCCGGCCTCGCCACCCTGCACGCAGATCGCGTCCGCGCCGGCCCGCAGCGCCTCCTGCACGCCGGCCAGGTCGTGCACCTGGCAGATCAGCGGGACGCCGGCCCGGTGGATGCGCTCGACGTAGGGGCTCACGTCCCCGAAGGACAGGAAGACCGCCGCAGGCTGGTACGACAGCGCCAGGTCGACGATGCCGGCGTCGATGTTCCAGGTGATGAAGCCGCATCCGACCCTGGTGCCGGCGGCTGCCGTGAGTTCGCGCTCCAGCCAGTCCCGGTCGCCGTAGCCGCCGCCGATGAGCCCCAGGCCCCCGGCCCGGCTGACGGCGGTGGCCAGCTCGGCGGTGGAGACGACGTCCATCGGTGCGGAGACGATGGGGTGCTCGACCCCGAAGCGCTCGGTGAAACGGGTGTGCAGGGTCATCGCGTCTCCTCGGTCGGGGGCCCCGCGGCGGGCCGACCACGACGCTAGGCAGGGAGCGCGGCGACCGGAAATGCCGGTGCCCGCGGAACTATGCTCCCCGGGCATGGACGTGGAGGTGCGCCATCTGCGTGCCTTCGCCGCGGTCGCGACACACCGCTCCTTCACCGCCGCCGGCCGGGAGCTGCTGATCGGCCAGCCGGCCCTCACCCGCACCGTCCAGCAGTTGGAGACCGCACTGGGGGTCCGGCTGCTGGAACGGACGTCCCGATCGGTCCAGCTCACCGACGTGGGCGAGGAGTTCCTCGACCGCGCCCGGGCCGTCCTCGCCGACCTCGACCGGGCGGTCCTGGCTGCTCGCGGTCGGCAGGACCTCCGGCTCGGGTTCCAATGGGTGCTGCCCGACCCCTGGGCCACCGAGACGGTCTCCGCGTTCGAGCGGGCCACCGGGGCGACGGTCACCCTGCTGCGCCGCGACGACCTCGCCGCCGCCCTGCAGGCCGGCGACCTGGACTGTGCCATCACCCGGACCGGGCTCGCCGCGCCCGGGACGGTGCAGACGCCGTTGTTCGACGAGGACCGCGTCGCGGCGGTCAGCACCCGCTCCCCGCTGGCGGAGCGGGACGTCGTCGACTGGCTGGAGCTGACCGAGGAGCCGGTGGTGGTCAACACCGTCAACGGCACCACGCGACCGGACTCCTGGCCGGCAGGTCACCGCCCTGCCCGGGTGGTGACCTGCGGCAACTACGACGAGTGGCTGCAGCTGGTCGCCGCCGGCCGCGGCGTCGGTGCCGTGCCCCGCTCCGCCGCTCGCGCCGGCACCCACCCCGGCGTCGTGTTCGTGCCGCTGACCGGCGCTCCACCCGTCGCCGTCCGCCTCGCCCACCGGCCACGCACGAGCGGTGCGCTGGTGCGCCGGTTCGTCGACTTCGCTGCGAGCGCAGCCCGCGCGCAGCCCCTGGACCCGCCCTAGTCGACCGGGACGGCGGCGGCCACGGGGACGGCGTCGACGACCGGGGCGGCACGGGCCGCGCCCTCGGCCATCCCGGCGAGCAGCGCGGCCATCGCCGGGCGGGCCAGCCGACCGGCGCTGTGCGGCGTGGAGTTGATCAGCCCGAAGACCGCGTGCGCCCGCGCCCGGCAACTCGCCGTCGACGCGGCCGGGTCCAACCGGGACAGCACCGCGACCCACTCCTCGACGTAGCGCCGCTGCAGCTGCCGCACCCGCCGGGCGTCGGCGTCGCTCAGCGCCCCGAGGTCGCGGTCCTGGACGGTGATCAGCGCCGGGTTGTCCAGCGCGAAGTCGACCTGGAAGGCGATCAGGGCGCGCAGCTGGTCGGCCGGGTCGGTGCCGGCCGCGGCGACCTGGGCGGTGCCGCCGGCCAGCAGCCGCTCGCTGATCCGCACCAGCATCTCGGCCAGCATCGCGTCCTTGCTGGCGAAGTGCCGGTAGATCGCCGGGCCGGTGACCCCCACCGCGGCGCCCACGTCGTCGACCCCCACGGCGCGGGAGCCCCGCTCGGCGAACAGCTGCGCGGCCGCGCGGAGGATCTGCTCGCGGCGGGACGGGCGCTCCACGTCGGTGTGCAGCGCACTGTCCGGCGGGGTCGTCACGACCCGGAGGTTAACCGGTGTTCACATCGGCCGGAAGACGTGGTTGACTCCGCCGCGTGGATGCACCGGTGCTCCCCAGCGTCCCGCCCGCGGACCCCGCGACGGCGGCCAAGCACGCCGCCGCCCATGCCGAGTTGGTCGCCGACCTCGCCGAGCAGCTGCGGGTGGTCGCCGCCGGCGGTGGCGAGCGCGCCCGCGAGCGGCACGTGGCCCGCGGCAAGCTGCTGCCCCGCGAGCGGGTCGACGCCCTGCTCGACCCGGGCAGCCCCTTCCTGGAGCTGTCCCCGCTGGCCGCGCACGGCCTCTACGACGGGGACGCGCCGGCGGCCGGGATCATCACCGGGATCGGCCGGGTCGCCGGCCGGGAGGTCGTGGTCGTCGCCAACGACGCCACGGTCAAGGGCGGCACCTACTACCCGATGACGGTGAAGAAGCACCTGCGGGCGCAGGAGGTGGCGCTGCACAACCGGCTGCCCTGCGTCTACCTCGTCGACTCCGGCGGCGCCTACCTGCCGCTGCAGGACGAGGTCTTCCCCGACCGCGACCACTTCGGCCGGATCTTCTACAACCAGGCCAACCTGTCCAAGGCCGGCATCGCCCAGATCGCCGCCGTCCTCGGGTCGTGCACCGCCGGCGGCGCCTACGTGCCGGCGATGAGCGACGAGGCGGTGATCGTCCGCGAGCAGGGCACGATCTTCCTGGGCGGCCCGCCGCTGGTGAAGGCGGCCACGGGGGAGGAGGTCAGCGCCGAGGACCTCGGCGGCGGCGACCTGCACTCGCGGGTCAGCGGCGTCACCGACCACCTCGCCGACGACGACGCCCACGCGCTGCAGATCGTCCGGCAGATCGTCGGCACCCTGGGCCCGCGCACCCCGCGGCCGTGGGACGTCGACCCGGTCGAGGAGCCCCGCTACGACCCGGCCTCGGTGTACGAGGTGGTGCCGCCGGAGTCGCGCACCCCCTACGACGTCCGCGAGGTGATCGCCCGGCTCGTCGACGGCAGCCGGTTCGCCGAGTTCAAGGCGCTCTACGGCCCCACGCTGGTCACCGGCTTCGCCAAGCTGCACGGCCACCCGGTCGGGATCATCGCCAACAACGGCGTGCTGTTCGCCGAGTCCGCGCTCAAGGGCGCGCACTTCATCGAGCTCTGCGACCGCCGGGGCATCCCGCTGGTGTTCCTGCAGAACATCTCCGGGTTCATGGTCGGCCGGGACTACGAGGCCGGCGGCATCGCCAAGCACGGGGCCAAGATGGTCACCGCCGTCGCCTGCGCCCGGGTCCCCAAGCTGACCGTCGTCATCGGCGGGTCCTTCGGCGCCGGCAACTACTCGATGTGCGGCCGGGCCTACTCGCCCCGCTTCCTGTGGACCTGGCCCAACGCGCGCATCTCGGTGATGGGCGGCGAGCAGGCCGCCAGCGTGCTGGCGCAGGTGCGCCGGGACGGCCTGGAGGCCCGCGGCCAGGAGTGGCCGGCCGAGGAGGAGGAGGCGTTCAAGGCGCCGATCCGGGCCCAGTACGAGGACCAGGGCCACCCGTACCACGCCACCGCCCGGCTCTGGGACGACGGCGTCATCGATCCCGCGCAGACCCGCACCGTGCTCGGCCTGGCCCTGTCCGCCTGCGCCAACGCGCCCCTCGAGGAGGTCGGCTATGGCGTCTTCCGCATGTGACCCGACCCCGGACCCCCGCCGGAGCTCCCGCTCCGGCGGGGGTGCCGGGTCAGACGCCGGCGATGCGGGGGGCCGTCGGGTCCGCGCCCTCGGGCGTGGTCTCCCGCTGGACGTAGTCCTCGATCTGCTCGACGTCGTGGGCGGAGCGCCGGGCGACGGCCAGCAGGTCGCTCATCTTGCTGACCTCCTCGATCTGCTCCTTGATGAACCACTGCATGAACTGGTCGGAGGCGAAGTCGTTCTCCCGGCGGGCGGTCCCGATCAGCGCGTTGATCTGCTCGGTCACCCGCTTCTCCTGCTGGAGGGCCAGCACGACCGGGGCGACGACGTCCTCGAAGTCCGTGACCGGCGCGACGATGCCGGGGATCTGCACCCGCGCGTCGGCGTCCAGCAGGTAGCGGACCATCATCATCGCGTGGTTGCGCTCCTCGACCGCCTGGTCGAAGAACAGCTGCGCGGTCTGCTGCATCGTCTGCTCGTCGTAGTAGATCGCGATGGCGATGTACTGCTGGTGGGCGGCGAACTCGTGGCCGATCTGCAGGTTGAGCTGGTCGATGAAGGCCTCGGCGGCCATGGGGTCTCCTCGTACGTCGGTGCGGCGGGCAGCGGGACGGCGTCTGCGAGAACGGTAACCGGCGACACGCCCACCCCCTCGACGGGTCGGGAAGGTTTGGCTAACCTCACCGTGTGGGGAAGAAGCTGCCGAAGAAGAAGTGCTGCGAGGACAAGCCGCGCTGCGGCCGCTGCCCGCTGCGCGCGCTCGCCGAGGGCAAGCTCCCGCCCGGGTACACGGTCAAGAAGCGCCGGCTGGTCAAGCTGGACAAGGCCGACGCCGTCCTCGCGAAGAGCACCCGCAAGGCGGCCTGACCCCACCGCTCCCCTCCGCGTCGGCGGGGGGTGGTGACCGTGTTCGACACCGTCCTGGTGGCCAACCGCGGCGAGATCGCCGTCCGGGTGGTCCGCACGCTGCGCGCGATGGGCATCCGCTCGGTCGCCGTCTTCAGCGAGCCGGACGCCGGCGCGCTGCACACCCGGGTGGCCGACGTCGCCGTCGGCATCGGCCCGGCGTCCGCCGCGCAGAGCTACCTGTCGATCGAGCGGGTGCTGGACGCCGCCGTCCGCACCGGGGCGCAGGCCGTGCACCCCGGCTACGGCTTCCTGTCCGAGAACGTCGAGTTCGCCCGCGCCTGCGAGGCGGCCGGCATCGTCTTCATCGGCCCGCCGGTCGCGGCCATCGAGGCGATGGGCGACAAGATCCGGGCCAAGCGCACCGTGGCCGCCGCCGGCGTGCCGGTCGTGCCCGGGCGCACGGAGCCGGGCATGGACGACGCCGCGGTGGCCGCCGCCGCGGTCGAGGCCGGCTTCCCGGTGCTGCTCAAGCCCAGCGCCGGCGGAGGCGGCAAGGGCATGCGGGTGGTGCGGTCCGAGGCCGAGCTGGCCGACCAGATCGCCGGCGCCCGCCGCGAGGCGCGCAGTTCCTTCGGCGACGACACGCTGCTGGTGGAGCGCTACGTCGGCAACTCCCGGCACATCGAGGTGCAGGTCCTCGGCGACACGCACGGCACGGTCGTGCACCTGGGTGAGCGCGAGTGCAGCCTGCAGCGCCGGCACCAGAAGGTCATCGAGGAGGCGCCGTCCCCGTTGCTGGACGCCGCCGGCCGGGCCCGGATGGGCAGCGCCGCGGTGGAGGCGGCCCGGGCTGTCGGCTACACCGGCGCCGGGACGGTCGAGTTCATCGTGGACGCCGACCGGCCGTCGGACTTCTTCTTCCTGGAGATGAACACCCGGCTGCAGGTCGAGCACCCGGTCACCGAGTGCGTCACCGGCCTGGACCTGGTCGAGCTGCAGGTCCGGGTGGCCGCCGGCGAGCCGCTGCCGCTGCGCCAGGAGGACGTCGTCCTGACCGGGCACGCCATCGAGGCCCGGGTGTACGCCGAGGACCCGGCTCGTGGGTTCCTGCCGCAGGCCGGCACCGTGCTGGCGCTCACCGAGCCCGTCGGACCGGGGCTGCGGGTCGACTCCTCGCTGGCCGTGGGCAGCGTGGTGGGCAGCGACTACGACCCGATGCTGGCCAAGGTGGTGGCCGCCGGTCCGGACCGCGAGACCGCCCGGGCCCGGCTGGTCGCCGCCCTCGCCGGGACCGCGGTGCTCGGGGTCACCACCAACACCGGCTTCCTGCAGGCGTTGCTCGGCGACCCCGACGTCGTCGCCGGCCGGCTGGACACCGGGCTGATCGAGCGGCGCGGCGACGCGCTGACCGCCCTCGAGCCGCCACCGCCGGCGGTGTACGCCGCGGCCGCGCTGGCCGAGCTGCTGGAGTCCGAACCGACCGGCGACCGGGTCGACCGGTGGGACGTCCCCGACGGATGGAGGCTCGGGGAGCCCGCCTGGACGGTGCGCCGGCTGCAGGTCCCCGGCGGGGAGCCGGTCACGGTCCGGATCCGCGGCCGGGCGGCCGACGCCGTCGTCCGGGTCGAGGACGGCGACCCGCAGCCGGCCCGCGCCGAGCGGGACGGCGACGCGGTGGCGGTGACCATGGACGGCGTGCGGACCCGCTACGCCGTCGTGCACACCGCCGACCGGATCTGGCTCGCCGCCGGCGGCCGGGTGACGGCGTTCCGCGAGCAGGAGCGGCTGGCGAGCTCCGGCGGGGCCGCCGCCAGCGACGGGGCGGTGACCGCGCCGATGCCCGGCACGGTGACCGTGGTGCAGGCCTCCGTCGGCGACCAGGTCGAGGTGGGGACCCCCCTGCTGGTCGTCGAGGCGATGAAGATGGAGCACGTGCTGACCGCACCCCTCGCCGGGACGGTCACCGAGCTGGGTGTGACAGCCGGCCAACCGGTCCGGCTGGACGAGCGGGTGGCCGTGGTGACCCCACCAGCCCCCGAGCGAGGGGAGTGACCAGTGCTGGACTACCGGCTCGACGAGGAGACGGAAGCGCTGCGGAAGGTGGTCCGCGAGTTCGCGCTCGACGTGGTGGCCCCGCAGATCGGGGAGTTCTACGAGCGGGACGAGTTCCCGACCGCGATCGTGCGGCAGATGGGCGAGCTCGGGCTGTTCGGGCTGCCCTTCCCGGAGGAGTACGGCGGCTCGGGCGGGGACTACTTCACCCTCTGCGTCGCGCTGGAGGAGCTGGCCCGGGTCGACTCGTCGGTGGCGATCACCCTGGAGGCCGGGGTCTCGCTGGGGGCCATGCCGATCTTCCGCTTCGGCACCGAGGAGCAGAAGCAGCAGTGGCTGCCCCGGCTGTGCGCCGGTGAGGCCCTGGGTGCCTTCGGGCTGACCGAGCCCGGCGGCGGGTCGGACGCCGGTGCCACCCGCACCACCGCCCGGCTCGAGGACGGCGAGTGGGTCATCAACGGCTCGAAGGCGTTCATCACCAACGCCGGCACCGACATCACCGACCTGGTCACCGTCACCGCGGTCACCGGCACGAAGCCGGACGGCAAGAAGGAGATCTCGGCGATCGTCGTCCCCTCGGGGACGCCGGGCTTCGTCGTCGGCCAGCGGTACTCGAAGGTCGGCTGGAACGCCTCGGACACCCGCGAGCTGTCCTTCACCGACGTGCGGGTGCCCGCGGAGAACCTGGTGGGGGAGCGGGGCCGGGGCTACGCCCAGTTCCTGTCGATCCTCGACGAGGGCCGGATCGCCATCTCCGCGCTGGCGGTCGGCCTGGCCCAGGGGTGCGTGGACGAGAGCGTGAAGTACGCCGCCCAGCGGGAGGCGTTCGGGCAGCCGATCGGCCGCAACCAGGCGGTGCAGTTCATGATCGCCGACATGGAGGTGCGGGCCTCCACCGCGCGGCTGGCCTACTACCGGGCGGCGGAGAAGATGCTGCGCGGCGAGCCGTTCAAGCGCGAGGCCTCGATCGCCAAGCTCTACAGCTCGGAGATGGCGATGGAGAACGCCCGCTACGCCACCCAGGTGCACGGCGGCTACGGCTTCATGAACGAGTTCCCGGTCGGCCGGTTCTACCGCGACGCCAAGATCCTGGAGATCGGCGAGGGGACCAGCGAGGTGCAGCGGATGCTCATCGCCCGCTCCCTCGGCGTGGGGTGAAGGACCCCTCTCCCCCCACCGCTCGCAGGCTCGCGGCGGGCCCCTGCAGAGGGGCCGTTCCATCACGTCACCGGGTGACGTCGATCAGGACCTTGCCGATGGCGCCGGCCTCGACGGCGCGGTGGGCGTCGGCGGTCTCGGCCAGCGGGAAGACGTGCAGCGGCAGGCCCGCCTCCCGGCCGACCCGGACGGCGCCGTCCAGGACGGCGGCGTTGACGTCCTCGACCGCGAGCTCCTTGGCGCGGGTCGGCTCGGTGTAGACGAACACGAACTGCCATCGGGCGTTGGGGACCATCTGCGGCCGGACGGGGATGGTCACCTCGTTGCCGCCGTTGACCGCGTAGACGGCGACCGACGCGTGCGGCGCGGTCACCGCCACGTCGATGGCGGCGTTCTGCGCGGGGCTGACCTCCACGATGGCGTCCACGCCGCGCGGGGTGATCTTCCCGATCTCGGCCACGACGTCCTGCCGCCGGTAGTCGATGACGTGGTCCGCGCCGGCCGCGGCGGCCAGCTGCGCCTTCTCCGGGCTGCTGACCGTGGTGATGACCGTGGCGTCGGCCCAGCGGCCCAGCTGGATGGCGGCGTTGCCGACGGCGCCCGCGCCGCCGTGGACGAGCACCGTGCGCCCGTCGAGGGTGCCGGGACCGACGCGGTCGGGGAGCGTCTCGCCGACGGTGAGGCAGCGGTGGGCGGTGAGGAAGGGGATGCCCAGCGCGGCGCCGAGCTCGAAGGGCTTGTCGGCGCCGAGGAGCACGGTCTGCCGGGCCGGCACGACGGTGTGCTCGGCGGCGGTGCCCAGTGGCCGCTGCCAGGCGGCCTCCCAGACCCACACCCGCTCGCCGACGAGGACGGGGTCGACGCCCTGCCCGACGGCCTCGATGGTGCCGGCGCCGTCCTGGCCGGGGACCTGGCCCTCGGGGCCGGGCTCGGTGGTGGTGCGGGACCGCCAGTCGGTGGGGTTCACCCCGGAGAACGCGAGGCGCACGCGCACCTCGCCGGGCCCGGGCTCTGGAACGGGGCGGTCGACCAGTCGCAGGACGTCAGGACCGCCGGTCTGGCTGTAGGAGATCGCACGCAC
This sequence comes from Modestobacter sp. URMC 112, assembly GCF_053502575.1. Classification (NCBI taxonomy): domain Bacteria; kingdom Bacillati; phylum Actinomycetota; class Actinomycetes; order Geodermatophilales; family Geodermatophilaceae; genus Modestobacter; species Modestobacter sp. URMC 112. Next base: position 3,686,027 of record NZ_CP199957.1, on the reverse strand, counting down.
GCGCTCTTCCTACCCTGCCTCACCGGAAGTGGTCATCCGTTCGGGACCAGCCGTGGCCCTGTCCAGAGGCTCGCCCCGAGCTTGCGAGGGGTGAGGAGGACAGGGTCCTTCAACTGGCCTGGCGACGGAGGCGGCGACGCTCGCGCTCGGACAGGCCGCCCCAGATGCCGAAGCGCTCGTCGTTGGCCAGGGCGAACTCCAGGCACTCCGCCCGGACCTCGCAGCCGGTGCAGATCTTCTTGGCCTCGCGGGTGGAGCCGCCCTTCTCGGGGAAGAACGCCTCGGGGTCGGTCTCGGCGCACAGGGCGCTCTCGTGCCAGCTCTGCTCCTCGGGGACCAGGCCCCCGAGGCCGGAGCCCGCGAAGCCGGCGTCGAAGACCCCGGTCATGCTCAGCGCGTCCTGGCCGTACGTGGCCGGGGTGGCGGCTGCGGCGTCCCGGTACTCGCTCAGCCATGCGACTTCAGCCATCACGATGCGTCCCCCTGCGTCTCGTCGTGGCATCCGTCTACCTGCGGTTGCCGCGAAGTCACGGTGTGTGACAACGAGGGGAATTACACGCGTGTGGTCCGCCGAGGTCAAATGTCCGCCGTGTTACGCGGAACACCAGTGGTCCCAGCCGCACCGGACGTCACTGCACTGCACTCCCGTTCGCGGACACGCCCGGTCCTTCGACAGCTCCTGCCCAGTCCGGGACGGTGCTTCGGCTAGATCAAGTTCGGCCGTGACGGCTCCGGGAGCTCACATCCGGGCCAGCTCGGCGGCGAGCGGGCCGAGGCCCAGGGGTCCCAGGTCGAGGACGGCGCGGTGCCAGGCCTTCAGGTCGAAGTCCGCGCCGGCCCGCAGCCGGGCCTGGTCCCGGCAGGTCAGGAACACCCGCTCGCCGACCTTGTAGGACGGCGCCTGGCCGGGCCAGCCCAGGTAGCGGTGCAGCTCGTCGGTGCGCATCGCGTCGTCCATCGCGGAGTGCCGGCGGAGGAACTCGGCCGCTCCCTCGTAGTTCCACCGCGCGCCGAGCCCCTGGTCGGCCGGGACCGGCAGGTCCAGGTGCACGCCGATGTCCAGCACCACCCGGGCGGCGCGCAGCTCCTGGGCGTCCAGCATGCCCAGCCGGTCGCCCGGGTCGGCGAGGAAGCCCAGCTCGTCCATCAGCCGCTCGGAGTACAGCGCCCAGCCCTCCCCGTGCCCGGAGCACCAGCACAGCAGCCGCTGCCACCGGTTGAGCAGTGCGGCGTTGTAGACGGTCTGGCCGATCTGCAGGTGGTGGCCCGGGACGCCCTCGTGGAACACCGTGGTCAGTTCCCGCCAGGTGGTCATGTCGGTGACGCCCTCGGGCAGCGACCACCACATCCGGCCCGGCCGGCTGAAGTCCTCGGTCGGGCCGGTGTAGTACACGCCCTCGCCGGACGTCGGGGTCAGCCGTCCCTCGATGCGCCTCACCGGTCCGGGGACGTCGAAGTGGACGCCGTCCAGCGCGGCCACCGCCCGGTCGGCGGTCTCCTGCAGCCAGGCCTGCAGCGCCTCGCGGCCGCGCACCATCCGCTCCGGGTCGGCGTCCAGGGCGGCCATCGCGCCGGCCACGCCCTGCCCGGGGGCGATGGCCTCGGCGACCGCCTCCTTCTCGGCCACGACCCGGGCCAGCTCCTGCCAGCCCCACGCGTAGGTCTCCTCCAGGTCCAGCTCGACCCCGGTGAAGAACCGCGACTCCAGCGCGTAGCGCTCGCGGCCCACCCCGTCACGCTCCGGCGCGTGCGGCAGCAGCTCGGTCTCCAGGTGCTCGGCGAAGGCGAGCAGGGCGGTGGACACGTCGGTCACGGCGGCGGACAGGTCCCGTGCCAGCGGGCTGTCGCCGTCCGACCCGGGCGCGCCGGCCACGAACTCGGCGAAGAAGCCCGGCTGCGCGGACGTGCCGGCCCAGCGGCGGGCGATGCCGGCACACAGCCGCACCTGCCGGGCCGCGGACGCCCGGCCCGCCGCCGCGGCGTCGTCCAGCCCGGCCGTGTACCGCGCGAGCGCCTCCGGGACGGCGGCGAGCCGGCGGGCGATCGTGGCCCAGTCCTCCTCGGTGCCGGTGGGCATCAGGTCGAAGGTGGCCCGGAACTCCTGCAGCGGGCTGTCGATCGTGTTCAGGTCCGCCTGTGCCCAGCCGGAGTCGAAGCGGGCCAGCTCCGCGCCGACCCGCTCCAGCAGCGCGCTGCGGGCGACCTCGTCGCGCCGGTCGACCGGCGGAGTCGCCTCCGCCGCGGCCAGGGTGCGGCGGAGCAGGTCGGCGTGAGCCCGCCGGCCGTCGGTGCTGTGGTCGGCCCAGCGCTCGTCGTGGCCGGGGACACCGATGTAGGTGGCGACGGCGGGCTGCGAGGCGGCGTAGTCCTCGACGAAGCGGTCGGCGAGCTGGTCGAGTGCGGACGGCGGGCGGGCGGGGTCGGTCACCGCCTCACGCTAGGCCTCCCGGCGCCGGGCCCGCCTCCGCATTCCCCCGACCCCTCAGGGCGTCCCGACGCCCGCCGGGTCGGCCTGCCCCCGGGCCGGCAGCTCCGACTGCACCCGCCGCCAGTGGTAGACGTACAGGGGTCCGGCGATGAGCAGCGTGGCGCCAGCGCCCACGACGTCCAGCACGGACGAGCGGCGCTGGGAGTCCCGGGCCAGCTCCTCCTGGCGCTGCCGCTCCTCCTCGCTCAGGCCGCCGGCCGGGTCCTCGACCGGCGCGTAGTGGCCGTACCAGCCGCCCGGGTCGGGGTAGAGCAGCCCGACGCTGCTGCGCACCAGCTGCACGGCGGCGAACAGCGAGACCACCAGGGTCACCAGGCAGACCAGGTACAGGTACAGGTTCCGGACGGTCACGCGGTCGGAGAGGGCCATCGGAGCTCCTGTCTGCGGTCGACGGGGGGCCGTCGGGATGGCGGCATGGTGCCGCAGCCCGGGCCGGGAGAGGACCCGTTCCGCAGCGCCGTTGCGCGAGCGTCACCCGCCCGGCCCGTCGTCCGGCCCCGGGGGGAGCACCCGGAGGACGACGAGCAGCCACGGCACCGCGAACAGCACGCTGCCGAGCACGTCGGTGGGGAAGTGCGCGCCGCGGTAGAGGCGGGCGACCGCCACCACCCCGACCACCACGACGGCGGCGAGCACCACCAGCCAGCGCCACCAGGCCCGGGTGGCGGCCAGCACGAGGGCGGCGATCCCGCCGTAGAGACAGATCGAGGCGGCGGTGTGGCCCGAGGGGAAGCTCGAGGTGGGCGGCAGCTCGGCGTCCAGGTGCACCACCGGTGGCCGGGGCCGGTCGATCAGCGCCGTGGTGGTCAGGAAGATCGCCAGCTCGCCGGCGAGGGCGGCGGCCAGGACCAGGGCCGGCCGCCAGCGGCGCCCGACCGCCGCGGCCACCCCGGCGGCGGCCAGGCCGACGCCGACGACCACCCAGGTGTTGCCCAGCTCGTCGGCGGTGTCCGAGGCGGCGTCCAGGGCCGGCGTGCGGCGCTCGGCGAACCACTCGTCAGCGCCCGCGTCCACCTGCTCGACGGCGGTGCCGGTCGCGGCCCGGGTCACCAGCAGGCCGGCGCCCACGGTGACGCCGAGGAGCAGGACGGCGGCCAGCAGCAGCCGGAGGACGGGTCCGGCCACGGCGCGGGCGGGATCCCGGGTGCGCATCGGCGCAGGATGCCGCATCCGGTGGCGACGTGGTGCCCGAGGCCGTGCGGAGCGATCCGGTCAGCCGGGAGGACCCTCCGGGTCACCGGCGTCCAGCAGGCCCGGGAGGTTCACCACGATCGCCTCCTGGCTGCTGCGGGCGATCACCACCACCGCTTCCTCGTCGGTCGGGTTCTCCTCGCGGTGCGGGACGAACGGGGGCACGAAGACGTAGTCACCCGGCGCGGTGGCCAGCCGGACCTCCTGCCCGTCCTCGGCGAAGACGAACACCGGGTGCCCGGAGACGACGTGGATGGCGGTCTCCGAGTCGCCGTGGTGGTGGTCGCCGGACGACGTCCGCGGCGCCACGGAGGTCTGCCCCATCCACACCCGCTGCGAGCCGACCGTGCGGGCCGAGATGGCCTCCCGGCGGGTCATCCCGCCGGTCTGGCCGGTGTCGCCGGACAGCTCGCCGGCGCGGACGTGCCGCAGCGGCCGGTGCCAGCCGTCCGGCCGGTCGGTGGGGTGGGTGCTCACGGGTTCCTCCTCGGGTCAGGGTTCGGCGTACCAGGCGAAGCCCAGCCCGGGGACGACGAGCCCCCGCTGCTGCACGGTCAGCGGCCCGTCGCTGCCCAGCGCCAGCTCGTAGCTGCCGAAGCCGGTGACGGTGTCGGCGTCGACGACCGCGGGCATCGAGGAGAAGTTGGCCAGCCCGACGAACGTGCCGCTGCGCGGGTGCCGCCGCCGCCAGACCAGCACCCGGTCGCTGCCGGCGTCCACGACCGTGGGCTCCGCCCCGCCGCGCAGGGCGGGCAGCGACCGGCGGACCTCGCCCATCCGGCGCAGCCGGCCGAACACCCGGCCCTCCAGCGTGTCCGGGTCGTGCCGGCGTCCGGCCGCCGCCCAGTCCATCGGCGGCCGGTGCATCCAGCGGTTGTCCGGGGCGCGCTCGGGGTCGGCCAGGTAGGCGGTGTCGTTGCGCAGCGCCAGCTCGTCGCCCATGTAGAGCAGCGGGATGCCGCCGTAGGCGTAGGCGACCGAGTACATCAGCAGCAGCCGCCGGACCCCACGCTCCAGCGCCGCCTCGTCGCCGCGCTCCAGCGCGGACTCGATGCCGCACAGCGACGCCGCCGTCCCGGAGATCCGGGCGTCCCCGGTGAGCGGGTTCTCCTGGAACAGGGCGCCCCGGGCGGGGGAGTGCGGGAAGCGGCCGGAGAAGAAGTCGTTGAGGAAGTGCCGGTGGCCGTCGCCGTCCGCGCCGACCGCCGCCGCGTCGGTGTCGCTGACCGCCCAGCCGATGTCGTCGTGCCCCCGCACGTACGTCACCCAGGTGGCGAACGACGGGATCGGCCGCATCCGGCGCAGCGCCGCAGTGGCCAGCCGGGCGTCCTGCGCGGCGACGCTGCTCCACAGCAGCACCATCAGCTGGTTGTGGTAGGCCAGCTCGCACTCCGGCCGCTCCCGCTCGTGCGCGCCGAGGTAGGGCACCAGGTCGTCGGGGGAGACGATCGCCTCGGCCTTGAACAGCACCGCCGGCGCGGCGATCCGGGTCAGCCCGTGCAGCAGCTGGACGAGGTCGTGCACCTCGGGCTGGTTCTGGCAGCTGGTGCCCATCCGCTTCCACATGAACGGGATGGCGTCCATCCGGAACACCTCGACGCCGCGGTTGGCCAGCCAGGTGATCTCGCCGAGCATCGCCAGGGTGACCTCGGGGTTGGTGTAGTCCAGGTCCCACTGGTAGCTCCAGAACGTCGTCCACACCCACCCGCCGGCGCCGTCGCGGGCCGCGGGCACCCAGGTGAACGAGCCCGGGGCCCGGTCGGGGAAGACCTCGGGGATGGTCGCCTCGTAGGCGTCGGGCACCGTCCGGTCGGGGAAGGCGGTGTAGAAGCCGGCGTAGGCCGGGTCGCCGGCCAGCCAGCCCTGCGCCCAGGGGTGCTCGGCGGCGGTGTGGTTGAGCACCAGGTCGATGCAGAGGCTCATGTCGTGCCGGCGCAGCGCCGCGGCGACCGCCTCGAGTTCGGCCATCGTGCCCAGCCGCGGGTCCACCTGCCGGTAGTCGGCCACCGCGTACCCGCCGTCGTTCTCGCCCTCCCGCGGCCGCAGCAGGGGCATCAGGTGCAGGTAGGTGGTGCCGAGCTCCGCGAGGTGGTCCAGCTTGCCGGGCAGTTGGTCGAGGGTGCCGCAGAACCGGTCCACGTAGCAGACGTAGCCCTGCATCCGTTCCCGCTGGAACCAGTGCGGGTCGATCTCCCGGCGCCGGTCCAGCGCGCGCAGCTCGGCGGGCCGGTCGGCGGCGGCGGCCAGCACGGTGCGCAGCGCCCGGTCGAGCAGCTCCTCGACGTCGGCCCGCTCGCCGTAGAGGACGACGAGGGGCGCGTGCAGGTCGACGAGGGCGACCTCCACCCGCGCCAGGAACGCGTCGGCCTCGGCGGGCCCGAGTGCGGCGACCGCGTCGGCGGCCAGCGCGGGACGCAGCCGCCGCCACACGTCCTCCGCCGCCCGGGCCGACGACCGGCGTCCGCTGGGGTCGAGGGCGGTCACCGACGGGCTCCGGGGGGCACCCGGGCATTCTGCACCCCGGCGGGTCCCGTCCCGGGGCCCGGCCGGGCCCCCGTGATCAGGCCGAGGCCTGTGAGGTGCCGCCCCGGGCGCCGGCGATGAAGGCGCGCAGCACCGGGTACACCTCGGCGTCCCAGCGGGAGCCGCTGAAGACGCCGTAGTGGCCCACGCCGGCCTGCAGGTGGTGGTGCTTGCGCTCCTCCGGGAGCCCCGTGCACAGCGCGTGCGCCGCCACGGTCTGCCCCGGCGAGCAGATGTCGTCCCGGCCGCCCTCGACGGTGAGCAGGTCGGTGTCGGTGATGACGCCGGGGTCGACCGGGGTGCCGCGCCAGGTGAACTGCCCGGTCGCCATGTGGTTCTCCTGGAAGATGCGGTGCACCGTCTCCAGGTAGAACTCCGCCGGGACGTCCATGACGGCGCCGTACTCGTCGTAGAAGGCGCGGGTGGTCGCCGCCTTCTCGGTCTCGCCGGCCACCAGGTCCCGGTACATCTGCACGTGGGCGCTGACGTGCCGCTTGGGGTTCATCGACATGAACGCGGTCAGCTGGACGACGCCCGGGTAGACCCGCCGGCCGGCGCCGGGGTAGCGCGAGGGCACGGTGTCGATCAGCCGGCGCTCGAAGCTGGACAGCGGCTTGGCCGCGGCCATCTCGTTGATCCGGTTCGGGTTCACCCGGGTGTCGACCGGTCCGGCCATCAGGGTGACGCTGCTGGGCTGGGCCGGGTCGCCCGCAGCGGCCAGCAGCGACACCGCGGCCAGCACCGGGACGGCGGGCTGGCAGACGGCGACGACGTGGGTGTCCGGTCCGAGGTGCCGCAGCGCCTGCACCACGTGCTCGATGTACTCGTCCAGCCCGAAGCGTCCCTCGTCGGCCGGGACGTCGCGGGCGTTGTGCCAGTCCAGGACGTGCACGTCGTGGTCGGAGAGCATCGTCCGGATGGTCGGCCGGATCAGCGTGGTGAAGTGCCCGGACATCGGCCCGACGACGAGCACGCGGGGCTGGCCGGTGACCGACGGCTTCGCGAAGTGCAGCAGGGTGGCGAACGGGGTGCGCAGCGTGGCCCGCTCGGTGACCGGGACCGTCTCGTCGTCGACCACCACGGCGTCGATGCCGAAGGCGGGCCGCTCGTGGGTCGGGCGGGCCTTGGAGACGATGTCGCAGGCGGCCCGCACGTGCCGGACGCCGGGTGGCACGAGGGGCGCCGGCAGGGCGTGCAGGGCGCGCGCGGTCCGCTCGGACACGGCCACCATGGGGGTGGTCATGCGGCGCTGGAGTTCGTACACGGTGTAGAGCATGCGGACCTGCCCGGGCGTTCGAGGGGACGTGAGGTGTCCTACCTCACAGAGCGCACTGTAGCCATCGCCCGGCGCACGGGCGGCACAGGGCGCGCGGAGGCAGCCGTCCCCGCCCTTGACCGGGGGTGTGATCCGGGCCACGGTGCGGGCACCGGGTGCCGCTCCGGTGCCCGGCCGGGACGAGGGGACGGCCATGGCACGGATGGCGGGCAAGGTCGCGTTCATCACCGGCGCCGCACGCGGGCAGGGGCGCGCGCACGCGCTGCGGCTGGCCGAGGAGGGCGCCGACGTCATCGCCGTGGACGTCTGCTCGGACGTCGCCACGGTGCCCTACCCCGGCGCGACGGAGGACGACCTGGCCGAGACGGTCCGGCAGGTCGAGGCGCTGGACCGGCGGATCGTCGCCCGGCAGGCCGACGTCCGGGACCTGTCCGCGCTGCAGGGCGCCGTCGACGAGGGCCTGTCCCAGTTCGGGCACATCGACGTCGTCTGCGCCAACGCCGGCATCGCCAGCTTCGGACCTGCCCTCGAGCTCACCGAGGAGGTCTGGCAGGACGTCGTCGACATCAACCTCACCGGCGTCTGGAAGACGGTGAAGGCGACCGCCCCGGCCATGGTGGAGCGCGGGCAGGGCGGCTCGATCGTGCTCACCAGCTCCATCGCCGGGCTGATCGCTTTCCCGAACCTGGCGCACTACACCGCGGCCAAGCACGGCGTCACCGGGCTGATGCGCACCCTCGCCGTCGAGCTCGCCCCGCACCGCATCCGGGTGAACTCCGTGCACCCGACCACGGTGGACACCCCCATGGTCGCCAACGAGCCGGTGTGGGGGCTGTTCCTGGGCGGGGTCGCCGGGGCCACCCGGGAGCAGGCCGCCGAGGGCATGAAGGCGCTCAACGCGATGCCCGTCCCGTGGGTCGAGGCCGTCGACATCAGCAACGCCGTCCTCTACCTCGCCTCCGACGAGTCCCGGTACGTCACCGGGACGACGACCGTCATCGACGCCGGCGCGATGGCGCCCTTCAAGGTCCCGCACGGCGGCTGAGCCGCCCTGTGCCGTGCATCACCTGCGCGGACCCGGGGTAGCGCCCCGTGCAGGCTCGCGACGAGCGTCCTGCGACGGAGGAGGAACAGCGATGACCACCAGGGTGGAGAAGTCGATCCAGGTCGACGTACCGGTGCGGACGGCGTACGACCAGTGGACCCAGTTCGAGGACTTCCCGCACTTCATGGGCGGGGTCAGCGAGGTGCACCAGCACGACGACCAGCGGCTGCACTGGACCGCGGAGATCGCCGGGGTCCGCCGGGAGTGGGAGGCGGCGATCCTCGAGCAGGTGCCCGACCAGAAGATCGCCTGGGCCGCCACCGAGGGCGCGACCAACGCCGGCGCCGTCCGCTTCGAGTCGCTGGGCCCGATGTCGACGATGGTGTACCTGACGCTGGAGTACGAGCCCGAGGGCGTCGTGGAGCAGGTCGGCGACAAGCTCGGCATCGTGGAGCGCCAGGTGAACTCGGACCTGCAGCGCTTCAAGGCGCTCGTCGAGGACGAGGGCTACGCCACCGGCGCATGGCGCGGCTCGATCAACGAGGGCGTCGGCGTCGGCACCCCCGGTGTCGAGGCCGCCGCCATGACCCGCGGGGACAGCGGCAAGGCCGGGATGTCGACGACGGGCATCGTCGCCGGCGCGGCCGCGGCCGTGGCCGGTGTGGCGGCGGCCGGCGCCGCGGTGGCCGCGTCGAAGAGCGGCCAGCAGACCGAGCAGCCGCAGCAGGCGGCACCGCCGGCGCAGGAGACCGCCCGGCCCGACGGGGTCGTGCAGTCGCCGGAGGTCACCATCGTGGACCAGCCGCCGGCCGACGCCGTCCGCGACGACGTGCTGGTCGACGAGTCCGCGCCGGCCGGGTACTCCGCCGACTCCTCGACCGAGGGCGTCGAGCGAGGCGTCAGGGGCGACGGCGACGACCCCATGGTCGGCGGCGGCAGCCAGCGCTGATCTGCGCGGGCCGGTGGGGGAGGCGTCTCCTCCACCGGCCCGGCCGGCGCCTGCCCGGGGGGCGCCCCGGACAGGGTCCGCGGACCCTGGAGGAGCCCTGCCCGCGGCCCTACCCTCGGCACCCCAGCAGCGGGCCAGGAGTCGCCATGACACGCACGGTCACCGACAACGCCACGATCGTCCGGGACGCGTACGAGGCCTTCGCGCGCGGCGACGTCCCCGCGGTGCTCGCCGTCTTCGACGAGCAGATCGAGTGGAACGAGGCCGAGGGCAACCCCTGGCACCCGGGCCACCCCTTCATCGGCCCCCAGCAGGTGGTCGACGGGGTGTTCGCCCGGATCGCGCAGTCCTACGAGGGCTTCACCATCCAGGTCGACCGGCTGCTGACCGACGGCGACACGGTGGTCGTGCTGGGCCGGTACCGCGCGACCCGGAGCCGGTCCACCGGCCGGCCGCTGGACGCCCAGGTGGCGCACGTCTGGGACCTGCGCGACGGCAAGGTCGTGCGGTTCCAGCAGTACGTCGACACCCGGCAGCTGGCGCGGGTGCTGGGGATCTGACCCGCCCGCTCAGGCGGGGGTGATCGACAGGGTCAGGGCGCGGCGGCCCTCCTCCGACCGCGCCGTGGCCATCCGCTCGGCCGACGGCGTCCCGTACTCGGTGGTGCGCTGCCGGGCCGGCCGGCCGATGCCGGCGGCCATCGCCTCCAGCTCGGCGATGGTCTTCAGCGAGCCGTTGCCCGACCCGGCCATCCGGCTGATCGTCTCCTCCATCAGCGTGCCGCCCAGGTCGTTGGCCCCGCCGTCGAGCATCGTCCGGGTGCCGGCGTCACCGAGCTTGACCCAGCTCGTCTGGACGTTGTCGATCCGGCCGTGCAGCAGCAGCCGGGCGACGGCGTGCACGGCCCGGTTCTCCCGGTTGGTCGGCCCCGGTCGGGCGACCCCGGCCAGGTAGATCGGCGCGTTGTGGTGCACGAACGGCAGCAGCACGAACTCCCGGAACCCGCCGGTCTCGTCCTGCAGGCGGGCCAGGGTGCGCAGGTGGGCGACCCAGTGCGCCGGGGTGTCGACGTGCCCGTACATCATCGTCGAGGTCGTCGGCAGCCCCACCGAGTGCGCGGTGCGGACCACCTCCAGCCAGGTGGCCGTCGGCAGCTTGCCCTTGGTGAGCACCCACCGGACGTCGTCGTCCAGGATCTCCGCCGCCGTCCCCGGCAGGCTGTCCACGCCCGCCTCCTTGACCGCGACGAGGAAGTCGCGGAAGGACAGCCCGGTGCGGGCCGCCCCGTTGACCACCTCCATCGGCGAGTAGCTGTGCAGGTGGATGTCGGGACGGCGGGACTTCACCTCCCGGGCCAGGTCGAGGTACGCGGTGCCGGGCAGGTCGGGGTGGATGCCGCCCTGCATGCAGATCTCGGTCGCCCCGCCGGCCCAGGCCTCGTCGACCCGGTCGCCCACCTGCTGCATCGACAGCGTGTAGGCGTCGGCGTCGGTGCGCCGCTGGGCGAAGGCGCAGAACCGGCAGCCGGTGTAGCAGACGTTGGTGAAGTTGATGTTCCGGTTCACCACGTAGGTGACGTCGTCGCCGTTGACCTGCCGGCGGACGTCGTCGGCGAGCGCGGCCAGCGCGTCGAGGTCGCCGCCGTCGGCGCCCAGCAGCGCCAGGTACTCGGCGTCGGACAGCCCGGCCGGGTCGGACTCGGCGTGCCTGAGGGCGGCGCGCACAGCCGGGTCGCCGACCGAGATGGCGGTCGAGCGCCCGTCCCGGGCGGCGACGGTGGCCTCGCGCAGTTCCGCCCAGTCGCCGTAGACGGCGTCGAAGTCGCTCCGCCGGTCGCCGGTGCGCCCGACGGTGTCCACCTCGACGTGCAGCTCGGTGCGGCCGGTGGCCGTCGCGCCCCACGCCTCGTCCGGCTCCTGCCAGGGCAGCCCGACGGGGACCCGGCCCTCGACGGCGAGCCCGTCCGGTCCGGCCAGCGCGGACACGTGCGGCCGCACCCGGGGGTCCAGCCACGGCTCCGGCTGGGTCACGTAGCCCGGCTGGGCGGCCAGCCGCTCGCGCAGGGTGAACCCGGCCTCGGCGGTCAGCGCGGCCAGCGTGTCGATGTGCGGCCACGGGCGCTCGGGATTCACGTGGTCGGGGGTCAGCGGCGACACCCCGCCCCAGTCGTCGACCCCGGCACGCAGCAGCAGCCCGAGCTCGGCGGCGTCGGACAGGTTGGGCGGCGCCTGCACCCGGGCGGCGGGCCCGAGCAGCAGCCGGGTGACGGCGACGGCGGCCACGTACTCCTGCAGCCCGAGGTCCTCGTGCGCGGCCATCGCCGTCCGCGGCTTGGCCCGGAAGTTCTGCACGATGACCTCTTGCACGTGCTGGTGGCGGCGGGCCGAGGCGCGGATCGCCGCGATGGCCTCGACCCGCTCGGCGTAGGTCTCCCCGATGCCCAGCAGCACCCCGGTGGTGAACGGGACGGCGGAACGGCCGGCGTCCTCCAGCACCCGGAGGCGGACGGCGGGCTCCTTGTCCGGGGAGCCGTGGTGCGGGCCGCCGGGCTCGGACCACAGCCGGGTGGCCGTCGTCTCCAGCATCATCCCCATCGACGCCGACACCGGCTTGAGCCGCTGGACCTCCTCCCAGCTGAGCACCCCGGGGTTGAGGTGGGGGAGCAGCCCGGTCTCCTCCAGCACCCGGATCGCCATCGCCCGCAGGTAGCCCAGCGTGGAGTCGAAGCCGTGCGCCTCCAGCCACTCCCGGGCGACCGGCCAGCGGTCCTCGGGCCGGTCGCCGAGGGTGAACAGCGCCTCCTTGCAGCCGAGCGCGGCGCCGGCCCGGGCGATCTCCAGGACCTCGTCGGGGGAGAGGAACGGGGCCTCGCCGTCCTTGCGGAGCCGGCCGGGGGTGGTGACGAACGTGCAGTAGTGGCAGCGGTCGCGGCACAACCGGGTCAGCGGGATGAACACCTTGCGGCTGTAGGTGACCACCCCGGGCCGCCCGGCCGAGGCCAGCCCGGCGTCGCGCACCCGGGAGGCCGCGGTCAGCAGCCGGTCCAGCGGGTCCCCCTCGCCCAGGCCGCGGGCGTGCAGCAGCGTCTCGGCCTCGGTGGCGTCCAGGGACACGCCGCGTTCCGCCCGCACGAGCGCGCGGCGGAGAGCGGACGACGACGGGGACAGCGGCGACTGGCTCATCGCCCCCGACGCTATGCCCGGGACGGGCTGCTCCGGTACTCCGGCCCCCCGGCCTCGTGCGGTGCCCGCGAGATCTGCGGTCTGGTGGCCCTCGGGCGCCTGCGGGCCACCAGACCGCAGATCTCGCGAAGCGACGGGCCCGTTGGCGGCGTAGTACGCCTTCTCAGCCGATGAACTCGACGACGGCTGCGCCCGCCGGCGCCAGCAGTGCCGCGAGCACCATCCCTCCCAGCGTGCTCCAGCGGACACGCGATTCCGGGCCCTCCACCGCCGGTGCACAAGTGCCCGTCTGCTCGAGGAGCCAGGCTCGGATGCGTGCCGCCTCACGCGCGGTTCGGTGACGGGTGAGCCAGGCCCCGATCTGCTTGGACTCACCGGTCAGAGCCAGCGACCGCCCGTCCGAGGTCATGACAGCGACACCGCGTTTCTCCTGCGCTTGGTGGACCTGACTGGCGTCCAAGGAGATGACGCGGAAGAAGGTCCGGCCGATCAGCGTCCGACCGCGGGTCGCCCAGCGTGCGGTGGCGCCGGACGACGCAGCGGCGAAGAAGGTGCCCGCCACTGCCGGTCCGCCGATCCGGGATCCCGTGTCCGCCCACGGAGCGAGGACTGCGGCGGCACGTGCGAACGACGAGACAGCCGCGAAGGCGCGCCACACGGGTTCGGAACGGACCAGGATGCGCTCGGCGCCGGGGATGCTCTCAGGGGACACAGCCATGATCACTTCCCAGTCGGCACCACGTCTGGCGCACGTGTCTGCCCGAGGATCGGCACGGACGGCCCGATGTGCAGTTGAGCCCCTTCGGCCGAGTCCCCACGACCCCTGGATGTTCCGAGGGGGCCGCCCGAGGGAACTGGGTGCAGGCGTCCCGACGTTCCCCCGGGAACGTCGCCGCGTCTCGTCCTGGTCCTACACGTCGCGGCGCTGGAAGGACAGCGCGGTCAGCCCCCAGATCACCGCCACCCACACCGCGGCCCAGACGAGGTAGACCGGCGTCAGCGGGGCGTCGGCGAGGAAGGGGAACCCGGCCTCGCCGGCGCCCATCTGGGGCAGCGCGATCGGGTCCTGGAAGGCGTTCATCGCCCCACGCCACAACCCGTCGGTGGGCAGCAGGACCCGGGAGACGGCGCCCACGCGCTCGACGCCCTCGTTGCCCAGCGCCCCGCCGAGCCCGCCGACCACACCGGCGATCCAGGTCGCCCCGAAGAGCCCGACCGCGATGATGCCCGACGCCATCGGGGAGACCACGCTGGACAGCAGGAGCGCCAACGTCAGCAGCACCACCGTCTCGGCCGCGAGCAGCGCCAGCCCGGTGGCGGGAGCCGGGGGCCAGTAGCCGACCGTCCCCCGGACGACCAGCATCTGCGCCAGGCCGGCCAGCACCACGTACCCGCAGCCGAAGGCGGCCAGCCCCAGCCACTTGCCGAACAGCACCGCCGAGCGGCGGACCGGGCGGGCCAGGACCGCCAGCGCCTGCCCGGACTCCACCTCGCCGGCGACCGTCGGCCCGGCGAGGAACGCCGTCCCGATCGCCGCGATGAGGCTCATCCCGAACATGATCAGGTTGAGCAGCACCGAGGCCACCAGGCGGGCCTCCCCGCTGGTCATCGTGCCGAGCTCGGTGTCCAGGCCGATCAGCTTCGAGAAGCCCCACCCGCTGAGCGCGAGCAGCACCACGGTCAGCGCCAGCAGCGCCCAGACGACCCGGCGCCGGGCTGCCTCGCGCAGGGTGAGTCCGGCGATCGTGAGCGCGGTCATCGCGCGACCTCCTCGGAGTGGGGCTCCTCGTGGCGCAGGATGCCCAGCAGGCGCTCCTCGAGGCTGATCCGCACCGGCTCGACGGCGTGCACCCGGACGCCCAGGGCGACCAGGTCGCGCACCAGGTCGGGCACGGTGACGCCGTCGTCGTCGGCTCCGAGGGCGACGGTGAACCAGTCGCCCTCGCGGGTCAGCGGGCCGGCCGCCCGCAGCCGGTCCTCCGCGCGCCGGTCCGCGGTGCCCAGCCGCAGCCGGACCTCACGCTTCCCGAGCAGCTCGGCCAGCGTCCCGGACGCGGCCACCCGGCCCTTGTCGAGGATCACCACCCGGTCGCAGACCCGCTCGACCTCGCCGATCAGGTGCGAGTTGAGCAGCACCGCGACGCCCCGCGACTTCAGCGCGAGCACCAGGTCGCGGACGTCGACCCGGCCGATCGGGTCCAGTGCGCTGGTCGGCTCGTCGAGGACGACGAGCTCCGGGCGGGCGACCAGCGCGACGGCGAGCCCGAGCCGCTGCTGCATGCCCTTGGAGAAGCCGCCCAGCCGGTCGTCGGCCCGGTCGGCGAGGCCGACGAGCGCCAGGCACTCACGCTGCTCGGCGCGGTCGACCCGGGCGCGGGCGAGCCGGACGTGCAGGTCCAGCACCTCGGCCGGGGTCAGCCACGGCTGGTAGCGGAACAGCTCGGGCAGGTACCCGACCGCACTGCGGGACCGCGGGTCGGACGACCGCCTCCCCAGCAGCAGCACCTCGCCGGCATCGGGCCGGACCAGGCCCAGCAGCATCTTGATGACGCTGGTCTTCCCGGCGCCGTTGGGGCCGAGCAGGCCGAGCACCTCGCCGCGGGCGACGGTGAACGAGACGTCCTCCACGGCAGTCTGGCGTCCGTACCGCTTGCGCAGCCCGGAGCACCAGACCGCCGGGGACGGCGGCAGCCCGGTGGACCCGTCGTCCTCGGGCCCGGCAGCGGTGGTGCCGCCGGGCACCCGCCGGACGGTGGCGTCAGCCGAGGCCACGGGCGACCGCCAGGAGCTCGTCGGCGCTCAGCGACCCGGCGACGCCGGTCATCACACCGTCCTCGACCCAGACCACACCGGCGAACAACCCGTCGCGGGAGGTGAGCACCGTCGCGGAGGAGCCGTCGACGTCGGCGGTGTCGGTGGTCACCATCTCCGCCGGGACGGGCAGGGGCAGCGTCGAGCCGTCCGCGGACAGGTCGCGCAGCTGATCCGCCAGCCCGTCCGGGAGGCCCGGGAGGGACAGCAGGTAGTCGCGCACCGTCTCGAACGGCACGCCGGAGGAGTAGACCTGCGGCGCGACGACGTGCGCCACCACCATGGTGGGGACGCCGGTGGGCTGCGCCCAGACCGCCGCGACACCCGGTCCGGCCTCCAGCCGCAGCGAGCTGCCGTCCAGCCCGGCCGGCGGGGGCGGCAGGACTTCGCCCTCGGCGGCGGCCGCCTGCGCGGCCTTCTCCGCCGAGAAGGTGAAGGTCGCGCCGACGACGCCGGCCACCTGGTAGACCGGGTCACCGGTCACGCCCTCGGGCAGCCCGTCGACCTCGGGGACCTCCAGACCGGTGCGCTCGCGCGCGGTCGCGGCGTCGGCCACCTGCTCGGTCTGCGGCTCCTGGGTGAGCTGGAGGTCACCGTAGGCGGACAGGTCGGGCAGCTGGACGAGCTCGGTCGAGGTGATCTCGACGGGGTCGACGCTCTCGGTGCTGAAGATCGGCAGCCAGTCGTTGGCCGCCGCGACCCCGGCCCCGGTGACCAGCAGCACCGCGCTGAGGGCGGCGACCGCGGGCTTGCGCACCGCGGTCCGCCAGCCGGCGGGCCGCGCGACGACCGCCGTCCGGCCGGCCGGGCGGGTGGCCGGACGGACGGCCGTGGACAGGCGCGCCCAGCCGGCGTCGACGTCCACGTCCCCGGGCACGTCCAGGGCGGCGGCGGCGAGCCGGGCGTCGGAGCGCATCCGGTCCAGGTCCCCCCGGCAGGTGTCGCAGCCGGCGATGTGTGCGCGGTCGGTGTCGGGGACGCCGGCCGGCTCGTCGATCAGCCGGCGCAGCGTGCCGTCAGTCGGATGACGCATGTGCGTTCAACTCCTTGCGCAGGGCGGATTCGGCGCGGCGGACGGTGGTGCCGACGCTGCCGGGGGAGAGGTCGAGGGCTGCCGCCACGTCGGCGTAGCTCAGCCCGCTGTGCCGCAGGACGAGGGCGGCGGCCTGCTTGTGCGGCAGCCTGGCCAGCGCCGCCCGCACCCGGCCGCGCTCGTCCAGGACGACCACGGCGTCGGCGACGTCGGGGGCGACCGGGTCGTCGCCGGCCACCTGCTCGCGGGCCGCGCGCCGGCGGCCGGAGCGCAGCACGTTCAGGGCGGTGTGCACGGCGGCCACGGACAGCCACCGCGGTGCCTCGGCGGCCGGCACGGCGGAGCGGCTGAAGGACAGGAAGACCTCCTGCGCCACGTCCTCGGCCTCGTCCCGGGAGCCGAGCACCCGGGCGGCCACCGCGACGACCCGGGCGTAGTCGGCCCGGAAGACCGTCTCGAGGTCCTCGCGCACCGCTGCGCGGGTCGGCGGACTCGACACGGCTCCGTCCTCCCGCTCGATCCGTCCCGGGGCGGCGGCCCACCCGGCGGTCAGTGCCACGGCGGGCGACAGGGCTGCGGCCGGCGCGCGCCGTCTCGTGAGGTCCACATCCATACAGCACCGCGGCCGGTCCGGATGTGACAAGAAGGACCACGTCCCCCTCACCCTTCGCAAGCTCAGGGCGAGCGCCTCTGGACGTGGCCAGGGCCGTCAGCCCCCTGGAGGACGGCGGGGCGCCTGGCCGGACCCGTCGGTCCACCGGCCGCGCAGCCGGAGCAGCGGGTCGCCGTCGCCCAGCACCGGGACGGCCTCCACGGTGAGCAGGGCCAGCACGTGGCTGCCGGCCGGGACCAGCGAGTCCAGCCGGCAGTCCAGCGCGGTCAGCGCCCCGTCCAGCACGATGCCGCCGCTGTGCTCGGCCCGGTGCCACGGCACCGTCTCCAGCAGGTGCCGGGCGCTGGGCCGGCCGGCGGAGGAGAACCGGCTGGCCAGGATCCCGTGCCCGGCGGCGAGCACGTTGAGCGCGCAGGAGCCGACGGCCTCCAGCACCTCGGCCGGATAGCCCTCGGCGGCCAGGCCGACGGCGACCAGCGGCGGTTCGGCCGACACGCTCATCACCGAGGTGACCGTCGTCCCGACGTCGTCGATGTCGTCGCGCACCGTCATCAGCGCGACCCCCGCGGCGTACTGGCGCAGGGCGGCGGCGTACTCCGCGGCGTCGACCGGCATGGCGGTCAGTGGAGCACAACGGACAGGATGGCCGGGTGACCGAGGTAGACCAGACCCACGACGTCATCGTGCTCGGCGCCGGCTCGACCGGTGAGAACGTCGCCGACGTCGTCGTGCGCGGCGGCCTCAGCGCTGTCCTCGTCGAGTCCGAGCTGGTCGGCGGCGAGTGCTCCTACTGGGCGTGCATGCCCAGCAAGGCGCTGCTGCGCGGCAGCGAGGCGATCGCCGCGGCCCGCGCGGTGCAGGGCGCCGCCGCGGCGGTCACCGGCGAGCAGGACGTCGCCGCCACGCTGGCCCGGCGGGACACCTTCACCCACGACCGGGACGACTCGAGCCAGGTCGAGTGGGTGCAGGGCGCCGGGATCGACCTGGTCCGGGGCCGGGGACGGCTGGCCGGACCCTGCCGCGTGGTGGTGACCCGGGACGACGGCACCGAGGTGACGCTGGTCGCCCGGCATGCGGTCGCCGTCTGCACCGGGTCGCGAGCCGCCGTGCCGCCCGTCGACGGGCTGGCCGACGTCCGGCCCTGGACCCCGCGGGAGGCCACCAGCGCGGAGGAGGCGCCCGGCCGGCTGGTGGTGGTCGGCGGCGGCTACGTCGGCTGCGAGATGGCCACCGCCTGGCAGCAGCTGGGCTCGTCGGTGACCCTCCTCCAGCGCGGCGACCGGCTGCTGCCCGACCTGGAACCGGCAGCCGGCGAGGCGGTGCTGACCGCCCTGCGGGAGCTGGGCGTCGACGTCCGGCTGGGTGCCGACGTGCGGGCCGCCCGCCGGGACGACGACGGGGTCGTGGTCACCACCGCCGACGGGGACGTCCGCGGCGACGAGATGCTGGTGGCCACCGGGCGGGCCGCCAACACCGCGGAGCTCGGCCTGGAGACCGTGGGTCTGGAGGGCGGCGGGTACCTCGACGTGGAAGAGTCGCTGCAGGTCCCCGGCGTCCCCGGTGGCTGGCTCTACGCCGTCGGCGACGTCAACGGCCGCAAGCAGCTCACCCACATGGGCAAGTACCAGGCCCGGCAGGCCGGTGCCGCGATCGTCGCCCGCGCCCGCGGCGAGCAGGTCGACCTGGCCGACTGGTCGCCGTTCGTGGCCACCGCCGACCGGCGGGCCACCCCGAGCGTGGTCTTCACCGACCCGCAGGTGGCCGCGGTCGGGCTGACCGCCGCGCAGGCCGCCGACGCCGGCCTGCCGCACCGGGTCGTCGAGTACGACATGGGGGGCGTCGCCGGGGCCGCTCTGTTCGCCGACGGGTACACCGGGACGGCGATCGCCGTGGTGGACACCGAGCGCGAGGTGCTGCTTGGGGTCACCTTCGTCGGCGTCGGCGTGGCCGAGCTGCTGCACTCGGCGACCGTCGCGGTCGTCGGCGAGGTGCCGATCGGCCGGTTGTGGCACGCCGTCCCGTCCTACCCGACGATCAGCGAGGTGTGGCTGCGCCTGCTCGAGACCTTCCGGGGCTGAGCCGGTGCACGACGGGACCAGGATCGGCCTGGTGCTGCACCCGCGCCGCGACTGCTCGCGAGCGGTGGAGCAGCAGAAGGACCCCGTCCCCGAGCCCTTCGCAAGCTCAGGGCACGCCAGGACGGGGCCGGGCTGGCGGGGGTGCGGCCGGTCGACGTCGCCGAGCTCGCCCGCGACTGCGACGGGATCATCGCCCTGGGCGGCGACGGCACCCTGCTGGGCGCCATGCGGCTGGTGCACGCCGCGCCCGTGCCGGTCCTCGGGGTCAACTTCGGGCGGCTGGGCTTCCTGGCCGAGGTGGAGGCCCGGGAGCTGGAGGCCGCGCTCGTCGCGATGGC
The DNA here is from genome assembly GCF_053502575.1 of Modestobacter sp. URMC 112. NCBI lineage: Bacteria > Bacillati > Actinomycetota > Actinomycetes > Geodermatophilales > Geodermatophilaceae > Modestobacter > Modestobacter sp. URMC 112. The sequence goes on along the minus strand of NZ_CP199957.1, from coordinate 3,666,500 downwards.
CGAGGGGCGGTCCACGATCGAGTCGCGCAGCTGCCTGCGACAGGACCCCCTCGCCCCCCGCCACTCGCACGCTCGTGGCGGGACCCTGCGAGGGGGCCGTGGGACGAGGGCGTCCTGGGGCGAGGGCGTCGTGGAGGCGACCCTCTCGGTGTCCGGCCGCCGCTACGGGCGCTACCGCTGCGACAGCCTGATCATGTCGACCCCGATGGGGTCGACCGCCTACAACTACGCCGCCGGTGGGCCGGTGATGAGCCCGGGCGCCGAGGGCATCCTGGTCACCCCGTCGGCGCCGCTGAACGGGATCAGCCGGACCGTGCTGGTCGGGGCGGACGAGCCGCTGCAGTTGGAGCTGACCGGCGGCCGCCCGGCCCTGGAGCTGGACGGCGTGCCCAGCGGCGAGTGCAGCGCCGGCGACGAGCTGCGGGTGACCGTCCGCCGGGACGCCGGCCTGCTGGTTCGCATCGACGACTCGCCGGCCGCCGCGCGCAGCCGGGTGAAGCTGTCCCTGCTGGACCTGCCGGTGCTGCCCGAGGAGCTCGTCGAGCTGGTGCCCGAGGACCTCCGCAGGCAGCAGCCCGGTGGCGCGTCGGCACGTTCCTGAGCGCGGTGTCGATCTGCCCGGTCCCCGTTCGTACAGGGGGTGGGAGCCGGCAGCGGGCCGGTCCCGCGGAGAGGAGCACCCCATGACCCAGTACCTGCTCAGCGTCGTCACGCCGGCCGAGGGCGCGAAGCCGCCCACCCCCGACCAGCTCACCGAGATCATGGCCCGGGTCGAGGCGGTGCAGACCCGCGTCCGGGAGGCCGGCGCCTGGGTCTTCGCCGGCGGGCTGGCCGCGCCGTCGTCGGCCACCGTGCTGCGGCCGAAGGGGGACGAGGTGCTGACCGTCGACGGCCCGTTCGCCGAGGGGAAGGAGTACGTCGGCGGGTTCTCCGTCATCGAGGTCGCCGACCTGGACGAGGCCCTGCGCTGGGGACGGGAGTACGTCGCCGCCATCGGGCTGCCGATCGAGGTCCGGCCGTTCGTGTGGTGACCCGGACCCCCGTCGAGCAGGTCTTCCGTGAGCAGCACGGCCGGGCGGTCGCCGTCCTGGTCCGCCTCCTCGGCGACATCGACCTCGCCGAGGAGGCGGTCGCGGACGCGTTCACCGCGGCGGTCGCCACGTGGCCCGAGCGCGGCGTGCCGCCGAGCCCCGCGGGCTGGATCATCACCACGGCCCGCAACCGGGCCATCGACCGGCTGCGCCGGGAGTCCGTGGGGGCCGCCAAGCTGGCCGAGGCGGCCCTGCTGCACGGGCCGGACGAGCCGGCGGAGGACGGCCCGGTGCGCGACGACCGGCTGAGGCTGCTGTTCACCTGCTGCCACCCGGCGCTGTCCCCGGCCGCCCAGGTGGCGCTCACCCTGCGGCTGCTCGGCGGGCTCAGCACCGCGGAGATCGCCCGGGCCTTCCTGGTGCCCGAGGCCACGATGGCCCAGCGGCTCGTGCGCGCCAAGGGCAAGATCCGCACTGCCCGCATCCCGTACCGGGTGCCGTCCGCGGAGGACCTGCCCGCGCGGCTGCGGTCGGTGCTGGCCGTCGTCTACCTGGTCTTCACCGAGGGCCACTCCGCCAGCGCCGGGGAGCGGCTGGTCCGGGAGGAGCTGTGCACCGAGGCGATCCGGCTGGGTCGCCAGCTCACCGAGCTGTTCCCCGACGAGCCGGAGGTGACCGGGCTGCTGGCCCTCATGCTGCTCACCGACGCCCGCCGTGCGGCGCGCACCACCCCGGCCGGCGACCTGGTGCTGCTCGCCGACCAGGACCGCGGCCGGTGGGACCGCGCGATGATCGCCGAGGGGCAGGCGCTGGTCCGCCGGTGCCTGGACCGCGGCGAGCCCGGTCCGTACCAGGTGCAGGCGGCGATCGCCGCGGTGCACGCCGACGCCCCGACGGCGGCGGACACCGACTGGGCCCAGGTGGTGCAGCTCTACGACCTGCTGCTGACGCTGACGCCCACGCCGGTGGTGGCGCTGCACCGCGCGGTCGCGGTCGCCGAGGTCGACGGCCCCGCCGCGGCGCTGGCCCTCGTCCAGGACCTGGACCTCGGGGAGCACCACCTGCTGCACGCCGTCCGGGCCGACCTGCTGCGCCGGCTCGGCCGGCGGGCGGAGGCGGCGACGGCCTACCGGGCCGCGCTCGCCCGCGCCGGCACCGAGGCCGAGCGGGCCTTCCTCCAGCGCCGGCTCGACTCGCTGGCCTGACCCGGTCCTAGGGAAGGGGGAACGGTTCGTCGCTGGGGGCGGGCAGCTCGCCGTCCACCGTCGCGGTGACCTCCACCGTGCCCATCGTCGCCCGGCCGCCGAAGAGGGAGAGGAACGCGGTGTCGGCCGCGTCCCGGCCGGAGCAGATCCGCACCAGCGCGGACGTCGGGGCCAGCCGGGTGGCGTCGACGGTCTGCCAGGTCCCGCCGACGTCCGCCTCGACCACGGCGTGGAAGTCCATCGGCGACAGCCCCGGCGCGTAGACCGCGACCAGCCGGGCCGGCACCTCGAGTGCGCGCAGCACCGTGATGGTGAGGTGCGCGTAGTCCCGGCACACGCCCTGCCCGAACAGGAGCGTGTCGACCGCGGTGTCCACCGGCCGGGAGGAGCCGGAGGTGTAGACCAGCCGGTCGTGCACCCAGGCCGCGACCCCGGCGACCAGCTCCGCCCGCGGCACCGACCGGTCGAACTCGCGCAGCGCGTACCCGGTGAGCTGGTCGGCGGGGCAGTAGCGGCTGGGCCGGACGTACTCGGCCCACTCGGCCGGGGTCACCGGGCGCGGGCTCCCGGCCGACTCGACCTGCGCGCTGTAGGTGATCACCGTGTCGCCGGCCGGCAGCTCGAGCCGGTGCACCCGGGCGCCGTCCACCCGCACCTCGGCGGCGTCCACCGGCCGGCCGTCGGTGAGCACGGTGAGCCGCTCCAGCCCGGGCGCCGCCACGGCGACCTGCAGCAGCGCCGTCGCCGGGACGGTGGAGGAGACGGTCAGCGAGCAGGCGACGTCGGTGCGCATGACCGCACATGCTCACCGCCCCGTGTTCCCGGCAGGTGACGGGAGGGTGTGCGATCGGCCACGGTGGCCTCCCCCCGGTCCCGTCCCGGCGGCCGGGCATGGTGCAGTGGGGACGTGCAACCGGGCAGTGACCGCCGTACCTGGCAGCGCTACGTCGCGCTGGGCGACTCCTTCACCGAGGGCCTGAGCGACCCCGATCCGGGCACCGCCGACGGGTACCTCGGCTGGGCCGACCGGCTCGCCGGGCACCTCGCGGCGGCCGCGCCCACCGGGTCGGTCGAGTACGCGAACCTCGCCGTCCGCGGCCGGCTGCTGGCCCAGGTGCTGGCCGAACAGGTGCCGGTGGCCCTCGCCGCCGGACCGGACCTGGTGAGCCTGGTCGCCGGCGGCAACGACCTGCTGCGCCCCGGCGCCGACCCCGACCGGCTCGCCGCCGACCTGGAGGCCGCGGTGGTGTCCTTCCGGGCGGCCGGCGCAGACGTGCTGCTGGCCACCGGCGTCGACCCCCGGAAGACGCCGATCATCCGGCGCACCCGGGGGCGGGTCGCGGTGTTCAACGCCCACCTCTGGTCGATCGCGGCCCGGCAGGGCGCCGTGGTGCTGGACCAGTGGGGCGCCGCCTGGCTCCAGGACGCCCGACTGTGGGACGCCGGCGACCGCATCCACCTGACCGCCGAGGGACACCGCCGGACGGCGCTCGCCGCCGCCGCGGCCCTCGGGGTGCCGGTCGCCGGGGACGGCACCGACTGGCGCCGGCCGCTGGAGCCCGCTCCGCCGCTGCCGCCCCGCGAGGTGCTCGCCCAGGAGCTCGCCTGGGTCCGCGGCTTCGTGCTGCCGTGGATCGGCCGGCGGCTGCGCGGCCGGTCCTCGGGGGACGGGCGGGCCGCCAAGCGGCCGGCGCCGGTGACGGTGCGCGCGACGGTCACGCCCGTCGGCTGACCACGCGGTGTGGGGGTGCCCACCCGGTCGACCGCGAGGACACCCCCGACACCGCGGGACGGCGCGGTCAGCGCGGGGCGGCGCCGTCAGCGCGGGGCGGCGCCCTCGGGGTCGTCGGGTCCGGAGCCCCGGTCGGCGTCGTCGGCCGGGGCGGCGTCCCCGACGGCGCGCAGCAGCCGCTCGACGTCCAGCCGGTCGACGGCGTGCGCGCCCGGGGCGGCCGGGTCCGCGGGGTCGACCGGCGCGGGGGCGGGCTCCGCTGGAGCCGGTCCGGCGGCCCGGGCCAGCTGGGCCGCGTCGCCCAGCGGGGTCAGGTCGGCAGGTGCGGACACCACGCCGAGGTCCCGGGCCGGCAGCGGCGCCGGGCGGCCGAAGGCGTAGCCCTGGGCCATGGCGCAGCCGTGCTCGAGCAGCCAGCGGGCCTGCTCGCCGTCCTCGATGCCCTCGGCGATGACCTGCAGGCCCATGCCGGCCCCGAGCTGCAGCAGGCCCTGGACGAGCGCCGCGGTGGCCGGCTCGTCGACCACGTCGGCGACGAAGGACCGGTCGATCTTGAGGGTGTGGATGGGCAGCCGGTGCAGCGCGCTGATCGCGGAGTAACCGGTGCCGAAGTCGTCGAGCGCCAGCGTCACGCCGCTCTCGGTGACCTCCGAGACCGACCGCAGGGTGGCCTCGGCGGCGAAGAGCGCGGTCGACTCGGTGATCTCCAGCTCCAGGCGGTGCGGCTCGAGGCCGGACCCGGCCAGCGCGTCGGAGACCAGCTCGCTGAAGCCGGGCTCGGCGAGGTGCCGCGCGGAGATGTTCACGTGCACCCGCAGGTCGCCGTCCCAGCCGGCGGCGTCCTTGCAGGCCCGGTGGAGCACCCACTCGCCGAGCCGGGAGGTGAGCCGGTTGTCCTCGGCCGCGGACAGGAAGGCGCCCGGGGGCAGCAGCCCACGGGTGGGGTGCTGCCAGCGGATGAGCGCCTCGTAGCCCAGCAGCCGCTCGTCGGAGAGCGCCACGATCGGCTGGTAGAACAGCCGCAGCTCGTCGGCCTCCACCGCCCGGCGCAGGTCGGTCTCCAGCTGCAGCTGGTCGATGTCGCCGTCGGTGAGCGCCCCGTCGTGGAACTCGATGCGGCCGCGGCCACCGCTGGCCTTGGCCCGGGCGAGCGCGCTGTGCGCCTGGCGGAGGAGGGCCTCGGGGGCCAGGTCACAGCCGAGCGTGACCCCGACGCCGGCCGAGAGCGTGACCTCGCGCCCGTGCACCACGAACGGCTCGTCCAGCACGCTGAGCAGCCGGTCGGCCAGGGCGCGCAGCGACTCGACGTCCTCGACCTCCTCGGCCAGCACGAGGAACTCGTCGGCGCCGAACCGCACGGCCATGTCCTCCACCCGGGTGCTCCAGCGCAGCCGGTCGGCGACCTGGCACAGCAGCTGGTCGCCGCCCTCGTGGCCCAGGGCGTCGTTGACCGCGGTGAAACGGTCGAGGTCGAGGTGCACCACGCCGACGGTGGTCCCGCGCCGGCGGCTGACGGCGAGCGCGTGCTGCAGGCGCTCGGTCAGCGCCCGGCGGTTGGGCAGCCCGGTCAGCGGGTCGGTGAAGGCGCGCAGCACCAGGTCGTCCTCGGCCTGGCGGCGGTCGGTGACGTCCAGCAGGGACAGCAGCACGAACTGCGGCTCGCCGGTCGTCCGGTACACGACCTCGCGGCTCTGGTGTACCCACAGCGTCTCGCCGTCGGCGCGCTGCAGGCGGCGTTCGCCGACGATCTCCAGCTGCGGGTCGAGCAGCGGGCGGCCCGGCGCGGGCTCCAGCGCCTGGTCCTCCAGCGGGACGTCGTCGGGGTGGCTGAGCAGGTCCAGGTGCCGGCCGACCAGGTCCTCGGCGGTGCGGCCGGTGAGCGCGCACAGCGCCGCGTTGACCACCAGCATCCGGCCGTCGGTGCCCATCACGGCCTTGCCGATGGGTGCGGACAGGAACAGGGCGCGGACCAGCTGACCCCGGTCGGCCAGCAGCATGTCGGCCGCGCGCAGCCGCTGCCCGGCGACCGCGCGGAGCGGCTCCGAGGCGCCCGGTGGGGTCGGGGGTGCGGAGAGCGTCACGGGGACAGGGTGACCCATCGCCGGTCGGCAGCACCGGAACCGCGGAGGCGAGGCGTGTTCGTGCCGTCACGGTGAGTTATAGACCGGTGTCCCGCCAGACCGGTGGGACAGAGTGGGACGGTGCGTTACGAGATCGTGACGATCCCGGGACGCGTCCGCACGTCGGAGGACGCGTCCCGGCGGACCGGTCAGTCCCCGACGGTGACGCCGGGGGAGAAGGCGACGTAGCCGGCGAAGTCCCGGCCGACCCGCTCCACCGCGGACGGCAGGAGCTCCGGGTAGCTCCAGGCGCCGTCCTTGCGGGTGCCCGCGGGGGTCACCACGTCGAAGTACTGGGCCGGGCCCTTCCACGGGCAGGTGTAGGCCGTCGGGCTCTCGGTGAGCGCGCCCTCGGTGACCGCCGCGGGCGGGAAGTACCAGTTGCCCTCGATCCGCACGAGGTCGCTCTCCGGTGCCTCGGCGATGACCGTGCCGTCGATGGTCGCGCGCATGGTGGGTGCTCCTCTCGTCGTCCGGACGTGTCGGGGAGCACAACCGCGCCGCCGGCCCGGATCGTCCCGGTGAGGGGGAATCCGCGGCCGCGCTCCGGCGCTGGGGAGGGCATGAGCGAGATCGGCGCCCACGTGCGGAAGCGGATCGGTTTCCTGTCCTTCGGGCACTGGCAACCGCTGGCCGGGTCCCAGGTCCGCACGGCGCGCGACGCGCTGCAGCAGACCGTCGAGCTGGCCGTGGCCGCCGAGGAGCTGGGGGTCGACGGCGCGTTCGTGCGCGTGCACCACTTCGCCCGGCAGCTGGCCGCGCCGTTCCCGCTGCTGGCCGCGATGGCCGCCCGGACCTCCCGGATCGAGCTGGGCACCGGCGTGATCGACATGCGCTACGAGAACCCGCTGTACATGGCGGAGGAGGCCGCGGCCACCGACCTGCTCGCCGACGGCCGGCTGCAGCTGGGCATCAGCCGCGGGTCACCGGAGACGGCGCTGCGCGGCGCGGAGAGCTTCGGGTACGTGCCGGCCGTGGGCAGCGACGACGGCGACATGGCGCGCCAGCACGCCGCGCTGTTCCTGTCCGCGATCAGCGGCGCCGCCGTCGCCCGGACCGACCCGCGGACCTCGGGCGGGGTCGGCGGCCGGCTGGCCGTGCAGCCGCAGGCGCCGGGGCTGCGCGACCGCATCTGGTGGGGCTCGGGCACCCGGGCGACGGCGGTGTGGACCGCCGAGCAGGGGATGAACCTGATGAGCTCCACGCTGCTCACCGAGGACACCGGCGTGCCCTTCGACGAGCTGCAGGCCGAGCAGATCGCCCGGTTCCGCGCCGCGTGGGCCGACGCCGGCTGGGAGCGTGAGCCGCGGGTGTCGGTCAGCCGCAGCGTGATGCCGGTGACCACCGACCTGGACCGGCAGTACTTCGGCAGCGAGACCGGCGAGGACCAGGTCGGCGTGCTCGACGGGGCGCGGTCGCGGTTCGGGAAGAGCTACGTCGGCGAGCCCGACCGGCTCGCCGAGGAGCTGGCCAAGGACGCCGCCGTCCGCGAGGCCGACACGCTGCTGCTCACCGTGCCCAACATGCTGGGCGTCGAGTACAACGCCCGGCTCCTGCAGACGATCGTCGCGCACGTGGCGCCGGCCATCGGCTGGGAGCGCGCCCGGCCGTGACGGCGTGACCCGGCGCATCCCGGGACGGTGCTCCTGGTCACCTCCGCGCGGTCGGGGGGCCACCCGCCGGTGCGCGGGCGCGCGCGGCGGCCAGAATGTCCCGGTGCACAGAGGCAGGAACGTAGATCCCGGAATCGCCCGCTCGTGGCTGCTGGTCAACGGCGCCCGCAGGGAGCTCTTCGACGAGGCGCACGACTCGCGCGCCGACCAGGTCATCCTCGACATCGAGGACGCGGTGGACCCGGCCCGCAAGCCCGCCGCCCGCGCCGACGTCGTGGAGTACCTGACGTCCGGCGACAAGCGCGCGTGGGTGCGGATCAACGACCGGTCCACCGAGTTCTGGACCGGCGACGTCGACGCCCTCGCCGGGCTGCCCGGCCTGGCCGGCGTGATGCTGGCCAAGACCGAGGCCGCCGAGCACGTCACCGAGACCTACGACCGGCTCGGCGGGTCCACGCCGGTGCTGGCCCTGGTCGAGTCGGCGCTGGGCATCGAGGAGGCCGTCCGGATCGCCTCGGCCCGCGGCGCCTTCCGGCTGGCCTTCGGCAGCGGCGACTACCGCCGGGACACCGGCACCAGCGCCGACGACCTGGCGATGGCCTACCCCCGCTCCCGGCTGGTCATCGCCAGCCGGGTCGGTGGGCTGCCCGGCCCGATCGACGGGCCGACGGTCAGCACCAGCCACCCGGTGCTGCGCGAGCAGTCGGCGCTCACCGTCTCCCTCGGCCTGACCGGCAAGCTCTGCCTCCAGATGGACCAGCTGCCGGTGATCAACGAGGTGATCAGCCCGGCTCCCTCCGACGTCGCGTGGGCCCGGGACTTCCTCGCCGACTTCGACGCCCGCGGCCAGGTCATCCGGGACGGCAGCGACCTGCCCCGGCTCGGCCGGGCCCGCAAGATCGAGAAGCTCGCCTCGGCCTTCGGCGTCGAGCCGGCCTGATCCCGCCACTCCTCCCGTCCCCGGCCCCGTCGACCACCGGTCGGCGGGGCCGGCTGCTCACTGGCCCATGGACACCTGGGACGCGCCGCTCTGCTGCGGTGGCCAGACCGGAGCGCTGACGTGCGGCAGGAGCAGGGCGTGCATCTCGGTGCCGGGGTCGGCGACGCAGCAGCGCTCGTGCTCCCCGTCGGTGACCGTGTAGTGGATCCGGCCCTCTTCGTAGGCGTACTGCCAGGCGGTGGTGATGGTGGCGACGGGGATCACGCGCTGTCCTCTCCGTTGAGGAACGGGAGCCGGAGCTCCCCGGTGGTGCCTGCACCGGAGCTACCCGGTGGGCCCTCGATCCTCACATCGCCTGCCCGGCTCGTGTGCGTCGCCTCACGTCGGGTGGACGACGCCCTGGACGTCACCTCCCGGACATCTGGGACGGCGATGCTCCCTGCCATGACGGCGAGCCTGTACGTGACCGGTACCCACGTGGCATCGGTGGCGCACGACCCGCTGCGCGACGGCCGGGACCTGGACCGGGCGGTGCAGCTGGCGCACGCGGTCGCCCGGCCCGTGGTCGACGGCCTGGCCGAGTCCGCGTGCGGGGTGCTCGTCACCACGATCGCCGACCTCGACTGGCAGGCGCTCTGGTCCGTCCCGCGCTGCCCGGAGTGCGCCCGGCTCGTCGGCTGAACCGGTTCGCTCAGCCGCCCTTGCGGCGGGCGAGCACCAGGCCGGCCACCTCGACCGCGCCCGCCTCGCGCAGCACCCGGGCCATCTCGCGCAGCGAGTAGCCCTCGGAGTAGATGTCGTCGAACACCAGGACGCGCCGTCCGGCCACCCGCTCGGGCTCGGGCACCGACAGGGCGGCCCGCAGCTCGCCCTCCGCGATCTCGCGCCGTTCCTGCGGACTGATCCCGAGGAACCGCCCGGTCGGCCGGGACTTCGCGATCAGGCCCGGCGCGAACGGCCACTCGGGGCCCTGGCGCGCGGCGGCCTCGACGATCAGCTGCAGGTAGTCCCACAGGCGGGGGGCCTGAGGTCCGATGTGGATGGCGCCGGTGGTGATGACGTCGAAGCGCCGCATCTCCTCGCCGTGGGCGCCGAGGAAGCCCACGAGGACCCGCCCGAGGACGTCGGCCCAGCCGCGTTGGTCCGCGTACTTGTAGTCCATGACCGCGTCCCACATCTCCTCCGTGCGCGGTGACACGGTGTGGATCCGGGAGAAGTACCGGTCCTCGAGGGTGCAGACGGCGTTGGGGCACCCGGCTCCGCCCTCGAGGGCCTGACCGCAGACGCCGCACGTGGCCGCGGCGGCCACCTCGACGCCGGTGGAGGAGCACGGGTAGCAGATCGCCGGCGAGCCCGTCGTCCAGTAGACGCAGGCGCGGCAGGCGTTGAAGCCGGCCGGTGGGGGGTGGAACTCCTGCAGGTCGATCGGCATGTCCGTCCCTCCGGGAGCCGTGGCTGGGCCGGAGCGGGACGCTACTGGAGCAGCCGTGCTCGGGCGCGGTGGAGCCTCAGGCCAGCGAGACACCGTCCAGGTACCGCCACCGGCCGTCCTCGCGGACGAACCGGCTGCGCTCGTGCTGGACGCCGGCGGACCCGCCGAGCAGGTGGTGCGCCCGGAACTCGACGGTCCCCTCGGCGGCCAGCAGCGTCCCTCCGCTGGTGGCCAGCACGTCCAGCCCGGTCCACCGGACGTCGGGGTCCAGGTCCAGCGTCCGGGGACGGGTCGAGGTGTGCCAGGTGGCCAGCAGGTACGCCGGGTCGCCGACGGCGAAGGCGCTGTACCGGGAGCGCATCAGCTGCTCGGCCGTCCCCGCGGTCGCCGTCCCGTCGTGCAGCGGGCCGCAACACTCGGCGTAGGTCCGGCCGGTGCCGCACGGGCAGCGTCGGGCCGCACCGGATCAGCCCGCTCCGCGAGGGGTGCCGGCGTCCTGCAGCCGCGGCAGGACGGCGGCGGTGAACAGGTCGACGGCGTCCTGCCGCCGGGCGCCCTCCCCGGACGGGGAGAAGACCAGCGTCTCCGCTCCGGCGTCGGCGTACTCCAGCGCCCGGGCCACCACCCGGTCGGGGTCGCCGTGCAGCAGGTAGCGGTCGGCGAGCGGGGTGAAGTCCTGGGAGTAGACGGCGCTCACCGTCTCGATCGCCTCCTCGCGCGCCCTGGCGGCGTCCTCGTGCACCGCGCCCCAGGAGAACACCGCGCCGCGCACCGCCGACGGGTCGCGCCCGGCCTGCTCGGCCGCCTCCCGCACCTCGCCCAGGCTGCGGGCCAGCTGCTCGGGCGTGTACATGTACGGCATCCAGACATCGGCGGACCGGCCGGCCCGGCGCACGGCCGCGGGACGACGCCCGCCCAGCCAGATCGGCGGCCCGCCCGGCTGCACCGGACCGGGGTCCAGCGCCAGGCCGGGCACGGTGCTGAACCGGCCGGCGAAGTCCACAGGCCCGCCGGCCCACAGGGCGCGCAGCAGCTCCAGCGCCTCGTCGGCCCGCGCACCGCGGTCGGCGACGTCCGTCCCGGCGGCCACGAACTCCGGCGGGTGCTCCCCGCCCACGCCCACCCCGAGGTCGAAGCGCCCGCCGGACACCTGGTCCAGCGTGGTGGCCAGCTTCGCCGCCAGGGCGGCCGGGTAGAGCGGCAGCACGGTCAGCGAGCTGAGCAGCCGGATGCGCGTGGTGGCCCCGGCCGCCGCGGCCAGCGTGACGAACCCGTTGGTGACCGGACCGTGGAAGAACAGGTGCTCGCCGGTGGCCACGCCGTCGTAGCCGGCGTCCTCCGCGGCCCGGGCCTCGGCCGCGGTGGCGGTCTGGTCGCTGCTGAGGGTGAGCACGACGCGCATGCGGGCCTCCGGCGGGGGTCGGGGGACGGGCCACCGGAGAACCTACGGGGTCCCGGCACCGGATGATGTACTACACGACACCTGACGGGAGGCGGTCGGCTGTAGCCCGGCGTCCGCCGCGGAGGAAACGGGGTGCCAGCCGTGCTGGACGGTCACCTGCTCGTCGACGCGCACGTGCACGTGCCCCGGCTGCCCACGCTGGCGCCCGCCTGGGTGGACTGGGCCCGGCAGTTCGGCCGGCCGGGGCTGCTCGAGGAGGTCTGGGACGCCGACGGGACGCCGGACCCCGCCGCACTGGACCGGCTCTTCGCCGACGAGGGCGTGGACGTCGCCCTGCTGTTCTGCGAGTACAGCCCGAAGGCGACCGGCTACCAGCACTTCGACGACCTGCTGCCGCTGGTGGAGCACAACCCCCGGCGGTTCCGGCCGGTGGCCAACGTCAACCCGCACCTGCACTTCCCGATCGCCCGGGAACTGGAGCGGCAACTGGACCTGGGGGCGGCGGCGCTGAAGCTGCACCCGGTGCACGGCGGGTTCCGCACCGACGACCCGGCGCTGTACCCGGCCTACGCGGTGCTGGTGGAGCGCGGGGTGCCGCTGGTCGTGCACTGCGGCACCAGCAGCTTCCCCGGGTCGACCAACGCCTACGCCGACCCGGTGCTGCTCGACGCCGTGCTGCGGGACTTCCCGGCGCTGCAGGTCGTGCTGGCCCACGGCGGCCGCGGCTGGTGGTACGACGCGGCGGCGTTCCTGGCGCTGTCCCGGGACAACGTGTGGATCGAGCTGTCCGGCCTGCCGCCCAAGCGGCTCCCGGACTACTACAGCCGCTTCGACCTGAGCCGGCTGGCGCGCAGGTGGATCTACGGCACGGACTGGCCCGGCGTCCCCGGCCAGGCCGCCAACGCCCGCGCCGTCGCGTCCCTGGGGCTCCCCGACGACGTCGTCCCCCTGGTGCTGGGCGGCAACGCGCTGCGGGTCTACGCCGGCCTGGACCCGGCCTGACCGCTCCCTGGGCGGAGGGTCAGCCCTCCTCGGCCACCAGCTCGGTGTCCACGCCGATCCGGCCCACCTTGGAGGCGCCGCCGGGGCTGCCCAGCGGAGCGTCCCGGCCGGGCAGCGGCTCGACGAAGAAGCGCCGGTTGTCGGCGATGTGCGGCTCGTTCTCCTCGCTCACCCGGCGGTCCTGGGAGATCGCCTCGACCGGGCAGACCGGCTCGCAGGCCCCGCAGTCGATGCACTCCTTGGGGTTGATGTAGAGCTTCCGGTCACCCTCGTAGATGCAGTCGACCGGGCACTCCTCGACGCAGGACATGTCGGTGGTGTCGATGCACTCGGCGCCGATGACGTAGGGCACGGGGTCTCCTCGGGTGCGGGCGGGCTCAGGCGGGGGTGGCCGCGCCGATGCCGGCGGGGTCGTCGCTGCTGTGCCCGGGGAACAGCGGCTGGTCGGGGTCGAGGTAGGTGGCGGCGTTGTTGACCGCGGTCGCCGCCTCGCCGAAACCTACCGAGATCAACCGCACCTTGCCCGGGTACTCGGTGATGTCCCCGGCGGAGTAGACACCCGACAGCGACGTGCGCATCGCGGTGTCCACCAGGATCTTCCGGTCCACGATGTCGATGCCCCAGGCCTCCAGCGGGCCGATGTCCGCGGTGAAGCCCAGGGCGGCGATCACCGCCTGCGCCGGGTGGGGGGTGACCGTGCCGTCCTTGTGCCGCACGTGCACGGTCTGCACCCGGTCGGTGCCCTCGATGGCGGTCACCTGCGCATCGGTGACGACGAGGGTCGGCCCGGCCTCCATGTCGGCGACGCTGGCGGCGTGCGCGCGGAAGTTCTTGCGGCGGTGCACGAGGGTGACCGAGGAGGCGATGTCGGCCAGCGCGAGGGCCCAGTCGACGGCGCTGTCCCCGCCGCCGACGATCACCACGTCCTGGTCGGCGTGCGCCGCCAGCTCCTTGACCACGTAGGTGAGTCCCCGGCCCTCCCAGTCCGACCCGCCGGGCAGCGGCCGCGGGGTGAAGGTGCCGATGCCGCCGGTGACGACGACGGCGCCGCAGTGGATGCGGGTGCCGCGGTCGGTGGTCACCAGCAGCCGGTCACCGGGCCGGGGACGCTTGCCGTCGTCGTTGGTGAGGGTCTCGGCGCGCTCGCCCAGCACGTACACCGGGGAGAAGCGGGCGGCCTGCTCCACCAGGCCGGCCACCAGGTCGCGGCCCTTGATCCCGGGGAAGCCGGCGACGTCGTAGACCATCTTCTCCGGGTACAGCGCCATGACCTGGCCGCCCGGCTCGGGGAGGCTGTCCACGATCGCCGTCCGCAGACCGCGGAAGCCGGCGTAGTAGGCGGCGTACAGCCCGGCCGGGCCGGCTCCGACGACCAGCAGGTCGACCTCCACCGGGGCTCCGGCGGCCGTGCTGCCGGTCGGGGCCAGGGTGTCGGTGGCGGTCATGCGGGTCCTCCGGGGACGGGCGTGGTGGGGGGATCGGTCGGGGTGAGGTCGGGCCGGGCGGCGCCGCCGAGCCGGTCGAGGGCCAGCTCGCGGACGCGGAAGCGCTGCAGCTTGCCGGTGGCGGTCGTCGGCAGCTCGTCGAACACCAGGACGTGCCGGGGTCGCTTGAACGCGGCCAGGCCCTCGCGGCAGAAGGCGACCAGGTCCTCGGCGGAGGTGCCGGACCCCGGCACCAGGACGACGCAGGCGACCGGCTTGTCCAGTCCGGTCTCGTCGGGCACCGACACGACGACGACCTGGTTGACGTCCTCGTGCGCGCGCAGCCGCTCCTCCACCTCGGTGGGGGACACCCAGATGCCGCCGGCCTTGATGATGTCGTCGGTGCGGCCCAGCGAGGTGTAGTAGCCGTCGGCGCTGCGCACGTAGGTGTCGCCGGTGCGCACCCACTCGCCCTGGAACACCTTGCGGGTGGTGTCGGTGCGGCACCAGTACCCGGTGGCCGCCGAGTCGCCCCGCACGTACAGGTTGCCCGGCGTCCCGTCGGGGACCGGCTGCCCGTCGTCGTCGACGATCTTGGCCTGGTAGCCGGCCACTATCTCGCCGGTCGAGCCGGCCCGGGTCCGCCCGGGACGGCCGGAGATGAAGATGTGCAGCATCTCGGTGGAGCCGATCCCGTCCAGCATCTCCACGCCGAAGGTGCTGGTGAACCGTTCGAACAGCGGCGCGGGGAAGGCCTCGCCGGCGGAGACGCAGGCCCGCACGCCGGAGAAGGCGTCCCGGGGCAGGCCCGCCGCCAGCAGCGCGGCGTAGTACGTGGGACCGCCGAAGAAGAGCGTGGGTCGCTGCTCCTGGAGCACCCGCAGGGTGCCGGCGGGGCTCGGCCGGGACCGGTCCAGGACGGTGCTGGCCCCCACCGAGAAGGGGAACGTCAGGGTGTTGCCCAGGCCGTACGCGAAGAAGAACTTGGCGACGGAGAAGGTGACGTCGTCCGGGCCGATCGCAAGCACGTCGCGGGCGTAGGTCTCCGCGGTGTCCCGCAGCGACCCGTGCCGGTGCATCGCCCCCTTCGGCATCCCGGTGGTGCCGGAGGTGTACAGCCAGAAGGCGGGGGAGTCGGCCACCGTCGGGTACGGCGTCGCGGCGCGGTCCAGCTCGCCGGCGCCGGCGGCCACGAAGGAGTCCCAGTCCCGCACCTGCGGCCCGATGACCTCCGGCAGCGCGTCGTCGGTCAGCACCACGACGTCGGCCAGGTCGGGCAGCCCGCCGACCGCTGGGGCCAGCGCGGCGAACTCCGAGCTGACGACCAGCATCCGCGCCCGGCTGTCCCGGGCGAGGACGGCGATGTCCTTGGGCTTGAGCATGGTGCTGACCGGCACCGGGACCGCCCCGATCCGCATGCCCGCCAGGAAGGCCACGACCAGCTCGGGGCTGTCGCCCAGGCACAGCAGCAGCCGTTCCTCGGGGCGGACACCGGCCGCGAGCAGCGCCGCGGCGAACCGCTGCACCTCGCCGGCCAGCTCGCCGTAGCTGACCGTGCGGACGCTGCCGTCCAGGTCGATCGCGGTGATCGCCCGCCGGTCAGGGCTGGCCGCGGCGTGCCGCCCGACCAGCCACTCGGCGGCGTTGAACAGCTCCGGCCCCGGCGGGAGATGAGCCGGGGGCTGCGCGGGCGGTGCGGTGTCGAGGATGGCCACGGTGCCGGTCCCTCTCGCTCGTGCGGAGTCGCCGGGTGACGGCACGCGTCACCCGGCGACACCCAACGGATTAGAAGCGGACGTAGTCGTACTCGACCGGCAGGGAGTTGATCCCCACCGAGGGCGCAGAGATCCAGCTGGCGAACTCACCGGCCTCGTAGTGCGGGACCATCAGCTCGGCCACCCGGGCCCGGTCCTCGGGGGTGGGCAGGTGGTCCTTCGAGATCCGCTCCCAGGTGGCGTCGTCCACGATCTCGCCGGTCGGCGTCACGTGGTGGCCGGCGAAGACGCCGACCTTCCGGTTGAAGCCCTGGTGGGGCAGGGTGAGCCGCTCCTCCAGCCCGGCGTCCTCCAGCTCCTGGTTCCAGCGCCGCACGCCGTTCTCACAGTCGGCGGCGTACTCGTTGCGCAGGTCCAGGTTCAGCGCGGTGAGCATCGGCACCGTGCGGGTGCTCATCCGGCCGTCCTCGATCATCGGCACGTCCATGGTCAGGTCGTGCAGCTGGTGGTCGTCCTTGCGCCGGGTCTCCATCCAGCGGCCCTTGAGCCCGGAGGTGTAGTAGGAGGCGACGTTGGACGACGTCTCGGAGCCGAAGAGGTCCATCGACACCGAGTACTGGAAGTTCAGGTACTTCTGGATCACCGACAGCGGGATGCCGCCGTACTGCCAGATGTCGTCGGTCCCGTGCTGCTTCATCAGCTCCGCGGTCCGCTGGACGGTGCGCTGCACGCCGGTGGTGCCGACGAACATGTGGTGCGCCTCCTCCTTCAGCATGAACTCGCAGGTGCGGGCCAGCGGGTCGAAGGCGCTCTCCTTCAGCGTGCCGAGCTGGTACTTGCCGTCCCGGTCGGTGAAGTAGGTGAACATGAAGAACTGCAGCCAGTCGGTGGTCTCCTCGTTGAAGGCGCCGAGGATCCGCGGGCTGTCGAAGTCGCCGGAGTTGCGCTTGAGCAGCTGCTCGGCCTCCTCGCGGCCGTCCTTCCCGAAGTAGGCCTGCAGCAGGTAGACCATCGCCCACAGGTGCCGGCCCTCCTCCACGTTGACCTGGAAGAGGTTGCGCATGTCGTACAGCGACGGCGCGGTCATCCCGAGGTGCCGCTGCTGCTCGACCGAGGCGGGCTCGGTGTCGCCCTGGACGGTGATCAGCCGGCGCAGGTCCGAGCGGTACTCACCGGGGACCGTCTGCCAGGCCGGCTCGCCCTTGTGCTGGCCGAAGTTGACCTTGCGGTCGGGGTCGCGCTCGGCGAGGAAGATGCCCCAGCGGTAGTCCTCCATCGGCACCCGGTCGAAGTGCGCCCAGCCGTCCCGGCCGACCGCGACGGCGGTGCGCAGGTAGACGTCGTGCGTGGGGATGGAGGGCCCGAGGTTCTTCCACCAGTCCAGGAACTTCGGCTGCCAGCTCTCCAGGGCCCGCTGCAGCTTGCGGTCGCTGGCCAGGTCGACGTTGTTGGGGATCTTCTCGCTGTAGTCGATCTTCGACAGCGGGCCGGTGGGCTTGGGGGCCTCACCGGTGACCGTGCCGGTCTGCGGCGTGCTCTCGGTCGTGGTCATGATCAGACCCGCTTCCTGTCGTAGTCAGCCCGCTGCCCGGTCCCGTACCGGCGCAGCGCTCCTTCGGGGCCAGCGGCGTTGGGCCGCTGGAAGATCCAGTTCTGCCAGGCGGTGAGCCGGCCGAACACCTTGGTCTCCGGGGTCTCCTTGCCGGCGAAGCGGAGGTTGGCCTCCATGCCGGTGAGCGCGTCGGGGGAGAAGCTGGCCCGCTCCTCCAGCAGCAGCCGGACCTCGTCCTCCCAGTCGATGTCGTCCGGCGTGCTGGTGACCAGGCCGAGCTCCAGGGCGTCGGCGGCGAGCAGGTCGCGCCCGGTGGCGGCCTCGGCGGCGGCGAGGTCCTCGGCACTGCCCAGGAAGCGGACCTGCAGCCGGGTCATGTCGTTGCCCATGGGCAGCAGCCCGGTGTTGAACTCGTCGAGCCGGATGACCGCCGGGGGCGCGGGCTCCTCGTCGTCCTCGAACTGGCCCTCGAGCATGAAGGAGCGGTCGGCGGCGAAGGCGATCTCGGCCAGCGCGCCGACGAAGCAGCTCCCCGGCTCGATCAGCGCGAACAGGCTGCGCGAGGTGGTGTCCAGCCGCTTGACGGTCCGCTTGTAGAAGGCGATGAGCTCGTTGACCAGCCAGTCGTCCCGGTGGGCCAGCAGGAACTTGTCCATCGCCGCGGCCGTGGCGACGTCGCCCTCGGTGCGCAGCAGCCAGGTGCCCAGCGTCAGCTCGTTGGTGCGCAGCCGCAGGATCGCGTCGTCCAGCTCGCGGGTGGCCGCCAGCAGCCAGCCCTGGTCGCCCTGCGCGTGCAGCTCCTCGACCGACGCCGGGACGGCGGTCGGCCCCAGCACGGTGATCGTCGCGGTGCCCGAGGCCCGGTCCAGCACGACCCGCACGTGCTCGTAGCGGATGGTGTCGCCGTCCACCTCGCGGCGCAGCGGGGTGAGCGGCACGCCCTGGGAGCCCGCACCGGGCCGGGACGACGTCGCGGCGGCCGCGGCCGCCCGGCGCTCGATCTCGGCGGGGAACTCGCTGGCCTTGGCGACGGCGTCGACCAGCCGCCACTGCACGGCGCGCTCGCCGCGGATGCCCTCGGCGGTGGTGGAGAAGACGTCGGCGAGGTCGCGGCGGACGCCGCGCTTGTCGACCACCCGGGTCAGACCGCCGGTGCCGGGCAGCACGCCGAGCAGCGGCACCTCGGGCAGCGAGACGGCGGAGGAGTTGTCGTCGACCAGCACGATCTGGTCGCAGGCCAGCGCGAGCTCGTAGCCGCCGCCGGCCGCGGTGCCGTTGACCGCGGCGATGAACGGCAGCCCCGAGGTGGCCGTGGCGTCCTCGATGCCGTTGCGGGTCTCGTTGGTGAACTTGCAGAAGTTCACCTTCCAGCTGTGCGGGGAGGCGGCCAGCATCTTGATGTTGGCCCCGGCGCAGAACATCCGGTCCTTGGCGCTGGTGACCACGACGGCCTTGACCTCGGGGTGCTCGAAGCGGAGCCGCTGCACCGCGTCGTGCAGCTCGATGTCCACGCCCAGGTCGTAGCTGTTCATCTTGAGCTCGTAGCCCGGCACGATGCCGCCGTCCTCGGCCACGTCCAGCCGCAGCGTGGCGATCTCGCCGTCGACGCTCAGCGTCCAGTGCTTGTAGGTCTCCGGCGAGGTGTCGAAGGAGACCTCGACCTGCCCGGCGGAGGGGGTCGGGGCCTCGGCCTCGGCGCCGGTGGTCTGTCGTTCGTCGACGGTGGTCACGTCGCCTCCAGGGGTCGCGGTCGCGGGAGCTCCCGCGGGGTGCTGTCCCCATCCTGACGTGCTACACCTGGATACGCAAGAGGTAGCAAAAGTGTAGATCCGCTCCCGGGTCGGGGCATCGGCGCGATGATGCGTCCACCGCAGACCGAGCGGGACGACGAGGAGGACGCATGAGCACCCCAGGGACAGCCACCGGCACCGGGACGCAGCGCCTGCAGTGGGTCCACGAGCCCGACCCGCGCTGGGACGCCGACCGGGACCGGGTCTTCGCCACCGTCCCCGAGGGCGTCTTCCGCGCGGTCGCGCGGCCACCGGGCGAGCGGCTCCCCGGTGACTGGTGGCGCGTCGTGGACGGCGACCGGGTCATCGGCTACGGCTGGCTGGACGACGTCTGGGGTGACGCGGAGATCCTGCTGGCCGTCGAGGAGAGCGCCCGCGGCACCGGCGCCGGCCGGTTCCTGCTCGACCGGCTGGAGGAGGAGGCGGCCGCCCGCGGCCTGAACTACGTGATGAACGTGGTCCACGACACGCACCCCGACCGGGCCGCGGTGACCGCCTGGTTCCTCGCCCACGGCTTCTCCGACTCCGAGGACGGACAGCTGCGCAAGCAGGTGGGCGACCGCAGCCGGGACATCGGTCAGCACCAGCCCGGGAGGCCCGGCACCGAGCACACCGGGGAGCCGCCGGCCGACCCGCGCCGGGCCCGCTACGAGGCCGAGCGGGACCGTGCCGTCGCCCGCCGGGGGGCCGCGGTGGAGGAGCGGACGGAGAGCGAGCCGATGGGCCCGGGGCACGAGGAGGCCGGCGGGTACGTCGACCCGGAGGAGCACCGCTACTGAGCTCCCGGCGCGGACGGGCTCTTGCGGCGTTCCCGCGGATCGTGCGGTGCTGCCCGACCGCGGAAGCGGCAGGAACACCGCAGGAGTGAGGCTCGGCGCTGCCCGGCCGGAACCTCAGGCGACCCCGAGCAGTGCGTGTGCGACCGAGCTGTCGCGGCGGAACTCCAGCGTGGGGGACCGGTGCACGATCCGGCCCTTGTCCATGACGGCGATCTCGTCGGCGACGGCGAACGCCAGGTGCAGGTCCTGCTCGACCACCACCAGCGTGACGCCCTCGGCCTTCATCCCGCCGATGGCCTCGCCGATCAGGTCGACGACGGCGGGGGCCAGCCCGTCGGAGGGCTCGTCCATCAGCACCAGCCGGGGGTTGGTCAGCAGTGCCCGGCCGATGGCCAGCATCTGCTGCTCACCGCCGGAGAGCTGGCCGGCCTCGTGGCCGCGGCGCTCGCCGAGGCGGGGCAGCAGCTCCTCGACCCGGCGGACGTCCCACGGTCCCTTGCCGCGGCCGCGGCGGGCGGCCAGGTCCAGGTGCTCGGTGACCGTCAGCGGCCCCCACACCCGGCGGCCCTGCGGCACCAGGGCCACGCCGGCCCGGGCGATCACGTCCGGGCGCTTGCCGGTCAGGTCGGTGCCGTCCAGCGTCACCCGGCCGGCCGAGGCGTGCACCAGGCCCATCAGGGTGTTGATCAGGGTCGACTTGCCGACGCCGTTGCGGCCGAGCAGACCGAGGACGCCGCCGTGCTCGAGGTCGAGGTCGACCCCCTGCAGGACCGTGCTGCGCTTGTAGCCGGACTCCAGGCCGCGTACCTCGAGCACTCAGCCCACCTCCCCGTGTGCGGGACCGGCGGAGTCGAGGAACAGCGACTCCCGTCCGGTGCCCAGATAGGCCTGCTGGACCGCGGAGCTGGCCCGCACCTCGTCCGGCGTCCCGGTGAGCAGCAGGGCGCCCAGGTGCAGCACGGTCACCGACGAGGCGAGCGCGAAGACCACGTCCAGGTCGTGCTCGACGATCACCAGGGTCACCGACTCGGGCAGGCTCCGCAGCAGTCCCACCAGCCGGGTGCTCTCCGCGGGGGACATGCCGGCCGCCGGCTCGTCCAGCAGCAGCAGCTGCGGCTCGCAGGCCAGGGCCACCGCGACCTCGACCTGGCGCCGCTCGCCGTGCGAGAGCGCCGAGACGAGCACGTCGGCGCGGTGCGCGAGGCCCACGTCGGAGAGCAGCTCGCGGGCCCGGTCCCGTGCGGCGGTCTGCCGGCGGGGGAGCAGCGAGTGCCGGCTGCCGTGCCTGCGCTGCGCGGCCATCAGCACGTTCCGCTCGACCGTCTGGGTGAGGAACAGGCTGGAGTGCTGCAGGGTCTGGCTGATCCCCCGCCGCGCCCGCTGCGGTTCGGACAGCCCGGTGATGTCCGAGCCCTGGAAGGAGATCTGGCCGGAGGTCACCGGCATGGCCCCGGTGACCAGCTTGAACAGGGTGCTCTTGCCGGCTCCGTTGGGGCCGATGAGCGCGTGCCGGGCGCCGGCGGGGACGTCGAGGGAGACGTCGTCCACGGCCTTGAGGGCGCCGAAGTGCCGGCTCACCCCGGACAGCGAGAGCAGCGGCGTGGTCATGTGGTGCCTGCTCCCGGGCGGCTGCGACGGCGGATGCCGGCCAGGCCGGCGAACCCGCGGGGCAGCACGTAGACGGCGACGACGAAGACGATGCCCAGCACCAGCGGGCCGTGGCCGGAGAGGCTGGGGCCGAGGGCGTCGCGGACCAGCACCACGATCGCCGCGCCCAGCACCGGACCCCACAGCGAGCCGGCTCCCCCGAGGATGACCGCGAGCAGGGCCAGCGCGCCGAGGGCGAACCCGGCGTCGGCCGGCGTGACCAGCCGCGTCTGCGCGGCGAGCAGGCCACCGGCCAGCCCGGCGAAGCCACCGGCGAGCACGAAGACCGCGTACTTGTAGCGGAAGGGGGTGTAGCCCAGCGACCGCATGCGGTCCTCGTTGTCGCGGATGCCGCGCAGCGCCAGGCCGAACGGCGACCGGGAGACCAGCCACATCGCGCCGAAGCCGACCAGGAAGACGGCCAGCACGTACCAGTAGACGAGGCCCTGCAGGACCAGCGGCTCGCCGCCGACCCGCACGGCGGGGATGCCGAACAGGCCGTTGGAACCGCCGGTCACCGAGTCCCACCGCTGGGCGACCTGGTGCACGATCTCGGCGATCGCCAGGGTCAGCATGAGGAAGAAGACCCCGCTGTTGCGGACCGCCACCCAGCCGGTGAGCGCGGCGGCCACGGCCCCGGCGAGCGCTCCGGCCAGCACGGGGAGCGGCGCCGTACTGGTCCAGTGGATGGACACCAGGCCGGCGGTGTACGCGCCGACGCCGAAGTAGGCGGCGTGGCCCAGGGAGGGCAGCCCGGTGATCCCGACGAGCAGGTCGAGGCTCACGGCGAACAGCGCGAAGACCAGGATCCGGCCGATGATCGTCGTCCCGAACGGGTCGACGAACAGCGGCACCAGGGCCAGCAGGACCAGCACCACCGCCGCCGGGACCGCCGCCAGCCGTCGGCCTGGCCGCGGCGGCGGTGCCGGGTCCGCGGCGACGCCGCCGGAGGCGGGTGGGCCCGCATCCGTCGACGGGTGCGCGGGAGCGCTCACGAGGCCACCTTCCTGGGGCCGAACAGACCCTGCGGGCGCAGGACGAGCACCAGCGCCAGCGTGCCGAACAGGATGAAGGAGGCCAGCTCCGGCAGCACGGCCCGGCCGAGCGAGTCCACCTGGCCGATGACCATCGCCCCGATGAAGGCGCCGGTCACCGAGCCGAGGCCGCCGATGACGACCACGACGAGCGCGAGGATGAGGATGGTCTCGTCCAGCCCCGGCCGGACGCCGTAGACCGGCCCACCGAGCACCCCGGCCACCGTCGCCAGCATCGAGCCGATGCCCAGCACCGCGACCTTGACCTTGCGGTTGTCGATGCCCATCGCGGAGACCATCTCGCGGTCGGCGACGCTGGCCCGCACCAGCGCGCCGACCGACGTCTTCTCCACCACCAGCCAGGTGGCGGCGGCCAGCACCAGCCCGATGCCGATGAGCACCAGCCGGTAGGTCGGGTAGGTGTTGCCGGCGACCGACACGCTGCCGTCCAGGCCGGGCGGCGCGCCGATCCGGTACACGTCGTTGCCGTAGACGATGGAGAGGACCTCGGCGACCACCAGCGACACGCCCAGGGTCAGCAGCGCCTGGTCCAGGATGGGCCGGCGCGCCAGGGGCTCGGTCATCAGCGACAGGGTGCCGCCGGCCAGCAGCCCGACCACGGCGGCGATGCCCAGCGCGCCCAGGAAGGCCCCCCAGGTGGAGCGGTCGCCGAGCAGGCTGAACGCCACGTAGGCGCCGACCAGGTACAGCGCGCCGTGGGCGAGGTTCAGCACGTCCATCATCCCGAAGACGATGGACAGGCCCACGGCCAGGATGAACAGCAGCGAGCCGATGGCGAAGCCGTTGAGGATGCTGACCAGGTTCGCGTCGAACCAGCCGGCCATGGCGCGGACCTTTCGCTACGCCGTCCGGGGCCGGGCGCGGCCCGGCCCCGGACGGGGGTGGAGCGGTCCCCGGTCCCGGGGACCGCGGTCAGACCTGCCCGTAGACGCCGAGCTCCTGGACGACGGTGTTGATCAGCGTGCCGCCCTCGTCGGCCACCTCGCGCAGGTAGATGGTCTGGCGGGGGCTCTGGTCCTCGAACGTCCAGGGCCCGCGGGGGCTGTCGTCGATCTCGCCCAGCCCCTCCAGGGCGCCGGAGACGGCGTCCCCGCTCAGGTCGGCCGCCTCGGCCAGCGCCCGGTTCAGCACGTTGGCCACGTCGAACATCGACATCGCGAAGACCGTGGGGAGGACGTCGTGGGCCTCCTGGTAGGCCTGCACGAAGGCGGTGTTCGCCTCGTTGTCGATCTCGGTGGAGTACTGCAGCGTCGTCCGGACGCCGATCGCCGCCGGGCCCTGGCCCTTGAGCACGCTGCCCTCGGTGAGGAAGCCCGAGCCGTAGAGCGGGATGGTGTCCTTGAGGCCGAAGTTCTGGTACTGGGTCACGAAGGTGACCGCCTCGCCGCCGGAGTAGAAGCAGAACACCGCCTGGGCACCGGAGGCCTGGACGCCGGAGAGGAACGGCTGGAAGTCCTGCGTGGTCCCGAACGGGGTGAGCGCCTGGCCGGCGATCGTCCCGCCGGCACCCTCGTAGGCGGCGGTGAAGGAGGCGACCGTCTCCTGCCCGGCCGCGTAGTCCGGCGCCAGGACGTAGACCGGGCCGATGCCCTCGGCGGCCAGGTACTCGCCCATCGCGGCGGGGTTCTGCGCATTGGTGAACGACGCCCGCCACACGTAGGGGGTGCGGGCCTCGCCGGTGATGGCCACCGCGCCGGCGTTGCCGATCAGCAGCACCTTCTGCGCCTCGGTGAACTGGTCGGCCACCCCCAGCGCGGTGGCGGAGTTGACGATGCCCACGACGACGTCGACGTTCTCGTTCTGCAGCAGGCCCTGGATGGCGGGCACGCCGGTGTCGGGCCCCTCGCCCTCGTCGGCGACGATCGTCTCGACGGTGTAGTCGCCGAACTTGTTGTCGTTCTGGTCCAGCCAGAGCTGCCAGCCGTTCTGCATGTCCACCCCGAGCGGGGTGTAGACGCCGGCCTGGGGGATGACCAGCCCGACCCGGACGGTGCCGCCACCCTCGCCGCCACCCCCGCCGCCGCCGCCCGAGCCGCTGTTGCCGCCGAGGCTGCCGCCGCCACAGGCGGTCAGCACCAGCCCGCCGACCCCGACGCCGACGGCGCTGAGGAAGGACCGGCGGGACAGATCAGGGTGGTCCATGAGGGTCTCCGTCAGCTCCGGACGTGCTACAGGCGCACGTCGATCGATGGGAAGCGTGTAGATCGCCGGACAGTGTGTCAAGTGTCACGGTGCGCTGGCCAGAACCGTTACCGAGAGGTGTCCTGCGCGCGGCGACGGGGGGGCCGGGCCGGCCGGGTCGGTGCACGGGGACGGCACCGGGTGTCACCATGCGGGGGTGGAGGTCGTCGAGGGGCCGTTCGTCACGCGCCGCCAGGAGCTCGGCGCGGCCAGCGCCCGCAGCCTGCTGCTCACCGTGCTCGGCGAGTTCGTGCTGCCCAGCGGCCGCCCGGTGTGGACGGCGACCCTGATCGAGCTGCTCGGCGAGCTCGACGTCGCCGAGAAGGCCGCCCGCCAGGCGATCATGCGCACCGCCGACAGCGGCTGGATCGAGGGCAGCCGGGTCGGCCGGGAGACCCGCTGGTGGCTGACCGCCGAGGGGACCCGGCTGCTGCGCGAGGGCACCGACCGGATCTACGGCTTCGCGGCCGACCACCGGGTGTGGGACGGCCGCTGGCTGGTGCTGACCGTGAACGTGCCGGAGAACGAGCGGGCGCTGCGCCAGCGGCTGCGCACCCGGCTGGGCTGGGCCGGGCTGGGCTCGGTGAACGCCAGCACCTGGGTCACGCCCCGCACCGAGCGGGAGACCGAGGCGCGGCGCGTGCTCGACGACCTCGGCCTGCTCTCCGGGAGCTGGTCGTTCGTCGCGGCGGCCGGCCAGATCGGCGACGAGCGGTCGCTGGCCCGCAGCGCCTGGGACCTGGACGCCATCGAGGTCCGCTACGAGCAGTTCCTGGACCTGGTCGGCCGTCCCCGGCCGCGCACCGACCGGCAGGCGCTGGTCGCGCAGGTGCGGTTGATCCAGGAGTGGCGGCGCTTCCCGCTGCTGGACCCCGGCCTGCCGCGCGACCTGCTGCCGCCCCGGTGGAGCGGGAACCGGGCCGCGGAGGTCTTCCGGGAGCGGCACGCCAGCTGGGCGCCCCGGGCCCAGCAGGCGTGGGAGGCCATGGCCCGCCAGGACTGAGCCCCGCCGGGACCTCCGCCCAGGACCTCCGACCAGGACCTCCGCCCAGGACCTCCGACCAGGACCCGGTCAGGACCGGTTCAGGCGGGCACCCGGTGCTGCGCCAGCCACTCGCGGCCGGCGTCGGTGATCACGCGCATGTCCCGCTCGGCCTGCAGCAGCGAGGGCTGCTGCCGGTAGAGCCGGGCCACCAGGTGGCTGTCGGAGGTGAGCTCCCGGGCCAGGTGGTGGGCCTCCAGCTTGTGCAGCCGCCCGCCCGGGGCCTCGGCGAAGCGCTGCAGGAGGGCGGCCTGCGCGGCCTCGGCGTCCGGCCGGGGGGCGGCGGCGCCCGGCGTGCCGGCGGGCTCCTCGTCCAGCAGCGAGGTGATCGCCCGGGAGAAGGTCTGCACCAGGTCGCGGATCCGCTCGTCCCGCGAGGTCGCGGCAGCCGCCCCGCCCGATCCCTGCCAGGTCCGCTGCGGGTGCCGGCGCAGGTACTCCTGCTCCAGCTCCAGCATCCGCTCGGTGTGCGTGCGGAACTGCTCGGCCGTGCCGTGCAGGAAGACCCAGTGCCGCATGGCGTGCGCGTGCACGCCCTGGCGCTCCAGCTCCTCGTCGGACAGCTCGCGGGCCGGGACGCCCGGTCGGTCGGTCATGGCCGCTCCCTCGCTCGGTGGACCGGCCCCTGGTGACCGGCGTCTCATCGTGCTGGGTCGGCCGACCCGCTGTCACCCGGGAGGGCCGGCCGCCGGGTCCGCGGGCCGCGCCAGCACGAGGTTCAGCGCCGTCATCCGCAGCACGACCTCCCCGGCCCGGTCGACCATCTCGATCCCGGTGGTGACGATGCCGCGGTCGGGCCGGGTCCGGGACAGCCGCGCGGCCTGGACGGTGGTGCGCAGGGTGAGCTCGTCACCGGGGCGCACCGGGCGGACCCACCGCAGCTCGTCCACGCCCGGGGACCCGAGGCTGGACGCGGGGGAGAGGTGCTCCTGGGCGAACAGCCGCATCATCAGCGCGCAGGTGTGCCACCCGCTGGCGATGATCCCGCCGAACGGGCCGTCGGCGGCGGCCGCGGCGTCCACGTGGAAGGGCTGCGGGTCGAAGCGCTCGGCGAACTCGACGACCTCCGCCTCGGTCACGGAGATCGGGCCGTGCTCGGTGGTGGTGCCGGGTACGTAGTCCTCGAACCAGCGATCGCTCACCGGGGGACGCTAGCGCGGCCCGGCCGCTGCGGCCGACCGTGCGGCGGGCGGACGGACCCGGCCTCCCGCCGCACGCTCAGGACGACGTGGCGATCCGGGCGAGCTCGTCGGCGAGCTCCGCGGGCCGGGTGAAGACCGACTCGTGGCTGCCCGGCACCGTGCTGGCCGGCACGCCGAGCCGGTCGGGGAACCGGGGTGCCCAGGCGTGCTCGCCGGGCGGCAGCGCGACGTCCTCGCTGGAGAGCACGTACCGCAGCGGGACGCCGAGGTCGCGGTAGTCGTTGCCGGACACCGGGGCGTCGGTGAACGTCGCGTAGGGCTGCGGCCGCAGCAGCGAGTGCACCAGCGCGGACGTGGCCGGGTCGGCGTCGGCCATGAACCCCTGCTGGAACACCTCCAGCGGCAGGCTCACGGTGTTGTCCGACGAGCTGCCCGCCAGGGAGGCGAACAGACCCTGGAAGTCGGCCGGCACCTCGTCGTAGAGGCTCCGCCCGGCCTCCGGGACGAACGCCGACCAGAACACCAGCTGCTTCAGCCGCGGCGCCAGCCGCGGAGCGGCGCCGGCGATGACGTAGCCGCCCCAGCTGTGCCCGACCAGGGTGACGCCGGTCCGGTCGGTGGACTCGACGGAGGCGACCAGGGCGTCCACGCAGTCGGCCAGCGTCACGCCGCGGGGGTCGTCGTCGATGCCCAGCCCCGGGCTGGTCACCGCGCTCACCCGGTGGCCGGCGGCGCGCAGCCGGGCGGCCACCGGCTGCCAGCTCCAGCCGCCGTGCCATGCCCCGTGCTGCAGGACGAAGTCCTCTGCCATCGCGGTCCTCCTCCTCGAGTTCCTGTCCAGCCGTGCCGAGCGGCCCGTCGACCGGTCGCCCACGGCGTCCGGGACATCCCACTGGCGCGCCCGGCAGGGATCGAACCTGCGACCAAGTGCTTAGAAGGCACCTGCTCTATCCGCTGAGCTACGGGCGCTCGCCGGCTGATCATCCCATCGGGCGCGCCGTCCGGCCCGCGACTCCGTCGGGACCAGCCCTCG
Source organism: Modestobacter sp. URMC 112 (assembly GCF_053502575.1). NCBI lineage: Bacteria > Bacillati > Actinomycetota > Actinomycetes > Geodermatophilales > Geodermatophilaceae > Modestobacter > Modestobacter sp. URMC 112. The sequence continues at coordinate 3,638,663 of NZ_CP199957.1, read as the reverse complement.
TGAGGGGGGCGCAGGGTGCCCGGCCGGCGGGCAGCCTGCACGCCGTCGTCCCCATGCCGGTCCGCCGTCCACAGCCGGCCGGACGGGCCCGCCGGCGGCCTCCGCCGGGCGCAGGGTGGTCGGCACCGGCGCCGCCCCGGCGCCCCGTCCCGCACCCGAGGAGCACCGTGAACGAGACCACGATCCACGTCGTCGGCAACGTCGCCGACGTCCCCCGCCGCAACCGCACCGCCAACGGGCCGGTGACCAACTTCCGGATGGCGTCCACCAGCCGCCGCTGGGACGAGGAGACCAAGGGCTTCGTCGACGGCGCCACCCTCTGGATGGACGTCGCGTGCTGGGGCGAGCTCGGCGGCAACGTCGCCCGCAGCGTCAGCAAGGGCGACCCGGTGCTCGTGGTCGGCAACCTGGCGACCGAGTCCTGGGACAGCGAGGCGGGCCGGCGCAGCGCCAACCGGATGAAGGCCACGGCCGTGGGGCTGAACCTCGCCCGCGGGTGGTCGGAGTTCAAGCGCCCGGCGCGCGCCGACCAGCCGGCCGGCGTCCCGGCGCCGGTCGAGGAGCCGTCCGCGGGGGAGGACCCGCCCGCGGACCCGTTCACCGACCGGTCCACGGACTACACCGAGGGGGCCCCGACGTTGCACGAGGTGGACTCCGACGTCCCCGGCGACCGCGAGGCGGTACCGGCGCTGACGTGAGCCTCCCGGACTGGGAGGATCGGAGCTGAGAACGCAGGGGGCGGGGCCGGTGCCGCGATCCGGCGGCCCCGCCCCGCCCCCGATCGCGACCTGACGGAAGGCACGGACCCCCAGTGGCCCAGTACATCTACTCCATGGTGCGTGCGCGCAAGGCGCACGGCGACAAGGTGATCCTCGACGACGTCACGCTGGCGTTCCTCCCCGGCGCCAAGATCGGCGTCGTCGGGCCCAACGGCGCCGGCAAGTCGACCGTCCTCAAGATCATGGCCGGCATGGAGACCGCGTCCAACGGCGAGACGATGCTCGCCCCGGACGCCACCGTCGGCATGCTCCAGCAGGAGCCGCCGCTGAACGAGGACCTCGACGTGCGCGGCAACGTCGAGGAGGCGGTCAAGGACCTGCGCGCGGCGCTCACCCGCTTCGAGGAGGTCAGCGCCGCGATGGGCGAGCCCGACGCCGACTTCGACGCGCTGCTGACCGAGCAGGGCAACCTGATGGAGGTCATCGAGAACGGCGACGGCTGGGAGCTCGACAACCGCATCGAGCAGGCCATGGACGCGCTGCGCTGCCCGCCCGGCGACGCCGACGTCCGGGTGCTCTCCGGTGGTGAGCGCCGCCGCGTCGCGCTGTGCAAGCTGCTGCTCGAGGCCCCCGACCTGCTGCTGCTCGACGAGCCCACCAACCACCTGGACGCCGAGAGCGTCGCCTGGCTGGAGGCGCACCTGGAGAAGTACGCCGGCACCGTCGTCGCGGTCACCCACGACCGGTACTTCCTGGACAACGTGGCCCAGTGGATCCTCGAGCTCGACCGGGGCCGCGCGTACCCCTACGAGGGCAACTACTCCACCTACCTGGAGACCAAGGCGTCCCGGCTCAAGGTCGAGGGGGCCAAGGACGCCAAGCGCGCCAAGCGCCTCAAGGACGAGCTGGAGTGGGTCCGGTCCGGCGCCAAGGCGCGGCAGGCCAAGAGCAAGGCCCGCCTGGCCCGCTACGAGGAGATGGCCGCGGAGGCCGACAAGTTCCGCAAGCTCGACTTCGAGGAGATCCAGATCCCGCCGGGCCCGCGGCTGGGCAACGTCGTCATCGAGACCGAGGACCTCACCAAGGGCTTCGGTGACCGGGTCCTGATCGACGACCTGTCCTTCACCCTGCCCCGCAACGGCATCGTCGGCGTGGTCGGGCCCAACGGCGTCGGCAAGACCACGCTGTTCAAGATGCTGGTCGGCGAGGACAAGCCCGACGACGGCGAGATCAAGGTCGGCGAGACGGTCAAGGTCGCCTACGTGGCGCAGGACCGCAGCGGCATCGACCCGAACAAGTCGCTGTGGGAGGTCGTCTCCGACGGGCTGGACCACATCAAGGTCGGCAACGTCGAGATGCCCTCCCGGGCCTACGTGTCCGCGTTCGGCTTCAAGGGCCCGGACCAGCAGAAGAAGGCCGGCGTGCTCTCCGGGGGTGAGCGGAACCGGCTGAACCTGGCGCTGACCCTCAAGCAGGGCGGCAACCTGCTGCTGCTCGACGAGCCGACCAACGACCTGGACACCGAGACCCTCACCAGCCTGGAGGGTGCGCTGCTGGAGTTCCCCGGCTGCGCCGTGGTCGTCAGCCACGACCGGTGGTTCCTCGACCGGGTGGCGACGCACATCCTCGCCTACGAGGGCGAGTCCAAGTGGTTCTGGTTCGAGGGCAACTTCGAGGACTACGAGAAGAACAAGGTCGAGCGGCTGGGTGCGGACGCCGCCCGTCCGCACCGCGCCACCTACCGCAAGCTGACCCGCGACTGACGAAGGACCCCCTTCCTCCCCACCCTTCGCAAGCTCAGGGCGGGCCCCTGGAAGGGGGCCTGGGCGGGACCCTGCGGATGGGCCGTTCCAGTGGTGGGCCGTTCCCCGCACCTCGCCTACGGCCGGGCTGAGGGGTCCTTCTGCGGGTCGGCCGTCGGTGTCCTCAGGGGCTGAAGCGTTCGACGAAGGCCCGCTGGGCGCGGGTCTCCACCGCGCGGGGGCGGTAGTGGCTGCGCACGTAGGCCACCGCCTCTCCCGCGGGGACCCCGTCCAGGACGGCGAGGCAGGCCAGCGCCGTCCCGGTCCGGCCGGTGCCACCTCCGCAGGCCACCTCGACGCGCTCGTCCGCGGACCGCGAGAGCACCTCGCCGAGCGCGTCCCGCAGGTCGTCGGGGTCCGCGGGCAACCGGAAGTCCGGCCACCGCGCCCACCGGCTCTCCCACGGCACCGACGGCGGGCGGCCCAGCAGGTACAGCCCGAAGCCGGGCGTCGGCCCGGCCGGCAGCGGGCGGCGCAACCCCCGCCCGCGGACGACCCGGCCGGACGGCAGCACCAGCAGTCCCGGCGTCCCCGGATCCCAGCTTCCGCCCACGTCAGCACGGTAGGGCGGGCGGCCCCGGCAGCAGGACGCGGTGCCCGGTACGGCAGGGTGGCCGCGTGAGGCACACCGTCGCGGTCCCGATGCGCTGGTCGGACATGGACGCCTACCAGCACATCAACAACGTGGCCTTCCTCGGCTACTTCGAGATGGCCCGGGTGGACCTGTTCTTCGACCACCCCACCCACGACGAGAAGACCGGCCTGCGCCGCGGCATCGTCGTCGCCTCCCACGAGATCTCCTACAAGCGGTCGGTCGAGTACGACGCCGAGCCGCTGGAGGTGCAGATCTGGGTGTCCGGCATCCGGGCGGCGGCCTTCACGTGCCACTACGAGCTGTTCGACCACGGCGTCCTCGCCGTCACCGGGAGCACCCTGCTGGTGCCGGTGGACTTCGCGCTCAACCGCCCCCGCCGGCTCACCCCGGAGGAGAAGGTCTTCCTCGACCGCTACCTGGACGACGCCCCCACCCCCTGATCCCGACACCGCGGCACCGCGGCACCGCGGCCCCGCGGACCGCGGCCCCGCGGACCGCGGCCCCGCGGACCCCGGCCCCGCGCTTTCGGTACCGAAAGCGCGCGGGCTCGAGCCCGAAAAGGCACGCGGGCTCGAGCCCCAAGGATCGCGCGGGGTCAGTCCGGGAGGGCGACGATCCGGGGCACCGGGCGGTCGGCGCCCACCGGCGCGCCGCGGCGGGCGGCCTCCTCCTCCGACACCGGCAGCACCGCGTCTCCCTCGGCGATCGTGCCGCCGACGAACACCGCGGCGTTGATGCCGCCGCGGGTGGCCAGCGCCTTCACCAGCTTGTGCCCGGTCAGCCGCTCCAGGTGCGTGCACGGCGGGCAGCGCTTGGACCCGAACAGCAGCACGTCGCCCACGGTGAACCACCGGCCGACCAGCGCGGGCAGGTCGATACCGGTCGTGACGACGTTGCGCCGGGTGTCCCCGGGCGCCAGCTCCACCCCGGCTCCGCGGGCGGCCTCGGCCACCGCGGCGGCGTCGACGAGCGTCACCTGCTTCTCCAGCTGCGGGTACTGCGCCCAGGTGCCGCCGCCCAGCGCGTAGCGGTCCCCGTCCAGTCCCACCCCCGGGAGCGCCGCCACCGCGGGCCGCCGCACCATCGGCGCGGCCGCCTCGGGCGCGGTCCAGATCTCCAGCACCCGACCGCTCATCGCCGTCCTCTCCCCGGTCGCCGCGCCGTCGGCGCGTCGTCGTCCGCGCCGCGGGCGTCCAGCGCCTCCGCGACGGTGTGCGCCATCTGCAGCACCTGCACCAGCAGCGGCACCGCGGTCGTCGTCCACGCCCGGATGCCGCGCACCGTGCCCCCGCGGGCCGCCTGCGCCTCCCGGATCCGCTCGGCCCGCTCGGCCACCAGCGGGATGAACCGCAGGGTCATGGCGATCAGCAGGCCGATCCGGGCCGGCCGCACGCCGAACACCCGCAGCGGGGAGCACAGCCACTCCACGACGGCGACCAGCTCGGTCACCCGGGTGGTGGCGGTGACCACGGCGGCGGCCAGCACCAGCGCGAGCAGCCGCAGCACCACCAGTGCCGCGGCGGCCGCGCCGCTGACCAGCCCGGTGACCACGGCCAGCCCCAGCAGCCACCACAGGACGGCGCGCACCTGCCGGCCGAGCAGCGCGGCCGGCAGCCGGGCCACGCCCAGCCCGATCAGCACGACGGCGGCGAGCACCGAGCCGACCACGGCCAGCGTCGGGACGGCGAACACGACCACGCTGACCGCCACCAACGCCAGCAGCTTCGCTCCCGCCCGCAGCCGGTGCACCGGGCTCGCGACCGGCACGTACAGCGAGAGGGTCACGACCGGCCGGCCATCAGCGACCGGTACGCCGCGATCGCGGCGCGAGGGGAGTCGTCGGCGACCAACCGCCCGGCGTCGAAGACCAGCACCCGGTCGAAGTCCTCGATCAGCGGCAGGTCGTGGGTCACCACCACCACCGACTGCTCGAGCTCGGCCACCAGCCGGGCCACCCGCCGGGCGTTGAGCAGGTCCAGCAGCGTGGTCGGCTCGTCCAGCACGATCCGGGCCGGGCGCATGACCAGCACCCCGGCGATCGCCAGCAGCTGTTTCTGGCCTCCGGACAGCAGGTGCGCGGGGTGGTCGGCGTGCCCGGCCAGGCCGTAGCGGTGCAGCACCTCGGCCACCCGCTCGGCGCGCTCGGCGGCCGGCACGCCCATGTTCTCCAGCCCGAAGGCGACGTCCTCGGCGACGGTGGGGTGCACGATCTGCGCGTCGGGGTCCTGGAACACGAAGCCCACCCGGCGGCGCACCGCCCGGGTCGCGGTCCGGGTGTCCAGGCCGTCGACGGCGACCGTCCCCTCGGTGGGCAGGACGAGTCCGTTGAGCAGCCGGGCGAAGGTGGACTTCCCGGACCCGTTGGCCCCCACGACGCCGACCCGCCGCTCGGTCAGCCGCACGGTGACCCCGGCCAGCACCGTCCTGGTGCCGAACACGTGGCCCACGCCGGTCAGCTCGATGCCCCGGCCCGGGTCGGCGGCCGCCTCCGGCGCGCGACCGGCGGCGGACCGCCTCCTGCTCACCGGGCGGCGGCCGCCCGGCGAGGCCGCTCGATCACCGGGTACGCCCGCCGCACCTGGACGGCGACCAGCGAGGCGATGACCGCCTTGACGGCGTCCCCGGGCAGGAACACGAACGAGCCGGTGAACGCGGCGGCCAGCGGGATGTCGCCGTAGAGGCTCAGGAAGGGGATGCCAATGGCGTAGACCACCAGGATCCCGCCGACCACGTTCGCCAGCAGCGCCCAGCCGAGGTTGTACCGCGACCAGGTCAGCTCGGTGATCAGGCCGACGACGAAGGCACCGATCGGCCAGCTGTAGAGGTACCCCGCCGAGGGACCGGCGAAGACGGCCAGCCCACCCGACCCGCTGGCCAGCAGCGGCAGGCCGACGGCGACCAGCACCAGGAAGAGCAGCAGCGCCAGGAAGCCCCGCCGGGCGCCCAGCACCGACCCGGCCAGCATCACGCCCAGGGTCTGCGCCGTGATCGGCACCGGCCCGACCTGGATCGCCGGCACCAGCCCCAGCACGGCCGTGATGGCGGCGAAGAGCGCCACGTAGGCGAGGTCACGGGTCTTCACGACGTCTCCTCCAACGGCGGCCGGCGGGCGCTCAGGCTCCCGCGGAAGGTACCCGAGGCCCGCTCGCCGTCCATCGGTCGGCGGGGACGCGATGCGCTCTGGGCCGGCCGCAGCACCTCCCGAGGGCCGTCCGAGCGGTCGGCGAACCGATCGCCGTGTGTGCCTGCGCGCTCACCTGCAGATATGCCAGCCGGTTTGCCGCCGTCCTCGGCGCCGTGTTGTCTGGGGGTCCTGAGCCCCTCGGCGAAGGCGGAACAAGGCATGGCAACCGGGTGGTGGGCGTCGCTGTGGTCCCGGCGACCGCCGGCGCCACCGGACCCCACCCCGCAGCACCGGGTGGAGTCGGCCCGGTCGCCCGACGCCCGGCCCGCCGTCGGGGAACCGGCTCCGCACCGCGATCCGGCCGGTGCGACGCACGCCGGGGTGGCACTGCCGCCGCCCCGGGACCCCGTGCAGACCCGGACGTCCGGTCCTTCCGGTCGACCCGGGTCACCCCCCGACCCGGTGCGCAGCGCCCCGCTGCGTCCCCCACCGAGAACGACAGGAGCCCCATCCGTGGCACAGCTCGACAACGTCATCGCCGACCTCCTCGCGATCGAGGGCGCGAACGGCGCCGCGATCGTGGACATCGACAGCGGCATGGCCCTGGCCACCGGCGGCACGCCCGGGTTCGACCTCAACGTCGCGGCCGCCGGGAACTCGAACGTGGTGCGCGCGAAGTTGCGCACCATCCAGGACCTGGAGCTGAAGGACGAGATCGAGGACGTCCTCATCACGCTGCAGGGTCAGTACCACCTGATCAACGTGCTCAAGGGCCAGGGCAACAGCGGGCTGTTCATCTACCTCGTGCTCAACCGGATGACCGCGAACCTGGCGCTGGCCCGGCACAAGCTGCGGGCCGTAGCCGGCAGCGTGAGCGTCTGAAGGACCCCGCTGCCCCCCACCACTCGCACGCTCGTGGTGGGCCCCTGCAGCGGGGCCGACGGCGTGCGCCGGCGCCCTTCTCCGGGAGGGCGCCGGCGCACCGGCTCAGGCGGCGGTGGCGGCCTCGACTATCCGGTCGCGGACGGCGTCGACGGCGAGGTCGCCGGTGTCGATCCAGCGCGCGACCCGGCCGTTGGACACGATGCCGATGCGGTCACAGCACTCGGCCAGCTCGTCGGGGTCGACCGACACCACGACGACCGACGTGCCGTGCGCGGTCACGTCGTCCAGCAGCCGGCGCACCTGCTGGCGGGCGCGTACGTCGAGACCACGGGTCGGCTCGTGCAGGACGACGACGTCGTGCGCCGAGGCCGACATCCACCGGGCGAGCGCGAGCTTGTGCTGGTCGCCGCCGGACAGCGCGCCGAAGACCGTGCGGATGCTGAGCGTCTTCACGTCCATCTCGTGGACGGTCCGGATGACGCCGCGGAGCATGGCGATCTCCTGGCGCAGGTCCGTGAGCGCGCCCCACGGCTCCTGGGTCAGTGTCCGGGCGATCGTCTCGCCGGGGTCGACGCCGTAGGCGTCCTCGTCGGGTCGGTAGGCGGGCAGGCGCAGCGCACCGTCGTCCGCCGGCGAGCCCAGCGAGCGCGGCTGGCCGTGCAGCAGCAGCTCGTCGGTGATCGCCGGGAGCTCCCCCGACAGCGCCCCGGCGATCTCCCGGACGCCCGAGGACCGGTGCCCGGTCAGCCCGATCACCTCGCCGCGGTGCAGCGACAGGTCGACGCCCTCCACCACGCCGGGCACCCGCAGATTGCGGACCCGCAGTGCGACCTCGCCGTCCGGGGACGGCCCTGGCCCGAAGGACGCCGCGCCGTCGTCCGCCCGTGCCGGCTGCGGCATCGACGCAACCCGGGGCGCGGGCAGCGCGACCGGCTCACCCACGGTCTCCGCGGCCAGCTGGACCGGGTCCAGGCCGGCCGCCGACCGGTCCAGGGCGATCCGGCCGTCACGCAGCACCAGCACCCGGTCGACGACCTCGAGCATCTCGGGCAGCCGGTGGCTGATGTAGAGCACGCCCCGTCCCTGGCGGGCGAGCCGGCCGGCCACCGCGTGCAGGCCGGTGACCTCCATGGGCAGCAACGCGGCCGACACCTCGTCCAGCACCACCAGCGAGGTGTCCTCGGCGAGCACGCGGGCGATCTCCACCAGGCTGTGCACGAAGTGCGGCAGGTCGCCCACGAGGCTGTCCGGGTCGACGTCGAGGGTGACCTCGGAGAGCAGCACCTGGGCGTGCCGGCGCAGGTCCGCCTGCGACTGGCCGGCCTGAGGTGTGCCGCGGAAGACCGCCTGGGCGACGGTGAGCCCGGGGTCGATCCGGACCAGCTGCTCGACGACCCCGACACCGAGCTGGCGGGCGTCGGCCGCCGACAGCGGGGCGTAGGGGGAGCCCTTCAGGGTCATGGCACCGGAGTCGGCCGCGATGGTCCCGGCGAGGATGTCGCCGAGCGTCGACTTGCCGGCACCGTTGGTGCCCACCAGCCCGACGATCTCGCCCTCCCCGACGCCGAAGGAGACGTCCCGCAGGACGCGACGGGCCCCGAACGACTTCGTCAGGCCCTCCACCTGCAGCACCGTCATGGGTGGGCGGGCCTCCGTGGGGAAGGTCCGTCGACACGGGTCGGCGGACGGTGGCTCCAGCGTCTCCCGCGACGCTGTGTCATCGGTCGGATGCTACGTGGCCCCCGGCCGGCCCGTGTCCCGCGACGGCGGGTCCCCGGGGGACGCGCCGGAGGCGCTCCGGCCCCGCACCCGTCGGTACAGCGACAGCATCGAGCCGTTGTCCCCTGGTCGGGACGGCGACGGCGGGCGGTGCTCCGCGCGAGGCGTGCGGAGAACCGGGTCGCTCAGCGGTTCTGCATGCTGTACGCGGCCATCTCCAGGTAGCGCCACAGGGTGGCGTCCTGCTCGGGCGGCAGCTCCAGCGAGTCGACCGCCGCCCGCATGTGGGTGAGCCAGGCGTCGCGCTCGGCCGGGCCGATGGCGAAGGGGGCGTGCCGCATCCGCAGCCGCGGGTGGCCGCGGTTCTCCGAGTAGGTGGTCGGCCCGCCCCAGTACTGCTCGAGGAACAGCCGCAGCCGCGTCTCGGCGCCCTCCCAGTCGTCGGCCGGGTACAGCGGCCGCAGCACCGGGTCCTCGCGGACCGCCGCGTAGAAGTGCGCCACCAGCGCCCGGAAGGTGGGGGCGCCGCCGATCTCGGCGTAGAAGCTGCGCGCCGTGGGCAGTGACCGGCTCGTCTCGCTCATGCTCCCGATCGTCCCTCAGTGCCGCCGGCGGGGGGCACGCGGGCACCCCGGTCTCCCGGGCCGCCACCGGCCGCGCCCTCCGGGTCGGCGTCCGCGCCGTCCGTCGTGGGCTCGTCGCCGACCGCGTGCCCGCGGGTGCGGCGGAAGGCCACCAGCGGTCCGGCGACCGCCACCAGGCCGATCGCGCCGCACAGTGCCACCACGGTGCTGGGCGGCAGCACCTCGGCGCTCAGCCCGGCCAGCAGGACGCCGAGGCCCTGCACCCCGGACAGGCCGGCCACCGCCACCCCGAACGCCCGGCCGCGGAAGGCGCTGGGGACCGCCTGCACGAACGCCACGTTCAACGGGATCGAGAACGCGCCACCGACGCCGGCCAGGAAGAAGCAGGCCAGCACCAGCACGAACGACGTGGGAGAGGCACCCAGCCAGAAGGGCACCAGGCCGGCGAGCAGCACCCCGGCCAGCGACAGCACGGCCAGCGGGGCCAGCAGCCGCGCGCGCAGGTGCGGCGGGCACAGCCGGCCCACCAGCAGGCCGCCGACGACGGTGCCCGCGGGGTTGGCCGCCAGCAGCAGCCCGGTGACCGACGTGGTGTCGCGCAGCTGCACCCCGAGCGGGGTGGCGATGCCCTCGGGTGCGTTGACGAACAGCGCCGCGACCCAGAGCACGCCGACGATGGCCAGCAGGCGGCGGTGACCGAGGATGAAGCGCAGCCCGGTGCCGGTGTCGTTCCAGATGGTGCGCGGCACGCCACCGCCGTCCCCGGGTGCTGCGGGAGCGGGCCGGCGGGTCAGGCCGCGGGCCAGCCAGACCGCCGAGAGCGCGAAGGTGGCCGCGTCGATCAGCAGCGCGCCCGACGGCGACAGCGTCACCAGCAGCGCGCCGCCCAGCAGGAACCCGATCAGCTGCGAGAGCTGCAGGGTGATGCCGGTCAGCGAGGTGGCGACGGCGTACCGGTCGTCCTGCAGGACGTCGGCCATCAGCGCGGACCGCGCCGCCTCGAACGGCGGGGCGCACACCGAGACCAGCAGCAGCAACCCGAGCAGCACGGGCAGCGGCATGCCGGGCACCGCCATGACGGCCACCAGCACGGCGCGCACGACGTCGCTGGCGATGAGCACCCGGTGCCGGGGGAGCCGGTCGGCCAGCGCGGCCAGCACCGGCCCGCCCAGCACCCACGGCAGGTAGCTGATCGCGAAGGTGACCGCCGCGAGCAGCGCCGAGTCCGTCCGCTGGTAGACCAGCACGGTCAGCGCGACCCGGGCGAGCTCGTCGCCGATCGTGGACAGCAGGTAGGAACCGAACAGGGGGCGGAACTCCCGCACCGCGAACACCTGCCGGAAGGTGGCAGGGCGGTCCTGTCCGGCCGGGCCCGGTGCGCCCCGGCGGGGGCGGCGGCGGATCAGCGGAGACCCACGGCCGCGCCGGCGCCCGCCCCCAGTAGGGGCAGCGGCGTCTTGATGCCCTCGGCGACCAGCCGCTCCTTGAGGCGCATGCGCAGCTCCCGGCCCACCCGCCACTGGTCGGCGTTGGTGGTCCGCACCTGCACCCGCAAGAGCACGCCCTCCGCGGTGATCTGCTCCACCCCCAGCGACTCGGGCTCGCCCAGCAGGACCGGCTCCCACTCCTCGTCGGCCGCCATCGCGTCGGCGACCTCCTGCATCAGCCGGCGGCAGAGGTCCAGGTCGGTGTCGTGGGCGACCGGCATGTCGATGACCACCTGGGCGTACCCCTGGCTGCGGTTGCCGACGCGCAGGACCTCGCCGTTGCGGACGTACCAGACCACTCCGTTGACGTCCCGCAGCCGGGTGATGCGCAGGCCGACGGCCTCCACGGTGCCGCTGGCCTCGCCCAGGTCGACGACGTCGCCGACGCCGTACTGGTCCTCGAGGATGATCCCGACCCCGGCGATGAAGTCCTTGACCAGGTTCTGCGCGCCGAAGCCGAGCGCGACCCCGATCACCCCGGCGCTGGCCAGGATCGGCGCCAGGTTGATGCCCAGCTCGCCGAGGACGAGCACGACCGCGATCCCGAGCACCACCATCGAGGCGAGGCTGCGCAGCACCGAGCCGATCGCCTCGGCCCGCTGGGAGCGCCGGGCGACGATCAGCTCCAGACCGTCCCGGTCGGCCTGCCGGGCGCGGTTGCGCCAGGGCCGCAGCACCGTGGGCACGGCGCCGGTGGCCGTCCGGTCGATGAGGCGGCGGATGCCCCGGTGCAGCATCAGCCGGACGACCGCGGCCAGCACGACGATCAGCAGGATGGTGGCCGGCTTCTCGATCAGCGCGTCGGCGTTGGCCGCGAGCCAGTCCATCCCGAACGCCTCGTAGACCCGGGCGCACAGCGACGTGCTGTCCGAGGTGACGCAGCTCGGAACGGTCGGGACGTCGGCCTCGGCCGCCCTCACCACCAGCGCGTTCGCCATGCGGGTCAGTCTCCCAGGTCGGCCGGCCGCGATCGACGACCGCCACGGGTCGGCGGCGTCCCGTCGGCCGGCATCACGTCGGGACCGGCGCGTCAGCGGCCTCTCCGGGCGGGCCGAGACCCGTGTGCGCGGCGAGGAACGCCAGCTGGTCGGCGGCCAGCCCGACGGTCCGGCTCACCGCCCGCGCCCCGTGCCCGACCGACAGCTCCCGGCGGAGCACCACCGGCCGGTCCGAGGACGTCGCGTGCTGCAGCGCGGCGGTGAGCTTGCGGGCGTGCAGCGGGTCGACCCGGGTGTCGGACTCGAAGGTGGTGAACAGGACCGCGGGGTAGGCGGTGCCGTCAGCCACCCGGTGGTAGGGGGAGTAGCCCAGCAGCCAGCGCAGCTCCTCCGGGTCGGCGGCGGTGCCGTACTCGTCGTTCCAGGTCCGGCCCAGCCCGAACAGCTCGTAGCGGACCATGTCCAGCAGCGGGGCGCTGCAGACGACGGCGGACACCAGCTCGGGCCGCTGGGTCAGCAGCGCGCCCACGAGCAGCCCGCCGTTGGAGCCGCCCATCACCGCCAGCTGCGCCGGTGTCGTCCAGCCCTGCGCCACCAGGTGCTCGGCCGCGGCGGCGAAGTCGTCGAAGACGTTCTGCTTGCGCTCCCGCATCCCGGCCCGGTGCCACTCCTCGCCGTGCTCGGAGCCGCCGCGCAGGTTCGCCACCACCCACACCCCGCCGGCGGCCACCCAGGCCAGCGTCTGCGCGGTGTACGCGGGGGTGAGCGAGACGTTGAAGCCGCCGTAGCCGTAGAGCACGGTCGGCCGCGGTGCCCCGGGCGTCCCGGTCCCGGACAGCACGAACAGGTGCACCGGTGTCCCGTCCGCCGAGGTCGCGTGCGTCTCGACCACCCGCACGTCCGGCACGTCCCCGGCGACGGGCGCCCGCTCCCAGTCGGCGAGCGCGGTGGGGGAGCCGGCGTCCCAGCGGAGCACCGAGGGCGGCGTCGCGTAGTCGGTGTAGCCGACCCAGGCCGTGCTGCCGCCCTCCGGCGGTGCACTGACGCCGGAGACGCTGCCCGGGCGCAGGTCCGTCACCTGCGCCGTCCGCCCGCTGCCGTCCGCGGCCCACACCGAGAGCCGGTCGGTCGCGTCGACGGCGTGCACGGCCAGCACCTGCAGCCCGCCGTCGGGTCCGTCGACCAGCGCGACGTCGGAGAGGACGCCGTCGGGCTGCTGCGGCACGACCTCCCGCCAGCTGTCCGGTGCCCAGCTGCCCGGGTCGGCCGGGTCGGCGACGGCGAGCCGGCCGCGGGGGGCGTCGCGGTCGCTGTGCAGCCACAGCCGCCCGTCGCGGGCCACCCAGGCCGAGGTCTGCGCGTCCACGCCGACCTGCAGCTCCCGCAGCTCGCCGTCCCCGGCCAGGTCGGCCAGCCAGACGTCGTCCCGCGGTGCGGTGCCCACCGAGGCCGAGACGACCAGCCAGCGGCCGTCGGCGCTGGTGCGCGCGCCGAAGTAGGTCGCCGGGTCACTGCCCTCGCCGTGGACCAGCACGTCGGTGCCGGGGTCGCTGCCGACCCGGTGGCGCCACACCCGGCGGTGGAACTGCTCCTCGCCCGCCGGGACCAGGTCCGGGGCCAGCCGGCGGACGTAGAACAGCTCCTCGCCGCCGGGCAGCCAGCCGACGGGGGAGTACCGGCACCGGTCGACCGGGCCGTCCAGCAGCTCGCCGGTGGCCACGTCCAGCACGTACAGCCGGGACTCCTCGTCCCCGCCGGTGGACAGCTGGTACGCCAGCCGGTCGCCCTCCCAGGACGGCGACCAGGCGTCCAGCGTCGTCGTCCCGGCCGGGTCCAGCGCCATCGGGTCGACCAGGACCCGCTGGGTGCCGTCGGGCTCGCGGACCCGCAGCACCGCGTGCTCCTGGCCGGGGTCGCGGCGGGTGGAGAACGCGCGCCCGGCCCGCCACACGGGCACCCCGACGGCGCCGGCGTGCACCAGCTGGGTGAGCCGGTCGGCGAAGGACCCCCGGGCGGGCAGCGCGGCGAGCAGCTCCGCGGCCAGGGCGTCCTGCGCCGCGGCCCACTCTGCGGTGCGCGGGTCGGCGGCGTCCTCCAGCCAGCGGTAGGGATCGGCCACGGGGACGCCGTGCAGGTCCTCGACCAGGTCCAGACGGGGGGTGGGGGGAGAGGGCACGCACCGACCGTAACCGGGGCGGCCGACGATTCGCCGTGCCAGACGACAGGGCCGCAGGGCACTATGGGCGTGCCCGCGGGTACCTGGAGCCACCGGCGGCCCGGGGCATCGGAGGTGTCCCGTGTCGATCACCAGACTCGGGTCGTCGTCCGCGGGCCATCCGGGCTCGAGGCGCGACCCGCACGCCGGTCCGCACGCGCCTGCCCCGGCAGCCGCGACCGCCAGCGCCACGCTGCTCCTGAACGCCACCTACGAGCCGTTGTGCGTGGTCTCCAGCCGCCGCGCGATCGTGCTCGTGCTCGCCGCCAAGGCCGAGGCCGTCGACGTCACCGAGGACGAGGTGCACGCCGAGCGGCTGACCCTCGCGGTGCCGATCGTGGTCCGGCTGACCCGGTACGTGCGGGTGCCCTACCCGGTCCAGGTGCCGCTGTCCCGGCGCGCGGTGTTCACCCGCGACGGGCAGACCTGCGTCTACTGCGGCGGCTCGGCCACCAGCATCGACCACGTGGTGCCGCGCAGCCGCGGGGGCACGCACACCTGGGACAACGTCGTCGCGGCCTGCCGGCGCTGCAACCACGCCAAGGCCGACCGCTTCCTGGCCGAGATCGGCTGGTCGCTGCCGCGGCAGCCCGGCGCACCCAGCGGAGCGGCCTGGCGGCTGCTCGGGCACCGCACCGTGGACCCCCGCTGGCACGCCTGGCTCGGCATGACGGAGTCCGTCAGCGCCTAGAGCAAGGACCCCCTCTTCCCCAGGGCCCGCTCCAGGGGCCCGGCCCGAGCTCGCGAGGGTCGGGAGGAGCGGGTCCTCCTACTCGGGGCGGTGCCCTGGAGGGGGTCACCCGTGTTCAGCATGTCGGCGCGGGGTCCGGGCGGTCCACGCTCCTAGGGTGCGGACGGCCTCCCGGAACCGCCGCCAGCAGAGAGGGCCCGCCCATGTCGACCGTTCGCCGTCCCCGGTGCCGCTGCGCGCGGCGTGCCGGGACGTCGACGTGCGACCGATGAGGCGGCCCGGCCGGCGGACCGCGGCCCTGTCCGGGCTGGCCGCGCTGGGGCTCACCGGGGCCGTCGTCCTCGGCGCGGGGTTGTCCACGGACCCGGCGCCGGGGGCGGGCGGGCAGGCGCCGGCCGAGCTGACGGCCGCCCCTCTCCCGGGTGCGCCGCCGACGTCCACGCCGAGCGCGCACACCACGCCGTCGTCCGCCGTCCACGTCCGGGTCCCGGCCGTCGACCTGGACCTGCCGGTGCTCCCGCTCACCACCCAGCGCGGTGTGATCGACCCCCCGCTGCTCACCGCGGCCTACTGGATCGAGCCGTACGGGGAGCCGGTCGGATCGGCCGGCCAGGCGGAGAACACGCTCTACCTGGCCGCCCACTCCGCTGGACGGGGCAGCGACGGGTTCGACCCGCTGCTCGGCCCCGGCGAGGGCGGGAGCGCGCTCGGTGCCGGGGACCAGGTGGAGGTCAGCACGCCCGGGGGCACGGTCTCCTACACCGTCGAGCGCACCGCGCGGTACGACAAGGACGACCTGGCCGGCGCCGCGGAGGTCTGGGAGGCCTCGCCCGGACGGCTGGTGCTCATCACCTGCCTGCAGCGCGAGGCCGGGCGTACCTCGACGGAGAACCTCGTCGTCTTCGCGGAGTCCTGACGACACGGCCCCACAGTGGGCGGCCGGCTTTGGCAGTTCCTGCTGCGCGCCACCGGCTCGTGTGGATCCCCTCCGGTCCTAGCTTCGGCAGGGCCGGCGCGCCGCAGCGCCACCAGATGAGAGGCGCTGCCGATGTCCGCCCGTGCCGCGTCCCGGTCCGCTGTCCGGGGGCTGTCCCGCGCGGCCGTCGTCCCGGTGGCCCTCCTCGCCGCGCTGGCCGTCGGTGTCGCTCCGGCCGTCGCCGCACCCGGCCTCACCGTCCCGCTGGACCCGACCCAGGTCGACGTCCTGCTCTTCCCGGTGGAGAACTACGCCGACGTCCCGGTGCCCGAGGACGGAGCCGCCGACAGCGAGTGGTACACCCCGGTGGAGGTGGAGTGGGGCGGCGCGGTCGTCGTCCAGGTGCCCAGCGTGCTGGACGCCGCGGACGCCTCGGTCACGCTGCTCACCGGCGCGTCGATGGACGACGAACCGACGCGCACGCTGTCGACGGACGCCGACGGCCCCGAGCACCTCGACGTCACCGACCTCGGGGACGGCGCGCTCCGGGTCGGACTCCCGGACGACCCGACCGGCGGACCGGTCGGGATCCTCACCGTCGACGGCCTGACCGCGAGCGATCCCGCGGTCGTGGTGACCACGCTGCCCTATCTGCTCGGGTTCACCGGCCTCGGCACCTCCGCGGTGACGGTCGAACCGCAGCTGGGCGCGTTCTCCGCGCTGCCCTGCCCTGTCGACGCGGTGGACCCCGCGGCCTGCACCCCCTACCCGGCCACCGCCGGCGGCACGGTGACGCTCACCGTGCCGGACGGCTCGCCGCTCCGTTCCCTCGGGCTGGGCCGGCTCGACGACGTCGAGGTGGCACTGGTCCCCTCCGCCCCCGCGGACGAGTACGACTCCGAGTACGACCGGGGCTACTCCGACGGGTACGAGGCCGGTTACACGGAGGCGCACGGCGAGGGCTACGGCGAGGGCTACGGCGCCGGCCACGGACAGGGGTACTCCGAGACGGACGAGGGCTACGACGCCGGCTACGCCGACGGTCAGGCGGACGGTCGCTCGGACGGCTCGGCCGACCAGGGCACCAGCAGCACCGAGGACCCGGCCCCGGTCGTGGCGTCGCTGGCCGACGTCCTGACCAGCACCGCCGGCCCGGCCGGTGACGGCTCGCCGGCCTCGGCCATGGCAGCGGTCACCGAGGTCGTCACCGCCGTCGGCGACGTGGCCGACCTGGGCACCCCCGCGGCCGCGCCGGCGCCCGGTGCGCCACCGGCCGGCGGCCCGGACACGGCGGCCGCGTCGGTCGCGGCGGCGGAGACCGACGCCGCGGCCGGCGGCGTGGACAGCACGGACACCACCGAGACCCTGCTGACCGAGCCCACGCTGCTGCCGGTCTCCGGCACGGCGTCGGACGCCACCGTCACCCTGCCGGCCGACACCGCGCCCGGGGCGTACGAGCTGGTGCTGATCGAGGGCGACGACCCGCTGGCGCCCTCGTCCGTCGTCGTCCTCGCCCTGGACGTCGCGGCAGCGCCGGTCGTGGCCGCCGTGGCGCCCGCCTCCGCCGCACCGGCCGCGCCGGTCGTCAACGTCGGGCTGCGCTCGGAGACCGGCTGGGAGGAGGAGCGCCCGGCCTCGCCGCTGGTCGCCGTCGGCGCGGCGGCTCTGGTCGTCGCCGCGCTCGGGACCGTCGCGGTCCTGCGGCCCCGCCGGCGGGACGGGCTCGACACGGCCGGCGGGAGCCCGCTCAGGTGACCCGGGCGCGCTCGGTCGGGTAGGCCAGGTGGGCGTCCTCGGCGAGGACGTCCCGCAGCCGGGCCATCGCGTCCCAGACGTCGACGAACCGGGTGTACAGCGGCGCCGCGCCGAAGCGCACCCGGTCGGGGGTGCGGAAGTCCGGGACGACGCCGCGGTCGACCAGCGCCTGGGTCAGCTGCCATGCCTGCGGGTGGGCGAGGCTGACGTGCGAGCCGCGGCGGGCGGCGTCCCGGGGGCTGGCCACGGCGACGCCGTACCCGGTCAGCCACTCGTCGGCCAGCCCGACCAGCAGGTCGGTCAGCGCCGAGCCCTTCGCGGCCAGCCGCTCGATCCCGGCCTCGGCCACCAGCCGGGCGCCGACCTCGACGGCGGCCATCGCCAGCACCGGCGGCGTGCCGACGGCGAACCGGTCGACGCCGTCCGCCGGGTCGTAGGCGGCGCCCATGGCGAACTGGTCGCGCTGGCCGAACCATCCCCAGATCGGCTGCCGGAGCTGGTCCTGCAGCTCCTGCCGGACGTAGAGGAAGGCGGGGGCGCCGGGGCCGCCGTTCAGGTACTTGTAGGTGCAGCCGACGGCGAGGTCCGCGCCGGCGGCGTGCAGGTCGGCCGGCACCGCGCCGGCGGCGTGGCTGAGGTCCCACAGCACCAGCGCGCCGGCGTCCCGGGCCAGCCGCGTCACCGCGGCGAGGTCGACCAGCGCGCCGGAGCGGTAGGCGACCTGGGACAGCACGACGACGGCGACCCGCTCGTCCAGCGCCGCGGCCAGCACGTCGAGGTCCAGGCCGGTGTCGATGTGCGCCTCCACCTCGCGCACCGTCATGCTGCGGGCGGCCGCGACCCCGGCCACGACGTACCGGTCGGTGGGGAAGTCGTCCGCGCAGCAGACCAGCACGTCCCGGCCCGGCCGGGCGTCGGCCCCGGCGACCAGCAGCTTGTAGAGGTCGACCGACGTGGAGTCGCCGACCAGCACCTCCCCCGGGCGGGCGCCCAGCACGCCCGCGGCCAGCACGTCGCCGATCCGCCGCGACCGGTCGACCCAGTCCCGCCAGGAGCCGACCAGGCCCCGTCCCCACTCCTGCTCCACAACCCGGGCCACCGCGGCCGGGGTCTCGACCGGCAGCCGGCCCAGGGAGTTGCCGTCGAGGTAGAGCAGCCGGTCGGGGCCGTCGTCGTCGGCCCCGGTGAACCGGGCGCGGAAGCCGGCCAGCGGATCGGCGTCGTCGCAGGCGGCGGCCGCGGCGCGGGTGAGGTCCATGCCGCCCATCATCTCCCGATCCCCCTGGGGCTTTCGGTACCGAAAGCCCCAGGGCTAGCGTCCGGCCGGTGACCCCGCCCAACGGCACGCAGCTGCACGACCTCACCGCGCTGGAGCAGGCCGCCGCCGTGCGGGCGAAGGAGGTGAGCCCCACCGAGTTGGTGGAGCACGCCCTGGCTCGGATCGAGGCGCTGGACCCGGGCCTCGGCGCGTTCATCACCGTGACCGCCGACCGCGCCCGGACCGCGGCCGCGGCGGCCGACCGTGCGGTGCTCGACGGCGGCAACCTCCCGCCGCTGCACGGCGTCCCGACGGCGATCAAGGACCTCAACAACACCGCCGGCGTCCGGACGACGTTCGGCTCGGCGGTGCTGTCGGAGTTCCGGCCGGACGTGGACGACGCCGTGGTCACCGCTCTGGCCGCCGCGGGGACGATCAGTGTCGGCAAGACCAACACGCCCGAGTTCGGGTTCCCCTGCTACACCGACAACGACGTCGTGGGTCCGGCCCGGAACCCGTGGGACACCCGCCTGTCGGCAGGAGGGTCCAGCGGCGGGGCAGCGGCCGCGGTCGCCGCCGGGCTGGTGCCCTTCGCCCAGGGGTCCGACGGCGGTGGCTCCATCCGCATCCCGGCCGGCGTCACCGGGCTGTTCGGCATCAAGCCCAGCCGCGGCCGGGTCAGCAACGCGCCCTACAACTCCGAGGTCACCGGACTGGGCGTGCAGGGGCCGCTGGCCCGCACCGTCCGGGACGCCGCCGCGATGCTCGACGCGATGGCCGGGCCGGTGACCGGTGACCCGTTCTGGGCGCCGCCGCTGCCGCCGGGGCAGACGTTCCTCGGCGCGGCCGACCGCCCGCCGGGCCGGTTGCGGGTCGGCCGCTACCTCGACTCGGGCATGCCCGGCGCGCAGCTGGACCCGGAGGTGCGCGCCGCCGTCGAGGACACCTCCGCCCTGCTGGGCGGCCTCGGGCACGAGGTCGAGGACCTCCCCGGGCCGCCGCTGACCCCCGGGGTGTTCGAGGCCTTCGAGGTGGTGTGGGCGCTGTCGGCGACGACGCTGCCGGTGCCCGAGGCGGCGGTGCCGCAGCTGCGTCCCCTGACCCGGTGGATGCGGGACCGCGGCCTGGCGCTGAGCGCCAAGGACGCCATGGAGGCGATGTTCACCCTGCGGCTGTTCGCCCGGCGCTTCATCCAGTCGACCAGCGGCTACGACGTGCTGCTGGCCCCGGTGTGCACGATGACCCCGCGCCCGCTGGGCTGGTTCGACGCCGACGGGGACGCGGCCGCGGACTTCGAGCTGCAGAAGCGCTACGCCGCGTTCTCCGCCGTCTACAACGTCACCGGCCAGCCGGCGGTCAGCGTGCCGCTGGGCTGGACCGCCGACGGGCTCCCCGTCGGGTCGATGCTGGTGGGGCGGCCGGCGGACGAGGTGACCCTCGTGGCCCTCTCCGCCCAGCTCGAGGAGGCCCGGCCCTGGGCGCACCGACACCCGCCGGGCTGGTGACCGCCTGCGCGGGCCGGTGATCGTCGGCCCCGCTAGATTGTCGGCATGTCCGTGATCGAGACCGTGCTCGTCTACGGCGTCATCCCGCTGGCGGTCTTCCTCGCCCTCGCGGTCGCGACGCTCATCCCCGGCCGGGGCAGGGACAAGACCCGCTACCGCCCCGGGCAGGAGTGGGAGCACGAGCCCGTCTGGTACGAGCCGCACCCCGAGGCCGCCGGTGTGCACGGCGGTGGGCACGACGACCACGCCGGCAACGGCGCCGGCCGGCCGGGCCTGGGCGCGACCGCCGCGGCCCTGACCATCGGCGAGCACCCGCACGAGCCGGCCGCCCCCCGGCGGACCGCCGCCGGCGGCGCCCGTGGGACCTGGTGACCCGGCGATGAGCACCGCAGCCTCCTCCGCCGGCTCCACCCCCTCCGGGCCGCAGCAGCGCGCCGCCGTCCACGACCCCTCGTCGCGCGACCGCACGCTCCAGGACAGCACGCCCGGCGGCGGGGGCACCGCCCTCATGTCCCAGCACAACGCGGACGGCGACAGCGCCACCCGGGAGAGCCTCGGCTCGGTCACCGACGAGACGCACTCCGGGCCGTTCTCCTTCCGCGACCTGGCGCGCATCGACGAGGCGCTGACCATGTCCTCGCGCGAGACCGGGCTGTTCATCACCCTCTACGTGGGCGACCTGGGCACCGACACCCGGGCGACCGCCGAGGACCTGCACGGCCGCTCGGGGACCGATCCCAGCACCAGCGTGCTGGTGGCCCTCTCGCCGGCGCAGCGGGTGCTGGAGATCGTCACCGGGACCGCCGCCGCCCGCCGGCTGCCCGACCGGGCCTGCGCGCTCGCCGTGCTGTCGATGACCGGCCGGCTGGGCTCCGGTGACCTGGTCGGCGCCATCGTCAACGGCCTGCGGCAGCTCTCCGACGCAGCCGGCCACCCGTCCAACCGGCACCACCACTGAAAGGACCCCCTGCCCCCCACCGCTCGCAAGCTCGCGGCGGGACCCTGCAGGGGGCCTGACCCCACCGTCGCGAGCTCGCGGCGGGACCCGGGACGGGGCCACGGCCCTTGCACGCTCTCCTGCTGCGTTGCACGTGTCGTAGCGCGTGCGGCGCAGCAGAAGAGCGAGCAAGGCGACCCCGGACGGCGCCGGCTGTCGGCCGTCAGCCCGCGGCGGCGTCCTTCTCGCGGGCGCGCAGGGCGCGGGCCACGCCGTCCCGGCCCTCGGACACCAGCCGGCGCAGCGGCGCGGGGGCGGAGTCGTCGGCCAGCCAGGCGTCGGCCGCCTCGAGCGTGCGCGGCTCGACGATCTTGGGGAACAGGTACTCCACGGCGTTCTTCGCGATCTCGCCGGGACGGCGCTCCCACATGGCCGCGATGTCGGCGAAGTACCGCTCCACGTAGGGGGCGGTGAGCTCGGTCTGTGCCGGGTGCCAGAAGCCGGCCACCATCGCCTCGTGCACGGCGTTGGCGATGGTTTCGTCGGTGAACGCCCGCTCCCAGGTCTCCGCCTTGGACTCCGCCGTGGGCCGCAGCGCCCGGGCGGTGGCGGCCCGGCGGACGCCGGTCGCCGTGGCGTCCCGCGCGGCCTCGGCGTCGATCTCGGCGTCCCCGGCCGCGCCGATGGCGACCAGGCCGTTGAGGAAGGCCCAGCGGGCGTCGGCGTCCACGGCGAGCCCCTCGACCGTGAGCGACCCGTCGAGCAGGCCGCGCAGCGCGGCCACGTGCTCGTCGCTGCGCGCCGCGGCGGCCAGCGTCCGGGACCACTGCAGCTGGGCGTCGCTGCCCGGCTCGGCGGCGTGCAGCGCGGCCAGTGACTTGTCGGCCAGCAGGGTCCAGCCGGTCGGCGCCCACCGCGGGTCCGCGTAGGAGGCCAGCGCGGCCTGCACCCGGGCCAGCAGCGACTGGACGACGCTGATCTCGCTCTCCGCGTCGACGCCGGCCAGCACCAGCTGCACCCAGTCGCGGGCCGCCAGCTCGCCGTCGCGGGTCATGTCCCAGGCGGCCGACCAGCACAGGGCGCGGGGCAGGGAGTCCGGCAGCGCGCCGATGCCGGACCGCAGCGTGGCCAGGGACCGGTCGTCGAGCCGCAGCTTGGCGTAGGTGAGGTCGTCGTCGTTGACCAGCACCAGGTCCGCGGCCGGGTGCCCGATCAGCTCGGACACCTCGGTCTGCGGGCCGGCGACGTCCAGCTCCACCCGGTGCGTCCGGGTCAGGCCGTCGGGACCGGCGGTGTAGAGGCCGACGGCCAGCCGGTGGTCGCGCAGCACCGGGTGCTCGGGGACGGCGGTCTGCAGGATCGCGAAGTCGTTGTACCGGCCCTCGCCGTCCAGGGTGTACACCGGGCGCAGGGTGTTGACCTGGCTGGTCTGCAGCCACTGCTGCGACCACTCCGACAGGTCCCGGCCGGTGGCGTCCGACAGCGGGCCGAGCAGGTCGGCGAGGGTGGTGTTGCCGTACTCGTGCTTGCGGAAGTAGCGGCGGATCCCGGCCAGGAACTCGTCGCGGCCGACGTAGGCCACCAGCTGCTTGAGCACCGAGGCGCCCTTGGCGTAGGTGATCCCGTCGAAGTTCACCTCGACCGCCGCCACGTCGACCATGTCCGCCGCGATCGGGTGCGTGGAGGGCAGCTGGTCCTGGGCGTAAGCCCAGCTCTTCTCGGTGTTGGCGAACGTCGTCCAGGCGGTCGTGTACTCGGTCGCCTCGGCCTGGCAGAGCGTGGAGATGTAGGTGGCGAAGGACTCGTTGAGCCACAGGTCGTCCCACCAGCGCATGGTGACCAGGTCGCCGAACCACATGTGCGCCAGCTCGTGCAGGATCGTCTCCGCCCGCCGCTCGTAGCGCGCCCGGCTGGTCTTGGACCGGAAGACGTAGTCCTCCAGGAACGTCACCGCGCCGGCGTTCTCCATGGCGCCGGCGTTGAACTCGGGCACGAAGAGCTGGTCGTACTTGTCGAACGGGTACGGGTAGTCGAAGACCCGGTGGTAGAAGTCGAAGCCGGCCTTGGTCACGGCGAAGATCTCGTCCGGGTCCAGGTGCTGGGCCAGCGACGCGCGGCAGTAGATGCCCAGCGGGATCCCGTCGTGCAGGTCGGTGACCTTGGCGTAGGGCCCGGCGACCAGGGCCACCAGGTAGGTGGACAGCCGCTTGGTGGGCGGGAAGTGCACCAGCTGCGCACCGGCGTCCCCGGCCTCCAGCGTGCGGTCCCCGGTGTTGCTGATGACCTGCCAGTCGAACGGCGCCGCGACGTGCACGGTGAAGGTCGCCTTGAGGTCGGGCTGGTCGAAGCAGGTGAACATCCGCTTGGCCTCGGCCGGCTCGAAGTGCGAGTAGAGGTAGACCTGACCGTCCTCCGGGTCGACGAAGCGGTGCAGCCCCTCGCCGGTGCGCGAGTAGCAGAAGTCGGCGTCGACGACGAGCTCGTTGTGCTCGGCGAGGTCGGGGAGGACCAGGCCGTGCTCCTCGGTGTACCCGCTGACGTCGAGCTCGGTCCCGTTGAGCGTCGCCGACCGCACCCGCTGGGCGACCAGGTCCACGAACGTCTCCGCGCCGGGGGTGCGGGCGTCGAACCGGATGGTGGTGACCGTGCGGAAGGTCTCCTCGCCGGGATGCCCGTGCCCGTCGGTCACGTCCAGGAAGAGGTCGTAGCTCTGGACGGCCAGCAGTGCGGCGCGGGCTGCGGCGTCATCACGGGTCAGGTTGGGTACGGACACGGCGCAAGGTTCCCACGGGCCGACGACGGTCTCGCCCGGTGTCCCCGCCCGCGCCTGCGGGAATGCCCCGCCGGGGGTGGGCCTTGCTCGCAGTCAGCGGGGCCCGCGCCGGTCGGTGCGGGCCCGCCCATGGACGAGGACGAGGAGTTCCACCGATGACCGAGGCAGTGAAGGCCGGCCCCGTGAAGGCACGCGTCGACTTCTGGTTCGACCCGCTGTGCCCGTGGGCGTGGCTGACCAGCCGCTGGGTGCTCGAGGCCGCGAAGGTCCGCGACATCGACCTGCACTGGCACGTCATGTCCCTCGCGGTGCTGAACCGGGGGCGGGACCTGCCGCCGGACTACCAGGAGATGATGACCCAGGCCATCGGCCCGGTGCGGGTGGCGATCGCGGCCGCCCAGCAGCACGGCGAGGAGGTCCTCGGCGACCTGTACACCGCGCTGGGCACGGCCCGGCACCACGACGGCCTGGAGCTCGACCAGATCGTCGCCCCGGCGCTGGAGAAGGTCGGCCTGCCCGCCGAGCTGGCCGAGGCCGCGCACTCGACCGAGTACGACGAGGCGCTGGAGAAGAGCCACCACGAGGGCATGGACCCGGTCGGTGACGACGTCGGCACCCCGGTCATGCACATCGACGGCGTGGCCTTCTTCGGCCCGGTGATCAGCAAGGTGCCCACCGGCGAGGACGCCGGGAAGGCCTTCGACGGCGCCGTCCTGCTGGCCAACCTGCCCGACTTCTGGGAGCTGAAGCGGACCCGGACCTCCGGCCCGGACATCGACTCCGTCCCCGCCGACACCCTGCAGCTCACCGGCACCTCGTGACCCGCGGGCTCCTCCGGGCTCGAGCACGCGTGCTCGAGCCCGGAGGAGCACGGGTCCCGGCGGCGCGGCACCATGGCGGGGTGCCGCGCCCCGTCCGTCAGCGCATCTTCGTCACCGGCGCCAGTGCCGGCCTCGGCCGGGGCATGGCGCAGGCGTTCGCCGCGCGCGGCCGGGACCTCGTCCTGGTCGCCCGGCGGTTGGACCGGCTCGAGGAGCTGCGGGCCGAGCTCCTCGCCGCGTCCCCGGGGATCCGGGTGGTCGTCGGCCGGCTGGACGTCGACGACCCCGACGACGTGGCCCGGGTCGTCCCCCAGCTCGCCGCGGAGCTGGGCGGCATCGACCGGTTCGTCGCCAACGCCGGGATCGGGAAGGGCGTGCCGGTCGGCGCCGGGGGAGCCCGGACCAACCGCCAGGTGCTGGTCACCAACGTGCTGGGCACGCACGCCTGCTGCGAGGCCGCTGTCGCGCTCTTCCGCGCCCAGGGCGCCGGGCACCTCGTGGTGGTCTCGTCGGTGGCGGGCGTGCGGGGGATGGGCGGCACGAGGACGGCGTACGCCGCCTCCAAGGCCGCCGACGCCGTGCTCGCCGAGGGCATCCGCGCCGAACTGCTGGGCTCGCGGTCCACCCGCCGCATCCGGGTGACGACCGTGCACCCCGGGTTCATCGCCACCGACATCAACGTCGGACGGCGCGGCCCGCTCACCGTCGACCTGGACACCGGGGTGGCCGCCCTGACCGCGGCCGTCGAGCGCGAGCCGGTGCGCGCCTACGTGCCGGAGTGGCCGTGGCGCCCGGTCGCCGGCCTGCTCCGCGTCCTGCCGCTCCCACTGGTGCGCCGGCTGGGCTAGGGCCTCGGCTCACCAGCAGATCCGCATCGGGCGGCCGCGGGTGTCCGTCGTCCCGTCGCCCACGCACTCGGCGGTGCCGTCGGCCAGCCGCTGCGCCGACCACGCCGCCGCGCAGGCGTCCAGCGCGTCGACCAGCGGCACCCGGGGCGGCGCGCCGGCCAGCGCGGCCTCCACGTCCATGACCGCGCGCAGCGCGCCGAGCCGCTGCACCGAGCCGCGGGCGGCGCCCTTGGCGTCCCGGACGGCGGCGTCCAGCGCCCGGAAGGCCAGTTCCGGGTGGACCTCGACGACCCGGTCGTCGGGCGGGTCGCCGAGGGCGTCGTCGAGCTGCCGGATCGCCGCGACCAGCTGGTAGGTCTGCGCGGACGGCGCGCGCGCCCCGTCGGTCGCCGTCCGGCTGAGCTCCCGCGCGTGCGCGTAGTCGCGGGCCGCCAGCACGGCCCGGACGGGCGAGGGGAAGACCGACCCGGCGGCGCCGGCGCCCCTCAGCCGGTGGCGGGCCGCCTCGTCGCAGGCCCGGACGCCGTCCTCGGACAGGCCGATCGGCATGTCGATCGCCACGACGGCGACATCCGGGACGGCGAGCACCGCGACGGCGTCGGGGAGGGCCAGCAGCCGCACCGAACGGCCCTCCAGCAGGGCCCCCACCCAGGCGCCGCGCCAGCCGTCGACCCCGAGCACCGCCACCGGGGGAGCCTGACAGACTCGGCCGCATGCGCGTCTTCCTCGGCACGGACCACGCCGGCCTGGACCTGAAGTCCCACCTGCTGCAGGCGCTGGCCGACGCCGGCCACGAGCCGGTCGACTGCGGGGCGTTCGAGTACGACGCCCAGGACGACTACCCGCCGTTCTGCTTCGAGGTCGGTGAGCGGGTCGTCACCGAGCCGGGCAGCCTGGGCGTGGTCATCGGCGGCTCGGGCAACGGCGAGCAGATGGCCGCCAACAAGGTCCCCGGCGTCCGGGCGGCGCTGGTCTGGAACCGGGAGACCGCGGAGCTGGCCCGGCAGCACAACGACGCCAACGTGGTCTCCGTCGGCGGGCGTCAGCACAGCGTCGAGGAGGCCACCGAGCTGGTGCTGACCTTCCTGGCGACGCCGTTCAGCGGCGACGAGCGGCACGTCCGGCGCATCGGGCTGATCGGCGACTACGAGCGCGACCGGCACCGTCCGGCCGGCGGCCTGCCCACCCGGGACCCCGACCTGCCCCGCTGACCCGGGACGGCCCGTGCCGGCGGGCGGACGGGTCCTCGGGCTCAGAACTCGTCCGGGCACCACGGGGTCACCGGCCAGGAGAAGGCGGTCGAGGCGAGGGTGACCGCCCCGGGGCTCACCTCGGTCACCCGGCCGGCGGCCTGCAGCGTGCCCAGCGAGACCCCGCCCAGGTAGGCCGCCGACAGCTCCTCGATGCCCAGCACGATGTCCGGGTCGCGGTCGGTGCGGTCGCAGAACGCGCCCGCCGGGTGCCCCCAGAGGTGCCAGCGCCCGTCGTTCCAGTCACAGAAACGATCGCGCACCTCGAACACCAGGTCGATCCGGGCCGGGTAGCGCCGGGCCGACAGCGCCCGGCCGACGTCGACCAGCCGGACCCACAGCGCGTCCACCGGGGCGGAGTGCAGCGCCCGGGGGTCGGCGAGCAGGTGCCGCAGCGGGTCGTCGGCCGAGGCCATCGGCGCGCGGACGGTGCGCATCAGGTCGACCGACAGCAGCAGCCGCCACAGCGCCGCGTAGGCCGCCGGTGTCAGCGCGCGCACCTCCTCGACGGTGAGCGTGCCGTCGGGCTCGCTGGTGTCGGTCCAGGACGACTTCACCCGGTAGCGCGCGTAGCCGGTCACGGTGCCGTCGGCCTCGGTGTGCAGCAGGAGCTGACGGGGCGGACCGCCGTCCCGCTGCTCGGGGTCGTCCCGCATCAGCCGGTCCCACCACCGCCCGTCCCGGGCGAGGTTGCCGGGCACCGACCGGCGGACCGCCTCGTACAGGCCGACGGCGCACTCCCGGAACTCCTCGGCGTCGACCAGCCGGACCGTGCCGCCGCCCGGAGCGACGTCGGGGCGCAGCCGGAGCCGGTCGGTGGCGCCCTGCCAGCCGCCGCGCCAGCTCGCCGGCGCGTAGCCGAACCGGCCGTAGATGGCGGACTCCGCGGCCCACAGCGCGGCCACCGGCTCCCGCTCCTGCTGGTGGATCTCGTCCAGCTGCCGTCGCATGATCGCCGTCAGCACGCCCTGCCGGCGGTGCGTCGGGGAGACGGTCACCCAGGTGATGCCGGCGGTCGGCACCACCGCACCGGGGACGGTCATCTCCAGGCTGTAGATCCCCGCGGTCGCCGCCACCAGGTCCCCCTCGAACAGCCCCAGCGAGCGGTCCAGCTCGGCCACCGGAGGAGGCTCGTCGAGGTAGGGACCGGTGGCCGCCTGGGCGAAGACGGCGGTCATCGCCCGGACGAAGCGCGGCCACTCCGGGGCGGTGACGGGGCGCAGCTGCGCGGTGGGATCGGGCACGGGAGCTGTCTACCGGGTGGGCACGACGGTCCGCCAACGAGTTGCCCGTCGCGCCGGGCCGTTCTGTCGGTGGTCGCTGCCACCATCGCCGCATGACGGACGGGCGTCCCATCGGGTGGTGGGTGAAGCGGCTGGACGAGCTCCTCGAGCAGGCGGTCGACACCGCCCTCGCCGGCGACGGGCTCACCCGCCGGCACTGGCAGGTGCTGCACGCGCTCGGTCCCGGCGGCGCATCCGAGGCGGACCTCCAGGCCGCGCTGGCGCCGTTCGGCGGGCCCGTCGACGTGCGCGCCGTCCTGGCCGAGCTGGCCGAGCGGGGCTGGGTCACCCGCACCCCGGCCGGCCGGCTGGCGCACACGGCGGCCGGCCGAGCCGCCGACGGCCGGCTCCTCGACCGGATCGGGCACCTGCGCCGCCAGGTCACCGACGGGCTCACCGCCGAGGAGTACCAGCGGACGGTGGCGGCGCTGACCCGGATGGTCCGCAACGTCGAGCGGGCCCTCCCCGGCCGACCGGCCCCGCAGCCGGTGCGCTGACCGTGGCCGCCACCCCGGACGACGTCCGCGCCATCGCGCTGGCCCTGCCCGAGGCCACCGAGCGCCCCGCCTGGGACATGGCCTGCCTGCGGGTGCGCGACAAGGTCTTCGCGTCCATGCCGCCACGAGAGGACTGGGTGGCCGTCCGGCTGGCGCCGGGGGAGAACACCGGGCTGGCCGCGGAGCGCCCGGACGTCTTCTCGGTGCCGCACCACTACCGCAACTCGACCATGGTCGTCGTCCGGCTGGCCGCCGTGGACCGCGCCGAGCTCGCCGAGCTGCTCACCGAGGCCTGGCGGCTCCGGGCGCCGGTGCGGCTGCGCGCCGCCTTCGACACCGCGGCGCCCGGCGTGTCCCGCCGGTCGGGTGGACCCGGGGCCGCGACCCCTTCTGGACTGTCGGTGCCCTCCGGCAGGATCGACCACGACGGCGGATCTGGGGAGGACGCGCGATGACCGGAGTGATCGAGCAGCAGGTGGGGGCCGGCCCGGCCGCCGAGCTGGAGCCGCGGCTGGCCGAGCACCGGCGGGAGCTGACCGGCTACTGCTACCGGATGCTGGGCTCCTCCTTCGACGCCGAGGACGCCGTCCAGGAGACGATGATCCGCGCCTGGCGCTCGCTGGACCGGCTGGAGGGCAGGGGCGCGCTGCGCTCCTGGCTGTACCGGATCGCCACCAACGTCTGCCTCGACGCCCTCGACGGCCGCAAGCGGCGGGCGCTGCCGGTCGACATGTCGGCCGAGCCGTCCGCGCCGGTGGAGTCCTCGCTGTCCGGCGTGCTGCCCGACGGCGCCTGGGTCGAGCCCGCCCTGGACCGCCAGGTCCTGCCCGTCGGCGGCGACCCGGCCGACGTCGCCGTGCAGCGCGACTCGGTCCGGCTGGCCTTCGTCGCGGCGCTCCAGCACCTGCCGCCCCGGCAGCGGGCGGTGCTGATCCTCCGCGACGTGCTGCGCTGGCGGGCCGACGAGGTCGCCGGCCTGCTGGGGACGACGACGGCCGCGGCCAACAGCGCGCTGCAGCGGGCCCGGGCCACGCTGGCCACCCATCAGGCCGCGGAGTCCCGGCCCGCGCCGGAGCTGGCCGACGAGAACGCCGACCTGCTGGCCCGCTACCTGGACGCGTTCGAGCGCTACGACGTCGACGCCTTCGTGGCGCTGCTGGCCGAGGACGCGGTCCAGGACATGCCGCCGTTCTCCATGTGGCTGCGCAGCGCCGCCGACATCGGCCGCTGGATGCTCGGGCCGGGCCGGGAGTGCGAGGGCTCCCGGCTGCTGCCGGTGTCGCTCAACGGCAACCCCGGGTTCGCGCAGTGGCGGCGCAGCCCGGACGGCGGCTTCCAGCCCTGGTCGCTGCAGGCGCTGGAGATCTTCGGCGGCCGGGTCGTCCGGATCACCTCCTTCCTGGACACCCGCCTGTTCGCCCTGTTCGGCATCCCGGAGGTGCCGCCGGAGCGATGACTGCGCGGGCGCCGTGGGGGCGGTGACCGTGCGTCACCAATCGCCCGAACGGGGGACTACGGCCGGGTTACCTGGCACCGCACCGGCGTGGGAACCTCGTCTCCCGCGCCGCCGGCGCCCGCCAGAGAGGCCAGCTTCCCCATGGTCCCGCTACGCCTGGTGCACCGTGCCTGGCTGCTCCTCGGCCTGGTCGCGGCTCTCGTCCTGGGGGTCCTGCCCCACTCCCCGGCGCACGCAGCGGTGGAGTGGTCCGGCCCGGTCCGGCCGGTCTACGCGCCGGCCGGGGAGGGCACGTACGCCTACGCCGCCTCGACGGTGTCCGAGGGCGGCCGCAGGCACGTCTTCTCCTGCCACAGCAGCGCGGCGGGGGAGATCCGGGACAGCATCTGGCTGACCGAGGTCGCCGGCGACGCCGTGCAGTCCAGCCGGATGGTGCTCGCCCCGTCGGCGAGCGGCTGGGACAGCCGGCACACCTGCGACCCCAGCGTGGTGGCCGGCCGCTTCTCCTACGCCGGGGTCACCTACGGCTTCGCGATGTTCTACCTGGGCACGGACCGGGACAACGTCAACAACCAGATCGGCGTCGCCTTCGCCGCGAGCCTGGACGGGCCGTGGGTGCGGTACCCGGACCCGGTCGTGTCCCTCCCGGCCGGCGCCGAGGCGACCTGGGGTGTCGGCCAGCCCTCGGCGGTCACGCTGGACCCCGGGGCGGGGGAGGTCCTGCTCTTCTACACCGACGGCACCGGAGACACGGGCGGGTACCGGTCCCTGCTGGTGCTCGGCGACATGGCCGAGCCCCAGGTGCACCGGGCGCGGCCGGTGACCACCGCCGGCCTGGGCGGGGACGTGCTGCGCAACTTCGACGTCGCCTACGACCGGCGGGACGACCGCTTCTACATGGTCCGCGAGGCCGGGCCCCGGCCGGCCGAGTCGCCGACGAACATCAGCGTCGGGGTGGAGGTGGACAGCATCGCGGGTGCCGACCTGCGCAGCGGCTCCGGGGAGTGGCGACGGGAGAACGCGATCACCCCGGAGACCAGCGGCTTCCCGCGGAACCACAACCCCGGCCTGGTGCGCACGGTCCACGGCAGCGTGCCCGCCGGTGGGGGCCTCGACGTCGTCTTCAGCCGCTCCGCCCTCGGGCCGTTCCCCGAGACCCTGCACAGCTACGACCTCTGGTCGCTGCACGGGACGATCACCGACGAGTCCGAGCGCCCGGCGCGGAGCGGTTCCCGCCGGTCGGCGCTCTGACCCAGTCGCTCAGCCGCCGACCGCGGGCTCGGAGTCGTCGTCCCGGACGGCACGCAGCAGCGCGGCCGCGCCGTCCGCGTCGTCGAGGTACAGGCTGATCCGCCGTACTGCGGTCTCGCGGGCGCGTCCCCGGAGGCCGGGCGCCGTCACCGGACGGGCCAGCTCCAGGTCCAGCGTCGTCCCGTCCAGCGACGGCAGGTGCAGCGCCCCGTCAGCGACGCTCGGCCAGAGCCCGACCACGCCGATCCGGCGCCGGACGACGACCTGGGCGACGTCCCGCAGGTCGAGCGCGACCACCTCCTGCACCCCGCAGCGCAGGTGCAGCCGGCCCCGCGCGACGTGGTGCGGGTAGGCGGTGCGCGAGAGCACCAGACCGAGGACGGCGACCAGGCCGTAGAGGCTGAGCACGAGCAGCAGGTCCCGCAGCCAGTCGACCGGGACGAGCAGGTGCAGCACCACGGTCTCGACCGCGGTGACCACCACGAAGGCCACGACCGTGCCCGCGAGCCCCCGGCCGTAGGTCAGCAACACGCCGCCGGGCGGGTCGGTCCGCCGGCGGGCGGTCAGCCAGAGCGCGCGCAGGGTGCGGGCCTCGCCCGCCGCGAGCCGGACGGGCGTCGTCCCGACCAGTCGCTCCCAGGCGGCCCGGCGACCCAGCCCCTCCGCCCGCGACCGCCGGACGGCGACCGCCGTCGCGACCGCGACGGCTCCCGAGCACGGCACCTCGACGCAGAGCGTGAGCAGCAGGACCTGGCGGCCGGACAGCACGCCGGTCGCGTAGAGCACCACGTCGAGCAGCACGACGGGGACGGTGACCGCCAGCGCGGCCCGGTGCACGACCGGGCTCACGGGTTCGACCGCTCGACGATCTCCAGGCACCGGCGCTGTGCCGGCGGGAGGGTGTCGAGATAGGCCCGGTACAGCGCCTGGTTGGCCGACCCCGGGTCGATGGACTCGCCGCCCGGGGCGGTGGCCGCCAGGGCCGCCATCCGGGCGGCGACCTGCTCGACGGCCGGGTCGTCGGGCCGGCGGTCGGCCAGCGCCTCGAAGAGCGCGGCGAGCTCCGCCATCTCCGCCGAGGTCCCCGGGTCGCTGAACACCGCCTCCATCGACTCGGCCACCGACTCGGCCCGGTCGGCCGGCAGGGCCGCGGCGATCGCCTCCCAGGCCAGCCGCTCGGCGTCCGCGCGGGACGGGTCGGCCTCCAGTGCCCGGGCGATGCTCGGTGGCATCGCCACCAGGTGCGCCAGCCGCAGGTCGTCGCCCCGGGCGAGCATCTCCTCGATGCCGCGCCGCCGGGCGTCCAGCCGGGCCTGCTGCTCCGCGATGTCACGGAGGAGCTCCTCGAGCACCGTCCGCAGCTCCGCTCCGGTGCTGTCCCGCAGCGCGTCCGCCACCTCGGGCAGCGACAGGCCGGTCTCGGCCAGCCGGACCGCGCGGATCAGCAGCAGGACGTCGGGCAGCTCGTACTCCCGGTAGCCGCTCGGGCTCCGGGCGGGCCCCGGCACGACGCCCACCTGGTGGTAGTGCCGGATGGTCCGGGTGGAGACGCCGGCCAGTCGGGCCACCTCGCCGATCAGCATCATGCGGTCATCGTCGACGTTGACGCTGCGTCAAGGTCAAGTCCTCCGGCGACGTGTCGCCGGAGCCTCCGCTACCGGGCGCCGAAGCGCCGGTCACCGGAGCAGGCGTCCGGCGGGACCGCGCCGCCGCGGCGGATCTGGTGGGCGATGACCCGGGCCACGCTCGTCCGCTGCCACCGCAGGCCGGCGGGAGTGCGCGCGCCCTCGGCGTTGAGCGCGGCGGCGATGGCGGCGGCGGACGCCCCGCGGGCGTGCAGTTCGAGCAGCCGCTTGAGGCCGTGCACCACGCCGGAGTCGCGCGGGGGCCGCGTCGTCCGGGCGTCCCCGCTCGCGTCGCTGCCGGTCCCCAGCGGGTCGGTCCACCCACGTCCACCGAGCAGCGCGGACACCGGGACGGCGGGACCCCACAACCAGCCCTGCGCGGTGACGCAGCCCAGCTGGCGGAGGACGGCCGCCTGCTCCTCGGTCTCCACCCCCTCGGCGACGACCGCGACCTGCAGGGCCCGGGCCAGGTCGACGATCCAGGCCACGATGGCCGCGGCGTCCCGCTGCTCGGTGATGTCGGTGACGAAGCCGCGGTCCACCTTGAGCGCGGAGATCGGCAGGTCCCGCAGGTGGGCCAGCGAGCTGTAGCCCGTGCCGAAGTCGTCCATCGCCACCCGGAACCCCTGGTCACGCAGCCGGCTCAGCAGCTGGGCCGCGACCACGGCGTTCTCCATGATCGTCGTCTCGGTGATCTCCAGGACCAGCTGCCGAGCCGGCACCCCGGTCGCCCGGGTCCAGGTCAGCAGGTCGTCGAAGACGACGGTGTCGGTGAGGTTGGCGGCCGACAGGTTCACGGCCATGTAGGCCTCCGGGGGCACCACGCCGGCCGCGCGGAGCTGGGCCATGTCGGTCAGCGCCTGCCTGATGACCCAGCGGTCCAGCTTGGGGGCGAGGCCGGTCAGCTCGGCGACACCGACGAAGGTGCTGGGCGGGACGGGGCCGCGCACAAGGTGCGTCCAGCGCGCGAGCGCCTCCGCGCCGACGACGGCTCCCGACCGCAGGTCGACGATGGGCTGGTACTCCAGGTGCAGGCTGTCGTCGCCGAGCGCTGTCCGCAGGTCCGCCGCCAGCGCGTACCGCTCCGCCACGTCCTCGCCCAGCGCCGGCTCGAACACGTGCACCCGTCCGCGGCCGGCGCCCTTGCCGGCGTGCACGGCGGTGTCGGCCTGCCGCAGCAGGTCCGTCGCCGCGACCGCCTGCTCGGCCGGCGCGACGGCGACGCCGATGGACGCCGTCACGTGCACCGGGGCGCCGTCGATCTGGAAGGGCTCGGTCAGGGTGTTGAGCAGGTAGCGGGCCAGGGCGTGCGCCTGGTGCTCGTCGGTGTCCGCGCAGACGACGACGAACTCGTCGTCCCCGAAGCGGGCGACGGTCTCCTGGCCGGACACGGCCGCGCGCAGCCGCGCGGCCACACCGGCGAGCAGCTGGTCACCGACGCCGTGCCCCCGGGAGGCGTTGACCATCCGGAAGTGGTCCAGGTCGACCAGCAGGACGGCGGTCGACCGCTCCGCCCCGGCCAGGACGTGCGTCAGCCGGTCGACGAGCAGCGCGCGGTCGGGGAGCCGGCTGAGACCGTCGTGCGCCCCGGCCGGTCGGGCCTCGTCGGCGGCCGGACCCGCCGCGCCGTCCACTGCGCCGGGGTCGTGCCCGGCAGCCCCGTCGGACCTCTGCTGTGCCCTGGCCACGTGCTGCTCCTGCGCTCTCGCGGACCCGGCGCGCGACTGCACACCGGTCGTCCCTCCATGCTCGGCAGCCGGGCGGGGCGTCACCAGGTGCGCCTGTGCCAACCTCCTGGTGCGGATGCACTAGGCGGGTGGGCGGCGCGGGGTGGGGAGCGGGGGTGCGCCTCAGGCGCCGTCGACGAGGCCGTCCCGGACGGCGATCGCCAGGACCTCGAGCTTCGAGTGCGCCCCGAGCTTGGCGGACAGGTTGGCGACGTGGTTCCGGACGGTGTGCACGCTGATCGTCAGCCGGGCGGCGATGTCGGCGTTGGACAGCCCCCGCGCGAGCAGGTCGAGGATCTCCCGCTCCCGCTCGGTCAGCTCGGTCGCCCGGCCGCCGCCGGCCTGCCGGTGCAGCCGCGGCAGCAGGCGGGTGAGCAGCGTGGCGCTGACCACCGACTCGCCCTGCGCGGCTGCCCGCACGCCGGCGAGCACGTCGTCCAGGCGCTGCGTCTTGGCGATGAACCCGGCCGCACCGGCCTCCATGGCGGCGACCAGGACCCGGTCGGAGGCGGTGGCGGTCAGCACGACGATCCGCGCGGAGGGCCGGATGCCGTGCAGTCCGGCGATCGCGGACACCCCGTCGCCGTCGGGCAGCCGGTGGTCGAGCAGGACGACGTCCGGGGTGGCCGTGGCCATCAGCTGCTGCGCCTCGGTGACCGTCGTGGCCTGTCCGACGACGAGCAGGTCGGGCTCGGACTGCAGCGCCTGGGCCAGGCTCGCGGCGAACATCTGGTGGTCGTCCACGACCAGGACCCGGACCGGACCGGGTGAGGGCCCGGTCGTCGGGTCGGACCTGATCACGTCCCGAGTCTGGCACGTGCCCATGGCGACCGACGGCGAGGAGCCTGGCGCGCCTGGTGCATCGGCACCAGGCCGGGCGGTGCCCGGGCATCAGGACATCCACTGTCCGGTGCGGCAGCCTCGACCCTGTGCCGACGCCAGGTCCCGGTGAGATCGCCGTCGTCGTGGCCGACGACGACCCCGAGGTGGGCGACGCCCTGGCCGGGCTGCTGGAGCAGGAGCCGGACTTCTGCGTGGTCGAGCAGGCGGCCACCGGCGACGACGCGGTGGCGGCCGCGCGCGAGCACCGCGCCGCGCTCGTCCTGGCCGACGTGCGCATGCCGGGCGGGGGCCCGGAGCTGGTCCGGCGACTCGTCGCGCTGCCGCACCGGCCGGTCGTCGCGAGCTTCTCAGCGCAGGCGGACCCGACGACGTGGACGCGGGTGCTCGCCGCCGGCGCGTCGGCCTACCTGCTCAAGGGGGCCGTCGCCTGTGACCTCCCGGTGCTGCTCCGCCGGTGCATGCAGGGCCACCTGGTCGTCGGGGTGCCGGGCGCGGCCGACGTCCTCCGCCGCCTGCTCCCTCGCTGACCGGACGCCCGCGGGCGGGGTGCCGGTCGCTCCTGCTGCGGACGGCACGGGGAGGAAGAAGGACACGGCCGTGCCGACGCCGTCCGGGCCCGGTCCGGAGCGCCACCAGCCGCCGGAGGCCAGCGCGCGGTCGCGCATCGCCACCACACCGGAGTGGCGGCGGGTCGAGCGGGCCGCCGGCGGCAGCCCGGCCCCGCGGCCGTCGTCCACGACGTGCACCTCCACGCCGTCCTCGGTGGCGTCGACGGTCACCGTGACCGTGTCGGCCTGGGCGTGCTTGCGGGCGTTCACCAGGGCCTCGCGGGCGATCCGGTACGCGGACACCCGCACCTGTTGGGGGAGCTCGGCCTGCCGCCGGTCCTCGACCGACCACGTGACGCCGGAGTCCTCGAAGACGTGGGCGGCGGCGTCGCGCAAGCCGTCGGCCAGCGAGGCGTCGAGGACCGGGGTCTCCAGCTCGAACAGCAGGTGTCGCAGCCGGACGCTGGCTCCGTGGACGGCGTCCATCACCGTCTCGACGCGGGCGGCCTCGTCCGGCGCCCGCTGGCGCAACCGGTTCCGCAGGGCGCCCAGGCGCAGGTCGACGGCGGCGAGCGCCTGGATGGAGTCGTCGTGCACGTCGGCGGCGATGCGCGCCCGCTCGTCGTCCTGGGCCTCGACGAGTCGCTCGCTGAGCGCGCGCTGGCGGGACTCGGTGAGCACCCGCAGCTCCTGGAAGGTCAGCGCGGTGCGCCCGACCATGAGGACGCCGGCGGTCAGCGCCAGCACCGCGGCGAGCCGGTCGACCCCGCCCTGTGTGCCGTGGAAGAGCAACCCGAGGACGGCGAGGCCGCACAGGCCGGGCAGGGCGAGGACGCTGACCCCCTCGAGGTCCACGGGATGGGACTCGGTACGGCGCAGGGAGGCCAGCGCCGCGCCGGCCAGCAGCAGGCGGGCGATCAGCCAGCCCAGGTCGACCGGCTCACCGCCGACGTAGGCGTCCCGGGCCACCAGTTGCGCGTAGAACGCGTCGGTCACGAAGA
This sequence comes from Modestobacter sp. URMC 112, assembly GCF_053502575.1. Lineage (NCBI taxonomy): Bacteria > Bacillati > Actinomycetota > Actinomycetes > Geodermatophilales > Geodermatophilaceae > Modestobacter > Modestobacter sp. URMC 112. The sequence continues at coordinate 3,601,610 of NZ_CP199957.1, read as the reverse complement.
AGGTCACGAACGACGCACAGAGCAGCCACCAGGACGGTCCGGCGTTGCGGCCGAGGACGGCGAGGGCGGCCGCCGCCAGCGCCAGGAGGAGCAGGTCGGCGAGCGGGTAGGCGGTGGTCAACGTGGCGAGGCCGGCCTCGCCGAGCGGCACGGTCGCGCCGGCGACGTAGTTCTCGGCCAGGGCGGCGGCGGTCAGGCCGGCGATGAGCCCGTCCAGCGAGAGGCTGGCGGGCATGCTGCGGGCCCGGCGGCGCAGCCGCAGGACCAGCCCGACGGCCAGCAGGGTGTAGAAGAGCAGCCATCCGACGTGCGCCCAGGTGGTGGGCGGCATGGGGTCCAGGAGCCGGTAGTAGGCGAAGTAGGTGAGGCTGCCGGCGAAGGCGGCGATCAGCCCGGCGGTCATGAACAGCCAGGCCGCCCGGTCGCTGCGGTCGACGAGGACGCGGAGGACGAGGACCAGGATGACCAGGGCGTCGACGGTCATGTTGAGCCACCAGTCGATGGCGGCGGAGTAGCCCGGCGTCGGCCGGATGCCGGGGACCAGGGTGACCGCGTAGACCGCTCCGAGGACCAGCATCAGCCAGGTGGTCGTGCGCAGCAGCGAGGTCGTCGAACGCGGCACGTCGCCTCCGCATCTGCCGCTGGGCGGGCGGCTCTCCGGACCGGGGACGTCGTCCGCACCACTGCCGGGGGGCTGTCCGCCAGGCTCTCACACGCCGCCCGGCCGGCCGCCGAGGACCGACGACGAGGATGGACTCCTCCTCCGTCACGGTCCTAGCCTCATCACCGTCCGGGCGGTCGAGCCGTTTCGTGGCATCTGACGCGACGATCCGACACACAGGGAGCGCGTCGTGACAGCAACCCCCGATCACCGGTCCGGGAGCGGTCTGGCGGTGTCCCACCGACGCGTGTCCTCGCTGACGAGCCGCGCCGGCCGGGAAGGAGTGGCGGCGAGGTGGGTCGGGGCCGTCGTCCTGGCCGTCGTCCTGCTGCTGGCCGGCTGTACGTCGTCACCGCCGACCACCTTCTCGGGAGGGCCATCGTCCACGGCGGCCACGAGCCCGGCGGGGCCACCGACGCCCGGGACGGGAACGCCCACGCCGGACCACGTGGTGGTCGTCGTGTTCGAGAACGAGGACGCGGGGGACGTCGTGGGTGCCGGCGATGCCCCGTACCTGACCTCGCTCGCCGGGACCGGGGCCACGTTCACCGACGCGCACGGGCTCACCCACCCCAGCCAGCCCAACTACCTCGCACTCTTCTCCGGCTCGACCCACGGCGTGCAGGACGACAGCTGCCCCGTGGACCTCACCGGACCGAACCTGGCAAGCCAACTGGCCGACGCCGGCCTCACGTTCGTCGGCTTCTCCGAGGGACTCCCCAGGCCCGGCTTCACCGGCTGCAGGGCCGGCGACTACGCGCGCAAGCACAACCCCTGGGTGGACTTCACCGACCTGCCGGCCTCGGTCAACCAGCCACTGAGCGCGCTCCCCGATGACTACGCACAGCTGCCCACCGTCGCCTTCGTCGTCCCGGATCTGTGCAACGACATGCACGACTGCGGCGTCGCCGCCGGTGACGCCTGGGCTCGGGAGCACCTGCGCGGCTACGTCGACTGGGCACAGACGCACAACAGCCTGCTCGTCGTCACCTTCGACGAGGACAGCGGGACCGACGCGAACCGCATCGCCACGTTCCTCGTCGGGCCGATGGTCGCCGCCGGCCCGAGCGACGAGCACATCGATCACTACGGCGTGCTCCGCACCCTGGAGGACATGTACCAGCTGCTGCCCCTCGGTGAGGCTGCGAGGGCCGAGCCGATCACCGGCGTCTGGACCGACCCGGGCACACCACCTCCGCCCGCGACCACGCACCGCTGACCCGGTGGCCGGCCGAGGCCCTCGGCCCGGGCGGTGCCGTACGCGTCGGTGAACCTGTGTCAGCTCACGACACCGTCGACGACGCTCGTGGTCACCAGACCTGGGAGGCGCCGGTCGTCACGTCCGCCGTGGTCTGCGCCAGGTGCGTCCGTGCCCACAGGGCGGCCGAGGTGCGGTCGCGGACGCCGATCCGCTGGAAGACGTTCGTGAGGTGCGCCTTGACGGTGCCCTCCCGAATGCCGAGAACCCGGGCGATCTGCTTGTTCGCCATGCCGCGCCCCACCAGGGTCAGCACCTCCTGCTCGCGTCCGCTCAGGGTCGGGCCCGCCGCAGGGCGGGACCGCGCGTGCAGCATGGTCCGGGCCACCCGGGGGTCGATGGGGGAGTGACCCCGCGCCGCCGTCCGGATGGCGTCGAGGAGGCCGCCGGGATCGGTGTCCTTGAGGACGTAGCCGATCGCGCCGGCGTTGAGGGCCTCGGTGACCCGTTGCTGGTCGGAGAACGAGGTCAGCACCAGCACCTCGACGCCCGGGTGCTCGGCGGTGATGCGGCGGGTGGCCGCCACGCCGTCCAGGACCGGCATCGACAGGTCCATCAGGACCACCTGTGCCGACGTGTCCGCCAGCGCCCGGAGTGCCTGCGCGCCGTCGGCGGCGGCGCCGACGACCCGCATGTCCTCCGACGCCGAGATGATGCCGACCAGACCCGTCCGCAGCAGCGCGTGGTCGTCCACGACGAGGACGTCGATCACCGCCGCGGCACCTCCAGCCTCAGCCGCGTGCCCGCTCCCGGCGCGGTCTGCACCCAGAGGCAGGCACCCGCGGCCTCGGCGAGGTCGGTGAGCACGTCCAGACCAAGGTGTCCCCGGTGCGGCCTGCGCAGCGTGGCCGGCAGGTCGAAGCCGGACCCGTCGTCACTGATCTCCAGGACCAGCCGGTCCGGCCGCTCGGTCACGGTGACGTCGACGACACGTGCGGCGGCGTGCTTGGCGACGTTGAGCAGCGCCTCCTGAGCGGTGCGGAAGACCAGCGTCGCGGTGACCAGCGGGATGTCCGCCTGTTCCGGGACGTCGATCCGGACCTCGATGCCGCGGGGCCGCAACCGGTTCGCCAGGTCGGCCAGTGCCGGGAACAGCCCGGCCCGCTCGAGGTGCGGCGGGTAGATCTCCACCAGCAGTGACCGCAGGGAACCGACCGAGTCCCGAAGCGCCGTCGCCGCCTGGTCAAGGACCTCACCGACGTCCTGGGCCGGGCGCCGGCCCGACGTGTCCCGGAGCTGGTCCGCCGCACCGGCGACCAGGAGGGACGAGGCGGAGACGTCCTGCACGATGCCGTCGTGCAGGCTGCCGGCGATGCGCCGTCGCTCCTCGGTGGAGGCGTCCATGGCCCGCGCCTGCAGCACCTCCCGCTCCCGCTCGGCGATCCGCAGCTGGCTGACCATCCGGCTGGCCAACGGCAGCTGCATGGCGAGCAGGACCAGCAGCACGGTCGCCGAGATGGGCGCGATCCGGAGCCAGATGTCCATCTGCCGGGCCGTCGCCTCCCGGTACGGGGAGTACGTCTCCAGCAGCACCAGGTCGCCTGCGGGCGTCCGGATCTGGCGGTAGACCTCCAGGAGCTTGCCGGCCGCTGGCTCGAACTGGTTCTCCGGGCGGCTGAGGTCGCTGAGCTCGGCGCGGGTCTCGCCGTCCCGCAGCGTCAGGACGTCGTCCTCGCTCAGCGGGAAGCGCGCGCCGATCAGGCGGGGTTCGTCCGAGTAGACGATCCGCCCGTCCGGCGTCCAGATCTTGACCCGGATGACGGACGCGGCGGCCAGCCGGTCGCGGAGCACCACGTCGAGGTGGTCGACGGCGGACGTGCTCCCGGTGAGCAGGCCCTCCCGGAGGTTGGGCTCGACGACCAACGTGGCGAGCAGGTCCGTCGCATGACGGGCGTCGGCGATCGCCTCGTCGCGGGCCGCCTGCTGGCTCGCCCAGATGCTGGCCGCCAGCAGCAGTGCGACGGCGAGCAGGTTGGCCAGCACGAAACGACCGACGACACGTCCGGCCGAGGGCAGCGGTGGCCGGGGACGCCGCGGCACGGAGCCGTCGACGAGGCTGGTCCACGCGGACCCGCTGTCAGCCACCCGGGGCTGGGACATCGTCATCCAGCGCGCCGTTCCGCCACCACGGCGTACCCCTGTCTCCCGGATCCGGCCCGGCCCGGGGGCGGTACGGCGTACTCGACCAGGCCGTTGTGCCACCCGCGTGAGCGCTCCGCAAGGAGCAGCGGTCGGACGGCGTGGAAAGCAACCCGTGCGGGGGAGTGCGGGCTCCGCGGGGGAGTCGTACGACGAACGGCCAGTGGCTGCTGCCACCGGCTCCGTCCCAGGGTGTGGGTCGCCCGTCCACACCGAGGAGGACCCATGACAGACCCGGACCCCGGTCGCCGCCGACCGCGCGTGGCCCACCGCTGGCGCAGTGCGCTGGTCGCCCTCGCCCTGCTCGTCCCGGCGGTGGCCCTCGCCTCGCCGGCGCAGGCCGCGTCGTCCAAGGCCTGCGAGAACGGCGGGTACCAGCTCGTCAACGCCGCCACGGGGGCGGTCGTGGCCAGCGGCCGCACGAGGGACCGGGTGCAGATGACGATCCCCGCCGCCGGTCTCGGCGACCGGTTCATCGTCCGCGGGGTCCACCAGCAGTTCGTGGTGCGGGCCAGCGACTTCGCGGTCTTCGACCACCTGTTCACCGGCGCGCCCAACCGGGAGCGGATGGTGACGGCTCCGACCGTCGTCTGGGAGAGCAAGGTCCCCGACCACCGTGGCCTGACGCTCGGCAGCGCGATCAGCGTCCAGTTCGACCGGGAGGCGATCCGGCTGGGCCGCACCGGGACCGGCCTGTCGATGAAACTCCAGAGCAAGGACTGCGCTCAGGGCGGCATCTTCCAGATGGAGCCCGAGCGCGGGGACGGCACCCGCACCCGGATCGTGCACACGCTCGGCGGGCAGTCCTTCTACTTCGACAACCCGAACTTCCGTGCCCGGATCGGCCAGTTCCTCGGCTCGACGTGCACCGACGTGCGGACCGGCCCGCCAGGCGACTTCTGCGTCCAGGTGACCGCCCGGGTCAAGATCGCCAACGACAGCCCGGCGGCCCGGAACCTGGTGGCGCGGGACAGCGCCCAGGTGGCCACCCGTATCGATCAGCCGGAGTGCCACGCGGTCGACCCGGCCCTCCCGCCGATCCCGCGCTGCGGCAAGCAGTCGATCTGGGACGTCGCCAGCGGCGGCCGGATGGGCTTCGTGACCCGGGAGGACGCCGTGGAGGTGGCCAACCCGTCGACCACCTGCGTCCAGGACTGCCAGGCGCAGAACCAGGTGCGCGGCCGCCTGGCGGTGCTGGGGTTCCCCTCGCCGGTCCCGCAGGGCAGCCGGCTCACCCCGCCGACCGCTCCGCTGGGCGACGTGCCGCTGACCGCTCCCTGACCGACCCTCTGGACGAAGGGCTCCTCCCGCCGGCCGGCGGGAGGAGCCCTGTTCCATGTCGCCGCGTCGATCGGCTCCGCTCCTTCGCCGGCTCGCCCAGCACTTGGCCGACTTCTGGTCGAGGTCGCGGGGGATCGTCCTGCGTCTCTGGCTCTGGTAGTAGTGGCGGCGTGCAGACGGCCGAACTGCGCAGTCGCTTCGCCTCGAGCGCCGTCGCCCGGCTCGCCACCGTGCGGCCGGACGGCGCGCCGCACGTGGTGCCCGTCGTCTTCGCCCTGGTGGACGGGACGGTCTACTCGGCAGTCGACGCCAAGCCGAAGCGGACCCATCGTTTGCAACGGCTGGCGAACGTCCGCGCCGATCCGCGGTGCGCGCTGCTCGTCGACCACTACGAGATCGACTGGTCGCGCCTGTGGTGGGTGCGCGCTGACGGGACTGGCACCGTCATCGACGACCCCTCGGCGACCCACCCGGGCATCGAGGCGCTCGCGGCGAGGCACCCGCAGTACCGCGAAGAGCGGCCTGCCGGGCCCCTGCTCGTCGTCACCGTCGAGCGTTGGAGCGGTTGGTCCAGTGATTCCCAACTCTGAGGAGGACAAGTGGAGATCGGCATCGGCATCCCGAACAGCGTCCGGGGCACCAGCGGCACCGAGCTGCTCGAGTGGGCGAGGCGGGCTGAGGCAGCGGGCTTCTCGAGCCTGGCCTCGATCGGCGCGGTCTCCTATCCGAGTTATGAGGAGCTGACGGTCTTCGCGGCCGCCGGGGCGGTGACCGAGCGCATCCGGTTTCTCACCAACGTCCTAATCGCCCCGGCGCGCAGCACGGCGGAGCTGGCCAAGCAGGCCATGACCGTCCAGGAGCTCACCGGCGGGCGGCTGACGCTCGGGCTCGGTGCGGGCTGGCGCGACATCGACTTCCGGCTCACCGGGCGGGACTTCGCGGAGCGGGGGCGACTGTTCGACGAGCAGTTGGCCGGCCTGCAGCGGGCGTGGGACGGTCAGCCGATCCTCGAGGGAACTCGGCCGGTGGCGCCGGAGACCGGGCACGCCGGCGTGCCACTGCTCATCGGGGGGCACTCGGAGGCGGCGATCCGTCGCACGGTCGAGTTCGGCATCGGCTGGACCGCCGGGGGCGTCCCGCCGGAGATGGCCGCGCCGTTCGTCGAGCGGGTCCGGACCGCGTGGCAGGAGGCAGGCCGGGAGGGCTCGCCGCGGTTCGTGGCGCTCAACTACTTCTCACTCGGGGACACCGAGGAGGCGTCCCGGCGGTACCTCCTCGACTACTACGAGCCGATGGGTCGTGAGACCGCGGAGATGATCGCTGGGAGCGCGCACCGGTCACCAGAGGCGATACGGGAGGCCATCGCCGGGTTCGCCGAGATCGGCATGGACGAGCTGGTCCTCGACCCCACCGTCTCCGACCCGGCCCAGGTGGACCTGCTCGCCGAGGTCGCGCTGTAGACCTCGGCCGCCCGACTCGAGGGTCAGCAGGGGTCGAGAACGGCCGAATAAGGGCTGCTCCAGTCCTCCTCCGGAGGACCGTGCAGGCCGCTCCAGTTGAAGTTTTCGTGTGAAGCGGGTGACCGGAATCAAACCGGCATGGCCAGCCTGGAAGGCGGGATTCTCGGACGGTGTCTGCGCTGGTCAACGGCCTGCCGAAGCCTCCGGATCAGCGCTCGTGACCCACACATGACCCAGGGTCTCGGCGTGACCCACGCTGACCCACCGCGGCAGCTGGTCACTAGCGCCATGCCCGGCAGCGCCGCCCTGAAGGCGGCCTCAGGGACATCGGCGTCGGCACACCGCCTTCTAGGTCCCCACGCCCGGCACACTCTTGGTGCCGTCGCAGCCGGGCTCATCGAGCATCAGCTAGGAGCGCCGCTACCCTTCGTCGAGCAGTGGGACGAAAGGACGCAGATGCCACCCGCAAAGGGGGAAGGGCCAGGAAGGGCCCTTCCGTTTGCCGCCACTCTCTTAGTCCTGCTGGCAGTCAGGAGGCGCCGACACCCACGGGCGATCAAGGCCGTCGCTCCGTCCGAAGGTTCGGCTGCCAGCTGCGCACAGCCAGAAGTGATCGAGAAGCCGGCAGGGTCTGGGGCGAAGGAGAGCCGCCGGTCGCGCGTTGTTGACGCCGTTGCGGTCGGACTGCTCACTGGTCTAATAGCTGTCGCCTGTACTGCCATTCTCGACGACCGCAGGTCGTCCCGCGAAACCGCTCAATCGGAAAGGCTCGGGTGGCGAGTCACTATTGCCACAAGCGAATCTTTTCAAGAGGTCGATTTCAGTGAGACAGACCTGTCGAGGATTCAGCTTTCGGGGCGCGACTTCTCTCGAGCATCGTTTCGCTCAACGAATCTTCGCGCGGCAACCTTCAGAGATGCTGACCTCGTTGGCGCGGACCTGCGCGAGGCTGACCTGAGTAACGTCGCGTTCGCCAATGCCAGTCTGAAGGAAGCGAACGTGGAGTCAGCGACCCTTGATGGCGCCGACTTCCGTGGGGCCGACGTCTCAGGGGTAGACTTCGCCTCTGCGGCGTCCAGTGACAACCTCGATCTCCGGAACGTTTGCTTTGACGCCGCGACGGTCTGGTCCCAACCACGTCCCCGCCTCGACTGGCGTTCCTGCTGGCAAGGTTACGAGGATGACGCGCCAACCCCCTCTGAGCTTCGCGAACGTCCAGAACTGAACCTGGAGGGCTGCGGCTATTTTTCCGACTTCCTGTACTTTTTTTTCGATGATACTTACCCCTCTGAGGAGGAGGCATGCAGCTACCTGGCATACGTCTCCGCGAAGGGATACTCCGGCTCGCGGAAAGATGATGCATTTATCGGCGACGAAGCATGCGCAGCTCTGGGCAAGGCCGACCTGAACCAAGCCAGAGTACTTGCGAATCTAGATCGCGATCTTGACGCGACCGAAGTCGATACCGTGTTGCTGGCGGCAGTGACTTACCTGTGCCCCGAGCAAGCAGAGGTGTTTGAGGACGCCCGAGCCGCAGACTGAGTACCGCGTCGTTGTCCGGAATCTGCGTCTTATTGCCTCCGCTGTGCAGGCCAGGTATCCCATAGCGGGCCGCTCGGGGACACCATCGCCGTCTCGCCCGGAGGGCGGCCTTAGGGGCGCCGGCTTGCTCACCAGCAGCCGTTCTGGGCTGGAGGACGGGGCGGCATGAGCGACCCCAAAGTCACCAATCCGCTTCTCCAGCGGTGGCGGCTCTCGTCGTTTCCTAATCAGACCTCGATGCAGCCACCCGGATAGGACGGGTGGCCGGTCGGTCAGCTACGGCCCGCTCGACGACGTCGCGTTCCTGTCTATTGAGCTCATGTCCGCTGTGTCGGCGGCTGGGCCTTTCGGACGTTGCCGCTGGCGACTAAGACTCCCACGGTAGGCGATGACATCACGGTCGTGGGCTTCCGCGTCGCCGAGGGCCCAGCGGAAGAGGCTGCTGCGACGCCGCCACAATTTGTGATCCGCGAGCTGCTGGCGGCAGCTGGGAAGGTGCTCGCCGTGCACCGGCCCTACCGCGACGCAGTGATGGTGCCGTACCCCGCGATCGAGATCGACTGTGGCGCCTTTGGCGGCATGAGCGGTGGCGTCGTGCTGAGCCAGCATGGAGTAGTGCTCGGAGTGATCTCGACGTCGTTCGGAACCGACGACGATGCCGGTCCCACCTTTGCCGCCACAGTCGAGGCCTGGCACCTTGACCATGAGCTCGAGATTCCTTGGCCGCCGGGGGCCTACAGGCAGCCCACGACCCTGCGAAGTCTGCGCGACGGTCTTCTCCGCAGTCTTCATGGGGAGCGCAACTGAGACCGACTTAGACGTCATACATGAGCGACTATTGGACCTCCTCTATCCCGAGCCGCTCAGGCGATGACGTTGCAGAACGGACCACTCGATGGGGTGTCTCCAAGTGGGCCGCTGTGGGAGAACCGGCTCCCGGATGAGCCCCCGGCTCCGCGCTTTCGACCGCTGGCCATGGCGGTTAGGCCGCGATGTCGCGGGCCGTGATCAAGCAGGAACCAGCTCACGAACCCCGGCGGTTCGCGTCTCGGCGAGAAGGTCCACGAGGTCGGCCTCGGTAAGGACCTCGATGCGGTGGCCCTTCGTCCGCCACTGCACCGCCTTCGCCGCCTTGCCGGTGCTGAAGTCGGCCGGGTCGTGCCCGGTGAAGCCGTCCCCGACGACCAGCATCGTCGTTCGCTTCGTCACGCCCTTCTCTACAACAGCGCCACACCGAGCGGCGGCGTCCCAGGCTTCCTGCCGCCGGATACTGAGCGCGCCGGTGAAGACGAGGACCTGGCCGAACAGCGGGTGCCCGGGGTTGGCGTCGACCACTGCCTCCGGCGACATGAGCCCGGTGCCGAGCGTGCCGTGGCAGCCACGCCAGGCGGCGGCGTCTAGGCGACCGGGCAGCACCTTCAGGTCGGTGAGCAGGTCGGCGAGAGTGCCGACGTTCCGGCGCTGCGCGAGCGACAGGACAACCTGGGCGCAGGCGAGCGCGTCCGAGCCCGCCTCGTGATGGCGTCCGAGCTTGACGTCGCACTCGGCGGCGACCATCGGCAGGCGGTAGGAGATTAGGTCCAGCGCGCGGCGGGCCATGATCAGCGAGCAGGCGTAGTCGGTGGTCGGCCACTCTTTGTCGGCGACGATGCAGGCCTCGCGCAGCGCGCCGATGTCGAAGGCCGCGTTGTGCGCTACCAACGGCAGCCCGTCGGCGAGCTCCACCAGTTGGTCCAACCGCTCGGCGAAGGCCGGCTGGTCGGCGACCATGTCCGCGGTAATGCCGTGCAGGCGGACGTTGACCCGATCGAAGGTGTCCAGGTCCGCCGGGGGCCGCACCAGCCACGAGTGCGTTGAGACCATGACGCCGCCGCGGACGACGGCCGCGCCGATGGCGCAAATCGAGCCGCGGTGGCCGTTGGCCGTCTCTACGTCGATTGCGACGAAGTCAACCCCGTCCAGCGCCACTGGCGCGACGACGTCCTCGACCGGCTTGCGGGGGACCGGCAGCAGGTTGGTGATGGCGCGATTAACGGTCAGCGGGGCTGGGTCGCGGTGGACCGCCGGCGGCCACGTGTCGCGGTAGACGACCGGTAGCCCCCGAGTGGCAGGGCCGCCGACCGAGCGCATGTAGGGCCGAGCAAGCCGCTGCTCCTCGATGGTGTCCCAGGCAGCGCACAGCGCGTTCAGCCCGCGGGCGATGCCCAGCGCGCGAGAGGTGCGGGGATCGCCGCCCGGCATCGACGCCGACCCGGGGTCCAGCGGCGGCGGCAGGATCGGCCAACGCGGCGGCGTCAGGGTGGTCCGGCGGACCGCTTCAGCTTCCTTGTAGACGGCCTGCAGCTCGTTCCGAGTCGCGACGATGGCCGTGAGGGTCGCCTCGTCGTCGAGGATCCGGTCGGGAACGACCTGCTGCTCGTCGAGCAGCGACTGTCCGGTGGCGGTGGCGATGATGACGCGGGAGGCGGTCAGCGACCGCAGAGTCCGATCACGATCGTCCCCGTCAAGGACCCAGGCACCGCACAGCCGGGACATGCCGGCGATCCGGGGGCCGATGTCGACCCACCAGACGACCGGCACGTCGTCGACCTGGTCGACGACCGCCAGCACTGAACTGCCCTCGTTCATGTGACCTCCCCCGGGAATCGGCAGCGCACGGTATCCCCGGGTTAACGGACAGACGGGGAGGTCGCGAAACGCGCGGGGCCTGATTGGCAAAAGGGTCAGCTGTGTCGAATCCCGAGTTGCAGCGGCCCAACTGGAAGAGGAGTGAACCGATCTCCGGTTATGCGCCAGCCGACGACCGGTTGGTTGTGCCGTTGATCGCGCGCGTGAGGACGCGCAAGCCATCCTCAGCGGGTTCTCCCACACAGCATCACGAGGATTGAGGGCGGGGTCGCGGCCGCAGGGCAGCCTTCCCGCGGTTCAGGCCGTGTGCGACGACCTCGGAGCCTGACCGCGCGCGGAGGCCCACATGTGCCGTCCGCCCGTCACAGCTGGGGTGGCGGACCCACCGCCCCCGCTGGCGCTCGGGCGGTGTCTCTGACGGGCCGCTCAGGGACACGGCGCCGGGCTCGCGGCCCGGCTGGTGACACCCGTCTACCCATGACTGGAGGTCTGCGGCGTGTACCGCCAGCCCCTGAAGCGCGACTGCCGATTGGCGGGCGGCCAGACGAGACCGGCTGGCGCCTGACCATGGCGGTGGCGGTGGCGGTGGCGGTGATGGTTCTTTTCGGATGTGGCGGGCTCTTCGCCGGACTGCTCCTACTCATTGGCTTGTCCCCTTCGGACTCGCGGGCACCGGAGGGGCGAGCCGGTTCTCCGACATCCCGGTGTTGTCGCGTCTTCAGTCGCAGCCTCGTGTCACGCTCCTCGTCACGCCGTCCATCGGGCATCGAGGCGGCGCACGTCGGGGGGTCCCATCTGATGCGTTCGCGCCTGTCCGTTCTACCCGTGTTCGCCGTGGGGCTGCTAGCCGCCTGCAGCAGCGAACCCGCGGCGGCCCCGTCGGCGTCGGCGTCGGCGTCGGCGACGGCAGCGTTCGTTAGTCCGTCGGGGTTGGAGGTCGAGTCCGAGGAGGCCGCCCGCGCCGCCCTCACGGCCCAGCGCGTTGAGGCCGAGCGCGTTGCCGCGGAGGCCATAGCGCTAGCCGCCGCTCAGACCGCTGCCGCCGAGGCCGCAGCACGGCAGGCGGCCGACGAAGCGGCCGCGGCGCAGGCGGTCATCAACGCGGAAGGCGGCTGTCCTCCCGGGTGGTCCTTCGACGACGTCCAGGGTTGCGTGAACCCCGACACTGCCGAGGGCGACGGCTACGAGTTCTCGGATCTGGAGGTCCGCTGCTCCGACGGCACCGCCACCGTCGAAGAGTGCTTCGGGCCGGGCTCAGACCTCAACGACAACGGCATCGCCGACGTCAACGAGTGACGTGCCGGGGCGGCTGACGAACTACGCCTCCGTCGGATCCGTTCTGCCACCGGGCACCGGCGGAGCGCTGCAGGCCCGGCCGGTCACAGCCCGGGACCACCTCGCCCCGTCGCCGGACGACTGAGTCAACGTTCGGAGCGAGTCCGGACCCACTGTTCATGGGCCTTGGTCCACCCCGCACCTCGCTGACCGGGGTGCACCAGCGGAAGGATTTCGACGGCCGTGCCACGGGCCCGGGCGGCGTGCTGCTGGCCGTAGCTGCCATCGGGGGTTAGTCGGTCGGGTAGGTCGCCGTCGAGGAGTTGGGCGGCGACGGCCAGCGCTTCGTTGCCGAGCGTGATCACCAGCGGTGCCTGGGAGTCGAAGAGCTCGTCGAGGAAGCGGGCTCCTTCCTCCCGCACGGCCCGCCGGATCAGCTGGTCGGCCGAGGGCCAATCAGGCAGCTCGTGCGGCGGCAGCCCGTTGGCTCGGGCGAACGGGTGTACCGGGTGGTCATGGCGTGGCCCTGACTGCCAGCAGCACGGTGGACGTGGAAGAACGGCAGGGCGTCGGTCGTCCACACCCGGGCCGGCTCAAGCCCAAGCGGGTGCAGTACCCGGTATTGAGCGGCTCGCCCGGAGGAACCGTTAAGCCGGTTGACCGGCGTGGCGGTACCCCACTCCGGTCGCCACCTCACCAACTGCCGCCAGGCCTCCACCCGGCGGGCCTCTTCCTCCCCGGCCCAAGGCCACGGTTCCTGTGCGACGGCCAACGCGGCAATCTTTTGCTCCGCGTGCGTCCATATGATGTGCAGGGCGGAGGGATACACCCCGAGTACGAACGCGTGAGCCTGGTCGACTCGACGAGGCTGGCACCGGTCGGACGGCTGGCCGAAGGGGAAGACTCCTGTCAGCGGTTGCACGCCTGAGGTCTACCGCATCGACTGGATCGTTGGCACTGTTAGAGGCTGGCCCGGAGGGCGGCTTTGAGGCGCCATTGGGCGATGCGCGGCGAGGCTGCGTTGCGATGGCGAGGACTGGGAGCCGTGGCGTTGCGCGACGGCGCGGCCTCGGGGCGTGGGCGCAGGCCCAATCTGTGGGGCGCGGCCGAGCTGGAGCACTCTCGCCCAACGATTCCCAGGCTTCTCGTCCATAGCAACTCAGCTTGCCGAAGTTGTGGGATGAGAGGCTAAGACTGACACGGTCACCGCGCAAGTTGTCTGGAGGAGACTCGGCATGATCGGTGGGGATGATGTTCGACATCTTCAAGCATCCAGCGAACATGCCCTGATCGCGAAACGCGTCTTGAGTCATGTGGAACCGCTAACCCAACTTTCGCCGATCTCCTGGCGCGATTTTCAGCGCCATCTGCCCGAGCTGACCGCTCGCGCCGTCGTAATGCGGCAAGTCGAAGGCCTCAAGGCGACGCTCGAATTGTGTCGAGGTGGGCTGGGTCATCTCGGAATCGGCTTCATTCGACAAGCTCTCGAAGAGGTGATCTGGTTGGAATACGTCAAGCAGCTAGAGCATGGGATTGCCAATCAGTTGCTTGGTGCATTAGCGGCATCGGATGGCGCCCGAGGCGTAGCCGCGGCTCGAAGCTATCTCAGCGATGAGCGCATGATCACGATAGGGTTCCCCCAAGGTTTCCTGGACTACAATGAGGAGCAGAGACTGGAGTCCATGAAGCTTTTGAAGGCGATCGGGGTGCGGTTGGGCTGGCCAAAAGGGCAAGCGCCGCCGAATATGCGGTGGCTCGCCGGCAAGGTCGACCGCCTTGCCGTCTACGAGTACCTTCATTCGGCATCCAGTCGCTTCGTACATTTCTCCAGTGGCGAGGTCTTCAGGCGCGGATGGGCCGATGAAGCTAGTATGCTGATACGGTTTGACAACGAGAATCACAGGCTCTATCTCAGCAGGTTGGCTCTGTCTGAGTTGATCCCATTACTCCTAGACGCGGCTGCCGTAGCTCTCGATTTAGCCGACGACGACGATTTGCCGGAGTTGGTAGATCCGGGATCTTTTCGAACCGACATTGAGCGATTCGTCGATCTTGGGATGATTCCCATGGTCTTGCCTGGTGAGTTCAATCTAGACCGAAATCAGCAGTCGGGTCGGAATAGCAGCTAACACCCATGACTTATGCGCGTAGGCTGACCGCCGCACCTTCGTATATGTACGCGGCCGATCCAGCGCGGACCAGGATCCTGACTCTTGACTGCCTTGCACCGTCAACCATGATTTGCTCGAGCATCAGATCATCGTGACAGCGTCGTCAGCGTCGACCTCACTGGAGTTGTCGACGTCCGTAACCTTCCCCAATAGGGCCGCTCTGGTCACCCGACCCGCTGGCCGCGGAGTCATCTCCAGGCGGTGGGGATTGCTCCATCTGACGGTCCGGTCGCCAGTCGGTCGGACGTTCCTTCGGAGAGAACTCAGCGGCACCCACGTTAAGCCATTTCGCCCGGTAGAGCCGGAGGGTAGGGACGTCGAGATCCTCTACGCCGCCTTTGCGCCGCAGCGGGGAGCCAAGGATGCACTGCGCTCCGTCTTGCCCAGAAAGGCACATCCGTCTTGATGATGTCCCTAAGGGGGCCGCTCCGGGCGACCCGCCGGCGACTCGCCTTGAGGGCGGCTTTAGTGCTACTTCCCTCAACGGCTCCACTACCCGAGATGACGGGGACGAAGACCACGACGGCTTCTATGAAGTCGCGAGAGGAGGACGGGCCGACCGAGTCGAAGGCCACCGAGGCGTACTCCTAGAGGCGCCACTCTCGCCGGTAGTCCGGGTGATCCCCGTAGGGCAGCGCCATGGTTCGGAGGATCTGCTCGGCGAGGATCGTGACATCCTGCCCCCACGAGTCGTCCCCGCCGAGCCACCCCATGGCTTGCTGCACGACGGAGCGCTTCGCTGCGAGTTCCAGCAGCACCCGGGTCCCGTCCCAGCGGCCGATGTGGTCGCGGTTCCATTCCGCGAGCTGCAGTTCGAAGGGGGAGGGCCGTACGGCCTTCAACACCAGCCGATTTCCATCGCGGGGATACACCGCCATGGACCTCAGCTCTTGACCGTCCCACGTCCAAGGCCCCCCAGTCGCCTTCATCGCGACCTCGTGATCTTCAGCGATGCGCGCAAGCAGGAACTCGCCCAGGTCATTCACGTCAGCATCGTCGCAGGGGAGGCCGGGGCGTGCCCCGCCTTCCTCTGTCAAGCGCCGATGCGGGTGTCCCAAAGTGGGCCGCTAAGGCGCCCCCTCCGCGCAGTCGTCGCTCCCGGCTGACGCGACCGGCATCAAGGCCGCCGCATCGGGCTGCGCAGCCACTAACGCCCTCGTCGGGCGTCGATGCCCTAGCGCTTGCATGCGGCGACCTGCCGCTCCCAGAAGCCGTAAGCGGCGATCACGCGTTCCGGCGGTGTGCGGTCGTGGAAGGCGTCGTCGTGCCCGTTGACCTTGAAGTAGCCGCCGCCGGGCTTGCCCTCACGCGGACCCGCAACATGCACGACAAGGGCGTCGAGTGGGGGCAAGCCCCGCTCGATGCAACGGTCGTGGAAGGCCTTCATGAACTCGGTAACCAGATGAGACTCAGCGCCATGGTGCAACATCTGAGGCGCCGGCAAACCACCGGCCTCGAAGACGCGGGTGTAGCTGACGGTCTGTCCTCGGTCCTTGGCTGCCTCGATGACCAGGTCGACGGCGGCATCGACCTGATTAGTCGTGAAAGAGCGCCCGCTGGCCATAGCTCTTCCTACACCGGTCCAGCGCTCGCTCGGCGGACGCCCCGTTGTGGGCCGTTCAGGCGCACCGGCCGCGTTGGGCAGCGATTCCCAGCAGCGTGTGCTGGCCATCGGCCTGCCCCCTCGCTCGGACGGCGTCTGGAAGTCCTGGCCACGCGATCGGCAGCGGGCGGCCAGCGCCAGCCAAAGTGGTGCTCGGCCACCTGCCGACATCGGGCATGGGAGCAGACCGCGGCCGCAGAGTCTGGCCAATCCGCCGTGGAGGTCGTCGAGCGACGCGTCAAGGTTCCTGCCAGCCCGACGGGTCGCGGAACTGAGGCCCTAGCGCAGGCCCTTGCCGTGCTTGAGCCCCTACTCGTACTGCAGGGAGTGGCTGACCGCTGCCCGGCACTCAGCGTCGTGCCAGCGCACCCACGCGTCTCTGGCACCGGCCACCGGGACCTACGTCCCATAGTGGGCCGCTCTCGGACAGAGCGCGGCTTCGGAGACACCGACGTCAGGTCCTGTACAGCCAGGCGCGTACGCGGGCGCGCAGGGTGGTGGGACGGCGGTGCCACCCGTGATGGTCTGGGTCGCCGCACGAGCCGGACCACCAGCCACGCCGAAGGTCGGCCAGGGACGCCAGCGACGGGACCATTACTACGAGGTGGACTAAGTGCACCAGGCGCGTCTTCTACGGCGAGCGTGGTGCCGCACAGGATCTGCCAGTCGCCGTCCTGGTCGTGGTGACTGTCCCGGACCGTAGCGCCGGCGAGCACCGACTGGGTGGTGAAGACGAGGGTGTCCGGAGGCTCGGCGAACGGCTATGGCACAATGCTGATCCTTCCAGCGAGGCCGAAGCCCTCACACGCAAGGAGCCAACCGAACCCTGGGCAAACCCCCACTCGTCTCCGCGCGTCAAGGCGTGACTGGGGCCACGGTTTCCGGCGGCTCGACGGTCTGACTCGACGGTGGCGTCGTCGTGGGGGCGTCGGGGGTTGTGGGCGCGTCGGGGGTCGTGGGGGCCAAGGGCTGAGGCGCGGTACGTCCGTCAGGGAAGGACGATGCCGCGCCGAGTAGGAGTAAGAGGCCAGCTATGACTATCCCGCCCATGACGAGTCGTCGTCTTCCCCACCCGCCTCCCAGGACCTTTATGGCGATGCCCGCCATGGCAACCCCGACGATCAGCCACACGTACGATAAGAGGTTCTGCTTTGATAGCGGCAGTATTTCATCGGCCCCATAGAGAGTCAAAAGTAGGGCCGGGAGGCCGATCAGGACGCTGCCCGCTGCAGCTCCGCGGTTGAAAGCCTCCTGAGCCCGAGCGGTCCCGAGTGACTGCGATGGTCGAAGCCGAACTGAAAAGTTGTTGAAGCACCGCAACCTCCTCCCCTAACTGGCGCTCCATTTCAACGCAATGGCGGACGCCGCTAGAAAGTGTCTTGATCCACGACCGGCGCCCCCTCCAGTCAACGAGGCGGAAGAAGTTGGGGTCGGCTAACCGGCGCTGCGCGTTGTATGCGCCTGGGTCCGTGCGCCATGTCCATAGGCCCTCACGGGCAGCTTCTCGTGCTTCACTGCGAGCGTGGCTCGCCGCGCTTGACAGCTCAAGGAGATCGGCTAGGACGTCCTCGAGCCCTTTCGTGCCACCACGGATTTTTCGCGCGAAGAGACGCTCAAGGCCGTGGCGGATGACGCGCAGGTGGCCAACATTTTCCCGGAAGTGTTCGGCGAGCCTTTTGGCGATCCTGGTCGCCCGTTCTTCGGGGCCGCAGGCCCCTCCTGCCGTGTGCTCGGTGACGGCACGCTCGATGATCGCATCAAGTCGTTCATGGTTGGCCACATTGACCCACTGTCGAGGCGGCTCCGGGTGCACGTTGCCACCGACGACGCTTTGCGCGTGGGTCGCCCGCCACAGTGCGCGCACAAGCACACGTACATGTGGCTCCTTTTCCGCAGAGACCGCAATTTCGATCGCGCCGACGGCAACAATGTGCTCTTCCCCTGCGCGTACAACCTCGAGAAGTAGTGCAGCGCGAAAGGCCGTTCGGGCAGGAATTGACGCCTTTGAAGTAGCAGAGGACGATTCACTCTGACTTGGCGGCACTGTTTCCAACAGTACAGACCTGGATGACTTCGCGGATTCACCGTCGTCAGGGCTCGCTGCGGCATTGCCACCGCCGGGTCTAGAGGTCGTCACGGCGGGGACCTTACGGTCGACGTCGCTCCCCTCGAGACGCGGGAGTCGCAGCGGATCGTTGGGATGTTTGGCCTCGTGCCACTCGGCCCCACTCGTGCCACTGCCGCCAAGAGACGGACGCTCGCCGCCCGACGGTCGAGGCCGTGGACAAGGGGGGTTTACGGCAGTGTGCCGGCCACCCCGCGCATACACCGCTCGCCCGCGCCCGCGCCCACCCACGGTGGCGGCCATGACGTGTCCCTCAGTGGGCCGCTCAGGGACCGGAAAGTCCCGGGGATGCGGACGTCGATCGTGCGACGCCGCGCGTGAAGGAGGCGCGCTATGACGGTGTCAGCGCGCTATGGCCTGCTGGCTGGCCGCTCTTCCACTGGCGGTACTTGTCCCTCATGCAGTGGCCACACGGCCGGTAGCCAGCCGCGATAGCCGTCTCCTCGTCGGCGAAGAAGACCCGGATCCGCTCGTAGCCGCGGCCGACCCACCTCAGCGCACTCCAGCAGTTCAGCTCCCCGTAGATCTTGTCCTTCGAGTTTCCGCCGAACAGGCCGGCTGTCTCGCTCGGGTAGAGACGGCCATTGGCGTCGAGGAGCGTGTACACGAGTCGATCCTGCGGCATGCGTCGGCCAGCGGAGCGCAAGCCGGGGCCGGGCGAGCCGCACGCAGGAGCGCAGCGTCCTTACGCGAGGGGGATCGGAGCAGCCAGCCTGCGAGTAAGTGGGCCGCTCCGGGAACCCCTAGACCTCTGCACGCCCATCGGCAGGGCGCACATTAGCGGCCGGGGTGCTAGGCGTCCTCCTCCGAATCGTCGTCCGCTGACCAGTTGGCTGCGCCCAGCATGGCGTCGAGGGCACGGGCGATCGCGGCATCGCGGTCGTCGGCAGCGTGCTGGTAGAGCAGGGCGGCGGCGGCGGAGGAGTGGCCGAGCCGGCGCATCAGCTCCTTGGTGGTCGCACCGGTGGCCGCGGCCAAGGTCGCGCCGGTGTGGCGGAGCTCGTGCGGCCGAACGGCAGGCAGCCCGATGGCGTTCACGGCCCGACGGAAGGTGGAGTTCCAGTTGCTGCGGGCGAGGTAGCCGCCCGAACTGGTGGAGAACAGGAGGGCGTCTGTAGCACCGGCGACGTGCTTCTCCAGGTGTTCCTCCAGTACGGCCGTGACTGCAGCGGGCAGGGTCACGGTCCGATGCCCGGCGTCGGTCTTGGGGTCGCCGACCACCCACTCGCTGCCGACGCGTCGCACCGAGCGCTCGATGCGGAGCCGACCGCCGGGCAGGACGTCGGACCGGCGTAGGGCCGTGGCTTCACCGAACCGGAGCCCGCCGAAGGCGAGGACCAGGACCAGCGCGACGTAGCGCGCAGTCCTCTGGTCCCGGCCCAGTTGCTCGGCCAGCTGCAGGGCTTCGGTTGCGGTGAGGGCGCGGGAGGGACGGGACGCCTTGGGCGTGCCCGCGCCGCGCAGTCGGCACGGGTTGGATGCGATGACCTCGTCGGCCACCGCGACGTTGAGGATGGCGCGCAGGAGCCGGTACGACTGGGCCAGGGCAGTCGGGCCCGTCGTCCGGCCGGCCTTGACGTGCCAGGAGTGGACGGCGGCTGGGGTCACCTCGTCGACGAGCACATCGCCCCATGCCTCGGCGAGGTGGTGACGCCACAGTCCCGCGTAGAGGACGCGCGTGCTTGCGCGGAGGTCGTTGCGGCTGAGGTAGTCCTCGGCGTAGTCGCCGACCGTCCTGCGGCTGGCGGTCGGAGCCCGCCACGTCTTGCGCAGGAGGTCTGTCTGCTGGGTGGCGAGCCAGGCCCAGGCGTCGGCTCTGGTGCTGAAGACTTTGGCATGGCGCCGACCGTCGGGGGCGCGGTACCGAGCGCGGAAGCGACCGCTTGGAAGCTCGTCGACGGTGCCGAACGTCCGCTTTGCCACGTCGCGACCCTGGCGGGCAAATCAGCGGGCGTCTTAGCCGATCACCGCTGGCTGTGGACGCGGCCGGCGTCCACAAAGGCATCTAGCGTCGAGCGCTCCAGGCGCACATACTTGCCGACTTTGACGTAGCTGATCCGGCGCTCGGTGATCAGCCGGCGGATGAATCGTTCGCCGGTGCCCAGGTACTCCCCGGCTTCAGCAACGCTCAGCAGCGGAACGCCGGGGGAGTGCCGCTCGTGGATCATCCGATGCGCCGCCATGAGTGAAGCCTCGTCAAACGTCTCCAGCAGTCCTCTTGTAGTCCTCTGCCCCGCGGCCCTGGGCTTCACCCGTGGACCGGCCCACGGCAGGGGAACGTCTCACTTTGAGGCGGCTGGCCGTCCGGACGAGTCATGCCACGGCGCCTCGGCCGTGGATTGCGACAAGATCGCTTCAATCACCTGTCGGTGGGCACGCCAGCACCCACTCCGCCGACCGGATGTCGGCCTCAGCGGCCCACCCGTCCCGTATGGCGGCAGTTCGGGCGGGTAGGAGGTCGGGCATGTCCGACTTCGAGATCACCGCCCTGGTCCTGGCCGAGCACGAGGTCTTCCGGCGGGAGTTCGCGGCGCTCGATGACCTGCCCGTCGAGGAGCTCGCCGCCGCCTGGGAGACGCTGCACGCCAAGCTCGAGGTGCACGCCGTAGCCGAAGAGCAGCTGTTCTACCCGCTGCTTGCTCAGGAGGCGGACGGCGAGCAGGAGACGGCGGAGGGCGTGCACGACCACAACGAGA
The DNA here is from genome assembly GCF_053502575.1 of Modestobacter sp. URMC 112. Taxonomy (NCBI): domain Bacteria; kingdom Bacillati; phylum Actinomycetota; class Actinomycetes; order Geodermatophilales; family Geodermatophilaceae; genus Modestobacter; species Modestobacter sp. URMC 112. The sequence goes on along the minus strand of NZ_CP199957.1, from coordinate 3,580,771 downwards.
TCCGGCACGCCGCGGCCGCCGTAGGGGAGCAGCGGGTTGGCAGCGAGGGTTGGTGGGAGGCGGTGCGAAACGCGCGACAGATCAACGCCGACCACATGGCCGAGGAGGAGACGGACTTCTTCCCTCCTTTCAAGGAGGCAGTCGACGACGAGCAGCGCGAGGCCCTCGGGATGCACTGGCTGGCCTTCCACGACGAGCACGAGGATGCCGACGGGCTGTCCGGCGACGACGCGGAGGTGTCCGAGGTGGTCTCGACCGAGGTGCCGGAGGATGACCCGTCCCTGTCGTAACCACATGTGCTGCGGCCCATAACGGCTGCTTTTCCCGAGCCCAACCGCCGGCGGGGCGCGACCTCGCCGATGTCCTCCTGCTTGGCGCCGTCATCGGCATGTCTTCTGCGCCCAGCGGGCCTGACGGAACTCGTCACAACGGGTCTGGGACGCCACAGTTCATGAAGTGTGTCGGCTCGTGATCTTGAGATCTGGCTGGCGTCCGAGAGCTCATCGTGGGGCCGCGCGGAGGGGGCGTCCGAGGATGAATCCGCAGCGCGGCGACGTCAAAAGGGGGCGAATCGTCCGCAGTTGGTCGGCGCCGATGGTCCGCTTCGTCAGCACGGGAACGGCCGTGAGGTCCTATGCGGGTCGCGTGCGCCAGGGTGAGCGGGTCGCCACTGAAGGAGCTGCAAGATCAAGAGGGACACACCTCATGCACTGTCGGCCTGAAGGAGTTCGGTCAGCAGCAACCGACCCTGGCTGGCCGTCCCTTGCGGCGGGCAGCCGTGGCCGAGATGACGCTCCTCTTGTGTCAAGCGCGGGTCACCCGCCGCTCGGCGATCAAGCAGCGCACTCAGGCCCTGCTGCAGCTGCAGGCCCTGGCCGACACCGCCCCCGACGAACTGCACGACGTCCTGCGCGGGCTGAGCTACGCCGCGCTCATCGACACCGCCGCCCGCTTCCAGCCCGGCGACATCACCACCCCGACCGCGGCGGCCAAGTACGCCATGAGCCTGCTGGCCCGCCGCATCCAGCACCTCGACACCGAGATCGCCGGACTCGACGCCCACCTCAAGACCATCCTCACCGCCGCCCATCCCCAGCTGCTCGCCGCGCACGGGGTCGGCCCCGACACCGCCGGCGCGCTCCTGGTCGCCGCAGGTGACAACCCCGAGCGACTCGCCACCGAGCAGTCCTTCGCCGCGCTCTGCGGCGCCTCACCGGTGCAGGCCTCCTCCGGCAACACCCGCAGGCACCGGGTCAACCGCGGCGGCGACCGGCAAGCCAACAGCGCCCTCTGGCGCATCGTCCTGGTCCGGATGAAGACCCATCCACCCACCCGGACCTACGTCACCCGGCGCACCGCCGAAGGCATGAGCAAACGCGACATCATGCGCTGCCTCAAGCGCTACGTCGCCCGCGAGATCTACCACCACATCAACCCAGCGCCGCCTCGAACCGGGCGTCTGCGATTGGTCCCACCGCCGGCGCTCAGCACCGCTTGACACAAGAGGAGCGTCATCTGCGGTACGAAGAGGCGCCCCGTTGCCGAGGCGGGGTGCTCGCGGGCGTCACCGGCGAGGCTCAACCTTTTGCTGCCCGCCGTGTTCCGTGGCCTTCGCAATGATTGCCCGCCTGTGACGTCCGCCGGCGTCCTGGGCGGTTGACGCTTGATAGGAGCATGGGGCCACGGCGGCCCGCAGATGCATGCGCTGCGCCCGGACACCGGTCTTCCGCGAGCTCGCTGCAGCGCGGAAGGAGTCGCGTGCTCGCCGGAATCGACACCCACAAGGACACCCTCGCGGTGGCCGTCATCGGCCAGGCCGGGCGCCCGGTCGTGGTCACGGAGATCGCCAATACCGAGGCCGGCTTCTCCGACCTCGAGCAGCTGTTGGTCGAGCACGCGGTGACCCGGGTCGGCATCGAGGGCTCGGGCAACTACGGCCGCGGCGCGGCCGTGCACCTGGTGCTCACCGGCCCGGCCGAGGCGGTGGAGGTGCCCCCCAGCCTCACCTCCCGAGAACGCTCCGGGCGGCCCGGACAGGGCGAGACCGACCCGGTCGACGCGGTCGCGATCGCCCGGATCACCGCCCGCGAGCCGTCCCTGCCCGCGGTGCGCCTGGCCGTCGGTCAGGCCGCTGACCTGCGGGCGCTGGCCGACTACCGCGCCCAGCTGGTCGCCGAGCGGACCGCGCTGGCTAACCGCACGCACACCGAGCCGCACGGCCTGCTGCCCGGCTACCAGGCCCAGATCCCCCGGCTGACCGCGCCGACGTTCCTCACGGCGGCCAAGGACCTGGTCGCCGACCAGACCGGCGTGCGGGCGCAGCTGACCCGCCGCCGGCTCACCCGGCTGGCGGAGCTGACTGCAGAAATCAAGGAGGTCGCCGCGCTCATCACCGCCGCCGTGGCCGAGGTCGACACCGGCGTGACCGACCTCTACGGCCTCGGCCCGGTCGGGGCGGCCACCATCCTGGGCGAGGTTGCCGACGTCCGCCGTTACCGCTCGCGGCACGCCTTTGCCGCGGCCAACGGCACCGCTCCGCTGCCCGCCTCCTCCGGCCGCACCACGAGGCATCGGCTCAACCGCTCGGGCAACCGCACGCTGAACCGGGTGCTCTACACGATGGCGTTCACCCAGGTCCGCGCCGATACCGAGGGCTGCGCTTACTACCTGGGCAAACGCGCCGAGGGCAAGACCGGACGCGAAGCGCTGCGCTGCCTGAAGCGACGGCTCTCCGACGTGGTCTACAAGACCCTGCACGAAGACCTCGCCACCGGGCGGGCACCCACCGCGATAGGACGGTGAGTGCGGCAGCGGCATACGGGACGCGTCTCTACGGCCGAAGCCAGCTGCGCGACAGGTTCACAGTCCCACACCTGATCTTCGCTGCGGCCAGTCCACCGCACCCACCGCCGACCAAACGCTACCGCCGAGCGCTTGCACATAGGAGCTCAATCTTGGGTTCTCCAACTCGTTGTGACGACTTTCGCCTTTCGCGGCCCCGGCCGGAGCGGCGATCGTCTACGGCGTCACGGACCTAGAGGCAAGAGGTGTGCCCGATCGCGATCTTGATCGCTGCACTTGCTGATGAGGCCTGCCTGGGTCCGGCGACGCCGTCGTTATATTGGTGCGGGCGAGCCCGTAGAGGTGTGTTGGCGCGGGGTCCTCGGGTGCCGCTTGATTATTGCCGCGAGCGCGTGGGTCTGTATCCCTTGGCAGAGGACCCTCCGGACGCCCATCGGATCGAGGACCGGAAGGAGGAGCCAACTTTCACAGGTTGATCGATGGACCGCCGGCTCGGCCTTCCGGCCGGCGGCGCTGTCTCCTTCGCCTGTTGTCGCTCTTTCGGACCCTCCGCCTTCGTGCCGCCCTCCACTTACGCCCTGACCTGCTTGAAGGACCCGGCTGCGCCCGGAGCGCTGCCGCGCGCCTGCAACTCACCGATTCACGGGTCTGTGTCGGCGCTGGCCTGCTTGTTGCGTAGGGCGAGTTGGGCAGATCCCGCTCGACGGCGAGCTCACTGTGCCGGCTCCGGCCCTGACCGGCCGCGGTAAGCCCCGACCATGGGATGAGGTCTTTCCGTCACGGTGATAGCCCAAGCGCTACATCCTCGCCGTGCCCACCGACCGTCGTGGCATGCTCGCGAACGACTGACGTTGGAGCGGCTCTCGCTTGCTGGGACCGCACGAGGCAACGCGGCTCAACCACGAGAACGTTCAGAGGTGGGATGACGATGCACTTCGAGGTAGCCCAGTCCCGCAGTGCGACTTGGCGCGGTCCCAACTGTTATCTGATCCCCGGTGACTGGGACGACTGGTTTCGCTACGAAACGACATTTTACTTGGTGTACGTGGACGACAAGCAGAACCAGCGGGACATTGGCACCGTCAAAATTGGTCAGTTTGGAATGGGTCAAGGTTTCAGTGCGGGCAGGAAAGACTCGCCCCCGCCGAATCAGCTCCGCTCACCTCAATTGCCGGATCACTTCGAAGATCTGTCGCACGAAGTCTTCTTTTCGCTGGGTCAAGACGTCTCCTACTACGAGGCGCTGAATGACCTCGGGCCAATCGTCCGGGACCAGGTTCTTCTCGCGCTCAACGATCTGGCCCTGACCGATGGTCTGTTCCAGCTTGCGCTGAGGGAGCCAGTGACATTGACGTCACTTCTGCGGTTCGTTCCAAGAAACACCGTTGAGGGGCAATTCCGCCGCATTGCTAGAGGCGGGGCACCGCTGTCGCGATACACGTTCGCCTTTACCGCACATCAGCCCGCACGGTCCAAGCGACCCTCAGCCGTCTTCGACGTAGACGTCATTCCAGAATCCCACCCCCCGACGAACATTCAAGTCCTGATTGGTCGCAACGGCGTGGGCAAGACGCGGTTGCTAAATGGCATGGCTCGGGACCTTCTCGGCTTCGAGACGGACGTTGGGAGCTTCGAATTCGGCGGCGGAGATGCATTGGACCCCGGTGGATTCAGTAATGTCGTGTCGGTTTCGTTCAGCGCCTTCGACTCGATTGAGCCGCTACGGGCCAAGCGCTCCTCGCATATGAAATCACATTATGTAGGCCTTAAACGCCCTACCGACCCCGATGGGAAAGTTTACGTTCCGAAGTCCCCGGCCGCCCTCGCGCGTGAGTTTAGTTTCAGCGTCTTGGCCTGCCTGCAAGATGAACGCCGCGGGCGGTGGCAGCAAGCCCTCCACTTGCTGGAGTCGGATCCCGTTTTCGCCGGAGCAGGGGTCGCGGAGCTCGCAGATACGGCCACCGACGAGGGGGAGCTCAGAGCCCGGGCCATGGCCCTATATCGAGATAACCTCAGTTCAGGACACAAAATTGTCCTGCTCACCGTGACCAAGCTGGTCGAAACCGTGGCTGAGCGCTCGCTAGTGCTGCTCGACGAGCCTGAAGCTCACCTCCACCCACCGCTGCTGTCGGCATTTATCCGCGCCCTCTCGGACCTGCTGGTACACCGAAACGCTGTTGCTATCGTTGCGACGCACTCTCCGGTCGTGCTGCAGGAGGTTCCGAAATCTTGCGTATGGGTCATGCAACGCGTGAATCGGCTGTTGGCAATCAACCGTCCTACGCTTGAGACCTTCGGTGAGGGAGTGGGGGTCCTTACGCACGAAGTATTTGGCCTCGAAGTAACAAAGGCTGGATTTCACAGGATGCTCGATGACGCCGTTGATGACGCAGTCGACTTCGACGAGCTCATTACACGGTTCGATGGCCAGCTTGGCGGAGAAGCTCGTGGTATCGCACGCGGCCTGCTCGCTCTTCGAGACGGTGACTGATGGAACGCTTGTCCCCAGTACGTGTCAGCGATGATGAAGCATTCAGTGAGTGTGTGATCAGATCGAGGGGCAGTCGCAAGAACACTTTTGCGGTGGTTTCGACTGAGGCATCCGCGGCTGTGAGCAATTACCGGGCTAGTGCTGCTGCTGGTACCTTGCACAGCGTGCGGGAGCGTGACTTCGAGTCGAAACACGTTTCCAGTAAGGACTTGCAGAACCTGTACGACAATCAAATGGTCGCTAAAGAGGGCCCCGCGAGATGGATCTACGACGAGATCTGGATGCTGACGCCACTGTGTCCGCTATGCAAGCACCAGGTCGTCGGAAACATAGACCACTTCTTACCTAAGTCCAAGTTTCCCCTTTTGTCTGTGGCGACATCAAACCTCGTGCCAGTCTGCAGGGATTGCAATTTTGCTAAGTTGGACGATGTTGGAAAGAGCCCGGACACCGTGGCACTGCACCCATACTTCGATGACTTGGGCTCGGAGAAATGGCTGTTTGCTGAGGTGGTGGAAAGGCGGCCGGGCAGTGCGACTTACCACGTGATCCCTCCCAGCGCCTGGTCATCCAGCTTAGGCGCTAGGGTCTCGCATCAATTCGACCAGTTGCGGTTGGCGAGACTGTATTCGTCGCAAGCTAGTCGTGAGCTGAATGACATCCGAGCTGCAGTGGCACGCGCGCACTCTCGTGATGGTGCGCGTGGCGTTCGCCAGCAGTTGGAGGATCAAGCGTTCAGTCGTGGACTCGTTGACAAAAACTCTTGGGCCGCGGCCCTCTACGTCGCGCTAGTCGCGTCGTCCTGGTATTGCGATGGCGGTTTCGTGCTGGCCTAGGCCTTAGTGCCGGATCGGCTGCAAGCTTTCGAAGAGCCTCATCGATGACTTTCGGGGCGACCCAAGCAGTACTCCGGCTCGCGATGGAACTCTGGATCGAGAACCGACCACCGCAGTCGAAGACAAGAGGCCCTGGCCGCGTGACCCCTCGAATTCGGCCGGGGTCTAGGCCGTTCGCGCGGTCTGATCGCCCCTACCGCGCTGAGTCACCCCTGTCCGGTTCGACCGGGGGTACGTCTCGCCTTCCCTCCGCCGCGGCGGCGTGCGACGGTGACGTGCCTGGCGGGGGGAGTCGGCCGGCAAGCGCCGCCCGATCGCGGTCCGCCACGGCGACAGATGGTCTACCGCCGGGCTGGTCGAGGCCGCCGGCTGGGTCGGGCGGGCGAGTGGCGCCAAACCTTCTGATGATGGCCGTGAGTTTCCTGGGGTAGACGGCGACCTGGGTTCGCGCCGGTCAGAGGATTCGCAGCCTTTGCTGCCACAGCGATGCCCGTCGTCGCCGCTGTGATTCCGATGGTGGACTCCGCACCTGCCGGAACTGGCCGGCAGGGGGTTATGCGACGCATGGGTGCCGCGGCGCAGGACGCGATAACGGGTCTGGGGGAGTAAGTGCCGCGCGCACCGAGGTTGAATGGGACGGGACCGTAGTGCGGCTGCCGTACTTCGCCGAGGGCGAGGTGACCATCCCGAGTTGGGGCAAGGCGGAGTCCAAGCTGAACTTCTTTGCGAAGGAGGTCCGCCGGCGCGGTGAGAGGGTCGCGACGGTCGCGCTGATCCCGCGGCTGGACAACGCGCATAACCGGTTCGCCATCTCCATCGCCCGTCCCGCGGAAGCCGGCGCCACCGCGGTCGAACGTCATCTCGGATATCTCTATGACCACTTCCTGCGCGGCGTGGGCATGACGAAGTTGACTGTGCTGGCCCAGTACGCGACCTCCGGTGAGATCGAGTGCTCCGTCCGTGTATGGCAGGGGGGACACGTCGTACTAGCCCTCCCAGGCAAGAAGGACCCCGGACGGGTGCTCGACGAGTTCCTCGCCAAGCACCCGTCCGTCCTGGCAATCAGCGGGCAGCGGGTGGGCCGGCTGGGGGAGGTGGACGAGGCCACAGCGCGCTGCCTGCACCTCCTCGCGCTTCGGCGAGGTACCCACATCGCCCCTACCGTCCCCGACGACCTCCGCCTATTGGGATACGGGGCATACGGCCGTCGAGGGTTGTCGATCTCCGACGCGAGCACCGGGAAGTCTGTCGGCATGCTCGAGGAGCGGGTCCTCACACTCGAAGACGAGCGTGCTCGCCCGGCGGTGGTTGATCACCTCATCGGTCTGGGCATCGACTTGGCGGCGCCGACCGGGGACTCCGCCCGAGCGGACGGTGACGGGATTCCGCGTCTGGCCCTCATCCGAGAGGCGACGCACATCCAGCTCTCGCCGCTCGACGAGGATGGCCGTCCTGACCGGAACCTCAGGGTCGCCTATTGCGTCCCGCTGGTCGAGACCCTGTGGGTCGCCGCCCGACGCCTCGTCGACCCAGTGCGGCTTTTTGTCGAGCGTCACGCGCTGGCGGTCCAACACCTGCACATGCCTTTCATCGACTGGGCGCTAGAGGCGGAGTTGAACTACCACGACCTCCACGGGCATACCGCGCAACGGAAACTTGTGGGGCCGTGGGACCCCTCGCGGGGCTCCGAACAGTACCGGCTGCCGCACCTGCGGGACCTCCTGCCGCGGGAGCTCCAGAGCGGCAAGCGCTGTCGTGGGGCGCGTGCCCCGATGACGGCCTGCCACAACCCAAGGACCAGTTCCTGATCTTCGAGCGGTACTTCACCGACCGGGCGGCACTTTTTGGCGCCATCGAACTCGGCGACGCCATCGTTGCCTGCCGCCTGTGCGGTCGCCGAACCCTTCAATTCACCGCGGCCTGCGCTGGAGAGCCCCTCGCCTACGGCGACACGTGCTGCACCACCGCACGCCAGGGACGGCTCGGAGATGCCGAGGACGCGCCGATCGCGCTTCGTGCACTGGCAACCGTCGATTTCGCCAGAGAATCGGTGCTCCGTCAGCAGCTCGAGCAACTCAACCAGGCCTGCGACGGGGCCCTGCTTACGGCGGCCGAGGTGGACCGACGCCTGATGCTTCGCTCCCTTCGTTCCCCAGAAGAAGTCGCTGGCCTGCACAAAGGTGCTAATCGCCGCGGGACTTGCCAACAAGGGCATCCGCATGTCCCGTGGCACGGCAATCCCCGCCGTCGACGGACACCCGTGCGGATCGATGCTGGAGAAGACCGTCGACGATTTTCTTCATCGCCATGGCATCCAGCACATCCGCGAACCCTCCTACCCGCGGGATCCCGAACTCAACGCCAACGGGTTTAGCGCAGACTGGGAGCTTGCCGACGGGACCCTGGTGGAGATGTGGGGAATGCCCGACGAGCCCGCGTACGCCGAGAAGATGGTCACCAAGCGCACACTCGCCAAGGCCTATGCCATCCCTCTACTTGAGATCTTCCCGCCGGACGTCAACCGCCTCCGAGCGATCTTCGCCGATTTCCTGTCACGTGTTGACTACGCCGGACAAGCGTCGACGAGTCACCCGCGTGTCACGTAAATGGCCGACGTCCGCCCATGCTGCGAAAAGTTCGGCTACGTCCACCCCCGCAAGCCAACCCCTACGGGGGCCGAGCGGGCCCGACTGGGGGTAACGCTTGCCCTTTGCGTCCCCTGCCCAAGGGACGGGTCCTAGCGTTGTGCGACCGGCTTCGCGCCGCTCCCGGGAGCGCGGGCGGCCTCGGCCGGCGGGCGCGCAGTGACAGTCGGGAGACGTGCTGGAAGAGAATGACTGCTGCTGTGACGATGGACGACGAGCATGCGACGAACAATTCCGTCGCGGCGACACTCACCGCGCTCCTCGCGCCGCTGGGATTAGACGACGCCCTGGCCGCCGACCATCTGGTGGCGGTGGTACGCGACGTGTCGAACGTGGCGGGCCACCTTGACCCGGCCGCGGAGCGGACGGACGTGGAGCGCGTGCTCACCAATGTCGCGGCGCGAGCCGAGTTGCACCGCCAGCTGCGCAAAGTGTTTGGCGCCGTTCGTTTCGGCGTGGGGTAAGAACGCCGACGGCTGCGAGCGGCTCCTGCTGCCCGGAGTCTCCGCGCCGCGCCTCGCCGCGCTTGCGCAGGTCCCGGACGCCCGCGCACTGGGCCGGGCACCATCAACGGTCAGCGGGAAGATCGCCCGCAATCGCGGCCGGCGGAAGTACCGCGCCATCGACGCCGACGATCGGGCATGGAGGCGGGCCCGCTGGCCGAAGGCGTGCCCGCTGGCGCGAGACCCGTGCTGCGGGCCTACGTCGCTGCCAGACTGTGAACCGTAACCGAGCGTGCCCCCGATCTGTCCCTGTCTGGTGTAGGAACGACGTACGCCTGACGGTCCGGTCTGGACGCGGGGACCACGTCCGGTCGTGACATCAGCGAACACCGGGGGAAGATCTTGCCGAAGAAGCGACCACAAGGCCGGCCGTCACCTCAGCCCAGTGGACCGGCCGCGGCTCAGCAGCCGCCCTTGCCCAAGGGAGGTGTTGCGCGGCTCAACCTAGGTCAGTCCTTCGCTGAATACGACCCAGCACTCAACGACCCCTGGACATATGTTCATACGCCAGCATTTGCCGCCGCTACGGATGTCAGTAGCGGGAAGTACTTCTTCGTCGGAAGGCGAGGAACGGGCAAGACAGCACTTCGCAGGTACTGCTCTGAGAGTGGGCAGCGAACGAGGGTAATCGTTCCCGAGATATTCTCGCCCGACTCAACTATCCTGAACCTAGACCTGCTACGTAACTCCACAAAGCGACCCTTCCGGAGCCTCGTCTCCGCCTTCCGGCGATCCATCCAAGTCGAAATCCTAAACATGTGGTCCGCGGATCATCCGGGTCACGTGGGAATGGACTCGCTCACCGCTTCTGAGCTGGCCGACTTTGGAGAGCTCGATTTCGACTCTCGATCGCTTCAACTTATCGCAAGAATCAGCAGGCCACTGGTGCGAGGTGACGAGGAGGCCTGGCTACAGGAAAACAAGATTGCGAAGCGCTTAGCGGAGTCGATGTGTCGTCTCCAAAGCGACCGGAGCGGCTCGACTTACACCCTCATTGTTGACAGTATCGACGACTATTGGGAGGGTACCGATCAATCCTTGGTTTATCTGACTGCATTCATGCACGCATGCCTGGAGACAAGCTCGCAAATACCCTGGGCCCGGTGCTTGCTCTTTGTGCGCGAGAACATATTCGAGCGTGTTCGCGCGGGCGACTCGGAATCGAGTCGACTCGAAACGTCAGTCGTCGGCATGGAATGGACGAATGCGCAACTACAAGAGCTGATCGAGCGACGTCTTAATCGACCCTTCAATACAAAATTGGCATTGGATGGATCGACGTGGAACGCGTGGTTCGAGCGCCCCGACGAAGCGCGGTCGACACTGTTCCTATATTGCCAGCGGCGCCCTAGGGATGTGCTGATCTACACCAGCCATGCTATCGAGTCGGCCCAAGCCTCCAAGCATAACAAGATTCTCATCCAAGATGTCCAGGGCGCACGCAGGCGGTTCAGCGATAACCGCCTGAAGGACCTGGGCGATGAGTATGCTGAGAACTATCCGCAAATTGCCCTGGTCCTGAACCGGTTCTACGGGCTGGGGACGAAGTTCACCGTCTCCGGAATTGAATCCTTCCTTCACAGTATTCGCACGGACGCGACGATCACGCGAGCTTGTGGGGATTGGATTTTCGAGTACGGGGATTCCGTGGAGGCGTTCGTACGACTGCTCTATAACATCGGCTTCGTGGGAATTGGCAGGGCCGGCGACCCGCCGAAGTTCCGTGCGATCGGCCCTCAGGACACCTCACCGCCTCCGGTTACAGATAGTTCAGACATGGTCATACACCGCTGTTACTGGGACGCATTAGACCTGCAAGACGTGCTGGTCAGGAATCTGCCTGAGAATCATGTCTTCGGCCGAAAGGGACTCATCAGCGACCTGCCAGGGGGGATCGACCCGGTCACCTATCTGGAGAGGTTGGAAGAACTTGCGGACCAGTTGAGAGACCTGCCCCACGGACTAGAGAATGCGGAGTCCTTCGAGAGAATCGTAGGCGAGGTCATTCGCCTGTGCTTCTTCCGGGCTCTCGAAAACGTTGAGCACCGGGTCCGCGACGTTGATGGCAGGGTCATTCGCGACTGGGTTGCCTCCAACCGGGCGCAGGGTGGGTTCTGGGAACTCATACGGATGCGCTACGACGCTGTTCAGGTCATCTGGGAATGTAAAAACTATGCGGAGTTGAGGGCGGACGACTTCCACCAGGCAAGTTACTACCTTAACGAGGCTGGCGGCCGATTCGTTATCGTAGCTTATCGAGGGAGAGAGTTGACCGGCGCGCACTATCAGCACATCCGGCGAATCTTATCCGACCGTCGAGGTCTCGTTCTACCTTTAAGTGATCGGGATCTGCTCACATTCATCCGCCAGGCGAAAAATGGGAAGCTAAAAGAAGACCACATCCGGGACCGCTACGACTCGGTTGTCCGAAAGGTGGGCTGAGCGGACGCCCACCCAGGCCGGGTCCCCCCGCCGGCGCTGGGGCGATCGGCGGCGAATCCACCTTGGCTACTCGCTGTGGCCAGTGGTGGGCACGGGTAGCACACAGGCGAGGCGATGCAGCGCCGTTCAGGCGAGCTCTGTGGGCAACGTTGTCGGTGGCATCCGACGAACCGGCTCCCGCCTATGCATCCGCTGCTCGACTGTCCCTAAGGCCGCCTTCAGAACACCCTGCCCTATCAATACGCACATCGTCCGCTCAGATCGCGCCGACCGTTGACTCGCAGTGGCCAGGGTCAAGGTGAACCGGAGCACTGCAGGAGGACGGCGGCGAGGCTCGCGGGTATGACTTCTCAATCGGCGCATCATTGCGACCTCGACGGCAGTGCGCGCGATCAACCGATGACGGTCCGGCAGGCTTGGGAGCACGACGGCGCGACCGCTCCGAGATCGCGGACGAGACCCCCTCGCACATAGGGGTCGGTCGAATGACAAGACTCGGCGCCGGCGCGGCGACGAACCGGCCGACCACGCGATCGCCGGTTCCGTTCTGGGCTGACCACCCAAACACACGCGCTCGTCGTCGGCCACGGCCTCCCACTGGTTACGCCGTGACATCCGGTCAGGCAGGCGACTCACCGACTCTGCCGCTCCTGCTGGTTGAGCTACGTGTTTCTCTCATCGGCCACGGCCGGCCACGCACCACAGGCGCTGTGTGGGGCAACCACCGGTGACCGAGGAGGTGGCTAGCAGGTGAAGGACGCGGGCCCGCGTGCGATCGCCGGTGGGCGACCCGGCCGGGTGATCACGCAGTGTGGGTCCGCATCTAAGTAGATTGCGGCGCGGGCTTGGACCACCTCGAGACCGTCCTCCCCGCCGGCTTCGACGAAATCCCGGGCGAGATCACGGGCGGCACGTGGTAGGTGCTTTTCCCGGTGTCGAGCATGTGGCCTGGAGCCGCTGCCGCCATCGGGGCGTGGACGTCGTCCCCTGCCGCGGACCGGGGAGCACCACAACCTGAGCGCGGCGATGGAGGACGTCTTGGTCGATGTGCTCCTGCTTTGTCACCGCGACATCGTCGCCCGTAGGCCTCGTCCGGAACTGCCATTCAGAGGACGCCGGGCGAGCGAAGGTGGCGTCGGGCACGTCGAAGTCTTCCAGATGAGCAGCGTAAGAACTCCCATCCTCGGGAGACCTCGGCCCCAACCCGGTACCGCCACACCGCGGCCCGCTACACCCTCGACTGCGATGAGCCAGTTGTCAGCCCGTGTTGTCATTGCGTCCCCGACTTCGCCAAGGACGGAATCGACGGCGGCCCTCGACCTGTCAGCCGATTGGGGCCGAGGTGGCTGCAGGTCTCGAGCGTCTCGGTGGCGCTGGCGTGGCCCAGCCGGGCCTGCCCGTCTTCAACCACTCGCCCTGACGAATGAGCAGGCTTGCGTCGAGGTGCAGGAGGGCGTGGAACATCACCGCGTTGAGACCGTTCGGGCGCCTGGCTAGGTCCGGCGCCGCGGGCGGCGAAGATTAGACGCTCCCTGCCCATGTCCTCTAGCGGCCGTTGTCGGGACCTGCCATCCTGTGGCGAGGGCCAGCACACGAGGCGGCTCCACCCTCCTGCTGGCCGGAGATGCGGATGCTCGTCGGATTGACTCAACGCATAACAGTAGACGCCCGCCGGAATGAGGTCCGCGATGCGTTGGACCACCGATGGGGCCTTGTTGCCAAGGCGCTGGCATGGCATCCGATCCCACTTTTTAGCCCCGTATCCGACCCTAAGGTTTACCTAGACACCCTCAATCTCGACATGTTGATACTTACGGGCGGCGAGACGCCCACTTCACCCGCCGGCCCGGGAGCATCCCTTCGGGCCTACGACGTTAGGGACCACTTCGAAAGACGCGCGATTTACTGGGCCATCCAGCGGGCCGTGCCGATAGTGGGGATCTGTCGAGGACTTCAAGTCCTTGCACTGCACTTCGGTGGATCCCTGAGGGTGATTGAGGGCCACGTCGCAAAAAATCATGATGTGCAGTGGGACGGAGTGTCGAGAGTCCATAACGTAACGTGTTTTCATGAATGGGGCATCGCGACGCTACCCGACCGTCTCACGCCGACAGCAATTGCGTGCGACGGTAGCGTTGAGGCGTTCAGGCATCGGCATCTGCCCATACAGGCCGTCATGTGGCACCCCGAGCGCCGGGAACACCTGAGTCCAGCGGACCTGAATTGGTTGCGCGAGGTCGGACGTTTACGGTGAGGGCTCTCATCCTGTCAGCGGGCCGAGGTTCGAGACTCGGTCACGAGCTGCCGAAGGCGCTAATCGAGTTGGGAGGCCGGTCATTACTTGACTGGCAGATATCAGCTTTAAACGGGAGGGCCACTGAAGTCGGCGTCGTAGTCGGATACAAAGCCAGCCTGTTTCGACGCTACGCTCGTGATCATGAGCTTTTCCTCGACGATGGGTACGAAGACACAGGAATAGTGGGTAGTCTCATGAAGGCGGCCGCCTGGATGGCAGGCGAGCAAGACTTGTTGATCTGTTATGGTGACATCCTGTACGGCCATATCGTGATAGACCGGCTACTCGGCGCAGAACGCACCAACATCACGATGCCCGCTAATGTGGACTACCGCGCCCTCTGGTCGGCTCGTTTTGCCGACCCGCTATCCGATCTAGAAACATTGAAAGTGAACGACCACGGGCGCATCACGGAGATCGGACGCAAGCCCCGAAGCTACGGTGAAATCCAGGGTCAGTTTATGGGCATCCTTCTAGTCCCTGCCCCACTGCAGACCCACATTCTTGACGAATGGCGCCTTATCACGGGCTCTCCACACCTATCTACTACCGAATTCCTTGATCACCTGATTAATCGAGGATGGGCGATAGTTGCGGTTCCAACTCCAGGGGAATGGCTTGAGATCGATACGGCCGATGACTATCATTTGTACGAACGATGGCTCCGACGGAGATCTACGCCCGAACTGGAGTCCTTACTGACACTAGCGCGGACGGGGGGCGTCAGCGGATGAAGGCGACGGTGTCTCCCAGACCAAAGGGCGGCAACTTATCACTATTGGCCCGGCGATCCACCGATTACGTCATCCCCACCTTCATTGCAATTGAGTGGCGCGAGTGGCGTCGGTTACGCGATTCAATACTAGAAACAGTGCTCAGTCGTCTCGAGCCGTCCACTGTGGTTGCAGTCCGGTCGAACTCGGACGACGAGGATGCCAGTACGTCAACGAACGCTGGGCGGTACAAGACGATCCTGAATGTCTTACTGGCACGTGATCCTGTCGCACAAGCGATTGACGAGGTTATGGCCGACATACGCCTCAAGACAGGCCGCGAAAGCGCGGCCGGCGTGATAGTCCAAGCCATGGTCACAAATGGAACGATGAGCGGTGTCGTCTCTACGGTGGACACTCGCACGGGAGCTCCGTATCTCGTGTTTGATTACATAAGGTCCGCCGATACTGCCGCTGTCACCTCAGGCATAGTGGCGACCTCTCGTCTGTATGTCCGACGAGCCATCAAGTCGAGCTTCATCCCCAGTGACGTGCGAAACATATGTCGGGCGGTCGAGCGAATCGGGAAGGACCTCGGCGGTGAGCCCGTGCAAGTCGAGTTTACCCTCGACGCTAAAGGGACGCTGTATGTGTTGCAGGGTCGTCACCTTTCCGCGCACAACGCCGCTTCTCCATCCGAAAACCGTACATCCCTCGCTACAGCAGTTAGGACTGTCCGCCGACTTCTCCGGTCGGGAACTCTGCTAAGCGACACAGCGGACTGGAACCCCGCTGAAATGATCGGAGAGGAACCGCACGAACTAGCGTACTCACTATATCGCACCTTCTTGACAAGGAATACCTGGCGTCGAGCCAGATCGGAACTCGGCTATTACACCCCTCCGATAGCCGACCTAATGTACCGCATCGGCGCCCGCCCCATGATCGACATTCGATCCAGCCTGGAGTCCCTGACGCCGGCAGGAGCGACTGAGTCGCTCCGCAACGCGATCGTCCTCCGCGGACTCGAGCTAGTGCGAGAGGATGTAACTCGCCACAAATGGGTCGAGTTTGAGGCGTCCACGCCCTCGGCCAGCCTAGACACACCTAATCACGTCGCCAGACTGTACTCCGACGCCATCTCGTCCGACGGGCGCAGGGAGCTCGTCGAACGCCTTCGGACGCTGACGAAAGCGCTGATTGAGGACCACTCGTCCCCATCGTCGACGCAGTCACTGCATTCAAGCCTCGATCAGCACTTAGCGCGTCTGAACGAACTCCCGTCAGCACGTCGTGTGACTACCAGCGTGCGGGCGGGTCGCCCCCTGGCCCTAGCCTTCGCGCTCGCGGCTCGGCACGCCTTCGTCGCTGAGCAGTTTATCCGCGATCTACTCATGTTTGACATACTGACCCAGGAGCGCGTGGCACTGCTGCGACAATCAATCACCACGGTTGCTACTGAGATGACAATCGACGCCTCTAGGGTCAGAGGCGGTCAGCTTGACGAGTCGGACTTCTTATCTACTTGGGGGCATCTGCGTCCAGGCACCTACGATATTCGGAGCCTCACTTATCGCGATCGGGATCTGACATCATTATTCGACGCGTCACACCCGGCCGAGCCGAACGCCTTTCAGTTCACCGGAACGGAGCGGGAGTCGATCAACCGTGCGTTGCGCCGCGAAGGTCTAACTGTCGAGGTCGAGGCGCTTCACGCCTACATATGTTCGGCGATAAGACTCCGGGAGTACGGGAAACACGTCTACTCAAAGTTCTTGTCCGGGCTAATGGAGGACATCGCAGTGTGGGGCGCGCGACTCAACTTATCTAGAGACGACATGGGCCATTTGTCGCTTGGTCAACTCTCTGCGTTCCAGGGTAAGGAGCGATTGACCGACATCGTGGTCGCCGAAGCGGTACAGCGAGGACGTCGCGGCGATCGCATTCGGCGGCTCACGCGTACCCCTTCAGTCCTGTCCGGGGCTTTAGAATTGTACGTTGTCGCGCCGACTGACGAGCGCCCACATTTTGTTGGTTCTGGCGTCGCAAGGGGACCCGTGCGTTTCATCGGAGAGGGGATAGAGATTGGCAGCGTGGCGGGCGCAGTGATATGCACGGAGCGTGCGGATCCGGGATACGACTGGCTCCTGACCCTGGGAATCGCTGGCATAATCACCCGATTCGGGGGTAGTAATTCACACCTAGCCGTACGCTGCGCGGAGCTCGACATCCCGGCCGCCATCGGTGTGTCCGAGACAACCTTCGAGTCCATGCGGTGTACGTACGAGGTGGAAATAGACTGTAGTGGAGGGGCAATACGTCGCGGTACGCCGATCCGGTGATTCATCTACGGGATGGAGGAGGATTAAGCTGAGGTGGCATCAACACCTAGCATCCTAGCTCTGGGCACGGCGGGATGGATGCCGACAAGTACGTGTGAAACATCGTGCTATCTCGTACGCTCCGGAAATCGCGCAATGATCATCGACGCGGGTACGGGTGTCCGTCGCCTCCTGCAAGAACCGGGGTATCTTGAGGGCGTCGATCTTCTCGAAGTGTATCTGTCGCACTTTCATATCGACCATACAGTCGGACTCTGCTACCTGCCAGGATTGCCCAAAGCCATAAGCGTCCGTATCTGGGGGCCGGGCAAGCTCTGCTATCAGGCCAGTACGGGCGATATTCTCCGCAGCATAGTGGGCCCCCCATTCCTTTCGGTAGATCTTGGAGATACCGGATGGGAAATCAGGGAGCTTCCCGGTGGACCTGCTGATCTGTGCGGCCTCGGCTGTGAGATGCGTGTGCAGACGTTGCATCCCCAGCCGTCCGTAGCGCTGAGGATCGGGGATCTCTTCGCTTACTGTACGGATACGGGCAAGGACGTCGGAAACGCCTCGTTCGCGCGTCACGTTCGCTTGTTGGCACACGAGGGTTGGGCACTGCAGGATGGTGATCCGTATCATTCGTCCGTGAGCGAAGCTGCCGAGATCGCTGCGGTGGCGCAGGTAGGGGAACTCGCCTTGGTGCACCTGCAAGCAGGCGTAAACCGCGAGTCCGCACGGCTTGAGGCAGCGAGACGCTTCGCCGCAACGTCGGTGCCGGTTGATCTAGATCAGCTATTGAGCGGGGGTCGAAGTGGTGATGGATGAATTAGGGTATCTAGAGATCGCTAATCCAGCGTACTGCTACTTCGGCGTGGGGGACCAGCAAAACCTGCGCCCTGAGGTTACGGCCGCACCCTTAACGTCGTCAGACCTCCGCGGTGCGCTGAACTTTCACTTACTCTTCAGCGAACGGCTTTTCCTCGTCGCAGAGGACATGCTGCTGAACGAGCGTTTAATGGCCCTCCTGTTGAATGAGTACCGCGATTGCTTCGAGCTTGGCTTGTTTGTGCCACTTCTGCGCGAAGGTTATGACGACATACGCGACTGCGTTTCGTACCTGTCGGCCGGCGACTTGTACAATCGTGGGGGCAGGGTCCTCTGGGAGCAATCGCTGAACCAGGTCGCCAAGCTCAAGCTGGTACGTGCGACTTTCGACCCAGACAGCGCCTACGATCACTACACGTCGGTCCTGAGAAAGTACATTGGTGTGCCAGGGCTCTTGAGAGGCTTCGGCGTCTCACTAGAGCCGGCGGCTGTGGAGAATGGTATTCAGGCTGTGGCAGCAGATGCCGGCCGTAAGAACTGGCGTCGCTCCGCGGTGTTCAACTTCAGTCGGACGTTGGAGGCTCGAGGACTCACGGCTGATGCCCACCGCCTCCGCGCTCTGTCGTCGGTTCTTTATATGGGTCATTTTGGGGGGCTGCTGAATCAGCCCGTCGCCTTTCCGGACTGGTACACCTCCTACGTGGAGCGATTGTCGTCGACGGATGCCACCGATATTAACTATCTCTTGGGTGCTGAGTCATTGTCTGGGACGGTGGCAACCCTTGATCGCTTACTGCCCCACACTCGGCGCGAAGACATTGCGCAGTTGGGCTTCAGAGACGTTCTCGCCTTACGTCAGACGTCCGAGTTTCACGACTACATTCGGTCTCTCCACTCGGGCGGGCGTGGACTAGTGGCAGCGACGAATGTTCTTTCTTTGCTCGACGGATACCTTCATAGAATTGACGAGTTCTTCGCAGAACGCGTAAGCGGATCCGCCTGGACTCAGCGACCTCGTGCAAGCCGATTGGCCCTCGTCAGAGGCTCTGCGGCGGGGGCTACCGTCCTTGGCTTAGCCGATGTGTTGACAGGGGGAGCCTATACGCCGGGCTCCCTGCCGGACATGACTCTGGCAGGCTCCGCACTGGTCTTGCTCATCCTCGAGAGGGTGCTCGACGGGGCGTACAACGAGAGCGCGAGGGTGTGTCGGCAGTACTGGTCGGAATACTGTTCGGCCGACGGTACTTTCTCTTCACAGGTCACGCGGTTGCGGCAGGCGCAGCTTCCTCCAGAGACTATCTGACCGGATCGCGCTACCATCAGGTATGTCGACAGGCACCGGTGACTCGATCGCTGCCAGGGCACGCGCGAGGTTTGATGGGTTGCGCACAGATGCGCTGCGGTCGTCCTTGGAACCAATGGGCGCCGGCGATGCGCTCGACCCACCCGCAGGCTGGTGTGTGTCGGCCGTATCTCGTCTATCGGTCACAGCGCCGGGCTTAGTAGAACAAGTCATGGGTTTACAGCGTCGGGTCTCGTCCGCGATCGACACGCTGACCTACCCGCCGGAGTCACTGCATATCTCCCTCCTGGGCTGCACTCAGCGTGAGATGACGAAGCAAAACCCCCTGTCCGCGCGGGTCCAACGAATCGCTGACGTTGCCGAACGGGTAGTCAGGGCCGGTGAACCGCAGCATGCAGTGTTGGGTGGCCTGAACCTTATCGGGACTCAGTTCTTCGTCGAGGTTGTGCCGCTTGACGAGGGGTGGGCGCACATGCGTGAGGCGCTCGAATTGGCGATGCGTGCCATAGGAGAGGAGCCGATCTCATTTCCGAACCGAGAGCCGGTGCACCTAAATATTGGTAGACTTATGGGCGTGACGAACGTTAGAGCCATCGCGGATCTGATCCGTGATCCAGAGAATAAGCTTGATTGCCCCGTAGTATTTGGTGTTGTGGAGGTCGTCGTTACCGACTTTCTTCTTACACCGGACGCGCTGTTGCTTGTTCGCAAGATCCGCCTGGATTAAGCCGACCGTGGCGCACGGTAGCTTAGTCGCCGCGATGTCGGCGTTGTACGGCGACTCCATCGTCGAAACGTTGAAGGGCGTCGTTCCTGCGGCCGCGTTTCACGAAGTTCCCAGGCGAGGTGTGCCGCCGCACACAGTAGTATTGTCGCTGTACCCCAATCAGTGCATCGGGGACGCTGATGACGGAAAGTCGGCCCTATCAGCAGCCGTGTCCAGTGTGGCCCATTGGCTGGGCCAGGGGGTAATCACTCATATTTTGCCACCGTACGTCTCTGAGCCGGACGACCACTTCGCGGTCATTGACGATCGACGCATTGACCCATCATTGGGTGGATGGGCGGATCTTCGCCCTAGGGCTCTCCGAATGCTCGACTTGGTTTTGGGTCAGCTGTCTGAGCGCTCCGTGGAGTACCAGCGGTATCTGGCGGACCATCCAAGGTATAAGAAGTTCTTCTACGAGGTGAACAGCGCCTATGACCTTGATGCTGCGCGGAGCTCGAGAGGCATAGCGGATGTTCGGCGTGTCTTCCGAGGCGGCGAAGAACGGCTGGTCTTGCGATCGCACGGCGGCACCCAGGTCGACTTGAATTATGAAGACCAAGCGGTCCTGAGGGATACTCTGCGTCGGTTGCAGGCCCTTTCGCGCCATGCGGACTGGATTCGACTGGATGGCGTTGCGCTTTTGTGGAAGCGCAGCGGGACGAGTTCTATCAATCTCCCGGAAAGTCAGCTGTTGTGTCGGCTATTATCATCTGCTACCCGGGCAGTTCGGCCGGACACCGTCTCGGTTGCGGAGGTCGACGTATGGCCGGGTGTCGGCTCATATGTTACCAGGACGACCGGTCCAGACCTCGTATACAACTACGCGATTCCCCCAGCCATGTGTTCTGCACTCGCACTCGGTAGCGCTCGAGCCCTCGCCGCGGAGATAGATGGTCAAGCTAGGGGTTCGGAACCGTTCAGCCTGTTGCCGGTGGCGACGCACGACGGCATCACGGTTCGGCCATGGCTCCCTGTGCTTACGGCCGTCGAAACCTCACGCTTGGTGATGCGCCTCACGGACAGAGGATTGTCCTTCAGGCAGCGTGACGACGGGATGCTCTATGAAATTCATGCCCTCGTGGGCGACCTTGCATTGTCCGACGACCCTGCTGCAATAAGAGCCGCCAGCCGGCTGGCCAACGGAGTAGTCCTCGCTCTGCGAGGGGTTCCGCTCCTATATGCACCCTCTGTGCTCGGCCTTCGAGCGTCGTATATCGGCTCAGGCATACCCGGAGGTCGGCAGCTTGTTCGTATGCATACCCGGCCTTCGCTCGACTCTAGCTGGGCGAGGGCGGAATCCCTGTATCTTCGCAAGCTGATTCGGACTCGTGCTTCGGTCAGCGCTCTGGGGGCTGACAGTCCAATCCGGCTGCGGTCTTGGGACAAGGGCCTATTGACGTTCACCAGGGGCAACGACGACGTTACCGTGCTCTGTAACTTTTCATCGGAAGATCACGAGTTCACCCTTGACAGGAGGGGGAGGGACTTGCTCACCGGTGAGCCACAGCTAGACGGGCGTCTTCCTGTAGCAGCTCGAGGATTCCGGTGGATCGGTCATTGAGGACGGTCCAATGTCGGACGCGGAGACGTCACGTGTTGTTTAAGCGAGCTGGGGCCCCGGTGTAGGCCGCGCGCCGCAGCGGCGCGGGGCGCGGTGGTGACGGAGTCAGCCCTCCGGCAGGGCGGGTCAAGTCTAGACGTGTGCTGACGTCACATTGACCTGTCGTTGGCGGCGCCTGGCCGTACTAGCTTTTGCTGCCCCGCCCGGGCTCGGTTTCGGCGAGATGAGCAGCCCTATTCGGGATGGCAGTGGGGGAGGGCCTTCGGGTGACGATGTTGCGGTGACGGAGCGAGAGGGCCTTGACGGGGACGTCCTGCATTGCCGCGCTCAAGTTGCGGTGTTGTCCGGCTTGGCTCGGGGCGACGACGTCTCCGACCTCATCGCGGCCGCGGCTCCCAGCTCTGTGCCCGGCTCGTTAACGCCGGACGCCGCCCTGCTCGAGCTCGCCGTCTCGCGGCTGGAGCTCGCCTGCCCGGCCGGCGCCGAGCCATTGAAGTACGAGGGGCTGCGGGAACGCTACCTACCGGAGGTGACGTCCCGCGGCCGCGTCGAGCACCGCAACAGCCAATATGCCCTGTAGGCCGTCGCCTGCATGCGTGGCGGGCTGCAGCCGGATTTGCTCGGCGACGCCGGCTGGTGGCAGACCCCGCTGTGGCAGTACGCCGTCTACGCCGTCGTCATCTACAGCCATGCCGCGGCCGAGCGCCTCATGGTGCCGGCGAATGAGATTGCTCGGCGGATCGCGGCTCGGCACAACCTCGAGCTCACCGCGTGACCAATCTGTGGTCGCGGCACTCGTCGGAGGGACGAACGACGGCTATCACCTGGGCGTATCGAGCCGCCCGGCGTGACCCACTCATGACCCACGCAGTGGAAAATAGGGGTCACAAGGGGGTCAGATCGGGGCTTCAGAGGGTCCTCCAGGACTCCTCCAGTATGCCTGACAGCGGTCTGACCTGCGGAAATGTCTGGAGCGGGTGACCGGGATCGAACCGGCATGGCCAGCTTGGAAGGCTGGGGCTCTACCATTGAGCTACACCCGCGGGGTGCGGGCACATCGTAACCGGTGCCCCCACGCTGCACGCGCCGCCAGCTGGGGGAGCGCAGCCCCTAGACTCGGACCGGGCCACGGGGTGTAGCGCAGCTTGGTAGCGCACCCGCTTTGGGAGCGGGGGGCCGTGGGTTCGAA
Source organism: Modestobacter sp. URMC 112 (assembly GCF_053502575.1). Lineage (NCBI taxonomy): Bacteria > Bacillati > Actinomycetota > Actinomycetes > Geodermatophilales > Geodermatophilaceae > Modestobacter > Modestobacter sp. URMC 112. The sequence continues at coordinate 3,558,072 of NZ_CP199957.1, read as the reverse complement.
TCCCGCCACCCCGACCGTGCACGACATCCGTCTCCGGTGCCTCCGGGGACGTCTCTAGACTCGTGGGCACCTGACGCCATGGCGTCGTGTCCCAGTACCCCAAGAGGAGCGCTGCGCTGTGAAGAGCACCATCGAGAACCTGGGCCCGACCCGGGTCCGGCTCGCGATCGAGGTGCCGTGGGGCGACCTGGACCACGCCTTCGGTGAGGTCTACAAGGAACTCGGCAAGCAGGTGCGCGTCCCCGGCTTCCGTCCCGGCAAGGTCCCCAATCGGATCCTCGACCAGCGGATCGGCCGGCCCGTCGTCCTCGAGCAGGTCGTCCAGCACGCCGTCCCCGAGGTCTACTCCGAGGCCGTCCGCGAGAACCAGGTCAAGGTGCTGAGCCAGCCCGACGTCGAGGTCACCCGCCTCGACGACGGCGAGGCCCTCGCCTTCACCGCCGAGGTCGACGTCGCCCCCCAGCTCGAGCTGCCGCCGCTGGACGGCCTCTCGGTCACCGTCGAGGACGTCGAGGTCACCGACGAGGAGATCGACCAGCAGGTCGACACCATGCGCGAGCGCTTCGCCATGCTCACCGGCGTCGACCGCCCCGCCGCCGACGGCGACTACGTCTCCATCGACCTCGAGGCCACCCTGGACGGCGAGGTGCTGGAGGACGGCACCACCACCGGCATGTCCTACGAGGTCGGCTCGGGCCAGCTCATGGAGGGCCTCGACGAGGCCGTGCGCGGGCTGTCCGCCGACGAGAGCACCACCTTCTCCACCGCCCTCCTCAACGGCGAGCACGCCGGCGCGATGGCCGACGTCAAGGTCACCGTCCGCTCGGTCAAGGCCAAGGAGCTCCCCGAGCTCGACGACGAGTTCGCCTCCACCGCGAGCGAGTTCGACACCCTCGAGGAGCTGCGCGCCGACGTCCGCACCCGGCTGTCCCGGGTGAAGACGCTGCAGCAAGGCGCGCAGGCCCGCGACAAGCTGGTCGAGCACCTGCTCGAGGTCGTCGAGGTGCCGGTGCCGGAGAAGCTCGTCGAGCGCGAGCTCGAGTGGCGCACCAACTCCATGGAGAACGAGCTCAAGCAGGCCGGCATGGACTGGGACGCGTACTTCACCGCCGCGGGCATCGAGAGCAAGGACGCCTACGAGGCCGAGATGCGCGAGAACGTCGAGAACGCGATCCGCACCCAGTTCGTGCTCGACTCCATCGCCGACGCCCGCGAGGTCACCGTCGACAACGAGGACCTCTCCGCGCAGATCATGGCCCAGGCCCAGCGCAGCCGGATGGCCCCCGAGCAGTACGCACAGCAGCTGCAGCAGCAGGGCAACATCGCCGACTTCGTCGCCGACGTCCGCCGCACCAAGGCGCTGGCCCAGCTGCTGGAGGAGACGACGATCACCGACGCCTCCGGCAACGTCGTCGACCTCGACGCGCTGCGCGGCCAGGGCCCGCAGACGGTCCGCGCCGCCAGCGACCCGGCGGCCCCCGAGGCCGACGCCGAGGTCCCCGAGACCGAGGCCGAGGTGGCCGAGGTCGAGGTCGCGCAGGCCCAGGCCGCCGACGCGCCGGAGGCCACCGCCGACAGCGCCGACGACACCGCCGACGACACCCCGCAGGCCGCCGACAAGGCCTGATCCCCGCGGCACCCGACGCCGTCCGCACCCTGCTGGGTGCGGGCGGCGTCGTCGTTCCGGGACGGCGGGCTGCGCCCACGGCGAACACCGGCCCGGACGGGGAGGAACCGCCCAGGGGTGCGCGTTAGGGTCGACGTGACACCAGGACGACCACCGACGGCACCACCGGCGGGCCGGGCACAGACCGTCCCGCCACAGGCACCGCCGACCGCCCTCGGACCACCGACCCACCCGTTCCACGAGACCGACTGCCCGGCAGTCCTACGGAGGTCACCACACCCGTGAGCACCCCACACCTGATCACGCCGAGCGCGCCGCTGATGCGCGCCGGCGGGTCGATGATGAACCTCGGCGACTCCGTCTACGAGCGCCTGCTGCGCGAGCGGATCATCTTCCTCGGCAGCCAGGTCGACGACCCGATCGCCAACCAGCTCGCGGCGCAGATGCTGCTGCTGTCGGCCGAGGACCCCAAGCGCGACATCCACCTGTACATCAACTCGCCCGGCGGCTCGGTCAGCGCCGGCATGGCGATCTACGACACGATGCAGTTCATCGACTGCGACGTCGCCACCTACGGGATGGGCCTGGCCGCCTCGATGGGCCAGTTCCTGCTCACCGCGGGCACCAAGGGCAAGCGCTACGCCCTGCCGCACGCGCGGATCATGATGCACCAGCCCTCCGCCGGCGTCGGCGGCACCGCGGCCGACATCGCCATCCAGGCCGACCTGTTCCGCCGCACGAAGAAGGAGCTCAACGAGCTCCAGTCGATGCACACCGGTCAGCCGATCGAGCGGATCAACGAGGACTCCGACCGCGACCGCTGGTTCACCGCGCAGGAGGCCCTCGAGTACGGCTTCGTCGACCACGTGGTGACGCGCGCGCAGACCATGACCGAGACCGACAACCCGGTCACCGACGGACCGGAGAAGTGACGATGAGCAACTTCCAGATGCCCTCCAGCCGGTACATCCTGCCCTCCTTCGTGGAGCGCACGAGCTACGGCATGAAGGAGAGCAACCCGTACAACAAGCTCTTCGAGGAGCGGATCATCTTCCTCGGGGTGCAGGTCGACGACGCGTCGGCCAACGACGTCATGGCCCAGCTGATCACGCTGGAGTCCAACGACCCCGACCGCGACATCACGATGTACATCAACAGCCCCGGTGGCTCGTTCACCGCGCTGACGGCCATCTACGACACGATGATGTTCGTCCGTCCCGACATCCAGACCGTCTGCATGGGCCAGGCCGCCTCCGCGGCCGCCGTCCTGCTCGCGGCCGGGACGCCGGGCAAGCGGCTGGCGCTGCCCTACTCCCGGGTGCTGATCCACCAGCCCTCCGGCGAGGCCGGCGGCCAGGTCACCGACCTGGAGATCCACGCCGCGGAGATCGAGCGCGTGCGCACCCTGATGGAGATGATCCTGGCCCGGCACACCGGCCAGACCCAGGAGCAGGTCCGCAAGGACATCGACCGCGACAAGATCCTCACCGCCGAGCAGGCCAAGGAGTACGGGATCGTCGACCAGGTGATCCCGAGCCGGAAGCTCAACGCACTGCCCGCACTCTGAGGAAGGACCCCGTCCTCATCACCCCTCGCAAGCTCGGGGTGAGCCTCTGGACGGGGCCATGGACGTACCGACATCGTGGTACGGGCCGAGGCCGCGCGTGTCGCGCTCTCGGCCCGTACCGTCGGGGAACTCCCAGCTCCCTGGGGCACCTGGGAACGGGGGGACAGCAGCCGCTGACCCGGGTGCGTCACTGCCCGGGAAGGTCGTTGGTGGCCGGTACGGTCGGCAAGCGCCCGATTCCCCCGGTCAGTACCGGCAGGGACGACGGACACCCCCGGCAGGGGTGTCGACAACAGGGCCTGAGGAACACAATCGGGACCGCGACTGCGGTGCCCTTCCGAGGTGGAGGTCAGCCAGGTGGCACGTATCGGTGAGAGCGGCGACCTGCTCAAGTGCTCGTTCTGCGGGAAGAGCCAGAAGCAGGTCAAGAAGCTCATCGCTGGCCCCGGGGTCTACATCTGCGACGAGTGCATCGACCTCTGCAACGAGATCATCGAGGAAGAGCTCTCCGAGTCCTCGGACCTGAAGTTCGACGAGCTCCCGAAGCCCAAGGAGATCCACGACTTCCTCGAGCAGTACGTCATCGGCCAGGAGAAGGCCAAGCGCACGCTCTCGGTCGCGGTCTACAACCACTACAAGCGCATCCAGGCCGGCGGTGAGCGCGGCGGCCGCGACGACAGCGTCGAGCTGGCCAAGTCCAACATCCTGCTGATGGGGCCGACCGGCTGCGGCAAGACGCACCTGGCGCAGACCCTCGCCCGGATGCTGAACGTCCCCTTCGCGATCGCCGACGCCACGGCGCTGACCGAGGCCGGCTACGTCGGCGAGGACGTCGAGAACATCCTGCTCAAGCTGATCCAGGCCGCCGACTACGACGTCAAGCGAGCCGAGACCGGGATCATCTACATCGACGAGGTCGACAAGATCGCCCGCAAGAGCGAGAACCCGTCGATCACCCGCGACGTCTCCGGTGAGGGCGTCCAGCAGGCGCTGCTGAAGATCCTCGAGGGGACGACGGCGTCCGTGCCCCCGCAGGGCGGCCGCAAGCACCCGCACCAGGAGTTCATCCAGATCGACACCACCAACGTGCTGTTCATCGTGGGTGGGGCCTTCGCCGGGCTGGACCAGGTCATCGAGCAGCGGGTCGGCAAGCAGGGCATCGGCTTCGGCGCCGAGGTCCGCGGCAAGGCCGAGATCGAGGAGGCCAACGCCTTCGCCGAGGTCATGCCCGAGGACCTGCTGAAGTTCGGGATGATCCCCGAGTTCATCGGGCGCCTGCCGGTTATCACCAGCGTGCAGAAGCTGGACCGCGAGGCGCTGATCAACATCCTCACCGAGCCCAAGAACGCCCTGGTGCGCCAGTACCGGAAGCTGTTCGAGCTCGACGGCGTGGAGCTGGACTTCACCAGCGACGCGCTGGAGGCCATCGCCGACCAGGCCATCCTCCGGGGCACCGGCGCCCGCGGCCTGCGGGCGATCATGGAGGAGGTCCTCCAGTCGGTCATGTACGACGTCCCGAGCCGCGAGGACGTCGCGACCGTCGTCATCACCCAGGACGTCGTCCTGGAGCGCGTGAACCCGACGATCGTCCCTCGCAAGCCGGCCCGGGCCCCACGCGAGAAGTCCGCGTAAGTGCCACCGCAAAACGGCCCGCTCCCCCCGGGGGGCGGGCCGTTTCGCGTACCGGGGGACCGGCACGGCGTGCGCCGGTGCACAGTCCTCCTGCCCGCAACCGTGCACCAGCGCACGACGCCGTCCGGATGTCCACAGGCGGCAGCGACCCGTCCACGCGCGGGCGCCGCGACCGGCACCCTCGCCGGGTGGTCCGGGACGTCGACGCCGTGGTCGGACCCGACGGCTGGGCCACCACCGCGGAGCTGACCGGCCGGGTCAGCCGGGGAACGCTGCGGGCCTGGGTGGCGAGCGGGCGCCTGGTCCGGCTGCGACCGGGTGTCTACGCGACCCCCGCCTCCGCCGGGCGGTGGCTGCCGCGGGTCGCCGCGGCGCTGGCCGGACGGGACGCGGTCGCCAGCCATGTCACGGCACTGGCGCTCTGGGACCTGGCGCCCGCCGGCGGGCCGGTCCACGTCTGCGTCGAGGGGGAGCGCAGCGGCCGGGGGTCCCCGGGTGTCGTCCTGCACCGGGCGACGGACCTGGACGACGTCCGCCGGCGGCTCCACGGGTTGCCGGTGACCGCCGTGGAGCGGGCCGTCGTCGACACATGGGGGAGCCCGTGAGGCACCTCCCGCCCGATGGTGCGCGCCGCGGCCGTCACCGCCGTCCGGGAACGCCGGTGCCGGGCCAGCGACCTGGCGCACGAGCTGCGACGGCGCCCCTCGCTGGCCGGGCGCGCCGAGCTCCGCGAGCTGGTGCGGCTCCTGGACCAGGGGTGCGAGAGCGAACTGGAGATCTGGGGGTGCAGGCACGTGCTGGAGGCCCCGGGCATGCCGCCGTTCACCCACCAGCACCGGGTCACCGTCGGCGCCCGCCGGTTCGTCCTGGACGCGGCCTGCGAGGAGGTGCTGCTCGCCGTCGAGCTGGACGGCGCCGCGTTCCACGGGTCACGGCGTCAGCGGGAGGCCGACATCGAGCGGGATGCGCTGCTGGCGAGCGCCGGCTGGGTCACCCTGCGGTTCGGCCATGCCCGCCTGACGACGTCGCCCGGGGGCTGCCGGCGGGACATCCGGGCGACGTACCAGGCGCGCCGCGCGATGTTCGGGCTCGGCGTCGTGCGCTGATGCGCGGTTCCGGGCCGGGGAACCCTGCACCAGCGCACGACGCCGGGAGCACGCGGGTCAGTCGGTGGGCCCGGCGAGGACGACGTCCACCCGCAGCGGGCCGTCGCCGGCGACCACGCTGAGCTCGGCGATCCGCCCGGCGTGGGTCAGGTCGACGCGGGCGGCCTCCACCAGCGCGACGGAGGCCTCCGGTGCGGTGACCACCGCGGAGGCGACGTCGGCCCGCATCGACTGCTTCGCCTCGGACTTCGCCTTGCGCACCGCGGCCAGCGCCTCGGCGGCCACCGTCACGACCTCCGGGTCACCGCCGACCGGGAGCTCACCGGCCACCGGCCACGCGGAACGGTGCACGGAGCCGGCCTGCCACCAGGACCAGACCTCCTCGGTGACGAAGGGCAGCACCGGGGCGAACAGCCGCAGCTGCACCGACAGCGCCAGCGCCAGCGCGGCCTGGGCGGAGACCGCGGCGTCGTCCGAGCCGTAGGCGCGGGTCTTCACCAGCTCCACGTAGTCGTCGCAGAACGACCAGAAGAACGTCTCGGCGACCTCGAGGGCGCGGGTGTAGTTGTAGGCGTCCAGCGCCGCCGTCGCCTCGTCCACCACGGTCGCCAGTCGGGTCAGCAGCGCCCGGTCCAGCGGCTCGGTGACGTCCGCGCCGGTCAGCGCCGGGGAGGCGCCGAGGCCCAGCACGAACTTGCCGACGTTGAGGATCTTCATGGCCAGCCGGCGGCCGACCTTCATCTGCGCCTCGTCGAAGGGGCTGTCCGCACCCGGCCGGGCGCCGGCGGCGCGCCAGCGGACGGCGTCGGTCCCGTAGCGCTCCAGGACGTCGATCGGCGTGGTCGCGTTGCCCTTGGACTTCGACATCTTCTTGCGGTCGGGGTCGACCACGAACCCGGAGATCGTCGCGTGCGACCACGGCACCTGCCCGTGCTCGAAGTGCGAGCGGACCACTGTGGAGAACAACCAGGTCCGGATGATGTCGTGCGCCTGGGGACGCAGGTCCATCGGGAAGACGTGCGCGAACAGCTCGGGGTCGGTGTCCCAGCCCGACGCCACCTGCGGGGACAGCGACGACGTCGCCCAGGTGTCCATCACGTCCGGGTCGGCCATGAACCCGCCGGGCTTGCCGCGCTGGTCCTCGGTGTAGCCGTCGGGGACGTCGGAGGACGGGTCCACCGGCAGCGCCGACTCCGGCGCCAGCAGCGGCTGGTCGTGGACGGGCTGGCCCTCGTCGTCCAGGGTGTACCAGACCGGGAACGGGACGCCGAAGAACCGCTGGCGGCTGATCAGCCAGTCGCCGTTGAGGCCCTCGACCCAGTTCTCGTAGCGGTGCCGCATGTGCTCGGGCACCCACTGGATCTCCCGGCCGCGGGCCAGCAGGGCGTCGCGCAGCGAGGCGTCCCGGCCGCCGTTGCGGATGTACCACTGCCGGGTGGTGACGATCTCGAGCGGGCGGTCGCCCTTCTCGTAGAACTTCACCGGGTGGCTGATCTGCTTCGGCTCGCCCTCCAGGTCGCCGGACTCGCGCAGCAGCTCGACCATCCGCTGCTGGGCGCTGAACGACGTCTTCCCGGCCAGCTCGGCGTAGGGCCCGGCGGGGACGCCGGGCGGCGGGTCGGCGACGAACCGGCCGTCCCAGCCGATGACGGCGCGGGTCGGCAGCTGCAGCTCTCGCCACCAGGTGACGTCGTTGAGGTCGCCGAAGGTGCAGATCATCGCGATGCCCGAGCCCTTGTCCGGCTCGGCGAGGCGGTGCGCCACGACCGGCACCTCGACGCCGAACACCGGCGTGGTGACGGTCTTCCCGAACAGCGGCTGGTAGCGGGCGTCGTCCGGGTGCGCGACCAGCGCCACGCAGGCAGGCAGCAGCTCGGGACGGGTGGTCTCGATGTGCACCGGGCCCTCGGGGCCGGCGCCCTGCACCCTGTGGAACGCGATCCGGTGGTAGGCGCCGGGCCGCTCCCGGTCCTCCAGCTCGGCCTGGGCGACGGCGGTGCGGAAGGTGATGTCCCAGAGGGTCGGGGCCTCCTGCGCATAGGCCTCTCCGCGCGCCAGGTTGTGCAGGAACATCCGCTGGGCAGTGGCCCGGGAGGTCTCCGAGATCGTCCGGTAGACGTTGTCCCAGTCGACCGACAGCCCGACCCGGCGCCACAGCTCCTCGAAGGCGCGCTCGTCCTCCTCGGTCAGCCGCATGCACAGCTCGACGAAGTTGCGCCGGGAGACCGGCTGCTGGTCCTTGCCCGGCTTCTCCGGCGGCTCGAAGCCCTCGTCGTAGGGCAGCGAGGGGTCGCAGCGCACGCCGTAGAAGTTCTGCACCCGGCGCTCGGTCGGCAGGCCGTTGTCGTCCCAGCCCATCGGGTAGAAGACGTGCCGGCCGCGCATCCGCTGGAAGCGGGCGACGAAGTCGGTGTGGGTGTAGCTGAACACGTGGCCCACGTGCAGTGACCCGCTGGCCGTGGGCGGCGGGGTGTCGATCGAGTAGGTCTGCTCGCGGGGGGCCTGCAGCGCGGCGGCGCGGTCGAAGGCGTAGGTGTCGTCGGCGGCCCAGCGCGCGACCCACTTGTCCTCGAGACCGTCCAGCGAGGGCTTCTCGGGTACACCGCCGGCCGGTCCCGGGGCAGTGCTGTCCGGGGCAGAGGTGTCGGCGACCATGACTGGCATCCTAGGAGCGGTGAGCACCTCCCTCTCCCACGGGCAGACCGGCGGGGGCCCCGAGCTGGACCGGGTCGAGCGGGCGCTCCTCGCGCGGTGGCCCGAGAACCGCCTGGAACCGTCGCTGACCCGGATCGCCGCGCTGGTCGACCTGCTGGGCTCTCCGCAGCGTGCGTTCCCCGTCGTCCAAGTCACCGGCACCAACGGCAAGACGACGACCGCGCGGATGATCGACGAGCTGCTGCGCGGCTTCGGGCTGCGGGTCGGCCGGTTCACCAGCCCGCACCTGGTCACCATGCGCGAGCGGATCGTGCTGGACGGCGAGCCGATCAGCGCCGAGCGGTTCGTCGAGGTCTACGACGACATCGCCCCCTACGTGGCCATGGTGGACGCCGGCAGCGACGTCCCGATGTCCTTCTTCGAGGTGGTCGTGGCCATGGGCTACGCCGCGTTCGCCGACGCCCCGGTCGACGTCGCCGTGGTCGAGGTCGGCATGGGCGGCACCTGGGACGCCACCAACGTCGCCGACGCGCGCATCGCCGTCGTCACGCCGGTCGCCCTCGACCACGCCGAGTACCTCGGCCCTGACGTGGCGACCATCGCCACCGAGAAGGCCGGGATCATCAAGCCCAGCAGCGGGGACGACGTGCAGCCCGACGGCCGGCCGGACGGCGGGGTCGTGGCTGTGCTCGCCCACCAGCCCGCCGGCGCGCAGGAGGCCCTGGTCCGCCGGGCCGTGGAGGTGGACGCCACGGTCGCCCGGGAGGGCACCGAGTTCGGCGTCCTGGAGCGGCGGGGCGCGGTCGGCGGCCAGCAGGTGCGGCTGCAGGGCCTGGGCGGGGAGTACCCGGAGGTGTACCTGCCGCTGTTCGGCGCCCACCAGGCGCAGAACGCCGCCGTCGCGCTGGCCGCGGTGGAGGCCTTCCTGGGTGCCGGGGCCGGCAGCGGCCCGATCGACCCGGACGTCGTCCGGGCGGCGTTCGGCGCCGTCCGCTCACCGGGCCGGCTGGAGCGGGTGCGCAGCTCGCCGTCCGTGCTGGTCGACGCCGCCCACAACCCGGCCGGCATGGAGGTCACGGTGGCGGCGATCCGGGAGTCCTTCGACTTCACCCGGCTGGTGGGCGTCGTCGGCTGCGTCCGCGGCAAGGACGTCGGCGGGATGCTGACCGTGCTCGAGGGGCTGTGCGCGGAGCTGGTGGTCACCCAGAACAGCTCGGACCGGGCGATGTCGGCCGACGAGCTCGGTGCGCTGGCCGTCGACGTCTTCGGTGCCGACCGGGTCAGCGTGCACCCGAAGCTGACCGAGGCCCTGGAGTCGGCGATCGAGCTGGCCGAGGCCGGTCCGGACGACGCGCTGGGCGGGTCCGGTGTGCTGGTGACCGGCAGCGTGATCACCGCGGGGGAGGCCCGGGCCCTGCTGTCCGGCGGCGCGTCATGACGGCGCCGGACCCGGTGCGGGCCGGCCGGGCCCTTGGCGGTGCGGCCGCGGCGATCCTGCTGCTGGAGGGCATCGCCGTCCTGTTCGTGCCCCGGGCCATCGCGCAGTTCGGCCCCGGCCTCACCGGCGGCCGGCTGACCTTCCTGCTGGTCCTGGCCGTGCTGCTGATCCTGGCCAGCGGGCTGCAGCGCAAGCCGCGCGGCCTGCTCATCGGCACAGTGCTGCAGGTGCCGCTGCTGCTGACCGGGCTGCTCGGCTCGGCGATGTGGATCGTCGGCGGCGCGTTCGTGCTCATCTGGCTCTACCTGCTGCAGGTCCGCAAGGAGCTGCTCGGCTCGCCGTTCGGCACGCCGCCGGCGGCGCCGGGGACACCGCCGGCCGCGACCGCGGACTGACCTCAGGCCGCGTGCGCCGCCTGCTCCCGCAGCACCTCGGGGTCGGTGCCCAGCTGCTGCAGTACCCGGGTGACCACCGGGTCGCCCACGGCGAGCACCCCGACGAGGATGCAGCCGCTGTCGATGGTGCGTTCCCGGCGGCGGCTCCGCCGGGTCAGGACGTGCCGGAGCGCCTCCTCCAGCGACTTCTTGCTGCCGGCGGCGAAGCGCAGGCGACCGGAGGGCTCCCCCGGGGCCAGGGCGCCCGGACCGAACGCCTCCTCGGCCGCCGCCCGCACCTGTGCGAGGTCGACGCCGAAGGCCGCCAGCGCGTCGGCGTCCAGTCCGTCGTCCCCGCCGGCAGCCGCCGTCCGCAGCTGCTCGTGGTCGATGCCGGCAGACCGCAGGGCCTCCCCGCCGCGGCCGGCGCCCGCGGAGACCGCCAGCAGCAGGTGCACCGGGGCGACCTCCTCGGCCCGCAGCGCGCGGGCCTCTTCCTGGGCGGCCACGACGACCTCTCGTGCCTCCTGGGTGAACCGTTCGAACACCTCAGCCGTCCTTCCTGCCGCGGGCGTGCTTCTTGTGGGCGGCCTGCCGGGTGACGCCGAGCGCCTCGGCGATCTGCTGCCAGGACCAGCCGCGGGAGCGGGCGTTGGCCACCTGGAGCGCCTCCAGGCGGTCGGCCAGCTCGCGCAGCGCCCGGATGGCCCGCAGCCCGGTCGCCGGGTCGTCAGCCGCCGCCGCGGTGGTGACGTCGGGAGTGGTGGTGGGCATGCGTCAACCGTCATTGACAAGTGCCCTGCTGTCAACCCTGATTGACATGGCTCTGGCGTGTCGTACGCTCCGCCCGTGTCTGCACCCACCGCTGAACGCTCGCTCGTCCTCGTCAAGCCCGACGGCGTGGCCCGTGGCCTGGCCGGTCAGGTCGTCGCCCGGTTGGAGGCCAAGGGCCTGCGCCTGGTCGCCGCCGAGCTCCGCACGCTGACCACCGAGGTCGCCGAGGAGCACTACGCGGAGCACCGCGAGCGTCCGTTCTTCGGCTCGCTCGTCGAGTTCATCACCAGCGCCCCGCTGCTCGCCCTGGTCGTCGAGGGCCCCCGGGCGATCGAGGCGTTCCGCGCGCTGGCCGGCGCCACCGACCCGGTCAAGGCCGCCCCCGGCACCATCCGCGGCGACTTCGCGCTGGAGGTGCAGTCCAACATCGTGCACGGCTCGGACTCCCCGGAGTCCGCCGCCCGCGAGATCGCGCTCTTCTTCCCCCAGCTCTAAAAGGACCCCGTCCTCCCCACCCCTCGCCCGCTCGGGGCGGTGCCCTGGACGGGGCCATGACCGTGTCGGTGCCCGTCGTTACGGTGCACCGGTGGACATCGACGGGGCGCTGATCCGGGCGCGGGGGCTGGTGAAGCGCTTCGGCGGGTCCACCGCCGTCGACGGCATCGACGTCGACGTGGCGCCGGGGGAGGCGTTCGGCTTCCTCGGTCCCAACGGGGCGGGCAAGAGCTCGACCATGCGCATGATCGGCGCGGTGTCGCCGCCAACCGCCGGTGAGCTGCGGGTGCTCGGCCTTGACCCTGCCGTCGACGGGCCGCGGATCCGGGCCCGGCTGGGCGTCGTCCCGCAGACCGACAACCTCGACCTCGAGCTCACCGTCGCGGAGAACCTCTACGTCTACGGCCGCTACTTCGGGCTGCCCAAGGCGACGATCCGGGCGCGGGCCGCCGAGCTGCTGGACTTCGTGCAGCTGACCGACCGGGCCGGTGACCGGGTGGAGCCGCTGTCGGGGGGCATGAAGCGCCGGCTCACCATCGCCCGCGCACTGGTCAACGAGCCCGAGGTCGTGCTGCTCGACGAGCCCACCACCGGCCTGGACCCGCAGGCCCGGCACGTGCTCTGGGAGCGGCTGTACCGGCTCCGGCAGCGCGGCGTCACCCTCGTGCTGACCACGCACTACATGGACGAGGCCGAGCAGCTCTGCGACCGGCTCGTCGTCATGGACAAGGGGCGGATCGTCGCCGAGGGGTCCCCTGCGGCGCTGATCCGGCAGTACTCGACCCGCGAGGTCTGCGAGCTGCGCTTCCCCGTGCTCGACGGCCAGCCCGGGCCCGAGCGGTACGTCGCCGCCCTGGCGCCGGTGCTGGAGCGGGGCGCCGCCCAGCGGGTCGAGCCGCTGCCAGACCGGCTGCTGCTCTACACCGACGACGGCGACGCCGCGCTGGCCGCCGTCACCGCCGCCGGCCTGCACCCCGTGTCGAGCCTGGTGCGGCGCAGCTCGCTGGAGGACGTCTTCCTGCGGCTCACCGGCCGGACGCTGGTCGACTGACGTGTCCGCCGTCCTCAGCACCGGAGCCCGCGCCCACGCCGCCCAGCGGCTGACGGCCTACCGGCATTTCTGGCGCAGCAGCCTGGTCAGCAGCGTGGTCGAGCCGGCGCTGTTCCTCGCCGCCATGGGGCTCACCCTCGGGGTGCTGGTCGACCGCGGCCCCGGCCTGCCCGGCGGTCTGTCCTACCTGGACTTCCTCGCGCCGGGTCTGCTGGCCGCGGCCGCGATGCAGATCGGCAGCTTCGAGTCGACCTACCCCGTGCTCGGCTCCATCCGGTGGGACAAGACCTACGAGGCGGTGCTGGCCACGCCCGCCGGGGCGCGCGACCTCCTGGTCGGGCACCTGCTGTTCGTCGCATTCCGGGTCGGGACGTCGGCGGCGATGTTCCTCCTGGTGCTCGTCCTCTTCGGTGCCGCGGCCAGTCCGCTGGTCGTGCTGGCCTGGCCGGCCGCGCTGCTGACCGGGCTGGCCTTCGCCGCCCCGATCACCGCGTTCTCCGCCCGGCTGGAGAACGACAGCGGGTTCGCCGCCCTCCAGCGGTTCCTCATCCTGCCGATGTTCCTGTTCTCCGGGACGTTCTTCCCGGTCGACCAGCTGCCGGCGGTGCTCCAGGGGGTGGCGTACGCGACGCCGCTGTGGCACGGGGTGGCGCTGTCCCGCGGGCTGGCCCTCGGCTCGCTCGACGGGTGGTCGGCGCTGGGGCACGTCGGCTACCTGGCGGTGTGGCTGGTCGGCGGCGTCCTGCTGGCGCTGCGGTCCTTCCAGCGGCGGCTGGTCACGTGAGCACCGGCACGCTGGACCAGGCCCCGCCGCGACCGGCGTCGCTGCTGCTGCGGATCGTGCCGCTGCACTCGCTGTCCCCCCGCCGCGCGGGGCAGCTGGTGTACCGCAACCTGCTCGTCGCCAGGCGCACCTGGGTGCTGTTCGTGTCCGGCCTGTTCGAGCCGTTCTTCTACCTGCTGTCGATCGGCGTGGGCATCGGCGGGCTGGTCGGCGGCGTCGTCACCGACACCGGCGCGACGCTGTCCTACCAGCAGTTCGTCGCCCCCGGCCTGCTGGCCGCGGCGGCGATGAACGGTGCCATCTACGACGCGGTCTTCAACCTGTTCTTCAAGCTGCGCTACTCGAAGCTGTACGACGCGGTGCTGGCCACGCCGCTGTCGGCGGCCGACGCCGCGGTGGGGGAGACGGCGTGGTCGCTGATGCGCGGCGCGACCTACTCCGCCGCGTTCCTCGGGGTGATGGGCGTGCTGGGGCTGATCGGCTCGTGGTGGGCGGTCCTCGCGCTGCCGGCGGCGGTGCTCATCGGCTTCGCGTTCGCGGCGGTCGGCCTGGCGGCCACCACGTTCCTACGCGGCTGGCAGGACTTCGAGTTCGTCCAGCTGGCGCTGTTGCCGCTGTTCCTGTTCTCGACCACCTTCTACCCGCTGTCGACCTACCCGGGGCCACTGCAGGTCGTCGTCCAGTGCACCCCGCTCTACCACGGCATCGAGCTGGTCCGCGGCCTGGTGACCGGGGACGTGCACTGGTCCCTGCTCGGACACGTGGCCTACCTCGCCGTGATGGGGCTGCTCGGCCTGGCCGTCGGTGCCCGCCGGCTGTCGAAGCTGCTGCTGAAGTGACCGGTCGGACTCGTCCAGGGACCCGTCCCGGGCCTGCGAAGGGCCCGGGGGGACGGGGTCCGTCGACTACCCTGGACCGGTCATGACTGTGGACTCGCTCTACCCCCAGCTGGAGCCCCTGCTCGCGCAGGTGCAGAAGCCGATCCAGTACGTCGGCGGTGAGCTCAACGCCCAGACCAAGCCGTGGGACGACGTCGCCGTCCACTGGGCGCTGATGTACCCCGACGCCTACGAGGTCGGGCTGCCCAACCAGGGCCTGATGATCCTCTACGAGGTGCTCAACGAGCGCCCCGACGCCCTCGCCGAGCGCACCTACGCCGTCTGGCCCGACCTGGCCGCGCTGATGCGCGAGGCCGGCGTCGGCCAGTTCACCGTCGACAGCCACCGCCCGGTCGCCGCCTTCGACGTGCTCGGCGTCAGCTTCGCCACCGAGCTCGGGTACACCAACCTGCTCGAGGCGCTCGACCTCGCCGGCGTCCCGCTGCACGCGGTCGACCGCGACGAGAGCCACCCGGTCGTCGTCGCCGGCGGGCACGCCGCGTTCAACCCGGAGCCGGTCAGCGACTTCGTCGACTGCGCCGTCCTCGGGGACGGCGAGCAGGTCGTCGGCGACATCACCGACGTCGTCAAGGCGTGGAAGGAGCAGGGCCGCCCCGGCGGGCGGGTCGAGCTGCTGGCCCGGCTGGCCCGGGTCGACGGCGTCTACGTCCCGCGGTTCTTCGCCGTGTCCTACGCCGGCGACGGGACGATCGCCGCCGTCCAGCCGACCCGGGACGACGTGCCCGCGCGCGTCGGCAAACGCACCGTGATGGACCTCGACGAGTGGCCCTACCCCAAGCAGCCGCTGGTCCCGCTGGCCGAGAGCGTGCACGAGCGGATGAGCGTGGAGATCTTCCGTGGCTGCACCCGCGGCTGCCGGTTTTGCCAGGCCGGGATGATCACCCGCCCGGTCCGCGAGCGCACCATCACCGGCATCGGCTCGATGGTCGACGCCGGGCTCAAGGCCACCGGCTACGAGGAGGTCGGGCTGCTGTCGCTGTCCAGCGCCGACCACTCCGAGATCGGCCAGCTGGCCAAGGAGCTCGCCGACCGCTACGAGGGCACCAACACCGGCCTCTCGCTGCCGTCGACCCGGGTCGACGCGTTCAACGTGACGCTGGCCAACGAGCTGTCTCGCAACGGGCGCCGCTCCGGGCTGACCTTCGCCCCCGAGGGCGGCAGCGAGCGGATCCGCCGGGTGATCAACAAGACCGTGTCCAAGGAGGACCTGGTCCGCACGGTCACCACCGCCTACGCCAACGGCTGGACGCAGGTGAAGCTCTACTTCATGTGCGGCCTGCCCACCGAGACCGACGAGGACGTGCTCGAGATCGCCGACCTGGCCGTCGAGGTCATCCGGGCCGGCCGCGAGGCCAGTGGTCGCAAGGACATCCGCTGCACCGTCTCGATCGGTGGCTTCGTGCCCAAGCCGCACACCCCGTTCCAGTGGGCCGCGCAGGCCAGCGCCGAGACGATCGACCACCGGCTGCGGGTACTGCGCCAGAAGATCAACGAGGACCGGCGGATCGGCCGCTCCATCGGCCTGCGCTACCACGACGGCAAGCCCGGGGTGATCGAGGGACTGCTGTCCCGCGGCGACCGCCGGGTGGGCCGGGTCATCGAGCGGGTGTGGCGCGAGGGCGGCCGGTTCGACGGCTGGAGCGAGCACTTCTCCTACGACCGCTGGACGGCGGCGGCCGCCGAGGAGCTCGCCCCCTACGGCGTGGACCTGGACTGGTACACCACCCGCGAGCGCACCGAGCACGAGGTGCTGCCCTGGGACCACCTGGACTCCGGGCTGGACAAGGAGTGGCTCTGGGACGACTGGCGAGAGGCCTTGAGCGAGGAGGAGGTCGCCGACTGCCGGTGGACCCCCTGCTACGACTGCGGCGTCTGCCCGACCATGGGCACCGAGATCCAGATCGGCCCCACCGGCCGCAGCCTCATCCCGCTGACCCCGGTCACCACCGCCGCACGCTGATGGCCCGCCAGCCCACCGGGCCGCCCCCGCCGCCGACGGTGCAGAAGCTGCGGCTGCGCTACACCAAGCGCGGGCCGCTGCGCTTCGCCTCCCACCGGGACCTCGCCCGGGCGCTGGAGCGCGCGCTGCGCCGGGCGCAGGTGCCGATGGCGTTCTCCGCCGGGTTCAGCCCGCACCCCAAGATCTCCTACATGGGCGCCGCCCCCACCGGCACCGCGTCCGAGGCGGAGTACTTCGAGATCGGGCTGGCCGAGCGGCGGGACCCCGAGCAGGTGCGGGTCGCGCTGGACGCCTCGCTGCCCCCGGGCATCGACGTCGTGGAGTGCGTCGAGGCGGGGGAGGGGACCGGGTCGCTGGCCGACCGGCTCGACGCCACCCGCTGGCGGATCGACCTGCCCGGCGTGGACGCCGCCGAGCTCCGCGCGGCCGTCGCCGCGCTGCTCGAGGCCGAGGTCGTCACGGTGACCAAGCGGACCAAGGACGGCACCCGGGACGTCGATGCCCGGGCCGCCGTGGTCGGCGCGACGGTCGCCGAGGAGGCCGGGCATGCCATACTGCACGTGGTCGTACGTCAGCTCGCGCCGACGGTCCGACCGGACGACGTGATGGCCGCCCTGGCTGTCGTCGCCGACCTGCGCCCGCCGTTGCCCATCCGGGCCGTGCGTGAGGCGCAGGGCCGGCTCGACGACAGTGGTGACGTCGCTGATCCGCTCGAGCCCGATCGTGCGGTGCGCTCCTGCTGCCAGGAGGAGCGCGCGCCGGTCTGACCGGTGGGTCCGGGAGCCGGACGTCGCCCAGCGCACCACGTCTGCCAGCCGTGGACCACGTCGACTCAGCACCGCCGCACGACCGCGATCAGCACCACCGCGTTGAGCACCACCGTGATCAGCACGCCGCACCACCGGGCCCCAGCCGCACCGGCCGGGGCGCGACCCCAGACTTCGCGGGCCGGGCGCATCCACCGCACGCTGCGGTGGGCCCGGACCGCCCAACCCGCGTCCCTGCGCGGCCGCCAGTCGGACACCTCTGATCGGCGCCCGGGGACGCACAGGAGGCGAGCCCTTCGTGGCCGACCACATGGACGAGGACATCCCCGCGACCGAACAGGCGGCGGCCCCGGCCGAGCAGCCCGGACCGTCGCCCACCATCCCGCAGGACGACGGGCAGCCCGAGGTGCTGCCGGAGGAGCCCGGCGACGACCCTGCCGACGACGCCGCCGATGACGCGACCGCCGACCCAGCGGACGGGCTGATCGCCGAGCCGCCCGCCGACCGGCCCGCCGACGAGGCGCCGGAGGAGGAGGCGACCGCCGCGCCGGCGGTCGACCTCGTCCCGGACCCCGCCCCGACCGCCGAGCCCGCCGCCGCGACAGCCGAGCCCAGCGCCCCGGCCGCCCCCGAGCTCGCGCCGTCCCCCGAGCCCGAGCCGGTGGACGAGCCGGTCGGGGGCCTCTTCGGCGCCCAGTTCAGCAGCCCGGAGCCCACCACCGTCACCGCCCGGCCGCGCCGCCGGGCCACCCGCCCGGCGCTGTCCGCCGACCCCGACTCCGTCGAGCCGGCGCCGGCCCCGGCCGCGCCGGTCATCCCGGCCTTCGTCACCTTCGTGGCCCCCGAGCCCGAGGTCGCCGCACCGCGGCGGCGCAGCCGCCGCGCGCAGGCCGAGTCGCCGGTCGACGCCCCGGTGGAGACCCCCGCCGCGGCGCCCGCCGATGGCCCCTCC
This sequence comes from Modestobacter sp. URMC 112, assembly GCF_053502575.1. Taxonomy (NCBI): domain Bacteria; kingdom Bacillati; phylum Actinomycetota; class Actinomycetes; order Geodermatophilales; family Geodermatophilaceae; genus Modestobacter; species Modestobacter sp. URMC 112. The sequence continues at coordinate 3,539,991 of NZ_CP199957.1, read as the reverse complement.
GACGCCGGGGACACACCCGAGGACGACGCGCCCGCCCCGCGCCGCGGCCGCAGCCGTCGCCGGGCACTCGCCGAGCCGTCCGCGGCCGACGACGGCGACACCGCCGAGCCGACCCCCCGGCGGGGCCGGCACGCCGAGCCGGTGGACGCCGAGACCGACACCGACACCGACGAGGCGGTCGAGGAGACCGACACCGAGGACGCCGAGGACCGCGACTCCGACGACACCGGCTCCGGCAGCCGCCGCCGTCGCCGCGGCCGCCGGGGTCGGGGCCGGGGCCGCAGCGGGGACGACGGCGCGGAGGGCGACGAGGACGCCATCGAGGCCTCCGCCGAGGACGTCGCCGACGAGGCCGACACCCCGGCCGACGCCTCCGCCGACGAGCCCGCCGGTTCGGACGACGCCGAGGACGAGGACGACACCGAGGACGGCGACGCCGCGACCGGGTCGACCACCCGCCGGCGCCGCCGTCGCCGCCGCCGCGGCGAGAGCAGCGCCACGTCCGAGGACGCCCCCGAGGACGCCGACGACCGCCCCGAGCGGGCCGGCCGCAACGGCCGGACGTCCAGTGACGACGACGTCCGCGGGGTCGCCGGCTCGACCCGCCTGGAGGCCAAGCGGCAGCGCCGCCGGGAGGGCCGCGACGGTGGCCGCCGCCGCGCGCCGATCCTGTCCGAGTCCGAGTTCCTGGCCCGCCGCGAGGCCGTGGACCGGGCGATGGTCATCCGCCAGCAGGGCGAGCGCACCCAGATCGCCGTCCTCGAGGACGACGTGCTGGTCGAGCACTACGTCACCCAGGCGCAGGCGACGTCCTTCGCGGGCAACGTCTACCTCGGCCGGGTGCAGAACGTGCTGCCCAGCATGGAGGCCGCGTTCGTCGACATCGGCAAGGGGCGCAACGCCGTCCTCTACGCCGGTGAGGTCAACTGGGACGCCGCCGGGCTCACCGGCAAGTCCCGCTCCATCGAGCAGGCCATGAAGTCCGGCGACAAGGTCCTGGTCCAGGTGACCAAGGACCCGATCGGCCACAAGGGCGCCCGGCTCACCCAGCAGATCAACCTGCCCGGCCGCTTCCTGGTCTACGTGCCCGGCGGCTCGATGACCGGGATCAGCCGCAAGCTGCCGGACAAGGAGCGCACCCGGCTCAAGGACGTCCTCAAGAAGATCGTCCCCGAGGACGCCGGCGTCATCATCCGGACCGCCGCGGAGGGCGCCTCGGAGGAGGAGCTCACCCGCGACGTCGCCAGGCTGCAGGCGCAGTGGGAGGTCATCCAGACCAAGGCGTCGTCGACCAGCAACGCGCCGACGCTGCTGTACGGCGAGCCCGACCTCGCCATCCGGGTCATCCGCGACGTCTTCAACGAGGACTTCAAGCGGCTCGTCGTCCAGGGCGACGACGCCTGGGACACCGTCGAGGCCTACGTCGCGCACGTGTCCCCGGAGCTGTCCGAGCGGCTGCAGCGCTACACCGGCACCGGCGACGTCTTCCGTGACCTGCGGATCGACGAGCAGCTGATGAAGGCGCTGGACCGCAAGGTCTGGCTGCCCTCGGGCGGCTCGCTGGTCATCGACCGCACCGAGGCGATGACCGTGGTCGACGTCAACACCGGCAAGTTCGTCGGCTCCGGTGGGAACCTCGAGCAGACGGTCACCCGGAACAACATCGAGGCGGCCGAGGAGATCGTCCGCCAGCTCCGGCTCCGCGACATCGGCGGCATGATCGTCATCGACTTCATCGACATGGTGCTGGAGAGCAACCGCGACCTGGTGCTGCGCCGGCTCACCGAGTGCCTCGGCCGGGACCGCACCAAGCACCAGGTCGCCGAGGTCACCTCGCTCGGCCTGGTCCAGATGACCCGCAAGCGCGTCGGCCAGGGGCTGCTCGAGGTCTTCTCCGAGCCGTGCGAGCACTGCCGCGGCCGCGGGGTCGTGGTCTCGGTCGAGCCGGTGGACGAGAAGCGGCGCAGCCGCGGCGACTCGCCCGGCAGCGGCGGCGGGAGCAACAGCGGCGGCAACGGCGGGGGCGGCAACGGCGGCGGCCGGCGGGACCGCGACCGCTCGGGTCGCGACCAGGCCGACCAGGGCCGGGCCGAGACCGTCGAGCAGCCGGCCGGCGAGGCCCCGGCGACCGACGACACCCCGGAGACGGCGGACACCCCGTCCGAGGGACGCAGCGGGCGGCGCAGCCGCGGCCGGCGCGGCCGCGGGCAGTCCGGTGAGGCGCGCGCCGCCGAGGACGCCGCCGTGCTGGCCGGCACCCGGGACGCCGACGGCCCGACGACCGGCGAGGTCGACGCGGGCACGCTGGCCGAGGCCGTGCACGAGTCGGTGGGGGAGGAGCTGGCCGCCACCGCGGTGGCCGCGCCCGACGACTCCGCCCTGCCCGAGCCGGACGAGGACGACGCGCCGACCGGCGACGTCCCCGAGGCCGGCGACCAGCCGATCGACCAGGTCGAGGACCAGCCGACGGAGCAGGCCGGCGTGCCGGTCCCGGAGAGCGCCGCACCGGAGTCGGCCGGGACGGGCGACACGCCCTCCCTCGCCGCCGAGCTCTCCCCGGCCGAGCTGCCCCCGGTGACCGGGGGCCTGACGCTCACCACGGTCACGGCGGACGACGAGCCGGCGCCCGGCCCGTCGCCCGACGGGGGACCGCAGGGGTCGTCCGCGACGCCGGAGGCGGCCGAGCCCGCGCCGCAGCCCGCGGCCGAGGAGTCTGTGGTCGAGCCGGTCGAGGACGAGCCCGTGGTCGCACCGGCGCGCCCGCGGCGTCGCCGGGCGGCCTCCCGCCCGGCCGGCCCGCCGGCGTAGCAGAGATGGACCGCGTTCGACCCGGGCAGCGGCGCTCGGGTACGCTGGACGGGTTGCATCGCCACGGGCCGCGCACCTCGCGTGCCGCCGCGTCGGCGTCCGCGGCCCGTCCAGCACCCGGCCCCGTACCGGTCGTGCGCGCAGGACACGAGAGAACCGATCGAGGAGTCAGTGGTGTACGCAGTCGTCAAGGCCGGTGGCAAGCAGCACAAGGTGGGGATCGGTGACACGTTCACCGTCAACCGCCTCGTCGGGGAGGCCGGTGACACCCTCACCCTCCCGGCCGTGCTCCTGGTCGACGGGGACACCGTCACCGCCGACGCCCAGGCCCTCGCCGGCGTCACCGTGACCGGTGAGATCGTCGGCCACGGCAAGGGCCCGAAGATCCACATCCACAAGTTCAAGAACAAGACCGGCTACCACAAGCGGCAGGGGCACCGTCAGCCCCTGACCGACGTCGTGGTCCGCGACATCACGAAGGGCTGACGACGACATGGCACACAAGAAGGGCGCCTCGTCCTCCCGCAACGGCCGCGACTCGAACGCGCAGCGCCTCGGCGTCAAGCGCTTCGGCGGCCAGGTCGTCAAGGCCGGCGAGATCATCGTCCGCCAGCGCGGCACCCACTTCCACCCGGGTCTGGGGGTCGGCCGCGGCAAGGACGACACCCTGTTCGCCCTGGTCCCCGGCGCGGTGACCTTCGGCTTCCGCCGCGGCCGCCGCGAGGTCACCATCTCCGCCGTCCCGGCCCGCGAGACCGTCCCGGCGTAAGCAGTTGACGGCCCCGTCCCGAGGCTCGGCCCGAGGAACGAGGGCTGAGGAGGACGGGGTCCTTTCTGGGGTGGCGGCGCCGATCGGGCGCCGCCACCCGTTTCCATTCGGCCCCGTTCAGAGGCTCGGCCCGAGGAACGAGGGCTGAGGGGAACGGGTCCTCCCTGAAGAGAGGCGGCGACCATGGCCGCTTTCATCGACCGCGTGACCGTGCACGTGGCAGCCGGCAAGGGCGCCAACGGGGTCAGCTCCGTCCACCGTGAGAAGTTCAAGCCCCTCGGTGGCCCCGACGGCGGCGACGGCGGTGACGGCGGCGACGTCGTCCTCGAGGTCGACGGCAGCGTGCACACGCTGCTGGACTTCCACCACCACCCCCACCAGCGCGCCGGCAACGGCAAGCAGGCAGCCGGCAACTACCGCAACGGCGGCCGGGGCGCTGACCTGGTGCTCCGCGTCCCCTCCGGCACCGTGGTCAGCGTCGACGGCCAGCAGGTCGCCGACCTGGTGGGCATCGGCGCCCGGTACGTGCTTGCCCGCGGCGGCAAGGGCGGGCTGGGCAACGCCTCGCTGGCCAACGCCCGCCGCAAGGCCCCCGGTTTCGCCCTCCTCGGGGAGCCCGGCGACGCCGTCGACGCGGTGCTGGAGCTCAAGAGCGTCGCCGACGTCGGGCTGGTCGGCTTCCCGTCGGCGGGCAAGTCCTCGCTGGTGTCGGCCATGTCCGCGGCCCGGCCCAAGATCGCCGACTACCCCTTCACCACCCTGGTGCCCCAGCTGGGCGTGATCCGCTCCGGCGACACCACCTACACGATGGCCGACGTCCCCGGCCTCATCCCCGGCGCGTCGCTGGGCAAGGGGCTGGGCCTGCAGTTCCTCCGGCACGTCGAGCGTTGCGCCGTCCTGGTGCACGTCGTCGACATGGCGACGATGGAGCCCGGCCGGGACCCCGAGACCGACATCGTCGCGCTCGAGCACGAGCTGCGGGAGTACGGCGGCGAGGAGCTGGACCTGGTCGGCCGGCTGCGCATCGCCGTCCTCAACAAGATCGACGTCCCGGACGCCCGCGACCTCGTCGACCTGGTCCGCGCGCCGCTGGAGGAGCGCGGCCTGCAGGTCTTCCCGGTGAGCGCCGCGACCGGCGAGGGCCTGCCCGAGCTCGGCTTCGCGCTGGCCCGGGCGGTCGAGGAGCACCGCGCCGCGCTGCCCGCGGCCCCGGTCGCGCCGATCACCGTCGTCCCCAAGGCGGTCGACGACGGCGGCTTCACCGTCGAGGCCGACCCGCGCACCGACGGCTGGCTGGTCCGCGGCGTCCGGCCGGAGCGCTGGGTCCGGCAGACCGACTTCACCAACGACGAGGCGGTCGGCTACCTCGCCGACCGGCTCAACCGGCTGGGCGTCGAGGACGAACTGGCCAAGGCCGGCGCCGTCCCCGGCGACGCGGTCACCGTCGGCGACGTCACCTTCGACTGGGAGCCGACCCTGCCGGCCGGCACCCTGACCACCGAGGAGACCGCGGGCCTCGGCGGCCGCGGCACCGACACCCGGCTGGAGAGCGACAGCCGGATCCGGGCCAAGGAGCGGCTGGCGGCCAAGAAGGCCCGCCGGGTGCCCTACGAGCTGACGCCGCTCGACGACCCCGACGACGCGCCCCTCGACGACGACCGGTGAGCGTCCGACCGGAGATCGCCGGCGCCCGGCGGGTCGTGGTCAAGGTCGGGTCCTCCTCGCTGACCACCCTGCCCGGCGGCCTGGACACCGAGCGGCTGCGCGCACTCGTCGACGTCCTCGGGACGCTGCGCGCCGCCGGCCGCGAGGTGGTGCTGGTGTCCTCGGGCGCCATCGCCGCCGGCCTGGCGCCGCTCGGGCTCACCGGCCGCCCGCGGGACCTCGCCACCGCCCAGGCGGCGGCCAGCGTCGGCCAGCTCCGGCTGGTGCAGACCTACGCCGACGCCTTCGCCGTCCACGGCGTCACGGTCGGGCAGGTGCTGCTGACCGCCGACGACCTCACCCGGCGCAGCCACTACCGCAACGCCCGGCAGACCGTGGAGCGGCTGCTGACGCTCGGCGCGCTGCCGATCGTCAACGAGAACGACACGGTGGCCACCGAGGAGATCCGGTTCGGCGACAACGACCGGCTCGCCGCACTGGTGGCGCACGTCGCCGTCGCCGATGCGCTGGTGCTGCTGTCGGACGTGGACGGCGTCTACGACGGCGACCCGCGCAGCGGCCCGGCCCAGCTGATCGACACGGTGCGCGGCCGCGCCGACCTGGCCGCGGTGGCCCTCGGCTCGGCCAGCCGCAACGGGGTGGGCACCGGCGGGATGGCGACGAAGGTGGAGGCCGCCTTCATCGCCTCGGCCGCCGGGGTGCCCGTCGTCGTCACCTCGACCCCGCAGGCCGCCGCCGCGCTGGCCGGTGAGCACGTCGGCACGCTGTTCGCCGCCTCCGGACGCCGGCCGTCGGGCCGGCAGTTCTGGCTGCGGTACGCCAGCCGCCCCCGCGGCCGGCTGCTGCTGGACGACGGCGCGGTGCGCGCCGTCCGCGAGCGGCACGCCTCCCTGCTGGCCGCCGGCATCACCGGCGTGACCGGGGAGTTCCTGGCCGACGACCCGGTGGAGCTGGTCGGCCCGGACGGCGTGGTCGTCGCCCGGGGGCTGGTCGCCTACGACGCCCGCGAGCTGCCGGACCTGCTGGGGCGCAAGAGCGGGGACCTGCCGCCCGAACACCGCCGGGAGGTCGTGCACCGGGACGAGATGGTGCTCCTCGGGCGCCGCACCAGGGGCTGAGAGACTGCCGCGGTGACGATCCGCCCCATCCGCGAGCTCGGTGACCCCGTGCTCCGCACGCCCGCCGACCCGGTGCGCCGCTTCGACCGTGACCTCGCCGCCCTGGTCCGCGACCTGGAGGACACCGTCGACCACCCCGGCCGGGCCGGTCTGGCGGCCCCGCAGATCGGCGTGGGGCTGCGGGTCTTCTCCTACAACGTCGAGGGCGTCATCGGCCACCTGGTCAACCCGGTGATCACCGAGCGGTCCGAGGAGACCCAGGACGACGACGAGGGGTGCCTGTCCATCCCCGGGCTGTACGCGCCCACCGTCCGGGCGATGCGCTGCGTGGCCGAGGGCGTCGACGTGCGCGGGGAGCCGCTGCGGCTGGCCGGCTCGGGACTGATGGCGCGGTGCCTGCAGCACGAGGTGGACCACCTGGACGGCAAGCTGTTCGTCGACCGGCTCACCGGCGAGGCCCGCAAGCGGGTGCTCCGCGCGCTGCGGAGCTAGCGGAAGGGCCCCGGCGGCGGTCGCGCGGTCAGCCGGCGGCGCTGCAGGTGGCGCAGGTCCCGAAGACCTCCACCTGGTGCTGGACGTCGGCGAACCCGTGCTCGGCGGCGACCCGGGCGGCCCAGCGCTCGACCGGCGGGTCGGCGACCTCCACCGTCCGGCCGCACGAGCGGCAGACGAGGTGGTGGTGGTGCACCGGCGAGCACCGCCGGTAGGCCGCCTCGCCGTCCGGGCTGCGCAGCACGTCCAGCTGCCCGTCGTCGACCAGGGCCTGCAGGGCGCGGTAGACCGTCGCCAGCCCCACCGCGTCCCCCCGCTCCCGGAGCAGCGCGTGCAGGTCCTGGGCGCTGCGGAACCCGTCGAGGTCCTCGAGCAGGGCGAGCACCGCGCTGCGCTGCCGGGTGGTCCGGCGAGGGGAGGGATCGGCCGGCTCGGGTCCGCTCACGCCTGTCCCGCCGTCCCCGGCGTCGTCACCGGGTGCCCGTCCGGGGTGGCGTGGCCGTGCTCGTCGTAGTGCACACCGGTCCCGGTCCGGTGCGGGGCGTGCCGGTGCCCGTCGTGGTCGTAGTCCACGTGGTCCTCGTGCAGCACCGCCGGGTGCCCGCACCCGTCGCCGTGCTCGTGCGGGTGCGCCGCGTGCACCTCGGCCCGGCGCCGGTGGCGCCGTCCCGACGTGGCCTCGCGCAGCGTCACCGCCGCGGTGACGAGCAGGAACACCGCGATCGCCAGCAGCACGATCGTGCCGCCGGACGGCGTCCCCGCGTAGTAGGAGGTGGCCGTGCCCGAGACGCTGACCACCAGCCCGGTGCCGCAGGCCAGGTACACCGTCTGCCGGAAGCTGCGGGCGACCAGCTGCGCGACGGCGCTGGGCACGATCATCAGGGCGCTGATCAGCAGCAGCCCGACCACCCGCATCGACAGCACCACCGTCGCCGCGACCAGGGCGGCCAGCACGATGTTCAGGCCGAGCACCGGGAGCCCGACAGCGCGGGCGTACTCCTCGTCGTCGCTCACCGCGTACAGCCGCTGGCCGAGCAGCCCCACGACGAGGAGGACGACCACGGTGATCACCGCGAACACCGCGAGGTCCCCGGCGCTCGTGGTGGTGATCGCGCCGAAGAGGTAGGCGTCGAGGTTGGTCGCCTGGCCGCGCGGCGCCTGGCTGAGCAGCACGACGCCGCCGGCGATGCCCCCGTAGAAGAGCACGGCGAGCGCGACGTCCCCGCTGGTGCGTCCCCGGGCGCGGACCAGCTCGATGAGCACCGCCCCGAGGACGGCGGCGACCAGCGCCGTCCCGACCGGCGCGGTGGCCGTCAGCACGCCGACGGCCACGCCGGTGAGGGCGACGTGGCCCAGGCCGTCGCCGAGCAGCGAGAGCCGGCGCTGCAGCAGGAAGACCCCGACGGCGGGCGCCACCAGCCCGACCATCAGGGAGGCCAGCAGCGCCCGCTGCATGAACCCGTAGTCCAGGAAGTCCATCACCGGTCCCCCCTCCGGCTCCGCGCTCCGGCCGGTGACCGCGGGTGCAGCAGGGAGCCGTCGGCGTCGGCCGGAGGGGCGCAGTGGTGCCCACCGGCGCCGGCGTCCAGCTCGGCGCCGGCGAGCGGCCCGTTGTAGCCGATCCGCCCGTGGTCCACGACGACGGCCCGGGTGAGGACGCCGGCCAGCGGGCCGGTCTCGTGGGTCACCACGACCAGGGTCGTGCCGGCCGCCGACAGCTCGCCGAGCACCGCGGCGAGCGTCTCCTGGCTGGAGGCGTCGACGCCGGCGGTCGGCTCGTCCATGATCAGCAGCTCCGGACCGGCGGCCAGGGCCCGGGCGACCAGCACCCGGCGCTGCTGCCCGCCGGACAGTGAGGCGACCGGGTCGCCCAGCCGGTCGCTGAGCCCGACGGCCGCGACGGCGTCGGCGACGGCGCGCCGGTCGACGGCGTTCAGCCGGCGGAACAGACCCGAGCGGGCCAGCCGGCCGACCGAGACGACCTCCCGGACGGTGGCCGGCACCGCGCCGCTGACGGTGTGCCGCTGCGGCACGTACCCGACCCGGCCGCGCTCGCTGAGTCGGCCGACCGGGGCGCCGAGCACCTCCACCTGACCGCCGAGGACGGCGGCCAGGCCCAGCAGACCCCGGGCCAGGGTCGTCTTGCCCGAGCCGTTGGAGCCCAGGACGGCGACGGCCTCGCCGCGCCGCACGGCCAGGTCCGCCTGCACGACGATCGGCACGTCGCCGTACCCGATGCTGGCGTGCCGGAGCCGGATGGCGTCGTCGCGGTCGGGGACGGCCGGGGTGGCGGGCGTCATGGACAGGACTGGCCCTCCTGCAGCGTCGCCAGGTTGGCCCGCATGACGGCCAGGTAGTCCTCGCCGGCCGACTCGTCGGTCAGCCCCTCCAGCGGGTCGAGGACGGCGGTCCGCACCCCGGCCTCGTCGGCCACCGTCTCGGCGACCGCCGGGTCGACGAGCGTCTCGGTGTAGACGGTGGTCACGCCGCGCTCGGTGACCAGGTCGGCGATCTCGGCCAGCTGCGCGGAGCTGGGCTCCTGCGAGGGGCTGAGCCCGCTGATGCCGACCACCTCGAGACCGTACCGGTCGGCGAGGTAGCCGAAGGCGTCGTGGCTGGTGACCAGGGTGTCCACGGCGCAGCCGGCCAGCGCGTCCTGCATCTCGGTGTCCAGCTGCTCCAGGTCGGCGCGCAGGGCGGCGGCGTTCTCCTCGTAGCCGGCGGCGCCGTCGGGGTCGACCTCGGCCAGCCGCTCGGAGAACGCGTCCGCCACGCCGGCCAGCCGGACCGGGTCCAGCCAGAAGTGCGGGTCGACGGCCTCGCCCTCCTCCTCGTGCCCTGCCTCGTGCTCCTCGCCCTCCTCGCCGTGCGCGGCCTCGTCATGCGCCGCGGCGGAGAGGGAGAGGTCGGCGGCCTGCCCGGCGTCCCAGGCCCGCTCGCCCGCCTCGGACGCCGCCGCCTCGTCCAGGGCGGGCTGGAACCCCTCGAGGTACACCAGCAGGTCGGCCTCGGAGACCGCGGCGACGTCCTGGGGGGACAGCTCCAGGTCGTGCGCCTCGGCTCCGGGCGGCGTCAGGGAGGACACCGAGACGCCGTCCCCGCCGACGCGCGAGGCCACCCACTCCAGCGGGTAAAAGCCGGCGACGACCTGGACGCCGTCCTCGCTCCCGGCCCCGCCGGCGTCCCCGCCGCACGCGGTGAGCAGCAGGGCGGCCGCGGCGGTCGCCGCCACGGCGGTGGAACGAGTCATCGACATGGCCATGAGAATCATTCTCGCATAGCGCTCGGGCGGACGGCGGGGGTCCCGGGCCCCGGGTCGGCGGCGCGGCGTCCTGGCGGGGACGGGCCGCGTAACCTCGTCCGCGTGTCCGCCGCCGAGTTCCCGCTGATCGGGGCCGCCGCGGAGCGTGCCCGGAAGGCCGCCCGCGTGCTGCGCACCCTGCCCACCGAGGCCAAGGACGCCGCCCTCACGGCGATGGCCGACGCGCTGCTGGAGCGCACGGACGAGGTGCTCGCCGCCAACGCCGCCGACGTGGAGGCAGCCGCGGCCGAGGGCACCCCGGCCTCGGTGCTCGACCGGCTGCGGCTGGACCCGGCCCGGGTGGCCGGCGTCGCCGACGCGCTGCGCCAGCTGGTCGCGCTGCCCGACCCGGTGGGCGACGTCGTCCGCGGCTCGACGCTGGCCAACGGGCTGCAGCTGCGGCAGGTGCGGGTGCCCCTGGGCGTGGTCGGCATCGTCTACGAGGCGCGCCCGAACGTGACCGTCGACGCCGCCGGGCTGTGCGTGAAGAGCGGCAACGCCGCCCTGCTGCGCGGCTCGGCCTCGGCGCACCGGACCAACACCGCCCTGGTCGCCGTGCTCACCGAGGCCGCCGAGAAGGCCGGGCTGCCCGCCGGCTCGATCGCCCTGCTGCCGGCCGACCGCGCCTCGGTCGGCGAGCTGCTCAACGCCCGCGGCCTGGTCGACGTGGTCATCCCGCGCGGCGGGGCGTCGCTGATCCAGCGGGTGGTGCAGGAGGCGCGGGTGCCGGTCATCGAGACCGGCGTCGGGAACTGCCACGTCTACGTCGACGCCTCCGCGGACCCGGCGACGGCCGAGGCGATCGTGCTGAACGCCAAGACCTCGCGGGTCAGCGTGTGCAACGCGGCGGAGACGCTGCTGGTGCACCGCGACGCCCCGGTGCTGCCCCGGCTGATCGAGGCGCTGGCCGGCGCGGGCGTCACGCTGCACGGCGACGAGCGGGCCCGCGCCGTCTCCGACGCGGTCCTCGCCGCGACCGACGAGGACTGGGCGGCCGAGTACCTGTCGATGGACATGGCGGTGCGGGTCGTGGACGACCTGCCGCAGGCGCTGGACCACATCGAGCGGTGGGGGAGCGGGCACAGCGAGGCCATCGTCGCGGACTCCGCGCGGGCGATCGCCGAGTTCACCGCCGGGGTGGACGCCGCCGCCGTCCTGGTCAACGCCTCCACCCGGTTCACCGACGGCGGCGAGTTCGGCTTCGGCGCCGAGATCGGCATCTCCACCCAGAAGCTGCACGCCCGCGGTCCGCTGGGCCTGCCCGAGCTGACCTCGACGACCTACGTCGTCACCGGTTCCGGGCACGTCCGCTGATCCCCACCCGGCTCCGCTGACCCGCGGCCGAGCCGGCCCGTCCGACGAGGAGCCGCATGCCCCGCCCGCCGACGCACGCCGCCCAGTTCGCCGACGTGGCGGACGTGGCCGCGCGGCTCACCGCCGCCGGCTACCTCCCCGACGCGCAGATCGCCACGACGGTGTTCCTCGCCGACCGGCTGGGCAAGCCACTGCTGGTCGAGGGCCCGGCCGGGGTGGGCAAGACCGAACTGGCCAAGGCGCTGGCCACGGCCACCGACGCCGAGCTCATCCGGCTGCAGTGCTACGAGGGCCTGGACGAGGCCCGCGCGCTGTACGAGTGGAACTACAAGAAGCAGCTGCTGCGGATCTCCGCGGCGGGCGCGGGCACCGAGGGCGGGGCGGACTGGGACGCCGTGCACGACGACGTCTTCGGTGAGGAGTTCCTGCTCGCCCGGCCGCTGCTGACCGCGATCCGGCGCACCGACCCGACCGTGCTGCTCATCGACGAGACCGACAAGGCCGACGTCGAGGTCGAGGGCCTGCTGCTGGAGGTGCTCAGCGACTTCCAGGTCACCATCCCCGAGCTCGGCACGATCACCGCCGTCCGCCGTCCGCTCGTGGTGCTCACGTCCAACGCGACCCGCGAGCTGTCCGAGGCGCTGAAGCGGCGCTGCCTGTACCTCGCGCTGGACTACCCCAGCGCCGAGCGCGAGCGGGAGATCGTCCTGTCCCGGGTGCCCGACCTGGCCCCGGCGCTGGCCGACCAGCTGGTGCGCACGGTGCGCGCGATGCGGGCGCTGGAGCTGAAGAAGGCGCCGTCGATCTCCGAGACGCTGGACTGGGCGCAGACCCTGCTGGCCCTCGGCCTGGACACCCTGGACCCGGCCACGGTCGGGGCCACGCTGGGCGTGGTCCTCAAGCACGCCAGCGACCAGGTCCGGGCCGCCGCCGAGCTCCGGCTGAACTGATGCCGCCCGCGCCGCTCGTCACGCCCGGTGGGCTGGCCGGGCACCTGGACGGCTTCGTGCGCGCCGTCCGGGAGGCCGGGATCCCGGTCGGCATCAGCCAGGCCGTGGACGCCGCCGAGGTGCTCACCGTGGTCGACCTGCTCGACCGGGAGCAGCTGCGGCACGGGCTGGGTGCGGTGCTGCTGCAGCGGGCGGCGCAGCGGCCGGCCTTCGACGTCCTGTTCGACCTGTGGTGGCCGCTGACCGACCGGCCGGTCGCCGGCTTCCAGGCAGCCGAGGAGGGCTCCGAGGACGGCGACCCCTCCGACGGCGACCTGCTGCCGCTGGCCGGTGGGGACCCCGGGGAGCTGGCCGAGCTGCTGCGGGCGCAGTTGCTGCGGCTGCTGCTGGCCGGGGACGACGACTCGCTGCGCCGGTTCGCCCGGCAGGCCGTCGACGTGTTCGGGCAGGGGCAGCCCTCGCCGGCGGGGCAGTCCTTCTTCAGCTACCGGGTGCTGCGCGCGCTGTCCCCGGACACGCTGATGGCCGCGCTGGTGCAGGGCCTGCTCGGCGGCGACGAGCGCGGCGGGCTGGCCGAGCAGGTCGCCCGGCACACCGGCCGCGAGCGCATCGCGGCCTTCCGCGCCGCGGTCGAGGCCGAGGTGCGGCGGCGGACGGCGGCGGAGAAGGGCCGGGACAAGGTCGCCCGGACCGCGGTGCGCCCGCTGGCCGACCAGGTGGACTTCCTGCGCGCCCAGCAGGCCGACCTGGCCGAGCTGCGCCGCACCGTGGCGCCGCTGGCCCGGCGGCTGGCCGCCCGGCTGTCCGCCCGCCGCCGGCTGGGCCGGGAGGGCCGGCTGGACTTCCGGCGGACCGTGCGGTCGTCGCTGGCCACCGGCGGGATGCCGCTGGTCACCCACCACCGGCCGCGGGCGGTGCACAAGCCCGAGCTGGTGGTGCTCTGCGACGTCAGCGGCTCGGTGGCCGGGTTCAGCCACTTCACCCTGATGCTCACCCAGGCGCTGCGGGAGCACTTCTCCGGCGTGCGGGCCTTCGCGTTCGTGGACTCGACCGACGAGGTGACCCGGTTCTTCCGCCCGGGCGCCGACGTGGTGGACGCCATCGCCCGGATCGGGCGGGAGGCCGACGTGGTGTCCTTCGACGGGCACAGCGACTACGGCAACGCCTTCGAGGTGTTCGCCGAGCGGTGGCCGGCGGCGGTCGGGCCGAAGACGTCGTTGCTCGTGCTCGGCGACGGGCGGACCAACTACCGCCAGCCCGGTCTGCCCACCCTCGCCGACCTGGTGCGCCGCTCCCGCTCGGCCTACTGGCTCAACCCCGAGCCGCGCCGGCTGTGGGGCAGCGGGGACTCCGCCGCGGACCGGTACCGCGACGTGCTGCCCATGGTGGAGGTGCGCACGGCCGCGCAGCTCGCCGACTTCGTCACGACGCTCTGATCAAGGACCCCGTCCCCCTCACCCCTCGCAAGCTCGGGGCGAGCCTCCGGACGGGGCCAGCCCTCGCAGGAGGGCCGCGGGGTCCGGCGGGGAGCGGTTACGCTCGGCCGATGGCAGCGGGACGACGACTCGGGGTGATGGGCGGCACGTTCGACCCCGTGCACCACGGTCACCTCGTCGCCGCGAGCGAGGTCGCCGACCTGTTCGGTCTCGACGAGGTGGTCTTCGTGCCCACCGGGCAGCCCTGGCAGAAGACCGACCGGGAGGTCAGCCCGGCCGAGGACCGCTACCTGATGACCGTCATCGCCACCGCCTCCAACCCGCGCTTCTCGGTGAGCCGGGTCGACATCGACCGCGGCGGCACGACGTACACCGTGGACACGCTCGGTGACCTGCGCGGCCAGCACCCCGACGCCGAGCTGTTCTTCATCACCGGCGCGGACGCCCTGGCCCAGATCATGAGCTGGCGCGACAACGCGCGGCTCTTCGACATGGCCCACTTCGTCGGCGTCACCCGGCCCGGGTACCAGCTGGCCGGCTCGCACCTGCCCGAGGGCGCGGTCAGCCTGGTCGAGGTCCCCGCCCTGGCGATCAGCTCCACCGGCTGCCGGGACCGGGTGCGGCGCGGCTCACCGGTCTGGTACCTGGTGCCCGACGGCGTCGTGCAGTACATCGAGAAGCGGGGCCTGTACCGGGACCCCGAGCCGGTGGCCGCCGACGGCGGCGCGCTCCCGGGCAGCCGGCTGCGGCTGACCCGGCCCGACCGCCCGCCGGCCCCGCCTGAGCACCCGTCGGTCCCACCCGAGCACCCGTCGGTCCCACCCGAGCACTCGTCGGCCCCGGCTGACGCCCCCGACCCCGGGGACCTCCCGTCCCCCGATCTGCAGGAGATCCCCCGATGACCGCCTCGGCCGAGGCCCGCGAGACCGCGCTGATCGCTGCGCAGGCTGCCGCCGACAAGCTCGCCACCGACGTGTCCATCGTCGACGTGAGCGACCGGCTGGCCATCACCGACGCCTTCGTCCTGGCGTCGGCGCCCAACGAGCGCCAGGTCCAGTCCATCGTCGACAGCGTGGAGGAACAGCTGCGCGCCCACGGGGTGAAGCCCGTGCGCCGCGAGGGCGTCGCCGAGGGGCGCTGGGTGCTGCTGGACTTCGTCGACATCGTCGTGCACGTCCAGCACGCCGAGGAGCGCGCCTACTACGCCCTCGAGCGGCTGTGGAAGGACTGCCCGGTCATCCCGTTCACCGACCGGGCGGCCCGCCCGGCCGGCGGCGCTGCCGGACCGGCCGGCACCCCGGCTGCCGGGCCGGCCACCGACCCCGCGGCCGGTGCCGACGGGGACAGCTCCACCGGCAGCGGCGAGCCGGGCCCGACCGGCCGGTGAGCGACGCCGCTGCACCCCCGCGGGTCGCCCGGCTGGTGCTCTGGCGGCACGGCCGCACCGAGTGGAACGCCGGTGGCCGGTTCCAGGGTCAGCTCGACCCGCCGCTGGACGCCGTGGGCCGGGCGCAGGCCGCCCGCACGGCGGCACACCTGGCGACCACGCTGGCCGGTGAGCCGACGGTGCTGGTCTCCAGCGACCTGGTCCGCGCCCGGGCCACCGCCGAGGCGCTGTCGCCGCTGCTCGGTGTCCCGGTGCGCCTGGACGAGCGGCTGCGCGAGCACGGGCTCGGCTCCTGGGAGGGACTGACCCGGGACGAGGTCGCCGAGCGGCACCCCGAGCAGTTCGCCGACTGGCTCGACGGGCGTCCGGTCCGCGGACGGGGCGGGGAACCGGCCGAGGCGGTCGCGGCGCGGGCCCTGGCGGCGGTCGCCGACCTGCCGCCGTCCGGCACCGCCGTGCTGGTGACCCACGGCGGCACCGCCGGCCGTCTCGTCGAGGCGCTGCTGGGGCTCGGTGTCGACCACCGGCGGCTGTTCGGTCCGCTGGGCAACTGCCACTGGAGCGAACTCTCCTACCAGTCGACCCGCTGGCGGCTGATGCGGCACAACAGCTCGGTGCCCGCGCCGCCCGACGGGACGCCTCCACCGGCTGCCGGCCCCGACCGGTCCGGCGAGGCGCCTCTCGGCGTGCTGGCCCCGGCCGGGGCGAACCCCGAGGAGGCCCCGGCGACCGGTGCCCAGGATGCCGACGCCACCTCTTGATCCGGTGCGTGCCCGGCCCGCCGCCGGGTCCGTCGCCGTGGTCACCGACTCCACCGCCTACCTGCCGCACCACCTGGTCGAGCGGTACGACGTCGAGGTCGTGCCGCTCTACGTGGTGCTGGCCGGCCGGTCGGGTCGCGAGGGCAGCGACGTCACGCCCGGGGAGGTGGCGCGCGCGCTCGGTGTCCGGGGTGGGCAGGTGACCACGTCCCGGCCCACGCCGGGGGACTTCGTGGCCGCCTACCGCCGCCGGCTGGCCGCCGGCGCGGACCGGATCGTCTCGGTCCACCTGTCCGGGGAGCTCTCCGGCACCTGGGACGCCGCCCGGCTGGCCGCGGCGCAGGTGGGTGAGCACCTGGTGACCGTGCTCGACTCGCGCTCGGCGGCCATGGGCAGCGGGTTCGCCGTGCTCGCCGCCGCTCGGGCCGCCGCCGCCGGAGCCGGTGCGGAGGAGGTCGCCGCCGCTGCCCGCGCGACCGCGGCGGCCACCCGCGTCTTCTTCGTCGTCGACACCCTGGAGCACCTGCGGCGGGGCGGGCGGATCGGCTCCGCGGCGGCGCTGTTCGGGACCGCCCTGGCCGTCAAGCCGCTGCTGCACGTCACCGACGGGCAGGTGGTCGGCCTGGAGAAGGTGCGCACGTCCAGCCGGGCGATCAGCCGGATCGTGCAGCGGGCCGTCGACGTCGCCGGCGAGGGACCGGTGGACGTCGCCGTGCACCACCTCGACGCACTCGAACGGGCCCAGCGCCTCACCGACCAGCTCACCGCTCGGCTCCCCCGCATCCGGGAGCTGCACCTGAGCGAGATCGGCGCCGCCATCGGCGCGCACGTCGGCCCAGGTGCGGTCGGCGTCGTCATCGACCCCTCGCCGCGTCCGGACGCTGCGTCGGCGGCGTCCCCCGACCAGGCCACGGACGACGGCCCGGACGACGACGGTGATCGACCGGCGGACTGAACGGAGCGGGGTCACGGCGCCACCCTGACCGGAGACGCCTGCCGGTGTGCTCGTCCGTCCACAGCCGGGTCCGCCGTCCACAGGGCCGGCCGGCGGAGGACCGGCGGCGGCCGGACGGCCTAGCGTCCGGCTGCGTGCGCCCCTCCGCCCGTCGCAGTGACGACGCCGACGTCATCCGGGCACGGTTGCGTGCGGTGCTCGCCGAGATGGGCCGGCAGCCGGGGTGGGTGCCGCCCGACGACCTGCTGGACGGCGACGGGGACCCCGCCGCCGACAGGCAGCCCGGCCGGCCTGGTCCGCTGCTGCGGGCTCCGGCGCACCACACGGACGACCTGGACCACGTGGACGGCGATCCGGACGCGGACGACCCTGACGACGGGCTGCCCGGCGGGCTGGGCCGGCACCGGGCACCCGGGTCGGCCGCCCGGCTGGACCCCGGACGTCCCGGCGCCCGGGCGCTGTGCGCCACTGCCCTGGCGGCCGCGGTGCTGGTCGGCGGCTGGACCTGGGCCGACCGCCCGGAGGTCGAGCCGGTGACCGCCGGGGTGGCCGCGACGTCGCCGGCCGCGTCCCCGGGCCCGTCCGCGGCGCCGACCGAGCCGAGCCCGGCGCCCCCGTCCAGCGCGGTGCTGGTCGTCTCGGTGGTCGGCCAGGTGGCGAGACCCGGCCTGGTCACGCTGCCGGTGGGGTCGCGGGTGGCCGACGCGCTCACCGCGGCCGGCGGGCTGCTGCCCGAGGCGGACCCCGCGGCGGTGAACGCCGCGGCGCTGCTCACCGACGGCCAGCAGGTCGCGGTGGGTGTGCCCGGTGCCCCCGCGGGAGCGCCGCCGGGGACCGGCGGCGCCGGCACCGGCCTGCTGGACCTGAACGCGGCGACGGTCGCCGACCTGGACGCCCTGCCGGGGATCGGGCCGGTGCTGGCCCAGCGCATCGTCGACCACCGGGCCACGCAGGGGCCGTTCACCAGCGTCGAGCAACTGGACGACGTCAGCGGCATCGGGCCGGCCATCTACGCCGAGCTGGCAGAGTTGGTCACCGTCTGACCCGCCGGAGCACAGGGGTCCGACGATCCGACGCACGGCGTCCACAACAGCGGCTGCCGTCCACAGACCGGCCGCGCGCCCGGTCCCGGAACCCTCGCGCTCCTAGCGTCGCGGTGTGGGGGTGCGGCGGCGGCAGACGGTGGACCGGTGGTCGTGGGTGGACCTCCGGCTCGTCCCGCCCGCGCTCACCGTGTGGGCCTGCACGCTGCTGGCGCCGTGGTCGAGCCCCCCGGTGCTCGGCGCGGTGGCGGCCGGGTGCGCCGGCGGAGCGGCGGTCCTGCTCCGCCGCGCCGGCCGGGACCTGCCGCGACGGGGACCGGGCCGGCCGGTCCGCAGCCGGAACGGCGTCTTTCTGGCCGTCGGCTGCCTGGCCGCGGCCGCCGCGGTGTCCGCGGTGGCCGCGGTGCGGGCCGCCGAGCGGTCAGCTTCGCCGTTGCCCGGGCTCGCCGCGGCGGAGGCCGTGGTCCCCGTCGTCGTGCAGCTGACCGACGACCCGCGCCCGCTGACCGGGGCCGGAGCACCTCGCGTGCTGGTGGCGGCCGACGTCCGGCAGGTCGCCGGGGCCGCGGTGCCCGACACCCCGGTGCTGGTCTTCGGGGCGGCGGAGGAGTGGACCGGGCTGCTGCCCGGGACCTCGGTGCGGCTCCGGGTAGCAGCCCGCCCGGCCGAGGACGGCGACACGGTGGTGGCGGTGCTCTCGGCGCGGTCCCCGCCGGAGCCGGTCGACGGTCCGGAGCGCCTGCAGGAGGGGGCCGGCGTCCTGCGGTCGGGGCTGGCCGACGCGGCACAGCGCGCACTCGAGCCGCGTCCGGCAGGGCTGCTGCCCGGCCTCGTGGTCGGTGACACCAGCGCTCTGGACCCGGTGCTGACCGCCGAGTTCCGCCGGGCGGGACTGGCGCACCTGACCGCGGTGTCCGGGGCCAACGTGGCCATCGCGATCGCCCTGGTCCTGTGGCCGCTGCGCCGCCGCGGGGTCGACCGCCGGGTGCAGGCGGCCGTGGGCCTGCTGGCGCTCGCCGGGTTCGTGGTGCTGGCCCGCCCCGGGGCGAGCGTGCTGCGGGCGGCGGCGATGGGCGCGGTGGTGCTGCTCGCGCTGGCGTCGGGCCGGGCTCGGGCCGCGGTGCCGGCGCTGGCGGCAGCGGTGTGCGTGCTCCTGCTCCTCGACCCGGCGCTGGCCCGCGACGCCGGGTTCGCGCTGTCAGTGGCGGCGACGGCGGCCATCGTGCTGCTCGCCGGCCCCTGGTCCCGCGCCCTGAGGCGGCGCGGCGTCCCGCGGCCGGTGGCGGACGCCCTGGCGGTCAGCGCGGCCGGCGGGCTGGCCACCGCACCTCTGGTGGCGGCGCTGTCGGGCGTGATCAGCCTGGTGTCGCTGCCGGCCAACCTGCTGGCCGCCCCGGCCGTGGCGCCCGCGACGGTGCTCGGCCTGCTGGCCGCCCTGATCTCGCCGGTCGCCCCGCCGCTGGCCACGGCGCTGTGCTGGCTGGCGGGCTGGCCGGTCCGCTGGCTGGTGCTGGTCGCCGAGCGCGCGGCCGCGCTGCCGGACGGGGCCACCGGCTGGCCGGCGGGAGCCGGTGGCGCGCTGCTGCTCACCGTCCTGCTGGTGGCCGTCGCCGCCGCGCTGCTGTGCCGGCCGCGGCTGCGCCCGCTGGCCCTCGCCGTCCTGCTCGGCGCGGTGCTGGTCGGCTGGCCGCTGCGGCAGGTGACCCGCGGCTGGCCGCCGTCGGACACCCTGCTGGTGGCCTGCGACGTCGGACAGGGTGACGCGCTGGTGCTGCCCACGGGGCGGAGCGAGGCGGTGCTGGTCGATGCCGGTCCCGATCCGGTGCTGGTCGACGGGTGCCTGACCCGGCTGGGCGTCCAGCGGCTGCCGCTGGTCCTGCTCAGCCACCTGGACGCCGACCACGTGGGCGGGCTGGCCGGTGCGCTGGCCGGGCGTGCGGTCGGCGAGGTGGCCACCGGCACGTTGGCGCCCACCGACGACCGGGCCGGGGCGCTGGCCGAGATGGTCGGGGAGGCCGGCACGCGGCACGTGGTGCTGGCGCCCGGGGAGCACCGCACGGTCGGCGGGCTGGCCCTGGAGGTGCTGGCGCCGGAACCGGCCGAGGCCACCGCCGGCGCGGAGCCCAACGACCTGTCGCTGGTCGTGCGCGCCACCCAGCGGGGCATCCGGGTGCTGCTGACCGGCGACCTCGGCGCCGAGGCCGAGCGCGGGATCCTCGCGTCGGGCGTCGACCTGTCCGCCGACGTGCTGAAGGTGCCGCACCACGGCAGCGCCGACGCCGACCCGGACTTCCTGGCCGCGAGCGGTGCCCGGGTGGCGCTGGTGTCCGTGGGCGCGGACAACACCTACGGCCACCCCACCGCCCGGTTGCTGGACCTGCTGGCCCGGGACGGCATGCGGGTGCACCGCACCGACTCCGGCGGCGACCTGGCGGTGGTGGGGAGGGCCGGGGACTGGGGAGTGGCCGCCCGCGGGGTCGACGACGTCGCCCGCGCCACGGCCGCCGGCGGGCCGTCGGACGCCGTCACCGCTCGGGTCCGTGGTGCGCAAGGGCGGCGGGGCGGGGGAGCGGGGCGAGCCGGCCGGGACGGTCGGTGCCCCGTGACACCATGGCGGACGTGGCAGCCGCACCCCCCGAGCCGACGTCCCACCTGCGGGTCGTGGTGGGGGAGGAGGAGCTGCTGCGCGCCCGGGCGGTCTCCGCCGTCCGCGCGGCGATCCGGGACCGCCACCCCGACGCCGAGGAGCACGAACTGGTCGCCGGTGGCCTCGCGGTCGGCGCGCTGGCCGACGTGCTGGCTCCGTCGCTGTTCGGCGGCCACCGGCTGGTCGTCGTGACCGGGGTGCACGAGGCGGCGACCGCGCTCGCCGACGCCCTGGTCGGCTACGCCAAGGCGCCGGACGCGGACCTGACGCTGGTGCTGGTGCACCCCGGCGGCAAGCGGAACGAGGCGCTGGTCAAGGCGTTCCGGTCCGCCGGCGCGGCGGTCGACGACTGCCCGAAGATCAGCTCGGCGGGCGAGCGGATCGCGTTCGTCCGCAACGAGGTCCGCCGGCTGGGCGGGCGGATCACCCCCGACGCGGTCACCGCCCTCCTGGAGGCCGTCGGGAACGACCTGCGCCAGCTGTCCTCGGCGGTCAGCCAGCTCGTCTCGGACTTCGGCGGCTCCATCGACGCCGAGGCGGTGGCCCGCTTCCACCGGGGCCAGGCGGAGGTCACCGGCTTCACCGTGGCCGAGCGGGTCCTGGTCGGGGACACCGCGGGCTCGGTGGAGATGCTCCGCTGGGCGCTGCAGCGCGGGGTCGCCCACGTGCTCATCGCCGACGCCCTGGCCGACGGGGTGCGCACCGCGGCCCGGGTGGCGTCGCTGAACAGCACCAACGTCGCGGACCTCGCCCGGACGCTGAAGCTCCCGCCGTGGAAGGTGAAGAAGGCGCAGAGCCAGGCCCGCGGGTGGAGCATCGACGCCCTGCAGCAGGCCATCGGGGTGGCGGCCGAGCTGAACGCCGACGTCAAGGGCGTCGCGGCCAGCGCCGACTACGCCCTGGAACGCGCGGTCCGCCGGATCGTGGCGATCCGCGCCGACTCCGCCCGCGGGCGCGACGCCCGGGTCCGCCCCGGCCGCTGAGCGCTCGCGCCGGCGAGGAGCCCGGTCAGCTGCCCCGGAGGAAGGTGAGGACGGCCAGCACCCGGCGGTTGTCGTCCGAGCTGGGTGGCAGGCCGAGCTTGGCGAACACCGCCGCGATGTGGGTCTCGACGGTCTTGGCGCTGAGGTAGAGCTCCCGGCCGATCCGCTGGTTGGACCGCCCCTCCGCCATCAGCCCGAGCACCTCACGCTCCCGCGCGGTCAGCAGGTCCACGGCGGCCGTCGTCCGCTGCCGGCCCAGCAGCCGCCGGACGATGTCGGGGTCCACCACCGACTCCCCGGCCACCACCCGGACCAGGGCGTCGTGCAGCGCGTCGCTGTCCTCCACCCGGTCCTTGAGCAGGTAGCCGACGTGGCGGGTGCCGGTCTCCAGCAACCGCGCGGCGTAGGCCACCTCCGCGTACGTCGAGAGGACCAGGATGCCCAGCGTCGGGTGCCGGGCGCGCAGGTGCTCGGCGGCGACCAGCCCCTCGTCGGTGAAGGTCGGAGGCATCCGGAGGTCCAGGACCACCGCGTCGGGCGGATCGGCCGCCACCGCCGGCAGCAGCTCCACCCCGGAGGGGACCTGCGCCGTCACCGTGACACCGGAGGCCTCCAGCAGCGTGGCCAGCCCGCGGCGGAACAGCGCCGAGTCGTCGGCGAGCGCTACCCGCACGGGATGCTCGCCGAGATCCGGGTGCCCGCCCCCGGCGGGCTCTCCACCACCAGCGTGCCGCCCAGCGCCGCCACCCGGTCGTACAGGCCGGTCAGCCCGCTGCCGCCCGAGGGCTCGGCTCCACCGACCCCGTCGTCGCTGACCTCGACGTGCAGCCGTTGCTCCGCCGCCTGCACCGTCACCCGCACCTCCTGCGCGTCGGCGTGCTTGGCCGCGTTGGTCATCGCCTCGCAGGCCAGGAAGTACACCGCGGTCTCCACCGTCGGCGGGAACCGGCCGGCGGGGACGTCGAGCCGCACCGGCACGGGGAGCCGCTCGGCGACCGACTCCAGCGCCGGCCCCAACCCGGCCTGGCTGAGCACCGCGGGGTGCAGCCCGCGGGCCAGGTCCCGCAGCTCGGCCACCGCGCACCGCAGGTCCGCCCGCGCGGTGTCCACCAGGGTCCTGGTGTGCTCGTCGGCCACCGCCGTCCGCACCACGCCGAGCTGCATGGTCAGGGCCAGCAGCCGCTGCTGCGCGCCGTCGTGCAGGTCCCGCTCGAGCCGGCGGCGCTCGGCCAACCCCGCCTCCACGATCCGCGCCCGGGACGCCCGCACCTGCTCCAGCTGCGCCCGGATGCCGGCCTGCAGCCGGGCGTTCTCCAGCGCCAGGCAGCCCGCGCTCACCGCCGCCTCCACCAGCCGGCCGTGCCGGGTCAGGCTCGGGTCGGCCAGCACCAGCGCCAGCCGGCCGCCGTCCCCGGTGCGGACCGGCACCACGAGGCGGTCGGGGGTGTCCTCGGCGGGCGGGTCCTCGACCGGCCGGCCGTCGGTGTCGACGTAGCCGTCCTCCTCGGGCACCCAGTAGAGGACCTCCAGCGCCGGGTCGCGCAGCGCCCGCCGCAGTCGGTCCCGGACCTCCTCGACCGTCGCCGCCCCGGACAGCCCGACGACGACGTCGGCCACCGCTCCCCGCTCCAGCCGGCGCCGCACCGCGGCCGCCGCGAAGGCGATCGGGACGGCCAGCAGCGCGACGGCGTGGACCAGCCGCAGGGTGGTCAGCGACTCCGCCGAGTCGGCCAGCACCTTGCCGATCCGGAAGCTGCCCAGCGCCACCCCGGCCGCGACGGCCCCGATGACCACGGGGACGAGCTCGCCGCGGTCCAGGCCGCGCGACCGCCGGACCTTGAGCACGAGCAGGACGACGAAGGTCGTCCCGAGGACCACGGCGCCGGCCCAGTCCACCGTGCGGATGACGGCCGCCGCCCCGGCGCCGAGGACCGGGTCCGGCCGGTAGGGCCGGTCGGCGAGGCTGCCCAGCGCGTCCATGCCCGGGGTCAGGGCCGACCCGAGGTAGACGACCTGCAGCCAGAGGAACAGCGTGAGGACGTAGACCCGCTGGAAGGAGCCGGGCAGCCGGGCCGCGGGGTAGCGCAGCAGCACCGTGGCCCCGGCCAGGACGTACAGCGGCGGACAGAACAGCGCGACGACCGACAGCGGCGGGCTGCCCCAGCCGTCGAGCCACACCCCGGACCAGGCGATGCCGGTCGCGGCCATCAGCAGGCCGTTGGCCCGCTGCTCGGCGTACTCGGCCAGCAGCGCCCCGGTCAGCAGGAACGCGATCGCCACGACCCCGTTGACCACCGCCAGCGCGGGACTCTCCTGCCACACCGGCCACTGGGTGACGACGGCCAGGACCGTGCCGCCGACCAGGGCCCCGACCCGTCCCACCGACACCGCCTCGCCGCCCCGTCGGGGACGGCCGGCCGCCGCCCCGCTCGTCGGCGGAAGTGTGGCGACCCGTCGCCGCGACGGCAAGGAACCGGGACGGCCCTGACCCCGATCGGGGGTTTTCCCCGATCCGCGGCGGGTCCGGGGTCGGCAGGCTCGTCCCTGCGCCGCCCGCTCCGGGCGCGCACCGAGCGCCCGGCCCGACGTCGGGACGGCCACCCGAGGGGACACCTGCCATGGCATCGCGTCGTTCCACCGCACTGCTCGTCTCGGCCCTCGGGGTCACCAGCCTGTCCACGCTGGCCTGCACGTCCGCCCAGGCCGCGACCGGCACCGTGCCGCCGTTCGTCTTCACCAGCGACCGCGACGGCGACCCGGAGATCTACGTGCGCGCGGCCGACGGCACCGTCACCCAGCTGACCGAGAACGAGGTGTCCGACTACGGCGCCGTGTGGTCCCCGGACGGCACGCAGCTGGCCTTCGTCCGCGGGCTGCCCGACGGCGCCGGGGACGACATCTGGGTCATGGACGCCGACGGAGGGGACCAGCGGCAGCTGACGGAGCCCCGGTTCACCGCCGACGGGGTGCCGGCACTGGACATGGCCCCGGCCTGGTCCCCGGACGGGGAGCGGATCGCCTTCGCGTCCACGCGGGACGGGGGCGAGACCGAGATCTACGTGATGGACGCCGACGGCAGCGACCAGACCCGGCTCACCGAGACCCCGCCCTACGTCACCGACCACACGCCGACCTTCTCGCCGGACGGGCGGTACATCGCGTTCACCTCGTCCCGGGTGCGCGACTCGAACCACGAGATCTTCCGGATGCGGGTCGACGGCACGGACGTGCGCCGCCTCACCCGGACCAAGGACATGGTCGACGACAACGCGCCGGAGTACTCGCCGGACGGGTCACGAATCCTGTTCAGCAGCACCCGGGGCGGCGGTGCGCACGACCTCTACACGATGAAGGCGAACGGCGGGGACGTGCGCCGGCTCGGCGGCGACCCGGGTCTCGTGGACGACGTCTTCGGCCGGTGGACGTCCGACGGCGGGCAGGTCCTGTACATGACCTTCGGCACGCAGGAGCCCTACCGGGACTCGGTGTGGGTCGTGGACGCCGACGGCAGCGACCGCCGGCGGGTCAGCGACGACTCCGCGAGCGACTCCCTGCCCGACCCCCGGCCGGCACCCCGCCGGTGACCGACGCCCGCGGCCCTGCCCCAGCCGCGGGAAGCCGGGCCGGTGCCCGTCGACCAGCAGGTCGGCGGGCACCGGCCCGCACCACGTCCGGCTCCTGACAAGACGGGCCCGGAACGCGACGAGCCCCCATCCCCGCACGGGGGAGGGGGCTCGTCGTCGGACGCCGGACGGCGTCCCGGCAGCTCAGAGGCCGGCGACCTTCTTGGCCAGCGCCGACTTGCGGTTGGCGGCCTGGTTCTTGTGGATGATGCCCTTGCTCGCGGCCTTGTCCAGCGCCTTGCCGGCGATCAGGAGGGCGGCGGTCGCGGCGTCCTTGTCCCCGGTGTCGGCAGCCGCGCGGAAGCGCCGCACCTGCGTCTTGAGGGCGGACTTGACCGCGACGTTGCGCTGACGCGCCTTCTCGTTGGTCTTGATCCGCTTCATCTGGGACTTGATGTTCGCCACGCGTGAGCCTCGGGTGTCTCGCAGGGAGGTGTACTTCTGACAGTGCTGCTGATGATCCAGCGTCCGCGACGGCAGGGCATCAGCGGACCGGTCTCACAAGATACCAGCCCCGCCCTGCCCGCCCGAACCCGGCGAACAGCCGGCTCAGCCGCCGGCCGCCACCCGGCGCTGCACCCACTCCAGCGCGGCGTCGTGGAACCGGCGCTGGAACGCCCGCAGGGTCGGCAGCCCCGGCGGCGAGGGCCGCCGCATGGTCACCGCCCACATGCCCGCCAGCCCGGCCAGCAGGTCGGTCGGGTCGCGCGGGTCCGCGGCGGCGACGGCGGGGAGGCCGGCCACCAGGGACTCCGGGTCGAGGTCCCCGTGGACGGCGACGTCCAGCGCCAGCAGCACCACGTCGATCCAGGCCGCGCCGCGGCAGGCCCAGGCCCAGTCGAGGAGCACCACGCCGCCGTCCGGGGTGAACAGCAGGTTGTCCGCCCGCAGGTCCAGGTGGACCAGCGTGTCCCCGGCCAGCCCGCCCCGCTGGGCCAGCCGGTCGGGCACCGCGGTCAGCCAGTCCAGGTGGTCGACCTCCCACGGGTGCAGGTCGGGGGGCGGCTCCGCGGCGAGCGCCCGCCAGCCGCTCAGTTCCGCAGACAGCAGCTCCGCCGACAGCCGCAGCCCGGGGAGGGGGCAGGGGGTGGCCAGCCGGGCGAACCGGTCGACGGCGGCCACCGCCCGGCCCGCCGATGTCGCCGTCCAGGGCAGCGGGGGAGGCGCGCCGTCCACCACCCCGAAGACCAGCGCCACCCACTCCTCGCCGTCGGCGGCCCACTCCACCTGCGCGCGGAGCCGCGGCACCGGCAGCGACGCCGGCAGCCCGGCGGCGACCGCCGCTTCGTTGCGCAGCAGGTCAGGGGTGTGCGGGTCCAGCGGCGTCCCGACCGCCTTGACGAACGCCGACGTGCCGTCGGCGCAGGTAGCGACGACGGCCGGACCGGGGGAGAAGCCGCCCCGGCGCGGTGACACCGCGACCACCGGGGACCCGATCGCCGCGTCGATCCGCGCACGCAGCCCGGCCGGCAGCTGGTCGTAGGGCAGCCGCGGACTGCCGGGGAGGGACATCGCCCCACGGTGCGGGACGGGCGTCGTCCCGGGCAATCGCTTTACCCCGGGACGGTCCGTGGGACGATGGGCGGACTGTGACTGCTCCCGCCTCCACCGACCCGGCCCTCATCCGGAACTTCTGCATCATCGCCCACATCGACCACGGCAAGTCGACGCTGGCCGACCGGATGCTCGAGGTCACCGGTCTCGTCGAGGGGCGCAACATGCGTGCCCAGTACCTCGACCGGATGGACATCGAGCGAGAGCGCGGGATCACCATCAAGGCGCAGAACGTCCGGCTGCCCTGGACCCCGCGGTCGGGCGAGGACACCGGCACGGAGTACGTGCTGGACATGATCGACACCCCCGGTCACGTCGACTTCACCTACGAGGTGTCCCGGTCGCTGGCCGCCTGCGAGGGCGCCGTGCTGCTGGTCGACGCGGCCCAGGGGATCGAGGCCCAGACGCTGGCCAACCTGTACCTGGCGCTGGAGAACGACCTGACGATCATCCCGGTGCTCAACAAGATCGACCTGCCGGCCGCCCAGCCGGAGAAGTACGCCGCGGAGATCGCGCACATCATCGGCTGCGACCCCGGCGACGTGCTGCGGGTCAGCGGCAAGACCGGTCAGGGCGTCCCCGAGCTGCTCGACCGGATCGTCCGGGAGATCCCCGCTCCCACCGGCGACGCGGGCGGCCCCGCCCGGGCGATGATCTTCGACTCGGTGTACGACATCTACCGCGGCGTCATCACCTACGTCCGGGTCGTCGACGGCAGGATCTCGGCGCGCGACAAGATCAAGATGATGTCCACCGGCGCCACCCACGAGCTGCTGGAGATCGGCGTGATCTCCCCGGAGCCCAAGCCGGTGGAGAGCCTCGGCATCGGCGAGGTCGGCTACTTCATCACCGGCGTGAAGGACGTCCGCCAGTCGCGCGTCGGTGACACCGTCACCCTGCAGCACAAGCCGGCCGCGGAGTCCCTCGGCGGCTACCGCGACCCCAAGCCGATGGTCTACTCGGGCCTGTACCCGATCGACGGCAGCGAGTACCCGCTGCTGCGCGAGGCGCTGGACAAGCTGCTGCTCAACGACGCCGCGCTGACCTACGAGCCGGAGACCTCGGCGGCGCTCGGCTTCGGCTTCCGGGTCGGCTTCCTCGGCCTGCTGCACCTGGAGATCGTCCGGGAGCGGCTCGAACGCGAGGCGGGCATCAGCCTCATCTCGACCGCGCCCAACGTGGTCTACCGGGTGGTCATGGAGGACGGCGCCGAGGTGACCGTGACCAACCCCAGTGACTGGCCGATGGGCAAGATCGGGACGATCTACGAGCCGATCGTGAACGCCACGATCATCGCGCCCAGCGACTACACCGGTGTGATCATGGAGCTCTGCCAGGGTCGCCGCGGTCAGCTGGGCGGGATGGACTACCTGTCCGAGTCGCGGGTCGAGCTGCGGTACACGCTGCCGCTCGGTGAGATCATCTTCGACTTCTTCGACTCGCTGAAGTCCCGCACCCGCGGGTACGCCTCGCTGGACTACGCCGAGGCCGGGGAGCAGGTGTCGGAGCTGGTGAAGGTGGACATCCTGCTGCAGGGCGAGGCCGTCGACGCGTTCAGCGCGATCGTGCACAAGGACAAGGCGTACAGCTACGGCGTGATGATGGCCGGCAAGCTGCGCGAGCTGATCCCGCGCCAGCAGTTCGAGGTGCCGATCCAGGCCGCCGTCGGCTCGCGGGTGATCGCCCGCGAGACGGTCCGGGCCATCCGCAAGGACGTGCTGGCCAAGTGCTACGGCGGTGACATCACCCGCAAGCGGAAGCTGCTGGAGAAGCAGAAGGAGGGCAAGAAGCGGATGAAGATGGTCGGTCGCGTCGAGGTCCCCCAGGAGGCCTTCGTGGCCGCGCTCTCCACCAACGAGTCGACCGCCTCCAAGAAGTGAGCGGCCGGGTCGAAGCGGTCTGCGTCTCCGGTGCGGAACTGCTGCCGCTGCCCGACCGGCGGCCCAACCGCACCGGCATCGACAAGCGGCCGGTCGGCGGCCGGGTCGCCGTCGGCCCGCTCGGTCTGGACGGCGACGTCCAGGTCAACCGCCGCCACCACGGCGGCGAGGGGCAGGCGGTCTACGCCTACGCCCAGGAGGACGCCGACTGGTGGGCCGCGGAGCTGGGCCGGGAGCTGCCGGCCGGCCGGTTCGGGGAGAACCTGCGGACGACGGGGCTGGACCTGACCGGCGCCGTCCTCGGTGAGCGCTGGCAGGTCGGGACGGCGCTGCTCGAGGTGTCCGCCTGCCGCATCCCGTGCGCCAACTTCGAGCGCTTCTGGGGCGTGCCGCAGCTGGTCAAGCGGTTCACCGCGCACGGCGCCAGCGGTGCCTACCTGCGGGTGCTGGAGCCCGGCGAGATCGGTGCCGGTGACGCGGTGCGGGTGGTGCACCGCCCCGACCACGGGGTCACCACCGGCCTGCTGTTCCGGGCCACCACCACGCAGAAGACGCGGCTGCCCGAGGTGGCGCCGGCGCTGCCCCACCTGCCGGTCAGGCAGCGGCCGAAGATTGCCGCGAGGATCGAGCGCCGGCTCGCCGCCACACGCTGACCGCCGCATGGAGGGACCCGCTCCGGGGCTCCCGGCGGCGGCGATCCTGGTCTACCTTTCCGCCCGGAGGGAGGCGCGGTGGACGGCACATCGCGGCTGCGGGTCGACCTGCTCGGTGAGCTCACCGCGTCCCGCGACGGACAGGCCCTGGACCTCGGCGGCCCCCGGCAGCGCGCCGTCCTCGCCCTGCTGGTGCTGGCCCGCGGCGAGGCGGTCCCGGTCGAGCGGCTGATCGACTCGGTGTGGGGCGACCGGCCGCCCGCGGACGCCGCCGGGGCGCTGCAGGCCTACGTGTCGCACCTGCGCCGCCGGCTGCAGCCGGGCAGCGCCGCCCGCACCCGGTCGCAGGTCATCGTGAGCGTGGGACGCGGGTACGCCGTCCGGCTGGACGCCGACGCCGTCGACGCCTGGTGCTTCGAGCGGCTGGTGGCCGACGCCGGCGCGACGCCCGACCCCGCGCGGGCCACCGCCGTCCTCGACCGGGCGCTGGCCCTGTGGCGGGGGCCGGCGCTGGCGCAGTACGCCGACGAGCCGTGGGCCGAGGCCGAGACCACCCGGCTGACCGAGCTGCGCGCGGTGGCCCGCGAGCGGCTGCTGGCCGCCCGGCTCGAGCTCGGCGAGGCGGCGCTGCTCGTCCCCGACCTGGAGGCGATGGTCGCCGAGGAGCCGCTGCGCGAGGAGCGCTGGCGGCTGCTCGCCCTGGCGCTGTACCGGGCGCACCGGCAGGCCGACGCGCTCGGTGCCCTCCGCCGGGCCCGCGAGCGGCTCGCCGACGAGCTGGGCGTCGACCCCGGGCCCGCCCTGCGCGAGCTCGAGCGGCTCGTGCTGGACCAGTCCCCGGCGCTGGCCGCCCCCCGGACCCCGGCCCGGGCGGAGCCGGCCGCGGCACCGCCGCCGGAGACGCCCGTGCCGCCGGCCGCGCCGCCGGCCGAGGACCTGTGGGACCGGGAGCGCGAGGTCGCCACGGTCGCCGCCGCGCTGGACGACCTCGCGGCGGGGCAGCCGCGGCTGCTGATCGTCGAGGGCCCTGCGGGCATCGGGAAGACCCGGCTGCTCGCCGAGGCCCGCCGGATGGCGGCGCAGCGGGGCCTGCGGGTGCTGTCGGCCCGCGGCAGCCAGCTCGAGCAGGCCTTCGGCTTCGGCGCCGTCCGGCAGCTGTTCGAGCCCGCGCTCACCTCCCCGGAGCAGGGCAGCGAGCTGCTGGGCGGCGCGGCGGCCAGCGCGCGGGGCGTCTTCGACCTCGCCGCGGGCGACCCCCCGGACGGCTCGTTCGCCGCCCTGCACGGTCTCTACTGGCTCGCGGTCAACCTGACCGCCACCGGGCCGGTCCTGCTCGCCGTCGACGACGTGCAGTGGTGCGACAGCGCCTCGCTGCGGTTCCTCGCCTACCTCGTCCGCCGGCTCGACGAGGTGCCGGTGCTGGTGGTGGCCACGCTGCGCACCGGGGAGGCGCACGAGGAGGAGCAGCTGCTCGCCGAGCTGGCGCTGGAGCCCACCGCGGTCGTCGTCCGGCCCCAGCCGCTGTCCCCCGAGGCGACCACCGACCTGGTCGCCGGCCGGCTCGGCCGGCCGGTGTCCCCGCTGTTCTCCCTGGCCTGCCAGCGCACCACCGCCGGCAACCCGCTGCTGCTGCGCCAGCTGCTCCGTGCGCTGGAGGGCGACCGGGTGCGCCCCGACGCCGCGCACGCCGACACCGTGGTCGCGGTCGGCTCCCGCGCGGTGTCCAGCATGGTGCTCATGCGGCTGCGCCGGCTGCCGCGGGACGCCCCGGCGGTGGCCCGCGCGGCGGCGGTCCTCGGGGACGGGGCACGGCTGCCCGCCGTCGCCGCGCTGGCCGGGCTGCCGGAGGACGCCACCGCGGCCGCCCTGGCGGTCCTCGCCCGCGCGGAGGTCGTCAAGGACGAGCAGCCCCTGGCCTTCGTGCACCCCCTGGTGCGGGAGGCGGTGTACCGGGACCTGCCCGCGGCGGAGCGGGCGCTGTGGCACGAGCAGGCCGCCCGGCTGCTGCGCGCCGGCGGGGCCAGCGACGAGCAGGTGGCCGCCCACCTGCTCCTCGCCCCGGTACGCGGCGACGGCGAGGGCACCGAGGTGCTGCGCCGCGCGGCCCGGACGGCGGCCGAGCGCGGTGCTCCCGACAGCGCCGTCACCTACCTGCGCCGGGCGCTGGAGGAGCTGCCGCCCGGCGCTCCGCGCTGCGACGTGCTGCGCGAGCTGGGCATGGTCGAGTCGCTGGTGGACGGCGCGGCGAGCACCGAGCACCTGCTCCAGGCCTACGAGGGGATGGCCGACCCGCGGGAGCGGGCCGACGTCGCCGTGGCGATCGCCCGGACGCAGGTGTTCGCCAGCCCGCCCGGCGCGGCCACCGCGTTCTCCCGGCAGGCCGCCGAGGCCCTGCCCGAGGAGCTCGCCGACCACCGGCAGGCGCTGCTGGCCATCGAGCTCGTCAGCGGCTACATGCACGCCCTCCCGCCGGAGCGCTGGCGCCGGCCTCTCCCCGAGCCGGACGGCGAGGGGCACGGCGCGCAGATGCTCGCCGCGGCGCTGGCCTACGACGTGACGATCGAGGGCGCCGACCGCGAGCGGGCGGTGCGGCTGGCCCGCTCCGCGCTGGACGGCGACCGGCTCTGGGCGGTGGACCACGGGCTCTTCTGGGTGATCGCCGCGATCATCCGGATGCTCGCCGACGACGACCTGGGGGACTTCTGGGCCCGGGCGCGGGCCGAGGCCCACGCCCGCGGCTCGTTGTTCGCGGTGCTCTCCACCAACCTCTGGCAGGGGTTCTGGCACTGGCGTCGCGGTGAGCTGGCCGAGGCCGACTCGTGCCTCACCAGCGCGCTGGAGGAGAGCCGGATGTGGGGCGGCTCGGGGGTGCCGCCGCCCTTCGCCCACGCCTTCCTGATCGGCTGCTCCCTGGACCGCGGCGACCTCGCGGCCGCCCGCGCCACGGCCGACGCGGCCGGCCCCGGCCCCGGCCTGGGGGACGGCGGCCGGCTGCTGCAGCACGCGGTCGCCCGGGTGCTGACCGCGGAGGGAGAGCACGAGCGCGCCCTCGCCGTGCTGGACGCCGTCCCGACGCCGATCCCGGTGCCCAACCCGGTGTGGAACCCCTGGCGGAGCACCGCCGCGCTGGCGCTCCACGGGCTCGGCCGCACCGGCGAGGCGATCGCCCTGGTCGAGGAGGAGGCCCGGCTGCTGCGCCGCTGGGGTGCCCCGAGCCCCCTGGGCGCGACGGTGCGGCTGCTCGGCGAGCTCCGCGGGCCGGAGGGACTGGCCGACCTGCGGGAGGCGGTCGCGCTGCTGGCGTCGACGTCGGCCGCGGTCGACCTGGCCCGCGCCCGCTGCACGCTGGGCGCGCGGCCCGAGGTGCCCGACGCCGAGGCGGTCCCGCTGCTGGTGTCCGCGGTGGAGGACGCGCACGCCCGCGGGGCGCTGGGGATCCGGGAGCGTGCCCGGGAGGCGCTGCGGGCGCGGGGCTGCCCGGACGCCGTCCGGCGGGAGGACGTCCGGTCTCCGACGGTGACCGAGCGCCGCATCGCCGAGCTCGCCGCGGGCGGGCGCAGCGTCCGGGAGATCGCCCAGCAGATGTTCCTCACCCCCGGGACGGTGCAGGCGGTGCTGGAGGCGGGGTCGGCCGACGGTCTCAAGTCCTCC
The DNA here is from genome assembly GCF_053502575.1 of Modestobacter sp. URMC 112. Classification (NCBI taxonomy): domain Bacteria; kingdom Bacillati; phylum Actinomycetota; class Actinomycetes; order Geodermatophilales; family Geodermatophilaceae; genus Modestobacter; species Modestobacter sp. URMC 112. The sequence continues at coordinate 3,507,001 of NZ_CP199957.1, read as the reverse complement.
TCAAGTCGGTCGGGGGACCCTCGGTCACTGGCAACCGGGAGGACCCTGTGACGCAGCAGCAGACCGGCACCGCCGCGCCGTCCCGGGCCGAGGGGCTGCGCGGGCTGTGCGGCGGCTCGGTGCAGCTGCCGGGTGACCCGGCCTACGACATGGCGCGCTCGCCGTGGAACCTGCAGATGCGCGACCACCCCGCCGCGGTGGCCTATCCAGCGTTCCCGGACGAGGTGGCCGAGGTGCTGCGGGCGGCGGCGGCGGCCGGGCTGCAGGTCGCCCCGCAGGGGACCGGCCACGGCGCCCCGCCGCTGGAGGGCCGGCTGGGCGACGCGGTGCTGCTGCGCACCTCGGCGATGACCGACCTGGAGGTCGACGCGGACCGCCGGACGGTCCGCGCCGGTGCCGGCGTCCTGTGGGGGGACCTGGCCGACGAGGCGGGCCGGCACGGCCTCGCCGCCCGGCACCCCTCCAGCCCGGACGTCGGCGTGGTCGGCTACACCCTCGGCGGGGGCATCGGCTGGTACGCCCGCGCCCTGGGCCTGCAGTGCAACGCGGTGACCGCCGTCGAGCTGGTGCTGGCCGACGGGACCTCCGTCCGGGCCACCGCCGACGCGGACGCGGAGCTGTTCTGGGCGCTGCGCGGCGGGGCCGCGCCGCTGGGCGTGGTGACCGCCCTGGAGTTCGAGGTGTTCCCGCTGGAGACGGTGGTGGCCGGGGCGCTGGCCTGGGACTGGAGGGCGGTGGAGCAGGTGCTGCCGGCGTGGGTCGCCTGGTGCGCTGACGCCCCGGAGGCGGCGACGACGGCGTTCCGGCTGCTGGACGTCCCGGCCGACGAGGCGGTCCCGGCGCAGCTGCGCGGCCGGCGGATCGCGATGGTCGACGGGGCGGTGCTGGGCGACGACGCCTCCGCCGCCGAGGTCCTCGCACCGCTGCGGGCCCTGCGCCCGGAGTTCGACACGGTCGCCCGGGTGCCCGCGGCGTCGCTGGTGCGGCTGCACCTGGACCCGGAGGGGCCCACGCCCGCCTACGCCAGCAGCACGCTGGTCTCCGGGCTGCCCGACGCCGCCATCGCCGGCATCGTCGACGCCGTGGGCCCGGGCTCGGGCACCCGGCTGGCCGCGGCGGAGCTGCGCCAGCTCGGCGGCGCGCTGGCCCGGCCCGACCCCGCCGGGGGCGCGCTGGCCGCACTCGACGGCCAGTTCCTGGCGCTCGGCCTGGGCCTCGGCGGCGGGGACGACGTCGCCTGGGCGCAACAGCGGGAGGACGCGGCCCGCTTCCTGTCCGCCGTCGAGCCGTGGGCGACGGGACGGCAGTACCTGCCGATGCTGGACGCGCGCACCGACACCCGGAAGGTCTTCCCGCCCGGGGTGCACGCCCGGCTGTCCGCCGTCCGGCAGGCCGCCGACCCCGGCAACCTGTTCGTCGCCGTCCACCACGCCGGGACCCCAGGGACCTGAGACCGGTTGAGACGGGGCCCTCAAGGTCCTCGCAGCTCCCCGGCAAGCAGCCGGGCGCACGGTTCCTCCGTCAGATCCACCCCACCTGGAGGACACCGTGACCCTCACCCTCGACGCCCCCGTCGCCGTCGACCCGACGATCGCGTTCGACACCCTGCGCGCCGAGCTGACCGGCACCCTGCACACCCCGGACGAGCCGGAGTACGACGCCCTGGTCTCGCCGTGGAACCTCGCCGTCCCGATGCGGCCGGCCGCCGTCGTCGCCGTCCGCACCGCCGAGGACGTCGCCGCCACGGTGCGCTTCGCCGGCGCCCACGGGTACACCGCCGGCGTGCAGGCCACCGGCCACGGCGCGGAGCAGTCCCTCGCCGGCCACCTGCTCGTGGTCACCCGCGGCCTCGACGAGTGCACCGTCCACCCGGAGGAGGCGTGGGCCCGCGTGGGCGCCGGGGTGAAGTGGGCCCGGCTGGTCGCCGCCGCGGCTCCGCACGGCCTGGCCGGGGTCAACGGCTCCACCACCGACGTCAGCATCGTCGGCTACACCACCGGCGGCGGCGTCGGCCCGATGGCCCGCACCTACGGCATCAACGCCGACCGGGTGCGCGCCTTCGAGGTCGTCACCGGCGACGGCGTCCTCCGGCGGGTGACCGCGGAGCAGCACCCCGACCTGTTCTTCGCGCTGCGCGGCGGCAAGGGGGCCGCGGGCATCGTGACCGCGATGGAGCTCGACCTGGTCTCCCTGCCGACCTTCTACGGCGGGGCGGTCTACTTCGACGCCGCCGACGCGGCCGCGGTCATCGACCGCTGGCGCGGCTGGGCCGACGAGCTGCCCGAGCTGGGGACGACGTCCTTCGTCATCTTCCAGCTGCCGCCGCTGCCCGGGATCCCGGCACCGCTGGCCGGCCGGATGACCCTCGGCGTGCGCTTCCTCTGGACCGGGGACCCGGACGAGGGCGCCCGGCTGCTGGACGAGATCCGCGACGTCGCGCCGGTGGTCCTGGACGACGCCTCGCTGCGGCCCTACACGCAGATCGACGCCGTGCACGCCGACCCGGTCGACCCCATGCCGGTCGTCGACCCGGCGGTCCTGCTCGACGGCTTCCCGGCCGAGGCGGCCGAGCGGCTGCTGGCGGTGGCCGGCTACGGCTCGGGCTCGCCACAGGTGCTGGTCGAGGTGCGGCACCTCGGCGGCGCGTACGCCCGCGAGGGCGCCCACCCCAGCGCGTTCGACCACCGGGCGGCCCGGTTCAGCGTGCTCACGGTCGGGATGGCCATGGACGAGGCCTCCGCCGCGGTCTCGCTGGCGCACGCCGCCGAGGTGTTCGCGGCGCTGGGCGACTGGGACACCGGCGGGGTCTGGCCGAACTTCGGCATCCCGCACGACGCCGTCTCCGCCCGGCGGAGCTACAGCGAGCAGACGCTCGCCCGGCTGCGCGAGGTCGTGGACACCTACGACCCGCAGGGCGTGCTGCAGGCCGGGGCGTACACCCGGGCGGTCGCCTGACCCTGCCACCGGTGCCCGGACGTGGACGTCCACGTCCGGGCACCGTGCTGTCCGGCCTGCACCTGGCAGGGCCGGGGCGTCCTACCGGACGGCGTTGCCGTCGGCGTCGAACACCAGCACCTCGGCAAGGTGCACCCGCAGCACCAGCTCGGACCCCTCCTGCAGGTCCTGCCGCTTGTCCAGCCGGAACACCATGTGGTCCCCGCGACCGGCCGCCCCGTCCACGAGCCCGACCGGATCGACGAAGGCGAAGATCTCCGACCCCAGCCGCTCCACGCGGGCCACCCGGACCGGCATCGCGTCGCTGCCACTGGCCCCGGCGGCGCCCGCGGCGTCGGCACCCTCCGGGCGGATGCCCACGGTGACCCGCTCGAGGGTGTGCGCGGCGCCCGAGGCCGGCAGCGGGACCTGCAGGGACTCGGTCAGCACCGCCCGCCCGTCGCGGACCGGCACCCCGTCGACCAGGTTGATCGACGGGGAGCCGATGAAGCCGGCGACGAAGGTGTTGTCCGGCCGCTCGTACAGCTCGGTCGGGCTGCCCACCTGCTGCAGCCGGCCGTCCCGGAGCACCACGACCCGGTCGCCCATGGTCATGGCCTCGGTCTGGTCGTGGGTGACGTAGACCGTCGTCGTCCCCAGGCGCCGCTGCAGGCTGGCGATCTCCGCCCGGGTGGACACCCGCAGCTTGGCGTCCAGGTTGGACAGCGGCTCGTCCATGCAGAAGACCTTCGGGTCGCGCACGATGGCCCGGCCCATCGCCACCCGCTGCCGTTGCCCGCCCGACATCTTGGCCGGCTTGCGGTCCAGCAGCTCCTCCAGCTGCAGGACGCGGGCCGCCTCGGCCACCCGGGTGCGGATCTCGTCCTTGCCGACGCCCAGGTTGCGCAGCGCGAACGCCATGTTCTCCCCGGCGGTCATGTTGGGGTACAGGGCGTAGCTCTGGAACACCATGGCGACGTCCCGGTCCCGTGCCCGGCGGCCGGTGACGTCGACGCCGTCGATCAGGACCCGCCCCGAGGTGACCGGCTCCAGGCCGGCGAGCATCCGCAGGCTGGTCGACTTGCCGCACCCCGAGGGGCCCACGACGACGACGAACTCGCCGTCGTGGACCTCCAGGTCCAGCCGGTCCACGGCCGGTCGCTCACCGGCGGTGAACGACCTGGTCACCGCCTCGAACGTCACTGATGCCATGCGCGGCACCTCTCCTCTGGGACGGGCACGGTCACAGGTTGGGCTCGATGTCCCGCTCGTACACCTGCTGGCTCTCGTCGGACAGGCCCTGGAAGACCGTCTCGACGTCCTCGCCACCGATGGTGATCCGGTCCAGGCCCGCGCCGATCCGGGCGCCGCCACCGGGCAGGAACACCCGGGCGTAGTCCTGGGACTGGGTGTTCGCCTCGAGCTGCTCCAGCGCGGTGCGGGCGTTGGGCCGCTCCTGCAGGAACGCCTCGGTCTCGGGCGCGGTGATGGCGTCCTTGCGCACCGGCATGTACCCGGTGGCCTGGGTGAAGGTGACCGTGTTCTGCGTGTTGGTCAGGAAGGCGAGCAGCTGCATCGCCTTCTCCTTGCGCTCGTCGGAGATCCGCTGCGGGATCGCCAGGCCGGCGCCACCGGTCGGGCAGCCGGGCGGGGGCCCGGGCAGGAACGCCGTGCCGAAGTCGAAGCCGGCGGTCTCGGTCAGTCCGCCGAGCGAACCGGTGGACTGCAGCAGGCACGCCGCCTGCCCGGCGCCGAACTGGCTGTTCGGGTCGTTGGAGATGGCGAGGTGGTTCTGCTTGAACTGGTCGGCCAGGAACCGGCCGGCCTCGAGGGACTCCGGCTTGGTGAAGGTCGGCTCCCACTCCTCGGAGTACGAGCCACCGAAGGTCCAGATCATGCCCTGGAAGTGCCAGTCGATGTAGTTGCTGCCGTCGGGCAGCGCCATCGGCGGGATGCCCGGGTTGGCGCTCGCCAGCCGGGGCGCCCACTCGGCGAACTCCGCCCAGGTCTCGGGCCCGCGGTCGGGCAGTCCGGCCGCGCTCCACATCTGCCGGTTGTAGTAGAAGAGCGGGGTCGACCGGGCGTAGGGGAGCGCGTAGTTCTGTCCCTCGAACTCGTAGTCGGAGACCAGCGAGTCCACGTAGCCGTCGACGTCCACGTCGTTGGCCGACCAGAGGTCGTTCATCGGGGTGATCGCCTCGTTGAGGGCGAAGTTGAACCAGGTGACGTCGGAGGCGACGACGAGGTCGGGCAGCTCACCGCCGGAGAGGGCGGCGTTGAACTTCTGCGCGACCTCCTCGTAGTTGGCGCCGGCGGTCACCAGGTTGACGGCGATGCCGGACTCCGCGGTGAAGGCGTCCAGCAGCTCGGTCTCGACCGGCTTGGACTCGCCCGGGTGGTTGGACCACATGGTGAGCGACTCGACCGGCCCGTCGCTGGCCTCCTCCTCGGTGCCACCGGTGCCGGCGCACGCGGACAGCCCGACGGCGCCGATGGTGAGCCCGCTGAGCTGGAGGAACCTGCGGCGGTCCAAGGGGTTCATGGTCGTGCTCCCGTCGTCGTTGACTGCATGGATGTCGGCTGCGTGCGTGGATCGGTGGAGGTGGAACTGCGGGCGGTGCGGGGAGAGCGCGGCGGGCCGGGAGCCCGGCTCAACCCTTGACCGCCCCGGCGGTGAGCCCCTTGATCATGTGCCGCTGGAGCAGCAGGAAGATGACCAGGATGGGCAGCATGGTGATGACCGTCCCGGCCATCACCGGTCCCCAGTTGGTGAGGCCGGCGGTGTCCTGGAGCTGGGCCAGCCCGACCGGTAGGGGGGCGGTGCGCGAGTCGTCGGCGATCAGCAGTGGCCAGAGGTACTGGTTCCACTCGTTGACGATCGTGATGAGGGTGAAGGCGATCAGCGTCGGCCAGGACATCGGCAAGACGACCCGCCACAGCATCTTCAGCGGCCCGGTCGCGTCCATCTCCGCCGCCTCGATGATCTCCTTGGGCAGCGACAGGAAGTGGTTGCGCATCAGGAAGGTGCCGAAGGCGACGCCGGCCAGCGGCACGATGATGCCGGTGAAGGTGTTCCGCCAGCCCAGCTGGGCGACCAGCGCGTAGTTGCTGATCACGGTGACCTGGTTGGGGACCATCAGGCTGGCGATCACCACGAACAGCAGCAGGGTCCGGCCCGGGAAGCGCAGGAAGGCCAGGGCGAACGCGGAGAGCACGCCCAGGGTGACCTCCACGACCGTCAGCACCGTGGTGATGATGATCGAGTTGCGCAGGTAGTCGGTGAACGCGACCCCCGTGCCGACCCGCTGGTAGTTGTCGCTGGTCAGCGGGTCCGGGATCCAGGTGACCGGCACGGTGTAGATGTCCGGCCGCTCCTTGAGCGACGTGACGAGGATCCAGTACAGCGGCAGCGCCACGACGAGGACGACGAGCAGCAGGCCCAGGTAACCGCCGATGCGGCTGAGCGGGCTGGTCCTCTCGTGCGGCGCCGCGCTCGTCCTGGCCGGCGCCGTGGTGGAGGTCGCGCCGCTGGTCCGCTGGTCCGGTGCCACGGCGGTCACGCCTCCCGCCCCCGCTCCATGACGCGGACCTGGATCAGGGTGATCACCAGCAGCGCGAGGAACATGATGGTGGCCACGGTGGCCCCGTAGCCGGCCCGCTGGTTCACGAAGGTCTCCTGGTAGATCTGGTAGACCATCGTGGTCGTCCCGTTGCCGAGCGGACCGCCGCGGGTCATGACGCTGATGACGTCGAAGACCTGGAAGCTGTTGAGCAGCACGGTGATCAGCAGGAAGAACGTCGCCGGCCGCAGCTGCGGCCAGGTGACGTGCCGGAACCTCGTCCAGGTCGACGCGGCGTCGATCTCGGCGGCCTCGTCGAGCTCGGCCCGCCGGCCCTGCAGGGCGGCGAGGTAGATGACGAACGTGTACCCGAGGTTCTTCCAGATGTAGGTGAACGTGACCATGAACAGCGCCCAGTCCGGGTCCTGGTAGAACTGTGGGGCGTCCACCCCGATCCGCGCGAGCAGGTCCTGGACCAGCCCGAACGTCGGGTCGAAGACGAACTGGAACGCCACCCCGACGGCCGCGCCGGCCAGCACGAAGGGCGCGAAGACCAGGGAGCGGACGGCGTTGCGGCCGAACAGCTTCTGGTCCAGCAGCAGGGCGAGCGCCAGGCCGATGACCATCGCCCCGATGACCGCCGACCCGGTGAAGACGACGGTGTTCCACAGCACCTGGCGGCTGTCGTCGCTGGTGAACCACTGGACGTAGTTGTCCACGCCGATGAACTGGGCGGTGGGCGAGGAGATGTTCCAGCTGGTGAAGGACAGCCGGATGTTGTCGATCAGCGGGCGGTAGGTGAACACCACCAGCAGGACGAGGTTCGGCAGCAGGAACGCCGCCGCGATGAGCATGTCGCGCCGCCGGTTGCCCGGCGGGTCGGCCGTGGCCTTCACCTTGCCCGCGCGTGGCACGGGTGCGCCGGACGTCGGGGCCGAGGCGGCCGCCGGGCCGGGCGCGGTGGTGATCGGCTCGGCGCTCACAGGCGACGACCCTGACCGGGCGGGCTGAACAGCAGGTGGCGCAGGCCGTCCGGGAGGCCCACCGTGAGGTGAACACGACGATCTCGACGGGGCAGCACGACCGACGGAGTGGTGTTCACGGCCAGAAGATAACTCCCCGGAGCCGCGCCGGGGACACGCGTTGGTAACGGAACGGATGCCGGTCCGGCGACGTCCGGGGCGGGTCGGGCGGCGCCGGGGGGCTCAGCGGACGACGACGACGGCGTCCTGCCGCTCGACGAACTCGCCGATCACCGGGGCTCCCGGCACCTCGCCGCCCAGCAGCAGCCCACCGGAGGTCTGGGCGTCGGCCAGCAGCAGCGCCTCGTCGCCGGACACCGCGGAGAGGTCGGCGTGCGGGCGGACCCAGTCCAGGTTGCGGCGGGTGCCGCCGGAGCAGTACCCGTCCGCCAGCGCCAGCCGCGCCCCGGCCAGGTAGGGGACGGCGGCGGCGTCGACCACCGCGGTGACCCCCGAGGCGCGGGCCATCTTGTAGAGGTGCCCGAGCAGGCCGAAGCCGGTCACGTCGGTGCCGGCCCGGATGCCGGCGGCGACGGCGGCGGCCCCGGCGTCCCGGTTGAGCGTCGTCATCGCCGCGACCGCCTCCTCGGAGACCTCGCCGGTGGCCTTCATCCGGCTGTTCAGCACCCCCACGCCCAGCGGCTTGGTCAGCGACACCGGCGTCCCGGGTGCGGCGGCGTCGTTGCGGATCAGCCGGGTGAGGTCGACGAGCCCGGTGACGGCCATCCCGTACTTGGGCTCCGGGTCGTCGATCGAGTGCCCGCCGGCGACGTGGCACCCGGCGGCGTGGGCGACGTCCAGCCCGCCGCGCAGCACCTCGGCGGCGAGCTCGGCAGGGAGCCGGTCGCGCGGCCAGCCCAGCAGGTTGACCGCCACCACCGGGGTGCCGCCCATGGCATACACGTCGGACAGCGCGTTGGCCGCGGCGATCCGGCCGAAGGTGTACGGGTCGTCGACCACCGGGGTGAAGAAGTCGGTGGTGAGGACCAGCCCCTGCCCGCCGGCGATCCGGACGACGGCGGCGTCGTCCCCGTCGTCGAGCCCGACGACCAGCTCGGCCGCGGGGTCGGCGGGCCCGGTGCCGACCAGGCCGGCGACGACGGCCTCGAGCTCGCCGGGCGGGATCTTGCACGCGCAGCCGCCGCCGGAGGCGTACTGGGTGAGCCGGACGGTCGGGGCGGCGGGCGCGGCGGTCACCAGGCGACGGTAACCCCGTCCACGCGCCGTCCGGACGGGGTCGGGGCCTACGCTGCCCGTGGAGGCGTCAGGGTGTCTGGTGGCCCCCGCGGCCTCTAAAGCCGACGTGGCCGAGCAGCTCGGCCAGGCGGGTTCGATTCCCGTCCGCCTCCGCCAGCCCGCACGGCCGGCCGGGACCTCCTCCCGGCCGGCCCTCTGCTCGCCGACACCCATGGCGCGCCACCCGGTGCGCGCTACCGTCCGCGCTGGGGGTGAGCCGGGGTCACACCGGCGCGGCCTCTGCGTCGAGCCGCCCGGGGGAGAGCGCTCCCCGGCCGGGCCCGGCCTGCTTACCCTCATGCGGCGATGACCGACGACCCCCGCCGCCAGGTGCCCCGGACCGACAGCCTGCTCGCCGAGCCACGGCTGGCCGCGGCCGCGACCCGGCTGGGGCGCGACCTGGTGAAGACCGCCGTCCAGCAGGTGCAGCAGCAGGTGCGCGCCGGCGAGCTGCCGCCCGACCGGGCCGCCGACGCGGTGCTCGACGCGCTCCCGGGCACCGCCGGCAGCCTCCGGCCGGTGCTCAACGCCACCGGCGTCCTGGTGCACACCAACCTGGGCCGGGCCCCGCTGTCGGCGGCCGCGGTGCAGGCGGTGGTCGCGGCCAGCGGCACCACCGACGTCGAGCTCGACCTGGGCACCGGGCGCCGCGGCCCGCGCGGGGAGGCCGCGCTGGCCGCCCTGCTCGCCGCGGTGCCTGCCGCCGAGGCCGCCATCGTGGTCAACAACTGCGCCGCCGCCCTCGCCCTGGTCGCCACCGCCCTCGGGCAGGGCCGCGAGCTCGTGGTGGCCCGCGGCGAGCTGGTGGAGATCGGCGACGGCTTCCGCATCCCCGAGCTGCTGGCCGCCACCGGCGCCCGGCTGCACGAGGTCGGGACGACGAACCGGGTCGCCCTGACCGACTACACCGGCGCGCTGGGCCCGGACACCGGCGCGGTGCTCAAGGTGCACCCCTCCAACTTCGTCGTCCGCGGCTTCACGCGGTCCGTGGAGGTGGCCGAGCTGGCGCCCGCGCTGGCCGGCACCGGCGTGCCGCTCGTCGCTGACGTCGGCTCCGGGCTGCTCCGCCCGCATCCGCTGCTCCCGGACGAGCCGGACCTGCAGACCACGCTGGCCGCCGGCGCGGACCTGGTGCTGGCCAGCGGCGACAAGCTGCTGGGCGGCCCGCAGGCCGGTCTGGTGCTGGGCCGCGCGGACCTGGTCCAGCGGCTGCGCCGGCACCCGCTGTACCGCGCGCTGCGGGTGGACAAGACGACTCTCGCCGCGCTCGAGGCGACGCTGCGCGGGCCGCAGCCGCCGGTGCAGCAGATGCTCGACGCGGACCCGGCCGGGCTGCGGGCGCGGGCCGACGCGCTGGCCGGACGGCTGCTGGCGGCCGGGCTGGACGCGGTCGCCGTCGACTCCACCGCCCGGATCGGCGGCGGGGGCGCACCCGAGTTCGAGCTGCCCAGCGCGGCCGTCTCGCTGCCGGCCGGCTACGCCGAGCCGCTGCGCCGGGCGCCGCGTCCGGTGGTCGGCCACCTGGACGGCGGCCGCACGCTGCTGGACCTGCGCAGCCTGCTGCCCGGGCAGGACGACGACCTGGCCGAGGCCGTGCTGGCGGTCGGGCCCTGATGGACGTCGTCGCCACCGCGGGGCACGTCGACCACGGCAAGTCCACGCTGGTCCGGGCGCTCACCGGGATGGAGCCCGACCGGTGGGAGGAGGAGCGCCGCCGCGGGCTCACCATCGACCTGGGCTTCGCCTGGACGACCTTGCCCTCCGGCCGGCGGCTGGCCGTCGTCGACGTGCCCGGGCACGAGCGGTTCATCGGCAACATGCTCGCCGGCGTCGGCTCGGTGCCGGCCGCGCTGGTCGTGGTGGCCGCGGACGACGGCTGGTCGGCGCAGACCGGGGAGCACGTCGCCGTCCTGGACGCGCTGGGCGTGCGGCACGGGCTGCTCGTGGTCACCAAGACCGACGCCGCCGACCCCGCGCCGGTGCTCGCCGACGCGGCGCAGCGGCTGGCGGACACGTCACTGGGCCGGCTGCCCGCGGTCGCGGTCAGCGCCCGGACCGGGGACGGCGTGCCCGCGGTCGCCGCGGCGCTCGAGGCGGTGCTCGCCGGGCTGCCCGCCCCGGACCCGGCCGCTCCGGTGCGGCTGTGGGTGGACCGGGCCTTCACCATCCGCGGCGCCGGGACCGTCGTCACCGGCACCCTCGCCGCCGGCTCCGTCGCGGTCGGGGACCGGCTGGAACTGGGCGGCCGGGCGGTGACCGTGCGCGGACTGCAGTCGCTGGGCGAGCCGGTGCCGGCGGCCGCGGCGACCGCCCGGGTGGCGCTCAACCTGCGCGGGGTGGCGGTGGAGGACGTGTCCCGCGGCGACGCGCTGCTCACCCCGGACGCCTTTCGGTCCACCGCCGACCTCGACGTCACGCTGCTCACCGCCGAGCCAGACCGTCTGCCCGCCGAGCTGGTCGCGCACATCGGGTCGGCCACGGTCGCCGCCCGGGTGCGGCCGCTGGACGGACCGGCGCTGCGACTGCGGCTGGCCGCCCCGCTGCCGCTCCGGGTGGGGGACCGGCTGCTGCTCCGCGACCCGGGCAGCCGCCGGGTGCTGGGCGCCGACGTGCGGGACGTCGACCCGCCTGAGCTCCGCCGTCGCGGCGCAGCCCGGCACCGGGCCGCCGAGCTCGCCGAGCAGCCCCCCGGCGCGGCCGGTGCGCTGGCCGACCTGGCCCGCCGCCGGGTGGTGCGCCGCGCGGACTTCGTGGCGATGGGCTGGCCGGTGCCGGCGGAGGCGCCGGCCGTGGGGCCGTGGCTGGTGGCGCCGGGCCTGCTCACCGAGCTGGCGCGGCGGGTGCCCGGGCTGGTCGCCGCGCACCGGCAGCAGCACCCCCTGGAACCCGGGCCCCCGGCCGAGGCGGTCCGCCGCGAGCTGGGTCTGCCGGACGCCGAGCTGCTGGCCGTCGTCGTCCGGCCGCCGCTGTCGCTGCGCGACGGCCGGGTGGTGGCCGGGGGTGCGGGCCTGCCGCCGGCGGTGCAGCGCGCGGTGGACGGCGTCCGGGCCCGGCTGGCCGCCGACCCTTTCGCCGCTCCCGAGGCCGGCGACCTGGTGGCCGCCGGGCTGGGTCCCCGCGAGCTGGGCGCCGCGGTGCGCGACGAGCAGCTGGTGCGGATCGCCGACGGCGTCTACCTGGCCCCCGGGGTCGAGGAGGCGGCGCGGGCCCGCCTGGCGACGCTGCCCCAGCCGTTCACGCTCAGCCAGGCCCGCCAGGCGTGGGGCACCAGCCGCCGGGTCGCCGTCCCGCTGGCCGAGTGGCTGGACGCCCGCGGGGTGACGGTCCGGCTGCCGGACAACACCCGCCGGCTGCGCTGAACAAGGACCTCGTCCCCCTCACCGCTCGCGGGCTCGCGGCGAGCCTCTGGACGAGGCCTGACGCCGCCCCACCGCTCGCAGGCTCGCGGCGGGTCCCTGCAGGGGGCCACGGTCGGTGCACACCGTCGGCGAAGCGGGGGTCAGTCCGGGGCCGGCACCCAGCGGGCGGGGCGCTTCTCCCGGAACGCGGCCATCCCCTCCTGGCCCTCCTCGCCGGCGAAGTAGCGGGCCGACAGTTCGAGCAGCCCGGGGAACTGCCCGGCCAGCTCGGTGCCCGACCGGAGCAGCCGCTTGGTCTCCGCCAGCGCGGCCGGGGCGCCCGCGGCCAGCGCCGTGACCTGCGCGGCCACGGTGCCGTCCACCTCGTCGTCGGCGACCGCGAGGTCGACCAGCCCGCCGGCGGCGGCCACCGCGGCGTCGAAGACCTCGCCGGTCAGCATCAGCCGGTGCACGACGTTGGGCAGCATCCGCGGCCGGCAGACCGCCGAGATCACCGCGGGGACGACGCCGATCCGCACCTCGCTGAACGCGAAGGTCGCCGAGGCGCCGGCGACCACGACGTCGCAAGCGGCGAGCAGCCCCACCCCACCGGCGCGCGCCGGTCCGCGGACGGCGGCCAGCACCGGCTTGGGCGCCGTCCAGAGCAGGTCCAGCAGCTCGGGGAACTCGTTGACCCCCTGGTCGGCGGCCGACCCGCCGGCGCCCTCGGTCAGGTCCATCCCGGAGCAGAACACCCGCCCGGTGTGGTCGAGGACGACGACCCGGACGGCGTCGTCGGCGAGGACGTCGGTCAGCGCCGCGCGCAGCTGGGCGCGCATCGCCCGGGACAGCGCGTTGCGGTTGGCGGGGGAGTCGAGGGTCAGTCGGGCCGTCCCGCGGGAGACCTCGACCTGCAGCACTGTTCCGTCGGTCACGGGGGCATCCTGCCGTCCGCCGTCCTGGCGCACACTGGAGGCCGGATGACGACGACCCTGCCGCTGCTCGGCCCGACCCCGGCACTGCCGGCCGGGCCGAAGATGCTCCCCGACACCGCCCGCGCCGGGCTGCCGACGACGCCCTTCGGGCTGTACGTCCACGTGCCCTTCTGCGCGACCCGCTGCGGCTACTGCGACTTCAACACCTACACCTCCGACGAGCTGGGCCCCGGCGCCAACCGCAGCGAGTACGCCGGGACGGCGATCACCGAGCTCCGGCTGGCCGCCGAGGTGCTCGGCCCGGACCGTCCCGAGGTGCAGACGGTGTTCGTCGGCGGCGGCACCCCGACGCTGCTGCCGGCCGAGGACCTGGTCGCGGTCATGGACGCCGTCCGCGAGCTCTTCCCGGTGGCGCCGGACGTCGAGGTCACCACCGAGGCCAACCCGGAGTCGGTGACCCCGGCGTCGCTGGCCGCCCTGCGGGCCGGCGGCTTCACCCGGGTCAGCCTGGGCATGCAGTCCGCCGCCGAGCACGTGCTGGCGGTGCTGGACCGCCGGCACACCCCGGGCCGGGCGGTCCAGGCCGCCCGGGAGGCCCGCGCCGCGGGCTTCGAGCACGTCAACCTGGACCTCATCTACGGCGCTCCCGGCGAGACCGACGCGGACTGGGCGGCGTCGCTGGACGCCGTCCTCGACGCCCCGGTCGACCACGTGAGCGCCTACGCGCTGATCGTCGAGCAGGGCACCCGGCTCGCCCGGCGGGTGGTCCGTGGCGAGCTCCCGATGCCCGACGACGACGTCCTCGCCGACCGGTACGAGCAGGCCGACCGGGTGCTCGCCGGGGCCGGCCTGGACTGGTACGAGGTGTCCAACTGGGCGCGGGACCGCGCCGCCCGCTGCCGGCACAACGAGCTGTACTGGGCCAACGCCAACTGGTGGGGGATCGGCCCGGGCGCGCACTCGCACGTCGGCGGGCTGCGCTGGTGGAACGTCAAGCACCCCGCCGCGTACGCCGACCGGCTGGCCGCGGAGCTGTCCCCGGCCGCGGACGCCGAGCACCTCACCGCCGAGGACCAGGCGCTGGAGCGGGTCATGCTCGGGCTGCGGCTCCGGGACGGCCTGTCGCTGTCCGCGCTGTCCGAGGCCGGGCGGGCCCGCGCCGCGGAGTCCGTCGTCCGGGGGCTGCTGGCGGCCGGGCCGCACGCCGCCGGCCGCGCCGTCCTCACCGACCGCGGCCGGCTACTGGCCGACGCGGTGATCCGCGACCTCACCGACTGAAGGACCCCACTGCCCCCCACCGCTCGCACGCTCGCGGCGGGCCCCTGCAGCGGGGCCGGCGCTACGGTGCCGCGCGTACGGACCTGCGGTGCCCTGGTGGCCGCGCTGATCGTCCTGACCGGCTGCTCGGGCGGCCCGGGACCGGTGCCCGGCGAGGAGACGGCGGAGGTCGCCGGGCAGCAGGTGGCGTGCGCCGGGGAGGGGGCAGCGGTGGTGCTCGTGCACGGCATCGGGGACGACGCCTCCTCCGCGCAGTGGCTGGACGTCGAGCGCGCCCTGGCGGGCGACGCCCGGGTCTGCCGCTACGACCGGCCCGGCACCGGCGGCAGCCCTGCCCCCGACGAGCCCGGCCGGGGCGCCGACGACCTGGACGCGGAGCTCGACGCCGTCGTCGCGCACGCGGCCGGGGACGGGCAGGCCGTGCTGGTGGCGCACTCCTTCGGCGGCTACCCCGCCCGGACCTACGCCGCCCGGCACCCCGAGCGGGTCGCCGGCCTGGTGCTGGTCGACGCGCTGGACCCCTCCGTCGGCGTCCTGCAGGGCACCGGGGCGTCGGACCTCGGCGACGTGGCCATGGCCGGCGAGGCGCTGGACCTCGCCGACGTCGAGGCGGCGGCCGCCGCGGTCACCGAGCTGCCCGCGGACCTCCCGGTGGCCGTGCTGAGCCGGGGCGAGGGCCGCTCCGCGTCCTGGACCGCCGGCCAGGAGCGGCTGGCCGCCCTGGGCAGCACCGAGGTCACCGTCGTCGACGCCGGGCACCAGATCCCGACCGAGGCGCCGGGCACCGTCGTCGACGCCGTCCGCCGGCTCCTCGGCTGACCCGCGGCCGCAGCCGCCTGACGGATGTCAGACGGAGCTGACGACGTCTCGCACTGCCGGCCGGGCCGGGTGCCCGGCCAGGCTCGTGCCATGGCTCCCACCCCTGCCCTCGACGTCGAGGGGTTGACCGTCCGGTACGGAGAGACGCTCGCCGTCGACGGGCTCGACCTGCGGATCGCCGCCGCTGAGACCGTCGCCCTGCTCGGTGCCAACGGCGCCGGCAAGTCCTCGATCGTGAACGCGGCGCTGGGCACGTTCCGGCCCGCGGCCGGCCGGGTCCGGCTGCTCGGCCAGGACCCCGCCACCGCGATCCGCCGGGGTGGGGTCGGCGCGATGCTCCAGCACGGTGGCCTGCCGGGCGAGTCGCGGGTGGGGGAGGTGCTGACCCTGGTGCGCCGCCAGTACGACGACCCGTGGCCGACGGCGGACCTGGTGACCACCACCGGCATCGACGGGCTGCTCGGCCGCCCGGTGGACGCGCTGTCCGGCGGGCAGCGGCAGCGGGTGCTGCTCGCGCTCGCGCTGGCGGGGGCGCCGCCGCTGCTGGTGCTCGACGAGCCCACCTCGGCCATGGACGTCGAGGGCCGGCAGGCCTTCTGGGCCACGATGCGCGGGCTGGCCGGCCGCGGGCACACCGTCGTCTTCGCCACCCACCACCTGGACGAGGCCGACGCGGTCGCCGACCGGGTCGTGGTGGTCGACGCCGGACGGATCGTGGCTGACGGGGCGGCCGCCGCGATCAAGTCCCGGGTCGCCGGCCGCACGGTGCGGTTCCGCTGCCCGGGCCCGCGGGACGGGCTCGCGCTGCTGCCCGGCGTTACCGCCGTCGGTGGCGCCGGGGACCGGGTGGAGCTGGCCACCACCGACGCCGAGGCGACCCTGCGGGCACTGCTCGGCGACGGCGACCGGCTGCCCGACCTGGAGGTCCGCGGCGCCACCCTCGAGCAGGCCTTCCTGGACCTCGTCGACCGGACCGGAGCCCCCCGATGACCGACCTGCTGCTCTTCCAGCTGCGCCGGATCGGACGCAACCGGCAGTACCTGTTCTTCACCGTGCTGCTGCCCGCGCTCTTCACCGTGCTGTTCACCAAGGTCTTCGGGGCGCAGGCCGCGGCGGCCGGCGCGCAGCAGGACCAGGCCCGGCTCTACCTGGTGTCGATGATGGCCTACGGCGCCCTCGGTGCGGCCCTCGGCGCCACCGTCCGGCTGGCCTTCGACCGCTCCTCGGGCTGGCTGCGGCAGCTGCGGGTGCTCCCGGTCCCGCCAGGCACCGCGGTCACCGTCGACGTGCTGGTCGGCGCGCTGCTGGTGCTGCCCAGCCTGGTGGTGGTGGCGCTGGTCGGCCGGTACGTCAACGGCGTGCAGCTGGGGCTGGGCACGTGGCTGGCGCTGGTCGGGGTGCTCTGGGCCGGCTCGGCGGTCTTCGTCGCGCTGGGCCTGGGTCTGGGCCTGACGCTGGAGTCCCAGGCGGCGGGTGCGGCGATCAGCATCCTCGGCACGGTGCTGGCCGCGCTCGGCGGGCTCTGGTGGCCGGTGGAGATCCTGCCCCCGGGTCTGGTCGACCTGGCTCACGCGACACCCTCCTACTGGTACGCCCAGCTGGGCCGGGACGTCGTCGCCGGAGGGACGCCGTCCGCGGGCGGGGTGCTGGTGCTGGCCGGCTTCACCGGGGTGTTCGCCGTCCTCACGGTCGTGGCGGCGCGGCGCCGTCCGCTGCACGCCGTCGCCGGCTGAGCCGGGAGACTGTCGCCATGGTGACGGAGCCGAGCCGGTGGCAGCGGATGGGCTTCGCCCTGCCCTGGCTGCTGTTCCAGGTCTTCCCGGTCCTGGACCTGGTCCGCACCGAGCGGTCGCCCGGCGTCCGGCTGCTCGCGGCGGCGGGGCTCGTCGTCTTCACCGTCGTCTACCTGCGGACCATGAGCGGACTCGCCGCCCGCCCCGGACCGCGGTGGGACTTCCTCGCGGTGGCCGTGCTGGGGGTGGGTCTGGCGGTGGCGATGGGCCCACCCTGGGCCGGCCTGCTGATCTACGTCTCCGCGGCCGCCGCCAGCGTGCTCCCCGAGCGCTGGGTGTGGCCGGCCGTGCTCGCCGCGGCGGCCGTGTCCGCTGCCGTGCTGGCCGCCGGCGGGGAGTGGGGACTGCTGCTCCTGCCGGTGTGCTGCCTGCTGACCGCGTTCGCGTTGCGGGGGATGCGCTACCTGATCACCGTCAACCGGGAGCTGCAGGAGGCCCGTGAGGAGCTGGCCCGGAACGCGGTGGCCGAGGAGCGGCTCCGCTTCGCCCGCGACCTGCACGACCTGCTCGGCCACTCGCTGTCGTTGATCGCGCTGAAGAGCGAGCTCGCGCGCCGGCTGGCCGAGGCCGACCCGCGGCGCGCCGCGCAGGAGATGGCCGACGTCGAGGAGGCCGCCCGGAAGGCACTGGCCGAGGTCCGGGAGGCGGTCAGCGGGTACCGGCAGGTCAGCTGCGCGCAGGCGCTGGCCGAGGCGCGGGCGGCGCTGTCCGGCGCGGGCATCGCGCTGCACCGGCCCGACCGGGTGCCCACGCTCCCCGGCGGGGTCGACGCCGCGCTGGGCTGGGTGGTGCGGGAGGCCACCACCAACGTGCTGCGGCACAGCCGGGCCCGGACGGTGACCGTCGACCTCGTCGAGGACGGTGTCCGGGTGGAGCTGACCGTCACCGACGACGGCGCCGGGACCGGCGCGGGGACCACGGGCAGGTCCGACGGGGCTGGGCTCACCGGCCTGCGGGAGCGGGTCGGCGCGCTGGGCGGGGAGCTGGACGCCGGCCCGATGGACGGCGGCGGGTACCGGGTGCACGCCACGGTGCCGCTGGTGCCCGAGTCGGCAGCGGTGCTGCCCGCATGACGATCCGGGTGCTGCTGGCCGAGGACCAGACGCTGGTGCGCGGGGCGCTGCGGGCGCTGCTGGACCTGGAGCCGGACATCGAGGTCGTGGCCGAGGTCGGCCGGGGGGACGAGGTGCTGACCGCGGCCCGCGCCGCCGCTCCCGACGTGGCCCTGCTGGACATCGAGATGCCCGGGCGTGACGGCATCGAGGCGGCCCGCGAGCTCGCCGCGGAGCTGCCCGCCGTCCGGGCCGTGGTGCTCACCACCTTCGGCCGGCCGGGCTTCCTGCGTCGGGCGATGGAGGTGGGGGCGGCCGGCTTCCTGGTGAAGGACTCCCCGGTCGCCGAGCTGGCCCGGGCCATCCGCGCGGTGGTCGACGGGGAGCGGGTCATCGACCGGGACCTGGCCGCGGCGGCGCTGGCGCTGGGGGCCACGCCGCTGTCAGCTCGGGAGGCCGACGTGCTCCGCGCCGCGGCGGGCGGGGCCACCGTCGCCGACATCGCCGGGCGGTTGTTCCTCTCCGAGGGGACGGTCCGCAACTACCTGTCCTCGGCGATCGGCAAGACCGGCGCCCGCACCCGGGTGGAGGCCGCGCGGGTGGCCGAGGAGAAGGGCTGGCTCTAGCCGGTTGCGGGTGGGGCCTTCGCGTCCCGCAGGAGCTGGATCAGGCGGGCCTCCGTCTCGGGGGTCAGCCGGGGCACGGTGAACGGCCCGTGGTGTCCGACACGGTCCTCCAGCCACCCGGCGAAGGTCATCAGCAGCTCGTCCCGCTCGACCTGCTGCCGGGCGACCCGCGCCTGCTCGTCCCGGTCGGCATCGGTGAACCACCGGATCGTCACGGCCCGGAGCCTGCACCCGCCGGCCCCGGCCGGACAACCTCGGCCCCGGCGGGGTCCGACATTCGCTCCCCGAGGCGTTCCCGCGGGGACGTCCGGCTCGCGAGATCTGCGGTCTCGCGCGGGCTTCGGGCGCCCGAAGCCACGAGACCGCAGATCCCGCGAGGAGCCATGGCGCGCCGCTCGCAGCCGACCGGACCGCGGCGTCCTAGCTGGTCCGCGCGTCGACGTGACGGAGGATGTCGTCGACGACGTCGGCGATCGGTGCGGCGGCGTCGATCGGGATGCCGTCCGGGACACCCCGCCCCGTCTCGTGCCATCGCACGATCCGCTCGCGTTCCACCGGCTCTCCGCCGGCCCACTCGTCGTCCGGTCGTCCGTCGAGCCGCCTGTTCAGTGTGTCCACGTCGACGACGAGGACGAACACGCCGTCGAACAGGTCGATGAACCTCGAGGAGTTCCGGGAGCCACCACAGAAGAACGTCGCAGGGTCGGTCCTGTCGGCGACCAGGGCTCTGACCTCGTCCACGTCCCAGACGTGGTGTTCGTGCGCGGGGACGTCCCGCGGTTCGCCCGTCTCCGGATCACCGACGTAGGCGAGTTCGCGGTCACCATGGACGGCGCGGTGGCCGCGGCGCTGCAGTTCGTCGCAGACCGAGGTCTTGCCGGTGCCGGAGAGGCCGTCGACCAGGTAGTTCCGCACGCCCATCGTGGTGGAGAGATCTAGGCGCCGCCGCGCGCGGCCGCGCCCCACGGCCCGGAGCCCCACGGGGCGGAGGTGTCGGCGAGCTCGCCGGGTGACGCCGGGCGCGTGGCACCGGCGGCGGGGCCGGCATGCGGACCGGCTTGCGGACCAGTGGCCGGGTCGGCGGCCGCGGTGGACTCCCCGGACGGGGACTGGATGAGGGTGTCCAGGTCCAGCACCCGCACGTGGATCACGGTGCGCTGCTGCAGCGCCGCGCGCAGCGCCCGGTGCAGTCCGTCCTCGAGGTACAGCTCACCCTGCCACTGCACGGCGTGCGGGAACAGGTCGCCGTAGAAGGTGGAGTCGTCGGCCAGCAGCGCGTCCAGCGCCAGCTCGCGCTTGGTCGTGATCAGCGCGTCGAGCCGGAGCTGCCGCGGGGGGATCTGCGCCCAGTCGCGGGTGGAGAAGTTGTGCTCGGGGTACGGCCGCCCGTCCCGAACCGCCTTGAAGATCAGGACAGACCCCCACTCCTCGGCCCCGCCGGCTCGGGTCCGTCGACCGGTCCCAGGGTAGTGAGCGCCCCCGCGAGTCGCTGCCCCCGGGGGACGACGGTCGTATGCTGGCACTCGGTCCGTGCGAGTGCCAGCCACCTGCCGGTGGTGCGGGGCGTCCGGCGCGCGGACCCGTCGACCCGTACGGAGGTGTCCGCCGTGGCGCACGACGACCGGCGCCTGCAGGTGCTGCGGGCCATCGTCCAGGACTACGTCTCCACCAACGACCCGGTGGGCAGCAAGGCCCTGGCCGCCCGGTACGACTTGGGCGTCAGCCCCGCCACGATCCGCAACGACATGGCGGTGCTCGAGGAGGAGGGGTACATCACCCAGCCGCACACCAGCGCCGGCCGGGTGCCCACCGACAAGGGCTACCGCTTCTTCGTCGACCGGCTGTCGGCGGTCAAGCCGCTGTCGGTGGCCGAGCGCAAGGCGATCGAGAAGTTCCTCGACGGTGCCGTCGACCTGCACGACGTGCTGGGCCGGACGGTGCGGCTGCTCGCGCAGCTGACCCGGCAGGTCGCCGTCGTCCAGTACCCGACGCTGTCGCGCAGCGCCGTCCGGCACCTGGAACTGGTCCCGCTGACGGTGCACCGGCTGCTCGTGGTGCTGATCACCGACACCGGCCGGGTGGAGCAGCGGGTGGTCGAGACGGCGACCGAGGCCGACACCGAGACCGTCGCCGAGCTGCGCACGCTGCTCAACGCCGCCTTCGCCGGCGCCAAGCTGGCCGAGGCCAGCGGCAAGGTCGCGGACCTGGTGGACAACGCGCCGCCGCACCTGCGCGGTCTGGTCGCGGCGGTCAGTGCCACGCTGCTCGAGACGCTGGTGGAGCCCACCGAGGACCGCCTGGTCATCGGCGGCACCGCCAACCTCACCCGCGGCAGCGCGCTGGACTTCCACGGCAGCGTGCGCCCGCTGCTGGAGGCCCTGGAAGAACAGGTCGTGGTCCTGCGGTTGATGGCCGAGGTGGGGCCGAGCACGGTGATGGTGAGCATCGGCGAGGAGAACGAGCACGAGGCGCTCACCGGCGCGTCGTTCGTCTCCGTGGGCTACGGCTCCGGTGACCAGGCCCTCGGCGGCCTGGGCGTCGTCGGACCGACCCGGATGGACTACGCAGGCAACATGGCCGCGGTACGAGCCGTGGCCCGCTACGTCGGCCAACTGCTGGCCGAGAGCTGAGGGGCGAGAACACTTCGATGGCGACCGACTACTACGGCGTGCTGGGCCTGGCCCCGGGCTCCAGCGACAACGACATCAAGCGCGCCTACCGGCGGCTGGCCCGGGACCTGCACCCCGACGTCAACCCCGAGCCCGAGGCCAAGGAGCGCTTCCAGGAGGTCAGCCGGGCCTACGAGGTGCTCACCGACCCGGAGAAGCGGCGGATCGTCGACCTGGGCGGCGACCCGTACGACACCGGCCGCGGCGGTGGCAGCCCGTTCGGCCAGGGCGCCGGCTTCGGCGGGCTCGGCGACATCATGGACGCCTTCTTCGGCGGCACCACGACCCGCGGACCGCGCAGCCGGACCCGCGCCGGCGGCGACGCGCTGATCCGGGTCGACCTCGACCTCGACGAGACCGTCTTCGGCACCACCACCGACATCACCGTCGACACCGCGGTGCTGTGCGACACCTGCACCGGCGCGGGCACCGCCCCGGGCACGCACCCCACCTCCTGCACGACCTGCGACGGCCGCGGCGAGGTGCAGAGCGTGCAGCGCTCCTTCCTCGGCCAGGTGGTGGCCACGCGGCCCTGCCCGACCTGCGGCGGCACCGGCCAGGTCATCCCCGAGCCGTGCCCCAAGTGCGCCGGGGACGGCCGGGTGCGGGCCCGCCGGACGATCCCGGTCAAGGTCCCGGCCGGCATCGAGGACGGCATGCGGATCCGGCTCGCCGGGCACGGCGAGGTGGGCCCCGGCGGCGGTCCGGCCGGCGACCTCTACGTCGAGGTGCACGAGCGGCCGCACGAGGTGTTCACCCGGGACGGCGAGGACCTGCACTGCCGGGTCACCCTGCCGATGACCGCGGCGGCGCTCGGCACCACCCTCAAGCTGCAGACCCTGGACGGCGTCGAGGACCTCGACATCAAGGCCGGCACCCAGTCCGGCAGCGTGCTGAACCTGCGGGCGCACGGGGCACCCCGGCTGCGCGGCACCGGCCGCGGCGACCTGATGGTGCACGTCGACGTGCAGACCCCCACCCGGATCGACGACCGGCAGCGCCAGCTGCTGCGGGAGCTGGCCACCCTGCGCGGGGAGGAGCTGCCCGACGGCAGCGGCGCCCCGCAGGGCGGTCTGTTCTCCCGGGTGCGCGACGCGTTCAAGTGACCGGATCCGGGCCCACGGACGCCGCCCCGGACCTCGACGGGACCCCGCTGTTCCTGCTCGACGAGGTCCCCGACACCGAGCAGCTGACCGTCGGCGGGCCGGAGGGCCGGCACGCCGTCGACGTGCTGCGGCTGCAGCCGGGCGAGCGGGTCCGGGTCAGCGACGGGCGCGGCCTGCTGGTCGAGGGCGCAGCGCTGTCCGCCGACGCCGGCACCCTGGTCGTGCAGGTCGTCGCCCGGCACGAGGTCCCCGCGCCGGAGCCGGAGTTCGTGCTGGTCCAGGCACTGCCCAAGGGCGATCGCGGGCCGCTGGCCGTCGACCTGGCCACCGAGCTCGGCGTCGACCGGATCGTGCCGTGGACGGCGTCCCGCTGCGTCACCAGGTGGCGCGAGGGCCGGGTGGACAAGGGGCTCGCGCGGTGGCGCGCCACGGCCCGGGCCGCCAGCAAGCAGGCCCGCCGCCCGCGGGTGCCCGAGGTGACCGAGCCGATGAGCACCCGTCAGGTCTGCGGGATGCTCGGGGAGCTCGACCTCGCCCTGGTGCTGCACGAGCAGGCCCGCCAGCCGCTGACCCGCGTCGAGGTGCCGCGCACCGGCTCGATCGCGGTCATCGTCGGCCCCGAGGGCGGGCTGACCGACGGCGAGGTGGTGGCGTTCCGCGCGGCCGGCGCGCGGTCGGTCCGGCTGGGCCAGGAGGTGCTGCGGACGTCGACCGCCGGCGCCGCCGCCCTCGCGGTGCTCAGCACCAGGACCCGCTGGGCGTAGTCCGCGGCCCGACCCACCTCTTCAGTAGTCGATCATGGGCTTCTTGCCAGTGACACGGCCTCACACGCCGGCACGGCGGGCAAGACGCCGATGATCAACTCGAGGAGGGAGCGGGCGGCGAGTGCGGAGACGGCGGCTGGGGCGGTCAGCGCAGGGCGGCGCGGGCGCGGGCGCTGACCAGGTCGACGGCCAGGGTCAGCAGCACCAGGACCACCAGGGTCGTGGCGACCGCGGCCCAGTCGAAGGTGGCCAGCCCGGTGGCGAGCAACGCGCCCAGGCCGCCGGCGCCGAGCACGCCGACCAGCACGCTGTCCCGGACCGCGACCTCCCACCGGTACAGCGCGAACGCCAGCACCGGTCCGGTCGCCCGCGGGAGGACGCCGTACAGCCAGCCCGCGGCCGGGTGCGCCCCCAGCGCGGTCAGCGCCGCCCGAGGCCGCGGGTCGAGCTCCTCGGTGGCCTCGGCGGCCAGCCGGCCGAGCACGCCCAGGGTGTAGACGCCCAGCGCCAGCGCGCCGGGCAGCACGCCGGGGAGCAGCACGAACAGCAGCACCAGCGCCCACACCGGGGCGGGCACCGCGCGCAGCAGCAGGAACCCGCCGCGGACGAGCGCCCCGGACAGCCGCCGTCCCGGCCCGGGGCGTCCCGGGGGGCGGGCGGCGACGCCCGCGAGCAGCACGGCTCCCAGCGTGGCCACCGCGACGGCGATCACCGACATCTGCACCGTGTCGACCGACGCCGACACCAGGGCGGCCAGCAGGTCGCCGGAGGTGTCCGGCGGCCAGGCGGCCGCGAGGACGTGGGCCAGCTGCTCGGCGGTCCGGTCGGCGACCAGCGTGGCGGGGGAGACGGCCAGGTACCACCACGCCCACCCGACTAGGGCGAGGGCGGCCAGCACCGCGGCGGTGAGCACCGCGTCCCGGACCAGCCGGTCGCCGGCGCCGCGCGGCTCGGCCAGCCGGCGGCGGACGGCCCGTCCGGCGCCGTCGGCGAGCAGGCACAGCGTCGCCAGTGCGTAGACGCAGGACCACACCTGCTCCCAGCGCAGCGAGGCGAACGACAGCGACAGCTGCTGTCCCAGCCCGCCGGCCCCGATCAGGCCGAGCACGACCGCGGAGCGCACCGCGCACTCCAGTCGGTAGAAGGAGTAGCCGAGCAGCCCGCCCGACGCCGGGGGGAGCAGCCCGTAGAGGACGGCGGTGGCCCGGCCGGCCCCGGCGGCCAGCAGCGCGTCGTGCGCGCCGCGGGGCACCTCGTCGAGCAGGTCGGCGAACACCTTGGCGGTGACCGCGCCGTAGGGCAGCCCGATGGCCAGCACGCCGACCCAGGGGTCCAGGCCCAGCACGTTGACCAGCAGCAGCCCCCACACCGCCTCGTGCAGCCCGCGGGGCACGGCCAGCGCACCGCGGACCAGGGCCCAGCCGGTGCGGCGCCGTCCCCACGTGGTGCGGGCGACGCCGACCGCCCCGACCGCGCCGAGCAGCACGGCCAGCGCCGCGCCCAGTGCCGCGTAGGCGACGGTGACCAGCACCGAGGAGGCGAGCACGTCCAGGAAGGGGCCGTCGAGCGCGGGGGACAGCGCGGCGGCGGCGAACCGGCCGAACTGGGCGGCCCCTGCGGGGTTGACCACGTCGCCGTCGAACAGGCCGGCGCCGGCCAGCGACCAGCCGAGGACGGCGACCGCGGCCAGGCCCCAGCCCCACCGGGCCCGGTCGCGGCGCAGCCGGGGCCGGACCGCCCGCGGGGGCGCGTCCAGGACGGCGGTCACCGCGGCGCCCCGTAGAAGTCGGCCAGATCGCCGGTGGACAGCGCCGCCGCGGGCGCGTCGAGGACCACCCGCCCGGCGACCAGGCCGACCACCCGGGTGCAGTGCCGCAGCGCCAGCGCCGGGTCGTGCAGGGCGGCCACCAGCGCGCCGCCGCGGTCAGCCGGCCCGGCCAGCAGCCCGAGCACCCGGTCGGCCAGGGACGGGTCGAGGGCGGACACCGGCTCGTCGGCGAGGACCAGCTCCGGGCGCTGGACCAGCAGCCGGGCGACGGCCACCCGTTGCCGCTGCCCGCCGGAGAGCCGGTCGGTGCGCTCGAAGACCCGGTCGGCCAGTTCGAGCTGCGCGAGCGCGTCGAGGACCTCGGGCAGCCCCTGCGGGCTGACCAGCGACCAGGCCGCCCGGGACGCCGGCCAGCTCCCCAGCCGGCCGGCGTTGACGTTGTGCACCACCCGCAGCCGGTCGACCAGCTCCAGGTGCTGGTGCACGGTGCCCACCCGCGCTCGCAGCCGGCGCAGCTCCCGGCCGCGGAGCGCGCCCGGGTCGGCGCCGAGCACCCGCACCTCCCCGGCCGTCGGCGGCACGGCGCCGTTGGCCAGGGCCAGCAGCGTCGACTTCCCGGCTCCGGACGGGCCGACCACGGCCACCCGCTCGCCGGCGGCCACGGTCAGGTCGACCCCGTCCAGCGCGGGCGTGCCGCCGTACCGGACCACCACCCCCGACAGCCGCAGGACGGCGGTCAGGTGATCAGCCCGAGCTGACGGCCGATCTGCTCGATCGCGTCGTAGTTGCCGGCCTCGGTGGGCACGAACGAGCCGGCGCCGAACAGGTCGAGGACCTCGGCGGCGTCCGCGTCGTCGGCGGACAGACCGGTGAACCAGACGGTCAGCCGGGCGGGCAGGTCCTCGCCCAGCCGCTGGACGGCCGACGGCCCGAGCAGCCAGTGGTAGTCGGAGAAGCCCGGCGTCCGCGAGTAGCGGACCACCGCCGGGTCGACCAGTCCCTCCTCGGTCCGCGCGGTCCACACCTGCTCGTTGAGCACGCCGGCCTGGTAGCTGCCGGTGGCGACCAGGGCGAGGGTGGCGTCGTGGGAGCCGGAGAACCCCGGGCCGCCGGGGAAGCCCTCCGGGTCGACGCCCTGCTGCTGGAGGAACCACGCCGGCATCAGCCGGCCGGACGTCGAGGTCTCGCTGCCGTAGGTGAAGCGGAGGTCGGCCAGCGGGGTGAGGTCGTCCGACGGCGCCAGCCCGGTGGCGGCGTTGACCACGAAGACGGAGTGGAAGTCGGCGTCGATGTCGCGCTGGACGAGCGGCAGGGCGCCAGGGGTCTGCAGCCGGGCCTGGACGCCGGTCAGCCCGCCGAACCAGACGAGGTCCAGGTCGCCGGTGCGGAACAGCGAGACCGCGGCGCCGTAGTCGGTGACCGACTGGTAGCTGACGTCGAGGTCGAGCCCGGCGGACAGGGCGTCGGCGACGGTGCGGTGCTGGCGCTGCAGCACCTCGGGGTCCTGGTCGGGGATCGCGCCGATGACCAGCCGGCGGTCGGTCTCCGAGGCGGCCGGGGGGTCGTCGCCGCAGGCGGCCAGCGGGGCGGTGAGGGCGGCGGCGGTGACGGCGAGGAAGCGCCGCCGGGAGAGCGGGTGTGGTGCTGCGGGACCATCCGACCGGACGGCGCGGGCGGCGCCCACTACGTCCTCGGGTGGGGGCGGGGAGCGGGCACGGCAGCCTCCTGGTCGACGGTGGGTCACATGGTCGCCCACACCCGGACCAGGCGCTGAACTAGGGTCGCGTCCGTGACCGGGAACACGGGGGACTGCCTCTTCTGCCGGATGGTGGCCGGGGAGATCCCGGCCGACGTCGTCCACGAGACCGACCGCACGCTGGCCTTCCGGGACATCAACCCGCAGGCGCCCACCCACGTGCTGGTCGTCCCCAAGGACCACCACGCCACCGCCGGGCTGCTGGTGGGCGCCGACCCGCAGCTGCTCGCCGAGGTCGTCGCCGCGGCGCACGCGGTGGCCGAGCAGGAGGGCCTGGTCACCGCGGACTCCGCGGAGCCGGGCTACCGGTTGGTGACCAACACCGGCCCGGCCGCCGGGCAGACGGTGCAGCACGTGCACCTGCACGTCCTGGGCGGCCGCCCGATGGGCTGGCCCCCGGGCTGACCGGCGTCCCCGCCGGGGATGGGCCAGGATCGGGACGTGACCGAGAGCACAGCGCCCGTCCGGGTCGAGCAGGACGGCGACGTCGCCGTCGTCGTCCTCGACAACCCGCCGCTGAACCTGTTCGACGCGGCGGTGTTCGACGCCTGGGAGCGGGTGACGACCGAGCTGGTGGCGCTGACCGAGCCCGGACGTCCGGACCGGGCCCGGGCGGTGCTGCTGGAGGCCCGCGGCCGGGTGGTGTCCGCGGGCGTGGACGTGCACCTCTTCGCCGAGATCGCCGAGGGGCCCGACGCCGTCGCGCGGGGCGGCGCGCTGTGGGCCCGGCTGCTGCGCACGGTGCAGACGCTCGAGGACCTGCCGGTGCCCACGGTCTTCGCCGCGCACGGCCTCACCCTCACCGCGGCGTTCGAGATCTCGCTGGGCTGCGACGTGCTGCTCGCCGCCGAGGGCGCCTCCTTCGGCCTGGTCGAGATCGTGGTGGGGCTGACCCCGTCGATGGGCGGGCCGCAGCGGCTGGCCGAGCGCGCGGGCCCGGCGCGGGCCCGGGAGCTGGTCTTCACCGGTGAGCGCTACCCGGCGGCGGTGCTGGAGCGGTGGAACGTGGTCAACCGGGTGCTGCCCGACGAGGGGTTCGCCGAGGCCGCCCGCGCGTACGCCCACCGGGTCGCCGCCGGCCCGACCGTGGCCCACGCCGCCACCAAGCGGCTGGTCGCCACCGCCGTCCGGGAGGGGGCGCGGGCCGCCGACGACGTCGTGCCCGCGGTGTCCGGCCTGCTCTTCGGCACCGAGGACCTCCGCGGCGCGGTCGCCTCCTTCCTCGCCGAGGGGCCGGGGAAGGCGGGCTACACCGGGCGCTGAGCCGACCAGGATCACCCCGGAACCGGGTTGGCGGGCTCCCCGCGCGGGTAGGCTGGACCGGTCACAGCCCCGTCGCAGGAAGGCAGGGTCGAGCGTTCTTGCCCGACACCGCACCAGACGCCGCCCCCACCGGTAGCAGCACGTCCCTGGAGAGCTCGGCGCGTGCCGCCGCTCTCGACGAGACCACGGCGGGCGGGTCCACCCCCGCGGGCGGGGCGCCGGCCGCCGTCCGCACCGCCATCACCGTCCCCGAGTCCGTCTCGATGGTCGCCCTCCTCGGTTCCGGCGACGAGCTGCTCCGGCTGGTCGAGGCCGAGCTGGCCGCCGACGTCCACGTCCGGGGCAACGAGATCACCGTCACCGGGCAGCCGGCGGACAACGCCTTCGCCGTGCGGGTGTTCGACGAGCTCATCGCCCTGCTGGCCACCGGCCAGGCGCTGCGGCCGGACTCGGTCCGCCGGGTCGTCGGCATGCTGCGCAGCGGCGGCTCCGAGCGCCCGGCGGAGGTGCTCAGCCTCGACATCCTCAGCCGCCGGGGCCGCACCATCCGGCCCAAGACGCTGAACCAGAAGCGCTACGTCGACGCCATCGACGCGCACACGGTCATCTTCGGCATCGGCCCGGCCGGCACCGGCAAGACGTACCTGGCCATGGCCAAGGCCGTGCAGGCGCTGCAGACCAAGCAGGTCAACCGGATCATCCTCACCCGCCCCGCGGTGGAGGCCGGTGAGCGGCTGGGCTTCCTGCCCGGGTCGCTCTCGGACAAGATCGACCCCTACCTGCGGCCGCTGTACGACGCGCTGCACGACATGGTCGACCCGGAGTCCATCCCGCGGCTGATGCAGGCCGGCACCATCGAGGTGGCCCCGCTGGCCTACATGCGCGGCCGGACCCTGAACGACGCGTTCGTGATCCTCGACGAGGCGCAGAACACCACCGCCGAGCAGATGAAGATGTTCCTCACCCGGCTCGGCTTCGGCTCGAAGATGGTCGTCACCGGCGACGTCACCCAGGTCGACCTGCCCGGGGGCGCGCAGAGCGGCCTGCGGATCGTCCGGGACATCCTCGACGGCATCGACGACGTGCACTTCGCCCAGTTGACCAGCACCGACGTCGTCCGGCACCGGCTGGTCGGCGACATCGTCGACGCCTACGAGCGCTGGGACGCCGCGCGGCAGCCCGAGCACCAGCACGCCGCCGCGCCGGCCCGGTCGACCCGGCCGCGCCGGCAGCAGGGGAGCTGAGCGTGGCCGTCGAGGTCGCGAACGAGTCCGACATCACCGTCGACGAGCAGGCCCTGGCCGGGGTCTGCCGGTACGTGCTCGGCGAGCTCGACGTCAGCCCGCTGGCCGAGCTGTCGGTGCTGTGCGTGGACGTCGAGTACATGGCCAGCCTGCACGAGCGGTGGATGGGCGAGAAGGGCCCCACCGACGTCCTGGCCTTCCCGATGGACGAGCTGGACACCGCCCGGCCCGACGACCCCGACCCCGGGCCGGCGCTGCTGGGTGACGTGGTGCTGTGTCCCGCCGTCGCCGTCCGGCAGGCCCGCGCGGCCGGCCACTCGATGGGCGACGAGCTGCTGCTGCTGGCCACCCACGGCGTGCTGCACCTGCTGGGCTACGACCACATGGAGCCCGAGGAGGAGAAGGAGATGTTCGGCCTGCAGCAGCGGCTGCTCGACGGCTGGCGCTCCACCCCGCGGGACCCGGTGACCGGCGAGCCCGCGGGTCCGGCTCCGGCCGCCGGGGAGCCAGGGCCCCGATGAGCCCCACCGCGGTGGTCCTGCTGGTGATCGCCGTCGTCCTGGTCCTGGTGGCCGGCGTCTTCGCCGCCCTGGACGCCGCCCTGCAGCGGCTGTCCAAGGCGCGGGTGGAGGAGATGCGCCGGGACGGCGTCAAGCGCGCCGCTGCCCTGGTCCGGGTCGTGGACGACCGCGCCCGGCACGTGTCCCTGCTGCTCCTGCTGCGGATCGCCTGCGAGATGACCGCGGCCGTGCTGGTGGCCGTGGTCTTCTTCGTGCTCTTCGACGGCATCGCCCTCGGGGTGGTCACCGCCGCGGCGGTGATGACCGTGGTCAGCTACGTGCTGGTCGGGGTCGGTCCGCGCACCCTGGGCCGGCAGCACGCCTACGGGATCGCGCTGGCCGGGGCGCCGCTGATCCGGCTGCTCGGCCGGGTCCTCGGCCCGCTGTCGACGCTGCTCATCCTGCTGGGCAACGCGATCACCCCGGGCCGCGGCTACCGCGACGGACCGTTCTCCAGCGAGGTCGAGCTGCGCGAGCTGGTCGACATGGCCGAGGAGCGCGGCGTCGTCGAGACCGGCGAGCGCAACATGATCCACTCGGTGTTCGAGCTCGGCGACACCATCGCCCGCGAGGTCATGGTGCCCCGCCCGGACGTGGTGTGGATCGAGAGCACCAAGTCGCTGCGGCAGGCCCTGGCGCTGGCGCTGCGCAGCGGGTTCAGCCGGATCCCGGTCATCGGCGAGAACGTGGACGACGTGCTGGGCATCGTCTACCTCAAGGACCTCGTCCGCCGCTCGCAGGGCAACGCCGACCCCCGCGGCGGGCCCCGGGTCGACGAGCTCATGCGCCCGGCGAGCTTCGTGCCGGAGTCCAAGCCGGTCGACGAGCTGCTCCGCGAGATGCAGGCCCGGCGCACCCACATGGCCGTCGTCGTCGACGAGTACGGCGGCTTCGCGGGCCTGGTCACCATCGAGGACATCCTCGAGGAGATCGTCGGCGAGATCGACGACGAGCACGACACCGTCCAGCGGCCGCCGGTCGAGGAGCTGGCCGACGGCTCGGTGCGGATCACCGCCCGGCTGCCGGTCGGCGACCTGGCCGACCTGTTCAAGGTCGAGCTGCCCGAGGACGACGACGTCGAGACCGTCGGCGGGCTGCTGGCCCGGGAGCTGGGCCGGGTGCCCATCGAGGGCTCGGCCGCCGAGGTCGGCGGCCTGCGGCTGGTCGCGGAGAGCACCGGCGGCCGGCGCAACCGGATCGACACCCTGCTGGTCTGCCGGCTGCCCGAGCCCGGAGCCGAGGACACCGGCGAGCGGCCCGACGCCGGCCGGCCCGACGGCGACCACGCGGACGGCGAGTCGGCTCCCGGTGAGCCGGCCGAGCACACCGGCGCCACGGCTTCGGGGAGCACGGCGGTCGGCCGTCATCCGGCGGCCGTGGAAGGCTGAGGAAGGACCCTCCCGCCCCCCACCGCTCGCAAGCTCGCGCCGGGCCCCTGCGGGAGGGCCGGATCCACCGGAAGGACACTCGTTCCGTGACCGAACTCGACCCCGACCCCGAGGACGCCAAGCTCGTCACCCTGGCCCGGTCCGCCCGCGGCCGCACCGGCGCCCCTGAGGGGGCCGCGGTCCGCGACACCGACGGCCGCACCTACCTGGCCGCCACCGTGGCGCTGCCCTCGCTGCGGCTGTCGGCGCTGCAGGCGGCGGTCGCCGCGGCGGTGTCCAGCGGGGTCACCGGGCTGGAGGCGGCCGCCGTCGTCACGGCTGCGGACGCCGTCGAGGAGGCCGGACTGGCCGCCGTCCGCGACCTGACGCCGTCCGCACCCGTGCACCTGGCCGGCCCCGACGGCACCCTCCGCGCCACCTCGTGAGCTGAGCCGGACCACCCGGGCGCGCTTTCGGTACCGAAAGCGCGCCCGGGACGTCAGAGAAGCGGCTGGTCCAGGGCGTCGGCGAAGGCGGCCGGGTCGCGGACCCACACGGTGAACGCCTGCTCGGTCAGCGCGTCCCCGCCCAGGTGCCGGACGCTCACCCGCTGCCGGCCGGGCCACCACCCGCCCCGCCGCTTGGGCCGGGGCCAGCCGGCCGGCGGCCGGCCGGCGCGGACCTCGGTGACCAGCACCCGCGGCACGACGCCGAAGGACGACGTCTGCCGCAGGCCGGCGATGTCGGTGGAAACCCCGTGGTCGGAGACGGTCAGCCGCCCGGTGGACCCCAGCAGCACCAGCGCGGCGAGGCCGACGGCCAGCGGCAGCTCGGTGGCCACCGCGGCCGCGCCGTCCCGCCAGGCCAGGAAGCCCAGCCAGGCGGCGAGGGCGGCGACGGTCAGCAGCACGACGGTCGGGCTGGCCGCGTCGTACTGCCAGTACCGCAGCGGCGTGGGGACGACGGTGACCGACCGCTTGGGCCCGCGGCGGGCGAAGAAGCCGTAGCTGGTCACCTGGCTGATGTGCCGCTCCCGGTCGCGGGCCGCCCGCACCACGAGCGGCTCACCCTGTTCGCGTCGGGACCGGGGAGGCATGCCGGTCATGATCCCAGGCGGCGCGGGCCGGTCCGGCGGGACCGTCGTACCCGGGTGGGAGACTGGGCGCCGTGGACACCCCCGAGCACCCGCCGTACCGCAGCGGCTTCGCCGCCCTGGTCGGCCGCCCCAACGCCGGGAAGACCACCCTCACCAACGCGCTGGTCGGTGAGAAGGTCGGCATCGTCAGCAACCGGCCGCAGACCACCCGGCACGCCATCCGTGGCGTCGTCCACCGGCCGGCCGGCCAGCTGGTGCTCGTCGACACCCCGGGCCTGCACAAGCCCAAGAGCCTGCTCGGTCAGCGGCTCAACGACGTCGTCCGCGACACCCTGTCCGACGTCGACGTCATCGTCTTCTGCATCCCGGCCGACCAGCCGGTCGGCGCCGGCGACGCCTACATCGCCCGGCAGCTGAAGGAGGTGTCCACCCCGGTCGTCCTGGTGGTCACCAAGACCGACGCCGCGAGCAAGAAGGCGATCACCGCCCAGCTGGTGGCCGCCAGCGGGCTGGTCGAGGCCCGCGAGGTGGTGCCGGTGAGCGCCGTGGCCGGCGACCAGGTGGAGCTGCTGTGCGACCTGCTGATCGGGATGCTGCCGGAGGGGCCGCCGCTCTACCCCGAGGAGCAGACCACCGACGAGGACGTCGAGCGGCAGATCGCCGAGCTGGTGCGGGAGGCGGCGCTGGAGAAGGTCCGCCAGGAGGTGCCGCACTCGCTCGCGGTCAGCGTCGAGGAGGTCATCCGCAGGCCCGACCCGCGGGACGCGGACGCCGTCTTCACCGAGGTGCACGCGCTGCTGCACGTCGAGCGGCCCAGCCAGAAGCCGATGCTGCTGGGCAAGGGCGGGCAGACCATCAAGGCGATCGGCAGCGAGGCCCGGGTCGGGCTGGAGACGCTGCTCGGCGGCCGGGTGCACCTGGACCTGCACGTCACGGTGCTGGGGGAGTGGCAGGACGACCCGAAGAAGCTCAACAGGCTCGGGTACTGAATGAGCTCGACTCCGCAGTCGCTGTACCGCGACGAGGGCATCGTGCTGCGCACCCAGAAGTTGGGGGAGGCCGACCGCATCGTCACGGTGCTCACCCGGCGCACCGGCAAGGTGCGCGCGGTGGCCAAGGGCGTGCGCCGCACGAAGAGCAAGTTCGGCGCCCGGCTGGAGCCGTTCAGCCACGTGGACCTGCAGCTCTACACCGGCCGGAACCTGGACATCGTCAGCCAGGCCGAGTCGATCCGGGCCTACGGTCCCGCCGTCGTCGGCGACTACCGGGCCTACACCGCCGGCACCGCGGTGCTGGAGACCGCCGACCGGCTGACCGCCGAGGAGAAGGAACCGCAGCTGCGGATGTTCCTGCTCGTCGTGGGCGCGCTCCGCACCCTCGCCGAGGGCGTGAAGCCGCCGGCGCTGGTGCTGGACGCGTTCCTGCTGCGGGCCATGTCGGTGGCCGGCTGGGAGCCGGCCCTCGGGGACTGCGCCCGCTGCGGCGAGGCCGGGCCGCACCGGCACTTCTCCGTCCCGGCCGGCGGCACGGTGTGCCCGGCGTGCCGGCCCACCGGCTCGGCGATGCCCAGCCCGGTGACCATCGAACTGCTGGAGGCGCTGTTGAGCGGGAACTGGGCCTACGCCGAGGCGAGCCTGGGCACCAACCGGCGGGAGGGCAGCGGCCTGGTCGCCGCCCTGCTGCAGTGGCACCTGGAGCGTGGGCTGCGTTCCCTGCCGCTGGTGGACCGGACGTGAGCCGCACGATGAGGCGGGAGGTCAAGGCCCCGAACCCGCACCCGTCGGGCGCCCGTCCCCCGCAGATACCCGCCGACCGGGTGCCCGGGCACGTGGCCATCGTGATGGACGGCAACGGCCGGTGGGCGAAGCAGCGGGGGCTGCCGCGGACCGCCGGGCACGAGGCGGGGGAGTCCTCCCTCTTCGACTGCGTCGAGGGCGCCATCGAGCTGGGCGTCACCGCCATCAGCGCCTACGCCTTCTCCACCGAGAACTGGCGGCGCAGCCCGGACGAGGTGCGCTTCCTGATGGGCTTCAACCGGGACGTGATCCGCCGCCGCCGGGACGAGATGCACGAGCTCGGCGTGCGGGTGCGCTGGGCGGGGCGCCGTCCGCGGCTGTGGCGCAGCGTCATCAAGGAGCTCGAGGTCGCCGAGGAGCT
This sequence comes from Modestobacter sp. URMC 112, assembly GCF_053502575.1. Taxonomy (NCBI): domain Bacteria; kingdom Bacillati; phylum Actinomycetota; class Actinomycetes; order Geodermatophilales; family Geodermatophilaceae; genus Modestobacter; species Modestobacter sp. URMC 112. Next base: position 3,472,658 of record NZ_CP199957.1, on the reverse strand, counting down.
GACCCGCGACAACGACGTCCTGACGCTCACCATGTGCGTCAACTACGGCGGCCGGGCCGAGATCGCCGACGCCGCGGCGGCGATCGCCTGCGAGGTGGCCGCCGGCCGGCTGTCGCCGGACAAGGTCACCGAGGAGACCGTCGCCCGCTACCTGGACGAGCCGGACATGCCCGACGTCGACCTCTTCGTGCGCAGCTCGGGGGAGAACCGGACCAGCAACTTCCTGCTCTGGCAGTCGGCCTACGCCGAGCTGGTCTTCCTCGACACGCTGTGGCCGGACTTCGACCGCCGGCACCTGTGGGCCGCGTGCGAGGAGTACGCCTCCCGTCAGCGTCGCTTCGGCAGCGCCTAGGCCTGCTGCAGGGGGCCGCCGCGGCTCACGGACCAGCTCGTGCCGGGCGGCGGCCTGCCGTGCCCGGCGTGGGCGAGCGCCGCCCGGACGATGTGCGCCACGTGCCCGTCGACGAGCCGGTAGTCGACCTGCCGGGCGTGCCGGACGCCGGTGACCAGGCCGGCGGCCCGCAGCACCCGGAGGTGCTGGGACACCAGCGGCTGGGGCACGCCCAGGGCGTCGACGAGCTGATGCACGCAGCGGGTCCCGTGCTCGTCGAGCAGCGCCACGATGGACAGCCGGAGAGGGGCGGCCAGCGCGGTGAGCAGCTCGCTCGCGCCCTGCACCTCCGCCGGCACCGACCGGGTCGGAGCGGGCTGGGCCGGCGGCATGCCACCATCGTCGGAGCAGCTGAGAACCAGTATCAACTCTGGCCGGAGCCAGGGGAGGAGGCGCGGTGTTCGCCGTCACCCGGCTCCGGGCCGCGGAGTCCGACGTCCCCGGTCTGGCGACCGCCGCGGGGGCGCTGCTGGAGCTGCTCCGGCAGCGGCCGGGCTTCCGGGACGGCGCGCTGGGGTCCTCCGCCGACGAGCCGGGGCTGCTGGCGCTGTGGACGGCATGGGACGGCGTCGGCGCCTACCGGCGGGCGCTGTCGGCCGCCGAGGTGAAGATCGCCGGTGCGCCGGTGTGGGTGCACGCGGTCGATGAGCCCGGGGTCTACCTGACCGAGTGACCGCCCGCTACGCGGCGATGCGGTCGGCGGCCTCCGCCGGCTCCCGGACGACGCCGCCGGCGCGGGCGGCCGCCTGCTCCACCAGCCGGACGATCGTGCCGGGCCGGTCGGACTGCGGCGCGTGCCCGGCGGCGAGCAGCGGCCGGAACCGGGAACCGGGGATCAGCGCCAGGTAGCGGGGCGTCTGACCCGCCGCGACGAGGTCGGCCGTGCCCTGGACCAGCGTGACCGGGCACTCGATGTGGTCCATGCCGCGCGGGACGTCGAGCAGCAGCGCCCACAGAAGCGTCCGCCAGTAGTCACGGGCGTCGGAGAAGCCGTCGCGCGCTCCGAGGACCTCCTCCGCCGTGCTGGTGAGGGGGCGCGCCTTGAGGCCGGTCAGCAGCGCCGCGCGTCCCGCTCGGGAGCGCGACAGCGGCTCCAGGACGGGGGCGATGGAGCGGAACGCCACCCGGGCCAGCGCCAGGCCGGCTCCCTGGTAGGCCCGCTCGGCGGGGAGGTTCATCCCGGACGGCGCGATGGCGACGACCGACCGGGCGCGGCCGCGGCGGGCCAGCTCCAGCGCCACCCGGGCGCCGAGAGAGTTGCCCAGGACGTGCACGGTGCCCAGTCGCTCGGCGTCCAGGGTGCGCTCGACGGCATCGGTGATCGCCGCGACGGTGGGCCGCTCGTCCAGGTGCCGCGACCGTCCCGCGCCGGGCAGGTCCATCGCCAGCACCTCGAACCGCGCGGACAGGGCCGGGTGGACGGCGGCGAAGTCACGGCGGGAGCTGCCCATGCCGTGCAGCAGCAGCAGGGGCTCGCCCCGGCCGGACCGGGTGACGGAGAGCAGGTGGGTCATGAGTGGTCATTACCCGTCGGTAGCCGGACGGCACCGTGAGCTGCCGCACGCAGCAGCGCATCGGCTGCGGGGGACCGGGGTAGGCGGCTCGTGGGGGATGTCAGCAGTGCCCGATGACGGAGGAGCGTGAGCGATGACCACCAGGGTGGAGAAGTCGATCCAGGTCGACGTGCCGGTACGCACGGCGTACGACCAGTGGACGCAGTTCGAGGACTTCCCGCACTTCATGGGCGGGGTCAAGGAGGTCCGGCAGGAAGGTGACCAGCGGCTGCACTGGGTCGCCGAGATCGCCGGGGTCCGCCGGGAGTGGGACGCCGCCGTCCTGGAGCAGGTGCCCGACCAGAAGGTCGCCTGGGCGGCCACGAGCGGCGCGACGAACGCCGGCGCCGTGCGCTTCGAGCCGGCCGGCGCCGGGTCGACGATCGTGCACCTCACGCTGGAGTACGAGCCCGAGGGCGTCGTGGAGCAGGTCGGCGACAAGCTCGGCATCGTCGAGCGCCAGGTGACCTCGGACCTGGAGCGGTTCAAGGCGCTCATCGAGGACCAGGGGTACGCCAGCGGCGCCTGGCGCGGCTCGGTCAGCCCCGGCATGTCCGTCGGCACCCCGGGAGTGGAGGACGCCGCGCACTCGCGCGGCGACAGCGGCAAGGCCGGGGTCTCCGGCAAGGCCGTCGCCGCCGGGGTCGCCGCGGCTGCGGTCGGGGTGGCGGCGGCCGCCGCGGCCCGCTCCGGCAGCGGGCAGGACGAGGAGGTGGCCGCGGAGACGACCGTCGTCCCGCCGCCGACCACGGTCACCGAGACCGTCGTCGTCGAGCCGGCCGCCACCGGGGTGGTGGACCCGGCCATCCCGGGGACCGTGGACCCGGCCGTCCCGGGGACCGTGGACCCGGTCGTCACCACCCCGGGTGTCGACCCGGTCGACGACACGCCCGGCAACCAGCGGCCGCCGGTCTGACCGGCAGCACCGGCGGGGCAGCGGTCGAGCTGCCCCGCCGGTGCGCCCGGGGACCCGCGCCGCGCGGCGACTACCGTCTCTGAGGTCCTCCCTGCCCGCTCGTGTCGGGCCCGGCAGGGAGGCCGCCGCCGACCGCCAGCCGGATGGAGCCCCCGTGCCCAGCGAGACCCCCGCCCCCCGTACCGCCGACCCGGCCCGCCTGGACAAGGTGGTCAACCTCTGCAAGCGGCGGGGGTTCGTCTTCCCCTCCGGTGAGATCTACGGGGGCACCCGCTCGGCCTGGGACTACGGCCCGCTGGGCGTGGAGCTGAAGGAGAACATCAAGAAGCAGTGGTGGCGGACCGTGGTGCAGAGCCGGGACGACGTCGTCGGCCTGGACTCCTCGGTGATCCTGCCCCGCCAGACCTGGGTGGCCTCCGGTCACGTCGGCGTCTTCACCGACCCGCTGACCGAGTGCCAGAACTGCCACAAGCGGTTCCGCGCCGACCACCTGGAGGAGGAGTTCGAGGAGAAGAAGGGCCGGGCGCCGGAGAACGGCCTGGCCGACATCAGCTGCCCGAACTGCGGCGTGAAGGGCTCCTGGACCGAGCCCCGCGACTTCAACATGATGCTGAAGACCTACCTGGGCCCGGTCGAGGACGAGTCCGGGCTGCACTACCTGCGCCCGGAGACCGCCCAGGGCATCTTCGTGAACTTCGCCAACGTGATGGGCGCGGCCCGGCGCAAGCCGCCGTTCGGCATCGGCCAGATCGGCAAGTCCTTCCGCAACGAGATCACCCCGGGCAACTTCATCTTCCGCACCCGCGAGTTCGAGCAGATGGAGATGGAGTTCTTCGTCCAGCCCGGCAGCGACGAGGAGTGGCACCAGTACTGGATCGACGAGCGGACCCGCTGGTACACCGACCTCGGCATCTCGGCGGACAACCTGCGGCACTACGAGCACCCGAAGGAGAAGCTGTCCCACTACTCGACCCGCACCGTCGACATCGAGTACCGGTTCGGCTTCACCGGCTCGGAGTGGGGCGAGCTCGAGGGCATCGCGAACCGCACCGACTTTGACCTGAAGACGCACAGCGAGCACTCCGGCACCGACCTGTCCTACTTCGACCAGGCCTCCGGTGAGCGGTGGACGCCGTACGTCATCGAGCCGGCGGCCGGGCTGACCCGCTCGCTGATGGCGTTCCTGGTCGAGGCCTACACCGAGGACGAGGCGCCCAACGCCAAGGGCGGCGTCGACACCCGTACGGTGCTGCGGCTGGACCCGCGGCTGGCGCCGGTGAAGGCCGCCGTCCTGCCGCTGTCGCGGAACGCCGACCTGTCGCCCAAGGCCCGCGACCTGGCCGCCACCCTGCGGCGGAACTGGAACGTGGACTTCGACGACGCCGGCGCCATCGGCCGCCGCTACCGGCGGCAGGACGAGATCGGCACGCCGTTCTGCCTGACCGTCGACTTCGACACGCTCACCGACGACGCGGTGACGGTGCGGGAGCGGGACTCGATGAGCCAGGAGCGGATCGGGCTGGACGCCGTCCCCGGCTACCTCGCCGCCAAGCTCCCCGGCTGCTAGCGGCACGCCGCCGGCTCAGCCGGCGGCGTCGCGCCAGCGGTAGAGGTCACGCAGCAGCGCGATCTCCGCGCCGTGGTGCAGCACTTCCCGGTTGATGTGCAGCACCAGCTCGGCCATCGGACGGTCGGCGTAGGGCCCCTCGGCCGGGCCGACCGCCCGCCGCAGGTCCTCCTCGCCCAACCCACGGACGCCCGCGGCCCAGGCGGCGTAGGTGGCGTCGAGCTGGGCCAGGGCCGTGGCGGCGTCGCCGGGGTACTCGTGGGTCGCGTAGTCGAACGGCGGCCCGCCGAAGTGGCTGGCCGCCCGGGCGCCGAGCACGCCCACGACGAGGTGCCCGATCCGCCAGGCGATCGTCGTCACCGGCGGGGGATCGGGCTCGGGGAGGGCGAAGTCGATGGTGAAGTCGCCGCTCCCGACGGCCATGGGTGCGGCACTGGTGCCGCGGGGTCGCACGTTCCAGCAGCCGGCCACCGGCTCCCAGCGGTACTCCTCGTCGGTGAACCCGTCCAGGCGGGGGCGCAGCTGGGCGCGCCAGTGCAGGTCGAGCTGCTCGGCCAGCTGCGCGGTCCAGTCGATCGGTGGCGTGAGGGTCGTCTCCATGGGCGGACGGTAGGGGCCCCTGCCGACAGGATCGGCTCCGTGATCACGGGCACTCCGGTGGGCCACCTACCCTGGACGTCGTGACCAGCACCCTCGAGCGCGCGACGGCGCTGCCGCCGCTGCGGCTGGGGGCGTTGACCGTCGACCCGGCCGTCGTCCTGGCGCCGATGGCCGGGATCACCAATCCGGCGTTCCGGACGCTGTGCCGCGAGTTCGGGGCCGGGCTGTACGTCTGCGAGATGATCACCACCCGCGCGCTGGTGGAGCGGAACGAGAAGACCCTGCAGATGGTCCGCGCGACCACCGACGAGGCCGACGCGTTCTCCGTCCAGCTCTACGGCGTCGACCCGGCCACCGTCGCGCGGGCGGTGGAGATGCTCGTCGACGAGCAGGTCGCCGGCACCCGGCCGGCGCACGTCGACCTGAACTTCGGCTGCCCGGTGCCCAAGGTGACCCGCAAGGGCGGGGGCTCGGCGCTGCCGTGGCGGCGGGTGCTGTTCCGCGACATCGTGCGCGCCGCGGTCCGCGCCGCCGGCGACGTCCCGGTCACCGTCAAGACCCGGATCGGGATCGACGCCGAGCACGTCACCTACCTGGACGCCGGACGGATCGCGCAGGACGAGGGTGCCGCGGCGATCACGCTGCACGGCCGGACGGCCGACCAGCTGTACAGCGGCACCGCCGACTGGTCGCACATCGCCCGGCTGGTCGAGACCGTCGACATCCCGGTGCTGGGCAACGGCGACCTCTGGGAGGCCGACGACGCGCTGGCCATGGTCGCCGCGACCGGCTGCGCCGGGGTCGTCGTCGGGCGGGGCTGCCTGGGTCGACCGTGGCTGTTCGGCGACCTGGCCGCGGCCTTCGCCGGCTCACCGACCCGGGCGCTGCCGACCCTGCGCGAGGTGGCCGCGGTGATGCACCGGCACGCCGGCCTGCTCTCGGCGGACCAGGGGGAGCTGCACGGCTGCACCGACTTCCGCAAGCACGTCGCCTGGTACCTCAAGGGCTTCTCGGTCGGCTCCGACGTCCGCCGCGCGCTGGCCATGGTCAGCGGCCTGGACGAGCTGGCCGGGCTGCTGGACCGGATCCCCGACCAGCCCTATCCCGAGGCGGTGCTCGGCGCCCCGCGCGGGCGCACCACCCCGCCGCGGCCGGTCGCGCTGCCCGAGGGCTGGCTGGCCGACCGGGACGACCCCCGGCCCCCGGCCGGCGCGGAGCTGCTGGTGGGTGGCGGATGAGCACCACCGGTCCCTTCCTCTACGACGACGACCCGATGCCGCCGCTGCACACCGGCACGCCGCGGCGGCGCCGGGGGCTGCTGCTGGCGGTCTTCGGGGCCACCGCGCTGGTCGCCGTCCTGATGGTCGGCGGGATCCTGCTGGTCAAGGGCTCGGGCGAGGAGCAGGCGCAGCAGGTGGCCGGCGTCTTCACCGCAGCCCTGTCCCAGGGCGACGTCGAGACCGCCTACGACCTGCTGTGCGACGACGAGCGGGCCCGCGTGGCGCCCGAGGCGCTGGCCGACGCCTACCTGCAGGACGGGGAGCCGACGGTCACCGGGTCCCGTGCGGGCGAGTACGACGGCGACCCCGCCCAGCTGGTCGGCGTGCGCTGGGGCGAGGGTGCAGAGGCGACCACGACGCAGCTCGTCGTGGTGCCCGAGGGCGGCACGAAGGTGTGCGGCAGCCGCTCCGGCTGAGCCTGCTGGGGACGGCGACGCACCGTCCCCAGGGGTGGTCACCGGCGTCGGGGGTCCGTGGTACCCATGACCTGTGGCGGCGATGGCGGGACGACTGGTCGGCCGGCTCGCGGGTGCGGCGATCACCGCCGTGCTCCTGCTGGTCGGCTCGACCGGCCTGGCCATCTGGTGGACGGCGCGGCAGGACGCCCGTCCCTCGTCCGACGCGATCGTGGTCCTCGGGTCGGCCCAGTACAACGGCGTCCCGTCGTCGATCTTCGAGGCCCGGCTGGAGCACGCCCTGCGGCTGTACGAGGCCGGCGTGGCGCCGGTGGTGGTGACGGTGGGCGGCAAGGCCGCCGGTGACGAGTTCACCGAGGCCGAGTCCGGCCGCGATTACCTCGCGTCCGCCGGCGTCCCGGCCGACGGGCTGCTGGCGGTGCCCGAGGGCGTCGACACGCTGGAGAGCATGCGGGCGGTCGCCTCCGCGTTCGCCGAGCGGGGCTGGGGGAGCGCGGTGCTGGTGACCGACCCGTGGCACGCGATGCGGGCCGAGCGGATGGCCGAGGACGCCGGGATGACCGCCACCAGCTCACCGACCAGACAGGGCCCGGCCGTGCAGACCCGGGCCACGCAGTTCCGCTACATCGTGCGGGAGACCGCGGCGTACCTGCTCTACCGGGCGACCGGTGAGAGCGTCGCGGGCGCGCCGGGGATCGGCTGAGGAGGGACGGTGCTCGAGCTGGGCAGGTCGGGGTCGCACGGCGCGGAGAGGGGCACGCTGCCGGTGCTGGCCGACGGCGCCGTCGTCGCCACCCTGCGGGCGTCGAACTGGCGGGAGGCCGCGACGGCCGAGTTGGGGGCGCGGTCGTGGGCCTTCTCCAAGCGCGGCCGGGAACTCACCGGTCGCTGGTCGGCCGAGCCCGAGGACGCCGTCCGGCTGCGGGCCCGGCAGGAGTCGTTCTGGAAGGGCACCTGGTCGATGGACCTGGACGGCGTCCGGGTCGAGGTCGCGACCGCGTCGCACTGGAAGGGCACCCACCGGTTCTCCGCCGCCGGCCGGCAGCTCGCGGAGAGCGGTCGCACCCGCGGCTGGAGCCCGCAGCCGACGATCACCGCCGACCTGTCCCTGCCGCTGGAGTCTCAGGTGTTCCTGCTGTGGTGGGAGTTCGTCATGATGCGTCGCAGCGCCGCGGCGGCCGCCTGATGGCCGGCCGGGGACGCATCCGGGCCGCGGACATCGCGCTGGTCCGGGAGCGGTCGAAGATCGACGACATCGTCGGTGAGCACCTGCAGCTCAAGCGGGCCGGCGGCGGGAGCCTCAAGGGCCTGTGCCCGTTCCACGACGAGAAGTCACCGTCCTTCCAGGTCACCCCCTCGCGCGGGCTCTACCACTGTTTTGGTTGTGGGGAGGGCGGTGATGTCATCTCCTTCATCCAGAAGATCGACCACCTCTCCTTCGCCGAGTCCGTCGAGCTGCTGGCCGGCCGGGCCGGGGTCCAGCTCCAGTACGAGGACGACGGCGGGCGCCCCACCGGTGGCCCGGACCGCGCCGCGGTCGGCCAGCGGGCCCGCCTGGTGGCCGCGAACACCGCCGCCGCCGAGTTCTACGCCGCCCAGCTGATGACCCCCGAGGCTGCGCCCGCCCGGACGTTCCTGGCCGAGCGCGGCTTCGACAAGCAGGTCGCGGTCGACTTCGACTGCGGTTACGCCCCCGGCGGCTGGGACGCCCTCACCAAGCACCTGCGCGCCGCGGGCTTCAGCCAGACGGAGCTGGTCACCGCGGGGCTGGCGAAGGAGTCCTCCCGGGGCAGTCTCATCGACCGCTTCCACCGCCGGCTGCTCTGGCCGATCCGGGACATCACCGGTGACGTCATCGGCTTCGGCGCGCGCAAGCTGATGGAGGACGACCCGGGCCCCAAGTACCTCAACACCCCCGAGACGCCGCTGTACAAGAAGAGCACCGTCCTCTACGGCGTCGAGCGGGCCAAGCGCGACATCGCCCGCAAGCACCAGGCCGTCGTCGTCGAGGGCTACACCGACGTGATGGCCTGCCACATCGCCGGGGTCACCACCGCGGTCGCCTCCTGCGGCACGGCCTTCGGCGCCGAGCACATCAACGTGCTCCGCCGGCTGCTGATGGACCAGGACGAGTTCCGTGGAGAGGTCGTCTACACCTTCGACGGCGACGCGGCGGGGCAGGCCGCGGCGATGAAGACCTTCGCCGAGGACCAGCGCTTCGTCGCCCAGACCTTCGTCGCGGTGGAGCAGGACGGCCGCGACCCGTGCGAGCTGCGCCAGGCGCACGGGGACGCCGCCGTCCGGGACCTGGTCGCCCGGCGGACGCCGCTGATCGAGTTCGTGCTGCGGACGACGCTGGCCGGTTACGACCTGGACACCGTGGAGGGCCGGGTCGCCGCGCTGGACAAGACCGCGCCGCTGCTCGCCCAGGTCAAGGACCACGCGCTCCGCCCGGCCTACGCGCGGCGGCTGGCCGGCCTGCTCGGGCTGCCCGACGAGTCGGAGGTGGTGGAGCGGGTCCGCCGGCTGACCGGGGACCCGGGCGCGGAGCGGCCCCGGGCGCGGCAGCGGGCCGCGCAGCGCACGCCCGACGACGCGGCGATCGAGGTCGAGCGGGAGGCGGTGAAGGCCGCGCTGCAGTGCCCGGAGATCGCCGGCCCGTCCTTCGACGCCGTCGACGCCTCGGCCTACACCTCCGCCGACTACGCGGCGGTGGCCGCGGCGGTCGCTGCCGCCGGGGGAGCGGCCGGGGCGACCACGACCGGCGCGGCCTGGCTGGAGGAGGTCCGCGAGCACTGCGGGAGCGAGACCGCCCGCGGCATGCTCACCGCGCTCGCGGTCGAGCCCCTGCACTCGGTGGGGGAGAACGACGCCGGCTACGTCAACGCGCTGATGGCCCGGCTGCACGAGATGGCGACGGTCCGCGAGATCGCCGCGGTCAAGGGCAAGCTGCAGCGCACCAACCCGGTGGAGGCGCAGGACGAGTACATGCGGGCCTTCAAGAAGCTGATGGACCTGGAGCAGCTGGCCATCAGCCTGCGCAAGCGGGCGGCCGGAGGGCTGACGCCGTGACGTTCCTGGACCGGGTGCGGGCCCACTTCACCCCAGCGCCGGAGCCGGTGCGCGCCGTCGTCGCGGCCTCGCCGGACGCCGACGAGCGGGTGCTCGCCTGGGGCGTGCTGGTGGACGGCGGCTGGCTGGTGGCCACCTCGACGGGGCTGCGCAACGTGCCGGCCGACCAGGACCTCGCCGACGCCGGCGACGTCGCCGTCCTGCCCTGGCACGAGGTCGGGACGGCGCGGTGGTCGGCCGCCGGGGACGGCGGGACGGTCACCGTGACTCCGCTGGCGGAGGTCGAGCCGGGGGTGCAGGCGCGGCTGGCCGTGCGGCGGTACGTGCTGCGCGAGGCCGGTGAGCTGCCCGCGACGCTTCGATCGCGGGTCGACCGCACGGTGGTGACCAGTCAGCGCCATCCGCTGCCCGGCGGCGGGTCGGTGCTGCTGGTGGCCCGGCGGGTGCCCGGTCAGGCTGCGCGGGAGTGGACGGTCGTGTTCGACGACGACGCGGACCGGGACGACCCGGCCGCGCGGGAGTCCGCGCGGGAGCGGCTGGCGGCCGCGCTGGCCGCCGACGACCCCAGCCGCTGAGGGCCGGGGTCATCGGGCGACGTCAGTGCGCGCCCGGCTGCTGGCCCAGGCGCGGGGCGGGCTCCTGGCCCAGGGCGGACTTGGCCGAGTCGACGGCGGCGTCGGCGCGGGCCTGCACCATGCCCGCGACGCTCTGCAGGCGCGGGTCGTCCTTGGCGGAGTTCCAGGTGCGGCGGATCTGCTCGTAACGCTCCCGGCCGGCGCGGGCACCGAGCACGTAGCCGGCGCCGAACCCGGCGAGGAAGGACAACTTGGCCACGGGGACCTCCAGTGGTGACGGGCGGAGCGATCACGGTACCGGCGTGGCGCGGTCGCGACCCGCCAAGAGCCCCCGGCCGGGAACGGCCGCAGGGGTGGGGTAGCCTTGTCGTCGCGCGCGGGTCACCCCCGCCGTTCCCCCGTAGCTCAATTGGCAGAGCATGCGACTGTTAATCGCAGGGTTATAGGTTCAAGTCCTATCGGGGGAGCACACGAGCAGGTCGACGGCTCGACCGTCGCCGCCGGGCCTCGGCTTCCCATGACGACTCCCTGCACTCGCCAGCAGGGTCGACGGGTTGATGCCCGGTCGAGGGACCCCGCAGGTCCTCCAGGTCATCGAGCCGGGTGCCCGAAGCCGGCCGGTTCAATCAGGTACTGGCAGCTCATGGCTGCTCCCTGATCGGGCCGGTGTCGACGTGTCCCAGCTCCGGTGTCGGTGGTCGCCGGATCCCGGCCTGGTGCCATGGACGGATCCCGACCCCACCGCCTCGGATGGGAGCAGGATGCTCCGCATGGCCCTCTTCACCGGTGTCGGCGTCGCGCTGGTCACCCTCTTCGACGACCACGGGGCGCTGCAGGCCAAGGCGACCGGGGACCTCGCGGCGCGGTTGGTCGACCTCGGCCTGACCGCGGTCCTCGTGGCGGGGACGACGGGGGAGGCCTCGACGCTCACGCCGGAGGAACGCGACGAGCTGGTGGGCGCGGTACGGGCAGCGCTGCCGGCCGTCGTCCCGGTGATCGCCGGCACCGGGGCGCCGACGGGCCGGCAGGCCGCCGTCCTCACGGAGCGGGCGTTCGGTGCGGGTGCCGACGCCGTCCTGGCCCTGTCACCGCCCGGGGTCGCCGACCCGCGGCCGTACTACGAGCGGGTGGCCGCGTCGGCGGCCGGCCCGCTGCTGGCGTACCACTTCCCCGGGGCCGCGGCGCCCGGGATCCCGGTCGACGTGCTGGCGGACCTGCCGGTCGCCGGGCTCAAGGACTCCTCGGGCGACGCGGCCCGCCTGCTGCACGAGCGCGACGTCTTCGCCGGCGACCTGTGGACCGGCGCGACGTCGCTGGTCGGGCTGAGCGGCGCGATCGGCGCCGCCGGGGCGCTGGTGGCGATCGGCAACGTCGCCCCGGAGGACTGCGTCGCCGCGTTCGCCGGAGACGGTGCGGCCCAGGTGCGGCTCGCCGCGCTGGACCGCACCACGTCGCTGGACTTCCCGAGCGGCTACAAGCGCGCCACCGCCGACCGGTTCGGCACCTCCGCGTACACCCGCGTCGGCCGCTGACCGGGCCGTGGCCCCGTCCAGAGGCTCGTCCCGAGCTTGCGAGGGATGAGGAGGACGGGGGCCTTCGTCAGTGTGACTCGCGGCTGACCCGCGACCCGCTCGAGCCGACGAGGAAGTCCAGGTCGGCGCCGGTGTCGGCCTGGAGCACGTGGTCGACGTAGAGCCGCTCCCAGCCGCGGCGGGGGGCGGCGAAGCCGGCGACGGTGGCCGGGTCGGGCGTGCGGGCGGCCAGCTCGTCGTCCGGCACCTCCACGTCGATGCGCCGGGCCCCGACGTCGAGGCTGACCACGTCGCCGGTGCGGACCAGCGCGAGCGGCCCGCCGGCGGCGGCCTCCGGTGCCACGTGCAGGACGACGGTGCCGTAGGCGGTCCCGCTCATCCGCCCGTCGCAGACCCGCACCATGTCCCGCACGCCCTGCTCGAGCAGCTTCCTCGGCAGCGGCATGTTTGAGACCTCGGGCATGCCGGGGTAGCCGCGGGGCCCGCAGCCGCGCAGCACCAGCACCGACTCGGCGTCGACGTCGAGGTCGGGGTCGTCGATGCGGGCGTGGAAGTCCTCGATGGAGTCGAAGACCACCGCCCGGCCGCGGTGGCGCATCAGGTGCGGTGACGCGGCGGCCGGCTTGACGACCGCCCCGCTGGGAGCGAGGTTGCCCCGCAGGACGGCGATGCCGCCGTGCTCGACCAGGGGCACCCGGCGCAGCCGGATGACCTCCGGGTCCCAGATCGACGCGTCGTCCAGGTGCTCGACCAGCGGCTTGCCCGTGACGGTGCCCGCGGTCGGGTCGAGCAGGTCGCGGACCTCGGCCAGGACGGCGAGCAGCCCGCCGGCGCGGTGGAGGTCCTCCATCAGGAACCGGCCGGCCGGCAGCAGGTCGACCAGCACCGGCACCCCGGACCCGATCCGGTCGAAGTCGTCGAGGGTCAGGTCGATCCCGAGCCGCCCGGCGATCGCCAGCAGGTGGACGACGGCGTTGGTGGACCCGCCGACGGCGGCCAGCGCCACGATCGCGTTGGCGAAGGACCCCTTGGTCAGGAACGTCGAGGGCCGGCGGTCGGCGGCGACCATCTCCACCGCCAGCCGGCCGGTGCCGTGGGCGGCCTCCAGCAGCCGGCTGTCGGCCGCCGGGGTGCCCGCCACGCCGGGGACCACGGTGCCCAGCGCCTCGGCGACCAGCGCCATGGTGGAGGCGGTGCCCATCGTGTTGCAGTGCCCTCGGCTGCGGATCATCGCCGACTCCGACCGGGTGAACTCCGCCGCCGACAGCGTGCCCGCGCGGACCTCCTCCGACAGCCGGAACACGTCGGTGCCGCAGCCCAGCGGCACCCCGCGGAAGGTGCCGGTCAGCATCGGGCCGCCGGGGACGACGACGGCGGGCAGGTCGACCGACGCGGCGGCCATGAGCAGCGACGGGATCGTCTTGTCGCACCCGCCGAGCAGCACCAGCCCGTCGACCGGGTTGGCGCGGAACATCTCCTCCATCTCCATCGCGGCGAGGTTGCGCCAGAGCATCGCCGTCGGCCGGACCTGCGTCTCGCCGAGGCCCAGCACCGGCAGCTCCAGCGGTGTCCCGCCGGCGGCGAGGACGCCGTCGCGCACCGCGGCGGCCACCTCGGACAGGTGCCGGTTGCAGGGCACGAGGTCCGAGGCGGTGTTGGCGATGGCGATCTGCGGGCGACCGAACGCGTCGTCCGGGGCGCCGCGGCGCATCCAGGCCCGGTGGATGTAGGCGTTGCGGACGTCGCCGGAGTACCACTGCGCGCTGCGGAGGGCCACGGCGGCCATCCTCGACCCGTGCCGACACAGAGGTCCAGACCGACCATGCAGGCCTTCGTGCTGACCGGCCCGGGCGAGGGCTCGGTGCGGGAGGTGCCCGTGCCGGTGGCGGCGCCCGGTGAGGCCGTCGTGGAGGTCGAGCGCGTCGGCGTGTGCGGGACCGACGTCGAGCTGTTCACCGGGGAGCTGGCCTACCTGCACTCGGGCCACTCCTCCTACCCCCTGCGACCGGGTCACGAGTGGTGCGGCCGCGTCGTCCAGGTCGGCGACGCCGTCGACGCCGCCCTGGTGGGCCGGCGGGTCATGGGCGACACGATGCTCGGCGACCGGACCTGCCGCCGCTGCCGCCGGGGGCGGCAGCACGTGTGCGAGCACCGCCAGGAGGTCGGCATCCGGGGCGGCCGGCACGGGGCGCTGGCCGAGCGGCTCGCCGTCCCCGCCTGGTCCCTGCGCGAGCTCCCGGACGCCGTCGACGCGGTGCTCGGCGCGCTGGTCGAGCCGGGCGGCAACGCGTGGCGCGCGGCCTCCGCCGCGGAGGTCGGGGCCGGCGACCGTGCCCTCGTCATCGGCCCCGGGACGATCGGGCTGCTGACGGCGATGTTCCTCCGCGCAGCCGGAGCCGAGGTGCACCTGCTGGGCGTCACCGAGTCCTCGCTCGGCTACGCCGGGGAGCTCGGTTTCGCCGGTGCCTGGCGCAGGGAGACGCTGCCGGACCTGCCGTTCGACGCCGTCGTCGACGCCTCGACCGCAGCAGGGTCGCCGGCTCTGGCGCTGGAGCTGGTGGAGCCCGGCGGCCGGATGGTGTGCATCGGGATCGCGGGCACGCCGAGCGCCGTCGACACCCGGACGCTGCTGCTCAAGGACGTCACGGCCGTCGGGGTCCTCTCGGGGTCCCCGGGCCTGGACGCCGCCATCTCCGCCTACGCCGGCGGCGAGGTGGACCCCCGGCCGCTGGTCGCCGCGACCGTCGGGCTCGACCGGGTCGCCGCCGTCCTCGCGGGCGAGCGACCCGAGGGCGCCGGCCCCGGTCCCAAGGTGCACGTCGACCCGAGACCCTGACGGCCGCCGGGCAGGAACGACGGTGGGGGCCCGGCACCCGGTGGTGGTCGGCGTCCGGGTGCTGCACAGTGCAGCCGTGATCACCGTCCTGCTGCGCTACGAGCACCACATCGACCACACGTTCCTGCAGGCCACCCACTACCAGGACCAGGGCGGCGTGCTCACCGTCCACAACGGCGAGGAGGAGGTGGCCCGCTTCCCCGCCGGCTCCTGGGACGGGGTCTACCGGTACGCGCGCAACCGGGTACGGGAACAGGACGGCGGTGACCGCACTGCGAAGGGCCTCGAGGTCGAGCTGGCCGAGGATCCCCGCCCGACGCACTGACCGACGCCGCGACGAGCTCTTCCCGAGCCCCGCGCAGACGACCCCGCGGCGGCTACCGTCGCCGCGTCAGTTCCGAGCCTCGACTGCCCCGTGCGGGACACGAGGACCTGCGTTCCGAGGGGGCCTCCGATGAGCCTGGCGGCGACCGGTGTCGACAACCACTGCCACGTCTTCGTCGACGACGCCGTCCGTGCCACCCCGCTGGTGGGCGGCGCCGCCTACCGGCCACCCCAGGTCGACGTCGACGACCACGCGGCGCACCTGGCTGCCGTGGGCTGTGACCGGGGCGTGCTCGTGCAGCCCAGCGCCTACGGTCAGGACCACCGCTGCCTGCTGGCCGCACTCCGGCGTCGTCCCGACCGGTTGCGTGGTGTGGTCTGCGCGCCGGTCGGCACGCCCGCGGAGGAGCTCTCCGAGATGGACGCCCTCGGGGTGCGCGGCACCCGGCTCCAGGACGGGTTCCCCGGCGGCATCCCGGTGGAGGACCTCGTCGAGGTGGGCGAGATGGTGGCCCCTCTCGGTTGGCACCTCGAGGTCTGGAGCGACCTGCGCCGGCACGTCGGCTGGCTGGGCGAGGCGATCCGCCGCTGCCCGGTACCGGTCGTCCTCGACCACCTGGGTTACCTGCCCTCTGACGTGGGCCTGGACGACCCGGCCATGCGACTGGTGCTCGAACTGCTCGACGAGGACCAGGTGTGGGTGACGATGTCGGGGCTGGAACGGCTGCTGCCTCGCGGCGCCGACCCCGCCGCCCCCGACTTCGCCGACACCTGGCGGCGCCACGGAGAAGCCATCGACGAGCGGGCGCGTGCCCTCGTGCAGACGCGCCCGCAGAACCTGCTGTGGGGCAGCGACTGGCCGCACGTGGGTCTGACGCTGCCGGCTCCGGACGGCACCGAGGCGCGGTCGCGGCTCGATCGCTGGGTGGCCGATCCCGTCGTCCGGCAGCAGATCCTGGTCGACAACGGGGCGCGCCGGTACGGGTTCGCGGCAGGGGAAGCCGCCCCCTGACCGGACCGGTCCGCTCCACTCCGCGACCGGCCCGACTCGGTGCCTCCGATCAGGCTCGCCGGCTCACCGGCGGCCGCCACGGCTCGTGGGTGTGCGCGAGCCAGACCAGCTCCGGGTCGAGCGCGCGCACGAGCCGCTGGCCCTCGTCGCGTGGCTCGTCGAGCTCGGCGGAGAAGACCGCCATGTCGCCGCCGATGACGGCCGGACGCGCGCCCGTCTCGACGACGACCACCTGCGAGCCTGCCGTGTGGCCCGGCGCCGGGACGAGCCGGACCCCCGGCAGCAGCTCGACCTCGCCGTCGACGGGTACGTACCGCGCGCCGGGCGCGTCGACCCACTCGCGGATCGTGTAGTCCTCCAGGCTGCGCGCGTCGTCGAGCTCCCGGCGCTGGACGTGGATCGGCCTGCCGGGGAAGAGGTGGTTGCCGCCGCAGTGGTCGAAGTGCAGGTGCGTGTTGACCACGACGTCGATGCCGGCGAGGTCGAAGCCGGCCTGCTCGCTCAGTGGGACCAGGCGCGGGTCCATGTCGGCCACCGCCGGGTGCAGCTCGGTCATGCCGGTGTCGACGAGGACGCGCCCGTCGGGGTGCTCGATGACGTGCACGTAGACCGGCATCAACTCGCCTCCGGCGAGCAACTCGGCGACGAGGACCGGCGTGATGGTCGGCGACGGCAGCTCGCTCCCCGGTCCCTTGACGGGTCGTGGATCAGGCATCGTGGACAGCCCGTCCGGGTGCTGCGTCCCCGGCGTGGTCGCCGTCCGGGATGGTCACGGATGTCGGCATGCTCCCTCGTCCCCCTCGACGTCGGTGGGCCGCTGGACGCGGCTGCCAGCACTACGACTGCGGAGCTGCACCGAAGTCATCGGCGCACGCGCCGACCACGAGAGCACCTCGCTGACCGCCACGGCGTCCGTCGTCTCCGGCGGGCCCGGGCTCAGCTGCGGATGATCCGCCGTTCGATGGCCGTCGCGACGGCTCCGGGCCGGGTGCCGACGCCGAGCTTGACGTAGACGTGCGCGAGGTGGGACTTCACGGTCGCCTCGCTCACCAGCAGCCGACGCGCCATCTCCTTGTTGGACAGCCCGTCCGCCAGCAGGCCGAGCAGCTGCACCTCCCGTTCGGTGAGCGCGGGCTCGGAGGAGCTGACCCGGCGGACGAGGATCGCGGCCACCTCCGTGCCCAGCGCGGTCTCGCCCAGCCGGAGCGCCCCGCCCCTACGGGGATGCCGCGGTGGGTGGAGGTGGCCGGTGCCGTCGTCCTGGCGCTGGTGCTGGTGTTGGTCGTGCCGCGGGCGCTGACCACGGCGCCGATCGGCGTCCTGACCGCGCTCGGCACCCCGTGGGGCCTGGTGCGGGCACGGACCGTCGCCGACCCCCCGGGCTCGCTGCACCACTCCCTGGGTGGCCTCGTCGTGCTGCTGCTCGTCCTGGCCCTGTCGGTCTACGAGCCCAAGGGCGTGACCCGGTACGGATGGCGCAAGCAGCAGGAGCGACGCCGTCCGCCCCGTCCGGTCACGGCGGGGGCCCGATGTACGGCTCGGACGTCGGCGACCCGAGCCAGCGCTGCCATCGGGAGGGCTCGGGCTCGGGCTCGGGTGCACGCGCCGGCTCCTCGCCCAGCGTGCGGGCAGCCTCGGCGACGTCGTCCGCGGTGAGCGTGGTGACGTCGGCACGGTCCAGCGCGTCCACGCTCCGGTCCCCGTCGCGCGTCAGGCGCAGCGCCTGGCGGTTGAGCGCCTGCTCGAACAGCGTGCGGGCGAAGCGCGCGTTGCCGGACTCCTCACCACGGCGGAGCCCGTCCAGGATCTGGCGGAGCGTCGCGCCTGCGCCCGGCTCCAGCGCGTACTCGTGCTGGGCCAGGATGAGTCCGAAGATCGCTTCGAGCTCGTCCGTCGAGTAGTCGGGGAACCTGACCTCGCGGGCGAACCGGGAGCGGAGGCCGGGGTTGGAGAGCAGGAACGCCTCCATCAGCCGGGGGTAGCCGGCCACGATCACCACCAGGCGGTGGCGATGGTCCTCCATACGCTTGAGCAGGACCTCGATCGCCTCGGGCCCGAAGTCCAGCCGGCCGTCTCCCTCGGGGGCCAGCGAGTAGGCCTCGTCGATGAACAGGACGCCGTCCAGTGCCCGGCGGATCACGCGGTCGGTCTTGAGCGCCGTCGCACCGACGTACTGCCCGACCAGAGCGGCCCGGTCGACCTCCACCAGGTGGCCCTTCTGGAGCAGGCCGACCGCCCGGTACATCTCGGCCAGGAGCCGCGCCACGGTGGTCTTGCCCGTGCCCGGGTTCCCGAGGAACACCAGGTGCTGGGACGTCGCCACCTCGGGCAGGCCGTGCGTCTTGCGGCGCGCCTGCACCTGCAGGAAGGCCACCAGCGCCCGCACCTGCTCCTTCACCGTCTCGAGCCCGACGAGCGCGTCGAGCTCCGCCTGCACCGTCGCGAGCGGCCGAGCCGGCCCGGGGCGGCCGCCGAAGAGGTCGCCCACCAGGTCGTCCATGCCCCGCAGGCCGGGCCGCGGGAGCTGGTCGCCCAGGCGACCGACGGTCTCACGCAGCTCGTCGAGTGGCTTGCGGTGGGAAGCCATGCCGGGAGCCTAAGGGCCACCGGCCCGGTTCGGCTGGGTCACCGACCCGGTCGCGGATGACTGGGCCCGCTGCCCCGGTGGCCACTACTGTCCCGCCATGCGAGACGGTCGCGCGCCACGGGACGGCTCAGTGCGAGCCGTGGACCGGGCGATCTCCATCCTGCAGATCCTGGCGCGACAGGGCTCGGCCGGCGTCACGGAGATCGCCGGCGAACTCGGCCTGCACAAGTCGACGGCCTTCCGCCTGCTCGCGACCCTGGACGCGCGGGGCCTGGTCGAGCAGAACGCCGAGCGGGGCAGGTACCAGCTCGGGCACGGGGTGGTCCAGCTCGCCGCGGGGGCGTCGACGACGGGGGAGCCGTCCCTGCTCGGGCTGCCGACCTGCCGGGAGCTCGCCGAGAGAGTGGGCGAGACGGTCAACGTGGCCGTCCACGACGGCCGGCGGGTCGTCAGCGTCGACCAGGTGATCGGCTCCGCAGCGGTCACGTCGGTCGACTGGGTGGGGCGGCGCAGCCCGATGCACTCGACCTCGGCCGGCAAGGTCTTCCTGGCGCACATGCCGCCCGACCAGCTGGACGCGGTCCTCGCCGAGGGCCTGGAGCGGTTCACCCCGCACACCGTCGTGGACCCCCGCCTCCTCCGGCAGCAGCTCGGGCTCGTCCGGGAACAGCGCTTCGCCTGCATGCTCGAGGAGCACGAGATCGGGCTGGCGGGGATCGCCGCCCCGATCCGCTCGGCCCACGGTGGTGTGGTCGCCGCCGTCACCGTCTCCGGGCCCACCTTCCGCGTCAACCGGGACACCATCCCCCGTCTGGCGGCGCACGTCCTCGCGGCGGCCGACGAGATCTCGCATCGCAACGGCCACCCCAAGCGCGGCTGACCGGGGTCGGCGCGGGAGCCGTCCCGTGCCCGGCCGTGCGCCGGGGTGGACGGCGGGTCAGGCGTCGATCCGCAGGTCGCTCAGCGGCGTGGAGCAACAGATGAGCAGCTTGTCCTGGGCGATCTCGCGCGGCCGGATGCCGCCCTGGTGCCGCATGTCCACCGCACCGGACAGCAGGGTCGTCTTGCAGGTGCCGCACATGCCCTGACCGCACGACGAGGGCGGGGCCAACCCCGCCGCGTACGCGGCGTCCAGCACGTGCTCGTCCGCTCCGCAGGGGAACGTGCGTCCGCTCCGGACGAACTCCACCGAGAAGACGGCGGGCGGTGCAGCAGCGCCCGGCGGCCGGGATCCGTTCCCGCCGTCGGCGTCCGCCGGTGGGGGAGCCACCGGCGCGGTGAGTTCGTCGAACGCGAAGGACTCCTCGTGGTACCGCGTCATGTCGAAGCCGGCCTCCACGAGCAACCGGCGGACCGCGGCCATGTACGGGGCGGGTCCGCAGCAGAACACGGTGCGCTCGTGCAGGTCGGGCGCGAGCACCCGCAGCGCCTCGCCGCTCAGCAGGCCCCGCAGCCCGACCCACGGCTCCCGGGGGGAGTCCCGCTCGCAGACGTGGGCGACCCGGATGGTCGGGGCCGTGCTCGCCATGACGTCGAGCTCGCGCTGGAACAGGATGTCCGACGGCGTCCGCGCACTGTGCACGAAGAGCACGTCGGTGCCCGAGCCGAGGTCGTAGAGCGTGCGCGTCATGGACATCAGCGGGGTGATGCCGCTGCCCGCCGACAGGAAGAGGTACTTGCCCGCCGGATGCCGGGCGGCCGAGAAGAGCCCGAACGGACCGGCGGCCGAGATCCGCTGCCCCGGGCCCACGGTGTCGTGCAGCCAGTTGGAGACCAGCCCCCCGGGCTGCCGCTTGACCGTGATGCCGACCAGGTGGGGCCGCGTCGGCGGCGTGGAGATCGTGTAGCACCGGTCGACCGCGCGTCCGTCGATCCGCAGGCGCAGGGTGAGGAACTGGCCGGGGTCGAAGTGGAACTGCGCGGGCTCCTCGGACGCGAAGAGGAACGTCCTGACGTCGTGGGTGATGTCGAGGACCTGCCGGCACACCAGCGCGGACTCGTCCGTGTCCCCCCACACCGGGAGCGTCGCCGGGTGGGCGGTCAGCCCGACGTGGCCACCGGTGGCGGACGGCGGGCGTGGGCCGGCGCCCAGGACGGCTCCGGGACCAGCGGTCATGGTCAGGCCTCCCGACGTGCCCGGCGCAGGGCCTCGGTGGGTGCACGCCCTCCGGAGAGCGCCGACTCGATGCGCGCGGCCGCGCGCGCGAGGTGGTCGGCCGCCAGCCGGGCCCGGCTGCCGTCGAGTCGCTGGGTGGGTCCGCTGACGGTGAGCACGCCGACGAGCCGGCCCGCCGGTCCGGAGATGCCGGTCGCGACGCCGGACAGGCCCTCCTCCACCTCGTCGGCGGAGACCGCGTGCCCCCGCTCGCGGACGCGGACGAGCTCGGCGCGCAGCACGTCGGCCGACGTCGTCGTGGCGGGGGTGAGGCCCACGAGGGGCTCGCGGAGGAAACGCTCCAGCTGCTCGTCGTCGAACGTGGCGAGCAGCACCTTCCCGCTCGCGCTGGCGTGCAGCGGGAACCGCTGCCCGACCCAAGAGCCCGGCCGGAGGTGGTGCGGCGCGTCGACCTGGTGCACCAGGTCCAGGCCGCCGTCGGCGGCCACCACGCTCAGCGTCCCGGTCTCCCGGACCGCCGCCACCAGCTCACCGACGACCGGGCGGGCTGCTTCCAGCAGGAGCAGCCCCTCGTCGGTGTTCCGGGCCAGCCGCAGCAGCTCCGGCCCCAGGAGCACCCGCTCGTCACCGGCGACCCGGAGGAGGAAGCCCTCCTGTTCCAGCGTCTGGATCATCCGGAGGGCCGTGGCCCGCGGGAGCCCGGCAGCCCGGGCCAGCGACGAGACGTTCGCCCGGTCGTCGTCGGCGGTCGCGCGGAGCAGGGTGATCGCCTTCCTGACCGACTGGTTCAGCTTCGCGCCCTCGTCACCGGTCGTCGTGCGGCTCCGGGACCCCGGGCCCGGCAGCGCCGATGGCCTCGTCGGGCCGTCCGTCTCGTCCATGTCCCACCTCTGCGGTTCTGCGGCCTCGACCGGTCGACGTCCCTAGCGGGACAGGTGGGCGGCCAGCCGGGAGACGTACCAGGTGACGAAGGCGTCGACGTCCCCCTCCACCGTCGAGTACGGGCCCGGCCGGTAGGCGGGGTCCGCGACGCCCTTCTGGGCACGGGCGACCAGGGTCCCGTCCTGCCGGTTCGTCGCCTGCCAGACCCTGGTCAGGGTGGCCACGTCGTAGTCCACGCCCTCCACCGCGTCCGGGTGGACCAGCCAGGTGGTCCGCAGCAGGGTCCGGGCCGGGGCGAGCGGCAGCACGGAGAACACCACCGCGTGGTCGGCCAGCATGTGGAACCACGCGTTCGGCTGCACGTGCAGGGACAGGTCGCCGAAGCGGTCCGTGGTGATGGCCCCCATGAGCCTGCTGCAGACCGGCTCGCCGTTCGCGTTGAACGACTTGCCGGCCCCGTCGAGCGGGGCGTGGGAGAGCTGGAAGCCGGTGGCCCGGGTGTCGAGTTCCCGGGCGCCCTCGAGAGGGAAGCCCTGCCGAACGCACGCCGACCGGAGGGCGGCGGCGGCCTCGGTGTAGCGCTGGTGGACGGGCCGCAGGCGCGGCGGGACGTCCTCGGCGGAGTAGCCGAACAGCGGGAAGTAGGCGCTGACCAGCTCGGGGTGCCCGTCGCAGTGGTAGCACTCCCGGTTGTTCTCCATGACGAGCTTCCAGTTGCCGGTCTCGACGATGTCGTCGTGGTGGGCGACCTTCGTCGAACGCAGCCCGTAGGGGGCCAGGAACGGCTCGATGCGGGCGGCGACCTCGTCGACGTCGTCCGGTGGGTCGTCCGCGAGGCACAGGAACACCAGGCCGCCGATGCTGCGCACGTGCACCGGCCGGAGGCCGAAGCGGCTGCGGTCGAACGCGGCCGGCTGGTTGTCGGCGTGCATCAGGCGGCCGTCGACGCCGTAGGTCCAGCGGTGGTACGGGCAGACGAGGTTCCCCACGCTGCCCCGGTCCGCGTCGAGCAGCCGCGATCCCCGGTGCCGGCACACGTTGTGGAACGCGCGCACCTCCTCGTCGTCGTCCCGCAGGACGATCACCGACCAGCTGCCCACCTCGACGGTGACGAAGTCGCCCGGCTCCGGGAGCTCGGCCTCGGCGGCCACGAAGAGCCAGTGCTCGGCGAAGACCGCCCGCACGTCGAGGTCGAAGACCTCCGGGCTCGTGTAGAAGGGCGCCTCCAGGCTGTACCCGGGGACCCGGCGCGCCACCAGGTCGACCAGGTCGGGTCCGGTGGTGCGTTCGAGCTGCACGGTCATGATGCGTCCCCCGACTGGAGGGTGACCACCCAGTGGTTGGGCCTGTTCACCTGGTGAGTGGTATCACGCCGTCCTCAGGCCGGTCAAGGACGACGGGACGGGTCAGCGGCCGGACAGGTGCTCGTCCTGCGGGGCGTGGCTGAGCAACTCCACGCCGCCGTCCGTGACGAGGACCTGCTCCAGCTCGACTCCCTCGTCCCCCCATGACCTCGCTTCCGGTGAGCAGCGCCCATGCCTCGTCCCCGGTCATGCCCGGCCGGAGTTCCCGGTGCGGGTGGGTGATGGCCGGGTCACAGGCGCGCACCGACCGGGTGCGGTCCGGCGCGACCGACCGCGGCACGTCGTACCGGGGTCTGGTGGCCGGTGGGAGGACGTGCCGCGGTCGGTCACGAGCGGTGCTGCGCGGCGGGGCGTGGGGCCCCGGGCGTCAGCGCCGTGCCGGTGACGCCGTCGGTTCGCGGGTCTGGGCGGCCACCTCGTTGCCGGGGTCGGCCGGCGTCGGCTGTTGGGCCGCGTCCGGCCGGTGGTCCGGCGCGGCCGGTCGCATCTCCGCGATGACCGTGCGCACGCCGGGCGGGACCGTGGTGACCACCGGCTCGTCCCGCAGCTGCTTCACCAGGCTGTAGCAGACACCGAGCATGACCACCAGGAAGGGGACGCCGAACACGATGACCGTGGTCTGGATGGCGTCCAGGCCGCCGGCGAGCAGCAGCGCGATCGCGACCGCGCCGATCATCGACCCCCACGTGACCACCAGCCAGGTGCGGGGGTGGAGCGAGCCGCCCTGGGAGAGCATCCCCAGCACCAGAGAGGCCGCGTCGGCCCCGGCGACGTAGAACAACATGATCAGGACGACGACGAGCACCGCGGTGATGGTCGAGAACGGCATCGCGTCGAGCATCGCGAACAGGGTGTTCTCCACGCCGGTGCCCAGCGACGCGGCCATGTCCGTGACCCCGGTCAGCTGGAAGCGGATGGCGGTCCCGCCCATGACCACGAACCAGATGGTGCTGACGAGCGTCGGGACGATCAGCACGCAGATCACGAACTCCCGGATGGTCCGCCCCCGCGAGATCCGGGCCATGAACGTCCCCACGAACGGCGCCCACGACATCCACCACGCCCAGTAGAAGATCGTCCAGCCGGCCAGCCACTCGCGACCACCCGAGGCGCCGGTGCGGAACGACATGGGCACGAACTGGGCCAGGTAGCCGCCGAAGGACTCGACGAAGGTGTTCATCAGGAAGATCGTGGGTCCGAAGACGAACACGAAGACCAGCACCCCGACGGCCAGCCCGGCGTTGATGTTCGCCATCCACTTGACGCCCCGCTCGGTCCCGCTGACCGCGGAGATGACGAACAGGGCGGTCAGCACGACGATCACCACGATGGCGACGACGTTGCTCTTCGGGGCGTCGAAGACCCGCGTCAGCCCGCTGTTGATCTGCAGGGCACCCAGCCCCAGGGAGGTCGCTGCCCCGAAGGTGGTGATGAACAGGCCGAAGACGTCGACCGCCCGGCGGGCGGGGTGCGATGGGTCCTTGCGGGGGAAGACG
Source organism: Modestobacter sp. URMC 112 (assembly GCF_053502575.1). Lineage (NCBI taxonomy): Bacteria > Bacillati > Actinomycetota > Actinomycetes > Geodermatophilales > Geodermatophilaceae > Modestobacter > Modestobacter sp. URMC 112. Next base: position 3,448,139 of record NZ_CP199957.1, on the reverse strand, counting down.
ATCGAGCTGAGCAGGTTGGGCAGGCCCTTGCGGAACGTCGCGTAGGCGAGGGCGAGCCCGACGACGCCGTACAGCGCCCACGGGTGCAGCCCCCAGTGGAAGATCGTGTACTCCATGCCGATCTGGCCGGCCTCCGCCGTCCCGTCCTCGGCCAGCCCCATCGGCGCGGTGAGCAGGTGCGACAGCGGCTCGGCCACGCCCCAGAAGATGAGCCCGATGCCCATCCCGGTGGCGAACATCATCGAGATCCAGGAGACGGTGCTGAACTCCGGCCGCTCGTCGTCCCGGCCCAACCGGATGCGCCCGTACCGGGAGAACGCGAGCAGCAGCATCAGCGCGACGAAGCCGGCCGTCACCAGCACGTAGACCCATCCGGTGGCGTCGATCATCTTGCTCAGGACCGTGGTGGCCACGGTGGCCAGCGAGGTCGGCGAGAGGACCCCCCACAGCACGAACGCCAGGGTCAGGCCGAGACCCGCGACGAAGACCGTCTTGTCGACCGGCTGGTCCACGTCGGCGGCCCGCGGGTGCGTCCGGTCGTCGTCGGGCGCGGCGTGGACGAAGCGTTCGGTGACGAGGACCTCCTCCACGTCGGCGGCCCGCGGGTGCGTCCGGTCGTCGTCGGGCGCGGCGTGGACGAAGCGTTCGGTGACGAGGACCTCCTCCACCGTCCGGTCACCGTCGGTGGCTCGGGGGCGCATCTGGTCCTGGCGGTCGTCGGAGCTCATGAGACACCTTCCGTTCCGCAGAGCGCTTCAGTCGCGCCATACGAAACAGTGTGACCCGGACCACTGTCAACGGTCGGTTCGGTCGTTCAGCATCCTCCCGGTCGGTCGTGACCTCGTGGCAGCCAGCTGTCCCAGCATGTACGCGGCCGCGTCGTCGATCTTGACCCGCCACCGCTCCGCCGCGACCTCGCCGTCCCCGGCGTCGACGGCCTCGAAGATGGCGCGGTCGTCACGCAGCATGGCTCCGATCGGGTAGGCGTAGTCCAGTCCCATCACCGCGATGAACATGCGCAGGTGGTCGGCCAGGACCTGCAGCATGGGCGCGATGCGCACCAGGCCCGAGGCCTCGGCGAGGGCGTTCTGGAACGCGATGTCCGCCTCGCCGGTCCGGTGCACGTCGCCGGTCGCGGCGCACCGCTCCAGTGCGTCCAGCGCGTCGGCGACCGACTGCCGCTCCTGCGGGGACCAGCGGACGGCGGCCCGGATCACGAGGGTCCCCAGCGCGCGCCGGGCGGCGTACGTCTCGACGACGTCGTTCGTCGTCAGGACGGGGACCACCGCCGCGTGCCCCGTCGTGATGGTGAGCAGGCCGTCCCGCTCCAGGAGCCGCATCGCCGTCCTGACCTGGGCCCGTGTCGTCCGAAGCCGGCCGGCGAGGTACCGCTCGGTGACGCGGTCACCGGCGGCGAGCCGGCCCTCCGCGACCCCCTGCCGGATGGTCACCACGACCTCGTCGGCGAGAGCGCGCTGGGGACCGAGGTGCCGCGCCGCGGACCGCGCCGCGGCTCCGCGGTCGCCTGCCGCCAGGGGTGTGGGCCGCACCCAGCGGAACGGACGGCGCGGGGTCCGGGCCCACGCGCGCAGCCCGGTCTCCAGCTGGAGCGCCGAGGCGGGGGAGATGAGCGGTCCCCGGTCGAGCAGCGGCGGGAGGAGGGACAGCCACTCCCCGGCGTCCCGGCACACCACCCGTACCGGCACCGCGGCCGGCACGGTCGTCGCACCGGACGTGACCGCCAGCAGGGTCGCGTCCGGGCCGGCGGCGTCCAGCACCTCGTCCCAGAACGACCCCACCTCGGCGGCGGGGGCCGGCGGCACCTCGGCGCGGACCAGCTCGGACGCTCCGATCGTGCGCAGTGCCCGCTGCACCGCCGGGCCGACGCGTGCGGGTGGTGCAGCGGCCTCCGGTCGGGGACCGGGCGTGAGCTCGAGGGCCAGGACGGCGCACTGCCCCGTCACCAGGAGGCCGAGGACCACCGGTCGCCGCCCGGCCGTCGCCGCGGTCAGGTCGTCGCGCGCCGCGGTGGCCGACCGGACGTCCTCCCAGGCGCGGGCCACGAAGGACTGGCTCACACCCAGGGCCTCGGCGATGGAGCGGCTGGACCACTTGGGCGTCGGCATCCACAGCGGCGCGGTCAGGACGGCGCGCCGGAGCTCGTGCGCGGTCCGCCGCCGGTCGGCGGGCCGGCTCAGCTCGGCGGTCCCGCCGGCCCGGTACCGCTGGGCCCACTTCGCGGCGGTCTGCCTGGTGACGCCGTGCACCCGGGCGGCACCCGTGGGCCCGATCGACAGGACGTCCTGCACCAGTCGGGCGCGTAGACGCACCGCCTCGTCGTCGTGTCGCGACAGGGCCTTCAGCTGCGGATCGCGCACGGGGCTCCTCGACGCGGAGTGCAGGGTCCGACTCATCGACTCGCCAACGGTACGAGTACGGGCGCAGGACTTCCGCACCCGGCGCACGCCGCTGCACGCTTCGTCCGTCGCGAGCGGGCTGCCGGCCCGGGACGACGTCAGCCGCCGCTGCTCCTGGAGGCACCCGTGCAGTCCGCAGACCCCCTGCTGAGCCCCTTCACCCTGAAGGACGTCACCCTGCGCAACCGGATCGTGAGCACCTCCCACGAGCCCGCGTACAGCGAGGACGGGCTGCCGGGGGACCGGTACCGGGCGTACCACGTCGAGAAGGCGAGGGGCGGGGTCGGGCTCACCATGATCGGCGGCAGCGCCATCGTCAGCCCGGAGAGCGCGCCGGCGTTCGGCAACCTGCAACTGTTCAAGGACGAGGCGGTGCCGCTGCTGCGTCGCCTCGCGGACGACGTCCACGAGCACGGCGCGGCCGTCATGACCCAGCTGACCCACCTCGGCCACCGGACGAGCAACTACACCGACGACTGGCTGCCGGCCCTGTCGGTCAGTGCACTGCGCGAGTCGGCGCACCGGGCGTTCACGCGGCCGGCGGAGCGATGGGACCTCGACCGCATCGTCCGCGACTTCGCCGACGCGGCGGTGCGCTGCCAGGAGGGGGGACTGGACGGCATCGAGCTCATGGCCTACGGGCACCTGCTCGACGCCTTCTGGACCCCCGCCCGGAACCGCCGCGAGGACGAGTACGGCGGGTCGTTCGAGAACCGCATGCGCTTCCCGCTCCAGGTCGTGGCCGCCATCCGCGCCGCCGTGGGCGAGGACTTCGTCGTCGGCGTCCGGATGACCTTCGACGAGGGCCGCAGCGACGGGCTGCACACCGACGAGGCGCTGCGGATCGCGCACGCACTGACCGACGCGGGCATCGACTTCTTCAGCGTGATCAAGGGGTTCATCGACACCGACGCCGAGCTGGCCCGGATGATCCCGCCGATGGGCACGCCCACGGCGCCGCACCTGGCGTTCACCGGCTGGGTGAGGGAGAACGTCGACGTCCCGGTCATGCACGCGGCCAAGATCGGGGACGTGGCGACGGCGCGGTACGCCGTCACCGAGGGGCTCGTCGACCTGGTCGGGATGACCCGGGCGCTGATCGCCGACCCCCACCTGCCGAACAAGGTCGCCGCCCGCCAGACCGACCGGATCCGGCCGTGCGTCGGCGCCAACATGTGCATCGACGGCATCTACAGCTCCGGGTCGGCCTACTGCGCCCACAACCCCTCGACCGGCCGGGAGCTGCGCCTCCCGCACACGGTCCGCCGCGCGGCCGAGCAGAAGCGGGCCGCCGTCGTCGGCGGCGGGCCCGCGGGACTGGAGGCCGCTCGGACACTCGCCGAGCGGGGACACGTGGTCGTCCTCTTCGAGGCCAACCCGAGCCTGGGGGGCCAGATCGCCCTCGCGGCGAAGTCCCCGCGACGACGGGACCTGGTCGGGATCGTCGACTGGCGGATCGAGGAGTGCAAGCGGCTCGAGGTGCACCTCGAGCTCAACCACCTCGCGGAACCGGGCGAGCTCGCCGGCGGGGACTTCGACGTCGTCGTGCTCGCGACCGGTGGCCTGCCCGACGTCGAGGTCGCCGAGGGCAGCTCCCTCGCCGTCGACTCGTGGGACGTCCTGTCCGGAGCGGTCCGGCCCACCGGGGACGTGCTGGTGTACGACGACCACGGAGGGCACCAGGCGCTCGACGCCATCGAGGTCGTGGCGCCGTCCGCGGCCTCGGTCGAACTGGTCACCCCGGAGCGGACCGTCTCACCCGACGTCGGTGGGCTCACGATGGCCGGCTACCTGCAGATGTTCGCCGAGCACGACGTGACGGTGACCCCTGCCCACCGCCTGGTCCGGGTCGAACGGTCCGACGGACGGCTCCGGGCGACCTTCGCCGTCGACGGTGCCCGGCGGTCGATCGAGCGGTGCGTCGACACCGTCGTGATCGAGCACGGGACGCTGCCGGTGACCGACCTGTACGACGCACTGGTGAACGCGTCGGTCAACGGCGGCGAGATCGACACCCGGGAGCTCCTGGCGCTGTCGCCCCAGTCGCCGGTCTACAACGAGGACGGCCGGTTCCGCCTCTACCGCGTGGGTGATGCGGTGAGCAGCCGCAACATCCACGCCGCGGTGCTCGACGCCTACCGCCTCTGCAGCGCGATCTGACCGCGTTCCTCAGTCGCCGCAGAAGGTGACCACCCGGACCGACGCGACCCAGGGGGAGTCCCAGCGCCGGCGGAACTCGGTGAGGTGCTCCTCGGTGGCGAAGTAGACGGCCACGGCATGGTCGGTCGAGTCGCGTCCCAGCGCTTCCGCCGCTCCCTCGTCGCAGCCCAGTTCGCCGATCATGGCGCCCGGCCACAGCTGCTGGACGTCGGACAGCACCCGCTGGAGCGCGGGGTCGCCCGGCTCGCCGACGGCCAGGTAGGCGGCCCAGTAGTCGGCGCCGTGCACCGGCACCGACTCGATCGGCCACCCGGGCAGCCCCTCGGTCCCGCCGTCCGGGATCTCGTCACCCGGTCCGCCGCCGCCGGGGGGCGGGCTGCCCGGGCCCTCGGGGACCGGGGACCCACTGTCCGAGCGGCCGTCGTCCGAGCCGCCGTCGTCGGCCGTGGCCTCGCCGGTCGTGCCGTCGTCGGCGCCGCCGGTGGTCGGGTCGGCCGCCGCCGGCGGCGTGGTCGAGGAGGCCTCGACCGAGCTGCTGGCGGGGCTGCCGGTGCTCACGACGGCGGTACCGGCCGCCTCGCCCGTGCAGCCGGCGAGCAGGACGGCGGCGAGCACCGACGACGCGAGAGTGGATCCCCGCGTGCCGATCGGCGAACGGCGGGTGGCAGGTCCCTGGGTCCTCCCAGGCTGCACGAGTGGGCGCGAGGTCGCGCGCATGGCACTTCTCCTCCATGTCCAGGCCGCTCGTGTCCCGAGCGGCCGAGTGATCTCTGTGTGCCGCGGCCGTCCTCCGGGGCGGCCGCGGCGCGGTGTCCCCGGCGGGCGCCGGGGACACCGCGGGGGACTACCAGCGGTGCGCGACGTCGACCACCAGGCGCTGCTGCCCGAACGCCGGCCCGGAGAGGACGGTGACCCGGAACGGCAGCCGGGCGCGGGTGCCCAGCCCGAGGGTGGTCTCGCCCTCGAAGGCGCCGGCCCAGGCCACCTGCCGGAAGGTCGAGAACCCGGAGACGTCGACCAGGTCCGACCGGTCCGCCGGCGCGTACTGGACCCGGCCGCGCGAGTCGTAGGGCATCGACGGGACGGTGACCTGCAGGTCGGCGCCCCCGCGGAGCGGCACGGTCCGGCCCGAGCCGTCCTCGGTCACCGAGGACACGTAACGGACGTCGTAGGCGTCGAAGCCCGTCGCCCAGCCGAGGTCGACGACCAGCCGGTCGAAGCAGGCGTGGCGACCGGCGCGGACGTCGTCGACCCACTCGTCGCTGGGACCCCAGCCGGGGCCGGAGCCGACCTTCGGCAGCGAACCCCAGCCGGTGCTGCAGGACGGACTGGCACCCGCCGGAGCGGCGGCGGTGACCCCCAGCGCGGCGATGACGGCGAGGAACAGGACGAGGACCCGGGCGCGGATCTGCTGGTGGTTCATGACTGACCTCCTTGTCGGTGGCGTCAGAATCCGCCGACACATCGGCCGTGACCATGGCCGCAAGAGCGCAGGAGAGCCGAGAAACCCAGCAGAAACATGTCAAGAAGTGCCGGGGGTCCGGCGTGGCGTCTTGACCTCGTCCGCGGCCGCTCACCGCTCGTAGCGGGAAACGGGGCTCACCCCTCGTGCGTCGGCCCCGCCGGCGCGGGCCCGGGCGCGGTGTCGTAGCGCGTGTACGTGGCCGCCATCGACCCGGTGGGGTCGAGTCGGGCGAGGACGGCCTGGCCGATGTCGGCGAGCTGGTCGACCTGCTCGTCGGTCAGTGCGTCGATCACGTGCCGGCGGACGGTGGCGACGTGGCCGGGTGTGGCGTCCTGCAGCTTCGCCCAGCCCGCCTCGCCGAGTCGGGCGTTGGTGGCCCGCCGGTCCTCCAGGCAGGGGAACCGGTCGACCAGGCCGCGGTCTCCCAGGCGGCTGACCACGTGGGAGAGCCGGGGGAGGGTGGCGTTGGTCTGCCGGGCCAGCTCGGTCATCCGCAGCGGGAACACCGTCGAGCTGTTCACCCAGGGCGACGCCGCCAAGCCGCTCACCGGTGAGGTCGTCGTCCTCGCCGTCCCCTACGCCGCGGTCGCCGGCATCGTCGCCCAGCGCGGTGAGCAGCTGGCCGGCAAGGTCGTCGTCGACATCACCAACCCGGTGGACTTCCAGACCTTCGACTCCCTGGTCGTCCCGGCCGACGGCTCGGCCGCCGCCGAGCTCGCCGCGGCGCTGCCGCAGGCCCGGGTGGTCAAGGCGTTCAACACCACCTTCGCCGCCACCCTGGCCTCGGGCACCGTCGGCGGGCAGCAGCCCACCACCGTGCTGATCGCCGGCGACGACGCCGACGCAAAGTCGCTGCTGGCGGGGATCGTCACCGCCGCCGGCCTGCGCGCCCTCGACGCCGGCTCGCTGCGCCGCGCCCGCGAGCTCGAGGCCCTCGGCTTCCTGCAGATCACCCTGGCCGCCGCCGAGAAGATCGCCTGGACCGCCGGCTTCACCGTCCCTGCCTGACCACCGCTCCGCCGCAGAGCGGAGGGGCGGGCATCCGCCGCCCCTCCGCCGCCCGCACCCCCCGCTCAGCCCTCCTCGACAGGACCCGCCATGACCGTCCCCGCTCCCGCCCGCGACCTCGCCGTCCCGCTTCGTTCCCGGGCCGACGTGGCCACCGACGCCCCGGCCCGCTACGCCAAGCAGCTTGTCTCGCACCTGGGCCGCAAGTCCGCCTTCACCGGTGACGGGGTCAGCGCCCCGGCGACCGCGGGCATCGGCACGGCCACCGCCCGGATCGCCGTCGGCGAGGGTCTGCTCGTCCTGCAGGCCGCCGGGGACGACGAGGAGTCGGTCGCGCGGGTCAGCAGGTGCTGGGCAGCCACCTGGAGCGGTTCGCCCAGCGCGAGAGGCTCACCGTGCGCTGGGTCCGCGACCCCGGTGCTCCGTCGGAGACCCGCCAGTCGTCCTCCACCACTCCCGAGGGGTCCGCATGACCACGCCCAGCACGACCGCCCTCGCCGGCGCCCGCATCCCGGCCACGCACCCCTTCGCCGCGCACCTGCGCTCCGTCGCCGCCCTCGAGGCCGCCGACCCGCACCGCGTCTGGACGCCGGAGAACGGCGCGCTGCCCAGCCTCTACCTGTCCCACGGCGGCGGCCCGATGCCCTTCGGCAGCCCGGAGTGGCTGGACCCGCTGCACTCCTGGGCCCGCGCGCTGCCCAGGCCCAAGGCGGTCCTCGTCGTCTCGGCGCACTGGGAGTCCGCGCCGCTGTCGGTCAGCGCCGCCCGCCCGGACGAGCTGGTGTACGACTTCGGCGGCTTCGACCCGCTCTACTCCACGTTCCGCTACGACACCCCGGACGCCGGCGACCTGACCCGGCAGGTGCTCGGGCTGATGCCGGACACCGAGCAGGTGCACCAGCACACCCGGCGCGGCCTGGACCACGGCGCCTGGGTGCCGCTGAAGATCATGTACCCGGCCGCCGACGTCCCGGTGCTGCAGCTGTCCCTGCCCACCGAGGACCCCGAGCAGCTGCTGGCGCTCGGCGAGCGGCTGCGGCCGTTGCGCGAGCAGGGCGTGCTGGTGGTCGGCTCGGGTCACATGACCCACGGCCTGCCGTTCCTGACCCGCGAGATGTGGCAGCGGAACGTGGTGCCCGGCTGGTCGGCGGACTTCGACGCATGGGCCGCCGATGCGCTGGCCCATGGCGACGTCGGCGAGCTGGCCCGGTTCCGCTCCGCCGCGCCGGGCATGCCCTACGCCCACCCGACCGTGGAGCACTTCACGCCGCTGTTCGTCACCCTCGGCGCGGCCACCGACCCCACCGCACCGGTGCGCACGACCCTGGACGGCTACGGGGTCGGCCTGTCCCGGCGGTCCTTCCAGGCCGCCTGACGACCCGCGCGGCGCCGGGCGCCGGGGTGGGCCACCATGCGGGTACGGACACCGCCCGGAGCTGGACGGCGGATGCTGGGTGCACACCGCACACGAGGAGAACAGCATGTCGACCGACACCCTCCCTCTCCAGCACGACGTCGCTGCCGGCTCCACCGCGGCGCCCGCCCCGGGACCGGGCCCGGAGCTCGGCCGCCATCGGGGCACCGACCACTTCTCCGTCGGCGACCTGCTCACCGCCGAGGAGCGCGCCATCGCCGACCGGGTGAGCGCCTTCGTGGACGAGCACGTGCTGCCGGTCGCCAACGACCACTGGGAACGCGCCGAGTTCCCGCAGGACCTGGTGTCCCGCTGGGCGGAGCTGGGGCTGTACGGCGGGACCATCTCCGGCCACGGCTGCCCCGGCCTCACCCCGCTGGCCGAGGGCCTGGCCACCATGCACCTGGCCCGCGGCGACGGCAGCCTCGCCCTGGTCCACGCCGTGCACAGCGGCCTGAACATGCACGCGATCGACATGCTGGGCTCGGAGGAGCAGAAGCAGCGCTGGCTGCCGGACATGGCCCGCGGCGCCACGCTCAGCGCGTTCGCCCTCACCGAGCCCGACCACGGCTCGGACGTCGTCCGGATGGCCACCACCGCCCGCCGCGACGGGGACTCCTGGGTCCTCGCCGGGGCGAAGCGCTGGATCGGCATGGGCACGCTCGCGGACCTGGTGCTGGTCTGGGCACGCGACGAGGACACCGGGGGAGTGGGCTGTTTCGTCGTCGACCGGCGGGACCCGGCGCAGGCGGCGGGCTACGAGGCGTCGGTCATGCACGGGAAGTCCGCCATGCGGGCGATGGTCAACGCCGACGTCCGGCTGGCCGGCGTGCGGGTGCCGGCAGGGAACCGGCTGGCGGGGTCGCGCACCTTCGAGGACACCACCCGGTGCCTGACCAAGAGCCGCCAGTCGATCGCCTGGGCGGCGCTGGGGCACGCGGTCGCCGCCTACGAGTGCGCGCTGACCTACGTCCAGCAGCGCAGCCAGTTCGGGCAGCCGCTGGCCCGCTTCCAGCTGATCCAGGACAAGCTCGCGCGGATGGTCGTCGACATCACCTCGATGCAGCTGATGTGCGTGCGGATGGCGCAGCTGGAGGCCGAGGGCCGGGTGGAGCTCGAGCACGCCGCCCTGGCCAAGCTCGCCACCGCCGAGGGCGCCCGCCGGGTCTGTGCCATGGCGCGGGACATGCTCGGGGGCAACGGCGTCCTGCTCGACCACCACGTCGCCCGTCACCTCGCGGACGTCGAGGCGGTCTACACCTTCGAGGGCACCGACACCGTGCAGGCCCTGATCGTCGGGCGCTCGATCACCGGGCTGTCCGCCTTCGTCTGAATCGCCGGGGCGGTGTGACGCCGGGGCCAGAGATCAGGGCCGGCCGGCCCGGGCCATGGCCGAGCGGCCGGCGCCGGGCGCGGCGCCGGCCTCGAGCAGGGGCAGCGTCCGCCACGGCACGATCTGGGACAGCATGACCACGCTGGTGGACCGGACCACCGCGGAGGACCGGTTGAGGTCGACCAGCGTCTGCTGCAGTGCCTCGTGCGAGTCCGCGGCCACCCGGCAGAGCACGTCCCCGACGCCGGTCGTCGCGTAGGCCTCGAGGACGCCGGGGATGGCCTCCAGGTCCCGGGTGACCGCCTCGATCGCGCCCTGGGAGATCTCCAGCGTGACGAACGCCTGCACGCCGTAGCCCGCCGCCGAGACGTCGACGTCCGGCCCGTGCCCGGTGACCACCCCGGCGGCGGTCATCCGCTCCAGTCGCGCGGTGACCGTCGCCCGGGCGACCCCGGTGATCCGCGACAGCTCCAGGTCCCCGGCCCGGGGGTGGTCGCGGAGCGCGGCCAGCAGGGCCACGTCGAGGGCGTCCAGTGCTCGTCTGTCCACATCGCGCAGACTAGGCGGCCAACTGCTGTCCCGGTTGGTCATCATGTCCAGCCCTGCCCTCACTGCTTGCGCAGTCCGCCGTCCCCGGTGTGCAGTGGACCGGCACCGCCGGACGGACCTGTGGTGGAGGGAGACGGACATGAGCCTCGAGCAGACCCTGAACGACGAGGAGCGCCTGGCCCACCTGGACGCCGATCAGCTCAAGCAGCTGGTCGGGCTGGTCGAGTACGACGCCTCCGGTGACCCCTTCCCGGTGTCCGGCTGGGACTCGCTCGTCTGGGTCGTGGGGAACGCGGTGCAGACCGCGCACTTCTTCCAGTCCGCCTTCGGGATGGAGCTGGTCGCCTACTCCGGGCCGGAGACGGGCAACCGCGACCACCACGCGTTCGTGCTGAAGTCCGGTGCCGCGCGCTTCGTCGTGACGGGCGCCTACGACCCGGCCAGCCCACTCGCCGACCACCACCGCGCGCACGGCGACGGCATCTCCGACATCGCCCTGTCCGTCCCGGACGTGGACCGCTGCATCGCCCACGCCACGGCCCAGGGCGCGACGGTCCTGGAGCAGCCGCACGACCTGACCGACGAGCACGGCACCGTCCGGGTGGCGGCCATCGCCGCCTACGGCGACACCCGGCACACCCTGGTCGACCGGTCCCGGTACACCGGCCCGTACCTGCCCGGCTACGTGGCCCGGACGTCGTCCTACGTCAAGCGGGACGGCGCTCCCAAGCGGCTGTTCCAGGCGGTCGACCACGTCGTCGGCAACGTCGAGCTGGGCGCGATGGACCAGTGGGTGGACTTCTACAACCGGATCATGGGCTTCACCAACATGGCCGAGTTCGTCGGCGCGGACATCGCCACCGACTACTCGGCCCTGATGAGCAAGGTGGTCGCCAACGGCAACCACCGGGTGAAGTTCCCGCTCAACGAGCCGGCCCTCGGGAAGAAGAAGTCCCAGATCGACGAGTACCTGGAGTTCTACGGCGGCCCGGGCGCCCAGCACGTCGCGCTGGCCACCAACGACATCCTCACCACCGTCGACGCGCTCCGCGCCGAGGGCATCGAGTTCCTCACCACCCCGGACTCCTACTACGAGGACCCGGAGCTGCGGGCCCGCATCGGCGAGGTGCGCGCGCCCATCGAGGAGCTGCAGGAGCGCGGGATCCTGGTCGACCGGGACGAGGACGGCTACCTGCTCCAGATCTTCACCAAGCCGATCGGCGACCGCCCGACGGTCTTCTTCGAGCTCATCGAGCGGCACGGGTCGCTGGGCTTCGGCATCGGCAACTTCAAGGCGCTGTTCGAGGCGATCGAGCGCGAGCAGGAGAAGCGCGGCAACTTCTGAAGAAGGACCCCCTTGCACCCCGCCACTCGCAGGCTCGCGGCGGGACCCTGCAAGGGGGCCTGACCTTGCCCCCCGGCTTTCGGTACCGAGAGCCCGCCTGGACCTTGGTCCGGCCGCGGGCCCTCCGCGTGACCGGCGGCCGGCTGGAGCTGCCGGCCGGCACCGGGTCCGCCCCGTCCCCGAGGGCACGGGGCACCGCGCTCAGCAGGGCCGAGGCGACGTCCCGGCCCTGCTGAGCGGCCCGGCTCAGGGAGCCGGGCTCGGTGCCTCGTCCTCGACGACGGCCTCGCGCGTCTGCGACTCGCCGTCGTCGGTCGCCTTGGCCTTCTGCCGCCACTGGGTCAGCGCCCGCTCGGTGTAGCCGTTGGGCTCCTGCCGCCCGGAGAAGACCAGGTCCAGCGCGGCCTGGAACGACGGGCTGCCGTCCAGGTCGGCGCACATCGGCTGGTACCCCGGTTCGTCGGCGTTCTGCTCGTCGACCACCGCGGCCATCCGGGCGAAGGTCTCGCGCACCTGGGTCTCCTCGACGATCCCGTGGTGCAGCCAGTTCGCGATCTGCTGGCTGGAGATCCGCAGCGTCGCCCGGTCCTCCATCAGGCCCACGCCCTCGAGCGTCGGCACGGTGGAGCAGCCGATGCCCAGCCCCACCCAGCGGACGACGTAGCCCAGGATGGACTGGGCGTTGGTCTCCAGCTCGTGCGTCTTCTCCTCCTCGGACAGGCCGGCGCCGCCGTCGGGGAGCACGGGCGGCACGAGCAGGCCGCGCCGGTCGGCGAGGGGACGCTGCTTGATCTCCTCCTGCACGGCGAGCACGTCGGTCTCGAGGTAGTGCAGCGCGTGCAGCGTGGCCGCGGTCGGCGAGGGCACCCAGGCGGTGTTCGCGCCGGCCCGCGGGTGGCCGCCCTTGGTGTCGAGCATCTCCCGCATGGCCGAGGGCTTGGCCCACATGCCCTTGCCGATCTGCGCCTGCCCGGCGAACCCGGCCCGCAAGGCCACGTCGACGTTGCGGTCCTCGTAGGTCTTCAGCCAGGTCGCCGACCGCTGGTCGTCCTTGCGGACCACCGGACCGGCCTCGAAGTCGGTGTGGATCTCGTCGCCGGTGCGGTCCAGGAAGCCGGTGTTGACGAAGATGACCCGGTCGGCCGCGCGGGCGATGCAGGTCTCGAGGTTGGTCGAGGTCCGCTTCTCCTCGTCCATGATGCCGATCTTGAGGGTCCGCGGCTCCATGCCGAGCGCCTCCTCCACCGCGGCGAGGAGCTCCACCGACAGCGACACCTCGTCCGGGCCGTGCATCTTCGGCTTGACGATGTAGACGCTGCCGGTCCGGGTGTTGGAGTACTTGGCGTTGCCGCGCAGCTCCTGCAGGGCGGCGGTCGCGGAGACCAGCGCGTCGAGGACCTCCTCGAGGATCGGCTCCCCGTCGTCGGTGCGGACGGCGTCCAGGCGCATGTGGTGCCCCACGTTGCGCACGAGCAGCAGCGAGCGGCCGGGCAGGGTCAGCTCGCTCCCATCGGCGCCGACGTAGCTGCGGTCGCCGTGCACGGAGCGCGTCACGGTGCGCCCGGCCTTGCCGAACGAGGCGGTCAGCTCGCCGGTCCGCAGCCCGAGCCAGGTCCGGTAGGCGCCGACCTTGTCCGGGCCGTCCACCGTGGCGACCGAGTCCTCGAGGTCCACGATGGTGCTCACCGCGGACTCCAGCAGCGCGTCGGACACCCCGGCGTGGTGCTGGGTGCCCACCTGCGTCGACGGGTCGATGGTCAGCTCCAGGTGCAGCCCGTTGCGGCGCAGCAGCACCGCGCCCGGCCGGTCACCGCCCTCGTCGCCGGGCCGGTGGCCGGCGAACTGCGACGGGTCGGCCAGGCCGGTGGTCCCGGACGCCGTCTCGACGGCCAGCTCCCCGGGCGAGGGCACCCGGTACGCGGTGGCGTCGGCGTGGCTGCCGTCGGCCAGCGGGAAGAACTGGTCCAGCAGGCGGTCGGCCTCGGCGATCACCTGGGCGCCCCGGCGCTCGTCGTAGCCCCGCTCCAGCTCGTGGTCCAGCGGCAGCGCGTCGGTGCCGTAGAGCGCGTCGTAGAGCGAGCCCCAGCGGGCGTTGGCCGCGTTCAGCGCGTAGCGGGGCACGGTGGCGGGGACGACCAGCTGCGGGCCGGGTACCTCGGCGATCTCCCGGTCCACGCGGTCGACCTGGACCCTCGGCTCCTCGACGGGCACGAGGTAGCCGATCTCGGTGAGGAACGCCTCCAGCTCCTCGACGTCGCCCGCCCCGTGCTCGCGGTGCCACCCGTCGATGCGCTCCTGCAGCTCGTCACGGCGGCGCAGCAGCTGTTCGACCCGCCCACCGAACCGCGCCTGCAGGTCGGCGACGATCGTCCAGAACTGCTCCGCCGTCAGGTCCAGGCCGGTGACAAGCTCGTCGGCCACGAAGTCGCGCAGCACGGGGTCGACCTGCAGTCCGCCGGTCGAGGATCCGTCGCTTCCAGTCTCCACGTTGGTCTCTCCATCTCCTCGGGACGACCGTCCCGTCCACACTGTCCGACCGGTGCACTCTTGCCCACCGCGAGGCGCCGGCGATCATCGGGTCCGCCCGCTGGGTCGAAGAGGGCCGCGGTCGGGACCCGGCGTGTCCCCGCGGCTGGAGCGGCCCTTGCCGGGAGGGGCGGGCCTAGGGCCCGGCCGCCGCTCAGCGGAGGGCGGCGGCCACCTGGTCGGCGGCCGCGGACACCGCTTCCCCGACGTGGGCGGTGTCCACGCCCTCGTCGACGAACACCACCGCGATCGCGGCCCGGGCGCCCCCGTCGGGCCCGCGTACCGGCGCGGCGATCGACCGGATCCCCGGGATCACCTCGCCATGGGAGCTGGCCCAGCCCTGCCGGCGCGCTGTCCGCAGCTCTTCCCGGTCTCCCGGCGACGGCGGCTCGGGCATGAGCAGCGCGAGGCCGGGAGCACCGCGGCCGACCGGATGGCGGTTGCCGGGACGGTAGGCGACGTGCGCGGGCAGGTCGCGGGGTTCCACGCTGGTCACCGTCACCGCCTCGTCGCCGGCCCGGACGACGAGGAAGGCGGTCATCCCCAGTTCAGCGACCAGGCCGTTGAGCCGGGGGAGCGCCGCCGCCTGGAGGTCGCCCCGCACCCCGCGCGCCAGCGCGGCCATGCCCAGGCCGAGCCGGTAGTGGCCGGCCGGGTCCCGGTCGACGAGCTGGTGGTCCTCCAGCGTGCGCACCAGCCGGTAGGCGATCGAGCGGTGCAGCCCCAGCGCCGCAGCGATCTCACCGATCGGCTGCGGCACCCCCACGCCGGCCAGGTGTTCCAGGATGCGGATGCCGCGGTCGAGCGTCTGCGACTGGGGTGCAGCCCCGTCGTCGCCTGCCACCATCGCCGTCCCTTCCCCCGTGCTCGGTCGCCGCCCAGCCTAGGGCGGCCCCGTCCAGGGGCTCGCCCTGAGGCCCCCTTCTCGGCACCCCGCCGAGCGAGCCGGACGTCTGAGGGAGAGGGCCTCCGTCATCCGTTGATGACCTGGGGCACGGCGACGGCCTTGAGGCCCTCGACGCCGAACTCGAGGCCGTAGCCGGACTTCTTGACCCCGCCGAACGGGATCATCGGGTGCACCCCGCCGTGGGAGTTGATCCAGACGGTGCCGGCCTCGAGCCGGGCGGCGACGGCGCGGGCGGCGTCCTTGTCGCTGCTCCAGACCGAGGCGCCCAGTCCGACGTCCAGTGCGTTGGCCATGGCCACGGCCTGGTCGACGTGGTCGTAGCGGATGACGGGCAGCGCTGGACCGAACTGCTCCTCGGCGACCAGCGGGTTGTCGTCGTCGAGGTCGGCGACGATGGTGGTCGGGTAGAAGTGCCCGGGGGCGTCCACGTCGGGGTCGCCGCCGAGCAGGACGTTCCCGCCGCCGTCGCGGGCGGCGTCGACCAGTCGGGTGACGATGTCGTACTGGGCGCGGTTCTGCAGCGGGCCGAGCACGTTCTGCTCGTCCAGTCCGCGGCCCATGGGCATGGCCTTCGCGACCTCGACCAGCGCGGCGCAGACCTCGTCGTAGACGTCGGTGTGCACGTACAGGCGCTTCAGCGCCGCGCAGGTCTGGCCGGTGTTGATGAACGCGCCCCAGAACAGGCCCTCGGCGATCGCCTTCGGGTCCACGTCGGCCAGCACGATGCCGGCGTCGTTGCCGCCCAGCTCGAGGGTCAGCCGCTTCACGGTGTCGGCCGAGCTCTTGATGATCGCCTGCCCGGTGGCGGTGGAGCCGGTGAACATCAGCTTGTCGATGTCGGGGTGGGCCGACATGCGGGCGCCGACCTGGCGTCCGCCGGCCACCGCGGTGAGCACGTCGGCCGGCAGCACCCGGTTGAGCACCTGCACCAGGGCCAGCACGCTGAGGGGGGTGTACTCGGAGGGCTTGACCACCACGGTGTTGCCCATCCGGAGCGCGGGGGCGACCTGCCAGACGGTGATCATCATCGGCCAGTTCCACGGGCCGATCGCACCGACCACGCCAACGGGGCGGTAGTGCAGCTCGGCGTGGGTGGTGTCGTCGTCGACCACGGTCTCCCCGGGCAGCGGGGTGGCGGCGGTGGCGCGGAGCCAGGCGGCGCAGGCGCCGACCTCGAAGCGGGCGTTGGGGCCGTTGAGCGGCTTGCCCTGCTCCCGGGAGAGCAGCTCGGCCAGCGGCTCGGCGGCGGCCTCGATCGCGTCGGCGGCGCGGTCGAGCAGGTCGACCCGCTCGGTGTCGGTGCGGGCGGCCCAGGCCGGCTGCGCGGCGCGGGCGGCGGCGACGGCGCTGTCGAGGTCGTCGGCCGAGCGGTCGGCGACCCGACCCACGACCTCGCCGGTCGCCGGGTCGAGGACCTCGCGGCCGTCCGGGTCGGTGACGCCCGCCAGCAGGCTCTCGTAGGTGGGCGTGTCCGAGGTGGTGTCCACGGGCGTGGTCACGGTGGGGGTGGTCATCGTCGGCCTCCAGGGTGACGGGGGTGGGTGTGGTCTCCGGCGGAGCCGGCGGACGGGCGGGCTGCGCTCAGCGCGCCGGTTCGATCCGGCCGGTGACCTCGCCGAGGGCGATGCGGGTGCCGCCGGGGCCGGGGCCGGGGGCGGTGGCGGTGAGGGTGACGACGTCGCCGTCCTCGAGGAACGTCCGCGTCGTCCCGTCGGGCAGGGGGAGGGGTTCCTTCCCGCCCCAGGACAACTCGATGAACGAGCCGCGCTGGTCCGCGCCCGGGCCGGAGACGGTGCCGGAGGCGTAGAGGTCCCCGGTGCGCAGGCTGGCGCCGTTGACGGTCATGTGCGCGAGCTGCTGGGCCGGGGTCCAGTAGATCTGCGCGAACGGCGGGCAGCTGACCAGGTGGCCGTTGAGCCGGACCTCGATGGCGACGTCCAGCCCCCACGGCTCGGCGCCGGTGTCGTCGAGGTAGGGCAGCAACGGCACGTCGCGGGCCGGGGGCCGCACGCGGGCGGCCTCGAGGGCGGCCAGCGGGACGACCCAGGGGGCGACCGAGGTGAGGAAGGACTTGCCCAGGAACGGCCCGAGTGGCACGTACTCCCAGGCCTGCAGGTCGCGCGCGGACCAGTCGTTGACCAGGCACACGCCGAACACGTGCCGGTCGAAGTCGGCCAGGGGGACCGGCGTGCCCAGCCCCGACCCGACGCCGACGACGAAGCCGACCTCGGCCTCGATGTCCAGCCGTTGCGAGGGCCCGAAGGTCGGCGCCTCGTCGGTGGGCGCCTTGCGCTGCCCGTTCGGACGGACCACCGGGGTGCCGGAGACGGCCACCGTGCCGGCGCGGCCGTGGTAGCCGATCGGCAGGTGCTTCCAGTTCGGGGTCAGCGGCGCGGAGTCCGGGCGGAACATCCGGCCGAGGTTCTCCGCGTGGTGCTGGGAGCTGTAGAAGTCGACGTAGTCGGCCACCTCCACCGGCAGGTGCATCGTCACCTGGTCGCGCGGCAGCAGGTGCGGCTGCACCGCGTCCCGGTGGGTCTCGTCGGTGAACCAGCCGGTCAGCAGGTCGCGCACCTGCCGCCATGCGGCCGGCCCGCGGGCCATGAACGCGTTGAGGCTGCCGGTGGCGTGCACGTCGTCGCCGGTGGCGGCGGCCAGGTCCAGCACGTGCGAGCCGATCGCCACGCCGGTGCGCGGCCCGGACCCGGGGGTGGAGAACACCCCGTACGGGAGGTTCTCCACCCCGAACCCGGTGCCGGTCGGCAACTCCAGCCAGCTGTCGGTCACGCGGAGGGTCCGCGGCCGGACCAGGTCCAGGCGTACTTCCCGTCGTCGGTGGCGATGGCTGCTTCGCCGAGGTCGAGGGGGCGGAAGGTGTCGACCATGACGGCGGTCTCGTCGAAGTACTCCACCCCGAGGGAGCGCTCCACCGCGCCGGGCTGGGGGCCGTGGGAGTGCCCGCCGGGGTGCACCGAGATGGAGCCCTTGCCGATGCCCGAGCCCTTGCGGGCCTCGTAGTCCCCGTCGACGTAGAACATGATCTCGTCGGAGTCCACGTTCGAGTGGTAGTACGGGACCGGCACCGCGAGGGGGTGGTAGTCGACCTTGCGGGGGACGAAGTTGCAGATGACGAAGTTGGTGCCCTCGAACACCTGGTGCACCGGCGGGGGCTGGTGCACCCGGCCGGTGATCGGCTCGAAGTCGGCGATGTTGAACGCGTACGGGTACAGGTGCCCGTCCCAGCCGACCACGTCGAAGGGGTGCTCGGGCACCACGTGCACGGTGCCGGCGAGGCCGCCGGGGCCGGTGCCGCGGTGCTTGACGTACACCTCCACATCGGTGCCCTCGCCCAGCAGGGGTTCGGCCGGGGCGCGCAGGTCCCGCTCGCAGTAGGGGGCGTGCTCCAGGAACTGCCCGTACTTCGACAGGTACCGCTTCGGGGGCGCGATGTGGGAGTTGGCCTCGATCGCGTAGGTGCGCAGCGGCTCGTCCCCGGTGGGGATCCAGCGGTGGGTGGTGGTCCGCGGCAGGACCACGTAGTCGCCCTGACCGACCTCCAGTGAACCGAACACGGTCTCCACGGTGGCGGTGCCGCGCTCGACGTACACGCACTCGTCGCCGGTGGCGTTGCGGTAGTACGGCGAGGCCAGCGAGGACACCGCGTAGGAGATCCGCACGTCGGCGTTGCCCAGCACCAGCCGCCGCCCGCACACCGGGTCGGTGGCCTTGTGCTCCTGGTCGGGGAACAGGTCGTGCAGCTTCAGGTGCCGCGGCACCAACGGCGCGTTCGGCGTCAACGTCTGGTCCGGCAACTCCCACACCCGGGCGTCCACGATCGCCGACGGGACACCGGAGTGGTAGAGCAGCGCGGAGTCCGAGGAGAAGCCCTCCTCCCCGACCAGCTCCTCGTAGTACAACCCACCGTCGGGACGACGGTGCTGGGTGTGCCGCTTGCGCGGGACACTGCCCAGCTGCCGGTAGAACGCCATCGTTGGTACCTCCTTCCGGGCTTTCGGTACCGAAAGCCCGCGAGACGTGGGGTCGGGATTCAGACCGGGACGGGGGACGGGACGGCGCGGCCGAGCAGCCGGGTGACCGCGGGGGCCACGTCGGCGGCGCGGGTGAGGACGGCGGCCACGTGGCCGTCCGGCCGCAGCACCCAGACCTCGTCGGGCCGGGCGCCGAGCGCCTCGCGCAGCAGGCCGCTGGCGTCCAGGTCACGCATGCGGTGGACCGACACCGGCAGGTCACCGGTGCCGGAGAGCGTGGGGATCGTGGCGTCGTCGCCGACCAGCACCGAGATCCCCTCGCGGGCCAGCTGCCGGAGCCGGACGACGTCCGGCCGGCCGGAGACCGTGACCGGGCAGTCGGGCACCAGGACGCCGGGCGCGGGGACCGGCACCTCGCCCCGGGGCGGACGGCCGGGGAACGGGCGCCGCTCGTCCGGGGTGGTGAGCGGCGAGTCGACGTACCAGAAGGGCTCGGCCAGCCGGCCCGAGTCCACCTCCGCCCGGGCGGCCGGGTCGGTGGCTGCGCGCTCCAGCACGTCCAGCCGGTGACGCGCCTCCTCCTCGCTGCCGGGCACCAGGAAGCGCATGGTCGCCCCGGTGACGTCGAGGTTCTCGACCGCGGCGGCGTGCCGCTCGGCGGAGTAGCTGTCCAGCAGCGACTCCGGCGCCCAGCCGTGGCGCACGAAGGCGATCTTCCAGGCGGCGTTCTCCGCATCGAGGACGCCGGAGTTCAGGCCCCGGGCCCCGAAGGGGGAGACCAGGTGAGCGGCGTCCCCGGCGACCAGCACCCGCCCGACGCGCATCCGGTCCACGACGCGGGAGTGGAAGCGGTACACCGACTTCCACACGATCTCGTAGGGCCGGTCGCCGATGACCTGGCGGATCCGCCGGTCCAGCCCGCCGTCGGCCTCCTCGGCGGCCAGGTCGAAGTCCGGCGGCACCTGCCAGTCGATCCGGAAGGTGTTCTCCGGGCAGGGGTGGATGAGCACCTGGCGGCCGGGGTTCCACTCCGGGTCGAAGTAGAAGCGCCGCTCGGTCTTCCAGCCGGGCAGATCGGTGCGGATGTCGCAGATCAGGAACTGGTCACCGAAGGTCTGGCCCTCGAAGGTCAGGCCCAGCGCGGAGCGGATGACGTCGGCGCGCGGGCCGGCGCAGGCCACGGCGTGGCTGCCGGTGACGGTCACCTCGCCCTCCCGCGTGTGGCAGGTGATGGTCACGCCGGTCTCGTCCTGGTCGATGCCCACCACCGAGTGGCCCCACCGGACGTCGATGAGCGGCTGGACGGCGATCGCCTCGTCCAGCAGCTGCTCGGTCACGCACTGGGAGACGTTCACGAACGGCGGGAAGGGCGACCGCCCGCGGTCGGCGAACCGGAAGCTGAAGAGCTCGGCGTCGCGGTGGAACGTGCGGGCCGTGGTCCAGGTGACCCCGCGGCGGGCCACCTCGGCGCCGACGCCCACGGAGTCCCAGACGTCGAGGACGTCGCGCTGCTGGCAGATCGCCTTGCTGCCGACCATGTCGCGCTCGGGCCGGCCGTCGACCACGACGACCGGCAGGCCCCAGCGGGCCAGCAGCAGCGCCGTCGTCTGGCCGACCGGGCCGCACCCGATGACGACGACCGGGGGAGAGGGGGAGGTGGTCATGGCCGGATCAGCCCTGCAGCTCGTCCCAGACCTGCCGGTCGCGCTCGGCGGTCCAGATCACCGGGCGCTCGATGCCGTCGAACTCGTCCCACAGCCGCTGCACGTCGAAGGGCAGGCAGTGCTCGAAGATCGGCCAGTGCCCGAACTTCGGGGCGAGCGCTGCGTGGGTGGCCTCGAAGGCCTCCTTCAGCGAGCCGCCGGCGCGGTGCACCGAGCCGACCGTGTCCTGCATCGTGGTCAGGAAGGCGCGGGTCTGCTCGATCGCGGCGTCGACCTCGTCGCGGCCGCGGGCGATGGCACCGCGGCCGCCGACGAGCTGCTCGGCGCCGAGCGCCTTGATCCGGTCGAGCGTCCCGCCCGCCCAGTCGAAGTGGAAGGCGTCGCCGGTGTAGAGCGCGGCCTGGGACTCGACCAGGTCGCCGGCGAAGAGCACCTTGGTCTTCGGCAGCCAGGCGACGATGTCGCCCTCCGTGTGCCCGCGGCCGAGGAACTCCAGGACCAGCTCGCCGCGGTCGCCGCCGAGCTCGATGGTCAGCTTGTCGCGGAAGGTCATCGTCGGCCAGGTCAGCCCGGGGATCGACTCCGGCTCCTCGAACAGCCGCGGCATGCGGCCGTACTCGCTCTCCCAGTCCTGCTGGCCGCGCTCCTCGATGAGGTACTTCGTCTGCTCGGAGCTGACGATCACGTCGGCGTCGAAGGCGCTGGCACCCAGCACCCGGACGGCGTGGTAGTGGCTGAGCACCAGGTAGCGGACCGGCTTGTCGGTGTGCTCGCGCAGCTTGGCCAGCCAGCGCCGGGCGGCGACCGGGGTGGCCAGCGCCTCGAAGCAGACCAGGAAGTCCTCGCCCTCGATGGCGCCGAGGTTGGGGTCGCCCTCGGCGGTGAGCGCGTACACCCCGTCGGCGAGCACCTCGAGGGTCTGTTCCTTGACGCCGAGGTCGGCGGACGACGCGAAGGGCTTGCTTGCCATGAGGATCTCCTGATCCGCGGGCGCTCTATAAACGAGCGCGGCGTTCTTTTACCGATTGGAGAATACGGCCCCGGTGGTGCGGGACACAAGAGGCCTGCAGTGGGTCCCGTGCCGGTCAGGACGGCCCCGGCCGGCCTTGCCCCACACCCGGCACGCGGCCGAGGTCCAGAGCGTGCGCGCCCATCGTGATGTCCACCAGGTCACCCGTCGCCTGGTCGAGGCCGAACTGGATGCCCACGGTCCGCAGTGCCGCCAGGTCGATCAGGACCATGCCCTCGACCCCGACGTTCTTCTCGAGCCACGAGAAGAGGTAGGTGTCGCCCCTGAGCTGCCAGTAGGTCGCGCGGTCGGTGTCGCCCACCCCCAGCTCGGCGCCGCCGAGGCAGACCCAGGTGAACAGGTGCTCGTTGAGGTAGACGTGGTCGTAGACGTCGTCGCTGCTGTAGGCGTACCGGATCCGGTGGCCGATCAGCTCGGTCGTGCGCTGGTGGGCGGCGTCGGTGGTGGCGCCGGTCCCGGCGAGCTGCCCCTGGAACCACCGCTGGCGGGCCAGGTGGGGGTCCGGCTGGAGCCCGAGCTCGCCGACGGCTCCGGTGGCCTGGCCGTTGGCGGTGTCGATGGCCATGGTGACCACGACGGGGTGGTCCTCGGCGCTGCGCCGGTAGTGCAGGAAGAAGAGGCCGGGCTGCATCTCGAACAGCTCGTAGGTCTCGGTCCCTTCGCGGGTCCCGGTGCCGTCCAGCAGCGTCCACCGCAGCATCCCGGCCTCGAACTCGTGCACCAGGGTGTGCTCGGAGCCGGTCTCCCCGGGCACGCGGCACCGCAGCTCCAGGCGCCGTCCTTCGAGAGCCGTGGAGAGCGGGGGGCGGTACTCGTCGAAGCCGTCGGCCATCTCGGTGAGCGACGTCCAGTCCTCCTTGGCCCAGCTGAACGTGCCGATGTCGGTGGTCATGTCGAG
Source organism: Modestobacter sp. URMC 112 (assembly GCF_053502575.1). Classification (NCBI taxonomy): domain Bacteria; kingdom Bacillati; phylum Actinomycetota; class Actinomycetes; order Geodermatophilales; family Geodermatophilaceae; genus Modestobacter; species Modestobacter sp. URMC 112. The sequence continues at coordinate 3,425,434 of NZ_CP199957.1, read as the reverse complement.
GTCCTCTCGTCGTGGGGCGCGGGTCGGTCGGTGGTGAAGTCGAGCGGGGGCAGTGCCGAGCGGGCGACGTAGCCGAAGTCGGAGACGATCGGCGTGCCGTTGATCGGTGCGCTGACGGGTGAGGCCAGGAACGCGGCGTGGCCGGCGATCTGCCCCGGCTGCATCACGGGGAGTCCGCTCCCGGTGAAGCCCTCCGGGCGTCCGAGGTCGCCCCGGGACATCGGCGTGTCCACCACCCCGGGACACAGGCAGTTGACGCGGATGCCCGGGTGGTCGACGGACAGCGACCGGGTGAGCATGAGCACCGCGCCCTTGGAGGTGCTGTACGGGGCCATCCCCTCGAAGGCGACGAGGGCGGCGTCCGAGGCGATGAACACGATGGTCGCGACGTCGCTGCCGGCCAACCGCGGGACGGCGTACTTGGCCAGGAGGAAGTTGCCCCGGACGTTGACGGCCATCACCCGGTCCCAGTCCTCCTCGGACACGTCGGCCGCGAGGGTCCCGACCGGGCCGGAGATGCCGGCGCAGCCGAGCACGGTGTCCAGGCGGCCGAAGGCCCCGACGACCCGGGCGACCGCGCGTTCCACGTCAGTCCCGACGGTGACGTCCGCCTGGACGAACTCGACGGCATGGCCCTGTCGCCGGAGCTCCTCGACGGCCCGTGCGCCCTCGGGGCTGCGGTCGAGGACCGCCACGCGGGCGCCCTCGGCGAGCAGGGCGTCGACGCAGGCGCGGCCGATCCCTGAGACGCCCCCGGTCACGAGGGCGACACGGTCTCTCAGGTGGAGGTCCACGAGCAGGTCCTTGTCTCGTGCGCCGGCTCAGCCGACCGGACGGAGACGCTGACGCGCGGGTCGAACGCGACGGTGCCGACGTCGACGACGGAGTGGCCGCCGTCGACCGGGATGACGGCCGCCGTGACGTAGGAGGCGGCGGGGGAGAGCAGGTGTGCGACCACCGCGGCCACCTCGTCGGCGAGGGCCGGCCGGCTGAGCGGCACCAGCGCGGTGGCGAGCCCGTAGGCGTCCTCGGCATCGAGGCCGCGCTCCTGGCCGAGGGTGGCCATCTCCTCGTCGGCCATCTCCGTGCGGGTCCAGCCGGGGCACACGACGTTGGCCCGGACACCCTGTGCGCCGTAGTCCACGGCGACCGACTGCAGCAGCATGGTGAGCCCGGCCTTCGTGGTGTTGTAGCCGGCGATGCCCCCGGAGGCCCGCAGCGCGCTGACCGAGGAGATCCCGACGACGGAGCCGCGGCTGTCGACGAGGTGCGGGAGTGCGGCGCGCAGCAGGCGGTAGGGGGCCGTCAGGTTCGTGGTGACCATCGACTCCCAGTCGGCGTCGGCCAGGTCACCTGCTGCCCCGGGACGCACGATGCCGGCGTTGAGCACGAGCCCGTCGAGCCGGCCGAACCGCTGGACGGTCTCGGCGACCAGGCGGTCCGCCTCACCCGGGCCGGTCACGTCCGCGGTGACCGGATGGGCTCCGGTCGCCTCGGCCACCCGGTGCAGAGCCGACGCCCGACGTCCGCAGACGACCACGGACCAGCCGGACCCGGCGAGTGCCTCCGCGGTGGCGGCCCCGATCCCGGTCCCCCCGCCGGTGACGAGGGCGACCTTCGTCTCCTGGATCGACGCGGTGGCGTGGACGGTGCCGGCTCTCGGGGTCATGAGCGCTGCTGGACCGTCGGGACGTCCCGGACGGTCGCGGCGGCGGGGGAGGTGGCGGCCGCGGCGACGGCCTCGTCGCTCGGGGCCTCCACGGACGTGTCCCGCCACTGGATCGGGCGCTTGTCCTGCACGACCTGGCGGTAGACGAAGAGCACCACCGACAAGGTCAGGATCCCGATGCCGATGAGGGACTCCCGCATGCCGCCGTAGCCGGCGGCGGAGGGGTGCGTGGCGCCCCAGAGGGTGACGAAGACGTTGAAGACGAAGATCACCATCGCGACGGGGACCCAGATGCGTCCGCGGCGGATCGGCCGCGGCCAGTCCGGGCGGTCCCGGCGGAGGAGGATGAAGGCGCCGACCCCGAGCGTGATGGCCGTCATGTACCCGAGGTTGCTGGCCAGCAGGATCGCCACCGGAGAGGAGAGCAGCAGGAGGTGGGCGCTGTTGATGACCGCGTCGATGGTCAGCGAGCGGCCCGGGACACCCCACCGGTTGAGCCAGTCGAGCTGCCGGACGGTCATGCCCTCCTGGGCCAGCCCGTAGAGCGCCCGGCCGCCGTCCGCCGTCGTCGAGACCATGGCCAGCCACAGGGAGAAGACGAGGATGAGCGTCCCGATCCAGCCCTGACCGCCGAACACCTGGTCGAAGGCCACGGTGATGTAGCCGACGGGGTTCTCGGTGAGCGTCGTCTCGCCGACCGTGCCGGTGACCCCGATCGGGATGGCGACGAACGCGATGAGCATGAAGGTGGACGTCGCCTTCAACGCCTTCTCGGTGTCGCGGACGGTGTCCTTGTACTCGGGCGCGAAGGACGCGGCGATCTCCACGCCGTAGGTCGTCCACGCCATGATGTAGAACCAGACGACCACGGCACTGAACGTCGCGCCCGGACCCCAGCTGAGGTTGCCGGCGTCCCACTGGCCCTGCAGGAGCGCGGCCAGTACGACGACCACCAGGGCGACGGCGACCATGACGCCGACGATCTTGTTGACCGTGGCCGCCAGCCGGATGCCGACGTAGTTGACCGCCCAGGCGGCCCAGACCGAGATGATCGCGAAGACGTGCCCGAGGCCGAGCTCGTTGCCCAGGAAGGACACGGTCGACGTCGAGCCGGCGAACCACTCCGCCTGGACGATGCCGCCCAGGGCGGACGCGGTCACCGCGATGGCCAGTGACCAGCCGATCCAGTACCCGAACGAGGCGATCGCGCCGAGCGGTGCGAAGTACCTCTTCCAGCCCTCGATTGCGTACCGCGCGACGCCGCCGGACTTCCCGGGGAACATCGCGGCCAGTTCGGCGAACAGGCGGTTCTGCAGGAGGCCGATGACGGTCCCGGTGATCCAGACGGCGATCGCGGTCCAGGCCCCGAGGACGCCCACGGCGAAACCGAGGGTGACGAACAGGCCGTTGACGCTGACGATGGACAGCGCGAGGCCGTCCTTCCAGGTCAGCGTCTTGTGGAGGTGTCGCGTGGCGTCCACCTCGTCGTGCGTGCGGGTCATGACGGTCCCTCGGGTCGGATGGGGCGTGGTCGGGTGAGGTCGCCGTGGCCCGGCGGTGGGGCACCGGCGTCGGCGTGGTGGGTGGTCGGCGGCCCCGTGGGCCGTGCGGTGCTGAGCCGGGTACCGGTCACCCGACCGGCATCCAGGCCATGTCGATCGACACGACTTCGCTGACGGCGGCCATCCGGAGGAAGTCCGGCATGTCACCGGCCCGGGCGTTGGCCGCCTCTGCCTGCTCGGTGCTGTCGTAGATCCAGACGTCGGTCCAGAGGCCGTCCTCCCCCTTGGCGATCACCGGCGCGGCGACGAAGCCGGGGATCGCCGCGGCGACCGCGGCCACGGCCCCCGGGCGACTGGCCAGGAACTCCTCCTCTTTGCCGTCCTGGACGCGGATGTGGACGAATTCGACGAGCTGCTGGGACACGGGGACTCCTCGGGGTCGGTGCAGGGCTGGGGGTCAGGACGGAACGGGGACGGGGAGCTGGTCGGTCAGCGGCTGGTCGGTGGCGGTGAGCAGTGCGTGTACCTGGCGTCCGGCGCGCATGCCGCTCTCGATCGCGCCGTCGATGAAGCCGGCCCAGCCGTTGGCGTAGTCGGCTCCGGCGAGCACCACGCGGCCCTCGGGGCGCTGGAGTTCGGCGAGCGACCCGGTCAGCTGACCGACCCGCTGCATCGGCCAGGTCTCGCCGGAGTACGGGTCGGCGACCCAGTCGTGGCAGGCGACCTCGAGCACCTCGACGCCCGGCAGCCAGCCCCGCAGCGCCTGCTGCACGGCGGCGCGGTCGGTGCCGTCGAGGCGCCGGCTGTCCGGGCCGAACGCCACGACGATCGTGGTGCCGTCCTCGACGTACTCGACCTGGCACAGGGTGAACGGAGCCGAGCCGGGGGCCAGGGCGACGAAGGGCTCGTGCTCCCCCCGGAGCCGGGCCCAGACCTTGGTGCCGGTGGACGTCTGGCCCTCCCGGGCGGCCGAGCGCTTGGTCTCGGACAGCGGCGGGTCGAAGGCGATCGACTCCAGCACGTTGAGCGGCAGGGTGACGACGACGGCGGCTGCGGTGAGGACCGTGCCGTCGACGAGGGTCACCGACGCGCTGTCGGCCGACCGGGCGACCGATGCCACGGCCGCCCGGGGGCGCACCTCGACGTCGGCGTCGGCGAGCATCGCCTCGAGCAGCCCGCGCGTGCCCCCGACGATCTTGTAGGTGGCGCACGCCTCGAACATCAGCTGCCAGCTGCCGCCGGCCAGCGCACACCACCGGAGTGCCTGGGTGTACGCGCCGGCACTGGTCGGGCCGTTGAAGTTCGTGGCCCACATGCCCTCGACGGCCTCGAGCTCGTCCGGCGCCAGCTCCGCCTCGTCGAGACGCTGACGGATGGAGACCTGGTCGACCTCCCGCAGCTGGTCGCCGAGGAGCAGGGGCTCGTACGGCCGCGGGAACCAGGTGAGCGCCTCGGCGGTGCTGGCGGTCATGCCGCCGTCGATGACACCGAGGAGGTCCTCGGCGCTGCCGGTGTGCAGCTCGCCACCGGTGATCCAGTAGCCGTGCACCGGAGCCGGCGAGGAGACCACGTCGCAGCCGTACCGGGACAGTTCGGCCCAGACGTGCGGCTGCACCCAGTGCACCCAGGTGCCGCCGAGCTCCAGCTCGCGGCCCAGCCGGTGGTCGGTCCACGTGCGGCCGCCGATCCGGTCGCGGGCCTCCAGGACCAGGACCCGATGACCCTGGCGGCGCAGTTCCCGGGCCGCGGTGATCCCGGCGAAGCCCGCACCGATGACGATGACGTCGGCGACCGGAGTGCTGTTCACGGGTTCTCCTCGGGGCGTGCAGGACGGGGACCGGTGGTGTGCCGGTGGGGGAGGCGCGCACTGTCCATCTGGACAGTTGTGACCGTTGGCACAGAGGATGGACGACGGATGGCAAACTGGTCAAGTGGTCAGTTCGAGATCTCTTTGGTGGATCGGCCGTCCCGACGACGGGAGCAGCGCTGCGTACGCTGCGACGAGCGATGAGTGAGGACATGACGACGGTCGAGGCAGCCACCCGGGTCGCGCCCCGGTACGGCGAGGGGCGCCGGGCCCTGCTGGCCGCGGCGGTGCGCGTGGTGGCCACCCGGGGTCTGCGGAACCTGACCTATCGCGCGGTGTCCCGGGAGGCCGGGGTGGCGCACGGGCTCGTGGCCCACCACTTCGGCTCGCGGGACGCGCTGCTCGAGGCCGCCCTGCAGTTCTCGCTGGACAACAGCGTGGCCTCGATCAGCCTCCGCCCCGGCACCGGGGACCTGGACGCCCTGTTCGGCGGCCTGGTGGCGATGGTCGAGGAGATCCCCGACGACCAGGCCTTCCAGTTCGAGCTGATCCTGGAGTCCCGGCGGCGGCCCGAGCTCCTCCCCCACGTGCAGGCCGTCTACGCCACGTACCGGGCGGCGCTGCGCGAGGAGCTCGAGTGCGCCGGCATCGTCTGCGACGAGGCGCTGGTGCACCTCGTCTTCGCAGCGGTCGACGGGCTGGTCTTCCAGCACATCTCCGACGTCCTGCCCGACCGCACGGCCGACGCCCTGGAGCACCTGCGCGGCATGCTCAGGTCACTGGCGGACCGGGGCTGAACTCCCCCGCCGCGGGGTCAGTGGGCGGCGCCGCCCAGGTTCAGCAGCACGACGCCGCCGACGACCATGACCACCCCCACCAGCTGCCAGCCGGTCAGGGTCTGGCCCAGGAACGTCGCCCCGATCGTGACCACGGCGAGGGTCCCGACGCTCGCCCAGATCGCGTAGGTGACGCCGACCGGCATCGTCTTGACGACGTGGGCCAGCAGGACGATCGACGTCGCGTAGCCGGCGAGCACGGCGAGGCTCGGCACCAGGGCCGTGAAGCCCGCCGTCCGGGGCAGCAGCGACGTGGCGGCCACCTCGGCCGCGATGGCGAAGGTCAGCAGCGCGTAGACCACGGAGGCTCCCTGTGTGCGGCTCGCACGCCGTCCGCCCGCTCGTCGAAGGGCCGGGTTCCGCGTATCGGGGACGTAACGGGGGATCGCAGGCCGACTGAGAGCTGTGCCACACTCCTGTCAGCTCCGACCCCGCTCCGAACGCGGTGTCCGTATTGCGAGCAAAGCAGAGGAGACCCCGTGACTCGACGGACCACCCCGGCACGCCTCGCCGCCCTGGCCGCAGCGCTCACCCTGGGCCTGAGCGCCTGCGCCGAGGAGGCGGACAGCGGGGGTGGGGCCACCGCCGCCGACGAGTCCGGCCCGATCACGATCGGCGCCGTCCTGGACATCACCGGCGCCGGGGCCTCGCTCGGCGTGCCCGAGCGCCAGACGCTGGAGCTGCTGGCGGAGCAGCTGCAGGAGGAGGGCGGCATCGAGGGCCGCGAGGTCGAGCTGATCATCGAGGACGACCAGTCCACCGAGGACGGTGCCGCCCAGGCGATGAACAAGCTGGTGAACCAGGAGGAGGTGGACATCGTGCTGGGCGCCAGCCGCACCGGACCCAGCCTGGCGATGCGCCCGATCGCCGAGTCCGCCGAGATCCCGATGATCTCGCTGGCCGCCAACGCGGCGATCGTCGACGGGTCGGAGTGGGTGTTCAAGAGCGCGCAGAACGACCGGGTGGTCATCGAGCGCATGATCGAGTACATGGCCTCCCAGGGCTGGACCACCATCGGCCTGGCCCGGGACGCCTCCGGCTTCGGCGAGGGCGTCCAGGAGATCTTCGACGAGGTCGGCGCCGCCGAGGGCATCTCGGTCAAGGCGGTCGAGCGCTTCGCGCCCGACGCCACCGACTTCACCGCGCAGATGGTGAACCTGCGCAACGCCGCCGCCGACGTCAACGTCATCTGGGGCATCCCGCCGGCCGCCGGCCTGGCGCAGCGTGCCTACGCCCAGCTGGGTATCACCACGCCGGTCATGCAGAGCCACGGCATCGGCAACCAGGTCTTCCTGGACACCGCCGCGGAGTCGGCGAACGGGCTGGTCGCCCCGCTGGGCCGGCTCGTCGTCGCCGACCAGCTGCCCGAGGACGACCCCCAGCGGGAGGTCATCTCCGCCTTCGTCGAGGACTACACCGCCGAGTACGGCGAGGGCCCGTCCACCTTCGCCGGGCACGCCTACGACGGCTGGCAGCTGGCCGTCGACGCGCTCCGCGAGGTGGGCACCGACCCGCAGGCGCTGCGTGACCACCTGGAGGGCGTCGAGGACTTCGTCGGGATCAGCGGCACCTTCACGATGACCCCGGAGGACCACTCCGGCCTGTCGAAGGACGCCCTGGTGCTGGTGACCGTGGAGAACGGCGAGTGGATGCTGCTGCCCGACCAGGGCGCCTGACGCCACCGTGATCGAGCTCGCGAGATCACGAGAGGACGCAGCGTCGCCGACCACGACGCCGACGAGCGCGGGCGAGGAGGTGCCGTGGTCGACCTCCTGCAGCTGGTCTTCGCGGGGCTGAGCCAGGGCGCGGTCTACGCACTGATCGCCATCGGCTTCGTCGCGGTCTTCACCGTCAGCGGCGTCATCAACCTGGCGCAGGGCGAGTTCGCCGCCCTGGCCGGGCTGGTGGCGATCTCCGGGGTGGGCAGCGGGCTGCCGCTGCCCGTGGCCGCGGTCCTCGCCGTGGCGACCGTCGCGCTGGTCGCGGTGCTGATGGAGCGGCTGGCCATCTCCCCGGTCAAGCGGATGACCACGCTGGTGTCGCTGATCCTGACGCTGGGTGTCTCCACCGCGCTGAAGGCGCTGATGCTGCTGGTCTTCGGCCCGGACGCCGAGGGACTGACGCCGATCACCCCGGGCGGGTTCACCGTGGCCGGGGTGAGCATCCGGTACCAGGAGCTGTGGATCCTCGCCGTCGCCGCGGTGGTCGCCCTGGCGGTGTACTGGTTCTACGACCGCACCGTGGCCGGCAAGGCGCTGCGGGCGTGCGCCGAGCAGCCGGTGGCCGCCCGGCTGGTCGGCATCTCGCTGAGCCGGGCGTCGCTCACGGCATTCCTCATCGCCGGGTGCGTCGGGGCGATCGCCGGCGTGCTGGCCAGCCCGATCTACTTCACGTCCTGGGAGTCCGGCCTCACGCTGGGCCTCAAGGGCTTCGTCGCCGCCACGCTCGGCGGCCTGGTGTCGGTGCGCGGCGCGGTGCTCGGCGGACTGCTGCTCGGCGTGCTGGAGAACCTGACCGCCGGCTACGTCAGCACCGGGCTGCGCGACGCGGTGGCGTTCCTGCTGCTCATCGTCGTCCTCGTCGCCCGGCCCTCCGGGATCTTCGGGCGGCACGCGGAAGCGAGGGTCTGACCCGTGGCGCGTCCCGCCCTGCGGCTGCCCGGGCCGCACCGCCGCCGGTCTCGGCGCGGCGACGTGATCGGGATGTCCGTGCTCGCCGTGCTGCTGGTGGCCTTCCCCTTCGTCGCGCCGGCCGGACTGGTCAACGTGGGCGTGTACGCGCTCATCTACTCCCTCGCCGCACTGGGTCTGTCCCTGCTGATGGGCCTCGCCGGCCAGGTCAGCCTGGGGCAGGCCGGCTTCTTCGCCATCGGCGCCTACACCCAGGCGGTGCTGGTCACCCGGTACGAGGTCGGCGCGCTGCTCGCCTCGGTCGCCGCGGTCGCGGTGACCATGGTGGTGGCGCTGCTCGTCGGCCTGCCGCTGCTGCGGCTGCGCGGGCACTACCTGGCGCTGGCCACGCTCGGCTTCGGGATCATCGTCACGGTGCTGGCCACCGAGTCGACCTTCCTCGGGGCGACGTCGGGCATCTTCGGCATCCCCAAGCCGGAGTTCAACGGCCGCACCTACAACTCGACCACCGAGTACTTCCTGTTGCTGGTCCCGGTCGTGCTGCTCGGCCTGCTGCTGGCCCGCAACGTGGTGGAGAGCCGGATCGGCCGGGCGCTGGGCGCCGTCAACGACTCCGAGGTGGCGGCCGAGTCGCTCGGCGTGGACACCTTCCGGCTCCGGGTGCAGGTCTTCGTGCTGTCCGCGGCCTTCGCCAGCGTCGCGGGGACCGCGTTCGCCCACTGGCTCGGGGTGGTCAACCCCAACTCGGCCAACTTCCCGCTGTCGGTGTCGTTCCTGCTGATGGCCGTGCTCGGCGGGGTGGGCACCGTCTACGGCGCCGTCGTCGGCGCCTTCGCCGTCGAGGGCCTGGACGACGGTCTCCGCCGGCTGATCCCCGAGCTGGTGCCCGGTGCGGTGGGGGAGGTGCAGCTGATCGGCTTCGGCATCCTGCTGACGGTCATCATGATCTTCCTCCCCGGCGGACTGCACCAGCTGTGGACGACGGCCCGCCGGCGGCTGTCCGGCTCGGACCTGGACGGCGGCGGCGCGGCCCCGGACGACGGCCCGGCACCCGCCCCGGACGAGGGCCCGCTGCTGGCCCGCGAGGACCGGCCCGCCGCCGGGACCCCGCTGCTGGAGGTGCGCGGGCTGACCAAGCGCTTCGGCGGGGTCACCGCGGTCGACGACCTGGACCTCACCGTGCACGCCGGCGAGATCGTGGCGCTGATCGGGCCCAACGGCGCCGGCAAGACCACCGCCTTCAACATGATCAGCGGGGCGGTGGTCCCGACCGCCGGCACCGTGACCATGGCCGGCACCCGGGTCGAGGGCCGCAAGCCGCACGTCTTCGCCCGCGCCGGCGCCACCCGGACCTTCCAGAACCTGCAGATCTTCAGCTCGGCCACCGTGCTGGGCAATGTGATGGTGGGCCGGCACCTGCGCAGCCGCACCGGGCTGCTCGGCGCCGCGCTGGTGCTGCCCGCGCGGCGCGAGGAGCGCGCGGTGGAGGCCTCGGCGCGCGAGCTGCTGGACCTGCTCGGCCTGGGCCCCGACGCCGACCGGCTCGCCGCCGACCTGCCCTTCGGCCGCCAGCGGCTGGTCGAGGTCGCCCGCGCCTTGGCGCTGGAACCGGACCTGCTGCTGCTCGACGAGCCGATGGCCGGCCTGTCCGGCGCCGAGCGGCGCGACCTGGCCCGGCTGCTGCGCCGGCTGCGCGCCGGCGGCATGGCCGTCGTCCTGGTGGAGCACGACGTCGAGGCGGTGCTCGCGCTGGCCGACCGGGTCGCGGTGCTCGAGGACGGCGTCCGGATCGCACTCGGGACGCCGGACGAGGTGCGGCACGACCCCGCGGTCGTGGCGGCCTACCTCGGCGTGGAGCCCGAGGACAGCACCGCGGTCGCGGTCGCCGAGACCGGACCGGGAGCCGTCACGTGAGCCTGGCGGTCCGCGGGCTGCGCGCCGGCTACGGCCGGCTGTCGGTGCTGCACGGCGTCGACCTCGACGCCGCCGCCGGGCAGCTGGTCGCCGTCATCGGCGCGAACGGTGCGGGCAAGACGACGCTGCTGCGGGCGCTGTCCGGGCTGATCCCGGCCGGCGGCGGGACGGTCACCCTGGCCGGCACCGACGTGACCGGGTACGGGCCCGAGAAGCTGGCCCGTGCCGGGCTGGCGCACGTCCCGGAGAACCGGCTGGTGTTCCCGTCGCTGACCGTCGAGGACAACCTGGTGCTGGGTGCGTACACCCGCCGGCGCGGCCCTGCGGCCGAGCGCCGGGAGGCGCGGGACCGGGCGCTGGAGCTGTTCCCCCGGCTGCAGCCCCGCCTGCAGCAGGCTGCCGGCACCATGTCCGGCGGGGAGCAGCAGATGCTCGCCATCGCCCGGGGGCTGATGGCCCGGCCGCGGGTGCTCGTCCTGGACGAGCCCAGCGTCGGGCTCGCCCCCCGCCTGGTCGGGGAGATCTTCGCCGCGCTGGGCCGGCTCCGCGACGAGGGGCTGACCCTGGTCGCGGTGGAGCAGAACGCCCGCGCCGCCTTCGCCGTCGCCGACCACGTCTACGTGATGGACCGCGGCCGGGTGGTGCTGGACGGCGCGGCCGCGTCGCTGTCCGCCGACCCACGGGTCACCTCGGCGTTCCTCGGCGGCGGCTTCAGCGCCGAGGCGGCGGCCGGGGACGGGACGGCGTCCCCCTCGGAGGACGTCGAGCGCCGCTGACCGGACGGCGTCAGGGACCGGACGGCTCCCGCTGGCCCCGACCCCGACGTGCGGCCTCGCCGATCCGCGCCTCGAGCGCGGCCTGGGGCAGGACCACCTGCACCGTGCTGCCGCGGCCCAGCTCCCGCCCGCCGGCGTCCGTCGCCACGCACGCGCAGGTCAGCCGGTTGCCGCGCACCTCGACGCACCGGGCGCTGACCCGCACGGTGTCGCCCACCCAGCTGGGGCCCAGGTGCTCCACCGACACGGACCGGCCGATCCCGGCCTCGCCGGGCTCCAGGTGGCGCAGCAGCAGCTTCCGGCCGGCCTCCTCGAAGTGCTTGGCCATGGTGTAGGTCGCGTACACCGGGTGCACCGGGCCGAGCTCGTCGAAGTCCACCGTCATCGCCGGGGTGACCACGACCTCGAGCGTCGCCGTAGCGCCGACCGGGACCTCGAGCACCGTGCGCGTCGGGTCAGGCGTCGAAGTCGACGGTGACGGCGTCGGACAGCGGCAGCGTCTGGCAGGTCAGCACGTAGCCGGCGGCCACCTCGCCCGGGTCGAGGGCGTAGTTGCGACGCATCTCCACCTCGCCGTCGGTCACCCGGGCTCGGCAGGTGCCGCACACCCCGCCCCTGCAGGCGAACGGCAGGTCGCTGCGCACCTTCTGCGCGGAGTCGAGCACCGCCTGCCCGCGCGGCAGCGCCAGCGTGGTGGAGCGGCCGTCGAGCACGATCGTGACCGAGCTGCTGGGCCCCTCGACGGTCTCCTCGTCGCCGCGCACCGGCTCCGGGGGGAGGTCGTCGACGTAGAACAGCTCCTGGTGCACCCGCTCGGCCGGCACGCCCAGCTCGTCGAGCAGCGCGCGGGCGTCGCTCACCATCCCGTGCGGCCCGCACAGCCACCAGTGGTCGACCGCGGCGGGGTCGGTGAACGCCCCGACCAGGGTGCGGAGCCGGTCGCCGTCCAGCCGCCCGGTGGTGAGCTCGGCGTCGCGCGGCTCGCGGGACAGCACGTGCACTAGCTGCAGCCGGGTGCCGTAGCGGTCCTTCAGGTCGGCGAGCTCGTCGGCGAACATCACCGTGTTGGTGCGCCGGTTGCCGTAGAAGACGGTGACCGTGGACTCGCCGTCCCGGAGCACCGTGCCGGCCAACGACAAGGCCGGGGTGATGCCGGACCCGGCGACGACGAACACGTGGTCGCCGGGGACGGACAGGTCGGCGGTGAACGAGCCCGACGGCGGCAGCACCTCGATCTCGTCGCCCGGGCGGACCTCGTGCACCAGCCAGGAGGAGAAGAAACCGCCGGGCACCTCCCGGACGCCGACCCGCGGCGGAGCGCCCATCGGCGCGCAGATCGAGTACGAGCGGCGCTCGTCGCGGTCGCCGTCCACCCGGCGCAGGGTGAGCGCCTGGCCGGGGGCGAAGGCATAGTCCTCGGCCAGCTCGGCCGGGACGTCGAAGGTCACCGCGACGGCGTCGTCGGTCAGCTGCTCCACGCGGGCGACGGTCAGCGGGTGGAACTGGGCGCGGCGGCGGGTGCTGGCGGTCACGGGGTCAGATCTCCTTGACGTGCTCGAAGGGCTCGCGGCACGTCCGGCAACGGCGCAGGGCCTTGCAGGCGGTGGCGCTGAACTCGCTGGTCTCCTCGGTGTCGGCCGACCCGCACTGCGGGCAGGTCGCCGTCCGGCGGGACGGGCCGAGCTGCAGCGGCACCGGTCCCGCGGTCCGTGCCGGCGCCCGCCCCGGCGGGGCGATGCCCCCGGCGGCGAGCTTGCGGCGGCCCTCCGCGCTGATCCAGTCGGTGCTCCAGGCCGGGGACAGCACGGTGCGGACGTCGACGTCGGCGAACCCGGCGCGGTGCAGGGCGTGCACCAGGTCGGCCCGCATGACGCCCATCGCCGGGCAGCCGGAGTAGGTCGGGGTGATGTCGACGACGACGGTGCCGTCCTCGACCCGCACGTCGCGCAGTACCCCGAGGTCGGCCAGGGTGAGCATCGGCAGCTCCGGGTCGGTGACCGTGGCGGCGACCGCCCGCGCGCCGGCGAGGTCGGGGTCCTGGCGCACCCGGGCGCCCACCAGATCGCTCACCAGGTCGCTCACCAGGTCGCTCACCAGGTCGCTCACCAGGTCGCCGCCGGGTGCTGGCGGGCCAGCCCCTGCAGGTCGGCCAGCAGGGCGGCCAGCTCCGGGCCGTGCTCGCCGAGCCGGCCGCGCGGGGGAGCGTCGGCCGGCCACTCGGGGACGGTCAGGGTGGCCCGCTCCAGCACCATGGTGAGCACGCCGTGCACCTCGTCGCGGAGGTCCGCGGGGTCGACGGCGACGCCGGCCGCGGTCAGCCGGGTCTCGACGTCCGTGGCGGTGAACAGCTCGGCCAGCAGCGGCCAGACGGCGTCCGCCCCGGCCTGGGCGCGCTGGTGGGACTCCGCCGTCCCGTCGCCGAGCCGCAGCACCCAGCGGGCGGCGTGGTCGCGGTGGTAGGTCAGCTCGGCCACGCCCTTGGCGGCGATGGCGGCGAGCACCGGGTCGCGGGAGTCGCGCAGCCGGGTCAGCAGCGCGAGCCGCCAGGTGGCAGCGGCCAGCAGCCGGACCATGGTGACGCCGAAGTCGCCGTTGGGTGCCTCGACGAGCGCGGTGTGGCGGAACTCGGCGGGGTCGCGGAAGTAGGCCAGCGCGTCCTCGTCCGGGATGCTCTCCGTGGCCAGCTCGCGGCTGCGGCCGAGGACGCCCACCGACCCGGCGCGGGCCAGCAGCAGCCGGGCCTGGCCGAGCAGGTCCAGCGCGCAGTTGGCCAGCGCGACCTCCTCCTCCAGCTCCGGGGCGTTGGTCACCCACTGGGTGAGGCGCTGGGCGAGCACGAGCGCGTCGTCGCCGAGCATCAGGCAGTAGGCGCCGAGGTCGGCCGGGTCGATGCCCTCGGGGACGGTGGTGTCCACCCCGGCCAGCGGCTCGTCGAACCCGGTCCCGAACGCCCACTGCCCCTCGCCCCCGTGCGCGTGGTCCAGCGCCTCGTAGACGGTCTCCTCGTGCATCGCTCGCCTCTCCGTGTGCATTTTCGGGCTCAAGCCCCGTGCTTTATCGGGCTCAAGCCCGCGTGCTTTATGGCGATAAAGCCCGCCCGTCGACGGCCCGCGCGGGGCCACTGGAAGCCGGCCCCCTCTCAGGGACCCGCCGCCCGAGGAACGAGGGTGGCGGGGGGAGAGGGGGTCCTTCACATGTGCGGGACGTCCTCGGGGATCTCGTAGAACGTCGGGTGCCGGTAGACCTTGTCGCCGCTGGGGGAGAACATCGGGTCCTTCTCGTCCGGGCTGGACGCGGTGATGTCGGCGGCCTTGACCACCCAGATGCTCACGCCCTCGTTGCGCCGGGTGTAGAGGTCGCGGGCGGCGTGCACCGCCATCTCGTCGTCCGGGGCGTGCAGCGAGCCGACGTGCACGTGGTTGAGCCCGCGCTTGCCGCGGACGAACACCTCGTACAGCGGCCAGTCCCGCCGGGCGACCGACGGCGACGGCGCGACGGGTATCTCGGACCCGGTGGGGACGGCGCCGTGCCCGCCCTCCGCGGTCAGGTCGGTGCTCACGATGCGTGCACCGGGGCGTGCTTGGCGGCGTACGCGGTCGCGGCCTCGGTCACCCAGGCGTTCCCGTCCCTGGCGGCGCGGCGGCGGGCGATCCGCTCGTCGTTGCACGGACCGTTGCCGGCGATGACGGCCTTGAGCTCGGACCAGTCGATCGGGCCGAACCGGTACCGGCCGGTCGCCTCGTCCAGCTCGAGGTCCGGGTCGGGCAGCGTCACGCCGAGGACGGCGGCCTGCGGCACGGTCATGTCGACGAAGCGCTGGCGCAGCTCGTCGTTGGTGTGCCGCTTGACGCCCCACTTCATCGACTGCGCGGTGTTCGGGCTGTCGTCGTCCGGCGGGCCGAACATCATCAGCGACGGCCACCACCAGCGGTCGACGGCGTCCTGCACCATCGCCCGCTGGGCGTCGGTGCCGCGCATCATCGTCATCAGCAGTTCGAAGCCCTGCCGCTGGTGGAAGGACTCCTCCTTGCAGACCCGGATCATCGCCCGGGCGTAGGGGCCGTAGCTCGACCGGCACAGCGGCACCTGGTTGCAGATCGCCGCGCCGTCCACCAGCCAGCCGATGACGCCGACGTCGGCGTAGGTCAGCGTCGGGTAGTTGAAGATCGAGCTGTACTTCTGCCGGCGCTCGATGAGCTTGTCGGTCAGGTCGGCCCGGTCGGCGCCGAGGGTCTCGGCAGCCGAGTACAGGTACATCCCGTGGCCGGCCTCGTCCTGCACCTTGGCCAGCAGGATCGCCTTGCGCCGCAGGCTGGGGGCGGCGAGCAGCCAGTCGCCCTCGGGCTGCATCCCGATGATCTCCGAGTGCGCGTGCTGGGCGATCTGCCGGATCAACCCGGACCGGTACTTCTCCGGCATCCAGTCGCGCGGCTCGATCCGCTTGTCGGCGGCGATGGTGGCGTCGAAGTGCGCCTGCAGGGCCGCCTCGTCGGGCGCGGTCGGGCGGTCCAGCGTGGGTGCGGACATCTCGTCCCCCTCGTCGGGCGATCATTTACTGACCGAGTGGTCGGTAATGAGTCTGCACCACGTCCGCGCTCCGCACAACCCACCCGACGCGGGCCCCTTGACAGCGGACCGCGCGGAGGTATTGGTTACTGACCATCCGGTCGGTAATGTGCTGCCGCATCCCGCCGTCCCGGTCCAGCGACGACGCTCGGCGAACCCGGAGGACGCACCCATGACCGCAGCGACCAGCGAGAACACCCGTCGGCTGGGTGCGGGCCCCGACCCGGCGCTGCTCGACCCGGCCGAGCGGATGGGCCTCGACGAGCTCCGCGCCCTGCAGCTCACCCGGCTGCAGGAGACGCTGCGCCACGCCTACGCGAACGTCCCGCACTACCGCCGCGCGTTCGACGACGCCGGCGTGCACCCCGACGACTGCCGCGAGCTCGCCGACCTGGCCCGGTTCCCGACCACGAGCAAGTCCGACCTGCGGGAGAACTACCCGTTCGGGATGTTCGCCGTCCCGCAGGATCAGGTGCGCCGGGTGCACGCCTCGTCCGGCACCACCGGCCGGCCGACGGTCGTCGGCTACACCGAGCGCGACATCGACACCTGGGCCACGGTCATGGCCCGGTCGATCCGGGCCGCCGGCGGGCGCGCCGGCGACAAGCTGCACAACGCCTACGGCTACGGGCTGTTCACCGGCGGGCTGGGGGCGCACTACGGCGCCGAGAAGCTCGGCTGCACGGTCGTCCCGGTGTCCGGTGGCATGACCCCGCGCCAGGTGCAGCTGATCACCGACTTCGAGCCGCGGGTGATCATGGTGACCCCCACCTACATGCTCACCGTCATCGACGAGTTCGAGAAGCAGGGCATCGACCCCCGGTCGACCTCCCTGCGGATCGGGATCTTCGGCGCCGAGCCGTGGACCGAGCAGATGCGCCGGGAGATGGAGGAGCGCCTGGACATCGAGGCGGTCGACATCTACGGCCTGTCCGAGGTCATGGGCCCCGGCGTCGCCCAGGAGTGCGTGGAGACCAAGGACGGCCTGCACGTCTGGGAGGACCACTTCTACCCGGAGGTGATCGACCCGATCACCGGCGAGGTGCTGCCCGAGGGGGAGCAGGGCGAGCTGGTGTTCACCTCGCTCACCAAGGAGGCCATGCCGGTCATCCGCTACCGGACCCGGGACCTCACCCGGCTGCTGCCGGGTACCGCGCGGCCCGGGATGCGGCGGATGGAGAAGGTCACCGGCCGCACCGACGACATGATCATCCTGCGCGGGGTCAACGTCTTCCCGACCCAGATCGAGGAGGTCGTGCTGCGTACCCCGGGGCTGTCCCCGCACTTCTCCCTGGAGCTGACCACCCGCGGCCGGATGGACCACCTCACCGTGCACGTGGAGGCCCGTCCCGACTGCCCGCCGGAGCGGCGCGGCCCGGCGGCCCAGGAGGTCGGCATCGCGGTCAAGGACACTGTCGGGGTGAGCGTGGACGTCGACGTGGTCGACCCCGAGACGCTGGCCCGCTCGGTCGGGAAGCTGCAGCGGCTCTTCGACCGGCGGGAACGGTGACCGCCGCAGAGCCCGCCGGCGTCGAGCCCGCCGGTCCCGTGCCGGCCCAGGTCCGCCGCGGCCGGCCGGGCCACTCGCTGGACTCGCTGCTCGACGTGGCCGTCGCCGTCTTCAACGAGCGCGGCTACGAGGCCACGAGCATGGAGGAGCTGGCGACCCGGCTCGGGGTCACCAAGTCCGCGATCTACCACCACGTGCCCAGCAAGGTGGAGCTGCTGCGGCTGGCCCTGGACCGGGCGCTGGACGCGCTGTTCGCGGTCACCCGGGAGCCCGGCGCCACCACCGGGCCGGCGATCGACCGGCTGGAGCACGTCGTCCGCGGCTCAGTCCGCGTGCTCACCGCGCAGCTGCCCTTCGTCACCCTGCTGCTCCGGGTCCGCGGCAACTCGCCGGTCGAGCGGGCCGCCCTGCAGCGCCGGCGCGAGTTCGACCGGGTCGTCACCGACCTGGTGCGGGCCGCTGAGGAGGAGGGCGACGTCCGCCCGGACGTCGACCCCGCCGTCACCAGCCGGCTGCTGTTCGGCACGGTCAACTCCCTCACCGAGTGGTACCGGCCCGGGCGCGGACTGGACGCCGACGCGCTGGCCGACGCCCTGGTCACCACCACCTTCAGCGGCCTGCGCACCGCTGCCCCGTCCCCCCTCCGAGGAGCGCTCCGATGACCGCACCCCTGCTCGAGAGCTACGTCGCCGGCCGCTGGTACGCCGCCCCCGACGAGGGTCTGCCCGTCGCCGACGCGGTCACCGGCGAGACCGTCGTCCGGGTGTCCAGCACCGGCCTGGACGTCGCCGGGATGCTCGACCACGCCCGGACCGTCGGCGGGCCGGCGCTGCGCGAGCTGACCTTCCACCAGCGGGCCGGGTTGCTCAAGCAGCTGGGCATGCGGCTGCTGGCCGAGAAGGACGACTTCTACGCGCTGTCCCGCCGCACCGGCGCCACCGACCGGGACAGCGCCGTGGACGTCGACGGCGGCTTCGGCACGCTGCTGTCCTACGCCAGCAAGGCCCGGCGGGAGCTGCCCGACGACACGGTCGTGCTCGACGGCCCGGTGGAGCCGCTGGGCAAGCGGGGCACCTTCCTCGGCCAGCACCTCTACACCCCGCTGCGCGGCGTCGCGATGCAGGTCAACGCCTTCAACTTCCCGGTCTGGGGCTTCCTGGAGAAGCTCGCGCCGGCCTTCCTCGCCGGCGTCCCCACCGTGGTCAAGCCCGCCAGCCAGACCGCCTACCTGACCGAGCGGGTGGTCCGCAGCATCGTGGACAGCGGGCTGCTGCCCGAGGGCTCGGTGCAGCTGCTCGCCGGCAGCGCCGCCGGCGTCCTGGACTCCCTCGGCGGGCAGGACCTGGTCTTCTTCACCGGGTCCGCCGCCACCGCCCGCAAGCTGCGCAGCAACCCCGCCGTCGTCGCCAACTCGGTGCGGTTCAACGCCGAGGCCGACTCGCTGAACTGCTCGGTGCTGGGCCCCGACGCCACCCCCGACACCCCGGAGTTCGGGCTCTTCGTCGACCAGCTGGTCACCGAGATGACGGTCAAGGCCGGCCAGAAGTGCACCGCCATCCGCCGGGCCCTGGTGCCGACCGAGCTGGTGGACGACGTGGTGGAGGCGACCCGGGCGAAGCTCGCGGAGGTCGTCGTCGGGGCACCCGGCGCCGACGGCGTCACCATGGGCGCGCTGGCCAGCCTGGACCAGCGCGAGGAGGTCCGCCGCGCGCTCAAGGCGCTGCGCAGCGTGGCCACCCTGGTGGCCGGGGACCCCGACGACTTCGAGGTGACCGGCGCCGACCGGGACCGCGGCGCGTTCCTGCCCCCGATGCTGCTGCGCTGCGACGACGTGGACGCTCCCGAGCCGCACGACGTCGAGGCGTTCGGCCCGGTCAGCACCGTGCTGCCCTACGACGGCGTGGACGCCGCCGTCGAGCTGGCCGCCCGCGGCCAGGGCAGCCTGGTCGGCTCGCTGGTCACCCACGACCCCGACGTCGCCCGGCGGTTCGTGCTCGGCGCCGCGCACGCCCACGGCCGGATCCTGGTGCTCGACCGGGACGACGCCCGGGAGAACACCGGCCACGGCTCCCCGCTGCCGGTGCTGGTGCACGGCGGTCCGGGGCGGGCCGGCGGCGGCGAGGAGCTCGGCGGCATCCGCGGCGTGCTGCACCACATGCAGCGCACCGCCGTCCAGGGCTCACCGGACGTGCTCACCGCGGTCGGCGGGCGCTGGGTGACCGGCGCGGCCCGCCGGGACGACGGCGTGCACCCGTTCCGCAAGTCGCTGGCCGAGCTGCGGATCGGCGACTCGGTCACCGCCGGCCCGCGGGTGGTGACGCTGGAGGACGTCGAGCACTTCGCCGAGTTCACCGGCGACACCTTCTACGCGCACATGGACGAGGAGGCCGCGGCGGCCAACCCGCTCTTCGGCGGCCGGGTCGCGCACGGCTACCTCATCGTGTCCTGGGCGGCCGGCCTGTTCGTCGACCCCGCCCCCGGGCCGGTGCTGGCCAACTACGGCGTCGACAACCTGCGGCTCCTCACCCCGGTCAAGCCCGGGACGGAGCTGACCGTGACGCTGACCGCCAAGCAGATCAGCCCGCGCGGGGGAGCGGAGCACGGCGAGGTGCGCTGGGACGCCGTCGTGGTGGACGGCGAGGGCCGGCCGGTGGCCACCTACGACGTCCTCACCATGGTCGCCAAGACCTGGCCCCCCGCCCCGGCGACCTGACCCACCCGGTCAGGAGGCGGGGGCGGCGGTCCAGTGCAGGGGGAGGCGCTTCACGCCGCGCTGGAAGCTGGAGCGCAGCAGCGCCGGCGGGCCGTCCAGCTCCAGGGTGCCGGTGCGCCGCAGCAGCTCGCCGAACAGCGCGCGCATCTGCACCCGGGCCAGCTGGGCGCCGAGGCAGAAGTGCGGCCCGTGGCCGAAGGACAGCTGCGGGTTGGGTGACCGGCGGACGTCGAACCGGTCCGGGTCGGCGAACACCCGGTCGTCCCGGTTGGCCGAGGTGAAGGACACCACGACCTTGTCCCCGGCCCGGACCGGCACGTCCCCGAGGACCGTGTCCGTGGTCGCGGTCCGCCGGAACACCATCACCGGGGTCCACCAGCGCAGCATCTCCTCCACCGCGCCCGGCAGCAGCGACGGGTCGGCCCGCAGCGCGGCCAGCTGGTCCGGGTGCTCCAGCAGGGCGATGAGCCCGCCGGGCAGGCCGTTGCGCAGCGTCTCGTTCCCGGCCACGGCGAACAGCCAGAACATGTTCTCGAACTCCGCGTCGCTGACCGTCCCGCCGTCCTCGTCGGCCTGCGCGAGCAGGATCGACATGACGTCCTTCCCCGGCGCGCGGCGCTTCTCCTCGGCGAGCAGCCGGGCGTAGGCGTAGAGGTCGGGCATGCCGGCCCGGGTGCGCGGGTCGGGCATCCGGCCGTCCGGGCCGGGCGCCGGGCGCAGCGCCACCGCCTCCCGCGCCATCGCCGTGCCGGTGCTGCCGTCGAACGCCGCGGAACTGGCGTAGTCCGGGTCCTGCCAGCCGATCACCCGGTTGGACCAGTCGAACATCAGCCACCGGTCCTCGGCCGGCACCCCGAGGACGTCGGCGAGGGTGATCAGCGGGAGGTCCGCGGCCACGTCCTTGGCGAAGTCGCACCGGCCCTCGGTGGCCCCGCCCACCATCCGGTCCACCAGGTCGGCCGCCGTCGCCTCGATCGCGGCGGTCAGCGCGGCCACCGCGCGCGGGGTGAACGACCGGGACAGCAGCCGGCGCAGCCGGGAGTGGTCCGGCGGGTCCATGTTGAGCATCATCCGGCGCACGAACGCCAGGTCCCCGGCGTCGCGGACCTGGGTGGCGCCCAGCCACGAGGAGAAGGTGCCCGGGTCGCGGAGGACGGTCTCCACCTCCGCGTGCCGCAGCACCAGCCAGAACCCGGGCCCGGCGGGGAGGCCGTGCAGCGCCGGCTCCTCCACCCACACGACCGGCGCGGCCGACCGGAGCCGCGCCAGCGCCGCCAGCGGTGGGCCGCTCTCGTAGGTGGCCGGGTCGACGACGGCGAGGGTGTCCGCCGACCGGACGCTCGCCGCTGTCACAGCTCGTCGAGGAAGCGCTCGACCGAGGTCAGCAGCGCGATCGGCGTCTCGAACATGGCGTAGTGCCCCGCGTTGGGCAGCACCTCGAGGGTGGCGTTGGGGTACTGCTGCAAGAAGGTCTGCTCCATCACCGGCGCGCCCAGCGCCGGGTCGTGCTCGCCGACGACCACCGACACCGGCAGCGGGTTGCCCTGCACCCGGTCGGCGAAGGCGGTCTTGGCCCAGGCCTCCAGGTACGCGCCGAAGGCCTCCGGGTCGGACCGGTCGAGCGAGGACTGCACCATCCGGTCCAGCCACGTCCGGCTCAGCCGCCCGCCGGTGGTCATGTCGATGATCGCGTAGCGGGCCTCCCGCTTCTCCGCGGCCCCGCTGAACAGCTGCCAGGACTGCTCGTCGAACGGGACGCCGGTGGACGGGACCGGGCTGATGCCGAACATCCCGGTGACCCGGTCCCCGGCGTCCAGCAGCACCCGCTGCATGGCGGTGCCGCCCATCGAGTGCCCGAGGACGGCGAAGGACGACCAGCCCAGCGAGTCGACCGCGGCGATCGCGTCGGCGGAGATCTCGGCCAGGCTGAACTCACCGGTCTCCCCGCGCCGGGCGCCGTAACCCCGGTAGTCGACGAACGCGTAGCTGTACCGGTCGCCGTCCACCAGGTCGCCGAACGGCCCCCATCCGGTGGCCGAACCGAACCAGCCGGGCAGTGCCAGCACCTTGCGGGGTCCGTCGCCGACGACGAGGGGGTGGGAGGCCATGCGGCAGTCTGGCCCGCGGGCACAGCGCGGACAAGCACCTCGCCGAGGAGCGGGCCGGGCGGCTATCCGAAGGCGTCGGCGTACCGGGCCTGCCGGTCCGCGGGCACATCCCCGTCCGCCGGCCGCTGCGGCAGCGGGGGCGGCAGGGTGCCGGTGACCCCGCGGACGGCGAGGTGGGCGGCGCCCAGCGCGGTGGCCTCCTGCGCGTCGACGAAGGCGGCGGCGCCCTCCCCGACGGCGGTCCGGATCTCCCGCCAGGCCCGCGAGCCGACCGGCGTCCCGGCCAGCACCCGGCGGGTGACCGGACGGGCCGCGGTGGCACTGAGCTCGCGGGTGAGGTCCCGGGACGCCACCGCGGTGGTCTCCATCAGCGCGCGGAGCAGGGCCGCCGGGGTGACGTCGAGGGGCACGCCGGAGAGCGAGAGCCGCCGGTCGGGCGAGATCCGCCCCCGGACCCCGCGGCTGCCGACCGGTTCGTCGCCGAGCAGGTCGTCCAGCGGAGCGGAGGGGTCCAGCCCCAGCAGCCTGGTCCAGGTGAGGTACAGCGCCCCGGACGGCAGCGCGGCGTGCAGGTAGAACAGCCCGTCGGTGACGAAGCAGCCGACCTCGCTGCCCGCGGTGGACGCCGGGTCCAGCGCGTCGGTCACCAGCAGGTGCGCCTCGGAGGTCCCGGCCGAGACGAACAGGTCCCCGGGGGACCGGGCGCCGGCGGCCAGCGCGCCGCAGAAGTGGTCGTGCCCGCCGGTGACCAGCGGGACGCCCGGCGCGACGCCGAGCTCGGCGGCCGGCCCGGCCCCCAGCTCGCCGACCACGGTCCCCGAGGGCACCAGCCGGGGCAGCGCCAGGTGGCCGGCGCCAACCACGTCCAGGCCCTCGGCGCGCCAGGACCTGCTGGGGGCGTCGAACAGGCCGGTCCGGGAGGCGTGCGAGTGGTCCATCACCAGGTCGCCGGGCCCCAGCGTGGACAGCAGCCAGCTGCCCAGGTCGGTGAGCGTGGCGGCGGACCGGGCCCGGTCGGGCCGGGCGCGGACCCACCAGGCGAGGGTGTGCACGGTGTACTCGGGGTGCCGGAGCCCGGTGACCGGCGCCCGCCGGTCCAACTCGGCGGCGTGCTCGCTGGCCGGGGCGTGCCCCACCCCGGAGAACCAGGTCGGCACGTCCCCGACCGGCCGGGCGTCGCCGTCGAGCAGCACCGCCTCCTCGCCCACAGAGGTGACGGCGATGCCGCCCAGCCCGTCGCGGGCCCCGGGTCCGGCCTCGGCCAGCGCCCTCCGGGCGGCGTCGACGGCGACCTGCCGGACGGCGCCGGGGGAGTGGACGGGGACGCCGGCGTCCTCGCCCTGCGGCGTCGGGGCCGCGGCCGCGGCGAGGACGGCGCCGTCCTCCCGCCGGAGCAGCACGGCCTTGGTGCGGGTCGTGCCCACGTCGATGCCCAGGAAGGTCTCGGCGCTCACCGCTCCACCCCCGGCACGGCGGCGGCGGTCGCCCGGGTCATCAGGTCGGCCACCTCGGCGGGTCCGCTGAGGTCGGGCTCCAGCCGGGCGGCGTTGGCGGCGCCGGCGGCCGCGCCGGTGCGCAGCGCCGTCGGCCGGTCCGCGCCCTGGGCCAGCGCGGTGACGAACCCGGCCAGCATCATGTCGCCGGAGCCGGTGGCGTTCACCAGGTCCACGGCCGGGCTCCGCACGTCCCAGCCCTCGTCCGCCGACCGGTAGGACAGCCCGTCGGCGCCGCGGGTGACGACGACCGCCCCGGTCCCGGCGTCCAGCACCCGGCGCATCAGGGTCGCGAGGTCCGCGGCGTCCTCGTCTGGGCCGGTGAGCCCGGCGTCGGCCCGGAGCTCCTCCTCGTTGACCTTCAGCACGTCCGGGCCGGCGCGCACCGCCAGGGCCAGGCCCGGCCCGGAGGTGTCGACGACGGTCAGCACGCCCTGACCGCGCAGCGCGGTGACGCAGCGCGCGTACAGGTCCGCCGGGGCGCCGCGCGGCAGGCTGCCGGTGCAGACCACCAGGTCGCCCGCGCGCACCGCCGCCAGCAGCCCGTCGACCAGCGCCGCCACCTCCGCGGCCGACACCTGCGGGCCGGGCTCGTTGACCACGGTGGAGGCACCGGTGGAGCTGTCCACGATCACGGTGCTGATCCGGGTCTCCCCGTCGACCCCGACGTGCCGGTCCTCGATGCCGAGCTCCCGGCAGCCCGCCGAGATCTGCGTCCCGACCGGGCCGCCGACGAAGCCGTGCAGCGCCGCCCGGCCGCCGAGCCGGGTCACGCCGCGGGCCACGATCATCCCCTTGCCGCCCGGCCGGCTGACCACCTCGGTGGCCCGGTTGACCTCACCGACCGCCAGCCGCGGGACCACCTGTAGCCGGTCCTGCGCGGGGTTGGGGCCGACGACGTGGACCGTCGGGCCTGCAGCTGCTCGCACCCGTCCTCCTCCTGTACCGAGCGGTCCTCCCGGTCGGTCCCCGGAGGCTAGAGGGGGTGACTGCTACTTTCGCCGCCGGGCCGGGGCCTCCCGGCTCCGGGGGAGACCGGAACCGAGGAGCACACCGTGGCCCGCGCAGCACTGACCGACGTCCTGTCCCCGGCGCAGCGGGCGCGCACCGGGGTCGGCGCCTTCAACGTCATCCAGATCGAGCACGCCGAGGCGATCGTGGCCGGCGCCGAGGCCGCCGGCCGGCCCACGGTGCTCCAGCTCAGCGAGAACGCCGTCCGGTACCACGGCGCGCTGGCCCCGGTCGGCCGCGCAATGCTGGAGATCGCCGACGCCGCCGCGGTGCCCGTGGTGGTGCACCTGGACCACGCCACCGACGTGGCGCTGGTCGACTCGGCGCTGGCGCTCGGCTTCACCTCGGTGATGTTCGACGGCTCGACCCTGCCGGTCGAGGAGAACCTCGCCGCCACCCGCGGCGTCGTGGAGCGGGCGCACGCCCTCGGCGTCTCCGTCGAGGCCGAGATCGGCGAGATCGGCGGCAAGGACGGCGTGCACGCACCAGGGGTTCGCACCCGGCCGGAGGACGCCGCCGAGTTCGTGGCGGCCACCGGGATCGACGCGGTCGCGGTGGCGGTCGGGAGCTCGCACGCGATGACGACGCGGACCGCCCGGCTGGACCTGGACCTGATCACGGCGATCCGCGACGCCGTCCCGGTGCCGCTGGTGCTGCACGGCTCCTCCGGCGTCCCGGACGACCACCTGCGCGAGGCGGTCGGCTCCGGGATGACGAAGATCAACATCTCCACCCACCTGAACGGCACGTTCACCGGCCAGGTCCGGGAGGTGCTCGCCGCGGACCCCGCCCTGGTCGACCCCCGGAAGTACCTGGGCGCGGCCCGGGCGGCGACCGCGCGGGAGGTCGAGCGGCTGGTCCGGCTGCTCGCCGCCTGACCCGCCCGCCCGGTCGCCCGGCCTCAGCCGGCGAGCGTCCGCCGCAGCGCCGCGGCCAGCACCGGGGCCAGCGGCAGCTGCGGGAGCAGGGTGGCCTGGTAGGCGTGGTAGACGTCCGGCTTGCCCGACCACACCGGCGGGGTGTCCCCGACCGGCAGCTCGTGCACCCAGCTGCCCTGCTCCCGGTCGATGAACCGGGCGGCCGCCTCGTCCCAGAAGGTCCGGTACCAGCGCTCGTACTCCGGCTCCCCGGTGCGCCGGACGAGCACCGCGGCCGCGCCGATGGCCTCGGTGAGCACCCAGTGCAGCCGGGAGGCGACGACCGGCCGGTCCTCCCAGTCCAGGGTGTAGACGAAGCCGGGCTGCCCGTCCGGCGCCCAGCCCACCTGCACCGCGGCGTCGAACAGGCTGCGGGCGTCGGGCAGCAGCCAGTCGGGGGCGTCGCCGCCGAGGGCCGCCTCCAGGTGCAGCAGCAGGCGTGACCACTCCAGCCAGTGGCCCGGGGTGGACCCGTAGGGCCGGAACTTGTCGTTCTTGCGGTCGGCGTTGTAGTCGGGGAGTGCCCGCCACTCCGGGTCGAAGTGCTCGGGGAGCCGCCAGCCGTTGTCCCGGGTGGCCCGGTGGACGAGGTGCTCGGCGATGCTCAGCGCCCGGGTGAGCCAGCGGTCGTCGCCGGTGACCGCGGCCGCGGTGAGGAACGCCTCGACCGTGTGCATGTTGCTGTTGGCGCCGCGGTAGGCCTCCAGCTCGGTCCAGGTCCGGTCCCAGCTCTCCACCGAGCGGCCCTCGTCCTCGGACCAGAAGTGCCGCTCGACGACGTCGAGCGCCTCCCGCAGCAGCTCCGCGGCGCCCGGCCGCCCGGCGGCGGTGGCGCTGGCGGCGGCGAGGACGACGAAGGCGTGGTCGTAGGCGGACTTGTCCGTGGCGGCCGGCGCCCCCTCGGCGGTCAGCGACGAGAACCAGCCGCCGTGCTCGGCGTCCCGGAAGGGGCCGGTCAGCGCGGCCAGCCCGGAGTCGACGAGCAACCCGGCGCCCGGGTGGCCGCGGAGGTGGGCCAGGGCGAAGACGTGCGTCATCCGGGCGGTGATCCAGAGCTGAGGCGGCTGTCCGGGGTCGGGGCGGCCGTCGTCGTCCAGCCAGGCGAAGCCGGTGAGGGAGCCGGAGCCCGTGCCGGAGCCCGCGCCGGAGCCCGCGCCGGAGCCAGCGGCGAAGGCGAGCAGCCGCTCGCCCTCGGCGTCCAGCCAGGCCCGGTGCGCGGGCAGTGCGGTCCAGGATCCCGACTCCGTGGAGTCACCGGTCGACGTCATGGAGTCCTCCTCAGGGTGGCCGTACGCGCCGGCCGGAGCGGTCAGGGGACGGACACTAGCCGCCGCTCCAGAGCTGTGTCTCAGCTGTGTCACGGACTCTTGACATCGTTGACACGCGGCTGTTGCATGACGCACGTCACCCGATGGCCGGTCCAGGAAGCGCGGAGGTGTGTCCCGTGCCCCATCCCCGCAGCGACCTCCCGCCGCTCGCCGCCGGCCTCGTGGCGCCGTCCGGCAGGTCCCGCGGTGCCTGAGCGCGTGACGCTGCGTGACGTCGCCCGCGTGGCCGCCGTCAGCCCGAAGACCGTCTCCCGGGTCGTCAACGGCGACGCCCACGTCACGCCGGGCACCCGCGCCCGGGTCCAGCAGGCCGTCCAGGACCTCGGCTTCCAGCCCAACCTGGTGGCCCGGTCGCTGCGGGTGGGCCGGGCTGACGTGTTCGGGCTGGTCGTGGAGAGCCTCGCCGACCCGTTCTTCGCCCGGCTCACCAGCGCCGTCGAGCACGCGGCCCACGAGCGGGGGATGGCGGTGATGGTCTCCAGCGTCGGCAACCGCTCACCGGAGCGGGAGTCGGTGATCGTGGAGAGCCTCCTGGTGCGGCAGGTCGCCGGTCTCATCGTGTCGCCGATGGCGCAGAGCCACGCCTACCTGGCGTCGGCCCTGCGGCGGACCCCGATCGTCTTCGTCGACCGGCTCCCCGAGGGCCTGCGCAGCGACGCCGTCCTGGTCGACGACCTGGCCGCCGGCGAGGCGGCCACCCGCCACCTGCTCGACCACGGCCACAGCCGGGTGGCGTTCCTCGGCTCCGAGCTCCGCAACCCGACCACCCGGCTGCGGCTGGCCGGCTACCGCCGGGCGCTGGCCGAGCGCGGACTGACCGTCGACGAGTCGCTGGTGGCGGTGGGCGCCGGGTCGGCGACCCAGGCGCGGGAGGCCGCGCAGCGGCTCCTCGCCGCCCCGGGCCCGCCCACCGCGATCTTCTCGTCCAACATGCGCTGCTCGCTGGGGCTGGTGCCGCTGCTGCACGCCACCGGCCGGACCGACGTGGCCGTCGTCAGCTTCGACGACTTCCCGATGGCCGACTCGCTGGTGCCCGCGGTCACCGTCCTCGACCACGACCCCGAGGTCATCGGCCGCGCCGCCGCCGAGCGGCTGTTCGCCCGGCTGGAGGACCTCGACGCCCCGGCGGAGACGGTCGTGGTGCCGGTCGGGCTGGTGCCCCGCGGCTCCGGCGAGCTGCGCCCGCCCGGCGGCGTCCCGGCGGAGGAGACCGACCAGCACACCCGGCAGCACCCGGACCAGCATTCGGACCACCACCCGGACCAGCAGCAGCGACGGGACACCGACGACCACGGCACGCAGCGAGACAGGGAGCGCGGCATGGACCGGCACGGAGCCAGGCGGAACGGGGCGTCCACCAGGACGCCCGCACAGGGACCAGGGAGCCGGCGGTGACGGCCGCCCTGGAGGCCCGCGGACTGCGGCGGGAGTTCGGGCACGTGCGTGCCCTGGACGGCGCGGACTTCGACGTCAACCCCGGCGAGGTGGTGGCGCTGATCGGCGACAACGGCGCCGGGAAGAGCACGCTGGTCAAGGCGCTGTCGGGGTCGCTCGCCGTCGACTCGGGGGAGCTGCTCAGCGACGGGAAGCCGGTCACCATCGACAACCCCTCGACCGCGCGGGCGCTGGGCATCGAGACCGTCTACCAGGACCTCGCGCTCGCCCCGCACCTCGACCCGGTGCAGAACATGTACCTCGGCCGCGAGGTGATGCGGTCCGGTCTGATGGGCCGGCTGGGCTTCATGGACCACGCCGAGATGAAGGCGCACACCCGCTCGGCGTTCGCCGACCTCGGGGCGACCGTCCGGGACTTCTCCGCACCGGTCGGGTCGATGTCCGGCGGCCAGCGGCAGCAGATCGCGGTCGCGCGCGCCGCCGCGTGGGCCAGCCGGGTGATCTTCCTGGACGAGCCCACCGCGGCCCTCGGCGTCGTGCAGACCCGCAACGTGCTGGACCTGATCCGGCGGGTGCGGGACCGCGGCATCGCGGTGGTGTTCATCAGCCACTCGATGCCGCACGTGATCGAGGTGGCCGACCGCATCCAGGTGCTGCGGCTGGGCCGGCGGGTGGCGACCTACGAGGCCGAGAAGACGTCGATGGAGGAACTGGTGGGAGCCATGACCGGCGCGATCAGCCAGAGCGCGGCATGAGCACCGCGACCGGGCAGCAGCAGGCGGCCGGACCCGCGCCGGCCGACGAGGAGCAGCCGAAGACCCCGCTGCAGCGGCTGCTGGGCGCCCAGGCGTTCCAGATCCTCGGCGTGCTGCTGATCCTCATCGTGCTGTTCAGCATCGCGGAGACCGACGCGTTCCTGACGGTGAACAACTTCCGCAACATCGTCGTCAACGTCTCGATCCTGGCCATCATCGGCGTGGCGATGACCTTCGTGATCATCACCGGCGGCATCGACCTGTCCGTGGGCAGCGTGCTGGTGTTCAGCGGGGTGGTGGCGGCCAAGACCATGGAGGCGCTCGGTGGCGAGGGCGTCGGCGTGGCGCTCGTCGGTGCCCTCGTCGCCTGCGTCGCCGGCGTCCTCTGGGGGCTGTTCAACGGCGTCCTCATCGCCAAGGCCAAGGTGCCGCCGCTGATCGTCACCCTCGGGACGCTGGGCATGGCCCTGGGCGGGGCGCAGATCATCACCGGCGGGATCGACGTCCGCGGCGCCCCCACGGTGCTGACCGACACCATCGGCTTCGGGCGGCTGTTCGGGCAGATCCCGTACCTGTCCCTGATCTCGCTGGTGGTCGTGGTGGTCGGTGCGGTGCTGCTGCACCGCACCCGGTTTGGCCGCTACACCTACGCCGTCGGCTCCAACGACGAGGCGGCCCGGCGGACCGGCGTCAAGGTCGACCGCCAGCTCATCCTCATCTACACGCTGGCCGGCTTCTGTGCCGGGCTGGCCGGGATCCTGAACCTGGCGTTCTTCGCCTCGACCACGATCGCCGGCCAGTCGAACACCGCGCTCAACGTCATCGCCGGCGTCGTCATCGGCGGCACCAGCCTCTTCGGCGGCATCGGCACCATCGCCGGCACCGTCGTCGGCCTGTTCATCCCGGCCGTGCTGCAGAACGGATTCGTGATCATGGGTGTCCAGCCGTTCTGGCAGCAGGTCGTCGTCGGCGCCTTCCTCATCGCCGCCGTGTACGTCGACCAGGTCCGCCGCGCCGCGGCGGCCCGGGGAGCGAGCAGTCGCCGTTCCCTCACCTCACGCCTCACCCGCCCAGCAGGGGCCCGTCGAAAGGAAGCACAGTGAACAGAAGGACCACAGCGAAGATCTCCGCCGTCTCGGCGTTGGTGCTCGGCCTCGCCGCATGCGGCGGGGACGACGCCGGCGGCGGGAGCGGCGGGGGCGGCGGCGGGGGCGGGGGCGACGAGGCCTACGAGGTCGCGTTCATCCAGGGCGTGGCCGGCGACGAGTTCTACATCACCATGGAGTGCGGGATCCAGGAGGCGGCCGAGGAGCTCGGCGTCACGGTCACCACCCAGGGCGCCCAGCAGTTCGACCCCGCGCTGCAGACCCCCATCGTCGACAGCGTCGTGGCCAGCGCCCCCGACGGCCTGCTCATCGCGCCGACCGACGTGAGCGCCATGGTGCGCCCGCTCAAGGCCGCCGCGGACGCGGGCATCACCATCGGCCTGGTGGACACCACCCTGGAGGACCCGTCCATGGCGGTCACCCAGGTCGCCTCGGACAACGAGGGCGGCGGCGCCGCGGCCTTCGAGGCCATCAAGGAGGCCAACCCCGAGGGCGGCACCGTGCTCGTCGTCGGCCACGAGCCGGGCATCAGCACCAACGAGGCGCGGATCAAGGGCTTCCTCGACGCCCTCGGCGAGGACCCGGCCTTCACCGCCCTGCCGACGCAGTACGCGCAGAACGACCCCGCCGAGGGCGCCCGGATCGTCACCTCGACCCTCCAGGCCACCCCGGACCTGATCGGCATCTTCGGCACCAACCTCTTCGCCGCCGAGGGTGCCGCCACCGGGCTGCGCCAGGCCGGTGCCGAGGCCAACGTGACCGTCGTCGGCTTCGACGCGGGCCCGGCCCAGGTCGAGGCGCTGGAGGCCGGCACCGTCCAGGCGCTCGTCGCCCAGCAGCCGGCCGAGATCGGCCGTCAGGGGCTCGAGCAGGTCGTCGCGTCGCTGAACGGCGAGGAGCCCGAGGCGGAGATCCAGACCGGGTTCACGATCATCACCAAGGAGAACCTCGCCGACAACCAGGACGCGGTCTACCGCTCCAGCTGCTGATCGAGGCTGTCCACGGCGCCCCGTCCCTCTCCCGAGGGGCGGGGCGTCGTGCGTCCGGGCGGAGGGCGGTCAGCCGGCCGGGGGCGTCTCCGGCTCGTCCAGGTGCACGACCAGGTCGGCGCGGGACCGGGACGTCTCGACCGTCCGGCCGTTGCGGCCGTCGACGGTGCGCACCCAGTCCTCGGCGGCCCGCGGCTCGTGGCCGAAGGACAGCCGGCGCCGCAGCAGGCGCTGCTCGCGCACCTCGGGCGGGACGTCGAGGTACCAGACCTCGTCCAGGCAGCCGCGCACGTCGCCCCAGCCGTGCTCGGTCAGCAGCAGGTAGTTCCCCTCGGTGAGCACGAGGGGGGTCTCCGGGTGCACCGGGACGGCGCTGCCGATCGGCTCCTCCAGCGCGCGGTCGAACACCGGGCCGTAGACCGGCCCGGCGGACGGCGTCCGCAGCCGGGTGAGCAGCGCGACGTAGCCGTCGACGTCGAAGGTGTCCGGCGCGCCCTTGCGGTGCCGGCGGTCCAGCCTGGCCAGCTCCCGGTCGGCGAAGTGGAAGCCGTCCATCCCCACCAGGGCCACCCGGTCGCCGAGGGCGTCGGCCAGGGCCGCGCAGACGGTCGACTTGCCGGCCCCGGGCGCCCCGGTGACGCCGAGCAGGCGGCGGGTGCCGCGCTCCGCCAGCGCCGCGGCGCGGTCGACCAGCTGCTGCAGCGTCTCCCGGACGACGGGGGGCGAGCCGGTGCCGGGCGGGGCGGGCTGGTGCACGGGGGCGTCCTCTCGGGCCGGCGCGTCGGCACGCGCACGCGCCGACCGTAGCCTCCCATGTCACCGATGACATGGACGGCCTGGTGTGGTTGCATCGCCGGAGGACCCGCCACTCGCGGCAGGGGCCGGACCCCGAGGAGACGCGCTGACCATGACGGACTTCAACGGCCGCACCGTGCTGGTCACCGGCGCCACTGGGGGCATCGGCGGGGCCACCGTCCGCCACCTGGTGGCGGCCGGCGCCGACGTGGTCGCCAGCGGCCGGAAGGCCGAGGCCCTCGAGGTGCTCGCCGGGGCGACCGGCTGCCGCACGCTGGCGTTCGACCTGACGTCGGAGGACAGCGTCCGCGGTGCGCTGGAGGGCCTGGACCTCTACGGCGTGGTCAACTGCGGCGGGTTCGGCGGGGAGATCGCCACCCCGATGGAGACCGACATCGAGGTCTTCGACAAGGTCATCAGCATCAACGCCCGGGGCGCGCTGCTGGTGACCAAGTACGCCTCGGCCACGATGGTCCGGCTGGGCCGGGGCGGGGCGATCGTCAACGTGTCCAGCCAGGCGAGCCTGGTGGCGCTGTCCGGCCACATCTCCTACGGCTCGTCGAAGGCGGCGCTGGACAACATCACCCGCGTCTCGGCCCTCGAGCTCGGCAAGTACGGGATCCGGGTCAACAGCGTCAACCCGACTGTCGTGATGACGCCGATGTCGGCCTGGTACTGGGGTCGCCCGGACATCGAGGGCCCCTTCCTCGACCAGATGCCGCTGGGCCGCTGGGCCACCGAGGACGAGATCGCCGCGCCGATCGTGTTCCTGCTCAGCGACGCCGCGTCGATGATCTCCGGGGTGTCGCTGCCCATCGACGGCGGCTACACCGCCCGCTGAGCCCGGTCCGCCGGCGGCAGCCGTGAGCACGATGCGGGACGTCGCCGCCCGCGCCCGGGTGAGCGCCAAGACGGTCTCCCGGGTGTTCAACGACGACCCGCACGTGCTGCCCGAGACCAGGGCGCGCGTGGCGGAGGCGCTGCGGGAGCTGGACTACGTGCCCAACCCGCTGGCGCGCACCTTCCGCGCCGGCCGGGCGCCGGTCCTCGGGGTGGCGGTGCCCGACCTCGCCGACCCGTTCTTCGCCGTCCTCGCCACGGCGGTGGAGCAGGTCGCGGCGCGTGCCGACATGGCCGTGGTGGTGACCAGCCTCGGGTACGACGCCCAGCGGGAGACCGGTGCGCTGGAGTCGCTGCTGCGCCGCTCGCTGAGCGGGCTGGTCCTCGCCCCGACCGGGCAGGACCACCGGCACCTGCGGTCCTGGGCGGCGCGGCTCCCGGTGGTGTTCGTGGACCGACCCCCGCAGGGGCTGGCGGCGGACGCCTTCACCGGCGACGACCGCGAGGGCGCCCGGGCGGCCGTCTCCCACCTGGTCTCGCGCGGCCACCGCCGGATCGCCTTCGTCGGCGACAGCCCGCGGATGTCCACGACCGCCGAGCGGCTGGCCGGCTACCGGTCGGCGCTGGCGGACGCCGGCCTGGAGCAGGACGACGACCTGGTCGCCTTCGGTGCCGCGGACGCCGCCGGCGCGGAGCGGGTGACCGGCCGGCTCGCCGCGGCCGGCCCGCCGCCGACGGCGTTGTTCAGCGCCGACGCGCGCACGACCATAACGCTCGTCCCGGCGCTGGCCGGGCGCCGCTGGGCGGTCGTCGGCTTCGGTGACTTCCCGATGGCCCACATGCTCTCGCCCGCCCTGACCGTCGTCGACCAGGACCCCGCCGCCCTGGGGCGGCTGGCCGCCGAGCGGGTGCTCGAGCGGCTGGCGGCACCCGGGCGCCGCTTCCGGCGACGGACCGTCGTCCCCGTCCGGCTGGTGGAGCGGCGGTCGTGCTGGCCGCCGGACCGGTCCTCGACGCTGTTCCCGTGCTCCGCCCCGGACCGCCGCCCGCCCCCGCTCGACGAGGAGCCCACCCCGTGACCGCCATCCCGCTGCACGCCGGCACCCTGGCCACCCTGCCCGAGGCGATGCGGCGCCCGCCCTACGACCGCGCCGCGGTCAGCAGCGGCGTCGTCCACCTGGGTGTCGGCGGTTTCCACCGCTCGCACCAGGCGGTCTACTTCGACCGGCTGCTCGCCCGCGGGCACACCTCCTGGGGCATCACCGGTGTCGGGGTCCTGCCGGTCGACCGCGCCCTCAACGAGGCGCTGCGCGCGCAGGACGGGCTGTACACCCTGGTGCTCAAGCACCCGGACGGGTCGCTGGAGCCCGGCGTCGTCGGGTCGCTGCTGGAGCACCTGATGCTGGTCGACGACCCCGAGGCGGTGGTGGCGGCCATGGCGGCGCCGGCCACCCGGCTGGTCACCCTGACCATCACCGAGGGGGGCTACAGCACCGACAAGGCCACCGGCCGCTTCCGGCTGGACGAGGCGCTGCGCGCCGACCTGGTCAGCCCCGAGGTCCGCACCGCGTTCGGCCTGCTCACCGCCTCGCTGCGCAGGCGACGCGACGCCGGGACACCCCCGTTCACCGTCGTCTCCTGCGACAACGTGGAGAACAACGGCGCGCTCACCCGGCAGACCCTGCTGGAGTTCGCCCGGCTCCAGGACGAGCACACCGGCGGCGACCTGGCCGGCTGGATCGAGGCGACCGTGGCCTTCCCCAGCTCCATGGTCGACCGGATCACCCCGGCCACCACCGACGAGGACCGGCGACGGCTGGCGGCGCAGACCGGCGTCCAGGACCGGTGGCCGGTTGTGGCCGAGCCGTACCTGCAGTGGGTGCTGGAGGACCACTTCAGCGACGCCCGCCCGCCGCTGGAGGAGGTGGGCGTCCAGCTGGTGGACGACGTCCGCCCGTACGAGCTGATGAAGCTGCGGCTGCTCAACGCCAGCCACCAGGTGATGTCCTACCTGGGGTACCTCGCCGGGTACCGCCGGGTCGACGAGGTGATGGCCGACGGCCTGTTCACCGAGCTGGTCGAGCGGTACATGCGCACCGAGGCCACGCCCACGCTGCCGCCGGTGCCGGGCACGGACCTCGACGCCTACCGGCGCGTCCTGCTGGAACGCTTCGCCAACCCGGCGGTCAGCGACACGCTGGCCCGCAACTGCGCCGAGGGCTCCGAACGCATCGCCACCTTCGTGCTGCCCGTGGTCCGCGAGCAGCTGCGCCGCGGCGGCCCGTGCGACCTCGCTGTCCTCGCGGTGGCCGCCTGGGCCCGCTACGCCGCCGGGACGGACGAGGACGGCGCCCCGATCGAGGTCGTCGACGCCCGGCTGGACCGGCTCGCGCCGCTGCTGCGCCACCGGGACGAGGACCCGCTCGCCGTCCTGTCGGTCCCCGAGGTCTTCGGCGACCTCGCCGGGGACGAGCGGTTCCGGGCCTCCTTCCTGCGGGCCACCGGGCTGCTCGAGGAGCTCGGGGCCCGCGGGGCGGTGGCCCGGCTGCTCGGGTCCTGACGGGCACGGCCCGGCTGCCCGGGTCCCGACTCGCACGGCCCGGCGGGCGGTCGCCGGAGGCCGTGGCCGGGATCTCGGTTGGGCAGCCCCGCGCACGGGCAGGGTCGGCACGCCGGTGAGCAGAGCCGGCCGTACCGCACCAGGAGTCGCGCCCCGTGGGGGGCGCGGCCCGGCAGCGGGGGCCGAGGAGACCGATGTCGATCACCGAGCAGTTCACCGAGGCCGTCGAGGCCGCCGCCGACGAGCTGCCCGGCCTGGAGCTGCTGCCCGAGCGCCTGGCCCGGGCCTGCACGCAGGTCCTGCCCGTCGACGGCGCGGGCATCAGCCTGTTCTTCGCCCCCGACCGCCGGCTCCCGCTCGGGGCCAGCGACCCGACGTCGGCCGTGGCCGAGCGGCTCCAGTTCACGGTGGGGGAGGGGCCGTGCCTGTCCTCGCACGCCGAGGGGCAGGTGGTCGTGGCCGACGAGCACGACATCCGGACCCGGTGGCCGGTCTTCCACGACGACCTGGTGAGCCGGACCCCCATCCGGAGCGTGGTCTCGCTGCCGCTGGCCGACGAGTTCAGCGACCTGGGCGTGCTGGACCTCTACCTGGTGCCACCCCACGACCCCGGCCGGCTGGACCTAGCGCTCGGACGGGCCGTGGCCGGTCAGGTGACCGCGGCCCTCCGCGCGACGAACGGCCGGACCTCCGCGGACGCGGACGGCCCGGCCTGGCTGGACGCGCCGGCCGCCGGGCGGCGGTCCCTGGTCTGGCAGGCCATCGGCTTCGTCAACACCGGCCTGGGGGTCACCAGCCCCGACGCCCTGGCGATGCTGCGGGCGCACGCCTACGGCGAGGGCCTGACCCTCGACGACCTCGCCGCCCGGGTGGTGGACCGCGACGTGCCGGTGGAGCGGTTGTCCGTCGTCGCCGACACGGCCAGCTGAGGGCGGGGTCGCTCAGCCGCCCCCGGGCCCGGTGCGCGCACCGTCCCCAGGCGGCGCGTCGACGATGTCGAGGACGGTGTCCAGCCCGGTGATCTGCAGCGGGCGGACGACGGCCCGGGCGGTGCCGGGGACGACGTGCACCAGGCGCCCGGCCCGGCGCGCCGCCTGGTGGGTGGCGACGAGCGCGGTCAGGCCGGCGGAGTCGAGGAACGTGACCTCCCGCAGGTCCAGCACGACGTCGGCGGTGCCGGGGCGGGAGAGCACGTCGAGCAGCAGGTCCCCGAGCCGGGGAGCGGTGCCGGCGTCGACGTCGCCGCGGACGGTGACGACCCAGCCCGCCGGTGCGGCCGTGGCCTGGACGTCGAAGGTCGTGGGGTCGTCGAGCTGACGGGCTTCCGTCATCGGGCCTCCGCACTGGTCGGCGGGAGTCAGCCGCTGCCTCGACCGTCCAGCAGATGAGTTTACGTCGTAAAGCGCCTGAGGTGACGGTCGAGCCTCCCGCCTCCTTCCCGTGACCTGCCGCGCTGCGGGGTGGCCCGCGGACGTGAGCCGGCGATGGGGACCGGTGCGGTGGACCGGACGGCGGGGGAGCGCCAGACTGGCCCCGGCTCGTCGTCCGGGCTCGGACGGAGGTCGCGATGTCCCGGTCGGCGCAGGCCGAGGGGCCGCCCGCCGGCGGCCTGGTGATGGGCACGCCGCAGGCGCGGTGGGTGCTGCTCACCACCGTCCTGGGCTCCGGGATGGCGATGCTGGACGCCACCGTGGTCAACGTGGCGCTGGAGCGGATCGGCGCCGACCTCGGCGCCGGGTTCTCCGGGCTGCAGTGGACCGTCAACGCCTACACGCTCACCCTGGCGTCGCTGATCCTGGTGGGCGGCTCGCTCAGCGACCGGTTCGGCCGGCGCCGGGTGTTCGTCGTCGGGGTGTGCTGGTTCGCCTCGGCGTCGCTGCTCTGCGGGCTGGCGCCCGACGTCGGGACGCTCATCGTGGCCCGGGCCCTGCAGGGCGTCGGGGGAGCGCTGCTGACCCCGGGCAGCCTGGCCATCATCTCGGCGTCCTTCTCCGGTGCCGACCGGGCCGCGGCCGTCGGCGCCTGGTCGGGGCTGGGCGGGGTGGCCGGGGCGGCCGGGCCGTTCCTGGGCGGCTGGCTGGTCGAGTGGAACTGGCGCGCGGTGTTCCTGGTCAACCTGCCGCTGGCCGCGCTGGTCATCGCGGTGGCTGCCCGGCACGTGCCCGAGTCGCGCGACCCGGACGCCGCGCCGGGTCTGGACTGGGCCGGGACGGTGCTCGTCGCGCTCGGCCTGGGGACGCTGACCTACGCGCTGACCGCGGCCGGAGACCCCGCGGGCGGAGCCGGCGCGTGGGCCTGGGCGGGCGTCGGTGCGGTCGCCCTGGTGGCGTTCGCCGGAGTGCAGCGCCGGTCCCGGCACCCGCTGGTCCCGCCCGTCCTCTTCCGGTCGGCCCAGTTCACCGCGGCGAACGCGGTGACCTTCCTGGTGTACGCCGCGCTCGGCGTGCTGTTCGTGCTGCTCGTGCTGCAGCTGCAGGTGGTCGCCGGGTTCAGCCCGCTGCTCGCCGGCACCGCGCTGCTGCCGGTCACCGGGTTCATGCTGCTGTTCTCCGCCCGGGCCGGGGCGCTGGCCCAGCGGTTCGGGCCCCGGCCGTTCCTGGTCGGCGGACCGACCCTGGCGGCCGGCGGCGTGCTGGTCATGACCGGGATCGGGCCCGGCGCGTCCTACCTGACCGACGTCCTCCCGGCCGTGGCCCTGTTCGGCGCCGGCCTGACGCTGCTGGTGGCGCCGCTGACGGCCGCCGTGCTGGACGCCGCGCCCGGCGGGTCCGCCGGCGTCGCCTCCGGGGTGAACAACGCGGTCGCACGGGCCGCCGGGCTGCTCGCGCTGGCCGTCGTCCCGGTGGTGGCCGGGATCGGCGGCGACGACTACACCGACCCACCCGCGTTCGCGGCCGGCTTCCGGACGGCGATGGTCATCTGCGCGGCGCTGCTCGTCACCGGTGCGGTGGTGGCCGCCGTCCTGGTCCGCCGCCCGCTCGGCGAGGAGGTGGAGCCGGCTCCCGACCTCGACGCCGTCCCCGCCGGGGCCGCGCACCCAGGGGGGCGGCTGCGGGTGGAGGAGTGCCCGTACTGCGGGGTGGCCGACCCGCCGGTGCACCCGCGCAGCTGACGGTCGCGGGGCCGGGTCAGGACGTCGGGCCGGCCGGCGGGGGACCGCCGGGGCCACCGGCCGGGGCACCGTCGCCGGAGAGCTGCCCGCCGGTCCGGGGAGTCGCGGTGTCGACGCCGACGGCGAGCGTGACGGTGTAGCCGCCGCGCACGTCACCGGTCACGGTGGCGAGCTGGCTCGCGCCGCTGTCGTCGCCGAAGACGTCGTCGCTGTCCAGGCTCAGTCGCGCCAGGTTGCCGACCGACGTCTCGTAGCCGGGCTCGGCGTACACCGTGTCGCACACCGCCTGCGGCAGGGCGACCTGCGACGTGGCGATGGCGGTGGAGGCGTCGGCGATGCCGGCCTGGTCCGGGTAGACCTCGAAGTGGACGT
Source organism: Modestobacter sp. URMC 112 (assembly GCF_053502575.1). Taxonomy (NCBI): domain Bacteria; kingdom Bacillati; phylum Actinomycetota; class Actinomycetes; order Geodermatophilales; family Geodermatophilaceae; genus Modestobacter; species Modestobacter sp. URMC 112. Next base: position 3,386,730 of record NZ_CP199957.1, on the reverse strand, counting down.
GCGGCCAGCGGCCGGGATAGCAGGCCGGGACGACGCTGGTGAAGGCCACCCGACCCGACGCGTCGGCGACCTGCACCCCGCGCAGGTAGTTCTCCTCCTCGACACCCTCGGAGTAGAGCGAGTACCTGCCCTCCCGGTCGCAGTGCCAGACGTAGACGGCCACGCCCTCGAAGGGGCCCCCGCCGCCGGCGATGTCGCTGACCAGCAGCTCCAGCGTCATCGGCACGCCCTCGGCGGTGCCGGTGGCGCCGCCGAAGCTGGACCGGATGTCGCTGCGGACGATGCCGCTCAGCGCGAGCACGTCCGGTCCGTTGGAGCCGTCGCCGGGATAGGGACCGGCGGTCTCGTCGGGGATCTCCCCGGACGTGGTCGTCGTGGAGCCGGCTGCCGACGAGCCGGCCGCCGTCCCGCTGCCCGATCCGCTGCCGCAGGCCGCCAGTCCCACGCCGGCCACGCCCAGGCCGAGGAGGCGGAGCACCTGCCGGCGGTCCACCAGGGTGGCGAGGTCGAACCCGAGGCCCTGGTCGACGACCTCCTCTGCGGGCCGCACGAGGGGCCGGCCCAGGTAGGTCGGTCGGGTGTCAGGCTGCGGCTGGTGCGTCATGGGGTCCCCCGGTGCGTGCGACTGCGGTCAGCCGTCAGTCTCCGGGGACGATCCAGGCGCAGCCCGTGGTGTCGCTGAGCCCCCGCTGTGCGCGCCGGCGGCAGAGGGTTCCTTCCTCAGTCCTCGACGGTCCACACGGCGCTGTCCGCCGGCAGCGCGATGCTGCCCCCGGCGTGCCGGACCCGGGTGGTGGAGGCGAGGAGGACGGAGCCGGCGCCGCCGACGAGCACGGTCCCGGATCCCATGTTGACCACGCAGCGCACCGCCCCGGTCGCGGTCACGCAGCGCACGGTCAGCACGTCGCCGTCCGTGGTGACCGTCGCCGTGCCGGCCCCGAAGGCCGGGTGCGCGGCGCGGAGGGCCAGCGCCCGCCGGTAGAGGGTCAGCATCGAGCCGCCGTCCCGGGCCTGGCGGGACACCGCGTACTCCGACCAGTCGGCCGGGACCGGCAGCCAGGACGGGGCCGAGCCGTCGGGGGAGAAGCCGACCCCCGCCGAGTCGTTCCACGGCATCGGGACCCGGCAGCCGTCCCGGCCGGCCCGGGCGCCGCCGCTGCGGAAGAAGATCGGGTCGCGCTTGGCCTCGTCCGGGACGGCGGCCTGGGGCAGCCCCAGCTCGTCGCCGGCGTAGAGGTAGGCCGACCCCGGCAGGGCGAGCACGAGCAGCGCGGCCGCGCGGGCCCGGTCGGTGCCCACCGCACCGCCGCCGAACCGGGTGACCTGCCGCTCCTTGTCGTGGTTGCCCAGCACCCAGGACACCGGGGCGCCGACGCCGGTGAAGGCCTGCAGCGCGGACTGCACCGCGTCGGCGAAGGACGCCGTGTCCCACGGCGACTTGAGCAGCCGGAACGACAGCGACTGGTGCATCTCGTCGGGGCGGGAGTACAGCGCGACCTGCTCGAGGTCGGCCAGGCACACCTCGCCGACCAGCATGGTGTCCGGGTACTCGTCGCAGATCGCCCGCCAGCTGCGCCAGACGTCGTGCACCTCGGGCTGGTTCCAGGTCATCGCCTGCTCGGGGCCGTGCCCGAACAGGGTCGGGGAGTAGCTGCCCGGGTTGTCCCGCAGCCCGGCGTCCTTGTAGAGGCCGTACGCCACGTCGACGCGGAAGCCGCTCACGCCGCGGTCCAGCCAAAAGCGCAGCGTCCGCTCGAAGTCCGCGGCCACTGCGGGGTCCCGCCAGTTGAGGTCGGGCTGCTCGGGGGCGAACAGGTGCAGGTACCAGCGGCCGTCCGGGGTGCGCGACCAGGCCGGTCCGCCGAACAGGGACTGCCAGTTGTTCGGCGGCTCCTCCGACGGCGGGGCGAAGTGGTAGCGGGCGGCCTCGGGGCAGTCGGGGTCGGCGAGCGCGGCCTGGAACCAGCGGTGGCGGTCGGAGGTGTGGTTGGGGACGACGTCCAGGACGACGCGCAGGCCGAGCCGGCGGGCGTCGGCCACCAGCGCCTCGAGGTCGGCCACGTCGCCGTAGTCGGGGTCGACGGCGCGGTAGTCGACGACGTCGTAGCCGCCGTCGGCCCCGCCGGAGGGGTAGTGCGGGTTGATCCACAGCGCGTCGACGCCGAGCCAGGCGAGGTAGGGCAGCCGCGAGCGGAGCCCGGCCAGGTCACCGATGCCGTCGCCGTTGCTGTCGGCGAAGGAGCGCAGGTACACCTGGTAGACCACCGCCGACTGCCACCAGGGCGCCGGCCGTCCCCGGGCGCCGACCTGCTGGTCGGGAGCTGTCCGCGCAGTGGCGAGCCGACGTGCCATGGAACAAGGATCGGCACTCCGCCCGCGGCTGCGTGTGCTCCAGGTCACTGAACTCGCGGGCGTTTCCTGGCGGAAGGTGACAAGCCGACCGGCGCGCGGCCGTGCCGTCAGGCGCCGAGCACGATGCCGCGCGCCGCCAGGGCGACGCCCACCACGAGCACCAGCGCCGCGGTGAGCACCGGGGCGGCCAGCGCGACCCGGCCGAGCAATCGGCCGCTGGAGAGGCCGGCGGCCCGGCGGGCCAGCCGGCCGCGGAGCCGGACCAGCAGCAGGCCGACCGCGGTCAGCGTGCCGGCCATGCCCAGGCCGTAGGCGAGCACCAGGACGACGCCGAACGCGGTCCGCCCGAGGCCGATCGAGGCGAGCAGGACGATGAGCGCGGAGGGGCTGGGGACCAGCCCGCCGGCGATGCCCATGCCGATCAGCCCGCCACGCCCGGTGCCGGGGCCGTGCGAGTGTCCCCCCGGGCCGTGGTCGTGCCCGCCCGACCACCAGCCGCCGTGGCCGTGGCCGTGGCCGTGCCCGTCGTGGTCGTGGTCGTGGTCGTGGTCGTGCCCGTGCTCGTGGTGCTCGTGGGCGTGCCCGTGGTGGTCGTGCTCGTGGTCGTGCCCGTGCTCGTGGTGCCCGTGCCCGTGCCCGTGGTGGTCGTGGTGGTCGTGGTGGTCGTGGTGTTCGTGGTGGTAGTGCCTCCCGTGGTCGGCGTGCCCGTGGACGTGCGCCGCCGCGGCGAGCGCCGGTTCGGGCAGGGCCACGGTGGCGGGGACCCGCAGTGACCGTGCGGCCCGCCAGCGGGGGAGGGCGCCGCGGAGCATCACCGCGCCGATGCCCGCCACGATCAGGCCGCTGACCACGCCGAGCCAGCGGATCACCTGGTCCCCGGCCAGCGAGCTGGACACCGACACGGCCAGGCCCAGGACCAGCACGCCGGCGGTGTGCGTCGCCGTCACGGTGGCGCCGACGGTGACCGCGTCCCGGCTGCGGCCGCTGCGGCCGGCCAGGTAGGCGGCCATCACCGTCTTGCCGTGGCCGGGGAGCAGCGCGTGCCCGCAGCCGAGCAGCACCGCCAGCAGCACCGCCAAGGTGCCGACCAGGGGGGTGAGCTCCCGGTCGCCGATGAGGTCCTCGAGCCGGCGGTCCAGGGCGGCCAGAGCCGTGCTGAACGGGTCGCCGGGTGCGGCGGCCGCCGAGGTCGCCGCGCTCCCGGTGCCCTCGCCCGGTGTGGTGGACACGGTGAACGACCGGACGTCCAGCGGCGAGGCGAGCAGGTCGTCGGGGTAGGTGCGCAGCTGGTCGGTGACGCTGTCGGCGGGCACCGGGGAGTCGACGAGCCGGACCCCGATGCCGTCCGCGGTCATCTCCCGCCAGCCCACCCGGTCGGCGAGGTGGGAGTCCGAGACGGTGAGCTCGGCCGGCTCGGACAGGTCGGCGTCGGCCCGCAGGTCGCAGCCGAGCCGCAGCGTGGGCAGCCCCGCGGCGCCGGGCACGACGTCCATCGTCGTGCCGGCCACCTGCCAGCGCAGCGGCGCGCCGTCGACCGTGGCGACCAGGGCGTCAGCGACGTCGGCGCACCCGGCCGACGCGGCGGCGGTGAGCTGGTCGGCGTCCGGCGAGCCGTCGGGGGCGATGGTCTGCAGCGCCTGGGCCGCGGGGATCTCCGCCCGGTCGACGACCGCGGCGAGCTCGACGTGGTCCGGGAAGACCTGGACGGCGGCGGAGTGGTTGACCGTGAAGTTGCCCAGCGGATGGGCCTGCGCCGTCCCGGCCGGCACGGCGGCCCAGAGCGCGCCCGCCGTCAGGGCCACCGCAAGGGTGCGGGTCCGCCTCACCGACTGCCGCCCAGGGACTCCAGCAGCTCGACCGCGCGCGGGGCGTGCAGCGGGGAGAAGTACGGGTTGGCGTCCAGTGCCTCGGTGAGCGTGGCCCGGGCCTCGTCGGACCGGCCGACGGCGGCCTCGATGACGCCCCGGTGGTAGAGGAACAGCGCGTTCCGCCCGCCGAGGGCGGTGGCCGCCTGGGCGTGCGCCAGCGCCTCGGCGTCCCGGCCGGCGCTGTGCAGCGCCCAGCCCAGCGCGTCGTGCGAGTCGACGTTCTGCCGCCGGGCGAACTCCGCCTCGGCCGCCGCCACCGCCGTCCCCGGGTCGTCGTGATCGGCGGCGAACAGCGCCGTGGACAGGTCGTCGGACACCCCACCGGCGGCGAAGAGCTGCCGGACGGTGGCCACCAGGGCGAACTGCCCGGCGGCGTCGGCGTCCCGGCCGAGGGACTCCAGGTACTCGCCGAACTCGACGAGGTGCTCCGGGAGCGGCTGGGCGTCGACCACCGACCGGAACGCCTCGACCGCGGCGGCGGCCTCGCCGCGGGCGGCGAGCACCCGGGCCCGGCCGAGCAGCAGGGCCGGGTCGTCCGGGACCAGCGTCAGGCCGGCGGCGAACTGGTCCGCGGCCTCGTCCAGGTCGCCGGTGGCGAAGGCCAGCGCACCCAGGTAGGTCCGGCAGTAGGCGGCTCCGGCGGCGTCCGGCGCAGCCTCCAGGGCCTGCTCCAGCGCCGACCGGGCGTTGACCAGGTCGCCGTGCAGCTCCGCGTCGTAGGACGCCCGGGTGAAGGAGGCGGTGCCCGGCTGCAGGTCGAGCATCCGCTGGAGCGCGTCGGTGGCCCCGGCGTAGTCGCCCAGCTGGGTGCGGGCGTCGGTGAGCACGCCCCAGGTGGTCGCGTTGTACGGGTTGACCGCCACCGCCCGTCCGGCGAGGTCGGCGGCCGCGGCGAAGTCGTGCCGGGCGTTGGCCAGTGCGCCCTGACCGGTCAGTGCCGCGTCGTTGCCCTCCGGGCGCAGGGCGAGCGACTCGCGCAGCGCGCCGTCCGCCTTGTCGTAGAACGACGGGTCCGCGGTCACCCGGGCCTGCTCCACGTAGGCCTGGCCGAGGTGCGCCCAGGTCTCGTGATCTCCGGGCACGTCGGCCAGCCGCTGCTGCGCGGCCGCGATCGAGGCGGTCAGCGGGTCGACCCGCTCCTCCGACGCCACGGTCTGCTGCTGCCCGCGGGCCGCGGCGTCGACCGCCAGGGTGTGGAAGCCCGCCGCCGAGACGGTCAGGAAGAGGCCTCCGGCCAGCACCGCGCTCACCGCTGTCCGCCTGCGCACGGTCAGACGTTCGCCAGCGGACCGGCGGGCGCGGGCTGGCCGGAGGCGACCCGGTCGTCGCTCTCCTCCAGTGACCGCTCCATGTCCAGCGTGGCGCGGACGACCAGGTTGTCCCGGTAGGACCGCGCGGTGTCGTCGAACTCGCCGGTGCAGGTGATGAGCACCAGCTCCGAGTCGCCGACCGGTGCGTAGACCTGGTCGGCGGGGAAGGCGTTCTTCGGGTACTGCTGGCTCTCGGTGACGGTGAAGACGGCCACGGTGTTGTCGGCCCGGGTGACCAGCACCTCGTCGCCGGCGGCGAGGTCGCGCAGCTTGTAGAACACGGCCGGGCCGGTGTGGTCGTCCACGTGGCCGGCGATGAGCGCGGGCGGGCCCTGCGGGTCGCCGGGCCAGTTGCCGCCGGTGAACCAGCCGGCCTTGGAGAAGTCCACCGGGGTCTCCAGTGTGCCGTCACCGTTGAGGCCGAGGTCGACCAGCGACGAGCTCGCCCCGATGGCCGGGATGTCCACCTGCACCGGCTCGGCCCGGGTCAGCGACGTGACCACGTGGGGGACCGGCTGGCCGGAGGCGTCGGTGGGGACGGCGCCGACGGCGGTCGGCCGGGCGGTGGCGTCGGAGCCACCGAAGAAGAAGGAGCCGATCAGCATGCCGACCACGAGCGCGGCCACGGTGGGCAGCAGCCAGGCGGGGATGCGGCGGCGGGGGCGCAGGTCGTCGTCGTGCCCGTCGGCGTCGTGCTGGGCCGGCTCGGCGTCGAGGAACGGGGTGTCCTCGCCGGCGGGCCGGTCGGGGACGTGCTCGTCGGGGGAGTACCAGGGCTGTTCGGGGGTGCTGGCCACGGGGGCCTCCTTCGGTCTGCTGCCTCCCGTCCGCTCCCGCGGGAGCGGGGGCGGACGGCGGTGAGGGTTCGTCCGTGAGGGGAGGCCGTGGGTGTGGGGGCGGTGCCCCCACACCCACGGCCGGGGAGCGGGTCAGACCTCCGCGGTGGGGGTCGCCGTGCTGCGCTGCTGACGACCGCGGACCAGGGAGAACCCGCCGGCGCCCAGGAGCACCAGGGCGAGCGAGCCGGTCAGGGCCGGGACGACGGTGCCTGCCAGCCCACCCTCACCGGTCTCGACGCCGCCCACGGGGTAGCGGTTGGCGGCCGCCTGGCCGCCGGCCGCGGCGGCCGCGGGGGTGCCGGCGTTGCCGGCGGGGGCGGCAGCCGGCGGGACCGGCTGCGGGTTGCCGTCGCCGACCGAGGCGCCACCGTTGACGGCGGTCGTGTTGGGCAGGCCGACGTAGGGGAACGTGTTGCTGAACCCCGGGCCGTTCTGGTTCACGCCGTCGCCACCGGCCAGGGCGGCGACCCCGGCCGCGGCCCGGTCGGCGGGGATGTCGTTGACGTCGTAGACGCCCTCCAGCGCGAGGAGCTCGATGTCCAGGACGTCGTCACCGAGGCGACGGCCGTTCGGGAAACCCTGCACGTCGCCACCGACGACGCCCAGCCGGCTCGGCGAGGCGGTGACCGGGGTGGACATGTTCAGCCGCAGCATCTCCGACGGCTGGAACGTCGACGGGTCGGCGTCGGCGTTGTTGGCCTGGGAGTTGAGGTCCAGTGTGATCGGGTTGGCCGTCCCCGGGTCACCGTCGACGTCCACCGCGGTGGTGACGCCGGTGAGGAACACCTCGAAGACGTCGTACCGCGGCGTCGCCGGCGCCGGGATGCCGTAGATGACCTCGATCAGCCCGGGGACCTCGGGCTCGAGCACCCGGTCCACGACGGCGGGGATGCTGGCGTCGTCGGCCGGGGTGATGGCGTTGAACGCGTCCTTCAGGCCGGTCGGGATGACGACCTCGTTGACCAGCGGCTGGCCCAGCCGGGAGACCTGCTGGAGGGACCCGGAGCTGGTCACCGTGCCGTCGGCGTTGCGGGTGGTCATCGACGGCCGGGAGGTGGTGCTCCACACGCCGATGACCGGGTTGCCGGGCAGCGTGCTGTCGTCGAAGGCGTTGGCGTTGCCGTTCAGCGCCACCTCGGCCTTGGGGACCTGCAGCGCGATGGTGTTGGTGTTGTAGCCGGCCAAGGTGTCCTCACCGGTCTCGGACAGGTCGGCGCCGTAGAGCAGGTCGAACACCCGCAGGTCGACGAAGAACGGGTCGTCGGCCTGGGCGGCGAGGGACCTGCCGCCGCCGGGCAGCGCGGTGATGGCCTCGTTGCGCAGCGCCGCGTAGTCCGGCATGCCCTTGGGGCCGGTGAACGAGGGCGCCACCTTGGCGTCGGTCACGACCGGGACGAAGGGGGCACCGGCCAGGCTCACCGACAGGTCGTAGCTCTGGCGGAACAGCAGGTTGGCGTCGTCGAGGGAGGTGACCGGCCCGTTGTTGTAGAGGAAGGTGTCCGTCCCGCGCTGGTCGTCGGTGCTGAACTGCCAGCGGTAGACGATGTCGGCGACCGCGTCGCCGTCGTTGTCGATGTTGATGTCGTAGGCGGCGCCCTCGGCCCACGGGTAGAAGTTCGGGCCGCCGTTGGGCTCCTCGAACGGGGTCCAGTTGGCGATCAGCGTGACCGTGTCCTGGTCCTCGGGGCTGGTGAACGCGTAGACGTCGGTGTTGTCCACCGCCGGGTCGGCCGCGATGAGCGGCGCCTCCCGGTGGCTGGACGCCTGGGCCAGGCCGGGGAGGAGGCCGACGACGGCGGAACCGGCCAGCACCCCTCCGGCGGAGAGCAGGGCGACGGCACGGGTGCCACCGCTCTGCCGGGTCTTCTCGTGCTCGGTCATCTGCCGTCCCTTCGCTGCCGGCCCGTGGTCCGGGCGGCGTGTACCGACATGGATCGCAGACAGCCGGTAAGGGTCACCAGACGGTGGAGATGCTCGTCGGGGAGACGATGAGAGCTCCGTTGCTCTGCTGCGATGTGCACAAGGTAGGGACGGACGACGGGCGGCGGACGCCATTCCGGGGGTGTCCAACCAGATGGTCTTCGACCGTCTGATGTGGAACCTGTTCGTGCCGATCCGCAGCTCAGCGGCTTGTCAGGTCTACGCCGGGAATGGCGTGGCGCAGGCATACCGAATGGCGTCTCGCGTCACTCCGGACCGCTCCCGGCACGTGTGCACCATTCGCCCGGGCAGTCACACGGGCACCGTCCGCCCCGCGCGGCGTGTCGCCGATCCGGGCGGTGCTCCTGCTCGGGGCGGGCGACCGTCAGGCCCGGCCGTGGTCGTGCGCGAGGTCAGGACGGGGGAGTTCGGTCCCCGGCGTGCTCGGCGCGCGCCACCTCGAGCTCGGCCCGCGTCGGCGGGTCGGCGCCGGCCCGGGTGCAGGCCAGCGCGGCGACCAGGGCGGCGTCGTCGAGCAGGGCGGCCAGCTCTTCGTCGGGCAGGTCGAGCAGGGCGGCGCGGGTGAGCGTGCCGGTGGCCACCAGACCGGAGAAGAGGCCGGCGGCCAGGCTGTCGCCGGCGCCGACGGTGTCCACCACCGGCACCCGCGGCGGCCGGCGGCGCAGCAGCGGACGGGACGGGCGCGCGGCGCGCAGCGGCTCCCCACCGTCGGTGACCACCACCAGCGCCGGTCCGTCGGCGGCCCAGCGGTCGGCCGCCTCGTCGAGGTCGACGCCCGGCTCCAGCCAGGCCAGGTCCTCGGCGCTGACCTTGACGACGTCCGCCGTCCGCCGCAGGTCCTCCACCTGGGCCCGGACAGCGGCCTCGTCATCGATCAGCCCGGGGCGCACGTTGGGGTCGAAGCTGACCAGCGCGGTGCCGTCCCGGCGGAGCCGGCGGACCAGGTCGGCGATGTGCCGGGAACCCGGCGGGGTCCAGCTGGAGATGGAGCCGACGTGCACGATCCGGGTGTCCGCCGGCCAGGCGGCGGACAGCTCCTCGGGGGTCCACTGCCAGTCGGCCGCGCCGCGGGTGTGGAAGGAGTAGTCGGCCGAGCCGTCGGCGGCCAGCTCGACGACGGCCAGGCTGACCGGTTCCGGGGCGGGCAGCAGCGCGTCCGGCGAGACCCCGGACCGGACGGCGTGGTCGCGCAGCAGCCGGCCGAAGGGCCCGGGACCGACACGGGACATCAGGTGGACGACGTTGCCCAGCCGGGCAGCGGCGACCGCCACGTTGAGGGCGTTGCCGCCGGGGAAGGCGGCGTACTGCGGTGGCCCCCCGTCCCCGTCCGCGGCGGCGGACCGGGCGGGGATGAGGTCGATGACGAGCTCGCCGCAGACGGTGATCACCGTTCCACCGTAGCCAGCGGGCGCCGGTCAGTCCTGGGGCGGCAGGAGCCGGGGGGCGAAGACCTCCTCGATCGGCCGCGGACCGATGTACTGGCGGCACCGGCAGGCCACCCAGTCGTTCCCGGCCCAGCGGCCCTTCCGGTCGTAGGCCGGGCGGGCCACCTCGGCGTGGCAGGTGGCCGCCTTGGGGTCGTGCTGGCTGAGCGAGTGTCCGCAGCCGCAGACGGCGAGCGGCACGTCCGGGGGCTGTGCGCGCCGGGCCCGCCGGGCACCGAGCCGGCCGGCCAGGTACCCCGCCCCGAGCAGCACCCCGCCCACCAGCAGGCTCAACGGTTCCACCGGCACCCCCTCCGCGTCCCCGACGACGGTAGCGCGCCGGCCGGTCACGGCGGCGAGGATCCCCGGACGCCGCGGTGCCCCGCGCATGACGCGGGCCCCGGCCGAGCCGGACCTGCGGAGGCCTCGACCGAGACCCCGTGGGCCCCGGTCCGGCGGTGCATCCCGCGCGGCCGAGGTCGCGGCCCGTGGGACCGGTCGCGTCATGCCCGCCGTCCGGAGGTGTCTTCTCCAGTGCAAGCCCGCAGCGGCAGGTCGGCGCCGCGGGTCGAGAAGGACTCCCCAGGAGGCACCCGCCATGGCCAGCTACACGAAGAAGTCCATCGCCACCCTGTTCGCCGGCACCGTCCTCGCCGTCGGCATCGCCTCCCCGGCGAGCGCCCAGCCCGTCCAGGACGGGCTGATCAACGTCAACGTCGGCGACGTGACGATCCTCGAGGACGTCAACGTCGCGCTGGCCGCTCAGGTCGCGGCCAACATCTGCGGCGTCAGCGTGGGCCCGGTGGCCGTACTCGGCCGGGCGGTCGACCGCAGTGGCGCGACCCGCACTGTCTGCGAGAACAACGGCGCGCCGGTCACGTTCACCCAGAACTAGCCACAGACCCGGCGCAGATCCCCCGCTGCGCCGCCCCAGCCCCCGGCCGGTGAGCTCTGAACCCGCTCACCGACCGGGGGCCCTGGCGCGTCCCGACCCGGTCACCGCCCGTCGAGGAAGCCGCGTTGGGCCATGTCGAAGGTGGCCAGCACCTCCAGGAAGAACTCCGAGGCCGCGGTCGCGACCTGGCCCAGGTCCTCGGCCGGCGTCTCGCGGAGCGCCTCGAGCAGCACCTCGTGGTGGACCTGGGCGAGCTCCAGGATGCTCAGGCCCTCGGTCACCGCGGCCCGGCCCAGCTCGTACCCGCGGGCCAGGGCGGCCTCCTCCCGACGGGGCAGGTACCGGAGGAACGCCACCCGGTAGTTCCGCCGCAGGCCCTCGAGCCCGGTCATCCCAGCGGGACGCGCCCGTCCGCCACCACGCCCCGGCGGGTGACGTGGTGGTCGAGGTACTCCAGCCCCTCCTCCAGGTCCAGGGCGGTGACCAGCGTGCCGGTCGACATCCCCAGCGACACCATGGCGAAGGCGACGTCCGGCTGGATCCCCACGATGATGGTCAGCGCTCCGCGCAGCCGGGCCACCTCCCCGATCGTGCGCAGGGTGCGGGCGCCGAACGAGTCCAGGACGTCGAGCGCCGCGACGTCGATGATCACCCCGCGGGACCGGTGCTGGCCAATCTGCTCGATGAGGTCCTCGCGGAACCGGACCATCTGGGTGTCGTCGAGGGCCGTGTGGATCGAGGCGATCAGGTAGGGCCCCTGTCGCAGGATCGAGACGAGCTTCGGCCCGCCGTTCACGGCCCGGCCAGCCCGTTCTGCCGGGTCACCGCGTAGCCGAGCAGCCGCTCGGCCTCCTCGAGCCCGCCCTGCAGGTCGCCGATGGTGTCCATCTTGCTGAGGTCCACGCCGATGGTGACCAGGGTCTGCGCGATGAGCGGCGACAGCCCGGTGATGATGACGCTGGCCCCCATGAGGCGGGAGGCGTCTACGGTCTGGACCAGGTGGTTGGCCACGGACTCGTCGACGTCCGGGACCCCGGTGATGTCGATGACCACGACCTTCGCCCGGTGGGTGCGGATGCCGGTCAGCAGCTGCTCGGTCAGCTGGCGGGCGCGCTCGCTGTCCAGGACGCCGATCATCGGCAGGATCAGCAGTCGTTCCCGGACCGGCAGCACCGGCGTGGACAGTTCCCGGATGGAGTCCTGCTGCTGCCGGATGACCCGTTCCCGCTCGTCGACGAAGCTCACCGCGACGGTGTTGGCGATGCGGTTGGCGGCCGGTTCGTAGGCGTCCAGCACCCGGTTGAGCAGACCGAAGTCGCGCTGGTACTTCTCGAACAGCGACCGGGCGAGCACGTCGCGCAGCAGCAGCACGATCCCGACCACCTCGTGCGTCTCGACGCCGCGCGGGATGATCCGCTCGGACAGGTCACGGGCGTAGCGCTGGAGCGCCTCGACGCTGCCGGTCTCCAGGACCTCGACGTAGTTGTCGTAGACCGACGTCGTCTCCGCCGCCATCTCCTGCGAGGTCATCGTGTGCAGCAGGCCGGAGTCCTGGATGCGGCCGGCCCACTCCTGGCGCAGCTTCGTCCGGTGCTCCCGCAGGTGGGCGACCAGTTGGGGCAGCAGCTGGTCCTCGTCCGCGCGGTCGATCGCCGGGAAGTCCTCGGTGACCTGCCCCGCCCCGGTACTGCCCTGGTCCGTCCTCATCGCTCACCACACCATTTCGTCATCGTCACCGTCGTGCCCCGGCCTACCTCCGAGACCACCGCGAACTCGTCCATCAGCCGCCGGGCGCCGGGGAGCCCCAGCCCGAGCCCGGAGTAGGTGCTGTAGCCGTCCGTCAGGGCCTGCGCGACGTCGGCGATCCCCGGGCCGGTGTCCCGCGCGACGACGTGCACCCCGCGCCGGGGTCGGTCGACCAGGTCGATGATGACCTCGCCCGAGTCGGCGAAGCGCACGATGTTGCGCGCGATCTCCGAGACCGCGGTCGCGATCAGGGTGAGGTCGGTTCGGGAGAACCCGAGCCGGGAGGCGAGCTCCCGCGCGGCCTGGCGAGCGGCGACGATGTCGGCGTCGGACCGGATCGGGATGCACACCTCGTCGTCGCGGTGCTGGCCGCGCGCCATCAGCGGGCCGCTCAGCCGCGCGCACAGCTCGCACTCCAGCAGGTGCCGCCCGGCGTCGACCTCGCGCTGCCGACGCCGGTCGCCGCCGGACAGCGCCAGCAGCACCGGGCGGCACCGGTCGGTCGGCGGCTCCACCCGGTCGAGGGCCAGCAGGTACTCGACCCGCAGGCGGGCGCGCGTCCGGTTCAGCTGGGCGGCCACCGCCCCGGCGGTCGAGCCGAGCTCGCCGGCCAGCGAGCGGGTGTCCTGGCCGGTGACCTCGTGCGCGAGCAGCATCTGGCGCTCCTGCTCGGACAGGCGCTCGAGGGCACGGGCGACAGCGCTCTGCTCCTCGCGGGCGAGCAGGTCGGTGTCGGGGGCGTCGGGGAGCCGGAGGTCGGCCACCCGGTGCTGGTTGCGCCGGTGCCGGTCCTGCTCCCGCCACTGCGAGGCGACCACGTTCCGCGCGGTGACGATGGCGTACGGCTCGAGCATGCCCGGCTCCACCCGGGGAGCGGCGGTCAGCACGCGGGTCAGCGTCTCCTGGACCAGGTCCTCGGCCAGGGCCTCGTCGCCCACCCGGGCGGCGATGACCCGCCGGACCATCGGGATCAGCCTCGTGACGTCAGGCGGCGGCGCGGGGTCCTCGTCCCCGTACGCAGCCCGCACCACGCCCACCGGCCGGACGCTACGCCGGGGCGGCCCTCCCCGCGGCTCCCGAGCAGCCGGAGCCGACGGATCGACGCCGCTCCCGGTGGTCGACCGGTGTGTCGCGAGGCACACTGGAGCCATGGGGAGTTACGTCGTCGGGTTCGCCCGGCCAGACCGCCGGTCGTGGGCCCAACCGGTCGACCAGCCGGCCTCCTGGCACGCCGTCGAGGCGCACCGTCCGGCTGACGAGCTGGACGGGGAGGTGGAACTGGCCGTGTGCGGCGCCATCGTCCAGGTGTGGGGTTCGCTGCGCTGGGACCGGCTCGGTGCCGGGCGCACCGCCTGCGCCGACTGCCGCAAGGTCACCACGGCGTCGCTGCAGCGCGCCGGCTGAGACCGCGCTGCGGTCGGCGCCGGCCGGCTACGGCGTCGCTGCCGCCGTCCCCGGTGCCTCCGGCGGGTCGTAGGGCACGGTCACCTCGGCCGACGCCGGTCCGCTGCCGCAGTGGTTCTGCCGGCCCGTCGGCACGTACTCGACCGGGAGCACGTGGTGCGCGACCTCGCGCCCGCTCTCCGCGTCCGTCACCTGCACGTAGACCTCCTCCGGCCGGAGCACCGTCGAGATCGTGGTGAAGGGCACCGCGTCGTCGGTCACCGGGCCGCGGAGGAAACCGCACTCCGCCGAGGCCGGATAGCCGACCGTGACCAGCACGTCGCCGGTCGCCTCCCACTCCTCCGCCAGGCGCACCAGGATGTCGATCTCGAAGGCCCGCCCCGGGCACAGCCCGCGTTCGCCGCAGCCGCCCAGGGCCGTCACGCACGCCGCGGCCATGACTGCGCCGCGGTATCGGGTGAGCAACTCGGTCATCCGCGGTCTCCAGCGGTGCGGGCGACGGGAAGGGACCGTTGCCGCGGGCGGCGACGGGAGGCCGGCACGTGCCCGGCCACGCTAGCCCCGCCGACGCCGGCCCGGCGACCCCCGGACGCCGGGCCGGCACCGCATCCCCGCCTGCTCAGCAGGCGGAGCCGACCGGGGCGCCGGAGCACGTGTCGACGACGGAGGAGTCCAGGCCGCCGGGCGCGAGCGCCGGCGCGCTGGTGTCCCGGGCGAGCAGCACGGTGGTGGCGGTGACGGCCACCGCGACGAGCAGCAGGACGACGGAGAGGGTGAGGACGAGGGCCCGGTGGGTGGTTGCCCACGTGCGGCCGGTGGGGTGTGCGATCGCGGACATCGGGGGTCCTTCCCGGTCGCGACCGCGACCGATGCTGGGACGGGGCCGCCCCGGTCGGGTCGGCAGGACCAGCCTGCTGACGCCGGTGCCGGGCCGGTATTCGCCAACGGGCGTATTCCCCCGGGGCCCGTCCCGGGCCTAGCGTTCGGGCGCACGGTCGGTGCCGGGGGAGGCAGTCATGACGACCAGCGAGCTGCGCGCGGACGACGTCGACCGGCTGGTCCGGGTGATCGAGGACGCCCGGGACGACGACCCGGGCGAGGCGCTGCCGTGGGCGCTGCTCGAGGGGCTGCAGCGGCTCGTCCCGTGCGACGTCGAGGTCAACTACCAGCACCACGTCCCCCGGGCCCGGCACTGCTTGCTCATCCAGGGCGTCGAGCCCGGGGACGTCCACCTCGGTCTGGAGCGCCCCGAGCCGAGCCCGCCGGAGGAACCGTTCTGGCCGGTCTGGTGGGAGTCCATGTGCTCGTGGCCGCAGCTGACCGGGGACCTGCGCAGCGTGATCCACACCTGCGACTTCTACGCCACCGACCGGGACTGGCGGGCCGGCCCGCTCGCCGAGGTCATGGACCCGGTCCGGTGGACCATGATCATCTCGTTGCCGGCGGCTCCCGGCGAGGTCCGGCGGGTGGCCTTCATGCGCGGGTCCGGTCCGGCCTTCACCGAGCGCGACCGCCAGCTCGCCTCGCTGCTCCGGCCGCAGGTGCAGGAGATTTGGGCCGACGCCGAGCGCCGCCGGGCCTCGGTTCCCCGACTCACCGCACGGGAATGGGAGGTGCTGTCCCTGGCCGCGACCGGCGTCCCCTACGCGGTGATCGCCCGGCAGCTGTTCATCTCGGTGGGCACCGTGCGCAAGCACATGGAGCACGTCCGCGAGCGGCTGGGCGTGCACAGCGTCGCCGCCGCCGCGGCGATCGCCCTGCCGCACGCGCCCCCCGACGTCAGATCGACTGCGGCGGCTCCGGGGCCTGCGCCGTCCGGGCGGGGCGGCGCCCGGTGATCGCCGAGATGCCGGTGACCTCGCGGCCGACGATGAGCGCCTGCACGTGGTCGGTGCCCTCGAAGGTGTAGATCGCCTCGATGTCGGCGTGGTGCCGGGCCACGTGGTGCTCCAGCAGGATGCCGTCCCCGCCGAGCAGGTCGCGGGCGTCGGCCAGGATGGTCCGGGCCTTCTTGGCGTTGTTCATCTTCGCCAGCGAGGCCATGGCCGCGGTCATCCGCCCGGCGTCGGCCAGCTTGCTCAGCCGCCAGCTGAGCAGCTGCATGCTGGTGATCTCCGCGAGCATCCGGGCCAGCTTCTCCTGCACCAGCTGGTAGCCGGCGATCGGCTGGCCGAACTGCTCCCGCTGCAGGGTGTGCGCCAGCGCCAGCTCGTAGGCGGCCTGCGCCACGCCCAGCGCCCGCCAGGCGACGGTGTAGCGGGTCCGGTCCAGCACGAGCGAGACGTCCTTGAAGCCGGAGCAGTTGGCCAGCTTGTTCTCCGCCGGCACCCGCACCCCGTCGAGGGTGATCTCGGCCTGCCACACCGCGCGCAGCGCGGTCTTGCCGGTCATCACGCTGGCCGTCCACCCGATGCTGCCCTTGGGGACGACGTAGCCACCGACGGCGCCGTCCTCGTCGCGGGCCCAGATGAGCACCAGGTCGGCGATCGTGCCGTTGCCGATCCACTTCTTGGCGCCGGTGAGCACGTACTCGTCGCCGTCCCGCCGGGCCCGGGTCTCCAGCGCGACGGCGTCCGAGCCGTGCTGGGGCTCGGTCAGGCCGAAGGCGCCGATCGTCTCCATCCGGGCCATCGCCGGCAGCCAGCGCTCGCGCTGCTCCTCGCTGCCGAGCATGGCGATCGACTGCATGGCCAGGAAGCTGTGCACGCCGTAGAAGGTGCCCAGGCTGCCGTCGGCGCGCGCCCACTCGGCGGCGACCAGGCCGGCGGCGACCGCGCTCATCCCCGGGGACCCGTAGCCGACGACCGTCCCGCCGGCGATGTTCAGCTGAGCCATCTTGGGCAGCAGCTCGAAGGGGAACTCGGCGCGCTCCCAGTAGTCGTTGATGACCGGGGTGACCTCGCGGGCGCAGAAGTCCCGGACCCGGTCCCGCACCTCGATCTCGGCCGGGTCCAGCAGCTCTTCGAGGGCGTAGAAGTCGACGGGCGGGACGGCGGCGGAGGTGGCGGCGCTGCTCACCCGGCCGACGCTACCCGCGGGCGGGGACGGGGGCCGGGGGTTCAGCGGCGCTCCAGGACGCCGCGCAGCAGCGCCGCCTGCCCGGCGTGCTGCAGGTCGTCGGTGACGACGCTGACCAGCCGGACGCCGAGGGTGACCGGTGGGTCCCAGCGGGTGTCGACGACGCGGTCGAGGTCCTCCGCGGTGACCGTGCGCAGGAAGTCCGCCGTCCGACGGTGCACGTCGGCGTGGTAGCCGACGAGCAGGTCGGGGTCGGTCACCCGCACCGCGGCGACCTCCTCGCTGCTGGCGCCGTAGCCGGTGGCGGCGGGGTCGAGCGGCAGCGCGAAGCGGTCGGCCCAGCCGGCCGCCGTCCACGCCTGGGGCTGCCCGGCCACCTCCGCGATGTGGTCGTCCTGCACCCGGGTGAGGTGCCAGACCAGCCAGGCGACCGTGTTGGCTCCGGGGTCGACCCGCGCGGTCAGCAGCGCCGGGTCGATCCCCTCGAGCGCTCCCCGGACCACCTCCTCGACGTTGTCGAAGGCGGTCAGCAGCAGGTCCCGGCTCTCCATGCCGACGGCGCTACCCGCAGGTGACCGCGGGCCAATCGCCGCGACGCGGACCCTGGTCCACCCCGCGGGAGCTGAGGACACTGGACGCCATGGGGGAGCGCTCCGGCGGGCCGCCCAGGGGACCGCGGGGGCTCCGAGGAGGTGCGTCATGACCGGACCGGCTCCGCTGTACGAGGGCGAGGAACCGCGCGGGCCACGCGTCGTGGTGGGCATCGACGGCTCGCCGGGCGCCCGTGCCGCACTGCTGTTCGCGCTGCACGACGCGGTGCGGCGCGGGCTGCCGGTGGAGGCGGTGGGCGCCTACCGCCCGCCGGACTACTGGATGGACTTCTACGGGGTGAACCCCTACGGGCCGGACCAGGACCACGCGGCGGCACTGGAGCGGGCGCGGACCTTCGTCGCCAGCGTCGTGCCGGAGGGGCCGCAGCCCCCACCGCCGGTGACGGTGCGAGCCGAGCTGGGGTCCGCGGCCGACGCGCTCATCAAGGCGTCGCACCAGGCGGAGCTGCTGGTCGTCGGCAGCAAGGGCCACGGCGGGTTCACCAGCATGCTGCTGGGCTCAGTGACCATGCAGTGCGTGCTGCACGCGACGTGCCCGGTGACGGTCGTCCACTCGCCGGAGGCCCACCGGGAGCGGCTGCACCTGCGCCGGACCCGGCACGCCACGGCCGCGGCCGGCGGCCTGCCTCTCGTCTGAGCCCGCAGCAGCCAGCCTGCAGCACCGAGCCCGCAGCCGGCCCGCCGGCGGCGCGGCGGCGGTAGGTTGCGCCGACCGTCGTCCCGTCGAGGAGGCCCGTGATCTTCTTCCTCACCCGGCTGGCCCGCCTGGTGGGCAGCCGGCTGCTGGGCTGGCGGCTGCCGCTCGCCGTCCTGGTGTTCGTCTTCCTGACCAGCTGGCTGGCGATGTGGCTGGTCGAGCCGGCGGACAACGACATCGCCGCACCGGCCAACTACTGGTGGTACTTCGTCGTCACCTCCGCCACGGTCGGGTACGGCGACTTCTTCCCGGTGTCGGCGGGCGGTCACCTCGTCGGCACCTACGTCATCGTCGGTGGCATCGTCACGCTGACGCTGCTGTTCACGCGGCTGGCCGAGCGTCTGCAGACGGCCCGCGGCAAGCGCCTGAGAGGTGTGGTCGGACTGGACCTGGCAGATCACGTCGTCGTCCTGGGGTACACGCCGGGCCGGACCGAGCGGATCCTGGCCGAGCTGTCCGTCGAGCCGGGCGCCCGGATCGCGCTGTGCGCCTGGGACGACGTGCCCCAGAACCCGGTGCCCGAGCAGCCGGCGGTGTCCTTCGTCCGCGGCGACCTCGCGCACGTCGACGTGATGGCCCGGGCCGCGGTGGCCCGGGCCCGCACCGTCGTGATCGACGGTCGGGACGACAACGAGACGCTGGCCATCGCCGTCGCCGTCCAGCACGCCAACCCGGGCGTGCACACGGTCGCGGCGCTGCGCGACCTCGGTCGGCGGGAGAACCTGCGCTACGTCGACCCGGGGATCGCCTGCGTGCAGTGGCACATGCCCACGCTGATCACCGAGGAGGCGTCCGACCCCGGGCTCACCGAGGTCTACACCGACCTGATGAGCGCCGGCGGGCACGGCAACACCTACTCGCTGCGGCTGCCCGCAGGGCAACGGTTCGCCACCTTCGGCGCGTGCCAGGTGCACCTGGGGGAGACCTTCGGGGCGACGGCGCTGGCGGTGCGCGACGAGCAGGGCCTCACGGTCAGCCCTCCGTGGGACCGGCCGATCAGGGCCGGGACGACGGTGTACTACGTCGCCACCCGGCGGATCGCGTCAGAGGAGCTGGCCGCCGCCCGCTGACCCGGCCGCGGCCGTTCGATCGACCTCGTCGGGCGGACCGGTGAGGGCGAGCACGGTGCTCAGCATCCGGGCGGTCATCTCCACGACCGGCAGGCTGCGCGCCAGGCTGCGGGGCTGGGCGCGGGTGGACACCCCGCAGAGGGTGCCGAAGACCGAGCCGTCCCGGTTGACCACGGGCACCCCGACGTAGGCGGCCACCCGCTCGATCGGGCCCTGCAGCAGCTGGGCGTATTCGGGGGTGGCGGCGGTGACCGTCGACACGCGGGGGCCGTGGCCGCTGACCATCCGCCGGCACAGGCTGCGGTCCCAGGGCACGGACGTCCCGCTGGGCACCAGCTCAGCCGGATGGGCGGAGAGCACGACCTGCTGGTCGCCCACCACCTGGGTCATCAGCCACACCTCCATGCCGACGGTGCGGTGCAGGAAGGCGAGCGCGGCGCGGGTGGCCGCGGGCCAGTCGTCGAACGGGACGACATCACCCACGGCGATCGGAACCATGCCGTTCTATAAGTCCCCTGAGCTGCTCCGTCAATGGGTCGGTGCGCCCCGTGACCCAACCGTCTCCTCCGCCCGTGGGTCAGGACCTCAGCCAGCGCTGCAGGACCTGGTGCTCGCGCTCGAGGACGATCACCGCCAGCTCGCGGACCCCCGCCTCGGCCTGCCGGCCGACCAGGGGCGCGTCGACCGACGCCTCACCGGTCATCGTCGAGCGCGTCCCTCCGTCGGCGGCCACCAGCCGGCGTTCCCCGGTCACGCCGGCGCTCCGGCCGAAGATGGTCGTGGAGACGTCGACCTGGGCCCGGTGCCCGGCGTGCCCGTCCGGCGTCCAGGTCTGCCGGTCGACGATGGTCACCTCGGCTCCGACGAACCGGGCGAAGACCGGGGGGATGCCGGCCGTCGGGGACAGCAGGCGCACGGTCGTCTCGCGCCCGCCCGCGGTCTGGGTGATCCGCACGTCCTGGACGATGGCGCCGAGGGCGGTGGCGCGTTCCCGCAGGAACGCCTCGTCGGTGAGGACGTCGAGCACCGCGTCCGGGCCGGCTGCGTAGGTCGCGCTGTGGTCGATGGGCACGGCTCATCCTCGGTCGCCGGAGCAGGAGCCGCGCGGCGGCCGAACCTGTCGGTACCCGCCGCTACCGTTCTCCCCGTGCCCGAGTTGACCGTCGACGAGCTCGCCCTGCTGGACTTCGAGGACCAGTGGTGGCGCCAGCCGGCCGCCAAGGAGAACGAGATCCGCGGCCAGTTCGGCCTGGCGCCGACCCGCTACTACCAGCGGCTGAACACCCTGGTGGACCGGCCGGAGGCGGAGGCGGCCCGCCCGGCGCTGGTGCGTCGCCTGCGGCGGCTGCGCGCGGCGCGTACCCGGCGCTGACCGGAGCGGCTCCACCAGCCCTGGGCTGGACCGGCGGAGCCTGGTCACTCCGGGTTCCCGGGCTGCCCGCAGCACCTGGCGACCACTCTGCGCTCCCCGGCCTGAGCGGGCCACCCGAGCCGCCCGTCACCGCGGGTCGAAGTACGTCACCTCGTCGGGGTCGGCGGTGAACGGGTTGGCCCACTCCGACGGTGCCGAGGTGATCGGCTGGGCGTCGGTGACGACCGTGAACGGCGACCCGGGGTAGACCGCGAGCACCCGGGACGTCGAGGTCAGGGTGTGGGTGCGCTCGATGAGCTCGCCGCGGCGCAGCTGCCGCGTGGTCCGCTCGCCGCGCAGCTCCTGCCCCACCTCGGCGACCCACCGGGCCCCGTCCTGGGTGAAGGCGATGGAGTGGACCCGCCGGTCCGGGGGTGCGGGCTCGCAGCCGGCAAACTCGGCGAAGGCGTCGTAGAGCCGGTCCGCCTGCTCGCCGTCGCTGGCCCGGGGGACGAAGAAGGCGACCATGCCGGGATGGTGCCCTGCACGTCCGACGACCCCGCCGTACGCGTGCGGGCGGGTACCGGGGCGCGTCTGGCAGGTTGTGAGAGCGAGACGGGGCGGTAGCTCAGCTGGTCAGAGCATGGAACTCATGATCCCTGGGTCGTGGGTTCGAGCCCCACCCGGCCCCACTGGTGTCCATGCAGGTCCTCGACTCGACGGCCCGGTCGCTGGGGCGTGGAGGCCAGTGAACGCGACGGACGACGTCCACCGGCCCGAGGCGTGGCTGCACCGACTGCCCGGCGTGCCCGACGTCGACGGCCGGCGAGGTGAGCACCAGGCAGGCGCGTCGGTGCGCCACGGTCCAGGCCGCGATCTCGGCACGCGACAGGCGCGGCACCGGGACCGGGACCGTGGCGGACGATCCGCGACGCCGGTGCAGCCCTCCACCGGCAGAAGACCCGTAGTTGCTCCGGAGTCCTACGGATGCGGAAGGCCTGCGTCCTGAGCCATGGTGCGGGGGTGGCCGAAGGCGTCGAGAACCGCTGGTCCCGCGAGACCGCTGGACTGCCGCGGGCACCCGCCCTGGAGGTCGCCGGCCTGCTGCCCGATGCGCCCCCGCACCGGGCGTTCCCTCCTGCTCCTCACTGGAGGTAGGACCATGTCCACTCACCGACCCACTGGCTCAGCTCCCGGCGACGCCGTGTTGCCCGACGGCGCCAGCGGACCCGCAGGAGGGCCCCGGGGGGTGAGCACGACGACCGCACCGGACGTTGAGGGCTGGATTCGTGCCGGGCTCGTGGGGCTCCCCCTCTACGGGGTGCTGACCCTGTGGGCCGCCCGCGAGCCGCAACCGAACCCCGACGAGGAGTACGAGGCCTGGTCCCGGTTCGTCACCGAGCCGGAGTACGTCCTCACGCATGTGCTCGGCAGCGGGCTCGGTCTCATCTTCGTCATCTTCGGGACCGTCGCCCTGGGGGCCCACCTGGTCCGCACGCGCGCTGCGCGGCTGGCTCTCTGGGCGATGGCCGTCGCGCTGTTCGGCCAGTGCCTCTTCCTGCTCTTCACAGGACTCTCCGCATTCGGGCCTCCGTTGGAGGGGCAGGCGTACCTGGCCGGGATGAACCTCGACAAGCTGCCCGCCAGCACGGCTGACAACGTCCAGGCGTTCGTCATGCTGGCCGCGATCCTTGTGGGCTTCATCGGGAACGTGCTCTTGGGCATCGCCATGTGGCGTTCCGGCACGCTCACCGTGTGGCCGGGCCTGCTGTGGATCCTCGCGGCGCTGCTGATGTACCCCTTCGGCATCATCCTCGGCGCCCTCACGACCCGTGCCACGCCCCCCACCGTCCTGATCGGCGCAGGGCTCGTCGCGGTCAGCGGCGCGTGGGTGGTCTGGCGCACGCGGAGGCAGCCGGCCACGGCCGACGCCTGAGTGCAGCGCACCGGGCTCATCGGCGGCGGGTACGGCGACGAGGACTGGATGAGCCGGGAGCGCTGCCGGCGGCGAACGGGGTCGAGCCCCCCGGCCCGGGTCACGGCGGTGGCGAGCACGGCAGTGGAGACGCGGTCCATCGGTGCCGAGACGATGAGTGCTCGATCCCGAAGCGCTCCGTGGGGCGGGGATGCAGGGGTCATGACGTCTGCTCGGGCCGTCACAGGCCGGCCGCGGTCGTCTCGCGGGGCGGCGGGCCCGGGACCGCCGGCAGGGCCGCGGCGGGCGCGGTTCGCCACGCACCGCGATCCAGCACGATCACCGCGACGGCCACGACGCTCCAAGCGACGAACCCCAGCCAGGCCATCGGCCGGGCGACCGGTGGTCCCGGGGTGCGGGTTTCGGGTGGACCGCCCCGGCGGGCCACCCGAGCCGCCCGTCACCGCGGGTCGAAGTACGTCACCTCGTCGGGGTCGGCGGTGAACGGGTTGGCCCACTCCGACGGTGCCGAGGTGATCGGCTGGGCGTCGGTGACGACCGTGAACGGCGACCCGGGGTAGACCGCGAGCACCCGGGACGTCGAGGTCAGGGTGTGGGTGCGCTCGATGAGCTCGCCGCGGCGCAGCTGCCGCGTGGTCCGCTCGCCGCGCAGCTCCTGCCCCACCTCGGCGACCCACCGGGCCCCGTCCTGGGTGAAGGCGATGGAGTGGACCCGCCGGTCCGGGGGTGCGGGCTCGCAGCCGGCGAACTCGGCGAAGGCGTCGTAGAGCCGGTCCGCCTGCTCGCCGTCGCTGGCCCGGGGGACGAAGAAGGCGACCATGCCGGGATGGTGCCCTGCACGTCCGACACCTCCGTCACCCCGGGCCGTCGGCGTCGACCGCATCTGCCGGGGCGGGGAGGACGTCGGCGCTGCCGGCAGGCGCCGCGCCGGTCGGCTCCTGCTCCGGCCCGTGGCGCGACCCGTTCTCCGCGGCCGGTGCGGTCACTACGCTCGGCCCGTGGCCGCCGTTCGGCGGAGGGGGTGGACATGACGTCGGCACCGGGCACCCAGACCGACCGTGAGCTCCTGCGCTCCAGTGGGACGCTGCTCCTGGGTGGGTTCCTCTTCACCACCGTGGTCACCGTCCTGTTCCATCCCGGTGGAAACGAGGACGTCCACGAGGACGTCTTCGCCCGCTACGCGGCGAGCGCCGCGTGGGAGTGGGTGCACTTCGCCCAGTTCGTCGGCGTGCTCGCCGCTCTGGGCGGGCTGCTCGTCCTGCATCTGGTGTTGCGGCGGCTGGCCCCGCGGCTGTCGGCCTTCGCCGCCGGGGCGACGGTGGCCACCGCCGCGGTGTGGGCGGTGCTGCAGGCCGTCGACGGGGTGACGCTGAAGCAGGCCGTGGACGCCTGGGTCGCCGCCGACGGATCCGAAGAGACCGTCCGTCTCGGCGACGCCGAGGTGGTGCGCTGGACGGAGTGGGGCCTGCAGAGCTACTTCCGCGTGACGCTGGGCGTGGCCCTGCTGCTCTTCGGGGCGACGATGCTGACGACTCGCGCCGTGGTCGCCTGGGTCGGCTGGGTGGCCGCGCTGGCCGGGCTCATCTCGGTCGCGGTCGGGGTCGATGTGGCCTACAGCGGCCTGGAGAGCCCCTTCCAGGGGCTGGCCGTGCCGGCCTTCCAGCTGCTGGTGCTCGTCCTCGGGGTCGGCGTCCTGCTCTCGGCGCGCAGAGAACGGGCATCCGTCGTCGCCTGACCGCCGACCAGCCGCGACGCCGGCGAGGAACGTCCCGGAGCGGACGTCGCGTGAGGCGGGTCGCGGCGCCGGCTCGGCACGTCGGACGACGTGCCCGCTGTCTCCGGACTCGATGGCGGCATCGGCGGCACCCATCGATCTGCGCCGTGCCCACCTGTGGGTGCCGTGGGGCCCGACCGGCCCGTCCACAGGGCCGAACCGGAGGTCGGACCCGGTGGGGCGGCTGTCGGGGGTTCGTGCCCTGCGCAGGTGGGGGAAGTCACCTGGTCCCGCCAGAACCGCAGGAGGAACCGTGAGGGACGTCAGGCGCGCTCGATGAGCACCCGGCGCCAGCTCGAGACAGCGACCAGGAGCATCCACACCAGAGCCAGCGCACCGCTGACCGTCGTGGCGAGCATCGTCGCGGCCGAGAAGCCGCTCAGGGCCAGCGTGACGCCGTTGACGGCGGCCGCCCCCGCAGCGAGGACGGCCAGGGCGCCCAGCCCTCGGCTGCCGGCGGGCGCGGTCAGCAGGCCGAACCCGAACGCGAGGAAGGCCGCGGCCAGCAGCAGGGCGAAGAGCGCGTCCAGCCCGATCTCGACCTGCCGCACCGCCAGCGCCGCCGCGAACAGAGCCGGGCGGTCCTCGTCAGCGCCCGACCACAGGTCGACGGCGGCCTTGAGCGCGACCCCGTCGACCGCCTGCAGGACGGCGGCGGTCGCCAGCCCGGCCGTGCCGAACACCGCGGTCACCCGCGCCCAGGCCGATCCCCGCGTGCCGTCGACCGCCCGGGCCAGCAGGACGATCACCAGGACGAGGCCGGCGACGCCACCCAGTTGCAGCAGGTGGACAGTCACCCACAGGCCTCGGCTGGCGTCGGCGTACTCGGCGAAGGCCGCAGCCGGTATGCCCGCGTCGGCGTGCGCAGGGTGGAGCAGGGTCCCGCCCGTCAGCAGCGTGGCGCCGGCCAAGCCGAGCGCGGTGACGAACCGGTAGGGCGGACGGGCAACGGGGGGATCCTCTCGAACCTCTTGGGGGGACGGCGCAAGGCTGGCACCAGGCATGACGGTTCTCCTCTCCGAGCGGTCTCCGACAGGTCGTGCACGCGGACGGCGTTGCGGTGCGGGGTGGCCCGGTCGTGGCGGCTGCTCAGCAGGAGCACCGGCGCGGAGGTCCGGGCGGCCCAGGGGGCCATCGCGCACAGGGCGGCGACCACGGGCCGCATGGCGTGTCGCCTCAGGAAGCGAGAGAGGGCGGACTCTCCGGGCCGGGGAGTACGGGTGCGGGACATGACGCCCCTCTGGAGCAGTCGGGGAAAGGCGGGACGGGGATGCGCGCACCGCGAGGAGTCGCCGGGATGGGGGCGGCCGGCGGCTCGGTCACCGCGGGGATGCCGGGGACTCCCGGTCCCGCAGCCCGGGCCGGACGTCCGTTTCGGACCACGTGAAGGCAGACCAGGCGATGTACGCGGTGGTCTTCGCCGCGATGACGGAGAAGAAGGCGTAGTAGCCGGTCACCTCAGATCCCAAGGGCAAGGTCGCCATCTGCACGAGAGTCATGAACGCGCCCGCTGCGATGTTCGCCCGGCGGTTCGCGCGGTGCCCCAGCAGCCGGGACAGCAGGACCATGGAGACCTTGATCTCCACGTAGATCGCGCTCGCGAGCAAGAATCCCTGCGTCATCTGCAGGCCACCGAGGTTGCCCGCGAGGTACTGCTCCAGCACGTCGGAGTCCTGGAAGCCGGTGACGTCGCAGTAGATGGTGTTCAGCGTCACGAAGATCCACAAGGTGGACAGCTTCGTCTGCATGCTCATGGTGTTCCTCCTGGGTGTGGCGAGGATGGGACGGTCGATGCACTGGGGGCTGGCCCGGTCGTCCTCGACTCGGCCTGGCGGACACCGCACGACGGTCTTGGACGAGCGGCCGCGGCTTGCTCAGCTCTCGCCGGCGCCACAGCGGTCCGGGCGCGCCTGGGCCCGAGCCCTCCCTTGGCGACCAGGTACAGGGTCAGCCAGAGGTCCGCCACGGGAGGTGGGGCGATGAGGGTGTGGATGAGTGCCGGCAGGTCGGGCCGGAGGAGCCGGATCAGCGCGTCGAGGACCAAGCTGATGGTGAGCAGGGTGCTGAGCACCCGGGGGATCCGGCTCGACCGGTAGGCCAGGTGGCCGAGGGGCAGCAGACACAGGCCGAAGGAGATCCCGGCGATCGTGTACCCGTGGTCGTGCATGCTGAGCAGGCGCTCGACGAGGCCGCCGGAGGGGTGAGCGTCCAGGGCGTGGTGGAGGGGATCGGATTCGCCGAGCACGGCGGCGAGGTAGAAGAGCGAGTTCACGAGGAGAAGCCCCGCGCTCACGGTGAGGACGACGACCGTCGCCTCTGTGGCGTGCCGATCGACGTGCCTGAGCAGCAGGTAGAGCGCGATCCCGACGGAGACGAACAGCGCGGCCATCGCGATGTCGGCGACGATGCTGACCTGGGACGTGGCCGGCTGGGCGTCCATGTGCTGTCCGGCGGACGTTGCGGCGCCCGGTAGGCGGACTCCGGCACGGGCAACGAGCTGGGCTACGCCGCCCAGGACGACCACGAGCAGGTACAGGGCGCCGGCTGCCCGGAGTGGGCCCTTGACCGCAACCAGGAGCCTTCGGTGATCGATCGCCATGGACGTCACGATGAGGGCGCAACTGCACGGGCACATCCGTCCGCGGGCTCGGGTCGGCCTGGTCGCGGGGACGGCTCGCGCCTCGTACTTTCGGCTGATCCGCCCCGGGACACTCCTCCCTGGGCTGTGGGCATGGCGGGAGATGCCTTCAGGCCTGTGGGCGAGCCTCGCCCTTCGCACCCGCCGGTCCGAGTGTGGCGGGACCGGGTGCTCGCCGCCGTGGTCGTGTCGTGGTCGGCCTCGGACCCGCGCGCTGTGCAGCCCGTCATCCGAGGAGAGGACGCAGCGTCCCTCCGAGGGGTGCACGCCGCTCTGTGACGCTGGGGGGCGGCAGACGGCGGCGGGAGCCTGTGCGGCGTCAGACGCGGCCGGTCTCGTGGGCCCACATGGCGACCTCGACGCGGTTCCGGGCGCCGAGCTTTCGCATGAGGCTGGCGAGGTGGGCCTTGACGGTGCTCGGGCTGATGTAGAGCTCGCTGGCGATCTCGTCGTTGGTGCGGCCTTGGGCCACCGGCACGAGGACTTCCTCCTCGCGGGCGGTGAGCGGTTCCATCGGCTGCACCGGTCGCGAGGTCTGTGCGTGGGCGAACGCTGCGAGCAGTCGGACGGTCACGCTGGGCGCGATCAGTGCGTTCCCGTCGGCGGCGGCGTGGATGGCCTGGGTCAGCAGGGCGGGGCCGGCGTCCTTGAGCAGGAACCCGCGGGCGCCGGCCTTGAGCGCCCCGTGGACGTACTCGTCGAGGTCGAAGGTGGTGATGACCACGATGGGCAGGGGGTCGGGAACGTCGGGGCCGGCGAGGCGTCGGGTGGCTTCGATGCCGTCCATCAGCGGCATCCGGATGTCGAACAGGCCGACGTCGGGGCGCAGCTGGAGCGCCAGGCGGACTGCCTCGCGCCCGTCGGCGGCCGCACCGATCACGTCGATGTCGGGTTGGGCGTCGAGCAGCATCGTCAGCCCGGTGCGCACGATGGGCTGGTCGTCGGCGATGAGGACCCTGATGCTCATCGTGGCGTCCCGGTTCTGGGCAGGACCGCCTCCACCCGCCAGCCGCGCTCGGCGGCGGGGCCCGCGGAGAAGGTGCCGCCCAGCAGGGAAGCGCGTTCCCGCATGCCCACCAGTCCGTAGCCAGCTGGGGCGCGGCCGCCAGCGGCGGCGCCGTCGTCGTCGATGGTCAGCCGTACCCGGTCGGCGTCGCCTGTGACGGCGACGGTGACCTGGGTCGCGTGGCGGGCGTGCCGTCGGGCGTTGGTGACGGACTCTTGGGCCAGGCGGTAGATCGCGGCCCCGACCGCCGGGCTGAGGTCGTCGAACTGGCCAGAGAGCGTCACCTCGACGCAGGGACGCGTCGGGCCATCGGTGGCGAGCTGCTCGACCTCGGCCACGCCGGGCTGCGGCGCGAACTCGGTGTCCTGTGTGGCGCGGAGCACGCCGACGATGGCGCGCAGCTCGGTGAGGGTGCGGGTCGCTGCGTCCTCGATGACGGCCAGGGCCTCGACGGCACGCTCGGGGTGGGAGGCCGCCATGGCACGTCCTGCCTGGGCCTGGATGGCGATGCCCGACACGTGATGGGCCACGGTGTCATGGAGTTCACGAGCGAGCTGCTCGCGTTCGCGGGCCTTGGCCTGGTCGATGTCGCGGATGCGGAACTTCGCGCGATAGCGGATTGCGGCGCCGAGCGCGGCGGCGAACAGGAAGAACGCGTACGACCCGACCGTCGCCCACAGGCTCATGAGGTCGGCGACGGTGGTGATGGGCTGCCAGAGCAGGATGACGCCGAGGCCGAGTGCGGCTTCCCGACCGGAGCCCCACCGGAACAGGGCGTAGGCCAGGATCAGCGCCGCGGACGTGCTGTTCAGCAGGCCGCCGTGCGACCCGGTGAGGATCCTGACGATGTCGACGATCGTCAACGTGCCGAAGGAGACCGCAACCGCGACGAGCGGGTGCGAGCGTCGCCACAGCAGGGGGCCGAGGAGCGCGAGCGTGTCGAGCAGCAGCAGCGGGCGCGGCGCCAGGTCATGGCGGAGCACCGCTTCCACGAGGGACCAGCCGGCCAGTGCTGTGACCAAGGCCCAGTCCCGCGGCCCCCGGTCCGGGGCATTCGTGGGTCGAGGTTCGACCCACAGCGCGTGGAGTGCGCTGGTGGCCATCCGATCAGCCTAGGCAGCCCGCGTGATCGGGGGATCGGCCGAAAGTACGACAGCTCGGCTGTGCCAACGGCCAGGTCGGATCAGGCTCCGGGGCTGATGTGCGCGCCGCCGGCAGCCGTGAAGGTGGGAGCACCCACCCGATCAAGCCACGGAGCATCGTGATGAGAACGCCTCGATCCCACACCGCACGAGAGAGTCTGCCGTCCCGCAGCGAGCTGGACGATCTGCGCATGCCCGTGCAGGCCAAGCTCGCAGCCGCATGGACCAGCATCATGTTCCTGTACATCTACGTCGACTACTTCCATCTGTACAAGCCCAGCGCCATCGACGCCATCCGGGCCGGCGTCGTCTATGAATTCGACATCGGCCCGGCCTTCCTCGCCATCGGGCTCACGATCGTGGCCATCCCGGCCCTGATGGTGATGCTCTCCATGACGCTTCCCGCCCGGGTGAACCGCGCCACGAACCTCGTCCTGGCAACGCTGTACATCCCCGTCTCGATGTACAACGCGCTAGGGGAGTCCTGGGACTGGGCCTTCTTCTACGGCCTCTCCATCGGACTCGAGCTGCTGCTCCTAGCCTTCATCCTGCGCTCAGCCTGGACCTGGCCCCGCCGCACCACATCACCGGCGACCAGGGCAACCAGCCTCGACAACGAGCCGCTCCGCGCGCCGCAGCAGGCCTGACCGCCCGCCCCGCGCCCGACCATCCTCCGCTCGCCCCACCCCATCCCTCCACAACGGGTCCCGGTCATGATGGAGGCACGCGAGCGTCTACGGCGCCCGCAAGGCCTGGCTGGCGCTCAACCGCAAAGGTGTTCCGGTGGCCCGGTGCACCGTCGAGCGATTGATGCGCCAGCTCGACCTGGAAGGTGTGCGCCGCGGTCGCCGGCACCGCACGACCATCGCCGATCCGGGTGCCCTAGGGGCAGCTGAGCTGGTGCAACGCCGGTTCTCCCCGGCCCGACCCGATGCCGTGTGGGTAGTCAGGTCGTAGCCGGGGCGCTTGTCGCCGCGCGGGGTGAAGGTGTCGGCCCGGGCGGCGTACCGGTCCCCCTCGAGGCCGCGCCCGGTGACCGCCCCGGCGACCTCGAGCACCTGCATCTCGGCTTCGGCGGCGGGCTCGATCGCGAGCGCCTCCACCGTGCCGTGCAGGTCCGGCGTGGCCGCAACGGGCCGGAGGACCGGATCCAGCGAGGCGACGGCGTAGGCGGCGGTGCTGGGCAGCTCGGCGGTGACCCGGCCCAGCTGGGTCGGGTCCTGCGGGCTGAGCACGATGCCCGGCGGGATACCGAAGGCGACGGTGGCGACGTCGGTATCGGCGGTCCGGACGACGGCGATCCACCAGCCGGGCCACTGGAAGCGCATGGGGTCGGCGATGGGAACCAGGCCGGAGTCCCGCCCGGCCAGCCAGGTGCGGAAGGCGCCGACGGCCGAGGACAGGTTGCCCGGAGGGAGCGGCAGCTCGGCGACCGGTACCTCGGTGACCGAGGCCAGGCAGGCGGCGAGACCGCGGGTCAACGCACTGACCCCGGGTGCGGTGGGCAGGTCGGTGTCATCCACAGGTTGCTCCCGACGGTGCGGCGGCGGTGCAGGGTGGCTGCGGTACCTGCGAGAGAGGCCAGGAGGACGGCGGTCCCCACTGCGGCGTGGTAGCCGCGGTCGCTGAGGGTGCCGGCCAGGGCGGTCCCGGCCGACCCGGCGGTGATCTTCAACGCCGCGACCCAGATGAAGATCTGGTTGCGGGCGGCGGCGGGGGCGTACTCGGTGCGGGCGGCCAGCGTGCTGGCGAAGAACAGCGCGTTGAGCAGTCCGGTGCCCAGGTAGGCGGCGACGAGCAGGCCGAGGGCGGGTGCGGTCAGGGCGGCCAGCAGCCCGGCTGCCACGGCGAGTGCGAGCCGTCCGGTCAGGGCGTCCGGGACGCCCCGCAACGGGCGCACGATGAGTAGCAGCGCCCCGAACAGGTTGCCCAGGCCGTAGCAGGTGACCAGGAGCGCGGCGGAGGGTGCGGTCAGCTCGAGCTCGGTCGCCGACCGGACGGCGGCCACCGGGAGGGCCGCGACGGCGAGGGCGACGGCGATGGTCAGCAGCAGCGTCCGCCGCAGCTGTACGGATCTCCAGATGGACACCAGCGTGGTGACCGGAGACGGCACCGGGGATCGGTGCCCGCCGGAGTCCGCCTCCGGGCATGGGAGCGCAAGCACCAGTCCTACGGCGGTGAGCGTGCACCCCGCCAGAACCGGCAGGGCCGTGGTGGGGCCGGCGACCGCTGCGCAGGTGGCGACCAGCGCCGGGCCGGAGCTGCCGCCGATGCCGTAGGTGGCCACGTCCCACCCCTGGGCGCGGCGTTGGGTGGCCTGGTCGGCGCGGATGAGCGACACCAGCTGACTGCTGATCCCGCCGGTGAGCAGCGGGCCGCAGGTTCCCGCACCGACCAGCAGCAAGGCGACCAGGGCCACGGGAGCCACCGGCAGCAGCAGGGTCGCGGCGGCCAGCAGAACGGCGTAGCCGGCGCAGGCGGCGGCGATCACCCGCCGTCCGTCCGGAGCCCGGTCCAGGGTGCCCGCGACGAACGGGCCCAGCAGGTGCGGCGCGGTCAGGCAGGCGGCGAGGGCACCGGCGCGAAAGCCGCTGCCGCCCGCGTGGGTGACCAACAGGACGACGCCGATCAGCGCACCGGCGTCCGACATGCGGGCCAGCACGGCGGCGGGCACGTAGCGCAGCAGCACCGAGTGCAGCGCCCGTGGTGGCGCGCCGGTGGTCGGCTCGGCGCTGAGAACCCCTGGACCGGTCGGGTGGATGCCGGTCGTCGGGTCCGCGCGGGTCATCCGGCCAGGTCCAGGTCGCGCAGGATGGCTCCCACATCTCGGCGGCCCTCGTCCGGCAGCGGCAGCAGCGGCAACGGCAGGTTCGGCCGGCCGATCAGCTCGAGGTGCTCGGCGATGGCCGCGGCCACGCGCAGGCTGCCGTAGCGACCGAACAGCGACCACAGCGGGGACAACCGCGCGGACACGGCCCGTGCCTGCTCGTGGTCGCCGCGGGCCGCGGCACGGACGATCTCCAGCGCGGGCTCGGGCAGCACGCCCCCGATCACCGAGAACCAGGCGTCGCAGCCGGCGGCCAGAGCCACCGCGGCCGAGGCGTCGCCGCTGATGCCGATGCCGTACCCCTCGGGCAGGACCGCGCGCAGCGCGTGGATGCGGGCCGCGGCCTCGCGGGGGTCCAGCGGGGTCGGCGGGATCTTCACCGCGGTCACCCCCGGCAGGCCGGCGATGCGGGCGTGCAGCTCGTCGCTGATGCGGACGTGGGTGGTGCCCGGGTTGTCGTAGACGATCACCGGCACCGACGCCGCGGCTGCGACGTCCCGATACAGGCCGTACACCTCCTCGTCGCTCAGGGCCTGGTAGGCCACCGGCGCCAGCAGCAGTCCGGCGGCGCCCGCCGCCTGCGCGTCCTCGACGTGGCCGAGGACGTCACGGGTGCGCAGTGCGCCGACACCGACGATGACCGGCACGTCCCCGGCCGCCTCGACGGCGATCCCGGCCAGGGTCCGGCGCTCGTCCCGGGCGAGGTAGGCGTAGCTGCCAGTGGAGCCCAACGCGCCGATGGAGTCCACTCCGGCCTCGGCCAGTCGTCGCACCATGCGGGCAAAGGCGTCCTGGTCGACTTCGTCCTCGGAGACGGGAGTCAGGGGGAAGGCGGACAGGCCGATGAACACGCGAGGACTCCCGATGGCAGACGGAGGTTGGACACCAATACTGTGCGGACGACGTTGGTCCCCCAAGGAGTCCAAACCTCACTGACGAGAGGGGTCCAAGTGGCGCGGAATGGTGAACTGCTCGTCCGGTTGGACCGCACCGCCGACCTGTCCCTGAGCGCGCAGATCACCGCTTCGGTGCGCGCCGCGGTGCTCGGTGGCGTCCTCGGCCCCGGCGAGGTCCTGCCCCCGACGCGGGAGCTCGCCGCCGATCTCGGGGTCTCCCGCGGTGTGGTGGTCGCCGCCTACGAGCAGCTGATCGGCGAGGGGTTCGCCACCGGACGTAGGGGCGGGGGCACCGTGGTTGCGGTCCGTCCCGACCTGACCGCAACCCGTCGGTCACGCGGGCGGGTCACCCCGGCGGATGCGCCGGCCCCTCGGGCAACGGTCGATCTGACCCCCGGCCGTCCGGCCACCCGGCTGCTGTCAGACGCGGAGTGGCGGTCGGCGTGGCGCCGGGCGGTCGCCGGCAGCCCGCCGACCGGCCCGCCCGATCCGCTGGGCGTGCCCGCCCTGCGGGAGGCCGTGGCCGTGCACCTGCACCGGGTCCGGGGCCTGGAGGTGACCGTCGACGACGTCCTGATCACCGCCGGGACCAGCGACGCCCTCACGCTGGCGGCCATCGCGCTCGGCAGCCCGGACCGGCGCCCGCTCGTCGTGGTCGAGGACCCCGGCTACGCCATCGCCCGCCGGGTGCTGGCCGCCGCCGGCGCCCGCCTTCACCCACTGCCGGTGGACGCCGATGGTCCTCGCGTCGCCGACCTCGCCGCGCTCATCCCCGCGCCCGACGCGGTCCTGCTCACCCCGTCCCACCAGTACCCGCTGGGCGGGCGGATGCCCGTGCAGGAACGGGTGGACCTCCTGCACTGGGCCGCCGACCACGGCGTGGTGGTTCTCGAGGACGACTACGACAGCGAGTTCCGCCACCGGCGCCGGCCGCTCCCGGCGATGGCGTCGCTGCCCTCTCGCGCCGACGTCGTGCTCATCGGGAGCTGGTCGAAGACGCTGACTCCGTGGCTGCGCTGCGGCTGGATGGTCGCCCGCGGCCCGGTCGGGGAGCGCCTGCGAAGGACCCGCGTCGCCCTGGACACCCCCGTGTCCGGCGTGCAGCAGACCGCGCTGGTCCATTTCCTGGCCGGTGGCGGCCTGGCCCGACACACCGCGCGGGTACATCGCGACTACGGCCACCGGCGCAAGCTCGTGGCCCAGGCCCTGGGCAACCGACCCGACGTCACCCTGGGCGCGCTCGACGGCGGGCTGCACGTCGTGGTCCATCTGCCCTCCACCATCGACTCGGCGGAGCTGGTGCGCGAGGCCGCACAGCGCGGGGTGCTTGTCGCCGACCTGGCCGACTACTACGCGCGCCGCCCACCGTCATCCGGTGTGGTCTTCGGCTACGGCGCCCCCAGCGACCTGGAACTGCGTTCGGCCCTCGCCGTCCTCCAGGAACTGCTGGACACCGCTCGCGCCGGCCACCTGTAAGGCCTCCTGCACACCGGCCGTCTGCGATGGCCCACCTCCGGGATGGGCAGCCGCATCGAGGACTACGACACGCACGCCCCGAACCGGGCACCAGTCGCCGATCCGGGGCACCGGGTCTCCTCGCAGCCGCCGGGACTGCGACGGCCACGCTGGACGAGGTCCCCGCCGACACTGCCCCCTTGCCGAAGACGTGGTCGAGCGGCGACGCCAGGTCGTTCGACGACGACCTCGGCGCGCTTGCCGACCGCATGCACGCGGCCCACCAGGCGTCAGCCACGAGACGTCACGGTAGGTAGTGTCGGCACCGTGTGGGCCGGAGCCCGTCGTCACGATCGGCGATCACGTACTGGCCCCCTGACCTGCACGTATATCGGTGGGGCGGGTGGGGCTCGAACCCACGACCCAGGGATTATGAGTCCCATGCTCTGACCAGCTGAGCTACCGCCCCGTGCGGCTCAGCCTGCCATGTCCCCCGACGACGGTCTCGCCGTCCCCACGCACGAGTCGCACGGCAGGGCAGGGTGTGCACCGACCTGTTCTCCCACCCGCAGGTCGCACGCTGGGACGGGGTGGTGCTGCGCAGGCTGCAGGAACGATGTCGTCTTTGCGGGAGCTCACTGCTCTGCAGACGGGGGGAGCAGCGTCGTCGTCGTCCTGCCAGGTCACCACCTCCAAGTCCTCGCCCGGCTCCTCCGGGCAGCGATCCTGCCGGGAAACGGCGGGTCAGTGACTCCTCCTGGACAGAAGGTGCTCGCCATGACCGCCGATCACGTCCGCGACCTCTTCCGACGCTTCGCCGAGGCGATGAACTCCCGGGAGCTGGAGCAGCTCGACGACATCCTGACCGATGACTTCACGCGGCACTGCGAAGTGACACCCGACCTCGTCATCGACAGCCGGGAGGACTTCAACGAGTTCCTGCTGACGTTCGCGCTCGCCTCCCCGGACAACGTGCAGACCTCGAGCAGGTCGTCGAGGGCGACGAGGTCGGGTTCTGGGCGACCTACGAGGGCACCCAGGAGGAAGACTTCGGGCCCCCGGCGAGCGGCAGGAAGGCCACCTCCACGTTCGCCGGCGTCGCCCGACTCCGCGAGGACCGGATCGCCGAGTTGTGGTCGACCTGGGACGACATGATGATCCTCGGCCAGCTCGGACACCTGCCCGCGCCGGAGCCGGTCGGCTGAGCCGGCCGCACCGGGGGGCCCTGAGGACGTCAGCTCACCCGGAAGGCCGGATAGCCGGCCGCGGCCTCTTCCTCGCACTTCAGCCGGTAGGTACCCACGCCGCCGATGTAGGACAGCAGGCGTCGGGGCTTGCCGGGCACGTTCGAGCCGAGGTACCAGGAGTTCGTCCTGGCCACGAGGGTGGCGCCGGCGATCTCGTCGTGGTGGGCGACCCAGGCGTCCTCTCCCTCCTTGGTCGGCTCGATCACCGACCTGCCCTGCTCGCGCAGGGTGCGGATGGTGTCGCTGATCCACTCGGTCTGCTGCTGCAGGCAGGTGGTCATGTTGCACAGCGCCGCGGAGGGGGCGAGCGGGACGGCGGTGGTGAGCATGTTCGGATACCCCTCCACCATCAGACCCATCGTCGTGCGGATGTCCCGGCTCCAGTCGTCGGCCAGGGCGCGGCCGCCGCGACCGCGGATGTCGATGCGGGTCAGGGCGCCGGTGCCGGCGTCGAACCCGGTGGCCATGACGATGACGTCGAGCTCGTGCACGCTCCCGTCGGCCAGCTCGACGCCCTCGGGGCGGATCCGCGCGATGGGGTTGTCCCGGACCCCGACCAGCTCGACGTTCTCCCGGTGGTAGACCTCGAGGTAGCCACGCTCCAGCGGGACCCGGTGGGTACCGAAGCCGTAGTCGGTGGGGACGAGGACGTCGATGAGCCGCGGGTCCCGGAGCCGGGCGCGCATCTTGTCCCGCACGAACTCCGAGACAGCCTCGCTGACCTCCTCGTCGAAGAAGATCTCCCCGAAGCCGGCCAGCCACAACTTGAGCGACCCGTCCTGGTAGATCTCCTCGAGGAGCTCGTGCCGCTGCTCGGGGGTGCACGCGGCCCAGGCGTGCTCGAAGTCGTACTCGAAGCCGGTGAACGTCCGCGGGATCGTCGACCGCAACTCCTCGAAGCGGCTCTTGTACCAGGCCTGCTCGGCCTCCCCGTACTTCGGGTTCTTCATCGGCAGGACGTACTGCGGCGTGCGGGCGAAGACGGTCAGGTGGCCGACCTGGTCGGCGATGGTCTGGATGACCTGGATGCCGGTGGCGCCGATGCCCACCACGCCGACCCGCTTGCCGGCCAGCTCGACGCCCTCCCTGGGCCACCGGGAGGTGTGGAACACGGTCCCACGGAAGGTGTCCTGCCCCTCGAACAGCTGCTCCATCGGGGCGGAGAGCATCCCCCCGCAGGTGATGAAGAACTGTGTGTCGATGGTGTCGCCGCGGTCGGTGCGGACGGTCCAGCGGCCGCGGTCCTCGTCGTAGTGCGCGCTCGTGATCATGGTGGAGAACTGGATGTCCCGACGGAGGTCGAGCCGGTCGGCGACGTAGTGCATCCACCGCTCGATCTCCGCCTGACCGGGGAACTTCTCGCTCCAGCTCCAGTCCTTGTACAGCTCCTCGGAGAAGAGGTACTGGTAGATGTAGCCCTCGCTGTCGAAGCGGGAACCGGGGTAGCGGTTCCAGAACCAGGTGCCGCCGACGTCGTCCCCGGCCTCGTAGCCACGGACCCGCAGGCCCTGCTCGCGCAGCTGGTGGAGCTGGTAGAGGCCGGCCACACCCGCGCCGAGGACCACCGCGTCGAGGGTGAGGACGCTGTCGGGCGCTGGGGACGGGGTCTCGACGGCTGACGTCATCGCGGGAGCACCTCTTCCGTGGGCTGTCTCACCGGGCGCTGCCATCCTGCGCGGTGTCCGGCCCCGCGGTGGTGTCCCAAATCCGGACACCGGCGGGCTCAGTCGCTGATGCCGTAGTGCCAGATCTTGCGGTAGAGCGTCGACCGCGCGAGCCCGAGCGCGCTGGCCGCCGCGACCTTGTTGCCGCCGGCGGAACGCAGCGCCGTGACGATGGCGTCACGTTCGGCCTCGTCGACGGGGCGGAGGGCGCTGCGCGGGACGCTCGAGCAGTACGTGGGCAGGTCCTGCGCCTGGATGCAGCCGACCGGCCGCAGCCGCAGCGCGGACGCCAGGGCCTCCCGCAGCTGCCGCACGTTGCCCGGCCAGCAGTAGCGGACGACCAGCCGCATCGCCTCGGCGTCGAGCCGCACCTCGCGGTGCGGAGCCAGCTCCGCCAGCAGGGCCGCGACGAGTGCGGGCACGTCCGCGGAGCGGTGGTGCAGCGGAGGGACCGACGTCGACGCCCGGAACAGCGCCAGCAGCGGGGCGTGCGGGGTCCCTGCCGTGCCGCACTGCGCCGTGGCGGCCACGTGCCCGGGCGGTCGCACGGCGCTCCCGAGCCGGGCGAGGAGCGCCTGCACCGTCCGCGGGGACAGCCGGTCGACGTCCCGCAGCACGTGCAGCACCGGCTCGGGCCGGGGCTGCAGCAGCCGGTCCGCCGCCTGCTGCGGAGCGCTCTCCAGCTCCGCTGCCCCGACCAGGACGACGGAACCGGCCGGGTACAGGGCGTCGTGCAGCTGGGACAGCAGGGTGGCCCGCCCCGTGCCGGGCTCGCCGAGGACGACGACCCCCTGCCCGGCCCGCAGCGCGTGCTCGACGGTGGCCGCGGCCGCCCGCCAGGCGGGGCTGGTGCTGGTGCCGGCCACGACGCGACCGCCCCGAGCCCGCGCGGTGTCCGGCGGGAGCTGCGCGGCCGGCGGCGGGCCGGGCGCGGTGGTGCCCGGCCCGCCGGGTTCCTGCACCACCCCGACCAGGACGACGACCCCGGCGACGTCATCGCCGACGGCCACCGCCGAACCGCGCACCCGGACCCGTGTCCCGGACGGCAGGTCCACCCGGTCGTCCAGGCGCGCGGACCTCGTCATCACGAACCGCACGTGGTCCTGGAGGGCGGCCAGGTCCAGCGGCCCGAGCAGCGTCTGCATGGCCGCGTTGCCCAGCACCATCCGCTGCCCGACAGCGAGGACCGCGCCACGGTTGCGCGCGTCGACCCGCGAGTAGTGCTCGAACAGCGCCTGCTGGACGTGGTCCCGGTCCATGATCAGGTTCCGCTCGATGCGCGCGGCCGCTGCGCGGACGAGGGAGTGCATGAGTGGCGTCGAGTCCTGGCTGCGGCAGCTGATGTCCAGGACGCCGTCGATCCGCCCGGTGAACGGGTCCCGGATCGGCGCACCGGCACAGGCGAAGGTCTGCAACGACTCGACGAAGTGCTCGGCGCCGACGATGTGCACCGACTCGCCGAACTCCAGGACCGTGCCGACCCCGTTGGTCCCGACCGTGCCCTCCGCGTAGCCGAAGCCCTGTGCGAAGCAGACGCGGTCGAAGACCCGGCCCATCCGCGCGTCGGTGTCCCGGCGGACCAGGAGGCGGGCGCGGTCGTCGGTCAGCGCGACGCACATCGGGGCGTCGGCGATCTCCTCGGCGAGCTGCTCGATCACCGGCTGCGCGCAGCGGACGAGCCGGGAGCCCAGGTCGAGGTCGGCGAAGTACTCGTGCGAGAGCTCGCCGGGGTCCACGCCGGAGGAGGCACTGCGCCGCCAGGACGCCGCCACGTGGCCGGGGACGCCGCGGAGGCTCGGCGCGTCGTCCAGGAGGTGTGCCCGGGCACTGGTGAGGAGGAGCCCGCGGTCGGCGCGATCGGGCATGACAGCACCCCCTGTGTCCCACCTCACATCGTCGCGCGGCGGTCAAGGGCCGGACGCCGAGGAGGCAGGCGCATCGCGCTCGCGAGACGGCGCCCCGGCGTCAGGAGCGCCGGGTCAGGATGCTCTCCGCCTGCGCGGCCATGCCGCGCACGACGGCGCCGGCGTCCTCGATCGCGTGGACCAGTCCGACCGCCTCGCCGACGATCACGTTGGTCCTCGACCAGCTCGTCCTCGTGCCCGTGCCAGCGGGCCACGAAGTCGTCGGCTCGACGTAGGGGCCGGCGTCCCCGAAGGACAGGAACAGGGCGGCGGGCGCATGGGCCAGCGCGAGGTCGACGTGGCGGGCGTCGATGCTCCAGGTGATGAAGCCGCACCCGACGTCGATGCTGCCGAACCGGTCGACTGCCGCGTCGACGGCGGCCCGGACGCCGGCCGGGTCGGTGACGTCGAGGGCGACGGCCGAGCAGGTCGTCGTGCTCGCCAGGGCGCGGGTGACCCGCCGGGCGTCGCGGGCGGTGCCGACGACCCGGTGGCCGGCGTCGAGGGCGGCGCGGGCCTGTTCCCGCAGTGGGACGGCCTCGCCGGCGACACCGTGGCCCTGCTGCGGGACCGCGGGCTCCCCCGGGGTGTAGGCAGCCGAGGGCTCCGGCGACGGACCAGCACGGACCTGACGCCGCTGGGTCCGCCCGCCGGGCTCTCACACGCCGACCGTGGTCGCCTCGCGGGGCGGCCGCCCCGGCACCTCCGGCAGGGCCCCGGCGGGCGCGGCCCGCCACGCACCGCGGTCCAGCACGATCACCGAGACGGCCACGACGCTCCAGGCGACGAACCCCAGCCACGCCATCCGCCGGGCGTCCGCGCCCTCGAAGCCGAGGTTCTCGATGGTGAAGGTCCCCTGCATGACGTGCATCAGCAGGGTCAGCAGGACGCTGCCACCGGTGCGGTTGAACAACCACACGTAGACCAGCGTGATGGCGAAGCTGTTGGCCAGGTAGAAGTACGAGCCGGACTCCATCACCACGATCGGCAAGTGCCAGAGCGTCACCATCAGGCCGAGGACCACTGCCGACTGCAGCGGTGACCGCTGGGTCTGCAGCTGCGGCACGGCGTAGCCCCGCCAGGCGGGTTCCTCGCCCATCGGCCCGTCCATCGGGTTGACCAGGCGGATCGCGAACAGCAGCGCGAAGCTGGACCAGGCGAGGTCGCGCACCGGCGTCATGGACGCGCCGAAGAGTGCGACGTTGGCCAGCGCGATGGAGACGATGACCGCCAGCGGCAGGCCGAGCGCAGCGGCGTACCAGCGCCAGCCGACCCGCCAGCGGACCAGCCGCGAGCCCAGCTCCCGGAAGCCCGCCAGGCCGTCGGTCGCGCCGATCACGATCAGCGCGGCCAGGAGCGGCCCACCCGGGATGAAGCCGGGCTCCTCGCTGATGCCCGCGGCCCGCAGCGGCCACCCCCACCAGGACAGGGCGATCGCCAGGGTGAAGAACGAGACGAGCCGGTGCTGACGCATCCACTGGGACATGGCGGACCTCCGGTGAGCGGGTGGGACGGACCGGTCGGGGGAAGGGGCGGTGGTGGCGCTGGCCGCCGGTGACCCGGGCGGCCCCGGGGCGGGGCAGCGGTGGTCCGGCCCGTCCTGGATGACCCGGGTCCGGATGACGGCTCCCTCCGGCGTCCCCGGACCGGGCCGGCCCGCAGGCACCGACCGGACGGGCCCGGGGGGCTCAGGCGTGCGCCGCGGCACGGTGCCGACGCGCGCTGGCCAGCGCGTTGCCCCAGGCGAGCCACGCGGCCCCGTCGAGCAGCACGACGAGGACGGCGGACCAGAGGCCGGCCGTCGAGGCGGTGCCGCCGGCCAGGACGGCCACGATGGTGGCGACGGTCAGCGCGGCCAGCGCCGAGGGCAGCAGGACGGCGGAGTCGGCTTCCCCGACCGACGTCCAGCCCGGTCCAGCCCACAGGGTCAGGCTGACGGCCAGCAGGACGATCGCGGCGTACAGCGCGCCGGTCATGACGGTCAGCGCGGCCGGTTGCAACTGTCGGACGGGTGCGACCGCGGCGCTCAGGGCGGCGACGCCGGCAGACGCGACGGCGACCCGGGCGAGGACCGCAGCGGTCCGGACCACCGGCGTCGGCCGGAGCCGCAGGTGGGTCGGGACCGCCAGTGCGGCGACCGCCGACGACGCCACGGCAGCCGCCATCGACCACCAGAACAGCTCGAAGAGCGCCGTCTCCGTGATCCGGTACGGCGGAGCCTGCTCCTGGACCTTCGGGCCGGCCGTCCAGATGAGGGCCTGCACGGCCCACAGCGGTGCGGCCAGGAAGGCCGCGGCGGGGGCGGGGGAGCACTGCGGCGAGCGCGACATCGGGGTACGCCTTCCGAACCGGAGCTGCGACAGGAGCCACGTGGCCCCTGCCGATCAGTGCGCGCTCCACGACCGTAGGTCGGGGCCCAGGGCGGGACACGCCGGTGCACCCGTCGTCCCGGGGGCCGGTTTTCTGGTGGCGGTCGGGCCGCCGGCAGCGACGCGGGTCAGCTGCGCAGGAACAGCAGGACGGCCAGGACGCGGCGGCTCTCGCTGCCGGTCGCAGGCAGGCCCAGCTTGCCGAAGATGCTGGACACGTACTTCTCCACCGCCCGCAGCGTGATGACGAGCCGGTCCGCGATGCCCTGGTTCGAGGTGCCCGCGGCCATCAGTTCGAGGACCTCGCGCTCCCGCGGGGTGAGCCGGGCGAGCGGGTCGTCGCGACGGCGCCGCGAGAGCAGCATCGAGACGATGGTGGGGTCGATCGCGGAGCCGCCGGCCACGACGCGGCGCACCGCGGCGATGAACTCCGGGACGTCGCTGATCCGGTCCTTGAGCAGGTAGCCGACACGCTCCGCCGACTCGGCCAGCAGCTGCATGGCCAGCCCGACCTCGACGTACTGGGACAGCACCAGCACGGCCAGGCCGGGGTGCTCGGCCCGCAGCTCGATCGCGGCGCGCAGGCCCTCGTCGGTGTGCGTGGGAGGCAGCCGGATGTCCACGATCACCACCTCGGGCACCGCGACACGCAGCTCGGCCCGCAGTTGGACGGCGTCGCCGCACCGGGCCACGACGTCGAACCCGGCGTCGGTGAGCAGTCGGGCGATCCCCTCGCGGAGCAGGACGCTGTCCTCGGCGATGGCTACCCGCACGGCAGCTCCGCCCGTACCCGGGTGCCGCCGCCGACCGGCGTCCACACCCGCAGGCGCCCGTCGAGGGCCTCGACGCGGTCGGCCAGCCCCCGGAGTCCGGTTCCCCGCTCGGTGTCCGCGCCGCCGCACCCGTCGTCGACCACCTCGATGGTCATGACGCCGTCGTGCTGCGACAGGGTGACCGACACCGACGAGGCCCGCGCGTGCTTGCCGACGTTGGTCAGGCTCTCGCACACGACGTAGTACGCCGCGACCTCGACGGACTCGTCCAGCCGCCCGGGCAGGTCCACCTCGAGCCGGACGGGCAGCGGCGCCCGCGCGGCCAGCGACTCCAGCGCCACCGCGAGCCCGTGCGCGGTGACCACCGCCGGGTGCAGGCCCCGCGCCAGGTCGCGCAGCTCGGCCAGCGAGACCCCGATCTCGCCGCGGGCCTCGCTGAGCAGGGCCTCGGCCTCGGGATCGCTGCCGAGCCGGGTCTGCAGCACGCCGAGGTTGAGCGACAGGGCGACCAGCCGCTGCTGGGCACCGTCGTGCAGGTCGCGTTCCAGCCGCTGCCGCTCCCGCTGGCCGGCCTCGAGCACCCGGGCCCGTGAGCCGCGCAGTTCCTCCACGTTGGCCCGCAGCTGGGCCTGCAGCCGGCCGCTGCGCAGGGCGATGCAGGCAGCCGCGCGGACTGCGTCCAGCAGGGCCGGTTCGTCGCGCAGCGCCGGGTCGTGCACCAGCGCGGCCATCGGCCGGCCGTCGTCGTCGATCAGGCTGACCCGGTCCGGGTCGTCGGGCACCGTCACCGGACGCCCGTCCTGGTCGGCCCAGACGTCGAACGACGGCAGCCAGTACAGCAGCCGCAGCGACGGGTCCCGCAGGGCGCGTGCCAGCGGGACGCGCAGGTCAGCAGGCGCGCCGCGCAGGTCCATGACCAGGTCCGCGACGGAGCTCCGGGCCAGCCGGGCCTGGAGCAGACCGGCCAGGAACGCGAC
Organism: Modestobacter sp. URMC 112; assembly: GCF_053502575.1. Taxonomy (NCBI): domain Bacteria; kingdom Bacillati; phylum Actinomycetota; class Actinomycetes; order Geodermatophilales; family Geodermatophilaceae; genus Modestobacter; species Modestobacter sp. URMC 112. The sequence goes on along the minus strand of NZ_CP199957.1, from coordinate 3,343,596 downwards.
CGGGGCGACGCCCAGCAGGAACAGGCTGACCTGCTGGGTCACCGGGAAGGCGGGTCCGCCGAACGCGCCGACCACCAGCAGGAACGCGATCATGACGAGGCCGACCGCGAACGAGTCGACGAGCAGCGTCAACGACCGGCGCAGGTGACGCCCGTGGGCGCGGCGGCGCACCACCAGCAGCACGACCCCGCCGAGGGCGACCGCGCTCACCGTGGTGAGCACCGCGTTGTGCAGGACGACGGCGGGACCGGGCAGCTCCGCGACGGTCAGCACGTGGGGTCTCAGGCCACCGAGCAGCATGACGGTGACCTGGCCGGGGACGGCGGCCAGGTACCCGGCGTAGACGAGTGCCTTCTCCGCACGGCCGGTCAACCGGCCGCTCGGGAAGGTGAGGAACACGTGCACGATCATCACCAGCGGCACGAGGTCGGCCGCCTGCCCGACGGTGTGCCAGACCGCCTGATCGGCCCGGCCGACCGCGCTGACCAGCGTCCCGAACCCGGTGAGGACCATCAGCGGCCCGATGCGGTTCGTGGGCCGGCACCGCCAGGCGACGAGCCCGCTCACCGAGTACGTCACGGTGACCCAGCTCAGGACGGCGATGTTGCCGGCCGGGAACCCGTTGGCCAGACCGACCGCGACGACACCGGCGAGCCCGACCAGCAGCGCTGATCCGATCGCGGCGACGAGGAACGGAGACGGACGGGCCGGCATCGGCCACCCCCTGCGGTCGGGTCCCACGCTATTCCGACCGGTGCAGGGGGTCCAGAGCCGCGGCACCGCACCGTGCCGACCAGAAACCCGCCCCCCGGAACGACCAGTCCGCCGTCTTACCGTCCCTGTCGCGGACCGCGAGCGTGAGGCCATCGTCCCCGACCGCTCCTCGTGCGACAGGTGAGTCCCATGCCACGACGTTCCGCGCTGACGCTGACCGCCATCACCTCCCTGCTCCCGCTCGCCGCCGCCTGTACCGGCGGGTCCACCACCACGGACGTCGTGGACTACCGGATCGACGAGTCGGTGACCGCCCTGGTGATCGTCGCGCGGGCCGCGAAGGTCGACATCACGACCGGCGACGGCCCGGTGACCGTCACCGAGGAACACCGCTGGTCGCAGGGCAGGCCCAGCACGGCCCACCGGGTGGAGGGCACGACGTTGCGGCTGACCGAGTCGGGCTGCGGAGACGACGACGCCCGCTGCGACGTCCGATACCGGATCCGGGTGCCCGCGGCCATGTCGGTGGACGTCACGGCGCAGGCCGGCGCGATCCGGGTGGACGGCCTGGGTGGGGCCGTTCGCGTCGCCACCGAGGCCGGCGCCGTCGAAGCGCGAGCGCTCACCAGTGACGAGGTGGTCGTGACGACCGAGGCGGGGGCGACCTCGCTGGAGTTCGCCGAGGCGCCGCTGCTCGTCAGCACCACCACCAGCATGGGCGCCGTGGACCTGCGGGTCCCGCGCAGCACCGCGTACGCCGTCGACGTCTCGACGTCGGTCGGACCGAGCAGCGTGCACGTGGCCGAGGACCCGTCCTCGGCACACCGCATCGAGGTGCGCACCGAGGTGGGGGCGGTGTCGATCGGGCCGCTGCCGTGACCGCGGTGAGCGGGTCGATGCCCGGGCCGGGCGTGACGTGGTCGCGGGTGCCGGCGGGCCCGGCCAGGTCGTCGTCGGGCGCGAACGGGCTCAGTACTCCCATCGGGCGTACCGGGGGTGGCGGCCCTTCATGTCCTCGAAGAGCAGGACCTGGCGGTCGATGAACCAGGCCTTGGCGGTCTGTAGGACGACCAGTCCGGCGATCGTGTCGACCACGTCCAGCCGGACGAGCCCGTAGGTCAGCACAGCGGCCCCGACGAGCTGGATCGCGTACGTCGCGTTGAGCACGGCCGACGTGAACTGGGGCGGGATCTCGACCGAGGTCCGCTCGGACCACACCCGCTCACCGAAGACACCTCTCGACGCCCAGTTGCGGGTGGACCGGGGCTTCGGGAACAGCATCGGGTTGACCATCATGAAGACCAGCGAGAGGACGATCGGCACGAGGCTCCACCAGCCGATCCAGTCCCGGCTCCAGATCGACAGGGCCAGCAGCGGCACGACCGCGAACCTGGTCCAGACGCTGACCGGGTTGGCGTGCCGGGTCCAGTTCTCGCCCTCGAGCCCGAACAGCCTGGCCACCCGCTGCTCGCTGGTGACCTTGCCGGACGGCGACGAGTGGGCAGCGGGAGTGGTCATCACAGCTCCTCGGCTCGTGCGCGGTTCCCATCCGATGCCGTCGACGCTCGCAGCGGCGGCCCCGGCCGGACAGCCGGGCGACCGGTGGTCCCGGGGTGCGGGTTTCTGGTGGACCGCCCCGGCGGGCCGCGCGGTACGGCGGGGTCGCCTGACCGACGGACGCGTCAGCCGAGCTGCAGCCAGGCGCCCTCCGACGGCACCCCGGCGTCGTCGAGGGCGAACAGCATGTACCAGCCCGGCGGCGCGAGGGCGGGGCTCGCCGGCAGGGCCACGGTCACCGCGCCGTCGTCCGCAAGCGTGAACGCGACGTCGACGAGCCGCTGCTCCATGTCCGAGGAGTGGGTGGTCGCGCCGGGCCGCATGAGGGACATCGAGGCCAGGGGGCGCTCGGCCTCCACCGTGGCGGCCACGGTCCCCCCGTACCCGGCCGCGGTGGACGCGAGGGTCAGCACGGGGCGGCTGCCGCGGAACAGGTAGGCCGGCCAGTACACCTCGATGCGCAGGTCCTCTGCCTTGCGCACCGGGTTGGACCCGGAGGTGATCACCCGGCCGTCTGGCATCAGCAGCGCCACCGAGTGGTACAGCCGGGGCACGCGCGAGCCGGCGCCGACCGACCAGGTCCCGGCGACCGGGTCGAACACCTCCGCGTCCAGCGCGGCGACCGTCGCGTCCTCCTCCATCGCCGCGCCCCCGTTGACCAGCACCGTCCGGTCCGGCAGCAGGGTCGCGCACAGGTGCATCCGCGCCGCGTGCAGGGGCTGGACCGCGTGGTAGGCCGGTGCGGCCTCGGTGAGGTCGACCACCGAGGCGTCCGCCACCGCCGGGGCGTGGCCGTGCCCGTCGACGCCCCCGCCGCCGACGATCAGCACCCGCTGGTCCTGGGCCGGCGGCAGCAGCACGCTGGCGGCCTGGTTCCGCATGCCGGGGACGTGCAGCCCGCCCACCGCCGTGGTCGCGCCGGTCGCGAGGTCCCACACCGAGGGCGGGACGCCGTTGTTGCCGCCGTAGTTGCCGCCCGTGAAGAAGACCCGGCCGTCGGCGAGGACCACCAGGTGGGCGTACATCGGCCACGGCCCGGGGGAGGGCAGCGCCGTCCAGTGGTCGTGCGCCGGGGACCAGACCTCCGGGACGACGTTCAGGTTGCCGTCCCCACCCACCCCGGAGACGGCCAGCACGTGGCCGTCGGGCAGCAGCGCGAGGCTCGGGTACCACCGGCCGCCGGCCATGGGGGCCGCCCCCGTCCACCCGCCGGCGACCGGGTCGAAGACCAGGGCGTCGGGGAGGCCGAAGAAGGGGTCGTACGTGTCCGTGCCGCCGGCGGCCAGGAGCCGCCCGTCCGGGAGGAGCGCCTGCCCGCAGCAGAACAGGTCGATGGGCGTGTCCGGGCCCTCCAGCAGCGGCTCCGGATAGCGCCACACCCGGGCCCGGAACTGGGAGGCGGCCAGCCGGTCGGGGTCGTTGCCCGAGCCGGAGAAGAACAGCACGTCGCCGGTGTGCAGCAGCGCGGCGTGCACGGGGTTCACCTCGGCGTCGAAGTCCAGCAGCCGCCAGACGCCCTTCTCGGCCGCGTCCGCCAGGTCGGTGACCAGCTCGGTGACCCGCAGGTAGGCGGCGTTGGCCTGCTCCGGGGCGTCGACGAGGAGGACGACGAGCTCGTCGGGCCCGTCCGGGGTCTGCGTCACCGCGATGGAGGCGCCGGCGTTCTCCCAGAACGGCCAGCCCTCGACCTGGGTCCACGGCCCCCAGCCGTCCACCGCGCGGCCGGACCCGTCCAGCCCCCAGCCGACCGTGTAGAAGCCGAGGTTCCCGCCGACGGGGTTGTCGACGCAGAACACCACCAGCTCGAGCCGGCCGTCGCCGTCCAGGTCGGCCACGGCGGCGCCGGCGCCCTGGTTCTCCCAGAACCCCCAGCCGGGGATCGCGATCCAGGGACCCCAGCCGCCCTCCACGGTCCCGTCCGCGCCCAGCTGCCGGCCCACCCGGTAGAAGCCCTTGTTGGCGCCCTCCGGCGCGTCCACGACCACCAGCACCAGGTCCAGCCGGCCGTCCCCGTCGATGTCGGCCACCACGACGTCGGCGCCCTGGTTCTCCCAGAAGCCCCAGTCGGGGACCGGCAGCCAGGGGCCCCACCCCGCCGTCACCGACCCGTCGGCGGCCAGGCCGTGGCCGATGCGGTAGTGACCGCCGTTCTCCCCGGCGGGCGCGTCCACCATGAAGACGACGAGGTCCAGCCGGCCGTCCCCGTCGACGTCGACCACCGCCACCCCGGCGTCCGCGTTCGCCGTGGGGAACCAGTCGGGCACCTGCTGCCACGGGCCCCACCCACCGGTGACGGTGCCGTCGACGAACCCGGATCCCACGCGGTAGTAGCCGGCGTTGGGGCCGGCCGGGTCGTCGACCACCAGGACGACGAGGTCGGGCCGGCCGTCGCCGTCGACGTCCGCGATCGCCAGGCCGGCGCCCTGGTTCTCCCAGAAGTCCCAGTTCGGCACCTGTACGAATCCGTCCGGCATGCGTCTTCCCCCCACCGACTACAGCCCGGGACGCCGTCCGCCCGACCCTCCCACCGGGCCCAGACGGGAGGAAGGCCGGAGCCGGCACAGCCTGCGACGCGCGGGGCCGACACGCGGACGGCTGACCTCAGCGAACTGGCACGGCCGTGCCAACCGGGGCTACAGTGGGACGGTCGTACCAACTCAGGGGGTGGATCATGGCGTGGTTGCTGGTGGTCGTCGCGGGTCTGCTCGAGACCGGCTTCGCGGTCGCCCTCAAGGCGAGCGCCGGGTTCACCCGCATCGGGCCCACCGTGTCGTTCATCCTGTTCGCCGCCGGCAGCTTCACCCTGCTGAGCATCGGGCTGCGCAGCCTGCCGATCGGCTCCGCGTACGCGGTGTGGACCGGCATCGGCGCGGTCGGCACTGCTGTCTACGGCATGGTCGTGCTGGGGGAGTCCACGGAGGTCCTCAAGCTGGTCTCCATCGCGCTGGTCGTCGCCGGCGTCGTCGGGCTGCAGCTGTCCAGCAGCGGCGGGCACTGACCGTGCCCGGCCAGGCGCGGGCGGAGCGCCGGACGTCGACCCGCGGCCTGCACCGCCGGGGGCTGCTGATCGCCGCGGCCGCCGAGCTGGTGATGGAGCAGGGCTTCGCCGCGGTGGGCCACCGTTCGGTCGCCGACCGGGCCGGCGTCCCGCTGTCGGCCACCACCTACTACTTCGCCTCGCTCGAGGACCTGCTGCGGGAGGCGGTGGAGGCCCTGGCGGCCGACTGGTCCGCCGCCGCGCAGGAGACGCTGGACCGGCTCCCGGCGCGGTTGGCCGAGCCGGCGCAGGTCGCCGCGGCGCTGCTGGACGTCGTCGTCCTCGGGCCGGCCGGTGGCGCCGACGCCACCCCGGGCGGTCCACTCACGCTGTACGACCGCTACCTGGAGGCCGCCCGGCACCCTCAGCTGCGCACCACCATCGCCGGCTACGACGACCACCTCGACGGGCTGGTGGGCGACGTCCTGCGCCGCGCCGGCCTCCCGCACGACCGGGAGTCCGCCCGACTGGCCGTGGCCGTGGTCGACGGCGCCCTGGTCCGGGCCTTCGCCGAGGGGCGGGGCCCCGGGACGACGCTGCCCCAGGTCGAGCAGGTGCTCCGCCTGCTGGGGGCTGCTGCCCCCGAGGAGGTCTGACCGTCCCGGTCGCGTCTGGGCCCCGGTCAAGTCCCGTCGGCGCGGTCCAGCAGTGCGCGGGCACGGGCGGCCTCGGCCGCACCCAGGCCTTCGTGGTCGCTGTCCCGGCCGAGCTCCGCCTGGTCGTCGACCCAGCGCCGGTGCGACTCCCACGCCGACTGCTTCGTCGTCCCCAGCGACTGCCCGATCTGGGTCCAGGAGCCGCCGGAGGCGCGGGCGGCCCGGACGGTCAGCTGTCGCCCGTAGCCGGCCTTCCGCGCGATCACCTCCCCCAGCGCCAGCAGCTCGAGCGCCTCCGCCAGGCGGAGGGGTTCGACCGGGGAGCCGGTGTCCTCGCCGTCCGGGTCGTCGGCGAACGCCTCCCGTTCCCGCAACTCGTCGAAGCGCTCGACCGCGGCCCGCAGGGTCATCCGGAGCTCGAGCTCGTCAGGGGAGGGCATGTACCCAGCGTGCCGTCACGCTGCCCTGACGTCAAGGCGTCCTGACGGGACGGTGTCCGCCTCCGCGGACCGGCGGCGAGGGGCCCACCAGCGGGGATGGCGGAAGTTGGACGAAAATCGTCCCCAGCGTCCAGTGCGTGCGGCGGACCTGCACGATCTTGCAGTCACAGACGGCAACAGGCGTCCCGGGAGTCCCACGGACCCCGGTCCGCACTGGCGCGACGCGGGACCGGTCGGGCAGACTGGTCCCCGGTTGCCGAAGCGAGCAGACACACCACCGCACGACGGGTCCGTTGGGGAAGACGAGGCCGGTCGAGTCGATGGAGGTGCCCTGTGCAGCGACGGTCTACCCAAGGTGTGGTCTTCGTGCACGCGTGCCCGAAGGCTCTCTGCCAGCACGTCGAATGGGCGCTCGAGCGTGTCATCGGCGGGCCGGTCTCTTTGACGTGGACTGAGCAGTCCGCGGCGCGGGGTTCCTACCGTGCGGAGGTCGCCTGGACCGGTGTCACCGGGACGGGCGCCAAGCTGGTGGCTGCCCTCAAGGCGTGGCCGATGCTGCGCTTCGAGGTCACCGAGGAGCCCAGCCAGGGCACGGACGGCGAGCGTATGGCGTACGTCCCGGGCCACGGCGTCTTCCGTGCTGCCACCAGTGCGAACGGCGACCTCATCGTGACCGAGCAGCAGCTGCGGCACCTCGCGGCCACGGCCACCTCGCCCGAGGCCTTCCGGCACGGTGTCGACGTCCTGCTCGGCGCCCCCTGGGACGCCGACCTCGAGGCCTACCGCTACGCCGGCGACAGCACGCCGGTCACCTGGCTGCACCAGGTCGTCTGAAGGACCCCATGCACAGCAGAGTGGCCCGGCATCCCACTCGGGGTGCCGGGCCACTGTCGTCTCACAGCGGGATGTTGCCGTGGGCTCCGCGGCCGGAGGGGGCCTCGGCCAGGGCGGCCACCAGCCGGCGCTTGGTCTCCCGCGGGTGCACGACCTCGTCCACGACGCCGATCTCGCGCGCGCGGTTCACCCCGCCGGCGATCCGCTCGTGCTCGGCGGCCAGGGCTGCGTGCAGCGCCTCCCGCTCCCCGGGCGGGGCGGCGGCCAGCTTCTTGCGGTGCAGGATGCCGACCGCGGCCTTGGCGCCCATCACCGCCACCTCGGCCCCCGGCCAGGCGAACACCGCGGTGGCGCCCAGCGAGCGTGAGTTCATCGCGATGTAGGCCCCGCCGTAGGACTTGCGGGTCACCAGGGTCACCCGCGGCACCACCGCCTCGGCGAAGGCGTGCAGCAGCTTCGCGCCGCGGCGGACCACGCCGTCCCACTCCTGGCCGACCCCGGGCAGGTACCCGGGCACGTCGACGAGGACGACCAGCGGCACCCCGAACGCGTCGCACATCCGCACGAACCGGGCCGCCTTCTCGGCCGACGCGGAGTCCAGGCACCCGCCCAGCCGCAGCGGGTTGTTGGCGATCACGCCCACGGTCCGCCCGGCCAGCCGGCCCAGGGTGGTCACCACGTTGGGCGCGAAGCGGGGGTGCAGCTCGAGACCCGGGGCGTCCAGCAGTGCGGCGATCAGCGGCTTCACGTCGTAGGCGCGGTTGGGGCGCTCGGGCAGCAGCGCGCCGAGGTCGACCTCGGGTGCGTCGTCCGCGGGGGCGAGGCTGCCCTGGGCCGCCAGCAGGTCGACCGCCTGACGGGCGGTCTCGATGGCCTCCCGCTCGCTCTCGGTCACCACGTGGACGACGCCGGAGCGCCGGCCGTGGGTGTCCGGCCCGCCCAGGCTCTCCATGTCGACGTCCTCGCCGGTGACCGACCGGACCACCTCGGGACCGGTCACGAACACCCGGCCGGCCGGGCTCATGATCACCAGGTCGGTGAGCGCCGGCCCGTAGGCCGCGCCACCCGCGGCGGGGCCGAGGACGACGGAGACCTGCGGGATCCGACCGGACGCCCGCACCATCGCGGCGAACACCTCACCGACCGCGTGCAGCGCGGTGACGCCCTCGGCAAGCCGGGCGCCGCCGGAGTGCCAGATCCCCACCACCGGCACGCGTTCCCGCAGACCGGCGTCGATGGCGTCCACGATGTGCCGGCAGCCGTCGACCCCCATCGCCCCGCCCATGACGGTGGCGTCGGTGCAGTAGGCGACCGCCGGGGAGCCGGCCACCGTGCCCCGGCCGGCGAGCACCCCGGAGGTGTCCCGCGCGGCCAGCAGCCGCAGCGAGCCGGGGTCGAAGAAGGTGGCGAGCCGGTCCTCGGGGTCGCGCGGGTCGGTGGCCGGGGGCAGCGGGGGCGCGGCGTGCACGATCGTCACGAAGACCTCCGAAGCGGTCGGTCGGTGGCAGCGTCAGGCCCCCGTGCAGGGTCCCGCGCTGAGCTTGCGAGGCGTGGGGGGCACGGGGGTCCTTCGTCAGGCGGTGGTGAACACCAGGGCGAGGTTGTGGCCGCCGAAGCCGAACGAGTCGTTCAGCGCGGCGCTGAAGGTGGCCTTGCGGGGCTCCCGGCGGACGATGTCGAGCGCCTGCACGGCGGCGTCGTCGTCGGGGTCGTCGAGGTTCGCGGTGGCCGGCACCAGCTGGTCGCGCAGCGCCAGGACGGCGAACACCGACTCCAGCGCCCCGGCCGCGCCGAGCAGGTGCCCGGTCTGGCCCTTGGTCGCCGTCACCAGGGTGTGGTCGCCGATGGTCCCGTGGATGGCCATGGCCTCCGCGGTGTCGCCGATCGGGGTGGAGGTGGCGTGCGCGTTGACGTGGCCGATGTCCGCTGGGGTGAGCCCGGCGTCGCGGATCGCGGCCACCATCGCCCGCGCCCCGCCGGCGCCCTCGGGGTGCGGGGCGACCAGGTCGTAGCCGTCGGCGGTGGCCCCGGCGCCGGCCAGCCGGGCGTAGACCTTGGCGCCGCGCGCCTTGGCGGCGTCGGCCCGCTCCAGCACCAGACAGGCCGCGCCCTCGGCGAGCACGAAGCCGTCCCGGCCCTTGTCGAACGGCCGGGAGGCGCGCTCGGGCTCGTCGTTGCGGGTGCTCATCGCGCGCATCGCGGCGAAGCCGGCCATCGGCAGCGGGTGCACGCAGGACTCGGTGCCACCGACCAGGACCATGTCGGCCCGGTCGAACCGCAGCAGGTCCAGGCCCCAGCGGATGGCCTCGGCGCCGGAGGCGCAGGCGCTCACCGGGGCGTGCACCCCGGCCCGGGCGCCGACGGCCAGCCCGACCGCGGCGGCCGGGCCGTTGGGCATCAGCATCGGGATGGTGTGCGGCGAGACCCGGCGGGGGCCCTTGGCCTCCAGGATGTCGTCCTGGTCCAGCAGCGTGGTGGCGCCGCCGATCCCGGTGCCGACGACCACGGCGATCCGCTCCGGGTCGACGCCGGAGTCGGCCCCGCCCGCGTCCCGCCAGGCCTCCTCGGCGGCGATGACCGCGACCTGCTGGCTGCGGTCCAGCCGCCGGGCCCGCACCCGGTCGATCTGTTCGGCCGGGTCGACGGCGAGCCGGGCGACGAGCTGGGCGGGGAACTCCTTCGCCCAGTCGTCGGTGAGGCGGCGCACCCCGGACCGGCCGGCCAGCAGCGCCTCCCACGTGGAGGCGACGTCGCCGCCGAGGGGCGTGGTGGCGCCCAACCCGGTGACGACGACGTCGGCGGTGGACGTGCTCATGGACGTTCCTCCTGGGGCTGACCGGCCGGACGGCCGAGGTGAGCAACTGCGTTGGCCCTGCTGCAGGGTCCCGCTGGGAGCGTGCGAGCAGTGGGGGGCAGCGGGGTCCTTCTGCTACTGGTTCTTCTCGATGTAGGAGATCGCGTCACCGACGGTCTTGATGTTGCCGAGCTCGTCGTCGGGGATGGCGACACCGAACTTGTCCTCGACGGCGGTGGCGATCTCGACCATCGACAGGGAGTCGACGTCGAGGTCGTCGGTGAAGGACTTCTCGGGGGAGACGTCGGCGGGGGCGACCCCGGCGACCTCCTCGAGGATCTCGGCCACGCCGGTCTGGATCTCCTGGGTGCTGCTCACGGGCGGTCCTCTCTCGAAGGCGATGCGGCGGACCGGGTCGGCCCGCCACGTCGTCCGGGACGGGCGTCCCGGGGGTCTGGGTGGTGCGTCGGTGCGGTGTGCGGCGGTGCGGTCAGGGGAGCTCGAGCACCTGTCCGGCGAAGGTGAGCCCGGCGCCGTAGCCGAGCACCAGCGCGGTGTCGCCGCTTTTGGCCTCGCCGGACTCCTGCAGCGCGGACAGCGCCAGGGGCACCGACGCGGCCGAGGTGTTGCCGGCGTGGACGATGTCGCGGGCGATGACCGTGGACTCGGGGAGCCCGAGCTTCTTGGCCATCGACTCGATGATCCGGAGGTTGGCCTGGTGCGGGGCGAAGACGTCGATGTCGGCGGGGCCGACCCCGGCCCGCTCCATGGCCGCGAGCAGGGTCTCGGTGAGCTTGGTGGTCGCCCAGCGGTAGACCGCCTGGCCGGCCATGGTCATGTGCGGCCGGCCCTCGGGGATGGAGATCGCGGTGTGCTGGTCGCCGTCGCTGCCCCAGACCACCGGGCCGATCCCCGGGTCGTCGGAGGCGCCGATCACCATCGCCCCGGCCCCGTCGGCGAAGATCACCCCGGTGCTGCGGTCGGTCAGGTCGGTGACGTCGGTCAGCCGCTCGACGCCGATCACCAGGGCGTTGACCGCCGACCCGGCGCGGATGGCGTCGACCGCCACCCCGAGGGCGTAGCAGAAGCCCGCGCACCCGGCGTTCAGGTCGAACGCGCCGGGCCGGTTGATGCCCAGCCGGTGGGCCACCAGCGGGCCCATGCCGGGGATCGGCTTGCGCAGGCTGGCGCTGGCCACGATCACCAGGTCCACGGCGTCCGGGGACAGGCCGCTGGCGGCCAGCGCCTTGCCGCCGGCGGCGATGGACATCTCGACGAGGGTCTCGTCGGGCTCGGCCCAGCGGCGCTCGGCGATGCCGACGCGGGTCTGGATCCACTCGTCGTTGGTGTCCATCGTCTGGGCCAGCTCGTGGTTGGTCACCCGGCGGCGTGGCCGGTACGAGCCCAGTCCGAGGACCCGGGCGCCCGCGGCGCCCTGACGGATTTGCAGGGTCATGACCTCGGCTCCACTCCGCGCTCGTTCCGCTCCTCGGTCGCTGGCGCTCCCTGCGATGCTCGCTCGGGCGTCGTGTTCGTCATGCGGACACCTCCGGGTAGAGACGGGCCAGCGGATCTCCGGCGTCCACGAGGTCGCCCTCGTGCACCAGCCACTCGGCCAGCACGCCGTCGTAGCCTGCGGACACCTTGACCTCCTCGCGGCGGCTGCGGACGCAGCCCAGTGGGGTGCCGGCGGGCAGCCGGCTGCCCTCGGCGACCTCCGCCGGGCTGACCGTGCCGCGCACGGGGGAGACGACCACCCGCCAGTCGGGAAGGTGCTCGGCCTCGGACCGGCTGCGCTCGACCGAGATCAGCTCCCGCGCCCGGTCCAGGTCGGCGGGCCCGGCGAGCGCCAGGACCTCGATGTCCGAGCCCTTCCACTCGCGCTTGGCCAGACCGGCCAGCGCGCCGGCCGGCGGCAGCTCCAGGACGGCGGTCACGCCGAGGTCGCGCATGGTGGCGAGGCACGCGTCGAAGCGGACCGGGCTGGTGACCTGGCTGACCAGGCGGGACAGCGCCGCGGCGCCGGAGTCGACCGCGGCGCCGTCGGCGTTGGACAGCAGCAGCCGGCTGGGCTCGGCCGGGCGCAGGCCGTCGACCAGCGCCTCCAGCTCCGCGCGGGCGGAGGCCATGTACTCGGTGTGGAAGGCGCCGGCCACCGACAGCGGCATGATCCGCGCCTTGGCCGGCGGGTCGGCCTTGAGCGCGGCCAGCCCGTCCAGCGAGCCGGCGGCGACCACCTGGCCGCCACCGTTGCGGTTGGCCGGCACCAGGCCGTGCCGCTCGATGGCGGCGAGCACCTCGTCGGGTTCACCGCCCAGGACGGCGGACATCCCGGTCGGGGTCTGGGCGCAGGACCGGGCCATCGCCCGGCCGCGGACGGCGGTCAGCGCGATGGCGGCCTCCACCGACAGCACCCCGGCCAGCGCCGCGGCGGTCAACTCGCCCACGCTGTGCCCGGCGATGACGACGTCCCGACCGGCGTGCGGCGGGTGCGACACCGGACCGGGCAGGCCGCCGAGCTCGCGGGCGACGAACAGGCTCATCGCGACGACGAGCGGCTGGGTGACCGCGGTGTCCTTGATGGCCTCGGCGTCACCGGTCGTGCCCAGGGTCAGGAGGTCGGCGTCGGCGATGGCGCCGGCCCAGCGGAAGAAGGGCTCGGCGCCCGGCAGCTCCAGCCAGGGAGTCAGCATCCCGGGCTTCTGGGCACCCTGTCCGGGGGCGAGGACGGCCAGCACCTCCTCACCGTGCCAGTCCGGCGGCACTCCCGCGGGGCCGAGGGCCACGAAGATCGACCGTCAGCTTTTGGAGGATCCCTCCAAAAGCACGCTCGTCAACCGGAGATCCGGCCGCGTGTCGGTGGCGGAGCCCACAAGGAGCGGCACGCTCAATTCCACAGCGACCGGTCGACCTCGAGCTCGGTGAGGGCGAGCGCGACCTGGAGGGTCCAGCTGCCGCGCGGGTCGGTGGGCACGTACCCGGTGAGCTCGGTGGCCCGCTTGAGCCGGTACCGCACGGTGTTGGTGTGCACGAACAGCGCGCGGGCGCTGGCCTCCAGGTTGCCCCCGTTCCCCAGCACCACCCGCACCGTCTCCAGCACCTCGGCGCCGGCGGCCTGCAGGGCCACGGTGACCCGCTCGGTGAGCGCCGAGCGCGCCGTCGGGTCGCCGGCCAGGGCGCGCTCGGGCAGCAGGTCGTCGGCGGCGACCGGTCGCGGCGCGGCCGGCCAGGCCGCCGCGGCGCGGAGCCCGGCCAGCGCCGCGGCGGCGGACTCGCCGGCCTGGGCGAGGGACTCCACCCGCGGTCCGCGCACCACCGGGCCGGGCCCGAACTCGCGGGTCACCCGGGCCGCGACGTCCTCCAGGTCGGTGACCCCGCCCAGGACGACGACGAGCTTGTCCGCGTGCACCCCGACCAGCACCTCGCTGCGCTGCGTCCGGGCCGCCCGGCGGACGGCGGACCCCTGTTCGTCCGCCCCGGAGGGCGCCGCACCGACCAGCACCAGCACCGGCCCGGTGGTCGCCCAGCCCAGCGCCGCCGCCCGCCCGGGCAGCTCCTCGGACCGCTCACCGCGCACCAGCGCGTCGACGACCAGGGCCTCCAGCCGGGCGTCCCAGGCGCCCCGGGTCTCGGCGAAGCTGGCGTAGACGTGCGCGGTCGCGAAGGCCACCTCACGGCTGTACTGCAGCACCGCCAGCCGCAGCTGCTCGGCGTCCCCGGGCTCGGCGACCTGCTCGACCCGGTCCTCGACCACCTCCACGGTGACCTTGATCAGGTCGACGGTCTGCTTGAGCGGGACGGCGCGGACCAGCTCCCGAGGGGCGGCGCCGAACACCTCACCGGTGAGCCGGGGCGGCCGGCCGGGGTTGCGGCACCACTCCACCATCGAGGCGATGCCGGCCTGTGCCACCAGCGTCACCCAGGAGCGCTGGGAGGCCGGCATCGCGCGGAACCAGGACAGCTCGTCGTCCATCCGCGCGACCGCCTGGGTGGCCAGCGCGCCGGAGGAGCGCTCGAGCCGGCTCAGGGTCGCCGCCGTCGGGGTCGCCCTCACCGGCCTGCTCGCCTCCTCGCCACGCCGTCAGCGTGTCACGGCGCGCCGGATCGGCGTGTCACCCGGCGCGCGGCAGGGGATCGTGGAGCGGTGTCCGCGCCCCGACCGCCCGACGTCGCGGCACCCCGCTGGGCCCTGGGGACCGCCGTCGCCGCGTTCGGGCTGGTCGCGGTGCTGGCCGGGGCCGTGCTCGCCGGCGCCGGGCCGCTGCTGCGGGTCGACCGGGCGGTGAGCGCGGCGCTGTACGCCGGCGACGACCGCGGGCCGGCGCTGGGGGCGCTGCTGCAGGTGGCCACCGCGCCCGGGTTGAGCGTCGTCCGCGTGCTGGTCTTCCTGCCGGTGCTCGGCTGGCTGCTGGTGCGGCGCCGCTGGTGGACGGCGGGCTGGGTCGCCGCTGCCGTCCTGCTCGTCGCACCGCTGACCGGGCTGCTCAAGGAGCTCGTCGGGCGGCTGCGACCGCAGTACGCCGGCGGGGGCGCGGAGTACACGTCGCTGGCCTTCCCCAGCGGGCACGCCTCCGGGGTGGCCGCGCTGGTCACCACGGCGCTGCTGCTGGCCTGGCCGGCGCTGGGCCCGCGGGCTCGCCGCTGGTGGCTGGCGGCCGGCCTGGCCCTCGCCGTCCTGGTCGGGCTCACCCGGATCTGGCTGGGCGTGCACTGGCTGTCCGACGTGGTGGGCGGCGAGGCACTGGGGCTGGGCTGGACGCTGCTGGTCGCCGGCGTCGCCTCCCGGCGGCAGGCACCGGCGCCCCGCGCGGAGGTGGCCCGGTGACCGACCTGGACTCCCGGGTGCTGCTCGAGCCGGTCGACGGCTCCGCCGGCCCGCTGCTCCGGCTCGCCGACGACCGGCTCGCGCCGGGGCGGGGCTACGGCCGACACGCACACCGGGACGTCGACGTGGTGGCGGTGGTGCTGGCCGGCTCGCTCACCCACCGCTGGCAACCGGAGGCGCAGCTGCACGCCGGCGACGTCGGGGTGCTCCGCGCGGGGTCCGGCCTGGCGCACGACGAGGTGGCCGGGGACGACGGCGCGCACGTCGTCCAGGTCCACCTGCGGGCCGCCGACCCCGGGGCGCCGCCGCGGCACGAGGTCCTCGCCGCGGGCCCCGGCTGGGTGGACCTGGGCCGGGCCGACGCCCGGCTGTGGACGGCGGCCCCCGGCCCCGGCGAGCGGGTGCAGCCCCCGCCGGGGCTGTGGGTCACCTGCCGGGACGGCGAGGTCACCGCCGGACCGGGGGAGGGGACGGTGCACGGACCGGCGACGGTGTGCGCCTGGCTGCTGGACCCCTCCCGCCCGGCCTGGGCCGGGTGACCGTCCGTCCGCCCGGGCCACCCTGGACAACGGTGCCGTCCGGGTGGACAGTGCCCGGACGGGGGCCGACCGGAGGAGTGCACATGCCGAGGTTCATGGACTTCCACGACGACCTGAAGCTGCCGCCGCAGGCGATCGCCGAGATCGGCGAGGGCGCCAAGGCCGGCGCCACCGACGAGTTCGGCGTCCGGCAGGTCGAGCTCTTCCACAACCCCGACGGCAAGGTGTACTGCCTGCTCGACGCGCCCGACGAGGAGGCAGTCCGCAAGCACCACGCCGCCCTGGACGTGCCGTGCGGCGAGGTGCACCGGGTCGACAGCCTGACCTGACCGGGCCGAGCCCACCGGGCTGGGCAGCTGCTGAGCACTGCTACAGACTGGCGGCATGCCTGATGCTGCCACCGACCTGCTCGCCGCTGCCCGTGCCGACGCGGACCGCACCGTGGACCTGCGGCGCCGGCTGCACCGCACCCCGGAGATCGGGCTCCAGCTGCCCCGCACCCAGGCTGCTGTCCTCGAGGCCTTCGCCGACCTGCCGGTGGAGGTGAGCACCGGCCGCAGCACCACGTCGGTCGTCGGCGTGCTGCGCGGTGCCCGTCCCGGGCCGACCTACCTGCTCCGCGGCGACATGGACGCGCTGCCGCTGCAGGAGGACACCGGGCTGCCGTTCGCCTCCGAGGTGCCCGGGGCGATGCACGCCTGCGGGCACGACACCCACGTCGCGATGCTGCTCGGCGCCGCCCGGCTGCTCGCCGAGCGCCGGGAGGCGCTGGCCGGCCAGGTCGTCTTCATGGTGCAGCCGGGCGAGGAGGGCTTCCACGGTGCCCGGTACATGCTCGAGGAGGGTCTGCTCGACGTCGTCCCGGAGGCGCCGGTGAGCGGCGCCTTCGCGCTGCACGTGTCGACGATGTGGCGCAGCGGCACGATCAACGTGCGACCCGGGCCGCTGCTGGCCGCCGGTGACATCTTCCGGATCACCGTGCGCGGCCGCGGCGGGCACGCCTCCGCCCCGCACATGGCCGCCGACCCGGTGCCGGTGGCCGCCGAGATCGTCCTGGCGCTGCAGGCGATGGTGACCCGCCGGGTGAGCGTCTTCGACCCGGCGGTGGTGACCGTCGGGCACCTCACCGCGGGGACGACGAACAACATCATCCCGGAGACCGCGCACCTGGAGGGGACCATCCGGACCCTGTCGGCGGAGCGGCGTGCCTCGACGATGGAGGCGGTCGAGCGGGTCGCCACGCACGTCGCGGCGGCGCACGAGCTGACCGTCGAGTTCAGCATGGAGTCCGGCTACCCCGTGACGGTGAACGACGCAGCCGTGGCCGCCCAGGTGGGCGAGACCGCCGCGGCGCTGCTCGGGTCACAGGCCAGCGCGGTGATGGGCGAGCCGCTGATGGGCGCCGAGGACTTCTCCTACGTGCTCGAGCAGGTGCCCGGCGCGATGGCGTTCCTGGGCGCGTGCCCGCCGGAGCTGGACCCGTCGTCCGCGCCGGCCAACCACTCGAACCTCGTCGTCTTCGACGAGGACGCCCTGCCCGCCGGCGTCGCGATGTACGCCCAGATGGCGATGCAGGCCCTCGCCGGCTGAACGCGGAACGGCCCGCCTCCCAGAGGAGACGGGCCGTTCAGCGAGGCCCCGCTGCAGGGTCCCGCCGCGAGCTCGCGAGCGGTGGGGGGCAGCGGGGTCCTTCCTCAGGTGGCCGGGGGCTCGTCCGTGCGCTCCTCCGGCGGAGCCGCCTGCGGGTCGCCGATCTGGTACTTCTCCACGGCCTGCCGGACGACGTCCCGCTCGATCTCGCCGTAGTTGGCCAGCTGGGTCAGCACCTTGACCACGACCGACTCGGCGTCGACCTTGAAGTGCCGCCGCAGCGCCGGGCGGGTGTCGGACAGGCCGAACCCGTCGGTGCCCAGCGACGCCATGCCGCCGGGGACGTAGGGCGCCAGCAGGTCCGGCACCGCCTTCATCCAGTCCGACACCGCGACGACGGGGCCGTCGGTGTCGGACAGGACCCGGGTGACGTAGGGGACCCGCGGCTCCTCCGCCGGGTGCAGCAGGTTCCAGTCCTCGGCCTCGACGGCCTCGCGGCGCAGCTCCGTCCACGAGGTCACCGACCAGACGTCGGCGGACACGCCCCAGTCCTGCGCCAGCAGCTCCTGGGCGCGCAGCGCCCACGGCACCGCGACACCCGAGGCCAGCACCTGCGCCTTCTTGCCGCTGTCGACCTGCGGGCCCTCGGCGTACCGGTACATGCCGGCCAGCAGCCCGGTCAGGTCCAGGCCCTCGGGCTCGGCCGGCTGGGCGTAGGGCTCGTTGTAGACCGTCAGGTAGTAGAAGACGTCGGGGCTGCGGTGACCGCCCAGCGGGGCGCCCGGGTCCTCGCCGTACATCCGGCGCAGGGCGTCCTTGGTGATGTGCCCGACCTCGTAGGAGAACGCCGGGTCGTAGGTGACCACGGCCGGGTTGGTCGCTGCCAGCAGCAGCGAGTGCCCGTCCTCGTGCTGCAGGCCCTCCCCGTTGAGGGTGGTGCGGCCGGCGGTGGCGCCGAGCAGGAACCCGCGGGTCAGCTGGTCGCCGGCGGCCCAGAAGTGGTCGCCGGTGCGCTGGAACCCGAACATCGAGTAGAAGATGTAGATCGGGATCATCGCCTCGCCGTGGGTGGCGTAGGACGTCCCGGCCGCGATGAACGACGACGCGGACCCGGCCTCGTTGATCCCCTCGTGCAGGATCTGGCCCTGCTCGGACTCCTTGTAGGCCAGCATCAGCTCGCGGTCGACCGACGTGTAGTGCTGGCCGTGCGGGTTGTAGATCTTCTTCGTCGGGAAGAGGGAGTCCAGCCCGAAGGTGCGGGCCTCGTCGGGGATGATCGGGACGAAGCGCGGGCCGAGCTCGGGGTCCTTGAGCAGCTCCTTGAGCAGCCGGACGAACGCCATGGTGGTGGCGACCTCCTGCTTGCCCGAGCCCTTCCGCAGGACGTCGAACGCCTTGTCGTCGGGGGCCTTGAGCTGCTTGGCCGCGGCCCGCCGGCGGGGGATGGACCCGCCCAGCGCCCGGCGCCGCTCCTGCATGTACTGCATCTCGTCGGAGTCGGCGGCCGGCTTGTAGTAGGGCGGCAGGGTCTTGTCCAGCGCCTCGTCGGGGATCGGCAGGTACAGCCGGTCGCGGAAGCCGGCCAGGTCCTCGGCGGTCAGCTTCTTCATCTGGTGCGTGGAGTTGCGGCCCTCGAAGTGGCTGCCCAGCGTCCAGCCCTTGATCGTCTTCGCCAGGATGACCGTCGGCTGGCCCTTGTGGTCCTGGGCGGCCTTGAAGGCGGCGTACACCTTGCGGTAGTCGTGCCCGCCGCGCTGGAGGTCCCAGACCTCCTTGTCGCTCATGTCCTCCACGAGCTTGCGGGTGCGCGGGTCGCGGCCGAAGAAGTGCTCGCGCACGAAGGCGCCGTCCTCGGCCTTGTAGGTCTGGTAGTCGCCGTCCGGCGTCTGGTTCATCAGGTTGACCAGGGCGCCGTCCCGGTCGGCGGCCAGCAGCTTGTCCCAGCCGCGGCCCCA
Organism: Modestobacter sp. URMC 112; assembly: GCF_053502575.1. Taxonomy (NCBI): domain Bacteria; kingdom Bacillati; phylum Actinomycetota; class Actinomycetes; order Geodermatophilales; family Geodermatophilaceae; genus Modestobacter; species Modestobacter sp. URMC 112. The sequence continues at coordinate 3,324,715 of NZ_CP199957.1, read as the reverse complement.
CACCACCTTGATGACGTTCCAGCCGGCGCCGCGGAACACCGACTCCAGCTCCTGGATGATCTTGCCGTTGCCGCGGACCGGGCCGTCCAGCCGCTGCAGGTTGCAGTTGACGACGAAGGTGAGGTTGTCCAGCTCCTCGCGGGCGGCCAGGCCGATCGGGCCGATCGACTCGGGCTCGTCCATCTCGCCGTCGCCGAGGAACGCCCAGACGTGCTGGTCGGAGGTGTCGGCGATGCCGCGGTCGTGCAGGTAGCGGTTGAACCGCGCCTGGTAGATCGCGTTCATCGGGCCCAGGCCCATGGAGACGGTCGGGAACTCCCAGAAGTCCGACATCAGCCGGGGGTGCGGGTAGGACGACAGCCCGCCGCCGGGGTGGCTGACCTCCTGGCGGAACCCGTCGAGCTGGTGCTCGTCGAGCCGGCCCTCGAGGTAGGCGCGGGCGTAGATGCCGGGGGAGGCGTGGCCCTGGAAGTAGATCTGGTCGCCGCCGCCGGGGTGGTCCTTGCCGCGGAAGAAGTGGTTGAAGCCGACCTCGTAGAGCGAGGCCGACGAGGCGTAGGAGGAGATGTGGCCACCGACCGCGATCCCCGGCCGCTGGGCGCGGTGGACCATGATCGCGGCGTTCCAGCGGATGTAGGCGCGGATGCGGCGCTCGACGTCCTCGTCGCCGGGGAACCACGGCTCCCGCTCCGGCGGGATGGTGTTGATGTAGTCGGTGCTGCGCAGGGCGGGGACGCCGACCTGCTGCTCGCGGCTGCGCTCGAGCATCCGGAGCATCAGGTAGCGCGCACGGCCGCGGCCGGCGTGGTCGACGACCGCGTCGAGGGACTCGAGCCACTCGTGGGTCTCGTCGGGGTCGGTGTCGGGGAGTTGACTCGGCAGGCCGTCGGTGATGACCGCGCGGGGGGTGCCTGCGTTGCGGGCGGGGTCGCCGTCCGACTGCTGCGGTGCGCTCATGGGCACATCGTCGCGCGTCGGGGGCGGATCCGTCACCTGACCCCGGTGTTCCGGTGAGGGACCGGCCGTGATCGGGCGCCGGGAACGGCGGGGGACGCCGGTGCGCCGGAGCGGGACGGGCCCCCGACCTGGCACGGAGGGCCTTGCGCGAGGTCCCGGATGCCTTACGCTCCGCACCTACGACGGTCCGGTGACGCTGTCCGAGCGAGCGACGCGGCCGGGGACAGGGCACCATCCGTACAGATCACGTGTCGATCGGCAGGGCACCGACTCCATGGAGGAACAGCAGGGATGAGCGTCGACTCGGGCAGCACCAGCATGGCTGCCCGGCTGGGGATCAAGCCGGGCATGGTCGTGCAGGAGCTCGGCTGGGACGAGGACGCCGACGAGGACCTGCGCGACTCCGTCGTGGAGCTCTCCGGCGGCGAGATGGTCGACGAGGACTCCGACGAGGTCGCCGACGTCGTCCTGCTGTGGTGGCGGGAGGAGGACGGCGACCTGATCGACGCCCTCGTCGACTCCATCGCCTCGCTGGCCGAGGACGGCGTCGTGTGGCTGCTGGTGCCCAAGTCCGGGCGGCCGGGGCACGTCGAGCCGGGCGAGGTCACCGAGGCCGCCCCCACCGCGGGGCTGCAGCAGACCTCCAGCATCTCCGCGGCCAAGGACTGGTCGGGCATCCGGCTGGTCACCCCGAAGGCAGCCCGCTCCCGCCGTTGAAGGACCACCCCTCCCCCCACGCCTCGCGAGCTCGGCGCGGGCCCCTGAGGGGTGGCCGTTCCAGCCCGTTCCGTGGTGTGGGGCAGCATGGGGGCATGAGCCTCTCCGTCGGTGACACCGCCCCTGACTTCAGCCTGCCCGACCAGGACAAGCAGGTCGTCTCCCTGTCCGGCCTGCGCGGCACGCCGGTGCTGGTCGTCTTCTACCCGTTCGCATTCTCCGGCATCTGCACCGGTGAGCTGTGCCAGCTGCGGGACGAGCTGAGCACCTACACCGACGCCGGTGTGCAGGTCCTCGCCGTCTCCACCGACCCGGTGTTCAGCCTCAAGGCGTGGCGGGCCCAGGAGGGCTTCGACTTCCCGCTGCTGTCGGACTTCTGGCCGCACGGCGCCACCGCCCAGGCCTACGGCGTCTTCAACGACAAGGCCGGCATGGCGCTGCGCGGGACGTTCCTGGTCGACGCCGACGGGACGATCGCCTTCGCCGAGGTCAACCAGCCCGGCGACGCCCGCGAGCAGTCCGGCTGGAAGGACGCGGTCGGCCGGCTCGCCGCGGCCGCCTGACCAAGGACCCCTGCCTCCCACCGCTCGCACCTCGCGGTGGGACCCTGCAGGGGGCCACGGGCGCGTAGCTCAGCGGGAGAGCTCTCGCCTTACAAGCGAGCGGTCGCAGGTTCGATCCCTGCCGCGCCCACCCCACCTCCCGGTCGTCCGACCCGTACGCGCGGCCGTCGACACCCCTGGTCCGCTGCGGGATGCTGCGGAGCGACGGGTCGCGACCCCGCGGGAGGCCACCATGACGCCGAAGCCGTTCGCCGTCCGCCTGGACGACGCTCCGGCGTACTGGTCGCTCGGCGAGCTGCTGACGGTCGTCGCGTCGGCCGAGCAGACCGGCGGCGCGTTCAGCCTCATGGAGGAGCGGTTGCCGCGGGGCGCGGAACCACCTCCGCACGTGCACTCGAGGGAGCACGAGGCGTTCCTCGTGCTCGACGGGCGATGACCGTCCGCGTGGGCGAGGAGACCTTCGGGGTCGGCGCCGGGGCGTTCGTCTTCTGCCCGCTCGGCATCCCGCACCTGCTCACCGTGGAGACCGACGAGGTCCGCATGCTGACGCTGTGCAGCCCCGGCGGCGTCGAGGCGCTGTTCGTGGAGCTCGGCGAGCCTGCACCGGCGCGCACGCTGCCCGTGGACGCCGCCGAGCCCGACGTCGACCGGGTCGTCACGCTCGCCGCCCATCACGGCGCCGAGGTCCTGACCGACTGGCCCTGACCGACCGGCCGACGTCCTCCGTCCGCCTCCCGTGACGCCCTGTCAAGGCGTGCCGGTCGGGAACCGCCGTCCCGACCTGCGCATTGACGGCTCCGCGGGCCGGTACGACGCTGTGGCGGCGATCGCATCCGAGCATCCACACCGACTGGGGAGAATCCGATGCGCCGTGTCGCCGTGCTGTCCGCGTGTGTCGTGGCCGGCAGCCTGCTGTGCCCGAGCAGCGCCCTCGCCGCCGAGGACGACTCCGGAGGTGTCGACCACCGCTGGATCGCCGTGGAGGACGAGTTCGCGATCGTCCTGCCCGACGGCCAGACCTTCACCGAGGACACGCCCCCGCCCGAGGGCGAGGAACCCGAGTCCTTCCCGGTCGGCGCGCAGTTGTTCATCAGCGAGGCGCTGTACGCGACCGAGGACGGCGAGACGGCCGGGGACGCGGTCGGCCGCACGCACGTCGTGTGCACCGCGGGGGTCGTGGCGGACAACCTGCTGTGCGACATCGTCTGGGTCTTCGACGAGGGCGGGCAGCTGCACGGCACGGTGCACGTCGACTTCAGCGCGGTGCCGGAGACGGAGCAGCTGTCGTTCGACATCGCGGTGACCGGCGGGACCGGCGACTGGTCCGGGGCCTCAGGCACGGTGACCCTCACCGACACCAGCGACGCCGAGGACCCTGAGGGCGAGACGACGACGCTGTACGAGGCGCACCTCGAGTAGCTCGGAGCAACCGGTCAGTCCGGTTCGGGCTCCCCGGCGGCGCCGGGCGGCCCGGACCGGCGGCCGGGCGTCGTCTGCCGCACCAGCCGCCGGGTGGTGTCCACCTCCCGCGCGACGGGCGCCAGCACCCCCTCGGCGTACAGCTCCGCGTCGTCGGGGGGCCGGTGGGCGCGCAGGTCCTCCTCCAGCTCGCGGATCGCGCGGCGCAGGACCGCCACCTGGGCCGGGTCGGGCGCCGGCTCCCCGGACCGCATGGCGATGACCGCCTCGGTGACCGCGTCCGACGTCCGCTCCAGCTGGACGATGACCGGGTACCAGGCGGCGGCCCGGGTGCTGATCGGCGGCGGCTCGGCCAGCCGTCGCTGGAGCTGGGTCTGCAGCTCGGTGAGGGCGCGGTAGCTCGCCCGCCGGGCCCGGCGGGTGTCCTCCGGCGAGGCGGTGAAGGCGGCGTCCACGAAGCGGTCGAGGGCGAGCGCGGCGGCCCGGAGGGCGTCGTCCAGCGGCGCCCGCCAGGTCTGCGGCCACAGCAGGTAGCCGAACACGAGCACGATCCCGCAGCCGATGAGCGTGTCCACCAGCCGCGCGCCGACCAGGCCCGCGCCGCCGGGCGCGGCCAGGTCCAGCAGCAGGATGATCAGCGGGGTCTGGAACACCGAGAACAGCCCGAAGTTGGCCGCCCGCGCCCACGGCAGCGCCCCGGCGGCAACGGCCATCGCCACCAGCACCCAGCCGTCGCGGGGCACGTAGGTGAGCAGCAGCGACCCGAGCAGGACGCCGAGCAGCGTGCCCGCCCCGCGCTGCACCGCCCGGGTGAACACCGACCCGAAGTCGGGCTTGAGCACGATGGCGACGGTCAGCAGCACCCAGTAGGGACGCTCGACCGGCAGGGTCTGCCGGGCCACCTCCGCGACGGTCATGCACAGCACCAGCCGGACGACGAACGCCCGCGAGTCGGCGTTGCCCACGGTGCGGTCGGCCAGGTCCCGGGCCCGCACCCGCCAGTCCAGCTCCTGGCGCGGCACCGCCGCGGAGCTCAGCTCCTCGGGGTCGCCGACGACGTTCCACACCAGCCGGACGCCGTGGCGCACCGCCCGGCGGACCGCGGGGCCGCCGTCCTCCACCGGTGGTGGCCGTTCACCTTGCAGCGGCTGCCGGGTGGTGATCGCGGTGGCCAGCGCCGCGACGGCGGTCAGGTCGCGGGGGTCGGCCGGCACCCCGGCCCGGGCGCCGGCCACCGCGGCCTCCACCAGGGGTGCGGCGGCGTTGAGCACCCCGGCCAGCTCGGCGAGCTCCCGGCTGCGGCCGGCCGACCGGCTACGGGTGTGGATCACCCGGTCGTATCCGGTGTTGAGGGCCTCGGTGAGCTGCCGGCGGGCGTCCTCGACCTCGTCGGTGCCGGCGACGGCCAGCAGGTCCCCGATCCGGATGAAGACGGTGGCGACGGCGGCCCGGTCGGCGTCCTCGGGCTCGGTGCGTGCCTGGACCAGCACGGCCAGGCACGCCCAGGCCGCCCCGGCGGCGAAGACCGCCACCTCCTCGCCGGTGGTCAGCGAGCCGGCCAGCCCGGAGGAGAGCGCGGTGTAGACCAGCAGCTGCAGCCCGCCCAGTGACAGCGCGGCGCTGATGGAGCTGATCAGCGCCGCGACCGCCGACAGCACGGCGATCACCAGGACAGGGAGCCAGCCGACCCCGCCGGCGACCTGCCCGGCGACCAGGCCGACCGCACCCAGCGACACGGCCGCGGCGACGCGGCGCAGGCGCTCGCGCAGCGGCCCGGACTGGGGAGCCAGGGTGGCGGCCAGCGCGCCGGTGGTGGCGAAGACGCCGGCGCCCAGCGCGTCGCCGCCGGAGACCCCGCCGTCCACCGCGACCGCCAGCGCCAGCGGCGCCGGGACCACCACGGCGAAGCGGACGACGTCGCGCCACGGGACCGCCGGGGGACTGGTGCGGACGAGCTCCTCCAGCCAGGCGGGCGCCCGCAACCCCCGATCGACCACGGGGGGAGCCTGCCACCCCGGTCGCGGCGCGGTCGCCGATCCCGACGCACACTGGACGGCGTGCCGCGTCCCCCCGTCGTCCCGCGCGGGTGAGCGCCGCCGTCGAGGTCGCCCGCCCCACCGCCCGCCCGGCCGAGGACCCGGTCCCCGAGGGAGGCTGGCTGCGCCGGCTGGTCGGCTACTGCCTGCGGCACCGGTTCGACCTGTTCGGGGCCTTCGCCGCCGCGCTGCTCGGCTCGGTCATCGCGGCCACGGTGCCGCTGCTCACCCGCGAGGTCGTCGACCGGGTGGTCGCCGCCGACGCCGCCGGCACCGCCGCGACCGTCACGCCCTTCGTCGTCGCGCTGGTCGGCGCCGGGGTGCTGCGCTTCGCCGCCGGCTTCGTCCGCCGCTACCTGGCCGGCCGGCTGTCGCTGGACGTGCAGATGGACATGCGCAACGACGTCGCCGCGGCGCTGGCCCGTCTGGACGGGCCGGGCCAGGACCGGCTGCAGACCGGGCAGGCGGTCAGCCGGTCGATCAGCGACGTCACCCTGGTGCAGGGGCTGCTCGCGTTCGTGCCGCAGCTGACCGGCAACGCGCTGCTGTTCGTCGTCTCGGTGGCGGTGATGGCCTGGCTGTCGCCGCTGCTGACCGTGGTGGCGCTGGCCGTCGGGCCGGCGCTCTGGTGGCTGGGGCTGCGGTCGCGGCGGGACCTGTTCCCGGCGAACTGGGCGGCCCAGCAGCAGGCGGGCGTGGTGGTCGGGGACGTGGAGGCCGCCGTCACCGGGGTCCGGGTGGTGAAGGGGTTCGGCCAGGAGGACCGCGAGCTGGACCGGATCGACCGCGGCGCCCGGTCGCTGTTCGGCGCCCGGATGCGCGTCGTCCGCTTCACCGCCCGCTACAGCCCTGCCCTGCAGGCCGTGCCGGCGCTGGGCCAGGTCGGCGTGCTGGCGCTGGGCGGCTGGCTGGCGCTGCGCGGCTCGATCTCGCTGGGGACCTTCCTGGCCTTCGCCACCTACCTGGCCGCTCTGGTGTCCCCGGTGCGCCAGCTGGCCGCGCTGCTCACCATCGGCCAGCAGGCCCGCGCCGGCGTGGAGCGGGTGCTGGAGGTCGTCGACGCGCGGCCGACCCTGGTCGACGGGCCCGACGAGCTGCCCGAGGGGCCGCTGACCGTCGAGCTGGACGACGTCACCTTCGGCCACTCGGCGGACCGGCCGGTGCTGCGCGGGGTGTCGCTGCAGGTCCGGCCGGGGGAGACGCTGGCGCTGATCGGCACCGCGGGATCGGGGAAGTCGAGCATCGTCACGCTGCTGCCGCGGTTCTACGACCCGACGTCGGGCGCGGTGCGGATCGGCGGCCGGGACCTGCGGACGCTGCGGCTGGGCGCGCTGCGCTCGGCGCTGGGCGTGGTGTTCGAGGACAGCCTCCTCTTCTCCGACACCGTGCGGGCCAACATCGCCTTCGGCCGTCCCGACGCCACCGACGAGGAGGTGCGGGCCGCGGCCCGGGCCGCGCACGCCGACGGGTTCATCAGCGCGCTGCCGGAGGGCTACGACTCCGTCGTCGGCGAGCAGGGGCTCACGCTGTCCGGCGGGCAGCGGCAGCGGGTCGCCCTGGCCCGCGCCCTGCTCACCCGGCCGCGCGTGCTGGTGCTCGACGACGCCACGTCCGCGGTGGACACCGCCGTCGAGGCGCGGATCCACGCGGCGCTGCGCACCGGCGTACGCGACCGGACGACGCTGCTGGTGGCCCACCGCCGCTCCACCCTGGCGCTGGCCGACCGGGTGGCGGTGCTCGACCAGGGCCGGGTGGTCGACGTCGGCACGGCCGCCGAGCTGGAAGCACGCAGCCCTCTCTACCGGCTGCTGCTGTCCGGCATCTCCGCCGCCGAGGCGCCGGCCGCCGAGCCGGCTCCTCCTGGCGGGGTCACCCCGGCGGCCTGGCCGGAGGAGGCGCCGACCGAGGCGGACGCCGGCCCGCTGCCGGCCGCGGCGGCGTCCCTCGGCGGCCCCGGCGCGGCGGTGGCCGCGGCAGCGCCCACCGTTGCGCTGCGCGCGCTGGTGGACCGGCTGCCGCCGGCCGTCGACGAGCCCGACGTGCCCGCCGACCGGGCCCGGGCGGCGGACACCGACTTCACCCTGTGGCGGCTGCTCCGCCCGTTCCGCTGGCCGCTGGCCGGAGCGCTGGTGCTGGTCACGCTGTCGGCGATGGCCGGGCTGGCGATCCCCGCGCTGGTCCGCGACGGGGTGGACGACGGCATCACCTCCGGCTCGCTCCGGCTGCTGCTGGCGGTGTCGGGCATCGCGCTGGCGGTGGTGGCCGCCGACTGGCTGGTCACCATCGGCTCCACCTGGCTGACCGGGCGGACCGGCGAACGGCTGCTGTACACGCTGCGGGTCAAGACCTTCGCCCAGCTCCAGCGGCTCGGCCTGGACTACTACGAGCGCGAGCTCGGCGGCCGGATCATGACCCGGATGACGACGGACGTCGACGCGCTGTCGACGTTCCTGCAGACCGGCCTGACCACGGCGCTGGTGAGCCTGCTGACCCTGGTCGGCGTGCTCGTCGCGCTGGTGCTGATCGACGCGTCGCTGGCGCTGGTCCTGATGGCCACGCTGCCGGTGCTGGTGGTGGCGACGGTGTGGTTCCGGGCGCGTTCGGTGCCGGCGTACACCGAGGCCCGGGAGCGGGTCAGCGCCGTCAACGCCCGGCTGCAGGAGGACGTCGCCGGGCTGCGGGTCACCCAGGTGTTCGACCGGACCGAGCACTCCACGGCCGTCTTCCGCGGCTACGCGCAGGCCTACCGCGACGTCCGGCTGCGGGCGCAGCGGTACATCGCCACGTACTTCCCGTTCGTGGAGTTCCTGTCCGAGGTGGCGGCCGCCGCCGTCCTCGCCGTCGGGGCGGCGCGGCTGGCCGGGGGCACGCTGACCGCCGGCGTCCTGATCGCCTTCCTGCTGTACGTCGGCACCTTCTTCTCCCCGGTGCAGCAGCTGTCCCAGGTGTTCGACAGCTACCAGCAGGCCGCCGTGGGGCTGCGCCGGGTCCGGGACCTGCTCCGGCTGACGACGTCCACGCCGGCCGCCGCGGGGCCCCGGCCGGTGGGCCGGCTGCGCGGCGAGGTGCGGCTGGCCGGGGTCACGTTCAGCTACCCGGGCGCGCCGGAGCCGGCGCTGCGGGACGTCTCGCTGACCGTGGCGCCGGGGGAGACGGTGGCGCTCGTGGGGGAGACCGGGGCGGGCAAGTCCACGGTGGTCAAGCTGGTCGCCCGCTTCTACGACCCGACGTCGGGCGCGGTGTGCGTGGACGGCGCGGACCTGCGCACCCTGGACCTGCTGCAGTACCGCGGCCGGCTGGGCGTGGTGCCGCAGGAGGCGTTCCTGTTCGCGGGGACGGTGCGCGACGCGATCGCCTACGGCCGGCCCGAGGCCTCCGACGCCGAGGTCGAGGCGGCCGCGCGGGCGGTGGGGGCGCACGACGTCGTCGCCGGGCTGCCGCAGGGCTACCGGACCCGGGTGGGGGAGCGCGGGCGGGCGTTGTCGGCCGGTCAGCGACAGCTGCTGGCGCTGGCCCGCGCCGAGCTGGTGGACCCCGACGTGCTGCTGTTCGACGAGGCGACGGCCTCGCTGGACCTGGCCACCGAGGCCGCGGTCACCCGGGCCGCGGACGCGGTGGCGCGCCGCCGGACGACGCTCGTGGTGGCGCACCGGCTGAGCACCGCTGCCCGCGCCGACCGGGTGGTCGTGCTGGACGGCGGGCGGATCGTGGAGTCCGGTCCGCACGAGGAGCTGCTCCGCGCCGGCGGCGCCTACGCCGCGCTGTGGGCGGCGTACACCGCCGACGAGGACGCCGACCCGCTGATGGCGTGAGGACCCCGTCCTCCCCATCCCCGCGAGCTCGGGGCGGTGCGCCGGACGGTGCCTGCATCGTGAGTCGTCCTCGCTGGTCAGCAGCTCAGAACTGTCGTACCCCCGGGCTAGCTTCAGGTTGTGTTCGAGGCCGGTGGGTTCGGGGTGGCGGTGTCGCCTTCCCTGCTGATGCCTGCGGACTTCCCCGTCGAGCCACTGCCCCCGGGTGTCACCCGGCGACCGTCCCGGCTGACCGACGTGCTGGACCCGGCCGGGTTTGACGACCACGGTCTGGCCGGTGAGCTGGCGGCGGTGGGCCGTGCCCGGTCGCAGCTCGCCGCCTACGAGGCGGCGGTGGTGGCCGAGCTGGCCTCCCGGCGCCCGGCCACCACGGACCTGACCGAGGACCAGCCGGGTCACGGGGTCGAGGGCTGGGGGCCGGATCGGGAGCCGGCAGGGGTCTCAGAGTTCTTCGCCGACGAGCTGGCGGCACTGGCCCGGTGCTCGCCGGCGGCGGCGACCGGGCTGGCGGAGCGGTCCCTGGTGCTGGTGCACCAGCTGCCCACCACGTGGGCGGCGCTGGCCGACGGGCTCATCGACCTGCCGCGGGCCACCGCGCTCGTACGGGCGCTGGGTGGGCAGTCGATCGACGCCGGTGGGCCGGTGGACCCGGCAGTCCTGGCCGAGGTGGAGGCGCAGGCGCTGGACTGGGCGGTGGCCGGGGAGACCCCGGTCCGGCTGGCCGAGCGGACCGCGGCGAGGCTGATCGCGGTGGACGACGGGGCCGCCGACCGGCGCCGCAAGCGGGCCGAGCGGTGCGCGGACGTCACCGCCCGGGCGACCGCGGACGGCATGGGGCAGCTCGTCGGGGAGATGCCGATGCCGGCGGTGGCCGCCTGCCGGGAGACCCTGGACCGCTACGCCCGGTTCGCCAAGGCCGACGGGGACGTCCGGCCGATCGGTCAGCTGCGCGCCCAGCTGCTGGCCGACCTGATCCTGCGGCCGTGGGACACCTCGCGCGAGCCGGTGACAGCGCACCTCGAGGTCCGGGCACCGCTGCCGACCCTGACCGACCGTCCCGCCGAGGGTGATGCCCGGGCCGCGGCGCCGACCGACGAGGACGCGGCATCCGTGGACGGGGCGCCGATCACCGCCGGTCAGCTCCGGGCACTGCTGGAGCAGCTGGACGCGCTCTGCCCCGGCGGGCTGCAGGCCCCCACGGGCGGCAGACTGGACATCTCCCTGATCGACCCGCACACCGGAGCCCTGCGGGCCACGGTCACCCGCGCGGAGCTGGAGCGGTTGGCCCGCCGGGGTTGCCGCGACCACCCGCAGGACGACTGTGGTTGCGCGGTGCTGGACCGCCCGCCGCCGGTCGACCGGTACCAACCGACGCCGGCACAGCGGCGCTTCGTCCGTGCCCGCGACCGCACCTGCCGCCATCCCGGCTGCCGCCGCCCGGCGGCACGCACGGACCTCGACCACGTCGTCGCCTACGCGGACGGCGGCCACACCGACTGCGCGAACCTCTGCTGCCTGTGCCGCCGGCACCACCGGCTCAAGACCCATGCGCCCGGCTGGTCGTACCGGATGACCGCCGACGGCGTCCTCCGGGTCACCACACCCAGCGGGGTCACCCGCTCCACCCGGCCACCGGGCACCGACCTGCCCGCCGAGTGGTCACTGGCCCCGGTCCATCCGGTGCCGGCGGGGATCGCGGCGCCCGCCGACGACCCGCCGCCGTTCTGACCCCGCGAGCCGTCCTGACCTCACGGGTCATCCGTGCCCGGCGGATTCCGGTACCTGGTGCAGCCGATGCCCGGTGCCGGCGGCTGACCTACAGTCCGGTCTCGTGACGGTCCCGGCACGCGACGGCCACGACGCCCCGGCCCTGGGGGCGTCGCTGGCCGAGGTCGTCGCAGCCCTGGACGCCCGGTACGACCCCGCCCTCGCCGAGGACTGGGACGCGGTCGGCCTGGTCTGCGGTGACCCCGACGAGACCGTGCGCTCGGTGCTGTTCGCGGTCGACCCGACGTCCGCCGTCGTCGACGAGGCCGTCGCGGCCGGCGTCGACCTCGTCGTCACCCACCACCCGCTGCTCCTCGGTCCGGTGCACGGCGTGCCGGCCAGCGACCCCAAGGGCCGCGTCGTGCACCGGCTGATCCGCGCCGGCATCGCCCTGTTCACCGCCCACACCAACGCCGACCGCGCCGCCGACCACGGCGTCAACGACGCGCTCGCCGCCGTCCTCGGGCTGGTGGACCCCACGTCGCTGGACCCGGCGCCCGCCCCGCCGACCGACACCCTCGTCGTCTTCGCCCCGGTCGGGGACGCCGACCAGCTGCTCGACGTCCTTTCCGCGGCCGGTGCCGGCGTGGTCGGCGACTACACCCGCTGTTCCTGGCAGACCACCGGCACCGGCACCTTCCTGCCCGGCGACGGCGCGCACCCGGCGATCGGCTCGCCGGGCCGGCTCGAGCGGGTCCCCGAGGTCCGACTGGAGATGGTGGTCCCGCGCGGCCGCCGAGCCGCCGTCCGACGGGCCCTGCTCGAGGGGCACCCCTACGAGGAGCCGGTGTACTCCTTCTCCGCCAACGCGCCGGCCCCGTCCCGGGCGGGCCTCGGCCGCATCGGCGACCTGCCGTCCGCCCGGCCGCTGCGCGGGTTCGCCGAACTGGTCGCCGCCGTCCTGCCCCCGACGGCGGGCGGGGTCCGGGTCGCCGGCGACCCCGAGCGCCTCGTCCGGACCGTCGCCGTGTGCGGCGGCAGCGGCGGCTCGCTGCTGGCCGCCGCCACCGCCGCGGGCGCCGACGTGCTGCTCACCAGCGACCTCAAGCACCACCCGGTCTCCGACGCCGGCGAGTCCGGCGGACCGGCGCTCTGCGACGTCGCGCACTACGCCTCGGAGTGGCCGTGGCTCCCGGTGGCCGCCGACCTGCTGCACCGCGACCTCGGCGGCCGCGTCCAGGTCGCCGTGTCCGGGTGCCGCACGGACCCCTGGACCTGGCACGTCGGCAGCCCCGCCGAGCGGGCCGCCCGGCCCGACACGGGCGTGGTCGGAGGGGCCCCGCCGCGCGGGTAGGTTGGCCGCGTGCAGGCCGACCACTTCGACCAGCAGAAGCTGCTGGCACTCGCCGCGGAGGACGTCGCCCTCTCGCAGCTCGCCCACCGCAGGCGCACCCTCCCGGAGAACGCCGCCGTCGAGGCCGCCGAGGAGGCGCAGCGGACGCTGTCCGGCGACGTCGTCCGGGCCGAGACCGAGGTGCGCGACCTCGACCGGGAGCAGAAGCGCCTCGAGGGCGACGTGGACACCGTCCGTCAGCGCGCGGTCCGCGACCAGTCGCGCATCGACTCCGGGTCGGCCACCCCCAAGGAGATCACCGGGCTGCAGCACGAGCTGGAGTCCCTGCACCGGCGGCAGTCCGACCTCGAGGACCAGGTGCTCGAGCTGATGGAGCGCCGCGAGACCGCCGACGCCACCCTGACCGCGGCCCAGCAGGGGCTCGCGCAGGCCGAGGCCGAAGGCGAGCGGGCCACCCGGCTCCGGGACGACGCCCTCGCCGACATCGCCCAGCGGACCACCGAGCACCAGGCGAAGCGGGACGGGATCGCCGCGACGGTGCCGGCGGACCTGCTGGCGCTGTACGACCGGATCGCCAAGCAGACCGGCAGCACCGGCGCCGCGCACCTGCACGCCCGGCGCTGCGAGGGCTGCCGGATCGAGCTCTACGGCAACGAGCTGGCCACCTTCCGGAAGGCCGACCCGCACACCGTGCTGCGCTGCGAGAACTGCGGCCGGATCCTGGTCCGGACGGCGGACTCCGGCCTGTGAGGTCCACGAGGGCGACGGGCGAGCGAGCACCGCAGGGAGCGCCAGCGACCGGGGAGCGGAACGAGTCCGGAGTCGAGCGATGACTCGCAGGCTCATCGTCGAGGCGGACGGCGGCTCGCGCGGCAACCCCGGCCCGGCCGGGTACGGCGCGCTGGTCCGGGACGCCGACAGCGGGCGGGTGCTCGCCGAGCGGGCCGAGTTCATCGGCCGGGCGACCAACAACGTGGCCGAGTACGGCGGCCTGGTGGCCGGCCTGCAGGCAGCCCTCGACCTCGACCCGAGCTCGACGGTCGAGGTCCGGATGGACTCCAAGTTGGTCGTCGAGCAGATGTCGGGACGCTGGCAGGTCAAGCACCCGGACATGAAGAAGCTCGCCGTCCAGGCCCGCGACCTCGCCCGCCAGCTCGGCTCCGTCCGCTACACCTGGGTGCCCCGCGCGCAGAACGGCGCCGCCGACGCGCTCGCCAACAGCGCCATGGACGGCCGGCCGGTCCGCCGCGACCTCTCCGCCGAGCCGGTGGTGGTCGAGGACGAGGCCCAACCGGTCACCGAACCCGCGGCGGTGGTCACCACCGTGACCCACCTGCTGCGGCACGGACGGACCGAGCACACCCCCGAGCGTCGGTTCAGTGGCAGTAGCGACGTGGCGTTGTCCCAGCTCGGACGGGCGGAGGCGGCCGCGGCCGCGCAGCACCTGGCCGGCCGGGGCATCGACGTCATCGTCGCCTCCCCGCTCCAGCGCACCCGGCAGACCGCGGAGGCGGCGGCGGAGGTACTCGGCGTCCCGGTCACCACCGACCCCGACCTGCGGGAGCTCGACTTCGGCGACTGGGAGGGCCTGACCGCCGCCGAGGCGCAGGCGAAGAGCCCGCTGGCCTTCCGCCGCTGGTCGGGCGCGATCGACGTCCGCGCCCCCGGCGGGGAGTCGATCGCCGAGGTGTCCACCCGGGTGGCCCGCGCCCGGCGCCGGGTCCTGGAGCAGCACGCCGGGACGACGGTCCTGCTGGTCAGCCACGTCACGCCGATCAAGCTGATGCTGGCTGCCGGTCTGGGCGTCGGCGACGAGATCGTGCACCGGGTGTTCCTGGAGGCCGCGTCGCTGTCCACGGTCACCTGGTCCTCCGACGGACGCACCTCGGTGCGACTGGTCAACGACACCTCGCACCTGGCCTGAGGAGGACCTCGTGACCACGACGATCGCCGCCGGTGACCCGACCATGAGCCCGGCGGAGTACGAGCAGTGGGCCGCGGAGGTCCGCCGGCTGGCCGACGAGCGGGGCGCCGTCGTCCTGGCGCACAACTACCAGGTCCCCGAGATCCAGGACGTCGCGCACTTCACCGGCGACTCGCTGTACCTGTCCCGGGTCGCGGCGCAGACCGACGCCCGCGAGATCGTCTTCTGCGGCGTCCACTTCATGGCCGAGACGGCAAAGATCCTCTCGCCGGACAAGACCGTCCTGCTGCCCGACCACGCCGCCGGGTGCTCGCTGGCCGACAGCATCACCGCCGAGCAGCTGCGCGAGTGGAAGGCCGAGCACCCCGGCGCCGTCGTCGTCAGCTACGTGAACACCACCGCGGCGGTGAAGGCCGAGACCGACATCTGCTGCACCTCGTCCAACGCCGCCGACGTCGTCCGGTCGATCCCGGCCGACCGGGAGATCCTGTTCTGCCCGGACCAGTTCCTCGGCGCCCACGTCAAGCGCGTCACCGGCCGGCAGAACATCTCCATCTGGGCGGGGGAGTGCCACGTGCACGCGGGGATCAGCCCCGCCGACGTCCGCGCCCAGATCGCCGCGCACCCTGACGCGGAGGTCCTGGTGCACCCCGAGTGCGGCTGCACCACCTCCGTGCTCGACCTGGTCAGCTCCGGCGACCTCCCGGCGGACCGCACACGGGTGCTCTCCACCGGCGGCATGGTGGACGCCGCCGCGGCGACCACCGCCGGGCAGGTCCTGGTGGCCACCGAGATCGGCATCCTGCACCAGCTGCGGGCGCTCAACAGCAGCACCGAGTTCATCCCGATGAACGCCCGCGCGGCCTGCCGCTACATGAAGATGATCACGCCGGCCAAGCTCCTGCACACCCTGCGCACCGGCGTGGGCGCCGTGGACGTCGACGCGGACACCGCCGCCCGGGCGCGGAAGGCCGTGGAGGCGATGATCGCCATCGGGGAGCCCGGCCGCGGCGGCGAATGAGTCAGACGCTGAACCAGAGGTAGATCGCCACCGCGACGCCGAAGACCACGATCAGGATGCGCAGCGGCGTCGTGGGGATGCGGGTGGCGACCTTGGCGCCGAGGAAGCCGCCGAGCAGGCTGGCCGGCGCGCAGACCGCGACGTAGGCCCACTCGACCGGTCCGAAGATGCCGAAGACGACGACGGTCACGGTCGCGGTCACCATCGAGATGACGCTCTTCATCGCGTTGGCCAGCTTCAGCCGGTGCAGCCCCACCCCGAGGACGCCGACCAGGATCACGCCCAGCGCGCCGCCGAAGTAGCCGCCGTAGACGGTGGCCAGGAACAGCGCGACGTAGAGCCACGCCGGGTCGCGGGTCCGGCCGCCGTCCTCCGCCTTCTTCAGCCGCCTGGTGATCAGCGGCTGGAAGGCCAGCAGGATGCTCGCCAGGAAGACCAGGATCGGGACGACGGTGTCGAACGCCTCCGACGGTGTGGTCAGCAGCAGCACCGAGCCGACCGTCCCGCCCAGGACGGCGACGACGGAGAACCGGATGATCCGGCCGCGCTGGCCGCCGTACTCGCCGCGGAAGCCCAGCACCCCGCCGATGTAGCCCGGCCACTGGGCGATGGAGTTGGTGACGTTGGCCGCCACCGTCCCCAGCCCGAGGGCCACCAGGACGGGGAAGAGGATCAGCGAGCCGCCGCCGGCGATCGAGTTGATCCCGCCGGCCAGCAACGCGACCCCGGCGGCGATGAGCAGGTCGACGGCGGACACGGGCGCCGAGCCTACGGTGGGTGCCATGTCGACGTCGGCACGGGCGCTGCTGCTCCTCTTCGCCGGTGCGGGCGCCCTGCACCTGGTCCGTCCGCGCACCTACGACTGGATGGTGCCGCCGGAACTCGGCCCGGCCCGGCTCTGGGTGACCGGCACCGGTGTCGCGGAGCTGGCCACCGCGGCGCTGCTCGCGGCCCCTGCCACCCGCCGCGCCGGCGGGTGGTCGGCAGCGGCACTGCTGACCGCGTTCGTGCCGGCGCACCTGCACTCGCTCCGGGTGCTCCGGCACCGCCCGCTGCCGCTGGCCGTCGCGGCGGCCCGACTGCCGCTGCAGGTGCCGATGCTGCGGGCCGCGCTGCGGATCGCCCGCGGCCGCTGAGCCCGGTGCGTCGCGGCGTCAGCTCGCGGCGGTGCGGGCCGGCGGCGCGGGCAGCATCAGCAGGGCCAGCCCCTGGCCGGTCAGCCCGGCCCAGACGACGATCCCCGACCAGAACTCGACCGGGTACCAGACGCCCTGCGTGAGGTTCAGCGCGGCGAACCAGCCGGCGACCAGCACCATGGGCGACACCGTGGCGACCACCCGGAACGCCGGCCGGCGGTCCGGTCCCGGCCGCAGCCACTGCACCAGCGCGTCGGTGACCGCGCCGCCCACCACGGCGGCCAGCAGCAGCACGGGCTGGCTGAAGCCGTCGAGCGCGCTGGACAGCACCGCGGGGACGGTGAACAGCACGGTCGCTGTCCCGGCCGGTGGCCGCCAGCGGCGGACCACCAGGAGCAGCGGGCCGACGAACAGCAGCGTGGCGGTGAGCGCGGTGGCGACCCCGTCGGTGATCAGCGAGTAGCGCAGCGACTCGGCGTACTCGACGGGCGCGCCGGCGGCGTACGCCGCGGCCGGTCGGCTCGGCGCCCAGGAGGTGTACGGCGACCAGTACATGAAGAAGAACGCGAGGAGGGCGACGACCAGCGACAGCGACACCAGCGGCGTCAGGAAGGCGCGCAGCCGCGGTGCCGTCGGCCCGTCGGCGTGCCAGGCGTCGCGGAACGGCGACGCCAGGAGCAGCACCATGCCGGCGAAGAGCAGCAGGTGGGTCGGGCTGAACAGCGCGTCGATGTCCCGCTCGATGCCGAACACCAGGTGCCAGCTCATGTCGCCGACCCCGCCGACGGCGAAGAGGACCAGCCCGACCAGGCCCAGCCCGTAGCCCAGCGGGACGGCGGCGGCCCCGCGCAGTCCCTGTTGCTGGCCGCGCCGGACCAGCCACAGCAGCCATGCCGCGCAGGCGGCGAAGCCCGAGTAGAAGAGCCCGTGCCAGGGCGTGAAGAACGTCTCCAGCGACGTGTCCAGGTTGTTGTGCGCCCAGCCGTCGACGAACAGGCCGATCATCAGCCAGGTCGCCAGCGCCGCGGTGACCAGGTGCTGGCCGTAGGAGGCCCGGTGCCGGGTCGCCGGCGGGGCTCCCGTCGTCGACCGCAGGGCGGCCAGCCTGTCCATCGGCACTCGTGTCATGACATCCCCGTCTGCTCGGCCGGTGCGGGGAGCCTCCCGCGATCGGCGGCGGAGCACCAGCACGTCAGGCACCGGCGAGCCGGTGCCGATGCTCTCGCCCGGCAACCGTCGGTGGACGGCGGCAGAGTGGGGCCATGCGCAAGTGGTTGCCGCTGGTGGCGGTCTGCACCGGCACGTTCATGCTCCTGATCGACGTCACGATCGTGAACGTCGCGCTCCCGGACATGGCGCTGGACCTCGGGACGTCGTTCGGCCAGCTGCAGTGGGTGGTCGACGTGTACGCCCTCGCACTGGCCGCCCTGGTGCTGGGCGCGGGCTCGCTGGCCGACCTCTACGGACGGCGACGGGTGTACCTGGCCGGCCTGGTCCTGTTCGCCACCGCGTCGCTGGCCTGCGGGCTCGCGCCGGACGCCGAGCTGCTGATCGCCGCCCGCGCCGTCCAGGGCATGGGCGGAGCGGCGATGCTGGCCACCACCATCGCGCTGATCAACACCAGCTACGAGGGCCGGGAGCGGGGCACGGCGTTCGGCGTGTGGGGTGCCGTGGTCGGTGCGGCCGCGGCGCTCGGCCCGATCCTGGGCGGCGCGCTCAGCGAGCTGTCCTGGCGTTGGATCTTCTTCGTCAACCTGCCGGTCAGCGTGCTCGCCGTCTCCCTCACCGTCGCCGTCATCCGGGAGGCCCGTCAGCCGGGTGCCCCGCGGCCCGACGTCCCGGGCATCGCGCTGTTCACCCTCGGCGCCGGTGGCGTCGTCTTCGGCCTGGTCCGCGCCGCCTCCGACGGGTGGGGCGAGCCGGTGGCCTGGGCGCCGATCGCCGGCGGGCTGCTGGTGCTGGCCGGCTGGGTCGCCGTCGAGCTGCGCCGCGAGGCGCCGATGCTCGACGTCCGGCTGTTCCGCTCCCGGTCGTTCACCGGGATCATGCTGGGTGCGCTGCTGCTCAACGCGGCGGCCTTCTCCAGCAGCCTGTTCACCTCGCTGTGGCTGCAGTCGGTCCTGGGGCTCTCCCCGCTGCAGACCGGCCTGGTGTTCATGCCCCTCTCGCTGGTCAGCTTCTGCGTGTCCGCCGGCGCCGGGCGCCGCCTGCAGACCCTCCCGCCACGGCTGGTCGTGGGGATCGGGCTCGTGCTCGTCGGGATCGGCTCGCTGATGTTCCTCCCGGTCGACGGCGGCTCGAGCTGGACCGTGCTGGTGCCCGGGCTGGTGGTGCTGGGCATCGGCGTCGGCGTCGCCAACCCCACGCTGGCCTCCACCGCCCTGGCCACGGTGCCCCGGGAGCGCAGCGGCATGGCGTCGGGCGCGGTGAACACCGCCCGGCAGCTGGGCTTCGCGCTCGGGGTGGCGGTGCTCGGCACGGTGTTCACCGCCCGGACGACGTCCACGCTCACCGACGCCGGCACGCCGGACCCGGCCGGCACCGCCGCGGCGCTGTCCGGGGGGCAGTCCGCCGAGCTCGTCGGCGCGGCGCCGGCGGAGGCGCGCAGCGGGCTCCGCGACCTGTTCGCCGCCGCCTACGCGGACGGGCTGCGGGACGTCTTCCTGGCCTGCGGCGTCGCCGGGGTGCTCGGCGGGCTGCTGGTGCTGTGGCTGGTCCGCGCCGGCGCCCCCATCGGCGGGCACCAGCCGGCGCCGGTCGCGGAGCCCGCCCGGGCGCCGGGAGCGCCGTCGGAAGCGGCGTCGGAACCGGTGACCCGGTGACCGACGTCGTCCTGGTGCACGGCGCCTGGCACGGGTCCTGGTGCTGGCGGCGGGTGCTGCCGCGGCTGTGGGCGGCCGGGCACACCGTCGTCCCGGTGACGCTCAGCGGGCTGGGGGAGCGCGCGCACCAGCTGTCCCCGGCGATCACGCTGGGCACGCACGTCGAGGACGTGGTGACCGCCGTCCGGGCGCACGAGTGCTCGGGCGCGGTTCTGGTCGGGCACAGCTACGGCGGGATGGTCGTCACCGGTGCGGCCGACCGGCTCGGCGCGGAGATCGGGTCGCTGGTCTACGTGGACGGCGTCGTCCCGGGGCCGGGGGAGGCCTGGTCGACCCGGAACGACGCCGCGGTGCAGGCCGCGCGCCGCGCGGCGATCGCCGAGCACGGGCACCTGCCGCCGCCGCCCGCGTCGGCGTTCGGGCTCACCGGGGACGACGCGGCCTGGGTGGAGCGGCGGCAGACCCCGCAGCCCGGCGGGGTGTACGACGACCCGCTGGACTTCGACGCCGTCCGCTGGGCCGCCCGCCCGCGGACGTTCGTCGACTGCACCACCCCGCCGCTGGCCACCATCGACCCGTCGCGGGAACGGGTCCGGTCCCAGCCGGGGTGGGAGGTCGTGGAGCTGGCCACCGGCCACGACCCGATGGTCAGCGCGCCGGACGAGCTGGCCGACGTGCTGCTGGCGGTCGCCGGGCGCTGAAGGCCAGACTCTGGGCATGCCGACCGCCCCGATGCCCGACGACTGGCAGCGCGCCCTGGTCGTCGCCGCCCACCCCGACGACATCGAGTACGGCATCGCGGCGGCGGTCGCGGTGTGGACGGCGGCCGGCAAGGACGTGCCCTACGTGCTGGCCACCCGAGGGGAGGCCGGGATGGAGGGCGTGCCACCGGAGACCGCTGGGCCGTTGCGCGAAGAGGAGGAGCGGCGCTCGGCGGCCGTCGTCGGGGTCACCGAGGTCGAGTTCCTCGACCACCGGGACGGCGTCATCGTCGCCGGGCCCGAGTTGCGGCGGGACCTGGCGGCGGCGATCCGGCGGCACCGCCCCGAGCTGGTCGTCACGGGGTACTTCGGGCCCACCTGGACCCCGCCCGGCGTGTCGCCGGCGTACCTCAACTCCGCCGACCACCAGGCGCTGGGCCAGTGCGTGCTCGACGCGGTCGCGGACGCGGCGAACGAGTGGATCTTCCCTGACCTGACCGAGGAGCGGTGGAAGGGCGTGCAGTACATCGCCGTGCAGGAGATGACCGACCCGCCGCACGAGGTGGACGTCGCCTCCCAGGCCGAGGCCGCCGTCCGCTCGCTGAGCGAGCACCGCCGGTACCTGGAGCTGCTGTCGGACGTCCCGGTCGAGGAGCAGGCGCAGCAGGTGATCGACATGTCGACGCTGACCGAGGACGGCCGGCGGCGGGTGGGGTTCCGGCTGTTCTGGGGGTGATCGCCGCGCTGTCCCGGGCCGGTAGGCTGACCGGCACGACGGACGAGTCGGCTGGGCGGTCGCGTCGGCGGGGGAGACCCCGTCGCCGAGGAACGTCCGGGCTCCACAGGGCAGGGTGGTCGCCAACAGCGACCCGGGGTGACCCGCGGGACAGTGCCACAGAGAACAGACCGCCAGTGCGTGCACTGGTAAGGGTGAAACGGCGGTGTAAGAGACCACCGCACACCGGGTGACCGGTGTGGCTCGGTAAACCCCACCCGGAGCAAGGTCGAGAGGGACGGCGGTCCGCCGCCGTCCTGCGCAGGCGTTCGAGGGCTGCCCGCCCGAGCCTGCGGGTGGACCGCTCGAGCCTGCCGGCAACGGCAGGCCTAGATGGATGACCGCCCATCGGGACGCCGTGAGGCGCCCGGGGACAGAACCCGGCGTACAGGCCGACTCGTCCGTCGCCTAACCGCTGACCTGCGCCTCGGCTATTCAGCGGCTGCCGCGTGGCACCCCGATGGCACACGAGCTTCCCTGAGTAGGTTGTCCAGCGCCCCCCGGCCGTGATCCTCGGAGTCCGGGAACAGGTGCCCGTAGGTGTCCATCGTTTCGGCGATGGTGGCGTGTCCGAGGCGAGCCTGAATCGCCTTGGGGTGCAGGCCCGCACCAATCAGGGCCGAGGCGTAGAAGTGCCGCAGGTCGTGGAAGCGCGTTCCGCGCGGCAGACCGCAGCCTTCGACGGCCACCTGCCAGCAGTGGCCGAACGATGAGCGCCGCACCGGTGCCCCGAGTCGGTTGGTCACGAGCAGCCCGCTTGGGCCCAACCGCCACTGCTGCATGTGCGTGGTGAGTTCGGTCAGTACGAAGTCATCGACCGGTACCACCCGGCGAGAGGCACGCGTCTTGAGCGGGGCCAGACTCGGCGCGGCGCCGTTGGCGCCCTGCAACTGTTCCTCGACGTGGACCCGGCGACGGAGGAAGTCCACCCGGGTCGCTGTCAGCCCCAAGGCCTCGCCCTCCCGCAACCCGGCACCGGCAGCGAGCCACACCGTCACGGCGTAGCGATTCGGCATCGCGTCCGCCAGGGCCACGACGGACGCCGCCGGCAACGGCTCGATCACCCGGTGCTCGATGCGGGGCAGGGGCACCCGCGAGCATGGGTTGGCCGCGATCAACCCGTCGTCGACCGCGGTCTGCATCACCATCCGGAGGACGGCGTAGACGGTGGAGACCGTGGCCGGCGCGAGCCTGGCCGCGAGCGCCGCGACGAACGATCGGCAGTCCTGCCGACGCAGCGACCCTAGGGACCGGGAGCCGAACGCCGGGAGCACGTGGTTCCGTAGGTGGGCTTGGTAGAGGGTCAGCGTGTTCGGTCGCACATGGACCAGCGACGGGAGCCAACGTTGCTCGGCGAAGTCCGCGAGGGTGACCCGCCCGGCTCGGTGGTCGACGTACAGGCCGCGCAGCTTGTCCGCCTCCACTGTCGCCGCGAACCGACCAGCATCGCCCTTCTTGGCGAACGTCCGCTTTCGCTGACGGCCGTCCGGGTCGCGAAAGCGGACGTCGTAGACCTTCGCTTCCCGGCCGTTTCTGCGGGTCAGGCGAGCCTCAACGCTCGCCATGGTCGGGTGCCCCTTCAGGTGCCGAGCCGGGCTGCGTCTGGGCGGTAACGCTGGCCGATGTGCGCTGATGGTCGTCGCGGAGGATGCCGCGGCGACGCGCCGTCTGTATCCAACGCGTGGCCGTAGGCCGAGGCATTCCGTAGTCATTGAGGAGGATGCCGGTCGCCTTCCGCCCGGTCGCTTGCGCCCAGGCGTAGATCCGGGCTACCTGCTCTAGAGCCTCGTCGGTCATCCCATCCCGGGCGAAGTCAGGCGCCGGCGGGTCGAACTCGACTACTCGGTAGGTCCCGTCATCGTTCTGTATCCGCTCGAGCAGGATTTCGCGGCCGAAGCGGGCGGCCCCCATCACATACTCCGCCACCGGCACGCGCCGGAGACCCTCGCTGGTAATCGGGGGGCCGCCAGTTAGGCGTTCCGCACTGAGTGAGACACAGCTGAGACGCCCGTCCACGATGTCGATCCCCATCTGCACCGTGAAGTCCAGGGGATCGACATCGTCCTCGTCGGGGATGAACGTCGCCGTTGCCGGCACGCTCGCCAGCATCCGGCCCCCGTAGAGCAGCCAGCGGCCACTGGACCGAACGACCTCATGAAACTCGATGCGCGGCATGGCGACCAGTGAAGTCGCTGCGAAACATTCCGTCAAGACGACTTGCGCTCAGTCGCCCGGTCGTGCTTCGCTGTCGCTGCAACGTCCTGACGAACTGTTCCGCGCGAGGGAGACGAGATGGATCAGCGACGACCGCTAGGGACTGCAGAAGAGGTGGCCGCCTTCGTGGGCGTCCCCAAGCAGACGCTGTACGTCTGGCGGGCCCAATCCAAGGGTCCGCGCGGCATCCGGGTCGGCAAGCACCTTCGCTACCGCTGGTCGGACGTGGACGCCTGGCTCGATGAGCAGGCCGACCACCCCCGAGTAGGTGTGGCATGACGAACGCCCGCCTCCAGAAGGAGACGGGCGCCGTGGTGCAGCCGGGAAGCTGGGACCACGGTAGCGCGTCGCAGGGACACAAGCCGAGTGCAGCTGGCTGTCCGACGCTGCATGTCGAGCTGCACCGGAACACCGCTCGCCTGCACGGCGCGCGAATCCCGCAGCTGCTGGACCTGGCCGGCGTCGACGCACGGCAGTACGACCGTCAGGGCGGCTGCTGGACAGTTCCGGTCGCCCGCGCCGATGACGTCATCTGTGTCGCTGAGTACCGGCAGCGCCGGTTCGTCACCGTTGAGGCGGTGGCGAATTGATCGACCTCGACCCCGAACTCGCTTTCGTCGGCGACGTTCTCCACCTGTCCTCCTCCACCGCAGCCGAGGCCCTCGCCGTCATCGCCGACGACGACCTCGCCGACCCCCGCCTGCGGCTGATCCTGCAGGCTGCCCGCGGGCTCGTCGCCCAGGACGTCGCCCCCGGTGGATACGCCGTGATGGCCGCCATCCGCCGAGCGGGTACGGCAGCCGCGGCGCACGAACTCTCCTCGGTCGCCCAGCTCATCATCGAGGCCACCGAGGCGTGCGTGGTCCCGGCGTCATGGCGCTTCGACGCCGTCGCGGTGCTCGAAGAGAGGTTGCGCCGCCGCAGCCGCGAGCTATCCGCCCGGATCGCCCAAGCGGCGAACGGACCCCTGGACACACTCGTCGAGCTCGTGCACGCGGAGTGCGCGGCAGTGGTGCAGCTCGAGCGCCGGCTGTCCGCGATGCGCCCCGCTCCCCGGCTGGGGCTGGCGGCATGACCGACGGCCGCAAGCTGCGCCTGCGATCACTGCATGAGGTCAAGATCGTGCCGACCCGGTACCTCTGGAGCGATTATCTGCCGGTCGCCGAGCTGGCGATGCTGGTCGGCAAGCCAGGGGTCGGGAAGTCCACGGTCGCCGCCGACCTCGCCGCGAAGCTGACCACCGGGCGCCTAGCCGGCAGCTACCTGGCGCGCCCGCAGAACATCCTCTACAGCCTCACCGAGGATTCCGAGGGCACCTTCAAGGCCCGGTTCATCGCAGCCGATGGCGACCCGCAGCGGCTCCACATCCTCGACGTGGTGAGCGGTCAGTCCGACGGCAGCCCGCTACTGGTCGACGCTGACCTCGAGCAGCTGCGGACGGCCATCGCGGAGCTGCGGCCGGCGCTGGTCGTCCTCGACGCCCTCAACTCATCGCTGGACGGGCAGCAGAACGACAACAGCAACGTCCGTCCGCAGCTCGAGAAGCTCAAGGCGCTCGCCCACCAGACCAGCACCGCGGTCCTGGGCATCGGTCACTTCCGCAAGAGCACCAGCGGCTCTGAGCCGCTCGACTCGATCGGCGGTGCCGGCGCCTACGGCCAGGTCATCCGACAGGCCCTAGGCGTCGCTCGCGACGAGGACGAGGGCACCTGCACCTTGTCAGTGATCAAGACCAACGGGCAGTCCCTCGACGTCCCCTCGCTTGCCTACCGGATCGAGGAAGCGACCGTCCCCTCCGACGACGGCGGGACGGCCAGCGTCGGTCACGTCGCCTGGCTCGGCGAATCCGACACCACGGTCCGCGATCTTCTGCAGCGCAGTCCGCAGGCCGACGAGGACCGCAGCGAGAGGCATGAGGTGGCCGACTGGCTGCTCGGCTACCTCATCGCCCAGGGAGGCACGGCGACGTCCAAAGACGTCTTCAAGGCCGGTGGCGTCGAGGGCTACAGCAAGGACCAGCTCAAGCGCGCTAAGGGCAAACGGGTCCGCTCCGCGAAGGTCGCCGACCGCTGGCTGTGGGAGATCGTCACCGCTGACGCGGTCCTCCCACCTGCAAGGGAGCACCAAGGGAGCAAGAGCGCAGGGGACAGCAGTGCCGCTCCCTTGCTCCCTTCCCCGCTCCCTCCCCCCACGGCATGCCGCGCTCACCCCGACTCGATCCAATCGAGAGACGGCAGATGCGTCGGTTGCATCGCCGACCGGCACAACCGCCTGACCGTCGTCGCCGACCATGCGAGCGCCTGACCTCATGACCAGCGGGGCCGCGTCAAGCGCACCGAGGCGGACTGACCTAGGGACCGGTCCGCGCACGCCGGACGTATGGGCCGGAGCGAGTCCACTTCCTCTCGCGTCGATCGACCCAGCGCCGCCCCGCATCCCCCTCCCCCCAACCGAAAGGCGCAACCCATGAGCAGCGACCGAGTTCGCATGTCCAGCCTGTCCAGCCTCGTCCAGAGCGCCGACGTCGGCGGCTACTCGCTGCCTTCCGGTGTGCTCGAGGCGCACGCCGTGTGGCAGCGCCTCCAGCAGTCGGAGCTCCCGCCGCCGCGCACCCTGCACGTGGAGGACGCCGCCGGCCAGGTGGTGCACGCCGTCAGCAACGGCCAGACGCCCGACCTGCTGGCGCTCGGCGCCGAGTTCGGTCGGGTGCAGGACCAGCGCCACGCCTACGACCAGGCCGTCGCCGTCCTCCGCCTCGCCGTCGAGCAGGCGGGCAACCTCGCGGTGAACACGGCCAGCGATGCCGCCGACCGCATCATCACCGAGCACCTGCGGCCAGCGCATGAGGAGCTGCTCGCACGGGTACGCGAGATGGCCGGCCTGCTGCGCCCCCACATCGGCGGCGGGTACACCATCGACACGCACAGCCTCATCACGGCCAACGCCAAGGTCCGCGCCGCCTACGTCGAACTCCCCGGCCTCGTCGAGAAGTGGCGCGTTATCGCCGACGCCCACGCCCGCGCCAACCGCGTTGGGATGCGCATCGTCGAGCACGACCACGAGGGTCTGTTCGCCGCGTTCGAGAACCCAATGGCGTTCTTCCCCGGATGGAAGCCGCCGATGCGCGGCCCGCTCATCCCGTTCCCCGAGGACGCCACGGCCCGGCTGCTGTGGACCGTGTCCGACGAGGTGGCGCCGGCCCGGCCGTGGCTGCCCACCGTGGCCGAGCAGGACGCGGCCTTCTGGTCCGTCTTCGGCCCGCACATCACGCGGATCAACGCCAATCGGCACAACGCCCGGGCCATGGCCGAGCAGGCCGTGGGCATCGAGCGCCGCGGCGGCGACCACACCCCGGACCTCGTCTCGCCGCCCAGCTCCGTTCAGCGACAGGCGGCGTTCGCCGGCCGCATCTTCGGCGCCGAGACTGGCGCGACCGAGTGACGATCCGGCCACAGACGGTAGGGGAGTGTTCCCTGCCGGCCATGAAGTCCCTCGACCGCCGGGAGGGCAGTCGCTGTGCGCAGAAGCCGAACCGCGTGACCTATAGCGGGGGCGGTGGTCACTATGGCTAAGCGTCCTGCGCCCGCCGAGGGCGCCCCCGGGGGCCTGGGAGCCGATGCCCTAGCCCTGTGGTCGTCGGTGGTCAACGTGTTCGACCTCGAGCAGCACGAGCGGACCCTGCTGGTGGAGGCCGTGCGCACCGTGGACCTGCTCGCCAAGCTCGACGCCGAGCTACAGCGCGACGGGGTGATGGTCGAGTCGCCGCAGGGCCTCAAGGCCCACCCCGCCGCCACCGAGGCGAGGCAGCAGCGCATCACCCTGGCGCGCCTGCTGGCCGCCCTCCGGTTACCCAACGGCGAGGAGGGGGACCAGCAGGCCAGCGCCCGCCCCCAGCGCCGTGTGGGCGTCCGTGGCACCTACGGGATCCGGGGCGCCGTCTGATGCGGCGCAAGGTGCAGGCCCCGGTGTCCAGGGGGGTGGAGCCGCCGGCCGAGTTGATTCGGTACCCGGTGGCGCAGCACGCCGCCGGCAACTTCGCGGGCTTCGAGAAGTGGCTGAGGGCCCGGCAGCGGTGGCGGGCGTCGCACAATCGTCCCCTGCCCAGGCTGTACGCCCGTGACCGGCACGCGCTGGCCACGATGCCCGACCTCGATCCGAAGGTCGTCAGCGCCGAGCAGGCGGCGCCCGTGGCCGCTCCCGAGTGGGTGGGGCGGTCCAGAGCCCGAGGCTTGACCTAGTACCCCGGCCGCCCACGTTCGCCTTGCCGGTACGGCGCGGACGGCGGCCTTGGTGTCCATGAGCGGCCCACTATGGGGCACCCGGGCAGACGACTAGATCCCCCGTTACTCACCTGCCAACCCGCCGCAGATCGGCAGTAGGCGACTGCGGTGACTGCCCGGTGGCGGCTGGAGGATCCGTTGGGCGCCAGGACCCCACAACCCTGGAGTTGACTGGCTCCCAACGAACCCCTACCTACGTCGCTTCCGACGCGCAGCTCGTTCCGCGTCGTCCTGGAGGACGACCAGTACGTAACGAAGCAAGCTGACCAGCACCACGAGCGCCATCAAATCGATGACCGCCTGCAGTGTCGAGGCGTCAACCATCGCTAAAACTCCTCTCTCGCCTCCTGCGAACAGGGGACAAGACACTGCTCGAAAGCAGAGCCCATCGCGCTACCGGGCGCCCGCGGGGAGGGGGTTGTCAGCTGCGACCTTCGGCCGCATCCCGGCGCCGCCAGACTAGCCGTTCGAAGCTCTGAGAACGGCGTCTCTTTGGCGAGCGGCCCCTAACTTCCAGATCGGGCCTGACCCGGCGTAGGTGTCCCATAGGCCGCCTTCAGGACGAGAGTTGCCGGGCGCGGCACTAGCGGGGGGATATCGGGCTACTCCCGGCGGTCGCTCGTGCCGCAGGGCCTCAGGGGGTTGCCGCCGAGGGGGTGCGACGTGAAGCGCCGTCCGTCGCCGACTGTGCCGCCACCTGCGCGTCTGTCGCGGCTGGTGTTGTCGGAGTGGGCGGTGCCGCCGCTGCCCGAGGGCGCTTACCCGTTCGAGGTCAAGCACTGGGGGCGGCTGGGGCGGTTCTACGCGTGGCGTGCGGCGCCGCGCGTGTGGTCGACCGATCACGGCGACTCTCTCGGGTCCTTCGTCGACCGCTTTCTGTTCGAGCGTGCCGTGCGCAGTGCGCTTCACCAAGCCTGTCGATGGGGAGATGACGGATGGCTAGTCAGCGATCCCGGCAGTGGGATTGTCGGGTGAAGCGGCGACAGGCGCTGGTGGTCTCCGGTCCTGGGCTGCTACGTCGGTGTTGCCGTCTACGGCGAAGCCGCCGATGAAGGCGGCTTCTATGTGTCGAGTTCCGGGACTTCGATGGGGTCCGGCCGTGGTGTGCAGAAGCCGCAGGAGAGGGCGTCTTCGACGACGAGTGTGCGTGGCGTACGACCGGGTCCGCCGCGCCACACCGCGATCGGGTAGGGCCGGGTGGTGAGGTGATCGGGGCAGACAGCCCGGCCGCAGAATCGGCAGCAGCCGCACGCGGGCTGTTTGCAGTGCCAGCAGATCACGGCCGGTCTCGCATGTGCGTCGCGGGTTTGGAGCCGTGTGGGTGCCCAGCTGGGGGGCGGGAATTGAGCGGATCAGGCAGAAGTCGCTCGGCAGCGGCGCGAGGCAGACCGAGAAGCCGCACGGGAGTGAGCGCCCGTACGGTGTCCCCACGTAGCGGCCCCGCGGGTGAGCGTTTAGCTGTGAAGAAGTCGCCAATACGGAAAGTGCCGACCGATCGTCCGCCGACAGCCGCGTCGAGTTGCCCGGAGGCAACGACGAAAAGGGTGGTGACGGCATCGTCCGCATCCCCGACGACAGCGCCGGGTGGGACGTCGAGCCAGACACCAACCCGCGCGAAGTCGGTTAGGGCGGCTAGGCCGAGGTCACGAAAGGGCGGGAGCGACCGCACCCGCGTGATGGCCCACTGGCTGGGAACGGGTGAGGGCGCCAGGCGTCCGTTCAGCAGGCGCAGGAATGTGCCAGCGTCGATGACGAACAGCTCGCCGTCGCTCTCGGCGCGAACGGTTATCTGCTGAACAGTGCGCTCGCGGAGAGCTAGGTCGCCGAACGCATCACCGGGGCCAAGCCTCGCGGTCACCATCTCGTCTCCCGCCCCGTCGATTATTGCGACGGTGCAGTGGCCGCGGCGGAGCACCTGAAACGCCACAGCGGGGTCGCCTTGTCGGAGGAGGATGTCGCCGGTGGCGAACTTCCGGCGCACCACTCGGCCGGCGAGTTCCCCAAGCTCCGCTTCCTCTATGCGGATGACCTGTGGCAGGGCCGCGACCAATTCGGCGGCGGCTACCCTCCAGCGCTGCTGGAGCCGGAAGCGGACTGCGTCCCGGCGGGTCGTCGCCCACCGCCAGCAGCGGGCCGCGAGGCCATACAGGAACGCGGTGAGAGGTGCTGCGACGAGCACGGCGAGCAGTAGGAGGACGCACTGGCCCGGCCAACCACCGCGCCACAGGCCGGCGGTGACGGCGGTCAAGATGGGCCACCAGAAGACGGCTGCCAGCACGAGCGCACCCGCTGTCGCGACCGATCCGGCTACTCCGAATCCGACCAGCCCCCATTCCCCGCGGTTCAGTGGGGGGCCTGACCGGAGGCGCGGTACCAGCTCCTGCCGGAGGAACGCCAGTGCCCGCGGCCGCAGGTCCGGGACATCAAGCAGATCGGTGATAAGCCAGTAACCGTCGAGCTCCAGGAACGGAAGCAGGTTCACCGCCACGAGCACGAAGGTCAGCACGGCCATCCGGTAGCTGATCTCCCCGACGGTCGACGGCCCCACCACGGCCGCGACGATGCCGGCCATGCCGGCGATGACCAAGCTCGCAACCGGGCCGGCGGCTGCGTTCACTGCCCGGGCCCGCGGCGCCGCCATGACCATGTCGGAGCTGTTGATGAACAACACCGGATTGCCCAGATACAGCCCGAACCCGGCACCGAGGATGCGCCGCCCGGCGTGCCGGATCGCCAGGGCGTGCGCCAATTCGTGAGCGATTCCGGCTATGAGGATGAGGAGCCAGACGGTGGCCGCGGTCGTGGCCGTCGGCTGCCCAAGCACGGTGAAGTGGTGCCGTTGTGTGATGGTCAGGACGAGGCCAACCACGATGATCAGCACCAGGACGGGCAGCGCGGCCGGAGTGAACAGCCATCGACCGCCGTGCCGGTACACGACGTCGGTGAGCGTCGGGACACCGCGGACGGTCACCGTCGGTGCGCGCACCTTCGTCACTGCCCGGCTCAGGCGGCTCTCCCGGGCGCGGGCGCACCGCTGATTCAGCGCGACGAACACGTCCGTCGACGGCTGGAGGAGGCAGCCTAGCCGGCGCAGGAACTCCACCAGCTTCTCCGACTCGCCGTCCTCGAGCCCACCGGCGTCAGCGGCGGCGGCAAGCTCGGCGACAGTTCGGGTGCCATCCAGCGACGCGGCGAACTCTGCCTGCGCTCCGGATAGCCGATAGAAGCAGGCTGAGCGCGGTTGGCTGATCACCGCGTGATCCCCGCCGAGTCGGCTGCAGAAACGGGCCAGTTCTACGTCCGGGGCAAGCGCCGGGCGAACCCAGGTGGGATCGAGCGCACGGTCGAGTGCCTGAAATGCATCCGCCACGCCGCCACCCCTAACACGGAGGGCACTCCTGCTCTATACCGGCCATCCTGGCAGGCACACGCTCGGCGTAGCACACGGGACTTCCCCGGGTGCGCCGCCAGAGGGGAAGGCCGACATGGCCGCCATCAAGCCCGTCAAGCCCGGCACCACACCGCCCAGAGGTAGCCAGCCGAACGCGACGACCCGGACCACCCGCGGGCTCGGGGTGAACGAGAACGCGACGACCCGCACCACCCGCGGGCTCGGGGTGAACGAGAACGCGACGACCCGCACCACCCGCGGGCTCGGGGTGAACGAGAACGCGACGACCCGCACCACCCGCGGGCTCGGGGTGAACGAGAACGCGACGACCCGCACCACCCGCGGGCTCGGGGTGAACGAGAACGCGACGACCCGCACCACCCGCGGGCTCGGGATGAACGAGAACGCGACGACCCGCACCACCCGCGGCATGACCATCAACGAGAACGCGACGACCCGCACCACCCGCGGCATGACCATCAACGAGAACGCGACGACCCGGGTGACGGGCTGACGGTCGTCACCGGTGCCGACCTGGAGTCGGCGCAGAATCTGCTCGAGGTCGGGCGCTACGCCGACGCGTTGGCCGTCGCGCAGCGTGCGGCGGCGGCTGCCGCCGCACGCGGCGTGGCTTCGATCGATTCGGCGTGCGCCTGGAACTTCGTCGGTGTCGCGGCGAAGTTCAGCGGGCACTTCGACACGGCTGAAGCGGCCTACGCCAGGGCACTGATCGTCGCTGAGGCCGCTGGACCGGGCCCGCTGCTGGCCACCGTGCTGCACAACGTCGGGGGGTTGGCGCACGCCCGTGGCCGGTTCGCCGACGGCATCCCGCCAGCCCGTCGCGGCCTGGCCATACGGGAGACGATGGCGGACGCCGACGACGTGCCGATCGGGCTCGACTGCGCCGCGCTCGCCGCCCTGCTGGAAGGCGCCGGAGAAGGCGTCGAAGCCGAGCAGCTCTACCGGCGGGCCCTAAGGACCCTCGACAGCGACCCGGTCACCGGCCGTGAGGCTGCTCTGGCGCGGAACGGTGTCGGCTCGGTCTGCCAGTCACAGGAGCGCCTTGACGAGGCCGAACAGCACTATTGCATGGCGTTGGTGCAGTTTGAGGCGGCTGCCGGCACCGAGCACCCGCAGGTCGGCCACATCCTCAACAATCTCGCCACTTTGCACCGCCGACGCGGCCACGACGACGAAGCCCGACGGCTACTCCACCGGGCCCACAACGTCCTTCTGCAGACCCTGGGCGCCATGCACCCCGTCACGATCCAGGTCGCTGGGAATATGGCTCGGGTAGACGCGACACCGTCGCCATACGTCTGACCGGGCGTCCTTGCTGAATGGTGCACGGCCGGCCGAGCATGCCCCTACCCAGTCATGCATGGCTCGTCCGTCGTCCACCTGCCTGGTGCGGACCGAGGTTTGCGCCCCCGGTGCTGGCTGAGCTTACCGATCGCTCGTTCCCAGCGGTCCGCAACATCCGCAACAAGTACGGCGTGCTCCGCCGTGGCCGTGGGGCGGCAAGGACCAGCATGGGCGCATGACCCACCCCCTAGGGACGACTGAGCCCCGCCGTCATGGTGACCGGCGGGGCTCCGTGCGGACCCGTGCGGCGGCGTCGCCTTCAGGGGCAGGGAACGCGACGCCGCCCCAGCTTGTCTTCGTACAGACCGAGTTCGGCGGATTTGTGACGTGGAAAGCCAATGGCGCATCCATGGCGCAGAACGACGAGAAGCGACGGGAGCTAACAGCAGACGCCGAAAGCTGTAACCGCAGCTCAGACCGGTCTCGGATAGGTAGCCGCAGGTCAGCGGAATGGCACCCGCTGAACCCGGCGTACAGGCCGACTCGTCCGTCGCCCCGCACTCCTCAACTGCATGAAGGCTCCTCGGCGGCAGGGACCGTGTGCCCGGGTGCGTGTCGGTCAGGGCAGCGGCGGCCGGGGGTGCCAGCTCTCGCGATCGGCCCGGTACAGCACGTGTCGCCGCAGTGGGTGCTGGTCGGGCAGCCGAGGGTGGTCGAAGTCGTACACGTGCCGTAGGCCGATCCGCCGCATGACCCGTGTCGACGGCTCGTTGGACGCGGCGGTGAAGCTGACGATGCTCTCGACGTCCTGGAAGCCGCGCACCAGCGCCGCCGTGGCGGCCTCGCTGGCGTAACCGGCGCCCCACGCGAACCGGGCCAGCCGCCAGCCGACCTCGACGGCGGGAGTGAACCCGGCCTCCCAAGTGACCCAGGACAGCCCCGTGAACCCCAGGAGCCGCCCGTCGGCCTCCAGCGCCCACAGCCCGTAGCCGTGCTCGGCGAAGTGTTGCTCGATCCGGTCGACCAGCGCGTCGCTCTGCTCGCGGGTCAACGGCGCCGGGAAGTACCGCATCACCTGGGGATCCGCGTTCATGTCCGCGAACGGCGCCCGATCCCGCGGCTGCCATCGACGCATCAGCAGCCGGGGCGTGCGGATCTCGTCGGTCATCGTCCCAGCGTCTCGCGACGACCCAGCGAGATGGACCCGCCACCCGACGGCGAAGGGCGCCTCGTCCCGACTCAGCGGGACGAGGCGCCCTTCATCCGTACAGGTGCGATCAGGCGATGAAGCGCACGTTCGACCGGTCGGCGACCGGCTTCCCGTTGGCCGCGGCATCGGTGTCGACGATGGCGCGCAGGACGAGCCCGCCCTGCAGCTTCACCAGGCGCGACGTCAGGGTCGCGAGGTAGCGGGCGCCGACCCGCGGGTCGATCAGGGTCCGCGCGGAGAAGTCCAGCGCCGCGTGCTTGACCTTGGCGGCCAGCTCGGCCGGGCTGGGCTGGTACAGCCACGCCGGACCGGACGCGCCCTGCGCGCCCTGCACGCCGGGCAGACCGACCGGGCCGACCGGGCCGACCGGGCCCTGGGGACCCTGGTGTCCCTGCAGGCCACGGACGCCGGACTCGCCCTGCTCGCCGCGCTCGCCCTGGAGGCCCTGCAGGCCGCGCAGGCCCTGCTCGCCGGTCTCGCCGATCACGCCGCGCTGGCCCTGGGCCCCGGGCAGGCCCTTCTCGCCCTGCGGGCCCTGCTCACCGGGCACGCCACGCTCGCCGGCCACGCCCTGCTCGCCCTGCTCGCCGCGCAGGCCCGGTGCACCCTGCGGACCCTGCTCGCCCGGGAGGCCGGTGGAGCCGGGCAGGCCCTGCTCGCCCTGCTCGCCGGTCTTGCCCTCGGCGCCCTGGGGGCCGGTCTCGCCCTGGGGACCCGTCTCGCCCTGGGGCCCGATCGGCCCCTTCGGGCCGCGCTCGCCGACCGGCCCGACCGGGCCGACAGGGCCGCGGGGGCCCTTCTCACCGGGCTCGCCGGCGGTGCCGACGGGGCCGCGGGGGCCCTTCTCGCCGGGCTCGCCGGCGGCGCCGACCGGGCCGCGGGGGCCCTTCTCGCCGGGCTCGCCGGCGGCGCCGACCGGGCCGGTCGGGCCCTTCGCGCCGCGGTCACCCTCCTCGACGGTCACGTCGACGGGAACGGGGACGGTCTCGGTGCGGGTGGTGCTCTTGGACTGCGCCATGGTGGCACCTGGCCTCTCGTGTATGGGGACTGCGTCGCCGGATCTGCTGCCGGCGGTCGGAGCGGCTCCTGGTCCCGGAACGGGACACAGGACCGCGGTCCGACATGCGTGGCTCGACGACCGACATCTCCTCCATGCCCGCCGCTAGCCGAAGCAAGCACCGGCCGGCAGTGAGCCTGCGCACTGCCGCTCGGCCGCCCGTCGACGCCGCGACGGACGCACGCAGGAGGCAGGACGGGTTGAATGGACGGCGACGTCCGGTCGTGGGCCCGGGGCGCCGATGTGGTCGGTGCCGCACCGCGACGCACCGTCGATCCGCGTCGTCCGATCGCACGACCGAGGAGGAGCGATGGACCACCTGCGCCGCATGCAGATGGAACGACCCCTGCTGTTCTGGCTGCTGATGGCGTTGGCCTTCTGGCTCTGCTTCCGCCTCGTGCTGTTCGTCGCGCAGCTCCTGCTCGGGCCCTTCGGGCTGCCCTCGTGGGCGCCGCTCGTGGTCGTCGTCGGCGTCCTCGTGGTCATCGCCCGTCGGCAGCAGCGGTCGTAGCGGGACACGCGCGTGGCGGGGTGCCCGACGCGCCGGTACGTCTGGACCGCGCCGCGTCCCGGTGACAACCTGACGGCCCACAACGCGGCCCGCCGAGGGGGCGTCCATGGACGAGCGCGGCGCACGCCTCCACGACCGCGCACGCCGGTGGCTGGGAGCCGTGGGCGTCGCCGTCCTGGTGACGGCGTGCGGGGGAGGGGGAGACGAGGGCACCCGGCTGACCCCGTCCGTGCCGATCGCGCTGGCGGGCACCCCGCCTGAGGTGCTCGAGGCGCTGCTGACCCCCGAGGACCTCGGGGACGGCTGGATCGACCTCGGCGCGGTGCCGCAGTCCGACCGCGGCTTCTCCGGCTGTCCGCAGACCCAGGTCGTCACCGGTGGGGAGGACGCGGCCCGCCTCGGTGAGGCCCAGCGCCTGCTCGCCGACGGTCAACCCCCGGGTCCCATCCTGGGTGAGTCGATCTCCCTGTGGGAGTCGCCCGAGGTGGCGGGCGACCGGTTGGCGACCATCGCGTCCACGGTCACCGAGTGCCCGACCTTCCAGCAGGAGCTCCTCGACGGCCGCGCCAGCACCGTCACCGTGGTGCAGCGCGACGCGCCCCCGCTCGGTGACGAAGCCGTCGCGCTGGAGCACCAGGTCGCCCCCGACGAGGGGCCGTCGCTCGTGCTGGACCTCATCGTGGTCCGCATTGGCAGCGCTCTGGTGCTGACGGACGGCGAGCGCGTCGACGGCGAGCCCGCCCGGAGCCTGGACCAGCAACGACTGGACGAGCTGACCGCCATGGCGGTGGAGAAGGCGCGGGCCACGCTCCCGGCACCCTGAGCGGCGGCGTCGCTGCTCGCGAGCTGAGCCGGCGTTCTGCTCGACACGAGCACATCTCCTGGCGCACAGTGATCGCCGACACACGTTGTGTCATCGAACGATCAGTGACCAGGGGGAGATGTCATGCGGAGGACTGCACTCGTCGGAGCGGCCTGTCTGGCCCTGTTGGGCAGCGCACTCGGCCCGGCGGCGGCCGCGCCGGGCGGGCAGGACCGGCTCGGCCGGCCCGTCTACCTGGCGCTCGGCGACTCGGTGCCCGCCGGCATCGGAGCCGTGCCGAAGGCGTCGGGCTACCCCGAGCTGCTGCTCACCCGGCTGGAGGACGGCTACAACCCCGCCGCCGACAAGGCCACCCCCGGCTCGTCGGTCGACTTCGAGCTCCGCAACACCGCGGTGCCCGCCGCCACGACCACCTCGCTGATCGCCGGCCAGTTGCAGCCGGCCCTGGACCTCATCGCCGAGCGGGAGGGAAACCGGAACCCGCACGACGACGTCGAGGTCGTCACGGTCACCATCGGGGGCAACGACGTGTCCGGGCCGGCCATCCGGGCCTGCGTGGCCACGCTCTCGACCGCCGCCTGCCAGGACACCGTGGACACCGCGCTGGCCGCCACCCGGACGCAGCTCACCGAGGTCCTCCAGCGGCTGGTCACCGCCGCCGGCCGGGACACCGAGGTGGTCGTGACCACGTACTACAACCCGATCGGTTCCTGCTTCCTCACCAGGGTGAACCCGGCCGCCGAGCAGATCGCCGACGTCGTCCTCGAGGGCGGCCGGCTGCCGTTCCTCGACCTGTCGGCCGGGCTGAACGACGTGATCCGCGAGGTCGCGGCGGCGACCGGTGCCCAGGTGGCCGAGCTCTACGGCGAGCTGGAGGCCGGCCAGTACGTGGGGGGTCCCGACTGCCTGCACCCCGACCAGGACGGCCACGCCGAGATCGCCGAGGTCATCGGGGACACCCTCGACCGCTGACCCACCTGGAGAAGGGGACGTCGGGCCGGTCCTGCGCGGGCCGGCCCGGCGCAGCGCCGGGCGTGATGGACTGCACCCCGTCGGACGGCCACGGTGCCGCGTCGTCCGCGCGGCGTGCGGAGGTGACCGGGTGCAGGTACGGCCGCGCGTGCTGGTCCTGCTCGTCGCCCTCGCCTCCGCCGTCGCCCAGGCGTTCGGCCGGTTCTCCTACGCGCTGCTGCTCCCGGCGATCAACCGGGACCTGCTCGGTTCCTACGCGCTCGCCGGTCTGGTGGCGACGGCCAACGTCGCCGCCTACCTGGTCGGGACCCTCGCCGTCAGCGCCCTCTCCCGCCGGGCCCGGCCCGCCACGCTCATCAAGGCCGGCCTGAGCTGCAGCACGGCCGGGCTCCTGCTGCTGACCACCGCCGGCGGCGCCGTCCAGCTGGCCGTCGGCCTCACCCTGACCGGCATCGGCGGGGCCTTCATCTGGGTGCCCGCCCCGGGGCTCGCGGGCTCCGTCGTCCGCCCGTCCCGCCGCGGCGCCGCCATCGGGCTGGCGGGCTCGGGCATCGGCGGCGGGATCGTCTTCGCCAGCGTCCTGGTCGCCGCGCTGCACGCTGAGGCCGGCGACGGGTCCTGGCGCACGGTCTACCTGGTGGAGACGGTCGTCGCGGTCGTCGCCCTGGTGCTGTGCCTGCTCCTGCTCCGGCCGGCGCCCCGCCGGGACGACGACGTCCCGGTGCGCGCCGGCGCCCTGCGCCGGGTCCCCGGCTGGATCGGCCTGACCGGCGGCTACGCCGCCTACGGCCTGGCCTACTCCCTGTACACCAGCTACCTGGTGACCGCGCTGGAGGACGACGCCGGTTTCACGGCCGGCCACGCATCGGCGGTCTACACCCTGGTGGGGGTCGCCCTGGTCGCCGGCGGGGTGCTGCTCGGGCCGCTGTCGGACCGGTGGGGTCGCGGCCCCACGCTGATCAGCGGCTACTTGGCCATGGCCGTGTCCATCCTGCTGGTGCCGCTGGGGACCGAACCGCTGGCCTCGGTGTCCGCCCTGCTGTTCGGTCTGATGATGTCCGGGCTGCCGGCGGTCATCGGAGCCCACCTGTCGGACTACCTCACCCCGCGGGAGTTCGCCGGGGCCTTCGGCCGGTGCACCCTCGCCTTTGGCGTGATGCAGCTCTTCGGTCCACCCCTCGGTGGGTACCTCGCAGAGACCACGGGCGCCTTCCTCGTCCCGTTCCTGCTCGGCGGGGTCGTCGCGGCGGCCGGCGCGGCGATGAGCGTCGACGTGCTCCGCGCGGCACGGACCTCCCGCGAGCCCAGGGGCGTCGCCTCCTGAGCCGCGGCGGGACAGCGCGGCTCCTACAGTGCCGGCATGGCCGACAAGAACCGCGTCCCCCGCCCGCTCGGCTGGTGCAGCCGGTGTCTGGCCCGCGGCGCGGGGGAGCACCAGGCCGTCACCATGAACAGCGGGTCCGGGCTGTGCCGGGAGTGCAACGCCGTGCTCGGCGACGACCAGTACCGGCGGGACCTCCTCGCCGGGCTCGCCTCCTCGGCGCAGCAGACCGTGAGCGCGGCGCTGGGCGAGGCGCGCCGGGTCGCCCGGGCGCTGGAGATCAGGCGGCCCGGTTGAGGACGGCGCCCCGGGTCACCCCGGTGTGCCGTCGGCGAAGCTGACCGCCCCGCGCATCGCCTGGCCGCGGACCAGCGCGCGGTCCACCTCCTCGACGACCAGCTCCACCATCCAGCGCGCCGGCCCGGTGGCGGCCAGCACCTCCTCGGGGGGCAGCGCGCGGGGTGTCGCCAGCAGGCCCAGGGTGCTGCCGATGGCGGCCACCGCGGCGTCCGGCGGAGACCACGCCCGGTCGACGGACGAGCTCAGGGCCTCCTCGTCCGCGCGCGTCCGGTCGGCGCGGGAGTCCACGTACCGCCGCCCCAGCCAGCTCCGCCGCCGGGTCCAGGTGCCGCGCCGGAGGTGCTCGGCGGCCAGGTCCTCCTGGTCCACCGCCCCGCGCCTGAGCAACGCGGTCAGCGAGGGGATCTCGACGGCCAGCAGACGGTCGGCGGGGGCGAAGCCGCTGAGCTCCGGGTCGACCTCCACGACGTCGTCGGTGTCGGTGACCCGGCCGCGCAGGGTGAGGTCGACCAGCAGCGCGCCGCGCACGGCCAGCGCGGTGACCAGGTCGTCGGTCAGCCGTCCGCGGTCCAGGGCCAGGGCGGCCAGCCGCATCGACACCGAGTCGTCCCAGCCGCCGTCCCAGTCGTCCACGGGACGGATCGTGCCCACGGTCGCCGACCGACGGAAGGCCCGCTCAGCCCGGCCGGCCCTCCGGGTCGTCGTCGGTCGGGGCGGCGATGGCCATCATCCGGCCGATCACCCTCCTCCAGGCCGCCTGGACCTCGGCCGGCCGGTCGCTGACCAGGCTCTGCAGACAGTCGGCCGTGCCGCGCCCCTCGGTGACGATGGCCGAGAAGCTCAGGTCGAACACCAGGCCTCGGATCTCCTCGAGTCCCAGGCCGGCGTCCACCAGCGGTTCGATGACCCAGTACTGCTGCTCGGGTGCGAGTGGCGCCTCCACGCGAGGTCTTCGCCCCGGACGCCGTCCGTGGATGCCGCCGCGCGGAACTCCGGGTCACGGGGTCAGGGGCGCCGGCTGCCGGGACCCGGCCGCACGTCGACGACGACGACGTCCACCTCGGTCGTGGTCAGCGCGGCCAGGTGGGCGGCGATGCGCTGCCGCACCCGCTCGGCCACCCGCGGGATGGACACCCCGTGGTCCACCGCGATCTGCACGTCGACGACGACGTGGCTGCCGGCGATCCCCACCTCGGTGGCGGCCTCCGCGCCGGCGACCCGGCCCGGGTCGCCCGCCGCACCGGACGGCGTGGCGACCCGTCCGCCACCCAGCGCCAGCGTCACGTGCGGCACCGACTCCGCGGCGAGCCGGGCCACGGCCCCCACGACACGGCGTCGTCGGCCACGTGCGGCAGGCCGTCGACGACCCGGCCCTGCCGGCCGACATCGAGCTGCGGCCGGGCAGCCGGGGGCTCAGCCCGAGGCGGGGGTCACGCAGGCCCAGACGTGCTTGCGGCGGCCGACGACGGCCCAGCCGTGACCGGCGCACAGCCGGGCGATGAGGTGCAGGCCCAGACCGCCGAAGGCGGGGTCCCGGTCGACCGCCGGCACCGGGGGCTGGTCGGGGCGGCCGTCGCTGACGCTGACCAGCCAACCGCCCGCGGTGCCCGTGACGGTGACGGTGATCGGCGCCCCGCCGTGCCGCAGCCCGTTCGAGGCGATCTCCTCGAAGGTGAGCAGCAGCCGGTCGACGTCGTCGGCGTCGGCGCCCTCGGGGAGCGAGTCGCCGGCGAGGTCGTCGCGCAGCCGGCCCCGGGCGGCCGTCAGCTCGACCGGACGGCTGATCTGCCACTCCCAGACCGATCGCGCCCTGCCGGTGGTGTCCGGCAGCGGGCGTCGTTCCCAGCTCTGCTCGCTCATGTGCCCCCGCGGTGTCGCGTCGTCCCGCGGGCCCCCGGAGGTCATCCTGCCCTCGACCGTCCGGAACCCGTCACGCGGGGCGGCCGGACCGCGGTTGCGGCCCTGGCCGGCCGGTGGGCGACGCCCCGGTCCCGGTCCTCGAAGGCGTTCCGCATCCATGGTGGTTGCGGTGGGCACAACAGCTGTGCAGTGGGCAACGACGGATCGCCCGCCGCGCCGGTCGGTCAAGGACTCCGCCCCGGTCACCTAGCCTGCTGTCGTGAGCGAGCAGATGCAGGACGGGCGGGCGCGGGAGCCGGCGGCCCTGGTGCAGTCGGTGGACCGCGCGCTGAGCGTCCTGGAGATCCTCGCCAAGCGCGGGGTGGCCGGGGTGACCGAGATCGCCGGTGAGCTCGGCGTCCACAAGTCCACCGCCTCGCGGCTGGTCGCCGTGCTGGAGAGCCGCGGGTTCGTCGAGCAGCTCGCCGACCGGGGCAAGTACCGGCTGGGCTTCGGCATCGTCCGGCTCGCCGGCGCGCTCACCGTGCAGCGCGACCTCGCCCACGAGAGCCGCAAGGCGTGCGAGGCGCTCGCCGCGGACGTCGGGGAGACGGTGAACGTCGCCATCCTCGACGGCGAGCGGGTCATCAACATCAGCGAGGTGCGGGGTCCGGCCGCCATCGCGGTGCACAACTGGGTCGGCCAGAGCACTCCGCCGCACGCGACGTCCAGCGGCAAGGTGCTGCTGGCCTGGTCCCCGGAGCTGGACCTGCGTGCCCTGCTCGGCGACCGGCTGCAGCGCTTCACCGAGCGCACCCTCGGCACGGCCGCCGCGCTGGAGCGGGAGCTCGAGGTCGTCCGCGCCCAGGGCTGGGCGACCACGGTCGAGGAGTACGAGATCGGCCTGAACGCCCTCGCCGCACCGGTGCGGGACCACCAGGGGGCGGTGGTGGCGGCCGTCAGCGTGTCCGGCCCCTCCTACCGGCTGACGCCGGAGTCCTTCCCGCAGGTGTCCGGCCGGCTGCTGGACGCCGCCGCCGACTTCAGCCGGCGGCTGGGCCACCTGGGCTGAGCCGCCACCCGGGGGACCGGCGCGGCCCGCCCGCGCCTCAGCTGAGCTCGGCGGCGACCAGTGGCACCAGCGTCAGGTGCGGCTTGTTCTGCGCCAGCACGCCGAGGGACCACTTGTCGGTGAACAGCGCCAGCAGCTCCCCGTTGGCACGCTGCATCACCTCGGCGCCGCGGGCCGCGGCGAGCTCGCCGGCCGAGGCCTCGTCGGTGACCCGGGCCAGCCGGTAGGGGAGCGGCTCCAAGCTGATCCGGGCGCCGAACTCGTGCTCCATCCGGTGGCCGGCCACCTCGAACTGCATCGGGCCGACGACGGCGAACACCGGGGCGCCGTCACCCCGCCGCTCGGAGGTCAGCACCTGCACCACGCCCTCGCCGGCAAGGGTCTCGATGCCCTTGCGGAACTGCTTGTACTTGCTGGTGTCGGCCACCCGGGCGACCGCGAAGTGCTCCGGCGCGAAGGTCGTGACCGGGGGGTAGGTGACCGGCTCGTCGACGTAGAGGGTGTCGCCGACGCCCAGCGCGGCGGCGTTCACCAGGCCGACGACGTCCCCGGGCCAGGCGGTCTCGATGGTCTCCCGGTCCCGGCCGAACACCTGCTGGGCGTACTTGGTGGCGAACGGGCGGCCGGTGGAGGCGTTGGTGACGACCATGCCGCGCTCGAAGACCCCCGAGCAGATCCGGATGTAGGCCAGCCGGTCCCGGTGCCCGGTGTCCATCCCGGCCTGCACCTTGAACACGAACGCGCTGAACGGCGCGTCCAGCGGGTGCGGCTTGCCCTCGGCGTCGGGCCGGTCGGTGGGCGCCGGCGCCAGGTCGACCAGCGTGTCCAGCAGCTGGCCCACCCCGAAGTTGGAGACGGCGGAGGCGAACAGCACCGGGGTCGTCGCGCCGGCCAGGAACAGCTCCTGGTCGTGCTCGGCGCCGGTCTCGGCCAGCAGCTCGGACTCCTCCAGCGCCTGGGTCCACGCCCCGCCCTCCTGGGCCAGCGCCCGGTCGGGGGTGAGCACCTGCTCCGGGGCGATCGTCGCGCCGCCCGCGGTGCGGGTGAAGTGCCGGTAGCTGCCGTCCCGGCGGTCCAGCACGCCGCGGAAGTCCCCGGCGATGCCCACCGGCCAGGTCAGCGGAGTGGGCGTGAGGCCGGTGCGCTCGGTGATCTCGTCCAGCAGCGCCAGCGCGTCCATGCCCGGCCGGTCCCACTTGTTGACCACGGTGATGATCGGGATCCCGCGGTGCCGGCAGACCGCGAACAGCTTCATGGTCTGCGCCTCGAGGCCCTTGGCGGCGTCGATCAGCATCACCGCGGCGTCGACGGCGGTGAGCACCCGGTAGGTGTCCTCGGAGAAGTCCGCGTGGCCGGGGGTGTCCAGCAGGTTCACCACGGCGTCGCGGTAGGAGAACTGCAGGGCCGCGGAGGTGATCGAGATGCCGCGGTCGCGCTCCATGTCCATCCAGTCCGACACGGTGCCCCGCCGGCCGGCCTTGCCGTGCACGGCGCCGGCCTGGCCGATGACCCGGGCGTGCAGGGCGAGGGCCTCGGTCAGCGTGGACTTGCCGGCGTCGGGGTGGCTGATGACGGCGAAGGTGCGCCGCCGGGCGGCCTGGGCCAGCACCGCCGTGCCCGCACCGCCGTCCACCCGCGCCGCCGCGCCGCCCTGCCGCTCGCCTGAACCGTCCACGCCGTCCTCATCTCTCCGTCGGGCCCGTGCAGCTGAACCGAGGAGGGACCTGCGCCGAGACCCTCCGATGGTATGCGCCCTGCCGGGCCCGCCCGCCGTGACGTGCCAGGGTGACCGCCGTGCGCGCCTGCCGACGGGGGACCCCGTGCTGACGGCCGCGGTGGTCCCGGCCCTGGTGGTCGCGGCGGGAGCCGGGCTGGGTGCCGGCGTGCTCGTCGACCGGCTGGCCGGGCGCTTCCCCTGGCCCGCGGGCGCCGGGATCGCGGAGCTGCTGGCCCCGGGGCCGACCGCCGCCCGCCGGTCGGTGCTCCCGGTCGGGACGGCGCTGCTGCTGGCCCTGGTCGTGCTGCGCTTCGGCGTCAGCTGGCAGCTCCCCGCCTTCCTGGTGCTGGCCGTGGCCGCCGTCCTGCTGGCGGTCGTGGACCTGCGCCACCAGTTGCTGCCCGACCGGGTGGTGCTGCCCACGCTGGCCGCCGGGGTGGTGCTGCTGCTGGTCGCCGCCGCCGCCGGGGGGGCGTGGGGCGACCTGCTGCGGGCGGTGCTGGGTGCCGCGGCGATGTTCGGCGGCTTCCTGGTCCTGGCGCTGGTCTCGCCCAGCGGGCTGGGGATGGGCGACGTGAAGCTCGCCGCGCTGCTCGGCCTGCACCTGGGCTGGCTGGCCTGGCCGGCGGTGCTGCTCGGCGCGCTGGCGGCGTT
Source organism: Modestobacter sp. URMC 112 (assembly GCF_053502575.1). Taxonomy (NCBI): domain Bacteria; kingdom Bacillati; phylum Actinomycetota; class Actinomycetes; order Geodermatophilales; family Geodermatophilaceae; genus Modestobacter; species Modestobacter sp. URMC 112. The sequence goes on along the minus strand of NZ_CP199957.1, from coordinate 3,281,105 downwards.
CGTCGTCCAGGCGCTGGTGGCGGTGGTGCTGCTCGCGGCGCGGCGGGTCCGGCGGGACGCGGCGTTGCCCTTCGGCCCGGCGATGCTGGTCGGCACGGCCCTGGCGCTGGCCCTGCCCTGGTCGTGACCCGCGCCACAGACGGCATTCCGATGCACATTCGGTGATCGAACCACTACGGGACGTCACCTAACGGGTGCTCCGGCAGCGCGGACGGGTGAACCCGCTCCAGTCGCCGCCGGGACGACCCGACGCTCTCAGGGCAGCCGCACGGCCGGGTCGACCGACCCGGACCAGACCGGCACCGACCCTCGGGAGACCGTCGTGACCCAGCTCTACACCACCCTGTACACCCTCGTCGCGTTCGCCGGTGACCGGCTGAAGCGGGAGGAGAAGGGTGCGACCGCCGTCGAGTACGGCCTGATGGTCGGCCTGATCGCCGTCGTCATCATCGTCGCCGTCACCGCCCTCGGCGGCCGGCTGAACACCCTCTTCACCAACATCACCACCTCCCTGGGCGGGACCGTCCCCTCCTGAGCCCGCAGTCCGAAGCCAGTCGCGGCTGCCCGGCGCGGCGGTCCCCTCCGGGGGGCCGCCGCGCCGCTGCACAGGGAGCCGCACCCCAGCACACAGACCGAGGAGGTGGGACGTGATCGGACGACGACTGCGCGGTGAACGCGGGGCGAGTGCGGTGGAGTTCGCGATGATCGTCCCGCTGCTGGTCGTGCTGGTGCTGGGCGTCGCCGAGTTCGGCCACGCCTTCTCGGTGCAGGGGACCCTGTCCGCCGCCGCCCGTGAGGGCGCCCGGGCGATGGCCCTGCAGAACGACCAGACCGCCGCCCGGGCCGCGGTCCGGGGTGCCGCCCCCACGCTGTCCCCGGCCCTGACCAACGCCCAGATCACCATCACCCCCGCGGCGTGCCCGCTCACCGGCGGGATCGCCGCGCCCACCTACGTGCAGGTCACCATCCGCTACCCCAAGCCGTTCCTGACCGGCTTCTTCGGCGCCGGGGTGTCGCTGACCGCGAGAGGGGTCATGCGGTGCAACGGCTGACCCGCCGGGCCGGCCGCCGCGCCCGCGACGAGCGCGGCGCCGCCGCGGTCGTGCTGTCCCTGCTGATGGTCCCGATGCTCGGCTTCGCCGCGATCGCCGTCGACGTGGGCGCGCTGTACGCCGAGCGCGCTCGGCTGCAGATCGCGGCCGACGCCGCCGCCTTCGCGGTGGCCCAGGACTGCGCCCGCGGCGCCTGCGGGGACATGGTGGCCACCGCCTCCGCCGTCGTCGCGGCCAACGACGGGGCCGCGACCTTCGCCCCGCCGGTCCTCAGCTCGGCCCCGCTCAGCGTCCGGGTCACCGGCACCACGCCGGTGCAGCACTGGTTCGCGCCGGTGATCGGCCGCGACGCGACCGCGGTGTCCGCCACGGCCACCGTCGGCTGGGGCAGCCCGGACGCCGGCATCGCCGTCCTGCCGCTGACCTTCTCCTGGTGCGAGTTCGAGCGGCAGACCTCCGGCGGGCTGCCGTCGGCGACCACGGTGCACACGATCAACCTGACCAAGTCCACGCCCGCGGACCAGTCCTGCACCGGTCCCTCGGGCAACTGGGTCCCGGGCGGGTTCGGCTACCTGGACACCACCGCGGGGACCTGTGGTGCCGCGAGTGCGGTGGAGAACCGCTCCTACTCCTCGACCGGGAACTCCCCGCCGTCGTCCTGCTCACCGGCGGAGGCGACCAGCTGGATCGGCCGCACGGTCCTGCTGCCGATCTTCGAGGACTACGGCGGCACCGGGAACAACGCCTGGTACGACGTCTACGGCTTCGCCGCGTTCCGGCTGACCGGCTTCCACTTCGGCGGCCAGTACTCCACCACCCCGGCGCCGTGCGGCGGCAGCGCCCGCTGCGTCTCCGGCTACTTCACCCGCTTCGTCGACCTCTCCGAGCGGTTCACGTTCACCTCCGACGCGCCCGCGCTCGGCTCCGCCGTCCTCCGACTGATCCGATAGGGGCTCTCCTGTGAGACGTCGACTGCTGGCCGCCTCCGCGGCCCTGGTCCTCGCCCTCGTCGGCACCGTGGTCCTGGTGGCCTACGTGCGCGCCGCGGACGCCCGCGCCCTCGCCGGCGTGCAGACCGTGGACGTGCTGGTGGTCCGCCAGCCGGTGCCCGAGGGCACGCCGGCCGCCGACCTGGCCGCCTCGGTCGAGGTGGAGCAGGTGCCGGCCAAGGCCGCGGCGGAGGGCCGGGTCACCGACCTCGACGACCTGGCCGACCAGGTCGCGACCGTGGACCTCCAGCCCGGCGAGCAGCTGCTGGCCGCCCGCTTCGCCGCCCCCGGCGACCTGCCCACGCCCGGCACGGTGGCCGTCCCGGCCGGCGCCTCGGAGGTCAGCGTGCTGCTGGAGCCGCAGCGGGCGGTCGGCGGCCGGCTCGTCGCCGGCGACACGGTCGGCGTCTTCCTCTCCCTGGAGGCCCAGACGCACGTCGTCCTGCACGGCGTGCTGGTCACCCAGGTGCAGGGCGCCCCGGCCCCGGCGGTCGAGTCGGGTGACGTGGACACCGCGTCGGCCGGCGCGGCCGCGCCGTCGGCGAGCCTGATGGTCACCCTCGCGGTCACCGCCGCGCAGGCCGAGGGCGTCGTCTTCGGCGCCGAGCACGGCACCCTCTGGCTCTCCCTGGAACGCGACGGCGCCGCCGTCGACGGCACCGAGGTCATCACCCCGGACAACGTGTACGGAAAGGACTTCTGATGGCCCGCGTGGTCCTCGCCGCGTCCGACGACGACCTGGCCCGGCGCGTGTCGGCCGCCGCGGACGGCGACGTGCACGTGCTGCCGCACGGCCGGCTCCCCGGCGACCCGGCCCGGCTGTTCGAGCAGCTCACCGACGGCGAGCTGCCCGAGGTGCTGCTCATCGGCCCCGGCGCCCCCGCCGCGGAGGTGCTGACCCTGGCCACCCGGCTGGACGCGCAGTGCCCCGGCATCAGCGTGGTGCTGCTCGCCCGGCCGGAGCCGGAGATGCTGCACGCCGCCATGCGGGCCGGCATCCGCGACCTGCTCGACCCGGGCTCGGGCGTCGAGGAGATCCGGGCCGCCGTCGAGCGGGCCGCGCAGGCCGCCGCAGGCCGCCGCCGGGCGCTGCGCCCGCTGGAGGACACCGCCCGCTACACCGGCCGGGTCATCACCGTGGCCTCCCCGAAGGGCGGGGTCGGCAAGACGACGGTGGCGACCAACCTGGCGATCGGGCTGACCGCCTCGGCGCCGCAGTCGACCGTGCTGGTGGACCTGGACGTGCAGTTCGGCGACGTCGCCTCGGCGCTGGGGCTGCTCCCCGAGCACACCCTGCCCGACGCCGTCCACGGGCCGGCCGCGCAGGACACCATGGTGCTCAAGACGTTCCTCACCGGGCACCCCAGCGGGCTGTACGCGGTGTGCGGCTCGGACTCCCCGGCCCAGGGGGACACCGTCACCGCAGAGGACGTCACCCGGCTGCTCACCTCGCTGGCCCGCGAGTTCCGCTACGTCGTGGTGGACACCGCGCCTGGCCTGTCCGAGCAGACGCTGGCCGCGCTGGACCGGGCCACCGACGTGGTGATGCTGTCCAGCATGGACGTGCCCGGCGTCCGCGGGCTGCGCAAGGAGCTCGACGTGCTGCGCGAGCTCTGCATGATCCCGGCCGGCCGGCACGTGGTGATGAACTTCGCCGACCCCAAGGGCGGGCTGTCGGTGCGGGACGTGGAGACGACGATCGGCACCGGCGTCGACGTCGTCCTGCCGCGGTCCGCGGCCGTGCCGCCGTCCACCAACCAGGGCGTGCCGCTGCTGCAGAGCGGCGGCCGGGACCCGATGACCAAGGAGCTGCGCCGGCTGGTGTCCCGGTTCGCCGCCACCCCGCTGGTCAGCCCCTCCCGGTACGGCGCCAAGCACCGGGCGGCGTCCTGATGAACCTCGCCTCCCGGCTCGACGCCGCCCGCGGCGCCCCCGCCCCACCGGTGCTGCCCGCGCCGGCCGCGCCGGTCCCCGCCGCACCGGCCGGCGGCTTCTCCGGCCCGCCCGTGCCCGACGCGCTCAGCCGGCTCAAGGACCGGGTCGGCAAGGCGCTCTTCGAGCGCATGGGCAGCAGGATGAACGACCCGAGCCTGAGCGAGGAGGCGCTGCGGGCCATCGTGCTCGGCGAGCTCGACGCCGTGGTCGAGGGCGAGAGCGTCCCGCTGAGCAGCGAGGAGCGGCAGCGGCTCACCGCGGAGCTGGCCGACGACGTGCTCGGCTTCGGGCCCCTGCAGCGGCTGCTCGACGACCCGACGGTCACCGAGATCATGGCCAACGGCCCCGACGCCATCTACGTGGAGCAGAACGGCCGGCTCACCCGCACCGGCTCGCGGTTCACCTCCGAGGAGCACCTGCGCCGGGTCATCGACCGGATCGTCTCCCGGGTCGGACGGCGGATCGACGAGTCCTCGCCGCTGGTCGACGCGCGGCTGGCCGACGGGTCCCGGGTCAACGCGATCATCCCGCCGCTGGCCTTCAGCGGGTCCACGCTCACCATCCGGAAGTTCGCCAAGGACCCGTTCGGCGTGGAGGACCTCATCGGGTTCGGCACGCTGTCACCGGAGATGGCCGAGCTGCTGCACGCCTGTGTCGAGGCCCGGCTCAACGTGATCGTCTCCGGCGGCACCGGCACCGGGAAGACCACGCTGCTCAACGTGCTGTCCTCGTTCATCCCCGACGGGGAGCGCATCGTCACCATCGAGGACGCCGTCGAGCTGCAGCTCCAGCAGGACCACGTCGTCCGGCTGGAGTCCCGCCCGCCGAACATCGAGGGCAAGGGCGCGGTCACCATCCGCGACCTGGTGCGCAACTCGCTGCGCATGCGGCCCGACCGGATCGTGGTCGGGGAGTGCCGCGGCGGGGAGAGCCTGGACATGCTGCAGGCGATGAACACCGGCCACGACGGGTCGCTGTCCACGGTGCACGCCAACTCCCCGCGCGACGCCATCGCCCGGTTGGAGACCCTGGTGCTGATGGCCGGCATGGACCTGCCGCTGCGGGCCATCCGGGAGCAGATCGCCTCCGCCGTCGACGTCGTCGTCCAGCTCACCCGGCTGCGCGACGGCACCCGGCGGGTCACCCACGTGACCGAGGTGCAGGGCATGGAGGGGGAGACGGTCACCCTGCAGGACGCGTTCCTGTTCGACTACTCCGCCGGCGTGGACGCCTCCGGGAAGTTCCTGGGCAAGCCGGTGCCGACCGGGGTGCGCCCGCGGTTCACCGACCGGTTCGACGAGCTGGGCATCCGGCTCTCGCCGCGGGTCTTCGGAGCCCCGGACGTCCCCCGGCAGCGGAGCTGGTCGTGACGTCGGCCGCGCTCCTCCTGCTCGGGGTGGCTGCCGTGCTGGCCGCCCTGCTCCTGGTGACCCTGGTCGTCCTCCCCGGCGGCCCGGCCCGGGTGCCGCTGAGCCGGCTCGACCCGGCCAGCGCCCCGCCGTCCTCGGCGCTGTCCGGCGCGGGTGCCGCCGCCGGCGCGGCGGTCGGCCGGGTGCTGGAGAAGCGGGGCCGCGCCGCCGCGGGCACCGCCGCGCTGGAACGGGCCGGGATCTCCACGTCCCTGCCCGACGTCGTGCTGCTCGTCGGCCTGGCCACCCTCGGCCTCGGCGTGGTCGGTGCGCTGGCCGGTGGGCCGCTGCTGGGCCTGCTGGCCGCGGCCGCCGGACCGCTGGGCACGAAGCTGCTGCTCAAGGTCCGCGCCGGACGGCGCCGGGCCGCCTTCGCCGACCAGCTCGACGACTCCCTGCAGCTGATGGCCAGCAGCCTGCGCGCCGGGCACAGCCTGCTCCGCTCGGTCGACTCGGTCTCGCACGAGGCCGAGGCGCCGACGTCGGAGGAGTTCGCCCGGATCGTCAACGAGACCCGGGTGGGCCGCGACCTGTCCGACGCCCTCGACGAGGTGGCCGAGCGGATGGGCAGCGACGACTTCGTCTGGGTCGCCCAGGCCATCTCCATCCACCGGGAGGTCGGCGGCAACCTGGCCGAGGTGCTGGACGCCGTGGGCCACACCATCCGCGAGCGCAACGCGATCCGCCGTCAGGTCAAGGCGCTGTCGGCCGAGGGCAAGCTGTCCGCGACCGTGCTGATGGCCCTGCCGTTCGGCATCGTGGCGTTCCTGGCGGTGAGCAACCCGGCGTACCTGTCGAAGTTCACCCAGAGCCTGGCCGGCTACGCGATGCTCGGTGCGGCCGCGGTGATGATGCTCGTCGGGGGCCTGTGGCTCAAGAAGACCGTGGCGATCCGGTTCTGATGAGCAGCGTCCCCCTCCTCGTGCTGGCCGCGGCCGGCACCGTCGCCCTCGCCCTCCCGGTGCTCGGCTGGGCCGCGCTCAGCCGGCCCGCGCCCGCGGTCGTGCAGGCCCGGGAGAACCTCACCCGCGGCCTGGACCTCGGCCGGACCGGTGCCGCGGCCCGGCCGGGCAGCCGGACCGCGGCCCGGCTGGTCCGCGCGCTCACCCCGGGCGGGACGGTCGCCCGGCTCAACCGGCTGGCCGGGACCGCCGGTCGACCGGCCGCCTGGCCGCTGCCCCGGCTGATCGCCGCCAAGCTGGTGCTGGCGGCCGTCGCCGGGGGGCTCGGCCTGGTCGTCGTCTCCTCCCGGCCGGGGGTGCTGCCGGCGCTGTTCGCCGCGGTGGTCACCGGCGTGGCCTACGTCGTCCCCGAGCTGCTGCTCTACAGCCGCGGCCAGGAACGCCAGCAGGCGATCAGCCTGGAGCTGGCCGACACGCTGGACCAGATGACGATCGCCGTGGAGGCCGGGCTCGGGTTCGAGTCGGCGATGGCCCGGGCCGGGAAGAACGGCAGCGGTCCGCTGGCCGAGGAGCTGGTGCGCACGCTGCAGGACATCGCGGTGGGCCAGCCCCGCCGGGACGCCTACCTCGCGCTTGCCGACCGGACCGCGGTCCCCGACCTGCGCCGGTTCATCCGCGCGGTCGTGCAGGCCGACCAGTACGGCGTCTCGATCGCCGACGTGCTGCGCACCCAGGCGCAGGAGATGCGGCTCAAGCGCCGTCAGCGGGCCGAGGAGAAGGCGATGCAGATCCCGGTCAAGGTGATCTTCCCGCTGATCCTGTGCATCCTGCCCACGCTGTTCATCGTGCTGCTCGGCCCGGCCGTCATGGACATCATCGCGGCCTTCAGCTGAGGGGGCTGTGCGCATGGCGACCCTGCGGGCCGCACCGCGGCCAGGTGCCGTCACCGGCTCGGGCTGAGCCGCTGCGTCGTCCCTGCGCGGACCCCTCCGGGGCCCACTCGGGCCGACACCGCGGTCGGCCCGAGTGGGCCCGGATCTCAGCGGGGCTGGGCCGGGTTGGTCGGGTCGCCGTGCGACGGCGGGTTGACCGGCGGTCCCGAGGTCGCCTCGGAGACCTGCGAACCACCCGCCGCGGCCGAGGCGTGCTCGGGCTGGGCCGCCTGCGGGTCGCCACCCGAGGGCTGGGCGCCGGCCTCGAGGTCGGTCAGTCGGTGGTCCAGGGCCTGCACCACCTGGATCCGGTTGGCGTGCCCCTTCTCGTAGGCCAGGACGGCCCGCAGGCCGTCGGCGTCCAGGGTGCGGACGCGGGAGATCAGGCTGCCCACGGGCAGGTGGTCGTAGTCGGGCAGCGGGAGGTCGTCGCGCTCGGTCATCCCGGTTCCTCTCGGCTCGGCAGGTGGCTCGGCTGTCCGGCTGTCCCTGCCCGCCCACCCGGCTGCTGACACCCCGGGTGTGAGGCCCGGGGCGGTGGGTAGGCGGCGGGGAGCAACTCCCGGGTCGAGCCACGGCCCCATCCCGCACACACCCGAGGAGCCGTCCCATGGACGTGGCCTTCCTGAAGCCGGTGACCGACCACCCGGGCCCCTGCGCCACCGTGTGTGCCGACGTCACGCACACCACCGAGAACGCCGACACCGAACTGGACCTGCGGGTCCGCGCCCTGGCCGAGCGGCTCACCGGGCAGGGCGCGCCCGAGGCGGTCGTCGAGGCCGTCAGGGGCCGGCTGCTGGAGGGCAACGAGGGCGGCGAGGCCGGCACCCACCGCGGCCGCGCCGTCGTCGCCGGCCCGGACGGCGAGGTGCTGCTCGACGTCCCGCTGGTCGACGCACCGCGCACCGAGACCACCGAGTGGTCCCCGCTGCCCGACCTGCTCACCGTGCTGCGCCAGCTCCCCGGCCGCATTCCGCACATCGTGGTCGTCGCCGACCGGGTCGGCGCGGACATCACCGTGGCCGGCGCGCCCGGCGAGCCGGTGACCGAGACCTCCGTGGACGGCAGGCGGTTCCTGATGCGCAAGGTCGCCGGCGGCGGCTGGGCGCACCACCGCTACCAGCACACCGCGGAGAACGTCTGGATCGACAACGTCGACCAGGTGGTCCAGGAGATCGACGAGCTGGTCGAGCCGACCGGGGCGCGGTTCGTCCTCCTCGCCGGCGACGTCCGGGCGCGGCAGATCTTCACCGACCGGGCCACCCCGAAGATGGCGCCCCTCATCGTGAGCATGGAGGAGGGCGGCCGGGCCGCCGGCGCGGACCGCTCGGTCATCGACGAGCGGGTCGCCGAGCTGGTCGCCGAGCACGAGGCGGCCGAGGTGGCGAGGGTGCTGGAGCAGGTCGAGGCGGCCTCCGCGCACGGCCTCGCGCTGACCGGCACGGCCGCCGTCGTCGAGGCGCTCCGCAAGGCGCAGGTCGAGACCCTCGTGCTGGCCGACCAGCCGGACGACGAGCAGCTGTCCATCGGCACCTCGCCGCTGGAGATCGGGACGGGCGCGGAGGACATGGCCGCGCTCGGGGTCACCGACGCCGTCCGGGTGCCGGCCGAGCGGGCGCTGCTGCGCGCCGCCGTCGGCAGCGATGCGGCGGTCGTCGTCGTCCCGCGGTCGGCGATGCCCGGCGACGTCCCGGTGGCCGCCGTCCTCCGCTACACCGACGCCTCCACCCCCAGCTGACGTCCCGTCAGCGCCCCTGAGCCCCAGCCGACGTGCGGCTGACCGACAGATCGGAGCACTCCCATGAGCGACCCCCACCAGGCCGCCACCTCACCCGGCATCGACCCCGGCGACGTGGAGCGCCGCGCCGCCATCGCCGAGGCCCTCGGCAAGGAGGTCTGGCCGGCCGACCGGGACACGCTCGCCGCCAAGGCCCGGGAGAACAACGCCCCGGGCAGCGTGCTGTCCGCGATCGACCGGCTCCCGCAGGGGCAGACGTTCGAGAACGTGCAGGACGTGGCCACCGCCCTGGGCATGGGCACCGAACAGCGCTTCTGAAGAAGGACCCCCTGCCCCCACCGCTCTTGGAAGGACCCCGTCCCCCTCACCCTTCGCAAGCTCAGGGCGAGCCTCCGGACGGGGCCGCTGGGCGGCGGGGCCCTGCAGGGGGCCGGCCTCGGGGAGGACGGGTAGGAAGGGCACATGCCCGACATGAAGGACCCGTCCCCCGAGGCCCTGGCCAACGTCACCGAGCAGAACGTCAAGACGCGCTCCCGGCTGCTGCCCGAGGAGCGCTCCGTCGAGGGCGACCTCGACCCGGCGAAGGGCGACCTGGACCCGGAGGTGCAGGCGGCGGTCATCCTCGCCGAGTCCGAGGAGCGCACGGTGCACGCCGACCCCGACGACGCGCAGGGCGGCCACCGCCAGTCCGACGACACGGTCTGACCGGGGTGGTCCACGAGCACCCTGTCCAGCTGCGCTGGTCCGACCCGGACTCGCTGGGCCACGTCAACCACGCCCGTGCGCTCAGCCTGCTGGAGGACGCCCGGCTGGCGATGCTGGCCGACGTCCCCGGCGGGCCGCCCGACCTCACCCTGGCCCGGCTGGAGGTTGACTACCTGCGCCAGCTGTACTACCGGGTCGGCGAGCGGCTGACGGTCCGAAGCTCCGTCGCACGGCTCGGCACGTCCTCGGTGACGCTGCGGCAGGAGCTGGCCCAGGACGGGCAGGTGGCGCTCCGGGCGCTGGCGGTGTGCGTGCACTTCGACTTCGCCACCGACACCTCGCTGCCCATGACCGGGGCCCAGCGCGGCCACTGGACGGCGTTCGTGCAGGACTGAGCCGCGTCGCCGCGGGGTACCCGGGCGTCCCGACGTGAGGAGGAGCTGTGCCGAAGACGACGAAGAGCGGCGACGCCGAGCCCGACGAGATCCCGAGCACCCTGCGGCGGTCGGAGGAGAAGGCGCAGCGGACGTTCGCCAAGGCGCACGACTCGGCGGCGGAGTCCTACGGCGACGAGCAGCGGGCCAACCAGGTGGCCTGGGCGGCGGTCAAGCACTCCTACGAGAAGGTGGGCGACCACTGGGAGCCCAAGGACGAGAAGGGGCCCAGCGACGCGCAGGCCGAGGGCGGCGCGGACACCGACCGGGAGACCAAGGGCGGCGTCGACGCCAACGCCAGCAAGGCCCGCCTGATGGACGTCGCCAAGCGGCTGGACGTCCCCGGGCGGTCCTCGATGACCAAGGACGAACTGGTCGACGCCATCCAGAAGGCCAACGACCGGGAGACGCGCAAGGCGCGGGAGGGCTGACCCGCCGGCTCCCCGGCCGTCCGCGGTCAGGAGGGGATGAGCACCAGCTCGGTCTGCCGGGCGTCCAGGTACTCGACCCCACGCCCGGTGAGCGCGATGCCCTGCTCCAGCGCCATCCGCACCAGCTGCCCGCCCCACTCGGGCACCGGCACGCGCACGCACAGCTCGAGCGCGTACACGGTGTCCGGGTGCACCGGCACGTCGCCGGTGCCGGGGACGCCGTCCTGCTGGTCCCACATGCCGATCGCCGGGCCGGCGCCGTGGCCGTGCACGCCGACCGGGTGGGAGTACACGTCCCCGTCGATGCCCTCGGCGGCAGCCGCGGACCGGGCGGCGGCCAGCACCTCGTTGCCGGTGCGCCCGGGTCGCAGCTCCGCCGTCGTCAGGTCCTGCATGCGGTTGCCCACCGCCAGCGCGTCGACCAGGCCCCGGGGGGCGGCGGTCTCGCCCGGGCGCAGCACGTAGCCGTTGCGCTGGGTGTCGGTGGTCAGCCCCAGCGTGGACAGGCCGACGTCGCAGTGCAGCAGGTCGCCGGGCTCGACGACGGCGTCGTACGGGACGCCCGGGAGCACGGTGCCCCGGGTGTCGACCAGCGGGCTGCCGGCGCGCTGCAGCCCGACCGTGGGCTGGAACCAGCCGTCCACCCCGAGGTCGGCGAAGCGCTGGCGGATCCACCAGGCGACGTCCAGGGCGGTGGTCCGCCCGACGGTGACAACGGCGGGGGAGTAGGCCTCGTCGATCACCTGGTGCACCAGCCGGTTCATCGCGTGCAGCGCAGCGATCTCCTCCGGGAGCCGGGTCTCCAACCAGCCGACCGCCAGCGTCTCGGCCGACACGACCCGCTCGGCGTGCGGCCCCAGCGCCTCCATCAGCAGCCGGTGCTCGGTGAACGACAGCCCGTCGGCGTGCGCGAAGACCGGCGACACGTCCACCCCGATGGTCGCCGGCGCGGCCTGGTCCACGAACCGGCGCAGGGCCGCCCACTGGGACTGCTCGGCCGACTTGCCCGGGACCTCGTCGGGTTCCCAGGCGGGCAGGAACTGCCCCACCGGGTAGCGGGACACCGCCGCCGCCGTCACGCCGTCGTCGCTGCGGTGGAACAGCAGGATCGTCCGCCGGCGGGCCGAGAGCCAGCTGGCCGGCAGCATCGTCGGCAGTACGGGGTCCTCGTTGTACTCACGGCCGACGACGACCCACAGCTCGATGCCGGCCCGGTCCATCAGCCCTGGCAGGACGTCCAGCAGCCGCTGGGTCAGCCATCGGTCGCGCACCTCGGCCTGCTCGCGCAGCGACAGCGGCACGGTGCGCGTCGGGTCCGGGAGGGTGCGTTCGGTGACCGAGGCCATGCACGCAGGAAAGCAGATCGGGACCGTCCGCACCGGACGAGAGAGGACTCAGGCGCTCTCAGCGGCCGAATCGCGCAGCGCGACGCGCGAGCAACCCGCCGCCACGCTGACCTGGTCGCGGCCGGCGCCCTTGGCGTCGTACATCGCGGCGTCGGCCCGGTCGATCAGCCGCCACAGCGCGTCGGTGACGTCCTCGCCCGGGTTCGGGCCGGCCAGCGCGACACCGATCGACGCCGTCACCGGCTGGAACGGGCAGCTGCTGGCCACGGCCTGGCGGAGGCGCTCGGCCAGCTGCCGGGCCTCTGTCGGGTCGCTGACCAGGCCGAGCACCACCAGCTCTTCCCCGCCGGTGCGGGCGAGCACGTCGGCCGGGCGGACCGTGGCCGACAGCGCGTCGGCGACCCCGCGCAGCACCGCGTCGCCGACGGCGTGCCCGTGGTCGTCGTTGAGCCGCTTGAAGTGGTCGAGGTCGAGCATGAGGACGGCGACCCGCTGCCCCTCGCGGCGGGCCTGGCGCCAGATCCGCGGGGCCTGGGCCACCAGCCAGCGGCGGTTGGCCAAGCCGGTGAGCGGGTCGGTCGACGACAGCGCCTGGGTGTCGGCGAGCAGCCGCTCCACGCGGCGGCGCAGGACGAAGATCCCGAGGGTGACCAAGTCGAGGACGACGGAGTGCACGGTGACCTGAACGGCGTACGCCGCCACGTCGGGGTAGCTGTGCGAGAGCGCGCCGGCGCAGGCCACGACGACGAGCACCAGGTGGAGCGCGAGCGTCCGCGGCCCGAGGAACCAGGCGGCCGCGACACAGGCGAACAGCATCATCAGCGGTGGGGCGTACAGCAGGGGGTCGGTCGTGGTCAGCGAGATCACGACGTAGACGACGTCACCGATGACCACCAGCGCGGCGGTCTCCCTCGGGCCCACCGCCTGCCGCACCGCGAGGACGACCCCCAGGAGCGCGAGGAGCGCCATGGTCGCCGCGTAGACCGGGCGGGCGACCCCCTCGTGCAGCACCCCGTCGATGAAGAGGTTCATCGCCCCGAGTGCCGACCCGGCCGCCAGAAGCGCAGCCAGGCACCAGGCGGCCAGTCGCTGGTCGCCGAACCGGGCGACCGGGGACGGGTCCGCGGAGAACCGGTCCACCGTCCACACTCCATGCCCCGGGCCGGGCACGCCCCCGCGTGTCATGGACGCAGGATGCCCTGTCCGGAGCCCTCAGTGGGCAGGTCAGTGCATGAAACCTGCATCTCTCGCCTGATCCGGCCGGCGTGGGCCTCGCGGCAGCGTCCGGGCCGCCACCTTCCCGGACGTGTCCCAGCGAGGTGCCCTGGCGGAGGGCGGTTCGGTACCGGCGGTCAAGCGCGCCGTCGCACCTCGTCCGCGGCGCGGACGTGTTCGCCGCGTGCGCTCCGGGACCTCTGGGCCGGCGCGACCTCATGGCCGCTCGGGGGACACAGAGACCGTCCGAGGGCAGGATCGTCGGCCGACCGGGGGCTGCGCAGTACGTTCCGCCGATGTCCACGTCGGCTGTCGCAGTACCCGGGTTCGGAGCCGACGGCTCTGACCCGCCACGGGAGTCCGAGCGCTGGCTGGAGTCGCAGGGGCACCTCCTCCTCCCGGCAGCTCCGGGTTCCAACGAGGCGGAGCTGTTGCATCGACTGCGAGAGCAGGAGCCCGTCCCAGCGGACCTCAGACCAGCAGTGGACGCGCTGGATGCGCAATTGGCGGCGAGCGGACGCCGCCTCCTCGGTCGCACCCACCGGTCGGTGAAGGCCCAAGTGCTGTTCCTCGGCGCCTGCCGGCCGTCAGCCTGACCAGCCTGGCTCTGCGTGCCGTGGGCCGCGCCTTCCGGGACGACGACGTGCGACTGGTGAAAGTGTCGGACTGGACGTTCTACAGGCGGGAGGAGAGCATCCGGGATCTCCTGCCGTACTCCTCCAAGGAGATCGAGATCTCCGTCCGGGTCGGCCTGACAGAGGCGCAGACGCAGCAACTGTCACGGGAGATCGGCGCCAGTGTGGGACGGGACAAGGTCGCCGGCGCGAGCGCCAGGCTCTCCGAGGCGTTTCAACGCACCGTCTCGCTCGAGCTCCGGAGCACCCGCACCGAGACGGACACGATCACGAACGAATCGCCTCGTCCGAGGAGGATCGCCATCTGGCACGTGGTGCACAGGGTGGCGGTCGAGGTCCTCGGCGACGGGGAGCAGGGACTGCGATGGGTCGAGGCAAGCGCCTTCGAACACGTGGTGCCGGGGCACCGGTACTCCGAGCTGGTCACGGACAGGCCGGCAGTCAGCTGAGGCGCCGTCCTGCGAGGTCGGAGACGCGGAGCACGAGCACCTCGGCCGCGGGCGCTGACGACCCGCCGAGCACAGCTGCGCCTGACGATGCTCTGGCGCCGTCGGGGCGGCGCGGTCGATCCCCGGGATGAGTTCTACAGACGTGGGCCGATGAGGATCTCGGTGTCGTCAGGTCGGTAGGTGTGCCATCGGCCACCGGGTGGTCGTTCGACGCGGAAGCCGTGGTGGACCTTGGTGTGTGGAAGGACCACCCCCTCCCCACGACTCGCAAGCTCGCCGCGGGCCCCTGGGGGCGGCCGGGTGGACGTCGCACCAGTGAGTGGGGGCTGAGCAGCCGGCGAACACGCAGGTGCGGTCACGGTGTTCGACGGCGCGGCGGATGTGCGCCGGGACGACCCGTCTGGTGCGGCCGACGTCGAGGGGCAGCCCGTCGGGGTCGAGCACGATCCGGGTGACCTGGGCGTCGCAGGTGAGCCAGCGGGCGCGGGCCGCGCTGAGGGTCTGGTCGAAGCCGGTGGTGGCTGCGCCGGGGCCGTCGCTGGTGTCGAGCAGGTCCTCGGCGGGGAGGGTCAGCACGACGTGCGGCTTGACCGTGCGCAAGAACGGCAGGTTCCCGGCGCCGAGCTGGTTGTCGCACAGCTGGACGAGGGCGTCGGCCAGCTGCTGGGCGCGGGTGCGGGTGTCGCCTTCGGGGCGGGCGGCCTGCACGGTCGACTCCAGCGCGGCCTGCAGCTTCTCCCCGCCTACGACGTCGAGGTCGAACCGGCCGGAGATGCTGCCGTCGGCGTGCTTGGCGATGCTCAGCCGCCGGCCTTCGGTGGGGTCGGGTTCGGGCCCGTCGGGGTCCAGGGTGGCCTGGTACCGCTCCACGGTCTGCTTGAGCGTGTCGTGGGGCTGGGTGGCCGCGACCAGCGCCAGCGCCTGGTCGATCTCGGCCAGGTCGACGTCCTGCTCCGCCGCCGCGGCCAGCCGGTCTGTCGTGGTGATCGAGGCGATCACCGCCACCGCCTCCGCGGTCACCGCACCGGCGGCGAACGCCGCGGCGACCGCGGGCAGGTGCTCCAACGCCCGGCCGGTCCGCACCAGCTGCGACGCGGCGCCCGACGAGAGCCGCCCGTGCCCGCGCGACCAGGACCGCATCGTCCGCATGCCGTCGTGCTCGGACGCCTGGGTGACTTCGCACTTGCGGACCGTGCGGGCCAGCTCGGCATCGATCCGGTTCCGCGCCTCGAGCAGCTCCGCGGTCCGGTCCAGCAGTGCAGGGCCGGCCAGCGAGTCGAGGTCATCGGCGGCGAAGGCGTCCAGTACGGAGGTCAACTCACCCACCGAACACCTCCCACCATCTCGAACGCGTGTTCGAAGACTACCGCGGCGCGAGCGTCGGCGCAAGACAAAAGCGCAGGTCAGACCGTCCCCCAGGCCCCTCGGGCCGCCGGTCGTGGCAGGTCGCGCGCGCCTCTGTGGAGCGCCGTCGCCACCGCGATGCCAGGGTGGAGGCGCAGGCTGGTCCGCACGCACCACCGGAAGGAGCCGACCGTGGCCGATGGACCCTGGTTCTACTGCTTGAAGCACCACGCCGTGGAGGACCGGGACGGGTGCGCCGAGCGCCACCGGCTCGGCCCGTACGACACCCGCGCGGAGGCCGAGCAGGCCCTGCAGAAGGTGGCCGAGCGCAACGAGAAGGCCGACGCCGAGGACCGCGCCTGGTCCGGCGGCGACCGCGACGACTGAGCCGCTGCCCAGCCCGGACGCGTGCGCAGGCATGATCCCCGGTGGACGGGTCGGGAACGCCGGGCCGCCGGGGGACATGGAGACGTCATGAGCGACGGACGCGCGGTCGGTGACCTGGTGGTCGGCGTGCTCGGCGGGACCGGGGCGCAGGGCCGCGGACTCGCCGTCCGGCTGGCTGCCGCGGGGCAACGGGTGCTGCTCGGGTCGCGGGACGCCGACCGGGCCGCCGAGGTGGCCGCCACGGTGACGGCCCGGTCCTCCGCGGCGGCCGGTGGGGTCGAGACGTCGGTGCAGGGCGGCTCGAACACCGACGTCGCCGGTGCCGCGGACCTGGTGATCGTCGCCGTCCCGTACGCCGGGCACGCCGAGACGCTTGCCGAGCTGGCCACGCCGCTGGCGGGCAAGGTCGTCGTCGACTGCGTGGTGCCGATGGGCTGGGACGAGCTCGGCGCCTACGTGCTCGACGTCCCCGACGGCAGCGTGTGCCAGCAGGCGGCCGCGCTGCTGCCCGACAGCTCCGTGGTCGGCGCCTTCCACCACCTGTCCGCGGTCACCCTGGAGGACCTCTCGCTGCCCACCCTGGACGGCGACGTCCTGGTGGTCGGCGACTCGCGGGAGGCCACCGACCTGGTGCAGGCGCTGGCCGGCCGGCTCCCGGGCATGCGCGGGGTCTACGCCGGGCGGCTGCGCAACGCCCGCCAGGTCGAGGCACTGACCATCAACCTGGTGTCGGTCAACCGCCGCTACAAGGCCCACGCCGGGATCCGCATCACCGACGTGTGAAGGACCACCCTTCCCCCCACCGCTCGCAAGCTCGCGGCGGGACCCTGCAGCGGGGCCATCAGGGCTGGCGGTGGGACCCTGTAGCGGGCCTGAGGGCTCAGCTGATCTGCGCGAGCAGCCAGGTGGAGTCCTCGTTGCGCCACCACTCGGCGATGCGCCCGTCGGCGACCCGGTAGACGTCGGTCCCGCTCCAGCGCACCGGGCGGCCGGTCGCGGGGACGCCGGCCAGCTCGGCCGAGTGCGTCCCGGTGGCCGTCCAGCGGGTCGCCACCAGGTCGCCCTCGGCGATCACCTCGTCGAGGACGACGTGCAGGTCGGGGAGCGCGGTGTGGAACCGCCGGAACGCCGTCCGCAGCTCGTCGATGCCCTGGGTGTCCGGCGCACTGCCCGGCGTCCCGGGGTGCACCCGCACGTCCGCGGCGACGTACCGCTCCAGCAGCTCGGCCCGGTCGCGGTTCACGCACTCGTCGACCAGCCCTCGGACGACGGCCTTGCGGTCCTCGATGCCCATGGTCCACCGTCCCACCCGCCCGGCCGCCGCGGCAGTCCCCGGTGACCGGAGCGGGAGCAGACTGGGAGCGTGCTGCTCGCACACGCGGTCGCCGTCGTGCACGCCGCCGCCGTCGTCCTGATGCTGACCGGCGCGCTGGTCGCGCTGCGGCTGCCGCGGATCCTGCTGGTGCACGTCCCGCTCAGCGCGGCGATCCTCGGCGTCGCACTGGCCGGTGCCGACTGCCCGCTGACCACGCTGGAGGAAGCCCTGCGCGAGCGGGCCGGCGGCCCGGACCTGCACGGCGGCTTCCTCGGGCACCACCTGCTCGGCCCGCTGGGCGTCGACTTCGCCTCGCCGGCCACCCAGGCGTGCATCGTCGCCGTCGCGGTGCTGCCCAACGCGCTGGGCTACGGCCTGCTGGCGGCCCGCCGGCTGCGCCCGGCCGCGAGCTGAGGACTACTCGAACGAGTGCTCGGGACCGGGGAAGCTCCCGCCGCGCACCTCGGTGGCGAACTCCTGGGCCGCGCTCAGCAGCTGGCCGCGGAGGTCGGCGTACTTCTTCACGAACTTCGGCACCCGCCCCGAGGTCATGCCCGCCATGTCCGGCCACACCAGCACCTGGGCGTCGCAGTCGACGCCGGCGCCGATCCCGACGGTGGGGATCGCCAGCGCCTTGGTCACCTGGCCGGCGACGTCGGCCGGCACCATCTCCAGGACGACGGCGAACGCCCCGGCGTCCTGGACGGCGTGCGCGTCGGTGAGCAGCTGCTCGGCCCCGGCGCCGCGGCCCTGCACCCGGAACCCGCCGAGCGCGTGCTCGCTCTGCGGCGTGAACCCGATGTGCGCCATCACCGGGACGCCGTTCTCCGTGAGCTTGGCAATCTGCGGGGCCACCCGGGCGCCGCCCTCGAGCTTGACCGCCTGCGCGCCCCCCTCCTTCATCATCCGGACGGCGGTGCCGAAGGCCTGCTCCGGCGACATCTCGTAGCTGCCGAACGGCAGGTCGGCCACGACCAGCGCGCGCCTGGTCGAGCGGGTGACCGCCTTGGTCATCAGCAGCAGGTCGTCGACGGTCACCGGCACCGTGGAGGTGTGCCCGAGGACGACGTTGCCCGCGGAGTCACCGACCAGCAGCACCGGGATGCCGGCCTCCTCGAACACCGCGGCGGCGTAGGTGTCGTAGGCGGTGAGCATCGCCCACCTCTCCCCGCGCTCCTTGGCCTGCTGCAGGTGGTGCACCCGCACCCGGGCGGTGGAGCCGCCGCCGTACAGAACGCTCTCCGTCATGCCTGGGCCGCCCCTTCGCGGATGCTGGGCAGGGTCTCCCGCCAGCGGTTGGTGACCGGCAGGCGCCGGTCCCGACCGAACGCCTTCAGCGAGATCTTGGTCCCCGGCGCGGACTGGCGGCGCTTGAACTCGGTCGTGTCCACCAGCCGCAGCACCCGGGCCACCACCTCGGGGTCGTGCCCGCGTTCCAGCAGCTGCGCGAGGCCGAGGTCCCGGTCGACGTAGTCGGTGACGACGGCGTCGAGCTCCTCGTAGGAGGGCAGCGAGTCCGAGTCCTGCTGGCCCGGGGCGAGCTCGGCCGACGGCGGCTTGTCGATGGAGTTCTTGGGGATCGGCTCGGTCTCCCCGCGCTCCCGCGCCCAGGCGTTGCGCCACCGGGAGAGGTCCCACACCAGCGTCTTCAGCACGTCCTTGATCGGGGCGAACCCGCCGGCCGCGTCGCCGTAGAGCGTCGAGTACCCCACGGCCACCTCGCTCTTGTTGCTGGTGGCCAGCAGCAGGTGGCCGTGCTGGTTGGACAGCCCCATCAGCAGCGTGCCGCGCACCCGGGCCTGCAGGTTCTCCGCGGCGACGCCGGTGAGCTCCACCGAGCTGCGGTAGGCGTCCACCATCGGGGCGATCGGGACGACGGAGTAGCGCAGCCCCAGCCGGGCCGCGGAGTCCGCCGCGTCGGCCAGCGAGTGCTCGCTGGAGTACTCCGAGGGCAGCGCGACCGCGTACACCCGGTCGGCGCCCAGCGCGTCCACGGCCAGGGCGGCGACCAGCGCGGAGTCGATGCCGCCGGAGAGGCCGAAGACCACCGAGGGCATGCCGTTCTTGTCGATGAAGTCGCGCAGCCCCAGGACGAGGGCCCGCCACACCTCCTCGAGGTCGGCGAGCGGCTCGGCGACCGTGCCCGGCTGCGGGTCGAAGGAGGGCACGGGGGAGTCCGACAGCACGTGCCGGGTGACGGTCAGCGGGCCGATCCGGCCCTCCCGTCGCTCGGGCACCGTGGCCGGGTCGATCGTCAGGTCCACGGTCTGCAGGTGCTCGACGAACTGCGGGGCCCGGGCCAGCAGCGTCCCGTCGGGGGCCACGGCGAGGGAGTCGCCGTCGAAGACGAGCTCGTCCTGGCCGCCCACCTGGTTGCAGTAGACGATGGTGGCCCGGGCCTCCGCCGCGCGGCGCTGCACCAGCGGGAGCCGGAGGTCGTCCTTGGCCCGCTCGTAGGGCGAGGCGTTGGGCGACACGACCAGGTCCACCCCGGCCTGGCCGGCGACCCCGCACGGACCGCCCTCGACCCAGAGGTCCTCGCAGATGGTGAGCGCCACGTCGACCCCGTGCAGCCGGACCACCGGCAGCTCGGTGCCGGGCACGAAGTAGCGCGCCTCGTCGAAGACGCCGTAGTTGGGCAGGTGCCGCTTGTGGTAGCGGACGACGACCTCGCCGCCGTGCAGCAGCGCCGCGGCGTTGCGGGGCGCGCCGCGGCGGGGGTTGGCGTCGCCGGGGACGTCGTCCTCGTCGGTCGGCGGGCGGTCCACCGGAGCCGGGCCGCTGCCCTCGGTGTGCGCGAGGTAGCCGACGACGACCGCGATGCCGCCCAGTCCACGGTCGGCGAGCCCGGCCGCCAGGTCGACCAGCGTCTGCTCGCTCGCCCGGGCGAAGGACTCCCGGAGCACCAGGTCCTCGGGTGGGTAGCCGGTGAGCGTCATCTCCGGGAAGACCACCAGGTGCGCGCCGGCCGCGGCGGCCTGCGCGGTCCAGGTCGTCACCAGCGCGGCGTTGCCGGCCAGGTCACCGACCCGGGTGTCGACCTGCGCCATCGCCACCCGCAACTGCCGCGTCCGCTGCTCGTCGCTCACGGCTCCAGTCTGGTCGGAGTCCGGTCGCGGCGGCCAGGCGGGTCGACCGCGCGGCCGCCGCGGGGCCGTTCAGCAGTGTGCGTACTCGTGCGGTCGCAGGGCCATGGCGCCGGCCATGGCGCCCAGCATCAGCACGTGCCCCCACAGCAGCATCCCGGCCGGGGACAGCACGCCGGCCCACATCGGCACGAACAGCACCAGGAACGGCAGGTACATCGCCGCGCCCATCTCCGCGGTGCTCCGCCAGCCGTGCCCGCGGAAGCGCATCCAGGCCGACATGGCGATGGTCATGTCGGTGGCCATGACCAGCGCCATCGCCTCGGGGACGTCGAGGACGGCGTGCCAGCCCAGCGCGCCGAGGGCGGCGGTCCACACCGGGTGCAGGACCATCATGCCGACGACCATGGCGACGACCATCTCGACGTAGTGGACGGCCAGCCGGCGGAGCATGCGCCGCCGCCCGGCGTGCGGCGCGGGGAGGGTGCTCGGGGTGGTGGTGGGGGTGCTCATCGTCTGCTCCTCGGTGGATGCGGTGGGCGTGGTCGGGGGTCCAGCGGTCACGGGACGAGGGCGTAACCGGCCTCGTCGACGGCGGCGGCGATGTCCGCGCGGTCGAGCGGGCGGTCGATGGCGACGGTGACCGTGCCGTCGGCCAGGTCGACGAGGACGCTGCGGACGCCGTCGACCCGGCCGAGCTCCTCGGTGAGGGCCCGCTCGCAGTGCCTGCAGGTCATCCCGGTGACGGCGAAGGTGGTGCTGCCGACGACGGTGCGCGGGGTGTTGCTCATCACGGGGGGGCTCCCGGGTCTCGGTGGGGTGGACGCCGTCGAGCCTCGGACCCCGGGGGTGCCCCTCGCGCCGGCCGAACCGCCGGGGTTCCGGCGGCCCGCGGCCGGGACCGCGGCGCCGGGCGGCCCGCGCGCGGCACCCCGCCGGGGCCGCGTGACCCCGGTGCCCACGGCCGGGATCCCGGTGGTTCCGCCGGTGCGGCGACGGCGGCGTCCGGCGGAGTGTGCTGGGCGTCAGGACGCGCATCGGCGGGATGACCTGCGCGTCCTGCGTGGGCCGGGTCGAGAAGGCGCTGCGGTGCGGGTGCAGCTGACCGACGCCGCGACCGGCGACCCGCTGACCGACCTGGCCCGCAGCCACCAGGTGTGGATGCACCTCATCGCCACCCGGGCCGACCTGGGCACCTTCGCCCGCGTGCACCCCGAGCCCACCGGCCGTCCCGGCGAGCTGGCCGTCGAGCTGGTGTTCCCGACGCCGGGGGACTACCGGTCGACACCGAGTTCCGGCGCCGTGGCGAGATGGGGGACGTGCACGACGCCGCCACCGTGACCGTCGCTGGACCCGCTCCCGCGCCGGTGGTGCCGGTGGCCGGGCCGCGCAGCCGGGTCGTCGACGGCGTCCGGGTCGAACTGACCGGCGAGGCCGTCGCCGGGGGCAAGAGCGCGCTGACGTTCTCCTTCACCGACGCGCACAGCGGCCGTCCGCTGGACGACCTGCAGCCCTACCTGGCGGCCGCCGGTCACGTCGTGGTCATGCGGGCCGACGGCGGGACCTTCGCCCACGAGCACGCCGACGTCGAGGACGCCGAGGGCGACCCGGTCTTCGCGCTCCCCGGCCAGCGGTTCGGCCCGGAGCTGGACGTGCACGCCGAGTTCACCACCCCCGGTGTGCACCGGCTGTGGGGCCAGTTCCGGCTCGCCGACGGGCGGGTGCTGACCGTGCCGTTCACCGTCGACGCCCGCTGACCCACCGGACGCCCGTGCCCGGGACGACGCCGTCCCGGACGCGGGCGTCCCGCCGCTACGCTCCCCGGCGTGCTGCGGGGCCGGGCGGACGAGCAGGCGGCAGTCGCCGCCCTGCTCGACGGCGTCCGGGACGGCCGCGGGGGCGCGCTGGTGGTGCACGGGCTGCCCGGCGTGGGCAAGTCGGCGCTGCTCGCCGACGCCGCCGCCGGGGCCGGGGACATGACCGTGCTGTCGGCTCGGGGGGTCGAGTCGGAGTCCCCGCTGCCGTTCGCCGCGCTGCACCGGCTGCTGCGCCCGGTGGTGGGCTGCGCCGACCGGCTGCCCGGCCCCCAGGCCCGGGCGCTGCGTGCCGCCTTCGGCGAGGCACCGGGCGGAGGGGGCGACCGGTTCCTGGCCTTCCTCGGCGCGCTGGGCGTGCTGACCGAGGCGGCCGAGCGCCGGCCGGTGCTCGCCGTCGTCGACGACGCGCACTGGCTGGACGAGGCGTCCGCGGCCGCCCTGCTGTTCGCTGCCCGCCGGCTGCAGGTGGAGCGGGTCGGGCTGCTCTTCGGCGTCCGGGACGGCGACGTGGCCACCTTCGACGGCGAGGACCTCCCGGCGGTGGCCGTCGGCGGCATCGGCACCGCGGCCGCGGGGGAGCTGCTGGACGAGCGCGCCGGCGTCCCCGTGCCCCCGGAGGTCAGGGACGCCCTCGTCGCGAGCACCGGCGGCAACCCGCTCGCGCTGGTCGAGCTCAGCGGGGCCCTGACGGCGGACCAGCTGGCCGGCCGCGCGCCGCTGCCGGCGCCGCTGCCCCTCACCGGGGGCGTCGAGCGGGCGTTCGGCGACCGCTACCGGCGGCTCCCGCCGGCCGCGCAGACCGTGCTGCTCGTCGCGGCGGCGGACGACTCGGGCCGGCTGGCGACCATCCGGTCGGCGGCGCGCGCCCTGGGTGCGGAGGAGGAGGGCCTGGAGGGCGCCGAGCGGTCGGGCCTGCTGCGGGTCCGCGGCGCGGCGGTCGAGCTCCGCCACCCGCTGGTCCGCTCGGCGGTCTACGGCGCGGCCACCAGCAGTCAGCGGCGCCGCGTCCACGGTGCCCTGGCCGCCGCGCTGACCGCCGCCGAGGACGC
This sequence comes from Modestobacter sp. URMC 112, assembly GCF_053502575.1. Classification (NCBI taxonomy): domain Bacteria; kingdom Bacillati; phylum Actinomycetota; class Actinomycetes; order Geodermatophilales; family Geodermatophilaceae; genus Modestobacter; species Modestobacter sp. URMC 112. The sequence continues at coordinate 3,257,935 of NZ_CP199957.1, read as the reverse complement.
CGACCGCCGGGCGTGGCACCGGGCCGCCGCGGTCGAGGAGGCCGACCAGGAGGTCGTGGCCGAGCTGGACCGCGCGGCCGGGCGGGCCAGTGCCCGCGGCGGGCACGAGGCCGCCTCAGCGGCGTGGGAGCGGGCGGCCGAGCTGTCCGCGGCCGAGGAGAGCCGCGCCGTGATGCTGTACCGGGCGGCGTCCGCGGCCTGGGTGGGTGCCCGGCCGCTGCGGGCGCGGACCCTGGCCTCGGCCGGGCTGGGGCTCACCACCGACCCGGCGCTGCGGGCCGATCTGCGCCGGCTGCTCGCGCACCTGGAGTTCCACGGCGGCTCCCTGGACACCGGGCACCGGATGCTGCTGGAGGCCGCTGCCGAGGTGGCCCCGCACGACTCCCGGCGGGCCGCCGAGCTGGCCATGCTGGGCGCCGCGCTGGGGGCGTTCGGTGCCCGGTCGGGCACCCCCGTGGACCCGGCCGCGCTGGTGCCGGTGGCCGGCCCTGAGGCGCCGGTGCGGGACCGCTGCCTGGCCGACCTGGTGCACGGGCTGGACGCGGTGTCCCGCGCCGAGTGGGGGCGGGCGACCCCCTTCCTCCGGGACGCCGTGCGGCTGGCCGGCCGGCTGTCCGACACCGCCGACGAGGACCTGCTGCTCAACATCGGCGTCGCCACCTGGCCCCTGGGGGACGACGAGGCCGGGTTGCGGCTGCAGGACCGGCTGCTGGCCGCCGCCCGGGACCGCGACGCGCTGGTGATGGTCGTGCACGCGCTGACCCGCCGGGGCGCGACGGAGCTCGCGACCGGGCGGTGGAGCGCCGCGGCCGCCGGGGCCACCGAGTCCCTCGCCCTCGCCGAGAGCTCCGGCCAGCCGGTGCTCGCCGCCTGGCCGGCCGCGGCGCTCGCCGTCCTGGCGGCACTGCGCGGCGACGGGGAGGCGGTCGAGGGCCACCTCGCCGTCGCCGACCGGATCGCCGCCGCCCACTCCCTGGGCATCGCCACCGACATCGTGCTGGACCTCGGCCGCTGGGCCCGCGGCCTGCAGGCGGCCGACGCGTCCGGCCAGCTGCACCACCTGAGCCGGGTCTCCTCGCTGGTGGTGCGGCACCTGTCCGCGCTCGACCGGGTCGAGGCCGCGGTGCGCGACGGGCAGCCGGACACCGCCCGGGGCTGGGTGGCCGACGTGACGGCCTACGCGGAGGGGACCGGGGCGGCGTGGGCGGCTGCGGCGGCCGAGCACGGCCGGGCGCTGCTCGCCGGGGGCGATGCGGCCGAGGAGCACTTCCGGCGGGCGCTGGCGGCCGCCGAGCGCTCACCGCGGGTCCCCGACCGGGCCCGGACGCACCTGGCCTACGGCGCGTTCCTCCGCCGCTCCCGCCGCCGGGTCGATGCCCGGGCCCACCTCCGGACGGCGCTGCAGCTGTCCGAGGACCTCGGCGCGCGACCCTGGGCCGAGCGCGCCCGGCAGGAGCTCCGCGCCTCCGGGGAGACCGCGCGCCGCCGGACCGCGACCGGCGCCCCAGCCGCCGGCCTCCCCGCGGGCGGTGTCCCTGCGGCCAAGGCGCTCACCGCCCAGGAGCTGCAGGTGGCCCGGCTGGTCCGGCAGGGGATGGCCAACCGGGACGTCGCGGCGCAGCTGTTCCTCAGCCCCCGCACCGTCGACTTCCACCTGCGCAACGTCTTCGCCAAGCTCGGGGTGGCGAGCCGGACCGAGCTCGCCGCCCAGCCGCTGGACTGACGGCGTTCCGGACAGTTTCACCAACGGCGGTTGGTCTTAGCATCGCGTCATGGACCCGGACCGCACCGCCGCACTGACCGCGGTCGCCGCGCTGGCCGAGCCGACCCGGCGGCGGCTGTACGAGCACGTGGTCCGGCAGCCCGCGCCGGTCAGCCGCGACGAGGCGGCGGCGGCGCTGGGACTGGTCCGGGCGACCGCAGCCTTCCACCTCGACCGGCTGGTCGACGACGGCCTGCTCGACGTCCACCACGAGCGCCGGACCGGGCGCAGCGGACCGGGTGCGGGACGCCCGGCGAAGCTCTACCGCCGCGCCGCGTGCTCGGTGTCGGTCTCGCTGCCGGACCGGCGCTACGACCTGGCCGGGCACCTGCTGGCCGCCGCGCTGGTGGAGGTCCAGCGGACCGGCGGGTCGCCGGCCGACACGCTGGCCCGGCTGGCGCGCGACCGGGGCGCGGAGCTGGGCACCGCCGCCCGGGGGACGGCGCGGGGTGCCGCCGCCCGGGACGCCGTGCTGCAGCTGCTGGCGCAGCACGGCTTCGAGCCCCGCGAAGACGCCGGCGTGGTCACGCTGGCCAACTGCCCGTTCCACGCGCTGGCCCAGGAGCACACCGAGCTGGTGTGCGGCATGAACCTCGGGCTGCTGCAGGGCGTGCTCGACGGGGTGCCCGGCGCGGAGCTGGAGGCCCGGCTGGAGCCGGCGGCCGGGGCCTGCTGCGTGCGGATGGTCGGGGTGCGGCAGGACCGTTGACAGCGGTGTGACCCGGGTCTCTAATACCAATCATCATTGGCTTTAGAGGAGGTCACCATGACCACGCACCTCGACCGCTCCTCCGTCCGGCCGACCGGGACCGACCCGGGGCGCCAGGCGTTCCTGCTGCTCCGCGCGGTGTTCACCGTCGCACCGGTCGTGTTCGGGCTGGACAAGTTCACCGGCCTGCTGACCGACTGGCCCGGCTACCTCGCCCCCTGGATCGACGGGCTGGTGCCCGGGACGGCGCAGCAGGCCATGTACGCCGTCGGGGTCGTCGAGGTCCTCGCCGGCGTCGTGGTCGCCGTGGCCCCGCGCTACGGCGGGTGGCTGGTCGCCGCCTGGCTCGGCGGGATCATCGTCGACCTGCTCTCCGTCCCCGGCTTCTACGACGTGGCGCTGCGGGACTTCGGGCTCCTCGTGGGGGCCGTCGCACTGGCCCGCCTGGCCGTCCGGTACGACTCCGGCGCACGCCGGGACACCGGGGCGCCGGCATGACGGGGCACGCGCCGGCGGCCGTGGAGCCGCTCGGCCGGCGGGTGGCCCGCCGGCGTCCGGAGCTGGACCTGCCGGCCGCCGAGCGAGCGGTGGCCGGGCTGCTGCGGGCGCTGGGTCGGGACCCCACGTCCCCGCACCTGGCCGACACGCCCCGCCGGGTGGCCGGCTCGTTCGCGGAGCTGCTGAGCGCCCCGCCCTTCGACCTCACCACCTTCCCCAACGACGAGGGCTACGACGAGCTCGTCATCGCCACCGGCGTGCCCGTGCAGTCGCTGTGCGAGCACCACCTGCTGCCCTTCGCCGGGGTCGCCCACCTGGCCTACCTGCCGGGGGAGCGGATCCTCGGGCTGTCCAAGCTGGCGCGGGTGCTCGAGCTGTTCGCCCGCGACCTGCAGGTCCAGGAGCGGCTCACCCAGCAGGTCGCCGACTGGCTGCAGGAGAACCTCCGCCCGCGCGGGGTCGGGGTGGTCGTCGTCGCCGAGCACCTGTGCATGTCCCTGCGCGGCGTCCGGGCCGGTGGCGCCCGCACCATCACCTCCGCGCTGCACGGCGTCCTGCGGGACGACGCCCGTTCCCGTGCCGAGTTCTTCGCGCTGACCGGCATGTCCTGACCGGCAGCGTCCCGTCGCACCCGAGAGGACGGTTCCCATGAGCACGTCGAGGACGTTCGTGGTCGTCGGTGCGGGGCTCGCCGGCGCCACGGCAGCCGGGACCCTGCGGGAGGAGGGCTTCGACGGCCGGCTGGTGCTGGTCGGTGCCGACCCCGAACCCCCCTACGAGCGGCCGCCGCTGTCCAAGCAGTACCTCCTCGGGGCGGCCGAGCGCGACAGCGCGTTCGTGCACCCCGCCGAGTGGTACGCCGGGCACGGCATCGAGCTGCGCGCCGGCGTCCGGGCCGTCCGGCTGGACCCGGGCGACCACCGGGTCGCCCTCGACTCCGGCGAGACCCTGCACTACGCGGCCCTGCTGCTGGCCACCGGGTCCTCGGCCCGCCGGCTGCCGGTGCCCGGGGCGGACCTCGACGGGGTCCGGTACCTGCGGACGCTGGCCGACGCCGACCGGCTGCGGGCGGACCTGTCCGGTGGCGGCCGCCGGGTCGTGGTCGTCGGCGGGGGCTGGATCGGCCTGGAGGTGGCGGCGGCCGCGCGCCACCACGGCAACGACGTCACGGTGGTGGAGCCCCAGCGGACGCCGCTGCATGGCGTCCTGGGGCCGCAGATGGGCGAGGTCTTCGCGCGATTGCACCGGGACCACGGTGTCGACCTGCGGACCGGCACGACCGTCCGGGCGTTCGAGGGCAGGGCCGGCCGGGTCGGGTCGGTGGTCCTGGCGGGCGGGCGGGACGGCGTGCTGCCGGCCGACGTCGTCGTCGTCGGGGTGGGCGCGGTGCCGAACACGGAGCTCGCCGAGGCCGCCGGGCTGCCGGTGGACGACGGCGTCCTCGTGGACGCGGCACTGCGCAGCCCCGTCCCCGACGTGTACGCCGCCGGTGACGTCGCCGCCGCGTCCTCCCCCCGCTACGGCCGGCACCTGCGCGTCGAGCACTGGGCGAACGCACTCAACGGGGGGCCGGCCGCCGCCCGCTCGATGCTCGGGCAGGAGGTGACCCACGACCGGGTGCCCTACTTCTTCACCGACCAGTACGAGCTGGGCATGGAGTACTCCGGGCTCGGCGGACCCGGCGACACGGTCGTGTGCCGCGGCAACCCGGAGGACGGCGGCTTCATCGCCTTCTGGATCTCGCCCGACGGACGGGTGGCGGCCGGCATGAACGTCGGCGTCTGGGACGTGACCGGACCGATCCAGGCGCTCATCCGGTCCGACCGGCCGGTGCCGCTCGAACGGCTCACCGACCCGGACGTTCCGTTGGACGAGCTGGTCGCCGGCAGTCCTGCCTAGGGGCCGGCCGGACCCGGTCGGACGGCGTCTCGGCAGCTCAGTGGGCCGGGACGCCGTTCGTCGCAGCCACCGGTGCCGGCGCCTCGGGGGCGCCCGCGGGCACCAGCGCGGAGCCGGGCTCCGCCGGGTCGGTGGCCGGCCGTGCCGCCGGGTCGGTGGCCGACCGCGCCGCCGGGGTCGAGCGCTCGAGGAAGCGGAGCAGCTCGACCGGGAACGGCAGCACCAGCGTCGAGTTCTTCTCCGCGGCGACCTCGACCACGGTCTGCAGCAGGCGCAGCTGCAGGGCGGCGGGCTGCCCGGTCATCACCTCGGCCGCCTGGGCCAGCTTCTCCGAGGCCTGCAGCTCGCCCTCCGCGGTGATCACCCGCGACCGCCGCTCCCGCTCCGCCTCGGCCTGCCGGGACATCGACCGCTTCATCGACTCCGGCAGCGCGACGTCCTTGATGTCCACCCGGTCGATGTGCACGCCCCAGTCGACCGCCGGGCTGTCGATCATCAGCTCGAGCCCCTGGTTGAGCCGCTCCCGGTTCGAGAGCAGGTCGTCCAGGTCGCTCTTGCCGATGATCGAGCGCAGCGAGGCCTGGGCCACCTGCGCGATGGCCGACTCGTAGTTCTGCACGTCGACGACCACCCGCAGCGGGTCGTAGACCCGGAAGTAGACGACGGCGTCGACCTTGACGGTGACGTTGTCCCGGGTGATGCCCTCCTGGGCCGGGACCGGCATGGTGACGATCTGCATGCTCACCTTGTGCAGCCGGTCGGCGACCGGGGCGATGAACGTCAGCCCGGGCTCCCGCGGCTCGCCGAGCACGCGGCCGAACCTCAGCACGATGCCCCGCTCGAACTGGCTGATCACCCGGACACTGGCGCCCAGCAGGGCCAGTGTCCCCAGGACCACGACGGCGAGCACGGCCAGCACGACGTCCATCTCGTCCTCCGCCATCGGCGCCGACGGCCGGACACGGCAGGTCGCGGCAGTGCGCGGCGCCCTCCGGATGGCCCGTCCAGCGTAGTGCCGCCGGGGGCGCCCCGGGGGTCGCTGCGCTCCGCCTCCGACCACCCGCCTCCGACCACCCACCTCCGACACACCCGCCCCCGGTTCACCTGCCGGTCACCTGGACGAGGCAGGGTGGGTCCCGTAACACCGATGACACGCCAGGAGGCGAACATGGCCAGCATGGACCGCCAGCAGGAGTTCGTCCTGCGCACCCTGGAGGAGCGCGACATCCGCTTCGTGCGGCTGTGGTTCACCGACGTGTCCGGCTACCTCAAGGCCGTCGCCGTCGCCCCGGCCGAGATCGAGGCCGCCTTCGCGGAGGGCATCGGCTTCGACGGCTCCGCGATCGAGGGGTTCGCCCGGGTCTACGAGTCCGACATGCTCGCCAAGCCCGACCCGGGCACCTTCCAGGTGCTGCCGGCCACCCGCGGGCAGGTCAGCGAGACGGCGCGGATGTTCTGCGACATCACGCTGCCCGACGGGTCGCCGTCCTGGGCCGACCCGCGGCACGTGCTGCGGCGCGCGCTGGCCAAGGCCGCCGACATGGGCTTCACCTTCTACACCCACCCCGAGGTCGAGTTCTTCCTGCTCAAGGACCTGCCGACCGACGGCAGCCCGCCCGAGCCGGCCGACACCGGCGGCTACTTCGACCTGTCCACGCACGACGTGGCGCACGACTTCCGCCGCGAGGCGGTCGCCGCCCTCGAGGCGATGGGCATCTCGGTGGAGTTCAGCCACCACGAGGTGGCCCCGGGGCAGCAGGAGATCGACCTGCGCTACGCCGACGCGCTGTCGATGGCGGACAACATCATGACGCTGCGGCACGTGGTCCGGGAGGTCGCGCTGGCCCAGGGCGTGCACGCCACGTTCATGCCCAAACCGTTCACCGAGCTGGCCGGCTCGGCGATGCACACGCACCTGTCGCTGTTCGAGGGCGACCGCAACGCCTTCCACGACGCCGGCGACCCGATGCGGCTGTCCACCACCGGCAAGCAGTTCATCGCCGGCCTGCTCGTGCACGCCAGGGAGGTCACCGCGGTCACCAACCAGACGGTGAACTCCTACCGCCGGCTGCTGGCCGGCACGGAGGCGCCCACCGCGGCGACCTGGGGCCGGGCCAACCGCTCGGCGCTGGTCCGGCTGCCCTCCTACAAGCCCAACAAGGGCAACTCCGCGCGCGTGGAGGTCCGGTCGCCGGACTCGGCGTGCAACCCCTACCTCACCTTCGCGGTGCTGCTGGCCGCGGGGCTGCGCGGGATCGAGAAGGGGTACGAGCTGCCGCCTGAGGCCGAGGACGACGTGTGGTCGCTGACCGACACCGAGCGCCGCGCCGCCGGCTACGAGGACCTCCCGGTCTCCCTGGGCGAGGCGCTGACCGCGATGCAGGGCAGCGAGCTGGTCGCCGAGACCCTCGGCGAGCACGTCTTCGACTTCTTCCTGCGCAACAAGTGGGAGGAGTTCAACTCCTACCGGCAGAACGTCACCCCCTTCGAGCTGAAGCGCTACCTCCCCGGTCTCTAGGAGGACCGCGTCGCCCCCCGCACCTCGCAGGCTCGGCGCGGGTCCCTGCGACGAGGCCGTTCCAGCTGGTCAGCGCAGCAGGGCGGCGACGACCTCACCGGGGACGGCGGCCGGTGAGCCGAACGGGCGGCCGGCGAGCAGCTCGGCCGCCTCGTCCGCGGACAGACCGGCGTCCGCGGTGAGCACCGCCCGGGCGTGCTGGGCGGGGAGCCGGTCCAGCCACCGGACCACGGCCCCGGCCAGCGCCTCCGGCGTCAGCTCGCCCTCCACCCGCAGCCGGGCCAGGCCGCCGTCGGGGTACACGTCGAGCCGGACGTGGGTCACCGGGGAGTCCTCGGCGATCCGGAAGACGTGCCGGGTGTCCGGCTGCAGCCGGGTCCGCGGGACCAGCGGCACCCAGCTGCCGGGGTCCTGCACGTCGGAGGCGGTGTCGTCGGCGCCCCGCAGGGACGCCCAGCCCGGCGCGTTGCCCACGAAGTACGACGTGTCGACCTCCACCCGGCGCACCCGGCCGCGGGCACCGAGACGCACGGTGACGTGGTCGTTCCCGCCGTCCCGGCGGCGGGCGTTCTCCCAGCCCTCACCCATGCTGCGGGCCCGTCCGGGCTGCAGCAGCTGCAGCGGCGAGCTGTAGAACATGTCCGAGCAGTCCACGACGTCGCCGCCGCGTTCCAGCGCGGCCAGGTCGACCGTGCCGGTCATCAGCCGGGGGTCGGGCATCGGCTCGCCGTGCACCCGGAACCGGGCGACGCCGCCGTCGGGGTGGATGGACAGCCGCAGGTGGGTCCAGCGGTGCCGGTCCTCGACCGCGAAGGCGTTGTCGCAGTCGCCGGCGATCTCCGAGCGCGGCACCAGGGTCGCCCACTCGGCCTGCTCGAGCTCGGCGGGGGAGGGGTGCCCCTCGACGCTGGTCGCCTCGACCGAGGCGTGCGGCGGGTAGTTCCCGCGGAACCACGAGGTGTCGACGACGACCCCGTGGACCACGCCGGGCACGCCGAGCCGCACGATCGCGTGGTCGTGCCCGGGCTCGCGGCGCCGGCGGGTCTCCCAGCCGTCGTAGACCTTGCCCTTGTGCCCGAACTCGCCGGTGTCGAAGACCGCCCGGCCCGGGTTGATCAGGTTCTCCCGCTGGGCGAACAGCTCGTCGTTGGCCGAGACGACGCTGCCGGCCAGGGCGCGTGAGGCGAGGTCGGGCAGCCGGGTGAAGGCGGGCGCCTGCGGGTCGGTGTCGGGGGTCATGCCGCTCCTCGGGTCAGGGACCGTCCACGCGGTCCCGCGTCGACGTCGATGGGGGCACCGCGCAGCCAGCTGCCGCGGACGACGCCGGTGAGCCGGCGACCGGCGTACGGGGTGACGGGGTGGCGGTGGTGCAGCCGCGCGGCGTCGACGGTGCTGGTCTCCTCGGGGGCGAAGACGCAGAAGTCGGCGTCGGCGCCCACGGCGATCCGGCCCTTGCGGCGCAGCCCGGCCAGCCGGGCCGGCCGCTCGGCCGTCCACCGGACCACGTCGGACAGGGCGTGACCGCGGGCCCGGGCCTCCGTCCAGACGGCCGGCAGACCCAGCTGCAGGGAGCTGATGCCACCCCAGGCCAGACCGAAGTCGCCGACGTCGGGGCGCTTCAGCTCCGGTGTGCAGGGTGAGTGGTCGGAGACCACGCAGTCGATGACGCCCTCGGCGAGCGCCGACCAGAGCCGGTCCCGGTTCCCGGCCTCGCGGATGGGCGGGCAGCACTTGAACGCGGTCGCTCCGTCGCCGATCTCCTCGGCGTCGAAGGACAGGTAGTGCGGGCAGGTCTCCGCGGTGACCGGCAGCCCCTCGGCGCGGGCGGCGCGGAGCAGCGGGACGGCGTCGGCGCTGGACAGGTGCAGGACGTGCGTCCGGGCGCCGGTCCGCCGGGTCGCCGCGACCACCGTCGCGATGGCGGTGTCCTCCGCGCTGCGCGGGCGGGAGGCGAGGAAGTCGGCGTACCGCCCGCCGGACGGCCGCGGTGCGCCGGCGATCTCGGCCGGGTCCTCCGCGTGCACGATGGTCAGCCCGCCGAAGGTCGCGACCTCGCGCAGGTGCTCCTCCAGCCCGGCCGCGGTCAGCGGCGGGAACTCCGGCACGCCCGAGTCGAGCAGGAAGCACTTGAACCCGAACACGCCGGCGTCGTGCAGCGGCCGCAGCTCCGCTCGGTTGCCCGGGACGGCGCCGCCCCAGAAGCCGACGTCGACGGCGCACTGCCCGTCGGCCGCCTTCCGCTTCACCTCCAGCGCGGCCACGTCGACCGTCGGCGGGACGCTGTTCAGCGGCATGTCCAGGATCGTGGTGACCCCGCCCGCGGCGGCGGCCCGGGTGGCGGACCGGAACCCCTCCCACTCCGTGCGGCCGGGCTCGTTGACGTGCACGTGGGTGTCGACGAGCCCGGGGAGCAGCACCTCGTCGTCGGCGAGCTCGACCACCCGGACGCCGTCCAGCGCGGCCGACAGCGGGGCGACCGCGGCGATCCGGCCGTCGACGACGCCCACGCACGCGCCGGCCTCGCCGGCCGGCGTCACCGCCCGGGCGGCGCGGACGACGACGTCGAACGTGCTCACCTCCCGGCCCGGTACGCGCGCCAGCCGCCGGCCGCGGAGATGTCCACCAGCTCCGGGGAGCCCAGCACGTCGGCCCGCAGCACCACCGCCAGCGCGGCGGACCCGTCGGCCAGCTCGATGACGCTGAGCTCGAGTTCCGGCGGCTCCGCGGGGATGAAGGCGTCCCGGATCACGGTGAGCGGCACGTCGTAGAGCTCGCCCGGCACCGCGACGCCGCCCGCGTCGACGGGCTGCAGCGCCGGGAACCGGTCACCGACGGACCAGAAGCGGTAGCGGGGCGCGGTGGCGGCCTCGCCGAGGAAGGGGTGGCCGGCGATGTTGGGGTGCACGGATCCCCCGCGCATGCCCTCGCCGTTGACGAACAGGGGGACGGAGGTGGTCATGGTCGGGCCTCTTCCAGGATCAGGAGGGAGTCGTGGGCGATCCGGGCGGCCAGCCGCCGGAGGAGGGGGCCGGCCTCGCGCATGCACCGATCGGGGTCGGCCAGGTCGGTGAGCGCGTGGGCGGCGCGGAACCCGGCCCGGCGCAGGTCGTCGTCGTCCAGCAGGCAGCGCCCGGCCACCGCCACCACCGGCACGCCGGCCGCCCGGGCCCGGCGGGCGACCCCGGCCGGGGCCTTGCCGTGCAGGGTCGAGGCGTCCAGCGAGCCCTCGCCGGTGACCACCAGGTCGGCGCCGGCCAGGTGCCCGGCGAAGCCGACGAGGTCCAGGACGACGTCGATGCCCGGCCGCCGGTGGGCGTCCAGGGCGGCGAGGCAGGCGAACCCCACACCACCGGCGGAGCCGGCTCCCGGCCGGCCGGCGGCGTCCGCTGCCCGCGGCCCGAGGACGTCGCCGAGGGCAGCCGCCCAGCGGGCCAGGCCGGCCTCGAGCACGGGGACGTCGTGGGGGGAGGCGCCCTTCTGCGGGCCGTAGACGGCGGCAGCGCCGGTCGGGCCGAGCAGCGGGTTGTCCACGTCGGTGGCCAGCACCACCCGGACCGACCGCAGCCGCGGGTCCAGCCCGGTGAGGTCGACCCGGTCCAGGTCCCGCAGCGCCGCCCCGCCGGGCGGCAGGGCCCGGCCGGTGGCGTCGGTCAGCCGCGCGCCGAGGCCGGCGAGCAGGCCGGCCCCGCCGTCGGTGCAGGCGCTGCCGCCGACGCCCAGCACGAGCTCGGTGCAGCCGAGGTCCAGGGCGGCCCGGACCAGCTGTCCGGTGCCCAGGCTGGTCGCCGTCAGCGGTGCCGGTTCTCCGTCGGGGAGCACGGCGAGCCCGGACGCGGTGGCCAGCTCCACCACCGCCGTCCGGCCGCGAACCGCCAGCGCGCTCTCCAGCGGTGCCCCGGTCGGTCCGGCCACCCGTACCGGCACCCGCCGGAACCCGGCGGTCAGCGCGGCGGCCAGGGTGCCCTCCCCGCCGTCGGCCACCGGGACCTGCGCCACGGTGGCCGACGGCGCCGCCTCGGCGAGGCCGGCCGCCACCGCGGCGGCCACCTCGGCGGCGGACAGGCTGCCCTTGAACTTGTCCGGGGCGATGATCACCCGCATGCGGCTCTCCTGGATGGGGTCGTGGAACGGTGGCCCCGCTGCGGGGTCCCGCCGCGAGCCTGGACGGCCCCGTCAAGGGCCCCGCCCTGAGCTCGCGAAGGGTGGGGAGGACGGGGTCCTTTCTCAGTCGAGCAGCTGCAGCTCGGCGGCGTCGAGGGGCAGGACCGCTGTGGGTGCGTGCTCGCCCCGGGAGGCCAGTTCCTCGAACTCGACGACGGCGTCGATCTCGGTGCCCATGGAGACGTTGGTGACCCGCTCCAGGATGACCTCGACGACCACCGGCACGCGGTGCTCGACCACCATCTTCTTGGCCTGTTCCAGCGCGGGCAGGATGTCCTCCGGGTCGAAGACGCGCAGCGCCTTGCACCCGAGGCCCTCGACCACCTTGACGTGGTCGACCCCGTAGCCGCCGATCTCCGGTGAGTTGATGTTGTCGAAGGACAGCTGCACGCAGTAGTCCATGTCGAAGCCGCGCTGGCTCTGCCGGATCAGCCCCAGGTAGGCGTTGTTGACCAGCACGTGGACGTAGGGGATCTGGAACTGCGCCCCGACCGCGAGCTCCTCGATCATGAACTGGAAGTCGTAGTCGCCGGACAGCGCCACGACGGTGTCCTCCGGCCGCGCGGTGGCCACCCCGAGGGTGGCGGGCACCGTCCAGCCCAGCGGCCCGGCCTGGCCGGCGTTGATCCAGCGCCGCGGCCCGTAGACGTGCAGCAGCTGGGCGGCCTGGATCTGGGACAGCCCGATGGTGCTGACGTAGGTGGTGTCCGGGCCGAACGCCTTGTTCATCTCCTGGTAGACCCGCTGCGGCTTGACCGGCACCGCGTCGAAGTCGGTGCGCCGCTGCAGGGTGCGGCGGCGGTGCCGGCAGGACTCCGCCCACGCCGTCCGGTCCGGCAGCCGCCCCTCGGCGGCCAGCTCGCGGGCCACCTCGACGAACGTGCGCAGGGCCGCCCCGGCGTCGGAGACGATGCCGTAGTCGGGGGCGAAGACCCGGCCGATCTGGGTGGGCTCCACGTCGACGTGCACGAACGTGCGACCGCGGGTGTAGGTGTCCAGCCCGCCGGTGTGCCGGTTCGCCCACCGGTTGCCGATGCCGAGGACGAAGTCCGACTCCAGCATCGTGGCGTTGCCGTACCGGTGGGAGGTCTGCAGCCCGACCATGCCGGCCATCAGCGGGTGGTCGTCGGGGATGGTGCCCCAGCCCATCAGGGTCGGCACGACCGGGACGCCGGTCAGCTCGGCGAACTCGACCAGCAGGCCGGCGGCGTCGGCGTTGACGACGCCGCCGCCGGCCACCAGCAGCGGGCGCTCGGCGGCGCAGAGCATGGCCAGCGCCTTCTCCGCCTGGGCCCGGGTGGCGGCCGGGTTGAGCACCGGCAGCGGCTCGTAGGTGTCCGGGTCGAACTCGATCTCGGCCAGCTGGACGTCGATCGGCAGGTCGATGAGCACCGGGCCGGGGCGGCCCGAGCGCATCAGCTGGAACGCCTTCGCGAAGGCGCCGGGCACCTGCGCCGGCTCCAGCACGGTGGTCGCCCACTTGGTGACCGGCCCGACGATCGAGGTGATGTCGACGGCCTGGAAGTCCTCCTTGTGCAGCCGGGCCCGCGGCGCCTGGCCGGTGATGCACAGGATCGGGATCGAGTCCGCGGAGGCGGAGTAGAGCCCGGTGACCATGTCGGTGCCGGCCGGGCCGGAGGTGCCCACGCAGACGCCGATGTTGCCGGCGGCGGCGCGGGTGTACCCCTCGGCCATGTGCGAGGCGCCCTCGACGTGCCGGGCCAGGACGTGGGTGAGCCGGCCGTCGGCGCGCATCGCCGCGTAGAACGGGTTGATCGCGGCGCCGGGCAGGCCGAACAGGTGGCTGGTGCCCTCGCGGCGCAGGATCTCCACGGCGGCGCGGGCGGCTGTCATCTTGGGCATGGCGTGCTCCAGTCGGGGGGATGGGTCATCGGGGGGTCTGGCCGGAGAGGCGCTCGACGCCGCGGAGCAGCGCGGAGTGGTCCAGGGCGCCGTCCCCGTTGGCCCGGGCGGAGGCCGTCAGCTGGGCGACCACGGCGCCCAGCGGCACGACGACCCCGGCCTCGCGCGCGGCGGCGGTGACGATCCCGAGGTCCTTGTGGTGCAGGTCGATCCGGAAGCCGGGCGCGAAGGCCCGCTCCAGCATGTTGGCCTTCTTCTGCTCGAGGACCTTCGAGCCGGCCAGCCCGCCGCCGAGCACCTGCAGCGCCGCCGGCATGTCGACGCCGTGGGCCTCCAGGAACACCACGGCCTCGGCCAGCACCTGGATGTTCGCGGCCACGATGAGCTGGTTGGCGGCCTTGACCGTCTGCCCGGCTCCGGCCGGGCCGACGTGCACGACGGTCCTCCCGACGACGTCCAGGAACGGCTTGGCGGCCGCGAAGTCCTCCGGCGTCCCGCCGACCATGATCGACAGCGCCGCGTCGACGGCGCCGGCCTCGCCGCCGGACACCGGGGCGTCGACCAGCCGCAGGCCGCGCTCGGTGGCCTGCCGGTTGAGCTCGGCGGTCACGTCGGGCCGGATGCTGGAGAAGTCGATCACCAGGGTCCCGGGCTTCGCCGTGTCGAAGACGCCGCCGTCGCCGGTGAGCACGGCCTGGACGTCCGGGGAGTCCGGGACCATGACCGCGACGACGTCGGCCTCGGCCACCGCCTCGGCCGCGGATCCGGCGGACCGTCCCCCGGCCTCCTCGAGCGGCCCGTACCGGTGGGGGGTGATGTTGTAGCCGACGACGTCGTGGCCGGCCTTCGCCAGGTGCACCGACATCGGGCTGCCCATGATGCCGAGCCCGATGAACGCGATGGTGGTCATGTCAGGACCTCTTCCGGGGTGGGGGTGGGGGTCAGGCGGGTGCGCCGCGGCGGGACCGGGGGAGCCAGCCGAGGCCGTCGGAGGTGGAGGTGGCGGGCTTGTACTCCAGGGACACCCAGCCGTCGTAGCCGGCGGCCGCCAGGTCGCCGAGCTGGCGCTCCAGCGGGAGGGTGCCGGTGCCCGGCTCGTGCCGGCCGGGGGAGTCGGCGATCTGCACGTGCGCGATCCGGTCGGCCGAGGAGGCGATCACCGCGTCGACGTCGTCGCCGTTGACCGCCAGGTGGTAGAGGTCGGCGAGCAGCCCGGCATTGGTGACGCCGTGCTCCTCGCGCAACCGGTCCAGCACGGTGAGGACGTCGGCCGCCGTCAGCAGCGGGTACCGGGGCGCGCCGCTGACCGGTTCCAGCAGCACGGTGCCGCCGATCCGGGCGGCGGCCGCCGCGGCGTGGGCGAGCTGCCCGGCGGCGAGGTCGTCCTGGGCCGCGGGGTCCTCGCCGTCCACGCGGTTGCCGTACAGGGCGTTGAAGGCCCGGCAGCCCAGCCGCTCGCCGATGCCGATGGTGACGTCGACGTTGTCGCGGAACTCGGCGGCGCGGTCGGGCCAGGACACCAGCCCGCGGTCGCCGCCCGGCATGTCCCCGGCGGCGAAGTTCAGCCCGACCAGCTGCACGCCGGCGTCGGAGACGGCGGACACGAAGGCGTCGACGTCCCGGTCGCCGGGGACCGACCGGTCGAAGGGCCACCAGAACTCGACGGCGGCGAAGCCGGCGTCCGCGGCGGCGGCGGGCCGCTCGAGCAGCGGCAGCTCGGTGAAGAGCAGGGAGCAGTTGACGGCGTACCGGAGGGGGCGGGTCATGGCTGCCTTCCTGGGGTCGGAGGTGGCTGCGGGCGCGCGGGCCCGCGGGTCGCCCGGGGAGGGGCGACCCGGAGGAGGGGGTCGGGAGGTGGCCGGCCGGTCAGCAGAAGCCCGGCACGCCGTGCCAGGCCGAACCGGCGTCGGACGCGTCGTCGCGCACCACGCTGGCCTCGATCAGCCCGTAGGGCCGGTCGGCGGCGTGGAACACCTCGCCCGGGTTCTCGGTTCCGAAGGGCGAGAGGTCGACGAGGAAGTGGTGCTTGTTGGGCGCGGAGAACTTGATCTCGGCGACCTCGGGGTGCTGCTCGAGGACGGCGGTGCCCATGCCGTACAGCGTCTGCTGCAGGGCGAGGCTGTGGATCTCGGCGAAGCGCTGCAGCAGCAGTGCGGTGATCGCGGAGTGGGACTTGTCCCAGTCCACGTCGGTGGAGTCGTAGCGCCAGCGCGCGACCAGCGACGTGGCCAGGATCCGGTCGGTGGTCTCGGGGAGCGTGGTGTAGCGGTCGGTGAGGAAGCCGGCGAACTCCGAGCCGGTGGACTTGAGCAGGGTGAGGTCCTCGATCCCGGAGACGACGTGCGCGCGCCGCTGGTCGCCGGCGCCGTCGACGTTGACCACCGTCGTCCGCACCCCACCGCCGGTCCGCACGAAGGAGTGGTCGTGGCCCGCGCCGTCGACCGGGATCCGGTCCCAGGCGTACTCGTGGACCTCGATCCGGGCGCCGTCCGCGGCCGGGGTCGCGGCGATGAAGTGGTCGGCGAGGGTGAGGGCGAACTCCTCGACCGACGTCACGCCCTTCTCCTTGGCGAAGGCGAAGACGGTGTTCTTCTGGGTGTCGGTGGGCAGCACGTCGCGCTGGTCGCCGGTGACGTGCGCGTCGGTGAAGCGGCCGCGCAGCGCCGAGGAGACGTTGAGGTCGCGGATCTGGTGCCGGGCGGTGTCCCGGACGATCCGGACCAGCCGGTTCTCGGCCTTGCCGTACTGGTTGGGGCCCAGGGTGATGGCCATGATCAGCTCCCTCGGTAGGTGGAGTAGGCGAACGGGCTCAGCAGCAGCGGGACGTGGTGGTGCTGCTCGGGGTCGGCCACCACGAAGGAGAGGCTGACCTCGGGGAAGAAGCACGGCTGGCCGGTGCGGCTGAAGTAGCCGGCGGTGTCGAAGACCAGCCGGTACGTGCCGGCACAGATGCGGTCGGGCCCCAGCGAGCGGACCCGCCCGTCGCTGTCGGTGGTGCCGGCGGCGACGAGGGCGCCCGCGGGACCGACGGCGTGCTCGAGCCGGACCAGCACGCCGGCCGCCGGGCGTCCCTGCGCGGTGTCCAGCACGTGGGTGGTGACCGCGCTCATGCCGGGACCACCTGCTGCAGCCGCAGCAGCGCGATCCGGCGCAGTTCCTCGGCGACCACGCCGGCCTCGGTCCGGTCGTCGTGGGTCAGCCGGCGGCGCAGCGCACCCAGGACGTCGGCGGCCGACAGCCCGGTGGCGCAGATCAGGAAGACCCGGCCGAAGCGCTCCTCGTAGGCCCGGTTCGCCTCGGCCAGGGCGCGGCGGGTGCCGGCGTCGGTGTCGACCCCGGCCTGCTCCCGCGCTGACCAGCCGGCCTCGGGGCCCTCGCGGTGCGACCGCTCGCCGATCCGGGGGTGCGCGTCCAGCGCGCGGTCGACATCGGCTGGGGTGAACCGCCGGGCGGCCGCGTCGGCGGCGGCCAGCAGTGCGTCGCGGTCGGCGTGCGGCCGGCCGTCCCGTACGGCGGCGGCCCAGGCCGGGACGTCGCAGCAGGCCAGCAGGGTGGTGGTGAGCTCCGCGGGAGGTGCGGAGTTGAAGGCGGGCAGGTCCACGCGGACCTCCTCTCGGTGTGACGGGTGCAACACCCGTCGTGCCGAGAGGTTGGCAGGCCCTCGCCCGCTACGTCAACAGTTTGTTGAAGAAGGACCCCGTGCCCCCCACCACTCGCACGCTCGCGGCGGGACCCTGCACGGGGCCTGAGGGGGCAGGAGGGTCCTTCACCGGTCGCGGTTCAGGTAGTTGTAGACGGTGAACCGGCTGACGTTCAGGGCCTCGGCGACGGTCTCGGCCGACTTGCGGTAGGTGAACGCCCCGCGCTCCTCGAGCAGTCGCACGGCCCGCTGCTTCTGCGGGCGCGGCAGGTCGCGCAGCGGTGCCCCGAGCTCGGCGGCCAGGTCGGCCAGCAGTCGGCCCAGGTCACCCACCGCCTCCACGGGGGCGGCCGCGGGCGGCCCGGGGAAGCGGACGCCGGCGACGGTCTCCCCGTCCCAGACCAGCGGGACGTCGTCGGCGGTGACCTCGCCGGGCGGCACCAGGACGGCGTCGACCCGGCTCAGCACCGGCGCGAGCGCCAGCAGCAGCGGATGGTCCCCGTCGACCCGCCCGGACCCGGTCACCGGCTCAGCCGTCAACGCGCTCGACCTGCAGCGAGACCCGGGTCGCGCCGTTGGCCAGGGCCGTGGACAGCACCCGGCCGAGCACCGGGAGCAGGGCGTCGTCCTCGCCGGTCATCGACGTGCCGAGCGGGCCGAACTCGCAGCTCAGGCCGGACTCCTCGATGACGTGCAGGGTCTCCGTCGCGTGGGCCGGTGCCGCTCCCTCGCCGACGAAGGGCTCCGTGGTGAACTCCGCTACCAGCCGCATGGCGGCAGGTTAAGCCCTGCGCCGCCGGTCGTGGGCCGTGCCGGGACCCCTGGTCACGCGCCCCGGCGAGGTGCACACTCGGACATCAACAAACTGTTGACGTGTGGTCCGGCTCACATTACTTTGGCGGCTGCGGGAAACCTCTTTCCGCATGGCGGAAGCCGTCCCCCTCTGGCTCACCGAGGAATGCCATGTCCCAGCCAGCTCGTCAGCCGGCGCCCCGTGCGCTCCGCAAGCACCCCGTCGACGAGGTCCCGCCGGTCGGCAAGCTCGCCGTGTACGGCATGCAGCACGTGCTCGCCTTCTACGCCGGTGCCGTCGTGGTGCCGATCCTGCTGGCCGGGGCGATCGGGCTGTCCGACCGCGAGCTGATCCACCTGATCAACGCCGACCTGTTCACCTGCGGCATCGCCTCGATCATCCAGTCCGTGGGGTTCTGGAAGGTCGGCGTCCGGCTGCCGCTGCTGCAGGGCGTCACCTTCACCGCCGTGTCACCGATGATCGCCATCGGGCTCGCCGCCGGCGGCGGCACCGACGGGCTGCTGGTCATCTACGGCGCCGTGCTGGTCGCCGGGCTGTTCACCTTCCTCATCGCGCCGTACTTCAGCCGGCTGATCCGCTTCTTCCCACCGGTGGTCACCGGCTCGGTGATCACCATCATCGGCATCGCGCTGCTGCCCGTGGCCGCCGCCGACGCCGTCGGTGGCGCGGCCCACCCGGAGCCGGGCAACGCCCGCAACCTGGCCTACGCGATCGGGACGCTGGCGCTGATCGTGGCGATACAGCGCTTCTTCCGGGGCTTCCTGGCCACCGTCGCCGTTCTGGTCGGGCTGGTCGCCGGCACGCTCGTCGCCTGGGCCCTGGGCGACGCCACCTTCAGCGCCGTGGCGGACTCCTCCTGGGTCGGCGTCACGACCCCCTTCTACTTCGGCTGGCCGAAGTTCAGCCTGGCCGCCATCGTGTCGATGATCGTGGTCATGCTGATCACCGCGGTCGAGACGACGGGGGACGTCTTCGCCACCGGTGAGATCGTCGACAAGCGGATCGGCCGCAAGGACATCGCGGCGGCGCTGCGCGCCGACGGGCTGGCGACCACGATCGGCGGGGTCTTCAACTCCTTCCCCTACACCTGCTTCGCCGAGAACGTCGGGCTGGTCCGGCTCACCCAGGTGCGCAGCCGCTGGGTGGTCGCGGCGGCGGGCGGTCTGATGATCCTGATCGGCCTGGTGCCCAAGGCCGGCGCCGTGGTCGCCGGCATCCCGCACCCGGTGCTGGGCGGGGCGGCCCTGGCGATGTTCGCCACCGTCGCCGTGGTCGGCATCCAGACGCTGTCCCGGGTCGACTTCAACGACCACCGCAACGTCGTCATCGTCGCCACCAGCCTCGGGCTGGCGCTGCTGGTCACCGTCCAGCCCGGCGTCGTGGACGCGGTGCCCTCGTGGGCGCAGATCGTCTTCGGCAGCGGGATCACGCTGGGCAGCATCGCGGCCATCGGGCTCAACGCCGTGTTCCACCACGTGGGCGGTGGACGCGGGGCGGCGCTGAGCGGGACCCCGGGTCGCGGCCAGGTCCGGCTGGAGGACGTGAACGCGATGAGCCGCGAGCAGTTCGTCGCCACCTTCGGCTCGCTGTTCCAGGGGCCGACGTGCGTGGTGGAGAACGCCTGGGCCCAGCGGCCCTTCTCCGACACCACCGCCCTGCGCACGGCGCTGCAGGAGGCGCTGTTCGCCGCCACGCCGGAGCAGCAGTGCGAGCTGATGAACGCCTACCCGTCGCTGGGCGGCGACGCGGTCGCCGAGGGCACGGCGGGGGAGCAGTCCGCCCAGGACCAGGGCTCCGCGGGGCTGACCCAGCTGACCGAGGAGGACCACGAGGCGCTGCGCGAGGTCACCTCCGCCTACCGGGCGAAGTTCGGCTTCCCGCTCATCGTCTGCGTCCGGGACGAGCCCAGCCGGGCGCGGATACTGGCGCAGGGCTGGGCGCGGCTGCAGAACTCCCGCACCCAGGAGCACGCCGCAGCACTCATCGAGATCGCCAAGATCGCCGGGCACCGCTTCGACGACCTGGTCGCCGGGGCCAACCCCATCCACAGCGCCCGCACCCAGCGGTACGGGTCGGCCGCGTTCTGACCCCGGTCCGCCCGACCGCCACCCCGATCGACAGGAGCTCCGCATGCAGTCCCCGACCGTCACCGTGAACGGCCAGCCGGTGTCCCTCGCCGGCGCCGACGTGCACGCCACGGTGCTCGACTGGCTCCGCGGCCGCGGGCTCGTCGGGTGCAAGGAGGGGTGCGCCGAGGGCGAGTGCGGCGCCTGCTCGGTCCTGGTCGCCCGCCCGGGGCTGGCCACCCCGACCCGGTGGACGGCGCTGAACGCCTGCCTGCTGCCGGTCGGCGCGCTCGACGGCCAGGAGGTGGTCACCGCCGAGGGCCTCGGGACCCCCGACGCCCTGCACCCGGTCCAGCGCGAGCTGGCCGTCCGCGGGGGCTCGCAGTGCGGCTACTGCACCCCGGGCTTCGTGTGCAGCATGGCCGCCGAGTACTACCGGCCCGACCGCACGCCGGCGGCCGGCCCGGCCACCGGCGCTCCGGGGGACGGTGCCGCGGCTCCCGACCCCGAGCACGGCCCGAACGGCTTCGACCTGCACGCGCTGTCCGGCAACCTGTGCCGGTGCACCGGGTACCGCCCGATCCGGGACGCCGCGTACGCGCTGGAGGAGCCCGCCGACGGCGACCCGCTCGCCGCCCGGCGGGACCAGCCGCCGCCCCCGGTGCCCAGCACCCGGCTCTCCGGGGACCGGGGGGAGTTCGTCCGGCCGGCCGACCTCGCTGGCACGCTGGCGCTGCTCGCGGAGCGGCCGGACGCCGTGCTCGTCGCCGGCTCCACCGACTGGGGGGTGGACGTCAACCTGCGGGCCGCCCGCGCCGCACTGGTCGTGGCCATCGACCGGCTGCCGGAGCTGCGCACCTTCGCCGTCGGGCCCGATGCGGTCGAGATCGGCGCCGCGCTCACCCTCAGCGAGGCCG
This sequence comes from Modestobacter sp. URMC 112, assembly GCF_053502575.1. NCBI lineage: Bacteria > Bacillati > Actinomycetota > Actinomycetes > Geodermatophilales > Geodermatophilaceae > Modestobacter > Modestobacter sp. URMC 112. The sequence goes on along the minus strand of NZ_CP199957.1, from coordinate 3,237,088 downwards.
AGGAGCTGCTGGCCGGGCGGGTCCCGTTGCTGGACGAGCTGTTCCCGCAGTTCGCCTCCCGGCTGATCCGCAACGGCGCCACGATGGGCGGGAACCTGGGCACCGGGTCACCGATCGGCGACACCGCCCCGGCCCTGCTCGCCCTGGACGCCTCGCTGGTGCTGGTGTCGGTCGACGGGGAGCGCGAGGTGCCGCTGGCCGACTACTTCACCGGCTACCGTCGCAGCGTGCGCCGGCTCGGCGAGCTCATCCGCGCGGTGCGGGTCCCGCTGCCGCAGCCCGGCCTGACCGGGTTCACCAAGGTGGCCAAGCGCCGGTTCGACGACATCTCCAGCGTCGCCGTCGGCTTCGGGCTGGACGTCGAGGACGGTCTCGTCCGCCGGGCCCGGATCGGGCTGGGTGGGGTGGCCGCCACGCCGCTGCGGGCGCGGGCCACCGAGGACGCGCTGACCGGCCGGCCGTGGACCGCGGAGACGGTCGCCGCCGCGGCCGAGGTGATGGCCCGCGAGGGCACGCCGCTGGACGACCACCGGGCCAGTGCGGCCTACCGGTCGGCCATGTTGCGGCAGGCCCTGCTCAAGTTCGCAGCCCAGCACCGGACCCCTCAGGAGGTGGGCGCATGAGCGCTCTGTCCGAGCGGCCGGCCGACCCGGTGGTCGGCGCCGCCGTCCCGCACGAGAGTGCCGCCCTGCACGTCACCGGGCAGGCGCTGTACACCGACGACCTGGTGCTGCGCACCAAGGACGTGCTGCACGCGTACCCGGTCCAGGTGCCGCACGCCCACGCCCGGGTGACCCGGCTGCGCACCGAGGCCGCGCTCGCCGTGCCCGGCGTGGTGCGGGTGCTCACCGCCGCCGACGTCCCCGGGGTCAACGACGCGGGCGTCAAGCACGACGAGCCGCTGTTCCCCGACGAGGTCATGTTCCACGGCCACGCCGTCTGCTGGGTGCTCGGCGAGACGCTCGAGGCGGCCCGGCTGGGCGCCGCGGCGGTCGAGGTCGAGGTCGAGCCGCTGCCCAGCCTGGTGTCGCTCGCCGAGGCCATCGAGGCCGGCAGCTTCCAGGGCGGACAGCCCACGCTGACCCGGGGGGACGTCGAGGCCGGGATCGAGGACTCCGCGCACGTGTTCAGCGGCGAGCTCGAGTTCGCCGGGCAGGAGCACTTCTACCTGGAGACGCACTGCGCGCTCGCGCTGGTCGACGAGAACGGCCAGGTGTTCGTGCAGAGCAGCACCCAGCACCCGTCGGAGACCCAGGAGATCGTGGCGCACGTCCTGGGTCTGTCCAACGCCGAGGTGACGGTGCAGTGCCTGCGGATGGGCGGCGGCTTCGGCGGCAAGGAGATGCAGCCGCACGGCCTGGCCGCGATCGCCGCGCTCGGCGCCCGGCTCACCGGCCGCCCGGTACGGCTGCGGCTCAACCGCACCCAGGACCTCACGATGACCGGCAAGCGGCACGGCTTCCATGCCCGCTGGCGGGCCGGTTTCGACGCCGACGGCTGCCTGCGGGCGCTCGACGCCACGCTCACCTCCGACGGCGGCTGGAGCCTGGACCTGTCCGAGCCGGTGCTGGCCCGGGCGCTGTGCCACATCGACAACGCCTACTGGATCCCCGACGTCCGGGTCCACGGGCGCATCGCGAAGACGAACAAGACCTCGCAGACGGCGTTCCGCGGGTTCGGCGGACCGCAGGGGATGCTGGTCATCGAGGACGTCCTGGGCCGCTGCGCGCCGCTGCTCGGCCAGGACGCCGCCGCCCTGCGCCGCCGCAACCTCTACCGCCCCGGACAGACCACCCCCTACGGCCAGCCCGTCCGGCACGCCCACCGGCTGACCCGCATCTGGCAGCAGGTGCTCGACACCAGCGACTTCGCCGCGCGGACCGCGGAGATCGCCACCGCCAACGCCGCGTCCCCGCACACCAAGCGCGGCCTGGCGATCACGCCGGTGAAGTTCGGGATCTCCTTCAACCTCACCGCGTTCAACCAGGGCGGCGCGCTGGTGCACGTCTACAAGGACGGGTCGGTGCTGATCAACCACGGCGGCACCGAGATGGGCCAGGGGCTGCACACCAAGATGCTGCAGGTCGCCGCCACCGCCCTCGGCGTCCCGCTGGAGCGGGTCCGGCTGGCCCCCACCCGCACCGACAAGGTGCCCAACACCTCGGCGACCGCGGCGAGCTCGGGCGCGGACCTCAACGGCGGCGCCATCAAGGACGCCTGCGAGCAGATCCGCGGGCGGCTGTCCGCGGTGGCCGCCGAACGCCTCGGGGTCGCGCCGGCCGACGTGCGCTTCGGCGGCGGACAGGTGCGCGGCCTGTCCTTCGCCGGCGAGTCGGTGCCGTGGGAGGAGGTCGTCCGGCTGGCCTACTTCCAGCGGGTCCAGCTGTGGGCGGCCGGCTACTACCGGACCGAGGGCCTGCACTGGGACTCCTCGACCATGCGCGGGGAGCCGTTCAAGTACTTCGCCTACGGGGTCGCCGCCGCCGAGGTCGAGGTCGACGGCTTCACCGGGGCCTACCGGGTGCGGCGGGTCGACATCGTGCACGACGTGGGGGACACCCTCTCCCCGCTGGTCGACATCGGGCAGATCGAGGGCGGCTTCGTGCAGGGCGTGGGCTGGCTGACCCTGGAGGACCTGCGCTGGGACACCGGTGACGGCCCCACCCGCGGGCGGCTGGCCACCTCGTCGGCCAGCACCTACAAGCTGCCGAGCTTCTCCGAGATGCCCGAGGCCTTCCACGTCACGCTGCTCAGCGACGCCGCCGAGGAGGGCGCCGTCTTCGGCTCCAAGGCGGTCGGCGAGCCGCCGCTGATGCTGGCCTTCTCCGTCCGGGAGGCGCTGCGCCAGGCCGCGGCGGCGTTCGGACCGGCCGGCACCAGCGTGGACCTGGCGTCGCCGGCGACGCCGGAGGCGGTCTTCTGGGCCGTCGAGCGGGCCCGCGCGCACGAGGGCGCGCACGTCGGCAACGGGTCACCGGGGGTCCGTCCCGACCAGCCCGACGCCGGCGCACCCGCGATGCGGCCGTACTCCGAGCGCGTGCAGCGCGTGCTCTCCGAGACGTGAGGGGACCGGCGTGCACTGGCTGAAGGCCGTCGGGCAGCTGCGCTCGGCACGGGAGCCCGGGGTGCTGGTCACCCTCGCCGCCGTCCGCGGGCACGCGCCCCGGGACGCCGGCGCCAAGATGGTGGTCGCCGCCGACGCGACGTGGGGGACCGTCGGCGGGGGGAACCTCGAGGCGGTCGCCGTGGCGCGCGCCCGGGTCCTGCTCGCCGAGGGGCCGGCGCGGTCCGAGCTGCTGCCGGTGACGCTGTCGGACAAGGTCCCCTTCCAGCACGGCGTCCAGTGCTGCGGAGGCGAGGTGACCCTGCTGCTGGAACCGCTGCCGGTGGTGCCGGCCGTGGCCGTGTTCGGCATCGGGCACGTCGGGCTCGAGCTGGCCCGGGTCCTCTCCCGGCAGGACCTCGACCTGCACCTGGTCGACTCCCGGCCCGAGCAGCTCACCCCCGAGCGGCTGGCGGTGCTGGACGACGCCGAGGCCGTGGTGCACGTGCACCACGTCCCGGTGCTGCCCGAGCTGGTGCTCGCCGAGCTGCCCCGGGGAGCCCACGTGCTGGTGATGACGCACGACCACGCCGAGGACGCGGCGCTGTGCGACGCCGCGCTGCGCACGGCCTCCCTGGGCTCGATCGGCCTGATCGGGTCGGCGGGCAAGTGGGCGCGGTTCCGGCGCAAGCTGGCCGACGAGGGGATCGGCGCGGAGGCGATCGACCGGATCACCACCCCCATCGGGCTGCCCGACCTCACCGGCAAGGACCCGGCCACCATCGCCGTCAGCGTGGCCGCGGACCTGCTCCGCACCCTGGAGCGGGAACGGGCCGGCGCGGCCGCCGGGCAGCGGGCCGGCTCGTGACCCTGTTCCGCGGGACGGTGCTGGACACCCCGGTCGACCCGTTCACCGGCGGGACGCTGCGGGTCGAGGCGGACGGCGGGCTGCTGGTGCGGGACGGCGTGGTCACGGAGCGGGGGAGCTTCCCCGAGCTGGGCCGCCGGCACCCCGGCGAGGACGTCGTCGACCTGCGCGGCGGGCTGGTGCTCCCCGGCTTCGTGGACACCCACGTGCACTTCCCGCAGGTCCGGGCGATCGGCGGGCTGGGCATGCCGCTGCTGGACTGGCTGGAGCGGTGCGCACTGCCCGAGGAGGCGCGGCTGGCCGACGTCGCCTACGGCCGGGCCGTCGCGGCCGAGTTCGTCAGCGGCCTGGCGCAGGCCGGGACGACGACCGCGCTGGTCTTCGGCGCGCACTTCGCCCCCGCGGTCGACGCGCTGTTCGCCGAGGCCGCCCGGGTGGGCCTGCGGGTGACCAGCGGGCTGGTGGTCAGCGACCGGCTGCTGCCCGGGCCGTTGCTGACCACGCCGCAGCGCGCCCACGACGAGGGGCTGGCGCTCGCGCAGCGCTGGCACGGGGTCGGCCGCAACCGCTACGCCGTCACCCCGCGGTTCTCGCTGTCCTGCGGGGACGCCCTGCTGGACGCCTGCGGGTCGCTGCTGGCGGAGGTGCCCGGCGCCTGGTTCACCTCGCACATCAACGAGAACGCGCTGGAGATCGCCACGGTCTCCCGGCTGTTCGAGGGCTGCGTCTACGTCGACACCTACGACCGGCACGGTCTGGTCGGCCGGACCAGCGTCCTGGCGCACAACGTGCACCCCACCGACGCCGAGCTGGCGCTGCTGTCCGGCCGGGGGGCGAGCATCGCGCACTGCCCGACCAGCAACGCCGCGCTGGGCAGCGGGATCTTCTCGCTCCGGCGGCACCTGGCCGCCGGCGTCCGGGTGGCGCTGGGCTCCGACGTCGGCGCCGGCACCGGGTTCTGCATGTTCAAGGAGGGGCTGCAGGCCTACTTCCTGCAGCAGCTGCTCGGCGCCGACGGCCAGCAGCTCACCCCGGCCCACCTGCTGCACCTGGCGACCTCCGCCGGCGCCGACGCGCTCGGCCTCGGGGACGAGGTGGGGGACCTCGGCGTGGGCAAGCGGTTCGACGCGCTGTGGCTCCGGCCGCGGGCCGGCACGCACCTGGACGTGGCGCTGCGCAACGCCGCGGGCCCCGAGGACGCGCTGGCCCGGGCCTTCGCCATGGCCTCGCCGGCCGACATCGACACGGTGTGGGTGGAGGGCCGGCCGCTGCGGGCCGGGCACCCGGCGGACGACGGGGCGGTCCCGGTGCTCGCGGCCGGGCCCCCGGGAGCGCACTAACCTCGGGGTCGTGGCCCGCCTGCTCGTCGTCGTCCTGTCCGACACCGACCCGCCCGCCCGGCTCGGCGAGTGGCTGCGCGAGGCCGGGCTGGAGCTCGATGAGCGCCGGCCGGCCGCCGGGGAGCCGCTCCCGGAGGACCTGACCGGTCACGACGGGCTGCTGGTGCTCGGCGGCCCGCAGTCCTCGCTGGACCCCGAGGAGGTCACGCCGGAGCTGGCCGGCGCCCGGCACCTGCTGGGCCAGGCGATCGCCGCCGACGTCCCGACCCTGGCCATCTGCCTGGGCGCCCAGCTGCTCGCCCAGGTGGGCGGCGGCAGCACCCGCGTCGCGGTCGAGGGCCCGGAGATCGGCGCCACGCTGGTCGCCAAGCGGGACGCCGCGGACAGCGACCCGGTGTTCGGGCCGCTGCCGCTGTCGCCCGACGTCGTCCAGTGGCACCACGACGAGATCGACCGGCTGCCGGCCGGAGCCACCCTGCTGGCCAGCAACCCCGCCGGCCCGCACCAGGCGTTCCGGGTCGGCCGGCACGTGTACGGGCTGCAGTTCCACATCGAGACCGACGAGTCCCTGGTCCGGGCCTGGGCCGACGACGACCCGGTCGGGGTGGCCAGCACCGGTCTGTCCGCCGACGCGGTCTGCGCCCGCGCGGCGGCGGCGCTCCCGGACGTCGCCGAGGTCTGGGCGCCGTTCGCCGGCCGGTTCGCCGACCTGGTCCGCCGGCGCGCGGGCGCCCCGGCCGTCGGGGGCTGACCGTGTCCACCGGGACCGCCGGCGCCGGCGCCGGCGACCTGACCGACGACGTCCCGCGGCGCGCCGTCGTCCGGCTGGCCCGCCTCGGGTTCGACGACGGCGCCCGCGCCGCGCGGCTGCTGTCCGACCCCGCCCTGGGCCTGTGGGACCTCGACCGCAACGAGCCGGCCGACCCCGAGGCCGCGCCGGTGGTGTCCGCGCTGGCCCGGGCCGGGGACCCCGACCTCGCCGTCTTCTCGCTGCGCCGGCTGGTCGAGGCGCTGGACACCGCCGACCCGGCCGGCGGCTCGGCGGCGGGGCTGCTGGCCCGGCTGCGCGGCTCCGCGCCGCTGCGCGCCCGGCTGCTCGCCGTCCTCGGGGCCAGCTCCGGGCTGGCCGACCACCTGGCCCGGCACCCCGGGGACTGGACCGTGCTGGACTCCGACGGGCGCGGGGCGTTCCGCCCCACCGCGGCCGCCCTGGAACGGCAGATGCTGGTCGCCGTGGGCGCCGACCCCGACGACCCGCCGTGGGGGGTGCGGCTGGGCAGCTCCGCCCCGGACGCCTCCCTGGAGCGGGTGCAGGCACTGCGGGCGGCCTACGTCCGCGCGGTGCTCTCGCTGGCCGGCCGAGACCTCGGCGACGGGCTGGCGGCCGACGACGTGGCCGGCGAGCTCGCCGACGTCGCCGGCGCCGTGCTGACCGCCGGGCTGGCCCTGGCCGTCGCCGAGCAGCCCGCCGACGCCGCGCCCTGCCGGCTGGCCGTCATCGGGCTGGGCAAGTGCGGCGGCCGGGAGCTCAACTACGTCAGCGACGTCGACGTCGTCTTCGTCGCCGAGCCGGTCGAACCCGGGGACGACGACGCCGCCGCGCTGGCCTCGGCCACCCGCGTCGCCGGCGCGCTGATGCGGATCTGCGGGCAGGCCGCCTGGGAGGTCGACGCGGCGTTGCGCCCCGAGGGCAAGGCCGGCAGCCTGGTCCGCACCGTCGCCGGGCACCGGGCCTACTACGAGCAGTGGGCGAGCACCTGGGAGTTCCAGGCGCTGCTGAAGATGCGGCCGGTCGCCGGGGACCCGGCGCTGGGCCGGGAGTACGTCGACGCGCTGTGGCCGCTGGTCTGGAAGGCCGGCGAGCGCCCGGGCTTCGTCGCCGAGATCCAGGCGATGCGCCGCCGGGTCGAGCAGAACATCCCGCCGGCGCAGGCCGGCCGGGAGCTGAAGCTGGGCCGCGGGGGCCTGCGCGACGTCGAGTTCAGCGTGCAGCTGCTCCAGCTGGTGCACGGCCGGGCCGACGTGTCGCTGCGGGTCGGCGGGACCATCCCGGCGCTGACGGTGCTGGGCTCGAACGGCTACGTGGGCCGGGACGACGTGGCCACGCTGACCGCCTCCTACCGGTTCCTGCGCACCGTGGAGCACCGGCTCCAGCTGCTGCGGATGCGCCGCACCCACCTGCTGCCCACCGACGCCGACCAGCTGCGCTGGCTGGCCCGGTCGCTGGGCTACAAGCCCGACCAGCGCGGCGACGCGGTGGCGGTGCTGCGCGCCGAGCTCGCCCTGCACACCCGCGAGGTGCGGCGGCTGCACGAGAAGCTGTTCTACCGGCCGCTGCTGACCTCGGTGGCCCGGGCGCCGGGGGAGCAGCTGTTCCTGGGCCCGCAGGCGGCCGGCGAGTGGCTGCGCGCGCTGGGGTTCGCCGACCCCGAGGGCGCGCTGCGGCACCTCACCGCGCTCACCGGCGGGCTGTCCCGCTCGGCGAAGATGCAGCGCTACCTGCTGCCGGTGCTGCTGCAGACCTTCGCCTCCTGCGCCGACCCCGACGCCGGCCTGCTGGCCTACCGCAAGGTCAGCGAGGCGCTGGGCAACGACCAGTGGTTCCTCCGGCTGCTGCGCGACGAGGGCCAGGTCGCCGAGCGGCTGGCCGTGCTGTTGGGCTCCAGCCAGTACGTGGCCGGGCTGCTGACCCGCACCCCGGAGGCGCTGCGCATCCTGGCCGACGACGCGGAGCTCGAGCCGCGGGACGCCGGCACGCTGGCCTCGGCGTGGCGCCAGGCGGTCGCCCGGGCCGGTGACCCGACCGCCGGGGTGCGGGTGCTGCGGTCGCTGCGGCGCACCGAGCTGCTGCGGATCGCCTGCGCCGACCTGCTCGGCCGGCTGGCCGTGGTGCGCGTGGGGCAGGCGCTGCGCGACGTCGCCGTCGCCACGCTGCGCGCCGGCCTGGACGCCGCGGTGCGCAGCTGGGCCGCCGACGCCGGGGTGCCCGCCGACGAGGTGCCGGTGGACATGGCGGTCATCGGCATGGGCCGGCTGGGCGGCGCCGAGATGGGCTACGGCTCGGACGCCGACGTGATGTTCGTGCACCGGGCCCGCCCGGGCTGCGAGGACGCCAGGGCGGCGGCCGCGGCGAACGCCATCGCGCACGCGCTGCGCCGGCTGCTGGGCGAGCCGGCGCCGGACCCCGCCTTCGAGGTGGACGCCAACCTGCGGCCCGAGGGCCGGCAGGGGGCGATGTCGCGGAGCCTGACCGCGTTCGGCGAGTACTACGAGCGGTGGGTGTCCACCTGGGAGGTGCAGGCGCTGCTGAGGGCCGAGCCGGTCGCCGGCGACGAGGCGCTGGGCGCGGCCTTCGTCGAGCTGGTCGACCCGCTGCGCTACCCGGCCGGCGGGCTCTCGCCCGAGCAGGTCGCCGAGATCCGCCGGATCAAGGCCCGGGTGGACAGTGAGCGGCTGCCCCGCGGCGCCGACCCGGCGACGCACACCAAGCTCGGCCGCGGCGGCCTCGCCGACGTGGAGTGGACCGTGCAGCTGCTCCAGCTGCAGCACGCCGCCGGGCACCCCGAGCTGCGGGTGACCACCACCATCGGCGCCCTCACCGGGCTCACCGACGCCGGCCTGCTGGACGACGAGCAGGGCAACGCCCTGCGCGCGGCGTGGGAGCTGGCCAGCCGGGCGCGCAACGCCGTCTTCCTGGTGCGCGGTCGCCCTGGTGACCAGCTGCCGCGGCAGGGGCTGGAGCTGAGCGGGGTGGCGCGGGCCTGCGGGTACGGCGCCGACGTCGACCCCGGGCAGTTCCTCGACGACTACCGCCGGGTGACCCGGCACGCCCGCGGTGTGGTGGACGCCGTGTTCTACGGCCGCCCGGCGGAGGCGTGAACCGGCGCGGATCCGGGGAGGACCCTGCTGTGCCCGTCACCCCGGCCCCCGACCTGCCCGACGACGTCCCCGCCGACCCGCCCACCGGGCCCACGGCGGGTGGCGCCACGATCACGCCCTACCGCGACGGGCCGCTGCTCGTGCGCGGCGACTTCCGGCTGGTCGACACCGACGGCCGGGAGATCGACCCGGGCCGGGACACGGTGGCGCTGTGCCGCTGCGGCAAGTCCTCCATCAAGCCCTTCTGCGACGGCACCCACAAGGCGGCCGGCTTCCGGGCCGGCAGTGCGCCGTCACGCCCCCGCCCCGTCAGCCACGTCAGCGGCGACGGCGGAGAGCCCGGTCCTCCCTAGGCGGCGAGCGACGCGTCGCCGCGCAGGCCCGAGCGGCCGGCCTCCCAGGCGCCCAGCAGGTGGACGGCGGTCAGCCCGTCGACGGCCAGCGCGCAGCGCGCGCCGAACAGCACGTCGGCGGTGAGCGAGGGGTCCTCGGCCACCAGCGAACCGCACATGTCGACCGAGGCGATCTGCTCGTGCACCGCGTCGGCCTCCACGTGCTCGTCGTAGAACACCGACGTGGCGCGGGAGTACCCGAGCCGGCGCAGGCCGCGGGAGTACCGGCGGCTGGGCTCCGACGAGGTCATCTCCACCGCGGTCAGGTGCCCCAGGCAGGCGGCCCGCCACCGCCGGTGCAGCCCGAACAGCGACATCGTGTTGACCGACGCGAAGGTGACCGCGGGGGCGTCGTCCCACAGCGCGCCGTACCCGTCGTCGAGCCCGAGGTCGCGCATCAGCCCGGCGAACAGCTGGCTGTGCATCCGCTCCGCCGACCCGCCGCCGTACTCGTCGGCCTGGATCTCCACCATCGCGGCCTTGGCCCGGCCGGAGATGCGGGGGATGGCCCAGGTGTGCGGGTCGCCCTCCTTGAGGTGGTAGACCGAGCGCAGGGTGAGGTACTCCCGCCACTGCTCCTCGGTGCCCGAGCGGGCCAGGTACCCCGACAGCGAGGGGCCGTCGTCCGCTGCGACGACCTCGGCCAGCTGCTGGTCGACCGGGGCGTCGGTGACCGGCACCTCGCCGACCAGGTCGCGCAGCGCCGCGGTGTGCCGCTGCTCGAGCAGCGCGCGCACGGTGAGCAGCGCGGGGTCCCACTCCCAGCGGTCGTCGACGTCGTCGAACCCCCGGTAGTGCAGCTCGTAGCAGATCGCCAGGCTGAGCTGGAGGTCCTCGTCGGTGAGCGGGTCGGGAGCGTCCGCGGCCAGCGTCTCGGCGGCCGACCGGGTGCGGGCGGACAGGGTCGAGTCGCCGCGCAGGTCGGCGCACAGGGCGGCGCTCAGGGGTCCCCGTGGCTTGGGCAGTCGCATCCTCCGACCATGCCCAGCCCTGCCGGGTCCGGAACCTCTGGCGGGGGTGACCTGCCCCTCGGGTGACCCGCCGCCGCGGATCTATGATCACCGCGGGCAGCGCCGTCCGGGGGGCTGCCGACGTGCAGGAGGCGCTGATGTCCACCGTGATCACCAGGGACGACTCCGGCGGCGGAGGCCGGTCGCCGGGCGGCAGCGACCTCCGCGGGATGTCGGTGCGCTCGGTCGCCGTCTGGGTCGCGGTGGCCCTCGTCGGCGGGGTCTCGTGGACGGTGCTGGCCCTGTCCCGCGGCGAGACCGTCTCGGCGTTGTGGATCCTGTTCGCCGCGCTGTGCTCCTACGCGATCGCCTACCGCTTCTACGCCCGGTTCATCGCCTACCGCGCCCTGCAGGTCGACGACCGGCGGGCCACCCCGGCGGAGCGGCTGCAGAACGGCCGGGACTACGACGTCACGGACCGGCGGGTGCTCTTCGGGCACCACTTCGCCGCGATCGCCGGCGCGGGCCCGCTGGTCGGCCCGGTGCTCGCCGCCCAGATGGGCTACCTGCCCGGCACGATCTGGATCGTCGTCGGCGTCATCTTCGCCGGCGCCGTCCAGGACATGGTCGTCATGTTCTTCTCGATGCGCCGCAACGGGAAGAGCCTGGGCCAGATGGTGCGCGAGGAGATCGGCATCGTCGGCGGCATCGCCGCGCTGATCGCCGTCTTCGCGATCATGATCCTCATCCTGGCGGTGCTGGCGCTGATCGTGGTCAACGCGCTGGCCGAGTCCCCGTGGGGCGTCTTCTCGATCTCGCTGACCATCCCGATCGCCCTGTTCATGGGCGTCTACCTGCGCACGCTGCGGCCCGGGAGGGTGCTCGAGGCCACCGGCATCGGCGTGGTCCTGCTGCTGCTGGCGATCGTGGGCGGCGGCTGGATCGAGGGCACCGCGCTGGCCGAGTCGCTCACCCTGTCCAAGGAGTGGCTGGTCCTGGCGCTGGTGGTCTACGGGTTCGTCGCCTCCGTGCTGCCGGTCTGGCTGCTGCTGACCCCGCGGGACTACCTGTCCACGTTCATGAAGATCGGCGTGATCGTGCTGCTGGCGATCGGGCTGCTCATCGCCCGGCCGGTGATCCAGGCCGACGCGATCAGCCAGTTCGCCATCGCGGGCACCGGGCCGGTCTTCGCCGGCTCACTGTTCCCCTTCGTCTTCATCACCATCGCCTGCGGCGCGCTGTCGGGCTTCCACGCCCTCATCTCCTCGGGCACGACGCCGAAGATGGTGGCCAAGGAGAGCCAGGTCCGGCTCATCGGCTACGGCGGCATGCTGATGGAGTCCTTCGTCGCCATCAGCGCGCTCATCGCCGCGGTGGTCATCGACCAGGGCCTGTACTTCGCGATGAACGCCCCGGCCGGCGTCACCGGCGGCACCCCGGAGACCGCGGCCGCGTTCGTCAACGGGCTCGGCTTCGACACGACGGCCGCGGACCTGTCCGCCGCCTCCGCGGCGATCCAGGAGGACACCCTGGTGTCGCGCACCGGTGGGGCGCCCACGCTCGCCGTCGGGATCGCCCAGATCCTCACCACCGCCTTCGGGGGCGGCGGGGCGGCCTTCTGGTACCACTTCGCGATCATGTTCGAGGCGCTGTTCATCCTCACCGCCGTCGACGCCGGCACCCGGGTGGGCCGGTTCATGCTGCAGGACACGATCGGCAACGTGTGGCCGAAGTTCGGTGACCTGTCGTGGCGGCCGGGCACCATCATCGCCAGCGCCATCGTCGTCGGCCTCTGGGGCAGCATGCTCTACATCGGCGTCACCGACCCGCTGGGCGGGGTCAACCAGCTGTTCCCGCTGTTCGGCATCGCCAACCAGCTGCTGGCCGGCATCGCGCTCACCCTGGCCACGGTGCTGATGATCAAGCACGGGAAACTCAAGTACGCCTGGATCACAGCGGTGCCGCTGGCGTGGGCCCTGACCACGACGCTGACGGCCAGCTTCCAGAAGGTCTTCTCCGCCGACCCGCGGGTCGGCTACTTCACCCAGCGGCAGAGGTACGCCGACGCGCTGGCCAACGGCGAGGTGCTGGCGCCGGCGCAGGACGCCGGGCAGATGCAGCAGATCGTCACGAACTCCACGGTGAACGGCGTGCTGCAGGCCGCCTTCGCCCTGCTGACCCTGGTCGTCGTGGCCAACGCCCTGGTGGTCATCGCGCGGGCGATCCGGGCGCGCGGCCCCGTGCCCACGACCGAGGAGCCCGCCGAGCCGTCGTCCATCGTCGAGCCGTCCGGGCTGTTCGCCACGCCCGAGGAGAAGCGCGCGATCGCCGAGCACGAGCGGCTCGTCGGCGCCGGCGCCCGGGGTTCCGGCACCTTCACCAGCGAGGGGCCGCCCCGGTGAGCGCCGCCGAGGTGCGGGCGGCCGTCGTCCGGGCCGGCCGCGGGGTGCGGTGGTACCTGCGGGAGTTCAGCGGCGAGGCGCGCTGGGACGACTACCTGCGGGAGTGCGCGGAGCACGGGCACGCGCCGGTCAGCCGGCGCGAGTTCGAGCGCCGGCGGGCCGACGCGGCGGAGCGCAACCCGGTCAGCCGCTGTTGCTGAACCGGTGGCCGGCCCGCCGGTGACGTGGAAGCGGGCGGTCTTCGCGCTGTTCGCGGTCGCCGCGGGCACCAACGTCCCCACCCCGCTGCTGCTGGTGTACCAGGAGCGGCTGGACCTGTCGGCGGAGGTGCTGACCGCGCTGTTCGGCAGCTACGCCGCCGGGCTGGTGCCCGCGCTGTTCCTGGCCGGGCCGCTGTCGGACCGCCTCGGCCGCCGCCGGGTGGCCATCCCGGGCATCGTGCTGTCGGCCATCGCCTCGCTGGCCTTCGCCGCCGCCGGGGACTCGCTCACCCTGCTGTTCGCCGCCCGCTTCGCGCAGGGGGTGGTGAGCGGCATCGTCTTCAGCGTCGGCAGCGCCTGGGTCGGGGAGCTGTCGCTGGCGTCGGGGGAGGGGGCCGGCGGCCGGCGGGCCGCGTTCGCCATGACGGCCGGCTTCTCCCTCGGCCCGCTGGTGAGCGGGGTGCTCGGCCAGTACCTCCCGGCGCCCACGGTGCTGCCCTACCTCGTCCACACGGTGCTCGTGGCGGTCGGGCTGGCCCTGGCCCTGCGGCTGCCCGAGACCGTCGACCTCGTCGCCGGCAGCCGGCGCAGGGCCGGCGGGTCGCCGGCGGTGCCGCTGATCCGGCCCGGCGACGGTCTGCTGGTGGCCACCGTGCTGGCGCCGGTCGCGGTGTGCGTCTACGCGCTGCCCACGACGGTCGTCTCGGCGGTGCCGCTGCTCGTCGAGCTGCCGGCGGCGGGGGTCCTGGTCACCGGCGTGCTGGCCGGCGTCACCCTCGGGGCGAGCACGGTGGTCGCGGGGCTGCAGCGCCGGCTCGGCGCCTGGACCGCCGTCGTCGGCACCGCGCTGGGGATCGCCGGCTTCCTCACCGCGGCCGGTTACACCGCCACCGGTGCGTTGCCGTGGCTGGTGGCCGCCTCCCCGCTGCTGGGAGCCGGCGGCGGGCTGTGCCTGGCAGCCGCCCTCACGCTCACCGCCCGGTTGGCGGCACCCAGCCGCCGGGGGGCGCTGACGTCGCTGTGCCTGGCGTGTGCCTACGTCGGGTTCTCGGCGCCCTACCTGGTCGCCCTCGCCGCCGGGGCGACCTCGCCCACGGTGCCGCTGGTGGCCGCCGCCGGGATCACGGCCCTGCTGATGGTCCGGCTGCTGCCGGTCGCCCGCCGCGGACAGCTCTGACGGGGGAGCCCGCCCGACGCGACGGCGCCCCCTCCCGGAAGGGGAGGGGGGCGCCGCCACTACGGCCCCGCTGCAGGGTCCCGCCGGCAGCGTGCTGGCTGCGGGACCCGGCGAGGTGGCCCCCTCGCCGGGTCCCGCCGCGAGCTCGCGAGTGGCGGGGGGCGAGGGGGTCCTTCGTCAGCCGGCGATCGCCTCGGCGAACTCGCCCTGGAAGGCGTCCTCGAGGACGCTGGCGCCGCCCGGCACGTCGGCGGGCTGGAGGACGAAGCTCTCCAGGCTCGGCGACGAGCCCACCTCGAAGCCCCGGATCGGGACGACCAGACCGCCGGTGTCGACCTCCTCGAGGGAGTTGAAGGCGTCCAGGACACCCTGGCGGGTCAGGTCACCGTTCTCGCAGGCCGCGTCGAGCACCTGCTTCATCATCTCGCTCATGCCGAAGCCGACGACCACGCCGAGGCTGGGCACCGCGTCGGGGTAGGCGGCCTGGTACTGCTCGAGCAGCTCCGGGTGGGCGTCGAACGAGGACACCGGGGACGCCACGTACAGGTGGCTCTTCAGCCAGGCGGCCGCGGGACCCTGGAGCAGGCCCGGTGCGAAGACCGGGTTGCTGCCCAGGATCGGGACGTCCAGACCCTGCGCCTCGGCCACCGTGGCCACCGACGCGGTCTGACCCGGGGCGACGGTGAGGGCGATCAGGTCGACCCCGGCCGCCGCGAACTGGGTGATCTGGGCGCTCATGTCCTGGTCGGTCGGCTTGATCTGCGCCTCGATCACCTCGAGGCCGCGCTCGGCCGCCACGGCCTTGGTGCCCGCGAGCCCGTTGGCGCCGTACTCGCCCTCGAAGTAGATGTGGCCGACGGTGGCCCCGTCCTGGAGCAGGCCCTCGCGGAACAGGTAGTCGTAGCCGTTGGCGATCTCGACGTCGTACGTCGCGCCGACGACGCCGGTGCCGGGGATCTCGGTGAGCGTCTTGGACCAGGCGGACGGGAAGTTGACGATCTGGTCGGCCTCGTACTCCGGCGCCAGCGCCGTGTTGATCGGCGACCCGATGGTCTGCTGCATCGCGAGGATGCTGTCCTTCATGCCGCTGTAGAGCTGCACGCCCTGCTGGGGGACGTAGCCGGTGTCCTGGATGTTGAGCTCGACGTCGTAGGTGTCGCAGACCTGGTTGTCCTCCCAGAACAACTTGTTGGCGTTGGTGATGTCGTTGCCCAGTGCGGCGAACACGCCGGTCAGGTCGGTGAGGACACCGAGGTTGATGGTGGTGCCCTCGATGCCGACGTCGGTGGTGACCTCGCTCGCGGCCTCGCCCCCACCGCCGCCGCCGCCACCCGAGCTCTCCGGTGCCTTGGTGCTGCACCCGCTGGCGGCCACCGCGAGGGCAGCGGCCAGCATGGTGACACCGGTCGAACGCTTGCTCAGACTCACGTAGTGCTCCCTTGTGCTGGTTTCTCTGACGGGACAGTGGTGGTGGAACTGCTGGGGGGCCCGGAGCGGCTGTCGGGTGCGCGGCCACCGGCGCCGCGGCGCCCCCGGCCGGTGAGACGCCGGGCGATCCCGGCGAGACCGGCGGGCTCGAAGAGGATGACGAGGATGATCGCCAGGCCGAACAGGAAGCGTGCGGCCTCGCCGGCGGCCAGGCCGCCCTCGCCCTGCCCGCCCACGAACGGGATGACGTCGGCGTACCGCTGGAAGACCAGGGGCAGCGCGCTGACGAACATCGCGCCCAGCACCGCCCCGTTCACCGACCCCAGCCCGCCGAGCACGATCATGGCGAGGTAGAGGATCGACACCTCCAGGCCGAAGGACTCCGGCGCGATGCTGCCGATGGACAACGCGTACATCACCCCGGCGAGCCCGGCGTACATCGAGCTGACCAGGAAGACGCGGGCCTTGTAGCCCTGCACGTTGACGCCCATCACCGACGCGGCGACCTCGCTGTCCCGCAGGGTCTGCAGCGCGCGGCCGGGCCGGCTGCGCAGCAGGTTGCGGGCGAACAGGTAGGCGGCGACGGCCAGGACCAGCCCGAGGTACCACAGCCGCTCGGCCTCGCGGAACGGGACGCCGAGGACGTACAGCTCCGGGTTCCGGCTGCCGAAGGTGAACCCGAACAGCGAGAACTCCGGGGCCGCGCGACCGTTGAAGCCGCCGGTGACCGACGTCCAGGCGTTCAGCACGTGGACGCCGATGAAGACCAGGGCCAGCGAGGCGACACCCAGGTAGATGCCGCGCAGCCGCGCCGCCAGCGGACTGAAGAGCAGCCCGGCGAGCCCGGCGAGGAGGACGCCCACGATCATCCCGAGGACCGGGGGGAGCCCGAGGCCGGACAGCTGCGCGACGCCGATGCCCCCGGGCTCGCCGGACACGTAGACGTAGCTGACCGCGCCGACGGCGAGGAAGAAGGCATGGGCCAGGGACAGCTGGCCGGTGGTGCCGACCAGCAGGTTCAGGCCGATGGCCCCGACGACGGCGCCGAACACCGCGAAGCCGGTGCGCAGCCAGAACTCCTCGACGTAGATCGGGACCAGCAGCAGCACCACGACCAGGGCCACCAGCAGGGCGGTCCGCAGCAGCGAGCGGCGGGGCCCGGCGGCCGCCCGGCGCGAGGCCGCGCGGGTGGCGCCCCGAGCCGGGGACGCGGCGGTGGCGGTCGAGTCAGACACGGGTCAGCTCCTTGGTCCCGAACAGCCCCGACGGCCGGAAGAGCAGCACGGCGATCATCACGATGAAGGGGACGACGGCGCTGAACCCGCGGCCCAGGAACAGCAGCTGGTCCTGGTAGCCGGCCGCGAGTGCCTCGGCGATGCCGATCAGCAGCCCGCCGACCAGCGCGCCCCCCACGGAGTCCAGGCCGCCGAGGATGGCGGCCGGGAACGCGCGCAGGGCCACCGCGTACGCGGCGGGGGTCACCCCGGGGGTGGGGGAGCCGACGAGGAACAGCGCGGCGACGGCGGCCAGCACGCCGGCGACCACCCAGGCCAGCGCGGACACCTGGCCCTGCCGGATGCCCATCAACGCGGCCGTCTCGCCGTCCTCCGCCGAGGCGCGCATCGCGATGCCCCAGTTGGAGTACTTGAACGCGGCGAAGAACAGCGCGATGAGCAGCGCGGCCACGAAGATGGCGATGAGGCGGTTCTGGCTGATGCCCACGCCACCGAGACGGACGGACTCCCCGCCCCACGGGTGGGGGACGTTGAGGATGTCCGAGCCGATCCGCCGGATCAGCTCGGTGAGCAGGATGATGTCCACGCCGATGGTGACGATGGCCAGGCTGATCACCGGCGCGCCGCGCAGCCGGTTGATGATCAGCCGCTCGACGACGATGGCCACCAGCGCGGTGATCGCCATCCCGATCAGGATGGCCGGGAAGAACCCGAGCGGCCCGGACAGCCGCGCGATGGCGTAGGCGCCCAGCAGCAGCAGCGAGCCGTGCATGAAGCTCACGACCTCGCTGGCCTTGAAGATGATCACGAAGCCCATGGCGATGAGGGCGTACAGGACGCCCAGCGAGATGCCGTTGAGCAGCAACGACAGGAACTGTGTCACGAGCGGGCCCCTGGCGTGTCGGTGTCGCGGTCGGCGGAGGAGTGGTCGGCCGCGTGCGGGTCGGAGGGCCGTTCGGCGGTGTCGGAGGCGGCCGCCTCGTGTGCGGCGGCGGCCTCGGAGGGGTCGATCTCGTCGCCCGAGCCCAGGTAGGCCCGGATGACCTCGGGGTCGGCCTGCACCTCGGCCGGGGTGCCGTCGGCGATCCGGCGGCCGAAGTCGAGCACGGTGACCCGGTCGGCCAGCGACATGACCATGCCCATGTCGTGCTCGACCAGGATGATCGAGATGCCCAGCGCGGAGCGGATCTCCCGGATCGCCTCGGCCATCCGGGTGGTCTCCTCGGCGTTCATGCCGGCCACCGGCTCGTCGAGGAGGAGCAGCCGCGGCTCGGTGCACAGCGCCCGGGCCACCTCGACCCGCTTCTGGTCGCCGTAGGACAGCACGCCGACCGGGGTGTGCAGCTTGTCCCCGAGGTCGAGGAAGTCGGCGATCTCGGCGACCCGCTCGCCGTGCCGCTTGCCCTCCCGGGTGGCGCGCGGGAGCCGCAGGCCGGCGGCGATGAAGCCGGCCTTGGTCAGGTGGTGCCGGCCGAGCATGAGGTTCTCGGCCACCGACTGGGCCCCGGACAGGGCGATGTTCTGGAAGGCGCGGGCCACCCCGATGCCGGCGATCTGGTAGGGCCGCATCTTGTCCAGCCGGGCGTCGCCGAACCGGACCTCGCCCTCGGCTGCCTGGTAGACCCCGGACAGCACGTTGAACATCGTGGACTTGCCGGCGCCGTTGGGGCCGATGATCGCGTGGATGGCGCCGGGGACCACGGTGAAGGAGACGTCGGACAGCGCCTTGATGGCGCCGAACCGGACGCTGACGTGCTCGACCTCGACCGGCGGGACGTCGGACCGGGTCTGCGCCTCGACGGCGCCCGAGACGGTCACGCCGTCCACCGGGAGAGCGTGCGGCGGACGGTGGAGGTGCTGCGCTCCTGCGGCTGGTCGGCGTCGTGGCCGAGGTAGAGCCGCTGCACCTCGTCGGTCTGGGCCAGCTCGCGCGCGTTGCCCGACAGCGACACCTCGCCGACGTCGAGAACGTAGGCGAGGTCGGCCACCCCCAGCGCCATGGTGGCGTTCTGCTCGACCAGCAGCACCGAGGTGCCCTGCCGGTTGATCTCGGCGACGACCTCGCCGATCTGGCCGATGATCCGGGGCGCCAGGCCCAGGGAGGGCTCGTCGAGCAGCAGCAGCTTGGGGCTGGCCATCAGCGCCCGGCCGATGGCCAGCATCTGCTGCTCGCCGCCGGACAGCAGGCCCCCGCGCTGCGAGCTGCGCTCCTTGAGCACCGGGAACAGGTCGTAGACCCGCTGCTGGGCCGTGGCCTTGGCGGCCTTGTCCCGGTTGCCCATGCCGCCGGCGCGCAGGTTCTCCTCGACGGTGAGCCGGCCGAAGATGCGCCGGCCCTCCGGCACCTGCACCACGCCGAGCCGGACGATCTGCCCGGGGTCGCGGCCGACCATGTCCACGTCGCCGAGCCGGACCGAGCCGCTGTCGACCTTCCCCCGGTGCAGCTTCAGCGTCCCGGAGATGGTGCGCAACAGTGTGGTCTTGCCGGCCCCGTTGCTGCCCAGCACCGCGACCACCTTGCCGTCGGGGACCTCCATGGAGATCCCGCGCAGGGCCTGCACCGCCCCGCCGTAGGTCACGTGGAGCGCGTCGATGCTCAGCATGGGCGCCGCCTCTCTGTCGTCCGTAGGTCGCGGCAGCCGGACGACGGGGGACCCGGTCGCCGGCAGCCGCCGTGTGCCACGCACGTCCGGCCGGGCAGGGGTGAGCCACCCGGTCCACGGCGTGGAGCGTTGGGGCGGGACGCTACCAAGGAACGAGCGACCTGCATCACATCGTTGCCCTACTGCGACCTTGCGTGCGGAAAGTGGTCCCGGGCCACACGCGGGGCCGCCGGGGAGTGGGTCCGACCGCCATTGATCCCTGGACGTCGGGGTGGGCGGGGGCCGACCGGGTGGCGCGCGGTCGAGCCGGCCGAGGACGTCGTGGCCTCAGGCCGGCGGCCTCAGGCCAGCGCCTGCCGGCACACCGCCGTCAGCGCCGTCCCGTGCTGGTCCAGCCAGTGCAGCCGGCTGTCCTCGAGGGCGATCTTGGCGTGGTCGTTGGGCGACAGCCGTTCCCCGTCCCGGGCCCGGCCGCGGCGCCCGAGGGCCCGCTTGAGCCGTTTGGCCTCGAGCAGCAGGGGCAGCGCCTCGACCTCGGCCGGGGTGGGGGTCAGCTCCGCCCGGTAGGCGGCGAGCACCTCGGCCACCCGGTCGAGGTCGAGGGCGACCTTGTGGTCGTCCTCGCCCAGCCGGGTGTACACCTTGCCCACGTCGTGGACGGCGACGGCCAGGTCGAGCACGCGCACGTCGGCGTGCGCGCTGTCGAAGTCCAGGACGCCGACCACCTCGTCCCCGTCGAACACCAGGCTGCCGCGGCGGGCGCCCCCGTGCACCACCAGCCGGGGGAGGTCGGGGAGCAGGGCGGTCAGCCGGTCGACGACGCCGGCGGCCCGGGCCGCGAGCGCGGGGTCCGGGTCGGCCGCCGCCGTGCGGGCGCGCAGCTCGGCGAGCACCGGCGGCTCGCGGACGGCGGCGGGCAGGTCGACGACGACCCGGTGGTAGCGGGCGACCACCGAGCCCAGTGCCCGCAGGTGGGCGATCGAGCCGTCGTCGAAGGGGCTGCCGGCGACGCCGCGGGTGACGGTCCACAGCCTGCCGTGCACGACCTCGACGTCCGCCCCTGTTCCGGACCGGACCAGCTCCGGGGCCGGGAAGCCCCGGCTCCGCAGCAGCCGCATCAACCGCAGCTGCGCCGCCAGCTCCTCGGGCGGCTTGGACCGGTAGGAGCGCCGGAGGTAGTGGACGCCGTCCCCGGCGGTCAGCCGCAGGTGCTCGTTCTTGCCCCCCGTGACCGGGCTGACCGACCGCCAGCCGCCCAGCGGCCACAGCCGGGCGAGCTCCGGGAGGGGGAGGGGCTCGCCGACGCGGTCCAGCAGCGGCTCGGTCGTCGCCGTCACGCGCCGGCCCGCCCCTGCACGATGCGCTCGAACTCACCCCTGAAGAGCTCGAACTCCGCGTTGCCGCCGGCCTCGTCGGTGTAGGTGGACTCGTCGGTCTTGATCCGTCCGTTGAGACTGTGCAGGACGTACCGCGCCCAGTGGAACCGCAGGTTGACCAGGTGCTCGTCACCGCCGGCGGACTCCCGGTAGGCGGCGAGGAACGTGGCGCAGGCGGCGTCGGCCCGGCTCATGTCCCCGGTCGCGTTGTGCACGCCGAGCCGCAGCCGGTGCAGGAACTCGGCCACGTCGCGGGCCGGGTCGGCCGGCGCGCTGCGGTCCAGGTCGATGACCGTGACCACGTCGGGTGCCAGGAAGGTGTGGATGGGCCGGAACTGGCCGTGGCTCTGGGCCACCAGGCCGTCGACGGTGTCGTAGGTGAGCGCGTCCAGCTGAGTGAGCAGCGCGCGGGCCAGCCGGACGTAGCCGGGGTGGTCGGCGGCGACCTTCACCAGCCGCCGGGCGACGCTGGTCAGCTCCCCGGTCACCAGCAGGGACTGGGGTCGTCCGATGCGCACCGGCGACCCGTGCAGCCGGCCCAGCCAGTGCCCGGCCCGTCCGGTGGCGGCGGCGAGCACGTCGGGGTCCCCGCCGAGCAGCTCGGAGATCGGGGAGCCGGGTGCGCCTCGGCACAGCAGGACCTCCTCGGCGTCCACCCAGGCCAGGGGTTCCACCACCTGGTACGGCGAGCCCGCGCCGAGCCCGGACTCCCGCAGTGCCTGCAGCTTGGCGTGCACCGCCGGTCCGTCGGCGAACGCGAACAGCTTGGCGAACACCGGCCGGTCGCCGTCCAGCTCGGCCCGCACGGTCGCGGCGCCGGTGCCGTCGAGCTGGATGACCCGGGTCCTCCACTCGCCACCCGCCGACGGGTCGAGGTGCGGGCGGACGTGCCGGTCCAGGAACTCCGGCGAGCACACGCGCTGCGCCCGGGCGGTCTGCTCCTGCTTGACCTGGCGGGTCGGGTTGAGGGTGTCGGTGCCGGTCATGGGTCCTCCGTGGTCGTGGCGAGGTCATGGGGAAGCTCTCGGGGGAGGTCCTGCGTCAGGTGCTGCACGGGGTCCTGCTCCAGCCACTGCACGCGTACGCACTCAGCCTCGAGCATGCGCGCGAACCTGTCGACGTTCTTCGGTCGTCCGGGCGCGACCAGCTGCATCGTCAGCACGTTGTCGCACTTCTTCAGCACCTTCTCCAGCCGCTGGGCCCGGAGCAGGTGGGGGAGGAACCCGAGGTCGGCGTCCACGACGGGGGACCCGGCCCGGTAGTGGTGCAGGAACTCGCGGGTCAGCCGGAGGTCGAGGCCGACCCCGGCCCGCCGGACAGCACCGGGGCGGCAGAAGGCGTCGAGCGCGTAGGCCAGGTCGAGACCGAGCAGGTCGTACGCGGCCCGGTCGAAGTCCACCACCCCGGACAGCCGGTCCTCCACCAGCAGGAGCGCCGACGGCCCGTAGGAGCCGTGCCCGACGACCGTGGTCAGCCGGTCCTGCACCGCGCCGAGCTCCCGGTGCACCTGCTCCATGGCACCCGCCAGGGAGCGCGCCCGCTCCCGCATCGTCTCCCGGGTGTCCGTCCCCAGCTGCGGTGCGACCACGTCGACGGCGGCGGCGAGGCCCGCCTGTCCCGCCGGGCCGAGGCGGGCCACGAGGAAGGACGGGTCCGCGGACCCCGGCACGGTGAGCTCGGAGACGATCGCGTGGTACCGGGCGAGGCCGCGGGCCGCCGCGGCCAGGTGCCCGGGGGACGCGGGGTCGTAGCCGGTGCCGGGCAGCCGGCGCATCACCATGTGCAGCGCGCCGTCGAGCTCGACGGTGGTCCCTCCGTCGCGGGTGTGCAGGACCTCCGGTGCCGGGTAGCCGTGCCTGCGCAGGACGTCGAGCAGGGCGCACTCGAACCGGGCGCCGGCCACCGTCTTGAGCGGGTGCGAGCGGCGGAGCACCACGCTGCCGGCGTCGGTCTCGACGAACCAGCTCTCGTTCGACGAGCCCAGCTCGGTCGGCCGCCAGGACCGCCACCGGCCCAGCGGGTAGGCCGCTGCGAGCGCCTCGACCATCGCCGCCTCGTCGACGGCGGCACGGGGGCCGCGCCCGCCCTGCCGGTGCACGGACTCCGGGAACGGCTCGTCCGGGACCACCGGTGCGCCGGGCAGGCCACCGACCGCATCGGTGCCGGGCAGGGTCATGGGATGACGCTCCTCGGGTGGCGAGTGCGGTCGGCCACCGCCGCCGCCGCCGCCGCCTCCTCCTCCTCCTCGGGGAGGGCGGGGGCGGCGTGCCGGCCGACACCCGGCCGGCCGTGTCCGTTGACCGCGAACCGGTGGGTCACCAGGCCCTGGAGCCGGCACATCTCGGCGTACAGCCCGCCGGCAGCGGCCAGCTGCTGGTGGACGCCACGCTCCACCACCCGGCCCCCGTCCAGGACGACGATCTCGTCGGCGACCATGGCGGCCGCCATCCGGTGCGTGATGACCACCGTCGTGCGGCCGGCGCTGACCCGGCGCAGGGCGCGCAGCACCGCGTGCTCGGACCGCGCGTCCAGGCCGGTGGTCGGTTCGTCGAGCACGAGCACCGGGCAGTCGTGCAGCACGGCGCGGGCCAGGGCCAGCCGCTGCCGCTGCCCGCCGGACAACGTCGTCCCGCGCTCGGCCAGGACCGTGTCGTACCCCTGCGGCAGGGCGGTCACGAAGTCGTGGGCCTGGGCCAGGCGCGCGGCGTGCTCAATGTCGGCCATCGACGCGTCGGGCCGGGCGTAGGCGATGTTCTCCCGGACGGAGGCCCGGAAGAGCATGGCCTCCTGCAGGACCAGGCCGACCTGGGCGCGCAGGCTCTCGCTGGTCAGGTCGCGCAGGTCCACGTCGTCGAGCAGCACCCGGCCCTCCGTGGGGTCCTGCAGGCGGCACAGCAGCGCGGCGACGGTCGACTTGCCGGCACCGGTGGGGCCGACGACGGCCAGCGTCCGGCCCACCGGCACGGTGAGGTCCACCCCGCGCAGGACCGGCCGGTCCGGCGTGTAGCCGAAGGTGACCCCGTCCATCCGCAGCGCGCGGCGCGGCGGGCCGGCGACGGCCGCGCCGGGCCGGTCGACGACGGTCGGGACCACCGCGAGGGTGTCGGCGATCCGCGCCGCGCGGACCCCGGCCCGGGTCAGCTGCGCCGGCAGCTTCGACAGCGCCCGGGTCGGGGCGAAGAAGTCGCGCAGGTAGGACGTGAAGATGAGCAGGTCGCCGGGGGTGAGCGCGCCGGCGATCACCCGGCTCGCGCCGAGCCAGACCAGCCCGGCGACGGCGACGGCGACCACCACGTCGATCGCGGACACGAAGGCGGCCGTCGTCCGTGAGGAGCGCAGCACGGCCTCGACCGAGGCCTCGGACCGCCGGGCGAACCGCTGCGACTCGTGCGCCTCCCGGCCGAGGGACTTGATCAGCTTGACGGCGGTCAGCGACTCCTGGGCGACGGCCGCGAGGTCGCCCTCGATCTCGCGCGCGTCCTCCTCGACGGTGCGGATGCGGGCGCGGAAGCGGCTGACCGTCAGGAGCAGCGCCGGCAGCACCAGCAGCATGGCCACGCTGAGCTGCCAGTCCAGGCTGAGCAGGATCCCGGCCATGCCGATCAGCGTCAGCACGTTGGTGACCGCGTCGACCAGCGTGCCGGTGAGCAGCGCCCGCACCTTGTCCACGTCGCCGGTCAGCCGGGTGGTGAGCTCCCCGGTCGGCGTCCGGTCGTGGTAGTCCAGCGACAGCCGCTGCAGGTGGGTGTACAGCCTGGTCCGGATGGCGCCGGCGACCCGCTCGCCGACGACGGTGAGCGTGTAGCTGCGGGCCGCACCCACCAGCGAGTCCAGGACGGTGATGCCGGCGAGCGCCAGCACGATCAGGACCAGCACGCCCTGCACGTCCTGCCGCCCCGGTTCGCCGGCCGGCAGCAGCACCTCGTCGAAGAGGTACTTCAGCGGCCAGGGCTTGAGCAGGCCGACGGCGGTCCCGGCGACGGCCAGCACGGCGGCCAGCACCCAGCCGGGCCACTGCGGTCGCAGGTAGGGCGCGAAGGTCCGCAGCACCTCCCCGGCGCCCATGACCCGCGGCCGCGCGGCGGTGGACCCGGTCCTCCGCCCGGGGCGGGCCCTCATGGGCCGACGCCCGGGAGCCGGGAGTCCAGGCAGCGCGCCCACGCCTCGAGCCAGGCGGGCACGAACGACTGGTCCCGGACCGGCCGGACGACGAGCCGGTAGAAGAGCACCTCGGCGAAGGTGCGGGCCACGTACGCCGGCGCCGCCGCGACGGCCGTCGCGCTGCCGCCGGCGGCGGTGTAGCCGCCCAGGAACGCGTCGACCCACCCGGCGGCCGCCCCGAGGTCGCCGTGCCACGAGGCGCCCATCGTCAGGGTCTGGCCGATGAAGTGGCCCAGGTCGCGGGCCGGCGGTGCGTACGCGGCGCGGTCGAAGTCGATCACCACCACGCGCTCCGCGTCGAGGTGGATGTTGCCCGGCTGGAAGTCGCCGTGGGTCACCACCCGGGCGGAGGTGTCCCGGCCGAGGCCGGCCAGGGTCTCCTCGGTCAGCGCGGCCAGCCGGTCCGCCGCCGCCGGCAGCAGCGCGGCGAGGGCAGCGGTGTACTCGGTCAGCTTCCGCCGCTCGAAGTCCCCGGCCAGCGCGGGCACCTCGACGCCGTCCACGGCGTGCAGCCGGGCGAGCCAGGCGCCCACCCGCTCGACGGTCGGCCGGTCCGGCGCCGGATCCGCCTCGAGCAGGGCCCGCAGGGTCAGCGGCGGTGCCTCCTCCTGGGCCAGCAGCGCGCGGGCCGGGTCGTAGCCGAAGGGCCGGGGGACCTGGAGCCGGGGGTGGTCCAGCCCGGCCCGGCGCAGCCGGTCGAGCAGCCGTGCGGCGTCCTCGCCGCCCCCCTTGCGGTAGGCCTTGCCGATCACCGTCAGGGACACCGGCCCGGCCGCGGACTCGGCGGTCACGACCCACCGGACGACCGGCCGGCTGCGGGAGGCGTGCACGACCGAGCCGTCGAGGACCGCGACCCGGTCCAGGCCCAGCGCCTGCAGGGGTGGCGGCGAGCCGAGCACCGCCTGCGCGGCCGCCAGCCGTTCGGCCCGCCGGGCGTCCCGGTCCAGGCCCGGCGCGGCGCCGGTGTCGGTGGTCACCGGCCGGCCCCCGCCCCGGTCGGCGCGGTCAGCCCGGCCAGCTGCGCCCGCCCCGCGCGGAGCGCCCGGCCAGCCGTGTCGTCGTCCACCGGTCCGACCCCGATGAGCAGGTGGAACGTCCGGGCGTCGGCGCGCACCCGGACCAGCACGCCGTGGCCCGGCCCGGGCCCGGCCGGTGCGCACCACGTCGTGTCCTCGTCGTCGGCCAGCGCCACCCACCCGCGGACCTCACCGGTGCGCGCGCCGCACCAGGTCCGTCCCTGCTCACGGCGGAGCGCGCCGGCCCCCTCACGGAGCAGCCGGTGGTAGTCGGGCGACAGGCACGTCTCGACGGTCAGACCGGGCGCGTCCAGCGGCAGGTCGTAGCCGATCAGCAACGTCGACGCACCGGCGTCCAGCGCGATCCGCTTGCGCAGCCCGCACAGCGGGCTGTCCTCCTGCACGTCCTCCAGCTCGGCGACGACGGTGCCGTCCGCGACGTGCAGCGTCACCTCGTGACGGTCGTGGACGGCGCCGAGGTCGGCGAGCGCCCCGGGGTGGTTGGCCGGGACGTCCATGTACCGGTTCATCGCCTCCTGGCGGTTCCAGTCGTCGGTCGGGTTGCCCACCACCAGCGTCCCGCCGACCCCCTCGTCGATGGTGGCGAGGTACACCAGCCGGCCGCCGAAGGCCGGGGCGAACACCGCGAACAGCCGCTCGTTGCGCAGGACCAGCTCGGGCACGCCGTCGTCGTCGAGGTCGACCAGCTCCGCGCCGAGGGGGCGCTCCGGCTGTCCGCACCAGCGGGCGGCGGCCATCAGCACGGTGGACGCGCGGGCGTGGCTGGCCACCGCCTTGGCCCACGCGGCGGGAGGGCGCTCCGGACGGTCGGTGTCGTGCCAGGCGGTCTCGTAGGCCGAGGCCAGCAGGTGCTTCCAGGCCAGCGCGGCCAACCGGGGCTCGGCGTCGGCGTCGTCCACGGCGGCCCGGGCGCGGGCCAAGTGCGCCTGGTAGGGCAGCCACGCCTGGTCCTGGTGCCAGCCCCGGTAGTCCTCCCCGGCGTGCCAGTCCTGCGCAAGCTCCACGAACGTCCCCGGCTCGACCGACCGGACGGCGGGCGCCCGCCGGCGCTGCCGCAGCCACGCCGGCAGGGACACCGGCGCCAGGGTGGGCTGGGCGGCGAGCCAGCGCAGGAACGTCTCGTACCGGTCCAGGGCGCTGGGGTGCCACGGCCCCACACCGGCGCTCTTCTCCATGTCGTCGGCGTAGACCAGCACGGTGTCGTCGCCGGGCGCGGTGGTCAGCTCGGCGACCCGGGACAGGCTGCGCCAGTGGCTGCGGTCCTCCGGGGGGATCCAGTAGCGCAGCCGGGTGGACATCGGCACCACCTGGAGCCCATCGCCGCCGGCGATCGCGTAGGGGCGCAGCGCGTCGGCCGGTGGCGGGCTGGCCGGGTCCCCGCCGTCGAAGTCGGCCCGGTCGCTGCCCCCGTAGACACCGTCGGTGGGGTAGAGCAGGCGGTCGTCGAGCAGCACGTACCGGTAGCCGCCGTTCGGCAGCGTCGGGTCGGTGAGCACCCCGGCGAGCCGGTCGGTGTCCCAGACCCGCTCGGGCACCCAGCAGATGTCCAGGTCCGCCGGCCGGCAGCCCAGGTGCCGCCGGTAGAGCCAGAAGAGCTCCTGCAGCTGCCGGCGGTTGAACTCTGGGTCGAACGCGGTGAGCACGTTCTCCGCGTACGTGCCGCCGACCAGCGACAGCAGGCCGCTGTCCCGCAGCCGCCGGACCTGGTCCAGGAACCCGGGGTGGTACCAGGCGGCCGCCTCCACCAGCGTCCCGGACAGGTGCAGGTTGACCGGGATGCGGTAGCGCTCGTGCGCCTGCAGCAGGGCGGAGTAGCCGGTCACCAGCGAGCCGAGGCCCTCCCGGTCGGGATAGCCGTCGGTGACCACGTACTGGTTGGCGTGGTGCACCAGGGCCAGGGGCAGCGGTGCCGGCCGGGTCCGGGGCCGGGCCCGGCGGACCCCGGGGGTCCCGACCGGCCGGGACGGCGCCGGGTGGGAGCGCAGCCGCAGGGCCGCCTCGTACAGCCGCACGTACTCGGCGGCCGGCGCGCGCCAGGAGAAGTCCGCCGCCATCGCCCGCTGCTGCAGGCGCTGCCACTCGGGCGTACGCCGGTACACCGCCAGCGCGGTGTCCACCGCCGACAGCAGGGAGGCGACCCGGCGGTGGGCGAAGACGAAGCCCAGCCCGGTCGCCGGGTCCTCGGCGTAGTCGGTCACCGTGTCGGCCAGGCCCCCGGTCCGGCGGACGACCGGGATGGTGCCGTAGCGCAGGGCGATCAGCGGGGTCAGGCCGCACGGCTCGAACACCGACGGGGCGAGGAAGAGGTCGGCACCGGCGTACACCCGGCGGGCCAGGCCCTCCTGGGCGGTGGGGTGGTACGCCACGCTGCCGGGGAACCGGCGGACCGCGGCCAGGAGCTCCCGCCGGTAGCGGGCCTCGCCCTCGCCCATGACCAGGACCTGGGCGCCGCGGGCGACGAGGCCGTCCAGCGCCGAGCACAGCAGGCCGACCCCCTTCTGCGGCACCAGCCGGGCGACCATGCCGAGCAGCGGCCGGTCCGGCGCCACGTCGAGGCCGCTGGACCGCTGGAGGGCGAGCTTGTTGGCCCGCTTGCCCATCACGTACGAGCCGTCGTAGCGCGGGTCGATCCAGGGGTCCCGCTCGGGGGAGAACTCCTCGTAGTCGACGCCGTTGAGGATGCCCCGCACCGCCCCGCCCCGGGCCCGCAGCAGGTCCTCCATCCCGCCGCCCTGCGCCGGGGTGAGGATCTCCTGCATGTACCGGGGGCTGACCGTGTTCACCTGGTCGGCGAAGGCGATGCCCCGCTCCAGCAGGCTGCCGGCGGGTGGCAGCCCGATGAGCTCGTCGGTGGCCACGCCGACCGGTCCGCGGTAGGCGATGTTGTGGATGGTGAGGACGACGCCGGTGCGCGCCAGCACGTCGGCGTGCGGCCCCTGCCGGGCCTCCTGGGCCACCAGGGCGGTGTGCCAGTCGTTGCAGTGGACGACGTCGGGACGCCAGCCGTCCTGGGCGGCCAGCGCGGTGACCGCCTTGGAGAAGAGCACGAAGGGCAGGACGTCGTCGTCGGAGTAGCCGTACGGGACGTCCCGGTCGAACCAGCCCTCGACCCGGAGGGCGAGCACGTCGACCCCGTCCCGTCGCGCCACCCGGTGGACCACCACCCGTTCGGTGAACGGACCCAGCGGGACGTCGAGGGTCCCCACCGGGATCCCGTCCAGGGCGCGGTAGCCCGGGAGCACGAGGCGGACGTCCATGCCCGACCGGGCCAGCACCTTGGGCAGCGCGCCGCTGACGTCGGCCAGCCCGCCGGCCTTCACGAACGGATAGGCCTCGGCGCTGGCGAACAGCACGCGCCTCGGTCGGAGCGGAGTCGGGTCGTCCACCGCTGGCCACCTTCGGTCAGGTGTGCAGGTGCGTCTCGGGAGCGCGTCGAACTCGGCGCTCGACACGTCGAGCGCCGACGGAGGTCGGGTCGGGGCGCCGCCGGGTCAGCGGGGCGCGGTGCTCCGCGGGCGGGGCGGGGACAGGCCGGCGCAGGGGACGTCGACCCACGGCAGTCGCGGCCACCCCGCCGTGCGCCGTCCAGCTCTCGTCACAGTCGGTCACCCCTCACGGTCCGGGCCCTGTCCAGGACCTCGACGTGACGTTCCGGTGAACTCGTGGTGCACCACGGAGCGTAGTGACGGGGCTGGTCCCGTTCCAAGGGAGTTGATGAAGAAATCCTCATCGAGCGGGCGTGTCGGTGTCGGAGCGTGCGCGCGGGTGTTGGCCCGGCCCGGTGCAGCTCGCACACTGGGCAGGCACCGGAGGAGGCGGTCGTGCGGGTGCTGGTGGTGGAGGACCAGGCCAAGATGCAGGCGCTGCTGCGGCAGAGCCTGGAGGACGCGGGCTACGCCGTCGATCTCGCCGGGGACGGGCCCGCGGCGCTGGACGCGGCCGGGGGAGGGGCCTACGACGCCGTCGTCCTGGACGTGCTGCTCCCCGGCTTCGACGGCTTCGAGGTGCTGCGCCGGCTCCGCGAGGACGACGTGTGGACGCCGGTCCTGGTGCTCACCGCCCGCGACGCGGTCGACGACCGGGTCCGCGGCCTGGACGCCGGCGCCGACGACTACCTGGTCAAGCCGTTCGCCCTGACCGAGCTGCTCAGCCGGGTGCGCGCACTGATCCGCCGGGGCAGCCGGTCCCGCCAGGAGCGGCTGCGGTGCGGGCCGCTGGAGCTGGAGCCGGCCACCCGGGCCGTGCGGGTGTCCGGCTGCCCCGTGGACCTGTCGCCGCGCGAGTTCGCCGTCCTCGAACTGCTGCTGCGGCGTCAGGGCACCGTGGTCAGCCGCCAGGAGGTGCACGACGCGGTGTGGGGACCGACCGCCGACGCCGGCTCCAACGTCGTCGACGTGTACGTGAAGAACCTCCGTGACCGGATCGACCGCCGGTTCGGCGTGGCGTTGATCCACACCGTCCGCGGCGCCGGGTACCGCCTGGAGGGCCCGCCGTGAGCCGGCTGCCGCGGCACCCGCGGGAGGTGCTGCGCCGGCTGCCGATCAGCGTGCGGCTGGGCGGCACCTTCGCCGTCGTGTTCGTCGGGGTGCTGGCCGTCCTGACGCCGCTCGCCCACTGGGGGCTGGGCCAGATCCTGCGCGGGGAGGTCGACCGGACCCTGGTCGCCGCCGCCGAGTACCTCTCCGACCAGGGGGTCGACGCCGACGACATCGACGAGCGGGAGCTCGGCGGGGTGGAGTCACCGGAGTTCGAGACGCAGGTGGTCACCCCGGACGGGCGGGTGCTCAGCGGCTCGGGACCGGGGCTGCGCTCCACCCCCCTGCTCTCGCCGGACCAGGCTCGGACGGCGGTGCGGGACGGCAGCCTGTTCGTCGACGTCCGCGACGACGAGGAGGTGCAGCGCGCGCTCGCCCTCCCGCTCGGCCGGCCCGACGACCAGGTGCTCGTCGTGGTGGCCGAGCTCGACGAGGTGCGCGACGCCCAGTCCGGCCTGCTGCGCCTGGCGCTGGTGATGGCGCCGCTGGCCGGCCTGCTGGCCGGCATCGCGGGATGGCTGGTGGCCCGGCGGGGGCTGCGCCCGATCGCCCGGATGACCGCGGACGCCGACGCGGTCAGCGCCTCGGACCCCTCGCCGCGGCTGGCCCTGCCCCCGTCCCGGGACGAGGTGCACCGGCTGGGGACGACGCTCAACGGCCTGCTGGCCCGGATCCAGGAGGCGCGACGCCGGGAGCGGGACTTCACCGCCGACGCCAGCCACGAGCTGCGCACGCCGCTGGCCATCCTCCGCGCCGAGCTCGAGCTGGCGCGCAGCCACGCCGCGGACGAGGAGCTGGCCCGGTCCCTGGACAGCGCCCTGGAGGAGAGCGACCGCCTCGGCCGCCTGATCGACGACCTGCTGGTGCTGGCCCGCGCGGACGCGGGGCCCGGGCCCGATCGGACGCTGCTCGACGTCGCCGAGGTCACCGACGGACTGCTGCCCGGGTTCCGGACCCTGGCGCACCGGCGGGGGATCACCGTGACCAGCACCGGGGACGCCGTCGTCCGCGCCGACCGCCGGGCCCTGGCGCGGGCGGTGGCCAACCTCCTCGACAACGCCGTCCGGCACGCCCCCGACGGGGGGCACGTGACCCTGACCATCAGCCAGCGGTCGGACGGCACCGCGATCAGCGTCACCGACGACGGCCCCGGCGTCCCCGCCGAGGACCGCGCCCGGATCACCCAGCGCTTCACCCAGCTCGACCGGGCCCGGACCGGCGGTGGTGCCGGGCTCGGCCTGGCCATCGTCGCCTCGGTGGCGGCCGCGCACCACGGGAGCGTGGACATCGCCGACCCGCCGGCCGGGCGGGGGCTCTCGGTGACCCTCCACCTGCCGGCCGGACCGGAACCGGAGCGGACCACCCCCGCCGACGGCTGAGCGCGGCCGACGCACAGCGTGCGCCCGCCCCTGCGCACAGCCCGTCCTCAGCGACCGGCTCCACGGTGGGTGGACGGCGGCCCGGCGGCGGGCCGCGACCGAGAGAGGATGGACATGTCCGACACGAAGACGTGGAAGCGGTACGGCGGGGCCCTGGGGCTGGTGGCCGGGGGTCTGGTCGCGGGGGGCGTGCTCGCCGGCACCGTCACCGCCGGCGCTGCCGAGGACACCTCCGGCGGGACGGACAGCTCGACGTCGGCCGAGGACCCCCGGCCGGGCCGGGGCGACGAGGAGGCGCTGACCGGCGACGTCCGCACGCAGGTCGAGGCGGCCGTGCTGGCCGCGTACCCCGACGCCGACATCGAGCGCAGCGAGACCGACTCCGGCGGGGTCTACGAGTCGCACGTCGTCACCGCGGACGGCGAGCGGCTGACCGTGCTGGTGGGCGAGGACTTCGCGGTCACCGGCACGGAGACCGGCGGTCCCGGCCGCGGCGGGCGCGGGGGCCCGGGCGAGTGCGAGGACGACGGTGCCGCGACCGACCAGTCGACCGAGGCTCCCGCGGAGGAGGGCACCACGACCAACTGAGCTCCCGGCCGGCCCCGTCGGGAGTCCCCGGCGGGGCCGGCCGCCGTCGCGGCGGTCGTCGCGGGCTGCCGACCCGGTCCCGCGGCCCCCGAGCGCGGTAGCGTCCGGAGGCGTCCTCGTGACGCGGACACCACGTCAGGACGCGGCGTGGTGGTGGACCGGGCCACGGGTCCGCACGAGCATGCGGCCGCCGGACCCCCGGTCGCGGACCGGAGCGCATCCCATGTCGGTGGACGAGAGCGCCGCGACGGACCTGGACGCGGCGTTCGAGCAGCTCGCCGGGATGTCCCTGCTGGACAACTCGATGGAGTCGGTGCTGCAGCGGGTCTGTGACCTGGCGCGGGGGCTCCTGCCCGGGGACGTGGCCGCGTCCGTGAGCCTCCTCGCCGACGACAGGCCCGGGACCGTCGCGTTCGCCGGCGACCTCGCGCGGCGGCTGGACGAGAGCCAGTACGGCCGCGGCTACGGCCCGTGCCTGGAGGCCATCGCCCGCCGGACGCCTCAGGAGGTCGGGGACGCCCGGTCGGACCCCCGGTGGCCGGACCACCTGCGGGTCGCCGTCGAGGCGGGCTGCCTGAGCTCCCTCTCGGTCCCGCTGCCGATCCCGGAGCAGCAGTGGGGGGCCGGCCTGAACCTCTACGCCCGGCAGCCCCGGGCCTTCTCGGGCGACCCGGCGGGCAGGGCGGCGGTCGACCGCTTCGCCGCGTACGCCGCGGTGGCCGTGGCCAACATGCACGACTACGCCGCGGCCGTGGCCCAGGGTCGGGACCTCTCCGTGGTGCTGCGGTCGCGGACCTCCGTCGGGCAGGCCCAGGGCATCCTGATGGAGCGGCACGGGATCTCGGCCGACCAGGCGTTCCAGGCGCTCGTCCTGGTGTCGATGCGCACGCACGTGGGGGTGTGGGACGTCGCCGAGCAGGTCGTGGAGACCGGTGAGCTGGCCCCACCCCGGGGGCCGCGCAGTCCGGACTGACCGCTAGCCCTGCTCTGCCGGGCGGGCGAAGAGCACGCCGGCCACCTGGCGCGCCGCGGCCGCGGCGTCCGGGCCCAGGTCCGCGGGCAGCGCGCCGGTGGTCCACAGGCTGGCGAACCCGTGCACGATGGACCACGCCGCGAGTCCGGCGGTCCTCGTGCCGGGTCCGGTCGCTCCGCCCGGGACCGTCCCGACCCCGCCGTAGAGCGCGGCGCTGCTCCGTTCGCGGGCCGCCCGGAGGTCCGGGGAGGTCGCGTCATAGAGGTCCGGCCGGAACATGACCTCGAAGTGGGCCCGGTGGGTGACGGCGAACTCGACGTAGGCGACACCCACCTCCAGGAAGTCCCCGGTGCGCTCCAGCGCCTCGGTGAGCCGGTCGGCCAGCAGCAGGAACCCCTCGGCGGCGACGGCGGTCAGCAGTCCCGCCTTGTCGCCGAAGTGGTGCGCCGGCGCGGCGTGCGAGACGCCGACCCGGCGGGCCAGCTCACGGAGGCTGACGTGCGCGGGTCCCACCTCTTCGATCAGCTGTGCCGCCGAGCGCAGCAGCTCACGCCGGAGGTCTCCGTGGTGGTAGGGGCGGTCGGCCATGGCCAGACCCTAGGCGGTGCATCTTGACGTTGACAAGACAGTTGCCCCGAGGGAATCTAGTCGGTGTCAAGTCCTCGCTCTCGGAGGTGTGCCGCCATGGCTCCCCTGTACGTCCTGATCGGCGCGACCGGCGCCGTCCTCCTCGGCGCCGCCGCCACCACGCGGTCGCTGACCGGGCACTGGACGACCGCGCTGCGCGGTGGCCTGGCCGCCATGTTCACGCTGACCGGCATCACCCACTTCGTGCTGCTGCGCGACGACCTCGTCGCGATGGTGCCCCCGGCCCTGCCGGCGCCCGGGCTGCTGGTCACCGTGACCGGGGTCCTGGAGCTGGCCGGGGCGGCCGGGCTGCTGTGGCGACCCACGGCGCGCTGGTCGGCGGCCGGCCTGGCCGGACTGCTGGTCGCGGTGTTCCCGGCCAACGTCCACGCCGCCCTGTCCGGCGCCGGGATCGACGGCGAGCCGCCGACGCCGCTCGGCGCCCGCACGGTGCTGCAGCTCGTGTTCCTCGCCGCGACCGTCGCCGTCTGGGCCGCCCTCAGCCGCGGACGGCAGCGCGGTGCCGGGAGCGGGGTCCGCTCGCCGGACCCCGTTCCGACGCCGTGACCATCGCGCTCGGCCACGACTCCACGAGCTGCCGGGTGCGTCCCGGGAGCGTCAGGCGGGGCGCGGGCTGTGCGCCGCCGGTGGACGGTCCATGACCACGGCGTCGGGACCGGGGAACACCACGCTCGTCTGGTCCTCGTCGTGCCAGCGGACGACGTACGGGGGACTGCCGTCCGCGTGGGAGACCTCCACGATCCGGCCGTACCGGACCGGGACGTCGAGGGCGTGACGCGTCACCACCAGCCAGTTGCCCACCTCTGCGTACATGACCGGCCCTCCTCGCAGGCTGTGGGTCCGACGCTAGGACGGTCGAGGGGCCCTGCCAAGGGCCCCGCGTGCAGAGACGCACACAGCTCCCGCCGGGGTCCCGGAGGACCCTGACGGGAGCTGTGTGGACCTGCGCCCCGGAGCGGGGCCGACGACTCAGATGTCGTAGTACATCGCGAACTCGTGCGGGTGCGGGCGGAGCCGGATCGGGTCGATCTCGTTCTCCCGCTTGTACTCGATCCAGGTCTCGATCAGGTCGGAGGTGAACACGCCACCGTCGAGCAGGTAGTCGTGGTCGACCTCCAGCCGGTCGAGGACGGCGTCCAGCGACGCCGGCACCTTCTCGATGCCCAGGGCCTCCTCGGGCGGCAGCTCGTAGAGGTCCTTGTCGACCGGCGCCGGCGGCTCGATCTTGTTCCTGACGCCGTCGAGGCCGGCCATCAGCATCGCCGAGAACGCGAGGTAGGGGTTCGCCGACGGGTCGGGCACCCGGAACTCGATGCGCTTGGCCTTCGGGTTGTCGCCCGAGATCGGGATGCGGGTGCAGGCCGAGCGGTTGCGGGCGGAGTAGACGAGGTTGATCGGGGCCTCGTAGCCCGGGACCAGCCGGTGGTAGCTGTTCACCGTGGGGTTGGTGAACGCCAGCAGCGACGGGGCGTGGGTGAGCAGCCCGCCGATGTAGTGCCGCGCGGTGTCGGACAGTCCCGCGTAGCCGGTCTCGGCGTGGAACAGCGGCTCGCCGTCCTTCCACAGGCTCTGGTGGCAGTGCATCCCCGAGCCGTTGTCACCGAACAGCGGCTTGGGCATGAAGGTGGCGCTCTTGCCGGCGGCCCAGGCGGTGTTCTTGATGATGTACTTGAACAGCATCAGGCTGTCGGCCGAGCGCAGCAGCGTGTCGAACTTGTAGTTGATCTCGGCCTGCCCGCCGGTGCCCACCTCGTGGTGGCCGCGCTCCAGCTCCAGCCCGGCGTTGGCCAGGTTGACCATCATCGCCGAGCGCAGGTCGCTCTGGTGGTCGATCGGCTCGACGGGGAAGTAGCCGCCCTTGGGGCGGGTCTTGTAGCCCAGGTTGGGGCCACCGTTCTCGCCGGTCAGCGACCCAGAGTTCCAGGAGCCCTCGACCGCGTCGATGTGGTAGTAGCCCTCGTTGATCGCGGTGTTGTGCCGCACCGAGTCGAAGACGTAGAACTCCGCCTCCGGCCCGAAGTAGGCGGTGTCGGCGATGCCAGAGCTGGCCAGGTAGGCCTCGGCCTTCTTGGCCACGTTCCGCGGGTCGCGGCTGTAGGCCTCGCGGGTGATCGGGTCGTGGATGAAGAAGTTGACGTTCAGCGTCTTGTAGGTGCGGAACGGGTCCACGAACGCGCTGCTCGCGTCGGGCAGCAGCAGCATGTCGGACTCGTTGATCGCCTGGAACCCGCGGATCGACGAGCCGTCGAAGCCGAGCCCGTCGGCGAAGGTGTCCGGACCGAAGGTCTCCGCCGGGATGGTGAAGTGCTGCATGACGCCGGGCAGGTCGCAGAACCGGACGTCGACGAACTTCACGTCGTTGTCGCGGATGTACGCGGTGACCTCGTCGGGACTGTTGAACATCGATCCTCCGGGAGTGGACGGCCAGCTCGGACGACGCTACGAGCGCGGAGTTGCTCGGGGGTGACCCCCGTGTTTCGTCGCCGTAACGTCGCCCTCCGGCGTGTCGCCTCTACCCTCACGGGCATGGCAGCAGAGCCGGCACCACCCTCCCAGCCCCGGGTCCGGGGCGCAGCGCTGGGGCTGCCGGCCGAGGGCCCGGGGTCGCTCGCCGGCTTCGGGCAGCGGATCGGCGCGTTCCTCGTCGACGCCGCCGCCGCGGCCCTGCTCACCGGGCTGGTCACCGCCCCGGAACCGCCCGGCAACTGGAGCCTGCTGACGTTCGCGGCGATCACCACGGTGTACCTGATGGCGACCGGTCAGACCCCGGGCATGCGGCTGCTGGGCCTCCGGCTGGCCCACCCCCAGCCGGACCGGCGGCTGGCGCCGTGGCGGGCCGTCGTCCGCACGGCGCTGCTGTGCCTGCTGGTGCCCGCCCTGGTGGTCGACGCCGACGGCCGCGGCCTGCACGACCGGCTGACCGACACCGCCGTCGTCAGGACGCGGTGACAAAGCGATCCTCCCGGATCGCACCGCGGCCAGGTGCCGTCCCGGCCGCCGTCGAGCCGCTGGCCGCGTTCCCGGCGGGAGCCTCCGGCCCCGCGCCGGGCCCGCGGAGCCGAGCGAGCCCGGCAGGACTACCGCCGGCGGACCTGCCGCTGGCTCACCGACATCTGCCGGCCCCCGGGCAGCGGGCCGCCCGGCACCGGCGGGCGCGCGCCGCCGAGCGCGGACATCCGCTTGGCCAGCGCGTTGACCTCTCCGGCGCTGAGGTTGCGGGGCAGCTTCACCACGTGGGTGTTCAGCTTCTTCAGCGGCACCTGGCCCTCGGCGTCGCCCACGCTCACGTCGTAGATGGGGGTGTCCCCGACGACCTTCGCGATCCGGCGCTTCTCCGCGGCGATCAGCGCGCGCACCCGCTGCGCGTTGCCCTCGCCGACCAGGATCACCCCGGGCCGGCCGAGCACTCGGTGGACGGCGTCCAGCTCTCGGGTCCCGGCCACGCCGGAGGAGACGCGCCAGTCACCGCGCATGCCCTCCAGCACCCACGCCGCGGCGCCCGGCTGGCCCTCGACCTGCCGGTAGGCCGACCCCTGCGCGCGCCGGCCGAAGACCACCAGGGCGGCGAGCAGACCGAGCAGCAGGGCGATGGGCAGGACCAGGAACGGCGCGTCGAACACGATGCCCAGCACCTCGACCACGGCGAAGACCACCACGAAGGCGATGAGCATCAGCCACGGCAGCCGGCGGTCGTTGCGGTAGGTGAGGGAGTAGGCCTGCCGGATCATGGCGGCCTGGTTCTTCAGCTTGCGCAGCCGGGAGACCTTGGGCTTGCCGTCCTTGCCCAGCTTGGGTGACTTGGCCGGCTTCCCCCTGCCGCTGCCCTTGGGCTCCTTGGCCCCGGTCGCCGTCGCGCCCACGGCGGTCGCGCCGCTCCGCCCTCGGCCGGGGACGCCACCGGCCGGGCCGCGGCCGGCGGCACCGGCGGGGGAGGAGCTGTCGGTGGACCTGCTGCGCGCCATGACGTCGAGGATAGTTGAAGGACCCGCCGCCCCCCGCCGCTCGCGAGCTCGCGGCGGGCCCCTGCGGCGGGCCGAGGCGCGGCGCGGTCCCTGCACCGGGGCCGCTGTCGGCCCGCCCCCCGCAGCGGGGCCGACGGGCAGCCTCAGCGGGTGACGGCGAGCCCGCGGGCCTCGGCGGCCTGCTGGTACAGCCGCCCGGCCCGGTAGGAGCTGCGTACCAGCGGGCCGCCCAGCACCCCGGCGAAGCCGATCCGCTCCGCCTCGGCGGAGAACTCGACGAACTCCTCCGGCTTGACCCAGCGCACCACCGGGTGGTGCCGGACGCTGGGCCGCAGGTACTGGGTGATGGTCAGCAGGTCACAGCCGGCCTCGTGCAGCGCCTGCATGGTCTCGACCACCTCGGCCGGCTCCTCGCCCATCCCGAGGATGAGGTTGGACTTGGTGACCAGGCCGGCCTCGCGGGCCGCGGTGATCACCGACAGCGAGCGCTCGAACCGGAAGCCCGGGCGGATCCGCTTGAAGATCCGCGGGACGGTCTCCACGTTGTGCGCCAGCACCTCCGGGCGCGAGGAGAAGACCTCGGCGAGCTGGTCGGGGTCGGCGTTGAAGTCCGGGATGAGCAGCTCGACGCCGCAGCCGGGGACCTGCTGGTGGATCTGGCGGACCGTCTCGGCGTAGAGCCAGGCACCGCCGTCGGGCAGGTCGTCCCGGGCGACCCCGGTGACGGTGGCGTACCGCAGGCCCATCGTGGCGACGCTCTCGGCGACCCGGCGCGGCTCGTCGGCGTCGAAGTCGGCGGGCTTGCCGGTGTCGATCTGACAGAAGTCGCAGCGCCGCGTGCACTGGTCACCGCCGATGAGGAAGGTCGCCTCGCGGTCCTCCCAGCACTCGTAGATGTTGGGGCAGCCCGCCTCCTCGCAGACCGTGTGCAGCCCCTCGCGGCGCACCAGCGACTTGAGCTCGGTGTACTCGGGGCCGGTCCGGAGCTTCGTCTTGATCCACTCGGGCTTGCGCTCGATGGGGGTCTGGCTGTTGCGGACCTCGAGGCGGAGCAGTTTCCGGCCGGCCGGCTCGATGGTGGAGGGGGTCCCCGGGCTGGTCGTCGGCGCCTCGCTCATGGCCAGCACGGTACCCCCGGCGGGCGGGGGGACCGCTGACGGCGACGGGCCCGGTACCGCGTCCGGGGGACGCGGTACCGGGCCCGTCGTGAGCCGGAGCGGGAGCTCAGGCCCGACTGCTGCCGTCCTCGGGCTCGACGCCCCGGTTGGCCACCGGCGTGCCGGCCGGACCGGTGGGGGAGTCGGTGTTGTTGGTGGAGTCGGTGGAGGGGTCCACGCCGCCGGGACCCTCGGTGGGGGCGTCCCCGCCGGCGGTGGTCACCGGTGCGTCGAAGTCGTTGCCCGACCCCGTCGCGGTGCCTGGCCGGTTGCCGTAGCTGCGGTTCTCGTCGTCACGGGTGAGCTGCTGCGCCTGGGTGCCCAGGTCGCTGGTGGTCGGGGTGGCGTCCCCGGCCGCGGCCTGCGCCGAGGAGACGGCCTTGCCGCCGCCACCACCGGTGGTCTTGGACTGGGACTGGGGGCTCTCGGTCCCGCCGGCGGGGGCGGCGGGGCTGCTCGGGGCGCTGGGCACGGGGTCCTCTCGGTAGCTGGGCACGGGTCCGTCGCCGGTCGGCGCGGGCGTCCACTGGTCGTCGTCGGCCTTGCGGCGGAACACCACGGCGACCCCGGCCAGGGCGACGGCCAGCACGGCCACCACCCACGGCCAGCGGCGGGGCGGCGGCGGGGGCTCGATGCCCACGCCGCGCTTGACGGTGACCACCGCCGCCGCGGTCCGCTTCGCGGCCTCCTTGCGGGCCCGCGCGGCCGCCTTGTCCAGCTGGGCGCGCTTCCTGGCGGCCTCGCGGGAGAGCGTGGCGGCCTGCGCGACCAGCTTCTCGGCCTTGGCCGTGGCCACCTGCCGGTTGGCCTCCGCCGCGGCCCGCAGCGTCGCCACGCGCAGCGCGGCCTGCTCCCGGGCGATCTCGGCCGCGACCGCGGCGTCCCTGCGGAGCCGCTCGCTCTGCTGTGCCGCCGCGGCGCCGAGCCCGGCGGCTCCGGCCGCCAGTTCCGCACCGCGGGCGTCGAGTTGAGCGCGGGCGGCCCCCACGTTGGAGGTGAGGTTCTCCCGGGCGGTCTCCAGCAGCGGCCCGGCGGCCGCCCGGGCGGCGAGCACCCTGGGCGCGTAGGCGGCCGCGGCGGTGGCTGCCGCCGTCGCCGCGGTGGTGGCGGCGGTGGTCGCCGCCTCGAGCGCGGCGTCCATCCGGGGGACCGCCGACACGCGGGCCGCTTCGAGCCGCGGCAGCGCGGCCTCGCGGGCCGCCTCCAGCCTCGGGGCGGCCGCCGCGACGGCGGTCTCCAGGTTCGCGATCGCCGTGCGGGTCGCGGCCTCCAGCCGCGGGACGACGTCGGTCTCGTACAGCTTCTGGGCCGCCTCCAGCCGCGGCGCCAGACCCTGCTGGGCGGCCTCGAGCCGGGGGGCGAGCGTCTTCGCGGCCGACTCGAGGCGGGGCTCCAGGGCCTCGCGGGCGGCCAGCAGGGCGGGGGCGAGCGCGACGGCCGCGGCCTCCACCCGGGGCGCCACCTCCGCCGTGTAGGTCAGCTGCGCGGCCTTGACCGCGGCGTCGACCTGGGGCTTGAGCTGCTCCGCCGTCGCCCGTCTCGCCTCGGTGACCGCGGCGCCGATGTGCGCGAGCCCTTCCTGCAACTCGGCACCGATGGCCTCGGCATGGCTCTTCTTGCGGAACACTGCAGCACCTCCGAGTTGATCGCGTCCCGGTCATCCTGCCCGTGTCCGGCTGTCGGCACACCCCCGGGTCCGGGTGTCCCGCCGCCGCCGGGGGCGGCGGCGGGACACCTCGGACGGGTGCTGTCGGCTCAGCCGAGCTGGTCGTCCAGGGGCTCGAGCACGGCCCGGGAGCTGAGCCAGGTGTTGGCCCGCTCCAGGTCGCTGGGGAAGTCCACCTCGACCGCGGAGAACCGGGAGATGTCCAGCGGCCGGAACCGCAGCCCGGCCTGCTGGATGGCGGTCTCCATGCCGCGCTCGAAGTAGTCGGTGTCCTCGCAGGCCGCCAGGTGCTCGATCAGCACGGCCTTGTCGGCCGCGGAGACGTAGTTGATCCCCACGGCCTCGCCGAGCCCGCCGACGACGGTCTTGGACAGCTCCTGTACGCAGCCGTCGTCGTCGAGGGTGTACTTGACCTCCTCGTCGGCGACCGTGGCGGTGTCCACGCACACAAAGCTCTGGTCGGCGGCCACGAAGGCCGTCGTCTCGTCCAGGACGGCGGGGTCGAAGACCACGTCCCCGTTCAGCCACAGCACCCCGCCGGGCTGCGACGAGCGCAGTGCCCGCAGCAGGCTCTTGGAGGTGTTGGTGCGGTCGAAGGCGGGGTTGAACGCGAACACCAGCTCCGGCTGGGCCCGCATCACGGCCTTGGCCCGGTAGCCCACCACCACGGTCACCGGGGTGGCGTCGCCGTACACGGCCCGGATGCCGTCCAGTTGCTGCTGCATGATGCTGCGGCCGTCGGTCAGCGGGGTCAGGGGCTTGGGCAGGGTCCGGCCCAGCCGGGTGCCCATGCCCGCGGCGAGGATCACGACCTGGGGCGTGCGGACGTCGGACGACCGGCGGCCGGCGGCTCCGCGCGACCGCCGATCGCGGTTCCCGGTCAGGATCGGGTCAGCAGTGCGCATGCTCATCTCCTCGGTTCGGTCGTGGTCGTGCGGACGGTGTCGGACCCCCCGGCGGGGCGGGTCGCGGGGAAGAACAGGTCGAGCACGCGGTCGGTCGCGTGCCCGTCCTCCAGCGAGCAGAACGTCCGCTGGAAGTCCAGGTACCGGTCGGTCGGGACCCACGGGGTCCGGGCCAGCTCGGCGATCGCGGCGAGCACCTCGTCGCTGGTGCTGAGCAGGGGTCCGGGGGCCGCCTCGGCGAGGTCGAAGTAGAAGCCCCGGAGCTCGTTCTGGAAGTAGTCCAGGTCGTAGGTGAAGTTCAGGATCGGCTTCCCAGTGACCGCGAAGTCGAACATGGTGGAGGAGTAGTCGGTCACCAGGACGTCGGCGGCCAGGTACAGGTAGCGGATGTCCGGGTAGCGCGAGACGTCCCGGACCGCCCCCTCGGGGAACTCCAGCTGGTCGGCCACCATCGAGTGCAGCCGGAGCAGCAGCACGTGGTCCTCGCCCAGTGCCGTGGCGAACTCGGTCAGGTCCAGCGGGAAGGTGTGCTGCGGACCGCCCCCCTCGGCGAAGACGAGGTCGTCGCGCCAGGTGGGCGTGTAGAGCACGGCGGTCGCCCCGTCGGGGATGCCCAGCTGCGCCCGGACGTCGGCCCTGATCCGGTCCCGGTCCGGGGAGTTGAGCAGGTCGTTGCGCGGGTAGCCGGTCTCGTGCACCGGGCCGGTGAACCCGAAGGCCTTCCGGAACCGCGGGGTGCTGACCGCGTTGGGCGAGAGCAGCGCGTCCCACCGGGCGATCTCGGTGTCCAGGTAGGCCAGCCGGCCCTCCGGGGCCCACAGCACGTCGTTGTGGATGCGCTTGAGCGGCGTCCCGTGCCAGGTCTGCAGGTACGTGGTGCCCGGCCGCTTGTCCCAGTCGAAGCCGATGTGGTCGTTGGAGACGACGACGTCGGCGGCCTCGAGGGCGGCCCGGGCGGCGGGGCTGGCCAGCTCCGCCGTGGCCACGTCGGCCGGGTGGTCACCGACGCGGCCCGGTGCGGTCAGCCAGAGGTGCTCGTGGTCCTCGCCGCGCTCGCGGAGGGCCTCGAAGAGGGCGCGCGGGCTGTCGGAGTACTGCCCGCGGAAGCTGTTCCACACGATCCTCACCGGCGGTCACCTGCCCCGGCGACGGCCAGCCCGTCGGCGGCGCGCCGCTGCAGCCCGGGCAGCAGCAGGTCGGTGAGCTCCTGCCACGACGAGACGACGGCGACGACGCCGGCCTCCCGCAGCCGGGCCTCCCGCTCGGCCCGCTCGGCCGGTGCCACGAAGCGGAGGTTGCCCACGGTCGGGCATCCCGCCCGGACGGCCGACAACGCGCCGGGCAGCGAGTCCTCGACGGCGAGCCCCTGGTCCGGGGAGATCCCGAGCTGCGCGCAGGCGTGCAGGTAGACCGCGGGGTCCGGCTTGCCGGTGGGGGTGGGGAGGGAGTCCTCGGCACTGAACCGGGCGCCGGCCGGGAGCAGGTCGTCCAGGTCGGTCGCGGTGAAGCAGGCGGCCAGCCGGGTGAGCGCGCTGGAGCTGACCACGGCCAGGTCCAGGTGCCGGCCCAGGGCGGTCAGCGCAGCGGTCACCTCGGCGTCCGGGGTCAGCACCCGGCCGAGGTGGTCGCTCACCGCCTGCTTCTCCTCGGCCACCCACGGCTCGAGGTCGGGGTGGGGGACCCCGGCGGCGGCGGCCAGGTCGGCGGCCGTCGTCCGGAAGTTCCTGCCGGTCGTGGCCAGCCGCAGCTCCTCGGCGGTGAAGCGCTGCGGGCTGCCCAGCGCGGCGAGGTACCGGTTGGTCACCTCGGCGGAGGCGACGAACGCCGGCTCCTCGGAGGGGAACAGGTTCCCGTCCGCGTCGCAGAGCAGCGCCTGCAGGCGGGCGAGGCGCTCGGGGGGGATCTCGGGCATCAGAGGGAGCCTCCTCGGGGGGGTCGGTGGGACGGGGGCCTCATGCGGGCAGCAGCGCGTCGTCGGCGACCGCGGGGAGCGCGGTCGCCGCGGCCGGGGTGCCGGCTGCCACGTGGGGAAGGGGGACGCCGGGGCCGGCGTCCCGGGCGGGACGGCGGTCGCGGGAGGTGTCCAGCCGGGCGGCCAGGGTGGCCCGGACGCCGTCCCGGTCCAGCTGCTGGAGCGCGGCGGTGAGCGCCTCGACGAACTCCGGGGAGTCGCCGAGGTCGCCGAAGACCGCGCGGACGCCGAGCAGCGGGCGCGGGTCGGTGCCGCCGGCCAGGGCGAGCTCCTGCAACTCCTCGGCCCGGTCGTCGGCCAGCGGCAGCGGCCGCCCGGTGGCGTCCACCCCGCGCAGGTGCCGGCAGAAGCCGGCGACGGCGAGGGTGAGCAGCTCCGAGGGGTGCCCGCCGGCCAGCGCCGTTCGCAGGGTCGGCAACAGGTACAGCGGGACCTTCGACGAGCCGCGGCGGCACAGCCGGTCGAGCCGGTCGGCGAGGGCGGGGTCGGCGAACCGCTGCAGCAGCGAGCGCTGGTAGTCGTCCAGGTCGACGCCCTCGGGCACGGGCAGCAGCGGGGCGATCTCCTCGGCCATCAGCCGGGCGACGTACCGGCCGAGGTCGGGGTCGGCCATCACCTCGTCCATCCGGACGTGCCCGGCCAGGGACCCCAGGTGACCCAGCGCCGAGTGGCTGCCGTTGAGCAGCCGGGTCTTCACCAGCTCGTGGGCACCGACGTCGGGGACGAACTGCACGCC
Source organism: Modestobacter sp. URMC 112 (assembly GCF_053502575.1). Taxonomy (NCBI): domain Bacteria; kingdom Bacillati; phylum Actinomycetota; class Actinomycetes; order Geodermatophilales; family Geodermatophilaceae; genus Modestobacter; species Modestobacter sp. URMC 112. The sequence goes on along the minus strand of NZ_CP199957.1, from coordinate 3,192,476 downwards.
GACCTGCTCCAGGGGCGGCCGGCCGTTGCAGAAGGCGGCCTCCATGACCCACTGGGAGAACGGCTCGGTGATCACCGGCCACCGGTCGTCCACCCCGAACCGGCGGGCGACGTCGGCCCGGTCCTCGATGCTGGTCGAGGGGGTGATCCGGTCGACCATGCTCCCCGGGAAGGCGACGGAGTCGGAGATCCAGCGGGCCAGCACCTCGTCCCGGAGCCGGGCGAAGCCCACGACCGCGGCCCGGGCGGTCTCGCCGTTGGACTGCATGTTGTCGCAGGACAGCACGGTGAACGGCCGTTGCCCGGCCCGGCGCCGGCGGTCCAGCGCCTCCACCAGGTAGCCGAACAGCGACCGCGGGTGGTGCGGGTCGTCCAGGTCGGCGCGGACGTCGTCGTCGTCCGGGTCGAACTCGCCGGTGCGCCGGTCGATCCGGTACGCGGTGCCGGTCACCGTCATGGTCACCAGCCGGGTGCGCTCGTCGGTGAGGGCGGCGAGCACGGCCTCGGGGGCGTCCGGGGCGAACAGGTAGTCGACCATCGAGCCGACGACCCGGGCGCGCTCGCCGGCGCGGCTGCGCTCGACCACCGTGTAGAGGTGGTCCTGCGGGGCCAGGGCGTCGCGCATCGCCGGGGAGCGCAGGCCGACGCCCACCACGCCCCACCCGGTCTCGCCGAGCTCGGCGAGGTCGTCGAAGTACACCAGCTGGTGCGCGCGGTGGAACCCGCCCACGCTGAAGTGGACGACGGCGGGGGTGAGCGCGCTGCGGTCGTAGCCGGGGACGCGGACCCGCGCGGCGTGCCGGGCCAGGGTCCGCTCGCTCAGCGGCAGAGGGGTCGGGCGGACCGTCCGGCCGGCGGTGGTCGTGCGGGGGTGCAGCGGCGTGCGGGCGTGCTCGTCCATCGTGGTCCTCCACACGTCGGCCGACGCATCGGCGGTCACGGTCGCGCGGCGGTGTCGACGACGGTGTGTCCCCGGGCGGCACGGCGTCGGTCGCTGGGGCGACCGCGGTGCCTGCTCTTCCGGTTCCGTGGTGCCGATCCGGCCGTTGCGCCCGGGCGGGCGCCGGTCCTGGATCGTCACCGGTGTCGTACTTCCGGCCGCGCAGCCGTTCCGCTCACCTGCGGCGGATCGGCGCTGCTGCTGAACGCCGGGTGTTGGGGGATGCCCCGGCTCCCGGACGGACAAACGTGACCGCGACGGTGATCGGCCCGGCGCGTCCACGCACAGCTGCGTCGGCGCAGACTACGGGAAGCGGGGCGCGACGCGCCCGGACGATCGTGGAGGCTCCTCCCGCCGCAGGTCAGGCGGGCGGTGGCAGCCCCCTCGGCACCTCGTCCGGGCCCGTGCCCGGGTCGACGGCGGGGGAGTGGCGCGCGGTGCCCGACGCGGGTGCTGTGGTGCCCGGGCTGGTCGCGGGAGACGAGGCGCCGCCGGTGGGCCCCGCCACCCGAGCCGGCAATCCGCGGGTCCCGACCGCGCCCGCGCGCTAAGCTCCCCCCATGACCGGCGGGCTCCTGCTTTCCCGGCCGTGCTGACCTGATCCGATCAGACAGCACGGCGACCCCTCCTGCGTGAGGGGTTTTTTTCTGCCCGCCGCCGGTACGGACCCCCAGGAGCGCCCACGATGAGCCAGCCGAACCCCGAGCCGACCGCGGACGGGGTGCCCCCGCACCGCTACACCCCGGCGCTGGCGCAGTCGATCGAGCTCGCCTGGCAGGACCGCTGGGACGCCGAGGGCACCTTCCACACGCCCAACCCCGTCGGCCCGCTGAGCGAGGGCTTCGAGCGGGTCGCCGACCGGCCCAAGGCGTTCGTGATGGACATGTTCCCGTACCCCTCGGGCGCCGGGCTGCACGTCGGGCACCCCCTGGGCTACCTGGGCACCGACGTGACCAGCCGGTTCCTGCGGATGGACGGGCGCAACGTGCTGCACCCGATGGGCTACGACGCCTTCGGCCTGCCCGCGGAGCAGTACGCCGTCCAGACCGGTCAGCACCCGCGGGTCACCACCGAGGCCAACATCGCCGCGATCGCCGGGCAGCTGCGCCGGCTGGGCGTGGACCACGACACCCGGCGCACCTTCGCCACGATCGACCCGGGCTACTACCGGTGGACCCAGTGGATCTTCGAGCAGGTGTTCGGGTCCTGGTTCGACCCCGCGGCCGACGGCGGCCGTGGGCGCGCCCGGCCGATCGCCGACCTGGTCGCCGAGCTGGACGCCGGGGCCCGGGAACCGGCGCCGGGCACCCTGCCCGAGGGGCGCCGCTGGGCCGACCTGGACCAGGTGGGGCGCCGCCGGGTGGTCGACGCGCACCGGCTGGCCTACCGGCACCAGGCACCGGTCAACTGGTGCCCGGGGCTGGGCACGGTGCTGTCCAACGAGGAGGTCACCGCCGACGGGCGGTCCGAGCGCGGCAACTTCCCGGTGTTCCGCCGTCCGCTGACCCAGTGGATGATGCGGATCACCGCCTACGCCGAGCGTCTGCTGGACGACCTGGACCGGCTGGAATGGCCCGAGTCGCTGAAGCTGATGCAGCGCAACTGGATCGGCCGGTCCACCGGCGCGCGGATCCGCTTCGCGGCCGGCTCCGGCGAGACCGTCGAGGTCTTCACCACCCGGCCGGACACGCTGTTCGGCGCCACCTACCTGGTGCTGGCCCCCGAGCACCCCCTGGTCGGCGCGCTGACCGCCGGCGAGTGGCCCGAGGGGGTCGACCCCCGGTGGACCTCGGGCGCGGCGACGCCGGCCGAGGCGGTGGACGCCTACCAGCGGCAGGCCTCCCGGCGGTCGGAGCTGGACCGCCAGGCCGAGGGCCGGGAGAAGACCGGCGTCTGGCTGGGGACGACCGCGGTGAACCCGGTGACCGGGGCGGACCTGCCGGTGTTCATCGCCGACTACGTGCTGACCGGGTACGGCACCGGGGCGATCATGGCGGTCCCGGGCGAGGACACCCGCGACTGGGAGTTCGCCGACGCCTTCGGGTTGCCGGTGGTGCGGACCGTGCAGCCCCCGGCCGACTTCGCCGGCGGCGCGTACACCGGCACCGGACCGATGATCAACTCCTCGAACGAGCGACTGTCGCTGGACGGCCTGGACAAGGCCGCGGCGATCGAGACGGTGACCGACTGGCTGGTCCGGCACGGGCACGGCGAGGCGACGACCACGTTCAAGCTGCGCGACTGGCTGTTCAGCCGGCAGCGCTACTGGGGCGAGCCGTTCCCGATCGTCTACGACGCCGACGACCTGCCCGTCGCCGTCCCGGAGTCGATGCTGCCGGTGCTGCTGCCCGAGGTCGACGACTACTCGCCCAAGACGTTCGCCGACGACGACGAGACCTCCGCGCCCGAGCCCCCGCTGTCCCGGGCGGCGGACTGGGTCACGGTGACCCTGGACCTGGGCGACGGACCCAGGACCTACCGGCGCGAGACCAACACGATGCCCAACTGGGCCGGGTCGTGCTGGTACTACCTGCGGTACCTGGACCCCTCCGACGACCAGCGCTTCGTCGACCCGGAGCTGGAGCGGTACTGGATGGGCCCGCAGCGCGACGGCGACGTGGGTGGGGTCGACCTGTACGTCGGCGGGGTGGAGCACGCCGTGCTGCACCTGCTGTACGCCCGCTTCTGGCACAAGGTGCTGTTCGACCTGGGCCACGTGTCCAGCGAGGAGCCGTTCCGGCGGCTGGTCAACCAGGGCTACATCTCCGCCTACGCCTACACCGACGCCCGCGGGTTCTACGTCCCCGCCGCCGAGGTCGAGGAGCGGGACGGGCGATTCTTCCACGACGGGGTCCCGGTCGGCCGCGAGTACGGGAAGATGGGCAAGAGCCTGAAGAACGTGGTGACCCCCGACGAGATGATCGCCGCGTACGGCGCGGACACGTTCCGGGTGTACGAGATGTCCACCGGCCCGCTGGACCAGTCCCGGCCCTGGGAGACCAAGGCCGTGGTCGGCGCGCAGCGCCTGCTGCAGCGGGTGTGGCGGGTGGTCGTCGACGAGGAGACCGGCGAGGTGCGGGCCGGGGACGTCGAGCCGGACGACGCCACCCGCCGGGCCCTGCACCGGGCGATCGAGGCGGTCCGGGACGGCATGACCACGTTGCGGTTCAACATCGCGATCGCCCGGATCACCGAGCTGACCAACCACCTGACCGCGGCCTACCCGCCCGGCTCGGCCGTGCCGCGGTCGGTGGTCGAACCGCTCGTGCTGGTGCTGGCCCCGCTGGCGCCGCACGTGGCCGAGGAGATGTGGGCGCGGTGCGGCCACCCGGACTCGCTGGCCTGGGAGCAGTTCCCGGTCGCCGACCCGCGCTGGCTGGTCGACGAGACGGTGCAGGTCGCCGTCCAGGTCAACGGCAAGGTCCGGGCGCAGGTGTCCGTGCCGGCCGGCGCCGACGCCGCGGCGCTCGAGGAGGCCGCCCGGGCCGACGAGCGGATCGCCGGCCACCTGGACGGCGCGACCGTGCGCCGGGTCGTCGCCGTGCCCGGCCGCCTGGTCAACTTCGTCCTCGGCTGACGGCCCCCCTGCAGGGCCCCGCCGCGAGCTCGCGAGCGGTGGGGGGCAGGGGGGTCCTTCTTCAGGGGGCGAGGGCGGGCTCGAGGACGGCGCGCACCGCCTTCTCGACCGGGTCGATGGCCTCGGCGACGGGGACGTCGCGGCCGAGCTCGGCGGTCAGCGACGTCGCCCCGGCGTCCGGGATCCCGCACGGCACCATGTTGCTGAAGGCCGCCATGTCCGGGTCGCAGTTGAGCGCGAAGCCGTGCATGGTCACCCCGCGGGCCACCCGGACGCCGATCGCGGCGACCTTGCGGTCCGGGCCGCGGTCGTCGGCGCGCACCCACACGCCGCTGCGGCCCTCGACCTGCTCGGTGGCCAGCCCGAAACCGGCGCAGACCTCCATCAGCGCCAGTTCCAGGCGGCGGACGTGCGCCACCACGTCGACCGGGTCGGGGAGCCCGACGATCGGGTAGCCCACCAGCTGGCCGGGGCCGTGCCAGGTGATCTTCCCGCCGCGGTCCACGTCGATGACCGGCGTGCCGTCGAAGGGACGCTCGTGCCGCAGGGTCCGCCTGCCGGCGGTGTAGACCGGCGGGTGCTCGAGCAGCAGCAGCGTGTCCGGGCCGGTGCCGGCGACCCGCTGCGCGTGCACCTCCCGCTGTAGGGCCCATGCCTCCTCGTAGGGGACCAGACCCGCCCGGACGACCGCCAGCTCGCTCATGCCCGCAAGCCTATGCCGGGCTCAGCGGAGCCGGCGGGGCTCGATGCGGGTCTCCACCGCCGTGCCGTCCGGGCCGGGCGCCACCCGGTGGGCGGCCGCGCCGGGGCGGTCGGCCACCGCCTCCACCAGCTCGGTTCCCCGGTAGACCAGCCCGACCCCGTCGTCGGTCGCGTACCCGGCGGGCAGCGTCCCGTCGGCCACCAGCCGCCGGTACAGCGGCCGCCGGCCGGGCTCGGAGTCGTGGTGCACGCTGTTGCTGTACGGCAGCAGGCCAAGGCCGTCGGTGACCGGGCGGAGCTGGGGGCCGAAGGAGTCGGTGGTGCCGCCGACGTGTCAGCACAGCGACCCCGCCGAGACCCCGGCCAGGACCACCCCGGCCCGCCAGGCCTCCCGGAACACCTCGTCCAGACCGTGCACCCGCCACACGGCCAGCAGGTTGGCCACGCTGCCGCCGCCCACCCAGACGACGTCCTGGCCGAGCAGGTGACCCCGGACGTCGGCGACCGTGGGCATCGGGAAGAGGCTGAGGTGGGACACGGCCACGTCGCGGCCGGCGAAGGCGCCGTGGAACGCGGCGATGCGGGTGGGGTCGTCGCCGGTGGCCGTGCCGAGGTAGCAGATCCGCGGCCTCGCCGGTGCGCCGGCCAGCTCGAACGCGAGATCGAACACCGGACCGGGCGCCCAGTCGTAGGGGCCGCGACCGCGGCTGTCCAGGCCGGTGCTGGTGGCCAGCACCGTCGGCCGGGTGGCCGGCATCAGCCGCCGTCCCGGCCGGTGGGGGACTGCCCGGTCCGGGACTGCGTGGGCGGCGACTGCGCGGTCGGGGACTGGGCGGTCGCGGACTGCGCGGTCAGCCGGCGGAGCACCGCCCGGGCGGCGCGCGCACCGCTGGCCATCGCGCCCTGGATGGAGGGGGTGTCGCGGTGGTCCCCGCAGACGAAGACCCCCTCACCCAGGTCGACCGGGCGGCGGTGCTGCAGCGGAGGAGTGGCGGCCGGCTGCGCGCCGGTCACCGTGACGCTGGTGAGGTGCTCCAGGTCGGTGGCGGACACCCCGTGGGCCCGGGCGACCTCCCCGCGCACCTCCGCCTCGGTGGTCACCGCGAGCGTCGAGCTGGCCAGCAGTGCACGGCCGTCGGGGCTGTACGCCGGCTGGGCGTCGGTGACCACGGCCGTGTTGACCAGCCGGCCGCCCGGCTCGCCGAGCACGACGAGCGGCTCGCGCCAGGGCGAGGCCGGCAGCACGTGCAGGTGCGTGGTGACCTGCCGCGGCGCCGCGGCCCGGACGCCCGGGAGCAGGGCCGCGGCGGTGTCCGGGTCGGTGGCCACCACGACGGCGTCCACGGTCGTGGTGCCGGTCGCCGTCCGCACGGTCCCGCTCCGCACCTCCTCGACGCGGGTGTGCAGGTGCAGTCGGTCGGCCGGGAGCCGATCCGCCAGTTGCCCGCCGATCGACTGCATCCCGGCCGCCGGCAGCCCGACCCGGCCGCGGACGAAGCTGCGCCAGACCAGGTCCAGGTACCGGCTGGACGTCGCCAGCTCCGACTCCAGGAGCACCCCGGCCAGGAAGGGCCGGAAGAAGCGCTCCAGGGCCAGGTCGCCGACCCCGGCCGCGCGCAGCGACTCCTCGGCGGTCCGCTCGGGCGCGGACAGCAACCGGTGGACCGGCGTGTAGCCGGCCCGGGCGGAGAAGGCGCCGATGGCCGCCTTGCGGAGCAGCGCGCCGATCGGCGTCCGGACGGTGTCCCAGGCGGCCGTCGGGTGCCGGCGGGGGTCGACGACCCGGTGCGCCCGGCCGTCGACCCGGACGACCGCGCCGGTCCAGAACCAGCCCAGGTCCAGCGCCGCCAGGTCCAGGTCGGCCACCCGCGGGTAGCCGGTGTTGAGCACCTGGAAGCCGCGGTCGACCAGGAAGCCGTCGATCCGTTCGGTGGACAGCCGACCCCCGGCGTGCCCGGCGGCGTCGACGACGTGCACGTCGCGTCCGGCCTCGGCCAGCCGGACCGCCGCGGACAGGCCGGCCAGCCCGGCGCCCACGACGACGACCTGGGCACGGGAGGGGAGTGGCATGCCCCCGAACCTAGGTCCCGGGCCGGGGCGGCACCTCGCGGGGCGCGGAGCTGTGGACGGCACCCCGCCTGTGGACGACGCCCGCGGGGGCGCGCCGGCCCGTCCTACCGTCCTGGCATGCCCGTCGACCCGGTCCCGCAGGCCGCACCCGTCGTGCCCGGCTACGTCCTCGAGGAGCTGCTCGGCAGGGGCGGCTCGGGTCAGGTGTGGCGGGCCCGGCCGCGCCGCGGTGGTGCCCCGGTGGCGGTCAAGGTGCTGGTCCGCGGCGACCCGGCCGGTCAGGTGCGGGAGGCCGCGCTGCTCGCCGAGCTGGACCACCCGCACCTGGTGCGGGTGCACGAGGTGGTGCGCCGCGAGGTGCGCGGCGGACCTGCCGAGGTGTCGCTGGTGCTCGACCTGCTCGCCGGCGGCAGCCTGGCCACTCTGCTGGCCCGCCGGGGGAGTCTGCGCCCGGGAGAGGTGGTGACCGCCATTGCCCCGGTCGCCGCCGCGCTGGCGCAGGCGCACGAGCGGGGGATCGTGCACGGTGACCTGTCCCCGGGCAACGTCGTGTTCACTGCGGAGGGCCGGCCGGTGCTCACCGACCTCGGCACCGCACGGCTGGTCGGTGAGGACGTCCGCGCGGGTGTCACCCCCGCGTACGTCGACCCGGTGGTCGCCCGCGGGGGTGCGCCGGGCCCGGCGTCGGACGTCTTCGGGGTGGCGGCGGCTGCCTTCCACGCCCTGACCGGCATCGCCCCGTGGAACGCGGCCGACCCCGGCGGCACCCTGGGCGTCGCCGCCGCGGGGCGGCTGCCCGACCTGGCCCTGCTCGCTCCGGACGCACCCGGCGAACTCGTCCGGGTCGTGCTGCGGGGACTGTCCGCGGAGCCGCACCTGCGCGGCAGCGCCGCCGCGTTCGCGCTCGACCTGCGGCACGCCTGCCGACCGGAGCCCGTGCGGCTGCCCGTCCCGGGGGTCCCCGACGAGGTCCTCGGGGAGACCGGCCGCGGACCCCGCACCGAGCTGACCCACCAGGTGCCCGGGGCGCGGGGCCGCTCAGCGCACGCCGCGCCGGTCCCGGCCGGGCGGCTGGCCCGCCTCCGCAAGGCGCTGGCCCCGCGGGCGGCGCGGCTGTTCCCGCCGGCCGACGCGGTCGCCGCTGGGGGACCGCTGCTGCGTCGGGTGGCGGTGTCGGCGGCCGCGCTGCTCGCCCTGGCCGGGGCACTGGCGGGCGCGGCGTGGCTGGGTGCCACCTGGGGGAGGGGTGGAGCCGAACCGGTCCCCGCCGCCGACTCCGCCCGGGTCGCCGTCACCGAGCCGGCCGTGACGGAGCCCGCCGTCCCGCCGTCGTCCGCGGGGCCGACCGCCGGTCCGTCCGAAGTCCCCGCGCCCTCGCCCCACGGCTCACCGGCGGACACGGCACCGGCGGACACGGCACCGGCGGACACGGCACCGGCGGACACGGCCGCGCCCGACCCGGCGACGGACGACCTGGACGGCTGGGCGGCGCTGGTGCAGGAGCTGTACCGGCACCGGGCGCGGGCCTACGCCGATGCGGACGCGGCCCTGCTGTCGCGGCTGTACGCGCCGGGGAGCCCGCTGCTGCAACGGGACGCCGACCGGTTGGCGACCCTGGCCCGCGCCGGGCAGTCCGTGGCCGGCTTCGAGCCGACGGTGGTCCGCGTGGCGGCGGTTGCCGCCGACGGCGAGCGGGTGGTGGTGCAGCTCGTCGACGAGGTGCCCCGCCATCGGATCGTGGCCGGGGGGACGGCTGCGGCGCCGGTGCGGGAGGAGCCGGGCCGGGGCGCGGCGGACGTCCGGCTGACCCTGCAGCGGACCGGTGGCGAGTGGCTGATCGCCGGTGCGGAGCTCAGCGGGTGAACACCGCCCGCAGTGCGGCCTCCAGGTCGGTGTGCGTGAAGGAGAAGCCGGCCGCGGTCAGTGCCGCCGGCACGGCCTGCTGCCCGCCCAGGATGCTGGACCGGGCGAACTCGCCGAGCGCCGCGGAGATCACCGGCCCGGGGACGGGGAGGACCGCCGGCTTGTGCAGGACCCGCGCCAGCGTCCGGGTGAAGTCCGCGTTCCGCGCCGGCGACGGCGCGGTCAGGTTCACCGGTCCGGCGACGTCGGCGGTGAGCAGGAAGCGGATCGCGGCGACCTCGTCGTCCAGGCTGATCCACGGCCAGTACTGCCTCCCGTTGCCCAGCCGGCCGCCGAGCCCGAGGCGGAAGACCGTGCCGAGGACCGTCGCCAGCAGGCTGCCCCGGGCGAGAAGCAGGCCCGTCCGCAGGTGCGCGACGCGGACCCCGGCAGCACGGGCGGGCTCGGTGGCGGCCTCCCACTGGACGCAGACCGACGCCAGGAAGTCGTCCCCGGGCGGGGCGGTCTCGTCCACCAGGCGGTCGCCGGTGTCGCCGTAGTACCCGACGGCCGAGCCGGACAGCAGCACCCGCGGGCGTCCGGGATCGGCGGCGGCAGCTTCGCCGAGCGCCCGGCTCACGGTCGTGGTGCTGTCCACCCGGCTGGTCAGCAGTTGCTGCTTGTAGGCGGCCGTCCACGGCCGGGGCCGGATCGGCGCCCCGGCCAGGTTCACCACGGCGTCGACGTCGGCGAGCACCAACGGGTCGAGCCGGTGGTGCGCCGGGGCCCACCGGTGCTCGTCGGCGGTGCGCGGGGTCCGCCGGACCAGCCGGATCACCTCGTGCCCGTCCGCGCGGAGGGCGGGGGCCAGCGCCGAGCCGATGGGCCCGGACGACCCCGTAATGGCGACCTTCATGTCCTGCGCTCCTGTCGGCGGTGCGGGTACCGGGACGGACGCCGAAGGGCCCCGGCATGGTGCAGCCGGGGCCCCGATGGCCCCCTGCACGGTCCCGTCGCGAGCTTGCGAGCGATGGGGGGGCAGGGGGTCCTTCTTCAGGCCAGGCCGAGCTCGCCCTGGAACTGGCCGGCCTCCAGGCGCTCGCGGACCGTGGTCAGGAACCGCGCCGCGTCGGCGCCGTCGACGATCCGGTGGTCGTAGGTCAGGGCGAGGTAGACCATCGACCGGACGGCGATGACCTCACCGAGCTCGGCGTCCTGCACCACGACCGGGCGCTTCACCACCGAGCCGACGCCCAGGATGGCGACCTGCGGCTGGTTGATGATCGGGGTGTCGAACAGCGCGCCCCGGCTGCCGGTGTTGGTCAGGGTGAACGTGCCGCCACCGAGCTCGTCCGGGGTGATCTTGTTCGTCCGGGTGCGCTCGGCCAGGTCGGCGATCTTCCGGGCGATCCCCGCCAGGCTGAGGTCACCGGCGCCCTGGATGACCGGCACGAGCAGCCCGCGCTCGGTGTCCACCGCGACGCCCAGGTTCTCCGAGTCGTGGTAGGTGACCGTGCCGGCCGCCATGTCGACCGAGGAGTTGACCGCCGGGTGTGCCTTCAGCGCCTCGACCGCGGCCTTGGCGAAGAACGGCAGGAACGACAGCTTGACGCCCTCGCGGGCGGCGAAGTCGTTCTTCACCTGGTTGCGCAGGTTCGCGATCCGGGTGACGTCGGCCTCGACCACGGTGGTGAGCTGCGCGCTGATCTCCAGCGACTCGACCATCCGCTTGGCGATGACCGTCCGCAGCCGGGACATCTTCTCGGTCCGCCCGCGCAGCGCGGAGCTGGCGGCCGGCGAGGGGGTCTTGGCGGCGGACGGTGCGGCCGCCGGAGCGGCGGGCTCGGCGGCCGCCGGGGCCGCGGCTGCGTCGGCCGCCGCCTGGACGTCCTGCTTGCGGATCCGGCCACCCACGCCGGTGCCCTTCACCGTGGACAGGTCCACCCCGTGCTCGGCCGCCAGCCGCCGCACCAGCGGCGTCACGTAGGCCGCGGCGCCGTCGGGGGCCGGCGCCGCCGCGGGCCGCGACTGCGGCGCCACGGCCTCGGCCGGGGACGGCCGGGAGGTCGGCGACTGGGTGGGCATGGCACCGCTGGAGCCGTAGTCGCCACCGGGCTGACCGGTGTCGGTGGTCGCCTTGGCCGGCGTCGGCTGCGCCTGCTCCTTCGGCGCCGGCTGCTCCTCGGGAGCGGGCTCCTCCCGGGCGGGGGCCTCCTCGGCGGGAGCCTCCTGGGCCGGGGCCTCGGCCGGCACGGAGGCCTGGGCGCCACGGGCGGCGCCGATCACGGCGAGCTCGGCCCCGACGTCGACCGTCTCGTCCTCCTGGACGCTGATCGACAGCAGGGTGCCGGAGACCGGTGCCGGGATCTCGGTGTCGACCTTGTCGGTGGACACCTCCAGCAGTGGCTCGTCCGCGCTGACCTCGTCACCGACGGCCTTGAGCCACCGGGTCACGGTGCCCTCGGTGACGCTCTCGCCCAGCGCCGGCATGGTCACCGACGTGCCCTCGCCGCCACCCGAGCCACCGGAGTCAGCCGAGCCACCCGAGCTCCCGCCCGCGGAGCCGCCGTCCGAGGACCCCTGCGAGGCCGCCGGCTGCACGGCGGCGGGCTCGGCCTGCTGCGGCGGGGCCTCCTGCGCGGGGGCCTCCTCCGCCGGCTCGGCGGCCTGCTCGGCCGGGGCCTGCCCGGCAGCGCCGCCGCCGTCCCCCTCGCCGCCGATGACCGCGAGCTCGGCGCCCACGTCGACGGTCTCGTCCTCGGCGACGACGATCTTGGTGAGCACGCCGGCCGCGGGTGAGGGGATCTCGGTGTCGACCTTGTCGGTCGACACCTCGAGGAGGGGTTCGTCGACCTCGACCTGGTCACCCTCCTGCTTCAACCAGCGGGTGACGGTGCCCTCGGTGACGCTCTCGCCCAGGGCGGGCATGGTGACGGACGTCGGCATCGAAGGCAGGTCTCCTCAGGTCGTGGCGGTACGGGGTGGGTGGGGGAGGGGCAGGGTCAGCTGTGCGCGTGCAGCGGCTTGCCGGCCAGCGCCAGGTGCGCCTCGCCGAGCGCCTCGCTCTGCGTCGGGTGCGGGTGGATCAGCTGGGCGACCTCGTCGGGCAGGGCCTCCCAGTTGTAGATCAGCTGCGCCTCGGCGATGAGCTCACCGACGCGGCTGCCGACCATGTGGACCCCCACCACGGGACCGTCGGCGGCACGGACCAGCTTCACCGCGCCTGCGGTCTTGAGGATCTGGCTGCGGCCGTTGCCGCCCAGGTCGTAGGTGAGCACCTGGATCCCGTCGCCGTACCGCTCCTTGGCCTGCGCCTCGGTGAGACCGACGGAGGCGACCTCGGGCTCGGAGTAGGTCACCCGGGGCACGCCGGCGTAGTCGATCGGCACCACCGGCAGGCCGGCCAGCCGCTCGGCGACCAGGATGCCCTCGCCGAACCCCACGTGGGCCAGCTGCAGGGTGGGGATGAGGTCGCCGACGGCGGAGATGGTCGGGACGCTGGTCTGGCAGTACTCGTCGACGAGGACGTAGCCGCGCTCCATCGCGACGCCGGCCTCCTCGTAGCCCAGGCCCTCGCTCACCGGGCCGCGACCGACGGCGACCAGCACCAGCTCGGCCTCGTAGGACTTGCCGTTCTCCAGGCTGACCTTGACCCCGTCGGCGGTGGTCTCCACCGAGGACATCCGGCTGCCGAGGGAGAAGTCGATCTTGCGGCGGCGGAAGGCCCGCTCCAGCAGCTTGGACGACGCCTCGTCCTCCAGCGGGACCAGGTGCGGCAGCGCCTCGACGATCGTGACGTCGACGCCGAAGGACTTCCAGGCGCTGGCGAACTCGCAGCCGATGACCCCGCCGCCCAGGACGATCGCCGAGGTCGGCACGCGGTCCAGGTCGAGCGCGTGGTCGCTGGTGATGACCTTGGTGCCGTCGATCTCGACGCCGGGCAGCGACCGGGCGTAGGAGCCGGTGGCCAGCAGCACGTGCCGGCCCTCGTACCGCTCACCGTTGACCTCGACGGCGGTGGGGGAGACGAGCTTGCCCGATCCCTCGACGTAGGTGATCTTGCGGCTCTTGATCAGGCCCTGCAGGCCCTTGTAGAGCTTGGCGATCACGCCGTCCTTGTAGGCGTTGACGCCGTCCATGTCGATGCCGGCCAGCGACGTCTTGACGCCGAACTGCTCGCCCTCGCGGGCGTTGTCGGCGACCTCGCCGCTGTGCAGCAGGGCCTTGGTCGGGATGCAGCCGCGGTGCAGGCAGGTCCCGCCGACCTTGTCCTTCTCGATGAGCACCACGGACAGGCCGAGCTCGGCGGCGCGGAGGGCGGCGGCGTAGCCACCGGAGCCACCACCGAGGATGACCAGGTCAGCGGGGGTCGTCGGTGCGCTCACAGGTGGCTCCTCATCGTGCTGGGTCGCCCGGTGTCGGGCTGGGTGATCGTGCGCCCGCCCATCCTGCCACTCCCGGGAACGGCGCGTCGGGGTGCCGCGTTGGCGTCCCAGAACCCCGCCGGGAACCCCCGCGGGACCAGGGACGGGAGCACGGCATGGGCCTCTTCGACCGGCTGCGGGGCCGTCGCCCGGCATCGGCGTCCGGCGACGGCCGGCGGAACACCCTCGACCGCCCCTCCGGCTCTGCCGACCTGAGCCACCTGGAGCAGTTCGTCGCCACCCGGCGCGGGGTGGAGGGCTACGTCGAGCCGCGGACGGCGGTCACCGAGACGACGATCCTGCTCGTCGCCGCAGACGGCGAGTGGACGCGCCGGCGCATCGACGGCCCGGAGACCGCCCGCAAGCTGTCCCGGGACCTGGGCGTCCCCGTCTACGACGCCCAGGTCACCGGCTACCCCCAGCGCATGCGCGACTGGTCGGCCCGCCAGCGGCAGAAGGACCACCGTCCCCCCACCACTCGCTGACGCTCGCGGCGGGCCCCTGACGGTGGCCGTTCCAGGAGCCCGCTGCCAGCCATCCGTCAGCTCGCGTTGGCGATGAGGTCCTCGATCGTCGCGAGCAGGGTGCGGACCGGGACGCCGGTGCCGCCCTTGGGGGTGTGGCCCCAGGGCGCGCCGGTGTTGTAGGCCGGCCCGGCCACGTCGATGTGCGCCCAGGGCAGCCCGGCGGGGACGAACTCGGACAGGAAGTGCCCGCCGACGAGCATGCCGCCCATCCGGTCGGCGTTGGCGTTGACGAAGTCGGCGACCGGTGAGTCCAGCCCGCGGCGGAGCTCCGGCGGCAGCGGCATGCCCCACATCGGCTCGCCGCTGCGCCGGCTGGCGGCCACGACGGTGTCGCGGAGGTCGTCGCTGCCCATCACCCCGGAGGTGCGGGTGCCCAGGGCCACCAGCTGGGCGCCGGTGAGCGTGGAGGTCTCCAGCAGATGGGTGGGGGAGTCCTCGACCGCCCGGGAGATGGCGTCGGCGAGCACCACCCGGCCCTCGGCGTCGGTGTTGGTGATCTCGGCCTTCTTGCCGTTGCGGAACGTCACCACGTCCGCAGGCCGGTAGGCGGTGCCGCTGGGCAGGTTCTCGGCGATGGGCACCGTTGCGGTGACGTCGACCGGCAGGCCGAGCTCGGCGACCAGGCACACGGTGGCGATCACGGCCGCGGCGCCGGCCATGTCGCTCTTCATGTCCTCCATCTTCGCCGCGGGCTTGATCGAGATGCCGCCGCTGTCGAAGGTGATGCCCTTGCCGATCAGCGCGATGCTGGGCCGGCCGCCGGACTTCTTGCCGCGGTAGCTCATCCGCAGCAACCGCGGCGGGCGGACCGAGCCGCCGCCGACGGCCAGGATGCCGCCGTACCCACCAGCGGCCAGCGCCTTCTCGTCGAGGACCTCGACGGACAGGCCGGCCTTCTTCCCCGCGGCCGCGCCGCGGTCGCCCAACGCGGCGGGGAAGAGGTCGTTGGGCGGGGTGTTGACCAGGTCCCGCACCAGGGTGACGGCGTCGGCCACCGCCCGGACCCGGGCCAGCGCGGCCTTGGCCTGCCCGGCGTCGGGGACGACGAGCTGGAAGACCCGCGGCGGGGTGGGCCGGTCGGCGGGCAGGTCGGACTTGTAGGCGGTGAACTCGTAGGCGCCCAGCAGCGCGCCCTCGCCCACGGCGTGCAGCCGCTCGGCGTCCGGGGGCCCACCGACGGCGGCGAGCAGGGTGACCACGGCGTCCCGGCCGCTCAGCGCCCGGCTGGCGGCGCCGGCGGCCCGGCGCAGCGCCTCGGGGGCGTACCCGCCGGCCGGCTCCGGGGCGCCCAGCCCCGCGACCGCGACCACCGGGAACGGGCCCTGCCCGAAGGTGGGCAGCCGGGTGACCTCGTCCTCGGTGCCGCGGGCACCCAGGTCGGCCAGGGCGGTGAACAGCCGGCCGCCCAGCAGCCGGTCCAGCGCCTCGGCGCCGGGGGTGCGCAGGAGACCGTCCGGTCCCTTCCCCACGCCGACGACGACGGCGTCGGCGGACAGCTTCTCGAGCGGACGGTCGGTGGCGGAGATCGTGGGCGGCACGGGGGGATCCTAAGAGGACCTGCCTGCCCCCCACCGCTCGCAGGCTCGCGGCGGGCCCCTGCAGGCAGGCCGGTAGGGGCCGACGGGGCCGGCTCGGGAGCTCGCGGCCGGGGCGCCCACTAGCGTGCCGTCCGTGAGCCCGCTGACCTCCCCGTTGCACGACCGGCACGTGGCCGCCGGCGCCAAGTTCGCCGACTTCGGTGGCTGGTCGATGCCGATCGAGTACGCCGGCGGCGGGGTGCTGGCCGAGCACACCGCCGTCCGGGAGGGCGTCGGCCTCTTCGACGTCTCGCACCTGGGGACGGCCACGGTGCGGGGCCCCGGCGCGGCCGCCTTCGTGGACTCCTGCCTGACCAACGACCTGACCCGGATCGGTCCGGGGCAGGCGCAGTACACGTTGTGCTGCGTCCCGGACGGCGAGGAGCACGCCGGCGGCGTGGTCGACGACCTGATCGTCTACCTGCACGGCCCCGACGACGTGCTGCTGGTGCCCAACGCGGCCAACGCCGCCGACGTCCTCGCCCGGCTCGCCGCGGCCGCCCCGGCGGGCGTCACGGTGACCGACCGGCACACCGAGGTCGCCGTCCTGGCCCTGCAGGGGCCGCGCTCGGCCGAGGTGCTCGCCGCGGTCGGGTTGCCCGGGGAGCTGGACTACATGGCCTTCGCCGACACCCCCGGCCGGGCGGGGGACGAGATCACCGTCTGCCGCACCGGCTACACCGGCGAGCACGGCTACGAGCTGCTCGTCGCCGCCGAGCGCGCGGGGGACCTCTGGGACGCCGTCCTGGCCGCCGGTCAGCTCGAGCAGATCCGGCCCTGCGGGCTGGGTGCCCGGGACACCCTGCGCACCGAGATGGGCTACCCGCTGCACGGCCACGAGCTGTCCCGGGAGATCACCCCCAACCAGGCCCGCGCCGGCTGGGCGGTGGGCTGGCGCAAGCCGGCCTTCTGGGGCCGGGAGGCGCTGCTGGCAGAGAGGGACGCCGGCCCGGCCCGGCTGCTGTGGGGACTCCAGGCGCCGGGCCGGGGCATCCCGCGGCCGGGGATGGCCGTGCTCGCCGCCGACGGCGCACCGATCGGCGAGGTGACCAGCGGGACGTTCTCCCCGACCCTGCGGACCGGAATCGCGCTGGCGCTGCTGGACACCGCGGCCGGGGTCGGCGAGGGCGACGAGGTGGCCGTCGACGTCCGCGGCCGCCCCCAGCCGGTGACGGTCCGCCGTCCCCCCTTCGTCCCGTCACATGTCCGGTAGACGAACGACGACCGACCCGGAGGGGGTCCTCCGCTAGGCGGACTGCTTGGACTCCTTGGTGGGGGTCGGGGGGTCCGGCAGCTCGTCGGCGACCGCGGCGTCCCGCTCGCCCATCGGCTGGGGCTCGCCCTCGGTGGTGTCGACGGCGGTCTGGTGCTCCATCTCGGAGTTGATCTCCGCGCCCAGGAGGACCAGGAAGCACGTCAGGTACAGCCACAGCATCAGCACGATGACCCCGGCGATGGCCCCGTACGTCTTGTCGTAGGAGCCGAAGTTGTCCACGTAGAGGCTGAACAGCAGGCTGACGACCGCCCAGATCACGGTGACCACGACCGAGCCGAGGCTCACCCAGCGCAGCCGCGGGTTGTCCCGGTCCGGGGCCACCCGGTAGAGGACGGCGAGCGAGCCGGCGACCACACCGAGGAGCAGCACCCAGCGCACCACCTGGGCGAGCACCGTGCCGAAGATGCCCAGCGGCAGCGTGTCCAGGACCACCGGGACGACCGCGATGAGGCCGAAGGTGATCAGCACGAAGGCGATGGCGCCCAGGGTCAGGCCCAGGGCGAGGGCCTTGCGCTTGACGAACCCGCGGGTCTCCACCTCGTCGTAGGCGAGGTTCACCGCGGTGATCAGGTTCCCGGTCCCGCCCGACGCGCTCCACAGCGCCGCCAGGATCGACACGATCAGGCTGAGGGTGAGGGCGCCGCCGCTGTTCTGCGTGATGGCGGTCAGCTGCTCGCTCAGCAGGGTCTGCGCCTCCCGGGGCAGCTGGGCCGACACCGACTCGATCTGGGCGGCCACCTCCTCCGGCGAGGCGACCAGCCCGTAGAGCGAGATGGTGGCGATCAGCGCCGGGAAGATCGCCAGGAAGGCGAAGAACGCCACCCCCGCGCCGATGATCGGCATGTTGTCGGCGTTGTTCTCCGCCCAGGCCCGCTTGACGATCTGCACCCAGCCGCGGGCCGGGATCTGCAGCGGCGTCTCGGCGTGCACGCCGGGCAGCTCCGCCTCGCTCGGGATGTCAGGTGCCGGCCGTGCGGCCTCGCGCTGCTGGGTGCGGACGACGGTCGCGGACGACGAGCCCGTCGGCCGGACGTCGGCCGCCTGCTCGTCGGCTGCCTTGGCCGCAGCCCGGCGCTCGGCCTTCTCCTGGACGCGTTGCCGGATGCGCTCGACGGAGCTCTCCGGCCGCTTCGTGTCGGCCATCTGCTGGGTCCTCGTCTCCCCTGGTGGTGGTCCGGCGGTCAGTCGCCGGGCCAGTTGCCGGTCAGCTTGGTCCAGCCGCGGGCACCGGCCCGGTCGATGGCGGCCTTAGTGGCGGCGAAGATGGCCCCTTGGATGGCCGCGGCGAGCACCACCTCGCGCATCGAGTACTCGCTCTGCAGCGCGGTGGGAGCGTCCTCCTCGTCGGCGACACGCTTCCAGACCTGCTTGAAGACCGCACCGGACACCAGGCCGGCGAGGATGCCGCCGAGCAGCCCGATCGGACGGTAGGCGAGCTTGGCCCCGGTGCTCATCGGGTGGCCCTGCGGACGGTGCGGCGGGTGCGGGCCCGCTGGGTGGCGGCGCGCCGGGCAGCCTTGGCGGCGGCCGCGCGCCGGGCCGACGTCGCGGCCGCGCGCTCCTGTGCGGCCCGGGCCGCAGTGCGCCGGGCCGCGGCCCGGGCGGCTGCCCGTTCCTTGGCCGCACGCCCGGCGGCCTTCTGCGCGGCGGCCCGCTGCTTGCGGGCCTGCTTCGCCGCGGCCCGCTCCACGCGGGTCCGCTTCCGCCGCCGTCGCCACGTCACCAGTCCCACGACGGCGGCGAGCAGCGCGCCGCCCCCGCCGAGGACGCCCGCCGGGCTCTCCCGGTAGGTCTCGACGGCGGTGTCCCGGGCCCGCGTCACGTTCTCCAGGGCGGTGTCCCGGGCCTGGGCGGCGCCCTCCTTGGCCCGGGCCGGCACGTCGAGGCGATGGGTGAGCTCGTCGACGGTCTGGGCCAGCTGCTCCCGGGTCTGCTCGATGTCGGCTCGGATGGCGTCGGGGTCGGTGTTCCGTCCGGTGTCCCGGGCGTCGTCCTGGGCGGTCATCGGGACGCACTCTCCTTCACGGCGGCGACGTCGGCCTTGACGCTCGCGATGGCCTCGGTGGGGACGGGCGGTGCGGCCTGGGCGACGTCCTTCTTGCCGACCAGGGCCAGCACGCCCGCGACGGCGAACAGCAGGACGGCGACGATCAGGGCGGCGAGCCACCCGGGGAGCGCCAGCGCCAGCGCCAGGACGGCGGCGGCGACGAGCGCCTGCAGGCCGAGGAACCCGACGAGCCCGGCTCCGCCGAACAGCCCGGCGCCCACGCCGAGCTTCTTGGCCTTGGTGCTGACCTCCGCCTGGGCCAGCCGCATCTCGTCGCGGACGAGCCGGGTGAGCTGCTCGGACAGCTGGCTCACCAGCTGTCCGGTCGAGGCGTGCCCGGGGTCGGGGGGCGGGGGCGTGGCGCGGGTGGCGCCGCCGCTCCCGGAGAGCTGGCTCATGGGTCCTCCGGCGTCGGGGCGAGCACTGAGCCCCGTACATGCCCGCTCGCCGACACCGCGTAAACCAAGATCACCACGTCGTCGGCCGTCCTGGTCGCTCAGCCGGGACCACGGTCGCTAGCCTCGCGGTCATGAGCTGGACCTGGCAGTTGGAAGACCCCTCGGGTGCCCCCGTCGACCCGGCCACCGTGGGGGTCGACGTCCCCGAGTCCGACAGCCAGGGGGACGCGGAGTCCTGGCTGGGGGAGAACTGGCGCGACCTGCTGGACCGCGGGATCGCGACGGTCACCCTGATGTCCGGCGGCGAGCGCGTCTACGGCCCGATGGGCCTGGCGGCGAACTGACGAAGGACCCTCCTGCCCCCCACCGCTCGCAAGCTCGCGGCGGGCCCCTGCAGGAGGGCCAGAGCGGGGGCGAGCGGGTCCTTCTGCTAGCCCCGGCTGGTCTTGGCGGGGTCCCGCTCGACGACGTCGCCCAGCACCTCGTCGATCCGCTTGAGCACCTCGGCGGGCAGCTCCACGCCGGCGGCCTGCACGTTGTCGGCCACCTGCTCGGGCCGGCTGGCCCCGATGATCGCCGCCGCGACGTTGGGGTTCTGCAGCACCCAGGCGATGGACAGCTGCGCCATGCTCAGGCCCAGCTCGTCGGCGATCGGCCGCAGCTCCTGCACCCGGGTCAGGACGTCGTCCCGCATGAAGCCCTGGATCGAGCCGGACACGGTCGGGTTGCCGGCGCGGCTGTCCGCCGGCGGCTGCTGCCCCGGCAGGTACTTGCCGCTGAGCACGCCCTGGGCCATCGGCGACCAGACGATCTGGGAGAGGCCCTCCGCCTCGCTGGTCGGGACGACCTCGGCCTCGATGACCCGCCACAGCATCGAGTACTGCGGCTGGTTGCTGATCAGCTGCACCTTGAGCTCGCGGGCCAGCACCGCGCCGGCCGCGATCTCCTCCGCCCGCCACTCCGACACCCCGAGGTAGAGGACCTTGCCGGCCCGGACCAGGTCGGCGAAGGCGGTCATCGTCTCCTCCAGCGGCACCGAGGAGTCGTAGCGGTGCGCCTGGTAGAGGTCGATGTGGTCGGTCTGCAGCCGCCGCAGCGAGGCCTCGCAGCTCTCGACGACGTGCTTGCGGGACAGCCCGCGGTCGTTGGCGCCGGGACCGGTGGGCCAGTAGACCTTGGTGAAGATCTCCAGGCCCTCGCGGCGCTGGCCGGCCAGCGCGCGGCCGAGGACGGCCTCGGCCCTGGTGCCGGCGTAGACGTCGGCGGTGTCGAAGGTGGTGATCCCGGCGTCGAGGGCGGCCCGCACGCAGGCGTGCGCGGCGTCCTCCTCGACCTGGCTGCCGTGGGTCAGCCAGTTGCCGTAGGCGATCTCGGAGATGTTCAGGCCGGAGCGGCCGAGGCGTCGTGTCTGCACGACCGCCGACGGTAGTCCTGAGCCGGGCTCAGGACCCGACGGAGCCCTTAGAACTGTTCCCAGAGCGCCACCCGCGGCTTGGGGAAGCGCCAGCGGCGCACCATCGTCGCCCGGCTGATCCCGTACCAGACCAGCGTGCGGGTCCGCTCCTGGTGGTCGGGCATCCGCTCGGCGAGCACCCGCCTGATCCGGCGGCCCAGCACGAAGGAGTCGGCCATGATCACGAGGAAGAAGGCGAACCAGACGTACACGGTGTAGTTCTGCACGGCCGGGGACGGGATGAAGTAGCCCACCAGCACCAGGCCGGCCACCACGAGGAAGGCGCTCCCGGCGTTGCGGCGGCTGTCCACCACGTCGCGGACGAGGCGGCGCGCCGGGCCGCGGTCGCGGGCGGGCAGCGCGCTGTCGTCACCGGCCAGCGCGGCGGCGCGCTGGCTGCCCCGGTTGGCCGCCTGCTGCTCGCGGCTGCGCTTGTAGGCCTCCTTGCGCGTGGTGGGCGGCGGCGGGGGAGGCCCCGGCCGCCGGCCCTGCGCCTCGGCCCGCTTGGGTGTCGGCCGTCCCTTGCCCACGCCGGTGGTCAGCTGGGCGGTCAGGTCGGTGGACGGGTCCGGCGTCGTCTCGGTCTGGCTGCGGCGGCCGGGCAGGCGGAGCTTCACGGCTGGTCAGTCTACGTGGGACGCCGCCGTCCCCGGGCCGTCCGGGCGAGGGTGACGCGCCCCCCACCAGGGGTGCGCGGGCTCCCGAGGGCCGGGTGACCGCCGTACAGTGGGAAGCAGCTCCGCCGCGGCGGTGTTGGTGATCCGGTGGATCCGCACCGGAGACCGAGCAGCACACCTCGAGTGGGAGGACCACACATGACCGTGCAGGACACGCAGGCCCCCGGCGCCACCGGCGTCGTTCTCAGCGACACCGCCGCCACCAAGGTCAAGGCGCTGCTGGACCAGGAGGGTCGCGACGACCTGCGGCTGCGGATCGCCGTGCAGCCGGGCGGCTGCTCCGGGCTCCGCTACCAGCTCTTCTTCGACGAGCGGTTCCTCGACGGTGACCAGACCCACGAGTTCGGCGGGGTCGAGGTCATCGTGGACCGGATGAGCGGCCCGTACCTCGGTGGGGCCGTCATCGACTTCGTCGACACCATCGAGAAGCAGGGCTTCACCATCGACAACCCCAACGCCGGCAACTCGTGCGCCTGCGGGGACTCCTTCTCCTGACGAAGGACCAGTACTGACCGAGGCCCGGCCCCCTGCGGGGGCCGGGCCTCGGTGCGTTCAGAGCCGAACGGGGTAGTGGGTCTCGGGGATCACGGGCTTGATCCGCTCCTCGACGAAGATCCCGTGCCAGACCATGAAGACCAGCACCTCCCACAGCTGGCGGGCGGTCCGCTTGCTCGGCTGGTCCGCCGTCCGCATCGAGGCCAGCAGATCGGCCACCCGGCCGCGGTCCAGCCACTCGTCGGTCTGGCTCTCCGCGACGATCGCGCGCGCCCACTCGTGCAGCGGCCCGGCCAGGAACTCCGCCGTCGGCACCGGGAAGCCCAGCTTGCGCCGGTGCAGGATCGGCGCCGGGACGATCTGCTCCATCGCCCGGCGCAGCGCGTACTTGGTGGCCCCCTGCCTGGCCCCCGAGCCGCCGCGGGGGACCCGCTGCTCCAGCGGGATGGTGCTGGCCAGCGCGAAGACCTCGGGGTCGAGGAACGGCACCCGGAGCTCCAGCGAGTTCGCCATGGTCATCTTGTCGGCCTTGACCAGGATGTCGCCGCGCAGCCAGGTGAACAGGTCGACGTACTGCATCGCCGTGACGTCGTCGTAGCCCGCCTCGCGGGTCTGCCGGTAGAGGTCCTCGGTCACCGTCACGTGCGACATGTCGGCGTCGTGCCCGCGCAGCAGCTGGGCGAGCTCCGCGCCGGAGAAGTTCCGGGCGTTGCCGTAGTACCGCTCCTCCAGCGGGATCGACGCCCGGCGGAGCAGGTCCTTGCCGCGCAGGCCGTCGGGCAGCAGCTCCGACAGTGCCCCCATCGCCCGCCGGCCGGCCTTCGGCACCCGAGCCGCCCAGGCCAGGCTGAGCGGCTCGCGGTAGATGGTGTAGCCGCCGAACAGCTCGTCGGCGCCCTCGCCGGAGAGCACCACCTTGACGTGCTTGCGGGCCTCGCGAGCCACGAAGTACAGCGGCACGAGCGCCGGGTCGGCGACCGGGTCGTCGAGGTACCAGACGACCTCGGGGATGGCGTCGGCGAACTGTTCGGCGGTGATGACCACGGGGACGTGGGCCACGCCGAGCGTCGCCGCCGACTCCGCGGCGATGTCCACCTCCGACGTCGACTCCCGCTCGAAGCCGACGGTGAAGGTCATCAGGTCGGGGTTGTACCGGTGCGCCAGCGCGGCGATCGCGGTGGAGTCGATGCCGCTGGACAGGAACGACCCGACGGTGACGTCGGCCCGCATGTGCTTGGCCACGGAGTCCTCCAGCGCCGCGGCGATCCGGTCGTACAGCTCCTGCTCGCGCCCGGCGGGGACCGGCTGGGGCCGGAAGGTCGGGTGGAAGTACCGCTTCGTGCGCAGCTCGCCGTCGGCGACGGTGAAGGTCGTCCCGCTCTCGATCCGGCGGATTCCGCGGTGCAGGGTGGCCGGCTCGGGCACGTACTGCAGGGTCAAGTAGTGCTGCAGCGAGGCCGGGTCGACGCCGCCGGCACCCGCGCTGCCGCCGAGCAGCTCCAGGAACGCCTTCTTCTCCGAGCTGAAGACCAGTCCGCCGTCGGCCAGCCGGGCGGTGAACAGCGGTTTGATGCCGAAGGGGTCGCGGGCGCCGAAGGCGGTCCCGGTCCGGGTGTCCCAGATGACGAAGGCGAACATCCCGCGCAGCCGGGGGACGACCGCCTCGCCCCACAGGTGGTAGCCGGCGACGATCGCCTCGGTGTCGCCCTGGGTGGCGAAGGTCGCGCCGGCGGCCGCCAGCTCCTCGCGCAGCTCCAGGTAGTTGTAGATCTCGCCGTTGAAGAGGATTCGGTACCGGTCGCCGGCGTAGGGGAGCGGCTGCGGGCTGCCCTCGACGTCGATGATCGACAGCCGGTTGAAGCCCAGGACGACCTGCGGGTCGGACCAGACGGCGGTGTCGTCGGGGCCGCGGTGGTGCAGGCAGTGCAGCGCGGACCGCACCCCGGACACGGTCTCGTCGTCGACGCGGGGGACATCGGTGGACAGGTAAGCCAGCAGGCCGCACATGAGGCGCAGGTCTCCGGAGGTCGGCTCGTGTCCCGGCGGGGCCGGGACGGTGGTCAGACGCGCTCGCCGGCGCGGGTCCGGCGGGTGGCGATCCGCTCCGCCACGAAGGAGAGCACCGGGACCGTGCCGGCCAGCAGCACGAGCACCGAGCCCTTCAGCGTCCAGCGGGCGCGCAGCGCCAGGTCGCAGGCGGTCACGAAGAAGATCGCGTAGAGCCAGCCGTGCGCGGTGCCGATGACGGCGACCGGCTCGTCGATCCCGGCGAGGTGCTTGAGCGGGACCGCGACCAGGAACAGCACGACCAGCAGGACGCCGACGATCCAGGCCATCACCCGGTAGCGGACCAGCGCGGCCGGGACGCCCTGCCCGACCCGGCGGGCCAGGGCGCGCGGCAGGGCCGACGGTGCCGCGGTGCGGTCAGCTGCCACCGTTCACCCGCTGCCCGAGGGCCTTGGCGTTCAGCTCGGCGAGGTAGGCGTTGTAGGCGGCGAGCTCGGGGTCGCCCGTGGTGTCGATGCGGGGGCGCTGGTAGAGGACGACGGCGTTGCCCGGCTCGTCGGCGTCAGGGTCTCGCTGCAGCTCGTCACGGCACATCCGGACGTAGAACCACAGGCCCATGAGGCCGTACAGCGGCCACTGCAGGGCGTAGCTCCAGTTGACCGGGCCGCCGCCGGCCTCGGCCTTGCCCAGCTGCCAGCTGCCGAGGAAGAACGTGCCCACGAACAGGGCGGCGACGACCAGGTGGAGCAGCACCCAGTTGCGGGTCAACAGCCGTCGGTACACGCCCCGACTGTAACCGGCGGGCGTGCCGCGGTGCCGCCGCGGAGCGGCCGGGAGGCCGCCGTGCGGCGTGCGGGGAGCACCCGGTGGGCCGCCTCGGAGCCGGGTGGCCAGGGACGCCGTCGGCGACCCGCCGCGCGCCCGCTCCCGGGGCCGGGACGCCGGGCGGGGTCGGCTAGTCTCGGCCAGACTGTGGTGGGCGGGACCGGTGCTCCCCCGAGCGCCGGACGGGTCCGCTGGTGGGACCGCATGGTGTCGCCATGCGGTGGATGAGGAGGCAGCGGGCAGTGGCTCGACGCAGCAAGCTGGCGCGGGTGTCCGCGCTCGGGCTCCTGGCAGCGCTGACGCTCAGCGGGTGCGGGGTCGATCGGGAGCTGTTCGCCATCGGCTGGCCGGACGGCATCACCGACCAGGCGCAGAACATGCGCGACCTCTGGATCGGCTCCACCATCGCGGCGATGGTCGTGGGTGTGGCCGTGTGGGCGCTGATCGCCTGGGCGGCGATCCGCTACCGCAAGCGCGGCAACGAGCTGCCCCGGCAGACCGCGTACAACCTGCCGCTGGAGATCGTCTACACGATCATCCCGTTCATCATCATCGCGGTGCTGTTCTTCTACACGGTCACCGTGCAAAACCGGGTGATGGAGCGCAGCGACGACCCGGACGTGACCATCGCGGTCAACGCCTTCAAGTGGAACTGGCAGTTCGTCTACCCCGACACGACCGACGCCAACGGCGGGGAGCCGGTGTCGACGGTCGGCGACAGCACCGAGATCCCGATCCTCGTCGTGCCGGTGGACCAGACGATCCGCTTCGAGCTCGCCTCGGCCGACGTCATCCACTCCTTCTGGATCCCCGAGTTCCTCTTCAAGCTCGACATCGTCCCGGGCAACGAGAACGGCCGGGACAACGTCTTCGAGGTGACCGTCCGCGAGGAGGGCTCCTACGTCGGCCGCTGTGCCGAGCTCTGCGGCACCTACCACGCGTTCATGAACTTCGAGGTCCGGTCGGTCTCCGCCGAGGACTTCGACGCCTACCTCGACGCCCGGACGAGCGGCCTGTCGACCTTCGACGCGCTGGAGAGCATCGGCCAGGAGGGGGCGGCGACGACGACGGAGCCCTTCCCCCTGGACCGCCAGCAGCAGGCGGCCCTGCCCGGTGAGTGACCTGACCACACCCCAGCAGCAGGAGGAGCGGCCGTGAAGGTCGAAGCGCTCATCTTCAACTTGATCACGGTCTTCTGCATCGTGGCCGCGATCGTCTACGGGGTGTGGTCCCGGGAGCCGATCGGCACCACGGCCCTGCTCCTGTCCAGCGGGCTCACCTCGCTCATCGGCGGCTTCTTCTGGTTCGTCAGCCGCCGCATCGACGCGCGGCCGGAGGACCTCAAGGACGCCGAGATCGCCGACGGTGCCGGGGAGCTCGGCTTCTTCAGCCCCGGCAGCTACTGGCCCTTCGGCCTCGCCCTCGCCGCCGCCACGATGGGGCTCGCACTGGCGTTCTGGTACCCCTGGCTGGTCCTGCTGGCCGCGGTCGCGCTGCTGATCACCATCGGCGGGCTGCTGTTCGAGTACTACGTGGGCCAGAACGCGCACAGCTGACCCGCTCCACCCGATCCGCCACGTAGGGCCCCTCCCGTCCCGGGAGGGGCCCTACGTGCGTGTGGCGGGGCTGTGCCGACCCAGCCGGTCCGCAGACCCGGGTGGCCGATCAGGCCCGGGACGGTCCCCACTCGCTTCGCACGCTCTCTCGACGCGGTGCACGCGCTGCAGCCCGCGCATCGCAGCCGGACAGCGTGCAGTGCGCCGCACGACAGGTGCCGGAGCCGGCCCCGGGCGCACGCGCCGCCGTCGCGACCGCCGACGTCCCGCGGGCCGCGCGGCGGGTCCCTTCCACGCCCTCCGGTCGGGCGCCGGTGCCCGGGGACCACCGACCACCGGAGTGCGGTGTCGAGGCGCTGAGCGGCGTCCTGAGCGGGTCGCCGGGTCCCTCGCGGAGACGCACAGAGGGCCCCGGCGGGGATCCGCCGGGGCCCTCTGATCAGCCTCTCTCAGGCCCCTGTGCCGGGTCCCGCCGCGAGCGTGCGTGCGGTGGGGGCAGGGGGGCCTTCCTCAGCCGCGCGGGTCCTGCGGGCGCCCGCCGTCGGAGGGGCGACCGCCCTCGGAGGGACGACCACCCTCGGAGGGACGGCCACCCTCGGAGGGACGGCCACCCTCGGAGGGACGGCCGGAGCCGGTGAGCTCCCGCCGCGAGGACTCCGCGGACTCGAGCCCGCGCGCCTCCTGCTCGGCCTCCGCCTGGACGGCGGCCGGCTCCTCGATGGGGGAGAAGAAGCCCTTGATCGCGC
The DNA here is from genome assembly GCF_053502575.1 of Modestobacter sp. URMC 112. Lineage (NCBI taxonomy): Bacteria > Bacillati > Actinomycetota > Actinomycetes > Geodermatophilales > Geodermatophilaceae > Modestobacter > Modestobacter sp. URMC 112. The sequence goes on along the minus strand of NZ_CP199957.1, from coordinate 3,165,338 downwards.
GGCGGGCGCCGCCGACCTGGTTCATCTTCTTGGGCACCGAGGCACCGCCGTAGGCAAGCTGGCCGTGGCCGTGCTCGTCCACCGGACCGAGCGGCTGGTGCACCTCGATGAACTCCCCGTGGGGGAGCCGCCGGATGACACCGGTCTCGATGCCGTGCTCGAGCACCTCACGGTCGTGCCGCTCCAGGCCCAGGCACAGCCGGTAGGTCAGCGCGTAGGCGATCGGCGGGAACACGATCATGCCGATCCGGCCGAACCAGGTCATCGCGTTCAGGCTGACGTCGAACTTGTCCGCGATGAGGTCGTTGCCCCCGGAGATGAACAGCACGATGTAGAACGTCAGCGCCATGGCGCCCAGCGAGGTGCGCACCGGGACGTCGCGGGGCCGCTGCAGCAGGTGGTGCGAGGCGCTGTCGCCGGTGAGCCAGCGCTCGATGACCGGGTACAGCGCGAGCGCCGTGAACATCAGGCCGGGGATGACGACCGTCGCCCAGAACACCGGCGACACGTGGTAGCCCCACAGCACGATCTCCCACGGCGGGAAGAGCCGGGCCGAGCCGTCGAGGAAGCCGATGTACCAGTCCGGCTGCGAACCCGCCGAGACCTGCGCCGGGTTGTAGGGACCGAACAGCCAGATGGGGTTGATCTGCACCAGGCCGCCCAGCGCGGCACACACGGCGAACACCACGAACAGCAGCGCCGTCGCCTTGCCGGCGAAGGTCGGGAAGAGCCGGTGGCCGACCACGTTGTGCTCGGTCCGCCCCGCCCCGGGGAACTGGGTGTGCTTCTGCTTCACCAGGATCAGCAGGTGCAGGGCGATCAGCGCCAGCAGGATCGCCGGGATGATCAGCACGTGCAGGATGTAGAGCCGGCCGATGATCAGCGTGCCGGGGAAGTCCCCGCCGAAGGCCAGGAAGTAGATCCACGTCCCGACCACCGGGATGGAGAGGAACACCGCGGAGAAGATCCGCAGGCCCGTACCCGACAGCAGGTCGTCGGGGAGGGTGTAGCCGGCGAAGCCCTCGAGCAGGGCCAGCACCAGCAGGCCGACGCCGATGAACCAGTTGGTCTCGCGCGGCCGGCGGAAGGCGCCGGTGAAGAAGATGCGCAGCAGGTGGATGACGATGGCGGCCACGAACAGCAGCGCCGCCCAGTGGTGCAGCTGCCGGATGAACAGCCCGCCGCGGACGTCGAAGGCCAGGTCCAGCGTCGACTCGTACGCCCGCGACATCTCCACGCCGCGCAGCGGGGTGTAGGAGCCGTCGTAGGTGACCTCGGTCAGCGAGGTGTCGTAGAAGAAGGTCAGGTAGGTGCCCGACAGCAGCAGGATGACGAACGAGTAGAGCGCGATCTCCCCGAGCAGGAACGACCAGTGGTCGGGGAAGACCTTGTTGAGGGTGCGGCGCAGCGGCCCCGCGACGATCAGGCGGTCGTCCACCTCCAGGGCGGCCGCGCCGAGCTTCGTCTTCGGCCGACCTGGCGCAGTGCTGGTCGCCATCAGCTGACTCTCCCTATGTTCCAGTACGACGGGCCGATCGGTTCGGGGAAGTCCCCTCGGGCGACGAAGTAGCCCTCGTCGTCCACGGTGATCGGCAGCTGGGGGAGCGGCCGAACGGCCGGCCCGAAGACCGGCTTCGCGAACTGCGTCACGTCGAACTGCGACTGGTGACACGGGCAGAGGATCCTGCTCGTCTCCTGCTCGTACAGGGACACCGGGCAGCCTGCGTGGGTGCAGATCTTCGAGTATGCGACGTAATCGCCGTAGCCGTAGTCCTCCTGGCCCTCACGCTGGACCAGCTGGGGGATCTGCGCAGGTCGGAGGCGGATCAGCATGAGAGGGGAGTCAGCGGAGAAGTTGCCCCCGGGGACGGCGGGGAAGACCGTGGCCAGGGAGCCGGGCTGCTGGTCGCCGGGGCGGACGGGGGTGCCGTCCTCCCGGACCAGGCGGACGCCCTCGGCCCACAGCGTGGTGCCCAGGGGGTTGCCGGTGTTCGGGTTCTTGATCAGGCCGCCGAGCGGCGCCAGCAGCATGGCCCCGAACGCGGCACCCATCAGGCCGATCGAACCCGTCAGCGCCTTGCGGCGGGTGAGACCGGAGTTCTTCAGGCCGCCCAGCAGGGTCGCCGACGTGGTGACGCGGTCGAAGTTCGACCCGTCGTGCTTGTCCTGGACGGCGGTCTCGTGCGGCAGCAGCTTCTTGACGAACAGCACCAGGGCGATGCCGATGGACAGCAGCGACAGGCCCATCGTGGCGCCCAGCAGCGGCGTGAACAGCGCGCTCCAGCCGGTGTCGTCGGGCTCCCACTGCCAGTCCGGCAGGAACCAGCCCGAGCCGGCGTAGACCACCAGGAAGGCCAGCGCGGACAGTGCGGCCAGCAGGAACCAGAAGGTCACCAGCCGGGTGGCCTGCTTCTCCACCTTGGTGCCGGGTTCCGGGCCGGGCTCGACGTGCAGGATCTCGACGCCGTCGTACCGGGCGCCGAGCCGGTCGAGCTCGACGGCGTCCATCGCCGCCAGCTGCTCGGGCGTGTGGTCCTCGTCCGGTCCGCCGTGCAGCGGGCCGGGCTCGTCCGCACCGCCGGAGGAGCCCGGGCGGTGGTCGGTCGTGGTCACGCGTCCTCCTGGCTGGCGCTGGTCGCCCGGCTGTGCGGGCCTGCGGTGTCCGTCCGTGCGCTCACGAGCCTGGTCACGGGGCCTTGGTCCCCATCCAGAAGATCCCGAAGAGCAGGGCGCCCACGCCGACGGTCCAGATGACCAGACCCTCGGCCACCGGGCCGACACGGCCCACGCCGGCGCCGCCGGGGTCGGCCTGGGTCTTGATGGTCTGCACGTAGTTGATGATGGCGCGCTTCTCGTCCGGGGTGAGCTGGTTGTCACCGAAGACCGGCATGTTCTCCGGGCCGGAGAGCATCGCGGTGTAGATCGTCATGTCGTTGGCGTCCATCAGCGAGGGCGCCCGCTTGCCCGAGGACAGCGCCCCGCCCATGCCGGTGAAGTTGTGGCACTGCGCGCAGTTGAGCCGGAACAGCTCGCCGCCCTCGGCGATGTCGCCGTCGCGCAGGTCGCCCGAGGGGAGCGTCGGGCCGCCGCCGTTCTCCTGGACGTAGGCCATCAGCTGGTCGATCTCCTCATCGGAGAACAACGGCGGACGCTCGGCGGCCTGGGCCTCCTGGCGGACCAGCGGCATGCGCCCGGTGTGCACCTGGAAGTACACCGCCGCCTCGCCGACTCCGATGAGCGAGGGGCCGCGGCCCTCGACGCCCTCGAGGTTGGACCCGTGGCAGGTGATGCAGCTGCGGACGTAGAGCTCCCGGCCGGCCTCGACCGCGGTGGAGGCGCTGCCGGTCGAGTCGTCGGCGGCGTTGGCGCCCGGGGCCAGGGCCGAGTAGCCCACCCCCGTCAGCACCAGCGCGGCCATGAGGCCGGCGACGTTGGCCATCCGGCGGCGCAGCTTGGAGCGCCGCCGGGCGAGGGCCGCGGCGGCCGGGGAACCGGCGGCCGGACGGCGTCCCAGCAGGCCGCGACGGCCTTCCGCGGAGGAGGACTCGGACGGGGAGTGCTGAGTGGACACCGGTTCCCTAGCGGATCAGGTAGATCGTGGCGAAGAGCCCGACCCACACGACGTCGACGAAGTGCCAGTAGTAGGAGACCACGATCGCCGAGGTCGCCTGCGCTGGCGTGAACCGGCCCATGGTGGACCGGATGAGCACGAACACGAAGGCCACGAGGCCGCCGATGACGTGCAGCGCGTGGAAGCCGGTGGTCAGGTAGAACACCGAGCCGTAGGCCGACGAGGCCATCGTCGTCCCGTGCTCGGTGACCAGCACCCGGTACTCGTTGGCCTGGGCCAGGACGAAGATGAGGCCCATCACGAAGGTGATGGTGAACCAGCGCCGGAGCCCGTAGACGTTCCCGGTCTCGGCCGCGAAGACACCGATCTGGCAGGTGACCGAGGAGGCCACCAGGATCAGCGTGAAGACCGTGGCGTACGGCAGGTTCAGCTCGGTCGGCTCCGGTGGCCAGCCGTCGGTCGCGCGGGAACGCGCGGTGAAGTACATGGCGAACAGCCCGGCGAAGAACATCAGCTCACTGGCGAGCCAGACGATCGTGCCGACGCTGACCATGTTCGGTCGGGTCAGGGAGTGCACCCGCGAGGTGTCGAAGGTGCTGCTCGCCACGGGGGCCGTTGTCACGGGCTCATCATGGCATCGGGACAGCCCTCCCACGACGTGGGGTGGGTGGGCGTGCCGCCGCCCCGCGCGGCGCGGCACGGCGCGCCGACGTGGGGGAGCGCGGCGCGCCGACGGGAGGTCGGGTGCCGGGCACTAGGCTCGCCCGCGTGAGCGACGCCGCCGTACCGGCCACCGTGCTGGTCTTCAGCCAGCGGCCCGAGGTCCGTGCCGCCGTCCGCACCGCCCTGGGCCGGTCCCCTGCCGCCGACGTGGGGCCGCTGACCTACGTCGAGTGCGCCAGCGGCGACGAGGTCGTCGCCGCGGTGGACGCCGGCGGCATCGACCTCTGCGTGCTGGACGGGGAGGCGCAGCCGACCGGTGGCATGGGCATCAGCCGGCAGTTGAAGGACGAGATCGCCGACTGCCCGGCCCTGGTCGTGCTGATCGCCCGGCAGGCCGACCGCTGGCTGGCCCACTGGTCGATGGCCGACGCCTCGCTGGCCTATCCGATCGACCCGCTGACCGCCGCGGACGTCGTGGCCGGGCTGCTGCGCGACCGGGCGGCCCGGCGCCCCGCCCGCCGTCCCGTCGGCGGCTGACCGGTGGGCACCCCCGGCCCGACCTGGTCGGGTCTGCTCACGCGCCTGCTCCGGCGCGAGGACCTCAGCGCCGAGGACACCCGCTGGGCGATGCGGCAGGTGATGACGGGGGAGGCCACGCCCGTCCAGGTGGCCGGCTTCATCGTGGCGCTGCGCGCCAAGGGGGAGTCCCCCGAGGAGGTGGCGGGCCTGGCGGCCACCATGGTCGACCAGGCGACCCCGGTGCAGCTGCCGGTGGACTGCGTCGACGTGGTGGGCACCGGCGGCGACGGCGCACACACGGTGAACATCTCCACGATGGCGGCGATCGTCACCGCCGCGGCGGGGGTGCCGGTCGCCAAGCACGGCAACCGGGCCGCGTCCTCGGCGTGCGGGACGGCCGACGTCCTGGAGGCCCTCGGGGTGGTGATCGACCTCCCGGCACCGGCTGTGGCGCAGTGCGTCCGGGACGCCGGGATCGGCTTCTTCTTCGCCCCGGTCTTCCACCCGGGCATGCGGCACGCCGCGGTGCCGCGCCGGGAGCTGGCGATCGGCACGGTGTTCAACTTCCTGGGGCCGCTGACCAACCCGGCGCGGCCGGTGGCCGGCGCGATCGGGTGCGCGGACTCCCGGATGGCCCCGGTGCTGGCGGCCGTCCTGGCCGCGCGCGGCTCCCGGGCCCTGGTGTTCCGGGGGGACGACGGGCTCGACGAGCTGACCACCACGACGACGTCCTCGGTCTGGGTGGTGCGCGACGGCGAGGTGGTCGCCGAGCGGCTGGACCCGACGGCGCTGGGTGTCCCGGTGTCCGAGCCCGGGGCGCTGCGCGGCGGCGGGCCCGACGTCAACGCCGAGGTGGTCCGCCGGCTGGTCGCCGGGGAGCCGGGGCCGGTGCGGGACGCGGTGCTGCTCAACGCCGCCGGCGCCCTGGCGGCCTTCGACGGGCGCGCCGCCCGGCTGCACGACGGTCTCGCGGCGGGGCTGGAGCGGGCGGCCGCCGCCGTGGACGACGGCCGCGCCGCGGCCAAGCTCGAGCAGTGGATCCAGGTCAGCCAGGCGGCGCGAGCCCAGACCTGACGGCTCTGCCGCGGTCCTTCCTCAGTCGGCGGACTCGAAGCCGATCGAGAAGGCCGCCTCGAGGTCGTGCCGCGAGTAGGCGCGGAAGGCAACGTGGGTGGCGGTGTCGCGCACCCCGGGCACCTTGTTGATCCGCCCGGCCACCACGGTGGCGATGTCCTCGAACTCGTGCACCCGCACGAGGGCGACCAGGTCCACGTCGCCGGCGACCGAGTAGACCTCGCTGACGCCGGGCAGGTCGGCGACGGCCTCGGCGACCTCACCGATCGAGTCGGTGGCGGCGTCGATCATCACGATGGCGGTGATCACGCCCGGGATGCTAGTCGCGGCGCCGCCCGGCCGTGTCGTTCCGGCGTCCGCGCCGCCGCGCCGGGGACGACCCGGTCGGGCTGGGCCCGGGTGCGCAGCGGCCGGGTGTCGGCGAAGGGGTCGCGGCCGGACCGGCCGGCCTCCACGCGGGCCAGGAACGCGGTGAACGCGCCGGTGCCCGGTGTCCGGCTGGCCAGCGTCCCGGTGAGGTCGACGAGCCGGGTGCCCGGCTTCTCGAGCCAGCGCAGCACCAGCTCCGCCTCGTCCACCGACGCGGCCAGCTCGCCGTCCGGGCCGGTCGGGGTCTCCGCCGTGGCCCGCAGGTCGGCCAGGTGGCCGCGCACCGACCGGCCCCGCTCGGCCACCCCGGCGGCGACCAGCCGGCCGCGGCGGACGACGGACAGCTGCCAGCCGCCGGCGCCGTCGGGGCGGGCCAGCACGAGCTCGGGGACGGTGGCCAGCGACTCCAGCCGCTGCCGGCGGCGCACGGCCCGGACCAGCACCGCGGTGCGGTCGCGCAGGACCGCGGCGTCCTCGTAGCGTCCCTCGGCGGCCAGCCGCTGTACCCGGTCCAGCAGCGGGGACACCACCGCGCGCGGGTCGTGCTCGACCACCGTGCGGAACACCGCCACGACCTCGGCGTAGCCCTCCCGGCTCTGCGCGCCGGTGCAGGGGGCGCCGCAGCGGCCCATGTCGGCCAGCGCGCAGGCGCTGCCCGAGGCGGTGAGGGTCAGCCGGGTGGTGCACTGGCGCAGCGGCAGGGACTCGTGCACCGCCGCCATGGCCGCGTCGGCGGCCCGGCGGTCGGGGAAGGGCCCGAGGAACACCCCCGCCCCGGGACGGACCCGGCGGACCACCGACAGCCGGGGGAACGGCTCGTCGGTGAGGCGCACCCACAGCGCGCGTTCGGGGAACCGGGACCGGCGGTTGTACCGCGGCTTGTGCTCGGCGATCAGCCGCAGCTCGCGGACCGACGCCTCCAGGTCGTGGGCGCAGGGCAGCGCCTCGATGCGTTCGGCGAGCCGGACCATCTCCGTCATCCGGCTGCGCTGCTCGCCGGCGGTGAAGTAGCTGCGCACCCGGGCGCGCAGGTCGGTGGACGTGCCCACGTACAGCGGCTCGTCGCGGGGGCCGCGGAAGACGTAGACACCGGGGCCGCTGGGCACGTGCGCCGCCAGGTGCCGCTTGCGCCGCCGCTGCGGGTCGACCTGGCGGGTGAGGCCGCTCAGCTCCTCCAGCGAGGTGACCCCGAGCGGTCCGAGGCGCTCGAAGAGCCCGTGCAGCACGTCGACGGTGGCGCGGGCGTCGGCCAGGGCCCGGTGGCAGGGCTCGGTCGCGGCGCGGAAGAACGGCGCCAGGGTGCCCAGCTTGCAGTTGGGCACCTCGTCGCGGGTGAGCAGGCGCCGAGCGAGGACGGCGGTGTCCACCGAGGCGAACGCCGGCCAGGCGATCCCCGAGCCCTCGCACGCGGCCCGGAGGAAGCCCAGGTCGAAGGGGGCGTTGTGGGCCACCAGGACCGCGCCCCGGGCGAACTCCAGGAAGGCCGGCAGCACCGCGTCGACCCGCGGGGCGGCGGCGACCATCATCGAGGTGATCCCGGTGAGCACGCTGATGTAGGGCGGGATCTCCCGGCCCGGGTCGACGAGGGTCTGGAACTCGCCGAGGACCTCGCCGGCCCGGACCTTCACCGCGCCGATCTCGGTGATGGCGCTGTCCTTCGGCGATCCGCCGGTGGTCTCGAGGTCGACCACGACGAACGTGACGTCGGCCAGCGGGGTGCCCAGGTCGTCGATGGTCGCCTGCTCGAAGCGCACCAGCGCCCCGGGGGAGGCGGTGTCCGGGGGGAGCGGGGGGAGCGTCCCGGGCGTCGGCACGGACGACGGGAGGTGGGGCGGTGGCACGGGTCGGACGCTAGGTCGGGGGTCCGACATCTCCCCGGACGCCACGCCGCCGGGGGCGGCGGCCCGCGGCGGCGGGCAGAACTGTCGGTGGTCCCTCCTACCGTCCGAAGGCGTTGGACCACTGGAGAGAGAGGAGAGCCGGCGTGCTCATCGACTGCGACACCTGCACCGTCCGCGGAGAGGGCTGCGCCGACTGCGTCGTCACCGTCCTGCTGGGTGCCCCACCGGGCTGGCAGGACGGCGGCGGGCCCACCGTCGTGCCCCTGACCCGACGACCCCGTCACGAGGCCGCGGTCGGCGACGCCGGCGGGGCCGGCGGCGCGGCCGACACGCCGCACCCGCCCGGCCGCGCTGCCGGCCGGTGTGAGGTGGGCCACGTTGACACCGACGCGGTGGTGTCCCGGCCGCTCGTCGAACTGGACGACGTGGAGCGGCGGGCGGTGCGGGCACTGGCAGATTTCGGGCTGGTTCCGCCGTTGCGCCATCAGGATGCTGCAGGCCCCGATGTGACGGGTGGGGCGGGCGGGAAGCGCCACGTGAGCTGACGAATGGCACCGTTGTGATTTGTCAGGTGTGGTGCCTGATCGGGTGTTTGCCGGGGCTGTGTCTCGGTCCGATCACGCACCTACTGTCTCCTCGTCCGGGAGAGTGGTCGTCACCGCACAGAGGGTGACCTCCTTCGGACACCGCCGAACGAGCCGGCACGTCCCGCCGGCTGGGACCGGGCACTGCGGTGCCGTGTGCGTCCGGCGGTCGACGAGGACGAAACGGAGCCCGGCTGACCGTGGCGAACCCCCAGCTGCCCGTCCGCACCACCAGGTCTGCGTCCCGGCCGGTCCCGGTGGTCCACCGACGCCGGCCCGCCGGCCGGTTCCGGACGGCCGTCCTGCTGGCGGCCGCGACCGGCATCGGACTGGCGCTGCTGCCCGGGACGGCGGGTGCGACGCCGCAGCCCCCGGCCACCGAGGCCAGCACACCGGAGGAGGCCACCCGGCTGGTCACCGAGGCCGACCACGAGCTGGAGACCGTCTCGGAGCAGGCGAACGAGGCCCGGGTCGTCCTCGGGGAGCAGCAGGCCGCCGCCGCTGCCGCCGGCGAGGCCCTGACCGCCGCGCAGGCGCAGCGGGCCGCGCTCGACGCCCAGATGCGGCAGGTCGCCCGCAGTGCCTTCACCGGGCAGAACCTCTCCCGGTTCAACGCGCTGATGACCAGCGACTCGGCCGAGGACTTCCTCGCCCAGGTCGGCACGCTGGACGCCATCGCCGGCCACACCGACGACGTCCTCGCGCAGGTGAGCGCCGCCGCGGCCACCGCCGAGCAGGCCAAGGCCGCCGCCGACGCCGCCGCGGGCACCGCGCAGCAGACCCTGGACGAGGTCACCGCCCGGCAGGCGGAACTGCAGGGACGGATCGCCGACTACCAGGCGCAGTACGCCGCGCTGACCGCCGCGCAGCAGGAGCAGGTCAACCGTGCGCACGCCGGGACGGCGCTGCCCGCCCCCGGGCAGGAGCGGGCCCCCGGCAACGCGCGCGCGGTCGCGCCGCCCACCGGGCCGGTCACGGCGCCCAGCGCGGCGGCCCAGGCGGCGGTGGACACCGCCCTGGCCCAGATCGGCGACCCCTACGTCTGGGCCGCCGGCGGGCCGGACGCCTTCGACTGCTCGGGCCTGACCCAGTACGCCTACGCCGCCGCCGGCGTCCGGCTGCCGCACTCCAGCGCGGCGCAGTCCCGGATGGGCACCGCGGTGTCCCGCAGCGACCTGCAGCCCGGTGACCTGGTCTTCTTCCGCAGCCCGGTGAGCCACGTCGGCATGTACATCGGCGGCGGGCGGATGGTGCACGCGGCGACCTTCGGCGTGCCGGTGCAGATCACCGGGGTCGACATGGCCGGCTACGCCGGAGCCCGCCGCTACGTGGGCTGACCCCGCACCGGCTCTCCCGGGGGCCGCCGCCCGGCCGGGCGGCGGCCCCGTTCTCGTCCGGGTCTGCCCAGGGAACCGCCAGCCGGTCGGCCTAAGCTCGCCCGCGTGAGCGCCCGACGCCTCGCCCTCCTGGTGGCGTCCCTGCTCGGCGCCGCGGTCCTCGTGGTCATCGTCGTGGTGACGCCCGGGGAGCTCATCCCCACCCCGCCCGGCGGCCGGACGCCGGTGGACCCGTCGGCCACCTTCTCCCCGGCCGAGGTGGCCCGGGCGCAGTCCTTCGCGGCGGCGCTGCGCCCGGCGTCGCTGGTCTCGCTGCTGCTGGGGCTGGTCGTCTCGGCCCTCCTCGGACTGACCCGCGCCGGCGCGGCGGTCACCCGCGCGGTGGCCCGGCCGCTGGGCGGCGGATGGGCCTGGCAGGCGCTGCTCGGCGCGGTCGCGCTAGTGCTGATCGGGCGGCTGGCCACGCTGCCGCTGGCGGCCTACGGGGAGGTGGTCCGGCACCGCTACGGGCTGTCCACGCGCAGCTGGGGGCTGTGGGCGCGGGACGTGGCCACCTCCACCGCCATCTCCGCGGGGGTGACCGCCCTCGTCGTGCTGGCCCTGGTGGCGCTCGCCCGGCGGGCGCCCCGGTCCTGGTGGGCATGGGCGGCGGGCGGGGTGGCGGCGCTCGTGGTGGCCGGGTCGTTCCTGTACCCGCTGCTGGTCGAGCCGGCCTTCAACCGCTTCGAGCCGATGCCGCCCGGTCCGCTGCGCACCGAGCTGCTCGCCCTCGCCGAGCGCAGCGGCACCCCGGTGGACGACGTCCTGGTCGCCGACGCCAGCCGGCGGACCACCCGGCTCAACGCCTACGTGTCCGGGTTCGGCTCCTCACGGCGGATCGTCGTCTACGACACGCTGCTGGACCGGCTGCCCGACGACCAGGTCGAGTCGATCGTCGCCCACGAGCTCGGGCACGTGGCAGGCGACGACGTGCTCACCGGCACCCTGGTCGGCGCCCTGGGCTCGGCGGCCGGGGTGGCGCTGCTGGGCTGGCTGCTCGGCTGGCCGCCGCTGCTGCGCCGGGCCGGTGCCGACTCCGCCGGCGACCCCCGGGTGGTCGGCCTGCTGCTCTTCCTCGTCGCGGCGGGCACCGTGCTGTCCACCCCGGTGCAGGACGGCGTCTCCCGGCGGGTGGAGGCGCGCGCCGACCTGCACGCCCTCGACCTCACCCGGGACCCGCAGGCCTTCGCCGACGTGCAGCGCGCGCTGGGCGTGGCCAACCTGTCCGACCCCGACCCGCCCGCGCTGTGGCAGTGGTACTTCGGCACGCATCCGACCACCGCGCAGCGCATCGCCTTCGCCTCCGACTGGGCCCGGGCCGACGACCGGTGAACCGCACGCTGGTGGTCACCAACGACTTCCCGCCCCGGCAGGGCGGCATCCAGACCTTCGTCGCCGCGCTGCTCGCCCGCCGGCCGCCGGACTCGCTGGTGGTGCTCGCCTCCGACCACCCCGGAGCGGCCGCGTACGACGCGGCGCTGCCCTACCCGGTGGTGCGCGCGCCCACCGGCATGCTGCTGCCCACCCCGGCGGCGGCCCGCACCGCCGCCGCGCTGGCCCGCGAGCACGGCTGCCGGACGGCGTTCTTCGGCGCCGCCGCCCCGCTGGGGCTGCTCGCGCCGGGCCTGCGCCGGGCCGGGGTCGAGCACCTGGTGGGCGCCACCCACGGGCACGAGACCGGCTGGGTGGCGCTGCCCGGCGCCCGGTCGGTGATGCGCCGCATCGCCGCGGGCCTGGACGTGCTGACCTACATCAGCGAGTACACGCACGAGAGGCTGGCCCCGACGCTGGCCGACCGGGTGACGATGGCCCAGCTCTCCCCGGGGGTGGACGTCGAGGCCTTCACTCCGCACGCCGACGGGACCGCCGTCCGGGAGCGGTACGGGCTGGGCGACGCGCCGGTGGTCGCCTGCGTCTCCCGGCTGGTGCCGCGCAAGGGACAGGACGTCCTGGTCGCCGGCTGGCCGCGGGTGCTCGCCCGGCACCCCGGCGCCCGGCTGCTGCTGGTCGGCGGCGGGCCGGCCGAGGCGTTCCTGCGGAAGGCGGTCGCCGCCCGGGGACTCCAGCACTCCGTCGTCCTCACCGGCGGGGTCCCGGCGGCGGAGCTGCCGGCGCACTACGCGGCCGGCGACGTGTTCGCCATGCCCTGCCGCACCCGGCGGGGCGGCCTGGACGTCGAGGGGCTCGGCATGGTCTACCTGGAGGCCGCCGCCTGCGGGAAGCCGGTGCTGGCCGGCACCTCCGGCGGGGCGCCGGAGACGGTGCGCGAGGGGGTGACCGGGCACGTGGTCGACCCGCGCTCCCCGGACGCCGTGGCCGACGTGCTCACCGGGCTGCTCGACGACCCGGCCCGCGCCCGGGCGATGGGCGCGGCGGGCCGCCGGTGGGTCGAGGAACGCTGGTCCTGGGCGACGATCGCCCAGTCGTTCGACCGCCTCCTGCGCCCGGCGGGCTAGCCGCCGTAGAGGGCCTCGACCTCGTCGCCGTACTCCTTCATCACCACGGCCCGCTTGAGCTTCAGGCTGGGCGTGAGGGTGCCGTTCGCCTCGGTGAAGTCGACGGCGAGCACGCGGATCTTCTTGATCGCCTCGGCGTGCGAGACGGCCTTGTTCGCCTCGGCCACCGCGCCGTCGAGCTCGGCCAGCAGCTCCGGGTCCTCCCGCAGCTGCTCGGCGGTCAGCGACTCGTCCCTGCCCTTGGAGCGCAGCCAGGCGGGCAGCGCGTCGGCGTCCAGGGTGACCAGCGCGGCGATGAACGGCCGCTGGTCGCCGACGACCATGCACTGGCTGACCAGCTTGTGGGCGCGCAGCCGGTCCTCGAGCACGGCCGGGGCGACGTTCTTGCCCGCGGCCGTCACCAGGATCTCCTTCTTGCGGCCGGTGATCCGCAGGAAGCCCTGCGGGTCGAGCTCGCCGAGGTCGCCGGTGTGGAACCAGCCGTGCTCGTCGATCGCCTCGCGGGTGGCCTGCTCGTTGTGCCAGTAGCCGCGCATCACGATCCCGCCGCGCAGCAGCACCTCGCCGTCGTCGGCGATCGCGGTGTCCACGCCGGGCAGCGGGCGACCGACCGTGCCGATCCGCAGCGCCGCGTCGTGGTTGACCGCGGCGGCAGCGGTGGTCTCGGTCAGGCCGTAGCCCTCGAAGACGGTGACGCCGATGCCGCGGAAGAAGTGGCCCAGCCGCTCGCCCAGCGGGGCCCCGCCGGAGATGGCGCCGGCACAGCGCCCGCCCAGGGCCGCGCGCAGCTTGCCGTAGACCAGCCGGTCGAACAGCGCGTGCTGCAGCCGCAGCCCGATCCCCGGACCGCCGTCGTCCTGCGCGCGGGACCAGTCGACGGCGACCTGCGCGGCCCGGTCGAAGACCTTCCCCTTGCCGTCGCCCTCGGCCTTGACCTTGGCGCCGTTGTAGACCTTCTCGAACACCCGGGGGACGGCGAGCACGAACGTGGGCTGGAAGCGACCGAGGTCGGTGACCAGGTCCTTGATGTCGGCGGTGTGGCCGATGACGGTGCGCGTGTAGATGGCGCCGACCTGCATCACCCGGGCCAGCACGTGGGCCAGCGGGATGAACAGCAGCAGTGAGCCCTCGGCGTTCATGAACCGGGTCAGCAGGCCCATCCCGTTGCGGATCTCGAACAGGAAGTTGGCGTGGGTGAGCTCGCAGCCCTTGGGCCGGCCCGTGGTGCCGCTGGTGTAGATCAGCGTGGCCAGGCTGTCGGCGGACAGCGTCGCCCGGCGCGCGGCCAGCTCGCTGTCGGGGACCTCGGCCCCCGCGGTGGTCAGCGACTCCAGGGCGCCGTCCTCGATCGTCCACACCGACCGGAGCTCGGGCGCCTGGTCGCGGACGGCGTCCACCGACGCCGCGTGCTCGGGGCGCTCCACGATGATCGCGCGGGCGCCCGAGTCGGCGAGGATCCAGGCGATCTGGTCCGGGCTCGAGGTCTCGTACACCGGGACGACGACGGCGCCGGCGGTCCAGATGGCGAAGTCCAGGACGGTCCACTCGTACCGCGTGGTGGCCAGCAGGGCGACCCGGTCACCGGCCTGCACCCCGCCGGCGACCAGTCCCTTGGCGACCCCGGCGACCTCTGCCGCGAACTCGGCGTGGGTCACGTCGGTCCAGCGGCCGTCGCGCTGGACCCTCAGCCCCACGTCTCCCGGGTGCTCGGCCGCGTTGCGGGTGACCATGTCGGTCAGGGCCTCGTCGGCTCCCACGGTCGCCGTGGGGGGAACGCTCAGCTCGCGCACGCCGGTCCTCTCTGTCCTGCCCGACCGGGGGCGCCGTCGCCCTCCAGCCCCGGGCGCGGGGTCCGCGGCCGAATCTAACCCCGCCGGTGGGCGGTGAGGAGGCGACGTCCCCCTGTCGGGGGCCCCCGCCCCGCGCAGCGGCGGGAGCCCCCCGGCTCAGCGACTACCCTGCCGCCCATGGCCGACCAGTCCACCCAGTCGATCGTCGTCGACGCGCCCGCGGCCGAGGTGATGGCCGTGATCGCCGACTTCCCGGCCTATCCGCAGTGGGTCGCGGCGGCCCGGACGGTCGAGGTGCTGGAGTCCGGCCCCGACGGGCGGGCCCGCCGCGTGCACTTCGTCATCGAGCAGGCGGCGGTCAAGGACGACTACGTCCTGGAGTACACCTGGGACGGCGACAGGCGGGTCAGCTGGACGCTGGTCCAGGGCCAGATGCAGAAGAGCCAGGAGGGCTCCTACGTGCTGCGCGACCTCGGCGGGTCGACCGAGGTCACCTACGCGATCACCATCGACCTGGCGATCCCGATGCTCGGGCTCATCAAGCGCAGGGCGGAGAAGGTCATCCTCGACACCGCCCTCAGGGAGCTCAAGAAGCGCGTCGAGGGCTGATCGTGCAGATCCTCCTCGTCACCGGGCCCGGGGGCGCCGGCTCCTCCACGGTGGCCGCCGCCACCGCCCTGCGGCTGGCCGACGCCGGTGCCCGCTGCGTGCTGCTCACCACCCGGCGGCCGGCGGTCGCCGGGCTGGACGCGGCCGTCCGGGTGGACGCGGTGGAGCCGCAGCGGGCGGTCGAGCAGGTGTGGGGCCGGCACGCCGACGCGCTGACCGGGCTGCTGCCGGTGCTCACCGTCCCGCCGGCCAGCTCGGTGGTCGCCGTGCCCGGCGTTCCCGAGTTCGGCCTGCTGGCCGCGCTGGCCGGGCACGCCGCGTCGGGCGCGACCGACGCCGTGGTGCTCGACGCCGGTCCGCTCGCCGCGGCGTCGGCCCTGCTGTCCCTGCCCGGGGCGCTGCGCTGGTGGCTGGCGCAGGTCGCGCCCCCGAGGGTGCGGGTGCTGGCCACCCTGCGCGCCGCCGTCGTCCCCGGGCGGCCCGGAGGGGTGTCGGCGGCGCTGGCCGCGATCGGCGCCGTCGAGGACCTGCTGGACCGGGTGCCGCTGACCGACCCGGAGCGGACGGCGGTGCACGTGGTGCTGCGCCCCGAGCCCGGCGCCGCGAGCGACCTCCGCGCGACCGCCACGGGGCTGGCCGTGCTGGGGCAGCAGGTGGCCTCGCTGACCGTCGGCCGGGTGCTGCCCGACGGTGCCGGGGAGTGGGCCCGGCGACGCACGACCCTGCAGCGCGCGGCGGTGGCCGAGCTGCGGCAGCTGGTCGGGTCCACGGCCGAGGTCCGGGAGGTCGCGGAGGCGGCCGTGCCGCCGGCCGACCTGGCCGCGCTGCGCGCGCTGGACGCCGCCGTGCCCGCGGTCGCCGCCCCGGCGCTCGTGCCCCCCGCGCCGCGGCGGGACGGCGGCGAGTGGCTGCTGTCGGTCCCGCTGCCGTTCGCCGCGCGCGGCGAGGTCGAGCTGACCCGGTGGTCCGACGACCTGGTGGTGACCGCCGCCGGGCAGCGCCGCTCGGTGCCGCTGGACCCGCTGCTGCGCCGCTGCACCGTCGCCGGGGGCGCGCTGAGCCGGCCCGGCACCGCCGCGGCCACCCTGGACGTCCGCTTCGTCCCCGACCCGGCGCTGTGGCCGGCCGGGCTGCTGCAGGCCGAGGGGAGCGCCGCATGACCGGCCCGGGACCCGACTGGGTCGAGCAGGCCCGCCGGTTCGTGGTGGGCTCCGGCCTGGCCGACGCGCTCAGCGGGGTCGCCCGCCCCGAGGGCGCAGCCTCCGGGCCCGACGGGGGAGCTGCGGGCGCTGCCGCGGACCATGCCGCGGACTGCCGGTGGTGCCCGGTCTGCGCCGGCCTGGCCGCACTGCGCGGCCGTCGTCCCGACCTGGTGGAGGGGCTCGCCGACGTGCTGACCGCGGCGGCCGACGCCCTGCGCACGCACGCTGCCTCGACCACCGCCGCCGCGGCCCCCGCCCCCGAGGGGAGCGCGCCCGCGGAGGAGGACACGGGTCCGGCGGCCGGCCCGGTCGCCGTGGAGGGCCCGCCGCCGGCCCCCGTGCAGCGGATCGACGTGGCATGAGCGGCTCGCCGACCCCGCCGGTCGCCGGCGCCGGGGCCGTCGCCCTGGCCGCGCTGGGCATCGACATCGGCGGCACCAAGGTGGCCGGCGGCGTCGTCGCGCCCGACGGCACCGTCCTCGACACCGCCCGCCGGGCGACGCCGGGACGATCGGTGGAGGCCACCGAGGACGCCATCGTCGCGGTGGTGGACGAGCTCGCCGCCCGGTACGGCGAGCCGCTGGTGGGCGTCGGGGTCGGGGCGGCCGGCTGGTTCGACCGCACCGGCGACACGGTGCTGTTCAGCCCGCACCTGGCCTGGCGCAACCAGCCACTGCGCAAGGACCTCGGCGACCGGCTGCAGCGCCCGATGTGGGTGGGCAACGACGCCGACGCCGCTGCCTGGGCGGAGTACCGCTACGGCGCCGCCCGCGGCAGCGACCTGACGCTGCTGATCACGCTCGGCACCGGGATCGGCGGCGGCATCGTGCTGGACGGCCGGCTGCAGCGCGGCGCCCACGGCGTGGCCGGGGAGTGGGGGCACATGCGGGTCGTCCCCGACGGCCGGCTGTGCGCCTGCGGCAACCGCGGCTGCTGGGAGCAGTACGCCAGCGGCAGGGCGCTCGGGCACACGGGCCAGGAGGTGGCCCGCTCCTCCCCGGCGGCCGCGGCCGACCTGCTCGAGCGGGTGGGCGGGGACCCCGACCGGATCACCGGCGAGGTGGTCGCCACCGCGGCCCGCGCCGGCGACCCGCTGGCCAACGAGCTGCTGGGCGACGTGGGCGCGTGGCTGGGCCAGGGCATCGCCGACCTGTCCGCCGTCCTGGACCCGGAGGTGGTCGTCATCGGTGGCGGGCTGAGCGTGCTCGGCGAGATGGTGCTCGCCCCGGCCCGGGAGCGGCTGGAGCGGGCGCTGCCCGGCCGCGGCTTCCGGCCGGGCCCGCGGGTGGTCGCCGCCCAGCTGGGCGCCCAGGCCGGCCTGGTGGGCGCAGCCGACCTGGTCCGCCGCGCGGTCGCCGAGCGCACCAGCTGACCCGCCGGACGGCGGGTGGACCGGCCGCGGGGCCCGGAGGGTCCCCGGGCGGGACACGGGCAGCGGCTCAGTGCCGGCCGGGAGGGCACCTGGTCGCGGTGTCGGCCGACAGGCCGACGGTCAGCACAGCTCGCGGGCCAGCTGCTCGAGGAAGAGGCCGATGTCGGTGACGATCCCCATCGCCTGCGCGCTGCCCCGGTCGGCCAGCTTGGTCACCGTCGCCGGGTTGATGTCCACGCAGACCAGCGGGATCGACGCCGGCAGGATGTTCCCGGTGGCGATGGAGTGCAGCATCGTGGCCACCATGATCGCGAAGCCGACCCCGGGGAGCTCGGCGCGCATCGCCCGCTGACCCTCGATGACGTCGGTGTACACGTCCGGCAGCGGGCCGTCGTCCCGCACCGACCCGACCAGCACGAAGGGCTTGCCCGCCTGCACCATCGCGTGCATGACCCCGCCGGTCAGCACGCCGGAGCCCACGGCCGCGGAGATCGACCCGGCCGCCCGGATGGTGTTGATGGCCCGGATGTGGTGCTCGTGCCCGTGCGGGACGCCGGAGCCCTTGGCCAGGTCCACCCCCAGCGAGGTGCCGAACAGCGCGGACTCGATGTCGTGCGTGGCCAGCGCGTTGCCGGCGAACAGGACGTCGACGTACCCGGCGCGGACCAGGCGCACCATCGCCGGCGCCGCGCCGGTGTGCACCACCGCCGGGCCGCCGACCCACAGCACCCGCCCCCCGGCCGCCTTCACCTCGCGCATCCGCTCGGCGATCTGCCGGACCAGCAGCGCCTGCGGCTTCTCGCTGGACACCGACGAGGACATGAACCCGAAGTCGTCCTCCTCCCCGCGCGGGGCCTGCGGCGGCAGCTCCACCCGCACGCCGGCGGCGCCGCAGACCACCGCGTCGCCGGCGCGCACGTCGCTGACCGGCACGGTGCGGACGACCGGTGTCCCGTCCTGCTCGGCCACGACCAGTCCGCAGTCCATCTCCGGCCGCTGCACCCGCAGCCACTCCCGGTCCAGCCGGACCAGGGTCTCCAGGTTGGTCGTGGAGTAGAAGTCCTCGGGGAAGACGCCGTCGGCCGGGGCGGGGCGGGTGGTCGCCGTCCCGGGGTCGACGGCGTTGGCGCCGTGCACCTGGACCCGCATCAGGATCCGTTCCAGCCGGTCGGACCCGTCGGCGCTGATCTCCACCAGCGCCCGGGACTCGTCCTCGTGCTGGCGGCCCAGGTCGAGGTGCTCGATCCGGTAGTCGCCGCCGTACTCGAGCACGTCGTCGAGCACCCGGGCGAGGATCCCGGTGTCCATCAGGTGTCCGGTCACGGTGACGACGGTGCGGTGGGGGAGCGCGCTCACCCGCCGCAGGCTAGTGGAGGACGCCCTCCCCCCTCAGACGACGGCGCCGTCGTCGCCGTCGTCGCTGCCGTCCCGCATCCGGGACACCAGCACGGCGGCCCCGCCGAGCACCGCCGCGGCGCCCAGCACGAAGCCGAGGTCGGGGGAGAGGCCGAGCGTGCCGGGCCGGACCATCAGCAGCAGCCCGGCGGCGACCAGCAACAGGGAGTAGAGCGTCGCCGGGGCCAGCACCGGCACGGGCGGCGGAGGCGGGGGCTCGAAGTGCTCCTGCGCGTCGAGGGCGTCCAGGACCGACGGCTCGGCCGGCGGGGGCGGCGGGTCGTCGCGCAGCTCCTCGCCCGGCCGGACGGTCGTCGGCCCGTGCTCGGCCTCGAAGGCGGCCACGATGCGGGCGAACTCGGCGTCCTCGTCCAGCGGGGTGCCCGCCGGCGGGGGAGTGGCCACCGGCTCGGGGAGCGAGTCGGCGTGCTGGGCGAGCAGCACCCGCGCCTCGCTGCGCCGGGTCCGGTCCACGAACAGCCGGTCCGACGGCGGGCTGGGGAGGAACACCGTGCGGGTGTAGGGGCCGACGTCCGCGGCGGGCTCGAGGTAGGCGGCGATGCCGGAAGCGGCCAGCAGGTCCAGCAGGTGTTCACCGACCCGCGGGTCGACGTCGCGCAGCGGTGACCACAGCGTGGCGTCCAGGCCGTTGTCGCGGCGGCCGCGCCCGCGGCGGGGGAGGGTCACGGCGCCTCGGCCGCGGGGGCGGCCGCCGGCACGCGGGCCCGGATCCACTCCACGGAGGTGGCGAACAACCTCGGGGCGTCGTTGTCCAGGGTGGCCACGTGGAAGCTGTCCGGGAGCAGCACCTCGGTCACGTCGGTGCTGGACACCCCGGCCAGCAGCACCCGGACCGAGGCCGGCTCGACCACGTGGTCGACGGTGCTGCGGAAGACCAGCAGCGGCGACCGCACCCGGCCGAGGTCGGCGCGCACCGTGGCCCACAGCCGCCGCAGGGCCAGGGCCGCGCGGGTGGGCAGCCGGTCGTAGGCCAGCTCGGCGGTGCCCGGCCGCTTGATGTCGCTGGCGATCGGCGCCCAGGCGGGGGTCAGCCGGGCGATCAGCGGCAGCAGCTTCGCGTCGCGGCGCTCGGTGAGCAGCGACGGGTTGACCAGCACCAGACCGGCGACGTCGTCCGGGCGCTCCTCGGCCAGCCGGAGCGCCAGCGTGCCGCCCATCGACAGGCCCGCGACCACGACCGCGCCGCACCGGGCGGCGAGGTCGTCCAGCGCGGCCGAGACGGCGGCGTACCACTCCTGCTCGGTGCTCCCGTTGGCGTCCTGCCAGCGGGTGCCGTGGCCGGGCAGCAGCGGGCAGCGGACGGTGAACCCGGCCGCGGCCAGGTGCTCACCCCAGGGCCGCATGCTCTGCGGCGTCCCGGTGAAGCCGTGGCACAACAGGACGCCGACCGGTCCGTCCCCGAGTTCGAACGGCTCCGCGCCGGGCATCACCGGAGTGGCCTGGCTCACCGCACCTCCACGGCGTCGGGGTGCGGCAGGGGAGGCGCGATTGTCGCGGGCGTGCGCACTTCCCTAGTCTGACAGTCCCTGAGGGAGGCGTGTTGTTCTACTGGTTCCTCAAGTACGTGGCGGTCGGGCCGCTCGTGCGGCTCGTGTACCGGCCGGAGGTCGAGGGCCGGGAGCACGTGCCGGCGACCGGTGCGGCCATCCTGGCGAGCAACCACCTGTCCGCGGCGGACTGGGTGTTCCTGCCGATGGCGGTGCGCCGGCGGGTGACCTTCCTGGCCAAGGCCGAGTACTTCACCGGCACCGGGGTGAAGGGCGCGCTGCAGCGGCTGTTCTTCGCCGGCAGCGGCCAGGTGCCCATCGACCGCAGCAGCGGGACGGCGGCCGAGGCCGCGATCCTCACCGGCATGCGGATCCTGCGGGAGGGCAAGCTGCTGGGCATCTACCCCGAGGGCACCCGGTCACCCGACGGCCGGCTGTTCCGGGGCAAGACCGGGGTGGCGCGGATGGCGCTGGAGACCGGCGTCCCCGTCGTCCCGCTGGCGATGGTGTACACCCCGCGCTCCCTGCCGCTGGTCGGCGACCTCGGCGGGCGGCTGCTCCGGGTGCACGTGCGGTTCGGCGAGCCGCTGGAGTTCTCCCGCTACGAGGGGCTGGCCGGCGACCGGTTCGTCGAGCGGTCGATCACCGACGAGATCATGTACGAGATCATGACCCTGTCCGGGCAGGAGTACGTCGACCTGTACGGCGCCAAGGTCAAGAAGTCGATGGACGCCACCGGCGCCAGCGCCGTCGAGGTCGTCGGCCAGCTGCAGCCCCCGCCGCAGGAGTCCGCCGACCGGCTGCCCAGCTCCCTCGCCGGCTGACCGCCGAGGGGCCCTCCGGCTGCTCCGCCACCTCGTGGACGGATCGGTTCCGGATGCCGAGGTGTCCGCGGCGTCCGTCGCGGGCAGACAGCACCGTGCACACCGACGACGTCCGCCCCGCCCCCCGGGCCTGACGGGTGGACCCCACCGGGCTGACCTACGCCATCGCCGGCGCCGCCGCGCTGCTGGCCGCCCTGCTGCCGCGGCTGCTGCTCCGCGCGCCGGTGAGCGAGCCGATGATCGTGGTGGCCATCGGCTTCGCGGTCTTCGCGCTCGCCGACGGGCTGCCCACCCCCGATCCCATTGAGCACGAGACCGTCGCGCTGCACCTCACCGAGGTCTGCGTCATCGTCTCCCTGCTCGGCGCGGGGCTCGCCCTGGACCGGCCGGTGGGGTGGCGGCGGTGGTCCTCGACGTGGCGGCTGCTGGGCATCACCATGCCGCTGGCCATCGCCGTGACCGCGCTGCTCGGCGGGTGGCTGCTCGGTCTGGGGGTGGCCGCCGCCGTCCTGCTGGGCGCCGCGCTCGCCCCGACCGACCCGGTGCTGGCGTCGGAGGTGCAGGTGGCCGAGCCGAGCGAGGACGTCGAGAGCGAGGACGAGGCCCGGTTCGCGCTGACGTCGGAGGCCGGCCTCAACGACGGGCTGGCCTTCCCCTTCACCTACGCCGCGATCGCCATGGTCACGGTCGGCGCCGCGCCGGCGAACTGGCTGG
This sequence comes from Modestobacter sp. URMC 112, assembly GCF_053502575.1. Lineage (NCBI taxonomy): Bacteria > Bacillati > Actinomycetota > Actinomycetes > Geodermatophilales > Geodermatophilaceae > Modestobacter > Modestobacter sp. URMC 112. Next base: position 3,143,471 of record NZ_CP199957.1, on the reverse strand, counting down.
GGAAGTGGCTGCTGCTCGACGTGGTGTGGCGGATCGCCGCCGGCGTGGCGGTCGGCATCGCCGTGGGCTGGGTGCTGCGGCTGCTGTTCTTCTCCGAGGGGTCCCGGCGGGCCGGGCTGGCCGACCGGGCCGGCGGCTTCGTGGCGCTGGCCTCGGTCTTCCTGGCCTACGGGGTGGCCGAGCTGGCCGCCGGCTACGGGTTCATCGCGGTGTTCGTCTGCGCCTGCACCATCCGGGCCGGGGAGCGCTCGCACGGGCAGCACCAGGTGCTGCACACCTACGTCGAGCAGCTGGAGCGGCTGCTGACCGTGCTGGTGCTGGTGCTGCTCGGCGGCGCGGTGGCCCGGGGCGCGCTGGCCGACGTGGGCTGGGCGGAGGCCGCGCTCGCCGCCGCGGTCCTGCTCGTCGTCCGCCCGGTCACCGGGTGGCTGGCGCTGTCCGGCGGGCCGACCGGCGTCCGGGAGCGCGGGGTCATCTCGTTCTTCGGGGTCCGGGGGATCGGCTCGCTCTACTACGTCGCCTACGCCACCACCGAGGCGGACTTCCCCGGCCGCGAGGAGCTGTGGGCGGTGACCATCCTGGTCGTACTGGGGTCGGTCGTGCTGCACGGGGTGACCGCCACCCCGGTGATGGCCTGGCTGGACCGGCGCCGGGAGGCCACGGCCGCCGCGGTGCACGGATCCCCGGACAAGGCGCCGGTCACCCCGGTCTGACCGGCGCGGGCAGGGCCGGCCGGCCGGCGGCCCGGCGCGGTCGCGGCCGGGCGAGGGGTCCTACGGTGGGTGCGGTGAGCGTGCGGCGGTACTTCTACGACACCGAGTTCATCGAGGACGGGACCACGATCGACCTGGTCTCCATCGGGGTGGTGGACGAGACCGGGCGGGAGTTCTACGCCGTCAGCACCGAGTTCGACCCGGACCGGGCGATCCCGTGGGTGCGGCGCAACGTGCTCGAGCAGCTGCCACCGCCGTCGGACCGGGCCTGGCGCAGCCGGCAGCGGATCCGGGAGGACCTGCTGTCCTTCCTCACCGCACCCGGCGGGGAGATCGAGCTGTGGGCGTGGTTCGCCGCCTACGACCACGTGGCGCTGGCCCAGCTGTGGGGGGCGATGCCGGCGCTGCCGCGGCCGATCCCGCGCTTCACCCGGGAACTGCGCCAGCGCTGGGACGACGTCGGCCGCCCGGAGCTGCCGCCCAAGCCCAGCGGCACCCACGACGCGCTGGTCGACGCCCGCTACAATCTGCTCCGCTGGCAGGCGATGGGCGCCGCCGGCAGCTGACGCCGACGGCCCCGCCGGCACATCGTCGCGTCGGCGTGGCGGTCCAGGGCTCCGGCCGGCTGACCGACCTCGTCGGGATCACCCGTGTCGGGACGGCGGGTCAGCGCACCAGCCCCTGCCACAGCTCCGGGTGCTCGCGCAGCACGGTGGCCAGCGGCCGCGCCGGGGAGCCGGTCAGGGTCGGCACGACGTCGCTCACCGCGGCCAGCTCCCCGGCGGCGATCGCGGTGTAGCTGGACACCCAGCCCTCCACCTCCCAGTCCGGGGAGCCGGAGGGGCGCCGGGTGGCCCAGGCCTCCTCGACCGTCTGCGGGCGGTACGTCACCGGCCGGCCGCAGACCTCGGCCAGTATCGCGGCGGCCCGGGCCACCGTCAGCGCCTCCGGCCCGGTGACGTCCAGCGTCCGGCCCTCCAGCGTCCGGTCGTGCGGCGAGGCCTCGTGCAGGGCGCCGTCGTCGGCGCGCAGCACCGCCGCCGCCACGTCGGCGCAGTCGTCCCGGGCCACGAAGCTGGCCGCGCCGTCCCCGGCGGGTGCCGCGATGACCGCCTCGCCGTCGGACACGGTGGCGAAGAACGGCACGAAGTCCGCGTACATCGAGTGCCGCAGCGCCGTCCACCGGAGCCCGGACGCGGTCAGCCGCTCCTCGGTGGCGGCGTGGGTGCGGGCGAGGGTGAACGTCGCGTCGGGGGAGGCGCCGAGGAAGGACGTGTAGACCACGCGCTCGACCCCGGCGGCCGCCGCCGCGTCCACCGCGGTGAGGTGCTGGGCCAGCCGGTCCTCGGCCTCGGCGGCCGACACCAGGAACAGCGTGTGCGCACCGGCCAGCGCGGCGCCGAACCCCCGGCCGTCGGCGTACCCGCCGGGGACCTCGACCACCTCCGCGCCCGGCAGGTCCGGGGCGCGGCCGGCGTCCCGGACCACCAACCGGAGGACGACGTCGTCGTCGGCGGCCGTCGCGGCCAGCCTGGCGGCGACCCGGCCGCCGAGCGCGCCGGTCACCCCGGTGAGAGCGAGCACGCGGGTCATCCCTGAACTCCTGTCCGTTGGGCCATCATGTGCCGGTCGACCCGGTTCGCCGGTCACTGTCCTCCGGAGGCCCCATGCACCCGCAGCCGCCATGCGCATCGGCATCCTGACCGGCGGGGGCGACTGTCCCGGCCTCAACGCCGTCATCCGCGCGGTGGTGCGCAAGGCCACCGCCGAGCACGGCGACGAGGTGCTCGGCTTCCGGGACGGCTGGCGCGGGGTGCTCGACGGCGAGACCGTGCCGCTGGACGTCGCCGCCGTCCGCGGGCTGCTGCCCCGGGGCGGCACGGTGCTGGGCACCTCGCGGACCAACCCGTACGCCCTGGACGACGGCCCGCGGCGGGTGCTGGACAACTGCCGGCGGCTGGGCATCGACGCACTGGTCCCGGTGGGCGGCGAGGACACCCTGGGGGTGGCCAACCGGCTGTCCGAGGCGGGGCTGCGCTGCGTCGGGGTCCCGAAGACCATCGACAACGACCTGGACGCCACCGACTACACCTTCGGCTTCGACACCGCCGTCGGGGTGGCCACCGAGGCCATCGACCGGCTGCACACCACCGGGGACAGCCACCACCGCACCCTGGTGGTGGAGGTGATGGGACGGCACGCCGGGTGGATCGCGCTGCACGCCGGGATGGCCGGGGGAGCCACGGTCGTGCTGGTCCCCGAGCGGCCCTTCGACACCGACGCGGTGGTGGCGCACTGCCAGCACCGCTTCGACTCCGGCTTCTCCCCGATCGTGGTGGTGTCCGAGGGGGCCAGCCCGGCCGGCGCGCCGCTGACCACCACCACCGGGCAGCGGGACGCGTTCGGGCACGTCCGGCTGGGCGGCATCGGCGAGGCCCTGGCCCGGGTGATCGAGGAGCGCACCGGGCGGGAGTCGCGCGCGGTGGTGCTGGGCCACGTCCAGCGCGGGGGGACCCCGACGCCGTTCGACCGGGTGCTCGCGACCCGGTTCGGGCTGGCCGCGGTCGACGCCGTGCACGACGGCGCGTCGGGGGTGATGGTGGCCCTGCGCGGGACCGACGTGGTCCGGGTGCCGCTGGCCGAGGCGACCGCGCGGCTGAAGCTGGTGCCGCTGGAGCGCTACGCGGAGGTGGAGGTCTTCTTCGGCTGAGGAAGGACCCCTCGAAGGACCCGACTGCCCCCCACCACTCGCAGGCTCGCGGCGGGGCCCTGCAGCCGGGCCTGGCGCTCGGGGCGAGCCTCGGGACGGGGCCTCCGACGCCGTACGCTGGACCTGTGAGTCTCGCTGAGCCCGTGCCGGACCTGGACCGGTGGCGGTCGCTGCCCGCCGCCCAGCAGCCGGAGTGGCCGGACCGGTCCGAGCTGGACGCGGTGCTGTCCACGCTGACCACGGTGCCGCCGATCGTGGCGCCGGCCGAGGTGGACAACCTGCGCCGGCAGCTGGCCGACGTCGCCCAGGGGAAGGCGTTCCTGCTGCAGGGCGGGGACTGCGCGGAGACCTTCGACCTCAACACCGAGCCGCACCTGCAGGCCACCACCCGCACGCTGCTGCAGATGGCCGTCGTCCTCACCTACGGGGCGAGCGTGCCGGTGGTCAAGGTCGGCCGGGTGGCCGGGCAGTACGCCAAGCCGCGGTCGTCCAACACCGACGCCCTGGGCCTGCCCTCCTACCGCGGCGACATGGTCAACTCGCTGACCCCGGTGCTGGAGGAGCGGGTCCCCGATCCCTCCCGGCTGGTCCGCGCGTACGCCAACTCGGCCGCGGCGATGAACATGATCCGGGCCTACGCCCGCGGCGGGCTGGCCGACCTGCACGCCGTGCACGACTGGAACCGGGACTTCGTGGCCACCTCGCCGGCCGGGGTGCGCTACGAGGTGATCGCCCGGGAGATCGACCGGGCGCTGGCGTTCATGAAGGCCTGCGGCGTCGACGACGCGGCGCTGCGCGGCGTGGAGCTCTACAGCAGCCACGAGGCGCTCATCCTGGACTACGAGCGGGCGCTGCTGCGGGTGCACGAGGGCCGCCCGTACGCGCTCAGCGCCCACTTTGTCTGGGTGGGGGAGCGAACCCGCCAGCTCGACGGCGCGCACATCGAGTTCGCCTCGAGGCTGGCCAACCCGATCGGCGTCAAGATCGGCCCCACCACCACTCCCGAGCAGGCCACCGAGCTGGTCGAGCGGCTGGACCCCGACGGCGTCCCCGGGCGGCTGACGCTGATCAGCCGGATGGGCAACGGGAAGATCCGCGACGTCCTCCCGGCGATCGTGGAGAAGGTGACCGCCAGCGGCCACCAGGTGGTGTGGCAGTGCGACCCGATGCACGGCAACACCCACGAGTCGCCCAGCGGCTACAAGACCCGGCACTTCGACCGGGTCGTCGACGAGGTGCTCGGCTTCTTCGACGTGCACCGCGGCCTGGGCACCTGGCCCGGTGGCATCCACGTCGAGCTCACCGGTGAGGACGTCACCGAGTGCCTCGGCGGGGCCATGGAGATCAGCGACGACGACCTGAACAGCCGGTACGAGACCGCGTGCGACCCGCGGCTGAACACCGGGCAGTCGCTCGAGCTGGCCTTCCTCGTCACCGAGATGCTGCGGGGCTGAACGAAGGACCCCCCTGCCCCCCACCGCTCGCGCGCTCGCGGCGGGCCCCTGCAGGAGGGCCGCCGTGCTGATGAAAGAGAGCTCATGTACGCCATCGACACCGACCGCCCGACTGACAGCGCCGGCGCGGTCGACCTCCGCTCGGACACCCTGACCCGGCCGACGGCCGGGATGCGCCGGGCCATGGCCGAGGCCGAGGTCGGCGACGACGTCTACCGCGAGGACCCCACGGTCAACGCCCTGGAGGAACGCGTCGCCGAGCTGTTCGGGCACGAGGCCGCGCTGTTCGTCCCCTCGGGGACCATGGGCAACCAGATCGGGCTGCGGCTGGTCTGCGAGCCGGGCCAGGAGGTGCTCGGCGACGCCGACGCGCACGTCCTCACCTACGAGATGGGAGCCGCGGCCGCGCTGTTCGGGCTGTCCAGCCGCACCGTCGTGTCCGAGGGCGGGCGGCTGTCGGCCGACCAGCTGATCGCCCAGGTCCGCCCGCACGGCGACTGGCACCTCACCGCCACCGCGGCGGTCGCGGTGGAGAACACCCACAACCGCGGCGGCGGGCTGGTCCAGCCGCTGGCGGAGCTGCAGAAGCTCCACGACTGGTCCCGCGGCGCGGGGGTCAACGTGCACCTGGACGGCGCCCGGGTCTTCAACGCGCACGTGGCCTCCGGCGTCCCGCTGTCCACCTACGGCCGGCTCGCCGACACCGCCTCCGTGTGCCTGTCCAAGGGGCTGGGGGCCCCGGTCGGCTCGGTGCTGGTGGCCGGCGCCGAGCGGATCGCCGCCGGCCGGCTGTGGCGCAAGCGGCTGGGCGGCGGCATGCGCCAGGTCGGCGTGCTGGCCGCGGCGATGCAGTACGCGCTGGACCACCACGTCGAGCGGCTGGCCGAGGACCACGAGCACGCCCGGCTGCTGGCCGAGCGGCTGGGCGTCGACCCGGCGACGGTGGAGACCAACATGGTGGTCGTGGACGACGTCGAGGCACCGATGGTCGCCGAGGCGGCGCGGGCCCAGGGCGTGCTGGTCGGCCAGGTGAGCGCGCGGCGGATCCGGCTGGTGACCCACCTGGACGTCGACCGGGCGGCCGTCGACCACGCGGCGAAGGTGCTCGCCGAGCTCGTCTGACCGCCGCGGCCCGCACCGCCCGGGGACGGTCCCCCGGGCGGCGCGGGCCCGTCGCTCAGTAGGAGCTGAACAGCAGGTCGTTGTTCGCGGTCTTTGTGGTCTTCACCGCGTCCTTGGTGGTGAGGGCCGCGATCGCGGCGCCTACCGTGCCCGGCGACGCGCCGGGACTGCCCTGCAGGTACAGCGCGGCCACGCCGGCCACGTGCGGGGTGGCCATCGACGTCCCGCTGATCGTGCTGGTCGCCGTGTCACCGGTGTACCAGGCGCTGGTGATGCCCACGCCCGGGGCGAACAGGTCGACGCACCTGCCGTAGTTGCTGAACGACGCCGGTGCGTCGGTCCGGTCGGTGGCGGCGACGGTGAGCGCCGTCGGGACCCGCGCCGGGGAGGAGTTGCAGGCGTCCTGCGGCCGGCCGGCCTGGTTGCCGTTGCCGGCGGCCACGGCGTAGGTGACGCCGTCGGCGATGGACGCGGCGACCGCGTTGTCCAGCGCGGTGCTGGCGGCGCCCCCCAGGCTCATGTTCGCCACCGCCGGCCGGCCGGGCTGGTGCTGGGCGGTCACCCAGTCGATGCCGGCGATCACGCCGGCGTTGCTGCCGCTGCCCGCGCAGTCGAGCACCCGGACCGCGACCAGCGAGACGCCCTTGGCGATCCCGTACGCCGATCCGCCGACCGTGCCGGCCACGTGGGTGCCGTGCCCGTTGCAGTCGTCGGCGCTGCCGCCGTCGATCGCGTCGTACCCCGACGTCGCCCGGCCGACGAGGTCGGTGTGCGAGAGCCGGATGCCGGTGTCGATGACGTAGGCGGTCACCCCGGCGCCGGTGGCGGTGTAGCCGTAGGCGCCGCTGAGCGGCAGCGCGCGCTGGTCGGTGCGGTCCAGCCCCCACGTCGCCCCGGCCTGCGACTCGCCGGCCGTGACCGGCTGGTCCGCCTCGACGGCCTCCACCCCGGGGAGCCGGGTGAGCTGCTCGGCCGCCGCGGCCGGGAGCGTGACGGCGAAGCCGTTGAGGGCCGCCGTGTAGACGTGGTCCACCCGCCCGTCCAGGGCCCGCGCCCGGGCGGCGACCGCTGGCGCCGACGCGCCCGGGGCCACCGTGACGATGTAGGTGGCCCGCGAGTCGGCGGGCGCGGCGGCCGCGGGACCGGCGGTGACGCCGATGCCGGTGGCGACCACGGCGGCGACGGCAGCGGCGGTCAGGGTCCTGCTGGGGGGCACGGGAGCTCTTCTCTGTCGGGTGCGCTGTGACACAGCGCGCTCACGTCCAGTGAAACCGCCGGACGTCGCGGACGAAAGCCGACGCGCCCCAGGCACCCCGCCTGACCCCCACCGCACCGTCCCGGCAGCCCCGAGCGACGGACCGCCGGGGAGTCGACGGCGCACCCGCGGGCCGGCGTCGGCGGCCGTCCGCAGGCCACGCTGGGACCTGACGACCGGGTCCGGCCCGCAGGTCGACCGGGCAGGTCCCCATGACCGACACCGACGCGGCCGTGCTCCCTCGACGTAGGAGCCGGTGGTCGACCGGCGCGTACGGCTGGCTCGTCCTCAGCTCCGGCGGCGGGTGCCGTGCTGGCGCCGCACAGCCTGGCCGGCGGGATCGGCACGGCGGGCTCCGGCACCCTGGCCGTGCTGTGGGTGTGCTGCGCCGGGGCCACCGCTGCGGCCGTCCGCCGTGGTGACGTCGCCGCCCACCGGCGGTGGGCGGTGCGGACGTTCGCCCTGACGTACGCGGCGGTGACGCTGCGGCTGCAGCTGGGCGTGCCCATCGGCCTGCAGGTGGTAGCCGGCGTGCCGGGCGGGACGGCGTTCCCCCGCGCGTACCTGCTGGTGTCCTTCCCCGGCTGGGTGCCCGACCTCGTCCTCGCCGAGTACCTGGTGCGCCGGCCCCGCGCCGCTCCGCCGGTGTCGCCGCGCGGGGCGGTCCAGCCGGCCACCTGACCGGGTGTCAGGCCGCGAGCAGGTCGCCGTCGCGCAAGGCCGTGAGCAGGGCGATGTCCCGGGCGTGCCCGCCGTCCGCGCTCGGGGTCTCCACCACCACCGGCACCCCGGCGACCGCGGGATGGCCCAGCAGCTCGGCGAACGGCGCCGTCCCGATCGCACCGGCGCCGATGGTGGTGTGCCGGTCGCGGGTGGAGCCGCAGGCGTCGAGCGAGTCGTTGGCGTGCACCAGGCCGAGCCGGCCGCTGCCCACGGTGTCCACCAGCGCGTCCAGCGTGGCGGTCATCCCGCCGGGTGCGGCCAGGTCGTGGCCGGCGGCCCAGGCGTGGCAGGTGTCGAAGCAGACCCCGACGGCGGGGTGGTCGTCCAGCGCGGCCAGGTAGGGGCCCAGGTCCTGCACCGTGGCGGCCAGCGACCGCCCGCCACCGGCGGTCGGCTCGACCAGCAGCCGCGGGCCGCCGCCGGGCAGGCCGTCCAGCACCGGCAGCAGCCGCTCCCGCAGCTGGGCCAGCGCCGCCTCGTACCGGTCCGCCGCGACGGCGGAGCCGGCGTGCACCACCACCCCGGCGCAGCCCAGCTGGGCACCGCGGGCCAGCGAGTGCGCGATCGTGGCCACCGACTGCTCGACCGTGGCCTCGCTGGGCGAGCCGACGTTGACCAGGAACGGCGCGTGCACGAACGAGGGCACGCCGCGCTCGGCGCAGCCGGCGGTGAAGGCGGCGTCCTGCCGCGGGTCGCCGGCACTCGGCCGCCACCCGCGCGGGTTGCCGACGAACACCTGGACCGCGCGGGCCCCGACGGCGTCGGCTGCGGCCAGCCCGCCGGTGGCGAGCCCGCCCCGCACCAGGACGTGGGCGCCGATCGGGGACAGGGCGGTGCCGGGCGGGGTCACGGAGGAGCGGTCACCCGAAGCTGATCAGGATGCGGACGGTGCTGCCCTCGTCGACGGTCTCGCCGGCCCGCGGGCTCTGCTGGAACACCCGCTCCCCGTTGATGAACGTCTCGGGGTCCGCCACCAGGCCGACGGCGGCCAGCGCGGCGGCCGCCTCCTGCTCGGACATGTTGCGGACGTCGGGGACGGTCACCTGCGGCACGCCCAGCGACACGGTGATGGTGACGGTGCTGCCGTAGGGCTGCGCTTCGTCGCCGGGGCCGGGGGCGACGGCCATGACCGCGCCGGCGGGGACGTCGGCGCTGCGGCCCTCGTCGCGCGCGACCACGAAGCCGCGCTCCTCCAGGTTGGTGGTGGCGGCCTCCGGGCTCTGGCCCACCACGTCGGGGACCTCCTCCGGCGCGCGGCCGGAGCTGACCACGACGGTCACCGACTGGTCGCGCGCGAGCTCCGTGCCGGCCGGCGGGTCGAAGGAGACCACGCTGCCGGTGGGCACCGTGTCGCTGAAGCCGGACGCCGGGACCAGTGGCGTCGGCTGGCCGGCGAGGGCCTCCTGCACCTCCTCCAGCGGGCGGCCCACCAGGTCGGCGGGGACGGTGAACCGCTCGGGGCCCTTGGAGACCACGATCGCGACGTCGGAGTTGATGATCAGCCGGCCGCCGTCGGGGTCGGCGGAGATGACCGTGCCCTCGGGGACGTCCTCGCTGAACTCCTCGTCGGCGAGGACCGGGTCCAGCCCGGCCTCCTGCACCAGCCCGATGGCGGTCTTCTCCGGCTTGCCGGCGAGGGACGGGACGTCGGTCCAGCGGCCCTCGCCCAGCCACCAGCCGACGGCGCCGATGGTGACCGCCAGCAGCAGGACCAGCGCGACACCCAGCCGCGCGCGGCGCCGCCGGACGTGCGCGGGCACGCCCGGCCGGACCCCCGGGCGGGGGGCCAGCGGAGGCCGGGCGCCCGAGACCGACGAAGTGGGACCCGTACCCGGGAGCATGCCGGTGCCCCGGGCCCGTTCGGCCGCGCCGAGCACCTCGGTGCGCGGGGCGCCGTCCCGGCCGGGGCTGCTGGGGTGCCGCGGCCGCGGCGCGGAGGGCCGGTTGGTGGGCCGCAGCGTTTCCGGGCCGCCGGCGGCCTGGCCGGTGGGCACCGGCACCCGGGCCAGCCCGAGGTCGGCGCGCACGTCGGCGATCTCGGCGAGCAGCGCGCCGGCGTCCAGCGGGCGGGCGGAGGGCTCCCGGCGGGTGGCCCGGGCCACCAGCTCGTCGACCTGCCAGGGCACCGTCGGCACCTCGGCGGACGGCGCCGGGACGTCGTGGTGCACGTGCTGGTAGGCCACGGCCAGCGGGGTGTCCCCGCCGTAGGGCGGATGGCCGGTGAGCAGCTCGAACAGCATCACCCCGGCGGCGTAGACGTCGCTGCGCGCGTCGCCGCGGCCCCGCTCGAGCTGCTCGGGGGAGAGGTAGGCGACCGTGCCGATGAGCACGCCGCCGGTGGCGGTGTGGCTGGTGGCCCCGCTGCCCTCGACGGCGCGGGCCAGCCCGAAGTCGGCCACCTTGACCTGGCCGTCGGTGGAGATCAGCACGTTCTCGGGCTTCACGTCGCGGTGCACGATGCCGGCCCGGTGCGCGGCGGTCAGCCCGCCGAGCACCGGCTCCAGGACGGCGAACGCCTCGCCGACGGTGAGCCGGCCCCGCGCCTGCAGCAGGTCGCGCAGCGTGCGGCCCCGGATGAGCTCCATGACCAGGAAGACCAGGCCCTGGTCGGTGCCCTGGTCGCTGACCGAGACGACGTTGGGGTGCCCGAGCATGGCCGCCGCCCGCGCCTCGCGGGTGAAGCGGTCCACGAACGCCGGGTCGTGCGCCAAGTGCTCGGCCATGACCTTGACCGCGACCGTCCGGTGCAGCCGGAGGTCCGTGGCCACGTAGACGGTGGACATGCCGCCGCGCGCCAGGTGGTCCTCGAGGCGGTAGCGCCCCTCGAGGACGAGGCCGACCACGGGGTCGGTCACGGCGGTCTCCACGGGGCCGAGTCTAGGAGCGGTCCGGCGGGGGACGACCCAACGACGCGGACCGGCCGGACCCCGAGTGCCCGTGGCGTCACAGCAGCCCCAGCGGGGCTCACCGGCCGCGACCGCGGGAGCCCGGCCGGCCGGTCCAGGGGGCCGGTGGGGCCGGCGTGCGGGGTGGGGCCGGTGGGACCGCCCGGCGCGCGCCATACCCTGGCCGGGTGGACACGCTCACCCCCGCGGAGGTCGCCGCGCAGCTCGGCGTCTCGCCCAACCGGGTCCGCCAGCTGATCCGGGACCGCAAGCTCATGGCCGTGCCCGGCAGCGGCAACGGCAAGATCCCCGCGGACTTCCTGCAGGACGGCGAGGTGCTGCGGCACCTGCCGGGCCTGCTCACCGTGCTGGCCGACGGCGGGTTCAGCGAGCAGGAGGCCTTCGACTGGCTGTTCCGCGCCGACGACTCGCTGCCGGGCACCCCGGTGCAGGCGCTGCGCGACGACCGGCACACCGAGGTCACCCGGCGCGCCCAGGCCCTGGCGCTCTGATGCGGCGGCGCGACGCAGCGTCCCGGCGACCCGACCCCGGTGCCGCATGGGGTCGCTGACCTACGCGGCGCTGCTGGCCGGCTGTCTGGTCGTCACCGCGCCGCTGGAGGTGTTCCTCGGGGTGCGCGTCTACGCCCGCTGGCGGCGGCTGCTGCTGGCCGTGCTCCCGACGTTCGTCGTCTTCGTGGTGTGGGTGCTGTACGCCATCGCCGCGGGGCACTGGGACTACAGCGACACGCTGACCCTGGGCCTGCGCCTGCCCGGCGGCATCCCGGTGGAGGAGGTGGCCTTCTTCGTCGTCGTCCCGGTGTGCGGCGTGCTGGCACTGGAGGCGGTGCGGAAGGTCACCGGCTGGGACGCCGGCTACCCCGCCGAAGAGGCGGACGCATGAGCTACTCGGCCCTGGCGGTGCTCGCCGTGCTCGGCGTCCTGGTGGTCGACCTGGTCGTCTACCGCACCCGGATGGTGACCCGGCGGGTGTTCTGGGTGGCCTACGCGATCGTGATCACGTTCCAGCTGCTGATGAACGGCGTGCTGACCGGGCTGGACGTGGTCACCTACGACCCGGCGACGATCTGGGGCCCGCGGATCGCCTACGCGCCGGTGGAGGACCTGCTGTTCGGCTTCGCCATGGTGACCCTGACCCTGGCCACCTGGGCGGCGGTCAACCGGCGGGCGAACACGCCCAGCCGCCGCGGCTTGGACACCCGCACCCGGCGGTCGAGCACCCGGTAGTCGGCCCGCTCGATCTCGGTCAGGATGCCGCCGTAGAGCGCGGTCGCCGCCCGCACGCAGTCCCGGGACTCCGGGGCGAGCATCGGGGTGCCGGGGGCGGCGTCGTCGTAGCGGCGGCGGGTCACCGCGACCATGTCCCGCATCAGCTCCCGGAACCCGGCGTCGAAGCGCTTGGCGGCCAGCTGCTCCCGGGTGACCCCGCGCGCGGCCATCATGTCCTCGGGCAGGTACACCCGGCCGCGGTCGACGTCCTCGCCGACGTCGCGCAGGAAGTTGGTCAGCTGGAAGGCCTCGCCCAGCGCGATGGCGTGCGGGGCGGCCTCCTCCCGGCTGACCCCCGGCGCGGTGCCCAGCACGGGGAGCACCTGCAGCCCGATCACCGACGCGGACCCCCACATGTACCGGTCCAGCGCGTCCAGGTCGGCGTAGCCGGCGACGTCGAGGTCGCTGGTCATCGCGGCCAGGAAGTCGACCAGGTGCTCGACCGGGATGTCGTACCGCCGGACGGTGTGCACCAGGGCCAGCCGGACCGGGTCGTCGGACCAGCCGGCGTCCAGCTCCGCCAGCGCGGCGCGGGACCAGTCGGCGAGGTCCCCGCGCGGGTCCGCACCCGGCAGGTCGACCAGGTCGTCCGCCGTCCGCGCGGCCGCGTACAGCGCGTGCACCGCCGGACGGCGGTCGGGGGTGAGCAGCCGGGTGGCCAGGTGGTAGCTCTTGCCGTGCTCGGCGTTGATCGCCGCGCAGTGCCGGTACGCGGCGTCCAGCCCCGCCTGCTGCTGCTCCCTGGACCGCGGGGGCGCGGGCGCGCTCACACCGGCACCGGTCCGGTGATCCGCTCGGCGGCCAGCCGGCCGCTGATCACCACCATCGGGACGCCGACCCCCGGCTGCACCGACGAGCCGGCCAGCACCACGTTCTCCGGGCCGCTGCGCGGCAGCGTGCTCGGCCGGAACGGGCCGGTCTGGCCGAAGGTGTGCGCCAGCGCGAACGGGGTGCCCACCGCCATGCCCTGCGCCGCCCAGTCCAGCGGGGACAGCAGCTCCTCGACCTCGACGGCCCCGGTGACCCCGGTCCAGCCGCGGGCCTCCAGGGTGGCCAGCACCTCGTCCCGGTAGCGGGGGAGCAGGGTGGGCCAGTCCAGGTCCGGGTTGCCGCCGCTGCGCCGGTCCAGGTTCGGGGTGGGGGCCACGACGCTGAGCACCTGCCCGCCCGCCGGGGCCAGCGAGCGGTCGGTCACCGACGGCATGCTGACCAGCAGGCTCGGGTCGCTCATCGGCCGGCCGTCCCGGGTCAGCTCCCGGAAGACCTGACGCCAGGCGGCGCCGAAGCTGATCGTGTGGTGCGCCTGACCGGGCAGCTCGGCGCGGACGCCCAGGTGCAGCGCGACGCAGGACGGCGAGTACACCGGCCGGCGCCGGCGGCGCAGCCCCGGGACGAGGGCGGACGGCTGGTCGACGGTGACGACGACGGCGTCGGCGGGCAGCAGATCGCCGTCCTCCAGGCGGACGCCGGTGACCCGCGACCCGGCGACCTCAAGCTCGGCGACGCCTCCGCCGTACCGGAGGACGACGCCCGCGTCGGCGGCCGCGGCGGCCATCGCCGCGGGCACCGCCGCGATGCCGCCCTCGGGGTGCCAGACCCCGGCGCCGATGTCCAGCTGCGCGATGACCGCGTACGCGGCGATGGCCCGGAACGGCGACACCCCGGCGTACAGCGCCTGGAAGCTGAACAGCCGGCGCAGCCGCTCGTCGGTGAAGTACCGGTCGACGTGCCGGGACAGCGTCCGGAACCCGCCCATCCGGGCCAGGGTGACCAGCTCCGGGCCGACCAGGTCCAGCGGGGAGTCGAAGTTGCGGTCGATGAACACCGGCAGCTGGACGCGGTGCAGCTCGGCCAGGTGGTCGAGGTAGCGGCGCAGCTCGAGCGCGGAGCCGGCGCCGCAGACCCGCTCCACCTCGGCGGCGAAGGCGTCCCGGTCGGCGTGCACGTCCAGCGCCGAGCCGTCGGCGAACTGCGCCCGGTAGGTGGTGGCCAGCGGGGTCAGGGTCACCCGGTCGGACAGCTTCTCGCCGACCGCGGCGAGCGCGTCGTCGACCAGCTCCGGGGCGGTGAACACCGAGGGGCCGGTGTCCAGCGCGTAGCCGGCCCGCTCCACCCGCCCGGCCCGCCCGCCCGGGCCCGGACCGCGCTCGACGACGGTGACCTCGCGCCCGGCGCCGCGCAGCCGCAGCGCCGCGGAGAGCCCCGCCAGCCCCGCCCCGACGACGACGACGCGGTCGGTGCGGCCGGGGACCGTGCGCAGCGCCCGGCTCATGCGGTGCGGGACGTCGCCGCGACCGCCAGCGCGTCCAGCGCGGCGCGGGCGTCCCCGGCGATCGGGGCGTCGGCGATCGCGGACCGGGCCAGCGCGGTCCGCTCGGCGATGCGCTCCTCGACCCGGGCCCGGGCGCCGGTGCTCTCGATCAGCCGGCGCACCGCCTGCAGCTCGGCCGGGCCGGCCGCGGGGTTGCCGAGGCCCTCGGCCAGCAGCCGGCGGCCGGCCTCGTCGGTCCGCTCCTCGGTGAGCGCGATCAGCAGCGTCTGCTTGCCCTCGCGCAGGTCGTCGTCGGCGGACTTGCCGGTGACGGCGGGGTCGCCGAACACGCCCAGCACGTCGTCCCGGAGCTGGAACGCCTCGCCCAGCGGCAGGCCGACGGCGGTGTAGGCCTCGGTCACCCGGGGGTCGGCGCCGGCGATGGCCGCGCCGAGCTGCAGCGGCCGCTGCACGGTGTACCCGGCGCTCTTGTACCGGGCCACGGTCAGCGCGCCGTGCGGGCCGGGCAGCCCGCCGGCGGCGCGCAGCAGGTCCAGGTACTGCCCGGCGGTGACCTCGGTGCGCATGGTGTCCCAGACGCCGCGGGCCCGGTCGAGGGCGGGGGCGGAGATGCCCGACCGGCGGAGCAGCTCGTCGGACCAGACCAGGGCCAGGTCGCCGACCAGGATCGCCGCGCCGACCCCGAAGGAGTCGCCGTCGCCGGTGAGCGCGCCGTCGCCGTGCCGGGTGGCGAAGCCGACGTGGGTGGCCGGGCGGCCGCGGCGGGTGAGGGCGCCGTCCATGACGTCGTCGTGGACCAGGGCACTGGCGTGCACGAACTCCAGCGCGGCCACCGCCCGCAGGACGGCGGCGTCGTCCTCGCCCGGACCGGGCACGCCGGCGGTCGCGCCGCGCCAGCCCCAGTAGGCGAACAGCGGCCGCAGCCGCTTGCCGCCGTCGGCCAGCGCGCAGACCTCGTCCACGACGGGGGCCAGGGACTCGTCCATCGCGGCGAGCGTCTCCCGCTGGCGGTCCAGGAAGTCGGTGAGGGCCGCGGCGACGGCCTCGCGCACCCGGGGCAGGTCGGCGGTGGCCGACGGGGACACCGAGGGTCCGGGAGACGGTTCGCGGTACTGCGTCCCGGCGGTCACCGGACCAGTATCACGCAACCGGATCACCGGCGGCCTGCGGACCACGGGGGTCGAGCGGCCCTGGGGCATGGGGTGCTCCTCTCCGCGCCGGGCCCGCCGGCGCCACGCGCGGCACCGGTGGGGTGCCGCGGTCAGGTGTCCTTCGCCCGGACGCCCCCGCGCGGATGCAGCCGGACGTGGCGCGCGGTCCCGCGGCGCGGGACCCCCGCCGGCCCGGGGCCCCGTACCCTCCGAGGGCGTGACCGGCACCGTGCGCGACCTGCTCGACGGCTCCCGGCCGACGTGGTCCTTCGAGTTCTTCCCGCCCAAGGACGCCGCGGCCGGTGAGCAGCTGTGGACGGCGCTGCGCGAGCTGGAGCGGCTGCACCCCTCGTTCGTCTCGGTCACCTACGGCGCCGGCGGGTCGACCCGGGAGGGCACCGTCGCGGTCACCGAGCGCATCGCCGCCGAGACCACCATGCTGCCGCTGGCCCACCTGACCGCGGTCGGGCACAGCGTCGCCGAGCTGCGGCACGTGGTCAGCCGGCTGGCCGCCGCGGGCGTGCGCAACCTGCTGGCGCTGCGCGGCGACCCGCCCGGCGTCGACCCGCAGGCCGAGTGGGAGGCCCATCCCGAGGGCCTGCACTACGCCGCGGAGCTGGTGGAGCTGATCAAGTCCATCGGCGACTTCTCCGTGGGCGTGGCCGCCTTCCCCGAGCAGCACCCCCGCTCGGTCGACGCCGAGACCGACACCGACATGTTCGTGGCCAAGTGCCGGGCCGGCGCCGACTTCGCCATCACCCAGATGTTCTTCCGGGTGGAGGACTACCTCCGGCTGCGCGACCGGGTGACCGCGCGGGGCTGCGACGTCCCGGTCATCGCCGGGGTGATGCCGGTGACCAGCGCCCGGCAGATCACCCGGATCGTGCAGCTGTCCGGCCAGGCGTTCCCGGCGCACCTGATGGAGCGGTTCACCGAGCTGGACGGCGACCGCCCGGAGGACAAGGCCGCGGTGCGCGCCTACGGCGTCGAGGTGGCCACCGAGATGTGCCGCCGGCTGCTGGCCGAGGGCGTGCCCGGCATCCACTTCATCACCATGAACCGGTCGACGGCGACCCGGGAGGTCTTCTCCGCGCTGGCCCCGGTGCGCGCCTAGCTGTCCCCAGCGCGGCCGTGGTCAGCGGGGCGGGGTGACGACGTCGGCGCCGGTCAGCACGGCCTCCGCCCGCGCCGCGGCCCGGCGCAGGCCCTCGCGCTCGGCGGCGTAGCCGCCCAGCACGCCGACGACCGGCAGGTTGGACAGCGCCCGGTGGTGCAGCCTGCCCTTGGGGCGCTCGTCCAGGGCGTCGTCGATCCGGCCCAGCAGCCGGGCGACCCGCCACAGCGTGCGGGCGTTGCCGCGGACCCCGCGCCGCTCCTCCCGGGCGCCGAACGCCTCCTCGGCGTAGCTCCCGCGGGTCCGCTGCAGCAGCGGCTGCACCCGGTCGGCGGGGAGGTCGCGCTCCAGCAGCACCCGGGCCAGCAGGGACACCCGCTGCGCGGGGTCGGTCACGCCGTGCTCGCCGGCCACTCCCAGGACGACGACCGCCTGCACCGCCGAGCCGACGGTGTTCTGCAGCGGCAGCAGGTCGGCGAGCTTCCCGGCGAACCGCGGCGCCGCGGAGACCCCGGCCGCCACCCGGCTGACCTGCTCGGCCCACCAGCGGGCCCGCTGGGCCGGCGGGAGCTGCGGCGGGCGGCCCAGCCTCCGCACCAGGGGCGTGGCCGCGCGGTCGACCCGGCGCAGGACGTCCACGACGACGGCGTCGCTGATCTGGAGGGCCATGCGAGGGACGCTAGGCCGCCCACCCGGGGTCCGCACGTTCCCCGCGGGACGTCGGCGTGTGCCGTGCGGGTCGGCCGGCGTGCCCGATGTCGGCCTGGACGCGATCAGCCGGACGGCGGGACCAGCGCGTCGAGCTCAGGGAGCAACACCACGCTCTCCTGCTCATCGGGGTCGGTCCGGGCGACGACGGCGGTCACCGGGTCCGTGCGGCTCGGGTTGACCGGGAGGTGCGGGACGCCGGCCGGGATGTAGACGAACTCCCCGGCGGCCACGACGTCGCGGTGGGACAGCTGCTCGCCCCACCACATCTCGCTCACCCCCGAGACGACGTAGACGGCCGATTCGTGGTGCGCGTGCAGGTGGGCCGACGCCCGTCCGCCGGGCGGGATGACCACCGTGTGCAGGCACAGCCCGGTGGAGCCGGCGGACTCCGCGGAGATCCCGGCGCCGTAGGCCAGCCCCTGCGCGCCCCCGTAGCCGTTCCCCGGCCGGACGACCCGGCAGCCCGGTGTGGCGTCCATCGGCGTCCTCCTCGAGTCGGGACCGGCCCGTCAGGAGCGTCCTCCGGAGCGGGCCGCGGCACAACCGACGAGGCGTTCGACGGCCCCGGGGCCGGGGTAGGGCAGAGGCGACGGGCGTGTGCCCGCACGGTACGGCCGGACAGACCATGATCACTGCACCAGCACACGCGTGCTGACCGACCGGAAGGACCTCCCGTGGCGGGTGGACTCGTGGCCCTGTTCGACGACGTGGCGTTGCTGGCGCGCGCCGCCGCGGCCTCCATCGACGACGTCGGGGCCGCCGCCGGTCGGGCCGGCGTGAAGGCCGCCGGGGTCGTGGTCGACGACACCGCGGTCACCCCGCAGTACGTGCGCGGCCTCAGCGCCGAGCGCGAGGTGCCGATCATCCGGCGCATCGCCCTGGGCTCGCTGCGCAACAAGCTGCTCATCATCCTGCCGGCGATCCTGGTGCTCAGCCAGTTCCTGCCGTGGCTGCTCACGCCGATCCTCATGCTCGGCGGCGCCTACCTCTGCTACGAGGGCGCCGAGAAGGTGTGGCACCGGCTCAGCAGCGGGCACGACGACCACGCCGCGGGCGAGGAGGAGCTGCCCGACGAGGACACCGTCGTGTCCGGGGCGGTGCGCACCGACTTCATCCTGTCCGCGGAGATCATGGTCATCTCGCTGAACGAGGTGGCCGACGAGCCGTTCCTGTCCCGGGCGATCATCCTCGTCGTCGTGGCGCTCGCCATCACCGTCCTGGTGTACGGCGTCGTCGCCCTTATCGTGAAGATGGACGACGCCGGAGTGCGGCTGTCCCAGGTCCCCCGGAAAGGCGTGGCCGCGTTCGGCCGCGGGCTGGTGAAGGGGATGCCCCGCCTGCTGACCGTCCTCACCGTCGTCGGGACGGCCGCGATGCTGTGGGTCGGCGGCCACATCCTGCTGCTGGGCACCGACGAGCTGGGCTTCCACGCCCTGTACGGCGCGGTGCACCACCTGGAGGAGGCGGCGCACGAGGCGACGGGGGCCCTCGGCGGGGTGGTGGGCTGGCTGGTCAACACCCTGGCCAGCGCGCTGCTCGGGCTCGTCGTCGGTGGCCTGGTGGTGCTCGTGCTGAGCCTCACCCTGCACCGGCGCAGGGCCCAGCACGCCGAGGACCACTCCGGCGCGACGGGGGACTCCGACGCAGGGGCGGGACCGGCCCGCTCGGACGCCCACTGACCGGCCGGCCGGCCGGGCGCCGTGTTCGGCGGCGGCCGGCCGCTGGGGGCGCCGTCGTACGGTGGCTGACATGGCTGCCCGGGGACACCGCCGCGGTGCCGCGCGGCGCTGGGCGCTCGTGGTCGCCGGTGTCGCCGTCCTGCTCGCGCTGCCCGCGCTGGTCGGTGCGCTGCCCGCCTCCGACGCCGGCACCCCGGCCGCGCAGCTGCGGGACCGGGCCCTGGCCTCGGCCGACGTCCCCTTCTCCGGCTACGCGCAGGCCGCCGGCGGCCTGACGCTGCCGGTCGGCGACCAGCTGACGCCGGTCTCGGACCTGCTCAGCGACCGGACGACGATGCGCGCCTGGTACCGCTCCGCCGACGACTGGCGGGTCGACGTCGTCTCGCCGACCGGGGAGACCGGCGTGCACCGCGACACCGAGGGCCTGTGGACCTGGGAGTACGAGGACGACGTGGCCTCCCGCTCCGGCGTCCTGCCCCTGGCGCTGCCGACCGCACCGGACCTGCTGCCCAGCGCCCTGGGTCGCCGGCTGCTGGCCGAGGCCGTGGACGAGGAGCTGTCCCGGACCGGCGCCGGACGCGTCGCCGGGCGGGACGCGCTGGGTCTGCGGATCACCCCGGCCGACGCGGCCGCCTCGGTCTCCCGGGTCGACGTGTGGGTCGACGCGGACAGCGGCATCCCGCTGCGCGTGCGGGTGTCCGGGAGCGACACCGGCAGCGGCGGGCCGGCCGTGGACACCGGCTTCCTCAGCCTGGACGTCGCCACCCCGGCGGCCGCGGTCACCGCCTTCACCCCGCCGCCGGGCGCCGAGGTCCGCCGCGACGACGCGCAGCAGGACCTGCTCGACACCGGCCGCCGGGTGCGACCCGTCCCGCTGCCGGGGACGCTGGCCGGACTGGCCGACCGCGCGGTCGAGGGCACCCCGCCCGCGGTCGGCGTCTACGGCCGCGGGGTGACGCTGCTGGCGGTCTCGATCGTGCCGGACCGGGCGGCGAACGCGCTGAGCGCGGAGCTGGAGCTCGCCCCCGGCGCCGTGGTGGACGACCTCGGAGTCCGGCTGGCCGCCGGGCCGCTCGGGCTGATGGTGGTGCACGCCGACCGTGAGCGGCACTGGCTGCTGGCCGGCACCGTCAGCCTGGACGCGCTGGCCGCCGCTGCCGCGGAGCTGACGGCCCCCGGAGCGGCCCGGTGACCGACCCGGTGATCTCCACGCGGGGCCTGGTCAAGCGCTACGGCCGGCTGCGCGCCGTGGACGGCGTCGACCTCGACGTCCGGGCCGGTGACGTCTACGGCTTCCTGGGCGCCAACGGCTCGGGCAAGACGACGACGGTGCGCATGCTGCTGGGCCTGGTGCTGCCCACGGAGGGCGAGGTGCGGCTGCTCGGCGAGCCGATGCCCCGGGCGGCGCGGCGGGTGCTGCCCCGGGTGGGGGCCCTGGTCGAGGGCCCGGCGCACTACGGGCACCTGTCCGGCCGGGCCAACCTCGCGCTGCTCGACGCCGCCGGGCCGGGCGGGTCACGGCGGACCCGCCGCTCGCGGGTGGACACGGTGCTCGAGCAGGTGGGCCTGGCCGGCGTCGGGCGCCGTCCGGTGAAGGCCTACTCGCTGGGCATGCGCCAGCGGCTGGGGCTGGCCGGGGCGCTGCTCCGCCGTCCCGAGCTGCTCGTGCTGGACGAGCCGACCAACGGGCTGGACCCGCAGGGCATCCACGAGATCCGCGACCTGCTGCTGGAGCTGCACCGCGGCGGGACGACGGTGTTCCTCTCCAGCCACCTGCTGGCCGAGGTCGAGCAGCTGTGCACCCGCGTCGGCGTGCTGGACCGCGGGCGGCTGGTGCTGCAGGACGACCTGGCCACCCTGACCGCGCCGACCGGGGCGACGGTGGTCGAGACCCCCGAGCCGGAACGGGTGCGCGCGGCACTGGACGGCCGGGTGCTCTCCGTCGACGCGGTCCGGGCGGTGGTCCGCGGCGCCGACCCGGCCGAGGTCAACGCCGCACTGGTGGCCGCCGGGGTGCCGGTGACCGGGCTGGCGCTGCAGCGCCCCAGCCTGGAGGAGGTGGTGCTGGCCGCGGCCGGCACCAGCGCGGACCGGGTCGACGCGCCGGGGGAGCGGGGACGCCGGTGATCGCCGTCGAGCTCCGCAAGCTGTTCCGCCGTCCGCGCACCTGGGTGACCATCGCGCTGCTCAACGCGCTGCCGGTGCTGGTCGCCGTGCTCATCGCGCTCACCGACCTGGCGCCGCGGCCCGGCGAGGGCCCGGTGTTCCTGTCCGCCGTCCTGACCAACGGCACGCTCTACCCGCTGGCGGCGCTGGCCATCGTGCTGCCGCTGTTCCTGCCCATCGCGGTGGCGCTCATCGCCGGGGACGCCGTGGCCGGCGAGGCGCAGGCCGGCACGCTGCGCTACCTGCTGGCCCGCCCCGCCGGGCGGACCCGCCTGCTGGTGGCCAAGCTGGTGTCGGTGTTCGCGTTCGTGCTGGTCACCGTGCTGGTGGTGGCCGGCGTCGGCTACCTGGTCGGGCAGACCTTCTTCGAGGTACAGCCGCTGGGCGGGACGGCACTGTCGGGGACGTCGCTCACCTCCACCGACATCGCCGGGCGCACCGCGCTGGCCATCGGCTACGTGACCTTCTCGATGCTGGGCGTGGCGGCGTTCGCGCTGTTCTTCTCCACGCTGACCGACTCCCCGCTGGCCGCCATGCTGGGCGCCCTCGCGGTGCTGATCGCCTCGTCGCTGCTGTTCACCCTGGACGCCGCCTCGGCGATCGCGCCGTACCTCCCCACCCGCTACTGGCTGGCCTTCGTCGACCTCTTCCGCGACCCGATCCTGTGGCGCGACCTGGTCCGCGGCCTGGCGCTGCAGGCGGTCTACGTCGGGGTCCTGCTGGCGGCGGCCTGGGCCAACTTCACCACCAAGGACGTCACCAGCTGAGTCGCCCACCGTGGGTCCTGCGCGGGACCCGGGCCGGTCGGAGGCGGCCGGGTCAGCCCCCGGCCAGCGAGACGGTCAGAAAGAGCCAGCCGAAGATCACC
This sequence comes from Modestobacter sp. URMC 112, assembly GCF_053502575.1. Taxonomy (NCBI): domain Bacteria; kingdom Bacillati; phylum Actinomycetota; class Actinomycetes; order Geodermatophilales; family Geodermatophilaceae; genus Modestobacter; species Modestobacter sp. URMC 112. The sequence goes on along the minus strand of NZ_CP199957.1, from coordinate 3,121,359 downwards.
AGGAGGACCAGGACCTCCACGGTGTACAGCAGCCAGCCGCCGTTGGCGACCCGCTCGCTGAAGGTCTGCTTGCGCTGGTCGCTGCGCCGGTCCTCCTCCCGCCCGGAGTCCTGCGGTCGAGCGAGGTCCTGGCGTCGGGTCGTCATGCGGTGCCTCCCGGGGCGGTCGTCTCGCAGGCCGGCCCGCGTCCGCGGACCCGCTCCGGGGATGCCCATCCGGAGCTCTTCCTAGACGTCCTCCCGCGGTCATCCGGCGGCGGAGACCTGCGCGCAGTCCTCCGGCCCGAGCTGCACCGGTGGGCCGGCGGCCAGCTCGGCCAGCACGATGGCCTGGACGACGGCGTCGGCGGGCAGCTGCCCGTGCCCCACGCGGGAGCCGGCGCACACCGACTGCACCGGGACGTCCACCGCCCCCTCCAATCGGGCGGACTCCGGTGGGCGCACCGTCTCGTCGGCCGTCGTCCACACCGACACCCAGGTGGGGCCGTCCGGCGTCTCGTCCCCGGCGTTCAGCCGGGCCAGCAGCGGGCTGTCGGAGGTCAGCTGCCGGCAGCCGACGGGGCACTGGTCCGGTGCCACTCCGGTGGCCAGGTCGGCCAGCGTCGTCCCGTGGTGCGGCGAGCCGAGGGTCAGCACCCGGCGCACCGAGGAGGCGCCGCCGTCGGCGACCCACAACCGGGCGACGACCCCGCCGGCGGAGTACCCCACGACGTCCACGCTGGCCGCGCCGGTGCGGGCCAGCGCCCCGTCGGCGGCGTCGGCCAGCGCGTCCGCCGACGCCTCCAGGTCGCCGGTGCCGTCGCCGGGCACGGGGACGACGGTGGCGTCGCGCCCGGCGGCGACCAGCCGGGCGGCCAACGGCTCCAGGGACCGGGTCGACCCGCCGTACCCGGGCACCAGCAGCACCGGACCGGGCACGTCCTGGGCGACCGGCGCCGGGTCGTCGGCGGTGAGGCGGGGGACGAGGACGGCGGCGAGCAGGATCAGCACCGCGACGGCGGCGACGGCGGCGGCCAGCGCCAGGCGGCGGCGGGCGGGGGAGAGACCGGCGAGCACCCGCACCACTGTCCCCGTCCCGGCTGTGCGGCGGGGCGGCTGGGGGAGACTGCACCGGTGGTGGACGGGTGGGCGGGGACCGGGCGGTGCTGAGCCGGGACGAGTACCTGGCGGCATGGGCGACCTGGCACGGCGGCACCGACCCGGCTGACAACCGCCTGGTGCGGGGCTGGCTGACGCTGGCCTACACGCTGGCCCGGCCGTTCGCCGGCCGGTCGCCCCTGCTGGCCACCGCGCTGGGACTGGTGGTCGCGGCCGCGGCGGTCGGGCCGGCCGCGGCCGGGAACGGCTGGTTGGTCCTGGCCGGGCTGCTGGTGGGCCTGTCCGGACTGCTGGACTCGCTGGACGGTGCGCTGGCCATCGCCGGGGGGACGGCGTCGCGGCGCGGTTTCGTGCTGGACTCGGTGGTCGACCGGCTGACCGAGGTCGCCTACGCCGGGGCGCTGTGGGCGGCGGGCGCGCCGGGCTGGCTGGCCGCGGCGTTCGGCGCGCTGTGCTGGCTGCCGGACTACCTGCGCGCCCGCGCCGGGCAGGCCGGGGTCGCCGAGACCGGGGTCATCTCGGTGTGGGAGCGACCCACCCGGGTGGCGATGGCCGGCTGCACGCTGGTCGGGGCCGGGGTCGTCGCCGCCCTGGACCCCGGCGGCTGGGTGGTGACCTGCGGCGCGGCGGTGGGCTGCGTGCTCGGGGTGGTGGGCACCGCGCAGCTGGGCCTGCAGGTGCGGCGGGCGCTGGCCGACTGAGGCAGGACGGGGCGGCGCGCGCCGGCGTCCCGGTGCTCCTAGGCTGTCCCCGCCCCGGTGCTCGCCACCGGTCCGGGGTCCAGACGTCCCTGGGTGGCGCCAGCCCGCACGCGAGAGGTGCTCCGATGCCCGTCGTCGTGACCGGTTCGATCGCCACCGACCACCTGATGACCTTCCCGGGGAAGTTCACCGACCAGTTCGTCGAGGGCAAGATGGAGAACGTCTCGCTCTCCTTCCTGGTCGACGACCTGGTGCAGCACCGCGGCGGCGCGGGGGCCAACATGGCCTACGGGCTGGGCCTGCTCGGGCTCGGGCCGGTCCTGGTCGGCGCGGTGGGCAGCGACTTCGACGACTACGACGCCTGGCTGAGCCGGCACGGCGTGGACACCGGCAGCGTGCGCTGGTCGGAGATGAAGCACACCGCCCGGTTCGTCTGCACGACCGACACCGCCAACAACCAGATCGCGTCCTTCTACTCCGGTGCGATGTCGGAGGCCTCGCTGATCGAGCTGGCGCCGGTGGAGAAGCGCGTCGGCGCGCTGGACCTGGTGATCGTCGGGCCCAACGACCCGAAGGCGATGGTCCAGCACACCCAGGAGTGCCGGGACCGCGGCTACCCGTTCCTCGCCGACCCCTCCCAGCAGCTGGCCTGGGCCGACGGCGAGATGATCCGCACGCTGGTCGACGGCGCGGACCTGCTCTTCACCAACGAGTACGAGCACGCGCTGCTGTTGCAGAAGACCGGCTGGTCGCAGGCCGAGGTGCTGGACCGGGTCGGCGTCTGGGTCACCACCCGGGCGGCCGAGGGCGTCGTCGTCGACCGCCGCGGCGAGGAACGGATCGAGGTGATCGCCGTCCCGGAGACCAAGCCGGTCGAGCCCACCGGCGGCGGCGACGCGCTGCGTGCCGGCTTCGTCGCCGCCCGCCAGTGGGGCCTGGGCCTGGAGCGGGCCACCCAGGTGGGGTCCGCGGTGGCCACCGCGGCGATCGAGGTCATCGGCACCCAGGAGTACAGCCTGCCGACCGGCCCGTTCCTGGAGCGCTTCGCCGCCGCCTTCGGCGCCGACGCCGCCGACGAGGTCGCCCCCCACCTGCCCCTCTGACTCGCGGGGGCCCGGAGACGTACGGGGGAGGCCACCCTTCAGGGGCCCGCGGCGAGCCTGCGAGGCGTGGGGGGAAGGGTGGTCCTTCTTCACGTGCCGCGGAGCTGGTCGCCGATGGACGGGTCCTCGGCCCACTTCCGGTAGGGGATCCGGCGGATCTCCTTGACCTCGCCGATGGTCGACCACTCGTTGCCGCCCAGCCGGGCGAGCGGCCGCAGCTCCTCGATGCGCGGCCGGCCGTCGCGCACCGCCCGCTCGGTGACGGCGATCCGGACCACCCGGCCGAGGACGACGGTGCTGTCGCCCAGCCGCAGGGTCGAGTGCAGCGTGCACTCCAGCGACACCGGCGACCGCGCGACCCGGGGCGTGGAGACCACCTCGCTGGGCTCGAGGGCCACGCCGCACTGCTCGGCCTCGCTGAGCCCGGCCGGGAAGTCGGTGCCGGTGGCGTTGACCTGCTCGAACAGCTCCTCGGGGGTCAGGTTGACCGTGAAGTCGCCGGTCGCCTCCGCATTCACCAGGGAGTCCTTCCGGCCGACGGAGGTGAACTGCACGATCGGCGGGTCCACGCAGGCCACCGTGTAGAAGGAGTGCGGGGCCAGGTTGAGCACGCCCTCGGCCGACCGGGTGACCACCCAGGCGATGGGCCGGGGCACGACGACCGAGTTGAGCACCCGGTAGAACGCCCCGGCCTCCATCTCCGTGGGGTCGAACTGCACGCGGGCGGGGGGCTGGTCCGGAGAGCTCACCGGGTCATCGTCGTCCACGCCGGACGGCGCTCCGCACCCGCACCCGGGCTACTGCCGGTCCGGGGGGTGCTCGGCCCGCCACTCGTCGAAGGCGGCCAGGAACGACTCGGCCATCCGCTGCTCGGTGACGAGCTGGTCGCGGTCCCGCTCGTCGAACATCCGCTGGCTCAGCGCCATCGTGTTGAAGCGGATCGCCCGGAAGTAGGGGACGAAGCTGGCCGGTGTGAAGGCACGCTCCGACGGCTGGGGCCGCACCCCCTCCGGTTCCCACGTCGGCGGTGGGGGCAGCGCGGGCAGGCCCAGGGCCTCGACCGCGGCCAGCACCGGCTCGTCGTCGACCCGGTCGGTGAAGTCCCGGGACAGTTCCCGGTAGACCTCCCGGCCGTCGGGGGCGACGGCCACGACGATCGGCCGGAAGATGGACGCGTCCTCGTCCCAGGCGTCCAACGGCTTGGCCAGCCGTTCCCCGCCGGGGTCGCTGACCCAGCGGAACGGCAGGTGCCAGGTCCGGTTCGCGGCGAGCTGGACCTCGGGGGGTTCGACCGAGGCGAGGACCACCTCGGTGCCGGCGGCGGCGAGACGGGAGGACGACCGGGCCAGGCGGACCGCCTGGGCGCAGCAGTACGGCTACCAGTCGCCGCGCAGCCCGACGAGCACCAGGGCCGAGGCGGGGTCCGAACGCAGGGCGAGCAGGTCGTCGCTGATCACGTCCCCGACCGTAGGGGCCCGGACGGAGTGGCGCAGTCCGGGGGTGCTACCGCGCCCCAGACCTCCGGTCGGCGGCGGGCCCGGCGTCGACCGCCCGCCCGCGCCACCGCAGGTCGCCCCGGCGGTGGCCGGCCAGCGAGCGGGCGACCAGCACGTCCAGCAGCAGCACCGACACCGGGTGGGCCAGTGCGTCGGGCCAGGCCCGGCCCCCGGTGCCGGCGGCCACCACGGCCCGGCCGGCGACGCCGGCCGCCCAGCCGACCAGCCCGGCCCGGGACCCGGTCAGCGCGGCGAGCGGCGGCAGGAGCCAGCCCAGGCTGAGCGCCGCCGCGGCGGCCGCGGCGGCCGCCGGACGGCCGCCCACCGCCGACCACAGCGACTTCGCGTACCCGTCGCGCACCGCGGGCCAGCCGTCGTACATCCGGCAGGCGGCCAGCGTCGACCCGTCGACGACGACCCCCCGGCCTCCGGCTGCCTTGACCGCGCGCAGCAGGGCGATGTCCTCGATCACCGCGCCCTTCACCGCGCCGTGCCCGCCGGCCCGGTCGTAGGCCGACCGGCGGACCACCAGGAACTGGCCGTTGGCCGCGGCCAGCGACGGCCGGGGAGACCGCTCGGCCGGCCGCAGCGGCAGGAACGTCGCCCACAGCCACTGCTGGAGGGGCTGGACCAGCCGCTCGGCCGCGGTGACCGCCAGCTGCCGCGGCCACGGCGACACCAGGTCCAGGCCGTGGGCCTCCAGCAGCGCGACGGCGGAGGCGACCGCGTCGGGCATCAGCCGGACGTCGGCGTCGACGAAGACCAGCACCTCCGCCGCGCCGGCCGCGGCGGCGCCCTGCGCGCACGCGTGCGGCTTGCCCAGCCAGCCCGGGCCGGGCGGGGTGCCGGGGACCAGCCGCACCCGGTCGTCGGCGACCCCGCGGACCAGGTCGCCGGTCCCGTCGGCCGACCCGTCGTCGACCACGACCACGGACAGCCGGTGCACCCCGCGCTGGTCGAGCACCGCGGCGAGGCAGTCGAGCACCTGGTCGGCCTCGTCGCGCACCGGCAGCACCACGGCGACCGGGACGCGCACCGCGGGGGCCGGCACCGGAGGGCGGCGCAGCAGCCGGGTGTTCACCGCGGCGTGCAGCGCTCCCAGGACCGACACCGCGGCGCCGCCCCGGACCAGCGCCCGGCCGGCCCGTCCCGCGGCACCGTGCCGGCCCGGCTTAGCGGCCACCGCTCACCGCTCGCCGGCCGCGGCCCGGCGGCGGGTACGGACGAGGGCGACCAGCACCGGGACCGCCAGCAGCGCACCCCAGACCGCCGATCCGGGCAGGTCCAGCCAGCCGGCGTGCGCCAGCGCGCCGCCCAGGGTCATCCAGCCCAGCACCAGCAGCGGCGCGGCGTCGGCACGGGGGATCCCCGGGGTGCGCGCCGTCCGGCCGACCACGGGGTCGAGCAGCGTCATCAGCACCAGGCCGGCCAGCAGCCAGCCCCCGAGGTTGGTCAGCGGCACCGTGTCGATGCCCGGCAGGCCGGGCGAGGGGTGCGCCCAGCGCCAGTAGCCGGCCTGCACCATCTGCGGGTCCAGGACGACGTCCCAGGCGGCGAAGAGGTAGGTGGCGACCAGCACCCGCGCCGCGGCGCGGCGGGCCGGCCGCACCCGGGCGGTGAGCCGGGCGGCCAGCACCCAGCTGGGCCAGGCCATCATCAGCCAGGCCAGCGGCACCAGGAACGGCACGCCGAGCAGCGTGGGCCCCAGGGTGTCGCTGTAGGAGTACTCGCCGTAGGGCAAACCGGTGGCCAGCCCCAGCGCCTCGACGAGCACGGCGACCCCGGCGACCAGCGCCAGGACGGCGGCCCCGGTGCGGATGCCCTTGGCCGCCGCGGCCGACAGGACCGCGACCGCCGCGCCGAGCAGCACGATGGTCCAGCTCACGGTGTCCCGGGTGGTTCCGTCACTGAGGGGATAGGCGATCGCGCTGAGCACCAGCGCGCCGGCCAGCGCCAGCGGCGCCCACCGCAGGACCGGTGGGGGTGCCGGGGTGCGCGCAGCGGCGACCGCCCCGGTCACCTGCGCCCGCCCCGGACCCGACCCAGCGCCCGCACCGCGGTGCCCAGGGCGTCGCCGGCCCGCGCGCGGGCCCGGGCCACCGGCCGGCGGTCGGCCAGCACCAGCCGGGCCGCCGTCCGCCCGGAGTTGCCCGACACCCCGCCGCCGGGGTGGGTGGAGGCACCGGTGAGGTAGAGCCCGCCGAGGCCGGGCACCCGGTGGCCGGACAGCGCGGGCGTCGGCCGGAAGGCGAACATGCTGGCCAGGCCCATCTCCACGTGCATGACGTTGCCACGGGGGAGCGACAGTTCCCGCTCGAGCTGCAGCGGCGTCTGGACGTACGTCCGCTGTACCGAGGCGGCGAAGCCCGGGGCGTACCGGTCGACCGCGTCGACCAGCTGCCGGGCGGCGGGCTCGGCCAGGGCGTCCCAGTCGCCGCCGTCCGCGAGGGTGTAGGGGTACCACTGTCCCCAGACGGTGACCACGTGCTGACCGGCCGGAGCGAGTGTCGGGTCGCTCGCGCTGAAGGACATCGCCAGGGGCACCGGCTCCCGCGGCAGCTCCCCGGCCAGCCAGTCGCCGTGTGCCCGGGCCAGCTGGGCCCGGTCGGTGCACAGCAGTTGCAGCCCCTGTAGCGACTCGTCCGCGGTCGCGCCGGGATAGGACGGCAGGGCGTCGGTCAGGGCGCGCACCACGAGGCCGAAGCCGTTGCCCACCGGCGGAGCGGCGCCCGCCAGCGCCGGGGGCGCGTCCTCCCCGGCGAGCTCACGGGTCGCCAGCACGTGGCAGGCGGCCACCACCACCGGCGCGCTCACCCGCCGGCCGGACACCGTCTGCACGCCGGTCACCCGCCGCGCGTCCGGCGGGCCGTCCACCAGCAGCCGCGCGGCTCCGTCGCCGAGGGTCACCCGGCCGCCGTCGGCGGCCAGCCGGGCGGCGAGGGCCTGGGTGAGGCCACCCGACCCGCCCACCGGGTGACCGGGCGGCACGTCGTGCAGCAGCGCGGCCCAGGCCACCATGGCCGCGGTCCCCGGCTCGGACATCGGGGGGCCGGACTGCGCGCCGAACCAGGCCAGCGCGGCCTTGAGCCGCTCGTTGGAGAACCACCGGTCCAGCAGCGCGTCGCCGGAGCCGAGGAAGTCGGTGGCGATCTCCCCGCCCGGGGTGCGCGGCTGCCCCGGCCGGGGGGCGCCGATCGGCCACAGGTGCCGCGCCAGCCGGCCGGGGCTGGGCCGGTCGCCGAAGGCCCGCACGACCGCGGCGCTGCGCGGCCCCCACACCTCGACGAACCGCCGGTACGCCGCGGCGTCCTCGGCTCCGCAGGCCGCCTCGATGGACGCGCAGGTGGCGTCCAGGTCGACCGAGAAGACCAGCGGGCGGCCCGCGGGGCCGGGGTCGCCCGGGACCGGCGCGGGTGCGAACCCCCACGGGTCGCAGTCGACGTAGCGCAGGCCGTGCCGCTCGAGCTCCAGCTCCTCGACCACCCCGCTGTGCCGGATGATGACGTGGGCGCTGGAGCCGCGGTCGACCCGCACCCCGGGCCACCGCTCGACGGTGGAGACCGCGCCGCCGAGCACGTCGTCGGACTCGACGACCTCCACCCGGAGCCCGGCCCGGGCCAGGTGGCAGGCGGCGACCAGTCCGTTGTGCCCGGCGCCGACGACGACGGCGTCCACGGTGGTGTCGGGCGCGGTGCCGGTGCTGATCAGGGCCTCCCGGAGGACGGGGTGAGCGGCAGCCGGGCGCCGAGGATGGCGAAGGGCCGGGCGTCGCCGGGGAAGTGGTATCCGCGGGCCAGGTCGACGAAGCCGTCGGCCCGGTACAACCGGAAGGCCTTGGTGTCCGCGTCGGGGGTGCTCAGCAGGGCCACCGGCTGGGGGAGCCCGGCCAGCAGCGCGTGCAGCAGCTGGCGGCCCAGGCCGCGGCTCTGCTGGTCGGGCAGCACGTGCAGCTCGCACACCTCGAAGGCGCCGGGCAGCCACTGCTTGGCGGTGCGCCGGTCCACCGCCTGGCGGACCTGGTCGTGCCACCACTGGCCGGGGGCCACCTGGTAGCCGTACCCGAAGCCGACCAGCCGCTCCCCGTCCCCCTGCTGGGCCTCAGCGAAGGCGCCGACGGCGCGGAAGCCCTCCCGCTCGGTGTGCTGGACGGCGTAGCCGTAGCGGCCGGCGACCACGGACTCGCTGTAGCCCATCGCCGCGCCGTAGATGGCGAGCACCTCGTGCAGGTGCTCGCGCACCCAGGCGGTGGGCAGCTCGGTGACCCGGGTCGCGGGCGCGGTGCCGGTCACTGCGCGGCCGTCCCGACCGGGCTCGGGCCGCCGTCCGCCGGCGCGGCCGCCGGCCCGTCCCCGACCTCGGCCGGGGTGCCGCCGGTCAACTGGAGCAGTTCGTCGTAGGTGGTGGGGAAGACGGTGTGCGGGTGCCCGGCGGCGGCCCAGACCTGCCGGTGGCGGGCCAGCTCGACGTCCACGAGGGTGCCGATCGGGGCGGGGTGCCCGATCGGGGCGACCCCGCCGATGGCCTGGCCGGTGTGCCGGCGGACGAACTCGGGGGTGGCCCGGCTGATCCGCGGGACGCCGAGCAGCCCGGCCACCTTGGCCTCGTCGACGCGGTGGGCGCCGCTGGTGAGCACGAGCAGCGGGTCGCCGGAGACGTCGAAGACCAGGCTGTTGGCGATGGCCCCCACCTCCACGCCGAGCTGCCCGGCGGCCGCGGCTGCCGTCCGGGCGCTGTCGGGGAGGGTGCGCACCTCGCCGTGGACACCGGCGGAGCGCAGCAGGCGCGCGACCTCGGCGACCCGGGGGTGTTCCGGCGGGGTCATGGGACCGATCCTCCCATCGACCCGTCCGGTGGGGGTCACCTGCCCGGTCACGAGGGACCGGCCGGTGCGCCGTCCCCGGCGGGGGGTCGCCAGGAGCGGCTGGCGGGGGTCCTGGGCGAGCCGTTTCCGGGGGTGCGGGGTCGTTCCAGGGTCGGTGTGGCGTCGGTGCAGTGACTGCACCGACGCGTCCGGGGACACGCCGCGTTGCGCTTGACGCCCTCGGGGCGGTCGGGTCTACTTCTGGGTGTTCGAACACGTGTTCGAACACCGGTGGACCGTCCACCGACCCGGGCCGCCCCTGTGGCGCTTCCCCCTCGCCGGGTCGGACGGGACGCCGGTGGGGGCGAGAGTTGCGGAGTCTGTCATGAGCCGGGTGCTCGTCGGGGCTGGTGGACGTGTGGGGGAAGAGGTCCAGGTGGAGCAGGGGGCGCAGGGGCCGGCCCAGTTCTGGCGTGGGCAGAGCCGCTACGCCGTCGGGGAGGTGCTGGACTCCTGGGTGGAGACCGCCCCCTGGTGGCGGTCCGACCCGGGTGCGGAGCGGGGCGGGGCGTCGGCGGAGCTGGTCGCCACCCGGCAGGTGTGGCGGGTGGAGGCGGTCCGGGCCGGCCGGTCCCGGATGAGCTTCGCCGGGGTGTTCGACCTGTCCTGGGAGCCGACGGCCGACCAGTGGCTGCTCGTCCGGGTGCACGACTGATGGCCGCGACAGCTCTCCGGTCGGCCACCGAGGGGCAGCTGCCCCTGCTGCCGCCGCTGCCGCCGTCAGCCAGCCAGCTGCTGGGCCAGGCCCACCGCGGGCTGGCCGAGGCGGCGCACTGCCCCGACCCGGGCTGGCGTTACGCGACGGCCCACCTCGCCGCGCTGCGGGCCGCGGCCGCCGTGCTGGCCACCCGTACCCGACCCCAGCAGGGGCGCCGCCGACCGCGCAGCGCCTGGGTGCTGATCACCGAGGTCGCCCCGGAGCTGGGGGAGTGGGCGGCGTTCTTCGCCGCGGGAGCGGCCAAGCGCGCCGCGGCCGAGGCCGGGCTCTCCTCCGCGGTCACCGAGCGGGAGGCCGACGACCTGGTCCGGGACGCCGGCGCCTTCCTGGCGGTCGTCGAGTCGACGCTCAGCCGGTCGGTGGACGGTCCTCCGACCGGCCGGCTGCGGTCCGCGGGCCGGTCGGGGGGCACCGGCCAGCGCACCGGGCAGCGTGCCGGGCAGCACACCGGGCAGCGCACCGGCCAGCGTGCGGCCGGGGCCCCCCGGGCATGACCGACCCCTTCGTCCACCTGCACGTCGCGTCCGGCTACTCGATGCGCTACGGCGCCAACCACCCCGCCGACCTGGTCGCCCGCGCGGCCGAGCACGGCATGGGGGCACTGGCCCTCACCGACCGCGACGGTCTCTACGGCGCGGTCAAGTTCGCGCTGGCCTGCCGGTCGGCGGGCATCCGGCCGCTCTTCGGCGTCGACCTGGCCGTCGACCCGGCGGCCGGCGGCGAGCCGGGCGACCCGGGGCCGCAGCTGAGGCCGGGCCGGATCTCCTCGGTGGAGCTGCGCCGGGCCACCCATCCCTCCGGCCGCCGGTCCCCGGCCCGCGGTGGGGCCAGCGTCGACCCGCGGTTCCCGCGGGTCACCTTCCTGGCCCGGGACGGCGCCGGCTGGGCGTCGCTGTGCCGGCTGACCAGCGCCGTCCACCTGGGCGGCACCCGCGGTGAACCGGTCGGCTCGCTGACCCGGGCCGCCGAGCACGCTCGCGGGCTGCTCGCGGTGCTGGGCCCGGAGTCCTCGGTGGGCCGTGCGCTGGCCGCCGGGCGCGCCGACCTGGCGCACGCCCGGCTGGCGGCCTGGCGGGAGGTGTTCGGCGGTGGCGACGGCGGGGGGCAGCTGGTGCTCGAGGTGGTCCACCACCGCGGGCAGGGCGACCGGTCCCGGGCGCAGGCGCTGCTCCGGCTGGCCGCCGAGGCCGGGGTGCCGGCGGTGCTGACCAACGCGGTGCGCTACGTCGACGCCCTCGACGCCCCGACCGCCGACGTCCTGGACGCCGCCCGCCGGCTGGTCCCGCTGGGGGAGCGCCACGTGGACCGCCGGACCGCCGAGGGGTACCTGAAGTCGGGCAAGGAGATGGCCGCGATCGCCGAGGAGATCGCCGGCCCGGACCGCGACGCCGCGCTGCGGCTGCTGGCCACCACCGCCCGGGTCGCCGAGCAGTGCGCCGTCGACGTCCGGGCCGACCTGGGCATCGGCACCGTCCGGTACCCCGAGCTGGACGTGGTGACCACCGGGGCCGAGCGGGGGCTGAGCTCCTCCCAGGTGCTGCGGGCCCGCTGCGAGGCCGGGTTCGGCCGGCGCGCGATGGCGCCCTCGGCCGCGGTCCGCGAGCGGCTGGACGACGAACTGGCGGTCATCGACCAGCTCGGCTACCCCTCCTACTTCCTGACCGTCGCCGACGTGGTCGGCCTGATCAAGGAGCTGCGGGTGCGCGCGGCGGCCCGCGGTTCCGGCGCCGGCAGCCTGGTCACCTACCTGCTGGGCATCTCCGACGTCGACCCGCTCCGCTACGGCCTGCTGATGGAGCGCTTCCTCTCCCCGCTGCGCCACCAGCTGCCCGACATCGACATCGACGTGGAGTCCGCCCGGCGGATGGAGGTCTACGACGCGGTGATCGCCCGGTTCGGGGCGCACCGGGTCAGCTGCATCTCGATGATGGACACCTACCGGGTGCGGCACGCCATCCGCGACGTCGGGGCCGCGCTGGGCCTGCCCGCCGGTGAGGTCGACAGCGTGGCCAAGGCCTTCCCGCACATCCGGGCCAACCAGGTGCACGCGGCGCTGCGCGACCTGCCGGAGCTGCGGGCCAGCCGGCTGGGCTCCAGACGCAGCGGTGGCTCCGGCGATCTGGACCTGCTGTTCGACCTGGTCGCCCGGCTCGACGGGCTGCCCCGGCACATCGCCCTGCACCCGTGCGGGGTGCTGCTCTCCGACGCCACCCTGCGCGACCGCACGCCGGTGGAGAACAGCTATCTCGGCTACCCGATGAGCCAGTTCGACAAGGACGACGTCGAGGACCTGGGACTGCTCAAGCTGGACCTGCTGGGCATCCGGATGCAGTCGGCGATCGCCCACGCCATGGAGGAGGTCGCCCGGGTGGACGGCGAGCAGCTCGACATCGACGCCGTGCCGCGCGACGACCCGGCGACGTTCGAGCTGATCCGCACCACCCGGACGCTCGGGATGTTCCAGATCGAGTCACCCGGGCAGCGCGAGCTGGTCGGCAAGTTCGGTCCCCGGACCTTCGAGGACCTCATCGTCGACATCTCGCTGTTCCGGCCCGGGCCGGTCAAGAGCGACATGGTCACCCCGTTCCTGATGGCCCGGAACGGCTGGCGGGAGCCGGTCTACCTGCACCCGGCGCTGGAGCCGGCGCTCGAGCAGACCGCCGGGGTGGTGGTCTTCCACGAGCAGGTGCTGATGATCGTCTCGGCGCTGACCGGGTGCTCCCTCGCCGAGGCCGACGAGGTGCGCCGGGCACTGGGGGAGAAGGACGCCCATCCGGAGGTGCGGGCCTGGTTCGTGCCCCGGGTGCTGGACGAGGGCTTCCCGACCGACGTGGCCGAGCAGGTCTGGGAGGTGCTGGTCGCCTTCGGCTCGTTCGGCTTCTGCAAGGCCCACGCCGCGGCCTTCGCGCTGCCCACCTACCAGTCGGCCTGGCTGAAGACCCACCACACCGCGGCCTTCCTGGCCGGGGTGCTCACCCACGACCCGGGCATGTACCCCAAGCGGCTGATCCTCGACGACGCCCGGAACTTCGGCGTCCGGGTGCTGGGGCTGGACGTCAACGCCTCGACCGACGCCTACCGGGTGGAACGGCTGGACGACCCGGCGGAGGACGAGCCGGACGAGGCGTGGGCACAACCGGCCTCCCGGCAGCCGTTCCCCCGGCAGCCGCCTCCCCGGCCGTCCTGGATGCCCGCGGCGATGCCCAATCCCGGCCGCTACGGCATCCGGCTGTCCCTGGCCGACGTCAAGGGCATCTCCGACGACGAGGTCGCCCGCATCACCGACGGGCAGCCCTACCGGTCGCTCGCCGACTTCTGGCAGCGGACGGGGGTGTCCCGCCCGGTGGTGGAACGGCTGGTGCTCGCCGGCGGCTTCGACTCCGTCTACGGGTTCGAGGTCCGGGACAGCGAGGGTGGCCGGCCGGCCCGGCGCCGGGAGCAGCTGACCCGGCGCGACCTGCTGCTGCAGATCGGCGAGCTGGACCGGCTGAGCCGCAGCGGCGCCCGGGCCAGCAGCGGTGGCCAGCTCGGGCTCGACCTGTTCGGCGGGGAGACGGCGGCCGACGGCCTCCCGGGGGACGACGACGAGGGGATGCCCGAGTTCGTCTCCAGCGGGCTGCCGGAGTTCACCGACGCCGAGCGGGTGCGGGCCGAGCTGGAGGTGCTGGGCCTGGACGCCAGCCGGCACGTCGTGGACTTCTACCGGCCCTTCCTGGCGGCGCTGGGCGCCGTGCCGGCCGGGGAGCTGCTGGAGTGCCGCAGCGGGGTGGAGGTGCTGGTGGCCGGGGTGAAGGTGGCCACCCAGACCCCGCCGATCAGGTCCGGGCGCCGGGTGGTCTTCGTGACCCTCGACGACGGCACCGGCTGCGCGGACTCGACCTTCTTCGAGGACGTGCAGGGCCCCTACGCCGCCACCGTCTTCCACTCCTGGCTGCTGGTCGTGCGGGGTGTGCTGCGGCGCACCGGTCCGCGCGGGGTCTCGATGCGGGCCACCGGCGCCTGGGAGCTGCCGGCGCTGCACGAGGCCTGGGAGGCCGGCGGGCTGGACGCGGTGGCCGAGCTGATGGCCGCGCCGGGCAGCTACACCGAGCAGGCGATCGCCGGGGCGGCCGCGTCGCACGGGCCCCGCCCGGTGGTGGTCCGCCCGGTCCTGGTGCACCCCACCGGCTTCCGGATGTCGCCGTACGCCGACATCAAGCCGGCCGGGGAGGACGCCAAGGTCGCCCCGCGCAAGCTCTGGCACTCCAGCCCAGGCAGCTCGGGGCACTGAGGAAGGACCCCGCCGCCCCCCGCCACTCGCACGCTCGCGGCGGGCCCCTGCGGCGGGGCCACCGTCCTGCCTGCTGCCCCCCGGCTCCTCGCACGCTCGCAGCGGGACCCTGCAGCAGGGCCGCCACCGCCCCCCGCTCCTCGCACGCTCGCGGCGGGCCCCTGCGGCGGGGCCGCCACCGCCCCCCGCTCCTCGCACGCTCGCGGCGGGCCCCTGCGGCGGGGCAACCACCGCCCCCCGCTCCTCGCACGCTCGCGGCGGGACCCTGCAGCAGGGCCGCCGCCGCGCCCCGCTCCTCGCGGGCTCGCGGCGGGCCCCTGCGGCGGGGCCACCGTCCTGCCTGCTGCCCCCCTGCCTCGCGAGCTCGCGGTCCGGCGAATGGGGGGCGAGTGCCCCGGGTAGGCGGACCAGGCCGGCGCGGTTCCTGCCGGCAGGACGACCGAGAGCCAGAACCCACTGGACACACGAGAGGACGAACCCATGCCCGAGGTCCCGCAGCCGGTCACCGACAACAGCGTCAAGGTCCGCCAGCTGAGCCACTACCAGTTCAGCTGGATCGCCGGGGAGCCGGGCAAGCCCGGCACCTACACCCTGCAGCTCGTGCTCGACCAGGGCGCCTGGGAGGAGGTCCTGACCCTCGACCCGGACGACGCGGACAACCTGCAGGACCTGCTGACCAACACCGGCACGGTGCACTACGACATCGAGCGGCGCGTGCTCATGTTCGGTGTGACGCCCGCCGGCAGCTGACGCCGCGCGCCCCAGCAGCGGCGCCCCGTCCCCGGCCCGGCCGGGCCGCCCTTCGGGGGGACCCGGCCGGCCGGCCGCGGCTAGGCTCCGCGGGGTGCCGTCGACTGAGCCCGTCACCGGACTGCAGCCCCCCGCCCGCACGGCGGCGATCTGGGCCGCGCTCGCCCCGGTGGCCGAGGCCGGCGCCGCCCTGCGGGTGCTCGACGTCGGCGGCGGCAGCGGCATGTTCGCCGTGCCGCTGGCCCAGCTCGGGCACCAGGTCACCGTCATCGACCCCAGCGCCGACGCGCTGGCCACGCTGCACCGGCGGGCCGACACCGCCGGCGTGGGCATGCGCGTCCGCGGCCTGCAGGGCGACGGCGACCGGATGCACGCCGTCCTCGACCAGGCCGCGGGCGGTGCGGCAGCCGCACCGGGCAGCTCGCCCGACAGCTCGTTCGACCTGGTCCTCTGCCACTCCGTGCTCGAGGTGGTCGACGACCCGGTGAGCACCCTGGCGGAGATCGCCGGCCTGCTGCGCCCCGGTGGCCAGCTGTCCGTCGCCACCGCCAACCGGGCCGGCGCCGTGCTGGCCCGGGCCGTCGGCGGCCACCCGCGGGAGGCCCGCGCACTGCTGACCGACACCGACCCCGCCCCCGGGCGCGCCCGCCCGGCCCGCCGCCGCTTCGACCCGCCCGAGTTGCTCGACCTGGTCGCCGGCGCCGGTCTGCTGCCCGGCGAGTGGCGCGGCGTCTCGGTCGTCGCCGACCTGCTGGACGCCTCGTCCGGCGCGGACCCCGACGCGGTCCGCGACCTGGAGCTGGCCCTCGCCGGGACCTCGCCCTACCGCGACGTCGCCACCGGCCTGCACGTCCTCGCCACCCGCCCGTGACGTCCCCACCCGCAGCGGTCCCTCTCCCCGCCGACCTGCACCGGCCCGTCTACGGCGCCGCCAACCTCGCCGACGTGCTGCCCGGGACCTCCGCCGCCCTCGGTGCCCCGGTCCGGCGCGGCGACCTGCCCGCCGACCCGCTGCGCCTCACCGACGCCCTCGGTGGGGCGCGGCGCGTCGCGGTGCTGCTCGTCGACGGCCTGGGCGAGGACCTGGTGCGAGCGCACCGCGACATCGCCCCGGTGCTGAACGGGCTGGCCGCCCCGGTCGGCGTCCTCGGCGCCCCGTGCCCCAGCACCACCCCGGTCAGCCTCACCACGCTGGGCACCGGGCTGCCACCGGGCAGCCACGGCGTCCTCGGGTTCGTCACCGACGTGCCGGGGGAGGACCGGACGCTGAACCACGTGCGGTGGACCGACGACCCCGACCCCCGCGAGTGGCAGTCCCGGCCCACCGTCTTCGAGCAGGCCGCGGCCGCCGGCCTGCCCTGCACCGCGGTCGGGCCGCACGCCTTCGCCCGGTCGGGGCTCACCGGCGCCGCCTACCGGGGCGCGACCTACGCCCCGGCCTACAGCCCCGGCGACCTGGTCGCGGTGGTCCACTCGTCGATGGCCGCCGCGCCGCGGGCCCTCGTCTACGGCTACACCGCCGACCTGGACCTCACCGGCCACGTCCGCGGGGTGGACTCGGCCGCCTGGCGCCACCAGCTCGGGGTCGTCGACCGGCTGGTGGAGCAGCTGGTGGCGGGACTGCCGGACGACGGCGCGCTGCTCGTCACCGCCGACCACGGCATGGTCGACGTCCCGGAGCACACCCGGCTGGACCTCGACGACGTCCCCGAGCTCTGGGACGGCGTCCGGCGGATGGCCGGTGAGCCGCGCGCGCGGTACGTGCACGCCCACCCCGGCGCGGCCGCCGACGTGCTCGCCACCTGGCAGGCGGTGCTGGCGCACCGGGCCTGGGTGGTCAGCCGGGACGAGGCCGTGGGGAGCGGGGTGTTCGGGCCGGTCGACGACGCGCTCGCCGCCCGGATCGGCGACGTCGTGGCGCTCGCCCGGGGCAGCTGGGCGCTGACCGCCACCCGGCAGGAGCCGTTCCCGTCCAGGCTGGCCGCCTACCACGGGTCGCTGACCCCGACCGAGCTGGCGATCCCGCTGCTGCTCGCCCGCGGCGCGGCGCTGGGCTGAGGAGCGGGTCAGGGCTGCGCGGTCCGCAGCGACAGCGGGTGCCAGATCCGCCAGCGGTTCGGCTGGGCCGCGGAGCAGGTCAGCTGCGCGGCGTGCTCGGACAGCCGGCTCTCCACCGTCACCAGCACGTCCCCGCCGTCCGGGCCGGCCAGCGTCACCGCCCACCGCTCGACGCCGGGCGCCGGTGCCGGCAGCGTCCGCACCCCGCGCACCCGCAGGGCGTCCACGGCGAGCAGGCCGAGTTCTGCGCGGGCGTGCTGCTGCGCGGCCTGCGCCGGTGCGGCCAGCCCGGCCCGGCCGCGCAGCCAGGGCAGCACGACCTGCCCCTGCTCGGTGGCGTAGACCAGTTCCTCGCCGTCGTCGGGGACCTGTCCGTAGACGTGGCCGTGCGGCAGCACCACCACGTTCGCGGCGAACCGGTCGCCCCCGAGGTGGCTGGTCTCCCACACGTCCCCGGGGTCGGTCGGCAGGGACCGGGCCAGCGGCCGGCCGCGCACCGCGCAGCACGCGTCGTGCGCGCCGTGCGTGCAGACCAGGTACGTCGGCCGCTGCGACGGGGTGCCCACGGTGCCGTCCCAGGGGGCGTCCAGCAGCTCGTCGTCGCGCGTCCGCGTCGACCACCACAGCGTCTCGACGCCGGGCGTGGTGTCGACGACCGCCCAGCGGCGGCCGGAGTCCGACAGCCGGTCACCGGGACGGCGCACCAGCTGCACCCGGACGCCGGCGTCCCGGGCCCGCGCGGCCAGCCGCCGGGCGACCTGCTGGTCGAACCGCGACTCCAGCAGGGCGTCCCGCCCCCAGGGGCCGGGCTGCTCCACCAGCAGCCAGCGCCGGGCCGGCGGAGCGGTCGCGGTGGGGGAGTCCCCGCGCAGCAGCGCCTGCACCGAGCACCGGGAGGGCTCCAGCCGGCCGACCGGCCGGGACGGCGCCGCGGGGGGAGGCGGGTCGCCGGTCACCCGGGCGGACGGCGGTGGACCCGGGTCGGCCGGCTCTGCCACGGGGTCACCCACGACCTCCATCGTGCCCCGCCGCACGGGGGACGGGTCCGGCGGTCGCGTCCGGCACCACGGCCACCGACTCGACCACCAGCCGGCGGCCGAGGGCGAGCTGCCCGTCGGCGTCCAGGCCCGGCAGCTCGCCGACCGCCAGTTCACCGGCCGCGAGCAGCGCGGCGAGCGCCGCGGAGTCCGCGGCGGGCAGCTCCAGCGACCGCCGGCCGGCCACCAGGGTGACCCGGTCGCCGACGGGTCCGCGGAGCTGGACGCGCAGCAGCGGGCGCAGCCGCAGGACGGTGTCCGCCGTCAGCGCGGACGCCGCGGCCGACTGGGCCAGCGGCGCCACCGGTGCCGGGCGCACCTGCCCCCACGTCCGGGAGCGCAGCCGGTCGGCGACGTCGGCCGGGTCGACCCGGTCCAGCCAGCGGTGCAGGCCGGTCAGCACCGCGGCGACGTCGTCGGCGGTGGCCGCCGGGTCGGCCAGGTCCACGCCCAGCGGCAGGGAGCCGCGCAGCTCCTCGTCCTCGGTGGCCAGCGTGCGCACCAGGTCCAGGGCGGACTCGACCGCGCCCCAGCGGGTGACCGGGTGGACGCCGACGGTCAGGTGCGCACTGGTCTCGCCCAGCGCGACGGCCGAGTGCAGGTAGCCGCGTGGCAGGTAGAGCGCGTCGCCGGGGCGCAGCACGGTGTCGATCACGGGTGGACGCTGCGCGGCCGCGGCGACCTCGGCGGTCCGGTCGGTCCACGGCTGGCTGCGCAGCGGGTCGGCGAGCACCGGCTCGTGGATGGTCCAGTGCTTCTCGCCGGCCACCTGGAGCACGAACACGTCGTGCACGTCGTAGTGGGGGGAGAACCCGCGCGAGGACGGCGGGGTGACGTAGGCGTTGACCTGAGTGGGGTGGCCGAGGTCGAGGGCGAGCTGGCCGGCGAACTCGATCAGCGGCGGCCACAGCCGGTGCAGTCCCTGCAGCACGACGGTGCTGCCCTCGGCGAACAGCCGCAGCACCGCGTCGGAGGAGACCTGGTCGGCCACCTCGGCGCCGGCGCCCTGCGGGCCGGTGTAGCGCTTGGGGTCGACGACGGCGCCGTCCTTGGCGATCCGCAGGAACGGGGTGCGCAGCCCCCGGATGCTGAGCAGCTCGTCGACCGCCTCGAGGCTGAGCAGGTCGGTGAAGGTGCCCCCCAGGTCCGCGGCGCTGGAGAGCAGGGGCCTGCGGGACCAGTGCTCCGCGGCGAAGACCTGCGGGTCGACGCGGATGCAGCGACGCAGGGCCGGACGGGCGCCGTCCCCGGGAGGGGACGGCGCCCGGTCCTGCGTGGTCGTGCCGGCGGTCAGGCCGAACCGTCCGCGCCGCCGTCGGCGCCGCCATCGGCACCGCCGTCCGCGCCACCGTCCGCGCCACCGTCCGCACCGCCGTCCGCACCGCCGTCCGCACCGCCGTCGGCACCGCCATCGGCACCGCCATCGGCACCGCCATCGGCGCCACCGTCGGCCCCGCCGTCGGAACCGCTGCCCGCGCCGCCGTCGGCCGGGCCGTGGGCGCCGCCGTCGGCACCGCCGTCCGCGCCGCCGTCGTGCTGGCCGGGCGTGCCCTCGCCGGCACCCGAGTCCGCCGGGCCCTCCGTGCTGGTCATGTCGTCGTCGAGCGCCATGGCTCCTCCGATGGTCGTGGTCGGGACCACCGGACGGCGGCCACCTGAGGGTGTTCTACCGCGAAGATCAGCCTGCCACACCTGCGGGCCGCGCGGCGCGGACGGCCGGGCGGAGGGCCGCCCGATAGGGTCACTGCATCGAACACGCGTTCGACGGGGACGGGGAGGGGCAGGGGTGTCCGAGCGGGCTGCCGGCTGCACGTTGCTGCACGTCGACATGGACGCCTTCTTCGCCAGCGTGGAGGTGCGCCGGCGCCCCGAGCTGGCCGGCACGCCGGTGATCGTCGGTGGGGCGGGCAACCGCGGCGTGGTCACCTCGGCCACCTACGAGGCGCGCCGCTTCGGGGTGCACAGCGCGATGCCGACCGCCCGGGCGCTGCGGCTGTGCCCGACCGCCACCGTGCTGCCCGGCGACATGGCCCTCTACGCCGAGGTGTCCCGGTCGGTGATGGCGCTGTTCCGGTCGATCACCCCCCTGGTCGAGCCGCTGAGCCTGGACGAGGCGTTCCTCGACGTCGCCGGCGCCGGCCGCCGGCTGGGCGACGCGGTGGCGATCGCGGAGTACGTCCGTGGCCGGGTCTTCGACGAGCAGGGCATCACCTGCTCGGTGGGGGTGGCCGGCACCAAGTTCGTCGCCAAGCTCGCCTCCACCCGCTCCAAGCCCGACGGGCTGCTGGTCGTCCGGCCCGCCGAGGTCATGGACTTCCTGCACCCGCTGCCGGTGAGCGCGCTGTGGGGGGTGGGCGCCAAGACCGAGGAGGTGCTGCTGCGGCTGGGGCTGCGCACCGTCGGCGACCTCGCCCACGTGCCGGCCCGCACCCTGCAGCGGGCGGTCGGGCAGGCCGCGGGCAGGCACCTGCACGAGCTGGCGTGGGGCCGCGACCCGCGCCGGGTGGTGCCCGACGAGCCGGACCGGTCGACCGGTGCCGAGGAGACCTTCGGCACCGACGTCGACGACCCCGCGGTCATCCACCGGGAGCTGCTGCACCTGGCCGAGCGGACGGCGGGGCGGCTGCGCTCCACCGGTCACCTCGCCCGCACGGTGAGCATCAAGGTGCGCTTCGCGGACTTCACCACCATCACCCGCTCGCGCACGCTGAAGGTGCCCACCGACGTCGGCAAGGACCTCTACGACACCGCGCGCGGGCTGTTCGACGCCCTGGGCCTGGACCGGGCGCGCATCCGGCTGGTGGGCGTCCGCGCGGAGGGGCTGGTGGAGGCCGACGGCACCGCCCAGCAGCTCGAGCTCGGCGCCCGCGAGCACGGCCGCCGGGACGCCGAGCTGGCCGCGGACCGGGCGGCCCGGCGGTTCGGGGCCGGCGCGGTCCGGCCGGCCACCCTGCTCGGCCGCCGGGCACCCGGATCGGGGCCGGGATCGGGGTCGCGATCAGGGTCGGGAGCGGGGTCGGGAGGCGGGCCGGACCGGGCCGGAGGACCCCGCTGACCCCCTCCGGAGGACCCCGGATCGTCCTCCCGGGTGTGTCGGCGCCCGCTCGCCTTTCGCACCCTGCAATCGGCTCGTATCCTCGGTGTCACCACGGGCGGACAGCCGCCGGTGGCCCCTGCACTGTGCACCTGGAGGTCGACGTGCCGCTCTCAGAGCACGAGCAGCGTCTGCTGGAGCAGATCGAGCGGGCCCTCGTCGACGACGACCCGAAGTTCGCCTCGACCGTACGCACCGGCGATCGCCGGCAGAAGGCCCGCCGCCAGCTGCAGCTGGGCATCGTCCTGGTCGTCCTCGGCCTGGCCGGGCTGATCGGCGGCGTGGCGGTCCCCAACACCGTCCTCGGCGTCATCGGCTTCCTGCTGATGTTCGGCGGCGTGGCGCTCGGGGTCCTGAACTACAAGAGCGCCACCGGCGCCGTGGACGTCGTCCCCGGGGGCGGCGCCCCGAACCGCACCGCCGGCCGCGGTGGGCGGTCCGGCGGCGGCAAGGTCCGGCGCCAGCCGCTCAAGGACCGCCTCGAGGAGCGCTTCCGGCGCCGCTACGACCAGTAGCCCTCCAGCACCTCCGCCTGCAGCCGTCGTCCCGCCGGGACGGCGGCTGCCGTCGTCCCGGCGGTCAGCCGCCGGCGCTGGGGACGACGTCGAACAGGGCGCTGACCGACTCCCCGTCGTGGATCCGCTGCACCGCCTGCGCGAGCGCCGGCGCGACCGACAGCACGGTCAGCTTCTCCGACGCCGAGGGCACCGGCACGGTGTTGGTGCAGACGATCTCCAGCACGTCGGGCTGGGCGCCGATCCGCTCCAGCGCCCCGGCGGTGAACAGGCCGTGCGTGCAGGCGACCCGGATCGACCGGGCCCCGGCGTCGCGCAGCCGGTCGATCAGCTCCAGCACTGTGCTGCCCTTGGCGATCTCGTCGTCCAGCACGATGACGTCCCGGTCGGCGACCTCCCCGATGACGGCGCTGATGCTGACCCGGTCGTCGGCGTAGCGCTGCTTGGCCCCCGCGGCCACCGGCACCCCCAGCCGGCGGGCGAACGCCGCGGCCTCCTTGGCGTTGCCCAGGTCGGGGGAGACCACCGTGGTGGCGCTCAGGTCAAGCGTGCGGAAGTGGTCGGCCAGCTCGCGCAGCGCGTGCAGGTGGTCCACCGGGACGCTGAAGAACCCGTGCACCTGCGGCGAGTGCAGGGTCATGGCCAGCACCCGGCCGGCCCCGGCCGCCACCATCAGGTCGGCGATCAGCCGGCCGCCGATGGAGATGCGGGGCACGTCCTTCTTGTCCGACCGGGCGTAGGCGTAGTGCGGCACCACGACGGTGATCCGCGCGGCCGAGGCGCCCCGGGCGGCGTCGATCATCAGCAGCAGCTCGACCAGGTGCTCCTGCACCGGTGTCACCAGCGGCTGCACCAGGAAGACGTCGCGCTCGCGGCAGTTGGCCTGCAGCTGCACCTCGAGGCAGTCGTTCGCGAACCGGGTCACCCGGACCGGGTGCAGCGGGACGCCGAGCTGGGCGCACATCTCCGCGGCCAGCTCGGGATGGGCGCTGCCGGCGAAGACGGCGATCTCTCGCAAGGGGCACTCCGCAGGTCTGGGCGGCGGCGCAGGTCGGGGCCACCGTAGCGGCACGCGACCGGGTGCTCAGGCCGAGCGGGCCCGGCGGGGCACCCGGGCGACCAGCCACTGGGCCGCCGCGCCGACCGTGGACGCCGGCCACAGCGCCGCCGCCACCCGCTGCGGCCGGGACACCGTGCGCAGCAGGGCCCGCTGGACCGTCCGCAGCGCCGCGCCCAGCGGGACCTCTCCGGCGGCTCCCGGCGGGCCGTACACCGCGCGCTCCTCGGCCAGCGCCAGCTCCCGCACGGCGGGGACGGCGGCCGGGTCGGTGCCCGACGTCAGCTCGGCCAGCTGCCGGGCCAGCGCCCTGGGCGTGCCGGTCCGGGAGACCGTGATGCCCAGGTCGGTGGTGGTGGCCAGCAGTTCGTCCCACAGCGCCCCCGGGCGGCCGTCGGCCAGCCGGGCGGCGCGCTGCCGGCGGCGGACCGCCCAGGGCAGCGCGGCCAGCAGCAGGACCCCCAGCGTCACCCCGGCGCCGGTCGCCCAGGCCGTGACGTCGGTCGACTGGGCCGCGGGGAGCCCCACCGGGCTGAACTGGTCGTCCCGGTCCAGCTGGGCCTCCGGCCCGGTGGGCAGCGGCGCCGGGGCGCCGGGCACCACCGGCGTGCTGGCCGGGTCCGGCGCGGCGTCCGCACGGGGCGCCCACTCCAGCGGCACCGCACGGCCGGCCCCGATCGGGGTCGGGTCGAAGGGCACCCAGCCGAAGCCGGCGAACCACGCCTCGACCCAGGCGTGCGCGTCGTCCGAGGTGACCACCCGGGGGCCGGCGGTCGTGCGCTCGCCGGGGGTGTAGCCGAGCACCACCCGGGCCGGGACGCCGGCCGCCCGGACCAGCACGCCCATCGCGCCGGCGTACTGCTCGCAGTAGCCCCGCTTGAGCCGCAGGAAGTCGGCCAGGTCGTCGCCGGTGGTGCCGGGCTGCGTGGACAGGCTGTAGACGAAGCCGTTGCCGCGGTCGGTGAGGTGGTCGCTGATCGCCCGTACCCGCTGGTAGGGGGACTGCCCGGGGTCGGTCAGCTGGTCGACGAGGGCGAGGACGCTCGGGTCGAGCGCGGGCAGCTCGGTGTACCGGCGCAGGAAGCGGTCACCGGGGTCCAGGTCGGTCGCCGCGGCGAGCTGCTCGGCCCCGGGCCCCGGCTCCTCGGCGACCACCCGCCAGGACAGGTCCGCGGTCGTCACCTCGCGGCCGAAGACGGTGTCGGTCACCGGGTCGAACCGCCAGGACTCGTCGTCGCCGCCGCGCACGTCGATCGCCTGCGGCGCGGAGAAGGTGGGCAGGAACTGGTCGTCGTGCCCGATGGCGGTGATGGTGGCGGTCACCTGCCGGCCCGCCGCCCGCGGGGGCAGCGGGGCGAGCGGCGCGTCCGCGGCGATGGACCGCTGCCCGTCCAGGTTGCTCATCCGCCACCCGTCGGCGCTGTACTCGTCCAGCGTCACCGCCCGCAGGTAGCCCGGCTCCTCGACGTCGGTGGACACCTCCAGCAGGTCGATCGGCTCGGGCCGGGCCAGCTCGCCGCGCAGCTCGGCGACCGGGTCCAGCGAGGTGCCGGTGCTGCCGGTCCCGGCACCCGTGCCGCTGCCCATCCCCGCGGCCAGGGACCCCTCGGTGAGCGTCGGGACGACGACCGGCAGCAGGAGACCGGCGACCAGGGCCAGCGCGCCGGTGCGCACCGCGGCCAGGGTGCCGGTGCCCCAGCGCGAGCCCGCGCCGGTCGGCGTCCCGCCGGCCAGCCGGTCCCGCTGGTCGGCCCACAGCAGCACACCGAAGCCGGTGGCCGGCGCCAGGAAGGCGATCGCCGACACCGACCCGGTGATCGTGCTGACCGGCACGCAGTACAGGACCAGCAGCCCGAGGCCGCCCAGCGCCGGCTGGCGGGCGGTGACCGCCGCCAGGTCCACGGCGATCGCGACCACCGCCACGAACACCGTGGTGAGCGCGACCAGGCCGGTCAGCGGAAGTGCCGGGGTGGCCTGCTCCTGGATCTCCGCCCGCCCGTCCAGCAGCACCAGGTTCAGGTCGGCCACGCTGCTCCAGGTGGGCAGCACGCCGGCGAAGGACCGGTCGGCGGCGAACCCGGCGGTGAGCAGGCACAGCACCAGGAAGGCCTGTCCGAGCGGCACCGCGAGGACCTGCGCGGCCCGGGCGGCCCCCGGGGTGCGGGCGAGCCGGGCGGCGGCGCCGCGCAGCGCCGCCCCACCCAGCCCCACCACCAGCACCGCGGCGGCCACCGGCGGCAGCCAGCTCCGGGCGGCGAACACCGGGTCCAGGGCCAGCGCGCCCAGCAGCACGGCTGCCGTGGCGGCCACGGCGGTGCCCGGCCGGCGCACCAGCGGGTCGTCGGCCGCCGGGCCCACGGCGGGCCGGCTCAACGCGGACGTGCTGCTCATGCCCCCACCCTCGCGCCGGCCCACCCGGCTCCGACGGACGAGCCCAGCTGGGCCCACACCTGCTCGACCGGCTGCCCCGGCCGCACGGTCGTCACCTGCCACCCGGCCGCCTGCAGCAGCCGGGCGGCGTCGGCCTGCCGGGTGACCAGCTCGGCGCGCATCCCGGCGGACACCGGCCGCCGGCCGCGGCCGGCCCCGCCGTCCAGCCAGCCGTCGGGGTCGGCCAGCACCGCCACGTCGGTGCCCGGGCCGGACCGCGCCCGCACCAGGGCCGCCACGTCGTCCGGCCCGACCAGGCCGAGCAGGCAGACGACCGGCCCGTCGACGGCGGCGCGGCGGAGGGCCTCCACGGCCAGGTCCAGGCCGGCCACCCGGGACGGCGTCAGCTCGGCCAGCCGGTCCAGCAGCTCACCGGCGTCCAGGCCGCCGCGCGAGCCGGAGCCGCCCAGGTCGCCGGTGTCGGTCACCACCCGCAGGCCCGCGCCCCGCTGGAGCAGGTGCGTGCCGATGCTCGCCGCCGCCTCGACCATCCACTCCAGGGTGTCCGGTGGGGCGGCCGGGTCTCCGGCGCGGCCGCCGGCACCGGCCAGGTGGGCGGCGGTCCGGGTGTCCAGCAGCAGGGTGGCCGCCGACCGCCACGGCCGCTCCTCCAGCCGCACCATCAGCTCGCCGGTCCGGGCGGTGGCCCGCCAGTGCACCATCCGCAGGTCGTCGCCGTGCCGGTACTCCCGGGTGCTCACGTCGTCCTCGCCGTGCACGGCGATCGACCGGCGCGCGCCCTCGCCGCCGCTGCCGCCGCCACCGGCCAGCCCGCCCGAGCCGGTCAGCGGGCGCACCCGCGGGACGACGAGGAGGGCGGCGGTGTCGGTGCCGGCCGCGGTGCGCAGCACCAGGCCGAACGGGTCGACCAGCCGCAGCCGGAGCGGGCCCAGCGGGAACCGGCCCCGCCGGGCCCCGTGCAGCCGGTAGCGCAGCGCGGCCGTCGCCCCGGGGGACAGCCGGTCGACGACGAAGCGAGGACGCTCGCCCAGCTCGGCGGGCAGGTGCTCGGTGAGCTGCCACAGCCCGCCGGTGCGCCGGTCGGTGTTGGTGACCTCCAGCAGCACCTCGGCGTCCGCGCCGCGGGGCACCCGGGCGGGGGTGACGCTGCGCCGGGTCGCCAGCCGGAACCGCTGCCGGGCCACCCCGAGCGCGGACAGCACCGGCAGCGCCAGCACGAACAGCGCCAGCCGCAGCAGCGACCGCTCGCCCAGCAGCGCGCCGAGCACGCCCAGGGTCCCGCCGCCGGCGACCAGGCAGCGCCCGCGGAGGGTGAGGGACGAGGCGGCGTCGGCCAGCCGGCTCCGGGCCACGGGCGGTCAGCGGCCGCGGGGGATCGGGACGGCGGCGAGCACGTCGGCGACCACCCGCTGGGCGTCCTTGCGGGCCAGGGCGGCGTCAGGGCTGAGCAGCAGCCGGTGGGCGAGCACGGGGACCGCCATGGCCTGGACGTCGTCGGGGAGCACGTGGTCGCGGCCGGCGAGGGCGGCGGCGGCCCGGGCGGCCCGCAGCAGCTGCAGCCCGGCCCGGGGGGAGGCGCCCAGGCGCAGGTCGGCCGACCGCCGGGTGGCCTCGACCAGGGCGACGACGTAGCGGCGCAGCGGCTCGGCGACGTGCAGCCCGCCGACGGCGGCGACCAGCGCCCGCACCATCGCGGCGTCGGCGACCGGGGTGAGGTCGGTGAGCGGGTCGGCGGTGGCCCGCTCGTCGAGCATCGCCAGCTCGGCGTCCCGGTCGGGGTAGCCCATCGAGATGCGCGCGGTGAACCGGTCGCGCTGCGCCTCCGGGAGGGGGTAGGTGCCCTCCATCTCCAGCGGGTTCTGGGTCGCCAGCACCATGAACGGCCGGGCCAGCTCGTAGGTGACGCCGTCCACGGTGACCTGGCGCTCCTCCATGCACTCCAGCAGCGCGGACTGCGTCTTGGGGGAGGCGCGGTTGATCTCGTCGGCCACCACCATGTTGGCGAACACCGCGCCGGGCTTGAACTCGAACGCCCGGCTCTCCTGGTCGTAGACGGCCACGCCGGTGACGTCGCTGGGCAGCAGGTCCGGGGTGAACTGGATGCGCCGCACGGTCCCGTCGATGGAGCGGGCCAGCGCCTTGGCCAGCGTGGTCTTGCCGACGCCGGGCACGTCCTCGATCAGCAGGTGGCCCTCGGCCAGCAGCACGACCAGCGCGAGCCGGACGACGTCGGGCTTGCCCTGCACCACCCGGCCCATCGCGGCGGCGATGCGGGCGCCCTCGGCGGCGACGTCCACGTCGCGGGGGGCGGGTCCGGCGTCGTCCAGCTGCTCGGCGAGGCCCGACTGCAGCTCCGCGGTGCCCTCGCTCACGCGCCCTCCTCCCCGGCGGGGGCCGGGTGGGGAACCGTCGGTGCTGCGCCCGGGCGCGACCTCGCAAGCTCGCTCACGGGACCCACGGTACGTGGGGGAGAGCCGCAGGTGGGGGGCTCGACCGCCGGGTGCGCGACGCCGCCCACCGGACGGCGCCCGCGGCGGGTGCACGGCGGCCGGGCGGGTGTGCCGGGGAGCGCGGTGGGGGGCGGTGGAGAGCTGGGGGCGACACGGGTCAGAGTGGTGTCCAGTGGGGGCTGGTGGGTTAATGTGTCGCGCAATGGGGAGGCAGGGCTGCGCCTGCGGCTCTGCGGGACCACAGGAGGACAGATGCGGGGGGCGGTGATCCGGTGTTCGTCGGCAGCTACGCCCTGCGTCTCGACGAGAAGGGCCGGCTGGCCCTCCCGGTCCGCTACCGCGAGCTCGTGGCCGACGGCATGGTGATCAAGAAGGGCCAGGAGCGCTGCGTCTACGGCCTCACGATGGCCCGCGTCGCCGAGCAGAGCGCCGCCCTCAAGGCCATGGCCCCCGCCGACACCAACGCCGCCCGCATGCACGCCCGGATGAGCTTCGGCTCGATGGTCGAGATCGAGGCGGACAAGACCGGCCGGATCACCATCCCGGCCAGCCTGCGGGAGTACGCCGGCCTGGACCGCGACGTCGTGGTCGTCGGCGTGGACACCCGCTTCGAGATCTGGGACGCCCCCAGCTGGGACGCCTACGTCGCCGAGCAGGAGGCCGTCTTTGCGGCCATGGAGAGCGAGGGGATGCCGACCCTGTCCTGACCGCCCCTCCGACCAGCTCCACCCCGCCCCACCCCGACCGAGCCGACTTCCCCGCGGCTCGACCGGACCCGCACCGAGCCGGCTTCCCTCCAGCTCGGCGCACTCCAGCACCGAGCCGGCTTCCCTCCAGCTCGGCGCACCACGGGCACCGAGCCGGCTTCCCTCCAGCTCGGCGCCCCGCGCCACCGCTCTCCACCCCTGAGCGGGGCTCCTCCTGGTACCGCTTCCCCGGCGCCAGGCGGGCCCCGCAGGGGGGCGGGAGCCGCTGGGCGCCCCACTCCTCCTCCACCGCACCGCCACCCCGGCCCACCCGCCCCACCGCGCCCCACCCCACCGTGGAGCCGCACCACCCCGCCAGCACCCGACCGGCCCTCCGCGGCCCCGAGCCGCCCGAGAGGAGTCGACGATGAGCCCCGAGCCCCCCGGGCCCGCGGTGCACGTCCCCGTCCTCCTCGACCGGGTCAGCGAGCTGCTCGCCCCGGCACTCGACGCCCCCGGCGCCGTCCTCGTCGACGCCACCCTGGGTCTGGCCGGTCACTCGCTGGCCCTGCTGGCCGCCCACCCCGGTCTCCGCCTGGTCGGCCTGGACCGCGACCCCGACGCCCGGGCCGAGGCCGCCGCCCGGCTCGAGGCCGCCGGCCACCGCGACCGGGTCACCCTGGTCCCCGCCGTGTTCGACGAGCTGCCCGAGGTGCTGGACCGGCTCGGTCTTGCCGAGGTACAGGGGGTGCTGTTCGACCTCGGCGTCTCCTCCCTGCAGCTGGACCGCCCCTCCCGCGGCTTCAGCTACTCCACCGACGCGCCGCTGGACATGCGGATGGACCCCTCGGCCCCCCGGACCGCCGCCGACGTGGTGAACACCTACTCGCGCGGCGAGCTCACCCGGGTGCTCAAGGTCTACGGGGAGGAGCGCTTCGCCGGCCGGATCGCCGCGGCCATCGAGCGCGAGCGGGTCCGTGAGCCGTTCACCGGCACCGCCCGGCTGGCCGAGCTCGTCCGCGACTCGATCCCGGCAGCCACCCGCCGCACCGGCGGCCATCCCGCCAAGCGGACCTTCCAGGCCCTGCGCATCGAGGTCAACGACGAGCTGGGCGTGCTCACGCGGGCGCTGCCGGCCGCCATCGACGCCCTCGCCGTCGGCGGCCGGATCGTGGTGATCACCTTCCACTCGCTGGAGGACCGCATCGTGAAGCAGGCGCTCGTCGCCGAGGCCACCGACCGCACGCCGCCGGAGATGCCCGTGCCGATGCCCCAGCACGCCCCGGTCCTGCGCCTGCTCACCCGGGGCGGCGAGGCGCCGGCCGACGCGGAGACCGCCGCCAACCCCCGGGCCGCGTCGGCCCGGGTGCGGGCGGCCGAACGCGTCCGGCGGGCCGCATGACCCGTCCGGCCCGGACGGCGGCCGCAGCTCCGTCGGCGCCCTCGGCACCAGTGGCCCCCGCACGGACCGGGTCCACCGCGAGCGGCCGGAGCGCTCCCGGCTCCCGGAGCGCCGCGGGCGGCCGGGGCGGCGCCGCCACCGGGCCGGTCCGGCGAACCGGCCCGGTCCCCAGCCGGCCGCAGCTGCGACTGGTCCCGCCCGCACCGGCCGCCGGGCGGATGCGGGACACCGCCGCCGGCCGCCAGGCCCCCTTCGTCCTGCTCGTCGTGCTGATGCTGGTGGCCACCACGGTCTCGCTGCTGCTGCTCAACACCGCCATCGCGGTGGACTCGCTGAAGGCCACCGACCGCCGGTCGGCCATCGCCGACCAGGCCCAGCAGGTGGAGCGGCTCGAGCAGCAGGTCGTCTCGGGCAGCACCGCCGCCGAGCTCGCCCGGGCCGCCGCGGCCAACGGCCTGGTGCCCGCCGGCCCGGCCGGCCACCTGGTGCTCGGGCCCGACGGCACCTCGGTCCTGCGGGGGACCGCCGAGCCGGCCCCCGTACCTCCCGCTCCACCGGCGGCCGCCCTGCCCCCCGCGGCCGCCGCCGTCCCGCCCGCGCCCGCCGCCCCCGCGCCCGCCGTCCCTGCACCCGCACCGGCCGCTCCGGCGCCGGCCGGCGGCCTGCCCCCGGCAGCCCCGGCCGACGCCGCCGGGGACTGAACAGGTGGCCGACGACGGACGCCCCCTGGGCCCCCGGCGCACCGCCGCCCGCCCGGCCCCGGCCGCCCGCGGCGCCGCGCCGCGGGCCCGGGCGCCGCTGCCCACCGGCGCGCCTCCCGCGGCCGGCCGCGGCCGCGGGCGAGGCTCGGCCCCCGTGCGGGTGCGGCACGACCAGCGCAACCGGTGGGGCCTGGTGTTCCTGGTCCTGCTGCTGGTCGCCGTGGTCGGCCGGCTGGTGCTCCTCCAGGGGGTGGAGGGGACCGCCTACGCCAACGCCGCCCAGCAGGACCGGCTGGCCAGCTACCCCATCGCCGCTCTGCGGGGTGCCATCGTCGACCGGGACGGCGACCAGCTCGCCTACACCGTCGAGGCCTCCCGCGTGGTCGCAGACCCGACGGTCGTCGAGGACCCGGCCCGGACCGCGCTGGCCCTCACCACACTGCTCGACGTCCCGGCCACGGAGCTCACCGAGAAGCTGTCCGGGGACGGCCGGTACGTCGTGCTGGCTGCCAAGGTGCTCCCGGAGACCACCGACCAGATCGAGGCGCTCGGCCTGGCCGGCGTCTTCCTCGAGGACGACCCGCTGCGGCTCTACCCGGCCGGCTCCGTCGGCGGCCAGGTGGTCGGCTTCGTGGGCCGCGACGGCGAGGGGCTGGCCGGCATCGAGCAGCGCTTCGAGGACCAGCTGGCCGGCACCGACGGGCGACGCCAGGTCGAGGTCGACGGCCGCGGCAACCCGATCCCCTCCGGGATCGACGACAGCACCCCGGCCGAGGACGGCGGCACCGTCGCGCTGACCATCGACGAGGACCTGCAGTTCGTCGTCCAGGAGCGGCTGGCCACCGCCTGCTCCGACGGTGCGACCACCCGGGCGTCCGCCGTCGTCCTGGACGTGCAGACCGGCGAGGTCGTCGCGCTGGCGTCCTGCCCGGGCTACGACCCCGGCCGCGCCGGCGAGACCGACCCGGCGCTGCTGGGCAACCCGGTGGTGTCCGAGGTCTACGAGCCCGGCTCGGTGATGAAGGCGGTCACCCTGGCCGCGGCGGTCGAGGAGGGCCTGGCGACACCGGAGACGGTGCTGACCGTGCCCGGGCACGTCCAGGCGGGGGACGTCGTCGTCACCGACGCGCACGACCACGCCCCGATCGGCTTCACGGTGACCGGCATCCTGGCCAAGTCCAGCAACGTCGGGTCGATCATGCTGGCCCGCGAGGTCGGCGACGCGAAGTTCGAGCAGTACCTGCGGGCGTTCGGCATCGGGTCCCGGACCGGCGTGGAGCTGCCGGGGGAGAGCGCCGGCATCCTCGAGGACTCCGACGAGTGGACGGCCAGCCGGGCGGCGAACGTGCCGATCGGCCAGGGCGTCTCGGTGACCACCCTGCAGATGGCCTCGGTCTACCAGACCCTGGCCAACGGCGGTGTCCGCGTGCCGCCGCGGGTGGTCAGCTCGGTGACCGCCGCCGACGGCACGGTGACGGCGATGCCCCGGCCGGCGGGGACCCGGGTGGTCAGCGAGGACACCGCGTCGGCGCTGACCTACATGCTCGAGGCCGTGGTGGGTCCCGGGGGCACCGCGCCGCTGGGGTCCGTCGACGGCTTCCGGGTCGTGGGCAAGACCGGCACCGCGCAGCGCGCCAACCCCGACTGCGGCTGCTACGCCGGCGGCGGCTACTTCACCACCTTCGTCGGCTACGCCCCGGCCGACGACCCGCAGTACGTCGTCGCGGTCGACCTGGAGCGCCCCACCAGCTCGGCGGAGGGCGGCCAGGTCGCCGCCCCGGTCTTCGCCGACGTCATGCGCTACGCGCTCACCGCCGGCGGGGTCGTGCCCTCCGGTGCTCCCCGACCCGAGTTCACCCTCACCGCCCCCTGACCGCCTCCCCGGACCACACCGGGCCCCGGACGTGCCCGGCCGGGAGCGCCGGGCCGGGTGCGGACCGGGTGCCGACCGGCTCCGCCGGTAGATTGGACACTCGTGAGTCCGACCGTCGCCGGGTCGGTGCCCCGGCCTCCGGGGACCCGCCCGCTCTCCCTCGCCGAACTGGGCGACCTCGTCGGGGTCCCGGTGGCCGGGGACCCGGCCACCCGGGTGTCCGGCGTGACCCTCGCCTCGACCGGGGTGCAGCCGGGCGACCTGTACGCCGCGCTGCCGGGCGCCCGCACGCACGGGGCCCGGTACGCCGCCGACGCCGCCGCCCGGGGGGCCGCCGCCGTCCTCACCGACCCGGTGGGGGAGGCCGAGGCGCGCGCCGCCGGCCTGCCGGTGTGCGTCGTCCCCGACCCCCGGGACCTGCTCGGAGCCGTCGCCGCCCGCGTCTACGGATCACCCGGCGAGCGGCTGACCATGATCGGGATCACCGGCACCAACGGCAAGACGACGACGGCCTACCTGGTGGAGGCCGGCCTGGCCGCCGCCGGCCGGACGAGCGGGCTGATCGGGACCGTGCAGACCCGGACCCGCGGCCGGGACGCCGCCGGGGCGCCGGTCACCACCGCGCTGCCCAGCGTCCGGACCACCCCGGAAGCCCCTGACCTGCACGCCCTGCTGGCGAGCATGGCCGCCTCCGGCGTGCAGGCGGTGGTCATGGAGGTGTCCAGCCACGCCCTGGTGCTGGGCCGGGTCGGCGGTGTCCGCTTCGCCGCGGCCGGGTTCACCAACCTCTCGCGCGACCACCTGGACTTCCACGGCGACCAGGAGAGCTACTTCCAGGCCAAGGCGCGGCTGTTCGACGGCCGTGCCGCGGTCGAGGTGGTGGACGTCGACGACCCGGCCGGGCGCCGGCTGGTCACCCCGGACACCGTCACGGTGACCACCCGCGGCGCCGCCGGGGCGCACTGGTCGGCCACCGGGGTGGCCCCCGGGCCCGGCGGCGGCTCCACCTTCACCCTGCGCCACCGCGACGGGCGCAGCTGGCCGGTGCGGCTGCGGCTGCCCGGCAGCTTCAACGTGGCCAACGCGGTGCTGGCCGTCGCGCTGCTGGACGCCGTGGGCGTCCCGGTGACCGATGCGGTCGCCGGGCTCGCCGACGCGGTCGTGCCGGGGCGGATGGAGCCGGTCGTGGCCGGCCAGCCGTTCACCGCGCTCGTCGACTACGCGCACACCCCGGACGCGGTGCGCACCGCCCTGGCGGCGCTGCGCGGGTCCACCCGCGGGCGGCTGCTGACCGTGCTGGGCTGCGGGGGCGACCGGGACGCCGGCAAGCGGGCCGACATGGGCGCGGCGGCCGCCGCGGGCAGCGACCTGCTGGTGGTCACCGACGACAACCCCCGGTCGGAGGACCCGGCCGAGATCCGCCGCGCCGTCCGGGAGGGCGCCGAGCGGGTGCCCGCGGAGCAGCGTGCCGAGGTCCTCGAGGTGGGCGACCGGCGGGCCGCGCTGGCCGCCGCCGTGCGCCGGGCCCGCCCGGGGGACACCCTGCTGGTGGCCGGCAAGGGCCACGAGACCGGGCAGGAGGTCGGGAGCCAGGTGCTGCCCTTCGACGACCGCGAGGTGCTCCGAGAAGTGCTCGGCGAGCTCGGGGTGCGCGCGTGATCGAGCTGACCCTGGCCGAGGTCGCCGCCGCGGTGGGTGGCGAGCTGGCCGGCCCGCCCGGCGTGGTGACCGGGTCGGTGACGGTCGACTCCCGCACCGTCGGCGCCGGCGACCTGTTCGTCGCGCTGCCCGGCGAGCGGGTGGACGGCGCGGACTTCCTGCCCGCGGCCGCGGCGGCCGGCGCCGCCGGCGCGCTGGCCACCCGGCCGGACCCGGCGCTGCCCTGCGTCGTCGTCGCCGACCCGGTGGCGGCGCTGGGCCGGCTGGCCGCCGCCGTGCACGTCCGGCTGGTCGCCGGCGGGCTGGTCACCGTCGGGATCACCGGCTCGTCCGGGAAGACCTCGACCAAGGACCTGCTCGGCCAGGTGCTCGCCACCGCGGCACCCACGGTCAGCCCGCAGGGGTCGTTCAACAACGACATCGGGCTGCCGCTCACCGTGCTGACCGCCGATGCGACCACCCGCTTCCTGGTGCTGGAGATGGGCTCGCGCGGCCCGGGGCACATCGCCCGGCTGTGCGCGGTCGCCCGGCCGGCCATCGGCGTGGTGCTCAACGTCGGCTCGGCGCACCTGGGCGAGTTCGGCAGTGCGGAGGTGATCGCCACCAGCAAGGGCGAGCTGGTCGAGGCCGTCCCGGCCGACGGCACCGCGGTGCTCAACGCCGACGACCCCCGGGTGCTGGGGATGGCCGGCCGGACCCGCGGGCGGGTGCTCACGACCGGCGTGCACGCCGGCGACGCCGACGTGCGCGCCGGCTCGGTCGAGCTGGACGGGCAGGCCCGGGCACGCTTCACCCTGGTCGCCGCGGGGGAGGAGCACCCGGTCGCGCTGCGGGTGGTCGGCGCCCACCAGGTCGCCAACGCGCTGTCCGCGGCGGCCGCCGCCCTGGCCGCCGGGCTGGCCCCGGCCGCCGTCGCGGCGGCGCTGTCCGAGGCGGGGACGCGCAGCCGCTGGCGGATGGAGGTCGACCGGCGTCCCGACGGGGTGACCGTGGTCAACGACGCCTACAACGCCAACCCCGAGTCGATGCGGGCCGCGCTGTCCGCGCTGACCGGCCTGGCCGGCCGGCGGCGGATCGCCGTCCTCGGCGCGATGGGGGAGCTGGGGCCCAACGCCGAGGCCGCGCACACCTCGCTGGGCCGCGACGCCGTCCGGGCCGGGGTGGACCTCGTCGTCTCGGTCGGCCCGGACGCCGCCGGGGTGCACACCGGCGCCCGGGCCGAGTGGGCCGCCGCCGGCGCGGGGACGGCCGAGCCGGTGCACGTGCCCGACCGGGACGCCGCCCGCCGGCTGCTCGCCGGCCGGCTCGCCCCCGGGGACGTCGTCCTGGTCAAGGCCTCCCGCTCCTACGCTCTCGAGGTGCTCGCCGCCGACCTGCTCACCGAGACCGACACCGACACCGACGCCGCCCCCCGCGGCACCGGGAAGGGAACCGCGTGAAGTCGGTCCTGATCGCGGCCGCCTTCGGCCTGGTCATCTCCATCCTGTGCACCCCGCTGGCGGTCCGGGCCTTCCGCCGCCGGGGCTTCGGGCAGGAGATCCGGGACGACGGGCCGGAGAGCCACCTGTCGAAGAAGGGCACGCCCACCATGGGCGGCACGGTGATGGTGCTGGCCACCGTCGGCGGCTACCTGATCGCCCACCTGTTCCTGATCAACCAGCCGGGGCGCGGCGTCACCGCCACCGGGCTGCTGCTGCTCTTCCTGCTCATCGGGCTGGGCACCGTCGGGTTCCTCGACGACTACCTGAAGATCCGGTACCGGCGCAGCCTCGGGCTGAACAAGACCGCCAAGCTGGTCGGCCAGCTGGTCATCGGGCTGGCGTTCGCGCTGCTGGCGCTGTGGCAGCAGGACCAGCAGGGGGTGGCGGTCGCCTCGCCCGCGGTGTCCTTCGTGCGGGACATCGCGCCGATGACCCTGCCGCCGGTGCTGTTCGCGGTGCTGGCCTACCTGTTCATCGCCGGCTTCTCCAACGCGGTGAACCTCACCGACGGGCTGGACGGGCTGGCCGCCGGCTGCTCCGCGATGGTCTTCGCGTCCTACGTGATCATCTCCTTCTGGCAGTTCGGGCACGACTGCAGCACCGCGGTGGTCGACGGCTGCTACACCGTCCGGGACCCGCTGGACGTCACCCTGGTGGCGGCCGCGGCGATGGGCGCCTGCCTGGGGTTCCTGTGGTGGAACACCTCGCCGGCCCGGATCTTCATGGGCGACACCGGCTCGCTGGCCCTGGGCGGGCTGATGGCCGGCCTGGCCATCGTCACCCGCACCGAGCTGCTGCTGGTGGTGCTCGGCGGGCTGTTCGTGGCGGTGACCCTGTCGGTGGTCATCCAGGTCGGGTTCTTCCGGGCCACCCGGCGGCGGGTGTTCCGGATGGCGCCGCTGCACCACCACTTCGAGCTGGCCGGCTGGGCGGAGAGCACGGTGATCGTGCGGTTCTGGCTGGTGACCGGCATGGCCGTGGCGTTCGGGATCGGCTTGTTCTACGCCGACTGGCTCTCCTTCGCCGGGCTGTAGACGGTGCAGCTCGCAGGGGCGTCGGTGCTGGTCGCCGGCCTGGGCGTCTCCGGGGCGGCGGCCGCCCGGGTGCTGCTGGCGCGCGGTGCGCGGGTGCTGCTGACCGACGCCGCGGAGCCGGGCGTGCTGGCCGAGCTGGCCGACGCCGGGGCGACCTGGCTGGGCCCGCTGGACACCGTCCCGGAGGGCACCGACCTGGTGGTCACGTCCCCGGGCTGGCGGCCGGACCACCCGCTGCTGGTGGCCGCCGCGCGCGCCGGGGTCGAGGTCGTCGGGGAGCCGGAGCTGGCCTGGCGGCTGCGGGTGGGCACCGGTCCGGACGGCGCCGGCCCGCCGGCCCCCTGGTACGCGGTGACCGGCACCAACGGCAAGACGACGACGGTCACCATGCTGGAGTCGGTGCTGCTGGCCGGTGGGCTGCGGGCGGTCGCCGCCGGCAACGTCGGCCGCCCGCTGGTCGAGGTGGTCACCGCCGTCGGCGAGGACGGCGGGGCCGCCTACGACGCGATCGCCGTCGAGCTGTCCAGCTTCCAGCTGCACTGGTCCTCCTCGATCGCGCCGGCGGCCGCCTGCGTGCTCAACGTCGCCGACGACCACGTCGACTGGCACGGGTCGCCGGAGGCCTACCGCGACGCCAAGGCCGTGCTGCTGCGGCTGGCCCCGGTCGCCGTCGCCGACGCCGGCGACCCGGTGGCCTCCGCGCTGGTCGCTGCGCACCGCCACCCGGTCACCGTCACCCTCGCCGAGCCCGCCCGCGGCCAGCTGGGCGTGCGCTCCGGCGCCCTGGTCGACCGCGCCTTCTCCGCCGTCCCGGCCGGGGAGGTGCTGGTGGAGACCTCGGCGCTGCAGGTCCACGGCCCGCACAACACGGTGAACGCGCTGGCCGCGGCCGCCCTCGCGCTGGCCGCCGGGGTGGCCCCCGACGCGGTCGCCCGGGGCCTGGCCGCGTTCCGCGGCGGCGCCCACCGCAACGTGCTGGTCGGCACGGTGGACGGCGTGGACTACGTCGACGACAGCAAGGCGACCAACCCGCACGCGGCCGGCGCCTCGCTGGCCGCCTACCCGCGGGTGGTCTGGATCGCCGGCGGGCTGCTCAAGGGAGCCGACGTGGACCCGCTGGTCGCGGCGGTGGCCCCGCGGCTGGTCGGCGCGGTGTTGCTGGGTCGTGACCGTGCGGAGTTGGCGCGATCACTCTCGCGACACGCCCCGTCGGTTCCGCGCACCGTGGTCGCCAGCGGCGACGATGGCCCGGTGGACCGGACCCCCGAGCAGGTGATGGCCGAGGTCGTGACGGCCGCGGCCCGGCTGGCGCGCCCCGGCGACACCGTGCTCCTGGCGCCGGCCGCGGCCTCGATGGACGTCTTCACCGACTACGCGCACCGGGGCCGGGCCTTCGCCGACGCGGTACGCGCGCTCGGATGACGGCGCGGAGGTCCCGGCCGTGACCAGCACCCGGCGGGCCGAGCCACGCGAACGCCCGGCCGCCCGGACCCGCTCCGAGCCTGCGGCGCCCCGCCGGCGGTTCCCCGGCCCGGCGTGGCTGGACGGCCCGATGACCAGTTCCCAGCTGGTGCTGGGGTCGGCGGGGATGCTGCTGGTGATCGGGCTGATCATGGTGTTCTCCGCCTCGTCGATCGAGGCGGCCCTGGCCGACCAGCCGGCCTGGCTGCCCGGCGTCCGGCAGATCGTCTTCGCCGGCATCGGGCTGGTGCTCATGCTCGTCGCGCTGCGGTTACCGGTGGGCCGGCTGCGGCGGTGGTCGGGCCGGGGCATGCTGCTCGTCGTCGTCCTGCTCGCGCTGGTGCTGGTCCCCGGGGTGGGCATCAAGCTCAACGGGTCCCGGGCGTGGTTCGACCTCGGGTTCACCAACTTCCAGCCCTCGGAGCTGGCCAAGCTGGTCTTCGCCGTCTGGGGTGCGCACGTCATCGCGCTGCGCGAGCGGTACCTGACCACCCGGACGCTGCTGGTGCCGGTCCTCCCGGCCTTCGGGCTGATCTCGGTGCTGCTGATCCTCGAGCCGGACATGGGCGCGGTGGTGAGCCTGGGCCTGGTCGTCGCCGGGCTGCTCTGGACCGGTGGCCTGGCCCTCCGGTGGATCGCCGCCGCGGTCGTCCTGGTGGCCGGCGCGGTGGGGTTGATGATCTCCGCGGCCTCGTACCGGATGGCCCGGATCACCTCGTTCCTCGACCCGTGCGCCGACGCCGGCGACGGCGGCTACCAGGCCTGCCGCGGCCTGCGCGCGCTGGGCACCGGAGGGCTGTGGGGGGTCGGCCTGGGCAACAGCGCCACCAAGTGGAACGGGCTGCCGCACGCGGAGTCCGACTTCATCTTCGCCATCATCGGCGAGGAGCTGGGTCTGCTCGGCTGCCTCGTGGTCGTCGCGCTGTACGGGATCCTGGCCTACGCCGGGTTCCGGATCGCCCGCCGCTCGACCGACCGGTTCATCCAGCTGGCCAGCGTCGCCATCACCGTGTGGCTGATCGGCCAGGCCACGATGAACATGGGCTACGTCGTCGGCCTGCTGCCGGTCACCGGCGTCCAGCTGCCGCTGATCTCCGCCGGGGGCACCTCGCTGGTGCTGACCCTGTTCATCGTCGGGCTGCTGGCCCGCTTCGCCCGGTCCGAGCCCGAGGCCATCGCCTTCCAGCGCGCCCGGCCGCCGAGCCGGCTGACCCGGCTGTTCCTGCCGGTGCCCACCGAGGCGGTGGCGCCCCTGCCGTCCCGCCGCCGGCGCGACAGCCGTCCCCGCCGGGACGGCGGTGGCCGCGACACCCGGGACGACACCCGCACCGGCGCCCGGACCGGCGTCCGGGTGCCCGCGCCGGCCCGGGAGGAGCCCGGCCGGCGGCGTTCCTCCGGCGACGGCCCCCTGCGGGCGGGCGAGGGGCGGCAGGGCCCCGCGCCGCGACCCCGCCGGGAGCCGGTGCCCCCGGTCGAGCAGGCCGCCCGCGGCGACCGGCAAACTGTCCGCGGCCGGCCTCCCGCCGGTGACCGCGTCCCGCTCCGGGACCGTCCGCCGTCCGTGGCCGGCCCCGGGACCGGTGCGCCGCGCGACCGGAGCGCCCCGGCCGACCCACCCGGAGGCCGCGGGCGCCCGGCGCCGCGGTCCCGCACCCCGAGAACGGAACGGCCAGGACGCCTGCAGTGACCTCCGCCCAGCCAGCCCAGGACCGTCCTCCCGCAGGCGGCCCCGCCCCGGACTCCCCGGCGCGCACCCGCCCGGTGTCGGTCGTCCTCGCCGGCGGCGGGACCGGCGGGCACATCGAGCCGATGCTCGCCCTCGCCGACGCGCTGCGCCGGCGCGCCGGCACGCCCGGCGGCCCGCCGCGGGTCACCTGCCTGGGCACCAGCCGTGGGATGGAGACCCGGCTCGTGCCCGCCCGCGGGTACGACCTGCGGCTGATCCCGCCGGTGCCGCTGCCGCGCAAGCCCACCGTCGACCTGCTCCGGGTCCCCGGCCGGGTGCGCCGCTCGGTGGCCGAGACCCGGGCGCTGCTGACCGAGCTGTCCGCCGACGTCGTCGTCGGGTTCGGCGGCTACGTCGCGCTGCCGGCCTACCTGGCCGCCTGGCGCGCCGGGGTGCCGGTGGTCGTCCACGAGCAGAACGCCCTGCCCGGGCTGGCGAACCGGGTCGGTGCCCGGATCGCCGCCCGGGTCGCGGTGACCGTGCCCGGCACCCCGCTGCGCGGCGGGGAGCACGTCGGCATGCCGCTGCGCCCGCAGCTGACCTCGCTGGACCGCGCCGGCCTGCGGGTGCAGGCCCGCGCGCACTTCGGTCTGGACGCCGACCGCCCGACGCTGCTGGTCTTCGGCGGCTCGCAGGGGGCCGCGACGCTGAACCGGGCCGCCACCGGGGCGGCCGACGCGCTGACCGCGGCCGGTGTCCAGGTGCTGCACGCCCGCGGGCCGAAGAACACCGACGTGACCGTCCCGGCCCGCCCGCCCGGGCAGCCGCCGTACGTGGTCGTTGACTACCTGGAGCGG
The DNA here is from genome assembly GCF_053502575.1 of Modestobacter sp. URMC 112. Taxonomy (NCBI): domain Bacteria; kingdom Bacillati; phylum Actinomycetota; class Actinomycetes; order Geodermatophilales; family Geodermatophilaceae; genus Modestobacter; species Modestobacter sp. URMC 112. The sequence goes on along the minus strand of NZ_CP199957.1, from coordinate 3,080,941 downwards.
ATGGACCTGGCCTACGCCGCCGCGGACCTGGCGCTGTGCCGGTCCGGCGCGGTGACCGTCGCGGAGCTCTCCGCGGTGGGCCTGCCCGGGGTGTTCGTCCCGCTGCCCATCGGCAACGGCGAGCAGCGACGGAACGCCCTGCCCCTGGTCGAGGCCGGCGGCGGCCTGCTGGTCGAGGACGCCGAGCTCACGCCGTCCTGGATCGGCGAGCACCTGCTGCCGCTGGTCACCGACCCGGTCGTGCTGGCCGGGTACGCCGCGCACGCGCGGGCGGCCGGGACGCCGGACGCCGACGACCGGCTGGCCGACATCGTGCTGTCCGTGGCGTCCGGAGCCGGGTCGTGAGCGCCGCCGACGTCGCCGCCTGGCGCGACCCGATCCCCTCCCTGGACTCCCTCGGCGCGGTGCACTTCATCGGCATCGGCGGCGCCGGGATGAGCGGCATCGCCCGGATCCTGCTGGCCCGCGGCCTGACCGTCTCGGGCAGCGACCGACGCGACTCCCCGGCCCTGCTGGCCCTGGCCGCGCTCGGCGCCCGGGTGGCGGTCGGGCACGACGCCGCCCACCTGGGGGACGCCGAGACCGTCGTCGTCTCCACCGCCATCCGGGCCGAGAACCCCGAGCTCGCCGCCGCGCGGGAGCGGGGCCTGCGGGTGCTGCCCCGGGCGGTCGCGCTGGCCGCGGTCATGGCCGGGCTGCGCAGCGTGGCGGTGGCCGGCACCCACGGCAAGACCTCCACGACCTCGATGCTCACCGTGGCCGTGCAGGCGTGCGGCGTCGACCCGTCCTTCGCCATCGGCGGCGACCTCAACGAGTCCGGGTCCAACGCCCACTCAGGAGAGGGCGACGTCTTCGTCGCCGAGGCCGACGAGAGCGACCGCTCGTTCCTGCTGCTGGCCCCGCACGGCGCGATCGTCACCAACGTCGAGGCCGACCACCTGGACAACTACGGCGACCTGGCCGCGGTGGAGCAGGCCTTCGACACCTTCGTGTCGACCGTGGACCCCGACGGCTTCGTCGTGCTGTGCGCCGACGACCCCGGCGCGGCCCGGCTGCGCGGGGTCGGCACCGCGGCCCGGGTGCGCACCTACGGGTTCACCGAGGGCGCCGACCTCCGGCTGGGCGACCTGCAGGTCGGCCCCGAGGGCAGCCGGTACACCGCGGCCCTCGACGGCGCCGACCTCGGGGTGGTGACGATCCGGCTGCCCGGCGAGCACATGGCGCTCAACAGCGCCGCCGCCCTGCTCGCCGGTCTGGAGCTGGGGCTGCCGGCGGAGGGCCTGGTCAGCGGGCTGGCCCGGTTCGGCGGGGTGCACCGCCGCTTCGAGCTCAAGGGCACGGTGGCCGGCGTCCGCGTCTACGACGACTACGCCCACCACCCCACCGAGGTGGCCGCCCAGCTGCGGGCCGCCCGGGCGGTGGCCGGGGACGGCCGGCTGGTGGTCGCGTTCCAGCCGCACCTCTACAGCCGCACGGCCGAGTTCGCCGGCGCGTTCGGGGAGGCCCTGGGCCTGGCCGACGAGGTCGTGGTGATGGACGTCTACGGAGCGCGGGAGGACCCGGTGCCCGGCGTCACCGGGGCCATGGTCGCCGAGGCCGTGCCGCTGCCGGCGGCGCAGGTGCTGTTCGAGCCGTCCTGGTCGGCGGCCGCGCCGGCGCTCGCCGCCCGCGCCCGACCCGGCGACCTGGTGGTCACGATGGGCGCCGGTGACGTGTCGATGGTCGGCCCGGAGGTGCTGGCCGCGCTCACCGGGGACGACGGCGCAGCAGCGCCGGCACCGGACGGCGGGCCGGGGGAGGCCGGAGCGCGGTGAGCCGCGCGGCGACGACCCGCGACCGGGCCCGGACGGGCCGGGGCCGGGTCCCGAACGCCGCCTCCTCGGCGGTCACCTCGCTGCGCGCCCGGCGGCCGCGGCGCACGGGCCGGCGCACCCGCCCGCGGCGCCGGTGGATCGCCGGGGCGGCCGTGCTCGCCGTCGTCCTGGCGCTGGGCGGCTGGGGGGTGCTGGCCGGTCCGCTGCTGGCCGTCCGCACCGTGCAGGTCGACGGGGCGGTCACGCTGTCGGTGGAGCAGGTCGTCGAGACCGCGGGCGTCGAGCCGGGCCGGCCGCTGGTGCGGGTGGACACCGAGGCCGTCGCGGCACGGGTGGCCCGGCTCCCGCAGGTGGCCCGCGTCGAGGTGACCCGCGGGTGGCCGCGGACCGTCGTGGTCACGCTGGCCGAGCGGGAGCCGGTGGCCGTGGTCGAGGTGGCCGGGACCCGCTCGCTGGTCGACCGCAACGGCATCCTGTTCGACACGATCACCGGCGAGCCCCCCGTGGGGGTCTTCCCCCTGGCGGTCGCCCACCCCGGCCCAGACGACGCGGCCACCACCGCCGCCCTCGGCGCGGTGATCTCCCTGCCGCGCGACGTCCGGGAGCAGGTGACCGCCGTGTCGGCCAGCACCGCCGACGACGTGACGCTGACGCTGACCGACGGGCGCACCGTGCTGTGGGGGAGCGCCGCTCAGACCGACCGCAAGGCCCGGGTGCTCGGGGGCCTGCTCGACCAGATCGACGCCGGCACGCTGGAACCGGCCGGCACCCTGGACGTCAGCACCCCGGACGCCGTCGTCCTGAGGTGAGGAAGGACCCCGCTGCCCCCCACGGCTCGCAGGCTCGCCGCGGGGCCCTGCAGCGGGGCCGGGGCGAACCTCTGGACGGGGCCGACAACGGGCCGGCCGTGCGGGACAGTGACCCGGTGACCGCACAGCCGATCAGCCGCTTCCCGCTCGTCCCCGCCGCCGACCTGCCGCCCGACCTCCGCGACCGGTTCGCCGAGGTCGCCGACGCCAGCGGCTTCCTGCCCAACGTCTTCGCCGCGCTGGCCTGGCGGCCGGCCGAGGCGCGGGCGTTCTTCGCGCTGCACGACGCGCTGATGGACAAGGACACCCCGGCGCTGTCCGTAGCCGACCGCGAGGTGGTCGTCGTCGCCACCAGCGCGGTCAACGACTGCCTCTACTGCGTCGTCGCCCACGGCGCGCTGGTGCGCATCCGGGCCCGGGACCGGCACCTCGCCGACCAGGTCGCCGTCGACTGGCGGAAGGCCCCGCTGTCGGACCGGCTGCGGGCGGTCGTGGCGGTCGCGGTGAAGCTCGCCGCCGCGCCGGTGACGGTGGAGGGAGCCGACCTCGACGCGCTGCGGGCCCACGGCCTCACCGAGGACGACGTGTGGGACGTCGGCGCGATCGTCTCGCTGTTCGCGCTGTCCAACCGGCTGGTGCACTGGGCCGCGGTCCCGCCGAACGAGGAGTTCTACCTGATGGGCCGGGTGCCGCGGAGCTGACGCCGGGGCCTGCTGCGGAGCTGCTCCAGCGCGCCGGCGGACCGACACGCCTGTCACAGCCGACACGCCCGGCGCCGAGACGGACCTGGAGAAGCGGTAGTCGGGCGCGTCGGACGTGCTCCGACCGGCCTCGACCCCTACATGAGACAACGAGCGCGCGGGTCGTCACCGCTCGTGAGTCGGATGTGACGGTGGGGTCGGGGGAGGTTCGTGTGTTCCTGCCCGCTGGACACGCCGAGCCGGGGAGGGTGCTTGCTGCGTCGATCCGGCACACCTAACTTCGACCGCAACGCCACTAGTTGACATAACTATAAGGCTCAACCAGAGGATGAGGGTCCAGTTGGGGAGCGCAGCATGACACCTCCGCACAACTACCTCGCGGTCATCAAGGTCGTCGGCATCGGCGGCGGCGGGGTGAACGCGGTCAACCGCATGATCGAGGTCGGCCTCAAGGGGGTCGAGTTCATCGCGATCAACACCGACGCGCAGGCACTGCTGATGAGCGACGCCGACGTCAAGCTCGACGTCGGCCGTGAGCTCACCCGCGGCCTGGGCGCCGGTGCGCAGCCCGACGTCGGGCGGCAGGCCGCGGAGGACCACCGCGAGGAGATCGAAGAGGTGCTCAAGGGCGCCGACATGGTCTTCGTGACCGCCGGCGAGGGAGGTGGCACCGGCACCGGCGGCGCCCCGGTGGTCGCCTCGATCGCCCGCAAGCTCGGCGCGCTGACCATCGGCGTGGTCACCCGCCCGTTCTCCTTCGAGGGCAAGCGGCGGGCCGTGCAGGCCGAGTCCGGGATCGAGGAGCTGCGCAACGAGTGCGACACGCTCATCGTCATCCCGAACGACCGGCTGCTGCAGCTGGGTGACCGGAACGTCAGCGTGATGGACGCCTTCCGCACCGCCGACCAGGTGCTGCTCTCCGGTGTCCAGGGCATCACCGACCTGATCACCACGCCCGGCCTGATCAACCTGGACTTCGCCGACGTCAAGTCGGTCATGTCCGGGGCGGGCTCGGCGCTCATGGGCATCGGCAGTGCCCGCGGGGACAACCGCGCGCTGCTGGCCGCCGAGCAGGCGATCGCCAGCCCGCTGCTGGAGGCCTCGATGGAGGGCGCCCACGGCGTGCTGCTGTCCATCAGCGGCGGCTCGGACCTGGGGCTGTTCGAGATCAACGAGGCGGCCTCGCTGGTCTCCGACGCCGCGCACCCCGACGCCAACATCATCTTCGGGGCCGTCATCGACGACGCCCTCGGTGACGAGGTCCGGGTCACCGTGATCGCGGCCGGCTTCGACAACAGCAAGCCCGGCACCCGCAAGGACGGCGCGATCTCCACCGTCACGTCGGCGCCGGCGGCCCCGGTCGCCGCCCCGGCCCCGGCGGCCTCCGCGCCCGCGCGCACCCCGATGCCGGCCCAGGCGGCGGAGCGGCCGACCGGCCAGCCCGAGGCCCGCCCGGCCGCGCCGGCCGCCCCGGCGGCCTCCGCCCCGCGTCCGGGACAGCCCGGCGCCGTCCCGCAGGGCGGCGGGATCACCGTGCCGCCGCTGCCGCCCATCCCCGGCGCGGGCACCGGCAGCCGCCGGCCGCTGGCGTCGGAGGACTTCGAGGAGGAGCTGGACATCCCCGAGTTCCTGCGCAGCCAGTGAAGGACCCCGTCCTCCCCACCCTTCGCAGGCCCAGGGTGGGACCGGGGACGGGGCCGTTCCCAGTGGCCTGCACGGGGGCCATGTCCGGGTGGCCGGGCAAGATGAGGGCATGAGCACGTCACCGGCCGCCTCGGCGGGGGTGCGACCCAGACGGGTCGTCACCGACCGCCGGGGCGGCCGTTCCGTCCCGCCGTACGACTCCTTCAACCTCGGCGGGCACGTCGGTGACGACCCGGCCGCGGTGGCGGCCAACCGCGAGCGGCTGGCCCGGGAGATCGGCGTGCCGGTGGACCGGCTGGTCTGGATGAGCCAGGTGCACGGCACCGGGGTCGCCATCGTGGAGGACGCCACCGAGAACCCGGTGGCCGACGTCGACGCCCTGGTCACCGCCACCCCCGGGCTGGCGCTCTGCGTGCTCGCCGCCGACTGCGTGCCGGTGCTGCTCGCCGACCCGGTGGCCGGCGTGGTCGCCGCGGTGCACGCCGGCCGCGAGGGCGTGCGGCGCGGCGTCGTCCCGGCCGCGCTCGCGGCCATGACCCGGCTGGGCTCCCGGCCGGCGGACGTCGAGGCACTGCTCGGCCCCGCGGTGTGCGGACTGGACTACGAGGTGCCCGCCACCATGCAGGCCGAGGTCGCCCGGGTCGCGCCGGCCGGCGCGGTGCGGACCCGGCAGGGGACACCCGGACTGGACCTGCGGGCCGGGCTGGCCGAGGTGCTGACCGGCGCCGGGGTGCGCCAGGTGGTGCACGACCCCCGCTGCACGGTCGAGGACCGGCGGCTGTTCAGCCACCGCCGGGAGGGCCGGACCGGTCGCCACGCCGGGGTCGTCTGGCTGGCGTAAGGACCCCGTCCTACCCACCCTTCGCACGCTCAGGGCGGTACCCGGGACGGGGCCGTTCCAGGGGCTCGCAGGAGGGACGGGTCTGGGTTGGATGATGGCGTCCGTGGACCGGCTCGAGCACAACCTGCGGAGCGTCCGGGCGCGGATCGACGCGGCGGCGCGGGCCGCCGGGCGGGACCCGGCCGACGTCCGCCTGCTCGCGGTGAGCAAGACGTGGCCCGCCGCCGACGTCCGGGCGCTGGCCCGCCTCGGGCAGCGGGAGTTCGCCGAGAACCGGGTGCAGGAGCTGGCCGGCAAGGTGGCCGAGCTGAGCGGCCCCGACGAGCCGCCGCTGCGCTGGCACCTGGTCGGCCAGCTGCAGCGGAACAAGGCCGGTCAGGTGGCCCGCCTCGGCGCGGTGGTGCAGTCGGTGGACCGGCTGCCCCTGGTCGTCGCGCTGGACCGCGCGGCCCAGCAGGCCCAGGCCCAGCTGGAGGTCTTCGTGCAGGTCGACCTCGGCGGGCCACCGGGGGAGGACGGCGCCCGCGGCGGCGCACCGCCCGAGGAGGTCCCGCGGCTGGCCGACGCCGTCGTGGGGACCGAGGGCCTCCGGCTGCTCGGCCTGATGGCGGTCGCCCCCCGTGGCGAGGACCCCGTTCCGGCCTTCGCCCGGCTCGCCGCGCTGGCCGAACGCATCCGGTCCGACCATCCTGCGTCCAGGGAGGTATCGGCAGGCATGAGCGCGGACCTGGAGGCTGCTGTGACAGCTGGTGCCACTGTGGTGCGTGTCGGAACCGCGTTGTTCGGCGACCGCGCCCTAGGTTCCGGACGAGAGGTGTGACCACCCGCCACGGGAGCCACACCAGCAACACCCGTTCCACGGTTCGCACAGCCGAAGACGAGACCAGAGGGAGACGTCCGATGGCCGGAGCCATGCGAAAGATGGGGGTCTACCTGGGCCTCGTCGAGGACGACGACGCGCGCGGCGGGTACGACCGCTACGCCGCCCGCCAGTCCGACTACGACGAGCGCGGGTACGACCGGTACGCGACCGGCGACTACGACGAGGGCGCGGCCGACCCGCGCTACGACGCCGGCTACCCCGACACCGACCTCCCGGGCGGCTACGGCAGCGGATACGACGCCGAGCCGGTCCAGGAGCTCGCCCCGGAGCCGGAGCCCGCCCCGCCGGTCCGCCGGCCGGTGGCCGCGCGGTCCCTCGGACTGGCCGGCACGCCGTCCTCGGGCGGCAACGGGGCCACCCGGCTCGGCGGTTCGGCCGGCACCGGCAGCTCCCTGGGCAGCGCGGCCGGCCTCGCCGTCCGCGAGCCCGTCGCCGCGGTGCCCACGCCGGCGCCGGCGCCGGCCAAGCCGACCCCGCAGCCGTACCGGATCACCACGCTGCACCCGCGCACCTACAACGAGGCCCGCACCATCGGCGAGCGGTTCCGCGAGGGCATGCCGGTCATCATGAACCTGACCGAGATGAGCGACGCGGACGCGAAACGACTCGTCGACTTCGCCGCGGGCCTGTCGTTCGGGCTGCACGGTAGTATCGAGCGGGTCACGGCGAAGGTCTTCCTGCTCAGCCCCCAGGACGTCGACGTGACCGCTGAGGACAAGGCCCGCATCCGTGAGGGCGGGTTCTTCAACCAGTCCTGAACCGGGCGCGTCGCGAGGGTCCTCCCCGCGCGACGCCATGAACGAGCGGGGATCGTGGCTCTACTCCTGCAGATCGTCTCGTCGATCCTGCTCGTCTTCCTGATCCTGCTCTTCGCGCGGTTCGTCGTCGACTGGGTGATGGTGCTGGCGCGCAGCTGGCGCCCGTCCGGCTTCGTCGCGGCCGGCCTCGAGGTCGTGTACGCGACCACCGACCCGCCGCTGAAGGCGATCCGTAAGGTCATCCCGCCGTTGAACCTCGGGTCCATCCGTCTGGACCTGGCGTTCATGGTGCTGCTCATCGCGGTCTTCCTGCTCCGCGGCCTGGTCAACGGCCTGGCCGTGAGCGTCGCGTGAGCCCTGTCGTTTCCGCCCCGTCCCACCCGTCCGACCTGAGGTGAGCCCCATGCCACTCACGCCCGCCGACGTGCACAACGTCGTCTTCAAGAAGCCGCCGATCGGCAAGCGCGGCTACGACGAGGACGAGGTCGACGCCTTCCTCGACGTGGTGGAGGCCGAGCTGGCCCGGCTGATCGAGGAGAACAACGACCTGCGCGCCGCGGGTGTCGGCGCGCCGCGCACCGAGGAGCGCCCGGCCGAGCCCGCCCCGGTCGCCGCCCCCGTCGCACCGCCGCCGCTGCCGGCCGCCGCGCAGGCCCGCGAGGACGAGAGCATCCGGGCGTCCCGGATGCTGTCGCTGGCCAGCGAGACCGCCGAGCGGTACGTGAACGAGGCCAAGTCGCAGGCCGACTCGATGGTCGGCAGCGCGAAGACCAACAGCGAGCGGATGCTGGCCGAGGCCCGCACCAAGAGCGAGCAGATGGTCAGCGAGGCCAAGAGCCGCGCCGACGCGATGATCGCCGACTCCCGCACCCGTGCGGACACGATGGAGCGCGAGGCGCGGGCGAAGGCGACCGCCCTGGCCCAGGACGCCGAGCGCCGGCACGCCGAGGCGATGGGCTCGCTGGAGGAGAAGCGCGCCAGCCTGGACCGCAAGGTCGACGAGCTGCGCACCTTCGAGCGCGAGTACCGCACCCGGCTGCGGTCCTACCTGGAGTCACACCTGCGGGACCTGGACAGCCGCGGTTCCGCGGAACCGTCCACGACGAACAACCGGCAGAACCAGCACGTCGGAGCCTGAAGCGCCCGCACAGCGTCACCCGAGCCCCGCCGGACCTGGTCCGGCGGGGCTCGGTCGTGTCCGGCGGGCCGAGCCGGGAGCGGGCCCGCGCACTAGCATCGGACCGTGATCTTGCTCGCGGGGGTGCTGGTCCTGGCGGCTGTGGTGCTGCTGGTCCTGGGGCTGACCCAGGAGTCCCCCGTCCTGCAGTGGGCGTCGTTCGCGGCCAGTGCCCTGGCCGCCCTGGCCGTGGCCGGCGGCGAGGTCCGCCGGCACCTGGCCGCCCGCGGCGCGGCCGGACCGCGAGCGGACCCGGAGGACGAGTGGTCCCCGGTGGCTGCGCCGCCCGCGGCCCCTGCCCAGCCGCGACCTGTCGACCCGCCGACGTCCGTGGTCCCCGCGGCCGAACCGCAGCGGCAGCGCCCGCCGAGCCAGGAGCAGCCGCGGGTCGTCCCGCCGAGGCGCGCGCAGCCGGTGCACGAACCGCCGACGCAGGCCCCGCCGGTCCAGGAACCGCCGACCCAGGCCCCGCCGGCGTACGACCCGCCGGCGTACGACCCGCCGGGCTACCAGCCGCCGAGCTACGACCCGCCGGCGTACGAGCCGCCGAGCTACGAGCCGCCGAGCTACAGCCCGCGGGGCTACAGCCCGCCGGCGTACGAGCCGCCGAGCCACCAGCCGGCGACCTATGACCCGCCCAGCTACAGCCCGCCGAGCTACGACCCGCCGAGCTACGACCCACCGGCCGCCGGACCGGCAGCAGCGGTCCCCGCGGCCGCCGTGCCGGCCGCGGGAGGCGGACCCGCGGTCGTCGGGGCCGACGGCGAGCCGCCGGTGGAGGAGGTCGAGGTGACCGACCTGCTCGTCGTCCTCGACCTGCACGACGAGGTGCTGGTCGTCGACGAGCACCCCCGCTACCACCTGGCCGGGTGCCCGCACCTCGCCGGCGTGGACACCTTCCCGCTGCCGATGGTGGAGGCCCGCACCGACGGGTTCACCCCGTGCGGGACGTGCGCGCCCGACCGGAACCTGGCCCGGGTCGAGCGCGCCCGCCGCTCGCGGGGCTAGTCGCCGGCGCGGGCGACCCAGACCCGGGACCCCTGCGGGCCCTCGACGCCGTCGCCGGCCCCCGGGGTCGCGGCGTGCACGGCGGTGGCCAGCACCTCACCGGCCAGCTGCTCGGTGTGCTCGGTGAGCGCCTGGGCCACCGCGCCCTCCCCGGTCCACCACAGCTCGATCCGGTCGCTGACCGCCAGGCCGCTGCCCTTGCGGGCGTCCTGCACCAGCCGGACCACCTCGCGGACCAGGCCGGCGCGCTCCAGCTCCGGGGTCAGCGTGAGGTCCAGAGCCACGGTCAGCCCCGCGGCCGACGCCACGGTCCACCCCTCGCGGGGGGTCTCGGTGACCACCAGGTCGCCCTCGGCGAGGGGGACGGGCGCGCCGTCGACCTCGACCACGGCGTCGCCGGCGCGGTAGGCGGCGACCAGCTCCCCGGGGTCGGCGGCGGCGACGGCGGCGGCGACCGCCTGGACCTGCTTGCCCAGCCGGCGGCCGACCGCCCGGAAGTCCACCTTGACCGAGACGTCGACCAGCGAGCCCCCGACGGCGGACAGCTCGGTCAGCTCGGCGACGTTGAGCTCGTCGGCCACCTCGGCGACCAGGTCGCGGGGCAGCTGCGCCCACCCGGGGGCCGCGACCAGGGCACGGGCCAGCGGCTGGCGGGTGCGCGCCTTGGCGGAGGTCCGGGCGGACCGGCCGAGCTCCACGAGCCGGCGCACCAGGGCCACCTGCTCGACCAGCACGTCGTCGCGGGCGTCGGCGTCCACGACCGGCCAGCTCGCCAGGTGCACGGAGTCGACGGCGCCCGGCGTGCCCGGCGCCACGGCGGTGCTCCACACCCGCTCGGTGACGAAGGGGGTGAACGGGGCCATCAGCCGGGTCAGGCCGTCGAGCACCTCGTGCAGGGTGGCCAGCGCCGCCGGGTCGCCGTCCCAGAACCGGCGCCGGCTGCGCCGGACGTACCAGTTGGACAGGTCGTCGACGAACTCGGCGAGCAGCCGCCCCGCGGTCTGGGTGTCGAAGTCCTCGAGGGCGTCGGTGACCCCGGCGGTCACCGAGGCGAGCTCGGCCAGCGCCCAGCGGTCCAGCAGCGGGCGCTCCGCCCGCGGCGGGGCCGTGCTGCCCTCGTGCCCACCGGCGGGGTCCCAGCCGTTGGTCTCGGCGTACAGGGTGAAGAAGCTGGCGGTGTTCCAGTAGGTGAGCAGCACCTTGCGGACCACCTCGGACAGCGTCTCGTGGCCGACCCGGCGGGCCGACCACGGTGACCCGCCGGCCAGCATGAACCAGCGGACGGCGTCGGCGCCGTGCCGGTCCATCAGCGGCATCGGCTCGAGGATGTTGCCCAGGTGCTTGCTCATCTTGCGGCCGTCCTCGGCCAGGATGTGGCCCAGGCACAGCACGTTCTCGTAGGAGCCGCGGTCGAAGACCAGCGTGCCGACGGCCATCAGCGTGTAGAACCAGCCCCGGGTCTGGTCGATCGCCTCGGCGATGAACTGCGCGGGGTAGGCGGCCTGGAACTCCTCCTGGTTCTGGTGCGGCGCCCCCCACTGGGCGAAGGGCATCGACCCGGAGTCGTACCAGGCGTCGATGACCTGGCGCACCCGCCGGTAGGTGCCCTCCTCGCCGGGCAGCGTGAAGGTGACCTCGTCGATGAACGGGCGGTGCGGGTCGAGGTCGGCGAGGTCCCGGCCGGTCAGCTCGGACAGCTCGGACAGCGAGCCGACCGCCACCAGCCGGGTCGGGTCGGCGTCGTTGCGCCAGATCGGCAGCGGAGTGCCCCAGTACCGGTCCCGGGACAGCGCCCAGTCGACGTTGTTGCGCAGCCAGTCGCCGTACCGGCCCCACTGCACGTTCTCCGGGTGCCACGACGTCTTCTCGTTCTCCGCCAGCAGCCGGTCCTTGATCGCGCTGGTCCGGATGTACCAGGACGGCTGCGCGTAGTACATCAGCGGGGTGTGGCAGCGCCAGCAGTGCGGGTAGCTGTGCTCGTAGCGCAGTTCCCGGTACAGCACCCCGCGCTGCTGCAGGTCCTCCACCAGCGCTGGGTCGGCGGCCTTGAAGAAGTGCCCGCCCACCAGCGGCACGTCTGCCAGGAAGTGGCCGGAGGCGTCGATCGGGTTGACCACCGGCAGGCCGTAGCCGCGGCACACGGCGAGGTCGTCGGCGCCGAAGGCGGGGGACTGGTGCACCAGGCCGGTGCCGTCGTCGGTGGTGACGTAGTCGGCCAGGACGACGTAGTGCGCGTCCTCGCCGTCGGGGAAGGCGACCAGCTCGAAGGGCCGCTGGTAGTGGACCCGCTCCCAGTCCCGGCCGGAGGTCTCCGCCAGCACCTCGACGTCGGCGTCCCCGAAGACGGCGCCGAGCAGCGGCTGCGCGACCACCAGGGTGTCCTGCCCCGACCGGGCCACCACGTAGGTGACGTCGGGGTTGACCGCGACGGCGGTGTTCGACGGCAGCGTCCACGGCGTCGTCGTCCAGACCAGCAGGTCGGCCCGGCCGGCCCACTCGCCGCTGGTGACCGGCAGCCGGACGTACACCGACGGGTCGGTGATCGACTCGTAGCCCTGGGCCACCTCGTGGTCGGACAGCCCGGTGCCGCAGCGCGGGCAGTAGGGCGCCACCCGGTGGTCCTCGACCAGCAGGCCCTTCTCGAACACCTGCTTGAGCGACCACCAGACGCTCTGCACGTAGCTGGAGTCCATCGTCCAGTACGCCGTCGACATGTCGACCCAGTAGCCCATCCGCTCGGTGAGCTCGGTGAAGGCGTCGACGTGCCGCTCGACCGACGACCGGCACCGGGCGTTGAACTCGGCGATGCCGAACCGCTCGATGTCCGGCTTGCCGGCGAAGCCCAGCTCCTGCTCCACGGCGATCTCCACCGGCAGGCCGTGGCAGTCCCAGCCGGCCCGGCGGGGCACCGAGAAGCCCTGCATCGTCTTGAACCGGGGGAAGACGTCCTTGAAGGCCCGCGCCTCGATGTGGTGCGTGCCGGGACGCCCGTTGGCGGTCGGCGGGCCCTCGTAGAACACCCACTGCGGCTTGTCCGCCGAGCCCTCCAGCGTGCGGGCGAAGACCTTGCCGTCGGCCCACTGCGCGAGCACCTCGTGCTCGAGCGCGGGCAGGTCGACCTGAGGGGGGAGGGCACGGAACGGACCAGCGGGCGAGCTCACGGTCCCCATCATCCCTGACCGGCGGCACCGCCTCGACCGGCCCGGTGGACGCGCCGTTCCCGTCGGGGGATCGCCGTACGGGAGACTTCGCCCCATGAGGGGGCGCGGGTGAACACGACGGTCACCGTCGCGCTGGCGCTCGGCGCGCTCGTCGTGCTCGTGGCCGCGGTCGCGCTGCGCGTCGCCGACCGGCTCGGTCTCCCCTCCCTGCTGCTCTACCTGGCGCTCGGCCTCGTGCTCGGCGAGGGCGGTGTGGGGAACATCGAGTTCGAGGACGTCGAGCTCACCCAGACCCTGGGCGTGGCCGCCCTGGTGGTGATCCTCGCCGAGGGCGGGCTCACCACCCGGTGGGCCGACGTCCGCCGGGCGATCGGCCCGGGCATCGCGCTGGCCACCGTGGGCGTGGTGGTGAGCGTCGCGGTCGTCGGGGCGATCACCGTCCTGCTGCTGGACTTCCCCTGGCCGCTGGCCCTGCTGCTGGGCGCGGTGGTCAGCTCCACCGACGCGGCCGCGGTGTTCGCCACGCTGCGCCGGCTGCCGCTGCCCCGGCGGATGGCCGCGGCGCTGGAGATGGAGTCCGGGCTCAACGACGCCCCGGTCATCCTCCTGGTGATCGTGCTGTCCGAGCAGCTCACCGGCGGGGTCACCCACCCCTGGTACCTGGTGTTGGCCGAGGTGGTCGCCGAACTGATCGGCGGCGCGGTCATCGGGCTGGGGATCGGTGTCGGCGGGGCCTGGCTGCTGCGGCGCACCGCGCTGCCGCTGGTCGGCTTCTACCCGCTGGCCACCCTGGCGCTGTGCGTGCTGGCCTTCGCCTCGGCGGAGCTCGCCCACACGTCGGGCTTCGTGGCGGTCTACCTGTGCGGGCTCGTGCTCGGCAACTCCGCGCTGCCGCACCGGGCGGGCACCATCGGCTTCGCCGAGGGGATGGCGTCGCTGGCCCAGATCGGGCTGTTCGTGCTGCTCGGCCTGCTGGTGTCCCCGTCCCGGCTGCCCGACGCGCTGCTCCCGGCGCTGCTGATCGGCGGCGCGCTGCTCCTGGTCGCCCGGCCGCTGTCGGTGCTGGTCAGCCTGGTGTGGTTCCGGATGCCGATGTCCCAGCAGCTGTTCCTGTCCTGGGCGGGGCTGCGCGGCGCGGTGCCGATCGTGTTCGCGACCTTCCCGATCGCCCTGCAGGTCCCGGGTGCGACACAGGTCTTCGACATCGTGTTCGTGCTCGTCGTGGTCTTCACCGTGGTGCAGGGCTGGTCGCTGCCGGCCGTGGCCCGGCTGCTGGGGATCGCCACCCCGGTGACCCCCCGGGACATCGACGTCGAGTCCGCCCCGCTGGACGAGCTGGGCGCGGAGCTCATGCAGCTGAAGGTGCCGGAGACCTCACGGCTGCACGGCGTGTACCTCCCCGAGCTCCGGCTCCCGGACGACGCGGCCGTGGTGCTCGTCGTCCGCGACGGCCGGCCCTTCGTGCCCGACCGCACCACCCGGCTGATGCGCGGCGACCAGGCCCTCCTGGTGTCCTCGCGGGCATCCCGCGCCGAGGCCGAGCGCCGGCTGCGCGCGGTCAGCCGGGCCGGCCGCCTCGCCACCTGGCGAGGCGAGACCGGCCGAGCGACGGAAGTGGACTAGCGCGCAGCCGGGGACGGCCCCTGACCGCGGTGTCGTCCGGGAGGACGACGCTGTGCTCAGCTCCGCTGATGCTTCCCGAGGTACGTCAGCACCGCGAGGACCCGTCGGTGGGCGTCCTCGCCGTCGGGGAGGTCGAGCTTCTCGAGCACGTGGCGCACATGTGTCTCCACCGTGCGCTCGCTCAGGAACAGCCGCCGGGCGATGCCGGTGTTCGTCCACCCCTCGGCGACGAGGCCGAGCACCTCCTGCTCGCGTTCGGTGAGGCGGCCGACCGGGTCGCGGTCCCCGCGTCCGGCCACGAGGCCGGCGACCACGTGGGGGTCGAGCGCGGAGCCACCGCGGGCGACCCGCTCGGCCGCGCCGAGGAACTCGCCGACGTCGAGCACACGGTCCTTGAGCAGGTACCCGAAGCCGCCCATCCCGACGAGGGCCACCGCATGCGTCGTCTCGACGTGCTGGGACAGCAGGAGCAGGCCCAGTGACGGGTGCTCCCGCTTGAGCTCCGCCGCCGCGCGGGCGCCCTCGTCGGTGAACGTGGGCGGCATCCGGATGTCCAGCACGACGAGGTCGGGACGACGGACGGTGACGGCGTCCGACAGCCCGCCGGCGTCCCCGAGCGAGGCGACGACCTCGTGCCCGGCATCGACGAAGAGCCGACCGAGACCCTCGCGGAGCAGCGTCTGGTCCTCGGCGATCACGACACGCACGGCAGCTCCGCGGTCAGCGTCGTCCCACTGCCGACCACGCTCTCCAGGCGCAGGGTCCCGCCGAGCGCCGCGACCCGGTCGGCGAGCCCGCGCAACCCCGAGCCGTCCCGGGCGACCGCTCCGCCGACGCCGTCGTCCACGACGGACACGACGAGCGAGCCGTTCGACCGCCCGGCGCTGAGCGTCACCCTGGTGGCGCCGGCGTGCTTGATCGCGTTGGTCAGACCCTCGCAGCCGATGTAGTAGACGGCTGCCTCCACGTCCCGGCCGAACCGCTCCTCGGGTGCGGTCACCTCGACCGGCAGCGGTGCGCGGCGGGACAGCTCCCGGAAGGCGGGGACCAGCCCCGCGTCGAGTTGGGCGGGCGGGAGACCGTGCGCCAGGCCACGCAGCTCCTCGATGGCGACGGCGATCTCGGCGACCGCCTCGTCCAGGGTCCGACCGGCCTGCTCGGGAGCGGCCGTGGTGAGCTGGTGCTGGGCGTGCCGCAACGCGAGCCCGATCGAGACCAGTCGCTGCTGCGCCCCGTCGTGCAGGTCGCGCTCGAGCCGTCGCCGTTCCGCGTTGCCGGCCTCGATGATCCGGGTCCGGGAGGCCCGTACCTCGGCGAGCTGACGACGGAGCTCGACTCGCAGCCGGGCGATCTCGATGGCGAGGCCACCTGCCTCGACGACCTGCCGGAGGAGCGTCGGGTCGTCTCCTGGCGACGGGTCGTGCAGCACCTCCGCGAGGGGTCGTCCACCGCGCTCGATCGGCAGCCGGGTCCGGCCGCCGGCGGCCGCGTCGGTGACCGGAGCCCCCTCGGCGTCGACGTAGCAGTGGCTCTCCGGCAGGAAGTAGTGCAGCTCCACGGTCTGGTCCGCGAGGACCGCGCGCAGGGTGTCCTGCACCTCCTCGGGCGCCGCCCGCCCGGCCCGGAGCGCCTCGAGGAAGTCCGTCATCCGGTGGAGAGCCGTGTACCTGGCACGGTTGAAACGCCGATCGGTGGCGTCCTGGACGCGCGCCCGCAGCGGGCGGAACGCCACCGCCACCACCAGGGTGGCACCGGCCGTGGCCCACGCCGACCCTCGGCCGACCGCGATCCCGAGCAACAGCGCCGTCGCCGCGTAGGCCGCCGCCAGGAGCACCGTCAGGACCGCGTAGACGAGCGTGCGGTTGATGACGACGTCGATGTCGTAGAGGCGGTAGCGCAGGATCGCCACGCAGGCAGCGACCGGCAGCGCGGTGAGCGCCACCGCCGCGAGGACGCGCACCACCGGGACCGTGTCCCAGAGCGCCGCCGACGCCGGCAGGACCACCGCGGCGAGGACGGCGGCGTAGGTGAACCACTTGACCTGCTGTCGCTGCACCGCATCGGCCCGTCGGGCGCGCAGCACGAGTGAGACGACGGCGGCGAGCAGGGTGGCGGTGATCAGCGCGAACCCCAGGTCGAAGAGGGCCGCGGTCGGCAGTGCGTCGGTGGCCAGCGGGTTGCGGCCCGCGGCGAACTCCGGCGCCCGATCGGGACTGAGGGCCCAGCCCACCAGGGCGATGGAGAAGCCGGCCGCGCCCAGCCACACGACCGGGACCCACCGCCGGCCGGGGAGCCGGCCCGTGGGGAACAACAGGAAGGTGAGGACCCACCCGAAGCCGCTGGGCAGCCAGCTCGCCGTGGTGGTCCACTCAGCGGCCGGTCCGGCCGGCCAGCCCTGCTCGACGGCCCGCAGGCCCCACCCCTGCGCCAGGTCGGCGGCCAGCGCGTTGAGCAACCCGAAACCGCAGAACAGCCAGCCGATCGAGTTGCCCGGCTCGCGGGAGGCGATCAGCGCGCCGGCACCGACCAGCGACGTCGAGAACACCGCGTACAGGAACGTGTCGTAGGGCGCTTCCAAGCCCCAGGACAGCGCCACCGCGGCGGCCTCGGTCAGCAGCGCCGACCCGAGGAACGCGGCCGGCAGCGGCGCCAGCGACCGCTTCATCCCCGGAGTGTCCCGCCCGGCCCCACCTGCGACAACGGTGCTGGTACTGAGCCTGCGGGCGGTGCGGTCCCTGATGCAGGTCCCGCAGTCGCACCGACGCGGCGACCCACCGCTGGTCCCTAACGTTCCGGCGCATCAGGGCGGGCTGCGGACGTCGCAGCCCACGGCGGGCCCTACGACGAAGGAGGACAACCGTGAACACCAGAACGAGTCCGGCCCGCACCGCGACCCAGACCTCCCCGGCACGGCCGACGACCTACGGGGCAGGCGTCGCCTGCGTCCTGGGTGCGGTCGTGCTGACCCTGGGCGGCGTGGCGACGCAGGTCGCCGCGGCGGGTACGTCGGTCTCCGACCAGGTGTGGCACTACCCGTGGAAGAGCGGGACCTTCGTCGCGATCACGGTCCTCTTCGCCCTCGCCCAGGGTCTGCTGGTCGTCGGTGTCGGAGGGTTGCGCCGCAGCGGCGCCGCCGGGTCGGGCAGGACAGCACGCACCGGACTCGCCCTGGCCGTGACGGGCACGGCGGTGATCGTGGTGGGCCACCTCGTGTCGATACCCGTGCGCGAACAGGCGGTGGACGACGCCGGTGCCGTGGCCGCCGGTCTTGCCTTCCTCCTCGGCACCGTGCTCTCGGCGGTCGGCTTCCTGCTGGCCGGGGCGGCCACGCTGCGGACGACTGTGTGGCGGGACGCGTGGCGGTTCGTCCCGCTGGCCATCGGGATCTGGCTGGTCGCGATGCTCGGGTTGCAGTTCACGCCGTTCCTCCCGACGGCTGCTGCCGTCCTCACGGCGCTCTTCGTCGCTCTGGGCATCGCCCTCGTTCGGCCTCCGACCTCGGTGGTCCCGTGATGACCGCCGGACCGGACTGCCCTGTGGCGGCCAGTGCCGTCCGCGACGACCGCGCGAGCCGCGTGATGGTCGCCGATGCCGCGCCCCAGGAGGTGGCGACCCGTCGGCCCGCCGGTGCATCTGGCCCGGCGGTGCCGGCACTCGTCGGCGCGGTCGCAGGCTTGGCTTGGGCGGCATCACTGCGGTCGCTGATGACCGAGATCGCCGGGCCGGAGTCGACGGTGACCTGGTCCGGCACTTTCGGCTGGGTCCTGTTGCCGGGCGTCGTCGTGGGCGCCCTGCTCGGCTGGGCCGAGCACCTTCGCCGCACCGGCGGCCGCTCTGGCTGGCGGTGGCTCGCCTGGTCGCCGCTCCTGTTCGCCGCTGTGCTGATCCCCGCCCTGTGGCACCCCAGCACCGCTTTCCAGGGCGGCATCGGAGTCGGCGCCATCGGCGTCCCCCTGATCGGCATCGTCGGCGGCTGTGCTCTGTCGGCTCGCGGCCGGGTGTGGTGGCGGGTGGTCGCCGGACTGGTGTTCATGGCCGGACTGGCGGTCTGGGCCCTCACCGCCGAGTCCGTCGGAGGTCCGAGCCTCGCCCTGAGCACGCCGCACGGGGCGTGGGTCGCCGTCCTCTACTACTCGCTCCTGGCGGTCCTGGCCCTCGCCGCCGCGATCCCGCAGCGGCCGGTGGTCCAGGCCCGCCGGCGCGCGCTCGCTCGACCCGGTACCGCAGTGCCGGGACAGAAGGGCTGACGCGATGACCGCACTCCGACCGCAGGCCCGACCCTCGACGTCCGCGGACCGGTCGCGGGTAGCGGCCGTCCTGGCCCGCGCCTTCACCGACGACCCCGTCATCGTCCACCTGTTCCCCCCGGACGGGCATCGACGGGAGGAGCGGTTGAACCGGTTCTTCGCCCTGGAGCTGCCCCGCAGCGAACGCCTCCAGGGGAGCTGGGTGTCGACGGACGGCAACGGAGCGGCGATCTGGTACCCGCCGGGTACCTGGCGACCCAGCACCTGGGAGACGCTCCGCCAGACGCCGGCGGCGCTGCGCATCTTCGGCCGGCAGATCAGCCTCGCGTCGTGGGCACAGTCCGTGATGCAGGAGCACCATCCGACCCAGCCCCACTGGTACCTCTACCACCTGGGGACGGAGCCGGAGGAACAGGGCACGGGGATCGGCGCCGCGGTGATGCGCCCGGTACTCGATCTCTGCGACCGCCATCGCCTGCCCGCCTATCTGGAGGCATCGAGTCCCCGCAATCGCGCGCTGTACGAGCGCCACGGGTTCGAGCGCCTCGACCCCCTCGTGATGCCCGGGAACGGGCCGACGATGTACCCGATGTGGCGAGAGCCGCAGTGAGCCGAGAGGCGAGTTCATGGCACACGGACTGGCACTGGACGACATCCACCCGGCAGTCGAACGGACGGTCAACGACGGTGACGTCGAGGGCTTCGTCGCCCTGTAGGCCCCCGACGCCCTGATGGTCCTCCCGGACGGTTCGACCGTCACCGGCTACGAAGCCATCCGGGAGGTCGCGACCCGACTCGTCGCGCTCCACGGCCGCATGGAGGTCACCACCCGCTATGTGATCGAGGCAGGCGACCTGGCCATCCTGAGCAACGAGTGGACCGTCAGCGCCGGAGGAGCAGCCATGTCCGCGGTCACGGCCGAGGTCGCGCAGCGCCAGCCCGATGGCGGGTGGCTCTACGTCGTCGACAACCCCTACGCCGTCGTCGACGATCCCTCGAGGATCCGGACGCCGACACCGGCATCGACGCTCTGACCGGGGCCTCCGCCGTCTCCACGCACCGTCGACCTCGTCCGGGTGACCGCTCCCTAACCGTTCAGCTCGAGGACCCGGGTGGTGTCGGCGCGGACCTGGGCGAGGAGCGCCGGCTCCTCGGACAGCTTGTGCCCGTAGGAGGGGATGGCCTCCTGGATCAGCGGGCGCCAGGCGTCCACCTTGTCGGGGAAGCAGCGCTCCAGCAGGTTCAGCATGGCCGCCACCGCCGTCGAGGCCCCGGGGGAGGCGCCGAGCAGACCGGCGATGCTGCCCTCGCCGCCGACGACGAGCTCGGTGCCGAACTGCAGCACCCCGCGACCGGTCGGGTCCTGCTTGATGACCTGCACCCGCTGGCCGGCGGTGATCAGCTCCCAGTCCTCCTCCACGGCCGTGGGCACGAAGTCGGTGAGGGTCTCGTGCCGCGCGCCGCGGGACTGCAGCACCTGGCCGATCAGGTACCGGGTCAGCGGGACGTTGTCCTTGGCGACGCCGAGCATGGACCCGAGGTTGCTGCCGCGCACCGACTTGGGCAGGTCGAACAGCGAGCCGCCCTTGAGGAACTTCGGCGAGAACCCGGCGTAGGGGCCGAACAGCAGCGACTGGTCGTTGTCGATGTAGCGCAGGTCCAGGTGCGGCACCGACATGGGTGGTGCGCCGACGGCGGCCTGGCCGTAGACCTTGGCCTGGTGCCGGCCGACCAGCTCGGGGGACCGGGTGCGGAGGAACTGGCCGCTCACCGGGAAGCCGCCGAAGCCGCGGATCTCGGGGATGCCGGCCTTCTGCAGCAGCGGCAGGGCGCCGCCGCCGGCGCCGACGAAGACGAAGCGGGTGCGTACGGTGCGCCGCTCGCCGGTGCGGGTGTCGCGGGCGGTGACCGTCCAGCGGCCGTCGGCCTCCCGGTGCACCCGGTCCACCCGGGTGGAGGTGTGCACCTGGACGCCGCGGGTGCTGGTGGCGTCGAACATCAGCCGGGTGAGCGCGCCGAAGTCGACGTCGGTGCCGGCCGCCGAGCGGGTGGCGGCCATCTTCTGCCCGGGGTCGCGCCCCTCCATCATCAGCGGCACCCACTCGGCGAGCACCGCGGGGTCCTGGGTGTGCTCCATGCCCTCGAACAGCGGCTGCGCGGCCATGGCCTCGAAGCGGGTCCGCATGTACTTCTGGCCGGCCGGGCCGGTGACGAAGCTGATGTGCGGGACCGGGGTGATGAAGTCCTTGGGGGAGCCGGTGAGGCCCTCCCGGACCAGGTGCGACCAGAACTGGCGCGACACCTGGAACTGCTCGTTGATGGTGACGGCCTTCGCCGTGTCGACCCGGCCGTCCGG
This sequence comes from Modestobacter sp. URMC 112, assembly GCF_053502575.1. Classification (NCBI taxonomy): domain Bacteria; kingdom Bacillati; phylum Actinomycetota; class Actinomycetes; order Geodermatophilales; family Geodermatophilaceae; genus Modestobacter; species Modestobacter sp. URMC 112. The sequence goes on along the minus strand of NZ_CP199957.1, from coordinate 3,059,919 downwards.
CCCGGCCGGCGTGTAGTTCAGCTCGCACAGGGCGGCGTGGCCGGTGCCGGCGTTGTTCCACGGCCCCGAGCTCTCCCCGGCGACGGCGTCGCCGGACTCGAACACCGTGATGCTCCAGTCGGGGGCCACGACCCCGAGCAGGGCGCTCAGGGTCGCGCTCATGATGCCGCCGCCGACGAGTACTACGTCGGGGTTCGCGGCGTCGGTGGTCACGATGTTCCTCCAGGAGCTCAGGACCGTCTCGCTGTCCATGGTCGTCCGCGCGTCGTGCCGGCACGTCCCCAACCAGGGGGCGCGGGCCCATCAGGCCCATGAGATCTGTCACAGTGTCGCGCGACGCAGCGCTGACCTGCGCGTCGAGCCGGGGTGTCCGACGTGCCGACGCGCCGGGGCGGACCCGGAGGACCGGGGTCTCGGTCCCGGGGAGCCCGTGCGCCCGCCGCTATGGTCGGGAGCGACGTGGCCGCTGGCGCTGCGCGGGAGGAGGCGGCGGCCGACGTGGACGAGCACCCCCACCCCTCGGGTGACCCGCGGCCCGGGTCGACCGCGGCTCCGGCCGGCACCCGGCGCCGGTCGCACGCCCGGTTGCTGCTGGCCCTGGCCGCGGCGGTGTTCGCCGTGGACCTCGGCACCAAGCTGCTGGCGGTGGCGCTGCTGTCCGACCGCGAGCCGCTCCGGCTGCTCGGGGGCGCCCTGTACCTGACCGAGGCCCGCAACACCGGCGCCGCGTTCTCCTTCGCCGAGGGCGCCACCGTGGTCTTCACGCTGATCGCCGTCGTCGTCGCGGTGGTGATCGTGCGGACCGCGCGCCGGCTGTACTCGACCGGCTGGGCGGTGGCGCTCGGGCTGGTCCTCGGCGGGGCGGTGGGCAACCTGGTCGACCGGGTGTTCCGCGACCCCGGCTTCCTGCGCGGCGGGGTGGTGGACTTCCTGTCGTTGTTCGCCCCCGATGGGAGCGTGTGGCCGATCTTCAACGTCGCGGACTCCGCGATCGTCTGCGGTGGTGTGCTGGGCGCCGTGCTGGCCTTCCGCGGCATCGAGTTCGACGGTGGGCGCGGTCGGGACGCCGGTCCCGCCGACTGAGCGCGGCCCCGTCCCGAGGCTCGCCGTGGCCGTGCGAGCCGGAGGGAGGACGGGGGCCTTCTGCACAATGGACCCCGTGACCAGCAGCCCCGGCCCGGTGGCCCCCGGTGAGCACCGTGCCCTGCCGGTCCCCGACGGCCTGGAGGGGCAGCGGGTCGACCAGGCGCTGTCCCGGCTGTTCGGGCTGTCCCGGGGCGTGGCCGCGGACCTGGCCGACGCCGGCCGGGTCGTCGTCGACGGGCGGGCCCGCGGCAAGGGCGACCGGCTCAGCGGCGGCAGCTGGCTGGAGGTGGAGCTCCCCCCGCCGCCGGGCGAGCCGGCTCCGCCGCGGCCGGTGGCCGGGCTGACGGTGGTGTACGACGACGACGACCTCGTGGTGGTCGACAAGCCGGTGGGCGTGGCCGCGCACGGCAGCCCCGGGTGGGACGGGCCGACCGTCACCGGCGGCCTGGCCGCGGCCGGCTACCGGATCTCCACCAGCGGCGCGGCCGAGCGGCAGGGCGTGGTGCACCGGCTGGACGCCGCCACCACCGGCCTGATGGTCGTGGCCAAGAGCGAGCGGGCGTACACCGTGCTCAAGGCCGCGTTCAAGGAACGCACGGTCGACAAGGGCTACCACGCCCTGGTGCAGGGCCACCCCGACCCGTCCAAGGGCACCATCGACGCCCCCATCGACCGGCACCCCAAGCACGACTGGCGCTTCGCCGTCGTCTCCGGCGGGCGCCCCTCGGTGACCCACTACGAGGTGGTCGAGGCCTTCCCGGCCGCCAGCCTGGTGGACGTGCACCTGGAGACCGGCCGCACCCACCAGATCCGGGTGCACTTCTCCGCGCTCCGGCACCCCTGCGTCGGCGACACGACCTACGGCGCGGACCCCACGCTGGCCGCGCGCCTGGGCGTGCAGCGGCAGTGGCTGCACGCCGTCCGGCTGGGCTTCGCCCACCCCGCGGACGGCGCCTGGGTCGAGTTCACCAGCGAGTACCCGGCCGACCTGGCCGGCGCGCTGGCCGTCCTGCGCGCCGAGAGCTGAGCGACCGCCGACGTGGACCTCGGGGCGGCCGCGCTGTCGGACTGGGGCCCGGCCCAGCTGGCCGCCGTGGTCATCGCCGGCTACCTGGTGGTGGGGGAGCCCTTCGTCGGGCACGCACTGCACCGCCGCTTCGAGGCCCGGCTGCGCACCGACCCCACCGCCCGGCGCTCGCTCTACCGCCGGCTGCTGGTGCTGGAGTGGGGACTGGCCCTGATCGCGCTGGTCGTCTGGCTGGCCGCGCCGGGCGTCCCTGCCGCGCAGGTCGGGCTCGGCTGGCCGCGGCAGTGGCCCGGCGTCGCGGCGACGACCGGCTGCCTGCTGCTGCTGGCCCTGGCGGCCTGGTCCACCCTCTCGCTGCGCTCCGGCGCGCTGGCCGGTCCGCCGGCGCCGGCCCGCCCCGGGGAGGCGCGGCACGCCGAGGCCCCGGGCGCGGCCACCCTGGCGCTGCTGCCGCGCACCCCGCTGGAGCGGCGGCTGTTCGCGGTGGTCGGGGTGACCGCGGGGGTGTGCGAGGAGTGGCTGTACCGGGGCTTCTTCCTCGCCGTGACCGCCGCGGTCCTGCCCGGGCTGCCGACCCTGCTGCTGGTCCTCCTCGCGGCGCTGGCCTTCGGGGTGGCGCACGCCTACCAGGGCGTCACCGGGATGGTGACCACCGGCGTGCTCGGTGGTGTGCTGGCGGCGGTGTACCTGTCCAGCGGCTCGCTGCTCCTCCCGGTGCTGCTGCACGCGCTGATCGACCTGCGGTTCCTGTTGGTGCCGGCCTCCGCCCTGCCGGCGCCGTCCGACGGCGTCCGGGGGTGACCCGTCGGGAGACCGCGCGGGTGACCTCCGCCACCGGTGTGACGGATCGGTCCGGGCGAGGCGAGACACGTCCTGTCAGACCCTCGGCGTAGACAGCGGTCAGTGCGAGGATCGACCCGGTCCCCGCACTGCACCCGGAACACCGGACCAGTGAGCACTGGCCTTCCCCGCCGGTCTGCAGGAGCGACTCGTCCCACCCGGTCGGGAGGTGGGCGACGGCACGACCCGTGAGGAGCACACCGAACCGTGAGCAGTACCCCGGCCGGAGAGAACTTCGTTCACCTCCACGTGCACACCGAGTACTCGATGCTCGACGGGGCCGCCAAGCTCGGTGAGGTCACCCGGGCCGCCGCCGAGGAGGGCATGCCGGCGCTGGCGATGACCGACCACGGGAACGTGTTCGGCGCCTACGACTTCTACAAGACGGCCAAGGCCGCCGGGGTCAAGCCGATCATCGGCATGGAGGGCTACTACACCCCCGGGTCGCGCTTCGACCGGGCGCCCTTCGACTTCGGCGACAAGCTGATCGACGAGGAGGGCGACGGCGGGTCCAACCGCGGCAAGGCCGCGTACACCCACATGACCCTGCTGGCCCGGACCACCGAGGGCATGCACAACCTGTTCCGGCTGTCCTCGCTGGCCAGCCTGGAGGGGCAGTACCGCAAGCCGCGCTTCGACCGGGACCTGCTGGAGCAGTACGGGACCGGCCTGATCGCCACCACCGGCTGCCCGTCCGGCGAGGTCAACATGTGGCTGCGGGCCGGCAAGGTCGACCGCGCCCGGCAGGCCGCCGCGGACTTCCAGGACATCTTCGGGCGGGAGAACTTCTACGCCGAGGTCATGGACCACGGGCTGTCGATCGAGAAGAAGACCAAGCCGGCGCTGCTGGAGATCGCCCGTGAGCTCGGCATGCCGCTGCTGGGCACCAACGACCTGCACTACACCCGCCGTGAGGACGCCGAGGCGCACGACGCCCTGCTGTGCATCCAGACCGGGTCGCGGCTCAACGAGCCCAACCGCTTCAAGTTCAACGGCGACGGCTACTACCTGAAGTCCGCCGCGGAGATGCGCGCGCTGTTCGCCGAGCACCCCGAGGCCTGCGACAACACCCTGCTGGTCGCCGAGCAGTGCGAGGTGACCTTCACCGAGGGCGCGGACCTGATGCCCCGCTTCCCGCTGCCCGAGGGGGAGGACGAGACCTCCTGGTTCATCAAGGAGGTCGAGCGCGGCCTGCACCGCCGCTGGCCCGCGGGCATCCCCGACCACGTGCGCAAGCAGGCCGATTACGAGGTCGGGATCATCGTCCAGATGGGCTTCCCGGGGTACTTCCTCGTGGTCGCCGACTTCATCAACTGGGCCAAGGACAACGGCATCCGGGTGGGCCCGGGCCGCGGCTCGGCGGCCGGCTCGCTGGCCGCCTACGCCATGGGCATCACCGACCTCGACCCGCTGGCGCACGGCCTGATCTTCGAGCGGTTCCTGAACCCCGAGCGCGTCTCCATGCCCGACGTCGACATCGACTTCGACGACCGCCGCCGCGGCGAGGTCATCCGCTACGTGTCGGAGAAGTACGGCGAGGAGCGGGTCAGCCAGATCGTCACCTACGGAACGATCAAGGCCAAGGCCGCCATCAAGGACGCCGCCCGGGTGCTGGACAGGCCGTACTCGGTGGGCGACGAGCTGACCAAGCTGATGCCGCCCGGGGTGATGGGCAAGGACATCCCGCTGTCGGGGATCTTCGACCCCAAGCACGAGCGCTACAAGGAGGCCGCGGAGTTCCGCGCCCGCTACGAGGCCGACCCGGGCGCGGCCGAGGTCATCGACCAGGCGCGCAAGCTCGAGGGCCTGAAGCGGCAGTGGGGCGTGCACGCCGCCGGCGTGATCATCGGCCGCTACCCGCTGATCGACAGCGTGCCGATCATGCGGCGCGAGGCCGACGGGGCGGTGATCACGCAGTTCGACTACCCGACCTGCGAGACGCTCGGCCTGCTGAAGATGGACTTCCTGGGGCTGCGCAACCTCACCGTCATCGACGACGCGCTGCGCAACATCGTCATCAACGGCAAGCCGGCCATCGACCTCGACGAGCTCAGCAAGGAGCTCACCGACCCGGCCACCTACGACCTTTTGGCGCGCGGGGAGACCCTGGGCGTCTTCCAGTTCGACGGCGGCCCGATGCGGTCGCTGCTGCGGCTGATGCGGCCGGACAACTTCGAGGACATCTCCGCCGTCGGCGCGCTGTACCGGCCCGGGCCGATGGGTGCGAACTCGCACACCAACTACGCGCTGCGCAAGAACGGCCAGCAGGAGATCACCCCGATCCACCCGGAGCTCGCCGAGCCGCTGGAGGAGATCCTCGGCCAGACCTACGGCCTGATCGTCTACCAGGAGCAGGTCATGGCGATCGCGCAGAAGGTCGCCGGGTACTCCCTCGGCAAGGCCGACCTGCTGCGCCGGGCGATGGGCAAGAAGAAGAAGTCGGTGCTGGACGCCGAGTACGTCGGCTTCGAGGCCGGGATGAAGGCCAACGGCTTCTCCGCCGCGGCGGTCAAGACGCTGTGGGACATCCTGGTCCCCTTCGCCGACTACGCGTTCAACAAGGCGCACTCGGCCGCCTACGGGCTCATCTCGTACTGGACGGCGTACCTCAAGGCCAACTACCCGGCCGAGTACATGGCCGCGCTGCTCACCAGCGTCGGCGACGACAAGGACAAGCGGCCCATCTACCTGGCCGAGTGCCGCCGGATGGGCATCAAGGTGCTCCCGCCGGACGTCAACGAGTCCGCCGCCGACTTCACCGCCGTGGGCACCGACATCCGCTTCGGGCTGGCCTCGGTGCGCAACGTCGGCCACAACGTGGTCGAGGCGATCTCCCGGGCCCGCGAGGAGAAGGGCGCCTTCACCAACTTCGCCGACTTCCTGCGCAAGATCGACGTGGTGGCCTGCAACAAGAAGGTCATCGAGTCCCTCGCCAAGGCCGGCGCCTTCGACTCGCTGGGGCACTCCCGGCAGGGCATCGCCGCCGTGCACGCCAACGCCGTGGACCAGGCGATGGGCCTCAAGCGCAAGGAGGCCGAGGGCCAGTTCGACCTGTTCGGCGGCTTCGGCAGCGGGGACGACGGTGGCGACGGGACCGACCCGTTCGGCTCCTCGCTGGACATCGCCATCCCCACCGCGGACTGGTCGAAGGCGGAGAAACTGGTCTTCGAGCGGGACATGCTCGGCCTCTACGTCTCCGACCACCCGCTGCACGGGGTGGAGCACGTGCTGACCTCGCACGCCGACACCGCGCTGGCGGAGATCATCGCCGGCGGCGTCGAGGACGGCGCGAACGTCACGATCGCCGGGATCCTCACCGCGGTCGGGCCGCGCACCAACAAGCAGGGCGCCCCGTGGGCGATCGCCACCATCGAGGACCTCGAGGCGGGGCTGGAGGTGCTGTTCTTCCCCAAGACCTGGGCGCAGGTGTCGGACAAGGTGGTCCGCGACCAGATCGTCGTGGTCAAGGGCCGGATCAGCCGGCGCGACGACACCCCGTCGCTGTTCGCCGCCGAGGTGACCATCCCCGAGCTGACCGAGGGCCCGCGCGGTCCGGTCCTGGTGTCCATGCCCGCGGCCCGCTGCACCCCGCCGGTGGTGGAGCGGCTTCGGGAGGTGCTGGGCAGCCACCCGGGCACCACCGAGGTGCAGCTCAAGCTGCTCAACGGCGGCCGGGAGACGGTGCTGCGGCTGGACCAGGGGCTGCGGGTGCGGCCGAGCACCGCGCTGATGGGCGACATCAAGGCGCTGCTCGGCCCGACGAGCGTCGCCCTCCTGTGACGAAGGTCGAAGGACCCCCGTGCCCCCCGCCACTCGCGAGTTCGCGGCGGGACCCTGCACGGGGGCCTGACCCCCATCACTCGCAAGCTCGCGGCGGGCCCCTGCGCAGGGGCCCGGGGCCGTCCACAGCCGGGCCGACGACACTGGTGTCGTGAGCGACCCGTACGCCTTCGGCCCGCCGGCGCCCGGACGGCTCCCGCTGCCGGGCTCCCCGCCGCTCCCGGGCACCGGCGAGCCGGTCGACGGCCGGCCGCACCCGGGACACCGGCCGGCGGTCCCGGCGGCCGCCGCGCACCTGCCGCCTCTCCCGGACCAGCACCCGCCGCTGCCCTACCCGCCGGCCCGGCCGGCCCGCTGGGCCGGGTTCGCCGACGCCCGCGCCGACCTGCGCGGGGGCCTAATCACCGCCGCCGTCCTGGCGCCGGCCGGGCTGCCGGCCGCGCTGCTGTGGCTGTGGCAGGGCCCGCGCGCGTCCTTCCAGGTGGTCGAGGGCGACGTCGTCCCGATCGGTGCGCCGCCCTCCAACGAGCTGTTCATGGCCGACGACGGCGTCTACGTGCTGGTGCTCGCCGGGCTGGGAGTGCTGGCCGGTGGCGTGCTCTGGCTGCGGCGCCGCGCCCGCGGCGTGGTCACCCTGACCGCACTGGCGGCCGGCATGGTCGCCGCCTCCCTGGTCGCCTGGCAGGTGGGAGAGCTGCTGGCGCCAGGGCCCACCGACGAGCAGCTGTCCCAGGTCGGCGGCACCGTCACCACCGGCCTGCAGCTGGGCGCGGTGGCCGCGGTCGCGGTCGGGCCCTTCCTCGCCGTCCTCACCTACCTGGTGGCCAGCACGCTGACCTCCCGTGACGACCTCGGCCGCGACGACGAGGACGAGCTCCACCACTGAGCGCACGTGTCGAGGCCCCGTTGCAGGGCCCCGCCGCGAGTGAAAGGACCCGCTTCTCCCCAACCCTCGCGAGCTCGGGTCGGGCCCCTGGAGCGGGCCGGGGGCGACGGGGTCCTTTGTCAGTTCAGGGTCATCGGCCCGGCGAACTGGACCAGCGGCACCGGCACCGCACCGACCGTGCGCAGCAGGGTCAGCTCCCGGCGCAGCAGCCGGGACTCCATCGCCAGCCGCCGCCGGGTGGCCGACTCGGCCAGCAGCGCCTGCCGGTCCTCGGTGGTCAGCAGCGCCGCGGAGGCGACCAGGTAGGACAGGCCCCGGGCGTCGTCGGTGACCTCCCGCAGCAGCGCGGCGGGCGAGCCGGGGCCGTCGTCGACGTCGTCGGGCTCCTCGTCGTCCGCGCCGTCCTGCCGGCGGGTCACCTCGGTGACGTAGCGGGCGAACAGCGCGCGCACGCTGCCGGCCAGCACCTCCAGTGACCCGCGGGCCACCGAGGACAGGACCTCCTCGGGGGCGACACCCGGCCCGCCGTCCGGCCCGACCAGTCCCTCGGCGTCCCCGGCCGCCTCCTCGGCGGCCTCCTCGTCGTCCAGCCACTCGACCCGGGCCCGCAGGTAGGGCGGGTCCTCGCCGACCAGCACCTCGAGCAGCCGGAACCGGTCGGCCCCGACGGTGACCACCTGGTACCCGCCGTCGAGCTGCGGGGCGACGGCGCGCAGCGACGCCGTGCAGCCGACGTCGTACAGGGCCTCGGCGGGCGAGACCCGCTCGACCTCCCAGCCCTGCCGGATGGCGACGACGCCGAACCCGCGCCGGTCGCTGTCCGCGGGCAGGGCGGTCAGGTCGGCCATCAGCCGCCGGTAGCGCGGCTCGAAGATCTGCAGGGGCAGCACCACGCCGGGGAACAGCGGCGTGCTGAGCGGGAACAGCGGGATGACCTCGTCCTGCCGGCCGCCGGAGGGGGGTCCCGCCGTCCTGTCGTCGTCCCGGCCGCCCGTCACGCGCGCAGCCTACGGGCGGGTGCGGCGCCGGCGCGGGGCCGGCGTGCGGCCCCGACCACCGGTCGGCGTCCCGGCTCGTCCCCGGCCCGCCGCGGGTCCGCTCCCGCCTACTACCGTGGGGTGTTCCGCCCATCGCTCCCGGAGGTCCCCCGTGCTCAGCCGCATCGACCTGCGCGGGTCCGCGCTGCCCGGGGCCCGCGAGCTCGCCGGGCTGCTGCCGCGGGCCGCGACCGACATCGACTCGGTGCTGGCCGTCGTGCGGCCCATCTGCGACGACGTGCGGGACCGGGGCGCGGCGGCGGTCCGGGAGATCACCGCCCGGCTGGACGGCGTGGACCTCGAGGACTTCGCCGTCCCCCGCGCCGCGCTGGACGAGGCGCTGGCCGCCTGCGACCCGACGCTGCGCGCGGCGCTGGAGGAGGCGGTCCGCCGGGTCCGCACCGTGCACGCCGACCAGCGGCGCACCGACGTCACCACCGACGTGGTCCGCGGCGGCACCGTCACCGAGCGCTGGGTCCCGGTCCGCCGGGTCGGGCTGTACGTGCCCGGGGGACTGGCCCCGCTGCTGTCCTCGGTGGTGATGAACGTCGTCCCGGCGCAGCTGGCCGGCGTGGAGTCCATCGCGGTGGCCACCCCGCCGCAGCGGGACAACGGCGGGCTGCCCGACCCCGGGGTGCTGGCCGCCTGCGCGCTGCTCGGCGTCACCGAGGTCTACGCCGTCGGCGGGGCCCAGGCGATCGCCGTCTTCGGCTACGGCGCCGGCTCCTGCGAGCCCGTCGACATGGTCACCGGGCCGGGCAACGTCTACACGACGGCGGCCAAGCGGCTGCTGCGCGGGCTGATCGGCATCGACTCCGAAGCCGGGCCCACCGAGGTCGCCGTCCTCGCCGACGACACCGCCGACCCGGTGCACGTGGCCGCGGACCTGATCAGCCAGGCCGAGCACGACCCGCTGGCCGGCGCCGTCCTGGTGACGACCAGCGAGCAGCTCGCCGACGCCGTCGTCGAGCTCGTCCCCGGCCAGGTGGCGGCCACCAAGCACAGCGACCGGATCAGCACCGCGCTGGGCGGCAGCCAGTCCGGGATCGTGCTCGTCGACGACCTGGACGCCGGGCTCGCCGTCGTGGACGCCTACGCCGCCGAGCACCTGGAGATCCAGACCCGGGACGCCCGGGCGGTGGCGATGCGGGTGCGCAACGCCGGCGCCGTCTTCGTGGGGCCGTGGGCGCCGGTGTCGCTGGGCGACTACTGCGCCGGGTCCAACCACGTGCTGCCCACCGGCGGGTGCGCCCGGCACTCCAGCGGGCTCAGCGTGCAGTCCTTCCTGCGCGGCATCCACCTGGTCGAGTACGACGAGCAGGCCCTCGCCGACGTCGCCGGGCACATCGACGCGCTGGCCGGCGCCGAGGACCTGCCCGCGCACGCCGCCGCCGTGCGGGCCCGGCAGCGCCGGTGACCACGACCGACGAGCTCCCGCTGCGGCCGGAGCTGCGCGGCCGCACGGCCTACGGCGCCCCGCAGCTGCCGGTCACCCACCAGCTCAACACCAACGAGAACCCCTACCCGCTGCCCGCGTCGCTGCTCGCCGACCTCGGGACGGCGCTGGCCGAGGCGTCCCGCGGCCTGAACCGGTACCCCGACCGGAACGCCACGGCGCTGCGCGCGGACCTCGCCGCGTTCCTGACCCGGACCAGCGGCGAGCCGATCGCCCCCGAGCAGGTCTGGGCGGCCAACGGCTCGAACGAGGTGCTCCAGCAGCTGCTGCAGACCTTCGGCGGCGCGGGCCGCACCGCGCTGGGCTTCACGCCGTCCTACTCGATGCACCCGATCATCAGCGCGGGCACCGGGAGCGGGTGGGTGGACGGCCACCGCAGCGCCGACTTCACCATCGACGCCGCGTCCGCGGTGGCCCAGCTGCGCGAGGTGCGCCCGGACGTCGTCTTCGTGACCAGCCCGAACAACCCCACCGGGACGGCGGTCGACCTGGCCACCATCGCCGACCTGTACGAGGCCACCTCGGGCGTGCTCGTGGTGGACGAGGCCTACGCCGAGTTCGCCCGCCCGGGCACCCCCTCGGCGCTGACGCTGCTCCCCGGCCGGCCCCGCCTGGTGGTGAGCCGGACGATGAGCAAGGCGTTCGGGATGGCCGGCCTGCGGCTGGGCTACCTGGCCGCGGACCCGGCGGTGGTGGACGCCGTCCAGCTGGTCCGGCTGCCCTACCACCTGTCCAGCCTCACCCAGGCGGCCGCCCGCACCGCGCTGGCGCACACCGACGAGCTGCTGGCCACGGTCGACGCGGTCAAGGGCCAGCGGGACCGGATCGTCGCGGCGCTGCCCGGCCTGGGGCTGACCAGCGTGCCCAGCGACGCCAACTTCGTGCTCTTCGGCCGATTCGCCGACGCCCCGGCCGCCTGGCAGGCGCTGCTGGACCGCGACGTGCTGGTCCGCGACGTCGGCCTGGCCGGCTGGCTGCGGGTCACCGCCGGAACGCCGGAGGAGACCGACGCCTTCCTCACCGCCCTGGGTGAGATCGCCGCGACCCACCGCACGACTGAGGGAAGATGACCGCCATGTCAGCGCACCGCACCGCCCGCGTCGAGCGCGCCACCAGCGAGACCAAGCTCGTCGTCGAGGTCGACCTCGACGGCACGGGCGCCGGCGACATCGCCACCGGCGTCGGGTTCTACGACCACATGCTGACCTCGCTGGCCAAGCACAGCGGCATCGACCTCACCGTGCGGGCCGACGGCGACCTGCACATCGACGCGCACCACACCGTCGAGGACGTAGCGATCGCGCTCGGGCAGGCCTTCGCCGAGGCGCTAGGCGACAAGCGGGGCATCACCCGCTACGGCGACGCCACCATCCCGATGGACGAGGTGCTGGTGCAGGCAGCCGTCGACCTGTCCGGCCGGCCCTACTTCGTGCACGCCGAGCCCGAGGGCATGACCCCGATGATCGGGCCGGACTACCCGACGTCACTGACCAAGCACGTGCTCGAGTCCTTCGCCTTCAACGCCCGGATCAGCCTGCACGTGCGGGTGCTCTACGCCGGCCGGGACGCCCACCACATCGTGGAGGGCCAGTTCAAGGCCCTCGCGCGGGCACTGCGGACGGCGGTCGCCCTGGACCCGCGGGTCACCGACGTGCCCTCCACCAAGGGCGCGCTGTAGCCCGATGAGCTTCGGCGGCCTGCTGCTCGTCCTGGGCGGGTTCCTGCTCGGTGGCGCGTACAGCATCTTCCGGGCCGACTCCGACACCCAGGGGCGCACCGGCCCGCAGGTCGCCTTCGCGGTGCTGCTCCTGCTGGCCGCGCTGACCGCCACCGCGGCCGGTGTGCTGCGGCTGATCTGACGGACTGGCTCCTGCCGCGCACGCCCGGCGCGGGACCATGCAGCGGGCCTCACTCCTGCCGGCCGAGGGTGTCCACGGGGGTCGCGCCGGGGCGGGTCCACTGCGGCACGGGGCGGCTGGTCGGGCCCCAGGTGGCGACACCGTCGGCGTCCGTGCGCCAGTACCAGCACGCGTCGCGCCCCTCAGGCCAGCCCTCGGGCTTCGCCTCCCACGCCTCGCCGCGGCCGTAGGGCGTCAGGTCGAGCAGGCCGAACGACCCGTTGGCCGTCTCGATGCCGCGGCCCGTCGTGGAGTAGGTGAGGAACGCGCGGTCGCCGTCGCGCAGGAAGCAGGTGAGGTACCCCATCTCGCCGCCGACCGGCTCGGCCACACCGCGCACCGAGTACCAGGGCTGGCGGTAGCCCATGAACTCGACGAAGGAGGCGACCTCGTCCCACCGGCCGGTGGTCAGGACGGCGAAGGAGACGCCGCGGGCGTTGAGGTAGACCGCGTCGCGCATGTGCCAGGCCGCGTCGGTGCAGCCCTCGCACTGCCCCTGGTGCGGCGCGCCGTCGTACCACATGTGCTTGTAGACGACGAGCTCGTCGCGCCCCTGGAACAGGTCCAGGAACGGGACCGGGCCGTCGGGTCCGACGACCTCGACCGTCCCGTCGAACTCCACCATGGGCAGCCGGCGGCGAGCCGCGGCGAGGGCGTCGCCCTCACGGGTGTGCGCCTTCTCGCGGACCAGGAGCTCGTCCCTGGCGGATCGCCAGGTGGCCAGGTCCACCACGGGCGGGCGGCCGGGCAGCGCGGTGGTCGGGTCGTCGTGCGTGGTCGTCATGGCGTCCTCCGTGACGTCTCGTGCCGTGCAGCGTCGTGCGACGTCTGCGACGGTCACCAGAGAGGACCCGCGGCCCGGCCGGAACTCATCGCACCGCGGGAATCCGGGAAGGCCGGTCGCCGCTGATGGGTAGCGTGGCTGCTGTGAAGAAGGTCGTGGTGCTCGACTACGGGTCGGGCAACCTGCGCTCGGCCGAGCGCGCCCTGTCCCGGGTCGGCGCCGACGTCACGGTCACCGCCGACCCGCAGCAGGCGCTGGACGCCGACGGCCTGGTGGTCCCCGGCGTCGGCGCCTTCGCGGCCTGCATGCACGGGCTGCGCGCCGTCGACGGTCCGAAGGTGATCGGCCGCCGGCTGGCCGGTGGGCGGCCGGTGCTCGGCATCTGCGTGGGCATGCAGGTGCTCTTCGAGCGCGGCGTCGAGCACGGCTCGGACGCCGAGGGCTGCGGCGAGTGGCCCGGTGTGGTGGAGCAGCTGCAGGCGCCGGTGCTCCCGCACATGGGGTGGAACACCGTGCAGCCCCCGGCGGGCTCCACGCTGTTCGCCGGCCTGGACGACCAGCGCTTCTACTTCGTGCACTCCTACGGCGTGCGGCGGTTCCCGCTGGCCGAGGAGGGTGGTGTCCCCAGCCGGCTGACCCCGCCGTCGGTGACCTGGGCCGAGCACGGTGACCGGTTCGTCGCCGGGGTGGAGAACGGGCCGCTGTCGGCCACCCAGTTCCACCCGGAGAAGAGCGGCGACGCCGGGGCCCAGCTGCTCACCAACTGGCTGCAGACCGTCTGACCGGCTCCGGGGTCATTGCAGGGGGAAGGGTGACTGCACCCACCAGGGAGCGTCGACCACCTCCACCCGCGCCACCCACTTGACCCACCAGAAGCCCCGCCGCCCCGGGGCGACCAGCCGAGCCGGGGCGCCGTGCCCCGCGGACAGCGGCCGGCCCGCCGCGTGCGTGGCGAGCAGCAGCCCGCCCGCCTCGGACAGCGGCAGCCGGCGCCGGAACCCGGTCACGGAGACGACGTCGACGCTGCCGTCCTCGGGCAGGTCCGACCCGAGGAGCTCCAGCAGCCGGTCCAGCCGCACGCCGCGCCAGTCCTGCTCGGCGTACCAGCCGCCGGTGCAGTCCAGGACCGCGCGGACGGCGTCCCCGCGGTCGAGGTCGGCGACCGGGACCCGCACCCGCCGGCCGGCCGCGACCAGTTCCAGCGCGGCTGCGGGCTCCTCGGGCACCGGGTCGGAAATCCACTGGGTGACCGGCATGGCGGCCGGGTCGTCGGTGCCCCGCTCGAACGACCCGGTGGCCCGCCGCTGGGCACCCGGTGCACCGGTCAGCCGCAGCAGCCCCTCGCCGGCACCCCACACCGCGACCGCGCCGGCCCCCAGCGCGCCGGCCCGCAGCAGGCCGCGCCGGTCCAGGTCGGTGGCCCGCGGCCGCTGCCGCCGTCCGACCGCGTGCACCACGACCAGGGCGCCGGTCGCCACCCCGGCGGCCACGTGCAGGTGCAGCACCGGGATCCCCGCCGACCACGACCACGGCCCGGGGACGCCGGCCGCGTGCAGCACGCCGGTGAACAGCGTCAGCAGGGTCGCCACCCCGAGGGAGACCCCGCCGCCTCCGCGCGTCCCGACGCCGGGACGGCGCCACGACCGCCGCACCACGACGGCCTTCCACGGCACGAGGAGCAGCAGCCCGAGCCCGGCGGCGCCGTGCGCCGCGACGACCAGCTGCGCCAGGACCGGCGACCCCACGGCGAAGGCGAGCACGCCGGTGCCCCCGGCCGTCAGCAGCAGCGCGAGCAGGCCCACGTTGGTGCGCCGGCCGGCACGGCGGGGCAGCGTCGGGGCCATGCCCCGAGTGTGCGTCAGCTGCGCAGGTAGCTGGCCCCGTTGACGTCGACGATCGTGCCGGTGGAGAAGCGGGCGTCCGGCGAGGCCAGCCACAGCACCGCCGAGGCCACCTCCTCGGGCCGGGCGACCCGGCCGTAGGGGGACTGGGCGCGGACGGCGTCCCCGCCGGGCCCGTCGAGCACCTCCCGGGCCATCTCGGTCTGCACGAAGCCCGGCGCCACGCAGGTGACGGAGATGCCGTGCGGCGCCAGCGCGAGGGCCATCGACTGGGCGAAGGCGTTCATCCCTGCCTTGGAGGCGCCGTAGGCCGGGGTGTTCGGCTCCCCGCGGAAGGCACCCCGGCTGGAGACGTTGACGACGGCGCCGCCGCCGGCCGCGATCAGGTGCGGCACCGCGCGGAACGTGGCGTTGGCCGCGCCGACGAGGTTGATCGCCAGCGTCGTCGACCAGGCCTGCTGCCACTCCGCCCAGGAGGTCTCCAGCGGCGGGTGGGCGGTGAACACCCCGGCGTTGTTCACCAGCACGTCCAGGCCGCCGAGCAGCCGGGCGGCGTCGTCCACCATCGCGCCGGTGGCCTCGGCGTCGGCCAGGTCGGCCTGCACCAGGACGTGGCCGTCGCCGGGGAGCTCGGCGAGCACCTGCTCGGCGCGGTCGCGCGCCGCGCTCCAGTGCACCGCGACGCGGTCGCCCTGCGCCGCGAAGGCGTGCGCGATCGCCCGACCGATGCCGCGGGAGGCGCCGGTGACCAGGACGGCGCGGGAGGTGGTGTGGTTCGGCACGGGGGGAGTCAACCAGTCACCACCGACCGCGGTGCACGACCTCCCCGACCCCGCGGCGGCCGCGCCGCAGGGACGGCGACCGGCGGTCCTCGGTTCCGGCGTAGCCCACCGACACGCAGCCGATGGGGGTGTACCCCTCGGGCACCCCGAAGGCGGCGCGGAACCCGGCGATGCGCTCGGGGGGCACGCCGAAGAAGCAGGCCGCCAGCCCCTCGTCGACGGCGGTCAGCAGCATGAGCAGCGACGCCATGCCGGTGTCGACGTCCCAGTAGGGGACCGGCCAGCGGGACTCGTCGCGGTCGGTCCAGCCCTTGTCCGGCTCGGCGTAGCGGTCCAGGTAGGCCGCCTTGTGCGACAGCGGGACCACCAGCAGCGGCGCGCGGCGCATCCGGGTCAGCCAGCCGTCCGGCGGGCCCTCGGCGGTGGTCGCCGTCCAGAAGCGGTCGCGCTCCTCCGGCGTCTCCAGGACCAGGAACGCCCAGCCCTGGCTGAACCCGGCGGAGGGCGCGCGGACGGCGTGCTCGAGCAGCCGCTCCCGCACCTCGGGCGGCACCGGACGGTCGGGGTCGTAGTCGCGGACCATCCGGCGCCGGCGCACCACGTCGCGGAACTCCATGCACCCACCCTGCCGCAGGAGGCCGACGGAACTGTCGGAGGTGGCGGGCAGGGTGCTGGCATGGACAGCGCGGACCCTGACCTGACCGGCCGGGTCGTCCTGGTCGCCGGTGCCACGCGCGGCGCCGGGCGGGGCATCGCCGTCGAGCTGGGCGCTGCCGGCGCCACGGTCTGGTGCACCGGCCGCAGCACCCGCGGGCAGCGGTCGGAGTACGACCGGCCCGAGACGGTCGAGGAGACCGCCGAACTGGTCACCGCCGCCGGCGGGCGCGGGATCGCGGTGGTGGCCGACCACCTGGTGCCCGCGCAGGTGGCCGACCTGGTGGCCCGGATCGACGCGGAGTCCGGCCGGCTCGACGTGCTGGTGAACGACATCTGGGGCGGCGAGCTGCTGTTCGCCTGGGACACGCCCCTGTGGGAGCACGACCTCGACGACGGCCTCCGGCTGCTGCGGCTGGCCGTCGAGACGCACCTGGTCACCAGCCACGCTGCGCTGCCGCTGCTGATCCGCCGGCCCGGCGGGCTGGTGGTGGAGATGACCGACGGGCCGGCGGACTACAACGCGGTCACCTACCGCGTGAATGCGTTCTACGACCTGGCCAAGGTCGCGGTCTCCCGGCTGGGCTTCTCCCAGGCGCACGAGCTGCGCCCGCACGGCGGGACGGCGGTCGCGCTGACCCCGGGCTGGCTGCGCTCGGAGATGATGCTCGAGGGCTTCGGGGTCACCGAGGAGAACTGGCGTGCCGCGACGGCGGACGAGCCGCACTTCTGCATCTCGGAGAGCCCGCGGTTCGTCGGCCGGGCGGTGGCCGCCCTCGCCGCCGACCCGGACCGGGCGCGGTGGTCGGGCCAGTCGCTGTCGTCGGGGCAGCTGGCACAGGTGTACGGCTTCACCGACGTCGACGGCACCGGTCCCGACGCCTGGCGGTACGTCCGGGAGGTGCAGGACGCGGGGCGGCCGGCCGGTGACGAGGGCTACCGGTGACGAGGGCTACAGCGGGCCTGTCCCTACGCTGTCGCCGTGCCGAAGCTGCAGCTGCTGCCCGCCGTCGACGTCGCGGACGGCCTCGCCGTCCGTCTGGTGCAGGGGGAGGCCGGCAGCGAGACCTCCTACGGCGACCCGCTGGAGGCGGCGCTGGCCTGGCAGCGCGACGGCGCGGAGTGGGTGCACCTGGTCGACCTCGACGCCGCCTTCGGCCGCGGGTCCAACCGGGAGCTGCTCGCCCGGGTGGTGGGCGAGCTGGACGTCGACGTCGAGCTGTCCGGCGGCATCCGGGACGACGAGTCGCTGGCCGCGGCGCTGGCCACCGGCTGCCGCCGGGTGAACCTGGGCACCGCCGCGCTGGAGTCGCCGGAGTGGTGCGCACGGGCGATCGCCGAGCACGGCGACCGGATCGCCGTCGGCCTGGACGTCCGTGGCACCCGGCTGGCGGCCCGGGGGTGGACCAAGGAGGGCGGCGAGCTCTACGAGACCCTCGCCCGGCTCGACGCCGAGGGCTGCGCCCGCTACGTGGTCACCGACATCACCAAGGACGGCACCCTGCGCGGTCCCAACCTCGACCTGCTGCGGGAGGTGTGCGCCGCGACGGCCCGCCCGGTCGTCGCCTCGGGCGGGGTGAGCTCGCTGGACGACATCCGGGCGCTGGCGGGCCTGGTGCCGGTGGGCGTGGAGGGCGCAATCGTCGGCAAGGCGCTGTACGCCGGGGCGTTCACGCTGCCCGAGGCGCTGGCCGTCACGGTGGAGGAGGCCGGATGAGCGCCCTCCGCCTCGGCTCCGGGGCGCCCTGGGAGGACGTCGTCGGCTACAGCCGGGTCGTCGTCGCGGGGTCCTCGGCCTGGGTGAGCGGGACGACGGCGACCGTCGACGGCGAGGTGGTGCACCCCGGCGACGCGGGCGCGCAGACCCGGGTCGCGCTGGCCGCCATCGGCCGGGCCCTGGAGCAGGCCGGGTTCTCCCTCGGTGACGTCGTCCGCACGCGGATGTACGTCACCGACATCGGCCGCTGGGAGGAGGTCGGCCGGGCGCACGGGGAGGTCTTCGGCGACATCCGGCCGGCGACGTCCATGGTGCAGGTGGCCGCGCTGATCGACCCGGCGATGCTGGTGGAGGTCGAGGCGGACGCCGTGCGGGGGGCATCGGCATGAGCCTGGCGGTGCGGGTCATCCCGTGTCTGGACGTGGACGCCGGCCGGGTGGTCAAGGGCGTCAACTTCGTCGACCTGGTGGACGCCGGCGACCCGGTGGAGATGGCCCGGGTGTACGACGCCGAGGGCGCCGACGAGCTGACGTTCCTGGACATCACCGCCAGCTCCGGCAACCGGGAGACCACCTACGACGTCGTCCGGCGGACCGCGGAGAGCGTCTTCATCCCCCTGACCGTCGGTGGCGGGGTGCGCGCCGTCGAGGACGTCGACCGCCTGCTGCGCGCCGGCGCGGACAAGGTCGCGGTGAACACCGCGGCGGTCGCCCGGCCCGAGCTGATCGCCGAGATCGCCCAGCGGTACGGCAACCAGGTGCTGGTCCTCTCGCTGGACGCGCGACGGTGCCGCGACGGCGTCACCACCGACTCGGGCTTCGAGGTGACGACCCACGGCGGGCGGCAGGGGACCGGCCGGGACGCGGTGGAGTGGGTGGTCCGGGCCGCCGAGCTGGGTGTCGGAGAGGTGCTGCTGAACTCCATGGACGCCGACGGCACCCGGGCCGGCTTCGACACCGACCTCATCGCCGCCGTGCGCCGCGAGGTGACCGTCCCGCTGATCGCCAGCGGGGGAGCGGGTGCGGTCGAGCACTTCCCGCCGGCGGTGGCCGCCGGCGCGGACGCCGTGCTGGCGGCGAGCGTCTTCCACTTCGGGCAGCTGCGGGTCGGGGACGTCAAGCAGGCCCTCGCCGAGGCAGGCGTGCCCGTCCGGCGGGAGGTGGACCACCCACGGCCCTGAGCAGGCGCGGCCGGACCGACCACGGCGCCACGGGCACGCGCTGAGGCCCGACGCCACGGACCGTCCGGAGTAGCGTCGAGCGCGCTCTGTCGGTCCCGGGACGGAGGAGGTCGCGATGAGTGCCACCCATCCGGTCGGTCGTCGACACAGCCCCGAGCACGCCGTCGTCGTCCAGCTGCGGGACCTCGATGCCGAGGCCCTGCCCCTGGCCGGTGGGAAGGCGGCCAACCTCGGTGAGCTCCTCGGAGCCGGCCTCCCGGTCCCCGACGGCTTCTGCGTGACCACGAACGCCTACCGCGACCTGGCGGCCGCCACGGACCTCACCGAGATCCTCGAACAGCTGGCCGGCATCACGCCCGGGGACCAGGACCGGTCAGCCGAGCTCGCCGCCCGCGCGCGGGAGCGCATCCTGTCCGTCCCCGTGCCCGGGCACGTGGCGGACGCCGTGACCGCCGCCTACCGGGACCTGGGCGAGCCCCCGGTGGCCGTCCGGTCCTCGGCGACGGCCGAGGACCTGCCCTTCGCCAGCTTCGCCGGGCAGCAGGACACCTACCTGGGGATCGTCGGGGCGGACGCCGTCCTGGACGCGGTCCACCGCTGCTGGGCGTCGCTGTGGACCGACCGGGCCGTCGCCTACCGGCTGCGCAACCGGATCGACCACGCCGGCACACAGCTGGCCGTCGTGGTGCAGCGGTTGGTGGACGCCGACGTCGCCGGTGTGCTGTTCACCGTCAACCCGGTCACCGGACGGCGCGATGAGACGGTCGTCGACGCCGGCCCGGGTCTCGGCGAGGCCGTGGTCAGCGGGGCGGTCAACCCCGACCACTTCGTGCTGGACAGCCGCACCGGGGCCGTGCGCGAACGGCGGCTGGGGGACAAGCGCGTCGTGGTCCGCCCGCGGGCCGAGGGCGGCACCGAGACGGTCCCCCTGCCGGCGTCGGCCACCCCCTGCGTGTCCGACGACCAGCTCCGCGCGCTGGTCCGGCTCGGTGCCCGGGTCCAGGAGCACTACGGCCGGCCGCAGGACACCGAGTGGGCCATCGACCGGGCGGGCCGGCTCTGGCTCACCCAGGCCCGGCCGGTGACGACGCTGTTCCCGCTGCCGGACGGCGAGTCGGCGGACGGGCTCCGCGTCTACTTCTGCTTCAGCCTCGCCCAGGGACTGACCCGTCCGCTCACCCCCATGGGGGTGTCCGCGATCCGGGTGATCGCCTCCTCCGTCGCCCGGTTCTACGACCACCCGCCGGCCGACCCGGTGGCCGGGCCACCGCCGGTGCACGAGGCGGCCGGGCGGCTGTTCTTCGACATCACCACGATCATGCGCAGCGTCCCCGGGCGGGCGGTGTTCCCGCGGGTCCTCGACGTCATGGAGGCACGCTCGGCGGTGGTGCTGCGCGGGTTGTCCGGCGATCCCCGGATCCCCGTCGTGCATACCTCGTGGTGGCCGGTGGTGCGGCGGCTCGGGTGGGTGGCGGCGCGGTTCGGCATCCCCTTCCAGCTGGCACAGGCGGTGGCGCGGCCGGAGGCGGCGCGTCGTCGGGTGGACCGCGTCGGCGCGCGGCTG
This sequence comes from Modestobacter sp. URMC 112, assembly GCF_053502575.1. Classification (NCBI taxonomy): domain Bacteria; kingdom Bacillati; phylum Actinomycetota; class Actinomycetes; order Geodermatophilales; family Geodermatophilaceae; genus Modestobacter; species Modestobacter sp. URMC 112. Next base: position 3,039,387 of record NZ_CP199957.1, on the reverse strand, counting down.
CGCACCCGACCGATGCCGCCGGCGTCGGCCACCGCCGCGCAGCGGCTGGACTTCGTCGTCGGGCTCCTCGGGGATGCCGTCGTCCGGGTCGTGCCGCAGGTGATGCCGCCCGCCGCGGCCGGGTTCGGGATGCTGTGGCTGGCCGGCCGGCTGCTCGGGGCGGACGCACGGCCGGGCGACCTGGCGACCGTCCTGCGGGGTCTGCCGCACAACGTGACGACGGAGATGGACCTCGAGCTGTGGAGCGTCGCCACCGCGATCCGGGCCGACGAGGACGCCGCAGCGGCCGTGCGGGGCGGGTCGCCGGCGGAGCTCGCCGAGCGCTTCCGCAGCGGGACGCTGGCGCCGGTCCTGCAGGCCCGGCTGCGGGGGTTCCTCGACCGCTACGGCCACCGCGCCGTCGCCGAGATCGACGTGGGGATGCCCCGGTGGGCCGAGGACCCGACCCACGTGCTCGGCGTGCTCGCCAACTACCTGCGCCTGGAGGACCCGGGCAGGGCACCGGACGGGGTGTTCGCCCGGGGCGCCACCGAGGCCGAGGCCATGGTCGCGGCCCTGACGGACCGGGCCCGACGGCGGGGCAGGCTGCGGGCGGGCGCGGTCGGTCTGGCCCTCGACCGGGCCCGCCGGCTCGCCGGCATCCGCGAACTGCCCAAGTCCGACATCGTGCTGGTCCTCGCGCAGGCGCGCCGCGAGCTGCTGCTGGTCGGCGCGGACCTGGCCGGCCGCGGCCGGCTCGCGGGAGCGGAGGACGTGTTCTTCCTCGGCCTCGGCGAGGTCGCCGAGGCACTCGACGGTCGGGATCTGCGCGGGGTCGTCGCGGAGCGGCGCACCGACTTCGACCGGGAGACGGCCCGCCGCCACGTGCCCCGGGTGCTGCTCAGCGACGGCACCGAGCCCGAGGCCCTGTCCGGGACGCCACCGGAGGTCGACGGCGCGCTCGTGGGCACGGCGGCGTCCGCCGGGACCGTCACCGGGCCGGCCCGCGTCGTGCTCGACCCCGAGGGGGCACACCTGGCACCGGGCGAGGTCCTCGTCGCGCCGTCCACCGACCCTGGGTGGACGCCGCTCTTCCTGACCGCGGGCGGGCTGGTCATGGAGATGGGTGGCCCGAACTCCCACGGGGCGGTGGTCGCCCGCGAGTACGGCATCCCGGCGGTCGTCGGCCTGCCGGAGGCCACGCGGAGGATCACGACGGGCCAGCCGCTCGTCGTCGACGGCACGCGCGGCCTGGTCACCGCCCTCAGTCGACCGTGACCTCCACGCGGGCGACGTCCTGGCGGCCGCTGACCCACAGCAGCACCTCCAGCGGCTCGCCGGCCACCGTCGTCGTGGGCGTTCCCGCGCGCACGCGCCGCTCGGCCGCGTCCCCGGCGGGCCGGTCGGTCCGCCGCAGCACCAGCCCGCCGCCCGTCCGCGCCGCGGCCGGGCTCCGCGCCAGCAGCGGGACCTGCGACCACAACCGGTCCTGCACCTCCGCCGGGAGCTCCCGCGGGGACCAGTCCGGCTGCGCGCGACGGACGTCCTCGTGGTGCACCACCATCTCCACCGCGTTGAGCACCCGGTCGACCGCCGGCCATGCGGTCGGCATCCAGGCCGGCGGCCCCGAGCGGACCTCGTGCACCAGCTGCGCCCACATCCGGCCGCGCGCCGTCCGCGACCTCACCCGGTCCGTCCACGCCCCCCACGGCCCCCCGAGCACCGCCCCGGGCATGGTGTCCGGCCGGCGGTCCCGCACCACGAGGTGCGCGGCGAGGTCCTTGGTCCGCCACCCCTCGCAGCACGTCGGCTGGTCGGGTCCCAGCTGCTCCAGCAGGTCCGCGAGCGCGGCCCGCTCCGACTGGGACAGCGACTCAGCGGGTCTCGGCACCCCCCGAGGTTAGAACGGACTGTTGTCCGTTAGGCGGGGTAAGGACCGCGCGTACGCTCGCAACCTCCACCGCACCACCTCCGAAGGGACACCTGTGCCGCGCCGACGAGACGCCGTGGTCCGGCGCGGGCTCCGCCACATCGGCCGCGCCGTCCGGGAGCAGCCGAAGATCTTCGTCCTCGCGCTGCTGGGCAGCAGCCTCTACGGCGGCATGACCGTCGCCAGCGCCTACGTCATCGGCGGCATCACCGACCGGGTCCTGCTGCCGGCCTTCGCCGAGGGCGCGACCACCGCCGCCGCCCTCGTGCTGGCCGCCACCGCGATCCTCGCCGTGGCCGTCCTCAAGATCATCGGCATCCTGGGCCGCCGGCTGTTCGCCGGCATCATGAGCTACCGGCTGATGGCGGAGTACCGCCGCCGGGTCACCGGCCAGTACCTCCGCCTCCCGCTGTCCTGGCACCAGCGCCACCCCACCGGCCAGCTGCTGTCCAACGCCAACTCCGACGTCGAGGCCAGCTGGTTCTTCGTCTCCCCGCTGCCCTTCGCCTGCGGCGCCCTGGTCATGGTGGCCATCACCGTCACCGCCCTGGTCCTCACCGACCCGCTGCTCGCCGTGGTCGGCCTCGTCGTCTTCCCGCTGGTCTTCGTGCTCAACGCCGTCTACAGCCAGGTCATGTCCCCCCGGCAGGCCCACGCCCAGCAGCTCCGCGCCGAGGTCAGCGAGATCGCCCACGAGAGCTTCGACGCCGCCCTCGTCGTCAAGACCCTCGGCCGGGAGGCCGACGAGACCGCCCGCTTCGCCGCCCGCGCCGACGAGCTGCGCGACGGCCTGGTCGCCGTCGGCCGGGTCCGCGGCCTGTTCGACCCGCTGATGGAGGCGCTGCCCAACCTCGGCACCCTCGCCGTCCTGCTCGTCGGCGCCGACCGCGTCGCCGGCGGCGCCACCGACGCCGGCGACCTGGTGTCCATCGCCTACCTCTTCACCCTGCTGGCGCTGCCCATCCGTGCCATCGGCTGGGTGCTCGCGGACCTGCCCCGCGCCCTGGCCGGTTTCGACCGGGTCACCCCGGTCCTCGAGGCCACCGGCGAGACGCCGCACGGCCCCGACGCCGCACCCGCCGGGGCCGGCGGCGCCGGTCTGGGCGTGCGCGGCGTGGACTTCCGCTTCGACGGTGCCGAGCGGCCCACCCTGGACGGCGTCACCTTCGAGGTCGCCGCCGGTCGCACCGTCGCCGTCGTCGGCCCCACCGGGTCGGGCAAGTCCACCCTCGCCGGCCTGCTGGTCCGCCTCGTCGACCCGCACACCGGCGACGTGCTGCTCGACGGCGTCGACCTGCGCACCCTCCGCGAGGGCGAGGTCAGCGGGCAGGTCGCCTTCGTCCCGCAGTCCACGTTCCTCTTCGACGACACCGTCCGGGACAACGTCACCCTCGGCGCCCCGTTCACCGACGAGCAGGTGCGCGGCGCGCTGCGCACCGCCGCCGCCGACGACTTCGTCGCCCGCCTCCCCGACGGCCTGGACACCCGGGTCGGCGAGCGCGGCGCCACCCTGTCCGGCGGCCAGCGACAGCGGCTGGCCCTCGCCCGCGCCGTCGTCCGCCGGCCCCGGCTGCTGGTCCTGGACGACGCCACCAGTGCCGTCGACCCCTCGGTCGAGGCCCGCATCCTCGACGCCCTGCGTGCCGCCGACCGGCCCGCCACCGTCGTCGTCGTCGCCTACCGGCAGGCCACCATCGCGCTGGCCGACGAGGTGGTCTGGCTCGAGGGCGGCCGGCTGGTCGCCCGCGGCAGCCACGCCGAGCTGCTGGCCCGCGTCCCCGGCTACGCCCGCCTGGTCCAGGCCTACCAGCCGCCCGAGCCGGCCGGGCGCCCCGCCGAGACCGTGGAGGTGGGCGCGTGAGCCGGCCGGACGACGCCGAGCCGCTGCTCGCCGCCGACACCCGCCCCGAGGGTGCGATGGCCACCCTCCGCCGCGGCCTCGCGATGATGCCGGAGTTCCGCCAGGGGCTGCCTGTCACCTTCCTGCTCGCCCTGGTCGCCACCGCCGGCCGGGTCGTCGTGCCCATCGCGGTGCAGCAGACCCTGGACCGCGGCCTGGGCGCCCCGGGCGGCCCGGACATCCCGCTGGTCCGCGACCTGGTGCTGGTCAGCGCCGCCGTCGTCGTGGTCACCAGCATCGCCGTCTACCGGATGAACGTCCGGCTCTTCCGGACGACGGAGACCGCGCTGGCCGGCCTCCGGGTGCGTGCCTTCCGGCACGTGCACGACCTCTCGGTGCTCCACCAGCAGGGCCAGCGTCGCGGCTCGCTGGTCTCCCGGGTCACCAGCGACGTCGACCAGCTGTCGGTCTTCATGCAGTGGGGCGGCGTGCTCGGCCTGGTCAGCGTCGGCCAGCTCGTCGTCGCCACCGTCGTCATGGCCGTGTACAGCTGGCAGCTGACCCTGCTCGTCCTGGTCTGCTTCATCCCGCTCGCCGTCGCCCTCCGGTACTTCTCCCGCCGCCTCGCCGACGCCTACGGCGTCGTCCGGGAACGGGTCGGCGACGTCCTGGGCGCGGTCTCGGAGTCGGTGGTCGGCGCGCCCACCGTGCGCGCCTACGGCATCCGCGGGCGGACGGCGGCCCGCATCGACCGGGCCATCGACCGGCACTACCGCGCGTCCGTCGACGCCCAGAAGGTGACCGCCGCGGTGTACGTCAGCGGCGAGTTCGTGGCGGCCGTGGCCAACGTCGCCGTCGTCGTGGTCGGCGTCGCACTCGGCATCGCCGGCGAGGTCACCGCCGGCACCCTGGTCGCCTTCCTCTTCCTCGTGACCCTCTTCGTGGCCCCGGTGCAGATGGCCAGCGAGGTGCTCAACGAGGCGCAGAACGCCGTCGCCGGGTTCCGCCGGGTGCTCGACGTGCTGGACACCGAGCCCGACGTCCGCGACCCCGCGCTGTCCGACCCGGAGCGGGCCCGCACCCTCCCGCCCGGGCCGCTGGACGTGCGGTTCGAGCACGTCGGCTTCCGCTACGCCGCCGGCGGGGCCAAGGCGCTGGACGACGTCGACCTGGCCATCGCGCCCCGCACCCGGGTGGCCATCGTGGGCGAGACCGGATCGGGCAAGACGACGTTCGCCAAGCTCGTCACCCGGCTTATGGACCCCACCGAGGGCCGGGTGCTCATCGGCGGCGTGCCGCTGACCGACGTCGCGTTCGGCTCCCTGCGCGAGCGGGTCGTCATGGTCCCGCAGGACGGCTTCCTCTTCGACGCCTCGATCGCCGACAACGTCCGGTACGGCCGCCCGCGGCTGACCGACGCCGACGTCACGCGGGCGGTCGAGGAGCTGGGCCTGGGCGACTGGCTGCAGACCCTGCCCGCCGGGGTGGCGACGCCGGTCGGGCAGCGCGGGGAGTCGCTGTCGGCGGGGGAGCGGCAGTTGGTGGCCGTCGCGCGCGCCTACGTCGCCGACCCCGACCTGCTGGTGCTCGACGAGGCCACCAGCGCCGTCGACCCGGCCACCGAGATGCGGCTGACCCGCGCGCTGGACACCCTCACCACCGGCCGGACGACGCTCACCATCGCCCACCGGCTGTCCACCGCCGAGCGGGCCGACGAGGTGCTCGTCGTCGACGCCGGCCGGGTCGTCCAGCGCGGGCGGCACGACGAGCTGGTCGACGTCCCGGGCGCCTACGCGCGGCTGCACGCCTCCTGGCGGCGGTCGTCGGGCCGCCAGCCCGACCCCGTGGCCTGACCCGCGACGGCAGGGCCTCCACGGGCGCGCTCGCGGTCCTACCCTCCGGCCATGACGCCACCGGCCGCCCCGCCGCGGCACACCCGCCCCGTCGCCCCCACCCCGCCGGCCGCCGTCGCCGGCGCCGTCGCCGCCTTCCTCGGTGCGCTGGTGTCCCTCTGGCTCTCCCTGGTCCTGGTCGCCCTGGGCGAGCCGGACAGCGGCGGCATCGGCCGGGCCTGGGCGGTCGTCCCGCTGGCCGCGGCCGCGGCGCTGACCGCCGGCGGGGTGCTGCTGCTCCGCCGCCGCGGCTGGTGGCCGCTGGCCGCCGGGCTGGCCGCGGCCGCGGTGTTCGTCGCCCGGCTGTCCGCCGACTCGGCGGCGATGGGCGAGCCGGCGCCCGGGGGGCTGAGCGCGCTGGTCCTCGCCGGCCCGGTGCTGGCGCTGCTGCTCGCACTCACCCCGCGCGTCCGGGACTGGCTGGGCTCCACCGACTGACGCAGCGGGGGCCTCCGGCGCGGCGTGGGCGCGCCCGCCGCCGGACCGGCCCCCGCGGCCCTACCGTGCTGGCGTGCAGCCCAGTCCCGCCCCGGTCGTGCGCCGGCGCCCCCCGGTCGCCGCGGTCCTGGCGGCAGGCCTCGCCGTGCTCAGCGCCGTCGCCGTCGCCTTCTTCGGCGTCCTGGCGCTGGCCTTCTCCGAGGGCGACCTCACCGGCGACCGCTGGCTGTTCGTCGCCGGGCCCGCCCTGCTCGCCGTCGTCCTGCTGATCGGCGCCCTACTGCTCCTGCTCGGCCGCTCCTGGCTGGCGGTGTCCCTGCCGGCCGGGGCGCTGTCGCTGCTCGTCGTCGCCGCCGTCCTCTACGGCGCCCTGGGCGACGGCACCGGGAGCCCCCTGCTGCTGGCCTGGGCGGCGCCGGGGACGAGCGCGCTGCTGGCGGCGCTGCCCGGCGTCCGGCGCTGGGTGGCCGCGCGCGCGGAGGCCCGCCGCTCGCCGTCCGCCGTCCCCGGCCGGGCGGCGGCCGGTCTGTGAGCGCCGGCCCGGGGGAGCAGCAGGACTGGGACGCCGTCGTCCCGTACACCGGCCCGCCCAGCTACGGACCCGGGAACCCGCCGCCGGCGTACCCCCCGGCGGCGTTCGGGTACCCGCCGCCGGCCTGGGGCCCGGCGCCGCGGGCCCCCTCCGGCCCGTCCCGGCCGGGGACGACGATCGCCGCCGCGGTGCTCGCCTTCGTGCTGGCCCTGCTGACCCTGTTCGGGACCGTGTACGCGATGGTCTTCAGCGCGCTGCTGGCCGTCACCCGGCGCTCCGCCGGCGGACTGGGCCCGTGGATCTCGCTGGTCCACCTGGGCCTGGTCGCCGCGCTCGTCGCCGGCGGCGTGCTGGTGCTCGGCGGCCGGCGCGCCTGGCTGCTGGCCGCAGCGGCCGCCGAGGTGGCCCTGTCGGTCTACTGGGCCGTGGTGCTCGACGCCGCCGCGCTCCCCGGCCTGGGCGGTGGGGTGTTCGGCGTGCCGGTGGTCTTCGCCGTGCTGGCCGCCGCCTCCGCAGCGCTGGCCGCCACCCCGTCGGCGCGGACCTGGCGACCCGGGCGGGCGGCCGTCCCGGGCAGCTGAGGGGCCCGGCGCCCCCGGGTGGGACGATCGGGCCATGTCCGGCCCCACCCTCGACCCCGCTCTCGACCCCGCCGTCGCCGACCTGCTCCGCCGGGACGACGCCGGCCTGGTCGCCGCCGTCGTCCAGCAGCACGACACCGGCGAGGTGCTGATGGTCGCCTGGATGGACGACGAGGCGCTGCGCCGCACCCTCACCACCGGCCGGGCCACCTACTGGTCGCGCAGCCGCGGCGAGTACTGGGTGAAGGGCGAGACCTCCGGGCACCGCCAGTGGGTCCGCGACGTGCGGCTGGACTGCGACGGCGACGCGCTGCTGCTGCTCGTCGACCAGGAGGGCCCGGCCTGCCACACCGGCGAGCGCAGCTGCTTCCACCGCGAGCTGGAGGTGTCCCGTGCGGCTCGGTGAGACCACCCCGTCCCGCGAGGACTTCGCCGCCCTCGGCGCCCCGATGGTGCCGGTCACCCGGCGGCTGCTCGCCGACAGCGAGACCGCGGTTGGCATCTACCGCAAGCTCGCCGGCAACCGGCCGGGCACCGTGCTGCTGGAGTCCGCCGAGCAGGGCAAGCAGTGGTCGCGGTACAGCTTCGTGGGCGTCCGCAGCGCCGGCGTCCTCACCGAGCGCGACGGGACGTCGGTGTGGGTCGGCGAACCGCTGCCCGGGCTCACCGACGACCTGCCCGGCGACCCGCTGGCCGCCGTCCGCACGCTGACCCGCCGGCTGCGGTCCCCGCGGACTCCGGGCCTCCCGCCGCTCACCGGCGGGCTGGTCGGCTACCTGGGCTACGACGTCGTCCGGCGGCTGGAGCGGCTGCCGCAGACCAGCACCGACGACCTCGGGATGCCCGAGCTGGCGCTGATGCTGGTCACCGACCTGGCCGTGCTCGACCACACCGACGGCACCGTGCTGCTCATCGCCAACGCGGTGCGCGGGGCCGGCGGGTACGACGACGCGGTCACCCGGCTGGACGCGATGGCCGTGGACCTGACCAAGGCCGTGCCGCCGGGGGTCGCGGTGCTGGAGACCGCCGAACCGCCGCCGGTGCGCAGCAACATGGCGCCGGGGGTGTACGAGGCCGGTGTCGAGCGGATCCGGGAGCACGTCCGCGCGGGCGACGTCTTCCAGACCGTGCTCGCCCAGCGCTTCGAGCTGCGCACCGACGTCGAGGCCCTCGACCTCTACCGGGTGCTCCGGGCGAGCAACCCCTCGCCGTACATGTACCTGCTGCGCTTCGCCGGGCGGGAGTCGCCCTTCGACGTCGTGGGCTCCAGCCCGGAGGCGCTGGTGACGGTGACCGGCGACCGCGCCGTCGTGCACCCCCCGGCCGGCACCCGCCCCCGCGGGGCGAGCCCGGAGGAGGACGTCCGGCTCACCGAGGAGCTGCTGGCCGACCCCAAGGAGCGGGCCGAGCACGTGATGCTCGTCGACCTCGCCCGCAACGACCTCGGCAGGGTGTCGGTGCCCGGGACCGTGGAGGTCGCGGACTTCATGCGGGTCGAGCGGTACAGCCACGTCATGCACCTGGTCTCCACCGTGGGCGGCCGGCTGCTGCCCGGGCGCGACGCCCTGGACGTCTTCGACGCGACCTTCCCCGCCGGCACGGTGTCCGGGGCGCCCAAGCCGCGGGCCATGCAGGTCATCGAGTCCCTGGAGCCGACCCGGCGGGCGCTGTACGCGGGCACCGTCGGCTACGTCGACGCCAGCGGCGACATGGACATGGCCATCGCCATCCGCACCGCGGTGCTGCACGCCGGGACGGCGTACGTGCAGGCCGGCGCCGGGATCGTGGCCGACAGCGACCCGGCCACCGAGGAGGCCGAGACCCGGCACAAGGCCCGAGCCGTGCTGTCCGCGATCGCCACCGCGGAAGGCCTGCGGGAACTCAAGTGACGGCTGCTCGTCGGGAGATGACCCTCGCCCTGGTCGGCTGCATCGCCGCCGGGGGGCTGGCGCTGTCGTCGTCGGCCCAGCGCTGGCTGGAGGTCACCGTGACCCGTGAGCCCCCGCTGCCGCCGGTCGTGGACACGCTGACCGGGGCGCAGGTCGCACCGCTGGTCCCCGCCTGCGGGCTGCTGCTGCTCGCCGCGGCCGTCGCCGTGCTCGCCGTCCGCGGGGCCGGCCGGCTGGGCGTCGGTCTGCTGGTCGTCGCCGCCGGCGCGGGACTGGTCTGGTCGGGCCTGCGCGCGCTGACCGGCGGGATGACCACCGCGGCGGCGCAGGACGCGGCGGGGGTGGTCGGCGGGTCCGCCACCGGCGAGGTGTCGGTCGGCTGGCCGGGGCTCGCCGTGGCCGCCGGGCTGGTCGCCGTCGCGGCCGGCCTGCTGGTGACGGTCCGCGGCCGGCGCTGGCCGGGGATGGGCCGCCGCTACGAGCGGACCGGCGGCGAGCGGACCGGCGGGGCGTCCGCGGCCGCCCCGGCGCGCCCGGCCCGCGCGGCCACTCCGGAGGACGAGCACCAGGCAGCCTGGCGGGCCCTGGACCGGGGAGAGGACCCCACCGCAGACCCCACCGGCCCCCGGACGGGCCGGACAGTGTGACCCACCCCCTCGGGGGAGGAGCACCGAGCCCCCGGCAGGCCGCCGGTCGGCGCGTCTCTACAGTGGCCTCACCGATCCGACTGGTGAGGAGACGTCCGGTGTTCCATGCTGAGGGGTTCACGCTCCGCGGTGGGCGCGTGACTTGTGCCTCGCCGGTACGCAGCGAGACCCTCAGCGGGGAGAGTCCATGAGCGTCCTCGACGAGATCCTGGCCGGCGTCCGGGAGGACGTCGCCGCCCGCCAGGCCTCCGTCCCCTTGGCCGAGGTGGCCGCCGCCGCCACCGACGCCGCGCCGGCGCTGGACGCCCTCGCCGCGCTGCGCGCCCCCGGCGTCGGGGTGATCGCCGAGGTCAAGCGGCGCAGCCCGTCCAAGGGGGACCTCGCCGAGATCGCCGACCCGGCCTGGCTGGCCGCCCAGTACGCCGCCGGGGGAGCCCGGGTGATCAGCGTGCTCACCGAGCGGCGCCGCTTCGGCGGCTCGCACGCCGACCTCGCCGCCGTCCGCGCCGCAGTCGACGTCCCGGTGCTGTGCAAGGACTTCGTGGTCACCAGCTACCAGGTGCACGAGGCGCGGGCGCACGGCGCGGACGTCGTCCTGCTGATCGTGGCCGCGCTGGACCAGAACACGCTCACCGGGCTGCTGGAGCGGGTCGAGTCCCTGGGCATGACCGCGCTGGTCGAGGTGCACACCGAGGCCGAGGCCGACCGGGCGCTGTCCGCCGGCGCCGCCGTCATCGGGGTGAACGCCCGCGACCTCACCACCCTGGAGGTCGACCGCTCCACCTTCGAGCGGATCGCCCCCGGCCTGCCCTCCGGGGTGGTCAAGGTCGCCGAGTCCGGCGTCCGCGGGCCGCACGACCTGATCAGCTACGCCGGGGCGGGAGCCGACGCGGTGCTGGTCGGCGAGGGGCTGGTCACCGCGGGGGACGCCCGCCAGGCCGTGGCCGACCTGGTCACCGCCGGTTCGCACCCGGCGACCCCGCGCGCCGCCCGCTAGCCAGTTCGCGGGACACTGAGGGGGTGACCCTCTCCGCCGCTCGACCGGCCCCCGACGTCCGCGAGTCCAGCGCGCACCCGGCGGAGCGGCCCGCGTGGCCGGACGCGACCGGGCACTTCGGTCCCTACGGTGGCCGGTTCGTGCCCGAGGCGCTGATCGCCGCTCTCGACGAGCTCACCGCCGCCTACGAGGCGATGCGGGTCGACCCCGCCTTCCTCGAGGAGTTCGACCGGCTGCAGCGCGACTACACCGGCCGGCCCAGCCCGCTGACCGACGTCCCCGGGTTCGCCGAGCACTGCGGCGGCGCCCGGGTGCTGCTCAAGCGCGAGGACCTCAACCACACCGGCTCGCACAAGATCAACAACGTGCTGGGCCAGGCGCTGCTCACCAAGCGGATCGGCAAGACCCGGGTCATCGCCGAGACCGGCGCCGGCCAGCACGGCGTGGCGACGGCGACCGCCGCGGCCCTGATGGGGCTGTCCTGCACCGTCTACATGGGCGAGGAGGACACCCGTCGGCAGGCGCTCAACGTGGCCCGGATGCGGCTGCTGGGCGCCGAGGTCGTCCCGGTCACCACCGGGTCGCGCACCCTCAAGGACGCGATCAACGAGGCGTTCCGCGACTGGGTGACCAACGTGGAGACGACCAACTACGTCTTCGGCACCGTCGCCGGCCCGCACCCCTTCCCGGCCATGGTCCGCGACTTCCAGCGGGTGATCGGCGACGAGGCCCGCGAGCAGGTGCTGGAGCGCTGCGGCCGGCTGCCCGACGTCGTGCTGGCCTGCGTGGGCGGCGGTTCCAACGCGATCGGGATCTTCACCGCCTTCGTGCCCGACGACGGCGTCCGGCTGGTCGGCCTGGAGGCAGGCGGCGACGGCGTGGCGACCGGCCGGCACGCGGCCACGATCACCGGGGGCGAGCCCGGCGTGCTGCACGGCGCCCGCTCCTACCTGCTGCAGGACGACAACGGCCAGACCATCGAGTCGCACTCGATCTCCGCCGGCCTGGACTACCCGGGCGTCGGCCCCGAGCACGCGCACCTGCACGACCTGGGCCGGGCGGAGTACCGGCCGGTCACCGACGCCGAGGCGATGGAGGCCTTCGCGCTGCTCTGCCGCACCGAGGGGATCATCCCGGCGATCGAGTCCGCGCACGCCCTGGCCGGCGCGATGCAGGTGGGCCGGGAGCTCGGCGAGGACGCGCTGCTGCTGGTCAACCTCTCCGGGCGCGGGGACAAGGACGTCGAGACGGCGAGCGCCTGGTTCGGGCTGGGCGAGCACGGCGCCCCGACCGACGAGGACGACCGCGCTGTGGAGGCCGGCCGCGGCGCCGACCCGGGCCCGGGCCTGGACACCGACCAGCGGCCCACCGAGGGCGCCGTCTCGGGCGGCGAGGCGGTCGCCGGGCAGGACGCGGGGGAGCAGGCATGAGCGCCCTGCACAGCCGGATCTCCGCCGCCAAGGCCGAGGGCCGCGCGGCGCTGGTCGCCTACCTGCCGGTCGGCCACCCCGACGTGGACGCCTCCATCGAGGCCATGGTCGCCGCCGTCGAGGGCGGGGCGGACGTCGTCGAGGTCGGCGTCCCCTACTCCGACCCGGGCATGGAGGGGCCGGTGATCCAGGAGGCGATGGACGTCGCCGTCCGGGCCGGCATCGGCCTGCGCCACGTCCTGCCGGCGGTGTCGGCGGTGGCGGCGGCCGGTGCGGTGCCGGTGGTGATGAGCTACTGGAACCCCATCGAGCGCTACGGGGTCGACCGCTTCGCCGACGACCTCGCCGCCGCCGGGGGCGCCGGGGTGATCACCCCCGACCTGATCCCCGACGAGGCCGGCCCGTGGCTGGCGGCCACCGAGCGGACCGGCCTGGACCGGGTCTTCCTGGTCGCGCCGTCGTCCACCGACGCCCGGCTGGCCGCCACCGTCGCCGCCTGCCGCGGGTTCGTCTACGCGGCCTCCACGATGGGGGTCACCGGGACCCGCGCGACGGTCGGCGCGACGGCCGGTGAACTGGTGGCCCGGACCCGACGGGTCGCCGGGGACCTCCCGGTCTGCGTCGGGCTGGGGGTCTCCAACGGCGACCAGGCCGCCGAGGTCGCCTCGTTCGCCGACGGGGTGATCGTCGGGTCGGCCTACGTGCGCCGGATGCTCGACGGCCGCGGCGCCGCGGGCGTCCGGGAACTGTCCGAGGAGCTGGCCGCGGGCGTCCGGCGTGCCAAGGTGCCCACATGACCGTGCTCGCCGCGATCCCCAGCCCCAGCCAGGGCGTCTGGGAGCTGGGCCCGTTCCCGCTGCGCGCCTACGCGCTGTGCATCATCGCCGGCATCGCCGCCGCCTGCTGGATCGGCGAGCGCCGCTGGGTGGCCCGCGGCGGAGCGCCTGGTGAGATGCTCGACATCGCGGTGTGGGCGGTGCCCTTCGGCATCGTCGGCGGCCGGCTCTACCACGTGATCACCACCCCCCGCCCCTACTTCGGCGAGGGCGGCGACCCGCTCAAGGCCTTCGCGATCTGGGAGGGCGGCCTGGGCATCTGGGGCGCCATCGCCCTCGGCGGGGTGGGGGCGTGGATCGCCTGCCGCCGCCGCGGCATCCCGCTGCCGGCCTACGCGGACGCGATCGCCCCGGGGATCCTGGTCGCCCAGGCCATCGGCCGGCTGGGCAACTGGTTCAACAACGAGCTCTACGGCCGGGCCACCGACCTGCCCTGGGCGCTGACGATCTACGAGTGGCTGCCCTCGGAGGGCCGCGCCGTGACCGGCCCGGACGGGCAGCCCGTCGTCCAGGGCACCTACCACCCGGCGTTCCTGTACGAGCTGCTGTGGAACCTCGCCGTCGCGGCGCTCGTCGTCTGGGCCGACCGGCGGTTCCGGCTGTCCCACGGGCGGGCCTTCGCCCTCTACGTCGCCGCCTACTGCGCCGGCCGGCTGTGGATCGAGATGCTGCGGATCGACGCGGCGGAACGGGTCCTCGGGGTGCGGCTCAACGTCCTCACCTCCGTCGTCGTCGGCCTGCTGGCGGTCGCCTACCTGGTCTGGCAGCGCGGCCGGCCCCGCGAGGTCATCGACCGCGGCGGCGCCGGGCGGGCGGAGCAGCCCCCCGCTCCGCCGGCGTCCGACCCCGCCGACGGCGTGGGCGCATCCCCGGCGCCGGCGACCGGCGAGGACAACGGAGACCCCTCCCACCGGAGGCCGCCGCCCGGCTGATCCGTCCCGGCGGACGGCGCCGGCAGGGGCAGCCCCGCCGAGACGTCCCCGACACCCGACGGACATGTCGCGGAGGCGATCTGTCTGTGTACGCTCATCGCGGCCGACCAGCGATCCTGGGCCGGTCGGCGACGTCGGACCGGGCCAGTGACGCCCCGCGCACGACCAGCCCCGCGGTCACCGCTCCTCCGTGCCCGCGGGACCCAGCCGGGGCGGACGCACCGCGTCCCCGCCGGCCTGCGTTGCCCCACCCGTCGGACCTCATCCGGTTCCCGCACCACCCTGCACCGCATCGACCACCCGGCGGGGCACCCGCCCCCCGCACCAGCGCCCTCGCCCGGCCCCTCCGGGGCCCGTGCCGAGGGGCCGCCGCGGCCAGCCGACGACGGGAGTGACATGCCTGACCTCTCCGCCCCCGCCACCGCGCCCGCTTTCTCGGCGCTGCCTCCGGCCTCGGGTCTCTACGACCCCGCGAACGAGCACGACGCCTGCGGCGTCGCGTTCGTCGCCGACGCCCGCGGACGGCGCTCGCGCGCCATCGTCGCGGCCGGGCTGACCGCACTGCACAACCTCGACCACCGCGGAGCGGCCGGCTCCGAGCCGAACTCCGGGGACGGCGCGGGCATCCTCACCCAGGTCCCCGACGGGCTGCTGCGGGCCAGCGTCGACTTCGACCTGCCGCCGCTGGGCGAGTACGCCGTCGGCATCGCCTTCCTGCCCGCCGACGCCGAGCAGCGGGCCGCCGTGGTGGACGCCGTCGCGCGGATCGCGGCCGAGGAGGGGCTGACCGTCCTGGGCTGGCGGGAGCTGCCGGTCGACCCCGACGGCGCCGACCTCGGGCCCACCGCCCGCGCGGTGATGCCGCACTTCGCCCAGCTGTTCGTCGCCGAGACCATCGGCGCCCGCGCCGACGCCGCCGCGTTCGGCGGCCGGACCGACCACCACGGGGTCACCCGGCTGGAGCGGCGGGCGTTCGTGCTGCGCAAGCGCGCCGAGCGTGCCGCCCGGGAGGCGGGCAGCAGCTGCTACGTGGTCTCGCTGTCCTCCCGGACGCTGACCTACAAGGGCATGCTGACCACCGACCAGCTGCCGGCCTTCTTCCCCGACCTGCGCGACGAGCGCTACGAGTCCGCGATCGCGCTGGTGCACAGCCGGTTCTCCACCAACACCTTCCCCAGCTGGCCGCTGGCGCACCCGTTCCGGTTCATCGCCCACAACGGTGAGATCAATACCATCAAGGGCAACCGGAACCGGATGCGCGCCCGCGAGGCGAAGCTGGACACCACGCTGTTCGACGGCCCCGCCGGCCCGGCCGCCGAGCTCGGCCTCGACCGGATCTACCCGGTGACCGCCAGCGACTTCAGCGACTCGGCGACCTTCGACGAGGTGCTGGAGCTGCTGCACCTGTCCGGCCGCTCGCTGCCGCACGCCGTGCTGATGATGATCCCGGAGGCCTGGGAGAACCACGAGGAGATGGACCCGGCCCGCCGGGCCTTCTACCGGTTCCACGCCTCGATCATGGAGCCCTGGGACGGGCCGGCCTGCGTCGCCTTCACCGACGGCTCGCTGATCGGCGCCGTGCTGGACCGCAACGGCCTGCGCCCGGGTCGCTGGTGGCAGACCAAGGACGGCATGGTGGTGCTGGCCAGCGAGGCCGGCGTGCTCGACGTCCCGGCCGGCGACGTCGTCGCCAAGGGCCGGCTGCAGCCGGGCCGGATGTTCCTGGTCGACACCACCCAGGGCCGGATCGTCGCCGACGAGGAGGTCAAGGGCGCGCTGGCCGGCGAGCACCCCTACGACGACTGGCTGCACGCCGGGCTGGTGCACCTGCCGACCCTGCCCGAGCGCCGCCGCTCGCGGCCCAGCCACGAGTCCGTCGTCCGCCGGCAGCAGCTCTTCGGCTACACCGAGGAGGAGCTGCGGGTGCTGCTCACCCCGATGGCCTCCTCCGGCGCCGAGCCGATCGGCTCGATGGGCACCGACACCCCCGTCGCCGCGCTGTCGGACCGGTCGCGGCAGCTCTACGACTACTTCGGGCAGCTCTTCGCCCAGGTGACCAACCCGCCGCTGGACGCCATCCGGGAGGAGCTGGTCACCAGCCTGGGCCGCACCTTCGGCCCCGAGCAGAACCTGCTGGAGGCCACCCCGGCGTCCT
This sequence comes from Modestobacter sp. URMC 112, assembly GCF_053502575.1. Taxonomy (NCBI): domain Bacteria; kingdom Bacillati; phylum Actinomycetota; class Actinomycetes; order Geodermatophilales; family Geodermatophilaceae; genus Modestobacter; species Modestobacter sp. URMC 112. The sequence goes on along the minus strand of NZ_CP199957.1, from coordinate 3,023,309 downwards.
GCCGCCAGGTCTTCCTGCCCTACCCGGTCATCGACAACGACGAGCTGGCCAAGATCCTGCACATCGACGACGACGGCGACCTGCCCGGTTTCGCCGCCGTCCGGATCACCGGCCACTTCGACGTCACCGGCGGCGGGCCGGCGCTCGCGTCGGCCGTCGAGGCGCTGCGCACCAAGGTCAGCAAGGCCATCGCGGCCGGCGCCCGGGTCATCGTGCTGTCCGACCGGGACTGCGACGAGAAGCGTGCCCCCATCCCGTCGCTGCTGATGACCGCCGCGGTGCACCACCACCTGGTGCGCGAGCGCACCCGCATGCAGGTCGGCCTGGTCGTGGAGTCCGGTGACTGCCGCGAGGTGCACCACGTCGCGCTGCTGCTGGGCTACGGGGCGGCCGCGGTCAACCCCTACCTGGCCTTCGAGTCCATCGAGGACCTCATCCGGGACGGCTCGCTCACCGGTGTCCAGCCCGCGCAGGCCGTGCGCAACATGGTCAAGGCGCTGGGCAAGGGCGTGCTCAAGGTGATGAGCAAGATGGGCATCAGCACCGTCGGCTCGTACACCATGGCGCAGATCTTCGAGGCCGTCGGGCTGAGCCAGGACCTCGTCGACGAGTACTTCACCGGCACCTCCGCGCCGCTGGGCGGGGTGGGCATCGACGTGCTCGCCGAGGAGGTGGCCATGCGCCACCGCCGGGCCTACCCGCAGAACCCGACCGAGCGGGCGCACCGCCGGCTGGAGACCGGCGGGGAGTACCAGTGGCGCCGCGAGGGCGAGGTGCACCTGTTCAACCCCGAGACGGTGTTCCTGCTCCAGCACGCCACCCGGGCCCGCCAGTACGACGTCTTCGAGCGCTACACCGAGACCGTCGACGCGCTCTCGGCCGACGCTGCGACGCTGCGCGGGCTGTTCTCCTTCCGGACCGGCGTCCGCCCCCCGGTGCCGATCGAGGAGGTGGAGAGCGTCAGCGAGATCGTCAAGCGGTTCCAGACCGGGGCGATGAGCTACGGCTCGATCTCCCAGGAGGCGCACGAGACCCTCGCCATCGCGATGAACCGGCTCGGCGGCCGGTCCAACACCGGCGAAGGCGGGGAGGACCCCGACCGCTTCGCCCGGGACGAGAACGGGGACCTGCGCCGCTCGGCGATCAAGCAGGTCGCCAGCGGCCGGTTCGGCGTCACCAGCGAGTACCTGGTCAACGCCGACGACATCCAGATCAAGATGGCGCAGGGCGCCAAGCCCGGTGAGGGCGGCCAGCTGCCCGGCGCCAAGGTCTATCCCTGGGTGGCCCGGACCCGGCACTCCACGCCCGGCGTCGGCCTGATCAGCCCGCCGCCACACCACGACATCTACTCCATCGAGGACCTCAAGCAGCTGATCCACGACCTCAAGAACGCGAACAACGAGGCGCGGATCAACGTCAAGCTGGTCGCCGAGGTGGGGGTCGGCACGGTGGCCGCGGGCGTCAGCAAGGCCCACGCCGACGTCGTCCTCATCTCCGGCCACGACGGCGGCACCGGCGCGGCGCCGCTGACCTCGCTCAAGCACGCCGGCTCGCCGTGGGAGCTCGGCCTGGCCGAGACCCAGCAGACGCTGCTGGCCAACGGGCTGCGGGACCGGATCACCGTCCAGGTCGACGGCCAGCTCAAGACCGGCCGCGACGTGGTGGTCGCCGCGCTGCTGGGCGCCGAGGAGTTCGGCTTCGCCACCGCCCCGCTGGTGGTCAGTGGCTGCGTCATGATGCGCGTCTGCCACCTGGACACCTGCCCGGTCGGCGTGGCCACCCAGAACCCCGAGCTGCGCAAGCGGTTCACCGGGCAGCCGGAGTTCGTGGTCACGTTCTTCGAGTTCCTGGCCGAGCAGGTCCGCGGCTACCTCGCCGAGCTCGGCTTCCGCTCACTCGACGAGGCCGTGGGCCACGCCGAGCTGTTGGAGACCCGCACCGCGGTCGACCACTGGAAGGCCCGCGGCCTGGACCTGTCCAAGATGCTCGTCGTCCCTGAGCTGCCCGAGGGCGCGCCGCGGCGGCAGGTCCGGACCCAGGACCACGGCCTGGAGCAGGCGCTGGACCAGACCCTGATCCAGCTCTGCGAGGGTGCGCTGCTCGACGCCCGCCCGGTCAGCCTGCAGCTGCCGGTGCGCAACGTGAACCGCACCGTCGGCACGATGCTGGGCTCCATGGTCACCCGCCGCTTCGGCGGCGAGGGCCTGCCCGACGGCACCATCGACCTGACCTTCGAGGGGTCGGCCGGGCAGTCCTTCGGCGCCTTCCTGCCGCGCGGCATCACCATGACCCTGCTCGGCGACGCCAACGACTACGTCGGCAAGGGCCTGTCCGGTGGGCGCATCGTCGTCCGTCCGGCGCTGGAGGCGACCTTCGCCGCCGAGGACGCGGTGATCGCCGGCAACGTCATCGGCTACGGCGCCACGGCCGGTGAGGTGTTCCTCCGCGGCCGGGTGGGGGAGCGGTTCTGCGTGCGCAACTCCGGCGCGCTCGCCGTCGTCGAGGGCGTCGGTGACCACGCGCTGGAGTACATGACCGGCGGATCGGCGGTCATCCTCGGCCCCACCGGGCGCAACGTCGCGGCCGGCATGTCCGGCGGGATCGGCTACGTGCTGGACCTCGCCCGGCACCGGGTCAACAGCGAGATGGTGGAGATCGAGACGCTGGACGCGGAGTCCTCGCAGTGGCTGCGGGACGTGCTGGTGCGCTACCACGGCGACACCGGCTCCACCGTGGCCGCGGCCCTGCTGGCCGACTGGGGCCGCTGGTCCGAGCGGTTCAGCGTGATCATGCCGCGTGACTACCGTCGCGCGATGGAGGCCCGGCAGGCCGCCGAGGCCGCCGGCTACGACGTCGACCGAGCTGTGATGGAGGCCGCACGTGGCTGACTCGACCGGGTTCCTGAAGTACGGCCGGAAGACCCCGCCGCGCCGTCCGGTGGACGTGCGGATCATGGACTGGAAGGACGTCTACCTGGACCGGGAGACCGGGGAGGACGCCGTCTTCCCGGTCGCCGCGGTCCGCGAGCAGGCCGCCCGCTGCATGGACTGCGGGATCCCGTTCTGCCACCACGGCTGCCCGCTGGGCAACCTGATCCCGGAGTGGAACGACCTGGCCCGCCGGGACGACTGGCGGGAGGCCATCGAACGGCTGCACGCCACCAACAACTTCCCCGAGTTCACCGGGAAGCTGTGCCCGGCCCCGTGCGAGGGCGCCTGCGTGCTGAACCTGCAGGAGTCGCCGGTAACGATCAAGCAGATCGAGTTCGAGATCATCGACCAGGCCTTCGCCCACGGCTGGGTGACCCCCCAGCCGCCGCAGGAGCTCACCGGCCGCAGGGTCGCCGTCGTCGGCTCCGGGCCGGCCGGGCTGGCGGCCGCCCAGCAGCTCACCCGCGCCGGGCACGAGGTGACCGTCTACGAGCGGTCCGACCGGATCGGCGGGCTGCTGCGCTACGGCATCCCCGAGTTCAAGATGGAGAAGCGCTACGTCGACCGGCGGCTGGACCAGATGCGCGCCGAGGGCACCCGGTTCGTCACCGGCGTCGAGGTCGGCGGCAGCCGCCCGGACGACCTCTCGGTCGAGCAGCTGCGTGCGGACTTCGACGCCGTGGTGCTGGCCGGCGGGGCCACCATCGGCCGCGACCTGAAGGTCCCGGGCCGGGAGCTCTCCGGCATCCACCTGGCGATGGAGTTCCTGCCCTACGGCAACCTGCAGGCGCTCGGCGAGCTCGACGAGCCGCCGATCAACGCGGCCGGCAAGCACGTCGTCATCATCGGCGGCGGTGACACCGGCGCGGACTGCCTGGGCACCTCGCACCGGCAGGGCGCCGCATCGGTCACCCAGCTGGAGATCATGCCCGAGCCGCCGGGGACGCGCGCCGCGCAGAACCCGTGGCCGACCTACCCGCTGATCCTGCGGGTCTCCAGCGCCCACGAGGAGGGCGGCGATCGGCTCTACTCGATCAACACCGAGCGGTTCCTCGGCGACGAGGACGGCAACGTGCGCGCGCTGCTGGTGCACGACGTGCAGATGGTGGACGGCCGGTTCCAGGAGGTGGAGGGCACCGACCGGGAGATCCCGGCCGACCTGGTGCTGCTGGCCATGGGCTTCACCGGGGCCCAGCGCGCCGGCCTGGTCGACGGCCTCGGCGTCGAGGTCGACGGCCGCGGCAACGTCGTCCGGGACGGCGACTTCATGACCACCGTGCCCGGCGTCTTCGTCTCCGGTGACATGGGCCGCGGGCAGTCGCTGATCGTCTGGGCGATCTCCGAGGGCCGCGCCGCCGCCGCCGCGGTCGACGGTTGGCTGACCGGGGACACCGCGCTGCCCCGGCCCGTCACCCCCACCGCCGTCCCGCTGCGCTGACCCCCGACCGATAGGTTCTCCTCATGTCCCGCCGCGCCAAGATCGTCTGTACGTTGGGGCCGGCGACCGGCTCCCTGGAGCAGATCACCGCCCTGGTCGAGTCGGGCATGGACGTCGCCCGGCTGAACTTCAGCCACGGCGCGCACGCCGACCACGAGAAGTCCTACCGCATGGTCCGGGAGGCCTCGGACAAGGTCGGCCACGCCGTCGCGGTGCTCGCCGACCTGCAGGGCCCCAAGATCCGGCTCGGGACGTTCGCCGACGGCCCGGTCACCTGGGCGTCCGGCAGCCGGGTGTGCATCACCGTGGACGACGTCCAGGGCACCGCCGAGCGGGTCTCCACGACCTACAAGGACCTGGCCAACGACGTCCGCGTCGGCGACCGGCTGCTCATCGACGACGGCAAGCTCGCCCTCACCGTGGTCGAGGTCGACGGTCCGGACGTGTGGTGCCTGGTGCTCGAGGGCGGACCGGTGTCCAACAACAAGGGGCTGTCCCTGCCCGGGGTGGCCGTCAGCGTCCCGGCGCTGTCGGACAAGGACGCCGAGGACCTCCGCTTCGCGCTGTCCCTGTCGGTCGACTTCGTGGCGCTGTCGTTCGTCCGCTCGCCCCGCGACGTCGAGCTGGTCCGCGAGATCATGCGCCAGGAGGACGTCGAGGTCCCGGTCATCGCCAAGCTGGAGAAGCCCGAGGCGGTGGACAACCTCGAGGAGATCGTCGAGGCCTTCGACGGGATCATGGTGGCCCGCGGCGACCTGGGCGTGGAGCTGCCGCTCGAGCGGGTCCCGCTGGTGCAGAAGCGCGCCGTCCAGGCAGCGCGCGAGCGCAACAAGCCGGTCATCGTCGCCACCCAGATGCTCGAGTCGATGATCGAGAACTCGCGGCCGACCCGGGCGGAGGCCTCCGACGTGGCCAACGCCGTCATGGACGGGGCGGACGCGGTGATGCTGTCGGGGGAGACCTCGGTGGGGAAGTACCCGATCGCCGCGGTCCGGACGATGGAGCGGATCATCGACGCCGTCGAGTCCGACGGCATCCGCACCCCCCAGGTGCACCGCGTCTCCTCGTCCCGGTCCGGGGCCATCGTGCGGGCGGCCAAGGACATCGGTGAGTCGATGGACGTCAAGGCGCTGGCCGCGTTCACCCTCACCGGGAACACCGCACAGCGGCTCGCCGCGCTGCACACCCGGCTGCCGATCCTGGCCTTCACCACCGACCCGCGGGTCCGCAGCCGGCTGGCGCTGTCCTGGGGGGTGGAGACCTTCCTGGTGCCCACGGTGACCCACACCGACGACATGGTCGGCCAGGTCGACTTCTCGCTGCTGTCCATCGGCCGGCTGCGGGAGGGCGACCGGGTCGTCATCGTCGCCGGCAGCCCGCCCAACACCGCCGGCTCCACGAACCTGGTGCGCGTGCACGAGGTGGGGTCCGACGCGTGACGGTGTCGCCGCCGTCCCCGGCCGGCTCCGCGGGCGCCACCCCGGCGTCCGAGCTGATGGAGGTGCTGCGCCTCCAGCCGCGCGGGGACGACCTGTACGTCGGGCTGACCCCGCCCACCCCGCTGCAGCGGGTGTTCGGCGGGCAGGTCGCCGGTCAGGCGCTGATGGCGGCGATCGCGACGGTGCCGGAGGACCGGCCGGTGCACTCGCTGCACTCGTACTTCCTGCGCCCGGGGGACACCGCGGAGGAGATCCGCTTCGAGGTGGAGCGGCTGCGGGAGGGGCGGTCGTTCAGCACCCGGCGGGTGCTCGCCCGGCAGACCCGCAAGGGTGAGGACGTCGCCATCTTCGCCCTCACCGCGGACTTCCACGCCGGGGAGCGGCCGGTCGTCGAGCACTCCCTGCCGATGCCCGACGTCCCCGGGCCGGACTCCCTGCCCGGCCTGGAGGAGGTCGCCGCCGCCCACCCCACGAAGGCCGCCACCCTGCGGGTGCTGGCCCGGGCGGTGGAGCAGCGGTACCTCGCCGACCCCTTCGACCCGGCCCCGCGCACGCCCCCGGACACCGCCTCCCGCGCCTGGTTCCGGGTCACCGGCAAGCTCCCCGAGGTGGAGGCGGTGCACGCGGCGGCGCTGACCTTCGTCAGCGACCTCACGCTGCTGTCCGCCGGGCTCGCCCGGGTCGGCGGCGGCTGGGGCGGCTCGATCGTGGGCGCGAGCCTGGACCACGCCGTGTGGTTCCACCGCCCGGTGCTGGCCGACGAGTGGTTCCTGTACGAGACCGACAGCCCCTCGGCCTCCAGCGGCCGGGCGATGTGCCTGGGCAACATCTGGGCCGCCGACGGCACGCACGTCGCCACCGTCGCCCAGGAGGGGCTCATCCGCTCGCTCGGCGACTGAGCGCCGGCGGGCGGCCCGGGCGCGCGGCGTCGTCGAGTGCGCACCCACCGGGGTCTCGCCGCCGGTCCAGGCCCCGACGAGCGCGCACTCGCGGTCAGTCCCGGGCGGGCGCCGGGTCGAGGTCGGCCTGCGCGGCGACCTGCGCGGCGGTCTCGTCCTGGGCCGCCGGGGTCTCCAGGGTCGGGGCCTCCACGGCCGCCGCCTCGGCGCGCTCTGCCTCGGCGCGCTCTGCCTCGGCGCGCTCTGCCTCGGCGCGCTCTGCCTCGGCGCGCTCTGCCTCGGCGCGCTCTGCCGCCGCGGCCTGGGCGCGCTCCGCCTCCTGGCGTTCCGCCTGGGCGCGTTCTGCCTCGGCGCGTTCCGCCTCGCGGCGTTCGGCCGCCTGCTCCTCGAAGTCGTTGGCCAGCCAATCGTGGGCCTCGCGGAGCAGCGTCCACAGCCGCTCGACGTGCGCGCGGGTGGTGGTGGGGGCTCCGACCGCCACCCGGAGCACCGCGTCGCCGGACACCGTGGTGTGGGTGAGGAAGACCTCGCCGCCGTCGTTCAGCCGCTCCAGCAGCGTCATCGTGGCGACGTCGGCGTCCACGCCGGCCACCCAGCGCGGCTTGAGGCACACCAGCGACAGCGGGTGCGGGGCGACCACGTCGAACCGGTCGTCCGCGGCGGCCCACCCGGCCAGCTCCTGGGCCAGCGCGACCCCGCTGCGCACGTGCTCGCGCAGGCCCTCGGCGCCGTACCAGCGCACCACGAACCACAGCTTCAGCGCGCGGAACCGACGGCCGAGCTCGATCTGCCAGTCGCGGTAGTCGACCACCGCCCCGGTCTCGGTCGCCGCGTTGCGCAGGTACTCGGGCAGGATCGCCAGCGCCCCGGTCAGCGCCGCCCGGTCCGCGACGTAGAACAACGTGGCGTCTAAGCCGGTGAGCAGCCACTTGTGGGCGTCGGTGGTGTAGCTGTCGGCCCACTCGACGCCCGCCTGCAGCGGCCGCAGTTCGGGGGCCACGGCGCTGACGCCGGCGTAGGCCGCGTCGACGTGCAGCCACACGCCGTGCCGCTGGCAGATCGGGCCGAGCTCGGCCAGCGGGTCGACGGCGGTGGTGGACGTCGTCCCGACCGTGGCGCACACCAGCACCGGGGTGAGCCCCCGGGCGACGTCCCGCTCCAGCCGGGCGGCCAGTGCGGCCGGCCGCATCGCCAGGTCGCCGTCGACCTCGACGATCCGCACCGCGTCGCTGCCCAGCCCGGCGATCCGGACCGCCTTCTCCATCGAGGAGTGGGTCTCGGCCGAGACGTAGACCGTGTAGTCGTCTGGCTGCACGCCGGCGCGCACGGTGGCCCCGCGGCTGGCCCGGTGCAGTGCCGCCAGCAGCGCGACCAGGTTCGCCCCGGAGCTGGAGTCCTGCACCACGCCGCCGCCGCTGCCGGTGGACCGGAACGCTGCCGGCAGGCCCAGCAGGTCGGCCAGCCAGTCCAGCACGTGCTGCTCGAGCTCGGTGGCCGCGGGGCTGGTCACCCAGGACATGCCCTGCACGCCCAGGCCCGCCGAGACCAGGTCGCCGAGCACCGAGGGCCCGGAGGTGTTGGCCGGGAAGTAGCCGAAGAAGCCGGGGTGCTGCCAGTGGGTGACCCCGGGCAGCACGACCCGGTCCAGGTCGGCCAGCACGGCGGAGAACGGCTCGCCCTGCTCGGGTGCGGCGTGGGGCAGTTCGGCGCGCACGTCACCGGGGGAGACCTGGGAGCGGACCGGGAAGGAGCCGATCCTCGACCAGTAGTCGGCGATCCAGTCGACCACCTCGTGTCCGTGCTGGCGGAACTCGTCGGGCGTCATGTGACCGGTCACCCGGTCACCGTATTGACTGCCGTGTCCGGTCCCGGCGACCGGGGCCCGCTGCGGCACCTGGCCGCGGTGCGGTCCGTCAGGACCGCCATGCGCACGGTGCCCCCGGTGCGACTCGAACGCACACTGCGCGGGTTTTGAATCCGCTCCCTCTGCCGATTGGGGTACGGGGGCTGGCCGGTCCGCCGCGCAGCAGCCTATCCGGCGGCCGGTCGGCGGCTGCGGTCGCTGGTGGGAGCCCGTGATCGCTAGGCTCTGCCCCGTGACGAGCCAGCCGACCCGGGTCCTCATCGCCGAGGACGAGGCCCTGATCCGCCTCGACCTCAAGGAGATGCTCGAGGAGGAGGGGTACGTGGTCGTCGCCGAGGTCGGCGACGGGCAGGCCGCTGTCGACCAGGCGGTGGCGCTGCGCCCCGACCTCGTCGTCCTGGACGTGCAGATGCCGGTCCTGGACGGCATCTCCGCCGCCGAGCAGATCGCCGCCGCGCGGGTGGCCCCGGTCATCGTGCTCACCGCCTTCAGCCAGCGGGAGCTCGTCGAGCGCGCCCGCGACGCCGGCGCCATGGCCTACCTGGTCAAGCCCTTCTCCAAGAACGACCTGGTCCCGGCCATCGAGGTGGCCCGTGCCCGGTTCCAGGAGATGACCGCCCTGGACGCCGAGGTCGGCGACCTCCGGGAGCGGCTGGAGGCCCGCAAGGTCGTCGAGCAGGCCAAGGGCCGGCTGATGAGCGAGCGCGGCATGACCGAGGCCGAGGCGTTCCGCTGGATCCAGCGGACCGCGATGAACGAGCGGACGTCGATGAAGGCCCTCGCCCAGGCGATCCTCGGCCTGGACGCGCCGACCGGCCCGGCCGCCGCGGGACCCGCCGGGAGCTGACCCGCCGGGGGACGGCGCTGCCCGGACGGCCGGTCGACCGGTGTCGCCCGCCGGGATCGCGCAGGTCACAACCCCATCACGGTGAGGAGCGGGCCGGGTCGGCCGCGCAGATGGGCGGTTAGGTTCTTGCGACCGTGGGGGCTCCCGGGCGGCATCCGGCCGGCTGGAGACCCCAGAGCGACGCACACCAACTGGGAGTTCTTTGATGCGCACAGGCACGTTCGGCCGAGCCATCGCCGTCTCCGGTGCCGTCCTGCTCGCCGTGACCGCCTGCGGCGGCGGCGGCGAGAGTGACAGCGGCGGCAGCGGCAGTGGCGGCGGCGGCGGCGACGCCGCCAGCGAGAACGTCACCAACATCTACGGGTCCGACGGCAACATGGGCAGCTCCCTCGGTGAGCAGTTCACCGACGAGGGCGCCCTGGACGGGATGAAGGGCACGACGCCGCTCACCGACCTCAGCGACGACTTCAAGGGCCGGCTGGACACGATCGACCCCAACCTCGGCGGCACCTACAACTACGCCGGGGAGACCTACGACGCCATCCTGCTCGTCGCGCTGGCGGCGCAGGCCGCGGGCACGAACGACGCCACTGCCTTCGCCCCGTACATCAACGGGCTGACCTTCGGTGGCGACAAGTGCGAGGACTTCGCCAGCTGCCTGGAGATCCTCAACGGCGGCGGCAACGTCGACTACGACGGCGCCTCCGGCCCGCTGAGCTTCGCCGACCCGGGTGAGCCCGCGGTGGCCAGCTTCGGCCTGCTGCAGTTCGGCCCGGACAACGCCATCGACGACGCGGCCACCGAGTTCCAGGTGGCCGGCGACGAGGCCAACGCCGCCACCGACGAGGGCCCCGCCCCGGTCGCCCCCGGCGCCACCGGCGGGCCGCTGGTCGTCGGCACGCTGCTGCCGCTGACCGGTTCCCTCGCCTTCCTCGGCCCTCCGGAGGTCGCCGGCGCCAAGCTGGCCGTCCAGGAGATCAACGAGGCCGGCGGCGTGCTGGGCCAGCCGGTCCAGCTCGTCGAGGGCGACTCCGGTGACACCTCGACCGACACCGCCAACACCACGGTGGACCGGCTCCTCGCCGCCAACGTGAACGCGATCATCGGTGCGGCGTCCTCGGGCGTGAGCCTCACGGTCATCGACAAGATCGTCGCGGCCGGCGTCGTGCAGTTCTCGCCGGCGAACACCTCCGACCAGTTCACCACCTACAACGACCAGGGGCTGTACTTCCGCACCGCGCCCCCGGACGTCCTGCAGGCGGTCCCGCTGGCCGACCTGGTGCTCAGTGACGGCAACACCCGGGTCGGGATCCTCAACCTCAACGACGCCTACGGCACCGGCCTGGCGGAGAACGTCTCCGCCAACCTGGTCGACGGCGGGCTCGCCGAGGACGACATCCTGGCGATCACCTACGACCCCACGGCGTCGTCCTACGACACCGAGGTCCAGCAGATGGTCGAGTTCGGTCCCGACGCCATCGTCGTGATCGGCTTCGACGAGTCGGCGCGGATCATCCAGGAGCTCAACGCCCAGGGCATCGGCCCGGCGCGCTGACCGCCTGACCCCGCACCACACCGCGGCCCGGTCCCCTTCGGGGGGCCGGGCCGCGCTGCTGCGCCCACCCGGCACGCCGGTCAGCCGGTCGCGACCAGCGCCAGGGCGACCAGGACGCCGGCGGTGGCCAGCCCGACCCGCAGGGCGTCGGCGCGCAGCAGCCGGCGGTGCGCGGCGGCGTCCCACCCGGCGTCCAGCCGGCGGTGCAGCGGGACGGCGACCAGCCCGGTCACCAGCAGCACCGCCCCGTAGAGCACCGCGCCGGCCAGCACCAGCCCCAGCGGCGTCCCGGGCGGACGGTCGACGAGCAGCCAGCCGGTGGTGACCGCCTGGGCGGCGAACAGCGGGCCCACGACGCGGGCGATCCGGGTCTGGTGTGACCGCTCATAGCCGGCGAAGCCGGCCGGGGGGACGGCGGCGAACTGCGGGTACACCAGCACCCGCACGGTCCATTGGAAGCCGGCGTAGGCACTGACCACGAGCAGGTGGAGGGCGAGCAGCACCCGCTGATCCTGCCCCCGTCGCCCGACCGCCCGCCGCGGAGGTCAGCGCCGCTTGGCCGGCTTCCCGCGCCAGGCCAGGCTCGCGGCGTCCAGCTCCCGGACCAGCGGGTCGCCCTCGGTGGCCATCCGCTCGGCCAGCCCCACCGCCCGGCCCAGCTGGTCGTCGTCCAGCTGGGCGAAGGCGGGGGAGCGGCGCCGGTCCAGCACGTCGTACCAGCGTCCGCCGACGGCGTGGTCGAGCACGATCCGGCCGAAGCAGTGATCGGCGGTCACCACCCAGCCCTCGCCCCGGGCCCGGGCCGGCAGGTCGTGCAGCACCAGCTCCCGGTAGCGGGCGAGGAGTGCGGCGCGGTCGGGCACCCGCCCAGCCTGGCCCGGCGCCCTGGCCTCGGTGCAGGGGCCCGGGCCGAGCGTGCGAGGTCCGGGGGGCACCGGCGCTCTGGCCTCGGTGCAGGGGCCCGGGCCGAGCGTGCGAGGTCCGGGGGGCGCTGGTTCTCCGGCCTCGGTGCAGGGGCCCGGGCCGAGCGTGCGAGGTCCGGGGGGCGCTGGTTCTCCGGCCTTGGTGCAGGGGCCCGGGCCGAGCGTGCGAGGTCCGGGGGGCACCGAGGTCCTTTCTCTAGTGGGCCTTGGCGAGCGTGCCGAGGTACAGCTCGATCACCTTGGGGTCGTTCATCAGCGACTGGCCGGTGTCGGTGTAGGCGTTGCGGCCCTGGTCCAGCACGTAGCCGCGGTCGCAGATCTGCAGGCAGCGGCGGGCGTTCTGCTCGACCATGATGATCGAGACGCCGGTGGCGTTGATCCGCCGGCAACGGATGAACACCTCGTCCTGGTAGGCGGGGGAGAGGCCGGCGGAGGGCTCGTCGAGCAGCAGCACCGACGGGTCCATCATCAGCGCCCGGCCCATCGCGACCATCTGCCGCTCGCCGCCGGACAGCGACCCGGCCTTGCCCTTGCGCCGCTCGCCGAGCAGCGGGAACAGGTCGATGACGTAGTCGAAGCGGTCCTTGAACGTCTTGGGCCGCAGGTAGACGCCCATCTGCATGTTCTCCTCGATGGTCAGCGAGGGGAACACGTTGTTGTTCTGCGGCACGTACCCGACGCCGAGCTGCACGAGCCGGTGGGCCGGCGCGGAGGTGATGTCCTCGCCGCGCAGGGTCACCGAGCCCGAGCGCACCGGGATGAGCCCGAAGAGCGTCTTGAGCAGCGTGGACTTGCCGGCGCCGTTGGGGCCGATGATGCCCACCAGCTCGCCGTCCTGCAGGTAGAAGTCGCAGCCGCGCAGGATGTTCACCCCCGGCACGTAGCCGGCCACCAGCGAGTCCCCGCGGACGAGGGCGCCCTCGGCGAGGCGCTCGTGCTCCTCGCGGGTGGCGGCCTTCTCGGCGGGGGAGAGCTCGCTGACGGAGGCTGCCTGGTCGGCCCGGGTGAGGTCCTCACCGGACTCGTCGACCTCGAACAACGGGTCGCTCATCTGTCGGTCCTGTCGTTCGGAGGGGCGTCGGAGCTGATCGTCTCGGTGTGCGCCGGCGGGTCCTCGCGGGCGATGGCCGCCTCGGCCTCGGCCAGCACCCGGTCCTCCTCCTCGATGGTCAGCGGGGCGTCGTGGTGGGCGCCGAGGTAGGCGTCGACCACGGCCTTGTTCTGCGAGATCGACTCGGGTGGGCCCTCGGCGATGATCCGGCCGGCGGCCATCACCACCACCCAGTCGCTGATGTCCCGGACGACGTCCATGTCGTGCTCGACGAAGATCACCGTCATGCCCTGCTCGCGCAGGTCCTTGACGTGGCCGAGCAGGCTCTGGGTGAGCGCGGGGTTCACCCCGGCCATCGGCTCGTCGAGCATGACGACCTTTGGGTCGCTCATCAGCGCGCGGGCCATCTCCAGCAGCTTGCGCTGCCCGCCGGACAGGGTGCCGGCGAAGTCGTCCTTCTTGGCGTCCAGCTTGAACCGGGCGAGCAGCTCGAGCGCCTTCTCGGTGTTCGCCTTCTCCTGCTTGCGCCAGGTGCCGGGGACCAGGGCCTTGAGGAAGCGCTCGCCGCTCTGGTCCTGGGCGCCGAGCAGCATGTTCTGCAGCACGGTGAGCCGGGACAGCGCCTTGGTCAGCTGGAAGGTGCGGACCACGCCGAGCCGGGCGACCTGGTGCGGCGCGAGCTTGCCCAGCGACCGGCCGTCGAAGGACCACGTCCCGGTGTCGGGCTGGTCGAAGCCGGTGAGCAGGTTGAACAGCGTCGTCTTGCCCGCGCCGTTGGGGCCGATCAGCCCGGTGATCCCGCCGCGCTGGATCTCCAGGTGGTCCACGGAGACCGCGGTCAGGCCGCCGAAGGTCCGGGTGACCCCGTCGACGACGACGGCGGCGTCGGGCTTGCGGACGCCGATCTCCCACGGCAGGTCCCGCAGCGCCGCCTGGGCCAGCCGCTGCGGTGCGGCACCGGCGCCGGTGTGTCCAGCGGCGGGGACCTCGTCCGGGCGGGCGGCGTGCGTCCCGTGCGCTCCGGTGTCAGCGGGCATCGAGCATCACCTCTCGTCGATCACCGATGATGCCCTGCGGGCGGAAGATCATCAGGAACATGATCCCGAGCCCGATGATGATGAACCGCGCGTAGGCGACGTCGGTCTGGGTCACGAACTCGTTGATCTGGAAGAGGCCGAAGAAGGTCCGGTCCCCGGCGAGCAGGGCCGACAGGGCACTGTCGGAGAACGCGATGATGAACCAGAGCAGCATCGCGCCGATGACCGGGCCGGACACCCGGGCCGCCCCGCCCAGGATCAGCGCGCCGTAGGCGAGGAACGTGTTGGCGTTCTGGTACTGGTCCGGCTGGGCCGACCCGGTCCCGAGCGCGTAGATCATCCCGCCGAGCGCGCCGAACAGGCCGCCGAGCACCAGCGACTGCATCTTGTAGGAGTAGACGTTCTTGCCCAGCGCGCGGGCGGCGTCCTCGTCCTCGCGGACCGCCCGGAGCACCCGGCCCCAGGGGCTGCGCATCAGCGCGAACACCAGCAGCGAGGCCAGCAGCACCAGCGACCAGCCCACGGTGATGGTCCACAGCTCGCCGCCGTTCCAGCGGGTGCCGAGGATGTCGTAGCGGCCGCTGGTCGACCACGGGGACATCGCCAGGAAGTCGCCGTTGAAGGCGGAGATGCCCAGCGTGCTGTTGGTCAGCGGCGTCGCCGACACCGACCGGAACAGCAGCCGTAGCGCCTCCGCCGCGGCGATGGTGACGATCGCCAGGTAGTCCGCCCGCAGCCGCAGGGTCGGCAGGCCCAGCAGCAGCGCCAGGACGACGGCAGCCAGCAGCCCGATCAGCACGCCCAGCCAGAACGGCAGGCCCCACTTGGACACCGAGATGGCGATCCCGAAGCCACCGAGCATGGCGAAGGCGATCTGGCCGAAGTTGAGCAGCCCGGTGTACCCGAAGTGCAGGTTCAGCCCGATCGCCAGCAGGGCGAAGAAGACCGCCTGGTAGGTGAACATGGCCCGCACCCCGAGGGCGAAGGCGTCGAGGAGGTCGCTCACCGGGTCAGCCGATCCGCGCGCGACTGCCCAGGATGCCCTGGGGTCGGATGACGAGGATGACGATCAAGAGCAGCAGCCCTCCGACGTACTTGACGTCATCAGGGATGACGAGGGTGGACATCTGGACGAAGACCCCGACGATGACGCTGCCGACCAGGGCGCCGTAGGCGGTGCCCAGCCCGCCCAGGGTGACCCCGGCGAACATGAGCAGCAGCAGCCGGAAGCCCATGTCCCACTGGACCTGGTCGGACAGGCCCAGCAGGACGCCGCCGAGGGCGGCCAGGCCGGCGCCCATCACCCAGACCACCAGGATGACCCGGTTCACGTCGATGCCGGAGGAGGCGGCGAGGTCGCGGTTGTCGGCGACGGCGCGCATGGCCTTGCCGATCCGGGTGCGCTGCAGCATGACGGCCACCCCGACCAGGACGACCAGCGAGACGACGATCGAGTAGAGGTCGCGGTCGGTCAGGGTGATGAGCCCGTAGTCGCGGGCCCGCTGGGACTGGTAGTCGAGGTAGGCGTTGGACCGGCCGCCGTAGAAGGTCTGGATGAGGTACCGGGCGGCCAGCGAGAGCCCGATGGAGACGACCAGCGCCGCCACCAGGCCGGTGCCCCGCCGGCGCAGCGGCCGCCACAGGCCGTACTCGTTGAGTGCGCCGATCAGCCCGCCGACCGCCACCGCGATGAGCGTGGCGAGGATCAGCGGGACGCCGGAGGCGTTGAGCACGAAGGCCACGACCGCCCCGATGGTGACCAGCTCCCCGTGGGCGAAGTTGGTCAGCCCGGTGGTGCCGAAGATCAGCGACAGCCCGACGGCGGCCATGGCGATCAGCAGGCCGAACCGGAGGCCGTCCACGAGCAGCTGGAAGGCGAGGACCCGCCCGGACCCGCCGCTCTGGCCGTCGGTGAGGCCGAAGTTCACCGGCAGCCGCCGTCCGGTCTCGACGGTCACCTCGCGGGTGTCGCCCGCGCTCCCGACCGACACTCCCTCGGGGAGGGTGTCGGTGTCCAGGCTGACGACGTAGTCGCCGGGGCCGGGCAGGTCGACGGCGAACTGGCCGGACTCGTCGGTCTCGACCTCGTCCACCTCCTCGCCGTCGGCGGTCTCGACGGTGATGGTCGCGCCCTCGATCGGGCCGGACGAGCGGGTGGTCAGCGTGCCGCGGACCTGTTCTCCCTCCGCCTGCGCCACCCCGGGGACGACGGTCGCCAGTGCCATCGCGAAGGCGGCCACGACGAGGGCCAGCAGCAGCGGACGCCGCCCGGACTCCCACCGGGGCAGGCGGCGCCGCGGCGGCCGTGTCCCCCCGGTCGTCCTGCGGTCACCGGGTCCGCGGACACGGTGCTGCGCGTGCGTCACTCGACCTCCCAGCCGTTGGTTGAGCCGGGACAGTAACCCACGGTCGGAGGGCTGATGACCCTTCCGGGACACACCGTGATGCATCTGCGACACGCCGGTGTGCCGGACGTTGCGCACGCGCAGTCGGCGTGCCGCCACGCAGCGCCACCGCGTGGTTGGGCACGCTCCTGCCACCGCCAGGGGAGGACCGTCATGACAGCACCCGACGCAGAGCACCGCGCAGCCCAGCCGTACGACGCGGAGCGCGACCCCGGCGACGGTCCGGGCAGCGGTCCGGGCAGCGGTCCGGGTGGAGGCCCGGCGCGCTCCCGGGTGGTCACCCGGGTCGCGCGCGCCGACGACCTGTCCGCCGTCCTCGGGCTGGTCCGGCAGCACCGGGCGGCGACGCCGGCGGAGTGCGTCCTCACCGGACAGGGGCCCGGCGCCGCCGCGGCGGCCGGCTTCGGCCGGCTGCTGGCCGACCCCGCCCACCGGGTCGTGCTGGCGGTGCTGCCCGGCCGCGGCACGCCCGGCGGTCCGGGGGAGGAGGAGGTGGCGGTGGGCCTGGCGGTGCTGGGCGTCGACCCGTTGTCGGTCGTCCTCGGCGCCCCCCAGGTGACCGTCGACTGGCTCGTCGTCCACCGCGACCACCGCCGTCGCGGCGCCGGTGCGGCGCTGCTGGCGGCGGCCGCCGAGCACGCCCGGGCCACCGGTGCGGACCACGTGGTCGCCGCGGTCGGCGGGCAGGAGGCCGAGCGTCAGCGGTTCTTCGCCCGGATGGGCTTCGCCCCGCTGGCCACCCGCCGGATCGCCTCCCGGGAGCAGCTGGGCCGGCAGCTGTCGGCCTGGCAGCGCGGCCGGCTGCCGGTGCACCGGCGGACGCCGCTGCGGCGCCGGCCGGTCCGGGTGCCCGGCCCGCTGCCCGACCTCTCCGCCGCGGAGGGCTGACCCCCCGCCGCGGCGGCCGGCGCCGTCAGCGGCCGCGGCGGAGCATGCAGGTCAGCCGGGCGGTCGCGGTCGGCCGCCCGCGGTCGTCGGCCACCTCGACCAGGAAGGTGGCCAGCGTCCGCCCGCGCCGGGCGGGTGTACACACCGCGGTGACCACCCCCGACGTGGCGCCGCGCAGGTAGCTCACGTTGAGCTCGATGCCGACCACCGAGCCGCCCGGCCCGGCGGCGAGCGCGGCGGCGTAGGAGCCGACCGACTCGACCAGGGCGCACGTGGCCCCGCCGTGCAGCAGGCCGAAGGGCTGGGTGTTGCCCGGGACGGGCATCCGGGCCACCAGCCGGTCGGCGTCCCAGTCGACGATCTCGATGCCGAGCTTGTCGTCCAGCGGGCTGATGAGGTCGTCGGGCAGCCAGACGGGCGCGCTGGTGGTCACCGGGGCACGGTAGCCAGCGGTCCTGTCGGTCCCCGCACCTAGGATCCGAGGTGATGTCAGCTCCGGTCAGCACCCCAGTCCCCGCCCCCGTCGTGGCCTCCGATGCGGGGCAACGGCCGCGGCTGCTGCTCCTGGACGGCCACTCGCTGGCCTACCGGGCGTTCTTCGCCCTGCCGGTGGAGAACTTCTCGACCACGACCGGGCAGCCGACCAACGCCGTCTACGGGTTCACGTCGATGCTGATCAACGTGCTGCGCGACGAGCAGCCCACGCACCTGGCGGTGGCGTTCGACGTGGGGCGGAAGACCTTCCGCAGCGAGATCTACGCCGAGTACAAGGCGAACCGGTCCGAGAGCCCCACTGACTTCCGTGGCCAGGTCAGCCTGATCCAGGAGGTGCTGGCCGCGCTGCACGTCCCGGTGCTCACCGCCGAGGGCTACGAGGCCGACGACGTCATCGCCACCCTCACCGTGCAGGCGGTCGAGGCCGGCATGGACGTGCTCATCTGCACCGGCGACCGGGACGCGCTGCAGCTGGTCAACGAGCACGTGACCGTCCTCTACCCGCGCAAGGGCGTCTCCGACCTCACCCGGTTCACGCCCGAGGAGGTGGAGACCAAGTACGGCCTGACCCCGGCCCAGTACCCGGACTTCGCCGCGCTGCGCGGCGACCCCAGCGACAACCTGCCCAGCATCCCGAGCGTGGGGGAGAAGACGGCGGCCAAGTGGGTCCGCGAGTACGGCTCCCTGGACGCACTCGTCGACCAGGTCGACACGGTGAAGGGCAAGGTCGGGGAGAAGCTGCGGGAGCACCTGTCCTCGGTGCTGCAGAACCGGCGGCTCACCGAGCTGGACCGGGGTGTCCCGCTGCCGATGGAGCCCACCCAGCTGGCGGTGCAGCCCTGGGACCGCAACGAGGTGCACACCCTCTTCGACAACCTGCAGTTCCGGGTGCTGCGCGACCGGCTGTTCGCCACGCTGACCAGCGCCGAGCCCGAGGTCCAGGGCGGGTTCGACGTCGCCGAGGACGTCGTCGGTGCCGGCGGGCTGGCCGACTGGCTGGCCGCGCACGCCCGCACCGGGCACACCGGCGTGATCTTCCGCGGCACGTGGGGACGCGGCACCGGCGAGCTGACCGGCATCGCGCTGGCCGCGGCCGACGACCACGCGACGTTCGTCGACCTGGGCCCCGAGCTCGACGTCGCCGACGAGCAGGCGCTGGCCGCGTGGCTCGCCGACCCGGCCACCGGCAAGGTGGTGCACGACGTGAAGGGCCCGCTGCTGGCGGTCGCCGCCCGCGGCTGGGAGCTGGCCGGGGTGGTCAGCGACACGGCACTGGCCGCGTACCTGGCGCTGCCGGGCCAGCGGTCCTTCGACCTCGGCGACCTCGCCGTCCGCTACCTCAAGCGCGAGCTCAAGGACGACGCCGCCCCCGACGCCCAGCTCACCCTGGACGGGCTCGGCCCCAGCGAGGAGGACCTGGCCGCCCAGGCCCGGCACGCCGACGTCCTCAAGGCGGTGGCGGTCAACGACCTGTCCGACGCCCTCGAGCAGCTGCTCGCCCAGAAGGGCGGCGACCACCTGCTGGGCGACATCGAGCTGCCGCTGACCCACGTGCTGGCCGCGATGGAGCGCCGCGGGATCGCGGTGGACCTGGACTTCCTCCGCGAGCTGCAGCGCGAGTTCGCCGCCGGGGTCGCCGAGGCGGCCGACGAGGCGTTCGCCGTCATCGGCAAGGAGATCAACCTCGGGTCGCCGAAGCAGCTGCAGGCCGTGCTGTTCGACGAGCTGGGGCTGCCGAAGACCAAGAAGAACAAGACCGGCTACACCACCGACGCCGACGCGCTGACCTCGTTGCTCGCCTCGACCGGGCACCCGTTCCTCGAGCACCTGCTGCGGCACCGCGACGTGACCCGGCTGCGCACCGTGATCGACGGGCTGATCCCGATGGTCGACGACGCCAGCCGGATCCACACCACGTTCCAGCAGACCATCGCGGCCACCGGCCGGCTCTCCTCCACCGACCCCAACCTGCAGAACATCCCGATCCGCAGCGCGGAGGGCCGCCGGATCCGGCAGGCGTTCGTGGTCGGCGCCGGCTACGAGTCGCTGATGACCGCCGACTACAGCCAGATCGAGATGCGGATCATGGCGCACCTGTCCGAGGACGCCGGGCTGATCGAGGCCTTCACCTCGGGGGAGGACCTGCACTCGTTCGTCGCGTCGCGGGCCTTCGACATCCCCATCTCCGAGGTGGACCCGGAGATGCGCCGGCGGATCAAGGCGATGAGCTACGGGCTGGCCTACGGCCTGTCTGCCTACGGGCTCGCGCAGCAGCTGCGGATCACCCCGGAGGAGGCGCGGGTGCAGATGCACGCCTACTTCGAGCGCTTCGGCGGGATCCGCGACTACCTCGACGGCGTGGTGGACGACGCCCGGCAGACCGGCTACACCGAGACGACCCTGGGCCGGCGTCGCTACCTGCCCGACCTGACCAGCGACAACCGGCAGCGCCGGGAGATGGCCGAGCGGATGGCGCTCAACGCCCCCATCCAGGGCTCGGCCGCCGACGTCATCAAGGTGGCGATGCTCAACGTCGAGCGGGCGATCGCCGCCGAGGGGCTGTCCTCCCGGATGCTGCTGCAGGTGCACGACGAACTGGTGCTCGAGGTCGCGCCCGGTGAGCGGGAGGCACTGGAGACCCTGGTGCGCCGGGAGATGGCCGGTGCGGCGTCCCTGACCGTCCCACTGGAGGTCTCCGTCGGGTCCGGCCCCAGCTGGGACGCCGCCGCGCACTGACGAAGGACCACCCTGCCCCCCGCCACTCGCAGGCTCGCGGCGGGACCCTGCAGGGTGGCCGGCTCGGCGCGGGCCCCTGCACCGGGGCCGAACCCCCGCCACTTGCAGGCGCGCGGCGGGATTCAGCCGTGGCTGAGGTCGACGATGCAGAAGCGGTTGCCGTCGGGGTCGGCGAGGACGACGAAGTCCGGGTCCTCCGGGTAGCTGTCCCAGTCGACGCGCTCGGCGCCCAGCGCGACCAGCCGCGCCGCCTCGGACTCCTGTTCGGCCGCGTCACCGACATGCAGGTCCAGGTGCACCCGCGGGTGCTGCTGCGGCGCGGTCTCGCTCCGCTGCAGTGCGATCCGGGCGCCCGGGGCGTCGTCCGGGGGCTCCAGCACGGTCGACCAGCCGCCGAACCCGTCCCGCCGCACGACGTAGCCGAGCGCCCGGGACCAGAAGTCGGCGGCCCGACCGACGTCCCCGACGCCCAGTGCCACCACGCCCACCGTCAGCACGGGTCCGAGTCTGGCAGGCCAGGGCCCGCTGCAGGTCGCGGCCCGGCACCCCACCGGGATGCCGCGGACCGGCCGTGGTCGCGACCTCGGGTCGGCCACCCTCGACGTGAGATGGAGGGTCAGGTACCGGGCCTGTCGCAGACCAGGATCAACGTGCCGGGGACGAGGGCGCCGCGCTCGGGGGACCACTGCCCCCAGGTCTCGGTGCGGCCCGGCGTCCACTGCGGCTCCAGCAGGTCGGTGAGCACCAGGCCGGCGCCGACGACGGCGCGCACCCAGTCGCCGACCGTGCGGTGGTGCTCCACGTACACCGTGCGGCCCTCGCCGTCGGTCTCCACGTACGGCCGGCGGTCGAAGTAGGAGGACGTCACCTGCAGGTCGTCCGGGTCGGGGGAGTCCGGCATCGGCCAGCGCATCGGGTGGTTCACCGACGCGACGAACCGGCCACCGGGGCGCAGCACCCGGCACACCTCCGCCAGCACCGCCCGCGCGTCGGCCACGAAGGGCAACCCGCCGAAGGCCGAGCAGGCCAGGTCCACGCTGGCGTCGGCCAGCGGCAGGGCCCCGGCGTCGGCCTGCACCAGCGGCACCGGCACCCCGGTCGCCCGGTTGAGCTCCGCCGCGCGGGCGAGCATCCCGCCGGACACGTCCAGCCCGACGACCTCGGCGCCGGCCCGGCGCAGCCAGCGGGCGCACGGCGCCGACCCGCACCCGATCTCCAGCACCCGCCGCCCGGCCACGTCGCCGAGCAGGTGGGCGTCGGCCTCGCGCAGCCCCTCCGGGCACCACAGGAAGTCGGCGTCCCCGAGGTCGGCGCCGTGCTCGGCCAGGTAGGCGGGGGCGGCGGCGTCCCACCAGCCGCGGTTGGCCCGCGCGGACTCCGCGGGCCCGGCTCCGCGGCGGGTCACCCCGCCGGCCACCGGGTAGCCGTCGGAGCCGAGCGCCAGCGGCGGCGCAGGCGGTGCGGCCGTCGGGCGGACGGGCGGTGTCGGGGGTGCAGGCGGGTGCGGCAGGCTCATGGCGCGCCGATGGTGACACGCCGAAGCGACCCTGCGCGGTCCGTGACCCCGGTGGACCGGGTGCCTCCGCCGTCCGTACCATGGAGGAGCGCCAGAGGTCTGTGGTGCTGTCCTCCCGTCCGGAGGACGCCTCCCCGGTTCTCCCGTGAACTCTCCGCGGCTCGTTCGGGCCGCGGACCTCCTGTCCCTACGCACCCCCCGTCCGGAGCACTCGACCACATGACCTCCACCCAGGTCCGTCCTGACAGCACCCCCCAGATCGCGGTGAACGACATCGGCACCGCCGAGGACTTCCTCGCCGCGATCGACCAGACGATCAAGTACTTCAACGACGGCGACATCGTCGAAGGCGTCATCGTCAAGGTCGACCGGGACGAGGTGCTGCTGGACATCGGCTACAAGACCGAGGGCGTCATCCCCTCGCGTGAGCTGTCCATCAAGCACGACGTCGACCCCACCGAGGTCGTTCACGTCGGTGACGAGGTGGAAGCCCTCGTCCTCCAGAAGGAGGACAAGGAAGGGCGGCTGATCCTCTCCAAGAAGCGCGCACAGTACGAGCGCGCCTGGGGCACGATCGAGGCCAAGAAGGAAGCCGACGAGGTCGTCACCGGCACCGTCATCGAGGTCGTCAAGGGCGGCCTGATCCTCGACATCGGCCTGCGCGGGTTCCTCCCCGCCTCGCTGGTCGAGATGCGTCGCGTCCGTGACCTGCAGCCCTACGTGGGCCGCGAGCTCGAGGCCAAGATCATCGAGCTGGACAAGAACCGCAACAACGTGGTCCTGTCCCGCCGCCAGTGGCTGGAGCAGACCCAGTCCGAGGTCCGCAGCGAGTTCCTCAACAAGCTCGCCAAGGGCCAGGTCCGCAGCGGCGTCGTCTCCTCGATCGTCAACTTCGGTGCCTTCGTGGACCTGGGCGGCGTCGACGGCCTGGTGCACGTCTCCGAGCTGTCCTGGAAGCACATCGACCACCCGTCCGAGGTCGTCGAGGTGGGCCAGGAGGTCACCGTCGAGGTCCTCGACGTCGACCTGGACCGTGAGCGGGTCTCCCTGTCGCTGAAGGCGACGCAGGAGGACCCGTGGCGTCAGTTCGCCCGCACCCACCAGATCGGGCAGGTCGTGCCCGGCAAGGTCACCAAGCTCGTCCCCTTCGGCGCGTTCGTGCGCGTCGACGAGGGCATCGAGGGCCTGGTGCACATCTCCGAGCTGGCCGAGCGCCACGTGGAGATCCCCGAGCAGGTCGTGCAGGTCGGCGACGAGATCCTGGTCAAGGTCATCGACATCGACCTGGACCGCCGGCGCATCTCGCTGTCGCTCAAGCAGGCCAACGAGGGCGTCGTCGGCGACGAGGAGCAGTTCGACCCGGCTGCGTACGGCATGGCCGCGCAGTACGACGAGCAGGGCAACTACGTCTACCCCGAGGGCTTCGACTCGGACACCGGCGAGTGGCGCGAGGGCTTCGACGCCCAGCGCGAGGAGTGGGAGCGGCAGTACGCCGAGGCCCAGGCCCGCTTCGAGGCGCACCGCAAGCAGATCGCGGCGGCCAAGGAGGCCGACGCCGAGGCTGCGGCCGGTGGCAGCTACTCCAGCGAGCCGGCTGCGACGCCGGACGCCCCGGCTGCCGGTGGCGGCACGCTGGCCTCCGACGAGGCGCTCGCCGCGCTGCGGGCCAAGCTCGCCGGCGGGGAGTGACCTCGCAGCTCAGCTGAGCAGCACCTGACAGTGCGCCGTCCACCGTCCGCGGTGGGCGGCGCACTGTCGTCGGTGGGGGAGTGCGGAACCCGTGGTGGCCCTGCCCCGGCGGCCCTCCTGCAGGGTCCCGCCACGACCCTGCGAGTGGCGGGGGGCAGGAGGGTCCTCTACAGGCTGAGGATGATGGCGAAGGCGGTGCGCGGGCGGCCGCCGGCGTTGGCGAGGAAGTCCCAGGTGTGCCGGCCGGAGGGCACGCTGGGCAGCAGCGACCGGAAGAATGACGTGCCGCGGCGGCGGGTCTGCAGCCGCTCGGCGACGCCGGGCAGGTCCGCGCAGCGGACGCCGGCCGGACGGTCGATCCGGTGGCGCCCGCGGCGGGGGGCGCCGGGGACCGACGGGGTGCCGGAGAACTCGGGACGCACCATGATCGTTCCTGCCTCTCTGCTGTGGCGGAGGGTGACCACCGGGGCAGAACGTAAGTCGTGGGACTCGTGTGACCGGAGGCGACGCGCCGGGGACGCGCCCGGCCGTGACCTCCCCGAGATGGAGGGCCCTCCTGCCCCCCGTCACTCGCGGGCTCGCGGGCTCGCGGCGGGACCCTGCAGGAGGGCCCGGCCCTCCCTTAGGGTCCGCAGGGTGGTGAGGATCGGGCTGACCGGCGGGATCGGTTCGGGCAAGAGCACGGTCGCGGCGCTGCTGGCGGAGCGCGGAGCGCGGGTGGTCGACGCCGACCGGATCGCCCGGGAGGTCCTCGAGCCGGGCACGCCCGGGCTGGCCGCCGTGGTCGCCGAGTTCGGGGCGGGGGTGCTGGCCGCCGACGGGTCGCTGGACCGGGCCGCGCTGGCCGGCGTCGTCTTCGCCGACCCGGCCGCCCGCGCCCGGCTGGACGCCGTCGTCCACCCGCTGGTGCGCGCCCGGGCGGCCGAGGCCGTCGCCGCGGCCCCGCCGGACGCCGTCGTGGTGCAGGACGTGCCCCTCCTGGTCGAGACCGGCCAGGCCGGCTCCTACGACCTCGTGCTGGTGGTGGAGACCGACCCCGAGGTGCGGGTGCAGCGGCTCGTGGCACGCGGCCTGTCCGCCGACGACGCCCGGGCGCGGATGGCCAGCCAGGCCACCGACGAGCAGCGCCGCGCGGTCGCCGACGTCGTGCTCCGCAACGACGGGGACCACGCCGGGCTCGCCGCCCAGGTGGACCGCTTTTGGGCCGAGCACGTGGCGCCGCGCGCCGGCTGACGCCGGCCGGGGCGATGACTTCCGGCCGGCGCGGGGGTCTGTGCTCCCAGCGGCGGGCGCCGGGCCCGCCGGACCCGGAGGAGCACGCCATGTCGCAGGCGGCCACGTCACCGAAGATCGTCCCGAACCTCTGGTTCGACACCCAGGCCGAGGAGGCCGCGCACTACTACATCGACGTCCTCGGGAGCGGGCGCGTGCTGACCGTCACCCGCTATCCCGAAGGCGGCCCCGGCCCCGCCGGCGAGGTCATGACGGTGGAGTTCGAGGTCGCCGGCATGCGGCTGGTCGGCATCAACGGCGGACCGCAGTTCCCCTTCACCGAGGCCGTGTCGCTGCAGGTGAACTGCGCCGACCAGGCCGAGGTCGACCGGCTGTGGGACCGCTTCATCGGCGACGGGGGACAGGAGAGCCAGTGCGGCTGGCTCCGGGACAGGTACGGACTCAGTTGGCAGATCGTTCCGGAGGGGATGGACCAGGTCTTCGCCGACCCCGACCCGGCCCGGGCGCAGCGGGCCATGCAGGCGATGCTCGGCATGGTCAAGCTCGACGTCGCCGCGCTGCGGGCAGCGGCCGACGGGGTGGCGGTGAGCTGAGCGCCCCCCGGACACGCGAGAGGCCCCAGGTCGGCGGACCTGGGGCCTCTCGGCGGTGGGCGATACTGGGATCGAACCAGTGACCTCTTCCGTGTCAGGGAAGCGCGCTACCGCTGCGCCAATCGCCCGTTCCGGCCTCGCGACCGGATCGACTCACCACGCGGGTGGGCCTGAGGTGGAGACGGGATTTGAACCCGTGTAGACGGCTTTGCAGGCCGTTGCCTCGCCTCTCGGCCACTCCACCGCACACCGGGCGCCGGTCTCGCGACCAGCGCCCGGAGTTCCGAGCGGACGACGGGATTCGAACCCGCGACCCTCACCTTGGCAAGGTGATGCTCTACCAGCTGAGCCACGTCCGCAGTGCGTGTCGAACTCTAACCGACCCCCTACGGCGCTCCAAACCCGGGGGGTCCCGGGAGCGCCGCCGGCGGCGTCCCCGCAGGTCAGGCGGACGCGGTCAGGGCAGCGTGGGGTTGTCGCTGCCGCCGCCCTGCAGCAGCGCGGTCAGCTCGTCGTCCACCTGGAGCCGCCCGCTCTCCTCGCCCACCGGCACCAGCCGCTCGGTCTCCCGGAGGAACTCGCCCACCACGGTCGCCGACAGCTCGAACAGCGCCTCGCCGGAGGGGGCGCGCAGCTGCAGGTACAGCACGTCCAGCGCGGCGCGGGCCGGCCAGATCCGGACGTCGCCCTCGCCGGCCGGGGCCGCGCAGCCGGCCCGCAGCAGCTCCCGGGACAGCAGCCACTCGACACCGCCGTCGTCCCCGGGCTCGTCGAGGTCCGGCTCCTCTGGCTCCCCGCCGTCGCCGAAGCGCACCTTCACCGCGTAGGGGTCGGCGGCCTCGTAGACCAGCGCCGCGGGGAC
Source organism: Modestobacter sp. URMC 112 (assembly GCF_053502575.1). NCBI lineage: Bacteria > Bacillati > Actinomycetota > Actinomycetes > Geodermatophilales > Geodermatophilaceae > Modestobacter > Modestobacter sp. URMC 112. The sequence goes on along the minus strand of NZ_CP199957.1, from coordinate 2,996,909 downwards.
GGAGGTCCAGGACTGCGGGCCGACCAGGTGCAGGGTGGTGCGGGTCGTACATCCCGACCTCGGAGTGCGCGCCATGCCCCGTGCAACGACCGGGGGGCCGTCAGGTTGCTCCCGCTCCCGGCGTGTCGCGCCTCTGTCGGCACACGGGTCACACCCGTCCCACCGGCACCGCGGCGGACGGCGGTCGGGCGCCCCGGGACACGGCCCACCGGCGTGCTGAACCGGCGAGGCTGTGTTCTGCGAACACCCCGTGTGACCATGGGACTCGTGAGCCGACCAGTCCGCCGTCCGGAGGACGGCGCGGCCGACGTCGAGCTGCTCCGTCGCGTGGCCGCGGGGGACCGCGGCGCGGTCGACGACCTCTACGAGCGCTTCCGGCGACCCGCCTTCGCCCTCGCCCGCCGGGTCCTCGGCGACGACGTGCTGGCTGAGGACGTCCTGCAGGACGTGTTCGTCACCGTGTGGCGCAACCCCGCTGCCTTCGACGGCGCCCGCGGCACGGTCTCCTCCTGGCTGCTGGCCATGGTCCACCACAAGGCCGTCGACGCGGTGCGCCGCGAGGAGTCCCACCGGCGGCGGCAGGTCCGCGCCGAGGACGACCTCGCGCTGGCCGCCCCGAACCTGGTCTCCGACGTGGCCGACGAGGCCTGGGCCGGCGTGGTGGCCGGCCGGGTCCGCGCCGCGCTGCACGCCCTCCCCGAGCCGCAGCGCGAGGCGCTCACGCTGGCCTACTACGGCGGGTACACCCAACGGGAGGTCGCCGCGCTCACCGGCACCCCGCTGGGCACGGTGAAGACCCGGATGCTCGCCGGCATGCGCCGGCTCAAGGACAGCCTGGGGACCTCGGTCCCCGGTGGCGCCGTCACCCGGGACGGAGGCATCCGATGAGCGCCCTCGCCGGCTCCGGCCGCGACGACCACGAGGCCTTCGACGAGCTCGCCGTCGGCTGGGCGCTGCACGCGCTCGAGCCCGAGGACGAGGCCGCGTTCACCGAGCACCTGGCCTCCTGCCGCCGGTGCGCGCTGACGGTCGCGGAGACCTCCGAGGTGATGGCGGCACTGGCCGCCGACCTGCCCCCCGCGGAGCCGTCACCGGCGCTGCGCGACCGGATCCGGTCGGCGGTGGAGCAGACCGAGCAGCTGCCCGCCCCGCCACCACGGACGCGGACCGAGGCCGAGACCGAGGGGGCGCCGGGCGTCGTCCAGCCGCCGGCGCGCCCGGCGGAGCGGGCGCCGTCCCGGCACCCCGCCGGCGGCATGCGCCCGACCCCCTTCGACGAGCTCCGACCGCCGGGTGCCACCCGGCTCCCCGACCCCCGGCCGGTCTGGCGACGGGTGCTGCCGCACGCGCTGGTCGCCGCCGCGGTGGCAGCCGTGCTGGCGCTGGGGGCGTGGAACGTGGTGCTGTCCGGCGACCGCGCGGCGGTCCAGGCGGTGGCCGACGAGCAGGCCGAGCTGCTGGACGCCCTGCTGGAGCCCGGCCGGGCGACCATCGCCCCCCTGACCGACGACGGCGACGCCCTGGCCACGGTCGTGGCCCGCGACGGCCAGGTCCAGGTGGTGACCAGCGGCCTGCCGGTGAACGACAGCAGCTCGAACACCTACGTCGTGTGGGGCGTGCGCGAGCAGGACTCCCCGCCGGTGCCGTTGGGCACGTTCGACGTGGTCACTCGGCAGATGGACCTGCGGACCGTAGGCTCCACCGCGACCGGGCTGGACGAGTTCTCCGCGTACGCCGTCAGCATCGAGCCCGGTCGTGAGGCTCCGGCGACCCCGTCGGAGATCGTCGCGAACGGGCAGGTGACCAGCTGAGCGAACAGCAGACCGTGACGGCGCCCGGTGACCCGGTGCGTCCGGCGGCCGGCCGGGCCCCCCGGGCCCCGCGGGAGTCATCGGACCAGCGGCGTGCCCGGTACGACGCCGACGACGTGCACAGCCTGCGGGAGCGGGTGGCCGAGTCGGGCTGGCGCCGCCGGCTGGCCGCGCGCCGCAGCCTGGACGCCCCCTACCGGATCGGTGTGGGGGTGGTCGGCGGCCTGGTCGTCGCGGTCGGCGTGGTCACCATCCCGCTGCCCGGGCCGGGCTGGCTCACCGTCATCGCCGGGCTGTTCGTGCTGGCCACGGAGTTCACCTGGGCTGAGCGGCTGCTGGAGTTCACCCGCCGGCACGTCAACCGGTGGACCGAGTGGCTGGGGCGCCGGTCAGTCGCCGTGCGGATCGGCGTCGGACTGCTGACCGCCGCGTTCGTGTACGGCGTCCTGGTGGTCACCCTGCACGTGTTCGGCGCGCCGGACTGGGTGCCGGGGTGGGTGCCGCTGTGGCGCTGACCATCTGGCAGACTGTTGCGCAGCACGGGCGATTGGCTCAGCGGTAGAGCGCTTCGTTCACACCGAAGAGGTCACTGGTTCGATCCCAGTATCGCCCACCCGCCCAGAGGCCCCAGGTCGGTCGACCTGGGGCCTCTGCCGTGTCCGGGGCCGGTCGTCCCACGGGCGCCGGGCGCCGGACCGGCGCACCATGGACGGCGATGGCACTGGACCGGGCCGCCCGCCTCCGCGCGGCCGTGGAGCGGGACGGGCCGACCTGCATCTGGTGCGGCCGGGAGCTGACCGGGCTGGTGGCGCCGAGCACCGAGCACGTGGTCCCGCGGGTCAAGGGCGGGCCGTCCTGGCTGGAGAACGAGGTGGCCGCCTGCCGCCGCTGCAACGCCGCCCGTGGGCACACCGCCCCGGTCGAGTGGCTGGAGGAGTGCCGGGGCCGCGGCTGGCAGCCCGACGAGGCGCGGCTGACGCGGGTGCTGGGCGACCTGGCGCTGGCCATCGACGAGCGCGGCGGGCAGCGCCGGGCCCGGCCCTACCTGGACGCCCAGCTGCGCCGGCTGCGCCGTCGCGGAGCGGCCTCCCCGGACGCCGGAGGGCGGGCTCCGGCGTAGCGTCGGCCGCTGTGAGCAGCACCGCGCCGCAGGGCACCGTCGGGCAGATCACCGTCTACCCGGTGAAGTCCCTGGGCGGGCGCACGCTGCCCGCGGTCCGGGTCGACCCGGACGGCCTGGCCGGGGACCGGGTGCACTCCGTGGTGGACGCCACCACCGGCGAGCGGGTGACGGTCAAGACGACGCCGCAGCTCGCCGAGGTCGTCGCCACCGGTGACCCCGAGCAGGACACGATCACCCTCACCCAGGTGCTCGGCCGCCCGGTGCGGCTGGCCGGGGCGGACGGCGGCCGGCAGGTCGACGCCGCCGCGGTGCACCTGGTGTCCCGGGCGGCCGTCGACCGGGCCGCGGCCGGCGAGGTCCCCGAGGGCTGCTCGGCCGACGACCCCCGGGCCAACCTGCTGCTGCACCTGGCCGACGACCAGGACGAGCGGTCCTGGGTCGGGCGGCGGGTCCGGGTGGGCGAGGTGGAGCTCGACGTCGTCCGCACCCCCAAGCACTGTCTCGGCGTCTACGCCGAGGTCCGGGTGCCCGGCCGGGTGGCCACCGGCGACGAGGTCCGGCTCGTCGACTGAGACGGCTCCCCGTCGTCCCCGGCTGACCGGGCCCGACCGACCGGCGCACTAGTCTCGGGGGTCTCGGGCCGTCCGGCCGGAGCCCGCACGACCCCCAGGAGCACCCGTGTCCAGCGCGCCCCCGCCGACCGCCACCACCCCGATCCGGGTGCCGGCCGGGACGACGGCCGCCTCGGCGCTCAAGGAGGCCGGGGTGCCGCTCAAGGGCGCCGACGGCGCGGTCGTCGTCCGGGAGTTGTCCTCCGGCGAGCTGAAGGACCTGGCGTGGACCCCGGACGCCGACGCCGAGGTCGCGCCGGTCCCCGCCGCCAGCGCGGACGGCCGGGCGGTCATCCGGCACTCCACCGCGCACGTGCTCGCCCAGGCGGTGCAGGACCTCTTCCCGGGCACCCGGCTGGGCATCGGCCCGCCGGTGGAGAACGGCTTCTACTACGACTTCGACCCGGAGCGGCCCTTCACCCCCGAGGACCTGCAGGCGCTAGAGAAGCGCATGCAGGAGATCGTCCGGGCCGGTCAGCACTTCGCCCGCCGGGAGGTCTCCGACGACGACGCCCGCGCCGAGCTGGCCGCCGAGCCGTACAAGCTCGAGCTGATCGGGCTCAAGGGTGGGGCGGACGACACCGAGGGTGTCGACGTCGAGGTGGGCGGCGCCCAGCTGACCATGTACGACAACCTCGACCCGCGCACCGGCGACCGGGTCTGGACCGACCTGTGCCGCGGCCCGCACGTGCCGCGCACCAGCGCGATCCCGGCGTTCTCCCTCACCCGCAGCGCCGCGGCCTACTGGCGGGGCAGCGAGAAGAACGACCAGCTGCAGCGGGTGTACGGCACCGCGTGGGAGAGCAAGGACGCGCACAAGGCGTACCTGGAGCAGGTGGCCGAGGCCGAGCGGCGGGACCACCGCCGGCTGGGCGCGGAGCTGGACCTGTTCAGCTTCCCCGACGAGATCGGCTCGGGCCTCGCCGTCTTCCACCCCCACGGGGGGATCGTCCGGCGGGAGCTGGAGGACTACAGCCGGCGGCGCCACGAGGAGGCCGGCTACGCCTTCGTCAACACCCCGCACATCACCAAGGGGCAGCTGTTCGAGACCTCCGGCCACCTGCAGTGGTACGCCGAGGGCATGTACCCGCCCATGCAGCTGGACGAGGAGCGGGACGCCGAGGGCAACGTCCGCCGGCAGGGGCAGGACTACTACCTCAAGCCGATGAACTGCCCGATGCACAACCTGGTGTACCGCTCCCGCGGGCGGTCCTACCGCGAGCTGCCGCTGCGGCTGTTCGAGTTCGGCACCGTCTACCGGTACGAGAAGTCCGGCGTCGTCCACGGGCTCAGCCGGGCCCGCGGCTTCACCCAGGACGACGCGCACATCTACTGCACCCCCGAGCAGATGCAGGCCGAGATCCGCTCGCTGCTGCAGTTCGTGCTCGACCTGCTGGCCGACTACGGCCTCTCGGACTTCTACCTGGAGCTGTCCACCCGCAACCCGGAGAAGTCCATCGGCAACGACGAGGACTGGGAGCGCGCCACCGACGCGCTCCGCGAGGCGGCCGAGGCCAGCGGGCTCGAGCTGGTCCTCGACCCGGGCGGCGCGGCGTTCTACGCCCCGAAGATCTCCGTGCAGGCCCGCGACGCGATCGGCCGGTCGTGGCAGATGTCCACCATCCAGGTCGACCTCATGCTCCCTGAGCGCTTCGACCTGGAGTACACCGCCGGCGACGGCAGCCGCCAGCGCCCGGTCATGATCCACCGCGCGCTGTTCGGGTCGATCGAGCGCTTCTTCGGCGTGCTCACCGAGCACTACGCCGGTGCGTTCCCGGCCTGGCTGGCCCCCGTGCAGGTGGTCGGCATCCCGATCACCGACGAGCAGGTGCCGCACCTGACCGACGTCGCGCTGCAGCTGCGCGCCCGGGGCATCCGGGTGGAGGTGGACGACTCCGACGACCGGATGCAGAAGAAGATCCGCACCGCCAGCAAGCAGAAGGTGCCCTTCGTGCTGCTCGCCGGGGCCACCGACGCCGAGGCCGGTGCGGTGTCCTTCCGGTTCCGGGACGGGTCCCAGCGCAACGGCGTCCCGGTCGCCGACGCCGTCGAGCAGATCGCCGCCTGGGTCGCGGCGCGGCACAACGCCGACCCGACCGCCGAGGTCGCGCTGGGGGCGGGATGACCTCGGGCCGCCCGTCGCCGGGCGGGCCCGGCGACGGAGGCCCGACCTCGGTGTTCGAGCACCTGTGGACGCCGTACCGGATGGCCTACATCCGCGGCGAGGGGAAGCCGACCGGGGACCACGACTGCCCGTTCTGCCTCATCCCGGGGATGAGCGACGAGGACGGCCTGATCGTGGCGCGTGGGGAGACGGTCTTCGTCGTGCTGAACCTCTACCCCTACAACGCCGGCCACCTGATGGTGGTGCCGTACCGGCACGTGCCCGACTACACCGACCTGACGACGGCGGAGGTCGCCGAGCTCGGCGCCTTCACCCAGACCGCGATGCGCGTGGTGCGCGGCGTCAGCGGAGCCCACGGGTTCAACATCGGCATGAACCAGGGCTCGGTGGCCGGCGCCGGCATCGCCGACCACCTGCACCAGCACGCCGTGCCCCGCTGGGGCGGGGACACCAACTTCATGCCCGTGGTCGGCCTGACCCGGGTGCTGCCGCAGGTGCTGACCGAGACCCGGGCGCTGCTGGCCGGCGCCTGGCCCCCGGCCGGGTCGGCGGGGGACTGAGGTGCTCGGCGGCCTCCGGCCCGCGGTCGCCCGGTTCTGGGCCCCCGTCGTCGCCGCCCTGGTGCGGATGGGGGTGACCGCGGACGCGGTGACCCTCACCGGCACGCTGGGCGCGGTCGCCTCCGCGGTCTTCCTGATCGGCAACGGGTGGCTGTTCTGGGGCGCGTTCGCGGTCACCGTCTTCGTGCTGCTGGACATGCTCGACGGCGCGCTGGCCCGGGCCCGCGGCGGCGGTTCGCTGTTCGGTGCGGTGCTGGACTCCACCGGCGACCGGGCCGCCGACGCGGCGATCTTCGGCGGGCTGGTGTGGTGGTCCTCCGGCGCCGGCGACAACCGGCTGATCGTGCTGCTGGCCCTGCTCTGCCTGGTGCTCGGCGTGCTCACCTCCTACGTCAAGGCCCGCGCCGAGGGCGTCGGCATCCCCTGCGACGTGGGCGTCGTGGAACGCACCGAACGGCTGATCCTGGTGCTGGTCGGCACCGGGTTCACCGGTCTGGGCATCCCGTACGCGCTGCACGTGGCGCTGTGGGTGCTGACGGTCGGCAGCGCCGTCACGGTCGGCCAGCGGGTGGTCGCGGTGTACCGCGGGTCGAAGGGACGGCGGCTCCCGGAGAGCCCGGCCCGGTCGGGACCACCGGCATCGTGACCTCCAGCGGCGACCTGCGGGAGCGGCTCGCCGACGCGGGCTACGCGGCCGGCTGGCGGGCGGTGCGGCTGCTGCCCGAGCCGGTGGCCCGGGCGGCCTTCGCGGCCGGCGGTGAGCTGGCCGCCCGGCGCGCCGGCCGCGCGGTGCGGCAGCTGCGCGCGAACCTGCGGGTGGCCACCGGCGGCCGCCTCGACGACGCCGCGCTGGACGCGCTCACCCGCCGGGCGATGCGGTCCTACGCCCGGTACTGGCGGGAGGCCTTCCGGCTGCCGGCCATGGACACCGCCCGGGTCGTCGCCGCCTCGGAGATGGTCGGCCGCGAGCACCTGGAGGCTGCCCGGGCCGCCGGCCGCGGCGTCGTGATCGCCCTGCCGCACAGCGGGAACTGGGACGTCGCCGGCGTCTGGCTGGTCGACTGGCTGGGCGGGCCGTTCCTCACCGTCGCCGAGCGGCTGCGCCCGGAGTCCCTCTACCGCCGCTTCGTCGCCTACCGGGAGGGCCTGGGCATGCGGGTGGTCCCGCTGACCGGCGGCGAGCGGCCCAGCTCGGCGGTGCTGGCCGAGTGGCTGGCCGACGGCGGCACCACCTGCCTGCTGGTGGACCGCGACCTGACCGGCGGCGGCGTGCCGGTGACCTTCTTCGGCCTGCCCAGCACGATGCCCGGCGGGCCGGCGCTGCTGGCCGCCCGCACCGGGGCCGCGCTGCTGCCGGCGGTGTGCCAGTTCGACGGCGACGGCTGGCGCTTCGTCGTCCACCCGCCGGTGGACGTCGGCGGGCCCGGCCGGCTCCGGGACCGGGTGACCGCCGGCATGCAGCAGGTCGCCGACGCCTTCGCCGGCACGCTGGCGCAGCGGCCCGAGGACTGGCACGTGCTCGGCCGGGTCTGGGCCGAGGTCGGGCCGGACCCCGCGCCCGGCGCTGGTCCCGGCGGCGACCGCCCGGTCCCGGCCGCCCGGGGTGTCGGCTGATGCGCATCGGCCTGGTCTGCCCCTACCCCTGGGACGTCCCCGGCGGGGTGCAGTACCACGTCCGCGACCTGGCCGAGACCCTCCGCGGCCTGGGCCACCACGTCGGGGTGCTGACCCCGGCCGAGGACGAGGACTCGCTGCCCCCGCACGTCACCTTCTCCGGCCGGGCGGTGCCGGTGCCCTACAACGGCTCGAGAGCCGGCGTGCAGTTCGGGCTGGTCTCCGCCGCGCGGGCCCGCCGGTGGCTGCGGGAGGGCCGGTTCGACGTCGTCCACGTTCACGAGCCGGCCTCGGTGTCGCTGTCCCTGCTGGTGTGCATGATCGCCGACGGCCCGATCGTGGCGACCTTCCACGCGGCCACCACCCGGTCGATGCTGCTGGCCGCGCTCGGCCCCTGGGCGCGGCCGTGGCTGGAGCGGGTCACCGGCCGGATCGCCGTGTCGGACTTCGCCCGCCGCGTGCAGGTCGAGCACCTGGGCGGGGACGCGGTGATCATCCCCAACGGGGTGCACGTGCCTGCCTTCGCCACCGGGCCGACGCTGCCGGGGCGCTCGCGCGGCGGCGCGCCCACGGTGGGGTTCCTGGGGCGCTACGACGAGCCGCGCAAGGGCCTGCCGGTGCTGCTGGACGCCATGCGGTCGGTGGTCGCCGAGCACCCCACCGCGCGGCTGCTGGTCGCCGGCCGCGGTGACCCGGCGGAGCTGGACCGGCTGGTCGGGGACGAGCTGCGGCCGCACGTGGAGCTGCTCGGCGAGCTCTCCGAGAGCGACAAGGCCGCCTTCCTCCGGTCCGTGGACGTGTACTGCGCGCCCAACCTGCTGGGGGAGAGCTTCGGCGTGGTGCTGGTCGAGGCGATGGCCGCCGGCGCGCCGGTGGTGGCCGCCGACCTGGACGCCTTCGCGCGGGTGCTGGAGGACGGCGCCGCCGGCGTGCTCGTCCGGCGCGGCGACCCCGCGGCCCTGGCCGCCGAGCTCTCCGCGCTGCTGCGCGACCCGGCCCGCCGGGCGGCGCTGACCGCCGCGGGCCGACGGGCCGCGGCCGCGTACGACTGGTCCGTCGTCGCCGCCCGGATCCTGACGGTGTACGAGACCGTCGTGCCGGTGGGCGGGCCGGCGGTGCGCGGCAGCCGGGACGGCGACGCGGCGCTGCTCGGCCCGTCGACCCCGGATGAGGCCGACAGCACGTCCGCGGGTCCCTTCCGCCGCCGGGTGCGCCACTAGCCTGGTCCTCTGTGACGACCGGGACCTCGCTGCTGCTCCTCGCCGGCGCAGCGCTGCTGGTGCTGGCCGGCTGGACGCTGTGGACGCTGACCCGGCTCCGCCGGCTGGAGGGCCGGGTCCGGCGGTCCTGGGAGGTGCTCGACGGCGCGCTGCTGCGCCGGGCGGAGCTGGCCGCCGCGCTGGCCCGGGAGCGCGGCCCGGAGCTCGGCGAGCCGCTGCGGACCGTGGTGGCCGAGGCCGCGGCGGGCGCCCGCTCGCCGTCCGCGGGTGACCGGGAGGCGGCGGAGAACGCGCTGGGCCGGGCGCTGCGCCGGGTGCCGGCCGAGCTCCAGCTGCCCGAGGCGCCCGACGCCGACCTGCGGGTGGGACTGGCGCGCCGGTTCTACAACGACGCCGTCCGGGACACCCGGACGCTGCGCCGGCAGCGGCTGGCCCGGGTCCTGCGGCTGCGCGGCCGCCGGCCGCTGCCGCGCTACTTCGACATCGACGACGGCCAGGACGCCGTGGTCAGCGGCTCTGCCGCGGCCGGCGCGGGGCCGGCCCGCCGCTGAGCGGCCGTACGATGGGCTGTCCCGCACCTGCGATCCGTGAGGCACCCGTGGCCCAGCAGTCCCAGCAGTCCAGCGCCACCAGCACCGCCACCCCCGGCACCGGCACCGGCACCGACCGGGTGAAGCGCGGCATGGCCGAGCAGCTCAAGGGCGGCGTCATCATGGACGTCGTCACCCCCGAGCAGGCGAAGATCGCCGAGGACGCCGGCGCGGTGGCCGTCATGGCCCTCGAGCGCGTCCCGGCCGACATCCGCGCGCAGGGCGGGATCGCCCGGATGAGCGACCCCGACATGATCGACGGGATCATCGGCGCGGTCACCATCCCGGTGATGGCCAAGGCCCGGATCGGCCACTTCGTCGAGGCCCAGGTGCTGCAGAGCCTCGGGGTCGACTACATCGACGAGTCCGAGGTGCTCACCCCGGCCGACGAGGCCCACCACATCGCCAAGAGCGCGTTCACCGTGCCGTTCGTCTGCGGGGCCACCGACCTGGGCGAGGCGCTGCGGCGGATCTCCGAGGGCGCGGCGATGATCCGCTCCAAGGGCGAGGCCGGCACCGGCAACGTCGTGGAGGCCACCCGGCACATGCGGTGCATCCGGGCCGGCATCAAGGCGCTGGGCACGCTGGACGAGACCGAGCTGTTCGTCGCGGCCAAGGAGCTGCGCGCCCCCTACGACCTGGTCGCCGAGGTCGCCCGGCTGGGCAAGCTGCCGGTCGTGCTCTTCACCGCCGGCGGCATCGCCACCCCCGCCGACGCGGCGATGATGATGCAGCTGGGCGCCGAGGGCGTGTTCGTCGGCTCGGGCATCTTCAAGTCCGGCGACCCGGCCACCCGCGCCGCGGCGATCGTGCAGGCCACCACCTTCCACGACGACCCGGACGTCATCGCCAAGGTCTCCCGCGGCCTGGGCGAGGCGATGGTCGGCATCAACGTCAGCACGCTGCCCGACAGCGAGCGGTACGCCACCCGCGGCTGGTGACCACCGCGACGGCACCCGGGTCGGCGGTCCTGCGGCCGGCGTCCGCCCCGGTGGTGGGGGTGCTCGCGCTGCAGGGCGACGTCCGGGAGCACCTGGCGGTGCTGGCCGGGCTGGGCGCGGAGCCGGTGGCCGTCCGCCGTCCCGAGGAGCTGGCCGCCGTGGACGGGCTGGTCGTCCCCGGCGGCGAGTCGACCACCATGGTCAAGCTCGCCGACCGGTTCGGGCTGCTCGAGCCGCTGCGCGCCGCCGTCCGGCACGGGCTGCCCGCCTACGGCTCGTGCGCCGGGATGATCATGCTGGCCGACCGGATCCTGGACGCCCCCGCCGACCAGCGGACCATCGGCGGGCTGGACGTCACCGTCCGGCGCAACGCCTTCGGCCGGCAGGTCGACTCGTTCGAGTCCGAGGTCGAGCTGGCCGGGGTCGCGGGCGGGCCGCTGCACGCGGTCTTCATCCGCGCGCCGTGGGTCGAGCAGGCCGGCCCCGGGGTGGAGGTCCTCGGGCGGGTCGTCGGCGGAGCGGCCGACGGTAAGGTCGTCGCCGTCCGGCAGGGCCGGCTGGTGGCCACCAGCTTCCACCCCGAGCTGACCGGGGACACCCGGGTGCACGCGCTGTTCGTGGACCTGGTGCGAGCCGCCCGGGACGACGACGTACACGGTGCCGAGCTGGGCGCCGGCGATCGAGGAGGCAACGAGCCGTGAGCGGCCATTCCAAGTGGGCGACGACCAAGCACAAGAAGGCCGGGATCGACGCCAAGCGGGGCAAGCTCTTCGCCAAGCTGATCAAGAACATCGAGGTGGCGGCCCGCACCGGCGGGGGAGACCCGGCGGGCAACCCGACCCTGTTCGACGCCATCCAGAAGGCGAAGAAGACCTCGGTCCCCAACGACAACATCGACCGGGCGGTCAAGCGCGGCGCGGGCCTGGAGGCCGGCGGCGTCGACTACCAGAACATCACCTACGAGGGCTACGCCGCCGGTGGCGTAGCGGTGCTCATCGAGTGCCTCACCGACAACAAGAACCGGTCGGCGATGGAGGTCCGCACGGCCATGACCCGCAACGGCGGGAACATGGCCGACCCGGGCTCGGTGTCCTACCTGTTCTCCCGCAAGGGCGTCGTCGTCGTGCCCCGGCCCGGGACCACCGAGGACGACGTGCTGATGGCCGTCCTGGACGCCGGCGCCGAGGAGGTGCGGGACCTGGGGGACACCTTCGAGGTGGTCTGCGAGCCCGGTGACCTGGTCGCCGTCCGCACCGCCCTGCAGGACGCCGGCATCGAGTACGACTCCGCCGACGTGGGGTTCACCCCCAGCGTCCAGGTCGAGCTCGACGCGGACACCGCGGGCAAGGTGTTCCGGCTGATCGACGCGCTCGAGGACTGCGACGACGTGCAGAACGTCTACGCGAACTACGACGTGTCCGACGAGGTCATGGAGAAGATCGACGCTTGAAGGACCCCGTCCTCCTCACCCCTCGCGAGCTCGGGGTGAGCCTCTGGACGGGGCCACGGCAGTGGGGCCGTGGGGCTCTCGGTACCGAAAGCTCCTCGGCGAGCGTGTCGGGGTGGTTCCGTCAGCTTCCCCGGTTAGCGTTGCTCGAACAGGTGTTCGTGCGACGAGGGGGCCTCATGCTGGTGCTCGGCATCGACCCGGGCCTCACCCGGTGTGGCTGGGGCGTGGTGGACGGCCGGCCCGGTGCCCGGCCCACCGCGGTCGGGGTGGGCGTGGTGCGCAGCTCCCCGGACCTCGACCTGGAACTGCGCCTGCTCGAGGTGCACAGCGCGGTGGCCGCCCTGATCCGGGAGCACCGGCCGGCCACCGTCGCGATCGAGCGCGTGTTCACCCAGAACAACAAGGGGACGGCGACCGGCACGGCGCAGGCCGCCGGGGTCGCCGCCCTCGCCGCCGCCCAGGCCGGCCTCCCGGTCGCCTGGCACACCCCCAGCGAGGTCAAGGCCGCCATCTCCGGCAGCGGCCGCGCGGACAAGGAGCAGGTCACCCTGATGGTCACCCGGGTGCTGGGGCTCACCAGCCCTCCGAAGCCGGCCGACGCCGCTGACGCCCTGGCGCTGGCCGTCTGCCACGTCTGGCGCGGACCCGCCCAGGACCGGCTGCGCGTCGCCGCCCTGGCCACCTCGGCAGGCGTCGCCGGGTACGGCGCCCGTCCCTCCACCCGCTGGACGGGGGTGGGACGGTGATCGCCTCGGTCAACGGCCGGGTGGCCGCCGTCTCGCCCGACGGTGCGGTCGTCGAGGTTGGTGGGGTCGGCCTCACCGTGCAGTGCACCCCCGGCACCATCGCCCGGCTGCAGGTCGGCGAGCAGGCCCGGCTGTCGACGAGCCTGGTCGTCCGGGAGGACTCCCTCACCCTCTACGGCTTCGCCGACGACGACGAGCGCCAGCTGTTCGAGCTGCTGCAGACCGCCAACGGCGTGGGCCCGCGGCTGGCCCAGGCGGTGCTGGCCATCCACCCGCCGCGCGAGGTGCGGCGGGCGGTCTCGATGGGCGACCTCAAGGCGCTCATGCAGGTCCCGGGCATCGGCAAGAAGGGCGCCGAGCGGCTGGTCCTCGAGCTGCGCGACCGGCTCGGCGTCACCAGCAGCGACACCTCCCTGGACGGCGGTGCCGGCCCGCTGCCCACCGGGCTCGGCCCGATCACCCCGGTCGCGCCCTGGCGGGACCAGCTGACCGCCGCCATCGTCCAGCTGGGCTGGTCCTCCCGGGAGGCCGAGACCGCGCTGACCGCGCTCGACCCGGTCGCCGCCGAGCAGCAGGCCGCGTCCGGCGCGGTCGACGTGGCCGTGCTGCTCCGCTCGGCGCTGCAGCTGCTGGGGCGGTCCTGAGGCCGTGACCTCGTCCTTCGACCGGCCGCTGCACGCCGACTCCGCCGCGCTGGGCCCCGGCCGCGACCCGGCGGTCTCGGCCGCGGCCGGTGACGAGGAACGGGTGGTCGAGTCCGCGCTGCGGCCGCACTCGCTGGCCGAGTTCATCGGCCAGCCCAAGGTCGCCCGGCAGCTGGACCTGGTGCTGGAGGGGGCCAAGCGGCGCGGCCGGCCCCCGGACCACGTCCTGCTCTCCGGCCCGCCCGGGCTGGGCAAGACCAGCCTGGCGCTCATCATCGGCTCGGAGCTGGGCACGTCGGTGAAGATCACCAGCGGCCCGGCGATCGAGCGGTCCGGCGACCTGGCCGCGATGCTGTCCAACCTCGGGCACGGCGACGTGCTGTTCATCGACGAGATCCACCGCATCGCCCGCCCCGCCGAGGAACTGCTGTACATGGCGATGGAGGACTTCCGGGTCGACGTCGTGGTCGGCAAGGGGCCCGGCGCCACCGCCATCCCGCTGGAGATCAGCCCGTTCACCCTGGTCGGCGCCACCACCCGGGCCGGCCTGCTCACCGGCCCGCTGCGTGACCGGTTCGGCTTCGTCGGGCAGATGGAGTTCTACGAGACCGCCGACCTGCAGAAGGTGCTCGCCCGCAGCGCCGACCTGCTGGGCGTCGCGCTGACCGACGACGGCTCCGCCGAGATCGCCGGCCGCTCCCGCGGCACGCCCCGGATCGCCAACCGGCTGCTGCGCCGGGTGCGCGACTTCGCCGAGGTCCGCGCCGACGGCCGGGTCACCCGCGACGTGGCCCGGGCCGCGCTGGCCCTCTACGACGTCGACGACCTGGGGCTGGACCGGCTGGACCGCGCCGTCCTGGAGTCGCTGGTGGTCCGCTTCGGCGGCGGCCCGGTGGGCGTGGCGACGCTCGCGGTGTCGGTGGGGGAGGAGCCCAACACCGTCGAGGAGGTCTGCGAGCCGTTCCTGGTCCGGGCCGGCCTGCTCGCCCGCACCCCCCGCGGCCGGGTGGCCACCGAGGCGGCGTTCCGTCACCTGGGCCGGCCGCTCCCGCGCGGCGGGCTCACCCTCGGTGGGGGGAGCGGCGACCCGCCGCTGGACGGGTCGTCGTCACAGACGCTGTTCGACGCCTAGACTCCTCTGCGCTGGTCCGCAACCCGGCGGCGTCCGGGCCAGCCCGCGCCCCGCCTCGCGCGCCGGCGCCGATGCACCCCGAGCGGCCCGACACCCGGGCCGCACCCACCGCGGGAGTCCGCCGCGGTAGAGAGGCTCTCCAGTCGTGGAACTGTTCCCGCTCATCCTGATCGTCCTGGCGTTCGTGCTGCTGATCGTGTTGCCGGCCCGGCAGCGCAAGTCGATCCAGGCGAAGCAGCAGGCGCTGCAGGAGTCGCTCACCGTCGGCACCCCGATCATGATGACCAGCGGCATGCACGGCACGGTCGCCGGTCTGGGCGAGGGCACCGTGGACGTGGAGATCGCCCCGGGCGTCGTCGTCACCTTCGTCCGCGCGGCGGTCCTGGAGGTCCGCGGCGCCACCGCCACCGGCGGGACGACCGGTGCCGTGGGCGACGGGACGCCGTACGCCGACGGCGACGGCGACCCCACCGACCGCACCCGCTGAGCGGGGAGCACCCATGGCTGCCCGGCAACTGCCCGCCCGCCGCTACTTCGCGGCGTTCCTGCTCATCGTCGCGGGGATGTACGCGCTGATCTTCCTCACCGGCGACCAGCGCACCCCCCAGCTGGGCTTGGACCTGCAAGGCGGGACGACGGTCACGCTGACCGCCCGGACCCCCGACGGCCAGGCCCCCGCCCGCGAGGACCTCGAACTGGCCCGCCAGATCATCGAGCAGCGGGTCAACGGCCTCGGTGTCGCCGAGGCCGAGGTGGTCACCGAGGGCGACAGCAACATCGTCATCTCGGTGCCCGGTGACGACGGCGAGCGCGCCCGCGAGCTCGGCGCCACCGCCCAGCTGCGGTTCCGCCCCGTGCTCGACGTCGGGCCCGCGGCGCCGACCGACCCGGCAGCTCCCACCGACCCGGCGGCCCCCACGGACCCGGCAGCGCCCTCGGACGCCGCGGCCCCCACCGACGCGGTGACCGACACCGACGCCCCCGACCCGGACGCGCCGGCGGTCACCCAGGAGCAGGCGGCCGCCGAGTTCGCCACGCTGACCTGCGACCCGGCCGACGCCAGCACCGGCGTGGTGGACCGGTCCACCGACCACATCACCTCGTGCTCGGAGGACGGGACCACCAAGTACCTCCTGGGCCCCGCGGTGCTCGAGGGGACCGCGGTCACCGACGCGGCGGCCGGCACCGAGACCGGCACCGGCGCCTGGGTGGTCAACCTCGACCTGGACAACGAGGGTTCGGCGATCTGGGCCACCTACACCGCCGCCAACGTGAACAACCGGGTGGCGATCACCCTGGACGGCCGGGTGGTGTCCGCGCCCACGATCACCAGTGCCATCCCGGGCGGGACCACCCAGATCACCGGTGAGTTCACCCAGGAGGACGCCACCACGCTGGCCAACCAGCTGAAGTACGGCGCCCTCCCGCTGACCTTCACCCAGGCCAACGCCCAGTCGGTGTCCACGGAGCTGGGCAGCGAGCAGCTGCGCGCCGGACTCATCGCCGGGGCGCTCGGCGTCGCGCTGGTGTTCGTCTACGCGCTCTTCTACTACCGGCTGCTCGGGCTGGTGATGATCGCCAGCCTGGTGCTGTCCGCGGTCGTCGTCTACGCCACGCTGGTGCTGCTCGGCCGGGAGATCGGCTTCGCGCTGAGCCTGGCCGGCATCGCCGGGTTCATCGTCTCGATCGGCATCACCGCCGACTCCTTCGTCGTCTACTTCGAGCGGCTCAAGGACGAGGTCCGCGAGGGCCGCACGCTGCGCAGCGCCACGCCGCGGGCCTGGGTCCGCGCCCGCCGGACGATCCTGTCCGCCGACGCGGTGAGCTTCCTGGCCGCGGCGATCCTGTACGTGCTGGCCATCGGCGACGTGAAGGGCTTCGCGTTCACCCTCGGCATGTCCACCGTGCTGGACCTGGTCGTCGTCTTCCTGTTCACCCACCCGCTGATGGCCGTGCTCAGCCGCCGCAAGGGCTTCGCGAACAACCGGTTCAGCGGCCTGGGCCAGGTCGGCCACACCCCGCGCGGCCCGGCCACGCCCGCCGCACCCCGCCGCGAGCTGGTCGGGGCCGGTGCCGGCAGCCCGGCCGCCGGGGCCGGCGGCACCCGCACCGACAGGAGCACCCGATGACCGGCACGCCCCGCCAGCCCGCGGGCCCGGAGGCCACCGG
Source organism: Modestobacter sp. URMC 112 (assembly GCF_053502575.1). Taxonomy (NCBI): domain Bacteria; kingdom Bacillati; phylum Actinomycetota; class Actinomycetes; order Geodermatophilales; family Geodermatophilaceae; genus Modestobacter; species Modestobacter sp. URMC 112. The sequence continues at coordinate 2,980,173 of NZ_CP199957.1, read as the reverse complement.
CCGGCCGGCCGGCACCGACCCGGCCGACGCCCCCGGCGCGGAGGACCGCGCCGCCGAGGAGACCGTCGACGAGGCCGACGTCCGCGAGGACGCCGCGGCGTCGGCCGACGACACCGCCCTCGCCGACGCGGGCCTCCCCGCCGAGGGGGAGCCCACCCCCGGTGCGGCGCGGTCCTCGCTGGCCTCCCGGCTGTACAACGGGGAGGCCGGCCTGGACGTCGTCGGCCGGCGCCGGTTCTGGTACCGGGTGACCGCGGTCGTCGTGCTGCTCTGCCTGCTGGCGATGGTGGTGCGAGGCTTCAACTTCGGCATCGACTTCGCCGGGGGCAACAGCATCCGGGTGCCGGCCACCAGCGCCCAGCTCGCCGACGTCCGGACGGCGGCCGAGGACGCCGGCGCCGAGGTCGCCACCGCTCAGGTGGTCGGCGGCAACTCGGTGCTGCTGCGCACCGCCACCCTGGACAACGACACCGAGTCCGCCGTCGTCGCGGCGGTGGCCGAGGCCGCCGGCGTCCCGACGCAGGACGTCAGCCCCCAGTCGGTGAGCGCCGACTGGGGCCAGGACGTCACCGACCAGGCGCTCATCGCGCTCGTCGTCTTCCTGGTCGCGGTGATGCTCTTCCTCGCCGTCCGCTTCCAGCCGAAGATGGCGGTCGCGGCGATCCTCGCCCTGCTGCACGACCTCCTGGTCACCGCCGGCGTCTACGCGCTGATCGGGTTCGAGGTCTCCCCGTCGACGGTGATCGGCCTGCTGACCATCCTCGGCTTCTCCCTCTACGACACCGTCGTCGTCTTCGACAAGGTCGACGAGAACACCAAGGACCTGGACAAGAGCGCCCGGATGACCTACGGGGAGGCGGCCAACCTGGCGGTCAACCAGACGCTCATGCGCTCGATCAACACGTCGGTGATCGCGCTGCTGCCGGTCGCCGGGCTGCTGTTCGTCGGCGCGGGGCTGCTCGGCGTGGGCACCCTCAAGGACCTCGCGCTGGTGCTCTTCGTCGGTCTGGCTGCCGGCGCCTACAGCTCGATCTTCCTGGCCACGCCGGTGCTGGTCAGCCTCAAGGAGCGCGACCCCGAGCAGCAGGCGCTGCGCAGGCGCGTGCTCGCCCGCCGGTCGTCCGAGGCCCGGCAGGGCGGGGCCCGCACCGCCGCGCCGGTGGCCTCCGCGCGCCGTGCCCGCGGTGGCGCCACCGCGGTGGCGCTCGCCGAGCGTCCCGCGGCGCTGCCGGAACGCCCCACTGCCGACGTGCCGGTGGAGTCGCCGGACTCGGTCCGCCCGACGCCCCGCGCCACCGGGGCGACGCGCGCGACGGCACCCCGGCCCGGGCAGCGCCCCCAGCGCGGCCCCGGCAAGAAGCGCCGGTGACCTCGGCCGCCGCACAGGACGGCGGGACGCCGGTCGACGAGCTGATCGCCGGCCTGTCGGTCGACGTCCCCGACTTCCCCGAGCCCGGCGTGGTGTTCCGCGACCTGACCCCGGTCTTCGCCGACGCGGCGGCCTTCCGCCGGGTGGTCGGCGGGCTGGCCGAGCCGTCCGTGGTCGACCCGCGTGCCGCCGCGCTGGTCGGCGGGGACGGACCGGCCTTCGACGTCGTCGCCGGCGTGGAGGCCCGCGGCTTCCTGCTGGCCGCGGCGGTCGCGCTGGACGCCGGCACCGGCGTGGTGCCGATCCGCAAGGCCGGCAAGCTGCCCCGCGAGCGGGTGTCGGCGGAGTACTCGCTGGAGTACGGGACCGCGACGCTGGAGCTGCACACCGACTCCATCGGGCCCGGCCAGCGGGTCCTGCTCGTGGACGACGTGCTGGCCACCGGCGGCACGCTGGCCGCGGCGATCACCCTGATCGAGCGGCTCGGGGGCGTGGTCACCGGGGTGTCGGTGGTCGTGGAGCTGGTCGCCCTCGGCGGCCGGCAGCGGATCGCCCCGCACCCGGTGCACGCCCTCTGGCGGACCTGAGCGACGCAGCACCCGCGGACCGACCCGACCGGATGACCGGTTACCGTGTCCGCGCGACACTCCCGGCTAGCATGGAGGCGTCGCACCTCCTCAACAGGGCAGGAGCTCCCGTGGCCTCGGACGTCGCCGCCCCGCGGACCTCCGACGCGCCCGCCGCGGAGGAGGACACCCGCACGCCCCGCCCGGCCCTGCCCGAGCGTCCCGCCGTCCGCCGTCCCGACGACGTGGCCCCGGAACCGGCGGCCGGCGCCGACGTCGCCCCGCGCCGCCGGGTACGCGACCGGCTCGCCCGCCGCATCATGGCCAGCCCGCGGACGACCGAGATCCGGCCGGTCCTCGAGCCGCTGGCCGCGCTGCACCGGCAGAGCCACCCCAAGGCCGACCTGGTGCTGCTGCAGCGGGCCTACGACGTCGCCGAGGCCGCGCACGCCGACCAGAAGCGCAAGAGCGGCGACCCCTACATCACCCACCCGCTCGCCGTCGCGACGGTGCTCGCCGGGCTGGGGATGGACACCACCACGCTGGTCGCCGCGCTGCTGCACGACACCGTCGAGGACACCGGCGCCACGCTGGAGTCGATCACCGCCGACTTCGGCTCCGAGGTGGCCTACCTCGTCGACGGCGTGACCAAGATCGACAAGGTCAAGTACGGGGACGCGGCGCAGGCCGAGACCATCCGCAAGATGATCGTGGCGATGGCCCGCGACCCCCGGGTGCTGGTCATCAAGCTGGCCGACCGGCTGCACAACATGCGCACGCTGCGGTTCCTCCCGCCGGAGAAGCAGGAGAAGAAGGCGCGCGAGACGCTGGAGATCCTCGCCCCGCTGGCCCACCGGCTGGGGATGAACACCATCAAGTGGGAGCTGGAGGACCTGGCGTTCGCCACCCTCTACCCCAAGCGGTACGACGAGATCGTGCGGCTGGTCGCCGAGCGCGCCCCGTCCCGGGACACCTACCTGACCGAGGTCACCTCGGCGGTCACCGAGCAGCTCAAGGGCGCCAACATCGAGGCGACCGTCACCGGCCGGCCCAAGCACTACTACTCGATCTACCAGAAGATGATCGTCCGCGGCCGGGACTTCACCGACATCTGGGACCTGGTCGGGATCCGCGTGCTGGTCGACTCGGTGCGCGACTGCTACGCGGCGCTGGGCATCATGCACGCGCACTGGCAGCCGGTGCCGGGCCGCTTCAAGGACTTCGTGGCGATGCCGAAGTTCAACATGTACCAGTCGCTGCACACCACGGTGATCGGGCCGCAGGGCAAGCCGGTGGAGCTGCAGATCCGCACCCACGACATGCACCGCACCGCCGAGTACGGCATCGCGGCGCACTGGAAGTACAAGGAGAAGGCCCGCGCCGCCGGGGCGCCGGCGACCACCGGCCCGGTCGGCGACGACATGCTGTGGCTGCGCCAGCTGCTGGACTGGCAGCGCGAAGCCCAGGAGCCCGGCGAGTTCCTCGAGACGCTGCGCTACGACCTCGGCCCGCAGGAGGTCTTCGTCTTCACGCCCAAGGGCGACGTGATCAGCCTGCCCGGGGAGTCCACCCCGGTCGACTTCGCCTACGCGGTGCACACCGAGGTCGGGCACCGGTGCATCGGCGCCCGGGTCAACGGCAACCTGGTGTCGCTGGAGAGCAAGTTGTCCAACGGCGACGTGGTCGAGGTCTTCACCTCCCGCTCGCCCACGGCCGGTCCCTCCAAGGACTGGCTGTCCTTCGTCGGGTCCTCCCGGGCGCGCACGAAGATCCGGCAGTGGTTCACCAAGGAGCGCCGCGAGGACGCCGTCGAGGACGGCAAGGACGCCCTCACCAAGGCCATGCGCAAGCAGGGCCTGCCGCTGCAGCGGCTGCTCGGCGGCGACGCGCTGGCCACCCTGGCCGCCGACCTGCACTACCCCGACGTGAGCGCGCTGTACGCCGCCGTGGGGGAGAACCAGGTCTCGGCGGCGTCCCTGGTGGAGAAGCTGCTCACCGCGCTCGGCGGGTCCGAGGGGGCCGCCGAGGACATCGCCGAGACGGCGATCCCCACCCGGCGCACGGCCGTCCGCAGCGCCGGGGGCGACCCGGGCGTCGTCGTGCACGGCATGACCGACGTGTGGGCCAAGCTCGCCAAGTGCTGCACGCCGGTCCCCGGCGACGACATCCTGGGCTTCGTCACCCGGGGCGGCGGCGTCAGCGTGCACCGCACCGACTGCACCAACGCCGCGGACCTGCAGACCAAGCCCGAGCGGCTGGTCGAGGTCGAGTGGGCCTCCCAGCCGGGGGCGGTGTTCCTGGTCGCCATCCAGGTGGAGGCCCTGGACCGGCACCGGCTGCTCTCCGACGTGACCCGCGCGCTGGCCGACGAGCGGGTCAACATCCTCTCCGCCTCGGTGCAGACCAGCCGGGACCGGGTGGCGATCAGCCGGTTCACCTTCGAGCTGGCCGACCCCGCACACCTGGGCGCCGTGCTGCAGACGGTGAAGAACGTCGACGGCGTCTTCGACGTCGAGCGCGTCACCGCCTGAAGAAGGACCCCCTCGCCCCCCACCACTCGCAAGCTCGCGGCGGGGCCCTGCGAGGGGGCCGATGCTCGGTCCGGTCGTCAGCCGGCGATGGTCATCGACTCGATGGTGACCGGCTGGGCGGGGGCGCCGTCCTGGGCTCCGCCCTCGATGCCGCGCCCCGCGATGGCGTCCAGGACGGCGAGGCCGGCCTCGTCGATCGTCCCGACGACGGTGTAGTCCGGCTGCAGCTGGCTGTCGCCGTACACCAGGAAGAACTGGCTGCCGTCCGTGCCCTGCCCGCTGTTGGCCATCGCCACCGTGCCGCGGGCGTAGGTCTCCGACCCGGTCACCTGGGTCGGGAAGCTGTACCCAGGGCCGCCGCTGCCGCTGCCCGACGGGTCGCCGCACTGCAGCACCTTGAGGCCCTCCGACGCGGTCTCCCGGTGGCAGGGCGTGCCGTCGAAGTAGCCCTGCTGGGTCAGCGCCTCGAAGCTGGCCACGGCACAGGGGGCGGTCGCCCGGTCCAGGGTCAGCCCGATCGGCCCGTCCGCGGTGGCCATGGTCAGGGCCAGCGCGCCGGTGGTGGCGATGTCCCCGGAGGGCGGGGTCACCGCGACGCCGGAGCTGGCCGTGCCGTCGGTGGTGTACGTGCACGGGCCGGCCACCGTGGTCTGCCCGGCGGGCGCGGCGGCCGCGCTGCTCGGCGTCGACGAGGCGCTGGGGTCGGCCGCCGCGGACGTGTCCTCGTCGCCGTCCCTGCCGGCGATCAGCACCGCCGCACCGACCACGACCAGGACGGCGACCGCCGCGGCCAGCACCAGCAGGTTGCGCCGCCGCTTGCGGGCGACCTGCTCGCGCCGTTCGAGCTGGCGCTGCAGACGGCGCTGGGCGGCCTCACGGCGCTGCTTGTTGGTCGGCACTCTTCTCGGGCTCCTCGTGGATCGCATGCTGTGGTCCGGTGCTGTGGTCCGCGCTCCCGGGGGCGGCCGCGCCGTGCGCCGACCGGCCACACGCCCCGTGCGTCGGGGGACCAGTCTAGGTGGGGCACCTGTCGGGTCCCTGGCAGCGCCACCAGCTGCGAGGACGGCCCCGCGTAACCTGCACGGGTGCTCATCCGCTCCTTCCCCGCCGGCGCGTTCGGCACCAACTGCTACGCCGTCGCGACGGGACCGAACGCGGAGTGCGTCGTCGTCGACCCGGGGATGGAGGCCGTGGAGCCGCTGGGCCGGATGCTGGCCGAGGACGGCCTCAAGCCGGTCGCCGTCGTCCTGACCCACGGGCACCTGGACCACACGTTCTCCGTGCTGCCGGTCTGCGACGGCTACGACATCCCCGCCTACCTGCACCCCGCCGACAGCGGCATGCTGTCGGACCCGCTGCGCTGGCACGGCCCGGCGCTGGCGCCGCTGATCGGGCAGGTCACCCTGCCCGACCCGGCCGACGTCCTCCCGCTGGACGACGGCGTGGCGCTGTCCCTCGCCGGCGTGGAGCTCACCGTGCGGCACGCCCCCGGGCACACCCAGGGCTCGGTGGTCTTCTCCTTCGACAGTGGCGAGTCCCCGGCGCTGCTGGCCGGTGACGTGCTGTTCGCCGGCTCGGTCGGGCGGGTCGACCTGCCCGGGGGGTCCTGGGAGTCGATGCTCGGCTCGCTGCGCGACGTCGTCCTGCCGATGGACGACGAGACGCTGGTGCTCCCCGGCCACGGCCCGGCGACCACCATCGGCCGCGAGCGGGCCACCAACCCGTACCTGGCCGAGGCCGCGGCGGCACCGAAGGGCCGCGGGCTGTGAGTGAGCATCGCAGCGAGCGCCAGCGAGCGAGGAGCGGAGCGAACCGAGGAGCGGAGCGAGTGATGTTGCTGTGAGTCTCGCGGCGCCGAAGGGGACGTTCGACACGCTGCCGCCGGCCTCGGCGCAGTTCCTCGCCGTCCGGGACACCCTCACCGCGCCGATGCGGCGGGCCGGCTACGGCTACGTGGAGACCCCGGTCTTCGAGGACACCGCGGTGTTCGCCCGCGGGGTGGGGGAGTCCACCGACGTCGTCTCCAAGGAGATGTACACCTTCACCGACCGCGGCGGCCGGTCGCTGACCCTGCGCCCGGAGCTCACCGCCGGCCTGATGCGCGCCTTCATCGAGCACCGGCTGCACAGCGGCGCGCTGCCGGTGAAGCTGTGGACCGTCGGCTCGGCATTCCGCTACGAGCGCCCGCAGGCCGGCCGGTACCGGCACTTCACCCAGGTCGACTGCGAGGCGCTCGGCGTCGACGACCCGGCGCTGGATGCCGAGGTGGTCGCGCTGGCCGTGCAGGGCTTCCGCGACCTCGGGCTGACCGACTTCGAGCTGCTGCTCACCTCACTGGGCGACGCGACGTGCCGGCCGCAGTACCGCGACCTGCTGGTCGCGTACCTGGAGAAGCTGGACCTCGACGAGGACACCCGCCGCCGGGCGGAGATCAACCCGCTGCGGGTGCTTGACGACAAGCGGCCGGAGGTGCAGGCCCAGCTGGACGACGCCCCGCTGATGGTCGACCACCTGTCGGACACCACGAAGGCGCACTACGACGCCGTCCGGGAGCACCTCAGCGACCTCGGCATCACCTGGACCGAGGCCCCCCGGCTGGTCCGCGGCCTGGACTACTACACGAAGACGACGTTCGAGTTCGTCCACTCCGGCCTCGGCGCGCAGTCCGCGATCGGCGGGGGCGGGCGGTACGACGGGCTGTCCGCCGCGCTGGGCGGGCCCGACCTCTCGGGCATCGGCTACGCCGTCGGGGTGGACCGCACGCTGCTCGCGGTGCAGGCCGAGGGGCTGGACGTCGCCGCCTCCGCGGGGGTGCAGGCCTTCGTCGTCCCGCTGGGTGCCGACGCCAAGCGGGTCGCGGTCCGGCTGGTGGGCCAGCTGCGGCAGGCCGGGATCGCAGCGGACACCGTGTACGGCGACCGCGGGCTCAAGGGCGCGATGAAGGCCGCGGACCGGTCGGGTGCCTCGCACGCCGTCGTCCTCGGGGACCGGGACCTGGCCGACGGGGTCGCCCAGCTGCGCGACCTGCGCACGCACGAGCAGGTCGCCGTCCCCCTGGGGGAGGTGTTCGACCGGGTGCGTGCGACGGTGGGCACATGACTCTGAGCAGCGGGGTGGACTCGAGCACGCCCCTGGAGACCCGGCCGCTGGGCCGCACCGGCGCTGACGTGTCCGTCGTGGGACTGGGCACCTGGCAGCTCGGCGGCGACTGGGGCGACGTGAGCGAGGACGACGCCACGGCCGTCCTGGACGCCGCCCTGGACGCCGGCGTCACCCTGCTGGACACCGCCGACGTCTACGGCGACGGCCGGTCCGAGGAGCGCATCCGCCGGGTGCTGGCGGCCCGCGGCGAACGGCCGTTCGTGGCGACCAAGGCCGGCCGCCGCGCAGACCCGTTCACCGCCGAGCAGTACACGCCGGAGAACCTGCGGGCCTGGATCGACCGGTCCCGCCGGAACCTGGGCGTGGAGACCCTGGACCTGGTGCAGCTGCACTGCCCGCCGCCGGCCGTCTACTCCGACGAGCGGGTGTACGAGACCCTCGACGCCCTGGTCGAGGAGCAGGCGATCGCCGCGTACGGGGTCTCGGTGGAGACGGTGGCCGAGGGGCTGACCGCGCTGCAGCACCCGGGTGTGCAGTCGATCCAGGTGGTCCTCAACGTGTTCCGGCGCAAGCCGCTGGAGGAGCTGCTGCCCGCGGCACGGCGGGCCGAGGTGGGCATCCTGGCCCGGGTGCCGCTGGCCAGCGGGCTGCTGTCGGGCAAGTACTCCACCGACACCACCTTCGCCGCCGACGACCACCGGACCTTCAACCGCAACGGCGAGGCCTTCGACGTCGGGGAGACCTTCGCCGGCGTCCCGTTCGAGGTCGGCGTGGCCGCGGCCCGCGAGGTCGCCGCGATCGCCGGCCCGGACGTGTCCACCGCGGCGTTCGCGCTGCGCTGGGTCATCGACCAGCCCGGCGTCACCGCCGTCATCCCCGGCGCACGGAACGTCCAGCAGGCCCTGGACAACGTGGCCGCCGCCGGCATCCCGTCGCTCACCGACGGCCAGCTCGCCGACCTCGAACGGCTGTACGACGAGCGCATCCGCGCCTCCGTGCACGACCGCTGGTGACCTCCACTGACTGAAAGGCACTGCCTTGCTCCGCACCCACGACGCCGGCGCGCTGCGCGCGACCGACGCCGGCTCCACGGTCACCCTCTCCGGCTGGGTCGCCCGCCGGCGTGACCACGGCGGGGTCGTGTTCCTCGACCTGCGCGACGCCTCGGGTTACGCCCAGGTCGTCGTCCGCGAGGAGGAGGCGCACGCGCTGCGCAACGAGTACTGCGTGCTCGTCACCGGAGAGGTGCAGCGCCGGCCGGCGGGCAACGAGAACCCGGAGCTGCCCACCGGTGAGATCGAGGTGGTGGCCGCGACGCTGCAGGTGCTGTCGTCGGCCGCGCCGCTGCCCTTCCCGATCGAGACGGCGCAGGCCGCCGGGGACGACGTCCGGTACAAGTACCGCTACCTGGACCTGCGCCGGCAGGGCCCGGCCGCGGCGCTGCGGCTGCGCAGCGAGGTGAACCGGATCGCCCGCGGCGTCATGGCCGGGCACGGGTTCACCGAGGTCGAGACCCCGTCGCTGACCCGCTCCACCCCCGAGGGCGCGCGGGACTTCGTCGTCCCGGTGCGGTTGCAGCCGGGGCACTGGTACGCGCTGCCGCAGTCGCCGCAGCTGTTCAAGCAGCTGCTGATGATCGGCGGCCTGGAGCGCTACTACCAGATCGCCCGCTGCTTCCGGGACGAGGACTTCCGCGCCGACCGGCAGCCGGAGTTCACCCAGCTGGACTTCGAGATGAGCTTCGTCGACCGGGACGACGTGCTGGCCGTGGCCGAGGACGTCATCCGCGCCCTGTGGCGCGAGCTCGCCTCCTACGAGGTCCCGGAGATCCCGCGGATGACCTACCGGGAGGCGATGGACCGGTTCGGCTCGGACAAGCCGGACCTGCGCTTCGGCATCGAGCTGACCGAGCTCACCGCCTACTTCGCCGACACGCCGTTCCGGGTGTTCCAGGCCCCCTACGTCGGGGCGATCGTGATGCCCGGCGGCGGGTCGCAGCCCCGGCGGGCCTTCGACGCCTGGCAGGACTGGGCCCGCTCCCGCGGCTACAAGGGGCTGGCCTACGTCACCGTCGCCGAGGACGGCACGCTGGGCGGGCCGGTGTCGAAGAACATCTCCGACGCCGAGCGCGCCGGGCTGGTCGAGGCCGTGGGCGCCGCGCCGGGGGACTGCGTCTTCTTCGCCGCCGGACCCCGCCGTCCGGCGCAGGAGCTGCTCGGCGCCGCCCGCAACGAGATCGCCCGGCGGCTGGAGCTCATCGAGCCGGGCTCGTGGTCGTTCCTGTTCGTCGTCGACTTCCCCATGTTCGAGGAGACCGAGGACGGCGACTGGACCTTCATGCACCACCCCTTCACCTCGCCCACCCCCGAGTGGCGCGACCGGTTCAGCGAGGACAGGGGCGGGGCGCTGTCGGACGCCTACGACCTGGTCTGCAACGGCAACGAGCTGATGAGCGGGTCGGTCCGCATCCACGACGCCGACCTGCAGGAGCGGGTGTTCGAGACGCTCGGGATGTCGCGCGAGGAGGCCCGGGAGCGGTTCGGGTTCTTCCTGGAGGCCTTCGCCTACGGCCCGCCGCCGCACGCCGGCGCCGCGATCGGCTGGGACCGCACCTGCGCGCTGCTGTCCGGGGTGGACTCGATCCGCGAGGTGATCGCCTTCCCCAAGACCGGCGCCGGCTTCGACCCGCTGACCGGCGCGCCGACGCCGATCACCGCGGCGCAGCGCAAGGAGTCCGGCATCGACGTGGTGCCCGACGCGCCGCCGCTGCCCGGCCAGCCCGGCGCGCCCGGCCCCACTTCGCCGTCCCCGAGTTGATCATCGGCTCGTTGCCCGGTGCCGCGGCGAGCCGTGGCGTGTCCCTGGCAACGAGTCGATGATCAACACTCGCCGGGTCGCCATCCCCGGCTGACCAGGGCCCGACGGGTCCGCTCCACGACCACCTGTGGGCGGGCGAGGTGCCGGTCGGCGAACCGCAGCACCAGCCAGCCGTCCGCGCCCATCAGCGAGTACCGGTCGACGTCGCGGCGGAACTGCTCTCTCCCGGCATGCTGGCGGCCCTCGTACTCCAGCAGCACCTTCCAGCGTCGGTAGCCCAGGTCGCCGTGGACCACCTCCTGGCCCCGTCGGCCGAGCAGAGGAACCTGTGGTTCGGGATCGGGCAGGTCGCTGACGACCAGCCAGTACCGCAGGAGGCTCTCCGGCCGGGACTGCGCCAGCGGGGTGAGCAACGGTGCGCAGGCCCGGGCCCGCACCACGCCACGGACCCGCTCGGCCCGAGCCAGCCGCGCGCCGAGACGCACGTCGTCGAGGTGCTCGTACCGCCACAGCGCGTCGCCGACCGCGACCAGGTCCTGCGGCGGGAGGACGGCGGCGAGGTCGAGGAACGTCTGTGCCCCCGAGGTGATCCGGAGCCCGCGGTGCCGGACCACGTCACCGGGTCCGAGCCGGCGGCTGTGCACCCTCAGCCCGGCATGCTGGGGCAGCACCCGGCGAGGCGTCAGAGCCACCTGCAGCCGCGGCGGCTCGGCCAGTGGTGCGCCGAGCAGTACGGCCGCGGTGGCGCCGCTGAAGGCGCTGCCTGCAGGGAGGACGTCGGCCCACGCGGCGCAGCGGGTGAGCAGGTCCGGCTCGGCGGACCGGGACAGGTAGAGCCCGCGCCCGAGTCGGACGCCGTCCTGGCCGACCTGTCGCCGGGTGACGCCGGCGGACCGCGCCGCCGTCCAGGTGTAGCTCGCCGGGAGGGGGATGCCGTCCACCCGGCGAGCGTCGACCGGCGGGCATCGGCCGCCCAGCGGGTCAGGCGTTCTGTGGAGGGCCTGGTCCGCTGTGGATGCAGCGAGGCTGACCCTCGACCTCAGCGTTGATCATCGCCTCGTTGCCAGGGGAGCGGCGTGTCCGCCCGTGTTGCCGGCAACGAGACGATGATCAACTGGGCCGGGGGGCTGGGGGCCCTATGCCGCGTCCAGGCGGGCGAGCTGGTCGGCCGTGAGGGTCAGGTCCGCGCCGGCCGCCGAGTCCTCGATCGACGCCGCCCGCGACGCCCCCGGGATGGGCAGGACGACGTCGGCCTGCGCCAGGTGCCAGGCCACCGTCACCCGGTACACCGACACCCCGAGCTCCTCGGCGACCGCGGCGAAGGCCCCGGCGGTGGCGTCCAGCGACTTGGCGGCCGAGACCCCGCCGAACGGGCTCCACGGCAGGAACGCCAGGCCGTGCCGCGCGCAGTGCGCCAGCTCCCCGGCCGAGGAGCGGAAGCGGGGCGAGAACTCGTTCTGCACGCTCACCAGGGCGTCGCCGACGATGGCGCGCGCGGCGTCGATCTGGCCGACGTCGGCGTTGGAGATGCCGACCATCCGGACCAGCCCGGCGTCGGCCAGCTCGCGCAGCGCGCCCATCGACTCCTCCCACGACGTGGCCGGGTCGGGCCGGTGGAACTGGTACAGCCCGATCGCGTCGACGCCGAGCCGGCGCAGCGACGCCTCGCAGGCCCGCCGCAGGTACGCCGGCGTCCCGTCCAGCTCCCAGTCCGCGCCCCGCCGGGTATGCCCGCCCTTGGTGGCCACCAGGACGGCGGAGGTGTCCCCGCCGTAGGAGGCCAGCGCCCGGGCGACGAGCGACTCGTTGTGGCCGAACTCGGCCTCCGAGTGGGCGTAGGCGTCCGCGGTGTCGATCAGCGTGACCCCGGCGTCCAGCGCGGCGTGCACCACGGCCTCGGCGTCGGCGGGGGAGGGCCGGTCCTCCTTCGAGGACAGCGGCATGGCGCCGAGCCCGACCGCTCCCACCTCGATCCGGCCGACGGTGTCGTTGCCGATGGTGCGCTGCTGCACGGGGACCTCCAGGTGGACGGATCGGACAGAGCCGTCGTGCCCCGCGGGTAGCGTCGCAACCGTGAGCGGACAGGGGCGTGAGCATCGCAGGGAGCGCCAGCGACCGAGGAGCGGAGCGCCCCGCGGAAGCGAACGACGGACACCGTGAGCACGCTCTTCGACGCGGCGCCGGAGGAGCAGCCGTCGGCGCAGTCGGTCGACCCGGGGGCGCCGCTGGCGGTCCGGATGCGCCCGCGCGCGCTCGACGAGGTGGTCGGCCAGCAGCACCTGCTCGGGCCCCGCGCTCCGCTGCGCCGGCTGGTCGAGGCCGACGAGCCGATGTCGCTGGTGCTCTACGGCCCGCCGGGCACCGGCAAGACGACGCTGGCGCACGTCATCTCGCTGGCCACCAAGCGGCAGTTTGTGCAGCTGTCCGCGCTGGACGCCGGGGTGAAGGAGGTCCGCGCGGTCATCGCGTCGGCCAAGCGGGAGCTCACCTCCGCCGGCCGGCGCACCGTGCTGTTCATCGACGAGGTGCACCGGTTCTCCAAGACCCAGCAGGACTCCCTGCTGTCCGCAGTCGAGGACCGGATCGTCAGCCTGATCGCCGCCACCACCGAGAACCCGTTCTTCTCCGTGGTCAGCCCGCTGCTGTCCCGCAGCCTCGTGCTGGCCCTGCAGCCGCTGTCCGACGACGACGTCCGGGCGGTGCTGCGCCGCGCGCTGACCAGCGACCGCGGCCTGGACGGCGCGGTGACGCTCACCGAGGAGGCCGAGGAGCACCTGCTCCGGGTGGCCGGCGGCGACGCCCGCAAGGCCCTGACCGCGCTGGAGTCCGGCGCCGGCGCGGCCCGCGCCGCCGGCGGCACGGTGCTGGACCTCGCCACCCTGGAGACGGCGGTCGCCCAGGCCGCCGTCCGCTACGACCGGCAGGGCGACCAGCACTACGACGTGGCGAGCGCGCTGATCAAGTCCATCCGGGGCAGCGACGTCGACGCCGCGCTGCACTACCTGGCACGGATGGTCTCGGCGGGGGAGGACCCCCGGTTCATCGCCCGCCGGCTGGTCATCTCCGCCAGCGAGGACATCGGCATGGCCGACCCGACCGCGCTGCTCGCCGCGGTGGCCGCCGCCGATGCGGTGGCGTTCATCGGCATGCCCGAGGGGCACTTCCCGCTCGCCCAGGCCGTCGTCCACCTGGCCACCGCGCCGAAGTCCAACGCCGTGACCGTGGGCATCAGCGAGTCGATGGCCGACGTGCGCGCCGGGCTGGCCGGCCCGGTGCCCCCCGGCCTGCGGGACGCGCACTACCCGGGGGCGGGGAAGCTCGGCCACGGGAAGACCTACGCCTATCCGCACGACCACCCCGACGGCGTGCTGCCCCAGCAGTACCCGCCCGACGCGCTGGTCGGCCGGGACTACTACCGGCCCACCGGCCGGGGCGTGGAGGCCCAGCTCACCGCCCGGGTGGCCAAGCTCCGGGCGATCGTGCGCCGCCGCCGCTGAGCCGCCCCTCCAGCCGCCCCTCTGGCCGCCCCTCCAGCCGCCCCGGGCGCGCCCCGCGGCATCGCGGACGACGACCGCCGGTGGCCCGACTAGTGTTGCCGCGACCGCCCGGGACCCCGGCGGGGAGTCCAGAGACGGCACGCCGGACCACGGCGGCGCCAACCCAGAGGAGTGCACGCGTGTCCGCAGGAGAGTGGGCCGGGCTGATCGCAGCCGTCGCCTTGGTGCTGCTGGTGGTCCTGCTGGCGGTGCCGCTGCTCAAGCTCGGCCGCACCCTGGACGAGGCCACGCTGACCATCCGCCAGGCCCGGGAGCAGGCCATGCCGATCCTCGGCCAGGCGTCCACGACGGTGGCCCACGTCAACTCCAACCTGGAGCGGGTCGACGACATCACCGGCAACGCCGCGAACGTGTCGAGCAACGTGGCCGCGCTGACCAGCGTCGTGGCCGCCACCATCGGCAGCCCGCTGATCAAGGTCGCCGCCTTCAGCTACGGCGTGCGCAGCGCCACCCGCAAGAAGCGTGAGGGCCAGGCGATCGCCGAGTCCAACGCCGCGGTGAAGGCCGACCGGCGCGCCCGTCGTGCGGCTCGGCGGGCCGCCTGATGCGCCGGCTGTTCTGGCTGGCCATGGGCATCACCATCGGCGCGCTCGTCGTCCGCAAGCTCAGCCGCGCCGCGGAGAAGCTGACCCCGCAGGGGATCGCCGCCCAGCTGGTCGACGGGCTGCGCGAGCTGGCCGATGCGATCGGTGACTTCGGCGCCGACGTGCGTGCCGCGGCCGCCGCCCGCGAGGCGGAGCTGCGGGCCGGCACCGGGCTGGACGCGCCGCTGCCCGAGCGCGACCAGACCGCGCTCCCCGGCCGTCGCGGCGCCCACGCCGCCGACGGCTGAGCCTCCCCACCCACCCCACGCTGCGGACGCGGGCCGACCTCCGCCGGAGCTGCCCAGCACCCGCTCGACCCGAGACCGAGCCCTGATGCAGACCGCCGAGATCCGCCGCCGCTTCCTCGACCACTTCGAGCAGCGGGGGCACACCGTCGTCCCCAGCGCCTCGCTGGTGTCGCCCGACCCCACCCTGCTGTTCACCGTGGCCGGGATGGTGCCGTTCATCCCGTACCTGACCGGCCGGGAGCCCGCCCCCTACCCGCGGGCCACCAGCGTGCAGAAGTGCGTGCGCACCCTCGACATCGAGGAGGTGGGCAAGACCACCCGGCACGGCACGTTCTTCCAGATGAACGGCAACTTCTCCTTCGGCGACTACTTCAAGGCCGAGGCGATCCGCTTCGCCTGGGAGCTGGTCACCAACGACGTCGCGGACGGCGGCCTGGGCTTCGACCCGGAGCGGATCTGGCCGACGGTCTACCTCGACGACGACGAGGCCTTCGACGCCTGGCGCGGCTACGTCCCGGCCGAGCGCATCCAGCGCCGCGGCAAGGAGGACAACTACTGGCACACCGGCGCCCCGGGCCCGGCGGGCCCGTGCTCGGAGATCCACTACGACCGCGGCCCGGAGTACGGCCCGGGCGGGGGACCCGAGGCCGACCCGACCGGTGACCGGTACCTGGAGATCTGGAACCTCGTCTTCATGCAGTACGAGCGGGGTCCGGGGGAGGGCAAGGAGTTCCCCATCCTCGGCGAGCTGCCGAAGAAGAACATCGACACCGGCATGGGCCTGGAGCGGGTGGCCTACCTCCTGCAGGGCGTCGACAACATGTACGAGATCGACGAGGTGGCGCCGGTGCTGCGCCGGGCCACCGAGCTCGCCGGCGTGCGGTACGGCGCCGACCACGAGGCCGACGTCCGGCTGCGGGTGGTGGCCGACCACGTCCGGTCCGGGCTGATGCTCATCGGCGACGGCGTCACACCGGGCAACGAGGGCCGCGGCTACATCCTGCGCAGGCTGCTGCGCCGCGCCGTCCGCTCGATGAAGCTGCTCGGCGTCGACGAGGCCACGCTGCCCGAGCTGCTGCCGGTCTCCCGGGACGCGATGAGCGCCAGCTACCCCGAGCTCGGCACCGACTTCGCCCGCATCTCCGGCATCGCGTACGCCGAGGAGGAGGCCTTCCGGCGCACCCTCACCGCGGGGACGGCGCTGTTCGACACCGCCGTCGGGCAGGCCAAGCAGGCGACCCCGGACACCCCGACGCTGTCGGGCACCCAGGCGTTCTCGCTGCACGACACCTACGGCTTCCCGATCGACGTCACCCTGGAGATGGCCGCCGAGCAGGGCGTCACCGTCGACGAGGAGGGCTTCCGCGCCCTGATGAAGGAGCAGCGGGACCGCGCCCGCGCCGACGCCCGCGCCAAGCGCACCGGGTCGGTGGACGTGCTGGCCTACCGGCGGCTGCTCGCCGAGCACGGGCCGACGGACTGGCAGGCCTACTCGACCCTGCGCACCGACTCCCGGGTGCTCGGCCTCGTCGACGAGGACGAGGACGGGACCAGCGGGGACCAGGCCGACCCGGTCGCCGGACCCGGCTCGGTCACCCGGGTGGTGCTGGACCGGACGCCGTTCTACGCCGAGTCCGGCGGCCAGGTCGCCGACGCCGGCGAGCTGGCCTGGGACGGCGGCCGCGCCGAGGTCCTCGACGTGCAGCGGCCGGTCAAGGGCCTGGTGGTCCACCAGGTGCGGGTGCTCGACGGCGAGCTGCGCACCGGCAGCGAGCTCACCGCCCAGGTGGACCGCGAGTGGCGGCTGTCGGCCTGCCAGGCGCACTCGGGCACCCACGTGGTGCACGCCGCGCTGCGCCAGGTCCTCGGCCCGCAGGCGCTGCAGTCCGGGTCCTACAACCGGCCCGGCTACCTGCGGCTGGACTTCGCCTGGCAGGGGGCGCTCACCGCCCAGCAGCGCACCGACATCGAGGACGTCGCCAACGCCGCCGTCCGCGCCGACCACGGCGTGCGGGCGCTCTACATGACCTTGCCGGAGGCGCGTGACTTCGGTGCCCTGGCGCTGTTCGGCGAGACCTACGGCGAGCAGGTGCGCGTCGTGGAGATCGGCGGCGAGTGGTCCCGGGAGCTGTGCGGTGGCACCCACGTGCGCGGCAGCTCCCAGATCGGCACGCTGGCGCTGACCGGCGAGAGCTCGGTCGGGTCCGGCTCCCGGCGGGTCGAGGCCGCGGTCGGGCTGGAGGGCTTCCGCTACCTGGCCCGCGAGCGCGACCTGGTCCGGCAGCTGGCCGACCTGCTCAAGACCCCGCAGGACGGCATCGTCGACCGGGTCAGCGGCATGCTCGCCCGGCTGCGGGACGCCGACCGCGAACTGGCCGACCTGCGCGCCCGGCAGACCCTGGCCGCCGCCGGGGAGCTGGCCGCCGGCGCCCGGGACGTCGGCGGGGTGGCGGTGGTGACCGCCGCGCCGGCCGGCCTGTCCGGTGGGGACCTCCGCGGGCTGGCCCTGGACGTGCGCGGGCGGCTGGGGGAGCGGCCCGCCGCCGTCGTCCTCGCGTCCGCCTCGGACGGCAAGGTGGCGCTGATCGCGGCGCTCAACCCCGCCGCGCAGCAGCGGGGGCTGTCGGCCAACGACCTGCTCAAGGCCGCCGCCCCACCCGTCGGCGGGCGCGGTGGGGGCAAGCCGGACGTCGCGCAGGGCGGCGGCACCGACCCCGCCGGCATCCCGGCGGCCCTCGCGGCCGCCGAGCAGGCGATCGGCGCGGCCGCCGGGTGACCAGGCGGGGGGGCTGCCGGCGCGGCGGCGGTGACCGGCGCCGGGACGACGGCGACGACGATGCCGCCGTCCACTGGACGGCGGAACACCTGATCACCGACGATGGGCGCTGAACACGGGTCCGGGACCGGCCGCGAGCCCGCGGGCGGTCCCCCCGGTGACCGGGGCCCCGGCCGGCGGCTGGGGGTGGACGTCGGCACGGTGCGCGTCGGCGTGGCCCTGTCCGACGCCCTCGGCATCCTCGCCAGCCCCCTGGTGACGCTGCGCCGGGCGAAGGACGAGAGCGACCTGGACCAGCTGGCCGGGCTGGTTGTGACACACGAGGTGGTCGAGGTGGTGGTGGGATTGCCGAGGCACCTGTCCGGAGCGTCGGGCGCGTCGGCAAGAGATGCCAGCACATACGCTGCCGCCTTGACCAGCCGTATCGGGGACGTCCCGGTACACCTCGTCGACGAAAGGCTCTCCACCGTGACCGCAGCCAGTCATCTGCGAGCAGGCGGCATCGACAGCCGCCGGCAGCGCGCGGTGATCGACCAGGCGGCCGCCGTGGTCATCCTGCAGACGTACCTGGACGGTCGCCCCCGCTCGGGTGGGAGTTCCCGGTGACCGGCCCCGCGGACCGGCGGCCGGGCCGGCACTCGTCGCCGGACACCGACGCGGGCTCCGGGCCCTCGGCCGCCGAGCTCCGGGCCGGCTGGGCCCAGGACCGCTCGCGCCGCGGCAGCACCGCCGTCACCGAGCAGCCCGCCCGCACCGCCGGCCGCGCCCCCGGCGCGGACCGCCGCCGCCGCGCCACCGACCCGCCGCCGGCGCAGACCCCGGCCGACCCGTCCGCGGTCCCGGCGCCCCGGGCGTCCGAGCTGCGCACCGCGGAGATGCGCGCCGTGCCGATCACGCCGCCGCGCGTGCCCTCGACCCGCCCCGGCGCCGACCGCCCGACCGCTGGCCGGCCGGGCGCCCGCCCCGCCGGCAGCCGGCCGTCCGCCGAGCGGCCGGCCGCTCCCGAGCGTCCGCTGACCGGCCGCTCCTCGATCGCCCGGCCCGCTCCCGACCGGGTCTCGCCGGCGCCGTGGACGACGCTGGACCGGGAGGTGGAGCGGTTCGCCGACGACGAGACCGCCCCCGGCACGTCCTCGGGTGCCCGCCGCCCGCTGCTGGGCGGCCGGCGCACCTCCGACGCCGCCGGCGCCACCGCCGTGGTCACCCCGGCCGGTGCGTCACCGCTGGCCGCCGCGCTCGCCGCGCTCGACGCGCGGCACTCCGCGGACGACGAGCGGTACGACGGGCACGCGGCCGAGCAGCACGACGGGCGCTACGACGAGCGCTACGACGGGCGCTACGACGAGCGCTACGACGGCCGGTTCGACGAGCATGACGGCGTGGGCCACGACGATCTGCACGACCGGTACGACGACGAGCCCCGCGACGAGCACTCCGGCGGCCCCCACGACGACCACCGTGACGGCCCCCTCGACGGGCACTCCGACGACTGGCACGACGAGCACCCCGTGGGCGTCTTCGACCAGACCGGCGGCCTCGAGCTCGTCGTCGAGGACGACGACCACCACGACGACCACCACGACCTGCCGCCCGGCGGCGGTCGCCGCCGCGGCCGGCGTGACCGCGGGCCCCGGCGGCGCCGACGTCCCCTCGCGATCGTGCTCTCGCTGCTCGTGCTGGCCGGCCTGGTCGGCGGCATCGTCGTCGGCGGGCAGGCACTGCTGCGGATGGTCAACCCGGTCGCCGAGGACTTCACCGGCGCCGGCACCGGCAGCGCGGACGTCCGGATCAACAGCGGGGACAGCCTGCGCACCATCGCCGCCCACCTCGTCGAGGCCGGGGTGATCGCCTCGACCGAGCCGTTCCTGGACGCCGCCGAGGCGAACTCGGCCGCGGAGGGCATCCAGCCCGGCGTCTACGCCATGCGCACGGAGATGTCCGGCCAGGCCGCGCTGGACCTGCTGCTGCAGCCCGCCACCCGGCAGGTCACCCGGGTCACCGTGCCCGAGGGCCAGACGGTGGCCCAGGTGCTGCAGCGGCTGGCCGAGGAGACCGGCACCCCGCTGGCCGACCTGCAGGCCGTCGCGGCCGCCCCCGCGGAGCTCGGCCTGCCGCCGTACGCGAACGGGCTGCTCGAGGGCTTCCTGTTCCCGGCCACCTACGACGTCGAGCCCGACACCACCCCGGCGGACATGCTGCGGCCGATGGTCGCCCGGACCGTCCAGGTCCTGGACCAGCTGCAGATCCCGGTGGAGCAGCGGCTCACCGTGCTGACCAAGGCGAGCATCGTGCAGGCCGAGTCGGGCACCGTGGAGCAGATGGGCAAGGTGGCCCGGGTCCTGGAGAACCGGCTGGCCGAGGGCATGCCGCTGCAGCTGGACACCACGGTCAACTACGCCAACGGCAAGTCCGGGATCACCACCACCCCCGAGGACCGGGCGAACCCTTCGCCGTACAACACCTACGCCAACCCCGGCCTGCCGCCCGGCGCCATCGACAACCCCGGGGAGGAGGCGCTGCGCGCGGTGCTGAACCCGACCCCCGGGCCGTGGCGGTTCTTCGTGGTGGTCGACCCGGACACCGGCCAGACCGAGTTCGCCGAGACCGCCGAGCAGCACCAGCAGAACGTGCTGGTCTTCCAGCAGTGGCTGCGGGAGAACCCGGGCGGATGAGCCCGGTCGCCCGTCCCGGCTCCAGCGGGCCGGTGCCGGCGTGAGGGCCGCGGTCCTCGGCCGCCCGGTCTCCCACTCGCTCTCCCCGGTGATGCACCGCGCCGCGTACAGCGCGCTCGGGCTCACCGACTGGACCTACGACGCGCTGGACGTCGGGGCCGAGGACGTCCCCGACCTGCTGGCCGGCCTCGGCCCGGAGTGGCGCGGCTTCTCGGTCACCATGCCCTGCAAGCAGGCCGCGGTGCGGGTCGCCGACACCGTCGAGCCGCTGCCCCGGCTGCTCGGCGCCGCCAACACCCTGGTCCGGACCGGCGCCGGGTGGCGGGCGGAGAACACCGACGTCCACGGCGTCGGCATGGCCCTGCAGCTGGGCGGGGTGGAGCAGGTCGAGCACGCCGCCGTCCTGGGCGCCGGGGGGACGGCGGCCGCGGCCGCCGCCGCGCTGGCCTCGCTCGGTGCCCGCCAGGTCGACGTCCTGGTGCGCGACCCGGCCCGTGCCCGCGACCTGCTCGCGGTGCTGGAGGTGCTGGACGTGCGGGCCACGGTCTCCGCGCTGGACGCCGGCCCGGTGGCGGCGCCGGTCGTGGTGAGCACCGTGCCGGTGGACGGGCAGCCGGCCGTGGCCGCGCTGGGCTGGCGGTCCGGGCAGACCGTGCTCGACGTCCTCTACGCCGGCTGGCCCACCCCGCTGGCCGCCCGGGTCCAGGCCGCCGGCGGTACGGTGATCAGCGGCCTGGAGGTGCTGTTCTGGCAGGCCACCCTGCAGGTGGAGCTGATGACCGGACACCCGGCGCCGATCGCGGCGATGCGGGCCGCGCTCGGCCGCTGAGCACCGGCCGCGGGTGACCGCCGTCCTGCCCGTCGCCGCCGGAGTTCTCGGGCTGGCGCTCGGCCCCTGGCTGGCCGCGGTCACCGTGCGGCTGGCCACCCGGGACGACGGCGCCCGGCCCTCCCGCCGCCGGGTGGGCGCCACGACGGTGCTCACCGCCGCCGCCCTCGCCGCCGCGGCCGTGCCGACCGGTCCCCGGCCCGCCGCGGCGGCGCTGCTGTGGCTGGCCGGCGCCGCAGTCGTCCTCGCCGGGGTGGACCTGGCCGGCCACCGGCTGCCCGACCGGGTGACGTTCCCCGCCGCGGCGGTGTGCGGCGCGGCGCTGCTCGTCGACGCCGCGGTCGCCGGCAGCTGGCCGGCGCTGCTGCGCGCGGTCGCCGCCGCGGCGGTCGCCGGCGGCCTCGCCGCCGGCGCGGCCGCGGTCAGTCCCACGGGGCTGGGCTTCGGCGACGTGAAGCTGCTGGGCCTGCTCGGCCTGGTGCTCGGCTGGGCCGGGTGGGGGGTGCTGCTGGCCGGCGTCCTGGTCGGGCTGGTGCTCGGGGCAGTGGTCTCGCTGGTCCTGCTGGCCACCCGCCGGGCGGGCTGGCGGACCGCCGTCCCCCTCGGGCCGCCACTGCTCGCCGGCGCGGCGGTCGCGCTCGCCCTGGCCGGCCCGCTGCCAGGTACCCACTGAGGCGGCAGACCAAGGCCATGGTGGTCACTCCAGGACCGGCGCCTCGAACCCGGCGACAGCCTCGCCCGCTGCCCGGAGCCTGAAGGCCCCCGGCAGGGGCCCGCCGCGAGCCTGCGAGCGGTGGGGGGCAGGGGGTCCTCCTAGAATCGTCCGCATGTTGCGTTGGCTGACCGCAGGTGAGTCCCACGGTCAGCAGCTCACCGCCGTGCTGGACGGGATGCCGGCCGGGGTGGCGGTGCAGACCTCCGACGTCGACGAGCAGCTGGCCCGCCGGCGGCTCGGGCACGGCCGCGGCGCCCGGATGAGCTTCGAGGAGGACGTCGTCGCCCTCAGCGGCGGCGTCCGGCACGGGCGCACGCAGGGCGGGCCGATCGCCATCCAGGTGGGCAACACCGAGTGGCCCAAGTGGTCGACGGTGATGTCCCCCGACCCGGTCGACGCCGAGGTGCTGGCGGGCCAGGCCCGCAACGCCCCGCTCACCCGGCCGCGCCCCGGGCACGCCGACCTGGCGGGCATGCAGAAGTACGGCTTCGACGACGCCCGGCCCGTCCTCGAGCGCGCCAGCGCCCGGGAGACCGCCGCCCGGGTCGCGCTCGGCACGGTCGCCCGCGCCTTCCTGCACCAGGTCCTCGGCGTCCGGGTGGTCAGCCACGTCGTCGGCATCGGCCCGGTCACCGTCCCCGACGGGGTGCTGCCCGGCCCGGAGGACAACGACCGGATCGACGCCGACCCGGTGCGCTGCGCCGACCCGGCCACCAGCGAGCAGATGGTCGCCGAGGTCGACGACGCCCGGAAGAACGGCGACACCCTCGGCGGCGTCGTCGAGGTCGTCGTCCACGGCCTGCCGCCGGGCCTGGGCAGCCACGTGCACTGGGACCGCCGGCTGGACTCCCGGCTTGCCGCGGCGCTGATGGGCGTGCAGTCGGTGAAGGCGGTCGAGGTCGGCGACGGGCTGCAGACCGCCCGCCGGCGCGGCTCGGTCGCCCACGACGAGATGCGCCTGGCCGACGGGGCGATCGCCCGGGACACCGACCGGGCCGGCGGCATCGAGGGCGGCATGACCAACGGCGAGGCGCTGCGGGTGCGCGCCGCGATGAAGCCGATCAGCACCGTCCCCCGCGCCCTGGCCACCGTGGACGTCTCCACCGGCGAGGCGGCGGTGGCGATCAACCAGCGCAGCGACGCCTGCGCGGTGCCGCGCGGCAGTGTCGTGATGGAGGCGATGGTCGCCCTCGTGCTGGCCGACGCCGTGCTGGAGAAGTTCGGCGGCGACTCGGTGCCCGAGACGCGCCGGAACGTGCAGTCCTACCTGGACGCGCTGCCGTTCCCGGTCCGGCCCGGCGCCGGCTCCCGGTGAGCGCCGCCACCGGCCCGGTGCTGGTCCTGGTCGGGCCGCCGGCGTCGGGCAAGACCACGGTCGGGACGGCGGTCGCCGCCGCGCTCGGCGTGGACTTCCGGGACACCGACCACGACGTCGAGGCGGTCGCCGGCTGCACGGTCGCCGACCTCTTCGTGCAGCAGGGCGAGCCGCACTTCCGAGCGATGGAGGCGCTCGCGGTGGAACGCGCGCTGGCCGAGCACACCGGCGTGCTGGCCCTGGGCGGCGGGGCGGTGACCCAGGAACCCACCCGCCGGCTGCTGGTCGCGCACGGCCGGGCCGGGGGCACCGTCGTCTGGCTGGACGTCGACCTGCCGTCGGCCGCCCACCGGGTCGGGCTGTCCCGGGACCGGCCGATCCTCGGGGTCAACCCGCGGGCGATGCTGCGGCACATGCTCGCCGAACGGGCCCCGCTGTACGGCGAGGTGGCCACCCTGACCGTGCCCACCGGCAACCGGCCGCCCGAGGACGTGGTCGCCGAGGTGCTCGCCGCGCTGGGCGCCCGGTCCGGGGCGGGGTCGTGAGGGCGGAGCTGCACCGGGTCCCGGTCGCCGGCGACCGCCCCTACGACGTCGTGATCGGCCCCGGCGCCCAGATGGAGCTCGGCCTGGTGCTCGACGGCACGGCCCGGGCCGTCGTGGTGCACGCCCCGCCGCTGGCCGCGGCCGCGGGTGCCGCCGTGGAGACGCTGCAGCAGGCCGGGCTCGCGGCCGAGGCGCTCGTCGTCCCCGACGGCGAGGCGGCCAAGACCGCCGAGGTCGCCGCCGGCGCCTGGGAGGAGTTCGGCCGCCTGGGCCTCACCCGCTCCGACGCGGTCGTCGGGGTGGGCGGGGGAGCGGTCACCGACCTGGCCGGCTTCCTGGCCGCCACCTGGCTGCGCGGCGTCCGGGTGGTCCAGGTGCCCACCAGCCTGCTCGGCATGGTCGACGCCGCGGTCGGCGGCAAGACCGGCATCAACACCGCGGCCGGCAAGAACCTGGTCGGGGCCTTCCACCCGCCGGCCGCGGTGCTCGCCGACACCGACGCGCTGGCCGCCCTCCCCGAGGCCGAGTACCGGTCGGGCCTGGCCGAGGTGGTCAAGTGCGGCTTCATCGCCGACCCGCGGGTGCTGGACCTGCTCGAGGCCGACCCCGCTGGGCGGGCGGACACCGCCGAGCTGATCACCCGGGCGGTGCAGGTCAAGGCCGACGCGGTCGGCGAGGACCTCTACGACACCGGCCGGCGGGAGTTCCTGAACTACGGGCACACCCTGGGCCACGCCATCGAGCGGGTCGAGGACTTCGGCTGGCGGCACGGCGAGGCGGTCGCGGTCGGCCTGGTCTTCGCCGCCGAGCTCGCGGTGCAGGCCGGCCGGCTGTCCCGCGCCGAGGCCGACCGGCACCGGGAGCTCGTGGCCGCGCTGGGCCTGCCCACCACCTACCGCGGCGACTGGGCCCGGCTGCAGTCGGTGATGCGGATGGACAAGAAGGCCCGCGGCGCCTCCCTGCGCTTCGTCGTCCTGGACCGGATCGGCGCCCCGGCCATCCTCACCGACCCCGACCAGGCCTGGCTGGACGCCGCCTGGGCGGCCGTCTCCGGAAGCGAGTGACTCCCATGACCATCCAGGTGCTCAACGGCGCCAACCTCGGCCGGCTGGGCACGCGCGAGCCGGAGAAGTACGGCACGACGACGTACGCCGAGCTGGTCGGACTGATCGAGACCGCGGCCGCCGACCTCGGGGTCGACGTGCGGGTGCGGCAGACCGACTCCGAGGCCGAGCTGCTGGGCTGGGTGTTCGACGCCGCCGACGCCGGCGACCCGGTGGTGATCAACCCCGGCGGCTGGTCGCACACCTCCGTCGTCCTGCGCGACGCGCTGGCCGGCCTGCGCGCGCCGCTGGTCGAGGTGCACATCACCAACATCCACGCCCGCGAGGCGTTCCGGCACCACTCCTACGTCTCGGCGGTGGCCGACGGCGTCATCGCCGGGCTCGGCGTGCAGGGCTACGAGCTGGCCCTGCGGTACCTGGCGGCCGCCCGGTGACGACGGCCGCGGAGCGCCGGGACCGGCTGCGGGCAGTGGCCGCCGAGGCCGGCCTGGACGCGGTGCTCGTCACGAACCTGCTGAACGTGCGGTACCTGACCGGGTTCACCGGCTCCAACGGCGCACTGCTGCTGCGCCTCGACGGGGACGACGTCCTCGGCACCGACGGCCGGTACACGACCCAGGCCGGGCTCCAGGTGCCGGACCTGGAGCTGCTGGTCGACCGGGCCACGGTCCCCGCGCTCGCCGTCCGGGCGGCGCACCTGGGCACCGGCCGGCTCGGCTTCGAGTCACACGACGTCACCGTCGACGGTGTCCACCAGCTGGATCAGGTGCTCACCGAGGCCGCCGCCGGCGGCACGGCCCCGGAGCTGGTCAGCATCCGGCGGGCCGTGGAGGCGCTGCGGGCGGTCAAGGACGACGGGGAGGTCGCGGCGCTGCGCCGGGCGTGCACGGTCGCCGACCGGGCGCTGGCCGAGCTCGCCGCCGAGGGCGCGCTGCGTCCGGGGCGGACCGAGCTGGAGGTCGGCCGTGAGCTGGACGCCCGGATGCTGACCCTGGGCGCCGAGGCGCCGTCCTTCGAGACGATCGTGGCCACCGGCGCCAACTCGGCCGTCCCGCACCACCGGCCTGACGCCACGGTGCTGCGCGACGGCGACTTCCTCAAGCTCGACTTCGGCGCCACCGTGGACGGCTACCACTCCGACATGACCCGCACGCTGGTGCTTGGGCACGCGGCGGACTGGCAGCAGGAGGTCTACGAGCTGGTCGCCGCCGCGCAGGCGGCCGGGCGGGCGGCGCTGGCCGTCGGCGCCGAGGTGACCGCGGTGGACGCCGCCGCCCGCGAGGTCATCGCAGCGGCCGGGCACGGCGACCACTTCACCCACGGCCTCGGGCACGGCGTCGGCTTGGAGATCCACGAGGCGCCGGGCATCTCGGCACTCGGCGCAGGTACGCTGGCCGCCGGCATGGCCGTCACCGTGGAGCCAGGCGTCTACCTGCCCGGCCACGGCGGGGTCCGGATCGAGGACACCTTGGTCGTCACGGATGGCGAGCCGGAGTTGTTGACCCTCACGAGCAAGGAACTGCTGGTCCTCTAGATGGCTACCACCAACGACCTCAAGAACGGCATCGTCCTGAACCTGGACGGTCAGCTGTGGACCGTCACCGACTTCCAGCACGTGAAGCCGGGCAAGGGCGGCGCCTTCGTGCGCACCACGCTGAAGAACGTGCTCTCCGGGAAGGTCGTGGACAAGACCTTCAACGCCGGCACGAAGGTCGAGACGGCCAACGTGGACAAGCGGTCGATGACCTTCCTCTACAAGGAGGGGTCGGACTACGTCTTCATGGACGGCGACACCTTCGAGCAGATCTACGTGCCGGCCGAGACCGTGGGCGACGGCGCCAACTACCTGCTGGACAACACCGAGGTCGTCGTGGCCGTGCACGACAGCACCCCGCTGTACGTCGAGCTGCCGGTGACCATGGAGCTCGTCGTCTCGCACACCGACCCGGGCCTGCAGGGCGACCGCTCCACCGGCGGCACCAAGCCCGCGACCCTGGAGACCGGCGCGCAGATCCAGGTCCCGCTGTTCATCACCACCGGCGAGAAGCTGAAGGTCGACACCCGCGACGGCCGCTACCTCGGCCGGGTCAGCTGACCTCGGCGTGGCTGCCCGGTCCAAGGCCCGCAAGCGCGCGGTCGACGTCCTCTACGAGGCCGACCTGCGCGGCGCCGACCCGCTGACGGTGCTGCGCGACCGGATCGCCGACGCCCACCCGCCGGTCCCCGACCACGCCGTCCGGCTGGTGGAGGGCGTGGTCGAGCAGTCCGCCCGGATCGACGAGCTGATCGAGGCCCACGCGTCGGGCTGGTCGCTGGACCGGCTCCCGGACGTCGACCGGGCCGTGTTGCGGATGGCGGTGTACGAGCTGCTCTGGGTCGACGACGTCCCCGACGCCGTGGTGATCGACGAGGCGGTGCAGCTGGCCAAGACGCTGTCCACCGACGACTCGCCGGCCTACGTCAACGGCGTCCTCGGCGGCATCGTCCGCGCCGAGATCCCCACCTGAAGGACCCCTCCGCCCCCCACGCCTCGCGGGCGCGGCGCGGGCCCCCGCGGAGGGGCCGTTCCAGCCTTCGGCCCCCCTGCAGGGTCCCGCTGCGAGCCTGCGAGCAGTGGGGGGCAGGGGGGTCCTTCCTCAGCGAGGGGCGCGGCGGCGCTCCCAGTCCAGTGGCTCGTCCTCGTCGTTGGCGTAGATGCTGCCGTCGGCGCCGGGGGAGAGCACGCCCCACTCGATGAGCCGGGTGGTCAGCTCGTCGGGGCTCATGTCGTAGATGATCGCCAGCGACTTGAGGTCCTCGGCGCGGATCGACAGCACCTTGCCGTTGTAGTCGTGCCGCTGCGCCTGGATGGTCGAGGCGTACCGGGCCAGCGGCCCGGCCTCGTCCGCGGGCAGGGAACCCAGGGACTCCAGGTTCAGCACGATCTTCGTGCTCTTGGTGACCGCCGAGCTGGGGCGCGGGTCGGGCAGCAGCTCGGACACCGGCACGCCGTAGAAGACGGCCAGCTCGGAGAGCCGCTGGACGGTGACGGCGCGGTCGCCGCGCTCGTAGGAACCGACCACGACGGCCTTCCAGCGGCCGTGGGACTTGTCCTCGACGCCCTGCAACGACAGCCCCTGCTGGTTGCGGATCGCCCGGAGGCGGGCGCCCAGCGCCCGGGAGTAGTCGGTGCTCATGCTGCTGCTCACTGACTGTCGTCGGATGGGGGGGAAGCTCGTGACTCAGAGTACTGGTGACGCAGAGTACTGGTCGCGCCGGGCGTGCAACAGTCGGCGGTCCATCGTCCGTGCCGACCGCCCCCCTCCGGGGGGAGACGGGGCTCACCCGGGGTGGTGCAGTACCGTCGCTCGTGCTCCCACCGCTCCTTTAACGACCCGTCCCGTGAGGCGGGGAAGGAGGCCTCCTTGGCCGAGCCTGCCCTCGGGGCGCCCACCACCGGCGCGCTGATGTCCGCCGACGACGTCGCCCGTGTGGTCGACCGCGTCGCCCACCAGCTCATCGAACGGGCGGCCGCCGCCTCGCCGGGCGCTCCGGACGGCGGCCTGTCCGACCTGGTGCTGGTCGGCATCCCGACCCGCGGCGCCCCGCTCGCCCGCCGGCTGGCCGGCCGGATCGAGGCCTTCAGCGGCACCGCCGTCGACGTCGGCACCGTGGACATCACCCTCTACCGCGACGACCTGCGGCTGCGCGGGGTCCGGGCCCTGGAGGAGACCCGCCTCCCCGGCGCCGGCATCGACGGACGGCTGGTCGTGCTGGTGGACGACGTGCTGTTCTCCGGCCGGTCGGTGCGCGCGGCGCTGGACGCCCTGCGCGACCTGGGCCGGCCCCGGGCGGTGCAGCTCGCCGTCCTGGTCGACCGCGGGCACCGGGAGCTGCCGATCCGCGCCGACTACGTGGGGAAGAACGTGCCGACCTCCCGGTCCCAGCAGGTCAGGGTGCACCTCACCGAGGTCGACGGCGTCGACGAGGTACGGCTGATGGACGGCGACCGGTGAAGCGGCACCTGCTCGAGGCCGGCGACCTCGACCTCGCCGACGCGACCCTGGTGCTGGACACCGCCGCGCAGATCGAGGCGGCGCTGGCCGGGCGTGAGGTGAAGAAGCTGCCCACGCTGCGCGGCCGCACGGTGGTCAACCTGTTCTTCGAGGACTCGACCCGCACCCGGATCTCCTTCGAGCTGGCCGCCAAGCGGCTGTCCGCCGACGTCATCAACTTCTCGGCCAAGGGCAGCAGCGTGTCCAAGGGGGAGAGCCTCAAGGACACCGCGCTCACCCTGGAGGCGATGGGCTCGGACGCGATCGTCGTCCGGCACAGTGCCTCCGGCGCCCCGCACCGGCTGGCCCGCTGGGTCCGCGGCAGCGTGGTCAACGCCGGCGACGGCACCCACGAGCACCCCACCCAGGCGCTGCTGGACGCCTACACGATCCGGCAGCGGCTGGGCCGGCTCGACGGCGTCCGGGTGGCGGTGACCGGCGACGTGCTGCACAGCCGGGTGGCCCGCTCCAACGTCTGGCTGCTGCACACCCTGGGCGCCGAGGTCACCGTCGTCGCCCCGCCCACCCTGCTGCCGGTGGGGGTGGGCAGCTGGCCGGTGGCGGTGTCCTACGACCTGGACGCCGTGCTGCCCAAGGCCGACGTGGTGATGATGCTGCGCGTCCAGGCTGAGCGGATGAACGCCTCGTTCTTCCCCTCCGCCCGGGAGTACAGCCGGCGCTACGGGCTGGACGCCCGGCGGATGGCGCTGCTCCCGGACGACGCGATCGTCATGCACCCCGGCCCGATGAACCGCGGCATGGAGATCGCCCCGGAGGTCGCCGACTCGGTGCGCTCCACCATCGTCGAGCAGGTCGGCAACGGCGTCTCGGTGCGGATGGCCGTCCTGTACCTGCTGCTCGGAGGAGCTCCCGAATGACCACGCTCGTGATCGAGGGCGCAAGGCCCTACGGCGAGGACGCGGTGGACCTGGTGCTGCGCAACGGGGCGATCGCCACCATCGGCGAGGACCTCACCGTCCCCGGCGCGGACGTCGTCGACGGGCGCGGGCTGGTGCTGCTGCCCGGCCTGGTCGACCTGCACACCCACCTGCGGGAGCCCGGCCGCGAGGACGCCGAGACGGTGGAGACCGGCAGCCGCGCGGCGGCGCTGGGCGGCTTCACGGCGGTGCACGCCATGGCCAACACCGACCCGGTCGCCGACACCGCCGGCGTGGTCGAGCAGGTGTGGCGGCTGGGCCAGGAAGCCGGCCTGGTCGACGTCGTCCCGGTCGGGGCGGTCACCGTGGGCCTGGCCGGCGGCCAGCTCGCCGAGCTCGGCGCGATGGCGGACTCCGCGGCCCGGGTGCGGGTGTTCTCCGACGACGGGCACTGCGTCGCCGACCCGGCGCTGATGCGCCGCGCGCTGGAGTACGTCAAGGCCCTGGACGGCGTCGTGGCCCAGCACGCCGAGGAGCCGCGGCTGACCACCGGCGCCCAGATGCACGAGGGCGACCGGTCGGCCCGGCTGGGGCTCACCGGCTGGCCCGCCGCGGCCGAGGAGGCCATCATCGCCCGCGACGTGCTGCTGGCCCAGCACGTCGGCGCCCGGCTGCACGTCTGCCACGTGTCGACCGCCGGCTCGGTGGACATCCTGCGCTGGGCGAAGTCCCGCGGCGTGCAGGTCACCGCCGAGGTGACCCCGCACCACCTGCTGCTCACCGACGAGTGCGCCGAGGGCTACGACCCGGTGTTCAAGGTCAACCCGCCGTTGCGCACCGACGCCGACGTGCAGGCGCTGCGCGCCGGGCTGGCCGACGGCACGGTCGACGCGGTCGCCACCGACCACGCCCCGCACGCCATGGAGGACAAGGAGTGCGAGTGGGCGCAGGCCCGGCCCGGGATGCTCGGGCTGGAGCAGGCGCTGTCGGTCGTCGTCGACACCATGCTGGAGACCGGCCTCCTCGACTGGCGTGGCGTCGCCGACCGGATGTCGGTCCGCCCGGCCGCCATCGGCCGGCTGGCCGGTCACGGCCGGCCGATCGCCGTCGGCGAACCGGCCAACCTCGTGCTGGTCGACCCGGCGCACCGGGGCACCGTCGACCCGGCCGCGCTGGCCAGCCGCAGCCGCAACAGCCCGTACGCCGGCCGGGAGCTCCCCGGCCGCGTGGTCGCGACGTTCCTCCGGGGCGTCCCGACCGTCCTGGACGGAAAGGCACAGAAGTGAGCTCACGAGAGGCCGTCCTCGTGCTCGAGGACGGGCGCGCGTTCCGGGGGGAGGCCTACGGCGCGATCGGGACGACGGTCGGCGAGGCGGTGTTCTCCACCGGGATGACCGGCTACCAGGAGACGCTCACCGACCCCAGCTACCACCGGCAGGTCGTGGTGATGACCGCCCCGCACGTGGGCAACACCGGGGTCAACGACGAGGACGACGAGAGCCGGAGGATGTGGGTCGCCGGCTTCGTGGTCCGCGACCCGGCCCGCCGCCCGGCGAACTGGCGGGCCACCGGCAGCCTGGACGACGAGCTGGTCGCGCAGGGCGTGGTCGGCATCAGCGGCATCGACACCCGGGCGCTGACCCGGCACCTGCGCGACCGCGGGGCCATGCGGGTGGGCATCAGCAGCGAGAGCAGCGACGTCGACGCGCTGCTGGCCCGGGTGACCGCCGCCGGCAGCATGACCGGCGCGGACCTGGCGCCGCAGGTGAGCACCGCCGAGGCCTACGTCGTCCCCGCGGTGGGGGAGAAGCGGTACACGATCGCCGCGCTGGACCTGGGCATCAAGACCGCCACCCCGCGGCACCTGGCCGCCCTCGGCGTGGAGACCCACGTGCTGCCCTCCACCACCACCGCCGAGGAGCTCCTGGCGCACGGCCCGGACGGGGTGTTCCTCTCCAACGGCCCCGGCGACCCGGCCGCGGCCGACTACGCCGTCGAGGCGGTGCGCGGGGTGCTGGACGCCCGCCGTCCGCTGTTGGGCATCTGCTTCGGCAACCAGATCCTCGGCCGCGCGCTCGGCCTGGGCACCTACAAGCTGCGCTTCGGCCACCGCGGCCTGAACCAGCCGGTGCTGGACCGGGTCAGTGGCACGGTCCGGGTCACCAGCCACAACCACGGGTTCGCCGTCGACGCGCCGCTGGACCGGCCCAGCGACACCCCGTACGGCCAGGTGGAGGTCAGCCACGTCGGGCTCAACGACGACGTGGTGGAGGGCCTGCGCTGCCTGGACGTGCCGGCCTTCAGCGTGCAGTTCCACCCCGAGTCCGCGGCCGGCCCGCACGACGCGGCGCCGCTGTTCCAGCGCTTCGTCGACCTGATGGACGCCGCCCGGGAGGGCACCGCGGACGCCGGGGGCCCGCCGCCGGTCGTCTCCGGCTCCACCGGCGAGAAGGAGGCCTGACATGCCCAAGCGCACGGACATCTCGCACGTGATGGTGATCGGCTCCGGGCCGATCCTGATCGGCCAGGCCGCCGAGTTCGACTACTCCGGGACGCAGGCCTGCCGGGTGCTGCGGTCGGAGGGGCTGCGGGTCAGCCTGGTCAACAGCAACCCGGCGACGATCATGACCGACCCCGAGGTCGCCGACGCCACCTACATCGAGCCGCTCACCCCGGAGTTCGTCGAGAAGGTCATCGCCAAGGAGCGCCCTGACGCGCTGCTGGCCACCCTGGGCGGGCAGACCGCGCTCAACATCGCGATCGGCCTGTACGAGAACGGCGTGCTGGCCGAGTACGGCGTCCAGCTCATCGGCGCCGACGTCGACGCGATCAACCGCGGCGAGGACCGGCAGCTGTTCAAGGACATCGTCCGCTCGATCGGGGCCGACGCGCCGCGCTCGACGGTCTGCTCGACCGTCGAGGAGGCGCTGGCCACCGCCGACGAGGTCGGCTACCCGGTCGTCATCCGGCCCAGCTTCACCATGGGCGGGCTCGGCTCGGGCATCGCCACCGACGAGGCGATGCTGCGCCGGATGGCCGGGCACGGCCTGGCCGACTCCCCGGTGCACACCGTGCTCATCGAGGAGTCGGTGCTGGGCTGGAAGGAGTTCGAGCTCGAGCTGATGCGCGACCGCAGCGACAACGTGGTCGTCATCTGCTCCATCGAGAACATCGACGCGATGGGCGTGCACACCGGTGACTCGGTGACCGTCGCCCCGGCGATGACGCTCACCGACCGCGAGTACCAGGAGATGCGGGACGTCGGCATCGCCGTCCTCCGCGAGGTCGGCGTGGACACCGGCGGCTGCAACATCCAGTTCGCCGTGCACCCCGACACCGGCCGGCTGGTCGTGATCGAGATGAACCCGCGGGTCTCCCGGTCTTCGGCGCTGGCGTCCAAGGCGACCGGCTTCCCGATTGCCAAGATCGCCGCGAAGCTGGCCATCGGCTACACCCTCGACGAGATCACCAACGACATCACCGGGGTCACCCCGGCGTCGTTCGAGCCGTCGCTGGACTACGTCGTGGTGAAGATCCCGCGGTTCGCCTTCGAGAAGTTCCCCGGCGCGGACCCCCGGCTGACCACCACGATGAAGAGCGTCGGCGAGGTCATGGCCATGGGCCGCAACTTCACCGAGGCGCTGGGCAAGGCGATGCGGTCCACCGAGACCGCGGCCGCCGGCTTCTGGACGGTGGCGACCGCGGACGCCACCGCCGGGGAGCTGCTGGACCAGCTGCGCGTCCCGGTCGACGGCCGGCTGTACCTGGCCGAGCGGGCGCTCGCGGCCGGGGCCACCGTCGAGGACGTGGCGGCGGCCAGTGGCTTCGACCCCTGGTTCGTCGACCAGATCGCGCTGGTCCAGGAGGTGGGCGCGGCCGTCCGCGACGCCCCCTCGCTGACCCCGGAGCTGCTCCGCCGGGCCAAGCGGCAGGGCCTGTCCGACCGGCAGGTCGCCGCGCTGCGGCCGGAGCTGGCCGGCGAGGACGGCGTCCGCACGCTGCGCTGGCGGCTGGGCATCCGGCCGGTCTACAAGACCGTCGACACCTGTGCCGCCGAGTTCGCCGCCCGCACCCCGTACCACTACTCCTCCTACGACGAGGAGAACGAGGTGCAGCCCCGGGAGAAGCCGGCCGTGCTGATCCTCGGGTCCGGGCCCAACCGGATCGGGCAGGGCATCGAGTTCGACTACTCCTGCGTGCACGCCGTGCTGGCGCTGCAGGACGCCGGCTACGAGGCGGTGATGATCAACTGCAACCCCGAGACCGTCTCCACCGACTACGACACCGCCGACCGGCTATACTTCGAGCCGCTGACCTTCGAGGACGTCCTCGAGGTCGTCGAGGCCGAGCGGGCGGCCGGCCCGGTCGCCGGGGTCATCTGCACCCTGGGCGGGCAGACCCCGCTGGGCCTGGCGCAGCGGCTGAAGGACGCCGGCGTCCCGGTGCTGGGCACCTCGCCGGAGGCGATCGACGACGCCGAGCACCGGGGTGCCTTCTCCCGGGTGCTCTCCGACACCGGCCTGTCCGCGCCGAAGCACGGCACGGCGACGACGTTCGCCGAGGCCCGGGAGATCGCCGCCGGCATCGGCTACCCGGTTCTCGTCCGGCCGTCCTACGTGCTCGGCGGCCGGGGCATGGAGATCGTCTACGACGAGGGGACGCTGGAGGCCTACATCGCCAAGGCCACCGACGTCAGCGCCGCGCACCCGGTGCTGGTCGACCGGTTCCTGGAGGACGCGGTCGAGATCGACGTCGACGCGCTCTACGACGGCACCGACCTGTACCTCGGCGGGGTCATGGAGCACATCGAGGAGGCCGGCATCCACTCCGGCGACTCGGCGTGCGCGCTGCCGCCGATCACCCTGGGGTCGGCGGACCTGCTGAAGATCCGCGCGGCGACGGAGAAGCTGGCCGCCCGGATCGGCGTCCGCGGGCTGATGAACGTCCAGTACGCGATCAAGGACGACATCCTGTACGTGATCGAGGCCAACCCGCGGGCCAGCCGCACGGTGCCGTTCGTGTCCAAGGCGACCGCCGTCCAGCTGGCCAAGGCCGCGGCCCGGATCGCGGTGGGGGA
Organism: Modestobacter sp. URMC 112; assembly: GCF_053502575.1. Classification (NCBI taxonomy): domain Bacteria; kingdom Bacillati; phylum Actinomycetota; class Actinomycetes; order Geodermatophilales; family Geodermatophilaceae; genus Modestobacter; species Modestobacter sp. URMC 112. Next base: position 2,945,494 of record NZ_CP199957.1, on the reverse strand, counting down.
GACCATCGCCTCGCTGCGCGCCGCCGGGGTGCTGCCGGCCACCGGCGACGGCACCGACCTGCCCGAGAACGCGCCGATCGCGGTGAAGGAGGCGGTGCTGCCCTTCCACCGGTTCCGCACCGTCGAGGGCCACGGCGTGGACACCGTGCTCTCCCCGGAGATGAAGTCCACCGGCGAGGTGATGGGCCTGGACGCCGAGTTCGGCACCGCGTTCGCCAAGTCCCAGGCCGCCGTCTACGGCGACCTGCCCACCGGCGGCACGGTGTTCGTCTCGCTGGCCAACCGGGACAAGCGCAGCGCGGTCTTCCCGGTCAAGCGGCTGGCCGACCTGGGGTTCCGGGTGCTGGCCACCGCCGGCACCGCCCAGGTGCTGCGGCGCAACGGCGTCGCCGCCGAGGTGGTCGGCAAGTACAGCGACGGGCCGGGCAACTGCGTGGAGCGGATCCTTGCCGGCGAGGTGGACATCGTGGTGAACACCCCGTTCGGGGCGCCGGGCAACAGCGGCCCGCGGCTGGACGGCTACGAGATCCGCACGGCCGCGGTCTCCGCCGGCATCCCGTGCATCACCACGGTCCAGGGCATGGCCGCCGCGGTGCAGGGCATCGAGGCGCTGCGGGCCGGTGACATCGGCGTCCGCAGCCTCCAGGAGGTGCACGCGGCGCTCGCCGGCGGCACGCCGGCCACGTCCGCCGGGGCCCCGGCGTGACCGCCGGCTCCGCCGCGGCCGGGGGCCCCGGTCTGCTGACCGGCCCGGTGCCCCCGGCGCCGGCCGCGCCGGTGCAGCGGGTGGTCGAGGTGGCCGCGCGGCGGCCGGTCGGCGCCTACGTCGAGCTCGTCCTCGCCGCGCCGGAGGTGGCCGAGCGGGCCTGCCCGGGGCAGTTCGTCGCCTTCGCCGTGGGCGGGCCCTCCTCGGCGATGCTGCTGCGACGCTCGATCGCGATCGCCGGGGTGGCCGACGGCCGGGTGGGCGTCGTCGTCGCCCCGCACGGGCCCGGGTCGACCTGGCTGGCCGGGCTGCAGGTCGGCTCCACGGTGGACGTCGTGGGGCCGCTGGGCCGGCCGTTCCCGCTGCCCGCGCCCGGGACCCCCGCGCTGCTCGTCGGCGGCGGCTACGGCGCCGCCGCGCTGGTCGGGCTGGCCGCGGCCCTGCGGGAGCGCGGGTCGGCGGTCTCCGCCGTGACCGGCGCGGCCTCCGCCGACCGGCTCTGCTCGGTCCAGGAGCTCGGCGGGGTCGCCGACCGGGTCGTCGTCACCACCGACGACGGCACCGCGGGCCGGCGCGGCTGGGTGACCGACGCGGTCGCGGAGCTGGTCGCCGACGTCGGCGTGGTCTACGCCTGCGGGCCGATGGGGATGCTGCGCGCGGTCGCCGAGCTGGCCACGGCCGGCGGCGTCCCGTCCTACGTGGCGGTGGAGGAGTCGATGGCCTGCGGGATCGGGGTGTGCATGACCTGCGTGCTGCCGGTCGTCGGGGACGACGGCCGCACCCGGTTCTCCCGGTCCTGCGTCGAGGGCCCGGTGTTCGGCGGGGACCGGGTGCGGTTCGCCGACGTGGGCACGCTGACCGCCGACGTGGTCGGCGCCGACGCGATGGGGGTCGTGGCATGACCGTGCTGGAGACCGCGGTGGACATGTCCACGGCGCTGGGCGCCGTCCCGGTGCCGGGCCCGGTGCTCACCGCGTCGGGCTGCTCGGCCTTCGGCCGGGAGCTGGAGCCCTTCGTCGACCTCACCGCGCTGGGAGCGGTGGTCACCAAGTCGGTGCAGCTGCGGCCGCGGTCCGGCCGCCCGACGCCGCGGATGGCCGAGACGCCCAGCGGGATGCTGAACTCCATCGGCCTGCAGGGCCCGGGCATCGACGGGCTGCTGGCCGAGGACCTGCCCTGGCTGGCCGAGCGCGGCGCCCGCGCGCTGGTGTCCATCGCCGGCACCCGGGTCGAGCACTTCGCCGAGCTCGCCGAGCGGCTGCGTGGCGTCCCGGGGGTGCTGGGCCTGGAGGTCAACATCTCCTGCCCCAACGTGGAGAGCCGCGGCGAGGTCTTCGCCTGCGACCCGGTGGCCGCCGCCGACGTGGTGGCCGCGGTGCGGGCCGCGGCGGACCCGGCCCAGCCGGTGTACGCCAAGCTCAGCCCGGACGTCACCGACATCGTCGAGGTCGCCCGGTCGGTCGCGGGCGCCGGCGCGGACGGCCTGTCGATGATCAACACGCTGCTCGGGCTGGTCATCGACCCGGACACAATGCGCCCGGTGCTGGGCGGGGTCACCGGCGGGCTGTCCGGCCCGGCGATCCGCCCGGTCGCGCTGCGCTGCGTCTGGCAGGTGCACGCCGCCCTCCCCGAGGTGCCGATCCTCGGCATGGGCGGCATCCGCACCGGCCTGGACGCGCTGCAGTTCGTGCTCGCCGGCGCGAGCGCCGTCTCGGTGGGGACGGCGGTGTTCAACGACCCGTCGGCGCCGGCGCGGGTACACGCCGAGCTGGCCGACGCCCTCGCCGCCCGTGGGTTCGCCCGGCTGGCGGACGCCGTCGGGTACGCGCACCGGCCGGCCGACGCGTGAGCGCGCCCTTCGGGCAGCGGCTGGCCGAGGCCGTCGCCGCCCGCGGGCCGCTGTGCGTGGGCATCGACCCGCACGCGCCGCTGCTGGCCGCCTGGGGGCTGTCCGACGACCCCGCCGGGCTGGCCCGCTTCACCGACACGGTGGTCGACGCGCTTGCCGGGCACGTCGCCGTCCTGAAGCCGCAGCTGGCGTTCTACGAGCGGCACGGCTCCCGCGGCCTGGCCGTCCTGGAGGACGCCGTGGTCCGCGCCCGGGCCGCCGGGGCGCTGGTGCTGCTGGACGCCAAGCGCGGCGACATCGGCTCGACCATGGACGCCTACGCCGACTACCTGCGCCCCGAGCACCCCCTCGCCGTCGACGCGATGACCGTGAGCCCCTGGCTCGGGCCCGGGTCGCTGCAGCCGGCGGTGGACACCGCCCGGCTGACCGGTGGCGGGCTGTTCGTGCTGGCCCGCACCTCCAACCCCGACGCCGGCGCCCTGCAGCACGCCCGCGTGGGCGACCGCAGCGCCGCGCAGGTCGTCGTGGACACCGTCCGGGCCTGGAACACCCCGGGCTGGGTGGTCGGGGACCCGCTGCCCGACCTCGGCTCGGTCCGGGACCTGGCGGGTCGCTGGGGGCCGACCACCGGGTCCTTCGGGGTGGTGGTCGGCGCGACGCTGCGGAAGCTCGACGTGGACCTGGCCGGGCTCGCCGGGCCGGTGCTGGCCCCGGGGCTGGGCGCCCAGGGCGGCTCGGTCGGCGACCTGCGGCGGCTGTTCGGCGACGGGGCCGCCGTCGTCCCCACCGTCTCGCGCGACGTGCTCGGCGCCGGTCCCGACCCGGCCGCGCTGCGGGCGGCCGCCGACCGCTGGACGGCGGAGCTGGCCGGATGAGGCCGGCCGGATGAGGCGGGCCGTGCCCTGGCTGGTAGCCGGGCTGGGCGTCGTCCTGGCCGCTGCCGGGGTGGCCGTCTTCTGGGCCACGAACCTGGCGCCCGCCGACGTCGGCTGGGTCGCCTACGCCCCGCTGGAGGCGGGCGCGGCCCCGCCCGGGGCGGCGACGCGGTGGGCGGCGGTGTGGACCCGGGGGCACGTGATCGGTGCCGCGCTGCTGGTGCTGGGGCTGCTCGTCCTCGCGGCGCTGGGGGGCTGGCTGGCCGGTCGACGCAGCGTCGCGAGCCGGTGACGGACCGTCGGACGACGGGCGACGCTCCCGTCCCGGATCGCTGCTCCCGGCGTGTCACCCGGAGAGCACACCGCTCTCGGGTGCGGAACACCGGGTCGAGGGTGACCGGCCCCCCGCCAGGAACTAGGTTGGCGCCAGGCTCACAACCCGGGCCGATCGAGCACCACACAGACCAGCACACCTCGTCGGCGACCGCGCCGGCATGAGATCGATCGGATTGCTCCGTGCCCCTTCCTGAGTTGTCTCCCGAACAGCGCGCGGCCGCCCTGGAGAAGGCCGCCGCGGCCCGCAAGGCCCGCGCCGAACTGCGCGAGCGGCTGAAGAGCAAGGGCACCACCGTCGGCGACGTCCTCAAGCTGGGGGAGACCGACGAGGTCATCGGCAAGATGCGGGTGTCGGCCGTCCTCGAGTCGCTGCCCGGCGTCGGCAAGGCCCGCGCCGCCAAGATCATGGAACGGCTCGAGATCTCCCCGACCCGGCGCGTCCGCGGGCTGGGCGCCAACCAGCGCAAGGCGCTGGAGACGGAGTTCGGCGGCGACCAGATCGAGCCGGACCAGGTGCCCGCCGAAGGCGCGATCTGACCGGACGTCGTGGTGGCCCCGGCCACCCCGGTCCGAGGATCCACGAGTGGCAGCGACGTCCGCGCGGCTGACCGTGCTCTCCGGCCCCTCGGGCGTCGGCAAGGGCACGGTCGTCGCCGAGGTCCGGCGCCGGCACCCGGAGGTGTGGGTGTCGGTGTCGGTCACCACCCGCCGGCCCCGGCCCGGTGAGGTGGACGGCGAGCACTACTGGTTCGTCGACGACGACTACTTCGACTGGCTGATCGCCAACGACGGCCTGCTCGAGTGGGCCGCCTACGCCGGCAACCGGTACGGCACCCCGAAGGCCCCGGTCGAGGAACAGCTCACCGCCGGCTCACCGGCCCTGCTGGAGATCGAGCTGCAGGGCGCCCGACAGGTCCGGGCGCGGGCGCCCGAGGCGCAGCTGGTGTTCCTGGCGCCCCCCTCGTGGGCGGCGCTGGTCAGCCGGCTGGCCGGCCGCGGCACCGAACTGCCGGAGGTGCAGTCCCGGCGGCTGGCCCTCGCCCAGGCCGAGCTCGACGCCGCGGGGGAGTTCGACGTGGTGGTCGTCAACGACGACGTGGCCCGCGCCGCGGACGAGTTGGTAGGCTTGCTGACTGCGCCACCGCCCGAGCCCTCCGTGTCGAGGGGATCGTCCCGCGGTGACGCCCCCGAGTGAGCGCCCCCCGGCCGCCTGGTGCGGCCGGGGAGCCCACTCCCGCAAACGGAGAAGGAGCACGCTCGCCCGTGTCCGGAGTCGCACCCGCCCCTGAGGGCATCACCAACCCGCCCATCGACGAGCTGCTCGAGCGCACCAGCAGCAAGTACGGGCTGGTCATCTACGCCGCCAAGCGCGCGCGGCAGATCAACGCCTACTACAGCCAGCTCTCCGAGGGCCTGCTGGAGTACGTCGGCCCGCTGGTCGACACCGCGCCCCAGGAGAAGCCCCTGTCGATCGCGCTGCGCGAGATCAACGAGGGCCTGCTGACCCACACCGCCGGCGAGAATTAAGAAAGGACCCCCTCGCCCCCCACCGCTCGCGAGCTCGCGTCGGGGCCCTGCGAGGGGGCCGGGCCGACGGCTGGTGGCGCTCCCATCGGTCGTCCTGCTGCTCTTTGTGATGAGGCCCCTGGCACCTGGTGCCGGGGGTCTCGTCGTGTGTGGAGGATGAGCGCATGAGCCGGATCGTGCTGGGGGTGGGCGGCGGCGTCGCCGCCTACAAGTCCGCGCTGCTGCTGCGGGCGCTCACCGAGGCCGGGCACGACGTGCGCGTCGTGCCGACCGCCGGCGCGCTGCGCTTCGTCGGGGCGGCGACCTTCGAGGCGCTGTCCGGCCACCCGGTGACCACCGAGGTCTGGGACGACGTCCCCGAGGTCGCCCACGTCCGGATCGGCCAGACCGCCGACCTGGTCGTCGTCTGCCCGGCCACCGCCGACCTGCTCGCCCGCGCCGCCGCCGGCCGCGCCGACGACCTGCTCACCGCCACGCTGCTCGCCGCGCACGGCCCGGTGGTGTTCGTGCCGGCCATGCACACCGAGATGTGGCTGCACCCCGCCACCCAGGACAACGTGGCGACCCTGCGCCGCCGCGGCTCGGTGGTGCTGCCCCCCGCCGTCGGCCGGCTGACCGGCCCGGACTCCGGCCCCGGCCGGCTGCCCGAGCCCGCCGACGTCGCCGCGCTGCTCGCGGTGGTCCTCGCCGGCGGCCCGGCCGCGCTGGCCCCCGACCTCGCCGGCCGTCGGGTGGTGGTCAGCGCCGGTGGCACCCGCGAGCCGCTGGACCCGGTGCGCTACCTGGGCAACCGCTCGTCCGGGCGGCAGGGCCTCGCGCTGGCCCGGGTCGCCGCCGCCCGCGGCGCCGACGTCGTGCTGGTCGCCGCCAACGTCGAGGACGCCGCGCCGTTCGGGCTGCGCACGGTCCGGGTCGGGACCGCGGAGGAGCTGCGCGCCGCGGTGCACGCCGAGGCCGCCGGGGCCGACGGCCGGCCCGCCGACGTCGTGGTGATGGCCGCCGCGGTCGCCGACTTCCGCCCCGCCACCGTCGCCGGCACCAAGCTCAAGAAGGGCAGCGCCGCCGAGCCCGCCTCCGTGCCGTTGACCCGCAACCCCGACGTGCTGGCGGAGCTCGTCGCCGCCCGCCGGGCCGGGCAGCTGCTGGTCGGCTTCGCCGCGGAGACCGGTGACGCCGAGGGCGACGTCCTCACCCACGCCCGCGCCAAGCTGGCACGCAAGGGCGTGGACCTGCTGGTGGTCAACGACGTCTCCGCCGGCCAGGTCTTCGGTCGCAGCGACAACGAGGTCACCGTGCTGGGCGCGGACGGCAGCAGCACCGCGGTCCCGGCCGGGCCCAAGGACGTCGTCGCCGCCGGCATCTGGGACGCCGTCACCGGCCGGCTGCCTCCGATCGCGCCGCCGGCCGGCTGACGGCGTCCACCGGAACGGACGCGGACCGGCGGACCGTCGGCGGTCCCCGGTAACGTCACCGACCGGGCCCCGGCCCACCGCCGCTGTCGACCGACGCAGGGAGAACCCAGTGCCACGCCGTCTCTTCACCTCCGAGTCGGTGACCGAGGGCCACCCCGACAAGATCGCCGACCAGATCAGCGACTCGATCCTGGACGAGATGCTGGCGCAGGACCCCCGCAGCCGCGTCGCCGTCGAGACCCTCATCACCACCGGCCAGGTGCACATCGCCGGTGAGGTCACCACCTCCGGTTACGTCGACATCGCCGAGATCGTCCGGAAGACCATCCTCGGCATCGGCTACGACTCCTCCCGCAAGGGCTTCGACGGCGCGTCCTGCGGCGTCAGCGTCTCCCTCGGCGCCCAGTCCCCGGACATCGCCCAGGGCGTCGACACCGGCTACGAGGCCCGGACCGGCGAGCAGGGCGGCGCCGAGCACCGTGCCGCCGTCGCCGAGGACCGCATCGAGCGCCAGGGCGCCGGCGACCAGGGGCTGATGTTCGGCTACGCCAGCGACGAGACACCCGAGCTCATGCCGCTCCCGATCGCGCTCGCGCACCGGCTGTCCAAGCGGCTGTCCGCCGTCCGCAAGGACGGGTCGGTGCCCTACCTGCGGCCCGACGGCAAGACCCAGGTCACCGTGGTCTACGAGGACGACCGGCCGGTCGCCGTGGACACCGTCGTGGTCTCCTCCCAGCACGCCGAGGACATCTCGATCGAGACGCTGCTCGCCCCCGACGTGCAGGAGCTGGTCGTGGAGCCGGAGCTGGCGGCGCTCGGGCTGCCCACCGAGGGCTACCGGCTGCTGGTCAACCCGACGGGGAAGTTCGTCATCGGCGGCCCGATGGGCGACGCCGGGCTCACCGGCCGCAAGATCATCGTGGACACCTACGGGGGCATGGCCCGGCACGGCGGCGGGGCGTTCTCCGGCAAGGACCCGTCCAAGGTCGACCGGTCCGGCGCCTACGCCATGCGCTGGGTGGCCAAGAACGTGGTGGCCGCGGGCCTCGCCCGGCGCTGCGAGGTGCAGGTCGCCTACGCGATCGGCGCCGCCCACCCGGTCGGCCTGTTCGTGGAGACCTTCGGCACCGCCACGGTGCCCGAGGAGGCGCTGGAGAAGGCGATCAGCACGGTCTTCGACCTGCGCCCCGGCGCGATCGTCCGCGACCTGGACCTGCTGCGGCCGATCTACGCCCAGACCGCCGCCTACGGGCACTTCGGCCGGGCCGACCTCGACCTGCCCTGGGAGCGGCTGGACCGGGTGGACGCACTGAAGTCGGCCGTGGGGGCGTAAGGACCCCTCTGCCCCCCACGCCTCGCAGGCTCGGCGCGGGCCCCTGCAGAGGGGCCGTTCCAGTCGGTACCGACAGGAGACTGGCGCGGTGTTGATCGCCCGGGTCGTCGTCGACGTGCCGCTGGCGCACCTGGACCGGCCGTTCGACTACGCCGTCCCCGACGAGCTCGCCGAGGACGTGCGCGCCGGCTGCCGGGTGCGGGTCCGGTTCGCCGGCAAGCTGGTGGACGGCGTCGTCCTGGAGCTCGGCGACAGCACCGAGCACACCGGCCGGCTCGCCCCGCTGGCCAAGCTGGTGTCCGGGGAGCCGGTGCTCACCCCCGAGGTCGCCGCGCTGGCCCGCTCGGTCGCCGACCGCTACGCCGGGTCGCTGACCGACGTGCTGCGGCTGGCGCTGCCGCCCCGCCGGGGCGCGCCGGAGAAGCGCCCGGCCGCCGACCCGCCGCCCGCCCCGCCGCGCCCCGACCCGGCCGGCTTCGCCCGCTACCCGGCCGGGGCCTCGCTGCTCACCGCGGTCGCCGAGGGCCGCCCCGCCCGCGCGGTGTGGACGGCGCTGCCGGCCGAGGACTGGCCGACCCGGCTGGCCGAGCTCGCCCAGGCGGCGCTGTCCGGCGGTCGTGGGGCCCTGCTGGTCGTCCCCGACGGCAAGGACCTCGATCGGCTGGCCGCCGCCGCCGAGGCGCTGCTGCCGGCCGGGTCGGTGGCGGTGCTGCGCGCGGACTCCTCGCCCGACACCCGCTACGCCCGGTTCCTGGCCGCGTCCCGCGGCAGCGCGCAGGTGGTGCTGGGCACCCGCGGGGCGGTGTTCGCGCCGGTCCGCGACCTGGGCCTGGTGGTGGTCTGGGACGACGGCGACGACCTGCACGCCGAACCCCGCGCGCCCTATCCGCACGCCCGCGACGTGCTGGTGCACCGCGCGCACCTGGCCTCCTGCGCCGCGGTGGTGGCCGGGACCGCCCGCACCGCCGAGGCGGCGCTGCTGGTGGAGTCCGGCTGGGCGCACGAGCTGGTCGCCGACCGGGCCACCCTGCGCGCCGCCGCCCCGCGGGTGCAGGCCGTCGGCGACGACTTCGAGCAGGAGCGGGACCCGGCCGCCCGCAGCGCCCGGCTGCCCAGCCTGGCCTTCCGGGTGGCCCGCGAGGCGCTGGCCGCCGGCAGCCCGGTGCTGGTGCAGGTGCCGCGCGCCGGGTACGCCCCGGGACTGTCCTGCGAGCGGTGCCGGGCGCCCGCGCGGTGCGCGCACTGCGCCGGTCCGCTCGGGGTGTCCGCGACCCCGGGGACGGGGGGCTCGCGGGTGGCGGCGTGCCGCTGGTGCGCCCGGCCGGCCGCCGCCTTCGTCTGCCCGCACTGCTCGGGCACCCGGCTGCGCGCCTCGGTGGTCGGCTCGGCCCGCACCGCCGAGGAGCTGGGACGGGCCTTCCCCGGGGCCGTCGTCCGGGTGTCCGGCCGCGGGTCGGGGGTGCTGGCGACCGCGCCCCCCGGCCCGGCGCTGGTCGTGGCCACCCCAGGTGCCGAGCCGGTCGTCGAGGGCGGCTACGGCGCCGCGCTGCTGCTGGACGCCTGGGCGCTGCTGGGCCGGGCCGACCTCCGCGCGGGGGAGGAGACCATGCGCCGGTGGCTGAACGCCGCCACGCTGGTCCGCGCCGGCGGGCAGGTCGTCGTCGCCGCCGACGCCGGGCACCCGGTCGTCCAGGCGCTGGTCCGCTGGGACCCGGCCGGCCTGGCCGCGCGAGAGCTCGCCGACCGGCGGGCGCTGGGCTTCCCCCCGGTCACCCGGATCGCCGCGCTGTCGGCGTTCCCGCCGGCGCTGGGGGAGTTCCTGGACGCGCTGCGGCTGCCCCCGAACGCCGACGTGCTGGGGCCGGTGCCCGAGCCGCCGCGTCCCGGGGCGCCGTCGGCCGCCGACGGCGACCGCGAGCGCTACCTGGTGCGGGTGCCGCGCACCTCGGGCGTAGCGCTGGCCCGCGCGCTGCACGAGGTGCAGGGGGTGCGCAGCGCCCGCAAGGCCACCGAGCACGTGCGCGTGCAGCTCGACCCGCTCGACCTGGCCTGACCGGGCGGCACCGGCCCGGGTGACGGTCAGCGGCCGCTGTCGGCCAGCAGCTCCTCCAGCTCGCGGTCCAGCGCCTCGGAGGCCTCGTCGGCGGCCGCGCGGGCGGCCGCCCGGTCCCACCAGACCGGCAGCGTGGACAGCGCGGTGGCCAGGCCGGTGACCAGGCCGAGCAGCAGGTGCGGACGGCGGTGGCCGCGGCCGCGCAGCGCCTGCGCGGCCGGCCCGCGGGCGACGGTGGCGGCAAGCCCCCAGGCGCCGCACACCAGCCCGGAGCGCAGCACCGCCGTCCGGTCCGCCGGCGGCGTCGGGTCCGGCGTCAGGCCGTGGAAGGCGCGGCGCAGCTGCGGCAGCTCCGGGGCGAGCGCGTCGACGGCGGTCACCGTCAGCAGCACCCCGTAGGCCGTGGCGCGCTGCCGGGAGCGGGCCGGCAGCTCCAGCGCTGCCTCGGCGCCCCCGACCAGGACGCCGTCGAGGACGCAGCTGACGACGGCGCGCACGCGATGGCGTGTGAGCGAGGCCATGTCCGCACCCTAGCCAGGTCTCCCCGCCCGGCCGCGCAACGGCGCCACCTACGATCGCCCGGTGAGCGTGACCCCGATCCGGATCATGGGCGACCCCGTGCTGCGCACCCCGGCCGCCCCCGTCGTCGACTTCGACGCCGAGCTGCGGCAGCTGGTCGCCGACCTGACCGACACCATGCACGCCGCCGGCGGTGCCGGCATCGCCGCGCCGCAGATCGGCGTCGGCCTGCGGGTGTTCACCTGGTACGTCGACGGCGAGGTCGGCCACCTGGTCAACCCCGACGTCACGCCGGTCGGCGAGGAGACCGAGGAGGACGCCGAGGGCTGCCTGTCGATCCCCGGCTTCCGTTTCGGCTGCCGCCGGCACCTCTACGTCGCCGCCACCGGCTGGGACGTGTACGGCGAGCCGATCCGGGTGGAGGGGTCGCACAAGCTGGCCCGGGCCATCCAGCACGAGACCGACCACCTCGACGGGGTGCTGTTCGTCGACCGCCTGGACGCCGAGGCCCGCGCCGCCGCGCTCGACGTGCTGAAGGACGCCGCCTGGCAGGGCGAGCAGGCCTACCTCCCCTCGGGCGAGCCGGTCCCGGCGCCGGTGGTGAAGGTGAGCCCGCACTGAGGCTCCTGTTCGCCGGGACGCCGGCGCCGGCCGTCGTCGCGCTCGACGCCCTGCTGGGCTCCGCGCACGAGGTGGCCGCCGTCCTCACCCGGCCTGACGCGCGCTCCGGGCGGGGCCGGCGGACCAGCCGGTCCCCGGTCGCCGAGCGCGCCGACGCGGCCGGCATCCCGGTGCTGCAGCCCCGGTCACCGCGGGAGCCGGAGTTCCTGGAGCAGCTCGCCGGCCTCGCCGTCGACTGCGCACCGGTGGTCGCCTACGGCGCGCTGGTGCCGCCGGCCGCCCTCGGCGTGCCGCGGCACGGCTGGGTCAACCTGCACTTCTCGCTGCTGCCCGCCTGGCGCGGCGCCGCGCCCGTGCAGCACGCCATCATGGCCGGCGACGAGGTGACCGGGGCGGCGACGTTCCAGCTGGAGGCCGGCCTGGACACCGGACCGGTGTTCGGCGTCGTCACCGAGCCCATCGGCCCGCGCGACACCGCCGGCGACCTGCTCGACCGGCTGGCGGTCAGCGGGTCCCGGCTGCTGGTGGCCACCCTCGACGGGATCGCCGCCGGCACGCTGGTCGCCGAGCCGCAGCCGGCCGAGGGCGTCAGCCTGGCCCCGCGCATCGAGACCGCGGACGCCCGGGTCGACTGGGACCTGCCGGCGCACGTGGTGGACCGCCGCGTCCGCGGGGTGACCCCGGCTCCCGGGGCGTGGACGACGTGGCGGGGGGACCGGCTGCGGCTGGGCCCGGTGCTGCCGCAGCCCTCCGGGCCCGACCTGGCCCCGGGGGAGCTGGCGGTCGGGCCGGCCGGTGTCCTGGTTGGCACCGGGCGCGGCGCGGTGCAGCTCGGCCCGGTGCAGCCGGCCGGCCGGACGATGCTGCCGGCCGCGGACTGGGCACGCGGCGCCCGGCCGGCGCCGGGGGAGAGGCTGGGCGCATGAGCCACCCGCCACGACCCTCGGGCAGGTCCGGCGGCGCCGGCCGGGGCGGCAGGGCCGGCGCCGGTGGCCGCGGGCAGCGGCCGGGGAACCAGCGCCCGCCGCAGCGGCGGCACCGCCCGGTCCTGGACGGCGCCCGGCTGACCGCCTACGACGTGCTGGACGGCGTGTCCAGCCGCGCCGCCTACGCCAACCTGCTGCTGCCCCAGCTGCTGCGCGAGCGGCAGCTCGAGCCCCGCGACGCGGCGTTCGCCACCCAGCTGGCCTACGGCGCGCTGCGGGCGACCGGCACCCTGGACGCCGTCCTCGCCACGCTGGTGTCCCGGCCGCTGGCCGAGCTCGACCCGCGGGTGCTCGACCTGCTCCGGCTGGGCGCGTACCAGATCGTCGACCTGCGGGTCCCGGCGCACGCCGCGGTCGACACCACCGTCGCGCTCACCCGGGCCATCGTCGGCACCGGCGCCTCCGGCCTGGTCAACGCCGTGCTCCGGAAGGTCGCCGCCGGCGGGGACCGGGAGGCCTGGGTGGCCACCCTCGCGTCGGCGGACGAGGACGCCCGGCTGGCGCTGGCCACCGACCACCCCCGCTGGGTGGTCGACGCCTGGCGGGACGCGCTGGGCGACCCGGCCGAGCTGGAGCGGGCGCTGCTCGCCGACGACGCCGCCCCCGAGGTGCACCTGGTCGCCCGGCGGGTCCCGCGGGACGAGCTGGTGGCCGAGTCCGGGGGCGAGCCGGGGCCGTGGTCCCCGTACGCCGTCCGGCTGCCCGGAGGCGACCCCGGCAGGCTGCCCGCGGTGCGCTCCGGCGACGCCGCGGTCCAGGACGAGGGCAGCCAGCTGGCCGCCCTGGCGCTGACCCGGGCCGCCCTCGACGGCCCGGACGCCGCCTGGCTCGACATGTGCGCCGGGCCCGGCGGCAAGGCCGCGCTGCTGGCCGCCGTCCGGCCGGCCGGCGTGCACCTGACCGCCACCGACCGGGCCGAGCACCGGGTCGAGCTGGTGCGCGCGGCGCTGGAGGGGGAGCCCGACGTGGAGGTCCGGGTCGCCGACGGCACCGCGCCGGACTGGCCGGCCGGGTCCTTCGACCGGGTGCTGCTCGACGCGCCCTGCACCGGGCTGGGCGCGCTCCGCCGCCGGCCGGAGGTCCGCTGGCGGCGCACCGCGGAGGACGTCGCGCCGCTGGCCGAGCTGCAGCGGGCGCTGCTGGACGGCGCGCTGGCCGCGGTGCGGCCCGGCGGCGTGGTGGCCTACGTGACGTGCTCGCCGCACACCGCCGAGACGATCGCGGTCGTGGAGGCCGCGGCCGGCCGGGACGACGTCGAGGTGCTGCCGGTTGCGCCGCTGTTCCCCGAGGTGCCGGGTCTCGCGCGCGGCGACCACGGGCAGCTGTGGCCGCACCGGCACGGCACCGACGCCATGTTCATCGCCCTGCTCCGCCGGACCCGGTAGTCGCCCTGCCCTGACCCGACGGGCGCCGCGGCGTCGTCCACCCCGGACGGGCGGGGTCGGGAGCGCACCTACGATCACCGGGTGCCCCGGGAACCGATGATCGCCCCCAGCCTGCTGTCCGCGGACTTCGCCCGGCTGGCGGACGAGGTGCAGCGGGTCGCCGGCGCCGACTGGCTGCACTTCGACGTGATGGACGCCCACTTCGTGCCCAACCTGACCTTCGGGCTGCCGGTGATGCAGGCGGTCCAGGCGGTCAGCCCGGTCCCGCTGGACTGCCACCTGATGATCACCGACCCCGAGCGCTGGGCTCCGGGCTACGCCGAGGCCGGTGCCCGCAACGTCACCGTGCACGCCGAGGCCTGCACCGACCCCCGCGCCGTCGCCCGCGACCTCAGGGCCGCCGGCGCGCTGGCCGGGCTCGCCATCAAGCCGGGCACCCCGCTGGAGGCCTACCTCGACGTGCTGCCGGACTTCGACACGCTGCTGGTGATGACCGTCGAGCCGGGCTTCGGCGGGCAGTCCTTCATGCCCGAGGTGCTGCCCAAGGTCCGCGAGGCCCGCCGGCTGGTCGACACCGGCCACCTGCGGTTGTTCCTCGAGGTCGACGGCGGCATCAGCCCCGACACCATCGAGCAGGCCGCCGAGGCGGGCGCGGACGTCTTCGTGGCCGGCTCCGCGGTCTACGGCGCCGACGACCCGGCGGCGGCGATCGCCGGCCTGCGCGCGCTGGCCGCCGCCGCCGTCCCTCGGTGACCACCCCCGCCGAACTCGGCGCCATGGCCCGGGCCCGGGAGCTGGGGGAGCGGGTGCTGGGGACCACCAGCCCGAACCCGCCGGTGGGCGCGGTGGTCCTGGACGCCGCGGGGCGGATCGTGGGCGAGGGGGCCACCTCCCCGCCGGGCGGCGCGCACGCCGAGGTGCACGCGCTGGCCCAGGCCGGGGAGCGGGCCCGCGGCGGCACCGCCGTGGTCACCCTCGAGCCGTGCGCGCACACCGGGCGCACCGGCCCGTGCACCGACGCGCTGCTGGCCGCCGGCGTCGCCCGGGTGGTGGTCGCCGTGCCGGAGCCGACCCGGCTGGCCGGCGGGGGAGCGACCCGGCTGCGGGCCGCCGGCGTGGACGTCGAGCTCGGCGTCCAGCGGGCCGAGGCCGAGCAGGGCGCCCTCGCCGCCTGGCTGACCGGGGTGCGCGAGGACCGTCCGCACGTGGTCTGGAAGGTGGCCAGCACGCTGGACGGGCGGGTCGCCGCCGCTGACGGCACCAGCCGCTGGATCACCGGCCCGCAGGCCCGCGCCGAGGTGCACCGGCTGCGGGCCACCTGCGACGCCGTCCTGGTCGGCTCCGGGACCGCGCTCACCGACGACCCGCAGCTCACCGTCCGCGACGCCGACGGGCGCCCGGCGCCGCGCCAGCCGCTGCGGGTGGTGCTCGACCGCCGCGGCCGGCTGCCGGCCACCGCGCGGGTGCTCGACGGCGCCGCGCCCACGCTGGTCAGCCGGGCCGCCACCCCGGCGGCGCTGCTGGCCGAGCTGTTCGGCCGCGACGTCCGCCGGGTGCTGCTGGAGGGCGGCCCCACGCTGGCCGCCGCGTTCCTCCGCGCCGGGCTGGTCGACGAGGTCGTCGTCCACCTGGCGCCCCAGCTGCTGGGCGCCGGGCCCGGGCTGGTCGGCGACCTGGGAATCCCCACGATGGCCGCGGCGCTGCACCTGCAGGTCCGCGACGTCACCGCCCTGGGCGGGGACGTGCAGATCCGGTTGCGCCCCACCCGGCACACTGGTGGGGACGACCCGAGCCCAGGAGGGAGCTGACGTGTTCACCGGAATCGTGGAAGAGGTCGGCACCCTGGTCGTCCGGGAGGACGCCGGTGACAGCGCCGTGCTGCGCATCCGCGCGCGCAAGGCCGTCGACGGCGTCGCGCTGGGCGACTCGATCGCCGTCAACGGGGTGTGCCTGACCGTCACCGGCGTCGAGCCGGACGGCGCCGAGGGCACCTCCGTGTGGAGCACCGACGTGATGGCCGAGACGCTCCGGCGCAGCAGCCTGGGCGCCGTGGGCACCGGTGAGCGGGTCAACCTCGAGCGGGCCGTCACCGCGCAGACCCGGCTGGGCGGCCACATCGTCCAGGGCCACGTGGACGGCGTCGGCACCGTCGTGTCCCGGACGCCGGGGGAGCACTGGGAGGTCGTGCGGATCGCCGTCCCGGCCGACCTCGCCCGCTACGTGGTGGAGAAGGGCTCGATCACGGTGGACGGCGTCTCGCTCACCGTGAGCGCCCTCGCCGACTCCCCCGAGCCGTGGTTCGAGGTCAGCCTGATCCCGACCACCCTGCGCGAGACGACCCTCGGGGAGCGCGCCGCCGGTGACCCGGTCAACCTGGAGGTGGACGTGATCGCCAAGTACGTCGAGCGACTGCTGGGAGCCCGGGCATGAGCTGGCAGCTGGACTCGATCGAGGACGCGATCGCCGCGGTCAAGGACGGCCGCCCGGTGGTCGTCATCGACGACGAGGACCGGGAGAACGAGGGCGACCTGATCTTCGCCTCGGAGCTGGCCACGCCGGAGCTGGTGGCGTTCATGGTGCGGTACACCTCGGGCTACATCTGCGTCGCGGTGACCGAGGCCGACGCCGACCGGCTGGACCTGCCCCCGATGTTCCGGGTGAACCAGGACCGTCGCGGCACCGCCTACACGGTGACCGTGGACGCCCGGGAGGGCATCACCACCGGCATCTCCGCCGCCGACCGGGCGGCCACCATCCGCACCCTCGCGTCGGCGGAGTCGACCTCCGCCGACCTCGCCCGGCCGGGCCACATCGTGCCGCTGCGGGCCAAGGACGGCGGGGTGCTGCGCCGGCCCGGGCACACCGAGGCCGCCGTCGACCTGGCCGTGCTGGCCGGGCTGCGCCCGTCGGGGACGCTGTGCGAGGTGGTCAGCGAGAAGGACCCGACCGGCATGGCCCGCGGTGACGAGCTGCGGGTGTTCGCCGACGACCACGACCTGGTGATGGTGTCGATCGCGGACCTGATCGCCTACCGCAAGCGCTTCGACAAGCTGGTCGAGCGGGTCGCCGAGGCGCGGGTGCCGCTGCGGCCCGGGGAGTTCACCGCGGTGGGGTACCGCAGCTCCTACGACGACCGGGAACACGTGGCCTTCGTCTACGGGGACATCGCCGACGGGCAGGACGTGCTGGTCCGGGTGCACTCCGAGTGCCTGACCGGCGACGTGTTCGGGTCGCTGCGCTGCGACTGCGGCCCGCAGCTGGACGCCGCGCTGGCCGCGGTCGCCCAGGAGGGCCGCGGGGTGGTGCTCTACATCCGCGGGCACGAGGGCCGTGGGATCGGCCTGCTGCACAAGCTGCAGGCCTACCAGCTGCAGGACGCCGGCGTGGACACGGTGGACGCCAACCTCGACCTCGGGCTGCCCGCCGACGCCCGGGACTACGGCACCGGCGCGCAGATCCTCGTCGACCTGGGCGTGCACACCATGCGGCTGCTGACCAACAACCCGGCCAAGCGCGCCGGGCTCGAGGGATACGGTCTGAAGATCACCGGCCGCGTCGCGCTGCCGACGCACGTCACCGCCGAGAACGTCGGCTACCTGCGCGCCAAGCGCGACCGGATGGGACACCTGTTGGAGATCATCGAGCCGGACGGCGCAGCCGTCCACAAGGGGAGCGACATCCCGATGCGCCACGACGAGCAGCCGGTATGAGTGGGGCGGGAGCACCGAAGCAGGAGCCGATCGACGCCGCGGGGCTGACCCTGGGGATCGTGGCGGCCCGCTGGCACGCCGACATCAGCGACTCGCTGCTGGCCCGGGCGGTGGCGTGCGCCGAGGCGTCCGGGGTGGCCGAGCCGACCGTCGTCCGGGTCCCGGGCGCGATCGAGCTGCCCGTCGTCGCGCAGGCGCTGGCCGGCACGCACGACGCCGTCGTCGCACTCGGCGTGGTGGTCCGCGGCGGGACGCCGCACTTCGAGTACGTCTGCGACTCCGTCACCGCGGGGCTGACCCGGGTGTCGCTCGACGCCGGCACGCCGGTGGGCAACGGGGTGCTGACCACCGAGGGCGAGCAGCAGGCCCGCGACCGCGCCGGCATGGACGAGTCCGCGGAGGACAAGGGCTGGGAGGCCACCGCCGCGGCCCTGGCCACGGCCCTGGTGCTGCGCGACCTCCGCCGCCCGCAGCGCGCCACCGGCTTCCAGGCGCAGCCGGCCGGCGCCCGGGAGCCCGGGGCGTGAAGACGTTCGACAGCCTCTTCGCCGAGCTCGCCGAGAAGGTGGCCGCCGGCGACGAGGCCTCCGGGACGGTGAGCGCCGTCCGGGACGGCGTGCACGCCGCCGGGAAGAAGGTCGTCGAGGAGGCCGCCGAGTCCTGGATGGCCGCCGAGCACGAGGGCGAGCAGCGGACGGCGGAGGAGATCAGTCAGCTGCTCTACCGGGTGCAGGTGCTCATGCTGGCCCGGGGGCTGACGCTGCAGGACGTCTACGCTCACCTCTGAGAAAGGACCCTCCTGCCCCCCACCGCTCGCGAGCTCGCGGTGGGACCCTGCAGGAGGGCCGACAAGGCCGCTGTCCACCGTCTTGCTAGGAGCTGTTCCGTGCTGCGCGTCGCTGTGCCCAACAAGGGGGTCCTGAGCGAGCCGGCTGCGGCGATGCTCGCCGAGAGCGGCTACCGCCAGCGGCGCAGCACCAAGGACCTCGCCGTCTACGACCCGGACAGCGACACCGAGTTCTTCTACCTGCGTCCCCGCGACATCGCCGTCTACGTCGCCGCCGGCCGGCTCGACGTCGGCATCACCGGCCGGGACATGCTGCTGGAGACCACCCCGCCGGACGGCGCGGGGGCGGCGGCGGTCGAGGTCATGACGCTCGGCTTCGGCCGCTCCTCGTTCCGGTTCGCCGCTCCGGTGGACTCCCCGATCGACGGGCCCGAGCGCCTGGAGGGCACCCGGATCGCCACCGCCTACCCGGGGATCCTGGAGCGCTACCTGGACGACGCCGGCATCAAGGCCAGCGTGGTGAAGCTCGACGGCGCCGTGGAGACCGCCTGCCGGCTCGGCGTCGCCGACGCCGTGTGCGACGTGGTGGAGACCGGGACGACGCTGCGGGCCGCGGGCCTGCGGATCATCGGCGACCCGGTGCTCGCCAGCGAGGCCGTGCTGGTCGGCCGCGCCGGCGCGGAGGAGATCCCGGCCGTGGCCCAGCTGCGGCGCCGGCTGCGCGGGGTCCTGGTCGCCCGCCAGTACGTGATGCTGGACTACGACTGCCCCAACGCCATCCTCCCGGCGGCCACCGCGATCACCCCCGGACTGGAGGGCCCCACGGTCAGCCCGCTGCAGACCGAGGGCTGGTCGGCGGTGCGGGCGATGGTCGAGCAGAGCGACACCAACCGGGTGATGGACGAGCTGTGGGAGCTCGGCGCCCGGGCGATCCTGGTGACCAGCATCCACGCCTGCCGCATCTAGCCGCGGCAGGATGACGGCATGACCCGGCCGTCCCGCGCTGCGCTGCTGCTGCTGTCGCTGGCGGTGCTGGCCGCCTGCGCCGGTGGCAGCTCGGGCGCCGGCGACGGCGCGGCGGCCGGGAGCACCCAGCAGGCGGCGGACGACCTGCAGGTCGAGGTGGACCGCGGGGACGGCAGCCCGGTCGAGCGGTACTCCCTCACCTGCGGGGACCCCGTCGCCGGCGACCTGCCCGATGCCGAGGCGGCCTGCGCGCACCTGCAGGGGCTGGACGACCCGTTCGCCCCGCTGCCGGCGGACACGATGTGCACCGAGCAGTACGGCGGTCCGCAGACCGCCTCCGTCACCGGCACCTGGCGGGGGGAGCCGGTCGACCTGTCGCTGTCCCGCACCGACGGCTGCCGGATCACCCAGTGGGACCAGCTCGGCCCGCTGCTGCCCGGCCCGGTCGGGGTGCTGCCGGACTGACCGGCCGGGGTACCAGGGCCCACGGCGGCCTCACCCCAGGAAGGCCAGCGCCGTCGCCACGACCAGCGCGGTGGCCAGGACGACGTTGAGCACGCGGGACGGCCGCGGGCGCTGCAGCAGCGGGGCCAGCGGTATCCCGGCGCAGAGCCACGCCACGTGGATCAGCACGATCATCCCGGCGAGCAGGGTCAGCTTGGCGACGGCGTCCACGGTGGCGTCCGCGGCGAGGGTGGAGCTGCCGAACACGGCGGCGATGGCGACCCAGGCCTTGGGGTTGGCCACCCCGAGGAGCGCACCGCCGGCCAGGGTGGGTGCCGCCGACGTGGCGGTCCGTCCGGCCAGTGGCGGGGCCGTGGCGATGTGGAAGGCGAGCCAGAGCACGTAGCCGGCCGACGCCACGAGCAGCACGGTGCCCAGCCCCGGTACCAGGAGCAGGGCGGTGGTGATCCCGGCGGCGACCGCGACGAGGACGGCGGTCGTCCCCAGGACGACCCCGACCAGGTAGGGGACCGTCCGCCGGACCCCGAACGCCGACGCCGCCGCGACGAGGCTGATGGTGGTCGGGCCGGGGCTCCCCATGATCGCCAGCGACGCCACCAGCAGCGGGGCTACCGCCTCCCAGCGCACCGTCGTCCACCTGTCGGCGCCCGCCGGGCGCAATACCGTGCACTCATGCCGCCAGAGCCAACGGTGCCGGACGTCGGAGGTCTTGCACGATCGTGCGGCCCCGGGTCGAGCCGGGTGCGCTTCGGCCCGGCGGTGCCCGGGATCGACCGCGCCGAGGTGCGGCTGCACGGGTCCGCGTTCGCGTCCCACCGTCACGACTTCTACGCGGTGGGGATGACCACCTTCGGGGTGCAGACCTTCGGCTACCGGGGGTCGCGCCGGGCCTGCCTGCCCGGCCAGCTGCACGTCCTCCACCCCGACGAGGTCCACGACGGCGCTGCCGGGACCGCGGAGGGGTTCGGCTACCGCATCCTGTACATCGCCCCGGAGCTGGTGCGCGACGCGGTCGGCCGGAGACCCCTGCCCTTCGTCGCGGACCCGGTGCACGGGGCCGGCGGCCCGGCCGGGCCGCTCGCCGCCCTGCTCGCCGACGTCGACGACCCGATCGACGAGCTCGGCCGGGTCGAGCTGGTGGGCATCGTGGCGGACTGCCTCACCAGGCTCGGCGACGCCCCGGAGCCCTCCATCGAGCGGATCGACCTCTCCGGGATGGCGGCCGTGCGGGACCACCTGGCGGCGCACGCCCATGAGCACACGTCCGCCGCCACCCTGGAGGAGGTCGCCGGGACCGACCGCTACACCGTCGCCCGTCACTTCCGGCGCGCGTTCGGCACCAGCCCGGCCCGGTACCGCACCCAGCGGCGGCTGGCCCTGGTCCGCACGGCGATCGGCGAGGGACGACCCCTCGCGCGGGCGGCTGCCGACGCCGGCTTCGCCGACCAGAGCCACATGACGCGCCAGTTCAAGCAGGCCTACGGGTTCACCCCGGCGCGCTGGGCCGCCCTCACCCGCTGACCGGCGGACGCCGATGCGGGGTCAGCGGGTGGCTGCGAGGCTGGGCGGGTGCCCGACGGCCCTGTCGACCTGCTCCGTGTCCCCGGGCTGAGCCCGTACGCGCCGTACGCCTACGCCGCCTCCGTCGCTCCCGGCGCCCGGCTCGTGTGCACCGCCGGCGCCTGCCCGCTGGACGCACAGGGGCGCACCGTCGCTCCAGGGGACGTGGCGGGCCAGGCCGGGCAGGTGATGACCAACCTCGGCGAGGCGCTCGCCGCCGCCGGAGCGGGACTGTCCGACGTCGTCGTCTCGACGGTGTACGTGGCCAGCGGCGACCGACGCGACCTGGTGGCCGCCTGGGACGTCGTCCGCCGGGGGTTCGGCGACCACGACCCGCCCAGCACGCTGCTGGGCGTCACGGTGCTCGGCTACCCCGACCAGCTGGTCGAGGTGCAGGTGTTGGCCGCGGTGCGCTGACCCGGGCGGGGGGTCAGCGCGGGCGGGTGGTCCGGTCGACCAGGTCGATCGCCGTGCACAGGCCCAGCGCGAGCGCCCGGCCGCTGGTCGACCCGGCGCCCAGCAGCGCCGCCAGCGCCGGCGCCAGGGCGCCGTCACCGACCAGCGCACGCAGCACGGCGGCGTACTCGCCGCTGACCCGGCCGGCCGCGGCGTGCCGCAGCAGCGCCCGGGACAGCTCGGTGGTGCGACCGGCGGCCAGTCCGGTGACGCCGGCGCCGAAGCGCTCCGCCGCCGGGTGACCGAGCAGGACCAGCCCCGCCGTGGTGCCGGCCAGCACGTCGTCACCGGCGGGGGTCAGGCCCGGGCCCAGTCCCACCAACCGGGTGGCGGTGCGCAGCGCGGCGTCCAGGTCGGCGCGGCGGACGGCGCCGCGCAGCGCGGCCAGCGGGCCGCTGGGCCCACTCGGCAGCCCGGGCAGGGTGAACGCGCTGTGCGGCACGCCCTCCCCGTACACCGCGGCGCGGAGCATCCGGACGCCCTCGGGCAGCAGCGCCGGCCGGGCGGTGGGCAGCTTGGGGCGGGGGTCCCACCACGCGGCGGCGCGCACGGTCAGGTCGCCGACGGTCACCCGTCCGCCGCCCACCTGCGCCGGCGCGCCACTGGGCACCGAGACCAGGGGGCGTCCGTTGGAGGGCCGGAACAGCACGCAGCCCAACGGGAGCCGGGCGGCGTCCGCGGTCAGCACGCCCACCACGTCCGAGCCACCGGGCGTCTGCACGGTCAGGTAGACCGCCGCGGGCACGGAGAGCAGCACGCGCGCCTCGCGCACGGGGCCGCGGAGCAGCTCGGCGACGCCGGTGCTGGCCTGTGCGGGCACCGCCGCACCGGCCGTGCGCAGCGCGGCGCCGGTGGCGGCGGCCGCCGCGGCCGACGCGCGGGGCAGCGGGATGGTCGGGACGCCGGCCCGGGCAGCCTGCCCGGCAGGCGCGGTCTGCCGTGCCCCGGCCTCGCCCTGGCTGCCGGAACCTCCGTCGATGGTGCGCATGGGACCTCCCACCCGTGCGGTGAACGGGTCAGGCAGATGACGCCAGCCCCGTCCCGGACTCCCTCGTCGCGGGTGGAGGGGAGGAGCCCACCGTGCGGTGAGGGGCGCCTACCATCCGACCCGGGCCAGTGCCGGAACACGAACCTAGATGGCGCGTCGTCCGGCCCTGTATGGCGATTCTCGCCAAGGATGGGTGCGCCCGTCCAGGGACGTCTGACAGAATCAAGCGGACGGACGACCCGTCATGGCACTTGGGGGAACGTAGAGTGACTGAGCGTGAGACGTCCGTGAGTTTCGCTGCGCACCGCGACCGGCTGGCTACTTTCAGTCCGGTCGCTGCGTCCGTCGAACCGGTGCTGTCACAGGTGCCGCCGGCCGACCGGAGCGCCCTGCAGGACAGCATGGGGCTGGCCGTGGAACAGGTCCTCGCGCTGCCCGGGATGACCGGCACCGTGATCGTCGCCGGCGCGACCGGTGAACGCCGGGTGGTACGGCACGTCGTCGTCGACGACCCGGCCGACCCGCTCTCCGGAGCCGGTCCCGACGTCCTCATCGTGCTCGGCGGACCGCTGCCGCGGGCCGACCCCGCGCAGTACCGGGCGCTGGTCGAGCGGCTGCACCGCGGCGGAAGCGCGGCCCTGGCCTACCGCACCGGCGACCGCTCGCTCAACGGCGAGGTGGTCACCGGGCTGCCGGCCGAGCTGCTCGCCGAGGCCGACCGGCGCGGCTTCCCGGTGTTCGCCCTGCCGGCCACCGCCCGCCTGGACGAGGTGGTGGCCGAGGTGCTCGGCGCCATCATCGACAAGCAGACCCAGGCGCTGAGCCTGGCCAACCGGATGCACAACCAGTTCATCGACGTCGCGCTGTCCGGCGGTGGGCTGGCCGAGGTGACCGGGCAGGTGTCGACCTTCCTGGACGGCGCCGCGGTGCTGGGGCTCGGACCGGACCGCGAGGTGGCCACCAGCGCCGGGCTGGACTCCGACGTCGAGGAGATCCGGGACTGGCTATGGCTGCTGGACGCCGCCGCCGACGACGCGTTCGCCGACCTCACTCCGTCCCGGCGGCTGTCGGGCAACCGGGCCGACCAGAGCGTCGTCACCCCGGCCAACGTGCTGGCCGACGCCGACCTCTCCCCGGCCGACGGCATCCTGCTCGTCCCCGGCCACCACGAGCTGCCCGGCGGGGTGGGCGAGTACGCGGTCGCCCCGATCATGGCCGGCGACCAGCGGCACGGCTGGCTGGTCGCGGTGAACCGGCACGGCCCGATGCTGGTGGGCGCCGGCGTGGTCCTCGAGCAGGCGGCGGTCATCGCCGCGCTGTCGGAGATCCGGCACGCCGCTGTCCACTCGGTGGAGCTCCGGTTCCAGGGCGACCTGGTCCGCCGGCTGGTCGGCGGCAGCGTCCGGCACACCGAGCGGGTGCTGGCCTACACCCGGTCCTTCGGCTGGCGGCTGGACGGGCCGGTCGTCGTCCTGGTCACCGCCACCGAGACGGTCGACTCCGGCGGCGACCCCACCCGTGCCCTGGACGTGCTGGACCGGCTGGCCGACGGCTGGCGGTCGGCGGTGGACGCCGAGGTCGCCGGCGCGGCGGTCGCGGGCCTGTCCACCGAGATCGTCACGGTGCTGCCGCTGGACGGCCGCACCCCCGAGGAGGTCTCCGGGCTGGTCGCGGCGGTCACCGCCCGGGTCAACGGCCGGCTGCGCCGGGTGGGGCGGCTGCTGGGCACCGGCATCGGCCGCCCCGCCGAGGCGCTGACCGCGCTGGGGGAGGCCTACCAGCAGGCGCAGCGGGCCCTGGTCGTGGGGCAGGAGATCCACGGCGGGCACGCGGTGACCCACTTCGACCAGCTCGGGGTGTTCCGGCTGCTGTCGCTGATCCCGGACAGCAACGAGCTGCGGTCCTACGTCGACGAGGTGCTCGGCCCGCTGGCCGAGTCCGCGGACGCCGACGCCAACGACCTGCGGGAGACGCTGCGCGTGCTGCTGGAGACCAACCTCAACGTGGCCGAGTCGGCCCGCCGGCTGCACTTCCACTACAACACGATGCGGTACCGGATCGGGAAGCTGGAGCGGCTGCTCGGGCCCTTCACCACCGACCCGACGCTCCGGCTGAACCTGCTGCTCGCGCTGCACGCCGCCCGCATGCGCGGCCTGGACTCCGCGCACCGCCCGCCGCTGGAGTCCGCCGCCGCGGCCGTCGTGGACGACGGGCTCGAACAGCTCGCATGAAGAAGGGCCCCGCTGCCCCCACCGCTCCAGAAGGACCCCGTCCTCCTCACCCCTCGCAAGCTCAGGGCGAGCCTCTGGACGGGGCCACCGAGCGGCGGGTCCCTGCGGGGCGGCCGGGGCACTGGTGCGGCGGGCGGAGGTCTGTCACTGTGCGGTTTCTCAGCGCTGAGCTATCCGGCTCGGCCGTTGCCGGTGGCCTGCCACAGGAGGACCCATGGCGTTCGGGTGGAAGCTCTACGGAGACGGCACGACGCCGCCGCTCGGAGAGGCGGTGGCCCCCGACGAGCGGCTGTCCTGGCCGCTGACCGTGGGCATCGGCGCCCAGCACGTCGTCGCGATGTTCGGCGCGACGTTCGTCTTCCCGCTGGTCATGGGCCTGGACGCCAACCTGGCGATCATGATGAGCGGGATCGCGACGATCATCTTCCTGCTCATCGTGCAGGGGAAGGTGCCCTCCTACCTGGGCACCAGCGCCAGCTTCGTCGGTGGTGTGGCGGCCATCCGGGCCGCGGGCGGGGACAGCTCGGACGTCGTCGGCGCCATCCTGGTCTCCGGCATCGTGCTGGCCCTGGTCGGCGTGGCCATCCAGTTCCTCGGCACCCGGGTCGTCAACCGGGTGCTGCCGCCGGCGGTCACCGGCGCCGTGGTGATGCTGATCGGCTTCAACCTGGCCCCGGTGGCGGCCGGCATCTACTGGCCGCAGGACCAGTGGGTGGCCCTGGCCACCATGACCTTCGTCATCGTGGTCGCCCTGGCGCTGCGCGGCTTCTGGGCCCGCATCTCCATCCTGCTGGGCCTGGTCTTCGGCTACCTGCTGTCACTGCTGCTGGACGCCACCGCCGGCCCGATCACCTCGGTGCTGGGCGGGGCGACCGAGGCCACCACGCACGACCGGGTCAACCTGGAGGCCGTGAGCACGGCCCCGTGGTTCGGCCTGCCGCAGTTCACCGGCCCGTCCTTCTCGGTCAACTTCTCGCTGCTGGTGCTGCCCGCGGTGATCGCGCTGGTCGCGGAGAACGCCGGGCACGTCAAGGCGGTCGGCGAGATGACCAAGCGGGACCTCGACCCGGTGCTCGGCCGGGCGGTCTTCGCCGACGGCGTCGGGACCGTGGTGGCCACCTCCGTCGGCGGCTCGCCGACCACCACCTACGCGGAGAACATCGGCGTCATGGCCGCCACCCGGGTCTACTCGACCGCGGCGTACTACGTCGCGGCCGTGGTGGCTGTCCTGCTGGGACTGGTGCCCAAGTTCGGCGCCGTGGTCAACGCCACCCCCGGTGGGGTGCTCGGCGGGATCACCGTCGTCCTGTACGGGATGATCGGCCTGCTCGGCGCCAAGATCTGGAAGGAGAACCGGGTCGACTTCGCCAACCCGATCAACCTGGTGCCGCTGGCCGCCGGGATCATCATCGGCATCGGCAACGTGACCCTCGTGTTCACCGAGAACTTCTCGCTCTCGGGCATCGCGCTGGGCACCATCGTCGCCGTCGCGGGCTGGCACCTGGCCCGGGCGCTGGCGCCGGCGGAGATGAAGGCCGCGCTCACCGCCGAGGGCGGTTACCCGTCCGGCACCGGCCCGGCGCTGGGCGCCAGCGGGAGGCACCGGGTGGACGACGACCCCGGCGGCGCCGACCCCTCCGACGTCGACCGTGGCGCCCGTCGCCACTAGCCGTGCCGGCCCGGTCCCCGTGCGGGGACCGGGCCGGTGCCGTGCCGTGCCCAGGCGTGACCTGCGGCCGAACGGGCACAGGACCTCCTGGCCGCACCCGGCGGCCGGCTGAGGAGGAACGCATGACGAACGGCACCCGCCCCCTGGACGGCAAGGTCGCGCTGGTCACCGGCGCGTCGTCGGGCATCGGCGAGGCGACGGCGATCGCCCTGGCCGAGGCCGGCGCGTCCGTCGCCGTCGGCGCCCGGCGCAAGGACCGGCTGGACGCGCTGACGGCCGAGCTGCAGGACGGCGGCGCCCGGGTGCTGCAACTGGACCTCGACGTCACCGACGAGCACGCCTGCCGCACCGCGGTCGCCCGCACCCGCGAGGAGCTCGGCGGGCTCGACGTCCTGGTCAACAACGCCGGGGTGATGCTGCTGGGCACGATCGTCGGCGCCGACCCGGAGGACTGGCGGCGGATGATGGACACCAACGTGCTCGGCCTGATGTACATGACCCACGCGGCCATCGAGGGCATGGTCGAGCAGGGGTCCGGCGACGTCGTCAACATCTCCAGCGTGGCCGGCCGGACCGCCCGCAAGGGCGCCGGTGTGTACAACGCCAGCAAGTGGGCGGTGAACGCCTTCAGCGAGTCGCTGCGCCAGGAGGTCACCGGCCGCGGCGTCCGGATCGGCCTGGTCGAGCCCGGGGCGGTGGCCACCGAGCTGACCAGCCACATCACCCAGCCCGAGGCCAAGGCGGCCGCCGAGCGCACGCACGCCACCATGCGCCGGCTGCAGTCCGAGGACATCGCCCGCGCGGTGCTCTACCTGGTCACCCAGCCGCCGCACGTCGCGGTCAACGAGGTGCTCGTCCGACCCACCGACCAGGAGCGCTGACCGCGTCGTCCCGGCCGACCTCCGCGCCGGGACGGCCAGTCCTCCTGCGACGGCCGGATCCCGCCGGACCCGGTGCCGGGGGCGACATAGCGTGCCGGTGTGCACACCGCCGCGGGGACGACCCGTACCCGACCGACCGCCGTCCCCCCGCTGGTCGTCGGAGCCGTCGCGTTCACCCTGCTGGCCTGGGCGTCGGCGTTCATCGGCATCCGGGCTGTGGGGGAGGACCTCTCGCCCGGTGCCCTGGCGCTGGGCCGGCTCGCCGTGGGCACCGCCGTCCTCGCGCTGCTGCAGTCCCGGCGCCGGTGGGTCCGGCCCACCGGCGCCGAGTGGCGGCTGCTGGCGGTCTGCGGCGTGGGCTGGTTCGGCGTCTACAACCTGGCGCTCAACGCCGCCGAGCAGCACCTGGACGCCGGCACCACGGCCATGCTGGTGAACGTCGGCCCGGTGCTGATCGCGGTGTTCGCCGGCCTGCTGCTGGGCGAGGGCTTCCCCCGGTGGCTGCTGGCCGGCATCGCCGTGGCCTTCGGCGGGGTGCTGCTCATCGGCCTGGGGACCCGTCAGGCCGGCGCGGACCTGGTCGGCAGCCTGCTGTGCATCGTGGCCGCGGTGACCTACGCCGCCGGGGTGGTGGCGCAGAAGCCGCTGCTGGGCCGGCTGCCCGGCCTGCAGGTCACAGTGACCGCCTGCGCCCTGGGCACCGTGGTCTGCCTGCCGTGGGCCGGCGCGCTCGCCGACGAGCTGGCGACGGCGCCGGCGTCCTCGGTCGTGGGCATGGTCTACCTCGGGGTGGTCCCGACCGCGCTGGCGTTCAGCACGTGGGCCTACGCGCTGGCCCGCAGCGACGCCGGCCGGCTCGGCGTGAGCACGTACCTGGTGCCGCCGCTGGTCGTGCTGCTCGGGTGGGCGCTGCTGGACGAGGTCCCACCGGCGCTGGCGGTCCTCGGCGGGGCGGTCTGCCTGGCCGGGGTGGCGCTGTCCCGCCGGCGGGACCGCCGCCGCGAGCACCGGTAGGGCCGCGGCGGCGGCGGGTCAGCGGCGGGGCGGAGCCCAGGGGTCGTCGGGGTCGAAGTCGTCGGGCTCGTCCCCGGCACCGGCGGCCGGACGCGCCGGCGGGCGCTGCTCCGTGCGGCGGGCGGCGGCCTCCAGCGCGGCGTCCCGCTCGGCCTGGCGGCGGGCCCGCTCCAGCCGGGCGTCCTCGCGGAGCTGGCGGCGGGTCGGCGTCCCGTCGGGGTTGGTCAGCTCCCACCAGCTGTCCTGCTGGCGCCACAGCACGACGCCGGCGACCGCCAGCCCGACCGGGATCACGTAGGCCGCGACCCGCTCCATGCCGCCCTCGCCGAGGAAGAGGAACACCGCCCCGCCGAAGAAGATCGTGCCGATCACCCCGGCCAGGCCGAGCACGGCCAGCGCGGTGCCCAGCGCCTCCGAGCGCGGGCGGACGCCGTACGCCAGTGCGATCAGCCCCAGCCCGCCGCCGAGCAGGTGCACGGTGGCCCCGACCAGGTGCGCGGCCCCGTTGCCGTCGGAGGGGAAGACCCCGACCAGCAGCACGCCCACGCCGGCCGCGACCAGCAGCACCTGGGCGACCCGGCCGCCGGTCCCGGCCAGCCCCGGTCCGAGCAGCAGCGCGCCCGCGGCGATCAGCACGCCCTGCACGACGAAGGAGGCGTTCATCAGCGTCGCCGCGGGCGACGTGGCGGTCCCGAGGTCGCTGATCACGTCCGCGGCGTAGGAGTAGCCGTCGTAGCGGAGGGCCGCGATCGCCTCGACGACGAAGAACTGCAGCGTCAGCAGCCAGGCGAGCCCGCCCAGGCGGTAGCGCGAAGGGGTCACGGGAGCCCATCATCCCAGCCGCGGCTGTGCGCGAGGACGGCGGCGTACTGCCCGGCGGACAGCCACGAGGGGTTGCTGCCCGCCGGCATCCGGAGCACCTCGGCGTCCCGGGCGGCGGGGTCGGCGAGCAGCTCCCCCCGGGGAACGGGCTCGGCCAGCAGGGTGAACGCGACCGGCACCTCCGGTCCACCGCCCGCCTCGGCGACCTCCCCGGCCAGGAGCCCGAGGGCGTGCACCCCGGGGGAGTCGCGGCCGCTGACCCACAGCAGGCAGGGCTGCCCGGGCCGCATGAGGCCGAGCCGGTAGGACGGCCGCAGGCAGCGGGTCAGCCGCACCGTGCCGCCGGGGGACCACCCCGGCGCCAGGACGGCGGGCGGGCGGCTGCTCTTGACCACCCAGCAGGCGACGTCCGGGGCGGCGAGTCGGGTCACGGCACCAGCCTGGCACCCCGGCGACCGTGCCCCCGCTCACAGGTGCAGGCTCGGGGCATGGAGCCGGCGTGGACCCGCTGAGCCAGGAGCCCTGGCCCGGGCACCGGGCCGGTGACCCGGAGCTGCGGCGGGCGGCCACGGCGGTGTTCCTCGCCGGGCTGGCGGTGTTCGCCACGCTGTACTCCCCGCAGGCGCTGCTGCCCGAGCTGTCCCGGTCCTTCGCGGTGTCCCCGACGGCGGCCACGCTGGCCGTCTCGATCAGCACCGCGTCCCTGGCGGTCGGGCTGCTGGTGCTGGGCCCGCTGTCGGACCGCCGCGGCCGGACCCCGGTGCTGCACGCCAGCCTTGCGGCCACGGCGGTGCTCGCGGTGCTGCTGGCGCTGAGCCCGGCGTGGGAGGTGCTGCTCGTGCTCCGCGCCCTGCAGGGGTTCGCCCTGGCCGGGCTGCCGGCGGTGGCGGCGGCGTACCTGCGCGAGGAGCTGCACCCGTCGGTGAGCGGGCGGGCGATCGGGCTCTACGTGAGCGGCACCGCCATCGGGGGTCTCACCGGGCGGCTGCTGACCGGGTTCCTCACCGAGCTGGGCGGCTGGCGGGCGGCGCTGGGCGGAGCGGCGGTGCTGGCGGTGGCCTGCGCGGTCGCCGTCCGGCTGCTGCTGCCGGCCTCGCGTCGCTTCACCCGGGTGCCCCGGGAGGGCGGGCTGCTGCGCCAGCTCGCGGCCGGGTTCACCGACCCGGCGCTGCTGGCCCTCTACGGGTTCGCGGCGCTGCTGATGGCCGGCTTCGCCGCCGTCTACAACGCGGGCACCTTCCGGCTGGAGTCCGCGCCCTACTCGCTCCGCCCGGGACTGGCCAGCCTGGTGTTCCTCGCCTACCTGCTGGGCTCGGTCAGCTCCCCGGTGGCGGGCTGGCTGGCCGACCGGGCCGGCCGCCGGGTGGTGGTGCCGCTGGCGGTCCTGCTGGTCGGGGCCGGTCTGGCGCTGACCCTGCCCCGGCCGTTGTGGTGGACGGTGGCCGGGCTGTGCGTGCTCACCGTCGGCTTCTTCGCCGCGCACGGGGTGGCCAGCGGCTGGGTGGCCACCCGGGCCCAGCTCGGTGGCCGGGCGGTCGGCCAGGCGGCCTCGCTGTACTCGTTCTGGTACTACGTGGGCGCCTCCGCGGGCGGCACGCTGGCCGGCCGGGCCTGGCAGGGGGCGGGCTGGCCCGGTGTCGTCGTGCTCGCCGGCGGCTGCACCGCCGGGGCGCTGCTGCTCACCCTGGTGCTGGGCCGCACCCGCCCCCTGCGGCAGACCTGACCTCCGCCCCGTCCCGGGCCCCGCCCCCAGCCCCCTCGCAGGGCCCCACCGCGAGCTCGCGAGTGGTGGCGGGCGAGGGGGTCCTTCGTCAGTCGGTGGCTGCGTGCTCCTGGGCGCCGGCCGGGTTCGCGTCGTCGGAGCCGACGGCCTGCCGCTCCAGCTCGGTGCGGTGCTCGAGCGCCTCGTCGGACAGGTGCGGGTCCTTGGCGTGCTCCTGCCGGTCCCGCGGCGCCGACTCCGTCGGGATCATCACGTCGTCGAGGTTGGGTTCCTGCGGGCTGCTCATCGTCGTCCTCCGCTCTGGGGGTCCGCGGGCGCGGACCGGGCTGACCACCGGTTAGCCCGCCCGCCGCCGTCCCAACCGTCTCACCCCTGCTTGAGCTGGTCGGCCGGCAGCCAGGCCTCGACCAGCACCGGCCCGTGCTCGCCGACGACGGTGTAGGCCACCCGGCCGTGCCAGCCCTCGGCCCGCTGCCGCCACTCGACCAGCAGGCCCGGCCAGATGCCCGGGGCGTCGGGCGGGTCACGGACCCAGCAGTGCCGGCCGTGCCCCTGCCCGGCCGGGCGCCGCGGCCCGCCGTCCGCATCGGCCGGAGGACGGCCCGCCGGCGCGGGGACGCCGGAGCCGGCCGCCCGGTCGGCGAGCGAGCTCCCGTGCCGCCCCCGGTGCATGCCGCCCGCCACCGGGAGAGCATGCCACGGGAATCGAACACGCGTTCGAGACCGGGTCGCCGGAAAAGGACTTCCGGCCCTACGGGCCGGATCGCTACCGTGTCGCGGGTCACGACTGCTGCGGTGGGGGAACCGATGGCGAGACGACTGGGCAGGCTGCTGGGCGCCGGGGTCACGACGACGCTGCTGGGGCTCGGCGCCCTGGTCGGCGCCGGGCCCGCATCGGCGGAGACCGTCTTCGCGACCGAGCTGCTCGACCGGCTCGTCGTCGTCCCGGAGTCCACCAGCCCGCCGTACGGCCCCGGTCTGTTCCGCGAGGACGTGGACGCCGACGGCGACGGCTGCCGCACCCGGCAGGAGGTGCTGATCGCCGAGTCCACGGTCCCGGCCGCGGTGTCCGGCCAGTGCTCGGTACAGGGCAGCTGGACGTCGTGGTACGACGGCGTGACGCGCACGGACCCGGCCGGGCTGGCGGTCGACCACCTGGTGCCGCTGGCCGAGGCGTGGGCGTCCGGCGCCGGCGCCTGGTCGGCCGCCCAGCGGGAGGCCTACGCCAACGACCTGGACTTCGGGCCCACCCTGGCCGCGGTCACCGTCGAGGTGGACCGGGCCAAGGGCGACCGCGACCCGGCGGAGTGGATGCCGCCCGCCGCCGGCACCGCCTGCCGGTACGCGCTGGAGTGGACCCAGGTGAAGTACCGCTGGGGGCTCACCGTCGACCCGGCCGAGGAGGCGGCGCTGATCCCGGCGCTGCTGACCTGCGGCAGCTCCCCGGTGCAGGTCCCGGCGCGGGCCGACGTGCCCGCCCCCGGCGGCCAGGTGCTGGGGCACACCCTCCGCGGCGGGCAGCGGATGACCGGCGGGCAGGCGCTCCGCTCGCCGGACGGGCGGTACCGGCTGGAGATGCAGACCGACGGGAACCTGGTCTCCTACGCCCCCGGCAACCGGGTGCTGTGGAGCTCGGGCACCTGGGGCCGCCCGGGGACGGTGCTGGAGGTGCAGACCGACGGCAACGTCGTCCTCTACGACCGCAACGGCCGGCCGCTGTGGGACACCCGCACGTGGCACGACCCGGGGGCGTACCTGACCGTGCAGGACGACGGCAACACCGTCGTCTACCGCCCGGACGCGACGCCGGTCTGGCACACCGGCTGGGACCGCTCGGTGCTGCGCGCCGGCGACGAGCTGGTCCGCGGCCAGCAGGTCACCTCGCCCAACGGCCGCTACCACGTCGTCCTGCAGCACGACGGCAACGTCGTCGTGTACCACTCGGCCACCGGCCGGCCGCTGTACTCGGCGGGCTCCTACGGCGGGTGGCTGCTGCGGATGCAGGCGGACGGGAACCTGGTCGCCTACCGGGGCGACGGCATCCCGCTGTGGGCCACCGGCACCTGGCGCGAGGGGCCGTCCTGGGTGGCCATGCAGGACGACGGCAACCTGGTCGTGTACCGGGCCGACGGGACGCCGTCCTGGCGGTCGGGCTGGGACGTGGGGCAGGTGGCCACGCAGCCCAGCCCGGGCACCCCGCTGCCCCGTCCGGGGCGCTAGGTCCGGGTGGTCGGGTCCCCGCCGCCGGGTGCCGCCGGGTGCCGCCGTGGCGGGCGGCACCCGGCGGGGCGGGTCACTTCTTCTTCTTGCTGCGCCCGCCCTTGCGCTTCTGGGTGGGCAGCTGCGGCGCCACGCCCTCGGCGAGCGCGCGGGCGACCGCCTGGACGCCCGGGTGGCCGGCGAGCTCCTCCAGCGGCACCGGCAGCGGCAGCCGCCAGTTGGGCCGGTCGTCCGCGCCGGGCATGTTCGGCCGGCGCTCGACGGCCAGGGCGTCGTCCAGGGTGGCCGACAGCAGCACCGAGGGGGCGGTCGCCAGCCGGCGGTGCGCCGCCTCGACCGCCTCGGCCGGGGAGGCGCCCTCCGGCACGTCGGGCAGGTGGGCCAGCAGCGAGCTCCGGCCGCGCTCCAGTTCCTCCTCGGTCCCGGTGCCGTGCTCGCGCTGCTCGGCGACGTCCGCACCGGTCCACAGCCCCGCCACGGTGGGCAGGTCGTGGGTGGTGATGGCCGCCATCGCCTCGGCGGGCCAGGCCGACGGCTCGTCGTCCTCGAACCACAGCAGCCGGTAGGACAGCACGCCGTGGGCGGCCATCGCCTCGCGGACGCCCTCCTCGACCGTGCCGAGGTCCTCACCGACGACGATCGCCTGGGCGCGGTGGCTCTCCAGGGCGACGATGTCGAGCAGGTCCTCGTGCGGGTAGCGGACGTAGGCGCCCTCGGCGGCCGACCCGTCCGACGGCACCCACCACAACCGGAACAGGCCCATCACGTGGTCCACGCGCAGCCCGCCGGCGCCGGCCATGGTGGCCCGGATCGACTGGACGAACGGCTCGTAGTCGGCCGCCTGCAGCCGCCAGGGCACCAGCGGCGGGGAGCCCCAGTCCTGGCCCGAGCTGTTGAAGGCGTCCGGCGGGGCGCCGACGCTGACCCCCGACGCCAGCACGTCCTGCCAGGCCCAGGCGTCCGCTCCGCCGCCGGCCACCCCGATCGGCAGGTCCTGGATGACGGTGAGGCCCTCGGTGGCCGCCGTCAGCTGCTGGTCGAGCTGGTACTGCAGCCAGGCGTGGAAGGAGACCTCGTCCTCGTGCGCGGCGGCGAAGGCCGCGACCCCCTCGCCGCGCGGGTCGCGCAGCTCCTCGGGCCAGGCGTGCCAGTCCGGGCCGTGGGCGTCGGCGAGCGCGGACCAGGTGGCCCAGTCCATCAGCGGCTGGCCCTGGAACCACCACCAGTCGCGGAAGGCCTGCTGGTCGGTGCCGGCGTCGAAGACCCGGCGCAGCACCCGGCGCTTGTGCGCCCAGACGGCGTCGCGGTCGATGAGCTCGCCGTCGGACAGTGCGCGGCCGGCCTCGGCCTCCACGTCGACGTCGTCGGGGTGCGGCACGTCGGGGACGTGCAGGTAGACCGGGTTGCGGAAGCGCCGGGTGGCCGGCAGGTAGGGGCTGGCCTCCTGCTCGGGCGTGGGCGAGACCGCGTGCAGCGGGTTGACCAGCACGAAGCCGGCGCCCTGCTCCTGGGCCAGCTCGCGCAGCGCCCGCAGGTCGCGCAGGTCGCCGATGCCCCAGCTCTGCCGGCTGCGGGTGGCGTAGAGCTGCACCGCCCAGCCCCAGGCCCGCCAGTGCTCGGGCAGCCAGCACCGGCCGGGGGAGACGATCAGCCGCCGGTCCCGGCCATCGGGGGTGCGCAGCCGGTGGTAGCCGAGCGGGAAGTCCTCGGGCAGCGAGCCGCTGACGTGCCGGGTCCCGCCGTCCTCGCACTCGACCTCGCCGCCCTCCACCTCCAGCGGGTCGCCGGGCCGGGCCACGATCGGGGCGGTCTCCAGCAGGTCGGCGGGCGGCTCCCCGATCACCGCCCGCATCCGCTCGATGGTCTCGGGGGCGATGGTGTGTTCGGTGTCCAGGGCGTCGAGCCAGCTGGCGTCGATGCCCCAGGCGTCCGTCGTCGGCTGCGCAGTCACGGGTCGATCCTCTCCGGCGCACCCCCCGTCCGCAGTGTGGGCGGACAGTGGTGCCGGTCTCGTCCCGGCGGGGGCCCCCGGCCCCTTGTCGGCACGCTGCCCGGGGTACAGGCTGGGACGCGGGGGGACGACGACGTCTTCGCGGAGGTCCGATGGGCAGTCGCAATCGCACCGACAACGGCCGGGAGCACACCGGTGCGCCGCCGCCGCGCCCGGCCGACCGGGTGCGCAACGTGGCCCTGGTCGGCCGGGCCGGCGCGGGCAAGACCACCCTGGCCGAGGCGCTGGTCGCCGCCACCGGCGCGCTGCCGCGGGCCGGCCGGGTCGAGGACGGCACCACCTGCCTGGACACCGAGGACGTCGAGGTCCGGCTGCAGCACTCCGTGTCGCTGCACGCCGCCACCGTCGAGCACGCCGGCCACCGGGTCACCCTGCTGGACACCCCCGGCGCGCCGGACTTCCTCGGTGAGGTGCGGGCCGCCCTGCGCGCGGCCGACGCGGCGCTGTTCGTCGTCTCCGCCGTCGCCGGCGTCGACGCGGGCACCGAGCTGCTGTGGGACGAGTGCCGGGCCGCCGGGCTGTCCCGCGCCGTGGTGGTCACCCAGGTCGACCGGCCGCGCGCCGACGTCGCCGAGGTGGTGCGCAGCTGCCGGGAGCGCTTCGGGGCCGGCGTCCACCTGCTGCAGCTGGTCGAGCGCGGCCCGGACGGCGCCCCGCAGCCGGCGGTCTCGCTGCTCGAGCCGCAGCCCGGGCGGCCCGAGGCTGCCCAGCTGCGCGCCGAGCTCATCGAGGCGGTGATCGCCGAGAGCGAGGACGAGACCCTGATGGAGCGCTACCTCACCGGGGAGGAGGTGACGGCCGCGGAGGTGGCGGCCGACCTCGGGACGGCGGTGACCCGCGGGGAGCTGCACCCGGTGGTCTGTGTCGCCCCGCTGGCCGGCGTGGGGGTGCGGGAGCTGCTGGACCTGGTGGTCACCGCGTTCCCCTCGCCGCTGCAGCGGCCCTGTCCGCAGGTCACCGGGCTGGACGGCCGGCCGCTGGGCCCGGTGGGCTGCGACCCGGCCGGTCCGCTGGTCGCCGAGGTGGTGCGGACGACGACCGACCCCTACCTGGGCCGGGTCTCGCTGGTCCGGGTGTTCTCCGGCACGCTGCGCCCGGACACGGCGCTGCACGTCTCCGGGCACGGATTGGCCGCCTGGGGCCATCCCGACCACGACGCCGACGAGCGGATCGGCGCCCTGTCCAGCCCGCTGGGCAGCGTGCTGCGGCCGATCTCCGAGTGCCCGGCGGGTGATGTCTGCGCGGTGGCCCGGCTGTCCAGCGCCGAGACCGGCGACACGCTGTCCAGCCCCGACCGGCCGGTGCTGGTGCCGCCGTGGGAGCTGCCCGAGCCGCAGCTGCCGGTCGCGGTGGAGGCGCCGTCCCGGGCCGACGAGGACCGGCTGTCCGCGGCGCTGACCCGGCTGCTGGCCGAGGACCCGACCGTCCGGCTGGAGCGGCGCACCGACACCGGGCAGACGCTGCTGTGGTGCGTCGGGGACGCGCACGCCGAGGTGCTGCTGGACCGGCTGCGCACCCGGTACGGCGTGGCGGTGCGGACCCCCGCCGTCCGGGTGCCGCTGGTGGAGACGCTGGCCGGCCCGGCCACGGTCACCGCCCGGCACGTCAAGCAGTCCGGCGGGCACGGCCAGTACGCCGTCGTGGTGCTGGAGGGCCGACCCGGCGCCCCGGGTTCGGGCATCACCTTCAGTCAGCGGGTGGTGGGCGGCGCGGTGCCGTCCCAGTTCCACGGCAGCGTGGAGAAGGGCGTGCGGGCGCAGGCCGCGGCCGGGGACCGGCCGCTGGTGGACCTGGAGGTGACCCTGGTCGACGGCAAGGCGCACTCGGTCGACTCCTCCGACGCCTCCTTCCAGGCCGCCGGCGCCCTCGCCGTCCGCGAGCTGGCCGCCGCCGCGGGCACCCGGGTGCTCGAGCCCTGGTGCGCCGTGCAGGTCACGGTGCCCGCCGAGCACGTCGGCGCCGTCCTCGGGGACCTGTCCAGCCGGCGGGCCCGGGTCACCGGCAGCGCGCCGGACCCGGAGCTGGACCGGACGACGATCTCCGCCGAGGTGCCCGAGCGGGAGCTGCTGGACTACGCCGGCGCGCTGCGCTCGGTCTCGCACGGCACCGGCTCCTTCCGGCGCAGCCCGCTCGGCCACGAGCCGGCTCCGGCGTCGGTGCTCCAGGAGCTGCAGCCGGCCTGACCGCCCCCGGGGCGCGCGCCGAGCGCGCCTCATGCACCCCAGACCCGCACTCCGGACCCGCGGGCCGCAGGCGTGTCAGGAGTGCGGACGGCGGGCGGGCGACCGCGCCTACGGTGCGGCCGTGCGCATGCCCCGCTCGGTGCTCTCCGTGTCCACGGCCGTGTCGGCCCTCCTGCTGCTGTCCGGCTGCGGAGCCGATCCCGTCGAACTGCCCGACCTGGTCGGGATGCCCCTCGACGAGGCGCACCGCACCCTGGAGGACCTCGGGTTCGAGGAGTTCGAGGACCAGGACGCCTTCGAGGACCGGTCGGTGCTGATGGACGCCAACTGGGTGGTCGTCGGGTCCAGCCCCTCGGCCGGCGCCGCGGTCGACCTGGACGACACGGTCACGTTCCGGGTGGGTCAGCGCGACGAGCAGCGGGCGATCGAGCAGCTGCCCGCCGATTCACCGGTCGCCGTCGAGTACGCCGCCGAGCAGCGGGCCGAGCAGGAGCGGACGGCGCAGGAGGCGGCCGAGGACGCCGCTGAGCAGGCAGCAGCCGAGCAGGAGCACGTCGCGCTGCTCGCCGGCTACGTCACCGAGCTGGATCCCCTGCTCCGGCTGGGCAACCGGGTGTTCGCCGAGATCGACACCCTGGCCGGTGGTGTGGCGGACGGCGAGTACGGCCTGCACCAGACCGACGTGGTGAGCGCCGGCGTGCAGAGCACCGGGACCCTGGTCAGCGAGCTCGGCCTGCAGTCCCCGCCCGCCGGGAGCCGCCGCGCCGGGACGCACGAGGACCTGGTCGCGGCGGCCGAGCAGCTCACCACCGCGGCCCGCACCCTGCTGAGCGCCGAGGGCGCCGAGCGGGGGCCGTCCCTCGCCCGCTACGAGCAGGTGGCGGCAGAGGCCACCGCCGCCTGGAACGAGGCGCTGACGGCCATGTACGCCGGGACGGGCATCGCCCCACCGCTGCTGCAGCCGGCCTGACCGCCCCGCCGGCGTCGGGATCGGGCTCAGCGGCGGCTCGACGCGCGGATGGGCCCCGTGGGACCGATCTCGGCGGTCAGCGGGCGAGCCAGCCGGCGGAGGCCGGGTCCACGGTCACCGGGCCGGAGCGCCACACCGGTGAGCCGGGCGGCCGGACGACGGTGAGCGTGCACCCCTCGCCGGGCAGGTCGACCAGGTACGGCGCCGGGTCCACCTCC
The DNA here is from genome assembly GCF_053502575.1 of Modestobacter sp. URMC 112. Classification (NCBI taxonomy): domain Bacteria; kingdom Bacillati; phylum Actinomycetota; class Actinomycetes; order Geodermatophilales; family Geodermatophilaceae; genus Modestobacter; species Modestobacter sp. URMC 112. The sequence continues at coordinate 2,907,018 of NZ_CP199957.1, read as the reverse complement.
ACCGGGTCGTCCGCTACCGCGGTCCGGGGCGCGGCGAGCAGCCAGCCGGCCAGCTGGGCCAGGGACAGCTCGCCGTGCCAGGTGCCGCCCTGCCGCGCCGACTCGGTCAGCGCCCGGCAGACGGCCGCCGCGACCAGGTGGCCGGCGGCGTGGTCCAGGGCCTGCGCCGGCAGGACGCCCGGCGTGCCGTCGGCCGCGGCGGTGACCGCGGCGATGCCGGTGGCCGCCTGCACGATCGAGTCGAAGCCGCGCCGGCCCGCCCACGGCCCGGCGGCGCCCCAGGCGGACAGCGACACCACGACCAGCCCGGGACGGCGCTCGGCCAACTGCGCGGGGGCCAGCCCGTAGCGGGACAGCGCGCCCGGGCGGTGGCCCAGCACCAGCACGTCGGCGGCGGCCAGCAGCTCCTCGAACTGGGCCCGGTCGTCGGCCGAGGCCAGGTCCAGCGAGGTCAGTCGCTTGCCGGGGCAGGTGTCCAGCAGCGTCGCGGTGTCCTCGGGCAGCTGCGGGCCCTGCACCCGCAGCACGTCGGCACCGTAGGAGGCCAGCGTCCGGGTGCCGACCGGGCCGGCGATGACCCGGGTCAGGTCCAGCACGCGCAGCCCCGCGAGCCCACGCCGCCGGGTCGGGGCGGGCGCCGCCCGGGTCAGCCGCAGCAGCGGCAGCTCGCCGACGGCGGCACCGGGCGGCGAGGCCGACCACTCCTCCGGGGTGCGGACGGCGGCGGCGACACCGCCGGCCGCGACCACCGCCTCCTGCACCTCGACGGCGGTCCGCCCGGCGATCTCCGCGGCCGGGTCGGACCCGAGGACGGCGGTCACGGCGGCACGGTGCCACGGGTAGTTGGCGTGCAGCCGCACCCAGCCGTCGGCGGCCGGCCAGAACCGGGACAGCGGGGCGAACCCGGCGCCGGCGGGGACCCCGTCGACCCGGAGGAACCGCTCGCTGCGGACGGCGACGCCCACGGCGGCGGCGTCCACGGTCACCGGTCCCGGCCGCCCGATGGAGAGCTCGGCGGCCGCCAGCCGCTGGGCGGCGACCGCCCCGGTGACCAGGGCACCCACCGGCAGCACCGACGGCAGCCCGGCCCGCCCGGTGACCGAGACCAGCGGCAGCAGCGCCGGGTCCCCGCCGAGGGCCTGCCAGGCCGGCTCCAGCACGGTCGGGCCGGTGGCACCGGTCATCCCGGTGTCCGTCGGGCCGGGTGCCGTCGGGGTCGGTGCCGTGTCGGTCATCGCCGTCCTCCCGTCCCTCGCAGTGTGCCGGTCAGGAGCGCGCCGCGGCACGGGACCCGTCGGCCGGTGCACGATGACACCGTGGAGGCCGGCACGCCGTCGTGGCGCTTCGAGGAGTCCGAGGGGTCGCTGCTGCACCTGGCACTGGCCGTCCGGGACGCCGCCGGTCTGCCGGTGGACGAGGGGCCGGCCGTGCCGCCGCCGCTGGTCGACCCTCCGGCGCCCGTCGTCCTCGGGGACGCCGAGCGCCGGGCGGCCGCGCGGCAGTGGACGGGCTGGTGGACCGCGCTGCTGGGGTTCCAGGTGCGCAGCACGGAGCGCGCCGCCGCGGACCCGGAACCGGTGGGCTTCCGCTTCCTCACCGACCTCGACGCGATCGGCGCACCGCCGGACTTCGCCGGGCTGGGGGACCGCCCGGAGCTGCGCGGCGCCGCCGTCGCGGTCGCCGGCGGGCCCTGGGACCGGCGACGGCACCACGAGGGGCCCGAGGGCACCTTCGGCTACGAGCTGGTGCGCCAGGTGGCCGAGGACGTGGCGTTCGACCGGCGGGTGTCCCCGGACCGGGTGACCGGCGCGGCGGTGGTCCTGGACGTGCGCGGGACGTGGTGGCACGCCCCCGCGCCGGGCGTCGTCCTCTGCTCGCGCGGGGCCACCGCCGACCCGCGGACCGCCCACCGGGTGCTCCGCGAGGCGCTCGACCCGGGGCTCCGGCCCTGACCGCGGACCCCGGGGCGCCGGCGCTTTCCGTGGTGGCCGCCGTCCTGCTCCGGGACGGCGCGGTGCTGCTGACCCACCGGGCACCCACCCGGCGCTGGTACCCCGACGTGTGGGACCTGCCCGGCGGCCACGTGGAGCCGGGCGAGGACGAGGTGGCCGCGCTGCGCCGGGAGCTCGCCGAGGAGCTCGGCGTCCGGGACGTCGTCCTCGACGACGGTCCGCCGGTCCGGCTGGAGGAGCCGGCCGCGGGCATCCGGCTGGACATCTGGGTGGCCCGCCGCTGGTCGGGCACCCCGGAGAACCGCAGCCCGGAGGAGCACGACGAGCTGCGGTGGGTGTCCGGGCCGGAGCTCGGCGGCCTGCCGCTGGCCCATCCCGCCTACGCCGGGGTGCTCGGCTCGCTGCTGGCCGGCTGGTCCCCGGACAGCCGGAGCAGGCCGGCGCCGGTGGGGGAGAAGCCGCAGGCGTCGAGGTAGAACGGCCGGAGGTCGTCGTCGAAGTCGACGTGCAGCCACTCGCACCCCGCCTCGCGGGCGCCCTCGGCCGCGGCCGCGACCAGCCGGGTGCCCACGCCCCGTCCGCGGGCCGCGGCGGCGACCATGACGTCCTGGACCCAGGCGTGCACCAGCCCGTCCCAGGGCAGGTTGACGAACCCGACCAGGTCCGCTCCGTCGCGGGCGGTGACCCAGCCGAGGCTGTGCCGGTGCACCAGCCGGTGCCAGTCCCACTCGGCGTCGTCGAAGACCCGGGTGGAGAAGGCCTCGGCGTGCAGCTCGTTGACCTCGCGGGTGGTGAACTCCCCGCGCCAGCTCAGTTCGGCGACCATGGCGCCAACCTAGGGGCCGGTTGGAGCGGCGCCGTGCGGGGAACGTGACACGTCGTGACCGAAGCAGCGGACATCCCCGAGGTGGAACAGCGGCTGGCGGAGAACCTGGAGACCGGGCGGCACCGTGCCCCGTCCGAGGGCGTGCCGCAGGACCTGCCCGACGACGCGGACGCCGAGGACGGCCACCCGACCTGATCCCTGCGCCGGCCCGCCGTGCGCGTGCCGTGTCCTCAGCCGGGCCGGCCGCGGGGCGTCGCCCGCCGGGTGGGGACCGCGCCGGCCGGGTCCTCCGGCCAGGGGTGGCGCGGGTAGCGGCCGCGCAGCTCGCTGCGCACGGCGGGCCAGCCGGTGACCCAGAAGCCGGCCAGGTCCGTGGTGGTGGCGACCACCCGGGAGGCGGGGGAGAGCAGCTGCAGGCGCAGCCGGCGGCCGGCCACCACCGGTGCGTCCGCCCAGCCGAACACCTCCTGGACCCGCACCGACAGCGTCGGCACGCCGGGGTCGGTGTAGTCGACCCGGATCCGGGACCCGGTCGGCACCTCGACCCGTTCGGGGACCAGCTCGTCCAGCCGGCCGGCCAGCTGCCAGGGCAGCAGCCCGCGCAGCGCCGCCACGACGTCGATCCGGGCCAGGTCCGCCCGGCCGCGGGCCGCCGCCACCGCGGGGACGGCGGCCAGCGCGGCGCGCAGCGCGTCCTCGTCCACCGCCGGCCACGGGTCGCCCAGCCCGGCGCGGGCGGCGGCCAGCCGCTGCCGCAGCGCGACCGCGGCCGGCGTCCAGCGCAGCAGCCCGGTGCCCTCCTGCCGCAGCCCCTCGGCGACGGCGGCGGCCACCGCGGCCGGATCGGGGTCGGGCAGCGGGCGCTCGGTGAGCACGATCGCGCCCAGCCGCTCCAACCGGGCCGCGCGCACGTCGCCGTCCCGCCAGGCCACCTCCGGCCCGTCGGTGTGCGCCGCGGCCCCGGCCGCCAGCGCGGTCGCCTCGCTCACCGCCACCGCGGAGCGCACCCGGGCGTCCCGCCGTCCCGGCGCCCGGTCCGCGGCGGCCACCGCCAGCCACCCGGCGCCGGACAGCGCGGTGCCGGGGGTCAGCTCCGCGCCGGTGCCGCCGGCGAGCAGGTAGGTGCGCTCGCTGCCGGGACGGCGGCGGGCCAGCCACTCGGGGTGCGCCAGCCCCACGACCAGCCCGGCGGCCGCGTCGTCGGGCAGCTCGGTGTCCGGTGCCGCCGGCACCGACCGGGCCAGCCGGTCGGCCTCCTCGCGCCAGCGGGCGGTCGCGCCGCCGCGGGTCGAGCGGAGCGCCCGCCAGCCGGCGACCAGGTCGTCGCCGGTCCCCGGGACGTCGGCCGACAGCAGGGCGACGACCTCCGCGGCCCGCCGCCTGCCCACCAGCGGAGCCCCGTCCAGCAGGGCCCGGGCCAGCCGCGGGTGCGCGCCGACGGCGGTCAGCGAGCGGCCCCGCGGGGTGATCCGGCCGGCGTCGTCGACCGCGCCCAGCCGGCGCAGCGTCTGCCGGGCGACGGTGAACGCGGCGGGCGGCGGGGGGTCGGGCAGGGCCAGCCCGGCGCCGTCCGGATCGCCCCAGCAGGCCAGCTCCAGGGCCAGCCCGGTGAGGTCGGCGACGGCGACCTCCGGTTCGGCAGCGGCCGGCAGCCGGTCGTGCTCGGCGGCCGACCACAGCCGGTACACCCGGCCCGGCGCCTCGCGGCCGGCCCGCCCGGCGCGCTGCACGGCGGCGGCGCGGGAGACCCGGACGGTGGCCAGCGCGCCCAGCCCGCGGCTCACGTCGAAGCGCGGCACCCGGGCCAGCCCGGCGTCCACGACCGAGCGCACGCCCGGCACGGTCAGGCTGGTCTCGGCCACGTCGGTGGCCAGCACCACCCGGCGCCGCGGGCCGGGGGTGAGGGCGGCGTCCTGCTCGGCGGGGGGCAGCCGGCCGTGCAGCGGACGGACGTCGGCGTCCACCCCCGACAGCCGGCCGGCGACCGCGGCGATCTCACCCGCGCCGGGCAGGAACACCAGCACGTCGCCGGCGGTCTCGGCCAGCGCGCGCCGGGTCGTCCCCGCGACGGCGTCGAGCAGCCGCGGGTCGACCCGGGTGCCGTGCGGTGCCGCGGTCGGCGGGTCGGGCGGGCACCACACCGGCTCGACGTCGTGCAGGCTGCCGGTCGCCTCGACCACCGGCGCCGGCGCGCCGTCGGAGCCCATCAGCTCGGCCAGCCTCGATGCCTGCGCGGTCGCGGACATGGCGAGCAGCTCCAGCTCGGGGCGCAGCGCGGCCCGGACGTCGAGGGTGAAGGCCAGCGCCAGGTCGGTGTCCAGGGCCCGCTCGTGGCACTCGTCCAGCACCACCGCGGACACGCCGGCCAGGTCCGGGTCGGCCTGCAACCGGCGGACCAGCAGCCCGGTGGTGACCACCTCGACCCGGGTGGCGGCGCCGCGCCGGCTGTCCCCGCGCACGCTGTAGCCCACGGACGCGCCGACCGGCTCCCCCCGCAGCGCGGCCATCCGCCGGGCGGCCGCGCGGACGGCGACCCGGCGCGGCTCGGCGACGAGCACCGTCCCGGGCAGCCGGTCGGCCAGCGCGAGCGGGACCAGCGTCGTCTTGCCGGTGCCCGGCGGGGCGACGAGCACCGCGGCACCGCCGGAGGCGAGCGCCGCCGCCAGGGCGGGCAGCGCGGCGCGCACCGGCAGGTCGGTGCCCGGCGTCCCCGGGGGTGGCAGCACGCGGTCAGTCTGGCGTGTGCGGCCGGGCACCCCGGGTAGCGGTCGGGCAGTCGACGGAAGGGGAACCGTGGCCACACCCGGCGCGCGGGCGCGCAGCGGACGGTCGGTGCTCTCCGGCGTGCTCATCGGCATCGGCGTCGCGGGCTTCGTCGACGAGGTCGTCTTCCACCAGCTGCTGCACTGGCACCACTTCTACGACCGGGGGACCAGCGCGGCCGGGCTGGTGTCGGACGGCGTCTTCCACGCCGTCACCTGGACGGCGGTGGTCGTCGGGCTCTTCCTGCTCGCCGACCTGCACCGCCGCCAGGCGACGGTGCCCCGCCGGGTCTGGGCCGGTGGGCTGGCCGGCGGCGGCGGGTTCCAGCTCTACGACGGGCTGGTGCACCACAAGCTCCTCGGGCTGCACCAGGTGCGCTACGGCGTCGACCTGCTGCCCTACGACCTGGCCTGGAACGCGCCGGGCGTGGTCGCCCTGCTGGTCGGGCTGGCGCTGCTGCGCGGTCCGGCCCGCCCGCTGGCCGACCGTTCGCCGTGACCGGCGCCGCCCTCACCGCGCACGGGACGGCGCCGCCGGGCCTGAGCGACTGGGCGGTCGCCCTGCTGCCGCCGGTCGTCGCGGGCGCCCTCTACGCCGCGGGGGTCGTGGTGCTGGCCCGGCGCGGGACGGTCTGGCCGGGAGGGCGGGTGCTCGCCGCGGCGGCCGGGCTGGGCTGTGTCGCCGCGGCCCTCTCACCGCCGGTGGCCGCGGGCACGGAGGTGTTCCCCGGCCACGTCGTCCAGCACCTGCTGCTGACCATGCTCGCGCCGCTGCTGCTGGCCTGCTCCGCGCCGGTCACCCTGGCGCTGCGCACGCTGCCCCGCCGTCCCCGGGCCGGCCTGCTCCGGGTGCTGCAGAGCCGGGCAGCGCGGATCGTCACGGCGCCGGTGGCCGTCGTCGTCCTGGAGCTGGGCTCGCTGGCCGTGCTGTACCTGACGCCGCTCTACGCGGCGGTGCACGCCGCCCCGGGACTGCACCTGCTGGTGCACGGGCACATGTTCCTGACCGGCTGCCTGGTCAGCTGGCTGCTGGCCGGGGTCGACCCGATGCCGGGCCGGCCCGGCACGCCGGTGCGGCTGGGCGTGCTGGTCGTGCTCGCCGCCGGCCACACGGTGCTGGCCAAGCTGCTCTACGCCGACCCGCCCGCCGCCCTCGGCGGCGCCGCGGACGTGCGGCGCGGCGCGGAGCTGCTCGCCTACGGCGGCGACGTGGTGGAGGTGCTGCTCGCCGTGGCGGTGATGACGGAGTGGTGGCGGCGCACCGGCCGCCGGCTGCGCGCCGAGCAGCGCCGGGCCCTCCCGGCCGTTTGACAGCGTGCTGTCATCTCTGCCAGGATGACAGCACGCTGCCAGCCACCTGGAGGTCCGAGATGCAGGACGTCGTGCTGTACGCCACCGACACCATGGCCGACTGGGAGTACTCCTACCTGGTCAACGGCGTGACCCTGGCCGGGCAGATGGACCCCGGGCGGTACCGGCTCCGCGTGCTGGGCGACGGGGCGGCCGAGGTGACCACGATGGGCGGGCTGCGGCTGCGCACGGACGGCCACCTCGCCGACGTCGACCCGGCGTCCGTGGCGGCGCTGGTGCTGCCGGGCGCGGAGACCTGGGGCGAGGGGCACGACGACGCGCTCGGCCTCGCCGGGGAGCTGCTGGCCCGCGGCACGCCGGTGGCCGCCATCTGCGGCGCCACCCTCGGGCTGGCCCGCGCCGGGCTCCTGGACGACCGCGCGCACACCAGCAACGCCCCGGAGTACCTGGCCGGGACGGGCTACGCCGGCGCAGCGCACTACCGGGAGGCGCGGGTGGTGGCCGACCGGGACGTCGTCACCGCACCCGCGACGATGCCGGTCGACTTCGCGGCCGCCGTCTTCCGGCGCCTGGAGCTGTTCCCCGGCCCGGTCGTGGACGCCTGGTACGGGCTGTACACCACCGGTGAGAAGCGGTACTTCGACCGGCTGACCGCCGATGCCGCGTAGGACCCCGGCCGGGGACGCGCTGACCGACCTGGTGCTGCCGGCCTTCGAGCTGAACGGCGAGCTGCTCGCCGCGGCCGAGGACATGACCCGCCCGGTCGGGCTGACGCCGGCGTGGTGGCAGGTGCTCGGAGCGACCCTGACCGAGCCGCTGCCGGTGGCCGAGATCGCCCGCCGGGTGGGGCTGGGGCTCGCCCGGCAGAGCGTCCAGCGGGTCGCCGACCTGCTGGTCGAGCGGGGCTGGGCGACCTGGTCGGAGAACCCGGCGCACCGGCGCGCCAAGCTGCTCGGGCCGACGCCGATCGGCCGGGAGACGGTGGGCCGCCTGGCGCAGGCGCAGCACGCCTGGGCCGACGCGGTGGGCGCCGAGGTCGGCGAGGAGGAGCTGCGGCAGGCGCTGGCCACGATGCGCCGGGTCGTCGAGGCGTCGCGTGCGCACCGGCAGGCACGGGCGTCGTCGCCGGACCGATGAGTCCGGCCGCCGACCGGGGTCTCCACCACCGACCGCACCGACGCACCCGGAGGAGACCCGCATGTCCCCCCTGACCACCCAGCACACCACCGCCGGCAGCCTCGCCGTCCCCGGGGCGCGACTGCACTACGAGGTCTGCGGCGACGGCCCGCCGGTGCTGCTGATCGGTTCCCCGATGGACGCCCGCCCCTTCGCGCCGCTGGCCGACGTGCTCGCCGCGGACCACACCGTGCTGACCACCGACCCGCGCGGCATCAACCGGAGCACCCTGGACGACCCCGACGAGCCGACCACCGTGCAGGCGCGCGCCGACGACCTGGCCCGGTTGCTCACCCACCTCGGCGCCGGCCCGGCCGCGGTCTTCGGTTCCTCCGGCGGGGCCGTCAGCGCGCTGGCGCTGGCCCGGTCCCGTCCCGAGCTGGTGCACACGGTGGTCGCCCACGAGCCCCCGCTGCTGACGCTGCTGCCCGACGCCGAGCAGCGCCGCGCCGGGACCGAGGCCGTCGTGGCGACCTACCTGGCGGAGGGCTCCGGGCCGGCCTGGGTCCGCTTCCTGGCCGAGGCGGGCCTCGCCCTGCCCGACGGGGAGGGGCCGGCCGGTCCGGTGCCGGCCGAGCGCGACCCCCGGGACGTCGAGGACGAGCGCCGGTTCTTCCTGCACGACCTGCGGGCGACCACCGGCTGGCGGCCGGACGTCGCCGCGCTGCGGGCCGGGCCGACGCGGATCGTGGTCGGCATCGGCGAGCAGTCGACCGGCCAGCTGTGCGACCTGACGTCCCGGGCGCTGGCAGCCGCGCTGGGCGTCGAGCCGGCGTTCTTCCCCGGCGACCACGCCGGCTTCGCCGCGGACCCGGCCGGCGCCGCTGCCCGGTTGCGTGCCGTCCTCGGGGAGGTCTGAGCGCCTGCGCCGCTGTCCGGTCACGCACCACTGCTGACCTCACGACAGGAGACCGGCCACCAGTTCCGCCGTCCGTTCGTTCGACCGGTCGTTCTGGTGGACCTCGTACGCCTCCACCCCGGGGAGGTGCTCGCCGAGCAGCGTCGCCAAGCGCTGCTCGAGCAGGGCGTCGCCGAGGTCGAAGAAGTTCAGCAGGTACCCCTCGCCCTTGCTCAGGAGGCCTGCGTAGCTCTCCCTCAGCACGCGGAGCGCCCGCTCCGGCTCCGTGCGGACGACCCGCGACTCCGCGATGGTCAGGTCGAAGACCGGGACCAGGAGGAGCCCGAGCGGAGCGGTGAGCGTGATGGACCGGCCGAAGAGGCCGGCCAGTTCGGCCGGGGTCATGTACACCTTCTCGCTCCGCGCCCTGAGCTGCGCCGGCGTGTTGGTGGCTGCGATGTGCCGGACCTCGTCCGCGCTGAGGTGCGGGAAGAAGGGCGCCGTCGTCCCCGACAGCCAGTCCAGCAACGGGGGGTGCCCGATCGCCGAGCCCACCCGGATGCCGATCTTGCCGGGGATGCCGCGGACCTCCAGGCGCGAGCCGCCGTCGCGCAGCAGGAACTTGTCGACGGCGACCAGGTCGCAGCCGTTCCTCGCCAGCAGGTTGAGCAGGGTGCTCGTCTTCCCGGAGCCCTTGGGTCCGCTGATGCAGATGGACCGACCGTCCTTCGCCGCGCAGGCGGAGTGCACGGGGATCCAGCCCCGCTCGAGCAGCAGCCACTTGCTCATCGCCCGCAGCGTCTGCATGCCCTCCTCCCGACGCACCTCGGGGTTCCCGGAGGTCACCAGGACGACTGTCCGCTCCCGCGCGAGGAGGAGGAGGTGCACCTCTTCCGGGGGCGAGACCTTGCCCGCGGTCCTCCGGACCAGTGTCACCGAGTCCGTGACCGGGATCTCCGCCGCACCGTGCTTGCCGACTGCAGACTGCCCGGGCTCCAGTCCGGAGAGCGCGGAGGAGAGCTCGGGATCTGCCGTGCTGTAGACGGTGGCGTCGGGGACCCTCGCGTCGGACGGCACGAGGTAGCCCTCGAGGAACTGCTGGAGCCACGTCGCCGTCGCGTCCTCGTCGCTGCGGTAGGCGACGGTCGCATCGGCGTACGCGAGGCAGCGGTGGTGCCCCCGGGCCCGGATGTCCTCGGCCAGCTGCCGCGCCCTCGCCGCGATCTCCTCCGGCTGCATCGGACACCTCGCGACGACGCTGACTGGGTGCTGACCGGATGAGGGCATCCCGTCCGGGCCGCTGTCCCGGACGGATGGACGCGGTCCAGATCGGTGAGGGCAGTCTGCCGCGGATCGTCCGGCGGTGGCGGGCGTCCGTCCCTGCCGTCCACCGGTGCACGCCTTGACAGGGGGACCGGGCGACTCCTGGGATGGACGTGAGGCCGTCGCGTCCGAGGCCACGGCCCATGCGGCGAGGGGAGCGGACATGCCATCCCGTACCGACGTGGAGTGCACCGTCGAGGGAGCGACGATCCGCGGGTGGTTCTACACGCCCGACACGGGCAGCGCCCCGTACCCGACCGTGGTGCTGCAGCACGGCTTCTCCGCCGTGAAGGAGATGCACCTCGACGACTACGCGGAGGTGTTCGCCGCCGCCGGCCTGGCCTGCCTGTGCTACGACCACCCGGGCTTCGGTGCGAGCGACCCGGTCCCGGGCACGCCGCGACTGGAGATCGACCCGTGGCAGCAGATCCGTTTCGTGTCGCACGCGATCACCTACGCCCAGAGCCGTCGCGACGTCGACCCGGGACGGATCGGCCTGTGGGGTTCCAGCTACGGCGCGGCCAACGCCTACGTCACCGCCGCCATCGACCGGCGGGTCAAGGCCGTCGTCGGCCAGGTGCCGCTGGTGACCGGGTCCCTGTCCTTCACCCAGTTGGTGCGCATCGACCAGTGGGCGTCGACGGAGCAGATGTTCGCGGCCGACCGGCTGGCCCGGCTGCGCGGCGAGGCGCCGGCGATGGTCCCGGTGGTGGACGACGACCCGATGGCACCCTCGGCGCTGCCGACCCACGACTCGTACGAGTGGTTCACCGCGACCGCGGAGAAGCGGGCCCCCAGTTGGCGGAACGAGGTCACGCTCCGGTCCCTGGAGTACTTCCGCGGGTACGAGCCGGTCGACTACATCCCGAAGATCTCGCCCACGCCGCTGCTGATGGTGGTGGCGCCGGGGGACCGCCTGGTGGACGGGGGACTCGCGCTGCGGGCCTACGAGACGGCGGTCCGCCCCAAGGAGCTGGTCGTGGTCGACGGCGGCCACTTCGACGCCTACACCGGAGCCGGGTTCGAGGTCTCCTCCGGCGCGGCCCGCGACTGGTTCGTCGAGCACCTCGTCGACCGCCCGTCCAGCTGATCCGGGCAGCGGACCGGACTCAGCGCAGCCGGCGCGCGCGCAGCACCACGTCCTCGGTGTGGTGCGCGCCGGCGCCGCCGTCGGGTGCGACGCGTGGTCGCTGCTCGTCCACCTCCACCTGCCAGTCGTCGTCCAGCAGCGCGGCGACCATCGAGGGCCAGACGTAGTCGGCCGGGTCCAAGGCGCCGTCGGGCGGCCGGTGGTCCTCCATCCCGGCGTGGTGGACGAGCAGCAGCACGCCACCGGGCGCGACGGCCGCGAGCAGCGCGCGCTCGGCCGCGGCGTCAGGGGTGCGCAGCAGGGCCGGGTACTGCGCGGAGACCAGGTCGAAGGACGCCGGCGGGAGCGGCGCCTCCGCCAGTCCGGCGTGCACCCAGCGGATCTCGACCCCGGCGTCCCGCGCGTGCCGGGCCGCCCGCTCCAGGGCCACGCCGGAGACCTCCAGACCGGTCACGTCCCAGCCGTGGCCCGCCAGCCAGACGGCGTCCGCGCCCTCACCGCAGCCGACGTCGAGCGCCCGACCCGGCGTCAGCCCGGCGACCTCGGCCACCAGGGCGCCGTTGGGCCGCCCGCTCCACAGCTGCTCCCGCTCGGTGTACCGCTGGTCCCATTCCGCCTGCACCGCCGGGTCCACCCTCGGGACGTCGGCCGGGCGGGTGTCGGGGGAGGGGGTCGCTGCGGCGGAGTCGTCGGTCACCGGCCCACCGTGGCGCACCGGGGTCCCGTCCGGCCAGCGCTCTTGCCGGTCCGGCAACCTGCGCCGGCCGACATGTCGACACGGAGACCTGCGGACTCGGCAGACTCTCGACATGTCGACCTGGCTGCTGGTGCACCCGCCGCTGCTCGGTCCCGCGGTCCTCGGCCCGCTGGCCACCGAGCTGCGGTCGCGCGGGCACGCCGTCGCCGTCCCCGACCTGCGGGGGGCGCTCGACCGCACCGCCGGCTGGTACGACCGGTACACCGAGTCGGCCGTGGCGGCCGGGCCGGCCGAGGTGGTGCTCGGCTTCTCCGGCGCCGGCGTGGTCCTGCCCGCGGTGGCGGCCGCGGCCGGCGCCCGCCGGGTGGTCTGGCTGGACGCCGTCGTGCCCGCACGCACCGGACGGACGCACACCTCGGCGGCCCGGCGCGCGGCGGTGGCCGCGCTGACGCGCGGCGGCCGGATCGCCGCCTGGCCGACCTGGTGGGCGCCGGAGGAGCTGGCCGCCGAGCTGCCCGACGAGGCGCTGCGCGCGGCGGTCGGCGCCGAGGCCCGCGAGCTCCCGGCCGACTTCTACGACGTCGGCGTCCCGGTGCCGGACGCCTGGCCCGACGACGACGTCTCCTACGTGCAGTTGTCCGGTTCCTACGCCGGGGACGCCGCCGAGGCCCGGGCCCGCGGCTGGACGGTGGTCGGCGACGGCACCGGCTCCCACCTGGACGTCGCGACCCGTCCACGCCTGGTCCTGGACCTGGTCGACCGGACGGGGCCGGCCGGCGGGCCGTGACGGTCTCGTGCGACGTCGCGGGGACGTGGCAGCGTGGGCACGTGGACCGGGACACCGTGATGCAGTGGGTCGCCGGGTACGAGCGCGCGTGGCGGGACGGCGACGTCTCCGGGGTCAGCCGCCTGTTCACCGAGGACGCGCGCTACCGGTCCTCGCCGTACGAGCCGGCGCGGGTCGGGCACGAGGAGATCCAGGCCTTCTGGCGGGACGACGAGGGCCGGACGTTCTCCGTGACCGCGGAGCCGGTCGCGGTCGAGGGCCGCGAGGCGGTGGTCCGGCTGGAGGTGCGCTACCACGCGCCGGTCGGGCAGGAGTACCGGGACCTGTGGGTGCTGCGGTTCGCGGCGGACGGCCGGGTGGAGGACTTCGAGGAGTGGGCGTACTGGCCCGGCAGGCCGTACTCCGCGGACGGCGACACCACACGGTGAGGACCGTCCGATGAGTCCTGGTGCCGTCCGCCGTCCTCACCGCATGGAACCCGTGCCCGAGCAGGACGTCCGCTTCGGTGACCCCGATTCGCCTCCCACGCCCTGGGCGGAGGCCCTCGGGGTGCTCGAGGCCGCCGAGCTCTTCTGGATCTCCACCGTCCGCGGGGACGGCCGGCCGCACGTGACGCCGCTGCCGGCGGTCTGGCACGACGGCCGGCTGCACTTCTGCACCGGCCTCGGCGAGCAGAAGGCGGTCAACCTCGCCGGGAACCCGCACGTCGTCCTCACCACCGGCACCAACCGGTGGAAGGAGGGGCTGGACCTGGTGGTGGAGGGCGACGCGGTGCGGGTCATCGACGACGCCACGCTGCGGACCCTCGCCGACCTCTGGCGCAGCAAGTACGACGGCGACTGGGACTTCGCCGTCGAGGACGGGGCGTTCCACCATGCCGACGGCGGGTCCGCGGCTGTCTTCGCGGTCGCGCCCCGGAAGGTGCTCGCCTTCGCCAAGGGCCGGTTCGCGCAGACCCGGTTCCGCTTCCCGTCCGCGGGCGTCCCCGCGGGGACGTCGTGAGCCGCAACCCGTGACCGCGCTCCCGCGGGAACGCCCAGCGTCGGGCGCGCCTCGCCCTGCGCGTTCCGGTGATCTTCGGTAGGCATGCCGGATGACGGTGATCGGCTTCCACAACTCGCACGAGCAGGTCCACCCCGCCGACCTGCTGACCGCGGTGCAGCACGCCGAGCAGGTGGGGTTCACCGCGGCGATGTGCTCCGACCACCTGGTGCCGTGGAACCCCCGGCAGGCCCACTCCGGCTTCGCCTGGTCGTGGCTGGGCGCCGCGCTGGCCACCACCGGGCTGCCGTTCGGCGCGGTCAACGCCCCCGGCCAGCGCTACCACCCGGTGATCATCGCCCAGGCCATCGCCACCCTGGGAGCGATGTTCCCCGGGCGGTTCTGGGTGGCGCTGGGCAGCGGCGAGGCGATGAACGAGCACGTCACCGGCGACACGTGGCCCCGCAAGGAGGTGCGCGACGCCCGGCTCCGGGAGTGCGTCGACGTCATCCGCGCGCTGCTGGCCGGCGAGGAGGTCAGCCACGACGGGCTGGTCACCGTCGACCGGGCCAAGGTCTACACACTGCCCGAGCAGCAGCCCGCGCTGATCTGCCCGGCCGTCAGCGTGGCCACCGCCCGCAACGGCGCCGACTGGGCCGACGGGCTGGTCACGATCAACCAGCCGCACGACAAGCTCCGCGACATGGTCGCCGCCTACCGGGAGGCCGGTGGCCGGGGCAAGCTCGCCCTGCAGGTCCACGTGTCCTGGGACCCCGACCCCGACCGGGCGCTGGCCCTCGCCCACGACCAGTGGCGCAGCAACGTCTTCCCGCCCCCGCTGTGCTGGGACCTCGACAGCGCCGAGGCCTTCGAGCAGGCCAGCGCGCAGGTCCGTCCCGAGGACATGCACGACGCCGTCCGGATCTCGGCCGACCTCGGCCAGCACGCCGCCTGGCTGGCCGAGTACGCCGAGCTGGGCTTCGAGGAGATCTACCTGCACCACGTCGGCAAGGAGCAGCGCCCGTTCCTGGACGCCTTCGGCGAGCACGTGCTGCCGCAGCTGGGCGTCACCGCGCCGGCCGCGGCGGTGGCGATCGACCCGCCCGGCCCGGCCGAGAACCTGCGCCCGTCCCGGGAGACGGTGCCCTCGCCGTGAGGATCACCGACACCGCCGACCTGTGGTGGAAGAACGCCGTCGTCTACTGCCTGGACGTCGAGACCTTCATGGACTGGGACGGCGACGGCTGCGGCGACTTCGCCGGCCTGGCCCAGCGGCTGGACCACCTGGCCGACCTGGGCGTCACCTGCATCTGGCTGATGCCCTTCTACCCGACGGCCGAGCGCGACGACGGGTACGACATCACCGACTTCTACGGCGTCGACCCCCGGCTGGGCACCCACGGCGACCTGGTCGAGGTGATCCGGACGGCGAAGGACCGCGGCATGCGGGTGATCGCCGACCTGGTGGTCAACCACACCTCGGTCAAGCACCCGTGGTTCCGCTCGGCCCGGGCGTCCAAGGACTCCCCGTTCCGGGACTTCTACGTCTGGCGCTCCGACCCGCCGCCGGACACCTCGGCGCAGGTCGTCTTCCCCGACCAGGAGGACAGCATCTGGCAGCTGGAGGAGAAGACGGGGGAGTGGTACCTCCACAAGTTCTACAAGGAGCAGCCCGACCTCAACGTCGCCAACCCGCTGGTCCGCGACGAGATCGCCAAGGTCATCGGCTTCTGGCTGCAGCTGGGCCTGGACGGCTTCCGGGTGGACGCCGTCCCCTTCCTGCTGGAGACCTCCGGCATCGACGAGGAGCAGGTCGAGGACTTCCAGGACCCGCACCAGTACCTGCGGGCGCTGCGCTCCCTGCTCAACCGGCGGGCCGAGGCCGCCGTCCTGCTCGGTGAGGTCAACCTGCCGCACGAGCAGCAGGCGGAGTTCTTCGGCGGCGTGGACGGCGACGAGCTGACCATGCAGTTCGACTTCATCGCCATGCAGGCGATGTACCTGTCGCTGGCCCGGTGCGACACCGCGCCGCTGGTCGACGCGCTGACCTCCCGGCCGCAGGTCTCCCCGGACAACCAGTGGGGGATGTTCGTCCGCAACCACGACGAGCTGACCCTGGACAAGCTCAGCGAGGACGAGCGGGCCGAGGTGTTCGCCGCGTTCGGGCCCGAGGAGCGGATGCAGGTCTACGGCCGGGGCCTGACCCGGCGGCTGCCGCCGATGCTGGGCGGCGACCCGCGCCGGGTGCGGATGGTCTACAGCCTGATGTTCTCCCTGCCCGGCACGCCGGTGCTGTTCTACGGCGAGGAGATCGGCATGGGGGAGAGCCTGGCGGCCGAGGGCCGGCTCGCCGTCCGGACGCCGATGCAGTGGACCTCCGGACGCAACGGCGGCTTCTCCTCCGCTGCTCCGGGCAAGCTGCCCGGTCCGGTGGTAGAAGGCGGCTTCTCGCCGGAGTTCGTCAACGTCGCCGACCAGCGCCGGGACCCCGACTCGCTGCTGGCCTTCATGCGGCTGCTCATCCGCCGCTACCGGGAGTCCCCGGAGCTCGGCTGGGGGACCTTCGAGGTGCTCGGCCAGCCACATCCCCAGGTGCTGGCGCACCTGTCCAGCTGGGACGACGGCGCCCTGGTGGCGCTGCACAACCTGGGCTCCGAGCCCCGCGTCGTCCCGCTGGTGCTGCCCGAGTGCGGCAGCACGCACCGGCTGGAGGACCTGCTGACCGTGGGCAGCACCCCGCTGGCCGAGGACGGCTCGGTGGAGCTGACCCTGGACGGCTACGGCTACCGGTGGCTGCGGATCGTGGCCGAGGACAGCCGCCGGCTGCTCTGACCCGACGCCCGGCCGGGCGCCGCCCGGCCGGGGCGGGGAACCGGCGCCCAGGAGACGTGGGCGCCGGTTCCCGGGTCAGTGCGCCGGGACGCGGTCCAGGAAGCCCAGCACCGTGCGCAGCCGGTCCCCGCCGTCGGTGACCGCGACGTCGAACCCGGCGATCGGCGCCTCCTGCTCCCCGGCCGGGCCGAGCTCCCACGCGAACCGGCCCTGGTCGTGGTGCGCGTCGACCGGCCCGGCCAGCCGGAACACGAAGCCGGGGAACTGCGCCTGGACCGCGCCGATCGTGGCGGCGATCGCGTCCCGGCCCTCGGCCACGCCCAGCGGGTCCACGTACCGGGCGTCGTCGGTGTAGAGCTCCTCGACCGCGGCACGCCGCGCCGCCGGATCGGTCTCGTTCCACACGGTGATGTAGCGCTGCGCCAGCTCCTGGAAGGTGGTCATCTGCTGCTGCTCCCTGTCTCGGATGGGGACTGCGGGCCCGGCCGGGGTGCGGCCGGCGAGGACGAGCCTGGACGCGGGCGGGTGGGTGCGTCGATTACCTGTCGGGTAGTCGTGCGGGGCGCGCGGCTGTCCTACCGTCCTGGCCGTGACGTCCGCAGCCACGCCGGTCCGTGGCCCCCGACCGGGTCGCCGGGGGGCCTCCGCCGGCGAGCTGCTGCGCGGGTGGCGGCAGCTGCGTCGGCGCAGCCAGCTCGACCTCGCGCTGGAGACCGGGGTGTCCGCCCGCCACCTGAGCTTCGTGGAGACGGGGCGGGCCGCTGCGAGCCCGGGCCTGCTGCTGGCGCTGGCCGAGCAGCTGGACGTGCCCCTGCGCGAGCGGAACGCGCTCATGCTGGCTGCCGGTTACGCCCCTGCCTTCACCGAGGTGGACCTGGACGGGGAAGAGGCCAGACCCGCCCGGGACTCCCTCGCGCAGCTGCTCGCCGGGCACGAGCCGTGTCCTGCCGTGGTGCTGGACCGCTGGGGCGACGTGGCGCTGGCCAACCGGTCGGTGGGCCTGCTGCTGCACGGGGTGGCGCCCGCTCTCGTGCGGGCGCCGCTCAACGTCTACCGGCTGGGCCTGCACCCGGACGGGCTGGCGTCCCGGGTCCGCGACCGGGAGGCCTGGGTCGCGCACCTCGGACACCGGCTGGCCCGGCTGACCCGGCTCACCGGGGACCCGCGGCTGGCCGACCTGCTCGCCGAGGTCCGCGGCTACCCCGGCGTGGCGGCGGCGCTGGACCAGCGGCACGAACCGGCCTCCCGGGAGCTGCTGATGACCGTGCACCTGGACTCGCCGGCCGGCGAACTGCGCTTCCACACCACGGTCACCAGCTTCGGCAGCCCCCGGGACGTCACCCTGTCCGAGCTCGCGGTGGAGTCCTTCTTCCCGGCCGACCAGGCCACCCGGGACGTCCTGCACCGGCAGGCCGTTGACGCAGGGACGGGAGCGACGCACGCAGGGTGACCGCATGCCGGTGGCGGGGCGGTCGGACGCGCCGACATGGCCGAACCACCGGCGGAGGTCCCCGGCGCCGTCGGACCGGCGACCTAGCGTCGTCGGCGAGGTGATCGACAGATGAGCGACGAACGAGACGGCACGACCGGCTTCGTGGACCGGGACGCCCCGTCGACCGGCCCGTCGACCGGACCCGAGCAGGCAGGGGCGACGGCGGTCCCCGACCCCCGGACCGAGGGACGTCCGGCCACCCCGCCGGCCGGCCAGGACGCGGCTGCCCCCAACCCGGCCGACCCGGGTCCGGCCGGGCGGCTGTCCGGCCCGCAGACGTCGGTGCTGCCGGCGCCGCCCGCCCGGGCGGCGGCCCCGGCCGACGGGCCGGTCCAGCAGGGCTCGCCACCTCTGGCGCCGCCGTCGACCGCTGCCGGCCCCGAGGGCGTTCCCGCGGCCACGTCCGGCGAGCCGGGCACCGACGCCGCGCCCGGTGGGCACCCGACGGTGCCGGTGCGGGTCCGTCCCCGGCCGCGGGTGCCCAGCCGGGAGCAGATGATCCGGATGGGCCCCTGGGCGCCGGTCGCCGGCGCGGCCGTCGGCCTGCTGCTCGGGATCGTGGTGGTCGTCCTGCTGGCCCCGGCGGTGTCCGACTTCGCCGAGCGGCTGTCGCTGGTGTTCGTCGTGCTGGGGATGACCCTGCTGGGGGCCGGCGGCACGCTGCTGGCCGACGAGGTACGGCTGCTGCGCCGGGGCACCGCGGCGGCGGAGGCCCGGTCCTCCAGCGCCGGGGTGATCGCCGGGCTGCTCAACGGGCTCACCCCGGCCCGGCTGCTGATCACGGCCAGCGCCTTCGTGCTGCTGCTCAGCGCGTACGTGACCACGCGGGGCTGACCCCGGGCACCGCCGCCCGGCGGCGGCGTACCGCCTCCGGGCGGCGGGGCGCCGGCCGGGTCGGCGGGGTCCGGCCACCCGGCCCCCACGCCGCCGCGGCGCCGTCCACCGATCGCTGGTCAGCGGTACTCGGCGGCTTCGACCATCTCGATGACGCGTGCCGAGGGCGCTCCGATCTTCGCCGGGGACTTGTCCGGCGAGGGCCACACCTCCTCGCGCAGCACCGTGAGGAAGCGTTCGGCCTCCGGAACGGTGGAGAAGTCGATCTCCAGGCTCACCCGGTGCTCGTCGTCCGCGGCCCGGTAGATGCGGTGCCGCCGGGCGCCATGGCGCTCACGGCCGCCTGCGTCCTTGCCGAAGGCCGTGCGCCACAGGTCGTAGTCCTTCACCTCGAGGTCGATCCGCAAGGTCGCCATGAGGTCCCACCCCTTTGGGTACTCGACGGGTGTAGTCAATACCTCGCTACTGTAGCCATATGGGGTCCCCGGTCAAGAGCCGTCGATACGTCTCACCGCGTCGCGAGGCGCAGGCGGCGGAGACCAGACGGGCCGTCCTCGACGCCGCCCGTCGGCTGTTCGAGGACGGCGGCTACGCCGGGACGGCGGTGCCCTCCGTCGCCGCGGCCGCCGGCGTCGCGGTCAAGACGGTGTACCTCGCGTTCGAGACGAAAGCGGGCCTGTTGCGGGCCGTCTGGGAGGCCCGTCTCGGGGGCGAGGAGGAAGCGACCCCCGTCCTCGAGCGCAGGTGGATGCGGGAGCTCACCGACCAGGCCGACCCGGCGGGCAAGCTGCAGCTGCTCGCCGCGCAGTCCCGCCGGGTGAAGACGGCCACCGGTCCGCTGCTCGAGGTCATCCGTACCGCCGCGGCCACCGACGCCGAGATCGCCACGCTCTGGCAGGACATCGAGGCCAAGCTGCTGCGGGTCCAGCGCGCGGTGGTCGACCAGCTCGCCGCTGCAGGCGCGCTGCGGCCGCCCCTCCAGCGGGAGGAGGCGGCGGACGTCCTCTGGACACTCAACCACCCCAGCGTCTGGCACCTCCTCGTGCGGGGACGACGGTGGTCGGACGCCCGCTACGAGCGATGGCTCTACGAGGCCGCGTGCCTGCAACTGCTCGGGACCTCGCCGCCTCGATGACGGCCGCCGGCGGGCTCAGCTGGGTCGGCCGGCTCCAGCCGACCCCGCTCGGCGTGCAGTACCCGTGCCTGAGCTCCGCGGTGCCCGGGTTCCTCGGCCGGCCGGCGATGACGCTCGGGGAGGTGCTGCGTCCGCAGGCGTGTTCAGGTGCCGGCCGCGGGTAGACGACGCCCGTGCGCCTGCCCGGTCCCTCGGACCTCCTCGACCTGCCCTGGACGCTCGCCGACTCCGTCCGCACCCTCGGCGCGGCCCTGCCGCGCGCCGAGAAGCTGCTGCCGCTGGCCGACGACGTCCTCCGTCGCACCCGAGCCCTGCTAGACGGCGCCGGACCCGCGGTGACCCGGGCGGCCGCCGCCGCGCCCGAGGTCGTCGAGACGGCGACCGGGGTGCTGCAGCGTGCCGCCGCCGTCCTGACCCCCGAGCGGGTCGCCACCGTGGGGGCGCTGGTCGACCGGCTCGGTGCCGCACTGGCTCCGGACCGGGTCGAGGCGGTGACCCGCGCGGTGGACACGCTGCGGTCGCGGGCCGACGTCGTCCCGCGGGCCCTCGACGCGCTCGACGGGCTGCTGTCCTCGGGCCGGCTGGAAGCGCTGGGTCACGGGGTCGACCGGCTGCTGTCGGCCGACCTGCTGTCCCGGCTGGACCGGGCGCTGGACCTGGTGACCGACGAGCGCGCGCAGCGGGCGCTGGACCTCCTGGCGGACGAGCGCGCGGAACGGGCCCTCGACCTGGCCGCGGACGACCGGGTCGGGCAGGCCCTCCACCTGGCCGCCGACCCGCGGGTCGGCCGGCTCCTGGACCTGGTCTCGGACGACCGGATCGGGCAGGCGCTCGACGTGGTGACCGACGACCGGGTCGACCGGACCCTGGGGATCCTCACCGGCGACCGGGTGCAACAGGCTCTCGACCTGGCGGCCGACCAGCGGGTCCGCGCGCTGCTCGAGCTGGCGGCCGACGAGCGGACCGGCCGGTTGCTCGGCCGGCTGGACGCCCTGCTCGCCGACGACCGCGTCCCGCGCGTCGTGGACCGCGCCGAGGAGCTGCTCGGCCGCGCGGAGGTGGCAGCGGCCCTGGACGTGCTCGCCCGGCTCGACCGCGAGCTGACCGACGACGCGGCCCGCGCCCTGGCCACGCTGCTCGACCGCCTGCCCGCGCTGCTCAGCGAGGACCGGACCGCCGCCCTGGCCGCCCTCGCCGACCAGATCCCGCGACTGCTCCGCGGGCTGGAGGCCGGGCACCTGCCGAACACCGCCGACCTGGGACGGGTGCCCGCGGACCTGCACGCGATCCTCGAACTGATCGACGACCTGCACCGGGTGGCGTCCGGGGTCCCCGGAGCGGAGCGGGCGCGCGACCGCGGAGAGGACCCGCACCCGCAGGTGGAGGACCCGCAGCCGGAGATGGAGGACCCGCGGCCGGAGATGGAGGACCCGCGGCCGGAGGTCGAGGACCCGCGGCCGGAGGTGGAGGACCCGCGGCCGGAGGTGGAGGACCCGCGGCCGGAGGTGGAGGACCCGCGGCCGGTGGCCTGAGCCGCCGTCCCTGGCTTCTCCGTCCGGTCGGTCGCGGCGGAGGCGTCAGCGGGGACGATCCCGACGTCCTGATCACGACCGGCCGGGGCACGGTCGCCGGCGAGGTCAGCGGAAGGCGTCGATGCCCAGGTGCAGGGCGAGTCCGAGGCCGGCGACGGCGATCGCCCGGCGCAGCGCCGTCTGCGGCACCCGGCGCACCACCGTCGGCCCGATCCGGCCGCCGACGAAGAAGCCCAGCGCGAGCGGCAGCACCGCCACCCAGGCCACGTCGGCGAACACCGCGAACCCCAGCGCGGCCACCGCGTTCGCCACCCCCAGCACCACGTTCTTCAGCGCGTTGCCGCGCGGCATGCCCTCACCGGTGACCAGCAGGAACATGGCGAGCATCAGCACGCCGGCCGCGGCACCGAAGTAGCCGCCGTAGATGGACACCGCGCAGGTGCCCAGCAGCAGCCACCGGGAGTCGCCGTGCGGGTGGACCGCCTGCTCGGCCGCGCCCTCGGCGGCCGGCTCGCAGGGCGGTCGCTGCACCAGGATCGCCGCGGACGCCGCGGCGATCAGGAACGGCACCAGCCGCTCGAAGGCGGCCGACGGGGTGAGCATCAGCAGCACCGCGCCCATCACGCCTCCGACGAGCCCGGCCACGGACAGCCGCACCAGCCGGCGGCGCTGACCGGCCAGTTCCGGCCGCGAGGCGGTGACCGACCCGACGCCGTTGAGCACCAGCGCGACGGTGTTCGTGACGTTCGCGGTCAGCGGCGGCATCCCGGTGGCCAGCAGCGCCGGGTAGCTGATCAACGAGGCGAGGCCGGCGACGCTGCCGATCAGTCCGCCGCCCATCCCGGCCACCACCAGGAGCGCGAAGTCCAGCACGCTCATCGGCTCAGCAGCACCCCGATGGCCACCAGCCCGAGGACCACGATCGCCCCCCGCAGCAGCGGTGCGGGCAGCCGCCGTCCCAGGGTGGAACCCAGGAACCCGCCCACCACGGAGCCCGCGGCCACCAGCCCGGCGGCCCGCCAGTCGATCCGGTCCGTGGCCACCACCACGTAGGTCAGCCCGGCCACGGCGTTCACGCCGAAGGTGAGCACGTTCTTGATGGCGTTGAGCCGCTGCAGCGACTCACGCAGCAGCAGCCCGAAGACGCCGATCTGCAGCACGCCCTGGCTGGCGGCGAAGTAGCCGCCGTAGGTGCCGGTGACGTACGCCCCGGCGAACAGTGCGGCGAGCCGGCCGGGGCCGATGTGCTGCTCGGCCGGTTCGGCCACGCCGTTGCGGGCCCGGCGGCGGGCCAGCGCCCGCTGCAGCAGCGGCTGGGTGGCGACCAGGACGACGGCCAGCGCGACCAGCGCCGGCACGATCGCCTCGAACGCCGCGGCGGGCAGGTGGAGCAGCAGGAACGCCCCGGTCAGCGCGCCGAGCACCGAGGCGGGGAAGAGCCGGACCAGCAGCGCTCGCTGGCCGCGCAGCTCCCGTCGGTACCCGATGGCGCTGGTCAGGCTGCCCGGCACCAGCCCCAGGGAGTTGGTGACCGTCGCGGTGACCGGCGGCAGCCCGACGGCCAGCAGCACCGGGAAGGTGACCAGCGTGCCGGAGCCGACGACGGCGTTGATGGAGCCGGCCGCGAGCCCGGCGGCGGCGACCGCGAGCATCTCCCAGACCGTCATGCGCGCATCGCGGCGAGGGTGCCACAGGCACCGACCGTGACCTGCGCCGTGTCGGAGGAACCCGTCGGGGGCGTCCTGGAGCGCGGGCGGTCACGGCGTCATCGGCCCGGACGGCCGGCCCTCGTCGCGTCGGAGCTCCCCGGCGGTCGATCAGCGACCGGTCCACGTCTCTGCGGATGGATGGTCTCGCCCCGGGCCAGCATCGCCACGTACTGCTCGATGCGGCGGGACCGTGTCTCGGCGCGCACCGCGGTGGTGACCCGGTGCAGCACCGCGAACCGGTTCTGACTGGTCAGGGCGTCGAACATGGCGCGCGCCGCCGGCTCGGCCGCCAGCGCCGCCGCCAGGTCGTCGGGGACCTCGATGGTGGCCGGGCCGGCGTAGGCGGCGTCCCAGCGGCCGTCGCGGCGTGCCCGGTCCACCTCGGCCAGGCCCGCCGGGGCCATGCGTCCCTCGTCGGTCAGGCGGGCCACGATGCCCACGTTGCGCTCGGACCAGAGGCTGCGGGCCCGGCGGGGAGTGAAGCGCTGCAGGAACGTGGCCTCGTCGCGACGGCGGAGCGAACCGTCGATCCAGCCGAAGCACAGTGCCTCGTCGAGCGCCTGGTCGTAGGTCAGGCTGGTCGGCTCCGTGGTGCCCTTCTTGGCCAGGACCAGCCAGACAGCCGCTCCGTCGTCGTCATGGTGGTCCTCCAGCCATGTTCGCCACGCGACGGCGTCCACGACGATGAGCTCCGGCAACTCGGTTCCCATGGCCGGGCAGGCTGCCACACCCGGACGCCGGCCAACGCGCTCCCGCCTCGTTCAGTCCCGTCGGCCGGCGTCCACCATGCGCAGCACGACGGTGCCCTCCTCGTCGGAGGCCTCCAGGTCGACCTCGACGTCGAAGCCCCAGTCGTGGTCGCCGGCCGGGTCGTCCAGGATCTGCCGCACCCGCCAGACGCCGGGCTGCCTGTCGACGATGAGCAGGGCCGGACCGCGGGCGTCGGCGCCGGTGCCCACCTCGTCGTGCTCGGCGAAGTAGGCCTGCACCACCTCGCCCCAGCGGTCGGCGTCCCAGCCCGCGGCGGAGTCCAGCTCACCCAGGTCGTACCAGCGGCGCCGCGCCCACAGCTCCACCCGGCGGAACAGCGCGTTGCGCACCATCGCGGTGAACGCCCGCTCGTTGCCGGTCAGCGGCCGCGGCCGGGCCGGCACGGACACCGGCGCGTCCAGTGGCTGGTCCGGGCTGGTCAGCTGCTCCCACTCGTCGAGCAGGCTGGAGTCGACCTGGCGGACCAGCTCGCCGAGCCACTCGACGATGTCGGTGACCTCCTCGGTCCGCGCGTCCGCCGGCACACCGGACCGCAGCGCCTTGAACGCGTCGGAGAGGTAGCGCAGCACCGCGCCCTCCGACCGGGTCAGCGAGTAGGTGTTGACCAGCTCCCGGAAGGTCATCGCCCGCTCCCACATGTCCCGGACGACGGACTTGGGGGAGAGCTCGGCGTCGGCGACCCACGGGTTGGAGGCGCGGTAGGTGTCGTAGGCGTACCCCAGCAGCTCGGCCAGCGGCTTGGGGTAGGTGATCTCCTCGAGCAGCTCCATCCGCTCGTCGTACTCGATGCCCTCGGCCTTCATCTGCGCCACGGCCTCGCCCTTGGCCTTGTTCAACTGGGCGGCCAGGATCTGCCGCGGGTCGTCCAGGGTCGCCTCGATCACCGACACCACGTCCAGGGCGTAGGTGTCCGAGTCGGGGTCCAGCAGGCCGATCGCGGCCAGCGCGAACGTCGACAGCGGCTGGTTGAGCGCGAAGTCCGGCGGCAGGTCGACGGTCAGCCGGTAGCGCCGTCCGTCCGCCGCCGGCTCGGGGAGCCGCTCGATGACGCCGGCCTGGAGGAGTCCGCGGGCGATGCCGATCGCCTCCCGGATGTGCCGGCGCTGCCGGGCCCGCGGCTCGTGGTTGTCGGTGAGCAGCCGGCGCATCGCGGGGAACGGGTCGCCGGGGCGGGCCAGGACGTTGAGCAGCATGCCGGTGGACACCCGGAAGTGGCTGGACAGCGGCTCGGGGTCGGCGTTGATCAGCCGCTGCTGGGTGGACTCGCTCCACGGCACCATGCCCTCGGGTGCCTTGCGGCGGACCAGCTTGCGGCGCTTCTTCGGGTCGTCGGCGACCTTGGCGAACTGCTTGAGGTTCTCCACCTCGTGCTCGGGGGCCTGCACGACCACGGTGCCGGCGGTGTCGTAGCCGGCCCGCCCGGCGCGGCCGGCGATCTGGTGGAACTCGCGGGCGTTGAGCAGCCGGGTGCGGGTGCCGTCGTACTTGGACAGCGCGGAGAACACCACCGTGCGGATCGGCACGTTGATCCCGACGCCGAGCGTGTCGGTGCCGCAGATGACCTTGAGCAGCCCGGCCTGGGCCAGCTGCTCGACCAGCCGCCGGTACTTGGGCAGCATCCCGGCGTGGTGCACGCCGATGCCGTGCCGGACCAGCCGGGACAGCGTCGTCCCGAAGGCGGAGGAGAACCGGAACCCGCCGATCAGATCGGCGATCGCGGCCTTCTCCTCCTTGGTGCTCACGTTCACGCTCATCAGCGCCTGCGCCCGCTCCAGCGCCGAGGCCTGGGTGAAGTGGACGACGTAGACCGGCGCCTGCCGGGTGTCCAGCAGCTCCTGGATGGTCTCGTGCATCGGCGTCGTCGCGTAGTAGTGGTGCAGCGGCACCGGCCGCTCGGCGTTGGCGACCAGCGCGGTGGGCCGGCCGGTGCGCCGGGTGAGGTCCTCCCGCAGCGCGGTCGTGTCGCCGAGGGTGGCGCTCATCAGCAGGAACTGGGACTTGGGCAGCTCCAGCAACGGCACCTGCCAGGCCCAGCCGCGGTCCGGGTCGCCGTAGAAGTGGAACTCGTCCATGACGACCAGGCCGATGTCGGCGTCCGGGCCCTCGCGCAGCGCGATGTTGGCCAGCACCTCAGCGGTACAGGCGATGATCGGGGCGTCGGCGTTGACGCTCGCGTCGCCGGTGAGCATGCCGACGTTGGCCGCGCCGAACACCCCGCACAGGGCGAAGAACTTCTCGCTGACCAGCGCCTTGATCGGCGCGGTGTAGAAGCTGACCCGGTCCGCGGCCAGCGCGGCGTACTGCGCGCCGGTCGCCACCAGGGACTTCCCCGAGCCGGTGGGCGTCGCGAGGACGACGTTGGCCCCGCTGACCAGCTCGATCAGCGCCTCCTCCTGCGCCGGGTACAGCACCGTCCCGGCGTCCTCCGCCCACCGGGCGAAGCGGGCGAAGACCGCGTCCGGGTCGTCGCCCAGGGCGAAGACGGCGGACAGGTCGTCGGGGTCCTCGATCAGCGGGGGGACGCCGCCGGCGGGCAGCGCGGTGGCGGGGGAGTCGGCCGGGGTCGCGTCGGTGCCGGCGGGGGAGAGCGTCATCGTGGGTGACAGCGTGCCCGATGCCGTGGACGTTCCCGCGCCACCGGTCGGGTTGACCCGCTCCGCGCCGGGTAGCGGGATCCCGACACGGCACCGCCCCGGACGACCCGGGTGCCCGGCCGACGGCGTGAGCAGAGCGCCGGCGGCGTGCCGCGCTCCACTCACCACCGCAGGAGGACCCCATGGCCGAACCCCGTCCCGAGTCGCAGCCCGCCCAGTCCCAGGACGTCCCCGGCACCCTCGGGCAAATGGACCCCAAGCCCGACCACGGTGAGGAGAGCTACCGGGGGTCGGGCCGGCTGGAGGGCAAGAAGGCCGTCATCACCGGCGGCGACAGCGGCATCGGCCGCGCGGTCGCGATCGCCTTCGCCCGCGAGGGTGCCGACGTCCTCATCTCCTACCTCAACGAGCACGAGGACGCCCAGGACACCGCGAAGTACGTCGAGCAGGCCGGCCGGAAGTGCGTGCTGGTGGCCGGGGACCTCTCCGACCGGGCGCACGCCAAGACGATCATCCCGAAGGCCGTCGAGGAGTTCGGCCGGGTCGACGTCCTGGTCAACAACGCTGCGTTCCAGATGACCCACGAGACGCTGGCCGAGGTCTCCGACGAGGAGTGGGACCACACCGTGGCGACCAACCTCACCGCGATGTTCGTGCTCTGCAAGGACGCGATCCCGCACATGCCGCCGGGCGGGTCGATCATCAACTCCTCGTCGGTGAACTCCGACATGCCCAGCCCGCAGCTGGCGCCCTACGCGATGACCAAGGCCGGGATCGCCAACTTCAGCGCGAGCCTGGCGCAGATGTACGCCGACAAGGGCATCCGGGCCAACAGCGTCGCGCCCGGCCCGGTCTGGACGCCGCTGATCCCGGCGACCATGCCGGAGGAGAAGGTGGAGAGCTTCGGCTCGCAGGTGCCGATGAACCGGGCGGGGCAGCCGGCCGAGCTTGCGCCGGTGTACGTGCTGCTGGCCAGCGACGAGGCCAGCTACGTCTCCGGTGCCCGGGTGGCGGTCACCGGCGGCAACCCGATCCTCTGAAGGACCCCCCTGCCCCCCGCCACTCGCAGGCTCGTGGCGGGCCCCTGCAGGGGGGCCGAGCCCCGGGGCGCGGCGACGCGCCCCGGGGCCCTGCGCGGTGCTACCGGGCGGTCACCTGATTGGACCGCCGGGACTCCGGCCCGGCGCCGACCGGGCTGACGGCCTGCACGGTGAACCGGTGGTTCCCGGCGGGCAGCGTCATCGTCAGCCCCCGCGCGCCGGCCGGCTGGACGGCCGAGGTCGTCGTCCCGACCACCACGCCGCGGCCGTCCAGGCGCAGCGCCCGCACCACGTAGCCGCTGATCGGCGACCCGTTGCCGTCAGCCGCGGTCCAGGCGACCCGGGCCGTCGTCGGTCCGCCCGGGGTGCCGGACAGGGCGACGACGGTGGCCGGGGCACCCGGCAGGCGGCGGGTGGTCACCACGGCCGACGCCGCCGAGTACGGCGAGGCACCCGCGACGTTCACCGCCCGGACGCGGAACGTGTAGCTCGTCCCGTCGGCCAGACCCGGGACCACGACGCTCCGCAGGCCCGGGGCGATGCCGCCGACCTGCGTCACCTCGGCGCCGTTCCTCAGCACCTGGACCCGGTACTCGGTGACCGGCGACCCGCCGGTGCTGGCCGGCGCCGACCACCGGACGGTGGCCGACCGGATGCCCGCGGCCACGGCGCCGATGCCCGGTGCCGACGGCGCGACCACGGGGACCGCCGGTGTCACCGGGGCCGAGGGCGCCGACCACTCGCCCCAGCCGACGGCGTTGACCGCCTGCACCCGGAACGTGTAGCTCTCGCCGTTGGTCAGCCCACGGACGACGACGCTGGTCGCACTCGGGTCGAGGGCGAGCATCCCGTCCACCTGGCCGCCGGCGAGGACCTCCACGAGGTAGCCGGTGACCGGCGAGCCGCCGTCCTCGGCAGGCGGGGTGAACGCCACCGTCGCCTGCCCGTTGCCGGCGACCACCGAGGTGATCCCCGGGGCGCCGGGCGCGGTCACCAGGAACGTCGCCGCCGCCACGTCGCCGTCCGCGAAGCGCAGCTGCTCGACGTTGCGGACCGTGTCGACGCCGTCCACGCCCGTGCCGCCCAGGTGGGCCACGGTGAGGACGCCGTCCGCGGCGCTGATGTCGTACTCGAACAGCGACCCGGTGAACACCGCCGTGTCGACCGACGCCCCGCCGTCCGGGACCTCGATGGTCCGCCGGACGGTGATGGTGCCCGGGTCCAGCCGGCCCGCGAACACGTCGGCCCGCAGCTGGGCCAGCCCGTCGACCGGGGCCCGGCCCGGGGCCTCCAGCCGGACGTCGAGCCACGCGTCGCCGTCGATGACGTCGTCGCCGCCGCGGCCCTCGATCAGGTCGCTGCCCTGCCCGCCGAGCAGGATGTTGCCGGCGGTGAAGGACGTCGCCCCGGCCGGGAGCAGCGCCGCCAGCCCGCCGATGCGGGCGATGCCGGCCGCGTCCAGCCCGTTGCCGTCGGCCAGGTCCGCGGCGACCGCGTCGTCCCCGCGCAGGACGTCGTCCAGCCGCCAGCCGGACAGCCCCTCCACCAGGTCGTACCGGTCGCGCAGCCCGTCGACGGCTGGGGGCACCAGGCCGGTGAGGTCCAGGTCGGCGTCGGCCCGCTGCGGGTCGTTCTTGTGGGTCACCCAGTCGAAGCCGAGCATGCCCTCGTTCCGCTCGACGCCGGGCCCGGCGACCATGACGTCGTCGCCGCCCTCGGCGTCGAAGTCGTCGGCGCCGCCGTTGCCGATGAGCACGTCGTGCCCGGGGGTGTTCGGGTCGTCCTGGAAGGGCGCGCCGTTGTCGCCCTGCAGCAGGTCGGCCTGGCCGCCGCCCTCCAGCCAGTCGTCGCCGTCGTCACCGAAGACGGTGTCGCTGGAGTCGCCGGCGAAGACGATGTCGTTCCCCGGCCCGCCGAAGGTCTCGGTGGGGTCCGAACCGCCGACGATGACGTCGTTGCCCAGCCCGCCCTGGTTCAGGTCGAACCCGGGACCGGAGGCCAGAGCGTCGTTGCCGGGCCCGCCCTTGAGGACGTCGTCCCCGAAGGCGTCGGTCAGCACGTCCTGGCCCGAGCCGCCGACGAACTGGTCGTTGCCGGCACCGCCCTCCAGCCGGTCGTCGAGCTCGTTGCCGCGCAGCGTGTCGTCGCCCTCGCCGGCCCGCACCCGGTCGGCCCGGGGGGTGCCGACGAACAGCACGTGCAGCTCCCCGCTGTACCGGATCGTCCCGTCGGTCATCCGGGTCAGCAGGGTCCGCTCGTCGTAGGCCGTGGCCGGGTCGTCGACGACCGGGCCGGTGGCCGGCTGCGCGGACAGGTCGAACGTCAGGTCGGGCCGGGAGAAGACGTCGGCCGGCAGGTTCGCGGCGTCGGTGGTGCGGGAGATCATCTCGGCGAAGGAGTTGCCCTCCAGCTGCACCAGCAGGTTCAGCCCGGCCGTGCGGGCCAGGTAGTAGAACCGGTCGCCGTCCTGCAGGTCCTCCATCTCGGTCTCGAAGACGAAGTTGAAGGTGGAGCCCAGCAGCCCGCCGAATGGTGCCTGCCGCTCGGCGAGGCCACCCAGCCACAGGTCGACGTCGTCCAGGCCGGTGGTGGTCCGCCCGGCGGCGTCGGCGTACGCGCCGGTGCCGTTCAGGAAGTCGACGGCGTCGGCCGGGGTGGCCGGGTCGAGCGGGTCGCCGGCGACCAGCAGCGCGGCGGCCGCCCGCTTGGCGGCCACGGTGGTCGCCGCGGTGACCGTCGGGTGGGTGCCGTAGGCGGCGACGAAGTTGACCAGCGACTCGGGGTGCCGCAGGCCCAGGCCGAAGTCGATCCAGTTCGCGTACGGGGCCAGCGCCGGGTTGCCGTTGGTCTGCGCGGAGAACTGCCGGCGGGCCTCGTTGAGCGGGGGAACGCCGGTCTCCCGGGCCCGGGCGATGTTCAGCGTGGCCAGGTCCAGCGGCAGGCCGAGCAGGTTGCTGCGCAGCGCCTCGGTGACGAACTCGTCGATCTCGTTGCCGACCTGGTCGGTCATGCCGCGGACGATGTCGCCGCTGGCCTGCTCGGGGGTGCGGCCGCCGGCGGCGTAGGCCGGCGGGTTGAGGAAGGCGTCCAGCAGCGGGATGTCCCGGTTCTCCCCGGTCGGGGTCCGCCGGGCGACGGTCTCGTTGAGCATCGAGTGCCCGAACCGGTAGACGGCGTGGGCGAACTCGGCGGAGATGGCCGGGTCGATGCTGGTGTCGTAGCCGGAGAAGACGTTGACCATCGGCTGCACCTTGCGGGCGAACTCCTCGAACGCCAGGTGCTGGTACTCCATCTCGGCGACGAAGCGGGCCGCCTGGAAGAGCCGCTCGCCGTGGCTCCAGTCGTCGGCCTCCGGGGCGGCCGGGTCCCACAGCGCCCGCAGGGCGGGGTCGGCGGCGATCATCGCGTCGATGTCCACCGCGAGGCGGTTGTGCTCGGCGTGGAACACCTGGTGGATCGCGGAGAGCCCGATGTTCTCGTTGATCCGTCCGTCACCGGCGACGAAGTGGGCGTCGAGCATCTCGTCGTCGTAGGTGGCCGGGGACCGGTCGTCGGTGGTGCCGGCGTCGGCGTCGGGGGTCAGCAGCCGGTTCGGGGTGGCCGGGTTGCGGTCGTGGTCGCCGAGCGGCCCGGCGTGGTGCGCGATGTCGTCCAGGAAGGCGTGCCCGGTGCGCAGGGCCCCGGTGGTCGGCACCGGCGCGGCCGGGTCGCCCTCGACCAGGCGCCGGCCGTTCGGCGCGGCCGGGTCGGCCACCACGAGCTGCGGGTGGCCGTTGGGGCCGGGGACGAACCGGCCGTAGGGGTCGGCGGCCAGCAGCGGGACGTCGACGACGTCGGCGTCGGTCAGCGCGATGCCCAGCAGGGTCCGCGACTGCTCCTTGGTGGCCGCCCAGGTGGCCAGCCCGTCACCGGGGCCGGTGAGCATCCGGCCGGTGGGCCCGGGGACGTCGGCACCGGTGGTGGCGTACTCCCGCAGGAACACCTGGTGGGAGGGGTGCGAGGTGTAGGTCTGGCTCTGGTCGACGAACGGCGTGGTCTGGTTGGTGGCGTCGTGCACGTCGTCCGCGGTGCCCAGGACGCCGTCGGGACCGGGGGAGTTGGTGGCGCGGGTGAGCACCATGAAGTTCGAGCGGCCGCCCGGCACGTACAGCGGGTCGTCGGCCTGCAGCGGCACGAACACGGTGCCCCCGCTCTTGGTGGTCAGGTCCAGGCCGTGGTCGAAGAACTGCCCGAAGAGCGTGAACAGCGAGTTGTAGGGGGCGGACAGGCCCACGTCGGGGGCGGTGTTGGGGATCGGCAGGCTGCCCGACACCGGGTCGGCCACAGCGCCCTCCCCGGCGGCCGCCACGGCGGCCGGGTTGTCCGCGGTCTGGTCGACGACGAGGTTGCTGGCGATCCGCGGGCCGGAGTCGTAGACGAAGCCGCTGGTCTGCGCGTAGCTGGACGACCGGGCCGGCGGGAAGCCGACCGGGGCGCCCTGCGCGGTCCGGAACTCGGCGTCCGCCCGCCGCGGGAAGACCCCGTCGGCAGCGCCGAACGCGGCGTTGCCCGGCGTGAGGTTGTTGCACGTGCCGTCCACGGTCCGCAGACCCCACGGCAGCTCGGCGCCCTGCGGCCCCTGGTCCGGGATCTGGTGCGGCCCGGTGCCCAAGAGGGTCCCGCACGGGTCCTCGGGGGTGAGGGTGGTGACGTGCGCCTCGGCGATCTGGATCTGCTCGAGGATGAACCGGAGGTCCGAGCTGTTCAGCGTGAAGCCCTGCCCGTCGGCGGCGGCGGCCGGCGAGGCGAGGGTGGCCGGCAGCACGCCGGCGAGGAGCAGGCCGGCGACGGCTCCGGCGACCGGCCGACGGCCTCCGGACGAGCGGCGTGCGGGACGTGCTGACGATCGGGACATGGCGTCTTCCCCCTCGGCGCCGCGCCTCGGATGGCCGGCTCGCCCTAGGAGGTGTAAGGCCAGTCGTCACGCACTGTCAGGCCCCGAGCGCAGAGTTCACCCGGGAGGGCACGGGTTCCGGGCCCTCGCGCACCCCATCAGGTGACGGACACACGCTCGGTGATCGACCTCACGTCCGCAGGGGTGACCCGGCAGCAGCCGCCGACCAGCCGGGCCCCGGCGGCGAGCCAGCCGCCGACGTCGCCGACGCCCGGCGACCCGGTCCACCGCCGGCCGGCGGCGTCCCAGACCTCACCGCTGTTGGGGTAGGCGGCCACCGGCGAGCCGGTGGCCGCGGCCGCCCGCACCGCGGGGACGACGGAGGCCGGGTCGGTGCAGTTGACCCCCACGGCGACGACGGCGGCCACGTCCGTGGTCATCGCCAGCACGTCGGACAGCGGCTCGCCGCGGCGGGTGCGCGGGACCCCGTCGGGCCCGGTGACCGCGGTCAGCGACAGCCAGGCGGGCACGCCGAGCCGCGCCACCTCGGCCAGCAGCGCCTCCACCTCGGCGGCCGCGGGCAACGTCTCGCAGGCCAGCACGTCGGCGCCGGCCTCGGCCAGCAGCTCCAGGCGGGGCCGGTGGAACTCCCGCAGCTCGGCGACCGACACCGCCGTCACGTAGTCGCCGCGGTACTCCGAGCCGTCGGCCAGGAACGCCCCGTACGGGCCGACGGAACCGGCGACCCAGCCGGTCACCCCGGCGGTGGCCAGCCCGTCGCGGGCCAGCTGCACCGAGCGCCGGAGGAGGGCGCGGGCCTCCGCGGCGCCGATGCCGGCGGCGGCGAAGCCCGGGAGGGTGGCCTGGTAGCTGGCGGTGGTGGCCACCCGGGCGCCGGCGGACGCGAAGGCGGCGTGCGCGGCGACGACCGCCTGCGGGTCGTCGCGCAGCAGCCGGGCCGACCACAGCGCCGACGTCACGTCGTGCCCGCGGGACTCCAGCTCGGTGGACAGCCCGCCGTCCAGGACGACGACGCCGTCGGCCAGCGCAGCGGCGAGGGAGGTCACCAGGAAATGGTCCCCCGGTCGGGCGCCGGCCGGGTCAGGGGGCGAGCCGGCCCCGGCGGTCGGCGGCCACGAACGCCACGGCCAGCGCGACGGGGACCACCCCGGTCACCCCGGTCACCGCCAGGACGTCAGCGGTCCCGGCCGCCACCCGGGCGGGGGAGGCGGCGAGGGCCCAGCCGAGCGCGCCGAGGGGCACGGTGACCAGCCCGGTGCCCAGGGCGGCGCGCACCCGCGCGGCACGCCCGGCGTCGGAGGCGAGCAGCCCGGCCAGGACGGCGGGCACCAGCGGCACGAGGCAGCGGACGACGAGGTCCCCGGGCGGCCGGCCGCTGCCGGCGGATGCCGCCATGGACAGGCCGGCCGCCACCGACACGACGGCCGCCCCGGCCACCAGCCCCCACCACATCCGGACGGCGCCGGGCGAGCGCAGCGTCTCCGCCGGCCCGACCGTGCGGCCGGCCGCCCACACGCAGGCGCCGGCGCACAGCAGCAGGAAGGTCAGCAGCGACTGCGGGACGTCGGAGACCCCGCCGTCGCGGACCGGCAGCGGCCACTGCTGTCCGCCGAGCAACGCCAGGGCGACGGTCAGGCCGGCCCCGACGGCGACCAGCACGGCGGGGCGGCGTCCGGGGGAGTCGGCCGGCGCCGGGTCGTCGGCCGATGCCGGCGGGACCTCGGCGGGGACGGCGTCGTCCGCGGTCACGAGGTGGAGGCGGGCCGGGGCGTCCTGCGTCACCCGCCGAGCGTCACACCCGGTGACCGGGACGGCGACCCCGGCGGCACCGCGTCACCGGACCGGGTGACGCGCCCGGCGGCCGGCCCGCACCGGACCGGCCGGGGTGCACCCGGACGGGTGTCGGTCCCTCGCCGCGGAGGACGCCTCCGGCGCCGGCTCGCGCTGCGCCCCGGGGAGGGCACCCGCATGATCGGCAACGACACGAGGGAAGGACGTACATGGTCTTCGTCTGGGGATGGGGCGGCGGTGGACCGCGGCGGCGCCGCGGCTGGGGCGGCCGCGGGCACGGCGGCGGCTACGGCGGCTACGGGCCCGGATGGGGCCGGGGCTACGGCCCACCGCCCGGCTACGGCCACCGGCGCGACGACTCCTGCCTGCGGGACCTGCTCCTCCTCAACACCGGGTGCTGCCTGGCCAACGCGATCGGCTGCAGCGCCGACCTGCTGCTGGTCGCCCCGAGCACCGCCCGGCAGGTCCGCGCGGCGGGCTCCGGGAGCGGGCGGCTGCGGGACCGGATGGTGGCGGCGGTGCGGGTGTACCAGCGGGAGGTCAGCCCGCGCCGGCGGCCGTGCTGCAGGTTCACGCCGACCTGCTCGGAGTACGCCGTGCAGGCGCTGGAGGGACACGGCGCGCGGCGGGGGAGCCGGCTGACGCTGCGGCGGCTGCTGCGCTGCCGACCCGGTGCCGTCGGCGGCGAGGACCTGGTCCCCGCTCCGCTCAGCGGCGGGCGCGGGTGAGCGCGACCGCGGCCACCAGGGGCAGCACCCCGAAGAAGGCGGCGGTGTAGAGGCTGCCCGTCAGGGCCCTGGCGACGGTGTCCGCCTGCGCCGCCAGCGCCCAGCCCAGGCCGAGCATCGGCAGCGTGACCACGGCGATGCCCAGGGTGGCGCGCAGGTGCACCGCGACGCCGGAGCGCCGGGTGACCAGGCCGACGACCAGGGCAGGGACGAAGGTGAACAGCCAGAGGAACACCGGGATGATGCCGCCGGTCGAGGCCAGCGACGCGAGGTAGAGGCCGTTCCACACCTGAGCGGCCACTGAGGCGGCCGCCAGGACCCACCACGTCAGCGTGGCGGCGCGCGACCCGAGCGACCGGGGCGTCACCAGCAGCGCGGCGACGGCGAGGCAGCCGAGCCCGGTGGTGACGACCAGGGCCAGCAGGGACGGCGGGACGTCGGCGACCTGCCAGCCCGACGGGATCCGCCGCGGCACCGGCCAGGTCAGCGAGCCGAGCAGGGCCGCCAGCACGGTGAGCGCGACGGCGACACCCCCGAGCAGGGCGGGCGGCTGCTCCGCGGTGGAGGGCCGGTCCAGCGTCGTCATGCGGCGCAGCGTGCCACCCGGCGACGGGGCGCGGGGGCAGGCCGCACCCGACGCTCAGGTGCGTCGACCCGGCGGCCGGGTTCCGACGAAGACCAGCACGGCGGCCACCGGCACCGCACCGAGCAGGACGGCGGACCACAGTCCGCCGCCGAGCGCCGCCCCGAAGCCCTCCCCGGCCCGGGCCACCGCCCAGCCGAGGCCGAGCACCGGCACGCTGAGCACCGCGGTGCCCAGCACGGCACGCAGCTGGGTCGCCCGGCCGCGCCGTCGTACGAGCCGCGCGGCGAGCACGGCGGGGGCCGCCGGCAGCAGCCAGTCCAGCACCGGGATGAACGCCCCGTCGGCGTCCCGGGCCAGCGCGGCCAGGGTGAGGTCGTACCAGGCCCCGGCGACGGCCGAGCCGAGCAGCACCGCCCACCACGACAGCACGGTGGGCAACCCGCCCAGGCCGGCCGGCCGGACGAGCGCGGCCGCGGCCGCGGCGCAGACCAGCGCCGTCCCGGTCACCAGGGCGAGCAGGTCCGGTGCGACGCCGGTCGGCTGCCATCCCTCGCCCCGCGGCAGCGGCCAGCCGAGGGCGCCGGCCAGGCAGGCGAGGACCGTGAGCGCGGCGGCGGCGCCGGCGAGCACCGCGGGACCGGGCGGGCGGTGCTCGCCGCGGGCGGCCTCGGACATGGCGCGCAGCGTGCCAGCCGGGCACGCCGGAGCGCGGAACGCCGCGCGCGGGGGACCGTCGGCCAGACTGGACGGCGTGCCCGGGGACGACGCTTTCGGCGACCTGCCGGTCACCGCTGCCCTCGTCGTGCCGGCCGGGGCGCTGTCCTGGCGGTTCTCCCGCTCGTCGGGCCCGGGCGGGCAGGGCGTCAACACCGCGGACTCGCGGGTCGAGCTGTCGGTGTCGCCGCTGGAGGTCCCCGGGCTCAGCGACGCCCAGCGGGACCGGCTGGCGCAGCGGCTGGGCGACCGGCTGGTGGACGGCGTGCTGACCGTCGCGGCCAGCGAGCACCGTGCCCAGCTGCGGAACCGGGAGGCGGCGCGCGCCCGGCTGGCCGCCGTCCTGCGTGCGGCCCTGGCGCCTCCGGCCCCGCCGCGGCGGAAGACCAAGCCCACCCGCGGCTCCCAGGAGCGCCGGATCCAGGCCAAGAAGCAGCGCAGCCAGCTCAAGAAGCAGCGCGGCAGCTGGGACTGAGCCGGGCTCTTGCGGTGGTGTCGCCGCGCTCGCGGCGTTGCAGCGCCGCAGGAGCGGGCGCAGCACCGCAGGAGCGGCGTGCCGGCCGGTTCAGGCCGCCGCGGGACCTCCGGCGGTGACGACCCGCGGCAGCCCGACGGCCACGCCCAGGCACACCAACGCGGCCAGCAGAGCGCAGCCGGCGACGGCCGGGACGACGCCGGTCACCCCGGCCAGCACCCCGACGGCGAGCACCGGCGCCGTCCCCCCGGTGTAGGTGATCGCGAAGAACCGGCCGGTGGTGGCGCTGTCCGCGCGGTCGGTGGTGGCCAGCCGCAGCGCGCCGAGGAAGGCGAGCCCGTGCCCGGCGCCCAGCACGACCAGGGACCCGAGCAGCAGGGCGGCCGTGGGCACCCGGGCCAGGGCGGCGAAGAGCGGCAGCCCGAGCGCCAGGACGAGACAACCCAGCCGGATCGAGGTCAGTGGCGCGAGCCGGGCGGCGCCGAGCTGGGTGAGCGCGGAGACCAGCAGCAGGAACCCGGCCGGCGCCCCGATCACCAGCGGGTGCGCCGCGCCCAGCACCGCGGTGGCGAAGGAGGGGGCGATGGCCAGCACGGTGTACCCGACCGCCCAGCCGAGCAGGCTGACCCCGGCGCCGGCCCAGAACCGCGTCCCGGGCGGCACCCGCTCCCCGGCTCCCCGCCGCACGGCCGGCCCGGCCGGAGGCAGCAGCAGGGCGGCGCCCAGGGTAGCGAGGGCCAGCGCGCCGATCGTCGTCCCGAAGACGGCGTCCAGCGCGGAGCCGTCGCGCCCGGCGAGTGCTCCGGCGACCACCGGACCGCAGCCGGCCCCCGCCGTCAGCAGCGCGGTGCTCGCCAGCGCCGCCCGGCGGTTCCCGGCCCGGGACCCCAGCAGCACGGCGGTCAGGGGCCCGCCGGCGACGCCCACGCCCAGCCCCTGCAGCACCCGGCCGACGGCCAGCACCTCCGCCGACCCCGCCTGCCACAGCAGCGCGCACGCCCCCGCGGTCAGGGCCAGGCAGCCGACCGCCAGCCGGCGTGGCCCCGCCCGGCCGAGCACCCGGGACGAGACCAGCGCGGCCGGCACCAGGGCCAGCACGTAGAGCGCGAACACCAGCGTGGTCACCGACGGGCCGTGGCCGAGCCGCTGCTCGTACCCGGGCCACAGCGGCGTGGTCACCGTGGAGGAGGCCGACAGCGCGACCAGGGCGGCCCCGGCGGCCACCGAACGCCGGCGGCCCGGCACCGTCAGCCGGCCGGGGACGGGGACCGGAGGTCGAGCTCGTACACCTGGCCGACCAGCTCGGCGCCGAAGCTGGTGTGCGGCTCCTCCTCGACCAGCCGGAACCCCTCCGCCAGGTAGATGCCACGGGCCGCCACCAGGACGTCGTTGGTCCACAGCCGGACCCGCGCGTAGCCGGCCGCGCGGGCGAACGCCACGCACTCGCGGGTGAGCCGGCTGCCCAGCCGGTGCCCCCGGGCGTCGGGGTGCACCAGCAGGATCCGCAGCTGCGCCGTCGTGTCGTCGGCGGCCACGCAGAAGACCGACCCCACCCGCCGGCCGTCCAGCTCGGCGATCCAGGCGGCCTCGCGCGCCGGGTCGGAGTCGGCGGCGTGGTCGGCCACGATCCGGGCCACCAGCGCCTCGAAGGTGGTGTCCCAGCCGAACTCGGCGGCGTACACCTCGCCGTGCGCCATCACGATCCAGCCCAGGTCGCCGGGCTGCCCGAGCGGCCGGATCACCACCCGGTCCTGATCCACCATCCCGGGCCCCATCTACTGAAACGACTGTTTCACTGCCAAGCTAGCCCGGTGACCGGCGTCCCGACAAGCCCGGCGGACCCGCCGCCCTCCGCTCGCCGGCAGGAGCTGCTGGAGGCGGCCTACCGCTACGTGCTGCGGCACGGGCTGTCCGACCTGTCCCTGCGGCCGCTGGCGGCGGCCATCGGGTCCAGCCCGCGGGTGCTGCTGCTGCTCTTCGGCAGCAAGGACGGCATGGTCCGCGCCCTGCTCGCCCGCGCCCGGGACGACGAGCTGTCGGTGCTGGCCGACGTCCGGCGCACCCGCGGGGACGGCGGGCTGCCGGCGGCGGCCGGGGTGGTGTGGTCGTGGCTGTCCGCCCCCGAGCACCGCGGCCTGCTCGTGCTGTGGCTGGAGGGCTACACCCGCTCCCTCGTCGACCCGCAGGGACCGTGGGCCGGGTTCGCCGCGCGCACCGTCGCCGACTGGCTCGCCGTTCTCACCGAGGCCGACGACGCGACGGACGCCGACGTCGTCGACCGGACCCTGCTGCTCGGCGTGCTCCGCGGGGCGCTGCTGGACCTGCTGGCCACCGGCGACCTGGAGCGGACGACCGCGGCGGTGCAGCGGCACGTCCGTGCCCTGGCCGGTCGGGCACGGCCGGGCGAGGGGGAGTAGGACGGCGGCATGCGGATCGACCGGCTGGACCACCTGGTGCTCACCGTCGCCGACGTCGAGGCGACGGTCGACTTCTACACCCGGGTGCTGGGCCTGCGCGCGGAGACGTTCGGGGAGGGACGGCGGGCGCTGGTGTTCGGCGGCCAGAAGGTCAACCTGCACCAGGCCGGCCGGGAGTTCGAGCCCCGGGCCGCGCACGCCACCCCGGGCAGCGCCGACTTCTGCCTGGTCACCGACACGCCCCTGGACCAGGTGCAGCGGGAACTGGCCGGGCACGGCGTGCCCGTCGAGGTGGGCCCGGTGCCGAAGGTCGGCGCGCTCGGGCCGATGACCAGCGTCTACGTCCGCGACCCGGACGCCAACCTGGTGGAGATCGCCGTCTACTGACCGCTCTCACTGGTCGACCCTGGTCGTGCGGCTCGGTTGGTGACAGCCTGCCGTCGCATCCCGGTGCCGCCGGTGCATCGCCAGGCTGACGGAGCTCTTCGAGGGCCTGCCTGAGATGTCGCGGGCCCGGCGGCCCGGGGCGTGCCGACTGGCGACAGGGCTGCGCGCCTCGAGCGCCGATCAGTGAGCGACCGGCTGCACGTCCCGGACCGCGGGTGCTGACCCCACTGGTGCAACAGCGGAGGCAGCAACATGAACGGTAAGGACGTCTCAGCGGACCGGGAAGCCCGCTTCGGCGGGGTGGACTGGTCCTGGGAGCGCCATGCGGTCTGCATCGTGGATGCGGCCGGGGCGGTGATCGAGCGGTTCGAGGCGGAGCACCTGGCCGCCGGGCTGCAGGCGATGGTGCGCCGTCTGCACCGGGCTGCGGTGGCGCGGGTGGCGATCGAGCGCGGCGACGGACCAGTGGTCGACGCGCTGCTGGCCGGTGGTCTGGAGGTGGTGGTGGTCTCCAGCCGGCAGGTGCGGGCGCTGCGGCTGCGCTACGGCACCGCGGGCAACAAGGACGACCGGTTCGACGCGTTCGTGCTGGCCGACGTGCTGCGCAGTGACGGGCACCGGCTGGCCTCGCTCACCCCGGACAGTTCGGCGACCATCGGCCTGCGGGCGCTGGTGCGGGCCCGCAAGGACCTGGTCAAGCACCGGATCGCGCTGGGCAACCAGCTGCGGGCCAACCTGCTGGCCGCCTTTCCCGGAGCGGTGGGAATGTTCGCCGAGATCGACTCGCCGATCAGCCTGACCTTCCTCACCCGGTTCCCCTCGGCCGAGCGGGCTGCCTGGCTCTCGGAGAAGCGGCTGGCCGCCTGGCTGGCCGCCGTGGGCTACTGCGGCCGCCAGACGCCCGAGCAACTGATCGCGCATCTGCGCGCCGCCCCGACCGGGTTGACCGGTCCCGCCGGCGCCGCCTGCGCCACCGTCACCGAACAGCTCGTCGCGACGCTGACCGAGCTACGGGTGCGCATCGACGCCCTGGACGAGGCCATCGCCGAGACCCTCGCGCTGCACCACGACGCCGCCGTCTTCACCAGCCTGCCCCGGGCCGGAACCAACCGCGCCGCGCTGCTGCTGGCCGAGATCGGCGACTGCCGCGCCCGCTTCCCCGACGACACCGCGCTGGCCGCCGGCGCCGGAGTCGCGCCCTCCACCCGGGCCAGCGGCAAACGCCACCACGTCGCCTTCCGGCACTCCTGCGACAAGAAGCTGCGCGAAGCACTGATCGACTTCGCCGCCGACAGCCGCCAGGCCAGCCCCTGGGCGGCTGACATTTACCAGCGAGCCCGCGACCGCGGCGCCCGCCATCCGCACGCCGTTCGCATCCTCGCCAGAGCCTGGTGCCGAATCATCTGGCGCTGCTGGACCGACAACACCGCCTACGACCCAGCCCGCCACGGCGGCCTACAACAGCTCCTGGCCGCCCAGGGTTGACACAGGGCTCTCAGGCCCGGCGGCGCAGCCGGCTGCCGACGAGGACGCCCGCCAGCGCCCAGAACGCGCCGACCCCCACGCCGGCCAGCACCACCCAGAACGGGACCCGCATCTCGTCGGTCGCGGCGTGCACCAGCTGCTGCTCCACGGTCTGCTCCATGCCGCCACCCTGGCGGGCCGCGCGGGTGCGGGCAACGGCGCGGACGAGGGCAGACCCGTCGGTGGCCGGGCCTAGGGTCCCCCGCACCTGACCACGACGGGAGGCGCCGCGATGCTGCGAGGTCCCACCACGGTCACCTCCTCGTACGACCCGCACGACCGCGAGGTCCTGGCAGGCCGGCCGTGACCGTGGCGCCGGACGAGGCGGTGGCGGTCCTGCTGGCGCTGCCGGGGGTCACCGAGGCCGACCACCACGGCCGCCGCTCCTTCCGGGTCGGCGGCGGCAAGGTCGTCGCGACCGTCCCGGACGACGGCGTCCTCAACGTGATGGTGGGCGAGGACCTCGCCCGCGCCGTCACCTCCGGCGGGGCCGCGGGCGTCGAGCTGCTCTGGTGGGGGCGGAAGCCGTCCGGCGTCCGGGTGCGGCTGGCCGAGGTCGACCCCGGGCTGCTGGACGAGCTGGTCGAGGACGCCTGGTCGCGGCGGGCGCCCGCGGCGCTCCGGGAGCAACGCCGGCGCTGACCGCACCGCGCCCGGCAGGTGCTCGACGTGGCGCTGCGGGTCACGCCCCGGGACGGGCCTCGAGGACGTGCACCCCGGCGTCGGTCGGGACGTCGGCGGTGAGCCGCAGACCTGCGGCGTCGAAGAGCCCGGCGTACTCCTCCGCGGTGCGCTCGCGTCCGTGCAGCAGCAGGAGCACGTGCAGGTCCATCCGCACCGCCGCCGGGTCGTCGACGGCGCGCTCGGGCAGCACCGCCTCGACGACGGCGAGCACCGAGTCCGGCCGCATGGCGCTCCGGCAGCTGCGCAGCACGCGCAAGGCGCCGTCGTCGTCCCAGTCGTGCAGGACGCGGGAGAGCAGGTAGGCGTCGGCGCCGCCGGGCACGCCGGCGAAGAAGTCCCCGCCCACCGACGGGAGGTCCGAGCGCGCGACGACCTCGGGCCGGTCGAAGAGGACGACGTCGGCCGACGGGGCCCGCTCCCGGACCGCGCGCAACAGCGTCCCGGTGCCGCCGCCGACGTCGACGACGGAGCCCCAACCCGACACGTCGTACGCGGCGACCACCGCGCCGGCCTCGCGGGCCGAGCGGTCGGCCATCGAAGCCTGGAAGGCGGCCAGCCGCTCCGGCGCCGCGGCCACGTGGTCGAAGAACGGCTGCCCGTGCACCAGCTCGAAGGGCGTGCCACCGGAGCGGACGGCGTCGGGCAGACCCGCCACGGCGGCGTGGTACAGCTCGGCGCGGGCGCTCACCGCCCCGCGCAGCGAGCCGGGCACGTCGGCGCGCAGCAGCTGCCCGGTGGCCGTCAGGGCGAACCGGGCGTCGGGGAGCTCGTCGAGCACCTCCTCGGCGGCGAGGCCCCGCAGCACCCGGTGCAGCGGGCCCGGCCGGACACCCAGCTCCGCGGCCAGCTCCGCCGAGCTGCGCGGGCCGCCGGCGAGCGCCTCGGGGACCCCGAGCGTCGCCGCGACGTGCAGCAGGTGCGTCACCAGGTAGCCGTCGGCCAGGCGGGCCAGCCGGGCGGCAGCGGATCCGGACACGGGACGATGCTGGCACCGCGCGAGGGGCCGCGACAACGAGCGCAGCCGGCGGCAGGTCAGGACGGCGGGAGGACGCCCAGATCGGCGAGCGCGGCCCGGACGTCGTCGTCCCGGACGAAGTCCAGCGCCAGCAGCCGGTGGGCGAGCACGCCGCGCCGGGTCAGCCGCAGGTCGGCGGGGCGCAGCCGCGGCAGCGCCGACCCCCCGGGTCGGGGGACGGCGGGCGGCGGGTCGAGCAGGCCGCTGCGCTGCAGGTCGGCGACGTCCTCCCGGGCACCCCACGCCGTCCACTCGCGGGGCTCGTCGGCCAGCGGCGCGAGCGGCAGCGGCGCCCGGTCCCGGCGGCCCACGGCGGCCAGCAGGGCCAGCTGCCGCCAGCTGCACACCTCGGCCAGCCGCAGCGCCCGGGCGGCCAGCGGCGCGTCGATGTCGGGGGAGACGGCCACTTCTGCGAACAGGTAGCCCAGGTGGCGGATCCGGCGCTCCTCGGCCGACCGCCGCGCCGCGGACACCACCCCGTCCAGCACCTCCCGGGCGGCGACCCGCCCGCCGGCCCGCTCGGTGAAGAAGCCGTCGGTGCGGACCCGGCGCTCGCTGCGGGTCAGCAGCACGCTGTGCTCCACGGCGAAGGCGAGCGCGGCGCCGGCGCGGGCCCGCTCGCGCCCCGGGAGCCGGCCGCCGGCCAGGTCGTCGGCCGCGGCACGCAGCGCACCGGCGACCCGGTCGTCCACGGCCACGGCCGCCTGGCCGGGAGCGAAGACGACGCCCGCCGCCGCCCGGGTCATCGACCCGGCGATCGTCGCGCCGGCCTCCACCAGGTCCCGCCCCGGTGCGGCGTCCTCCCGTGCTGCGCTGTCCACGCCGGTGATCATCGCTGCTCCGCCC
Source organism: Modestobacter sp. URMC 112 (assembly GCF_053502575.1). Taxonomy (NCBI): domain Bacteria; kingdom Bacillati; phylum Actinomycetota; class Actinomycetes; order Geodermatophilales; family Geodermatophilaceae; genus Modestobacter; species Modestobacter sp. URMC 112. The sequence continues at coordinate 2,863,275 of NZ_CP199957.1, read as the reverse complement.
GGGGGCTGCACCCGGCCGCCGGCGTCCCTCCCCACAGCGGGGCACGGCCGCCGAGGACGACCGTCCAGCGGGTCAGCCGGCGCGGCGGGCGTTCGCGACGACGGCGTCCAGCAGCACCGGCCAGGCACCGCGCGGCAGGTCGTGGCCCAGGCCCGGGACGAGCACCAGGCGCGCCCCGGGGACGGCCGCCGCGGTCGCCCGCCCGCCGGAGGGGGCGCACATCCGGTCGGCGGTGCCGTGCACCACGACGGTGGGCACCTGGATCCGGCGCAGGCTCGCGGTGCGGTCACCGGCGGTCCGGACCGCGCGGAGCTGACGGCGCGCGCCGGCACGGCTGTCGGGGTCCCGCTGGAACGCCAGCGCCGTGGTCCGCCGCAGCTCGTCGACGTCCTGCGGGAAGCCGGTCGACCCGACGGTCGCGAAGGCCCGCACCCGCCGCTCCACCGCCTCCTCCGTCGTCCGGGGCCGCCGGCCCAGGGCGTGCCGGTAGACCCGCAGCGACGTCCGGCCGACCCCGCGGGCGCCGGTCGTGGACATCAGCGACGCCAGCGACCGGACCCGGCCGGGGTGCTCCACGGCCATCGTCTGGGCGACCATCCCGCCCAGCGAGGCACCCACCACGTGGGCGGCCGCGATCCCGTGGGCGTCCAGCAGCCGGACGGCGTCCCCGGCCATGTCCTCCAGCCGGTACCGGCGGCCGGGCAGGTGGGTCGAGCGGCCGGCGTCGCGGTTGTCGAAGCGGACCACCCGGAGACCCTCGGCGGCCAGCCGGCGGCAGAACTCCTCCGGCCAGTGGACGAGCTGAAAGCCCATCCCCATCACCAGCAGCACCGACGGGTCCGCCGGGTCGCCGAAGGCGTCGGAGCACAGCTCGACGTCCCCGGCGGCGCTGAGCTGCTCGGGGTCGTACCGCACGGCGTCCGGGCGCATGCCAGCACGGTCGGTCCCACCGCCGGCAGCGGTCAACCGGGTTTCCGTGGGCGTCAGACCGCCAGGCGGTACCCCCGCTTGACCACGGTCTCCACCACCGGGGCACCGAGGGCGGCCCGCAGCCGGGTCACCGCCATCTCCACCGCGTGCGCGTCGCCGCCGCCGGACAGCTCGGCCAGCAGGTCGGGGCGGGACACCACGCTCCCGGGACGGCGGGCCAGCGCCCGCAGCACCGCCATCGGACCCGGGGCGAGCTCCACCAGCCGCCCGTCGAGCACCGCCGCGTACCCCCGGACCTGCAGCGTGTGCCGACCGACGGGGACGACCGGGTCCCGTTCGGGCAGCCGGGCGACCACCTCACGGGCCAGCGCCCCCAGCCGGGCCCGCTCGGGCTGCACGGTCGCGACGCCGGCGGCCTCCAGCGGCGCGGCGGTCACCGGCCCGACGCACACCGCCAGCACCGTGTCGGCGAAGGCGCCGAGCACGCCGGCGCGCACCCCCTCCTCCTCGGCGACCTGCAGCAGGCTCGCCGCGGCCGGCGCACTGGTGAAGGTGACCGCGTCCACCCCGCGGGCGGCGACGACGGTGACCAGCCGGCGCAGCGGCCCGGTGTCCTCCGGCGGGACCCAGCGGTAGACCGGCACCTGCAGCACCTCGGCGCCGGCCGCCCGCAGCCCGCTGACCAGGTCCGGCAGCGGATCGCCGTGCAGCTGGACGGCGATCCGCCGGCCCGCCATCGGGCCCTCCGCGCCGGAGAGCAGGTGGTCGAGCACCTCCGCGGAGCTCTCCGAGGCCGGCGACCAGGCGTCGACCAGCCCGGCGCCGCGGATGGCACCGCGGGCCTTGGGGCCCCGGGCCAGCACCCGCGCAGAGCGCAGGTGCTCCCGCACCGGCAGGTCCCACGCCTCGGCCGCCTCCAGCCAGCCGCGGAAGCCCACGCCGGTGGTGGCGACCACCAGGTCGACCGGCGCGGCCAGGACCTCGCGGGTCGCCGACACCAGGTCGGCGTCGTCGGCCAGCGGCACGATCCGGATCGCAGGTGCGTGCACCACCCGGGCGCCGCGGCGGTCCAGCAGCGCGCCCAGCTCCTCGCGCCGGCGGGCCGCCGTCACCGCCACCGTGTAGCCGGCCAGCGGCAGCACCTCCGCGGCCGGCGCGGCACCGCCGTCGGCGGCGTCCACGGCGGCGGTCTCCAGCGGGGTCTCGGTCACCCCGCCATGGTGCGCGGTCGGTGTTCCGACGGTGTGACGCGGTGTCCTCCCGGCCCTCAGCGGACCGCGGCGGTCCAGGTCCGCACCGGCTCCGACGACCCGACGACCAGCCTCCGCGCCGCCAGCAGCTGCAGGTGCGCGTCGGTCTCGGTGACCGCGAAGATCCGCATCCGCCGCGCGTAGGACGACCACGGCCGCGACCAGGTCAGGAAGGCCGCCAGCTCCCAGGGGGTGCTGTGCGGGTGCCTCCGGACGGCGGTCAGCAGCTCGGCGAGCCGCTGCTCGTGGTGCTCGGTCAGCTGGTCGACCCGGTCGGCCAGCCCGCGGAACCGCCACTCGTGGGCGGGCAGCACCTCGGCGGGCCCGCGGTCCCGGACGGCGGCCAGGGAGGAGAGGTAGGAGCCCAGCGGATCGGCCTCGCCGTCCCGGCTGGTGGAGATGTTCGGGCTGATCCGCGGCAGCACGTGGTCACCGGAGAAGAACAGCCCGGTCCGCTCCTCGTCGAAGCACAGGTGCCCGGGCGTGTGGCCCGGGGTGTGCACCGCCCGCAGCGACCACCCCGGGAAGTCGGCGAGGTCGCCGTCGGCGAGCAGCCGGTCCGGCGCGGCCATCCGGGTGACCGCCTCCAGACCCTCCGGCCCGCCGACGTCGGCCACCGCCTCCTCCCGGTCGGCGCCCAGCCCGACCAGGTACTCGACCTCCCGGGAGACGGCGGCGGCCCCGTCCCGGCCGTTCCAGCCGCGGACGAGCTCGGCGTCGGCCGGGTGCATCGCGATCCAGGCGCCGGAGGCCTCCCGGACGTGCCGGGCCAGCCCCAGGTGGTCGAAGTGCAGGTGGGTCACGACGACGCCGCGGACGTCGGCCACCGACGCGCCGATGCCGGCCAGCCCGCTGGTCAGCGCCGTCCAGCCCGCGTCGCTCTCCCAGCCGGTGTCGATGAGGCCCACCCCGCCGGGGACGGCGAGGGCGTACACCGAGACGTAGCGCAGCGGGTTGTGCGGGATCGGCACCGGGATCGACCACAGGCCCTCACGCAGCTGCTCCACCGGGGGCAGCTGCTTGCTCTGCCACGCCTCGTGCTGCGCCGTCCCGGTGATGTCCACGCCCGGCACTCTGCCAGCCGCCCGCCGCACCTCCTGGCGCCGGCGGTGCAGGATGGGGGCGTGACCGACCGAGCTGAGCCGCGCCCGGTGACGGCGGTTCCCCGCCGCCTGCGGGTCATCTGTGTCCTGGCCGCCGTCGTCCTGGTCGCGGTGATGAGCGTGGTGGCGCTGCTGCTCAAGGACTCCAGCACCGGCGTCGTCGCCTTCGGGACCGCCGACCAGGTGGCCATGGTCGTCCTGGGCCTGTCGATGGCCGCGGGGGTGCTGTGGCTCGCGCGGCCGCGGGTGGACGCCGACGCCGCGGGCATCCGGGTGCGCAACGTGCTCGGGGACCACCGGCTGCCCTGGTCGGTGGTGCGTGCCGTGCGGTTCGACCGGCACTCGCCGTGGGCGACGCTGCTGCTCAGCAACGGCGACGAGCTCGCCGTGCTGGCCGTGCAGGCCGCCGACAAGGAGCGCGCCGCGGTCGCGGTGGAGGGCCTGCGGGCGCTGCACGCGGCCAGCGCCGCGGCGGACGGCGGCCCCGCCGACCGGACGCCGCTGCTGTACGACTGACGGCCCCGCCGACCCGGGAATGACGGCACCGGTCCCGGCGCTGTAACATGGCAGCGCCTCCCCCCGCTACATCGAGGCGCACCACCCACGGTGACCCCGCCCCGGGTCACCGACCAAGAGGAGCCCGCTCCCACCTGGCGCCGTCTAGGCGTCCAGGTCCCCGGATCGCAGAGACCGGCCCCGGCCGGTCGCTGTGCCGCACCGTCCCTGGTGACGTGTGCGCGCGACCGGCGAGTGGGCCCCGTGAGCTCCGGCTCACGGGGCCTCGTCGCTGTGTGGACCCGGGACGGGCCGCAGACTCCTCACCGCAGGCAGCAGAGGAGAGGCCATCACCGAGCCCCGCATCAACGACCGCATCCGTGTCCCCGAGGTCCGCCTGGTCGGACCGGAGGGCGAGCAGGTCGGCATCGTGCCGATCGGCGAAGCGCTGCGGCTGGCCCAGGACTCCGAGCTCGACCTGGTCGAGGTCGCCCCCATGGCCCGGCCGCCCGTCGTCAAGCTCATGGACTACGGCAAGTTCAAGTACGAAGCCGCCCAGAAGGCCCGCGAGGCCCGGCGGAACCAGGCGCTCACCGTCATCAAGGAGATGCGGCTGCGCCTGAAGATCGACCCGCACGACTACGAGACCAAGAAGGGCCACGTCGAGCGCTTCCTCAAGGGCGGCGACAAGGTCAAGATCACCGTGATGTTCCGCGGTCGCGAGCAGTCCCGCCCCGAGATGGGCTACCGGCTGCTGCAGCGGCTGGCCGGGGACGTCTCCGAGCTGGGGGTGGTGGAGTCCAACCCCAAGCAGGACGGCCGGAACATGGTCATGGTGATCGCCCCGCACCGGAACCAGGCCGCGTCGGACGCCGTCCGCCGCAGCGCGAAGGCCGAGAAGCACGCGGCCGCCGAGCAGGCCCAGGCCCCGGAGCAGGCGCCCCCCGCCTAGATCGAGGACCCTCCTGCCACCCCACCGCTCGCGGTGAGGCGCTGGAGGAGGGCCGAGCCACCACGACGGTCCGGGCCGCAGGCGATGCCCTGCGGCCGGGGCCACCCAGACGAACGAGGACGAGGACATGCCGAAGAACAAGACCCACAAGGGCACGGCCAAGCGGGTCCGTGTCACGGGCAGCGGGAAGCTGGTTCGTGAGCACACGAACAACCAGCACAAGTTCGAGGTCAAGTCCTCGGGCCGGAAGCGCCGGGTCTCCGGCATCGGGGTGCTGTCCCCGGCCGACACCAGCCGGATGAAGAAGCTCCTCGGTCTCTGACCGCCCACCCGTAACCAGCAGACAGGAGCTTCCACGTGGCACGCGTGAAGCGGGCGGTCAACGCCCAGAAGAAGCGTCGTACGACCCTCGAGGCCGCCAGCGGCTACCGCGGGCAGCGTTCGCGGCTGTACCGCAAGGCCAAGGAGCAGATCCTCCACTCCGCGACCTACAACTACCGCGACCGCAAGGTCCGCAAGGGCGACTTCCGCAAGCTGTGGATCACCCGGATCAACGCCGCGGCCCGGCAGAACGACATGACCTACAACCGGTTCATGCAGGGCCTCAAGCTGGCCGGCATCGAGCTGGACCGCCGCGTCCTGGCCGAGCTCGCCGTCAGCGAGCCCGCCGCCTTCGCCGCGCTGGTGGAGTCCGCCCGGGCCGCGCTCGCCGCGAACCCCGAGGCGACCGGCGCCGCTGCCGCCTGAGAAAGGACCCTCCTGCCCCCCGCCCCTCGCAAGCTCGCGGCGGGCCCCTGCAGGAGGGCCGACCCACGACGCCGTCGCAGGGAGCCTGGCTCTCCGCGACGGCGTCGTCGTCTGTCCACGATCGAGAGGAGCGCGCCGTGCCCGACCTGCTGACCGAGCGCTCCGGGCGGGTGGCCGCGGCCCGGAAGCTGACCCGGCGCAGCGGCCGGGACGGCGCCGGCGCGTTCCTCGCCGAGGGGCGGCAGGCGGTCAGCGAGGCCCTGGCCGAGGCCGAGCGGGACCCCGCCGCCGTCCGTGAGGTGTTCGTCACCGAGGCCGCGGCCGCCGCGCACCGCGACCTGCTGGCCGGCACCGTCGTCCCGGTCCGGCTGGTCACGGAGCGGGCCGCCGCGTCGCTGTCGGAGACGGTGACCCCGCAGGGCCTGGTCGCGGTCTGCGCCCTCCGGGACGTCCCGGCCGACGCGCTGACCGCCGACCCGCCGCGGTTGGCGGTGGCGCTGGCCGAGCTCAACGACCCGGGCAACGCCGGCACCGTGCTGCGCACTGCGGACGCCTGCGGTGCCGGTGCGGTGGTCTTCGGCACGGGCTCCGCCGACCCGTACAACGGCAAGGTGGTGCGCAGCAGCGCCGGCAGCCTCTTCCACGTGGACGTCGTCCGCAGTGCGCCGCTGGCCGAGCTGGTGCCGGCGGTGCAGGCCGCCGGCGTCACCGTGCTCGCGGCGGACGGCGGGGGAGAGGTCCCGCTGGACCGGGCCGCCGGCGAGGGGCTGCTGGCCGCGCCGGTGCTGTGGCTGTTCGGCAACGAGGCGCGCGGTCTGGACCCGGGCCTCGCCGCGGCGGCCGACGCCCGGGTCAGCATCCCGATGCGCGGCCGGGCGGAGAGCCTGAACCTGTCCGCCGCCGCCGCGATCTGCCTCTACGCCACCCAGCTCGCCCAGGGCTGAGCGGTCCTGGGAGCCGGCCGGGCTCAGCCGGCCGGGGTAGGGACGGCGCCGAACTGCACGAGCAGCCCGAGGAAGTCGGCGCTCGACCAGCGCTCGACGATCTGTTCCCCCCGGAACCGCATGATCGTGATGCCCGGCAGCTGGTAGGGCCTCCCGGTTGCCGGCACGCCGAGGAAGTCGCCGCGGTGCTCACCGGTCATGGTGAACCGGCAGGAGAAGGGGTCCCCGTCCACGAGGACCTCGTGGAACTCCAGCCGGGGGTTGGGTCGTCCCGGAGCGCCGAGCGCCGACCAGATCGTCGCGTAGAAGCCGGCGATCTGCTCCTTGCCCATCGGTTCGGGCGACGCGCCGTACAGCCGGACCTGGTCGGAGTAGAGGGTGAGGTAGCCGGCGAGGTCCCCGGCGTTCCACCGCTGGCGGGCACGCTCGACGAGATCTGCGGACGCGGGCATGGCCCCTCCTGGACTGCACGGCTGCGGTCCCCGCGGAGCGGATCCTGGGGACGCTCCGGCCCGGAGCCGCCAGAGCCCTTCGGCACCGGCCGCGACCTCACCAGCGGGTGCGGTACCTCAGCAGGACGACGCCGCCGGCGAACCGGCGCTCCTCGGTCAGCTCCAGGTCCAGCCGCAGCCCCGCGGGCAGCCAGGGCGTCCCGCCGCCCACCACGACCGGGACGACGAACACCGAGCACTCGTCGACCAGACCGGCGTGCAGTGCCGCGGCCGCCAGGGTCGCGCCGCCCACCCCGACGTCGCGGTCGGCCCCGTCCACCAGCCGGCGCACCGCCGCGGGGTCGAAGGTGCGTTCCAGCCGGGTCCGCGGGGTGGACACCGACGGCAGGGTCGTGGAGTAGACGACCTTGTCCGCTGCCCGCCAGATCCGCGCGTAGTCGTGCATCAGCGGCGGCTCGTCGGCCAGCCAGTCGTCGTCCTCCCAGACGGCCATCGTCTCGTAGAGCCGCCGCCCGTAGAGGTAGGTGCCGACGTCCTCCTCCTGCTCGTTGACGAACCGGTGCACCTCCTCGTCCGGCTCGGCCCAGCTGAAGTCGCCGTCCGCGTCGGCGATGTAGCCGTCCAGCGAGGCGATCGAGGCGTAGGTCAGCCGCGCCACGACGCCTCGCCTCCCGGAGCCGCGAGCTGGGCGACCAGCCGCTTCGGCGCGGTCATCGCCCATGCCTGCTCGACCAGCGCCGACACCTCGTCCCAGTCCGCGCCGGCCGCGGGAGCCAGGTCGACGCCGACCCAGCCGCGGCTGCCCAGGTAGGCCGGGACGAACCAGCAGCCGCCACGACCGACGAGGGCCTCCTGCTCCCCGGCCGGCGCCTTGACGCACAGCGCCAGCCGTCCGTCGTCCTGGTGGTCGACCAGCAGCCAGGCGAACCGCTTCCCGCGCACCGAGAAGCCGGTGTGGCCGTTGGACTCGTCGATCTCGACGCCTGGCAGCGCGGCGGCGGCGCGGACCCGTTCCCGCACCGTGTCGCGGTCCTCGGCGGTCCAGCTGGCGGTCACGGGCCGATCCTGCCGCTGCGCGACCCCGGCGTCATCCCCGGCCGCCGCGGGCTGCCTCAGTCGGGCAGCGTGATCAGCACGACCGCCGCCACCGCGGTCCCGAGGCCCGTGACCTGGGCGCCGGCCAGCCGCTCGCGCAGCAGCACCTGGGCCAGGACGACGGTGCTGACCGGGTACAGCGAGGCCAGCACCCCGGTGACGGCCAGCTGACCGTCCTGCTGGGTGGCCAGGAGGAACAGCGCGTTCGCCGTCATGTCGCCGATCCCGGACAGCGCCACCAGCGGGAGCGCCGGCCGGCCGACCCGCAGCGAGTGCCCCGCGAGGACGGCGACGGCGACCACGAGGCACACCGACGCCAGCCGTCCGGTGACCAGCGGCGTCACCCCGGAGCCCGCCGACGTGCGGTCGAGGAACACGAAGAAGACGCCGAATGCCGCTCCGGCCGCCAGCGCGGGACCCAGGCCGGCCGGCCGGGCCGCCCGCAGGCCCGCCAGGCCGTCCTCGGCGGACACCAGCACCACGGCGCCCAGCGCCAGGACGATGCCGGCCGCGGCCAGCGCGCCGATGCGCTCCCCGCCGGCCAGCCCGACGAGGACCGGGACCGCGGCCGCCGTCACCGCCGTCACCGGGGCGATCACGCTCATCACCCCGGAGGCCAGGGCGCGGAAGAAGACGACCAGCCCCGCGGACCCGGCCAGGCCGGCGGCCGCACCCCAGGCCAGGTCGGCCGGGCCGACCCGGCCACCGAGCCAGGGCAGCACCGCCAGCAGCACGACCAGGCCGACGGCCTGCGACAGCGCGACCACGCCGAACGCCGAGGCCCGCCGGCTGGACAGCCCGCCGAGGAAGTCCGCCGCGCCGTAGACGACGGCCGACGCCAGCGCCAGGACCACCGCCACGCCGCCCCCTCCTTCCGGTGCGCACCAGCGGCGCGCACCGCAGTCGTTGTAGCACCCGGCGGCGCGCCCCCCGGCCGGGCACGGGGCCGCGCGGGACCGCCCGCGGAACCCGGGCGCGCGGCAGGCCGGCCCCCGGGCAGAATGGCCTCCCGTGTCTGGCGCCAACGACCCCTACGACCCCAAGCAGGTCGCTGCGCTGTCCCCGGAGGCCCTCGACGCCGCCGTGCGCGCCGCGACCGACGCCTTCGCCGCCGCCGCGGACCTCGACGCGCTCGCCGCGGTCCGCCCGGCGCACCTGGGTGACCGCGCCCCGGTGCTGCTGGCCCGCCGCGAGCTCGGTGCGCTGCCCCCGGCCGCCCGCGCCGAGGCCGGCAAGCGCGTCAACGCCGCCCGGGTGGCCGTCACCGAGGCCCACACGGCGCGGCTGGCGGAGTTGGAGGCCGAGCGGGACGCCCGGGTGCTGGCCGAGGAGCGGGTCGACGTGACGCTGCCCTGGGACCGCACACCCCTGGGCGCCCGGCACCCGATCACCACGGTCACCGAGCGCATCGCCGACGTCTTCATCGGGATGGGCTACGAGATCGCCGAGGGGCCCGAGCTCGAGGCCGAGTGGCTGAACTTCGACGCGCTCAACACCGGCCCGGACCACCCGGCCCGGTCGCTGGCCGACACCTTCTTCGTGGCCCCGGAGGACTCCGGCCTGGTGCTGCGCACGCACACCAGCCCGGTGCAGGCCCGCACGATGCTGGAGCGCCGGCCGCCGATCTACGTCGTGGCCCCCGGCCGGGTGTACCGGACCGACGAGCTGGACGCGACGCACACCCCGGTCTTTCACCAGGTCGAGGGCCTGGCCGTGGACCGCGGGCTGACCATGGCGCACCTGCGCGGCACGCTGGACCACCTGGCCCGCGCGCTGTTCGGCGCGGACGCGCGCACGCGCTGGCGGCCGCACTTCTTCCCCTTCACCGAGCCGTCGGCGGAGTTCGACGTCTGGTTCCCCGAGCACCGCGACGGCCCGCAGTGGGTGGAGTGGGGCGGCTGCGGGATGGTGAACCCCCGGGTGCTGACCGCCTGCGGCGTCGACCCGGAGGAGTACACCGGCTTCGCGTTCGGCATGGGCATCGAGCGCGCCCTGCAGTTCCGCTCCGGCGTGGGGGACATGCGGGACATCGTCGAGGGCGACGTCCGGTTCACCGCGGCCTTCGGGGTGCAGGCGTGAGGGTCCCGGTCAGCTGGCTGGCCGAGCTCGTCGACCTCCCCGCGGGGACCACGGTCGAGGACCTGGACGCCGCGTTCGTCCGGCTCGGCCTCACCGTCGAGGACGTGCACCGCCCGCCGACCACCACCGGGCCGCTGGTGGTCGGCCGGGTGCTGGGGATCGAGGAGCTGACCGGCTTCAAGAAGCCGATCCGCTACACCCAGGTGGACGTCGGGGAGAGCGCTCCCCGGGGCATCGTCTGCGGCGCCCGGAACTTCGTCGTCGACGACCTGGTCGCCGTCGCGCTGCCCGGCGCGGTGCTGCCCGGCGACTTCGCCATCGCCGCCCGGAGCACCTACGACCACGTCTCCGACGGGATGATCTGCTCCTCCCGCGAGCTCGGCGTGGGCGAGGACCACAGCGGGATCCTGGTCCTCGGGCACGGGGACGGCGACGCGGCCACCCTGGTGCCCGGTACCCCCGCCGGCCCGCTGGTGGGGCTGGACGACGTCGTGCTGGACCTGGAGGTCACCCCCGACCGCGGCTATGCCATGTCCATGCGCGGCATCGCCCGCGACCTCGCCGGCGCGCTGGGCGTCCCCTGGCGCGACCCGGCGGACCTGACCCTGCCCGCCTGGTCCGGCGACCCCGGCTGGGCGGTCACGGTCGCCGACCCGGCCCGCTGCGACCGGTTCGTCATGGTGGCGATGGAGGGCCTCGACCCGGCCGCACCCAGCCCGTGGGAGCTGCGACGCCGGCTGGCCCAGTGCGGCGTCCGCAGCATCTCGCTGGCCGTCGACGTCACCAACTACGTGATGCTCGAGCTCGGGCAGCCGATGCACGCCTTCGACCGGGACACCGTCGACGGCCCGATCACCGTCCGGCGGGCGGCCGCCGGCGAGCGGCTCACCACCCTGGACGGCGCCGCCCGCCCGCTGACCGACGACGACCTGCTGATCACCGACGGCTCGGGCCCGATCGGCCTGGCCGGCGTGATGGGCGGCGCGAGCACCGAGATCGGCGACGGGACCACCGCGGTGCTGCTGGAGGCCGCCCACTGGGAGCCCACCGGCATCTCCCGCGCCCTCCGCCGACACAAGCTGCCCAGCGAGGCGGCCAAGCGCTTCGAGCGCGGCACCGACCCCGACGTCCCGCTGGTCGCGCTGGCCCGGGCGGCGGCGCTGCTGGCCGAGCACGGCGGGGCCCGGGTGGCCGGCGGTCCGGTCGACGTGGACGCGCGCGGCCCGCGGCCGGTCATCCAGCTCGACGCCGGGTTGCCCGGCCGGATCGCCGGGGTCGACTACCCGCGCGAGCAGGTCCTCGGCGCGCTGGCGACGATCGGCGCCACGGTCGAGGCCGACGGCGACCGGCTGGCGGTCACCCCGCCGTCCTGGCGCGGCGACCTCACGGACCCGGCCGACCTGGTCGAGGAGGTCGTCCGGCTGGCCGGGCTGGACGGCATCCCGTCGGAGCTGCCGACCGCGCCGACCGGCCGGGGCCTCACCGAGCGCCAGCGCCGCCGGCGCAGCATCGGCCGGGCACTCGCCGACGCCGGCTACGTCGAGGCGCCGTCCTACCCGTTCGTGGGCGTGCCGGCGCTGGACGCCCTGGCCCTGCCCGAGGACGACGACCGGCGGGCGCTGACCCTGCTGCGCAACCCGCTGTCGGAGGAGGCCCCGGCGATGCGCACCACCCTGCTGCCCGGCCTGCTCGCCACCCTCGCCCGCAACCTGGCCCGCGGGCAGCGCGACCTGGCGGTGTTCGAGCACGGTGCGGTCTTCCCCGGCGGCGTCCGCGGCCGGGCGCCGGTGCCCGGGGTCGACCGCCGCCCCGACGACGACGTCCTGGCCGCGCTGCTGAGCGCGGTCCCGGAGCAGCCCTGGCACGTGGGCGTGGTGCTGGCCGGCCACCGGGAGCCGCGCGGCTGGTGGGGCCCCGGCCGGCCGGCCAGGTGGGCCGACGCGGTCCAGGCCGCCCGGGTGGTGGCCGCCGCGGCCGGCGTCGAGCTGACCGTCCGGGCGGGGGAGCGGGCGCCCTGGCACCCGGGCCGCTGCGCGGAGCTGGTGGTGACCGCCGGCGGCGCCGAGCAGGTCGTCGGGTACGCCGGCGAGCTGCACCCGCGGGTGTGCGCCGCGCTGGAGCTGCCGGCCCGCACCTGCGCGATGGAGCTGGACGCCGACGCCCTGCCGCCGGCCCCGGTGCCGGTGGGCCCGCACGTGTCCACGTTCCCGCCGGTGCACACGGACCTGGCGGTGAGCGTGCAGACGACGACGCCTGCGATCGCCGTCGAGGCAGCGCTGCGCCGCGGCGCCGGTGACCTGCTCGAACGGATCCAGCTCTTCGACGTGTACACCGGCGAGCAGCTCGGCGAGGGGCAGAAGTCACTGGCCTACGCGCTCACGTTCCGAGCGCCGGACCGCACCCTGAACCGGGGGGAGGTGGCCGAGGCCGTGGCACGCGCGCTGGACCAGGCCGGCGAGCTGGGGGCGGTCCTGAGAGGTGAGGTGGGCAGTCATGGCTGAGCAGCTGTTGACCGGTCAGGTCGCGCTGGTCACCGGCGCGTCGGCGGGGATCGGCCGGCACCTGGCCGAGGGCCTGGCCGCCCAGGGCGCGACCGTCGTCGGCATGGCCCGGACGCCGGACCGCATCCAGGCCGCCATGCGGGAGGTCGAGCAGGCCACCGGCGCCCGCACGGTCTCCGTCGCCGCCGACGTCACCGACCCGGCGGCGGTGGACGGGATGATGGCCACCCTGCGCGAGGGCGGGTTGGGCCGGATCGACCTGCTGGTGAACAACGCCGGGGCGATCGACGCCGCGGAGGTGCCGCTGTGGGCGGCCGACCCCGACCAGTGGTGGCAGGTGGTGGAGAGCCAGGTCCGCGGGCCGTTCCTGCTCGCCCGCGCCGTGGTCCCGGGCATGGTCGCCGCGGGCGGCGGCCGGGTGATCGGCCTGGGCAGCGGCCTGGGCACCCGGGGCAGCGACGTCTACAGCGCCTACTCGGCCGGCAAGTCCGCGCAGATGCGGATCACCGAGGCGATCGACCTCGCCGGTTCCGCGCACGGCGTGCGGGCCTTCGACCTGGCGCCCGGGGTCATCGACACCGCGATGACCCGGGCGATGCCGATGCACGCCGGGCACACCGAGTGGACCCGGCCGGAGGACGTGGTGGCCCTCGCCGTGGCGATCGCCGCCGGGCAGCTGGACCAGTGGTCCGGCCGGTTCCTCCGGGCCGGCGCCGACGACCTGGACACGCTCCGGACGACGACGCCCGGCGGGGACGCCCGCCGGCTGCGGCTGCGGCCCTACGGGGACGACGACCCGATCGGCTGAGGAAGGACCCTCCTGCATCCGCCACTCGCAGGCTCGCGGCGGGGTCTGGCAGGAGGGCCGGGTTCAGAAGACGGTGGCCAGCGCCCGCGGGGCGATGTCCACGGCGACCGGCGTGCCCTGCTCCAGTTCGACCAGCTCGCCGTCGAGCTGGAGCGGCATCGGCGCCAGGGTGGTGAAGGCGTAGTGGGTGGCGCTGGGCTGCGGGCCCAGCCCCCGGGTCGCGGCCCGGACCGCGGTGGCCAGCACCCGCAGCTTGCCGGTGCGCCGCTGGGTGATCACCTCGAACCGGCCGTCGTCGGGACGGCCGCCGTCGCTCAGCGTCGCGTACTTGGCCATCCCGGTGATGTTGGCGAACAGCAGGCTGTCGATGGTGCGCCGCCGCCCGTCCTCCAGCCGGATGGGGAAGGGGCGGAACCGGGAGAAGCCGCGGACCACCGACAGGATCTCCCGCCAAGAGCCCTTGCCGCCCTTCTCCAGGTCGACGGCGATGACGGGGGTCAGCCCGACGCCGATGTAGGAGTGCGCGTACCGGGTCTGCGCCTCCGGTCCGCTGCCCAGCGTCAGCCGCAGCAGGTCGATCCGCCGGACGTCGCCGGCCACGATGGCGTCGGCCAGCGGGCGCTGCCGGGTCGTCCGGCGGTGGTCGTTGGCGTTCCCGGCGGCCCGCACCGCGCACACGGCCCGGTCGGTCCCGGCCTGCATGACGCCGTCGACGACCTCGTTGTAGCCGCCGTCCCCACTGACCGAGACCAGCAGCGGACGCCCGGTGCCGGCCGCCTCGCGGGCCAGCTCGCGGGCGTGCCCGGCGTACTGCGTGGGGCACATCTCCAGCGGGACGCCGGGCAGCCGCCGCGCCAGCTCGGCCCGGAGCTCCTCCGCCGAGTGCGGCGCGTCGCCCGTGCTGTGCGGGTTGAAGATGATCAGGATGCGGTCGAACGGGCTCACGGGGCGGGCTCCTCGGGACGGTCCGGACTCGTCGTGCTCGGTGGAGCGGGAGGCGGGCGGACCGGCACCATTCTCTGCCCTGAGCGGGGCCTGGGTACGCACCGGCACCCCGCTTTGCACGTTGATCCGGCATGGTGCATAGTCATGCAGCGTGAGCAACGGGCAGACGTGGACGGTCGGGGTCACCGGCGCCACCGGGTACGCGGGCGGTGAGGTGTGCCGGCTGCTGGCCGGGCACCCGGCGTTCCGCCTCACCGGGGTGCACGCAGCGTCGAGCGCCGGCCGACGCCTCGGTGAGTCCCAGCCGCATCTGCTGCCGTACGCGGACATGACCGTGCAGCCCAGCGACCCGGCGTCGCTGGCCGGCTACGACGTCGTCGTGCTGGCCCTGCCGCACGGGGAGTCCGCGGCCATCGCCGCGCAGCTGCCCGCCGACACCCTGGTCATCGACTGCGGCGCCGACCACCGGCTCAACGACCCGGCGGCCTGGGCCCGCTGGTACGGCGGCGAGCACCCCGGCACCTGGCCGTACGGCCTGCCGGAGCTCCCCGGCCTGCGCGAGCAGCTGCGCGGCGCCACCCGGATCGCCGTCCCCGGCTGCTACCCGACCTCGGTCACCCTGGCCCTCGCCCCGGCGCTGGCCGCGGGCCTCGTCCTCCCTGACGTCGTCGTGGTCGCCGCCAGCGGCACCTCCGGCGCCGGCCGCTCGGCCAAGCCGCACCTGCTCGGCAGCGAGGTCATGGGCTCGGCCAGCGCCTACGGCGTCGGCGGGGTCCACCGGCACACCCCGGAGATGGTGCAGAACCTGTCCCGGGCCGCGGGCGGCCCGGTCACGGTGAGCTTCACGCCCACCCTGGTGCCGATGAGCCGGGGGATCCTGGCCACCTGCTCCGCGCCGCTGGCCCCGGGCGTGGACGCCGCCGCGGCCCGGGCGGCCTACGAGAAGGCCTACGCCGACGAGCCGTTCGTCCACCTGCTCCCCGAGGGGCAGTGGCCCACCACGGCCGCGGTGCTGGGCGCCAACACCGTGGCGCTGCAGGTCGCCGTCGACCCCGACGCCGGCCGGCTGGTCGTCGTCGCCGCGGTGGACAACCTGACCAAGGGCACCGGCGGGGCCGCGCTGCAGTGCGCCAACCTGGCCCTCGGCCTGCCGGAGACCACCGGCCTGCCCGTGGTGGGAGTCGCACCGTGACCACCACCCATCCCCAGGGGTTCCGGGCGGCCGGGGTCGCGGCCGGGCTCAAGTCCACCGGCGCCCAGGACGTCGCCCTGGTCGTCAACGACGGCCCGGACGACGCCGCGGCCGCGGTCTTCACCACCAACCGCTTCCCGGCCGCCCCGGTGCTGTGGAGCCGCCAGGTGCTGGAGGCCGGCCGGGTCCGAGCCGTGGTGCTCAACTCCGGCGGCGCCAACGCCTGCACCGGCCCCGGCGGGTTCCAGGACACCCACGCCACCGCCGAGCACGTCGCGGCCGCCCTGGGCATCGGCGCGATCGACGTCGCCGTCGCCTCCACCGGGCTGATCGGCACCCGGCTGCCGATGGACCGGCTGCTCGCCGGCGTCACCGCGGCGGTCGGCGGGCTGTCCGCCGACGGCGGGGCGGACGCCGCCCGGGCGATCATGACCACCGACTCGGTGCCCAAGACGACCGTGCAGCAGCGGGCGGGCTGGAGCGTCGGCGGGATGGCCAAGGGCGCGGGCATGCTCGCGCCGTCGCTGGCCACGATGCTCGTCGTCCTCACCACCGACGCCGTCGTCCCCGCCGAGCTGCTCGGCCCCGCGCTCAAGGGCGCCACGTCGCGATCGTTCGAGCGGGTCGACTCCGACGGCTGCCTGTCCACCAACGACACGGTGCTGGTGATGGCCAACGGCGCCAGCGGGGTCACGCCCGGCCCGGAGGAGTTCGCCGAGGCGCTGGACGCCGCCGCCCTGGACCTGGCCATGCAGCTGCTGGCCGACGCCGAGGGGTCGACCAAGGACATCGCGATCACCGTCCGGAACGCCGCCAGCGTGACCGACGCGCTGACCGCCGGCCGGGCCTGTGCGCGGAACAACCTGCTCAAGACGGCGCTGTTCGGCAACGACCCCAACTGGGGCCGGGTGCTCGCCGCGATCGGCACCACCGACGCCGCGTTCGCCCCTGATCAGGTCGACGTGACCATCAACGGGGTCACCGTCTGCCGGGGCGGCGCCATCGGCGACCCGCGGGAGGGCGTCGACCTCACCGGCCGGGCGATCACCATCGACGTCGACCTGCGGGCCGGCGCCGAGGAGGCCACCATCTGGACCAACGACCTGTCCCTGGCCTACGTGCACGAGAACTCGGCGTACTCGACATGAGCACCGCACAGGACCCCACCCCGCCCGACGTGGCCCCGGACCTGGCGTCCCCGCTACGGCGGAAGATCGGCACCACCCGGGTCATGCGCACCGACGACCCCGAGGGCGACCGCGCGAAGGTCGCCGTCCTCACCGGCGCGCTGCCCTGGCTCAAGGAGTTCCACGGCCACGTCGTGGTGGTGAAGTACGGCGGGCACGCCATGGTCGACGAGGAGTGCCGGGTCGCCTTCGCCGAGGACATGGTCTTCCTGCGCACCTGCGGCATCCACCCGGTGGTGGTGCACGGCGGCGGCCCGCAGATCAGCAGCATGCTGGACCGCCTGGGCATCGCCAGCGAGTTCCGCGGCGGGCTGCGGGTCACCACCGAGGAGTCCATCGAGGTCGTCCGGATGGTGCTCACCGGCCAGGTCGGCCCGGAGGTGGTCGGGCTGATCAACCAGCACGGCCCGCTGGCCGTCGGGCTGTCCGGTGAGGACGGCGGGCTGTTCACCGCCGCCCGCACGCACGCGATCGTCGACGGCGAGCCGGTGGACGTCGGCCTGGTCGGGGACGTCGTCGCGGTCGACCCGGCCCCGGTCACCGCGCTCATCGAGGCCGGCCACATCCCGGTGGTGGCCACCGTCGCCCCGGACGCCACCGGGCAGGTGCACAACGTGAACGCCGACACCGCCGCCGCGGCGCTGGCCGTGGCACTGGGGGCGGTGAAGCTCGTCGTCCTCACCGACGTCGAGGGGCTCTACGCCGACTGGCCCGACCGCGACTCGCTGGTCGAGCAGATCGACGCCGCCGAGCTGGCCGAGATCCTGCCCGACCTGGACGCCGGGATGATCCCGAAGATGGCCGCCTGCCTGCGGGCCGTGGAGGGCGGGGTGGCCCGCGCCACCGTCGTCGACGGCCGGCTGCCGCACGCGCTGCTGCTGGAGATGTTCACCACCGAGGGGACCGGGACGATGGTCGTCCCGGCCGCACCGACACAGGAGGAGGGGACGGCGCCATGACGCACACCGAGGAGCTGGCCTCCCGCTGGTCGGCGGTCATGATGGGCAACTACAAGACCCCGCCGGTGGCCCTGGCGCGCGGCGCCGGGGCGACCGTGTGGGACGTCGACGGCCGCGAGTACACCGACCTGCTCGGCGGCATCGCCACCACGATCCTGGGCCACGCCCACCCCAAGGTGGTCGAGGCGATCACCGCCCAGGCGCAGACGCTGGGGCACGTGTCCAACCTGGCCATGCACGAGCCAGGGGTGCGGCTGGCCGAGCGGCTGCTGGAGCTGGCCGGCCGGCCGGGGCGGGTCTTCTTCTGCAACTCCGGCGCCGAGGCCAACGAGGCCGCGTTCAAGATCAGCCGGCTGACCGGCCGGCCCGAGGTGGTCACCGCGGTCGGCTCCTTCCACGGCCGCACCATGGGCGCGCTCGCGCTCACCGGGCAGCCGGGCAAGGCCGACGCGTTCGCGCCGCTGCCCGGCGGCGTCCGCTTCGTGCCCTACGGCGACACCGAGGCGCTGCGCGCCACGGTGGGGGAGCAGACCGCGATGGTGCTGCTCGAGCCGATGCTCGGCGAGGGCGGCGTGCTGCCCGCCCCGGCCGGCTACCTGGCCGCCGCCGAGTCCGCCGCGCACGCGGCCGGCGCGCTGTCCGCCGTCGACGAGGTGCAGACCGGCACCGGCCGCACCGGGCACTGGTTCGCCCACCAGGCCGACGGGCTGCGCCCCGACGTCGTCACCCTGGCCAAGGCCCTCGGCGGCGGGCTGCCGCTGGGCGCCACCCTGGCCTTCGGCGAGGCCGCCGAGCTGATGACCGCCGGCGCGCACGGCTCCACCTTCGGCGGCAACCCGATCGCCGCCGCCGCCGCGCTCGCCGTCCTGGACACCATCCGCGACGAGGGGCTGCTGGAGCGGGCCAAGGAGATCGAGCACCGCTTCACCAGCGGCATCGAGGGACTCGGCCACGCCGGCGTCGAGCAGGTCCGCGGTCGCGGCGCGCTGCTCGGCGTCGTGCTCACCGCGCCGGTCGCCGCCGCGGTGGAGGCGCAGCTGCGCGAGGCCGGGTTCCTGGCCAACGCCGTGGCGCCCAACGTCGTCCGGCTGGCGCCGTCCCTGGTGCTCACCGACGCGCAGATCGACGCCTTCGTGACGGCGCTGCCGGCCGCGCTCGAGGTCGCCCTGGCGGACCAGCCGTGACCCGGCACTTCACCCGGGACGACGACCTCACCCCGGACGAGCAGGCCGAGGTCCTCGCGCTGGCCGCGTCGCTCAAGGCGAGCCGGCACACCGCCGCGGCCCCCACGCCGCTGCGCGCCCCCAACGGCGCGCCGCGCACCGTGGCGGTGCTGTTCGACAAGCCCTCCACCCGCACCCGGGTGTCCTTCTCCGTCGGCGTCACCGAGCTCGGCGGCGCGCCGCTGGTCATCGACGCCGGCACCAGCCAGCTCGGCCGCGGGGAGCCGGTCGAGGACACCACCCGGGTGCTGGACCGGCAGGTCGCCGCCATCGTGTGGCGGACCTTCGGCCAGGACCGGCTCGAGGCGATGGCCGCGGTCAGCCGGGTGCCGGTGGTCAACGCGCTCACCGACGCCTACCACCCGTGCCAGATCCTGGCCGACCTGCAGACCGTCGCCGAGCGGCGCGGCCGGCTGGCCGGGCTGACCTTCAGCTACCTGGGGGACGGCGCCAACAACATGGCGCACTCCTACCTGCTGGGCGGCGCGCTGGCCGGGATGCACGTGCGGATCGGCTCGCCGGAGACCTTCCAGCCCGACCCCGCCGTCCTCAAGCGGGCCGGGGAGATCGCCTCGGACACCGGCGGGTCGGTGCAGTGGACGGTCGACCCCGCCGCGGCCGCCGACGGCGCCGACGTGCTGGTCACCGACACCTGGGTGTCGATGGGGCAGGAGGACGAGCACTCCGCCCGCACCGCGCCGTTCCTGCCCTACGCCGTCGACGAGGCCGCGCTGGCCCGGGCCGCTGGCGACGCCGTCGTGCTGCACTGCCTGCCCGCCTACCGCGGCAAGGAGATCGCCGCCGCGGTCATCGACGGGCCGCAGAGCGCCGTCTGGGACGAGGCGGAGAACCGGCTGCACGCGCAGAAGGCCCTCCTGCTGTGGCTGCTGGAGCGGTCGTCGTGAGGCGACGACGATGACCGCGGCGCTCACCCGGTCGGCCCGGCACGCCCGGATCGCCGAGCTGATCGCCGCCGTCCCGGTCACCTCGCAGACCCAGCTGGGCCGGCTGCTGGCCGAGTCCGGCGTCGAGGTCACCCAGGCGACGCTGTCCCGGGACCTGGAAGAGCTCGGCGCGGTCAAGCTGCGCGGCTCCGACGGGGCGCCGGCCAGCTACGTGCTGCCGCCGGAGAACGCCCCGCTGCGCCCGGCGCAGGGGGCACCGGCCCGGCTCACCCGGATGCTCGGCGACCTGCTCACCGCCGCGGAGGGCAGCGCCAACCTCGCCGTGCTGCGCACCCCGCCGGGGGCGGCGCAGTTCCTCGCCTCGGCCCTGGACAAGGTCGGCCTCCCCGACGTCCTGGGCACCATCGCGGGGGACGACACTCTGCTGGTCGTCTCACGCGACCCGGCCGGGGGCCAGGCCCTCGCCGACCACCTGCTGGCCCTCGCCGCCGGCACACCGCCCGAGAACGACCCACTCCTGAAGGAGAACGCACCGTGACCGATCGTGTCGTCCTGGCCTACTCCGGTGGCCTGGACACGTCCGTGGCCATCGGCTGGATCGCCGAGGAGACCGGCGCCGAGGTGATCGCCGTCGCCGGCGACGTCGGCCAGGGCGGCGAGGACATGGACGTCATCCGCCAGCGCGCCCTGGACTGCGGCGCGGTGGAGTCCGTCGTCGCCGACATGCGCGACGAGTTCGCCGACGAGTTCTGCCTCCCGGCCCTGCAGGCCAACGCCCTCTACATGGACCGCTACCCGCTGGTCTCCGCGCTGTCCCGGCCGCTGATCGTCAAGCACCTGGTCGCCGCGGCGAAGTACCACGGCGCCTCGATGGTCGCCCACGGCTGCACCGGCAAGGGCAACGACCAGGTGCGCTTCGAGGTGGGCATCGGCGCCCTCGGCCCGGACCTGCAGGTGCTGGCCCCGGTCCGGGACTCCGGCATGACCCGGGACAAGGCCATCGGGTTCGCCGAGGAGCGCGGGCTGCCCATCTCCACGACGAAGAAGTCGCCGTACTCCATCGACCAGAACGTCTGGGGCCGCGCGGTGGAGACCGGCTTCCTCGAGGACATCTGGAACGGCCCGATCGAGGACCTCTACGAGTACACCGCCGACCCCGCGGTCGCCCGCGAGGCCGACGAGGTGGTGGTCGGCTTCACCGCCGGGGTGCCGACGACGATCGACGGCCGCCCGGTCACCGTCCTGCAGGCCATCGAGGAGCTGAACACCCGCGCGGGCGCGCAGGGCGTCGGCCGGCTGGACATGGTCGAGGACCGGCTGGTCGGCATCAAGAGCCGCGAGGTCTACGAGGCCCCGGGCGCGATGGCCCTGATCACCGCCCACCAGGAGCTCGAGGCGGTCACCGTCGAGCGCGACCTGGCCCGGTTCAAGCGGACCGTCGGGCAGCGCTGGGCCGAGCTGGTCTACGACGGCCTCTGGTTCTCCCCGCTGAAGCGGGCGCTGGACGCCTTCATCGCCGAGTCCCAGCAGCAGGTCTCCGGGGAGATCCGGATGACCCTGCACGGCGGCCGCGCGGTCGTCACCGGACGGCGCAGCGACGCCTCGCTGTACGACTTCAACCTGGCCACCTACGACACCGGCGACACCTTCGACCAGCGGCTGGCCAAGGGCTTCGTCCAGCTGTGGGGCATGCCGTCCAAGCTGGCGACCGCGCGTGACCAGCGGGTCGGCGGTACGTCGGCGTGACCTCGTCCGCGGGGGAGGGGTCCACCCGGCTCTGGGGCGGCCGCTTCGGCGGCGGCCCCAGCGCCGCGATGGCCGCCCTGTCGAAGTCCACCGACGTCGACTGGCGGCTCGCGCCCTACGACCTGGCCGGCTCCCGGGCGCACGCCCGGGTGCTGCACCGGGCGGGGCTGCTCGACGACGGCGAGCTGTCCGCCATGGTGGGTGCGCTGACCGAGCTGTCCGCGGAGGTCGCGGCCGGTACGTTCACCGCGGTCGAGGCCGACGAGGACGTGCACGAGGCGCTGGAGCGCGGCCTGCTGGGCAAGCTGGGCGCGCTCGGCGGCAAGCTGCGCGCCGGCCGCAGCCGCAACGACCAGGTCGCCACCGACCTGCGGCTGTACCTGCGGCACAACGTGCGGGCACTGGTCGCGGAGCTGGCGCACCTGGAGAACGCGCTCATCGCGCTGGCCATGCGCTACCGCGACGTCCCGGCGCCGGGCATGACCCACCTCCAGCACGCCCAGCCGGTGCTCATCGCCCACCAGCTGCTCGCCCACGCGCACGCCTTCGCCCGTGACGTGGACCGGCTGCGGGACTGGGACCGGCGGGCCGCGGTCAGCCCGCTGGGGGCCGGCGCGCTGGCCGGCTCCTCGCTGCCGCTGGACCCCGACGCCGTCGCCGCCGAGCTGGGCTTCGACCGGGCCGCGGACAACAGCATCGACGCGGTCAGCGACCGCGACTTCGCCGCCGAGTTCTGCTTCGCGGCAGCGCTGCTGGGGGTGCACCTGTCCCGGCTGGGGGAGGAGGTGGTGCTCTGGACGTCGACCGAGTTCGGCTGGGCCCGGCTGGACGACGCCTGGGCCACCGGTTCCTCGATCATGCCGCAGAAGAAGAACCCGGACATCGCCGAGCTCGCCCGCGGCAAGGCCGGCCGGTTCGTCGGCAACCTCACCGGCCTGCTCACCATGCTCAAGGGGCTGCCGCTGGCCTACGACCGGGACCTGCAGGAGGACAAGGAGCCGGTCTTCGACTCCGTCGAGCAGCTCCTGCTGCTGCTCCCCGCGGTCACCGGGATGACCGCCACGCTCACCCTGCGCCCGGAGGTGATCGAGGCCGCCGCCCCGCAGGGCTTTGCGCTGGCCACCGACGTCGCCGAGTGGCTGGTGTCCTCCGGGGTGCCCTTCCGCTCGGCCCACGAGATCAGTGGGGCCATGGTCGCCCACTGCGAGGAGGCCGGGCTGGAGCTCCACGAGCTGGACGACGCCCAGCTGGCCTCGATCGACGAGCGGCTGACCCCGGACGTGCGCTCGGTGCTCACCGTCGCCGGCGCGCTGGCCGCCCGCAGCACCCGCGGGGGGACGGCGCCCGGCCGGGTCGCCGAGCAGCTGACGTCGCTGGCCGAGCTGGCCCGGCAGCACGCGGACTGGGCGTCGTCCTCACCGGTGGCCGCCGTCCTCTGACCGTGGACCCCGCCGCACCCCTCGACCGGCCCGGGCCGGGTCCCCTCCTCACCGAGGCGGACCTGCTCGGGCCGGTGGACGTGGTCGCTCCCGCGCTGCTGGGCTGCTGGGTGGTCACCGACCGCCCGGAGGGCCGGGTGGCGCTGCGGCTGACCGAGGTGGAGGCCTACTCGGGCGCCGGGGAGGACCCCGCCTCGCACGCCCACCGCGGGCCCACCCCCCGGGCGGCGATCATGTTCGGTCCGCCCGGCCGGCTGTACGTGTACTTCAGCTACGGCGTGCACTGGTGCGCCAACGTCGTCGTCGGGCCGGCGGGCCGGGGTTCGGCGGTGCTGATGCGGGCCGGCGAGGTCGTGCTGGGGGAGTCCCTGGCCCGGGCCCGCCGTCCGGCCGCCCGTCCGGCGCGCGACCTGGCCCGCGGCCCGGCCCGGCTCACCCAGGCGCTGGCCATCGGCCCGGACGACCGCGGTGCGGACCTGCTGTCGGCCGACTCCACCGTCCGGCTGCACCGGGGGACGGCGCCGGGCTCCGTCTCCGCCGGACCCCGGGTGGGGATCAGCCAGGCCACCGACCTGCCGTGGCGGTTCTGGGCTCCCGGTGAGCCCTCGGTCAGCGTCTTCCGGGCGGGTGGCAAGCCGCGACGGGGGAGCGCCGGGCAGGATGGACGCCCGTGACCGTCTCCACCAGCCCTGCCTCATCCGCCGGCGCGTCCCCCTCCGCCGGGGTCGTCGACGAGCTGCACCGCCGGGGGCTCATCGCCCAGAGCACCGACGAGGAGGCGCTGCGCGCGCACCTGGCGGAGGGACCGGTCACCTACTACTGCGGCTTCGACCCGACCGCGGCGTCGCTGCACGTCGGGCACCTCGTGCAGTTCATGGTGCTGCGGGCCCTGCAGCGGGCCGGGCACCAGCCGATCGTGCTGGTCGGCGGTGCGACCGGGCTCATCGGTGACCCCCGGCCCTCAGCGGAGCGCCAGCTCAACGACCGGGAGACCGTCGCCGGGTGGGTGCAGCGCATCCGCGACCGGGTGGCGCCCTTCCTGGACCTACCGGCCGAGCGGGAGGGGCTGCGGGCACCGATCTACGTGGACAACCTCGACTGGACGGCGCCGCTGTCGGCCATCGACCTCCTGCGTGACCTCGGCAAGCACTTCCGGGTCAACCGGATGCTGGCCAAGGAGGCCGTGTCCGCCCGGCTGAACTCCGAGGCCGGGATCAGCTACACCGAGTTCAGCTACCAGATCCTGCAGGCCAACGACTACCGCGAGCTGCACGAGCGCTACGGCTGCACGCTGCAGAGCGGCGGGTCCGACCAGTGGGGGAACATCACCGCCGGCAGCGACCTGGTGCGCCGGACGACGGGGGCGTCGGTGCACGCGCTCGGGACCCCGCTGATCACCACGTCCGACGGCGCGAAGATCGGCAAGACCGAGGGCGCCACGGTGTGGCTGGACCCCGAGCTGACGAGCCCCTACGCATTCTTCCAGTACTGGCTCACCATCGACGACGTCGACGCCCGCGCCTGGCTGCCGCTGTTCAGCGAGCGCCCCGCCGAGGAGATCGAGGCGCTGCTCGCCGAGTCGCTGGAGCGGCCCGCCGCCCGGGCCCCGCAGCGGGCGCTGGCCGAGGAGCTCACCCTCCTGGTGCATGGTCCCGACGAGCTGCGCCAGGCCGAGGCGGCCGGGCGGGCGCTGTTCGGCCGGGCGGAGCTCACCGAGCTCGACCCGGCCACCCTGGCGGCCGCCCTCACCGAGGCCGGCGCCGTGGAGGTCGCGGACCCCGACGTCCCGCTGTCCTCGCTGCTGCAGACGGCGGGGCTGGCGTCGTCGCTGAGCGAGGCGCGCCGGACGGTCAAGGAGGGCGGTGCCTACCTGAACAACGCGCGGGTCAGCGACGCCGACGCCCGCCCGGCACCGGAGGACTGGTTGCCGGGCGGCTGGCTGGTGCTCCGCAAGGGCCGCCGCACCGTGGTCGGCGTGCGCCGCCTCGACGGGGGAGGACCCGCCTGACCCGGTCCCCGGGGGCCGCCGATGGGGCCGGGCGCCGTGTGAACGGCGTGTGTCCGGGGCGTTCCGGGCAGGTGGCGCGCGTCACCGCTGACGCGGTTTGACACGGTGCTCCCAGCCACGTAACTTTCTCTCTGCGCCGGGGACGACCGCGAGGCCGGACCCGGGCGCCGAAGCGAGACAACACAAGCCACGGACGAAGCCCGCGAGGGTCGGCTTCCGTGCGCGTCCGCTCCTTGAGAACTCAACAGCGTGCCGAAAGTCAGTGCCAAGTAACAAGTCCCTGTCCGGGCCCTTTTTGGGGGTCTGGTGGGTTCCTTTGGTTGATTGACGAGAGTGCCAACTCTTGGTCTCAGCCGTGATCAAGTTCATCTACGGAGAGTTTGATCCTGGCTCAGGACGAACGCTGGCGGCGTGCTTAACACATGCAAGTCGAGCGAGGCCCGCTCTTCGGGGTGGTGCCCTAGCGGCGAACGGGTGAGTAACACGTGGGCAACCTGCCCTCAGCTCTGGGATAACTCCAAGAAATTGGTGCTAATACCGGATGTGACCGCTGACCGCATGGTCTGGTGGTGGAAAGATTCATCGGCTGAGGATGGGCCCGCGGCCTATCAGCTTGTTGGTGGGGTGATGGCCTACCAAGGCGACGACGGGTAGCCGGCCTGAGAGGGTGACCGGCCACACTGGGACTGAGACACGGCCCAGACTCCTACGGGAGGCAGCAGTGGGGAATATTGCGCAATGGGCGAAAGCCTGACGCAGCGACGCCGCGTGGGGGATGACGGCCTTCGGGTTGTAAACCTCTTTCAGTAGGGACGAAGCGGAAGTGACGGTACCTACAGAAGAAGCACCGGCCAACTACGTGCCAGCAGCCGCGGTAATACGTAGGGTGCAAGCGTTGTCCGGAATTATTGGGCGTAAAGAGCTCGTAGGCGGTCTGTCGCGTCGGCTGTGAAAACCCGAGGCTCAACCTCGGGCCTGCAGTCGATACGGGCAAACTAGAGTGTTGCAGGGGAGACTGGAATTCCTGGTGTAGCGGTGAAATGCGCAGATATCAGGAGGAACACCGGTGGCGAAGGCGGGTCTCTGGGCAACAACTGACGCTGAGGAGCGAAAGCGTGGGGAGCGAACAGGATTAGATACCCTGGTAGTCCACGCCGTAAACGTTGGGCGCTAGGTGTGGGGGCCATTCCACGGTCTCCGTGCCGCAGCTAACGCATTAAGCGCCCCGCCTGGGGAGTACGGCCGCAAGGCTAAAACTCAAAGGAATTGACGGGGGCCCGCACAAGCGGCGGAGCATGTTGCTTAATTCGATGCAACGCGAAGAACCTTACCTAGGCTTGACATGCACGGAAATCTGTCAGAGATGGCAGGTCCTTTTAGGGTCGTGCACAGGTGGTGCATGGTTGTCGTCAGCTCGTGTCGTGAGATGTTGGGTTAAGTCCCGCAACGAGCGCAACCCTCGTTCTATGTTGCCAGCACGTGATGGTGGGGACTCATAGGAGACTGCCGGGGTCAACTCGGAGGAAGGTGGGGATGACGTCAAATCATCATGCCCCTTATGTCTAGGGCTGCAAACATGCTACAATGGCCGGTACAAAGGGCTGCGATACCGTGAGGTGGAGCGAATCCCAAAAAGCCGGTCTCAGTTCGGATTGGGGTCTGCAACTCGACCCCATGAAGTTGGAGTCGCTAGTAATCGCAGATCAGCAACGCTGCGGTGAATACGTTCCCGGGCCTTGTACACACCGCCCGTCACGTCACGAAAGTCGGTAACGCCCGAAGCCGGTGGCCCAACCCCTTGTGGGAGGGAGCCGTCGAAGGCGGGATCGGCGATTGGGACGAAGTCGTAACAAGGTAGCCGTACCGGAAGGTGCGGCTGGATCACCTCCTTTCTAAGGAGCACTGGCCGCCACACTGTGTGTGGTGGTCCAGAGCCACGCCCAGGCCGGGAAGGTCCCCACAGTGGTGGGGGCCTCGGGTGTCTGGGGTGGAGCTCGAGGGTGGAACGCTGACCAGTTCGGCCGCCGGCTCATGTCTGGTGCCTAGTACGGCTGCCCTCTCGGGGGTGGCGGGGAACGGGATCGGGGTGGGGTGGTGGTGGTAGGCACGCTGTTGGGTCCTGAGGGAACGGGCCGGCCCCGAGGTTGGGGTCGGGTTGTTGGCCTCGTGGAGGGTCTCATGCTCGTCGTACCGCCCGGTGTCCTGTTGTGGGGTCCGGGGCTGGCGGTGGGGGTTGTGGGGCGACTTCCCGTTCTTTGAGAACTGCACAGTGGACGCGAGCATCTTGTTAGCAATTTTGTAGGCGTGTTTGTGTGGCCAAGTTTTTAAGGGCGCACGGTGGATGCCTTGGCACCAGGAGCCGATGAAGGACGTAGGAGGCTGCGATAAGCCTCGGGGAGCTGTCAACCGAGCGTTGATCCGAGGATTTCCGAATGGGGGAACCCCGCACCAGTCATGTGGTGTGACCCGCGCTTGAACACATAGGGCGTGTGGAGGGAACGTGGGGAAGTGAAACATCTCAGTACCCACAGGAAGAGAAAACAACCGTGATTCCGTGAGTAGTGGCGAGCGAAAGCGGATGAGGCTAAACCGATCGCATGTCAAGCCGGCAGGCGTTGTGTGGTCGGGGTCGTGGGACGATCCAGATGGTTCTGCCGAACTGTCGGGGAGTCAGAAAAGACGCGTGTTAGTGGAAGGCCTCTGGAAGGGGTCGCCGTAGAGGGTGAGAGCCCCGTACACGAAAACCGTGTCTCTCCCGGGTTGTATCCCAAGTAGCACCGAGCCCGTGAAATTCGGTGTGAATCTGGCGGGACCACCCGCTAAGCCTAAATACTCCCTGGTGACCGATAGCGGACAAGTACCGTGAGGGAAAGGTGAAAAGTACCCCGGGAGGGGAGTGAAATAGTACCTGAAACCGTGTGCCTACAAGCCGTGAGAGCCTTATGCGCACTTTGTGCGTGGGGGTGATTGCGTGCCTTTTGAAGAATGAGCCTGCGAGTTAGTGGTACGTGGCGAGGTTAACCCGTGTGGGGTAGCCGTAGCGAAAGCGAGTCCGAACAGGGCGCCTGAGTCGCGTGCTCTAGACCCGAAGCCGAGTGATCTACCCATGGCCAGGTTGAAGCGCGGGTAAGACCGCGTGGAGGACCGAACCCACCAGGGTTGAAAACCTGGGGGATGAGCTGTGGGTAGGGGTGAAAGGCCAATCAAACTCGGTGATAGCTGGTTCTCCCCGAAATGCATTTAGGTGCAGCGTCACGTGTTTCTTGCCGGAGGTAGAGCACTGGATGGCCGAGGGGCCCCACAAGGTTACTGACGTCAACCAAACTCCGAATGCCGGTAAGTGAGAGCGTGGCAGTGAGACTGCGGGCGATAAGGTTCGTAGTCGAGAGGGAAACAGCCCAGATCATCAGCTAAGGCCCCTAAGCGTGTGCTAAGTGGAAAAGGATGTGGAGTCGCAGAGACAACCAGGAGGTTGGCTTAGAAGCAGCCATCCTTGAAAGAGTGCGTAATAGCTCACTGGTCAAGTGATTCCGCGCCGACAATGTAGCGGGGCTCAAGCACACCGCCGAAGCTATGGCACTCCCACATGTCCTGTCCGGAACCTTTCGGGTTCTGGGCCAGGGGTGGGGGTGGGTAGGGGAGCGTCGTGTGGCGGTGGAAGCGGCGGAGTGATCCAGCCGTGGACGCCACACGAGTGAGAATGCAGGCATGAGTAGCGAAAGGGGAGTGAGAAACTCCCCCGCCGGATGACCAAGGGTTCCTGGGCCAGGCTAATCCGCCCAGGGTGAGTCGGGACCTAAGGCGAGGCCGACAGGCGTAGTCGATGGACAACGGGTTGATATTCCCGTACCCGCGAAAGAACGCCCATGCTGGACCCAGCGATACTAACCATCCGATGCTCCGTGATGTCCTTCGGGATGATCGGGGTTGAGCGTGGGACCTGGACTGGTAGTAGGCAAGCGATGGGGTGACGCAGGAAGGTAGTCCTACCGGTGAGTGGTAGTACCGGTGCAAGGGTGTGGCCCGTGAGGTAGGTAAATCCGCCTTGCATGTGGGTGAGGCCTGACGCATAGCCGATTGAGGCGAATTGGATGATCCTATGCTGCCGAGAAAAGCCTCTAGCGAGTTCTTAGCGGCCCGTACCCCAAACCAACTCAGGTGGTCAGGTAGAGAATACCGAGGCGATCGAGCGAACTGTGGTTAAGGAACTCGGCAAAATGCCCCCGTAACTTCGGGAGAAGGGGGGCCATCTGCTGTGACCGCACGTGCTGCGGGTAGCGGTGGGTGGCCGCAGAGACCAGTGAGAAGCGACTGTTTACTAAAAACACAGGTCCGTGCGAAGTCGAAAGACGATGTATACGGACTGACGCCTGCCCGGTGCTGGAACGTTAAGGGGACGGGTTAGCTGCTTACGCGGCGAAGCTCAGAACTCAAGCGCCAGTAAACGGCGGTGGTAACTATAACCATCCTAAGGTAGCGAAATTCCTTGTCGGGTAAGTTCCGACCTGCACGAATGGCGTAACGACTTCTCAGCTGTCTCAACCACAGGCTCGGCGAAATTGCACTACGAGTAAAGATGCTCGTTACGCGCGGCAGGACGGAAAGACCCCGGGACCTTCACTACAGCTTGATATTGGTGTTCGGTTCGGCTTGTGTAGGATAGGTGGGAGACTGTGAAGCGGGCACGCCAGTGTCGGTGGAGTCGTCGTTGAAATACCACTCTGGTCGAATTGGATGTCTAACTTGGGTCCGTGATCCGGATCAGGGACAGTGTCAGGTGGGTAGTTTAACTGGGGCGGTTGCCTCCTAAAATGTAACGGAGGCGCCCAAAGGTTCCCTCAGCCTGGTTGGCAATCAGGTGTTGAGTGCAAGTGCACAAGGGAGCTTGACTGCGAGACCGACGGGTCGAGCAGGAGCGAAAGCTGGGACTAGTGACCCGGCACCGGCATGTGGAAGCGGTGTCGCTCAACGGATAAAAGGTACCCCGGGGATAACAGGCTGATCTTCCCCAAGAGTCCATATCGACGGGATGGTTTGGCACCTCGATGTCGGCTCGTCGCATCCTGGGGCTGGAGTAGGTCCCAAGGGTTGGGCTGTTCGCCCATTAAAGCGGTACGCGAGCTGGGTTTAGAACGTCGTGAGACAGTTCGGTCCCTATCCGCCGCGCGCGTAAGAGACTTGAGAAGGGCTGTCCCTAGTACGAGAGGACCGGGACGGACGAACCTCTGGTGTGCCAGTTGTTCCGCCAGGAGCACTGCTGGTTGGCTACGTTCGGCAGGGATAACCGCTGAAAGCATCTAAGCGGGAAGCCTGCTTCAAGATGAGGTCTCTCACCCACTTGATGGGGTAAGGCCCCCGCCCAGACCAGCGGGTTGATAGGCCGGAAGTGGAAGCGTAGTGATACGTGGAGCTGACCGGTACTAATAGGCCGAGGGCTTGACCACACACCCAACATGTCCTGCGAAGTGTGTTCACCAAGATTTGTCGCGTCCACTGTGCGGTTCTGAAGGTACGGGACCAGCTGTCCCGACCCGCCCCTCAGGTACTTCGGTGCCCTCGGGGGTGGGGTTGACATCTTCACAGTGTTACGGCGGTCATGGCGAAAGGGAAACGCCCGGTCTCATTCCGAACCCGGAAGCTAAGCCTTTCAGCGCCGATGGTACTGCCCGGGGGACCGGGTGGGAGAGTAGGACGCCGCCGGACATCCTTTCGAAACGGGGGTCGGAGCCATGTGCTCCGGCCCCCGTTTTCGTCGTTTGTCCAGGACGTCGACCGACCGGTGTGCCTCATTCGTGCGCGCCTCGGGGGCCGACACCGCTCAGGTGCTCCCGGTGGGTGCATGCCGATGACCAGTGAGGTACAGAAGACATGACCACTCCGCGACGCGGTACAGGCGGACCCGACCGGGGCCGGGGTTCCAGCGGGGCGCCGCGCGGCGGGCCCGGTGGACCTCGTCAGGGCGGGGCCGGCCGACCGGCCCGGCCGGCGGGGCACCGCGGTTCCAGGCCGACCCCTGAGGGCTGGGGCGGGTCCCATTCGTCACGTGACGACCGGTCGCCCCGAGCCGATGGACCGCGCGGGGGAGGCCAGGACCGCCGCCCGTCCGACGGTCGGGCCCAGGGGGGCCGTCCGCAGGGTGACCGGCCGGCGTGGCAGGACCGCCGCCCGTCCGGCGACCGTCCGCAGCGCCCGCAGGGCGACCGTCCGGCGCGTCCGCAGGGCGACCGTCCGGGCTGGCAGGACCGCCGCCCGTCCGACGATCGGGCCCAAGGGGGACGTCCGCAGGGTGACCGGCCGGCGTGGCAGGACCGCCGCCCGTCCGGTGACCGTCCGCAGCGCCCGCAGGGCGGCGGTCCGGCGCGTCCGCAGGGCGACCGCCCGAGCTGGCAGGACCGTCGCCCGTCCGGTGACCGGCCGCAGCGTCCGCAGGGGGATCGTCCGGCGCGTCCGCAGGGCGACCGCCCGAGCTGGCAGGACCGCCGCCCCACCGGTGACCGTCCGCAGGGCGGGCGCTCCTCGGGTGACCGGCCCGCCTGGCAGGACCGTCGCCCGTCCGGTGACCGGCCGCAGCGCCCGCAGGGGGATCGCCCGGCGCGTCCGCAGGGTGACCGTCCGGGCTGGCAGGACCGCCGCCCGTCCGGTGACCGGCCGCAGCGCCCGCAGGGTGACCGTCCGGCGTGGCAGGACCGCCGTCCCTCGGGCGACCGCCCGCAGCGTCCGCAGGGTGACCGTCCGGCGTGGCAGGACCGCCGCCCCTCCGGCGACCGCCCCCAGCGTCCGCAGGGTGACCGTCCGAGTTGGCAGGACCGCCGCCCCACCGGCGACCGCCCCCAGCGTCCGCAGGGTGACCGTCCGGCGTGGCAGGACCGCCGTCCCGGCGGCGGGCGTCCCACCGACTCCGTCGCGGACCGGCGACCCAGCGGACCGGAGCTGCCGGAGTGGGCAGACGGACGCGAGCTGGACCCCGCGGTCCGCACTGCGCTGCGTGGGCTGGACTCACGGAACGCCGACATCGTCGGCCGGCACCTCGTCGCGGCCGGCGGACTCGTGGACGAGGACCCGGAGCTCGCCCTCCAGCACGCCCGGGCCGCTCGCGACCGGGCCTCCCGCATCGCCGTCGTCCGGGAGGCCGTCGGCGTGGCCGCCTACCACGCCGGCGACTACGCCGAGGCCGGACGGGAACTGCGCGCCTACCGCCGGATGAGCGGGGACGAGAGCTACCGCGCGGTCCTCGCCGACTGCGAGCGCGCCCTCGGACGTCCCGCCAGCGCCCTGCGACTGGTGCAGGAGGCACTGGCCGCGAACCCGGACACCGACGAGACGGTGGAACTGCGCCTGGTGGAGGCCGGTGCCCGGCAGGACCTGGGGGAGCTGCCGGCCGCTCTGCTCGTCCTCGAGGCAGCCCTCGGCGGGCGTCCCACCCCAGGCGGTCTCAGCGGTGCCGACCTCGGGCAGCTCCGGCTGGCCACCGCCTACGCCGACCTCCTCGAGGAGCAGGGCAGGGGCGAGCAGGCCGCCGAGTGGTTCGGGGCCATCGCCGCGGCGGACCCCGACGACCTCACCGGCATCTCGAGCCGCTTCGAGGACGACGAGGACGACGAGGACGCGGACGACCAGGTGGTCGGCGAGCAGGACACCGGGGACGTCGACGCGGCCACCGTCGCGGACACCGGCGACGAGGAGTCGGTCGACCACGAGCCGTCGGACGATCCCGCCGCCCTGGGCGAGGAGGCCGACCCCGACGACATCGAGGCCGAGGTGGCCGAACTGCTCGGCGAGGCGCCCCCCTCCAGGGCCGCGCTCGAGTTCGACCACAGCCGCCTCTTCCAGGAGGCCCCCGGGCCGACGGCGGACGGGTCCGAGCCGGACGAGCACCAGCCACCGACAGTCTGACCGGCCCTCTCCACATCGGCCGGCGCCGTCCACAGATGCCGGACGGCGCTGGCCGGGCCCCCGGGCCCGGGCGACGCTGCTCCCATGAGCCTGGCAGTCATCGACCGGAACGACGTCGTCCTGCGCGGACGGCTGTCGGCGTCCCCCGAGCTCCGGACGCTGCCCAGCGGCGACACCTTCCTGGTGTTCAAGCTGGTCGTGCGTCGGGAGAGCCCGCGCCCGCGCGGGCCCAAGAGCGACGTCATCACCTGCGTCAGCCTGCTGCCCGCCGTGCAGCGGTACGCAGCGGCCTGGGCGGCCGACGACGTGGTCGAGGTCGAGGGAGCGCTGCAGCGCCGCTTCTGGCGCACACCCAGCGGCACCGCTGTCGCCTACGAGGTCAACTGCCGGCGCGGCCGCAAGGTCGGCCGTCCGGGCCAGCGCTCACCGCGGTCGGCGTGACCGCACCAGGTGGCCGGTCAGCCCTCGTGCGGGCGCAGGACGAGACCGGTCCGGGGCTTGGGGACGAACAGCGTGGACTTGCGGGGCATCCGGGCGCCGGCCCGGGCGACCGCCGCCACGTCCGTGGGCGAGGGCGACCGCAGCAGGACGGCGACCCCCGCGCGCTCCCGGGCCAGCCGCAGCGCCTCCTCGACGTCGTGGGCGATGAGCACCGAGTCGGGGTCGTCGCGGCGCCCCCACAGCCGGTCGAACAGGCCGTGATGGGCCAGTACGACGTCCAGCCCCCGCCAGGCCGCCGGCGCCTCCGCGGGGACGGCCTCGCGCACCGCGGCCGAGGGCCCGGACAGCTCCACCAGCCGGGAGCCGTCGGTCACCAGGAAGCTGCCGCGACCGCCGGCCGCCGCCCAGGCGTGGACCAGGCCGCGGGGGTCGCCGCCGGGCACGTCCAGGTTCCGCACGACGAAGCCGGCCCGCGACCGCTCCACCGCGGTGTCGAGCGTGAGGTCCGGGACGACCCGGTGGATCGCCTGCAGCCGGAGCCCTCCCGGTCCCATCGGCGTGAGCAGGGCCAGCACCGCCCCGGCGTCCGGCGAGCCGTCGCGCTGGTGCTCCCGTGCCGCGGCGAAACGGTGGTGCCCGTCGGCGATGACGGCGCGGGTGCCGGCGAAGGCCGCGCCGAGCCCTGCCAGCAGTTCCGGGTCGGTGACCCGCCAGAGCCGGTGCCGGACGCCGTCGGGGTCGGCCACCTCCAGGGTCGGTGCGCCGGTGACCGCCGTCCGGGTCAGCACGGCGATCCCGTCGTCGGGGTCGTGTGCCAGCACGATCGGCTCCAGGTCCGTGCCGGTGGCGGCGAGCAGCGCCCGCCGCCCCTCGACCGCCGGGGCGAACGTGTCCTCGTGCGGCAGCACCGCCGTCG
Source organism: Modestobacter sp. URMC 112 (assembly GCF_053502575.1). Lineage (NCBI taxonomy): Bacteria > Bacillati > Actinomycetota > Actinomycetes > Geodermatophilales > Geodermatophilaceae > Modestobacter > Modestobacter sp. URMC 112. The sequence goes on along the minus strand of NZ_CP199957.1, from coordinate 2,829,065 downwards.
ACCCCGGGCGGGGGAGGGCGACCGCGCCCAGCCAGCCGGTCGTCGGCTCCCCGTCGGGCGGTGCCATCTCGTAGCGCCACAGCGCCGGCGCCGGCTCACGCACCAGCACCCCCTCGGCGAGCCACTCCCGCAGGGTCGCCGAGGCCAGCTCCGCCGACCGCCGGCCGCGGGCGGCCCGGTCACCGGGCGGCCCGTCGGCGAGGTCCACGTGCGGCAGGATCAGGCGGACGACGTTGTGCGGATCGGTCCCGGCCAGCCGCTCCCGGCCGGCCGCGCTGACCAGGTCGTAGGCCGGGGAGCTGACCCGGGCGAGCCGCTCCGCGTCGTGCGCGGCATAGGTCAGTGCCCGGAACGGCCGGACGTCCAGCCCGGTCGACCGCGGGAGCGGGGCATCCACCGGCGACTCGGGCACGGTGCCGATGGTAGGTGGGGGGCCGGGAGGCGGTCGTCGGCGGACGGGCGGCGCGCGGGTCCGGCACCCGCCGTGGTGCGATCGCCCGGTGACCTCCTCCTCCGCGACCCGCGCCGGCTCCCCCGGATGACCGCCGATCGTCCGCTGCCCCTCGCCACCGGTACGGCGCGACCGCCGACCGAGGCGTTCGACGTCGCCCTGCTGGACCTCGACGGGGTCGTGTACGTCGGGCCGGCCGCGGTCCCCGGTGTGCCCGAGGCGCTGGCGGCCGCCCGCCGGGACGGCATGCGTCTGGGGTTCGTGACCAACAACGCGTCGCGCACGCCGGAGGAGGTCGCCGGCCACCTGACCGAGCTGGCGGTGCCGGCCGGGCCCGAGGACGTCATCACCAGCTCCCAGGCCGCTGCCTCGGTGGTCGCCGGCCTGCTCGGCATCGGTGCCCGGGTGCTCGCCGTCGGGGGCCCCGGCGTCGCCGCGGCGCTCACCGCGGCCGGGCTGACCGTGGTCGACCGGGCCGAGGACGAGCCGGCCGCCGTCGTCCAGGGGTACGGGCCGTCGGTCGGCTGGGCCCAGCTGGCCGAGGCCGTCGTCGCCGTCCGCCGGGGCGCCCGGCACGTGGCCACCAACACCGACGCGACCATCCCCTCGCCGCGGGGGGTCCTGCCGGGCAACGGCGCCATGGTCGGGGTGGTCAGCACCGTGACCGGGCAGGCGCCGCTGGTGACCGGCAAGCCGGACCCGGCGATGCACGCCGAGTGCGTCCGCCGCACCGGGGCCCGGCGTCCCCTCGTGGTCGGCGACCGGCTGGACACCGACATCGAGGGCGCCCGGCGTGCCGGCGCGGCCAGCCTGCTGGTGCTGTCCGGCGTCGCCGGCCCCGCCGATCTGCTCGCCGCCGGCCCGGACCACCGTCCCGACCTGCTCGCCGCCACCGCCGCCGGCCTGCTGACCGCGCACCCAGCGGTCCTGCCGGACGGCCCGGCATGGCGGTGCGGGTCGTGGGCGGCGCACGCCGACGGGAACGGGACGATCGGCCTCACCCACCCCGGCCCGGCCGGCGGGGTGGACGGCGGCGCAGACGACGGCGGGGACGGGCTGGACGGGCTGCGGGCACTGGCCGTCGCGCACTGGTCGCACACCGGGGACCAGGCGCGGCCGGCGAGGGTCCGGGCCGGGGACGACCCCGCCGGGCAGGTCCTCGCCGGCTGGGGGCTCACCCCACGATGACCGGCGCCGGCGTCCCCGGGCGGCAGCGGCCCGTCCCCGGGGTCGCGCCCGCGGGCCGCCGGTCGGCCGGCGTCGGGTCAGAGCATCGAGCGCAGCCGGAGCATGTCGCGCAGGCCGGCCTCCAGCTTGACCCGCCCGCTGGCCCACGCCGGCGCGAACGACAGCGAGCCCGCCGTCAGGGCGAGCAGGTCGTCGCTGCTCATGGTCAGCCGGATGTCGGCCTTGGGCGCCGCCGGCTCGTCGGGCACGGCGGTCAGGCCGTGCACCGACCCGCTGGCCAGCCGGCCGTGGACCAGCTGTCCCAGGTCGGTCAGCCGGCAGGAGACGGTGCGGTCCAATCCCCGCGCGCCGTCCGACGCGGCCAGCCGGCCGACGAAGCCCTCCAGGGCGGTCATGCACTGCTCGAGCGTCGCCACGTGCGGGTGCCTCCTCCGGCGGACCGGTCGCGGACAGGGCGTCCGCGAGGTCGGACCGGGACGCTACCGCCCGGCCCGGCCGCCCCGTCACGCGGCGACGGCCGGCACGTGCCCGCCGTCGCCCGGTGCCCGGCGTCCGCCCGGAGCGGGGCGGCTCGGGCGGCGCCGGCCCGGCCCCGGCGCGACCGTGCGGTGTCGGCTGCGGCCGGTAGCCTCGGAGGAGCCGCACCCCGGCGCTGTCCAGCCCACGAACCCCGGAGGAGGACCCGTGACCGCACCCCGGCCGACCCCTCCGGTGCCCGGCCCTCCCACGGCCGCGGTGCCGGCCGGAGCAGCCCAGGCGGACCCCTTCGCCGGGCTGACCGACCGACCGGTGGCCGAGCACGTGGCCGTCTTCGAGGCCGAGCACGACCGGCTGCAGCGCGAGCTGTCGACCGTCGACCAGCTCTGATGGCCCGACGCAGCCGGCTCGACGCCGAGCTCGTGCGCCGTGGCCTGGCCCGGTCGCGGGAGGACGCCGTCAGCCTCATCGCCGAGGGCCGGGTGCTGGTGTCCGGCCGGGAGGCCACCAAGCCCGCCACCGGGGTGGAGGCCGGCACGCCGGTGCTCGTCCGCAGCGACCCGGACCAGCCCCGCTGGGTCAGCCGCGGGGCCCACAAGCTGCTCGGCGCCCTGGAGGCCTTCCCGGTCACGGTGGACGGCCGGCGCGCCCTGGACGCGGGCGCCTCCACCGGCGGGTTCACCGAGGTGCTGCTCCGCCGCGGAGCCCGCGAGGTCGTCGCCGTCGACGTCGGCTACGGGGAGCTCGCCTGGTCCCTGCGCACCGACGACCGGGTCGCCGTCCACGAGCGCACCAACGTCCGCGACCTCCGCCCGGAGGCGATCGGCGGGCCGGTGGACCTGGTGGTGGCCGACCTGTCCTTCATCTCCCTGCGCCTGGTGCTGCCCGCGCTCGCCGCCTGCGCCACGCCGGACTCGGACCTGCTGCCGATGGTCAAGCCGCAGTTCGAGGTCGGCCGCGACCGGCTCGGCGCCGGGGGGGTCGTCCGCGACCCGGCGCTGCGCGCGGACGCCGTCCTCACCGTCGCGCGGGCCGCTGCCGGCTCCGGCTGGGGGACCGCCGGCGTGGTGGCCAGCCCGCTGCCCGGGCCGGCGGGCAACGTGGAGTTCTTCCTGTGGCTGCGGCGCGACGCGCCGGGCCCGGAGCCCGCCGACGTCGAGCGGGCGGTCCAGGAGGGTCCGCGGTGACCGCGGACCCGCGGTCGTCCGGCACAGCCGCGTCGGGCACCGGCCCGACGGGCGCCAGCGAGGAGGACACGTGAGCGAGTGCAGCTCGTCGCCGTCGGAGCAGACGACCCGCCGGGTGCTGCTGGCCGTGCACACCGGCCGGGCCGACATCGTCGACCTGGCCCGGGCCGCCGCGGCCCGGCTCGGCAAGGCCAACATCCTGGTGCGGGTGCTGGAGGACGAGGCGGCCGCCCTCGCCATCCCCGACGCCGAGGTGTGCGAGTTCGGTCCCCGGGCGGCGCTGGACGTCGAGATCGTGCTGGTCCTCGGCGGCGACGGGACCTTCCTGCGGGCCGCCGAGCTGGCCCGGCCGACCGACGCCGCGCTGGTCGGGGTCAACCTCGGGCGGGTCGGCTTCCTGGCCGAGACCGAGCCGGAGACGGTCGAGGACATGCTCAGCGCCGTCGAGCACTGCCGCTACGAGGTGGAGGAGCGGCTGACCATCGAGGCCGCGGTCCTCGACGGCGACGGCCGGCGGGTGGGCGGCACCTGGGCCCTCAACGAGGTGTCGGTGGAGAAGGCCGAGCGCTCCCGGGTGCTCGACGTCGTGCTGGCGATCGACGACCACCCGCTGACCAGCTTCGGCTGCGACGGGGTGCTGTGTGCCACCCCCACCGGCTCCACCGCCTACGCGTTCTCCGCCGGTGGCCCGGTGGTCTGGCCCGACGTCGACGCGCTGCTGGTCGTCCCCACCAACGCCCACGCCCTCTTCGCCCGGCCGCTGGTGACCTCGCCGTCCTCGGTGCTGACCGTCGCCGTGCCGCCGGACGGCAACCGGGCGCGGATCTCCGCCGACGGCCGCCGCACGCTCGACGTCCCCGACGGCGGACGGGTGGAGGTCCGCCGGTCCGACCGGCCGGTCCGCATCGCCCGGGTCAACCCCACGTCCTTCGGTGACCGGCTGGTGGCCAAGTTCGGCCTCCCGGTCCGGGGCTTCCGGGACGCCCGCACGCACGGCCCCGGACACGAGGCACCCCCCGGGTGGCGGAACGTGCTGGAACGGCACATCGCCACCGCCGACGGCATCACGTCCTCCTGGGCCATGGCGGGGGACCGCACCGGGCACCCGCAGGACCAGCAGCGCAGGCAGGAGGGGACCGATGGCGACCCGGACGGCGCGTGACCCCTCGGCGGCGCCCCGGCGACCGGGACGGTCCCGTCCGGCGGCCGGCGAGCCCGCCCCGGCGGGCGGCCGGGCCGCGCAGGACGATCCTGGGGACGACGCCGCGCCGGATCCCGGAGCTGCTGCGGACAGCCCGTCGGGTGCCGGGACCCCCGACGCGCCGCGCAACGGTGCCCTCGCCGAGCTGCACATCCGCGGGCTCGGCGCGATCGACGACGTCACGCTGGAGCTCGGCCGCGGCCTGACCGTGGTGACCGGGGAGACCGGTGCCGGCAAGACCATGGTCGTGACCGGGCTGAGCCTGCTGTTCGGCGGGCGGGCCGACCCCGGCCGGGTCCGCGCGGGCGGGCGGGCCGGCGTGGAGGGGCGGCTGGTGCTCCCCCCGGACTCCCCGGTGTGGGCCCGGGCGGCCGACGCAGGGGCGGAGCCCGACGAGGACGGCACGCTCATCCTCGCCCGCACGGTGAGCTCCGAGGGGCGCTCGCGGGCGCACCTGGGCGGGCGCAGCGTCCCGGTCGGCGTGGTCGCCGAGCTCGCCGAGGACCTGCTGGCCGTGCACGGCCAGACCGACCAGCTGCGCCTCACCCGGCCGGCCGAGCAGCGGCGGGCCCTGGACCGCTACGCCGGTGCCGAGCACCTGGCCCTGCTCGAGGAGCACCGTGCCGCGTACGCGCACTGGCGGCAGCTGGCCGACGACCTGGACCGGCGGCGCAGCCAGGCGCGTGAGCTCGCGCAGACCGCCGACGTGCTGCGGCACGGCCTGGAGGAGATCGCCGCGGTGGCGCCGGAACCGGGAGAGGACGAGGCGCTCGACGCCCAGGCGACCCGGCTCGGGGACGCCGACGCGCTGCGGGCGGCCGCCGACGAGGCCCGGCTGGCGCTCGTCGGTGACGTGACCGGCGAGCTGGGTGGTGGGGGCGAGCCGCCGCAGGACGCCACCACCTCCCTGGCCGTCGCCGAGCGGGCACTGGCTGCCTCGAACGACCCGGCCCTGGTGCTGCTGGCCCGCGACCTCGCCGACGCCGTCGCCGTGGTGTCCGACGTGGCCGGCCAGCTGGCCGGCTACGTCGCCGACCTGGACGCCGACCCGGCCCGGCTCGCCGAGGTGCTGGACCGGCGCGCGGCGCTGACCGCGCTGACCCGGAAGTACGCCGATGCCGGTGCCGGGCTGGCCGGCGTGCTGGCCTGGGCGGCGGACGCCGAGGAACGGCTCGCCCGGCTGGACGTGTCCGACGAGGCGCTGGAGGCGCTGACCGCGGCCCGCGACGCCGCCCGCGCCGAGCTGGCCGAGCTCTCCGCCCGGGTCACCGCCGGCCGGACGGCGGCCGCCGAGGGCTTCGCCGCCGCGGTCGGCGCGGAGCTGGCCGGCCTGGCGATGAAGAACGCGCGGGTGTCCTTCCGGATCGACAGCGACCCGGGGCAGCCCGGACCCGAGGGGGTCGACGAGGTCGCGTTGCTGCTGTCACCGCACCCGGGCGCTCCCGCGCGGCCGGTGCACCGGGGCGCCTCAGGGGGCGAGCTGTCCCGGGTGATGCTCGCCATCGAGGTGGTCTTCGCCGGCGCCGACCCGGTGCCGGTGATGGTCTTCGACGAGGTGGACGCCGGGGTCGGTGGTCAGGCGGCGGGGGAGATCGGCCGGCGGCTCGCCCGGCTGGCCGGCGAGCACCAGGTCGTCGTGGTCACCCACCTGGCGCAGGTCGCCGCGTTCGCCGACACGCACCTGGTCGTCGACAAGGCGCCGGACACCGCCCAGGGCGTCACGGCCACCGACATCCGTGCCGTGGACGGGGAGGACCGGGTCCGGGAGCTCGCCCGGATGCTGTCCGGCCTCGCCGACAGCGACACCGGCCAGGCCCACGCCCGCGAGCTCCTCGCCGTCGCCGCCGACCGGCAGGCCTGAGCCGCCGGTCAGGCCCTCCGCAGCGTCCCGCGGAGGCCCCCGCGCAAGGGCGGGGGGAGTGCCCCTCCGCAGGGTCCCCCGGAAGCCCCGCGCAGGGGTCCGAGGACAGTGGCCCTCCGCAGGGTCCCGCGCCGAGCGTGCGAGGCGTGGGGGGCGGAGGGGTCCTTCCTCAGCGGCGCTTGGCGTACCCGGCCAGGCCGAACTGCAGCAGCGCCAGGCCCCGGCGACCCTGGGCGCGCAGGTCGGCCACCAGGTCCTCACCCGAGGCCCCGGCCAGGACCCGGTCGCGGGCCAGCTCCATCAGCGCGGCGTAGAGGCCCAGCACGGCGTGCGCGGCCAGCCAGGGCTCCAGCGCCCCGGCCGGAGCCCGGGTCTCCAGCGCGATCTCCTCGGCCAGCACGTCGGTCAGGCTGCCCAGGATCTCCCGCTCGCGCACCTGCAGCGTGCGGCTGCCCCGGATCACCCGGGCCATCTCCGCGACCCCCTCCGCGGCGGCCGGCGACCCCAGCTGGCTGACCGCGGCGACCACGAAGCTGCCCGCGGCCGCGGCGGCGGACTCCCCGGCCGGCCGGCGCCGGACCGCGGTCACCAGCGCCGCCCCGATCGGCGGGTCGGCCTCGAAGACCAGGCCCTCCTTGACCGGGAAGTGGTTGAACACCGTCTTCTCCACGACCCCGGCGCGGTGCGCGATCTCCAGCACGCTGACCGAGTCGAACCCCCGCTCGGCGAACAGCTCCGTCGCCGCGTCGACGATGGCCTCGCGGGTCTGTTGCCGGCGCACCTCACGCTTGTTGGGGCCGCCGCGCGACCGGCGCCGGCGGGGCGTCCGGGGCTCCTCGACCACGACGGCGTCCGCCACCACCGCGGCCGGCGGGCTGACCTCGGGCGACAGCTCTCCAGCGGGCCCGTCCGCGGCCGGCGGCTCCGCGGCCCCCGGCTCGGCGACCCCCGGCTCGGCGACCCCAGGCTCGGCGGCCCCCGGCTCCGGGGACCCGGCCGGCGGGAGGAGGTCGACCAGCTCGTCGGCGTCCACCGCCGCGGCCGGACCGGTCCGCACCGCGAACTCGACCACCTGGGCGGTCGTGTCCGCGTCGGGCGCGGGACCGGCACCGCCGTCGTCGGTCCGGGCAGGGACGGCGGCGCCACGAGCGTCCGCCGGCACCACGTCGTCCGGGAACCCGGCCGGCACGTCGGCCACCACGTTCCCCACGACAGTCGCTGTACGCCGCTGTGCAGCTGCCCCTCCGGTCACGCCAGTCACGCTAGTGACGGACCGATCTCTCCCCGGGTGAGCGCGCCGGACGCCGCGCCCGGCGTGTCGCGAGGTCAGTGGTGTCGCTCACTGTCCGTGTGTGACCCGTCGCCGGTGCGCGTCGGTGGACTGGGCCCCCCTGGCCCCATGGGAGCATCGCGCCCATGCGCATCGGCACCACGCGGCGCGGCAGAGCGTCCGAGACCGCCCCCGGGGTGACCGGAACCGTTCGTCTCGACCGCCGGACCAAGAACCTCACCAAGCGGCTGCGGCCCGGCGACATCGCGGTGATCGACCACGTCGACGTCGACCGGGTGAGCGCCGACTCGCTGGTGGCCTGCCGGGTCGGCGCGGTGGTCAACGCCGCTCCCAGCATCTCCGGGCGCTATCCCAACCTCGGCCCCGGCATCCTCGTCGAGGCGGGCATCCCGCTGGTCGACGGCGTGGGCAAGGAGGTCTTCGGCCGCCTCAAGGAGGGGGCCTCGGGCCGGGTCGAGGGCAACCAGCTCTTCCTCGGCGACGAGGTGGTCGCCGAGGGCGTGCGGCAGGACGCGGACACCGTGGCCGCCGCGATGGCCGAGGCCCGGACCGGGCTGTCCGCGCAGCTGGAGGCCTTCGCGGCCAACACGATGGAGTACATGAAGCGCGAGCGCGCGCTCCTGCTCGACGGCGTCGGCGTCCCCGACGTGGCCACCACCATCGAGGGCCGGCACGTCCTGGTCGTCGTCCGCGGGTACGACTACAAGGAGGACCTGCAGGCGCTGCGCCCCTACATCCGGGACTACCGGCCGGTGCTGATCGGCGTCGACGGCGGCGCCGACGCACTCAAGGAGGCCGGCTACCAGCCGGACATGATCATCGGCGACATGGACTCGGTCAGCGACTCGGTGCTGCGCTGCGGCGCCGAGGTGGTCGTGCACGCCTACCCCGACGGCCGCGCCCCGGGCCTCAAGCGGGTGCAGGACCTCGGCGTCGACGCCATCACCTTCCCGGCGGCGGCCACCAGCGAGGACATCGCCATGCTGCTGGCCGACGAGAAGGGCGCCTCGCTGATCGTCGCGGTCGGCACGCACGCCACGCTGGTGGAGTTCCTGGACAAGGGCCGCGGCGGGATGGCCTCGACCTTCCTCACCCGGCTGCGGCTGGGCGGCAAGCTGGTCGACGCCAAGGGCGTCAGCCGCCTGTACAAGAGCCGCATCTCCACCGTCACGCTGGTCCTCCTGGTGCTGGCGGCGTTCCTGGCGATCGGCTCCACCCTGGCGGTGTCCACCGCCGGCCGGGTCTACCTGGACCTGCTCATCGACCAATGGGACAGCTTCGTGTTCTGGCTGGAGAACCTCTTCACGTGATCGACTTCCGCTACCACCTGGTCTCGTTGATCGCGGTCTTCCTGGCCGTGGCCCTGGGCATCATCATCGGGACGACGCAGCTCAACGGCCCGGTGCTGTCCAACCTCGAGGCCCAGGTCAGCGCGCTGCAGGAGGACAAGCGGACGCTGGAGGACGAGACCCAGCAGCTGCAGGCCCGCCTGGACGACGTCGGCGCCTTCGAGGAGGCCGTGGCGCCCACCCTGGTGCAGGACTCCCTCAGCGGCCGCAGCGTGCTGCTGGTCGTCGGCAGCGGCGACGTGCCCACCGACGCCGTCGAGGGGCTCACCGCGCTGCTGGGCACCGCCGGCGCCACGGTCACCGGCACCATCCGGCTGACCGCGGCGTACAGCGACCCGGCGAGCGCCGAGACCCTGGAGACCTACCTCACCGGCCCGGGCCTGCCCCCGGGCGTGGTGCTGCCCGACACCGACGACGCCGGGGCCCGGGTCGGCGCCCTGCTCGCCGACGTGCTCATGGTGCCCAGCGGGGGGACGCCGCCGGACTCCGCGGCCACCTCCACGGTGCTGGCCGGGCTCGAGGAGCTCGACCTGCTCAGCCGGGACACCACCTCGGTGACCCCCGCCGACTTCGCCGTCCTGCTCACCACCGGCGGCTTCACCGAGGGTGAGGAGGCCGCCGAGCGCAACGCCACGCTGCTGGAGCTGGTGGCGGCGCTGGACGGCGGCGGCTCCGGCGCGGTCGTCGCGGGTGACGCGGCGTCGGCGATGGAGGGCGGCCTGGTCGCCGCGCTGCGGGCCGACCCGACGGTGAGCACGTCCGTCTCCACCGTCGACTCCGTGGACACCGTGGCCGGCCGGGTCACCACCGTCCTGGCCCTCGCCGCGGAGGGGCGCGGCACGACCGGGCGGTACGGCACCGGTGAGGACACCCTGCCCGTCCCCGCGCCGGCACCGTGACCGCCCGGCGGCTGGCGCTGGCGGCCGGTGGCGCGTTGGCCGCCGGCGCCGGGACGGCCGGGGCCGGGGCCCTCGCCTCCCGTCCGGCCGGTGTCCGGTGGCAGCGCACCAACTACGCCCGGCGTCCGGTGACCCTGCTCGGCGGGCCGGTGCTCGCCGCCTCGGCCACCGGCTCCGCGGTGCTGGGCGCGCCGCCCGGGCAGCGCGCCGCGGCCGCCGTCGTCGGCACGGTCGCCGGGCTGGTGGGCGGGTACGACGACCTGGCCGGCGCCCGCCCGGAGCAGGCCGGGGACAAGGGGCTGGCCGGGCACCTGGCCGCCCTGCGCGCCGGCCGGGTCTCCGCCGGCGCGGTGAAGGTCGCCGGGATCGGGGCGGCGGCTGCGGCTGCCGCCGTCCTCACCCGGCGCGGCAGCGGGGCGTCCGCCTTCGTCGACGGCGTGCTCACCACCGGCCTGGTCGCCGGCACGGCGAACCTGCTCAACCTGCTGGACCTGCGCCCCGGCCGGGCCGGCAAGGCCGCCGTCGCCCTCGCCGCCACCGGCCTCGGCGGGCCCGCCGGCGGCCTGGCCGCCGGGCCGCTGGGGGCGACGCTGGGCGTGCTGCCCGCCGACCTCGGCGAGCGGGTGATGCTGGGGGACTGCGGCGCCAACGCCGTCGGCGCCCTGCTCGGCCTGCGGCTGGCCGCCGTCCCCGGCCGGCCGGCCCGGGCGCTGCTGCTGGGCGTGGTCACCGCGCTCACCCTGGCGAGCGAGAAGGTCAGCTTCACCCGGGTGATCGAGTCCACGCCGGTGCTGCGGGAGCTCGACCGGCTCGGCCGCCGCCCGGCGTGAGCGCGCAGGTGAGCCCGCCGGCCGCGGGCGACCCGCCGCGCAGCGCGGACCGGCGGGTGCTCCGCGGCGTGGCCGCGGCGGCGCTGCTCATCTCGGTGCTCACCCTGCTGGCCCGGATGGCCGGCTTCGGCCGCACGCTGGTGTTCACCAACACCGTCGGGGCCGGCAGCACCGGGGACACCTACGTGGTCGCCAACACGGTGCCCAACATCGTCTTCGAGGTGGTGGCCGGCGGCGCGCTGGCCGGTCTCGTCGTCCCGATGCTGGCCGGGGGCATCGCCACCGGGGACCGGGAGCAGGTCCGCCGCACCGCCTCGGCGCTGCTGGGCTGGACGCTGCTGCTGCTGGCGCCGCTGGCGGTGCTGCTGGCGCTCCTGGCCCGGCCGGTCGCCGCGCTGCTGCTCGGCGCCGACGCCGCCGACCCGGCCCAGGTCGACCTGGCCGCCCGGTTCCTGGTGGTGTTCGCCCCGCAGGTGCTGCTCTACGGGATCGGGATCGTGCTGACCGGGGTGCTGCAGGCGCACCGCCGGTTCGCCGGGCCGGCGATCGCGCCGCTGCTGTCCTCGCTGGTGGTGGCCGGGTCCTACCTGCTGTTCGCCGGCATCGGCGGCAGCGGCTCGGTGCGCACGCTGAGCACCCCGGCCGAGCTCGTCCTCGCGGTCGGGACGACGCTCGGCGTCGCCGCGCTGAGCTTCTCCCTGCTGGTGCCGCTGCGCGGTCTGCGGCTGGGCCTGCGCCCGGCGCTGCGGTTCCCGGTCGGCGCCGCCCCCCGGGTGCGCCGGCTGGCCCTGGCCGGGGTGCTGACCCTGGCCGGTCAGCAGCTGGTCGCCGTGGTGGCGATCCGGCTGGCCAACGACGGTGCCCCGGACGGCACCCAGGTGGTCTACGTCGCCGCGATGACGGTGTTCCTGCTGCCCTGGGCGGCCCTCGCCGTGCCGCTGGCCACCTCGGCCTACCCGGGGCTGAGCGAGCGCGCCGAGCTCGGCGACGAGCCCGGGTACCGGCGGGCGCTGGCCCCGGTGCTGGTGCTCACCGTCGTCGCGTCGGCGGTCGCGGCGGCCGGCCTGGTCGCCGTCTCCGGCCCGCTGGCCCGGGTCTTCTTCGCCGCCGCAGCCGACGGCGGGTCCGCGGCGGCGCTGCAGCCCACCATCGTCGCCTTCGCGCCGGGGCTGCTCGGCTACGGCCTGGTGGCGCTGCTGTCCCGGGCGCTGTACGCCCGCGGCCAGTGGCGCGCCCCCACGGTCTGCGTGGCCGGCGGCTGGCTGGTCGCCGCGGTCGCCGACGTGGTGCTGGCCCGGGCGCTGCCCCCGGCCGACCGGGCGGTGGCGCTGGCCGCCGGGCACAGCATCGGGGTCACCGTGGCCGGGCTCGCGCTGCTGGCCGTGGTCGCCCGGGTCGCCGGGACCGGCGCGCTGGCCGGGCTCGCCCGGACCGGTCTGCCCGCGCTGCTCGCCGCCGGGCTCGGCGCCGGAGCCGGGGTGCTCGTCGGGCGGGCGACCGGTGCGGACCCGGTGCCCGACGACGGCGTCCTCGCCGCGGTCGCGGTGGGCGCCCTCGCGGGCGGGACCGTGCTGGTCGTGGCCGCGGCGGTCATGATGGGAACCGCCCGGCGGCCGCTCACGGCCGCGGTGCGCGGGCTGCGTGCCCCGGCGGCCCCCGGGCGGACGGACAGGGAGGTGGCAGGTGGCTGAGCGCGACGAGCGGGACCCCGGCGACCGGCCGCTGTCCGGGCGGCGGGTCGCCCAGGTGCTGGCCACCAGCACCGGCGGGGTGGGCACCCACCTGCGGTCGGTGCTGCCCGCGGTGCTGCGGGCCGGCGCCGCCGTCCGGGTCTGCGGCCCCCGGGCGACCGAGGAGCTCTTCGGCTTCACCGCCACCGGCGCGGCCTTCCGCCCGGTCGGCATCTCCGCTGGGCTGGCGCCGCTGGCCGACCTGCGCGCGGTCCTGGCGCTGCGCCGGGCGACCACCGGCGCCGACCTGGTGCACGCCCACGGCCTGCGGGCCGGGCTGGTCGCCACGGCGGCGCGGCGGCTCGCGGGGGAGCGGACCCGGCCCCTGGTGCTGACGCTGCACAACGCCCTGCCCGGCGGCGGGGGACTGCGCCGCCGGGTGCTCGCCGCGGCCGAGCGGGCCACCATCCGCGGCGCCGACCTGGTGCTGGCCGCGTCGTCGGACCTGGCCGCCAACGCCCGGCGGCTCGGCGCCCGCGACGTCCGGGTCGCCCCGGTCGCCGCCCCGGCGCTGGCGCCGGCCCGCCGTGGCCGGGCCGAGGTGCGGCGCGAGCTCGGCCTGGACGACGACCTCCGGCCGCTGGTGGTGGCCGTCGGCCGGCTGCACCCGCAGAAGGGCTACGACGTCCTGCTGGACGCCGCGCAGCGGTGGACCGCCGACTCGCGCCTGAGTGCCGCGCCCCCGCGGGTGGTCATCGCCGGGGACGGCCCGCTGCAGCAGCAGCTGGCCGGGCAGATCCGGGACCTGCGGCTGCCGGTCACCCTGCTGGGACGGCGTACCGACGTCGCCGACCTGCTGGGCGCGGCCGACGTGTGCGTGCTGCCCTCGGTGTGGGAGGCCCGGTCGCTGACCGCCCAGGAGGCGCTGCGGGCCGGTGTGCCGCTGGTCGCCACCCGGGTGGGCGGCATCCCTGAGCTCGTGGGCGCCGCGGCCGACCTGGTGCCGGCCGGGGACGCCGCCGCGCTGGCCGACGCGGTCACCGCCGTGCTCACCGACCCCGAGCGGACCGCGCGGCTCTCGGCCGCCGGTCCGCGCCAGGCGGCCACCTGGCCCGACGAGGCCGCCACCGCCCGCTCGCTCGTGGCGGTGTACCGCGAGCTGCTGGGGCCACCGGGCGGACCGGGCCGATGAGCCGGACCGCGCGGGTGGCCGGGGTGCTGCTCGTCCTCGCGGTGCTGCTCGGCCTGGCCGCCCCGGCCGCCGGCGCGGCGGACACCGGCATCGACGCGCGGGCCGACCGGGTGCTGGTCGTCGGCGTCCCCGGGCTCGTCTTCACCGACCTGGACCCCGCGCTCACCCCGCAGCTGTGGGAGCTGGCGGACGGGTCGGCGGTCGGGGCGATGTCGGTGCGGGCCGCGCGGTCGACGACCTGCCTGCTGGACGGCTGGGCGACCCTCGGCGCCGGGAACCGGGCGCGGTACCCGGGGCCGGCCGCGCCGATCCCACCGGTCCCGGTGGAGGGCCCGGACGGAGGCGCCGCGGGCGCGACGGCCGGGAGCACCGGCGCCCCGGCCGGGGAGGCCCCGGTGCCGGTCGTGGACACCTCGCTGTCGTTCTGCGGCCTGGAGGAGCAGACCGCGTCCCTGGGGCTGCACGAGCCGCAGGCGACCCTGGAACGGATCGCCGAGGACCCGGCCACCGCCCGGTTCGGCGCCGAGCCCGGCGCGCTGGGGGACGCGGTCGGCTGCGCGACCGCGGTGGGCCGGGCCGCGGCGCTGGCGGTGGCCGGCCCACGGACGGCGCTCACCGTGCAGGACGCGCTGCCGGACTCGGTGCCGGGGACCGCCGCGCTGCTCAGTGCCTGCCCGCTGACGGTGGTGTCCCTGGACCAGCTCACCGACGCTGGCCGGCCGAGCGGCGACGAGACCGACACCGGCACGCTCCCCGACGCGCGGGCGCAGGCGCTGGCCGGGCTGGACGCGCAGGTCGGCCTGCTGCGCGCGGCGGTGGCCGGCCTGCCCGGGGACACCCTGCTGCTGCTCCAGGGGATCTCCGAGGTCAACGACGGCCGGGCGCAGCTGCACCTGGCCGTCGCCGCCGGACCCGGCACCGCCCCGGGGTGGCTGAGCTCGGCCAGTACCGGCCGCGCGCCGTTCGTGCAGCTGATCGACGTGGCCCCCACCGCGCTGCGGGCCCTGGGGCTGGAGCAGCCGGCCTCGATGAACGGCCAGCCGATGACCGCGGCCGGCCCGCGACCGTCCCTGGCGGAGGCCCTGGCGCAGCTCACCGAGGCCAACGTCCGGGCCACCGCGCACCTGCGCAGCACCGGGACCTTCTTCTGGGCGCTCGTCGCCGTCGACGCCGCGGTGCTCGCCGCCGGGCTGCTGGTGCTGGGCGGCTGGGGCCTCCCCGGCGGGCGGGGCCGGCCGGCGCGGTGGCAGCGGCCGCCCGCCGACCCGCGCTGGCGCCGTCCGCTGCGGGCCGGCTGCCTGGTCGCCGCGGCGCTGCCGGTGGCCACCTACCTGGCCAACCTGCTGCCCTGGGAGGGGGCCGGGACGCCGCGCTGGGCGCTGGCCGGCGCGGTGCTCGCCGGCACTCTGCTGGTCGCCGCGGTCGCCGGCCTCGGCCCCTGGCGGCGGACCCGGACCGGCCCGGCGGTCGCCGTCCTCGCGGTCACGCTGGCCACCCTCGTCGGCGACGTGCTGACCGGCTCCTCCCTCGAGCTGGACGGGCTGCTGGGCTACGACGCCATCGTCGCCGGACGGTTCGTCGGCTACGGCAACCTGACCTTCGGGCTGTTCTCGGTCAGCGTGCTGCTGCTCACCGCGGCGGCCGCCGCCGTCCTGGCCTGGCGCGGCCGCCCCGCCGCCGGCCGGGACGCGCCTCCGGCCGACGGCGGTCCGGCCCGGCTGCGCTGGCTGCTGCCGGTGGCCGGCTGCGGGGCGGCCGCCGTCGTCCTGGTCGGCGCGCCGGCGCTGGGCCGGGACTTCGGCGGCGTGCTCGCCGTGGTGCCCGGCTTCGTCGTCCTGGGCATGCTGCTGGCCCGGATCCGGGTGACCGTGGCCCGGCTGGGGGCCGTGCTGGCCGCCGCGGTGCTCGTCGTCGGCTCGGTGGCGGTGCTGGACTGGCTGCGGCCGGCCGCCGAGCGCAGCCACCTGGGCCGGTTCGTCGCCCAGGTCGTCGAGGGCCAGGCGTGGACGGTGGTGCTGCGCAAGGGGCAGGCCAACCTGGGCATCCTGGTGGGCAGCCCGCTGGCCTGGCTGCTGCCGGTGGCGCTGGTCGCCGCGCTGTGGCTGCTGCGGCCCGGCGGGCTGCTGCGCAGCAGCCCCGGGCGCGGTCCCGCCGGGCTGCCGGCCGGGCCGGCCCGGGTGCTGCGCGCCGGGCTGACCGCCGTCGCCCTCAGCCTGGCCGTCGCGGCCGCGGTGAACGACTCCGGCGTCGCGGTGCCCGCCACGGCGGCCGCGCTGCTGCTGCCGCTGCTGGTGTGGCTGGCCGCGGGGGCGCCACCGGAGGCCGCTGCGGGCGCCGACGTGGCCGAGCGCACCCCGGGTTCCACCCCGGACGGCGGCTCCTCCCGTGTTAGCGTGATCGCCCGTGGGTCGACTGGCTGAAGCTCGTGATCGCGGATCTCTCTCCAACTCCCAGCCGACGAAGTTCGTCTTCGTCACCGGTGGCGTCGTGTCGTCACTGGGCAAGGGCCTGACCGCCAGTTCGCTGGGCGCGCTGCTGTCCAGCCGCGGGCTGCGGGTGACCATGCAGAAGCTGGACCCGTACCTCAACGTGGACCCCGGGACGATGAACCCGTTCCAGCACGGCGAGGTCTTCGTCACCGAGGACGGCGCCGAGACCGACCTGGACATCGGCCACTACGAGCGGTTCCTGGACACCGACCTGACCGGCCGGGCCAACGTGACCACCGGCCAGGTGTACTCCGACGTGATCGCCCAGGAGCGGCGCGGGGAGTTCCTCGGCGACACCGTGCAGGTGATCCCGCACATCACCAACGAGATCAAGGCCCGCATCATGGCGGTCACCACCGACGAGGACGCCGAGCGGGTCGACGTGGTGATCACCGAGATCGGCGGCACGGTCGGCGACATCGAGTCGCTGCCCTTCCTCGAGGCCGCCCGCCAGGTCCGGCACGAGATCGGCCGGGACAACTGCTTCTTCCTGCACATCTCCCTGGTGCCCTACATCGCCCCCTCCGGCGAGCTGAAGACCAAGCCGACCCAGCACTCGGTCGCGGCGCTGCGCAGCATCGGCATCCAGCCCGACGCGCTGGTCTGCCGCTCGGACCGGGACATCAGCGACGGGCTCAAGCGCAAGATCAGCCTGATGTGCGACGTGGACGCCGACGGGGTCATCTCCTGCCCGGACGCCCCGTCGATCTACGACATCCCCAAGGTGCTGCACCGGGAGGGCCTGGACGCCTACGTCGTCCGCCGGCTGGGCCTGCCGTTCCGGGACGTCGACTGGACGGTGTGGGGCGACCTGCTGGACCGGGTGCACGAGCCGAGGCAGACGGTCACCGTCGCCCTGGTGGGCAAGTACATCGACCTGCCCGACGCCTACCTCTCGGTCACCGAGGCGCTGCGGGCCGGCGGGTTCGCGCACCGCTCCCGGGTGTCCATCCGCTGGGTGCCCGCCGACGAGTGCGAGACCCCGGAGGGTGCCAAGGCCGCGCTGGCCGGCGTCGACGGGGTGTGCGTCCCCGGCGGGTTCGGGGTGCGCGGCATCGAGGGCAAGCTGGGCGCCATCCGGCACGCCCGGGTCAACGGCGTCCCGCTGCTGGGCCTGTGCCTGGGTCTGCAGTGCATGGTCATCGAGGCCGCACGCGACCTGGCCGGCCTGGAGGACGCCAACTCCTCGGAGTTCGAGCCCGAGGCGCCGCACAAGGTGATCGCCACGATGGCCGACCAGGTCGACGTCGTCGCCGGGGAGCGGGACATGGGCGGCACCATGCGGCTGGGCAGCTGGCCGGCGACCCTGCAGAAGGGCTCGGTGGTGGCCCGGGCGTACGGGGCCACCGAGATCACCGAGCGGCACCGGCACCGCTACGAGGTCGCCAACGCCTACCGCGACCAGCTGTCCGCCGCGGGCCTGGTGTTCTCCGGCACCTCGCCGGACGGCACCCTGGTCGAGTTCGTCGAGCTGCCCGCCGACGTCCACCCGTTCTTCGTCGGCACTCAGGCCCACCCCGAGCTCAAGAGCCGGCCGACCCGGCCGCACCCGCTGTTCTCCGCGTTCGTGCAGGCCGCGATCGCCTACCAGGACGCCGCCCGGCTGCCGGTGCCCGAGGACGTCGAGGTCGGCATCTGATGAGCGGGCCGCACGAGTACGAGCTGCTGGCCAGCGAGGAGGTGTACTCGGGCCGGGTGATCTCGCTGCGCCGGGACACCGTGGCGATGCCCGGCGGCGGGGACAGCGTCCGCGAGGTGGTGCACCACCCCGGCGCGGTCGGCGTCGTCGCGCTGGACGACCAGGACCGGGTGGTGATGCTGTGCCAGTACCGGCACCCGGTCGGCCAGCGGATGGCGGAGCTGCCCGCCGGCCTGCGCGACGCCGACGGCGAGCCGCCGCTGGCGACCGCCCGCCGCGAGCTGGCCGAGGAGGTGGGGCTGGCCGCCGAGCGGTGGTCGCTGCTGAGCACCTACCACCCCTCGCCGGGCTTCTGCGACGAGCAGATCCACCTCTACCTCGCCGAGGGCCTCACCGACGTGGGGAAGCCGGCCGACTTCGTGGTCGAGCACGAGGAGGCGGACATGACCGTGGAGCGGGTGCCGCTGGCCGACGCCGTCCAGCAGGTGTTCGACGGCCGGATCAGCAACGCCCTCGCCGTCATCGGGGTGCTGGCCGCCGCCCAGGTCCGCGCGGGCGGGCCCCGGCTGCGCCCGGCCGACGCCGGCTGAGCCGTCAGCGCCGCCCCGGCGTCCAGCCGGGGTCCCGGCCGAGCAGCCCCAGCGCGCGGTCCTGCAGCGGCGCGTCCGCCGGCACCTCCACCACCGGGCCGAAGACGGTGACCCCCGGGCCGAACGCCCCGGGGACGCGCATGACGTCGGGGATCTGCTGCAGCGCGGGCCACATCCGCTGCAGCTCGGCGGGGTCGATGGTGTCGTCCTGCCCGGTGGCCCGGGCCAGGTCCCAGCGGTGCAGCACCAGGTCGTCGCTGACCACCCCGTCCACCATCACCGCCCCGGGCATCCGGCCGGCCGGGCTCTCGGTCGGCTGCGCGGCGAGCACCGGGTCCTCGACGATGGCCGCCACCTCCGCCCGGGCCGCCCGGAAGGCGGCCAGCGGGTCCTCGTCGACGCTCGGCGACGGGGCCAGCCGGCGTCCGTAGGGATGGAGCATGACCCCGTGCATGTCCACGATGTGCCGCACCACGTCGCGGGCGTCCCACTCGGCGCAGGGTGACGGCCGCGACCAGTCCCCGGCCGGGACCGCGCGGACGGTGGCCTCGAACGCGTCGGCGCGGCGCCGGTAGCGGGCGGCCACCTCCGCCAGCTGGGCGGGTGACGGCGCTGCCGGGGCGTCGGTCATCGGGAGGCTCCTTGTCCGAGGTGGTCGTGGAGGGAGGACTGTCGCAGGCGGTGCGGCTCATCGGTCGGCTTGCCCATCCCGCGCCGTCCGACGAAGGTGTCCCGGTGCTCACACATGACCAGGCCCTGTCCCTGCTCGCCGCCGCCCGCAGCGAGTCCGAGCAGCTGGGCATCCCGATGTCCTTCGCCGTGATGGACCCCTACGGCCACCTGGTGGCCCTGGTCCGGATGGACGGCGCGCCCTGGATCTCCGCCGAGGTCGCCCAGGGCAAGGCGTGGACGGCGGCCGCCTACGGCATGCCCAGCGCCGGCCAGAAGACCAAGATGGACCCGCTGCCCAACTTCGCCGGCGCGCTCACCGAGATGACCCACGGCAGGTTCACCCCGCAGCCGGGCGCCGTCCCGGTGTTCGACGGGGGCCGGCTGATCGGCGCCGTGGGGGCCAGCGGCGGCACCGGTCAGCAGGACGAGGACGTCTGCGCGGCCGCCGTCGCCGCCTCCGGCTGGTCGGTCACCGCGGGCTGACCTGCCGGCCGACCTCCGGGAGGGCCAGGCCCAGTCGGCGCAGCTCCAGGCCGGCCAGCGCGCGCACCGCGGCCGGGTCGCCGGCCCACCAGCCGGCGCCCGTCCCCGCCGGCAGGGCGGCGAGCTCCGGCAGCGGCGCGGTGGCCAGCGCGCGGGCGGCCAGCAGCTCGAGGTCCGGTCCGCGGGCGCCGGCCGGGGTCGCCCCGGTGTCGGCGGGCCCCGGGCGGCGCGGCGCGCCGGCGCCGGAGGTCAGCCGGTCGGCGGCGGTGGCGTCCCGCCACCAGCGCAGCCGCCACGGGGCCCAGCGCAGCAGCAGCCAGCCCACCGGCAGGACGACGACCAGCAGGGCGAGCACCGTGGCCAGCGTCGCGACGGCGTCCTCGGCGCCCTGCCCGGCGCTCGCCACCGAGCCGCCGGCGTCGCCGAGGGCGGCGAACGGGTCGGCCAGCTCGTCCCCGACCACCGGCACGTCCCCGGCCGCCCCGGCGGCCGAGCCCATCGTCCGGGAGATCGACCCGCCCAGGTCCGCCAGCGCCCGGCCGGGCTCGGCAAGCACGAGCACCGCCCGGTGCACGGCCCGCGCGACCAGCACCCAGGCGACCGTCCAGGCCAGCAGGCCCAGGTCGGCGGCCAGCTGCCGGGTGCGGACGTCGGGGCGGTCGGCGTACAGGCGCATCGGGCTCCCTCCGGGCAGGGCGCGGGCCGCTCCTGCCCGGCCATCGTCGGCCACCGGCGGGTGCCCGGCAGTGTGGCGAGGTGACCTGTCCCGGTGGGGCCCGGGGCGGCCTCAGCCGATGTCGCGGCGCCGCAGCCCAGCCAGCCCGACCGCCACCAGCCCGGCTGCCACCGCGGCCATGACCGCCAGGGGCCCGGCGCTCAGCGCCTCGGCCGGCACCTGGGGGACGTGCTCGAACGGCGAGGACTCGATCACCCAGCCGGGCAGTTGCACCGTGCGGCCGAGCAGCAGCAGGAACGACGCGGCGGCGAGCAGCGCCCAGCCGAGCGTGGCGGCCCGGGGGAGCAGCCCGAACAGCGCCGCTGCGGCGCCCACCAGGGTCCACACGGCCGGCGCGTAGACGACCGTGGCAGCGGTCAGCCTGCCGACCTGGGCGGCGTCGGCGGTGAGGACGGCGTGCACCAGGCCCATGCCGGCCCCGGCCAGGGCCAGCAGCAGCGTGCTCCCGACGACGGCCACGGCCAGGTGGCCGATGGCCCAGTGCGGCCGGGAGACCGAGCTCGCCAACAGGGCCTCGACCCGTCCGGCGGTCTCCTCGCTGCGCATCCGCAGCGTCACCTGGAGCGCGAACCCGGTGACCAGCAGGGCCAGCATCGAGGCAGCGACGGCGAAGAAGGTGTCGGTGATGTCGGTGCCCGACCCGGCGAGGAACTCCGACAGCGCCTCGTTCTGGGAGACGAGGTCCTGGACCGACTGGCCCACCGACCCGTACGCCGCACCGAGCAGCGAGATCCCCACCGCCCAGCCCAGCAGGCCGGCCCGGTGCTGCCGCACCGCGAGGCCGACCGTGCCCGACAGCGCACGGGAGGCTGACGCCCGGCCCGGCCGGGCGGCCACCAGCCCGGCGCCGACGTCCCGGCGCTCGAGCAGGGCGAAGGCGGTGGCAGTGAGCACGACCGCCGCGGCGAGGGGGAGCAGGAGCACTGCCCACCGCTCGCTCCCGAAGGGCCGGACCGCCAGTGCCCACCCCATCGGGGAGGCCCAGGACAGCGTCCCGTCCCCGACGTCGCCGGCCGCCCGGAGCACGAAGAAGGCGGCCAGCGCGGCGCAGCCCGCGCCGGCGGCCCCCCGCGAGTGCTCGGTGAGCTGGGCGGCGACCAGGCCGACCGCCGTCATTACCAGGCCGAAGGCGACGAAGGACACGGCCAGGGCCACCGATCCCCGGACCGGCAGGCCGGTGCCGACCATCCCTGCGCCGATGCCCAGCGCGACCAGGACGTTCGCCAGGGCCACCACGGCCACCGCGGCGGCCGGACCGGCGCGCCGGCCGAGCACGGCCGACCGGATCAGCTCCGTGCGGCCGGCCTCCTCCTCGGCGCGGGTGTGCCGGACCACCAGCAGGACGCTCATCAGGCCGACGGCGATGTAGCCGATGACGGCGACCTCGAACACCACGATGCCGCCGAGCGAGGGGAGACCGGCGCCGGGGCCGCCCATCATCACCGCCACCGGGTTGTCCCCGACCGCTGCCGTGTAGGCCTCGCGCTCGGCTGCCGTCCCGTACACCGACGGGAGGGTGGCCACGCTGCTCATCAGCAGCCCGAGGACGCCGAGCACCCAGACCGGCAGCCGCACCCGGTCCCGCCGCAGGGCCAGCCGGACCAGCGCGCCCGAACCGGTGAGGGCGTTCACCGGACCGGCTCCGGCTCCGGCACGGCCTCGCCGTAGTGCCGCAGGAAGAGCTCCTCCAGCGTGGGCGGGGTGCTGGTCAGGGCGCGGACGCCGGCGCCGGACAGCTGCCGGACCACGTCGTCCAGGGCGGTGCTGTCCACGTCGAACCGGACCCGGCCGTCCTGCCGGACCAGGTCGTGCACGCCCGGCAGCGCCGCCAGCCCGTCGAGGGGCCGGACGGCCTCCACCGACATGGAGGTCCGGGTCAGGTGGCGCAGCTCGGCCAGGGTGCCGCTCTGCACGGTGCGGCCCAGCCGGATGATGCTGACCCGGTCGCACAGCGACTCGACCTCGGCCAGGATGTGGCTGGACAGCAGCACGGTGCGGCCCTCGGCCTTGGCAGCCAGGATGCACGCCTGGAAGACCGCCTCCATGAGCGGGTCCAGCCCCGAGGTGGGCTCGTCGAGCAGCAGCAGCTCGGCGTCGGCGGACAGCGCGGCCACCAGGGCCACCTTCTGCCGGTTGCCCTTGGAGTAGCTGCGGCTCTTCTTCCGCGGGTCGAGGTCGAAGCGGTCGAGCAGCTCGTCCCGGCGGCGGCGGTCCAGGCCGCCCCGCAACCGGCCCAGCAGGTCGATGGCCTCCCCGCCGGTGAGGTTCGGCCACAGCGTGACGTCGCCGGGGACGTAGGCCAGCCGGCGGTGCAGGGCCACCGCGTCCCGCCACGGGTCACCGCCGAGCAGGCTCGCGGAGCCGCCGTCGGCGCGCAGCAGCCCGAGGAGGACGCGGATGGTCGTGGACTTGCCGGACCCGTTCGGCCCGAGGAAGCCGTGCACCTCCCCGGAGCGGACCTCGAGGTCGAGGCCGTCGAGGGCACGGGTGGGACCGAAGGACTTGCGGAGGCCGCTGACCTCGACGGGAAGGACCATGCACCGACGCTACTCAGGTTTCACACTTGTGTGAAGACCGTGTAATAGGCTGCCGCACGTCGGTCGGGGTCGTTCCGGCGACGAGGAGGAGAGGGGGTCCGCCGGTGTCCACACCGCACGCGGACGACGCCGACGCCGCGCTGCTGTCCTACGTCGAGCGCTTCGCCCTGGTCCTCGCCGACTCGGGGCTGCCACGGATGGCGGCACGGGTCTTCGCCTTCGTCCTCGCCGACGACGCCGAGCGCTACACCGCGGGGGAGCTGGCGGCCGGCCTGCGGGTCAGCCCGGCCGCCATCTCGGGGGCCGTCCGGTTCCTGGTCCGCGCGGGGCTGCTCGGCAGGGAGCGCGACCCTGGTGCGCGCAGCGACGTCTACCGGATCTACGACGACGACGTCTGGTCCACCATCTACGCCCAGCAGATCGGTGTCCTCGCCACCTACGAGGCGGCCGCGGCCGACGGCGTGGCGACGCTGGGCCTGGAGCGCCCCGGTGGGCGGCGGATGGCCGAGACGCAGGAGTTCTTCGCGTTCCTGCGGAGCGAGCTGCCGGAGATGCTCGACCGCTGGCAGGCGCACCGCCGCAGTCTGTGACCGCCCGGTCGCGTCCCGGCCCGCTGGAGGCCGCCGGCTGCCTACACTCCGCCCCGAGGTCGGCCCCGACCGGGCCGGCACACGACGCGGGGGGCTCCCGGCACGACCGGGGGCGCCACCGAGACCAGGAGACAGCACGATGCAGGTCGGGGTCCCTCGAGAGGTCAAGAACCGGGAGTACCGGGTGGCGCTCACCCCTGCCGGGGTGAACGAGCTGGTGCGGTCCGGGCACGAGGTGCTGGTGGAGCAGGGAGCCGGTGAGGGGTCGTCGATCCCCGATGCCGACTTCGTCGCCGCCGGCGCGCAGATCGCGGCCACCGCGGACGACGTCTGGGACGCCGCGGACCTGCTGCTGAAGGTCAAGGAGCCCGTCGCCGAGGAGCACGGGCGGCTGCGCGCCGGGCAGACGCTGTTCACCTACCTGCACCTCGCGGCGTCCAAGGAGTGCACCGACGCCCTGGTCGAGTCCGGGACGACGGCGATCGCCTACGAGACGGTGCAGACCGCCAGCGGGGCGCTGCCGCTGCTGGCGCCGATGTCGGAGGTCGCCGGCCGGATGGCGCCCCAGGTGGGGGCGCACTGCCTGGAGCGCGCGCACGGCGGCCGCGGGGTGCTGCTGGGCGGGGTCTCGGGCGTGTACGCCGGCAAGGTCGTGGTGATCGGCGCCGGGGTGTCCGGGATGAACGCCGCGGCGATCGCACTGGGCATGCAGGCCGAGGTGATCGTGCTGGACCGCGACGTGGACAAGCTCCGCGCGGCCGACCGGATCTACCAGGGCCACCTGCAGACCGTGGCGTCCAACGCCTACGAGGTGGAGCGCGCCGTCCTGGACGCCGACCTGGTCATCGGCGCGGTGCTGGTGCCCGGCGCCAAGGCCCCCACCCTGATCAGCAACGACCTGGTCAGCCGGATGAAGCCCGGCTCGGTGCTGGTGGACATCGCCGTCGACCAGGGCGGCTGCTTCGAGGACACCCGGCCGACCACGCACGACGACCCCACCTTCCGGGTACACGAGTCGGTCTTCTACTGCGTGGCCAACATGCCCGGCGCCGTCCCGAACACCTCGACGCACGCCCTGACCAACGTGACGCTGCCCTACGTGATGGCGCTGGCCAACGAGGGGACGGCAGCCGCGGTGCGCAACGACCCGGCGCTCGCGCACGGGGTGAACGTGGTCGCCGGGCAGGTGGTGCTCCCCGAGGTGGCCGAGGCCCACGGCATGGCGGCCGTGCCGCTCGCCGAGGTGCTGTCCTGACCCTGGTCACCGGGGCCGCCGTCGACCGGGTGGTCACCGGGTACCTCGACCACCTGCTGGTGGAGCGCGGGCTGGCGGCCAACACCATCTCCTCCTACCGGCGGGACCTGCGCCGGTACGCCGCGTTCCTGGAGGCCGCGGGGGTCCGGGGGCTGGACGAGGTGGGGGAGAGCGACGTGGCGGGCTTCCTCACCGCACTGCGCCAGGGGGACGCCGACCACCCGCCGCTGTCGGCCACCTCGGCGGCGCGCGCGGTGGTCGCCGTCCGCGGGCTGCACCGCTTCGCCCTGCTGGACGGGCTGGTGACCGACGACGTCGCCGCGGAGGTGCGCCCGCCGACGCCGGCCCGCCGGCTGCCCAAGGCGATACCGGTGGAGCAGGTCGAGGCGCTGATCGCCGCCGCCGGCTCGGTGGAGGGGCCACGGGGGCTGCGCGACCGGGCGCTGCTGGAGCTGCTCTACGGCACCGGGGCGCGCATCTCCGAGGCGGTCGGGCTGGCCGTGGACGACGTCGACGCGCGCAGCGCGGCGGTCCGGCTGGCCGGCAAGGGCGGCAAGGAACGCGTCGTCCCGGTCGGCAGCTACGCCGTCCGGGCGGTGGAGGACTACCTGGTGCGGGCCCGGCCGGCGCTGGCGGCCGCCTCCCGGCGGGGGGTGCGCGGCGCGCTGTTTCTCAACAGCCGCGGGGGCGCGCTGACCCGGCAGAGCGCCTGGACGATCCTGCGCAGCTGCGCGGAGCGGGCCGGGCTGACCGTGGAGATCTCCCCGCACACGCTGCGGCACTCCTTCGCCACCCACCTGCTGGACGGCGGCGCCGACGTGCGCGTCGTCCAGGAGCTGCTCGGCCACGCCTCGGTGACCACGACGCAGGTGTACACGCTGGTCACCGTGGAGCGGCTGCGCGAGGTCTACGCGACCAGCCACCCCCGCGCGCTGCGCTGAGCCCGGCTCAGCCGGGCGGGTAGGCGTCCGGGAGCGACGGCCAGCGGGTCGCTGCCCAGGAGCTCCAGGAGGCGTGGCCGGCGGGCAGCGGTGTCGGCACCGCGCCGGTGAGCTCGTCGTCCGTCGGCGGCTGGAACCGCTCGCGCCAGGAGCGGAGCTCCGCCGGGGTCAGGGCGACCTCCGTCCCGGGCCCCGCGGCGTACCGGTCGCGGACCCGCTGGAGCTGGGTGTCGGGGTCCACCGGCAGGTACGTCGTCGTGCAGTCGGCGCCCACCGCGGCGGCCAGCCAGCGCAGCGCGGCCCGCTCCTGCCGGCTCCACAGCCCGAAGTCCAGGACGACGTCGGTGCCGAGCTCGACGGCGCGCAGGGCGACCCAGATCAGCCGGCCCTCCAGTACGTCCCGCCGGTCGCCGGCCTCGGCGGCCCCGAACAGCGGCAGCATCCACTCGTCCGGGGTGAGCCGCAGCGCACCGCGGGTCCGCTCGAGCTCGCGCGCCCTCGTCGTCTTGCCCGAGCCGGGCAGGCCGACCAGCAGGACGAGCGTGGCGGGGGAGGGCACCCGCCGATCGTCCCAGTGCCCTGCGGTCGGTTCGCGTGGCTCTCGACCGGAGCCCCGTTCCGCCCGGGTGGTCACGGTCGGGTGCCGGCCTGCCGAGAGGGGAGGCGGAGCGACCGCTCGGTCCCGGGCCAGCCCGGTCTGCCGCGGTGCGCCTCCACCCGATCCCAGCCGAGCCGCACCTACCGGAAGGTCCAGACGATGTCGACACGAGCCCAGGCGGCGGCCGCCGTCGCGCTCCCGTCCGACGGGGCGCTCGCCGGCAGCGGCGAGATGGGTGGCCCGATGAGCCGGGTCGACCCCGCCCGGGCGCGGCAGCGCAAGCTGGCCGAGCCCAAGCGGATCACCGAGCACGGCCCGGCGC
Source organism: Modestobacter sp. URMC 112 (assembly GCF_053502575.1). Lineage (NCBI taxonomy): Bacteria > Bacillati > Actinomycetota > Actinomycetes > Geodermatophilales > Geodermatophilaceae > Modestobacter > Modestobacter sp. URMC 112. Next base: position 2,802,617 of record NZ_CP199957.1, on the reverse strand, counting down.
GGGTCATCGCGATGTGCAACCAGAAGGGCGGCGTCGGCAAGACGACGTCCACCATCAACCTGGGTGCCGCGCTGGTCGAGCAGGGCCGCCGGGTGCTGCTGGTCGACCTGGACCCGCAGGGTGCGCTGTCGGTGGGCCTCGGTGTGCCGGCGCAGCAGCTGGACCGGACCATCTACAACGCGCTGATGGAGCCGAGGACCACGCTCGCCGACGTCCGGCTGCCCACCCGGGTGCCCGGCCTGGACCTGGTGCCCAGCAACATCGACCTGTCCGCCGCCGAGGTGCAGCTGGTCAGCGAGGTCGCCCGCGAGCAGACCCTGATGCGGGTGCTCGGGCCGGTGAGCGCCGAGTACGACTACGTGCTCATCGACTGCCAGCCCTCGCTGGGCCTGCTGACGGTGAACGCGCTGACCGCCGCGCACGGCGTGATCATCCCGCTGGAGTGCGAGTACTTCTCGCTGCGCGGCGTGGCGCTGCTGGTCGACACGATCGACAAGGTCAAGGAGCGGCTCAACCCGGCGCTGGAGATCGACGGGATCCTGGCCACCATGTACGACTCGCGGACGGTGCACTGCCGCGAGGTGTTCAGCCGGGTGGTCGAGGCGTTCGGCGACACGGTGTTCCAGACCGTCATCACCCGCACCGTCCGCTTCCCGGAGACCACGGTGGCCGGCCAGCCGATCACCACCTGGGCGCCCACGTCCTCCGGTGCCGCCGCCTACCGGGACCTCGCGAAGGAGATGCTGGTCCAGTGACCCGCCGTCCCGTCCTGCCGGGCGCCGACGAGCTGTTCCGCCGTACCGACGCCGCGGCGCCGGAGCCCGCGCCGGTGACCGAGCTGGCCACCCTGGCCGCGGCCCAGTCCTCGCCGGCGCTGCGGTCGGGCACGCCCTCGGGACGGCGCTCCCCCGCGGCAGCCGACGCGGAGGAGCTCGCCGGTGCCGAGCCGCCGGCCGGCCAGCCGCTGTCGCTGGTGCCGGCCGTCCCCGCGGACGGCGCCGAGCAGCTCTCCGCGGTGCGCCGTCCTACGCTGCCGGTGACCCCGCCGCGCCGCCGGGGCCAGTCCGAGCACGGCCGGACCCGGCACGACGAGAAGATCACCGTCTACTGCTCCGCCGAGGAGCTGCTCGCCCTGGAGAGCGCCCGGCTGACCCTGCGCGGCCAGTACGGCGTCGTGGCCGACCGCGGGCGGCTGGTCCGCGAGGCGGTCGCCGTCCTGCTGGCCGACCTCGAGCAGCGCGGCGAGGACTCGGTGCTGGTCCGCCGGCTGCGCGGCTGAGCCGGGAGAGGGTCCCCGGCCCAGCCGGCACGGTCAGTGGTGGGCGTGCACGACGGCGTGGCCCTTGCCCCGGCTCATCATCGCGCGGTTGATCGGCAGGGTGACCACGAAGGCCACGGCGAGGGCGACGGCCAGCGCCGTCCAGAAGAGCACCGACGAGATGCCGGCCTCCATGGCCCCCGGGACGGACAGCACGACCGCGTTGTCGACGACCTCCATGACGGCGATCGACACGGTGTCCGCGGCGAGGGCCACCTTCAGTGCGGCCCGGAACGGCAGGCCGGCGCGGAGCACGCCGCGCATGGTCAGCGCGTAGCCGAAGACGAAGGCCAGGGCGACCGCGAGCGCCACCGTCGCCGCGTTGGACAGGCCGAGCGAGGTCCCGATCACCATGCCGAGGACCTCACCGATGGCACAGCCGGTCAGGCAGTGCAGCGTGGCCTGGGCCGCCATCGCCCAGCTGACGCCGCCGCCGGGCAGGTGGCCGCTGGAGTGACCGTGCTCGGTGGCCGGGCCGGCCGGCGTGGAGTGCTGAGAGCCGTTCATGACGCACCTTCCTCGGGAGGAGTGGACGTCGTCAGGTATACCCCCAGGGGGTATCGAGTGCAAGGGGTGCGGGCGCCGGCGTCGACCGGTCCGGTCAGAGGGCGGTCCTAGGCTGTGGTGGTGCGGACGGCGGAGGCGGAGGGGCGGTTCACCGTCCGCCTGACGAACTTCGAGGGTCCGTTCGACCTGCTGCTGCAGCTGATCGGGCGGCACAAGCTCGACGTCACCGAGATCGCGCTGTCCGCGGTCACCGACGAGTTCATCGCCCACCTGCAGGCGATGGGCGACGAGCTGGACCTGGACCAGGCCAGCGAGTTCCTCGTCGTGGCCGCCACCCTGCTGGACATCAAGGCCGCCCGGCTGCTGCCGGCCGCCGAGGTGGAGGACGAGGAGGACCTCGCGGCGCTGGAGGCGCGCGACCTGCTGTTCGCCCGGTTGCTGCAGTACAAGGCCTACAAGCAGGTCGCCGACTTCCTCCGCGGGCGGGAGGCGGTGGCCGCGCGCCGGTTCCCCCGGTCGGTCGCGCCGGAGCCGCGCTTCGCCGAGCTGCTCCCCGAGGTGCTGCTCGGCGTCACCCCGGAGCAGTTCGCGGCGCTGGCCACCCGCGCGCTGACCCCGACGCCGCCGCCGACGGTCAGCGTCGCGCACCTGCACGCCCCGGCGGTGAGCGTGACCGAGCAGCTGCTGCTGGTCCGCGACCGGCTCGCCGCCGCGGGGACGACGACGTTCCGGGCGCTGGCCGGCGACTGCGGGCACACGCTGGAGGTGGTGACCCGCTTCCTGGCGCTGCTGGAGCTGTTCCGCCAGCAGCTGGTGACGTTCGAGCAGCTGACGCCGCTGGGGGAGCTGCACGTGCGCTGGACCGGCGGACAGCCGGTCGACGGCCGGCTGCCGGGCGCCGACGACGTCTGGGCGCAGCTGCCCGCCGGCGAGCCGGTCACCGGCGGCGAGCCGGTCACCGGCGGCGAGCCGGTCACCGGCGGCGAGCCGGGGGACGACGCGTGAGCGGGTCGATCGAGGGTCGCGAGCCGATCTCCTGGGAGGCGCTGGCGGCCGAGCTGGCCGCCGAGCTGACCGGCCGGGAGGGCGCGCCGGACGACCGGCCCGCGGACGACTGGGACGCCGTGGCCGCCGAGCTGGCCGCCGCGCTGCGTGGGCCCGGGGCGGACCCCGCCGCCGTCCCGGAGCCGCGGTCGGGGGCCGAGCCGGAGCCGGAGGTTGCGCGGGGGCCGGGGTCGGAGGCTGGGCCGGGGTCGGAGGCTGGGCCGGGGCCAGAGGCTGGGCCTTGGCCGCTGGCGGCGTCCGATCCCGCGGCGGCGGAGGAGGAGGCGACCGTCGAGGAGGCGCCGCACCCGGACCCGCCGGCTGCCGCTGCTCCCGCGCTACCGCCGTTGAGCCGGGCGCCGGTCACGTCGGTGGAGCTGGAGGTGGTCGACCAGCCGGATCCGGTGGTGGAGGAGCCGGTCCCCGGGACGGGCGCGGACGAGCCGGCCGACGTGGCTGCCGTGGACCCGGCGGAGCTGCGGGCGGGGCTGGAGGCGCTGCTGTTCGTGGTGGACTCCCCGGTCGACGAGGAGACGCTGGCCGCGGCGCTGCGGTGCCCGGTCCTCCAGGTGCGGCAGGAGCTCGCCGGGCTGGCCGACGACTACGAGCGGCGCCGGGCGGGGGTGACGCTGCGCCGGGTGGGGGATGGCTGGCGGGTCTACACCCGCGAGGAGCACGCCGCCGTGGTGGAGCGGTACCTGCTGGAGGGGCAGCGCAGCCGGCTCACCCAGGCGGCGCTGGAGACCCTGGCGGTGATCGCCTACCGGCAGCCGGTCACCCGCGCCCGGGTGTCGGCGATCCGGGGGGTGGCCGTGGACGCCGTGGTCCGGACGCTGGTCAACCGTGGCCTGGTGTACGAGTGCGGCAGTGACCCGGACACCGGCGGCGGGCTGTACGCCACCACGCCGCTGTTCCTCGAGCGGCTGGGCCTGAGCGACCTCGCCGAGCTGCCCCCGCTGGCGCCGCTGGTCCCGGAGACCTCCACCATGCTCGCCGAGCACCCCGACGACTGACCGGCTACACGGACGGATCAGTCGTCATGGAGGAACTCGCGCAAGGGCGCCCGGGTGTCCCTCGACGAGGAAGTGCAGTGGGTCCCCTGCACGAGGGACCCGTTTGACGGTCTTCCCTACTTGCCGCAGTACAGCGTGACCGCCAGCTGGGGTGCGGTCGTGGACATCTCCGCACGGGAGCCGTCTCCACCGCTGGAGCTGGTCGCGTCCTTGGACGGCGGGGCGAGTGGTGAGCCGGCGTTCGGCCAGTACCTGGCCTGCTACACGTTCGAGACCTCGCAGTGGGTGCTCAGCGTCGGTGGCCCCGATGACGACCTCTTCGAGCTCCAGGTGGAGGAAGGCGTCCTGCCCTCCGACTGGCGTGGTCTCATCCGAGATGCTGCTGATCCTCCGACCGGGTACGGGTTCTTCTCGCGGCGACCGGACGAACTCGGCTGGTCGCTTCCTCCGGTGCCCCCGGGTGCGACCGTGACCACACATGCCGCGGTCGCCTGGACGCCTCAGGGCGACGAGTCGGACGTCGCCACGTGGTACGCCGTGCCGACATCCGCTGAGCAGCTCCGCCACGCAAGTCAGACGCCCTTGCAGGCTCGACCGACGTCCTGAGTCCTGACGAGACCGCGGGGGTGCGACCCGGCGCAACGGTCCTTGACGACCGTCGACCGGTACATGTCTGGGCTGCCGCAGCAGCAGGGCAGCTTCCGGCCACTGGGTCAGACGCGTGGGCCGATGAGGATCTCGGTGCCGTCGGGGCGGTAGGTGCGCCATCGGCCGTCGGGTGGTCGTTCGACCCGGAAGCCGTGGTGGACCTTGGTGTGGTGGCGTTCGCAGAGCAGGGCTGAGTTCTCGAGGTTGGTCTCGCCGCCGTGGACCCAGTGCACGAGGTGGTGGACGTCGGCCCACCAGTGCGGGGCGCCGCATCCGGCGAACACGCAGGTCTTGTCCCGGGCGACGACCGCTCGGCGCAGTCCGGGGGTGACCACCCGGTGGGTGCGCCCCAGGTCCAGCGGTACTCCGCCGGGTCCCATCACCACCCGGGAGATGGCCGCGTCACACGCCAGCCAGCGGGCCCGTTCGCCGGAGATCCGCGCGCCGAACCCGGTCTGGGCCGCACCGGCGCCGGTGGCCGGGTCGGCGAAGTCCTCGACGTCGAGGGTGACGACCACGTGCGGCTTCACCGTCCGCAGCGTCGGCAGCTGACCGGAGGCGAGCTGGTTGTCGCACAGCTGCACCAGCGCGTCGGCCAGCTGCTGGGACCGGGTGCGCAAGTCGCCGTCGGGGCGGTTGGCCTGTACGAGCGACTCGAGCGCGGCCTCGAACTTCTCCCCACCCACCGCATCCAGGTCACCGCGGAAGGACCGCGAACCGTCGGCGTGCCGGGCGATGCCCAGCCGGCGTCCTTCGGTGGGGTCCGGTTCGGGCCCGTCGGGGTCTAGTGCGGCGACATACCGGTGGACGGTCTCGACGACCTTCTCGTGCAGGTGCACCGCGGCCAGCTGGGCCAGGTCGGCATCGATCGCGGCCAGGTCCACGCCCTGCTCCGCAGCGGCGGCCAGCTTGTCCGGGGTGGTGATCGCCGCGATCGCGTCGACCTTGGCTGCGGTGATCTCCCCGGCGGCGAACCCGGCCGCGACCGCGGGCAGGTGCTCCAACGCCCGCCCGACCCGGACAACCCGTCCGGCCTCGGTCGCCGACAGCAGCCCATGCCCGATCAGCCAGGACCGGGGGCTCTTCAGTCCGTCGTGTTCCACGGCCTGGGTGACCTCGGCGTGCCGCACCGTGCGGGACAGCTCCGCGGAGGCGGCGTTGACCACATGCACCAGCGCGTCGATCCGGTCGAGCACCAGCCCGTCGGTCAACTCGTGCAGGTCCTCGGCGGCGAAGGCGTCCAGAGCCGACCGCACCTCGCTCATGGACACCTCCCGGACCGCTCGAACGCTTGTTCGAATGTTACCGACGTCAGGCGGCTCGCGCAAGGTGAAAGCGCAGCTCAGAAGCCCAATCTGCCAGATCCGCAGTCGTCCGGAACGCACCCGGCCGGGCTGCGCGCGCCGGGGTGGGAGACTGGCAGGGATGAGCACCGAGAGCCCTGGGGGCCCGCCGCAGGACGACGAGCACGGCGTGTGGTCCGAGGACATGGAACTGGCGCCGGTGCACCCGGGCGACCGTGAGCCGGAGGGTTCCGGTGACCGGCAGGGCGAGCGGCTGCAGAAGGTGCTCGCCCGCGCCGGTGTCGGGTCCCGCCGGGTCTGCGAGGACATGATCGCCGAGGGCCGGATCAGCGTGAACGGCCGGCAGGTCACCGAGCAGGGGCTCCGGGTCGACCCGCAGAACGACCAGATCGCGGTCGACGGCGCGCGGATCGACGTCCGCAACGACCGGGTCACCTACGCGATGAACAAGCCCTACGGCGTGGTCACCACCATGAAGGACGAGCGCGGCCGCCCCTCGGTGGGCGAGATGGTCGGCGACCTCGCCACCGGGCTGGTGCACGTCGGCCGGCTGGACCAGGACACCGAGGGCCTGCTGCTGCTCACCACCGACGGCGAGCTGGCCCACCGGCTGGCCCACCCCTCCTACGAGGTCCGCAAGACCTACCTCGCGCAGGTCTCCGGCTCGGTGCCGCGCGACCTGGGCAAGCGGCTGCGCAAGGGAGTGGAACTGGACGACGGCCCGGTCGCCGTCGACTCGTTCACCCTCAAGGACACCCACGCCGGCCAGTCGGTGGTGGAGGTCGTGCTGCACGAGGGGCGTAAGCACATCGTCCGCCGCCTGCTGGCCGAGGTCGGGCTGCCGGTCTCCCGGCTCACCCGGACGGCGATCGGCCCGATCGAGCTGGCCCGGATGCGCAGCGGCGCCATCCGCCGGCTCACCCGCACCGAGGTCGGCGCACTGCACGAGCTCGTCGGACTGTGAGGGAGCTCAGGGCTGGGTGAGCCAGCGCGCCGGGTCGGCGAGGACGGCGTCCAGGGCGCGCAGCGCCGCGCCGGTCGCCCCGGCACCCGGTGCGGCGGGCGCCACGGCGATGGCCGGCCGTCGCCAGCGGGCCGAGAGCACGCGCCGGGCCAGGTGTCCCTCCACCCTCGGGCACAGCAGGTCCCCGAGCTCGGCGAGGTGGCCACCCAGCACGACCGAGGGGATGTCGAGCACGTTGAGGACCCCGGCGAGGGCCACCCCCAGCGCCCAGCCGGCCGTGTCGAGGGCCCGCAGCGCATCGGGGTCGCCCTCGGCGGCCCGCGCGGCCAGGACGCCGGAGGCCGAGCCGCGGGGCAGGCCAGCGGCGGCCAGCAGGGCGTCCCGGCCCGCGTACTGCTCCAGGCAGCCGGTGGAGCCGCACCGGCAGGGCGGGCCGGCGGGGTCGACGCAGACGTGGCCGACCTCCCCGGCCCAGCCGGAGCTGCCGGTCATCACCTGCCCGGCGAGCACGGCCGCCCCGCCGATGCCGATCTGGCCGGACAGGTAGAGGAAGTCGCGGTACGGCCCGGCCCGGCCGGGAGCGGTCTCCGCGACGGTCCGGGCGGCCAGGTCCGCCTCGTTGCCCAGCAGCGGCACCAGGTCCTCGGGCAGGGCCCGGGCCAGCACGTCGGCCGGGCGCTGGTCGGACCAGCCCAGGTTGGGCGCCCGCAACAGGACGCCGTCCGCGACGTCGACGATGCCGGGCAGGGCCAGCCCCGCACCCACCAGCCGCAGCTGTGGGAGCAGTCGGTCGACCAGCTCGAGCGCCAGCCCGCTCAGGCGCTCCAGGGTGGGCACCGGGTCGCTGCCGACGAAGTCGCCGTCCTCCACCTGCTCGGCGACCACGTGGCCGCGCAGGTCCAGGACCCGCGCGGCGAGCAGCCCGGCATCGACCTGCAACCCGAGGGCGGCGAACCGGCACCCGGGCGCCAGCGGCGTCGCCGGGCGGCCCCGGCGGGCCGTCGGGGCGCGTTCCACCTCGTCGAGCAGCCCGGCGGCGACCAGTTCGTCGGCCAGCCGGGCCGCCGTCGCCCGGGTCATGCCTGTGACGCCGGCGACGTCGGCCCGCGACGGGGGCTCCGCTGCGGCGCACACGGTGCGCAGCACGAGCGCCAGGTTGCCGGCCCGCAGGGACGAAGGCCGGGCTCCGGCGGTCTCTGGCCTCACGGGTTCAGTTTAGGTGTGACGTCAGTTATTGTTCTAGTGCAAAACAAATCGCTGACCCTTCCGGAGGACCCATCGTGACCAGCCTGCAGCCGACCCCCGAGGACAAGTTCACCTTCGGCCTGTGGACGGTCGGCTGGCCGGCCCGCGACCCGTTCGGCGACGCCACCCGCGCCGACGTGGACGTCGTCGAGTCGGTGCACCGGCTGGCCGAGATGGGCGCCTACGGCGTCACGTTCCACGACGACGACGTCGTCCCGTTCGGCAGCGACACCGCGGCCCGGGACGCCCACCTCAAGCGCTTCCGCGCCGCGCTCGACGAGACCGGCCTCGTGGTGCCGATGGTCACCACCAACCTGTTCACCCACCCGGTGTTCAAGGAGGGCGGCCTGACCGCCAACGACCGGGACGTCCGCCGGTTCGCCCTGCGCAAGGTCATGCGGAACATGGACCTGGCCGCCGAGCTCGGCGCGCAGACCTACGTGCTGTGGGGCGGCCGCGAGGGCACCGAGGTCGACACCGCCAAGGACCTGATCGCCGCCCTCGACCGCTACGCCGAGGCGATCGACACCCTCGCCGCCTACTCCGAGGCCCGCGGTCACGGCCTGCGCTTCGCCCTGGAGCCCAAGCCCAACGAGCCCCGCGGCGACATCTTCCTGCCCACCGTCGGGCACGCGATCGCCTTCATCTCCAAGCTCGAGCACGCCCACCTGGTCGGGATCAACCCCGAGGTCGGCCACGAGCAGATGTCCAACCTGAACTTCACGCACGGCATCGCCGAGGCGATCTGGCTGGGCAAGCTCTTCCACATCGACCTCAACGGCCAGCACGGGCCCAAGTTCGACCAGGACCTGGTCTTCGGCCACGGCGACCTGCTGCAGGCCTTCTCGACCGTGGACCTGCTGGAGAACGGCGGCCCCCAGGGCGGCCCGGCCTACGACGGTCCCCGGCACTTCGACTACAAGCCGATGCGCACCGAGGACATGGACGGCGTCTGGCGGTCGGCCGCGGCGAACATGCGCACCTACCTGCTGCTCAAGGAGCGGGCGGCCGCCTTCCGGGCCGACCCCGAGGTGCAGGAGGCGCTGGCCGCCGCGCGGGTCCCCGAGCTGCGCACCCCGACTCTCAGCGAGGGCGAGAGCTTCGAGGACCTGCTGGCCGACCGGTCGGCGTTCGAGGACTTCGACGCCGCGACCGTCGCCCAGCGCGGTGCCGGCGTCGTCCGGATCGACCAGCTGATGATCGAGCACCTGCTCGGCGCCCGCTGACATGACCCTCGTCGCGGGGGTCGACTCGTCGACCCAGTCGTGCAAGGTCGTCGTCCGGGACGCCGACAGCGGCGCGCTGGTCCGGGAGGGCCGCGCGCCGCATCCGGACGGCACCGAGGTCGACCCGGCGGCCTGGGGCGCCGCCCTGCAGCAGGCGATCGGTGCCGCCGGCGGCCTGGACGACGTCGCGGCGGTGGCCGTCGGCGGCCAGCAGCACGGCATGGTCTGCCTGGACGACGACGGTCTTGTCGTGCGCCCGGCGCTGCTGTGGAACGACACCCGCTCGGCGCAGGCCGCCACCGACCTGATCGCCGAGCTCGGCGGCGGCGAGGCCGGCCGGCAGGCGTGGGCGGAGGCGGTCGGCCTGGTGCCGGTCGCGTCGTTCACCGTCACGAAGCTCCGCTGGCTGGCCGAGCACGAGCCGGACAACGCCCGGCGGACGGCGGCGGTCTGCCTGCCGCACGACTGGCTGAACTGGCGGCTGGCCGGCTCGCCCGCGCTGGACGCGCTGGTCACCGACCGCGGCGACGCCAGCGGCACCGGCTACTGGTCCACGCCGCAGGGTGAGTACCGGACCGACCTGCTGGAGCGTGCCCTCGGCTCCACCCCCGTGCTGCCGCGGGTGCTCGGCCCCGCGGAGCAGGCCGGCGTCCTGGCGGACGGCGGGGCGCTGCTCGGGCCCGGCACCGGGGACAACGCCGCGGCCGCGCTGGGCATCAACGCCGAGCCGGGCGACGTCGTCCTGTCGATCGGCACCTCGGGGGTGGTGTCCACCGTCTCGACCACGCCGACCGCCGACCCGTCGGGCACCGTCGCCGGGTTCGCCGACGCGACCGGGAACTTCCTGCCGCTGGTGGTCACGCTGAACGCCGCCCGGGTGCTGGACGCGACGGCGCGGCTGCTCGGCGTCGACCACGCGGAGCTGTCCCGGCTGGCGCTCACCGCGCCCGCCGGGTCGGGCGGGCTCGTCCTCGTGCCGTACCTGGAGGGCGAGCGGACGCCGGACCGCCCGCACGCCACCGGGGCGGTGCACGGCCTGACGCTGTCCACCGCCGACCCGGCGCACCTGGCCCGGGCCGCGGTGGAGGGCCTGCTGTGCGGCCTGGCGGACGGGCTGGAGGCGATCGCGGCGCAGGGCAACCCGGTCCGCCGGGTGCTGCTCGTCGGCGGCGGTGCGCGCTCGGAGGCGGTCCGCCGGCTGGCGCCCGCGGTGCTCGGCGTCCCGGTGCTCGTCCCGCCGCCCGGTGAGTACGTGGCCGACGGCGCGGCCCGGCAGGCCGCCTGGGTGCTGGCCGGTGGGGACACCCCGCCGGTGTGGCCGGCCACCAGCACCGAGACCTACCAGGCCGACCCGACGCCGTCCGTCCGGGAGCGCTACGCCGAGGTCCGCGACCTCACCGCGTCCCGGGTCTGACGAGCGCCCGGAGCCGGGTGGCGGGGGCTCCCTAGACTCGACCGAGGTGCGCGGCGATCCGCGCACCGGCATCGATGTCAGGAGAGTGCATGGCCGTCCGAGCCATCCGGGGTGCGACACAGGTGGCCGCCGACGACCGCGACGAGGTCCTGTCGGCGACCCGTGAGCTGGTGTCGACCGTCCTCGAGCGCAACGAACTGTCCTCCGAGGACCTGATCAGCATCCTGTTCACCGCGACCCCGGACCTGGTGTCGGAGTTCCCGGCGCTGGCCGCCCGGGAGTTGGGGCTCGGTGACGTGCCGCTGATGTGCGCCACCGAGATCGCCGTCCCGCACGCCCTGCCGCGGGTGCTGCGGCTGATGGCGCACGTGGACACCCCGCGGACGCGGGCCGAGGTGCAGCACGTGTACCTGCGGGGCGCGGTCGCCCTGCGCCGGGACATCGCGCAGTGAGCGAGCATCGCAGCGAGCGCCAGCGGGCGAGGAGCGGAACGGACCTCGCTGCGCAGGAGCAGGGCACGGCGAGCGGGCGTCCCTTCCGGGGACAGGTCACGCTGGACGGTCCGTCCGGCACCGGGAAGTCCAGCGTCGCCCGCGCCGTCGCCACCCAGCTGGGCGCGGCGTACCTGGACACCGGCGCGATGTACCGCGCCGCGACCGTCGCCGTCCTGGACGCCGGGGTGGACCTGACCGACGCCGAGGCGGTGACCCGGGCGGTGTCCGAGGCCGACATCGAGGTGGGGACGGCGGCCGACACCGAGGTCGTGCTGGTCGACGGGGTGGACGTGGCCGTGCGCATCCGCGGGGCCGAGGTCACGCGGACCGTGTCGCCGGTGTCCGCCGTCCCGGCCGTGCGCCGGTTGCTGGTGGACCGCCAGCGGTCCCTGGTGGCCGCCGCGGACGCCGTGGTGGTCGAGGGCCGCGACATCGGCACGGTGGTGCTGCCCGACGCGACGCTCAAGGTGTACCTGACCGCGGCACCGGAGGCCCGGGCCGAGCGGCGGGCCGGCCAGCTGGGGGTCACCGACCCGCGACGGGTCGCCGAGATCGCCGCCGACCTGCGCCGCCGGGACGAGTACGACAGCAGCCGGGCGGACAGCCCGCTGCGCCCGGCCGCCGACGCGGTCGTCGTGGACAGCACCGGCCTGGACCGGGACGCCGTCGTGGCGCGCGTCCTGGAGCTGGCCCGCAGCGCGGTGGGGGAGCCGGCATGAGCGAGCAGCAGGGGCCGCTGCCGGTGGTGGCCATCGTCGGCCGGCCCAACGTGGGCAAGTCGACGCTGGTCAACCGTTTCCTGGGCCGCCGCGCCGCGGTGGTGCAGGACGTCCCCGGCGTCACCCGCGACCGGATCGCCTACGAGGCGCTGTGGAACGGCAAGTCGTTCACCGTCGTGGACACCGGCGGCTGGGAGCCCAAGGCGACCGGCATGGCCGCCGCCATCGCCCGGCAGGCCGAGTACGCGATGAAGACGGCCGACGTCATCGTGCTGGTGGTCGACGCGTCGGTCGGTGCGACCGAGACCGACCTGGCCGCCGCGCGGGTGCTCCGCCGCAGCGACCGGCCGGTGATCCTGGTCGCCAACAAGGTGGACGACGAGCGCGGGGAGGCCAACGCGGCCGAGCTGTGGTCGCTGGGGCTGGGGGAGCCGTACACGGTCAGCGCCCTGCACGGCCGGGGCAGCGGCGACCTGCTGGACCTCGTGCTCGACGCGATGCCCGAGGCGCCGCGGGAGGCCGAGCCCGAGGGCGGCCCGCGCCGGGTCGCGCTGGTCGGCCGGCCCAACGTGGGCAAGTCCAGCCTGATCAACCGGCTGTCCAAGGAGGAGCGCTCGGTCGTCGACTCGGTCGCCGGGACGACGGTGGACCCGGTGGACTCCCTGGTCACGCTGGGCGGCGAGCAGTGGCGCTTCGTGGACACCGCCGGGCTGCGGCGGAAGGTGAACACCGCCAGCGGGACCGAGTACTACGCCAGCCTGCGCACCGAGGCGGCGATCGAGGCCGCCGAGGTCGCGGTGGTGCTGCTGGCCGCGGACGAGGTGATCAGCGAGCAGGACCAGCGGGTGATCACCCAGGTGATCGAGGCCGGGCGTGCCCTGGTAATCGCGTTCAACAAGTGGGACGCCATCGACGAGGACCGGCACGCCCAGCTCGAGCGCGAGGTCGACCGGGAGCTCGCCCGGGTGAAGTGGGCCAGCCGGGTCAACATCTCGGCGACCACCGGCCGCGGGGTGAACAAGCTCGCCGAGCACCTGCGGTCGGCGCTGGCGTCCTGGGAGACCCGGGTGCCGACCGCGGAGCTGAACGCCTACGTCCGCGCGCTGGTGCAGGAGACGCCGCCGCCGGCCCGCGGCGGCCGCGCCCCCAAGATCAAGTACGTGACGCAGGCGGACATCCGGCCGCCGCGGTTCGTGGTGTTCTCCACCGGCTTCCTGGAGGCGGGGTACCGGCGGTTCCTGGAGCGCAAGCTGCGCGAGCAGTTCGGCTTCCAGGGCACGCCCATCGACGTGTCGATCAAGGTCCGCGAGGGCCGGGGGAGCGACAAGAAGAAGGGGTGACCGCCCGCCGGGCGGCTCCGGCGCGTGCGGTAACCTGCTCCAGCAGCGATCGAGCGCGTCCGGCCCAGCCGGCAGCACTCGGAGCTCGGGCTGTAGCGCAGCTTGGTAGCGCACTTGACTGGGGGTCAAGGGGTCGCAGGTTCAAATCCTGTCAGCCCGACAGTGAAGCCGCAGGTCAGAGGCGGGTCACCCGACGAGGGTGGCCCGCCTCTCGCGTGAGTACAGCAACGGGTACAGCAGCGCGGCCCGCCGGACAGCAACGGTCACCAGCGGAGCGCCTCGTCGAGCCGATCGGCCGCCTCGCGCTGCTGCGCCGGACCGACATGGCTGTAGATGTCCGCCGTGATGGCGTACGACGAGTGACCCAGGTGCTCCTGGACGACCTTGGTGTGGGTTCCGGCTGCCAGCAGGAAGCTGGCCGCGGAGTGCCGCAGGGTGTGCAGGGTGACTCCGCGGAGGCCGGCTCGCTCCGCGAGCATCTCGAAGCGCCGCAGCACGTTGCGGGGCTCGAGCGGTGTGCCGATCTCGGTGGTGAAGACCAGCCCGTGCTCCTGCCAGGCTCCGGCGGCTGTGCGCTGTTCCTCCAGTTGCCGGGTCCGGTGGGCCCGGAGTGTCTCGATGGCCGAGCGGGGGAGGGGCACGGTCCTGCGGGACTTGTCGGTCTTGGGCTCGTCGAGCTGCAGCCCTCTGGATGTCCGGGCGAGTGTCCAGCGGATCCTCAGCAGCCCGGCGTCGAGGTCGACGTCGGACCAGTGCAGCCCCAGTGCTTCGCCACGGCGGAGTCCGGTAGCCAGCATTACTCGGAACAGGCCTTCCAGCCGGTCGCCCCTGACCGCTTCCAGCAGCGCCTGCGCCTGCTCCGCGGTCAGGTGCGGCGCGTCCTTGCGCTCGACGCCGGGCCGTCTCACTGTTGCCGCGGGGTTGCCGCGGATCAGTCCGTCGCGGGAGGCGATGTCGAGTGCTGACCGGAGGACCGTGTAGGTCGTCGGATCGTCGACCCTGACAGGCCGGCTGTCCGCTTGGTGACGATGAGCGCTTCGACGTCGGAAGGACGTAAGCGTCCGAGGGGGCGCCAAACCCCACCCGGCGGAGGTCGGCGAGGTGCAGATCACGTGACGGGAGCAGCACCTCGGCCCGCTTGCCCGACTGGGGCCTCACCGATCCGCTTGGCGCGCTCTCCGCGGATGGTGCTGTACCGGTCGTAAAGCGTGATCAGGAGCGTGAGCAGCAGACTGAAGAACAGGCTGCTGCCGAGTTCGAACGTGGCGCCGCTGCTGCCCGGCAAGAGGCGCAGCGCGACGATGATGGCGGCGTTCAGCGCAGCCATCGCGACGAACTGCGCGAGCGTAGTCCGCCAGGTCGCGCCGCGACGGGCGAGCAGCTGGCTGCACACGGCGTTGACGACGATCAACGTGAGGGTCGACAGCACGATCTGCGTCGGGGTGGCCCGCAGGTCCGGCAGCACCTGCGCGAAGATGATGACGACGAGCGAGACGAGCAGGATCTTCTCCCCGACCATCAACAGGAACGCCCGGCTCAGCAACGGGAGGGTCCGCGCCGCGCCGACGCTCAGCGCGGGCGGCAGGTGCGTATCGACTCGCGTGGTGAGAGCCCAGTCGCGAGGCGGCGGACGCATCCGCACCCATGCCACGAGACCGGCCGCGACCAGCGCCGCCACGATGATCAGTACCGGGACCAGTTGCGGCTGCGCGGCGAGGATGTCGGTGACGTCGAGCTGGGCGATGTGGATCCACCACTCCTGGGGCAACTTGATCAGTACCCAGATGCCGCCCGCGAGCGCCAGCACCTGACGGTCGGTCAGTCGCCGCGGGTCGCATCGGGTCCTGGCCAGCTCGTACGCCAGGAAGAAGTACTCGAAGGTGTTCGGGAACAGGAGCAGGAGCGGCCGGGCTCCCGTCAGCTCGAACGCCGCCACCCCGACGAGGCGGTAGTACCAGAGGAACCGCGCGGCCCGAAAGGCCAGGCCGGGAGGCCAGTTGCGCAGGGTCGAGGCATACGCGACAGCGAGGTAGTAGACGTCGAGGGCCTTGTCGTAGCCCTGGTAGCCGTCGAAGTCGGCCCCGACCGCCTGGAAGATCGTCTGGTCGACGGCGTCGAGGACCAGCGCTGCCAGCAGCGCAGGGACCGGCCGGCGCGGGATGGCCAGCGGTACGAGGAACCGCGCGGCGACCACGAGGGCGACCACCGCTACTGCCAGCGGGGTCATGGCGTGTCGTTGGCGAGCAGGACGAGCGCCTGGCCCGGTGACGGGAGCGCAAGCCACACATCGGGTGCCGGAGCAGCCGCGGCCTGCCTGCCGGGTCGTGCATCGAGCATGCGGTACCTCTCGCGGCAGGGGGTGGGACAGCCAGGGGCTGCGTGGAACGGGCCGACCCGACCTGCGACATCGTCCCCGGTCGGCTCGCAGCATGACATCTGCGCGGCGTCCGTCGGCACGCCAGTGACCACGATGCCGGAGCGCGTGACCGCCGGAGCTCGACCCGTGCGGCCGCCCGCGGTGCGGGGCATTGGCCTCGACGGCGCCAGGAGGACTCGCCTGGTGGCCGATGGCGGCGGTCCTTGAGTTCAAGGAGTCGTCGCAACACCGGCCAGCAAGTCGTCGGAGAGCAGCCGGAGGAGTTCCTCGGCTGGGGCTTTGAACCCGAGGGTCGTGCGTGGCCGGGCGTCGAGTGGGGCAGGAGGAACCGACCAGCGACGCTTGCGTCGGTCGGTAGGGCAGCCACCGCGAGGGGAGGACGGTCGGAGATGCAGGTTCGTCGGTCGGGGCCCGGAGCGGGCCCGGCAGCCACAGGCCGGTGACGTGAGCGGACTCAGGACGAGGCTGGCCGGTCTGCGCCGCACGCCCGGGGAGGTGCCGCGCGAGGACGTCGCGAGCCGGGTGTCGGCCTACGTCTACGGGAACGTCCTGGTCTTGGCCGCGCTGATCGCCCTGCAGCCCGACGAGCTGGGCGGACCCAAGGGCGTGTTGTACCTGCTCGGGGTAGGAACCTCGACCTACGTCGCCCACACGGTGGGGGAAGCGGTCGGACTGCGGGTCCGTGAGGGCCGGTCGCTGGATTCCGCCGTCGTGCGGCGCGAGTTGTGGGGCGCACTGCCGATCGCGACGGCGGCCGGCGCGCCCGCTGCGTTGTTGGTGCTGGCGTGGGCCGACCTCCTGGCCGGCGAGACGGTGCTCGTCCTCGCGCTGGTCCTGGTCGACCTCCGGTTGGCGCTCCTCGGTTCGGTGGTCGCCCGGGTGTCAGGGGAGCGCAGTTCGTCCCGGGTGTTCCTCGCCGGCTTCGTCCTGGCGATCGTCGGCGCTGCGGCGGCCCTGCTCAAGTGGCAGTTGACCCATTGAGCGGCGGTGGCACCGGCCCCCGCGGCCGGGGGAGAGGACGGGCGGTTCGGCTGGCAGAGTCGACCGTCCGGCACCAGGCAGAGACCAACAGGTCATCCGGTGAGCCTCTGGCGCCGGCCCGTCCGCCATCCGACCGCGGCCGGGGAGCGGCCCCGAGCGCACAGAAGCGGACGCAGCAGCGATGAGACGAGCGAGAACGAGGGTTCGGACGGCGGGGCGACAGGCTCGCGCGGCAGCTCTGGCCGGTCGCCTCGAACCTTCGGCTCCGTGGCTGCTGGTCGCGGCCTTGGTGGCGGCCGGCGGTCGGCGGCGGGGCCGTCGGGCGGCGCTGCGCGGGGTGGCCTCGCTAGTGGCCACGGACGCGCTGCTCCGGCGGTCGGTCGGCACCGGTGCCGGGCAACGGCCACGCCGCATCCCGAC
Organism: Modestobacter sp. URMC 112; assembly: GCF_053502575.1. Lineage (NCBI taxonomy): Bacteria > Bacillati > Actinomycetota > Actinomycetes > Geodermatophilales > Geodermatophilaceae > Modestobacter > Modestobacter sp. URMC 112. Next base: position 2,785,603 of record NZ_CP199957.1, on the reverse strand, counting down.
GACACCGCTCGGTCCGGCGAACCACGCCGGTTCCCCGTCCCTGCATGCAGCCGCAGCTGCGGCCTTCGTGGTCGCCGTCGGGACGACCGAGCCGGCGCTCGGCCTGCCCATGACGGGTCTGGCGGTGCCCCTCGTGCGGCGCCGTCTGGGCAACGGCGACGTGGGGGAGCTGCTGACGGGTGCCGCTCTGGGCGGCGCGGTCGCCATGACCGGCAGCCGGCTGATTCCTTCGCGCACACCCAGCGCCGTCCGCGCCGTCCCGCCCCGCCCGGTGCCGCAGCCGCCCCGCGCGGACGGCGCCGGTGTCGTCATCCTGGTGAACCCGCGCTCCGGCAGCGGCCGGGGCGGCCGACTGGCCAGGTCCGTGCGCAACGAGCTGCCCGCCGCCGAGATCGTGACGCTGGAACCCGGTGCGGACGTGTCCGGCGAGTTCCGTGCGGCCGCCCGGCGGGCCCAGGTGCTCGGGGTCTGCGGCGGGGACGGCACCGTGGGTACCGCGGCACAGGTCGCCATCGAGGCGGCGCTGCCGCTCCTCGTGCTGCCGGGCGGCACGTTCAACCACTTCGCCGCCGACCTCGGGATCGACCGGCCGGCCGACGCCCTGACGGCACTGCGCCGCGGCACGGCGGTCCGGATCGACGTCGCGCTGGCCGGTGAGCGGCTGTTCCTCAACACCGCCAGCCTGGGCAGTTATCCGGCGTTCGTCGATCTCCGGGAGCGCTGGCAGGGCCGGGTCGGGAAGCCGGCGGCCGCGGCGATCGCACTGGTGCTGGCCGTTCGGCAGCAGCGACCGCTCCGGCTGGTGGTCGACGGGCTTGAGCACGACGTGGCGATGATGTTCATCGGCAACGGCCGTTACCAGCCGCAGGGGTTCGCCCCGAGCTGGCGGCCCCGACTCGACGACGGGCGACTGGACCTTCGCATGGTCACCGTGGCAGGCCGCGCGCCGCTGCTGCGCCTGGCCGTGTCCATCCTCACCGGCCGGCTCGGCCGGAGCCGCCTCTACGTCGAGGACGACCCGGTCGACGTGCACATCACGCGGCCCGACGGCCCCGGACTGCTGGCGAGGGACGGCGAGATCGCCCCCGGGCCGGCCGAGTTCGACGTCAGGAAACTGCCCCGGAGCCTGGTCGTCTACCGCCCGTCGCTGGGGCCGCCCTTCGAGCGCTGAGCGGCCGCGGGCGAGGGCCGGCGAGCCGACCAGGCCACCGACCGGTACGACCGGCGGAACACCCACCCCCGGTTCCGCGGCCTCGGCGGTGCGGAGCCCGTGAGTCCGGCGAGCGGGGTTGACGACTGCACCGACGAGCGAGGAGGAACAGGAGCGGGTTCGTCAACACGGTGATGCCCGGCGCCGCCGAGGCGGTCGCCGACATCCCGGCCGGCGCGGTCCTGGCCGTGGGCGGCTTCGTCTGAGCGGGGTGCCCTTCGCCCTGATAGCGCCCTGCCTGCCCGCGTCCGTGGCCGGCATGTCCGCGGACATCGACGGTCCGTGGCCGCCGGGGCCCTCCACGTCGACAGCGGCGACCTGGAGGAGCTCATCGGCCGGGCACCGACCCCGCTCCGCGACGTCATCGCCGCAGCCGCCGGGCGTGTCCAGGGCTGACGACGCCCGGGTGATACCAGAGCCTGCCGACGGGCACCCACGACGGGCCGCTCACCTCCAGGCGAGGTGAGCAGCCCGTCCGTCCGGCCGGGACAGAACCGCCACGCCGGGCAGGGCCGCGTCAGACGCCAGGAGACAGACCATCGCCCGCCAGCCGGCGACCGGCGAGATGTCAGTGCCTGACGCGTCACCGTCGGTCGACGGTTCGGTGAGCCTGCTTGCCGGGAGCTAGCCGGCCAGCTCCCCTCGTGGCGCTGGCGCCCACACCCAGCCGACTCCAGCAGGCGCTCCGCCGGCGCCCTAGATGTTCGAGCCGTCCGCGGGGACCCCGGGTGGCAACTGCGGTGCTCCACCGGCCTCGACGGCCTGCTCGCAGTCCAGCCCGAGCGTGTAGGTGGTCATCGACAGTGATCCGTAGGCGCAGCCGTCCACCAGGATCCCCGCCTCCTGTTCTCCGGCTGCGCCGGCCAGACCTGCCAGGTAGAGGGCAGGGATGAAGTGGTCGGGCGTCGGCACGGCGTTCCGGTAGTCGCGATGAGCGTCCAGCGTCGCGAACTCGGCGGGCGCGGTGAGCATCCGCTCCTTGGCGTCCTCGTCGAAGCGCTGGGCCCAGTCGAAGCCCTCGTCCTTGAGGTTCCTGTCGGCTCCACCCAGATTGTGGACCACGTTGCCGCTGCCCATGACCAACACCCCACGCTCACGCAACGGCGCGAGCTTCGCCCCGAGGTCGAGGTGGTACTGCAGGGGTTTGTCGGCGTTGATGCTCAACTGGACGACCGGGATGGACGCGTCCGGAAAGGCGTGCACCAGCACCGACCAGGTGCCGTGGTCGATGCCCCAGCTGTCCACGTCCGCGCCCAGCCAGGTCGGCTCGACGATGTCGGCGACCTCCTCGTGCAGCTCCGGCAGGCCGGGAGCGGGGTACTCGACGTCGAACAGGTCCTGGGGGAAACCGTAGAAGTCGTGGATCGTCCGAGGCCGCGCCATCGTGGTGACGGCGGTCGCGTTGATGTACCAGTGCGCGCTGATCACCAGGATGGCCCGGGGCCGCGGCACTGCTCGACCGAACGCCCGCCACGCCGAGGTGTACCGGTTCACCTCCAACGCGTTCATCGGACTGCCATGCCCGAAGAACGCTGCCGGCATCAGCCCTGGTGCTGAGGCGCCGTCCAGGCTCACGATGACTCCTTCGTCGCAGGTGCCGGACCCGGACCGTACGAACTGTGACCTGCTCCGGCAACACGTGCGGCGCCGTCCGCGCGTCCCGCTCACTGCGCTGACGACAGCGGGCGTCTCGGCAGCAGCGGGGACCCGCGGGAGTCCCTCGGAGCCTCGGTGACGGCGGCGATCGACTCCAGGACGAGATCCGGCCGATCCGAGCCGCCGCAGTGCGCGCGTGTGGATTCGTTCCGGGGAGGGGTTGCCGCGTCTCCTGCGGTGGCGGCACGGTCCCGGACGAGGGGAGCGGCGCTCGACCGGTTCGATGCCCTGGCCCCGGCAGCCGCGCGGCGGCGCACCTGGTCGTCGCCCGGTCACCGGAGCGGTCGCCATGATCCGCTCGGTCGCACTCCACTGGGCGGCGGAACTCCGGCCTCCGTGCAGACCGTGCTCGGCGCATGGCCGGCGCCTCGGCATACTGCGAGTCGGTCAGCGCCCGGGTGACAGCCAGACCGACTCCGGCGGCGAGGTCGGCTGGGCCATCGAAGCTCGCTTGCTGGACCCCGAGGTGATCAGCGACTGATGGCGCAGCATCCGCAACCAAGCCGCACCGGCGATGGTCCTGGCGGACGCGGACGGGATCGGCGCCGCACGATGTCTTGCAACCGCAGCGCGGCCATGCGCACGAGCCGAGCCCCTCGGGACAGCGGAAGGTGATCAGAGGCGATCGCCCAGGCTCAGGCGCCGGTGGGCCTCGTGGGCCCGCTCGACGGCGGTGGAGGCGGCGTAGCGGGACAGCATGTCGCCGCTGCGCCAGCCGGCCAGGATCATCCGGTCCTGCACCTGTCCTCCTCCGGCCAGCCACCGGTGGGCGAAGGTGTGCCGGAGACGGTGCGGGTGGACGTCGGTGACGCCGGCCTGTGTTGCGCGGGTGTGCAGCACGTCGCGGGCGCCGTCCGGGGTCGAGGGCCCACGCTGGCCCAGCAGCAGCCTCGTCGACCGGGCGTACGGATGCAGCGCCCGTATGCGGAGGTAGCGGTCCAGGCCGGGGCGGTCTTCGCACCGAACGGGACTACCCGGGGGACGGAAGCCCTTGCCGGTGACGTAGGCGAGTTCCCGGTCGAGGTCCACGTCGTCGAGCGCCAGCACACACGGCTCCGACACCCGCACACCGGTGTCGAGCAGCAGTCGCAGCACCACCTCATCGCGGCGGCCGAGGAAGACGGCCCGGTCGACGGTGCCGGGCCGGCCACGACCGACCGCGCACGCCTTCAGTAGCGCGGCGATCTCGGGATCGGTGAGGATCGGGACGGGCTCGTCGGGTGGGCTGAGGATCTCGATGCCGTCGGTCGGCGCCTTCTCCAGTTCTCCTTCAGTGACCAGCCAGCGGCAGAACCGGCGCCTTCCGCGCAGCCGGGTGCCCACCGTGGAGGGCTCGCACGTCTCGGCCAGCCAGGCGCTGATCGCGTGCCGGGTCACCTCCTCCAGCGTCGCCGGCCGGCCCCGGTCGGCCAGCCAGCGGCCGAAGTACCGCACGGACTGGCTGTACAGCTCGATCGTCCGCGGCGCCTTCGCCGCGGCCCGCAGGTGCCGCCGGAAGGACGCCAGCAGGTCCTGCAACCGGAGCGCCACGGCGGCAGGTCATCGGGCGAGTCAGCGCTGTGCTAGGCCTTCGAGGACCTCAGGGCTGCGCATCTGCGCTGATAGGACACCTGGCGCGGCTCGGCTGGACCCGCATCGGCTCGCCCGGCATCTTCCAGGTGGCTGAGCGATGCGACGTGACGCCTACCGACGTCAGGGACGCGACGGGTCGGGATGTGGCTCGGGTCGGAGGTGCGGCGCACTAGGCGCACATCGACGACACGACCAACTCACGACCAACGAACCCCCATCAGCGCCCGACGTCCACCAGCGTTGGCCAGACGCTTCGATGGGCGCTGAGCTGCGCCCTCGTCCCCTGTCAACTGCTGCCATCACCCTAGAAGTCAACTCGCAGGCTTACAGCGCAACGTCGGTGGCCTTTGCGTACGGCATGAGGCGGGGGAGTAATCAGGGGGCGCTTCCGCATCGCATCCGCGCCTGACACGGGCGGGAGACAGCGGAGGACAGGGGGACCCGGCAGGGCGCAGAGGCCCGGCGACCTGCCGCATGACCTTCCGAGACGCCGTCACGCTCGGCGACGATGGCCTCCGGATGGCTCGGGCCGCCTTCGCTGGCCGGGACTCCGAGACTCGACCACCGTTCTGACCAGCATTGGGGCCCGTGAGGTGCCGTCCGTATCCGTTCGCTGTCGTTCCGTATGCCGATCGACCTGCGCAGACGAACTCAGGCGGACGCGCGCGAACCCGCGGCCGACGGCTGGGGGTCAAGGGTTCGCAGGTTCACATCCTGTCAGCCCGACAGTGAGACCGCAGGTCACAGGCGGGTCGGCCGATCGGGCCGGCCCGCCTCTTGCATGACTACAGCAACGCGGTCGGCGTACAGCAACGGTCACCACCGGAGCGCCTCGTCGAGCCGATCTGCCGCCTCACGCCGTTGTACGGGACCGACGTAGCTGTAGATGTCCGCCGTGGACGAGCGGGTCAACTCCAGAACCGGAGCAGGCCGCCAAGACCGCGCTGCGCGTCCTGGCCCACCGGCACGCCGCTCCGACCGAGGAGATCGACGACCTTGACGACCTCTCGGCCCGCTGGTCGCCGAGATCCACACCCAGCTTCGCGCCTGCAACGGCGTCGGCGCCGACGTCGCCGGCCAGCTGCTGGTCGATGCCCGTCGACCCGCAGTCGGAGCGCTGGTCGCCAGCAGTGCGCCGGGACTGCTCGCTGCAGGTCGGGTCCCAGGGGCTGGCCAGGGCGCTCGAGGGCCCGACGGCGCGAGCACCGAGCTGGTGGCCCGTGCTGCGCCGTCCGGTGGTCGACGTGCTGGCTGGTGCGCGGACTACTGCTGCATGGCCGTGCTGCGACTGACGCCCCGCGGCGAGCGGCGGAAGCGCCTGGGGTCGAGCGCCGCTGCATCGGGTGACTCCGACCCAGCCAGCAGGTCTGAGACCTGCTTGCCGGTCAGTGGGGCCAGGGTGAGCCCCAGCATGGCGTGGCCCGTGGCCAGCAGGACCCGGCCGGGGTCGAGCCACCCGACGTACGGCAGGCCGTCGGGGCTGCACGGTCGCAGCCCGGCCCACATCGAGACGGTCGGGGCATCGGCCCACCCGGGGAGCATCCGACGACCGGCGGAGCGCACCCCCTCCAGTCGACGCCGGTCGATCCGCTCGTCCAGACCGGCGAACTGCATCGTCCCGCCCAGCCGGAGCCGACCGTCCAGCGGTGTGATCGCGACACGTGCCTCCGGCAGCATCAGCGGTCGGTGCAGCGGCTCCCTCCCGTCCGCGGCCAGGTCGACGGTGTGTCCCTTGCCCGCCTCGAGCGGGACGGGCCGCCCCAGCACGTCGGCGAGCCGGCCGGACCAGGCACCGGCGGCCACGACCACCGTGTCGGCGTGGACGGCGCCCACCGTGGTGGTCAGCTCGACACCGGTCGCGGTGGGTGCCAGGTCGAGGACCTCCGCTCCGGTCAACAGGCGTGCGCCGCGGGCCTCGGCCGCCGTGGCGACGCCGCGAACGTACTGGAGCGGGTCGAGGTGGGCCTCGTCCTCGAACAGCACGCCGCCGACCGCCGATTCGGCCAGTGCGGGCTCTGCGTCCCGCACCTGGGCGGCGTCCAGCACCCGCAGGGACAGCCCGCTCGCGCGGTGCACGTCCGCAGCGGCGTGGCCGCGCTCGAGTCCCTCGGGTGTCTCGTAGACGTCAAGCAGGCCGGCCCGCCGGAAACCGGTGTCGATGCCGTCGGCCACCAGCTGCCGGTGCATCTCCAGGCTGCGGAGGCACATGTCCCGCGAGACCTCGAGGACCCGCCGGGCGCGCGCGGGTCGGCCCTCACTGAGCAGCCGGGTGAGGAAGGGGACGAGCTGGGGGAGCGGACGGATGCCCAGGGGGCTGTCGGGCCGCAGCAGCCACTTCATGGCCGAGCCGACGTCGGCCCACGTGGCATAGGGGCCGGCATGGCTCGGACACACCAGGCCGGCGTTGCCCCAGGAGCAGCCGGCGGCCCACTCGGCGTCCCGTTCCAGCACGAGGACGTCGACACCTCCACGGCTGAGCTCGAGCGCGCACGCGGCGCCGATGGCGCCGGCGCCGATCACGGCGACCTGCGTCCGGTGGCGGGGGACTGCAGACATGTGGACCTCTCCTGGGGTGATCGGCCGGAACGGGAACTCGCCCCCGTGCCGCCGCCGCTGCCGGGCGGGGCACGGGGCGAGTCGACGGGGTCAGGAGATCAAGCGGGGTTCACCCACGTCTGCCGCGGACGCCGGCAGCCCGTAGGACTCGAGGATCTCCGCGATCCGGCCGGACTCGTGGAGGTCGGCGAGGACGGCGTTCAGCGCCTCGAGCAGTTCCTCGTTGTCCGGCGAGACGGGGATGCCCGCCTGCGCCGGTTCCTCGGAGGCGGCGACACGCGGGTCCGGCTTCGCGACCTCGACCTTGAGGCCGGTGTCCTTCTGGGTCTGCAGGGCCGAGCCGTAGCTGTCGACGCCGACCTGGACGCGCCCGGATGCCAGGTCCTGGTTCAGGTTCACCGAGGACGGATAGAGGACCAGGTCGTCCCCGAGGACCTCCTGCAGGTCCTGCACCCACAGGTACCCGTCGACCGTGCCGACCTTCCGGCCCTCGAGCTCGGAGATCTCCGAGATCCCGTCCTCCGAGAGGATGCCCATGTCGTCGAGGTAGAGCGGATCGCTGAGGTTGACGACCTCCTCCCGTGCGGCGGTGCGGTACCAGTCGGCGATGGCCAGGTCCATGCGGCCCTGCTGCACCGAGGGGATCAGTGCCGCCGCGTCGCCGGGCTGAGGAGTGACCGTCAGGCACTCCCGCTCGGCGAACTCCTTGACGATGTCGGCGTCGACACCGCTCATCCCGTCCTCCCCCGTGGTCATGGCGTAGGGAGGGAGGTCGACGAGGCCGACCGTCAGGGTCCCCTCCGTCACGGTCTCGAACTCGTGCTCGGGGGTGCAGTCGGCGTTGGCGGCGGTGGTGCCGCCGTCGCCGCCGCAGGCGGCCAGGACCAGGATGGCGCCGACGCTGATCGCGATTCCGATTCGGGAGCGTGACATGACAGTTCTTCCTCTCGTGCGGATCGGGCGGATGGAAGTTCGGTGGGACGTGCGTGAGGGGAGGGGTCGGATGGCTCGCGCCGCCCGTGCGCGCTAGGTCAGATGGCGGCTCATCCTCTTCTCGGTCCAGCTGACCAGCCAACCCGCGGGGATCGCGACCAGGAGGTACAGCAGCCCGGCGAGCAGCAGCACGTCCAGGTAGCGGAACGTGCTCGAGCCGATCGAATAGGCCCTGCTGAGCAGTTCGGGGAGCGCGATGGTGAAGGCCAGGGAGGTCCCCTGGAAGATGAGGATGGAGAAGCCCATCAATGCCGGGATGGCGATGCGCACCCCCTGGGGGATGATGATGAACCGCAACGTGTCGCGGTGGCTCATCGCGAGTGCCCCGGCGGCCTCGATCTCGCCGTGCGGCACGGCCTGCAGGCCGGCGCGGAGGATCTCGCTGGTGTAGGCGCCGGTGGTGAGTGCCAGTGCGAGGACCGCCGCCGTGAAGGAGCTGAGGGTCATCCCGGTCGAGGGCAGGCCGTAGTAGACGATGGCCAGGGTCACCAGAGCCGGGGTCCCCCGCCCGATCTCGACCAGGATGATCGCCGTCGTCCGTACGGCCTTGTGTCCGGCGGACACCAGGAGGGCCAGTGCCAGACCCAGCGGGATCCCCAGGAGCAGGCTGGCCGCGGCCACCTGCACGCTGAGGAGGAGGCCGTCCAGCAGCCGGGGCAGCCACTCCAGCCAGGCCTGCAGGAGACTGTCGTTCATCGGGCCACCCGCCCTCGCATGCGTGCGTCCGCCACCCGGGACAGGTAGGCCAACGGGGTCCCCAGGACGATGTAGACGGCCGCCGCCACCAGGAACGGCTCGAGCCCCGCACCGGAGGAGCGGGACGCCGCAGTCGCCCGGAAGACGATCTCCGTGGCACCGATGGTCGCCGCGACGGACGAGTCCTTGAGCAGGCCGACCGCGTAGGTGGTCACCCCGGGGAGCGACACCCGGAACGCCTGCGGGCCGATGATCCGGACCATCGAGTCGCGCCACGACATGCCGAGTGCGGCAGCCGACTCGAACTGGCCGCGGTGCACCGCCAGCAGGCCACCCCGGTAGATCTCCGCCATGTAGCCGGCAGCGATGAGCCCGAGTCCGAGGACGGCGGCCTCGAGGGAGCTGAGCCGCACGACATCGGTGCCGATGCCGAAGAAGACGATGAACAGCCACACGATCGGTGGGATGCCACGCAGCACGTCGATCACCAGGCGCGACACCCAGCGCAGGGGGGCCAGCGTGGAGCGGCGTCCCAGCGCCAGCGGGATGCCGAGGACCGCGCCGATGAGGAAGGCGAGCGCCGTGATCAACAGCGTCATCGGCACGCCGAGAAGGACGACCTCCAGGAACTGCATCAGCGGTCCGTCACGGCTCGGAGGAAGCGCTGGGTGCGCTCGTTCGCCGGTGCCGTGAGCACCTGGTCCGGCGGGCCGACCTCGATCACCCGTCCGTCTGCCATGACGACCACACGGTCGGAGACATCCTTCGCGAAGTGGATCTCGTGCGTGACGACGATCATGGTCATGCCCTCGGCGGCGAGTTCGCGCATGACCTGGAGGACCTCGAGACCGAGCTCCGGGTCGAGCGCGGACGTCGGCTCGTCGAAGAGCATCACCTTGGGCTCCATGGCCAGAGCCCGCGCGATCGCGATGCGCTGTTGCTGGCCGCCGGAGGAACGGGTGGGGTAGGTGTCGGCCTTCTGAGCCAGTCCGACGCGGTCCAGCAGCTCCCGGGCGCGGGCCTCGGCCTCCTTGCGGTCCCGTCCGAGCGCGCGCTCCTGCGCGATGGACACGTTCCGCAGCACGGTCAGGTGCGGGAACAGGTTGAAGGACTGGAAGACCATCCCGGCGGTCCGCCGCAGCCGGCCGAGTTCCTTGTTCGTGACCCCCGACCCCGGGTGGATGGTGAGGTCTCCGACTGTGATCTCGCCGGAGGTCGGGCGCTCCAGCATGTTGATGCAGCGCAGCAGCGTGCTCTTCCCGGCGCCGCTCGGTCCGATGATGGAGACCACCTCGCCGGGCGCGACGTCCAGGGAGACGTCGTCGACGACCACCAGGTCCCCGAACTTCTTGGTCACGTTGCGCAGGGAGACGCCCACGGAGCCGTCTCCGAGGTGGTGTTCCCTTGAACTGGTGGTCATCGTGCGCCCACCCGGATCCCGAAGAGACCGGCGTCGATCGCCGTCCGCTCGCACCGTGCGCCCTCACGGACGGCATCGGTCGCCCGGCGGGGGCGCAGCGCGTCCCCGATCACGAGCGGGGCGACTCCCCGGGCCGCGAGCTGGTCGGCCAGCGACGTGTCCGACGTGCCGCCGACCCAGGTGACCAGGGTGTCGGCCGGGATGGGCTCGCGCGCCTCACCGAACACGCCGTCCAGCGTGACCACCCCGCCGCTGACCGCCGTCGGGACCGCCCGTTCCACCACATCGACGCCGAGCTCGGCGAGCCGGCGGATCATGGGGAAGAGCGTGGTGATGCCGTTGCCCTCCCCGACGTGCACCCGCCCCGTCACGAGGGTGACGTGCTCGGCGCCACCCTCGGCCGCCCGCTCGGCGAGTAGGGCGCCGTCGAGGTCGCCGACACCGTCGTAGACCACGACACGGCCGCTCCAGTCCGCCGCGTCGAGCGGGTCGGCGAGCCGGACCGACCCGTCCGTGGGGAGACCGGGCAGCCCGGCGGGGCGGGCACCAGTGGCGAGCACCGTCAGGCCGGGGGCGGCGGACGCGATCAGCTCGGCATCAGCCTGGACGCCGAGCCGGACGTCCACTCCCAGTCCCAGGAGCTGCCGCAGCTGCCAGTCCAGGAAGAGGCGGACTTCGTGGCGGCTGGTGGAGCCCGTCCAGGACAGCACCTGCCCGCCGACGGCATCGGCGCGCTCGAGCAGGGAGACGGCGTAGCCCCGTTCGGCGAGGCGGCGGGCGGCCTCCATGCCGGCCGGGCCGGCACCGACCACGACGGCGCTCGCTCCCGCGACGTCGTGGGAGAGCGGGGGCTCCGACTCGTACCCGACGTCCGGGTTGACCAGGCAGGCGAGGGGTTCCTCGTCGAGGAGCCGGTTGACGCACACGTTCGCGCCCACGCATGGCCGCACGTCCTCCGCGCGGCCGGCACGGGACTTCACCAGCAGCTCGGGGTCGGCGATGTGGGCGCGCACCATCCCGACGAGGTCGGTGTCGCCCGCGACGACCATGTCGTTGGCCAGCGCGGCGGTGGTGATCCGGCCGACCGCGCAGACCGGCACGGTCAGCGCCTGCTTGATGGTCCGCGCGACGGAGCGGAACAGTCCGAAGGGTGCGGGGGTCGGCGGCCAGTGCCGGACACGTGCCTCGAGCCGGTTGTTGTTCCCGACCATCACGCTGACGTAGTCGACCCGGCTCTCCAGCGCCGCCGCGACCGCGGCGGCGTCGTCCGGCCGCAGTCCGCCTTCGACCAGGTCGTCGACACCGAGGCGGATGCCGACGGCCAGGTCGGGCCCGGCCGCGTCACGGACGGCGTCGAGGACCTCCATCGGCAGGCGCAGTCGTCGCTCGAAGGAGCCGCCGTACTCGTCGTCCCGGTGGTTGTGCAGGGGGGTGATGAAGGCGGCGAGCAGCAGCCCGTGCGCCATGCTGATCTCCACGCCGTCCAGCCCGCCCCGCCGACAGCGGTCGGCGGCCTCGGCGTACTGCTGGACGATGGTCGCCAGCTGGCTCCTGGTGGCCGGGCGGACGACCTGGCGGCTCACCTCGGAGAAGTCGCGCGAGGGACCCAGGACGTCGGGCCCGACGAGTTCGGCCGGCCCGGGATGCGCCAGTTGGGCCAGGATGCGCCCGCCCTCCTCGTGCACGGCGTCGGCCAGCCGCTGGTAGCCGGGCACGATCGAGTCGTCGACGTTCCACAGGCAGATGTCGTTCCAGACGCGGGACGGTGCAACGGGTGTGGCCCCGGTGACCTGCATGGCGACGCCGGCGCGCGCGCGGGCTCGCTGGTAGGCGAGGTAGCGCTCACCAGGGTGGCCGTGCTCGGCCAGCCCTGGCTGGTGGGCGGGCACGTACACGCGGCCGCGCAGCCGCATCGGGCCCACCTGGATCGGTTCGTCCAGGCGCCACTGTCCTCCGTTCCCGTTCAGCGTCGCGACCGGACCTGCGGGTGGTGCGCTCATCGGAACCTCTCAGGCTCGGTGGGTGAGGAGAACGCGGTCGGCGACGGCCCCGGCCGTGGCCAGGTCCTGCCAGGGCATGCCAGTGCCCTTGAAGAGACGCGGCCGGTCCAGCCGCGGGGTCACGGAGCCGCGAACGACGTCGGCGAGGGGGATCAGGTCCGTGGCGGCCAGGGCGCCCTCGGCGATCGGGATCACCACGTCGCCGGCCTCCCGCAGGGCGCTGCCCAGCGACTCGACCACCACCGACGAGCGACGCACCAGCGCGGTGTCGACCTCCCGTTCCGCCGGATCGTGACTGCCGATCGCCACGGTGAGGGCGTGGTCCTGGACCAGCGTCCCGTCGAAGAGCGGCTCGGGTGCGGCGGTGGCGCAGACGACCACGTCTGCGGCGGCCACCGCGGCCGGGCCCGCGACCGAGGCGTCGAGGCCCATCCCGCGGATGCGCTCGACCAGCCGCTGCGCCGCCGCGGGCGTCCGGCCGACGACGTCGACGTGCTCGAGGTCGAGCACAGCCGCCATTGCCGCTACGTGCCCCCAGGCCTGGACGCCGGTACCGAACACCGCGAGCCGGGAGGACGCGGGTGCGGTCAGGTGACGGGCCGCCACGCCGGAGACGGCAGGGGTGCGCAAGCTGGTGAGAGCGGCGCCGTCCAGCGTGGCCACCGGGGACAGCCCCACGCCGTCGAAGAGGACGTAGACGCCTTGGATCACCGGGCGCTCGGTGCCCTGGTTCGCTGGGCAGACGGTCACCAGCTTGGTGCCGACGAAGCGCTCGCTGGCGGACGGCATCTGCAGCAGCTGTCCCCCCGGCGCCGTCAGCCGGGTGCGCTCGCCGTCCTGCTCGGGGTCGAAGCCCGAGAGCAGGGTCTCCTCGAGCACGTCGATGGCGGCGCGCATCGACAGGCTCCGTTCCACCGCCTCAGCGCCGATCCAGGTCGGTTCGGGCATCCTCGACATGGTGCGCACCGTTGCCTGCATGGGTCGCCTGCCGCTCATGTGGTTGGTAATCGATGACCGATTACCGGCAGAATGTGCCGAGCGCCTGCCCTGCTGTCAAGGCTCTGGAGGGAATTGCAATGGACCAGCTGCAACTCAGGCGGCCCAGCCTGCGGGACCAGGCACTCGCCGTCATCCGCCAGCAGTTGGTGGCCGGGGAGATCCGCCCCGGCGAGATCTACTCGGCGTCTGCCATGGCGGGCCGGCTGGGCACCTCGAACGCGCCGGTGCGGGAGGCCATGCTGACCCTGGTCAACCAGGGGGTCATGGAGGTGGTCCCGAACCGCGGCTTCCGGGTCACGCCGCTCACGGACGCCGATCTCGACGAGGTCTACCAGCTACGGCTGATGTTGGAGGTCCCGGCTCTGGAGGAGCTCGCCCGCCGGGGCGACAGCGCCGTGGTGGAGCCACTGCGCGTGCACGCGGAGGCCTGCACGCGGGCCGCGGAGGACGGCGACCTGACGAAGTTCCTCGAGACCGACCGGGACTTCCACCTGGGGCTGCTGGAGCTGCTCGGCAACCGGCGACTGGTGGGACTCGTGGAGCTGCTGCGCGACCAGACCCGTCTCTACGGATTGCAGAAGCTGAGCGCGGAAGGGCGCCTGGTGTCCGCGTCGCACGAGCACTTCGGTCTGCTTGACGCCCTCCTGGCCGGTGACCCGGAACGCACCGGTCAGCTGATGGCCAGGCACCTGCAGCACGTCCGCGCTGACTGGGCCGGCGTCGACGCCACGCCAGGCGAACCGTGCTAGTCCCGACCGCGGCCTCCGGCGGACCGCTCGGTCGGGACACTGCGCCTGCGTGCGGGCGTGCAGGGCTCGCCGGGCCGGCGAGGGGCAGGGGGCGGTCAGCCCATGGTCGGCTTCAGGTAGAGGTCGGCGATCGTGCCGCCGTCGACGACGACGTCGGCGCCGGTGATGCCCGAGGCCTTGTCGCCGGCCAGGAAGGCGACTGCGGAGGCCACCTCGGCCGTCGTCACCAGTCGGCGTAGGGGGACGCGGGGCCAGCCCGCCTCCATCGCCTCCAGCTGCGCAGCCGTCCGAGCCTGCTCGACCATGGGCGTCCGCGTGTACCCGGGGCTGACGGAGTTGCACCTCACGCCGTGCTGTCCTAGCTCGACAGCGGTCTGGCGGGTGAGGTGCAGGAGCGCGGCCTTCGAGACGTTGTAGGCAACGCAGGAGCCGTCGACGCCATGGCCGGCGGCGGAAGCCATGTTGACGATCGACCCGCTGCCGCGCGTCACCATGGCGCGGGCCACGTGCTGAGTGAGGAGGAACGGGGCGGTCACGTTGACTGCCATCACCCACTCCCAGGTCTCCTGTGGCAGCGTCAGGAGGGAGGCGTCGTCGAAGACGCCGGCGTTGTTGACCAGGACGTCGATGCGTCCCCACGCCTCCAGGGCGGTGCTCGCGATGCGTTCCAGGTCCTCCGGGCGCGCGACGTCGGCGCCCAGCGCCCGGACGCTGCCGGCTGTGGCGTCCGCGGACAGGTCGGTGACGGCTTCCTGCAGGAGGTCCTCACGCCGTCCGACGATGAGGACGTCGTGCCCGTCGTCCATCAGGTGGCGGGCGACAGCGCGGCCGATGCCGAGGCTCCCGCCGGTCACGATCGCGCTGCGCTGCTCCTGCACGTAGGACTCCAGTCATTCGCTGATGGCCGGTTCTGCATGTCGCCGGTCGTCCGGCTCCGTCGCGTCGGCCTTGCAGACCAGCGGGGCCGCGTTGCACCGTAGTGGTGAGGGGCTCGCCCACGGGAGATCCTGTCAGCCCATGCCGAGGCCCCGGGATGCCTGGTCAGCAGGCGACGGCACTGACGAAGGCACGCGAGCGGCGACGAGCGATGGGCCGTGCCGTACCGCCCCGGCGGCAGGTGCAGCCGCCGCCGGAGTCGGCGGGCACAAGACCTCGGAGCTGCCGGTGTGTGTGGGCAGATTCGGGAGCCATCGCCGACCGCAGCGGATGGCTCCGACTCGCGCTCGGGCCTGAGAGTGCATGCACCCTCAGAAGCGGATCACCCCGCAGATGTTCTTTCCAGCCACCATGTCGGCGTACGCCTCGTTGATCTGATCGAGCGAGTACTCGGCGGTGATCAGCTCCTCGACCTGGATCAGGCCGGCCCGGTACATGTCCAGCAGCATCGGGGCCAGTTCGAACGGGCTGGCTCCGCCGTAGCAGGTCCCAGCGATGCTCTTCTGGAACAGCGTCATCTCCCAGGCGTTCAGGTCCACGCTCTTCTGGTGGATCGGGGCGACCCCGACCCACGTCGCCTTGCCACCCACTCGCAGCGCCTCGACAGTCGCGGACTGGACCGAACCCAGGCCGATGCAGTCGAACGAGTAGTCCACCCCGTCGCCGACGATCGCCCGGACCTGCTCGAGCAGGTCACCGTTCGCGACGTTGATGAAGTGAGTGGCTCCGAACTTCATCGCCGCTTCGGCCTTGTCCACGATGTCGGCCGCGATGATCCGGGTCGCCCCGGCCGAACGTAGGCCCTGGACCGCGCTCATCCCCACTCCACCGAGTCCCACGACAAGCGCATCTGCACCGGCCGGGACCTGGGCGGTGCGGTTGACGGCGCCCCACCCCGTCGGCAGCCGGCACCCGACCAGGGGCAGCTTCTCCAGCGGGAGGTCCTGGGGGACGACGATGCACCCGTCCTCAGGCACGACGACGTACTCGGAGAAGGCCCCGAGGAACGCGAACTGCTTGATCGGCTCACCCGTGGAGGTGTGCACTCGCGAGGAACCGTCGTCGCGCGAACCGTCCAGGAGTTTCGCCCCGCGCTCACAGAGCTGCCCCAGACCGCGCACGCAGTTCTTGCAGTGCCCACACGCAGGCATCCACGACAGGACGATCCGGTCGCCCGGCTTCACTCGCGTGACGTTGTCGCCCACAGCCTCCACGACGCCGACGCCCTCGTGGCCGGTCACCATCGGGAACTCGACCGGGTAGTCACCGGTGTTGCAATGCCAGTCGGAGTGGCAGACACCGCAGGCCATGATCCGCACGCCGACCTCGTCAGGGCGGGGATCGTCCCATTCCACCGTTTCGATGGTGAAGGGCTCGTTGTACGCGTGCAGGACTGCCGCCTGGGCCTTCGTGGTCATGGTCTCCTCCTGACATCGGAAGCGCGAGGAACCCTCGTGGAGACCGCCGGAGTTACGGACGGATCCATGACGAAATGCTAGTGCGAGTGGCTGGGTCCGCATGTCGATCATGTGGTGCAGCTGTGCTCGTCGTGGCTGGCCCGGCTCGTCGTCCGCGGCACGCGCTCGGCGCTCACCTACGACCGGCTGCGGCAGAGCGACCTGCAGGTCAGGGCTGTTCGGCAGCGGGAGGAGGGAGCCACCCGGCTGGTCGGGCGACCTGCCGGATCTGCTCGGCCATCTCGTGCAGCTGCTGCACCCGGGTCTTGGTCAGCGGGTCGAGGACCAGTCGACGCACCTCGGCGACGTGAGCGGGGGCGGTGCTGGCGACCTCGTCCCAGCCGGCGTCGGTGAGGACCTGCTCCTCGACCGCCTTCACAGCGCTTCCTCCTCGTGCCGCTTGGATCACAGGACAGAAGTTCAGTTGACGCAGCAACTGACCGTGGTACGGTTAGTTGCATGCTCAAGTAAATAAGCGGCAGGGCAGAACGTGACCGCGCTGTCCCGCCATCCCAATCGAGGTGCACAGACGATGATCGCCCAGCTGCTGGACCGGCTCCGCCGGGATGACGGCCGGGCGCAGTTCGTCCGCTTCGTGGCTGTCGGCGCGATCGCCAACCTCCTGTATGCGGCGCTGTTCGTCCTGCTTGCCGATGTCGGCAGTCAGGCCGGGAACGTTGCCGGCTCGATCGCCTCGTCAGCGCTGGCCAACGAGCTCCACCGCCGGCTCACCTTCCGTGCCGGTGGGCGGGTTTCCTGGCTGCAGGCGCAGTGGGAAGGAGGCGGGCTGGCGCTCGCGGGGACGGCGGCGACCACTGCGGCCTTGGGGTGGTTCGGCGCCCTGGTGCCGGGGAGTGGTGCGGCGGCCCAGCTGGTCGTGGTCGCCGTCGTCACCGGCGCGGTCGGGTTGATCCGCTTCGTCGTCCTGCGCTGGATGTTCGGCGGGGCGGCCGCGCAGGCGCGCCCGTCGTCCCACCACCCTGCCGCGGTCGACATCGGGACGGTGTCAGGGGCCCGAGCCACTGCCTCGTCGCCTTCCCCGCGCTCCGGTGACCTGGTCGCGCTTGCCCAGTCGGTCGACGGTGCGGGCGATCGGGCAGGGGGGTCGCCAGCCGGCATCGCCACCTCGCTCGCCCGCCCGGTCGGCTCCTCGTGCACGGCCGGCCGCCGACGGTCGGCGACTGCTGCACGGCGCTCGCCGTCACGTCCTCCGCGTGAGGGGAACCCAGCCGGTCGACACTTGACGCGGCAAGCAATTACCCCTACAGTCACTTGCAACGTCAAGTAATCGTCAGAGGAGCAAGAACGTGGACGTCGTCCTGTGGATCGTCGCCGGAGTGCTGGCCGTCGCCTTCCTCGGCGCGGGGCTGATGAAGCTCGCGCAGCCGAAGGAGAAGCTGGTCGAGTCCGGCATGGGCTGGGCGGGTGACTTCAGCCCGGGCGTGGTGAAGGCGATCGGTGTCCTCGAGGTACTCGGTGCCCTGGGCCTCATCCTCCCCGCGCTCTTCGGCACCGCTCCGGTACTGGTGCCACTGGCCGCCGCCGGTCTGGCCCTGCTCATGGTCGGCGCCATCGTGGTGCACGCCCGCCGCAAGGAGACGCCGATGATCGTGATCAACGTCGTGCTGCTCGCTCTGGCCGTCTTCGTGGCCTGGGGCCGGTTCGGCCAGTACGCCTTCTAGCCGGTCGGCGACCGCCTGCCTGCCCGGCGGCCGCCGGGCGCCCCCACTGTTCCGGCGGTCCACGCCGGAGTGCACCTCCATCCCAACCACCAGCTCGACCACCAGGAGTCCCCGTCATGCGCGCACTGCACGTTCCCGCCGCCGGTGAGCAGCCTCAGCTCGGCGAGGTGCCCACCCCCCAGCCCGCCGAGGGCACCGTCCTCATCCGGGTGAAGGCCGCCGGTCTCAACCCGATCGACAACGGCATCGCCGCCGGCTTCCTGGCCCAGATGGGCCTGCCGCACGAGTACCCGCTCGTGCTCGGCCGTGACGCCGCCGGCGTCGTGGAGGCCGTCGGGGCCGGTGTCGACCACGTCTCCGTGGGCGATGAGGTCCTCGGCCACGTGCTGCTGGCCCCGCCGATCTCGGCCGGCACGCTGGCCGAGTACGCCGTCCTGCCGGCCGCCACGGTCACGCCCAAGCCCGCCGGGCTGGACTTCACCACCGCCGCGGCCCTGCCCCTGGCCGGTGCCGCCGCCGTCCAGTCCGTCGACGCCATCGACCCGCAGCCGGGTCAGACCGTGCTGGTCAACGGCGCGTCCGGCGGCGTCGGCTCCTTCGCCGTGCAGCTGCTGGCCGCCCGCGGCGTCACCGTCGTGGCCACCGGCACCAGTGCCGACGCCGACCGGCTGACCGCCCTCGGCGCCGCCCGGGTGATCGACCACACCGCCGGCCCGGTGGACGACCAGGTCCGCGCCGCCTACCCCGACGGGGTCGACGCGCTGCTCAGCCTCTACGGGATGGACCCCTCCGGCACCCCGATCGGCGCCGTCCGCTCCGGTGGGAAGGTGGCCGGCGTCGCGGCGGTGCCCGACGAGGCCACCCTGGCCGCCGCCGGTCTGACCGGCAGCTCGGTGATGGCCGCCCCGACCCGCGACGTCGTCGGCCCGCTGGCCGAGCGCGCCGCGGCCGGGGACCTGCAGGTCGCCGTCGCCGACGTGCTGCCCCTCGAGCGGGCCGCCGAGGGCCTGGGCCGGCTGGCCACCGGCGGTGCCGGCGGCAAGCTCGTCGTCACCCTCGAGGGCTGAGCGTCTCCGTCGCCGGGCGGGATCGACGCGCAACGCGCCGACCCCGCCCGGCGACGGGCACTCCGGCCCCGGCGGCCGGCCGCTGGTCGCCCTTCCACCGACGGGCCGCTGCTGGCGCTGTCCGACCGCCACCGCGCGCATCGTCGCGACGTCTCTCGACAGCGCCCTGCTGCACCAGCACGTCGACCGAGGTCTGGACCTCGGCGCCTTCACCCCACTGCCGGTGTCTGCCGCCGACCTCCCCGTCGACCAGGGCAGCATGCCGAGATCGCAGCTCCGCCGTCTGACTCCGCCCGAGTCGACGGCACCGGCGGCCTTCGACGAGCGGGTCGCCGACGCCATGCGGATGCCGCCCAGCTCATGCCCTGCTCCCGACGGTGGGGGCCCGCGTCGGCGAGCGGTGCAGTGACCACCTGTGCCCCACACCCGAGAGGACCTCAGATGAGCACCGACCAGCCGAACCACGCCGACGCCAAGCGCGTCGTCCTCGACTTCTTCGACCTCGCCTTCGTCAGGCGCGAGCCCGCCCAGGCCGCCGAGCGGTACCTGGGTGCGGGGTACACCCAGCACAACCCGACCGCCCCGGACGGTGCGGCCGTCTTCCCCGATCTCATCGGTGGCCTGTTCACGCAGGCTCCGGATGCGTCGTTCCACCTGAAGCGGGCCGTCGCCGAGGACGACCTGGTCGTCCTGCACTACAACCTGAAGTTCTTCCCCGACGACCTGGGGCAGGCCGTCGTCGACATCTTCCGCGTCGAGGACGGGCAGATCGTCGAGCACTGGGACGTGGTGCAACCGGTCCCCGCCGAGTCCGCGAACAGCAACGGGATGTTCTGACCTCGGCCACGTCACCTGTCCGGAGGTGGCGTGACCCAGAGCACACAGAGCACGGAATGCTTGCCCAAGCAACTAAGTTCTACCGGGTGCACTCGAACGACGACCACCCAGGACGGCGACCGGTCCACACACCCGCGACCAGCCGCTCACCCACTGCGAGAGAGCAGGGCCCCACGATGAACCAGCAGCTGCGCGACGTCCTGAACCCGGCGGTCCCCGCCGGCGCGTACGACGACCTCCTTGCACGGGCGCTGCCCCAGGCGCGGGCCCAGCGGGCCTGGAGGCCCGACGACGGCCCGTTGCCGGCGCTGTTCGTCAGCCATGGCGCGCCGCCCACCCTGGACGACCCGCAGTGGCTGGACTCGCTGTTCACCTGGTCGCAGTCCCTGCCCAAGCCCCGGGCGATCGTCGTGGTCTCCGCGCACTGGGAGAACGCGCCGCTGGCGATCTCGGGCGCCGCTGCCGGCACGCCGCTCTACTACGACTTCGGCGGCTTCCACCCGCGCTACTACACGATGAAGTACGAGACCCCCGACGCCACCGCGCTGGCCTCCCGGATCGCCGGGACCCTGGGGGACACGACGCCGCTGCACCACCACGTCGACCGGGGCCTGGACCACGGCGCCTTCATCCCGCTCATGGCCATGTACCCGGCCGCCGACGTGCCGGTCGTCCAGGTGAGCATGCCGGGACTGGACCCCGCCGCCCTGCTGGCGCTGGGGGAGCGGCTCCGCTCGCTGCGCGAGGAGGGCATCCTCGTCATGGGCTCCGGCTTCATGACCCACAGCTTCGCGGTCTTCCGCCGGCCCGAACTCCAGGGCCACACCGAGGCCTTCGACCAGTGGGCCACCGACGCCATCGCGCGCAGCGACGTCGACGCCCTGCTCGACTACCGCACCAAGGGTCCGGGCGCGGAGATCGCCCACCCGACCGCCGACCACTTCGTGCCCCTGCTGCTCACCCTCGGTGCCAGCAGCACGCCCGGGCAGTCGGTGACCACCGCCTTCGACGGCATGTGGATGGGCAACTCGATCCGCTCCGTCCAAGCGGCCTGACCGGAGACCCGGACCCGCCCCGACACGACCAGGAGACACCATGACCACCCTGACCTCCCACGCCGACGTGCGCACCGACGCCCCGGCCCGCTACGCCAAGCAGCTGGTCTCGCACCTGGGCCGCAAGGCCCCGTTCACCGAGGACCCCGCCGGCACCTGGACGATCACCGTCGGGGAGGCCCGCGGCCGCATCGCCGTCGGCGACGACGTGCTCACGCTGCACGTCGAGGCGTCCGACGTCGAGACGCTCGACCGCCTCGAGCACGCCCTGGGCAGCCACCTCGAGCGCTTCGGCGCGCGGGTGGGCCTGACGGTCGCCTGGCGACGCGACGCCGGCTGACCACGACCGTCGCACCAGGGGCTCCCACAGAGCCAGGCGCGTCCACGGGACGCGTCAGGACGCACCGCACCACCCACACCGAGAAGAGGACATCACCCATGAACGTCCAGGCCATCACCTGGCACTCGATCACCGTCGAGCCCGAGCAGCTCGAGGCCCAGCAGAAGTTCATCACCGAGACCCTCGGCCTCACCCTGGCCATGGAGATGTACGGCGTCTTCGTCTACGCGCTCCCGGACGGGGGCATGCTGGAGCTCTACACGCCGCAGACCGCACCGGACTTCGGCTACAACGGCTCCATCGCCTTCGGCTTCCGAGTCGACGACGTCGAGGCGGCCAGCGCCGAGATCGCCGCCGCCGGCGGGGAGCTCCTGGGCGAGATCAACCGCGTCCCGGACCTGGACTACGCCTACCGCCACTTCCGCGGCGTCGACGGCCGCGTCTACGGCCTGAACGAGAGCAAGCCGCAGCCCCGCTGACGCTGTGTCCTGCCGCTCCGCCGACCTGCGGCGGGCGGCAGGGCCGGCGGGCGGCTCGGAGGTCGCTGTCAGCCCAGGGCCCGGTCGAGGTTCACGGCGGCGCTGATGAGCGCCAGGTGGGTGAACGCCTGAGGGAAGTTGCCCTGCTGCTCGCCGGCGCGGCCGATCTGCTCGGCGTAGAGCCCGAGGTGGTTGGCGTAGGTCAGCATCTTCTCGAACGCCATCCGGGCATCATCGAGCCGTCCCGCGCGGGTCAGTGCCTCGACGTACCAGAACGAGCAGATCGAAAAGGTGCCCTCCTCGCCGGTCAGGCCGTCCGGGCTGGCCCCGGGGTCGTACCGGTAGACCAGCGAGTCCGACACCAGCTCCTCGCCGAGGGCATCCAGGGTGGCGAGCCACTTGGGATCGGTGGGCGCGATGAACTTCGCCAGCGGCATCATCAGGACGGCGGCGTCCAGGACGTCGTCGTCCTCGTGCTGCACGAACGCCTGCCGGCGTGCCGACCAGCCCCGCTGCATGATCCGCCGGTAGATGTCGTCACGGGTGCGCTCCCACCTGACCCGATCGGCGGGCAGGCCGCGACGGTTGGCCATGCGGATGGCGCGCTCGACGGCCACCCAGCACATCAGCCGCGAGTAGAGGAAGTTCTTGCGCCCGCCGCGGGTCTCCCAGATGCCCTCGTCGGGCTGGTCCCAGTGGTCGCAGACCCAGTCGACCAGACCGCAGAGGCCCTCCCACGCATCGCTGGAGATGGGCTCCGCCCACTTGTCGTAGAGGTAGACGGAGTCGATCAGCTCCCCGTAGATGTCGAGCTGGAGCTGCTCGGCCGCGCCGTTGCCGATCCGGACCGGGGACGCGCCCTCGTACCCCTCGAGGTGTGACAACTCCTCCTCGGCGAGGTCGGTGCGGCCGTCGATCCCGTACATGATCTGCAGGGGGCCGAGGGGCTGGTCGCCCGGCGGCGGGATGTGCTGCTCGAGGAACCGCATGAAGGCGGCGGCCTCGCTGGTGAAGCCCAGCCGCAGGAGCGCGTAGACGCAGAAGGCGGCGTCGCGGATCCAGACGAAGCGGTAGTCCCAGTTCCGCTCACCGCCGGGCTGCTCAGGCAGGCTGGTCGTGGGCGCGGCGACGATGGCGCCCGTCGGTGCGTAGGTCAGCAGCTTCAGTGTCAACGCCGATCGGTGCACCATCTCGCGCCACCGGCCGCGGTAGCGAGACGCCGACAGCCAGCGACGCCAGTAGGTGACCGTGGCGACGTAGAGCTCGTCCGCTTCGGTGCCGGAGCAACCACGGGGCTCGGCATCGCCGGCGATGCGCTCGAGGACGAACACCGCCGAGTCGCCCTCGTCCAGGGTGAACTCCGCCTCGACGTCCTGCCCGTCCCAGCGGAGGGGAACCGTGGCGGTCAGCGACAACGACAGGTCCGTCGAGCGGAAGAGGACACCGCCGCCGCGCTCGTCGACGGTGTGCGTCTGACGGCCGTAGTCGAAGCGGGGGGAGATCCGCGCCCGGAACGTCATCGATCCGCGGACGCAGAGCACCCGCCGGACCAGCCGGTGCTCAGCGTTCTCCGCGGGCACCCCGACGGGCATGAAGTCCTGCACTTCGCCCACGGCGTCGCCGGTGTAGGAGCGGGTGAGCAGGACGTTGGTGTCCGGGACGTAGAACTGCCGGGTCCGCGCCGGCGGGGCGGCGGCCAGCTCGAAGGAGCCTCCGCGGTCGGCGTCGAGGATCGACCCGAACACGCTCGGGGAGTCGAAGGACGGGCAGCAGTACCAGTCGATGGTGCCGTCGGTGCCGACCAGCGCCACGGTGTGCAGGTCGCCGATCAACCCGTGCTCGGCGACGGGGAGGTACCGCGGCCGGGGACCGGCCTCCGCTCGATCGCCCTCAGCCGGGTCCGTCATGACGAGTGCCCTCCGTGTCGGTCCGGCCGGTGTGCTCCGCGAGCTGACCTGAGGCGACCACCATCCCAGGGTCGCGCCCGACCGGCCCGTCGACGGGCCTCGGCGACGAACCCGGGTGGGCGCGCTCACATCCATGCTGAAATACTTGCATTGGCAAGC
This sequence comes from Modestobacter sp. URMC 112, assembly GCF_053502575.1. NCBI lineage: Bacteria > Bacillati > Actinomycetota > Actinomycetes > Geodermatophilales > Geodermatophilaceae > Modestobacter > Modestobacter sp. URMC 112. The sequence continues at coordinate 2,761,833 of NZ_CP199957.1, read as the reverse complement.
AAGTTGGGGCAGAGTGTCAGTTGCTTCGACAACCAACCGGGAGCCCACCATGACCACGCTCGGTCCTGCCTCGACTGCCGCTGCGGATGCCCGCATCCCGGCCGACCACCTCTTCGCCCAGCACCTGCGCCGGGTCGCCGCGCTGGAGCCGCACCGGTCCTGGACGCCGGAGGACGGGGCGCTGCCCAGCCTGTACCTGTCCCACGGTGGTGGGCCGATGCCGTTCTGGCGGCCGGACTGGCTGAACCCGCTCCACGACTGGGCCCGCGCGCTGCCCAAGCCGAAGGCGATCCTGGTGGTGTCGGCGCACTGGGAGTCCGCGCCGTTGTCGGTGAGCGCTGTCCGGCCCACCGAGCTGGTCTACGACTTCGGTGGGTTCGACCCGCTGTACCACACGTTCCGCTACGACACCCCTGACGCCAGTGAGCTGGCGCGGGACGTGGTCGGGCTGATGCCCGACACCGAGCACGTGCACCAGCACGCCTCCCGCGGTCTGGACCACGGCTCCTGGGTGCCGCTGAAGATCATGTACCCGGAGGCCGACGTCCCGGTGCTGCAGCTGTCGCTGCCCACCGAGGACCCCGACCGGCTGCTGGCCATCGGCGAGCGGCTGCGTCCGCTGCGCGAGGAGGGCGTGCTGGTGGTCGGCTCGGGTCACATGACCCACGGCCTGCCGTTCATCACCCGCGGGATGATGGAGGGCACCGAGGTGCCCGGCTGGTCCTCGGACTTTGACGGCTGGGCCGCCGACGCCCTGGCCCGCGGCGACGTCGCCGAGCTGTCCCGCTACCGCTCGAAGGCCCCGGGCCTGCCCTACGCCCACCCCACGGTGGAGCACTTCACCCCGCTGTTCGTCGCCCTGGGGGCGGCCACCGACCCCACCGCACCGGTGGTCACCACCCTGGAGGGCTACAGCTTCGGCCTGTCCAAGCGCTCCTTCCAGGCCGCCTGACCGGTCGTCCCCCGCACCCGCCGGCTCTCAGCCGCTCCGCCACGTCACCGACCTCCTCGACTCCCTCGTCGAGGTGCAACGAAGGGAACCACCCGCATGTCCATCGTCGTCACCGGCGCCACCGGCCACCTCGGCCGCCTGGCCGTGAAGGCCCTTCTGGAGCGCGGCGTGCCCGCCGAGCAGATCGTCGCCACCGGCCGGCGCGTCGAGGCGCTCGCGGACCTGCAGGACCGCGGCGTCACCGTCCGCCGCGCCGACTACACCGACCCCGAGTCCCTCCGGGCCGCGTTCGCCGGCGCGGAGAAGGTGCTGCTGGTCTCCAGCAGCGAGGTCGGCCAGCGGTTGGAGCAGCACCGCAACGTCATAGCCGCGGCCAAGGAAGCCGGCGTGCGTCTGATCGCGTACACCAGCTTCCCCCACGCCGACACCTCGACCCTGCCGCTGGCGGCCGAGCACCTCGCCACCGAGCGCGCTCTGGCCGAGTCGGGGGTGCCGCACGTGATCCTGCGCAACGGCTGGTACATCGAGAACTACACCGGCCAGCTCGCCACCTACCTGGAGCACGGCATCGTCGGCTCGGCGGGCAGCGGCAAGGTCAGCGCCGCGACGCGGGCCGACTTCGCCGAGGCAGCGGCTGCCGTCCTGACCCAGGACGGTCACGAGGGCGCGGTCTACGAGCTCGGCGGCGAGGCGTTCACGATGCCTGAGCTCGCCGCTGCTGTCTCCACGGCCACGGGCAGGGACGTCGCCTACACCGACGTGCCCGTCGAGCAGTACGCGCAGATCCTGGTCGCCGCAGGGCTGCCCGAGCCGGCCGCGGCACTGTTCGCGGACTTCGACCGGGCCGTGGCCGACGGGGAGCACCACGTCGGCAACGACCTGGAGAAGCTCATCGGACGTACACCGACCCCGCTGACAGAGGCCATCGCGGCAGCCGCTCGCTGACGCCGGCGCCGGCCCCTCGCTTCCCTCAGGCCAGGAGTCGTCAGTCGCACGGGCGTCTGGCGCTCGGGGCGTCCTGCTCGGTCGGCACATCGGATCCCACGGAGGCTCCTCCACTTGCTGTCGAGACCGGGAACGCGACGACGGGCGCTCGTGGACGGGGCCGGCGCTCGGGACGTCGGTGCACGGGTGCCGGGGACCATCTACCCGGGAGACGCTGTCGCGGCGGCTCCCGGGTCGGGGCCCCGGCCGGGCACGGACGGTGTCGCCGGCGCCGCATGCCCGTCCCGGTCCCGAGCAGAGGGCACGTCGCGGCCGGCGGGTGCCCTGGAGTCGCCGCCGGTGGGGGACTGCGACCGGCGAGGACACCCAGCATGACCGCGGGAGGAGCCCTGGCAGGAAGACGGCAGTGGCTCGCGCAGCACCCGCGGCTCGCGGACGCGGGCCTCGCGGCGCTGCTCGCCCTGCTCGTCCTCCCGACCCTCGTCGTCCGGAGTCCGGAGTTCCCGGGGGAGCCGGACGGCTGGACCGTCCTCCTGTTGGCCCTCAGCGCGGCCGCCCTCGTCGTTCGGCGGGAACGGCCGCTGCGGGTCTGGGCCATCGGGTTGGCCGCCGGGGTCGCCGGTGTGCTGCAGAGCGACGGCAGCATCGCCCTGGCGGCCGCCACCTGCGTCGCCCTGTACACGATCGGCAGCCGGCTGCCGCTGCGCACCGCGGTCCTCGCCAGCCTGCTCTCCGGAGCTTGCTACACGCTCGCCGCGGTCGTGGCCGAGGGGGACTGGCTCGACGATCGCGGCGTCCCGGGGGTGCAGACCGTCGCGTGGTCGGCCGCTGCCGCGGCGATCGGGGTCGCGGTGCGCAGTTCCCGGGCGGCGCTGGGAGCGGCGGAGGCCCGGGCTCTGCAGGCCGAGCTCACGCGTGAGGAGGAGGCCGAGCGCCGGGTCAGCGACGAGCGGCTGCGCATCGCCCGCGAGCTGCACGACGTCCTGGCCCACCACATCTCCGTGGTCAACGTCCAGGCCGGGGTGGCGCGCCACCTCCTGGACGCCGACCCCCAGCAAGCCCGAGCGGCACTCGACCTCGTGCGCGAGGCCAGCAGGACCGTGCTGTCGGAGATGTCCACGGTCGTGGGACTGCTCCGTACCTCGGACGAGGGCGCCCCGACCGAGCCGACACCGGGCATGGCGCGGGTCGGCGAGCTCGTGGACTCGATCCGCCGGGCCGGGCTGGACGTGACCTGGTCGGTCAGCGGCGAGCTGGACGGGCTCGCCGCGATCGAGGACCTGACCGCGTACCGGGTGGTCCAGGAGGCCTTGACCAACGCCCTGAGGTACGGGACCGGCGCGGCCACGATGGTCCTGGACAGCCGACCGGAGGGTGTGGGCATCGAGGTGCGCAACCCGGTGGGGCGGGACGACGGACACCGGTCCGGCGGCGGGCACGGGCTGATCGGCATGCGGGAACGCGTCGACGCCGTCGGCGGCAGGCTCGTCACCGGGCCGGGACCGGGTGGTTCCTACCGCGTCTCGGCCTTCATCCCGCGGAGCCCGGCATGACGATCCGCGTTCTGCTCGCCGACGACCAGGTGCTCATCCGGTCCGGCTTCGCCGCCCTCATCAACAGCGCCGACGACCTCGAGGTGGTCGGCGAGGCGGGCGACGGCGCCGAGGCCGTGCGCCAGGCCGGCGCGCTGCTGCCGGACGTCGTCCTCATGGACATCCGCATGCCGGGCGTGGACGGGCTGACGGCGGCCCGGCAGATCACCGCCGCCCCCGGCCTCTCCGAGGTCCGGGTCATCGTGCTGACCACGTTCGAGGCCGACGAGTACGTCCTCGAGGCGCTGCGGTCGGGGGCGAGCGGGTTCCTGGGCAAGAGCGTCGAGCCGGAGGACCTGCTCGATGCCATCCGGGTGGTCGCGGCCGGCGAGGCGCTGCTGTCCCCCCGGGCCACCCGCGGCCTCATCGCCCGCTTCCTGGCCGAGCCCAGCCACGACGGGCCGGACGCCGACGACGGCGCACTCGACGTCCTGACCGACCGGGAGCGCGAGATGGTCACGCTGGTCGCGTACGGCCTGACCAACGAGGACATCGCCGCGCGCCTGCACCTGTCGCCGCTGACGGTCAAGACCCACGTCAACCGGGCCATGAGCAAGCTGGGCGTACGCGACCGGGCCCAGCTGGTCGTCCTCGCCTACCAGACCGGCCTCGTCCGGGCGGGCACCGCCGACCCGAGCTGACGGCGCGTCCGGCGCCTACTGCGAGCGCAGTAGGCGCAAGCCGTGGGAGAGCCTGCGTACGGATGACGACTGAACCCCCTCGCCCGCTGGATACTTGCCGTATCAACCAACGTCCGGGGAGCGACCAATGCTCGAACTGCACAACCTCACCAAGCGCTACGGCGACGTCGTCGCTGTGGACGACCTGACCTTCGACGTCCGACCCGGGATCGTGACCGGGTTCCTGGGGCCCAACGGGGCCGGGAAGTCGACCACGATGCGGATGGTCCTGGGGCTGGACCGGCCGACGTCGGGATCGGTGGCCGTCAACGGGCGGGACTACCGGACGTCGAGGGCGCCGCTGCACGAGATCGGCGCACTGCTGGACGGCAAGGCCGTCGACAAGGGGCGCTCGGCCCGCAACCACCTGCTGGCCCTGGGGGCCACGGTGGGCGTCGGGGCGCGCCGGGTGGACGAGCTGCTGGACACCGTCGGCCTGACCGAGGTCGCGCACAAGCCGGCGGGTTCGTTCTCCCTGGGCATGGGTCAGCGGCTGGGCATCGCCTCGGCGCTGCTGGCCGACCCGTCCATCGTGATGCTCGACGAGCCGGTGAACGGCCTGGATCCCGATGGCATCCTGTGGGTGCGCAGCTTCCTGCGGTCCCTGGCCGCCGAGGGGCGCACGGTGTTCCTGTCCTCGCACCTGATGAGCGAGATGGAGCTGACCGCCGACCACCTGATCGTCGTCGGCCGGGGCCGGCTGATCCGGGACGTGTCGATGGCGGAGTTCATCGCCTCGGCGTGGAGCGACAAGGTCCGGGTCGTCTCCCCGGAGGCCACCGCGCTGGCCGGCCTGGTGGCGGCGCCCGGGGTGACCGTGACGTCGTCCTCACCGACCGAGCTGGAGATCGAGGGCGTGCCGGCCGCCGACATCGGTGACCTCGCTGCCCGCCACGGCCTGCCGCTGCACGCCCTGATCCCGCTGCACCCCTCCCTGGAGGAGGCCTTCATGGAGCTGACGAAGGAGTCGGTGCAGTACCACGGCCGCACCGACGGCGCGCTCCTCACCACCGCGGCGGCGGCCCGATGACCGCCACCGTGCCCGACTCCGTCCCGACCACGACGACCCGCGACAAGGCGGCGCTCACCATGACCACCTCCCTCGACACGACCACCACCTCCCCGGCGTCCGCGCCTCACCGGCACCGTGCCGGCGCGTCGGCCGGGTACCGCATCACCCTGGCGCGGGTGATCAGGGCCGAGTGGATCAAGCTGCGCACGCTGCGCTCGACGTGGACCATGCTGGCCGCGGTGCTGGCGACCATCGTCGGGATCGGGGCCATCGCCGCAGGCAGCGCGACCGGCGCCGTCGAGGGGCCTGCCGACGGCGGCGGGCCGGGTGGGGGTGATGCGCTCTCCACCGTGCTCGCCGGCTCAGGGCTCGCCGTCGTCCTCGTCGGCGTCCTCGGTGTCCTGATCGGCGCCCGGGAGTACTCCTCCGGCGTCATCCGGAGCTACCTGGCGGCGGTGCCCGCGCGCCTGCCGGTGCTCTGGGCCAAGGTGGTCGCGCTGCTGCTGGCCGTGGTCCCGGTCGTCCTGGCCGGTGTCTTCGCGGCCTTCGCGGTGGGCACGGCCGTGCTGGAGGCCGGCGGCGTCCCCAGCGTGTCGTGGAGCGATCCCGGGACCCCGCGGGTCGTGCTGGGCACCGCCGGCTACCTCGCCGGCATCGCCCTGATCGGTCTGGTTCTCGGCGTGCTCCTGCGGAGCACTGCGGGCGCCATCAGCGCCCTGCTCGCGGGTGTCCTCGTCCTGCCGACCCTCGCCGGCGCGCTCCTGCCCGACGCCTGGGACGGCGTGCTGAAGTACCTGCCGTCCAATGCCGCCTCGGCCTTCACGTCCGCCGTGCCACCGGAGTCGATGCTCAGCGCGGGGACAGGGGCTGCGGTCTTCGTCGCCTGGATCGTGGTGGGTCTCGCCGGAGCAGCCGTCGCCCTCGCGCGTCGCGACGCCTGATCGGTGCCCGGTCGGGTGCCGCCCGTGGGCAGCGGGCGGCCCCGACGTTCGCCGGCCGGCGCGCCGACGTCCTACGACGCTTGACGGCACAACCATCTATCGGCTAGCCTCACTTGCGTCATCAAGTGAATGCCGCGTCCGCGAGGCACAGGCCGACGTCGCCGTCGCCCTCACCCGCCAGGACCGACCGGCACGCGACCCACCCCCTGGACCTGGAGAACCGCCATGACCACCACCCTGACCAACGGCACCCGCACGGTGTCCTGGAAGAACACCGCCGTCGCTGCGGCCATCGGCGCCGTCGGGGCGCTCGTGATCAACAGCGTGATCGCCCTGCTCGCGAAGGCGGTCTTCGACATCCCCGACGAGTTCCAGCCGCTCACCCTGCCGGTGTACGGCTTCCTGACCGTCGTGGGCGCGATCATCGGCGCCGTCGTCTGGCACCTGATCGTCGCGCGCAGCCGCAACGCCTCGGGCCTGCTCGCCGTGCTCGTCCCCACGGTGGTCGTGCTCTCGCTCATCCCGGACGTCATGCTCCTCGTCAGCGAGTCCCAGCCGGGGACCACGACCGCCGGCGTCCTCGCGCTGATGCTCATGCACGTCGGAACCGCTGTCGCGGCCGTGCCGGCCTACCGCCGGTTCATCCCGCCGCAGTCCTGACCCACTCTTCCGCCCGGGCCCGCCGTCGGCGGCCCGAGCACACCGGCGCCCCGGACCCGCATCGAGCGGGGCCGGGGCGTCCGTCGTCCCGGAGGCGGTGGCGACCGGACCCGCCACCCCCGCTCACCGCGGAGCGGAACGGTCCCCGGTAGACGGGTCCTGGTCGTCGTAGTCGGCCGCGACACGGCCGACGACCATGCCGACCGCGTTCCGCCCCGCCGCCTCGTGCAGCGGGTGGCGGAGGTAGGCGGCCAGAGCGGCGGCGTCGCTGAACTCAGCCTCCATGACGAGGTCCCAGGCCTGCTCCCTGTCGATCGTCGGGTGCACGTGGAGCGAGTGCAGGCCCTCGATGCGGCCGACCAGAGCCGTGAGGCTGTCGCGGATGACGCCCACTTGTCGATCCCGTTCGGCAGGGGTCGTTGCGGACAGCCTCCAGAAGACGACGTGTCGAACGCTCATCTCATGCCTCGTCCCCATCCGTCTCTTGCCGAGGGATCGGACCGCCCATGGAGGTGCCGGCCGGCAGGACGTCGTCATGCTCTCGGACGTGCTGGGCGTCTCGATGCCGGTGGCGATGATCGACCACCGCACCGGTGACACCTCGACCGAGTCGGCGGTGCTCGGTCCGTTCCACATGGTCCGGTCCCCGAGTCGGGAGCTCGGTGACGACATCGACCTCGACGGCAAGGGCACCCCGTGCCTGGTGTCGGGGCAGGTCAGCGGCCCGGACGCTCTGCTCCCGCCGTCCTGGAGGTGGCCGTCGGCGACGCCGGTGACGCGGCCGATCAGTCGGCGTCGGGCGTCGGCAGGGTCGGCGGGCCCCCGGCGGGCTGGGCGACCTCGCTGATCCGGGTGGCGATCTCCTGCAGCTGGCGCACCTGGGTCCTGGTCAGCGGGTCGAAGACCAGCCGACGCACCTCGGCGACGTGACCGGGGGCGGTGGCGACGAGCTTCTCCCAGCCGGCGTCGGTGAGCACGGCAAGGGTGGAGCGGCCGTCCTCGGGATCGGGTCGGCGGGTCACCCACCCGTGTCGGTCCAGCCGGTCGACGGTCCGGGACAGCCGGGTCAGTGAGCCGTTGGCGAGGGCGGCCACCTCCTTCATCCGCCGGGTGTGCTGCGAGGACATGGAGAGCATCGCCATCACCTGGTACTCGAAGTGGCTGAGGCCGGCGTCGCGCTGCAGTTGGGCGTCGATCGCATCGGGCAGCCAGGTGACCATCGCGTGGACGGCCAGCCAGGTCTGCTGCTCCTCCGCGGTCAGCCACCGCGGCTCCTCCACTGGTCCAGTCCCCACGGGTTCCTCCTCGCCTTGGCGGCGTCCCCAGGAAACGCCGGTGAATTGACTTGACGTAGCAAGTATCAGACCACTATCGTCGCTTGCAGTTGCAAGTAAACCAGATGAGGGAGTCCGAACGTGAACGTCGTCTTGTGGATCATCGCCGGGCTGCTGGCCGTGGCCTTCCTGGGCGCGGGGCTGATGAAGCTCAGCCAGGAGCGGAAGAAGATCGTCGACTCCGGCATGGGCTGGGCCGAGGACGTCAGCGATGGCGGGGTCAAGGCGATCGGCGCGCTGGAGGTCCTGGGCGCGCTGGGCCTGATCTTGCCGGCGCTGTTCGACACCGCGACGGTGCTGGTGCCGATCGCCGCGACCGGTCTGGCGCTGCTCATGCTGGGCGCCGCGGTCACCCACGCCCGCCGCAAGGAGCCACAGATGATCGTGGTCAACGTGGTGCTGTTCGCCCTGGCCGTGTTCGTGGCCTGGGGCCGGTTCGGGGAGTGGTCCTTCTGAGCCGCGCCGGGTTCCTGAGTCGTCTCTTCCGCAAGTCGAGCAAGACCAGCACGACCAGCGCGACCAGCACCGCCACCAGCCCCACCACACCCGGATCCCCGAGGAGTTCTGTCATGCGCGCTCTGCACGTCCCCGCCGCCGGTGCCCAGCCCCAGCTCGGCGAGGTCCCCACCCCCCAGCCCACCGAGGGCACGGTCCTGGTCCGGGTGAAGGCCGCCGGCCTGAACCCGATCGACAACGCGATCGCGGCCGGTTTCCTGACCCAGATGGGCCTGCCGCACGAGTACCCGGTCGTGATCGGCCGCGACGCCGCCGGCGTGGTGACCGCCGTGGGCACCGGGGTGGACCATGTCGCCGTCGGTGACGAGGTCCTCGGCCACGTGCTGCTGGCTCCGCCGATCTCGGCCGGCACGCTGGCCGAGTATGCGGTCCTGCCGGCCGCCGCGGTCACCCGCAAGCCGGCCGGGCTGGACTTCACCACCGCCGCGGCCCTGCCGCTGGCCGGTGCCGCCGCGGTCCAGTCGATCGAGGCGATCGACCCGCAGCCGGGTCAGACGGTGCTGGTCAACGGCGCCTCCGGCGGTGTGGGCTCCTTCGCGGTGCAGCTGCTGGCCGCCCGTGGGGTCACCGTGGTCGCGACCGGCAAGCCCGAGGACGCCGACCGGCTCACCGCCCTGGGCGCTGCCCGGGTGATCGACCACACCGCCGGTCCGGTCGCCGACCAGGTCCGCGCCGCCTACCCCGACGGGGTCGACGCGCTGATCAGCCTGTACGGGATGGACCCCTCCGGCACCCCGATCGGCGCCGTCCGTTCCGGCGGGAAGGTCGCCGGTGTCGCGGCGGTGCCGGACGAGGCCACCCTCGCCGCCGCCGGGCTGACCGGCTCGTCCGTGATGGCCATGCCGACCCGCGAGGTGCTGGCTCCGCTGGCCGAGCAGGCCGCGGCCGGGGACCTGACGGTGGCCGTCTCTGACGTGCTGTCCCTCGAGCAGGCCCCCGAGGGCCTGGGCCGGCTTGCCACCGGCGGCGCCGGCGGCAAGCTCGTCGTCACCGTCGAGGACTGACGCCACCGTCGCCGGGCGGGGTCGGCGCGGCCTCGTGGCCGCCGACCTCGCCCGGCGACAGCAGTTGCCCCTCGGCCGGCCGTCCAGGACGGCGCGCGTGCATCCGGGCCCTCGCTGTCCGCGCCGAGGACGCCGGTGTGGCGTCGGCCGCGGTGGACACCGTCCAGCAGATCGGTGGCTCGATCGCGACCGCGGCTGAGTGCGATCGCTGCGTCCGCCGCCGCGGACGCGTTGACCGGGGCCGACCCCTCGGAGCCGGCGGCGCTGGTCGCGGCCTGGGTCCGCAGCTCCACCGGGGAGTCCGCCCGGTCGGCCACCAGTCGGGTGGCGACTGTCGAGAGCACCCGGGCCAGGAGGGCGTCGGTGACGTCGGTCAGGACAGGACTCACGGGAGCGTGCCTCTCGTCGGGGGCTTCTCATCGGGGCGACACGGGACCTCCGCCGTGCCGGGGCACCGGGACGGCGTCGACGGCCGGCCTCCCCGGTCGGCGCGACTGGCGCCATCAGGGAGGTCGGCGTAGGTCCCCTCAGGCTGAGGGGGGCAGGCGCCGACTGCGGTCGGACGCCGTCCCGGCCGGGGGACCGCGCGCGGACGTGCTGGACGGCGACCCGCGGCTCTCGGCCACCATGCGGCGGCGTCGTAGCGGGTGATCCGGGCGGACGGGCTCGAGCGGGGGAGCCGCTCGTCAGTGATCGCTTGCCAGGCGTCGCCAGGTCGAACCGGTGACGGCCCTCCCGATGATCTCCTTCATGATCTCCGTGGTGCCTCCGTAGAGGGTGGCCTGCCGTGAGTCGAGGAGGTCCCGCGCGGCCGGGTTGTCGCGCAGGTAGCCGTAGCCGCCGTACAGCTGCAGGCAGCGGGCCACCACCCGTTGCTGCAGCTCGGTGACCCACCACTTCAGCATGGCGGCGTCGACATCGGTCAGGGTCCCGGCGACGGCCTCACGAAGAGCCTTGTCGACGAAGACCTGAGCCACCTCGATCTCCGTGGCGAGTTCGGCGAGGGTGAACTTGGCGGTCTGCAGTGCCGCCAGCGGCCGACCGAACACCTCGCGCTGGAGGACGTGCTCGCGGGTGTGCGCGAAGGTGTGCTGCATGCCGGCCACTGCCATGATCGCGACGCTGAGCCGCTCCTGGGGCAGGTTGTGCGTCAGGTAGGCGAACCCGCAGTCCTCTTCGCCCAGGAGGTTCGCTCGAGGGACGCGAACCGCGTCGAAGAACAGCTCCGCCGTGTCCTGAGCACCCAGCCCGATCTTGTCCAGCTTCCGCCGCTCGAACCCGGACATGTCCCCCTCGACGACGAACAGGCCGAGCGCGTCGCGTCTCACCGGCGAGCCGACCTTGGCCGCGACGATGATCAGATCGGCGTTCAAGCCGTTGCCGATGAAGATCTTCGATCCGGTCAGCACGTAGTCGTCCCCGTCGCGGACGGCTGTGGTCTGGATGCCCCTCAGATCACTGCCGGCGACGCGTTCGGTCATCGCGATGGCGCTCACCAGCCGACCGCTGCACAGCCCCGGCAACCACCGCTGCTTCTGCTCCGGGGTGCACAGCGTGCCGAGATACGGCGCGACGAGGTCGTTGAGGCCGCCCAGGTTGATCACGAGGGACGGGGCGCCGACCCGGCACAGCTCCTCGACCACCACCGCGTTGTAGCGGAAGTCGCGCAGCCCCCGGCCGCCGTACTGCTCCTCGAGTCCCAGCCCGAGCAGCCCCGCGGCACCGGCGCGCTCGTAGAAGGACCGCTCGACGACGCCGGCGGCCTCCCACTGCGCCAGGTGGGGGACCACCTCCGTCGCCACGAACCGGGCCACGTCGCCACGGAACACGTCGTGCTCGGCCTCGAACACGTCTCGTCTCATCGGATCCTCACTCCTGTTGCTGCCTCTGCGATGTGGCGCCCGGCCCAGCAGTCCTGCGGGATCGGACGATCGAGTCCTCCTCGAGGCGCCGCCTCGCCGCGCACGTCGCACCCGCCGGCGCGGCAGTCCGGCAGGGTCGTGGCACCGCTCGGGGGTCACTGCGGTCTGGGCGGCGTCGACGTCGCCGAGCACCGGGGCCACGGGCGCCGTGCGTGCCCGTCAGGGGAGGCGCGACTGCAGTTCGGCCAGGCGCCGGTGGTACTCCTCGACTCCGGCGAGCTTGACGTGCTCGTAACCGCGTACGAGATCCGGCAGTTCGGCGATCTCCACCGCGAGCGGCAGGGACGTTCCGTCGAGGCGCCGCACGATGCCGTCGATGACGCTGCGGTACTCCTTCACGAGCCCGCGCTCGACCCGGCGCACCTCGGCGTGACCGAACGGGTCCAGACGCGTGCCGCGGACGTGGCGCATGCGGTAGAGCGCCGCGAAGGCAGGCTTGAACCACGGACCGAGCTCGATCTTGTCCTTCATGCCCAGGGCGCGCAGGACCGGCGGGTGCAGCCGGTACGACGCCCGGCTGCCGGGACCGAACTGAGCGGCGAGCCGCTCGTCCATGGCGGAGTCGAGTGCCAGGCGAGCGACCTCGTACTCGTCCTTGTAGGCCATGAGCTTGTACAGGTTCCGGGCGACAGCGTCGGTCAGCTGCGTCGACCCGGGGACGGCCTCGTCCTCTCCCTGCCGCACCTTCTCGACGAAGTCGGCGTAGGCACGGGCGTAGCGGGCGCTCTGGTAGGCCACCAGCTCGGGGATCCGCCGGTCCAGGACGGCCCCGACCTGGCCGTCGGTCCGGACGCGTGACCGCACGCGGTCCACAGCGGCCGGGTCGACGACGCCGGGCACGGTGGCGTGCTCGGCCGGCGCCTCGGGGGCGGAGGCGGTCCCGACGATGACTTGTCGGCCGCGACGGAACGCCGCCAGGTTGTTGTCCACCTTGGTGCCGTTGAGCCGGATCGCCTGCTCGAGGGAGTCAGCGCTGATGGGCAGTGCGCCGGCCTGGTACGCGGCGCCCACCATCACCATGTTCGAGTACTGCTCGTCCCCGAAGCTCTCCTGGGCGACCGCGGCTGCGTCGAGGTAATGAGCGGCGGCGAAGCGGCCGCTGAGTTGCTCCCGGATGCTGCCCTGATCAGGGAACTCGATGCCGGTGTCGACGACCATCTGCCCGGTCGGCACCTCGGCGGTCGAGACGACGGCGACCGTCCGCTCCGGGTGCGCGACCTTGAGGTTCGTCGGGTCCGCGGCGACGAGGCTGTCGCACCCCAGGTAGAGGTCGCACTCGCCGGCGGCGAGCTTGGCGGCACGGTCGGAGGTCTGGACGCTGACCTTGACGTCGGAGACGACGGCGCCACCCTTCTGCGCGACGCCGGTCTGGTCCAGTGCGCGGACGTCGAGCCCGTCGAGGAAGGCCGCCGTGGCGAGCACCTGCCCGACGGTGACGACGCCAGTGCCGCCGACCCCGGTGATGCGCAGGGCGAACTCGTCGGTCCGGACCTTCATCTCGGGCTCGGGCAGCACGGTGTCGTCCGAGGGCAGCGGAGGCCGCTTCGGCCCCACCTTCCCAGGCACCACGGTCATGAACGACGGGCAGTCGCCCTTGAGGCACGAGTAGTCGAGGTTGCATGACGACTGGTGGATCTGGGTCTTGCGTCCGAACTCGGTGTCGACGGGGTGCACCGACATGCAGTTGGACTTCTCGCCGCAGTCGCCGCAGCCCTCGCAGATCCGCTCGTTGATCACCACCCGCTGGACCGGGGTGGGCGTCTGGCCGCGCTTGCGCTTGCGCCGCAGCTCGGCGGCGCACTCCTGGTCGTGCACCACGACCGTGACACCGGGGACGGCGGCGAGCTCGCGCTGGACCTCGAGCAGGTCGTCGCGGTGGCGCACCGAGACGCCCGGCCGGGACAGGACGCCGGCCCTCCGCAGCAGCTTGGTGACCCGCTCAGGCTGCTCCGTGGTGACGACGACGCGGCTGGCGCCCTCGACGACCAGCAACTCGGTGACCCGCTCGACGGTCATGCCCCCGACTGCGTCCTGGCCGCCGGTCATGGCCACGGTGGAGTTGAGCAGCAGCTTGTAGGTCATGTCGGCGCCTGATGCGACGGCCGCACGCACGGCCAGGCTGCCCGAGTGGGCGAATGTGCCGTCGCCGACGTTCTGCACCCAGTGGGGCACGTCGACGAACGGCGACATGCCGATGAAGTGCGCGCCCTCGCCGCCCATCTGGGTCATGCCGACGACCTCGCCGACCTGTTTGTCCGCCATCCCCATGACCATGCCGTGGCAGCCGATGCCGCCGCCGACGACCATGCCGTCGGGCACCTTGGTCGAGGAGTTGTGCGGGCAGCCGGAGCAGAAGTACGGCGTGCGCGGCACGAGGGAGAGCGACAGTCGCGTGCGGGGCCGGTTGACCTCCCACGCGCGGACGGACTCGATGCCGGCCGGCTGCAGGCGGCGGGCGAGCCCCGCGGCGACCAGGTCAGGGTCGAGCTCGTTGGAGGCGCTGAAGAGCCAGGCGCCGGTGTGGTCCCGCTTGCCCACGACGCGCGGGGCGTCCGCGACGCCGTACAGGATCTCCTTGACGGCGGTCTCGAGGTAGGCGCGCTTGTCCTCGACGACCACGATCTCGTCGAGGCCGTCGGCGAACTCGCGGACGATAGTCGGCTCGACCGGGTACACCGCGCCGAGCTTGAGCAGTCGGATGCCGTGACGCTCCAGCTCGTCCGCGCCGAGCCCGAGCTGGTCCAGGGCCTGGCGCAGGTCGAGCCAGGTCTTGCCCGCGGCCACCATGCCGATGCGGGCGCCTGCGCCGGCCCCGCTGATGATGTTGAGACCGCTGCGGCGCAGGTACTCCAACACGATCGGCAGCCGCTTCTCGTGCAGGCTCTGCTCGAGCCCCGCCAGGGCCACGCCCAGCATCCGCGCGTGCGGCTGGTGGGCGTACGCCACCAGCCCGCCGGGCAGGTCGCTCAGGTCCGGCGGCGTCCAGGAGGACGGCACCACTGCCGTGGACGCGCCGTCGGCGACGTTGGTGCCGATCTTCAGGGCGCTCCAGAGGCCACTGGCACGGGAGAGCTCCACCGCGTGCAGCCCGTACAGCAGGATGTCGTGCGAATCGGCGGGGTAGAGGGTCGGCACCTGGAGGTCGGCCAGGCTGTGCTCGGACGAGCACGGGAAGGTCGACGACTTGGCCGACGGGTCGTCGCCGACGAGCGCCACCACGCCGCCGTGCGGAGAGGTGCCGGACATGTTCGCGTGCCGGATCGCATCGGACGCGCGGTCGAGACCCGGCGCCTTGCCGTACCAGATGCCCGTGATGCCCTGGACGTCGGCGTCCCGGAAGGGCACGGTCTGGCCGGCCAGCTGCGTGCCGGCGACCGCAGTGGCCGCCAGCTCCTCGTTGAGGCCGGGCTGGTGGACGACTCCGTTCGGTTCGAGGAGGGTCATCCGCCGCCCGACCTCGAGGTCGTAGCCGGCCAGCGGCGACCCCTCGTAGCCCGAGACGTACAGCGCCGGCTTCTGGCCCCGGACCGCGTCGACCTTCGCGCGGTCGAGCAGCATCCGGACCAGCGCCTGGACACCGGTCAGGTAGATCCGGCCGGAGTCGGCCAGGTACCGGTCCTCCAGGCCGAAGGAGTCGCGTCGGTGCGCCGGGCGCCCGGGGACGCCGACCTGGCTGAGGGTTGCGGTCATCGTTCCTTCTCCTCGGTGCTCACCGGGTGCGTGCTCACAGGACGGCGCTGCCGCGGACGCGGGCGACCAGATCGGACAGGGAGGTGGCCTCGGCCAGCGCCCGGCTCATCTGCGCTTCACCACTCACGAGGCGACGGCATTCGGCGACGACGGCAGGCGCCTCGGCCAGGGGCACGACGCACACGCCGTTGCCGTCGGCGACCACCACGTCGCCGGGGTGCACGCGCGCGCCGGCCAGGTTGACCGGGCCGTTCAGCTCGGCGGTCGCCCACCGGTAGCGGCCGGCCATCGGAGAGGTGCCCCGCGCCCAGACCGGGACCGGCCGGCCGCGCAGCGTCTCCACGTCGCGCACCGCGGCGTCGACGATGACGCCACCGACCCCTGCCACCTCGGCGAAGCCGAGCGAGATGTCGCCCAGGACCGCCGCGTCGACCTGCCCGGCCGCGCTGATGACGGCGACGTCGCCGGGCTCGGCGAGCGCGTAGAGGTCGCGGTCGCCGGCGAGCGCCGGGCTGCCCAGCCGGCGGTGGGTGGCCGGGACGCCGCCGTACGGCTCGTACCGGAGGGTCACCGCCTGGCCGCACACGCGCTGGCCGGCCGCGATCGGCGGGAGCTGCGTGCCGGGGACGACCGACCCGACACCCAGGGCGTCGAGCGCGTCGGCGACCAGACAGGTCACATCCGTCTGATCGCGCAGGAAGTCGAGATCGGCCGGGTCCAGCCGAGGGAAGCCCACCTGCGTGATCAGGGTCTCAGGCACTCCGCCGAAGAGCCGGGGACGCAACTCCTCCAGTCCCGGCACGGCCGACTCAGCCACGGGTGGTCTGTGGGAAGCCGGGGTGACGCCGAGCCTCGAAGTCGTCGACGGCGTCGAGGTAGCGCTCCGTGACGGCGATGTCGTCGAGACCGTTGAGCAACCGGAAGCGGGTGTCGTCGTCGATCTCGAAGGCCACCGAGATCCCCGGCGCCGTGACGCGGCGCTCGACGAGGTCGACGGTGACGAGCGTGCTCGGGTCGTCCTCGGCCATGGTCCACAGCTGCTCGATCACAGCCTGGTCGAGCACCACCGGGAGCAGCCCCCGCTTGGGCGCGTTGCCGCGGAAGATGTCACCGAAGCGGGGCGACAGCACGGCCTTGAAGCCGTAGTCCTGCAGCGCCCAGACCGCGTACTCCCGGGACGAGCCGGTGGCGAAGTCCGCGCCGACCACCAGGATGTCCGCGCCCTGGTAGGCCGGTTGGTTCAGCACGAAGTCCGGTTCCTGGTCGCGCCAGTTGCCGAACAGGGCTCGGGCGTACCCGGTGCGCGACGTGGCGTTCCGCCCGAAGCGGCCGGGAAAGATCTGGTCGGTGTCGACGTCGGAGCGGCGCAGTGGGACGACGCGGCCGGTGTGGACGGTGAAGGCATCCATGGCTCAGTTCTCCAGATCGGCGGGGCTGGCCAGGCGACCGGCGACCGCACTGGCCGCGGCGACCTCGGGCGAGACGACGTGCGTGCGGGCACCAGGACCCTGGCGGCCCTCGAAGTTGCGGTTGCTGGTCGACGCCGACCGCTGGCCCGGCTGGAGCATGTCCTCGTTGAGGGCGCAGCACATCGAGCAGCCGGCACCCGGTTGCAGCTTCACGCCGGCCTCGTTGAAGACCTGCTCGAGCCCCTCGTCGACGGCCTGTGCGCGGACCGTGGCGGAGCCGGGGACGAGCAGCACGTCGACGCCGTCGGCGACCTTGCGGCCGCGGAGGACCGTGGCGGCCGCACGCAGGTCCTCGATCCGGCCGTTGGTGCACGACCCGATGAAGACGGCGTCGATGGGGATGTCGCGCATGGCGGTACCGGGCGTGAGGTCCATGTACTCGTGTGCGCGGGCGGCCGCGCGGCGGCTCTTGTCATCGGTGAAGTCGTCCACCGAGGGCACCCGACCGCCCAGGGGGACGCTCTGGGCGGGGTTGATGCCCCAGGTGACGAACGGGGTGAGCGCGGAGCCGTCGATCACCACGCTCTTGTCGAAGACCGCGTCCGGGTCCGTGCGCATCTCCCGCCAGCGCGCGAGTTCGGAGTCCCACTGGTCCCCTGCGGGTGCGTGGGGACGCCCCTTCAGGTAGGCGTACGTGGTCTCGTCAGGGGCGACCAGGCCGGCCCGGGAGCCGGCCTCGACCGCCATGTTGCACACGGTCATCCGGCCCTCCATCGACATGTCCTCGATGACCTGACCGCGGAACTCCATGACGTGGCCGACCCCACCGCCGGTGCCGACCTCGTTGATCAGCGCCAGGACGACGTCCTTCGGGGTCACCCCGGGCGCCAGCTGCCCGGTGATGGTGACGCTCATGTTCTTCATCGGCTGCATGCTCAGGGTCTGGGTCGCCAGCACGTGCTCCACCTGGCTGGTCCCGATGCCGAAGGCCAGCGTGCCGAAGGCGCCGTGGGTGGTGGTGTGGGAGTCGCAGCAGACGATGGTCATGCCCGGCTGGGCCAGGCCCAGCTCCGGACCGATGACGTGGACGATGCCCTGTCGGGCATGGCCCAGCGGGTACATCGGGATGCCGAACTCCTCGCAGTTGGAGCGCATCACCTCCATCTGGCGGCGGCGGTGCAGCTCGTTGAGAGAGACCCGATCGACCGAGGTCGGCGTCGCGTGGTCCTCGGTCCCCAGCGTGAGGTCGGGTCGTCGAACGCGGCGGCCGGCCTCGCGCAGCCCCTCGAAGGCCGGCGGGGTGTTGACCTCGTGGAGCAGGTGCAGATCGATGTAGAGCAGGTCCGGTTCGCCCTCGGCGCGGCGGACCACGTGCTCGTGCCAGATCTTGTCGGCGAGCGTCTGAGCCATGGAGAGTCCCTGGTGTCGAGGAGTCAGCGGGTGCCAAAATATAGGAAGTTGTTCCCAAGTGTCGGGAACACGGTAAGCCCATCGTGAGCCCGGGCACAAGACGCTGATCGTCCCCGCAGGTCAGTGCTGGGTCCGGCCGCACGTGATCGCGCGACCGGCGTCGACCCGCTCAGCCGGCGACCGAGGCTGTGGCGGCCCCGGTTCCTCGCATGTCTCGCTCGTGGCCGAGATCGGCCTGGGTCCCACCCTTGTGGAGGGTCTCGACGGCCGCTATGGTCCCGATCACATCCCACATTCTGGCGGGCCGCTCCCAAACCTTGGGAAGCCGCAGACGTGACAACACGGACCCGCAGCGCGGTCACGAGCGTCGGCCCCATCCTCGAGGAGGACCTGTCTTGGTTTACCTGATCTCGATCGCGGCGCTGGTGGCGGTCTTCGCCATCGCGACCGTGCGGCCCATCAACATGGGCATCCTCGCGTTCCTCGCGGCCTTCGGCGTCGGGGGCCTGGTGTCGGGCCTCTCGATGGAGGAGATCCAGGACTCCTTCCCCGGCGACTTCTTCTTCGTCGCGTTCGGCATCACGCTGCTTTTCGGCCTGGCCCGCGCCAACGGCTCCCTCGACGTGATCATGCAGAAGTGTCTGAAGCTCGTCCGGGGCAGGCGCTGGGCGATCGTCTGGATGATGTTCCTGCTCGCGGCCGCCCTCATGGCGCTCGGCTCCGTCCTGGCCGTGGCGATGCTCGCTCCCATCGCCATGCCCATCGCGAAGCGCTACGACATCAAACCGCTGCTCATGGGGATGATGCTCAGCCACGGCATGCTGGGAACGGCCTTCTCGCCGATCACCGTCTACTCCGTGGGCATCCAGGAACTGCTCGACGGGGCGGGGATCACCGTCTCACCGGTGGCCCTCTTCTTCGTGCCGTTCCTGCTCAACCTGTTCCTCGCTGCGATCGCCTTCACGTTCCTCGGTGGACGTGACCTGTTCCGCAAGCAGACCGTCGTCGAGGACGACCTGGAGCTCGCGGCGGTCGGTGCCGGCGGCATCACCAGGCCGTCCACGGGCGACGCCGGCACCAGCGGCAGCGCGGCCGCCGGCGGTCACGGGATCGCCGAGGTGGCCGGCCGCCCGCGTGGCACCGGCCCCGCCTCGGTGGCGCCGGAGTCCATGCTGCTGGCGCAGCACACGGTCGTGACCTACGAGCACTGGATCACCTTCGCCGCGATCGCCGGACTGCTGGCGGCCGCCCTGTTCGGCATCGACGTGGGCGTCTCCGCCACCTGCATCGGCGCCGTGCTGC
Organism: Modestobacter sp. URMC 112; assembly: GCF_053502575.1. NCBI lineage: Bacteria > Bacillati > Actinomycetota > Actinomycetes > Geodermatophilales > Geodermatophilaceae > Modestobacter > Modestobacter sp. URMC 112. The sequence continues at coordinate 2,742,464 of NZ_CP199957.1, read as the reverse complement.
TGCTCGCCTTCCCGCGCCACGTCGAGGCCACCATGAAGGCCGTCTCCTGGCAGGCCGTGCTCCTCGTCTGCGGCGTCGTCACCTACATGAGCGTGCTCAGCGCCAACGGCACCATCGACTGGCTCGGCGAGAAGGTCACCGATCTGCCCTGGCCGGTGCTGACGGCGCTCGTGCTGTTCCTCATCGTCGGCGCGATCTCCGCCGTCGGGTCGTCCTTCGGCATCATCCTGATCGCCCTGCCGTTGGCGATGCCTCTGCTCGAGGCCGGCCACTTCTCGGTCGCGGCCTTCATCATCGCCCTGGCTTTCAGCGCCACCGTCGTCGACGTCAGCCCCTTCTCCACCAACGGCGTCATCGTGCTGGCCTCCGCGCAGGTGGAGGACAAGCAGCGTTTCCAGAAGCAGATGCTGACGTACTGCGGGTACATCGTCGTGGTCGGTCCACTGCTCGCCTGGCTCCTGCTGGTCGTCCCGACCAGCTTCTGACAGGAGCCGCCGACGGTCTCGGACCCCGGCCGCGCGTCGCCCCTCCCGGGCGCGCGGCCGGGGTCTGTCGCCTCGGTCCACCTGCCCGCTGCGGACGGGCGGATAGGTTCGTGTCATGAGCCCTGTCCACAGCACAGGCGTCGGAGTGCTCGACAAGAGCATGGCGATCGTCGACCTGTGCGAGCGCCAGCCGGCCTCCGCCAGCGACATCGCGCATCAGCTCGACCTGACCGTGTCGACGGCGCACCGCCTCGCTGCGGCCCTCACGGCTCACGGCCTGCTGCAGCGGGACGCCTCGGGTCTCTATCGCCTCGGCCCACGGTTCCTCACCTCGCGGGTCGTCGAGATCGCTCAACCGGTGCTCGACCGGCTGACGCGGGACACCCATGAGAGCAGCCAACTGTGGGTGCTCCGCGGAAAGGACCGCCTGTGCGTGGCGAGCGTGATAACAGAGGCCGAACTACGCGTGGTGATGGACCCGGGGGCCCGGCTACCGCTCGCCGACGGCGGCTCCGCCGCGTTGGCGTTGCAAGGCCGCGTGGGGCCGGAGGGTTGGGCGGAGACCCATTCGACCCGGACGCCGGGACTCGGATCGGTCAGTGCGCCCGTCGTCCTGCGGGGGGAACCGGTCGCGGCGGTGAGCGTGATCGCGCCGCTCCTGCGCATGACGAAGTCGCCGGGCGAGAGCTTCGGCAAGCAGGTCCTCGTCGCGGCGACCGACATCATGCAGCGCCTCGAGGAGTGAGCGGCTCTCCGCCGGCGAGCAGATCGATCCATGGTGAGGAGGTCCTCCGCGGGACGCAGGAGGACCTTGCGGCAGGTCGGCCGAGCCGCAGCTGACCTGTAGCCGAGTCGTCGATACCGGGCCCGACCGTCACGTGCGCCGCCCCGGTCGACAGCCGCACCCCCCGCCGCCGTCCGCCGTCTCCTGAGGCAGACACCAGCACCCGAGAGGAACGACGACCGTGAGCGCCGCCGAAGGGGACGAGGTCCTTGCCCGCAGGTCCTGTGCGGGCGACAGCACTGACGCGCACGCCATGGTCGACACCGACATCTCGCCAGAGGCCGTCGACCCCGCCATGACGACGACGTACGAGGGCAGGTCGCTTGCCCGACCCGGGGAGGAGCTGACCGACCAGGGCCTGACTTTCGACGTGGCCACGCTGGTCAGCCGTCGGCAGGTCCTACGGGTGCTGGGCCTGGGGACCGCCGTCCTCGGCCTCGCGGCCTGCGGCAGCGACTCCTCGTCCACCTCGGCGTCGGGGGAGATCCCCGAGGAGACCGAAGGTCCCTACCCGGGCGATGGGTCCAACGGCCCGGACGTTCTCGAGCAGACCGGCGTGGTCCGGAGCGACATCCGGTCGAGCTTCGGGGGAGCCACAGGCACCGCCGAGGGGGTCCCCATGACCCTGGAGATGGAGATCAAGGACCTCGCCAAGGGCGGGGCGCCGTTCGCTGGTGCCGCTGTGTACGTCTGGCACTGCAGTCGCGAGGGCGGGTACTCCCTGTACTCCGAGGGGATCACCGACGAGAACTACCTGCGCGGGGTCCAGATCGCCGACGCCGAGGGCAAGGTCTCCTTCACGAGCATCTACCCCGCCTGCTACAGCGGGCGCTGGCCACACGTCCACTTCGAGGTCTACAGGGACCAGGCCAGCATCGTCGACGACTCGAAGATCATCGCGACGTCGCAGCTGGCCCTGCCGCAGGACGCGTCGGAGGCCGTCTACGCCGAGACGGGCTACGAGCAATCGGTGGAGAACATGAGCGAGGTGTCCCTCGAGGATGACAACGAGTTCAGCGACGACGGCGGCGTCAGCCAGCTCGCGACGGCGACCGGCGACGTCCGTACGGGCTACACGGTCTCTCTCACGGTGGGCGTCGACACCTCGACCGAGCCTTCCGGGGGCAGGTGGGCCGACCTGTGGGGTCGAGGCTGACGCCTGAGCTCCGCGCGCCCGAGGGCCCGGCGAGACGTCCACGCCGTGCACAGCAGGTCGTTCGGGTCCATGACGCGGCGGCTGCGCGGCCGGCGGCGCCTGGTCGGCACGCAGCAGCGTGACGTCGAAGGTCGACGTCCGAAAGGGGTTGGCCAGCCCTGCTCCGGCCGCGCGGCGGAGAGCGCCTCCCCGTCCTGTCACTGCCGGGACTCGCAGCCGATGTCGAGCGGGACCGCCCGCCGCGGGAAGCGGTCCAGCACCCCGAGCCGCCGCAGCAGCCGGGCGGCGTTGTGGGCGACCACCAGGCCGGTGCTGACCTCCCAACTCGGGGGCCTGCTCGTACACCGTGCTGGGCAGCCGCGCGATGCAGGAAGCCGGCCGCGGCGAGGCCGCCGATGCCGCCACCGACGACGGCGATCCGTGGACGTGTCGTGGAGGGTGGCATCTGCGGCTCCGCCCCGGTGGACGGGGACCCGACCGAGGGCGACGCCGGCCGTGGCCAGGTCGGGGGTGGGGAGGGCGGATCGACATGGCGGGCTCAGCAGTCCGCCGGCCGGCGTCCGCGGTGCACCGCTACCCCTCCACGGGCCGGGTGCCGAGTTCGAGGGCCAGGGCGCGGGCGGCCGGGGGGTGCAGCTCGTCGAAGCAACGGCGGTAGGTGGCGGCGCTCTGCTGCGCGGGCCAGCCCTGCGGCAGGTGGGCGGCGGGCAGCCCCGGGTCGATCCGCAGCACCTCCAGCCAGTCGGCGCCGAGGCGGGTGATCCGGGCCAGTGGGTCCTCGGTGCCCGAGGCCGTCCCCCAGGCGGCGAGGAAGGCCTCGTGCTGCTCGCGGATGCGGTCCAGCGGCCAGGCCCGGCGGACGAAGGCCTCGACGCTGGTCCCCGGCAGCGGGGAGGCCGCGAACCACTCGGCCAGGTCGGTGACCTCGGCGAGGTCGGCGTCGGCGAAGACGCGGGCGACGTCGACGATGCCGGGCGCGATCCACACGCCGTCGCGCAGCCCTCCGAAGCCGGCCCAGGTGAGCGTCGCCCGCAGCCGGTGCCGCAGGTCGCGCCGGCTCTCCGGCATGGAGTAGCTCAGCAGCGTCCACTCCCCATCGGGCTGGCTGAAGGGGGCCGGCGACCACACCCGGCTGGCGCCCTGCCGGAGCAGGTCCTCCGCGGACGGGGTCAGGGAGTACCGCGCCGTGCGCCCGGCCTGCTCGCGGGCGAGCAGGCCGTTACGGGTCATCCGGCCCAGGGTGGCCCGGGCCGCGGCCTCGGCCACCCCGAGGTCGCCGAGCAGGCGCAAGAACACCGCCGCGGGGATCGGCGGCAGGCCGCCGTCGAGGACCAGTGCGCCGAAGAAGCTGAACAGCAGCGCCTGAGGGCGGTGGTTGCCGGCCCGCGCCGGCTCGTCCGCGCCGTCGGCGAGGACGTCGTCCTCCTCCGGACCGGCGCCGCCGGCGAGCACGGTCTGGCTCACGCACGCCTCCTCGGGTCGGGCCACGCTGCCACGCCCGGGTGGTCGCGACCTTCTTCTACAGATCCTTGACGGCCGTCAGCCTAGTCTCTAGCTTCACTGGGGACCAGCCCACCTCCGGGTCGGTTCCCCCCTCGCTCGACGAGACCGCCCACACCTGCTCAGGGAAGGCCCGCGTGCCCGAACCGCTGCGCACTGTCTCGGACCTCGTCGTCCGCACCCGCTCCTCCACGTCCGCGCGGCACCGCCTGCCGGGCCCCGCGGAGGAGTTCCGCGTCGAGCTCACCGACCTGGACGGTGGGTTCCAGTCTCAGGGCCCCGGACGCTGGACGGCGGGGCCCGGCGCTGGACTCCCGCCTGCGGGTGACCCATCGCCGGCACCCGGCCGACCTGGCCCTGACCGCAGTGGGCCCCGAGGCCGACCGCCGGCTCGACGCCGCCCCGGCCGTCGCCGGCCCGCCGGGCGCCCACCCGTCGGCTGACCCGAACCGCACGACCTGGCCCCATCCGGGGCCGACCCCCGACAGCAGCAGCAGAGGAGACAACGTGGACCTGTCCGGCAAGGTGGCGATCGTGACCGGCAGCGGCCGGGGTCTGGGCCTGGCCTACGCCCAGGAGCTGGCGCGCTGCGGTGCGGCCGTCGTCGTCAACGACGTGGACGCCGCGGTGGCCGAGGAGGCGGTGGGCTCGATCACCGGCGCCGGCGGTACCGCGGTGGCCGAGGTGGTGCCGGTGGGCAGCAGCGAGGCCGCGCAGGCGCTGGTCGACCGGGCCGTCGCCGAGTTCGGCCGGCTCGACGTGCTGGTGAACAACGCCGGCATCCTGCGTGACACCACGTTGTGGAAGATGACCGACGACCAGTTCGACGCGGTGGTCACCACCCATCTGCGGGGCACGTTCACCTGCACCCGGGCCGCGGCGATCCGGATGCGGGAGCAGGGCGAGGGCGGTCGGGTCATCTGTGTGGGCTCGCCCACCGGGCAGCTCGGGAACTTCGGGCAGACCAACTACGCCGCGGCCAAGGCCGGCATCGTGGGCATGGTGCGCACCTGGGCGCTGGAGTTGGCCCGCGCGGAGATCACCGTCAACGCGATCGTGCCGGTGGCGGCCACCGGGATGACCGAGACGGTGCCGTTCCTGCAGCCCTACATCGAGGCGCTCAAGGCCGGGGAGCCGCTGCCGGCCTTCGCCCGCCAGCAGTTGGGCTTCGGCACCCCGCAGGACGCCGCCGGGCTGGTGGCCTTCCTGGCCTCGGACGCCGCCGCCGGGATCAGTGGCCAGGCGATCGGGATCGGCGGGGACCGGCTGGCGCTGTGGAGCCACCCGGCCGAGGTGGTGGTGGAGTTCGCCGACGGCACCGGCTGGGCACCCGAGGCCATCGCCGCCGTCTGGCCGGAGAAATTCGCCGACGCGCAGCAGACCGTCGGTCAGCAGTTCCCGGAGCCCCCGAAGTGACCACTCCGCGCAGCACCGGCCGGCTGGACCTCGACGCCCTGGTCGCCATCGACGTGCACGTCCACGTGCACGCCGACCAGCACGGGCACCTGGCCCTCGACGACGAGCTGAACGCCGCCGCCGCGGCGTACTTCAAGGGCGACCCCTACGACCCGACGGTCCCCGACATCGCCGCGGACTACCGGGACAAGAAGATGGCCGCGGTCATCTTCACCGTCGACGCCGAAGCCGCCACCGGCCAGATGGCGCTGTCCAACGAGGAGATCGCCGACCTGGCCGCCGAGCACCCTGACGTGCTCATCCCGTTCGGCTCGATCGACCCTGCCCGGGGCAAGGCCGGCATCCGGGCGGCCCGCCGGCTGGTCACCGAGCACGGGGTGCGCGGGTTCAAGTTCCACCCGAGCTTCCAGGACTTCGAGCCCAACGACCGGCGGCACTACCCGCTGTACGAGGAGCTGGAGTCCCTCGGGGTCCCGGCGCTGTTCCACACCGGCCAGACCGGCATCGGCGCGGGCCTGCCCGGCGGGCGCGGGATCAAGCTGCGCTACTCCGACCCGATGCTGCTCGACGACGTCGCCGCCGACTTCCCCGGCCTGACGATCATCATGGCCCACCCCTCGGTGCCCTGGCAGGACGCCGCGATCTCGGTCGCCACGCACAAGGCCAACGTCTACATCGACCTGTCCGGATGGTCCCCGAAGTACTTCCCACCCCAGCTGGTCCGGGCGGCCAACACGCTGCTGAGGACCAAGGTGCTCTTCGGCTCGGACTACCCGCTGCTGCGTCCGGAACGATGGGTCCGCGACTTCGAGCAGCTGGAGATCAAGCCCGAGGTCAGACCACTGATCATGAAGGAGAACGCGATCCGGGCCCTGGGGCTGCGTTGAGGAACGCCGGGCTGGGCTCCTGGCCGGAGCGGCACCTGCGGAGCTCCCCGCACAAGCCGGCACTGTGGTTCGAGGGGACCACGACGACGCACGGCGAGTTCGCCCTCCGGGTCCGGCGGGCCGCCGAGGCGCTGGCCGGACTGGGGGTGCAGCGCGGTGACCGGGTCGCCTGGTACGGCGCCAACCACCCCACCGGGCTGGAGACCCTGTACGCGTGCGGGCAGCTCGGCGCCATCTGGGTGCCGGTCAACGCCCGGCTCACCCCACCCGAGGCGCAGTACGTGCTCGAGCACTCCGGTGCGTCGCTGGTGGTGCACGGCCGGGACCAGGGTGGGACGGCGGACGCCTTGCGCGCCGCGCTGCCCGGCGTCCGGCACTGGGCGGCTGCCGAGCCGCCGCTGTCCGGCGGTGCCGACTCGCTGGACTGGGCGGCGCTGACCGAGCAGGCGGAGCCGGTGCAGCGGGACGAGCAGGTGGGCCTCGACGACGTCTGCCTGATCATGTACACCTCGGGCACCACCGGCCGCCCCAAGGGCGCGGTGCTCACGCACGGGAACATGACCTGGTCGTGCCTCAGCCAGGTGCTCGGCTTCGACTTCACCCCGGACGAGCGGACCCTCGGGCTGGCGCCGCTGTTCCACATCGGCGGGCTGAACGGGACGCTGAACCCGACCCTGCTGCGCGGCGGCTGCGTGGTGCTGGTCCGGGGTTTCGACCCGCCGGCGACTCTCGCGGTGGTCGCCGAGCAGCGGGTGACGTCGTTCTTCGCCGTCCCCACGATGCTCGACGCGCTGAGCCGCCAGCCCGGCTTCCAGACCCTGGACCTCTCGGCGCTGCGCACCGTCGGCGCCGCCGGGGCGCCGCTCCCGCTGCCGTTGCTGCGCACCTGGCTGGACCGCGGCGTCACCGTGCAGCAGGCGTACGGGATGACCGAGTCGGCGCCGGCCGGTACGTCACTGGACAGCGCGGACGCGGTGACCCACGTCGGGTCGGCCGGCAAGCCGCAGTTCTTCACCGACGTGCGGGTCGTCCGGCCTGACGGGACGCAGTGCCCGCCGGGTGAGGTCGGCGAGATCGTCCTGTCCGGGCCGAACATCATGGCCGGGTACTGGAACGCCCCCGAGGCCACCGCGGCCGCGATCGTCGACGGCTGGTACCACTCCGGGGACGCCGGCTCGACCGACGAGGACGGCTACCTGTACATCCGGGACCGGTACAAGGACATGATCATCTCGGGTGGGGAGAACGTCTACCCGGCCGAGGTCGAGTCCGTGATGCTCGAGCTGCCCGAGGTGCAGGAGGTCGCGGTCATCGGGAAGCCGGACGCGCACTGGGGCGAGGTCGGCCTGGCCGTCGTCGTCCCCGCTCCCGGCGCACCCCGCGACGGGGACGCCCTCCGCGCCACGCTCCGCGATCGCCTCGCCGGGTTCAAGGTGCCCAAGGAGGTCCGCTACGTGGACGAGCTGCCCAAGACGGCGACCGGCAAGATCCGCAAGCCCGATCTGCGACGTACGTACGTGCCCAACGAGGAGGACGCATGACCACCACCACGACCATCGCCGAGCTGCCGTCGCTGAAGGGCGAGGAGCTCGGCACCAGCGACTGGATCGAGGTCACCCAGGAGCGGGTGAACACCTTCGCCGACGCCACCGACGACCACCAGTGGATCCATGTCGATGTCGACCGCGCCAAGGCCGAGAGCCCGTTCGGCGGCCCGATCGGCCACGGCTACCTGACCCTGTCGCTGCTCATCCCGATGTGGTCGCAGGTGCTCACGGTCAGCGACGCGACGATGGCGGTGAACTACGGGTTGAACAAGGTGCGGTTCCCGTCCCCGGTGCCGGTGGGCTCGAAGATCCGGCTGACCGCCTCGCTCAAGGACGTCGAGGAGGTCTCTGGCGGCCTGCAGCTGACGGCCACTGCGGTCATCGAGGCAGAAGGCGCCACCAAGCCGGTCTGCATCGCCGAGCCCGTGTTCCGCGTCTACGGCGGCTGAGCGGGCCACCCGGTACGGGCCGCCGCGCGCGTCCCGGGCAGCCACCCGGCCGGTTCCGCGCCGCCCCGCCGACGAGGACGTCCCGGTCACGCCGGGGTGGACTGCTGGACCTGGGGGACCGTCGTGAGGATCTGCATGACCGCGGTCGTCTCGGTGGCTGAGCGCAGGACAAGGGGCACGTCGCCGGCGGAGCGCACGAAGTCGCCGGCGACGAGGGTGCGCAGGTCCTCCATCGGGCCGGCGAGCAGGCGGCCGGTGAGGACGTGGGCGTGGTGGAGCGCGCCGGGTGGCAGGGCTGTCCGGACCACACGGTTGCCGTCGAGCTCGACGATCGCGGTGCTGACCTGACCGGTGCCGTGGATCTGGTTCAGTGTCCGCCGCCGGCCGACGACGTCGTCGGCTCCACTTGGCATCGGCGCCCCGCTGGAGCAGGACGGGGCTGCCCCACTCCGCCACCAGCAGGCTGATGCCGATGCCCAGCGCCCGCGCGACGGCCGACAGCGTCTGCACCGTGGGGTTGCCGTGCCGCCCTCGAGGTCGGCCGACGTCTGCTCGGCCAACCCGGCCTGGCGGGCGAGCGCGCTGAGGTGCTGAAGCGCCCGCTGCGGGACACCGCCCGCGGGGCGCCCGATCGGGTCGGCCTTCCATCCGACGGAAGGTCCGTTCCGCCGGCGTCGTGACCCCGGTCATGGTGAGCGGGACACGGCGAGCCAGCAGGAGGACAGCAATGACGTCGATGGTGCGCAACCAGTGGTACGTGGCCGCTTACGGCCGCGAGGTCGGGCGGGAGCTGTTCAGCCGCACCGTCTGCGGGGAGTCGGTCCTGTTCTGGCGTTCCGAGGCCGGCGCGGTCACCGCGATGAGCGACCGCTGCGTGCACCGCCGGTTCCCGCTCTCGCAGCAGCCCAGCCACCTGGCCGGCGACACCGTCGTCTGCGGCTACCACGGCTTCACCTACGGTGCGGACGGCGGCTGCGTCGCCGTCCCCGGGCAGGCGCGGGTGCCGCGCACGGCCCGGCTGAAGAGCTACCCGGTCGTGGAGCAGGACAGCTTCGTGTGGGTGTGGATCGGCGACCCGGCGCTGGCCGACGCCACCCGCATCCCGCGCGCGCCCTGGCTGGCGATGGAGGGCTGGACGACGGTCAGCGGGATGGAGCCGCTCGCCGCGCGGGCCAGCCTGCTGATCGACAACTTGATGGACCTCTCGCACGAGACCTACCTGCACGGCGGCTACATCGGGACGCCGGAGGTCGCCGACACCCCGATCACCACCGAGGTGGACGACGCGGCCGGGATCGTCTACGTCAGCCGGCACATGGCCGACGCCGAGTGCCCGCCCTTCTACGCCAAGAGCACCGGCATCACCGGCCGGATCACCCGCTGGCAGGACATCGAGTTCACTCCGCCCTGCCTGTACAAGCTGCACAGCCGGATCGCGCCGGTCGGCGTCCTGCCGAACTCCGACGGCACCGACCCCGACGCCTTCCACGTCGAGGTCGTCTACGCCATCACGCCGGAGACCGAGTCCAGCACGCACGACTTCTGGGCGGTCGCCCGCGACTTCGCCCTCGACGACGCCGGGGTGTCGGAGTTCCTGCGGGAGAGCAACCGCACCGTCGTCCTGCAGGACGTCGAGGCGCTCGACGTGCTCGAGCAGGTGCTCACCGGCGAGCCCGACGGCTACCAGGAACTGTCGATCAACATCGACACCGGCGGCCTCGCGGCCCGGCGGATCATCGCCCGGCTGGCGGCCGAGGGCGCCGGGGACGCCGTCCTGCAGCCGGCGGCGGCCGCCCGGTGATCGAGCGCGACATGACGCTGCCGGCCCCGCGCCAGGTGCTGGGCGGGGAGAGGGTGCTGCGGGTCAACTGGCTGCCGGGCTCGGACCGGCTGCGCGGGCTCTGCCACTGCGGCGCCGAGGCCGAGGCGAGCGACCCGGTGGAGATGTGGGAGTGGCTGCTGGCCCACCCCGACCACCCGGCCGGCGGACCGATCGCGCCGCCGGCCGGCGGACCGCTCCCCGCGCCGCCGGCGCACCTGGTCACCGACCCGCAGGTGATCATCCGCCGCGTCCCCGCCCCCGTCCCCGCCTGAGAGAGGACCCCGCTGCCCCCACCGCTCGCAGGCTCGCGGCGGGCCCCTGCAGCGGGGACCGAGAAGGAGAACCGTGCACAGCACCCATGACGAGGTGGACCTGCGGTTGCGGGTGGCCCAGCGGACCGCCGGCGCCGAGGGCGTCGTCGTCCTGGAGCTGCGCGACCCGACCGGGGCCGATCTGCCGGCCTGGACGCCGGGCGCGCACGTCGACCTGCAGCTGCCGGGCGGGCTGGTCCGGCAGTACTCGCTGTGCAGCGACCCGGCCGACCGGACGATGTGGCAGCTCGGCGTCCTGCGCGAGCCCGCCGGCCGGGGCGGGTCGGCCTGGGTGCACGACGAGCTGCTCGAGGGCATGGACGTCGACGTCCGGGGTCCGCGCAACCACTTCGCGCTGGTGCCCAGCCCCCGCTACGTCTTCCTCGCCGGGGGCATCGGGATCACCCCGATCATGCCGATGGCGGCCGCGGCCGAGCGGGCCGGCGCGGAGTGGGAGTTCCACTACGGCGGGCGCAGCCGCACCTCGATGGCGTTCGTCGAGACACTGGAGGCCGCGCACGGGCCGCGGGTCGCCCTGCACCCGCAGGACGAGGTCGGCCTCATCGACCTCGACCGCATCCTCGGCACCCCGCTGCCGGACACGCTGGTCTACTGCTGCGGGCCCGAGCCGCTGCTGCGCGCGGTCGAGCAGCGCTGCGCGGCCTGGCCGGCCGGCGCCCTGCACGTGGAACGATTCGCGCCCAAGGACGTCGGTGAGCCGGTGCTGACCGGGGCGTTCGAGGTCGAGCTGGCCAACAGCGGCCTCACGTTGACCGTCCCGCCGGACCGGTCGATCCTGCAGGTGGTCGAGGAGGCGGGGATCGCCGTGCTCTCCTCGTGTCAGGAGGGGACGTGCGGCACGTGCGAGACCGGGGTGCTGGAGGGGACGGTCGACCACCGGGACTCCCTGCTGACCCCGGAGGAGCAGGGGGCCAACGACACGATGTTCATCTGCGTCTCCCGGGCGGCATGCCCGAAGCTCGTGCTGGAGCTCTGAGCCCGGCCAAGCGGACGGCGGGGTCCAAGCTGCTCGCGGTGCTGGACTCCTTCACCCGCGAGCGCCGGGCACTGACGCTGTCGGAGGTCGCCCGGGCGACCGGCGTCCCGCTGTCGACCGCGCACCGGCTCATCGCCGAGCTCTGCGCCTGGGGCGGCCTGGAGCGCGACGACGACGGCCGCTACCGGGTGGGGCTGCGGCTGTGGGAGCTGGGCGCGCTGGCCCCGCGGGGGCTGGGGCTCCGGGAGGCGGCGCTGCCGTTCATGGAGGACCTCTACGAGGTCACCCACGAGAACGTGCAGCTGGCCGTGCGGGACGGCGTCGATGTCGTGTTCGTCGAGCGTTTCGCGTCGCGCGACGCGGTCACGGTGCTCACCGAGGTCGGCGGCCGGTTCGCACTGCCGCCGACCGGCGTGGGGCTGGTGCTGCTCGCGCACGCCCCGGTCGCGGTGCAGGAGCAGGTGCTCGCCGCTCCGCTGCACCGGTACACCCCGCACACGATCACCGATCCGCTGCAGCTCCGGCGGGTGCTGGCCGAGGTGCGCCGCAGTGGGGTGGCCGTCAGCGACCGCCAGGTCACCGAGGACGCAGTCTCGGTGGCCGCCCCGATCTCGGCCCGCGGGACGGTCGTCGCCGCGCTGTCGATCGTCGTCCGCGGCGACTCCCCGGCCGCCGTCCGGGCGATGGCCCCGGGCGTCCGCGCCGCGGCCCGCGCGATCAGCCGGAGTCTGCCGGGCTGAGCGTCGCCTCAGGCAGACGACGGGGGCCGACTCCTCAGCGCGCGCGAGATGCCCAGCGCCGCGGCGAGCAACAAGGGCACCAGGCCCGGCCCGCGACCGTCGTTCGGGACGATCACCGACAGCGCGGCGACCACGGTGCCGCGCTCGTCGCGGACCGGGACGGCCACCCCGGTCGCGTCGGGGTGCTGGTGTCCGGCCAGCACTGCGGAGTGGGTCCTGCGCACCCCGGCCAGCGCCGTCCGCAGCTCCGCCGGCGTGTGCAGCCCGGCGGGGGTGACCGGGCGCAGCGGTCCGGCCAGCACCCGCTCCTGCACCTCGAAGGGCGCATGCGCCAGCAGCACCAGCCCGGACGACGAGGTGTACAGCGGAAGCCGGCCGGCGATCCGCGTGTAGTTGATGACGGCGTCGCGGGCACTGAGCCGCTCGAGGAAGAGCACGTCGTCGCCGTCGAGCACGCCCAGTTGCGCGTGGTGGCCGACGACCGCGTGCACGTCTTCCAGGAACGGCATCGCGGCGTCCCGCAGCGACACCGTGGGGGAGGCCCGGGCGCCGAGCTCCCACAGCCGGACGCCGACCCGGACCTCCCGCCCCGGACCCCGCTCCAGCAGCCCGGAGGCGACCAGTTCGGCGACCAGCCGGGATGCGGTGGCCACGTGCAGGCCGCTGCGCCGGGCCACCTCGCCGACCGAGAGCACCGGCTCGTCGGCGGTGAAGGCGTCCAGTACCCGCACGGCACGGGCCAGCACCGATTCGCCGGTCGGGGTCCGCGCCATGGGGGCGAGTGTGGCACCGATCTCTCGTCCATTGAGAAAGGCCTACAGGGGGCGGTGACCCGGGTCGCACGCTGGCGGACGACGACGAGGAGGTCGGAGTGCTGGCAGTGGAGCAGTCGGGCAAGGCCCGCCGCGGCGGGGTGGACCGCACGATGGTGACTGTGGCGGAGAAGACGCGCGTCGCCGACGGAGTCGTCACGGTGACCCTGACCGCGCCGGACGGCGGCCGGCTGCCGGACTGGACGCCGGGCGCTCATGTCGACCTGACCCTGGACAACGGTCTGACCCGCCAGTACTCGCTGTGCGGCGACCGCTGGGACGCGTCCTCCTACCGGGTCGGCGTGCTGCTGGAGCCTGCCGGTCGCGGCGGGTCCAGCTACGTGCACGAGCAGCTCGCCCCCGGGCACCTGGTCGGCCTGGGCGGGCCGCGGAACAACTTCCCCCTCGTGCCGGCCGAGTCCTATCTGTTCGTGGCCGGCGGCATCGGCATCACGCCCATCCTGCCCATGGTCGAGCAGGCCGAGATGCTGGGTGCGGACTGGCGGCTGCTCTACGGCGGGCGGCAGCGCAGCTCGATGGCCTTCCTGGACGTGCTGTCGGCCTACGGCGAGCGGGTGCAGGTCCGGCCGCAGGACGAGTTCGGCCTGCTGGACCTCCCCGGCTTCCTGGGCGAGCCGCGGCCGGGCACGCCGGTCTACAGCTGCGGCCCGGCTCCGCTGCTGGCCGCGATGGAGGCCGCCTGCGCCGGCTGGCCGGCGCGGTCGCTGCACACCGAGCGGTTCGTCGCCGAGGAGCGGGGGGCTCCGGTGCGGACCACGTCCTTCGAGGTGGAGCTGCGCCGTTCCGGGCGCACGGTCACGGTGACCCCGGACGTCTCCGTGCTGGAGGCGGTGGCCGCTGCCGGGGTCGATCTGCTGTCCTCCTGCCGGCAGGGGACGTGCGGCACCTGCGAGACCACTGTGCTCGCCGGTCAGCCCGACCACCGCGACTCACTGCTGGACGACGTTGAGCGGGCCGCCGGCGACTGCATGTACCCGTGTGTCTCCCGCTCGTGCAGCGACCGCCTCGTGCTGGACCTCTGACACCTGACCTCTGACCCCGCTGGAGCCCGCCATGACCCTCGCCCCGAGTCCGGGCGTCGCCGACCTGCCGGTCAGCGACGCCGACCCCTTCAGCCACGAGGTCCTCGAGGACCCGTTGCCGTTCCACCAGCAGCTGCGCGAGTCCGGTCCGGTGGTGTACCTGAGCCGCTACGACGTGCACGCCCTCGGTCGGTACGAGGAGGTGCACGCCGCCCTGGTGGACTGGCAGCAGTTCCAGTCCGCCGCCGGGGTGGGGCTGTCCAACTTCCGCACCGAGAAGCCCTGGCGGCCGCCCAGCCTGCTGCTGGAGGCCGACCCGCCGCGGCACGACGCCCCCCGCCGTGTGCTCACCAAGGTGCTCGGCCCGCGGGCGCTGCGCCGGCTCCGCGACCGCTGGGCCGCCGACGCCGAACAGCTCGTCGACCAGGTCCTCGCCGCGGGCACCGAGTTCGACGCCGTCCCGGCTCTGGCCGAGGCGTTCCCGCTGCGGGTCTTCCCCGACGCCGTCGGTCTGGGCCCGGACGGCCGGGAACACCTGCTGCCGTATGGGGACCACGCGTTCAACGCCTTCGGCCCGAGCAACGACCTGGTGGCCAAGGGCGCGCCCCGGGTCGCCGAGCTGTCGGCGTGGGTGGGCGCGCAGTGCGCCCGCGAGGCGCTGAGCGAGGACGGTTTCGGCGCCGCCATCTGGGCCGCCGCCGACCGGGGTGACATCACGCCGCAGCAGGCGCCGCTCGTCGTCCGCTCGCTGCTCACCGCGGGGGTCGACACGACGGTGCACGGGCTGTCCGCCGTCCTGTACGCCTTCGCGACCAACCCGGGCCAGTGGGCGCGGCTGATCGCCGACCCCTCGCTGGTCCGGGTCGCGTTCGACGAGGCCGTCCGGTGGGAGTCCCCGGTGCAGACGTTCTTCCGGACGACGACGGCCGACGTCCGCATCGGTGACGCGGTGGTGCCGGAAGGGCGCAAGGTGCTGATGTTCCTGGCCGCCGCCAACCGTGACCCGCGCCGGTGGGTCGACCCGGACGTCTTCGACCTGAGCCGCGACCCGTCCGGTCACGTCGGCTTCGGCATGGGGCTGCACCAGTGCGTGGGCCAGCACGTCGCCCGGCTGGAGGCCGAGTCCGTCCTCACCGCACTGGCCCGCCGGGTGCGCACGATCGAGCTGGCCGGCCCGACCAAGCGACACCACAACAACACCCTCCGTGCCTGGGAGAGCATCCCGGTCCGGCTCACCGTCACCTGACCCGGCGCGCGGCTGGAGCGAGTGCAGCAACCGGTACACCAGATCGATCTCGTGTCGGACCGGCCGACGTCGGGATCGGTGGCTGTCAACGGGGGGACCACCGGACGTCGAGAGCGCCGCTGCACGAGCTGCTGGAGACCGTCGGCCTGATCGAGGTCGCGCACGAACCGGCCTGCTCGTTCTCCTGGGCATGGGGTCAGCGGCGGGGCATCGCCTCGGCGCGGAGCACGGGTGCGTCGCCCGCCGGCCCGCCGATTTGTCAGGACGCTTGCCAGCACAACCATCTATCGGCTAGTCTCACTTGCGTCATCAAGTGAATGCCGCGTCCGCGAGGCACGGGCCGACCTCGCCGTCGCCCTCACCCGCCGGGACCGACCGGCACGCGACCCACCCCCTGGACCTGGAGAACCGCCATGACCACCACCCTGACCAACGGCACCCGCGTTTCCTGGAAGAACACCGCCGTCGCTGCGGCCATCGGCGCCGTCGGCGCGCTCGTGATCAACAGCGTGATCGCCCTGCTCGCGAAGGCGGTCTTCGACATCCCCGACGAGTTCCAGCCGCTCACCCTGCCGGTGTACGGCTTCCTGACCGTCGTGGGCGCGATCATCGGCGCCGTCGTCTGGCACCTGATCGTCGCGCGCAGCCGCAACGCCTCGGGCCTGCTGCGCGTGCTCGTCCCCACGGTGGTCGTGCTCTCACTCATCCCGGACGTCATGCTCCTCGTCAGCGAGTCCCAGCCGGGGACCACGACCGCCGGGGTCCTCGCGCTGATGCTCATGCACGTCGGAACCGCTGTCGCGGCCGTGCCGGCCTACCGCCGGTTCATCCCGCCGCAGTCCTGACCGCTGCCGGCCAGAGGCGTCCTTCCAGCCCGGCTTAACCCACTGGTGCCCCGGTCCCGCGTCTCGCGGGGCCGGGGCGTCCGTCGTCCCCGCGGCGCCTCCATGCCGACCGGCGGGCCTCTGGGAGGCGCTCCCCGTGCGCGGCCGCCGAGGTGTCGGCGGGGGCGCCGGCCTGATCCCTGACGATCGGCCGGCGCGGCAACGCGTAGCGGCGTCGGTCAGGCGGGGGAGTCGGCCGTCCCGGCGTGCTGCCCTGCGGCTGAGGGCATCCGCCACCCGGTCCTCGACGAGGCCAGTGCCGGGTCGGGAGCGGGCGCCGGCCCAGCATCTGCCGGCCCAGCTTTCGGAGCAGCCGGCCAGCGCAGCCTCAGTCGGCCAGGCCCTGCGACGAGAGCCAAGCCTCGATGACCGAAGCGACCTCGCCGTTGTTGCGTTCCACCATCATCATGTGCCCGTTGCCGTGCACGCCGTGCTCGCCCAGGCGCAGGTGCTCCGCCCCCACACGGAGCTCGCTCGGGATCCAGTACTCCACATACGTCTGTCCGCGGACGGCGGCGCCGGTCTCGGTCGGAACCGACTCCATCCCCGTCCAGAAGTGGCCCCGCCGGGCCAGCACGAGCGGCTCGCCCGCGCGGGCGTTGAGCTCCCTGGGGCTGAAGCCTGTGCTCCCGTGCTTTTCCTCCGCGTCAGATCGATCGTTCCGGGTCGAAGCTGCGGGCACCCCGGTGGTCGCGCCGCGCCCCGCAGCGCCTCCATCGGGGGCCGGCTCGAGGAGCGAGCGTTGCTCCGCGTTCGCGCTCCCACCGTCCAGGGAGTCCTGAACCGTCAGGCGAGGTGCTCCGTCAGGTGAGCCCGCACGAGTTCCGCCAGTTCCCTGATGGCGGGCTCGTCCTGCTTCTTCGAGCTCTGCGGGAATCCGTGGTCGACGCCGGCGGCGCAGTGGTAGGTCACGGGCACGCCGTTGCCCCGGGCCTTCTCCACGAAGCGTTCGTCCTGCCTGCGGATCGAGTCCCGCTCCGCGGTGACCACGAGCAGCGGCGGGAGGGCTGCGAACTCCTCGCTGCCTCCCAGACCCGGGGAGGCGAGGGGCTCCGCGCGCCGGGAGGCATCGGCGAAGTAGAACCCCTGCACGAGGCGCACCAGGCTGGGGCTCACGAACGGGGGGGTGGCCGCGGCCGACGGGAGCGGGGACGTGTACTGCTCCGGCGGGATCGTCTGGTCGACGCTCGGCACGATCAGGACGGCCGCACGCGGTGCCGGATCACCGGCGCGCCGGGCCAGCTCCAGGGCGCCGAGGGCGAGGTTCCCGCCGGCGCTGATGCCGCTGATGGAGACGCGTGTGCTGTCCCAGCCCATGGCGTCCCCGGAGCTCCGGACCCACCGCAGGACGTCGTAGCACTCCTCGTGGGCCCGCGGGTAGCGCCCCTGCGGCCAGGTCGAGTAGTCGACGTTGACCACCGTGGCGCCCACCTCGCCGGCGATGCCGCGGATCAGGTGCTCGTCCTGCCGTGGCGCCCCGACCAGGAACGCACCTCCGTGGAGGTGGATGTGTACTGGCGGGGGCGCGGTTCCGGCGGCCAGCGGCGCCCCGGCTGCCGCGCGGGTGACGAAGCACCGCACCTCCCCGTGCCGCGTCGGGACCAGGACGGCCTCCGGCTCGGCGACGTCCCGGTCGGTCAGCGAGATGGCCGGAGGCTTGACCATGCGGGTCGCCACCGAGGAGAGGAACCGTGCCTTCAGGTGGTCGGCGACCTTCGTCGCAGCGGAACTCACGCTGGTGCGCCTTTCGTCGGAGGGTCGTCCGAATGGTCTTCGTGCGTGCAGTTGTCCACCACGACGTCGTCGATCCCGGCCCCGGCGAGCAGGTGCGAGAGCATCAGCCGGGCCGGTCCGCCGCCGACGATGCCGACGCGGGTCTCGATCACGTCGGGGCCGGGCATGCGCTGCTCCTCGGAGGCGGGGACGTCGGTGAGGCGGTCAGTTGATGACGTGCAGCTGCTCGAGCCAGGTGACCTGCCAGACGTTGCCGTCGGGGTCGGCGAAGCTGCCGGTGTAGGTGTTCCTGTCCTCCCGGGCCGGCACCCCGGGGCGTCCACCCGAGCTCAGCGCTCGGCCCACCAAGTCGTCGACCTGCTCCCGCAGCTGCACCGACAGGCACGGGACGGCGGTGGGCCGCACCGGGTCACCGGGCTCGCCGGTCAAGAGCTCGGAGAAGCGGTCCTGGGTCAGCAGCGTCACGACGAAGTCGTCGTCCACCACGACCGCGGCCGTGTGCTCGTCCGAGGAGTGCTCGTTGATGCGGAAGCCGAGCGCCTCGTAGAAGGCCCGTGCGGTGGCCAGGTCCCGGACGGCGAGCTTGAGGAAGAGCATGCTCACGACCGGCCCCCGATCTCGGCGAAGGTGTCGGCGACCCAGTCGGCGACGAACGTGCTCACGTAGGGCAGGTGGTCCAGACCGATGTGCTCGGTCGCACCCTCCTCGGGGGTGAAGACCCGGAGTTCGCGCTTGGGCGAGTTGACCGCCTGCTCGTAGGAGCGGTGCGCGTACTCCAGCGGGATCTGCCGGTCGTTCTGGCCGTGTGCGATCAGGAACGGGACGGTGATCTTCTCGACGACACCGTCGAGGTGGATGTCGTCGGCGAAGTCGAGGAACTCGTCGAGGTGTTTCTCGTCGCCGTCCTTGCCCCAGACCCACAGGACGTGCTCCCAGTAGTGGGGGACCGGCCGCTCGCCTTCGCGCTCCTTGCGGCGGCGCTGGACCGCGCCCCAGTCGTGGTTGGCGCCCCACGCCACGCAGAGCGCGAACCGCTTCTCGAA
Organism: Modestobacter sp. URMC 112; assembly: GCF_053502575.1. Classification (NCBI taxonomy): domain Bacteria; kingdom Bacillati; phylum Actinomycetota; class Actinomycetes; order Geodermatophilales; family Geodermatophilaceae; genus Modestobacter; species Modestobacter sp. URMC 112. The sequence continues at coordinate 2,723,608 of NZ_CP199957.1, read as the reverse complement.
CGCGGCGGCCCGGGGGGAGTAGTACCCACCCAGCGACCAGCCGACGATGCCGATGCGGGAGGCGTCGACGTCCGGGCGGGTCTCCAGCCAGTCCACGGCCGCGCCGGCCCACGCCTCGGTGTCGATCCGGGCGGTCAGGCCCTGCAGGCGCAGCGCCTCGCCGGTACCGGGCTGGTCGAGCATCAGGCAGGAGATGCCACGCGCGGCGAGCTCGGCCCAGTGGCCCGAGGAGTACATGTGCTCCTTGGCCGAGTCCAGCCCGTTGACCAGGACGATCACCGGTGCGGGCCCCTCCTCGGTGGCCGGGGCGGCGCTGAAGTAGGCCGGCAGGGTGGTGCCCTCGTAGGGGATCTCGACCCGCGTGACCCGCGGGTCCCTCAGGTCGAAGGACTTCTGCGCCAGCTCCAGGACCCGCCGGTACGTCGGTACCCGGTCCGGGTCGGACTTCGACAGCATGCGCTCGGCCTGGCACAGGTAGTTGGTGGCGCGGTGGTACAGCTGGCCCGCGGTGCTGAGGTGACCGGCCTTCTCGGCGGCCTCCGCCTGCTCGACGAGCTGGTCGGTGAGCTTGCGCCACGCGCGCAGGAAGTCCTTCGTCCCGGCGTCCTCGCCCTGCTGCGCCGCCTCCTTGATGGGGCGGCAGGCCCGATCGACCTCGTCGATCAGCCCGCCGCTGTTGAGCGCCGCGACGACGCCGAGGTTCCAGACGTAGTTGCCCGGGAAGTACTCGAACACGGTGGGTTCCTCTCAGGTGGGGTTCAGCAGGCGCCGGGGAGGACGGCGGACCAGCCGCCATCGACCACGAGATCGGCGCCGGTGACGTAGGACGCCTCGTTCGAGGCGAGGAAGAGGGCGCACCGGGCGACCTCCTCGGGCGCACCGATCCGCCCGAGCGGGACGGACCGGGCGATCGAACGCATGGGGGAGCCGGGGGCCAGCAGGTCCCCCTCGGTGGCGGGCGTGTGGGTCGTGCCGGGGCTGACGCACGTGGCCCGGATGCCGTGGGCTGCGCCCTCGGCGGCGAGGAGCAGCGCGGCGGCGCGGCCCTGGCCACCGGCGGTGCCGGTGATCAGGGCGCCCTCGGCCTCGAGCCGGCCGGTCACGGCGCCGCCGCCCGGACCGCGTCGCTGATCGACTTCACGCCGCCGTGCGCGGTCATCCCGCCGTCGACGGGGATCTCGGCGCCGGTGATGAACGACGCCTCGTCGCTCAGGAGGAAGAGCACCAGCGGTGCGACCTCGTCGACGGTGCCGGTGCGGCCCAGCGGCGTCTCCGCCAGGTTGGCGTCGCGGAAGGCGGGTGAGGCCGACGCCGTCATGGGGGTCTCGATGTAGCCGGGGTGCACCGTGTTCACCCGGATGCCGCGCGGGCCGAGCTCCAGGCAGGCGGCCTTGGCCAGCCCGCGCAGCGCCCACTTGCTCGCGGTGTAGGCCACGGGGAAGTGCCCGGTCAACGCCGCCACGGAGCCGACCACGACGACCGACCCCCCGGAGGTCATCAGCGGGCTCACCGCCTGGATGCCGAGCAGCGTGCCGGTCACGTTGACCTCGGAGACCCGCGCCAGGTCGGCCGGGTCGAGGTCGGCGAGGCGGGCCCGCCAGGTGACGCCGGCGTTGGCCACGAGCCCGTCCACCCGGCCGTGCCGGTCGGCCAGGTCGGCCGCCAGGGAGGCCCAGCCGGCCGCATCGGTGACGTCGAGCTGCTGGTAGTCCACCCCCGACAGGTCCTCGGCCGCCTCGGGCCGGACATCGGTCGCCACGACCGTCGCACCCTCGGCCGCCAGCAGCCGCGCCTCGGCGGCGCCCTGGCCCTGCGCCGCTCCGGTGACCACGACGACCTTGCCCTCGAGCCGGCTCACCGGCGACGCTCCCGGATGCGCGGTCGCGCGCGGGCGGGGGCCACCGGCGGCAGGTCCAGGCCGGGGACGACGCGGTTGCGGACGGTGCCGATGCCTTCGACGGTCATCTCGACGACGTCGCCGGGCTGCAGCGGGGGAGGGGCGTCCGCGCCACGGCGCCCCCACAGCTCGGCCAGGCAGCCGCCGTTGCCGCAGGTGCCCGACCCCAGCACGTCACCGGCGCGCACCTCGGTGCCGCGAGAGGCGTAGGAGACGAGCTCCTCGAACGGCCAGCCCATGTTGGAGAGCAGGTCCTGGCCGATCCCGGTGCCGTTGACCGACACTCGCATGTCCAGCGCGAGGAACCCCTCGTCGTCCCGGTAGGGCTCGAGCTCGTCCGCGGTGACCAGCCACGGCCCGAGCGTCGTCGCCGAGTCCTTGCCCTTGGCCGGCCCGAGGCTCACCTTCATCTCGCGGGCCTGCAGGTCCCGCGCCGACCAGTCGTTGAACAGCGTGTAGCCGAAGACGTGCCCGCGGGCCTGCTCGGGCGTCAGCGAGGCGCCGTCCTTCCCGATGACGGCGGCCACCTCCAGCTCGAAGTCGAAGCGCTGCGACCCCGGCGGCACCGCGACGTCGTCGTGCGCGCCGACCACGGCGTAGGGGTTGGTGAAGTAGAAGGTGGGCGCCTGGTACCACTCCGGGACGACGCCGCCCACCCCGTCGATGGCCTTGCGCACGCCCTCGACGTGCTCCTCGAAGGCGACGAAGTCGCGGATCGTCGGCGGCTGCAGCGGCGGCAGCAGGCGCACCGAGTCGAGCGGCACCGCCGGGCCGGCGAGCGCGGCCTCCCCGGCCTCCAGCGCGGCCGGCAGCCCGGCGCGGACGAGGTCGAGGACGGAACGGCCGTCGGGAAGGGCGTGCAGGCCGGCGGCTCCCGCCACACCGGCCTGCACGCGGCCCCCGGACTCCCAGGTCGCGAACCGCATCAGACCGGAGGAGCGACGAACAGGCCCTTGTCGGGGTCGTTGAACGACTTCTGGGCCACGAACTCGTTCATCTGGTTCGCCGTGCCCCACTGGTCGGCCGTCATCGGGTCGGTGATGTCGAGGACGTGCGGGTGCCAGGTGTCCTCGTCGACGGTCTCGAGCTCGGTCGTGTACTCGACGGTGTTCCCGTGCGGGTCGAGGAAGTAGCTGAAGGTGTTGTTGCCGGCCTTGTGCCGGCCGGGGCCCCACACCTTCTCGACGCCGGCGCGCATCAGCCGGCCGGTACCGCGCATGTACTCGTCGATGCCGCGCATCTCGAAGGAGGCGTGGTGCAGGGACGGGTGCGGACCGCGGGCGATCGCCATGCTGTGGTGCCAGGCGTTGATCCGCATGAACCACATCATCTCGCCCATGCGCGGGTGCATCAGGGTGTCCGAGAGCGCGAACGCGAGGTGCTTCTCGTAGAACGCGCGGGTGCTCGCGGGGTCGGCGGAGTTGATGACCACGTGGGAGAGGCGGACGGGGATGTCCTCGCCCTCCTCGATCTTCCGGTGCTGCCGGACGGCGACGTCGGAGCTGATCTCGACAGTGCGGCCCTCGTTGTCGAAGAACCGGAAGCCGTAGCCGCCGCCGGGGGTCTGCAGCGCCCCTGGCTCGGACACCAGCTGCACGCCGTCGGCGGCCACCTGCGCGGCGAGCGTGTCGACGTCGGCGGCGTTCGCGGCACCGAAGGAGATCAGGTCGATCCGTTTGTCGCCCGACTGGCGCAGCCGGACGACGTACTGCTCGGGCGAGCCCTCGGCGGCGAGGAAGGCCAGCCCGGAGTCGCTGTGCTCGGCGGTCAGGCCCCAGGTGTTCGTGTAGAAGTCGAGCTGCTTGCCGAAGTCGGGCACGGCGAGGTCGACGTGCCGCAGGTGGGTGATCAGACGCTGGGTCATGTGGCTCTCTCCGTGGGGGTCTGGCCCCCTCCCGGGTCCCATCCTGAGCTTGCGGAGGACGGGAGGAGGGGGTCCTTCGTCAGGCGGGCTGGCTGGTGAGGGCGGCGATCCGCCCCATGAGCGCGGGGACGTCGCCCTGCTCGTGCGCGAGCTGCCACCGGGCGATCTGCATCGAGGCGTCGACGACCTCCTTCACGCGGTCGTAGCGGCGGGCGGCGAAGGTCGCGAGCAGGTCGTCGTCGAAGGCCTCGGCCGAGGTGAGGACGTCGGCGAGGACCGACGCGTCCTCCAGGCCCAGCGCACCGCCCTGGGCGATGGTGGGCGGGCAGGTGTGCACGGCGTCGCCGATCAGGACGACACGGCCGCGGTGCCACGGTGCGTCGAGGAGGTGCTCCTCGAACCAGGTGTAGTGGATCTTCTCCGGGTCGCTGATCGACTCGCGGATCTCGTCCCAGGGTCCGTGGTAGGACTCCGACAGGCCCCGGACGATCGCGACCTTCTCCTCGGGCGTCAGCGTCGTGCGGTCCTGGGCGTCCTCGACGAGGACGGCGTACAGCGAGTCCTCCCCGGTCGGGGTGTAGCCGGCGATGTAGCAGGGCCCGCCGTAGTAGAACTCGGAGTTCTCCACCTCGGCGGGACGGGGAGCGAAGACCCGCCAGATCCCCATGCCGACCGACTTGGTCTCGAGCGGGACCTGCAGCATGCGCCGCGTCCACGAGCGGACGCCGTCGGCGCCCACCACGAGGTCGTAGCGGCCGGTGGAGCCGTCGGTGAACCGGACGTCGACGCCGGTGCCGTCCTGCTCCAGTTCCTGGACGGTGGTCGAGAAACGGGTCTTGACGCCTGCCTGCTCGGCCCTGCTCATCAGGATGCGCGCGAGATCGGGGCGGTACATGCCCATGCTCGCCGGCAGGTCGGGCCCACCGGACCGGTGGTTCGGCATGCGGGCGACCACGGTGGCGTCCGGTGCGAACGGTGCCCTCAGGACCAGACCCTCCGACGTCCATCCCCGTGCGACGCACTCGTCGAGCAAGCCCAGTTCCCGCAGCACGCGCAGGGCGTTTCCCTGGAGGGTGATGCCGGAGCCCAGGGCGGTCACGTCCGGCTTGATCTCGGCGAGCTCGACGCTGACGCCGGAGTCGGCCAGCAGGATCGCGGTGGCGGCGCCGGAGAGGCCTCCACCGACCACCAGGACGTCGTTGACGGCAGGCATGTCAGGACTCCTTCGTCCGGATCACTTGACGGCGATGGGGTTGACCGGCGCGCCGACGGCGCCGGTCACGGGCAGGGGTGCGGCGGTCAGCCAGAAGTCGTGGCGGCCGTCGGCGGCGCAGTCGGCGGCCAGCGCGTCGAGGTCCCACATCTCTCCGATGAACAGCCCGATGTGCGGGATCGCCACCTGGTGCAGGGGCTGGAAGGCGACGTCGAACTCGTTGGGTCGCACCTCGAAGCCCCAGGTGTCGGTGGCGATGCCGGCGATCTCGCTGTCGTGCAGCCAGTCGGCGGTGGTGAACGACAGGCCGGGAGCGGGACCGCCGGCGTAGTCGCCCCAGCCGCGACCCTCGGCGATGTCGCGGCGGGCACGGGTGAGGCGGCCGGTCCGTACGAGCACCAGGTCACCGCGGCCGACCCGCGAGGTCTCGCCCTGCGCGGCGATGGTGGCCTCGAGGTGCTCGGCGGTGATGGCGAAGCCGTCGGGCAGTTCCCCGTCGGTGCCGATCGCCCGGCCGACGTCCAGCAGCACGCCGCGGCCGGCGATCAGCGCGGCGACGGTCTCGATGCCGGTCAGCCGGTCGCCCTCGCTCGTGACCACGTCGCCGGCGCGACGCCCGTTGTACGCGGTGCCGTGGTCGAAGATGTGGCCGAGGCCGTCCCACTGGGTGGAGGCCTGCAGCGGCATGAAGACCACGTCGTCGGCGCCGCCGAGGCCGTGCGGGAAGTCCTGGCCGCGCTCGGCGTCCAGGCCGGTGTCCAGCATGGTGTGCACCGGGTTGGTGCGGCGGCGCCAGCCCTTCTGCGGGCCGTCGGCGTCGAACCGCTGCGACAGCGAGAAGGACGCACCGCGACGGATCAGCGCCGCGCCCTCCCGGCGCTTCTCCTCGTCGAGGAAGTTCATGCTGCCGAGCACGTCGTCCGCACCCCACCGGCCCGCGTTGGACACGCGCTTCGCGGCTGCGGCGATGGCGCCCGCAGGATCACTGCGGTCGAGGTCCGGTGTGGTCTGCGGCACGCCTACACCGTGGGGCAGCCCACAGGGGTGAGGGAAGACGAGATGCCTGATGACGGGCATCCACGGCGTGGATAGCGTGACCGCGTGAACCTGGCGAGCCTCGATCTGAACCTGCTCGTGGCTCTCGACGCGTTGCTCCAGCAGCGCAGCGTCACCCGCGCCGCCGCCCAGATGGGACTGAGCCAGCCGGCGCTGTCAGCGTCTCTCGCCCGGCTCCGGCGGCACTTCGGCGACGAGCTGCTGAGCCGGGTGGGCAACGACTACCGGCTGACGCCGATGGCAGTGCAGCTGCGTGAGCTCGTCCGCCTCGCGCTGACCGGCGTGGAGAAGGTCTTCTCCGCCCAGCTCGCCTTCGACCCGGCGTCCTCCACCCGTGAGTTCTCGCTGCTGATCAGCGACTACGGCATCGCCGTCCTCGGGGACACCGTCGCGACCCTGATGGCGGAGGAGGCGCCGCACGCCCGGCTGCGCCTGACGATCAACACGCCGGACCACGTCGACCGCGCACACCAGGTGCTGCTGAGCACCGATCTACTGCTCCTCCCGCACGGGTTCGTCTCCGACCTCTCGCACTGCGACCTCTACCGCGACGAGTGGGTCTGCGTCGTGTCCCGACAGAACGGCGAGGTGGGCGACGAAGTGACCGTCGACCACCTGCGGGAGCTGCCGTGGGTCCTCTCCTACAACGGCCCGACGGCGTCCACCCCGGCCGTGCGCCGGATGCGGATGCTGGGGATCGAGCCGCGGGTGGCCGTGGTCACGGAGAACTTCCTGACCGTGCCGGCTCTGATCGCGGGCAGCAGCCGGATCGCCGTCCTGCAGCGGCGCCTGGTGGACCTGCTGCCCCTCGACGTCGGCGTCCGGGCGCTGGCGTGCCCGTTCGACGCCGGCCCGCTGGTGGAGGCCATCTGGTGGCACCCCGCGTTCGACGACGACCCGGAGCACGGCTGGTTCCGCGACCTCGTCGCCCGGGCGGCCGGGCAGGCGGTCGAGGGCGGCGTCCGCAAGGACATAGACGTGGTGGATGAGCAGTCTCAGGAGAAGTGATTTCCGCTCGGCCGGCTCCGTCCTGACACTTCTCGGCCAGTGACGCCGATCACGAGAGTCGGCGCCCGTCCTCCGGAGATGCCCGTGTCGGAAGCCACCCGCACCACCCTCGCCGTCGAGGAGCCCCTCGACGGCGAGGTCGCCGTCAACCCGGCGACCGGTCGCCCCGCCGGGCTCCCGCAGGCCCTGGTCCTGCTGCTCTCGAGCTGCCTGGCCGTCCTCGGCGCCGTCCTCCTGGCGCCTGTGCTGCCCAGCATCCAGCGCGCCTTCGCGGACACGCCCGGGGTCGAGGCGCTCACCCCGATCGTGCTGACCGCGCCGGCGCTCGTCATCGGCCTGACCGCCCTGATCGCCGGGCGCATCGTCGACCGGGTCGGTCGCAAGCGGCTGCTGGTCGGCGCGCTCGTGGTCTACGCGTTCGTCGGCACGGCGCCGCTGTGGCTGCCGTCGCTGCAGCTCATCGTGGCCAGCCGGGTCCTCCTCGGGCTCACCGAGGCCGCGATCATGACCTGCTGCACGACCCTGCTCGCGGACTACTTCCACGGCTCGAAGCGCGAGCGCTACTTCGGCCTCCAGGTCGTCTACACGACCGTTGCGGCCACGATCTTCTTCGGTGTCGGCGGCGCCCTCGGTGCGGCCGACTGGCGGACGCCGTTCTGGCTCTACGTCGTCAGCCTGCCGCTCGCCGTCGCCGCCGCTCTGGTCATCTGGCAGCCGGCTCCGCGGGCCCAGGCTGCTGCCCGCACGCACGAGCTGGTCCCGCTGCCGTGGGAGCTGCTCCGCGCCCCCGTCGCCGTGACGGTGCTCGGGGGTCTGGTCTTCTACGTCCTCATCGTCGAGCTGTCCTTCACGCTCGACAGCATCGGCGTGGAGTCGACCGCCACCATCGGCGCGGCCAGCGCGATCGCCTCGCTGGGCACCGCCGTCGGCGCCTTCCTGTTCGGTCGCCTCGCCAAGCTCGGCCCCGCGGTGACCGTCCCCCTCGCCTTCGGGCTGTCAGGTCTCGGCATCCTGGGCCTCGGACTGGCGTCGTCCGTCCCGCTCGTGATCGTCTCGGCCGTCGTGACCGGGTTCGGCAACGGGCTGCTGCTGCCGTCGATGCTGACCTGGGCGCTGGGCTCGCTCGCCTTCGAGCAGCGCGGCCGCGGTACGGGCGTCTGGACGTCGGCGGTGTTCATCGGCCAGTTCTTCTGCCCGCTGGTCGTCCTCGCACTCACCGGCGCCAGCGGCAGCCTCGGATCGGCCCTGGTCGTGCTGGGGGCCGTCGCCCTCGCTGCGGCGGTCACCGTGCGCGCTCTCCGGCCGGCGCGGTCCTTCGTCCCGGCTGTCGCCGCCCACTGACCGACCGTCGACGGCCCTGGGTTACCGCTGTCCCCGGGGCCGTCGTGCGTCCGCACGATGTAGCACCCACCGTGGCGGTGCGCGGCGGCCTGAGCCGGGTGGGTCGTCGGTCGCGTGCTGCGCTGACTGTTCGTCGTCATCGACCTGGTGAACGGGTTCGCGTGAACATCCGTCGACCGACGGGGAGGAGGGGCTGCCTTGGACATGGCCGGCGTGGACCTCAACCTGCTCGTCTCGCTGCGGGCGCTGCTCCAGGAGCGCAACGTCACGCGGGCGGCGCAGACGGTGGGGCTGAGCCAGCCGGCGATGAGCAACGCGCTCGCCCGCCTGCGCCGGCAGTTCGGCGACGAGCTGCTCGTCCGTGAGGGGCGCGGGCTGGCGCTGACCCCGGTCGCCCGCGAGCTGCAGCACGCCGTGGAGCCTGCACTCGGCATGGTCGAGCGGGTGTTGCGCATCCAGGCGTCGTTCGACCCGTCGACCGCGGCGCAGGTCTTCCGGATCGCGGCGAGCGACTACGGCATGACCCTGATCGCCGACCGGCTCCGGGATCTGGAGCGTCTCGCGCCCCGGGTGGTCGTGGACCTGGTGCAGATCGACTCCGGTTTCGTCCGGGACAGCGAGGCGGTGATGCGCCGGGTCGACCTCCTGCTGGCACCTCGCGCCTTCCTGAGCGGTCATCCGAGCCGGCCGCTGTCCAGCGAGCCGTGGGTCGCGGTCGTCGACGCGGCGCACGAGGGGGACCGACTGGAGGAGGTGGCGCTGCAGGGGCGGTCACTGGTGGGCCTCTTCCACGACCTGGGGTCGGGGGCGCACATCGAACGGCTGCTGACGGTCCGAGGCATCACCGCCACCGGCTCGGTCAACGCCGAGTCGTTCTCCGCCGTGCCGGCCCTGGTCGAGGGGACCGACCGGATCGGCTTCCTGCCCGCGGGTCTCGCCGCGCGGTTGGCGCCGGGTCACCAGGTGCGGGTCATCGACGCGCCCTTCCTCGGCGAGCCGCTCGTCGAGTGCCTGTACTGGCACCGGTCGGCGCAGCGGGATCCCGCGCACCAGTGGCTGCGCCGTCTCGTGCTCGGAGACGACGCGACGTCGGACCAGTCGAGCGCATCAGCACCGTGAATGGCCGGGCATACCGAATGAGCGTTTCCGCCGGCGACCTCCACCCCTGATGCTGGAGCGGTGAACGGTCACGACATCACCGTCGACTTCGGCTCCGATCCCGCGGCGGCCATCGCCGGCTCGGCGAAGCGGTTCAGCAACTGGGGTCGTTGGGGAGCCGACGACGGGATCGGCACGGTCAACTTCATCGACGCAGGCCTCCGCGCCACGGCAGCCTCGTTGATCCGGCGTGGGGACTCCTTCAGCCTGTCGCTGCCCTTCGATGCGAACGGCCCCCAGTTCGGTTGGAAGCGGCGAGTGAACCCGGTGCACACGATGATGTCCACCGGCATGGACACTCCCGAGCAGATGGGGCTGCCGCACGGTCTGTCGGTGGCCGACGACGCGGTCTTCATGCCCCTGCAGTGCAGCACCCAGTGGGACGGGCTCGGCCACGTCTTCGACCACGGGGTGGCCTGGAACGGCCGGATCGGCCGGGAGATCGTGACCAGCGAGGGCGACTCGGCGACCGGCATCGAGCGGATCGCGGCGCCGGTGGTCGGCCGCGGCGTCCTGCTGGACGTCGGGCGGGCGCTGGGGCAGGACGGCGAGCTGCCCGACGGCTGCCCGATCACCAGCGCCGACCTCGACGAGACGATCCGCCGCCAGGGGGACTCCTCCCGGGTCGGCCGCGGTGACATCGTGCTGGTGCGCACCGGTCAGCTCTCGCGGGCCCGCCGCGCGGTCGCCGACGGCACCGGCTGGGGCGCCTACGCCGGCGGCCCGGCGCCCGGCCTGTCGTTCGAGACCGCGGGCTGGCTGCACGCCACCGAGATCGCCGCGGTCGCCACCGACACCTGGGGCGTCGAGGTCCGGCCCAACGAGTGGCCGGACGCCATGCAGCCGCTGCACCAGGTCGCGCTGCCGCACATCGGCCTGCTGCTGGGGGAGATGTGGGACCTCGACGGCCTGGCAGCCGACTGCGCCGAGGACGGCGTGCACGAGTTCTTCCTCGCCGCCCAGCCGCTGCCCTTCACGGGTGCGGTGGGCTCACCGGTGAACCCCGTGGCGGTGAAGTGACGTGCGGCTGACCACGCTGCTCACCCCTCGGGGCCCGCGGGTCGGGGTCCTCGACGGCACCATGGACGACGGCGTGGTCCGGCTGCTCCATCCTGGGCCGACACTGCGCGACGTCATCGAGGGCGGGCAGGAGGCCCTCGCGGACGTCGCCCGGCAGTCCGGCTCAGGCGATGCCGTCCCGGTGTCCGCGGCGTCGTTCGGCCCGCTGCTCGACCCGCCGAGCGTGCGGGACTTCCTCACCTACGAGGCGCACCTGGCCGAACTGGCGGGGTCGGTGCCGGACGCGTGGTACGAGAAGCCGCTCTTCTACTTCTCGAACCCGGCCTCCATCGTGGCGCCGTACGCCGAGGTGCGGATGCCCCCGTCGGCCACCCAGTACGACTACGAGCTCGAGGTCGCCGCCGTGGTGGGCCTGGCCGGCTCGGACCTCACCCCGGAGCAGGCCGCCGACCACATCCTGGGCTACACGATCATGAACGACTGGTCAGCCCGCGACCTGCAGGTCTTCGAGTTCCAGTTCCCCATGGGGCCGTCGAAGTCCAAGGACGGCGCCATCACGCTGGGGCCGTGGCTGGTGACCGCCGACGAGGTGGCCGACCGCGTCGAGGACGGCCGGCTGGCCCTGCGGACCGAGGTCCGGCTCAACGGCGAACGCACCGGCGGCGACGTCACGTCCAACATGGCGTGGTCGTTCGCCGACCTGGTCGCGCATGCCTCCCGCGGCACCGTGGTGCGCCCGGGCGACGTCCTGGGCTCCGGCACCTGCGGTACCGGTTGCCTGGCCGAGATCAAGCGCACGCTGGGCGGTGCCGCTCCGGACTGGCTGCAGCCGGGCGACGTCGTCCGGATCGAGGTCGAGCAGCTGGGCGTCATCGAGAACCGGCTCGTCCCCGGTCCCGATCCGGTGGAGATCCCGCGCGGTCGGCGGCGCATCGGAGCGGAGGCCTGACCGTGGACCCGAGGAACGCGTTGGTCGTGTCCACGGGAGCGGGGAGTGGTACCGGTGACCGCGCTGGCCCGGCGGGCCGCCGCCGAGGGCGCCGCCGCGGTGGTGGTGATCGACCGGGACGGCGAGTCGGCGTGACGTAGACCAGCTCGCGTAGGAGCGGGCGCTCCCGGCGGCGGTGATCACCGCTCCGCCGCACGAGTGCCCGACCAGCACCGCAGGCCGGGCGAAGGCGGTGAGCGCGTCCCGCGTCGCCCGCACGTCGGCGGCCGGGTCGGTGAGCGGCAGCTCGACGGTGACCCTGTCGATCCCGCGCTCGGCCAGGGCGGCGCGGACGTCGTCCCGGCACCAGGCGCCGCGCCACAGGCCGTGCACGGCGCCTGGTGCCGTCATGCCCAGCGGGGGGAGCGCTTCTCGGCGAAGGCGGTGCGGCCCTCGACGTGGTCCGGGTGTCCGCCGGCGTCGCCCTGGTGGCGTGCCTCGATGGCCAGTGCCGCCTCGAAGGACACCTCGCTCACCGCGCGGAACTGGCGCTTGGTCAGTGCGAGGGCGTGCGCGGGGCCGGACGCCAGCAGCTCGGCCAGAGCGGAGGCCCGGCCGGACAGCTCCTCGGCGGGGACGACCTCGTTCAGCAGCCCGAGCTGGTGGGCCTCGGCGGCCGGTATCGACCGTCCGCTGGCGGCCAGCCAGAACGCGCGGGCGTAGCCCAGCTCGCGGACGAGGTACCAGGAGACGGCGGTGTCGGGCACCAGCCCGACCTTCCCGAACGCGCAGGCGAAGGAGGCGTTGTCGGCGGCCAGGCGCAGATCGCAGGCGAGTGCGAGCCCCATCCCGGCTCCGACCGCCAGGCCGTTGACCGCGGCGACGACGGGCTTGGGCATGTCGGCGATCGTCTGCGCGATCGGGTTGTAGGAGCCCGCGACGGTCTCGTCGGCGTGCTCGAGCTCCTCCACCGCGGCGAGGTCCTGGCCGACGCTGAAGGCCCGGCCGCTGCCGGTGAGCACGACGGCACGGACGGCGGCGTCGTCGGCGACCTCGCGGAGTGCGCCGATGAGCTCCCACCGGGTGGCCCGGTCGAGGGCGTTGAGCTTGTCCGCGCGGTTCAACGTGACGGTCGCGACCGCGCCGTCCCGGGTGACGTCCACGGCGCTCATGCGGCACCGCCCGGGCCGTAGGAGTCGGCGTCGGGATGGATGGTGCTGCGCTCGGCTCCGGGCACCGAGTAGCCGCGTTCCGTGTAGGGGAAGCCGTCGAGCTCGGTCGTGACCGGGCGCATCTGGTAGTAGGAGCGGATTTCGCGGATCAGCCCGTCGGCACAGCTGAACCACTCGGCCCCGCGGGTCGCGACGCGTTCCGAGGCGCCCTCGGGCAGCCACCACATGGTCCACTCGATGACCGCCTGCTCGGGCGTGGCGCAGATGCTGTCGACCACCCAGCGGGCCTGCAGCATCGAGGTCACCTTGCGCCAGTAGCGGGCCAGGTGCTCGGCCCCCTCGACCGCCTTCGACCCGGTGTTGGGCGCCAGGAACCAGTGCACGACGTCGGGGTGCAGTGTCTCCAGCATCCGGTCGACGTCGCCGGCGCTGCAGCCCTCGTAGTAGCGGCCGATCAGCGCCGTCCAGGCGGCGGCGGGATCGGCCGCCGTCCGCGGGTCGGCCAGGGCTGCCATGTGGGGTCCTCTCACGAGTCGGTGTGGAAGCCGGCGCCGGTCTTCCGGCCGAGGCGGCCGCCGGCAGCCAGGTCCTGGAGCGTCTGTGCCGGGTGCAGCCGTGGGTCGTCCTCGACGGCGGCCATCGACTCGAGGTCCGCCACCGTGACGTCGAGCCCGATCGGGTCGATCAGTGCCAGCGGCCCCATCGGGTGCCCGGCGCCCTTCCGCAGCAGGACGTCGACCTCGTCCACCGCACGCCGCTCTCGTGCAGGCGCACGGCGTCGTCGAGGGACGGGATGAGCAGCCGGTTCACGACGATGCGGGGTTCCGTCATCCGGGGCGGGCACGTCGTCGGAGAGGCCGATGGCCTGCCGCTCGGCCACCGTCAGGCCGGCGAGCACCGGCAGGACCGCCGGCGGCGGAGCTGCGAGCTCGTCGACCAGTTCGGGCACGGGTCCTCCATGGTCAGGGCGCGGCAGCGGACACCGGCGTCGTGGACCGATTCTGCGGAAGCGGGCCGGCGAGCGGAAATGGCTTCTGCTCATGAGCAGGTATCGGTCGGCGTGATGCGATGCGCTGCGGTCAGCCGGGGTGGGCCACCTCGTGGAACGACATGACCGGCTCGCCGGCCACCAGGCCCGGTGCGACCCGGAGGAACGCCCGGGTGTGCTCGTGCGCCATGTGCTCGTCGAGGGCCCCCTGGTCGGCCCAGATCTCGATGCTCAGGATGCGGTCCGGGTCCTCCAGGTCTGCGGCGAACGAGTAGGCCAGGCAGCCGAGGTCGCCGCGGGTGGCCGCAGCGACCGCCCGGGCCGCCGCCACGAGTTCGTCGCGGCGGCCGGGGGCGGCGGTGGCGTCACCGAGCACGATGAGCACGGCTCAGCCCTCGATCAGCGCGAGCTGCTGGTTGATCTCGCGCGGGTTGGTGTCGCCGGCGACCTTCTGCAGGAACGGCGTGTGGTCCAGGAGGAAGTCCCGGATCGGCCGCAGGGGCGCCGGGGCGTGGTGGAAGACCTTGCCGAGCACGTACGCCATCTGGACCTGCTTGGCGGTGTGCGGCTTGCGCGGCTCCTCGTAGGTCTGCAGGGCCTGTCGGACGGCGTCGAGGTCGGTGAGGTCGACGCCGCGGAGGGCTACGCCGAGGAAGTAGCCGTCCTCGATCGACATCCCCGCGCCGTAGGCGGCATAGGGGGACGTGGGATGGGCGGCGTCGCCGACCAGGGTGGCCCGCCCCTTCGACCACTGCTCGAGCGCAGGCCGGTCCCGCAACACCCAGCGCTGGACGTTCTCCGGCTCGGTGGCGGCGATCAAGCCGGGCAGTGGTGCCGGGAAGTCCGCGCCGAGGGCGGTGGCCGCGCCCTTGAAGTCCGCCGGAGCCGGCGCGTCGGGGTCTGTGGCGGTGAGCACCCACCACTGGTGACCGTCGCGACCCTTGTGCCGGATCGACGTCCAGCTGCCCTGCACGGTCCGGTTGTGGCCGACGATGCAGGTGTTGGGCTCGATGCCGGGCACGTCGGCGAAGGTGAACCCGCCGAATATGTGCAGCCGGTGCTCGCGCTTGGGGGCGTCGCCCCAGAGCGTCCGCCGGACCAGCGAGTCGATGCCGTCGGCGCCGACGAGGACGTCGTGCTCCGCGGTGCTGCCGTCGGCGAAGTGCAGGGTGACCGCCCGGTCGTCCTGCTCGATGCGCTCCACCTGCTGGTCGAAGCGGATCACGCCGGGCGGGATCGCCGCGAGCATCCGCTCGTACAGCTCGGGACGGAGCAGGCCGATGAAACCACCGCCGTACGCCTGCTCCACGTCCTCGTCGAGCTTGACGTCGGCGCGGACCTTGCCGCGGACGTTGCGGAACTGCGAGTGGGTCGGCGCGCCGAGGTCGTGGGTGTCGACGCCGAGGGCGCTCAGTGCCTTCAGCGGCGGCGGCCAGAGGTTGAGGATGTTGCCGGCCGGACGAGCCTCGCGGTAGCGCTCGTAGACGACGACGTCGTGCCCGCCCTTGATCGCGCCGAGAGCGGCCGCCATGCCGGCCGGGCCGGCACCGAGGACGGCGACGCGGCCTCGCGTGGGAGTGGTGGGAGCGGTCATGAGACACCTCGTGAGGGCGAGTCGCCAAACAGTAGCGAGCACTACAGTTAGCGCTGGACTGTAGCGCCCGTCACTGTCCTGTCAAGGGTGTGCGGAGGAGGATGCGCCCGTGGATGCCGATCTCGAAGTGCGCCCGCCCAAGCAGCAGCGCAGCCGGGAGGCATGGAACCGTGTGCTCGACGCCGGCGTCGCGATCCTCGAAGACGGCGGGTACGAGTCGTTCACCATCGCTGCGGTGTGCGACCGGGCGGACGTGGCGCCGCCGTCGATCTACGCGCGCACGACGAGCAAGGAGGCGCTGTTCCTCGCCGTCTACGAGCACGGGGTCGCCCGGCTGCGGGCCGGCCAAGAGGTCTTCGCCGACGACGCGCGGTGGACCGGGCTCGGTCCGGCGGAGCTGGTCCGGGCGGCGGTCGCGGAGATGGTCGGCCTCTCGCTGCGCCACCAGCGGTTCCTCGGGGCCGTCGTCCTGATCTCCGGTGGGCACCCGGAGGTGCGGCGTAGGGGGTCCCGCTACGCCGGGGAGCTCGGCGACGGGTTCACCCGCGTCGTCCTGCGAGCCGGGTCGGCGATCACGCATCCTGACCGCGAGGGCGCTGTCCGGGGCTCCTTCGGGACGGTCTTCGCGGCGGTGATGTTCCGGATGGCCTACGGCGGGGACTTCGCGTCGTCGTCCCCGGTGGACGACGACGCGTTCGTCAGGAGCCTCGGCGACATGGCCGTCCGCTACCTCCTGGGCGCGGTCCCCGAGGAGTGATCGCGGCTACCGCGCGTCGACCAGGATGCCGGCGGAGAAGTCGGTGAGCCCCTGCCGGGCGTCCAACGAGAGCACAGCCGCGACCTACTGGTCCGAGCGGACGACCGCCACGCCCCCGGCCTACGGGTCGGCGCAATGTACGTCGGTGACGCCAGCCGCCGCAGCCCGGGTGTGCAGCTCGTCGCGGGCGCCGTCGGGTGTCATCGGGCCGCGCCTGGCCAGCTGGGCCACCTCGCCCGCGCAGCGGGCTGCCGCCTTGGAGGCGACGAAGGACGACCACACGACCTGACCCACCGGCGCTGGACGTAACCGCTCAGTGGACAGATCCCTGTAGCTGACGACACCCCAGGCTGGCAGCGCGCACGACCGGTGTGGCCGCGCCAGGTCGACCACCATTTCGACCACCGTTGTTTGGCGAACGCGCTGCGCACGCCTGGGGGTCAAGGGGTCGCAGGTTCAGATCCTGTCAGCCCGACAGAGTGATCGCAGGTCAGAGGCGGGTCGCCCGAATGGGTCGGCCCGCCTCTCGCATGACCACAGCAACGCGGCCCGTGGGACAGCAACGGTCACCAGCGGAGCGCTGGTCCGAGCGGGTCCGCCTCCTCACGCGCTACTGCGCCGGACGGACGTGGCTGTAGATGTCCGCCGTGATGGCGTACGACGAGTGACCGAGGTGCTCCTGGACGACCTTGGTGTGCGTGCCGGCTGCCAGCAGGAGGCTGGCCGCGGAGTGCCGGAGGGTGTGCAGGGTGACGCCGCGGAGGCCGGCTCGTTCCGCGAGGACCTCGAAGCGCCGCAGCATGTTGCGGGGCTCGAACGGCGTACCGATCTCGGTGGTGGAGACCAGTCCGTGCTCCTGCCAGGCTCCGGCGGCTGCAGCGCGTCGAGGCGGCGGGCGATGCGGCCTCAGGCCTTGACGCCGCACTTGTATTTTGCAAGTGTGAGCCGCATGAGCCTCTTCATCACCTGCCCCGTCGAGAGCGTCGAGCGCGCGACCGCCTTCTACACAGCCCTCGGCTGGACCCTCAACGCCGAGATGTCCGATCACAACGTGTCGTGCTTCGCGATCGCGCCCGAGCAGTACGTCATGCTCGGCAGCCGCGAGATGTACGCGAGCGTCGGCGGCGTCGAGGAGCTGGTCGGTGGACCCCACACGCCCTCGAAGGTCACGGTCTCGTTCGACCTCGGCAGCCGCGAGGCGGTCGACGAGCTCGCCGAGCGCGCCGGCGCCGCCGGAGGGCGGATCGGTGAGACCGACGACTACCCCTTCATGTACCAGCGCCAGTTCGACGACCCCGACGGCTACCACTACTCGCCGTTCTGGATGAAGCCGGACGCCGATCCGACCGCATGAGCGACCTCGCCGCGGCCCTCGACGTCGTCGGAGCACGGTGGGCCCTGCTCGTCGTGGAGCGGCTGCTCGACGGGCCGCAGCGCTACGGCGATCTGCAGCGCGACCTCGGAGTGCCGACGAACATGCTCGCGACCCGCCTGCGCGAGCTGGAAGCGGCCGGCGTACTGACCCGTCTGCCGCTCCGGCACAACACCCGGGCCTACGCGCTGACCGATCGCGGCCTTGCCCTGCGCGAGGCGATCGTCGCGCTCGGACGCTGGGGCGCCGAGCAGACCTGAACCTCGCGCGCAATCACGGGTCGCCCCGACTGGACGAGCCCGGCTTGCACCGACGTCCGCGCTCAGGCAAGGCGACGACTGTCCCACAGGCCGCCCTGTGTCCCAAAGTCGCTGCGGCAGGGATGCCAGAGCGGGACGGCCGCCCGATCACCTGCCGCCGACCCTGCGTTGGCTCGTTGTCAGCGCTCGCGAGTGGCCCGCGGTCTCGAGGACCTGGGCGAGTCGCTCCGGCATGGACAGCATCGGATTGTGAGACGACGGCAGCCGCTCGACACGATCGCTTCGTGCGGACATGGCTTGCTGGGCTGCGACCGGAACAGCCTGATCCTCCTCGCAGATGACATAGGTGGTCTCGTGGCCGGGAGCGGGCGCAGAGGCGGGGGCCGCCATGACCGCCAACGACGAGGGGACGAAGCGCGGGAAGACCTCGCGCACGAAGCGGTCCTCGTCGACGTCAGCGCAGAGGGCTTGCCGGACGACGGAGGGGCTGTCGCTGACCCGGACCACACCCTCCTGCGGGCTGAGCACCAGCCACTCCGGGATCTGACCCAGCATGTCCGCGATGGACTGGCCGCGCTCAGGGTGGAGGGCGGCCACGTACACGCTGTGCTGGATGGCGGGGTGGTCGGCCAATTCGGTGAGGACGAACCCGTAGGCGGAATGGCCGACGAGGACAACTCCCGGTCCTGATGCGTCGAGGACGCGCCGCACGGTGTCCACGTCGTTCTGCAGCCCACCCGAGGCTGCAGGGTTCCGACCACAACTGGGCAGGTCGACGGCCTCGACACGGTGGCCTCGAGCCATCAGGGCCTTGGCGGTGTCGTCCCAGATCCAGCTGCGGCAGAAGCCACCGTGCACCAACACGAAGGTGGTCATGAGGGGAGTGTCGCCGTGCCTATCCACATGGACCAGAGACCTCCGGTCCTGGCGCCGGGTCGGACGGTGACCACCGCACCGTCGAACACGCCCGCCGAGGCTCAGAGGCGCTGCCTCTGTGTCCCTGAGGCCGCCTTCAGGGAGACCGGGGCCGCCCCCAGGGATCGCGATGCATCCCAGTCCGGGTCGTGTCAGTTCGCGGACGCGCCCGAGGGCGGGGGAGGACTACAGCAACGCGGTGCGCACGACGCTGTACGGGGCCACACGGCTGCGGACGCCGCAGCCGCTGGACCTGCGCAGACGGCGCATCGGTGGACGGCCACGAAGCCGTCGAATGCGACTGGGGTCAAGGGGGCGCAGGTTCGAATCCTGTCAGCCCGACAGTGTGAAGACGCAGGTCAGGGGCGGGTCACCCGACGAGGGTGGCCCCCCTCTCGCCTGAGTACAGCAACGCGGCCGACGGGACAGCGGCGGTCACCGGCGCAGCGCTGGTGACTTCGCCTGGCTTCGTGAGGGACACGGCCTTCAGGCGACAGCCGGCTCGAGGACGGCATCTCGACGTCGGGCCGGCCGACGTATCGCCTCCACGAGCACGCACATCCCGGCTCCGCACGTCAGCAGGCCGGAGATCGCCTCCCACCACGGCTGTGCGTCGAAGGGGCCGACCGCGTAGAAGACGGCGACCAGTGGTGACGCCAGGATCAGCAGCACCGCCGCCGCACGGCCCGCCCAGCCGCGGGACAGCACCGCGAGACACCCGAACAGGACCGGGGGTGCCAGGAACCAGAGCCAGATGGTGATGTCCGGGGCCACCGGGCTGACGACTGCGCCGTCGAGCCCCGAGCGCAGGGCCGCCTGTCCGACGTTGGTCATGACCAGCACGACCGCGAGGCAAGCCCCGGCGGCGGTGAGCCCCGGCTTCCGTCCGGTCAAGGCCCAGGGCAGGGAGAGGACGGCGACTGCGAGGACGAGCAGCGACGCACCCGCCAGCTGTGCGGCCGCCCCCGCGGGCATCCACGGCTCTGCGGGCGGGAGGAAGTCGTAGAGGTGGTCCATCCGGATCTCGCACTCCCGGGTCTCCTGGTCCCCGCCCCACGGGCATGCACCGGCCCAGCGCTGCCAGGACGCGGCGAACAAGAGGCCTCCGGACGCCATCAGCGTCGTCGCCACCCACGACCTCACGAACCTGAGCACCATGGCTCCTCCTCACCGCGCACAGTGTGTTGCATCGGCAGGCCGCACGGCTGCGCCGACATCACCAGGAGCGCCGTCTCGTGGTCGCGGCCACCGGCGACCTCGGAGGACATCGGCGGACGGCGAAGACCGCAGCTCGGGGGCCGCTCCAGAGTCCCCGAGCGGCCCCGATCGCTTCGTGGAGGCCACCGACCGCCGAGTCGCCGCAGTAGCGTCCCGGCTGTGTCCAGGGCCGAGGGCGCACCCGCCTTCACGATGAACCAGCTGGCCGCCTTCATCGCCGTCGCGGAGGCGGGGACGATCAGCGCCGCCGCGGAGCGGCTGCACGTCTCCCCGTCCGCCCTGTCCGCGGCGGTCACCGAGCTCGAGCGCTCGCTCCGGGTCGAGCTGCTCCGCCGGCGCAAGGCGAAGGGGGTCAGCCTCACCCCGACCGGCGAGGTCGTCCTCCCGCGGGCGCGGTTCCTGCTGCACCAGGCCTCCGAGCTGGAGGCCGATGCCAGAGGGGAGGCGCGCGGGGTGAGCGGGCTGGTCCGGATCGGCTGCTACCCGTCGCTCGCCCCGACCGCGCTGCCCGCCCTCATCAGCGAGTTCACGAAGGCGCACCCCGACGCGCGGCTGGAGGTCCACGAGAACACCCAGGACCAGCTGAGCAAGGGCCTGGAGAGCGGGGAGCTGGACCTCGCGATCATGTACGACCTCGACCTCGACCCCACCTGGCGTTCGGCCACTCTGGCCCGCCTGCCACCGCGCGTGGTGCTCCCGGCCGGTCACCGGCTCGCGGACGGCACGGCGCCCCTCGACCTCGCCCAGCTGAGGGACGACCCCATGGTGCTGCTGGACGCACCGCCCAGCTCCGGCCACGCGTTCGCCTGCTGCGCCCAGGCCGGGTTCACGCCGACCGTGGTGTACCGGGCCCGCACGTACGAGACGGCCCGTTCCTTCGTGGGCCGCGGCTTCGGCTGGACCCTCCTGCTGCAGCGGCCCAGCGCCAACGTCACCTACGAGGGCATGCCGGTGGTCGTCAAGGACGTCGCCGCCCCGGTGCTGCGCGCCGTGGCCGTCGACGTGGTGTGGCACCCGGACTCCCTGCCCAGCAAGGCGAGCCGGACGTTCACCGCGCTGGCCGTCCGGATGGCGCAGTCCGGCTCCCTGGGGTTTCCACAGCAAAGCTGAGGAAGCAGCCCCGAAAGCCCTGCTTTTCAGCCGACGTGACGGCACCCACTCTGGACGTGCGGCCGGAGAGCCGCCCCCCACGAGCAGAGCGAGGTCCACCCATGGCCACAGCGGTCACCGACGACCGACGTCCGGCGCAGAGTCAGGTGCGCCGGGCGGTCACCGGCAGCTTCATCGGCACAGCGATCGAGTGGTACGACTTCTTCATCTACGGCACCGCCGCGGCGCTCGTGCTGGGCCCGCAGTTCTTCCCGGGCGGCTCCGACCTCGCCGGCACGCTCGCCGCCTTCGCCACCCTGGCGGTCGGTTTCGTCGCCCGGCCGTTCGGCGGCATCGTCATGGGCCACTTCGGCGACCGGACCGGACGCAAGTCGATGCTCGTGGTCTCCATGCTCCTGATGGGGCTGGCGACGGTCGGCATCGGACTGCTGCCCACCTACGACGCCATCGGCGTCTGGGCCCCGGTCCTGCTCGTCGTCCTGCGCTTCGTCCAGGGCGTCGGGGTCGGCGGGGAGTGGGGTGGCGCCGTCCTCATGGCCACCGAGCACGCCCCCCGCCACCGGCGCGGCCTGTACGGCGCCGCACCACAGATGGGCGTCCCGGCGGGCGTCGTCCTGGCCAACGTGGTCTTCCTGCTGTGCACCCAGCTGACCACCGAGCAGCAGTTCCTCACCTGGGGCTGGCGGGTGCCCTTCCTGCTGAGCATCGTCCTGGTGGCGGTCGCGTTATGGATCCGCCTCGGCGTCCTGGAGACCCCCGCCTTCCGGGCGGTCACCCAGGAGAGCCGGGTCACTCGGCTCCCGGTCCTCGAGGTGCTCACCACCAGCTGGCGGACCGTCCTGCTGGCCGGCGGCACCTTCATCGCCACCAACGGCATCGCCTACGTCTTCATGGTCTTCGTGCTGAGCTACGGCACGACGGAGCTCGGCTTCTCCCGCGGCACGATGCTGGCGCTGCTGATCGCCTCCTGCCCGGTCTGGATGGTCGGCATGGGCCTGTCCGCCCACCTCTCCGACACCCTGGGTCGCCGCCGGGTCTACGTTCCCTCGACCGTGGCGCTGCTGGTCGTGTCCGCGGTGTTCTTCACCCTGCTGGACACCGCGTCGGTCCCGGTCATGCTCGTCGCCATGCTGGCCCTGGCCTTCGTGCTCGGCTGCACCGTCGGTCCGCAGTCGGCCCTGTTCGCCGAGCTCTTCCCCGCCCACGTCCGCTACAGCGGCGCGTCGCTGGGCTACCAGGTCGGCGCGATCCTGGGCGGCGGCATCGCCCCGCTCCTGGCCACCTGGCTCTACGCCGAGTTCGGCACCACGATGGCCATCTCGGCCTACTTCGTCGCGGTGAGCGTGGTCAGCCTCGCCTGCACCTCCGTCCTGCTGCGGCGGCCGCACGAGGCCGAGGACCCGATCCCGGGTGCGCTCGCGCAGCCGGCCGAGCTGACCACGGCGGTGCGCTGACATGACGAGCTCCCCCTACTACCGGCCTCGCACCTACCCGGCCTCGGAGTTCCGCTCGATGACGGCGGCGGACCCGGCGCTGCCCGTCGTCGTGGTCGGCGCCGGCCCGGTCGGCATGGCCGTCGCCCTGGGTCTGGCCCAGCGGGGCGTCGCCGTCACGGTCCTCGAGGCCGCCACCCAGGTCTCCTTCGGCAGCCGGGCGATCTGCATCTCCCGGCACAGCCTCGAGGTCGCCGACCGGCTCGGCTTCGGCGAGCAGCTGTCCGAGCTCGCGCTGCCCTGGCACGGCGGCCGCAGCTTCCACCGCGACGTGGAGGTGCTGCGCTTCCGGATGCCGCACGAGGCGCACGCCGTCCGGGGGCCGATGGTCAACGTCTCGCAGTCCGAGCTCGAGCAGATCATGGTCGACGCGCTCCTCGCCCATCCGCTCGTCACGCTGCACTGGGGCGCGAGCACCACCGGCTGCACGCCCGCCGGCGACGAGGTCGACCTCGCCGTCGACACCCCCGGCGGCCGCCGGACCCTGCGGGCCCGCTGGGTGGTCGCCGCGGACGGCGGTCGCAGCCGGATGCGCGAGCTCACCGGTCAGCGGCTGCAGGGCGCCAGCTACGAGGGGCGCTACGTCATCGCCGACATCCACTGGGAGTCCGACCTGCCGACCGAGCGGCTGGTCTGGTTCGACCCGCCGAGCAACCCCGGCTCCACGGTGATCATGCACCGCCAGCCGCGGGACATCTGGCGGATCGACTACCAGCTCGACCCGGGGGAGGACGCCGAGGTCGAGACCCAGGAGGACCGGATCCGGGCCCGCATCGCCAGCCACCTCGCCTGGCTGCAGAACGAGCGGCCCTGGACGCTGGAGTGGCACGGCTTCTACAAGGCGCACGCCCTGGCGCTGGACAGCTTCGTCCACGACCGCGTGCTGTTCGCCGGCGACGCCGCGCACCTCGTGCCGATCTTCGGCGTCCGCGGGCTGAACTCCGGCATGGAGGACGCCGAGACGCTGGCCTGGATGCTGGCCGCCGTGGTCGGCGGGTCCGCGGACCGCGGCCTGCTGGACACCTGGTCCGCCGAGCGGCACCACGCGTGGGAGCAGAACGTCGCCAAGGCCGGCAAGTCGACCCTGATCATGACGCCCGGGAGCCACGGCCACCGCACCACCCGGGACGCCCTGCTGGCGCTGTCGACGCTGCGGCCGGAGTTCAGCCACCTCATCGACCCCCGGCAGAGCAGCGCCACCCACGCCCGGCTCTCCCCGCTCACGGTGCCGGCCGCCCCTGGCACACCCGGACTGCTGCCCGGCGACCCGGTGGAGGACCGCCGGGTCCGGCTCGCCGACGGCAAGGAGACCTCCCTCAACGAGGTGCGGGGCGCCGGCGTCGCCGTCGTCGGGATCGGCCTGGACGCCGCGGCGGTCGAGGCCGCCGCCCTCTTGCGCGACGACCTGGCCGGCGCCCTGCCGCGCGAGGACGTCGTCCTGGCCCTGGTGGGCGGCGACGCGGTCGAGACGCCGTTCGTCCCCGTCGTGGACACCGGGGACCTGGTGGCCGCGTGGGGCGCGACCCCGGGCGAGGTCTTCGTCGTCCGCCCGGACGGGCTGCTGCTCGCCCGCGGCCCGGTCCAGGACCTCACCCGGTTGCCCGAGCACCTGCGCTCCGGGGCCGGCGCGGCACCCGTCGTCCCCGCGGCCGACCCGGCAGCCGCCGCACTGCCCCCCGAGCAGGCGCGGCGCGAGGCGGCCTGGCTCTCGCTCTCCGCCGCCCTGGACACCGTGGCCCCCGACGACCGCGAGGGCTTCCTGACCCGGCTGGCCCTGCTGCTCGCCGACCGGACCGACACCGACACCCTGCTGGACGCCGTCGCCACCGCGACCGCGGCCCGCTGACCCGAGAGGAACCGTCATGGCCTACTACCGGTCCACCGGCAGCATCCCGCGCAAGCGGCACACCCAGCACCGTCGCCCTGATGGTGGGTTGTACTTCGAGGAGCTGGTCGGGGAGGAGGGCTTCTCCTCGGACTCTTCACTGCTGTATCACTCCGGGGTGCCGTCGGCGATCGTCGATGCGCGGGTGTGGGAGCTGCCGGACCAGACGCTGACGCCGAACGCGCCGCTGGTGCCCCGGCACCTGAAGCTGCACGACCTGTTCCCCGACCAGGAGCACAAGGCCACCGACCCGGTGACCGGGCGGCGGCTGGTGCTGGGCAACGCCGACGTGCGGATCTCCTACGCCGTGTCCTCCCTGACGTCGCCGTACTACCGCAACGCCACCGGGGACGAGTGCGTGTACGTCGAGCGCGGCACCGCCACGGTGGAGACCGTGTTCGGTGTCCTGGAGGTGGGGCAGGGTGACTACGTGGTGCTGCCGCGGACCACCACCCACCGCTGGGTCCCGACCGGGGACGAGCCGCTGCGCACCTACGCGATCGAGGCCAACTCCCACATCGCGCCCCCGAAGCGGTACCTGTCGCGGTACGGGCAGTTCCTGGAGCACGCCCCCTACTGCGAGCGGGACCTGCGCGCCCCGGCCGAGCCGCTGCTGGGCGAGGGCACCGATGTGGAGGTGTACGTCAAGCACCGCGGCACCGGCCCCGGCGGCCTGGCGGGCACGATCCACGTCACGCCGGAGCACCCCTTCGACGTGGTCGGGTGGGACGGGCACCTGTACCCCTACGCCTTCAACATCGCCGACTTCGAGCCGATCACCGGGCGGGTGCACCAGCCCCCGCCGGTGCACCAGGTGTTCGAGGGCACCAACTTCGTGATCTGCAACTTCGTCCCGCGCAAGGTCGACTACCACCCCCTGGCGGTGCCGGTCCCGTACTACCACTCCAACGTCGACTCCGACGAGATCATGTTCTACGTCGACGGGGACTACGAGGCCCGCAAGGGCTCGGGCATCGGCAAGGGCTCCATCTCGGTGCACCCCGGCGGGCACTCCCACGGCCCCCAGCCCGGCGCCGTCGAGCGCTCCCTCGGCGTGGAGTACTTCGACGAGACCGCCGTCATGGTCGACACCTTCCGCCCCCTCGACCTCGGCGAGGCGGCGCTGGCCACCGACGACGGGAAGTACGCCTGGACCTGGTCCGGCCGCGGACCCGGGGGCGCCGCCGGCGCGGGGGCTCGCTGATGGCCACCGTGGCCGTGCCCGACGAATCGCTGTTCGGGGTGCACAACCTGCCCTACGGCGTCTTCTCGGTGGGGGAGTCCGCCCCGCGGGTCGGCACCCGGCTGGGCGACACCGTCCTCGACCTCGCCGTCCTGCTCGGGGACGAGGTGTTCGCCCAGCCGAGCCTGAACGCCTTCATGGCGCAGGGCCATGACCGGTGGGTCGCCGTCCGGGCCGAGATCACCGAACGGGTGGCGGGGGAGGTCCCCGACGAGGCGGTGCACGCGGTGGACGACGTGACGCTGCACCTGCCGGTCGAGGTCGCCGACTACGTGGACTTCTACGCCTCCGAGCACCACGCCGCGAACCTCGGCCGGCTCTTCCGCCCCGAGAGCCCGGACCCGCTGACGCCCAACTGGAAGCACCTGCCGATCGGCTACCACGGCCGGGCCGGCTCGATCGTCGTCTCGGGCACCGACATCGTGCGGCCGTGCGGCCAGCGGAAGGGCAAGGACGACCCCGCGCCGGTGTTCGGGCCGTCGGTGCGGCTGGACATCGAGGCGGAGCTGGGCTTCGTCGTCGGGACGGGGTCGGCGATGGGCGACACCGTCCCGGTGCAGGAGGCCGAGCGGCACATCTTCGGGGTGGTGCTGTTCAACGACTGGTCGGCGCGGGACATCCAGGCCTGGGAGTACGTCCCGCTCGGCCCCAACCTCGGCAAGTCGTTCGCCTCGACGATCTCCCCGTGGGTGGTGCCGCTGCTGGCGCTGGAGCCGGCCCGGGTCGCCACCCCCGTCCAGGACCCCCGGCCGCTGCCCTATCTGGCCATGGACCCGCCGTGGGGGCTGGACGTGGACCTCTCGGTCCGCTGGAACGGGCACGAGGTGAGCCGCCCGCCCTACCGGGAGATGTACTGGTCGCCGGCGCAGATGCTGGCGCACCTGACCGTCAACGGCGCGCCGTCGCGGACCGGGGACCTGTTCGCCTCCGGCACGATCTCCGGCCCGGCCAAGGAGACCCGCGGGGCGTTCATCGAGCTCACCTGGGGCGGAGCCGAGCCGGTGTCGGTGGGCGGGCAGCCGCGCACCTTCCTCGAGGACGGCGACGAGGTCGTGCTCACCGCGTCCGCACCCGGGCCCGACGGCACCCGGCTGGGGTTCGGCGAGGCCCGCGGCCGGATCGTGCCCTCGACCCGGACTCCCTGAGCGCCGGACCGTCCTGGCCGGCTCACTCGCGTTCGACAGGCCGAACGACCAGCGCGACGGGGGTTCCCCGCTGCCGCCGTCGTCAGGTCAGGGGCCAGACGATCTCATCAAGGGTCCGGCGCTCCCGACCGACCGGACCGCCGGTGGCCTCGGTGGTCTGCTGGACTGCCGGGGGTGGTACCCGGCGATGGCCGACATCGTGGACACCTCCCAGTGCCCGGGGACGTCGAACTCGGCGGCCAGACCAGCCCGGTCGAAGGCCCGGAACTGCCGGACGGCCAGCCCGAGCTCCTGCGCCTGCAAGGTCATGTGGGCGACAGCCTGGCCGAGGTCGTACATGGAGAACTCCGAGTACTCCCAGTCGCTGTCCTCGACGTAGCGGTGGGACAGGTTCGCGACCAGCACGCCGGCCGTGGGTGCCCACCTCGTCGAGCTGCCGGCGAGGTGACTCACCAGCCGCTGGTGGACGGAGCTGCCTCGGCGGCCGACGATGAACGCCCAGGGCTGCGAGTTGCCTGCGGACGGGGCCCAGCGTGCCGCCTCCAACAGCAGCGCGACGTCAGACGCCTCGACGTCGTGCAGCGGATCGAATGTCGTCGGGCTCCACCGGGTTGCCAGGAGAGGATGCAACCCGGGCAACGTCACGTCCCCCTGCACCCGCTCACCCTGACACAGGGTGCCCGGCGGTCCCGACCGCCGGAGGACCACGGGATGGCTGTGCAGTTGACGGCAGCAGGACCAGCGCCGAGGTCCTACGCCGTCACGAGCGCCGCGAGGTAGTGCAGCGAGTTCTCGAGGTGGTCGACACCGAAGGGCGGGAAGTGCAGGACCGTGCGGGCCTCGGGGGTTGCGCCCGACCAGTCGTAGGTGAGGCGGACCGCAGTGCCACCGTCCGCTGCCGGTGCGAGGTCGTAGCGCCAGATCCAGCCGCCGAAGCTCAGCCGCCCCTCGGCGTCCCCTGTCCCTGTCGCCCAGGAGACGGCACGAGGCGGATCGATCTCCCGCACCTGATTGGCTGTCTCGTATCGGCCATCCGGGTGACCGGGGTGGTACATGCCCATGCGGAACACCTGCCCGCTCCGCGTGAGTCGCTCGGCGGACACCGGCTCGCACACCCAGCCTGTGCCGTCGATCGACGCGTGGTTGGCGGGGTCGGCGAGCACCGAGAACACGGCGTCCGCCGACGCAGGAACGATGGTCGTGACGGACAGAGTCTCAGCAGCCATGGATCGTCCTTCGGATCGGTGTACGGGCCGGGCCAGCTGTGCGGAACCTGAGGCCGGCGTAGCCAGACTGCAGCGGACGTGGATGGCGGACGACTCGCTGAGTCCGGCGTCGCCGGAACCGACGTGAGCGCCACTGAGCACCCCGGTGGTCGGTCCGCCGTCCCCCAGGAAGTGACCGACCTGGTGTCACGTGTCCCAGTTGGGGCGGTACTCCGGACGGCTCCTCGGCCGGAAGACCTGCACGGTCGCGCCCTTCGCGTCCGCCCTCGCCTCGACGAGGTCCAGCTCGGTGTCGAGTCCGTCCTCAGGGAACAGCCGCGAGCCTTGGCCCAGGATCACCGGAACTGTGAGGAGCGTGAGCTCGTCGACCAGATCGTGCGCGAGCAGCCACTGGACCAGGGTCCCGCTGCCGTGCACCTGCAGTTCGCCACCAGGCACCTCCTTCAGCCCTCGGACGGCTCCCTCGAGGTCCCCGGTGAGGATGTGGGTGTTCGCCCACCTCGCTGCCGTGAGGGTGGTCGTCGCGACGTACTTCGGGGCCGAGTCGAGCGCCACCCCGATGGGGTACCCGCGCATGTCGTCATGTGTTCCCCAGGTGTCGGCGAACATCTCGTAGGTGCGACGGCCGAAGAGGAACGCGTCGGCTCGTTGGTAGGTCTCGGTGATGAGCTCTACGGTCGTCTCGCCGAACCGCCCCATCGCCCAACCCGCCCGGTGAAACCCACCGGCACGTTCCTCGGCCGAGGCGTGCCCGTTCCCCTGCATCACCCCGTCCACGGTGACCTGGGTCATGGTCGTCAGTCTCATGGCCGAGGCCCTGCCGGCCGCGGGGCACAGTCATGGTCGAGGACGCAGGTGGAGGCGCCGGGGTCCAACTCCGCAGGTGCAGCGGTGGAGATGTCGCCGTCCTCGTTCAGTGTCATGCCGACTCGGACCTCCGCCGCCGACGAGACTCATCGGTGGTCGGGGGAGAAGCGGCCCATCGGACCAGCCCGCTCCACCCCGCGCGGATCCGCGCCGTCGCCGCTACGCCGTCGTCGACGCGGGCACTGAGCATCTTGGCGCTGCCAACGTGCCGCTCATCGCGGCGGTCCATCGACCTGTCCGGGCCGTACAGCTAGCTGGGCAGGACGAGCACCGTGTCGGGGACGATCAGGTCCGGGTTGGTGATGACCGAGCTGTTGAGCGCGAAGATCTCCGGCCAGCGGGAGGCGTCGCCGAGTTGCCGTCGGGCGATCCCGGACAGCGTGTCTCCTCTGCGGATGACGTAGATCCGGGGTCGCGGTTGCATCGGGGGTCCGCTCGGCAGGGTGAGCACCTGTCCGGCGAAGATCCGGTCCGGGTGCCGGATGAGGGCGCGGTTGAGCAGGAAGACCTCCGGCCAGCGGGCGCGGTCACCGAGCCGGTCCTTGGCGATGCTCGCCAGGGTGTCGCCGGCCCTGACGACGTAGGTGGTGCTGGAGCTCGGCTCGCCCATCACGCCGGCGAACCGGAAGAGGTCCGCCAGCTCGAACGTGCCCGGGGTGGCGCCGGGCAGGGAGGGGACCCAGTTCGGCACACCGAGGATCGAGTCCTCGCTGCGGCGGACCAGGCCGATCAGCACCTCGGCGACCAGGACGCTGCCCACCGGGCCGAGACGCGCCCCGCCGTGGTGCTTCGCCTCGGCCAGCACGTAGAACCACAGCGGGGTGCGGTCGCGGAACCCGCCGGCGGCGAGGGCGTCGACCTGGGCCTGGCTCCCCGCGGCGGCGTCGATCTCCGCCGGCGTCAGCACCGGGAGGCCCAGGTGACCGGCCACGGCCTGGCCGGTGGGGATCCTCAGCCGGTAGCCCCGCAGGAGGTTCCGGACGGCGAGCCGTGCAGCGTCGGGCGGGGTGGCCACCTGGCCGGTCAGGGTGGTGAGCGCGAACAACGCCCGGCCTCCTGTCGCGGCGAGCCTGGTGTCGATGCGACGGGCCTTGCCGACGTCCGGGCCTCCGAGGATGTTCTCCCACTCGATGATCCAGTTCTCCGGGAGCGTGTCGGTGTCGGTCGGCGCCGCGCCGATCTGTCCGCTGAGCGCGGTGAAGGTGAACAGCAGGTCGAGGCTGGCGGGGATGCCGGCGAGGTTGAAGTTGACGTTGAAGTCGTAGGCCTGCCGGACCATGGAGTGCCCGAACCGGTAGGCGGCGACCGCGAACTCGAGGGGCATGAAGAACGGTTCGGACAGGGCGTTGAACCACCGGTTGCCGTTCGTCACGACGTCGTCGACGACAGCCGGGTCGGCGACCCGCTTCAGGAAGTCGTGGACGACGATGTGCTGGTAGTGCTGGCGCAGCACCCGCCGGGCCTCCTCGAAGGTCCGTCCCTCGTCGACCAGCGCGTTGTGGGCCTTGAGGAAGGCGACGTGCATCTGCGCGACGATCGTGTTCTCGTCGTTCCGGGGATCGCCGATGAGCGCCGCCCGGTCGTGCAGCGGCTCGTCGACCGCTCGCGGTTCACGGGGGAGGTCGTTGTCGTCGGACTTGCCCGGCGGCCGGAGGAACGGCTCCGACGTCTCGTTGAGCTCCGTCACCAGCCCGATCCGCATCTTGTTGCCGTCGGCCGGGTCCCGTGGAGCGGGCAGTCCGTACAGGCTGTCCAGGTCGAGAGTCGCGGACCGGAAGTTGCGCAACGCGTTGCGGATCTCCGCCAGCGGCATCGGGACCAGCGCCGGGTCGAGCAGCGCAGTGATGCCACCGGAGACCGGGGGAGGGAAGTCCTGGACCTCGAGCGTGATGTCGTGGTCGACGAACTGGCCGAAGTAGGTGTAGGCGGCGGGGATGGGGGCGTCGTTGTCGCCCCCCTGCACGTCCGGGTCCTCCATCGTCCGGCCGAGCGCCTTCAGCTTCTGCGGCGTGTCCGGTGCCTGGGGCAGGAGGTTGGCACTGTCGGCCTGCAGCGACGGGAACAGGAAGTCGAAGTCGTGGACGTCGACCGGCGGCGGAGCGAGGGCGAAGGCGAGCGAGACCTGCGAGCTGCGTTCGACGAGGAGCTCACGAGCCTTCTCGACGTCCCCGGTGGTGGGAACTGCTCCATGTGTGAGTCGAGGCATGACTTCCCCGTTCCGAAGCGGGTGTGACCAGCCCGGCGCCGCCGACGGCAAGGCGGGCGCCCGGCCGGTGAGGACCAGCCGGCGAGCGGCTCCCACCAGCGGCCCCCAGGGTGCTGACCAGGCGTCACCACCGCGTCACGGGCGTCGCTCGCCGTGGAGGATGCGCGGGTCAGGCGTCGCGGCGCTGCAGCAGGACGACGCCGACGAGCAGCGGCAGGACCCACCAGGCGGTGAAGGCGAGGTAGCCGCTCCACGGCCCGACCGATCCCGGCGGCCCCTGCACGAAGACGAGCTGCTGCCCGGCGTTGCTGGTGAACCAGCGGCTGACCGCGTCGCCCCACGCGCCGGGGAGCAGCTGCACGAGCCCCGGCACGACCAGCAGTCCTGCCACGGCGGCGACGATGCCGCCGGGGGTGTGGCGCAGCAGAGTGCCGAGGGCGAAGCCGAACATCCCGCTGCCCAGCAGGTAGAGACCGCCGCCGAGGACGGCCCGCAGGACGCCGGGTTCGCTGAGCGACGTGTCCAGCTCGGTGGAGGCGAGGAAGGCCTGGCCGGTGAAGAAGGACAGGAAGGAGGTCGCCGTGCCGACGACGAGCGCGACGACGGCGAACACGACGGCCTTGCCGACCACCAGCCGCCAGCGGCGCGGCACGGCCACCAGGCTGGTGCGGATCCCGCCGGTGGAGTACTCCGCGGAGATCACCATGACCCCGAGGACCGCGAGCGCGAGCTGACCCAGGGAGATCCCACTGAGGGCGGTGCCGGTCGAGTCGAAGGCGGCGCGCTGGGCCTCCGGAGCCTGGTCGAACGTGGTCGCCGTCCCCCAGCAGATCAGCGCGGAGAAGCCCACGGTCGCGACGACGAGCGCGAGCAGGGACCAGGCGGTGGAGCGGACCGAGCGCAGCTTGGTCCACTCCGAGGCGATGACCTGCGCCAGGCCAGGGGACCCGGCCGACGGGGCCGACGGGCGGGTCGGGACGGCGGTGCTCACGGCTGACCTCCGGTCAGGGCGAGGTCGTCGGCCTCGGCGTGGTACTCGACGCTGTCGCGGGTCATCTCCATGAAGGCCGACTCGAGGGACGCCCGCTGCTCCACGAGCTCGTGCAGGGCCAGGCCGTGCCTGGCCGCCAGGTCCCCGACCTCGGCACAGCCGAGCCCGGTGACGTGCAGGGCCCCGTCGGACTCCTCGACGCCGGCTCCCTGCTCGCTCAGCAGCCGGGCCAGCTCCTGCAGGCGCGGCGAGCGCACCCGCACGGTCCCGGTGGAGCCCCGGGCGATGAAGTCCTGGGTCGAGACGTCGGCCAGCAGCCGGCCCTTGCCGACGACCAGCAGGTGGTCGGCGGTGACCGCCATCTCGGTCATCAGGTGGCTGGAGACCAGCACCGTGCGGCCCTCGGTGGCCAGGGCCCGCATGACGGTGCGGATCCAGACGATGCCCTCGGGGTCCAGCCCGTTGACCGGCTCGTCGAACATCAGCACCGGCGGGTCGCCCAGCAGGGCGGCGGCGATGCCCAGCCGCTGGGACATGCCGAGCGAGAAGCCCCCGATCCGCTTGTCGGCGACGGCGGCCAGCCCGACCAGCTCGAGGACCTCGCCGATGCGGCGGCGGTCGATGCCGCCCGCCTGCGCGAGGGCGAGCAGGTGGTTGCGGGCGCTGCGGCCGCCGTGCACGTCGCGGGCGTCGATCAGCGCGCCGACCTCCCGCAGCGGCGCTGGGCTCTGGACGTAGGGCCGGCCGTTCACCAGCGCGACGCCGGACGTCGGGCGGTCCAGGCCCAGGATCATCCGCATCGTCGTCGACTTCCCCGCGCCGTTCGGGCCCAGGAACCCGGTCACCACGCCGGGGCGGACGGTGAACGACAGGTCGTCGACGGCGAGCACGTCGCCGAACCTCTTGGTGAGGCCTCGCGCCTCGATCACAGGGACTCCTTCGACGAGACGGCGGCGGGCGGGGGCACGAGGCTCGTGCCCTCCCACCCTGGCACGTCCGCCACCCCCACCGGGCGACCAGCCGGCGCGGGCGAGTCGGCACCGGGTGGAACGAGCAGGAAGCGCGTCGGGAGCCGCGGGGGGCCGGCTCCCGACGCCTCCACCGCCGCACCAGGACCGCTCGGGGAGGACGGCGTGGACGGGTCCAGCCCGCCACCCCTGAGCGG
Source organism: Modestobacter sp. URMC 112 (assembly GCF_053502575.1). Classification (NCBI taxonomy): domain Bacteria; kingdom Bacillati; phylum Actinomycetota; class Actinomycetes; order Geodermatophilales; family Geodermatophilaceae; genus Modestobacter; species Modestobacter sp. URMC 112. The sequence goes on along the minus strand of NZ_CP199957.1, from coordinate 2,690,516 downwards.
CGGTCAGCCGCCCGGGCGGAGGCTGACCAGCAGGGGGACCTCGCCGTCCTGGACGACCCGCTCCTCCTGGTCGAGCAGGGTGAAGCGGCGCTGCAGGACGCCCGCGTCACCCCTGCTGGTCAGCCTGGTCCCCAGGATTTCCACCCGGCAGCGGACCGTGTCGCCGATCCGCAGCGGACGCCGGAACCGCCAGTCGTCGATGCCCAGCAGCGCGACCGAGCAGGACTCGAACACCCCGATCCGCGAGGCAAGACCCATCGCGACGGACAGCCCGAGGAGCCCGTGCGCGATCCGTTCGCCGAACCGCCCGTGCCGGGCCAGCTCCGCGTCGGTGTGCACGGGGTTGGTGTCCCAGCTCCAGCCGGCGAAGGTGACGACGTCGGTCTCGGTGATGGTGCGCGCCTGGCTCAGGAACACCTGCCCGGCCTCGAAGTCCTCGAAGGAGTGGCCCGCGCTCACCGGGACGCCGCCGTCCCGCGGACCCGGACGAGCACCCGGCCCGCCGCCCGGCGCCCGTCGATCTCGCGGAGCGCCGCGGCCGTCTCCTCGAGCTCGAACACCGAGCCGATCGGCGGGTCGAGGGCTCCGGACCGCATCAGCGGCACCAGGTCGCGCCACTGCCGGCCGACGTGCCCCGGGTGCTTCCGCCAGAACTCGGCCGAGCCCGCGCCCATGACCGTGGTGTTGGTCAGCAGCAGCCGGTTGACCTTGACCGTGGGGATGTCCCGGCCGGTGAACCCGAGGACCACCACCCGGCCCTCGGGGGCCAGGGAGCGCAGCGAGTCCGTGAAGCGGTCGCCGCCGACCGGGTCGACGACGACGTCGACGCCCCGGCCGCCGGTCAGCCGGCGGGCCTCGTCGCGGAAGCCGTCGACCGGCACGACCTCGTGCGCCCCGGCGGCCCGGGCGACCTCGCCCTTCTCCGGGGTGGACACCACGGCGATGACCTGCCCGCCGTAGGCAGCCGCCAGCTGGCAGGCCGCGGTGCCGACGCCGCCGGCGGCGCCGTGGACCAGCACGGTCTCACCGTCCTCCAGCCGCGCGCGGCGGAGCAGCGCGAAGTGCATGGTGAGGTAGTTCAGCGGCAGCGCCGCACCGGCGTCGAAGGGCACCTCGTCCGGGAGCGGGAAGACCATCTCCGGGTCGACGGCGACGGTCTCGGCCAGACCGCCGGTGACCGGCATAGCCGCCACCCGGTCGCCGGTGGTGAAGCCGCCGGCGTCCTCGCGCACCACCCCGGAGACCTCCCAGCCGGGGGTGAACGGCAGCTCGGGACGCAGCTGGTACTCCCCACGGGTCTGCAGCACGTCGGGGAAGACGACGCCGGCGGACTCCACGTCGACGAGCACCTGACCCGGCTGCGGCACGGGCTCGGGGACGTCGCGGACCTCGACGGCGTCCGGACCGGTCAGGGCGGTGATCAGCGCTGCGCGCACGGATCTCTCCTCGTGGTGTCGCAGGGGCACGACGTCGGTCCCGCGGGCCGGGTCGCCGGTGGCACGGTCAGTCAACTAGCTCCGGTCGCGGTCTGTCCCGTGGCCGCACACGGCGATCCCCATGTGGTCCCGGGCCGGCAGCACCGCACCGGGGCGGCGATGGGGGCCGGGACGGTGGACGGCGCCCGCGCGGTTCCGTCGATGGGCATCGACACGTGCGGCGGGGCGCCGCTACCGTTCTCGCAGCGGTGACCGAGGAAGGTGCGCAGCCATGGTGGACGGCATGCACGACCTGGGCGGGCGGCACGGCATGGGCGCGATCAACCCCGAGCCCGACGAGCCGGTCTTCCACTCCGACTGGGAACGCTCCGTGCTGACGATGTTCCCGGCGATGGCCATGGCGGGGGCGTTCAACCTCGACCAGTTCCGCTACGGCATGGAGCAGATCCCGGCTCCGGAGTACCTGACCTCCCGCTACTACGAGCACTGGCTCCATGCGATGGTCCACTACGGGGTGCAGGCGGGGATCTTCGATCCCGACGAGCTCGAGCAGCGGACCCGGCACTACCTCGAGCACCCGGGCGAGGGTGCCCCGAAGGCCACCAAGCCCGAGATGGTCGAGGCCCTCCGCGGCCTCATCGCGCAGGGCGACGACTACCACCGCGAGACCGACCAGCCGGCGAAGTACGCGGTGGGGGACAGGGTGCGTGTCCGTCCGGAGGCCTCCACCACCCACACCCGGCGCAACGCCTTCGTCCGCGGGCACGTGGGCGACGTGGTGGCCGCGCACGGTGCCTACGTCTACCCGGACACCAATGCGCTGGGCCAGGGGGAGTGTCCCCAGCACCTGTACACGGTGAGGTTCACGGCGGTCGAGCTGTGGGGGAGCGAGGAGCCCGGCGCCGCCAACTCGGTCGTGCACGTCGACCTGTGGGAGCCCTACCTCACCGATCCCTGACCGGACCCCCGCGTCCACTGCACGTCCATCGAGAAGGCAGGTCCGAGCATGTCCGCGGAAGCCACCATCAACCCCGTCGCCGGCCAGGGACAGCGAACCGACGAGGAGATCGCCGCCCGGGTCAAGGCGATGGAGGCCATCCTGGTCGAGAAGGGTCTCATCGGGACCGACGCGATCGACTACATGTCGTCGGTCTACGAGAAGGAGGTCGGCCCGCAGCACGGCGCCCGCATCGTCGCCCGCGCCTGGGTCGACCCGGAGTTCAAGGCACGGCTGCTCGCCGACGCCACGGCCGCGTGCAAGGAGCTGGGCGTCGGCGGCCTGCAGGGCGAGGAGATGATCGTCAAGGAGAACACCGAGACGGTCCACAACATCGTCGTCTGCACCCTCTGCTCCTGCTACCCCTGGCCGGTGCTCGGCCTGCCGCCCAACTGGTACAAGTACCCGGCCTACCGTTCCCGCACGGTGCGCGACCCCCGCGGCGTGATGGCGGAGTTCGGGCTCGAGCTGCCCCAGGACGTCGAGGTCCGCGTCTGGGACTCCAGCGCCGAGCTGCGCTACTTCGTCCTGCCGATGCGGCCGGCCGGCACGGACGACCTCACCGAGGAGCAGCTGGCCCGCCTGGTCACGCGCGACTCGCTCATCGGCGTCACGCAGGCCCTGTCCCCGGAGTCCTGACCGTGGAGGGCATGAACGCGCGGCCCTCGCCGGACACGAGGGAGCAGGTCGACTCGCTCCTGGACGTGCTGCCGTTCGGCGACCGCATCCCCCGGAGGTCGGAGGACCTGGCCTTCGACCAGGCGTGGGAGATCCGGGCCTTCAGCATGACGGTCGCTCTCCACCGGGAGCTCGGTTTCCCGTGGGCGGAGTTCCAGCAGCAGCTCGTCGAGGCGATCCGCTCGTGGGAGGCCGCGCACGACGACCTGGGCCAGTGGAGCTACTACGAGCGGTGGATGGCCGCCCTGGAGGAACTCGCGAGCCGCAAGGGCTGGGTGTCCCAGGCCGAACTGGACGCGCGCAGCCGGGACGTCCTGGCCCAGCCGGCCAACAAGGACCACCAGCACGCCGCGCGGGAGCCCGTCGCGGTGGTGGCCTCGGCGTAGGCGGCTCGACCGCCGACGGTCCCGTTCCGGCGTCGCCGTCCTGGCGCTCCGCCGGGGTCACTGCCCGGCGGCGTCAGCCCCGTCCGGGCCCCGTCCCTCGTCCCCTGCGTCCCCGGGTCGTGGTCGGGGGGCGCCGGGGTCGGTGCGCTCGAGGCGCTGACGGATGGCCGCGACGTTGAGCGCCAGGTCCTCGAGGGCCTCCACGGCGCGCGTCGCGAGCGCGAAGGTGAGGTTCTCGCGCTGCCGCTCGGGGGTGGGCTCGAGGTCGCCCGTCGGGCTCCCGGCGCCCGTGCGTGGACGACGCGTCGCCTCCGCCCACGGGTCGTCCCCGCCGCGCTGCTCGCCGAACATCTGGCGCAGCATCCGCTGGGCCATCTCGAGGAACTCGCCCGGGTCGGGCTGGTTGCTCGCCATCGGTCCACCCTCAGCTCGTGTCGGGCGCGTCCCGGGGCCCGGGATGGCCGGTGCGCCCAGCGTACGACCGGCGAGCCGCCGCCGGGGGGCGGCGGCCTACTTCAGGGTGGCGAGCTGGATGAGGTTGCCGCAGGTGTCGTCCAGGACGGCGGTGACCACGGGCCCCAGGTCGGTCGCGTCCTGGGTGAACTGGACGCCCAGCCCCTTGAGCCGCTCGACCTCGGCGTACACGTCGTCGACGGCGAACGAGGTGAACGGGATCCCGTCGGCGACCAGCGCCTGCTTGAACGGCCCCGCCGCCGGGTGGCCGTCCGGCTCCAGCAGCAGCTCGACGCCGTCCGGGTCGGCGGGGGACACCACGGTGAGCCAGCGGTGCTCGCCGGCGGGCACGTCGGTCTTCGCGGTGAACCCCAGCTTCTCGGTGTAGAAGGCGAGCGCCTTGGCCTGGTCGTCGACGAGCACGCTGGTGATGTTGATCCGGATCACGGGGGGTCTCCCTCTCGGTCGATGGGCCACCGCTCGACGATCGAGCGCAGCGGCCTGGTGTCGATGTGGTGGAACTTGTACCGGCCCTGCCGCCGGGTGCGCACCAGGCCGGCCTGCTCGAGCACCGCGAGGTGCTGGGAGACGGCCTGGCGTGAGGAGGCCAGGCCGTGCTTCATGGTCAGCCGGCCGCAGATCTCGAACAGCGTCTGGCCGTCCCTGTCGGTCAGCTCGTCCAGGATGGTGCGTCGTGTCGCGTCGGCGATCGCCCGGAACAGGTCGGGCTCCGCGTCCACGGGACAGGTATAGGCAAGCTGTCACTTGCCTGTCAAGTAGCGGCAGCCGTCCCGTTGAGCAGGACCCGGCCGGCACCTAGCGTCGTCCCGGTGACGACGACCTCCGCCGCGGCCGAAGCGGTCCGGCACTCGACGGCGACGACCGGGGCTGCCGAGCTGGTCCCGGCCCTGACGGCGGTGCTGCCGGCCGGCCGGGTGGTGACCGACCCCGACGTGCTGGCCTCCTACACCCACGACGAGGCCGAGTGGGCCGACTCCGCGCTCCCCGCCGCCGCGGTCCGGCCGCGCACCGCGGAGGAGGTCCAGGCCGTCGTCCGGGCGTGCATCGAGCACCGCGTCCCCGTCGTCCCGCGCGGCGCCGGGACCGGGCTGTCCGGTGGGGCCAACGCCACGGCCGGCTGCGTCGTCCTGTCGCTGGAGGCGATGGACGCCGTGCTGGAGGTCGACGAGCTGGAGCGGTTCGCCGTCGTGCAGCCCGGGGTGGTCAACGACGACCTGCGCGCCTCCGTCGCCGCGCACGGGCTCTGGTACCCGCCGGACCCGGCCAGCTCGCCCTGGTCGACCATCGGCGGGAACGTGGCGACCAACGCCGGTGGGGTGTGCTGCGTGAAGTACGGCGTCACCCGCGACTACGTGATGGGTCTGCAGGTGGTCACCGGCACCGGCGAGCTGGTCCGGCTGGGCCGCCGCACGGCCAAGGGCGTCGCCGGCTACGACCTCACCGGCCTGATGGTGGGCAGCGAGGGCACGCTGGGGATCGTGACCGAGGTCACCGTCCGGCTGCGCCCGCTGCGGGACCCGGAGCGCACGGTCGCCGGCCACTTCGACTCGGTGGTCGCCGCCGGGGAGGCCGTCACCGCGGTCGCCGCCGCCGGGCTGACCCCGTCGGCCCTGGAGCTGGTGGACCGGCACTGCCTGGCGGCCGTGGACGCCTGGAAGAACATGGGCCTGTCCGCCGACGCCGAGGTCGTGCTGCTGGGCCGGGTGGACACCCCGGGAGCCGCCGGGGACGTCGAGGCCGAGCAGATGCTGGCCGCCTTCCAGGGCGCCGGTGCGAGCTGGGCCGCGGTGAGCACCGACGCCGAGGAGGCCGACGCGCTCTTCGCCGCCCGCCGGCTGGCCTACCCGGCGCTGGAGCGGCTGGGTCCGGTGCTCACCGAGGACGTGTGCGTGCCCAAGGCCGCCGTCCCGGCGATGCTCGCCCGGATCGAGCGGATCGGCGCGGCCCACGACGTCGTCATCGCCAACATCGCCCACGCCGGGGACGGCAACCTGCACCCGCTGCTGCTCACCCCGCCCGGCGACGACGCCGCCCGCGACCGCGCCCAGCTCGCGTTCGCCGAGATCATCACCGCCGCCCTCGAGCTCGGCGGCACGGTGACCGGGGAGCACGGGGTGGGGTTGCTCAAGCGCGACGGCCTGGCCGCCGAGGTCTCGCCGGCCGTGCTGGCCCTGCACCGCGCGGTCAAGGCGGCACTCGACCCGCACGGCATCCTCAACCCGGGCAAGGTCTTCGCAGCCACCCCGGGGTGACCGCGGAGCAGCCTGCCGGCGTGCGGACCGGCTGCCTTGACGAACCGCGGGGATGCGCAGAGCATCCGGGCCGACCGGTGCGGCAGCCCGGACAGCCCCCGCCCGTCCTGGAGGTCACCGACCGATGACCGCCACCTTCGCCTCCCCTCGCATCGAGGCCGAGCAGCGGCCCGACGGCCGGCTGCTGCTGCGGTCGGCGGAGGCGCTGGCGCCACATCCGGTCAGCGTCGTCCACTCCTTCCGCGCCGGCAGCGAGGCCCATCCCGACCGGCTGCTCGTCGCCGAGCGGGTGGGGGACCAGTGGGCACGGCTGACCTGGGGCGAGGCGCGCGCGCAGGCCGACGCGCTCGCGCAGGGCCTGCTCGACCGCGGCCTGGCCGACCGGCCGGTGATGGTGCTGTCCGGCAACAGCCGGCTGCACCTGGTGGTCGCGCTGGCCGCCCTGACCGCCGGGGCGCCGCTGGTGCCGACCAGCGTGGCCTACTCCCTGCAGAGCACCGACCACGGCAAGCTGAAGGCGATGGCCGACCTGGTCCAGCCGGGGCTCGTGGTCGCCGAGGACGCCTCCTTCGCCCCGGCGGTCGCGGCCGTCGCCGCAGGCCGGACGGTGCTCAGCCCGGACCCCGCGCTGACCGGCGCGCTGCACCCCGGCGACCTGGCGGTCCCGCCGACCGGGGAGGTCGACCGGCGCAGCGCGGCGCTGCGCCGGGAGGACGTCGCCAAGGTCCTGTTCACCTCGGGGTCGACCGGCGCGCCGAAGGGCGTGCTCAACACCCACGGCATGCTGTCGGCCAACCAGCAGCAGGTGCGCCAGGCCTGGCCGTTCCTCGTCGAGGAGCCCCCGGTGCTGCTCGACTGGCTCCCGTGGAGCCACACCTTCGGCGGCAACCACGACACCAACCTGGTGCTCACCAACGGCGGCACGCTGTGGATCGACGACGGCCGGCCGGTGCCGGGCCTGGTCGAGCGGACGGTGCGGAACCTGGCGGACGCCCGCCCGACGGTCTACCTCAACGTGCCGGCCGGGTACGCCGCGCTGCTGCCGCACCTGGAACGCGACCCGGCGGCGGCGCGCGCCTTCCTGTCCCGGCTCCGGCTCGGCTTCTTCGCCGCCGCCGCGCTGCCCCAGCAGCTGTGGGACCGGCTGCAGGCGCTGTCGGCCGCGCACGGCGGCGCCATGCAGATGACCACCGCCTGGGGCCTGACCGAGACCGCGCCGGCCGCGACGTCGGCCCACTACCCGATCACCCGCAGCGACGTCCTCGGTGTGCCGCTGCCCGGGGTGGAACTGGCCCTGGTCCCGCACGGGGACAAGACGGAGGTCCGGGTCAAGGGCGCCAACGTCACCCCCGGCTACCTTGGCCGGCCGGACCTCGACGCGGCGGCCTTCGACGACGAGGGGTTCTTCCGCACCGGCGACGCCGTCGCCCTCGCCGACCCCGACGACGTCGCAGCCGGGCTGCTGTTCCGCGGCCGGATCGCCGAGGACTTCAAGCTGTCGACCGGCACCTTCGTCAGCGTCGGGACGCTCCGGCCGGAGCTGCTGTCCGCCGCCCGGGGCCTGCTCACCGACGCCGTCATCTGCGGGGAGAACGGCCCCGAGGTCACCGCGCTGGTCTGGCTGCACCCGGACGCCGCGGCGCGCTGCGACGACGACGGCGTCCCGGACGGCGGTCTGCGCACCGAGCTCGTCGCCGCCCTGGACCGCCTCGCGGCGGCTGGGGGTGGGTCGTCCCAGCGGGTCGAGCGGCTGCTCGTGCTGCGCGAGCCGCCCGCCCTGGACGCCGGGGAGATCACCGACAAGGGCTACGTGAACCAGCGCGCGGTCCGGGAGCGGCGGGCCGCGGAGGTCGCCCTGCTCGGTGCCGACCCCGCCCCGGCACGGGTCGTCGTGCGGGCCTGAGGCGTGCCGGCCCGGTCCCGCCCGGGCGACCGGGCCGGTCAGCCGCGGATCGTCGCGATCACGTGCGGGTACGCGGCCGGGTCGATCCGGGCGTCCACCAGGCACGGCCCGGCACCGGGCCGGGACAGCGCGGCCGCCAACCCGGCGGCGTCGGTCACGACCGTGCCGGGCACGCCCATGCCGGTGGCCACCGCGGCGAAGTCGACGGGCCGGTAGCCGACGGCGCCCGCGCCGCCCTGGCCCTCGCCCTGCTTGAGCTTGATCAGCGTCAGGGTGGCGTCGTCGAAGACCACGACGGTGACGTCCAGCCGGAACCGGGCGAGGGTCTCCAGCTCCGCGAGGACCATCCCGAGTCCGCCGTCGCCGACGAAGCACGCGATCCGCCGCCCGGGCCGGGCGAAAGATGCGCCAATCGCGGCCGGAAGCGAGAACCCCATGGTGGCCAGGCCGTTGGAGATCAGCACCGAGCCGGCCTCCTCGGTCTGCCACAGCGGCATCGCCACCAGCATGTGCGCCCCGGCGTCGACGGTCAGCGGCACGTCCCCGAGCACGTCCCGCGCGGTGCGCACCACGTCGTGCGGCGTCAGCCGGTCCGAGGTCCACTCCAGTCGCTCCAGGTCGCGACGCCGGGTCCCGGCGCCGGTCCCGGGCGCCCACTCCGGACGGCCGGAGGGCAGCAGGTCCGCCAGCAGCCGGCCCGGGTCGCCGGTCACCAGCACCGGCTCGCCGAAGTACGCGGTCCCGACGGGATGGGAGTGCAGGAGGACGACCGGGGCGGCGTACGACCAGGTCCCCGGGAGCGGCTCCACCGGGTCCAGCCCGACGCCGAGGACCAGGTCGGCCCGCTCCAGCAGTGCCCGCTCGATCGCCGCGCCGGTGAACAGGCCGGCGTAGCCGGACCAGGACTCCGGCACCGTGCCCTTGGCCTGGTAGGTGGTGAGCACCGGGACGTCGGAGGACCGCAGCGCCGCCCGGACCGCACCGGCCTGCGGCACCGCGTCGACGCCGAGGACGACGACCGGACGGCGCGCGCCGGCCACCAGCTCGCGGGCCCGGGCCAGGGCGGCGGGGTCGGTCGGGGCCGGACGCGCCGGCACCTCGGGGGCGGGGTCGCCGGGCGTGGTCGGGTCGAAGGCCAGGTGGACGGCGCCGGCCGGTGCGGTGAGCGCCAGCCGGGCGGCCGCCGCGGCGACCCCGGCCGGGTCCCGGGTCCCGAGCGTGCCGCTCCACTTGGTCAGCGGCTCCGCGACGGCGACCTGGTCCAGGCGCTGGTGGGCGGTCCGCGGTGCGGAGGCGCGGGAGACGGTGTCGCTGACCAGGACCAGCGGGGCGCGGTCCAGCGTCGCCGAGGCCAGGCCGTTGGCCGCGCTGGTGAGCCCCGGACCGCGGGTCACCACCGCGACGCCCGGCGTCCCGGTCAGCCGGCCGTAGCCGGCGGCCGCGATGCAGGCGGCGGTCTCGCCGTGCACCAGGACGAAGTCGATGCCCAGGTCGGCGGCCGCGCCGATCATGTCCAGGTTGGGGCCGCCCCCCGGCACTCCGAAGAACTTCTGCACGCCTGCGGCGCAGAGGCCCTCGGCGAGCGAGCGGGCCAGCTCTCGTGCAGTCACGCCCGGTCTCCTCCTGTGGCGGGGCACGGCGCTCCTCCGGGCCGTGCGTCACCGTAGCGGTGACCTCCGTCACGTCCCGTCCTGGACGGCGTGCGGGCGGCTGGCTACAGTCCGCCGGATCCGCCGGCAGCGGCGCCGGCGGGAGCCGTGAGCAGGGAGCGCGCATGACCATCAAGGTGGCCAAGTTCAAGGACGTCGCCGACGGGACCCAGCCCGGTCAGTTCACCGTCGGGGACCACGACGCGGTGCAGACCCTGGACGACCTCGACCCGGTCTACAAGCAGCTCCTCGACGAGCCGGTCACGGCCGTCGTCGCCGTCATCGGGGACACCGGCCGGGCCAACCTGACCCCGGTCTGGTTCGACTACGAGGGCAACACCGTGCTGCTCAACCTGGCCACCCACCGCAAGAAGGTCGACTGGCTGCGCAGGCACCCGCAGGCCACCTTCCTGCTGATGAACCCGCAGAACGCCTACCACTGGCTCAGCATCAAGGCCACGGTCGTCCGGGAGGTCTCCGAGGACGACCCGCAGGAGGGGCCGCGGGTCACCGCGCAGCTCAACCGGATCTTCAAGAAGTACACCGGCGGGGACACCTACGCGCTGCGCGACCCGTCCTTCGAGGAGCGCCGCGTGCTGTTCGAGCTCGAGGTCGACTCCGTCGCCACCTTCGGCCGCCCCTGACCGGGGACGCCGGGCGGGGCGGGTACGGCAGTCCGTGGCGGCGATGCCGTCGGTGGCCGTGGTGGGTGGCTCGCTCGGCGGGCTCACCGCCGCGCTGGTGCTGCGGGACGTCGGCTGCGACGTGACGGTGTACGAGCGCTCCTCGTCCACGTTGGAGGCCCGCGGCGCCGGCATCGTGGTGCTCGAGCAGACGCTGCGCCACCCGGTCGAGCGCCGGGGCGTCCCTCCGGAGCGGATCAGCTCGAGCACCGACTGGATCCGCTTCCTGGAGGCCGACGGGACGGTGCGTCACGAGCAGCGGCACCGGTACCGCTTCTCGGCCTGGCACACCATGTACCGGACCCTGCTCGCCGGCCTCGACCCGGACCGCTACCTGCTGGGCCGGGAGATGACCTCGTTCGCCAGCGACCCCGACGGGGTGTCGGTCCGCTTCGCCGACGGGTCCGAGGTCCGCGCCGACCTGCTGGTCTGCGCGGACGGCATCAACTCGCCGTCCCGCCGGGCGTTGCTGCCCGACGTGGCCCCCCGCTACGCCGGCTACGTCGGCTGGCGGGGTGTCGTCCCGGAGGCGGAGCTGACCCCGGACACGCACGCGGTGCTCCAGGACGCGCTGACCTACCAGCTGCTGCCCAACAGCCACCTGCTCGTCTACCCGATCCCGGGGCTGTCCGGGGAGGTGCAGCCGGGACACCGGCTGATCAACCTGGTCTGGTACCGCAACGTCCCCGCCGACGAGCTGCCGGCCTTCCTCACCGACCGGACAGGACAGCAGCGGACGGTCTCCCTGCCGCCGGGGGCGGTCCGGGACGACCTCGTCGAGGAGCTGCGGGACGTCGCCGCCGCCTCCCTGGCCCCGCCCCTCGCCGAGGTGGTCACGTCCGTACCGGAGCCGTTCGTGCAGGCGGTGATGGACGTCGAGGTCCCGCGGATGGTCGGCGGCCGCGCCTGCCTGATCGGGGACGCCGCCTTCGCCGTCCGCCCGCACGCCGCGGCCGGCACGGCCAAGGCCGCCGAGGACGGCTGGGTGCTGGCCGAGGAGCTGGTGCGGGCCGGCGGCGACGTGCCGGCGGCACTCGCGACGTGGGAGGAGCGGCAGCTGGCCCTGGGCTCCGCGCTGCTGGCCCGTACCCGGGAGATCGGCGACAGCTCCCAGTTCACCGGCAGCTTCCGGCCCGGTGACCCCCGCCTGGTCTTCGGTCTGTACGGCCCCGGTCGCTGAGCCGGGTGAGGCAGGGGCAGCCGGGGGCGTGGGCCGGCGGCCGGCAGGTGATACTCACCACCGAGCCAGCCGGCTGCCCGTCCATGCAACGGCGCGTGACGTCCGAGGTGCTGAGATGACCGTCGACCCGACCCCCGACCCCGATAGCGGGGCCGCGTCCCCGCCCGGCCGGGCGCCCCGTTGAGCCTGCCGCACCCGGACCCCGGCGAGAGGTCCGTCATCCCAGTCTTCTTCCTGTCCGACAGCACCGGGATCAGCGCCGAGACGATGGGCAATGCCCTGCTCATCCAGTTCCCCGACCTGTACTTCGAGCGGACGCTGATCCCGTTCATCTCCACCGTCGAGATGGCCCGCGAGGTCGTGGCGCAGCTCGACGAGGCGATGGACGGCCCGGTGACCCCCCTCGTGTTCTCCACCGCGGCGGTGGACGAGGTACGCGAGGAGCTACTGAAGACCAAGGCCCCGATCATCGACTTCTTCGGCATCCACATGAGCCGGGTCGAGGAGCACCTGGGGGCGCGCGGGCTGCACGAGGCCCGCCGGCTGCACGGGGTCGGTGACGTCCGGCGGTACAACGACCGGATGGCGGCGATCGAGTTCGCCATCGAGCACGACGACGGCCTGAGCCCCCGCGGGCTGGACCGGTCCGACGTGGTGCTGCTGGCGCCCTCCCGGTGTGGCAAGACCCCCACCGCCATGTACCTGGCCCTGCAGCACGGGCTGTTCGTGGCGAACTACCCGCTGGTCGACGAGGACCTGGAGACCACCGACCTGCCCGAGCCCGTGGCGGAGCTCCGGGACCGCTGCTTCGGGCTGACGACGACGGTGTCCCGGCTCAGCCGCGTCCGGCAGGAGCGGCGCCCGAACTCCCGGTACGCCTCGGAGGAGCAGTGCCGCTTCGAGCTGCGCCGCGCCACCGAGATGTACCGGACCCACGACCTGCCCACGGTCGACACCTCGGCGGCCTCCGTCGAGGAGATCGCGGCCGTGGTCATCCAGACACTGGCCCGCAGACGCCGCCGCGGCGACCGTCAGCTCCCCGGCCGCGACCCCCGGCGAGGAAGGACCCCCCGTCCATGAGCACCGACACCCCATCCAGGACCGACGGCGACAACGTGCGCTGGTTCGCCGACCTCGGCCTCGGCGACCTCGAGGTCGTCGGCGGCAAGAACGCCTCGCTCGGCGAGATGATCTCCCACCTCGCGGAGGCCGGGGTGAGCGTGCCCGACGGCTTCGCCACCACGGCGGCCGCCTACCAGCGCTTCCTCGGCGACACCGGGCTGGCGCAGCGGATCGGCGAGCAGCTGCGGACGCTGGACACCGACGACGTCCGGGCGCTCGCCGCTGCCGGGCAGGAGATCCGCCGGTCGGTGGTGGAGCAGCCGTTCCCGCCGGAGCTCGAGGCCGACATCCGCGCGGCCTACGAGCGGCTGGCCGGGGATGACGACGAGGTCTCCTTCGCGGTGCGCTCCAGCGCCACCGCCGAGGACCTGCCCGACGCCTCGTTCGCCGGGCAGCAGGAGACCTTCCTCAACGTGCGCGGGATCGACGCCGTGCTGCAGGCGGTGCGGGAGGTCTACGCCTCGCTCTACAACGACCGGGCCATCGCCTACCGGGTGCACCACGGGTTCGACCACGAGGCGGTGTCGCTGTCGGCCGGTGTGCAGCGGATGGTGCGCTCGGACGTCGGCGCCTCCGGCGTCATGTTCACCATGGACACCGAGTCCGGGTTCGACGACGCCGTCTTCGTGACCTCGGCCTACGGGCTGGGCGAGGGGGTCGTGCAGGGCGCGGTCAACCCCGACGAGTTCTACGTCTACAAGCCCGCGCTGCGGGCCGGGCGCCCCGCGGTCCTCAAGCGCGGGGTGGGGGAGAAGGCCACCAAGATGGTCTACACCTCCGACACCGCCGTCGGCCGGACGACGGAGTTCGTCGACGTGGACCCCGCCGACCGGCGCCGGCTGTCCCTGACCGACGACGAGGTCACCGAGCTCGCCCGCCAGGCCCTGCAGATCGAGCAGCACTACGGCCGCCCGATGGACATCGAGTGGGGCAAGGACGGCGTGGACGGGAAGATCTACGTCCTGCAGGCCCGGCCCGAGACGGTGCAGTCCCGCTCGGGCACCACCACCGAGCGGTACCGGCTGACCGGCAGCGGGACCACGGTCGTGGAGGGCCGGGCGATCGGGCAGAAGATCGGCGCCGGAGCGGTCAAGGTGCTCACCGACATCGACCAGATGGCCGAGTTCCGTGCCGGCGACGTGCTGGTCGCGGACATGACCGATCCCGACTGGGAGCCGATCATGAAGCGCGCGTCGGCGATCGTGACCAACCGCGGCGGCCGGACCTGCCACGCGGCCATCATCGCCCGCGAGCTGGGCATCCCGGCCGTCGTCGGCACCGGGACGGCGACCCGCGCGCTGCGCGACGGGGCCGACGTCACCGTGTCCTGCGCCGAGGGCGACACCGGGCTGGTCTACGAGGGCCTGGTCGGCTTCGAGGTGGAGGAGACCCAGCGGGACGCGATGCCGGAGATCCCCACGAAGATCATGATGAACGTCGGCACCCCGGAGCAGGCATTCGCCTTCTCCCGGCTGCCGCACGCCGGCGTCGGCCTGGCCCGGCTGGAGTTCATCATCAACCGGCAGATCGGCATCCACCCGCGGGCCCTGCTGGAGCTGGACTCGCTGGACGACTCCCTGCGAGCCGAGGTGCAGGAGAAGATCGCCGCCTACCCCTCGCCGCGGGACTTCTTCGTGCAGCGGGTCGCCGAGGGCGTGTCGATGATCGCCGCGGCCTTCGCCCCCGAGCCGGTGATCGTGCGGATGAGCGACTTCAAGTCCAACGAGTACGCCAACCTGCTGGGCGGGGAGGCCTACGAGCCGCACGAGGAGAACCCGATGCTGGGCTACCGCGGCGCGTCCCGGTACCTGTCGGCCGACTTCGCCGAGTGCTTCGCGATGGAGTGCGAGGCGCTGCGGTACGTGCGTGACGAGATGGGCCTGACCAACGTCAAGATCATGATCCCGTTCGTCCGGACCGTCGCCGAGATCGAGGGCGTGGTGGCGCTGCTGGGCGAGCACGGGCTGCGCCGCGGGCAGAACGACCTGCAGGTGGTCATGATGTGCGAGCTGCCCTCCAACGCGCTGCTCGCCGGGGAGTTCCTCGAGCACGTGGACGGCTTCTCGATCGGCTCCAACGACATGACCCAGCTCGTGCTCGGCCTGGACCGGGACTCCAGCCTGGTCGCCGGCAGCTTCGACGAGCGCAACCCCGCGGTGCTCGCCGTCCTGGAGATGGCCATCCGGGCCTGCCGGGAACGCGGCAAGTACGTCGGGATCTGCGGGCAGGGCCCCAGCGACCACCCCGACCTCGCCCAGTGGCTGGTCGACCAGGGCATCGAGTCGATGTCGCTGAACCCGGACACCGTCGTCGACACCTGGCTGCACCTGGCCAAGGGACGGGAGCAGGCGCAGCCGGCCGGCTGAGCTCAGGCGGAGCCGCTCCGGGGGGGCCTGGGGCGGCCCCGCAGCATCCCGGTGACCGACCCGACCCGGGCCTGGGCCTGGCGCAGCCCGGCGATGAGCGGCATCAGGTCGTCGTGAATCCGGCGCAGCGTCTCGGGCACGGTGTCCACCGCCGGGTCGTCGAGCACCCGGCCCACCCGCTCGAGCCCGGGCTTGAGCGCCTGGACCGGCTGCTGCAGCTCGTCGACCACGTGCTCCAGGCGCTCGGTGATCCGCTGGGCGGACTCGATGGTCTCCCGGGCCAGCCGGGTGGCCTCGGTCAGCTCGCGGATGGTCCCGTTGAGGTCGGTCAGCGTGCGGGGCAGCTGGGTGAGCGCCTCGGTCTGCTTCTGCAGCAGGGTCAGCACGTCACCGAGCCCCGGGATGCTCGGCATCCCCAGCCGGAAGGGGTCCACGACGGCAACCGTCCGGGACCGCGGCCCGCCGCGCAAGCCGGTGCCGGGCCGGTGACCGAACGGGAGGGGGCCGGCACGCAGGGGGACGACAGGTCGGGCCGTACGCACATGCTGCCGACGGCGGACGGCGGACTTCGTCGGCTCCTCGGACGGCGGACCCCTGGTGGCCGACCGGCGTGTCTGCGGATCCTCGGTGCCCTCACCCACCCGAGGAGGTCCGGGATGTACCGACCCGCGCTGGTGTCCCCGCTGTTGGGCACCGTGCTGGCGACCGTGCTGCTGACCGGCTGCAGCGCCGAGACGCCCGTCCAGGTCACCGCCGGCTCCGGTGCGCCGGTGGAGTCGCCGGCCGGGCCCTCGTCGGCCGGGACGACGGCGGCCGACCCGAGCGCGGCCCCGACGACCCCGGCGCCGACGGGGCACCCGGACGAGGACGACGGCGGGTCCGCCGGCACGAGCCCGGCCGGGACGAGGACGGCGCCGGTCACCAGGGCGCCGGCGAGCGCGGCGCCGCCCACCACGACGCCGCCCGGCGCGCCGCCGGCGACCGAGGGGCCGGTCGTGGGTGCGCCGGGTACCGGGACGTCGGCCGAGGACCCGTCGACCGACGGGGGCGCGGGGGCGGTCGTGTGGCCGGCGGAGGCCTCGCCGGTGCACGGCGGGCAGGTGTGGGCCGTCTACCTGGCCGTGGGCTCGCCGGACTCGGACTGGGACGGGCACATGCTGGGGGAGGCGGAGGGCTACCTGGTCGGCCACGGGTACACCGGCTCCGGCATCGGGGAGGTCGGGTGTGACCAGGGGGCCGCCGAGCAGCTGGGGTTCGACCCCGCCGACCACCGGCTGGCCGTGTACTTCGACAGCGCCGCGCGGGCGCAGGAGTTCGTGGGCGTCTACGACCGGCAGGACCTGGGGTCGGCGCGGGTGACCACCTACTGCCTGGACTGAGTCTGCTGACCAGGGGCGTCGGTCGGGGCGGACCCCGTCCCAGCGGCGCGGCCTGGCAGCCGGGCCGTACGCCCCTTTCCGGCGGGACCGGCGACTCCTAGCGTCGGCCCATGACTCGGAAGCCACTGCGGTGCCGGTTCGGGTTGCACTCCTACGTCCAGCGACACCCCGACGGCGAGCGGCCCTCGGGTCCGGACGACAAGGTCTGCCGGTCGTGCGGGAAGCGCACGGGCACCCCGTTCGGGAACGTGCCGGGCGCCGTCATCGGCGGCGGTGGGGGCGGCGTCGGCGGCTCCTGACCCGACCCTCCGGAGCCGTCGCGTGGGGTCCTCGACCCGGCGACGTCCGGCCGGCTGGTCCCGCTCCACGACGGACCCGGCCGCGCACCCCTGCCCGACCCCTGGCACCGTGCGCCAGCATGACCCCGGCGGCCCGCGACGCCGGTGCGGCCGGAGCCGGAGGAGGCCGCTGATGAGCACCTACGACGACCGACCGTGGCTGGCGCTGTACGAGCCCGGCCAGCCGACGGAGCTCGAGGTGGAGCACGACACCGCGCTGGAGATGTTCCGGGCCGCGGTCCGGAGCACCCCGGACGGCGACGCCCTCCGCTACTTCGACGGCCGGATCTCGTACCGCGAGCTCGACGAGCTCTCCGACGCGCTCGCCGCCGGCCTGCTCGACTCCGGCTTCGAAGCAGGTGAGCGGCTCGCCCTCTACCTGCAGAACGACCCGCAGTTCGTCACCGCGCTGCTGGGCACCTGGAAGGCCGGTGGCATCGCCGTCCCGGTGAACCCGATGAACCGGCACCGGGAGCTGGAGCTGCTGCTCACCGACTCCGGCGCGACCGTGCTGGTCTGCCTGCAGGGCCTGCACCGCGACGTGGCGGCCGCGGTGCTGCCCGGCACGGACGTCCGGACCGTGGTGACCACGTCGGAACTCGACTTCCAGACCAGGGACGACCCCCGGGTCCTCGCCGGCGCGCAACGCATCCCGTGCCCCGGAACGGCCGACCTGGTCGAGCTGCTCGACCGGTTCCGCGGGCGGACCGTGCCCCCGGTGTCCCTCACCGCCGACGACGTCGCCGTCCTCACCTACACCTCCGGCACGACCGGCCCGCCCAAGGGCGCGATGAACACCCACCGCAACGTCGTCGTCAACGCCCAGACCTACCGGCACTGGTGCCACCTCGACGGGGACGATGTCGTCCTCGGTGTCGCCCCGCTGTTCCACATCACCGGGCTCGTCGCGCACGTCGCGACCGCGCTGCTGCTCGGGGCGCCGCTGGTCCTCTTCCACCGGTTCGAGCCGTCGCTGGCGGTCGACACGATCCGGGAGCAGCGGCCGACGTTCACCGTCGGCGCCATCCCGGTCTTCCTCGCGCTGATGGACTCCCCGGGCGCCGACCGGGACGCGCTGGCGTCGCTGACCAAGATCTGGTCCGGCGGCGCGCCCATCCCGCCGTCGACCGTCCGGGCGTTCTCCGATGCCTTCGGCCAGTACGTGCACAACGTCTACGGGCTGACCGAGACCACGTCGCCGTCGCACGCCGTGCCGTCCGGCGCGCAGGCACCGGTCGACGAGGCCTCGGGAGCGCTCTCGGTCGGGGTGCCGGTGTACGGCACGGTCGTCCGGATCGTCGGGGACGACGGCGCGGACCTGCCGCCCGGCGAGGTCGGCGAGATCGTCACCGCCGGCCCGCAGGTCGTCCCCGGGTACTGGGGGAAGCCGGAGGAGACCGCCCGGGCGCTGCCCGGCGGGAGGCTGCACACCGGCGACGTCGGCTACATGGACGAGCAGGGCTGGTTCTACGTCGTGGACCGCAAGAAGGACCAGATCAACGCCGGGGGCTACAAGGTGTGGCCGCGCGAGGTCGAGGACGTGCTGTACGAGCACCCCGCCGTCCGCGAGGCCGCGGTCGTCGGCGTCCCCGACGGGTACCGCGGCGAGACCGTCAAGGCCTTCGTCAGCCTGCGGCCGGGCGAGTCGGTCACCGCCGCGGAGCTCGTCGCGTTCTGCCGGGACCGGATGGCCGCCTACAAGTACCCGCGGCAGGTCGAGTTCCTCGACGAGGTCCCCAAGACGGTCACCGGCAAGCTGCTGCGCCGCGAGCTGCGCGGCCGCTCCGGGGACTGACCGGCCGTCAGTCGCCGGGTGGGGGCACCGGCTCCTCGATCCGGTCCCAGCTGGAGTGGCCGTAGACGGTCTTGTTGCCCCGGGCGTCGTACACGACGAGGTGGCCCGTGGCCGTGAAGGTGAAGCGGGCGCCGTCGTCGTAGCGGACGACGTCGCCGTCGGTACGGTGCAGGTCGAAGGCCATGCCCGGAGCCTGGCACGACCGCCCGGTGCGCACCCCGTGGAGCCGGGGTCCGCACCGGGCGGGGGTCAGTCCCGGGAGCGGCGGCCGAACGCGGCCACCGCGAGCGGTGCGAACACGGCCGTGAGCAGCAGCGACCAGGCGACCGACACCAGCACCGGGTGCTGCAGCGGCCAGGCGGCGTCCGGCGCGGCCGGCAGGCCGTTGCCCCACAGCTCCCGGCAGGCCTGGGTGAGCGCCGACACCGGGTTCCACTCGGCCACGGCGCGCAGCCACGGCGGCATGCTCTCCGGCGGCGCGAACGTGTTGGCCACGAAGGTCAGCGGGAACATCACCGTGAACATGAAGCCCTGCACCGCCTCCACGGTCCGCATCAGCGAGCCGACCCAGATGCCCAGCCAGATCACCGCGAAGCCGAACAGCAGCAGCAGCGCGAAGGCCAGGACGGCGTCGAGGACGCCGTTGCGGATCCGCCAGCCGATCAGCAGGCCGGTCACCGCCATGACCGCGACGCCGATGCTGGAGTGGATCAGGCTGGAGATGCTCCGCCCGACCAGCACCGACGAGCGCGGGATGGGCAGGGACCGGAACCGGTCGACGATGCCCTTCTGCAGGTCGCTGGTCAGCCCCATCGCCACGATGGCGGAGGAGAAGACCATCGTCTGCACCATGATCCCGGGGAGCAGGAACTCCCGGTAGTTCGAGCCGGCCACCGCGATCGCCCCGCCGAACACGTAGGCGAACAGCAGCACGAACATCACCGACTGCACGGTGACGTCGAGCAGCATCTCGGGCATCCGCCGGATGTGCAGCAGGTTGCGCCACACGATCGTCGCCGACGCGCGCAGCAGCGACGGCGGGGCGATCGGTGGGCGGGCGGCCCGGGCCGTGGGCCCGGACTGGACGGTGGTCACGGCGTGGCTCCCTCGGTGGTCAGGTCGGTCGTCGCCGGGTCGGCCCGGTGCCCGGTCAGGTGCAGGAAGACGTCGTCCAGGCTCGGCCGGGCCAGCCCGAGGTCGTCGAGCTCGATGCCGCTGCGCTCGAAGACGGCGGCGATCCGGGTCATGTCGCCCAGCCCGCCGGCCTGGGCGGTCAGCCGTCGGCTGTTCGGCTCCACGTGCACCTCCGGGGACTGGGAGCGCATCAGCGCCGCGGCCCGGTCGAGGTCGGCGGCCCGGGTCAGGGTCACCACCACGCTGGCCTGCCCGGCCTGGTCCTTGAGCTGCGTCGGCGTGCCGGCCGCGATGACCCGGCCCTTGTCCACCACCACGATCTCGTCGGCCAGCTGGTCGGCCTCCTCCAGGTACTGCGTCGTCAGCACCAGCGTGGTGCCGGCGCCCACCAGCTCCCGGAGCACCTCCCACAGCCCCGACCGGCTCTGCGGGTCCAGCCCGGTGGTGGGCTCGTCGAGGAACAGGATCGGCGGCGCGGCCAGCAGGCTCACCGCAAGGTCCAGTCGGCGGCGCATGCCGCCGGAGTAGGTCTTCGCCATCCGGTCGGCGGCGGCGGTGAGGTCGAACCGGTCGAAGAGCCGCTCGGTCGCCTCGCGGACGTACCTCTTCGGCAGCCCGTACAGGCCGCCGATCAGCCTCAGGTTCTCCCGGCCGGTGAGGATCTCGTCCACCGTCGCGGCCTGGCCGGTGAGCCCCATGCTGCGGCGCACCTCGTTGGGCTGCTCCCGGACGTCGAAGCCGGCGACCCGGCCGGTCCCGCTCGTGGGCACGCTCAGCGTGGTCAGCATCCGCACCAGGGTGGTCTTGCCGGCCCCGTTGGGCCCGAGCAGGCCGAGGACGGTGCCGGCCGGGACGACGAAGCTGACGCCGTCCACGGCGCGGTTGTCCCCGAAGTGCTTGCTGAGGTCGATGGCCTCGACCGCCGGGTCGACGCTCATGCCGTCCTCCCGGCGCCCGGTGTCGGCGCGGTCTCCGCTGGCGTGGTCATGGAGCCAGGGTGCTACCTCCAGTGGACTTCACGACAAGCTCTTTTCGCCGACGGCCCGGCGCGGCGTCCGGGGACGGCCCATCGGAGCGTCGCGCGGGGGGTGTCGCCCGTGCCGGCGGGGGATGTGGCACCGTTCCGGGCATGGTCGGACACGAGGACCTCGCTGTCCGCACGCTCGGTCCCTGCCGGATCGACTCGCCGCTCGCGCCGCGGCTGGCGGAGCGGGAGACGACGCAGCACTCCGTGGTGGAGGAGGACCGGATCCTCTTCGACGACACCATCTCCATGGCCGGGGCCCGCAGCGTGCCGGTGGAGGGCCTGCCCAGCCTCGAGCCGGGCGGCCCCAGGAAGAAGATCTACTTCGACCCGGCCAAGACCCGGGTCGGAATAGTCACCTGTGGCGGCCTCTGTCCCGGCCTGAACGACGTGATCCGCGGTCTGGTGCTCGAGCTCTCCCGGCACTACGGCGTCCGGCGCATCGTCGGGTTCCGGAACGGCTACCGCGGGTTCATCCCGCGCTACGGCGAGGACGTCGTCGACCTCACCCCGGAGGTCGTCATGCACATCGACGACGAGGGCGGCACGATCCTCGGCACCTCCCGGGGCCAGCAGGACCCGGAGGAGATCGTCGACGCCCTCGAGCGCCTCAACATCAACATCCTCTTCGTCATCGGCGGCGACGGGACCATCCGCGGCGCCATGGACATCGTCCGGGTGGTGGGGGAGCGGGGTCTCAAGGTCGCCGTGGTCGGGATCCCGAAGACCATCGACAACGACATCCCCTACATCGACCAGAGCTTCGGCTTCCAGACCGCCATGGCGGAGTCGACGAAGTCCATCCACGCGGCGAGCGTCGAGGCCCGCTCCGCCCCCGGTGGGATCGGCCTGGTCAAGCTGATGGGCCGGCACTCCGGCTTCATCGCCTGCTACGCGACCCTGGCCAAGGACGACGCCGACTACGTCCTGATCCCCGAGGTCCCCTTCGCCCTGGACGGCGAGCGGGGGTTCCTGGAGCACCTGCGCCATC
This sequence comes from Modestobacter sp. URMC 112, assembly GCF_053502575.1. Lineage (NCBI taxonomy): Bacteria > Bacillati > Actinomycetota > Actinomycetes > Geodermatophilales > Geodermatophilaceae > Modestobacter > Modestobacter sp. URMC 112. Next base: position 2,668,729 of record NZ_CP199957.1, on the reverse strand, counting down.
GCGTGCAGGACCGCGGGCACGCCGTGGTGGTGGTGGCCGAGGGCGCCGGGCAGGAGTTCATCGAGGAGGAGGAGCCGGGCCGGGACGCCTCGGGCAACGTCCGCTTCGGCGACATCGGCCGCCTGCTGCGCAAGCGGATCGTCGAGCACTTCGACACGCACGGCATGGAGAACAACGTGCGCTACTTCGACCCCAGCTACGCGATCCGCAGCGTGCCGGCCAACCCGTTCGACAGCGCCTACTGCCTCCGGCTGGCCCACGCCGCCGTGCACGCCGCGATGGCCGGGCGCACGGAGGTCATCGTGGCCCGCCGGCGCCGCCGGTTCGTGCACATCCCCATGCCGCTGGCGGTCAGCCGCCGCAACCACGTCGACCCGCTGGGCGACCTGTGGCTGTCGGTGCTCGAGGCAACCGGGCAGCCCGTCCGCTTCGGGTGACCGCTCCGGCGGCCGATCGGTGGCCGCTCAGGTGGCCCAGGACTGGGCCCTCGCGTAGGCCAGCTGCAGCACGTCCGCGCCGGTGAGCGCGGTGAAGACCGACGCGGCCAGCCGGGTGGGCCGGGGGGCGAGCACCAGGCCGAACACGAACCCGGTGGCGACCCACTGGCCCAGGCAGAACGGGCAGGTGACCAGTTCGCCGACCGCCTTGCGCGGACCCGTGCCGCGCACCTCCTTGGCGAGCTCGGCCTCCCCGCTGGTGCCGGCGAAGGTGGTGAACGGCGCCCGCAGCGGACTGGTGACGGGGTCCTTGGCGACCAGCCGTGCGAGCTTGTGGGTGGCCACCGTGACCAGGGCCAGGTCGCTCCCGGACAGCCGCTCGGGCAGCGGGCGCCCGCTCAGCCGGACCGCGGCGGACAGCGCGGCGACGGCCGCCCCGTAGGCGCCCATCAGCGCGATGAAGGAGCCGAGCGGGCGTTCCTCGCCCTGGGTGTAGGCGTGCTTCTCGCGGTGCACGACCGCGGCCGGGTCCGGGGCGCTGCTGCCCGTGTCGTCCTGCATCACCCGATGTTCGCACCGGTCCGCGGGGTCCGCCGTGCGCGATGTGCTCGTGCACGGCCGGGCACCCCTGCCACCCGCGGCGAGTTGTCCCGTGAGGGCGACCCCGACCACTCCGGCGAGGGGCGCCGAGACCGAGGAGGACGCGTGCGAGGGAACGACCGCAGGACGGCGGCGCTGGGCAGCCTGCTGGTGGGGGTCTCGGTGGCCCTGAGCGGCTGTGGAGCGGCGGAGGAGGAGCCAGGCGCCGGCGGCCCCGGCATCAGCGCGTCGGTGGGCGACATGGAGCTGCGCAACGTCCGGCTGGACAACCCCCCGGACGGCATCTACGAGATCGGGACGGCGGCGCTGCTGGGTGTGGCGATGGTCAACCAGGGCCGCGAGGACGACCAGCTGATCGGGCTCTCCGGCCCCGACTTCACCGGGGTCGTGGTGGACGAGGAGCCGGCCAGCAGCGACCCGGCGGTGACCGTCCCGGCCGGGGAGACGGTGTACACCGACGGGGTGGAGGGACCGGTGCTGGTGCTCGCCGGGGTGGACGAGTCGCTGCGCAGCTCCGAGTCGCTGTCGGTGACCTTCACCTTCGAGCAGGCGGGCGAGGTGACCGTGGACGCCCCGGTCAGCGCGCCGCTGCGGCTCACCCTCGACCGGTACCTGCGGGAGCAGGCCGCCGGCTGACCACCGGCGGGGCGCCGGGCGGTGCCCGCGGGAGGTCAGTCGCAGAGCGCCGCGACGATGGCCCGGCGCGCCCGCCGCCCCTCCGGGACGGGCAGCAGCGGGTAGACGTGCACCAGGTCCGGCTCCTCGTGCAGCTCGACCTCGACGCCGGCCTCCCGGGCCCGCCTCACCAGCAGGTGGGTGTCCGGGCTGGTGATGTCCCGGGTGCCGTTGAACAGCTGGAGCGGCCCCAGGCCGGTCAGGTCCCCCGACAGGGGGCTCACCAGCGGGGAATCGATCGGGAGCTCGGCCCGCCACAGCTCGATGGCGACCCGGGTGCCCGGCCGGGCCAGCCACGGGTCCAGTGGCTCGACCAGGTCGATCCCGGGGTTGCTCAGCGACAGGTCCAGCGCGGGGGAGATGAGCACCGTGCGGCGCAGCGGCGGCACCCCGCGGTCGCGCAGCAGCAGCGCGGCGGACAGCGCGATCTGGCCGCCGGCCGAGTCGCCCATCGCGGTGACGTGCCCGGCGCCGTGCCGCTCCACGAGCCCGGCGAGCAGGTCGGCGACCGCCGGCACGACGGTGCCCGCGGTGCCCAGCGGCGCCAGGGGGTAGATCGGGACGGTGAAGCTCGCGCCGCTGGCCGCGGCGAGCCCGGCGACGACCCGCCAGTGCACCGGGGTGATCTCGCCGAACCAGGCGCCGCCGTGCGCGTACAGCACGTGTCCGGTGGGCCGCCCGCGGCGGGGGCTCACCTCGTAGACCGGCCAGCCGGTGTCGTGCCGGACGTCGACCCGCACGTCGCGGCGGAGCAGCCGGGGTGGGGCGAAGGAGGCGGGGCGGACCAGCAGGCCGTCGATCCGCGCCCGCGTCGCCGCCGGGCTCTCGAACAGCCGCTTGAACCGCAGCAGCCGGAGCAGTGGGGGGAGCAGGCGTCCGGCGGGGCTGGGCATGCGGTCTCCTCGGCGGGTGGGGCCGGCCGAGCCCGGGCGGCACGGCCACGGTAGGCGGGGCCGGCCGAGCACCCGGGAGGGGCCGTCGGCGCGCCGTCTCCATTCGACCGTTATCCCCAACACTGCGCCGCGACAGCGGCCGGTGGGTGCGCAACGACTGACCGCGCGCGCCCTCCGGGCGCGGTCAGCAACCGCCCGAGGGGAGTACCCGGTCGGGCCCGGCCGGGGGAGCGGGCCCCGGGGAGGACGGCGGCGACCCGGGAGCGCGGGGCTGACACGAGGCCGAGGGCAGGGCAGGGCGGCGTCCGACGTCGGCCCCGGGCACTAGCCTGACCTGTGGTGGACGGCGAGGCGGAGGACCGGTGACGGCGACGGACGGTCGGGCGGGGGCGACCGTGCCCGGCAGCGGACCCGGAGGGCGCGGACCGGTGGGACCGGTGTCCCGCGACGACCTCGGGAACCGGGTGCTCACGCTGCCCAACGCCCTGTCGGTGCTGCGGCTGCTGGGCGTGCCGCTCTTCCTCTGGCTGCTGCTGGGCCCCCAGGCCGACGGCTGGGCGGTCGTCGTGCTGATGGTGTCCGGGTTCACCGACTGGGCCGACGGCAAGCTGGCCCGCAGCCTCGGGCAGGCCAGCCGGCTGGGCGCGCTGCTGGACCCGGCCGCTGACCGGCTCTACATCGTCGCCACGCTGATCGCCTTCGTGCTGCGCGATGTCGTCCCGCTGTGGGTGGTCGCCGCCCTGGTGGGCCGCGAGCTGGTGCTGGGGGTCACCCTGCTGCTGCTGCGCCGGGCCGGCTGGCCGCCGCTGCAGGTGCACTACCTGGGCAAGGCGGCCACCTTCCTCCTGCTGTACGCCTTCCCGCTGCTGCTGCTCGCCGACGGCGACGGGCCGCTGGCCGGCCTGGCCCGGCCCTTCGCCTACGCGCTGACCATCTGGGGCGGTGCGCTGTACCTGCTGGGCGGGTGCCTCTACGTGGCCCAGGCGGCGCGCCTGCTCCGGGGCGGCACCGCGTGACCGCCCCGGTGCCGGGGCGGCAGCGGTCCCTGGGTGCCTCGCTGCTGGACCAGGTCCTGGCCGAGACCCTCGACCCGGCCTACGTCCGGGCGGCCGCCGACCGCCGGGCAGCGGGGTCGACCGGGGCCGCGCTGCGCAGCAGGCGGCAGGACCAGCTGCTCGTCGCCCTCACCCTGGTCGTCGCCGGTCTGCTGGCCGCGGTGGCCTACCGCGAGGCGGCGCTGGGCGCCCAGGGCAGGGAGCAGGTCCGGGAGGCCCTCGTGGAGGACATCGAGGTGCAGTCGGCGACCACCGACGACCTGGCCCAGCAGCTCGACGAGCTGGTGCTGCAGGTCGCCGGCACCCGCGAGGCCGCCCTGGAGGCCAGCGCCGTCGGTCAGCGGGCGCTGGAGCGGCTGGCGACCGCCGAGCAGGGCGCGGGCGTCGTGGCGGTGACCGGCCCGGGCCTGCAGGTCACCGTCGGGAACGCGGCCGCGGATGCGGACTCCGACCCGGTCGGCGGGTCGCCGGAGGTCGCGCTGGCCGGGCTCGTGCAGGACAGCGACCTGCAGCTGGTGGTCAACGCGCTTTGGGCGGCCGGTGCGGAGGCGATCAGCGTCAACGAGCAGCGGCTGGGCGCCACCTCGGCGATCCGGCAGGCCGGGGGCGCCATCCTGGTGGACTTCCGGCCGGTGACCAGCCCCTACGTGGTGTCCGCCGTCGGCGACCCGGACGGCCTGACCAACGGCTTCCTCAGCTCGCCCGAGGCGAGCTACGTGGCCGGGCTGGAGAGGGACTACGGTTTGACGTTCGAGTTCGCCCGGGCCGACGAGCTGTCGCTGCCCGCCGGCCGCAGTGCCGAGGTGCGCGCCGCCCGCCTGCTGGTCCCGGACAGCGCGCCGGACGGTGCCGCCGGTGCCGACCAGACACCCACCGACGGAGGCTGACGCGTGATCCCCATCATCGGCCTCGCGATCGGCGTCGTCCTCGGCCTCCTGCTGGACCCGACGGTGCCGCTGTGGCTGCAGCCCTACCTGCCGATCGCCGTGGTGGCCGCGCTGGACGCCGTCTTCGGTGGGGTGCGGGCCCGGTTCGACGGGATCTTCGACGCAAAGGTCTTCGTCGTGTCCTTCGTCTCCAACGTGGTGGTCGCGGCGCTGATCGTCTTCCTCGGCGACCAGCTGGGGGTGGGCGCCCAGCTGTCCACCGCGGTGGTGGTGGTGCTGGGCATCCGCATCTTCGGCAACGCCGCGGCCATCCGACGGCACCTGTTCCGGGCATGAACGCGACCCCGGACCGACCGCGGGGACCGGCGGACGGCGGGCCGGCCGCCGGTCCGCAGCCGGCCGAGCCCGACGCCCCCGAGGTCGTCCAGGACGACCCCGCGGAGGCGGGCGGGACCGGGCCGGGCGGGACCGGGCCGGACGGCCCCCGCCGCCGCCGGCGGGACCCGCTGGCCGCCACCCTGATCGGCGTGCTGACCCTGCTGCTGGGCTTCGCGTTCGCCGTCCAGGTGCGCACCACCGACGAGGGGACGGCGCTGGCCGGGGCCCGCGAGGAGGACCTGGTCCGCATCCTCGACGACCTCACCGGCCGCGAGGACCGGCTGCGCCAGCAGATCGCCGAGCAGCGCGACCTGCTGGACCAGCTGAGCAGCTCGGACAGCCAGTCGGCGGCGGCGCTGGAGGAGGCCCGCGAGCGCGCGGAGGCCCTCGGCATCCTCAACGGCACGCTGCCGGCCCAGGGTCCCGGCATCGAGATGACCATCCGGGACCCGGCCGGGCGGGTGCCCGCCGCCGTCCTGCTGGACGCCGTGCAGGAGCTGCGCGGTGCCGGTGCGGAGACCATGCAGGTCGACGACGTCCGGGTGGCGGTGAGCACCGCGGTGACCGGCGACCCCGGCGACCTGGCGGTGGACGGCCGGTCGGTGCAGCCGCCCTACGTGTTCGAGGTCATCGGCTCGCCGCAGGACATGGCCACGGCGATGGAGATCCCCAACGGCGTGGTCGACAAGGTCCGGCTGCGCGAGGGCGAGGTCGAGATCGTCGAGCGCGAGCAGGTCGTCGTGGACGCGTTGCGGCCGCTGGACACGCCTCAATACGCTGAGCCCGCCGCCGGCGACTGAGGAAGGACCTCGGTGCCCCAGCCCTCGCCCCGCTCGGGCCGGGCCCCTGCACCGAGGCCGTCCCACGTCGTGACCCGCCTCACCTGGAGATGCCGCATGGCCACGCCCGACGACCGCCGCTACACCGAGCAGCACGAGTGGGCGCAGGTCCAGGGCCCTGGGGACGGGGGGACCGTCGTCCGGATGGGCATCACCGACCACGCGCAGGACGCCCTGGGCGACATCGTCTTCGTCCAACTGCCCGAGGTGGGGGAGGAGGTCACCGTCGGGAACCCGATCGGCGAGGTGGAGTCCACCAAGTCGGTCTCGGACGTCTACAGCCCGGTGGCCGGCGTCGTGACCGCCCGCAACGAGGCCCTGGAGGCCACCCCGGAGCTGCTGAACTCCGACCCCTACGGCGAGGGCTGGCTGGTCGAGATCAGCGTCCCCGGCGACGGGGACGACCCCACCGCCGACCTGCTCGACGCGGCCGGATACCAGGCGGTCGCCGACGCGTCCTGACCCACCTCCTCCGTCGGGGGCCAGGGGGACGGTCACTATGATCGCCACGACGGACAGGAGCCGCCCCGCGCAGCGGAGCACCCCGTCCGCCAGCCCGGACCGCCGGTTGACCCTCGGGCCGACCGACTGGTTGCATGACCCCGGCCCGCCGCGACCCGCGGTGGCCGACCCACGACGGGCCGACCGGTCCGCCGTCCGCCGGCCGACCGCGGCCGCAGCACAGGCTCGCGGCGGTGCCGCCTGCACCGGAGGAGACAGACGTGCACTGCACTCGATGTGGACACCAGAACCCCGAGGGCAGTCGCTTCTGCGCGCAGTGCGGTTCGGCGCTGAGCCCCGAGCGCGTCGGTGAGTCCACCAGCGTCATCCCCAAGGTGGGCGGTGGCGAGGACACCGGTGAGGTCGCCGAGGCCGCCGAGTCGGCCGCGGACGCGCACGCCGGCGCCGTCGAGTCGCTGCCCGCGGGCTCGGCCCTGCTGGTGGTCAAGCGCGGCCCCAACGCGGGCAGCCGGTTCCTGCTCGACCAGGACGTGACCACCGCCGGCCGGCACCCCGACAGCGACATCTTCCTCGACGACGTCACCGTCAGCCGCCGGCACGTGGAGTTCCACCGCGAGGGCGGCGGCTTCACCGTGCACGACGTCGGCAGCCTCAACGGCACCTACGTCAACCGGGAGCCGGTCGACGTCGCCTCCCTGGCCGGTGGCGACGAGGTGCAGATCGGCAAGTTCCGCCTGGTGTACCTGACCGGCCCGCGCACCGGCGAGTCCGTCGGGGCATGACGCCCCCGGTCCGACGCGGGGATCGCCCCGCCCGCGGGGCTGATCGGCGGGGGAGCGGTCGGTGAGCCCGGTGCCCCAGCCCAGCGGCAGCGCTGACCGGGACACCACCCACGGCACCGCACCCCGGCTGACCATCGGCGAGGTGCTCGGCGCGCTGCGCGGCGAGTTCCCCGACGTGACGATCAGCAAGATCAGGTACCTGGAGTCCGAGGACCTGGTCCATCCCCAGCGGACGCCGTCGGGCTACCGCAAGTTCAGCGACGCCGACGTCGCCCGGCTGCGGTACGTGCTCAGCGCCCAGCGCGACCAGTACCTGCCGCTGCGGGTCATCAAGGAGCACCTCGACGCGCTGGACCGGGGCGAGCCGCTGCCCGGCACCGCGGCGGCCGACGGGAACCCGGAGGGGCTCACGGTGACGCTGGCCGGGTCGCTGGCCGGCCGGCCGTCGGACGCCCGGCTCTCGCCCGAGGAGTTCGCCCGTGCGGCCGGCCTGGACGACGTCCAGCTCGCCGACTGCGTGCAGTTCGGGCTGGTCGGCCGGGACGAGGGCGGCCGGCACCCGGCCGGCGACCTGCCGGTGGCGCGCGCCGCGGCGGGGCTGGCCCGGCACGGCATCGAACCCCGGCACCTGCGGGTATACCGGACCGCCGCCGAGCGCGAGGCCGACCTGCTCGAGCAGCTGGTGGCCCCGCTGCTGCGGGCCCGGTCGGAGGAGGCCCGGGCCCGGGCGACCGAGCAGCTGCAGGACCTCGCCGGGCTGTCGGTCCAGCTGCACACCGCGCTCCTGGAGGCCCGCCTGCGGGACGTCCTAGGACCCTGACCCTGGCGTAACCTCGTGCAGGGACCGGGGCAGGGGGACGACCAGTCCTCCGCGCGCCGGTCTCGACCAGCCGAGACCGAGCTGCACGGTCTGTTCCACCACAGACGTGCCACTCAGCGGAGGGAGCCAGCCGTGCAGGAGCTCAGAGTCGTCGGTGTCAGGGTCGAGCTGCCCGGCAACCAGCCCATCCTGCTGCTCAAGGAGACGCAGGGGGAGCGCTACCTGCCCATCTGGATCGGCGCGACCGAGGCCGCGGCCATCGCCTTCGAGCAGCAGGGGGTGCGGCCGGCCCGGCCGATGACCCACGACCTGCTGCGCGAGGTGGTGCACGCCCTGGGCGCCAGCCTCCAGGCGGTCAACATCACCGAGATGCGCGACGGCATCTACATCGCCGAGCTCGTCTTCGGCGACGAGCGGACCGTGAGCGCCCGCCCGTCGGACGCCGTCGCCCTCGCCGTCCGCACCGGTGCCCCGATCTTCGGGGCCGAGGCGCTGCTCGACGAGGTGGGGATCGAGATCCCCGACGAGCAGGAGGACGAGGTCGAGAAGTTCCGGGAGTTCCTGGACAACATCAGCCCCGAGGACTTCGGCGCCGGGTCCGGTCAGGGCGGCGGCCCCTCCTGAATAAGGACCCCGCTGCCCCCCACCACTCGCACGCTCGTGGCGGGCCCCTGCAGCGGGGCCACCCTCTAGGGGTGATGCACTGCTGGACACGGCGCGCCTCGGTTGACCGGTCTCCCGGCCCGGCCTACGGTCAGGCGAATCACCGCCGTGGAACTCGAGGGTTCCGCGACCGTGGTGCGTCCCCGGACTCGGGTGGCGCGGTGGGACACGAGGAGGCGCTGACGTGCACGAGCAGGGCGAGGGCGCGCAGGGTCAGCTGTTCTCGGACAAGGCCGTGGGCGCACCCGCCTACGACGAGGTCGACAACGACGCCGTCGGCTACCGGGGCCCCACCGCCTGCTCCGCCGCGGGGATCACCTACCGGCAGCTGGACTACTGGGCCCGCACCGGCCTGGTCGCCCCGTCCGTCCGCACCGCCACCGGCTCGGGCACCCAGCGGCTGTACTCCTTCCGCGACATCCTGGTGCTCAAGGTGGTCAAGCGGCTGCTGGACACCGGCGTCTCGCTGCAGAACATCCGCAAGGCCGTGGACCACCTGCGCCAGCGCGGCGTCCGCGAGCTGGCCAACGTGACCCTGCTCTCCGACGGCGCCACCGTCTACGAGTGCACCTCGGCCGAGGAGGTCGTGGACCTGCTCGCCGGGGGACAGGGCGTCTTCGGCATCGCCGTCTCCGGCGCCCTGCGGGAGCTGTCCGGCGAGCTCGCCGAGCTGCCCGCCGAGCGGCTGGACGGCAGCGGCCAGCAGGTGGACGACGAGCTCACCGCCCGCCGCCGCCGCCGCGCCGCCGGCTGAAAGAGGACCCCCTTTCCCCCCACCGCTCGCAGGCTCGCGGCGGGTCCCTGAAAGGGGGCCGCACAGTGGGGCCGTACCCGGGTCGACGGGTGGCGGGGCGCTGGTAGCGTCGCAGCAATGGTCGACCACTCGCCGGGGACGGACGGGGCGGCGATCCCGCCCCTGACCGGCCCGTTGCCGTCACTGTCCGCGCTCGCCACCGGGGGCTCCTTCGCCACCCGGCACATCGGCCCCCGGCTGGACGACACCGCGGCCATGCTCGCCGCCGTCGGCCACGACTCGCTGGCCTCCCTCGCCGACGCCTGCGTGCCCGAGGGCGTGCGGGACCGCACCGCCCTGGACCTGCCGGCCGCCCGCGACGAGGCCGCGGTGCTCCGCGACCTGCAGGAGCGCGCCGCGGCCAACGACGTCTTCACGTCGATGATCGGCCTGGGGTACTCGGGCACCGTCACCCCCGCGGTCATCCAGCGCAACATCCTGGAGAACCCGGCCTGGTACACCGCCTACACGCCGTACCAGCCCGAGATCAGCCAGGGCCGGCTCGAGGCGCTGATCAACTTCCAGACGGTGGTCGCCGACCTCACCGGCCTGCCGGTGGCCGGCGCCTCGATGCTGGACGAGGCCACCGCCGCCGCCGAGGCGATGACCCTGGTCCGCCGCGCCGGCCGGGCCAAGGCGGATGCGGTCTTCGTCGTCGACGCCGACACGCTGCCGCAGACCCTGGCCGTGCTGCGCACCCGGGCCGAGCCGCTGGGCATCGGGCTGCACGTCGCCGACCTGTCCGCCGGCTGGCCCACCGACCTGCCCGTGGCCGGGGCGTTCGGCGTGCTGCTGTCCTTCCCCGGCGCCAGCGGCGCGGTCCGCGACCACCGGGCGCTGGCCGCCGCCGCCCACGACGCCGGGGCCGCGGTGGTCGTCGCCGCCGACCTGCTGGCGCTGACCCTGCTGGAGGCACCGGGGGAGTGGGGCGCCGACGTCGCCTGCGGCACCACCCAGCGCTTCGGCGTCCCGATGGGCTTCGGCGGCCCGCACGCCGGCTACCTGTCGGTCCGCGAGGGCCTGGCCCGCCAGCTCCCCGGCCGGCTGGTCGGGGTGTCGGTCGACGCCGACGGCGACGTCGCCTACCGGCTGGCGCTGCAGACCCGCGAGCAGCACATCCGCCGGGAGAAGGCGACCAGCAACATCTGCACCGCGCAGGTGCTGCTCGCCGTGATGGCCGGCGCCTACGCCGTCTACCACGGCCCCGAGGGGCTCGCGGCCATCGCCGCCCGGGTGCACCGCAGCGCCGTCACCCTGGCGACCTGGCTGCGCGCCGGCGGGGTGGACGTCGTGCACGGGGACTTCTTCGACACCGTGCTCGCCGCCGTCCCCGGACGGGCGGACGACGTGGTCGCGGCGGCCGCCGCCCGGCGGGTCAACCTGCGCCGGGTGGACGGCGACACCGTCGCGGTCGCCTGCGACGAGACGACGTCGGTGGAGACCCTGCGGCTGGTCGCCGAGGCGTTCGGCGTCCCTGCCGACCCCAGCGCGCTGGACGACGGCGGCGCGGACGCGCTGCCGGCCGCGCTGCGCCGGGCCACGCCCTACCTGACCCACCCGGTCTTCTCCACGCACCGCTCGGAGACCGCGATGCTGCGCTACCTGCGCAGGCTGTCGGACAAGGACCTGGCCCTGGACCGCACGATGATCCCGCTGGGCTCGTGCACCATGAAGCTCAACGCCGCCGTCGAGATGGCCGCCGTCACCTGGCCGGAGTTCTCCGACGTGCACCCCTTCGCCCCCGCCGAGCAGACCCGGGGCTACACCCGGCTGATCGGCGAGCTCTGCGAGGGCCTGGCCGAGATCACCGGCTACGCCGCGGTCAGCGTCCAGCCCAACGCCGGCTCCCAGGGTGAGTTCGCCGGGCTGATGGCGATCCGCGGCTACCACCGCTCCCGCGGGGACTCCCAGCGCGACGTCTGCCTCATCCCGTCGTCGGCGCACGGCACCAACGCCGCCAGCGCCGTCATGGCCGGGATGCGGGTCGTCGTCGTGGCCTGCGACGAGGCCGGCAACGTCGACCTCGCCGACCTGCGCGCCAAGGCCGACCAGCACGCCGACCGGCTGGCCGCGATCATGATCACCTACCCGTCGACGCACGGTGTGTTCGAGACCGAGGTGCGCGAGATCTGCGCCGCGGTGCACGACGCCGGCGGGCAGGTCTACGTGGACGGGGCGAACCTCAACGCGCTGGTCGGGCTGGCCCGGCCGGGGCGGTTCGGCTCCGACGTCAGCCACCTCAACCTGCACAAGACCTTCTGCATCCCGCACGGTGGCGGTGGTCCCGGCGTCGGGCCGATCGGCGTCCGGGAGCACCTGGTGCCGTTCCTCCCCGGCCACCCGCTGGTCGACACCGGCGGGCAGGGCCCGGCCATCTCGGCCGCCCCCTACGGGTCGGCGGGCATCCTGCCGATCTCCTGGGCCTACCTGCGGCTGATGGGCCCCGACGGCCTGCTGGCCGCCACCGAGCACGCCATCCTCGCCGCCAACTACGTCGCCGCCCGGCTGCGCGAGCACTACCCGGTGCTCTACACCGGCGCCGACGGGCTCGTCGCGCACGAGTGCATCCTGGACATCCGGCCGCTGACCAAGGCGACCGGTGTCACCAACGACGACATCGCCAAGCGGCTCATCGACCTGGGGTTCCACGCCCCGACGATGAGTTTCCCGGTGGCCGGCACGCTCATGGTCGAGCCGACCGAGAGCGAGGACAAGGCCGAGCTCGACCGGTTCGTCGAGGCGATGGTGCACATCCGCGGCGAGATCGAGAAGGTCGCCACCGGCGAGTACGACCGCACCGACAACCCGCTGCGCAACGCCCCGCACACGCTGGCCATGGTGGCGGGGGAGTGGTCCCGGCCCTATCCCCGGGAGGCGGCGGTGTACCCGGTGCCCGGCCTGGTCGGCCGCGGCTACCTGGCGCCGGTCCGCCGGATCGACGGCGCCTACGGCGACCGGAACCTGGTGTGCTCCTGCCCGCCGCCGGAGGCGTTCGAGGAGCCGCACGCGGCGCAGCCGCCGGTGGCCACGGTGCCCGACCGCGCGACCGGCGCACCGGACGACCTCGGGACGACGGCCGACGTGGTGGCCGCCCAGGCCTGAGCGGAAGGACCCCTCCGCCCCCCACCACTCGCACGCTCGCGGTGGGCCCCTGTGGAGGGGCCGGTCAGGTGCCGGTGACGACCGCCAGGGCGGCGGCGTCCAGCGCGCCGTGGGCGGCCGCCCAGCCGGCGGAGGAGGGGAAGTCGCCGAGCAGCACGACCACCCGGCCGTCGTCCAGCCAGCCGGCCGAGTGCAGCTGGCGCCGGCCGCCCACACAGCACATCCAGCCCTGCTTGGCCGCCACCGGTCCGCCGGCCCGCACGGCGTCGGACAGCAGCCCGAAGGTCTGGTCGAAGCCGTCGGCGGCCGTGGGGGTGGCCGACCGCAGCCACCCGGTGACCGACGCGAACGCCGCGGGGTCCAGGGCGTCCTCCAACCCGTGCAGGAAGCGGGCGTAGTCCCGGGCGGTGGTCGTCGCCTCGCCCCACTGGGACGGGTCGGCGGGGGCGCCGGTGCCGGTCAGGCCGTAGTCGGCGGACGCCTCACCGAGCAGCGCCGGGCCGTCGAACCGGGTCCACAGCGTGTTCATCGCCGAGTCGTCGGAGGAGGTGAGCGCCCGCTCCACCAGCCGCAGGTCCTCGGGAGCGGGGACGGGCCCGCCGTCGCGGTCCAGCAGCTGGGAGACCAGCAGTGTCTTGGACAGCGACGCCGTCCACCGGGTGTCGCCGGCTCCCGGGCTGGCCAGCAGCTCCCCGCCGTCCGGACCCAGGACGACGGCCTCCACGGTGCCGGACGCCCGGCTGCCGGCCTCGGCCAGCGCCGCCAGGACGGCCGGGGTGTCCACGGCCGGCGGCGCCGCCGGAGTCGGGCCGGGCGCGGACTCCTCGCCCCCGGACCGGCCAGGACGGGCCGCCTCCTCGGGCAGGGAGCCGGACGGTGCCGGCCCCGCCGGAGGCGAGTCCGAGGGCACCGTGGGGGAGGTCCCCCCGCCGTCACCCCCTGCGGTGTCCCGGCCGTCGTCAGGGTCGTCCGCCGGGTCGTCCGCCGGGTCGGTCGGGCCGGTGGAGGGCTCCGGGGCGTCCGCGGACGCCGGCGGTGCGGCCGCTCCCGGCACGGACCCGCTGTGCGCACCGGCCTCGGCGGTGTCGGTCGGGCCGGCGTCGACCGTCGCCCGGACGATCGCCCCGGCGACGATCACCAACGCCACCAGGGCGGCCGCGAGCAGCGGGCGCAGTCCTGCCGCGGAGCGCGGACCGGGCCGGATCACCACCCCAGGATGCACCCTCTGGCTGTGTGCGACCGACCGGTCGGCGTCCGGGGGGTCGGGAGCAGCGGATCTGCCCCGTCCGGGTGATCAGGCGGTGGCCAGCTGCCACCGCCGGGTGAGGACGACGCGGCCGTCGGGGAGCAGCTCGCCGTCGTCGTCGAACAGGACGACGCCGTTGCACAGCAGCGTCCAGCCCTGCTCGGGGTGCCGGCTCACCGGGGTGGCCAGCACCCGGTCGTCGGCGGCGGCGTCGGGGCAGCGGTTCGGGTGGGAGCACATGGGGGTCTCTCCTCGTCAGCCCCGGGGCGGACCCGGAGCACGGACGGGCCGCATCCGTGCGGTCCGGTCCGAGTGTGCGCCGGGTCCGGGAGGGTGGTCCCGGGCGGGAGTGCACCAGGTCGTGACCCAGCTCTCGGCAAGTCCTGCCAAGAGCGCAGGTGCGGGCTGGGCGGCTGTCGACGCCGACCGGACGCCGCCGGCCCAGGATCCGCCCGTCAGAGCTTCCGCAGCAGCACCCGGCGGACCGAGTGGTCGGCCGCCTTCTGCAGCACCAGCCGGGCGCGGGAGCGGGTGGGGGCGATGTTGCGCCGCAGGTTGGGTCCGTTCACGGTCGCCCAGATGTCCCGGGCCACCGCGGTGGCCTCCTCGTCGGTGAGGGCGGCGAAACGGTGGAAGTAGGCGGCGGCGTCCTGGAAGGCGGTGCGGCGCAGCGCCAGGAACCGCTCGACGTACCACTGCTCGATGTCGTGCTCGCCGGCGTCGACGTAGACGGAGAAGTCGAAGAAGTCCGACAGGAAGACCTCCGGCACCCGGGCACCGGCCGCGCCGCCGGCCTGCAGCACGTTGAGGCCCTCGAGCACCAGGACGTCGGGGGAGTCGACCACCTGCCGCTCGCCGGGCAGCACGTCGTAGGCCTGGTGGGAGTACAGCGGGGCGGTGACCTCGGACCGGCCGGACTTGACGTCGGCCAGGAAGCGGATCAGCGCCCGCCGGTCGTAGGTCTCGGGGAAGCCCTTGCGCTGCAGCAGGCCCCGCGACTCCAGCACGGCGTTGGGCAGCAGGAAGCCGTCGGTGGTGACCAGGTCGACCCGCGGGGTGCCCGGCCCGGCGGCCAGCAGCGCCTGCAGCAGCCGGGCGGTGGTGCTCTTGCCGACCGCCACGCTGCCGGCGACGCCGATCACGAACGGCACCTTCTCCGTGCGCGCCCCGAGGAACTCCGTCTGGGCGGCCCACAGCCGGCGGCTGGCGCCGACGTGCAGGTCCAGCAGCCGGGCGAGGGGGAGGTAGACGGTGGCCACCTCGTCGAGGTCGATCCGGTCGCCCAGGGTGGCCAGCCGGCCCACGTCGGCGGCGTCCAGCGGGAGCGTCGAGCCCGCCGCCAGCGCGCGCCACGAAGCCCGGTCGAACGCGGCGAAGGGCGAGACCTGCGCTCGCGTCCCGACGGTCACGGCGCCCATCGTGCCGCCTGTGCCTGCGCCGGCCTCGGCCGCCCCACCCGGCGGGGTGGGCACGGGCCGCGGAGGGGCTCCAGGCCCGCGACCGGCGTCTAGGGTCTGATCCGTGCCGTCCCGCCCCGGGCTGCTCGACCAGATCGAGCGCTACTTCACCCTGGCCCCGCTGCCGGATGCGCGCGTGCACCGGGTCGGGCCCCTGGACGTGCCCATCGGCTCGCCCGAGTGGCCGTACCCGGCGCGGCCGCGGCACGGCCTCGAGGGCGAGGTCACGGTGGACGACGTCCGGGCCGCCGTGGAGCTGCAGGAGGGCGCCGGGCTGCCGGCGTCGGTGGAGTGGCTGGGCGAGCGCTGCCGCGGCCTGGCCGGGGTGGCGCGCAGTGCCGGCCTGGCGGTCGACGAGCTGCCGCTGCTGGTGTCGGTGGACCCGGTCGAGGTGCTGCTGCCCGCCGAGGTCCGCCTCTACCTGGTCGGCGGGGACGACCCCTCGCTGGCCGAGTACCAGCTGCTCACCCAGCTGGCGTTCGCGACCCCGGGTGCCGGCGCCGCCGTCCGCGCCGGAACCGCCCCCGCCCCGGCCGGCGGACCGGCCGCACCGCCGCCGCCGACCGGCGTCCTGCGCGAGCGGGTCACCTCCGGCCGGACGGTGATGATGGTCGCCGTGGACGACGGCGAGCCGGTGGCCGTCGGCTCCCACCAGCCCGTCGACGTCGACGGCCGGGAGGTCAGCGAGATCGTCGGGGTGGCCACCATGCCGCGCTTCCGTGGGCGGGGCCTGGGCGCAGGCCTCACCTCGGCGCTGGTCGAGCACGCCCGGCAGACCGCCGAGCTGGTGTTCCTCTCCGCGGGCGACGACGACGTCGCCCGGGTCTACGAGCGGATCGGCTTCGCCCGGGTCGGCACCTCGTGCCTGGCCGAGCGCCCGTCCCCCTGAGGCCGTCCCCACGACGCCGTCCTCCCGGGCCTGACCGGTCGGCACCGCGGGCCGCGGTGCCGACCGGTCGGCGGGTCAGCGCACCTCGTACGTGCCGACCAGGGTGGCCCGGGCCAGCGTGTGCCCGAACAGGTTGAAGCCCAGGTACGCGGGCGTCGCGTCGGCCGGCACGCCCAGGTCGTCGGTGTCCAGGGCGTGCACCACCACGAAGTACCGGTGCGGCCCGTGGCCGGCCGGGGGCGCGGCGCCGACGAAGCCGGCGAAACCGGCGTCGTTGCGCAGCTGGACCGCCCCCTCGGGCAGACCCCCGTCGGCCGCGCCGCTGGGCAGCTCGGTCACCGAGGCGGGGATGCCGCTGACCGCCCAGTGCCAGAACCCGCTCCCGGTGGGCGCGTCCGGGTCGTAGACGGTCACCGCGAAGCCCCGGGTCTCCTCGGGGAAGCCCGACCAGGACAGCTGGGGGGAGCGGTCCTGGCCGTCCAGCCCCATCTTGCCGCTGACCAGGGGCTGGTCGAGCGGCTCGCCGTCGCGGAGGTCGGTGCTGGTGAGGGTGAAGCCCGGGACCTGCGGCAGGAACTCGTACGGATCGGGTGGGACGGGGCGTCCGGCCATGCCGGGTCCTCCTCGGGGACGTTCGGGCCGGCCTGGGCCGGGGCGGCGGCGCCGCTATGCCCGCCGACCCTAGGCACGCCGGCGGGCAGCCGCCCGGTCGACCTCGTCCGAACCCACTTCCGCCGTTATCCCCAACATTGCACAAGGACTGTCGGCTGGGCACGACCGCTGTACAGCGGCGCGCCCTTCGGGCGCAGGTCACCAACGCGCATCGGCACGCCCGCTCGACAGGTCAGCGGCATCCCGGCGACGTAGCGTCACCGGCGTGCTGGGACTCCCCGACTCCGTCCGCGCGTGTCTGTTCGACCTCGACGGAGTGCTCACCCAGACGGCCAAGGTGCACCAGGCCGCCTGGAAGCGCACCTTCGACGAGTTCCTGCGCGCGCACCACCCGGGGGAGCGGGAGTTCAGCCTCGCCGACTACAACCAGCACGTCGACGGCAAACCCAGGATGGACGGCGTCCGGGACTTCCTGACCAGCCGCGGGATCACCCTGCCCGAGGGGACAGCCGGGGACCCGCCGGACGCGCTGACCGTGCACGGCCTGGCCGCCCGCAAGAACGAGCAGGTGCTGCGCGAGTTGGACGAGCACGGCGTCGAGGTCTACGAGGGCTCCATGCGGTACCTCCGGGCAGCCCGGGACGCGGGCCTCGCCACCGCGGTGGTGACCGCCTCCGCCAACGGGCAGCACGTCATCGAGGTGGCGGGCTTCGCCGACCTGATCGACGTGCGGGTCGACGGCCTGGTGGCGGCCCGGGAGGGGCTGCGCGGCAAGCCGGCCCCGGACACCTTCCTCGCCGGAGCGCGGGCGGTGGGCGTGCCGCCGGCGCAGGCGGCGGTCTTCGAGGACGCCCTGTCCGGGGTGGCAGCCGGCCGGGCGGGGGACTTCGGCTACGTGGTGGGGGTGGACCGGGTCGGCCAGGCCGCCGCGCTGGCCGAGCGCGGCGCCGACGTCGTCGTGCAGGACCTCGACGAGCTGCTGGGGGAGGGGCGGTGACCGAGGGCCGCACGCACTTCCCGGTCGAGCGGTGGGCCCTGACCGAGATCGGCCTCGACATGTCGTCGCTGGCCGTCAACGAGTCGGTGTTCGCGCTGGCCAACGGGCACATCGGGATGCGGGGCACGCTCGAGGAGGGCGAGCCGGTCGTGGTGGCCGGGACCTACCTCAACGGCTTCTTCGAGGAGCGTCCGTTGCCCTACGCCGAGGCGGGCTACGGGTTCCCGGAGCAGGGGCAGACCGTCGTCAACGTGACCGACGGCAAGCTGATCCGGCTGCTGGTCGGGGACACCCCGCTGGACCTGGCCTACGGCGAGATCATCGACCACCGGCGCACCCTCGACCTGCGGGCCGGGGTGCTCCGGCGGACCACGGAGTGGCGCTCGCCCAACGGCCGCACCGTGAAGGTCACCAGCACCCGGCTGGTCTCGCTGACCCGCCGGTCGATCGCGGCCATCGAGTACTCGGTGGAGTGCACCGACAACGGCGGTGACCTGTACATCGCCCTGCAGTCGGACCTGCTGGCCAACCAGCTGGTCGAGGGCTCGGGCTCGGACGACGACCCCCGGGCGTCCGCGGCGCTGGCCAAGCCGCTGCTGTCGGAGATGGCCGTGTGCCGCGGCCGGCACGCGGTGCTGGTGCACCGCACCAAGCGCAGCAGGCTGCGGATGGCGGCCGGGATGGACCACCAGGTCGAGATCCCCGACTCGTCGACCGAGGACGTCGAGGCCTCCGGCGACCTGGCCCGGTACACGCTGGCCGCGCGGTTGCCTGCTGGGAAGAGCCTGCGGCTGGTCAAGTACCTGGCGTACGGGTGGTCCTCCCGCCGCTCGACCGAGGCGCTGCGCGACCAGGTCGAGGGTGGGCTGGCCACCGCGAAGCTGGCCGGCTGGGACCGGCTGGTGCGGGAACAGCGGGAACTGCTGGACGCGCACTGGGCGCAGTCCGACGTGCAGATCGACGGGGACGACGAGCTGCAGCAGGCCGTGCGGGTCGGCATCTTCCACGTGCTGCAGGCCGGTCTGCGCGCCGAACGCCAGCCGATCCCGGCCAAGGGCCTCACCGGGCCGGGCTACGACGGGCACACCTTCTGGGACACCGAGACCTACGTCCTGCCGGTCCTCGTCTACACCGCGCCGGACGCCGCCCGGGACGCGCTGCGCTGGCGGCACTCCACCCTGGACCTGGCCCGGGAGCGCGCCAGGGTGCTCGGGCACCCCGGGGCGGCGTTCCCGTGGCGGACCATCCGCGGGGAGGAGACCTCCGGCTACTGGCCGGCCGGGACCGCTGCCTTCCACATCAACGCCGACATCGCCGATGCGGTCACCCGCTACTACAACGCGACCCTCGACGAGGCGTTCGACCGGGACTACGGCACCGAGCTGCTGGTCGAGACCGCACGGCTGTTTGCCGACCTGGGCCACTTCGACACCGAGCACGGCTTCCGGATCGACGGGGTGACCGGGCCGGACGAGTACACCGCGGTGGTGGACAACAACGTCTACACCAACCTCATGGCGCAGCGGAACCTGAGCGAGGCGGCCGCGGCCGTCGCCCGCCAGCCCGACGTCGCCGGGCGGCTCGGCGTCACCGACCAGGAGGTCGAGACCTGGCTGCGCGCGGCCGCGCTGATGGCGGTGCCGTACGACACCCAGCGGGGCGTGCACATGCAGTCCGACGGCTTCACCCACCACGAGGAGTGGGACTTCGCCGGCACGCCGCCGGAGAACTACCCGCTCCTGCTGCACTACCCCTACTTCGAGATCTACCGGAAGCAGGTCATCAAGCAGGCCGACCTGGTGATGGCGCTGCACCTGCGCGGGGACGCGTTCACCCTCGAGGAGAAGATCGCCGACTTCGCCTACTACGAGGCCCGCACCGTCCGGGACTCCTCGCTGTCGGCGGCCCAGCAGGCGGTCGTCGCCGCGGAGACCGGCCACTTGCAGCTGGCCTACGACTACTGGGCCGAGGCGGCGCTGACCGACCTGCAGAACCTGCACCAGAACTCCGGGCACGGGCTGCACATCGCCTCGCTGGCCGGCGGCTGGACCGCGGCGGTGGCCGGGTTCGGCGGGATGCGCGACCACGGCACCCTGAGCTTCGCCCCGCGGCTGCCCGAGAGACTCACCCGGCTGGCCTTCCGGGTGGTCTACCAGGGCCGGCGCCTCAACGTCACGGTCACCGGGGAGAAGGCCACCTACCAGCTGCTGGACGGCGAGCCGCTCGACATCCACCACCACGGCCGCCAGGTCACCATCGGCGACGTCGACCTGGTGCTGGACATCCCGCCCGCCCCGGCGGTCGACCCGGTGGAGCAGCCGCCGCACGCGCAGCCACGCCGCCGCAGCCGCCCGGACAGCGACTGAGGAAGGACCCCCCTGCCCCCCAACCGCTCGCAAGCTCGCGGTCGGGCCCCTGCAGGGGGGCCACCCCGCAGGCTCGGGCCGAGCCTCGGGACGGGGCCTGACCCTGCCCCCCAACCGCTCGCAAGCTCGCGGTCGGGCCCCTGCAGGGGGGCCACCCCGCTCGAAGTGGGATCTCACTTGTCCGTTATCCCCAACAGACGACGCGAGATCACTGGAAGGCAGCGCCCTTCGGGCGCTGGGGCAGCAGCGGCGAGGTCCCGCAGCAGGGTCCTCGCTCAGCCGAGCAGCCAGCGGGTGCCCTGGACGAGGGCGGCGACGTCCACGAGCAGGAACAGCCCGACCCAGACCAGCCCGGGCAGGCCGGTCAGCCGGGCGAGCTGGTCGGCGTCGGAGTCCGGCGCGCCGCCGGGACGCCGGCGCTTGGACTGCAGCTCCAGCACGGTGCGGGGTGCGGCCAGCAGCAGGAACCAGGTGACGACGTGGGCGAACACCGCCTGCCCCTGGACCGGCAGCCACCAGGTGGCGGCGAGCACGAGGGTGCCGGTGACCAGCACCGACCACAGGCCGTACCAGTTGCGGATCTGCACCAGCAGCAGCGTCAGCAGGCCGAGCAGCGCCCACAGCAGACCGGCGGCGTACCCGGCGCCCAGCAGCGCCGCCGCGCCCAGCCCGAACAGGCCGGGACCGGTGTAGCCCGCCGCGCTGGTCAGCACCATCCCGGGGCCGGTGGGCCGGCCGGCGGACACGGTCAGCCCCGAGGTGTCCGAGTGCAGCCGGATCCCGGCCAGCCGCCGGCCGGTGAGCAGCGCGGCCAGTCCGTGGGCGCCCTCGTGGGCGATCGTCACCGCGTGCCGGGTGCGCCGCCAGGCGACCGGGGACAGCACCAGGACGGCGGCCGCCAGCGCGCACAGGAGCAGCCATCCCGCCGGCAGTGGGGGAGCGGTGGCGCCGACCCGCTCCAGCAACCGGGAAGAGGACTCCACCGTGCGGGCCTCCTCGTTAGACTGGGTCAGGATGACCTGAGTCAACCCCACGGGCACCGACGGGCCCGGGAGGCGCAGACGCCGGGCCCGGTTGCGTGGCCCCGACGAGCGCCAGCGAGGAGTGTTCGTGAGTCAGATCCAGCCGCCGTCGGCACCCCAGCCGACCGCTACCCCCGACGCCGCAGCCGAGGAGGAGTCCGCCGGTCGCCGGCCGTTGTCCCGCCGGGCGTTCATCGGCGCGGCCGCGGCCACCGGCGTGGGCGTCGCCCTGGCCGGCACCATGACCGCGCTCTTCGGCGGCAGCGAGCGGACCGTCGGCTACGGGCCGCTGGTCAAGGACCCCGACGGCGTGCTGTCCCTGCCCAAGGGCTTCAGCTACCGGATCGTGGCCGAGGAGGGCGTCACCCTGATGGACGACGGGGAGGTCTCGCCGTCCGACCCCGACGGCGCGGCGGCCTTCGCCCGGCCCGGTGGGGGCACGGTGCTGATCTGCAACCACGAGGTCGGCGGCGACGAGGCCTACCCCGTCCCGCACCCCGACGGGCTCGTCTACGACCGCAGGGCCAACGGGGGCACCACCACCATCGTGATCGACGCCGAGGGCAACCGGGTCAGCCAGTACGTCAGCCTGGCCGGAACCAGCACCAACTGCGCGGGCGGCCGCACGCCGTGGGACACCTGGCTCAGCTGCGAGGAGACCGAGGAGGTCCTGGGCGAGCCGCACGGCTATGTCTTCGAGGTCGACCCGTTCGACCAGGAGGCCAACCTCGACCCCCAGCCGATCAAGGCGCTGGGCCGCTTCCCGCACGAGGCCGTCGTCGTCGACCCGGAGGAGCAGCGGCTCTACCAGACCGAGGACGCCGGCGGGCCGCACGGCCTCGTCTACCGCTACACGCCGCCGCCGGAGGCCCTCCCGCTGGGGAAGGGCAGCCTGCGCCGTCTCGGCCCGGAGGACGGCGAGCTGGAGGCGATGCGCGCCACCACAGAGGACGGCGAGCACGTGCCCCACCTGGCGGCCGCCACCGAGGTCGGCACCACCTACCGGGTGGAGTGGGTGCCCGTCCCGGACCGGGACGCCGAGGACAAGTCCACCCGCGAGCAGTTCGAGGACGACGAGGTGACCCGCGGGCGCAAGCTCGAGGGCATGTGGTGGGCCGACGACGGCGCCTACGTGGTGTCCTCCTACGCCCGACCGGAGGACGACGGCAGCCCCGAGGAGCACGACGGACAGGTGTGGTTCCTCGACCCGCGGGAGGGCACGATCACCCTGCAGATCCTGTTCGCCGCGACCGAGGACCAGGACACCGACCCCGACGGCCCGGACAACATCACCGTGTCCCCGTTCGGCGGCGTGATCATCGCCGAGAACGGCGACGGCCGGCAGCACCTGCTGGGTGCGTCGCCGGAGGGGGAGACCTTCTTCCTGGCCCGCAGCGAGGACGAGGACCCCGACGTCGAGTTCTGCGGCCCGGTGTTCTCCGCGGACAACCGGACCCTCTTCGCCAACCTGCAGGGACCGGGGTACGTCTTCGCGATCCAGGGGCCGTTCCGCGAGGTGGTGTGAGGCCTCAGGTCAGCTCGGCGTCGTGGGTCAGCAGCGCGATCTGCACCCGGTTGGCCACCTCCAGCTTGGTGAGCAGCCGGGACACGTGGGCCTTGACCGTCGCCACGCTCAGGTACAGCTCGGCGCCGATCTGGGCGTTGGACAGCCCCCGGCCCACCGCCAGGGCGACGTCGCGCTCCCGCTCGCTGAGCTCGTCCAGCCGCCGCCTCGCCCGGCTCCGGCGGCCCTCGTCCGGAGCGCCGGCGGGGTCGAGCCGGGCGACGTGCGCCATCAGCTGACGGGTGACGGCGGGGGAGAGCATCGGCTCGCCCTCGGCGACCCGCCGGACAGCGGCCACGATGTCGGCCGGCGGGGTGTCCTTGAGCAGGAACCCGCTGGCGCCGGCCCGCAGCGCCCGCAGCACCGCCGCGTCGGCGTCGAAGGTGGTGAGCACGATGACCAGTGGTCCGCCCGGGCGGGCGGCCAGCCGTTCGGTGGCGGTGAGGCCGTCGACGCGGGGCATCCGGACGTCCATCAGGACGACGTCGGGGGAGCACCGCTGCACCGCGGCCGGCACCTCGTCGCCGTCCGCGGCCTCGCCGGCGAGAAACAGCCCGTCGGCACCACCGAGCACCATGGCCAGCGCGGCCCGGACCAGCGGGTCGTCGTCGACGACCAGCACGCGCACCGGAGCGGCGGGGGAGTCCTCGGCCGCAGGGGAGCGGGTCACGCCCCGGCCGGCCAGGGCAGCCAGGCCCGCAGCCGGAACCCGCCCGACGGCGTCCAGCCGTGCTCCAGGCTCCCGCCGGCCAGGCTCACCCGCTCGAGGAGGCCCACCAGCCCGGTGCCGCCGCTGGGCAGTGCGGGGTGGTCGCCGCCCACCGGTGGCGGGTTGCCCACCTGGACGGTGAGCCCGTCCCCGGGGCCACCGGAGACCTCGACGCTGGCCACCGTGCCGCCGGCGTGCTTGCGGACGTTGGTCAGCCCCTCCTGGACCACGCGGTAGGCGGTCCGGCCGGTCACCGCCGGCGCGGAGCCGAGGTCGGCCACCCGGTACTCGGCGTTCACCCGCACCCCGGCCGCACGGGACTCCTCGACCAGGGCCGGCAGGTCGCCCAGCGTGGGCTGGGGCCGGGTGCTGGCGGCGCCGTCCGGCTGGTCGCGGAGCACGCCGATCACCTCCCGGAGGTCCTCCAGCGCCTGCCGGGCGCTCGCCCGGACCACCCCGGCAGCGCGCGCCACCTCCTCCGGTGGCGCGTCCGGGCGGAACTCCAGAGCGCCGGCGTGCATGCTCAGCAGCGAGATCCGGTGCGCCAGCACGTCATGCATCTCCCGGGCGATGCGGGTGCGCTCCAGGTGCCGGGCCTGGTCGACGCGCAGCCGCTGCTCGCCCTCCGCCCGCACGACCCGGTCCTGCAGCGACCGGACCAGCTGGCGGCGGGCCCGGACGAACATGCCCCAGGCGACCACCGCGGCGGTCAGGGCCACACCGAGGGTGAAGAACACCGGTGCCGGCATGCCCTCGACCGGCCGGAGGGCGACGTAGGCGGCGAAGCTGGCCACGCTGGCCGTGGCGACCGCCAGCAGCGCCGGCCAGCGCCGGTGCACCGCGACCGTGAACAGCGAGACGAGCACCGCGCCACCGGACATGTCGGAGAACGTGCCCACCAGCACCAGCGCGACGGCCACTCCGACCGGCCAGCGCCGCCGCAGCCAGAGGGCGAGGCAGCCGAGGGTGCCGAACAGGACGTCGGCGGCCACCAGCGGGTCCGGGGGAGGAGTGGGCTCGGACAGCGCCACACCGACCGCGACGGCACCGAACAGCAGGGCCGCCAGGAAGACGGTGACGTCGACCACCCAGTCGCGCACCGACCGGCGGACCCGCCGCCGCGGCGACCCGGCACCGCCGGCCGGGTCGGGACAGTCGGCCTCCAGGTCGGCCAGCAGCTGCGCCGGGACCAGGGAGGGGTGCTCGACGCCGGGGGGGCGGGGACGGATGGCGGCACGCACAGCTGGAGGCTAGGAGAGGGGAGGGGCCGATCGGTACCGACCAAGGTCTACCGCTGACCGTGTCGGGGGAGACCTTCGGCTCGCAGCAGCAGCCCGTCGGCCGATGCGGACGGCCGGCCGGCCCCAGCAGGCTCATCGGCATGATCGCCATCGAGCACCTCACCAAGCGGTACGGCACCCAGCTCGCCGTCTCCGACGTGACCTTCGGCTGCGCGCCGGGCACGGTCACCGGCTTCCTCGGTCCCAACGGTGCCGGGAAGTCCACCACGCTGCGGTCCCTGTGCGGCCTGGCCACCCCGACCAGCGGCACCGCCACGGTCGGCGGCCGCGCCTACCGGGAGCTGCCCAACGCCGGGCGGCAGGTCGGCGTCCTGCTCGACGCCGGGGCGCAGCACGCCGGCCGGACCGGACGCGAGACGCTGCTGCTGTCCGCGATGCTGCTCGGCGTCGACCGGCGCCGGGTGGACGAGGTGCTGGAGCTGGTCGGCCTGGCCGGCCGCCCGGCGGGCAAGCGGGTGGGCCAGTACTCGCTGGGGATGCGCCAGCGACTGGGCCTGGCGACCGCGCTGCTGGGCGACCCCGAGGTGCTGGTCCTGGACGAGCCGGCCAACGGGCTGGACCCGGAGGGCATCTTCTGGATGCGCGGCCTGCTGCGGGGCTTCGCCGACCGAGGGGGCACCGTGCTGCTGTCCTCCCACCTCCTGCACGAGGTGGAGGCGGTCGCCGACCAGCTGGTGGTGATCGTGGGCGGCCGGATCGTGGCCCAGGGGAGCAAGGCGGAGCTCCTCAGCGCCTCCGGCACGGTGGTCCGCGCGCAGGACCCGGCGGCCCTGGACTCCGCGCTGGCCCGGGCCGGGATCCCCAGCGCCCCGGGAGCCGGCGGAGCGCTGGTCGCCGAGGCCGATCCGCAGGCGGTCGGGCGGGCAGCCGCCGCGGCCGGCGTCGTGCTGCTCGAGCTCCGTCCGGCCGACGGCGGCGGCCTCGAGCAGCTCTTCCGGTCCCTGACCGGAGCGTCGGACACCGTCCCGGCCGGGACGGTCCCGGCCGCCCAGCAGGTCCAGGAGGCCCGGGCATGAGCACCGCGACCGTCGTCCCGTCCGCAGTCGGCGCCCGGCCGGGTACCGGTCCAGCGCCCGGAGCGCCCTGGCTGCTGCAGCTGCTCCGGGTGGAGCTGCGCAAGTCCGCGGACACCCGCGCCGGTTACTGGCTGCTGGTCGTCATCGTGCTGGGGACGATGCTCGTCGCCGGACTGCAACTGGTCTTCGACGATGGTGTCGACGGCAGCTTCGGCTACTTCTTCGGCTTCAGCCAGCTCCCTGTGGGCCTGCTGCTGCCGGTGCTGGGGATCCTGCTGGTCACCAGCGAGTGGTCCCAGCGCACCGCGCTGACCACCTTCGCCCTGGTGCCGGACCGCTCCCGGGTGCTGACCGCCAAGGTGCTGGCCGGGGTCGTGCTCGGCCTGCTGGGGGTGGCCGTCGGTGCGGTGGCCTCCGCGTTGGCGACGGCGTTCGTCCCGGCCGTCACCGGGCTGGACGCGGCCTGGGAGCTCAGCGCCGCGCAGCTGGGCCAGGTGCTGCTCGTCCAGGTGCTGACCGTGCTGGTCGGGGTGGCGTTCGGGATGCTCCTGCTCAGCTCGCCGCTGGCCATCGTCCTGTACTTCGTCCTGCCCACGGTGTTCACCATCCTGGTCAACACCGTGGCCGCGCTGGACTGGGTGCGCGACTGGCTGGACCTGTCGACGACGACGCTGCCGATGTACGAGGGCCGGCTCAGCGGTCAGGGCTGGGCCCAGGTGGGCACCTCGGTCGCGCTGTGGCTGCTGCTGCCGCTCGTGCTCGGTTGGCTGCGGATCCGGCGCACCGAGATCACCTGACCGCCGAGGTCCGCGGACGCCCACCGGGGCCCCGATCGGGGCCCCGGTGGGTGCGCCCGGGCCGGGTGTGTTGATATCACTCGGTGAGCAGTTCACGACCGGGGCGCTGCCGTGTCCGGCCGGCCACCGACGGGGTGCGCCGGTGCTGACAGCGGTCGTCCTGGCGTTGCTGTCGGCCTGCATGTTCGCCGTCTCCACCGTGGTCCAGCACCGGGCCGCCACGTCGGCGGGGCAGAAGGTCGGTACGGGGAAGGTCTTCCGGCTGATCGGTGCGCTGATCAGCCACCGCGGCTGGCTGGCGGGTCAGGCGGCTGCTCTCACCGGGTTCCTGCTGCACGCCTCGGCCCTGCGGCACGGTGCGGTGGTGATCGTCCAGCCGTTGCTGTCCAGCGGCCTGGTCATGTCCCTGGCCCTCGGTGCGCTCGTGGACCGCCGGCACCCCGGGCGCCCGCTGCCGGACCGGGGGCAGTGGGTCGCCGCGGCCGCCGTCGTGGTGGCGCTCGTCGTCTTCGTGCTCTCGGCCGCGCCGCGGCACGTGCCCGGCTTCGCCCGCGCCGACGCGCTCACCGCGTGCCTCGCCGGCTTCGTGGTGATCGCCACGGCGGCCACGCTGTGGGCGCGGCGGCCCGGAGCCGCGCACCGGGCACTGGCCCTCGCCGTCACCGCAGGCCTGGGGTTCGGGATCACCGGCCTGCTGGTCAAGGACGTGGTGGCCCGGTCGCCAGGGGAGTGGCTGTTCTCCTGGACGACGTACGTGCTGCTGGCCACCGGGGCCACGTCGATCGTCTTCGCCCAGTGGGCCTACCAGTCCGGGGCGCTGATCGAGTCGCTGCCGGTGATGGCCGTGCTGGAGCCCTTGGTCGCCGTCGGGCTGGCCGGCCCGGTGTACGGCGAGGAGCTGGCGCCCGGGCTGCTCATGCACATCGGTCAGGCCGTCGGCGTCATCGGCCTGACGGTGGGAGTGCTGGTGCTGGCCCGGCGCAGCGCCGTCATCGAGGTCAAGCGCGCCGAGGTCGACCACGTGCCGGTGCACGGCGCCATCCCACCGATCGCCGGGTGAGCCGACCCGGAGGGGCCCTCCGCTCCGCTACTTGACATAATGTCGATTATCGGCGCACGATCCACCGGCCGGAGAAGGGGTGGACGACCGGCCGATCCGCGGACGATCCGCGGTCGGAAGTCACCACGCGGCGTGCTCGGGGTCCGGACGCGTCCAGGTGGTGCAGCGTCCGCCTCGGTCGACCACCGACGGCCATCCACGTCCGGCTGTCGTCGGCATCGTGCCGCCGCCGCAGCGAGCTGACGTGACCAGCATGTCCGGCGTCCGCGCCGCGCACCCGACCGCCGGCCGGCGCCGTTCCCGGGTCGCTGTCGCTGCGCCGGCGCCGTTCCCGGGTCCCTGAGCCGCCGACCCGCCGGCTCGCCGTCCGGCGGTCTCCCCACCTCCCACGACCCGGCCGGTCGACCTCCGCAACCGGGTGGACGACCCCGTCCGTCAGCTCCCGGCCGCCACGACCCCTCTCGCCCGGACCCACCGACACCTCCGTGATTACGTCACTGTGACGCAAGCGGCCTGGTCGGGGTGGCTCGACGGGCGACGACGGCGGACCGTTCGTAGGCTGGGCCCATGAGGATCCGACGTCCGGTGGTTGCCCTGTTCACCGCTCTCGCACTGTTCGGCGGGCCGGCCACGCTGACCGCCTGCGGATCCCCGAGCGGCCTGGACCGCAACGACGGTGACAGCAGCGACGACGCGCAGAACACCTCGGGCGCCGTCGACACCGACCCCTCTCAGGGCAACCTGCCCGACAACAGCGACAACGCGCCGGACGACAACAGCAACAGCGAGCGCGACGAGGGCGAGAGCGACGGCGGCAACCGGTAGTCGCCGGCCGAGCGGTCGGCACCCCTCCCCCACGAGACCACGTCCACCCGCCTGGTTCCGTCACACTGACGGAACCAGGCGGGTGGACGTACGTCAGCCGGCGGACCGGCCGGACAGCCACAGCCGGTCGAGCCGGCCGGTGGACCGCACGAGGTCGGCGAGCGAGCGCTCCAGCTCCGCCTTGGTCGGCTTCTCGTTGAGCAGCGTCTGCACGTCCTCGATGGCGCAGCGCAACTGGTAGAGCCGGTCCTGCAGGCCGTCGAGCTCCGCGCGGGTGACCAGCACGACGTCGTCGGAGAGCCCGGCCTTCGCCGTCGCCGTGCGCTGCTCGTAGGCGCGCTGCCGGCAGGCCTGGCCGCAGTACAGCCGTGGCCGGCCGACCGTCTCCTGGGGCGGCAGCACGCTGCGGCACCATCCGCACCGTCTGTCCTCGGCGTCGGCCCGCCGCGTCCGGGAGGCGGTACGGGGCGGCGCGCCGGTCTCTGCAGCCACGTCCGCGACGGTAGACGGAGACCCCGACAGGTCCGGTCGGACACGCCCAACACGACGGCCCGACCCGGGTCCGGGCACGTCGGGGTCCCCGCGAGGCCGCCCAGCGACCGGCACTAGCGTGACGCGGGTGCCGGGCCCGCGCTACGCCTTCCTCGACAGCCCGACACCGGTGGCGATGGCGCACCGCGGTGGCGCGATCGAGCACGTGGAGAACACCCTCCCCGCCTTCGAGGCGTGCCTGGCGCTGGGCTACCGGTACCTGGAGACCGACGTCCGGGTGACCGCCGACGGCGTCCTGGTCGCCTTCCACGACCCGACGCTGGACCGGGTGACCGACCGGACCGGGAGGGTCGAGCAGCTGCCCTGGCGGGAGGTGCGGAGCGCGCTGATCGGCGGGCGCGAGCCGGTCGTCGGGCTGGAGGAGCTGCTCGGGAGCTGGCCGGAGGTCCGCTTCAACCTCGACATCAAGGCCGCCGGGGTGCTGGCGCCGCTGGTGCGCACGGTCCGCCGGCTGCGGGCGGAGGACCGGATCTGCCTGGGTTCGTTCTCCGACGCCCGGCTGGCCGCCGCCCGCCGGCTCTTCGGCCCGGGGGTCTGCACCTCGCTGGGGCCCCGCGGGGTGGCCGCCCTGCGGCTGTCGTCGTACTCGCCGCGGGCCGCCGGGCTGGTCCGCATCCAGGCCGGCTGCGCCCAGGTGCCGCTGCAGCTCGGAGGGCGACCGCTGGTGGACGAGCGCTTCATCGCCACCGCCCACGCCCGGGGCCTGCAGGTGCACGTGTGGACCGTCGACGACCCGGCCGAGGCCGAGGAGCTGCTGGACCTCGGCGTGGACGGCGTGATGACCGACCGGCCGGCGATGCTGCGCGACGTGCTGAGGGCCCGGGGTCAGTGGACCGGGACGGAACCGGCGGACCAGCCGTGACCGGGGCGTGCTGGACCGGGCACCCCGTGCCTGCCACCCTGCGCCGGTGAGCGACCTCGCGACCCCGGCGCGCGCCTCGGGACCGGTGGACCGGGCACTGCGCCGGGAACGCCGCGGCTGGTACTCCTACGACTGGGCGATGTCGGTCTTCAACACCTCGGTGACGACGGTCTTCCTGGCCCCCTACCTCACCTCGATCGCCGAGGCGGCGGCCGGCGCGGACGGCCGGGTCCACCCGCTGGGGATCAGCGTCCCGCCGGGCAGCTTCTTCGGCTACGTGCTGTCGCTGTCGGTGGTGCTGCAGGTCCTCGTGCTGCCGCTCACCGGGGCGATCGCCGACCGCAGCGGCCGCAAGCGACAGATGCTGGCCGGGTTCGCCTTCCTGGGCTCGCTGTGCACCATGGCGCTGTTCTTCGTCGCCGGCGAGCGCTACCTGCTCGGGGCCGGGCTGTTCGTCCTCGCCAACCTGTGCTTCGGCGCGGCCACCGTCGTCTACTACTCCTGGCTGCCCGACCTGGCCGGGCCGGACGAGCGGGACGCGGTGTCCAGCCGGGGCTGGGCGTTCGGCTACCTCGGCGGCGCGCTGCTGCTGGCCGGCAACCTGGTGCTGTTCACCCGGTACGAGGCGCTGGGGCTCACCGAGGGCGAGGCAGTGCGGATCTGCCTGGCTTCGGCCGGGATGTGGTGGGCGGGGTTCACCGTGGTCAGCGTGGCGCTGCTGCGCAACCGCCGGCCCCGGGAGGCCGACCTGGTCGCCGCCCCGGGCAGCGGCGCCCTGTCCGGCGGTTTCCGCCAGCTCGGCGCCACGCTGCGCGACCTGCGCCGTTACCGGCTCACCCTGTGGTTCCTGGCCGCCTACCTGCTGTTCAACGACGGCGTGCAGACCATCATCGGCGTCTCGGCGCAGTACGGCGCCGAGGAGCTCGGGCTGTCCCAGACCACGCTGGTGTCCACCATCCTGCTCGTCCAGGTCGTCGCGTTCTTCGGCGCGGTGGCCCTGGGCCGGGTGGCCGCGGCCGTCGGCGCCAAGCGGACCGTGCTGGGCGCGCTGGTGGTGTGGACCGGCGTGCTGGTGGCCGCCTACTTCCTCCAGGCCGGGGCGGCCGGGCAGTTCTACGCGCTGGCGGTGGTGATCGGTTTCGTGCTGGGCGGCACCCAGGCGCTGTCCCGCTCGCTGTTCAGCCAGCTGATCCCGCCCGGGCGGGAGGCCGAGTACTTCGGCTTCTACGAGATCAGCGACCGCGGCACCAGCTGGCTGGGCCCGTTCCTGTTCGCGCTGACCTACCAGCTCACCGAGTCCTACCGTTACGCCATCTTCAGCCTGGTCTTCTTCTTCGTCGCCGGTGGCCTGCTGCTGGCCACCCTGGACATGCGGCGGGCGATCGTGGCTGCCGGCAACGTCCCACCGGAGCGCCTGTGACCTCCCTCCCCCTCTCCGCGCCGGACGGCTCGGGTGCCGGGTCGGCTGTGCCGCTGGGCCCCGACGCCGTCCCGGTGGCCGGTGACCGGCGGCGGCACCCGGCGCCGGCGCACCTGGTGTTCTTCCACGGCCCGATGGACTGCGGGAAGTCCACGCTGGCCCTGCAGGTGGACCACAACCAGAGCCGGCAGGGCCGGCACGGGGTGCTGCTGACCCAGGGCGACCGGTCGGGGGCGCCGCAGATCAGCTCCCGGGTGGGCCTGCGCCGCGAGGCCGTCGAGCTGGGCCCGGACACCGACGTCCGGCTGCTGGTCCGGGACCGCTGGGCCGCCGGGCACCGGGTGGACTACCTCATCGTCGACGAGGCGCAGTTCCTCACCGGCGCGCAGGTGGAGCAGCTCGCCGAGCTGGTGGACGAGTCGCACGTCGACGTCTACGCCTTCGGCCTGACCACCGACTTCCGCACCCGGCTGTTCGAGGGCACCGCCCGGCTCTTCGAGCTCGCCGACGACGTCCAGCGGGTCCAGGTCGAGGTGCTGTGCTGGTGCGGCCTGCCCGGGCTGCTCAACGCCCGGGTGGTGGACGGGGCGCTGGTGCGGGAGGGGGCGACCGTCGTCGTCGCCGACACCGGTCCCGCCGATCCCGGCGGCGACCTCCCGGGCGGCGGCCCGGTACCGGACGGCGACCCGGCGGTGCGCTACCAGGTGCTCTGCCGGCGGCACCACGCCCGCGGCCAGCTGGGGCCGACCCCCACCGGACCCGGCCAGCTGGCCCTCCGCTGACCTCACCCGGAGGGGTCCCCCAGGCCCCCCGCAGGGGGTGGCCATCGGCCCCATTACCACTCCATGCGATGATGGGGAACTGAGAACGCGGAACACCGTCGCGTGTTCTGCCGTTACCCCCCATGACTTCCCCCGGCCGTGTGGCATGAGCACGCGGCTGCCCGGGTAGCCGAGACCACCGACGAAGCACGAGAGGACGGTGTGCCATGGGCGAGCGATCCCTGCGGGGCAGCCGACTGGGCAGCGTGAGCTACGAGACCGAGCGCAACACCGCGCCCATCGAGCGGCAGTACGCCGAGTACCGGTGCCCTCAGGGGCACCTGGTCACGGTGCCCTTCGCCGATGACGCCGAGCTCCCCGACACCTGGGAGTGCAAGTACGACGGGTCGGCCGCCAAGCTCGTGGGCGGCACGGAGCCGGCGCCCAAGAAGGTGAAGCCGCCGCGGACCCACTGGGACATGCTGCTCGAGCGCCGGTCGGTCGACGACCTCGAAGAGGTCCTGGCCGAGCGCCTCGAGGTGCTCCGCGGCCGGCGTACCCGCGCCAGTTGAAGGACCCGCCTCCTCCCCACCGCTCGCAAGCTCGCGGCGGGCCCCTGGAGGCGGGCCGTTCAGTACGTCACGACAAGGCCCCTGCGGGATCTTCCGCAGGGGCCTTGTCATGTCTCGGCCCCTCTGCAGGGGCCCACGCCGAGCGTGCGAGGCGTGGGGGGCAGAGGGGTCCTTTCTCACGAACGGGGGCTCGGGTCGACCTCTCCCTCGATCACCCGGGTCGCCGGGGCGGCGCGGAACGGCTCGTCCGGGCCGGTGACCAGCACGGTGCGCACCGCCCGGACCCGCACGGGGCCCCGGAGCCGGTCGGGCAGTCGCCGCAGCAGGACGCGGGCCAGCAGCGCCCGGGGCAGCGCGCGGGTGAACGGCAGCAGGCACAGCAGCCCGAGCAGGTCGCCGAGGAAGCCGGGCAGCACCATCAACAGCCCGCCCACGGCCACCAGGCCGGCGTCACCGAGTGCACGGGCCGGGTCCTGTCGGGTGCGGGCGCGCTCGCGCAGGTCGGCCAGCGCCCGGGTGCCCTGGCGCGCCAGCAGCGCGGCGCCCAGGGCCGAGGTGGCCAGGGTCAGCAGGATCGTCCAGCCCAGCCCCAGCTGGGACGCCACGACCGCGAAGACGGCGAGCTCGGCCAGCGCCCCGAGCCCGAGGGCCGTGCGCAGCCGCCGCGACGACGGGCGCCGCGCCGGGTACCCGGTCGGCGGGAACGCTGTGGCCATGTGTCCTCCTCGACTCGTCGAGCCGGCCGGCCGGCGCTCCTCCTGCCGGAGCGCCCTCAGCTGCCGTTCGGCCCGACCCGTCCCGGCACCAGCCGGGGTACCCGCCCGGGCAGCCAGTCGGCCAGCCGGTCGCGCACGCCCCACCAGGTGACGCGGGCCAGTGCCTCTGTAACGATCGAGCGGCTCATCTTGCTCCGGCCCACGGCGCGCTCGGTGAAGGTGATCGGCACCTCGACCACCCGGGCCCCCGCCCGGACCGCCCGCCAGGCCCAGTCGACCTGGAAGCAGTAGCCCTGGCTGGCGACCTCGTCGAAGGGCAGCCGGGCCAGCAGGTCGGCCCGCGCCACCCGGTAGCCCCCGGTCGCGTCGGCCAGCGGCAGCCGCAGCAGCCGACGGGTGTACAGGTTGCCGAACCGGGACAGCGCCAGGCGGTGCCCCGGCCAGTCCTGCACCCGGCCGCCGGGGACGTAGCGGGAGCCCAGCACCAGGTCGGCGTCGGTCAGGGCCGCCAGCAGGGCCGGCAGCCGCTCCGGGGGGTGCGAGCCGTCGGCGTCCATCTCCACCACCACGCCGTAGCCGTGCTCGGCGGCCCAGCCGAACCCGGCGACGTAGGCCGACCCGAGCCCGGCCTTCCCCGTCCGGTGCAGCACGTGGACCCGCTCGTCCGCCGCGGCGCGGGCGTCCGCCAGGTCCCCGGTGCCGTCGGGCGACGCGTCGTCCACGACCAGCACGTGCGCCGCCGGGACGGCGGCGTGCAGTCGGTCCAGGACCGCGCCCAGGCTCCCGATCTCGTCGTAGGTGGGGATGACCACCAGCACCGGGCCCGGGAGCGCGGGCGTGCTCACCCGCCGGTCCGGGTGCCGGCGCGGCGGCGGGCGAGCGCGGGGAGCACGACGGCGAGCACCGCGCCCAGGCCCAGCGCGCTCAACACCCACTCCGGCGCGGTGCCCAGCCGGGTCGCGAGCGTGCGCTCGCCGCGCTGGGCGACGTCCTCGACGAAGACGTCGGGGGTGAACAGCTCCGAGCGGCGGACCACCGACCCGTCGGGGGCGACGACGGCGCTGATCCCGCTGGTCGCGGCCACCACCACGGTGCGGCCGTGCTCGACCGCGCGGAGCCGGCTCATCGCCAGCTGCTGGGCGCTCTCGTCGGTGTACCCGAAGGTGGCGTTGTTGGTCTGCACGACCAGCATGCCGGCGCCGTCCCGGACGGTGTCGGTGACCAGCGGGTCGTAGGCCACCTCGAAGCAGATGACGTCGCCGATCACGGCGCCGCCCAGCTCGAGGGTGCCGATCTCCTCCCCTGCGGCGAAGTCGCGCCGCACCAGGTCGACCTTCTCGCTGAAGAACCGGAAGAACGACCGGGCGGGCACGTACTCGGCCAGCGGGACCGGGTGCCGCTTCACGTAGGTGTCCCCCGGCCCGGTCATCGGGTCCCAGACGATCCCGGTGTTGGAGATGCGCTCCCCCGGCCCGTCGACGACCGCGCCCACGAGGATCGGCGCGTCGATGGCCGTCGCGGCCCGGCTGATCGCCGCCGCGGCGTCGGCGTTGCGGTAGGGGTCGATGTCGGAGCTGTTCTCCGGCCAGACGACCAGGTCCGGCGCGGCGGCGTCCCCGGCCCGGACGGCGGCGGCCAGCTCGACGGTGCGGGTGACGTGGTTGTCCAGCACCGCCCGCCGCTGCGCGTTGAAGTCCAGCCCGGCCCGCGGCACGTCGCCCTGGATCACCGCGACCGTGCGGGTGGGCCCCCCGGCGGTCAGCGAGCCGCCGGCCAGCGGCAGCCCGGCGGCCAGCCCGACCAGCGGCACAACAGCCGCGCCGGCGAGGGCCAGGGCGGCCGCCCGGACGGCGGGGCGCCGGCTCGGCCCGCCGGCGGCGCGGAGGGCTCGGGCCAGGCCGACGACCGCGGCGGCCAGCAGCGTGCCGGTGAGGGCGGCGGCGAACCCGACCAGCGCCACCCCGCCGTAGGCGGCCAGCGCGGTGAACGGCCCGTCGGCCTGGCTGAAGCCGATCCGGCCCCACGGGAAGCCGCCCAGCGGGAAGCGTCCGCGCACCGCCTCCGCGGCCACCCAGAGCGCCGCCCCCCACAGCGGCCAGCCCGGCAGC
The DNA here is from genome assembly GCF_053502575.1 of Modestobacter sp. URMC 112. Classification (NCBI taxonomy): domain Bacteria; kingdom Bacillati; phylum Actinomycetota; class Actinomycetes; order Geodermatophilales; family Geodermatophilaceae; genus Modestobacter; species Modestobacter sp. URMC 112. The sequence continues at coordinate 2,633,491 of NZ_CP199957.1, read as the reverse complement.
CGGGAGGTCAGCGCCAGCGCCCCGCCCAGCAGCGCCAGGCTCAGCGCTTGGCTGACGGCCAGCGCCAGCCACGGGAAGGCGCCGACGTAGATGCCGCTCCAGGACAGCAGCGGGACGAAGAACGCCAGGCCGAGCACCAACCCGAGCCACAGGCCGCTGCGCACCCGCTGGCCCCGGGTGGCCAGGACGAGGGCCGCGGGGCCGAGAACGGCCAGGTAGGCCAGGTCGTGGCCGGGGAAGGCCAGGTACAGCGCGAGGCCACCGGCGGCGGCCAGCGCGGTGCGCCACGGGAGGTACGGCCGGGAGCGGGCGTCCCCGACCGGGGGCCGGAGGTCACCGCGCGGTGCCTCGTGCCCGACCGTCCCGGTCGCGACCACTGCCGGCACGCCCCACCTCCTGCCGCCGGGGACCCCCGGTCCGCCATCTGCCCCGGACCGGTCGGACGGGGCGGGGTCGTCGCGGAGCTCGCGGCGACCCCGCCCAGCATCCCATCCCGCGCGGGCGCACCGGCGGGCCGACGGAGGCGTCCGTCGGCCCACGTCCGGGCGCCGCGCGGCCGAACCCACCCGCGGGGCACCCCGCGCCTTCGGGCCGGGAGGACGGTCGCTGGCTGCGGCCGGCCTCCCGTTGTCTGGTGGCGCGGGGCCCCGCGGGTGGCCGTACCGACCAGGCACCACAGGGAGGACTTCGGGTGGAACGCGGACGACCATAGAGAGCCCGGGTCGGCGCGCCAAGCACCGGAGGCCGTCGATGCAGGACGTGACCGGATCGTTACAGGCCCGGGCCTTGACGGGTCGGGTCGGACGTGGGTGCAGGAACGACCAGCGTCGCGCGGGCCTCCGCGACGCGCAGCGGCGGGTCGAGGACCTGCGCCGCCGACGGGCTCCGCTCCGGGTCCGCCCGGGCGACGACGTCCGCCCAGCAGCGCAGCTCCCGGCTGCGCCGGCCGACCGCGACGACCTCGCAGGAGGCCTCCAGCACGTCCCCTGCCCGGACGGCGGCCAGGAAGCGGACCTCGGAGTACCCGGCCAGCAGCCCCTCGTCCCCGTCGGCGCGGATGGCGACCTCGGTGGCCACGTCCCCGAACAGACCGAGGGTGTAGGCGCCGTCGAGCAGCGCGCCCCCGTAGTGGGCGTGCGCGTGCGGGACGTAGCGGCGGTGGGTGACGGTGAGCCCCAGCCGCGGGTCGGGTCCGCCGGTCACGACAGCACCTCCGCGGGCTCGGCGGCCAGCGCGTGCACCAAGTAGCTGGCCACCTCGCCGGGCGTCGTCCCCCGGCCGAAGACCTTGTCCACGCCCAGCTCCCTGGCCATCGCCGGGTCGAAGCGCGGCCCGCCGACCACCAGCAGCGGACGCCGGTCGCCCATCGCCTCGCGGAAGGCGTCGGCCAGCTCCCGGGTGTTGTGCAGGTGCGCGTCGCGCTGGGTGACCACCTGGGAGACCAGCACCGCGTCGGCCCGGGCGTCCTGCGCGGCGCGCACCAGGTCCGGCACGCTGACCTGGGCGCCGAGGTTGGTCACCTGCATCTCCCGGTGGTACTCCAGCCCCTTCTCCCCCGCGAAGCCCTTGAGGTTGAGGATCGCGTCGATGCCCACGGTGTGCGCGTCGGTGCCGATGCAGGCGCCCAGCACGACGAGGCTGCGGCGCAGCCGGGTCTTGATGGCCGCGTTCACCTCGCTCGGGGACAGCAGCGGGTAGGCGCGCTCCTCCACGTGCACGGCGCCGAGGTCCACCAGGTGCCGGACCTTGCCGTAGACGACGAAGAAGGTGAACGCCGCCTCGTCGCCCGCCGGCCCGCCCCCGCCGCCGATGCCGGTGCTGTGCACCACCATCGCCGGCTCGATGCCCATCTTGGCGGCCAGCTGGAGCGCGGCGCCGTCCGCGCGGGGTCCCGGCGGGACCGGCAGGGTGAAGGAGGTCTGCACCATGCCGTCGCCGGTCGCGTCGCCGTAGGGCCGGACCACCTGGGACTCAGACACGGGCGGGCTCCCCGGCGAGCAGCTCCGAGGCGGGGTCGTAGTGGTCGGGCGCCTTGCGGGCGACGCCGTCCAGTCCCCGGCCGCGGTCCGGTGGCCGCTTGGTGATGCCGAAGGTGCCCTCCCCGATGGCCTGCAGCAGCCCACCGGGGGTCTCCGCGATGCGCTCGAGCAGCTGCACGGCCTCGGTGAGCACGGTGTGCGCGCGGGTGTCGATGAACCCGCCGGGCTGGGGCGCGAAGTCCTCGTGCAGGTTCCCGGCGGCCTCGATCACGTACCGGACGTTGCGCAGCGCCAGGTCCCGGTCGGACAGCCACGGGGTGACGACGGCCTCGGTCATCATCCCGACGAGCAGGATGCCCTGCCCGGTCAGCGCCCCGGCCAGGTTGAAGAACCCGTCGAGCAGGTAGCCGCGGAACACGTCGCCGGTCATGTGCTTGGTCGGTGGCATCCACTTCAGCGGGGCGTCGGGGAACAGCCCGCGGGCCAGCAGAGCGTGCGCAAGTTCCAGCCGGAAGGACTCCGGCCGGTCGGGGTCGATCTCGAAGGCGTGCCCGAGCCCGAGCTGCCAGTCCTCCAGCCCGGCCTCGTGCGCGAGCCGTTCGTTGAGCAGCTGGCTGACCGTGACGGTGTGCGCCTCGTCGACGGCGTCGGCGGTGGTGAGGTAGTTGTCCTCGCCGGTGTTGATGATGATCCCGGCGCGGGCGTGCACCATCCGGCTGAACCGCTGGTCGACGAAGGTGCGCTGGGGGTTGATGTCGCGGAAGAGGATCCCGTACATGGCGTCGTTGAGCATCATGTCCAGCCGCTCCAGCCCGGCCAGGACGGCGATCTCGGGCATGCACAGCCCGGACGCGTAGTTGGTCAGCCGGACGTAGCGGCCGAGCTCCGCGCCGACGTCGTCCAGCGCGGCGCGCATCAGCCGGAAGTTCTCCTGGGTGGCGTACGTGCCGGCGTAACCGGTGCGGGTCGCGCCCTCGGGCACGTAGTCCAGCAGCGACTGCCCGGTGGAGCGGATCACCGCGATGACGTCGGCCCCGGCCCGGGCGGCGGCCTGGGCCTGCGGGATGTCCTCGTGGATGTCGCCGGTGGCCACGATCAGGTAGATCCACGGCCGGCGCGGCGGGTCGCCGAGGGTGGCCACCAGCTCCTCGCGGCGGGCCCGGTTGGCGTCGATCCGGTCGATGCCGGTGGCGACGGCGGCCCGGGCGGCCTCCCGCGCGCGGTCGGCCGCGTACCCGGTGGGCACGGTGAACCGGGCGGTGCCCGCGCCGACCTGGGCGGCCAGGGTGGCCAGGTCCGGGGCGGCGCCGCTGTTCAGCGCGTGCCAGACCGGCAGCGCGACGCCGTGCTCGAGGCCCACCTGCTCGCGGACGGCGTCCACCACGCGGTTCACCCAGGGCACCTCGCCGTCCCCCAGCGCCGGGTCGGTGCCGGTCAGGCCGGCCAGCCGCAGCAGCGACCGCTCGACCGACACCGTGGTGTGCGTCCTCGCCAGGTCGACCACCGGCGCCGCGGCCCGGGCGGCCAGCTCGCGCGCCCGGCCCACCAGTGCCGGGTCCAGGATCAGCCCGCTCACCGCTCGTCCCGGGCTTTCGGTACCAGAAGCTCGGGTGCTCTCGGTACCGAAAGCACGCTTTGTGGAGTCATGGGACCTCTCTGATCGGTCGGCCGGCGACGACCAGCTGCCGGCAGGTGGGTCGGGCGCGGGCGTCGAGGACGGCGGACAGCGGCTGCCCGGTCGCCCACAGCGCCAGCGTGGCCGGGGCGCCGACCGCGAGGGGCCCGTCCGGGTGCTCGGCGCGGGCGGCGTGCCAGCCGCCGTGGGTGGCCGCGTCGAAGGCGTCGAACGGGCGCAGCCCCGACCCGGGCGTGCGGTGGTCGACCGCGGCGTACACCCCGCCCCAGGGGTCCAGCGGCGTCACCGGGGCGTCGCTGCCCAGCGCCACCGGCACCCCGGCGTCCAGCAGGTCGGCGAAGGGGTTGCAGTCGGCCGCCCGGTCGGGGCCCAGCCGCTCGGCGTACATGCCGGCGTCCCCGCCCCAGGCCGCGTCGAAGGCCGGCTGGACGCTGGCCACCATCCCCCACCGCCGCAGCCGGTCGATCGCGGCACCGTCGGCCAGCTCCACGTGCTCCAGCCGGTGCCGGCAGGCGCGGACGGCGTCCGCGCCCAGCTCCTCGACGACGGCACCGACCGCGGTGAGCACCTGGTCGACCGCGGCGTCGCCGATGCAGTGGAACCCGGCCTGCACGCCGGCGGCGGTGCAGGCGCGCAGGTGCTCGACCAGCGAGGCGGTCTCGAAGCGCAGCGCCCCGGCGGTGCCCGGCCGGTCGGTGTAGGGACTGCTGAGCGCGGCGGTGTGCGAGCCGAAGGCGCCGTCGCAGAACAGGTCGCCGCCGGCCCCGGCGAGGCCGAGCTCCCGGACGACGTCCAGCCCGCCGCGCTCGGACAGCTCGCCCCAGTATCCGACGACCGAGGGTCCGGCTTCGCCGGCGGCCAGCTCGAGCAGGGCGGCGAGGTCCTCGGCGGAGGACACCTCCGGGCCGGCCATCTCGTGAAGGCTGCCGATGCCCAGCTCCGCGGCCGCCCGCAGGGTGGCGCGCTGGGCGGCGGTGCGCTGCGCCGGGTCGACCGAGCCGTAGGCGGCCTGGCGGACGGCGTGGTGGGCGTCGAGCCGGAGCCGGCCGTCCGGGGAGAACCCGGGCAACGCGGCGATGCCGGGCACCCGGTCCAGCAGGGCGGTGGAGACGGTGGCCGAGTGGACGTCGACCCGGGCCAGGTAGGCGGGACGGTCCCCCACCACCGCGTCCAGGTCCTCCCGGGTCAGCCCGCGCCCCTCGGGCCAGCCGGTCTCGTCCCAGCCGGTGCCGAGGACGGTCCCGGTCGGGGTGGCGGCCGCGTGCGCGGCGACCCGGTCGACCGCGGCGCGCAGGCTGTCGGCGCCGTGCAGGTCCAGCCCGGTGAGCGCCAGGCCGGTGGCGGTGGCGTGCACGTGGGCGTCCACGAACGCCGGAGTGAGGAGGGCGCCCTCGCCGGCCAGCACCCGGGCGGCGGTCGGCGCCTGGTCTGCCGGGCCGGTCCAGGCGATCCGGCCACCGGTCAGGTGGACGGCACGGCCCGGGGTGTCCCCCACCGTGACGTCGGTGACCAGCAGGTCCCCGTCCCGGCTCACGCGGGGACCCGCCGTCCGCCGGAGGCGTGCACCCGCGGGTCGATCAGCGCCCGGACGCCGGGGGTGCGCCGGTACAGGTCGAGGGCCAGGGCGGCGTGTCCGGGGGTGTATCCGTTGCCGACCAGCATCGTGACGTCCGCGGCCATCCCCTCCGCGCCCAGCGCGGCGGCGGAGAAGGAGGTGGCCATGGAGAAGAAGACCACCGTGCCGCCGTCGGCGGTGGCCAGCACCGCGCCGTGCTCGGCGCCGGGGACGTCGACGCAGACGACGGTGACGTCCACCGGCCGGCCGACGGCCGCGGCCACCGCCAGCGGGTCGGTGGCGTCGGCGACGACGACGTCGTCCGCCAGGCCCGCCCCGCGCAGCGCGGCGGCCTCGCGCTCGTCGCGGACCACACCCACGACCCGGCCGGCGCGCGCGTCCCGGGCAGCGGCCAGGCTCAGGCAGCCGGACTTGCCGGCGGCCCCGAGCACGGCGACGGAGGGTCGGTGACCGGCGCGCCGGACCACCCGCTCGGTGGTGGCCGGTGCCCCGCACACGTCCAGGACGGCGAGGGACACCTCCTCGGGCAGGTCGTCGGGCAGCACCGCGGCGATCGACCGGGCGAACAGGATCGCCGTCCCCGCCGTGGGCACCTGCTCGCTGCGGCCGTCCCACCGGGCCAGGCCGTCGGTGACCCGCAGCGGGGTCAGGGTGAGCGACACCAGGGTGGCCACCCGCTCACCCGGCCGCAGGCCCAGCGGAGAGCCGGCGCCCACCTCGTCGACGACGCCGATCAGCATGCCGCCGGAGCCGGTCACCGGGTTGTGCACCTTGCCGCGCCGCTCGAGGATCCCGAGCACCTCGGCGCGCACCCGGTCCCCGTCGCCGGCGGCGGCCTCGGACAGCTGCCGGAAGGACGCCGCGTCCAGGTTCAGCCGGTGCACCGCGATCCGCACCTCGTCGGGTCCGACGGCCGGGTCGGGGTCCAGCCGGACCGCGGCCTGGGGCAGCACCCCGGCCGGCTCGAGGACCCGGTGAACGCCGAGGCTGCGCTGCAACGCGCTGTACTCCATCGTCGTTTCCTCCGCTCTCGGCTCACCGTTGCCGGAGAACCTATCGTGTTCATGGCCGAAAACCGACAGATCTCCCGTAGGGTCACCCGGTGTCGCGACGGACGTCCGCCGTCGCCGGCCACCACCTGCAGGAGGGTCCGGTGCTGGAACAGCCCTACGAGTACACCGCCCGCGAGCTCGTCGAGCCCGACTGGCAGCGGCTGCCCGGGTTCGCCGGCGTGTCCGAGCAGGAGTGGCGCAGCGCCCAGTGGCAGCGCGCCCACTGCGTGAAGAACGTCCGCCAGCTCCGCGGCGTCTACGGCGACCTGCTCGACGAGTCCTTCTACGCCGACGTCGAGGCCGACCAGGCCGGCCGCGCGACCATGTCGCTGCTGGTGCCGCCGCAGATGCTCAACACCATGGTGCCCGGCGAGGTGCCCGGCACCGCGGCGATGCTCGCCGACCCGGTGCGGCGCTACATGCTGCCCGTCGCCTCCGACCGCCTCCCCGGCGACGCGGGCAGCCACCCCTACGCCGCCCGGGACTCGCTGCACGAGCACGAGATGTGGGCCGTCGAGGGGCTGACCCACCGCTACCCGACCAAGGTGCTGGCCGAGCTGCTGTCCACCTGCCCCCAGTACTGCGGTCACTGCACCCGGATGGACCTGGTGGGGAACTCGACGCCCGCCGTCCCGAAGCTGAGGTTCGAGCTGAAGCCGGTCGACCGGCAGGGCGCGATGCTGCAGTACCTGCGGGACACCCCCGGCGTCCGGGACGTCGTCGTCTCCGGTGGGGACGTGGCCAACCTGCCGTTCAAGAACCTGGCCGCCTTCGTCGAGGGGCTGCTGGAGATCGACTCCGTCCGGGACGTCCGGCTGGCGACCAAGGCGCTGATGGGGCTGCCCCAGCACTGGCTCCAGCCGGAGGTGGTCGACGGGATGGGCGCGCTGGCGGCCACCGCGCGTGCCCGCGGGGTGTCCCTGGCCGTGCACACCCACGTGGACGCCGCCCAGTCGGTGACCCCGCTGGTCGCCGAGGCCGCCCGCGGGCTGCTCGCCGCCGGCGTGCGGGACGTGCGCAACCAGGGCGTGCTGCTCGCCGGGGTGAACGCCACCGCCGGGCAGCTGCTGGACCTCTGCTTCGCGCTCCTCGACGGCGCCGGGATCACGCCCTACTACTTCTACATGTGCGACATGATCCCCAGCGCCGAGCACTGGCGGGTCCCGCTGGCCACCGCCCAGACCCTGCAGCACGACCTGATGGGCTACCTGCCCGGCTTCGCCACCCCGCGGATCGTGTGCGACGTGCCCTACGTCGGCAAGCGGTGGGTGCACCAGGTGGCGGAGTACGACCGCGAGCGCGGCATCAGCTGGTGGACGAAGAACTACCGCACCGGCATCGAGCGCACCGACAGCGGCGCGCTGGACCGGCGCTACGCCTACTACGACCCGATCCACTCGCTGCCGCCGTCCGGCCAGGCCTGGTGGGCCGAGCACCGCGCAACCGCCCCGGCGTTCCAGCCCGCTTGACGGCCCCGTCCGGAGGGTGGCCCCGAGCGTCGGACGGCCCCGTTCGGAGGCTCACCCTGAGCTTTGCGAGGGGTGAGGGGAACGGGGTCCTTCGAGGGTTTCCCCGGGTGCGGACGGCGGTAGCTCCGTCCGGGTGGAGGAGCTGTGCACCGCGCGGCTGCGGCTGCGGGCATGGACGACGGAGCCCGGCGACCTGGCCCGGCTCACGGACCTCTACGGCCGGGACGAGGTCACCCGCTGGCTGGGCGGCCCGCCGACGGTCAGCCCCGGGGAGCTGGTCGAGCGCTGGCGTCGGGTGCACGAGCTGGACCGGCTGCACGGCTGCTGGGCGATCGACCCGCTGGCCGGCGGCTGCCCGGCCGGGACGGTGCTGCTCAAGCCGCTGCCCAACGGCGTCGGCGAGGTCGAGGTCGGCTGGCACCTGCACCCGGACAGCTGGGGCCGCGGCTACGCCACCGAGGCCGCCCGCGCGGTGGTCGACCGCGGGTTCGACGGCGGGCTGCCGGAGGTCTACGCCGTCGTCCGGCCGGGCAACGACCCGTCGCTGGCGGTCTGCCGGCGGCTGGGCATGACGCCGCTGGGCCGGATGCGCCGGTGGTACGACGTCGAGCTGGAGGCCTTCCGGCTGACCGCGCCGGAGTGAGCAGGGGGCGGGGATGGACTGGGCAGCCGATCCTGGGGCCTGGCTGAGCCGGCTCGTGTTCACCCGCGGCCTGGCGCTGGTCTACCTGGTCGCCTTCGTCGCCGCGCTGCGCCAGTTCCGCCCGCTGATCGGCTCCGGTGGGCTCACCCCGGTCCCCCGGCTGCTGGCCCGGACCAGCTTCTGGCAGACCCCGAGCGTGTTCCACCTGCGCTGGTCCGACGGCTTCTTCGCCGCCTGCTGCTGGGTCGGCATCGCGCTGTCCGCCGCGGCGCTCGTCGGCCTGGCCGACCGGCTGCCGCTGCCGGGCTGGATGGCGCTGTGGCTGGTGCTGTGGGCGCTCTACCTGTCGATCGTGAACGTGGGCCAGGTCTGGTACGGCTTCGGCTGGGAGTCGCTGCTGGTCGAGGCCGGCTTCCTGGCGGTGTTCCTCGGCCCGGCGCACGTCGCGCCGCCGGTCCTGGTGCTGTGGCTGCTGCGCTGGCTGCTGTTCCGGCTGGAGTTCGGCGCCGGGCTGATCAAGATGCGCGGCGACCGCTGCTGGCGGCAGCTGACCTGCCTGGTCTACCACCACGAGACCCAGCCGCTGCCCAACCCGGCCAGCTGGTGGTTCCACCGGCTCAGCCCCGGGCTGCACCGGGTGGAGGCGCTGGCCAACCACGCCACCCAGCTGGTGGTGGTCTTCGGACTGCTCGCTCCGCAGCCGGTGGCGAGCATCGCCGCGCTGGTCATGGTGGTCACCCAGGGCTACCTGGTCCTGAGCGGCAACTTCGCCTGGCTGAACCTGCTGACGCTGGTGATCGCGCTGTCGGTGGTCGACGGCAGCTGGTACGCGGCCGTCCTGCCCGTCGACCCGCCGGCGGATCTGTCCTCCCCCACCTGGTTCACCGTGGCGACCGTCGTCCTCGCCGTCGCAGTGGCCGGGCTCAGCGTGCAGCCGGTGGCCAACCTGCTGTCCCGCCGGCAGCGGATGAACGCCAGCCACGACCCGCTGCGGCTGGTCAACAGCTACGGCGCCTTCGGCTCGGTCACCCGGGTCCGGCACGAGGTCGTCCTGCAGGCCACCGACGACCCCTCCCCCGGCCCGGACACGGTCTGGCGGGACTACGAGTTCCGCGGCAAGCCCGGCGACCCGCACCGCCGCCCACCGCAGGTGGCGCCCTACCACCTGCGGCTGGACTGGCTGATGTGGTTCGTCGGCATCGACCCCGGCTACGGGCGCGGCTGGCTGGTCCCGCTGCTGCGCAGGCTGCTCGCCGCCGACCCGGCCACGCTGCGGCTGCTCCGCTCCGCGCCGTTCGGGACGACGCCGCCGGCCGCCGTCCGCGCGGTGGTGTACCGCTACCGCTTCACCACCCGCGCCGAGCGGCGGGCGACCGGCGCCTGGTGGCACCGGGAGTTCGAGTACGAGCTGGCCGGGCCGCTGTCGCTCAGCGGCCGCGGCGTCGGGTGACCAGCGCCGCGACCCGCTTGACCGGGTGCGGCTTGCGCACCGGCACGCGGTGCCCCGCAGCGTTCTGCACGTCGCGCATGGCGGCCTCCTCCGGCGTCGGCGCCGTCCCGCCGAGGTGCGCGGGCAGCCACCAGCGGTCGTCGTCGCCGGCCGGGGTGTCCGGGTAGGTCCGCTGCGCCTCGACGAGCAGCTCCTCCATGGCCGCCCGGGTCCGCCGCAGCAGCGCCTGCACCTTCTCCCCGGGCTCGGGCAGGATCGGCTCGCCGACGAGCACGGTGACCGGCACGTCCCGGCGGAGGACGACGTCGTGGAACTTGGTGAAGATGCGCTGACCGCCCCAGACCGCGGCCGGCAGGATCGGCACGCCGGCGTCCACGGCCATCCGCGCCGCGCCGGCCTTGAGGTCCTTCACGGTGAACGAGGTGCTGATCGTCGCCTCCGGGAAGACCCCGATCACCTGCCCGTCCTTGAGCGCCCGCACCGCCGCCTCGAACGCCGCCGACCCGGCCTTCCGGTCCACCGGGATGTGCTGCATGGCGCGCATGAACGGCCCGGAGACCCGGTGCCGGAACACCGACTCCTTGGCCATGAACCGGACCAGCCGGTGCTGGGGCAGCGCGGCCAGCCCCAGGAAGGTGAAGTCCAGGTAGCTGACGTGGTTGCTGCAGAGGACGGCGCCGCCGCTGGTCGGCACGTGCTCGGACCCGCGCACCTCGAACCGGAAGCGGAACAGCCGGAAGACGACGAGCACGAACCGGATGACCAGGCGGTACGGGCGGTCCCGGGGGTCCGGGCTCGGCCCGAACAGGTCACGGCGGACGACGTCGCGCCAGCTGGCGGTGTACATGACCGGGACCATAACGGGCAGCTCCGCCGCGGGCTCCCCGGTCGTCAGCCGGCGTGGGTGGCGGTGACCCCGGCCCGGACGACGGCGGCCAGGTCGTGCGTCCGCTCGTACACCGCCCGCTGCTGCTGTGCGCCGTTCCCCCGCCGCAGCAGCTGGGCCACGCCGTCGTCGACCGTCGGCTCGTCGCCGTGCGCGGCCAGCGCGGGCCGGACGTGCTCGACCAGGTCGGCGAGGACGGCGGCCGCCGGCGCCGGACGGCCGGTGCGCGGGTGCACCAGGTCCCCGGTCAGCCCGGACCGGGCGGCCCGCCAGCCGGCCACACGGAGCAGCTCGGTGCGCACGCCGGGCGCCGGGACCCCGGCCCGCCACTCCCCCGCAGCGGTCTCCACCAGGCCGCGGACCAGCCCGGCGAGCACGACGGCGTCCTCGGCCTGCAGGGCGACGTCGGCGACCCGCACCTCGACGGTCGGCCAGCTGGCCGACAGCCGGGCGTCGAAGTAGAGCATCGCCTCGTCCAGCACGGTGTCGGTCGCGAGCAGGTCGTCGACCAGCCGCCGGTAGGCCGCGACACTGCCGTGCACCCCGGTGGGACCGGCCGACGGCCAGCGCCCCCACGACTGCGAGCGGTAGCTGGCATAGCCGGTGTCCTGCCCCAGCCAGAACGGCGAGTTGGCGGTCAGCGCGGTCAGCACCGGCAACCACACCCGGATCCGGTCCAGGACGGCGACCCCCTCCTCCTCGTCCTCCACGGACACGTGCACGTGGCACCCGCAGGTGAGCTGCTCGGCGGCCACCGGCCCGAAGACGTCGACCATCCGCTGGTAGCGCTCTCCGTCGGTGGCCCGCGGCTCGACCGGGACGGGTGCGCCGGCCAGCGCGGCCACCCGCGCGCCGACCGACCGCGCGGCGGCGTCCGCCCGCTCCCGCCAGTGCCGGAGCTCAGCCGCCACCTCGGCCAGCGAGGCGCACACGGAGGTGCCCAGCTCGATCTGCTGCTCCTTGAGCTCGGGCACCAGCTTCGGCTCCGGTGCCCCACCGGCCTCCCCCGCCGTCCCGGCGTCCGGCTGCTCGGCACGTTCGTGGTCCCGGACCGTCTCGCCCTCCCCCCGGCGGGACGCGACCTGCAGTGCCGCCGGGCCGAGCGGCACCGGGGTGCCCGACGGGTCGACGACCAGCAGCTCTTCCTCGACCCCGACCGTGCGCATGCCGGACATGGTCGCCGGCGGTGCGCCGGCGCGGATGGTCGGGGTTGCCGCGGCGGTGCCCGGAGGGCACCGCGCCTTTGGCTCGACGAGCGCGCCCAGCCGACAAAGCTGTCCTATTGTTAGGGATAACGGTAGTATGGCGACATGGCGCAGAGGTGGCAGCGACCGTTGCCCGACATGCCGGCCCCACCGCCGGCCCGGGCGTGGCACCGGCTGGGCGCTCCCGAGGGGTACGAGGTGCAGTGGCGCCGGCTGATGGAGGCCGCCCTGGAGCTGGACCTGGGCCCCGACCAGCTCGCCGAGACCGGCCTGGACCCGATCGCCGAGGCCCGCGACTGGAAGCCGGCGACGGTCACGCTGTACAGCAAGGTCGCCCGCTACGGCGGCCTCGCCCTGCCGCTGCCCCACACTCCGGAACCGGACCCGCCCCGGCTGGACCTGCGGCCGCTCACCCAGGTCCGCGGCGGGGACGCCGAGCACCTGCGGGCCGTCTGCTGGTGCGCCATCGCGCTGAGCTGGCCGGCACCGATCGCCTCCTTCCGCGCGCTGCGCCGCGACCAGGTCACCGCCGGCACCCGGCGGCTGGTGGTCACGACCGACGACGGGCGCTGGCCGGTGCCCGGTGCGCTCATCGCGTGGCACGCGTGGGAGTCGCTGCGCAACCAGTTCCCGACGCTGGCCGCGAGCCCGTGGGTGCTGCCCGCCCTCCGCCGCGGCCCCGGCTTCCAGTCCCGGGTCGGGGGGCAGCTCTCCAGCCAGGCGCTGCAGGTGACCTTCACCAAGCACGCGGTCCGGACGGCGCTGCACCTGCAGGCCACCGCGCCCGCGCGCCGGCAGGACGCGGTGGCCGCACTGGCGGAGAAGTACCTGACGCTGTCCTACGACTCCTACCGCCGGCTGGCGCTGGCCGGCGGTGCCGCCCCGGTGGCGGCCCGGGGGGCGGTCCGGGCCGAGCGGGTCACCCGCACCCAGCCGGAGGCCTGACCGGCGGCTCAGCAGAGGGTGAGCTGGTCGGCCTCCCCGCCGACGGCGGCCGGACCGGCCGGGCGCGGGGCCGGCAGGCTCCCCGCCGGGAAGCCCACCGACTCGTCGCCCGGCAGCCCGGTGTCCGGGGGTGCCGCGCCGGTGCCGCGCGCGCTGCCGCCGCTCTGCCGGTCCAGGCCGTGCCGGGCCAGGATCGGGGCGACCCGGCGGGCCAGCCAGCTGCGGTACTCGGCCGGCACGTACGCGCCCCGCCCGTAGAGGGCCTTGTAGCGGCCGACGAGTGCCGGGTGCTCCCGCACCAGCCAGGCGGTGAACCACTCGCGTGCACCGGGCCGCAGGTGCAGCGGCACCACCGTCAGCCCGGTCGCGCCGGCGTCGGCGACGGCGGCGATGGCGGTGTCCAGGTGGGCCAGCGAGTCGGTGAGCCCCGGCAGCACCGGGGCGAGGAAGACCCCGCAGGGCAGGCCGGCGTCGGTGATCGCCCGGACCAGTTCCAGCCGCGCCCGCGGGCTGGGGGCGCCGGGCTCCAGGGCGGTGTGCAGGTCGTCGTCCCAGATCGCCAGCGAGACCCCCAGGCCGATGGGCACGTCCCGCGCGGCCGCGGCCAGCAGCGGCAGGTCGCGGCGGGCCAGCGTGCCCTTGGTGAGGACGGAGAACGGTGTGCCGGACCGGGCGAGGGCGTCGATGACCCCGGGCATTAGCCGGTAGCGGCCCTCTGCGCGCTGGTAGGGGTCGGTGTTGGTGCCCAGCGCGACGTGCTCGCGCTTCCAGGTCGGCCGGGCCAGCTCCCGGCGCAGCACCTCGACCAGGTTGGTCTTGACCACGATCTGCTGGTCGAAGTCCCTGCCGCTGTCCAGCTCCAGCCACTCGTGCGTGCTCCGGGCATAGCAGTTGTGGCTGACGACGCCGTTCGCGATGAAGTCACCGGTCCCGGTGGTGATGTCGAACATCGGCATCTCCCGCCCGAGGTCCTCGATCTCCAGCACGCGGAGGTCTGCTGAGGACTTGATGGCGGTGCCCTGAAGACCGCACTTCCGCCGGATGGCCGGATCGACGAGGTGGATGAACCGCAGGTGCTCGGGCAGCCCACCACGCAGCCGGACCGTCGCGAGGCCGTTCGGTCTCCGCCGGTCCTCGAGCACGGTGTCGAAGCCGAAGGCGGCGAACGCCGCCCGGGTGCGAGCGAGGATCTCCGGATCGGTGTTCGTGATGCGGAGGACGTGCTGACTGCGGCTGCCCTCGGCATCGAAGATGCCGGCCAGGAACCCACGGCTCCACGCTGCTGAGGGGTCGTCAGGCCAGGTGATCAAGCGGGAGATCGATGCGACCGAGCCGGCCGCCGACGTACGGATGGCGGTCATGGCGCGCCGCTCTGCGGTGGCCGGGGCGAAGGCGAACCTGTCGGTACGGATCCCGGCCCGGGCCAGGTAGTCCTGTGCCCTGTCCAGTCCGTCGTCGTCCGCGAGGGCCAGGCGGAAACGATGCAGGTCCCCATGGACGCGACCCGCTCGCTGGTAGCGGTAGACCTTCAGGTGGCCGTCACCCCTGACCATGCCGGTCAGGTACCCCCGTCGGTAGTCGGCGCAGGCCTCGGCGGTCCCGGCCGAGCGGCCGAAGCCGAGCAGCTCGTCGTTGATCGTCAGGTGTGGGCGTTGCCCCGTGCCGCTGCCCGTGCCGGTCACGTGCTTCCAGCCGCGCCGGGTCAGGAACCGGTGGTCACCGCTGGCGATGAGCTCGGTGCTGTCGGCCAGGGTCACCCGGTGAGCCGGCTTCACGGTCGACCAGTGCGCGAGCACCTCGGTCTCGACGTAGAACCGGTAGTCGCCGCGCTTCTCCGTCCCGATGATCCGGTCGCCGACGACGAGATCCGCTATCCGCTTCTGCCGACCGTCGGCCATGAGGATGCTGGTGTCCGCTTCCAGGCAGTACACACAGGCATGTGAGCAACCACGGAAGGTGTTGATCGTGTAGCCGAACGGCATCGCCGAGCCCTTGGGCACGGCGTTGAGCGCGCTCTTGCAGCGCACCTCGTGCAGCGTCAGGCCCGGGAACTCCGGCACCTGCAGGCTGCGAAGCAGCCCGCGGACGTCGGGGAGCCCAGGCAGCGTCGTCGGCTCGTCGAGGTCCAGCCGCTGGGCGTCCCACCGCATGCCCACATCCGAACACATGTTCGAGACCGTGTCCAGCGGCCCCTCGGCAGGGTCCCGACCCGAGTTCGTGGTGGGCGAGGGGGTCCTCCCTCAGACGGGCGGGCGGTCCTCGTAGAAGGTGGACAGCACCACCGTCGTCCGGGTGGTCACGTTGGCGACCCGGCGGATCTCGGCCAGCAGCGCCTCGAGCGCGTCCGGCGACGCCGTCCGGACCTTGAGGACGTAGCTGTCCACCCCGGCCACCGAGTGGCAGGCCTCGATGGCCGTCAGGTGCGCCAGCCGGGCCGGCGCGTCGTCGGCCTGGGAGACGTCGATCGGGGTGATGTTCACGAACGCGGTCAGCGGCAGGCCGACGGCCTTGGCGTCGACCTTCGCCGCGTACCCGGTGATCAGCCCCCGCTGCTCCAGCCGGCGCACCCGCTGGTGCACCGCGGACACCGACAGCCCCACCCGCTCGGCGAGGTCGGTGTAGCTGGCGCGACCGTCCCGCGCCAGGGCGGTGAGCAGCGCCCGGTCCACGTCGGCGGGCGCCCCTCCCCCACCGGCGGCCGGGTCAGCCGCCGAGTTCGACGAGCTCACGGGGACCCTCGTTCAGGACACGGACCCCGTCGTCGGTGCAGACGACGATGTCCTCGATCCGGGCGCCGCACCGGCCGGCCAGGTAGATCCCGGGCTCCACGGAGAACGCCATCCCCGGCTCCAACGGCAGGTCGTTGCCCGCGACGACGTAGGGCGCCTCGTGGGTGTCCAGGCCGATGCCGTGCCCGGTCCGGTGGATGAAGTGCTCGCCCCAGCCGGCGTCGGTGATCAGGTCGCGGGCCACGGCATCCACCTGCTCGCAGGTCACCCCCGGCCGCACCGCCGCCGTCGCGGCCTCCTGGGCCTGCTGGAGCACCTCGTACCACTCGGCGACCTCGGACTCGACGGCTCCGCCGACGACGTAGGTGCGGGTGCAGTCCGACCGGTACCCGGTGGCGGTCTCCCCGCCGATGTCGACGACGACGAGGTCGCCGGCCTGCACCACCCGGTCGGACAGCTCGTGGTGCGGGCTGGCGCCGTTGGGCCCGGAGCCCACGATGGTGAAGTCCACGCCGACGTGGCCCTCGGCCAGGATCGCCGCGGCGATGTCCGCGCCCACCTCGGCCTCGGTCCGGCCCACCCGCAGCCACTCCCCCATCGCCGCGTGCACCCGGTCGATCGCCGCGCCGGCCCGCGCGAGCTCCTCGACCTCGGTCGGCGTCTTCACCATCCGCAGCCGGTCGAGGACCGGCCCGGCCAGCTCGAGCGAGGCACCGGGCACGGCCCGCTGGACGCCGAGGGCGTGCTCGGCCCAGGTGCGGGCGCCCACCGCCACGCGGGCGGGGGCGGCACCGAGCCGGGCGGTGGCCACCGCGGCGAGCCGGGCGAACGGGTCGTCGGTCTCGTCCCAGGCCAGCACCTCCAGGCCCAGCCCGCCCGCCGGCGAGGCGTCGACCATCGGGGCCTCCAGCCGCGGGACGACGAGGAACGGCTCCCCCTCGCGCGGGACGGCCAGCGCCGTCAGCCGCTCCATCGCGTGGGCGGAGTACCCGCAGAGGTAGCGCAGGTCGGAGCCGGGGGTCACCACCAGCAGGTCGACACCGAGCTCCGCGGCGACCGCCCGGGCGGCGTGCACCCGGTCCACGGTGACCAGCGGGGACGAGGGAGTTGCGGGAGCGACCACGTCGGCAGACTATCCACGGCCGTCGGTCGGACGGAGGTCCGTTCCCGACTCGTGATCCGATCACCCCGTTACCGTCTCGGGCGTGATCGAGCTCGCGAGATCACGTGGAGACGCAGCACGTTCGGCACGGGGCCGACGAGCGCAGCGAGGAGGGCACGTGACGACGATGCTGCTGGACGCGGCGAGCCTGTACTTCCGCGCCTTCTACGGGGTGCCCACCAGCGTCACCTCCCCCGACGGCCGCCCGGTCAACGCCGTCCGCGGCTTCCTGGACATGACCGCCCGGCTGGTCGGCGCCCACTCCCCCCACCGGCTGGTCGCCTGCTGGGACGACGACTGGCGGCCGGCCTTCCGGGTGGACGCGCTGCCGTCCTACAAGGCGCACCGGGTCGCGGTCGAGGGCGGCGAGGAGACGCCCGACGAGCTCGGGCCGCAGGTGCCGGTGCTGGTCGACGTGCTGGTCGACGTGCTGGCCGCGGTCGGGATGGCCCGGGTCGGCGCGCCCGGCTACGAGGCCGACGACGTCATCGGCACCCTGGCCACCCGCGCCCGCGGACCGGTCGACGTGGTGACCGGGGACCGGGACCTGTTCCAGCTGGTGGACGACGACCGCGGCGTCCGGGTGCTGTACACCGCGCGCGGGATCACCGACCTGGAGTACGTCGACGAGGCCGCGGTGTCCGCCAAGTACGGCATCCCCGGCCGCTCCTACGCCGACTTCGCGGTGCTGCGCGGGGACCCCAGCGACGGCCTGCCGGGCGTGGCCGGGGTGGGCGCCAAGACCGCCGCGGCGCTGATCAACTCCTTCGGCTCGCTGGCCGGGATCCAGCAGGCCGCGGCGACGACGGTGGTGCCCCGGCCCCCGCTCACCGCGGCCGTGCTCAAGAAGCTGCACGCCGCCGCCGACTACCTGGCCGCCGCACCCCGCGTGGTCGCCGTCGTCACCGACATCGACATGCCAGCGGTGGACGGCGCCCTGCCGACGGCGCCCGCCGACCCCGAGGCCCTGGCCGCGCTGGCCGCCCAGCACGGGCTCGAGAGCTCGGTGCGCCGGCTGGGCGCGGCGCTGGGCTGGCCCGCCGACGTCCTCGGCTGACCGGCCTCAGCCCCTGGACCAGGTGTAGTTGGCGTCCTCGTCGGTGACCGTGATGGTGATCCTGACCGGTTCGCCGTCGGCCGTGAGGCCCGCGCAGTCGTAGCTCCGGCCTGCCTCCACGGTCATGTCGCCGTCGCAGGACAGCTCCAACGCGACGCCCTCCCGCTCCTCGAACTGCTCGGCGACGTCCCGCTGCACGGACTCCGGGTCCAGTGCCGTCGAGCCGCCGAGTCCGGGGAGGAAGGGGACGACGAGCAGGACCGCCGCGAGGACCAGCAGCGCGATCAGGTTCTGCTTCCGCCGGGACCGCCGCGCCGGCGCGGGCGGCTGTCCCCACCCGGGCGGCCCGTACTGCGGCTGCCCGTACTGCGGCTGCCCGTACTGGGGCTGCGGGTACTGCGACTGCCCGTACTGGGGCTGCCCGTAGGGGCCCTGCCCGTACTGGGGCTGTCCGTAGGGGCCCTGCCCGTACTGGGGCTGCCCGTACTCGGGCTGCGGGTACTGCGGCTGCCCGTAGGGACCCTGCCCGTACTGGGGCTGCCCGTACTGGGGCTGCCCGTACTGCGGGGACGCAGCCGGCTGCCCGGCCTGCCGGGGCGGCCCGAACGGCGGTTCGGCCGCGTGCCTGCCCGGCGCCGGGTCCTCCCCCGCCCGCGTGCCGTCGCCTGGCCACCGGTCCCGCTCGTCGTCCCCGTACGGCGGGTGGGTCATCGTCGCTCCCTGGTCCTGCGCTGCTCCGGTCCGGCCGCCGGCTCGCCGCCGCGACCGGAAACCGATTCTGTCCTACCCCGCGGTCCGCGGCCGGGAGCCGCCGTCCACCCGCTCACCCGCTGACCGCGACCGCCACGACGCCCCGACGGAACCGCCCCACCGCCGCCCGGGCCACGCCGGCCACCGGCTCGTCGGCGACCTTGGCCAGCTGGTCGAGCAGGTCGATGAGCTGCCGCGCCCAGCGCACGAAGTCACCGCCGGACAGCTCCGTGCCGGCCTGCTCGGCCCCCGCGAGGACGCGGTCCAGGGTCTGGCCGTCCGCCCAGCGGAACGCCGCCCACACGAAGCCGAGGTCCAGGTCGCGGGTCATCGGCACCTGGTGCTCGACCTCCACGTCGACCAGCCGGACCCGCACCTGCCGCATCTCCGCGATCGCCCGGGCGACCGTCCCCGCCGGCACCGACGGCTGCCCCGGGGAGTCCCGGCGTGCCTCGAAGACCAGCGTGGACACGCACGCGGCCAGCTCGGCCGGGGTCAGGCCCCGGAACGCACCGGACCGCAGGCACTCCGCGGTGAGCAGGTCGGTCTCCGACCAGATCCGCCCGAGCCGCCGGCCGGCGTCGGTGACCAGCGGCTCGGGCTGCGCCGCCGGGTCGGCGGGGACGTCGGCCGGCGCGTCGGCCGCCGGCAGCAGGTAGCCCAGCTCCTCCAGGACGTCGCACGTGCGGTCGAACTGCCGGGTCAGCGACCCGGTGCGCTCGTCCATCCGGCGGCGCAGCGACTCGGCCTCCCGCAGCTCCCGCAGCCAGCGCTCGGCGGACCGGACCCGGTCCTCCCGGTCGGGCAGCTGGTGCACCGGGTGGGCGCGCAGGGCGTGCCGCAGGTCGGCGAGCACCGGGTCGTCGGCGGCCGCCGACCGGCCGCGCGTGCGGCGCGCGCCCAGGTCGTTCTCCACCCGGGCGCTGCGCAGGGTGGAGGCCAGGTCGCGGCGGGCGTGCGGGCTGCGGTGGTTGAAGTTCTTCGGGACCCGCACCCGGGTCAGCGGCGTCACCGGGGACGGGAAGTCCACCGCGGCGAGGCGGCCGGCCCACTTGTCCTCGGTGAGCACCAGCGGCCGGGGTTCGGTGAGCTCGGTGATGCCCGGGTCCAGCACGACGGCCAGTCCCTGGCGGCGACCGCTGGGGACCCGGATGACGTCACCGACCCGCAGCGCCTCCAGCGACTCGCTGGCCTCCAGCCGGCGCCGGGCCTGGCTGTCACGGGACAGCGCCTTCTCCCGCTCGGAGATCTCCGCCCGCAGCCGCGCGTACCCGGCGACGTCGCCGGCGTCGGAGTGCATGTCCGCGGCCAGCCGCTGGGCCTCGGTCTCGTGCCGGATCGCCGACCGGGCCAGCCCGACCACCGACCGGTCGGCCTGGAACTGCGCGAACGAGGCCGCCAGCAGCTCCCGCGCCCGGTCCCGGCCGAAGGCCCCGACCAGGTTGACCGCCATGTTGTAGCTGGGCCGGAACGACGAGCGCAGCGGGTAGGTGCGGGTGCTGGCCAGCCCGGCGACCGCGGCCGGGTCGACACCCGGTGCCCAGACGACGACCGCGTGACCCTCGACGTCGATCCCGCGGCGCCCGGCCCGCCCGGTCAGCTGGGTGTACTCCCCCGGCGTGACGTCGACGTGCGCCTCGCCGTTCCACTTCACCAGCCGCTCGAGGACCACGGTGCGCGCGGGCATGTTGATGCCCAGGGCCAGGGTCTCGGTGGCGAAGACCGCCTTGACCAGCCCCCGGACGAAGCACTCCTCGACGGCCTCCTTGAAGGCGGGGACCAGCCCGGCGTGGTGGGCGGCCAGACCGGCCAGCAGGCCCTCCCGCCACTCCCAGAAGCCCAGGACGTGCAGGTCCTCCTCCGGCAGCGCGCCGGTGCGCCGGTCGATCACCTCGGCGATCGCCGACCGCTCGGCCTCGTCGGTCAGCCGCAGCCCGGCCGCCAGGCACTGGTGCACGGCGGCGTCGCAGCCGTTGCGGCTGAACACGAACGTGATCGCCGGCAGCAGGCCCGCCCGGTCCAGCCGCTCGACGACCTCGGGGCGGGACGGCGGCCGGTAGCGCGGCTTGTGGCTGAACCCGCCGCGCGTCCCGCCGGACGCCGTCCTGGACAGGGAGTCGTGGCGACGCTCCTGCTCGTGCACGTAGCGGACCAGCTCCGGGTCGACGACCGCCCGCCCCCGCTCGCGGGTCGACTGGCCGCGCGGGGACTGCTCCCACTCCCCCGCGTGCGCCGCGGGCCGCAGCGCGAACAGGTCGAACACCCGGGAGCCGACCAGCATGTGCTGCCACAGCGGGATCGGCCGGATCTCGCTGACCACCACCTTGGTGTCCCCGCGGACGGTGACCAGCCAGTCGGCGAACTCCTCGGCGTTGCTGACCGTGGCCGACAGCGACACCAGGGTGACGTGCTCGGGCAGGTGGATGATCACCTCCTCCCAGACCGCACCGCGGAACCGGTCGGCGAGGTAGTGCACCTCGTCCATGACCACGTAGCCGAGGTCGGTCAGCGCCGGGGAGTCGACGTAGAGCATGTTGCGCAGCACCTCGGTGGTCATCACGACCACCGGTGCGTCGCCGTTGATGGCGTTGTCCCCGGTCAGCAGACCGACCGTGGCCGGGCCGTACCGCTCGACCAGGTCGTTGTACTTCTGGTTCGACAGCGCCTTGATCGGCGTGGTGTAGAACGCCTTGCGCCCCTCCCGGAGGGCCTTGTGGACGGCGAACTCCCCCACCACGGTCTTGCCGGCGCCGGTCGGGGCGCACACCAGCACCCCGGCTCCCTGCTCCACCGCCTCGCAGGCCTCCACCTGGAAGGGGTCCAGGGAGAAGCCCAGCTCACCGGTGAAGTCCGACAACGTGGGATGGGCGGTGCGCCGCCGGGCAGCTGCGTACCGCTCGGCCGGGCTCGACATGCCCCCACGGTATGCGCCGGGTCCGACCCCCGCGGATCGACCCGCGACGGTCAGCGGGGCGCGAGGGTCAGCGCGGAGCGCTCGTCGGCTCGTCCAGCGGGCTGGCGTCCTCCAGCGCGGACGGGCCGGCCACGACGGGCGAGGCCTCGTCGTCGTCCAGGCCGGTCAGGCCGAGCGCGGCCTCCCGCTTGGCCCGCCGCCTGTCCACGAACCGGGCGATCTGGATGGCCAGCTCGAACAGCAAGATCATCGGCCCGGCCATCGCCAGCATGGTGAACGGGTCCTGGGTGGGGGTGATGAAGGCGGCGAAGACGATGGTGAGGAAGAAGATCCACCGCCGTCCCTTGCTCAGCACGTCGTAGCTGAGCACGCCGACCAGGTTCAGCGCGACGGCCAGCAGGGGCAGCTCGAAGCTCACCCCGAAGGCGACCAGCAGGGAGAGCACGAAGCCGATGTAGTTCTCCGCGGTCAGCGCGACCGCGGTGCCCGAGCCGGCCAGGCCGAGCAGCAGCTCCAGCCCCGCCGACAGCGAGAAGTAGGCGAGCGTGGCGCCCAGCGCGAACAGCAGCGAGGAGATCGCCACGAAGCCCACCCCGTAGCGCTTCTCGTTCCGCTTGAGGCCTGGGGTGATGAACGCCCACAGCTGGTAGAGCCAGAACGGGGCGGACAGCACCACCCCGGCCAGCAGGCTGACCTTGAGCCGGATGAACACACCACCGAAGACGTCGGTGATCAGCAGCTCGCACCTCTGGTCGCCGTTCCCGTCGAAGCGCAGGTCGGGCGGCAGGCCGCAGTACGGCGCGCGGAGGAAGTCACCGAGCCCGTGCTCGTACCACCAGAACGACACGGCCATGCCGAGCAGCACGAACAGCAGCGCGACGGCCACCCGGTTGCGCAGCTCGCGCAGGTGGCCGACGAGGGTCATCGTCGCCGCGTCGTCCCGCGGGGGACGGCGCGGACGACGGTCGCGCAGGCGCCCAGGCGTGCTCACGAGCCGTCAGGACGGAGAGGTCAGCGGGTGCCGTCGGCCGCGGCCGACCGGGACCGCTCGGCCTGCGCGCGCAGCTCCGCGGCCCGCAGCTCCGCCGCCTCGGCCTCGGCCTCCAGGTCCACCGGCGCCTTCGCGGCCGGGGCCGGGGCCGGGACGATCTCGCCGACGACCGGCGTGGTGGCCGCCGGCTCCTTGCCGCGGACGTCGTCGTCCTTCATGCCCTTCATCTCGCTCTTGAAGATGCGCAGCGAGCGGCCCATCGACCGGGAGGCGTCGGGAAGCTTCTTGTAACCGAAGAGCAGCAGGACGGCCAGGATGATCAGGCCGATCTCCAGCGGGCCGAGGTTCGGCATCGGGTCCTCCGAGTCGTGGGCGTGCTGTGGATGCTACGCGGAGAGCGCCACCGGGTCGCCCCTCCAATGGAGGGGGCCGCCGGTGTCACCTGGGGTTCAGGCCGGGGTGGCCCGCCGGTCCCCGCCCCGTTGGACGGCGGCCCGCTCCGCCGTCCGCTGCACCTCCGCGCGTACCGGCGCGAGCGCGGCGTCGGTCGCCCGGAGCTCCGCGACCAGCCGCTGCAGGGCCCCGAGCACGCCGAACGCGATGGTGCCGAGCACCAGCACGGCCAGGACGACGACGGCGATCCACACCCAGAGCACGGGCCGACCCTAGCCGCCGGGCCGCGAGGTCAGTCCGCGTACCGCGCCAGCGCCGCCCGGGCGTCGGCCGCGACCTGCTCGCCCAGCTCCGCCGGCTCGTCGACCAGCGCGGCGCCGCCGAGGGAGGCCACCAGCCGCCGGGCCCAGGACAGGTCCGCGGTGCGCACCGCCACCGCCAGCCCGCCGGGCGGGTCCTCGACCGGGGCGACGTCCTCCACCGGGTAGTAGTCGGCCACCCAGCGGGCGGTCCGGGCCAGCCGCAGCCGGACCAGCGGGGCCTCGTCCCCGGGCTGGTAGAGGCCGGAGTCGACGTCCCGCTCGTGCGCCTGCGGCGGCGGCGCGGCCGGCTCGTCGAGGACCGCGACGTCGTCCACCCGGTCCAGCCGGAACAGCCGCACCCCCTCGGCGCCCCGGCACCAGGCCTCCAGGTACCAGTGGCCGTCGACCAGCAGCAGCCGCATCGGGTCGACGGTCCGCTCGGTGCGCTCGTCCCGGCTGGGCACGTAGTAGTGCAGGTGCAGAGCCCGGCGCCGCTCGAGGGCGTCCCGGACGACGGCGAGCGCCTGCTCCCGGGCGTCCACGCTGACCGCCACCGGTGCGGCCTGCTCGGCGGCGTGCCCGGCGGCCGCGGACACCTTGGCCAGCGCCCGGCTCACCGCCTCCCCCTCGGCCAGCCCGGGAAGCTCCAGCAGCGTGCGCAGCGCGACGGTCAGCGCCACGGCCTCGTCGGTGGTCAGCCGCAGCGGGCGCACCATCCCGGCGGTGAAGGTGACCCGCACCCGGTCGCCCTCGAAGGACAGGTCGATCAGGTCGCCGGGCCCGTGCCCGGGCAGCCCGCAGACCCACAGCAGGTCCAGGTCGCGGCGCAGCTGGGCCTCGGTCACGCCGAAGTCGGCGGCGGCGTCGGCCAGCCGGACGCCCTCGGGACGGGCCTGCAGGTAGGGCACCAGGGTCAGCAGCCGGGTCATCCGGTCCGCGGTGCTCGGGCTGGTCATGCCCGCTCCCCCAGCGCGGCGAGCCGGGTCAGCCGCTCGACGACCGCCTCGCGCATCCGCTGCGGGGCCTCGACCAGCACGTCCGGGCCGTAGGCGGCCAGCTCGTCGGCCAGCGCCCACGGCTCGGTGGTGCGCAGCTGCAGCCGGTCCTCGCCGTCCTCCGCGGCGCCGAGCGGGGTGCCGGTGCGGCGCAGCCCGTTGGCGGCGCCGGCCCGCACGCGCACGACCACCAGCTGCTCCTCGCGGCGCTCCTGGCCGGCCACCACGGCGGCCAGGTCCAGGTCCGCCGGCGGCTCGAACGCGCCGGCCGGGCCCACCGTCCGCGGCGTGCCGGTCACCCGGGACAGCCGGAAGACCCGCGGGGCCTGCCGGTCCCGGTCGTGGCCCACCAGGTACCAGTGGCCGTGCCAGGCGACGACGCCCCAGGGCTGCACGTGCCGGCGGACCGGGGTGTCCTCGTCGGGACGGCGGTAGTCGAAGACCAGCTCGCGCCGGTCGCGGGCGGCGGCGTAGCAGGGCTCGAAGGCCGGTTCGCCGGCGTCCAGCCGGGGCTGCAGCGGGATGCTGCGGCTCTGGTCGACCTCGACGCCGGCGGCCCGCAGCTTCACCAGTGCGCTCTGCGCCGCGCCGGCCAGCTGCGCGGACTGCCACAGCCGCAGGGCCAGCCCGACGGCCGCTGCCTCCTCGCCGGTGAGGGTGACCTCGGGGAGTTCGTAGTCGCTGCGGGCGATCCGGTAGCCGTCCTCGGTGTCGAAGAAGCTGTTCCGGCCGGTCTCCAGCGGGACGCCGATCTCCCGCAGCTCGGCCTTGTCCCGCTCGAACATCCGCTTGAACGCCTCGTCGGCGCGCTCGGTGCCGTCCTCGGGCTCGTACCCGGGGACGGTGGACCGGATCCGCGCGGCCGAGACGTACTGCCGGGTGCCGAGCAGCGCGATCACCAGGTTCACCAGTCGCTCCGCGCGCTTGGCTGCCACGGACCCAGGCTAGTCAGCCGGGTCACCGGTGGCCCCGCGCAGGGCCCCGCTCCCCAACCCTGCGGCCAGTGGGGAGGAAGGGGGTCCTTCCCTTAGCCTGCCCCGGTGACGTCCCCGGGCACCCCGCCCTCCTCCAGGTCTCCCGAACCCGGCCCGCGGATCCGCTGGCGACGCGGTCGGGTCACCGCGCTGGGCCGGACGTGGCGGGACGCCTGCGAGCTGACCGTCGAGGTCCCCGGGGACGGCACGCTCCGGGCGCTGGCCCACCCCTCCGTCGTCGGCAGCCCGCAGGTGGACGACGACGTGCTGCTCAACACCACGGCCTGGGCGCAGCGGCTGGGCACCGGCGGCTACGCGCTGGTGGTCGCCGTCCCCGACCGGCTGCCGCCGGACCCGACCGGCCCCGGGCACCTGGTCAAGGGCCGCTACACCGCGCTGCAGGTGACCGTGCAGGGCGTGGACGAGCAGGACACCGAACACCACCAGGTGATCGCCGACGCCGAGGACGTCGGCGGCATGCCGGTCGTCGTCGCCGACCTGCACTCCGCCCTCCCCGCCGTGCTCGCCGGGGTGCAGGCCACCGATCCGGCGCTGCGGGTGGCGTACGTGATGACCGACGGCGGCGCGCTGCCCGCCGCCTTCTCCCGCACCCTGGACGCGCTCGCCGGGTCGCTGGCCGGGGTGGTCACCGTCGGCCAGTCCTTCGGCGGGGACCTCGAGGCGGTCACCGTGCACACCGGCCTGCTCGCCGCCCGGCACGTGCTGCGCGCCGACGTCACCGTGGTGACCCAGGGTCCGGGCAACCTGGGCACCGGCACCCCCTGGGGCTTCTCCGGCGTCGCCGCCGGGGAGGCGTGCAACGCCGTCGCGGTGCTCGGCGGCCGGGCGGTCGGGGCGCTGCGGATCTCCGACGCGGACCCGCGGCCGCGGCACACCGGCGTCTCCCACCACTCGCTGACCGCGTTCGGCCGGGTGGCGCTTGCCGGGGTGACGCTGGTCGTCCCCGCGGGTCTCCCGGTGGAGCTGGCCGACCAGGTCGCCGAGGACCTGGCCGGGCAGCCGGACCGCAACCCCGTGGTCACCGTGTCCACCGACGGGCTGGACGACGCGCTGGCCGCCCTGCCGGTCCGGCTGTCGACCATGGGCCGTGGCCTGGCCGAGGACACCGCCTACTTCCTGGCTGCCGCGGCGGCCGGGCGGCACGCCGCGGAGCTGGTCGCCGTCTCCCCCGGCTGACCCGGCCAGGGGTCCTGCCGTTGTCGATCCGCCCGGAGGGCGGCCGGGTGGTGCTGACCGCCGGTCGGCGACTTGCAGTCGCGGGGCGATGTTGGGGATAACGGTTGATTCACGGGCGGGCGGCAGCCCGGCCGAGGGCGGACGTCAGACGCGCCGGCGGCGGAAGCCGCCCTCGGCGTCGATGGTCTGGCCGGTGACCGTGCCGGCGTCCGGGCCGGTGAGCCAGGCGACGACCCGGGCGGCGTCGTCCGGACCGTTCCACCGGCTCCCAGGCATCGCCCCCGCCACGGCCGCGGCGGTGTCCGCGTCGGCCCAGCCGGTGTCGGTCGGGCCGGGGTTGAGGCAGTTCACCGTGATCCCCCGGTCGGCCAGCTCGTCGGCCAGGGTGGGCGTGATCGCCTGGATCGCTCCCTTGCTCAGCGCGTAGGGCAGCTCGCCGGGCATCGGGCCGCGGTGCTGACCGGAGGTGAAGAGCACGACCCGCCCAGGGCCGGCCGCCGGCTCGTACTGGGCGGCGAAGGCCTGGGTGAGCAGGACGCTGCCCCGGGCGTTGACGGCGAAGCAGCGGTCCAGCTCCTCGGCGGTGACCTCGGCGACCCGGCCCTCTGCGCTGCGGGCGTGGTTGGCGACCAGCACGGTCAGCGTTCCGACGGCGGCCCGGGCCGCGGCGACGAGGGCGGCGGGCGCACGTGGGTCCCCCAGGTCGGCGCTCAGGTGCGGCGGGTCGCCCAGCTCGGCGAGGACGGCGGTCAGGTCGTCGCTCCCCCAGGGCTGGTCCGCGTCGTGCGGCGTCCAGGAGTGGACGACGACCCGGTCACCCTGGGCCAGCAGCCGGCGTGCGACGGCGAACCCGATGCCGGCCCGGCGGCTGACCCCGGTGACGAGTGCGGTGCCCACGCGGCGCAGTGTGGCCGGGGCGGCCTCGGTCGGGCGACCGGTTTCCGCTCAGCCGGCCGGTTCCCAGCTCGGCGACTGGTCCTCCCGGCGCCGCCAGTCGGTGGGCTCGCCGAACCCGATCAGCCCGTCGGTGAGCCACCAGGTGGCGTCGGGGTCCCAGCCGGCCAGCAGCGTGCGGACCGGCCGGGTCCCGGGCAGGGCGACCGCAAGCGCCCGACCGGCGGTGGACAGGTAGCCGTCGACGGTGAGGTGGACCGCGTCGTGGTCGGCCGCGACGGCGGCCCAGTCCGGGATGGCCCAGGCGCCGTCCCAGCCGGTGACCCGCCACCAGTCGTGCCGCCGGGACGCGGTGACGTCGAGCGGGTGCCGCTCGACCAGCGCCACCCATGCGTCGGGGCCGGTCACCTCGTACACGCGGGCGCCGGGGGACGGTCGTGCCGGCCAGGTGCGGGCGGACGGCCAGTCGAACCCGTCCTCGACCAGCACGAGGCCCGCCGGGACCGCGAGCGGCGTGCGGGTGCCCGATCCGCCGGCGGGGGCCTCGGGGACCGACCGGCGGGTGACGGTGAGCCCGGAGGAGACGGGCGCCGACCACCAGGACCCCGACCAGGGAGCCCGGGGGTCGGCCGGCCGTTCCCGCGCGGACCGCCGCTCGTCGGCCAGGATCTCCTCGCGCCAGCGGTGCAGCGCGCCGGCCGCGCCGGTGGTCAGCGGGACGCGGAACCGGGGCGGGTCACCCTCCGGCCAGGCGACGGCGTGCTGGTCGTCGCCGGCCAGCGGCGTCGCCCACCAGGCCGCGGCGGGCGCGGAGACCACTGCCTGGGCGACCGGGGCGAGCTCCGCGGCGAGGGCGGGGTCGGTGAGCAGCTGGTCGGCGTCGTCCGCCTCCTGCCAGTACCGCGCCCAGTCGACGGCTTCCACCAGCGCCGGCAGCAGGTCGGCAGGGTCCCCCGCGCGCCCGAGGGCGGCAACGTCGCGGTCGCGTACGAGGGCCCGCAGCGACCGGCGGAGGTCCCGCGGCTGGACGTCGTCCCGCAGCGAGCCGGAGGGCAGGGCCCGCCACCGGGACGGAGGCCAGTGGCCGGCGCCACCGAGCGCCAGGGCCAGGCACAGCCGTCGCCCGCGTGGACCGGCCAGCAGGGCATCGCCGCGCTCGGTCACCGGCGCAGTCTCCCCCGCCAGGTCCCGTCGCGACCCCGGGACCCGCCTCCGGGAGCCGACGCTCCTCGCCCCCCGCCGCACCCATCGGCCCCTCTCCAGGGGCCCGTGCCGAGCTCGCGAGGCGTGGGGGGCAGAGGGGTCCGTCACATGCTGGCGATGAGCTTCTCCACGCGCTCGTCGACGGCCTTGAACGGGTCCTTGCACAGCACGGTGCGCTGGGCCTGGTCGTTGAGCTTGAGGTGCACCCAGTCGACGGTGAAGTCGCGGCGCTTCTCCTGGGCCCGGCGGATGAACTCCCCGCGGAGCTTGGCGCGGGTGGTCTGCGGCGGGACGTTCTTGGCCTCGAACACGCGCGGTTCGTGGGCGACGCGCTCCACCTGGCCGGCGCGCTCGAGCAGGTAGTACAGCCCCCGGTCGCGGCGGATGTCGTGGTAGGCGAGGTCCATCTGGGCGACCCGGGAGCTGGACAGCGGCAGGTCGCGCTTGGCCCGGTACCGCTCGATGAGCTGGTACTTCGTGGCCCAGTCGATCTCGCGCTCGATCAGCGACAGGTCGCCGGAGTCGACGGCCTTGAGGGTGCGGCCCCACAGTTCGAGCATCTGCCGGTGCACCGGCCCGTAGCCCTCGCGGTCGACGAACTCGGCAGCGCGGTCGTGGTACTCGGTCTGGATCTCCAGCGCGGACATCTCCCGGCCGTTGGCCAGCCGGACCTTGCGCCGTCCGGTCATGTCGTGGCTGATCTCCCGGATGGCCCGGATCGGGTTCTCCAGGGTCATGTCCCGCATGACGACACCCTGCTCGATCATCCGCAGCACCAGGTCGGTGATGGTGACCTTGAGCAGCGTCGTCGTCTCGTTCATGTTCGAGTCGCCGACGATGACGTGCAGCCGGCGGTACTTCTCCGCGTCGGCGTGCGGCTCGTCGCGGGTGTTGATGATCGGCCGGGACCGGGTGGTGGCGCTGGAGACGCCCTCCCAGATGTGCTCGGCGCGCTGGCTGACGCAGTAGACGGCGCCGCGGGGGGTCTGCAGCACCTTGCCGGCGCCGACGACCATCTGTCGGCTGACCAGGAACGGGATCAGCACGTCGGCCAGCCGGCTGAACTCGCCGTGCCGGCCGACGAGGTAGTTCTCGTGGCAGCCGTAGCTGTTGCCGGCGGAGTCGGTGTTGTTCTTGAACAGGTAGATGTCGCCGGTGACGCCCTCCTCGTTGAGGCGCTGCTCGGCGTCGACCATCAGGCCCTCGAGGATCCGCTCCCCGGCCTTGTCGTGGACGACGAGCTCGGAGACGTCGTCGCACTCGGCGGTGGCGTACTCGGGGTGGCTGCCGACGTCGAGGTAGAGCCGTGAGCCGTTGCGGAGGAAGACGTTGGAGCTGCGGCCCCAGGACACCACCCGGCGGAACAGGTAGCGGGCCACCTCGTCAGGGGAGAGCCGGCGCTGGCCCTTGAAGGTGCACGTGACGCCGTACTCGGTCTCGATGCCGAAGATCCGTCGTTCCACCTCACCGAGCCTAGGCGTCCGCGGCGCGCTCGGCTCGTGTCCCGAGCGCGCCGCGCCGCTCACTGCTGCTCTGGGGTGTCGTGCCCGGTGCCGCCGTCGGTGCCGCCGCCTTCGCCCTCCTGCGGGCTGGGCGGGACGGCGGTGTGCTCGGTCCCGCCGACGGTGTCGACCGCCTCGGGGTCGCCGAGACCCGGCGGCGTGCCGGGGGCGGGCGCGCTCGGGGCGTGGACGTGGGCAGCCTCGACGGCGGGCTGGGTGACGTCGACGGACTCGGCCGGCTGGTCGCTGAGCAGCGTGCGCAGGGCGGCGCCGACGACCCGGCGGAAGGCCCGCTTGGGACGGCGCCGGTCCAGCACCGCGACCTCGAGCTGCTCGGCGGGCAGCTGGGTGTGGCCGCCGCCGTTGGCCGCGGTCGCCGGGCTGACCGCCGACAGCGCCCGGACGCCGACCCGCAGCGCGTCGGCGAGCCCCATGCCGGGGGTGAAGTGCTCGCGCAGGTTGCCGGTCACCGCGTCGGCCTGCCCGCCCATGACCACGAAGTCGGGCTCGTCGACCACCGACCCGTCGAAGGTGAGCCGGTAGAGCTGGTCGCTGTCCGGGGTCTCCCCCACCTCGGCGACGCACAACTCGACCTCGTAGGGCTTCATCTGCTCGGTGAAGATCGCGCCGAGGGTCTGCGCGTAGGCGTTGGCGATGACCCGGCCGGTGACGTCGCGGCGGTTGTAGGAGTACCCGCGGACGTCGGCCAGCCGGACGCCGGCCACCCGGAGGCTCTCGAACTCCGAGTAGCGGCCGACCGCGGCGAAGCCGATGCGGTCGTACAGCTCGCCGACCTTGTGCAGCGTCGAACTGGGGTTCTCGGCGATGAACAGGACGCCGTCGGAGTAGGTCAGGACGGCGACGCTGCGGCCGCGGGAGATGCCCTTGCGGGCGTACTCCGAGCGGTCGCGCATGACCTGCTCTGCGGAGGCGTAGTAGGGCATGGTCATGGCTCAGGCCCCCTGTCCGAGCTCGGCCTCGGCGCTGGCCCGGTCGGCGACGATCGACTCGGCGACCGCGGCGACCTCGGCGTCGGACAGCCGGACCGCGCCTTCGGCGTCGACGCGGTAGACGATCGGGTAGAGCCGCCGCACCGGGTCGGGTCCACCGGTGGCCGAGTCGTCGTCGGCGGCGTCGTAGAGGGACTCGACGAGGGTCCGGGTGGCCGCGTCGGCGGCCAGGGCCGGGCGCCAGGTCTTCTTCAGCGAGTTCTTGGCGAACAGCGAGCCGGAGCCGACCGAGGCGTAGCCGCGCTCCTCGTAGTTCCCGCCGGTGACGTCGTAGCTGAAGATCCGGCCCGGGCTGACGCCCTCTGCGGCGTCGAGGTCGTAGCCGGCGAACAGCGGCACCACGGCCAGGCCCTGCATGGCGGCGCCGAGGTTGCCCCGGATCATCGCGGCGAGGCGGTTGGCCTTGCCGTCGAGGGACATCGTCATCCCCTCGATCTTCTCGTAGTGCTCCAGCTCCACCTGGTAGAGCCGGACCATCTCGATCGCGATGCCCGCGGCGCCGGCGATGCCGATCACCGACCAGGAGTCGGCGGCATAGACCTTCTCGATGTCCCGGGAGGAGATGAGGTTGCCCATCGTCGCCCGGCGGTCGCCGCCCATGAGGACGCCGTCGGCGTAGGTGACCGCGACGATGGTGGTGGCGTGCGGACCGACCTCACCCATCGGCACCGCCGGCAGCGGACGCCGGCCCGGCAGCAGGTCAGGGGCGGTCCGGCCCAGGAAGTCGGTGAACGACGAGCCCACCCGGTCCAGGTACGCGGGCGGGAACCCGCTCCGGCCCGTCGTCGACTCGCTCACGCATCCGCCTCTCCTGCCGCCTGCTGACGGCTGTCCGTGCTGGTGTGTGCGCCGCCGCGGACGATGCCCGAGCGGCTGTTGCGGCGCCGCGCCGACCCTACCGGCGGTGTGCCGGGACGACCCGAGGTGGCAGGTCGGTGGCCGGTGCTCCGCTCGCTCGCTGCAGCCTGCCCGGCGCGGTGCCGCTCCACGTAGTTCGCGGCGGCGCGGAGGACCGCCGGGTCGTCGCGGAACTGACCGAGCCCGCCGTTGCAGTTGAAGCACAGCAGCTCGCGGACGGCGCCGGTCGCGTGATCGTGGTCGACGTGCGCCGCCGGTGCCGCCCGGCACACCGCGCACAGGCCGCCCTGCGCCGCCAGCATCACGTCGGCTTCTTCTGCCGTGATCCCGTAGCGACGTCTCAAATGGTAGCCGCGACTGCCGCCGCGCTTCTCGAGGTTCTGTCTTCCGCGCTCGTTGTGACAGGGAAGACAATATGCGCCGCGCCCCGTCGCGGCGGCCTTCGACCGCGGGGATCTCGCGATTGACTTGACAAGACCGCAGTCCGGGCACCATTTGCTGCCATCCGGCACCACGACGGCACGGGGACGGCTGCGGTATCGCACGGGTTCCGTCCGACGCGCCGTCCTGCTTCGAGCTGACCGCTCTGCCAAGTGATCGCGACAGTAGAACGCCAATCCGTCGCGCTCTGCGATTGGCCGAGAAGTCAGCGACGGGACGTCGTGCGCCACAATCGCGACAGAACTTGGTGTCCATTCGCGTAACGCAGGATGATCTTGTTCACTCCCCCCCTTTCTGTACATACGACCTCACGAACTCTTCCGCGTTCTCCTCGAGGACCCCGTCGATCTCGTCAAGGATCGAGTCGACGTCCTCGGTCATCTCCTTGTGGCGCTCGGCGACGTCGCTGTCGACCGACGCCTCGATCTCGTCGGTCTCCTCGCGCGTGCGCGTGGCCTTCTGCTGCCCGCCGCCGGTGTCCCTCGTGGCCATCTCACCCTCCGGTGTCTGGTGTGGGTCCTGCTGATCAGCAAGCTACCCGCGGGGGGTGACAGGAACCGGCGTCCGCGTCACGCCCCGGTGATGGTGTCGACCAGCTCGACCGCGGTCGACGTCGAGTCGAACAGCGCCCCGACGTGCTCCCGGGTCCCCCGCAGCGGCTCCATGGTCGGGATGCGGACCAGGTTCTCGCGGCCGATGTCGAAGACCACCGAGTCCCACGACGCGGCGGCCACCTGGGCCGGGAAGCGGCGCAGGCACTCGCCCCGGAAGTAGGCGCGGGTGTCGGTCGGCGGGGTGGTCATCGCCCGGGTGACCTCCTCGTCGGTGAGCAGCCGCTGCATCGCCCCCCGGGCCACCAGCCGGTGGTAGAGGCCCTTCTCCGGGCGCACGTCGGAGTACTGAAGGTCCACCAGCTGCAGCCGGGAGTCCCCCCAGGACAGCCCGTCGCGGTTGCGGTAGCCCTCCAGCAGCCGGAGCTTGGCCGGCCAGTCCAGCCGGTCCGCGCAGCGCATCGGGTCGACGGCCAGGTCGTCGAGGACCTCCGACCAGCGGCGCAGCACGTCCGCGGTCTGCTCGTCGTCGTCCCCGATGTCGGCCACGTACTTCCGCGCCTGGGTGAGGTACTCCTGCTGCACCTCCAGCGCGGTCAGTTTCCGCCCGTCGCGCATCCGCACCCGGTGGGTCAGCGTGGGGTCGTGGCTGATGGCCTGCAGCTCGGCCACCGGCTCCTCGATGGTCAGGTCCGGGCCGAGCGCGCGGGCCTCGATCATGGCCAGCACGAGCGACGTCGTCCCGACCTTGAGGTACGTCGAGAGCTCCGCGAGGTTCGCGTCCCCGATGATCACGTGCAGCCGCCGGTACTTGTCCGGGTCGGCGTGCGGCTCGTCGCGGGTGTTGATGATCGGCCGCTTGAGCGTCGTCTCCAGGCCCACCTCGACCTCGAAGAAGTCCGCGCGCTGGGAGAGCTGGAACCCCTGCCGCCGGCCCTCCGGGCCGATCCCCACCCGGCCTGCGCCGGCGAACACCTGGCGGGTGACGAAGAAGGGGACGAGCCCGCGGATGATGTCGAGGAACGGGGTCCGGCGGTCCATCAGGTAGTTCTCGTGCGCCCCGTACGAGGCGCCCTTGCCGTCGGTGTTGTTCTTGTACAGCTGGATCGGGCTGGTGCCCGGGATCTGCGCGGCCCGGCGGGAGGCCTCGGCCATCACCTTCTCCCCCGCCTTGTCCCACAGCACCACGTCGCGCGGGTTGGTCACCTCCGGCGTCGAGTACTCCGGGTGGGCGTGGTCGACGTAGAGCCGGGCGCCGTTGGTGAGGATGACGTTGGCCATCCCGGCGTCCTCGTCGGCGTCGTTGTGGTCCAGCGCGGTGGCCGGCGAGAGGTCGAACCCGCGTGCGTCGCGCAGCGGCGACTCTTCCTCGAAGTCCCACCGCGGCCGGCGTCGGGTGGGCGCCTCCGGCACCGACCAGGCGTTCACCACCAGGCTCGACAGCGTCGTCGGGTTCGCCCCCGGTTGGCCCGGCACCGAGATCCCGTACTCGAGCTCCGTGCCCATCACCCGTCGCACGCTCATGGTCGCCAGGTTAGGCGGCGACCTCCCTGCCGCGGCGGCCCCGTCTGCGGGCCCGCCGGACGGGGCCGCCAGGACAGCCGGGTCGTGACAGCCGACCGGCCCCTGCCGCGCGGGGCGGCAGGGGCCGGTCGCTGGCCCCGCGGCGAGTCAGCGAGTCGTGGGGAGCAGCGGGGGTCCTTCTCGTTACAGGTACTGGCCGGTGTTGGTCGCGGTGTCGATCGCCCGGCCGCTCTCGTTGCCCTTGCCCGAGATGAGCGTGCGGATGTAGACGATCCGCTCGCCCTTCTTGCCCGAGATCCGCGCCCAGTCGTCGGGGTTGGTGGTGTTCGGGAGGTCCTCGTTCTCCTTGAACTCGTCCACGCACGCCGCGTTCAGGTGCCCGACCCGCAGGCCCCCGACGCCGGTCTCGAGGCGGTCCTTGATCGCCATCTTCTTGGCCCGGTCGACGATGTTCTGCAGCATCGCGCCGGAGTTGAAGTCCTTGAAGTACAGGACCTCCTTGTCACCGTTGGCGTAGGTCACCTCAAGGAAGCGGTTCTCCTCGGTCTCGGTGTACATCCGCTCCACGGTGCTCTGGATCATCCCGGCGATCGTGGCCTCACGGCTGCCGCCGTGCTCGGCCAGGTCGTCGGCGTGGATCGGCAGCGTCGTGGTCAGGTACTTGCTGAAGATGTCCCGCGCGGCCTCGGCGTCCGGACGCTCGATCTTGATCTTCACGTCGAGGCGGCCGGGCCGCAGGATCGCCGGGTCGATCATGTCCTCCCGGTTGGAGGCGCCGATGACGATGACGTTCTCCAGGCCCTCCACGCCGTCGATCTCGCTGAGCAGCTGCGGGACGATCGTGCTCTCCACGTCCGAGGACACCCCGGACCCGCGGGTCCGGAAGATCGAGTCCATCTCGTCGAAGAACACGATGACCGGCGTGCCCTCGCTGGCCTTCTCCCGGGCGCGCTGGAACACCAGCCGGATGTGCCGCTCGGTCTCGCCCACGTACTTGTTGAGCAG
This sequence comes from Modestobacter sp. URMC 112, assembly GCF_053502575.1. NCBI lineage: Bacteria > Bacillati > Actinomycetota > Actinomycetes > Geodermatophilales > Geodermatophilaceae > Modestobacter > Modestobacter sp. URMC 112. The sequence continues at coordinate 2,598,198 of NZ_CP199957.1, read as the reverse complement.
CTCGGGGCCCTTGATGTTGAGGAAGAAGGACTTCCCCTGGCTCCGGTCGGAGTCCCCGTTGAGCGCCGCGACCTTCTTGGCCAGCGAGTTGGCCACCGCCTTGGCGATCAGCGTCTTGCCGCAGCCGGGAGGGCCGTACAACAGGATGCCCTTGGGCGGGCGCAGCTCGTACTCACGGAACAGGTCCGCGTGCAGGAACGGCAGCTCGACCGCGTCCCGGATCTGCTCGATCTGCCGGGACAGGCCACCGATGTCGGTGTAGTCGATGTCGGGGACCTCTTCGAGGATCAGCTCCTCGACCTCGCTCTTGGGGATCCGCTCGTAGACGTAGCCCGATCGGGTCTCCAACAGCAGCGAGTCGCCGACCCGGACGGGCTGGTCGGCGAGGGAGTCGGCGAGGTAGACCACCCGCTCCTCGTCGGTGTGCCCGATGACCAGGGCCCGGCGCGGGATGCCCTCGACCGGCTCCAGCAGCTCCTTGAGCATGACCACGTCGCCGGCCCGCTCGAAGCCGCGGGCCTCCACGACGTTCATCGCCTCGTTGAGCATGACCTCCTGGCCGTGCCGGAGGTCGTCGAGCTCCACGGCCGGGGACACCGACACCCGCAGCTTCCGGCCGCCGGTGAAGACGTCGACGGTGCCGTCGTCGAACCTGCCGAGGAAGACGCCGTAGCCCGACGGTGGCTGACCGAGCCGCTCGACCTCCTCCTTCAGCGTGACCAGCTGGTCGCGCGCCTCGCGCAGCGTGCCGGCCAGCTTGTCGTTCCGCTCGGACAGGAAGGCCGCCCGGCCCTCCGCCTCGGCGAGCCGCTCCTCCAGCGCGCGCACCTGGCGCGGACTGTCGGCGACCTTGCGTCGCAGCAGGCCGATCTCCTCCTCGAGGTAGGAGATCTGACTCACCAGTGAGGCGACGTCACGTTCACGCCGCGCACGGAACTCGTCGGGACCCAGGGTCATCGCGCACCTCCACACACACTCCGGGGGGAGCCAGGAGGCCAATCTATACACGCGGGAACCGACCGTGCCGCCGCCGCGCGACCCCGGCGCCGGGAGGGTCGGCCGGTCGTCCGCGGGACACGCGGACGACGCCCGGCCACCGTCAGCCGGCGTTCTTGCGCCGCTGACGGACCGGCGCGACCGTGCCGTCGGCCAGCCGCCGGGCGGTGACCAGGAAGGCGGTGTGCGCCACCATCCGGTGCTCGGGCCGGACCGCCAGCCCCACGGCGTGCCAGGGCCGGAGCAGTGACTCCCAGGCGTGCGGCTCGGTCCACAGCCCCTGCGCGCGCAGCGCCTCGACGTAGGTGGACAGCTGGGTGACCGTGGCCACGTAGCCGACCAGCACCCCGCCGGGCCGCAGCGCCGCGGCCACGGTGGGCAGCACCGCCCACGGCTCCAGCATGTCCAGCACCACCCGGTCCACGACCTCCTCGGCCGGGTGGTCGGCCAGGTCGCCCAGCCGCAGCGACCAGTTGGCCGGCACCTCGCCGAAGAACGCGCCCACGTTGCCGCGGGCGACGTCGGCGAAGTCCTCCCGCCGCTCGTAGCTGGTGACGCTCCCCCCGCTGCCCACGGCGCGCAGCAGCGAGCAGGTCAGCGCGCCCGACCCGGCGCCGGCCTCGAGCACGCGCATGCCCGGTCCCACGTCCCCGAATCCGACGATCTGCGCAGCGTCCTTGGGGTAGATGACCTGCGCACCGCGCGGCATGGACAGCACGAAGTCGGCGAGCAGCGGACGCAGCGCCAGGTAGCCGGTGTTCGCCGTCGAGTGCACCACCGAGCCCTCCGGCGCGCCGATGAGGTGGTCGTGCTCGATGGCGCCCCGGTGGGTGTGGAACTGCTTGCCGGCCTCGAGGACGACGGTGTGCAGCCGCCCTTTTGGGTCGGTGAGCTGCACCCGGTCCCCCACCCGGAAGGCGCCGGGCACCGCCGGCGCGTCGGAGGGGTCGGCGGCCGGGTGCTCCTGCTGTTCGCTCACGTGCGACGAGGGTACGGGCGGCTCGTCCCCGGGTCCCCGGCGCGGACACTCGGAACTGTCGGAGCGGCCACCTAGCCTCGTGCCCATGACGGCGACGCTGGAGACGGACCAGTCCGTGGACACCCCCGCTACCGACCGCACGACCGCCGGGGACACCGTCCCCCGCCGCCCCTCCCTGTCGCCGTCCCGGGCCGCGGACTTCAAGTCCTGCCCCCTGCTGTACCGCTTCCGCACCATCGACCGGCTGCCGGAGCGCAGGTCCCGCGCCGCCGTCCGGGGCACCCTGGTGCACGCCGTGCTGGAGCGGCTCTACGACCTGCCGCAGGCCCAGCGCACCGTCGAGGCCGCCCGGGACCTGATCGGCCCGGCCTGGGCCGAGCTCCGCGAGGAACCCGGCGTCGCCGAGCTGTTCACCGCCCCGGAGACGCCCGAGGGGGCACAGCCCGCCGCCGACGTCCTGCCGCCGGCGGAGGAGGCCGGCACCGGGGGCAGCGACGGGATGGACGCCTGGCTGGCCTCGGCCGGTGCCCTGGTGGAGACCTACTTCCGGCTCGAGGACCCGACCCGCATCCAGCCGCACGGGCGTGAGGAGCTGGTCGAGGTCACCCTCCCCGACGGACTGCTGCTGCGCGGGTACGTCGACCGGCTCGACGTCGCCCCCAGCGGGGCCCTGCGGGTCGTGGACTACAAGACCGGCGCCGTGCCGCGGGAGGCCTTCGAGGCCAAGGCGCTGTTCCAGATGAAGTTCTACGCCCTGGTGCTGTGGCGCACCCGCGGCGTGGTCGCCGCCCAGCTCAAGCTGCTGTACCTGGGGGACGGCGACGCGCTCACCTACGCCCCCGACGAGGCGGAGCTGCTGCGCTTCGAGCGCACGCTGCAGGCGATCTGGACCGCGATCGAACGGGCGGTGGCCACCGGCGACTTCCGGGCCAACAAGAGCAGGTTGTGCGGCTGGTGCGACCACCAGTCGCTGTGCCCGGCCTTCGGCGGCACTCCCCCGCCCTTCCCGGCCGACGCGGCGGCAGCCGCCGGCTGGCGCACGACGCTGCCGCTGGCCGCGGCCGAGTGACGGCCGGGCAGAGCGGGACCGCCGTGCTCGGTCTGGGCCTGGCGGCCGTCGGCCGCCCGGCGTACATCACCACCGGCCGGCAGGCCGACCTGCCTGCCGACCGGTCCATCGCAGCGCTGCAGGCCCGCACGCACGAGCTGCTCGACGCAGCCGCCGGCCTGGGCATCCGGTACGTCGACGCCGCGCGCTCGTACGGCAGGGCCGAGGAGTTCCTCGCGTCCTGGTTGCGCCGGTCCGGCGGACGCCCCTTCGTGGCCAGCAAGTGGGGCTACCGGTACACGGGCGGCTGGCGCACCGATGCCACCGCGCACGAGGTCAAGGACCACAGCCGCGAGGCCCTGGTCGAGCAGTGGGAGGAGTCGAGCCGGCTGCTGGGGCCGTGGCTGCGGCTGTACCAGGTGCACTCGCTGACCCTGGAGAGCCCGTTGTGGCAGGACGCGGGCGTGCTGCGGCAGCTGGCCGGGCTGCGCGACCAGGGGGTCGACGTCGGCTTCTCCACCTCCGGCCCGGAGCAGGCCGGAGCCGTCCGTCGCGGGCTGGAGCTCGCGGTGGACGGACGACCGCTGTTCACCAGTGTGCAGAGCACCTGGAACCTGCTGGAGCGGTCGGCGGGCGGCGCGCTCGCCGAGGCACACGACCGTGGCCTGCGGGTGGTCGTCAAGGAGGCGCTGGCCAACGGGCGGCTGGCCGCGGGCCGGCCTGCGGCCACTCCGCAGCTGGCCCGTGCGGCCCGGGACCGGGGCGTGGGCGTGGACGCGGTGGCCATCGGCGCGGCCATGGCCAAGCCGTGGTGCGACGTCGTGCTCAGTGGTGCGGTGACGGTCGGGCAGCTCGAGTCCAACGCAGCCGCCGTGGACCTGGTCCGGGCGGACGGGGCTCTGGCGCTCGGGGCCACCGAGCTCGTCGATGCCGTGCCGGCGGTCGAGTACTGGGCGGAGCGGAGCCGGCGGGCCTGGGCGTGACGGGCGGCCGCGGCGTCCCCCGGTGGGTCAGGTGGTTGCACCCACGGCACGGAACGCGGCCAGCACATCGGTCAGACCGGTCACCCCGACGCCGGCCAGGGTGTCCCGCAGGGTCAACCCGGGCTGCGGTTCCAGTGGCTGTAACGACGGGACACCGAGCACGGCTGCCCCGGCGGCCAGCCCGGCGGTGACGCCCACCAGGGAGTCCTCGACGACCACGCAGTACGCGGGGTCGACGTCGAGGCCGGCCATCGCCTGCCGGTAGGGGGCGGGGTCGGGCTTGCGGGCCGGCACCTCGTCCCCGCACACCGTCACGTCGAACGGGGAGCCGCCCAGGTCGGCGGTGATCCGGTCGAGCACCAGCGAGGCCACCCGCCGGGGCGTCGTCGTGACCAGCGCGGTGGCCAGGCCGGCCGCCCGCACCTCGGTCAGCAGGTCCCGGGCCCCCGCACGCCAGGGCATCCCGTGGCTCACCATCAGCGTCGCCGTGCGGTCCTCGACCCAGGCGGCGTCCTCCTGCCGCTGCTGCTCGGTGCGCCGCACGCCGAGGTCGGCGTACAGCACGCCCATCGCCACGCGCATCGACGTCCCGACCGTCTGCTGCCTGCCCTCGGCCGAGAACGTCCCGCCCAGCCGGGAGGCGAGCGCCGACATGGCCTCGCCCCAGAGCTCCTCGGTCTCCACCAGCGTGCCGTCCATGTCGAACAGCACCGCCGTCACTGCAGCAGGCAGGTCCACCACACCTTCGTCGCTCGTCCCGGCCGGCTGGACGCCGGTGCACCCCTGGTGGGCCCGGGCCGCGGCGGCGCTCCGTCGGGGAGGCCGCCACCGGTCCCACCTCAGTGTGCCTGGCCGCCCAGGTTCACCAGGACGACGCCCGCCACGATGAGCAGGATCCCGCCCAGCTGCCAGGTGGACACGGGCTGCCCGAGGAACGTCGCGCCGACCGCCACCACGGTGAGCGTCCCGACCCCGGCCCATATCGCGTAGGCCACGCCGACCGGCATGGACCGCACCACGAGCGCGAGCAGGAAGGCGGCGAGCGTGTACCCCGCGACCGCCACGACGCTGGGCACCAGCAGGGTGAAGCCCTGGGTCCTGGGGAGGCTGGACGTGGCCACGACCTCCGCGGCGATCGCCGCGACGAGCAGCACGTAGACCATGGGCTCACCTCCTGGACGGGCCGGCGCGGCCGGCGGCGCACTCCGGCGGCGTGCCCGGCGCGGGGCGCCGCGGCGGCCGGAGGTGGACAGCGACGCGGCCCGCACCCCGACGCCGGAGAACCGGTCGTCGGGGGCGGACCGCGTCAGGTGCAGCCGCCGGGGCGCTCAGGCCACGGCGGTCGAGCGGGAGCCCTCAGGTCACGGCAGCCAGGCCTCGACCTTGTCCGGGTTCTCCTCGACCCACTTCTTCGCGGCGTCCTCGGACGACATCCCGTCCTCGGCGATGTACTTCGCCACGATGTTCTGGTCGTCGTTGGTCCAGGTGAAGTTCTCGACGAGCTGGAACGCCGGCCCGTTCTCCTCGGCGAACGACGCGCTCACGATCTTGTCCAGCTCGTAATCCGGGTAGTCGCAGGCGACCTTCTCCGGGTCGGCGTCGCAGCCCTCGGTGTACTCGGGCAGCGAGACCTTCTGCAGGTCGACCTCGGACAGGAACCACTGCGGCGAGTAGAAGTAGCCCAGCAACGGGGTCCGGTTCTGCTCGGCCTGCCGAAAGGCGGTGATGAGCGCGGCCTCGGAACCGGCGTACACGACCTGGTAGTTCAGGTCGAGGTTCTCCACCAGCGCCGCGTCGTTGGTGACGAAGGACGGGTCGCCGTCCAGCAGCTGGCCCTTGTCGCCGGACTCGGAGGTCTTGAACATCTCGGCGTACTTGTTCAGGTTCTGCCAGTCGGTGATGTCGGGGTACTCCTCGACCATCCACGGCGGCACCCACCAGCCGATCTGGCCGATGTTGCCGGTGAGCCCGGCCTCGACCGCGGTCTTCTGGTCGGTGATGTACTTCTGCTTGAGGTCGTCGTGGCCCCAGTTCTCCACGATCGCGTCGACCTCGCCGGTGCCGAAGCCCTGCCAGGCGACCTCCTCCTTGAGGTTCTTCAACTCGACCGAGCAGCCGAGCTCGGACTCGGCCACCTCGGCGATGACAGCCGCGTTGGCCTCGTAGCCGACCCACGGGTTCACCGCGATGCTCACGTCACCGCAGTCGCCGCTCCCCCCGGACGACGACGCGGACGAGTCCTCCTCGATGGTCGCGCCGCCACAGCCGGCGACCGCGAGGGAGACGGTGGCGGCGACGGCGGCGGCCCGGAGGGCGCCGCGTCGACGCGCGTTGGCAGACAGGTGCACGGAGTTCACCTTTCGGTCGCGGCCGCGAACGTGCGCTCAGGGGCGCTCTCCTCGGCCGGGGACGGGGTCGCAGGGGGGGACTGGACGGGTGCAGCGGTGGAGCGACGCGCTGGGGCGCGCTTGGTACCGACCTGTGGCCCGGTGGTCCGCTGGGCGGCGGCCTGGGCGACGCGGTCGAGCATGATGCCGAGCAGGACGATGGCCATGCCGGCGGCCAGGCCCTTGCCGTAGAGCTGTGCCTGGCTGAAGCCGGCCACCACGTCGTAGCCGAGCGCGCCGGCACCGACCAGGCCGCCGACGACGACCATGGCCAGCACGTAGATCAGGCCCTGGTTGGTGGCCAGTGCGATGGCGTGCCGGCTCATCGGCAGCTGCACCTTGCGGATGAGCTGCCAGCGGGTGGACCCGGCCGCGGTGGCAGCCTCCACGGTGGTCCCCGGCACCGCCCGGATGCCGTCGGCGATGATCTTGGTCGCCACGGGCACCGCGTAGACCACCGCGGCGATGATCGCGGTGAAGCGGCTGGCTGCGAACAGCGCCAGGAACGGCACGAGGTACACGAACGACGGCATGGTCTGCGCGGCGTCCAGCACCGGCCGCACCGAGGCGTCCACCCGGGGGCTGCGGCCCATCGCGACCCCGATGACCACGGCGACGACCATGGTCAGCGCCGTGGCGATCAGCGTCGACGCCAGTGTGGTCATGGCGTCGCTCCACAGGCCCAGGCCGATGATCAGCGCCAGGCAGACCACCACGGCCGCCACGGCCCGCCACCCGCCGAGGACGGCGGCCACGGCGGCGAGCGCGGCGAACACCACCCACCAGGGGCTGTCGGTCAGCAGCGACTGCAGCGGGTTGAGGACGATGCCGGTCACGCCGTCCTTGAGGCCGAGGGTGACCGTGGACAGGTTGGTCTGCACGAAGTCGCTCACACCGGCGGCGGTGCGGACGATCGCCGGGCCCACCGGGGAGCCGCCGGGGAACTCCGCGGCCCACAGGTAGGTCCGGGACAGGTAGACCGCCACCGCGGCGAGCACCAGGCCGACGGCCACGCCGGCGCGGCGCAGCGTGGGGTGGACGGGGGCCCGGTGCCCCTGGGTGACGTCGGTGCGGACGCTCACCGCCGTGGTCACCCGGTCCAGCACGATGGCCAGCACCACGATGGCCAGGCCGGCGTTGAAGGCCACGCCGACGTTGAGCGTCTCCAGCGCCTGCAGCACGGTCTGGCCGAGGCCGGGCGCGTTGATCAGCGCGGCCACGGTGGCCATCGACAGCGCGGCCATCATCGTCTGGTTGATGCCGGTGACGATCATCCGGCGCGCGAGCGGCAGCCGGACGGTCCGGAGGGTCTGCCAGCGGTCCGCGCCGAGCGAGGTCGCCGCCTCCACCACGCCGGCCGGCGCGCTGCGGACGGCGTGCGCGGTGAGCCGGATGACCGGCGGCGCGGCGTAGATCGTGGTGGCGATGGTGGCCGAGGCGGGGCCGATCAGGAAGAACAGCGTCAGCGGCACCAGGTAGACGAACGAGGGCATCGTCTGCATGAAGTCCAGCACCGGGGTGACGAGCCGGTTCACCCGGGGCGACATCCCGGCCCAGATGCCCAGCGGGATGCCGAACAGCAGCGAGATGACCACCGAGGCCAGGGTCAGCGCCAGGGTGTCCATGGCCTCGACCCACAGCCCCTGCAGGCCGATGAAGACCAGACCGGTGGCGGTCAGGACGGCGACCCGCACCGACCCGGCCACCGCCGCGAACAGGGTCAGCAGCGCGACCACGCCCAGCCAGCCGATCACCGGCACCGGGCGGCCGAAGGACGGCAGCACGATCAGCTCGCGGATGAGGGTGACGAAGGCGTCGATCGCCACCCGGATCTCGTTGAAGCCGTAGAGGAACAGCGGGTTGCTGTTGCGGCCGGCGCTCACCGAGTCGGAGAACGCGGTGATGTCCCGGTGCAGCGGGGTCAGGTCCGCCGGCGCGAGGGCCAGGGTGTGCTGTCCGCGCAGCAGGCAGTACAGCCCCACCCAGGCCAGCAGGACCCCGGCGATGACCCAGCCGCGGCCCGGCCGCCGGACCTCGGCGGCCTGCGGCGTCCGTGCGAGGACCGCCATGGTCAGTGCTCCCCGTCCGGACCTGCGACGACGGCGAGGATCTCCGCGTCGTCGACGATGCCGAGCAGCTGGCCGTCGCGGACGACCTTCACCGGACGGTCGGTGGACAGCACGGCGCGGATGGCCTCGCGCACCACGACGTCGGGCCCCAGCTCGGGGCCGTCGAGGCGGTCGTCGGGCCGCGCGTCGCGCATGATCCAGCGGAGCGTGAGCACGTGGGAGCGCGGCACCTCCTTGACGAAGTCGCGCACGTAGTCGTCCACCGGGGCGCCGACGAGCTCGTCGCCCGTGCCGCACTGCACCGGCTTCCCGTCCCGCATGATCAGGATGCGGTCGCCCAGCTTGAGCGCCTCGGACAGGTCGTGGGTGATGAAGACCATCGTCTTCCCGACCTCGCGGTGCAGCCGGATGATTTCCTCCTGCATGTCCCGCCGGATCAGCGGGTCGAGGGCGGAGAACGGCTCGTCGAAGAAGAGGACGTCGGGGTCGCCGGCGAGGGCGCGGGCCAGGCCGACGCGCTGCTGCATGCCGCCGGAGAGCTGGTCGGGGCGGTGGTCCTCGTACCCGGACAGGCCGACCAGCTCGGTGACCTCACCGGCCCGGCGGCGGCGCTCGGCGCGGGAGGCGCCGGCGATCTCCAGCCCGTAGGAGACGTTGTCCACGACGCTGCGGTGCGGCAGCAGCCCGAAGTGCTGGAACACCATGGAGAACTTGCGGCGTCGCAGTTCGCGCAGCCGCTTGTCGTCGGCGGCGAGGATGTCCTCGCCCTCGAAGAGCACCTGACCGGCGGTCGGCTCGACCAGCCGGGTGAGGCACCGGACAAGGGTGGACTTGCCCGAGCCGGACAGGCCCATGACGACGAAGACCTCACCGGGGGCCACGTCGAAGTCGACGTCCCGGACGGCGGCCGTGCAGCCCGTCTGGCGGACCAGTTCCTGGCGCGAGAGCGCACTCAGCTGCGGGTTCTTGGGCACGCTCGCGGCCTTGGGGCCGAAGACCTTCCACAGTTCGCGGACGGAGATCACCGGGTCGGCCGACGCGCCGGCGGCGGCCGTGGCCTCCGGAGCGGCCACCACGCCGGCGCTCACGCCGGGCCCCCGGCGCACCGGGAGCCGTGCTGGAGGGAGCCGGTGCGGCGTCCGGTCGCCCGGCGACCGCTGCCTTCTCGTTGCTGGGCCATGTCGTCCCCTTGGGTGGTGGCGGGCCGGGACGGCCCACGACTGTCGGATGCCCTCACCAGCGCCGTTGCGCTATCCGCACAAGTTGCGCAGAAAGATACGGGCGCCTCCCTGACTCGGGAAGACCCGAGACTGGGAAATCGAGATCTCGTTCGTGTCACTGCAGCGTTGCGCGAACTGCCCGGTCACCCCCGCGCGAGGCCGGCCGGGACGGTCCGCGCCGACCCCCTGCGGGAAGAGCCGACCACCTCTCTGCGCACGGCCCCCGGAGGTCGACACGGCGGAGGGGACGGCGGCGCTGCCGACCATGGTGACAGCCCGGTCGCACTCCGACCCCTCCCTTGTCCGCCCTGGCCGGACGAGGCTCCGGCGCGCTGCCAGTCCTCTGGTATATCAGCGGCGTTCGGACGATATGTCATCCCCTCGGTGGGGGCAAGGGTCTGCTGGCCCGGTGCCTCCTGCCTCCCCGCGTCCGGTCCGAGTGCTCCACCGCGGCCGCGTGAGGTGGCGCGGGGAACCGGCGTCGTCCCCGGGCTGGTCGACGGGTGCCGAGGGCGGGAGCGGCCTCATCGGGGCGGCGCCACCCCGATCCCGCGTCACCCCTACCGAGGAGATCGCCCCGGCGTCGCGGTGCCGCCCGGCTCCGACCCGAACCCCGGGCCGCCCAGGCGGGCTCCGCCCAGGGCGATGCCCTCCGGTCCCCCACCGCGCAGGTCCATGCCCAGGACGCCGGGTCGGTCCGCCGCGTGCACCCGCACCGACCCGCTGGGCCAGTGGAACTCCACGGAGTGCTCCGCTGCCCGCACCTCGCCGCCGAGCACGCCGGCGAACAGGAGCCGGGACGCCGACAGGTCCGTGGACGCGAGGTGGGTCGCGCCCAGGACCGCCGTCCCGGCGGGATCGGTGTCCCACACCGGGGTCCACCACAGCGGCTGCACCGCACCGCGGGTGCTCGGAGCACGCCCCGGATCCCGTTCCCGGGTGGCCACCAGCTCCGCGGGAGCCGGGTAGGCACGGTCGGACTGGGCCAGCTGGACCACCACGCCGTGCGTGCCGTCGGGCGGGATGAAGGCCTCCTGCCACGGGGCGTGCCCGTAGCTCTCCCCCACCACCGTCAGGCCCAGCGACCGCACCCGCGCGACCGCGGCAGGCAGGTCCGGCACGGTGAACGTCACGTGGTGCGGCCCCTCTCCCCGCCTGGCCAGATGGCGGGTGAGGAAGCCGGGACCCGCCGGGTCCAGCAGCTCCAGGCGGGCTCCCTCGTCGGCCGTGCCCACGTGCAGCAGGAAGTAGCGGAACTCCGGCAGGACCTCCCCGCCGATCGGGACCGCCCCCAGCTCGCGGCGCAGCCGGCGCGCCTCCCTGAGCGCGTCGTGGACGGCGAAGGAGGTGTGGTCCAGGTCGACGCCCCGGGAGCCGGCCATCAGAACGGCGCCGGGTGGACCGGGGACGCGGCCGTCCGGCCGCCGTCGACGGCGGAGCACCCGGCCGGCTCGCCGGAGCGGCCGACGGGATGGCGGGCCAGGGCGTCCCGGTGGGCGGACCCGGGGCGGCGGGCGAGCGCGGAGGCGTCGTGGGACATCCCGGTCATCATCCAGCCCGGTGGGACGCGTCGCCCAGGGCCGTCGACCACACGCCGGGGCCCCCCACCGCGCGCGGTGGAGGGCCCTGGGGAGCGGTGGCTCAGTCGGCCAGGCGCTGGGTCAGCCAGTCGTGGAACTCGCCGATGTGGTGCTCGGCGGGCACCAGCACGCCGCCGTTCACGTACGCACGGGAGGACATGGCCGGCTGGGTCCGCTCGCAGGCCTCGAAGTCCTGCTCGTTGACCCGGTGGAACAGCTCGACGGAGCGGGACACGTCCTTGCCGGAGGCCACGACCTCCTTCGAGTACAGCCAGTCGCACTCCACGATCGTGCGGTTCTCCGAGACGGGGAACATCCGGTGGAAGATGACGTGGTCGGGCACCAGGTTGATGAACACCGTGGGCTTGACGGTGATCGCGTAGTACCGGCGGTCCTGGTCCTCGGCGACACCGGGCAGCCTCTCGAAGCCGTCGCTGCCGTCGACGGTGAAGCCGGAGACGTCCTCGCCGAACTCGGCGCCGTGCCCCACGAAGTACTGCGCGGCGTAGCCGTCGGCGAACTCCGGCAGCACCTCGGTGAGCTCCGGGTGGATCGTCGCGCAGTGGTAGCACTCCATGAAGTTCTCGACGATCAGCTTCCAGTTGGACTTCACGTCGTAGACGATCCGCTTGCCGACCTCGAGGGTGTCCAGGTCGTACCGGTCGATCGACTCCAGGTCGCCCAGCCGCTCCACGATGGCGCCCATCACGTCCTCCTCGAAGGACGGCGGCTCCTTGGCCAGGCACAACCAGGCGTAGCCCAGCCACTCGCGCAGGTGGACCGGCACCAGCCCGTACTCGACCCGGTCGATGTCGGGCATCTTGGTCAGGTTCGGGGCGGCGATGAGCTTGCCCTCGAAGTCGTAGGTCCAGGCGTGGTACGGACACTGCAGGGAGCGCTTGGCCTGGCCGGAGTCCTCGGTGCAGATCTTGGCTCCGCGGTGCCGGCAGATGTTGAGGAACGCCCGCAGCCCCCCGTCGCGGCCGCGGACCACGAGCACGCTCTCCCGGCCGATCTGGACCTGCTTGAAGGACCCGGGGGTCGGCAGCTCGGCCGACCGGACGGCGCAGAACCACATCTGCTCGAAGATCTTGGACTGCTCCAGCCCGAACACGGCTGGATCGGTGTAGTACTGGCCGGACAGCGTGGGGATGAGGCTGGCGGGCAGGTCGGTGGTCGTCATACGGACACCTCGCGGGACGGGGCGCTGCGTGCAGACACGCCAGTGGTCGGACGGTGCTGGAGTCGGCCGGCTTCGGGAGGCGGTCGGCGCTTCCGAACGGTGAGTTGCACAATACGACTCGCGTTGCGCTGTGCACAACGACCTGACGCCGAAAAATGTGAGCTTCAGGAAGGGAGTGACCCGGCCGCCGCCGACCCGGACACCGCGCCGCAGGGGCGGACCGCCTGTCGTCCATTGACTCCGCCCTTCCGAGGCCTCACGCTGTTGCGCTAACAGGACGTGGTTGCGCGCTGCGCAACCCTTGGCCCCGTGTGGACGGAGTGCTCCATGATCCCGGTCTGCTCCACCGCCGAGCTCCCGCCCGGCGAGGCGACGACGGTGACGGCCGACGTGGCCATCGCGGTGTTCAACGTCGACGGCGAGTTCTTCGCCATCGACGACACGTGCACCCACCAGGACGCCTCCCTGGCCGACGGGTGGCTCGACGGGTGCGCCATCGAGTGCCCGCTGCACGCCTCCTGCTTCGACCTGCGCACCGGCAAGCCCTCGGGGCCGCCGGCGAAGACCCCGGTGCGCACCCACCGGGTGAGCGTGGAGGACGGGATGGTCTACGTGCACCCGACCGCCTCCGCGGAGGGTGCACCGGTGACCGAGCTCGCGAGGTCACCCGAGGACGCAGCACCGTCGGCCACGACGCTGACGCGCGCCGGCGAGGAGGCGTCGTGACCGGCACCGTGGCCGTCGTCGGCGCCTCGCTGGCCGGCCTGTCCGCCGCACGCGCGCTGCGCGCCCAGGGCTTCGACGGCCGGGTCGTGCTCATCGGCGACGAGGTGCACGCGCCCTACGACCGCCCCCCGCTGTCCAAGGACTTCCTGGCCGGCACGTCCACGCGGGCCGACATCGACCTCGAGTCCCCGGACGACGCCGCGCTGGACCTGGACTGGCGGCTGGGCAGCTCCGCGGTGGCCCTGGACCCGCGCAACCGGGCCGTGCGGCTGGCCGACGGCACCGAGGTGCACGCCGACGGGGTCGTCCTGGCCACCGGGGCCCGTGCCCGCCGGCTGCCCGGCACCGACGGCCTGGCCGGGGTGCACGTCCTGCGCACCCTCGACGATGCGCTCGCCCTGGGCGCCGAGCTGCGTCCCGGCGCCCACCTGGTCGTCATCGGCGCGGGCTTCATCGGCGCGGAGGTGGCCTCCACCGCCCGGACCCTCGGGCTGGAGGTGACCGTCATCGAGGGCCTGCCGGTCCCCCTGTCCGGGCCGCTGGGCGCGCAGATGGGCGCGGTCTGCGCCGAGCTGCACGCCGACCACGGCACCCGGCTGCTGACCGGCGTCGGCGTGGCCCGCCTGGTCGGCACCGGGCGGGTCGAGGCCGTGGAGCTGGCCGACGGCCGGCGCCTGCCCGCCGACGTCGTGCTGGTCGGCATCGGCGCCCAGCCCAACGTCGAGTGGCTGGCGGGCTCGGGCCTGGAGGTGGCCGGAGGCGTGCTCACCGACCCCTCCGGCGCCACCGCCGTCCCCGAGGTCGTGGCGGTCGGCGACTGCGCCGCCGCCTGGTCGCCCGCCACCGGCGGGCACCGGCGGGTCGAGCACTGGACGCACGCGCTCGAGGTGCCGACCGCCGCGGTCGCCACGCTGCTGGGAACGGTGGCTCCCCCGCCGCCGGTGCCCTACTTCTGGTCCGACCAGTACGGCGCCCGGATCCAGTTCGCCGGTTCGCGCCGCGACGGGGACGAGGTGCGGGTCGTCGAGGGCAGCCCGGCCGACCGCAGCTTCCTGGCCGTGTACGAGCGGGCCGGTGAGCCCGTCGCCGTGCTGGGGATGAACCAGCCCCGGCTGTTCACCCGCTGGCGGCGGCAGCTGCGCGCGGCCGCCCCCGCCGCGCCCTGACCCCGGCGTCCCCCGGTCCCGGTGGGGCCGACCTGCACACGATCCAACCGCCCGACTCTCGGGCACCTCGTCCCGACCGGCGCCAGTCCGGACGCGGACGCCCAACCGAACTCGAAGGAGCAGCTCATGGGTGAGCAGTACGACTACGTGGTCGTCGGCGGGGGGTCGGCCGGCAGCGCGGTGGCCAACCGGCTCAGCGCCGACCCGGGGAACCGGGTGCTGGTCCTGGAGGCCGGGCGCATGGACTCCAAGTGGGACGTGTTCGTCCACATGCCCGCCGCGCTGACCATCCCGATCGGCAACCGGTTCTACGACTGGAAGTACGAGACCGAGCCCGAGCCGTGGATGGGCGGCCGGAAGGTCTACCACGCGCGGGGCAAGATCCTCGGTGGCTCCAGCAGCATCAACGGGATGATCTTCCAGCGCGGCAACCCGCTGGACTACGAGCGCTGGGCCGCCGACGAGGGCATGCACTCCTGGGACTTCGCTCACTGCCTGCCCTACTTCAAGCGCCTGGAGAACTGCCTGGCGGCCGACCCCGACGACCCGTACCGCGGTCACGACGGCCCGCTGGTCCTCGAGCGCGGTCCGGGCACCAACCCGCTGTTCCAGGCCTTCCTGGCCGCCGCCGAGCAGGCCGGCTACCCCCGGACCGACGACCTCAACGGCTACCGGCAGGAGGGCTTCGGGCTCTTCGACCGCACGCTGCACCGCGGCCGCCGGCTCAGCGCCGCCCGCGCGTACCTGCACCCCGCGATGTCCCGCAAGAACCTCACCGTGGAGACCCGGGCGTTCGTCACGAAGATCCTCTTCGAGGGCAAGCGGGCCGTCGGGGTGGAGTACCGCCGGGGCCGCGGACAGGTGCGCACGGTGCGCGCCGGGGAGGTCGTGCTCACCGGTGGCGCCATCAACACCCCGCAGCTGCTGCAGCTGTCCGGGGTGGGCAACGGCTCGGAGCTGCGCGCCCTGGGCATCGACGTGGTGGCCGACCTCCCGGGCGTGGGCGAGAACCTGCAGGACCACCTGGAGACCTACATCCAGCACGCCTGCAAGCAGCCGGTCTCCATCGCCCCGGGCATGAAGTGGTGGCGCAAGCCGGGCATCGGCGCGCAGTGGCTGTTCCAGCGCAAGGGTCTGGGCGCCACCAACCACTTCGAGGCCGGTGGCTTCACCCGCAGCAACGACGACGTCGTCTACCCGAACCTGATGTTCCACTTCCTGCCCATCGCCGTCCGCTACGACGGCTCCATGCCGGCCGGCGACCACGGCTACCAGGTGCACATCGGCCCGATGTACTCCGACGCCCGCGGCACGTTGAAGATCAAGTCCACCGACCCGCGGGTGCACCCGGCCATGCGGTTCAACTACCTGTCCACCGAGCAGGACCGCCGCGAGTGGGTCGAGGCCGTGCAGGTGGCGCGGGAGATCTTCGCCCAGCCCGCGTTCGCCGAGTACAGCAGCGGCGAGATCTCCCCCGGACCGGAGATCGAGACCCCGGAGCAAATCCTCGCCTGGGTCGCCAAGGACGCCGAGACGGCGCTGCACCCGTCCTGCACGGCCAAGATGGGCACCGACCCGCTGTCGGTGGTCGACCCGACCACCATGGGCGTGCACGGGCTGGAGGGTCTGCGGGTCGCCGACGCCTCGGCGATGCCCTACGTGACCAACGGCAACATCTACGCCCCGGTCATGATGCTGGCGGAGAAGGCCGCGGACCTGATCCTGGGCGTCCAGCCGCTGCCGGCCGAGTACGTCGACTACTACCGGCACCAGCCGGCCACGGAGCCGGCGACCGAGCCGAGGACCGCCTCGATGCACTGACCGCACCCACACCGCACGGACCTCCGGCCGTCGTCCTCCCCGGGACGGCGGCCGGTGGCCTGTCCGGCACACGACCAGGAGGGGCCATGCTTGTGGAGTGGCACAGCGCGGGCGTGCTGCGGGAGGCGATCGTCCGGCGGCAGGTGTCGCCGGTGGAGGTGGTGGGCCGGTACCTGGCGGCCATCGACGCGGCGGACGACCGGCTCAACGCCTTCCTCGCGGTTGACGCCGAGGGCGCGCTGGCCGCCGCGCGCCGGGCCGAGGACGCCGTGGGCGGCGGGACCGGGCTCGGGCCGCTGCACGGGGTGCCCGTCGGGGTGAAGGACGTGGAGGACACCGCCGGCCTGCAGACCACCTACGGCTCACGCCGGTTCCTGCGACACCGGCCCGACACGGACTCACCGGCGGTCGCGGCGCTGCGGGCGGCCGGGGCGGTCGTGGTGGGCAAGACCAACACGCCGGCGTTCGCCCTGCTCGGCGAGACCCACAACGAGCTGCGCGACGACTGCCGCAACCCCTGGGACGTGCGCCGCACCAGCGGCGGCTCCAGCGGGGGCTCGGCGTCGGCGGTGGCCGCCGGGCTGGTGCCGATCGCCACGGGGACCGACTACGGCGGCTCGATCGCCGCACCGGCCGGCCTGTGCGGCGTCGTGGGCTACAAGCCGACCCACGAGCGGGTCGCCGCGCTGTGCCCGGGTACCGGCGCGGGACTGCTGGACGCCGTCGGCTCGCTCGCCACCACCGTGGGCGACGCCGCGCTGCTGGTCGCGGCGATGGCCCCGCAGTGGTCCTCCCCCGCGCCCGCCGCCGCAACCGGCGCCGCCACCGGCCCGGTCTACGTGGCCTGGGCCGGCGACCTGGGGCGCTACCCGGTCGACCCGGAGGTCCTCGACGTCGCGGCGCGGGCGGTGGCGGTGCTCGAGGACCTCGGCTGCCGGGTGTCCGCGGAGGTGCCCCGGCTGCCCGACCCGTGGGAGGTGTTCGCCCCGCTGTCGGCCACCGACCTGCGCCTGCTGCTCGGCCCGGGCCCGTACAGCAAGGAGGACGGGGTCACCGCCGAGACGGTGTGGGAGCTGGCCGCGGTGCCGGAGCTGACCCGGGACGACCACGTCGCCGCGGTGCGCCGGCTGCGGGACTTCCGGGCGGTCGCGGCCGCCTTCCTGCACCGCTTCCCGGTCGTGGCGACCCCCACCACGGCGGTCGCCGCCTTCCCGGTCCGCCGGCCGCCCACCCGGATCGCCGGGCGGGACGTGCCGGCGGGCTGGCATTCGTTCATGCCCTTCCAGGTGCCCTGGAACCTCACCGGCGGCCCGGTCGTCACCGTGCCGGCCGGCCGCACCGCCGAGGGCCTGCCGGTCGGCCTGCAGCTGGCCGCGGCACCGCACGCCGACGCACTGCTGCTGGCGCTGGCCGCCCGCTACGAGGCCGCCTGCCCCTGGGGCCCGCCACCCGGAGGGTGACGGGCCCCAGGTTCAGCCCCGGCCCCGTCGGCCCCGCTGCAGGGCCCCGCTGCGAGCTTGCGAGCAGCGGGGGGCAGCGGGGTCCTTCATTTGAACCAGCCGGCCGGCTGGGGGGCGGTGTTGTTCCAGATGTGCTTGGCCTCGCGGTACTCGGCCAGGCCCGAGGGCCCGAGCTCCCGCCCGTTGCCCGACCGGCCGAAGCCGCCCCACTCCGCCTGCGGCAGGTAGGGGTGGTAGTCGTTGATCCACACGGTCCCGTGCCGCAGGGCGCGCGCGACCCGCTCGGCCCGCGCCGGGTCGGCGGTCCAGACCGCACCGGCCAGGCCGTACTCGGTGTCGTTGCCCAGCGCGATGGCCTCCTCCTCGGTGCTGAACCGCTCGACGGTGAGCACCGGGCCGAAGGACTCGTGCTGGACGACGTGCATGCCGCTGCGGCAGTCGGCCAGCACGGTGGGCCGGTAGAAGAAGCCCCCGGCGAGCTCGGGGTCCTCGGGCCGTCGGCCGCCGGCCACCAGCCGGGCGCCCTCCTCGAGGCCGGTGGCGACGTACCGCTCCACCGACTCGCGGTGCTGCGCGGAGATCATCGGGCCGCTCTCGGTGCCCTCGTCGAAGCCGTTGCCCAGCCGGATGCGGTCGGCCCGCTCGGCCACCGCGGCCACGAACCGGTCGTGGATCTCGTCCTGCACGATCAGCCGGGCCCCGGCCGAGCAGACCTGGCCGGCGTGCAGGAAGACGGCGGTCAGCGCGTTGTCGACGGCGGTGTCGAAGTCGACGTCGGCGAACACGATGTTGGGGTTCTTGCCGCCGAGCTCGACGGTCACCTTCTTCACCGTGTCCGCGGCGGTGCGCAGGATCCACTGCCCGGTGGCCACACCGCCGGTGAAGGAGACCATGTCCACCCGGGGGTCCTCGACCATGGCCGCGCCGGCCACCCGGTCCCCGAGCACCAGGTTGACCACGCCGTCGGGGGCACCGGCCTCGGCCAGCAGCTCCACCAGCTTGATCGTGGTCAGCGGGGTGACCTCGCTGGGCTTGACCACGATGGTGTTGCCGGCGGCCAGCGCGGGAGCGACCTTCCAGCACACCTGCAGCAGCGGGTAGTTCCACGGCGTGATGAGGGAGCAGACGCCCACCGGCTCGTACACGACGCGGCTGACCACGTCGGTGCGCCCGGCGTCGACCAGCCGGCCGGGGTCCTTGTCGGCGAGGTCGGCGTAGTAGCGGAACACCGACACGACGTCGTCGACGTCCACCCGGCTCTCCACCACCGTCTTGCCGGTGTCGCGGGTCTCCAGCGCGGCGATGTCCTCCTTGTCGCGCAGCAGCAGGTCCGCGACCCGGTCGAGCAGGGCGCCGCGCTCGGCGGCGGGTGTGCGCGGCCAGTCGCCGGCGTCGAACGCGGCACGGGCGGCAGCGACGGCGGCGGCGACGTCCTCGGCCGTGGCCTCGTCCACCTTCGCCACGACGCTCTGGTCGAAGGGGTTGACGACCTCGCGCTGGGCGCCGGAGGACCCGGCGCGCCAGCTGCCGCCGATGAACAGGTTGGCCATGTCACTCCTCGAGTCGTTGGTAGGGCCGGACGTACGCGGACGCGGCCGCTCGGAGCACTGCTGCCGGGACGGCGGCCACCTGCCGCGGTCCGCTCCCGGCGGCGGCGTCGGTCCGGCGTCCGGTCCGCCGCGTGCCGCCGGCCGACGGGGTCACCGGGCGGACGGACTGCCCGGTGGGACGGTGCTCACTTGAAGACGACGGTACTCGACCCGTTGAGCAGCACCCGGCTCTCGCAGTGCCAGCGCACGGCCCGGGACAGCGCCAGGGCCTCGGCGTCCCGGCCGACCGTGGCCAGCGCCCGCGGGTCGTGCGCGTGGTCGATCCGGATCACCTCCTGCTCGATGATCGGGCCCTCGTCCAGGTCCGGGGTCACGTAGTGCGCCGTGGCCCCGACCAGCTTGACGCCGCGGTCGAAGGCCTGGTGGTAGGGCTTGGCGCCCTTGAAGCCCGGCAGGAACGAGTGGTGGATGTTGATCGCCCGCCCGTGCAGCGCCCGGCAGGCCTCGTCGGAGAGCACCTGCATGTAGCGGGCCAGGACGACCAGGTCGGCCTCGGTCTCCTCGACCAGCTCCAGCAGCCGCGCCTCGGCGTCGGCCTTGGTGGCCGGGGTGACGGGCACGTGGTGGAAGGGCAGGCCGGCCGCCTCGGCCATCGGCCGCAGGTCCTCGTGGTTGGACACGACGGCCACCAGCTCGCCGCCCAGGCTGCCCGCGCGCCAGCGGAAGATCAGGTCGTTGAGGCAGTGGCCGAGCTTGGAGACCATGACCAGGATCCGCGGCGGCTGGTCCCCGGCCAGCGAGTAGCTCATCCCGAACTCCTCGGCCACCGGGGCGAAGGCCGCGGTCAGCTGCTCGACGTCGGCCTCCTCCGAGCAGACGAAGGCGGTGCGCAGGAACAGCTGACCGCGGACGGCGTCGTCGAACTGCTGGTGCTCGACGATGTCGCAGGCGTGCTCGAACAGGAACCTGCTGACCGCGTGCACGATGCCGGGCCGCTCGGAGCAGCTCAGCGTGAGGGTGTAGGGGTGTGACACGGGTGCCTCCTCAGCACTCGACGATGTTGAGGGCCAGCCCGCCGCGGGCGGTCTCCTTGTACTTGTCCTTCATGTCCGCGCCGGTCTCCCGCATGGTCTTGATCGCCTTGTCCAGCGACACGTGGTGCGTGCCGTCGCCGCGGACGGCCATCCGGGCGGCGGTGATGGCCTTGACCGAGCCGACCGCGTTGCGCTCGATGCAGGGGATCTGGACCAGGCCGCCGACCGGGTCGCAGGTGAGGCCCAGGTTGTGCTCGATGCCGATCTCCGCGGCGTTCTCCACCTGCTCGGGCGTGCCGCCGAGGACCTCGGCCAGGCCGCCGGCGGCCATCGAGCAGGCGGAGCCCACCTCGCCCTGGCAGCCGACCTCGGCTCCGGAGATCGAGGCGTTCTCCTTGAACAGCAGACCGATCGCGCCGGCGGTCAGCAGCAGCCGGACGACGCCGTCCTCGGAGAACGAGGGGACGAAGTCGCGGTAGTAGTGCAGGACGGCGGGGACGATGCCGGCGGCGCCGTTGGTCGGGGCGGTGACCACCCGGCCGCCGGCGGCGTTCTCCTCGTTGACCGCCAGCGCGTACAGGGTCACCCACTCCATGGCGCGCAGCGGGTCGGTGTCGTCCCGGGTGGCCTCCAGCTGGGTGCGCAGGGCCTCGGCGCGCCGGCGCACCTTGAGGCCGCCGGGCAGCACCCCGGGGGTGTGCGTGCCGCGTTCGACGCACTCCTGCATCACCGCCCACACGTGCAGCAGGCCGGCCCGCACCTCCGCCTCGCTGCGCCAGGACAGCTCGTTGGCCAGCATGACGTCGCTGATCGACAGCCCGGTCGCGCGGGTGTGCGCGAGCAGCTCCCCGCCGGTGCGGAAGGGGTACCGGACCGGGGTCGGGTCCTCCACCAGCGCCGGCCGGCCGGCCTCGTCCTCGTCCAGCACGAAGCCGCCGCCCACCGAGTAGTACTCGCGGCGGGTCAGCTCGGCGCCGTCGGCGTCCAGCGCCCGGAACAGCATGCCGTTGCTGTGGAAGGGCAGCCGCTTGCGCCGGTGCAGGACGACGTCCTCGTCGACGTCGAAGGCGATCGGCTGCTCGCCGGCGAGCAGCAGCTTGCCCTCGGTGCGGACGGCGGCGACCCGGGGCTCGGCGGCGACCGGGTCGACCCGGTCGGGCTGCTCGCCCTCCAGGCCCAGGACGACGGCCTTCACGCTGCCGTGCCCGTGCCCGGTGGCGCCGAGGGAGCCGAAGAGCTCGCAGCGCACCCCGGCGGTCCGGGGCAGCAGGCCCTCCTCGCGGAGCCGGCCGGCGAACGTAGCGGCGGCGCGCATCGGGCCGACCGTGTGCGAGCTCGAGGGCCCGATGCCCACCTTGAAGAGGTCGAAGACGCTGATGGTCATGCCCGGCCTCCCTCCCTGTGCAGCGTTGGACCTGGCCAGCTCTGAGAGCCAGTTGGTATATCAGCCGATGCAGAACGATATGTCGTTCATCCTCGCGAGGCAAGGATTCTGGTGCTCCAGCCCTTACGATGCCTTCGTGATGACCGCAGCACCGGACGTCGAGCTGCCGGGGGCCTCGCTGGCCGACCGGGCGTACGTGGCGATCCGCGACCAGCTGATCATGCTCGAGATCCGCCCCAACGAGCCGATCGACGACGACGCGCTCGCCCGCTCGCTGGGTGTGGGCCGCACGCCGGTGCGCGAGGCGCTCAAGCGGCTGGAGGTCGACCGGCTGGTCGTCTCCTTCCCCCGGCGCGGCACGTTCGCCACCGGGATGGACATCACCGACCTGGCGCACATCTCCGAGATCCGGGTGCAGCTGGAGCCCCTCGCCGCCCGGCGTGCCGCCGAGCGGGCGGTGCGCGAGACGCGCCTCGAGCTGGCCGACATGGCCGCCGAGATCGCCGCCCTGGACGTGGGTGCGCTGGACCGGACCGAGCTGATGCGCCGGGACCTCGCCGTCCACCGGGCGATCTACCGGGCAGCGGCCAACCCGCACCTGGACGACGTCCTGGTGCGCTACGACAACCTCGCGACCCGGATCTTCTGCCTCTTCCTGGACCGGCTGCCCACGGTGGACGCCCACGTCGGGGAGCACGTGGAGCTGCTGCGTGCCATCGCCGACGGCGACGCCGACCGGGCCGAGGAGCTCGCGCGCGAGCACGTGATCGGCTTCGAGCGGGCCATCCGCGCCGTCATCTAGTCCCGGCAGGCCGGCGCCGCCGGCCGCTCCGCCTGCCGGACTCCGAGGTGGTCCGGGTCAGTCCCCGTCGACGGCGCTCAGCACGGCGAGGGCGTCGCGGGTGGCGGCGACGTCGTGCACCCGGAGCACGCGAGCGCCGTGCTGCGCGGCCAGCAGGGCCGCCGCGAGCGAGCCGGCGAGCCGGTCGGGCACGGCCCGGCCGGTCAGCTCGCCCAGCATCGACTTCCGCGAGACGCCGACCATGACCGGGACGCCGAGCGCGCGCAGCCCGCCCAGCCCGCTGAGCAGGGCGAGGTTGTGCGGCAGGGTCTTGCCGAACCCGAAGCCCGGGTCGACCACCAGGTGCTCGTCCGGCACGCCGGCCCGGCGGCAGGCCCGCAACCGCTCGGCCAGGAAGCCGCGGACGTCGGCAACCACGTCGGCGTAGCGGGGGTCGCGCTGCATGCTCACCGGCGACCCCTGCATGTGCATCAGGCACACCGGCACGCCGAGTTCGGCGACCGCCGCTAGGGCGCCGGGCCGCCGCAGCGCCCGGACGTCGTTCACCATGCCCGCGCCGGCCGCCACGGCCGCGCGCATCACCTCCGGCCGCGAGGTGTCCACCGACAGCGGCACCGACACCCGCCGGGCCAGCGCCGCCACGACCGGCACCACCCGGTCGAGCTCCTCCTCCACCGTCGGCTGACGCGCTCCGGGGCGGGTGGACTCCCCGCCCACGTCGATGAGGTCGGCGCCCCCGGCGGCCAGTCGCAGCCCCTGCTCCAGCGCCCGGTCGCCGGCCAGGAACCGGCCGCCGTCGGAGAAGGAGTCCGGCGTGACGTTCAGGATGCCGCTGACCAGCGGGCGCCCCGAGCGCAGCAGCCGGGCCACCGGGTGCACCGGCGCCCGGGACACCCGGCCGGGCGCCGGCAGCTCAGCGGTGCTGGTGACCACGGTCGGCGACCCGGGCCGCGGCCTGCACGGTGTGCTGCAGCAGCAGCGCGGTGGTGACCGGACCGACGCCGCCGGGCACCGGGCTCAGCGCGGCCGCCCGGCCGGTCACCGACGCGGCGTCGACGTCGCCGGCCAGCCCGCCGTCCGCGGTGGGCGTGGTGCCCACGTCGACGACCACCGCTCCCTCGGCCACGTGCTCGGCGGTGATCAGGCCGGGCAGGCCGACCGCGACGACGAGGACGTCGGCCGTGCGGGTGGACTCGGCCAGCTCCTTGGTGTGCCGGTGGCAGATGGTCACCGTGGCGTCGCGCTGCAGCAGCAGGTGCGCCAGCGGCTTGCCCACCACGTTGGACCGGCCGACGACCGCCGCGCGGGTGCCGGTCAGCGGGACGCCGTACACGTCGAGCAGCGTGACGACGGCCTCGGCGGTGGCCGGGGCGAAGGCCGGCAGCCCGGCGGCGAGCCGGCCGAGGCTCAGCGGGTTGGCGCCGTCCACGTCCTTGGCCGGGTCGATCGCGACCGTGAGGTCGTCCAGGTCCGCGTCGGGCGGCAGCGGGGTCTGCAGGATGATCCCGTGCACGCCCGGGTCCGCGCTCAGCCCGGTCAGCGCGGCGCGGATCTCCTCGTGCGGAGCCGTGGGCCCCAGGTCGACGACGGAGCAGGCGATCCCGGTCTTCTCCGCCGCCTTCGCGATGGACCGCACGTACCAGGCGCTGCCCCCGTCGTCGGTCGCCACCACGACGGCGAGGCGGGGCGGGGTCCCGGCGGCGGCCAGTCGGGCCGCCTCGGCGGCCACCCGGGAGCGGATGTCGGTGGCCGGCCGGCGGCCGTCCAGCTCCGCGGTCATCGGGCCAGCTCCGCCCGGACCGCCGCGGTCACCCGGTCGGCGCGCGCGACGACGTCGTCCACCGTGTCGACGGCTCCGGTCAGCTCGGCGCGTACCGCCTCGTCGCGGATGCCGGCCAGATTGATCTCCACGTTGACCCGCGCGGTGGTCGCCGCGGCGCGGGCGGCCTCGGCGGCCGCCGCCACGTCGCTGATCACGTTGCGGTTGCCGATGGGCAGCAGCTGCTCGGCCAGGCCGAGGGTGCGGTCGGCGACCGCGACGACGTCGGCCGGCACGCGGGCCGCCGCGACCAGCGCCGTGGCGATGGCCGCCGAGCGGGCCGCGGCCTCCTCCTCGGTGGCCTTGGGCAGCGCGTAGGCGCGGGCGACCTCCCCGAACACCGCGGCGTCCTCCTCGGCCAGCGCCAGGGCCCGGGCGGCCAGCTCGTCGGCCGCGGCGGTGACCGCGCTGATCGTGTCGGCGTGCTCGGCGTACCTCGGGGCGTCGCTGTAGCGGGCGACCATCGCGACGAGCGCGGCGGCCTGCGCGGCGTGCAGGCCGGCGGTGGCTCCTCCGCCCGGGGCGGGGACGCGGGCGGCGAGCCGGCCGAGGAACGCCGACAGGGTGTCGGTGCGCATGCGGGGTCCTCCAGGGGTGCGGGTCGGGTCGACGGACAGCGGGCGGCCTCGTTCGGCGGCCACGCCTGGAACGGGCGGACAGCGGGCAGGACGGCAGCCCCGCCCCCGCCGCGAGGGTGCGGCGAGGGCAGGGCTGCGTCCTGCAGGCGGGTCCTTGCTGGCCGCTATCCGCGGATGCGGGTCATCTCCGGGTCGACGAGGGGCTCGGCGGTGACGGTGGCGGCGATCCGGCGGTCGAAGTACCCGATCTCCACCGCCGTCCCGACCCCGGCGCCGGCCGGCAGCCAGGCGTAGGCGATCGGCTTGCCGACGGTGTGCCCGAAGGCGGCGCTGGTGACGTAGCCGGCCGGGACGCCGTCGACGTACACCGGCTCGTGGCCGAGCACGACGCTGGTCCCGTCGTCCACGGTCAGGCAGGACAGCCGCCGGGTGACGGTGTCGTCGCTCCTGTCCGCGACGGCGTCGCTGCCGACGAAGTCGCCCTTCTGCTTGCGGACGGCGAAGCCCAGACCCGCCTCGTAGGGGTCGTGCTCGGTGGTCATGTCCGAGCCCCAGGACCGGTAGCCCTTCTCCAGCCGCAGGCTGTTGAACGCGGCGCGCCCGGCGGCGACCACGCCCAGCTCCTCGCCGGCCGCCCAGAGCACGTCCCACAGCTTCTGGCCGAGCTCCGCGCTGGTGTAGATCTCCCAGCCGAGCTCACCGACGTAGGACAGCCGCATCGCGGTGACCGGGACGCCGCCGAGGGTCGCCTTCTTGGCGCGGAAGTACTTCAGCCCCTCGTTGGTGAAGTCGTCGCCGGTGACCTTCTGCACCAGGTCGCGGGCCCGCGGGCCCCACAGGCCGATGCAGCAGGTGCCGCCGGTGACGTCGCGGACCTGCACGCTGCCGTCGGCCGGCGCCTCGCGGCGGAACAGGTCCAGGTCCAGGTTGCCGTTGGCGCCGACCTGGAACAGCTGCTCCCCCAGCCGCGCGACGGTCAGGTCGCTGCGGACCCCGCCGGCGGCGTCCAGCGCGAGGGTGTAGGTGACCGAGCCGACGGACTTGTCCATCTGGCCGGTGGTCAGCCGCTGCAGCAGGTCCAGCGCGCCGGGGCCGCTGACCTCCAGCCGCTTGAGCGGGGTCATGTCGTACATCGCGACCGCGGTGCGGGTCTTCCACGCCTCGGCGGCCGCGATCGGCGACCAGAACTGCGCCGACCACTCGTCCCGCGCCGGGGGCACCCACTCGGCGGGCAGCTGGTCGACCAGGCCGGCGTTGGCCTCGTACCAGTGCGGCCGCTCCCAGCCGGTGGCCTCCAGGAACACCGCGCCCAGTTCCTTCTGCCGGGCGTGGAAGGGGCTGACCCGCAGGTCGCGCGGCGAGGTCTTGGGCTGCAGCGGGTGCAGGATGTCGTAGACCTCGACGAAGTTCTGCTGGGAGGTCTCCCGCACGTAGGCGTCGGTGAGCTGCACCTCCTCGAAGCGGGCCACGTCGCAGCTGTGCAGGTCCACCTCGCTGCGGCCGTCGACGAGCAGCTGGGCAACCGCCCGGGCCACGCCCGCGGAGTGGGTGACCCACACCGCCTCGGCGATCCAGAAGCCGGCGACGTCCGGGGACTCCCCGACCAGCGGCCCGCCGTCGGGGGTGAAGGAGAAGATCCCGTTGAACCCGGAGTCGATCTTGGCGGCGCGCAGCGAGGGCAGCAGCTCCTGGCTCTGCTCCCACTGCTCGGCGAAGTCCTCCTCGGTGAAGGGCAGCATCGAGGGCATCGCGGCGTCGGTGACCTCGCCCTCGGGGAGGTCGGTCAGCTCGACCGGCATCGGCCGGTGCGCGTAGGAGCCGATGCCCAGGCGGTCGCCGCGCTCGCGGTAGTAGAGGTCCCGGTCCTGGTGGCGCAGGATCGGCATGCCGGCCTCGGTGAGCTCGTCGTTGCGGCCGACGAGGTCGGCGACCTGGCCGGTCCACACGAACTGGTGGGCCAGCGGCAGCAGCGGGACCTTCATGCCGACCATCGCGCCGACCGCCGGGCCCCAGAAGCCGGCGCAGGACACCACGACGTCGGCGGGGATGACGCCGCCGTCCGTGCGGACGCCGGTCACCCGGCCGCCGGACTGCTCGATGCCGGTGACCCGGGTGGAGCCCTGGAAGACCGCGCCGCGCGCCTCGGCGCGGCGGGCCAGCGCGACGACGGCGCGGGAGGCCTTGGCCAGCCCGTCGCTGGGCACGTGCAGGCCGCCGACGATCTGGTCGCGGTCGACCAGCGGGTGCAGCCGCACGCACTCCTCCGGGCTCAGCACCTCGCCCTGGATGCCCCAGGAGGTGGCCCAGCCCTGCCGGCGGTGCAGCTCGGCCAGCCGCTCCGGGGTGGTCGCCACCTCCAGGCCGCCGACCTGGTTGAAGCACCACGCGCCGTCGACGTCCAGGTCCAGGAACTTCTCCACCGTGTACCGGGCGAACTCGGTCATGGTCCTGGAGCCGTTGGTCTGGAACACCAGCCCCGGCGCGTGCGAGGTCGACCCGCCGGTCAGCGGCAGCGGGCCCTGGTCGACCACGGTCACGCGGTCCCAACCGCGGGCGGTCAGCTCGTCGGCCAGGTTCGCGCCGACGATGCCCGCTCCGATGATCACCACACGAGGAGTGGTGGACATGACTGCTCTCCCTACTGCCGGACGATCGTGGGGGTGGGGGTGCTCAACCGAGCGGGGCGTACTCGAGGCTCGCGTCGAGCAGCCAGGTGGCGAGGTAGCCGGCGAACGACGAGCGCACCAGGACGGCGAAGTCGTCGCCGTCGCCGAGGGCCAGCAGCACGACGCCGGCCTGGCCGAGGGTGGTCTGGGCGCTGTGCCCCTGCCGGAACACCCGGGGGTGCAGGTCGATCGAGCAGCCCTTGGCCAGCACGTCCCGCGCCCGGGAGCCGCTGACCCGCAGCCAGATCCGCTGGGCCGACACGTCGACCGCGGTGCCGCCGAGCGGTCGCAGCTGCTCGCGCAGCTCCTTCTCGAGCGCCTCGGGTGCGGTGCCGGTGCTGGTGAGCAGCCACTCGTCGGGGCCCAGCCAGACCAGTCGCCCGTCCGCCGTCGGCGTCCAGGTGTTGGGCTCGGTGGGCAGGGGCGTGCCGCGGACGGCGACCCCACCGGGGCCGGCCGGGGCCACCCGGACGTCGGCCATCGCGACGAACGGCTCGGGGGTGATCCGCACCGCGTCGGGCAGCGCGTCGAAGGCGGCGGTCCACGCCTCGAGCGGGTAGGTGCGCAGCAGCTGGTCAGCCATCGCGGCGGGCTCCTTCCGGGTCGACCAGCACCGAGCCGGTCACCTCGGCGGTCACGAGGGTCCCGTTCACCGGGACGGAGACGGTGTCGCCGATCCGTGCCCGGCCGCCCTTGACCAGGGCGAGGGCGAACGGCCGGCCCAGCTCGGCACTGCGGTAGCTGGAGGTGACGTGGCCGAGCATCGGCACCGGGGGCGGCGGGAGCTGGCCGTCGGCCGGGGACTCGACGATCTGCGAGCCCTCCGGCAGCACGGTGTCCCGGTCGACCGGGAGCAGGCCGACGAGCTGCTTGCGCATCGGGTCGGCGTTCGCCGGCCGGGCGAAGGAGCGCTTGCCGACGAAGTCGGGCTTCTTCTTCGACACCGCCCAGGCCATGCCGAGGTCCTGCGGGGTGACCGTGCCGTCGGTGTCCTGCCCGATGATCGGGTAGCCCTTCTCGGCGCGGAGCACGTGCATCGTCTCGGTGCCGTACGGGGTGATCCCGTACGGGCGGCCGGCCTCGACGAGCCGCTCCCAGACCGCGCGGGCGTGCCAGGAGCTGACGTAGACCTCGTAGGCCAGCTCACCGGAGAAGCTGATCCGGGCCAGCCGCACCGGCACGCCGCCGAGGGTGGTGTCCCGCCAGGTCATGAACGGGAACGCCTCGTTGGTCACGTCGACGTCGGGGAACAGCGCGCCGATGACGTCGCGGGAGCGCGGGCCGACGACCGGGAAGGTGGACCACTGCTCGGTGACCGAGGTGAGGTGCACCCGCAGCCCGGGCCACTCGGTCTGCAGCCACTCCTCCATCCAGTCCATGATCTTCGCCGCGCCGCCGGTGGTGGTGAGCACCAGGAAACGGTCCTCGGCCAGCCGGAGCACCGTGCCGTCGTCGATGACCATGCCGTCGACGCCGCACATGACGCCGTAGCGGACCGCGCCGACCTTGAGGCTGCTCATCATGTTGGTGTAGAGCCGGTCGAGCAGCACCGGGGCGTCCGGGCCGGAGACGTCGATCTTGCCCAGCGTGGAGCCGTCGAGGATGCCCACTCCCCCGCGGGTGGCGGCGCACTCGCGCAGGACGGCGGCCTCCATGTCCTCCCCGGGCCGTGGGTAGTAGCGCGGCCGCTTCCACTGGCCGACGTCCTCGAAGACCGCGCCCTCGGCGACGTGCCAGTCGTGCACCGCGGTGGTCCGCTCCGGGTCGAACAGCGCCCCGCGGTCCCGCCCGGCGAGCGCGGCGAAGGCCACCGGCGTGTACGGCGGGCGGAAGGTCGTCGTCCCGGTGACCTGCACCGGCAGGCCCAGCAGCTCGGCGGTGATGCCGGAGGCCAGGACGCCGGAGGTCTTGCCCTGGTCGTGCGCCGTCCCGATGGTGGTGAAGCGCTTGACGTGCTCCATCGAGCGCAGGCCGGCGCCGGCGGCGCGGGCCAGGTCGGCGACGGTGGCGTCGCGCTGCAGGTCCACGAAGGAGGTGGTCCCGGCGGCGGGCGAGGTGTCCGGGACCCGCCACAGCGTCATCGGCGGGGTCGGCCCGGCCGGCGCCTCGGCCGCGGGCAGCGGCACCTCGGCGGCGGTCAGCGACAGCCCGGACAGCGCGGTGTCCGCCGCCCGCCGTCCCTCGCGCAGGCAGCCGGCCAGGTCCAGCACGCCGCCGGCGGCGCCGGCGACGCCGACCCCGGCCAGCTCCTCGGCGGGCAGAAACGCGCCGAGCGCCTCGTCGAAGCGCAGCCGGCCGCGGGCCTGGCTGAACAGGTGGACGGCGGGGTTCCAGCCGCCGCTGACCAGCAGCAGGTCGCAGCCGATCCGCTCGGCCTCGCCCGGGACCCCGTCGGTCAGGGGCGCCACCAGCGCGGCGCTGACCCGGTCGGTGCCCTCGGTGCCGGTGACCACCGCGCCGGTGCGCACCGGGATCCCCCGCTGGGCGCAGGCCGCCGCCCAGTGCGCGGGCGCGGCCGGCCGGGCCTCGACGACCGCGGCGATCCGCACGCCGGCGTCGGCCAGGTCGACCGCCGCGGCGTAGGCGCTGTCGTTGGTGGTGAAGACGACGGCCTCGCGGCCGGCCAGCACGCCGTAGCGGTGCAGGAAGGTGCGCGCACCCCCGGCGAGCATGATCCCGGGCCGGTCGTTGTCGGCGAAGACGACGGGGCGCTCGTGGGCGCCGGTCGCCACCACGACCGAGCGGGCACGGATCCGCCAGACCCGCTGCCGGGACACGTGCCGCGGCGCGGCGGTGCCCAGGTGGTCGGTGCGCCGCTCCAGGGCGAGCACGAACCCGTCGTCGTAGAGCCCGAAGGCCGTCGTCCGCTGCAGGTGCAGGACGTCGGGGTGTGCGGCCAGCTCGGCCACCGCGCCGGCGACCCAGTCCAGCGCCGGGGCGCCGTCGAGGCGGTCGTCGCTGCCCAGCAGGGCGCCGCCGGCCTCGGCCTGCTCGTCGACCAGGGCGACCCGGGCACCGGCGCGGGCGGCGGTCAGCGCGGCGACCAGCCCGGCCGGGCCGGCGCCGACGACCAGCACGTCGACGTGGCCGTGCACGGCGTCGTAGCGGGCGGAGTCCGGCACCTCGGCCAGCCGGCCCTGGCCGGGCAGCCCTTGGGCGACCAGGCCGTCGTAGAGCTCGACGGTGGTGGCCAGCAGCATCGGCTCGGGGAACGGCTCCTCGATCTGCACCAGGCTGCTGGGGTCCTCGGCCCAGGCGGCGGCGACCCCGCGGGGGCGGCCGAGCTTCACGCTGGTGGCGATCGAGTGCCGGCCGTTGGCCAGCAGCGCCGAGGCCAGGGTGTCACCGGGGTGCCCGGTGTAGGACTGCCCGTCGAAGGTGAAGGCGACGGAGGCCGTCCGGTCGACGCGCCCGCCGTCCGGGGTGCGGGAGGAGGTCACGAGGTCACCGGCTTCGGCTCGTCGGGGCGGTAGACCGCCTCGAAGCGGTAGGTGGCGGTGTCGCGCACCGCGTTGAACCAGCGGCGGCAGCCGGCGCTGTGCGACCAGCGCTCGGCGAACCGGCCCTTGGTGTTGTCGCGGAAGAACACGTAGTGCGCCCACTGCTCGTCGTCGAGGGCGGCGGGGTCCTCGGGGTAGGGGACGTGGGCCTGGCCGCCGTAGTGGAACTCGACCTCCTCGCGGGGGCCGCACCACGGGCATTCGATGAGTTGCACGCTGATCTCCCGGGGTCAGTGGGCCACGGCGGCGGCGCCGTGCTCGTCGACGAGGGCACCGGTGACGAAGCGGTCGAGGCTGAACGGCGCCACGTAGGGGTGCGGCTCGTCGTTGGCGATGGTGTCGGCCAGGCACCAGCCGATGCCCGGCGTGGCCTTGAAGCCGCCGGTCCCCCATCCGCAGTTGAGGTAGACGTTGTCGTACGGGGTGCGCCCGATGATCGGCGAGGCGTCGGGGCTGGTGTCGACGATGCCGCCCCAGGTGCGCAGCAGGTGCGCCCGCGCGAAGACGGGGAACAGCTCGACGGCGGCGGCCATCTGGCGCTCGATGACGTGGAACGCGCCGCGCTGGCCGTACCCGTTGTAGGAGTCGACGCCGGCGCCCATCACCAGCTCGCCCTTGTGCGCCTGGGAGACGTAGACGTGCACGGCGTTGGACATCACGACCGTGGGGTGCACCGGCTCCAGCAGCTCGGAGACCAGGGCCTGCAGCGGGTGGCTCTGCACCGGCACCCGGAAGCCGAGCATGTCGGTGAGCGTCGTGGTGTGCCCGGCGGCGCACAGCGCCACCCGGCCCGCGGCGATGGTGCCCAGGTTGGTCTCGACGCCGGTCACCCGGTCGCCGTCGGTGGTGAAGCCGGTGACCTCGCAACCCTGGATCAGGTCGATCCCGGCCTCGTCGGCGCGGCGGGCGAAGCCCCACGCCACGTAGTCGTGCTTGGCGATGCCGGCGCGCGGCTGGTAGGTGGCGCCCAGCACCGGGTAGCGGATGTCGGCGGAGGTGTTGACGATCGGGCAGATCTTGCGGACCTCGTCGGTCTCCAGCCACTCGGCGTCCACGCCGTTGAGCTTGTTGGCCTCCACCCGCCGGACGCTGTCCCGGACGTCCTGCAGGGTGTGCGCCAGGTTGAGCACGCCGCGCTGGCTGAACAGGATGGGGTAGCCGAGGTCCTCCTCGAGCCCCTCCCACAGCTTGAGGGAGTGCTCGTAGATGGCCGCGCTCTCGTCCCACAGGTAGTTGGAGCGGATCAGCGTGGTGTTGCGGGCCATGTTGCCGCCGGCCAGCCAGCCCTTCTCCAGCACCGCGACGTTGGTGATGCCGTGGTTCTTGGCCAGGTAGTGCGCGGTGGCCAGGCCGTGCCCGCCGCCGCCGATCACGATGACGTCGTAGGACTTCTTCGGCTCCGGGTTCCGCCAGAGGAAGTCCGGGTGCTCGGGCAGGTCGGCGCCCGGCGTGCGCGGGGTCATCGGGTGCCCCCGGTCAGGCCGGCGTAGAGCGGGTGGCGGTCGGCCAGGGCGGTGACCCGCTGGCGCAGCCGGGCCAGCCGGTCGTCGGCCACGGTGGGCCGCAGGGCGGTGGCGATGACGTCGGCGACCTCGGTGAAGTCCTCGGCGTCGAAGCCGCGGGCGGCCAGCGCCGGGGTGCCGATGCGCACCCCGGAGCTGACCATCGGGGGCCGCGGGTCGAAGGGCACCGCGTTCCGGTTCACCGTGATGCCGATGGCGTGCAGCCGGTCCTCGGCCTGCTGGCCGTCCAGCGGCGACTCGCGCAGGTCGACCAGGACCAGGTGCACGTCGGTGCCGCCGCTGACCACGCTGACCCCGGCCTCCCGGCAGTCGGACGCCAGCAGCCGGTCGGCGAGGATCCGGGCGCCGGCCAGCGTGCGCTCCTGCCGCTCGCGGAAGGCCGGCTCGGCGGCCAGCTTGAAGGCCACCGCCTTGGCCGCGATCACGTGCTCCAGCGGGCCGCCCTGCTGGCCGGGGAAGACCGAGGAGTTGAACTTCTTGGCCAGGTCCGCGGTGGCCAGGATGACCCCGCCGCGGGGCCCGCCCAGGGTCTTGTGCGTGGTGGAGGTGACCACGTGCGCGTGCGGCACCGGCGAGGGGTGCAGGCCGGCGGCGACCAGGCCGGCGAAGTGCGCCATGTCCACCATCAGGTAGGCGCCGACCTCGTCGGCGATCCGGCGGAACGCGGCGAAGTCCAGCTGGCGGGGGTAGGCCGACCAGCCGGCGACGATCAGCTTGGGACGCCGCTCGCGGGCCAGCCGCTCGACCTCGGCCATGTCGACCCGATGGTCCTGGCGGCCGACGTGGTAGGCGGCGACGTCGTAGAGCTTGCCGGAGAAGTTGAGCTTCATCCCGTGGGTCAGGTGACCGCCGTGGGCCAGGTCCAGGCCCAGGATGGTGTCGCCGGGCTGCAGCAGCGCGGCCATGGCCGCGGCGTTGGCCTGCGCGCCCGAGTGCGGCTGCACGTTGGCGTACTCGGCGCCGAACAGCGCCTTCAGCCGGTCGATCGCCAGCTGCTCGACGACGTCGACGTGCTCGCATCCGCCGTAGTACCGCCGGCCCGGGTACCCCTCGGCGTACTTGTTGGTGAGCACCGAGCCCTGCGCCTGCATGACCGCCAGCGGCGCGAAGTTCTCGCTGGCGATCATCTCCAGCGTGCTCTGCTGCCGGCCCAGCTCGGCGGAGATGGCCGCGGCGACCTCGGGGTCGGTCTCGGCGAGGGTGCGGGTGAGCACCGGGTCGCCGACCACCGGCGCGTCGAGCTCTCGATCGGCGAGCACGGACATGTGGTTTCCCTCCTGCCAGACCACCAGTTCAGGACTGGTATATCAGTTCCCTGAACAGTAGGTGGCGCACCGCGGGCGGTCAAGGGACTCCTGCCGATTGACCGCCCCGGGCGGCGGCGCGTCGGCTACTCCTCCTGGGTGCGGTAGCCGAGGTTCGGCGAGAGCCACCGCTCGGCCTCGGTGAGGGTCCAGCCCTTCCGGCGGGCGTAGTCCTCGACCTGGTCCCGGCCGATCCGGCCGAGCACGAAGTACCGCGACTCCGGGTGCGAGAAGTACAGCCCGCTCACCGAGGCGCCCGGCCACATCGCCATGCTCTCGGTCAGCTCGATGCCGGTGCTGCCGGCCACGTCGAGCAGCTCCCAGATCGTCTGCTTCTCGGTGTGCTCCGGGCAGGCGGGGTAGCCCGGCGCGGGCCGGATGCCGGCGTAGCGCTCGGCGAGCAGTCCGTCCGGGTCCAGCGCCTCGTCGGGGGCGTAGGCCCACAGCTCCTTGCGGACCCGCTCGTGCAGCCGCTCGGCGAAGGCCTCGGCGAGCCGGTCGGCGAGGGACTCGAGCAGGATCGCGCTGTAGTCGTCGTTCTCCTTCTTGAACTGCGCCACCCGCTCCGCCGCGCCGAGGCCCGCGGTGACGGCGAAGGCCCCGACGTGGTCGCGCAGCCCGGTGTCCTTCGGCGCGACGAAGTCGGCCAGCGACATGCGGGCCGAGCCGTCGCGGCCCTCGGTCTGCTGGCGCAGCTGGTGCAGGGTGGCCCGGACCTCGCGGCGGGTCTCGTCGGTGTAGACCTCGATGTCGTCGCCGTCCACCGAGCTCGCCGGGAAGAGCCCGACCACGCCGCTGGCCCGCAGCCACTTCTCGCCGACGATCCGGTCGAGCATCTCCTGGGCGTCCTGGTACAGCCGGCGGGCCGCCTCGCCGGTGGACGGGTTGTTCAGGATGTCGGGGAACCGGCCGCGCATCTCCCAGGCGTTGAAGAACGGCTGCCAGTCGATGTAGCGGCGCAGCTCCTCCAGCGGGTAGTCGGCGTAGGTCCGGACGAACTGGGTCGCCGTCCCGTGCGCGTGGTCGCAGTCCGGTCCGGCGCACACGTCGCGGGTCTGCTGCAGCAGCATCCGCGGCCGCGGCGGGTGGTAGCCGCTCCAGTCGAGCGCGGGGGCCTGGGCGCGGGCGGTGGCCAGCGGCAGCAGCGCGCGGGTGTCGGTGCGGGCGGCGTGCCGCTCGCGCAGCGCCGCGTACTCCGCCTCCACCTCGGCGAGCAGCGCCGGCCGCTGCTCGTCCGACAGCAGGGCGGCGACCACCGGCACCGACCGGGAGGCGTCCTTCACCCAGATCACCGGGCCGTGGTAGCGCTGGTCGACCTTGACCGCGGTGTGCGCCCGCGAGGTGGTCGCACCGCCGACGAGCAGCGGGACCTCGAAGCCCTGCCGCTCCATCTCCGCGGCCAGGTTCACCATCTCGTCCAGGGAGGGGGTGATCAGCCCGGAGAGCCCGATGACGTCGGCGCCCTCGGCCTTGGCGGCGTCCAGGATCTTCTGGGCGGGCACCATCACGCCGAGGTCGACGACGTCGTAGTTGTTGCACTGCAGGACGACGCCGACGATGTTCTTGCCGATGTCGTGCACATCGCCCTTGACCGTGGCCATGACGACCTTGCCGTTGCTCCGCTCCGCGTCCCCGGGCTGCTTCTCCGCCTCGATGAACGGGATGAGGTGCGCGACGGCCTTCTTCATCACCCGGGCGGACTTGACCACCTGCGGGAGGAACATCTTGCCCGCCCCGAAGAGGTCGCCGACGACGTTCATGCCGTCCATCAGCGGGCCCTCGATCACCTCGATCGGCCGCCCGCCGCGCGCGCTGATCTCCTGCCGCAGCTCCTCGGTGTCGTCCTCGACGAAGGCGTCGATGCCCTTGACCAGCGCGTGCGTGATCCGCTCGCCGACCGGCAGCGCCCGCCACTCCTCGGTGGCGACCTCCGCGACGGCGCCGTCCCCGGCGTAGTCGCCGGCGATCTCCAGCAGCCGCTCGGTGCTGTCCGGGCGGCGGGCGAGGACGACGTCCTCGATGCGCTCGCGCAGCTGCGCGGGGACCTCGTCGTAGACCTCCAGCGCACCGGCGTTGACGATGCCCATGTCCATGCCGGCCGCGATCGCGTGGAACAGGAAGACGGCGTGGATCGCCTCGCGGACGCGGTTGTTGCCGCGGAAGGAGAACGAGACGTTGGAGACCCCGCCGGAGACCAGCGCGCCGGGCAGGTTCTGCTTGATCCAGCGGGTGGCCTCGATGAAGTCCAGCCCGTAGCGGGCGTGCTCCTCGATGCCGGTGGCCACGGCGAACACGTTGGGGTCGAAGATGACGTCCTCGGCCGGGAAGCCGACGTCGCGGGTGAGCACGTCGTAGGCGCGCCGGCAGATCTGCCGGCGGCGCTCGAGCGTGTCTGCCTGGCCGTCCTCGTCGAAGGCCATGACGACCACCGCGGCGCCGTACTTGCGGCACAGCCGCGCCTGGCGGACGAACTCCTCCTCACCGGCCTTCAGCGAGATCGAGTTGACGATCGACTTGCCCTGGACGCACTTGAGCCCGGCCTCGATGACCTCCCACTTCGAGGAGTCGATCATCATCGGCACCCGGGAGATGTCCGGCTCCGCGGCGACCAGCTTGGTGAAGCGGTCCATCGCCGCGACGCCGTCGATCATCCCCTCGTCCATGTTGACGTCGATGACCTGCGCGCCGGCCTCGACCTGCTGGCGGGCGACGGCCAGCGCGGCCGGGTAGTCCCCGGCCTTGATCAGGTTGCGGAAGCGCGCCGACCCCGTGATGTTGGTCCGCTCGCCGACGTTGACGAACAGCGAGTCGTCGTCCACGGTGACCGGCTCCAGGCCGGACAGCCGGAGCGCCGGGCGCGCCGGGGGCGGCGTCCGGGGGGTCCGGCCCGCCACGGCGGCGGCGATGGCGGCGATGTGCGCGGGGGTGGTGCCGCAGCAGCCGCCGACCAGGTTGACGAAGCCGGCTCCCGCGAACTCCTCGAGGACGGCGGCGGTCTCCTCCGGCGACTCGTCGTACTCGCCGAAGGCGTTGGGCAGGCCGGCGTTGGGGTAGCAGGAGACGAAGGTGTCCGCGACCCGGGCGATCTCGGCGACGTAGGGCCGCATCTCCCGCGCGCCGAGGGCGCAGTTCAGCCCCACCAGCAGCGGGCGGGCGTGCCGCACGGAGTACCAGAACGCCTCGGTGACCTGACCGGACAGCGTGCGGCCGGAGGCGTCGGTGATGGTGCCGGAGACCATCACCGGCCAGCGGCGGCCGCGCTGCTCGAACAGCGTCTCCAGCGCGAAGACCGCCGCCTTGGCGTTGAGCGTGTCGAACACCGTCTCGATCAGCAGCACGTCGGAGCCGCCGTCGACCAGCCCGTCCGCCTGGGTCAGGTAGGCCGCGACCAGCTCGTCGAAGGTGACGTTGCGGGCGCCGGGGTCGTTCACGTCGGGCGAGATGGACGCCGTCCGGCTGGTCGGCCCGATCGCCCCGACGACGTAGCGCGGCCGGTCCGGGGTCCGCTCGGTCATCGCGTCGCACTCCGCGCGGGCCAGCCGGGCGGCGGCGACGTTGAGCTCGTAGGCGAGGTCGGACATGCCGTAGTCGGCCAGCGAGATCGCGGTGGCGTTGAAGGTGTTGGTCTCGATCAGGTCCGCGCCGGCCTCGAGGTACTCGCGGTGGATCCCGGCGACGACCTCCGGAGCGGTGATGCTGAGCAGGTCGTTGTTGCCCTGCACGTCGGTGGGCCAGTCGGCGAACCGCTCCCCCCGGTACCCCGCCTCGTCCGGCCGGTCCCGCTGGATGGCCGTGCCCATCGCGCCGTCGAGCACCATGATCCGGCTCCGGAGCTGCGCGGTGAGGGCTGCGGTCGCGTCGGGACGCAGCTGCGGGGAATCGGGCACGGGCAGTCCTCGGCGTCGATCGGGCACGGTCACGGAGGCGTCCGGCGCCAGGGCCCTGGCAACTCCGACGGGCGGTCCGGTGCCTCGTCGTCCTCGAACAGCACGGCCATCGTCTCACTTCCGGCCCCCACCGGTCGCGCACGTCGGCACACCGGGCACCCGGGCAGCCCCAGGAGCCCCTGTTCACCGCGGCCGGGGACCCCGCTGGACGTAGGCTCGAAGGGTGAGCGATCCGACCGCAGCAGACGACCTGCCCCAGCTGGACGATCCCGTGGTGGTGGTCGCGTTCGAGGGCTGGAACGACGCCGGGGACGCCGCCACCGGGGCGCTGGAGCACCTCGAGCTGATCTGGGACGCCACGCCGCTGGCCGCGCTGGACCCCGAGGACTACTACGACTTCCAGGTCAACCGGCCCACGGTCTCCCTCGTCGACGGGATCAGCCGCCGGCTGGAGTGGCCGACCACCCGCATCTCGGTCGCCCGCCCGCCGGACGGCGACCGGCACGTGGTGCTGATCCGCGGCATCGAGCCCAACATGCGCTGGCGCAGCTTCTGCGCCGAGCTGATCACGATCTGCCAGGAGCTCGGCGCGCAGACCGTCGTGGCCCTCGGTGCCCTGCTGGCCGACACGCCGCACACCCGGCCGACGCCGGTCACCGGCTCGGCCTACGACGACGAGTCCGCGCGTCGGTGGGGGCTGGAGACCTCCCGGTACGAGGGCCCGACCGGCATCCTCGGCGTCTTCCAGGACGCCTGCGTGCAGGCCGGGCTGCCCGCGGTGAGCTTCTGGGCCGCCGTGCCGCACTACGTGTCCCAGCCGCCGTCCCCGCGGGCGACCATGGCCCTGCTGCAGCGGGTCGAGGAGGTGCTGGAGGTCGCCGTGCCCCTCGGCGCCCTGCCGCAGCAGGCCGAGGACTGGGTCACCACGGTCGACGAGATGGCCCAGGAGGACGAGGAGGTCGTCGAGTACGTCCGCTCCCTGGAGGAGCGGGCGACCGCCACCGACCTGTCCCAGACCAGCGGCGACTCCATCGCCCGCGAGTTCGAGAGGTACCTGCGCCGCCGCGGCGGCACCGGCTGATTCCCGGCCCCGTCGCAGGGCCCCGCTGCGAGCCCGCGAGCAGCGGGGGGCGACGGGGTCCTTCCGCTGCGCCGCCGCGGCGGCACCGGCTGAGGAAGGACCCCCGTGCCCCCACCGCTCGCGAGCTCGCGGCGGGCCCCTGCACGGGGGCCACCCTCAGTGCGGACCGCTCAGCAGCGGGCGCATCCGGGTGGCGGCGGTGTCGTCGAAGAGACGGTCGTGGGTGGCCAGCGCGAAGCGGTCGGTCATCCCCGTCACGTAGTCGACGACCTGGGTGACCGGGTCCGCCGCGGTGTCCCGGTAGCTGGCCGGCAGCAGCTCGGGATGGGCCAGGTGGTGGTCGACCAGCCGGCGGATGACGTCGATGGCGATGTGCTTCTGGCCGGCGGCGGTGTCGGACTCGTAGACCCGGGCGAACATGAACGTCCGCAGCTCGTGCATCGCCTCCAGCGCGTCGGGGCGCATCACCACCGCGCCGGCCGCGTTGTCCGGTGCCAGGCTGCCCTCCACGACGGCCTCGATCATCGCGCCGACCATCTCGGTGCCCGGGTCGCCGAACATCGAGCGGGCGCCGGCGGGCAGGTCACCGGGGCGCAGCACGCCGGCCCGGACGGCGTCCAGCGCGTCGTGGGACAGGTAGCCGATCCGGTCGGCGTAGCGCACGCACTCGCCCTCGCGGGTGGACGGCGGCGGGCTGATCTTCCAGCTGTGCGCCCGGACGCCGTCCCGGACCTCCCAGGTCAGGTTGAGGTCCTCCAGCACCTCGACGATGCGCACGCCCTGGGCGGCGTGGTGCCAGCCGCCCTCGACGTAGGGGTCCAGCGCCTCCTCGCCGATGTGACCGAACGGCGAGTGTCCGACGTCGTGGGCCAGCGCGATGGCCTCGGCCAGGGTCTCGTTGAGGCTGAGCGCCGAGGCCAGCGCCCGGGCCACCTGGGTGACCTGCAGGGTGTGGGTGAGCCGGGTGACGAAGTGGTCGCCGTCCGGGTGCAGAAAGACCTGCGTCTTGTGCTTGAGCCTGCGGAACGCCTTGGCGTGCAGGATCCGGTCCCGGTCGCGCTCGTAGGCGGTGCGCAGCGGGTCCTCCGGCTCGGGCCGGGCCCGGCCGCGGGTCAGCGCCGCGCGGGCGGCCGCCGGGGCCAGCGCCTCCTCGGCGCGCTCGCGGGAGCTCCGGTCGGCCAGCCGGAACGGCGGCGTGCGGCCGCCGTCCCCTGGGTCGCCCTGCTGCCCGCCCACCGGACTAGAGCGCGATGCCGAGCAGGGCGTCCACCAGGTCGCAGACGACCTGGGGCGCCTCGTCCTCGGTGTCGGCGTCCGGGCCGCCCGGGCCGCCGGGGACGGCGGCGGCCAGGCTGGCGGCGGCCCAGGCGTCGACGGCGGCCAGCGCGCCCGGGGTGTCCAGGTCGTCGGCGAGCCGTTCGCGCACCGCGGCGAGCACCGGGGCGGCGGGGGCGCCGGCCGGCAGGGCGACCGCGCGGCGCCAGGTGGCCAGCCGCTGCTCCGCGGCGGTCAGCAGGTCGGGGGTCCACGGGCGGTCGGTGCGGTAGTGCCCGGACAGCAGGGCCAGCCGCACCGCCATCGAGTCGACGCCGTCCCCGCGCAGCCGGGAGACGAAGACCAGGTTGCCCCGGCTCTTGCTCATCTTCTCGCCGTCCAGGCCGATCATCGCCGCGTGCACGTAGGCCTGCGCGAAGGGCTTGGTGCCGGTGAGTCCCTCGGCGTGCACGGCGGAGTACTCGTGGTGCGGGAAGACCAGGTCGGTGCCACCGCCCTGCACGTCGAAGCCCATGCCCACGGTGTCCAGCGCGATCGAGGCGCACTCCACGTGCCAGCCGGGCCGGCCGGCCACGCCGCGGGGCCCGGGCCAGGAGGGCTCGCCCTCGCGGGCGCCGCGCCAGAGCAGCGGGTCCAGCGGGGACCGCTTGCCCGGCCGCTCGGGGTCGCCGCCCCGCTCGGCGGACAGCCGCAGCATGGTGGCCTGGTCGTAGCCGGACTCGCTGCCGAACCCGGGGGCCTGCGCGACGTCGTGGTACAGGTCGCCGGTGCCGTCGTCGAGCTGGTACGCCAGGCCGGCGTCCCAGAGGGTCTCGACGTGCCCGACGATCCGCGGGATGGCCTCGACGGCGCCGACGTAGTCCTCCGGCGGCAGCACCCGCAGCGCCGTCATGTCCTCCCGGAACAGCGCGGTCTCCCGCATGCCGAGCACGATCCAGTCCTCGCCGTCCCGGTCGGCGCGCTCGAACAGCGGGTCGTCGACGTCGGTGACGTTCTGCACGTAGTGGACGGCGTGCCCGGCGTCCCGCCAGATGCGGTTGACCAGGTCGAAGGCCAGGTAGGTGGCCGCGTGCCCGAGGT
The DNA here is from genome assembly GCF_053502575.1 of Modestobacter sp. URMC 112. NCBI lineage: Bacteria > Bacillati > Actinomycetota > Actinomycetes > Geodermatophilales > Geodermatophilaceae > Modestobacter > Modestobacter sp. URMC 112. The sequence goes on along the minus strand of NZ_CP199957.1, from coordinate 2,557,097 downwards.
GCGTGGCGTCGTAGGGGGTGATGCCGCAGACGTACATCCGGGCGATCCGGCCGGGCCGGGTCTCCACGACCTCCTGCCGGGCGGTGTCGAACAACCGCAGGGCGGGGCCGGCTCCCGGGAGGGTGGGGACGAGGGGGGCGGGCCAGCTGAGCACGGGTGGAGCCTAGATCGGCCGGCTGACAGCGGTGTGCGGCAGTGCCCCGGACGAGGCAGTCCCGGCGGAGGCCGCAGACGCGGTCAGGGCCAGGTGGTGGCGTACCGGTCGAACTCCTCGCCGGTCTGCACGCCGACCACGCAGAAGAGCAGGCCGGCCGGGTCCTTCATCTGCCAGAACCCGCCCATGTCGGCGAAGCGCACGGCCCCCAGCGCCTCCAGCCGGGCGACCTCGGCGTGCACGTCGTCGGTCTCCACGTCGACGTGCCAGCGGGGAGCCGTGCCGGCGCCGGTGCGCTGGACCTCCAGGTGGAAGCCGTCGGCGAAGGCGCCCAGCGAGGACCAGTCCTCGTCGGGGTCGGGCTCGACGCGGTGCCCGGTGGCGGCGGCCCAGAAGCGCCGGCCGCGGTCGTGCAGCTCCGGGGGGAGGTCGATCAGCAGGATCGCCAGGCGGCTGCGGTGCGGCACCCGGTCACCGTGGCAGAGATCGACCGCGACGTCACGGATCGAGCAGCGGGACCACGGCGCCGCGTCAGCGGCTCGGCCGATCGAGCGGGGGCCGGAGGCCTCCAGCGAAGGGCGGCCGGCAACGCCCGGCCCCGTCCAGAGGCTCGTCCCGAGCTTGCGAGGGATGAGGAGGACGGGGTCCTTCCTCAGAACGGCGGCCAGGGCAGGGCGGGCCAGTCGCCGCTGGGCTGGGGGTGCAGCTGGGTGCGCAGCAGCTCGGCGACCCGCTGCTCGGTGCGCCGCACCTCGCGCCGGGTGAGGTGCTCGTGCAGCTGCTCCCCGAGGTCGCCTCGCAGGTCCTCGGCGAGCCGCTCCAGCACGGCGAGTGCTTCCACCGGCAGCGGCTTGCCGGCCCAGCGCCACAGCAGGGTGCGCAGCTTCGGGTCGGCGGAGAAGCAGATGCCGTGGTCGACGCCGTACACGTGGCCGTCGACCATCGGGATGATGTGGCCGCCCTTGCGGTCGGCGTTGTTGACCACCGCGTCGAACACCGCCATGCGGCGCAGCGCGGGCAGGTCGCGGCGGACGAACGCGGCCAGGTCGACCGAGGGGTCGGCGTCCATCCACAGCTGGACCATGCCGGTGCCGAAGGGCCCGTCGCGGAGCAGGGTGGGCGGCACGATGCGCCAGCCGGTGGCCTCGGAGACCAGGTAGGCGCTGATCTCCCGGCCGGCCAGGGTGCCGTCGGGGAAGTCCCACAGCGGCCGCTCCCCCGCGACCGGCTTGTAGACGCACTCCCCGGCCAGCGTGTCGGTGCGGATGGCGCCGATCAGGGTGACGTTGCTGGCGTCCATCAGCCGGCCCTCGAGGTCGAGGACGCCGTCGGTCAGCAGGGTCCGCACCTCCGCCGGGGTGGCCGGCGGGCGGCGGTCGCCGTGGTCGAAGACGCCGAGGTCCAGTTCCACGACCTCACCCTCCTCGCCGGCCTCACCGTCGTCGAACCGGTCGTCGAACTCGTCCTCGAGCTCGGCGTCGGGGCGCTCGCTCACCGTCCGCTCCCCCCGCGGTTCAGCGGCGGTACCCGTTCTGCCGGGGGCACACGTGGCCCGCCGGGTCCAGCGGCAGCGAGCAGAGCGGGCAGGCCGGCCGGCCGGCGGCCACGACCCGGCGCGCGCGGGCGACGAACGCGCGGGCGGCGGCGGGGGTGATGACCACCCGCAGCGCGTCCGGGCCCTCCTCGCTGTCGGAGAGGATGACGTCCTCCTCGACCGGCTCCTCCCCGGCGGCGACGGCCTCGACGACCACGGCGTCGGCGTCGCCGTCCCAGGCCAACCCCATGGCGGCGACGCGGAACTCCTCGTCGACCGGCGCGGTGAGCGGCTCGAGGTCGTCGACGTCGGCCTCCGGGGGGACGACGACGGTCGCCCGGCCGGCGATCTCGTCGAGCAGCTCGTCCATCCGCTCGGCGAGCACCTGGACCTGCGACTTCTCCAGCGCCACGCTCACCGTCCGGCCGGCCTCGTCGGAGGCCTGCAGGTAGAAGGTGCGGTCGCCGGGCTGGCCCACCGTCCCGGCGACGAACCGGGTGGGACGGTCGAAGTGGAAGACCTGACGGGGCACGCGATCAGGTTACGCGGCCCGGGCCGTCGTCCCGCGTCCGAAGAGCGGGATCAGGACCGTGGCGCCGGTCGCGTCAGGCCGGGGTGCCGGCGCCGCCGCCGACGACGGCGTCGGAGCTGGCGGCCCGCCGCCCGCGCCGCTTCTTCCTCGGCGGGATGAGCGCGGAGACGTCCCCGCCGGTGTCGTTGACCCGGACGACGAACGGCCGTGTGTCGGTGTAGCTGACCACCGAGAGCGACGCCGGGTCGACGACGATCCGCTGGAACTGGTCCAGGTGCACCCCGAGCGCGTCGGCGAGCACGGCCTTGATCACGTCGCCGTGGCTGCAGGCCAGCCACACGGCGTCCGGCCCGAGCTCGGCGTTCCACTGCCGGACGGCGGCCACGGCCCGCGCCTGGGTCTGCGCCAGGCCCTCCCCCTCGGCGCCGGGGAACACCGCGGCGGAGGGGTGCTGCTGCACGACCTTCCACATCGGGTCCTTGACCAGGTCCTTGATCGGCCGGCCGGTCCAGTCGCCGTAGCGGGCCTCGCCCAGCCGGTCGTCGGTGCGCACCTCGAGCTGGCGCCCCTCGGCGACGGCGCCGGCGGTCTGCTGGCAGCGCTCCAGCGGGCTGCTGACGACCGCGGCCAGCGGGACGGCGGCCAGCCGCTGGGCGACCGCCCGCACCTGCGCGGCACCGGTCTCGTCGAGCTGCACCCCGGGGGTCCAGCCGGCCAGCACCCCGGCGGTGTTGGCCGTCGTCCGGCCGTGCCGCAGCAGAACGACCGTTGTCATCGGGCTTGCCTCCTGGATCGGCCCTCGAGCGGGGGCCCGACGCGAGCGTGCGAGCGGCGGGGGGCTCGGGGGTCCTTCCGCACGCCCGGAGCCTATGTGGGGGCGAGCACCCCGGTGCCGATGAGCACCAGCAGCAGCAGGCCGAGGACCACCCGGTAGACCACGAACGGGGTGAAGCTGCCGTGGTCGAGGTAGCGGAGCAGCCAGGAGATCACGGCCAGGCCGACGCCGAAGGCGATGACGGTGGCCAGGGCGGTCGGGCCCCAGCTGACGCCGCCGGCGCCGACGGACTCCGCGACCTGGAAGAAGCCGGAGCCCAGCACGGCGGGGACCGCCAGCAGGAAGGAGTAGCGGGCGGCGGCGGCCCGGGAGTAGCCCATGAACCGGCCGGCGGTGATCGTGCCACCGGAGCGGGACACCCCGGGGACCAGCGCCATGGCCTGGGCCAGGCCGTAGACCAGGCCGTGCCGGACGGTGAGGTCCTCGATCTCCCGCGTGCCGGTGCCGACCCGGTCGGCCCAGTAGAGGACCAGCGAGAAGGCCACCAGGGCGATGGCGATGATCCGCAGGTCGCGGAAGGTGGTCTCGATGGACTCCTGGAACAGCAGGCCCAGCACCACGATCGGGATGCTGCCGACGATGATCAGCCAGCCCATCCGGGCGTCCGCGGTGCCGCGCAGGCTGCGGTCCCGCAGCGAGCGGGCCCAGGCCACCACGATCCGGCCGATGTCCTTGCGGAAGTACAGCAGGACGGCGGCCTCGGTCCCGATCTGGGTGATCGCGGTGAACGCCGCGCCCGGGTCGTCCCAGCCGAAGGCCTCGCCCACCACACGCAGGTGCGCGCTGGAGGAGATGGGCAGGAACTCCGTCAGGCCCTGCACCAGGCCCATGACGACCGCCTCGATCCAGCCCACGGGTCAGGCGCTCCTGAGGGAACAGGCGGCGGACCGGCGGGCGGCGGGAAGACGGGGCACGGGAGGGCAGCCTAGGACCGCGACCTGTGCGCGCCGGGGAGGTGCCCGGGCCCGCCGCGTTGACCGGGCCCGGCGCTGGGCGGCGGTAGGTTGACCCGTCGTGGAACAGCGGGCGCTCGGACGCAGCGGCCTGGTCGTCTCCCGGCTGGGGCTGGGCACCATGACCTGGGGCCGGGACACCGACGAGGACGAGGCCGCGATGCAGCTCACCGCCTTCGTCGACGCCGGCGGGACGCTGGTCGACACCGCCGACGTGTACGTGGACGGCGAGAGCGAGCGCACCCTGGGCCGGCTGCTGGCCGACGTCGTCCCCCGGTCGGACGTGCTGGTCGCGACCAAGGCCGGAGGGCGGACGGCGGCCGGGCCGATGGGCCGCGGGGCGTCCCGCGGGCACCTGCTGGCGGCGCTGGACGCCTCGCTGGCCCGGCTGGGCACCGACCACGTGGACCTGTGGCAGCTGCACGCCTGGGACGACGCCACCCCGCTGGAGGAGACCCTCGCCGCCTGCGACGCCGCGGTGGCCTCCGGACGCGCCCGCTACGTGGGGGTGAGCAACTTCACCGGCTGGCAGACCGCGCAGGCCGCGACCTGGCAGCGCGCCTGGCCCGGCCGCACCCCGCTGGTGAGCGCCCAGATGGAGTACTCGCTGCTGCAGCGCGGCATCGAGCGCGAGGTCGTGCCGGCCGCCGAGGCGCTGGGCATCGGCGTGCTGCCCTGGTCGCCGCTGGGCCGCGGGCTGCTCACCGGCAAGTACCGGCACGGCACGCCCGAGGACTCCCGCGGCGCCTCCCTCTCCTGGGGCGGGTTCATCGACGAGCTGCGCTCCCCCACCGCCGAGCGGGTGGTCGAGGCGGTCTGCACCGCCGCCGACGGGCTGGGCACCACCCCGGTCGCGGTCGCGCTGGCCTGGGTGCGCGACCGGCCCGGCGTGGTGGCGCCGGTCGTCGGCGCCCGGACGGCGCAGCAGCTGCAGGCAGCCCTCGACGCCGAGGACGTCCGGCTGCCGCTGGCCATCTGCACGGCCCTGGACGACGTGTCCCAGCCCCCGGCCGGCTATCCCGAGCACCGGCCCGACCACCGGGACGGCCGGTCGTGACCTCCTCTCCCCTGCCCGCCGGCGACCCGGTCTTCGCCGCCTTCGTCGGCGCCGGACTGTGGCCGGGGCTGGGCAAGCGGACCGGCGCCGACCTGCCCGCCGCCGGCATCACCGGCCCGGACGACGTCACCGCCGACCGGCTGCTGAAGCTGCCGCGGGTGGGGCGGCAGCGCGCCGAGCGGCTGTTCTCCTCGTTCCTGGCCGCGGCCCCGACCTACGAGGTCGTCGAGCTGCTGGTCGGCGCGGGGCTCAACGCACGGCTGGCCGCGCACGCCGCCGACGCGCTGGGGCCCGACGCCGCGCGCCGGCTGCGCGACGACCCCTGGGCGCTGCTGTCGCTGCCGGCGGTGACCCTGGCCGACGCCGACCGGCTGGCCATCGCGGTGCTGGCCGGCGCCGACCGGCAGGACACCCGCCGGGGCCGGGCGATCGTCGCGCTCACCCTGCGCACCGCCACCCGGGACGGGCACACGGTGCTGCCCGCCGACCTGGTGGTCGCCGCCCTGCGCGCCGAGGGCATCGCCGACCCGGCGGCCGCGGTCATCGCCGCGGTGGAGTCCGGTGAGGTCCTCGAGCACCAGCCTCCGTTCGATCCGGAGTCGGACGAAGAGCAGGAACCAGGACATGGCCCCGGTCCGGGTTCCCTCGCGAGCTCGCGAGCGGAGGGGAGACCGGGGTCCTTCTCGTTGTCGCTGGCCCGGTACGGGATGGCCGAGGAGGCCGTGTCGGAGAACGTGCAGCGGCTGATCGCCACCGGCGAGCGGATCGCCGACCCGGCGTCGGTCCGGTCGGTGGCCAAGGGCCTGGACCCGGCCCAGCAGGCGGCGGTGGCCCAGGTGCTCGGCGCCGGGGTGTCGCTGCTGACCGGCGGGCCCGGCACCGGCAAGAGCCGCACCGTCGCCTCCCTGGTGCAGCTGCTGCAGGCCAAGGGCACCGAGGTGGCGCTGGCCGCGCCGACCGGCCGGGCGGCCAAGCGGCTCGAGGAGCTCACCGACCACCCGGCGGTCACGGTGCACCGGCTGCTCGGCGCCCAGGGCACCACCGGGGGGTTCGCGCGCAACGAGGAGTGGCCGCTGGACGCCGACGTCGTGGTCGTCGACGAGGCGTCGATGCTGGACGTCGAGCTGACCGCCGCGCTGCTGGAGGCCTGCGCCGACGGGACCCACCTGCTGCTCGTCGGCGACCCGGCGCAGCTGCCCTCGATCGGCCCGGGCCACGTGCTGGGCGACCTGATCGACTCCGGGGCGGTGCCGGTCACCGAACTGACCACGCTGCACCGGCAGGCCGCCGGTGGGGCCATCGCCCGGCTGGCCACCGGCGTGCGGGCCGGCGAGCTGCCGAAGGTCGACTCACCCGACCGGGAGGTGGTCATCGTGCCGGCGACCGGCAGCGGCGAGGCCGCACGGCGGGTCGTCCAGCTGGTCACCGACTCGATCCCCCGCGCGCTGGGCATCGACCCCGCCTCGGTACAGGTGGTCACCCCGGTGCACCGCGGGCCGGCCGGGACGATCGAGCTGAACAAGGCGCTCAAGGCGCAGCTCAACCCCGGCGACGGCACCGTCTTCGGGTTCGACGTCGGCGACCGGGTGGTGGCCACGGCCAACCACCTCGACCTGGAGCCGACCGGCTTCGCCAACGGTGAGGTCGGGGTGGTCACCGGCACCGGGGAGGGGTCGCTGGACGTCTCCTTCGCCTCCGGACCGGTCACGGTGCCCCCGGGCGCACTGTCGGACCTCCGGCACGGCTGGGCGATCACCGTGCACCGGGCGCAGGGGTCGGAGTGGCCCGGCGTCGTGGTCGTCCTGCCGCCGGAGGCCGGCGGGATGCTGTCCCGGCCGCTGGTCTACACCGCGCTGACCCGGGCCCGGGAGCACCTGTCGATCGTGCACGCGAGCGGCGCGGCGCTGGCCCGGGCGGTGCGGGAGGTCGACGTCCGACCACGGCGTACACGACTGGCCACCCTGCTGACAGAACACGCCGAGTGACCGATCCGGTTCCGGAGGGTGTTTAGATCGATGATCAAACTGGGCACACTGGTGCCATGGGCATCATCGGATTCCTCGTGTTCGGGTTGATCGTCGGTGCGCTGGCGCGCCTCATCAAGCCCGGTAAGCAGAACCTCAGCATCCTGGCCACCCTGGCGCTCGGCGTGGTCGGCGCCCTCATCGGTGGGGCCGTGGCGACCCTCCTGGGCACCGGCAACTTCGGTGAGTTGAACATCATCGGTGCCATCGTGGCGATCATCGCCGCGGTGCTGCTGATCGGTGTCGCCGAGGGCGTGAGCGGCGGACGTCGCCGTTCCGTCCACTGACCCCAGACGCACCTCGCTGCCCGGGGCGCTGACGCCGAGTCAGCGCTCCGGGCAGTCGCGTCTGCGCGCCGCGCACAGCAGCCGGTGCAGCGCCGGCCCCAGCGCCTCCGGGCTGGTCACCGGTGCACCGAAGGGGACCCGCAGGTCCCGGCTCCCGCGCCGGAGCTCGATGCGCAGCCGGAACCCCAGCCGGTCCAGCCCCAGCGGGTGCACCACGGCGTCCTCGGTCTGCCAGCACGCCGGCACCCAGGACCGCAGCAGGGCGAGCTCCCCCGGGTGCGCCTGCACCAGGTGCTGCAGCGCGGCGGCCTCGATGCCGGCCAGCGGGTCCGGTTCGGCCGCCAGGTAGTCCGAAGGCGCCACCTCGGCCACCGCGCCCCCCTCGCGCAGCACCACCTCGGCGAGGTCGAGACGCAGCAGTGTGTTCCCCCGCCCGACGTCCAGCAGGGCACCGACCGGCGCCACGTCGGCGAAGGCCAGCGTCGCGGCCCGCAGGTCGGCCGGGCGCACCGCGGTCAGCCAGCCCGACAGCCACACCTGGGCCCGGACGGGGTCGCGCAGAGGCACCGGGGCGTGGTCGGTGACGAGCACCAGGGCGGCCAGGTCGCCGTCCGGCGCGCCGGCGACCGCGTCGGCCACCGCACCGTCCCCGGGCACCACCAGCAGCACCTGACCGCAGGCCGTGGTGGCGTGCGCCAGCACGCGGCTGCCGTCCACCCCAGCCGCCCGCACCGCGGCCCCGGGTCGGCCGGCGACGGTGCGGGCCCGCTCCGCCGGGGTGGGGCGCAGCTCGTCGGGCACCGGCCCGTGGACGCCGGGACGGTTCGGTCGGGTCATGCGTGCCTCCAGCGCCGGCCGACGCGTCGTCGGGTTAGGGCAGCCTAACCGAACCAGCTGTCGCCAGGCGAACCCGCCCGCCCGGGGTGCCGGGGCTCGCGTGGCCTGCCCCCGGGACTCCAGCGGTGTCCTGCCCGCTCCTGCGGTCGGGCACCAGCGCGAGAGCGTGCGGAACGACGCAAGAGCGGAGGCATCCGCCACGGCTCGGACCGGCCCGACCCCTGGCCGGCGCTCAGTCGCGGAGGTCGTCCTCGTCCTCGGGCACCGCCGCCTGCTGCTCCAGGACGTCGGCCTCGTCGGCCTCCGGACCGGCGCCCCGCAGGGCACCGGTCCCTGCACCCGGCGCGGCGGTGAGCTGCTGCTCGATGGCGTCGGCCTCGGGCACGTCGTCGGCGGGAGGGGCCACCTCGTCGGCCAGCTCCGGGCCGCCCCCGGTCACGGCCGCGGCCTGCTCCTGGCGGTCGGCGTCGTTGGCTTCCGGGTCGGTCATCGGGGATCTCCTCGCCCGTCGGGAGCCCGGCCCGCCGCCGGCGCTCGTCGTCCCAGCCTGCCCGAGGCGCGCGGCGGCGACACACGCCGGGCGGCCCGGCGACCGGGAGCACATGACCAGCGGACGCCGGACAGGCACAATCGTCGCCGTGTCCTCAGCCGGCGAGTACGAGTACGCACCGCTGCGCATCCCGCCCGGCACCTCCCGGTCGGCCGCCGCGCAGCTGATGAGCATGCAGGCCGACACCGGCGGCTGGGAGCTGGCCCGCCTCCAGCTGCACGCCGACGGCAGCCGCAAGGTGGTCATGCGCCGCCGGATGCGGCTGTCCTACCTGCCCGGCCTGGTCACCTGAGCGACCCTCGCCTCCACTCTGTTTGAGTCGGACTCAAATTTCCGCTTGACCCGGACCCAAACGGGGTCCACGCTCGCGGTGTGACCGACACCACCCGGAGCTACCGGATGCAGGCCCGCGCCGAAGGTGTCGGGCGCACCCGCGAGCGGGTGCTCGCCGCCGCCCGCCGCCGCTTCTTCGAGCAGCCCTACGACGAGGTGCGGCTCGCCGACGTGGCCGGCGAGGCCGGCGTGACCCAGCAGACGCTGCTCAACCACTTCTCCTCCAAGGAGGGCCTGCTACTGGCCCTGGTGGAGGTGCTGGCCCCGGAGATCGAGGCCATGCGCGGACCGGTGACCGACGGCGACGTGACCGGTGCCGTCCGCGGCCTGATGCGCCAGTACGAGTCCCTCGGTGACGCCAACGTCCGGCTCGCCGCCGTCGCCGAGCGCATCCCGGCGCTGGGCCGGGGCCTGGAGCAGGCCCGGGCGCACCACTTCGCCTGGCTCGAGCAGACCTTCGGCGGGCAGCTGCCCGCCGACCCGCGGGACCGGCGCCGCACGCTCGCCGCGCTCTACGCGGCCACCGACGTCGGCACCTGGAAGCTCCTGCGCCGCGACCTCGGCCACTCCCGGGCCGAGACCACCGCCGTCCTGCAGTCCCTGCTCCGGGCCGCCCTCGCGACGGCCCCCACCCCCTGAGGAGGCACGCCGTGCACTGTCTGGTCACCCTGTGGGACGGCGGTGGCACCGTCCCCGCCGAGATGGGCGCCGTCCGCCGGCTCGTCGCCCGCGGGCACACCGTCACCGTCCTCGGCGACCCGACGCTCGCCGCGGAGGCGGCGTCCGCCGGTGCGGCGTTCCGCAGCTGGGTCCGGGCTCCGCACCGGCGGTCGACCGCGCTGGAGGACGACGTCTTCCGGGACTGGGAGTGCCGGACGCCGGTCGCGCTGCTGAACAGGCTGGCCGACCGCATGATCACCGGGCCCGCCGCGCGGTACGCCGCCGACGTCCGGGAGGCCCTCGCCGACCGGCCGGCCGACGTGGTGGTCAGCAGCGGTCCCCTGCTCGGCGCGCTGGTGGGCGCCGAGTCGATGGGGGTGCCGGCCGTCGTCCTGGTGTCCAACGTCTACTCGCGGCCGGCGCCGGGCCTGCCGCCGTTCGGCAGCGGGCTGTCCCCGGCCCGCGGTCCGCTGGGCCGGGCCCGGGACCGGGCGTTCGGGGCACTGGCCGCCGCGCTGTGGAACCGCAACCTGCCGCCGCTCAACGCCGCACGCACCGCGCTGGGGCTGGACCCGCTCGACGACGTCTGGGGGCAGTGGGACCGTGCCGCCCGGGTGCTGGTGCTCACCTCCCCGGCCCTCGACCTGCCCGCCGTCCTGCCGGGCAACGTGCGGTACGTCGGCCCGGTCCTCGACGACCCGGCGTGGACCGAGCCGTACCCGCTGCCCGAGGGCGACGAGCCGCTGGTCGTGGTCGGCCTGTCCAGCACGTACATGCAGCAGGCCGACGCGCTCCGCCGGATCGTCGCGGCCCTGGACACCCTGCCGGTGCGCGGCGTGGTGACGACCGGCCCGGCCCTGGACCCGGCGGAGGTCCCGGGGACGGCGCACGTCGACGTCGTCCGGTCGGCTCCGCACGGACAGCTGTTCCCGGCCGCGTCCGTCGTCGTCACCCACGCCGGGCACGGCACCCTGGTCAAGGCGCTGGCCGCCGGGGTGCCCGCGCTGTGCCTGCCGATGGGCCGGGACCAGGCCGACAACGTGGTCCGGGCAGCGCGGCACGGCGCGGTCATCGGGCTGAAGCCGTCGGCGTCGGTCCAGCAGATCGCGGCCGCGGTGCGCCGGCTGCTGGAGGACCCGTCCTACCGGCGCGCCGCCGAGGAGCTGGGTGCCCGGCTGCGCGCGGACGCGGCCAGCTCAGCCCTGGTGGACGAAGTCGAGTCCGTCCGTCGTCTCACCAGCGCCTGAGACGCACGGCTCTCCTGTCCGCCGGCCGCTCCGTCGAGCCGTCAACGCTGAGTTGGGGATAACGGTCGACTGGGGGCCGCGTGGTGCCGTCCCGGGTCGTCCCGGGACGGCGCTCCGGCGTCAGGGGGTGAGGACGACCTTGCCGACCGTGCCGCGGTCGGCGATGGCGGCCATCGCCCGGGGGGCGTCGGACAGCGGCAGCACCTGGCCGACGAGCGGGGAGATGGCGCCGTCGGCGAACAGCCGGCACAGCTCCTCGTGGACCATGCCGATCCGGGCCGGGTCGTGCGTGCGGTACAGGCCCCAGTGCAGCCCGACGACGCTGTAGTTCTTCACCAGCACGTGGTTGGCCGGAGCGGAGGGGATGCGGCCGCTGGTGAAGCCGACGACGACCAGCCGGCCCTCGAAGGCGATGCACTTGCGGGAGGCGTCGAAGACGTCGCCACCGACCGGGTCGTAGACGACGTCGGCGCCGTGCCCGCCGGTGAGCTCCTTGACGACCGGCACGAAGTCCTCGGTCGTGTAGTCGATGACGTGGTCGGCGCCCAGGTCGGTGCAGACCTGCGTCTTGTGCGCACCGCCCGCGGTGGCGATGACCTTCGCACCGGCGGCCTTGCCCAGCTGGATGGCCGCCGTTCCGACGCCCCCGGCGCCGGCGTGCACCAGCAGCCACTCCCCCGCCTGCAGGGCCGCCCGGCGGTGCAGGCCGACGTAGCCGGTCTGGTAGGTCAGGTACAGCGACGCCGCCTGCTCGTCGGACATGCCGTCGGGGACCGGCCAGGCCGCGGCGGCGTCCATCAGCGCGTACTCGGCGAACGCGCCCGGGCCGCCGGCGGGGGCCCCGAGGACCCGCTGCCCGGTGCCGACGACCTCCCCGCACAGCTCGAAGCCCGGCGTGAAGGGCAGTGGCGGGCGCTCCTGGTACTGCCCCTTGGCCATCAGCACGTCGGGGAAGTTCAGCCCCGCGGCCAGCACCTTCACCAGCACCTGCCCCTCCCCCGGGGTCGGCTGGTCGACCTCGTCGAGGGACATGACCTCGGCCGGGTCACCGAGGCTGTGGACTCGCCATGCGCGCATGCGCCCGACCCTGCCAGAGCCACCGGGACGGCGGTACACGGGCTCCACGGGCATCGGTGGGCCCGTCCGCCCCAAGGGTCACAGCAGGCTGGCGGTCGCGCCGGGTTCGCGGGACGGTGGGCAGGATGCGAGGTGCCCCGTGACCCGGAGGGTGAGCAGGCGGCACCTGCTCCCGATCGGCGTCCTGGCGTTCTGCGCCGCGCTCGACCTGGTCAGCGGCCCGCGGCAGCCGGTCATCGGGCTGCTGGCGATGGCCCCGCTGGTGGCGGCGACCGTGCTGGGACGGCGCGTCACGGCGGCGTACGCGCTGGTCGCCCTGGGAGCGGCCGCCGTGCTGGGCCTCCACGGCGACCAGTACCGGCCCGAGGCGCTGCTCGCCCAGACGCTGCGGCTGTTCGGCATCACGGTGGCCGGCGCGCTGGCGCTGGTCGCCTGCACCCTGCGGTTGCGGCGCGAGGCCGTGCTGGCCCGCCTCAGCGCCGGGGCGGCGACCTCGCGCGCTGCGGTGCAGCTGGCGGCCGACCTGCAGCGCAGCCTGCTCACCCCGCCCCCGGCGGTGCCCGGCCTGGAGATGACCGCGCGGTACGTCCCCGCCGTCCGGCACGCCCGGGTAGGCGGTGACTGGTACGACGCCTTCAGCCTCCCGGACGGCTCCACCGTGCTGGTGATCGGGGACGTCGCCGGGCACGACGTGACCGCGGCGGCGACCATGGCCCAGGCGCACGGCGTGCTGCGGGGCATCGCGCACACCGTGCCGGAGTCCCCCGCGGAGGTGCTCGACCGGCTGGACGGCACGTTGCAGCACCTGGGCGTCGACACCCTGATCACCGTGGTGGTGGCCACCCTCCGCCCCGAGCCCACCGGCGGAGCCCGGCTCCGGTGGTCCGACGCCGGGCACCCGCCCCCGGTGCTGCTGCACGCCGACGGGCGCGTCACGGTGCTGGACCGCCCGGTCAACCGGCTGCTCGGCGTGCCCGGCCCGGCGGTCCGCACGGAGCACGAGGTGGCCCTCGGGCCCGGGGATACCGTCGTCCTCTACACCGACGGCCTGGTGGAGCGGCGCGGCGACTGCCTGGACGAGGGCACCGGCTGGCTGGTGCGGGCGCTGGGGGACCTCGCCGGCAAGCCGCTGGACGACCTGTGCGACGCCCTGCTGGCCGACGTGACCGGCCGGCGGGACGACGACGTCGCCGTCCTGGCCGTCCGGGTCTGCTGAGCCGGGCTCAGCGCATGGACGGCGGCCGCAGCGCCTCCGGGACGACGGCGGTCTCCCCCGTCGCCGTCCGGGCCGCCGGGACGCCCTTGAACCGGTACGGGATCGCGCCGACCCCGGGCTGCACGACGTAGGCCGCGCCCGGCTCGGCGCCCGCCCAGGCCGCGAGCATCGCCTCGGCCACCTCGCCGGCGGTGAGCACCGGGAAGCCGGCGGAGTCGAACTCCTCGCGGAGCGGGTCGATGATCGCGGTGTCGGCGAAGCCGGGGCAGATGGCCGAGATGGTGATGCCCTGGGCCGCCAGCCGCGGGGCCATCGACCGGACGAAGGCCACCGCGCCGCCCTTGGCCACGCTGTACCCGGGGTCGGTGGCCATCGGGGAGAGCCCGGCCAGCGACGCGGTCACCACGAGGGAGCCGCCGCCGGCCCGGCGCAGCGCCGGCAGGGCCGCCTCGGTGCCGTAGACGACGCCGAACAGGTCGACGTCGACGACCCGGAGGAACTCGTCGACGTCCAGGGTGTCGCGCGAGTGCCCGGCGATGCCGGCGTTGAGGAAGGCGGCGTCCAGCCGGCTGTGCTCGGCCTCCACCTGCGCCACGACCGCGGCGTTGGCCGCCCGGTCGGTGACGTCCAGGGCGGCGAAGTGCGCGCCGAGGTCAGCTGCGGTCTGCCGGGCGGGCTCGCTGTCGAGGTCGGCGAGGACGACGGTGACCTCGCGCTCGCGCAGCAGCCCGGCCAGGGCCCGGCCGAAGCCGCCGGCGCCGCCGGTGACGAGGGCGACGCTGCCCGGGGCGGGGGTGCTGTCGGTCATCTCGTCACACCTTCCGCAGGAACCGGTCGAGGACCCGGATGCCGAAGTGCAGGGAGTCCACGGAGATCCGCTCGTCGATGCCGTGGAACAGCGAGGCGAAGTCCAGGTCGGCGGGCAGCTTCAGCGGGGAGAAGCCGAAGCAGCGCATCCCCAGGGTCTCGAAGCTCTTGGCGTCGGTGCCGCCGCTCATGGTGAAGGGCACCGGGCGGGCGCCCTCGTCCTCGGCCTTCAGCGCCTCGACCATGAGGTCGACGGTGGGCCCGTCGAACGTCGTCTCCACCGCCTGGTCGTGGACCAGCCACTCGCGCTGGACGCCCTCGCCGATCAACTCGTCGAGCTGCTTCTCGAAGACCTCCTCCTGCCCGAACAGGAAGCGGCCGTCGACAGTGGCGCTGGCGGTGCCGGGGATGACGTTGGCCTTGTAGCCGGCGTCGAGCATCGTGGGGTTGGCGGTGTTGCGGAGCGCCGCGCCGATCATGCGGCTGATGCTGCCGAGGCGGGCGAGGGCCTCCTCGGGTGAGTCCGGGTCGATGTCGATGCCGTAGGCGTCGCCGACCGCGTCGAGGAACTCGCGCATCGGCGGGGTGAGCACGGTCGGCAGCCGGGTGGAGCCGATCCGGGAGACCGCGTCGGCCAGCCGGGTGACGGCGTTGTCGTCGTGGACGAAGGAGCCGTGCCCGGGTCGGCCCTGGGCGGTGAGCTTCATCCAGGCCAGGCCCTTCTCGGCGGTCTGCACGAGGTAGAGGCGCAGGTCGTCGCGGACGGTGATGCTGAAGCCGCCGACCTCGCTGATCGCCTCGGTGCAGCCCTCGAAGAGGTCGGCATGGTGGTCGACCATGTAGTGGGCGCCCTTGCGGCCGCCGGCCTCCTCGTCGGCCACGAAGGCGAGCACGATGTCGCGGTCGGGCCGGACGCCGGTGCGGGCCCAGTCGCGGACCAGCGCGAGGGTCATCGCGTCCATGTCCTTCATGTCGACCGCGCCGCGGCCCCAGACGTAGCCGTCGCGCTCCTCGCCGCTGAACGGGTGGACGCTCCACTCGGTGGGGTCGGCGGGGACGACGTCGAGGTGGCCGTGCACCAGCAGGGCGGGCCGGTCGCGGTTCGTGCCCTCGATCCGGGCCACCAGGCTGGCCCGGCCGGGCTCGGACTCGTGGATGGTGCTCGCGATGCCGACCTCGTCGAGCTTGCCGGCGACCCACTCGGCCGCGGCCCGCTCCCCGGCGCTGGTGGCGGTGTCACCGGTGTTGGTGGTGTCGATCCGGATGAGGTCGGAGAGCAGCTCGGCGACCTCCTGCTGGGCGCCGGCGAGGGGGGTGGTCGAGGGCTGCGACATGCCGCCGATCCTGCCACCGGGGGCCGTACCGGGCCGCCGGGAGGCTCCGTTATGCTCGTCCACGGCGCTCCTCGCGGGACGCCCACCTGTCCGGGTGGCGGAATGGCAGACGCGCTAGCTTGAGGTGCTAGTGCCCTTTATCGGGCGTGGGGGTTCAAGTCCCCCCTCGGACACCGCATCGCCCCGGGTCTCTGCAGGTCAGAGGCCTGGGGCGCTTTGGTTTCAAGGTCAACAGGGCCTCGTGATACCGGCGTGATACTTCGCGGCTGGATCAGCCGTCGAGCAGCGCGGCGAAGCGGTCCGCCGCCTGGCGACCCATGCCTGGGTGGACGTGCTGGTAGACGGTGAGCGTGATCGTGGCGCTGGCGTGCCCCAGACGCTCCGAGACCACCTTCAGCGGCACGCCATCGGCGAGCAGCAGGGTCGCGTGGGTGTGCCGGAGGTCGTGCAGCCTGATCTTCGGCAGCTGGTCCTCCCCCAGCGCCTTCCGGGCTCGCGCGACCTGGCCGGCGAAGTGGCCGGAGAACCGTTCCGGGTGCCGGTGGGTGCCCTCGAGGTCGCTGAGGACGAGCGCCGGGTCGCGCACGAGCTCCAAGGCGAGCGATCCGCGGGCGGCCCGGTAGGCGCGCAGCGCGGCCACGGTGCCCGCGTCGAGGTCGACGACACGCGACTGGCGGGTCTTCGTCGGGCCTTCGACCAGTTGCTCGCCGGCGCCCTTGTTCTTGACCACCCCGACGCTGCGCCGGACCGCGACCCTGCTGGCATCCAGATCGACGTCGCGCCAGCGGAGGGCAGTGCCTCACCGCGACGCATCCCGGTGGCCGCTAGCAGCCGCCAGGCCATGGCGAGGTCCCGGTCGTAGGCGTCGGCCCAGTGGAGGAACCGGCCAAGCTCCGGCGCGGTCCACGCTTGCATTTCTGGGGGCCGGGCCTCCGACAGGCTCGGTGGCGTGGACCGGTCGGTCGGGTTCCTCGCCAGCCGTCCCTGTTTCACCGCGTCGCCCAGCGCCGCGCGCAGGATCGTGAAGACGTACCTCGTGGTGCGTGCGGACAGGCCGCCCTGGCCGTCCGCCCGGCCGGACACCTCGAGTTGCCGCATCCAGGCGTCCACTGCGGCCCCGGTGAGCCGGGCGACCGGTTGGGCACCGAGGTAGGGGCCGATGTGCAGGCGGATGTTCTTCCGGTAGGACGACAGCGTGGCCGGGATCAACCGCTGGGTCTTGATCCACTCGGCCAGGTAAGCGTCGAGGCGCTGCTTCGACGGGTCGACCCACTCCCCCGGCTCGACCTTGTGAACCTGCGCGCGCAGAGCCGCAGCGGCCTCCTTCCGCGTCGTGAAGCCCCGCTTCAGCACGACACGTTGAGTGCCGTCCTCCCGTAGGGCGGTGTACTTGATCAGAAAGCGCGGTCCGGCCTTGGTCTGGTACTCACTGATGCCGCCCTCCCCCGCCTGTCGCCGCCGTGGTCTCCCCATCCCGGACCTCCTCGGGACGTCTGCCGCCGCGTGTGCCGACGTGGGACGTCGCGCGATAGTAGGTCTGATCCGGACCTACAGGTATGAAGCGGCGCCTTGGGGCGGGGTCGGCAGTCTGTGGACGCATCGGCACCCTGTGAACCAGGCCGCCGCGCGCACGACACCCGGAGCATCGCTGCGGATCTCCGGATCTTCTCTAGTGGTCCTTGGGTGATTCTTCGGTGCAGATTGCGCCGTCGGCCTATCGGGTCCGCGGCGGCATCGAGGTGGCCCAGCGCTGGGCCACCCGCCGCGATGGCTCCCCGCCGCGCTTGGTGGTCGTGCGCCCGCGCCCCCCGTCAGCGTGTGCCCTGGATGCTGAAGGATTCACGGCGGCGGCGACGCCGTCGCCACCCCCGAGGCGGGCATCGCCACGGCCAAGCGCCTGGTTACCGCGAGCAACGCAATCGTCCGCCAGCCCGAAGCCCGCCTGTCGGTCGAGGCGCCCTACCCGCGGGGCGCTCGACGACTGCTGCGACGCGCTCCTGTCGGCTGCGCGGCCAGGCCGGTGAACTGGTGCGTCGCCGACGACCGGCTCGTCGTGGGCGCGAAGGCGCCGGCGGCGCCCTACCACCGCGGTCACCCTTCTCGCCCGAGACCGCGGCGAGGTCGCCGACGCTTCCAGATGCCGACAGAACGCCCCCGTCCCGTATCCGGTTGATCGCTCTGGCGCGGGCATTCACGATGCGCGGGTGAGACGGGATGCCCAGGTGCTGCACGACAAGGCCATCAGCTCGATGACGGTGGCAACGAGGGCGTTCAACGACGTGTCCAACGTAGGCCGGGAGACCCAGGTACTCCTCGGTCTCCCGGCACGCCTTCGAGATGCTCCTCAAGTCGGCGCTCGTCCAGCACCGCGTCAAGGTCTTCGAGAAGAAGTCCGGGCGCTCCATCACCTTCGGCGCGTGCATCAACCAGGCGCAGAACCACTCGGTCATCAAGCTCTCGGCGGACGACGCAGGGACGCTCCGCGCAATCGAGGCTTTTGCGCGACAGCGAGCAGCACTGGTTCAACGAGGTGAGCGAGCAGCTCCTGTACCGCTACGCCCGAGCCAGCATCACGATCTTCGATGAGCTCCTGGACCAAGTGTTCAACGAGCGCCTGGCCAGCTTCCTACCGAACCGGGTCTTGCCCATCTCCACCGACCCGCCGAAGGAGCTCGCACTGCTCCTGGACGACGAGTTCACGCAGATCGCGGCACTGCTCAAGCCGGGCCGCCGGGCGAGCGACCAGGCCCGTGCTCGCATCCGAACGCTGCTGGCGATGGAGGCGCACCAGGAACCCGATGCCCGCGTGTCCGACACCGACGTCCGGCGCGTGGAGAAGGGCATCCGCGCGGGCAAGAAGCGAGCGGACGTCTTCCCCAAGCTGGAGGGACTGGCCGCCGACGTCGAGGGCACCGGCCTCAACGTCTCCGTGCACTTCGACAAGAAGGGTGAAGGCGCGCCGGTCACCTTCGTCCCGGATGACGGCTCGCAGGACGCCGCCGCCATCCGCGAGGTCGACCTCCACGCCCGGTACTCGCGGTCCAAGACCGACCTGGCTCGGGACCTGGGCATCACCCCGAACGCGGCCACCGCCCTGCGCGATCACCTGGCGATCGACAAGGACCCGAAGTGCTTCAAGGAGTTCGAGTACGGCAAGACGAAACACCGGGCCTACTCGGACATGGCGTTCACTAAGATGCGCGAGATCGTCAAGAACGGCAATCCGGAGGCCGTCCGTAAGGCCCACAACCCGAACCGGAATCTGCGTCACAAGCGGTGCTCGATCGAGGGCTGCCAGGCCGGTTGACCCCCGGCGCGTCCCCGGGACCTCCTCTTCAGTCACAGCCCAGACATCCGCCGGCGACCCTCCTGACCCCCAGTCACATTCGATGGGTTCATCCCCGTCCACCGATGTCACGTTTACGCAGGTCAGGCCGCTGCGGCATTCGCTGCCGTTCCGTCCGGTACAGCATCGTTCGAACCGCGTTGCTGTACTTCTCTCCCGCGCTCGGGCGTGTCCCCGACGGCGACGCCATCCGAGGCAGGTGCATCGCGACCCAGGGGGCAGCCGATGCTCGGTGTCCCAGAAGGCGGCCTCAGGGACACATTCCTCGGCGGTCCTTCAGCATGCATGGCGGTCTGTGCAAGCCCTCCTCTGAGGGTCGGCCGACCCGGATCAGAAGTCGTCAAGGGTTACCCCAAGCGCCGCCCAACGGTCTTCGCTCTCTTCCTGGGGGAGCACTCCGCTGCGTACTCGCCGCTACGAGGTTCGCGACCTGGCCAGACGAAGTTGCCGTCCCAAATTTCCCGGACGAGCGACCACGGCGGGTAGTCCTCGACCGCCAACTCCTTCGCTCCATCGGCCCAAACGACGACCAGCCAGCCGGACTGCTGCATGGTGAGCGGTCGCCCTGGGGACCAGAACTCGGACAACGTCGTTGCGACGTGCCCGGCGGTCTCTCCATCGCGACGAAGAATCAGAGATCCGCGGTCGAAGGCGTCCAGTCGCGCGTCAAGCTCTCGCGTCAGCACCCCGACATCGTGTCAGAGCCGCAACGCCGCCGAGCCAACCCACGAGTGTCCGTAAATTGGGCCGCTATGGGGCAGCAGCAGGTCGCCGGTTGAGTCATTGGGTCAGCGCGAGATCATGCGGCCATGACAGATCTGTAGGGTCACCGCGACGAGCCAGTGACGCTGCGGTTGACCTGGGACGGCGAGACCGATGCTGGCTACCTGTATCTGGCGGACATCGCGCCGGGAGCGGCCGTCAACCAGCGGGTCGTCGGGAACCCGGTTCAGGGCATCGGCGACGTCGTCTTGGACTTCGACCCCGAAGGCCGGCTACTCGGGGTCGAGTTCCTAGATTCCCGACTGCTGCCTCAACGTCTCCGGGCCGATCGCACGAGGTGACCGTTAATGGGCCGCTCTGAGACAAAGCTGCGACCAGAAGGCGCGACGCGAAGCTAGCGGCTGGCTCTTCCATGCGCCGTGGGCGACCCCCATGCGAGCGCGCTCCGCGGAGCTAGCCTGCTGGAGTGGACGGACCGGAGGACTCTCCCCACGCGGCCTGGCCGGAGCAGGGCGGCGAGATCGTCCCGAAGGCGCCCGGCGGGGAGCCGTTGACGCACGGCCGTCGGCTGACGCTCCGGGATGCTCGGAGCTGGGCGAAACGGAAAGACGTCCTACTGGGGCGATGGCCGTGCGGTCCGACGGTTGAGTGGGCCGCCGACCATGAGCGGGCGGCCTTCGCTGCCTTGATGCGTGACGGCGAAGGCAAAGACTGCAACGTCGCCGGTGACGTCCTGCTCTACCGCCTCACGGACGGCCGTCCCGTGCTTGTCATCGTGGAGCCCTTCTAGGGCTCATCGGGTGTCCCATCGTGGGCCGCTCAAGGACACGAGCGCCGGTTCGCCAGGAGGGCAACTTCAGCGACAGCCACCGCGCCAAGATCATCGGCGCGGTCACACCGTCAAGGGCTTATGGGAACCAAGGCGCAACTCCGCAAGGATGGTGTAACCCCGCAAGGGGCGAGCCGGTTCGAGTCCGGCATTCGGTGTGACCGCGCTTCTGTATCCGGCGCGGGCGCACCTTCCCCGCGTGAGCCGCCAAGACGCAGGGCGGCCGCCGGCACAGGCTGCGACTCATCGACGCGCAGAGCCGGCGATGGCCGATAGGGACTGCCCAGGGTTCGGTTGACCCGGTCGGGTGAGTGGATCTAGGCAGCGCGGGTTGGCCGGCGCTCAGCACGCTGACCGTGGCCGCGTCCGATGTCGTTCACGGCGGGAACTCACCCGGGGGACGTCAGACGACGACGGCTGACCGCCCGTCGGACCAACACCCCGAGAGCGACCCAGGCCAGCCCGACCAGCGCCTGGTCGGCCAGCTATACGCTCAGCGTGATGCCGACCGCGGGCCAGGCGAGCGTGGCGATCCCGGCGACGGCGCGGCCGCGGCGGCCCCGCGCTGTCCCCCGCGAGCGAGAGCGGCGGCGAGCACGAGCGCGGCCACCGCGGTGACGAGCTGGCCCAGCACGTAGACCGTCCATCCGGCGACGGCAATGTTCTCGGGCCCGCCCTGCAAGCCGCCGCCCACGACGAACTCGACCGCGACCCCCGTCCCGGCGAGAGCGAAGCCGGTGGCCAGGACGGCCCAGGCGATCCTAGTGCGGCGTCTCGTGGTGACACGAGCGGCCGCGACAGCCCCCGACGTCAACAGGAGCAGGGGGACCAGCATGAGCCGGTTCCAGCCGCCGTAGTCGAGCCCAAGCCAGGGGCCCTCCCAGGTCGTCATGACCCCGTAGCGGGCGGGAACCCATGCCAGCCCGCCAAGGCGGAGGAGGAGGGCCGGCGCCAGGGGCGCTCTCGTGACGACCTGGCGGTCGAGCACGCTCATGGCGGACATCTTGTCACTCGGCGCGCCCATCTCGGGGAGTTAGCGACGCGGACAGGTGTCGGTGACAGGCGGCGGCGTTCGTGGGACAGGTGCACCGGAGGACCCTCTGGCAGGTCGTTTCAAGACCCCTGAGGACCCGTGTTTTCCGCTCCATTGGTCGTGAATTGGTCACGCCCGGGCGGCTCCATTCGCCTGGTAGAGGTCCATGTTCGCCCACGCCCCAAGACCACAACGGGTCACGCGGCGAGTTCGACGCCGCGCCGAGCGGCGACCGCCGGCCGGCCGGGACGTACAAGCAGTCGCATACGACCGGGTGGACGCTCAGCAGGAGAGCCGCGTCAATGGGCATGGCCGGCGGATTGCCCCACAGCTGGGCGACCCGCCGGTTCTCGAACCAGATCAACGCAGCCGTGAAGGTGGCAACCAGAAAAGGCCGCGACCGGTGGGGTACGAGGAGGAGCACACGGCGGCGGCAAGCCGCAAGCGGTGCTAGGCGCCTAGGGCCATCGCGGAGGGTCACGCTCCGAAAAGCTGTCGGCACCCAGTGCGACCCTAAGGGAGTGACCTCTGCCGTCCCGCTGACGCAGTCACGGTTGGTGTCGGAGCTTCGGCAGGTAAGTCCCCGGCTGCGCGGAGATCTGCGCCTGCCGGCCCCGCTGCTGACGTTCTGGGACGCCGTCGTGATGACATGCGTCGTCATGACGGACGACAACGACAAGCGGCCCTGGAGCGACAGACTCGGTGACGTCCTAAACCAGATCTTGGGAAACCCTGAGTCGTTCGATCACATCGACCCGGAGTTCCTCGAGGCTTTGAACTACTTCGCGGGAACAAGGACGGTGTGGTCGAGTACTGGACCAAGCATCTGAAGCAGACGACGGCCCAGGATTTCCTGCAACGTCTGTTGGGCGCAGCGGTCTACTTTCGGCTCAAGCGGGCCCTGCAATCGGACCTCCGAGTCCTCGCCTTGGCAATGCGCCGGCTCAACCACGCGCTCTTGCCGTATGCCGTGGCCATCGAGGACGCAGCGAACGTTCTAAGCCCGGATCAGCTGTCGGCCCTGTCCGTCGAGAACTTCGGTCCCGGTCGAGCACTCAACATGTTGGTGTCGCTCGACGACTGGTTGCAGCAGGCGTTCCAGTTCGATCTGACTGAAGAGCTTCTGACTGTCCCCGAGGACGAGGGGCCGCTCACGCTGAAGGTGATCGAGGAGTCCATTGACAACCTTCGCCAGGTCGTCGCTGGCAAGTCCAAGGCAGTCCTTGCCGAGCTGAGCGATGTATGCGTCCGGAAGATGTCTGGCGCGCGGACGGTGCTCGAGGTCTCCGAGGACGGTGCCTCACAGGCTGCGAACTCGCTGATCGAGCTGATCGACCGCCTCATGCGGATGGCCTTTACGAAGGCTGAGGGTCTCGCCTGGGTCAAGGCCAACCTTTCCGACATGCCGTCCCTGACGTACGTCAGGGACGGGACAGAGATGCCGACTAAGCGCGGCGAGGCGATGTGCTTCGTGCACGCGGGCCGCCCGGTTGAGCAGCGCTCGCCATTCACCCTGTTGACCGGCACGGCCATCTCGGTGATTCGGACGGAGTTGCAGCACATCAAGCACGCCGACACAGGCACCCCTGAGGAGGTGCTCGCGACGCGGTCTTTGATGAGCGCTCTGGAGGGATGCTTCACGCTCGCCTTCAGCCTCGGTTGGGCTGGTGTCGAGGCTGCGGAGGTGGTCAAGCTGAAGCTGCGAATCGAGGAGACCTCGTAAGCAGCCGCTTCCCAACCGCGACGCCGGGCGGTCCACAGTTGCTTGAGGAGGCCAAGACCGTTCAGGTGCTTCCGATCGTTACGCTACCGCCCACACTGCCAGGGCGGCTGGTAGGGGTCCGCGCAGGTCCGCGGACGTTCATCTTCGCAGGTCAATTGAGGGTGCGGTCGTCAGCGAACCTCTGCGGATGAGCCTGTACGCCGCGCTCTGGCCACCGTCGTGGCATCACGCGGAGACCGCTTAACCGACGCGCAGCGCGCCGGATCCGTGTCCTCAGCAGGTATGAACGTGAGAGGTCTCCCCCGCCCCCGGAACCGCAATTGCCATGGGCACCTCATCGCCGGCTACCCCCGCCACCGACGGCCGCGCCGTCGGGCTGCGCCGCTGGTCCACGCCGGGTGGGCGGGGCGGTCGGCATGGTTCTCGGCGGCATCTCTCGGTGCACTTCGGGGGCCCTGGCCGCGACGATGTTCGACCGGGCCGGCCGCGGCCCGTTCCAAGCTCATCAGCACACCGAACACCCGGCCTACCCCCCGGTGCCGCGGTCACCGGGGTGTATCCGACCCGTGGTCTGGCCGGCGATGAGGTCACCGTGCTCGTCCGCGGGTTCACCGGTGCCACTGACGTGAGTTTCGGATGGCAACGCGTCAACCCGAACGGACTCCGACGCGTTCGTCTTGGATTGGTGCCTCTGGTGGACGGGTGCCGAGCGTGCCGGTGGTGCAGCACGTGACGCCGCTGCAAGGGGTGCCGGGGGACCGGATCCTCGTCACGGGTACAGGCAACGGCGGCGTCACCGATGTGCGGTTAGGCGGGGCGAGCGGAACGCTCACTTTCGCCACATCGAACGTCGAGTCTTTGGGACCCGCACCGAAGTCGTCGAATACGTAGTCGACGGACATGCCTGGGACGGGCAGTGCCCCGTTGTGCACCACGCAGGCGTCCGCAGTGATCCTGAACGCCGTGTCACCATGTTTGGATTGGCAATTTCGAAAGTGCATCACTCGGCCGCCACTGTCCAGAGGGCTGCAAGCGGTCATGACGGCGAGCTTCCGCTCATTCTCGACGAGGTAAGTACGAACAGTTCGCGCCGCAACAATGTGCTAGTAGCAACGAGAAGGGTCAGAGATGCAGACTCCATAGCAGCAGTAGGGATAATCGGCGGGGCACGGCGTTCCGCAACCTCCACAGTTCCGCGAGTCAAAGTGCGTGTCTACGCATACCCCGCTACCGGTGGCCTGATTCCAGCAGTTTGTTCCATAGACGCACTGGGCACAGAACCCCGGTATTGCTGGCCCGTATCCGCTACTCGTCTCGCAGCGCGCCGCCGACGCCGCCGACAACCCCTTGCTGGTCGCGTTGTTGCATCTGCCCTGCTGCCAAAAGGACTGAAGATTAGGGTCCACCACCTGCTGGACAGTGCCTGCTCCGCCATACTTTCCTCTGACATAAGCAATCGCCTCGGCTTCGCTGGAATGTTTGACCAGCATCGTGTCAGCGCATCCTGTAGAGGTGGTGTATGCGACGACCGAGTCGGTGAGGGGTGCGCAATCAGTAGTGCCGGGGGTGCACCTGCCGGGCGTGCGCGTTGAAACCCAGCCCAACGGGGAGAGGTACACTGGTTCGGGGCACTCCTTGCAGAGGCCACCGCAGTTTATTTGCCCGGACGGACAGGCGCACACTCCGGACTGGCAGGTCATACCACCACGGCACACGGTCGTGCAGTTGCCGCAATGCGCGGGATCGGTCATTCCGTTGTAGCAGGGACTGTTTGGGCCGGGCGGGCATTCTTGCTGCGGCGGTGGGCACTTGCATTCACCGTCGATGCATTGCCGGTCGGCGGGGGCATCGCCTTCCGCAAGTCTTGCAGTTGTTCTCATCTGTTTGCAGGTCGACGCAGACGCCGTTGCACTCGTGCAATGGGCAGACACAGTTCCCGTCGCGGCAGACCCGTCCGCCGGTGCACCGGGTGCCGCATGGCTCGGGTCCGCCGCAGTGCTCGGCGTCGCTAAGTCGGTCGACGCACGCACCGTTGCAGTTGGACATGGGGTCAGGGCACATGCAGGCACCGTCTTGACACCCGGTCATCTTCGGGTCACTGCAGGCTAGCCTGCACTTACCACAATTTTTTGTCGGTCTGAAGGTCGGCACAGTAATTGCCACAGTCGGTGTACGGGGAATCGCAGAGGCACTGTCAGTTTTCGCAGTGGCGGCGCTCCGCGCACGCGGTAAAGCAGTCCCCGCAATGGCGGCGGTCGTCGGCCAGGTTGATGCACTCACCCCCGCAGCAGCGCGGGGAGCCGGGCGGGCATTCGCGCCCGCAGCCACCACAGTGCCGGGAGTCAGACAGTGGTCGAACACAGACTCCGTCGCAGCATATTTCTTTGGGCCCGTCGCAGCACGACACCATCACGTTCTTGGTGGTGCAGTCGCCTTCTTCTACGCAACACACCTGCGTACACATCCTGCGGCAGGTATTGTCGCAGTCATTACAATAAATGTACTCACATGTTCTGCGTTCCGCCGGGGGGGGGGGGGGGGGGGGGGCCACGCGGCAGACGCAGCAGGCGACGGGCCGCCCGTCGGCCGGTTCACGGTGACGACGCGGACGAAGTCGGCTTCGCGCAACACAACGGTTTCGTTCAGTAGCCGGGGAAGCGTGAGCATCTCGGGCGACCTCCGTTCCCGACTGCAGGCCGAATCCGATCAGTCGTAACTGCCGGTCAACGGCGCGGCCTTGAAGCAGAACAGATTGGTGGTACCCACCAGCGCGTGGTACCGCTCGAACATCTGCGTCTGTCGGTCAGGTACGGTGAATCGGACGGCGACCACCCGGTGGCCGCTCCGAATCGAGTCGCCAGGAACTATAACCCACCGGCGATCGGATCGTAGAGCGGTGAGGCAAGCTCACGACAGGGCCCTTATGCCCCCTCCATGTGGCGCGCGGTCGTTCGACCTGTCCAGATGCTGTCCATAGAGCCCGGGCGACCACCACCAGACTACCTCACCAGGGTCGTGCGCATTCCATGCCTGGGTGGCGACAACGCTGGCGGACGCGCTGAAAACGGTGGCCCGGCTCCTCGCCAGCGGCACGGCGCTGGCGCTGCATGAGGCATCATCGGCAGCGCCGGGTCGACGACCTTTCCGATGTGGGACTTACGCATATCGCACTTCGTCGCTACTGTGCGGCGGCATGAACCGTCAGGGGGCCGACGACCGGGAGCACCGCAAGGCAAGGTCGAACGCACGTCACCGAGCTCGGCTGCCCCGCTTCGTGGTCGACCAGCCTGTGGGCCTGGGTGATGTGGTGAAGCGGGTCACGACGGCGGTGGGGGTGAGGCCGTGCGGCGAGTGCGAGCGGCGGGCCGCACGCCTAAATGCGTTCATGCAGTTCACGCCACGCTCCTAAGGGCGCGTGCAAGGACATCATCGTCGTCGCGCGCGGCAGGAGGACCAAATGTCTGACCCGACGGTGGCTGGTTCGACCGGCGCGGCCGCAGAACTGACCCCGCTCCCCTTGATCATGTCCCAACCGACGAGCGGACCGCCCGGTGCCGGGCTTCCGGGAGCTCCGGCTCCCCACGTGCACCCGGCTTCCGCACCCGCAGTCACCGGTAGCCCCGGAGTCGCGTGCGCCACCTGCGGGCAGCCAACTGGAATTCAGGGCACGACTGCTGCACAGGCCCAGGGACTCGGCACGGACTGGCCCGCCGCGAGCGGCCCGCTACTTGCCGTCGGTCGCCTGCGCGCGCACTTTCCCACCCTGGGGTTGCAACGCGAGTATGCCGAGGCCGCCGGAGTGGACCCCGACGCGATCGTCACGAGCCGGGACCTTCGGGACGTCCTCGCCGATTCCGACAACCGGTATCTCGCGCGGCAGGTGTGCTGGACGTTCGCTGTCCAGTCCGTCGACGTCTGCCAGGTGCTGCCACGCCACGACGCCGAGCTCGACGAGTTGATCGACGCGCTCGGCCCGGACAATGAGGGCACCGTGCAGGTCCTCATCGGCGAGGCAGCGTCCCGAAACACTTTCGCTGGCTGCTGGCTTCCCGACCTTCCCGGCGTGGCCACGATCCAAATCCTCTCGTTCGGCCTGAACGAGTTGGTGACCAGCCTCGGAGAGCAGCACGACCAGCGCAGTCAGACCACCTTGGACCATGTCGAGGAAGATCCGACTGGTGACGTCCCCCCTTTGAGCGACACTGCTTCCGGCGCCGGCGCCGGCGCCGCGGCCAGGACCGGGGACGACCCCCGCTGGCAGAGCGTCATCCGGGAGACCTTCCTCCGGCTAACCCAGCGTAGCGGTGCGACCGGCTTCCGCGACGAGGACCGCGCCCGCAACTACGTTGCCCTCAAAGACCCCGCCATCTACTCGCTCATTTGGACCGCCCTTCAGGACGGCAAGAGCCTCGTCGAGGTCAGCGCTCGCCGCCTGACGCGCGCTGGACGCCGCATGGTCGCCGTTCGCCTGGCATTCCGGCACCGGCAAACTCAGGTGATCGAGCGGTACGAGCGTCTTGTGGACACGCAAGACACATTCTGCTTCGCTGTCGGAGCCCTTAACCCCGTCTACGAGTGAGCGGTTCCGCCGGAGGTCTCCCGGGGGAGGAACTCCGCGCCATTGTAGTGCCACGACTCTTGACGATAGCGGCTACTCGAGGGCGGGATGCGGTTCGTCTTGTGCCAACCTCGACGGCCGCCCTCTCCGTCGGCGGGAATGAGCTAGCGCGAGATCTCCTAGCACGTGCGCCTCAACTCCCTCAGTCATATGGCCGCTGCAATCGGCTGCCCCGACTGAAAGGCTCGGCTCCGGAAGAATTTGGCTAACCTAGCAAGCCGCAACAGCCCCGCGTCAGCCGCTCGGCGGACCTCGCTCAGTAGGGAACCGAAGGGAATCGCAAATGTCGTGCGATCCAATCGACGGCCAGGGCCGCAAGTATTTGGCCGAGGGTATTTGGAATGCCGACACCACGCTCCAGGTCCGCGGCGGGCAGGGCATGCACTTCGAGATCACGAACGCCAACGTTGTCGGCACCACGGTGAAAGTCCGCGCAGACACCGGGGAGGAGAAGTCAGCACTGCTTCCGCTGCCCGGCATATCGGTCGACTTCGTGTTCGCCCAATTCGGCACCGAGCCGAAGACGTGGACATTCAGCATCTCCACACAGTCGGACGCGTTTTTCGTTAGCTGGTGCCTGTGGTCCACGTGGGTTCCGACGGTTCCGGTGGTGAACGGTGTGTCCCCGAACAGCGGGCTAGCGGGCACCACCGTCACCATCACGGGCATGGGGCTGGGCGGAGTCAGCACCGTGCGGTTCGGCGGCACGTCGGCCGCAGTCACCTACTACACGGACACTGAGATCGACGTGGTGGTGCCCGCCGGGATGGGCACCGTGGACGTGACCGTGAGCACCCCCGCGGGCACGTCGGCCATCACCTCGTCGGGCCAGTTTTCCTACATTCCGGTTCCCCAGGTGACCGCAGTCGTCCCCACCCAGGGCCTCGCCGGAGACACGCTCGGCGTCATCGGCGGCGGTTTCCTCGGTGCGACCGACGTTAGTGTCGGGCCCCAGAGTGTCAACCCCGACGTCCTCAGCGACACGGAATTGAAGCTGATTGTGCCGCCTGGAGCCGGCACCGTCGACGTGACCGTGGCAAACCCGGCAGGCATTTCGCCGGTCACCGCGACCAGCCACTTTACCTATCTGGAGGTTCCGCAGGTCATGAGCATCAGCCCGGCGGAAGGGCTTCAGGGAGACGTGGTGACCGCGACAGGCACAGGGTTCAACGGCCTCGTCAACGTCAGTTTCGGCCCGATGAGCGTTTCCCCGTTCAACGTCACCGACACGGATTTCCAAGTGAACGCGCCTAGCGGCTTCGGCGGTACCGTGAATGTTACCGTCACAAACCGCGCGGGCACATCCCCGCTCACACCGGCGGGCGAATTCACCTACCTAGTCGCCCCGACTGTCACCGGCGTCAGTCCTAGTCAGGGTGTGGCTGGCAATCCTGTCGCCGTAACCGGATCCGGATTTACCGAGCCGCTCAGCGTGAATTTCGGCTCGGTCAACGCCATGGCACTCTCCGTTACTCCCACTCAAATCCAGGCAAACGCGCCTGACGGTTTCGTAGGTACTGTCGACGTCACGGTGACGACACGCGCGGGCACGTCCCCGATTACTCCCGCGGACGAGTTCACGTACCTTGCCGCGCCCGTCATCACCGGCGTCTACCCGAATCGGGGGACGCCCGGCACTCTCGTTACGATCTACGGCACGGGCTTCTCCGGCCTGGTCAACCTTAGTTTTGGCTGGCAAAGCGTCAACCCAGTCGGTGTCGCCGACACTGAAATCCAGGTGTACGCGCCCAGCGGGTCCGGGACCGTCGACATCACCGCGACCACCGCCGTCGGCACGTCCCCCATCACCCCAGGGGACGAGTTCACCTACCTGAGCCCACCCGTGATCAGCGGCGTATATCCGAACCAGGGCAGCGCCGGAACCCTCGTCACCGTCTATGGCAGCGGCTTCACCCCGCTGGTCAACATCAGTTTCGGCTGGCAAAGCGCCAACCCGGCCGGCGTCGCCGACACTGAAATCCAGGTGTACGCGCCCAGCGGCTTTGGCACCGTCGACATCACCGTCACCACCGCCGTTGGGTCCTCCCCTATCACGGTCGCCGACGAGTTCACCTACGTGTAAACCCATCGGACCTCAGCGGCGATGCGCACCGCCGGCGCCTGTTGACCCCACTGCGGTCGCACGGCGCCTCGCGCCGCTTGACCCGGAAGGCTGCCATGACGCTAAGCCTGCCGCGGCGACTCACCGAGTTCCCGCCCGTGGCAGGGACCTGGGACAGCGGTTTGGCGCCACGTATGCCGTCATCATCTCCACTTCGGAGACGGATGTAAGGTGGTCGTACGACCCAGCTCCGGTACGGTTGACATCCCCGTTAGCACCCCGACAGGCACGGCGGCGCTAACCCTGGCTGACCAATTCACCTACATCCCCATTCCACAGGTGAATGCGGTGATTCGGAGTCAGGGCCTTGCCGGGGACGCGCTGACCATCACGGGCACCGGGTTCACTAGCGCCACGCATCGTGGCGTCGGGACGCAGATGCCCAAGAACACGAGGATTAGCAATACGCAGATCGGGTACGCCGTGTCAGCAGGGGGTGGAACAGTGGACCTTACCACCACTATCCCGGCCCGCACTTCCGCGCCTACTGGGGCTGGCCAGTTCGCCTACCTTAAGGTCCACGGTCATCAGCGGGGTGAGCCCCGTGCAAGGGCTGGCTGGGGATTTCGCGGTCGCGACCGGCACTGGATTCGCTGGCTCGTCGACTTTAGTTTTGGGCCGGTCAGTGAGTCTTTCGTTGCCGTTATCGGCGCGCGAATACAGCTACATGCACCCAACGGAGTCGTCGTCGGCACCGTGGATGTCACGGCCACGAGCCCAGCCGGAACGTCTCCAGTCAGCGACGCAGAAGGGTTCACCTACCTGTCTTCGTCGGTCATTCAGACCGTATACCCAAACCAGGGCATGCCCGGGGCACTTGTCACCGTCTTCGGGCCAGCGTTCACCCCACTGGGGGCCCTCGACTTCGGCTGGTCCAGCGTGACGCCGGTCGCTGTCGCCGCCACCGAGGTCCAGCTGTATGCGCTCAGCGGCTTCGGCATGGTGAACATCACGGTCACCACCTCAGCGGGCAAGTTTCAGGGCACTGCGGCCAACCCATTCACGTACTCTGCCTCCGCTAATCACTTGGGGCGTATAGCCAAACCGGCGGATGCCCGACACACTGGTCACCGTGTACGGGTCAGCGTTCACCACGCTCGTGGACCTCAGGTTCGGTTGGCAGAGCGTGACGCCAGTCGCTGTAGACGACACCGACACCACGGTGTTCGCGCCCACCGGCTTCGGCATCGTCGACCGCACCGTCACCACCGCCTTCGAAGACTCCCCGGTTCCCCCTGCTGATGAGTTTTCTATGGCCAACGTCAGCAAAGCCCCCGCGGGCGGCTTGATTCCGCTCATCGCGACGGAGTGCTCCGGCTCGACTGGGCAACCCGCGTGCATCGGTCTCCCATCAAGTCTCAGGAAACGGCCACGATGTTAGCGCCACCGCGACTACTCACGGACCTGCCTCAGCAAAGGGCTGACCGGGTGACCGTCGTCGCCACAGCGCCCCGTCTGGCCACCGCGTTTGAAGGCTATGGGGCCGACGTCCTCCGCGCAGGCCCCGTGGAGCACCCTTATGAGCCATCGTACCGTAGGGAACGATGCTGGCAAAAATGCGATCCCGAGTGCAACAATTGTCGCAAATCGTGCATTCGTCACTGCTGCAGACCCGAAGGTGACTCCGAGTACTGCACCAGTGAGCCCTTTTCCATGGCTTGCTGCTGGCACCACGATTCGCCTGATTGTTGCGGCAACAAGTGCGTCAACTTTCGGTCTGATGCTTTGCATTGCGGATCGTGCGGCAATGCCTGTCCTCTCGGCTGGCCATGCTGCGACAGGCAGTGTAAGGACGTGGCTAACGACCCTGCGAACTGCGGCGGCTGCGGCACCATTTGTCCCCCCGGAAAGCTCTGCGAGGGAGGCAGCTGCGTCTGCCCTCAAGGGCTCACCGACTGCGGCGGAACTTGCGTTGATCTGTTTACCGATGCTGGCAACTGCGGCTTGTGCGGAACCGTCTGCACAGGCGGCTCGTCCTGCCAGGGCGGGATCTGCGTCTGCCCGCCCGGCTTGCTCTACTGCCGTGGGGACTGTGTTGACCCCCTCGCGGACGATCAAAACTGCGGCTCGTGTGGCACCGCCTGCACCGGCGGCAAGACATGCCAAGGTGGTGTCTGCGTCTGCCCCGCGGACGAGCCGACGGACTGCAACGGCAAGTGCGTCGACCTGCAGACCAACAAGCGTAATTGCGGGAATTGTGGCATCGCCTGCACCGGCGGACGAGTATGCCAACGAGGAATGTGCGTATGCCCACCGGACCGGCCTACAGTTTGCGGCGATATCTGCGTCAATCTCGCCTCCGACTCAATCAACTGCGGCGCCTGCGGCCGGGCCTGCACCGGCGGGAAGACCTGCCAAAACGGGACGTGCCTCTGTCCCCCCATACCGGGCCAGATGGACTGCGCCGGAGAGTGCAGGAACGTCCGCGAGGATCCCGTCAACTGCGGGACGTGCGGCAATGTATGTCCCGCGGATCGTCTCTGCCTCAACGGCTCCTGCCAGTGCCGTCAGCCGCTGATCGACTGCCAAGGCACCTGCCGGGACCGGCTCGGCGACCCCAGCAACTGCGGATCCTGCGGGAACTCCTGCCCGCCCGGCTGGGCCTGCTGCAACGGCGTCTGCAAGGACATGACCAGTGACGCGATGAACTGCGGCGCCTGCAACAACGCCTGCCCCACGGACTGCGCGGGACAGCGCCGCTGCTCAGTCGGCCAATGCACTCAGCCCCAGGAATTCGTGATCTTCGTCGGCACGGTCACCGGCTGCGCCGTCGGCAGTCGGGTGTACGCCGCTCACGATGCCGCCTCCGCGATGACCTGCGCCAGCAAGGACTACCCCGCCGGCGGAGGCTGGCGGCTCAGCACCGTCCCGCCTGGCAACTGGCCGTTCTGCGTGCGCTGCCCCGGCCGCCCGCCGCTCGGCGACTACGTTTTCACCGGTTATCAGCCCGCCTTCTCCGCGCAAGAAGCTCAATCGTGCGTACAGATGCGGAACGGCGGATGCGCGGTGTCCATCGGAACGTTCAACTGCTGACCGATCACGGCTCATCAGGCCGATCTTCGCCGAAGCGCAATAGGGAGGTCCAAGGCCATGGCGTGCGCACCTGTGGACAGCCGAGGCTGCTGTGTCCCGCGTACTGTGGCCCGCCGATCACGCTCTCCAGCGATCATCGCGCCGAGCATCGCCCGCGCCGACGCCGTGTTCAGGCTGGAGAGGCCACCGACCTGAGTTGATGCTGGCGTCCTCGAGCATCAACTCCGGTCGGGTGATCTCCCGAGTGCGGTCGGCCGGTCAGCTGAACCGGCTGCGCGTGCTGGGCGGTGAAGTGCCCCGTCAGCGCCTCCATCAGCTGCGGGATCTTGATCCCGCAGCTAGCCCTTCGCCAGCTGCGCGAGGACCTGCGGATCGCGTTCGCCGGCGATCATCGCGGTCAGCATCGCCCGCGCCGAGACGCTGGTCAGGCTGGCCGGCACCGACGACAGCTTGATGCTGGCGTCCTCCAGCATCAGCTCCAGCCGGATGACCTCCCGGGTCCGGTCGCCCATCAACTGCACCCGATAGCGGGTCAGCATCCGCAGCCGGCGAATGTCCGAAGGCGGCACGAACGACGGGCGGATCAGCCCGTGCTCCAGCAACTGGGCGATCCACTCCGCGTCCCGGACGTCGGTCTTGGGCCGGTGCACCGCCTTGATGTGCGCGGCGTTGCACAACCAGACCTCCAACACCTCCTCCAGGCAGTAGAACGCCGGCTTCCAATACGTCGAGGTCGACTCCATCGCCGCGATCGTCACCCCACGCTCCAGCAGCCAGTCCCGCATCATTTCCAGCGCCCGGGTGGTCGTGGGGAACGTCCGCGTCTCGCTGCGCCGGCCCCGCGGGCCCGGCGTGCGCACGCAGACCGTCAGCGTCGCCTTGCCGATCTCCAGCCCGGCGACCCGCTCATGCATGACCTCCATCAGATCCCTTCCCTGCATCGCCACCGACCAGGTGTCGTCCGGAGGGCCCTCTGCCAGGACACAGACCCACGCGCTCACGGCAGCAATCAGACGCACCCGAGGACCCCGCGCCATACACATCTACGGGCTCACCCGCACCACTGTGAAACGACGTCGCCGGACGACAGGAGCATTCTCATCCGCAAGGGCAGCGATCAAGATCGCAACCGTTACACCTCTTGCACCTCAGGTTTGATGGGTCTCGCCCCGGCATTGACGGGGTCCGCGCCGCCGTCGGGAAGGCTCTACCTTTTGCTGCCCGACTCTCGGGTCGAGGCTCTGTTGAGTGGGTGCCTCCCGGCGGCGGTTCCAGTCCGGGCAGCTGACGCTCGATAGAGGCGTGGGGACGCCAGCGTGGTCCCTTGAGGTGCTCGCGCTCTGCCCGGCCGCGGTCGACGCAGAAGCGGAGGCTCGGGTGTTTGCAGGGATTGACAGCCACAAGGACACGCTCGCGGTCGCGGTGATCGACGCCGCCAGGCGGGTCGTCACCGTCCGGCAGGTGGCCAACGAGCCCGACGGCTTCACCGTCCTGGCCGACCTGGTTGCCGAGCATGCCGTCGTGCGGGTCGGGATCGAGGGGTCGACCAACTTCGGTTGGGCCGCCGCGATGCACCTGCTCGCCGCCGGCGCGGCGGTGGTGGAGGTGCCGCCGCTGATGACCTCCCGGGAACGGCAGTCCCGCCCCGGGCAGGGCAAGACCGATCCGGTCGACGCGGTGGCCATCGCCCGGATCACCGCCCGCGAGACGTTCCTGCCGCCGGTGCGACCGATGGACGGGCTGCCCGCCGAGCTGCGGGTGCTGATGGACTACCGCGAGCAGCTCATCGACGAGCGGACCGCGCTGGCCAACCGGATCCACGCAGACCTGGGCTGGCTGCGCCCGGGCTACCAGCGCCGACTGCCCCGGCTCACCCAGCCGGCGCACCTGCAGGCAGGGCTGGCGCTACTGCAGAACGACCAGAGCATCCGGGCCTCGGTCACCCGCCGCCGGCTGCACCGGATGATAAAGATCAACGCCGAGCTGGCCGGCCTGCGCACCCAGATTGCCGCGCTCGTGCAGCCGTCCGGCACCACGTTGACCGGCATCTACGGCGTCGGCGTGTTCGTCGCCGCCCGGATCCTGGCCGAGGTCGTCGACATCGGCCGCTACCGGACCCGGCACACCTTCGCCGCGGCCAACGGCTCCGCGCCGATCCCGGCCTCCTCCGGGCGCACCGTGCGCCACCGGCTCAACCGCGGTGGCAACCGGCAACTGAACCGGGCGCTGCACACGATCGCCATCACCGAGATCCGCGCCGAGACCGAGGGCCGGGTCTACTACGAGCGCAAACGCGCCGCGGGCAAGACCAGCCGCGAGGCGCTGCGCTGCCTCAAACGCCGGCTCTCCGACGTCGTCTACCGCACGCTGCGCGCCGACCAGGCAGCCAGCAAACCCCTCCCCCTGGCCATCGCCGCCTGAGCGCGGTGGACGTGAGGTCGGCAACGGGACACGACTGACGGCCGGAGCCAGCTGCGTGACAGGACTTCCAGTCCCGATCCTGCTCTTCGCTCAAGCCAGACACCACGCCCACCGCGGGATCAACCTAGGCCCGGCGCCGGGCTGGACATAGAGGCCCACCAGCGGTCTCGCCAACTCGTTGTGACGAGTAGACGAGGGCTGAGTGCGGATGTCATGCGGCGCGCGGGACGATCCCGCCATGCCGAAGCCACAACGCGAGGACCCGGACGTCCTGCACCGCAAGGCACAGACCGCAATGCTGTCCGGCCTCGTCGGCGGCAACGATGATGCCTTCGAGCTCATGCTCTCGGTCCGGCCGTTCGACGTCCGAGGCCTCTTCACGCCGGACGTCGCCCTGCTCGAGGTGGCGGCGGCGGCGCTCGGACTGGCCTGTCCGCCCGGACGTCAGCGGCTGGAGT
Organism: Modestobacter sp. URMC 112; assembly: GCF_053502575.1. Lineage (NCBI taxonomy): Bacteria > Bacillati > Actinomycetota > Actinomycetes > Geodermatophilales > Geodermatophilaceae > Modestobacter > Modestobacter sp. URMC 112. The sequence goes on along the minus strand of NZ_CP199957.1, from coordinate 2,521,354 downwards.
ACGAGGGACTGACGGACCGCTACCTGTCCGACCTGATGCTCGACGGCCGCACCGTGCGCCGCCGCACGCAGTACGCCATCTACGCGGCCGCCTGCATGCGCGCAGGGCTGCATCCCGATCTGCTGATGGAGGCCGGCGGCTGGGAGCCGAGGCTGTGGACGTACGCCGTCTCGGCCGTCGTCCTGTACAGCCGCGCCGCCGCGGACCGCCTGAGGGTGACCGTCCCGCAGATCGCGACACGCCTCGCTGACGAGCTCGGCCTCGAAGTGAACGCACCCGGCAGCCGGCCGACTGATCTGGACTGCGGCGCCACGGCCGCCGCGTGTTCCGGCGGCTCCACCGAGGGAATGGCCGGACGGACGGACACGACAGGAGTCTCGCGCAGGAACTCTGCGGCGCTTGCCCGGGCGGGATCCGCCGGTCGGCAGACATTCCGAGTTGCCCCAGTAGCGACCTTCGACCCCGTTACGCGAGATGCGACAGCTGTCGTCGGAGCTGGAGACTGACCGAAGGCTCCTCCCCCACCCTGGTTGAAGCGCACAGCGCTGACGCCCTTGACCCCTACCGGGGCCGGCCGTCAACGTCGGGCAAGAGCGGAGCGTCGAGGAGGCGCCGACATGGGTGACCAGGCGCCACCGAGACACGACCTGACCCACGTGACCAACGTTCCCGGTGGTGACGCGGCCCAGCCAAACGACGGGCAGCACCACGCTCGGGCGCGAGCGTTGCGGTGAACCTCGACGACCTCAGGGCAAGCCGCTCCGCCGTTGTCACAGTCGCCGAAGCGGCCTCGGTGTTCGGCGTTGACGTACGCACAGTGACTCGCGCTATCGAGAACGGCGAGCTGGCCGCTCTGCGGCTCGGTCGACGAGTACTCATCCCCCGCCTGCCCCTGCTCGCTGCGTTGGGCGTTAACACCGCGGAGACTCTCGAGGCAGGACCGAACGACGGACTCTGACAGTCGGTGACCATGAGGCTCGCCGGGACCGATCAAGGCGTCCATCCGTGCGCCGCTTTCGCGGCGCAGCAGTATCAGGACGACTCGAACGGTCGACGAAGTCCCCCCTCGGTTGGCCCATGATCGCGCACGAGGCAGTCCCCGCCGATGTCCCCCTCAGTTCGGCACCGAGCTCGTGATACTCCGCGTGATACTGCCGCCCGCGAATTTGAGGGCATCTGGATGCGGATTCCGCTCCGAGCACGTCACCGACGAGAGACGAAGGTACAGGTAAGGGCCTTGTGAGGCATACAGATGCTCAGCCATCTACAGGAGTTCAAGTCCCCCCTCGGACACCGAGTTGGACCCCCACGGCTCCGAGCCGTGGGGGTTTCGTCGTCGGAGAGGTCACCGGGGTGGTGACGTCGATGCTCGAGCGGATGCCGCCTTCAGTCCCGTGGCGGACGTTCGAGCGGACGCCGTCAGCGGTGGCCTGGTGGACGAGGGGCGCGTGCGAAGAGGGCCCTGGCCGATGCGGTGTGGGCGGGGGTGCTGTCGGACGACGCGAACGTCTTCAGCAGCACCTGCTCCCTGCCCACGATCCGCCCCTCACCCGCCTGGGCTGGGCCAGCCCTTTGCGCCGATGTACCAGACGGCCGACGTCAGGACGGCGAGGACGAGCAGGGAGAACAGCAGACCACCGGCCACCGGCAGGAACCACCCGGGTGCCCGCCTCGACCGGACGGCGACGATCTTGACCACGACGGCGCCGAGGACCGCGCAGCCGAGGAGGCCGTGCACGAAGGTCCGCGTGCTCACCGGCTCGCCGTCAGGCAGGTGCCCGACCTCGAGGCCCAGCGACCAGAGGCAGTGGTAGGCGACGAACAGGATCAGCACCAGGGTGGTGGCGCCGGTGGCGCGATGCGCCGTACCGAGCCAGGAGGGCGCCCGGATCCCGAGCCTGCCGAAGATCCACAACGCGGTGACCAGCTGGACGACCACGAGCACCGCGACACCGGTCGTGGCCACGGTCTTCATGGCGAGGACCGTCGGGTAGCCGAGGGTGGTCGTGCCCTGCAGGGTCGGGTCGTGCAACCGGCCGAAGACGCCGACGAGGAGGGCGACCACCGCTCCGGACGCGAACGCCGTCAGGGGGATCGCCATGCTCTTCCGTGCGGTGGTGTCCGCCACCGGGCCAGGATGCCCTCGGCACGGTGGGTTGTGAATGCCGCGGGGGCTGGCGGTGGCGGGACTCAGCGCGGCGCGACGGCTGCGGAGGCATCACCCGGCGACGGCCCGAACGCACTCAGGAAACGGTCGCGCAACGCGTCCATGCGCCATACGGGCGCATCGGGGCCCGGCAGCATCCCCTCATCCCAGGCCCAGTCCGACGTCTGTGCCATGACCGCCGGATCCCCGGTGATGATCGTGATCGGTACGTCGTGCGTGGCCTCCGGGCCGGTGACGACCTCGGCAGGCTGGTGGTCGCCGACCAGGACGAGCACGAAGTCGTCGTCCTGGTCGTGGAACGCCGTCACGTAGGAGACGAGCGAGCTGAGCGCGTACTCGATCGACCGTGCGTACGCCTCCCGAACCCGTCCCGTGTCCCCGAGGAGCTCACTGGGTGCCGGCCCGTCAGCGGGCATGCGGTCGAAGACCGAGCCGTCCCCGAGTGCGTCCCAGTCGAGCAGGCGGGGCAGCGGCGTCCACGGCTCGTGCGAGGACACCAGGTCGATCTCCGCCATGACGGGCGCGTGGCCCGGAGCCATCTCCAGGCGTTCGAAGGCCGCCAGGGTGTACTGGTCGGGCATCGCCGCGAAGCTGAACGTCGGGCCCTGGTAGCCGACGTCGTGCCGGTCGTAGTCGGTGTCGAAGCCGTAGAAGGCCCGCCCCTCCGGCCAGGGGTCCCGGTTCGACGGCACGTCGACCACCGTCCGCCACCCCGCTCGCGCGAACGCCGCCGGCAACGTGAACCGGTCGCTGGTGAGCAGCTGGTCGTGGCGCTGCTGGCTGTCGACCCACAGTCCCGAGTGGAACGTCGCGTGGGCCAGCCAGCTGATGCCGGCGAAGGTCGGCGAGGTCAGGAACGCGCTCCGTGAGGAGAACCCCGCGGCCTGCAGCGTCGTCGTCCCGTCGTCGAGGAGCTCCCTGATCTCGGGCGAGAACGGCGATCCCTCCACCGCGACCCGGCCGTAGCTCTCGACGAACGCCACGACGACGTCCTTGCCGCGCAGGTCGGTGAGCAGGTCCTGTCCCGGCACCTCCTCCCAGGGATCGTCGGCCGCCAGCTGGGCGCGGAACTCCGACAGGTCCCCGACGTTGCGCACGGCGGCCCGCGCCTGGTCGGCAGCCAGGTGAGCCGCCCCGCGGGACGCGAACGGGACACCGGGCGCCACCTGGGTGCCGAGGAGCACAGCCACCAGCCAGAGGACGGCGAGCGAGCCGCCCATCCGCGCGGCTGCCGTCCGGCGGTACGCCGCCGTCCGGCAGATCCGCATCACCGACAGGGTCACGACGACGGGCAGTGCGACGACGAGGACAGCGGCACCGACGACTGCGGCATCGGCCCGGCCCTCCCCCAGCGACTCGCGCAGCGTGTCGACTCCAGGCCCGAGCAGCTTCCAGTCGGCCACCGGGTTGAACGGGCGGTGCAGCGCCTGGCGGAAGCCGAGGTCGAGCAGCCGGACGACCGCGAGCAGCCCGAGCAGCACGCCGACGACCGCCGCGACGGTCCTCAGCCGATGTGGCGGCAGCAGGAGGGCGAGGCCGACGAGGACGAGGACCTCGACCGGGATGCGCAGGAAGGTCGTGGGAGTGAGGTGGACGAGCCGCTCCGGCAGCACCAGCACGGCCCAGACGAGCAGGACGGCGAGCGCCGTCACGGACCCCCGCAGCACTCTGCGCCGCAGTCCCGCGGTCGGGTGCCTCGGCGCGTCCTCACCCATGGCCACCTCCGGGGATGCTCGGTCGGGGCCGGCCGGCGTCCGCGACGCGGGAGGCGCGCCACAGCTCCCACACCTCTCGTCCGAACGACTCGACGAGCAGCACCCCGACCAGGACCAGGCACAGGAGGGCGGCGGGGCGCGGGAGGAGGCCGGCCGCGACCGTGGTCAGCACGACGCCCTCGATCACCGCCACCACCTTGCACCAGAACCGCGGCGCCACCTCGCCGCGCAGCCAGGTCACCCACCGGCGGGCGACGGCGAGCACGTAGGGCGCGGTCCCGATGGCGAGGACCCACGGGCCGAGCGAGCGGGCGACGTACACGGCGAGGAGGAGCACCAGGGCCGAGTCGACCTCCATGTCGAACCGCGCCCCGACAGCGGACACCGTGCCGGTGCGCCGGGCGACCCGGCCGTCCACCCCGTCGAGCGCGAGGGCCACGACGGCGAGCGTCGTGAGCGCGCCGACCGGCGCAGGGCCGGCGGAGGAATCGGCGGCGAAGGAATCGGCGACCAGGGCGGCGACACCTCCGACGAGCACGGCCCGCAGCAGGGTCACCAGATCGGCCGGGCCGAGCACCATGGCGCCGGAGCGGACCAGTGCCCGCGCCAGCAGTCCCGCCGCCCCGACGCCGCAGACCAGACCGACGGACCACCCGGTTGCGCGGACGCCGACCGTGCCGGCGAGCACCGCGAGGACCGCAGCCTGGGCGACGAGTCCGGCGAGCACGCCCTGGTGGACCTTCAACCCGCCACCTCCGTGCAGATGGGGCCGCCACGGAGCACGTGGCGCGGGACGATGCGGTTCGACTCACGCCTCAGGGGGTGCCGATCGTGACAGCTGGTGCACGTGCATCCTCGCCGTCGGGACGGGTTTCCGGCGGGATCCCGGTCCCCGTCCCGACCGTCCACGTCGTGGTCCCCGACGGCATCGACGACGCCGCCCGGCCCAGCGGTGGCAACCGGTACGACCGGCGGATCTGCGAGGAGCTCGCCGCGACGGGCTGGGACGTCCCGGAGCTCGTCGTGCCCGGCCCCTGGCCCCGGCCGGATGCAGCCGCCCTGTCCCGGCTGGCTCGGACGCTCGCGTCCCTGCCGGACGACGGGCTCGTCCTGCTCGACGGGTTGGTCGCGTCCGCGGCCGCCGCCGTCCTGCTGCCGGAGTCGGCCCGGCTGCGGCTGGTCGTCCTGGTGCACATGCCCTTCGGCGGCGTCGCCGTCGCAGAGGGGGCCGAACGTGCCGTGCTCACCCATGCGCGCGCCGTGGTGACCACCAGTGCCTGGACCCGGCAACGGTTGCTCGACCGCTACCGGCTCCCGCCTGGGCGGGTGCAGGTCGCCCGTCCCGGGGCAGACCTGGACGAGCAGGCACGCGGCACACCCGGCGGCGGCCGGCTGCTCTGCGTCGCCACCGTGGTCCAGCAGAAGGGACACGACCTCCTGCTCGACGCGCTCGGCCGCAACCGGCAGCCGTCCTGGACCTGCACCTTCGTGGGGGCGCTGGACCGGGACCCGGCGTTCGTCGAGCACCTCCGCCGGCGGGCCGCGGCCGTCGGCATCCTCGACCGGATCCGTCTCGCCGGACCCCGGGTGGGCGAGGAGCTCCGGCGCGAGTACCAGGCCGCCGATCTGCTGGTGCTCGCTACCCGGCTCGAGGCGTACGGCATGGTCGTCACCGAGGCGCTCGCGGTCGGTCTGCCGGTGATCGCGACGGCCGTGGGCGGCGTGCCCGAGGCTCTGGGCTGCTCGCCGGAAGGCCCACCTGGGTTGCTCGTTCCCCCCGAGGACGCGACGTCGCTCGAGGAGGCGCTCCGCGCCTGGTTGGAGGACGCGGATCTCCGGGCCCGCTTGCGCCGGGCGGCCCGCGTCCGGAGGACGACGCTGACCGGCTGGGAAGCGACAGCGCGAGACCTGACCGTGGCGCTGGCACGGGCATGAGCAACGCGACGCGCCGTCGATGGGCATGGGCACGGCCCCTCGGAGGTGCCGCGATCCTCGCCGTCCTCGTCTGGCGCCTGGGCAGCGGCCCGTTCCTGGACGGGCTGCGTCAGGTGAGCGGTCGGTCGCTGCTGGCCGCCATGTCCATCACCGTCCTGACCACCGTCTGCTCGGCCTGGCGCTGGCAGACCGTCGCGCGCGGACTGGGCGTCGGCCTGCCCCTGAGGACGGCGGTCGCCGCCTGCTACCGCTCCCAGTTCCTGAACAGTGCGCTGCCCGGCGGCGTCGTCGGAGACGTGCACCGGGGCGTGCGGCACGGCCTCGACGCTGGCGACCTCGGGCGCGGGCTGCGCGCCGTGGCGTGGGAGCGGGCGGCCGGCCAGTCCGTGTTCGTCGTGCTGGCCCTCATCGCGCTTCTCGTCCTGGAGTCCCCTCTGCACGCGATCATGGGATGGGTCGTGGCAGCTCTGGGCGTCGGCGCGCTCCTCGCAGCCCTCGCGCTGCGGACTCTCCCGGCCGACAGCCCCTCCCGGTGGGCCGTCGTCGTCCGCGCGGGCCGCGCCGACGTCCGCGACGGCCTGCTCGGCCGGCGCGCCTGGCCCGTCGTCCTGCTGACCTCCGTGGTCGTCGCCGCGGGCCACGTCAGCATCTTCCTGATCGCCTCGCGGACCACCGGTTCGACCGCCTCACCGGCACAGCTGTGGCCGCTGGCGAGTCTCGTCCTGGTCGCGATGACCATCCCGCTCAACGTCGGCGGTTGGGGTCCGCGCGAGGGCGTGGCCGCGTGGGCCTTCGCAGCAGCCGGCCTGGGCGCCGCGCAGGGCGTCGCCACGGCGACCGCCTACGGGGTCATGGCACTCGTGGCGACGCTGCCCGGAGCAGCGGTGCTGGCCGCCGATCGGATCCACCGCCGCGGCACGCGCCGATCCGTGCCGGACACCGACGTCAGAGCAGCGGCGGAGCTCCCGTCGCGGTGACCGGAGGAGCCACGCCGGCCACGTCGAAACCCATCAGGACGTCGTCGCCGGCCAGGAACACCGACCGGTTGACCAGCCGGACGCCGTCCGCGACCCGGTCGACCCCGAGCGACCCCACCGCCTCGACGCCCGCACCGATGATGGTGGGCGACAGCGACACGACGACCCGGTCGGCCGCCGCCGCGCACAGCATCGAGGTGATGACCCGGCCGCCTCCCTCGACCAGCAGGGACGCGACCCCGAGGGCGCGCAGCAGGCGCAGCACGTCGCCCATCCGCAGGCCCTCGGGCCCGGGAGGGACGTCCCGGACCGTCGCGCCCGCAGACACCAACTGCCGCCGCCGCGCGGGGTCGGCGTCGGGGCGGCACAGGATCACCGTGGCCGCGTCGTCGGACAGCACCTTGGCGCCGAGCGGCGTGCGCAAGGTCGAGTCCAGGACCACGCGCAGGGGCGACGCTCCCGGGACCATCCGCACGGTGAGCTGCGGATCGTCCTGCAGCAGCGTGCCCGCCCCGACGAGCACCGCGTCGCAGCCGGCGCGCATGGCGTGCGAGACCTGCCGCTCCGCCTCGCCGCTGATCCACTTCGCGTCGCCGCTCCGGGTGGCGATCCGCCCGTCGAGCGTCTGCGCGTACTTCAGGACGACGTAGGGCCTGTCGGTGCGCGGCTGCAGGGAACCGAGCAACCCCGCGACGTCGACCGGCGCGGCGGGGAGCTGGACCGGACGGGACCCTGTCGACCGGAGGTGGCCCATCCGCGCCTGCTTGGTCTCCAGGTACCAGCGATTGTGGCGGTTCGCGGCCGTGCCCAGCGGGTGCAGCGACTCGACCGCGACCCCGTGCCGCCGGAGGCCCGCCGCCTTCGCCGGGTTGTTGGACAGCAACCGGATCGACCTGGCCCCCAGTGCGCTCAGGACGGCGGCCGCGTCGCCGTAGTCACGCAGGTCGGCCGGCAGGCCCAGCCGCAGGTTGGCGTCGACGGTGTCGGCTCCCGCGTCCTGCTCGACATAGGCGCGGAGCTTGTCCACGAGCCCGATCCCGCGGCCCTCATGGCCATCGAGGTACAGCACGACGCCCCTGCCCTCGGCGGCCACGTGCCTCAGTGCCGACCGGAGCTGGACCCCGCAGTCGCACCGGAGCGAGCCGAGCACGTCCCCGGTCAGGCACTCCGAGTGGACCCGGGTCAGCAGGGACTCCCCGTCGCCGATCTCGCCGCACACGAGCGCGAGGTGCACGTGCCCGGACGGGCTCTCGAACGCCCGTGCCCGGAACTCGCCGTACGGCGTCGGGATCGAGGCCGACGCCGCCTCGCGCAGTTCCGGCCGGCTGGTCGTCGGCGCTGGAGCATCCATCCGTCCGCTCCTCACTCCCCGTCAACGGGGTCCACGGACGCTACCGTCGCGCCGGTTGGATGAGCAGGGATCGAATCGTGGGGAGAAGGCGACGTGCGAGCCGTCCGACTGCTGTTCGTCGCGCCGGAACAGGTGGCACCGGAGGCTGTGGAGGTGCCGCCACCGGGTCCGGGGCAGCTGCTCGTGCGGACCCGCTACTCGGGCATCAGCACCGGCACGGAGTTGCTCGCCTACCGGGGACTCCTCGATCCCGACCTCCCGACCGACGAGAGCATCGGGTCCCTCACAGGCACGTTCCGCTTTCCCTTCCCGTACGGCTACAGCTGCGTGGGCGAGGTGGAGCAGCCGGCCGGCGCGGTTGCCCAGGGGGCGCTCGTCTTCGCTTTCCATCCACATCAGGACCGGTTCGTCGTCGGTGTGGACGACGTCGTCGCCCTGCCCCCTGGCACCGACCCCCGCGTGGCCACGCTGCTCCCCTACGTGGAGACCGGTCTCCAGCTGAGCCTCGATGCCGGCCATGCGGCACACGAGGCCGTCGTCGTCCTCGGTATGGGCGTGGTCGGCGTGGTCACCGCCCTCCTGCTCCAGCGTGCCGGGGCCTCGGTGGTGGCGGCCGAACCGTCGGCGGAGCGCCGGGCGCTGGCCGCCTCTGTCGGCATCGAGGCCGTCGAGCCGGAGGATCTGCAGGCGCGCCTGCCTTCGCACGGCGTGCCACTGGTCCTCGAGCTCTCCGGCTCTCCTGCGGCGCTCGCCGGTGCGCTGGACCTGCTGGCCCACGAGGGCACCGCACTCGTGGGCTCCTGGTACGGCCGCCAGCAGGTCGGGCTGCCCCTCGGCGGCGCGTTCCACCGGAGGCGGCTGACGATCCGCAGCAGTCAGGTGTCCACGATCCCCGCTGCCCTGTCGAACCGCTGGGACGTCGGCCGTCGCCGCCGGGCCGCCGTCGACCTGCTCGCGGAACTGCCGCTGGGTGCACTGGCCACGACCGAGTTCGCGTTCACCGAGGCGGCTTCGGCCTACCGGGCGCTGGACAGCCGGGAACCGGGTGTCTTCCACGTCGCGTTGCGCTATCAATGACGCCGTGTACGAGGCCGGCACGGCGCTGCAGGTGCGCGCCGTCCACGTCATGCCGGGGATGCCGCCCCCCGAGGGCGAGCGGCACTCGCACGACTACAGGCTCGAGGTCGTCGTCGGCCGCGACGAACTCGACGAGCGGGGCATGGTGGTGGACCTCGACCTGCTGGACCAGGCGCTGCGGGGTGCCGCCGCGCAGATCGACGGCGTGGACCTGGAGGAGGTGGTCGATGCCGAGGCGGTGACCGTCGAGGTGTTCGCGCGGTGGCTGCACGACGAGGTCTCGGGCGTGCTCGGCAGGCCGCCCGGCGTCACGCTGGCCGTCCGGGTCTGGGAGTCGTCCCTCGCCTTCGGCGGCTACTCGACGACGTGGTGACTCCGGCCGGACGACGGCTGCTCAAGGCCGTCGTCGGGCAGTTGCCCGTGCCGCTCGCGGACGGGCTTCGGAAGATGCTGTCGCCCAGCGCAGCGACCTCGCCGATGGCACGCGCGCGGCGGGCGGTGCTGCGCCGTCTGTACCGGGGCGGGATACCTCGCGCAGTGTGCAGCTTCAGACTCGTCGACAACCCGGATCTCGAGTTCGTCGCGGTCGACTCGCAGGTGCTCGAGCAGCTCTACTGGGCCGGCGAGCAGGGCTGGGAGCCCGAGCTGCTGCCCTGGTGGAGGGCCTGCTGCCGGGATGCGCGGTCGGTCCTCGAGCTCGGCACGAACGTCGGCTACTTCGCGGTGCAGGGCGCTCGGGCCGCTCCGGGCGTCCGGTACGTCGCCGTGGAGCCGCACCCCGTCTCCGCCGGGATCTGCCGCACCCACCTCGCCCTGAACGGGGTGACCTCCGTGGAAGTCGTCGAGGCCGCAGCCGTGGCGGACCCGGCCGTGACGGTCACGAGCCTGCTCGTCCCGGCCGACCAAGCGGCCACGCCCACCGTCGCGTTTCTGTCCTCGGACACCGAGCTCCCCGCGGACATGACGCGAGACGTCGTTGCCGCCCACGACGTGGCAGCCGTCGACATCGGACGCCTGCTCGACGGCGTGGACCTGATCAAGATGGACGTCGAGGGACAGGAGCACGTCCTCCTCGGCGCCATGCGGGACCATCTCCGGGAACGACGACCGACACTGTTCGTCGAGGTCCTGCCCGGGACCGTGCGACTGCGCGCACTGCTGGCCGAACTCTGCGCGGGGCACGGCTACCGGTGCTACGGGTTGAGCCGGCAGGGGCTCGTCGAGCTCACGGGTGATCGGCTGGCCACCGTGCGGTTGATGGAGGAGTTCGGCTGCCAGGACGTCATGCTCTGCACCGGTGAACCGCCGTTGCGCTGAGGTGTGCCGCCTCCGGAGTGGGCACCAGCGAGTGCGCTGCTGAGCACGGACCCGTCGGTGAGCTCCCCACCCAGGACCCGCAGCCCCCGGCGCGATCACCGATTCCATGGGAGTCCCCATCCTGTCGGCGCCGGTGGTGCAGCATGCGGTCTCGTCCGCGCCGAACCGGCGTGGACGGCTCGATCACACCGTCCGCGCATCCGGCCGTGTCGCGGTCTCCCCTGGACGGTCGAGGCGACCCCTCTCGAGGAGCACGACGCCGAGTGCCTCGAGGACGACCGGGTCGGAGACGACGTCGATGGCGGTGATCCGGCCGTCCGGGACGACGAACTCCAGCGCCCCACGCAGCCGGCCGTCCGACATGAACACGGCGCCGGCGGCTCCGTCCAGCAGTGCGGCCCGCGCGGCCTGTGCCTTGCCGAGGAATGCGCGGGCGACCGCCTGATCGCCGCTGAGGGACCGGAGTCCGCCGAGCGCGGGAACGGCCGCGTCCGCGCGGAGCGCGACGTGCGGGTCCAGCACGGCCAGCAGTCCCGCGAAGTCACCTCCACGCGCGGCCGAGAGGAACGCCTGCACCACCTCCTGGCGGCGCCGGGCGTCCGTTGGGTTCGCGGCGTCAGGAGCCGCACCGCCCTGCACCCGGCGTCGGGCACGACTGGCCAGCTGTCGCGCCACTGCCGGGCTGCGGTCGAGGATCGCCGCGACGTCGCCGAAGGGGACGGCGAAGAGGTCGTGCAGTACGAAGGCGAGCCGCTCCGGTGGCGTCAGCGTGTCCAGCACGACGAGGAGCGTGACGCCGACGGAGTCGGCGAGCACGGCCTCGTTTTCCGGCTCGGGCCCTCCTGCGGGTTCCGACAGCTGCAGCTCGAGTGGCTCCTCGCGGCGCGCGCCCCGGCGGCGCAGCACGTCGAGGCAGACACGGCCGACGACCGTGGTCAGCCAGCCGCCGAGGTTGTCCACGCCGGTGGACCCGTTGCGTTGCAGGCGCAGCCACGCTTCCTGGACGGCGTCGTCCGCCTCGTCCGCGGAGCCGAGCAACCGCAGCGCGACCGCCCGTAAGTGGGGGCGGCACGCCTCGAACTGCTCCACCAGCAACAACTCCGCTGATGCCGCATCGTCGCTCACCTGTCACATCCTCCCGTCGCGATCCGTCAGTGCATTGACGGCGCAGACCGAGGCGCTGTGACAGGGAGCAGAGGCGTCTTCGTCGGCCTGCTCGGCATCGCATTTCAAGTGGAGGACCAGCCATGCCTGACAACGATTCCGCTGACTTGGTCAGCGTCCGCTACATGGTCGACGACGTCGCGACCGCGATCGACTTCTACACCGCCCACCTCGACTTCACTCTCCGAACGAGCGCCGCACCGGCGTTCGCCGACGTCGTCCGCGGCAACCTTCGACTCTTGCTCAGCGGGCCGAAGAGCTCGGCGGGTCGCCCCATGCCCGACGGCACCCAGCCAGCGCCCGGGGGATGGAATCGCATCCATCTCGTGGTCTCCGACATCGATGACGAGGTGAACCGGCTGGGCTCCGCCAGCGTGACCTTCCGCAACGCCATCGTCACCGGTCCGGGTGGTCGACAGATCCTGCTGGAGGATCCCTCCGGCAACGTCGTGGAGCTGTTCCAGCCGGCGGGCCGATGAACACAGAACCGGTGCTCACCGGAGCGGCACCACTGGTGGGCGGCGGTCGCTGCGGTCTCGTCCTTGTCCCCTGCGACCACGACAGACGTCCACCGCATGCTCCACGAGTCACTCCTGGGGTTCGTTCGATCATCGATCTGGCGCGAACCGTGTGCGTATGTAGCGTGTCGCCCCTCGGACACAGCATCGCCTCGGTGTTCCTGCAGGTCAGGATCCCGGGGCGCTTCCATGTCTGGGTATTGAAGGTGCTCCTGATACCACTTTGACACTTCGCGGCTCGATCAGCTCTCGAGAAGGGCGGCGAAGCGGTCCGCTGTCTGGCGGCCCATGCCGGGGTGCACGTGCTGGTGGACGGTGAGCGTGATGGTGGCGCTGGCGTGCCCCAGGCGCTCCGAGACCACCTTCCCGGCACGCCGTCGGCGAGCAGCAGGGTGGCGTGGGTGTGCCGGAGGTCGTCCAGCCGGATCACCGGCACCTGCTCCTCCCCCAGTGCCTTGCGGGCCTGGGCCACCTGGGCGGCGAAGCGGCGAGAGAACCGCTCCGGGTGCCGGTGAGTGCCGTCGAGATCGCTGAGGACGACCGCCGAATCGCGCAGGAGCCAAGGCGAGCAGTCCTCGGGCTGCCCGGTAGGCGCGCAGCGCGGCCACCGTGCCGGCGTCGAGGTCGACCACCCGGGACTGGCCCGTCTTGGTCGGGCTCTCGACCAATCGTTCGCCAGCGCCCTTGTTCTTCACCACGCACTGCACAACGCCCTGGCGCTACGCGGCACCGGCGGTGCGATCGTCCATTTCGACCGCGGCAGCCAATCTCGCTCCCACGCCTACGTCCGAGCGGTCCGCGACGCGCAGCTGCGCGGCTCGATGGGACGGGTCGGTGCCTGCGCGGCCTCACGCGGCCTCTACCGAACCGAGTCAACCGAAGTCTGGGGAGTCCCGCCTGTCGGGCTGCCGGGCTGTGGTGAAGGCCAGGAGGCGGGGGCGCCACCCGGTCCCGGTAGCAGTCGCGCACACGATGTTCGCGGGACACCGGGTCAGCTGGTGACGACCGGCCCCGACGCGGGCGTGCAAGGGCCGGCTCCAGGCTGCCGCCGCGTGACGAGGCGACGATCAACGTCTGTACGGCGCCGGTCCCACCCCGGGTCGCCGGCCGTACCACCTTCCAAGCGTGCGCCGCGGTAAGCCGCGGACAAGCGTGAGCCAGGTTCAACCCCTAGGCCCTGACTGAGCGCCACCCGCGCCTGGCCGAAGACCACGAGCGCCTCGGCGCGTCGCCCGCACCTGGTCAACGAAAGTACGAGCTGCTCCCAGAGGCGCTCCTGCAAGGGGTACTCGACGACGAGCGCGGCCAATCGGGGGACATGGCGCTCGTAATCATCACCCCGCAACAAGCCTTCATCTTCCAGTTGCAGTGCTGTCAATCGAACCTCCTGGAGCCAGGCCGTCAGCGCTGCTCCACGCGAGGAGCCTGCGATGTCGATGAACGGCGCACCGCGCCACTCTGCGAGGCCCCGGTGCAAGACGAGTGCAGCCGACCGGACGTCTCCCCCATGCAGCAGCGCTCGGCCCTCCTCCACGTCGGCGACAAGCCGGCACCAATCAAGCTGACGGTCCTCCACTTGGAGCAGGTACCCACCGCCCCCGGTGACCACCACGTCGGTGACCGCGAGCCCGTCAAGATGCGGAGCGAGGACGCGCCGCAGCCGCGCGACGTAGCTGCGCACCGTCGTAGCCGCGCCTGAGGGGGCGTCGACGCCCCAGACGTCCGCGATGATCTCGTCGGCCGACACCGCTTGCCTGGGCTGCGCGGCCAGGCTCGTCAGGACGGCTCGGACCCGCTGCTGCGGTATCACCCCATAGCCACCGCTGCCGCGCACCCGGACCGGCCCAAGAACCGAGACTTCTACGAGCATGTTCATGCCCTTCCGGCGCGGCGGGGCCGGAACGCCCGGCGACCACCTCGCGCCGCTTGGGACGAACCTCTCGACGGATGCCGCCGCCACCGTGCTGCCACATTCCCGCCACCGACGCGCACAGGTCAAGGGGGATCGTCCCCCTCGCACACCACCCCGTCTCGGAGGTCACCATGCGTCGCCACTTGATCCGCTTCCCGTTCCTCTTCGCCTTCATCGCCGTAGCCGCCCTACTGTTCGCCGCCCCCGCGCAGGCGGTAGCCGCGAAGTTCCATAGCGTCAGCTCTTCCGTCACGAGTACAGGTGCACTCAACGTGTCCTTCGATGAGCGCGGACTCGGCAACGGCAACATCGACTACACGTTGACGGCCGACGCCTCTGCGGTCTACGCCTGCATCAACGGCGGCGGCAAGAACCCCAGCGCAGCCAACAAGCAGACCGTGAACGGCGACGTCAGTGCGGCGGGGTCGTTCGAGTCGAAGAACGGTCGGGTCTCTGCAAGCCTGACCGCTGGTCCCATCGGAGCCGGTGGCTTCGCCTGCCCCTCCGGTCAGCGGCTCGTCCTGGCGTCCGTCTCGTACACGAACATCGTTCTCACCGACATGACGAACGGAACGGTGGCCAAGGTGGCAGACACCAGTCGGACCTTCTTCGCGGTCTGATCCGCAACGAGGGCGGCCGGGGCCCGCGGGCCCCGGCCGTCTCGCGTGTGTCGACCATGCCCAGATCCCGTGTCCACGTGATCGGACGGGCGGTAGCGGCCGCGCTGGTAGAGGCTGCAACGTTCGTGGTCGTGGACTGTCGGGGCGATCAGGACCCTTGTGGGACCAGCATCCGCCTGGGCCCCGGGTGACGGCCTGGCCCTGGCCGACGGCGAGGGGTGGCTCGGGGCAAAGTCGGCTTGGATGCGGTGGCCGGACGGCAGCTGGCGAGCCACGGTGCGGTTCTCGACCGGCCCGGAAGTCCCGCAGCTGCCCGACGTTGACGTGCCCCATCGGGCGCGCGTGCCCGTCGGGGACGGGCGTCGGAGTGGTGAGGGCGGGTGGCCCAGGTGTCGTCCGCCCCGGTGACGTGGCGTGCCGGGGCGGACGGCGGTCGGCTCAGAGGGTGAGCAGCACCTTCGTGGCGCGGCGCTCGTCCATGGCCTGGTAGCCCGCGGCGGCCTGGTCCAGGGGCAGGGTGAGGTCGAAGACCTTGCCCGGATCGATCTTGCGGTCCCAGATCAGCCGGATGAGGTCGGGCAGGAACCGACGCACCGGGGCCGGACCGCCGAGGGTGTGGATGCCGGCGAAGAACAGCCCCATCCCCGGGATCTGCACCTCGCCGGGCACGCCGACGTAGCTGAGGTGGCCGCCGCCGCGGGTGGAGCCGATGGCCTGCAGGAACGACTCCTGGGTGCCGACGGCCTCGACCACCGAGTGCGCGCCGAGCCCGCCGGTGAGCTCCTTGAGAGCGGCGACCCCCTCATCGCCGCGGGACTCGATGATGTCGGTGGCGCCGTAGAACCGGGCCAGCTCCTGGCGGTCGGCGTGGCGGCTGAAGGAGATGATCCGCTCAGCGCCGAGCTGCTCGGCGGCCAGGACCGCCATCAGGCCGACGGCGCCGTCACCGACGACGGCCACGGTCTTGCCCGGGCCGGCCTCGGCGGCGACCGCGCCGAACCAGCCGGTGCCCAGCACGTCGGAGGCGGCCAGCAGTGAGGGGATCAGGTCGGGGTCGGGCTGTCCGGGGGTGGCCACCAGGGTGCCGTCGGCGAGGGGGATGCGGGCCCGCTCGGCCTGGGTGCCGATGGTGCCGTCGACGAACTGGGCGTGCACGCACTTGGACTGGAAGCCGGCCTGGCAGATCTCGCAGGTGTTGTCGGAGATGACGAAGGACCCGACGACGAAGTCACCCACCTCGACGGTGCTGACCTCCGATCCGACCTCCTCGACGACGCCGACGTACTCGTGCCCCATCAGCTGGTGGTCGACGGGGGCGACCCCGCGGTAGGGCCACAGGTCCGAGCCGCAGATGCAGCTGGCGGTCAGCCGGATGATCGCGTCCGTGGGGTCGACGATCGTCGGGTCCTCGCGGTCCTCGACCCGGACGTCGCCGGCCTGGTGCATCACTACTCCGCGCATGACGGGCTCCCTCTTCTGTGGATGGGCGGTGGACTCCACGGAACGCCTCCGCACGCGGGCGTGGGAGGGCGAGCTTGTGGGGGGTAGGAGCTCGACCTCCCTGGTACGGCGCATGGCCCTACCGTCGAGGAGGTGGACAACCGATCCGACATCCGCGAGTTCCTCGCCACCCGGCGCGCCCGGATCACTCCCGAGCAGGCCGGCCTGCTGCCCGGCGGTGGCCGGCGCCGGGTGCCCGGGCTGCGCCGGGAGGAGGTCGCCGTCCTCGCCGGGGTGAGCACCGACTGGTACACCCGGCTGGAGAAGGGCCACATCGCCGGCATCTCCGATGACGTACTCGAGGCCGTCGCCCGCGCCCTACGACTCGACGAGGCCGAGCGCACCCACCTGTTCAACCTCGCCCGCGCGGCCGCCCGGCCAGCACGCGCGCCGCAGCGCCGCTCCCGTACGCGCATCGCGCCGCGGGTGCAGTGGATGCTCGACTCGATGACGGGCTCGGCCGCCTTCGTCGCCGACGGCCGCCTGGACATCCTGGCGACCAACGGCCTCGGCTGGGCGCTGCACGCCCCGATGTTCGACACCCCGCGCGGGCAGGCCAACTTCGCGCGGTTCCAGTTCCTCGACCCGCGGGCCCGCGACTTCTACACCGACTGGGCGGGCGCGGCCAACACCACCGTGGCGCTGCTGCGCGGAGAGGCCGGGCGCCGCCCGCACGACGCGCACCTGCGCGAGCTCGTCGGAGAGCTGTCCACGGTGAGCGAGGAGTTCCGCGTCCGCTGGGCCGCGCACGACGTGCGCATCCACCACAACGGCGCCAAGACGTTCCGCCACCCCGTGGTCGGCACGCTCGACCTGACCTATCACACGTTCGACCTGCCCGCCGCGGATGCCGCGGACCTGCGCATGACGGTCTACACCGCCGAGCCCGGCACCCCGTCCGCGGACGCGCTCACGCTGCTGGCGAGCTGGGCGGCGACCCACGTGACCGCCGCGCCCGACCCGGCTTCCTCCCGAGCCGACACCATCTGACCGGGCACCCGGGACGGTCGGGCTGCGGATCGGAGGAGGCCCCGTCGCCTCACCCGCGACGGCGGGCGGCGCCGGCCCGTCAGGCTGTGCAGAGCTCCGCTCGTCGGCCGCGACGTACCGGTGGGGGGTCGCTGACGCGGACCAGGTACCTGCCGCGGGCCCCGTCGATGTGGACGACCGTGCCGACGTTGCCGGTCATCGTCGTGCCGGTCACCGGCACGGTGTCTCCGACGGTGAAGTCCGCCATGTCGTCCCCCCTCGCCCGCCGTCGAACTCCGGCGGGCGGAGAAGCGCCCCGCAACCGCCGCACCCCGACCACATCGGGCGTCTCCGCCCGTTCTGGTGACCCGCCGGCCTGTCCCGCCGGATCGACGGGACGGCGACCGACCGGCGAGGGGGTGGAGCTTCTACCCCCCATGAACCCGCCCTCCCACGCCCGCGCTCGGAAGGGTTCGCTGGAGTCCAGCGCCACTCCGCTCCGCTCATGAGCAGCCCCCTGCCCGCGCCCCACAGCTGTCGCACCGGGGCCGGGCCGCTGTCCCACCGAATCGCACGATGACCGAGGAGACCGACCGTGCAGATCACCCGCAGCTCCATCGACACCGTCCAGGGCCCGGCCGACTGGTTCACCGGCGACGTCTACATCGACGCCGTCGCCGCCGCCCCGGCGCCCTCCCGGGTCACCGCCAACCTGGTGCACTTCATGCCCCGCGCGCGCACCCACTGGCACCGACACCCGCTCAGCCAGACCGTCTTCGTCACCGAGGGCGTCGGCCTGTGCCAGCGCCGCGGCGGCCCGGTCGAGGTCATCCGCCCCGGGGACCGCGTGCTGTTCGAGGCCGACGAGGAGCACTGGCACGGCGCCGCCCCCAACCGGCTGATGGTCCACCTGGCGCTCAACGAGGCCGACGACGAGCACGCCGTCGTGCACTGGCTGACGCCGGTGACCGACGAGGAGTACCGCGCCGCCCCCGCCGTCGACTGACATCCGCCTCAGCCGGACCAGCACCGAACACGGAGTTCCCCATGCGCGTCAACGCCCCCGCCACCGGCCGCGAGTCCGTGGTGCCCGCAGACCACCTGACCCGACCGGTCGGGTCGAACGCGGCACCCGCTGGCCCGGCCCTCGACGGACGGCCAGCGACGCGGCTTCCGTTCGTGGTGTACGTGCTGGCCGTCGGCACGTTCCTGATGCTCACCACCGAGTTCGTCGTCGCCGGGCTGCTGCCCGAGATCGCCGGCGACCTGCGGGTGAGCGTCGGCCAGGCCGGGCTGCTCATCACGGTGTTCGCCGTCGGGATGATCGTCGGCGCGCCGGCGATGGCGCTGCTGACCCGACGGATGCCGCGACGGACGACGCTGCTGCTCGCCCTGGCGGTGTTCGCGGTCGGACACGTCGTCGTCGCGCTCGGCTCCGACTTCACGCTGCTGCTGGCCGCCCGGTTCGTCACCGCGTGGGCGACCGGCGCGTTCTGGTCGGTGGCCTCGGTGGTCGCGACCCGCGCCGCAGGTCCGGGCGCCCGCGCCCGAGCGCTGGGACTGGTCGGCGCCGGCGGCATGCTCGCCAACGTCGTCGGCGTGCCGATCGGCGCGTTCGCCGGCCAGCTGTCGGGTTGGCGCGGGCCGTTCTGGGCGCTGGCCGTCCTGGCCCTGGTCGCCGTGCCGCTGATCGCCCGGCACGTCCCCCGCGAGCACGGCGACCGGTTGTCGGTGTCCCTGCGGTCGGAGCTGAGCGCCCTGCGGTCGGGCCGGCTGTGGCTGGTACTGGCCGCCTGCGCGACCACCACCGGCGGCGTGCTGTCGACCTACAGCTACATCTCCCCGCTGCTGACCGACCGGGCCGGCATCGCCACCGGGCTGGTGCCCGTGGTCCTCGTCGGCTTCGGCGTCGGCTCCCTCATCGGGACCGTGCTCGGCGGCCGCCTCGGCGACGTCCACCCGCATGCGACGACCATCGCGGTCGCCGGGTCGACCACGGCCGTGCTGCTGGCGATCTGCCTGCTGGCCACCCACCCGGTGCCCACGGTGCTGCTGGTGGTCCTGCTCGGGCTGCTCGGGCTCAGCGCGAACCCGGTGCTGTCCTCGCTGGCGGTCCGCTTCGCCGGCGTGGCACCCACGCTGGGCGTGGCGATGTCGGTCGCCGCCTACAACGCCGGCACCGCGGTCGGGTCCGGCCTCGCCGGCCGGGCCCTCGACTCCGGCCTCGGCGCGACCGGCCCCGCCGTCGTGGGGACCGGGATCGCGGTGCTCACCCTGCTCCCCGCGATCGCCATCGCGGTGCTGCAGCGCCGCTCCGTCACCGGAGACTCGTCATGACCACCCTCGCCCCTCCATCTGGTCCTCCCGAACGACGTCCGCGAACGAAGGCATGCCGCCGTCCTGCGTCGCTCGCTACGGTGCGGATGCAGCGGCCCATCGGTCGCGGGGGACCAGACAGCGGGCCGCCGTCGAGGAAGACGACGGAGGGAGCACCCGGCAATGACCGCAACCGTCCCCGCGAGCGCCCAGGCCGACCGGCGCGACGCACTGGTGGAACAGCTCTTCCGGTCGGCGATCGGCGCACTGGAGCTGATGCACGTGTACCTGGGCGATCGGCTCGGCCTCTACGACGCCCTGGCTTCCGTGGACGACGTCTCCGCCGCCGAACTGGCGCACCGCACCGGGATCTCCGAGCGGTACGCCCGTGAGTGGCTGGAGCAGCAGGCGGTCTCCGGGCTCCTCGATGTCGCGCACGACGGCGCGGACCCCGCCCGCCGCCGGTACCGGCTGCCCGACGGTGCGGCCGACGTGCTGTGCGCTCCGGAGAGCCCCTACCTGCTCGCCCCGCTCGGGGCCATGGTCGCCGGCATCGGGCAGGCGCTGCCCCAGGTCGTCGAGGCGTTCCGCACCGGCGGCGGGGTGCCCTACGCCGCGTACGGTGCCGAGATCCGCGAGGGCATCGCCCGGCTGAACCGGCCGATGTTCGCCACCCAGTTGGCCACGGAGTGGATCCCGCTCATGCCGGACATCGAGGCCCGGCTGCGACGCGAGGACCCGCCCGGCCGGGTCGCCGATCTCGGCTGCGGCTCCGGCTGGTCGACGATCGCCCTCGCGCGGGCCTACCCCGCGGCGCGCGTGCACGGGATCGACTCCGACGAGGCGTCGGTACGGGACGCGCGGCGCCACGCGACCGACGCCGGGGTCGCCGACCGGGCCACGTTCGCGCTCCTCGACGCGGCGGAAGCCGGGGCGGCCGAGCGGTACGACCTCGTGACCCTGTTCGAGACCCTGCACGACATGGCCCACCCGGTCGCGGCGCTGCGCGCGGCGCGGTCGCTCCTGGCTCCCGGCGGCGCCGTCCTGGTGGCCGACGAGCGGGTCGCCGAGGCCTTCACCGCGCCGGGCGACGAGCTCGAGCGGTTCAACTACGGGTGGAGCGCGGTGCACTGCCTGGCCGTCGCGCTCGTCGAAGACGACTCCGCCGCTACCGGAACGGTGATCCGGCCGGACACGGTCCGCCGCTATGCCTCGGAGGCCGGGTTCCGCGAGACCACCGTCCTGCCGATCGAGCACGACTTCTGGCGGTTCTACCGTCTGGACGCCTGACGAGGTCGGCCCGAGGCACGGTCCGGGACGGCGCCGCGCCGATCAGGCCGGCACTGCGACGGGCACGCGGTCGGCGACCAGGTGGACCTGCCGAGCCAGCGCCGTCAGCGCGACAGCGCCCGCGAGCGGCCGTCCCTCCTCAACTGGGCAGGGATCCGTCAACTCGACGACTCCCTGTCCATCAGTGCCGACGCCGCCCCGACCGTCGCCAGGACACCGAGCGCCACGCGGAGGTGATGCCACCGTGCCCACCTCCCGAGCAGGCTCGCGGTCTCGGCGTCCGTCAGTGGCCCGTCCGTGAACCGATGGTTCATCGGCTCGTTGACGGTGACGGTGATCGCGACGACGCCTGCTGCCGCCGCCGCCGCCACTGAGGCCGCCCCGGCTCGAGGGCCCTTCGCCGTCTGGACGACGGCCGACGCGACGTTCAGGGCAGCTGCGCCTGCGCCGAGGGGGATCATCACAGCTCGGATCCGCCCGGAGTGTTCCGCGAACCAGGCCCGGAACTGTTCTGGCGGGACACCGCGCCAGAACGGGAGCAGCACGACGTCGATCAGGATCATGCTGCCCGCCAAGAGCCCGGCCAGGACCGCTGAGACGAGAGCGAGGAAGCGCGAGACCACCTCGGGCACTATCCGCTCCCTGTCGCCTCGGCAACAGACGGTTCTCTGCGGTGACGGTGCCCGGCGGCCGGAACCCGTGTGCGCATGTGGCGTGTCACCCTCGGACACCCACGTCTGTCCCGGTGTCCCTCACGGCGTGCTCCCTGGCCCGAGCAGCCTCGTCGCCCGACCACGGCGGCTCGGTGCCGCGGTGCTGCTCACCGGGCCCCGGCCGGCCAGTCCCCCGCGTCCCGCCGATCTACCCTGGCAGGGTGCCCCGCCGGTCCCGATACAGCCGCAGGACCTCCGTGCGCATCCCGGACCGCGCATGGCGCGCCATCGGTGGGAGCTCCCCGCCGACCGAGCCGATCGGGGTCCGTGCTCAGCCCAACCTCATGGACGACCTCGTCGCGCACGCCGCGCTGGGCCTGGCCCTGCGCATCGGGGAGTCGATGCTCGCCATCGGAGCCTCCGCGGCCGACGTGACCGCAACGGTGCTCCGGGTGGCGGCCGCGTACGGACTGACCAGCTGCCAGGTCGACGTCACGTTCACGTCACTGCTGGTCAGCTACACCCGTGAGAACGCGGTCCCCCTCACCGCGATGCGCACCGTACGTCCCCGCGGCATGGACTACACCCGCCTGCAGGGGATGACGGACCTGGCCCGCGCCGTCGAAGCCGGCGGCCTCGACATCGAGGAGGCGCACCGCCGGCTGGACCGAGTGGTGTCGGCACCACACACGTACCGCCGCGCCGTCCACGCGCTGGGCTGGTCCGGCGTGGCCGGGTCCATGGGGATCCTGCTGGGCGGCGGCTGGCTGGTCGCCCTCATCGCCGCGCTGACCACTGCCACGATCGAGCAGTCGATGCGGGTCCTCGATCGCAGGGGACTGCCCCTCTTCTACCAGCAGGTGGTGGGTGCCTCGATCGCGACAGGCGTAGCCGTCCTGCTCGTCGTCTGGGACGTCGACGTCCGCAGTTCGCTGGTCGTCGCCGCGGGCATCGTCGTCCTGCTCGCCGGGCTGTCGCTGGTCGGCGCGGCGGAGGACGCGATCAGCGGGTTCCCGGTGACCGCAGCCGCACGGGCGTTCGAGGTGGTGACGCTGACCGCCGGCATCGTCGTGGGCATCGCCGGCGTGCTGGACCTCGTCCAGCGAGCACAGGTCCCGCTGGACGTCGTCCCCGAGTCGCCCTCGGCCGCCCCGTTCGTCGTGGGGTTGTTGGCGTCGGCCGGGATTGCCGGGTTCTGGGCGCTGGCCTCCGAGGCCCGTCCGCGCGCCACCGGTCTCGCCGCGCTGGCCGGGGCACTGGCCTGGACGACGTTCTGGGCGGCCAGTTGGCTGGGCAGCGGCCCCGCGGTCGCCAGCGGGATCGCAGCTGTCGCCATCGGCTTCTGCGGAGAGCTGCTGACCGAGCGGCTCCGGATCCCGCCGATGCTCGTCGCGGTGTGCGGCATCGTCCCGCTCCTGCCGGGGCTGACGATCTACCAGGGCCTCTTCGCGATCGTCGTCGACGCCGACATCCAGGGCGGGCTCTCGGCCCTCGTCGGAGCCGGTGCGATCGGCCTCGCGCTCGCCGCCGGCGTCACGCTGGGCGAGTACCTCGGCAGACCGGTCAGGGGCGGACGCGACCACTTCGACCGGCGTGCGCGGCGTCGGGCCACGACCGCCGAGTGAGCCACGCCAGGACCCCGGTGGACGCCGGTCCGGATCGCCTCCACACCTGCGACCGTCCTCGGAATGTGAGCCACGTCACTCTTCAGTAGGGTCGGCCTGTCGAGCCCATCGGAACGCCAGCCACCCAGAACCGGAGGCGTGATGGTCAACCGCGTACTGGTGTGCGCTGCCGCGAGTCCCGAGCTCCAGCGACAGGTCACCGGGGATCCGATCGCCCGCAGGGCGGCACACGGCTTCGTCGCGGGGGAACGGCCTCCGCGCCCGGCCCGAGGGCATCGACGTCGATCGCGGGACCGACCGCTCCGCGCCGGCGATCCGCCCGTCGGCCGACCGGGTGCCCGACATGCTGCTCCACGCTGTCCGAGCGGTACGGCTCCGCCCGCCTCCTGACCGAGGCTCGGCGTCGCCCCGAGAGGACCCTGGGCGACCCTGGCTCGTGAGCCCCACCGGACGACCTCTACGCCGTGCCGCGTCGGTTCACCAGCGCGGTGCCCGGCGCCCGTGCGACCGGAACGGGACGCCCGTTCCGCCCTGGCGGCACGGGAGAGCGGTCATGCACCAGCCACTCCCGGCGCTCGCCAGACCCTCATGGGACTCCACGAAGCCGGCCGCGCTGTTCCGGCCGCGCTCGCCGTGGCGCTGCGGACCCTGAGGACCGCCGCCGTTGACGGGCGACCTGCGCGTCATCGTGACACCGCCTGACGATGGGGAGAGAGGCATGAACACTCCGACGAAGCAGTCGATCTTCCGGCGCATGCCGGTCGACCAGATGGACGAGATAGAGAAGGAGAGCGGGACCGGCGCGCTCGCGAAGAGCCTCGGGCTCTGGCAGCTGACCGCGATCGGGGTGGGCGGCATCATCGGCGTCGGCATCTTCTCCCTCGCGGGGCTGGTGGCGCACGGCGACGCGGACAATCCCGGCGTCGGACCGGCCGTGCTCTTCGCCTTCCTCATCGCCGGCCTGGCCTCCGCGGCCGCGGCCGTGTCCTACGCCGAGTTCGCGGGGATGATCCCGAGGGCCGGCTCCGCCTACACCTACGGCTACGTGGCGCTCGGCGAGATCATCGGGTGGTTCATCGGCTGGGACCTGCTGCTGGAGTACATCGCGATCGTCGCCGTCGTCGCGATCGGCATCTCCGGCTACCTCGAGGCATTCCTCGACGGCTTCGGAGTCACCCTGCCGACGTCGGTCACCGCGTCCGCCGAGGAGGGCGGTGTCGTCAACGTCCCGGCGATCCTGATCTGCCTGCTCGTCACCTTCATCCTGAGCCGCGGGACCAAGGCGTTCGGCCGGTTCGAGCTCGTGGCGGTGGCCATCAAGATCGTGTTGATCCTCTTCATCATCGGGCTGGGCATCTTCTACATCGACGCCCAGAACTACGACCCGTTCATGCCGGCCGGCTTCGGTCCGGTGCTCACCGGCGCGGCCACGGTGTTCTTCGCGGTCTTCGGCTACGACGCCATGAGCACCGCCGCCGAGGAGGCCGAGGACGGCAAGGAGCACATGCCCAAGGCGATCATCCTGTCGCTGATCATCGCGATGACGCTCTACGTGGCCGCCACCCTGGTGCTCACCGGGATGCAGAACTACCGGGACATCGACCCGACCGCCGGCTTCGCCTCGGCGTTCCAGGGCGTGGGTCTCCCGGTGATC
Organism: Modestobacter sp. URMC 112; assembly: GCF_053502575.1. Lineage (NCBI taxonomy): Bacteria > Bacillati > Actinomycetota > Actinomycetes > Geodermatophilales > Geodermatophilaceae > Modestobacter > Modestobacter sp. URMC 112. The sequence goes on along the minus strand of NZ_CP199957.1, from coordinate 2,496,594 downwards.
GCCTCCATCATCTCGGTCTTCGCCGTGCTGTCGATCCTGACCGTGATGCTGACCTTCCTCCTCGGCGTCACCCGGGTGTGGTTCTCCATGAGCCGCGACGGGCTGCTGCCGACGTGGTTCGCCAAGGTGGACCGCGGCGGGACCCCGCAGCGCGTGACCTGGATCGCCGGCATCGCGTCGGCCCTCCTCGCCGGCGTCTTCCCGATCCGCGCCGTGGCGGACCTGACGAACATCGGCATCCTCTCGGCGTTCGTCGTCGTGTGCGCCGCGGTCATCCTGTTCCGCTACACCCGACCCGACACACCCCGCAGCTTCCGCCTGCCCTTCATGCCCTTCGTGCCCGCGTTCGGAGTCCTGGCGTCGTTGTTCCTCATGTTCCAGCTGCACTGGGAGACCTGGCTGCGCTTCGTGATCTGGCTGCTCATCGGGCTCGTCATCTACTTCGCCTACGGCCGGAAGCACTCGCTGCTGAACCCAGACAGCCCGCTCCACGAGCGGCGACCGACCGCGAGCCCCTGACGGACGAGTCGACCGACACGAGCACTGGTGGGTAGCACGAAGAGGACCTGATCAGGCGGTACCCGGTCCGGCGGGCACGCCCACCGCGCGCGTCCGGTCCGGGGCGGGTGCTGCGATCCCGTGGCCTCCGTCCCGGGTGCTCGCGTGCGGAAGGCGCCCGTGCCCGGGGCGCCGATCGTGACAGCATGGCGCTCGCCGACGACGGGAGAGCCGGATGCAGCGTTCGGACTGGCGAGGTGTCCTGCGCGTGGTCGCTCCGGCGGCGCTGGAGTACCTGGAGTCGCTCCCCACCCGGCGGGTCCACCCCTCAGCTGACCATGCGGAGGTCAGGGCAGCTCTGGACCATCCGCTCACGGACGACGGCGTCGACCCTGTGCAGGTCGTGTCCGAGCTCGCGCGTGACCTGACCCCTCACGTCACCGCGCATGCCAGCGGCCGGTTCTTCGGGTTCGTCATCGGAGGGCTGCACCCGGCATCGTGGGGCGCCGAGCTCCTGGTCTCGACCTGGGACCAGAACGCCGGGCTGTTCCCCCCGACGCCGGGCGTCGCCGTCGCGGAGGAGCTGGCGGCACAGTGGCTGGTCGACCTGCTGCACCTTCCGGCGGAGAGCTCGGTCGGCTTCGTCACCGGCGGGCAGATGGCGAACTTCACCTGCCTGGCGGCAGCCCGCGACGAGGTGCTCCGCGAGGCCGGTTGGGACGTCGAGGCCGACGGTCTGACCGGTTCGCCGGAGGTCACGGTCGTGCTGAAGGAAGGCGTGCACTCCACCGTGCCGCGGGCTCTGCGCTTCCTCGGACTCGGCGAGCGGTCGGCTGTGCTGGTGCCCTGCGACGACCAGGACAGAGTGCTTCCCGAGGCGCTCGAGCGCACGCTGGACGCGACGTCGGGGCCCACGATCATCGCGGTGGAGTGCGGGAACGTGAACACCGGCGCGTTCGACGACTTCGACGCCGTCGCCGATCTGGCGGACCGACATCGGGCGGCCGGCAATCCGACGTGGGTCCACGTCGACGGTGCCGTCATGCTGCTCGCGGCCGCGGCGCCCAGCATGTCCCGGCACGTGAGGGGTCTCGACCGGATGGACTCCTGGTCCACGGACGGCCACAAGCTGCTCAACGTGGCGTACGACTGCGGGGTGGCGATCTGCCGGAACCCCGCTGCGCACCGGGCGGCGATGAGCGTGCAGGCCAGCTACCTCGAGCAGGGCACCGGCGCCCGCGACCCGATGGACTGGAACCCCGAGTTCTCCCGCCGCGCCCGCGCTGTCGGCGTCTACGCCACGCTGCGTTCCCTGGGTCGATCGGGGGTCGCCGCGCTCGTCGAGCGCAGCGTCGCCCACGCCCAGCGGTTCGCACAGGCCCTGGAGGCCAGCGGCCGCGCGCAGATCGTCAACGACGTCGTGTCGAACCAGGTGCTCGTTCGCTGGCCGGCTCCGGACGGCGATCACGGGCGGCGAGCCGACGCCGTGATGGCGGGCATCCGTGCCGAGGGACTCGCCTTCTTCAGCGGGACCACCTACCGCGGCGAACGCCTCATGCGCATCTCCGTGTCGGACTGGGCCACGGACACGGACGACGTCGACCGCGTCGTCGAGGCGCTGCTCCGCCACGCCGAGCCGCGGGACACCTGACTCGCCGTCGCGGTCCTCGTCCTCCGGCTGACGTGCCGTCACGGGGCGACGTCGAGCTCGGCGACGAGATCGCCGTCCAGTTCGAAGCGGTGGCGGAGCTCGACGAGGACACCCGGAAGTCGCCCTCCAGGCGGTCCGGTGCCGGCCCAGTGCGTGTCGTCGAGGCGCTCAGCCCGGACGAGCTCGGTGGGAGGGTCGACCGCCAGACTCTCTCCCCGGGACCGGAGGGAATGCGTCGACCCGCGTCCGGGTAGGAGGGGCAGACCCGACAGGGCGAACCGGACGAGGCAGGCCGAAGGGGGCGAAGGTGACCACCAGCACCGGCGACCAGGACGTCGTCGACATCCTCACCACCGATCACCACGAGGTGCTGTCACTGATCGGCCAGATCCCCGGTGCGGACCCGGGTGAGCGACGGGACATGGCCGACACCATCATCGCCGAGCTGATGCGCCACTCGATCGCCGAGGAGATGCACGTCTACCCGGCCATGCGCGACCACCTGCCCGACGGCGCGAGCCGGGTAGAGCACGACCTGGAGGAGCACCAGGAACTCGTGGAGGTCATGAAGGAGCTCGAGGGCCTCGACGCGTCCGAGCCCCGGTTCCTCGAGACCCTCGGCCGCATGGAACGGATCCTGCGCGACCACATCTCCGACGAGGAGAGCGACCAGTTCCCGCTGCTGCGGGCGCACCTGTCCCACGAGCGCCTCGTCGAGATCGGGGCGAAGGTCGAGGCCGCGAAGAAGGCAGCACCGACCCGGCCGCACCCCAGCGCCCCGCACAGCGAGCTGTTCCACAAGACCCTCGGACCTGGCGTCGGGCTCGTCGACCGGCTGCGCGACAAGCTGACCGGCCGGCCGAACCGGACCTGATCCCGAGGAGCACCTGCCGGCCCTGCGCACGCCCGGGGGTCCGGCGGCTGGCACCATCACGTCATGAGCCACGGGCACGCCGTCCAGGAGGAGCTCCGCGAACCGTCCCGCGCGCTGCGTCGCGCGATCCCCGAGGTCTACGACGGATACCGCCAGCTGCACGCCGCCGCCTACGCCGCCGGCGCGCTGGACCAGAAGACCAAGGAGCTGATCGCACTCGCCATCGCGGTCAGCAAGGAGTGCGACGGGTGCATCGCCTCGCACGCCCGTGGCGCCGCCCGGACCGGCGCGACCGAGTCGGAGGTCGCCGAGGCCCTCGGCGTCGCCATCGCGATGAACGGCGGACCGGGCACGGTCTACGGCCCACGCGCGTTCGCGGCCTTCCGGGAGTTCACGGAGGACCCGGGCCCCCGGCCCGGCTGACCCCTGGTGTCGGCGCGGCCGACAGCGGGTGCCACCGACCCGGTCAGGGCGCAGGATCGGGGACATGTCCTCGCGCGCACGCCTGCTGGCCGCCGCCGGTCCCGCGGCCGCCGCCGTGATCGGCGGCCTGGCCACCGACCCGACCAGCCGGTGGTTCCGGTCGCTGGACAAGCCGTCGTGGTACCCCCCGCCGCAGACCTTCGGCATCGTCTGGACCGCCCTCTACGCGGGCACGGCGTGGGCCGCCGGCGAGGTGCTCAGCCGGGCCGACCCCGGCCGGCAGCGGTCGTTCGCCCGCGCCTACGCGGTCAACCTGGTGCTCAACACCGGGTGGACCCCGCTGTTCTTCCGGGCGCACCGACCGTGGCCGGCCGCGGCCGAGTGCGCGGTGCTCACCGTCTCCACGGGTGACCTGGTGCGCCGGGCCGCCGCGGTCAGCGGCCCGGCAGCTGTCGTGCTGACCCCGTACGCGGGGTGGACGGCGTTCGCGACGGCGCTCACCGCGGCGATCGCCCGCCGCAACTGACGCGCCACCCACCGATCCTTGGTCGACGGGGTGTCCTGGCGGCGGTCAGCCCTTGGCGTACGTCGCGGCGGTCTTGCTCTCGAACTCGAGTGCCACGAACGGCTCGTCGCCTAGCACCCAGGCGTCGTGCCCGGGCTCGAGCCGGTACGCCTCACCCGGCCCGAGGTCGGCCTCCGCGCCGTCGTTGGCGGTGACGTGCAGCCTGCCGGACACGACGTACCCCAGGTGCGCCGCTTCGCAGGTGGCGGTGCCGACGACCGGCTTGATGCACTCCGACCACCTCCAGCCCGGTTCGGCGGTGAGGCGGGCGACGCTGGCGCCACCCAGGTGGACGACGCTCACCTTCGTCTTCTCCGGGGACCGCGACTCGTCGGGGCGGTCCATGTCCCGGGTCTCGATGCTGGTCATCGCGTGCTCCTCCGTCCTGCCGGACGCGTGGGGCACCGTCTGCTGACCGGTCCGTCCACGTGCGGAGCGACGGCCGGTCGGCGCCCCTGTTCGGACGACGCATCCGGCTCCGTCCACGGTGCTCCCGTGGTGCCGGCAGTGCAATCCCCTCGCACCTGCCCTGTCACCTGTCACGGACGCGCCGGCGACGTGGTGGTCCCGGCGGGCCACCGCACTACCGTCGAACAGTGGGTTCACCGCCGGTGGTCCGCCCTGCCCGGGCCGAGGACGCCGCGCCGATGGCGCGCGTCAACGTCCGGTGCTGGCAGGAGACCTACCGGGGGCTCATGCCGGACGCCGTCCTCGACGACCCGGGCCTGCCGGCCGCGCGGGAGCGGTTCTGGACCGCCGCGCTGACCGACCAGCGCTTCCGCGAGAACCGGGTGGCCGTCGCCGAGCGGGACGGCGAGCTGGTCGGGATCGCCATGTCCGGCCCGCCGCTGGACGCTGACGCGACCTGGGCGAGGCAGTTGTACGTGCTCTACGTGCACGCGGCCGACCACGGCACGGGTGCCGGGCCGGCACTGCTGGCGGCGGTCGTCGACCCCGGTGAGCCGGCAGCTCTGTGGGTCGCCGACCCCAACCCCCGCGCCCAGGCGTTCTACCGCAGGCACGGCTTCGTGGCCGACGGGACGTCGCAGGTCGAGGACGGGGTGCGGGAGATCCGCATGGTCCGCGGCACCCGCCACGGTCCCACCTAGTGCACTGCGAGCTGGCCGAAGTGCCGCCGGTGGTCCCCCGGGGTGGTGTCCAGCCGGCGACGGAACGCGCGGTTCATCGTCTCCGGCGTCCCGAACCCGCAGATCCGCGCGATGTGGTCGACGGCGGAGCCGGTGGTCTCGAGCAGTCGGCAGGCCGCCTCGATCCGCACCCTCTCCACGTGCTCGCTCGGGGTCATGTCGACCTCGGCCTTGAACACCCGGCTGAACTGCCGTTCGGACAGGTGCACGCGCCGGGCCAGGGCGGGCACCGACAGGTCCGCGGCGAGGTGGTCGGGCAGCCACGCCAGCAGCTCGCGCACCGGTTCGCTCTCCGCCGCCTGCGCTGCGAGCAGCGGGGAGAACTGCGCCTGCCCACCGGACCGCCGCAGGTAGACCACCAGCTGCCGGGCGACCGCCGCCGCAGCCCGGGCGCCGTGGTCGTCCGCGACCAGCGCGAGCGCCAGGTCGATGCCGGCCGTCACGCCGGCGGAGGTCCAGACGTCGCCGTCCCGCACGTAGATCGCGTCCCCGTCGACCGACACCGCCGGGTGCGCGGCCGCCAGCGACCGGCACTCCGCCCAGTGGGTGGTGGCCCGCCGCCCGTCCAGCAACCCGGCGGCCGCCAGGACGAAGGCACCGGAGCAGACGGAGGTGACCCGCCGGGCGCTGCCGGCCAGCCGCCGGACGGAGGCCAGCAGCTCCTCGTCCGCGCACGCCGGCTCCATGTCCCGGCCGCCGGCGACCACCAGCGTGTCGACCGGCTCGACGACGTCGGCCAGCCGGGTGGTGGTGAACTCCAGCCCGGAGCTGGCCAGCACCGGGCCGCCCGCGGTGCTGACCACCTCCGTGCGGTAGGTGGCCCCCGGCAGCAGCCGGGTGGCGCTGGAGAAGACCTCCAGCGGGCCGGTCACGTCCAGGATCTGCGCCGACGGGAAGGTCACCACCGCGACGCCGAGGGCACCCATGCCGTCACCGTAGGGGCGGCATGGCCGAGAACGTCAACCACGCGTCCTGGTGCGGGAGACGCGGCCCGCCCAGGCTCGGACCATGTCCACGACTGCTTCCGCACCCCCGCTGACGGGCTCCTCCGACCCCGGGACCCCCCGGGGAGGCCGCGCCCGCACGTCGTCGCGTCGCCTGGCCCGGGTCGTCGCCGGCTCGGTCGTCGTCGGCCCGCTCGCCGCCCTGGCGCTCGCCGTCGGCGTCGTCGGCGGCGCGCCCGAGCACGTGCTCACCGGGGCCGGGCTGCTGGGCCTGGCGCTCGGGTGGGCCGTCCTGGCCGCCGGGTCGTCGGCGCTGACCGACCGGCCGCAGCGCTGGGCGGCGGTACCGGCGGCCACGCTGGCTGCCGCGGGAACGGCGCTGCTCGTCCTCGCCCCCGGCGACGCGGCCCTGACCGCGGCCGGCTGGGTCTGGCCGCCGCTGCTCCTCGCGCTCGCCGGCTGGACCGCCGCCCGGGCCGTGCGGTCGATGGGCGTCCGGGCCGCCTTCTGGCTGCTCTCCCCCGCGCTGGTGCTGCTCGTGCTCGCCGCCGTGGGCGGCGGTGCGGCGACCCTGCGGACGGCCCTCGCGGCCGACCCGCCGCCCGCGCCCGGGCAGCTGTACGACGTGGGGGACCACCGGCTGCACCTGTCCTGCACCGGCTCCGGCGGCCCGACCGTCGTCCTGCTGGGTGGGATGGGCGAGACCTCCGCCGCCTGGGGACTCGTGCAGCCGGCGGTCGCCGGGACGACGCGGGTGTGCTCCTACGACCGGGCGGGACAGGCCTGGAGTGACAGCGCACGCGGACCCCAGGACGGCGTGCGGGTGGCGGCCGACATGCACGCCCTGCTCCGCCGGGCAGGCGAGCCGGGCCCGTACGTCCTCGCCGGGCACTCCGTGGGCGGCACGTACGCGATGGTCTACGCCGCGGAGCACCCCGACGACGTCGCCGGCCTGGTCCTGCTGGACTCCGCGAGCCCGCACCAGTCCACCGCGCTGCCCGACTACCCCGGCGCCTACGCGCTGATCCGGCGGTCCACGGCCCTGCTCCCCGTCCTGGAGCGCCTCGGTGCCGGCCCGCTGCTGAGCTCCGACCCCCCGGCGGACCTCCCGCCCGCGGCCCGGGAGCAGACGGAGGCCTTCGCCTGGGACACGCGGCAGCTGCGCGCCGAGCGGGACGAGGTGGCGGCCTACCCCGCGGTCTTCGAGCAGGCGCAGGCCCTGACCGGGATCGGCAGCACACCGCTCGTCGTGGTCACGGCGACCCTGGACCAGCAGGACGGTTGGCCGGCCGCCCAGGACGCCCTCGCGGAGCTCTCCCCCACCGGCAGCCACCGGCTCGTGCCGGCGACGCACGCCTCCCTGCTCGTCGACGCCGCGGACTCCGCGGTCAGCGTCGCCGCCATCGACGACGTGGTGCGGGCAGCGAGGACGGGCACCGCGGTGCCCGAAGGCTGACCGGACCGGGACGGGACGTCGGGGTCCTGGTCCGGCGGCCCACCGACGCCGGCGGGACCGGCCCGAATTGACGCAGGTCCCGGATGGCGCTTCCGTGGCCTCGTCATCAGCTCGCCCTCGACGAACGGGGACCTCGTGGCCGGGACCAGCACCAGCACAGTCGACGAGGACAACGGTCTGCGGCGGTCCATCACCGGGAAGCAGCTGTTCTTCTACACCCTGGGCGACGTCCTGGGCTCGGGCATCTACGTCCTCATCGGCCTGGTCGCAGCGGCCGTCGGCGGGGCCTTCTGGATCGCGTTCGCCCTCGGCGTCACCGTCGCCGCCATCACCGGGGCCGCCTACGCCGAGCTGGTCACCAAGTACCCGCAGGCCGCCGGCGCCTCGCTCTACGTCCAGAAGGCCTTCGGCAACAAGGCGCTGACGTTCCTGGTCACCGTGTCGTTCCTGTCGGCCAGCTTCGCCGCGACCGGATCGCTGGCGACCGGGTTCGCCTCCTACTTCGCCACGCTGTGGGAGGGGCCGCCGGCGCTGCTGGTGTCGCTGGTGTTCCTGCTCTTCCTGCTGGTGGTCAACTTCATCGGCATCACCGAGTCCGTGGTGATGAACATGCTGATGACCTTCGTCGAGGTCGCCGGCCTGCTGATCGTGATGGTCATCGGCATCTGGTACATCGCCCAGGGCAACGCCGACTTCGGCGTGCTCGCCGACATCAGCGTCTCCGGCAACCCGGCGCTCGCGGTGCTCGCGGGCATCGCCTTCTCGTTCTTCGCGATGACCGGGTTCGAGAACACGGCCAACGTCGCGGAGGAGACGATCGACCCGCACCGGGCCTTCCCGCGGTCGCTCGTCGGCGGCATGGTCGTCGCCGGGACGGTCTACGTCCTGGTCTCCATGGCCGCGGCCCTCACCGTGCCCGTCGACCAGCTCGCGGAGTCCGACGCGGCCCTGCTCGAGGTCGTGAAGCAGGGCATCCTGCCCTTCTCGACCGACGTCATGACCACGCTCTTCTCGGTCATCGCCCTGGTCGCGATCACCAACACCACGCTGGTCACGGTCGTCACCCAGCCGCGGATCCTCTACGGCATGGCCAAGGAGGACGTCGTCCCCGGCGTCTTCGCCCGGGTCCACGCCACCCGCCGCAGCCCGTGGGTGGGGCTGCTCTTCAGCGGCGTGGTCGTCGCGGCCCTGCTGGTCACCGGCACCGTCCTGCTCGAGGCCGGTGGCGGCCTCGACCTGGTCAACCGGCTGGCGCTGGTGACCGTGGTCCTCCTCCTGGCCATCTACGCACTCGTGATCGTCACCTGCCTGAAGCTGCGCGGACGGGACGAGGACGAGCGCACGTTCCGGGCCAACACCCCCCTGCTGGTCGTCGGGCTGGTCGGCAACCTGGCCATCCTCGGGTTCTCCGTCTACGACGACCCCGCGTCGCTGCTCTGGTGCGCCGCGCTGATCGCCGTCGGTGTGGTGCTGTTCCTGGTCGAGTACGCCGCGGGCTCGCGGAACCGTCCCCCGGGCAGCAGGCGCGGCGATGCCGAGGTCACCTCCGGGACGGGCGCCTGAGATGCACGTCGTCATCGCCACCGACGGGTCGCCGCAGTCGCTGGCCGCGGCCCGCCACCTGAGGTCCTTCGCCGACCCGCAGAAGATCACCGCGATCTCGGTGGTGGCGGTCATCCGGCCGCTGGCCTCGGTCGCCTTCGCCGACGAGATCTCCGAGGCCGCACCGCCCAGCCCGGGCGAGGGGGCGGGGAGCTTCCGCCAGGCGGCACAGAGCGCGGTCGACGCGGTGGCGGCCGTCTTCGACGACTGGGGGCCGAGGATCGACAGGCAGATCCGCAGCGGGTCGCCCGCCGCCGAGATCATCAGGGTGGCCGAGGAGCACGACGCCGGCCTGGTCGTGGTGGCAGCCGGCGGGCGCGGGATCAGCGACGCGATCCTCGTCGGCAGCACCGCCCAGCGGGTGCAGCACTACGCGCCGTGCCCGGTCCTGGTGGTCCGGCCGGCCAGGTCCGCGCGACGGGAGGCGTGACCCGGCGCCGTCCCCGCCCGGCCCCCGGTCGGTGATGCCGAGGTCCACCGACGAGTGGGCGCGCAAGGCCGCCCTCCTACGCGTCGCCCTCCCCGTCGGGTTCCCGCCGGCGATGCGCCGACACCGGCGGCCGGCCACCCCCCGGCGGCCGTCCGCGACGACCTACGAGCTCCTCCCGCGAGGCCGGCCGCGGGCCCCGGAGGACGCCGACGCCCGGAGGCGGTCGTCGCGGCCGTGCAACCCCCGGCCCTGGCGCGCTGCGCCGTCCTGCCGGCCCGCGCTGACCGGGCTCCGCGCGATCTGGCCGTCGGTCCGTCGTGAGGACCAGGGGTGCACCGCGTACGCCGCGGCCTCCGTCCGGTTCCGCACACCGAGCTTGGCCAGGATGCGGCTGACGTGGTGACCGGCGGTCTTCTCGCTGATGACCAGCGTGCGGGCGATCTCCGCGTTCGACATCCCGAGCGCGACGAGTCCGAGCACCTCCTCCTCGCGCGCCGTCAGCCCACCGGCGCTCCCCCGGCCGCGGTGACGGGGTCCACCCAGCTCGCGCAGGACGACCCGGGCGGCGTCCATCGCCCGCGCGGCCCCCAGCTCGCACCAGGCGGCCAGCGCGGTGCGCGCCTCGTCGCGGACCGTCTCCGGCTCCTCCCGGCCTCGGCCGGAGCGGAGCGCTCCGACGGTCACCTCACCCGGCGCGGTCCGGTGGCCCGGAGTCGAGGAGCCGGCGACCTCGCCCCACTCGCCGGCGCGCTCCCAGTCGCCCACGCTGCTGCAGGCCAGGACGAGGTTGCAGCAGGCCTCGGCGAGCGTGTGCACGTTCCGCACCCGGCCGGCCGTCGCGGCCGCCATGGCCTCCTCCAGCAGCCGCAGGCCCTCCTCCCACCGGCCGGCGTCCACCGTGGCCCGCCCCAGCAGGCTGACCGCGAGCACCTCCAGGTCACCGTGGCCCGTGGTCCGTCCGACCTCCAGGGCCCGGGTGGCGTGCGCCATCCGCTCGTGCGCGGACGGCGCCTGGCGGGCGCGCTCGGCCGCCACCCAGCCGTGGCCGGCGCACGTCGGCACCCCGTCCAGTGCGCGCTCCGAGCGGGCCAGCCAGCTCCGCGCGGCCGAGGGGCGTCCGGCGACCATGTGCTGGTGCGACACCCAGACCGCCGCTCGCACCGCGTCGCCGCGGCGGCCGAGGCGCACGTAGTCCTCGAACGCGCGCTCGCGCAGGGCGACGGCCGCCGCGACGTCGCCGAGGTACCACAACGCCATGGCCAGGCCGTCCCGGGCCTCCGCCGAGCCCTCGTCCGCGGGGACAGCCGTGGACGCGGAGCGGGCGGCGGTCCCGTCGGCCCGCTCCGGCGCGGCTCGGCCGGCGGAGAGCTCCTCGGCCCGGAGCGGCCTCGGCATGGCGCCAGGGTCCCACGCCGGCCGCGGTCCCGGGAGCCCGTCAGCCGCCCCGACTCACCTCCGGGTGCCCACGGCGACCAGGTACTCCATCTCGAAGCGGGCCCGGTCCGGGCTGCCGCGGTCCCACTCTTCGCAGAAGCGGTAGAGCGCGTCGTCGAACTCCGCCTCCCGGCCCTCGCGGGCGGCGTTCGCCCGCGTGGTGATGGTCGGTCCGTAGAACGACGTGAAGTGCCGTGCGTAGTCGTGCGGGGCCGCGAAGGCGGTGATCTCCAGGGTCTCCCGCCGCAGGGTGGTGAAGTCGACCCGGTCGCCGAACAGCGCCGCCAGGTGGTCCTCGCTCCCCCACAGCGGCGGGGGCTGCGCGCCGGGCGGAGGAGGCGGCGCGAACGGCTTCATGGTGCGGAACAGCGCGCCGAGCATCCCCTCCGGCGTCCAGGACAGCAGCCCGATCCTGCCGTCCGGCCGGCACACGCGGACCAGCTCGTCCGCGGCCGCCTGGTGGTGCGGCGCGAACATGACCCCGATCGCGGACATGACGAGGTCGAAGGAGGCGTCGTCGAACGGCAGGTGCTCCGCATCGGCCTCTGCCCACTCCAGCTGCAGCCCCTGGGCCTCCGCGCGGCGGCGTCCCTCGGCCAGCAGCTCCGGTGTCAGGTCGCTGGCGGTCACCCGTGCCCCTCGCCGTGCGGCCGGCAGCGAGGCGTTCCCGGTGCCGGCCGCGACGTCGAGCACGCGGGCACCGGCGGCGATGTCGCACGCCTCGGCCAGGCGCTCCCCGATCGGCTCCAGGAAGGTCTCGACCATCCTGGGGTAGTCCCCCGACGCCCACATCGCACGGTGTCGCGCCTTCAGGTCCGCGTCGGCCGCCACTGCGGTCATGGTGTCCCTCCTCGTGGTCGAGCAGATGACTGACGAGGGTGGCGGTCGGCGCGAGCCGGTACATCGGGAGATCTCCCCATGCCGCGCCGCGGGGCCGGGACGGCCCTTCCCCTCGCGGGGTCGCTGCGGGACGCTTGTGCGACCCGGTGTCCCCCGCACTCCCCAGGGGTGGATGACGATGAGCGACAGTGGCCTACCCGCGTCCGCCGGCACGACGGACCCCACCTTCTACCGCAGCCCGTCCGAGGCCATCGCCGCGCCGGCCGAGGAGCTCGCCTACGTGGTGGCCTTCGACCGCTCCGGCCGGCGTCCGGACGCACTGACCGTGGTCGACGTGGACGAGGAGTCCGACACCTACGGCCGGTTCGTGGGATGGACGGACCTCCCGACGACGGGCGACGAGCTGCACCACTTCGGCTGGAACGCCTGCTCCAGCGCCCTGCGGCACGAGGGCCACGACATGGGTCCCGACGGCCTGCAGCGTCGCTACCTCCTGCTGCCCGGCCTGAGGAGCTCGCGGATCCACGTCTACGACACCCAGCCCGACCCCCGCTCACCTCGGCTGCACAAGACGATCGAGCCCGAGGAGCTGGCGACCAGGGCGGGGTACTCGCGGCCGCACACGCTGCACTGCGGCCCGGACGGGATCTTCCTCACCTGCCTGGGCAGCGGCGACGGCGCCTCCCGGGACGGCGACGGCCCGGGTGGGATCGCGCTGCTGGACCACGGCACCTTCGACGTCCTCCGCGCCTGGGAGACCGACCGGGGTGACCAGTACCTCGCCTACGACGCCTGGTGGCACCTCAACCAGAACACGCTCGTGTCCAGCGAGTGGGGCACGCCGTCCATGGTCGAGGACGGGCTGGTGCCCGACCTCCTGCTCGGCGGTCGGTACGGCCACCGGATCCACTTCTGGGACCTCGCCGAGGGCCGGAACCTGCAGACCGTCGACCTCGGCACCGAGCACCAGATGGTCCTGGAGCTGCGGCCCTCGCACGACCCCGAGGCGACCTGGGGCTTCGTCGGCGTCGTGGTCTCCACGGCAGACCTCTCCGCCTCGATCTGGCGGTGGCACCGCGACGGCGGCCAGTGGACGGCGGACCAGGTCATCACCATCCCCGCCGAGCCGGCCGACCCCGCCGACCTGCCTCCGGCGCTGCAGCCCTTCGGCGCGGTGCCGCCCCTGGTCACCGACATCGACCTCTCGGTGGACGACCGGATGCTCTACGTCTCCTGCTGGGGCACCGGTGAGCTCAAGCAGTACGACGTCTCGGACCCGGCGCACCCGCGCGAGGTGGGCTCGGTCCGGCTCGGCGGCATCGTCCGCCGGACGGCGCACCCGGCCGCCCCCGGGGAGGCACTGGCCGGCGGCCCGCAGATGGTCGAGGTCAGCCGGGACGGACGGCGGATCTACGTCACCAACTCCCTCTACGGCGCATGGGACGACCAGTTCTTCCCCGAGGGGGTCGGCTCCTGGATGGCCAAGGTCGACGCCGATCCGGTCTCGGGCGGGATGGCCGTCGACGGGCGGTTCCTCCTCGCCGGGGACGACTGGCAGGGTCTGCGCCCGCACCAGACCCGGCTGCAGGGCGGCGACGCCTCGTCGGACTCCTACTGCTACCGCTGACCCACGCAGGTCGACCACGAGGTGACGCCCGGTCGGCAACGCACCGAGGTCATCCGGGGACCGCCGGTCCGCCGGACAGGTCGAACAACTCGAGGCAGCGGCCGGCGAGCCGGCGCGCCCCGATGATGCGCAGGTCCACCCCGACGTCGGCGAGCATGCGCACTGCGTTCGCCAGCATGCGGGCGCCGGCCACGTCGAGGAAGTCGAGGTCGGCGAGATCCAGGACGACGTCACCGGGCGCATCGCGGGCCACGTCGACGAGGGCGCGCAAGACGTCGTCGGCCAGTCCGGCATCCAGCTCCCCGCGCAGGGACAGCCACGGGCCGCGGCCGGAGAGACAACCCAGCGGCTCCCTCGTCCCGTGGCGCTGATCCGGGTGCAGGACGGCGATCGGCCCGAGGACGTCGTCGTCGAGGGAGGCGTCGAACAGGCACATGGTCGTCAGGGCGACGGTCGCCGCCATGGCGTCCGCCAGCCGCTCGTAGACGTGCAGTCGCCGGCGCTCCTCGAGACCTCGTCGAGCCAGCGGGGTGGCGTCCGTCGCCATCCGCAGGCCGGTGCGACCGTGCTCCAGCGCGGCCTCCACCTCACTCCGGACCGACTCCAGCCTCTCCACGGGGTCCAGCTCGACGACCTCGGCCGAGGACCGCACCTCGAGCTGCCCGCTGGCCAGCATCTCGTCGCGCTGGGGCAGTGCACCGAGTGCATCGAGCACGTCGGACCGGGGCACCCCGACGAGGAGCAGCTGCTCGCCGAGCCGGCGTCCCTCGTCGAGGAAGGGCAGGACCGCGGCGCACAGGTCCGAGAGGCCGGTGAAGGTCCAGAAGAGGTGATCGCCGGACCTGAGGCCGCTCGGCGTTTCCAGCTGCCGGAGAGCTGTCACGACGGCGACGCTACCGCTCGGGGTCCTCGGGGGTCGCCGGTCGAAGGGCCCCGGGACGTCCCGGCCGGCACGGCCCAGCGGTCCGTCAGCGGAGGTACGTCGTCAGTCGCACGGTGACACCCTCCCCGTCATGGGTGATGTCGAGGTGGTCGCACAGCTGGCGTGCGAGCCAGAGGCCCATGCCACCGCTGGACAGGTCGCCACCGTCCGCGGGCCCGTAGCCGGCGAACGGGTCGTTCCACCCCCGCCCACCGTCGCTGACGGTGCCGACCAGCCTGTCGGTCGACGTCCACAGCGCGACGTCGATCGGCGGGTGACCGTGCCGGACCGCGTTGGAGGTCACCTCGTGCAGCGCGAGCAGGAAGTCCTCGGACACTGCGCGGGGAGCATCCGCGGTCGCGAGTTCGGCCGCGACGGCGTGCCGGAGCCCGACGACGTCGGAGACGTCCCGTGCGGCCATCCGCGGTCGGGTGTCCTGGAGCGGCTCGCCCGGCACGGGGAGCGCCCGCAGGTAACGCACCGGGTCACCGAAGAGCGGATTCGATCCGCGACGCTCCGGCGTGACGAGGTTGGGGTGGGTGCGCAGCGTGGACGTGAGCACCTGCTCGGGCAGTCGCCGGGTGTCGAAGACGCACAGGCCCCAGAGCGGCCAGGCGGCGAGCGCGACGTTGATGACCGCCTCGTACCGCTGCCACTCCAGCCAGTCCCGCTCGGTGGGGCCGAAGTCGACCTCGCCGACCACGCGGACACGGCCGATGCCATCCGCCGAGCAGCGTTCCGCCAGCCGGCGGAAGGCCGTGATCGCCGCGGGCGTCCGCGTCCGGTAGACGTCGGACCGCTCGAGCACGTGGAGTCGGGGGTCGTCGTCGAGGGCCTCGGTCAGGACGCCCGCCGTCCGGGGGCCGGCGGCGATGACGGCGGCATCACCGGCGGCGAGGCCGTCCCGGAGGAACGGCGCCGCGGCGCGTGTCAGGTCGTCGACCGAGTCGTAGAGCAGGGCGTCGTGGACGTAGCCACCGACCGACCCGCGCGCGGGCTCGCCCATGCTTCCTCCGCTCAAGGGCTCCCTGGGTCGAGGTCATGAGGCGCATGCCGGGTCTCCTCCACCCGACAGGCGCTGGGATGGTCTGCTCGAGCCTCCGACCACCTCCCGGGAGGTCGTACGTGAGCTGCCCGACGACCCCGGGAGGGCCGGCGGTCGCACGGGCTCCCGTCCCGGCGGTGCCCTACGACGGGCGGAGCTCACCGGTGCGGACGAGGCGTTGGGCGAGGTACCGCACCTTGACGTCGGTGCGGACCGACACCCGGGCGAGGATGCGGAAGGCCCCGGCGGCGGTCACCTTGTGGCGCTCCATGAGGATCCCCTTGGCCTGTTCGACGACCGCGCGCGACGCCATCGCCGCCTCCAGGTCGGCCGCCCGCTTCACCGCTCGTCGGTACAGGACCACGTTGCCGGCGGCGACCGCGGCGTAGAGCGCGACCCGGGTGGCCAGCGACCGGCTGTCCTGGTCGAAGGCGTTCGGGCGCCGGGCGTAGATGTTCAGCGCCCCGGACGCCAGCGGGTCGTCGATGACCAGCGGCACCGACAGGGAGCAGAGGTTGCCGTGCTCAGCGGCGCGGCGTGCATGATCCGGCCAGCGCCGCTCGCTCCAGGTGTCGGGGATCTCGGCGATCTCCCCGGTCTCGGCCGCGTGGAGGCAGGGGCCGGCACGGTGCTCGTACTGGCCCTGATCCAGGTCCTCGGCGAGCTGCCCGCTGGCCACGACGGTGGACGGGTCCTGTCCGACCAGCAGCGTGACCGATGCCTCGCAGTCGCCCGGCATCACCGTCTTGACCAGGTCGGTGACCCGTTGCAGCGGGCCGACCATCGGCTGCCCGGGCAGCGACGACCGGGCCAGGTACTCCAGGACGTCACCGGCGCTGGATCCCTGTGGGGTCTGTTCGTGGGACATCGGCGTCCATCTCCGACCCGCCGGACGAGAGGGTGGACCCGACCCCGGATCCCGCACCGGGGTCCTCCGCACGTCGGGGGTCCGCCCTGCCGCGCCGGGTGCGGCAGGCCGCCCGGCGCGCGTTCCACGCTACTCCGCCGACGCGCACGCCGGGAGCCCGGGCCGCCGGGACCCGAGCCTGGCCTGTCCTCCGACCACGGACGCCGACGGTCCATCGCCACCGCTCACGTGCGCGGTTCACGACCGCACGGCTGCCTCGGCTCGTCGAGCACCGGGGCCGGAGCCCGGAGCGGTGCGGAGACGGGCGCCCCGGCCGTGACGGACGACGGCGTGCCGTCCACGACGACGGTCACCGGCCCCTCCCCGCGCACCAGGGTGACCGTGGTGCCCTCCCGCGTCGTCTCCACGCGGAGCAACCTGCCGCGCCAGGTGAGCGACCAGGCGGTTCGGGTCAGCGACGCCGGCAGCAGCGGGGCGATCTCCAGCTCCTCGCGGTCCTCCCGCAGCCCGCCCAGACCGGCGACCACCGCCAGCCACGCCCCGCCCACCGCAGCCAGGTGCAGGCCCTTGGCGGTGTCCCCCTGCAGGTCGCGCAGGTCCACCAGGGCGCACTCCCGCAGGTAGCGCAGGGCCAGGTCGGGGTGCTCCGCCTGGGCGCACACGACCGCCTGGACGGCGGCCGAGAGCGAGGAGTCCCGCACGGTGCGCGCCTCGTAGTAGTCCAGGTCGCGCGCCACCTCCTCGGGCGTGAAGTCCTCGCGGCACCACCACAGCGCCAGCACCAGGTCGGCCTGCTTGAGCACCTGACGCCGGTAGAACGTGGCGTAGTGGTGGTGCTCCTGGACCGGGTAGGCGTCGCGCTCGGTCTCGAACGGCCACTCCTGGTAGGCCGTGAAGTTGGCGTTCATCGGGTGCACGCGCAGGTCCGCGTCCCAGGGGACGTGGACGGCGTCGGCCGCGGCGCGCCAGGCCGCGGTCTCGTCGTCGTCCACGCCCAGCGCCGCCGCCCCCTCCGGCGACCGCTCGCACGCCTCGGCAGCCCGCCGGAGGTTGCGCCGGGCCATCAGGTTGGTGAAGACGTTGTCGTCGACGACGCCGGTGTACTCGTCGGGGCCGGTCATCCCGAAGAAGTGCACCGCACCCGCCGCGTCCCGGTGGCCGATGGACGTCCACAGCCGGGCCGTCTCCACGAGCACCGGCAGGCCCCCGACGGAGTCGAGGTCCTTCCCGGTGACGTTCGCGTACAGCCAGAAGGCGCGGGCGACGTCGGCGTTGACGTGCATCGCCGCCGTGCTCGCCGGCCAGTACGCGGAGACCTCGGCCCCGTTGATCGTGCGCCACGGGAAGCAGGCCCCCTCCTGCGCCAGCGTCCGGGCCCGGTCCCGGGCCAGGTCGAGCGTGCCCGAGCGCCACTGCAGCAGACGGGCCGCCGCGTCCGGGCGCAGCAGGGTCAGGGCGGGGACGACGAACCCCTCGACGTCCCAGAAGGTGTGGCCGCTGTACCCGACGCCGGTCAGGCCCTTCGCGCCGACGGGGGCACCCGAGATGCAGGCTGCGGAGCAGGACAGCTGGAACACGGCGTAGCGCAGTGCCTGCTGCAGCTCGGCGTCGCCGTCCACCTCGACGTCCGCCGTGGCCCACAGCTCGTCCAGCGCGGCGCGCTGACCGGCGAGCAGCCCCTCCCACCCGAGGTCCCGTGCGGAGCTCACCGCCGCTGACGCCTCCGCCAGGACGGAGTCGGACCCGGCGGCGTGCGACCAGCTGTACCCGACGACCTTCACGATCGTGAGGCTCTGCCCAGGGTGCAGGTCGGCGGCGACCGTGGTGACGACGTGCTGCTCGTCCACGTCGGTGCTCACCCGCCCGCCGTCGACCTCGTGGGCGACGGTGGCCGCGACCGTGATGCCCGACCGGCGCGTCCGTTCCACCAGGGAGCCACCGTCGGCGGTGCCGATCTGGGCGTGCGGCTCGAACGCCCGGTCCAGCTGCTCCGCGACGCGCGGGTCGTCGTTGTCCACGCCCGTCGGCGTCACCTCGCCGGCGGCCAGCTCGGAGCGGACGAGCACGTGCGCGGGCCGGTCCAGCACGCGCACCTCGTAGCGCACCGCGCAGACCGACCGCTCCACGAGGGAGACGAGCCGCCGCGAGGTCACCTCCACCGTCGCACCCGACTGCGCCGTCCAGCGCACCCGGCGGTCCAGCGTGCCGGCGCGCAGGTCCAGCGTGCGCTCGTGGACGGAGGGGCGGACCTCACGGACGTCGAGCACGATGCCGTCGACGAGCAGGCGCAGCGGCGTGCCGTCGGCGACGGTGAGCAGGGCCTGCCCCTCCTCGGGCTGCCCGTAGCCCCCCTCGGGATAGGACAGCGGGTGGACCCCGTAGACCCCGGACAGGTAGGTGCCGCGCATGCCGCAGGGTTCGACCTCGTCCAGCGTGCCGCGGATCCCGACGTAGCCGTTGGAGAGGCTGAAGACCGACTCGGCGACCCCGAGCGTCCCGGCGTCCACGCACGGCTCGCGGACGAGCCAGGGGTCGGTGTCCAGGTCGGGTGCGCTCACCTGCGGTCCTCGCCTCGTCGGGTGGGGGGATCGCGCCCTCGGCGTCCCGGTGATCGTCCTACCGGTCGGCACGCCCGGGCGCGATCCGGGACCGGACGCCGCCGCGGGGCCGCGCCGTCCGGCACGGGACGGAGTGCGTGATGATGGCCCGATGCTGGTCACCGAGGAACGGGACGACGTCGCCGTCCTGCGCATCGAGCACGGCCGGGTCGGCGCCCTGGACGTCGAGCTGCTGGACGCGCTCACCGAGGCCGTGACCGGGTCCGACCGGGCGCTGGTCGTCACCGGCAGCGGCTCGGCGTTCTCCGCCGGGGTGGACCTGCGGCGGGTCGTGGACGGCGGCCGGCCGTACACCGGGGAGCTGCTGGCCGCGCTGTCCCGCACGTTCCGCGCCGTCTTCGACCATCCGCGGCCGACGGTCGCGGCGGTCAACGGGCACGCCATCGCCGGTGGCTGCGTCCTGGCCCTGGCCTGCGACCTCCGGCTGATGTCGGGTGGACGGATCGGGCTGGCCGAGCTGACCGTCGGCGTCCCCTTCCCGGTGGCCGCCCTGGAGGTCGTCCGGCATGCGCTCGGCCCCCGGACCGGCCAGGTGCTGCTGGGCGCGGACAGCGTGGACGGGAATCGCGCGCTGGCCCTGGGGATGGTCGACGAGCTGACCGACCCCGGTGACCTGCTCCCGCGGGCGGTCGCCCGGGCCACCGAGCTGGCCGCGCGGTCGCCGGAGGCCTACCGGCTGGCCAAGGTCGCGCTGCACCGTCCCGCGAACGCGGCGATCGAGGCGACCGCAGGCGACGACGCGGCCGTCCTCGCCGGCTGGACGTCCGAGGACACCCGGTCGCGGATCGAGGCCGCGCTCGCGGCCCTCACCCGGCGCCGGTAGCCCGGCCGGGTCGCCGCCCGGGTGCCTCGACCGGCGCGGGGCCGGCGGTCGGGGTTGGATCGGCTGGTGGACGGGGCGAGCGGACATCCGGGCCTGCACGTGCACCGACAGGGCAGCGGTCCTCCGCTGCTGCTGCTGCCCGGGCTGGGGAGCACCGTCGCGGAGTTCCGCGCCGTCGTACCGCGGCTGGCCGAGCGCTACGAGGTGCTGGTGGTCGACCTGCCCGGGCAGGGAGGGTCCCGCGCGCTGGCGCCGGTGCCCGGTGTCCCGGCGCTCACCGACGCCCTGGAACGCGAGCTCGACCGGCAGCAGGTCGGCGCGACGCACGTCCTGGGCGTCTCGCTCGGCGGCCGTCTCGGCCTCGAGCTGGCCCGCCGGCAGCGGGCCCGGTCGGTGGTCGCCATCGCCCCGACCGGACCGCTGGGCCCGCCGGGACGGGCCTACCAGGCGGCCGCCCTCGCGGCGGCCCGGATCGCCTTCGACACGCTCGCCCCGGCCGCGGACCGGCTGATGCGCCCCGCCGTCGTCCGCACGGCCACGCTGGGTCTGCTGCGCGCGCGGGGCTGGCGCACGCCCCCCGGGGAGGCAGCGGCCCTGGTCCGCGGGTTCGCGGAGGCGGAGGACTTCTGGCGGCTGCTCCGCCACGCCGTCCTGCCCGAGGCCACGGTCGACTACCGGTCGGTCGACTGCCCGGTCCTCGTGGCCCAGGGCACCCACGACGTGCTGGCGCTCAGCCAGGCCGCCTGGGTGGCGCTGCTGGTCCCCGGCGCCCGCTTCCGGGTGCTGCCCCTCGCCGGCCACAGCCCGGTCGCCGACGTCCCGTCGCGCGTCGTCCGGCTGGTCGACGAGGCCGTGGCCGCCGCCGGCGCCTGACCCGCGGGCTCCCGGCACCCGGCCGGTGCCGCCGCCTACCGCGCCAGCGGCTTCAGGACGAGCCCCACCACGGCGAGGGCCTCGGACGCCAGCGGGACGCGGCGGACCACCGGGTGCCGCTGCAGCGCCGTGTACAGGCTGTGCGGCCAGGCGGTCGCGTCGAACCCGCCCCGGGCGGTGTCGTGCCCGTCCAGCGGCGCGAAGAGGTTGTCCGGCGCGTCGGCCGACTTCGGCTCCCCGGTGTCGTGCGCCTCGAACCCGAAGCGGACCAGGAGTGCGTCCACCAGGCCGGGGGCCAGCTTCTCACCGAGGATGAGCGCCTTCGCCGACCCGCCGACGACCAGGTCCCGCACCGGGTGCTCCGCGGCGTACAGGACGGCGTCCACCACGACGTCGGGCTGGTAGATGGGCGGCGGCGCGACCGGCTTGACGCCGATCTTGGTCCGCGCCTGGTCGAACAGGGGCGTGTTGATGGTCGCCGGCATGACGTTGGTGACGCTGACCGGCAGCCCCTCGCGCCGGACCTCCATCCGGAGCGTCTCGACGAACCCGTCGATGCCGTGCTTGGAGGCGCAGTAGGCGGTCTGGAGGGGCACGCCCCGCTTGGCCCCCATGGAGGAGATGTGGATGAGCGCTCCCCCGTGCTGCTTGAGGTGCGGCAGGGCGGCCATGGCCCCGTGCACCTGGCCCAGCAGGTTCACGTCGAGGACCCGGCGGAACTCCTCCGGCGTCGTCTCCTCGAACGGCGCGACCAGCAGCACCGCGGCGGCGTGCACCCAGGTGTCCAGCCGGCCGTACTCGGCCACCGCGCGCGAGGCCACCCGCCGCATGTCGGCGGGGTCGGTGACGTCCGCGACCTCGGCGCACGCCTCCCCTCCCGCCGCCCGGATCTCCTCGACCAGCGACCGGAGGCCGGCCTCGCCCCGGGCGGCGACGACGACCTTCGCCCCCTCCGCGGCGAGCCGGGCCGCGGTCGCGCGGCCGATGCCGCTCGACGCGCCCATCACGACGACGACCTGGTCACGCACTGGCTTCAACTGGAGCTGCGGCATGCCCGTCCCCTACCCGGTCGGCAGCGGGGCAAGGGGGCACCGGACCGATGTGCTGCAGTCCACAGCCGGCGCACCCTGGGCACCGGCTGCGCCCGGCGGAGGGCTGGACGGCTCCCCCGGCCGGCGGGACCATGCCTGCGGACCCAGGGGGGACCGTCATGACGGAGTACGCACTCGAGGTCACCGAGGACGAGGTCCGGCGGTACCGGATGATGGCCGACCGGGCCCGGACCGACGAGGCCGACTCCTGGCGATCCGCCGGCATCGTGCCCGGCGCCACGGTCGCGGACGTCGGGTGCGGTCCCGCCGCGGTCGCCGTGGTGGTCGCCGAGGTCGTCGGCCCGACGGGCCGGGTGATCGGTGTGGAACCCGACCGCTCCGCGCGGGCCGCCGCCCGGCGGCTGGTCGCCGACAGCGGGGCCGGCAACGTCGAGGTGCGAGAGGGCACCGGCACCGACAGCGGGGTGGCGCCGGGATCGGTGGACGTCGCGCTGATGCGGCACGTCCTCGCGCACAACGGCGGCCGGGAGCAGGCGATCGTCGACCACCTCGCCGGCCTGGTCCGGCCGGGCGGGTCCGTGTACCTCGTGGACGCCGACGGGACGGCGCTACGGACCCTGGACACCGACCCCGAGCTCGCCGACCTGCACGAGCGGTACGTCGAGCTGCACCGCCGGAAGGGCAACGACCTGCGTACCGGGCTGAGGCTGCGGCAGCTGCTCGAGCGGGCCGGCCTCGACGTGGAGCGGCACGAGGGCCACTACACGATCGCCGCCATGCCCCCGGGCATGCGCCCACCGTCGTGGGCCGCCCGGGACGCCCTGCTCGAGGCGGGGCTCGCCGTCCAGGACGACGTCCACCGCTGGACGGCGGCCTTCGACCGGATGGACGCCGCACCGGTCCGCCCCACCGTGTTCGCGCCCGTCTTCGTCGGCGTCGGGCGGCGTCGGGTGACCTGAGCGGTGCCGGGGCCGCCGCCTGACCGCTCCGGGGCACGGTCAGCGGCGGGCGAGGACGGCCATCGCCAGCGCGCCGCCCCACACCCCCGCGACGATCGGGGTCTCGAGCGGGTCGAACCCGGCCGGGCCCAGCCGGGCGCGCATCATCCGCTCGCTCGCACAGCCCAGCGTCAGGCCGGTGCCCAGCCACCCCAGCACCCGGCGCGCGGAGTCGTCCGGTCCGCGGACCAGCCGGACGACGGCCCAGGCCTGGGGCCCGAGAAGGTAGGGCGGGGCGCTGTACGCCGTCCCGAACCACAGCCAGTCCCGGACGAGGTGCTCGCGGCTGCCCGTTCTGAACGGGACGTCGAAGTGCCGGCGCCGCCGCAGCGCGACGACGTGTCCGGCCAGCTGGGCGGCCAGTTGCGCGGAGGCGACCGCCAGGAGCGTCGATCGGTGCACCATGCCGCCGCACCGTAGGACGCCCGCACCCACCGCGGCTCCAGGACGGGCCGGTGTCTAGCGTCGAGGGCGCCCACCTCCCCTGACCGCCCCGGGACCGCACCCGCATGAGCACCCCACCACCGGCCACCGTCCCGACCTCCGGTCGCGCCTCCGGGCTGCGCCGCTGGAGCACGCCCGGGACGGGCGGAGCGGTCGGCATGGTGCTCGGCGGCATCCTGTCGGTGCAGTTCGGCGGCGCGCTGGCCGCGACGATGTTCGACCGGGCCGGACCGGCCGGCATGGTCACCGTGCGGTTGTGCGGCGCCGCGCTGGTGCTGGTGCTGCTGGTCCGGCCGCGCTGGCGGGGTCGCTCGCGCGCCGACTGGGCCGTGGTCGCGGCCTTCGGGCTCTCGCTGGCCGCCATGAACGGGTTGTTCTACGAGGCGCTGGCGCGGCTGCCGATCGGCGCGGCGGTCACCGTGGAGTTCCTCGGGCCGCTGGGCCTGGCCGCGGTGCTGTCACGCCGGCTGCAGCACCTGGGCTGGGTGCTGATGGCGGCCGCGGGCGTGCTCCTGCTCGGGCACGGCTCGTTGACGGGGCTGGACCCCGCCGGCGTGGTCTTCGCCCTCGGCGCGGGCGTGTGCTGGGCCGGCTACATCCTGCTGTCCGCCGAGACCGGACGCCGCTCCGCGGGCCTGGACGGGCTCGCCCTCGCCAGCGCGGCCGCCGCGCTCATGGTGCTGCCCCTCGGGGTCGCCTCGGCCGGCCCGGCGCTGCTGGCGCCCGACGTGCTGCTGGCCGGGCTGGCTGTCGCCCTGCTGTCCTCGGTGGTGCCGTACGCCCTCGAGATCACCGCGCTCCGCACCCTGGCCAGCAGGGTGTTCGGTGTGCTGATGAGCCTGGAACCGGCCGCCGCGGCGCTGGCCGGGCTGCTCGTGCTCGGCCAGGTGCTCACCCCGGTGCAGCTGCTGGCGGTGGGGCTGGTGGTCGGAGCCAGCATCGGTGCCGCCCGCTCGCCCGCCGCGGCTCCCCTGCCCACCGACGGGACCGGCCGGGGACGGCGCCGGCGCGGGCCGCGCTGAGCCGGGTCAGGGGGCGATGCGGGCCGGTATGCGCCGGGCTTCCAGGAGCAGGCAGACGTGCTGCAGCCCGGCGATCGTGGCGGCCTGCAGCAGCGGCAACCGCACCAGCATCGCGCCGACCGGACCCAGGAAGGACGCGAGCAGCCACATCGAGGTCCCCAGGCAGAGCAGACGTCGTCCCCAGTCGCCGGCGTCGGGTCCCCGCCGCGCCAGGGGGAGCACGCCCAGGCCGAAGGCCACGCCCAGCACCGCCCAGAGCACCGCGGCCCTGTGGTCTCCCCCCAGCCACTCGGCCGGGAGCACGCCGATGAGGGCCGCCCCGACGGCGACCGACCACCACAGCCGCCCGGCAGGACGGCTGCTCCCCCACCCGGCCGGCTCGTAGCAGTCCAGTGACGTCAGCGGGTGCTCGGCCAGCATCCGCGGACGGTCCCGGTGGACCTCCACCGACGGGTGCTCCCGGACGACCTGCTCCACCAGGTCCGGCGGCACGGCGGCCGACAGCCACAGCGCCTCCACCCGGCTGTGCTCCGCCCGCAGCCCACGGGTCCCCGCGACGACCCGGCCCCAGCAGGCGACCACCGCGAGGACGTGCCGGCTGATCGGCTGGTCCCCGACCCACTGCTCCGAGCCGTAGGCGTAGAAGCCGCACGTGCAGTCCGGGTCCGGGCTGCGGTGCGGCGGCCTGTCCTCCCGCGAGCACTGCGCGGTGTTGGGGCCGTCCTGCCACCGCCGGCTCGAGAACAGCGGGTACAGGCCGCCGTCCGGACCGATCCGGAAGGTGCGCAGCGCCCTGACCTGGCCCACCTGCGGCTCGAAGCCGCCGTAGGCGTCCATCGTGGCTACCGCGCCGGAGCCGGTTCCCGGTGCGGCTCGGGTCGCTCCGGAGCGGCCGGCCGGGGCGCCGGCTCGGGGACGGGGAGGACCTCGATGCGGCGGACTTCCTTGCCGATGTTGCCCATGCGGAGAGCGTAGGCACCCGGGGTCGGGAACGGGGGGTCCCCTACTCCGGGAGCCGGCTCGCGCGGCGCAGCGCGGCCAGACCGTCCGGGGTGCCGGGCCAGTGCCGGTCGATCGCTGCCGGGCCGGCGCGGCGGGCCACCGAGCGCAGCACGAGGGCGACCACGATCGCGTCGTCCGCGTGGCCGAGCACGGGCACGAAGTCGGGCACCAGGTCCAGCGGCGTCGCCAGGTAGCCGAGCAGGAACCACAGCCGGACCCGGACAGCACGCGGCAGGGTGCCGTCGCCGGCCAGCCGGTGCACCAGCCGCACCACGTCGGGCAGCAACCGCAGCAGGTCCCGCAGCCGCAGCTCGTCCGGACGCGTGGCCCACAACACCGCCATCAGCACCACCCAGCACAGCAGCAGGCCCCCCAGCACCCCGACCAGCGTCCACCCCCAGCCCGGCATCGCCCACCCCCCTCCCGCCTGTGACGTCCTCGACCGGGCCGGTCGGCCCGGTCGGCCCGGTCGGCCCCCTTGCAGGGCCCCGCCGCGAGCCTGCGAGTGGCGGGGGGCAAGGGGGTCCTTGATCAGTCCAGGGCCACCGGCGCTCCGCCGAACGCGATCAGGCTGACGACCCAGTACGCGAGGTAGAGCGCCAGCAGGGTGCAACCCTGCCACCGCGCCAGCCGGCCGGTGGACAGGGAGCAGGCGGCGAGGGCGGTGAGGATGACGAGCGTGGGCAGGTGCCAGGTGAGCACGTCCGAGCCCTCGAGGACCTCGACCGCACCTGACCGACCTCCCGGGGCCTTCCCCGGACCACGGTGCCCGAGCCACTCCGCGGCCCCGTGCGGACAGCCGCCGGACCTCGACGGACCGCGCCGAAGTGGCGCGGCCGAGCCCCTTTCCCCCGGCCGCCGTCCGTGGTCGACTTCCGTCCTCGCCGCCTCGCGGCGGCAGCAGCGATCTGGAGGCAGCGATGTCCCTGGAACAGGACGTGGCAGCGGCCCGCACGGCGGTCGACACCCTGGAGCAGGCCTGCGCCACGGTCACCAGACACTTCGGTGACACCGTCGACGCCAGACGGCTCAGGGTCGACGTGGCACGGCTCCGCGACGACCTCAACCTGCTGTGCGGTGCACAGGCACGCGGTCGGGCGCACGAGCCGTTCGCGGCCGTCTACGGCGACGGGGACGACGACGGCATCGGCGGGTCGGGCCGCATGGGGCGGTGACCACCACCGCTCCGCGGGGGGCCGGGGCGGTCGTCCCCGGCGGCGGGAACGGGATGGCCGCGCCGCGCCGGGCGGCGATCGCGGCGAGGACGCTCCGCACCGACCGCTGGTGGCTCCAGCCACTGCTCACGGTGGTCGCACTGGTGGCGTTCATCGTCTACTCGTCGTTCCGCGCGTTCCAGAACGCGCACTACTTCGCCGAGCCCTACATCTCGCCGTTCTACTCGCCGTGCATCACCACGGCGTGCGAGGGCGACACGTTCCCGGAGTTCTTCACCGGGCCGGCCTGGATCTCCCCGGCGATCTACATCCTCGTCGTGCCGCTGGGCTTCCGGCTGACCTGCTACTACTACCGGAAGGCCTACTACCGGTCGTTCTGGCTCTCGCCGCCCGCCTGCGCGGTCGCCGAGCCGCACAGGCGCTACACCGGTGAGACGCGGCTGCCGCTGCTGGGCCAGAACGTGCACCGCTACTTCTTCTACCTGGGCCTGCTGTTCAACCTCGTCCTCACCTACGACGCCGTCCTCGCCTTCCGCGACGAGACCGGCGCATGGGGGCACATGGGGCTGGGCACGCTCGTCCTGCTGGCGAACGCCGCCCTGCTGTGGCTGTACTCGCTGTCCTGTCACTCCTGCCGGCACATCGTCGGCGGCCGGCTCAACTCCTTCTCCCGGCATCCGCTGCGATACCGGTTCTGGACCGCGGTCTCCCGGCTGAACGCCGATCACATGAGGTACGCGTGGGTCTCGCTGTTCAGCGTCGCCTTCGCCGACTTCTACGTCCTGCTGCTCGCCACCGGCACGATCTCCGATCTCCGGTTCTTCTGATGACGGGGGCCTGATGGAACTGGAGCGGCACGAGTACGACGTCGTCGTGGTGGGGGCCGGCGGTGCCGGTCTGCGGGCCGCGATCGAGGCCCACGAGCAGGGCGCGCGGACGGCGGTGGTGTGCAAGTCCCTGCTCGGCAAGGCGCACACGGTGATGGCCGAGGGCGGGATCGCCGCCGCCATGGGCAACACCTGGGCCGACGACAACTGGCGGGTGCACTTCCGCGACACCATGCGCGGCGGGAAGATGCTCAACCACTGGCGGATGGCGCAGCTGCACGCTCAGGAGGCGCCGGACCGGGTCCGCGAGCTCGAGGACTGGGGCGCCCTGTTCGACCGCACACCCGACGGTCTGATCAGCCAACGCGACTTCGGCGGGCACCGGTACGCCCGCCTGGCGCACGTCGGCGACCGCACCGGGCTGGAACTGATCCGCACCCTGCAGCAGCGCACCGTCGCCCTCGGCATCGACGTCTACATGGAGTGCACGGTCACCCGGCTGCTCACCGACGAGGACGGGATCACCGGCGCCTTCGGGTACTGGCGGGAGTCCGGGCGCTTCGTCGCCTGGCAGGCGCCGTCGGTCGTGCTGGCGACCGGCGGGATCGGGAAGTCCTACAAGGTCACCTCGAACTCCTGGGAGTACACCGGCGACGGCCACTCCCTGGCCCTCCAGGCCGGCGCCACCCTGGTGAACATGGAGTTCGTGCAGTTCCACCCCACCGGGATGGTCTGGCCGCCGTCCGTGCGCGGCATCCTGGTCACCGAGAGCGTGCGCGGGGACGGCGGCGTCCTGAAGAACTCCGCGGGCAACCGCTTCATGTTCGACTACATCCCCGACTTCTTCCGCAAGGAGACGGCGGAGACCGAGGACGAGGCCGACCGCTGGTACGAGGACAAGAAGAACAACCGGCGTCCGCCTGAGCTGCTCCCCCGCGACGAGGTCGCCCGCGCGATCAACAGCGAGGTCAAGGCCGGGCGCGGCACCCCGCACGGGGGTGTGTTCCTCGACATCGCCTCCCGGCGCCCCGCGGAGTACATCCGCAAGCGGCTCCCGTCGATGTACCACCAGTTCAAGGAGCTCGCCGAGGTGGACATCACCGCCGAGGCGATGGAGGTCGGGCCGACCTGTCACTACGTGATGGGCGGGGTGGAGGTCGACCCGGACACGGAGGCGGCGCGCGTGCCGGGGCTGTTCGCGGCCGGCGAGGTGGCCGGCGGGATGCACGGGTCCAACCGGCTCGGCGGCAACTCCCTGTCCGACCTGCTGGTGTTCGGACGGCGGGCCGGGCGGGCCGCCGCGGAACACGCGGAGAAGCGCACCGGCGTCGTCGCGCTGGCCGAGGAGGCACTCGCCGACGCGGCACGGGCGGCGCTCCTGCCGTTCGAGCGGGAGGGCGGGGAGAACCCGTACACCGTGCAGCACGACCTGCAGCAGACGATGCACGACCTGGTCGGCATCATCCGCACCGCACCGGAGATGGAGCAGGCGCTGGAGCGGATCGCCGCGCTCAAGGAGCGGGTGGCGAACCTGTCCGTCGAGGGCCACCGCCAGTACAACCCCGGCTGGCACCTGGCGCTGGACCTGCCGCACATGCTGCTGGTCAGCGAGTGCATCGCCCGGGCGGCCCTCGCCCGCGAGGAGAGCCGGGGCGGGCACACCCGCGACGACTTCCCCGCCACGGACTCCGAGTGGGCCCGGACGAACCTGATCTGCGCCCGCGCCGCCGACGGATCGGTCGGGCTCACCCGGCAGCCTCTGCCGCAGATGCCCCCGGAGCTGGCCGAGATCTTCGAGGAACAGGCATGAGCTACGACGCCACGTTCCGGGTCTGGCGCGGCGACGCCGCCGGCGGCGACCTGCAGACCTTCACCGTCGCCGTCAACGAGGGCGAGGTGGTGCTCGACGTCATCCACCGGCTGCAGGCCACCCAGGCCGGCGACCTCGCCGTCCGCTGGAACTGCAAGGCCGGCAAGTGCGGGTCCTGCAGCGCCGAGATCAACGGGCGCCCGCGGCTGATGTGCATGACGCGGATGAGCACGTTCGGGGAGGACGAAGCGGTCACCGTCACCCCGATGCGGACGTTCCCCGTCATCCGCGACCTGGTCACCGACGTGTCCTACAACTACGCGAAGGCCGCGCAGATCCCGGCGTTCGCGCCCCGTCCTCGGGACCCCGACGGCAACCACCGGATGCAGCAGGTCGACGTCGAACGCTCGCAGGAGTTCCGCAAGTGCATCGAGTGCTACCTGTGCCAGGACACCTGCCACGTCATCCGGGACCACGAGGAGAACAAGAGGGTGTTCGCCGGCCCCCGGTTCCTGATCCGGCTGGCCGAGCTGGACATGCACCCGCTGGACGTGACCGACCGCCGCAACGCGGCCCAGGACGAGTTCGGGCTGGGCTACTGCAACATCACCAAGTGCTGCACCGAGGTCTGCCCGGAGGGGATCCACCTCACCGACAACGGCATCATCCCGCTGAAGGAGCGGGTGGTGGACCGCCGCTACGACCCGCTCACCTGGCTGGGGTCGAAGATCGGCCGGCGGCCGCGGGACTGACGGTCAGCGGCGGGCGGAGGCGGCCGTCGCCACCGCGCCGCTGCACACCCGCCTGACGACCGGCGTCCCCAGCGTGTCCGGCCCGCGGAGCAGCCGGACGACGTCCCTTGCCTGCGGTCATCCGGCTGGACCGCTGAGCAGTGCCACCAGCGGCTGCCCGGCCTCGACCAGGTACGTGGACAGCATCCGGCCCGTCCCCGGACCGACGTCACGGGCGTTGTGCGGCGTGCCCGGGGGGATGAGGAACCCCTCTCCGGCACGCAGTGTCCGTGGGGGCCGGCCCTGGACCAGCATCTCGACCGTGCCGTCGACGATGTAGCCCACCTCCTCCCCGGGGTGCGTGTGCCAGCCGGACTGCACGCCGACCGGGATCTCCGTCAGCACCTGGACGATCTCCCGTCCGGGGACGGAGAACCGTCCGCGTTGGACCTCGGTGCGCTGCAGCGCGCCGGCGAACGCGTCCCGGGGCGGGAGGGAGCCGGGGGTCGGGTCGACGGCCATGGGGCGCACCTCTCGGCAGGCGGTGGGGACCGTCCCCATCCTGCGGATCCGGCGCAGGGGTCCGCATCGGGCGAGCGACTGCGCCTCACGGCGGTCCCTCCACCGCCGCGTCGCGGGCCAGGTGCCGAAGGCGGACGAGGGCATGGTGTGCGGCGTCCGGCAGCGACCGCTCCTGGCCCGCGCGCCAGGTCCGGACCCCCACCCGCAGCGCCAGGAGCGCCATCCCGGCCTCGAGCAGCGCGGTCGCGTCCGGCTCGTCCAGGTCGCGCAGCCGCGCGAGACCGAGGGCCAGCACGCCCTCCACCTCGCGTTGCAGGGACAGCGTCCGCTGCATGAGGCTGCGGTGTCCCAGGACGATCTGGTCCCGCAGGGCGAGCAGGTCCTGCTGGGACTCGAGGAAGGTGGCGAACTCGAGCAGGACCACCCGCAGGCGGTCGCGCTCCGGCACCTGCGCACCAGCACCGAGCGCCGCACCCATCGCGGCCTTGAAGGCGTCGCCGTAGGCGAAGACGACCTCCTCCTTGGTGCCGAAGTGCCGGTAGAAGGTCGCCGGGGCCACCCCTGCCACGGCGCAGACGTCCTCGACCGTGACCTGGTCGAACCCCCGGGCACGGAACAGTTCCAGAGCCGTGTGCTCGATCCGGAGCCGCCGCTCCTCGCGCGAGCCGCCGGCCGGGCTCGTCGGACCCACGCCGCACCCCCGAAGTCGACTGCTGTCAGCTCATCGTGCACCGCGAGCACGGTGGCAGTCGTCCGACTCATGCGCCGACGTCCCCGTCCCGAGCAGACTCCGCTGTCGCCCTCGCACCGGCCGAGCGACCGAGGAGGCACCGATGTCCGTGGACCCCGGGACCGCAGACGGGCAACCGTTCCCCGATGGCTTCGACGACCTCCGGCTGTCCCGCGTGCGGGTCGGGGACGTCACCCTGCGGGTCCGCGACGGCGGATCGGGGCCCCCTCTGCTCCTGCTGCACGGCTACCCGGAGACCCACCTGGCGTGGGCGCTCGTCGCGGGCGGGCTCGCCCGCCACTTCCACGTGGTGGCTCCGGACCTGCGCGGCTACGGGGAGAGCTCCAAGCCGGCCGCCGTCCCCGGCCACGAGAGCTACGGCAAGCGCGCGATGGCCGAGGACTGCGTCGGGCTGATGGACCGGCTGGGCTTCCACACCTTCGACGTCGTCGGCCACGACCGCGGCGGCCGGGTGGGCTACCGCATGGCCCTGGACCACCCCGAGGCCGTGCGGCGGCTGACGGTCATGGACGTCGTCCCCACCGGCGAGGTGTGGGCCCGCGCCGACGACCGCTTCGCCCTCGGCTACTGGCACTGGGCCTTCCTCGCCCAGCCGCACCCGGTCCCCGAACGGCTCATCGCACAGGACCCTGACTTCTTCTTCTTCGACGCGGAGTTCGGTGGCGCGATCCGCGGCTTCCCCCCGCGAGCGGTCACCGAGTACCTGCGCTGCGCCCGCGACCCGGCGGCGATCGAGGCGATGTGCGAGGACTACCGGGCCGGGGCGACGTGCGACCGCCGCTGGGACGACGAGGACCGCGCCGCCGGGCGGCGGATCGGCTGCCCCGTGCAGGTCCTGTGGGCCGGCCGGGGGGCCCTGGGGGCCTGGTACGACACCCTGGCCGTCTGGCGGGCGTGGGCGGACGACGTCCGCGGACGGGCGCTGGACTGCGGGCACTTCATGATGGAGGAACGGCCGGACGAGGTGCGCACCGCCATCCACGACTTCCATGCCCACGGGCGCGCGCCCCAGCCGGTCGTGCCGCCCTCCTCGCCGACGCGGGAGCCGATGGTCGGTTGACCGATGCGGCGGGCCACCGGCCCGGAGCAGCCTCGCTGCCTGCGTCAGGTCGTCCCGGATCCGGGCCGCCGGGCGCAGCCGTCCGTCCCGCCGTCCCCGACCAGGAGTCCACCATGACCCGAACGACCGCAGCCGGCGACCGTGCACCGACCGTCGCGCTGATCCACGGCGCCTTCGCCGACAGCTCCGGCTGGAACGACGTCGTCGCCCAGCTGCTGGCCGCAGGCGTACGGGTGCGCGCCGTCTCCAACCCGCTGCGCGGCATCGCCGTCGACGCCGCCTACGTGGCCAGTGCCCTGTCCCAGCTCCCGGGGCCGGTGCTGGCGGTCGGCCACTCCTACGGCGGTGCTGTCATCACCAACGCGGCACTGCCCGCCGGCAACGTGGTCGGACTCGTCTACGTCGCGGGCTTCGCACCCGACGAGGGAGAGGCCCTCCAGGACGTCGAGGCCGACTCCAAGGACAGCGTGCTCAACAGCGCGCTGGTCGAATGGCGCTACCCCACCGGAGCGGACGGATCGGGCACGGAGTTCGCGATCGACCCCGACCAGTTCCACGACGCCTTCGCCGCCGACGTGTCCCAGGAGCAGGCCCGCATCATGGCAGCGACGCAACGGCCGATCTCGTCCCTCGGCTTCAGCGAGCCGACCGGGGTCCCGGCGTGGAGGAGCCTGCCGTCGTGGGCCGTCATCCCGACCGGTGACCGAGCGGCCGGCACCGACGTCCTGCGCACCATGGCCGCACGAGCCGGTGCGACGGTGACGGAGGTGGACGCATCCCACGTGGTCATGGTGACCCAGCCGAAGGCGGTCACCGAGGTGGTCCAGCACGCCCTGCAGGCGGTCTCGGTCTAGGGCCGGCCGGTCCGGTCGCCGTGGCCGCTCCCCCGTCCCGGCGGCCGGACCCAGGCCCGCCTCCTCGACCTCGGCAGCCGTCGCTCAGCTGGGGCGTCGGGACACCGAGGGGACCGCCAGCAGGCGGACGCCACTCATCTCCAGGCGCAGCCCCGACTCGTCGGAGGCGCAGCGGAGCACGACCTGCATGCAGCCGGGGCAGCGCAGCACCAGGGCCGGCGCGTCGGCGTAGAGCAGGTGCTCACCGAGAGCCGACGGCAGCCCGCAGGAGGCGCACGTCGAGACGGCCGTGGTGGCCTCGACGGCGAGGACCTCAGCAAGGAGACCGCCGGCCGCGTTGCCGTCCAGACGTCGGTCGCCGGATGGGGGCAACTCGGTCACGGTCCACTCCTCCCGGGCCGCCGCAGCAGCCGGCCTCTCATCGTCCTGCCCAGCCGGACGACCCCTCGTCGTCCTGCGGGACGAGGTGGACGGCCGCCTCCTCGGCGGACGCCGCACCGGAGTCGATGCCCGCGTCCACGGCGTACAGCTCCGGTTCGACGTCCCCGCACGTCTCGACCGTCCCCACCAGTCTCCCGGCGCGGAGCGCACCGACCTCGTCGTCGACGAGCTCCCCGTCGGTGTCCGAGGCGTCGCCCAGTCCGTCCCACTCGTCGGCCTGCTCGTCGGGCAGCTCACGCGCGAGCCGGCCCGCGAGCCGCTCCCCGGTCGCCTCCTCGACGTCGGTGGTCCCCCAGTCGGTGGCCGCCCACGGACGCTCCGCCGGCGACCACCCGGTGTCGAGCACGTCGCGGATCCCGCCGGGGTCGACCAGGGTGTCCTCGGGCTCGAGGACACCGGTGTCCTCCTCGGGGTCCGTCCCGTCCGAGCCGAACACGAAGGGGTCCATCGCAGACCTACCGCGTGCCCTCGGGGACCTCGCCGGGCGGGGCCGGGAGGCGTTCGAGGGACTGCACGTGCGCGTCCTGCACCCGGAGGATCGCGTCGCCGCCACGGAACAGCACCGTCCAGCCGTCCTCCCGCTCGACCTCGACGTCGGAGTAGGTCTCCTGCACGACCTGCTCGTCGTCGCCGTAGACCATCCGGTACGTCGCCATCCCGGGCTCCCTCGGTCACCAGTCATCGCGTCGGACGCTCGTCCGCCGGCGGCCGCGGACGCCGCCTGCCCGAGCGACGATGGCCGCGCGGACCTCTCCGGCGCATCGGTCATCCGACTGCCGAGCGGGCAGATGTGCCCCAGCTGCTGGTGGCCCACCCTCGGGATGAGAGACACTCTCACCGACACGTGCACCACCGGCCGAGGGTCACCAACACCTGGCCGCCCTGCCGGGGAACGCACGGGAGAGGCTCCGTTGCCCGGTGTGCCGCCTTCCGTCCTCGCCGGCGATGCGGGCCTGATCGGCCGCTCGGCGGAGTCCACCGCGCTCGCCTCCTTCCTCGAGCGCGCGCTCGCCGACGGGGCG
Source organism: Modestobacter sp. URMC 112 (assembly GCF_053502575.1). NCBI lineage: Bacteria > Bacillati > Actinomycetota > Actinomycetes > Geodermatophilales > Geodermatophilaceae > Modestobacter > Modestobacter sp. URMC 112. The sequence goes on along the minus strand of NZ_CP199957.1, from coordinate 2,462,242 downwards.
GCCCTGCTGGTGACGGGGGAACCGGGCGTCGGCAAGACCGCCCTGCTCGGGGAGGTGGCCGCGCGGGCGGAGGACTCGGCCGCCACGGTCCTCCGCGCGGCCGGCGTGGAGTTCGAGGCCGAGGTCGGCTTCGCCGGCCTCCACCAGCTCCTGCTCCCGCTCGTCGGCGACCTGGCGGCACTCCCCGAGCCGCACCGGGAGGCGCTGTGCGTCGCCCTTGCACTGGGTTCGGGGCCCACGCCCCACCGGCTGCTGGTCTCGGCCGGCGTCCTCGAGCTCCTCACCCGGGCGTCGACGTCCCGACCCGTGCTGCTCGTCGTCGACGACGCGCCCTGGCTGGACCGGCCGACGCTCGGCGTCCTCGGGTTCGTCGCCCGCCGCCTGCACGGGCGACGGATCGGCCTGCTCGTCGCCGCCCGGACGGACCGGGAAGGCGTCCTGCTGCAGGCCGGTCTCCCCCAGCTCGAGGTCCCACCGCTGGACGACGACGCGGCGGCCCGGCTCCTGCGGGCACGGTTCCCCGACCTCGGTGAGCGGGTCCACCGGCGGGTCCTGGCGACCTCGCAGGGCAACCCGCTGGCCCTGCTGGAGCTCCCGGCGGTCATGACCGGGCCGCAGCGCGCGGGGTCGGAACCGCTGCCGGCCGCGCTGCCGCTGAGCAGCCACCTGCAGAAGGTCGTCGCGCAGCAGCTGGTCGACCTGCCCGCCAGGACGCGGAGGCTGCTCCTCCTCGTCGCGCTCGACGGCACGGGCGACCTCCGGACCCTGCGCGCGGCGGCGGCCGGCGACGGCTGGCTCGACGACCTGGGGCCGGCCGAGCGGGCGCGGCTCGTCCGCGTCGACGTGGGCACCGAGCGGGTGACCCTGCGGCACCCCCTGATCGGGTCCGCGGTGGTGGCACTGTCGACCAGCGGTGAGCTCCGGCGGGCACACGGCGCCCTGGCCGACGTGCTGGTCGACCGGCCCGAGGAGTGCGCCTGGCACCTCGCCGAGTCGGTCGTCGGCCCCGACGCCCGGGCCGCCGACCTCCTCGAGGTCGCGGCGCAGCGGGCACGGCGCAAGGGGGACGTCGTCCGGGCCGTCACCGCTCTGCTCCAGGCCGCGGACCTGACTCCGGCCGGTCCGGACCGGGCGCGCCGGCTCGCCGCCGCCGCGTTCGTGGGCGCCGACTCCACGGGGAGCCTGCGCAGCGTCCCCCAGCTGCTGTCGGCGGCGCACAGCGCCGACCCGGCGGCGCCGGGGTCCCTCGAGGTCGCGGTGGCCGCGGCCCACCACCTGGTCAACGGGGAGGGCGACGTCGCGACCGCACACCTCCTGCTGGTGCGGGCAGTCCAGCAGGCGCTCGACTCCGGATCGGGTGCCGCTGCGGTGGAGGACGCGCTGCACAGCCTCCTGCTCGTCTGCCACTTCGGGGGGCGGGACGAGCTCTGGCGGCCCTTCGAGCGGGCCCTCGCGACGCTGGGAGAGGACGCCCCGGCGCTGCTGTCGGTGTCGAGCACGGTCTTCGCCGACCCCGTCCGGTCCACCGCAGCGGCGCTCGACCGGCTGGACGGCCTGGTCGCCGCGGTGGACGCCGCCGTCGACCCCAGCCAGGTCGTCCGCGTCGGCATCGCCGCGTTCTACGCCGGGCGCCTCCCCGGCTGTCGTCGGGCGCTCGGCACGGTGGTCGCGGACGGGAAGGCGGGCGGTGCCGCCGCCTCGGCCGTCAACGCGCTGATGATGCTCTGCCACGATGCCTTCGACGGCGGACGGTGGGACGAGGCCGAGCGCCTGGCGGGCGAGGGGATCGCCTGGGGCGAGGAACTCGGCTACCGCCTCGTCACCCAGCCCGGCGTCTACTGCCGGGGGCTGCTGGCAGCGGCCCGGGGCGAGGACGGCGCGGCGCAGTCCCTGGCGGACGAACTGGTCGCGTGGTCGGCGCCGAGCGGCGTCCGCCTCGTCGGGGACTTCGCCCGCCGGGTCCGCGGACTGGCCGCGCTGGGGCGCGGCGAGTTCGAGGACGCCTACCAGCAGCTGAGCGTGATCAGCACGGCCGGTGGCTTCGCGCCGTACGCGCCGGTCGCGCCCGTCGTCGCCCTGGACCTGGTCGAGGCCGCTGTCCGCACCGGGCGTCGTGCCGAGGCGGCCGCGCACGTGGCGGCCATGCAGGACGTCCCGCTCTTCACCGGCTCTCCGCAGCTCGCCCTGGTCAGGGAGGCGACCGGGGCTCTCGTCGCCTCCGGCGCGGACGCGTCCCGCCGGTTCGAGCGGGCGCTGACCGTGCCCGCGGCGGACCGGCATCCGTTCGCCCACGCGCGCACCCGGCTGGCGTACGGGGAGCACCTGCGGCGCACCCGGGCGACGAGCGCCGCGCGGGCGCAGCTCGCGGCAGCCCTCGAGACGTTCCGCGACCTCGGGGCACGGCCGTGGGCCGCGCGGGCGGAACACGAGCTCCGGGCGACCTCACCGACCCACCGGGCCCAGCACGCCGGGCAGCGCAGGACCGCGCTGACCGCGCAGGAGCACCAGATCGCGATGCTCGCCGCCTCGGGCCTGTCCAACAAGCAGATCGGCAGCCGGCTGTACCTGTCGCCGCGGACGGTCGGTGCCCACCTGTACCGGATCTTCCCGAAGCTGGGGGTCACCGCCCGCGCCGCCCTGCGGGACGCCCTCAACGACGACGCCGGTGCGGCGGAACGGTCAGCTGCGGTCCTTTGACCGATGTCCCCGACCCGCCGCGGCGGCGACAGTTGCACCGCCGGGGGGACGTCCGGGAGGAGCCGCCATGTCCGTCGTGTCGCCAGGGTTCGGTCGCGGCGCCCCGCGCAGCGACGGGCGGCTGCCGCCCGGCCAGTACGACGCCGGCGACCGCTTCCCGGTGCTGTCGGCCGGCCCGACGCCACGGACGCCGCTGGGCGAGTGGGACCTCACCGTCCAGGGTGAGGTGGACGGGGTGCGGCGCTGGACCTGGGAGGAGTTCCGCGCCCTGCCGCGCGAGGCGATCTCGGTCGACGTCCACTGCGTGACCAAGTGGTCGAAGCTCGACACCCGCTGGGAGGGCGTGTCGGTGGACACCCTGCTGGCCGACGTCCGGAGCGAGGCCGGCTACGTCGTGGCCTTCAGCGACGGCGGATACACGACCAACCTGCCGCTCGCCGACGTGACGGGCGGCAGGGCCTGGGTGGTCGACACCTACGACCAGCAGCCGCTGGCTCCCGAGCACGGTGGTCCGGTCCGGCTGCTGGTCCCCCACCTGTACCTCTGGAAGAGCGCCAAGTGGGTCCGCGGGTTCGCCCTGACCCGCCTGGACGAGCCCGGCTTCTGGGAGACCTTCGGCTACCACGATCGCGGGGACCCATGGCTCGAGCAGCGGTACAGCGGCGACTGAGCTGGCTGCGCGCCGCCGTCCTCGACAACCGCCCGGAGACCGCGCGCGTCCATCGGCTGGTGCTCGACGTGCCCGGCTGGCCCGGCCACCTCCCCGGCCAGCACGTCGACCTGCGGCTGACCGCCGAGGACGGCTACACCGCGCAGCGCAGCTACTCGCTGGCCTCTCCTCCGGAGGACCCCCGGCTGCACCTGCTGGTCGAGCGGTTCGACGGTGGCGAGGTGTCGCCGTACCTCACGGACCAGCTGCGCCCTGCCGACCAGTTCGAGCTCCGAGGCCCCATCGGCGGGTACTTCGTCTGGTCCTCCGCCGTGGACCGGGACCGGGATGCGGCCGAGGGGCACCGTCCGGTCCAGCTGGTGGGGGGCGGCGCCGGCGTCTCGCCCTTCCTCGCCATGCTCGACCACCACCGGCGCACGGGCGGCCCCGCGCCCGTCCGGCTGCTCTACTCGGCCCGCACCGCGGACGACGTGCTGGGGCGCGACACCGTGGGGCCGCAGACGACGATCACCCTGACGCGGGAGGTCCCGCCGGACTGGCGGGGCCTGACCGGCCGCATCGACCGGACGATGCTGCAGGCGCAGACGTTCGCGGCCACGTCGCGGCCCCGGGTCTTCGTGTGCGGCCCCACGTCCTTCGTGGAGGACGTCGCCACGACGCTCGTCGACCTCGGTCACGCCCCGTCCGCGATCAGGCTCGAGCGCTTCGGGGACCCTGCGGGGTAGGTCCGGCTCTGGGCGGCGGGCAGCACGCCGAGGACCGGCCCACCGACGACCACCTCGGTACCCTGGGGCTCCGGTCCGTCGGTCCCAGGAGGACAGCACCGCATGCCCTTCCCGTCGCGCCGCCGCCGCTCGCCCGACGGCGTCCCGGCCGAGCAGCAGTGGACCGACCGGGTCCCGACCCGGCCCATGTCGCGGCCGGTCGCCGACGAGGACCGGCACGCGGAGTACGACTACCCCTGGGCGCAGCGTCCGCCGTCCGACCCGTGGGCCGCGCCGCCTCCGCCGTCCCGGCCGTGGCCGCCGGCACCGCCCTACGACCCCGGGCCACCGCCCCCCTCCCCGCGCCGCCGTCCGGACACCCGGCGGCGCCGGGACGACGTCCCGGTCCAGGACGAGCCCCGGCGCCGGCCGCGTCGCCGGCTGCGCCGCCGCGCGGCCCAGGTCCTGGTGGTCGCCTTCCTGCTGCACGCGCTGGTCCTGCTCTCACTGCGCTGGGTCGACCCGCCCACGACGGCGTTCATGCTGGCCAACGAGCAGGGCGCCGTGCAGCAGTCGGTGCCGGTCGAGCACGTGTCGCGCAACTTCCTCGCCGCCGTCATCGCGCACGAGGACCAGCCACTGCCCTACCGCGACGGTGCGTTCACCTGGGACGAGCTGTCCGGCCGCGCCACCGCGCACCTGCGCGGCGAGGAGGACCCGTCCGGGTCGACCATCCCGCAGCAGGTGGCCAAGAACCTGTTCCTCAACCAGGAGATGAGCGCCTGGCGCAAGGGCGTCGAGGCCGGCCTGTCGATGGAGCTGGCGCTGGTGCTCGACGACCGCCGCATGCTCGAGCTGTACGTCAACCACGCCCAGCTCGGCCCGCGGATCTACGGCATCTGCTCGGCCAGCTGGTACTACTTCGACACCCCGCCGTCCACGCTGTCGGTGGACCAGGCCGTGCAGCTGGTCGGGCTGCTGCCCTCCCCCGGACACGTCCAGCGGGCGCCCGGCGGCGGGCTGGACTTCGAAGTGGACGACGGTCTCGGCTGGCTGTCGCGCTCGCACGTCATCAACGCGCAGAACCGGGTCCCGCGGCACATCGAGCAGAAGGGCTTCCAGCCGGTCGAGGACGCCGGCGTCCCCGGGCTCGCCCAGGACCAGCCGGCCGCCGACGACGACTGCTCCCAGGTGCCCGAGGACGTCGCCGAGCTGATCGCCGCGGAGGGCAGCGGGTAGCCGCCCCCCGGACCCTCAGAGGCCGATCGGCGAGCCCGCGGACAGCTGCCGGGAGGCCGACAGCTCGTCGGTCAGCAACGAGACCAGCGCCTCGAGCTGCACGTCGGCGGACGAGGACACCTCCTCGTCGGACCCGTCCAGCGCCCGCGCGGCGAGCCCCGCCTTGCTGTCGATCAGCTCGGCGACCCGGGCGTCGATGGTCCGCGCGGCAATGATGCGCCACGCGGTGACGGGCTCGGTCTGGCCGATGCGGTGGCTGCGGTCGATGGCCTGGGTCTGCTCGGCGTGGGTCCAGGACAGCTCGGCGAGCACGATGTTGGACGCGACCTGCAGGTTCAGGCCCACACCGGCCGCGGTCAGGGAGCAGACCGCGACGGCGACGTCGGGGTCCTCCACGAACGCGTCGATGTTCTTCTGCCGCGACGAGGGCGTCTGGTCACCGCGGATGGAGGCGAACCGGACGCCCTGCCGGGCCAGGGTCTCCTCGGCGGTGTCCATGACGTCCACGTGCTTGGCGAAGAACACGACCTTGCCGGCGCTGCGGGCCAGCTGCGCCGCGTAGTCCGCGGCGAGGCCCGCCTTCGCCTGGCCGATGCGCCGCATCATGCCGAACACGTTCTCGCCGTCCTGCGCCGCGCTCGCGTCCTTCAGCTCCGACCGGGCCACCCGGCGCACCAGGTCCAGGTCGATCGCACCGTCGACGTCCTCGGGCACCGTGTCGGTGGAGCGGCTGGCGAGCGCGGTCTCGTACCGCGACACCAGCCGGCGGGCGAGGTCCCGCTCGGCGGCCCGGATCGACCGGCCGGCGGCGCCGTCGAGCTCGACGGGGAGGTCGGCGATGCGGCGCGCGGGGATGTCGGCGGCGACGTCGACCTTGCGGCGCCGGACGATGCCCAGGTCGATCACGCTCCGGCGGGCGGCGGGGTGGAAACCCGGGTCGGCGGGGGTCAGGCCGGTGTCCTCCAGCGCGTCGATCAGCTCGCCGAGGGGCTTGCTGTCGTCGATCCAGCCGAGGAACTGCCAGATGGCCAGGAAGTCCTCGATGTCGTTGGTCAGCGGCGTGCCGGTGAGGGCCATCAGCAGGGGCCGGGGGGTGCGCGCCCGGATGCGCTCGGCGAGCTCCAGGACGTGCTGCGAGCGTTGCGACGTCTTGTTCTTGATGAAGTGCGCCTCGTCGACCACCATCCCGCGGAAGCCGAAGTCGCCCAGCCAGCCCGCGTGGCGGTCGAGCACCTCGTAGTTGACGACGACGATGTCGGAGAAGCCGTCGACGGTGTCCCCGTCGCCCTGGACGACGGTGGCCGGACGGTGCGGCGTCCAGCGGCCGGCCTCGCGGGCCCAGTTCGTCTTGACCACGTTCGGGACGACCACGAGCAGCGGATGGGCGCCGGCCGCCTCCGCGGCCAGCAGCGCCTGGGCGGTCTTGCCCAGCCCCGGCTCGTCGGCCAGCAGGAAGGTCCGGTGCCCGGCTGCCGCGGCCGCGACGACCCCGGCCTGGTGCGGCATCAGCTCCAGCCCGGTCGGCACGGGCAGCGAGGACGGGACGGGCAGCGAGGACGGCGCGGGCAGGTCCATGCAGGCGGCGTCGCCGCCGCCGGCGCGCTCGAACGAGCTGAGCAGCGGGCCGAGCAGCTCCCAGCCGGCCAGTCGGCGCGGCCGGGGAGCGCGCTGCGGCACGGCCGAGAAGTCGGGGGCCAGGAACGGGTTGGCCAGCTGCCGGGAGATCACCGACTGCGGCACCACCCGGCGCTCGGGGGTGGGAGGAGCGGCCGTCGGCTCCGGCTGCGGGGCCTCCTCCTCCAGCGGCTCGACGCCGCCGGACCGCTGCATGTCCCGGACGAGCGCCCGCGCCGCGTCGGAGACCACGGCGTCCTCGGCCAGCAGCGCCAGCAGGCCGGCGTCGCGGACGGCGGTGGTGGCCAGGATGGTGGCGATGCCGTCCAGGCGCTTGAGCTGCTCGGCCCGGTGGTTGGCGCTGCCCGTCCCGTCTGCCCGGACGCGGGCGCGCTCCTCCCGGAGCAGCAGGGCGACGGCCTGGAACTTCGCGCGGACGGCGGGCGTCACCCGGCCGCGCTGGGCGGCTGCCTCGACCTCACGGACGGTGCGGGCGAGCATGGACACGACGTCGCCGCGGTGGCGGACGCGTCGCTCGTCCCGCGGGGCGGATCGGCGGGCGCCCGTCCGGCGCTGGCCTGGTCGGGCCACGTACTCCTCCTCCTGGATGCCGGGCGCGGTCGCCCCGGCGGCATGCGCACGGGCCCGCGCACGCGACGAGGGGCGTCGCGAGCACCGGGCGTGGTGCTCCGGACCCAGCCGGCCTGCGGAGCTCCGCAGATCAGCGCCGCGGGCCCAGGGCCGCCCACGAGGAGGGTCGGCCCCGCTCAGCTGGGCTGGGGGGACCACGTCACGGGCGAGCCGTCGTCGGAGACGATACCGGTCCCGTGCTCGGTGTCCGCTCAGGTCAACGCCCTCGGGGGCGCGCCATTCCCGCGCGACCCCCGATGAGCCGTTCACCGAGGGCTGAAGGGGACGAGCAGCCTCCTTGCGACTGCTCCGGGGGGCCTCGAGCCTGGTCCGCAGCACCACGAGAGCCGCGATCGTCAGGAGGCCCGATGTCCATCGCGGAGACCAAGGACCTACCCGCTGCTGCAGACGACCTCGCGCCGGACGGCTCCGAGGTCCGTCTCCTCCTGTCTTGTGCCCGCGGCAGTTCGGCGCACTTCACACTGCCCGCCGGACGGGTCTCCCGTGCGGTTCGGCACCGCACCGTCGACGAGCTCTGGTACGTGCTGAGCGGGTCCGGGCGGATGTGGCGTCGACCCAGCTCGGAGCCGGACGGGACGGTGGAGCTCCGGCCCGGGGTCTCGCTGTACATCCCGGCCGGGACCACGTTCCAGTTCCGGGCGGGAGAGGCGGAACCCCTCATGGCTGTTGCCACCACCATGCCGCCCTGGCCCGGCGACGACGAAGCCGAGCTCTGCGAGGGCAGATGGACCCCGACGGCCTGACGGCGGGCAGCGCTCGGGCGCGTGAGAGCTGAAAGAGCCTGACACCGAGTACGGAAGTCAGTAGCGTTTCGACATCCGAGGCGGGGCCCGGCCGGTGCGAGGTTGCCATGGCTAACGGAGCTGTCCTCAGCACGAAGGTGCGCTGCCCGCCGTCGACCGGGTTGGTGCGGGACCGGCTCCTGGGCCGGGTCCCGGGTCGGGACCCGGCGCGGCTCACCGTGGTCATCGCGCAGGCCGGCTGCGGGAAGACCACGCTGCTCGCGCGGCTCGCCTCGCTGGCCACCGGCCCGACCGGGTGGTACCGGGCCGAGCCCGGTGACGCCTCGGAGGCCGCCCTGGCCACCCACCTCGCCTCCGCACTGCCGGGGGTGTCCCGCGGGCACGGCGACCGGCCGGTGCAGACGGCCGACGACCTCCTCCGCCGGCTCGACGAGTGGTCCGGGGCCCCGGCGTTGCTGGTGGTCGACGACGTGCACCACCTCGCCGGGACGCCGGCCGAGCGGGCGCTGGGCCGGGTCGTCGACCTGGCCCCGCCGCAGCTGCGGGTCGCCCTCGGGTCGCGTCGCCGGCCCTCGTTCCAGCTGTCCCGCCTGCAGGTCTCCGGTCAGGTGCACGAGCTCGACGGTGAGGACCTCCGGTTCCGCGCCTGGGAGGTCGAGCGCCTCTTCCGCGACGTGTACGCCGAGCCCCTCCCGCCGGAGACGGTGGCGGTGCTCACCCGCCGGACCGGCGGCTGGGCGGCCGGGCTGCAGCTGTTCCACCTGGCCACCGGCGGGAAGACGACCGCGGAGCGCCGCGCCGCGGTCGACTCCCTCAGCGGCAGGACACGGTTGATCCGCTCCTACCTCGCCGAGAACGTGCTCGCCGAGCTCCGCCCCGGACTCCGCACCTTCCTCACCCGGACCAGCAGCCTGGGCCTGCTCAGCGGTCAGCTGTGTGACGCGCTGCTGGACACGAGCGGCAGCCAGGCCCTGCTCCAGGAGCTCGAGGGCAGGGCGGTGTTCACCTCGTCCCCCGACGGCGGGCTCACCTTCCGCTACCACCAGGTCCTCCAGGACCACCTCGAGGCGGCCCTGCTCGACGAGCTGGGCGGTGACGCGCCCGCGTGGTACCGGCACAGCGCCGGCGTCCTGCACCGGGCCGGTCACGTGCGGGAGGCCGTGCGCGCGTACGCCTGCGCCGAGGACTGGGGGGCGGTGGCGCAGGTGCTCACCCGGGCCGGCGGGCGGCTGGTGGAGGCGAGCGTGCCGGCGTGGGACGAGCTCCTGCCGGCGGCGGTGCGGAACGAGGACCCGTGGCTCACCGTGGTGGACGCCCGGCGCCTGCTCCGCAGCGGCGACCTCGCGGCGGCCGTCGAGGGCTTCCGTCGCGCCGAGACGCTGGCTGCCGACGCCGGCACCGCGGCCTGGTGCCGCTCGGTGAGGGCACTCGCGTCGGCCTGGCTCGCCGACCCGCTGACCGGGCGGACCCCGCCCACCGGTCAGTGGGTCGAGGCGCACTGGAGCCAGCGGCTGCGCGCGGCCACCCTCCGCATCCCACCGGCGCGACTGCCGGCGCCGGCCGGTGCTCCGGGTGACCACCTCGCGGAGGGACTCATCGGCCTGCTGTCCGGGGACCTGCAGGACGGCACCTGCCGGCTCCGCATGGTGGCCGACGCAGCCCCCGCCGACTCGTTCGAGCGGATCGTCGCGCTGACCGGGTGCGCGCTCGCCGAGCTCCTCACCGCCGACGGCGGTGCCGACCGGCTGGAGGAGGCGACCCTGGCGGCGGAGGTGGCGGGCTTCGGGTGGCTCGAACGCCTCGGTCGGAGCGCCCTGCTCGCCGTCCTCTCCTCCGACCCGGACCCGGGCGCCACCGGGTGGGCCGGGGTCGTGGAGCAGTGCCGGGCCGACGGGGACCGGTGGGGTGCCGCCCTCCTGCTCCTGCTGCACGGTGGCCGGGACGTGCTGGGTGGCGGACCCGACGCGGCGGACACCCTTCTCGAGGCCGCGGAGCTGTTCAGGGAGCTGCGCGCTCCGGTGCTGGGCGTGTGGGCGCAGGCGCTGCGCGCCCTGGCGCTGGACCACCGCGGGTCGGCGGAGGCGCCCGGGGCGGCGAGGGCGGTCGAGACGGCGGCCCGGACCCTCGGCGTGGGCGGCGCCCGGGGCCTGGCGCGCGCGGTCCTCGACCGGGCGGCGGGCTCGTCGGCGACACCGCTGGGACCGGTCGCCCCTGGTCCCTCGACGGACCGGACCGACGTGCGGCTCGGCCTGCTGGGCGGCTTCCGGCTCGAGGTGGCCGGCCGGCCGGTGCCGTGGCTGAACGTGCGGCCACGGGTGCTCACCCTGCTCCGGATGCTGTGCCTGTCCCTCGACGTCGACGTGCACCGGGAGGGCCTCATCGACGCGTTGTGGCCCGACGTCCCGGTGGAGGTGGGCACCCACCGGCTGCAGGTGGCCCTCTCGAGTCTGCGGCGGGCGCTGGACGAGGCGGGACTGCCCGGTGCGGCGCTGCTGGCCCGTCGCGGCGAGGCCTACCGGCTGTCCCTCCCGCCCGGCGCGGTGGTCGACGTCCGGGAGCTGGCGGAACGGTTGGCGGAGGCCGGTCGCGAACGGTCACGGGGGCGGTTCGAGTCCGCGGCACTCGCCGCGCGCCGCGGGCTCGACCTCTACCGCGGCGACCTGCTGCCCGGGGACGGGCCGGCCGAGTGGGTGGTCGGCGAACGCGACCGGCTGCGCGTGCAGGTGGCCGGCGCGGCCCGGGAGCTGGCCGAGGACTGCCTCGTCCTGGGCGACCTGCGGGCGGGCATCGAGGCGGCCCGGCGCTCGCTGGAGCTGGACGCGTTCCAGGACGCGGCCTGGCACCTGCTCGCCGACCTGCACCAACGGGCCGGTGACCGCGCGGCCGCGGCACACGCGCGGCGACAGCACAGCAGCACGCTGGCCGGGCTCGCCGGGCTGGTCCCCCCGGCCCGACCCGGCCGACCGGGCCGACCGGGCGGGACACCGCGGCCGTCGACGCCCGTCCTGGACGGCGTCCGCTGACCGGGTGCCCGTGCCGGCGGGGACGCGGCTCTCAGCTCTGCGCCACCACCTCCACCCGGGACGTGACATGGGCTGGCACCGCCTCGGCGACGACCGCCTCGAGCCGTCGGACGTCGACAGCGGAGGGATCGGGGACGCGCAGCAGCACGTGCAGGGTCGGGACCGGACCACCGGGCAAGGGGGCGCCGGCCACGGCCGACCAGTCGGCGCCTCCGGACTCGGTCAGCTCGGGCTGCACGCCGAACCAGGCGACGACCGCGGCCCGGACGCCGTCCGCGGTGCCCCGGCTGCGGTGCAGGTCCGCGGCCCGGCCCACCAGCCGGCGGCGGAGCCGGTCCTCGGCCCCCTCGGGGAGCGCCAGTCCCACCCATCCGGCGAGCCAGTCCAGCACGTCGGGCGGGGCGGTCGCCGGGTCCAGGTAGGCCGGCAGGCAGTCCAGGGTCGCCACGACCGGGGCGAGGACCTCGTCCAGGGCCGCGCACAGCTGCTGTGCCACCGCGTCGTCCTGCAACAGGCCGGGCAGCGTCTCGACGAGCGGGAACGGCGTGGTCAGGCCGGGCACGACCCCCCTCACGACCGCACCCGCACCTGGTGGTCGTAGGAGAGCACCAGCTCGTCGGGCGCGAGGTCCAGCCGCTCGACGAGCTGGTCCCGGCGGCCGGACTCCGGGTCGGCGGGGAACAGCTGCACGCTGACCTCCTGACCCAGGTCGACGCCCGGGAGCCCGGCGAGGACGCCGACCAGTTCGCGGGTGTGCAGCGCCCGGCCCAGCGGCCACCCGGTGCCGTCCGGGCCGCCGCGGACGGGGTCCAGGTGCGCGTACAGGGCGCGGAGGACCGCCGTCCTCAGGTGGCTGCCCGAGGTGCCGTCGCGGGCGGCGAGGCTGACCACCGCCGTCACGCCGCGGTAGCCGGCCCACTGGACCAGCAGCCGGGTGCCGACCAGCCGGCGCCGGTCGAGGTGCTCGGTGATGGTCTGCAGGACGGGGCTGTCGTCCGGGCGCAGGGCCGTCAGCGACACCCGGCCCAGCTCGTCGCTGCCGACGTGCGGGACGACGACGACCCGGACACCGTGGGCGTCCGCCGGCGCGCTCCCGGCCAGGCACTGCACGCGTGCGGCCTCGGGCGCGACGTCCCGGGCCAGGTACTCGAAGTCCTCCGCGGTGACGGCCCGGTCCCGTGTCCGCAGCAGGAGCGGCCCGCGCACCTTCGCGTCGTCGACCGTCTCGCCGGGCACCCCCCCGGCGGCGCCGCGCCGGTTCTCCACGCGGGTGACGTACGGGACGCTGGTCTTCAGGACCCGGACCTGCCCCGGCCCGACGTTGCCCCGTCGCCCGCCTCCGGCGCGGTAGACCGACAGCCGCAGCCGGGCGCCCTTGGGCGGCACCGCTCCGTACTGCCGCACCGTCCCGTCCGGTTGCCGCACGGCCGGCCCGAACTCGACCGCTCCTCCGCTGTGGTCCACCCGGAAGTGGCGGTCTTCCTCATCGGAGTCGGCGAAGTGCGCCACCGCGGTCCACACCTGGGGCCCGGTGGGGCCCGAGACGCGCAGCAGCCCGCCTGTGTCGCCGGCGATCACCGGCCGGCGCTGCAACGGGAAGCGCTGGCCCGGGGAGCCGTCGGACTCCCCCAGGTCCTCGTCCCGGACGACCGCGGCGTGCAGCATCGCGGCGGTGCCGCCGATGGTGAGGGCCGACAGCTGCCGGATCTGCGGCGACTCGGTGTAGGTGTGCCGGCCGGGCGGCGGCTCCACGAGCCGGCACCGCAGCCACCCGGCGCGCTGCCGGGCGATCACCGAGGCCTGGTGGCCGCGCGGCACGTGCAGCAGGACGTCGCCGGGCCGGTTGAGGCCGCCGGTCTCGTCCCGGTCCAGCTCGCAGGCCACCCACCCGCCGGGGGTCCAGGCCTCCCAGACCAGCGGCGGGTGCCGGGGGTCGATCCCGACCCCGTGCACGGAACAGTCCAGGCGCAGCACCACGGCGCAGGAGGGCACCGCGTTGCTCAGGCCCACGAGCAGCGCGTCCCCGGGCACCGGCTGGGCGGAGAAGCAGGCGAACCCGCCGCCGTACTCCAGTGCGGTGGTGTGGTCGGCCGGCTCCTGGCCGACCAGGGCGGACCCGGCCCGGGACAGCGAGCACGGGACGATCTCCAGGTCCTCGGTGGTGGAGAGGACGACGGCGTCCTCCAGGTCGGTGCGGGGGGTGGCGACCTCCGTCTCGGCCCGCACCAGCACCGTCTGGGGCTGGGCGGCCGACAGCCAGAAGGTGACCTCCCCGCGGGCCGCGGACGGGGCGCGGAGCTCCAGGCCGAGCAGTTCCAGGAATTTGACGTAGTGCCGGTCGGGGACCCGGTTGAGCCGGTAGACCAGCTGGTCGACCATCTGCGCGCAGGCCTCGATGAGCGTGATGCCCGGGTCGGAGACGTTGTGGTCGCTCCACTCGGGGCAGCGCCGGTGCACCAGCCGCCGGGCGTCGTCCACCAGGTCCTGGAAGCTGCGGTCGTCGAGGTGCGGCGCGGGTAGCACGGGGGTCACCTCTCCAGGGCGACGACGGCCGCGCCGTCGCCGGCAGCCGGCGACACCGGCTGGGGGTGGTCGGGGATCACGTAGAACGGGAAGACCAGGTTGCGCGGGTCGTTGACGCCCCGGACGGTGTAGCGCAGGTCCACGTAGACCGTGCCGACGTCGGCCCGGTCGAAGGCGACCCGCACGTCGGTGACCTCGATGCGCGGCTCCCACCGCTCCAGCGCCGACCGGACCTCGTAGGCGATCTGCCCGGCGGTCGTGGCGTTGGCCGGGCCGAACACCAGGTCGTGGATGCGGCAGCCGAACTCCGGGCGCATGGGCCGTTCGCCGGGCGCGGTACCGAGCACCAGCCGGATCGCCTCGTCGATCTCCCGCTCGGCGGTGACCAGCGCCATGCTGCCAGTGGGGTCGGTGCGGATGGGGAAGGCCCAGCCGGCGCCGATGAACTGCGCGGCCACGGTCAGCCTCCGATCAGCACGGTGAGGGCTCCGAACACGACCGGGGCACCGCAGCCGGCGAGGTCGCCGACCCGGGCGGCGGGCAGCCCGCCGATCAGCACGGTGGGGCAGCCGGGCGGCAGCAGCGCCGTCGGCGGGTGGACGGCCGGCGGCGGGAAGGAGCACACGTGCGGCGTGCCGACGGTGGCCGCGGGCTGCCCCGCGATGAGGACGGTCGGCACCCCCGGTGGGCCGATGACCCCCGGGTGGCCGGTCGGGTCGCCGACCCTGGCTGCAGGTGGCACGGAGCGCCTCCTCGGTCCTAGTTGATCCGGACGAGGGCGGCGCTGACCGAGCACAGCGCCCCGCCCTTGACCTCGGTCTGTGCGCTCCCGGCGAGCTTGGCCAGGGTGCCGCTGAGCGACAGTTCGCCGCCGGCGGTCACCTTCACGGCGCCGCCTCCGCCGTCCATCGTGATGCCGGTCTTCGCAGAGATCTTGATGTCACCGCCCCGGAGGTCGAGGGTCGAGGCCTTGGCATCGACGACGACGCCCCGGCTCCCCTCGACCAGCACCGTGCCGTCGCTGTGCACCGTGACCGCGGTGCCGGTGGCGTCCAGGACGAGCCGCAGGGCGTCGTCGGCGGAGGTGATGCTGATCCCCTCGGTCCGGCCGTCCTGGTCCAGCAGGTCCAGCCGGTGTCCCCGCCGGGAGACCAGGGACCGCCGGTTCACCGCCCCGGAGCCGCTGTCGATGAGCGCCACCCCGCCGGCCCTGGGGGTGTCGACCCCGTTGAACAGGCCGCCGAGCACGTAGGGCCGGCGGACGTCGCCCTGCTCGAAGGCGACCATCACCTCGTCGCCGACCTCGGGGACGACCATCGCGCCGCGGTCCTTGCCGGCGCCGGGCTGCACCGTCCGGGCCCAGTCGCTGACGTAGTCGTCGGACAGCCACGGGAAGGTCAGCTGCACCCGGCCCTGCTGCTGGGGGTCGTTGACGTCGCTGACCTGACCGACGACGACCCCGGAGGCGGCTGCTCCGGCGGCGCTGCCCGACGTGAGGGCGTGCAGGCTCCGCTCCTGCCGGCCGGTGACCGACAGCGCGGTCGTGTACCCGGTCAGCGCGTCGTACCGGTGCCGGGAGGAGGTGATCGTGTACTTCCCGTCGAAGGGCGCCCCGAGGGCGTCCACCGCGATCGCGGTCCCGGCACGCAGGTCCGGGTTGCCGCGGGCCAGCGCCTCCAGTCCGGCGAACGCGCTGGCGACCTGCTCGGCCAGGGCGGCTGCCGCCGCGTCGACCTCCGCCTGCGCGCGGTAGGGCACGTCGGTGGCGACGTAGACGGGGTCGCCGAACACGCCCGCCAGTCCGGCGGGTGTCACACCGGACAGCTCGGCGCTGGCCGTGCGGGCCGGGGCGTCGGCCACCAGGGCACGCTTCTGGGCGACGTCCCAGCCCCGCACCTGCACCTCGCTGACCTGGTCGGCCGCCGTCACGGTGGCGTGCAGCCGCAGCAGGTCGGTGCCCAGGGTGAGCACGAGCGGGTCGGTGGCCGGGCGGCTGCCGCGGTCGGGGGCGTCGGAGGCCGGCCGGGGCCGGCGGAAGGAGAAGGAGCCCTTGCGGACGGCGACCTCGTAGCCGATCTCCCGGGCCAGCCCGGACAGGAACCGCCAGTCGCTGACCCCGCCCTGGGTGACGTGGTCGAAGACCGTCGACGTCGCCTCCACCTCGCCGATCCTCAGACGGGCGCGCTCGGCGACCTTCCGGGCGATGTCCGAGGCCGTCATCTGGGTGTAGGTGGCGGTCCGCCGGCCCCGGAACAGCCGGTGGGCGTGGTCGAAGCCGCGGACGACGGTGAAGGTGCCGGTGCTGTCGAACTCGACCTCGACCGCGGTGACCTCGCCGGTGATCAACGGCGACGCCGGGCTCGCCGCGCCGGTGGCGACCTCGATCGTCACGGTGGCGCCGATCTCCAGGTGGCTCTTGGCGAGCACCGTGCGGTCGGGGTCGCGGAAGCGCAGCTCGAACAGGTCGGGCAGGTGCAGCGAGTCGTCGACGTAGGCGGAGGTCAGCAGCTGCTCGACGTCGGCGGGCAGCGCATCGGCGCCGACCAGGACGCGGAAGCCGTTGGTGATCTGCACGGCGCTCACGCCCTCCCGTTCGGGAGGTCCTCGGGGGCGGGCAGCAGCAGCTCGGTCTCCGGCGCGAGCCTCAGCGGGTCGTCGATGCCGTTGTACTCGGCCAGCGGCCGCCACATCTCCGGGTCGCCGTACTCGCGGTAGGCCAGCGAGGCCAGACTGTCGCCGGCGACGACCGTGTGGTGCCGTCGCGCGGACAGCGACCCCGACGTCGGGTTCTGGCCCTTGAGCTCGCCGGCCAGCTCCTCCAGGGTCACGCCGCAGGTGGCCCGCAGCGGGGTGCCGTCGGACGCGAAGAGCGAGTACTTGGCGCTGACCGAGGTGACGAACGCCGGGAAGCCGACGACCTGCCCCCACTGGAACACCACCAGCGGCGGGCAGGCCCGCTTCTGCCCGCGGGTCTCCACGGTCGGGATGCAGCACGACAGCAGCGTCTCCACCTGGCCCACCACGCCGCCGCGGTCCTTCTTGCCGGCCGCGTCGAAGAACATCTCCACCGTCAGCTTGGACGGGTCGGCGCCGCGGAACTCCGCCGGCCCGGCCGTGCCGGCGCTGCGGGCCGGCTTGCGCTCCCACTTCGCCGACTTGGCCAGCGAGAGCTCCTTGGGGTTGAACTGGAACGCGATCGTCGCCAGCTCGGCACCCAGCGCGTCCTTGCCGCTGGCCCCCGGCTTGGCCTCGTGCAGGACGAGCTTGGCGTGGTCGAGCTGCGGGCCCGGCGCGGGCCCGGACATCCCCGGGTGGAGCGCGACGACGGTCCCCATCACGACCCCTGCGGGCGGAAGCCGTGGTGGGCGATCTCGAGGGTCTCGGTGGCCACCTTCGGGGAGTCCACGGTGAGGCTGGGCCCGGTCCACCGCACCGGGATGACGTCGGTGAGCGACCAGGACGCGACGGGCTGGTCCTGGGCGTTGCGGGCGGTGATGGTCGCGCTGCACCGGGTGTAGCCGCCCACCATCGAGGCGAACCAGTCCGTGACCTTGCTGGTGTCCTTGCCCAGCGGCCGGGTGAGCTTGATGTTGGAGTACTTGATCCGGGTCGGCAGCTGCCAGACGAAGTCGTTGTTGCCGCCCTCCTCCCGCTGCTCGATGACCAGTTCGGCCCCCAGCCCCTCGCAGCTGATGAAGGTGCCCAGGCTCTTGGCCTCGATCTTCACGTCGAAGCAGACGCTGACGGCGGGATCGCTGTCAGCGGAGGCGTCGCTGGCGGTGGTCACGGGCCCCTCCTCGGTTCTCGGGTGGTCAGTGGCGGAGGTCGGCGGCGAGGCCGGCCCGCTCGCGGTCCAGGCGCAGCTCGGCGCGCAGCCGGGCCGAGAGCGGGTCGAACAGGCGCCGAGCGAGGTCGTCGAGGTCCGGGGTCCCCGCCGTGGCCGCCGGTGCAGGACCGGCCGGTGCGGCAGCGGCCGGTACGGGAGTCGGTGGGGGTCCGGCGGTGCCCGCCGGGTCCGGCCCGACCGGGGTGCCGGCCGGAGCCGGCCCGTCCGCTGCCGGCTGCGTCCCCAGCGGCTCGCCGGCGGGGTCCTCGTCGCGCTGGACCCGGGGCGGGACGAAGACGACCGACCCGTCGACGTCCCGGCGGGCCAGACCCAGGGCGAGGGCGGTGCTGCCGGGGTCGGGGGCGCGCTGGGCGACCGGGCCTGCGGGGAACGGGCGCGCGAGCTCCCCTGGGCCACCCCCGAACCGCGTGCCGCTGCCTTGGACCGCCGGTGCCGCGTCCGGTCCTGACGTGTCCCATCCGGGCACGGTCGGCGCCGCTCCTGGACCGGTCGGCGGCAGCGAGCGGGGCGCCGTCCCCGTCCACCCGGCGTGTGGCACGGCCCCGGGCCAGGGCAGCGACCCCGGCCCGGGAGGCGGCTGATCGGCCTCGGCGGTGGCCGCCGTCCCGGACGGGCGGGTGGACCGCTGGACCGTCCCGGCCGGCGCCGCCGCCCCGGACCCCGTCCGGTCCCTCTGCAGTGGGACGAGCCGGACCTGCGGGTCGGGGCCGACGGTGCCGTCTGTACCGCCGGTGCGTCCCGGCGCCGGCCGGGACGCCGTGCCGGCCGCCAGTGCGGCACCCGGCACGGTGCCGTCCGGCGACCGCTGGACCACGGGCGCGGCGGACCAGGCGGGCGCCGGCGCGCCGGACCCCAGGCCAGATCCCAGGCCGGGCCGCTCGCCGAGCAGCGGCGCGATCGCCTCGGGCAGCGGAGCGGCCTCCGGTTCGTCTTGCTGCGCGGCCGGGGCGGGCGGGGGGTCCTCCTCGTGCCCGGCCGGGGCGGGCGCGGGCTGCGGCGCTGTCGCAGCTGCCGGGACGAGGGTGTCTGTGCCGGACGCGGCCGGCTCGGGCGCCGGGGCGGTCGGTCCCTCGGGGTCGGCGGCGCGCTGCACGACCGGGGCGGCCGGTCCGGTCGCCACCGCCGAGTCGTGTCCGCTGGTCACCGGGTGGCCGCCCGGCACGGAGTGCGGAGCTGCCTGGGCCGCGGACTGCGGTGTGACCCGACCCGACGGGACCAAGGGCGCCGGGGGCAGGGGCGCCGGGGTCAGGGGCGCCGGGGTCGTCGGGGCACCCGCGGGCTCGTCCGTCCGCGGCTGCGCGACCGTCGGCAGATCGGGCACGCTCCGCTGGACGGCCGGCAGCACCCCAGGCCCGCCGTCCGGTGTGCCCGTCCGGCCGGGGAGGTGGAGCTCCTCCGGCGTCCCGGGCAGGGCCGGTGGACCCGGCTCCGGCAGCAGCGGGCGTCCAGCGGTCAGCGGGGCGACCACGACCGGAGCCTCCCGCTCCCCGGCCGATGCGGCCGCGGCTGCCGAGGCCGGGCCGAGCTCGTCGGGCCCGGTGGTCGGAGTCGACCCGGGGTCCAACGGGGACGGCGTCGGCGCGGCACCGTCCCCCGTCGTCGACGCGGTGGAGCGGTCGACGGCCGGCACGGGTGCCGGCCCGTCTCCCCGGGGACCCGCCGGCGGGGTGGGGGCGGCCGGAGGCGCGACGAGTGGCGCCGACCGCTGCAGCGGCAGCTCCGACCGCGGCCCGGCGGGCTGCGCGGGCGTCCGCTCTCCGTCGTCCGACTGCCCGCGGAACGGTCGGGTGCCCGGGGTGGCCTCGGGCAGGCCCGCGCCGAGCCGCTGGACGTCGACCGGACCGGTCAGCGGTTCGCCGATCCGGGACCGGCGCGGCCGGGACGGCCCGACCGGCGCCGAGGGCGCCGACGGGGGCGCCAGGGTGCCGTCGGCGCGGACCGCGGTCCCCGGGTCGACGGGGACCACCTGTCGCTGCACGTCCGGGCCGGAGCCGGCGGGCGCCGACGTTGCGGACGTCGGTGTCCAGTGCCGGCCCTGGCCCGCGGTCGCGGCCACCGGCAGGTCCACCCCCGTCCGCGGCCCGCCGTCCCGGCCCGCCGGAGCCGACGGCGCCTGGTGGGCGACCGGCTGCGGTCCGGTCGCCGCGCCCCCGTCCGCTGCCGGCCCGGAGTGCCCCGCGTCCGAACCCACCAGCGGGGACACCGGCTGACCTGCTTTCACCGGGTCCGGCCGGCCTGGGGCACCGCCCAGGGCGCTGGCCTCGTCGACCGGACGCTGGACCGGCTGGTCACTTCCATCGCGACCACTCGGCTCCGGCACCCGGGGACCGGTCGTGTCGGCGGTCCCCGGGAGCCGCTGGACGGCGACGGACGCCGCGGGCCGGCGGGGCAGGTCGACGTCCACCGGGCGGGCGGTGGTCAGGCCGGCCGTCGGGACCCCGGCGCTGACGACCGGCACCCGCCAGGTGTCCCCGGGGTCCGGCTCAGGAGCCGGTGTGCCGGGCATGGGCAGCACCGCCTCGTCGGTGGTGGCCGGGGCGTCGGCCTGGGTCGGGGCCTCGGGCTGGGCCGGGCGCGGCACCGCGGCCTCGGGGTCGGCCAGCCGCGAGACGTGCGGCGACGGCGCCCGACGGGCCGGTCCCGGCCGGAGCACCAGGTCCGACGGGGCGGCGTACGCACCGGACGGCCGCGGTGCGACCGGCTCGACCAGCCCGTGCACCCGGCCGCTGGGCCCGTCCGGGTCGACGACGTGCCCGAGTGGGGTGCCCGACCGCGGGTCGGCCCAGGTGGTCAGCGCATCGGTGAGGCGTTGCAGGGGGGCGGTGACGGGCATCGGCGGGATCGACCGCAGCGGGGGCAGGCTGCGCCAGCCCGGGGCCCGCGGTGGCGGCTCCGGGAGGTCCGGAACGGCCGGGACAGGCACCGCCTGGGTGGCCGTCCGTCGCCACGGCCACCGGAACACCGCTCACCTCCCGTTCTGCATGCGCGTGTTGATCCGGGCGATCTCGTCGGCCCACCGCCGGCGTTCGGGGTGCTCGAGGTCGAGCAGGTCGTCGAGGGACCAGTGGAAGTGGTAGGCGACGTACGCGATCTCCTCGTGCATCCGGTCGGTCGCGTACGTCGCTATTCCCCCAGGCGGCCCCCGGCGACGTCGACGGCGAACTCCGACCCGCAGGAGGGACACGTGACGGCGGCCCGGGTGTGGCCCTCGGTGTTGACCCGGCGGTAGAGGTCCTGCAGGAAGGCCAGGTCGGAGGCGAAGAGGTTCTCGATGACGCCGGAGTGGACGTCGTCGAGGGTGCCCAGGCGCGTGACCACCCGGCCGAGCAGGACGACGCTCAGGTACGCCGGGTTCTCGCGCACGCGGTCGTCCCGCAGCGGCACCAGCTCGTCGCGGGCCGTGGCGAGCCGCATGACGCCGTCCCGGTGCACCGTCCCACCGCCGTCGACGTACCCGCGAGGGAGCAGGAAAGGGAACTCCGTGCGCATCCGCTCCCGCGGCTGCTCCCCGTGATCCGGTCCCGGCTCGGACCCGACCCGGTCGTCCAGCGCGACGCCGCCGTTCAGCGTCCGGCGCATCAGCCGACCTCGAGCCGCTCGTAGGTCACGGTGAGCTTCTCGGTGAGCACGCTGGTGTCCCCGGCCTTGAGCGAGCCGATCTCGAGCGACTTGGCCCAGGCACCGGTGAGGTTGTACCGCTTGATCTCCGCGCCCTCGTAGTCGAAGACGATGATCGAGCCGCTCTTGCGCGAGTTGGCCATCTTCCCGAACTGGGAGTCCTTGATCCAGTCGTCGAAGCCCTTGTCGTCGGTGAGGCCGCGGGTCAGCGTGCACTCGCCGGCCTTCCACCGGCCCGGCAGCTTCTTGATCACGTACTTGCCGTCCGGGCCGTTCTGCTTGAGCTCGATGACGTCCTGCTCCATCTTCAGGCCGCTCACCTCGGTGATGGCCGCGATGGCGATGCCTTGCACCTCGAGTCCGAAGCTGCAGCCGACTGCGCTGTCGGGCTTCTCGGGAAGGGGCATGGGGGCTACCTCTCTGTGACAGGGGTCGGGCAGATCGGGAGGTGGGCGGCGTCACTCGTTGACCAGGGCGGTCCCGCCGGAGAACTGGGCCAGGCGGAAGACGACGAACTCGGCCGGCTTGACCGGTGCGACGCCGATCTCGCAGAGCACCTGCCCCAGGTCGATGGCCTCGGCAGGGTTCGTCTCGTCGTCGCACTTGACGTAGAACGACTCGTCCGGAGTGCTGCCGAACAGGGCGCCCTTCCTCCACTCGTTGACCAGGAAGGCGCCGACGTCGCGGCGGAGGCGGGCCCACAGCGCCCGGTCGTTGGGCTCGAAGACCGACCACTGGGTGCCGTTGAGGATCGACTCCTCCAGGTAGTTGAACAGCCGCCGGACGTTGAGGTAGCGCCACGCCGGGTCGGAGGACAGCGTGCGGGCGCCCCAGACCCGGATGCCACGGCCGGGGAAGGTGCGCAGGCAGTTGATGCCGACCGGGTTCAGCAGGTCGTGCTCGTTCTTCGTGATCTGCACCTCGAGGGAGAGCGCGCCGCGGATCACCTCGTTGGCGGGGGCCTTGTGCACGCCCCGGGTGTCGTCGTTGCGACCCCATATCCCGGCCATGTGGCCGCTGGGCGGCATGAACATGCTGGCGCCGCTGGCCGGGTTCATGACCTTCACCCAGGGCCAGTAGAGCGCGGCGAACTTGGAGTCGTAGCCGGCGTCCTCGATGCGCCAGTCCTTGATCTGCTGGGCGTTGAGCGCCGGCGGCGGGTCGAGGATGGCCATCCGGTCACCCATCAGCTCGCAGTGGGTGATCATCTGCAGCTGGACGGCCTTGACCGCCTCGAGGTCCAGGGCCCCCTGCTGGTAGGCGCTCATCAGGTCGGGGACGCAGAGCATCGTGATCTCGTCGATGGCCTCCAGGCCGCCGAACCCGGTGCGCTCGGCGACGTCGCCGACGTAGTCGTCCGGGGACAGCCGGGGTGAGGGGACGGAGGCCGGCGACGGTGGCGCCGGAGGTGGGGTCAACGTCGCCGTGGTCCCGGACGCCGGCCGCTCGAGCTGCCCGGTGGAGGCCTCCTCCAGCTTGATCAGCTTGGACGCGGCGTTGACCATCGTGGCCACGTTGGTCCTGCCCCGGCCGGTCGTGGCCCGGTCGTACTCCTCCTTGACCTCGCCGTTCTGCCGGACGACGAGCTTGAACATCTCCTCGCTCGGCGCGTCGCCGCCGGGGTCGGCGACCTCGACGGTGAGTTCACCGGGCCGGGAGCCGCCGTCCAGGGCGATCACCCGGTAGCCGCCGAGAGCCGCCTGCGGGGCCTGCGGGAGGGCCGCCTGCTGGCGCGGGCCGCTGCCGTTGCCCCGCGCGTGGCCGTTCGACGAGCCGTCCTCACCGATCCGGACGACGTAGCAGTTGCCGCCGCCGTTCTGGAAGTAGGCGTAGACGCTGTGCGCCAGGTACGAACCGTCGACGAAGTCACCGAAGGTCGTCGTGAACTGGTTCCAGTTCGTCACCAGCGTGGCTTCGTTGAACGGTCCCTTGGCGGCCAGGCCCACGAAGGCGGCCACCGCCGTGCCGACGCCCTCGATCGGCCGGGACCCCGACTGCGCCTCTTCGATGTAGACGCCCGGGGACAGATACGTGGGCATGCCCGCCTCCTGCTCGCGTGTGGCTGGTGCAAGGAGCGTGGCGCGGCCACGGTCTGCTGGGCAGGAGCGAGTGGACGCCCACCGGGGCACGGCGACCTGCGCTTACGGGCACGGGCAGTGGGGGCAGGCCGGGTCACCTTTCGAAGCCTTGGTCATGAGACCTGCGCAGGCGGCTGAGGATGTCGATCCGAACCCGCCCCGGGGCGTCGAGGCGTCCGGCTACTTGGTCCCTGCCGTGATCGCGACGACCTTCTGCGCCAGCTCCTGGAGCCGCTTGTCCGGGATCTTGAGTTGCTCCAACACGAAGTTGACGCCTTGCTTCTCGCGGACGTCCTTCTCCGTGCGGCCGCGAGCGACTCCGCCGCCGGTAACGCCTCGCACCCGAATGCCCGCGCGCGAGAAGCCCTCGAGCCTACGATCGATCCCATCCACCAGCAATTGAGCAGGCACCTCGACGCCATCCCTGCCCAGGTCGGGACTCAACCGCTCAAGGTCCTGCCCCGGTTGCCCCAAGTGCTCGGATCCCTCGAACTTCCGCTTCGCCCGGTACTCCAAGTCCTCTTCACTGTGGTTGGCCAGAACGGCCCGTCTGGCCTGCAAATACTGGGCGTTGGTCGCGTCACTTGGATCGACGGAAGGGTGTTCTTTCGCCACCAAGTCGTCGATGGCTTCGGAGCGCGCTTCCTTCTTGTCTGCGGCGCTCGCCTTGTCCCAGGGCTCCCGCACTCGAGACAGCTCCCGCTTCGCACCACCGGACTTGCTCTCCAGGATCTCGAGCACGCGGATGAAGGGCCCGATCTTGTCGGTTCCCAAGATGGCCTTGACGCCATCCCCGAGGTCAGCGCCGCTCGCCTTGACCCGATGGGCTGCGAGTACTTGAGGAAGTGGCGAGTCCCCGGGAGTCTTCGGCTTGCCGATGTCGGCGACGCTTCCAGCTGAGGCATTCTCAGCCGCTGTCTCCGTGACGGCGTGGGCAAGCGCAAGTTCCTCGAGGATCTGCCCCTTGGCTTGCTCCACCCGCGTCTTTGCGAAGATCCGCTCGATGGCCTTGACGTCAAGGCCGAGCGCTGTCAACTCCGACGCTGGTGGGGCCGCGAGATCCAAGGCCGCTTTGCCGGTGTCCTTGCTGCCCTTGGGATTGACCTTGCCCAGGACCTTCCACACCCGCCCCTCGGCAACGACCTCCAGCGAAGACATGCGGTACCGCAGGCGAACGGCCGTCATCAACGGTCGGATCAATGACTGAGGCACGGCCCGCCCAGGCAGCCTGTCGATCACCTTGCTGGCCGTCGTCAATCCTGCCTCGAGCCGCTTCCTCTTGTCCGCCTCGATCTGTTCCGGCGTCTTCTCCTTGATGCCCAGCGTCTTCTTGACCTTGCTGGTCAGCTTCTTGGCGGCGCCCTTGGCCTTCGCCTTGAGCGACCCCAGGAACCGCTTGCCGTAGTGCACGGCCTTGCCGATCACCCAGTCGATGGCCTTGTTGACCGGCTTCTGCACCGTCTCGATGATCTTCTTGATCTTCTCGGAGATCCCGCCGAGGCCCAGCAGCGAGGCGAGGAACCCGATGATGACCGGCAGCATCTTGGCCATCGTCTGCTCGATCTTCGACGCGACCGCACCCACGCCTCCGCCGGCGATCGACTCGACCGAGTCGAGGACCGCGTCGACGAACTCCTTGATCTGGTCGGCCTTCTCCACGAAGAACATGACGACGTCGTAGATCATCTTGCAGGCCTTGATGAAGGCGCCGGCCGGGTTGAGCATCGAGATCAGCCAGGTGATCCCGGCCTTGACGATCTGGGTGACCACCATGTCCTGGATCTGGGTGAGCACCATCTCCTTGAGGTCGCCGACCTTCTCCAGGACGACCTTCCACAGCCCACCCAGGCCCTCGGTCATGAACAGCTTGACGACCTCGAGCCCGCTCTCGATCTTGCCCATCACGCCGGCGCCGATCTTCGCCACGATCCGGGAGCGGACATTGGCCCAGGTGAGGCCGAAGATCGACCCGACGAGCTTGAGGACGCCCTTGAGGTCGAAGGTGTCGGGCAGCTCGATGCCGCCCGCGGCCAGCGCTCCGAACAGCCAGGCCTGCAGACCCTTCTTCAGGTGCTCCCAGATGTTGGACGCGAAGGCCTGGATGCCGCCCTTCACCGCGTTGACGAAGTTCCCGAGGAACCCGATCGGGTCCTTGATGATCTTCCCGACCGCCCCGGCTGCGCGGGCCAGGACGCCCAGCAGCATGTCCTTGAGCTTCAGGACCGTCTGGACGGCGGCCTTGATCGCCCCGACGGCCTTGCCGACCAGCCCCTTGTTCTCCTCCTGCAACTGCTCGATCCGGTCGTCGAGGCCCTTGCGCGACTCGACGTACTTCGACGCCAGGCTGTCGACCAGCGCCTCCTGCTTCGAGGCGACGTCGGAGTCCAGCCGCTCGAACTGGTCGCCGACCGCCGTCGCCGCCTCGGCGCCCACCTTCTGCAGGTCGCCCGGCAGCGTCTTGACGTACGCGGCGATCTCGGCCTTCCCCGCCGCGATGCGGTTCTTCGCGGTGGCCAGCTCGGTGCCGACGATGTCGGCCACCGTGGAGATGACCCCGTCCATCTCCTTCAGGTACAGCTCCCGGCCGGCCACGTAGAACTCGTTGACCTCCGACGGCATGTCGGCGACCTTGTCCTTCAGCCACCGGTAGCCGCCCAGCCAGCCGCCGTACCGGTCCTTCTTGTAGGCCGACATCTTGGCCTCGACGAACGCCTCGAAGGCGGCTCGCGCCCCCTTCTCGCCGTCCTCGAATGCCTTGTCGACCTTGGGGTCGATGCCGTCGAGAGTCTTCTTCACGTCGGCCTCGGTGGCCGCGAAGATCGACTGCACCTTCGCCGAGACCTCCGCCCGCCGCGCCTCGTCCTTCCCCTTCGTCTCGGCCTTGCTCGCCATCACCTGGGACAGCGCGGCCGTCCGCGACCCGTGCATGCCGCCGACGGCCGCCGCGGTCGTCGCGGTGGCCTCGGCGCGGGTCTGGCCGAGGACCGCGGCCTCCTCCTGCCGGAACTGCCCCGGCGCGGTGTCAGCGTGCTGGGCGGCCTCCTGCTTTGCCGCGAGCGCTCCGGTGAACTCCGGCTCGTTGGACCTCGCCAGCTGGTCCTCGGTGACGTCGGCGCCGGCCAGCTCCTGATCCACCTGCTGCTTGCCGGCAGCGAGGTTGAGCTGCTCGGGCGGAGCGGGCTTCGGCACGGCCCCGCCCGCCGGGATGGCGGCGGGCCGGCCGGGGTCCTCCTGCGACAGCGCGCCGACCGGCTTCGGTTCAGCCTTGGAGGTGTCCGGCGCGGCCGACGTGGCGGTCTCGATCTTCTCGGCCGCCTGCGCCTTGTTCCCGCCCACCATGCCCTTCACGTCGTTCTTGACCTCGGCGGCCTTCCCCGACTTCTTGTACTCGGCGGCCTCCTCCAGCGACTTCGGCGACTTGGCCTCGATGGCGGCCTTGACCGCGACGATGAACGCCTTCTTGTCGAACGACCCGGCGGGCTGGGCGTCCATCGTGTCGACCTTGGCGGCCTTGGCCTGGCTGTCGACGTCGTCGGACGGTGCGACCGCGGCGTCCTGGGCCTCCCTGGCCTTGGCGGCGGCCGGGGGGTGCGCCCGCGCCACCGCGGCGGAGCGGGCTGCTGCGCCGGTCACCGCGATGAACGCAGGGTCGGCGGCCGGTGCGGTGTGCGCGGGCGGGACGGGCGGCGCCGAGCGGTCCACCGGGCCGGCCGGGGCCGACGCCGGGCCTGCGGCCGCAGCGGGGGCCGGCGGACGTGGACCGGCCGCCCCCCGGCCGGCAGCGGGGGCCGGCGGCCGGCGCGCACCCTTGGCGAGCGGCGACTTCGCCGGCAGCGGCTTGGGCGGGGGGACGGGACGCTTGTCGGGCACCGCCGCCGGTCCGAAGCCCGTCCGGGTCACGGCCAGCGCTGACGCCGGTGGCTTCTGTGCCGCGCCGTCGATGTCGACCGGCACGCCCACCGCCTTCGCGGCCTCCAGCCCCTTCTCGAGGCGCGGGAGGTCGGGGGTGTCCTTGCGGGCCTCGGCCAGCGCGGCGTCGAGATCCGCGGCGCGCGCGCCTCCGTCGGGTCGCACCTTGGCCGCCAGCAGGGCGTTGACCGCGGCGTTCCCCGCGGACCGCTGCAGGGCGAGCAGCCGGACGGCGCCGGGGCCGCCGGGGTCGGCGGTGCCCACGTCCCGCGCCGCGGGCGGACGCCGGCTGTCCGCCTGGCGCGCGCGCC
This sequence comes from Modestobacter sp. URMC 112, assembly GCF_053502575.1. NCBI lineage: Bacteria > Bacillati > Actinomycetota > Actinomycetes > Geodermatophilales > Geodermatophilaceae > Modestobacter > Modestobacter sp. URMC 112. The sequence continues at coordinate 2,434,615 of NZ_CP199957.1, read as the reverse complement.
GGGAGGCGTCGTGCAGGCTGTCGACGATCGCGCGGTCCATGCGTGGCTCCGATGCGGGCGGACGGCCGGGGTTCAGCCGCCCCCGCCCGACTCCTCGTCCTCCTCCGGCGCCTCCTCGCGCTGCACGAACAGCCCCTGCACCGGGGCCTCGCCCTCGTCGGCCTTCTCCTCCTCCGCCGGCGCCTCCTCGCGCTGCAGGGCCGGCGCCGCGGGCGAGGCCACCACCGGAGCGGGAGCCGGCTCGGCCATGACGCGGTCCGCGGTCGCCGCCGCCTCCCGCTCGAACCGGTCTGCCGGGTCGCTCACCCGGATCCCCCCGGGCGCTGGGGTGCCGTCGACCGCCCCCTGCCGCTGCTGCACCACGTGGGTCAGCTCATGGGCCAGGGTGATCCGTCCCGCGGTCGACGACGGGTCGTACCGGTCGCGCTGGAAGACGACGTCCGAGCCGACGGTGTAGGCATGGGCGCCCACCGCCTGCGCGGACTCGTGCGCCCGGCTGTCGGTGTGCACCCGCACCCCGCTGAAGTCGTGCCCCAGCCGGGACTCCATGTCCGCGCGGACGTCGGGTGCCAGCGGTGCGCCGCCGGACCCCACGACGTCGTGCACTGGCGAGCGGTCGTCCTCCAGCAGGGCGCCGGTGGCGCGGTTGCCTGCCGCCCGCTGCAGGCCGAGCACCGTCGGCCCGTCGAGCAGGTCGGGCCTTCCCCCGACGGCCGCCCGCACCAGTGGGCCGGGTAGCGCCCCGTCGAGCCGGGCTGCCTTCGGGCGCAGCGACGGTTCGCCTTCGGTCTCGTGCTCGTGACCGCGCATGGCAGACCTCCTCCGGTGGGTCCGGTGTCGTCCAGCGTCCTCCTCCCCGGGCCGGTCGAGCGGCTCCGGAGGGCGGTCGGTGGAGGCAGCCGGACCTGCCCGATCGGGCACCGGCCCCGGCCCGTCGAGGTCTCAGCGCGGCTGGGGCGCCCAGTCGCCGAACTCGCGGGCCAGCACCAGCCGGCCGAGCTTGCGGTACTCCTGGGTGACGGCGGCGATGACCTCGCCCATGCCCACCCGCCCACCGGCCGCCGCCGCGAGGTAGGCGGCGGTGACCGCCACCGACCGGATGTTCCCGCCGGACAGCTCGAAAGAGCGCGCGCAGAAGTCCAGGTCCAGGTCGTCGCCGCGGGGCAGGGGGGGCGCGAGGCAGCGGTCCCACAGGGCCCGGCGCATGTCCTCGTCGGGCGTCGGGAAGTCGACCACGGCGTCCAGCCGCCGGGTGAAGGCGTCGTCGATGTTGGCGCGCAGGTTGGTGGCCAGCACCGCCAGCCCGTCGAAGGACTCCATCCGCTGCAGCAGGTACGCGCTCTCGATGTTGGCGTACCGGTCGTGCGCGTCGCGGACCTCGCTGCGCTTGCCGAATACGGCGTCCGCCTCGTCGAACAGCAGGACGCCGTTGACCTCGCCGGCCTCCCTGAAGATCCGTTCCAGGTTCTTCTCGGTCTCCCCCACGTACTTGTCGACGACGCCGGCCAGGTCGACGGTGTAGACGTCCAGCCCGAGCTCGGCGGCGATGACCTCGGCGGACATGGTCTTGCCGGTGCCCGAGTCGCCGGCGAACAGCGCGGTGACGCCGTGCCCGCGGCCGCCGCCCCGGCGCATCCGCCACTGCGTGAGCACCAGGTCGCGGTGCCGGGCCCGGCCGGCCAGGTCGTGCAGCTGGGCGAGCACCGACGGCGGCAGGACGAGGTCGGCCCAGCCGACCTGCGGCTCCACCCGGCGGGCCAGCCGGTCCAGCCCAGCCGCGTTCTGCGAGCGGGCGCCGCGGCGCAGGTCCTCGTCGGTCACGGGCCCGCCGTGCAGGACGGCCGCGGTGGTCGCCGCACGCACCGCCCGCTGCACCTGGTCCGGGCCCAGCGCCAGATGGGCGACGACCGGGCCGGGATCGACCTCCCGTCCGGCGCCGTCCAGCTCCCGCCGCCACAGCGCTGCCCGGTCCTCGGGGCCGAGGACGGGCGCGTCCACCAGCAGCGGGACGACGTCACTGCTCGCCGGGTCCCACACCGCCGTGCCCACCAGCAGGACCGGCACCGGCAGCGCGGTCAGCCGGCGCAGCACCGACGGAGCGGCGGACAACGCCTCGACCGGACCGGCCACCAGACCGCTGCCGGTGAGCAGGGCCTCCCGGCCGGCCAGGGTGACCAGCCGGAGCGGGTCGGCCTCCGCGGCGGTCCGGGTCAGGTCGAGGACCAGCGCCGGCCGGTCCGCGGCGGCCAGCGCGGCGGACGCGACGGGGCGGCCCGAGCCACCCCGGCTCTCCCGCAGGTGGACCAGCCGGATGCCGCTGCGGAGGGCGGCGCCCACCCGGTGCGCCACCGGGTCCGCGTACGGCGCGGTGTCAGCCAGCACCGGGGCCAGGTCGGGATCGGGGGTGTCGTCACCGAGCAGGTGCCCGGTCACCCGGTCGGGGACCCGGAGCGCCCTGGTGAGGAACGGCCGGTCGGCGTCCTCGACGTGCAGCAGCCCCACGTCGACGAGCGGGGCGCCGGGCAGCAGCCGGGCCCGCGCTCCCGCCGAGGCGGGGAGGACGCCGGCTAGCTCCAGGGCCAGGCCGGTGCTGGCCCGCCGCCGGGTCACGTCGTCGTTGAGGTAGCCGTAGAACCGCTCGAAGCGGGCGTCGAGGTCGGGCGCCAGGGCGGCGAGCAGCAGGTCGACGTCCAGCGGGCCGAGCGCGGCGGCGCGGGCCAGCCGGCGCAGCCGGGGCGCGCGCCCCGCGGCCTCCGCCCCGTCAGCGGCCGCCTCCAGGACCGCCCGCGGACCGGTGTCGACGGCCGGCGCGGGGGCGGCCGGGCGGAGCAGCGCGTCCACGGTCTCGTCGGAGAGGTACAGACCGCGGAAGGGGTCGTCGGGTGCCGGGTCGGCGGCGCGGCGGACGGCGACCAGCTCCCGGATGCGGTCCTCGAGCAGCCGCGCGCGGCCGAGCAGGTAGGCCAGCCCGGGGTCGGTCACCGGGGAGCCCACGGGGGTGCTCACCGGGCGGGTCCGCCGCGTCGGCGCGCCGCCGGGCGCGGCCGGCCGGGGACCGGCCCGCCGGCCGGCGGGTCCGCCGTCCCGTCCCCGTCCCCGGCCGGCGGGGGCACCGGGCGACCCTGCCGGACCTCCCGGGGCGGCCAGGGCGCGGTGCCGCCGAGCGAGACGCGGGGCGGCTCGGTGACCGGTGGGCCGACCTCCCGGCGCTGGCCGGTGTCGGTCGGCACGCTGACCACGATGTCCAGGGACGGCTTGAGCTCGCCGCCGAGGGCCGACCAGACGTCGGCGAAGGAGCGGTCCTCCGGCGGCGGCAGCGCGACGCTGACCGGGACGGGCAGGCCGAGTGCGGCCAGGGGCCCGGCGAGCAGGTCGGCCGGGACGGCGTCGTGGCGTAGGAAGCAGGTGAGCAGCCCGGACAGCAGCCGGTGCTCGTCCACCGGACGCTGGGTCCAGGCGGTGATCAGATAGGACAGCTTGAAGTGCCGGGGCGGGAGGCGGCGGGCCACCACCCGCCCGTCGTCCCCGAACTCGTTGATCATCCCCCGCTCGCGGCGCCGCAGGTCCTCGCGGATGTCGTAGAGGTAGACGTCGACGGTCGGCCCGTTGCGGCGGCCGGCCCAGTCCTTGGTCGGGGCGTCGAACACTACCTCCGCGTCGGCGCCCTCCAGCCCGTCACGCAGGATGAGCGCGCGCAGCGCCGAGTCCACCTCGTGGATCACAGCGCGACCCTCCCGGGCGCCGTCGAGAACCGGCAGCGTCCCGGGTCCCGCCGTTCGTGCACCGGGCCCTGCCCCCGAGGGCACCGGCCGCCCTGCTGAGGGCGGCCGGTGCCCGGGCGGGTCCTCAGATGAGCCCTTCGCGCAGCGCGTAGGCCACGGCGTGCGACCGGTTGCGCAGCTGCAGTCGGCTGGTGACGTCGTGCAGGGTGTTCTTGACCGTGCGCTCGCTGTAGCACAGCAGCGCGGCGATCTCGGCGGTGTCGTGGCCGTCGGCGACCAGCCGCAGGACCTGCGTCTCCCGCTCGGACAACCCGGTGAAGGCGATGCCCCGGGGCGTGAGGACCTGCCGCTGCAGCCGCCCGACCTGGTCCAGCAGCCGGGCGAGCAGGTCGGCCGGGACCTCGCCCTCACCCGCGGCGACCCGGACGACCACCCGGGCCAGCGCCTCGGGTGTGGCCTCGACCCGGCGGAGCAGGCCGGAGGCGCCCGCCTCGGCCGCCGCCGCGACCGCCGCGTCGTCGAGCGCCCCGGCGACCAGGACGGTGCGCGGAACGCCGCCGCGCTGCACCGCCCGCAGCACCCGCAGGCTCTCGGCGTCCACGACGTCGGTGACGATGACCGCCACCCGGGCGCGGTCGAGATCGGCCTCCTCGACGATGCATATCTCCGGGCGCGGCCGCAGCTGGCTGACCACCCCCGCCTGCGAGATGGGGTCGCCGGCGTACACGTATGTCGGGATGCGTTCGGGCATCTTCCCTGTCCTCCCCCTTCCCCCGCCCGTCGCGAGGGCTGTCCGCACTCTCGGGACGGCGGTCCACAACGGCTCAACAGGAGGTCAACGGCGGCAGTGGGACGGCCGGTCCGTCACGGAGGGCGGTGCATTCGACACGCTGCGCTGCCCTTGACTCAGGACCCGGTCCCGGGCTGGCCGCTGGACAGCCGGATCAGCTGACCGCCCAGGAGGACGAAGAAGCTCAGCACCGTGGCGGCGGTCGCCGCCCCGGCTGCGGCGGTCCCGCTCGCCGCGACCGGCACCACGACGTCGATGGTCCGGGGCACCCGCACCGGCACGCAGACGGCCTCCAGCGGGTACCGGCCCACCCCGAGGCCGGCGAGCCGGACCTCGGCCGAGTAGCTGCCGTCCCGGCGGGCCGTCGGCGTCGCGACCACCTCGCCGTCGATCAGCAGCTGGACGGGCGCTCCCGCCGGGCAACCGGAACCCCGCAGCGTCACCAGCCCGTCGGGCACCGGGGTCCCCTGCACGTCCAACGCCGCCGGGTCCACCGGTTCGGGCTCCACGGGGGCCTCGGGGTCGGCTGCCCACCAGAGGTGCCCGACGGCGTTCTCACCGACCCGGCCGTCGGGCAGGGTCACGGTCGCGCTGACGACGTCCGGGCCGACCGTGTCGCGCCGGTAGGTCCAGCTCGCCCGCCCGTCCTCCCCCGTCGTCACCGTGCCGGTCTGCTCGGGCTGCCCGTCCATGGTCGTGCGGACGGCGACCGCGAGCCCGGGCGCCGGCTCGTCCCCCAACCGCACCGTCACGGTCGCCGTGAAGTCCGTGCCGACCTCGGTCGAGGCGCCGGCCGGCCCGACCTCGAGGGTCAGGCCGGGCACCTGCTGCCAGAAGTGGACGATCGCTGCGCGGCCGGACCGTTCGCCGACCCTCACCTCGGCCAGCACGGTGTCGGTGCCGGCGACCGCCCGGGTGAAGGTCGCCGACGTCTGCCCGTCGGCCCCGGTCGCGCCCTGCTGCTCCACCACCGGCCCCGCGGCGTCGGGCGCGACGACGTCGGACATCGTCGCCCGCACGATGACCTGGGCGTCCTCGACCGGCCGTTGACCGTCGGTGACCAGCACCGTGGCGGTGAAGGGGCTGCCGGTCGTGCTCGTCGTCCCCGCCGGGGTGATGGAGACCTGCAGACCTCCGGTCTCGACCCAGAAGTGCTCCGCGGTCGCGCGCCCCGTCCGCTCGCCGGCGGTGACGACGACGTCGATCCGGTCGGTCCCCGCAGCGTCGCGGCGGTAGGCGGCCGACGCGGTGCCCGACGGGCCCGTCTGCAGGGTCAGCGTGACCGGGGGCTGGTCGGCCGTCGTCACCTGCAGCTCCACCCGGGCGTCCGCGACCGGGGCGCCGGCGGTGTCCCGGACGGTCACGGTGGGCTCGAACGTGCTGCCCACCGGGCTGGTCGTCCCGGCCGGGGCGATGCCCACCTGCAGTGCGCAGTCCTCCCAGACGTGCGGCAGCGGGGCCGACTCGACCGGCGTGCCCCGCACCTCCGCCGTGGCGACCAGGGTCTCCCGCCCGGCGGCCGTTCCCTGGTGGGGCAGCGTCACGTGCCCGTCGGCGTCCGTCGTGCCGCGGAACTCCTGCGGGGCGCCCTCCGCCGGCGTGACGACGAGCCGGACCGGTGCCTGCGCCACCGGCTCCTCCTCGTCGGTGACCGTGACCGTGGGGCTGTACGTCGAACCGGTGCAGGTGGTGACCCCGGCAGGTGCGACGACGACCGCCGGCGGGACGACGGCCGCCCACCGGTGCCGGATCGCGCCGGCGGTGAACTCCAGACCCGATCCGCCGCTGAGGACCGCCGTGACCGTGTCCTCACCCTCGCGGTCCCGGCTGTAGGACGCGGTCCAGCTGCCGTCGGCGCCGTCGTCGCGGAAGGTCAGCGGCCCCCCGGGCCCGGCGACCGAGAAGACGACCGCGCCGGTGACGCCGCTGGGTGCGACCGTGGCCGTGAGGACGACCGTCTCGCCCGTCTTCGACGTCTCGGTGTCCTGGCTCAGCACGACCGTCGGCCGCACCCAGGCGTGGCCGACCTCCGCCGAGGAGTACCGGCGCCCGTTGACGGTGACCTCCGCGGTGATCTGGTCGACCCCCTCGGCCCGGCCGGTGTAGGTGCCGCGCACGGCCGGCAGGCCGCCGGTCCGGTCGACCGTTGCGCCGGCGTTCGCCCCGGCGACCCGGAAGCCCACGTCCCCGGTCCGGGTGCCGGTGACCCGGGCGGTGACCGTGTGCGTGTCACCCACGAGGGACCGGCCCGGGGACTGCTCGAGGACGACGACCGGGGTCGCCCAGCCCTGCGACCCGACATCCGATGGGAAGCTCCCGAACCGCTCGGTCACGAGCGTGGCCCGGATCCGGTCGGTGCCGGGGAACCGTCCGGTGTAGGTGGCCTCGAAGCCGTCCTCGCTGTCCTGGACCTCCAGCGGGCCCCGGTGCGGTCCCTCGAGCACCTCGATCTCCACGGCGCCGCCGAGGGCACCGTCCGGCAGCGCCACGCGGACGGTGGCGGTGTCCCCGAGGTCGGCCGCGCCGCCCCCGGCGGTCAGCTGCACCCGTGGCGCGGTCCAGGTGTGCGTTGCGGTCGCCGGGGTGGCGCCCACCTGGTCGGTCCAGATGACCGTGACGGTGTCCTCACCGGTGCGGGTCCCGGTGTAGCGCACCGTGAACGGGGAGGACTCTCCGGAGATCTCCGGCTGGACGCCGGCGTTCGCACCACCGACCGTGACGCTGGGCCGCCCTCCGCCCCGCCCCTCGCCGCCGGTGACCGTGAGGGTCAGCTCCAGCGGCGTGCCGACCAGCGAGCTGCCCCCTCCAGGACCCAGGAGGACCGTCGGCGGGGGCAGCTGGTCCCAGACGTGCTCGACCGAGTTCCTCGCCTGCCCCACAAGGCGGTCGTCATCGGTCCAGGTGGCGGTGATGGTGTCGGTCCCCGCTGCCTCACCGATGTACTCCGCAGTGACGGACTGGCCGCGCGGCGGCAGCTCCCCGGCACCCAGGATCCGTCGTGGACCGTTGACCCCGGTGACGTCGATGACCCAGTACCCCTCGCCGCCACCGCTCCCGCCGGTGACCGAGGCGGTCACGGTCGCCGTCGACCCGACGATCGATCGGTCAGCCGGACTCACGGTCACCGAGACGACCGCCGGTGGTGGTGCCCGTCGGGTCCAGGCGTGCCGGAGCTCGTCGGATGGTCGCTGGCGTCCCTCGACCCAGGTCGCGACGATGCGGTCCACTCCCTCGACCTCCCCGCTGTAGCTGACCGTCAACGGGTTGGCGCTGGAATCGCTGAGCGTCTGCGCGTTCGGGCCCTCGACCGCGACGATCCAATGGCCGTCGGAACCGGTGTTGTCGGCACTGGCCGTGAGCGTGACCGTCTGGCCGACCTCGGAGGTCTCGGAGTCCTGGACCAGTTGAACCGTGACAGGAGGGGCCAGCGCCGTGACGGTCGTCGAGCCGGGTTCGTTGCCCTCGGCCGTGGCCGTGATCGTGTGCTCGCCGGGCACCTCGACGGCGAAGGTCACCTCGTAGCGGTAGGCGACCAGTAGGTCGGGATCACCGGAGCCGTCCACGTACTCGCCCTCGGCTGACGCATCGGTCTCGCTCTGTGTGCCACCCGGCCCGGTCAGCCGGAAGTCCATCGGCGGCGTCGGCGGCGGTGTGTTGGGGTTGGGAACCGGGATCCGTCCGGTGACCGTGGTCCTGCCGGGAGCCTGGAACGACGGCGGGTCGGCCGACACCGTGATCGTCTCCTGGGCAGTTGCTGGCACGACGAGCGACGGGCTCGCGACGAGACTCGCCACGAAAGCCACGACCAGGAGTGCCCAGCGCCGTGCCCCGCCGCGCGGCCGGCTGGCATCTCGCACTCCACGACTGCCCGTCCGTGCGCGGACTGACGGCCGATCTCTCCCCAGGATCACCGAAGCGACTCTGCCGGTCGTGGCCCGATGCACGCATGACAGGCAGGGCCTCCGTGCAGACCCCGCGCACTGCCCGTTCGGGCACGATTCGCGCGCGGGTGGGCGAGGTCGTCACCGGACCGCCCGGACCGCGCTGCTGCGGTCCTATCGTCCGGCCGGGGGTGAGGGACGATGGCGGACCCCGTGGTGAGCGTGGCGCCGGCCCGGGTCGTGGTGGAGCCCGGCGGGCAGGCCCCCGTGACGGTGACGGTGCGCAACACCGGCCAGCTGGTGGAGGGCTTCCACCTCACGGTGCACGGCGCCGCCGCCGAGTGGGCGGAGGTCGTCGCGACCGGGGAGACCGAGCCCGGGCAACAGGACGTGGTGCGGGTCTACCCCGGCAAAGAGGGCACGGCCACGGTCGTCTTCGCCGCTCCCCCGGTGTCCGCCGGCCTCACTGGAGAGGTGCCGTTCTGCGTCCTCGCCCAGTCGGTCGTCGACGCCTCCTCCTCCGCCGCGGCCGAGGGGGACCTGGAGATCGGCCGCGTCGACGGGCTCACTGCGTCGATCACCCCGGTCACCTCCAGCGGCCGGTGGTCCGGGCGGCACACGGTCAAGATCAGCAACTGGGGCAACGCCCCGGCGACCCTGCGACTGACCGCCTCGGACCCCGACGAGGCCCTCGGCTTCCTGGTGCACCCCGAGCACCTGCGGCTGCCGGTGGGCGCCTCCGCGGTGGCCGCGCTCCGGGTGCGGTCCCGCCGGCCGTTCCTCCGCGGCACCCCGGTCCGCCTGCCCTTCCGGGTCGTGGCCGAGCCGGACCCCACGGCGGGGGCCCCAGGCACCGCGCTCCGGGCTGCCGGGCCACCCGTGGCCGTACCCACCGTCTCCGACCCCGGCCGGCCGGTCCTCGACGGCGCACTGGACCAGAGGCCCGTGCTCTCGAAGTCGATGGTCCTGGCTGCCGCGCTCGCGGTCATGGGGGCAGCGGCCGGGGTGGTCATGCTGGTCACGGCCGACACCGCCCCCGCCGCCGAGCGGGAAGTGGACACGGCAGCGCCCGTCCCGCGGGAGCTCACCGCCGAGACGGCCGGTGACACGTCGATCGTGCTGGCGTGGGCTCAGCTCCCCGTGCAGGTCGACGACATCAGGGTGTTCCGCGTCAAGCCCGGGACCGAAGGGCAACCGATCCCGGTCCTGCAGCACGACGAGACGATCCCGGGCGACCGGCGCGAACACATGGTCGAGAAGCTGAAGCCCGCCACGCGGTACTGCTTCCAGATCGTCGCCGTGCGCGGGGAGAAACAGAGCCTGCGCTCGGAGGCCGTCTGCCAGAGCACCGCCGAGTCGCCGGCCGCGGCCACGACCCCAGGGAACTCCGGGACGGCGACCACCTCACCACCGGCCGAGACGTCGCCGAGCAGCAGCGGGTCGAGCGGCTCGGAGACGAGCGCGCCGACCACCGGCTCCGAGGGCAGCACGACCACGACCGACACCGGCTCACCGTCGACCGACTCCGCCACGACCACGCCCGGGACCGTCGCCCCCGGCGGCGGCCAGGGCGGGGCCACTCCGACACCGACCCCCACGAGCACCGGGCCGGAGGACTTCGGCGAGAGCTGGGTGGTCGGCCGGCTGGTCGTGCCCGGGACCCCGACCGAGCAGGTCGAGGAGCGCGAGGCAGAGCTCACCGCGGCCCTCGCCGCGGCCGGGCGGACGGACCTGGCAGTCGGCCGACTGGACAGCGACCTGTACGAGGGCCTGGGAGTCCAGCCGGGCTGGGTGCTCGTATACGTCGGGAAGTTCGACTCCCGGGAGGCAGCGGAGTCGGCGTGCCCCGATCTCGGCTTGAAGCCCTCGGCGTGCCAACCGCGCCAGCCGGGGAAGCCCAAGGACTCCGAGTGAGCCGGCTCGACAGCTCCGATCGCTCAGTGCGGCGGGCGGCCCCACGGGACGATGTCGCTGATCGCCACCAGGTCCGTGCCGCCGGCCTCGGCGGGGTGGACGTCGACGACGTCGACGAGCAGGACGTCGGTGCTGACCGGCCTGGGCAGCGGCAGGACCTGGGTCGAGGCCACGTCCTGCAGCGGGATCTCCTGACAGGTCCCGTTCGAGGACCGCACCTCGAGGACCTTGGGCCGGTTCTGCAGAGGGCGTCCGTCCCCGTCGGGGAGCCCGGCCCGGATGTGGAGTTCGCGGACGTCGGCGACCCCGCCGCCGAACTCCAGCAGGAGCCGCTGAGCGGTCCGCTGTTCCCCGCTGCAGACGGCGGGGGGCGGGCCCCCCGTCCAGCTGGTCGCCCACGAGGTCTCCGGGTCGCCGTCGACGGCGCGGCCCGGCTCGAAGTCGCGGACGGGCTCCGCTCCCGCCGGGTCCAAGGCCGCGCTGACGTCGGGCACCGGCTGCAGCGTGTCGTGGAAGTCGTACCAGCGGCCCCGAGCCCAGCCGAGCGGATCGGCGTTCACCGCCCACACCGCGGCGGCCACCAGCCCCAGGGCCAGCACTGCGGCCACGCCCCGGAACACCCGGTAGCGGGTCGGCAGGCTGCGCCGGTAGGCCCGCAGCGCCCGGCGCTCGGCCGGGGTGCGGTGGCCGCCGGCCCATCGGCGCCACCACGGGAGCCGGGGCCGTCGGGCCTGGGAGGCCCAGCCGCCGGCGGCGCTCGGTGGGTCGAACTCCAGGGCGCACTTCCGGCAGAACCGGCGCTCGGGCGGGTTGTCCGTGCCGCACCGGGGGCAGCCGCCCGGTCCGGGGACGCTGGTGGCGCGGGGTGCCGGGACGGGCGGTGTGGACCGCACCGGGCCGGCGGACCCACCTCGCCCGGAGGGAGCCGGGGCGGTCGCCGCGGTGGCCTGCAGGGCCGCCCTCCCCTCGGCGGTGGACGCCGTCCGGTCCGATGCCGGTGCGACGCCGACCGGCCGAACTCCCCGACCGCCCTCGATGGCGTCCCAGTCCAGGTACGCCCCGCAGGAGGGACAGAACTCGGCGTCCCGGTCGGCGGGCTGACCGCAGTCCTGGCAGACCGTCGCCTCCATCGCCCACCCCCGGGGTGCCGTCGCTGCTCCGGCATCGTGGCGCACCCGCGCGAGGGCCAACCAGGACCTTTCGGGCAGAGTCGGGCGGCGGCCCGGTGACCGCCGCGCCGACCGCCTGCGAGTCGTGCGGCACCACACAGGAGCCGGCATCGCAGTTCTGCTCGGCCTGCGGGGCCTACCTCGGCTGGGCCGTCGCGACACCGGCGCCCCGGGCACCGGAGCCCCCACCGCCTCCTCCGGTCCCGGTCACCGCACCGCCACCTCCCCCAGCGGCACCTCCCCCAGCGCCGTTCCCGCCCGCACCTCCCCCAGCGCCACCGGCACCGTCGGCGTCCCCGGCCGGCGCCGGCCCTCCGGAGCGCGCCCGCGACCTCGTCGGCGACACCCTGGCCCGGGTCGCGGCGACCGAGCGGCTCGCCCGCGAGCAGTCGCGCCCCGACCTCGCCCTGCGCCTGCGCACGGCGCGCGAGCGGCTGACCGGACTGACCGTCCCGGTCGTCGTCGTCGGCGAGTTCAAGCGGGGCAAGAGCACCCTGGTCAACGCGCTGCTGCGCAGGTCGGTGTGCCCGGTCGATGCCGACGTCGTCACCGCCGTACCCACCGTCGTCCGGCACGGCGACGTCGGCGGCGCGACCGCCGTGTTCGAACCCGACCGCGACACGGCGGAGACGGACGGGCTCCCGCCGCCCCCGCGCACCCGGGAACTGGCACTGGAGGACGTCGCCGACGCCGTCTCCGAGCTCGGGCACCGGTCCGGGCAGGAGCGTCCGGTCTCGGTCGAGGTGCGGCTCCCCCACCCCCTGCTGCGCTCCGGGCTCGCGCTGGTCGACACCCCCGGCGTCGGCGGGCTGGACTCCGCACACGGCGTGCTCACCCTCGGCGCGCTGGACCGGGCCGACGGCGTCCTGTTCGTCACCGACGCCACCCAGGAGCTCACCGCCCCGGAGATGCAGTTCCTGCGGATGGTCCTGCAGCGCTGCCCGGACGCGGCCTGCGTGATCACCAAGACCGACCTGCACGCGTCCTGGCGGCGCATCGCCGAGCTCGACGAGGGCCACCTGGCCCGGGCGGGTCTCCGCCTGCCGGTGATGGGCGTCTCCTCCCTCCTGCGTCTCCAGCCGGTGCAGGACGCCGCCCTGACCGAGGAGTCGGGCTTCCGGCCGGTGGTGCGCTTCCTCGCCGAGCGGGTGGCGGCCGGCACCCGGCGGGCGGTCGACGCCGCCGCCGTCGACGTCCGGTTCGTCGCCGCGCAGCTCGGCCGCCAGGTGGAGGCCGAGCGCCAGGTGGTCACCCGACCGGCGGAGGGGGAACGGGTCGTCGAGCAGCTCACCACCGCCCGGGCCCGCACCGAGCGCCTCGCCGCGCCCGGCGCCGGGTGGCAGCAGGCCCTGTCCGACCGGGTGCAGGACCTGGTGGCCGACGTCGACCACGAGCTGCAGGACCGGATGCGGACGGTGACCAGGGCGATGGAGGAGGTCGTCGACCGCGGCGACCCCAAGGACAGCTGGCCCGACGTGGAGGCCTGGCTCCGCCGGGAGGTCGCCGCGGCCGTGGTCGCCACCTACGACACCATGCGGACGAGGGCCGAGGACGTGGTCAGCGAGATGGCGTCCTACTTCGACGCCGAGGCGGGCGCCCCCGTCGACCTGGTGCAGGCCGTCCCGACCGGCCACAGCGAGGACGTCGAGCTCGGCGCGCTGGGCCCGCTCGGCCCCGGAGGCCGGCTGGCGACGACGCTGGTGGCGGTCCGCTCCGGGACCCTGCTGCCGATGACCCTGATGGCCGCGGCCGGCCACGTCCCGATCGCGCTCAGCAGCCTGGCCGTGCTCTCCGTGCTGGGTCCGATCAGCCTGGCCCTCTTCGGCGTGGTGAGCTGGAAGGTGGTCCGCAACGAGCGGGCCCGGCAGCTGACCCAGCGCCGCCAGCTGGCCAAGGCGGCTGCCCGGGCGTACCTCGAGGAGGTCTCCTTCCGGGTCGGCAAGGACTGCCGGGACTCCCTCCGGCACCTGCAACGCCGGCTACGCGACGAGTTCCAGGACCGGGCCGCCGCGATGCACCGCTCCTCACTGGCCACCCTGGCCGCCGCCCAGGGAGCCACCGGTCTGGACGACGTCCAGCGCCGGGACCGGGCGAGGACCCTCGACCGGCAGTCCGCAGACCTGCGCCGGCTCCAGGCCGAGCTGTCCGTGGCCGCCGCGGCGGCGCCCCAGCGGGCGGCCCGCCGTGGCTGAGCGGCTGATCACCGAGGTCGACGCGTTGCTCCGGGCGGCCGAGCAGGCGGCGACCACGCCGGACGCGGCGGCGTCGCTCGCCGAGGCGCGGAGCCGGCTGGGCGGCCCGCTGCGGCTGGCCATCGCGGGCAAGGTGAAGGCCGGGAAGTCGACACTGCTGAACGCCCTGCTCAGCGAGGACCTCGCGCCCACCGACGCCGGTGAGTGCACCAGGATCGTCACCTGGTACCACCGCGCGGACCAGCCCCAGGCGGTCGTCCACCCGCACCAGGGGCAGCCCCGATCGCGGCCGTTCGACCGGACCGGCGGCGCGCTCGAGGTCGACCTGGGCGGCCTGTCCGCGGCCGAGGTGGACCACCTGGAGATCGGCTGGCCGACACAGCGGCTGACCGACCTCACCCTCATCGACACCCCCGGACTGGCCTCGCTGTCGACCGACCTGTCCGCCGAGACCTACCGCGCGCTCACCGTCGACGACGACCGGCCCGCGCAGGCCGACGCGGTGCTGTACCTGCTGCGGCACGCGCACGCCAGCGACATCCGGTTCCTGGAGGCCTTCCACGACGACGAGCTGGCGCACGGGACGCCGATGAACGCCGTCGGCGTGCTCGCCCGCGCCGACGAGATCGGCTCGTGCACGCCCGACGCGATGGAGGTGGCCGCCCGGGTGGGCCGGCGGTACCAGCGAGAGCCGCGGCTGCGCCAGCTGTGCCCGGTCGTCGTGCCGGTGTCCGGACTGCTCGGGCTGGCCGGGGAGACGCTGCGCGAGCAGGAGCACCGGGCGCTGGCCGACCTGGCGGCCGCGCCGCCGCTGCGGGTCGAGGAGCTGCTGCTGACCGCCGACCGGTTCGCCTCCCGCCCGAGCTCCGTGCCGGTCACCGAGCTGGACCGGCGGCACCTGCTCGACCGGCTCGGCATCTTCGGGGTGCGGCTGGCCGTCGACCTGCTGCGCAGCGGCCGGGTGCGGACGGCGCAGGAGCTGGCGGCCGAGCTGGTGACCCGCAGCGGTCTGACCCGTCTGCGGGAGGTGCTGCTGGTCCAGTTCCGTCGCCGGGCGCAGGTCCTCAAGGCCCGGTCGGCGCTGGCCGCGCTGACCGCCGTCCTCGGCAGCGGCGCCGTGGACGGTGCTGCTCCGCTGCGCGCCCGGGCCGAGGAGGTGGTCGCCGGGGCGCACGCGTTCGTGGAGGTCCGGCTGCTCAACCAGCTGGAGTCCGGTGAACTGCAGCTCCCCGAGGCGCGTGCGGACGAGCTCGCGCGGCTGCTGGGCGCGCTGGGCCACGACCCGGCCACCCGGCTGGACCTGCCGCCGGACTCGCCACCGGAGGACCTGCGCCGGGCGGGCACCGAGGCCCTCGCCCGGTGGCGCCGGCTCGCCGGGCACCCGCTGTCCGACCGCTCGTTGCAGCTGGCCGCCGCGGTGGCCGCGCGCACCGTGGAGGGGCTGCTGGCCGAGCTGCCCCGCTGAGGGAGGTCAGTCCGGCGCGGACGGCCCGTCCGGGTCGAGCCCCGCGAGGGCGTCCACCGACGACCCGGTGCCGGACCCGCCGGGCAGCCCGTCGGCTCCGGTGGCCGGTGAGAGGACCGAGGGGGTCGCCGGGCCCAGGGTGCCCAGGTCCATCTCGGCGCCGTCCACGACGCCGTCCCGGTCGGTGTCGATGCTGCGCAGGTCGCTGCCCAGCGCGTACTCCCAGTCGTCGGAGACCCCGTCGACGTCGGTGTCGGCCTCGTCGCGGTCGCTGCCCAGCTGGGACTCGATGAGGTCGGAGAGCCCGTCGTCGTCGACGTCGGCGGTCGCGGCCCCGCCGAACCCGGCGGCCACGACCTCGTCGGAGAGCCGGTGGGTCCCAGCGTCGGTGCCCTCGGCGACCTCCACGGCGTCCGCGGTCCCGTCCTGGTCGGTGTCGTCGCGGAGGGGGTCGGTGTGCGACCGGGTCGTCTCGTACAGGTCGTCGAGGTCGTCGTCGTCGCTGTCCCGGTCGTCCGGGTCCGTGCCCAGGAGCAGCTCGAACTCGGTGGTCAGGCCGTCGGCGTCGGGGTCGACGGGTTCGCTGAGCGGCTGGACCACCGGCATCTCGAAGGCGCCGACCTCACCGCGGGGGGTGGCGGTCTCGAGCCCCGGGATGGTGGCGGCGTAGTTGAACCGGTCGCCCGCGGGCGCGATCTTCACGCCGTCGCGTGGGTTGGCGGCCTCGACGACCGTGCCGTCGCCGAGGCTGATCGCGACGTGTGCCCGGCTGGGCCGCCCGCCGCCGGGGGTGGGCTTCTCCGAGAAGCTGAACAGCAGCGCCCCGCGGGTGTGCAGCGCCTGCTCGACGTCGGTCTCCGCGCCCTGGCCGGCGAGCTTCAGGTACTGGTTGTACGAGCCGTCCCCGATCTCCACGCCCGCCTGGTGGGCGGCCCACTCGGTGAGCTCCGAGCAGTCGAAGGTGGCCGGGTCCGGGGTGTCGAGGTCGCGAACCTCGGAGCCGAAGACGTAGCTGTCGCCGACCTGGTCGAGGGCGGCCTGCACGAAGCTGTCCACCGCTGAACCGCCGGCGGCGTCGCCCTGGGTGGCGGCGGCCGTAGCGGCCGCCGGGAGGGTCCCGGAGGCGGCTCCGGAGTCGACGGCGACGGCTGCGGCCCTGGCCTCCTCGAGGAAGCGGGCGTACCGGGGGTCGTCGCCGTGGGTCACCGACCACGGCCGGAGCTTCGTCCCGCCGCCGGAGATCTCGTACGCCGCCCGGGCGTTCACCACGGGGTCGTAGAGGGCATCGCCCCACCGGTCGGGGCGTACGCCCGGCGAGACGTTGATCTGCCACAGCCCGCGGGAGTCCTCGGGGCCAGCCGCGTTCGCCCGGGGGTCGCCGCCGGACTCGGCGAGTGCGATGGCGGTGAAGGTCACCGCCTGCTCCGGGGAGAACCCGCCCTGCAGGGCGACGGCGTAGATCTGGGCCGGCGTCAGCTTCGCCACCGCGGGCTCCTGGGCGCCTCCTCGACCCGATCGGCGGGGTGCTCGGTCAGCATCACGAAGTTCGGCTCCGTGCCGGCCGGCTGGTCACCGGCTGCTGTCGCGTCGGCACCGGAGCGGTCGTCGGCGTCGTCCCCCGCCCGGTCCTCCGCCAGGTCCTCCGCCGCGTCCTCGTCGTCCTCCTCGTCGCCACCGGGCGTCGGGCTGAGGTAGCCGGCGGCGAAGCCGAGGACGGCGCCGCCGATGAGCAACGTCGCCCACAGCTCGGGCTCCGGGGAGGCCACGTTCATGGCCGACAACGTGAAGGTGAGCAGGAAGCCCAGCCCCAGGCCGGGGGCGGCCATCGCCGTCCCCCGGAGCCACCGGTCTTGCGACAGCCGGCCGGCGGCCAGCCGCCAGATGACGCCGGCGAGCAGGAGCAGGGTCAGGCCGCCGACCGCCATCCCGAAGACGCGGTACACGGAGTCGGCGTTGCCGGCTATCTCTGCCTGCAGCCGCACGGCTTCGCTCATCGGTGCACCGTCGGCGTCCAGGAGGGTGATCCGTGACGGCAGCAGCCCGCTCGCCTGCTCCGCCAGCCCGAGCAGCCGGAGGTCGAACACACGCTTCTGCTCGTCCCCTGGTGGCACCAGCAGGTCGATCTGCGTCGTGTAGGCGAAGAAGGTCAGGCCGAGGACACGACCCTCCAACTGCACGTACGGCACGGTGACCGGGTCCTTGCTGGTGTTCTGTACCGCCAGCGCGACCTCCACCGGTCGGGAGGCGTCCAGCTTCACGGGTTGTCCGCCGTTCAGGCGGTCGACGTTCTGCCCGTCGAGGGTCGCCGTCCAGGTTCCGACGCCGTCGTGGAGGTCGGCCGCCCCGACAGGGCCGGAGTTGCCGAGCAGGAGGCCACCCGCGACCACCAGCACGACCAGCAGCCGGGGCACGACCCGGGCGGTGGCCGTCGGGGCTGCGGCGAGGGGTCGACGTGAGAGCTGGATGCGCATGGGGACCCCAGGAGCGACGGGTGGGCCGACGTCGTCAGGCTGTCGCCGCCGGGGGCCGCGGTCAATGTCCGTGCGGGCACACCTGAGCGCCCCGTCGTCCGGGCCGCTACCTGGTCTGGACCGGGCGCCTGGACTGCCGGACGGCCGCCTGGAGCAGGGCGAGCAGGCCGCCCGCCGTCGCAGTGAGGACGAGGACGGCCACCAGGACCACCCAGCCCACGTCCCGGTGGAACACCGCCCACGACGCCAGGACGAGCGCGAACCCCAGGACGGCGCCGACGCCTGCCGTCCCGGCGACGTCGACCCCCCGGGCGCGGCGCCGGCGTCGGACGTTGCGGAGCAGCGACTCGGTGTAGGCGGCGGCGAACAACGCCAGACCCAGCGGCGCCCACTGCGCGACCTCCTTGGCGCGCGGGTCCGGCTGCTGGACGAGCACCGTCCCTCCTCCGGGGGCCGTCCGGCGGACGGGTCCGGCCAGGAACTGGTCGCCCAGGACGTCGACGCCCTTGCTGTCCAGGCTCTCGCGCCAGGGCAGGCCCAGGACGGTCACGTCGGTGCCCGCGGGTTGGGGGCTCGCCAGACTCTCCTCGGTCCGGGGCACCCGGTCCTTGAGCGACGGTCCCCCGAAGGCCACCACGACCGCGAGGAGCAGGAGGCCGGCGACCGCTCCGGCCAGCTGCGCGACCGTGGGCCGTCGGGCGGCGGTGGCCGTCTCCGCGGGACGGGCACGGTCCGGGCGCGGGGACGGCGGCGGGGACGGCGGCTGGGACGGCGGTGGGGACGGGGTGTGGCCGGGCGCCGTCCCGTTCCCCGGGCTCCCTCGGCGGCCCTCGACCGCCCCGGGTCCCGTCGGCAGGACCCCACCGGCGAGCATCGCGGCGCCGAGCGCCACGGCGAGCTTGGGCTGCGTGCTCACGGTGACCGGCCGCCCGAAGGCGTTCCCGAGGCTCTCCGCCACGAGCGGGATCCGCGAGGACCCGCCGACGAGCACGACGGTCCGGACGTCGTCAGGCTGGACGCGGGCGGACTCCAGAGCCCGTTCCATGCACCGGACCGTGCGCTCCACCGACGGCCGGACCATGTCCTCGAACTCGGCCCTGGTCACCCGCACCGAGGTCGGCGCGGCGCCCGGGAGAGACACCGGGACGGACGCCTCGCTGTCGGTGGACAGTGCCTCCTTGGCCTCGGTGCACTCCCTCCGCAGCCGGACCAGCGCGGCGAGCACGGCCCCGTCGTCGGGGTCCAGGTCCGCGGCCGCGCCGTCCAGGGACCGCAGGACGTGCCGGAACACGATGTCGTCGAAGTCGACGCCGCCCAGCTGCTCCACGCCCTCCGGGGCACCGAGCAGCCGGAACTCCGTGGCGGTCTTGCGCAGCACGGCCGCGTCGAAGGTCCCGCCACCCAGGTCGTACACCGCCACGACGTCACCGACGTCGGCCCGCTCGGTCGACGAGTAGTGGACAGCGGCGGCCGCCGGCTCGGTGAGGGTGCTGACCGTCCCGACCCCGGCCATCCGGACCGCCTCCAGCAGCTGGCCCCGGCGGTGGTCCCCCCAGTTGGCCGGGTGGGTGAGCGCGATCCGCTCCGGCGGGCGGCCCTGCCTGCGCTGCACCTCCGACGTCACCGTCCGCAGCAGCTCGGCGGTCAGCTGCTCGGCGGTGAGCTCCCGGCCCCCCAGCAGGAACGGGACCCGGTCGCCCAGCCGGCGCTTGAACTCCCGCTCCATCCGCTCGGGCTGCACCGCACCGCGGCGGGCGGCGGCGTCGCCGACCAGCAGCTCGCCGTCCTCCCGGACGAACACCGCCGAGGGGATCTGTGGTGCGTGGTCGCCCAGCTGTACGACCTCTGCCCGGCCGCCCTCCTCGACGGCCGCCGCGGTGTACGTGGTCCCGAGGTCGATGCCGAGCCGGTACGCCATGTCAGCTCCCTCGACGCCGACCGGGCAGCTCCCGTGCACTGGGTCGTCCCGGCGAGGGACACGGCGGAGCCTGCACGTCCGCCGAACGGGGTCCCCGTCCCGAGTCTGGGAGGTCGCGCGGACGGGAGCAAGGGTCCAGCCCCGCCGGGTCGACGCGACCGGCACCGCGCGAGGTGGCGCTACAGCTGGGGCTCTCCGCGTCGTCCCATCGCCCCGGTTCCACTGGCCCCGGCGACCCCCGGCGCGTTCGCCGGTAGCCCGGGGAGGGACCCCCATGTCGCTCACCGGGCGAGTCCTCCCGGAGGGTAGGCCCGCGCGTCGCGGACAGGGTCACCGCCCCCAGCGCGGACCGCGGGTGGCGCACGTGGCCACCAGGCCGCCGGTGATGTGCGGCTCCAACCGCTCCGCGACGGCTGCCTGCCGCATCCGCGCCGCGGCACGGGTGTCGACGAGGAACCGGGCGATCACCGCCCCACGTCGGCTCGCTGGCCGGGCTCCGCCATCGTCTCGAGACCGCCCTCGCTCAGCCAGCTCACCTGCCGGGCGCGTGCGGCCGCGCTCGCCGCCTGCCGCAGCGCGGCACGGACCGTGTCGGAGACCCCGGTGGTGTCCAGTCCATGCTGCGCCCGGGCCAGCAGCTCGTCGTCCAGGTCGATCAGACGCTTGGTCATCGACGCGTCCCCCTGCACCTGTACCGACGTCGCCAGGAGTACGTGCCGGCGCTGCGGTGCGGTCCGGCGGCGGGCCGGACCCCAGGTGGGGACGGCATCCGGGGCTGGTCACCGCTGGAGGGCCGCCCAGAACGCCTCCCGGACCCCGCCGGCGCCCCACGCGTTGGGCTCGATGAGGTTGCAGAACCACAGGTCCCGCTCGGCGGGCCGCGCCTCGCGCCGGGACGGGTCGCCGGCCAGCAGCCCGTGGCCGCGGAAGCGCTCGGCGACCTCCGCGACCGCCGCGCCGTGCTCCGCCGCCGCCCAGCGGAGCGCGTCGTTCAGCTCCGCGATCACCGGCACGGCGTCCGGCCAGGACGGCAGGCCCAGCCGGGCGGCGTCGCCCGTGCCGTCGCTGGGGTCGTACACGGTGCCGACGACGAGCCGGCCGCCCGGACCGAGCGTGCCCGCGACCTCCGGCAGCGCCCGGGCCAGGGCGGTCCGCACCCGGCCGATCACCTCCCGCGCGGCCGCGGTGTCGCCGTACGCCCGGAGCAGGTCGTTGCCGCCGATGGTCAGGGTCACGAGTGTGGGGCGGACCCGCAGCGCCGCGAGCCCGGGCAGCTGGACGTCCAGCAGGCTGCGGGTGGTCGCGCCGTCGGTGGCCAGCAGGGTGAACCCCGTGTCCGGGTCGGCGGTGCGCAGGTCGCGGCCCCGCCACTCCGGGAAGTCGTCGTCGCGGTTGGCGTACAGCAGGCTGGCCCCGCCGCGGCCCGGGCCCCCGGAGTAGTCG
Organism: Modestobacter sp. URMC 112; assembly: GCF_053502575.1. Classification (NCBI taxonomy): domain Bacteria; kingdom Bacillati; phylum Actinomycetota; class Actinomycetes; order Geodermatophilales; family Geodermatophilaceae; genus Modestobacter; species Modestobacter sp. URMC 112. The sequence continues at coordinate 2,413,650 of NZ_CP199957.1, read as the reverse complement.
TCGATGGAGATGGAGTCGCCGAGCGCGACGTAGTGGGCCGGGGAGTCCGCCATGCGGCCATCGTCGCGCCGGCGCCGCCGGAGCGCCCCCGGTCGGGGGATCCCCCAGCCGGTCACCGCTGCCGGAGCGGCTGCAGGTCGAGCGCGGACAGCCGCTCGGGATCGGCGAGCAGGTCGATGGCGGTGACGACGCCCTCCTCGACGGTGAATGCGAAGACCACCTGCGGGCTGCCGCGCAGCGACCACACCGCGCCCGGGCTGCCGTCGACGAGCACGAGCCGGGCGGCGCGCGCCCGGCCGGAGAGGAACTCCGCGACCGCGCTCGCCCCGCGTACCTCGGGAGCGGACCCCATCCGGGCGGCGGCGGCGTCGGACCGCAGCACCGCGTCGGGGTGCAGCAGCGCGAGCAGCGCGGTGAAGTCCCCGTTGCGCGACGCGTCGAGGAACGCCGCGACCACCTCCCGGCGGCGCTCGACGGCGTCGGGGAGGTCCGCCCCGCGGACCCGGCGGCGGGCCCGGCTGGCCAGCTGCCGGGCGGCGGCGGGCGAGCGGTCGACGATCGGCGCGATCTCGTCGAAGGGCACGTCGAACAGGTCGTGCAGCACGAAGGCCAACCGCTCGGCGGGCTCGAGCCGGTCCAGGACGACGAGCAGCGCCAGCCCGACGGAGTCGGCCAGCACCGCCTCCTCGGCGGGGTCGCCGACGGCGTGCAGGCGGGCCGGCGGCACGTCGTCCAGGGCGTCCTCGCGCCGGTTGCCCCGGGCCCGCAGCTGGTTGAGCGCCACCCGGGCCACGACCGTGGTCAGCCAGCCGCCGAGGTTCTCCACGTCGTCGGCGCCGGCCCGGCTGACCCGCAGCCAGGCCTCCTGGACGGCGTCCTCCGCCTCGGCGCGCGAGCCCAGCAGGCGGTCGGCCACCGCGGTCAGCCGGTCGCGCTGCTCCTCGAACCGCGCGGCGAGGACGTCGTTCCCGCTCATGTCACATCCCTGCGTCGGCGGGTGTCAGAGAGGTGACAGACCTCCGACCCGACGACCCGAGGAGCACATCATGACCACCGGAGTGCGCACCGTCATCTACCCCGTGAGCGACCTGTCCCGGGCCAAGGCGCTGTTCAGCGCCCTGCTCGGCAGCGAGCCGGTGCTGGACGCGCCGTACTACGTCCAGTACGACGTCGACGGCCAGGCGATCGGCCTGGACCCGAACGGCCACCGCTTCGGGCAGTCCGGCCCGGTCGCCTACTGGCACGTGGACGACGTCGCGACCGGCCTGGCCGCGCTCGTCGAGGCCGGCGCGGAGACCGTCCAGGAGCCCACCGACGTCGGCGGCGGCATGCGCATCGCGGTGGCGCGGGACGCCGACGGCAACCTGATCGGCCTGCGCCCCGCCGGGTGACCCCGCAGCGCCCGGGCCGGGCAGTCGCCGATCCCAGTGCACCTCAAGTCGACCGCAAGCACCCCGGGCCAGGCTCGACGGCATGACCACCACCGCCCGCCCCGCCGTCCCCGCTGCGCCACGGACCGCCGTTCGAGGCCCCCGGGACCTGCTCCGCGACGTCCGCCCCGGTGACCGCTGGCTGGCGGTGGTCGCCCATCCCGACGACGAGTCCTTCGGCTGCGGGTCGGTGCTCGCCGCGGCGGGGGCCCGGGGTGCGGTGGTGACCGTGGCCTGCGCGACCCGCGGCGAGGCGGGCGCCCCGGCCGGACCGGTGGACGCCGGCGACCTCGGGGCGGTGCGCGAGGCCGAGCTGCACCGCGCCGCGGCCCTGCTGGGGGTGGCGCGGGTCGAGCTGCTCGGCTGGCGGGACTCCGGCTTCGACGGCGAGCCGCCGGCCGGTTCGCTGTGCGCGGCGCCCGAGGACGCGGTGGCCGGCGTCCTGGAACGGCTGCTGTGCCACCTGCGGCCGCACGTCACCGTCGTCCTCGACGGCAGCGACGGCCACCGCGACCACCTGCGGATGCGCGCGGCGACGGTGGCCGCCGCCCGGCGGGCGGCCCGCACCGCGCCGCCGACCCGGCTCTACGAGCACTGCCTGCCCAACTCGCTGATGCGCCGCTGGCTGGAGGAGACCAGCGCGCTGCGGGGGGACGACGCCTACCACGGGCTGGACCCCGCCACGTTCGGCCGGCCCGACGCCGAGGTCACCGACGTGCTCGACACCGGGCACGTGCTCGGCTGCCGGGAGGCGGCCATCGCCGAGCACCGCTCCCAGTCCTCACCGTTCGACGGCCTCAGCGACGGCCTGCGCCGGGCCTTCCTCACCACCGACCACCTGGCCCGGGTGCCGCTGCCCACCTCCTGGCCCCCCGACCGGGACGCCGGGGCCTGGTGGGACGTCACCGACGCCCGGTGGCGGACCGGTCAGCGGTAGGGCGAGAAGTCCGGCGGCCGCTTCTCGGCGAAGGCCCGGGCGCCCTCCATGCCCTCCTCGCTGGTGGCGTAGTGCGCCAGCCCGTCGAAGGCCAGGTGCGAGATCCCGCTGAGGTGGTCGGTGTCGGCGTTGAACGAGTGCTTGAGGAACTTGATCGCCGTGGGCGAGTAGGAGCCGATCTTCCGGGCCCAGCCGCGGGCGGTGTCCAGCAGCTGCTCCTTGGGCACGACCTCGTTCACCAGCCCCCACCGCTCGGCGGTGGCCGCGTCGTAGCGGTCGAGCAGGAACCAGATCTGGCGCGCCCGCTTCTCCCCCACCACCCGGGCCAGGTACGCCGAGCCGAAGCCGGCGTCGAAGGACCCGACCCGGGGCCCGGCCTGGGCGAACGTGGCGTGCTCCGCGGCGACGGTCAGGTCGCACAGCACGTGCAAGACGTGCCCGCCGCCGATGGCGATCCCGTTGACCGCGGCGATCACCGGCTTGGGGACGTCCCGGATCATCCGGTGCAGCCGCTCGATCTCGAAGGTGCCCCACTCGGTCTCGCCGTACCCGCCGGTCTCGGCCCGCTCCTTGACGTCGCCCCCGGTGCAGAAGGCCCGGTCACCGGCGGCGGTGAGGATGACGGCCGCGACCCGGCGGTCCGCCCAGGCGTGCTTGAACGCCGAGATCAGCTCGTCGACGGTGCGGCCGCGGAACGAGTTCATCCGGTCCTGCCGGTCGATCGTGATGACCGCGTGGTTGTCCTCCTCCACCTCGTACCGGATGTCGGTGAACTCCTCGAGCCTCATCGGCGGGTGCCCTCCTGGTCGTCGTCCCCGGGCCGTCGCCGGCCCCTGGTGCGGCCCGGCGGACCGGGCACCCTGCGAGTATGTCGCCTGGTTGACGGGCGTCAACGGCGAGTGGCAGGCTCCGCCCGTGCCCGCCCGCCGCTGCCTGGTCACGGGCGCGGGGCGCGGGATCGGCGCCGCCGTCGCGCACCGGTTGTCCGCCGAGGGCCACCTCGTCGCGCTCACCGCCCGCAGCGTCGACGAGCTCACCGCACTGGCCGGCCGGCTGCCCGGACCCACGCTGGTCGTCCCGGCCGACCTCACCGACCCCGCCGCCGCGGACCCGGTGATCTCCCGGGTGGAGCAGGAGTGGGGCGGCCCGGTCGAGGTGCTGGTGCTCAACGCCGGCGCCGGGACGTCGGCGCCGCTGGCCCGGACCACCGACGAGGACTGGGCCCGGATGCTGGAGCTCAACCTCACCGCGCCGTTCCGGCTGCTGCGCCGCGCGCTGCCGGGCATGGTCGAGCACGGGTGGGGGCGGGTGGTCGCCGTCGCGTCGATCGCCGCCAAGCGGGGCGACCCCTACGTCAGCGCGTACACCGCGAGCAAGCACGGGCTGCTCGGGCTGGTCCGGTCCGCAGCCGCGGAGGTCGCCGCCACCGGCGTCACGGTCAACGCCGTCTGCCCGGGCTACGTGGACACCCCGATGACCGCGGGCACCGTGGCCGCCATCAGCGCCGCCACCGGACGGACCGAGCAGCAGGCGCGGGAGACCCTGGCCCGCCGCCAGCCGATCGGGCGGCTGATCGACCCGGAGGAGGTCGCCGACGCGGTGCTGCTGTGCGTGCGCAGCGCGGCGATCACCGGACAGGGACTCAACGTCGACGGAGGAGCGGTGCAGTCATGAGCAGTGCGGAACGGGTCAACCCGGGCGACCTGGCCCGGCCGGCCGGCTTCAGCCACGCCGTCGTCGCCGGCCCGGGTCGCACCGTCTTCCTGGCCGGCCAGACCTCGATGGACGCCGAGGGGCGGATCGTCGGCGAGGGCGTCGTGGCGCAGTTCGAGCAGGCGCTGGGCAACCTGCTCACCGCGCTGCGAGCGGCCGGCGGCGAGCCGGCGCACCTGGCCACGCTGACCGTCTACGCCGTCGACCTCGCCGACTACAAGGCCCACGCCCGGGAGATCGGGGGCGTGTGGCGGCGGCTGGTCGGCACCGACTACCCGGCCATGGCCGGGATCGGCATCGCCCGGCTCTGGGACGACGAGGCGCTCGTGGAGGTGCAGGGCATCGCGGTCCTGCCCGACTGAGGCGGGGAGGTCAGGCCCCGATCAGCCGGCGGGCGTGCTCGTGCGCGGGCTCCTCCAGACCGCCGCGGAGCCCGGCGAACAGGTCGGCGGCGCGGGCGCCGTTCCAGTCGGCCGGCAGCAGGTCCAGCGGCAGCGCCGGGTCGGCGTAGGGCAGCCGCCGCCAGTCGGTGAGCAGCCGGACGTAGTCGACGAAGGCCTGCTCCGGGTCGGCGCCGACGCGGCGCACCCGGTCGCGCACCGGCTCCTGGCGGTCCAGGAACTCCGCGTACCGGGCGTGCACCGCGTCCAGGTCCCACCAGCGGGCCACGTTCTCGCGGACGTCGCCGAGGGCCAGCCGCGCGTCGCGGAACAGCTCCACGTAGCCGGCCAGGTCCCGCCGCGCGAGCACCTCGGCGGCCTCGTCGGCCAGGTGCCCCGGCGCCACCCACACCCCCGGGGCGACCGTGCCGAAGCCCAGCCGGGTCAGCTGCGACCGCAGCTGGTGCCGCTTGTCCCGCTCGGACTCGGGCACCGAGAACACCACCAGCAGCCAGCCGTCGGCGTCCTCGGCCCGCCGACGGCCGAAGATCCGCGCGTCGCCGTCGGCCAGGATCTCCTGGGCCACCCCGGTGAGCGCGTAGCCGGCCACGCCGTCCACCCGCCGCGCGTCCAGCCACCCGCGCCGCTTCAGCCGGGAGATCGACGACCGGACGGCGGACTCCTCGACGCCCAGGGCGGCCATCAGCCGGACGACGGCGGCCACCGACAGCCAGCTGCCGTGCTCGCGGGCGTAGAGGCCGTACAGGGTGACGATCAGCTGCCGGGGCTGCAGCGCCCCGACCGCACCCGCCCCCTCGACACCCGCTTCCCCGACGCCTGCCTCCCGGACCACGGTCACCGGCACACGATAACGACGCTGCGCGGTCGTCCGGACCTCGCGCATGCCGCCTTGTTGACTCTCGTCAGCAGATCGCCATAGTTTCCCGGTGGACGCCGGAGCATCGCGCTGCGGCCCCCTCGGGAGAGGTACCTCGATGACGCAGCGCCCCTCCGCCCCGGGTCTCACCCCGCTGAGCCCCTCGGCCCACCAGGACCCGTTCTGCCGCGACGCGCTCCCGCCGCTGGAGCAGTGGCCGGTGATCGACCTGGGCCCGCTCGACTACGGCGACCGGCTCAACTGCGCCACCGCGCTGCTCGACGGCACCATCGACTCCCTCGGTGCCGACCGGCCCTGCCTGCGGACACCGGACGGGACCGTCTGGAGCTACGGTGACCTCCGCGCGCACGCGAACCGGATCGCCGCCGTCCTGGTCGAGGACCTCGGCCTGGTCCCCGGCAACCGGGTGCTGCTGCGCGGGTTCAACGGGCCCTGGCTGGTCGCCTGCTGGTTCGCCGTCCTCAAGGCCGGCGGCGTCGCCGTCACCACCATGCCGCTGCTGCGCGCCGCGGAGCTGGCCACCATGGCCGAGATGTGCCGGCCGGCGGTCGCGCTGTGCGACGCCAGGCTGCTCGAGGACCTGCAGCGGGCGGCGGTCCCGGACCTGACCACGGTGGCCTTCGGCGGGACGGCACCCGACGACCTGTGCGTGCGCGCCGCGGGCAAGTCCGACCGGTTCGACGACGTCCGCACCGCCGCCGACGACGTCGCGCTGCTCGCCTTCACCTCCGGGACCACCGGCCGGCCGAAGGCGACCATGCACTTCCACCGGGACGTGCTCGCCATCGCCGACACCTTCTCCGCGCACCTGCTGCGCCCGGTGGCCGACGACGTCTTCACCGGGACCCCGCCGATCGGCTTCACCTTCGGCCTCGGCGGGCTGGTGGTCTTCCCGATGCGCGTCGGCGCCAGCGTGCTGCTGCTGGAGCGGGCGACCCCCGAGCAGCTGGCCGACGCGGTGGCCGAGCACGGGGTGACGGTGCTGGTCACCGCGCCCACGGCGTACAAGGCGGTGCTCGCCGCCGGCCGCGCCGACCGGCTGGCCGGTGTCCGCCGCGCGGTGTCCGCCGGCGAGGCGCTGCCGGCGTCGGTGTGGCGCGACGTGCACGCCGCGACCGGGCTGCGGATCATCGACGGGATCGGCGCCACCGAGATGCTGCACATCTTCATCGCGGCCGCGGACGACGACATCCGCCCCGGCTCGACCGGCCGACCGGTGCCCGGGTACACCGCCGCCGTCCTGGACGACGACGGCCGGCCGGTGCCCGACGGGACGCCGGGACACCTCGCCGTCCGCGGGCCCACCGGCTGCCGCTACCTGTTCGGGGACCGGCAGGAGGTCTACGTCCGGCACGGCTGGAACGTCACCGGCGACACCTACGTGCGCGACGCCGACGGCTACTACCACTACCAGGCACGGACCGACGACATGATCGTCTCCGCCGGGTACAACATCGCCGGCCCGGAGGTGGAGCACGCGCTGCTCGACCACCCGGAGGTCGTCGACTGCGCGGTGGTGGGGGCCCCCGACCCGGACCGCGGGATGATCGTCAAGGCGTTCGTCGTCCTCGCCCCCGGCCGCACCCGCGACGTGACCGCCGAGGAGCTGCAGGACTTCGTCAGGCAGGCCATCGCGCCGTACAAGCGGCCACGCGCGGTGGAGTTCGTCGACGAGCTGCCCCGGACCAGCACCGGCAAGCTGCAGCGCCACAAGCTGCGCTGAACCGAGCCGTTGCCGCCGGTCAGTGCCCGCGGAAGGCCTCCTCCAGCCACCACGCGGGCTCGTCGTCGGCCACCTTCGCGTGCACGAACAGCGGCGCCGAGCGGGGGCCGGCCACCCAGTCCGCCACCGGCGCCAGGTCCTCGACCCGGCGCACGGTGAGCGCATCGAAGCCGTACCCGCGGGCGATCGCGGCCAGGTCGGTGGCCGGGAACCGCACGGTGTCCAGCGGCAGCCCCTCGGGCCCGAAGTGGTGCACCTCGGCGCCGTAGGCCTCGTCGTCGTAGACGACGACCACCATCGGCAGCCCGAGCCGCACGACGGTCTCCAGCTCCGAGGCGCCCATCAGCGCGCCGCCGTCGCCGAGCGCGGCCACCGGCAGCCGGTCCGGGCGGGCCAGCGCCGCGCCGATCGCGGTGGACAGCCCCAGCCCGACGGACTGGAAGGCCTGGGTGAAGCAGAAGCCGAACTCGTCCGGGACGCCGAGGAACGCGCTGGGGTAGCCCATGAAGTTGCCCGAGTCGACGGCCACGACCCGTTCGGCCGGAAGCAGGTCGTCCAGCGCCACGGTCAGCGCCCGCGGGTCGATCCGCTCCGTCCCGCCGAGGGGCCGGAACGGCACGTCGCGCCAGCGCACCCGCTCGCGGAGGGCCTGCGCCACCTCCGCCGTCCGGTACGCCGGTCCGTCCGGGGCGTCGAGCACGGCGGTGACCGCCTCGGCCGTGGCCCGCACGTCCCCGACCACACCGAAGGTCAGGTCCCGGTGCGCGCCCAGCGCGTCGGCGTCCAGGTCGACCTGCACCACGACGGCGTCGTCGGCGATCAGCCGTCCGTGCCGCATCGTCCACATGTTCAGCGCGCAGCCCCAGCCGACGATCAGGTCGGCGCCGCCGATCAGCTCCGCGGCCAGCGGTGAGGCGAAGCCCCCGGACACGTCCAGGGACCACGGGTTGCCGGTGAACAGGCCCTTGGCCACCGCCGAGGTCGCCAGCAGCGCGCCGCAGCCCTCGGCGAGGGACTCCAGCGCGGCTCGGGACCCCGGCCCCCGGGCGCCGCGGCCGGCCACGAACACCGGCCGGCGCGCGGTCCGCAGCGCCTCGGCCAGCCGTGCGACGCCGTCCGGGTCGACCGGGACCGTCGCCGGCGACGGCGCGGGCACGTCCCCGGCCGGCCCCCCGGCGGTCGGTGCGGCTTCCAGCGCCTGCACGTCGAGGGGGAGGTTCAGCAGGACGACCCGCCGCTCCTCCACCGCCGTCCGCACCGCCCCGGCGGCCTGCGCGACCGCGGTGGCCGCGGAGGTGACCCGCACGGGCACCGCCCCGACCGCCTCGGCCAGCGCCGCCTGGTCGACGGAGAAGTTGGACCGTGGCGCGGTGGCCTCGGCGGCCACCACGACCAGCGGCGTCCGGCTCTTCGCCGCCTCGGTGATGCCGGTCAGGGCGTTGGTCAGCCCGACCCCCTGGTGCAGGGTCACCGCGGCCGGCCCGGCGCTCATCCGCGCGTACGCGTCGGCCATCGTCGCGGCGCCGCCCTCGTGCCGGGCGGCCACGAACCGTGCGCCGGCGGCCACCATCGCGTTGGTGACGACGAAGTTGCCCGAGCCCACCACCCCGAAGACGGCGTCGATCCCGCTGCCGACCAGCGCCCGGCCGACGGCGTGCGCGACGGTCATCCGCGCTCGACCAGGGCCAGCACCCGCGACGGGGACCCGGACCCGCTGACGATCGGCAGCGGGCCGGCGATCAGCAGCGCACCGGTCGCCGGCAGCAGCGCGAGGTTCTGCAGCTGCGTGAGCCCGTACTTCCCGCTGCCCATCAGCGCCGCGTGGCAGGGGAACGGCGGGTCGAAGGAGTGGGCGGCGCCCGCGTCGGTGCCGACCGTCTCCACGCCCAGCCCGACGACCGGCGCCTCCTCCGCCAGCCAGCGGGCGCAGGCGGGCGAGACGCCGGGCGTGTGCGGGCCCGCGTCGTCGGCGTTGAGGAACCGCTCCTGGGAGTCCGACCGGACGTCCCAGCCGGTGCGGTAGAGCAGCCAGCCGCCGGCCGGCAGCGGCCCGTGGACGGTCTCCCACTCCCGGACGTGCTCCACCTCGAGCAGGAAGTCGGGGTCCTCGGCGACCTGCGCGGAGAAGTCGAGCACCACCACGGGCGCGACCAGCCGGCGCGCCGGGACCGAGGCGACGTCCTCGCCGTCCCGGCCGGTCACCCAGTGGTTGGGGGCGTCGAAGTGGGTGCCGGTGTGCTCGCCGGTCCGGAAGTCGTTCCAGTACCAGGCCGGGCCGCGGTCGTCGTACCGGCTGAGCTCCGCCAGCTCGAACCTCCCGGTCTGGGCGAACTCGGGCGGCAACTGGATGACCGGGGTCCGGTCCGACAGCGGCGCGGTGAGGTCGACCACCTCGACCGCGCCGCTCGCCAGACCCTCCACGAGCGGGGCCAGGATCGACATGGGGTGCCCTTCGGGACGGCGGGGGGAGACCGGCCGAGCATCCCGGTCCGGCCGCCCGGGCGGAACCCCTGGACAGCTCCTGTCGCGACGTTGACGACCGTCGCGGGAACGGCATAACCTCGGGGCACGCCCACCGGAGCTGGAGGACGGCCCATGCGCATCGCGGTTGTCGGCGGAGGCCCCGGGGGCCTGTACTTCTCCGCCCTGGTCAAGCAGCTCGACCCCACCCACGAGGTGACGGTGTGGGAGCGCAACGCCCCCGACGACACCTTCGGGTTCGGCGTGGTCTTCTCCGACGAGACCCTCGGCGGCATCGAGCACGCCGACCCCGCCGTCTTCGCCGAGGTGCAGCGGCACTTCGCCCGCTGGGACGACATCGACGTCCACTACCGCGGGACGACGACGACCTCGGGCGGGCACGGGTTCGCCGCGATGAGCCGCAAGGAGCTGCTGGGCATCCTGCAGCGCCGGTGCGCCGACCTCGGCGTGACCGTGCACTTCCGCGCCGAGGCCCCGCACCCCGACCAGCTGCGGGCCGGGTACGACCTCGTGCTGGCCGGCGACGGGGCCCGGTCGCAGATCCGCACCACCTACGCCGAGGTGTTCCGCCCGACCCTGGAGACGCGCCGCAGCAAGTACATGTGGCTGGGCACCGACCTGGTCTTCGAGGCGTTCAAGTTCTACGTCGAGGACACCCCGCACGGGGTCATGCAGATCCACGGCTACCCCTACGACCGCACCGGCAGCACGTTCATCGTCGAGATGCACGAGGACGTGTGGCAGCGCGCCTTCGGCGACGTCGCCGCCACCGACCTCCCGCCGGGCGAGAGCGACACCAAGTCCATCGAGCTGGTCGAGCACCTGTTCGCCGACGTCCTCGGCGGCCACCGGGTGTTCGCGAACAACTCGAAGTGGCTGAACTTCCTGTCGCTGCGCAACGAGACCTGGCGGCACGGGAACCTGGTGCTCATCGGCGACGCGGCGCACACCGCGCACTTCTCCATCGGGTCGGGCACCAAGCTCGCCATGGAGGACGCCCTCGCCCTGGCCGCCTGCCTGCACGAGCACCCCGACCTCGACGCCGCGCTCACCGCCTACGAGGCCGAGCGGCGGCCGGTGGTGCTCTCCACCCAGCGCGCCGCGCAGGCCAGCCTGGAGTGGTTCGAGGACATCGCGCACTACGTGCACCAGCCGCCCGAGCAGTTCGCGTTCAACATCGTCACGCGCAGCCGCCGGGTGACCCACGAGAACCTGCGGCTGCGCGACCCCGAGTTCGTGGCCGGCATCGACGCCTGGTTCGCCCGCTCCCAGCCGGTCCCGGTCGACCCCCGCCCGCCGATGTTCCACTCCTTCCGGCTCGGCCCGCTGGAGCTGAAGAACCGGATCGTCGTCTCGGCGATGGACATGTACTCCGCGGACGACGGGCTGCCGACCGACTTCCACCTGGTCCACCTGGGCGGCAAGGCGCTGGGCGGCGCCGGCCTGGTCATGACCGAGATGGTCTGCACCTCACCCGAGGGCCGGATCACCCCGGGCTGCAGCGGGCTCTACACGCCGGAGCAGGAGGCGGCCTGGACCCGCGTCGTCGACTTCGTGCACGGCGCCACCGACGCGAAGATCGGCGTCCAGCTCGGGCACTCCGGCCGCAAGGGCTCCACCAAGCTGATGTGGGAGGGCATCGACGACCCGCTGCCCGAGGGCGGCTGGGAAGTGGTCGCCCCCTCGCCCCTCCCCTACTCCCCCGCCAACCCGGTGCCGCGCGAGCTCACCGAGACCGAGCTGGTCGGCATCCGCGAGGAGTTCGTCCGCAACGCGGAGGCCGCGGCCCGGGCCGGGTTCGACGTGCTGGAGCTGCACGCTGCGCACGGCTACCTGCTGTCCTCGTTCGTCTCCCCGCTGTCCAACCGGCGCACCGACCGCTACGGCGGCCCGCTGGAGAACCGGCTGCGCTTCCCGCTGGAGGTGTTCGACGCCGTCCGCGCGGTGTGGCCCGCGGAGCGGCCGATGACCGTGCGCATCTCGGCCACCGACTGGTTCGAGGGCGGCACCGACGTCGACGCGGCCGTGGAGGTGGCCCGGGCCTTCGCCGAGCACGGGGCCGCCGGCATCGACGTGTCCACCGGCCAGGTGGTGAAGGAGGAGCGCCCCGCGTTCGGGCGGAGCTACCAGACCCCGTACGCCGACCGGATCCGCAACGAGGTGGGCCGCGAGTACGGCGTCGCGGTCATCGCCGTGGGGGCGATCTCCAGCTACGACGACGTCAACTCGATCCTGCTGGCCGGCCGCGCCGACCTCTGCGCGCTGGGCCGACCGCACCTCTACGACCCGCAGTGGACGCTGCACGCCGCCGCCGACCAGGGCTACACCGGCCCGGGCGCCGTCTGGCCGAAGCCGTTCGCGGCGGGCAGCCGGCCGCCGCAGACCGGGCGCAGCGAGGGCCCGCGCCCGCGCCTGGAGCTGGTCCGGCACGGCGAGACGCGGACCCGGCACGCCCGCTGGCGACCGGAGTCCGCGGGAACCGGATGACCGGCAGCTGACCCGGGTCAGTCCTCCTGCTGCGCCGCCGCCCGTCGTTCCGCGCCGGTCTCCTCCGCGTACCCGACGTCCTGGCCGGCCACCCGCCCGACGAAGGTCCCCGAGTCCCCCGTGCCCGTCGTGGCGTCCGCGTCCGGCTCTTCACCGGCACCGCCACCCGTGGCCCGCGACAGCGCCTGCGCGTCGTCGCGGTCGACGTCGTCCTCTCCGGGGCGTGGGTCGGGCTGCACGGCTGGTCCTCTCTCTCCTCCGGCAACGGGGGTCCGGGACATGCCCGGTCCGGGCACCGACGACACGTCCCCGCCGGAACTGCCGGCACCTCCCGACCGGGGTGAGCATGCACGGGTGGCTCCTTCCCCCGCCGTGTGTCGGCTCACCTCCGCAGCGGTGGCCGTCCCGTGCGTCCTCGCGGTCGCGACGGCAGGCGAGCTGTCCGTCGGCGCGCTCCTCGCGGTCGGGACCGCGGGAGCGATGGTGACCGGTCTGGCGCTGGCCCTGCGGTCGGGCGAGGCCGCCGCGCCGGTGGGCCGGCGGGGTCTGCCCTGGCTCGGCTGGCTCGCGGTGGTGGTGTCCTGGGAGCTGGTGACCCTGGCGGACGACGACGTGCCGACGGTGAGCGACCTGGCCGATCCCCTCCTCGCGCACCCGGTGGTGCGCGGCGGAGCCACCGTGTGCTGGCTGGCGGCGGGGGCGTGGTTGCTCGCCCGCCCACGCCGCCCGCGGCGGACCCGGTGAGCGGCACTGCGGTGGGCATCGCCGTCCTCGCCTGCCTGCTCGTCATCGGGATGGCGCTCGAGGCCTGCGCGCGCGGGCGGCTCGGCCCGGCGACCGCGGCCGAGGTCCTGGGCGCCGCCATGCGCACCACGACCGGCCGCGCGACCGTCCTGGTCGCCTGGCTGTGGCTGGGCGTGCACTTCCTGGCCCGCTGACCCCGCGCCCGGGGAGCGCGGGTGCATCCGGCGCCGTCCCGACGGGTCCTCCGCGCAGTGGTCACTCCGCGGTCGAGGGTCGCCGGAGCCCGCGGCATCGGGCCGGCGCACCGAGCCCGCCGCTGTCCACCGGACCGAGCCGGCGCAGCGGCTCGGTGCGAGCATCAGGTCAGGACCGACGGCCGGGCGGTCCGCGGACCGCACGCCGGGAGGAGGGGCAGGCCATGGACCAGCCGGTCTACTGGGCCCTGCTGTCCGGCGCCGCGGTCCTGGCCGGCGCGGCGCGGCTGGCCGTGCGGCGGCCGCTCTGGCCGGGCCGGGCCGTGCCGGTCGACCGGACGGCACTCGCGGTCGCCGTCGTCGGCGTGCTGGTGCTGGCGTTCCACTGCGCCTCGATGTTCTTCGCCCCCTGGACCGACGCCCTCCCCGCCGGCCGGGCCCTCGGTGCGCCGGTCCGGGAGCTGGGCACGGTCAGCCAGCTGACCTACTGGGCGCCCGCGGCGGCGCTGGTGCTCGCCGTGCGCCGCGTCTGGTGGCCCGGCGTCGTCCTGCTCGCCGGGACGCTCGCCGGCGTGGGCGCGACCATGTTCCGGTCCGCCCCGCTGCCGGTCCACCTGACCTGGCTGGCCGCCGCGGTCCTCGCCGTGGCGTTCGTCGGCAGCGCCCTGGTCGGGCTCCGCGGGGCGGACCGGCCGTCGCCGGCGGTCCCCGGCTGAGCGCCGGTCAGCCCCCGCCGGCCGCGGTCACCGCGGCGACCACCGCCGGGTGTACCTGCTCGGCGGCCGCCCGCAGCTCGGCGTCGGTGCGGTCCTGCACCGGGTGCGGCACCAGCACGTACGGCGCGGGGAACCCCAGCGCCTCGCCCTGCAGCCGGGCGGCCTCGGCGAAGGCCGCGCTGGCCAGGAAGACCCCCACCACGCCGCGGCGCTCGAGGTCGGCGATGTCGTGCACACTGCACGACGTGCACGAGCCCTAGTCGGCGAGCGCCTCGATGACCACCTCGCACTGCTCAGCGATCTCGTGCCGCAGGTCGACCGGCGCGGTCCGGGCGAACGTCGGCTTGCGGTACCGCCGCACGGTGGCGCCGTCCTCGGCCAGCAGCTCGGCGAGCCGGTCGAGCACGACGTCGCCGCGGGCCTTGCTGATGTCCAGCAGGCCGACGGTCCGGCCGCGCAGCGACGCCGGTCGGGGCAGCAGGGCGCGGGCCGACGTCCGCCGCTCGCCGGTCGGGTCCAGGACCGTCCTCATCCGCCCACTCCTCGCGTCACCGGGACACTGCCCGCCTCGCCCGACACCCAACCACCCACGACCGCGCTGAACAGCCCGGCGTCACCGCCGGCGGAGACCACCAGCAGCCCGCCGGGCCGGAACTTGGGGAGCGGCCGGTCCGCCAGGTCGGCGGCAATGCCCTCGGCCATGCCGCCGGCCCCGCGGACCAGCTCGGCGCCGGGCAGGGTGAGCAGCTCGTCCAGCTCGGCCAGCAGCCGGGCGCGGTCCCAGCCGGCCTCGCGGAACACCCGGCCGTGCTCGGGGGACACGATCAGCATCGCGTCGAACCCCAGCGGCAGCTTCGGGTGGGCGTTCACCCGCAGGCAGGCCGCGAAGCTGCGGGCCAGCGACCCCGGGTCGCGGCTGAGCTGGTCCACCACGGGCTGCACGCCGGACCCGGCGAAGACCGTGACCGCGTCCCCGGGCACGCCGCGGTCGGCGGCCAGCGGGGCGAACGGGCTGCCGTCCTCGCGCTCGGCGAAGCAGAACGTGTACTTGCCCGGGTTGCCCAGGGTCGCCCGGTCGACCTCCCCGGGACGGCCGCCGCCCACGTTGCGGACCACCAACTGCAGCGCGCGGCCGATGGTGGCGTTCGCGCGGTTGCCCTGCCCGAGCGCGTTGACCCCGCTGTTCATCCCGATCCGGCGGGCGACCGGCCCGTTGACGACGACCACCGGCCCGGCGAAGTACGTCGTCGCGAGCAGCCCGTGCAGCGCGAACTCCTCGGCGCAGGCGGCCTCCACCGCGGCCAGCACCACCGGCAGGTGCTCCGGCAGGCAGCCGGCCAGCACCGCGTTGACCGCCACCTTCTCCACCGTGCACCCGACCAGGTCCGGGGGCACGACGGCGACCACCTCGCCGGGGTCGCGGGTCGTGCCGCGCAGCATCCGCAGCACCCGCTCCGGCGTCGGCGGGACGACGGGGAGCCCGTCGGTCCAGCCGCGGTCGAACAGCGCCTCGTGCTCGTCCTCCAGCTCGGCGAGCTCGACCCGCCGGCTGCGCAGGCCGCTGCCGCCGTAGCGCGCCTCGAGCTCGTCGACGCGGAAGGGGTCGACCGACATCGAGCCACAGCCCGGCCGGTGGTCCGGCAGCCCCTCCCCCAGCCCCGGGGTCCCGGTCAGCTCCTCCCACTGCTCCCGGCTCCAGCCGACGGTCCGGCCGGTCTCCCGGCCGCCCTCGACCCGCAGCAGCGTGGGGACGGTCTCGACGCCCAGCCGGTAGGACAGCTCCAGGTCGGTGTCGTCGCCGTCGAACCACGTGGCGTCGTCCTGGCACCACACGGCGGCGCCGAGCCGGCGCAGCACCGGCTCGACGAGCCGGCAGGTGGGGCAGTCACGCTTGACCACCGCGACCAGGCCGTCGGGGAGCTGCACCGTCCCGACGCTAGCCGGTCGGCCGCTTGTGTGCCCGGGTGCGCGCCCCTAGCCTCCGACCGCGAGGGCCCGGCACCGGCGCCGACGACAGGAGTCCCGATGAAGAAGCTCATCAACGATCCAGCGGACGTCGTCGCCGACGCCCTGCGGGGCATGGCCGCCGCCCACCCCGAGCTGCGGGTGGACCACCAGAACCGGGTGGTCTTCCGCGCCGACGCCCCGGTGCGCGGCAAGGTCGGCCTGGTCTCCGGCGGCGGGTCGGGCCACGAGCCGATGCACGGCGGGTTCGTCGGCCCCGGCATGCTCGACGCGGCGTGCGCCGGCGAGGTGTTCACCTCACCGGTGCCCGACCAGGTGATGGCCGCGACCAGCGGCGTGGACGGCGGCGCCGGCGTGCTGCACCTGGTCAAGAACTACACCGGCGACGTGATGAACTTCGAGATGGCCGCCGAGCTGGCCGCCGCCGAGTCCGACACCGAGGTCGTCGCAGTGGTCCTCGACGACGACGTCGCGGTGCAGGACAGCCTCTACACCGCCGGGCGCCGGGGCGTGGGCGTGACCGTGCTGGCGGAGAAGATCGCCGGCGCCGCGGCGGAGCAGGGCCGGCCGCTGGCCGAGGTCGCCGACATCGCCCGCCGGGTCAACGGCAACGGCCGCAGCATGGGCATGGCGCTGACCTCCTGCACGGTGCCGGCGGCCGGCCGGCCGACGTTCGACCTGCCCGAGGGCGAGATGGAGATCGGCGTGGGCATCCACGGGGAGCCCGGCCGCCGCCGGGTGCCGGTGGCGCCGGCCCGGGAGATCGCCGAGATGCTGGTCGAGCCGGTCCTCGCCGACCTGGACTTCACCGGCGGCGGCGGGGTGATCGCCTTCGTCAACGGCATGGGCGGCACACCGCTGCTGGAGCTGTACCTGATGTACGCCGAGGTGGTCGCCCTCCTGGAGAAGGCCGGGGTCGGCGTCGCCCGCAACCTGGTGGGCTCGTACATGACCAGCCTGGAGATGGCCGGCTGCTCGGTGACCCTGCTCAAGGCCGACGACGAGCTGCTCCGGCTGTGGGACGCCCCGGTGCGCACCCCGGCGCTGCGCTGGGGCGGCTGACCGTGCCGGACACGGTCGACGCCGCCGCGCTCACCGCCTGGGTCGGCGAGTTCGCCCGGCTGGTGCACGAGCAGCGGGACACCCTGACCGACCTGGACGCCGCCATCGGCGACGCCGACCACGGCTCCAACCTCGACCGCGGGATGACCGCGGCGGTGGCCGCGCTGGACGCCGAGCCCCCCGCGGACGGTGCCGCGGTGCTCAAGACGACGGCGATGACGCTGATCCGCACGGTCGGCGGCGCCAGCGGGCCGCTCTACGGCACGTTCTTCCTGCGCGCCTCGGGTGCGCTGGGCGACGGGGACGGCGCCGGGCTCGCCGCGGCGCTGCGGGCCGGGCTGGACGGCGTCGCCGCGCGGGGCAAGGCGGAGCCCGGCGACAAGACGATGCTCGACGCGCTGGGCCCGGCCTGCGACGCGCTCGACGCGGCGCTGGCCGAGGGGCGGCCGCTGGCCGAGGCGCTGCGGGCGGCCGCGGAGGCGGCCGCGGGCGGGCGGGACGCGACCGTGCCGATGGTCGCCCGCAAGGGCCGGGCCAGCTACCTCGGGGACCGCAGCGCCGGCCACCAGGACCCCGGCGCCACCTCGGCCACCCTGCTGGTCGAGGCCGCCGCGAGCACGCTGGCCCGGGACGGGGGCTGAGGTGACCGTCGGGCTGGTGGTGGTCTCGCACAGCCGCGCCCTCGCCGACGCCGCGGTCGCGTTCGCCCGCGGCATGCTGCCCGGCCGGGAGCTCGCCGTCGAGGTGGCCGCCGGTGACGTCGACGGGGGCCTGGGCACCGATGCCACGGCCATCGCGGACGCGGTGGCCGCCGCGGACAGCGGGGACGGCGTCGTCGTGCTGATGGACCTGGGCAGCGCCGTGCTGTCCGCGGAGACGGCGCTGGAACTGCTGGACGACGACGTCCGCGACCGGGTGGTCCTCTCCCCCGCGCCGCTGGTGGAGGGCCTGGTCGGCGCCGTCGTGCTGGCCGCGGCCGGTGCCGGCCGGGCCAAGGTGGCCGCCGAGGCACTGCGCGGACTGGCGCCCAAGCAGGCCCACCTGGGCGCCGGCGACCCCTGATCCCTGTCGCATCACGTGGTTGTGCCCCACCGATCCGGGGCAGGACCGGGGGCATGACCGATCTGAGAGGCCGCGTCGTCCTGGTCACCGGGGGCAGCGCCGGCATCGGCCGCACCGTCGTCCGCCGGCTGGCCGCGTCCGGGGCGCGGGTGGTGGCCTGTGCCCGGGACCGGGACCGGCTGACCGAGGCGCTGGCCGGCGTCCCCGGGGCCACCGGCGTCCCGGCCGACGTCGCGTCGGCGACCGACCGCACCGCCCTGGTGGAGCGCGTGGTCGCCGAGCACGGCCGGCTGGACGCCGTCGTCCTCAACGCCGCCGTCGGCTACGCCGGGCTGGTGGAGGACACGCCCCAGGAGGCCGTCGAGGCCATGATCGCCACCAACCTCACCGGTGTCGTCGACCTCGCCCGGCTCGCGCTGCCGCACCTGCTCACCGCCGCAGAGCGGCACGGCCGGGCGGACGTGCTGGTCGTCGCCTCCTCTGCGGCGCTGTCCCAGGTCCCGCCGCTCACCGTCTACTCCGCGACCAAGGCCGGCGCGCACGGGTTCGTCAAGGGCCTGCGGCGGGAGGTCACCGCCCGCGGCGTCCGCGTGCACTCGATCACCCCCGGCCCGGTCGCCACCGAGTGGCTGGTGCGCGGGCGCGGCGCGGCACCGGTCTCCGACTCCGACGCCGAGGGCCGGCTGTCCCCGGGGATCCGGCCCGACCGGGTCGCCGAGCAGGTCGCCCGGAGCCTGACCTGCTACTGGTCCCGGACGGTCGCGGTGCCCCGCTGGATGGGGCTGGCCCGGCTCGGCGAGGTGCCGCCGGTCGACCGGCTGCTGGACATGACCCTGTCCCGGCAGACCGGCCGCATCGCCCGGCTCACCGAGCGCATGGTGACCGACCGCACCGCGGAGAGGACCGCCCGATGAGCGGGAAGGGCGCGGAGGACTACGCGGCCGACTACACCGAGCCGGAGCTGCGGGCCCGGCTCAAGGAGGAGATCAAGGCCGGCGACCGGGGCGGCCGGCCGGGCCAGTGGAGCGCGCGCAAGAGCCAGCTGCTGACGCACGAGTACGAGGCGCAGGGCGGCGGCTACGTGCACGAGGGCGAGCGCACCGAGGCCCAGCAGCACCTGTCGGAGTGGACCGGGCAGGACTGGCACACCGCCGACGGCGGCAGCGACGCACGCGGCGAGGACGGCACCGCCCGGTACCTGCCCGACGCGGCGTGGGCGCTGCTCAGCCCCGAGGAGCAGCAGGCCACCGACCGGCGGAAGAGGTCCGGCGACACCCAGCGCGTGCCGAACACCGAGGCCGCGCAGGAGGCCCGCCGGGCCGCCGAGCTGATCGACCTCCCCGCCGCCGAGGCACGCAGGAAGGCGGCCGCCCTGCACGGCGAGACCCAGCTGGACCGGGCCGAGCGCGCCGAGGCGGAGCTCGGCAAGCACCGCAAGACGGTGCTCGAGCAGATCGAACGGCAGCGCGCCGAGGAGTGAGTCCCCTCCCCGCCGGCACCCGCTGACGACGGGTCAGCGGTGCTCGGCAGCCCGGTGCCGGGCGAGCACGTCCAGGCCGAAGTCGGCGTCCGGGTCGCGCCACACCGAGTGGGCGTGGTTGGCCCCGCGCTGCGTGTTGTCCCACTCCACCAGCAGCCGGGGCCCCTGCAGCCGGTAGTAGTGCGGCTCCCCGGGCGCGGTGGACCCCGCCCACGCGACGTGGACGGCGTCGAGGGCGGCGTCGTCGTCGTAGCGGCGCACCGGCGACAGCTCGGCGGGCACCCGGTCGAGGTAGGTGCCCAGCAGCAGCCGGAGCATCGCGCGCTGCTCGGCGTCCAGGTCCGCCGCCGGCACGCCCTTCGGCTCGGCGGTGTAGGCCACGGCTGCGTGCTCCCGGTCGCCGTAGCCGGCGGCCTCGTCGATCCGGTCGCTGAGGGCCTGCAGCTTGGCCTGCTCGGCCGGGTCGGGGAACCGCTCGTCCCGCCAGATCCCGGCCAGCGGGACGACCCGGTCGCCCGGGGAGACCGTCGTGCGGTTGGCGGTGACCAGGTCCGAGGGCGCCCGGGGCAGCAGCACCGCCCGGGCGGCGAGCTCGGGCCGCAGCGACCGGACGAGGTCCCGGGCGAGGTCCTCCACCCGGCCCAGCGGCCGGTTCAGCGCGCCGCCCAGCAGCGGGGAGGTGGCCGGGTCCGCGCCGAGGAAGCACGGGGTGGTCGCCACCACCGCGCCGTCCACGACCAGGTTGTTCAGCGACACGTGGTGGCCGCCGAACCGCCAGCCCCACGCCCCGGTGTCCCCCGGCCGGCCGAAGACCCGCAGGTAGTAGAGGCCCGGGTCCCGGCCCCGCTCCCGGTCGAACCGGGTGACGAAGCCCTCGACCTGGTCCAGCACGTTCTCCAGGCCCATCACCGTCGCCACGGTGACGTACCCGGGGGTGGACAGCCCGGAGGCCACCAGCGCCATCGCCGCCCGCTGCTGGGCCGGGCGCTGGGCGTGGAACGTCAGGCCGCCGTGGTCGGTCGGCGTGTAGAACCAGCGCCGGCGTTCGGCGTCCGACGCCCCGTCCCCGGGCGCCGCCCCGGCGGCCACCGCGCGCTGCTCGGCGTCCAGGGCGTCCAGCCAGGCGCTCGCCGCCCCGGCCATCCGCCGCGCGACGGCGCGCGCGGGCTCGTCCGCTCCGGGGCTCTCCCCACCGGCCATGGCCGGGAACCTAGCGTGCCCGCGGTGGGGTGCGCCCGCCGGCGCGGCTCCGGCCTGCCCGGGCACGCCGGCGTCGGTAGCGTGACCGGCACCACACCCCGGCCGGCACCGTGCCGGCCGCCCCGGAACGGAGGTCCCCTGCGTGCCCACCCCCACCGACGACCGACGCGACCTGCTCACCGTCATCGCCTCCATGCGCGCCGCACCGGGGAAGCGCGAGGAGCTGCGGGCAGGCCTCGAGGCCCTCATCGGGCCGACGAGCCAGGAGAAGGGGTACGTCAACTACGACCTGCACCAGGGCGCGGAGGACCCGGACGCGTTCTTCTTCTACGAGAACTGGGAGTCCGGGGAGGACCTGGACGCCCACCTCGCGGCACCGCACCTCCGGGAGTTCGCCGCGCGGATCCCCGAGCTGCTGGACGAGAACGGACTGACGGTGAACCGGGTGCGCCGGATCGCCTGACGCCCGTGCCGCTCGCGTCCTGCGTGCCGTGGTGAGCGCCGGCCCTCTCGTCCTCGACGGCGAGGCGGTCGGCGCCGCCTGCAGCCCGGCCGCCGCCGTCGCGGCGGTCACCGCCGCCCTGACCGCGGGGCTGGACCCGGCCGCGGACCTGCCGCGCTCGGCCGTCCCGCTGCGCGCGGGCTCGTTCCTGCTGATGCCGTCGGAGGGTGCCGGCGCCGCGGGCGCCGGCCACGTGGGCGTCAAGGTGGCGACCGTGGCGCCGGGCAACCCCGCCCGGGGCCTCCCCCGCATCCAGGCGTGCTACCTGCTCTTCGACGCCGGCACGCTCGGGCTGGTCGCGGTGCTCGACGGCACGGCGCTCACCACGCTGCGGACGCCGGCGGTGTCGGTGGCCGCGGTCCTGCCGCGGCTGCTCGCCGGGTCCGGCCCGCTGCGGCTGGCCGTGATCGGCGGGGGCCCGCAGGCGCGCGGGCACCTGGCCACCCTGGCCGGGACGCTGGCGGGGCACCGCCCGCTCGCCGGCGTCAGCCAGCTGGTCCGCGACCCCGGCCGCGTGCGGCCGGCCGCCGGGGCCGACGTGGTCGCGCTGGGCAGCCCGCGCGCCGACGAGGCACTGCGGACGGCGGACGTCGTCGTGTGCGCGACCTCGGCCCGGACCCCGCTGTTCGACGCCGACCTGGTCGCCGACGGCGCCGTCGTCGTGGCGGTGGGCTCGCACGAGCCGGACGCCCGGGAGGTGCCCGCCGCCCTGTGCGCCCGGGCCACCGTCGTGGTCGAGGACGTCGCCACCGCGCTCCGCGAGGCCGGGGACGTGGTGCTCGCCATCGAGGACGGCGCCCTGCGGCCGGCGGACCTGGTGCCGATGCGGGACGTCGTCACCGGGCACACCGTCGCCGCGACGGACCGCCCGCTGCTGGTGAAGAGCGTCGGCATGTCCTGGCAGGACCTCGTCGTCGCCGAGGCCGTCCTCGCCCGGGCGCGGCGCTGACCCGGGTGCCGGTCCGGCTCAGGACCGCGCCCGCACCCCCGTGGCCGGGGCCGGCGGCACGTGCTCGGGCAGCAGCCCGAACCCGACGGCCCGGGCCGGGATGCCCTGGAGGACCGGGTGCCGGTCCAGCAGCCGCACCGCCCGCGGGGTGCCGACCGGGGTGTCGCCGGCCAGGATCCGGCTGAGCAGCCGCGTCTGCACCTGGCGCTGCACCAGCTGGGTGACCACGGTCGGCAGCAGCCGGCGCCACCGGACCCGGGCCAGGACCCGGGCGGGCACCTCGCCGTTCCGCAGCGGGCCGGCGAGCAGCCGCGCCGCCGCGGCGGCGTCCTGCACGGCCAGGTTGATCCCCACCCCGCCGATGGGCGACATGGCGTGCGCGGCGTCGCCGATGAACAGCAGCCCCGGCCGGTGCCACCGGGTCAGCCGGTCCACGCGGACGCTCAGCACCCGGACGTCGTCCCAGCTGCGCAGCTCGTCCACGGGCGCGCCCTCGGGGAGCAGCCGGGCCAGGTCGGCGCGGAAGGACGCCGTCCCGGCCGCCTGCAGCGCGGCGTAACCGCCCTTCGGGACGAGGTAGGCGCACTGCCAGTAGTCGCCGCGGTCCAGTCGGACCAGCATCCGCCCCCGGGTGATCCGGCCGGCACCGCCGAACGACGGCCGGCCGTCGTCGGGGGGCTTGGGCAGCCGGAACCACAGCACGTCCATCGGGGCGCCGAACTCGCGCAGCCGCAAGCCCGCCTGGTCGCGGAGCGTGGAGTTGCGGCCGTCGGCGGCCACCGTCAGCCGCGCCCGGACCTCGTGCTCGTCCCCGTCGGGGGTGCGGTAGCGGACCCCGGACACCTGCCCGTCCGCGCCGCGGAGGACCCCGACCACCTCGGCGTCCATCCGGAGCCCGAAGTGAGGGGAGCGCCGCCCCTCGTCGGCCAGGAAGTCCAGCAGGTCCCACTGCGGCACGAAGGCGAGGAACGGGAACCGCCCGGGCAGCCGCCCGAAGTCGGCCAGCGTGTAGGTGCCGTCGTCGGTGGTGACGCCCAGCCGGGTCACCTGCTGGTGCGGCAGGGTGAGGAACTCCTCCGCCAGGCCGAGCTCGTCCATCAGCCGCAGCGTCGAGGGGTGCACGGTGTCCCCGCGGAAGTCCCGCAGGAAGTCCGAGTGCTTCTCCAGCACCAGCACCCGCACGCCCTGGCGGGCCAGCAGCAGGCCCAGCATCATCCCCGCCGGGCCACCGCCGGCGATGCAGCAGTCCACCTCGGTCACGGCGACCTCCCGACGTCGGACGGGCTCCGGTCCACCGTGGCCCTCCGGCAGGGAGCCGCGCAAGGGCCCCGGGCCCGGAGACGGAGGAACGGGTCAGGCTGGAGGTGCCGCGGCCGGCGGAGGGCTGCCGGGTCCTGCGGGCCCAGGCGCACCGGGCGGCGAGGTCCGCACGAACCGACCGGTGTGCGGGTCCTTGCGGGCCTCGCCGGCGGGGAACGCGCGGCCGCCCATGCAGACGTACACCCCGGGGGCGAGCGTCTGCGAGGCCATCAGCGCGGCGCCCAGGTTCAGCGCCGCGTCGCTGACGGTCATGGCCGCCGGCTGCAGCGAGCCCGTGAGCACGACGGTCCTGGTCGTCCCCGGTCCGTGGCGGCTCAGGTACTCGGCGGTGTCGGTGAGCGTGTCGGTGCCGTGCGTGATCACGACCGACGGGGTGTCGAGCTGGTCGACTGCGTCGGCCAGGGCCCGCCGGTCGTCGTCGGTGATGTCCAGGCTGTCCTTGCGGACGACGGAGTGCACGACGATGCGCACGTCGGTCCTGAGCGCCTCGAGCAGCCGCTTCGCGGCGGGCGGCCCGATCTCGAGCTCACCGGCGAGGTTGTACACCTTGTCGATCGTGCCGCCGGTCGCCAGCACGGTGACGTCGACCGTGCCGGTCACGGTGTGGGCGCGACGGCCGCGACGGCCGTGACCTCGAGGGCGGCGCCGTAGTGCAGGTCGGCGACGCACGCGACCGCTCGCGCGGGCCGGTGCGCCCCGACCCACTGCGCGTACGCGGCGTCGAACGCGGGCCACTGGGCGATGTCGGTGACGTACACGGTGACCGAGAGCAGCTGCTCGCGACTGCTCCCAGCGGTGCGCAGACACTGGTCGAGGTTGTCGAGCACCTGCGCCACCTGGAGGTCGAACGGCTGGTCGGCCAGCGGGGTGCCGGAAGCATCGAGCGGCAGCTGGCCGGAGACGTAGGCGACGCCGGCGTGGACGGCGACGTGCGAGTAGTGCCCGCGCGGAGGGACCAGTCCAGGGCTGTCACGCAGGTCGATCCCGTCAGCCGCCCCCGCAGCGCCCGTGCCCGGCTGGTCGTGCGTCATGGTCGCGCTCCTCGCTGTGCGGCCGGTCAGGACGCCGGGTCCGGGAACAGGGCCGCCATCTTGTCGGCGGACTTCAGCCCCGAGCCGGTCAGCACCACGACGGTCGTCTGGTCGGGGGTGATCGTGCCGTCGGCGATGAAGTGGTCGAGCGCGGCGACCGCCACGGCGCAGGTCGGCTCGGCGTACAGCCCCCGGGCCGCGATGGCGCGGACCGCGTCGTGGACCTGCTGCTCGGGCACGGCGACGGCCGCGCCGCCGCAGCGACGCAGCGCCTCCACGGTCTCCGGCAGCCGCACCGGGGCGGCGATGGAGGCGCCTTCGGCGATCGTGGGGACGCGCGGGCCGCGGCCGGCCGGGTCGGTGCCGTTGACGGCGTCGGCGATCGTCGCCCAGTGCTCGGGCTGTCCGACGAGCAGCCGCGGGAGGCGGTCGATCTGCCCGGCCGCGAGCAGCTCGGAGAAGGCGAGGTCACAGCCGAGGATCTGGCTGCCGGCGCCGGCGACGAGCACGACGTTGTCCGGGGCGGTCAAGCCGAGGCTCTCCCAGACCTCGTAGGCGATCGTCTTGGTGCCCTGGAGGAACATCGGGTGCCAGTTGTGGCTGGCGTACGGGATCTGCTCGGACTGCCGGACGGCCTCGGCTCCGACCTCGTCCCGGGTGCCCTCGACCAGCTCGATCTCGGCCCCGAAGGCCCGTGCCTGCACGATCTTCGCAGCGCTCGTCGCCGCCGGGACGATGATCTTCGCGCTGATCCCGGCCGCCGCGGCGTAGGCAGCCACGGCGGCACCGCCGTTGCCCGAGCTGTCCTCGAGCACCCGGTCGGCGCCCTGCGAGCGCAGGTGCGACACCATGACCGACACGCCCCGGTCCTTGAACGACGACGTCGGGTTGAACCACTCCAACTTGAACAGGACCCGGTGCTCACCCCAGCCGAGCGGGATCATCGGCGTGAGTCCTTCGCCGAGCGTCACGCGCTGCCCGGGGTCGACGGGGAGCACCGCCTGGTACCGCCAGAGCGAACGCTCCGCCTGCACGATCTGGCCGGGGGTCAGGCCGGGCAGCGGGGACAGGGTCAGGGGCCCGTTGTCGTCGCCGCGCCAGCGACGGTCGCTGAGGGGGTAGCTGCGCCCGCTCCTGTCCAGCAGTACGGGTGCGGCGTCCGCCCGCATGGTCCTCCCCCTTCGAGCGCGGTGCCCCGGCTCCACCGCGGGTCCTCATCGTGAGCGGCGTACAGCAGTGCGCCCCCGACCTGATCGGCCGGGGGCGCACTGTGCGCGCCGCGCCGGTGTCACTGCCGGTGTCCCCGCCGGTGTGACCGGCGGGGACGGCCGGGATCAGGTGAAGGCCTGCTGGACCTCCTCGGACGCCGACGACCGGGTGTCCTCCGCGGGTGCTGCGGGCTCCGCCGCGTCCTCGTGCGGAGCCGACGCCGTCTGCACCGCGACGACCGCGGGGTCGATGCGCATCACCGAGTACCCGGCCACGGCCCCGGCGCCGAAGCCGGGCGCGAACACCCGGACCGGCTCGGTGATGACACCGTCGCGCACCGCGTCGTGGATGGCCAGCGGGATGCTCGCCGAGGACGTGTTGCCCACCTGCTCGATGTTGAAGTAGAGCTGGTCGGCGGTGAGCCCGGCCCGCTCGGCCAGCTGGATCACCATCGTCTTGTTCGCCTGGTGCGGCACGATCAGGTCGATGGCGTCCATCAGGGTCCCGTCCCGCCCCTCCGGCGCGGGCAGCTTGCCCAGCTCGTCGATCATCTGGGACAGGTAGCGGCCGGCCAGCGCCTTGACCTGCGGGCCGAACACGGTGATGTTGTTGTCGAACTCCGGGTTGGGCCAGAGGATCGAGTTGACCTCGCTGGCCGGGCCGCTGGCGTAGGTCTTCATGTAGTCGATGTCGCCGTCGGTCCCCTCGGGCGCCGGGCCCACGACCATCGCCGCCGCGCCGTCACCGAAGATCATCCGGGACGTCCGGACGTTGCCGATCTTGTCGGAGAACTTCTCGACGCAGACGACCAGGACCGGACGCTCGACCTCCTGCAGGATCCGGACGGCGTCGGCGACGCCGTAGGGCATCCCGGCGCACGCCGCGATGATGTCGTACGCGGCGTAGACCTGGTGCATCCCGAGCTGACCGCACAGGTAGGTGGCCAGCGACGGGATCAACCGGGAGCTCGTGCAGGTGCAGGTGAGGACGGCGCCGATCTCCTCCGGCTCCCGCCCGGCCTTGGCCAGCGCGGCCTCGGCCGCCTGCAGGGCGAGCTCCTCGAAGGGCAGCGAGCTGTACTCGCGCTGCTCGATGCCGGTCTTCTCCCGGATCTCGTCGGCACCCATCGGCGACCAGTTGTAGGCGGTGTTGCGGATCAGGTCGTCGTTGGTGCAGCGCTGGTCGCCGTGCACCGCGGCGAGGGACTCCAGCCGGGGCTGCACCCGGAACTGCCGGCGGACGTCGATCTCGGGGAACGGGCGGACCGGCGGGCGGGACTCCCGGGGCGCGGCCGACATCCGGGCCGGCGCCCCGCTGCGCAGCCGGCGCAGGAAGCCCCGCACCTCCTTGTCCCGGGGGTGGAAGGCCACCACGTAGTCGTCGTCCCGCAGCGACGCGGCGTCGGCCAGCTCCACCCGGGACCGGTTCCACGGGTACTGGTTGTGCAGCACCATCGCCCAGCGGTGCAGCGCCTCGAGCTCGGGCACGTCCTCGTCCACGTCGAGGATGTCGTCGTAGTCGAAGACCGGGTAGTCCGGGTCGTAGTCCGGCAGCCGGAAGGTCAGCGCGCCGGGCTGCTCCAGGAACTCCGCCACCGTCGGCTTGACCGCCGGCAGGGTGGTGGCGTGGTTGCGGCGGTTGCCGTAGACGTCGAACAGCACGTCGAAGATCCGGTCCTCGACGTCGGCGTCCCACCGGGCCGGCAGCGCCGGGTAGGCCTCCTGGACGGCGGCGACCTTGGCGTCGCCGTCCTCCCACGGCTCGAGCACCGGCAGGAAGACGTCCGAGCGGGTGCGGGGCACGTCGGCCCAGCGGGTCGGCCGCTTGTCGTACATGGTGATTGAGAACCGGTTGGCCCAGAACAGGTTGAGCGCCAGGTCCCGCATCAGGTCGTAGCGGGTCTCGTAGGCGCCGGTCCGGGCCTTGCCGAGGATGTCGGTGCCGCTGGGGGCCTTGGTCTCGAAGTCCCGGCGGATGACGCTGTCCAGCTGCTCCAGCGTCTCCATGGTCGAGAAGTCCAGCTCGGGCATGATGTTCGAGGGGAACACCATGCGACCGTGCCGGTTCAGGACGAATGCGTTCACTCGTGTCCTCCAGTGCGTCGGTACGGCTCGGGGTCAGGTCCGGGCGGCGCGCTCGATGCCGCGCTCGACGGCGGCGATGAGGCGGGGCCGCAGCTCGGCGGCGGGGATGATGGAGTGCACCGAGCCGACCCGGCGGGCCCGCTCGATGTCGTGGACCGCCTCGAACTCGGCGGCCACCTCGCCCAGCTTCTCCGACCGGACGGCGGCCCGCACGGTGGCCAGCTCCGCGCGCAGGTGCGCCTGCTCGACCGGGTCTGCCGTCTTGATCGCCGCCTCCAGTTCCGCCACCCGGGGGTCGGCGCCGGTGCGCTTGTCGACCTGCCCGGAGAAGACGACCGCGGCCGCCGGCGCCCCGCCGATGACCGAGGCGTAGGAGCCCTCGACCGCCAGCACCTCCATGTTGTCGTTGAGCACGCCGGAGAAGACGACGAAGGCGCCGCCGTGGTAGCGGGACACCACGCAGAAGACGATCGGCCCGTCGAAGTTCACCATCGCCCGGCCGATCTCGGCGCCGTACTCCAGCTGCCAGTTGCGCAGCGACTCCGGCGAGCCGTCGAAGCCGGACAGGTTGGCCAGCACGACCAGCGGCCGGTTGCCGCTGCACGCGTTGATCGCCCGCGCGGTCTTCTTCGACGACCGGGGGAACAGCGTCCCGGCCGTCCACTGGTCCGGCCCGTCGGCAGGGAAGGCGCCGCGCCGCGGGATCGGGTGGGACTCGATGCCCAGGATCGTCACCGGGTGGCCGGCCAGGTGGGCGTCGAAGACGACGGAGGTGTCCGCCTCGGCCATCCCGGCCCACCGCTCCAGCACCGGGTGGTCCTGGTCGCTGACCGCCCGCATGACCGTGCGGATGTCGAAGGGCTTCTTCCGCTCCGGGTTGGCAGTGGCCGAGAAGATGTCGCCGACGGTGGTGAAGTCGCTGGACGCGTGCCGGTGCGGGAAGTCCCGGACGTCCCGGTCGCGGGGGTCGGTGACCGGCGCCGGGCGGGCCCACCGCTCCCCCGGCGCCACGTAGGCGTGGTCGTAGTGCCGGAACAGCAGCTCCACCGCCGCGGTCAGGTTCGGCGCCCAGTACTGCGCCTGCCCGTTGGGGCCCATCACCCGGTCGTAGCCGCCGATGCCGAAGTTGTCCTCGGCCGACACCCCGCCGGAGTAGTCCAGGGAGTGCTTGCCGGTGAGCACCATGGCGCTGTCCGGCGTCATGACCAGGATGCCCTTGGTGTGCAGCAGCATCGTGGCCTCGGCGTTCCAGTACGGCTGGGCGCCCACGTTGATCCCGGCGACGACGACGTTGATCTCCCCGCCGGTCTGGGTGAACTCGATGATCCGGCGCAGCGCGCGGGAGACCCAGTCCATGTTCTCCGTGCCGCTGTCCATGGAGATCCGCGCCCCGGAGGACAGCGCGAACCACTCGACGGGCAGGCCGCGCTCCTCGGCCAGGTCCAGCGCGGCCACGACGCGGGCGCACTCGGGCTCGGCCACGGTGCCCAGCTGCTTGGTCGGGTCACCGAACAGCGCGACCCGGCTGACGCCCTCGGGGTACCGGTCGGTGGGGGTGCTGATCACCGCGGCGACCAGCCCGGCCGTGTTCTGCCCCGGCGGTCGCTGCACCGGGACCAGCCGGCCGGCGTCGTCCAGGTCGTGCTCGACGAAGCTGCCGCCCGGCCCGGCCAGCAGGCCGCTGAGCTCGTACGGGTAGACGGTGCCGCGCGCCCGGGAGCGCATCACCTTCTCGGTGTAGTCGTCCAGCGGCGGCAGCGGCTCGGTCGGCCGGTCCTCGACGGTCAGCACCACCCCGGTGCCCGGCCGGTAGGAGAACCGCAGCGCCACCTCGCGGGGCGGGCGGCCGGCGTCCTCCTGGATCCGGGCGAGCAGCATGACCTCGTCCAGTCCCGCGCCGATGCTCAGCGGCGCGGCCGTGCGGGCGATGCTCTGCAGCTCCTCCAGCGGGAGCTCGATGGAGGGCCAGGCGTAGAGGAAGACCGCGTTGTTCTCCATCCGCCGGCCGCGCCGCTGGGACTGCGCCCGGCGCAGGCCGTCGAGGCAGGAGGTGAGCAGCTGCTCCACCGTCGGGAAGCCGACGATGGCGCCGGACTCGTCGCGGACCGGGGTCAGGTCGCGCACCTCTGCCATCGCGACGAGGCGCTCGTCGTTCGGGTTGTCCTTGGCGACGACGCGCAGCAGGTAGGTGTCCTCGGCCGAGGGCAGCCGCTCCCCGTCGAAGTTCTTCAGCCGCCACAGGTTCAGCCGCTGCGCGGTCAGCGGGTGCATCCCCCGGATGACCCGCTCCTCGGCCGGCCCGTCCGCCGACGGCCGGAAGGTCACCGCCTCCGCGTCGCCGTGCGGGGTGCACACGGTGACCGTGACCCGGCGGACCTGCCGCAGCGCCGGCTCGGCGACCAGCAGCCGGCGCAGCTCGTCGGCCATGGCGTCGCCGTCCGCCGGGCGGTCCGGCCAGGACACGTAGAGGTCCACCAGCAGCCGGCCGGGGTCGGCGACCTCGGCGCCCATCGAGGCCACCGAGGACAGCGCCGTCGCGAGGTCGGCCATCTCGACCATGAGCGCGACCAGGTGCAGCCGGGTCCCGCGCAGGTCGTAGTCCGCGGTGACGCAGGTGTTGCCCGCCTGCAGCGTGGACCGCACGTTCTCCAGGTCCCGGCTGCGGTAGTAGCGCCGGGTCAGCACCTCGAGCACCGGGTCGGGCACCGTGGTCGAGCGGCCGAACCGCTGGGCCAGCAGGCTGATCAGCGGTTCGGGGCTGGCGACCAGCGCCTCGATGCGGGCCAGGTAGGCCTCGGCGTCGCCGCCGGCCGTGTCGTCCAGCTCGCCGAGCAGCCGTTCGGCCTCGGCCTGCACCTGCTGGCGCGCGGAGCGGACCACCGGCTCCTCGAAGTAGCGGAACCGCACGGCCCGGGCCAGCTCGCCCACCGCCGGGAAGCGCAGCTGGGTGGCCACGACCAGCCGCTCCAGCACCTCGGCCACCTCCGACCGGGCGCCCTCGGGCAGCTCGGCGGCGGTCAGCCACCGGTCCAGCAGGGCCAGCACGGCCGGCAGCTGGTCGGCGGCGCGCTGCTGGGCCAGGAACACCCGGTAGACGGCCTCCTCGAGCCGGGGCCCGGGCTCCAGGCCCTCGACGCCGTAGTGCAGCAGCGCGCGGCACAGCCGGGCGCGGAAGCTCTCCGGCAGCGCCTCCCGCTCGACGTCCAGCGAGTGCAGGAAGGAGTGGAAGTACTCCCGCGGGCTGTGCACCTGCTGGTCGGCGTCCTCCTCCTCGGTGGCCGGCCGGTTGCGGGAGAGCTCCGCGAGGTCGGCGAACGTGGTGAGCACGGCCAGTTCCTGGCGCAGCAGGTCCGGGTCGTCGGCCGGCAGCTCGCTGCGGGCCTTGGCGTACGCGGTCTGCAGCTGCTGGGCGTGCGCCCGGCTGACGTCGAAGCCGGTGATCAGCGCCTGCAGCTCGGCCAGCGCGGCCGCCGCGGTCTGCCGGACGTCGCCCGCGCGCTCACCGTCCAGGGCCGGGAGCTCGACCCGCTCGCCGGCGACCTCGGTGGACTCCTCCTCGGTGCGCTCCACGGTCAGCAGCGGCGCCCCGGCGTCCACTTGCGTGTTGACGCTGACCAGGATCTCGCGGACCCGTCCGGCATAGGGGGCGCGGACCGCGGTCTCCATCTTCATGCTCTCCAGCACGGCGACGGGCTGGCCGGCCTCCACCTCCGTCCCGACGGCGGCCGGCATGGCGACGACGACGGCCGGCGCGGGAGCCCGGACGACGCCGGCCTCGTCCCGCGAGATGCGGTGCGAGGACCCGTCCACCTCGACCAGCGAGGACGTGCCGGTGTGCACCGCGATGACGGAGTACCTGCGGCCGCCGATGCGGACCCGGCTCTCCAGGGCGCCGATCCGGTCGACGTCCACGTCGAGGTGCCGGCCGTCGAGGCCGACGCGGTAGCGGTCGCCGCCGACCGTGGCGACGCTCACCCGGTAGACCTGCCCGCGGTGGCCGAGGTCGATGGCCCGCTCGACGGCGTGCACGGCTCGCGGCCGCCCGCCCCGGGCGGAGGCGAGGAACGCGAACCGCTCCCGGGCCTCCTCCGCGTCGGCGACGTCGATCGCCGCCTGGACCAGCGCCACCGCGGCCCGGTCGGGGGGCTCGGCCCCCGCCTCGGCGCCGGTGCGGTCCAGCCAGGCGGTGTCGGCGGTGCCGTCCACCACGTCCGGGCGGTCCAGCAGGTCGAGCAGGAAGGACTTGGTGGTGGTGCCGCCCCGCAGCACCACGGTGGTGTCGCGCAGCGCGCAGCGCAGCCGGGCGAGCGCCTCGGGGCGGTCCCGGCCCCAGGCCAGGACCTTGGCGACCATCGAGTCGTAGGTGGGCGGGATGACGTCGCCGACGCCGATCCCGGTGTCCACCCGCACCCCCGGGCCCGAGGGCAGGCGCATGAGCTCGACGGTGCCGGGGGCGGGCGCGAAGCCCTGCTCGGCGTCCTCGGCGTTGAGCCGGGCCTCGATCGCGTGCCCGGTCTCCGGGGGCGGCTCGCCCTCGAGCCGGCCGCCGGCGGCCACGTGCAGCTGGAGCTTGACGATGTCCAGGCCGGTGGTCATCTCGGTGACCGGGTGCTCGACCTGCAGCCGGGTGTTGACCTCCAGGAAGGTGAACAGCTGCTCGTCGGGCTGGTAGAGGAACTCCACCGTGCCCGCGCCGACGTAGCCGGCGGCGGCGACCAGTGCCTTCGCCGACTCGCGCAGGGCGGAGCTCTGCTCGGCGGTCAGCGCCGGCGAGCTGGACTCCTCGATCAGCTTCTGGTTGCGGCGCTGCACCGAGCAGTCCCGCACCCCCGGCGCCCACACCGTCCCGTGCCGGTCGGCGACGACCTGCACCTCCACGTGCCGGCCGCCCTCGACCAGCCGCTCCATGAACACGACCGGGTCGCCGAACGTGCGCTCCGCCTCGCCCTGCGTCCGGGTCAGCGCCTCGTCGAGCTCGGCCTCGGACCGCACGACGCGGATGCCGCGGCCCCCGCCTCCGCTGCGGGCCTTGACGATCAGCGGGTAGCCGATCGCCGCCGCGTGCCGGCGGCCGTCCTCGGGGCCCTCGACCGGGCCGCCGCTCCACGGCGCCACCGGCACCCCGGTCTGCTCGGCGAGGACCTTGGCCTCGATCTTGGCGCCCAGGCGCCGCATGGCCTCCGGTGGCGGCCCGATGAAGGTCACGCCGAGGTCGGCGCACAGCTCGGCGAAGGCGGGGTCCTCCGCGACGAAGCCCCAGCCCACCCAGGCCGCGTCCGCCCCGCTCGCGCGCAGCGCCCGGCCCAGCTCCGCGTGGTCCAGGTACGGGTTCCCGTTCCCGGTCTCCCGCAGCAGGACCGCCTCGTCGGCGGCACGCACGAACGTGGCCCGGCGCTCGTCCTCGGTGTGCAGCGCGACCACCCGGGTCGCGGTGCCGTGCTCTGCGTTGAGTTCCCGTACGGCCCGGATGAGCCGCATGGCCGGCTCGCCCCGGTTGACGACGGCGATGCGGTCGAACACCCGTGCGCCTCCTCGTGGATCGACGTGGACTGCCGGCGGCCGGCACCTACATGTCCAGGCCCCCGTTGACGCCCCAGACCTGCCCGGTGATGTAGGAGGAGGCGTCGGCGGCCAGGAAGTGCACCACCCGGGCGACCTCCTCGGGCTCGCCCAGCCGGCCGAGCGGGATCTTGGCCTTGAGGTTGGTGAGCACCTTCTCCGGGACGCTGTCGAGCATCTCGGTGGCGGTGTACCCCGGGGTCACGGCGTTGACGGTGATCCCCGGCCCGTCGGTCTGGCCGGAGCGCTGCACGGCCATCGCGGCCTCCCGGGCCAGGGTCTTGGTCAGGCCCAGCAGGCCGGCCTTGGCCGAGGAGTAGTTCGACTGGCCGATGCCGCCCATCTCCCCGATCACCGAGGAGATCATCACGATCCGCCCGCTGCCCCGCTCCATCATGTGCCGCAGCGCGGCCTGGGAGAGGTAGAAGGCCCCGGACAGGTTGACGTCGATCACCCGGCGCCAGTCGTCGTCGGTCATCTTCAGCACGGTGCGGTCGACGGTGATCCCGGCGTTGTTGACCAGGATGTCCAGCCGGCCGTGCTGCTCGATCACCTCCGACACCGTGCGGCGGCAGTCGTCCGCCGACCCGATGTCGCCGCGGTGCACCGAGGCCTTGCTGTCGGGGAAGGACTCGCGGAACTGCTGCGTGAACCGCTCGGCGGCCTCCTGGTTGCCGCTGTAGCCCGCCGCGACGTCGGCGCCCTGGGCCGCCAGGCTGCGGCAGATCGCCGCGCCGATCCCCCGGGTCCCGCCGGTCACGAAGGCGACCCGGCCGGCGAGCTTGTCGCCGCTCCTGGCTGTCGATCGTGTGTCGGTCGCTGTCACCGGATCCTCCTCGAGAGGGTCGTGGCCGCCTCGTCGGGGACCCGCGCCGTGACCCGCACGGTGCCGTGTCCCCGCCCCCGGCGGCGGTACCCGGCGAGCATCCTGCTGCGGCCCCGTCTTGGCAAACGAAGGCGGTCCGGACCGGCCGCTCAGCGCCAGCGGTACTCGAGCTCGGGACGTCCGGTGCCCCCGTACCGGGGTGCCCGCTGGGCCAGCCCGGTGTCGGCCAGGTGCTCCAGGTAGCGCCGGGCGGTGATCCGGGAGACCCCGATCAGCTCGGCGGTCTCGGCGGCGGACAGGCCGCCGGCGCCGCGGACGGCGGACACGACCGCGTCCATGGTCTCCCGGCCCATCCCCTTGGGCAGCGGCGCCGAGCGCTGCGGCCGCACGGCGTCCAGCACCCGGTCGACGTCGGCCTGCCCGCCCGCGCTGCCGCCGCCGCGCAGCGTCTGCCGGTAGTGGGCGTAGGCCGCCAGCCGGTCGCGCAGCGCGTCGTAGCTGAACGGCTTGAGCAGGTACCCCACGACCCCGTGCGCCGCCGCGGCCCGGACCGTGGACAGCTCCCGGGCCGAGGTGACCGCCATGATGTCGACGTCGGCCCCGGCGCCCCGGATCCGCCGGCACAGGTCGATGCCGTGGACGTCGGGCAGGTTCATGTCCAGCAGCACCAGGTCGACGGCCACCCGGGCGAGCGCGTCCAGGGCGACCGCCCCGGTGCCGGCCACGGCCACGGTGGTGAACCCGGGCGTGCGGTCGACGTAGGCCCGGTGCGCGTCCGCGGCCACCGGCTCGTCCTCCACCACCAGCACGCGGATCACGGCGCCTCCCGCGCCGGGACCCGCAGCGGGAGCGAGATCCGGAACTCCGCGCCGGGACCCGGCCGCACCGCGATCGTGCCGCCGTTGCGCCGCACCGCCGAGGCGGCCAGCGCCAGCCCGAGCCCGCGGCCGAGGCCCGCCGGCGCGGCGCCGGACGCCTCCTTGGTCGACCAGCCGCGCTCGAAGGCCCGGTGCACCCCGTCGGCGGGCAGCCCGGGGCCGGTGTCCTCCACCCGGATCTCCAGCCGGTCGCCCTCCTCCCACAGCGCCAGCTGCACCTCCCGTGGAGGGTCGCCGGCCAGCGCCGCCTCGATGGCGTTGTCGAGCAGGTTGCCGATGATCGTGACCAGGTCGCCGCCGGGGATGCCGGTGCTCCCCACGGCCGTCGCCGGGTCGATCTCCAGGGCGACGCCCCGTTCGTGCGCCGTGGCGGCCTTGCCCAGCAGCAGGGCGGCGAGCACGGGCTCGTCGACGCCGTCCACCACCCGGTCGGTCAGCCGCTGGGCGGAGGCCAGCTGCGCGGTGGCGAACTCCACCGCCTCCTGCGTCCGGCCGAGCTCGACCAGCGAGACGGTGGTGTGCAGCCGGTTGGCCGCCTCGTGGGCCTGCGCGCGCAACGCCTCGGCGAAGGCCCGGACGCTGTCGAGCTCCCCGGTGAGGGCCTGCAGGTCGGTGTGGTCCCGCAGGGTGACCACGCTGCCCGCCGAGCGGCCCGACGGCCGCGCGCCGGCCTGGTTCACCACCAGGACCCGGCTGCCGGTCAGGTGGACCTCGTCGACCACGGTGTCCTGCCGGGTCAGGGTCGCGGTCAGCTCCGCCGGCAGGCCCAGCTCCGACAGGTGCCGCCCCGTCGGGTCGCCGTCGATGCCCAGCAGCCGGCGCGCCTCGTCGTTGGCCAGCTGGACCCGCCGGTCGCCGTCCACGAGCAGCAGCCCCTCCCGCACGGCGTGCAGCGCGGCGTGGTGGTACTCCGCCATCCGGGCCAGCGCGGCCGGCGACAGTCCGTGGGTCTGGCGGCGCACCCGCCGGCTCAGCGCCCAGCTGCCCAGCGCACCCACGGCCGAGGTGGCTGCCGCGGTCCCGGCGATGCCGGGCACCGCCGCCGCCAGGTCCTCGCCGATCTCGTCCACGGTGAGGCCGGCCGACACCAGCGCCAGGACCTCCCCGTCGGCGCCCAGCACCGGGCCGGTCGCGCGCACCGAGGGCCCCAGCGTGCCGGAGTAGGTCTCGGTGAACGTGTCCCCGGCCAGCGCCGGGGCGATGGTGCCCTGGAAGGGCCGGCCGATCTCGTCGGGGTCGGGGTGGGTGTACCGGGTGCGGTCCGGGGCGAGGACGGTGATGAACGACGTCCCGGTGTCCGCGCGGACCTCCTCGACGTAGGGCTGCAGCACCGCCGTCGGGTCGCTCCCGCGCACCGCGTCGACCACCAGCGGGCTGTCCGCCAGGCTCGCCACGATCGCCGTCGTCTCCTGCTCCGCGGACTCCCGGACCGCCTGTTGCGCCTCCCGGTAGGCCACCACCGTGGAGGTGAGCACCACGGCGCCGACCATCAGCCCCTGCAGCAGCAGCAACCGGACCGCCAGGCTGGTCTCGCGCCGGCGGCGGGTCGGAGGAGCGGGCACGCCGCCGAGTCTCCCGCGTGCGGCGCCGGCGCAGACCCCGCCCGTGTACGCAATGAACGAATGCGTGACGCCGCTCACGGCGGCGCGGAGTGTGATCGGCGTCGCCCCTCCCGGGACCGACACCGATGCAGGGGCACCGCCCCGGCCGACTCTCCAGGAGCAGTCATGGCTCACGGCACCACAGCAGGGAGCCCCCCGGCGACGGGGCGGCGGGATCGGACGCACTGGCTCTACATCGCGGTGATCGTGGCGGTGTTGGCCGGGATCGCGGTGGGGTTCGCGTTCCCGGAGTTCGCGGTGTCGTTGAAGTGGCTGGGCACGGCGTTCGTGGCGTTGATCAAGATGCTGATCGCGCCGGTGATCTTCTGCACCATCGTGTTGGGCATCGGGGCGATCCGCCAAGCGGCCAAGGTCGGGCGGATCGGTGGGCTGGCGCTGGGCTACTTCATCCTGATGTCGACCATCGCGCTGGCCATCGGGCTGGTGGTGGGCAACATCGTGGACCCCGGCAGCGGGCTGGAGCTGTCCGACGAGCTGCGCGGGCAGGGCTCGGAGCTGGCGTCCTCGGCTGAGGAGTCCGGTGGCACGGTGGACTTCCTGCTCGGGCTGATCCCCACCACCCTGCTGTCGGCGCTGACCGAGGGGTCGGTGCTGCAGGCGCTGCTGGTCGCGCTGCTGGTCGGGTTCGCCATCCAGGCCATGGGCCGGGCCGGGGACCCGCTGCTGCGCGGGGTCGGGCACCTGCAGAAGCTGGTCTTCCGGGTGCTGTCGATGATCATGTGGGTCGCCCCGATCGGGGCGTTCGGCGCGATCGCGGCGGTGGTCGGGGAAACCGGCATCGACGCCCTGAAGTCCCTGGCGGTGATCATGCTGGCCTTCTACGCCACCTGCGCGATCTTCGTGTTCGGGTTCCTCGGCGCGATCCTGTGGGCCTTCGCCCGGGTCAACGTGTTCACCCTGCTCAAGTACCTGGGCCGGGAGTTCCTGCTGATCGTGTCCACCTCCTCGTCGGAGACCGCGCTGCCCCGGCTGATCGCCAAGATGGAACACGCCGGGGTGTCCCAGCCCGTCGCCGGGATCGTGGTCCCCACCGGCTACTCCTTCAACCTCGACGGCACCGCCATCTACCTGACCATGGCCTCGCTGTTCATCGCCTCGGCCCTGGGTGACCCACTGTCGGTCGGGGAGCAGCTGTCCCTGCTCGCCTTCATGATCATCGCCTCCAAGGGGGCGGCCGGGGTCACCGGCGCGGGGCTGGCCACCCTGGCCGGCGGGCTGTCCGCGCACCGCCCGGACCTGCTCGACGGCGTCGGGCTGATCGTCGGCATCGACCGGTTCATGTCCGAGGCCCGCGCGGTCACCAACTTCGCCGGCAACGCCATCGCCACCGTCCTGGTCGCCACCTGGACCAAGGAACTGGACCGCGACCAGCTCGACGCCGTCCTGGCCGGCCACCGCCCCTTCGACGAGGCCACCATGATCGACGACGACGGCCACGGCGGCGGCTCCACCGACGACACCCTCACCGACCTGCAGCACACCCAGCCCGAGACCGCCCGCCGCTGACCGCGGCACCACCGGGCGGACAGGTGCCCCGGCCGCTCCCGCGGCCGGGGCACCGTCGCGTCCGCTCAGCCGGGGCCGCCGCGCTCCAGCCGGCGGAGCTCCTCGAGCATCACGTCCGGGTACTGCAGCGGCACGAAGTGCGTGCCGCGCAGCTCCACGTAGCGGGCCCCGGGGACGGTGCGGGCGGCCCGGCGCACGTCCTGGACGTCCACCAGGGAGTCGTAGCGGCCGGCCACGAAGGTGACCGGGCAGCGCACCGTCGAGACGTCGAGCGGAGGGTGCTCGGCGACCCCGACGGCCAGGTGCCGGTACCACCGCCAGTCGTGCCGGGAGAACTCCCGCACCACCGCGCCCAGCGTGCCCAGGTGGGCGAACTCCCGGCCGACGCCGCGGAGCGCCGCCGCGGAGAGCGCGTCCTCCGAGGCCGGCAGCGTGGCGGCGGCGAGCGGCGCCAGCGGGCCCACCACCGGCAGCAGCCAGCTGCTGGCCCGCCCCACGGGCGCCCGCAGCGGCCGCGGGACGCCGAGGGCGCCGAACAGCGAGCCGAAGCTGCCGCCGGGGACGCCGGCGACGGCCATCACCCCCCGCACCCGGGCCGGGTCCTCCAGGGCCAGCTCGAAGGCCACGTTCACGCCCAGCGACCAGCCGATCAGGGTGACCCGGTCCAGGCCGAAGGCGTCGAGGACCGCCCGGGCGTCGTCGACGTGGTCCTCGACCCGGACGCGTTCCCGGTCGGCGGGCCGCTCTGAGCCGTGCAGCCCCCGGTGGGACCAGGTCACCACGTGGTGGCCGCTGTTGCCGTCGACGATCCGCGGCCAGGCGGACGGCGGGGCGCCCAGCCCGTTGCACAGCAGGACCGGGTCCCCGAACCCGTCGTTGGACCAGGCCCGGATCAGGGTCCCGTCGCCGCTGCGGACCGTGCGGGTGCTCACCGCAGCAGCATGGCCCACCAGCGGGCGGGCCGGTGGCGGGCGGCCCGGTCACCCGGTCTCAGGAGGCGTCGGCGGTCCAGCTGCCGTGGAACCCGAGCGGGACCCGGGCCGGCAGGTGGACGGTGGCGACGGGGTCGCCGGTGAAGTCCTGCGCGGCGAGCACCACCAGGTCGGCGGCCCCCCGGTCCGGGTCGTGCACGAACGCCATCACGTAGCCCTCGTCCTCGCCCGCCTCCGGGGACGCCGGCGCGAACACCGCCTCCCCCACGACGGCGTCCCGGCCGAACCGGTGCGCCTGCACCGTCCCGGCGACCAGGTCGTGCTTGAGCAGCGTGTCGGCGAACGCGTCGTCCCGGAAGTCCCCGCCGGGCCGCACGGTGGCCGGGCTGAGCTCCCCGAGCGCCGCGCTGTAGCCGTAGCGGTGCGGCCGCCCGGTCACCCGGTCGTCGACCCGCGGGAACTCCTGGGGGCGGTCGTCGAGGACCTGCCGGCCCACCCGGCCGGCGGCCGGGTCGAGGGTCCAGCGCTCGAGGGTCAGCGCGCCCTGCTCGGCCAGCACCGCCATGTCGTAGGGGCCGTCGTACCGGCACAGGTCGACGACGACGCGGTCCCCGTCGTCG
Source organism: Modestobacter sp. URMC 112 (assembly GCF_053502575.1). Classification (NCBI taxonomy): domain Bacteria; kingdom Bacillati; phylum Actinomycetota; class Actinomycetes; order Geodermatophilales; family Geodermatophilaceae; genus Modestobacter; species Modestobacter sp. URMC 112. The sequence goes on along the minus strand of NZ_CP199957.1, from coordinate 2,374,140 downwards.
TGGGCGTTCAGCGTGTGGAACACCCAGCAGGGGTCCACCTCAAGCCAGCGCACGTCCCGGGCGGCGCCGGTCCGGGGCAGCAGCCCGACGCGGGCGGGGTGCGCGGGGTCCCACGCGTAGGGCAGCTGCGACCCGGCGGTCGCCGCGGCCATGCTGAAGGTCACCGGCAGGTCCAGCAGCACGACGTACCGCTCGGTCAGCGCGAAGTCGTGCATCATCGGCCCGTCGGCGACCGGGACGTCGGTGGTGCCGCTGACCGTGCCGTCGGCGCCGACCACGACGTGCTGCACGTAGTCCCAGCCCCAGAAGTACGCGACGGCGTGCAGGTCGCCGGTCCGCCCGTCGAGCTTCGTGTGCGCCGCGTAGCCGCCGGGCAGCGTGCCGCCGAAGTCGCACGGCCCCACGGTCTCCAGCTCGTCGGTGAGCTGGTACGGCAGCGGCCCGGCCTCGACGGTGGCCAGCGTGCGGCCGGCGTGCGTGACGACGTGGGTGTTGGCGGCGAAGTCCATGCCGGCGTGCACGGGGCCGGCCGGCCACTCCTCCCCCAGGGCGGCGGCCACCTGCCGCGAGCGGACCCAGCGGTTGCGGTACCACTCGGCCCGGCCGCCCCGCAGCCGGACGCCGTGCACCATGCCGGCCCCGAGGAACCAGTGCGAGCCGGGGTCGTCCAGGCCGAGCGGGTTGGGCCCGTTGCGCAGGTAGCGGCCGTCCAGCTCGGCGGGCAGCCGCCCGGAGACCGGCAGGTCGAACGCGGTGACCTCCTCGGTCACCGGGGCGTACGGGCCGCGGAGGAACGGACGGTCGAGCATCGGGTGGTCGGTCATCGCGGCTCCCCCTCGACGGGTCCTCGGCCCGGACGCCGGTGTCCCGCCGTCCGCCCCTGATCCTGGTCCCCTGCTCCGCGGCTGGACAGCCGGGCTCAGCTGGTGGGCTCGTCCTCCGCGCCCATCGCCTCGTCCACCGAGGACTCCGCGGCGGTGCGGCCACCACCGGGTCGTTCCACGTCCCCTCCCGTGCTGGCGTGCGAGCCCTCGTCGGGCTCCACGGGGTCGTCGGACCGCTCGCTCATCAGGGCCTCCTCCGCTGCCCGTCCCCGGGCCTCAGTGCGACAGTTCGAACACGGTGGTGCTGTCGTACACCTCGCCCGGACGCAGCTCGGTCGAGGGGAAGTCCGGCTGGTTCGGGGAGTCCGGGAAGTGCTGGGTCTCCAGGGCCAGGCCGTCCCCCTGGCGGTACACCGAGCCGCCGGTGCCCACGAGCGTGCCGGCCAGGAAGTTGCCCGAGTAGAACTGCAGCCCGGGCTCGGTCGTGGAGATGGTCAGGGTCCGGCCGCTGGCCGGGTCGTGCAGCACGGCCGCCTCCTCGAGGGCGTCCTCGCCGTCCGAGCCCTCCCGGGCGCCGTCGTCCTCCCGGTCCAGCGCCCAGTTGTGGTCGTAGCCCTGGCCGAACAGGATCTGCTCGTCGGCCTGCCGGATGCGCGCGCCGATCGCGGTGGGCTCCCGGAAGTCGAACGGGGTGCCCTCCACCGGCGCGATCACCCCGGTCGGGATGAGCGTCTCGTCGACCGGGGTGAACCCACCCGCGTGGATCTGGAGCTCGTGGTCGTAGACGGTCCCCGAGCCCTCCCCCGCCAGGTTCCAGTAGGTGTGCTGGGTCAGGTTGACGACCGTCGGCGCGTCGGTCGTGGCCTCGTAGTGGACGGTCAGCCGCGCGTCCGCGTCCAGGGTGTAGGTCACCGTCGTCGACAGGGTGCCGGGGAAGCCCTGGTCGCCGTCCTCGCTGACCAGCTCCAGCTGCAGGGCGGCGACGTCGCCGTCTCCGACGTCGGTCGCCGTCCACACCCGGTCGTCGAAGCCCACGGGTCCGCCGTGCAGGGTGTTGGGGCCGTCGTTGAGCGGCAGCTGGTACGTCTCGCCGTCCAGGTCGAAGGTGCCGCCGGCGATGCGGTTGCCGTAGCGGCCGATGAGCGAGCCGAAGTAGGGGTCGTCGTCGGAGACGTAGCCGGCCAGGTCCTCGAACCCGAGGACGACGTTGTCCACCTCCCCGTCCGCGTCCGGGACCTCCAGCGTCTGGATGACGCCGCCGTAGGTCAGCACCCGGACCGTCGTCTCCCCGTTGACCATCGTCCAGCGCTCGACGGCGGTGCCGTCGGGGGTGGTCCCGAAGGGCTCGCTGGTGGTGCTCGGTCCCCCGCCGTCGGTCGCGGCCGCCGGGACGGCGACGGCGACGGCGAGCAGGCCGGCGCCGGCCGCCGCCAGCACGGGCCAGCGGCTCCGTCGCGGCGACCGGACCCGGGCCGGTCCGCGGGGTGCGGCCGAGGGGGTGGACGGGGTGGGCGCAGGGCGCTCGGGCATGGGGCTCCGATGTCCGTGGTGGTCCACCGGCGTCGTCGCACGGTGGCAGGGCACCCATGGCACGCGGAACGGCCCACGGGGTCGTGCCCCAGCTGCGGTCCTCGATCGCGGTGTCGACCGTAGGGACGCCCCCGGACGGGTGTCAACGGCGGTCCGGCAGGAGGGCTTGTGCGCGGCCGGGGGCCGCGAGGAGCCTCGGGCGATGGACCGCCGCCCCGAGCAGCCGACCCGGCCCGCGGACCCCGCGGTGACGCTGGACGAGGCCTTCTTCGCCGATCCGCACGCCCTCTACCGGCGGCTGCGGGAGGAGTGCCCGGTCGCCCGGGCCCGGACCCCGGTGGGCCTGCCCGTCTGGCTGGTCACCCGGCACGACGACGCACGCCGGGCCCTGACCGACCCCCGGCTGTCCAAGGACGCCGCCGGCCTCTCCCAGGTGCTGGACCAGCACCCGGTGCCGGGCGACCGCCGGATGGTGTTCGCCCGGGAGCTGGGCCGGCACATGCTCAGCTCCGACCCGCCGGACCACACCCGGCTGCGCCGGCTGGTCGGCCGGGCCTTCACCGGGCGGGCGATCGCCGGCATGCGCCCGCGGGTCGAGGAGATCGCCGCCGGGCTCGCCGACCGGATGGCCGCCGGCCCGCCCGAGGTCGACCTGCTCGACGCCTTCGCCTTCCCGCTGCCGATGGCGGTGATCTGCGACCTGCTCGGCGTCCCGGACACCGACCGGGACACCTTCCGCCGGTGGTCGAACACCCTGCTGTCCTCCGACGGGACCCCCGCCGACCGGACGACCGCGGCGGTCGCCATGGCGCAGTACCTCGGGGAGCTGGTCGCCGCGAAGCGGGCCCGGCCGGCCGACGACCTGCTGTCGGCGATCGTCGCCGCGTCGGAGGACGCGGACCGGCTGTCCGCCGACGAGACCGTGTCGATGGCGTTCCTGCTGCTGGTCGCCGGCCACGAGACGACGGTCAACCTGATCGGCAACGGCGTGCTCGCGCTCTTCCGCGACCCGGACCGGCTGGCCGAGCTGCGCGCCGACCTCGGGCTGGTCCCCCGGGCGGTCGAGGAGCTGCTGCGCTTCGACGGGCCCGTCGACCTGGCCACCTACCGGCACACCACCGAGCCGGTCGAGATCGGCGGCGTCACCATCCCGGCCGGCGAGGTGGTGCTGGTGGCGCTGGCGTCGGCGAACCGCGACCCCGCCCAGCACCCCGACCCCGACCGGCTCGACCTGCACCGGGAGCCCGGGCACCTGGCCTTCGGCTACGGCCTGCACCACTGCCTGGGCGCTCCGCTCGCCCGGCTGGAGGGCGAGGTGGCGTTCCGGACGCTGCTCGGCCGCTTCCCGGACCTCGCGCCGGCCGCCGCGCCGGAGGACCTGACCTGGCGGTCGAGCATGCTGATCCGCGGGCTCACCCGGCTGCCGGTCCGGCTGTGGGACCCGGACCACCGCTGAGTCCGCTGCCCCGGGGCGGTCCCCCGGGCGCAGCCGTCCCTCCCACCGGAGGTGTCCCTGTCCGGCGTCCCCAGCCGCACGACCCCGTAGCCCCTCGCCCACGCCGAGCGCGCCGCGCTCGCCGACGACCTGGCCGGACCGACCCGGGAGCGTCTTGGCCAGCGGCACGGGGACCGGGGTCCGCGAGGGCCGTGAACGGCTCGACGAGCTGCTCGCCGCCTGACGTGTCCCCGCCCGGCCGCCGATGTGCACCAGCTGGTCGCCTCGAGCCGATCGAGGCCGCCGTACGTGCACGACGACGTCGGGCTCGACGCTCGCCCTGACCATGGCCGGCCGGGGCGTGTACTGCGACGACCTCACCGGGCCCGGGGGGACCCTGCGCGCCCGCTGCGGGTCGGCGGAGGGTGCGCCGTCCGACCCCGGCGGAGCCCGGTCAGGTCAGCAGGGGCCGGAGGTTCTCCGTCCACACGTCCCAGCCGACCCGGGCGACGAGCGCGGTGACCACCACCAGGAAGGCGATCCGGATGAAGCCGCTGCCCCGCGTCGTCGCCGTCCGGGAGCCCAGGTAGCCGCCGAGCATGTTGGCCGCGCCCATCAGCAGGCCCAGCACCCAGGACACCGACCCGTGCGGCACGAAGAACAGCAGCGCCCCGAGGTTGGTCGCCACGTTGACGATCTTGGCCTTGGCGCTGGCGGCGAGGAAGTCGTAGCCGAGCAGGGACACCATGGCGAACACCAGGAACGACCCGGTGCCCGGACCCAGGACGCCGTCGTAGAAGCCGATGCCGGCGCCGACGGCGGCGGCGACGCCGTGGTGCCGGCGCCCGGCGTGCCGCAGCGCGGTCCGCGCGCCCAGCGCCGGCCGGAGCACGGTGAAGACGGCGATGGCCACCAGCGCGACCACGATCACCGGCTTGAACACGCTGGCCGGCAGCAGCGAGGCGACCGAGGCGCCGACGGAGCTGCTCGCCAGGGCCACTGCGGCCATCGGCAGGGCGGTCCGCAGGTCGGGGCGGACCCGGCGGTGGTAGGTGACGGCGCTGGTCGTGGTGCCGGCGATCGACGCCAGCTTGTTGGTGGCCAGCGCCTGCACCGGGCTGAGCCCCGGGACCAGCAGCAGCGCCGGCAGCCGGAGCAGCCCGCCGCCGCCGACGACGGCGTCGATCCAGCCGGCCCCGAGCGCGGCGACCAGCACGAGGACGAGGACGGTGGCGCCCATCCCCTCGGGGAGGAGGCCGGCCGGCAGCACGTCGGTCACCCGCCTGCCCCGTCGACCCGCCTGCCCGGTGCCCGCGCCGGGTCAGCGGGGATCGGACTCCACCGCCTCGAAGGCCTTGCGCGCGGCGATGAGCACGGGGTCCCACACCGGCGAGAACGGCGGTGCGTAGGAGAGGTCCAGCGAGAGCACCTCGTCGACGCCCATCTCGTTCCAGATGCAGATCGCCAGCGCGTCGATGCGCTTCCCGGAGCCCTCCCGGCCGACGATCTGCGCGCCGAGCAGCCGCCCGCTGCGCCGCTCGGCGATCATCTTGACCCGGATCGGCTGCGCACCGGGGAAGTAGCCGGCCTTCGTCGTGGAGTCGACGACGGCGGTGACGAACGCGTACCCGGCCGTCTCCGCCTCCCGGGAGGACAGCCCGGTCCGGGCCGCCTCGGTGTCGCAGATCTTGGTGATCGCGGTGCCGATCACGCCCGGGAAGGTCGCGTACCCGCCGCCGATGTTGAGGCCGGCGACCCGGCCCTGCTTGTTCGCGTGCGTGCCCAGCGCCACCACCACGGGCTGGCCGGAGAGCCGGTGGCGGGACTCCACGCAGTCGCCGGCGGCCCACACCCCGGGCACCTGGGTGCGCATCCGGGCGTCGACCGCCACGCCCCCGGAGACGCCCAGCGGGATCCCCGCCTCCTTCGCCAGCCGCACGTTCGGCCGCACCCCGAGGCCCAGCACCACCAGGTCCGCGGGCAGCTCCCGGCCACTGGCCGTGACCACGCCGCAGGCGCGGCCGTCGTCGCCGACCTGCACCTCGGCCACGCCGTCGGACAGCACCAGCTCGATGCCCTCGCCCCGGACGGCCTCGGCGACGAAGGCACCGACGTCGGGGTCGAAGGTGCCGATCGGGGTGGCCGACATGTCCACCACGGTGACCTCCAGGCCGCGCACCCGGCACGCCTCGGCGATCTCCAGCCCGATGTAGCCGCCGCCCACCACGACCACCCGGCGCACCCGGCCGCCGTCCAGCTCGGCCCGCAGCGCCGCGCCGTCGTCCAGCACCTGGACGCCGTACACCCCGTCGGCGTCGATGCCGGGCACCGGTGGGCGCATGGGCACGCTGCCCGTCGCGTAGACGAGGTCGTCGTACGGCTCGGTGCCCGACGCGCCGCCGTCCAGCGCCCGCCAGGAGACGGTCCGGCGGTCCAGGTCGATCCCGACGACCTCGGTGCGCATCCGCACGTCGATGCCGGCCGCGCGGTGCTGCTCGGGGGTGCGGGCGACCAGCGCCGCCTCGTCGGGGACCGCGCCGCTGATCCAGTAGGGGATCCCGCAGGCGGAGTACGAGGTCGCGCGACCCCGTTCGAACATCACGACGTCGAGGTCCGGCTGCCGCTTCCTGGCCTGGGACGCGGCGCTGGCGCCCGCGGCGTCCCCTCCGATCACGACGAGGCGTCTGGGCACCCCCCGGACGCTAGGTCACCGCACGGCAGACCGGAACGGGGACCCCGACCGGACGCTCAGGTCCGGTCGGGGCCCAGCTCGCGCAGCCGGCCCTCGAGGAAGGCGCGCTCGACGGCGTTCCCGGTGAGCGCCAGCGCCTCCGCGTAGGCGTCCCGGGCCTCGCCGACCCGGCCGAGCCGCCGGAGGAGGGCCGCGCGCGCCGCGGGCAGGTAGCCGTAGCCGGCCAGCTGGCGCTCACCGGCCAGCTCGTCGAGGGCGCGCAGCCCGGCCGCGGCCCCGCGGGCGAACCCCACGGCGACCGCGCGGTTGAGGGCGACCACCGGTGAGGGCCACAGCCGGGTCAGCACGTCGTACAGGGCCAGGACCTCGCCCCAGTCGGTGTCGTCCCACGTTGGTGCCTCGGCGTGGACGGCGGCGATCGCCGCCTGCAGCGCGTACCGCGTCGGCGGCCGCGCCCGCAGCGACTCGCGGACGAGGGCCACGCCCTCGGCGATGGCCCGGCGGTCCCAGCGGGACCGGTCCTGCTCCTCGAGCAGCAGCAGCCGGCCGTCGGGCCCGGTGCGGGTCTCCCGGCGGCTGTCGGTGAGCAGCAGCAGTGCCAGCAGGCCCGCCACGGCCGGGTCTTGCGGCAGCAGCCGGCGCAGCATCCGGGCCAGCTCGACCGAGCGCTCCACCAGGTCGCGGCGCACCAGTTCCTCACCGGCCGGGGCGGTGTGCCCGGTGGTGAAGAGCAGGTGCACCACGGAGAGGACCGCGTCCACCCGCGCGGGCAGCTCCGCGGCCGGCGGCACCCGGTACGGGATCCGGGCCACCGCGATCTTCTTCTTCGCCCGGGTGATCCGCGCGGCCATGGTGGCCTCGCCCACCAGGAACGCCCGGGCGACCTGCGCGGTGGACAGCCCGCACACCAGTCGCAGGGTCAGCGCGACCTGCGCCGGCCGGTCCAGGGCGGGGTGGCAGCAGGTCACCACCAGCCGCAGCCGGTCGTCGGGCAGCTCGCCGTCCGCCCGGGGGTCGTCGAGGAGGTCGCCGGGTCCGGGCAGCGTCTCGTCCTCGACGAGCAGCGGCAGGTGCCGGTGCTCGACCCCCCGGTGGCGGACGACGTTGAGGGCGCGGCGCCGGGCGGTCGTGGTGAGCCAGGCCCCGGGCCGGGCGGGGACGCCGGAGGTGCACCAGTCGGTGAGCGCCGCGGCGAAGGCGTCCTGGACGCACTCCTCGGCGGCGTCCAGGTCGCGGGTGACGCGCACCGTCGCGGCGAGCACGAAGGCCCACTCGCGACGGTGCGCGTCGGCGACCGCGGCCGCCACGGCCGCGTCGCAGGGGCCCGCGCCGAGCGTGCGAGGCGTGGCGGGCAACGGGGCCCTCTCTCAGTCGAAGGTCATGACCGGGCGGACCTCGACCCCGCCGAACCTCGCCGGGCAGAGCCTGGCGACGGCCAGCGCGGTGTCCAGGTCGGGTGCGTCGAGGACGTAGTAGCCGCCGAGCGCCTCCTTGGTCTCCACGAAGGGGCCGTCGGTCACCTCCGACCCCGCGCGCACGCTGGTCGCCGTGCTGGTCGACTGCAGCGCCTCGCCACCGACCAGCTTGGCGCCGTGCTGCTCCACCTGTGCCGCGAAGTCCTGGTGGGCCTGCATGACCTCACCGAGGACCTCGGGCGAGGCGCTGGCGTAGGCGGCCTCGTCCTCGTAGATCAGGATCAGGTACTGGGTCATCTCGTCCCCTCGGGTCCCGGGCCCGCCGATCGGGCCCACACCTCCTCGACACGCACCACCTCACCGGATCGACAGGGAGCGGGGAAGGAGTTGCGGGCTCCCCGTCCCCGGCTGCCTGGGACCCCCGGACCGCCCGGCCGGGAACGGCGGCCGGACGTAGGCTCGGGGACGTGAGCGTCGCCCCGCCACCGACCGTCCTCCTCTCCGACCGCTTCGCCCGCGAGCTCCCCGAGCTGGCCGTCCCCTGGCAGGCCGCGGAGGCGCCGGAGCCGCGGCTGCTGGTGCTCAACGAGCCGCTGGCCACCGAGCTCGGCCTCGACCCCGGCCGGCTGCGCGCCGACGGGCTGGGGCTGCTGACCGGCACCGACGTCCCCAGCGGCGCCACCCCGGTGGCGCAGGCGTACGCCGGGCACCAGTTCGGCGGGTTCGTCCCGCGGCTGGGCGACGGGCGCGCGCTGCTGCTCGGCGAGCTCGTCGACACCGGGGGCCGGCTGCGCGACCTGCACCTCAAGGGCTCCGGACGGACGCCGTTCGCGCGCGGCGGGGACGGCCTGGCCGCCGTCGGCCCGATGCTGCGCGAGTACGTGGTCAGCGAGGCGATGCACGCCCTCGGCATCCCGACCACCCGCTCCCTCGCGGTGGTCGCCACCGGGCGCCCGGTGCGCCGGGAGACCGTGCTGCCCGGAGCGGTGCTCGCCCGGGTGGCCAGCAGCCACCTGCGGGTGGGCACCTTCCAGTACGCCCGCGCCACCGGCGACGTCGACCTGCTGCGCCGCCTCGCCGACCACGCCATCGCCCGCCACCACCCGGACGCCGGTCGGGCGGACCGGCCGTACCTGGCGCTGTTCGAGGCGGTGGTCGCGGCGCAGGCGTCGCTGGTCGCCCGCTGGATGCTGGTGGGGTTCGTGCACGGCGTCATGAACACCGACAACACGACCATCTCCGGCGAGACCATCGACTACGGGCCGTGCGCCTTCCTCGACGCCTTCGACCCCGCCACGGTCTACAGCTCCATCGACCAGGGCGGGCGCTACGCCTACGGCAACCAGCCGGTCGTGGCCGAGTGGAACCTCGCCCGGCTCGCCGAGGCCCTGCTCCCGCTGGTCGCCGACGAGGAGGAGCAGGCGGTCGAGCTCGCGGTCGCGGCACTGGGCGGGTTCCGGCCGGCCTACAACGCCGCCTGGTCGGCCGGCATGCGGGCCAAGCTGGGCCTGTCCGACGGCCTGTCAGACGGCCCGGACGACGCGACGCTCCTCGCCCTGGCCGGCGACCTGATGGACCTGCTCAAGGAGAACCACGTGGACCACACGTCGTTCTTCCGGGCCCTGGGCACCGCCGCCCGCGGGGACGCCGAGCCCGCCCGCCTGCTCGTCCTGGACCTGGCCGGGCTGGACGGCTGGCTCGAGCGGTGGCGGGCGCTGCGCCCGGACCCGGCCGGGATGGACCGGGTGAACCCCGTGCACATCCCGCGCAACCACCTCGTCGAGGAGGCGCTGGCCGCCGCGACGGAGGGCGACCTGGCCCCGCTCGGCCGCCTGCTGGAGGCGGTGACCGCACCGTTCGACGAGCGGCCGGGCTTCGAGCGGTACGCCGCGCCCGCCCCGGCGGACTTCGGCGCCTACCGGACCTTCTGCGGCACCTGAGCCGGCCGGGCCCCGGGGCCCGGCCCGAGGGTCAGCCCCGGTAGTTCACGTGCGGGTGGTCCATGTGGTTGGCCGTCGCGCTGCCGCGGTCGGACATGCCCTTCCACGACCCGGAGGGCGAGGAGAGCATCCGCTGCTCCCAGATGACGTAGTCCACGCCCAGCTCGTCCCAGTGGGCGATGTGGTACTCGACGATGGCGTCCCCGAGGGAGCTGTTCGACCCGACCATGTAGTCCACCGCCAGGCCGGACGGGTGGCCACCGGGGTCGGCGGCGCTGGGCCGGGTCCCGCCGAGGGTGATGCCGCCGGCACCGGGAACGTTGCTGACGACGGCGTCGGCCGCGGCCTGGGCCTGCGGCCGGATGCTGCCGGCGGAGTTGGAGATGCGGGCGACCGCGGAGGCCGACGTCGAGCCCGACACCGCACCGCCCGCGGCCCGGGCCGCCGCGGCCGGTGCGGCCCGCCCGGCGGCGCCCGCGGCGGCCTGCTCGGCCTGCCGGCGGGCGGCCGCCTCGGCCTCGGCCTTGGCGGCTGCCTCGGCGGCGGCCGCTGCCTCGGCGGCCGCGCGGGCGGCGGCCTCCTCGGCCGCGCGCCGGTCGAGCTCGGCCTGGTCGGCGGCTGCCTGCGCCTCCTGCGCCGCGGTCTGCGCGGCCTCGCGGGTGCCGCGGCTGGCGGCGAGCTCCTCGAGCGGCCGCAGGTCCTCGGTGACGTCGAGCGGGCGGGCCTGCGCGCTCAGCCCGAGCTGGGCGGCGACGCTGACCGGCTCGGCCGCCGCGACGTCGGCCTGCGCGGGGGGCTCGGCGCCGGCGAGCACGTTGACCAGCACGGCGCCGGCCACGGCCGCGCCCAGGTAGACCCCCGGGCGGCGGACGGGCGGACGGAGGCGTGCGCGGGCCCGGCCGCGGCGCTCGGCGGCGCGGCCGGGAGTGGTGCGGGGGTGCATGGGGATGGTGGCTCCGGGTGCGGGGGCAGCCACGTCCGAGGTGGACGGCTGCGGGGTGCGGGCAGGGGCGGTGGCGTCCCGGGCGCGCGACAGGGCCCCGCCAGGTCAGGCGGCGGGGAGCTCGGGCCGGGGTGACCGAGGTCGGGGGCCCGGCGGGCGTCGGTCCGGGACGGCCGGTGCGGTCAGCTGCGCAGGCGCAGCCTCTGCCGGAGGCGGAGCGGGGGTGCAGTGGTGCAGGGGCGCGCCATCGGGCGGCTCTCCGTTCTCCCGGTTGCCGCCTACCGAGTCAGCTGACGGGTTCGGGCGGGAAGCAGCCCTACCCGCACCGGACGGACGTCCGGCGCAGGATTCACCCCAGTGGTGCGGTGGGTCCCCGGCTCGCCCCGGAGGGCGACTCGGCGGCGTCCAGCCGGACTCCCCGAGCGGGGACGTGACGGTCGACCGGACCCGGCCACCCTAAACGCGTTATCGACTCGTGACAATCAGCGGCCGCAGATTCGTCGGGTGACGAGCGTCGCGCGGCCCCCGCAGGCGGGCCCGGGGGTATAGGGGCCGGCCGGGTCAGCCGGCGTCCGCCCACGAGGTCACCACGGCGACGTCCAGCGGGAAGTCCACGGGGAAGGACCCGAAGAGCAGCCGGCCCGCCGTCGCCGCGGCGCGCTGCACCTCCGCCACCACCTCGGCGGCCAGGTGCTCGGGGGTGTGCACGACGACCTCGTCGTGCAGGAAGAACGCCAGGTGCGGCCGCTCCGCCAGCGTCCCGGTGCCACCCAGCCGCCACAGCCGGTTGCGGAGGTCGGCGAGCCAGCACAGGGTCCACTCGGCGCCGGTGCCCTGGACGACGAAGTTGCGGGTGAACCGGCCCCACGCGCGGCGGTGCCGGTCCCGCTCCTCCCGGGAGCCGCCCTCGTCCGGCGGCTCTCCCAGCCCGACGGCCCGCTCCGCCCACTCCCCCCGCGGCGCCGGCGAGCCACGGCCGAGCAGGGTGTGCACCACCTCCCCGCGCTCCCCCGCCCGGGCCGCCGCCTCCACCAGCGCGATGGCCCGGGGGTAGCTGCGGGCCAGCCGGGGCATGAGCCGGCCGCTCTCGCCGCGGGTGCCGCCGTACATGGCGCCGAGCATCCCCACCTTGGCCTCGGCCCGGCTGGCGACCGCCCCGGCGGCGACCATGCCCGCGTAGAGGTCGGCCGACCGCGCGGCCCGGGCCATCGCCGTGTCCCCGCTCATCCCGGCCAGGACGCGCGGCTCCAGCTGGGCGACGTCGGCGACCACCAGCCGCCATCCGTCGTCGGCGACCGCCGCACCGCGCACCTGGGCCGGGACCGACAGCGCCCCGCCGCCGTTGGACGCCCACCGTCCGGTCACCACCCCGCCGGGCACCAGGTACGGCCGGAACCGGCCGTCGCGCACCCAGCTGTCCAGCCACGCCCAGCCGTTCGCCTGCAGCAGCCGGCTCAGCCGCTTGTGCTCCAGCAGGGCCGGGATGCCGGGGTGGTCCAGCTGCTCCAGCGTCCAGGACCGGGTGTCGGCCACGGGCAGCCCGGCGCCCTGCAGGGCGCGGAGCAGGTCGCCGGGCGAGTCGGGGTTCAGGCCGGGGGTGCCGAAGGCGGCGCGGACGTCGGCGACCAGCTGCTCGAGCACGGCCGGCCGCGACCCGGCCGGCGGGCGGGGACCGAGCAGCGCGGTCAGCAGCCGGTCGTGGACGTCGGCCCGCCACGGCAGGCCGGCGTGCGTCATCTCGGCCGCGGCCAGGGCACCGGACGACTCGGCCGCCAGCAGCAGCCCGAGCCGGGCACGCTCGGGCGAGGCGGCGAGCGCCGCCTGCTGGCGCCTGTGCTCGGCGACCGGGTCGAGGGAGTCCGCGGGGTCGGCGAGCGGGAAGAGCGCCGGGTCGGCCGCGGTCACCGGCTGGAGCGCGTCCCACCCGTCGGCGGCGGCCGGCAGGGACCGGTCGACCAACGGCGACCGCCGCAGGACGGCGGAGCCCAGCCGCAGGTCGGTGCAGCGCTCCACCCGGACGCCGGCGTCCAGCAGCGCCGGGTACCACCGGCTGGTGTCGTCCCACACCCAGCGGACTCCCCGGCCCTCCCCTTCGCGGACGAAGCCGGGGAGCGCCTCGGCCGGGAACGTGGTCACCCGGTCCGGCCCGCCCGTGCCGCCGTCCTCGCGCGCCTCGACGTCCCGCCCGCGGCGCACCAGGACCACCCGGTCGGTGCTCACCGGGCGGGGCCCTGCCAGCGCAGCACCTCCAGCGCGGCGGCCACGCCCACCACGTCGTCGGCGAGCGGGCGCGGCAGCAGCTCGTCGGCCCGGGCCAGCCGGCGCAGGACCGTGTTCCGGTGGGTGAACAGCCGCTCGGCGGTCCGGGAGGCGTTGCCCAGCTCACGGACGTAGGTCAGCACCGTGTCCCGGGTCGAGGCGTCGGCGTGCCGCAGGCCACCCAGCGTGCCGGTGAGGAACTCCTCGGCCGCGGCCGGCTCGCTGGTCAGCACCGCGACGAGCTGGACGTCCTCGTAGCGGGCGACCTGCCGGGGGGACGTGAGGCGGGCCAGCATCCGCTGGGTGGTGGCGGCGTCGAGGTGGCTGCGGCGGAAGCCGTCGACGTCGGTCCCCGGGCGTCCCAGGGCCACCCGGACGTCGGGATGGGCGGACAGCGGCCCGGCCAGCAGCTCTGGCGGGGGCGCCGCACTTACCGGCAGCCACACCCACAGCGCGGCGGCGCTGGCCACCACGGTCAGCCGGTGCGGAGCGCCGCCGGCCCGCACGACCGCCTCGGCCACCGCCTCCAGCTGGTCCGACCCGCCGGTGGTGCTCCAGACGACGGCCGCGGTGTGCGGTCCGGCGAGGGCGTACCCGAGCTGGGCCTCGGCGCGGGCGCGGCTGATCGGGGCGCCCTCCAGCAGCAGGCTGACCGCCGCCCGGCGCTCGGCGTGCGCACCCCGGGTCAGCTCGGCGCGCTCGGCGGCCATCCGCGCGGACACGGCGGCGACAGTGTCGTCGATGAAGGTGGCGATGGACAGCGCGGACAGGTCCAGCAGCTCGCGCAGCTCCGCGGGGTCGTCGGTCAGCCCGAAGCAGATGTCCATCCAGCGCCGCCAGGCGACGCCCTGCGCCGTGCGGTACGCGTCCAGGGCACCCTGGTCCAGGCCGCGGCGGACCAGGTCCCGGGCACCGGCCAGCGCCTCCGGCCCCACGTTCGCCGGCACCCGGCGGCCGGGGTGCTGGACGTTGGCCGCCGCCCAGTGCAGCAGGTTCGCCAGGTTCGCCCGCCGGGTGCCCTCGGCCAGCACCGGGTCCTCGGCGACCGGCCGCATCCGCTCCCCGCTCAGCGAGGCCGCGTGCAGGTCCGCCACCCAGTCCGCCCGGGGGTCCAGCGCGATCTCCGCGCCGCGCCGGAACAGCTCGGCCACCCGCCGGGTGGGCCGCGGCCAGTGTTCGGTCACCGCAGCATCCTGCACCACGGACCGGGGCAGTCCGGTGCAGATCGGACTGGCGCGCGGGACCCGCGGCCACGCATGGTCAGGAGGAGCCACACGGGTGGCCCGAGAGGGGACGCTGTCCATGACCCGAACGCAGACGCCGGTCGAGCACCTGGACGTGCTGATCGTGGGTGCCGGCATCTCCGGCATCGGCGCCGGCCGCTACCTCCGCACCGAGCACCCGGGCAGGACCTTCGCCGTCCTGGAGGCCCGGGCCGCCTCCGGCGGGACGTGGGACCTGTTCCGCTACCCGGGCATCCGCTCGGACTCCGACCTGCACACCTTCGGGTACGAGTTCAAGCCCTGGCGCGACGAGGAGTCCATCGCCTCCGCGCCGCGGATCCTCGCCTACCTGCGGGAGACCGCCACTGAGAACGGCCTGGACCCGCACATCCGGTACCACCACCGGCTGGTGGCCGCCGCCTGGTCCAGCGAGCAGGCCCGCTGGACCGTCGACGTCGAGCGGACCGACACCGGGGAGCGGCTGCAGCTCACCGCCGGCTGGCTGTTCGCCGGCGCCGGCTACTACCGCTACGACGAGGGGTACACCCCGCACTTCGAGGGCCGCGAGCGCTTCCGGGGCCCGGTGGTGCACCCGCAGGCCTGGCCGGAGGACCTCGACACCACCGGCAAGCGGGTGCTGGTCATCGGCAGCGGGGCCACCGCGGTGACCCTGGTGCCCGCCCTGGCCGGGACCGCGGCGCACGTGACGATGCTCCAGCGCACCCCCTCCTACGTGCTCCCGGTGCCCCGGCACGACGCGCTGGCCAACCGGCTCCGGGCGCTGCTGGGCGAGGAGCGCGGGTACGCGCTCACCCGGCGCAAGAACATCGCCACGGGGACGGCAATCTGGCAGTTCTGCATGCGCTTCCCCCGGACCGCGCGCCGCCTCATCCGCTGGGTCAACACCAGGCAGCTCCCCGCGGGCTATCCGGTGGACGAGCACTTCAACCCGCCCTACGACCCGTGGACGCAGCGGCTGTGCGCCGTCCCCGACGGCGACCTGTTCCGCGCCATCCGCACCGGCGGGGCCTCCGTCGTCACCGACCGGATCGTCAGCTTCACCGAGGACGGCGTCCTGCTCGAGTCCGGCCGGGAGCTCACCGCCGACGTCGTCGTCACCGCCACCGGCCTGAACGTGCAGGCCTTCGGGGGCATGGCGCTCACCGTCGACGGCCGGCCGGTGGACCTGGCAGCGACGGTCGCCTACAAGGGCATGATGCTGTCCGGGGTGCCGAACTTCGCCTACGCCATCGGCTACACCAACAGCTCCTGGACGCTGAAGGTCGGCCTGCTCTGCGAGCACTTCTGCCGCCTGCTCGCCCACATGGACGCGCACGGGTACGACATCTGCCGCCCGGAGGTCGCCGACCCGGCGATGCCCACCCGGCCGCTCCTGGACTTCGGTGCCGGCTACGTCCAGCGCGCCGTCGCGCTGCTGCCCCGGCAGGGCGACCGGGCGCCGTGGCGGACGTCGATGAGCTATTCCGCCGACGTCGCGCTGCTGCGCGCCGGCAGCGTCGTCGACCCGGAGCTGCACTTCTCCCGCGCCGGGACGCCGTCCGCGTCCCCCACCGCAGCAACGGCGGCGACGGCATGAGCGCGCCCGACGAGGACCTGTTCGTCGACCTGCCGGCCGGCCCCCGCATCTGCTCCCGCGTCTCCGGGCCGCCGGACGGGGCGCCGCTGCTGCTCGTCGCCGGCCTGGGCCTGGACCTCACCTCCTGGCCGCAGCGGATGGTCGACGGGTTCGCCGACCGCGGTTTCCGGGTGGTCCGGTTCGACAACCGCGACGTCGGCCGGTCCAGCCGGATGCCGGTCCGGCCGCCGGGCACCCTCCGCCGGCTGCTCGCCCGTCCCCGTCCCGACGCCTACGACCTGGCCGACATGGCCGCCGACGGCTTCGGGCTGCTGGAGCACCTCGGGATCGAGCGGGTGCACCTGGTCGGCATGTCGATGGGCGGGATGATCTCCCAGACGCTGGCCGCCCGGCACCCGGACCGGGTCGCCAGCCTCACCTCGATCTTCTCCACCACCGGGCACCGGGGCGTCGGGCAGCCCGCGCGGTCGACGATCGCCCGGCTGGGCAGGCGCCCGGCCCGCACCGTCGAGGAGTCGGTGGACCGGCACCTGTCGATGCTGCGGCACATCGGGTCGGCCACCTTCGCCCCCGACGAGTCCCTCGAGCGGGCCTGGGCCACCGCCGTCTGGGACCGCGGCGAGGGCCTGCGGGGGCCGGCCGGGGTGGCCCGGCAGATCGGTGCCATCCAGGCGTCCGGGGACCGCACCGAGGAGCTGCGCCGGATCACCGCACCCACGCTCGTCGTGCACGGGGACACCGACCGGATGGTGCACCCCAGCGGCGGCCGGGCCACCGCCGACGCCGTCCCGGGCGCCCGGCACGTCGAGATCGCCGGCATGGGGCACCACCTGGCGCCCGGCGTCCTGGACCGCCTGGTCGAGCTCACCACCGACCTCGCCCGCAGCACGGACCTCGCCCCGGCCACCGGGGCACCGACCGGCACAGGAGACCCCCGATGAGCAGCGTCCGCGGCAAGGTCGCCGTCGTCACCGGCGCCGCTTCCGGCATCGGCCGGCAGCTCGCCCTCGAGCTCGCCCGCCGCGGCGCCCGGCTCGCCGTCTCCGACGTCGACGACGACGGGCTGGCCGCGACCGCGGCGCGGGTCCGGGCCCTGGGCGCCGAGGTGCTGGCGGCCCGGGTCGACGTCAGCGACCGGAAGGCGGTCGAGGAGCACGCGACCGCGGTGGCCGGGCACTTCGGCGTCGTCCACCAGGTCTACAACAACGCCGGCGTGGCCGGCGGCGGCACGGTGCTCGACTCGGACTGGGCGGACTACGAACGGGTGCTCTCGGTCAACCTCTTCGGCGTCCTGCACGGCACCAGGGCGTTCCTGCCCCACCTGGTCGCCTCCGGCGACGGGCACGTGGTCAACGTCTCCAGCCTCAACGGCTACCTGGCGCAACCGGGTCTCAGTGCCTACTGCACCAGCAAGTTCGGCGTCCGCGGGTTCACCGAGACGCTGCGCGGCGAGATGCTGGCCGCCGGCGCCCCCGTGCTGGTCAGCGTGGTCCACCCCGGCGGCGTCCGGACCAACATCGCGACCGCGGCCCTCGAGGACGCCCGGGCGCGGGGCCGGGAGGTGACGCCGGAGCTGCAGGCGCGGACCGACACCTACAACGAGAAGCTGCTCCGGATGCCCGCCGAGCAGGCCGCGCGGATCATCGTGGACGGCGTCGAGGCCGGCGAGCCGCGGATCCGGGTCGGCACCGACGCGAAGGTCGCGGACCTGGTCGTCCGGCTGGCCCCCCGGCGGTACCCGGCGCTGGCGGCGTTCCTCGCCCGGCGGTTCACCGGCACCGGCTGACCCGCGCCGCGGGGCGGCTCCGCCCTCCTCCGGCCTGGTGAGGAGGGCGGCGTCCGGCGGGCACCGGGTCGGGTCGTTCCGCCATGCTGTCCCGGTGCCGCTGCCCGCCGGGAGGTCGCCCGCCCTCCCCGACCTGCCCCCGGAGCTGTCCGGTCCGGTCGGGGTGGCGCTGACCAAGGCGGTGGAGCGGGTCCCCGCCGCCTCCGCGCTGCCGGGTGGCTGCCGGTACGAGCCCAAGTGGGACGGGTTCCGCCTGGTGGTGGTGCGCGCTGCCGGCGGCACCCGGGTGTGGTCCCGGCAGGGGCGGGACCTGTCCGCGCGGTTCCCCGACGTGGTGGCGGCCGCCCGCGCGCAGGTCCCGGCGGGGACGGTGCTCGACGGCGAGGTCGTGGTCTGGTCCGGCGACCGGCTGGAGTTCTCGCTGCTGCAGCGGCGGATGGTCACCGCGACAGGCCGGATCGCCGCGCTCGTCGCCGCCCATCCGGCGTCCTACGTGGCCTTCGACGTCCTGGCCCTGCGCGGGGAGGACCTACGCGGCGCCCCGTTCACCCGGCGGCGGGCCGCCCTCGAGCAGTTGGCCGGCGGCTGGAAGCCGCCGATGCAGCTGTCCCCGGTGACCGCGGACCCGGAGGAGGCGGCGGCCTGGGCGGCGGCCTACCGGCCGGCCGGGGTGGAGGGGCTGGTGGTCAAGGGCGCAGCGGGCCGCTACACCCCGGGCCGGCGGGACTGGCTGAAGGTGAAGTCGCGGGAGACGACCGAGGTGGTGGTCGGCGGGGTCATCGGCCCGATCGGCGCGCCGCAGCAGCTGGTCGCCGGCCGGTACCGGGGGCCGGAGCTGGTGCTCGTCGGGCGGACCAGCCCGCTGGACCCGCGGCAGTCCGCCGAGGTGGCCGCGGCCCTCACGCCGGCCGGTGCCGACCACCCCTGGCCCGAGCGGGTGGGCACCGGCCGCTTCGGCGGCGGCCGGCTGTCGGTGCCGCTGACCCGCGTCGCGCCCACCGTGGTGGCCGAGGTGAGCGCGGACTCCGCGCTGTCCGCCGGGGTGTTCCGGCACCCGCTGCGCTACCTGCGGCTGCGACCGGACCTCTCCCCCGGGGACGTCGACCGCCTGCCCTGACCGGCCGGCGTCGCGGTCAGCCCTGCCGCCGGGTCCCGACCGCGTCGGCGACCGCGTCGTGCGCCTGCTCCGCCAGCCGCTCGGCAGTGCTCACCGGCTCGTGCGGCGCACGGGGCGCGGGCGGCATGAGCACCCAGAGCGCCAGGTAGACCAGGACGCCGGAGCCGCCGGCGACGGCGAGGGCGACGAAGCCGATCCGCCACAGCAGCGCGTCGACGCCGGTGTGCTCGGCGAGGCCGCCGCAGACGCCGCCGACCATCCGGTCGGTGCTGCTGCGGCGCAGCGGCGGGGTGGAGGGCCGGCCCGGCTGGACGGCGGCCGGCCGGCCGGCCGGGGACTCGAGGGGCAGGGGCGCGGGGAACGCTGGTGTGGTCATGGCACGAGCCTGGCGGGCACCCGGGTCCCGGGACCATCGGGGAACACCCGGATCCGTCCCTGGTCCGACCCTGGTCCGTCCCCTGGGCCGCGCCTGGCCGCGGGGACGAGCGCGCGCAGGATTGCGGGGGACGCCCCCGCGCGGTGGGATGTGCCATGGCGGACGACGGGGCCCCCACCGGCTCCTCCACCGGGGTGGCGGCACGGGACCGCGCTGCCCCGGCGAGCGACGCGGGCTCCCCGCGTGGCATCCCGGCCCACGGGTGGCGCCAGGTGCTGCGGCGGGTCGGCCGGCACGTGCTCACCGACCGGCTGATGGTGCAGAGCGCGGCGGTCGCCTTCTTCGCCGTGCTGTCCATCGCCCCGGTGCTGGTGACGGCGATCTCGGTCTACGGGGCGGTCAACACCCCCGCCCAGGCGCTGGAGCAGCTGTCCGGCGTGGCCGGGATGCTGCCTCCGGACCTGGAGGCGATCGTCGCCGACCAGCTGACCACGATCACGGCCGCCTCGGCGCAGGTGCTCACCTGGCGCGGGCTGACCGGGCTCGCGGCGGCGCTCTACACCGCGACCACCGCCATGACCTACCTGATCGACGGGCTGACGCTGGCCTACCACGAGCAGGAGACCCGGGGCTTCTGGCGGCGCACCGGCCTGGCGCTGGTGTTCGTGCTCGGCGGGGCGGTCCTGCTGGGCGCCGTCCTCGCCGGGGCGGGGCTGGTCTCCCGGGTGCTGGCCCGCGCGCCCGGGGCGGTGCGGGCCGTGGCGCCGGTGGCGAGCTGGGTGGCGCTGGCCCTGCTGATGGCCCTGGTGCTGTCCGTGCTGTACCGGTTCGCGCCGGACCGCCGGCAGGCCCGGTGGCGGTGGGTGACCGGGGGCGCGGCCGTGGCGACGCTGCTGTGGCTGGCGACCTCGATCGGGCTGTTCGCCTACGTGACGAACCTGGGCAGCTACCAGAGCACGTACGGCTCGCTGGCCGGCGTGGCGATCAGCATGTTCTGGCTGTGGATCACCGTCTTCCTGGTCATCGTCGGGGCGGCGGTCAACGCGGAGACCGAGCGCCAGACCGTCCGGGACTCCACCGTCGGTCCCGACCAGCCGCTGGGCCGGCGCGGGGCGGTGGTGGCCGACAGCGCCCCGCCCTACCCGGGCGAGGAGTGACCCGGCCGGCTCAGCCGGTCGGGGCCGGCTGGGGGAAGCGGCCCGGCCCGAACGGCGCGAGCAGGGGGTCGACCTCCCCGGTGAGCACCTGCCCGGCCAGCAGCTCCCCGGCGACCAGCCCGAGCGTCGCCCCGCTGTGCGAGAAGGCCACCGAGCAGCCGGCCACCCCGGGCAGCGCCCCCAGCACCGGGGCGCCGTCCCCGGGGACCGGCTTGGGACCCACGCCGCAGGACTCCACGGTCAGCACCGGGTTCCCCTCCAGGACCGCCGAGGCCTCGCGGAGCAGCCCCTGCACCGTGGACGGACGGACCCGGTACGTCCCGTCCTCCCGGACGACGACCTCCCGCTCCGACCAGCCCGAGTCCAGCACGATCGAGCCGCCGGGCGCCGGGCGCAGGGACACCCGCGGGGTGTTGAGCACCACCTGCGGCCGGGAGCGGACCGGCCGGGTGCGGACCAGCAGCGCGACCGGGGTCGCCTCGGGCAGCTCGAACCCCAGCCGGGCGACGGCCCCGGGCACGGCCGCGCCGGTGGCCAGCACGGCCGCGTCCACGGGCAGCACGTCGCCCGGGCCGGTGCGCACGCCGGTCACGGTGCCGCCGTCCACGACGACCTCGCAGCGCCCGGCGCCGGTGCGCACCGCGCCGCCGGCGGCCGCGACCTCGGCGGCCAGGGTGCCGACCAGGGACGGCAGGTCGACCCAGCCCTCGCCGGGGGCGAGGACGGCGCCGTCCTCGGGGACGGCGGCCCGGTCCACCCCCGGCGCGCGGTCGGGCACCTCGTCGGGACGCAGCCACTCCGCCGGGTAGCCCACGCGCCGCATGTGCTCGAACGCCGCCCGGTGTCCCCCGGCGTCCCCGGGCGCGGCCCAGCTGAGCCCGCCGTCGAACCGCAGGTGGGGGTGCCCCGTGGCGGCGAGGTCCCGGTAGCGCTGCAGGCCGACCATGCGGAGCCGGTGGTACTCCGGCGAGCGCTGCCCGGAGGAGTTGAGCCAGGACAGCGAGCGGCCGGACGCGCCGCTGGCCAGGCCGGCCTCGGTGAGCAGGGTGACCCGGGCGCCGCGCCGGGCCAGGTGCGCCGCGGTGGAGACGCCGAGGACCCCGCCGCCGAGGACGGCCACCCGGAGCCCCGCGCCTGCACCGCTCACCCCTCCCCCGTGCCCCGGCCCGCTCCGCCGCACACCCGCCCGCGGCACACCCGCCCGCAGCGGCCTGGCCGGTGCGACGGCACACTGGGGCGGTGACCTCCCCGGCGTCCTCGGGACCCGCTGCACGCGGCGTCGTCCGGCTGCTCAACACCGCGGGCGGGCCGGTGCTGTGCCTGGCCGGCGAGGTCGACGGCGCCGCCGTCGAGTCGTTCCGACGGCGCTACGGCCTGGAGCCGGCCCGGGTCGACGGCATCGACGCCGGCTCGGTGACCTCGCTGTCGGCGCCCGGCCTCGAGTTCCTGGTCGACCACCTCGACGCCGCCCGCATGGCGGGGCGGCCGGTGGCGCTCTCCCGCTCCGCCGCGGTCGGGCGGCTGCTCGACCAGGCCGCCGCGTCGCCGGCCCGGGCCTAGGCGCCCGGCCGTGGCAACGCCCCCGTGGTGGCAGCGCGGCGCCGTCTACCAGGTCTACCCGCGGTCGTTCGCCGACGGGGACGGCGACGGGGTCGGCGACCTCGCGGGCATCCGGGCGCACCTGGACCACCTCGCCGACCTGGGCGTGGCGGCCGTGTGGCTGTCCCCGGTGTTCCCCTCGCCGATGGCCGACTTCGGGTACGACGTGGCCGACTTCTGCGACGTCGACCCGCTGTTCGGCACCCTCGGCGACCTGGACGGGCTGATCGCCGACTGCCACGCCCGCGGGATCCGGGTGCTGCTGGACTGGGTGCCCAACCACAGCTCCGACCAGCACCCGTGGTTCCTCGCCTCCCGGTCGGGCCGGGACGACCCGAAGCGGGACTGGTACGTCTGGCGGGACGGCGCCCCGGACGGCGGGCCGCCGAACGACTGGCGGTCGGAGTTCGCCGCCGTGGGACCGGCGTGGAGCCACGACCCGGCCACCGGCCAGTGGTACCTGCACTCCTACACCCCGCAGCAACCCGACCTGAACTGGGAGAACCCCGAGGTCGAGGCGGCGATGCACGACGTCGTCCGGTTCTGGCTGGACCGGGGCGTGGACGGCCTGCGGATCGACGCGCTGCAGCGGCTGGCCAAGGACCCGCTGCTGCGCAGCAACGCGGGCGCGGCCCGCCGGCGCGACCAGGACTGGGAGACCGCGCACGACCGGCTGCGCGGCATCCGTCGGGTGGTGGACGAGTACCCGGACCGGATGGTCGTCGGCGAGGTGTACCTGCTGGACCTGGAGCGGGTGGCCGCCTACCTCGGGGACGGCGACCAGCTGCACCTGGCGCACAACTTCGTCTTCCTGCACCTGCCCTGGGACGCCGGCGCCTTCCGCGGGGTGATCGACCGGTTCACCGCGCTGACCGGGCCGGACGTCTGGCCGGCGTGGTTCCTCGGCAACCACGACCACTCACGGATCGCCACGCGGTACGACGAGGGCGGCTCGGGGCCGGCCCGCGCGCGGGCCGCCGCCCTGCTGCTCACCGCGCTGCGCGGCACGCCGTTCCTCTACCAGGGCGACGAGCTGGGCCTGCCCGATGCCTCCATCCCGCCCGACCGGGTCGTCGACGTCGACGGCCGGGACCCCGAGCGGGCCCCGCTGCCCTGGCGCCCGCCGTCGGTCGCCGGCCCGGGTGCCGGCTTCACGACCGGGGACCCGTGGCTGCCGGTCGGAGCCGACGCCGAGCGGCTGTGCGTGGAGCGCCAGGCCGGCGACCCCCGGTCGACGCTGTCGCTGGTCCGCCGGCTGGGCGCGCTCCGGGCCGCCTCCCCGGTCCTGCAGTCCGGCGGGCAGCAGGTGGTCGACGGCGGGCCGGGGGTGCTGGCCTGGGTGCGCTCCGACGAGACCGGACGGCTGCTCGCCGCGGTCAACTTCACGTCCGGGCCGAGAGAGCTGACCGGGGACGACCTGCCCGGCGGGCCCGCCGAGGTGCTGCTGTCCACCGACCCCGACCGGGCGGCGGGGTCCGCCGGCTCCTCCGTGCGCGGGTTCGTGCTTGGGCCGGACGAGGCCGTGCTGCTGCGGCCGGCCGACGGCGGGCCGGAGCAGAGCGGCAGGGCCGGCGGCCGCTGGTGAACGGACCGGGCCGCACCTACGGGCCGGTGAGCCACCAGTCCAGGGCGGCGGTCACCGCCCGGGCCGGCACCTCGTGGCCGCCGGCGAACTCGTCGTAGCCGACCTGGTACCCGGCGGTCTCCAGCTCGCGCACCACGCGGCGTCCGCACCGGTCCACCGGCAGCACCCGGTCCTCGGTGCCGTGGGACACCCACACCCGCGGAGCGCCCTGCCGGCCGGGCGGGGCGATGAAGCCCGGGGAGAACGCGAGGACGGCGTCGAACAGGTCGCCGTTGGCGATGCCCAGGCTCAGCGCGTAGGACCCGCCGTCGGAGAAGCCGCCGATCGCCGTCCGGGTGACCTCCTGCCGGGCGTACACCGCCGCCAGCGCCGCGTCGAGGGCGGCGACGTCGCGGCCCAGGCCACCGGTCAGCAGGTCCCAGGTGGCCGCGGCCGAGGTGGGCGCCAGCACGTGCACGCCGTGCTCACCGGCGAGCCGACCGACCCGGGTCAGGCTGTCCGCCGCCGATCCGCCGGCGCCGTGCAGGAACACCAGCAGCGGCCGGGGCCCGGGTGGTCCGGGCGCGACGGCGAGCACCGCCTCCGCGCCGGGACCGAGGTCCACCGGGTGGGCACCGGGCGGGTACGGCGGAGCGGACGCCGGACCCGGCCGGCTCTCCAGCCGGCCGTCCGCGGCGGGCCGCCCCGGGCGGGCCACGGTCAGGACCGCCGGCGGCCGGCCGCCATCCGCTCGGCGAAGAACGCGGCGATCAGATCGGCGACCCGCTGCACGCAGACCTCGCCGATGGCGCCGGAGAACCCGTGCGGGTCGCCCATCACCCCGGTCTCCGACAGCGCCTTGATCCCACCGGTGAACAGCCGGTCGAGCACCGCGTCGTCCACCGGGCCGGTGTAGCCGCGGGCGAGCTGGTCGGCCCGCACCTCGCCGGGCCGGAGGTGCTCGTAGACCGAGGACTCGGCGACGTCGGCGTGGCCGCCGACGGAGCCCGGGTCGCCGCCCGCGTCCGCCACGGCCGACCGCCACACCTCGATGAGGCCGCGCAGGTCGGCGAAGACGACCACCCGGCAGTCCGGGCCGACCAGCTCGTCCAGCCGCTGCTCCATCTCGGCCAGCGGGGCGAAGTTCCCGCCGTGCCCGGAGAAGCACAGGATGGTGCGGAAGCCGTGCGCGGCCAGGCTCCGGCAGTAGTCGGCGTAGACGGCCTCGAAGGTGGCCGGCTGCAGGCTGATCGTGCCCGGGAAGGCCATGTGGTGCGGGGAGATGCCCACCCGGATGGTCGGGGCCACCAGCGCCGTCCCCAGCCGGGCGGCCACCTCCTGGCCCAGCCGCTCGGCGTGCACGGCGTCCACGTCCAGCGGCAGGTGGCGGCCGTGCTGCTCGACGGCACCGCACGGGACGACGACGTCGCGCCGTCCCTCGGCGAGCGCCGCCTCGATCTCGGCGGAGGTCATCTTCTCCAGCAGCACGGGGCCTCCCGGTCGGTGTGGTGGTGGGTCAGCCGGCGGCCGGAGGCGACGCGGGCGCCACCCGGACGACGGCCTCGATCTCGACGGCGATGTCGAAGGGCAGCTCGGCCAGGCCGACCGCGGAGCGGGCGCCCCGGCCGCGGTCGCCGAGGACCTCGACGAGCAGGTCCGAGCAGCCGTCCACGACGGCGGGGGTGGAGCTGAAGCCGGGACGGCAGTTCACCATCCCGAACAGCTTGACCACCTGGACCACCCGGCCGAGGTCGCCGAGCTCGGCCCGCAGCGTGGCGAGCAGCTGCAGGCCGGTGAGCCGGGCCGCCTCCCGGGCGGTGTCCAGGTCCAGCCCGCCGTCCCCGACCTTGCCGGTCACCAGGCTGCCGTCCGGGCGGACCGGGCCCGCGCCGGACAGGAACAGCAGGTCCCCGGCGGCCATGGCCGGGACGTAGTTGCCACCGGGCGCCATCGGGGCCGGTAGGTCGATCCGCAGCTCTCGCAGCCGCCCGTCGGGGTCCACCCGCCGATCGTGGCCCGTCGCCCGGCGGAGCGCGAGGTGCGGCGGCCCGGCAGCCGGCTCCCGGCGGGACGGGGACCGGCTGCCGCGCCCGGTCCGGCTCAGCCGGGCAGCAGCCGCCCGAGCACGCCCCGGGCGGTCGACCCGGCCCGGTAGGACTGCACCAGCCAGGAGTTGCACACGATGTTCGCCCCGGCCAGGACGGGGACCACGAACTGGGTCACCCGCTGGCGGCGCTGCCACGCGGCGATCTCCGGCGGCGTGGCGGCGGTCGGGATCGTGGCGTCCTTGGTCTCCACCGGCGTGCCCTTCGCGTGGGCCTCCTCGGCCAGCGCGCCGATCCGGCTCCCGCAGTAGGCGGCGTAGCCGGTCGCGCCGGCACCGGCCACGGCCAGCCCCGCCTTGAGCGCGCCGACCGTCCCGAACCCCTGCTGCAGCGCGATGCGCCGGCCTCCGACCCGGGTCAGCTGCAGGCCGGCGAGCAGGGTGGCGCCGACCCCGGCCCACTGGGCCGGGGCGAAGCGCCCCCAGGCCGCGCTGGCCACCCGGATCCGGTCGATCCCCTGGGTCAGGTCGCTGCCGGACTTGTTGACGCCGGCGACGCCCATGACGGTGCCGCCGAACCACAGTGCGGACCCCAGGTCGTGCACCGCCTGCGCGACGTAGTGGTTGTCGGTGTTGCGCATGTCCGTCTCACCCTCGTCGGAGTGACGCAGCCCTCGCCTCGGGCCCCGTCCACTCCCGCCTACCCCACCGCGCGGCGCGGTAACAACGACCGGGCCGGGCACCGACCTCGCGGCGGCGGTCAGCCCCGGTCGCTGCCCGGGCCGCCGCCGAGGAGCCGGCCCAGGCAGCGGACCGGCTGCCGCACCGACCACCGCGCCACCCGGCCCGGGACGCCCACCGCGGCGCGGGCCAGGTGCCGGCCGATCCGCAGCAGGTCCCCGTAGTCCGCGGGCCGGGGCGCGGCTGCGGCGTCGGGCGGCGGAGGCGCGGCCGGAGCAGGCTCGGCCGGGGCGGGGACCGGGTCCGGGAACAGCACGTCGACCGGCGTCCGGCCGCCCGGGGACCGCAGCGAGGCGAACGACGGGATCGCCGGCGCGGCCGGCGACTCCTGCTCGGCCGGCGGGGGCACCCGGCGGGCCGCTGCGCCGCCGGCGTCCGGCCGGCTCGTCCCGGCGGGGTCCGGCCGGGGCGGGCCGGGCGCCGGTTCCGGGACCACGAGCCGGATGGCGGCGATCAGGCCGGGCCCCAGGCCGGGGACCGCGGCCAGCTCCCGCCGGGTGAGGACCGCCAGGTCCTCGATGCTGGTGACGCCCGCACGGGTCAGCGCGGCGACCGCCCGCCCGGGGAGGGAGAGGTCCCGGACCGTCCTCGCGGACACGCCTCCCGGCGTGGTGTTCGGCATGGCACCCGACCCTACGTGCGTCCCCCGGACCGGCCCGCGCGCACCTCAGCGGTCACCGGGTCGGCGCTGTGGGCACGACCCACCTGCTCCGCCGGACGACGCAGCTCGTACGGCACCGTGCCTCCACGGGCGCGCAGCAGCAGCTGGGTCATCTGGCCGGTCGGCGCCACGCCCAGTTCGTCGGCGAGCAGCGTCCGGAAGGACTCGTAGGCCCGTACCGCCTCGGCGAGGTTGCCCTCGGCGAGGTGCACCCGCATCACGGCGCGGTGCGCGCTCTCCCGCAGCGGCTCGGTGCGGACGGCGGCGTACGCGGCCTGCACCGCCTCGCCGTAGCGCCGGGCGACGGCCAGCTTGTCGGCCAGCACCTCCAGCGCGTGCATCCGCAGCTGGCGCAGCCGCTCGCGCTCGAGCAGCACCCAGTCGTCGTACCAGCCCGGCAGCAGCTCGCCCCGCAGGGCGACCGCCGGCGCCGCGACGTCCTCCACCCCGGTACCCGGGTGCAGCACGCGCTCGGCCCACTGGGTGAACTCGCGGACGTCGACCCGGACGCCGGGAGCCAGCGCCAGCGCGCCCCCGGAGACGTCGACCAGCCCGGGCACGGCCTTCTGCACCCGCCACAGGGCCGACCGCAGGCTGCCGTGGGCGTGGTCCTCCGGGACGTCGGGCCACAGCTGCCCGGCGATGGCGCCGCGGGCCGGGCGACCGCACAGGCCCAGGTGGGCGATGAGGCGCTGGGCGCCGCGCGGCAGCTCGTCGGCCGCCGCGCCGACCCCGGCGCCGGTCACCTGGAGCGCGAAGCCGTCCAGCAGCGCCACGCGTGTTCCCTGACCTCGGTCCACGGGGCATCACCTCAGCCGGCGCCCCTCGGTCCTCTCGCCGGGACCCGTGGGGACGGAGTCGCCGCGGAGAAATGGTCTCGGCAGCCGCTCTCCGCTGTCAATCCGCTTGCGGTGCGTCACCGACGAAGGCCTGCAACCAGTTCCGCACCGCATCGACGACCTCACCGGGGGACGCGGCCACGGCCACCGTCACGCCGGCGTCCGGATCGGCGGCGCCGGAGGTCCCCACGGCCGTCAGCCGCGCGCGGAAGGAGTCGACGCCGTCCTCCAGCCACACACGCACCAGCAACGCCGCGCTGCGGTCCTGCTCCACGGTCACCGTCCGTCCGATGGGTGGCAGCGCCGTGCTGCCGTCGACGCGGGCTCAGGGGCCGACCCGCATCCGTCCCATCGTCGTCGTCACCGACCGTGAGCACAGTCCCCCAGGAGGATGAACCGCTCCCGGGGGGCAGGGACGGGAGCGGACCCGGCCGCCCTCAGCCCAGGACCAGCGCGATGCCGACGAGGACCGGCACGGACAGCACCGTGCTGAGCAGCACCACGTCCCGGGCCAGCAGCGTGCCCCGGTCGTAGGCCGACGCGTACACGAAGACGTTCTGCGCCGTCGGCAGCGCCGAGGTGACCGTCACCGCGAGCAGCGCGACCCCGTCGAGACCGGCTCCCCAGCGACCGAGGGCGTAGGCGGCCGCGGGCTGGACGGCGGTCTTCAGCAGCACCGCCAGCCAGACCTGCCCGGCCAGCGGCCCCGCCGCCGGGCGCGGTGCGCCGTGCAGGCTCATCCCGTAGGACAGCAGCGCGGCCGGCACCGCCAGGGCCGCGATGAGCTGCACCGGCTCCAGGACCAGGGCCGGCAGGTCCCACCCGCCGGCGGCCAGCAGCAGGCCCAGCGCGCAGCCGACCACCACCGGCGTCCGCAGCGGCCGGGTCGCCGTCCGCCACCGGGAGGTGGCCGCCGCGGCCGTCCGGGAACCGGCCAGCACGGCGAGCCCGACGGGGGCCATGACGAGCACCTGGAACAGCAGCACCGGCGCCACGTACGAGGCGTCCCCCAGCACGTACACCGACACCGGGACGCCGAGGTTGCCGGCGTTGACGTAGGACGAGGCCAGGGCACCGGTGGTGAGCTCCGCGGCCGGCAGCCGCCAGCGCCACCACGCCAGCCCGGCGTACAGCAGCGCGACCAGCGCGGCGCTGCCCGCCGTCCCGACCAGGGCCAGGGACACGACGGTGGCGGCGTCGGCCGCCCCGAGGGTGAGGAAGAGCAGTGCCGGGGTGGCCACGAAGAACGACAGCCGGGACAGCATCCCGGCCGCCCCGGGGCCGAGGAGGCCGATGCGCCCGACGAGCCAGCCGACGGCGATCACCACCGCCAGGGCGGCGAAGCCGCCCAGCACGCCGCTCACGCCGCGAGTTCCGCCTCCACCGCGCGGACCAGTGACGCGGCCGCCGCCGGGGCCTGCGGCAGGAAGAGGCTGGGCTCGGTCAGCTCCAGCTCCAGCAGCACCGGCCGGCCGGCGTCGTCCTGGACCAGGTCGACCCGGGCGTACAGCGGGGCGGCGACGCCGGGCACCAGGTCCCCGATCGCGTCCAGGACCGCGCCGGCCAGGTCCAGCTGGGCCGACGTGGGGACCACCGGGGTCAGGTCGCCGCGGCTGTCGCGGTCCTGCCGGACGCCCTCCCCGCGCCGGAGCAGCGGCCCCTTGCGCACGGCGTGCGAGAACCGCCCGCCGAGGAAGAGCACCGCCGTCTCACCGGCGGTGTCCACGCCGGCCAGGTAGGGCTGCACCATCGCGGTGCGGCCGGCAGCGGTCAGCTCGGCCACGTGCGCGAGGACCGCGGCCGGCTCCGGCCACCGCGCGGTGTCCCGGGAGCCGGCCGAGACCGACGGCTTCACCACCCACTCCTCGGCGGCGGGCAGCTCGCTGGCGGCGGCCGGGTCCCAGACCGTCGGCAACACCGGCAGACCGGCCCGGCCCAGGTCGCGGACGTAGGCCTTGTCGGTGTTCCACCGGAGCAGCTCCACGGCGTTGCGCAGCCGTGGCACCGACGCCGCCCAGGCGAGGAACTCCGGACGCCGCCGGGAGTAGTCCCAGCAGGACCGCACGACGGCCAGGTCCGGGGCCGCCCAGTCGACGGCCGGGTCGTCCCACCGGACCAGGTCGACCGCGTGCCCGGCGTCCCGCAGGGCGCGCGCGGCGAGCGGCAGGTCGGGGTCGACCCGGAGCCCGCGCTCCGAGCCGACCAGGGCGACCCGCTCAGCCACCGGGCAGCTGGAGCGCGCCGTCGATGCGCCGGGGGATGCCGGTGAAGTCCTCGGTCAGCTCCTCCGGCAGGACCTCCGGCGGGGCGCCCTGCCAGGTGACCGGCCGCAGGAACCGCCGGATCGCGGTGGTGCCGACCGAGGTGTGCTGGGAGTTGGTCGAGGGCCACGGGCCGCCGTGGTGCTGGGCCCAGGAGACCGCGACACCGGTCGGGTAGGCGTCGTAGACCAGCCGCCCGGCGCGGGTCCGCAGCTCCTGGGACACCGCGAGCGGCAGGTCGGTCTCGCCCTCCCCGCGCAGCACCGTGGCGGTCAGGGACGACGGCATGGCCTCCAGCGCGGAGAACAGCGCCTTCTCGCCGTCGTACCGGGCGACGACGGCGACCGGGCCGAAGCACTCCTCGGTCACCTCGTGCGGGAGGTCCGCTGCCGACGTGGTCAGCAGCAGCGGCGCGGCCTGGAACCCCGGACCCTGCGGTTCACCGCCGGACGCGACCGTCGAGACCCCGGGCAGCTCCGCCAGCGAGGAGGAGATCCGGCCGTAGGAGGCCGCGATGCCCTCGTTGAGCAGGGTGGGGGCGGGGGTCTCCCGGACGGCGTCGGCCATCGCGGTGAGGACGGCGTCCCCGTCGGCGCCCTCGGGGACGAAGGCCAGTCCGGGCTTGGTGCAGAACTGGCCGGCCCCGAGCGTGAAGGAGCCGACGAGCTCGCGGCCGAGCCGGGCGGCGCGCTCGCGGGCGGCCTGCGGGGTCACCACGACGGGGTTGAGGCTGCTCAGCTCCCCGAAGAAGGGGATCGGGTCCGGACGCCGCTCGATGATCTCGACCAGTGCCTTCCCGCCGTTGACCGACCCGGTGAAGCCGACCGCCCGGACGGCGGGGTGGGCGACCAGGTCGGCGCCGGCCTGCAGGCCGTGCACGACCGCGAGCGTGCCGTCCGGTGCGCCGGCGGCTCGCGCGGCCTCGACCATGATCCCGGCGCAGAGCTGGGAGGTGGCCGGGTGCGACCCGTGCGCCTTGACGACCACCGGGCACCCGGCGGCCAGTGCCGAGGCGGTGTCGCCGCCGGGGACGGAGAAGGCCAGCGGGAAGTTGCTGGCCCCGAAGACGGCGACCGGGCCGATCGGCACGAGCATCCGGCGCAGGTCCGGTCGCGGGCCCATCGGGGTGTCGCCGGCGTGGTCGATGGCCGCCTCGAGGTAGCTGCCCTCCTCGAGCACCTCGGCGAACAGGCGCAGCTGGTAGCAGGTGCGGGTGAGCTCGCCGTTCAGCCGGGTCGGGCCCAGGGCGGTCTCCCGGTCGGCGACGGCGACGACGTCCTCGCGGCGGGCCTCGAGGGCGTCGGCCAGCCCGCGGAGCAGTGCGGCGCGGCCGGCGCGGCCCAGGGCGTCGAGCGCGGGGGCGGCGGCGAGCGCGGCGGCGCACAGCCGGTCCACCTCCGCCGAGCTGGTCTGCTGGGCGACGACCTCGACGGGCTCTCCGGTGCGCGGGTCGACGCTGACGACTCCGCCGTCGGTGGGGGTGTCCATGGGGGTCCTCCTGGGGTGCGGGCTGTCGGTCGGGGTGCGTGGGCGGCCGGGCTCAGTACGGCGCGGCGACGACGGCGCGGTCGACCGTCCAGGCCCGCGCCTGGTCGGTGAGGGTGACGCCGAGGCCGGGGCGGTCGGAGAGGTGCATCCGCCCGTCGCGGGTCTCCAGCCGCTCGTTGAACAGCGGGTACAGCCAGTCGAAGTGCTCGACCCACGGCTCGTGCGGGTAGGCCGCCGCCAGGTGGACGTGGATCTCCATCGCGAAGTGCGGCGCCAGCTGCAGGTTCGCGGCGTCGGCCAGGGTCGCCAGCTTGAGGAACTGGGTGATCCCGCCGATGCGGGGGGCGTCGGGCTGGAGGACGTCGACCGAGCCGTGCCGGATGAGCTCGGCGTGCTCGGCGACGCTGGTCAGCATCTCGCCGGTGGCCACCGCGGTGTCCAGGGACCGGGCCAGCTGGGCGTGCCCCTCGGCGTCGTAGGCGTCCAGCGGCTCCTCGATCCAGACCAGGTCGAACTCCTCCAGCCGGCGGCTCACCCGCATGGCGGTGGGCCGGTCCCACTGCTGGTTGGCGTCCACCATGAAGGGCACCCCGTCGCCCAGGTGCTCGCGGACGGCCCGGACCCGGCGCAGGTCCTCGGCCGAGTCCGGCAGACCGACCTTGATCTTGATGCCGCCGACGCCGGACTCCAGGGTCCGGGTGGCGTTGTCCTTCACCTGCTCGACGGACTCGTGCAGGAACCCGCCGGAGGTGTTGTAGCAGCGCACCGAGTCCCGGTGGGCGCCCAGCAGCTTGGCCAGCGGCAGCCCCGCGCGCTTGGCCTTGAGGTCCCAGAGGGCCACGTCCATGGCCGCGATCGCCTGGGTGGCGGCGCCGCTGCGGCCCACCGACGCCCCGGCCCAGACCAGCTTGGTCCACAGCCGGGCGATGTCGCTGGGGTCCTCCCCGATCAGGTCGGGGGCGACCTCCCGGGCGTGCGCGAACTGCGCCGGCCCACCGGCCCGCTTGGAGTAGCTGAACCCGAGGCCCTCGTGCCCGCCCTCGGTGCGGATCTCGGCGAACAGGAACGCGACCTCGGCCATCGGCCGCTGCCGCCCGGTGAAGACCTTGGCGTCGCTGATCGGGTTCGGCAGCGGCAGGGTGACCGAGGACAGCGTCACCGACTCGATCCGGTCGAGCACCGCCGGGGCGGTCGTGCGGGCGTACTGGGTGGCGGTCACAGCGTCTCCAGAGGTGGTCGGGCCGTCAGCGGACGAGACAGGGGCGCTTGGGGTCGAACCGCCACCCCGGCACCAGGTACTGCATGGCCACGGCGTCGTCGCGGGCGCCCAGCCCGTGCTCCAGGTAGAGCTGGTGCGCCGCCTCCAGGGCCGCGCGGTCCAGCTCGACGCCCAGGCCCGGCGCGGTCGGCACCGCGATGGCGCCGTCCCGGATCTGCAGCGGGGACCGGGTGAGCGGCTGCCCGTCCTGCCAGATCCAGTGCGTGTCCAGGGCGGTGATCGCGCCCGGCGCAGCCGCTCCGACCTGGGTGAACATCGCCAGGGAGATGTCGAAGTGGTTGTTGGAGTGCGATCCCCAGGTCAACCCGAAGTCCGCGCACAGCTGCGCCACCCGCACCGAGCCGCGCATCGTCCAGAAGTGCGGGTCGGCCAGCGGGATGTCCACGGCGTCGGACCGGATCGCGTGCGCCATCTGCCGCCAGTCGGTGGCGATCATGTTGGTCGCCGTGCGCAGGCCGGTGGCCCGGCGGAACTCCGCCATCGTCTCCCGCCCGGAGTAGCCGCCCTCGGGCCCGACCGGGTCCTCCGCGTAGGCCAGCACGCCGTGCAGGTCGCGGCACAGCTCGACGGCCTCGCGGAGCAGCCACCCGCCGTTGGGGTCCAGGGTGATCCGGGCGTCGGGGAACCGGCGGGCCAGCGCGCGCACGGCCGCCACCTCCTGCTCGCCGGGCAGCACGCCGCCCTTGAGCTTGAAGTCGCTGAACCCGTACCGGGCCTGTGCCGCCTCGGCCAGCGCGACCACCGCCTCGGGGGTCAGGGCCGGCTCGCGGCGCAGCCGCTCCCAGTCGTCGGCCGGGTCGGGCTCGGCTCGGTAGGGCAGGTCGGTGGTCGTCCGGTCGCCGACGTAGAACAGGTAGCCCAGCATCGGCACCGAGTCCCGCTGCTGGCCCTCGCCGAGCAGCTCCGCGACCGGCACCCCCAGGTGCTGGCCGAGCAGGTCCAGCAGCGCGGACTCCAGCGCGGTGACCGCGTGGATCGTCGTCCGCAGGTCGAACGTCTGCAGCCCGCGGCCGCCGGCGTCCCGGTCGGCGAACGCCTCGGCCACCGTGCGCAGCAGCCGGCCGAAGTGCGCGACGGGCTGCCCGGTCAGCAGCGCGCCGGCGTCGGAGATCGTGCGGCGGATCGCCTCGCCCCCGGGCACCTCGCCGAGACCGGTGCGCCCCTCGGAGTCGGTGACGATGGCGATGTTGCGGGTGAAGAAGGGCCCGTGCGCGCCGCTGAGGTTGAGCAGCATGCTGTCGTGCCCGGCGACGGGCACCACCTCGACGGTGGCCACGGTCGGCATCGCGCCGGTCATGTCGTCCTCTCCAGCGCTCACCACCGTGGGCTCCGCGCGACGTAGCTGGGGTCGGTCCGCTGCATGTAGCCGGTGTCGTCGCGCTCCCGCAGCCCGCAGGCCAGGTACTGCTCGTGCAGCCGGCCGAGCGCGTCCCGGTCGAGCTCGATCCCGAGGCCGGGGGCCGTCGGCACCGCGACCGCGCCTCCGCGGAACTCGAGGGCACCGGGGACGACGACGTCCTCGGCCGGGTCCTTCCAGGGCCAGTGGGTGTCGCAGGCGTAGTCCAGGTTGGGGGTGGCCGCGGCCAGGTGGGTCATCGCGGCGAGGCTGATCCCGAGGTGGGAGTTGGAGTGCATGGACAGCCCCATGCCGAAGGTCTCGCAGACCGCGGCCAGCGACTGGGACCGACGGAGGCCGCCCCAGAAGTGGTGGTCGGAGAGCACCACCTGCACGGCGTCCTGCCGCACGGCGGGCGGCAGGTGCTCGAACGCCACGACGCACATGTTGGTCGCCAGCGGCATCGGCACCTCCCGGGCCACCGCCGCCATGCCCTCGATCGTCGGGGTGGGGTCCTCCAGGTACTCCAGCACCCCGTCCAGGGCCTGGCCGACGCCGATCGAGGTCCCGACGGTCCAGGCGGCGTTGGGGTCCAGCCGCAGCGGGTGGTCCGGGAACTCCGCGCGCAGCGCCGTGATCGCCGCGACCTCCTCGTCCGGCGGGAGCACCCCGCCCTTCAGCTTGATCGCGGTGAACCCGTACCCGTCGACCATCCGGCGGGCCTGCGCCACCAGGGCGTCGGGGTCCAGGGCGGCGCCCCACTCGTCGTCCTCGGCGCCGGGGTGGCCGGCCCACTTGTAGAAGAGGTAGGCGCTGAAGGGCACCTCGGCGCGGACCGCGCCGCCGAGCAGGTCGCTGACCGGGCGGCCGACCAGCTTGCCCTGCAGGTCCAGGGCGGCCACCTCGAACGGCGACAGCACCCGGTCGGCGGTGGCCGAGCCGGTGACCATGCCGCTCATGCCGTGCCCGCCGCTGCCGTCGTCCGCCGCGAGGGACCGGAGCACCCGCCGGCGCAGACCCGGCAGGTCGAAGACGTCGGCACCGACCAGCTCGGCCGCAGCGCGGTGCAGCCGCTGCAGGTGCGGCAGGTCGCCGTAGGACTCGCCCAGTCCGTAGGTGCCGGCATCGGTGACCACCTCCACGACGGAGCGGAGGGCGAACGGCTCGTGCACGCCGACGGCGTTGAGCAGCGGCGGGTCGTGGAAGGCCACCGGGGTGACCCGCACGCCGACGACGCGCCCGCCGTCGCTGGTCGTCCCGGAGCCGGGCCGGGAGCCGGTCACGAGACCTTGCCGACCAGCGCGGTCAGCTCGGCCAGCTCGGCCTCGGTGAGGTCGGTCAGCGGCGGGCGGACCCGGCCGCCGTCCCGGCCGACGGCGGTCAGCCCGGCCTTGACGATGGACACCGCGTAGCCCTTGGCGCGGTCCCGGACGTCGAGGTAGGGGATGACGAAGTCGTTGAGCATCCCGTAGACGGCGGTCCGGTCCTGGGCGCGCACGGCGGCGTAGAAGCGCAGCGCGAACTCGGGCAGGAAGTTGTACAGCGCCGAGGAGTAGGTGCTCACCCCCAGCTGGAGCAGCGGCAGCGCGAAGGTCTCGGCCGTGGGCAGCCCGCCGACGTAGATCAGCCGGTCGCCGACCTTGGCGTAGGTGCGGGTCATCTGCTCGATGTCGCCCACGCCGTCCTTGAGCCCGATCAGGTTCGGGTTGCGGTCGGCCACCTCGGCGACCGTGGTGTCGGTGAGCACGGCGTTGGCCCGGCTGTAGACGATGACGCCCAGGTCGGTGGCCCGGCAGACGGCCCCGATGTGCTCGACCAGGCCGGCCTGGCTGGCCTCGGTCAGGTAGGGCGGGAAGAGCAGCAGCCCGGACGCGCCGGCCTCCTGGGCGGCCTGCGCCTGGGCCACCGCCTGCGCGGTGCTGCCGGTGGCCGGGGCCAGCACCGGGACCCGGCTGCCGGCCTCCTCCACGGCCATCCGGACGACGCGGTCGATCTCCGCCGAGGTGAGCGAGAAGCCCTCACCGGTGCCGCCGGCAGCGAAGAGCCCGGCGACGTCGAAGCTCGACTGCCACGCCAGGTGCTCGCGGTACCGGGCCTCGTCGACCTGGAGGTCGGCGTCGAAGTGGGTCACCGGGAAGGAGAGCAGGCCGGACTCCAACCGGTGGGCGAGGGCGTCCGGGGGCAGCAGCGTCACGGTTCGAGTCCTTGGGTCCGACGGGTCCGCGCCGCGCTCGCCGAGCGTCCGGGGCGGTGGTCGGCATCACCGTAGGAACGACTGACGATGCATGTCCAAGAGCGGTTTCGCATCGCGCGATACCCGCAGGGCATCAGCCCTCCGGCGCCAGCCGCCGCAGGACGGCCAGCGCCCGCCACAGCGCCGGGTTCTTCGACTGGCGCGCCCACAGCAGGTGCAGCTCCACCGGCTCGGGCACCGGGGTCTGCAGCCGGACGAAGCCGACCCCGTCGATCGACAGCCGGGCCGCGGACGCGGGCACGAACGCCACACCCCGGCCGGCCGCCACCAGCCACAGCATGGTCAGCACCTGGCTGACGGTGTGGACGGTGTTCTCCGAGGCGATCGGCACGATCCCGGCGACGAGGTCGTAGAAGTACCGCGCCTTGGTGGGCGAGTGCATGACCACCGGTTCCGCGGCGAGGTCCGCGGCCTCGACGGCGCGGCCCAGCTCCAGCAGCCGGTGACCGGCCGGGGCGGCCACGAGCAGCGGCTCGCGGTGCAGCAGCGCGGAGCCGAACGCCTCCTCGTCGAAGGGCGGCCGGGCGAGCCCGAGGTCGACCTCTTCGTTGAGCAGCCCGGCGACCTGCTCGCGGGTGACCATCTCGGCCAGGTCCACGTCGACGTCGGGCAACGCGCGGGCCAGCTCGTTGAGCAGCCGGCCGAGCACGCCGTAGGTCGAGGCCGCGGTGAAGCCGATCCGCACCACACCGCTGGAGCCCGAGGACACCCGCCGGGCCAGCTCCGGTGCCGAGTCGGCCAGCGACAGCAGCCGGCGGGCCTCGACGAGGAACACCTCCCCCGCGGCCGTCAGGGTGACCCGCCGGTTGTCCCGCTCCAGCAGCTGCGCACCGACGACGCGCTCGAGCTTCTGGATCTGCCGGCTCAGCGGCGGCTGGGTCATCTTCAGCCGGGCCGCGGCACGGCCGAAGTGCAGCTCGTCGGCGACCGCGATGAAACCGCGCAGCTGCTCCAGGGTGAACGCCATGCCGTGACGGTATCAATCAATGCCGCATCAGTCTTGGACAGGCATGACATCGCGTTCCTAGGCTCCCCATCGTCCCGGTGTCCGTGACGCCACTCACAGCTCCACCCGCCGGACCGCCGGCAGTTCGAAGAGGAGACCCACATGACCACCAACCACCGTGCGCGCCGCTGGGCGACGACCGGCGCCGGACTTGCTCTGGCCCTCTCGCTCGCCGCCTGCGGCGGCAACGTCGGGGGCGGGTCGGCCTCCGGCGACGGTGCCGAGTTCCCCGACGGTCCGATCACGATCCTCGTCGGCGCCGACCCGGGTGGCAGCACCGACCTGATCGCGCGGGCCGCCGCCGAGGGCGTCGCCGAGGAGCTCGGGGTGGCCGTGACCGTGGAGAACAAGCCCGGCGCCAACGGCGCGCTCTCCCTCCAGGAACTCGCCAACGAGGACGCCGACGGTCAGACCCTGGCCGTCTTCAACGGCAGCCTCGCCTACATCACCCCCTTCGCCGTGGCCGAGGACGAGGCCGTGAGCATCGAGGACTACGAGGTCGTCACGGGCCTGTCGCTGGACGACTACGTGCTCGTGACCGCGCCCAGCTCGGGCTTCACGACCGTCGAGGACCTGGCCGGCGCCGGTCGCCCGATCACCTTCGGCACGACCGGCGTGGGCACCGGCAGCCAGCTCTCCCAGGAGCTGCTGTTCGCCCAGGCGGACATCGAGGCGACCTCGGTCCCCTTCGACGGCGGCTCGCCCACCCTCACCGCCGTGCTCGGTGGCCAGGTGGACGTCGGATCGATCCAGCTCGGCGAGGCCATCGAGCAGATCGAGGCCGGCGAGCTGACCGCGATCGTGACGTTCGCCGAGGAGCGACCGTCGTACCTGGCCGACGTCCCGACCGCCGTCGAGGCCGGGTACGACGTGCCGGTGCAGCAGGCCCGGGCCATCGTGGCGCCGCAGGGCACGCCCGAGGACGTCGTCCAGACGCTGGACGACGCCTTCACCGCCGCCTTCGCGACCGAGGCCTACCAGGCCTTCAACGAGGACAACCAGCTGACCCCCTGGGAGGTCGACGGCGATGAGGTCACCGCGACGTACACCGAGAACCTGGACAAGTACCGCGCGGTCATCGAGGAGTACGGCATCCAGCTGGGCGACGCCTCGTGACCTCTGAGCACGACGGGGTGCACACCCCCGGGAGCCCCGGCGGCCGCACGGCCGCCGGGGCCGCCCCCCGGGGGGAGGTCGACCGCACCGGTGCGACCGCCTCCACCCCCGTCGCAGAACCGGTGCCCTCGAGCCTGCACGACCTCGAGGAGGCGGTGCACCAGCTGGAGGTCGAGGCGGAGCACCGCCCGCCGCCGGCGGGACCGGTCACGAACGTCGTGGTCGCGGTCGTCGTCGTGGCGCTGGGTGCCGCGGCCCTCGTCGGGTCGCTCTCCCTCGGAGCCGGCAGCGCCCGTCAGCCGGGTTCGGGCACGTGGCCGATCCTCGTCAGTCTGGCCATGATCGTGCTGGGGCTGGCGCTGCTGCCCGCCGTCCGCCGGACCGCCGACGCCGAGCGCTTCGCCGGGCCCAGCTGGCTGGTCCTGATCGGCCTGGTGACGATGGTCGTCTTCGTCGCCCTCATCTCGGTCATCGGCTTCGAGATCCCCGCCGCCCTGCTGGCCTTCGTCTGGCTGCGGTTCCTGGGCCGCGAGAGCTGGCGCTCCTCGATCATCACCAGCCTCGCCGTGGTGGTCGCGTTCTACCTCATCTTCGTGGCGGCCCTCTCGGTCCCCATCCCGCACCTGTTCTGAGGAGGGTCCCGTGGACCTCGCCCCGGTGCTCGACGGGTTCACCGTCGTCCTGGAACCGACCAACCTGCTCTACTGCCTGATCGGTGTCGTCGTCGGCATGCTCGTCGGCGTCCTGCCCGGCCTCGGCCCGGCCGCCACGATCGCGATCCTGCTGCCGATCACCTTCGGGATCGAGCCGGTGACCGCGATCATCATGCTCGCCGGCATCTTCTACGGAGCCCAGTACGGCGGGACCATCACCTCGGTGCTGTTGAAGCTCCCCGGCGAGGCGTCGTCGGTGGTCACCGTCTTCGACGGCCACGCCCTCGCCCGGCAGGGGAAGGCCGGCACGGCACTGGGCATCGCCGCCATCGGCTCCTTCGTCGGCGGCACGATCTCGATCGTCGCGCTGACCTTCCTCGCCCCCGTGGTGGCCGGCTTCGCCCTCGACTTCGGACCGCCGGAGTACACCGCGCTCGCCCTGCTGGGCATCCTGCTCGTCAGCACGGTCAGCAGCGGCAGCAAGGCCAAGGCGATGATCGCCGCCGTCCTCGGGCTGCTGCTGGCCACCGTGGGACGGGACGCCTTCACCGGTGGGGAACGGTTCACCTTCGGCAACCTGAACCTGGCCGACGGGCTGGACTTCGTGCCCATCGCGATGGGCCTGTTCGGCCTCGGCGAGATCCTCTACAACCTGGAGGAGCGGCACACGACCGTCCCGGCGCCCGCCAAGGTGGCGAACGTGTGGCCCTCCCGCCAGGACCTCCGGCAGTCCTCCGGCGCCATCGGCCGCGGCTCGGTGCTCGGCTTCGTCCTCGGGATCCTGCCCGGCGGCGGGGCCACGCTGTCCTCCCTGGCCGCCTACGCGCTGGAGAAGAAGCGGTCGAAGACGCCGGAACGGTTCGGGCAGGGGGCGGTGGAGGGCGTCGCCGCGCCGGAGACGGCGAACAACGCCGCCGCGACGTCGTCGTTCATCCCGTTGCTGACGCTGGGCATCCCGGCCAACGGCACGATGGCGGTGATCCTGGGTGCGCTGCTGCTCCAGGGCGTCAACGTCGGACCGCGGCTCGTCCAGGACGACCCCGAGCTGTTCTGGGGCGTGGTCAACTCGATGTACATCGGCAACATCCTGTTGCTGATCATGAGCATCCCGCTGGTCGGCCTGTTCGTGAAGATCCTGCGGATCCGGCCGGCGATCCTCGCGCCGATCACCGTGCTGATCACGCTGATCGGCGTCTACACGGTGAACAACAGCGTCTTCGACATCGTGCTCGTCATCGTCTTCGGGGCCCTCGGGTACCTGATGAAGAAGCTCGGCTTCGACCCCGGTCCACTGGTGCTGGCCTTCGTCCTGGGCACCCTGCTGGAGGACTCGCTGCGCCGGTCGCTGCTGATCTTCGACGGCGACCCCACCGGGTTCTTCGTCCGGCCGATCTCCGGGACGCTGCTCGCCGTCTTCCTGTTCGTGGCCCTCTTCCCGGCCATCCGGGCAGCCCTGGGCCGCCGGCGGGGCACGTCGCGCGCAGACGCCGACCCCGCCGACACCACCGCACCCAAGGAGCACGTGTGACCGTCCTCGTCGCCTACGTCCCCACCCCCGAGGGCGAGGCCGCCTTCGCGGCGGCCGTGGACGAGGCCGGCCGCCGCGCCGAGCGGCTGGTCCTCCTCAACACCCCGCGCGAGGGCGCTCCGGTGAGCACGGCGGTCGCCGACGAGCGCACCGTCGCGGCGCTGCTGCAGCGCGCCACCGCCGCCGGGGTGGACGTCGACGTCCGGCAGGACGCGCACGCCGGGGACCTCGCCGACGAGGTGGTGCGGGTGGCCGGCGCCGTCGACGCCTCGGTGATCGTCCTCGGCCTGCGCCGCCGCTCACCGGTCGGCAAGCTGCTGATGGGCAGCACGGCCCAGCGGATCCTGCTCGACGCCGACCGCCCGGTGCTCGCCGTCAAGCCCTGAGCACCCGCCCGGCTGCCGCGGGCGTCCCCGGCCGCATGCCATGCTCGTGCTCCGGCGGGGAGCCCACCCCGGCCAGGTCGCGGGCGGCCTGGACGCAGGCCGTGGACGCCGGCCGAGGGAAGGCAGCGGGATGGACGTGCAGCAGACGGGCGCGGAGCAGGCCGCTCCGCCCGGCGCCGGACCGCAGGGGCTGTCCCGGGCGGAGGCGGAGGCCCGCCGGCGGCGCGGCGAGGCGAACGTCGCCGACGGCGGGTCGTCCCGCAGCTACGCGCAGATCCTGCGCACCAACGTCTTCTCCTTCTACAACACCATCCTGTTCGTCATCGGAGCGGCGCTGCTGGCGCTGGGCCGCTACAACGACGCGTTCGTCAGCGTCGGGCTCGGGCTGGTCAACGCGGCGATCAGCGCGGTGCAGGAGATCCGGGCCAAGCGCCAGCTGGACCAGCTGCAGCTGCTCACCCGCGGCGTGGTCACCGTCGTCCGCGACGGCGCCGAGGTGGCGCTGCCCCCGGCGGAGGTCGTCCGCGGCGACGTGCTGCTGGTGCGCCCCGGTGACCAGGTCGTCGTGGACGGGCCGGTCCTCGACGGCGGCCGGGTCGAGGTCGACGAGTCCCTGCTGACCGGCGAGTCCGAGCCGCTGGTCAAGCGGCCCGGCGACGACCTGATGTCCGGCAGCTTCTGCGTCGGCGGCGGCGGCTCCCAGCTCGCCCGGGACGTCGGCCCGGCCAGCTACGCCAACCGGCTCACCGCCGAGGCCCGGCAGGCCAGCACCGACACCACCCCGCTGCAGCGCCGCATCGAGTTCGTCGTCCGGCTGGTCATGCTGCTGGTGGCGCTGATGAGCGCGACGATCCTGCTGCAGGCGGCCCTCGAGGGCCTGTCGCTGGTCCGGGTCGTGCAGACGACGGCGGTGCTCTCCGGCCTGGTCCCCTACGGCCTGTTCTTCCTGGTGGCGGTGGCCTACACCGTCGGGGCGGCGAAGAG
Source organism: Modestobacter sp. URMC 112 (assembly GCF_053502575.1). Taxonomy (NCBI): domain Bacteria; kingdom Bacillati; phylum Actinomycetota; class Actinomycetes; order Geodermatophilales; family Geodermatophilaceae; genus Modestobacter; species Modestobacter sp. URMC 112. The sequence continues at coordinate 2,332,107 of NZ_CP199957.1, read as the reverse complement.
CGCCCGGGGCGGGGCGCTGGTGCAGCGGGTCAACGCCGTGGAGTCGCTGAGCAACGTCGACGTCGTCTGCACCGACAAGACCGGCACGCTGACCACCGGGCGGCTGACCGTGGCCGAGGTCGCGCCGGTCGGCCCGCTGGACGCCGCCGCGGTGGAGGCGCTGGTCGGCTCGCTGGCCCGCAGCGTCGCCGCGCCCAACCTGACCAGCACCGCGCTGGCCGCCGCGCTCCCCGGCGCCGCCTGGGAGGTCCGCGAGGAGATCCCGTTCTCCTCGGCGCTGCGGTGGAGCGCGCTGCGCACCGACGACGGCGTGTACGTGCTCGGCGCACCGGAGGCGCTCGCCGGGCAGCTGACCGGTGTCCCGCTGACCGGGCTGGTGACCGAGCGGACCGCCGGGGGGCTCCGCGTCCTCGCCGTGGCCCGTGCCGTCGACCCCGGCGCGCCCCTGCGGGACGCCGCCGGGCGGGCACAGCTGCCGCCCCTGGAGCCGCTCGCGCTGGTCTCCCTCGCCGACGAGCTGCGCCCCGACGTCACCGCCACCCTCGCCGGCTTCGCGGCGGACGGCATCGCGGTCAAGGTGGTCTCCGGCGACGACCCCCGCACGGTCGCCGCGCTCGGCCGGCAGGCGGGGCTCGACGTCGGCGGCGTGGTGGCCGGCGCGGACCTGGCCGGCCTCACCGGGCCGGAGCTGGACCGGGTGGTCGCCCGGACCACGGTGTTCGGCCGGATCGCCCCCGAGCAGAAGGAGCAGCTGGTCGACTCGCTGCGCCGGCAGGGCCGGTACGTGGCGATGATCGGCGACGGCGTCAACGACGCCCGGGCGCTCAAGCGGGCGCACGTGGGCGTGGCGATGCGCAGCGGCAGCTCCGTCGCCCGGGACGTCGCCGACATCGTGCTCACCGAGGACTCGCTGTCCGCGCTGTCCCCGGCGCAGCGGGAGGGACGGCGGATCATCAACGGCATCGGCACGTCGATGCAGGTCTTCCTGGCCCGGGTCGGCACCCAGGGGCTGGTCATCCTGGCGGTGACCATGCTGGGCCTGGGGTTCCCCTACTCCCCCGCGCAGGTCGGGCTGACCCTGCTCACCGTCGGGGTCCCCACGCTGTTCCTCACCGCCTGGGCCCGCCCCACCCCGCCGGACCCGCACCTGCTGGCGAACGTCGGGCGCTTCGTCGTCCCGGCCGCGGTGGTCACGGCGGCCGGCGGGGTCGCGGTCTACACCACGCTCTACACAGCCCTCATCGACGCGTTCGACGACCCGCGGTTCCCGGACTTCGTCGCCGCGGAGTTCGAGCGCTACACCGGGCTGTCCTCCGACGACGTGGGCTTCGCCGAGGCCGCGGCCACCATCGGGGCGCAGACCGGCCTGTCGACCTTCGTGTCCTACGCCGCGTTCCTGCTGATCCTCTTCCTCAAGCCGCCGAACCGGTTCCTCGCGTCCTGGACCCGGCCCGACGGCGACAAGCGCCCGGCCGTGCTGGTCGCCGTCCTGGTCGTCGCGTTCAGCGGCGGGCTGAACGTCCCGTGGTTCAGCGACTACTTCGGTCTCACCAACGCGGCCGGGCCGGTGTTCCTGGCCGTGGTGCCCGCGCTGGTGGTGTGGTTCGTCGTGCTCAGCGCGGTCTACCGCAGCCGCTTCCTGGACCGCACGCTGGGACTGGGGGCGCTCGCCGAGCCCGGTGCGCCCCGCCCCTGACCGGCGGGCTCAGCCGGCCGGCGGGACCACCCGGTCCAGCCAGCGCAGCAGGTCGGCGACCACCTCGTCCCGGTTGGTCTCGTTGAACACCTCGTGCCGGGCGCCCTCGTACACCCGGAGCGTGACGTCGGTCAGACCGGCGTCGCGCAGCCGCTGCACCAGCCCGCGCACCAGCGCCAGCTGCCCGTTGACCGGGTCCTGGTCGCCCACCGCGACGTAGACCGGCAGGTCCGGCCGCAGCCGGCCGACCCGGGCCGGGTCGGCCAGCTGCCGCGCCGACACGAACATCTGCCGGCCGTCCTCGGTGGTCAGCCCGAACCCGCAGCGCGGGTCGGCCACGTAGGCGTCGACCTGGGCCTCGTCGCGGGACAGCCAGTCGTAGTCGGTGCGGGCCGGCTCGAACGGCGCGTTGAACGCCGACAGGTCCAGCGGCTGGTCGAGGTCCAGGGCCGGCTCGAGCAGGTCGAGCGCCGCGGTCCCGGTGAGCACCAGCCCGGCCAGCTCGTCGGAGTGGTCGAGGACGTGCTGCTGCGCGGCGAACGAGCCCATGCTGTGGCCGAGCAGCACCAGCGGCAGGTCCGGCAGCCCGCGCCGCACCTCCTCGGACAGCCGGCCGATGTCGCGCACCAGCTCGTCCCACCCGCCGGGCCCGAGCGCGCCCCAGCCGCCCTCGCCGGCCGTGGCGCCGTGCCCGCGGTGGTCCTGGCCGACGACGACGAAGCCGGCTCCGGTCAGGTCCCCGGCCAGCGCCTCGTAGCGCAGCAGGTGCTCCCCCATGCCGTGCGTCAGCTGCACGATGCCGCGCGGCGGGCCCGCCGGGTCCCACCGGTAGGCGGTCACCGGCACGTCGTGCGCGGACCGGATCGTCATCGTCTGCGGCGGCATGCCGGCACCCTACGACCGCCGGCGCGACTCAGACCCCGGCCACCCGGGGGACGACCTCGGTCCCCAGCAGCTCGATCCCGCGGAGCAGGTCGTCGTGGGCCAGCCGCGGGTTGGTCATCTGCAGCGCGATCCGGTCCACCCCGCCCAGCTGCTCGGACACCCGGGCGATCTTGGCGGCCACGGTGTCCGGGTCACCCATGAAGAACGCCCCGTCCGGCCCGCTGGTGGCGTCGAACTGGGCGCGGCTCGGCGGGGCGAACCCGCGCTCCCGGGAGACCTTGGTGAACATCTCGTGCCAGCCCGGGTAGATGGTGTCCGCGGCGGCCCGGGTGCTCTCGGCCACGAAGCCGAACACGTGCAGCCCCACCCGCAGCGCCTCCGGCGGGTGCCCGGCCTGGGCCCCGGCCCGGCGGTAGAGGTCGACCAGCGGCGCGAACTGGCGGGGCTGCCCGCCGATGATCGCCACCATCAACGGCAGCCCGAGCAGCCCGGCCCGGGCGAAGGACTCCGGGCTGCCCCCGACGCCGACCCAGATGGGCAGCGGGTCCTGCAGCGGACGCGGGTAGACGCCCTGCCCGGTCAGCGCCGGCCGGTGCCGCCCCGACCAGGTGACGTGCTCGGAGTCCCGGATCTGCAGCAGCAGGTCCAGCTTCTCGGTGAACAGCGAGTCGTAGTCGGACAGGCTCAGCCCGAACAGCGGGAACGCCTCGGTGAACGAGCCGCGCCCGACCACCAGGTCGATGCGCCCGCCGGAGATCAGGTCCAGGGTGGCGAACTGCTGGAACACCCGGACCGGGTCCGCGGCACTGAGCACCGCCACCGCACTGCCCAGCCGGATCCGGGAGGTCCGCGCCGCCGCCGCGGCCAGGATCACCGGCGGCGCACTGTCGTAGTACTCGGGACGGTGGTGCTCGCCGATGCCGAAGGAGTACAGCCCCACCCGGTCGGCGAGCTCGATCTCCTCCAGCAGGTGGGCCATCCGCTCCTCGGGCCCGACGACCCGTCCCGTGGCGGGGTCGGTCACCGCCGAGACGAAGCTGTCGACGCCGAGGTGCATGGACCGTCCTCCCGAGGGGCCGCCGGCGCCGGGACCGGCCGCCGCGCGGCCGCCAGTCAAGCAGGCAGCCGGCGAGGACGACGATGCGCCCGGCGGCGCGCCCGCGGCTGCCACCATGGGCGCCGTGCTGCTCGCCGACGTCGTCGCCGCCTCCGCCGCCGTCGCGGCCACCCGGTCGCGGACCGCCAAGGCCGCGGCGCTGGCCGGGCTGCTGCGCCGGGCCGACCCGGACGAGGTCGAGCCGGTCACCGCCTGGCTGGCCGGGGAGGCGCGGCAGGGACGGCTGGGGACCGGCTGGCGCACGCTGTCCCGGCTCACCGGACCGCCCGCGGCGACCCCGGGGCTGACCGTGTCCGCCGTCGACCGGGCGCTGGCCGACCTCGCCGCCACCGGCGGCCCGGGGTCGGCGGCCCGGCGCGACACGCTGGTGGGCGACCTGCTGGCGGCGGCCACCGCCGAGGAGCAGCAGTTCCTCGTGCGGCTGCTGACCGGCGAGCTGCGCCAGGGCGCGCTGGAGGGGGTGGCGCTGGACGCCGTCGCGGCCGCGGCCGAGGTGCCCGCCGCCGCCGTCCGCCGGGCGTTCATGCTCTCCGGCCGGCTTCCCGCCACCGCCGCCACCGCGCTGGGCGGCGGGGTCGAGGCGCTGGCCGCGGTGCGGCTGGAGGTCGGCCGGCCGGTCCGCCCGATGCTCGCCTCACCCGGGTCCTCCCTGGACGCCGCGCTCGCCGACCTCGGCGGCGAGGTGACCGTGGAGCACAAGCTCGACGGCGCCCGCATCCAGGTGCACCGGGACGGCGACGAGGTCCGGGTCTGGACCCGCACGCTGCGCGAGGTCACCGACGGCGTGCCGGAGCTGGCCGACGCCGTCCGGGCGCTGCCCTGCACCACCGCCGTCCTGGACGGCGAGACCCTCGCCCTGGACGACGACGGCCGGCCGCGGGCCTTCCAGGACACGATGAGCCGGTTCGGCAGCGACGCCCCCGACCCGGGCGTGCTGCTCAGCCCGTTCTTCTTCGACCTGCTGCACCTGGACGGCCGCGACCTGCTCGACGAGCCGCTGCGCGACCGGCTGGACGCGCTGGCCGGCCTGCTGGCCGCCGAGGAGCACGCGCCGCTGCGGATGCCCGGCGTGCGCCGCCCGGACCCCGGGCAGGCGGCGGACGTGCTGGACGCCGCCCTGGCCGCCGGCCACGAGGGCGTCGTGGTCAAGGCGCTGGACGCCCCGTACGCCGCCGGCCGCCGCGGCCGGGCGTGGCAGAAGGTCAAGCCGGTGCACACCCTGGACCTGGTCGTGCTCGGCGCGGAGTGGGGGTACGGCCGCCGGTCCGGGACGCTGTCCAACATCCACCTGGGTGCCCGTGACCCCGACGGCGGCGCGCCGGTCATGGTGGGCAAGACCTTCAAGGGGATGACCGACCAGCTGCTGGACTGGCAGACCCGCACGTTCCCCGACCACGCGGCCGCGACCGCCGACTGGGGGCTGACCCTGCGCCCGGAGCTCGTCGTGGAGGTCGCCCTGGACGGCGCCCAGCGCAGCACCCGCTACCCCGGCGGGGTGGCGCTGCGGTTCGCCCGGGTGCTGCGCTACCGGCCGGACAAGACCGCCGCCGAGGCGGACACCATCGACGCGGTGCGCGCCCTGGTCGCCGGCCCCTGACCGGGGCCTCCCGGCCGTCGCCGGCCGGGAGGCGGGCGGGTCAGACCCCGGCGAGCAGGACGTCGTCGATCTGGCCCATGGCCTGGGTGATCCCCTCGACCATGCCCATCTCGACCAGCTGCGCCATCTGCTCGGCGGTCGCGAACTGCGACCGGACCGTCATGCGCGTGCCGCCGTCGACGTCCGCCAGCTCGACCCGGCCGCGGATGGTCGGCATGTCCGGGGACGGGTTGCCCTCGCGGTCGGCGAAGCCGTCGTCGAACTCCAGCGAGTGCGGCTCGTCCAGCGCGACGATGCGCCACCAGCCGTGCGCCTCGTCGCCGTCCGGCCCGGTCATGTGGTACCTGGACGTCCCGCCGACCCGGACGTCGTGCTGCTCGAACGTCGCCGGCCACCCGGGCGGCCCCCACCAGCGCTCCAGCTGGCGCGGGTCGGCCCACAGCTGCCACACGCGGGACGGCGGGACGGCGAACTCGGCGACGATCGTGAAGGTGAGGGCCTGCGGGTCCTGTTCGGTGCTGACGACGGTCATGCTGCGTCTCCTCCAGGTGAGGTGAGGACCTCCTCCATGCGCCCGATGCGGTCGCGCCAGAGCTCCTCGTACCGGCCGAGCAGCCGGGCGGCCGCACGGAGGGTGTCGACGTCGCCGCGGACCAGCTGCTCGCGGCCGCGGCGTTCCTTGCGCACGAGACCGGCCCGCTCGAGCACGGCCACGTGCTTCTGGACCGCGGCGAAGCTCATCTCGTAGTTCCGGGCCAGCGCCGAGACCGACGCCTCCTGCCGCAGCACGCGGGTGACGATGTCGCGGCGGGTGGCGTCGGCGAGCGCGGCGAAGACCCGGTCCACGGTGGCCTGCTCCGGCTCATCTACAACCACGAGGTTGTACGTTAGCCCGCTCCCCCGCCCGGCACAAGACCCGGACCGACGCCGGTCTGCGCCTCCCCAGGCCCCGGGGGCAGGATGGGGGCCCCGGCCGCTCAGGAAGGACAGGCGATGTCCGCTTCGACCACGTTCCAGCCGGCTTCACCGGAGAGCGTCTTCACCTACGGCGCCCCGCGCCTGAAGTTCGGGGTGGGTGCGGCCGACGAGGTCGGCTACGACCTCGCCCAGACCGGGGCGCGACGGGTCCTGGTGGTGACCGACCCGGGGGTCGCGGCCACCGGCCACCCGCAGCGGGTCGCCGACCAGATGGCGCAGTTCGGCATCGAGGCCTCCGTCTTCGACGGGGCGCACGTCGAGCCCACCGACGAGAGCCTCCAGCACGCCGTCGACTGGGCCCGGGACAACGGCCCCTGGGACGCGATCGTCGCGGTCGGAGGCGGGACGAGCATCGACACCGCCAAGGCGGTGGACCTGATGATCACCAACCCCGGCGACCTGATGGACTACGTGAACAAGCCGGTCGGCGGCGGCAAGGCTCCGGAGAACCCGCTGCTCCCGCTGGTCGCCGTCCCCACCACCACGGGCACCGGCGCGGAGAGCACCACCATCTGCGTGCTCGACGTGCTGTCGCTGAAGGTGAAGACCGGGATCAGCCACGCCCGGCTGCGCCCGACGCTGGCCGTCATCGACCCCTCGCTGACCCGCACCCAGCCCTCCGGGGTGACCGCGGCGGCGGGCATGGACATCCTCTGCCACGCCCTGGAGAGCTACACGGCGCGGCCGTTCACCAGCTACGAGCGCAAGAAGCCCGAGGAGCGGGTGCCCTACTGCGGCGCCAACCCGATCGCCGACATGTGGGCGGAGAAGTCGCTGAGCCTGCTGGCCGAGTCCTTCCGCCCCGCCGTCCGCGACGGCGACGAGGACGCCCGGGGGAAGATGGCCATGGCCGCCACCTTCGCCGGGATGGGGTTCGGCAACGCCGGGGTGCACATCCCTCACGCCAACGCCTATCCGATCGCCGGCCGGGTCAAGGACTTCCACCCCGCGGACTACCCGGCCGACCACCCGATGATCCCGCACGGCATGTCGGTGGCCCTGACCGCGCCGGAGGCGTTCCGGTTCACCTTCGACGCCTCCCCGGACCGGCACCGCCGGGCGGCCCAGCTGCTCGACCCGCGGGCCGACGAGCCCAACGACCCCGCCGCCTTCCTGCCGACCGTGCTGGCCGCGCTGATGCGCGACATCGGGATCCCCGGCGGCATCGGCCCGGTGGGCTACGACGAGGGCGACATCGGCGACCTGGTCCAGGGCACGCTCAAGCAGCAGCGGCTGCTGGCCACCGCGCCCAAGGACGTGACGGAGGACGACCTGGAGGGCATCTTCCGCCGGTCGCTGCACCTGTGGTGACGTCCGCCTCCACGGCGCTGGCCACCGACGCCGACCTGCTCGCCGCCCTCGGCGGGGCCGGGGTCGCCGACGTGGACGGCTCGGGCCTGGCCCGGGCGCTGTACTCGACCGACGCCTCGCTGTACCGGGTGCTGCCCCGGGTGGTGGTCCGGCCCCGGCACGCCGACGAGGTCGTCGCGACGCTGGCGGTGTGCCGGGAACTCGGCGTCCCGCTGACCGCCCGCGGCGCCGGGACGTCGATCGCCGGCAACGCGGTCGGCCCCGGGGTCGTCATCGACACCAGCCGGCACCTGTCCCGGGTGCGGTCGGTGGACCCGCAGACCCGGACGGCGGTGGTCGACCCCGGGGTCGTCCAGTCCGCGCTGCAGGCCGCCGCCCGGCCGCACGGGCTCCGCTTCGGGCCCGACCCGAGCACCTCCAACCGCTGCACCATCGGCGGGATGATCGGCAACAACGCCTGCGGGTCCCGGGCGCTGGGCTACGGGCGCACCTCGGACAACGTGACCGCCCTCGACGTCGTCACCGGTGCCGGCGACCGCCTGCGGCTGACCAGCGGCGCCGCGCCGGCGGCCCTCCCCCGCGAGCTGCAGGCGCTGGTCGACGCCTCTCTCTCCACCATCCGTACCGAGCTCGGCCGGTTCGGCCGGCAGGTGTCCGGCTACGCCCTGGAGCACCTGCTCCCCGAGCGCGGCGGTGACCTGGCCCGGGCGCTGGTGGGCAGCGAGGGCACCCTGGCCCTCACCCTCGGCGCCACCGTGCGGCTGGTGCCCGAGCCCGCGGTGCGGGCACTGGTCGTGCTCGGCTACCCGGGCATGCCGGAGGCGGCCGACGCGACCCCGCCGCTGCTGGAGTTCTCGCCCACCGCCGTCGAGGGCCTGGACTCCCGCATCGTCCAGCGGCTGCGGGACGTCCCCGCCGCCACCATCCCCGACCTGCCCCGCGGCCAGGGCTGGCTGATCGTCGAGCTCACCGGCGAGGACGCCGCGGAGGTGGCCGACCGGGCCCGCCGGCTGGTCGCCGGCACCGGCGCCCTGGACGCCCTGGTGGTCAGCGACCCGGCCGAGGCCGCGGCCATCTGGCGGATCCGGGAGGACGGCGCGGGGCTGGCCGGCCGCACCAGCGACGGGCGCCCGGCGCACGCCGGCTGGGAGGACGCCGCCGTCCCGGTGGAGCAGCTGGGCGGCTACCTGCGCGACTTCGAGGCCCTGCTCGCCGACCACGGGCTGCAGGGCCTGCCCTACGGGCACTTCGGCGACGGCTGCGTGCACGTCCGGATCGACTTCCCGTTCGGCCAGCAGCACGAGGACGGCGGCCGGCCGCGGTACCGCTCGTTCATCACCGACGCCGCGCAGCTGGTGGCCGGCTACGGCGGGTCGGTCTCCGGGGAGCACGGGGACGGAAGGGCCCGCGGCGAGCTGCTGCCCTACATGTACTCCCCCGCCGTCCTGTCGCTGTTCGAGCAGGTGAAGGGCCTGCTGGACCCCGACGACGTGCTGAACCCCGGGGTGCTGGTGCGGCCCGCGCCCTTCGACGCCGACGTGCGGGTGGCCGAGGTCGGTCCCCGCCGGGACCGGCTGGCGCTGGCCTACCGGCACGACGGCGGGGACCTCAACGCCGCGGTCCACCGCTGCACCGGCGTCGGCAAGTGCCGGGCCGACCTGACCGCGACCGGCGGGGTGATGTGCCCGTCCTACCCGGCCACGCTGGCGGAGAAGGACAGCACCCGGGGCCGGGCGCGGGTGCTGCAGGAGATGCTGGCCCCGGGCGGGCCGGTGCGCGACTGGCGCTCCCCCGAGGTGCACGAGGCACTTGACCTGTGCCTGTCCTGCAAGGGCTGCTCCCGCGACTGCCCGACCGGGGTGGACATGGCCGCCTACAAGTCCGAGGTGCTGTACCAGGCCCACCGCCGCCGGGTGCGGCCGCGCTCGCACTACGCGCTCGGGCAGCTGCCCCGCTGGTCCGACCTCGTCGCGCGGGCACCACGGCTGGCCAACGCCGTCCTGCGCTCGCGGGTGGGCGGCGCGCTGGCCAAGTGGGGCGCCGGCGTGGACCAGCGGCGGGACCTGCCGGCGTTCGCACGGCACACCTTCCGGGAGCTCTGGGCGACCCGCCCGGCCGCGGCCGACGACGGCCGGCCCGCGGTGGCGCTGTGGGTCGACTCGTTCACCGACCACTTCGCGCCCGAGGTGGCCGTGGCGATGGTGCAGGTGCTCGAGCGCGCCGGGCACCGGGTCGAGGTGCCGCCGGCGGACACCTGCTGCGCGCTGACCTGGATCACCACCGGCCAGCTGGACGCCGCGAAGCGGATCCTGCGCCGCACGGTGACCACGCTGGCCGGCTACGCCGACGCCGGCATGCCGATCGTGGGCGTCGAGCCCTCGTGCACCGCGGTCCTGCGCGGCGAGGCCGGGGAGCTGCTCGACGACCCGGCCACCGCCCGGGTCGCCGCGGCCACCCGGACGCTGGGCGAGCTGCTGACCGCGACGGAGGGCTGGGAGCCGCCGTCCCTGGCCGGCGTCGAGGTGGTCGCCCAGCCGCACTGCCACCACCACTCGGTGATGGGGTGGAGCACCGACGAGCGGCTGCTGCGCCGCGCCGGGGCGACGGTGACCCGGGTGGGCAGCTGCTGCGGGCTGGCCGGCAACTGGGGCGTCGAGCGCGGGCACCACGACGTCTCGGTGCGGATCGCCGAGCACTCCCTGCTGCCGGCCGTCCGGGCGGCCGGGCCGGACGCCGTCGTCCTGGCCGACGGCTTCTCCTGCCGCACCCAGCTGGACCAGCTGGAGGGTCGACCGGCGCTGCACCTGGCCCAGCTGCTCGCGCAGCGGGGTGAGGGCGGGGCGGTCCCTCAGGTGCCGATCTCGGTGCGGACGGCGTAGAGCTCCGGGAAGAACGTGAGGTCCAGCGCCCGGCGCAGGAACCCCACCCCGGACGAGCCGCCGGTGCCGGTCTTGAAGCCGATGGTGCGCTGCACGGTCAGCAGGTGCCGGAACCGCCACAGCTGGAAGGCGTCCTCGACGTCGACCAAGCTCTCGCAGGCCTCGTAGACGCCCCACGGCGTGTCCGTCGACTCGTAGACCTGCCGGAACACCGGGACCAGCGCCGGCACCAGGGTCCACGGCTGCCGGACGTCCCGGGTGAGCACCTCGGCGGGCACCGCGAACCCGCCGCGGGCCAGGAAACGGAGGAACTCGTCGTAGAGGGTCGGGGCCTCCAGCAGCTCGAGCAGCAGCCGGTGCGCGTCGGGGTCGTCGTCGAACACCGGCAGCACGGCGGCGTTCTTGTTGCCCAGGATGAACTCGACCGCCCGGTACTGGTGCGACTGGAAGCCCGACGCGTTGCCCAGCGACCCGCGGAACTGCGCGTACTCGCGCGGCGTGAGGGTGGCCAGGACCGACCACTGCTCGGTCAGCGTCCGCTGGATGTTCTTCACCCGGGCCAGGCACTTCAGCGCCGGCGCCACCTCGTCCTCGGCGAGGAACCGGCGCGCGGCCCGGAGCTCGTGCAGGACCAGCTTGAGCCAGAGCTCGCTGGTCTGGTGCTGGACGATGAACAGCAGCTCGTCGTGGTGCTCCGGGCTGCTGCGCGGGTGCTGCGCGCCGAGCAGCCGGTGCAGGTCCAGGTAGTCGCCGTAGCTCATCGCACCGCGCAGGTCGGTGCGCACGGAGCTCTCCACCGGGCGGACCGACCGGTCCGGCTCTTCCTCGGCTGCTGCCACGGCCCGGACCCTAGCCCCGACCCCTGCGTGCTCGAGCCCGAAAGAGCACGCGGGCTCGGGCCCGAAGGAGCTCGCGGGCTTGAGCCCGAAGGAGCACGCGGGCTTGAGCCCGAAAAGGCATGGAGGGGCGGGCGGGAAGAGCGGCGCGGTCCCCGGCTGTTGCGCCGGACATGAAGGTCGAAATCTGGTCCGACGTCGTCTGTCCGTGGTGCCACATCGGCAAGCGCCGCTTCGAGTCCGCCCTCGCCCGGTTCCCGCACCGGGACCAGGTGGAGGTGGAGTGGAAGAGCTTCGAGCTGGACCCGCACGCCGACTCCGCGCCCGCCGGCCGGCCCGCCGGCGCGTCCGAGTACGCCGAGCGGCTGGCCGCCAAGTACGGCACCGACCTCCCCGCCGCCCAGCAGATGATCGACACGATGACCGCGCAGGCCGCCGCCGAGGGCCTGGACTTCCGCTTCGACCGGGCCGTGCGGGCCAACACCTTCGACGCCCACCAGGTCGTCCACCTGGCCGGGCTCCGCGGCGTGCAGGACGCCGTCAAGGAGCGGCTGCTGCGCGCCTACTTCGCCGAGGGCGAGGCGGTCGGCGACCGGGAGACCCTGGTGCGGCTGGCCGCCGAGGCCGGGCTGGACGCCGGAGAGGTCCGCGAGGCCCTCGACGACCAGCGGTACGCCGGTGCGGTCCGCGCCGACGAGGCCGAGGCGGCGGCGATCGGCATCCGCGGGGTGCCGTTCTTCGTCATCGACCGCACGTACGGGGTGAACGGCGCGCAGCCGGCCGACGTCCTGCTGGAGGTGCTGGAGCGGGCGTGGCCCGACCGGTCCCCGCTGGTGTCCGTCGACGGCGGTGCCGCCGGCGCGTGCGGGCCGGACGGCTGCGCCGTCTGAGCGCGGGCGCCGTCTGAGCCGGCCGCCGGCTGGGTAGGGCGCGGAGGTGGGGACGCCCCCCACCTCCGCGCCCCTCAGGAGGAACCGTGAGCGACTCCCGGATCGGCATGATCGTGCCGAGCTCGAACCTGACCATGGAGACCGAGCTGCCGCGGATGCTGCGTGACCGCGAGCAGGTGTTCCCCGACGAGCGGTTCACCTTCCACTCCAGCCGGATGCGGATGAAGCACGTCACGCCGGAGGAGCTCCAGCGGATGAACGCGCAGACCGAGCGCGCCACGCTGGAGCTGGCCGACGCCCGCCCCGACGTCGTGGCCTCGGCCTGCCTGGTGGCCATCATGGCCCAGGGCCCGGGCTACCACTGCTCCGCGGAGGCGCAGATCAGCGGCGTGCTGCAGGGCGAGGGGCTCGACGTCCCGGTGGTGTCCAGCGCCGGCGCGCTGCTCCGCGCGCTGGAGGCGATGGGGGCCAAGCGGATCGCGATGGTGACCCCGTACATGAAGCCGCTGACCCGGCTGGTGGCCGACTACGTCGAGGACGCCGGGGTCGAGGTGTGCGACGCGCTGAGCCTGGAGGTGTCGGACAACCTGGCGGTCGCCCGGCTGGACCCGGCGGACCTGCGCGAGCACTGGCGCCGGGTCGACGTCGGCGACGCCGACGCGCTGGTGCTCTCGGCGTGCGTGCAGATGCCGTCGCTGTCGGCGATCCAGCCCGTCGAGGACGCCGCCGGCCTGCCCGTGCTGTCGGCCGCGACCGCGACGGTGTTCACCGTCCTCTCCGAGCTCGGCCTGGAGCCCCGGGTGCCGGACGCCGGGCGGCTGCTCAGCGGCGAGGTCCGGATGGCCCCCGCGCCGCGGCCCACGCCGCAGCCGGGCGGCGCGGACGGCCCCACGGCCGCGGACCTGCCCGAGGCCTACCCCGCGGCCGCCCAGTAGCGGCGGGGACCGCCCCTCACAGCCAGCCGGGGAGCACGAACACCGCCCAGGCCAGCAGCGGCCCCAGCACCACGACGACGCCGGCGTAGGCCAGCAGCTGGCGGTAGAAGCGGTCCCGGTCGATGTCCTGGGCGTTGGCCAGGACCAGGGCGCCGTTGGTGGAGAACGGGCTGACGTCCACCACCGTGGTGGCGATGGCGAGCGCCACGATGAACCCGACGGCCCCGATCCCGCCCTGCTGCAGGAAGGGGATGGCCAGCGGGATCATCACGCCGAGGATCGCGACCGACGACGCGAACGCCGAGGCGACCCCGCCGAGATAGCAGATGAGCAACGCCGCGAGCAGCGGGGCGCCGAGCCCGGCGATGCCCGCGCTGATCCACTCGATGGTGCCGGCCGCCTCCAGCACGCTGACGTAGGTGAGCACACCGGCGATGAGCAGCACCGTCGACCAGGCGATCTTGTCGACGGCCCCCTTGGTGGCTTTGGGGCTGATCAGCGCCAGGAGCACACCGATCAGGATCGACGTGAAGCCGACGTCCAACGCGAACGCGCTGGTCAGCACGGCGAAGACCAGCAGGCCGACGATGGTGGCGACCTGCTCGAACCGGACCGGCTCGCGGGTGTCCGCCTCCTCCCGGGCGCGCACCTCCGGGGCGGGGTCCTCGGGCGAGGCCGCCGCCTGGACACCGTGTCCCCTCGCCGTCGCGGTGCCCCCGCTCCCCGGCCCGCCGCTGGTGACCGGGCTGGCGGCGACGGCCTCACGGGCGGCCGACTCGTCCTCCTGGTGGTGGGTCCGGGCGGAGAGCAGCTGCCGTCCGCCCAGCACGACGAAGAGCAGCGCGCCGATGGCGGCGTTGAAGGCAAGCGGCGCCACCGTCAGCATGAGCGGGCTGTTGTCCAGGCCGCTGTCGCCGACCAGGCCGTTGACGAAGCTGCCGTAGACGCTGATCGGGGTGAAGGCGCCGCCGAGGGCGCCGTGCACCACCATCATGCCCATCAGCAGCGGGTTGATCTTGTGGCGGAAGGCGAAGCGCAGCGCGATGGGGGCGACGATCGCCACCGCGAACAGCGCACCGATGCCCACCAGCAGCGCCGTGACGGCGAACATGATCCACGGGATGGCCGGGATCCGGCCTCCGACCGCCCGGATGGCGCCGCGGATCAGCAGGTCGACCGTCCCGTTGATCTGCGCGATCCCGAACAGGTAGGTGATGCCGGCGAGGGTCAGGAACAGGCCGGCCGGGAAGCCGGCCAGGATCTCGTCGACGGACAGGCCGAGGACCAGCGTGCCGAGCAGGAACGCCGCGGCGAAGCCGAGCGCCCCCATGTTGATCGGCAGCACCGTGGCGATGACCAGGATGACCAGCAGGATGAGCAGCGACACGACTTCGGGCGACACGGTCGTCCTTCCGCTGGGACCGGGCGGGAGTGGGCGGGATCAGTGCGTGCGGGCGGGGACCCGGGGGCGGTGCCCGTTCCGGGTGTGCGCGAGCAGGCCGCCGGCCAGGAGCACCGCGCGCTCGGCCGGGGAGAGCTGCAGCGCCACCGTCAGCGGCGGCTGCCCGTCCACCTCGACCGGGAGCTCCTCCCGGCCGTCCTCGACGGCGGCCCGCAGGCCCGGGACCCGCCAGCTGTCCCCCACCGACGCCGTCCCGGCGGCCTCTTCCGAGACCAGCGGGACGATGCCCTGGGAGATGAGGTTGCTGCGGTGGATGCGGGCGAAGCTCGCCGCCACGACGGCCCGGATCCCGAGGAAGCGCGGGTTCAGCGCGGCGTGCTCCCGGGAGGAGCCCTGCCCGTAGTTGTGGCCGGCCACGATGACGCCGCCGCCCCAGGAGGTCACCCGGTCGTGGAAGCCGGGGTCGTTGCGCTGGAACATGAACCTCGCGCAGGCGGTGATGTCCGACCAGATGGACATCGCGATCGCGCCGTCGGGGGCCATGTCGCCGGTGGAGATGTCGTCGCCCAGGACGATCACCACCCGTCCCGACACCTCGTCGGGCAGCGGCCCGATGTCCGGCGGCGGCTGCTGGTTGGGCCCGCGCCAGATCTCCACCCGCCGCCGTTCCTCCGGCGGCAGGACGGCGGTGATGAACCGGGCGTCGACCAGCGGGTCGTTGTCCGCCGGTGGCAGCTCCGGCGGGTCGCCCAGGGTGCGGGGGTCGGTGATCACCCCCGCCAGCGCGCTCGCGGCGGCGGTGGACGGGGAGCAGAGCCACACGCTGTCGCCCGCGGTGCCGCTGCGGCCGGGGAAGTTGCGGTTGAAGGTGCGCAACGACGGTTCGCCCTTCGTCGGCGCGTACCCGATCCCCACGCACGGGCCGCAGATCGGTTCGAGGACCCGGGCCCCGGCGTGCAGCAGGTCGCCGTAGACCCCGGAGCGGGTGATGGTGTCCAGGATCTGCCGGGAGCCGGGGTTCACGGTGACCTGCAGGCCGGGGTGGACCTGGTGCCCGCGCAGCACGCCGGCGACCGTGGCGAGGTTCTCGTAGGAGCTGTTCACCGAGGACCCGACGCAGACCTGGACGATCGCGGTGCCGGCGACCTCCCGCACCGGGACGACGTTGTCCGGTGAGTGCGGCATCGCCACCAGCGGCTCCAGCGCGCCGAGGTCGATGCGGACGACGTCGTCGTACCCGGCTCCCGGGTCGGCGGCCAGCGGCCGGAAGTCCTCCTCTCGGCCCTGCGAGCGCAGCCAGGCCCGGGTCTGGTCGTCGGAGGGGAAGACCGCCGTCGTCGCCCCGGTCTCGACGATCATGTTGGCGATGGTGGCCCGCTCGGTGACCGGCAGGGCCGCGACCCCGTCGCCGAGGAACTCGAAGACGGTGCCGAGCCCGCCGCGGACGGTTGTGCGGCGCAGCAGCTCGAGGACCACGTCCTTGCCCTCGACCCAGTCCGGCAGCCGGCCGGTCAGCTCGACGCCGACGACGCGCGGGCAGGCGAGGTCGTAGCCGTGCCCGGCCATCGCCACGGCCACGTCCAGGCCCCCCGCCCCCACGGCGAACATGCCCACCGCACCGGAGGAGGTGGTGTGCGAGTCGGCCCCGATCAGCAGCTCGCCGGGGCGGGCGAAGTGCTCGAGGTGGACGTAGTGGGAGATGCCGTTGCCGGCCGGGGAGTAGCGGATGCCGTGGCGGCGGCAGAAGCTCTCCAGGTACTTGTGGTCCTGGAGGTTCTTGTCGTCGATCTGCAGCACGTTGTGGTCCACGTACTGGACGGCGAGCGGGACGGCGACCCCGTCCACGTCGAGCATCTCGAACTGCATCGCGGTCATGGTGCCGGTGGCGTCCTCGATGAGGACCTGGTCCACGGCGAGGGTCAGGGTGGCACCCGGTCGGAGCTCCCCGGCGACGAGGTGGTCGCGCAGGAGCGTGCGGGTCAGATTGTCCGGCATGCGGAGCGACTCCGTCGTCGCGGCGGGCAGGGCGGGCGTGCGGGAGGTGGGGTCAGACCACCCCTCCCGAGCGCAGGTCGGCGATCTCCTCGGCGCTCAGTCCCAGCAGCTCGGTGAGGACGGCGTCGGTGTGCTCCCCGAGCCGCGGGGCGCGTTCGCGGACCGAGCCCGGGGTGTCGCTCAGCCGCGGCACCACCGCCGGCATCGCGACCTCCCCGAACTCCTCGTCGGGCACCCGGACGATCGAGCCGCGGGCCCGGAAGTGCGGGTCCCCGAGCATGTCCCCCGGCTCGTACACCAGCCCGGCCGGGACACCCGCCCGGTGCAGCACCTCCAGCGTCTCGGCCGCGGTCCGGGCCCGCGTCCACCCGGCGATGACCGCGTCCAGTTCGGCCTGCCGCTCGCCCCGGGCGCGGTGGTCGGCGTAGCGCGGGTCGTCGGCCAGCTCCGGCATGCCCATCGCCGCGGCGAGCCGCCGGAACACCGAGTCCTGGTTGGCCGCGATCAGCACCGAGCCGCCCTCGGTGGGGTAGACGTTGCTCGGCGCGATGCCGGGCAGGGTGGCGCCGGTCCGTTCCCGCCTCAGCTCGGCGACCTGCCACTCCGGGACGAGCGACTCGGTCATCGCGAGCACCGACTCGAAGATGGAGGCGTCCACGACCTGGCCCCGGCCCGTCCGGCGGCGTGCCTCGAGGGCCGCGACGGCGCCGAGCGCGGCCATCGTGCCGGCCAGCGAGTCACCGATGGACAGGCCCACCCGGGTGGGCGGGCGGTCCGGGTACCCGGTCAGCGCCCGGAGGCCGCCCATGGCCTCGCCGATCGCCGCGTACCCGGCCCGCTGCGCGTACGGCCCGGTCTGGCCGAAGCCGCTCACCCGCACCATGACCAGCCGCTCGTTGACCCCGGAGAGCTCCTCCCAGCCCAGTCCCCACCGCTCCATGGTCCCGGGGCGGAAGTTCTCCAGCAGCACGTCCGCCCGGCCGGCCAGCCGTCGGACCAGCTCCTGCCCCTCGGGCCGGCGCAGGTCCACGGTGACGCTGCGCTTGTTCCGTCCGGTGACCCGCCACCACAGCGAGTCCCCGTCGTCGCCGTGCACCCGCCCCCACTGCCGCAGCACGTCCCCGACCCCGGGGGGCTCGACCTTGACGACGTCGGCGCCCAGGTCGCCGAGCAGCTGTCCGCAGAACGGGCCGGCGATGACCTGGCCGAGCTCGACGACCCGGATGCCGGTCAGTGCGCCCTCGTCCACGGCTCGGCCTCCGTCCCGGCGGCGACCCGACGGTCGCGGGCACACTGTGGCAACGGTCACAGGTGACCGCTACTCCACACCTGGTACACGGCCCGGACCGCCCTGCCACCGGCCCACGAGGGCCGGCACCAGCTCCGCGCCGGCGGTCCCGGCCGCCGCGGAGCCGAGCACGACCAACCAGGACAGCGGGTCCAGCGGCGTGCAGCCGAAGAACCGACTGACGCCGGGGACCTGGACGACGGCGACCAGGACGGCGAGCGACCCGGCGGCGGTGGCCAGGACCAGCGGGCTGCGCCGGCCGGCCCAGGCGGTCTGGCCGAGCTGGGTGGTGATCAGTGCCGCCAGCCCCATGGTGCCGGCCCGGCCGCGGAGCCCGGTGACCCGGCCGACCGCCCACGCCCCGGTCGCCCCGGCGGTGGTCGCCGCGCCGCGGACCAGCACCATCCGGCGCACCTCCCGGGCGAAGCCGCGCTGTGGCCCGGCCACCAGCACGGCCTCCAGCGGGTGGCCGGCCAGCGGGCCGCCCGACCCGTCGGCGGCCGTGGCCCGCGGGGCGGAGACGGCCACCGCCAGGGCCGGGAACATGTCGGTGAGCAGGTTGACCAGCAGCAGCTGCCGGGTCCCCAGCGGAGCACGCCCGCCGAACGCCGTCCCGAGCACGGTGAAGGCGACCTCGCCGGCGTTGCCGCCCACCAGCACGGACACCGCGTCGCGCACCCGCGACCACATGGCCCGGCCCTCGGCGATCGCGTCCACCAGCCGGGTCAGGTCGACGTCGGTGAGCACCAGGTCCGCGGCGCTGCGCGCGGCGGGCGACTCGGCGCCGGCGACGCCCACGCCGACGTCGGCCAGCCGGATGGCCGCGGCGTCGTTCACGCCGTCGCCGGTCATCGCCAGCGTCGCGCCCGACCGCCGCAGCGCCGCCACCAGGGACACCTTCTGCTCCGGGGAGAGCCGGGCGAAGACGGCGGTCTCGCGGACCATCCGGGTGCGCTCGGCGTCCGACGCCCGGGCGAACTGGGCGCCGGTCACCACCCGGTCGGCGTCCGGGACGCCGGCCTGCGCGGCGATGGCCGCGGCCGTCTCCGGGTGGTCGCCGGTGGCGATGAGCACGCGCACGCCGGCGGCGCGCAGCTGCTGCACGGCCAGAGCAGAGGACTCCCGCACCGTGTCGGCCAGGGCCACCAGCCCGCGCAGGGTCAGCGACCGGGCCGCCTCGTCCAGGTCGTCGGGCCGCCCGTCGACGACGCGGTCGGCGACCGCGAGCACACGCAGCCCGTCGCAGGCCAGCTGCCGCACCCGCTCCCGGGCGTCGCCGACGTCGGCGCAGCGGCCGAGGACCACCTCGGGCGCGCCCTTGACCACCAGCCTGCCCTCCCGCAGCGCCGCCGCGAACCCGCGTCCGGCGGCGAACGGCAGCCCCGCCTCGCACTCCTCCGGAGCCGCGACCCCGCGCTCGGCGGCCGCCTCGGCGACGGCCCGGTCGGTCTCGTGCGCCGCGGAGTCGCCGTCGGCCATGGCCGCCGCCGCCAGCCCGAGGAGCTCGTCCTCGGTCAGGCCGGCGCCGTCCCCGAGGGGCACCAGCCGGGCGACCCGCAGCCGGTTCTCGGTCAGGGTGCCGGTCTTGTCGAAGCAGACGGTGTCCACCCGGCCCAGCGCCTCCAGCACCCGAGCGCTGCGCACCACGGCGCCCCGCCGGGACAGCCGGCGGGCGGCGGACTGCTGGGCCACGGTCGCCACCAGCGGCAGCCCCTCGGGCACCGCGGCCACCGCCACGGCGACCCCGGAGCGGACCGCCTCGCGCAGCGGCCGTCCCCACAGCACCCCGAGGAGGGTGACCGCGCCACCGCCGGCGAGGGTCAGCGGCAGCACCGACCGGGTCAGCTCACCGAGCCTGGCCTGCACGCCGGCCGGCGGCGCGGCACCGCCCGCGGCGCGCGCGGCCCGGCCCGCCTGGGTGGCGCTGCCGACGGCGACCACGACCGCGCGGCCGGAGCCGGCGACGACGGTGGTGCCGTCGAAGAGCATGCAGGTCCGGTCGGCGACGTCGGCACCGGGCCGGGCCGGCACCGACTTGGCCACCGACAGGGACTCCCCCGTCAGGTTCGACTCGTCGACCTCCAGGTCGGTCGCCGACAGCAGCCGGGCGTCGGCGGCCAGCACGTCGCCGGACTCGACGAGCACGACGTCGCCGACGTGCAGCGCGCTTCCGGGCACCTCCTCCCGGCCCCCGTCGACCTCGCGGGAGACGGTGACGTCCTGCTCCAGCAGCAGGGACTCCAGCGCCGTCTCCGCCCGCAGCCGCTGGAACCCGCTGAGCAGCGCGTTCGCCACCGTGACGCTCCCCACCAGGACGGCGTCGGTCGACTCGCCGAGCATCGCGGTCGCCGCGGCTCCGGTGGCCAGGACCGGGGTGAGCGGGTCGGCGAGCTCGGCCGCAACGGTGCGCGCGAACCGCACCGGCCCGCGGACCACGGGGGTCGCCGCCACGCGGCGGACCGGCCGGAGCACCCGGCGACCCCGCGGTCCCGGCTCCGACGGCAGGTCGGCGAGCCGCCGCTGCACCTCCTCGGCGTCCAGCGCGTGCCACGGCGTGTGCACCGAGGGCGGCGGCGCGGGCCGGGCGGCGGCCCGGACCGCCGACCCCGTGCCGTCCAGCAGGGTGCCGACGGTGGCCGTCTTGCCGGGGGTGGTGGCCTTCCGCTGCCCGTACCGGGCGCTGCCCACCGCGGCGAGCAGCCCGCCCAGCACGTTGCCGGTGACCGCCGCCTGCACCGACCGCCGGCTCACCGCGCGCGCGGCCGCCGTCGCCGCGACCAGGCGGCAGGCGTCGGCGAGGTCGGGCCCGGTGACCAGGTCCGCACCCCACGCCGGGGCACGCCCGGCGCGGGTCGGGGCCACGGCGACGTCGGCGGCGAGCAGCGCGGGCCCGCCGACGGCGGAGACGAGCAGCACGCCGTGCCCCTCGGCCTGCACCCGCCGCACGGTCTCCAGCAGGTCCTCGCCGGCCGGCGCGACCTCGTCGGCGGCGGAGGCGATCTCCGCGGCGCCGACGTGCGCGGTGAGCACCAGCCGCAGCCCGGCCTCGCCGGCGGTGGTGAGCAGCGCCTCGGCGTGCGGGTCGAGCTCGGCCGCGACCGTCACCACCCCGACCCGACGGCGGCCCGCCAGCAGGGTGCGCAGCTCGCCGCCGGGCACGTCGGGTGCGGTGCGGGGCGGCCCGAGGCGGAGGACGGGGCCCCCGTCGGAGCGGTCGCCGCCGGCGTCCACCCCGGTGTCCCTGGCGTCGGCTCCGCCGCCCCCGGCCTCGGCTCCGGGACCGCCGAGCAGCCGGGTGGCCGCCGTCCAGACCTCGCCGTCCGTCCAGCCCTCGGCGTCCGCCCGCGCGTCGGTGACCACCGGCGGGCCGGTGCACAGCGTGGCGCCGTCGACCACCACGGCGTCGACGCGGTCGAACCGGCGGTAGGCCGACCCGTCCATCGGCAGCACGCCCGCGCGGCACATCAGCAGGTCCAGCGCCGCGGCGAACGCCTCCCGGCCGGAGGTGGCGGCCCGGGGGGTGAGCGCCTTCAGCATGTCCGCCGACCGGCCCGGCCGGCGGGTCAGCGGGAGCAGGGCGAGCGCGGCCCCGAGCTCGGTGGGGCCCAGCCGGGACAGGTAGGCCTCGATCGGTCCCGGGGGCAGCGGCGCCGGCCGCGGCCCGGGCGCCGCCAGCGGCTCGTCCGCGTCGTCGTCCGGTGCCGGGCGGCACAGCTCGGCCTCGCGGCGTCGCCACACCTGGCGGCGGGCGCGCACCTCGGCGACCCGCTGGAGGGCGACGGCGGCGTGCAGGGCCGGCACGGTGGGGCTCTGGGTGAGGGCGTGCAGGAACGCGCTGGTGCCGGTGAACACCAGGCCGGTCCCGATCGGCCCGATCCGGTCCTCCAGCCCGCGCTCGAGCCACCCCTGGGAGTCCAGCAGCGCGGTCAGCAGGGTGGCGTGCCGGGTGAGGCCGGGCACCGGGAGCGCCTTGGCGACGGCGGCCACCCCGACCGCCGCGGTGTCGATCGCCGCGGTCAGCACCGCGGCCAGGAACGGCTCCAGGTCGGCCGGGTGGTCCTCCCGGAGCGGGAAGACGTGCTCCCCGCCGCGGGCCTGCTCGACCGCGGCCACCACGCCGACGACGTCCTCGACGCTCACCCGCCGGCCGTCGACGGCGACCAGCACCCGGCCGACGACGTCGTTGACCGTCGCCCACTCCACGCCCTCGAGCCGCTCCAGCTGCCGGCGGAGCGCCCGGCGCACCTCCGGCTGCTCCTCGGCCGGCGGTGCGGCGACCTCGACCTGCACGTGCCCCGAGTCGGCCCACACCCGGCGGGTGTGCCGAGCCGCCGGCGGCTCCACCATGCCGCGGGCGACGTCGACCAGCCCGCGCAGCGAACCGTCGGGGAGGGGGTCGGCTCCGGTCAGCACGGTGCCGACGGCGCGGGTGCCGGCGACGGCGGCCGACCGGGCGAGGTCGACCGAACCGGCCGCCACGGAACCCGCCACCGAACCCGCCACGGAACCGGCGGCCCCCGCGGCGGACCGGACGGCACGGGCGGTGACCCTGCTGGTCTCGCCCAGCAGCCCGGCGGTCATCGCCGCGGGGACGGCGGCCAGCGCCACGCCGGCCGCGGTGAGGCGGGCTGCCGTCCCCACCGCGTCGCGGGCGGACTCGATGCGTCGCAGCAGTGCCATCGGCGCCCCTCGGGACAACGGTCGTGCAGGCACGCTACGCCGACCGGCGCCCCGCGTCCCCCCGTCGCCGCGCCGTCCCACCCGGCCTCCCGCGCGGCCCGGGACGGGCGGCTGGGACCCTGGTCCGGTGACCTCCGGCCGACGTGCTCCTTCCCGCGCCCTGCTCGTCTCCGAGCTGCCGCGGGCCGGGCTGGACCTGGCCGCACTGGGAGCCACCTGGCCCGTGCTGGCCGCCGCGCCCCGGGGGGACGGCCATCCCGTCCTGGTCATCCCGGGGCTGCTCACCGGCGACCCCGCGACCGTGCTGCTGCGCTCGGTCCTGCGGGCGCTCGGGCACGACGTCTCCGGCTGGAGCCTGGGCACCAACCGGGGACCGACCGGCCGCGTGGTCGAGCAGCTGCGCGCCCGGCTGGCAGCACTGCACCGGGACTCCGGGCGGCGGGTCAGCCTGGTGGGCTGGAGCCTGGGCGGGCTGTACGCGCTGGAACTGGCCCGGGCCGCTCCGGCCAGCGTGCGCGGGGTGGTCACCCTGGGCAGCCCGGTGGCCCGCCGGGCCGGCTGGGCGACGAGCGTGTCGCGGCTGGTCGACCTCGCCGCGCAGCTGCCGCCCGCCGCGGCCCTCCCCCGGCCGTGGGCGGAGTCCGGCTCCCTCCGCGTCCCCGCGACGTCGGTGTACAGCCGCAGCGACGGGATCGTGGACTGGGCGGCCTGCCGGCACCCGGCCGCGCCGCACCGGGAGGCCGTCGAGGTCCGCGGCAGCCACCTCGGGCTGGCCCACAACCCGGCGGTGCTCTGGCTGATCGCCGACCGGCTCGCCCAGCGCGAGGGACGGTGGCGGCCGTTCCGCCCGCCACTCCCTCTGCGCCCGCTCTACCCGCGCGGACGCTGACCCCGGGCGGGACGGTCCGGCTCCGCGGCGGGCAGCTGGTCGTTGCTGTCCTGCGCCGGGAGCATCACGGCCGGCCGGCTCCCCCGGGGCGCCCCGGGCTCGGCCTGGCGTGGACCGGGTCCGCGCTCAGGGGCTCCGCGCTCAGCAGCGCGAGGGCGGAGCGGCCGGTCTCCGGCTGACCGCACGGGCCCGTCGTGGTGCGACCCGCAGGCGGGCTGGCATGATCCCCCTCCCGCCCGGCGGCACCGCATCGAGAGGCTGACCACGGCATGGACGGCACGTTCGGTCCGGCGACCACCGCGGCGGTCACCCGCGCCCGGCAGCACTCGGTCGGTGACCTGCTGCACCGCACCGCCCAGCGGTACCCCGACAAGACCGCCGTGGTCTCCGGGGACCGCCGGATGACCTACGCCGAGTTCGACGCGACGGTCAACCGGGTCGCGCACGCGCTGGCCGACCGTGGTGTCGGCAAGGGCGACCGGCTGGCGCTGCTGTCGCACAACTCGTGGCAGTACGGGGTGCTGGCCTTCGCCACCGCCAAGCTGGGCGTGGTGCTGGTGCCGGTGAACTTCATGCTCGGCCCCGACGAGATCGGCTACGTGCTCCGGCACTCCGGCGCGAGCGGCATCGTGGCCGAGGACGCCCTGGCGCCCACCGCCGAGCAGGCGCTGGCGGCCGCCGGCGTGACCGGCGGGGTGCGCGGCTGGATCGGGCTGTCCGGCGCGCCCCCGGCGGAGGGGTGGGAGGACGTCGACCGGTGGTGTGCCGGCGGACCGGACACCGCACCCGAGGTGCCGGTCGCCGACGACGACCCGCTGCGGCTGATGTACACCTCGGGCACCGAGTCCCGGCCCAAGGGCGTGATGCTGTCCAGCCGTTCACTGGTCAGCCAGTACGTGAGCTGCGCGATCGACGGCGGGATGAGCGCGGACGACGTCGAGCTGCACTCCCTGCCGATGTACCACTGCGCCCAGCTGGACTGCTTCTTCAGCGTCGACGTCTACCTGGGCGCGACCAGCGTCGTCCTGCCCGGTCCCGACCCGGCCCGAGTGCTCGCCACGATCGCCCGGGAGCGGGTCAGCAAGCTGTTCTGCCCGCCGACGGTGTGGATCTCCCTGCTGCGGCACCCGGACTTCGACCGCACCGACCTGTCCAGCCTGCGCAAGGGCTACTACGGCGCCTCCGCGATGCCGGTGGAGGTGCTGCGGGAGATGCAGCGCCGGCTGCCCGACGTGGCGCTGTGGAACTTCTACGGCCAGACCGAGATGTCGCCGCTGGCCACCATCCTGCGCCCGGACGAGCAGCTGTCCCGGGCCGGCTCGGCCGGCCGGGCGGCGCTCAACGTCGAGACGACGCTGGTGGACGACGACGGCAACCCCGTCGCCCCGGGCGAGGTCGGCGAGATCGTGCACCGCAGCCCGCACGCCGCGCTGGGCTACCACGCCGACGAGGAGAAGACGGCCGAGGCCTTCCGCGGCGGCTGGTTCCACTCCGGCGACCTCGGGGTGATGACCGAGGACGGGTACCTCTCCGTGGTCGACCGCAAGAAGGACATGATCAAGACCGGCGGGGAGAACGTCGCCAGCCGTGAGGTCGAGGAGGCGATCTACTCCCTGGACGGCGTCGCCGAGGTGGCGGTGTTCGGCATCAGCCACCCGCACTGGATCGAGGCCGTCACCGCGGTCGTCGTCCCGCGGGCCGGCGCCTCGCTGACCGTCGAGGACGTGCACGCCCACGCCGCGGCGCGGCTGGCGGGGTTCAAGCGGCCCAAGTACGTGGTGCTGGCCGACGCGCTGCCGAAGAACCCGAGCGGCAAGATCCTCAAGCGCGACCTGCGGGCGCGGCACGCCGGCCTGGCCGGCTGAGCCGGCGGTCACCGCCCGGTCGGCTCAGCCCCGCCCGGGTCAGGCCCGGCGGCCGAGCCGGGCCAGCACGCGGGCCTCCCGGCCGGCGTCCGCCGGCACCTGGACGTCGCCCCGGCAGATGCCGTCCATGTACAGCGCCTCGCCGAAGGCGTCGGCGCCGCGGTCGACCCGGTCCAGCTCCTCGTCGGTGAGCCCGGCGTCCAGGCCGGCCGCGCGGGCGACGTCCCAGCGGTGCACCACCATGTCCCAGACGTAGAACTGCTCGAGGGTGGCGCCGACCGTCGTGGGCCCGAAGTGGCCGTCGTACCCCCGGCCGGCGACGTCCGGGTCGGAGAGGGCGGCGAGGACCTGCCGGGCGTGCTCCTGCCAGCCGGCAGCCGGGTCGGCGTCGAGGTCGGGCGCCTGCCCGAGGTCGACGCCCTGGCCGGTGAGGAAGTCGCGCTGGGTGTCGACCATGTGCCGGACGACGTCGCGGGCGGCCCAGTCGGAGCACGGCGACGGGGCGGTCCAGCGGTCCCGCGGCACGGCGGTGAGGACCGCGGTGAGGGGCCGGTCGGCCGCCTCGAAGGCAGCGGTGGTCGGGGCGGCGGACGTGCTGGCGGCGGTGTCGGTCATGGGCGCGACGCTAGGGAGTGCGGCACCCTCGGTCTTGATGAAACCCGACAGCGACCCCAGGGCCGGTGCCCCGCGGCCGGACCCGATCGAGCGGGCACACCTCAAGGACCCGCGCGACGTCTCCCACGTGATGTCCCGCTACCCGGCGGACCCCGAGTTCGCCGGCCTGCTGCAGCGGTTCTGGATCCCGGTGTGGTCCGTGCCGACCGGGCAGGAGGCGCCGCAGCAGGTGCTGCAGTACCCGGTCGCGCTGATCGTGGTGTCCCCGGAGTACGCCCGCTTCTACGGCGTCGTCTCCGGGTTGTCGACGACCACCCTGGCCGGCACGGGGTGGGCCGTCGGGGTGATGTGCGAGCCGGCCGCGGGTGCGCTGGTCGCCGGGGGGTCGATGGCGGGGTACACCGACCGGTACGTCGACGTCGGCGACGTCCTGGGTGCCGCGGGGGCGCGGCTGACCGAGCGGGTGCGGGCCGCGATGGCGCCCGACCCGGCGGACCCCGGCGGCCACGCCGCCGCGATCGGGGCCTTCGGCGAGGCGCTGCGCCCGTTCCTCCCGGTGGACGACGAGGGTGAGCTGGTCAACCGGCTGGTCGCCTTCGTCGAGTCCCGCAGCGACGTCACCCGGGTGGCGCAGGTGTGCGCCGAGTTCGGCCTGTCCGAGCGGGCCCTGCAGCGGCTGGTGCAGCGCCGGCTGGGGCTCACCCCGAAGTGGCTCGTCCAGCGGCGCCGGCTGCAGGAGGCGGCGGAGCGCCTGCGCACCGGCGGCACCCCGCTGGGCGAGGTGGCCGCCGACCTCGGCTACGCCGACCAGCCGCACTTCATCCGCGACTTCGCGAAGGTCACGTCCATGACCCCCGGGGAGTTCGCCGCCCGGTACCGCTGACCGGCGCGGCTCCCCCGGGACGGCGGCGTGCCCACGGTGGCCCCGGGTAGGGCGGCGGGGTGGAAGAACTGCTCTCGGACGTCGTCGGCGTGCTCGTCACCATCGTGGAGGCCTGCGGGGCGGCGGTGATCACCACCGGCGCCGTCTGGGCCTTCGCCCGCTTCCTGTGGGTGGGGCTCCGCCGCGGCGACACCGCCGCCTTCACGCCGGTCCGGCTCACCCTGGGCCGGTTCCTCGCCCTGGGCCTGGAGTTCCAGCTGGCCAGTGACGTGCTGCGGACGGCTGTCGCGCCCAGCTTCCGCGAGCTGGGGCAGCTGGCCGCCGTGGCGGCCATCCGGACGGCGCTGAACTGGTTCCTCGGCAAGGAGATCGCCGAGGAGCGGCGCCAGGTGGCCGAGGAGCGGGCGGACGGTGCCCCCGGCGGCCCGCGCTCGTGAGCGGCACCCTCGCCGCCGTCACCGCGGTCGTGGCCCCGCTGGTGACCGCCGCCGCGCTGGCCGCCGGGCTGCTCACCCTGGCCGTGACCCGGCGCCCACCGCTGGCCCTGTCGGTGTTCCTCGACCTGCTGGTCGCCGCCGGCCTGCTGCGGCTGGCCGGGGACCCCGGCTGGCCGGCCATCGCCACCGCGGCGGCCCTCGTGGCACTGCGCCGGCTCATCGGCTTCGGCCTGCGGGTCGGTGGCCGCAGCTGGACGTCGGCGCTCCCCAGCGGCCGGGGCACGGCGGGGACCGCGGTCGTGGCGCGGCTGGTCCGGCCGGCCTGGCACCGGTGACCGGCCGGCCGGCCGGCCGTCCGGTCAGGCGCTGGGCCGGGACAGCCCTGCCGGGGGCTCGTCCTGCTCCGGGCCGGCCCGGCCGAGCCGGCGGAGCAGCTCCATCGGGCGGTCGGTGATCACCGCGTCCACGCCCAGCTCCACCATCAGGTCCATGTCGCGCTCGTCGTTGACGGTGAAGACGTGCACCTCCAGCCCGGCCGCGTGCAGCCGGGAGACGTAGCCCGGGTAGAGCCGGAGCAGGCCCACCGGGGCCCCCACGGCGGTGATCCCGGGCGCCAGCGCGCCACCACCGCGGGGCAGCGGCCAGCGCACCAGGTGCACCGTCGGCAGCCCGGGCGCGAGGACGCGCAGCCGGCGCAGCGCGACCGGCGAGAAGCTCATCACCCGGACCGCCGGACGTCCCGACCACTCGACCGGGCGGTCCCCCACCAGCAGCCCGAAGCGGCGCAGCGTCTCCACCAGCGCGACCTCGACGCGGCGGCCGTGCCGGGTGGGGTGCTTGGTCTCGATGGCCAGGCTCACCTCGCCGGGCGTGCTGGTGACGTAGTCGAGCAGCCGGTCGACGGTGAGCACCCGGCCGGTCTCCTCGTCGACCTCCGCGTCCTCCGCGTCGTCCTCGTCGGCGTCCGCGTCGTCGTCCTGGTCCGCGGCCCGGCCGCGCACGGGCCAGCGCCGGGCGGCCCGCACCCCGAACTCCAGGCCCTCCAGGTCGGTGAGCGGCAGCGCCGAGACCACCCCGCTGCCGGACGACGTCGCGTCGATGCGACGGTCGTGCACGCAGACGAGCCGGCCGTCGCGGGTCATCCGGACGTCGCACTCCAGCGCGTCGACCCGGGAGGCGATCGCCTTGCGGTAGGCGGCCAGCGAGTGCTCCGGGGCCTCCGCGGACCCGCCACGGTGTGCCACGACCTCGATCGAGCTGCTGACCGGGACCACTCCCTTGCCGACCCGACGTGCCGTGCCGCGCCGACCGGTGGTGGCCGGCGGCGTGCATCCGACCACACTGCCGCCGGACACTCTGCCCCGGCTCGCCGAGCGGGGCCAGCCGGGTCGGCCCCGGCCGGGGGGAGAGCCCGCGGGAGGTCAGTCCCGGGGCGCCGGCAGCACGTCGTCCGGGTCGACGCCGCGGGCCCGCAGCGCCGCCTCGACGGCGTCGCAGACGGTCCGGACCACCGCCACCCGCGCCCACCGCTTGTCCTCCGCCGCGACCAGGTGCCACGGGGCCGCGGGGGCGTCGGTGCGCTCGAGCATCTCCTCGACCGCCGCCTCGTACTCGCCCCGCTTGTCCCGGTTGCGCCAGTCCTCGTCGGTCAGCTTCCACGCCCGGTAGGGGTCGTCCCGGCGCGACTCGAACCGGCGCAGCTGCTCCTGCTCGGACAGGTGCATCCAGAACTTCACGACGATCGTGCCCTCGGCGGCCAGGCTGGACTCCAGCTCGGCGATCTCGCCGTACCCCCGCCGCCAGGCCTCCTCGGACGCGAAGCCCTCCACCCGCTCGACCAGCACCCGCCCGTACCAGGTGCGGTCCAGCACGGCCATGCCGCCCCAGCCGGGCAGCACCGGCCAGAACCGCCACAGGAAGTGGTGCCGCTTCTCGTCGTAGGTGGGCGCGGCGAACTGGGCCACCCGCACGTGCCGCGGGTCGAGGTGGTCGACCAGCCGCTTGATGGCGCCGCCCTTGCCCGAGGCGTCCCAGCCCTCGAACAGCACCAGCAGCGGCGGCCCGATCTGCTGCTCGCCGATCTGCCCGCCGAGGAGCAGGCGCAGGGCGGCCAGCCGCTTCTGCGCCGCCACGAGCTGCTTCTTGCTGTCGGACTTGGACAGTCGCAGCGTGAGGTCCACCTCGTCCAGTCGGCTCATGCCGTGCACCCTGCCAGGATCCGGCGCCGCCGCACCCCGGGAGTTCAGCCGGCCGCGAGCGGGTGCAGCCGCAGGGCGAGCTGGACCTCCAGCGCCCGGTCCGGCGCCGACCAGTCCCGGCCCAGCAGCCGGCCCACCCGGTCCAGCCTCTGGGTGACCGTGTTGACGTGCACGCCGAGCGTCTCGGCGGCCCGCGCGGGGCTCCCGCCGCCGTCGAACCAGGCGCGCAGGGTGGCCGCGAGGTCGGTGCCGCGCCGGGCGTCGTAGTCCAGCACCGGGCCCAGCGCGCCGGTCACGAAACCGGCGACGTCGCGCCCCTCCCCCACCAGCAGCCCGAAGAAGCCGAGCTCCTCGACGGCGGCGGCCTGCCCGGCCCGGCCCAGCGCGACGAGCGTGGCGGCGCACCGGTCCGCGTCGGCGTGCGCGGCGGCCAGCGCGTCGGGCCCGGCGGCCGGCCCGGCCGCGCCCACGGTGACCTGGCCGGCGCCGGTCAGCCCGCGCCGCACCGTGGCGGCGGCCTCGGCCGGTGCCAGCTCCGGCAGGATCAGCACCACCCGGCCGGCGTGCACGCCGGCCAGGCCGCCGCGGGTGGCGGCCAGGTGGCCGGCGGCGGCCGACGCCCGGGTCCGGCAGCGGTCCTCGACCCGGACGACGACGACCGCGCTGCTGGCGTCCAGGTCGGCGCCGAGGCGGCGGGCCCGCTCGCGCAGCGCGTCGGAGTCGCGGCCCGGCGAGGTGAGCAGCTCGTCGAGCAGCTCCCCGCGGACCCGGCCCTCGGCCTCGGCCGCGGACCGGCGGATGAGCAGCAGCAGCGCGGTGACCAGCGCCGCCCGCTCCAGGATCCGCTGGTCGGCGTCGGAGAGCTCCGCCTCCCGGTGCAGCACCAGCCCGCCGAGCAGCTCGGTGTGCACGGTGACCGCGGCGGTCCACCACTCGCCGTCCCGGACGGTCCGCCCGGTGGCCGAGGCCTGCGCCAGCGCGCCGGCCGGGTCGGGGGGCAGCCAGCCGGTGCCGCGCTCGGACACCACCCGGGCGTCGGCGTCCACGACCGTGACCGCGCCCCCGAGGGCCTCGGTGACCGCGGCGGCGACGTCCTCGACCCCGCCGCCGCGCAGCACCAGGTCGATGAACCGGTCGTGCGCGCCGGCGGCCCGCTCCACCGACTCGGTGTGCGCCCGCAGCTCCCGGCCGGCGGTGGACAGCTCCTCCAGCGCGGCCCGGGTCTCCTCCAGCAGCCGGGCGTTGTCCAGCGCGATCGCCGCGTGCGCGGCCAGCGACCCGAGCAGCGCGACCTCGGACCGCTCGAAGGACCGGACGGCGCGGTCCGCGGCGTACAGCACGCCGATGACCTGCGAGCCGCGGATCAGCGGCACCCCGAGGATGGCCACCAGTCCCTCGTCGGCGACGCCGCCGTTGATCTCGACGGTGTGCCGGAATCGGGCGTCGGCGAAGTAGTCGTCGGTGGCGTAGGGCGCGGCCGTCTGCGCGACGAGACCGCCGAGCCCGGCGCCCATCGGCAGCCGGAGCGCCTGGAACCGGGCGGACACCGTCCCGTCGGTGACCCGCATGTACGTGTGCCCGCGGGCGTCGTCGTTGAGGGTGAGGTAGGCGGTGTCGGTGCCCAGCAGCTGGCGGGCCCGCCGCACGATCGCGGTCAGCACCTGGTCCACCCCGTTGAGGGAGGCCAGGTCGTTGGCCGTGTCGAACAGCGCCGAGAGCTCGGACTCCCGCCGGCGGCGCGCGGCGAAGGCGGCCCGCACCTGCAGCGCGAGCAGCTTGACCTCCTCCAGCGCGGCGAGCTCGTCGGCCCCGGCACCGGCGACCCGGGCGCGGACGACGGGTCGCTCGAACTCGATGGCGGCCGCCTCCCCGAGCAGCAGCTCGAAGAACTCTCGTGCCCCGCCCAGCTGGGCGGCCACCGGAGCTGGCCCCCTGCAGGGGCCCGCCGCGAGCTCGCGAGCGGTGGGGGGCAGGGGGTCCTTCATCAGTGGGCGCTCCACCCGCCGTCCATGACGAGCGAGGTGCCGGTGACCGAGATGGCGGCCGGCGAGCAGAGCCAGGCCACGGCGTCGGCGATCTCGGCCGGTTCCAGCATCCGCTTCAGCGCGGCCGACGAGAGCATCACCTGGGAGACCACGTCCTCCTCGCTCAGCCCGTGCGCCTTCGCCTGGTCGGCGATCTGGTTCTGCACCAGCGGCGTCCGGACGTAGCCGGGGTTGACGCAGTTCGACGTCACCCCGTGCTCGGCGCCCTCCAGCGCGATGACCTTGGACAGCCCCTCGAGGCCGTGCTTGGCGCTGACGTAGGCCGACTTGTACGCCGAGGCACGGATGCCGTGCACCGAGCTGACGTTGACCACCCGCCCCCAGCCCTGCTCGTACATGTGCGGCAGCGCCCCGCGGACCAGCCGGAACGGCGCCTCCAGCATCAGCCGCAGGATGAGCGAGAAGCGGTCCACGGGGAACTCGTGCACCGGTGCGACGTGCTGCATGCCGGCGTTGTTGACCAGCACGTCCACCGCGAGGTCGAGCGCGTCGACGGCGTCCAGGTCGGACAGGTCGACGGCCACGGCGGTGCCCCCGACCTGCGCGGCCACGGCCTCCGCCGCCCCGGCGTCCCGGTCGACCACGACCACGTCCGCGCCGTCGGCGGCCAGCCGCTCCACGCAGGCCCGGCCGATCCCGGACGCCCCACCGGTCACCATCGCCCGGCGGCCCGCCAGGTGTCCTCCCACAGTCATGCCGAGAGGTTAGGCGGCCCGGGTGGGGCACCCCACGGCGGTCCGGCACACAACCGGCGAGGCCCAGGTGGTGGCAGCGCACACGCCCGGTCGACCGGTGCCTCGAACGGCCGGGTCACCCGCCGGCCGCGCTGCCCCTCCCGGGGACCTTGATCCCGTACTGGGCGATCTTGCGGTACAGCGTGGCCCGGGACAGCCCGAGCTCGGTGGCGGCCTGCACCGCCGTCGCACCCGGCAGGGTCAGGCAGCGGATGATCTCGTCCCGCTCCAGCTGCTCGAGCCGGGTCAGCGACCGCGGGCCGGAGCTGAGCACCGACGGCGGCAGGTGCTGCAGGTCGACGACGTCGGTGCGGGCCACGGCCTCCCGGACGACGGTGCGCAGCTCCCGCACGTTCTCCGGCCAGGAGTGTGCGGCCAGCGCCCGCAGCGCCCGCGGGGTGAACTCCACGTCGCGGTGGCGGCGCTCGCGGGCGAAGGACCGGGCCAGCGGCTCGACGTCCTCGGTGCGGTGCCGCAGCGCCGGCACCTCGACGACGGCGTCGACCAGCGCGGCCAGCGGCTCGGGCAGCCGGGCGTAGGACGGCGCGGTCACCGTCATCGGCCGGACCGGCCCGGGCGGCGCCTGCGACATCACCGCCGCCAGCTCGTCCGCGGCCCAGGCCGGGATCGCGTCGGCGGCGGTGACGACGACGCAGGTGTCCGGGGCGGTCAGCTCCGGTGACCACAGCGCCAGCCAGGCGTCGACGCCGGCGGCCTCCGGGGGCCGGGCCAGCAGCACCCGCTCCCGGCGCCGTCCGGCGTGCCGGGCCAGGGTGGCGACGGCGGCCTTGCCGGCGCCCGGCTCACCCACCACGGCCACCAGCCGGCCGGCGGCGACCGCGTCGCGGGCGGCGGTGACCGTGTCCCGCCAGGCCCGGGACGGGCACGGGTCGGGCCCGGCACCGGGGAGCCGGTCGGCGACGACGTGGAACACCTCGCCGCGCGGCAGCGGCCGGGCGGGGTGCCCGCCGGCCCGCACGTGCATCAGCGCGCTGGTGTTGCCGGCCGCGGACTGGGCGAGGGCCAGCAGCAGGTCGGAGGAGGCGTCGGACCAGGTGGTCATGTTGATGCTGCCGACCAGGGCACCGTCGCGCGGGTCGAGCACCGGCACCGCCGCGCAGGTGTAGCGGCGCAGCGGGGCGACGTAGTGCTCCCCGCCGCGGACCAGCGCGGGCACCCGGTCGGCCAGGGCGAGCGCCAGGCCGTTGGTGCCGGCGATCCGCTCACCGAAGTAGAACCCCGGCGCCAGGTGCACCCGGTCCAGCGAGCGGGTGATGTCCCGGTCGTTGGACCAGCGGCCGAGCACCAGGCCCTCCGCGTCGGTGATCATCAGCCCGACCGGTTCGTCGGCCAGGGTCCCGTGCAGCCGGTCGAGCACCTCGGCCCCGCACCGGTAGAACAGCGAGTCGGTCAGCGGGGCGCCGCTGAACACCGGCGCGACCTCCTCCGGGGAGACGCCGTACCGCTCGCTGCGCACCCAGGAGGCCTGCACCCGGGGCCCCGGCGTCCGCGCCACCGGCCCGCCGGTCGCGGGCCGGGCGATGCCGGACGTCGTCCGCTCCGAGCCGTGGGACATGACCACCTCCCCCAGACGCGCCGTCGCGCCGGCTGCCGGTGCCGCCGGCGGACGACCCGGCGTGCGGGGTGTCTCAAAATGAGACAGCTGGACCCCTGGTGGGCCTGGTCCCCGCGCCTAGCGTGCTGGCCAGTGTGACCCCGGTCGCACCAGTCGAGCCACACCCGGTCGAGGAGGACCTGTGTACAGCAAGGACGGCGAGAACTACTTCATCGTGGACGCGCACATCGCGCTCTGGGACGCGCGCCCGGAGAACCAGCTGAACGTGCACGGCAAGCAGTTCATCGACTGCTTCTACGACTACCACCGCAACCTCAGCCCGGAGCAGGTGGTGTGGCCGTACGAGGAGTACCTGTACCAGGGCGGCGAGCGGCTGATGAAGGACCTGTTCACCGACGGGTACGTGGACCACGCCATCTTCCAGCCCGCCCGGCTCAAGGAGTTCTACGCCCGCGGCTTCGGCCAGACCGACGAGGCGTCGGCGCTGGCCGCGGCGCACCCGGACAAGCTGACCTACAACCACTACTGGGACCCGCGCGACGGCGAGAACGGCCTGGACCAGCTCCGCGCGGACGCCGAACGGTTCCACCTCAAGGGCGTGAAGCTCTACACCGCCGACTGGCACGGCGACTCCCGCGGCTGGAAGCTCACCGACCCGATGGCCTACCGCTACTTCGAGCTGTGCCGCGAGCTGGGCATCACGAACATCCACGTGCACAAGGGCCCGACGATCCGCCCCCTGGACCGGGACGCCTTCGACGTGGCCGACGTCGACCAGGTGGCCACCGACTTCACCGACCTCGACTTCGTGGTAGAGCACTGCGGGCTGCCCCGGCTGGAGGACTTCTGCTGGATCGCCACCCAGGAGCCCAACGTGCACGCCGGGCTGGCGGTGGCCATGCCGTTCATCCACACCCGGCCGCGGTACTTCGCCCAGATCATCGGCGAGCTCATGTACTGGATCGGCGAGGACCGGATCCAGTTCTCCAGCGACTACGCGCTGTGGACCCCCCGCTGGCTGGTCGAGAGCTTCGTGGACTTCCAGATCCCCGAGGACATGACCGAGTACGGGCCGCTGACCACCGCCCAGAAGAAGAAGGTGCTCGGGCTCAACGCGGCCAAGATGTACGACATCCCGGTGCCGGCCGAGCTGCAGCTGCCCGACGCCGACGAGACGCAGACGGGCCCCCGCCAGCCCGAGAGCGCCGACCTGGCGCTGGCCTGATGACGGCGACGCTTCCCCAGGAGCTGACCGAGTCCCGGGTCCGCGAGGCCCTGGGCACCGTCGTCGACCCGGAGCTGGACGAGCCGATCACCGACCTGGGGTTCGTCCGGTCGATTGCCGTCGACGGCTCGGCGGTGGAGGTCCACCTGCGGCTGCCGACGTCGTTCTGCGCGCCGAACTTCGCCTGGCTGATGGTGTCCGACGCCCGGGACGCCGTGGTCGGCGTCCCGGGGGTCGGGCGGGTCGTGGTGGAGCTCGACGACCATCACGACTCGGATCTGATCAACGCCGGGCTGGCGGCGGACGCCGGGTACCGCGGCACGTTCGGGCACGAGGCCGAGGACTCGCTGGACGAGCTGCGGGCGACGTTCCAGCGGAAGGCGCACACCGCCGCGATGGAGCGGGCGCTCACGGCGCTGCTGCGCGCCGACCCGGCGCGGACGGAGGCCGACCTGGGCGACGTCGTCCTGGCCGATCTGCCGCCCGGCCCGACGACCGAGGCGCTGCTGCGCCGCCGGGAGACCCTCGGCCTGCCCGTGGACGGCGGGGCGCCGGTGCTGGTGGACGCCGACGGGCGCCGTCCCGAGCCCTCCGCCGTCCCGCTGGCGGTGCGGAAGGCACGGTCGGTGCGCATCTCGATCGACGGCAACGCGCACTTCTGCCGTGGCCTGCTGGCCACCCGCTACCCCGGTGCCGAGGACGACCAGGTCCCCCGGCCCGACGCCGACTCCCGCGCCCTGCTCCCCCTGGAGGTCCTGTCATGAGAGCCGTCCGCGTGCACGAGTACCACGCCGATCCCTCGATCGACGACATCCCCGAGCCGACGATCCAGGGTCCCCTCGACGTCGTCGTCAAGATCGGCGGCGCCGGCGTCTGTCGGACCGACCTGCACATCCTCGAGGGCCAGTGGGCCGATCTGCAGAACCCGGACCTGCCCTACGTGATCGGGCACGAGAACGCCGGGTGGGTGCACGAGGTCGGGGAGGGGGTCACCAACGTCGCCGTGGGTGACACGGTGATCCTGCACCCGCAGCCGAGCTGCGGTCTGTGCCTGGCCTGTCGCGCCGGCCGGGACATGCAGTGCCAGAACGCGTTCTTCCCCGGGTTGTCGAACAACGACGGCGGCATGGCCGAGTACCTGCGCACCACGGCCCGCGCCTGCGTGAAGCTGGACCCGTCGACCAACCCGGCCGACGTGGCCGCGCTCGCCGACGCCGGCATCACCGCCTACCACGCCGTCCGCAAGGCCCTGCCCCTGTTGCACCCGGGGACGACGGCGGTCGTGCAGGGCGCCGGCGGTCTCGGCCACATCGGCGTCCAGTGCCTGGCCGCGCTGTCGGGCACCCGGATCGTCGTCGTCGACCGCAACCCCGACGCCCTGGAGCTCGCCCGGCAGATCGGGGCCGACGAGACCGTGGTCGCCGACGGCAACCAGGTGCAGGCGGTGCAGGACCTGACCGGCGGGGGCGCGGACGTCGTCTTCGACTTCGTCGCCGAGCAGGGCGCCGAGATGGACGGCTGGCACATGACCGGCCAGGCCGGTTCGTACTACGTCATCGGGTACGGCGGCGAGCTGCGGATCCCGACGCTGGACTTCGTCGCCGGCGAGAAGAACATCGTCGGCAACATCGTCGGCACCTACACCGACCTGGCCGAGCTGATGGTGCTCGCGCAGGCCGGCAAGGTCACCCTGCACACCCAGCAGTACCCGCTGGACCGGGCCGTGGACGCGCTCCGCGACCTCGACGCCGGCAAGGTCCGCGGCCGCGCGATCCTCGTCCCCTGACCACAGCGGGGTGCCCCGCCCGGCCGGGTGGGGCACCCCGCTGCCGGTCGCGACGTCGACCTTTCGACACGGCGACCCGTCGACACGGCGACGCCGCGGTCCCGGCTGCGCACCGGTGACAGGATCCGTGGGTGGAACCGCGCCGGCTCGTGCTCGTCCGTCACGCCCAGGCCGCCGACGCCCCCGTCGACGCGGACCGGCCGCTGACCGGTCTCGGGTCCCGGCGCGCCGCGGCGATCGGCACGTGGCTCGAGCAGTCGGGGCTGGTGCCCGACCACGTCGTCGTCTCCCCGGCCCGGCGCGCCGGACAGACCTGGGAGCAGGCGAGCCGCGAGCTCCCGCAGAGCCCGCAGCCGACCGTCGACGGACGCGTCTACGACAACACCGTCGAGGCGGTGCTCGCAGCCGTCCACGACGTCCCCGACGAGGTGGGGACACTGGTGGTCGTCGGCCACAACCCGTCGATCGGGGAGCTGGCCATGGCCCTGGACGACGGTTCCGGCGACCCGGTCGCCCGGCGCGAGGTGGGAGCCGGGTTCCCCACCGGCGGCGTGGCGGTCTTCACCCTCAGCACGCCTTTCGACGCCGCCGAGCCGGCCACGGCACGGCTGGACCAATTCACGGTGCCGGGCGCCTGACTTCCCGCCGGGCACGGCACAGCTCGGTGGTCAGAGCCGTGGGCCGATGACGATCTGCGTGCCGTCGGGGCGGTAGGTGCGCCATCGGCTGCCTGGTGGTGCGGTGTCGTCGCGTTGGACGCGGAAGCCGTGGTGGACCTTGGTGTGGTGGCGTTCGCAGAGCAGGGCTGAGTTGTCGAGGCTGGTCTCGCCCTGGTCGGCGACCCATTCGCGGAGATGGTGGACGTCGCACCAGTGGGTGGGGGCTGAGCAGCCGGCGAAGACGCAGTGCCGGTCCCGGCGTTCGACCGCCCGGCGGATGTGCGGTGGGACGACCCGCTTCTCCCGTCCCACGTCCAGCGGCAGCCCGTCGGGGCTCATCACCATCCGGGAGATCGTGGCGTCGCAGGCCAGCCAGCGGGCGCGAGCGGCGGAGAGGGTGGCGCCGAAGCCGGTGGTCGCCGCCCCGGGCCCGGTGGCGGGGTCGACCAGGTCCTCGAGCGGGATGGTGACGATCACCTGCGGCTTCACCGTCCGCAAGAAGGGCAGCTTCCCGGACGCCAGCTGGTTGTCGCACAGCTGGACCAGGGCGTCGGCCTGCTGCTGGGCGCGGGTGCGGGTGTCGCCGTCGGGGCGGTTGGCCTGCACGATCGACTCGAGCGCGGCCTGCAGCTTCTCCCCACCTATGACGTCGAGGTCGAAGCGGCCGGAAACGCCGTCGGCGTGCTTGGCGATGCTCAGCCGCCGTCCCTCGGTGGGGTCAGGCTCGGGTCCGTCGGGGTCCAGCGCGGCCAGGTAGGTCTTGACCATCCCCTGCAGCTCGTCGTGCGACGCCACGGCGGCGACCTCAGCGAGGTCGGCTTCGATGGCCGCGACGTCCACCCCGCTGTCGGCGGCCGCGGCCAGCCGGTCGGGGGTGACGATGGGAGCGATCACCGCCACTGCCTCGGCGGTCACCTCCCCCGCGGCGAACGCAGTAGCCACGGCGGGCAGGTGCTCCAGCGCCCGCCCGCAGCGCACGATCCGCGACGCCGCCGGCTGTGACAGCCGCCCGTGCCCGCGCAGCCAGGACAGCATCGTCTTCAGCCCGTCGTGCTCCGGTGCCTGGGTGAGCTCGCACTCCCGGACGGCACGGGCCACCTCCGCTGCCAACTTGTTCTGGGCGATCAGCAGCTCACCGAGCCGGTCCAGCAACTGAGGACCGAACATCGGCTTCAGGTCGTCAGCGGCCAGGGAGTCCAGGATCGAGGTCAACTCGCCCATGACACCTCCCACAGCGCTTCGAACGGGTGTTCGAAGTCTACCGCTGCGAGCGACTCAGGACAACCTGAAAGCCCAGCTCAGGCCCGGTATGGCCTGCATCGCCGGCGGCCCCGCGGACCGGTCGCGGCCCCACCACTCAGGAGGCGGCCTCGGTGACGTGCCGCACCACCGCATCGGTGAACTCGGTCGTGGACGCGGAGCCGCCCAGGTCCCGGGTGCTGACGCCGCCGCGCACGGCTGCACGCACCCCGGCCTCCAGGCGGACCGCGGCGTCGGCAGCCCGCGCGTCGCCGTGCCGCGTGCCGAGCCAGTCGAGCAGCATGCCCGCCGAGAGCATCATCGCTACCGGGTTCGCCAGGTCCTTGCCGGCGATGTCCGGAGCGGACCCGTGGGAGGCCTGCGCCATGCACCGGTCGTCCGAGGCGTTGATCGACGGGGCGATGCCCAGCGAGCCGGCCAGTTCGCCGGCCATGTCGGACAGGATGTCGCCGAACATGTTCTCGGCGACGACGACGTCGAAGTCCGCCGCCCGGCGGAGCAGGTGCACGGTCATCGCGTCGATGTGGAGGTCGTCCACCTGCACGTCCGGGTACCCCTCGGCGACCTCGAGGCAGACCCGCTTGAACAGCCCGGAACTCAGCTGCAGCACGTTCGCCTTGTGCACGATCGTCACCCGGTTCCGCCGCCGGCGGGCCAGGTCGAACGCGGTCCGCGCGATCCGCTCGACCGCGGGCCGGGTGAACACGCCCAGGCAGATCGCCACGTCGGCCGACGGCATGAACTCACCCGTGCCGGCGAAGGTGTTGCGGTCGGCGTAGAAGCCCTCGGTGTTCTCCCGGGCGATCACCAGGTCGGTGTCCGGCGCGATCGCCGTGCCGCCCTCGAAGCCCCGCGCGGGCCGGATGTTCGCGTACAGGTCGAAGTGCTTGCGGATGGCGCCGCTCGGGTTGAGCTGCGACCGGAACGGCTCGGGGTAACCGGCGCTGTCGTGCGGGCCGAGCAGCCAGCCGTCGAGCCCGCCGAGCGCCTCCAGCGTGGCCGGCGGGATGGCGCTGCCGTGCTCCTCGATGGCCGAGGCGCCGAGCGGCAGCTCGCTCCACTCCAACGGCGCGCCGCCGGCGGCGGCGAGGGCGGCGTCGACGACGCGCACGGAGGCGGGGACGATCTCGGGTCCGATGCCGTCGCCCAGCATCACGCCCAGGCGGTAGGGACGGTCGGGGTTCATGGAGTCCTCCTCGGGTGTCGTGCGACTACTCGGACGCGGGGGCGGTGACGGCGGGGGCGTCCTGGACCCACCAGGTGCGGACGTCGACGAACTCGCGGATGCCGGCGGCGGCCAGCTCCCGGCCGTAGCCGCTGGCGCGGGTGCCGCCGAAGGGCATGCGGACGTCGGAGGCGACGACGGCGTTGACGAACACCGCCCCTGAGCGGATCCGCCGCGCGACGGCCACCCCGCGGTCGGGGTCGGTCGTCCAGACGCTCGCGCCGAGGCCGAACCGGCTGTCGTTGGCGATGCGGACCGCGTCGTCGTCCCCGTCGGCCACGATCACCGTGGCCACCGGGCCGAAGACCTCCTCGCCGTAGGCGGCCTGACCGGGGGTGACGTCGGTGAGGACGGTGGGGGCGTAGTAGCTGCCCGGGCCCTCGAGGCGCCGTCCTCCGGTCACCAACCGGGCGCCCGCAGCGACCGACGCCTCGACCTGCCGGTGCACGCCGTCCAGCAGGTCCGCGCGGGCCATCGGGCCGACGTCGGTGCCGGGCGCCTCGGGGTCCCCGACGGTCAGCGCCTCGACCTCGGCGACCAGCAGCCGGGTGAACTCCTCGGCGATGGAGGCGTCGACGACGAACCGCTTCGGCGAGATGCAGCTCTGCCCCGCGTTCAGGAAGCGTCCGCGCGCTGCCATGGTTGCCACCCGGGGCAGGTCGGCGTCGGAGAGCACGACGAACGGGTCGGAGCCGCCCAGCTCGAGCACCGACTTCTTGATGGCCTCGCCCGCAGCCGAGCCGACGGCCTTCCCGGCCCGCTCGCTGCCGGTGACGGTGACCGCTCCGATGCGCGGGTCGGCGATCAGCCGTCGGGTCACCGCGGGGACGTCGTCCTCGGCGACCACCAGGGCGGCGAACAACCCGGGCGGCGCTCCGGCGGCGGCCAGGATGCGCTCCACCGCCAGCCCGCACCCGGTGGTGTTCGGCGAGTGCTTGAGCAGTGCGGCGTTGCCCGCCATGAGCGCCGGGGCGGCGAACCGGAGGACCTGCCACAGCGGGAAGTTCCACGGCATGACGGCCAGGACGACGCCGACCGGTTCGTAGCCGATCCAGCTGCGGTCCGCGGACGTCGCGACCGGTTCGTCCATCAGGAAGGCGGCGGCGTGCTCGGCGTAGAAGTCGCAGGCCGTGGCGCACTTCTCCACCTCGGCGCGGGACTCCGCGAGCGGCTTGCCCATCTCGCGGGTGACCAGCAGGGCCAGGGCCTCGACCTCCGCCCGGAGGACCTCCGCGGCCCGGCGCAGGACCTCGGACCGCCGGTCGTGGGACAGGGCCGCCCAGCCGGCCTGAGCGGCGGCCGCCCGGTCGAGGACGGCGTCGACGTCGGCGTCGGAGAGCGCCGGGTACTCGGCGAGGCGCTCCCCGGTCGCCGGGTTGACGGTCACGACGGTGCTCATGCCGGGGTCGCCCCGCGGTCGCTGTCCGACAGGTGCTCGAACGTCTCGCCGGTCGCGGTGATGGTGCGGGTGACGTCGCGGCCGCCGTAGACCCAGTAGATGGTCATCGGACCCGCCCCGCGGTTGCGGAAGCAGTGCGGGACGCCCGCGGGGACCCAGGTCGCCTGGCCGGCCACCAGGTCGAACTCGTCGTCCCCCACGACTGCGGTGGCCTCGCCCTCGTGGACGAGGACGGACTCCTCGACGTTGTGCGAGTGCAGCGGGATGCCGGTGCCGGGCGAGAACACGGTCATCCCGGTGGTGACCTGGTTGCTCGCGCAGTTCCACCTGCCGACGAACGGGATGGTGACGACGCCGTTCCCGCGGTCGAAGGGCTCGATCTCCGCTGGGCGCAGCACCATGGACGGAGCGACGGGCTGCCCCGCCGTACGGGAGGTGGGGTCGGTGCTCATGCCGTCTCCTCGGCGGTGTGGGTGACCAGCAGCTCGCCGGCCGTGTTGACCTGGCTGCCGGGGACGAGCACGCGCTCGGCGATCTCCCGCCACCGCGCGAAGTGCGCAGACGCCTTGTGTGCGGCGAAGGCGTCGGCGTCGGCGTACAGCTCGTAGAGGACGAAGCGGTTCTCCTCGCCGTCCACCGAGCAGACGTCGAACCGGAGGCAGCCGGGCTCGTCACGCACCGACGCCTCCGCGTTTGCGGCCATGCCGGCGAGGAAGTCCTCGCGGCGGCCGGGCCGGACCTCCATCTGGACCATCAGGCTGAACATCGACTGGGCTCCCGTTCCGTCGGCGGCTTGTACGCGTTACTGTATACAGCATGGGACACAATGCCATGCACGACCGCACGGGCAGGATCGCGCCGGAGGCCCTCCGCCAGTTCGGGACACGCGTTCTCGTCTCGCTCGGCGTCCCGGCCGCCGACGGTGCGCTGGTGGCCGACAGCCTGGTGCAGGCCGACCTCTGGGGTCACCAGTCGCACGGGTTCCTCCGCCTGCCGTGGTACGCCGCCCGGCTGCGGTCCGGCGCCATGCGCGCGGTCACCGATCCGGCGGTGCTCGCCGACACCGGGCCCCTCGCGCTGCTCGACGGGCGCGACGGCATCGGCCAGGTGCTCACCGAGCGGGCCCGCCGGCTGGCCGTCGAGCGGGCCCGGACCCACGGGGTCGGCGTCGTCGGGGTGCGCAACTCCAACCACTTCGGCACGGCCATGTACTTCACCCGCCGCGCCGCCCGGGACGGGTGCGTCGCGGTGCTCACGACGAACGCGAGTCCCGCGATGGCCCCCTGGGGCGGGCGGGAGAAGCGGCTCGGCACCAACCCCTGGTCGATCGCGGCCCCCGGGCCGGACGGCCGGGTCGTCGCGGTCGACATCGCCAACACGGCGGTGGCCCGGGGCAAGATCTACCTCGCGGAGAACCGCGGGGAGCAGATCCCCGACACCTGGGCGCTGACCGCGGACGGTGCGCCGACGACCGACCCGGCAGAGGGGGTGCTCGGCGTGGTCCTGCCGATGGCCGGCCACAAGGGCTACGCCATCACCTTCCTGATGGACGTCCTCTCCGGCGCCCTGACCGGCAGCGCCGTCGGCACCGGGGTGCACGGGCCGTACGAGGCCGACCGCCGCAGCGGCGCCGGGCACCTCTTCCTGGCCATCGACCCCGGGGCATTCGGTGACCGCACCGGCTACGAGTCCCGGGTGCGGCAGCTGATCGACGAGGTGAAGACGGTCCCGCTCGCCCAGGGCTTCGACGAGGTCTACTACCCCGGCGAGGTCGAGGACCGCGCCGAGGCGGCGAACCTGGCGGCCGGTGGCGTCGTCCTCGCCGAGCAGTCGTTGTCGGACCTGCGCTCACTGGGCGCGGACACCGGGGTCCCGTTCCCCGCGGAGGAGACCTCGTGACGACCGGGCCGGACGCCGCGGAGCCCGACGTCAGCAAGGCGGACCTGGTCCACCGCCGGCTGAGGGAGGAGATCGAGCTCGGCGAGCTCGCCCCCGGGACGCCGCTGTCGGAGCTCTCGCTGGTCGAGCGCACGGGGGCGTCCCGCACCCCCGTCCGTGAGGCCCTGCGCCGGCTCGCGGCCGAGGGTCTGGTGGACCTGGTGCCGCGGCAGGGGGCGCGGGTCTCGCGGGTCTCCCTGCAGAGCGTCCGGGACCTGTTCGACTTCCGGTCGCTGCTCGAGCCCGCCGCGGCCCGGCAGGCGACCGAGGCCGCGGCGGCCGACCCGGCGCTCCGCCGCACGTTCGCCGCGCTGCGCACCGAGTTCTCCCGGATCGAGCGCCGGGCCCCCTCACAGGCCCGGTCCCGCGCGTTCTACGAGGTGGCCGACCGGTTCGACTGGGCGATCATCGGGGCGACCCGCAACGAGCACCTCCGGCGGACCATCGCCGAGCTCCGGCCGCACACCGCGCGACTGCGCAACCTGTCGCACATCGACCCCCGGCGGGTGGAGGTCTCCGTCGCCGAGCACCTGCGGATGTGCGACGCGCTGCTCGCCGGGGACGCCGACGGAGCCGCCGCGGCGATCGCCGAGCACCTGGCGCAGAGCCTCCGGACCATCTTCCGCAACCTCGCCGAGGGTCCCGGGGACGGGCTGGACGTCCTCACCTGACGGCCCCCTGCAGGGTCCCGCCGCGAGCGTGCGAGTGGCGGGGGGCAGGGGGTCCTTCTCCTACTGGGCCTTCACCGCCAGCACCGGGCACGTGGCGTCCAGCAGGATCCGCTGCGCCTGGCTGCCGGTGAGGAGCTTGCCGGTCGGCGTGCGCCGGCGCAGACCGATGACGATCAGGCTGGCCCGGACGCGCTCGGCGAGGTCGACGAGCTCCTCGGACGCCTCGTGGCCTCCCACGTGCTGGTCGAGCTCGTACACCACCCCGGACTCGTCCAGTCGAGCCCGGACCGCGGCCAGCGCGTCGTCCGAGGCGAAGCGGGTGTCGACCAGGGAGTCGCCGCGCGAGGTGTTGACGACGTGCAGTGGCTCCTGGCGCAGCCGCGCCTCGCTGATCGCGGCGGCCAGCGCCGCCTCGCCCTCGGGGGTGGGGACGTAGCCCACGACGATCGTCATGCCGGCAGCGTGGCGCACCTCCCGGCCGCCGTCAGCATTGCGGCGCTAACGGACGTTCCGGTCATTGCGGTCAGGGAGACGGTCGGCGCGGTCCGCGCAGCGAGAAGCGCCGCTCCGGCCGTCCCGCGGTCCCGTAGCGCTGCCGGACGTCGGCCTCGCCGTCAGTGACCAACTGCTCGAGGTACCGCCGGGCACTCACCCGGGCCAGGCCGGTCCGCTCGCTGCACTCGGTGGCGGACAGCCCTGCCTCGCCCGCCGCGGCCAGCGTCTCCCGGACGAGCGCGAGCGTCTCGGCTGCGATCCCCTTGGGTGTGCTGACCGGCTGCCTGGGCGCGCTCCCCCGCGCCGCGCCGAAGAGGCGGTCGACGTCGCCCTGCCCCGCCTCGCCCAGCTCGGCCAGCTCGCTGCGCAGCGCCGCGAAGTCACGCAGCCGCGACTCGAAGGTGCGCCGGTCGAAGGGCTTGACCAGGTAGTGCAGGACGCCTCCGTGC
Organism: Modestobacter sp. URMC 112; assembly: GCF_053502575.1. Lineage (NCBI taxonomy): Bacteria > Bacillati > Actinomycetota > Actinomycetes > Geodermatophilales > Geodermatophilaceae > Modestobacter > Modestobacter sp. URMC 112. Next base: position 2,287,269 of record NZ_CP199957.1, on the reverse strand, counting down.
AGGGCGTCGCGGATGCTGTCGACGTCGCGGGCGGCACTGATGACGATCACGTCCGTGCGGGACCCCTGGGCGCGGAGCCGGCGCAGCACCTCGAGCCCGGTGGTGTCCGGCAGGTAGACGTCGAGCAGCACGAGGTCGGGTCGCAAGCGCTGGACCGCCTCGATCGCCGCCGCGCCGGTGGACGCGGTCCCGACCACCTCGAAGCCGTCCAGCGCGGCGACGAAGCCGGCGTGCACCTTGGCCACCATGAAGTCGTCGTCGACGATCAGCACGCCGATCATGCGTCCACCAGCTCCCCGGCCGCGGTCTCCGCGTCGAACGGCAGCCGGGCGGTGAACACCGACCCGCCGTCGGAGGACGCCATGGCCTCACCGCCCCTGCGGGTGCAGAGCAGGAGGACCAGGGACAGGCCGATGCCGCGCTCCCCCGAGCCGCCCACCTTGGTGGAGACACCCCGGCGGAACACCTCCTTCTCCATCCCCACCGGCACTCCCGGCCCGGAGTCCCGCACGACGACCTCCACCTCGCCGTCCACCAGACCGAGGGTGACCTCGACCCAGCGCTCGGGGGCCGTCGCGGCCGCGTCGAGGGCGTTGTCGACCAGGTTGCCGACGACGGTGGTCACGTCACCGCTGAGCTCCTCGGGCAGCACGGGCAGTGAGGAGTCCGTCGCGATCCGCAGGTCGACACCGAGCTCGGCAGCCTGACTGGCCTTGGCGATGAGCAGCGCGGCGACCGACGGGTCGCGGACCGCCGAGGTCACCGTGGCGCTGAACTCCGAGCGGCTCGAGGTCACCCGGTGCACGAACCGGACCGCCTCCTCGGGCTCGCCGATCTCGATGAGCCCCGCGATCGTGTGCAGCCGGTTGTCGAACTCGTGTGCCTGTGCCCGCAGGGTGTCGGTGATGTGCAGGGTCCGGTCGAGCTCCCGGCGGAGCTCCAGGAGCTCGGTCCGGTCCCGGAGCGTGGTGACCGAGCCGATCGGCCGCCCACGGCTGGCGATGGGCAACCGGTTGAGCACGAGCACGCGCCCGCCGCTGGCCACGGCGCGGTCGCGCTCCACGTCGGAGGACAGCAGCGCGTCGCGCAGCTCCTCCCCGATGCCGAGGTCGGCCAGGGTGCGGCCCAGGGCGTCCCCGGGCGTGCGCAGCAGCCGGATGGCCTCGTCGTTGATCAGCGTCACCCGCCCGCGCAGGTCCAGCCCGACCACCCCCTCCCGGATGCCGTGCAGCATGGCGTCCCGGTGCTCCACCAGCCCGGCGATCTCCGGGGGCTCCAGGCCCAGCGTCTGCCGCTTCACCCGGCGGGCGACCAGCAACGACCCGCCGATCCCGAACACGCTGGCCAGCCCCAGGTAGGTCAGCAGGTTGGGGGTGGCGGCGGCGAGCCCGTCCAGGAGCGACGGGTACAGCCGCTGCACCGCCACGAAGCCGAGGACCTCGCCGTCGATGCTGTAGACCGGGGCCATCGCCCCCGCGGCCCGGTCGCCGTCGAGGGAACGCTCCCCCGTCCACGAGCGGCCGGAGAGCACCGGGCTGTCCCCGACGTCGAAGCGTGCGCCGAGCTCCTCCGGGTCCGCGGTCGCGAGGACGGTCCGGTCGGCGCCGGCCACCACGACCGACGCGGAGCCGGAGTTGCTGCGCGCGACCTCGGCGGCGACCCGCAGGTACCGGATCTCGCCGGCCGCCATCGCCTCCCGGGTGGCCTGCGCGTTGGCGAGCGTCTCCGCCACGGCCAGCGCGCGGCGTCCCTCGATCTCCTGTGCCCCCCTGGTCGACTGGGCCACGGTGACGGCGACGACCCCGATGAGGACGACGCAGATGATGACCACCTGCAGCGCCAGCAGTTGGCCGGCCAGCGACAGCCGCCGGGTCACGTGCACCTCCCGACGTAGGGCCTCGATGGTGGGCCGGTCCAGCATGACGTCCACCGCGACCGGTGGGAGGGGTGGACACAACGACCACAAAGCTCATTGCGCACGCAAGGGTGACACGGCGCACAGCCGCCGCCATCTTTCCTTCAACCGGCGGGAACCCGCCGGACACACAGGAGGAACCCAGATGCGCACTGCTTCCCTGCGGAGGCTGACCGTCGGCGCCGTCGCCGCCGGCCTCGTGCTCACCGGCTGCGGCACCACGGCTGAGGGCGGCTCCGCCGCCGGCGGTGGGACCGAGGAAGGTCCGATCAGCGGCCTGCGGGTGATGGTCCCGAACTCCCCCGGCAGCGGTTACGACACCACCGCGCGGGCCTGGGCCCAGGTGCTCGAGGACGAGGGTCTCGCCGAGTCGCTGGAGGTGTTCAACATGGAGGGCGCCGGCGGGACCGTCGGCCTGCAGCGCCTGGTCAACGAGAAGGGGAACGCCGAGCTGCTCATGCAGATGGGCCTCGGCGTGGTCGGCGCCCAGTACAGCAACGAGTCCGAGGCGACGCTGGACCAGACCACCCCGATCGCGAAGCTGATCGAGGAGGCGGAGGCGATCGTCGTGCCTGCGGCCTCGCCGTTCCAGAGCATGGACGACCTGGTCACCGCGTGGAAGGCCGACCCCGGCGGCACGCCCGTGGGCGGCGCCTCCAACCCGGGCGGGCCCGACCACCTGACCCCGATGCTGCTGGCCGAGGAGGTCGGCGTCACCCCGGCCGACGTCAACTACGTGCCCTACGACGGCGGTGGCGAGCTGCTCGCCGGCATCCTCGGCGGGGACATCGCCTTCGCCGCGACCGGCGTCGGCGAGGTCACCGAGTCGGCCGCGTCCGGGGACGTCCGCATCCTCGCGGTGACCACCGAGCAGGCCGTCGAGGGCGTCGACGCCCCGACCCTGACCGACGAGGGCATCGACCTGGTCTTCTCGAACTGGCGGGGCATCGTGGCCGCCCCCGACATCACCGACGACGAGCGGCAGCGCTTCGTCGACGTGATCACCGAGATGCACGGCAGCGACGCGTGGCAGAAGGTCCTCACCGACCAGGGCTGGACCGACTCCTTCCAGACCGGCGACGAGTTCGGCGGGTTCCTGGACGAGGAGAGCAAGCGCGTCGAGTCCGTCCTGAGCGGGTTGGGGCTGGCGTGACCTCTGCCCCCGAGGGCAGCAGCACCGTGGAGCAGGGCCGCTCCGAGTACGGAGTGGCCCTGTTCCTCGGGGCGGTCGGCCTCCTCGTCGTCGTCTCGGCGCTGCTGCTCCCCGCGAGCCGGATCGCCCGCGGACCGGTCGGTCCGGCGTCGGTGCCCATCGTCGTGGGCGCGCTGCTGGTGATCGTGAGCGTCTTCCTGGCCCTGGACGTGCGGCGCGGCGGCCGCGGTGAGCCCGAGGGTGGCGAGGACATCGAACTGGGCGGCGGCACCGACTGGCGCACCGTGGGACTCCTCGCGGTCGCCTTCCTCTCGAACGCGTTCCTGATCGAGCCCCTCGGTTGGCCGATCTCCGGGGCCATCCTGTTCTGGGGATGCGCCTTCGCCCTCGGCAGCCGGCACCACGTCCGGGACATCGCCATCGCCGTCGTCCTCGGCGTGGGCTCCTGGTACCTGTTCGTCCTCGGCCTGGGCATCAGCCTGCCGGTCGGCGTGCTTGAGGGGATCCTCTGATGGACGCGTTCTCCAGCCTCATCGGCGGCTTCGGCACCGCCCTGACGCCGACCAACCTCATGTTCGCCCTGCTCGGCGTCCTGCTGGGCACCGCGATCGGCGTGCTCCCCGGCATCGGCCCGGCCATGACCCTCGCCCTGCTCCTCCCCCTCACCCGGGGACTGGACGTGACCACCGCGTTGATCATGTTCGCCGGCATCTACTACGGGGGCATGTACGGCGGCTCGACGACGTCGATCCTGCTCAACACCCCCGGGGAGAGCGCCTCGGTCGTGACCGCGATCGAGGGCAACAAGATGGCCCGCGCCGGCCGGGCGGCCCAGGCACTGGCCACGGCCGCGATCGGCTCGTTCGTGGCCGGCACCCTCGCGACCCTCGCCCTGGCGCTGGTGGCGCCCACCGTCGCCGAGCTCGCGGTCGAGATCTCCCCGGCCGACCGGTTCGCCGTCATGGTGCTCGCGTTCATCGCGGTGACGTCGGTGCTCGGCAGCTCGCGGGTCCGCGGTCTGGCAGCTCTGGGGCTCGGCCTGACCATCGGGCTCATCGGGATCGACGCCACGTCCGGACAGCAGCGGCTGACCTTCGGCATCGCGGAGCTCGCCGACGGCATCGACGTGGTCGTCGTGGCGGTCGGCCTGTTCGCCGTGGGTGAGGCGCTGTGGACGGCGGCGCACCTGCGCCGGCGTCCGATCGACGTCATCCCGGTCGGGAACCCGCGGATGAGCCGGTCGGACTGGAGCCGGTCGTGGAAGCCGTGGCTGCGGGGCACCGCCATCGGCTTCCCGTTCGGGGCGATCCCCGCCGGCGGGGCGGAGATCCCGACCTTCCTCTCCTACGTCACCGAGAAGAAGCTGTCCAAGCACCCGGAGGAGTTCGGCAAGGGCGCCATCGAGGGCGTCGCCGGGCCGGAGGCGACCAACAACGCCTCGGCCGCCGGTGGCCTGGTCCCGCTGCTCACCCTGGGCATCCCGACGACGGCCACCGCTGCGGTCATGCTGGCGGCGATCTCCAGCTACGGCATCCAGCCGGGCCCCCGGCTCTTCGACACCGAGCCGGAGCTGGTCTGGGGCCTCATCGCCAGCCTGTTCATCGGCAACACCGCGCTGCTGGTGCTCAACCTGCCGCTGGCCCCGCTGTGGGCGAAGCTGCTGCGGATTCCGCGCACCTACCTGTACGCGGGCATCCTGTTCTTCGCCAGCCTCGGCGCCTACGCGGCCAACGCCAACCCCTTCGACCTGTTCCTGCTGCTGGTCATCGGGGCGCTGGGCTTCATGATGCGGCGGTACGGGCTCCCGCTCCTGCCGGCCATCATCGGCGTGATCCTCGGGCCCTACGCCGAGGAGGAGCTGCGCCAGGCGCTGCAGATCAGCAACGGCGACGTCGGCGGCCTCTTCGAGCCGATCGCCGTGGTGGTCTACGTCATCGTCGCGCTGGTCCTGCTGTGGCCGGTGGCCCGGCGACTGCTGCCCCGCAAGGCCGTCCCGGTGCTGTCGGAGGCGGTGCACGAGATCGAGGAGGCCCATCACCACCACGGGCTGACCACCGCCGTGTCGGTCGAACGGCGTCCGTCCCCCGAGGACAGGCCGCGGGACGGCGAGTGAGGCATCGTGCGGCGGGGCGGCGGAGGCCGCCCCGCCGCCACGACGAGCGGGACGTGCGGCCAGCGCAGACTGGCACGTGGACGACGGAGGAGGCGGTGTGACCGTGCGGTCGGCAGACTGCGCCGGGGGCCGGGGCACCGGCGCGTGACCCGGACCCGCACCCCGGCGTCGAGGACCGGACGACGACTGCTCGCCCTGCTCCTGGTCCAGTCCGCGCTCACCCAGGTCGTCACCTTCGTGCTGCGGCCGGCGGCCACCTACCGGGCCATCGAGCTGGACGTGCCGGCGGCCTGGCTGGGGGCGCTCACCGCCTGCTTCGCCGTCGTCCCGCTGTTCCTGGCGGTCCCCGCGGGACAGGCCACCGACCGGTTCGGCGAGCGCCGCGTCATGGTCACCGGCTCGCTGCTGCTCCTCGCCGCCGGTGCCGTCTTCGCCACCGCCGCGACCGGCCCCGTGGGTCTGGTCGTGGGCATCGCCGTGCTGGGCACCGGTCACCTGCTGTGCGTCGTCGGCCAGCAGGCCGCGGTGGCCAACTCCGCCGGCCCGGGGACCTTCGACGCCGCCTTCGGCTACTACACCTTCGCGGCCTCCCTCGGCCAGGCCGTCGGGCCGGGGCTCATCATCGTCGCCGGCGGCAGTCAGGCCATCCCGGACACCGGCACGCTGTTCCTGGTGGCGACCGTGCTCGCCGGCGTCCTGCTCGCCTGCACCGTCCCGCTGCGCGTCCCGCGCGGGGACCGCGCGACCGGCGCCGCGGAGACCGGCGGGATGGGCACCCTGCTGCGCATCCCCGGGCTCACCCGGGCCCTGGTGATCAGCTGCGTCGTGCTGGCCGCCGTGGACATCACCCTGGTCTACCTCCCCGCCCTGGGCGCGGACCGGGACCTCGCCGCCGGCTTCATCGGCCTGCTGCTGACGCTGCGGGCGCTGGCCTCCATGACGTCCCGGTTGCTGCTCGGCCGGCTGGCCCGGTGGCTGGGCCGCCGCCGGCTGATGATCGGCAGCGTCACCCTGTCCGCGGTGTCCATGGCCGCGGTCGGCGCTCCCCTCCCACCGTGGGCGACCGCCGTCGTCGTCGTCCTGCTGGGCCTCGGGCTCGGCGTGGGCCAGCCGCTCACCATGTCCTGGCTCGCCGAGACGGCGCCGCCGGGCCTGCGCGGGCGGGCGATGTCCCTGCGGCTGACCGGCAACCGGCTCGGCCAGGTCGTGCTGCCCAGCGCGGTGGGCCTGGTGGCCGCCGGCGCGGGCGCCGCGGGCGTGCTGGGCGCCACCGCCGCGGCCCTCGCCGCGGTCGCCGTGGCCGCCCGCGGTCTGCGGACCGACCGTGCCGAGCCACCTCCCGACTCCACCGCAACGCCGACCCCCGAACACGAGGAGCACCGACGATGACCTGGTCCACCGCAGACCTCTACGACGAGCACGAGGAGGCCCTCGGGTCGGTCGACCTGCCGCTGCGCCAGTACGGCGGGCACCGGGCGTTCACCGGCCGGGTGACCACGGTCCGCTGCCACCAGGACAACGCCCTGCTCAAGTCGATCCTGTCCGGCCCGGGCGACGGCGGCGTCCTCGTCGTCGACGGCGGCGGGTCGCTGCACACCGCCCTGGTCGGCGACGTCATCGCCCAGCTCGCCATCGACAACGGCTGGGCCGGCGTCGTCGTCCACGGCGCGGTGCGCGACACCGCCATGCTGGCCGGCATGCCGCTCGGGGTGAAGGCGCTGGGCTCCAACCCGCGCAAGGGCACCAAGACCGGCGCCGGCGAGCGGGACGTCGAGGTCACCTTCGGCGGCGCGACCTTCCGGCCCGGGGACCAGGTCTGGTCCGACGACGACGGCGTGGTGGTCCTCCCGGGCTGAGCCTCGCCGGCCAGCACCGGACCGGGGCTACGGTCGGCCGGTGCCGAGGGCCTGCTCCGGACGGGTGCCGCCCATCCGGCTGCTGCAGGCCAACGCGTTCGTCAGCGTCGTCGACCGGTTCGCGATGCCGCCGATGCTGGTGGCGATCGCCGCCGACCTCGACGTCCCGCTGTCCACGGTCGTGCAGGCCGCCGGCGCCTACTTCCTCGCCTACGGCCTGTCCCAGCCGGTCTGGGGACTCGTGTCGGACTCCCTCGGCCTGGTCCGCACCATCCGGGTCGCCGTGCTGGTCGCCGGGCTGGCCGCGCTGGCCGCCGCCTCCGCCGGGACGCCACTGCTGCTCGGGGTCGCCCGCGGGGTGGGCGGCGCCTTCTTCGGGGCCGCCTACCCGTCCGGGATGGTCTACGTGGGCGACACCGTGGACGCCGCCGGGCGGCAGCGGGAGCTCACCCGGCTGATGGTGGGCGTCGCCGCCGGGACGGCGGTCGCCTCCGTCGGCGCCGGTGTGGTGGCCCAGCTGTGGACCTGGCGCGCGGTGTTCGTGGCCACCGGCCTGGTCGCGCTGGTGTTGTCGGTCGCGCTGCGACTGCTGGCCGAGCCGCCGCGCACCCGGTCGCACCGCAGCTTCCTCGCGCCGCTGGGCACCGTCGCGCGGTCCCGCGGGGCGCTGTTCGTGCTCGGCCTGGCCTTCCTGGAGGGCGGGGTGGTGATCGGCGTGCTCACCCTGCTGCCTCCCGCGGTGGAGGCGGCCGGCGCCAGCACGGCCGTGGCCGGCGGGGTCATGGCCGTCTACGGCGTCGCCGTCCTGGTCTTCGCGACCGTGGTGGGCCGGTTGTCCGCCCGGACCCACCCGGCCCGGCTGATGGCGCTGGGCGCGACGGCGGCGCTGGCCGCCTGCCTGCTGCTGGCCGCGTCCCGGTCGGTCGGGCCGGCGGTCGTGGTCACGCTGCTGCTGGGGCTGGCCTGGGCCGCCCTGCACTCCTCGCTGCAGACCTGGGCCACCGAGGTGCTGCCGGCGGCGCGGGCCACCGTCGTGTCCCTGTTCGCCGGCGCCCTGTTCTGCGGCAGCGCGCTCACCGCGGTGGCCGTTGCGGGGCTGGCCGACGCCGGCCGGTACCGGACGGTCTTCACCCTCGCCGCCCTGCTCGCCGTCCCGCTGGGGGTGGCCGCGGTCTGGGGCCGGGCCCGCTGGCACCGGGCCACCTGACCGCCCGGGCCGGCCGCCGCCTCAACGGCTGCGGTAGAGGCGGGTGGTGAGCGGCAGGAACACCACCGCGAGCAGCACGGCCACGGCCAGGGACACCGTGATCGCGGTGCCGTCGGGCTCCCCCCGCATCAGCGAGCGCGACGCGGTGGCCAGGACGGAGATCGGGTTGACGTCGACGAACGCCCGCAGCGGTCCGGGCAGCGTGGCCGGGTCGACGAACACGTTGGACACGAAGGTCAGCGGGAAGATCGCCATGAACCCGGAGTTCATCACCGCGTTCGGCGAGCGCAGCAGCAGCCCGAGCACGGAGAACACCCAGGACAGCCCGAAGGAGAACACGACCACCAGGGCCAGTGCCGCCACCGCGCCCAGCGGGCCGCCCTCCGGCCGGTACCCCAGGACGACGCCGAGCACGAGGATGACGGTGCCGGCCAGCACGTAACGGACGCTGTCCCCGAGCAGGGCCCCCAGCAGCGGCGCGGGCCGCCAGATCGGCAGCGACCGGAACCGGTCCACGACGCCCTTGGTCAGGTCGGTGTTGAGCGCGACGCCGGAGTAGACGGTGGTGAAGAGCACCGACATCACCAGCATCCCCGGGAGGATGTACTGCAGGTAGGCGGCGGTCGAGCCGGCGATCGCCCCGCCGAACAGGTAGGTGAACATCAGCACGAACATCACCGGGGTCACCGTGACGTCCAGCAGCTGCTCGGGCACGTGCTTGACCTTGAGCATGCCGCGCCAGCCGAAGGTCAGCGCGGCGGACAGCGGCCCCGGCCGCGGCGGCCGCGCGGTGGTCGCGATGGCCCGCCGCACGGCGAGGGTGTCGGCGGTCCCGGTGGCCGGGGTGACGGTGCTCATGACGGCTGCTCCTCGGCGGTCGGGGTGTCGGCGACGTGGCCGGTGAGGGCCAGGAAGACCTCGTCCAGGCTGGGCTGGGCGAGGGAGAACTCGGCGATGCCGATGCCGGCGCGGGCCAGCTCGGCGACCCCGGTGGCCGCGCGGCCGGCGTCCGAGCAGACCGCCGAGAGCGCGGCCGGGTCCGGCGCCGGCGTCACCGGCCCGACCGCGCCGGTCAGCACCCGTGCCGCGTCGGGACGGCGCGCTGGGTCCAGCAACCGGACCTGCAGCGCGCCGGTGCCCACCGAGGCCTTGAGCTGGCCGGGCGTGCCCTCGGCGATCACCCGCCCCCGGTCGATGACCGCGAGGCCGTCGGCCAGCTGGTCGGCCTCCTCCAGGTACTGGGTGCAGAGCAGGATCGTCGTCCCCTCTGCGGCCAGGGCCCGGGCGATCTCCCAGACCTGGTTGCGGGACCGCGGGTCCAGGCCGGTGGTCGGCTCGTCGAGGAACATCAACCGCGGCGTGACCACGATGCTCGCCGCGATGTCCAGCCGCCGGCGCATGCCCCCCGACCAGTGCTTGACCAGCCGGCCGGCGGCCTCGTCGACCCCGAACGCGGCGAGCAGCTCGTCGGCCCGGGCCCGTGCCGCGGCCCAGCGCAGGCCGAGCAGCCGGCCGAGCAGGACCAGGTTCTCCCGGCCGGTGAGCTCCTCGTCGACCGAGGCGAGCTGCCCGGTGAGGCTGACCAGGGCGCGGACGGCGTCGGCCTCGGCCACCACGTCGTGGCCCAGCACCCGGGCGGAGCCGGAGTCCGGCGCGATCAGGGTGGCCAGCATCCGGATGGTGGTGGTCTTCCCCGCCCCGTTGGGCCCCAGGACGCCGTAGATGGCGCCGGCCGGGACGGCGAGGTCGATGCCGGCGACCGCGGTCGTCGACCCGAAGGACCGGGTCAGGCCGGTCGCCTCGATCGCGAGTGGTGCGGACGTGGTCATGGGACTCCTCGGGTCGGCTCGCCGGCAGAGCATCTCTCCACCCTCAGACGGTCCCGGGGCGCGGAAGTCATCGCCGGCGGCCGGTCCCCCTCCCGGGACCGGTGACGGCCGTCCGCATCGCCTGCTCCGGCGATCGGAGGGCAGGCACGGGCGATGACGTCAGGCCGCTCACCATCCAGGTGCTCGCCCGGTTGCTCCGCGCAGTCGCCCGTCAGGGGGCAAGATGCCCATGGTCGCGTTTACCGGTCCGCCGGCCGGCGGTCCGCCCGGCGGCCCGGAGAGGAGGTCCCGGTGCGGAGAAGCACGTGGCTCACCCGGTCACCGGTTCGGCGTCGCCGCCGGGGCCGCGCCCGACTGACCGGGCCCGACGGGTCGCCCCACTCGCCCGCCGGCGGTGTGGGAGAGTTCTCGCCGCGGGATGACACGGCCCCTGCGGTGGGCCACCGGGTACCCGGGACGACGGACGACGGAGGCGGGCGGGCGCACGTGTTCCCCCTGAGTGGACGCCTGGCCGGTGCAGCCGTCCACGTCTACACCGCCAGCGGCTCCGTGCTCGGACTGCTCATCGTCCTGGCCGCGTTCGACGGCAACGCCGTCGCTGCCCTGTGGATCGGCCTGGCCGCCCTGGTCGTCGACGGGACCGACGGGATGCTGGCCCGCCGGTTCCGGGTCAAGGAGACGATCCCCTGGTTCGACGGTGCCCGGCTGGACGACATCGTCGACTACCTCACCTACGTCTTCGCCCCCGTGGTGCTGCTGTGGACGACCGGGGCGCTGCCGGACGGGCCGCCGGGGTGGGTGCTCGCCGCGCTGCCGCTGCTGGCCTCGAGCTACCAGTTCTGCCGGGTGGACGCGAAGACCGACGACCACACCTTCCTGGGCTTCCCGAGCTACTGGAACGTGCTGGCGTTCTACGTCGTCGTGCTGGACCTGGGCCGGCCGGTGACCGCCGCGCTGCTGGTCGTGTGCTCGGCGCTGGTGTTCGTGCCGGTGCGGTACCTGTACCCGTCGCGGACCCAGCTGCTGCGCACGCTGAGCCTGGTGCTCACCGCCGTGTGGATCGGCACGTACGCCTTGTTGCTGGTGCAGTACCCCGACCCCCACCCGCTGGTGGTGGCGCTCTCGCTCGGCTACGTCGGCTACTACGTGGCGGTCAGCCTGCACCTGACCCAGCGGGCCGCCCGGCGCCGTCGCGAGGCCGACCGGGTGGCGTCCCCCGCCGGCGTCGCGCCGGACGCCTGAGCCCCTGTCCCGGCGGGGACGTCGGATCAGCCCGGTCGCGGACCGCCTCTGGGAACTCGGGACCCGGTGGAGTCGTCCCGGCCGTGGGTGAGCCAGGCTCAGCCGCGCTCGCGGCCGGCCTCCATGACCTGCGGGCACCGGGTGCAGACGTCGGAGTCCAGCGGCACGGTGGCCGGGACGCCGTGCCGGTCCGGGCCCTCGATCAGCCGCCAGGTCCCCATCCGGGGCCCGTGGTCCCGCCGGCCGTGGTCGAGCGGGTCGGGGGCCAGGCCCGCGGTCTCCGAAGATGCTCGGGGACGGCTCGTCGACCTGGTGGTGGTCGACGTCCAGACCGAGGTGCTACGCCACCCGCGCGCCCCTCGGCCAGACGACCGGTGGCCGCTCGGGTGTGGGGCTGTAGGGACAGAGCTCGTCGTCCGTCCGCTTCCCGTCCTGTCCCGGCAGCCGCCGGACCCGCCGGCGCGGTGCGGCCGGTCCCTTCCCGTGCTCCCGGCGGCCGGCCGACCGGCCGGCCGCCGGGTCGGGACTCAGCGGCGGCTGCCCATCAGCGCGCCGACCACGGTGCCCGTGGACACCTCGGGCGCCGGCTCCGGCTCCGGCGCGGGCTCCGGCTCCGGTGCGGGCTCCGGCTCCACCGGCGCAGGCGCCTCGAAGGGCACCTGCTGCTCGCAGACGGTCCCCTCCACCGGCAGCACCACCTCGATCAGGTAGGCCTCGGTGGCGCTGTCGATGCAGGCCGAGTTGCCGCCGTAGGCGGTGTGCCCGTCACCTTCCATCGTCAGCAGCCGGGCGTTGCCCAGGTCGGCGGTCAGTCGCACGGCACCCGCGTACGGCGTCGCCGGGTCGTACGTGGTGCCGATGACCAGCGCGGCGGGCGCCCCCGGGTCGACGGCGAACGGGCCGGCGAAGGCGTCCTCGTCGCGTGCCGGCCACAGCGCGTAGGCGATCTCGGCGTAGCCGCTGTTGGACCAGAAGTGCGGGAACGACGCCCAGGACTCCGAGCCGCGGTCCAGGTAGACCTGCAGGTCCTGCGGGTACCGCTGCTCGCTCGCGCCGATGGTGAAGTACCGGTCGGTGGACGGCGAGAAGGTGCCGTCCTCCTCGCGCCCGGTGAAGTTGTCGAAGACCGCGCGGATGGTCGACCCGTCACCGGCGGCCGCCTCGGCCAGCGCCGCACCGAGGAAGGGCCACAGCTGCTTGGCGTACAACAGCGAGAGGGTGGCCAGCCGGATCTCGTCGGCCCCGACCGCCCGCGGGTCAGGGGTGAAGCCCTCGGCCGGGATCGGGGCGGCCTCGGCGGCGGCGATGAGCTGGTCGTAGGCCAGGTAGGGGTCCGTCCCGCCGAAGCCCGAGCACGCCTCCTGGTCGACCGCGCAGGCCTCGGTGAACCGGGCCAGCGCGAGCTCGAAACCGGCCGTCTGCGAGGCGATGTTGCTGATCGGGTCGTTGATGTACTCGTCGGCGTCCAAGGCGCCGTCCAGCACCAGTGCGCGGAAGCGGTCCGGGAACAGGCTGGCGTAGGTGGCGCCGAGGAAGGTGCCGTAGGAGAAGCCCAGGTAGCTGAGCTGCTCGTCGCCGACCGCGGCGCGCAGCGCGTCCATGTCCCGGGCGACGTTCGCCGTCGACACGTGCTCCAGGATCTCGCCGTTGTTCTCCAGGCAGCTGTCCACGTAGGCCTGGGTCTTGGCGACGTAGGCGTCCACGTCGATGTCCAGCGGCGTGGGCACCGGGACCGAGTAGATGCCCTGCGTCTCCTGGTCGGCCCGGCAGTCGATGGCCGGGGTGCTCTGGCCGACGCCGCGCGGGTCGAAGCCGACGATGTCGAAGCGCTGGTTGAGGGTGCCGAAGACCCCCGCGCCGGCCGCCTGGAGGTAGTCCACGGCCGGGCCACCGGGCCCGCCGAAGTTGAAGAACAGCGAACCGATCCGCTGCTCGGGGTCGGCCGCCGGCACCTTCGCGACGGCGATCTGGACCTGCTCGCCACCGGGCTCGTCGTAGTCCATCGGCAGCTCGGCGGTGGCGCACTGGACCCCGTCCGCGGTGGCCTCGGGGCTGGCGCCGCAGTCGGCCCAGGCCAGCTCGACGGCCGGGCCCGGCAGCGGTGCCGGCACGGTCTCCGGCGCGGCCGAGGCGACCGAGGTGCCGGCCCCCACCAGCACGGTGACCGCGACGCTCACGACGGCAGTACGGCACGACCTCATCCGGGACCCCCCGCTCGACGCGGGACGGCTCCGTGCGCTCCCGCTGGCTGGTTGCAGCCAACACCCGTCCGGTGTCACCCACAAGGGTGCACTTCCGGTACCACACCCGCCGCCGGTCCGGCCGACCCCCCGGCAGCCCGGCGGCTCAGCCCCCGCGGGCGGCCCGCAGGTGGTCGGTCAGCGCCGCCCCGAGCGCGGTCGTGTCCATGGTCGCGGTGACGATGGTGGCGCCCGCGGCGGCGTACGCCGCCGCCTGCAGACCGGCCATCGCGTGCACGCCCACCGGGACGCCGGCGGCGACCGCCCGGGCGACGACCGAGGAGATGACCTCACCCAGCCGGTCCCGGCCCTCCTCGCCGGCCAGCCCCAGCGACAGTGACAGGTCCAGCGGACCGACGTAGACGCCGTCCAGCCCGTCCAGGCCGAGGATCGCGTCCAGGTCCGCGAGCGCGCCCGCCGTCTCGACCATCACGACGACCAGCGGCTCGGCGGACCCGCCGGACAGCCGCCCGGCCGACCGGGTGCCCAGCGGGGCGTACCGGCAGGCGTCGACCACGGCGCGGGCGGAGTCGGCTCCCAGCACGCTGGGGACGATCACCCCGTGCGCCCCGAGGTCCAGCGGCCGGCCGAGGTCGGCGGGGTGGGGGCTGCGGGTGCGGACCAGCGGGACCGACCCCGCGGCCACGACGGCGGCGGCCACGCCGGGCAGGTCGGTCTCGGCGAGCCCGCCGTGCTGCAGGTCCAGGACGACGTAGTCCGCGCCGGTCCCGGCCAGCAGCTCGGCGGTCACCACCCCGGGCAGCTGGCTCCACAGGCCGTGGGCGGGCCGGCCGGCCGCCCAGCGGGCGCGCAGCGAGGACGAGGGGTCGGGTGACATCGGGTACCTCCGGGGTCGGACGGGGCGGGGGCGGGTGGTCAGCGGGGCCGCGCGCGGACGGCGTCCAGCGGGGGCAGCTGCCAGGCCGCACCCAGCTGCCGGTCCAGGACGGGGTCGAACGGGTCGAGCCCGCCGCCCGGGTACGGGGTGAGCTCGCCGAACCAGATCTCGCCGCCGACGTCGTAGAGGTCCACCCGGACGAAGTCGAACTCCCGCCCCAGCGTCTCGGCCACCGCGGTCAGAGCCGGCAGCGTGGCCGGCGCGGGCTCCACCGGGCCGGGCGGGACCGCCTCGACGACCGACAGCGGAGTCCAGTCCCGGGTGTAGAGCCGGCGCCGGTGCTCGCCGCCCAGGCGTGCGGTGTCGACCTGCACGACCCGGACCCGCCCGCCGGCGACGAGGAACTTGGAGTCGACCGGCAGCCGGCCCGGCGAGCCCAGGAACTCCTCGACCAGCAGCAGCCGCCGGGCCTGGCTGTACACCCACTCGCCACGGGAGGCGTACAGCGGCTCGTCCAGCCAGCCCGCGGTCAGCCGGCGCAGCTCCCCGACGTCGGGGCGGCCTGAGCCGACGTGCACGCGCATCGTCCCGTGGTTGGGCTTGAGCACCCAGGAGGCCGGCAGCGCGACGCCGGCCAGCTCGCCGACGTCCGTCCCCGCCCACAGCACCCGGGGCACCCGCACACCGGGGCACACCCGGGCCGCGTAGGCCTTCATCGCGAGCTTGTCGCCCAGCTGACCGATCAGCGGCCGCCGGTCGTTGACCACCCGCCAGTTGACCTTCTCGGTGAAGGTCCGCGGACGGCGGACGTGCGGCCGCCGGCCGTGCGCCTGCCAGAACAGCACGGCGCGCTTCTGCCGGTCCGGGAGGCGGTGGACCAGCGCGGCCGGGAGCAGCGTCGGCCGGCGCAGCCACCGGGTGGCCGACCCCAGCGGGCCGACCGGTCCCCCGTTCCGCATCATGGTGCGCAGTCTGGTCCGCGCGGGCTCGTCACCGGGACGAGGGGTGGGCCGGCGACCGCAGGAGGACACCGCTGGAGCTCACCCCCGGCCCGACGCCGGCCGGCGTCGGGTTCCTCGCCAAGGACCCCTGGCACCCGGCCGTCCGCCGCGAGCAGATGATCGCCCGCGAGCTGGTGCGCCGCGGGGTCCCGGTGCGCTTCGTCCAGGCCCCGGCCGACGTGCGGCGGGTGCGCACCGACCCGGCCAACTGGTGGCGGCACCTGCGGCGGGCGCGCTACCAGGAGGCCGCCCCGGGGGTCTCGGTCACCGAGCGCTCCACCGTGCTGCCCGGGCACCGCCACGGCCCGGCCGAGCGGCTGGACTCCGCGCTGCTGGGGTCCTTCCTGCGCCGGTCCGGCTGGGCCGAGGACCTCACCGTGTGCATGCTGCCGTGGGAGTGGCGGGCCACCCGGGCCGTCGGCGGCCGGCGGGTCTTCGACTGCACCGACGACTGGGCCCGGCTGCTGCCGCGAGCCCGCGGACTCCCGGACCAGCTGCGGCGCATCGCCGACGAGGCCGACGCGATCGTGGTGGTGAACCGGGTGCTCGCCGACCTCTTCCCGGGCCGCTCTCCCGCGGTGGTCCCCAACGGCACCGACCCGGACCTGCTGACGGCAGCGCGGGGAGCCCGGCGGCGGCCCCGGCACGCCGTGTACGTGGGCAGCATCGGCGAGCGGTTCGACGTCGACCTGGTCCGGGCGGTGCTCACCGCGCTCCCCGACTGGACGCTGACCGTCCACGGCCCGCTGGTCTTCCCGCTGCACCAGCGGGCGTCCGCCGAGCGGTTCCTGGCGCTGCGGGAGGAGACCGGCGGGCGGTTCCGCTACGACGGCCCGCTGGACCGGGCCCGGCTGCCCGGGGTGCTGGACGCCGCCACGGTGGGGCTGCTGCCCGACGTGGCCGACCGGGCCCTGGGCCAGTCGTCGATGAAGACCTACGACTACTGCGCGCGGGGGGTCCCGGTGGTCGCGACGGCCGGGCACCTGGAGCACTCCAGCGACGTGCCGCCGCACACCGCCGTGGTGGCCGGTGCGGCGGCCATGGCGGCGGCGATGCGGGCGGCCGCCGAGGAGCCGGCGCACCTCGCGGCCGAGCGGGTGGCCTGGGCGGCCGAGCGCACCTGGGACCGCCGCACCCACCAGTGGCTCCGTGCGGTGCTGCTGCCGCGCCGGACGGACGCCGCCCGGCCCTGAGGGCCGGCCGGTCAGGACGAGGGGCCGGCCACCTGCCGGACGACGTTGGGCTCGTGCGCGTCCTGGTCCCCGCCGGCCCCCGCGGGCGCCTCCACGGCCGGGTGCGCCGGCGGCTGGGGGACCCGGATCGGGGCCGGCACCGGCACCTGCGCCGCGCCCGCGGGCAGCCCGCCGGGGTCCGCGCGCCCCCACTCGGCCTCCACGTCGGCGAGCAGCGCCTCCAGGTAGGAGCGCAGCTGCACCCGGCACGCCTGGCCGAAGGCCTGCAGGTACACGACCTGCCGCTGCACCGCCTCGGCGTCCGGGTGCCCGGTCCCGGCGGGCCGGGCCTCGACGTCGGCGGCGACCGCGTCCTGCGCGGCCTCCTGCGCCGCCTGGATGATCGCGCCGGCCTTCTCCCGGGCCTGCCGCAGCTGGTCCTCGTACTGCTCCCGCGCCTCGCTGGTCATCACCCGGCTGAACGCCTCGGCCTCGGCGACGTACTGGTCGGCGGTCTGCTGCGCCGCCGCCAGGATCCCCACCGCCTGCTCGCTGGGCCCCGGCCGGGACTCCGCGGCGTGCAGTCGCTGCGCCAGGTCGGCCAGCTGTCCCTGCAGCTCGGCGTTCTCCGCCTGCAGCCGGGACAGCTCCGCGCCGACCCGGTCCAGGAACCGGTCGACCTCGCCCTCGCTGTAGCCGGGGTGCAGCATCGTGGACCGCGGGAAGGTCACCTGCTGCACGTCGGCCGGGGTCAGCCGGACCTCCGGGCCTCCCGCCTCCTGCTGCTCGATGCTCATGAGGTCACCTCTCCGTCGACGGTCGGGCTGGGGCGGCTGGGGGCGAAGACCTCGGTGCGGATGCGCTGCCGCGGCACGCCGTGCCGCTCGAGCCGGGCGACGGTGTCGTCCACCATCGGCGCCGGTCCGACGGCGTAGACGTCCCGGCTGGTCCACGGGCCCCGGCGCATCACCACCTCGCCGATGTCGCCGTGCTCCAGGGCGGACCAGGGGTCGCCGGAGACGGCGTGCACGACGGTCAGCCAGGAGTGCTCGTCGGCGAGCCGGTCGAGCTCCTCCCGGTCGTAGAGGTGCTCCTCGGTCCGCGCGCCGACGAACAGGTCGACCCGCCGCACCGGGCCCATCCGGACGACGTGGTCGAGGATCGACTTCACCGCCGCCAGCCCGGTGCCCCCGGCCACCAGCAGCAGGTCGCGGTCGGAGTCGGCGTCGAAGGACAGGTGCCCGACCGGCGGCCCGAGGCGCAGCATCTCCCCCACCCCGACCTGGCGGACCAGGGCGCTGCTGACCGGCCCGCCGTCGTGCGCCTTGACGTGCAGCTCCAGCTGCCCGCCGGGACGGACGGCGGTGGCCGGCGAGTAGTAGCGCCACAGCCGCGGGCAGCGTTCGGTCTCCAGCGAGATCGACTCCCCCGGCGCGTGCTCCAGGGGCTCCTTGGGCTGCACCCGGAGGACGGCGATGTCGAAGCTGCGGCGCTCGTGCGCCACCACCTCGGCGTCCCACCACGGCGGGTCGTCCACGGACTCGGCGGCCTCCACCATGACCTGGGCCACCAGCTGGTAGGCCGCCGTCCAGTCGGCGGCGAGCTGCTCGTCCCACTGGGGGTCGAAGTGCTCCAGCGTGGCCAGGAGACTGGCGCCGACCGCCGGGTAGTGCGCGGCGACGGTGCCGAACTTGCGGTGGTCACGACCCAGCTGCTGCAGGATCGGCACCAGCGAGTCCAGGTCGTCCACCCGGGCCACCACCTCGCCCAGGGCGGCGAACAGCCGGTCCCGCTGGTGGGCCATCGAGACCGGGAACAGCTGCCGGGTCTCGGGGTGGCTCAGGAACAGGTGTGAGTAGAACCAGAGCGGCGCCTCGTCCCCGGCCGCTGCCGCCTTGCCGAAGTTGGCCCGCATCGCCGCGACGTCCACGCGCGCGCTCCCCCTTGCCTTGCGGTGGTGCTGCCGTGCCCTGTCAGCGAAACTCTAACGACCGTAAGCACACGCTGCGCAACCGGCGATCAGCTCGCTGTCCCGCCCCGGGTCCCCGGGCCGGGGGCCGCGCCCGAACCGACCAGGAGTGCCCGTGCTGTCCGACCGTTCCCGTCCCGTGATCGAGGCGACCCTGCCCGCCGTCGCCGACAACATCGAGGAGATCGCCCGGCGCTTCTACCAGCACCTGTTCACCGCCCACCCCGAGCTGTTCGACGGCGTGTTCAACCGGGGCAACCAGTCCGAGGGCACCCAGCAGGTCGCGCTGGCCGGCTCCGTCGCCGTCTTCGCCAGCGCGCTGGTGAAGACCCCGGAGCAGGTGCCCGAGCACCTGCTGGCCCGGATCGCGCACAAGCACGCCTCGCTCGGCGTCACCCCCGCCCAGTACGACGTCGTCCACGAGCACCTGTTCTGGGCGATCGTCGACGTGCTCGGTGACGCCGTCACCCCCGAGGTCGCCGCGGCGTGGGACGAGGTCTACTGGCTGATGGCGCACGCGCTGATGAACATCGAGCGCGGCCTCTACAGCGCCCGCGGGGTGCGGCCGGAGACGGTATGGCGGGACTGGGAGGTGACCGAGAAGGTCGAGGAGACCGCCGACGTGGTCACCTTCCGGGTCCGGCGGGTCGACGACCGGCTGGTGAAGACGTCGCTGCCCGGGCAGTACGTGACGGTCAAGGTGCCGATGCCCGACGGCGTCCACCAGCCGCGGCAGTACAGCCTCACCCGCGCCGACGACGGCGAGCACCGACAGTTCTCCGTCAAGCGGGTCCGCGCCGAGGGCGGGAAGCCCGCCGGCGAGGTGTCCACGCTGCTGTGCGACTCCGTCGGCGTCGGGGACGTGCTCACCCTGTCGGTGCCCTTCGGCGACGTCGTGCTGGACGACTCCGGCCGCCCGGTGGTCTTCGCCAGCGCCGGGATCGGGATCACCCCGATGGCCGGCATGCTGTCCCACCTGACCGCGGCCGGCTCCCGGCTGCCGATCACCCTGCTGCACGCCGACCTCGACGAGGAGTCCTTCGCGCTCCGCTCCCAGGTGCTCGCGGACGTGGACAAGCTGCCGCACGCCACCGCGCACGTCTGGTTCGAGCGGGGCGCAGGCGGCACGCTGCCGGTGGCCGGCGTGCACGAAGGCGTCATGGACCTCGACGAGGTCGAGCTGCCCGAGGGCGCCGCGTACTACCTCTGCGGGCCGCTGCCGTTCATGAAGGCGGTGCGCAGCGCCCTGCTGGACCGCGGCGTGCCGGCCCGCGACGTGCAGTACGAGGTCTTCGGCCCCGACCTGTGGCAGGCCGACCTCGTCACCGAGCCGGTCCCCGGCTGACCCGCCGGGGAGCTCTGGGTACCGGGAGCACGGGCGCTCCCGGTACCGGGAGCCCGCCTGCTGGGTCGACCGGCGACGGGGGAGCCGCCGGTCGGCCCGCTCAGGCGGCCTGCAGTGCCCGGCGGACCTTCCGGCCACCGGTGGTCATCTTGTACAGCTTGGCGACCTGGGCCGGGGCGTTGGCCGGCGTCGTCGCGGCGAGCCAGCCGTTGGGCAGCGACAGCCGGAAGACCTTGTGCCAGGCCGAGGCGACCTGCCGCGGCAGCGACGCGGTGTGGTAGGTCAGGCCGTAGCGGTCGAAGAGGTCGCGCACCTTGGGGGCGATCTCGGCGTACCGGTTGCTCGGCAGGTCCGGGAACAGGTGGTGCTCCACCTGGTGGGAGAGGTTGCCGGTCATGACGTGCATGGCCTTGCTGCCGGAGATGTTGGCCGACCCGAGCATCTGCCGCAGGTACCACTCACCCCGGGTCTCGCCCTCGATGGAGGTCTTCTCGAACGTCTCCACGCCCTCGGGGAAGTGCCCGCACATGATCACCGAGTGCGACCACAGGTTGCGGACCACGTTGGCGGTGAAGTTGGCCGCCAGCGTCGGCACGGCCGACGGTCCCGACAGCAGCGGGTGGACCAGGTAGTCCTTGGTCGCCTGGCGGCGGATCTTGCGCAGCACGGCCTTGGCCGCGGCGCGGAAGGCCGGGTCGCTGCGCCGCTTCGCGGTGGCCAGGTTCTTGCCCAGCTCCAGGTCGTAGGCGGCGATGCCGTACTCGAAGAAGCAGGCGTTGACGAAGTTCCACAGCGGCTGGGCCAGGTACAGCGGGTGCCAGGGCTGCCCCTCGTCGACCCGCATGATGCCGTAGCCCAGGTCGTTGTCCTTGCCGATCACGTTCGTGTACGTGTGGTGCAGCTGGTTGTGCGAGTGCTTCCACTGCTCGGCCGGGCTGGCCATGTCCCACTCCCAGGTCGTGGAGTGGATCTCCGGGTCGCGCATCCAGTCCCACTGCCCGTGCAGGATGTTGTGCCCGATCTCCATGTTCTCGAGGATCTTGGCGACCGACAGGCCGACCGTCCCCACGAACCAGGCGGGCGGGAACCTCGACGCCAGCAGGACGGCGCGGCTGCCCAGCTCCAGCGAGCGCTGCACCGCGATGACCTTGCGGATGTAGGCGGCGTCGGACGCGCCCCGGCTGTCGAGCACCTCCTGGCGGATGGCGTCGAGCTCGACGCCGATGGCCTCGACGTCGGCGGGGGTCAGGTGGTCGATGGGGCTCTGGGACTTCTTCTGGACGGTCGTCATGGCCGGCTCCTCGTCGTCGTCGGTGGGGTCGGTCAGTGGTCGATGGCGCAGGCGCCGGCGGCGGCGCTGACGCAGGTCTGCACCAGCACGCCGTCCCCGGGGACGGCGGTGGTCACCTCGCCGTTGCGCAGGTCGCGGACCGCGCCCTCGCGCAGCGGCAGCACGCAGCCGAAGCAGATGCCCATCCGGCACCCGCTGGGCATCAGGACGCCGGCCTCCTCGGCCGCGTCCAGGATCGGGGTGGCGCCGTCGGCGTCCACGGTGGTGCCCGACCCGGTGAAGGTGACCGTGCCGCCCTCGCCGGTCACCAGCACCGTGGGGCGGAAGCGCTCGGTGTAGAGCCGGTCGGCCAGCCCGGCCGCGGCGAAGTCCGCCTCGAGCGCCTCCAGCATGCCGACCGGGCCGCAGGCCCAGGTGGCGCGCTCGGCGAGGTCGGGCACCAGCGCGGCGATCGCGGCGGCGTCCAGCAGGCCGGCGGAGTCGGTGTGCTGCTCGACCAGCCGGATCCGGCCGGCGGCGGCCAGCGCCCGCAGCTCGGCGCCGAAGACGACGTCGTCCGCGGTGGGCGCGGAGTGCACCAGGACGACGTCGGTGTCCGGCCCCTCGTCGAGGTGCCGGAGGATGCCCATCACCGGGGTGATGCCGGAGCCCGCGGTGACGAAGAGGACCTTGGCCGGCCGCTGCGCCGGGAGCACGAACTTCCCGGCGGCCTGGTCGAGCTGGACGACGGTGCCCGGCCGCAGGGCCCGGACCAGGTGGTTGCTGACCTTCCCGCCCGGGATCGCCTTCACCGTGATGCTGATGCACCCGTCGGCCCGGCCGCGGTGCGAGGTGAGGGAGTAGGCCCGCCACTGGCGGACGCCGTCGACGTCGACCCCGATGCGCACGTACTGGCCGGGGACGTGCCCCTGCCAGCCCCGGCCGGGCCGGATGACGACGGTGGCCGCGTCCCGGGTCTCCGGCTGCACGGCGACCACCCGGCCGCGCAGCGCGGCGCCGGACCGCAACGGGTCCACCAGGTCGAGGAAGTCGGTCGGCACGAGGGGCGTCGTCGCCAGCTCGGCGACGCGGAGCACGCCGTCGCGCAGCGCGCGCAGCGGGCGCCGGGCAGCCGGGCGTTCCACGGTGGACGTCATACCTCGATACTTCCCACCCGGTCCGGCGAGTACCTGTGCTCCGGACGTGAATCGCGCGGTAGCTTTTGTCCTCTCCGAACAAGAGAGGTGCCGTGGTGTCGAGCCGGACCACCGTCCCCGCCGAGGTCGCGGCGGCCATCCGCGCCGGGCTCCCGACGATCGCGGAGCGGACCGTGGCCGCCATCGTGGTGGAGGTGCCCAGCTACACCGACGCGTTCGGCGGCGAGATGGGCCGAGCGATCGAGAACGCCGTCCAGCTGGCCCTCGGCGGGTTCCTCGAGCTCGCAACCTCCGGCGGGGACGCCGACGCCGGCACCCCGATCGACCCTGCCCTGGACGGCGCCTACGCGCTGGGTCGCGGCGAGGCCCGCGGCGGCCGGTCGATGGACGCCCTGCTGGCCGCCTACCGGGTCGGCGCCCGGGTGGCCTGGCGGGAGATGAGCGGCACCGCGGTCGCGGCCGGCCTGACCGTCGAGTCGCTGGCCCGGTTCGCCGAGCTGGTCTTCGCCTACATCGACCGGCTGTCCGCCTCCAGCGTGGCCGGGCACGCCGACGAGCTGGCCGTCGGCGGGCGGGTCCGGGAGCGCTACCTGGAGCGGCTGGCCGCGCTGCTCGTGGCCGGTGCGCCGTCCGCCGACCTCACTGCCGCCGCCGAGAAGGCGGACTGGGCGCCGCCACGCTCGCTGACCGCGGTGGTGCTGCCCGAGGCCCGCGCCCGCGGCGCCCTGCTGCTGCTGGACCCCCGCACGCTGCAGTCCGGCGAGGGCGGGCTGCCGCCCGGGTCCGACGAGCTCACCGTGCTGCTCGTCCCCGACGCCGACGGCGCCGCCCGGCCCGGCCTGCTGCGCGGCCTGGAGGGCCGGGCGGCCGTGGTGGGCCCGGCCCGGCCGTGGCAGCAGGCCGCCGCCTCCTGCGAGCGGGCGGTCCGGGCGGTCCGGCTCGGCCTGGAGCCCGACGGCACCGCGCCGCTGGACACCTCGGCCCGGCTGGCCGACCTGGTGCTCCGGGCCGACGAGGAGTCCCTCGCCGACCTGCGGGCGCAGGTGCTCGCGCCGCTGGCAGGACTGGCGGCCGGCGCGCGGGACAAGCTGGTGGAGACCCTCCGGGCGTGGCTGCTGCACCACGGCCGGCGGGAGCGGATCGCGGCCGAGCTGTTCGTGCACCCGCAGACGGTGCGCTACCGGATGGGGCAGCTGCGCGAGCGCTACGGCGACCGGCTGGACGACCCGGGGACGGTCCTGCAGCTCACCCTGGCGCTGGGCCTCCCCGACCGTCCCAGCCGGTGAGGGGGCCGCACCCGGCGGCGGTCAGGACGCGGGCGCGCGGAGCTGGGCGTAGAGCCGGGCCAGGTCCGGCAGCTGGTGGTGGGCGTTCAGCCCGCTGGGGTTGGGCACCGCGAAGGTCCGCGCGCCGCCGACCCGCTCGGGCTGCAGGCCCAGGGCGGCCCGGGGCCGGTCGAACGCCTGCCGCCAGGCGGTGATCCCCAGGACGGCGAGCGTCCGCGGCCGGTACCGGGCCACCAGCTCGGCCAGGGCCGCCGCCCCGGCCCGCAGCTCGGCCGGCTCGAGCTCGGCCGCCGTCCGGGTCGGGCGGTCGACGATGTTGGTCACGCCCAGCCCGTAGCCGAGCAGCTCGCGGTCCTCCTCGGGTGTCAGCCGGCGCGGGGTCAGGCCGGCCAGGTGCAGCGCGGGCCAGAAGCGGTTCCCCGGGCGGGCGAAGTGGTGCCCCACCTCCGCCGAGCGCAGCGACGGGTTGATCCCGCAGAACAGCACGTCCAGGCCGGGGGCGACGACGTCCGGCAGCGGCTTGCCCAGCCGACCCACCTCCCGCGCGTACGCGCGTACGCATCCATGTGTACGGTCGTACACATGCTGGACGACGGGCGCACCATGCGCGAGCGGATGCTGGCCGGCGACCCCTACATCGCCGACGACCCGCAGCTCGCCGCGGACAACGCCCGGGCCCGGTCGCTGACCCACCGGTACAACACCATGGACCCGAACGACGGCGCGCTCCGCCGGGAGGTGCTCACCGAGCTGCTGGCCGCCTTCGGGCCCGGCAGCGAGATCCGGGCGCCCTTCTCCTGCGACTACGGGCAGCACATCTCCGTCGGCGCGCGGACGTTCGCCAACTTCGGCCTGGTCGTCCTGGACGTCGCCCGGGTCACCATCGGCGACGACGTGCAGATCGGCCCGTACGTGCAGCTGCTCACCGCCACCCACCCCCTGGAGCCGGGGCCGCGGCGGGACAAGTGGGAGGGCGCGGCCCCGATCGTCATCGGCGACAACGTGTGGCTCGGCGGCGGGGTGGTCGTCTGCCCGGGCGTGACCATCGGCGCCGACACCGTCGTCGGGGCCGGCGCCGTCGTCACCCGGGACCTGCCCGCCGGGGTGCTGGCGGTCGGCACCCCGGCCCGGGTCGTCCGCCCGCTGCCGTGACCCTCGACCCGGGCTCCCGCCCGGTCCGCCGGCACGACCCGCACCGCGCCGACCGGATCGTGGACGCCGCGCTCGACGTGATCGCCGAGCACGGCGTGCCGAACACCACGCACCGGCTCATCGCCGCCGCCGCGGACGTGCCGCTGGGCTCGCTGACCTACCACTTCGCCAGCCTGGACGAGCTCCGTGCCCGGGCGTTCACCCGGCACGCGGAGCGGATGGCAGAGGTCTACGAGGCGCACTTCGCCGGGGTCCGGGACGTGCCCGGCCTGGTCGAGGCGGTGACCGCGCTGGTGCACGGGGACGCCGGCGCCGACGCCCGCGACTGGGCGATCGCCTACGAGCTCTACCTCGCCGCGCTGCGCGACCCGGCGCTCCGCACGGTCACCGAGTCCTGGATGCGGCGCAGCCGCAGCGTGCTCGAGCGCTTCGTCGACCCCACCACCGCCCGCGGGGTGGACGCCCTCGTCGAGGGGCTCGTGATGCACAAGATCCTGTCCACCGCCCCGGCTACCCGGGACCAGACCCGCGAGATCGTGGCCCGCGCCGTGCGGCCGACCGGTACCGCAGAGGAGACGTCGTGACGGCCACCGACAGCCCCGCCACCCCGTCGGTCGGCGAGGTGCGGGCCGCCGTCCGCGCCACGTACGCCGCGTTCATCGGCGCCGGCTTCGCCTTCGCCAGCTGGGCGGCCCGCATCCCCCAGGTGCGCACCCGGCTCGAGCTGGACCCGGCCGCCCTCGGCCTGGTGCTGCTCGCGCTCGCTGCCGGGTCGGTGGTCGCCCTGCCGCTGTCCGGGCCGGTCATCGCCCGGCTGGGCTCGCGGCGCACGGTCGTCCTGATGTCCTGGCTGCTCACCGCCGCCCTCGTGGTCATCGCCGTCGGCCACCTCGCCGGCGTCGTCCCGCTGGTCGTCGGCCTGTTCCTGATGGGCTTCGCCAACGGCGCGTGGGACGTCGGGATGAACGTGCAGGGCGCCGTCGTCGAGCGGCACCTGGGCCGGCCGATCATGTCCCGGTTCCACGCCGGCTTCAGTCTCGGCACGGTGGCCGGCGCGCTCATCGGCGCGGCCATGGTCGCCCTGTCGGTGTCGGTGACCGCCCACCTGCTCGCCGTCGCCGCCGTCGTGGGCGTGCTCGTGCCGGTCGCCGTCCGGGCGTTCGTCCCCGACGTCGACGAGGGCGCGGCCGCCCCGGAGGGCGGCGCCGGCGGGGTGCTCGCCGCCTGGCGGGAGCCGCGGACGCTGCTCATCGGTCTGTTCGTGCTGGCGTTCGCCTTCGCCGAGGGGACGGCGAACGACTGGATCACCGTCGCCCTGATCGACGGCCACGGGACGTCGGAGGCGATCGGCACGCTGGGGTTCGCGGTGTTCCTCACCTCGATGACCGCCGCGCGCTGGGTGGGTCCGGGGCTGCTGGAGCGGCACGGCCGGGTGGCCGTCGTCCGGCTGCTGGCCGGGCTGGCGGTCGGAGGGCTGCTGCTGTTCGTCTTCGGCCCCAACGCCCCGGTGGCCTTCGTCGGCGCGCTGCTGTGGGGGGCGGGGACGTCGCTGGGGTTCCCGGTCGGCATGAGCGCCGGCGCGGACGACCCGGCCCGGGCGGCGACCCGGGTCAGCGTCATCGCCTCGATCGGCTACTGCGCCTTCCTGGCCGGTCCTCCGCTGATCGGCTTCCTCGGGCAGCAGGTGACCGTGCTGCGGGCGCTGACCGTCGTCGCCGTGCTGCTGGCGGTGGCCACGGCGATCGCCGGGTGCCTGCGGGAGCCGGCCGCCCGGGACTGAGCGGCGGCCGCGCGGTCAGGACCGGTGCCAGCGCACCGCGCCCGCCGCGGCCAGCGACAGCACGGTCAGGGACAGCCCGACGCTGCGCCGGGCGACGTCGCCGCCGCGGCCGGCGACCAGCACTGCGGCGGCGTCCAGCCCGGTGAGCAGCAGGGTGACCTCGGTGGTGCGGCGGGCCTCGGGGACCGGGGTGGCCAGCAGCGCCGCGCCCATCGCGATGTTGCGGGCGGCGATCAGCCGCACCAGCAGCGGCAGCGCCACGTCCCCGGTCGCCGCCGCGTCCCGCACCCCCAGCACACCGGCCATCGCCCGCGGGGCGAACAGCGCTCCGGTGCCCAGCCAGATCGACAGGCTCCCGATGATCTTCCGGGTGGTGTCCCAGGGGTCGCTCACCGCCCGGGGATGCCCGCCGTCCGGCCGGCTCAACCCGCACCGTCCCCGCGCCCCCGCCCGGCGGCGAGGACCAGGACGACGGCGAGGAAGGGCAGGGTGAGCCAGCTGGCCACCGCGTCGCTGGCCGTGGCGACGGCGAAGCCGGCCGCGGACGGGTCGTCGAGCGGGCCGACCACCCGGTGCAGCCCGATCGCGGCCACCGACGCCGGCAGCGTCACCAGGGCGGACACCCCGCCGCCGAGCAGCACCCCGGCGAGGACCGTGCCCGGCGCCCGGCGGACCGCCCGCGCGGCAAGGGCGACCCCGCGGCCGAGCGCGCCGCGGAGACGGAGCCCGCCGTCCGTGGGGAGACCGGCCACCACGCCGGTGAGCCACAGCTGGGCGGCCAGGCCGGTCAGGAACCCGACGACGTCGACCAGGAGCGCGGCGGCGATCCGCGGGTCGTCCCACACCAGCAGCTGGCGGAGCACGTCCGGGACGGTGTTGAGCAGGGTGATCCCGGCGGAGGCGGCGTAGACGGCACCGGCGTGCCGGCGCAGGAGCCGGAGCGCGGACCGCACCGCCGGCGCCGGTGCGGTCACTCCTTGACCGCGACCAGGGCCGTCCAGCACCCGGCGACGCGGGTCTCCTGGGCCGAGACGCGCAGACCGGCGTCCCGGCAGGCCGCGGCGAGGGACTCCGGCGTCGGGCGGTCGCCGTCCGCCGGGTGGAACGAGACCGCCCGCAGCGGCCGGCTGTCGACGATCCGCGCCGTCATCTCGCAGCTGTAGAAGCGCCCCCCGGGCCGCAGCACCCGGGCCGCCTCGCGCACGGCGTCGCGCCAGGCGGCGCAGTGGTGCAGCACGTGGTAGCCGAACACCGCGTCGTAGGAGGCGTCCGCCCCGGTGAGCGCCGTGGCGTCGCCCTCGGTGACGCGGACCCGGTCGCCGAGGTCCGCGACGGCGTCCCGGCAGGCCCGGACGCTGGCCGGGTACAGCTCGACGCCGTCGACCCGCGCGGCGCCGAACAGCTCCAGCGCCAGCCGCAGACCGGTGCCGCGGCGGCCGGTCCCCAGCTCGAGGACGTGCCCGTCGGGGACCGCGCCGCCCAGCCGGCGCAGGACCGGGGCCTCGAAGCGGCGCTGCGCGGCCGCCCGGGGGCGCGAGTCGACCCACAGCCGGTTGGCGTCGACCCGGGTCCGCGGGACGGGACGGGCCTGACCTGGGCGGTCCGGGGCACTCACGCGGGGGTCCTCCTCGGGCTGACGGATGGACTCGGCATGCCCGCCGGGGCAGCCGCGCAACCCTCGCCCCGGGCCGCGTCGGCGCGGGCCAGCAGCGAGGCGAGCTCCCCGGCGGGCACGTCCGCGCCCATGTCCGACAGGAACCGGCGCATCGGCATCGACCCGATCATCAGCAGCATCCCGGCGTCCCCCTGGGGGTCGTCGTCCCCGCCGGAGAGGCCCCGCCGCAGCAGCGCCGAGGTGTCCCCGCCGACCACCGGGTGGCCGACCCAGTCCTCCACCGGGGACTCCAGCGTCAGCGCGGGGACCAGGTCGTCCCCGGCCAGGGTCACGGTCGCCTCCGCCACGACGTCCGCGGCGCTCTCGCCGATCTGGACGACGTGCTCCCCGGGCGCGACGACCCAGCCGCCCTCGCGGACGTCGTAGTAGGCGAAGGCGCGGCGGTCCAGCTCGAGGGTCACCGTCCGGCTCTCCCCCGGCTCGAGGGACACCTTGGTGAAGGCGCGCAGCTCCCGCGCCGGACGCCGGACCGGCCCGGCGTCCGTCGCGACGTAGACCTGCACCACGTGCCTGCCCGCCCGCGCACCGGTGTTGGCGACCGTCACCGCCACCGTGGCGGAGTCGTCCCCGGTGGCGGTGACCCGCAGGTCCCGCGTCTCCACGGTGGTGTAGCCGAGCCCGTGGCCGAACGGGTACCGGGCCGCGACGCCGGCGGTCTCATACCAGCGGTAGCCGACCATCACGCCCTCGCCGTAGCGGACGTGCCCCTGCTCCCCCGGGAAGTTGAGGAAGCTCGGGGTGTCCGCCAGCCGGACGGGGACCGTCTCGGCCAGCCGACCGGACGGGGCCACCACGCCGTACAGCAGGTCGGCCAGCGCGCCGCCGCCGGCCTGGCCGAGCAGGGCGCCGTCCAGCACGGCGTCCACCCGGTCGTGCCAGCCCTCCACGGTGACGACCCCGCCGTGGGACAGGACGACGACCGTCCGCGGGCTCACCTCGGCGACCGCCCGGATCAGCTCCACCTGGGCGGCCGGCAGGTCCAGGGTGGTGCGGTCGCGCCCCTCGGACTCGTCGGACTCCGCCAGCCCGGCGAAGACGACGGTGACCTCGGCGGCGCGGGCCACGGCCACCGCCTCGGCCCGGAGCGCCGCGGCGTCCCCCAAGCCGTCCAGGGTGGCGCCGGGGGCGAACTCCACCGGCCCGCCGGCGAGCGCGCGGACCGCGTCGAGCGCGGCGTCGACGCGGGTGGCGTGCACGCGGGAGCTGCCGCCGCCCTGGTACCGCGGGGTGCGGGCGAACTCGCCGACGACGGCGACGCGGGTGCCCGGGCGGAGCGGCAGCGTGCCGGCGTGGTTGACCAGCAGCACGGCGCAGTCGGCGGCCAGCTCCCGCGCCAGGGCGTGGTGGGCGTCGGCGTCGAAGCCGTCGGCCGGTCCGGTGACCAGGGCGGCCAGCCCGGCCACGCGCGCGGCGCTGACGTCGACGAGCGACTCGTCGAGGCCGCCGGTCCGCACCGCCTCGACGACCCGCCCGTTCCCGGCCCCCCGGTCGCCGGGCATCTGCAGGTCCAGCCCGGCCGCCAGGGCGGCCACCCGGTCGTCGACCGCGCCCCAGTCGGAGACCACCGCGCCGGGGAAGCCCCACTCGTCGCGCAGCACCTCGGTGAGCAGCCAGCGGTGCTGGGAGGCGTAGACGCCGTTGACCTTGTTGTAGGCGCACATGACGGTGGCCGGCCGCGCCTCGGTGACCACCCGCTCGAAGGCCGGGAGGTAGATCTCGCGCAGCGTGCGCTCGTCGACGTCGGCGCTGACCTGCATGCGCTGCGTCTCCTGGTTGTTGGCGGCGAAGTGCTTGACCGAGGCGCCGACGCCCTGTGCCTGCTGGCCGCGGACGTGCGCGGCGGCCAGCACACCGGCCAGCAGCGGGTCCTCGGAGTAGTACTCGAAGTTGCGGCCGCACAGCGGACTGCGCTTGATGTTCACCCCCGGCCCGAGCACGACGTGCACGCCGAGCGCACGCGCCTCCCGGCCGACGGCCGCGCCGATCCGCTCGGCCACCTCCGGGTCCCAGCTGTTCGCGACGGCGACCGCGGGCGGGAAGCAGGTGGCGGGCAGGCTGTCGCGCAGACCGACCTCGTCGAACCCGGCGGCTTGCCGTCGGACGCCGTGCGGACCGTCGGTGAGCACCACCGAGGGCAGGCCGGCCTCCTCCACCGGGGCGGTCGACCAGAAGTCCTGCCCCGACAGCAGCAGCGCCTTGCGCTCCAGTGGCAGGGCGCTCACGTCGGGCGGGGCGGCGTCGGCCATGGCCCGATCATGCCGGTCCCCCACCGGGCCCGTCGGCGCCGGAAGCGACCCGACCCGCGGCGGCGGGCCCTGATGCTGCGATGCTGGGCGGCAGACGCCCCACCACCCGGGAGGTGCAGCACCGGTGTCCTCCCCCGTGGACCCTCCTGGACCGGACCCGGCCGAGGACGGCGGGGACGCCGTCTGCTGGCTGGACCGGGTCTGCCCCGCCTGTGGCCGGCTCGACGACGGTCCGCCGCCCGAGCGCTGCCCGGGCTGCGGTGCCCCCGTGGGGGCGGCCGGACGCTGACGGTCCCGGCGGTCAGCGGCCGCCGAGCCGCCGCAGCACGTCCTCGTACACCGCGAAGGTGTCGGCGGCCATCCGCTTGGCAGTGAAGTCCGCCAGGTACCGGCGTCGTCCCGCACCGCCGTAGTGCGCCCGCAACTCGGGGTCGGCCAGCAGCTCCGCCAGCGCGGCCGCCAGCGCGCGGGTGTCCCGCAGCGGCACCAGGAGGCCGGTCTCGCCGTGGACGACGACCTCCGCGGTGCCCAGGACGTCGGTCCCCACCACGGGCAGCCCGAGGTCCATGGCCTCCAGCGCGGCCAGCGGGAGGCCCTCCTGCCGGGACGGCAGCACGAAGACGTCGGCGGCGTCGAGCAGCATCCGGGCGTCGGTGCGGTGCCCGGGCAGGTGGACGTGGTCCGCGATGCCGAGCTCGGCGACCCGCCGGGTCAGCAGGCCGCGCATCGACCCCTCACCGAGCACGACGACCGCCACGTCCGGGAACCGCTCGACGAGCGGGGGCACGGCCTCGACCAGCAGGTCGTGGCCCTTCTGCCGCACCAGCCGGCCGACGGTCAGCACGACCGGCTGGTCGGGCCCCAGCCCCAGCTCCGCCCGCGCGGCCGCGCGGCCCGGGCCCGGGCCGCGCGGGACGATGCCGTTGGGCACGGTGACGATCCGGCCGGCGGGCACGCCGACCCGCTCGTAGCTGCGCTGCATGCTCTCCGACACCGCGATGAGCTGGTCGACGGGGCGGATGGCGCGGGTGAAGCGGACCAGCTTGCGCGGTGCCCGGAACAGCCACGGCTGGTGCTGGGTCTGCACCACCGCCGGCACGCCGGCCCGCCGCGCGGCCCGGGCGCCGTCGAAGTCCTCCCGGCCGCTGCCCACGTGCAGGTGGAAGACGTCGGCGGGGTGCTCGCCCAGGAACGCGACGATGGCGTCGCCGAAGGCCGGGTCCCGGGGGTGCGGCAGGGCGTGCGCGGTCGCGCCCACCGCGGCGGCGCCGTCCAGGACCCGCCGGCCGGCGACCGTGTCCCAGCACAGCACCGAGACGTCGGCCCCGGGCAGGAACTCCACCGCCAGGTCCAGCATGTGCGACCCCATGCCCGACGGGTTGGCCGACGGCGTGTACAGGCAGATGGACAGCCGCCGGTCGCCCAGCGACCGGAGGGCCTCCGGCCGGGGGGTGCCCGGGTCCCTGTCCTGCCCGTCGCCGATCGACCCCGCCATGCCGTCCCCTCGCTCGACCGGGGAGTTGGCTGATGGGCGCGGACGCGCCACCCGGCGAACGCTCAGTAGTACTGCATGCCGGCGTCGACGGACAGGTGTTCGGCGGTGATGAACCTCGCCTCGTCGGAGGCCAGGAACGCGACCGCGTTGGCGATCTCCTCCGCCTCCATCCAGTTCTGCGGCAGGAAGACACCGCTCATCCCGGCCAGCGGCGGGTTGCTGGCGACCGTCCGCTCGATCGCGGCGACCATGTCGCCACTGCCCATCGGGGTCGCCACGGCGCCCGGGTGCACGGAGTTGACCCGGATGCCGTGCTTGCCGAGCTCGGCGGCGAAGGCGCGGGTCATGCCGGTGACGGCGTGCTTGCTGGTCGTGTAGTGGATCATGAAGGGCTGCATCTTCTTGCCGGCGTAGGAGCTGATCAGCACGATCGACCCGCCGGCACCGCCAGCGACCATGTGCGGTGCGGCGGCCATGACGGTGTTCCACACGCCGGTGACGTTGACGTCCATGGTGTCCCGGAACATCTCCGGGGTCGTCTCGTCCCAGGTCGCCGGGATGCAGATGCCGGCGTTGGCCACGACGACGTCCAGCCGGCCGAACTCCGCGACGCCGGCGTCGACGAAGGACTTCATGTCCCCGAGCTCCCGGACGTCGCCCCGGTGGGTGAGCACCCGGCGGTCGAGGGCCTCCACCAACCGGGCGGTCTCCGCGAGGTCGTCGGGCGTGGCCGAGTCGTAGGGCACGCCGGGCAGCGGGCCGGCCAGGTCCAGCGCCAGGACGTCGGCGCCCTCGGCGGCCAGCCGGAGCGCGTGTGCCCGGCCCTGCCCGCGCGCGGCTCCGGTGACGAAGGCGACCTTGCCCTGCTGGCGCTGCGGAACGGTGCTCACCGGGGGTGCTCCTCGGTCGTCGGGACCGGCGCGGTGCGGCCCGCCGGGAGGGTCAGCGACCCTGGCGGGCACGGTAGCGGGCCGCCCGCTTCGCGGCGGCGGCCCGGCGCCGGTCGGTCTCGGCGGCGGCCCGGCCGATCGCGGCCCGGTCCCGGACCGCCTGGGCGGTCCCGGCCGGGTACCCGGCCTTCTTGACCCGGTTCTCGGTGGTCTCGGTCATGTAGGCCAGGGAGAAGATCAGCCCGAGCAGCAGGCCGCCGAGCGCCGTCATCCCGCGGATCCAGAACGGGCCGGGGACGAGCAGCAGCACCAGGAGGACCGGCAGGGCCATCTGCACGGCGGCGCGCAGAACGTGCCGCAGGGCCCAGCCGGCGGTGGTGGTGTCGTGCAGCACCCAGCCGGAGTGCCTGGCGGGCAGGCCGCCGCCGAGGGCGTACCAGAGCCAGCGCAGGACGCCGGGCCGTTCCCGTCCGCCCGGGGGCGGGGCGACGGGGGCCGGGGGCCGGTGGCCGTCCGAGGGGACCGCGCCGTGGGAACCGGACATGGGACCACGCTACGCACGGACGAGCGGCCCTGAGGGAAGTCGGTTGCCTCCTGGGGGTGTCCCTGGACACCATGCCGGGGATGGCACCGCGGGGCATGCACACCGGCCAGGTGCCGACCGACGTCGATCTGGTGCGCCGGCTCGTCCGGAGGCAGTTCCCGCGGTGGGCCGCCCTGCCCGTGCGCGCCGTCGCCACCACCGGCACCGACCACGACGTCTACCGGTTGGGGGACGAGCTCGTCGTCCGGCTGCCGATCGTCGACTGGGCCGCCGGCCAGGCGGCGTCCGAGGCCCGCTGGCTGCCGGTGCTGGCGCCGTACCTGCCGCTCGCCGTCCCCGTCCCGCTGGCGCTCGGCGAGCCCGGCGAGGACCACCCGTTCCCCTGGGCGGTCTGCCGGTGGCTGCCGGGCCGGGACGCCCACGGCAGCCTCCGGGA
This sequence comes from Modestobacter sp. URMC 112, assembly GCF_053502575.1. Lineage (NCBI taxonomy): Bacteria > Bacillati > Actinomycetota > Actinomycetes > Geodermatophilales > Geodermatophilaceae > Modestobacter > Modestobacter sp. URMC 112. Next base: position 2,253,458 of record NZ_CP199957.1, on the reverse strand, counting down.
CCTCGACCGGGCCGCGGACGACCTGGCGGGCTTCGTGCGCGCGCTGCGCGGCGTGCCGACGACGTGCGCACCCGAGCGCCCGCCGGGCGCCCGCGGCGGGCCGCACGCCGAGCGGGACGCGTCGGTGCGGGGGTGCGTCGCCGTCCTCGGGGACCGCGTCGACGGCCCGGCAGTCCTCCGCTGCTGGGAGCAGTCGCTCGAGGCGCCGCCGCACGCCGGTCCGGAGGTGTGGCTGCACGGCGACCTGCTCGCCGGCAACCTGCTGGTCGTGGACGGCCGGCTGTCGGCGGTCATCGACTTCGGCGGGCTCGCCGTCGGCGACCTGGCCTGCGACCTGCAGCCGGCCTGGCAGCTGTTCCACGGGCGCAGCCGCGCCCGGTTCCTCGACGCGCTGGACGCCGACCCGGCGGCGCGGCTGCGCGGGCGGGGGTGGGTGCTGTCCCAGGCCGTGATGGCGCTCCCCTACTACTGGGACACCAACCCGGCGATGGTCCGCCAGGCCTCGGCCGCACTGTTCCAGGTACTCGCCGACACCGACGACTGAAGGCGCCATACCCCATCTGAGCTGCGCTTTCGTCTTGCGCCCACGCTCTCGCCGCGGTAGTCTTCGAACGCGTGTTCGAGACGGTGGGAGGTGTCCGGTGGGCGAGTTGACCTCCGTACTGGACGCCTTTGCCGCCGATGACCTCGACTCGCTGGCCGGCCCTGCACTGCTGGACCGGACGGCGGAGCTGCTGGCGGCACGGAACCGCATCGACGCCGAGCTGGCCCGCACCGTGCGCAGGAGCGACCTGACCCAGGCCTGCGAGCACGACGGTATGCGGACGATGCAGTCCTGGTCGCGCGGGCACGGGCGGCTGTCCTCGGCGGCCGCGTCACGACTCGTGCACTCCGGTCGGGCGTTGGAGCACCTGCCCGCGGTGGCCGCCGCGTTCGCCGCCGGGGCGGTGACCGCGGAGGCGGTGGCGGTGATCGCCTCGATCACCACGACAGACCGGCTGGCAGCGGCGGCGGAGCAGGACGTCGACCTGGCCGAGATCGACCAGGCGCTGGCGCTGGTCGCGGCCACCCAGCCCCACGACACGCTCAAGCAGACCGTCGAGCGGTACAAGGCCACCCTGGACCCCGACGGTCCCGAGCCGGACCCCACCGAGGAGCGGCGGCTGAGCCTCGCGAAGCACGCCGAGGGCGGGAGTGGTCGATTCGAACTGGACACCGTCGGGTTCGAGAAGGTCCAGGCCTCACTCGAGTCGATCGTGCAGGCCAACCGCCCCGAAGGCGACACGCGCACCCGGTCCCAGCAGCTGGCCGACGCCCTCGTCCAACTGTGTGACAACGCCCTCGCCTCCGGCAACCTCCCCTTCTTGCGGACGGTGAAGCCGCACGTGGTCGTCTCCCTCGACGTCGAGGACTTCGCCGATGAGGCCACCGGCCACGGTGCGGCCGAGACCGGGTTCGGGGCGCGGATCTCCGCCGAGCGGGCGCGCTGGCTGGCGTGTGACGCGGTGCTCTCCCGGGTGGTGATGGGACCCGGCGGAGTGCCGCTGGACCTGGGGCGCACCCACCGGGTGGTCACCCCCGGACTGCGCCGAGCGGTCGTCGCCCGGGACAAGACCTGCGTGTTCGCCGGATGCGGCGCCCCGCACTGGTGGGCTGACGTCCACCACCTCGTGCACTGGGTCCACGGCGGCGAGACCAACCTCGAGAACTCAGCCCTGCTCTGCGAACGCCACCACACCAAGGTCCACCACGGCTTCCGGGTCGAACGACCACCCGACGGCCGATGGCGCACCTACCGCCCCGACGACACCGAGATCCTCATCGGCCCACGCCTGTAGCCCCGGTGGAGCACGTACGAGTGCCGGAACGGCCGGCTGCCCCCGGCAGAGCGCTCCGCCGCTGTCCGGGGCAACTTGGACCGGGCATGGGCGAGGGCGGCCGCGCAATCGGAGGTGCGGCGCCAAAGGCCGACCAATCACTATCGCCCAGACGCGCGCATGAGCTCGAATAACGCTTCAAAGGCAGCGTCATAGAGACTTGCCAACACTTGATCCGCACGGGCGTGTGGAAATGCTCGTTGAACAAGTGGCTCACCAAAGTACAGCTGGAACGAGATATTGGTTGTTGCCATCGCCACATCGACCATAGAGCCCGACCCGGTCCACAGTGCGGCGCCCGCCTCAAGCGCGAGGCGGGTTTCGTCCTCGAAGTGGAAGCCGAAGGGGCTGCGTCCCACCATCAAGCCGAACTCGCTCGTCCGTCGGTCCGATGTCATCAGCGTTGTCGCGATGCCTCGATGTTTATCAACGATGTCAAGCTCGTGAAGCAGCCAAAGACTTTGCCCTAACGGGTTCGACCCACCAGGCCATGCCTCCAACTGCTTGATCTCTTGAGATACTCGCGGGTCCGCCCGGTTAAAGCCACGTTCGCACAGCTTTTTAGTCACTTCATCCTCGTTTCGGGGCGCCAAGCGAAGGATGGGAAAGGTCGTCTTATCGTCGGCATCGGGCACCACGGCGTATGCGAAATGGTCCAGCGCCGCGCGGATGTTGTGCACGCAATCTCCAGCGAGAAGGCTCAGGCTAAGTAGTGCCGAGTCGACCCAATCCTCCAGTTGCGTCACATAGATTTCGCACAGCTCTTCATTGACTTCGCGAACCCCCACCTTCACCGGCGGGCGGTTTGCGAACTTGGAGAGTTCGTCAATGAACTCGCCTTGCAGGTCCATAGCTCTGTTCATCTTCGCGGTGGCGCCGAGAAAAGCATTCACGGTCGAGTACTCTAGCCGCGCCGGGCGACGCGCGTAACACACGAGACGGTCGGAGAAGTAGCGATCTGAGGCCTGACGGGACGACGTGCTGAAGAGAGACACGACCACTGGGCCGTGAGGGTGAATGTCCTTCCCGTTCTCCCACTGCCGTGCGCGGTCGTCTGTTCCCCTAACCGCCGCGAGACCGCGGTCAAGGGTGCCAAATGCGCCGCGTAGAGGCCGGCAGCGCCCATGACGGTCGCGTGCTCGGCTAGGGGGAAGGCTCAACGCGCCCGATGCGCGTCTAGCCAACTTGGGAATGACCTTTCCGCCGACGCGACTCTGGTTGCGCTGCAGTGGCGCGTGCGTAACGCAGCCCGTCGCCCAAGCCGGTCAGCATCCACTGATGGGCCGGGCGCGCTTGCCCGGGAAGGCCCCGGATCGTGGTCCACGTACTCCTAGGTGTCGTGACCAGGGACGTTGTTGACGGTCGGCGTGGCGGCTTGATCACGTAGGAGACCTCCGGCAGGAGTGGCGGTGCTTGACGTCGCCGTTCCCAACCGGAGGTCTCAGTGGCCCACGCTAATGCCCGCACGACCGTCTATGCCCGCAAGCTGATCGTCGACCGTGTGCTGGCCGGTCACCGGCCCGGCGAAGTCGCAAAACAGCTCGCGATCAGCCGGCAGACGGTCTACAAGTGGGTGCGCCGGTGGCGCGCCGAGGGTGAGGCCGGGCTGGTCGACCGCTCGTCGCGGCCGCACCACACGCCGCGGCGGACCCCGCCGGAGACGACCGCTGCGATCCTGGCCGCGCGGGTCGCCCACCACGCCGGACCGGTCCGGCTGGCCGCGATCCTGGGCGTGGCCGCGTCCACGATCGGCGCGGTGATCGCCCGCGCCGGCCTGCCCCGGCTGGCCGACGTCGACCGGCTGACCGGTCAACTGCTGCGCGGGCGGCGGCACAGCGACCGCCGCTACGAACGCGCCCACCCCGGCGACCTGCTGCACGTCGATGTGAAGAAGCTCGGCCGGGTGCCCGCCGGCGGTGGCTGGCGGGTCCACGGCCGCTCCGATGAGGTCCGCGGCCGCGGCCTGGGCTGGGACTACGTGCACGTGGCCATCGACGATCACACCCGGCTGGCCTACGCCGAGGTGCTGCCCGATGAGCGGGTGGCCACCTGCGCCGGCTTCCTGACCCGCGCAGTCGCCTGGTTCGCCGCGCACGGCGTGACCGTCGCCCGCGTCTTGACCGACAACGCCATGAGCTACCGCAAGGGACGCGCGTGGATTACCGCCTGCGCCCAGCTGGGTATCGCCCGCCGGTTCATCAAGCCCGGCTGCCCGTGGACCAATGGCAAGGCCGAACGGTTCAACCGCACCCTGCAAACCGAGTGGGCCTACGCCACCGCCTGGACCAGCAACGACGAACGCACCGAAGCCCTCGACAGCTGGCTGACCCACTACAACACTGCCCGCAGCCACTCCGCCCTCGGAGGCCGCCAACCGATCAGTCGACTCGCCGCGTGAACAACCTGCATGGTCACGACACCTAGGCCATGGCCATCCCCGTCAGTCTGCCGGCCAACCGACGGCAGTCCTCCAACTGCCGGGGAGACCCCCAGCGTCTTGCCTTCGCGATACTGCTGATCCGGGCGTGAACCGCCACCGCTCGGACGTCCGCCATCGGAGCAACTGGGTCGAGACGAATTCCGTCCGGCCCTGCCCACCAGGCCACGCCACGGGCCCGCGGCGAGCTTGCGAGTCGTGGGGAGGGGGTGGTCCTTCTGCTACCGACCTGACGGCAGCGAGATCCTCATCGGCGCACGGATCTGACTGTGCGCCGCGGCGGCCGAGGCCCGGTGGTCAGCTGCGCAGCGACCGGACGACGGCCCGGGCGCCGACGAAGGCCACCGCGCCCGCCGCGACCCACGGCCCGACCACGATCACCGGGTCGAGGGCCTGGTGGTTGACGTCCGCCCGGCGCTTCCCGAGCCGCGAGCTCAGGCCGGAGTGGGTGAACTCGCTGCGCACCCCGGTCTGGGTGAGCGGCTGGTCGGGCCGCAGCGTGGCGAACGAGCGCAGGTGGCTCTCCCAGGCGTCCACCCGGTCGGCCAGCACCAGCAACAGCCAGTGGGCGGCGCGGCCCTCGCTGTACGTCGCGTACGAGTACTTCCGGATCGCCCCGGACAACCCCTTCGTCGGCTGCGCGGTGCCGAACACCGGGGTCAGGAACGCGTGCTCGATCGACCGCTCCCGCGGCTCCCTCTCCGGCTGCCGGTCCGGGAACGCCCAGTGGGCACCGGTCTCCGCCGGGTACTGCAGCTTCGGGTACGACGGACGGTCGGCCGGGTCCAGGTCCGCCCCCCACCCGGGGATCCGGGCGCGCAGTTCCTCCGGGCTCTCGATCGGGCGCCGCTTGTCCGCGACGTAGGCGATGGGCAGGTCGTTCGGAGGCGTGGTCATGGCGCTCCCTCAGGCGGCGTCGGGCAGGACGATCGGCTTGATGCAGCCGTCCAGCTTGGCCGAGAAGATGTGGTACCCCTCGGCGATGTGCTCCAGCGGGATCCGGTGCGTGACCATGTCCCGCGGCGTCAGGTGACCGTTGCGGACGTGCTCGAACAGCCGGGGCCACTGCCGCTTCACCGGCGTCTGGTTCATCCGCAGGGTCAGCCCCTTGTTCACCGCGTCCCCGAACTTCACCGCACTGAAGATCGGCCCGTACGCGCCCACCACCGCCACCGTGCCGCCCTTGCGCACCCCGTCGATCGCCCAGTTCAGCGCGATCGGTGAGCCGCCCTGCAGCTTCAGCTTCGCCGCGGTCACGTGCTGCAGCAGGTTCCCGTCGGCCTCGGCCCCCACCGCGTCGATGACGACGTCCGCGCCGAGGAAGTCCGTCTGCTTCTTCAGCTCCACCACGATGTCGTCGTACTCGGTGAAGTTGAGCGTCTCCGCGTACGCGAAGCTGCGCGCCTTCTCCAGCCGGTACTCCAGGTGGTCGACCACGATCACCCGGCCGGCGCCCATCAGCCACGACGACTTCGCCGCCACGAGGCCCACCGGCCCGGCCCCGAACACCACGACGGTGTCGCCCTGCGCGATCTCGCCCAGCTGCGCGCCGAAGTACCCGGTGGGCACCGCGTCGGTGAGCAGCACGGCGTCCTCGTCGTGCATCCACTCCGGGATCCGCACCGGGCCGACGTCGGCGAACGGCACCCGCACGTACTGCGCCTGCCCCCCGTCGTACCCGCCCGTGGTGTGCGAGTAGCCGTAGATGCCGCCGACCGCCGTGGCGTTGGCGTTCACGTTGTGGCAGTTGGAGAACAGCCCGCGCGCACAGAACCAGCACGACCCGCAGAAGACGTTGAACGGCACCATCACCCGGTCGCCGACCGCCAGGTTCTCGACCGACGGGCCGACCTGGTCGACCACCCCGATGAACTCGTGGCCGAACGTGTGACCGATCCGGGTGTCCGGCAGCAGCCCGTGGTAGAGGTGCAGGTCCGAGCCGCAGATCGCGCCCATCGTCACCCGGACGATCGCGTCGTTCGGGTGCTCGATCCTCGGGACGTCCTTGTCCTCCACCCGGATCTTGTAGGGGCCGCGGTACACCATCGCGCGCATGGGGGAGCCTCCGGTGGAGCCGTCTGCCGACCGGCTCCCGGGACCGGGGAGCCTCCGCCCAGCCTGCGGCACCCCGCCGTCCGGGGCGACCCGAGCCGGCCCCGGACGCGGTGCCGTGCCCCGGACCGCGCACCACGGCGCCGAGCAGGGCAGACTCGGCGGCCGTCGGCACCACCCGCGACGCCGCCTCGCGGCTCGAGCCCCAGGAGGTCCCGTGCCCGTCCCCGACCCGACCAGCGAGGGCTTCGTCGACTTCGGGGGCTGGCGGACCTGGTACCGGGTCACCGGCGACCTCGAGGGCAGCCGGGCGGCCGGGCGGGCGCCGCTGGTCGTGCTGCACGGCGGCCCCGGCGCGACGCACGACTACACGCTCTCCATCGCCCGCCTCGCCGAGCAGGGCCGCGCCGTCGTCCACTACGACCAGCTCGGCGCCGGCCGCTCCACGCACCTGCCCGACCGGGGCGCGGACTTCTGGACCGTGCAGCTCTTCCTCGACGAGCTCGACGCGGTGCTCGGACACCTGGGCATCGCCGACCGGTACGCCCTGCTCGGGCAGTCCTGGGGCGGCATGCTCGCCGCCGAGCACGCCGTCCGGCGGCCGGCCGGACTGACCAGCCTGGTCATCGCCGACTCACCCGCCTCCATGGAGCTCTGGGTCAGCGAGGCCAACCGGCTCCGCGAGGACCTGCCGCCCGACGTGCAGGCCACCCTGCTGCGGCACGAGGCCGCCGGCACCACCGGCGACCCGGAGTACGCGCGCGCCGAGCAGGTCTTCTACGACCGGCACGTCTGCCGGATCGTGCCGAACCCGCCCGAGGTGGCCGCCAGCTTCGCCGCCATCGAGGCGGACCCGACCGTCTACCACACCATGAACGGCCCGAGTGAGTTCCACGTGATCGGCACGCTGCGCAGCTGGTCGGTGGTCGACCGGGTCTCCCAGGTCGCCGTCCCGACGCTGGTGGTCACCGGCGCGCACGACGAGGCCACCCCCGCCACCGTCCGCCCGTTCGTCGAGGGCATCCCGGACGTGCGCTGGGAGGTCTTCGCCGACTCCAGCCACATGCCGCACGTCGAGGAGGAGGACCGCTACCTCGCCGTCGTCGGGGCGTTCCTGCAGGCGCACGACCTGGACGAGCACGACCGCACACCGGTCTGAGCCCCTCCCGTCCCGCAGAGAGAGAAGGAGCACGCCCGTGCGCGCCGCGCTGTTCATGTCCCCCGGCGACGTCGTCGTCGACGACGTCCCCGACGCCACCCTGGCCGAGCCCACCGACGCCGTCGTCCGCGTCCTGCGCTCGTGCATCTGTGGCTCGGACCTGTGGTCCTGGCGCGGAGTGACGAAGCGGGCCGCCGGGTCGCGGTTGGGCCACGAGTTCCTCGGCACGGTGGAGGCGGTGGGCGCCGACGTCCGGACCGTGGCCGTCGGCGACCTGGTGGTCGCGCCGTTCCAGTGGTCGGACGACACCTGCCCGACCTGCGCCGACGGCCTGCAGAGCTCCTGCGTGAACGGCGGCACCTTCGGCGCGCCCGGGACCGACGGCGGCCAGGGCGAGGCGGTCCGGGTGCCGCAGGCCGACGGCACGCTGGTCACCGTCCCCGGGGGGACGGCGGCGGTCGACGACACCACCCTGACCGCCCTGCTCGCCGCCACCGACGTGGCCGCCACCGGCCTGCACGGCGCCACCCTGGCCGGCACCACCGAGGGCTCGACGGTGGCGGTGATCGGTGACGGCGCGGTGGGCCTGTGCGCGGTGCTCGGCGCGGTGCAGGTGCTCGGCGCCGAGCGGGTCGTCCTGCTCAGCCGGCACGCCGACCGGGCTGAGCTCGGCCGTCGGTTCGGTGCCACCGACGTCGTCGCCGCCCGCGGCGAGGAGGGCATCGCCGCCGTCCGCGAGCTGACCGGCGGCTGGGGGGTGCGGCACGTGGTCGAGGCCGTGGGCACGCCGGAGTCCTGGGCGATGGCCACCGGCATGGCCCGGGACGGCGGCACCATCGGCGCGGTCGGCGTCCCGCACACCACGCCCCAGCTGCCGCTGCTGCAGCCGTTCGTGCACCACCTGACGATCCGGATGGGCGTCGCCCCGGTCCGCCGGTACCTGCCCGACCTGGTGCGGCGGATCACCGCCGGGAGCTACGACCCCGGGCCGGTGTTCGACCGCACCCTGCCGCTGGAGCAGGTGGCCGACGGCTACGCGGCGATGGCCGCCCGCGAGTCGATCAAGGTGATGCTGGCGTGATCCGGCCGGCCCGGGCCTCGGACCTCCCCGAGCTGGCCGACATCGAGCGGGCCGCCGGCGAGCAGTTCCGCGAGCTGGACATGGCGGCGGTCGCCGACGACGACCCGCCGACGGCCGCGACCCTGCAGGGGTACCTGGACCGGGGCGCCGCCTGGGTGGCGGCGGGCCCCGACGACCGGCCGCTGGGCTACCTGCTGCTGGACGAGGTCGACGGGGCGCCGCACGTGGAGCAGGTGTCGGTGCACCCGTCCGCGGCCGGCCAGGGCTTGGGCCGGGCACTGATCGAGGTCGTCGTCGAGCACGCCCGGGCGCGCGGCGCGGACCGGGTGACCCTGACGACGTTCGCCGAGGTGCCCTGGAACGCGCCGTACTACCGGCGGCTGGGCTTCGCCGTGGTCCCACCGGAGGAGCAGGGCCCCGGGCTCCGCGGCGTCCGCGCGCACGAGGCGACGATCGGGCTGGACCGCTGGCCCCGGGTGGCCATGGCCCGGTCGCTGCGCGGCGGTCAGCCGGGGTAGATGCGGGCGGCGTTGCCGCGCAACACCAGCTCCCCGTACCGCAGCGCGGTGGGCTCGTCGACGACGCCGCGGTCCACCAGCTCCCCCAGCGCCTGCGCCAGCGACTCCCGCCACCACCGCGCGCCCAGGTAGAACAGCTCGGGGACGCGGAAGCCGTCGGTGGCGAACAGCAGCTTGCTCATCGGCGCCACGCCGAGGACCTCGTGCACCAGCTCCGCGCCCCGTGTGCTGCCCACCCACTGCATGGCCATCGACAGGTCCAGGTGCACGTCGGGGTACAGGCCCGCCAGCCAGGACGCCTCGCGGAGGTAGGGCCAGCAGTGCAGCACCACCACCGGCACGCCGCGGTGCTCCGGACGGTTCAGCCAGCTGCGCAGTGTCGCCGGGTCCCCGGCCCGCAGGTCGACGTCGGTCCCCACCGCACCGGCGTGGAACTGCAGCGGCAGCCGCGGCTCGGCGGTCAGCTCCAGGGCCTGGTCCAGGAACCAGGCGACGACGTGCGGGTCGACCAGCCGGGGGCTGCCGCCGTCCCGCCAGGTCTCGTACCCGGCCCGGGCGGCGGCCTCGTCGGCGGCCGGCAGGTCCAGCCCGCAGCGGTAGGCGGCGATCGACTTCAGCGCGGCCAGCCCGCCGGCCACCGCGCGGCCGAGCTCCGCCCGGAACCGGTCGGCCACCTCGTCGAACGGCGGCCAGCCGGCCGCGGCCTGCTGCACCAGCACCTCGACCCGGGCAATCCGGCGCACCGGCACGCCGGTGACCTGTTCCTGCTCGGCCGGCGTCATCAGGCCCGGCCAGCTCAGCCCGTCGTCGACGTACATCGACGCCAGCCGGGACTCCTGGAGCAGCAGGCGGACGTAGGCCGCGTGGCCGCGCTCGGCGCGGGCCCCGGCCACCGCCTCCTCCGTCGCGGGCACGCCGAGCAGCCCGGCCAGGTCCCGCATCGCCCGCGGGTGCGAGGGGTGGTCCCGGACGTGCAGCCGGGCGCGCTCGGGTTCCGGGCTCTCCAGCACCAGCTCGTACAGCGGGGCGGCGTCGTCCCCGAGGGCGAACACGCCGTCATCGCCCACCATCAGGTGCGCGTGGTGGTCGACGCCCGGGACGTCCCAGAGCTGCTCCAGCAGCCGGGGGACGGCGCCGGTGCTCACGCCGAGGACCCGCCGTCGACCACCAGCACCGAGCCGGTGACGTAGGCGGCGGCCGGTGACACCAGGAACCCGACGGTCTCGGCGACCTCCGCGGTGGTCCCCATCCGGCCCGCGGGCAGGCCGGCCTCGAAGGCGGCGAGCGCGGGCGGGTCGTGCCGGATCCAGTCGGCCATGTCGGTGTCGATCAGCCCGGGCGCGACCACGTTGACCCGCACGCCGTCCGGCCCGTGGTCGACCGCCAGGCTGCGGGACAGCTGCAGCAGCGCGCCCTTGGCGGCGCAGTAGGCGGCCCGGTCCCGCCCCCCGCGCAGCGCCGCGGTCGAGGCGACGTTGACGATGGCGCCCGCCCCGGCGGCGATCATGGCCGGCAGCACCTCGCGGCAGACCAGGAACGGGCCGGTGGCGTTCACCGCCAGGAAGCGGTCCCAGTCGGCGAGGGACAGGTCCGGCACCCGGTGGCGGTCGAACCAGCCGGCGACGTTGACCGCCGCCGTGGGGGCGCCCCACCGCTCCGTCAGCGACCGCACCGCCCCGCGGACGGCGGACTCGTCGGTGATGTCGGCCGGCAGCGGCAGCACGGCGCCGGACGCGCCGGCCAGCCGCTCCAGCCCCCGCTCGTCGACGTCCAGCGCGCCCACCCGGAAGCCGTCGCGCAGCAGCCGGGCGACCACGGCGCTGCCGATGCCGCCGGCCGCGCCGGTGACCAGCGCGACCCGACCGGCCGGGTCGGCCGGCCGGCCCGCGGGGTCGGTCACTCGACGATGGCCCGGGTGAGCAGCACCACCGTGACGAAGGTGCGGAAGAGCGCGATCGGGTCCGCGTCGGTGATCCGCACCTCCCGGGTGCCCGACCGCTGCACGCCGACCACCCGGGTGGCCATCTCGGCGAGGTCCCCGTTGTGGAAGGACACCTCCAACGTGGCCGGCAGCTCGATCTGCGGCGGGCGCGCCGAGCCCAGGCCGGCGACCGCCGCCGCGGCGGCCTCGCGGATCCGGGCGCAGGCCTCGGCCGGGTGCAGGCTGTCGGCGGCGAACCGGGTCACCGAGCGCTTGACCACGACGGCGGTGATGTCGGGGCAGACCGCCCGGGCCTCCTCCGCCGTGGTGTCGTCCCCGGTGACCAGCACGATCGGCACCCCGTGCCCCTGGGCGACCAGGGCGTTGATCCCCGACTCCCCCACCTCGACGCCGTTGAGCAGCACCTTGGCGATGGCCCGGGGGTTGTAGGTGTGCGACAGCGTGGAGGCCTCGCTGGCCATCGAGCCGTGGTAGCTGATGAAGAAGACCGCGTCGAAGGAGGAGTCCAGGCCCTCCATCATGTACATCGGCTTGTGCTTGCCGGAGAGGTAGCGGGCCTGGCCCAGCAGCTGCGCCGGCCGCAGGTTCTGCATGGTCGAGTGCGAGTCGTTGACCAGGAACTCGGTCGCCCCGGCCGACATCGCCCCCTCGATGGCGGCGTTCACCTCGTCCTGCAGCAGGCCGCGGTAGTGCTCGTACTCGGTGCTCGGACCGATGCACTGGGCCCAGTCGACGACGCCGGCGGTGCCCTCCATGTCGGAGGACAGGTACACCTTCACAGCACGCTCCTCGGGTGGGTCTCCGGTCCGGTCGACCGGTCGGTCATCACCGCGTAGGTGGCGCCCGGCTGGCCGGAGGCGCCGCCGTGCCGCCCGTCGGGGGTCAGCGCCAGCACCCGCAGCTCGGTGCGGAACTCGTCGGGCAGCGTGGCGGCGTCGGCCAGGGCGGCGCGGCACGCGGACTCGACGTCGTCCCCACGGGCGAGGGAGTCCACGACCGACCGCGCGGTGCCCGAGCGCATGCTCAGCTCTCCGCGCCCGGTGCAGGCGGCGCCGCCGCCGGAGATGTCGCACCAGATGCCCGCGCCGGGGATCGCGGAGTCCCCGATGCGGCCGGGGTACTTCCAGGGGTAGCCGCTGGTGGAGACGCCGACGACGAGCTCCCCGGACCGGTCCAGGGCGAGCACGTTGATCGTGCCCCACGGCCCGTCGTGCGGGGCCAGCCGTCCGACCAGCTCCAGCGCGGCCAGCCGGTACCGCTCGTCACCGGGCAGGCTCGCCGTCGCCTCCCCCTCGACGCTCTCGTCGGAGGGGGCGAGCGCCTCCCGGAAGAGCCGGCGGGACTCGTCGGTGAGCAGGTCGGCGGTCTCGAAGCCGCACTCGGCGGCGAACAGGGCGGCGCCCTCCCCCACCAGCAGGCAGTGCTGGGGCAGCCGCTCGAGCACCGCGCGGGCCACCGAGATCGGGTGCGGGTAGCCCTGCAGCGCCCCCACAGCGCCGAACCGCCGGGACGACGCCACCATCAGCGAGGCGTCGAGCTCCACGACCCCCTGCGCGTTGGGCAGCCCGCCGGTGCCGACGTAGCGGTCGGCCAGGTTGTCCTCGCAGGCCCGCAGCGCCACCTCGACCGCGTCCATCGCGCTGCCCCCGGCGCGCAGCACGTCCATGCCGGCGCCCAGCCCCGCCTCGCTGCGCTCGCTGCCCACGATGACCGGCGAGGTCACGTCCGCTCCGCCTCGAGCTCGACGAGCTGGTCGGTCTGCCCGGCGTCGACGACGGGGATGGTGCCGGCCGCCAGGCGCGGCACGGAGGCGAGCAGGAGCCGGGTGTAGGAGTCCTGCGGCCGCTCGAAGACGTCGTCGGTCCGGCCCTGCTCGACGATGACGCCGTCGTGCATCACGGCGATCCGGTCGCTGATCTGCCGGACGACGGCCATGTTGTGCGAGACGAACAGCATCGACAGCCCGAGGGTGTCCTTGAGGTCGAGCAGCAGGTTGATGATGTTGGCCTGCACCGAGACGTCCAGCGCGGAGACCGGCTCGTCGGCGATGAGCACCTTGGGCTCCAGGGCGAGCGCCCGCGCGATCCCGATCCGCTGCCGCTGGCCGCCGGAGAAGGACCGGGGCAGCTGGTCGACCGCCCGCTGCGGCAGCCCGACCAGGTCGAGCAGCTCCGAGATGCGGGTCGTCACGCGGTCCCGGGGCACCACCCGGTGGTAGCGGAGCACCTCCCCGAGGGTCTGCCCGACGGTCATCCGCGGGTTGAGCGAGCTGTACGGGTCCTGGAAGACCATCTGCACCAGTCGCCGCTGCTCGGTGGTGGGCGCCCCGCGCAACGGGGAGCCTGCGTAGTAGACGGTGCCCGCGGTCGGCCGGTACAGCCCGACCGCGCAGCGGCTGAGCGTCGACTTGCCGCAGCCGGACTCACCGACCAGACCCAGGGTCTCCCCGCGGTGCAGGGTGAGGTCCACGCCGTCGACCGCCCGCACCACCGAGGGCTCGCCCCGGCGCAGCAGCCGGTCCAGCGCCCCGTGCTTGCGGCCGAAGTGCTGGACCAGCCCCTCCACCCGCAGCAGCTCCTCCGTCATGCGGGGGTCCCTCCTGCCGCGGCCTCGGCCAGCGCCGTGGGCCAGCGTTCCGGTTCGTGGGCACGCCAGCAGGCGCTGGTCCGGCCGGGCAGCACCGCCTCCAGCGGCGGGGCCTGCTGGGTGCACCGCTCGACGACCGCGGGGCAGCGCGGCGAGAACGGGCAGGCGTCGTGGTCGTCCATCAGGTCCGGCGGCTGGCCGGGGATGGTCAGCAGCCGGTGCACGGGCACGTCCGGGTCGGGCACCGACCGCAGCAGGGCTGCGGTGTAGGGCATCCGCGGGGTGTGCAGCAGCTCGTGGGTGGGGCCCTGCTCGACGATCCGCCCGCCGTACATGACGTTGAGCCGCTCGCAGGTGCCGCTGACCACGGCCAGGTCGTGGGTGACCAGCACCAGCCCGAGGTCGCGGGTGCGCCGCAGCCCGGCCAGGACCCCGAGCACCTGGGCCTGGATGGTCACGTCCAGGGCGGTGGTGGGCTCGTCGGCCAGGATCAGCCGCGGGTCGGTGGACAGCGCGATGGCGATGCAGATGCGCTGCCGCATGCCGCCGGACAGCTCGTGGGGGTAGGCACGGTACCGGCGCTCCGGGTCCTTGATGCCGACCTGGGTCAGCAGGTCCAGGGCCCGCTGCCGGGCCTCCCCGCGGGACATGCCCAGCCGGCGGACCGGCACCTCGGCCACCTGGTCGCCGACCCGCATGGTCGGGTTCAGCGCGGTGAGCGCGTCCTGGAAGATCATCGCCATCACCGACGACAGGTGCTGCCGACGCTTCTTCGGGGGCATGCCGGTGACGTCGACGCCGTCCACCACCACCGTCCCGCCGGAGATCCGCGCCGGTACCGGGAGCAGGTCCATGATCGCCCGCAGGGTCAGGCTCTTGCCCGAGCCGGACTCCCCGACCAGCCCTACGGCCTCACCCGCGGAGGCGTCCAGCGACACGCCCCGGACGGCGTGCAGCCGGCCGCCGGGCAGCGGGATCTCGACGTCGAGGTCGTGCACCTCCAGCAGGGCGGTCACTGGCGTCCGCTCCGCTGCACGATGCCGTCGGCGATCAGCGCCAGGGCGAGTCCGGTCAGGACCACGGCGAACCCGGGGACGGCCGCGAGGTGCCACTTGGTGAGGATGAACGTCTGCCCCTCCTGGATCATCGAGCCCCAGTCCGGCGTCGGCGGCGGGACGCCCAGCCCGAGGTAGCCCAGGGTCACGATGCCGAGGATGCAGAGCACCACGTCGCTCATCGCGAAGACGAACCCCTGCTGCACCACGTTGGGGAGCAGGTGCCGGAGCATGATCCGGTGGGTGGGCAGGCCGCTCACCCGGGCGGCCAGCGCGTACTCCTGCTCCTTCGCGACCAGCACCTCGCCGCGGACGATCCGGGCATAGGCGACCCAGCCGACCAACGTGATGGCGATGTAGATGCTCCGGGTCCCGGCGCCGAGGACGAACACGAGGGCGATGACCAGCACGAACCACGGGAAGGCGACGACCATGTCGACCACCCGCATCAGCAGCGTGTCGAACCAGCCGCCCCGCCAGCCGGCGATCAGGCCCAGCGTCGTACCGATCAGGAACGGGAGGATCACCGCGAGGGCGCCCACCCGCAGGTCGACCCGGGCGCCGTAGAGCAGCCGGGAGAAGACGTCGCGGCCGAGCTGGTCGGTGCCGAGCAGGTGACCGCCGGTGCCCGGGTCGGCCAGCGCGTTGCCCAGGTCCTGCTCGATGGGGTCGTAGTCGGTGAGCAGAGGGGCGCAGAGGGCGGCCAGCACGATCAGCGCCAGCAGCCCGAGCCCGACCAGGAGCGTCGGGTTCATCCGCCCGCTGCGCCGGCGGCGGCCCGGCTCGGGGGGCGGCAGGTGCCCGCCGACCGCGGGGTCGTCGGTGGTCGTGGGGAGTGCCGAGCTCATGCCAGCTGCACCCTCGGGTCCAGGGCCGCGTGGGCCACGTCGGTGAGCAGGTTCACGACCACGACCATGATCGCGAAGACCAGGGTGACGCCCTGGACCACGGCGAAGTCGCGGTTGAAGATCGCGTCGAGCATCAGCGTGCCGAGGCCGGGGAGCGCGAACACCCGCTCGACCACCAGCGTGCCGCCCACCAGGAAGGCGATGTTGACGCCGAGCACGGTGACCGAGGACACCGCCGCGTTCCGCAGGGTGTGGCTGACGATCACCCGGCCGTGGCTGAGCCCTTTGGCGTTGGCGGTCACCACGTAGTCGCTGTCCAGCACACCGATCATCGAGGTCCGCAGGCTGCGGATGAGGATCGGGGTGAGCGCCAGCGCCACGGTCAGGCCGGGCAGCACGATGGAGTGCAGGTGCTCGAGTGTGGTGTCGCCGAACCCGGACACCGGGAACAGGCCCGCCTTCAGCGACAGCAGCAGGATCAGCATGATCCCCACCCAGAACGCCGGCATGCCGAGTCCCGCGAGCGGGACGGCCCGCACCAACTGGTCGGTGAGGGTCCCCCGCCGGCTTGCGGCCAGGACGGCGAGCGGCACGCTGATCAACAGCGACAGCACGGTGGCCGCGCCGAGCAGCCACAGGGTGGCCGGCAGCCGCTCGACGACCAGGTCGTTGACGTCGGCCCGGTAGAACAGCGACTCGCCGAGGTCGGCGCGGAGCAGCCGGCCGAGGAAGTCCAGGTACTGGGACCACAGTGGCTGGTCCAGGCCCAGGGAGGCGCGCAGCGCCGCCACGCCCTCCTCCGTGGCCCGGGTGCCCAGCAGCGTGCGCGCCGGGTCACCCGGGACCAGGTGGATCATGAAGAAGACGACCAGCGTGATGCCGAAGAGCACGGGCAGCAGGTGCACCAGCCGGCGCAGTACGTACGTCAGGTGCCTCATGCTGCCCGTGCCCTCCCCTCGATGGACGTCGTCGTGAGGCCGGTCACTCGTTGAGCGTGACGTCCTCCATGTGGAAGTTGCCGGTCGGGTAGACCTGGAAGCCCTCCACCTCGTCGCTGAAGGCGTAGCTGAACGGCGAGTAGAACAGCGTGGGGAGGAAGGCGTCCTCGGCCGCCTGCCGCTGGACCTCGCTGTAGAGCCGCTGCCGCTCGTTCTCGTCGAACGTCTGGGCGGCCGCCCGGGCGTTGGCGACGACCTCGGGGTTGTTGTAGCCGGTGAAGAACGACTCGGCGCCGGCCTCGGGGTCGACCGCGAAGCTCACGAGCTCGTCGGGGTCGGCGATGTCCATCGTCCAGTAGGAGTGCGAGATCTGGTAGTCCAGCGTCTGCTGGCGCTCCTGGGCGGCGCTGGGGTCGAGGTTCTCGATCTGCATGTTGATGCCCAGCTCCTTGAGCGAGGCCTGCAGGATCTGGGCGATGCCGGCGTCGGCGACGTCCCCGCTCGAGGCGAGGAACGTGGTGTCGAAGCCGTTGGGCACCGAGGACTGCGCCATCTCGGCCTTGGCCGCCTCCATGTCGTACTGCTGGCCCGGGGTCTCCGGGTCGTAGAACGGGACGCTGGGCATCAACAGCGAGTTGCCCGGGTCCCCGTTGCCGAACAGCACGGTGTCGACGATCGCCTCACGGTCGATGGCGTAGGAGATCGCCCGGCGGACGTGCACGTCGTTGTAGGGCGCAACGTTGTGGTTCATCATGATGTAGTCGGTCTTCGTCGAGGGGAACAGCTCGACCTGCACGCCCTCCTGACCCCGCAGCTGCTCGATGCTGGAGAACGGCGGGCTCTGGTTGATGTGCGCCTGGCCGCCCTGCAGCTGCAGCGTGCGCGCGTTGTCGTCACCGACGACCTTCCAGGTGACGCTGTCGAGCGACGGCGCCCCGTCCCAGTAGTTCTCGTTCTTGACCAGCTGGAGCTCGCTGCCCCGGTCCCAGTGGTCCCAGATGAAGGGCCCGGTGCCCACGGGCGCCTCGTAGAACTCCTCCTTGGTCTTGCCGCCCCAGTCCTTCGGGACGATCGAGTTGCTGAAGTTCGCCAGGTCGGCGAGCAGCGGCGCCCAGGGGTACTTGGTGGTGACGACGACGGTCTTCTCGTCGGGCGCCTCGACCGAGGCGATCGCGACGTTGAGGAACTCCCACCCGCCGTCGGTGCTGCTGGCCTCGTCGATCGAGAACTTCACGTCCTCGGAGGTCATGGGGTCCCCGTTGCTGAAGGTGATGCCGTCCTTCAGCGTGAACGTCGACGTCAGCTTGTCCTCGGACAGCTGGTAGTCCTCCACCAGCAGCGGCTGGACGTCCTGGCCGTCCGGGGTCACCTCGTACAGCGACTCCATGATCTGCTGACCGACCCAGATCGAGTCGTTGTCGTGGACCATCGTGAGGTCCAGGTTGGTGGAGTCCGCCGGCCGGACGAGGACGAGGTCGCCGCCCCCGCCCCCCGAGCCCCCCGATCCGCCGGAGCCGCCGGAGTCGCCCCCACCGCAGGCGGTGAGGCCGAGTGCCGCGACGCTCAGCGCGGCGATCAGGACGTGGGGTCTGCGCAAGGTGGGCCTCCAGCGGCGCCGTGACGGGTCAGCGAACGGTAGAGCCTGGTATGGCAGGCGTAAACAACTCCGATGTCAAGAGTTGATGTCGATCCCCGAAGTCTGGTGAGAGGCCCGCTCCGGGTGTTTGCTCTGCCGCATGGAGCTCACCGTCATCGGGGCCGGTGCCATCGGCGGCACCGTCGCGGCCCACCTGATCCGCAACGGGCACGAGGTGCTGCTCTGCGACGCCGACGCCGACCACGTGGCCGCCATCAACGCCCGGGGACTGCGGATCACCGGACCGGTCGAGGGTTTCACCGTGCCCGCGCGGGCGGTGGGGCCCGACGACCTCCCACCGGTCGTCCGGCGCGCGGTCATCGCCGTCAAGTTGCACCACACCGCCTCGGCCGCGGCGCTGCTGCGCGACCGGCTGACCGACGACGGCTACGTGCTGTCCCTGCAGAACGGTCTGACCACCGACGCCATCGCGGCCGCCGTCGGGCCCGGCCGGGTGGTCGCCGGGTTCGTCAACTTCGGCGCCGACTACCTCGAGCCCGGGGTCGTGATGCAGGGCAACGTGGCGACCTTCCGGGTGGGCGAACCGGGCGGCGGGATGAGCGACCGGGTGCGGGAGCTGGCCGAGGCGCTGCCCTGGGCGGAGGCCACCGACAACATCGCCGGCTACCTGTGGGCCAAGGAGGCCTACGGCGCGATGCTGTTCGCCACCGCGGTGTCCGACCTCTCCATCGCCGACGCGCTCGCCGAGCCCCGCTACCGCCCGCTGATGCTCGCCCTGGCGCGGGAGGTGCTGGCCCAGGCCCCGGTGCGGCCGATGCCCTTCGACGGCTTCGACCCCGAGGACCTCGAGGGGTCGATAGACCGGCTGGTGGTCTTCAACCGGGCGAGCGCCAAGAGCCACAGCGGCATCTACCGCGACCTGATGGTGCGCCGGCGCAAGACCGAGGTCGACGACCTGCTCGGGGACCTGGCCGGCCCGCTGACCCGCTACGTCGGTGAGCTGGTCACCGCCATCGAGCGCGGCGAGCGCACCTGCGAGGTGGCCAACCTGGAGCTGCTCGCCTCGTACGAGCGGCTGGAACGGGTCGGCCGGCCGCTGCACGCGGTCGCGACCGTGCTGTCCGCGCCGCTGCGCGCACCGGCCGGCCCGCTGCACGGCGTCCAGGTGGCGGTGAAGGACAACGTCGCCGTCGCCGGCGTCCCCCGGGGGAACGGGAACCCCCGGGCGATGGCCGGGCCGCCCTCGACCACGGACGCGCCGGTCGTGGCCCGGCTGCGCGACGCGGGCGCCGACGTCTTCGCCACCGCCTCGCTGCTCGAGTACGCCGCCGGGGCGCCGCACCCCGACGTCCCCGAGGCACGCAACCCCGTGGACCCCACCCGGACGGCCGGCGGGTCCAGCGGCGGGTCGGCCGCCCTGGTGGCCGCCGGTGTGTGCCCGGCCGCGATCGGCACCGACACCGGCGGGTCGATCAGGATCCCGGCCGCCTACGTGGGCGTCGTCGGGCTGAAACCGACGCACGGCCTGGTCCCCGCCGAGGGCGTCACCCCGCTGGCCCCGACGCTGGACACCGTGGGGGTGCTGGCCCGCGACGTCGCCACGGCCGGCGCGGTGCTCGGCGCGGTCGCCGACGTCCGGCCGGCCCCGGAACCGGCGACCGTCACGATCGGGCTGCTCACCGACCAGCTCGACGACCCGCGCCTGGAGGCCGGCTCCCGGGACGTGCTGCGGGCCGCGGTCGACCGGCTGCGCGCCGCGGGGCTCCGGGTGGTCGAGTGCAGCGGCGCCGCGCTGCGGGCCCTGGACGTCACCTTCGGGCCGATCGTGCTGCACGAGGCCTGGGCGGAACTAGGCCCGCTCCGCCGGAGCGACCCCGGCCACTTCGGCCCGGACACCGACCGCCTCCTGCAGCTGGGGTCCCGGATCGACGACGCCACCTACCGCGAGGCGCTGGCCCTGCGGGAGGACCTGCTGCCGGCCGCGCACGCGCTGCTGGACGGCGTCGACGTGCTGGCCGGTCCGGCCGTGCCGTTCGTGGCCCCGGAGAGCACACCGGTGCTCGACTCGCCCGAGGGCGAGCTGGAGGGGCTGTTCTCCGCGCCGGCCAACTCGACCGGCCAACCGGCGCTGGCGCTGCCCTGCGGCCGGGACCCGCAGGGCCTGCCGGTCGGGCTGCAGCTGACCGGGCGGCATGGCGGGGACGCCGAGCTGCTCGCGGTGGCCGCGGTGGTCGAGCGGGCGCTCGGCGGGGGCGCTGCATGAGCGGCCTCGCCGAGGGGCGGGTCGCGCTGGTCACCGGGACCGCGCACGGCATCGGGGCCGCCATCGCTGCGATGCTCACCGCCGAGGGGGCGCAGGTGCACGGCGTCGACCGCGACACCGTCGACGTGACCTCACCCGCCGCCGTGGACGAGTACGTGGCGGGCCTCGGTCGGGTGGACGTGCTGGTCAACAACGCCGGCGGGGTCGTCGGCCAGACCGGGCGGCCGATCGAGGAGGTCGGCGTCGAGGACTGGACGGCGGTCGTGGACGCCAACCTGACCAGCACCTTCCTGTGCACCCGGGCGGTGGTGCCGGGGATGAAGGAGCGCGGCTGGGGCCGGATCGTGAACATCTCCTCCGGCGCCGGGCGCAGCGTCAGCCTGACCGGCATCCAGGCCTACGCCAGCGCCAAGGCCGGCCAGATCGGGCTGACCCGGCAGACCGCCCACGAGCTGGGCCGGTTCGGCATCACGGTCAACTGCATCGCGCCGGGGTTCGTGCTGTCCAACCCCAGCACGCACGCGCAGTGGGAGAGCTACGGGCCCGACGGGCAGGCCGCGCTGGTCGAGGGCATCGCGGTGCGCCGGCTGGGCAGGCCGGAGGACATCGCCAACGGCGTGCGCTTCTTCGTCTCCGGCGAGTCGTCCTGGGTCACCGGGCAGACCCTGTCGATCGACGGCGGCCATGCCATCTTCTGACGACCTCACCGCCGGGCTGGACGTCGCGGAGCTGGCCGAGTGGGTGGCCATCCCCAGCATCAGCCGGGACGCCTCCCCCGAGGTCATGCACGCCGCCGCCTCCTGGCTCGCCGACCGGCTGGCGCCCCTCGGCGGCCGGGTCGAGACCACGGCCGGCCACCCCGTCGTCCGGGCCGAGTGGCTGGGTGCACCCGGCGCGCCCACCGTCCTGGTGTACGGCCACTACGACGTCCAGCCGCCCGGCGACCTGGCCGAGTGGGACACCCCGCCCTTCGAGCTCGCCGTGGCCGGGGACGTGCTGCGGGGACGCGGGGTCAGCGACGACAAGGGCCCGGTGTACCTCGTGGCCACCCTGCTGACCGGGCTGCTCGCCCGGGACGGCGGGCTGCCGCTCAACGTGAAGGTCCTGGTCGAGGGCGAGGAGGAGATCGGCAGCCCGCACCTGCCCGGCTGGCTGCGCGAGCACGCCGACGAGCTGGCCTGCGACCTGGTGATCTCCGCCGACGGGGCGATGTGGCGGCCCACCGAGCCGTCGCTGTCCACCGCGTCCAAGGGGCTGGTGACGCTGTCGGTGCAGGTCACCGGCGCGGACGACGACCTGCACTCCGGCCGCTACGGCGGCACGGTGGCCAACCCCGCGCACGCCCTGGTCGAGCTGCTGGCGTCGCTGCACTCCCCCGACGGCGCCGTCGCCGTCCCCGGCTTCTACGACGGCATCCCGGCCCTGACCCCCGAGCGGCGGGCGCAGATCGCCGCGGTCGGCTTCGACGACGCCGGCTACGCCCGGGAGCTCGGCGTCGACGCGGTGTTCGGCGAGCCCGGCTACAGCACCCTGGAGCGGCTGTGGGAGCGACCCACCCTCGAGGTCAACGGGATCTCCGCCGGCGGCAAGTACACCGTCATCCCGCACGTCGCGACCGGGCACGTGTCCTGCCGGCTGGTCCCCGGGCAGGACCCCGACGCCGTGCTGACGGCGATCGCCACCCACCTGGACCAGCAGCGGCCGCCGGGCGTCCGCGTCGCCGTGCTCCCCGACGAGGCCCGGGTGCCGGCCTACACGATCCCGCGCGACCACCCGGCGATCCGGGCCGCGACCGCCGCGCTGGAGGACGTCTACCCCGGCGAGCAGGTGCTGCTGGCCTGCATCGGCGGCACCCTGCCCGCGTCGGCGCTGTTCGAGGACGTCCTCGGCGCGAAGACGCTGTTCTTCTCGTTCTCCACCGCCGACGAGCGGCTGCACGCGCCCGGGGAGTTCCTCCGGACCCGGCGGCTGGCCGAGGGGGTGCGCGCCTGGGAACGGCTCTGGGTGCTGCTGTCCGACGGGCCGCACCGGCTCGCCCCCCTGATGAGAGGCGCCTCATCGGCATGACGCCCGACCCCTACCAGTCGTACTCGTACCTCCCCGACGGCACGCTGCCCGCCTTCGACCTGGCTCCGGAGTTCGGCCGGGTGCCGCCGTACGAGCGCCGGCTGGACGCCGGGCAGGCCGAGCGGGCCGACCGGCTGCTGCGGAACAGCCTGGTGATCAGCCTGCACGACCACCCGGTCCGCTTCCCCCGGGACATGCGCGACACCCCCGCCTACAACCGGGGCGGCCGGCAGCACACCGCGTTCGCCGGCCTGGCGGCCTCGGGCATGACGGTCGTCTTCGACAACATGATGGACGGCACGGCCTGCGTCACCGGGCACGCGCCGTGGCGGTGGGACGACGTCGTCACCGACCTCGGGATGCGGCAGGCGGACATCGCCCACCAGTCCGACGTGGCGGTGGTGCGCACCGTCGCCGACGTCGAGCGGGTGCAGGCGGCCGGCCAGGTGGGGCTGGTCTTCGGCCTGGAGGCGGCCACCCCGATCGAGAACGAGCTGGACCGGCTCGACGTGCTCTACGGCCTGGGCCTGCGGCAGATCGGCATCGCCTACTCCGACTCCAACGCCCTGGGCAGCGGCCTGGCCGAGCGGGTGGACGGCGGGCTGACCGCCCTCGGGCACCGCGCGGTGGCCCGGATGGACGACCTGGGGCTGGCCATCGACGTCTCCCACTCCTCGGACCTGACCAGCCTGGACGTGTGCCGGGCCAGTCGGAACCCGGTCTTCCTCACCCACGGTGGCGCCCGTGCGGTGTGGGACATCGCCCGGATGAAGCCCGACGACGTGCTCCGGGCGGTCGCCGACACCGGCGGGGTGATCGGCATGTCCGCCGCGCCGCACACCACCCTGTCGGCCGCCCACCCGCTGCACACCATCGACTCGGTGATGGACCACTTCCAGTACTGCCTGGACCTGGTCGGCCTCGAGCACGTCGCGTTCGGCCCGGACACCCTCTACGGCGACCACGTGGGGCTGCACACCGTCTTCGGGCACCTGATGGCCATCGGCGGCGCCACCGCCGGCCCGCCGCACGAGAAGGTGCCCTACGTCGACGGCCTGGAGAACCCGACGGAGAACTTCGGGAACATCTGCGGCTGGCTGGTCGGGCACGGGTTCAGCGACGACGAGATCCGCGCCGTCGTGGGCGGCAACGTGCTGCGCGCGCTGCAGGGGATCTGGGTCTGATGCCCGACCCCGAGCTGCGCCGGCTGGGCGCGGAGTTCTTCGCGCTGCGGCACGGCAGCGACCCGTTCAACGCCACGATGCTGGGGGTCGCCGGGTTCGACGACCAGGTGCCCGACCCGAGCCGGGACGCCGCCGCGGACACCGCCCGGCGGCTGGCCGCCGTCGAGCGGGCCGCCGCCGCGCTGGACCCGGCCGCCCTGGACGACGACGACCGGGTGGACCGGGCGGTGCTGATCGGGCTGTCCGAGGGGGTGCGCAGCGACCTGGAGCACGGCAGCTGGGAGGCCAACGCGTCGGCCGACGGCTACGGCAACCCGCAGGGCACGGCCTTCCTCGCCGTGCCCACCGTCTCGCTGCCGGACGCCCCGGCGGTCGAGGGGTACCTGCGCCGGCTCGACGCCCTGGGGGGCTTCTTCGACGCGCTGGACACCCGGTACCGGCAGGCCGCGGCCGACGGCCGTCGGCCCACCGCCGTCGGCGTCGCCCAGGCCGTGGACCAGCTGCGCGGCCACCTCGGGCGGCCCGCGGACGCCGACGTGTTCCAGCGGCCGGCGCTGCCCGGGGACGTGGACGCCGCCCGGGTGCGGGCAAGGATCGCCGAGGTCACCGGGACGCGGGTGCGGCCGGCGATGGCGCGACTGGCCGCGCTGCTGGACGACGAGCTGCGGCCCACCGCCCGGACCGACGCCGAGGTGGGGCTGGCCTCCGTGCCCGGCGGGGAAGCGGCCTACTCCGCTGCCGTCCGGCGGCAGACCACCACCGACCTCACCCCGGGGCAGGTGCACGAGATCGGCCTGGCGGTGCTCGAGGACCTGAAGGACGAGTGGCGCGAGCTCGGCGGCCGGGTGCTCGGCACCAGCGACGTCGCCGAGGTGCGGGACCGGCTGCGCACCGACCCGGCGCTGCGCTTCGAGTCGTCGGGGCAGCTGGTGGACGTCGTCCGCGGCGCCCTGGAGCGGGCCGAGGCCGCCCGCGACGACTGGTTCCCGGCCTACGCCATCGCCGACTGCGTCATCGAGGAGATCGACCCGGTCGAGGCCGGCAACGCCGCGCTCGCGCACTACCGGCCGCCGTCGGCCGACGGGTCGCGGCCCGGCGCGCACTGCGTGCTGACCGTCGACCCGCAGGAGCGGTTCGCCTACGAGTACGAGGCGCTGGCCTTCCACGAGAGCACCCCCGGCCACCACCTGCAGATCGCCAGCGCGCAGACCCTCACCTCCCTCCCCGAGTACCGCCGCTTCCTCGACGCCGAGGTCTGCGCCTACGTCGAGGGATGGGGGCTCTACAGCGAGCGGCTGGCCGACGAGATGGGGCTGTACACCTCCGACCTCCAGCGGCTGGGCATGGTCTCCTTCGACGCCTGGCGGGCCGGCCGGCTGGTCGTGGACACCGGGATGCACGCCCTCGGCTGGTCCCGGGAGCAGGCCGTCGAGTTCATGTGGTCGCACACGGCGACCACCCGGGCCAACGTGGTCAACGAGGTGAACCGGTACATCGCCTGGCCGGCCCAGGCGCTGGCCTACATGGTCGGCCGCCGGGAGATCGTCCGGCTGCGCACCGGCGCCGAGACCCGGCTGGGCAGCCGCTTCGACGTCCGCGGGTTCCACGGCGCCGTGCTCTCCAACGGCGCGGTGCCCCTCGGCGTGCTCGCCGACGTCGTCGACCGCTGGGTGGCCGCCCAGTCCCCTCCCGAGCCAGGAGCCCCGACATGACCGTCTCCGTCCTCGACCTCCCCGACCTGGCCGGCGGCCTGCAGATCCCCTACGTCGACGTGCGCGGGTCCGCCGACGGCCCGCACCTCACGGTGATCGCCGGGGTGCACGGCACGGAGTACACCTCGATCGCCGCGGCGCGGGAGTTCGCCCTCGACCTGGACCCGGCGACCGTCTCCGGGCGGGTGACCGTGGTCCCGCTGGTCAACCTGCCGGCGTTCTGGGCCCGCTCGCCGTTCGTGGTGCCGCAGGACGGCAAGAACCTCAACCGCTGTTTCCCCGGGGACCCGGGCGGCAGCTGTGCCGAGGCGCTGGCCGACGCCGTCTTCACCACGTTCCTCCTCGGCAGCGACGCCGTCCTGGACCTGCACGCCGGCGACCTGCCGGAGGCGCTGGAGCCGTTCACCATCTACGAGGAGTCGCCGGTGGAGGGGGCGGCCCGCGACCTCGCGCTGGCCTACGGCCTGGGCCACGTGGTGCGGCAGGCCCGGGAGGCGCGCACCGTGGCCGGCAGCTCCGCCGCCGCGGCGGCCGACGCCGGGATCCCGGCGATCATCGCCGAGTCCGGGCAGAACGGCCTGCTCGACCGGCCCTCGGTGGACCGGCACCTGGCCGGGCTGGCCAACGTTGCCCGCTCGCTGGGAGTGCTTCCCGGTGAGGTCGTTCGGCACCCGGCGCCGGAAGAGCACGAGGGGTGGCACTGGCTCCGCACGCCGACGGCCGGCTGGTGGGAGCCGGCCGTCCCGGCCGGGGCTGCCGTGGGTGCGGGCGAGCTGCTCGGCACGGTCAGCGGGCTGCTCGGCGGGGTCGAGCACGAGGTGCGCGCCCCGGAGGCCGGCGTCCTGCTGTTCCTCACCACCAGCCCCGCCGTCGTCGCCGACGGCCTGCTCCTGGGGCTGGCCCGGTCCTAGCGCGGTCCCCGGGTGGCGGCGAGGGCCGCGACCCGGGCCATCTCGTTGCCCACCACCATGACGCCCTCGTCGACACCCATCCCCGGCTTGGCCAGCACCTGGTCGGCGCCGCAGGCCATGGCCACGTGCGCGGTCACCTGCGCCGACCGGTCGGTCTCGGTCGCGCTCCCCCCGCAGTAGGCCAGCAGCCCCGCCGCCCGGACCAGCAGGAGCGCCTCGACGGTGTGCTGCAGCCCGCCGAGGTCGGGCACCTTGACGTGCACGACGTCGGCCGCACCCGCGGCGACGAAGGCCGCGACGTCGTCCACCGTGTTGCACCACTCGTCGACCGCCAGCGCCACGCCCCCGCCGCGCCGGGCCACCGCGGCCCGCAGCGCCGCCATCACCGCCAGCTGGCCGGCCCGGCTGCCCGCGTCGACCGGGTGCTCGACCCGCAGGGGGAACGGCGCCGCGACCTCCGCCAGCCGGACCAGGTACGCCGCGACCCGCTCGACGTCACCGCCGAAGACCAGGCCGAGGGTCCCGTAGACGTCCAGGTGCAGCACCGGGACGTATGCCGGGTCGGCTCGCAGCGCCAGCACCCGGTCACGCACCCACTGCACGTACGCGGCGAGCACCTCCCCCTCGGCGCCGACCCGTGACACGTCGTTGACCAGCCCGTGCGGCAGCGCCCCCACGCCGCGCAGGACCATCTTGTCCACGTTGTCGTGCCGCTCGTCCCCGCACTGGGCGAACAGCCCCACCGGCGCCAGCTCCACACCGGTCCGGTACTCGTCGCGGACGACCTCGGCCATGGTGACGGCGCGGGTGCGGGCCACGCCGTCGAGCACCGCCTGGCCCAGGCCGTAGCTGAGCGCGGTGTGCAGCGGTGCGCCGTCGGCGCGCAGGTCGTCCAGCGCCGCAGCCGTCTCGCGGAAGGAGCCGAGCTCCCGTCCCACGAGCCGGGGCGCCACGACGTCGGCCACCACGCGCGCCGCGGCGGCCGCGTCGAACACCCGGTCCCGGCCGCCGACGGCGGCGTACTGCACCGTCACGGCGTCGCCGTGCGCGACCTGTCCGTCCGCCAGCTCCAGCAGCACCGACAGGGCTTCGGCGGGCTGCCGGACCGAGCGGAAGCCCGGCGTGACCGGCCGGCCCGCGTAGGTGAACCCGTCCCGCGCCCGCCCCTCGCGGATGGCGGCCTGGTCGTCGTTGAAGAAGCCACCCCGCACCGGGACGGCGAGGACGCGGCGGACCCGCACTAGAAGGCGGCCTGCAGCAGCTGCTTGCTCTGCAGGATGTGGTGGCGCATGGCCTCCTCGGCCGCCGCCGGGTTCCGGGCCTCCAGCGCCTCCAGCAACGCCGCGTGGGCCAGCATGCTCGAGTGCTGCACCGGCCGGCTGGACCAGTAGGACCGCCAGAAGCGCAGGTTGTGCTTGAGCAGCCGGTGAGCGGCGTCCTGGAGCAGCGGGTTGCCCGCCATGTGCACCAGCGCCGAGTGGATCTCGTGGTCGTCGCGGAGGAAGGCCAGCGCCTGCGCGTCGTCCCGGGCGGCGTCGGCGGAGGCGATCAGGGTCCGCAGGTCGGTGAGGTCGCCGTCGCTGGCCCGCCGGGCGGCGATCCGCGCGATGGCGCACTCGATCACCTCCCGCGCCTCGAAGAGGTCGAGGACCTCCTCCAGGTTCAGCCCCGTCACCACCGTGCCGCGCCGGGGCATGACGGTGATCAGCCGGTCGCCGGCCAGCCGGGCCAGCGCCTCGCGCACCGGCATCCGCCCCAGGCCGATCTCCAGCGCGAGCTGCTGCTCGTTCACCACCGTGCCCGGTGGGATGCGCAGGTCCAGGATGCGCTCGAGCAGCAGCTGGTAGGCCTGGTCGCTGGCGCGCGGCGGCGCCGCCAGGCGCACCTCGGTCACGAGACCGCCCGGACCGGCTCGAGGGTGGCGACCGGCAGGATCGTCGTCGCCAGCGACCCGCGCTCGACCACCAGCAGCTGGCCGTTGCTGACCGTATTCCAGCCGGCGCTGTCGGTCCATCCGGTGGAGGCCACCACGACCGTGTCCCCGACCCGGCGGTACAGCAACGGGTAGTAGTCCCGATCGTCGCCCCACTCCGGGTCGTAGCAGCACACGGCGAGCAGCGCGTCGGGGGTGAGCATCAGGCAGTTCAGGCTGTGCACCCGGGCTTCGCCGGCAAGGACGTCGCGCACCACCGCGGCCAGCGCCTCGGCGGGCGGGAGCCCCTCCGCCATCCGGGACAGCACGGCCAGGAAGTACCGCTCGCTGTCGGTGTCGCCCTGCTGACGGGCCCGGAGCTCCGGGGCGATCAGGGCGTCCAGCGCGGCGGGCGGGGACACCGAGCCGTTGTGCGCGAAGGCGACCCGGCCGTCGGTGAACGGGTGGGTGTTGTCGGGCCGCACGGTCAGGCCCAGGGTGGCCCAGCGCAGGTGGGTGAGCGCGGCCTCGGCGGCGCGGGTGCCGGCGAGGTCACCGAGCTCAGCGCTGTCGAGCGCGGACTCCGGCGACTTGCGGACCTCCAGTTCGCCGGGGCCGGTGCTCCAGGCGTGCCCCCAGCCGTCCCCGTGGACCGCTGCGAGGCCCAGGAAGGCCCCGCGCTCGGTCCCGAGGACGTCGTCGAGCGTCACGGGTGTCGTGGACACCGTTCCCAGCAGGCGGCACATCGGTACGTCTCCTCGTCAGCGGGCTTGCCGTCCTCGCAGGCTCCGTTGCCGGCGGTGGGGTGGGTCGGGCCGGGTCCGGTGTCAGAACCGGTGGAAGTGGTGGCGGATCTCGAAGTCCTGGTCGTGGGTGGAGAACGCGGCCTCCTCCGACCGCCGGACGGCGAGGTAGCAGCGGGCCAGCAGCGGCCCGAGCGCGGACAGCAGCACGTCGTCCCCGGCCAGCGCGTCCAGCGCCGCCCCCATGGAGTCCGGCAGCGGCCGCACGCGGCCGCGGGCGAGCTCCTCGGGCGACAGCACCGCGGGGTCCCGGCGGCACGGCTCCCCCGGCTCCAGTCGCCGCTGCACCCCGTCGAGGCCACAGGCGATCAGCGCGCCGAGGGACAGGTAGGGGTTGGCGCTGCCGTCGGACACCTTGTACTCGATGTTGTAGGAGGCCTCCTCCCGGCGGTGGAACGGCGAGACAACCCGCAGGGCCACCTCCTTGTTGTCGAAGCCCCACGAGGTGGTCGCCGACGCCCAGGCACTCGGCGTCAGGCGGCGGAAGGAGTTGTAGCTCGGCACGGTCAGCGCGGTCAGCGCGGGCAGGTGCTCGACGACGCCGGCGATGAAGTGCCTGCCCAGTGGGGACAGGTCGCCGGGCTGCGCCCGGTCGTAGAGCAGGCTGCGCCTGCCGTCGAGGTCCCAGAGGCTGAAGTGCACATGGGCACCGCTGCCGATCTCCTGCGGGAACGGCTTGGCGGCGAAGGACGCGACCAGCCCGTGTCGGCCGGCGACCCCGCGCACGGTGTCCCGGAACTTCATCTGGTTGTCCGCCGCTCCCAGCGCGGTGGTGTGCCGGATGGAGATCTCCTGCTGGCCCGGCCCGTACTCGTTGATCGCCTGCTCCACCACCATGCCCTGCGCGCCCAGCGCGTCGACCGTCTCGAGCATGACCGCGGCCGCGAAGTCGTGCCCGATCGAGCTGTAGACCGGCGCGTGGCCCGGGGCGTCGTAGGGGTGCCAGCCACCGTCGTGCGGGGTCGCCAGGTAGAACTCGTTCTCGAAGGTGGCCTGCACGGTGATCCCCAGGCCCGCGGCGCGGTCCACCATGCGCTTCAGGAAGGAGCGCGGGCAGGCCCCCCAGTCGGTGCGGTCGTGGTCGAGCTGGTCGCACAGCACACCCGCGGTGCCCGGCACCCACGGCAGCACGGTGAACGTCGCCGGGTCCGGCACCAGCCGGATCTCTCCCACCGGCTCCATCCCCTCGATCGGCACCAGCTGCTCGAGCAGGTCGATCGCCATCTGCGCCCGGGTCAGGCTCACGCCCTCGAGGAGCTTGTGCCGCAGCTGCCCGACGTGGATCGCCTTGGTCCGGGCCACCCCGCTCACGTCGCAGTAGCCGAACCGCACCAGCCGGACGTCGGCCGCGTGGGCCGCGGCCACCACCGTCGCGATCTGGGCGGCCAGCGCGTCCTCCGCGTCGTCCTGGACGGCGGTGCCGCCCGGTCCCGGTGCTGTCACAGCATCACGTCCCCACCGTTGGGCCCCAGCGTCTGACCGACGTGGTACGAGCCGTCCTCCGAGGCGAGCAGGACGGCGGTCGGGACGATCTCGCCGTCGGCGAGCCGCCCGGTGGGCAGCTCGGCGAGCTCGGCCGAGCGGCCGACCGGCCACCGGCCACCGGTGGCCGGGTCGCGGAGCTGTGCTGGGTCCATGCCCGCCGACCTCCGCTCCATTTGATGTCCGTCAGAGATATCAGAGAACGGGGGCTGTGTCGCGCGACTGCCGGCACGCCGTCCCGGACGCACCGGACCGCGGGGGGACAGCCGTGGCCGTGGACCCGCCCGGGACCCCGATCCCCCGGCAGACTGCACCGCAGGCGGCGCCCCGGACGGCGGGCGCCGGTCGGAGAGGAACGGGATGAGCGACTTCTCCGCCGCGAGCGGCGGCGACGACGGCGTGGCCCTGACCGCGACCCTGTCCGCGGCAGGCGTCGACACGGTGGCCGTGGCCATCGTCGACCCGGCCGGGGTGGCCCGGGTGAAGATGGTCCCGCTGTCCCGCCTGGCCGCCGTACGACGCTCCGGGATGGGGTTCTCCCGGGCCATCTCGGTCTTCAGCATCGACGACCTGCCGGTCGCCGTCCCCGGCCTCGAGGGTCCGATCGGCGACCTCCGGCTGCTGCCCGACCTGACCGCCTGCGTGCCGCTGGTGACCGAGCCCGGCGTGGCCTGGGCGCCGGCCGACCAGTACGACCAGGACGGCGGCGCCTGGCCGACCTGCCCACGGCTCTTCCTCCGCCGGATGGTGCAGCGGCTGGCCGACCGGGGTCTGCACCTGCAGGTGGGCCGCGAGCTGGAGTGGTTCCAGGGCGTCCGCGGCGCCGGGCCGGACGACGCGCCGATGCCGGCCTCCGACGGTCCCGGGTACAGCGCCGCAGCCCTCGCCTCCACCGACTTCCCCATGGCCCTGCTGCGGGCCTGCTACCAGCAGGGGGTGCCGGTCGAGCAGTTCCATGCCGAGGTGGCGCCGGGCCAGTTCGAGCTGGCCCTGGCCCCGTTGCCCCCGCTGGAGGCGGCTGACGTCGACCTGCTGGTGCGCCAGCTGGTCCGGCAGGTCTCCCGGCCGCTGGGCCAGCGCCCGTCCTTCTCGCCGATGACGGTCGCCGGCGGTGTCGGCAACGGCGCGCACGTCCACCTGAGCGTGTGGTCCGACGGTGGCGACGGGGCCCCGGGCCGCAACCTCTTCGCCGGCGACGGGCCGGGCGGGCTGACCCCGCGGGGGGCGTCCTTCCTGGCCGGCGTGCTGCGCGAGCTCCCTGCGCTCACCGCGGTCACCAGCCCCAGCCCGGTCAGCTACCTGCGGCTGCGCCCGCAGCAGTGGGCCGGGGCGTACCAGGCGTGGGGGGTGGAGAACCGCGAGGTCGCGCTGCGGGTGGTGCCGGGGATGGCCGGGCACCGGGCCACTGCGTCCAACGTGGAGTACAAGCCGATCGACCCCGCCGCCAACCCCTACCTCGCCCTGGGCGCGATCGCCGCCGCCGGGCTGGCCGGCCTGGACGCGGAGCTGACGCTCCCCGACCCGGTGCCGGTGGACCCGTCCTCCCTCGGCCCGGACGGTCCCGTGCGCCGGCTCCCCGGCTCCCTCGGCGAGGCCGCCGACGCGCTCGAGGCCTCGACGGTGCTCCGCGAGGCGATGGGCGACCTGCTGCACACCTCCTTCCTGGCCACCCGGCGGGCCGAGGCCGAGACCTACCGGGACGTGCCCGACGCGGAGCTGGCTGCCGCGCTGCGCTGGCGGTGGTGACCGGGCCGCGTGCTCGGGGCCGGGTGCCCAGGGTCGGCGCGGCGTGCCGTCGGCGGCCAGCCGGAGCACGGTCGCCCGACCGATCCCGCTCCCGGCCCCGGTGACCACGGCAGGAGGCGACCGCATGCCGGCCCCGCGCACAACCCGCTCGCGCAACGCCGGTGGGCGGACGGCTCCGGGCGTACTGTCCGGCCATGAGCGGCGACACCCGAGCGGCCGGTCGGGTGGTGGCGGGGCGCTACGCGCTGGACGACGAGCTGGGCCGCGGCGGCATGGGCGTCGTCTGGCGGGCGACCGACCTGGTGCTCTCCCGCGAGGTGGCGGTCAAGGAGGTCACCCTCGCCTTCCACCTCAGCGACGAGGAACGCGCCGTGCTGCGGGAGCGGACGCTGCGCGAGGCGCGGGCCGCCGCACGGCTCACCCACCCCTGCGTCACCAGCGTCTACGACGTGGTCGAGGACGAGGGCAAGCCGTGGGTGGTGATGGAGTGCGTGCCCTCCCGGAGCCTGCAGCAGCTGCTGCAGGAGGGCCCGCGGTCGCCGCACGAGGTGGCCCGGATCGGCATGGACGTGCTGGCCGCCGTGGAGGCCGCGCACGCGGCGGGCATCGTGCACCGCGACGTCAAGCCGGCCAACGTGCTGGTCGGCGAGGACGGCCGGGCGCACCTCACCGACTTCGGGATCGCCACCAGCACCGGTGACTCCACGCTCACCACCCAGGGCGCGGTGCTCGGCTCGCCGAGCTACATGTCCCCGCAGCGGGCCAACGGCGAGGACCCGCAGCCCGCCGACGACCTCTGGTCGGTCGGCGCGACGCTGTACACCGCCGTCGAGGGCCACCTGCCCTTCGACCGCGGCGAGCCGATGGCCACGCTGTTCGCGGTGGTGTCCGAGGACCCCGAGCCGATGCTGGCGGCCGGCCCGCTGGAGCCGGTGCTGCGCGGCCTGCTCACCAAGGAGCCCGGCCGGCGGATGTCCGCCGCCGAGGCACGTCGCCGGCTCGAGGAGGTGCTCACCGGCGCAGCACCGCCCCGCGCGGCTGCCCGGCCGGCCCGCTCGCCGCGCATCCGGGACGCCGTGCACCGCGGCGGCCAGCTGGCCCGGTTCGACCGCGCCGAGCTCCGGTCGGTGGCCTCGGCGTCCCGGGCCGTCCTCGGCTCGGTGGCCGGCACCGTGGCCGAGTCGGTGGTCCGGGAGGCCCGCGACCAGGCGCGCACGCTCGTCGACCGGAAGCTCGGGCGCCCCGACCCGGCACCGGGCAGGAGCGACCCTCCCGGGCGGGACGCCGGTGCGGCCGGGCCGGTGACCACCCCGCCGCGCTGGCGCTTCAAGCGCCGGTGGGTCGTCGTCCCGGTGGTGGTGACCACCCTCCTCGCCGTCCTGGTGCTGGTGGGCCTGGCGGTCCTGCTGGCCCGGACGGGCGTGTTCGGCGGCTGAGTGAGCCGGCCGGTGACCGACGACCCCCTCACCCCGGACTTCGCCGCGTTCGTCCGGGAGCGCCGTCCCGAGCTGCTGCGCACGGCGCTGCTGCTCACCGGCGACCGGGCGTCCGCGGAGGCCCTCGTCCAGCAGGCGCTGACCCGCGCCCGGCGCCGGTGGGGACGCCGCAGGGCCGGCGACGACCCGCACACCGCCGTCCTGCGGTCGATGGTCGCCGCGGTCACCCGCCGGGGCGCCGGGCTGCTGCGCGCCGAGCAGGTGCTGGAGTCCGGGTCCGCCGCCGCCCCGGCCTGGCAGCACCGGGAGCTCGCCCGGGCGCTGCGCGAGCTCCCGCCGCGGACCCGGGCGGTGGCCGTGCTGCGCTGGCACGAGGACCGCGACGTCGCCGCGACCGCGCGGCTGCTCGGCTGCTCCCCGGAGTCCGTGGCCGGCGACGCCGCCGACGCGCTCCCCCGGCTGGCCGCCGCGCTACCGGTCGGCTACCAGCGGGACGCGGACGAGGCCGGCGACGAGGACCGGGTCCGGCAGCAGCTGGCCCGGCTGGCCGCGGACCCCGGCCCGTGGCAGCTGGACGACGCCGAGGCGGTGGCCGACGTCGCCGCCCGCCGCCGCACCGCCCGCCGCCGGGTGGTCGCCGGCCTCCTGGCCGCGGCCTGCGCGGTCGGCGTCGGGGTGCCGCTGGCCCGCACGCTCCCGGACCCGGCGCCGCCACCGGCCACCCCCGCGGCACCGGGCCCGTCGCTGGACCGTCCACCGCCGATCGTCCCGCGGTCGACACCGGTGCTGACCGGCCCGACCCGGGGGTCGCTGGCAGGCGACCCGGTGTTCCTCGGCGCCGTCCGGCAGGTCGACTGGGGCGGCCTGACCGCGCCGCCGCCCCACCGCAGGCAGGTCGTCTACGCCGGGGACACCCCGTCCGGCCGGGCCGCGCTGGTCACCGGCGTCGTCGACGAGGACTTCCGCGGGGTGTGGCTGACCGGCCCGGTCGGAGCGGCCGCGGAGACGCTGGTCCCCTCCCTGCCGGCCGACCTCGGCCTGGACCGGCCGGCCTCGCTGGTGCTCGGCGGGCCCGGGCCGGCCAGCCTGCTGGTGGTCGCCGGCCGGGACGACCGGGTGGAGGTCTCCGACCGGCTGCGGATCGGCCCGCGCGGCACGGTGGGCCGCACCTACGAGGCCGTCGACGCGCCGGACGGGGTCGCGGTCGTCCCCGTCGCGACCACCGCCCGCGGGACGGCGGTCAGCGTGCGGGTGCTCGCCGAGGGCGAGGTCGTGTACCGGTCCGGCGCCGACTGGCCCGGCGCGGGCTCCCCCGGCCCGGTGCCGCTGCCCGCGGCGGACCCGCTGCGGCCCGCCACGGTGCTCCCCGACGACGCGCTGGTCGCCACCGCGCTGACCACCCTCGCCGTCCCGCTGGGCGTCGAGCCCGACGCGCTCGAGGCCGAGCTGGTCTGGTCCGGCGCGCTGCCCGACGGCCGCCCCGGCACCGCCGCGGTCCTGCTGGCCCGCAGCCCCGGCGGCGCGCTCCTGGTCAGCACCTGGGTGCGGGCCGGTGCCCAGGTCGTCCCCTGCGGCGTGGCCACCCCGCCGGGCAACGCCGACGTCGCCCGGCTGACCGTGGCCCGGATCTGCGACGTCGCCTCCGGCCCGCCCGCGCGGGCCGGCCGGGGCCGCTGGCTGGTGGTCTCCGCACCGCCGGCCGGCGTCTCCGCCGAGGTCCTCGACGGCCAGGGGCGGCCGGTGGGCAGGGTGCCGCTGACCGGCGGAGGCGCCGTGGTCGCCGTCCCCGGGGGCGCGCGTGCGGTGCGGGTCCTCGACGCCGCCGGCCAGGTGGTGACCGGTGCCCCGGTCGCCCCGGCGGCCGTCGAGCCGTTCGGCGACTTCGGCCCCGGCAGCGGACGGTGACCGGCAGGGCGCCGGCCCGGCGGGGTCAGGCCGGGGCGGCGCCGCCGGCGACCCTGATCTCCGTGGTCACCCGCTCGACCTCCCGGCGCAGGTCGCGGCGCCGGCCGGCGGCCTCGTGCCGGCGGCGCTCCTGCGCCGTCCGCGGCTCCCACGGGGGCACGGCCACCGGCCGCCCGTCGGGGTCGAGGGCGACCATCGTGAAGTAGCAGCTGTTGGTGTGCCGGACGACCTGCCGGACCAGGTCCTCGGTGCTGACCCGCACGCCGATCTCCATCGACGTCCGGCCGGTCCGGTTGACCGAGGCCTGGAAGGTGACCAGCTCCCCCACGTGCACCGGCTCGCGGAAGACCACCTGGTCGACCGACAGCGTGACGGCGTAGTTGCGCGCGTAGCGGGTGGCGCAGGTGTAGGCCACCTGGTCCAGCAGCTTGAGCAGCGTGCCGCCGTGCACGTTGCCCGCGAAGTTGGACATGTCCGGCGTCATCAGGATCGTCATGGACAGCCGGTGCAGGTCCTCGGCGCTGCCCCGCGCCCCACCCGGGTCCTCGCTGGTCTGCGGCACGGCTCTCCTCGGGACGACGCGGACGGTGCGCGCCGCCATGCTGCCGTACCCGTCAGCCGCTGACGAGGCCGCCGACCAGCCCGCGGAGCGCCTCGGCGTCCCGGACGGCGTGGCCGTGGCCGTCGTTGTTGAAGTAGACGTAGACGTCCCGGCCGTCCCCGGCCCACTCGCCGATCCGGTCGGCCCACCACCGCAGGTCGGCCTCGCCGTACGAGCCGGCGTAGAGGTGCTCCCGGTCCGGGCCGTGCATCCGCACGTAGACGAACGGCGCGGTCGCCCGCAGCACGCACGGCAGCCGCGCGCCGCTCATCACGCAGTACGCCGCGCCGTGCCGCTCGAGCAGGGCGAACACGTCCTCGGTCTGCCAGCTGGGGTGCCGGAACTCCACGGCGACCCGCATCCAGTCCGGCAGCAGGCCCAGGAACCAGTCCAGCCGGGCGTCGTCCCGCTCGTGCCCCGGGTGCAGCTGCACCAGCAGCACCGCCCGCCGGTCCCCGAGCTCGTGCCAGCAGGACACCAGCCGCTGCACCCAGACCTCGGGGGCGTACAGCCGCTTGGCGTGGGTCAGCCCGCGCGGCGCCTTGACCGACAGGCCGAACCCGGGCGGGAGCCTGCGCCGCCAGCTCGCGAACGTCGCCGTCCGCGGCCAGCGGTAGAAGCTGGCGTTGAGCTCCACGGTGTCGAAGCGCCGCACGTAGTGCGCCAGCCGGTCGGCCGCCCGGGTGCCCGGCGGGTAGAGGACGCCGTCCCAGTGGTCGTAGCTCCAGCCCGACGTCCCGATGGAGACGGTCACGGGGCCATGATCGACCCATGACGGGGAACGCACTCCAACCGGTCCGGTTCGGCCTCGTGGGCTACGGCTTCGGCGGGCGGTGGTTCCACGCGCCGCTGCTGGCCGCCGCGCCGGAGTGCGACCTCCTCGGAGTGGTCACCACCTCGGCCGAGAGGCGGTCCCTGGTCGCTGCGGAGCACCCGGGGACGGCGACGTTCGGCTCGCTGGCCGAGCTCGCGGCCGCCGGCGCCGAGGCGGTGGCGATCTCCACCCCGGCCGACACGCACAGCGCGCTGACCGACGAGGCGCTGCGGCTGGGGCTGGCCGTGGTCTGCGACAAGCCCTTCGCGCTGGACGCCGCGGCCGCCCGGCGCAGCGCCGAGCTCGCCGCCGGGCTCGGCCTGCCGCTGTCGCCGTACCAGAACCGGCGCTGGGACGCGGACTTCCGGACCGTCCAGGCGCTCGCCGCCGACGGCACCCTCGGCGAGCTGACCCGGCTGGAGTCCCGGTTCGAGCGGCTGGCTCCCGACACCGGCCCGGGGCGGTCCGGCGGCGGGACGCTGCTGGACTTCGGCAGCCACCTGGTGGACCAGGCGCTCGTGCTGCTCGGGCCCGTCCAACGGGTCTACGCGGAGTGGCGGCTGCGGGAGGACGGACTGGACGACGACGTCTTCGTGGCGCTCACCCACACCGGCGGCGCGCACGCGCACCTGTGGGGCAGCTGGAGCCAGGGCGCACCCGGGCCGCGGTTCCGGGTCACCGGCACCACCGGCAGCTACGTCGTCACCGGCGGCGGGGTGGGCGGCATGGAGGGCCAGGAGGACGCGCTGCTGACCGGGCACACCCCGGCCACCCTGGGCGAGCGGTGGGGCGCCGAGCCGGAGGGGACCTGGGGTCGCGTGCACCGCGGCGGCCCCGGCGAGCCGGTGCCGACCCTGCCCGGGGCGTGGGACTCGTTCTACCCGGCGTTCGCCCGGGCCCTTCGGGGCCGCGGCCCGGTCCCGGTCGAGGCGGCGGACGCGGTGGCGACTGCGACCGTGCTGGACGCCGCCCGCCGCAGCGCGACCGAGGGCAGGACGGTCGACCTGGCCGGCTGACCTCCCGGGGGCCGGGACGGGAGCCGTCCGGCCGGCGCGGGCGCCCGGGCCGGACGGCGACGTACGCTGCTCGGGGATCCGGCCGCCGCCGTCCGGATCACAGGGGTACGCCGTCCTCGACGGGGTACCCGGAGCGACGACCGGGGCGCCGTACGAGTATGGAGCCGACCTCCACTCGACAGGACCTGTGCAGATGCGTGGCAACACCACCCACCGATTCGCCAACACCACGATCCTCGACGTCAGCTCCGCGGACGCCTCCCAGGTGGTCACCTCGGCGTCGCTCGACGAGCGGCTGGCCGAGACCTACGAGCGGGTCCGGCTGCGCCCGGGGATGCTCGAGCGGCTGGTCGGCATCCGGGAGCGCCGCTGGTGGCCCGAGGGCGTCACCTTCGTCGACGGCGCGGCTATGGCCGGGGCGAAGGCGATCAGCGAGAGCGGCATCGACCCGGCCGAGATCGGCCTCATGGTCAACACGTCGGTCAGCCGCATGCACCTGGAGCCCTCGACGGCGACCGCGGTGCACCACGCGCTCGGGCTGCCCAGCTCGTGCCAGAACTTCGACCTCACCAACGCCTGCCTCGGCTTCGTCAACGGCATCGAGCTGGCCGGCGCGATGATCGACTCCGGCCGGGTCGACTACGTGCTGGTGGTCAACGGCGAGGACTCGCAGAAGGTGCAGGAGCGCACCATCGCGAAC
Source organism: Modestobacter sp. URMC 112 (assembly GCF_053502575.1). Classification (NCBI taxonomy): domain Bacteria; kingdom Bacillati; phylum Actinomycetota; class Actinomycetes; order Geodermatophilales; family Geodermatophilaceae; genus Modestobacter; species Modestobacter sp. URMC 112. Next base: position 2,214,816 of record NZ_CP199957.1, on the reverse strand, counting down.
CTGTCCCGCCCCGGCACCACGTCCAAGGACGTGATGGCCCAGTTCGCCTCCCTCACCCTCGGCTCCGGCGCCGCCGCGATGGTGCTCGGCCGCGCCGACCGGCACCCCGAGGGCCACCGGGTGGTGGCCAGCGCCAGCCGGGCCGGCACCGAGCACCACGAGCTGTGCATCGGCGACAACGACGGCATGTACACCGACCTCAAGGGGCTGCTGGACGCCGGCCTGCAGCTGTCGCAGGACCTGTGGACCGAGGCCACCGGCGAGTTCGACTGGGCCCGCGGCATGGACCGCTACGTCATCCACCAGGTGTCCCAGGTGCACACGAACGCCGTCTGCGAGCGGCTGGGCATCGACCCGGCGCGGGTGCCCCGCACCTTCCCCGACCGCGGCAACATCGGCCCGGCGTCGGTGCCGTTCACCCTCGCCGGCGAGGCGCACGACCTGGTGGACGGCGACCGGGTGCTGCTGATGGGCATCGGCTCGGGCCTCAACGCCTCCATCCTCGAGATCGCCTGGTGACGGCGGCGGCCGCCCCCGACGTCCCGCACCCCCTCCCCGGGCTGGACCCGGCCTGGTCCCGGACGCTGCGCGTCCCCGGCGCCGACGGCGTTCCGCACACCTGGCACGTGCTCGACAACGGCGTGACCGACCCGGTCGGGACCCTGCTCTGCGTGCACGGCAACCCGACCTGGTCCTACCTGTGGCGGCGGCTGCTGGCCGCCGCGCCGCCGGGCTGGCGGGTCGTGGCACCGGACCAGCTGGGGATGGGGTTCTCCGAACGCCTCGGCACCGCCCGCACGCTGCCCCAGCGGGTCGCCGACCTCGGCGACCTGACTGCGGCGCTCGGCGTCACCGGGCCGGTGGTGACCGTCGCCCACGACTGGGGCGGGGTCATCTCGCTGGGCTGGGCGCTGGCGCACCGGGACCAGCTGCGCGGCGTGGTGCTCACCAACACCGCCGTCGCCCAGCCCGACGACGACCTCGGCCCGGTGCTGATCCGGCTGGCGTCCTCCCGCGCGCTGCACGAGGTGGTGACCGTCCGCACCCCGCTGTTCGTGGCGACCACGACGCGGCTGTCCCGGCCCGCGCTGCCCGCCGACGTCCGCCGGGCCTTCGCCGCGCCCTACCGCTCCGCGGCCCGCCGGCGGTCGGTGGGCGACTTCGTCGCCGACATCCCGTTCACCGGGGCGCACCCCTCCCGGCCCACCCTGGACGCGATCGGCGAGGGCGTCCGCGCCCTGGACGTGCCGGCGCTGCTGCTGTGGGGCCCCCGCGACCCGGTCTTCGCCGACCGGTACCTCGCCGAGATCCGCCGCCGGCTGCCGCAGGCGCAGCTGCACCGCTACGAGAACGCCTCCCACCTGCTGCCCGAGGACGCGCCGCAGTACGCCGACGCGGTCGCCCAGTGGGTCACCGACCTGGACGCCGGACCCCCCGCGACGCCCGCCCGGACGACGTCCGTCCCCGACAGCCGCCGGCTGTGGTCGGCCCTGGCCGAGCGGGCCGGCGACGACTCCCCCGCCGTCGTGGAGGTCGGCGGCGCCGCCACCAGCTGGTCGGCGCTGTCCCGGCGGGTGGAGCAGCTGGCCGCCGGGCTGGCCGCCTCCGGCGTCCGCCCCGGCCACCGGGTCGCGCTCCTGGTGGAGCCCTCGGCCGACCTGACCGCCACCGTCTACGCGGTGTGGCGGGCCGGCGGGGTGGTCGTGGTGGCGGACAAGGGGCTGGGCCTGGCCGGCATGCGCCGGGCGCTGCGCAGCGCGGCGGTCCGGCACGTCGTCGCCGGCGGCCCCGGCCTGGCCGCGGCCCGGCTGATGGGCCTGCCCGGGTCCCGGATCGCCGCCGGCGTGCACCCGGCACTGCGCCGGGCCCTGGGCGCCGACTCCGACCTGGCGGGGCTGGCCGACCTGGGCCGCGCCGCCCCCGCCCCGGCGGGCATGCCCCTGGACGCCGACTGCGCGGTGCTGTTCACCTCCGGCGCGACCGGCCCGGCCAAGGGCGTGGTCTACACCCACGCCCAGGCGCTTGCCCAGCTGGAGCTGGTGCGCAGCACCTACCGGCTCGGCCACGACGACCGGTTCGTCGCCGCCTTCGCGCCGTTCGCACTGCTCGGGCCGGGACTGGGCATCGGCTCGGCGGTCCCGGCGATCGACGTGACGAAGCCGGGCACCCTGCGGGCCGCGGACCTGGCCGACGCGGTGGCCGCCGTCGACGCGACGGTGGTCTTCGCCTCCCCGGCCGCGCTGCGCCGGGTGGCCGCCACCGGCGGGGAGCTGTCGCCGGCGCAGCGGGCGGCGCTGGGCGGGGTCCGGCTGCTGATGTCCGCCGGCGCCCCGGTGCCCGCGCCGCTGCTCGAGTCGGTCCGGGCCGTGCTGCCCCGCGCCGAGGCGCACACCCCCTACGGCATGACCGAGGCGCTGCCGGTCACCGACGTGTCGGCCGCCGAGGTCGCCGCGGCCGGCCCCGGCGACGGCGTCTGCGTGGGCCGGCCGCTGCCCGGCGTCGAGGTGCGGCTGAGCCCGCTGTCGGCCCTCGGCCGGGCCGACGGTGCGCTCACCGCCGAGCCGGGGCGCACCGGCGAGGTCTGCGTCCGCGGCCCGCACGTCAAGGACCGGTACGACGCGCTGTGGGCCACCGAGCGGGCCTCCTCCCGGGACCCTGGCTGGCACCGCACCGGCGACGTCGGACACCTCGACGACGCCGGCCGGCTGTGGATCGAGGGCCGGCTGCCGCACGTCGTCAGCACCGCCGACGGCGTCCGCACCCCGGTCGGCCCGGAGCTGCGGGTGCAGCGGCTGGCCGGCGTCGAGGCCGCCGCGCTGGTCGGCGTCGGCCCGCCGGGCACCCAGGTCGCCGTCGCCGTGGTGGTGCCCGCGCGGACGGGGCGGCGGGCCGGGTGGGCCGGCCGGGACCGGCTGACCCCGGCGGACCCCGACCTCGCCGACGCCGTGCGGACGGCGGCCGGGGTGGACCTGGCCGCCGTGCTGGTCACCGGCCGGCTGCCGGTGGACATCCGGCACGCGTCCAAGGTCGACCGCACCGAGGTCGCCCGCCGGGCGGCCCGCGTGCTGGACGGCTCGGGCGCGCGCCGGCGCCGCAGGTCCGGCCGCCGGTGAGGGTGCTGGTCACCGGGGCGAGCGGGATGCTCGGCCGGGCGACGGCGCAGCGCCTCGTCGAGCGCGGCGACGAGGTGACGGTGCTGCAGCGCCGGCCCGCCCGGATCGGCTGCGCGGAGGTGCTCGGGGACGTCGCGGACCCGTCCGCGGTGCGCCGCGCGGTCCGCGGCCAGGACGCCGTGGTGCACCTGGCCGCCAAGGTCGACGTGGTCGGCCGGTGGGCCGAGTACTCCCGGGCGAACGTGACCGGCACCCGCACCGTCGTCGCCGCCTGCCGGGAGCTGGGCGCCGGCCGCCTCGTGCACGTCTCCTCCCCGTCGGTCGCGCACGCCGGCAGCGCCCTGGCCGGCGTCGGCGCGGAACCCGCGGACCCGGCCGCCGCACGCGGTCACTACGCCCGCTCCAAGGCCGTGGCCGAGCAGGAGGCGCTGGCCGCCGACGCCCCGGACCTGGCCGTGCTCGCCGTCCGCCCGCACCTGGTGTGGGGCCCCGGGGACACCCAGCTGGTCGGCCGGATCGTCGAGCGGGCCCGGGCCGGCCGGCTGCCGCTGCTGGGCTCGGGAGCCGCCCTCGTCGACACCACCTACGTGGACAACGCGGCCGACGCGCTTGTCGCCGCGGCCGACGCCTGCGGGCCGGTGCACGGCGAGGCGCTGGTGGTCTCCAACGGCGAGCCGCGGCCGGTCGGCGAGGTGCTGGCGCGGCTGTGCCGGGCAGCCGGCGTGCCCGGCCCCCGGTTCCGGGTGCCCTTCCGGGCCGCCTGGCTGGCCGGCGCCGCCATCGACGCCGGCTGGGCGCTGGCCGGCGCCCGCAGCACGCCGCCGCTCACCCGCTTCCTGGCCGAGCAGCTGGCCACCGCGCACTGGTTCGACCAGCGCCGCACCCGGACGGCGCTGCGCTGGGCGCCGCGGGTCAGCCTGGACGAGGGGTTCGCCCGGCTGGCCCGCTGGTACGCGACCCGGCCGTGACGTCGGCTCTGACGTCGCGGCGCAGCACGAACGGGAACGGCTCGGGCACGCCCCGGGCGTCCATCAGCCCCAGCAGGGTGTCCGGCCCGACCTGGCGGAAGGCGTCGACGACGGGCAGCCGGTCGTAGACCAGCGCGCCGGTCAGGACGCCGCGGTGCAGCACCTCCCGCACCCGCGCCTGCGGCCGCCGGCCGGTCAGCAGCGGCCGGACCGCGGCGAACGCCGCGCGGGCCGGCGCGGTGCGGGCCGCCCCGGGGACGGTCCGCAGCAGCCCCAGCGGGGCGAACCGGGGGTCCACCGGCCGCGGCACGCCGGCCCGGTCCCGGAACAGCAGCGGGAAGACCGTCTCGGCGTCGACCACCTCCTTGCCGTACCAGCCGAAGGCGGTGAGCAGGCCGTCGAACCGGTGGCCGGTGGGCAGCTCGCTGCCCCGCCAGCGGCCGGCCAGCCCGGCGGCGGGCACCGGCGGCAGCCCGTCGAAGAAGGCCAGCACGTCGGCTGCCGCGGCCCCCGCCTGCAGCAGGGCCAGCCGCTCCAGCGCGGCGTCCCCGGTCACCGGGGGCCCGTCCAGCCCAGCCAGTCGGCCGCCTCCGCGGCGACCTCCGGCGGCACGACGTGCGCACCGGCGAACTCCCGGTAGGTCACGTCGTACCCCTCGTCGGTCAGCCGGGGCACGATCCGGCGGCTGGTCGCGTCGACCGGCAGGACGTCGTCGGCGTCGCCGTGCGACACGAACACCCGCGGCCGGCCGTCGGCCGGCGACGACCGCGGCCCGCGGGGCACGAAGCCCGGGGAGAAGGCGACGACCCGGCCGAACAGGCCGCCGTTGGCCAGCCCGAGGCCCAGGGCGTACGACGCGCCGTCGGAGAACCCGGCCACCGCGACCTGCCCGGCGTCCACCGCGACGAGTCCGAACACCCGGTCCAGCGCCCGGTCGAGCAGCGCGGCGTCGGGGCCGTGGTCGCCCCCGACGGCGTCCCAGGTCGAGCCGCGGGACGCCGGCCCGAGCAGCAGCAGCCCCCGCTCGTCCGCCTGGGCCCGGAGCAGGGCCAGCCCGCCCTCGGCGTCGCCGCCGGCGCCGTGCAGCGTCACCACCAGCGGCGCCGGGCGGCCGGGGACCAGACCGGGCGGCAGGTGCAGCAGCGGGTCGCGCCGGGACTCCAGCCCCAGTGGCGTCGTCCCCGGCGGGGGCGCGCCCGCCGGGGGCGTGGCGGGCGGGCGGGCCGCCAGGACGGCGGCGGGGTCGCCGCCGTCCTCGAGCAGGTCGCCGGGGAGCCGTCCGGTGCAGCCGGCGAGGACCCCGGTGAGCGCGGCGGCGGCCAGGAAGCGTCGGCGGGTGGGACGGGAGCGGGTCGGCACCGCGGCCCTCCTACCCCCTCGGGCGGCCGCCACCCGTGCCGCGCGCAGCCGCCCGGAGCGGGGCCGTGCCGGCGGTACAGTCGGCGCGGTGAGGATGGGTCCGCGGGCCGTCGTCGTCGGCCTGGCCGCGCTCGGCGCCGTCCTCGGGCTGCCCGCGACCGCCTCGGCCGAGACCGGTGGAACGGACGCCCCCGTCGGCTACGACGTCTCGCACCCCCAGTGCGGCACCGAGCTCCCCGAGGACCACGCCTTCGGCGTGGTCGGGGTGAACGGCGGTCTGGCCACCCGGGAGAACCGCTGCCTGGTCGAGCAGCTGCGGTGGGCGGCGGAGGCCAGCGGCGCGGTGCGCACTCAGCCGGGGCTCCAGCTGTACGTCAACACGGCCAACCCCGGGCAGGTCCGCGACCGGGTGGACACCTGGCCCGCGAGCGGGGACTCCCCCTACGGCGAGTGCGACGGGACCAACAGCCTGGCCTGCTCCTGGGTCTACGGGAAGACCCGCGCCCTGGTCACCGTGCACGCCTTCTTCCGGCCGGCCGCGCGGGCGGCCGGCGTCCCGGAGGACCCGGCGGCGCACCGCTGGTGGCTCGACGTCGAGACGATGAACACCTGGCAGACCGGCTCGCCCGCCGCGCTGGACCGCAACCGGGCGGCGCTGGAGGGGATGGCCGCGCTCTTCCGCTCCGTCGGGGCGGAGGTGGGCGTCTACTCCACCGGGTACCAGTGGCGCCGCATCGTCGGGACGGTCGGGCCGGACAGCGTGCTGTACGACGTGGACAGCTGGCTGGCCGGTGCGGTGTCCCGGGTGGGCGCCGAGGAGAACTGCGACGCGCCCCCGCTGACCGGCGGCGGCGAGGTGCTGCTGTCCCAGTACGTCAGCGCGGACCTGGACCACAACGTGCCCTGCCCGGCGGGCCGCTGACCCGGCCGGACCGGCGGCGCCCTACTGGACGGGCGAGTCCGGCGGCGGCAGCTGGTGCCGCAGCCGGGCGTCCACCGAGGCCACCCCGGCCACACCCGACAGCGACGCCCGGGCCGACTCGGGCGCGGCGCCGGTGACGATGCCCAGCTCGTCCAGGACCTGGGTGACCTGCATGCCCCGGGCGCGGAGGTCGGCCACCACGCCGGCGAGGGCCGGCAGGTGGTCATCGTCGACGGTCACGGTGATCTCAGCCATCCGCGGTGGCCCGGCCATGCGCGCAGGTTACGCCCGCGACCGGCTCACGCGGGGGCCACGACGAGCCCGCTGCCCACGTCCACCGAGGGCTCCGTCAGCCGCTGCGCCTCCGCGCAGAGCGTCGCCCACAGGTCCAGGCCGCGGCGGCCGGTCTGCTCCGCCCACAGCGCGGCGACGCCCGCGACGTGCGGCGTCGCCATGCTGGTGCCGCTGATGACGCGGTAGCGCTCCGGCATCGGCCACGAGGACAGCACCTGCCAGCCGGGCCCGGCGATGTCGACCTGGCCGCCCCGGCCGCTCGTCCCGCTGCGGGCGGAGAAGTACGTCGTCACCAGCTGCTGGTCCAGGGCACCGACCGCCATGATCTCCACGCTGTTGGCCGGCGCGCCGACGAAACCGGGGTCACCGGCCCGGCGGTCGGCGTTGTTCCCCGCCGCCGCGACGATGAGCGAGCCCCTCCGCAGCGCCCGGCGGCCGGCCGCCGAGTACGGCGGGTGCGACTGCTGGACGTCGGCGCCCAGCGACATGGAGATCACGTGGCAGCGGTTGGCCACCGCCCAGTTGATCCCGGCGAGGATCCCCGCGTCCTCGCCGCTGCCGGCGTCGCTGAGCACCTTGCCGGCGAGGATGCGGGCCTCGGAGGCGACCCCGTAGCGGGGACCGGTGTCGGGCTCGCGGGGGCCGCAGGCGGTGCCGATGCAGTGCGTGCCGTGGCCGTGCCCGTCCTGGACCGCCTCTCCGGGGACGAACGACTGGGTCAGCACGTCCCGGCCGGCGAAGTCGGGGTGCCCGACGTCGAAGCCGGTGTCCAGCACGGCCACCGAGATGCCGCGTCCCGTGTGGCACGACGCCACGGCTCGGGTGGCGTGGATGCCCCACGTGGCGCGGGCGTCGTCGGCGAACGCCGGTGGCGTCGGCAGCTCCTCACCCGGACCCCCGTCCTCCCCGCCACCCACCAGCCGCGCGGTGAGGTCGGCGACCCCGTCCCGGTAGGCCTGCGCGTACTCCACGGGGTCCGGTGCCAGCACGTGGTGGACCAGCTCCGGGGAGACCGAGAGCACCCGTCGGCCCGACGCGGCGCCGGCCGTCTGCAGCACGCCCAGCTGGCGGGGCTCCGCGGTCACCACCGCGATGCCCAGCTCGGCGAAGAAGGTGGCCCCGGCCCTGGCGACGGTGGCGGCCACGTCGTCCTCGGACAGGTCGCGGGAGTCCGCGACGTCGGCGATGCCGGCCGCCTCCCACGCCACCGGCGCCTCCTCGGCGTCGTCGGCGAAGACGACGATGGTGCGCCCGGTGGTCTCCACCGGGGGCCGGTCGCTCCTGGACGGCACGGACGTCTCGATCACGGCGTTCCCCCTCGATCGGCGCCGCGGGCCGACCGGCCGGGCGCCCCCCACCTGCGGGCGCCGGCCGGCGCCCGTCCTCCTGGAGTCTCGTGGGCGCGGTGGCCGCCCGCCAGGGCAGGACCGGACGGGCACCGCGGGCGGCCTGGCAGGGTGTGGTGCCGACGACCCCGGGGCAGGAGGACGGCATGGCGATCGACGAGACACCCGAGTGGCAGGCGCTGGCCGCACACCACCAGCAGGTCCGCGACGTGCACCTGCGGGAGCTGTTCGCCGACGACCCCGACCGCGGCAGCACGCTGGTCGTGCGCGCCGGCGACCTGGTCCTGGACTACTCGAAGAACCGGCTCACCCCGGAGACGGTCCGGCTGCTGGTCGCCCTCGCCGAGCGCGCCGGCCTCCGCGAGCGCACCGAGGCGATGTTCCGCGGCGAGCACGTCAACAGCACCGAGGACCGCGCCGTCCTGCACACCGCGCTGCGGGACCCGCGCACGTCCGGCGTCCAGGTGGACGGGCAGGACGTCGCCGCCGACGTGCACGGGGTGCTCGACCGGATGGCCGACTTCGCCGACCGGGTGCGCGGCGGCGGGTGGACCGGGCACACCGGCGAGCGGATCCGCACCGTGGTCAACATCGGCATCGGCGGCTCCGACCTCGGCCCGGCGATGGCCTACCTGGCGCTGCGCGACTTCTCCGACCGGTCGCTGGCCTTCCGGTTCGTCTCCAACATCGACCCGACCGACCTGGCCGAGGCCACCCGCGACCTGGACCCGGCCAGCACGCTGTTCATCGTCGCGTCCAAGACGTTCACCACGCAGGAGACGATCACCAACGCCACCGAGGCCCGCCGCTGGCTGGTCGAGGGGCTGGGCGGTGACGAGTCCGCGGTCGCCAAGCACTTCGTCGCGGTGTCCACCAACGCCGCCAAGGTGGCCGACTTCGGCATCGACACCGACAACATGTTCGGGTTCTGGGACTGGGTGGGCGGCCGGTACTCCTTCACCTCCGCCGTCGGCCTGTCGCTCCTCGTCGCGATCGGACCGGCGCACTTCCGGGAGCTGCTCGACGGCTTCCACCGCATGGACGAGCACTTCCGCACCGCCCCCTACGAGCAGAACCTGCCGGCGCTGCTCGGGCTGATCTCGCTCTGGTACGTCGACTTCTTCGGCGCCCAGACCCAGGCCGTGCTGCCCTACTCGCAGTACCTCGCCCGCTTCCCGGCCTACCTGCAGCAGCTGTGCATGGAGTCCAACGGCAAGTCGGTGACCCTGGACGGGACGCCGGTCGCCGTCTCCACCGGGGAGATCGTCTGGGGCGAGCCGGGCACCAACGGCCAGCACGCCTTCTACCAGCTGCTGCACCAGGGCACCGTGCTGGTGCCGGCGGACTTCCTGGCCTTCGCGCTGCCCGGGGACCTCGCCGCCGGCCGCGGCCTGGACGACATGCACGACCTGTTCCTGGCCAACTTCCTGGCCCAGCCGCGGGCGCTGGCGTTCGGCCGGACCGCGGAGGAGGTCGCCGCGGACGGGACGGCGGCCGACGTCGTCCCGCACAAGGTCATGCCGGGCAACCACCCCTCCAACGCGATCGTGGCGCCGCGGCTGACCCCGGGCGTGCTGGGCCAGCTGGTCGCCGCCTACGAGCACCGGGTCTTCACCCAGGGCGTGATCTGGAACATCAACTCCTTCGACCAGTGGGGGGTGGAGCTGGGCAAGGTCATGGCCGCCCAGCTCGCGCCGAAGCTGCAGGGCGAGGCCGCCCCCGACTACGACGCGGACTCCTCCACGAACGCCCTGGTGCGGTACCTGCGGGAGGGCCGCGGCCGCCCCGCCTGAGGCCCGTCCCGACGCCCTAGGGTGCTCGGATGGTCGGCACCAGCGGGCGGTCGTGGCCGCCGCGGCGACGCTGGCACCCGGCCCAGGCGGTGGTCGGGGCCTACGGCATCGGGCTGGCCGCCGGCACCGCCCTGCTGACCCTCCCGGTGGCCCGGCGCGGACCCGGCGGGGCGGGGTTCGTCGAGGCGCTGTTCACCGCGACGTCGGCGCTGTCCCTGACCGGGCTGGCCGTCGTGGACACCGGCACGCACTGGAGCGGGTTCGGCCAGGCCGTCGTCCTCGCCCTGGTGCAGGTCGGCGGGCTGGGGATCATGACGCTGACCTCCGTGCTCGCCATCCTGCTGGCCCGCCGGCTCGGTGTGCGGGCGCGGCTGAACGTGGTGGCCGAGGCGCGCAGCGTCGGCGTCGGCGACGTCCGGCGGGTGCTGCTCGGTGTGGCCACGGTGAGCCTGCTGATCGAGGCCGCGGTCGCCGCCGTCCTCACCCTGCGGCTGGCCGCCGGATACGACGAGCCGCTGCACCGGGCGCTGTGGCTGGGGGTGTTCCACGGCGTGCAGGCGTTCAACAACGGCGGCCTGTCGCTGTACCCGGACAGCCTGGTCCGGTTCGTCACCGACCCCTGGGTGCTGGTGCCGATCGACCTCGCGGTGATCGCCGGGGGCCTGGGCTTCCCGGTGCTGTTCCAGCTCCGCCGGGACCTGCGGGTGCCGCGGCTGTGGACGATGAACACCCGGCTGGTGCTCGCCGGCACGGCCGGGCTGCTGGGGGCCGGCACCCTGGTGCTCACCGCGCAGGAGTGGCAGAACGACGAGACCCTGGGCCCGCTCGGTGTGGGCGGCAAGCTGCTCGCCGGGTTCACCAGCACCGTCATGACCCGCTCCGGCGGCTTCAACGTGGTCGACGTCGGTGCGATGGAGCCGGGCAGCTGGCTGGTGTCCGACGTGCTGATGTTCATCGGCGCCGGACCGGCCGGGACCGGCGGCGGCATCAAGGTGACCACGTTCCTGGTGCTGTTCTTCGTCATCTACGCCGAGGCGCGGGGCGAGGGCGCGGTCAACGTCTTCGGCAAGCGGCTGCCCCGGTCGGTGCACCGGCAGGCCATCGCGGTGGCCCTGCTGTCGGTGGCCGGCGTCATCGTGCCCACGCTGGTGCTGCTGCCCCTCACGCACCACACCCTGGACGTCGCGCTGTTCGAGGTGATCTCGGCGTTCGCGACCGTGGGGCTCTCCACCGGGATCACCCCCGACCTGCCCACCGCCGCGCACCTGATCCTGGTCGTGCTGATGTTCATCGGACGGCTGGGGCCGATCACACTGGCCTCGGCACTGGCCCTGCGGCAGCGCCGGCAGCTGTTCGACCTCCCGAAGGAGCGACCCGTCATTGGTTAGCCTGCTGCGCCCCCGGCACCCGGAGGACCGGTCGTCCGGCGCCGTCGTGGTCATCGGCCTGGGCCGGTTCGGGTCCGCGCTCGCGCTGGAGCTGATGGCCGGCGGCACCGAGGTGCTCGGCATCGACGACGACCCGGACATCGTGCAGGCGCTCAACGGTCAGCTCAGCCAGGTGGTCCGCGCCGACAGCACCAAGGAGGAGGCGCTGCGCCAGCTCGCCGTCCCCGACTTCGAGTACGCCGTGGTGGGCATCGGCAGCAACGTGGAGGCCAGCATCCTGACCGCGTCGCTGCTGGTCAGCTTCGGGGTCGGCCAGGTGTGGGCCAAGGCGCTCAGCGAGCCGCACGGCCGGATCCTGCGCCAGCTCGGCGTCTCCCACGTCGTCTCCCCCGAGGCCGACATGGGCCGCCGCGTCGCCCACCTGGTCCGCGGCGCCGTCCTGGACTACATCCAGTTCGAGGACGACTTCGCGATGGTCAAGACCTGCCCGCCGGCGGAGATCGTCGGCCGGCGGCTCGGGGACACCCGCGTCCGGAGCAGGCACGGCGTCACCGTCGTCGCCGTCCACCGCCGCGGGCAGGGGTTCACCTACGCCACGGCCGACACCGTGGTGGAGCCCGACGACATGGTGATCGTGGCCGGCCGGACCCGCGCCGCCGAGCGCTTCAGCCGGCTCTCCTGAGCCCTCAGGGACGGCGGTCGGCGAGGAAGCGCAGCCGGTCGCGGGTGGCCGCGACCTCGGCGGCGTCCACGTCGGCCAGCACGATCGTCTCTACCCCGGAGGCGGTGGCCAGCAGCTCCCCCATCGGGTCGACGATCCGGCTGTCCCCGGCGTGCCCGGTCCCGTCGCCGGCCGTGCCGACCCGGTTGCAGCCGACCACGTAGGCCTGGTTCTCGATCGCCCGGGCCTGCAGCAGGGTCGACCAGTGGTGCCGCCGGGCGGCGGGCCAGTTCGCCGGCACCAGGTAGAGGTCGGTGTCCGCCGCGGCCGCCCAGAAGACGTTGGCGAACCGCAGGTCGTAGCAGATGAACGGGGTGATCCGCAGGTCCCCGACCTGCACGGTCACCGGTCCCTCCCCGGACCGGAAGCGGTTCCGCTCGTCGGCGAAGGGGTGCAGCTTGCGGTACCGGTGCGTGCTGCCGTCCGGGCCGGCCAGCACGAACGAGTTGTAGGGCAGCTCGCCGTCGTCAGCCGAGGACCCCGGGACCTCCGGGCAGGTGCCGGCCACCCACACCCCGTGCTCGGCGGCCTGCGCGGCGAGGAACTGCGCCGAGGGGCCGCCCTCGGGCTCACCGATGCCCGGCGTCATGGAGAAGCCGGTGGAGAAGGTCTCGGTGAGCAGCACCAGCTCCGCGCCGGCACCGACCGCCCGGGCCACCTGGGGCGCGAGCCGGTCGAAGTTGGCCTCCCGGTCCTCCCACACGATGTCGTGCTGCACCGCCGCGATCCGCATGTCCCCATCCTCCCCGACGGGAGGCCGAGGGCGGGTACAACCATCGGCATGACGCGGACGGCACTGGTCACGGGCGGTTCGGGGGGACTGGGCACGGCGGTCACCCGCAGGTTCCTCGACGGCGGCTGGCGCGTGGTCGTGCCCTGGCTGGTGGAGGCCGAGCTCGGGCGGCTCGGCGCCGAGCCGGGGCTCGAGCTGGTGCGGGCCGACCTGTTCGACCCGGCCGCGGTCGCCCCGGTCGCCGAGCTGGCCGCGGGCGACCCCGACCGGCCGCTGGGCGCGGTGGTGAACCTGGTCGGGGGCTTCGCGATGGGGGCCCGGGTGGCCGAGGCGCCGGTCGAGGACTTCGAGGAGCAGCTCCGGCTGAACCTGCGGGCCACCTACCTGGTCTCACAGGCCTGTCTGCCGCACCTGGTGGCGGCCGGCGGCGGGGCGGTCACCGCGATCTCCAGCCGCGCCGCGGTGCGGCCCTTCGCCGGCGCGGCCGGGTACGTGTCGAGCAAGCTGGCGCTGCTCGGCCTGGTCGACGTGATGGCCGCCGAGCACCTGCAGGACGGGGTGCGGGTCAACGCCGTGCTGCCCAGCGTCATCGACACCCCCGGCAACCGGACCGGCCAGCCGGACGCGGACCACTCCCGCTGGGTCCGCCCGGAGCAGGTCGCCGAGGTCGTGTACTTCCTGTCCAGCGACGCCGCGTCCGCGGTGAGCGGAGCGCACGTGCCGGTCTACGGCCGCGCCTGACCGGGGCGGGGGTCAGACCCGCAACCGGCTCAGCCGCTCCGCCGCCTCGGTGAGCACCTCGTCCCGCTTGCAGAAGGCGAACCGCACCAGGTGCCGGCCCAGGTGCGCGTGCGCCGGGTCGTAGAAGACCACCATCGGGACGGCGACCACCCCGGCCCGCTGGGGCAGCGACCGGCAGAACGCCAGCCCGTCGCCGTCGGGCTGCACCGGGCGGACGTCCACGGTGGCGAAGTAGGTGGCCTCCGGGCTGACCACCGGCAGCCCGGCCGCCCGCAGCCCGGCGACCAGCACGTCCCGGCGGCGCCCGAGGTCCGCGGCGACTCCGGTGAAGTAGGTGTCGGGCAGCCGCAGCCCGGCGGCGATCGCGGGCTGGAACGGGCCGCCGTTGACGTAGGTGAGGAACTGCTTGGCGGTGCGGACGGCGGCGACCAGCGGCGCCGGGCCGCACACCCAGCCGATCTTCCAGCCGGTGGTGTTGAAGGTCTTGCCGCCGCTGCTGACGACCAGCGTGCGTTCCCGCATGCCCGGCAGCGTGGCGATCGACCGGTGCACGGCGCCCGGGAAGACCAGGTGCTCGTAGACCTCGTCGGCCAGGACCAGCAGCTCGTGCTCCATCGCCAGCGCCGCCACGGCCGCGAGCTCGGAGGCGGTGAACACCTTGCCGGTCGGGTTGTGCGGGGTGTTCAGCAGGAGCAGCCGGGTGCGCGGGGTGACCGCGGCGCGCAGGTCGGCCACGTCGAACGCCCACGGCCCGGTGAGGTCGGCCGGCGGGTGCAGGGGCACCGGCCGCAGCACTCCCCCGGCCATGGCGACCGCGGCGGCGTAGCTGTCGTACATCGGCTCGAACAGCACCACCTCGTCACCGGGCTCCAGCAGGGCCAGCAGCGCGGCGGTCAGCGCCTCGGTCGCCCCGGCGGTGACCAGCACCTCGTCGGCCGGGTCGTAGGTCAGCCCGCGGAAGCGGTGCACGTGCCCGGCGACCGCCTCGCGCAGCTCCGGCAGGCCCGGCCCGGGCGGGTACTGGTCGTGCGGGGTGCCGATGGCGGCGCGGGCCACGTCGAGGACCTCGGCCGGCCCGGGGGTGTCGGGGAACCCCTGGCCGAGGTTGATCGAGCCGGTGGCCACGGCGAGCGCGCTCATCTCGGCGAACACCGTCGTCCCGAAGCCCTGCAGGCGGGCGGACAGGTACGGAACCCTGGTCACCGCCTCATCCTGCACCGTGCCCGGCCAGCTCCCGCACGGCCCCGACGAGCGCGTCGCCGTCCAGCAGCACCCGGTCGTTGTGGTCCGCCCCGGGCACCTCGACCAGCCGGTGCAGCCGCGCGGCGGCGCCGGCCACGGCCCGGCTCTGCTCGGGCGGCACCACGGAGTCCGCCGTCCCGAGGACGACGGTGGTCGGCACCCGCACCCGGGCGACGTGCTCGGCGACCGGGAACCGGTCCCGCAGCAGCGCCCGCACCGGCAGGAACGGGTAGTGCACGCTGCCGACCGCGGCGAGGTCGACGAACGGCGAGCGGAGCACCAGCCCGGCCGGCGGGTGCTCGGTGGCCAGCTCCGTGACCACTGCGGCGCCCAGGCTCTCCCCCAGGTACAGCAGCCGGTCGGCGGGCACGCCGGCGTCCTCGAGCAGGAAGGAACGGGCCGCGCGCACGTCCAGCGCGAGCCCCCGCTCGCTCGGGCTGCCGGGGTTGCCGGCGTAGCCGCGGTAGTCGAAGAGCAGCACCCCGAGCCCCGCCCCGCGCAGCGCCGCCGCCAGCGGCGCCCGGAGGCCGCGGTGGCCGCCGTTGCCGTTGGCGACCAGGACGGCCGGCGCGTCCGGCGCCGGGCCGGGCAGGTACCAGCCGGCCAGGGACAGGCCGTCGGCGGTGTGCAGGACGACGTCGCGGGCCCCGGGGAGCACGGCGGCGGCCGGCTTCCCCGGGCCGGCGTCGGGCAGGTACACCAGGTGCCGCTGGAACGCCCACAGCAGGCCGGTCAGCACGACGACCACCGTCCCCACGACCGCCGCGCCGATCAGGACCGGGCGCAGCACGCCCCGAGGATCCCGCATCGGGCCCGCCGGCTCGACCCGGGCCGGGCACCGGTCCCGCCGCCGGGGACACTGCGGGCATGGGAGCCGAGTACGCGCCGAGCACGGTGCCGTGGGTGCGCGACGAGGTCGCGCACATCGAGCGGACCGGCGCCGCGTTCGGCGGCCGCCCGGTCGTGCTGCTGACCACCGTGGGCGCCCGGACCGGGAAGCTGCGCCGGACCCCGCTGATGCGGGTCACCCAGCGGGGCGTCTACGCCGCCGTCGCCTCCGCGCGCGGCGCCGACCGCCATCCGGACTGGTACGCCAACGTGCTGGCCGAGCCCGCGGTCGGGCTCCGGGACGGGGACCTGGAGCTGGACCTGGTGGCCCGGGAGGTCACCGGCGACGAGCGCTCCCGGTGGTGGTCGGTGGCCTGCACGGCGTTCCCGTCCTACGTCGGGTACCAGCGGCGCACCCGGCGCCGGATCCCGCTGCTGCTCCTCGAGCTCCCGGCGCCCGCGGCAGGCTGAGCCCGGGACGGCGTCCTCCGCCGGTCCCCGCTGCGGCGTCGGGGCTGCGCCGTACCGTGCAGCCCATGAGTCGCACGCACCCTGAACTGCGCACCCCGCCGGCACTGGCCGATGGCGGGCTGCGCGTGGTCGCCCTGGGTGGCCTCGGCGAGATCGGCCGGAACATGACGGTCTTCGAGCACGCCGGGAAGCTGCTGGTCGTCGACTGCGGCGTGCTCTTCCCCGAGGAGCACCAGCCCGGGATCGACGTCATCCTCCCCGACTTCACCTCCATCCGGGACCGGATGGACGACGTGGTGGCGATCGTGCTCACCCACGGCCACGAGGACCACATCGGCGGCGTCCCGTACCTGCTGCGCGAGCGGGCCGACATCCCGCTGGTCGGCTCCAAGCTGACGCTGGCCTTCATCGAGGCCAAGCTCAAGGAGCACCGGATCAAGCCGTCCACCGTCGAGGTGTCCGAGGGCGACCTGGTCGGGTTCGGCCCCTTCGACCTGGAGTTCCTGGCGGTCAACCACTCCATCCCCGACGCGCTGGCGGTGGCGATCCGCACCCCGGCCGGGCTGGTGCTGCACACCGGCGACTTCAAGATGGACCAGTTCCCCCTCGACCGTCGGATCACCGACCTGCGCGGGTTCGCCCGGCTCGGCGAGGAGGGCGTCGACCTGTTCCTCACCGACTCCACCAACGCCGAGGTGCCCGGGTTCACCACGTCCGAGGGCGAGCTGACCCCGGCGATCGAGAAGGTGTTCCGCACCGCGCCGAAGCGGGTGATCGTCTCCAGCTTCGCCAGCCACGTGCACCGCATCCAGCAGGTCCTCGACGCCGCGCACGCGCACGGCCGCAAGGTGGCGTTCGTGGGCCGGTCGATGGTCCGCAACATGGGCATCGCCCGGGACCTCGGCTACCTCGACGTGCCCAAGGGGCTGGTCGTGGACCTCAAGGCGCTGGAGAAGATGCCGGCGGACAAGGTGGCCGTCGTCTGCACCGGGTCCCAGGGCGAGCCGATGGCTGCGCTGTCCCGGATGGCCAACCGGGACCACGTCATCCGGATCGAGGAGGGCGACACGGTGCTGATGGCCAGCTCGCTCATCCCGGGCAACGAGAACGCGATCTACCGGATCATCAACGAGCTCACCCGGTGGGGCGCGAACGTGGTGCACAAGGGCAACGCCAAGGTGCACGTGTCCGGCCACGCCAGCGCCGGCGAGCTCGTCTACTGCTACAACCTCGTGCAGCCCCGCAACGTGATGCCGGTGCACGGCGAGTGGCGGCACCTCAAGGCCAACGGCGAGCTCGCGATCCGCACCGGCGTGCACCCGCGCGGCGTGGTGCTGGCCGAGGACGGCATGGTCGTCGACCTGGTCGACGGCCGGGTGAAGATCACCGGCAAGGTGCCGGCCGGGAACGTCTACGTCGACGGCGAGACCGTCGGCGGGGCCACCGAGGCGTCGCTGAAGGACCGGCGGAACCTGGCCGAGGAGGGCGTCATCACCGTGGTGGCGATCGTCGACGTCGAGACCGGACAGCTGGCCGAGACCCCGGACTTCCTGGCCCGCGGCTTCGTGCACGACGAGAGCACGTTCACTGCCGTCGTCCCGCTGATCGAGAAGGCGCTCGCCCGGGCCGCCGAGGAGGGCGTCGGCGGGGCGATCCAGCTCGAGCAGCTGATCTCCCGCGCGGTGCAGAACTGGGCGCACCGGACCTACCGGCGCAGCCCGATGATCATCCCGGTGGTCATCGACGCGTGAAGGACCCCGTCCTCCTCACCCTTCGCAGGCTCAGGGTGAGGAGGACGGGGACGCCCGCCGGGGAGTGCCGCGCCGGCCCGCGCGCTACGTGCGGAGCTGGAGGATCACCCTGCCGTCGATGACCGCGGGCGGATCCACCGTCAACTGGGGCAGGTTCTGCCTCACCCAGTCTCCCGCCACGCGCGTGGACTCATCCGTCCCGGTCCGGTCCTCGAAGACGCTGACGCTGAAACCCCCGTCCTCGGTCCTCACCAGGAAGTAGCTGACGAACCCGGACACACCCCGGATGACCTGCTCCACCTCATCGGTCCGCCGCTCCAACTCATCGAAGAGCTGCGAGTTGCCCTTGTAGTGCCGGATGACCGCGTGCACGTGGTCCTCCTCGAGACGTCGACGAACTCCTCGGCCGACATGGTCCGGCTGCCTGCGCAGGTGGACAACGGCACAAGGTCCCGTAGCCGGTCCTCTCTCCCGCAGGGACCCCGGAGACACTCGGCGACCGCCTCGGGCCGGGCATGGCACCCGAGTCGGCACCGGCCGCCACCCCGGCCGCCGGACCTGCCGCCCGCGCACCTGTCCTCGGGCTCGTGCGCGACGAACCGCCGGGGGCCACCGCGCGGACCCTGCCAGCGGGCACATCATCACTGTGCAGGTCGCCGACGGCGAGCTCCCGTCTGGCGTTCACCCCGTGACCGCCCCACCCGGCGCAGGGCCCACGGGCGGCTCCTCCACCACCACCACGACGTTGCCGTCGGGGTCGCGCAGCATGAACATGAGCGGAGCGCCGGGGGTGCGCATCGGCTCCGGGTCGAGGTCGATGCCGCCGATGGCGGCCAGGCGCGCGTGCTCGCCAAGGACGTCCGCCGTCTCCACCCCGATCGAGCTGCCGCCGGGCTCGCCGCCCATCGGTGGGTTGAGCGCCAGCCGCGCCCGGGACCCGGGCGGGGCCACCTCCAGCCAGCGCATCTCGTCGTGCTCACCGAAGCGGGTGTCGCCGCGCACCTCGAAGCCGAGCTTCTCGGTGTAGAAGGCGAGGGCCGCGTCCTGGTCCTCGACGGCGAACATGGCCACGCCGATGTTCGTGATGGTCGTCCGGGTCCGCTGTGTTCCACTCATGACCTCTGGACCGGGCGAGCCGGGGGATCCCATCGGTGCCGTGGCCCTGTCTCTGCGGGACGTCCCATCCCGGACCGCCGGCACCGATCGCGGACGCCCGGCCCTCTCGCCGTTGTGCACCCCCTGCGGTCTCCGCGGGGACCGAGGCAGCAGGTGGTGCACGACGGCAGGGCTGCCTCATCCGGCCAGGAGCTCGTCGAGCCGTTCGTAGCCCTCACGGACGCCGGTCTCCATGCCGCTGGCCAGGAAGGCGTCCCGGCCCTCGAAGGAGTCGACCAGCGAGGTGGCGGTCAGCCGGGTCCGGCCGTCCCCGAGGTCGGTGAGCACCAGACGCTCCAGGGCGACGCCGTCGGGCATCCCCTCGAAGGTGAAGGTCTGCACGATCAGCTCGGCCGGGCGCACCTCGTGGAAGCAGCCGCGGAAGCCGTACTCCTCGCCGTCCGAGGTGTGCACGTACCGGTAGGAGCCGCCGGTGCGGCAGTCGAAGGAGTCGACCCGCATCTCGACGCCGCGCGGGCCGAGCCAGCGGACGAGCAGCTCCGGGTCGGTGTGCGCGCGGAACACCTTCTCCGGCGGGGCGTCGAACTCGCGGGTGATCCGGACGAGCGGGACGTCGGGGTCGGCGACGATCGCGGTCTCGTGGTGGGTGCCGGCGGTGGTCATGTCGGTGCTCCTCTCTCGGGTGGTGCGGTGCGGGGCACGTCGTCCGGCATGGCCCGGAGGACGTCGTCCAGTCGGCGGTACCGCTCCTCGGCCTCGCGGCGGTAGCGCTCGATCCACGCGGTCATCAGGTCGAACACCTCGGCCTCCAGGTGCACCGGCCGGCGCTGCGCGTCCCGGCTGCGGGTGACGAGGCCGGCGTCCTCGAGCACCTTGAGGTGCTTGGACACCGCCTGGAGGGTGACCTGGTAGGGCTCGGCCAGCTCGTTGACCGTGGCGTCCCCGGCGGCCAGCCGGGCCACCATGTCCCGCCGGGTGGGGTCGGCCAGCGCCGAGAACACCCGGGACAACGGGTCCGCCACGGCAACCTCCTCAACCGGTCGGTTGACCACGAGGGTGGCCCGGTCCGACGCGGTTGTCAACCCCCCGGTTGACCACGACGGCCGACTACCGCAGCCGCCCCCGCGCCCGGCATGATCCAGGTTCCGCGTACCGCCGCCGGTCGTCCCGGCGGCGGACGGGGTCCCTGGGTGGTCACCGAGGCCGGCCCGGTGCTGAACGGAGTGCTGCGTGCGGATCGGTGTCCCCCGTGAGTCCCGTCCCGGCGAGACGCGCGTCGCCACCACCCCGGCCACCGTCGTGCAGCTGCGGGCGCTCGGCCACGAGGTCCTGGTGGCCTCTGGGGCGGGCCTGCCCAGCAGCTTCCCCGACGAGGCCTACGCCGCGGCCGGCGCCGAGGTGGTGGACGACGACACGGCGTGGCAGGCCGAGCTGGTGCTCCGGGTGAACGCGCCGACCCCGGCGGAGATCGGCCGGCTCCGGGACGGCGCCGTCCTGGTCAGCCTGCTGGCCCCGGCGCTCGCACCGGAGCTGCTCGACGAGCTCGCCCGGCGTCCGCTCACCGCGCTGGCCATGGACGCCGTCCCCCGCATCTCCCGCGCCCAGTCGCTGGACGTGCTGAGCTCGATGGCCAACATCGCCGGCTACCGGGCCGTCATCGAGGCCGCGCACACCTTCGGCCGGTTCTTCACCGGCCAGGTCACCGCCGCGGGCAAGGTCCCGCCGGCCAAGGTGCTCGTCGTCGGCGCCGGGGTCGCCGGGCTCGCCGCGATCGGTGCCGCCAGCAGCCTGGGGGCGATCGTCCGCGCCACCGACGTCCGGCCGGAGGTCGCCGAGCAGATCCGCTCGCTGGGCGGCGAGTACGTGGCGGTCCCGGCCGGCGAGCAGGAGGTGAGCGCCGACGGCTACGCCCGCGAGATGGGCGAGGACTTCAACCGGCGCGCCGCGGAGATGTACGCCGAGCAGGCGCCCGACGTCGACATCATCATCACCACCGCGCTCATCCCCGGCCGGCCCGCGCCCCGGCTGATCACCGCGGAGATGGTCGCCAGCATGCGGCCGGGCAGCGTGGTCGTGGACATGGCCGCCGCGATGGGCGGCAACGTGGCCGGCACCGTCCCCGACGAGCTGGTGGTCACCGACAACGGGGTGTCGATCATCGGCTACACCGACCTCCCCGGGCGGCTGCCCGCGCAGGCCTCGCAGCTCTACGCGACCAACCTGGTGAACCTGCTGAAGCTGCTCACCCCCGGCAAGGACGGCCGGCTCGTGCTGGACCTCGACGACGTCGTGCAGCGGTCGATGACCGTCGTCCACCGCGGGGAGAAGACCTGGCCGCCCCCGCCGGTGCCGGTCTCGGCCGCACCGCCCGCACCGGCCCGGTCCGCCGAGGTCGTCCCGGCGGCGCCCAAGCCACCGCCGTCCCCGGTGCGGCGCTTCGCCCCGGTCGTGCTGGGCGCGGGGCTGTTCTTCCTGCTCACCGCCCTCTCCCCCGCCGACCTGCGGGGGCACCTGACGGTGTTCGCGCTGGCGATCGTGATCGGCTACTACGTCATCGGGCACGTGCACCACGCGCTGCACACGCCGCTGATGTCGGTCACCAACGCCATCTCCGGGATCATCGTGGTCGGCGCGCTGCTGCAGATCGGGCACGGCGAGCCGGTCGTGACCACCGTGGCCGTCATCGCCGTCCTGCTGGCCAGCATCAACGTGTTCGGCGGATTCGCCGTGACCCGCCGCATGCTCGGCATGTTCACGAGGGGCTGAGGCATGACCGAGCCTGCGAGGTCCGGCAACAGAGTCGCTGCGGGCAGACGCTCGACGAGCGCCAGCGAGGAGAGCGCGTGACCGCCGAGTCCGCCGTCCAGGCGGCGTACGTCGTCGCTGCCCTGCTGTTCATCCTCAGCCTGGCCGGGCTGTCCCGGCACGAGACCGCCAAGGCCGGCAACGCCTTCGGCATGGCCGGCATGGCGGTCGCGCTGGCCGCCACGATCGGGCTCGCCACGCGGAGCAGCAGCGGCACCGGCATCGCCCTGCTGGCCGGCGCGATGGTGGTCGGCGCCGCGATCGGCCTGTGGCGGGCCCGCCGGGTCGAGATGACCGGGATGCCCGAGCTGATCGCAATCCTGCACAGCTTCGTCGGGCTCGCCGCCGTGCTGGTCGGCTGGAACGGCTACCTGTCGGTGGAGGCACAGCCCGACGAGCAGACCGAGGTGGCCGCCTCGCTGCTGGGCATCCACTCCGCCGAGGTGGTCATCGGCGTGTTCATCGGCGCGGTCACGTTCACCGGCTCGATCGTGGCGTTCCTCAAGCTGTCCGGCCGGATCCGGTCCAACCCGCTCATGCTGCCCGGCCGCAACCTGCTCAACCTGGGCGCGCTGGTGGTCTTCGCCGTCCTCACGGTGCTGTTCGTCGTGGCGCCGTCGCTGGGGCTGCTGATCGCCGTCACGGTGCTCGCCCTGGCGCTGGGCTGGCACCTGGTCGCCTCGATCGGCGGCGGGGACATGCCGGTCGTGGTGTCCATGCTGAACAGCTACTCCGGCTGGGCCGCGGCCGCGTCGGGGTTCCTGCTGGCCAACGACCTGCTGATCGTCACCGGGGCACTCGTCGGCTCCTCGGGTGCCTACCTGTCCTACGTCATGTGCCGGGCGATGAACCGGTCCTTCCTGTCGGTCATCGCCGGCGGATTCGGCAACGAGGGCGGCACCGCCGCCGACGTCGACCACGGCGAGCACCGCGAGACCAGCGCGGAGGACGTCGCCCAGCTGCTCCGGGACGCCGACTCGGTGATCATCACGCCGGGCTACGGGATGGCGGTGGCGCAGGCGCAGTACCCGGTCGCCGAGCTCACCCGCCGGCTGCGCGAGCAGGGGGTGACGGTGCGCTTCGGCATCCACCCGGTCGCCGGCCGGCTGCCCGGGCACATGAACGTGCTGCTGGCCGAGGCCAAGGTGCCCTACGACGTCGTCCTGGAGATGGACGAGATCAACGACGACTTCCCCGACACCTCGGTGGTGCTGGTCATCGGCGCCAACGACACGGTCAACCCGGCGGCGATCGACGACCCGGCCAGCCCGATCGCCGGCATGCCCGTGCTCCACGTGTGGGAGGCCGAGGACGTCGTCGTCTTCAAGCGGTCGATGAGCACCGGCTACGCCGGCGTGCAGAACCCGCTGTTCTTCCGGTCCAACAGCGCCATGCTGTTCGGGGACGCCAAGGAGCGGGTGGAGGACATCCTCCGCGCCCTGTGACGTCCCGACGCACGGACGGAGGGACGATGCCGCTCTACCTGACCAGGTTCAGCTACACCCCCGAGACCTGGGCCCGGCTGATCGAGCACCCGGAGGACCGCCGGGTGGCCGCGCAGACCTACATCGAGTCCGTCGGCGGCCGGCTGCACGGGTTCTGGTACGCCTTCGGGAGCCACGACGGCTACAACCTCTGGGAGGCCCCGGACAACGTGTCGATGGCCTCCGTCGTGCTGGCGATCGGCGCCGGCGGGGCGCTGCACTCCATCGAGACCACCGTGCTGATGTCGGTCGACGAGACGCTCGAGGCGCTCGGGCGGGCCCAGCAGGTCCGGTACCGGCCGCCGGCCACCTAGCGACCTCCCGCCCCCGGCCCACGGCGACCGCGGCAGCCCGACCGCCGCGGGGGTCTCCCGTCACGGTCCCGGGCCGTCCACCCGGTGCGGTGCCGGCAGCAGCACCAGGGCGGTCGTCGCCACGACCAGCGACACGGCACCCACCAGGGCGGACGCTCCACGTTGTCCGGCGGCTCCGCTGAGGACGCCCGCCGCGAGCGGCGCGACGAGGCCCGCGCACCCCCAGGACGTGAAGACCCTGGCGTACACCCGGGGGAAGGCGCGCACGCCGACCCGGTCGGCGGTGGCGGCCGGCACCAGGGCGGACACCGCTCCGTACGCCAGGCCCGTCCCGGTGAACGACGCCAGGACCAGCCCCGCGCCGGCCTGCCCGGCCAGCCCGGCCACCGAGCCGGCGGCCACGGCCAGCGCCGTCGCCAGCGCCGGACCTCGCCCGACCCGGTCGGACCACCAGCCGCACGCCAGCCGTCCGACCAGGTTGCCGGCGGCCAGCAGGGAGACGGCCGCACCG
The DNA here is from genome assembly GCF_053502575.1 of Modestobacter sp. URMC 112. Lineage (NCBI taxonomy): Bacteria > Bacillati > Actinomycetota > Actinomycetes > Geodermatophilales > Geodermatophilaceae > Modestobacter > Modestobacter sp. URMC 112. The sequence goes on along the minus strand of NZ_CP199957.1, from coordinate 2,190,916 downwards.
CCGGCAGCCGGGCTGAGCCCGAGTCCGACGGCCAGCGGTGCCGCCGTGCCGAAGACCAGGAGCCCCGGCGCCGCCCCGCCGGCGAAGAGCAGCCACAGCAGGACGACGGTCCGGCGCTCGCCCGGCGGCTCCTGACCACGAGCCCGCTCGCCCGACCGGTCCGCCGGTGCCAGCGCCGCCGCGGCTCCGAGCAGGGCACCGACCGCCACGGCCAGCGTGGCGAGACAGGCCCGCCAGCCCACGCCCGACACGGCGGCGGGGGCCACCAGCCCGAGCAGCACCGGACCGGCAGCATAGGCCGCCACCACCAGGCCGGTCACCGTCCCCCGGCGGGCGACCGGAGCGCGGGCGGCGAGCCCCACCGCGACGCCGCACCCGACTCCGCTCGCGGCACCGAACAGCACCGCGATCCCGCCCCACAGGGCGAGCGGGTGCTGACCGGCGGCGGCCGACCCCAGTCCGGACGCCGCAGCCACGGCGGCACCGGCGAGCAGCCACCGGGGCCCCAGCGTGTGCACCGCCCGGCCCGCCCACAGCAGCGCCAGGGTGAAGGCCGCGATCGCGGCGGCGAAGACCGCACTGCCCGTGGCGGCGGGCGCCCCGACGTCCGCCACCGCCTCGGCGGCGACCAGGCTCCAGCCGAAGAGGGTGCCCGCCGCCAGGTTCGCGACCACGGCGGACACGACCGACCGCTGCACCGCTCCATCCCACCGCGTCGACGTGCCCGCGAGGAGACCTCGCTGCGGGCCCGCCACCGCCCGACCGCGAAACATGATCGACATGCACGCGTCATCCATCCGACACACCGGAGGAGAACTGCCGGTCGGTGACGACGCGCCGGGGCCCGCGTCGGAGACCCGGGACAGCGGGCTGGGCAGTGCTGCGACGGGTTGACCGCCTGCTGCGGCCGCGAGAAGGGTCTCCCTGGTCCAGGAGGTGCCGGGCGGGCCCGGTTCCAGCCGGAGGTGCGCCATCGCCGTCTACGTGTACCGGTGCCCGGACCACGGCCCGACGGAGGTCAGCGCCGGCATGGGCACGGCCGGCACGGCGGTCCCCTGCCCCGTCTGCGGCGGGGCGGCCCCGCGGGTGTTCACCGCTCCGCGCCTCTCGTTCGGGTCGCCGGTCCGGCGCGCGCTCATCGACCGCACCGAACGCACCCGCGAACAGCCCGACGTCGTCGCCGCGCCGCCGCCGCGACCGGTGCGGAGACCGCGGGACGACGGGGCGCGCAACCCCGCCCTCGGGCGGCTGCCCCGGCCTTGAGGACGACGTCCGACCCACCGGCACCGGGACACCGGATCGGCGGCACGAGGGAGGAGACGACATGGCCAGCGTTGGTCTGCTCTACGTCGGGGCGGTCCTCGTCGTCAACGGGTTGATGCTGCTGGGCCGGGTGGACGCCCCGGCGGCAGCGCCGCTCAACTTCTTCGTCGGCGGGCTGCAGGTGGTCACGCCGACGTACCTGCTGTTCACCTCCGGCGGCGACCCCGACGCCGTCCTCGCCGCCTCCGGTCTCTACCTGTTCGGCTTCACCTACCTGTACGTGGGCCTGAACCTCACCCTCGGCCTGGACGGCACCGGGCTGGGCTGGTTCTCCGCCTTCGTGGCGGGGTGTGCGGTGGTCTACGCCGGACTGAACTTCGGCCGGCTCGACGACCCCGCCTTCGGCGTCATCTGGCTGTACTGGGCCGTGCTGTGGGCGCTGTTCTTCCTGGTGCTCGGCCTGAAGCGGGAGGAGCTGACCCGGTTCACCGGGGTGATCGCCATCGTCGCCGGGGTGGTGACCTGCGCCGTCCCGGCCTTCCTGCTGCTGACCGGCGTCTGGGCGGACAACGTCTCGACGTCGGCGATCGTGCTGGCCGTCGTCCTGCTGCTCTCGCTGGCCCTGTTCCCGGCGTTCCGTGACCGGCGTGCTCCGGCGGCCGGCGCCCCGGCGCCGGAACTGCGCGAGGGCTCGGACGCCGGACACCACCGGCCGGACGCCCCGACGAACCGAGGGAGGTGACGCTCATCGACGACCTGCCCGACCACCCGCACCCGGACCAGGAGGCCAGGAATGCCCGACGTCGTCTTCCCCCTCGACTCCAGCAGGAAGTTCACCGACCAGCAGTACCTCGGCCACAACCGGTGGCACCCCGACATCCCCGCCCAGGTGACGGTCCGGCCCGGGGACAGCTTCCGGGTGCACTGCCGCGAGTGGTTCGACGGCGCCATCCACAACGACGACTCGGCCGACGACGTGCGGGACGCGCCGCTGTCCACCGTGCACGTGCTCAGCGGTCCCTTCGCGATCGAGGGCGCGGAGCCCGGTGACCTGCTGATCGTCGACATCCTCGACGTCGGGCCCATCCCGCAGGAGGACTCGGGACCGCTGGCCGGGCAGGGCTGGGGCTACACCGGGATCTTCGCCACCCAGAACGGCGGCGGCTTCCTGACCGAGCAGTTCCCCGACGCCTACAAGGTCATCTGGGACTTCTCCGGGCAGACGGCCACCTCCCGGCACGTCCCCGGCGTGTCCTTCACCGGGATCGTGCACCCGGGCCTCATGGGCACCGCCCCCTCGGCGGAGCTGCTGGCCCGCTGGAACCGGCGGGAGGGGGCACTGATCGCCACCGACCCCGACCGGGTGCCCCCGCTGGCCCTGCCCCCGCTGCCGCAGGACGCGATCCTGGGCGGGCTGGAGGGCGCGGAGTTCGACCGCGTCGCCGGGGAGGCCGCCCGGACCGCTCCGCCGCGCGAGAACGGCGGCAACCAGGACATCAAGAACCTGACCAAGGGCAGCCGGGTGTTCTACCCGGTCTTCGTGCCCGGCGCGAAGCTGTCGATGGGCGACCTGCACTTCTCCCAGGGCGACGGGGAGATCACCTTCTGCGGGGCCATCGAGATGGGCGGGTTCATCGACCTGCACGTCGACCTGATCAAGGGCGGCATGGAGACCTACGGGGTGGGCGAGAACGCGATCTTCATGCCGGGCAACGTCGACCCCCGGTACGAACGCTGGCTGGCCTTCTCCGGCACGTCGGTGACCCTGGACGACGAGCAGCACTACCTGGACTCGCACCTGTCCTACCAGCGGGCCTGCCTGCACGCGATCGACTACCTGACGAGGTTCGGCTACTCCCCCGAGCAGGCGTACATGATCCTCGGCGCCGCCCCGATCGAGGGCCGGCTGTCCGGGGTCGTGGACATCCCGAACTCGTGCTCCACGGTCTACCTCCCGACCGCGATCTTCGACTTCCCGGTCGCCCCGTCGGCGTCCGGCCCGGTCCGGGTCGACCCGGGCATGGGCGTGCCGCGGTCCAGCTTCTGAGCCCCCCACCTCCACCCCCGAGGAGCAAGCGATGCCCGAGGTCATCTTCGAGATCAACCGCGACCTGAGCGTGCCCATGCGCGACCAGGCGGTGCCCGGCCACAACCGCTGGCACCCCGACATCCCACCCGCGGCGACCATCCGCCCCGGCAGCACGTACCGGGTCGAGTGCAAGGACTGGACCGACGACCAGGTCCGCAACAGCGACGACGCCGACGACATCCGCGAGATGAACCTCGACCCCTGCCACGTGCTCAGCGGCCCGTTCGCGATCGACGGCCTCGAGCCCGGCGACATCCTCGTCGTCGACATCGTGGACATCGGGCCGTTCGACGTGCAGCCCTGGGGGTACACCGGCATCTTCGCCAAGGAGAACGGCGGCGGCTTCCTCACCGACTACTCCCCCGGGGCCTCCAAGGCCATCTGGGACCTCGACGGCATCTGGACCAGCTCCCGCCACGTCCCGGGCGTCCGGTTCATCGGCAACTCCCACCCCGGCCTGTTCGGCTGCGCCCCCTCCGCCGACCTGCTCGCCGAGTGGAACCGGCGCGAGCAGGCGCTGATCGACCTGAACCCCGACCGGGTGACCGGCGACGTCCCGGCCAACCAGGGCGACGTGCAGGGCGCCCCGCAGGTCCCCGGGCTGGCCCTGCCCCCGTTGCCCAAGGACGCGCTGCTCGGGACGCTCAGCGGCTCGGCGTTCGAGAAGGCGGCCGCGGTCGCCTGCCGCACGATCCCCCCGCGGGAGCACGGCGGCAACGTCGACATCAAGGACCTCGGCGTCGGCAGCCGGGTGTACATGCCTGTGTTCGTCCCGGGCGGGCTGTTCTCCATCGGCGACCTGCACTTCGCCCAGGGAGACGGCGAGATCACCTTCTGCGGCGCCATCGAGATGCCGGGGTTCATCGACCTGCACTTCGACGTCATCAAGGGCGGGATGGACCGGTACAAGACCGACATGCCGTTCTTCAAGCCCGGCCGGGTCGGCCCGAACTACTCCGAGTTCCTCACCTTCGAGGGCATCAGCGTGGAGGACGGCCGGAACTACTACATGAACGCCACGGTCGCCTACCGCCGGGCCTGCATCAACGCCATCAACTACCTGATGCCGGCCATGGACTGGACGTTCGAGCAGGCCTACCTGTTCCTGGGGGCGGCGCCGATCGACGGCCGGATCGGCGGTGTGGTCGACATCCCCAACAGCGCGGTGTCGCTGAGTATCCCGTTGTCCATCTTCGACCGGAACCTGCTGCCGGACGGCGCCGGCGGCGGCCGGGACCTGACCGCCGACTGACGCGCTACCGCGGTCCGGGGGCCGTGGACGCCCCCGGACCGCCCGCCCGAGAGGAGCACCTCACGTGCCGCTGTACGAGTTCCGCTGCGCCCGGTGCGGCCCCTTCGACGTCCACCGGGCCATGCAGGACGCCTCGGCGACGGCGCCGTGCCCGTCCTGCCGGCAGCCGGCCACCCGTTCCTACGCCGTCGGGGTGGGCCGGCCGTCCGGAGGCGCGCTGCGCGATGCGGGACGGGCGGACCGCGCCCTGGTCGAGCGCGCCTACAGCGGCGAGCCGGTGGTCACCGGCCCACCGTCCGGTCGCCGGCTGCCGCGCCCCGGTGCGCACCGGCACTGACGCCCACCGGGCACCCGCCCGGCTCGACCGCCCGACAGGAGCAGCCATGCCACGACCCACCGACCACGAGTACTTCGACCTGGGGGACGTCGTCTTCCAGCGGGGCGCCACCCTCCGCGGCGCCCGGCTGGCCTACAAGACCTACGGCACGCTGAACGCCGAGAAGTCCAACGTCATCGTGCACCCGACCTGGTACAGCGCCTGGCACGACGCCAACGAGTGGACGATCGGACCGGGGCTGGCCTGCGATCCCGAGCGGTACTTCATCGTCGTCCCCAACCAGCTGAACAACGGGCTGTCGACCTCGCCCAGCAACACCCCGCCGCCCTTCGACGGGCCGGACTTCCCGCCGGTCACCTTCTACGACCAGGTCGAGGTCCAGCACCGGCTGCTCACCGAGAAGTGGGGCATCGAGTCCGTCGAGCTGGTGCTCGGGTCCTCGATGGGTGCCGCGCAGACCTACCAGTGGGCCGTCAGCCACCCGGAGATGGTGAAGCGGGCCGCCCCCATCGTCGGCGCGTCGATCACCAGCGAGCACAACCAGGTCTTCCTGAAGAGCCTGCGGGCCACCCTCACCCTCGACCCGGCGTTCGACGGCGGGCGCTACTCCCCCGGCGCACTGCCCACGGCCGGTCTGCGCGCGTTCGCCCGGATCTACGCCGGCTGGGGGCTGTCCCAGGCGTTCTACTGGCAGCGCGAATACCGCAACCTGGGCTTCTCCTCCCTCGAGGACTTCCTCGTCGGGTTCTGGGAGGGCTTCTGGCTCGACGACCGGGATCCCAACGACCTGCTGGCGATGCTGTGGACGTGGGAGCACGGCGACGTCGGGCAGACCCCCGGGTTCGACGGGGACACCGAGGCCGCGCTGCGCTCCATCCGCTGCCCGGTGCTGTCCATGCCGGCGAGGACCGACCTGTACTTCCCGCCCGAGGACGAGGAGTGGGCCTCGCAGTTCATCCCGGACGGCGAGGTCCGGGTCATCCCCACCGTCTACGGCCACTTCGCCGGGCTGGGCCAGAACCCCGCGGACAACGACTTCATCGACCGGGCGCTCCAGGAGCTGCTGGCCCGTCCGGTCTGAGGGCCGGCGGTGACGTGGGCCACACGTCGTCCTTGCCGTGCCGCGGACCGGCTGCGAGGCTCGGCTCGCTGCGGGGGGACCCGCCCGGCCCGGGCGGGCGCACGGGTGAGGGAGGACGCATGGACGACGAGGTCTACGACGTCGCCATCCTGGGAGCCGGTCTGGCCGGCCTCGGGATGGGCATGAAGCTGAAGATGGCCGGGGTGGACTCCTTCGTCATCCTGGAGAAGGAGGACCGCGTCGGGGGGACCTGGCGCGACAACAGCTACCCCGGGGCCAGCTGCGACGTGCAGTCGCACCTGTACTGGTTCTCCTTCGACGAGCAGCCGGACTGGAGCCGGGTCTTCGCGCTGCAGCCGGAGATCCAGGCCAACATCGAGCGACTGGTCGCCCGCCGCGGCCTGAACCACCACATCCGGCTGGGCGCCGAGGTGACCGAGGCGGTGTGGAGCGAGGACGCCGGTCAGTGGGTGGTCACCACCGCCACCGGCGAGCAGCTGCGCGCCCGCGCGTTCGTCACGGCGTGGGGGCAGCTCAACCGCCCCAGCTTCAAGGGCATCGAGGGCCGCGAGCACTTCGACGGGGTGTCCTTCCACTCCGCCCGGTGGCGGCACGACGTCGACCTGGCCGGCAAGCGGGTGGCCAGCATCGGCAACGGGGCCAGCGCCGTCCAGTTCATCCCCGAGGTGGCCGAGGTCGCCGAGCACCTCACGGTCTTCCAGCGGACGCCGAACTACGTCGTCCCGCGGCAGGACCGGCCCTACACCGAGGAGGAACGCCGGATGTTCCTCGACGACCCGGCCCGGCTGCGGGAGAGCCGCGAGGGCTTCTACTGGGAGCACGAGGGCTGGCTGGGTGCGATGAAGCTGGAGACCAACCCGGTCGCCGAGGAGTTCACCCGGGTCGCCCGGGAGCACCTGGAGACCCAGGTGCCCGACCCGGAGCTGCGCGAGAAGCTGTGGCCGAGCTACCCGATCGGCTGCAAGCGGCTGCTCATCGCCGACACCTTCTACCCGGCGCTGATGCGCGACAACGTGGAGCTGGTCACCGAGCGCATCCAGCGCATCGAGGGCCCGGGGGTGCGGACCGTCGACGGCCGGCTGCACGAGATGGACGTGATCATCTACGCCACCGGCTTCGAGACGCTGTCCTTCATCGGGCACGTCGACATCGTCGGCCGCCCGCCCCGCAGCTGGCCGCCCCGCCCCGGGGACGGCGTCACGCTGCGGGACGCCTGGCGCGAGGTGCCCGAGGCCTACCTCGGCATGACCGTGTCGGGGTTCCCCAACCTCTTCATCATGTACGGCCCCAACACCAACCTGGGCCACAACTCGATCCTGGCGATGCTGGAGTGCCAGTTCGACTACGTGCTCCAGGCGCTGGCCGCCAGCCGGGAGAAGGGCGCCGCGCTGGACCTGCGGCCCGAGGTGCTGGAGCACTACAACGCCACGCTGCAGGACGAGCTGCAGGGGACGTCGTTCGCCGGCTCGTGCAACAGCTGGTACAAGACGCCGGACGGCCGGATCACCAACAACTGGTCCGGCAGCGTCGAGGACTACCGGGCCCGGACCGCCCGGTTCCAGCTGGACGACTACGAGATCGTGCCGGTGCCGGTGCACAGCTGAGCCGGCGGGTCCCCGCACGCGCCGGCGTGCGGGGACCCCCGCTCAGATCGGCTCGACGTGGTCGGCCTGCAGGCCGCGCTGCCCCGGGCTGGCCTCGTAGGCGACCCGCTGGCCCTCGTCCAGGCTGCGGTAGCCGCCCCGGTCGGCGATGGCCGAGAAGTGCACGAACACGTCCTGGCCGCCGTCGTCGGGCTCGATGAACCCGAAGCCCTTCTCGGCGTTGAACCACTTGACCGTGCCCTGCGCGCCGCCGCCGGCGGACGGACCCCGGCCGGAGGGCGCCGGACCGCGGCCCCGGGAGTCGTCGCGCCCGCGTTCGTCCCGGCCCCAGTCGCCCCGACCACGGTCGTCACGGCCACGGTCGTCACGGCCACGGTCGTCACGACGACCGCCACCACCGCCGCCGCCCACCGGGACGACGTCCTCGGCCTGCGGCCCGCGGTCCCCCGGCCGGGTCGCGAACTCGACCCGCTGCCCCTCCTCGAGGCTGCGGTACCCGCCGGTGTCGGCGATCGCGGAGAAGTGCACGAACACGTCCGGCCCGCCGTCGTCGGGCTCGATGAACCCGAAGCCCTTCTCGGCGTTGAACCACTTCACGGTGCCCTGCCCGCCGCCGCCGGCGGACTGCCCCCGGCCGGAGGGTGCCGGGCCGCGGGCGCCGCCGCGGGGCTCGTCCCGCCACTGGTCCCGGCCGCCGCGGTCGTCCCGGCCGCTCCGGCCCCGCTCGTCGCCGCGGCCCCGGTCGTCCCCGCGGCCGCCGCCCCGGTCGTCCCCGCGGCCGCCGCCACCACCGCCGCCACCGAGCGGGACGGCGGAGTCGGCCTGCAGCCCGCGCTGTCCGGGGCTGGCCTGGTACTCGACCCGCTGCCCCTCCTCCAGGCTGCGGTACCCGCCGGTGTCGGCGATCGCGGAGAAGTGGACGAAGACGTCCTCGCCCCCGTCGTCGGGTCCGATGAACCCGAAGCCCTTCTCGGCGTTGAACCACTTCACCGTGCCCTGCGGCATGCTGCTTCTCCTGCACTGATCGACGTCTGCGGCCGTTCCCGGCGACTCCGGCCGCCAGCCTCCCATCATCCCGGTGCCGGCGGCGCCCGCCCACGGGGGTCCGGGAGTACGGGCTAGGGCACCAGCAGGAGCTTGCCGGTGGTACGCCGCCCCTCGAGGTCCTCGTGTGCCCGGTGGGCCTCGGCCAGCGGGTACCGGCCCCCGATCCGGACGTCGAGACCGTCGGCGACGAGGGCGAACACCTCGCGGGCCCGGTCCTGGAGCAGCTGCGGCGTGCGGGCGTAGGTCTTCAGCGTGGGCCGCTGCACGTACAGCGACCCGCGGGCGGCGAGCGTCGACACCTCGACCGGCTCGGGCGGGCCGCTGGCGGCGCCGAAGACGATCATGCGGCCGCAGGGGCGGAGCGCCTCCAGGCCCTCGGAGAACGTCGTCCGGCCGACGCCGTCGTAGACGGCCGCCACGCCCTCGCCGCCGGTGATGTCGCGGACCCGCTGCGCGAAGGACTCGTAGCCGATCACCTCCTCGGCGCCCGCGGCCCGGGCCAGCTCGGCCTTGTCCGGGGTGGACGTCGTCGCGATGACCCGCCCGCCCCGCCGGACGACCATCTGGGTGAGGAGCAGGCCCACCCCGCCGGCAGCGGCGTGCACCAGCACCCAGTCGCCGGGCTGCACGGGGTAGGAGTCCGCGGCGAGGTAGTGGGCGGTGAGCCCCTGCAGCATCACCGCGGCCGCCACGTCCAGCTCGACCCCGTCGGGGACCGGGACCAGCAGCTCCTCCGGTGCGGCCAGCTTCTCCGCGTAGCTGCCCGGGACGTTCATCCAGGCCACCCGCCGGCCGGTGCCGGCGACCGTGCCGGCGCCCTCGGCCCCGGGGACGGCGGGCGGCGGGGAGCCGTAGCCGCCGCCCTGGCGCTCGTAGACGTCCATGTAGTTGACCCCGGCGGCGGCGACCTCCACGAGCACCGTGCCGTCCCCCGGCTGCGGGTCGGGGGCCTCGGTGTACTGGAGCACCTCGGGACCGCCGTTGGTCTCGAAGACGACTGCGCGCATGCCGGCCCACCTCTCTCTGCGCGGCCTCCCCGGGGGCCCGGGGCCGTTGCCGCTGTGCGGGGTCGAGTGTCGCCGACCGTGCCGCGCGCCACCCGGCGAGGGCGGTGCCGGGTCAGCCGGTGGCCGTCGGGGACACCGGGGCGGAGCCGCCCTGCGGCGCCTCCTCGGTCATCAGCGCGATGATCTCCGCCTGGTCGGCGGCCGACGGGAGACCCCAGTCGGGCTGGTAGCCGTAGACCTCGTGCAGCGGCGTCGCCGCGGTCCGGCCGTCGAGCACCTCCACGGCGCTGCTGTCGATCAGGCCGGGGTGCTCGACCCCGCAGGCCTCGGCGACCTTGACCAGGTCGCGGCGCAGCGTCTTGACGTAGTTGGCCGCCCGGACGGACTTCAGCTGCGGGTCCAGACCGCGGGTCAGCCAGGCGTTCTGGGTGGCCACGCCGGTCGGGCAGGTGTCGGTGTGGCACTTCTGCGCCTGGATGCAGCCGATGGCCAGCATCGCCTCCCGGGCCACGTTGACCATGTCGCAGCCGAGCGCGAAGGCGACGATCGCGTTGTCCGGCAGCCCCAGCTTGCCGCCGCCGATGAAGGTGACCTGATTGTGCAGCCCGCGGCGGGCGAAGGTGGCGTAGACCCGGGCGAAGCCGAGCTGGAAGGGCAGCGACACCGAGTCGGTGAAGATCATCGGTGCGGCCCCGGTGCCGCCCTCGCCGCCGTCGACGGTCACGAAGTCGACCCCGCGGCCGGTGGTGTCCATCAGCCGCGTCAGGTCGTCCCAGAACCCGAGGTCGCCGACGGCGGACTTGATGCCGACCGGCAGGCCGGTCTCGGCGGCGAGCAGCTCCACCCAGTCGAGCAGGCTGTCCGGGTCGGAGAACTCGGCGTGCCGGGACGGGCTGATGCAGTCCACCCCCTCCGGCACGCCGCGGGCGGCGGCGATCTCGGCCGACACCTTGGGGCCCGGCAGCACCCCGCCGAGGCCGGGCTTGGCGCCCTGGCTGAGCTTGACCTCCAGGGCCCGGACCGGCGCGCCGGCCACCAGGTCCTTGAGCCGGGCGAGGTCGAAGCGGCCGGCGGAGTCCCGGCACCCGAAGTAGGCGGTGCCGATCTGGAACACCAGCTCTCCGCCGTGCCGGTGGTGCACCGACAGGCCGCCCTCGCCGGTGTTGTGCATGCAGCCGGCCAGCGCCGCGCCCCGGTTGAGCGCCTCGACGGCGGCGCCGGACAGCGACCCGAAGCTCATCGCCGAGATGTTGACCACCGACGCCGGTCGGAAGGCGCGGGCCCGGCCCCGGGGCCCGCCGAGGACCTTGGCGCTGGGCAGCTCCACCTCGTGCCCGGCCTGCACCGTGGTGGCCGGGACGGCCCGGCCGAAGGTGCGGTGCTTGATCACCGGGTACCCGGCGGTGTACTCGAGGTCGTTGTCGGTGCCGAAGCCGAAGTAGTTGTTCTCCTTCTTCGCCGACGCGTACACCCAGCGGCGCTGGTCCCGGGTGAACGGCCGCTCCTCGTTGTTCCCGGCGACCAGGTACTGCCGCAGCTCGGGGCCGATCGCCTCGATCAGGTAGCGGGCGTGCCCGACGACCGGGAAGTTGCGGAGCAGCGCATGGTCGCGCTGGACGAGGTCGCGGGTGGCCAGGGCACCGAGCGCGGCGAGAGCGGTCGCCACGCCGGCCGGGACGGCGCGCTTCATGCCGTCACCATCCTCGCCGCCGCGAGCGGTGCCAAGGGGTCGTGCGCCGGTCGGCCGCGGGTCGTGCGCCCGTGCTGCGCCGGCCGGGCCCGGGCGGCCGCCGGCGGGGCGCCTGCGGTCGTGGCGCGCCGTCGTCGCGCGTAGCGTCGCGGCCCCAGGGAGCAGGGGGGACGCATGCCCGGCGAGGGACGGATCCGCAACGCAGCGCTGGCCGCGAAGGTCGTCCCGCCGGAGGTCGCCGCGGCGGCCATCCGGCCCGGGGACACCGTGGGGATGAGCGGCTTCACCGGTGCCGGCTACCCCAAGGAGGTCCCCGCGGCGCTGGCCCGGCAGATCTCTGCCGCGCACGAGGCGGGGCAGGAGTTCCGGGTCGACGTCTGGACCGGGGCCTCGACCGCCCCGGAGCTGGACGGCGCGCTGGCCGCCGCCGACGGCATCGAGCTGCGGTTGCCGTACCAGTCCGACCCGGTCAGCCGGGAGAAGATCAACGCCGGCCGGATGGAGTACCTGGACGTCCACCTGTCCCACGTCGCGCAGATGGCGTGGATGGGCTTCCTCGGCGACCTGGACGTCGCGCTCATCGAGGTCAGTGGCATCACCGAGGACGGCAGGCTGGTGCCCTCGGCGTCGGTGGGCAACAACAAGACCTGGATCGAGCAGGCCGACCGGGTGGTCCTGGAGGTCAACGCGTGGCAGAGCGCCGAGCTCGACGGCATGCACGACGTCTACTACGGGACGGCGCTCCCGCCCGGCCGCCGGCCCATCCCGCTGACCCGGCCGGGTGACCGGATCGGCGTGCCGTACCTGGAGTGCCCGCCGGAGAAGGTCGTGGCCGTGGTGCAGACCGACGCGCCCGACCGCAACAGCGCCTTCAAGGAGCCCGACGAGGCCTCGCGCCGGATCGCCGGGCACCTGATCGAGTTCCTCGAACACGAGGTGCGGCGCGGCCGGCTGCCGGCCTCGCTGCTCCCTCTGCAGTCCGGGGTCGGCAACGTGGCCAACGCCGTCCTGGCCGGTCTCGAGGCGTCTGACTTCCAGGACCTCACCGCCTACACCGAGGTCATCCAGGACGGGATGCTCGGGCTGCTGCGGTCGGGGAAGCTGTCGGTCGCCTCGGCCACCGCCTTCTCGCTCAGCCCCACGGCGGTCGCCGAGTTCAACGCCTCGGCGGCCGACTACCGGGACAGGATCGTGCTGCGGCCGCAGGAGATCAGCAACCACCCGGAGATCGTCCGGCGGCTCGGGGTGCTGGCGATGAACGGCATGATCGAGGCCGACGTGTACGGCAACGTCAACTCCACCCACCTGATGGGCAGCCGGATCCAGAACGGCATCGGGGGCTCCGGGGACTTCGCCCGCAACGCCTACACCTCGTTCTTCGTCACCCCGTCGACCGCGAAGGGCGGCGCGATCTCGGCCATCGTGCCGATGGTGTCCCACGTCGACCACACCGAGCACGACGTCGCGGTCATCGTCACCGAGCAGGGGCTGGCCGACCTGCGCGGCCTGCCGCCCCGGCGCCGGGCGGAGCAGGTGGTGGCGCGCTGCGCCCACCCGGACTACCGGCCGCTGCTGGAGGACTACCTGGCCCGCGCCGCACGCGGCGCGCACGGCCAGCACACCCCCCACCTGCTGGCCGAGGCGCTGAGCTGGCACACCCGCTACCTGGAGACCGGCACGATGATCCCGGGTCACTGAGCCGGGCAGCCCTCAGTCCGCGGCCAGCGCCCGGGCGACGGCGAGCGCCTCCGGGGCCACCGTCGGCGCGCCGGCGGCGGCGCGCAGCCACGCCGCGAGGGGCGCGGCCACAGCCGGGCCCACCGTGACGATCCACCGGGCGGTGCGCGCCCGCGCCTCCGCGACGTGCTCGGTCCCGCCGTCCGGGAGGTGCGCGACCACCTCCGGGCGGGAGGCCAGCAGGCCCGCGGTCCGCCAGGTGCCCCCGGTGGTCCGGGCGGCCACGGCGTCCAGCAGGTCGGCGGCGCGCAGCAGCTCATGGGCCTCGTCGTCCACGGCCCTGAGTCTGCCCGCGCGCCTGCCGCCCGCCGGGCGGCGGCGGTCAGCCCTTCTTCGGGTGGGTCAGCTTCTCCATCCCCGAGGAGGTGTCCGCGGCGGCCTTCTTGGCCGCGCGCTTCTGCTTGATGGTGACGCCGGACTTCTTCGACTTGGACCCGTGCGGCGACTTGTCGGACATGACGACTCCCTCATCGGGAACCGGGTGGCTCCAGGCCGGTGACGCTACGCGCCGCCGCACCGGCGCACACCGGTCGGGCGCGCGCCGTCAGGCGCCGGCCGCCCGTGCGGCGCGGCGCTGGTCGACGACGGCGCGGGTGGCGCGCCGCCGGGCGGCGGCCGCGCTGCTCGACCGCACCCGCTGCCGGGCGGAGCGGCCGGCCTCCTCGGAGAGCTGCTGGGCGGCCAGCAGCGTGGCCGAGGGCAGCACGGTCGCCGCGGCCGGGGACCTGACCACCAGCCGGTCGCCGCCACCGTCGGTGATCGGGTCCGGGACGACGGGCGGCGGCGGCCCGACGACGTCGGGCTCGACCACGTCCGGCCCGCACACCGGGACGGGCGGGACGGTCAGCACCGGGCGTTCCCCGAGGACGGCATGGCGGACGGTCCTCACTGTCGATCGGCGGCGACCAGCGGCCCTGGTGACGAGGCGCGGGCGGAGGGGAGCCCGCCGGCGGGCCGTCCTGAACCTACGCGAGTGGCCGCGGTCCCGCGCCTCGAGCGCGCGGGCCGCCACCCGACCCGCGCGCCGCGGCGACCGGGTGTGCCACCGTTCCCGGCATGGTGAACGTCCTCTCCATCCAGTCCCACGTCGCGTACGGGCACGCCGGCAACGCCTCCGCGGTCTTCCCGCTGCAGCGCCTGGGCATCGAGGTGTGGCCGGTGCACACGGTGCAGTTCTCCAACCACACCGGCTACGGCGCCTGGACCGGCCGGGTCTTCGACGGCCAGGCCGTCGAGGAGGTCGTCGGCGGGATCGCCGACCGCGGGGTGCTGGGCAGCTGCGACGCGGTGCTGTCGGGCTACCTGGGCTCCGCCGACATCGGCCACGCGGTGGTGCAGAGCGTGGCCCGGGTCCGCGAGGCCAACCCGGACGCCGTCTACTGCTGCGACCCGGTGATCGGCGACGTCGGCCGCGGGGTGTTCGTCCGGCCCGGGATCCCCGAGCTCATGCGGGAGGTCGCCGTCCCGGTCGCCGACGTGGTCACGCCCAACCACTACGAGCTCGACCTGCTCGCCGGCACCACCACCGGGTCGCTGTCCTCGGTCCGGGACGCCGTCGCGGCGGTGCAGGCGCTCGGCCCCCGGGTGGTGCTGACGACCTCGCTGGTGGCCGAGGACACCCCGGACGACGCGGTCGACCTGCTGGCCAGCGAGGGCGGGCGGCACTTCCGGGTGCGCACGCCCCGGCTGGACGTGGCGGTGAACGGCGCCGGGGACGCCGTCGCCGCGCTGTTCCTCGCCCACTGGCTGTCCACCCGGGACGCCGGTACCGCCCTCGGCCGGGCCGCGGCGTCGGTGTTCGGCCTGCTCCGGGCCACCGCGGAGGCCGGCTCGCGGGAGATCCTGCTGGTCGCGGCCCAGGACGAGTACGTCTCCCCCACCCGGACCTTCGACGTCGAGGAGGTCTGACGTGGCCGGCGAGTTCCCGTCACTGGCCCAGCTGGCCGCCGAGGAGGACGAGCTGCAGTTCACCGCGTTCGGCAACGACGACGCCTGGGCGCTCGGGTCGGCGCTGGTCGCCGCCGCGCGGGACCAGGACGCCCCCGTGGCGGTCGAGGTCCGGCGCAACGGCCACCAGCTGTTCAAGGCGGCGCTGACGGGGGCCACCCCGGACAACGACTCCTGGATCGAGCGCAAGGCGGCGGTCGTCCACCGGTTCGGGCACAGCAGCCTCTACGTCGCCCAGCGCAGCCGGGAGGCCGGCACCACCTTCGAGGCGGAGTTCGGGCTGGACCCGCAGCGGTACGCCGCGCACGGCGGCGCCGTCCCGGTCACCGTGCGGTCGGTCGGCCCGGTCGGCGTGGTGGTGGTGTCCGGGCTGCCCCAGGTGGAGGACCACCGGATGGTGGTCGCCGCCATGCGGGCGCACCTGGCCGGCTGACGGCGGCGCGGCCGGGCCGACCCGAGGTCGGCCCGGCCGCTGGGGGCAGGGGGGTCCTTCCTCAGGCCGAGGTGCGGATCCGCTCGTACTCCTCGCGCGGGACGACGGGGGCGTCGGCGCGGCCCAGGTCGTCCATCCGCACCCGGAAGGTCTCCCGCGCCGAGAAGGCCGCGACGGCCACGATGACCCCGATGCCGAAGGTGAAGCCGCCGACGATGAGCGGCACGTTGGACTCCGGCGGGGCGATCGCCCCGTACAGGCTGGGCAGGAAGGCGGTGATCATCGTGCCGATGTTCTGGGACACCGCGAACCCGGTCACCCGGGTCTTCGCCGGGAAGAGCTCCTGGTAGAAGGACGGGAAGACCGCGTTGTAGCCCTGGTAGACCGTGCCCCACATCAGGATGGCGAAGACGAAGGCCATCGGGACGTTGTCCTGGCTGATGAAGTACAGGTAGGGGAAGGCCAGCGCGCCCGAGCCCAGCGCCCCCACGATGATGCACGGCCGCCGCCCGATCCGGTCGGACAGGCTGCCGATGTAGGGGATCAGCGCCATCGCGACCAGGTTCCCGGCCACGGAGATCCACAGGTAGACCGTGGTGCTGAACCCGTTGCCGTAGATCTCGTTGGTCGCGTAGGTCGCTCCGAAGACGGTCGCGGCCAGCGGCACGGCGTTCATCAGGGCCATGCAGACGACCCGGAGCATGTCCGAGCCGCTCTCCCGGACCGCCTGCACGATCGGCGCCTTGGGGACCGCGCCGGCCTGGGCCTCCTCGACGAAGACCGGCGTCTCGTCGACGCGGCGGCGGATGACGTAGCCGGCGACGACCACCAGGGCGCTGAGCAGGAACGGGATCCGCCAGCCCCAGGACATGAACGCGTCCTCGGGCAGGATCGCCGACAGCGGCAGGAACACCGCGGCGGCCAGCAGCTGCCCGCCCTGCACCCCCTGCAGGGTGAAGCTGGCGTAGAAGCCGCGGCGGCCGAACGGCGAGTGCTCCACGATCATCGCGCTGGCCCCGGAGATCTCCCCGCCGACGGCGAAGCCCTGGATCAGCCGCAGCGCGACCAGCAGCGCCGGGGCCAGCAGCCCGACCTGCTCGTAGGTCGGCAGCAGGGCCACCAGGAAGGTGGACGCCCCCATCAGCAGCATGCACAGCACGAGCACGTTCTTGCGGCCGTGCGTGTCACCCCAGTGGCCCAGCACGAAGGCCCCCAGCGGGCGGGCGACGTAGCCGACCCCGAACGTCGCCAGCGAGATCACGATCGCCAGCTGCGGGTCGTCACCGGCGAAGAAGACGGTCGGGAAGACCAGGGCCGCGGCCTGGGCGTAGATGAAGAAGTCGTAGTACTCCAGCGCGCTGCCCATCCAGCCGCTGGCCGCGGCCTTGCGGGGCGTCTGCGCGACGTGCGTTCCGGCGCCCGGACCCGGGGGCTCGGTGACTGAACCGTGCATGGGGGCTCTCCTGGAGTCGGACGCCTCGTCGACGGGGCGTCGTGGGGATCGGGCGGGGCCCCTGCGGAGGTGCGTGCGGAGGGCAGCCGCCCGTCGTCCCAGCGGCTTATGTACCAACTGGTTATGTACTAGATGGTGAGGTGATGGGGCTCACCGTGTCAAGCGCCGCCTGCCGAGGGCGCGACGAGGGCGTGCGGGACCGCCCCCGGCGCCGTCGTCGGGCGGGGGTGGGGTCCTCTGGGAGGAGGAGGCGGGTCAGCGGTCCGTCAGGAACGACACCAGGAGGTCGCCCAGGAGCTGCCGCTGGTGCTCCCGCCGCGCCGGGTCGAGCATGTCGCGGCCGAAGATGGCCCCGAAGGTGTGCCGGTTCGCCGTCCGGAAGACGCAGAAGCCGCTGATCACCTGGTGCACGTCCAGCGCGTCCACGTCGTCGCGGAACAGCCCCGCCTCGCGACCGCGGCGCAGTATCGCGTCCAGCACGTCCAGCGCCGGGTTGGCCAGCCCGGACAGGATCTCCGAGCGGGCGATGTGCTCGCCGTGGTGGATGTTCTCGATGCTCACCAGCCGGATGAAGTCCGGATGCGACTCGTCGTGGTCGAAAGTGAGGCCGGCCAGCTCCCGGATCGCCGCCACCGGGTCGAGGTGCTCGACGTCCAGCTGCTGCTCGAGGCTGCGGATCTGGGTGTACGCCTGCTCGAGGACGGCGATGTAGAGCCGCTCCTTGCCGCCGAAGTAGTAGTAGATCATCCGCTTGGTGGTGCTGGTCTTGGCGGCGATCTCGTCCACCCGGGCCCCGGCGTACCCGCGGTCGGCGAACTCGCGAGTGGCCACCGCGAGGATGTCCGCGCGCGTCCGCTCGGCGTCCCGGATCCGCTCCGGGCCTGCCGCGACCGGCTCGCCGCCGGCGCGGCCGGACGGCGGTTCGACCTCGGACGGCTGCGCGCTCACGGATCCTCCACCCTCGACGGACGACCACGAGCCTAGGCGCAGCACCCGGACCCACATCGCACGGCCGACGCGTGACCGGCGTCCTTCCGAGGGCTGGCGCGCGGGCCGCGCGTGTGGTCCCCTCAGGACAGCAACTCACCAACTGGTACATCAGCGGAGGCCCTACGTGTCCCCCAGCTCCAGCGGATTCCTCATCGGCCTGGTCGGCACCGGCATCGGCCCGTCGCTCAGCCCCGCGCTGCACGAGCGGGAGGCCGACCAGCTCGGCGTCCGCTACCTCTACCGCCGCCTGGACCTCGACCGGCTGCAGGTGCCGGCGAGCGCGGTCGGGGACGTGCTGGCCGCCGCCCGGCTGGCGGGGTACGACGGCCTCAACGTCACCCACCCGTGCAAGCAGCTGGTCCTCGACCACCTGGACGAGCTGTCCCCCGACGCCGAGGCACTCGGCGCGGTCAACACCGTGGTCTTCCGCGACGGACGGGCGGTCGGCCACAACACCGACTGGTCGGGGTTCGCCCGGGCCTTCGACCGCGGCCTGACCGAGGCCCCGCTGGACCGGGTCGTGCTGCTCGGCGCCGGGGGCGCCGGGGCCGCCGTGGCCCACGCGCTGCTCACCCTGGGCACCACCGCGCTCACCGTGCTGGACGTCGACGCGGGCCGGGCGACCGCGCTGGCCGCGGCGCTCGAGGACCGGTTCGGCGCGGGCCGGGCCACCGGCGCCGACCTGGGCCGGCTGGACACCGCCGTGCCGGCCGCCGACGGCCTGGTGCACGCCACCCCGACCGGGATGGCCGCCCATCCCGGTCTCCCGCTGCCGGCCGGGCTGCTGCGCCCGGACCTCTGGGTCGCCGACATCGTCTACCGCCCGCTGGAGACCGCGCTGGTGCGCACCGCCCGGGCGTTGGGCGCCCGCGTGCTCGACGGCGGCGGGATGGCGGTCTTCCAGGCGGTGGACGCCTTCCGGCTGTTCACCGGGCTGGAGCCGGACCCGGACCGGATGCTCACGCACTTCACCGAGCTGGTCGCCACGCCCGACGTCCGGATCGGCTGAGCCGCCCCGTGCCCCGTCGCGCGATCGCCACCGTCTGCCTGTCCGGCACGCTGGAGGACAAGCTCGCCGCCGCCGCGGCGGCCGGCTTCGACGGCATCGAGGTGTTCGAGCCCGACCTGCTCGCCTCGCCGTGGGCACCGCAGGAGCTGGCCGCCCGCTGCGCCGACCTGGGCCTGGCCGTCGACCTCTACCAGCCCTTCCGCGACCTGGACTCCACGGACCCGGACCGCTTCGCCCGCAACCTCCGCCGGGCCGAGCGCAAGTTCGACCTGATGACCCGGCTCGGGGCGACCACGGTGCTGGTCTGCTCCTCGGTGTCGCCGGACGCGGTCGCCGACCCCGACCGGCTCGCCGGGCAGCTGGCCGCCGCGGCCACCGCCGCCGGCGAGCGCGGCCTGCGGATCGCCTACGAGGCGCTGGCCTGGGGCACGCACGTGTCCACCTGGGAGGCCTCCTGGGACGCCGTCCGCCGGGCCGACGTCCCGGCCCTCGGACTGTGCCTGGACAGCTTCCACGTGCTCTCCCGCGGCGGGGAACCGGCCGGGTTCACCGACGTCCCCGGCGACAAGCTGTTCTTCCTGCAGCTGGCCGACGCGCCGGCGCTGCGGATGGACGTGCTGCAGTGGAGCCGCCACCACCGCCTGTTCCCCGGGCAGGGCGCCTTCGACCTGCCCTCCTTCCTCGACTGCGTGCTCGCCGCCGGCTACGCCGGGCCGCTGTCGCTCGAGGTCTTCAACGACGTCTACCGGCAGGCCGACCCCGCGAGGACGGCGGTCGACGCGATGCGCTCGCTGCTCTGGCTGGAGGAACAGCACGCCCGCCGGCACGCCTCCGGTGCGCCGGTGCCGCCCGGGGCGCCGGCGCTGTCCGGCCACTCGTTCACCGAGCTGGCCGTCGACGGCGTGTCCGGCCCGCAGGTGGCCGGGGTGCTGGACCGCCTGGGCTTCACCCACACCGGGCAGCACCGCTCCAAGCCGGTGCAGCTGTGGGAGCAGGGCGACGCGCGGGTGCTGCTCAACGCCTCGGTCGTCCGGCCCGCGGCCGCCGGGGTCGCCGCCGTCGCCGCGTTGGGCCTGGAGAGCGCCGACCCCGGCCGGTCGGCACAGCGGGCCGAGGCGCTGCGGGCACCGGTCCTGCCGCGCAGCCGGGGCGCGGCCGAGGCCGAGCTGTCCGCGGTCGCCGCGCCCGACGGCACCTCGGTGTTCTTCACCCGCACCGGCCCGGACGGCTGGCCGGCCGACTTCCTGCCCACCGGCCGGTCCGCCGGCCCCGGCACCGGCCTGACCGGGGTGGACCACGTCGGGCTGACCCAGCCGTTCGACTCCTTCGACGAGGCGGGGCTGTTCTACCGGGCGGTGCTGGGCCTGGACCCGCAGGCGGTCACCGAGGTCGCCGCGCCCTACGGGCTGGTGCGCACCCGCGCGGTCACCGACCCCGGGCGGGCGGTGCGGCTGGCGCTCAGCGCGACGACCCTGCGCCGCGGCGGCTGGGCCCCCGGCGTCCCCGACCCCCAGTACGTCGCCTTCGCCACCGACGACGTGGTGGCCACCGCGCGGGCGGCCCGGGCCGCCGGGGCGCCGCTGCTGCGCCTGCCGGCCAACTACGCCGACGACCTCGAGGCCCGCTTCGACCTGTCCCCGGACCTGCTCGCCGCGGTCCGGGAGCTCGGGCTGATGTACGAGGAGGACGACGGCGGCGCGTGCCTGCACCTGGCCACCGAGGTCCTGGGCGACCGGGTGTTCTTCGTGGTCACCCAGCGGCTGGGCCGCTACGACGGGTACGGCACCGCCGACGCCCCGGTCCGGATGGCCGCGCACCGCCGGCAGCGCAGGGCCGCGCTCACCCCGACCTGAGCCCGCCGGGTGCGGCAGCCTGCTCGATCCGCCGGGTGAGCAGCCACAGCCCGACCGCCGACGCCGTGGGGAGCGCGGCGAGCACCAACCAGGGGACGGCGGCGGTGGGCCCCGGGACGCGGGCCAGGTCCAGCAGGGCACCGATCCCGGTGCTGCCGACCAGCACGGCGGCCCCACCGGCGGAGGCCAGCACGCCGAAGTGCGCGCCGAGCCGGCGCTCGCCGGCGAGCCGGGCCACCAGGTCGCGGGCGACCGGGACGGCGGTCATCTCGCCGGCGTGCAACAGCAGCACGAGCCCGACCGCGGGGGCCAGGGCCAGGACGCCGTCCGGCGGGGCGAACGGCGCGCAGCCGGCCACCAGCGCGAACGACGCGGCCATCAGGGCGAAGCCGGCCGGCAGCGCCCGCCGGGGGCCGGCCCGTCGCGCGCGGACGGCGATCGGCAGCTGGAGGAGCAGCACCACGACCGCGGCCAGCGCGAAGAGCCCGCCGAGCGCCGCGGGGCTCCCGGTGGCCCGGGTCAGCTCGACCGGCAGGGCCAGGTACAGCTGGTCGTAGCAGAGCTGGTAGGTGCAGTAGGCCGCGGCCAGGGCCAGGAAGGGGCGGTTGCGCAGCACCTCCCGCCACCCCGACCCGACCGCCTCGGGCACGCGCGTCCCCTCGGCCGCCCCCTCGACGGTCGCGTCGGTGCGCAGGTCGCGTGGGAGCCACCGCAGGTGGGCCAGCAGGACGACGGCGAAGACGCCGGCCGCCACCCAGCAGGTGACCGGGAACGGGATCCCGAGCAGCACCGCGCCGAGCAGCGGGCCGGTCACCGCGCCGAGGGTGAGGGCGACGGCGTCCAGGGCGAACACCTCGGCACGGGTCACCACCCCCGCCTCCTCCAGCGCGCGGCCCTGCCCGGCCAGCGCCGACTCCACGGCCGGGGAGAACAGCGCGGCGGCGAACCCGACGAGCACCGTGCCGGCCAGCACCCCGGGCAGCGACCCGGCCACGGCCAGCGTGAGGAAGCCGGCGATCCGCACCGAGCAGCCGACGAGCACCAGCGGCCGCACCCCGAACCGGTCGGCCAGGCCGCCGCCGAGGAAGAACAGCCCCTGCTGGCTGAACGTGCGCAGGCCGAGCACCAGCCCGACGACGCCGCCGGTCAGCCCCAGGTCCTCGGTCAGGTGGACGGCGAGGAAGGGCACCACCAGGAAGAAGCCGACGTTGAACGCCAGCTGGGAGAGCAGCAGCAGGCGCGGCACGCCCGGCAGCCGGCGGAACGTCGCGACCGGGCCGCGCCGGACGCGCGCCGGTCCGGCCCCGCCCTCAGCCCACATCAGGGCCGGCCCCGCCGTCACCCGGCACCGGGGCCGGCCCCGCCGTCACTCGGCGGCGGCGCCGGCCGGGTCCCCCGCGGTCTGCTCGCTGCTGGGAGCGCCCACCCACACCGTCTTGGCGTTCATGAACTCCCGCATGCCCAGCGCGGTCAGCTCGCGCCCGTAGCCGCTCTGCTTGACCCCGCCGAAGGGCAGCTCCGGGTAGCTGGTGGTCATCCCGTTGATGAAGGCCATCCCCGACTCGATGTCCCGCACGAACAGCGCCCGCTCCTCCTCGTCCTCGCTCCACAGGTTGGAGCCCAGGCCGTAGGGGTGGCTGTTGGCGATCTCGATCGCCTCCGCCAGGCTGCCGACGGTGTACAGCGCGGCGACCGGGCCGAAGACCTCCTCGGCGTGCATCGCCATCTCCGGCGTCACGCCGGTGAGCAGGGTCGGCTCGTAGAACCAGCCCGGCCGGTCCGGCCGCTTCCCGCCGACCACCACGGTGGCGCCCTTGTCCACCGCGTCGGCGACGTAGCGCTCGACGTCCTCCCGCCCGGACTCGGTGGCCAGCGGGCCCACCTGGGTGTCGGGGTCCCGGGGGTCGCCGACGGTCAGCTCGCCGATCTTCTCGGCGAACAGCCGGGTGAACTCCTCGGCGACGTCGGCGTGCACGAAGAACCGCTTGGCCGCGATGCAGCTCTGGCCGTTGTTCTGGTTGCGCGAGGTCACCGCCACGGCGGCGGCGGCCGCCAGGTCCGCCGAGGGCATGACGATGAACGGGTCGCTGCCGCCGAGTTCCAGCACGGTGGGCTTGAGCGCGTCCCCGGCGATCGAGGCGACCGACTGGCCGGCCGGCGCGCTGCCGGTGAGGGTGGCGGCGACCACCCGGTCGTCGCGGAGCACCCGCTCGATGGCGCCCGACCCGATGAGCAGGGTCTGGAACACGTCGTCGGGGAACCCGGCGCGGCGGAACACCTCCTCCATGTACAGCGCGGTCTGGGGCACGTTGCTGGCGTGCTTGAGCAGGCCGACGTTGCCGGCCATCAGCGCGGGGGCGGCGAAGCGCATCGCCTGCCACAGCGGGAAGTTCCAGGGCATGACCGCCAGGACGACGCCGAGGGGCTGGTGCACCACGTAGGCCTCCTGGGCGCCCACGGCGCCGGCGTCCCGGCGCTCGGGCTCCAGGAACTGCGGCCCGTGCTCGGCGTAGTAGCGCAGCGCCTTGGCGCACTTGCCGACCTCCGCCTTCGCCGACGCGAGGGTCTTGCCCATCTCGGTGGTCATCAGCTCGGCGACGCGGTCGGCGTCCTCGTCGAGCACGTCGGCTGCCGCGCGCAGCCAGCCGACCCGCTGCTCCACCGGCGTCAGCCGGTAGGACGCGAAGGCCGCCGCCGCGCGGGCGATCTTCTCCTCGAGCGCGTCGTCGGACAACGGCTCGTACGTCTTCAGGGTCTCCCCGGTGGTGGGGTCGATCGTCGCGATGGCCATGGTCCTGACCTGCCCGGCTGCCGTCCGGCGAAACGGCACCGTCGCGGTACCGGACCGGCATTGCCCTGGGGTGTGACGCGGCTTACGTTCGGCCGACACCGTCCCCTTCTCGAGGAGATCCCATGGACAGGCTGCGGTTCGGCACCTTCCTCGCCCCGTTCCACCCCGCCGGCGAGAACCCCACGCTGGCCCTGCAGCGGGACCTCGAACTGGTCGAGCACCTCGACCGGTTGGGCTACGACGAGGCCTGGATCGGTGAGCACCACTCGGCGGGCACCGAGATCATCGCCTCGCCCGAGATCTTCATCGCCGCGGCCGCGGAGCGGACCAAGCACATCAGGCTGGGCACCGGCGTCACGTCGATCGCCTACCACAACCCCCTGTGGGTGGCCGAGCGCATGGTGCTGCTGGACCACCTGACCCGCGGGCGCACCATGCTCGGCTGCGGCCCCGGCTCGCTGCCCACCGACTCGATGATGCTGGGGCTCAACCCCACCGACACCCGGGAACTGCTCGAGGTCGACCTCGACATCATCATGCGGCTGCTGCACGGGGAGACCGTCACCGCGCAGACGAAGACCCACAACCTGATCGACGCGCGGCTGCACCTGCGGCCCTACACCCAGCCGTGCTTCGACGTCGCCGTGGCCGCCGTCGCCTCGCCCACCGGCCCCCGCATGGCCGGCCGGCACGGCGTCGGGCTGCTGTCCATCGGCGCGACCCTGAGCAAGGACGGCTTCGACGCCCTGGCCCACCACTGGAACGTGGTGGAGGAGCAGGCGCAGAAGCACGGCCAGAGCGTGTCCCGCGCCGACTGGCGGCTCGTGGGCCTCATGCACGTCGCCGAGACACGGGAGCAGGCCTACCGGGACGTCGAGCACGGCATCGAGACCTGGTTCCGCTACTTCCAGAAGACCGCCGCCTTCCCGCAGATGGCCGTCGAGGGCGGCGACGTGAAGGAGATGATCGACTTCATCAACGAGGCCGGCGTGGGGGCGATCGGCACGGTCGAGGACGCCAGGGCCCAGGTGCAGCGGCTGTGGGACCAGTCCAACGGCGGCTTCGGCGCGATGCTGCTGCTCGGCCACGAGTGGGCCAACCCCCAGGCGACCAAGCGCTCCTGGGAGCTGATCGCCCAGCACGTCATGCCGCACTTCCAGGGCGGGCAGACCACCCACGCCCAGGCCACGCTGCAGGCCAAGGAGCGGGCGATGGGCAAGCGCGAGGACTACGCGGCACAGCAGCTGCAGGCCGTCAGCACCATGACCGAGCGCTACGAGCAGGAGCGGGCCGCCGGGAAGGGCTGACCGGGCGCAGCCGCCGCGCTGAGTGCGCGGTCGTCGGGGTCCCCTGCTGCGGGAGGCCCCGCCGACCGCGCACTCGTGCGCCGGGAGCCCCGCCCGACGTCACCCCCGCTTCTCGTCCAGCCGCTGCAGCAGGTCGTCGGCGGCGCGCTCGATCGCCGGGTGGTCGTTCTGGCTGGCGCGCTGCTTCGCGTGGATGAGCGCTGCCCGGTTGACCTTGGCGTAGTCGCCGTAGGGAAAGTGGTAGCGCTTCCTGGTCCCTTCCCTGGCGTCGGGGTCCACGGCCAGGTGCCAGGCGCCCCAGCCGTCGTGGCCGTGCTCCTCGATCTCGGCGTTGGTGCGCTCGGTGGACGGCGCGGCGTCGGACCACTCCGTGGTGTCGTCGAACGGCCCGGCGTCGATCAGCTCGCGCGCCTGGGTGACTCCCGCCTGGTTCACGTCGTAGCTGGGCATGACGCTCCCTTCCCGGCAATGGACCTCGGTCACGCCCGGCGGGGACGGACCAGCAGCCGCAGCGAGTGCGCGGTCACGGTCAGCCCCGCACCGGCCGGCAGGGCCCCGATCGCACCGAAGGGGGCCTCCGCCGCGGTGTCCAGGCAGCCCTGCCAGGCCGCACCGTAGGCGGGACCGGGGAGGGCGAAGGTCCGGTGCTCCCCGGTCGGGTTGACCAGCAGCAGGAAGGAGTCGTCGACCAGCCGCCGCCCGCGGGCGTCGGGCTCGGGGATGCCCTCGCCGTTGAGGAAGACCGTCAGCGGCCCGGCGTGCTCGGCGGTCCACTCCGCGTCGGTCATCGGCTGCCCGGCCGGGGTCAGCCAGGCGATGTCCTCCAGGTCGGTGCCGCGCACCGGCCGCCCCTGGAAGAACCGGCGCCGCCGGAACACCGGGTGCTCGCGGCGCAGCCGGGCCAGCCGGGCGGTGAACTCGGTCAGCCCGGCGAACCCCGCCGCCCGGTCCCAGTCGACCCAGGACACCTCGTTGTCCTGGCAGTAGGCGTTGTTGTTGCCGCCCTGCGTGCGGCCGGCCTCATCGCCGGCCAGCAGCATCGGCACGCCCTGGCTGAGGAACAGCGTGGCGAGCAGATTGCGCTTCTGACGCTCCCGCAGCGCGAGCACCGCCGGGTCGTCGGTCTCCCCCTCGACGCCGCAGTTCCAGCTCCGGTTGTGGCTCTCGCCGTCGCGGTTGCCCTCGCCGTTGGCCTCGTTGTGCTTGTGGTCGTAGCTGACCAGGTCGTGCAGCGTGAAGCCGTCGTGCGCCGTCACGAAGTTGATCGAGGCGTGCGGGCGCCGCCCGTTGGACCGGTAGAGGTCGCTGGAGCCGGTGAGCCGGGAGGCGAACTCCCCCACCGTGCCCGGCGTCCCGCGCCAGAAGTCGCGGACGGCGTCCCGGTAGCGGCCGTTCCACTCGGTCCACAGCGCGGGGAAGTTGCCCACCTGGTAGCCGCCGTCGCCGACGTCCCACGGCTCGGCGACGAGCTTGAGCTGCGACACCACCGGGTCCTGCTGGACCAGGTCGAAGAAGGCCGCCAGCCGGTCGACGTCGTGGAACTCCCGGGCCAGCGCGGCGGCCAGGTCGAAGCGGAAGCCGTCGACGTGCATCTCGGTGGCCCAGTACCGCAGCGAGTCCATGATCAGCTGCAGCGAGTGCGGGTGGCGGACGTTGAGGGTGTTGCCGGTGCCGGTGTAGTCGGCGTAGTGCGCCCGGTCGGCGGCCAGCCGGTAGTAGGCGGGGTTGTCGATGCCGCGGAAGGACAGCGTCGGCCCCAGGTGGTTGCCCTCGGCGGTGTGGTTGTAGACGACGTCGAGCACCACCTCGATGCCCGCCTCGTGCAGTGCCCGGACCATCGCCTTGAACTCCGGCACCTGCTGCCCGCGTGACCCGCGGGAGGCATGGCGGGCGTGCGGGGCGAAGAAGCCGATGGTGTTGTAGCCCCAGTAGTTGGACAGACCCCGCTGCACCAGGTGGTGGTCGTCGACGAACTGGTGCACCGGCATCAGCTCCAGCGTGGTGACCCCCAGCCGCTGCAGGTGCTCGACGACCGCCGGGTGCGCCACGCCGGCGTAGGTGCCGCGCAGTTCCGGGGGCAGCTCAGGGTGCCGGGCGGTCAGGCCCCGGACGTGCGCCTCGTAGACGACGGTCTCGCTGTAGGGGATCCGTAGCGGGTGGTCGTGGCCCCAGTCGAAGTACGGGTCGGCGACGACGCAGCGGGTCTGGTGCGGGGCCGAGTCGGTGTCGTTGCGGGCGGCGGGGTCGGCGAAGCGGTAGCCGAACAGCGACTCGTCCCAGTCCACCGGCCCCTCGACGGCCTTCGCGTACGGGTCGAGCAGGAGCTTGGCCGGGTTGCACCGCGCGCCGGACGACGGGTCGTAGGGGCCGTGCACCCGGTAGGCGTACCGCTGGCCCGACCGGACCCCGGGCAGGTACGCGTGCCAGACGAAGCCGTCGGCCTCGGTGAGCTCGACGCGGGTCTCGGTGCCGTCGTCGTCGAACAGGCACAGCTCCACCCGCTCGGCGAGCTCGGAGAAGAGCGCGACGTTCGTCCCGGTGCCGTCGTAGGTGGCCCCCAGCGGGTACGGGCGGCCGGGCCAGGTCTCCACCGGGACATCTTCACCGGCGCCCGGGGACCGGGGTCAGCGGGTCGGCTGCCCGGCCGCCGGCAGCAGCTGCCACCGCCAGGTGCAGGCGAGCCGGAGGCTGCCGCCGGCCGGCAGCTCCGTCGCGTCGCCCAGGGCCGGGGCGTCCGGCGGCCCGGTCTGCGGCTCCAGGCAGAGCTCGCCGGGCCGCTCGTCGAACAGCACCCAGTAGTCGGCGCTGGACTCCACCCGCAGCTCCAGGGCTCCGGGCCAGCGCAGCCCGGGCGGCGCGGTGAACCCGCGGAAGACGTCGTCCCAGGGGCCGGGCCGCACCGGGGTGAGCGGGAGGGTCGGCAGCCACTCCGCCGACCGGCCGTACTGCTCGCCGCCGCTGAGCACCCACTCGGCGTCCTCGCCGCGGGCCAGCCGCCGGGCGAACCACGGGTGCCAGCCCATGGTCACCGGCATCGCGTCCTCCGCGTGGAGCACCAGCTCGGTGCTGAGCTCGCCGGCCCCGAGCTCCAGGTGCTGCTCGACCCTCCCCCGGGCCGGCCACTCCGGGCCCAGGTCGACGGCGCACCGGAGCGTGGTGGGTCCGGCGTCCAGGACCTGCCACGGCCGCTCGCTGACCGTGCCGTGGATGGCGTGCGGCGGCGCCAGCCGGGGGAGCTGGTGCACCGTGTCCCCGAGGACCAGCCGGCCCTGGCCCAGCCGCCCGGCGTACGGGGCCATCACGAAGCACCCGCCGCGCATGCCGGGGGGCAGCGTCACGTCCGTCGCCGTGAGCAGCTCCAGGCCGGCCACCCGCCAGGAGGTCCACCGCGCCCCGGCCGACGGGTCGACGGTCAGCTCGGCGTCCTCGCAGGCCAGGTGCACGGTCACCGGGCCAGTATCCCGGCTGCGCGCCGCGGCCGGTCCCCCGCGGGCTGCGCCGGGCCCGAGACGGTCAGAGGCCGAGCCCCGCGGCCGCGACGATCGCCTCGACCTCGGCGGCGGTGTCCGGCTGGACCGGCAGGTGCGGCAGCACCGCCGGCACCTCCTCGAGCAGCAGGCCCTCGGCCAGCAGCGCCGCCACCAGCGCCTCGGCCCCCGACGGGGGCACCGGCAGGGGGAGGCCGGCGGCGCGGAGCGCGGCGGAGGCCAGGAACAGCGTCCCCGCCAGCTCGCCCTCGTCCGGGGGCGCGGCCGCCGCCGAGGCGGCGGCGGTCCGGGTGATCCCCTCCGCCGCGCGGACCAGGGACAGGGGCAGCCCCTCTGCCTCCACCTCGACCAGCGGCACGGCCCCCAGCGCGGCGAGCACCAGGTGCTCGGCGTCGATCCGCAGCGGCGGCTCCCACTCCCCGACCCGGACCACCTCGGCCAGGTCGGCGCCGTCCTCGCCGAGCTCGTCGAGCAGCTCCCGCCACTCGGCCGGGCGGCTGTCCCGCGCCCGCTCGGCGGCGCGGACGCAGGTGTCGAGCACGAAGGGCTCGAGGACCTGGACATCGAAGCGCTCGGCGAACACCGTGCCGTCGGGGGCCAGGGCGTTGAGCGCGTCCTGGAAGCTGCCCGGCCGGGCGTCGCCGAGCTCCAGCCGGCCGTCCTCCTCGCCGCTGAGCGGCTGCCCGGAGGCCGCGCGCACCCCGATGGTCACCCCGGTGCCGACCAGCCGGCCGCCGCGGCGCAGGTGGTGCGGCTGGTCGGACAGCCCGACGCTCCAGGCGCAGGCCTCGGCGATCAGCGCCGGCGCCCGCTCGCGCAGCACCTCGCGGGTCAGCAGGGCCATGAGGTCGACCTCGAACACCCCTCCACCCTGCCTGTCCGGCGCCGTCCGCGCACCGTCCGGGGCGACCTCCCGCTCCCCGTGGCGCGGCCCCGGGCAGGCTGTTAGACAGCGTGGGCACGTCCCACCCGGCTGAGCGGGCCGCACCGTCGCTGCCTGCGTCGACCCACGGCAAGGAGCCCCCATGCCCGTCCCCCGCACCCGATCCGCACGACTGGGCCGGAGGGCGACGGTCACCGCCGCGTTCGCCTGCGCCCTGCTGGTCCCCGCCGGCGCGGTGGCCGCCGCGCCGGCCGGCGACCCCGCCGGCTCCGGCACCCTGCCGCTGCGCGGGCTGGACCTGGACGCGGCCACCATCCCCGAGCTGCAGGCGCGGATGGAGGACGGGGCGCTCAACGCCGTCGAGCTGATGGACGCCTACCTGGACCGGATCGCCGCGGTGGACGCGGAGCTGGGCGCGGTGCTCACGGTCAACCCGACCGCTCTGGAGGAGGCCGCGGCCAGCGACCGGCACCGGGCGGAGGACGGCGCGCGCAGCCCGCTGGAGGGCATCCCGGTCCTGCTCAAGGACAACGTGGACACCGAGGACATGCCCACCACCGCCGGCTCCCGCGCCATGCTGGGCAGCGAGCCCGACGACGCGACGATCACCCGGAAGATCGAGGAGGCCGGCGGGATCGTCATCGGCAAGGCCAACCTGGCCGAGTGGGCGAACTTCCGCGGCGAGGACTCCACCAGCGGGTGGAGCGGCGTGGGCGGGCAGTCGGCCCACCCCTACGTGCTGGACCGCAACCCGTGCGGCTCCTCCAGCGGCTCGGCGACCGGTGTGGCCGCCTCCCTGGCCCAGGTGTCCGTCGGCACGGAGACCGACGGCTCGATCGTCTGCCCGGCCGGCTCGACGGGCATCGTCGGGCACAAGCCCACGCTCGGCCTGGTCAGCCGGGACGGCATCATCCCGATCTCCGCCGAGCAGGACACCGCCGGCCCGATGGCCCGGCACGCCGTCGACGCCGCCCTGTTCCTGGAGGTCCTCGCTGGTGGGGACGAGGCCGACGCCGCGACCCAGGAGGTCCCCGAGGGCACCGACACCCGGTTCGCCGAGCTGGACACCGACGCCCTGCAGGGGGCCCGGATCGGCGTCTGGACGTTGAGCCCCGAGGAGTCCGCGGCCGTGGACGACGTCACCGAGGGCGTGTACGCCGCGGCGCAGAAGGAGATCGAGGCGGCCGGCGGGACCGTCGTCCCGCTCCAGCTGGCCTACCAGCAGGAGATCGGCGCCGGGGAGTTCCCGGCGCTGCTGGCCGAGTTCAAGCGTGACCTCAACGCCTACCTGGCCGACACCCCGGGCGACCACCCGGCGGACCTGGCCGGGCTGATCGAGTTCAACGCCCAGGACGCGGTGGAGCTGGCGCCGTTCGACCAGGAGCTCTTCGAGCAGGCGCAGGCGGCGACCGTGCCCGCGGAGGACCCGGCGATCCAGGCGACCCGGGACGAGATCCGCCGGCTGGCCCGGGCCTCGATCGACGAGGCGCTGGCCCAGGGCCCCGGCCCGGAGGACGACCTGGCGGCCATCGTGGGGCTGACCAACACCCCGAGCTGGCTCACCCGGTACGAGCACTTCGACGGGATGGGCGACGAGTTCGTCTACGCCACCTCGACCCCCGCTGCGGTGGCCGGCTACCCGAACGTGACCGTGCCGGCCGGCTTCGCCGGGCCGCAGGAGGCGCTGCCGATCGGCATCTCCTTCATCGGCACCCGGTGGGACGACGCGGACGTGCTCGACCTGGCCGCGTCGTTCGAGGCCGCCGTCGGCGCCCGGCAGGCGCCGGGCTACCTCCCGACCGTCGGCGAGTGAGCGCCGTCCCCGGGCGGGCGCACGCGCCCGCCCGGGGACCCCTCAGCCGAACAGGTCGCTGAGGAAGGACTGCTGCTTCTTCTTCCCGTGCGTCCCGTAGCCGTGCGGGGAGCCGTGCTGGCCGGCCCGGGCCTGCTTGAGCACCTCACCGACGACGGCGCCCAGCGCGCCGCCCGGGAGCGGCGGCGTGGGCCGGCGGGCCTGCGCCGGGCTGTCGTGCCGGCCGGCCGACGGCGGGGCCGGCTGATGCGCCGGGCCGCCCCCGTGCCAGGCGTTCTCCGCGTCGACCAGGCGCTCGAGCTCACCCCGGTCGAGGAAGATGCCGCGGCACTCGGTGCACTGGTCGACGTGGACGCCGTTGCGCTCGTAGGTGCGCATCGTCCCCTGGCACTTCGGGCAGGTCAGGTCCATGCCCGGCCAACGCCGGCCCGCGGGCACCGGTTCCCCGCCCCGTGCGCGCCGGTGCGGCCGCTCCTCAGCCCAGCAGGGCCAGCCGGAGCTCCTCGACCTCGGCGCGGACCGACTCGAGGACCGGCGCGATGTCGCGCTCGGTCAGCCGCCCGCCGGACACGACCGGCATCGGCGTGCTGCGGTGCTCGTCCCCGCACAGCCGCCCGGCGACCTCGAAGGCCGAGCGCAGCAGGGCGCCGTCGGCCGCGTCGAGGTCGTCGACCTCGCGCAGCGGCGCGATCATCGTCTGCGGGAAGCCCCACTCCTCCAGCGCGACCGAGGTCAGCCGGAGGGCGTGGATGCCGTACCGCCGCACCTCCGCGGCGCGGACCGCGGCGGTGGTGGGCTCGGCCGCGGCGAGCTCGGCGTAGCCGTCGGGGTCGTTGTGGTGCAGCAGCGCGACGCCGAGCTGGGCGAGCAGACCCAGGCACAGGGCGTCCTGGGGCCGCTCGCCGAAGCGCGGGGCGAGGGCGGCGGCGGCCAGCGCCAGGCAGGTGCTGACGTCCCAGAAGTCGGCCGGCAGCCGCGACTCGTCGTCCAGGTCGGTGAGCGCGACGGTGGCCATCGTCCGCACCGTGGTGAAGCCGACGACGGTGACGGCGAACTGCAGCGAGCTCACCCGGCCGCGCATGCCGAAGTAGGCGGAGTTCGACAGCTTCATCACCCGGCCGGCCAGGGTGACGTCGGAGGCCAGCACGGTGGACAGCTCCCGGGCACTGGTCCCGTCCGCGTTGGCCACGGACACGATCTGCGCGGCCACGGGCTTGCGGGCCGCCATCGTGTCGATGCTGGCCAGCACCCGGTCCAGGTCGAAGAGGGGGGCGATGGCGAGCACGGCGGTCATGGGGGGTCTCCGGGAGGTGGCGGTGTCGGTGGTCATCGCAGGGCGCTGCGCCGGCCGGCGAACCAGGCGGCGAGGACGTCGCCGCTCATCGGCTGCGCGAGGCGGAAGCCCTGCAGGTAGCTGGCGCCCAGCAGGGCCAGCTCGGTGGCCTGCTCGGCGGTCTCCACACCCTCGGCGACGGTCTGCAGGTTCAGGCTGCGTGCCAGGGCGATGACGGCGGTGGTGATCTCGGGATGGCCGTCGGCCAGCTCGGCGACGAAGGAGCGGTCCACCTTCAGGCAGGTGACGGGCAGGTGCCGGAGGTAGGCCAGTGAGGAGTAGCCGGTGCCGAAGTCGTCGATGGCGAGCTCGACGCCCAGGTCGCGCAGCTGGAGCAGCACCGCCCGGGCCGATGCCGGGTCCTTGACCAGGGCGGACTCGGTGATCTCCACCGAGAGCCGGCACGGTGCGAGCCCGTGCCGGGCGAGCGCCGACTCGACGTGGCCCCGCAGGTTGCCGTCCAGCTGCAGCGCCGAGACGTTGACGTTGGCGCGGGCCGGGGCATGCGGACCGAGCTCCCGGTCCCAGTCGGCCAGCTGCCGGCAGGTCTCGTCCAGCACCAGCAGGCCGAGCGGGGCGACCAGGCCGTTCTCCTCGGCGAGCGGGACGAACGTGGCCGGGCTGATCGCGCCGCGCTCGGGGTGTTGCCAGCGGGCGAGGGACTCGACGGCCACCGGGGCGCCGTCCTCGGTGCTGAAGATCGGCTGGTAGAGGAGG
This sequence comes from Modestobacter sp. URMC 112, assembly GCF_053502575.1. Lineage (NCBI taxonomy): Bacteria > Bacillati > Actinomycetota > Actinomycetes > Geodermatophilales > Geodermatophilaceae > Modestobacter > Modestobacter sp. URMC 112. The sequence goes on along the minus strand of NZ_CP199957.1, from coordinate 2,157,771 downwards.
GTCACGGCGCGGTCCTCGATGGCCGTCCGCAGGTCGGCGACCAGCCGCAGCTTGTCCCGGGCCTGGGCGCGGGCCGACTGGTCGAGCACGGTGACCAGGCCGCGGCCACCGGCCTTGGCCTGGTACATGGCGATGTCGCAGTCGCGGATGAGCTCGTCGGCGTGCGTGTGCTCGCAGGTCTGCACGGTGACACCGATGCTGGCCTGGGGCCGGTGGTCCAGCCCGCCGATGTACAGCGGCCGGCGCAGCGCCTCGCCGATCCGCTCGGCCAGCGCGACGGCGGCGGCCTCGTCGACGTCCTCGCAGACGACGACGAACTCGTCGCCGCCGAAGCGGGCGACCAGGTCGTTGGGTCGGACGGTGGCCCTCAACCGGGCCGCCACCTCCCCCAGCAGCTCGTCACCGGCAGCGTGACCGAGAGAGTCGTTGACCACCTTGAAGTTGTCCAGGTCGAGGAAGATGCAGGCCAGCCCGACATGGCCGGGGGTGAACCGGTCGGCCACGTACTCGGCGAGCAACGTCCGGTTGGGCAGGCCGGTCAGCGGGTCGTGGTTGGCCTGGTGGGCCAGCCGGGCCTCGATGGCGAGCCGGTCGGTGATGTCCTCGATGGTCCCGACGAAGCCGGCCCCGACCGCCGGGGTGAACAGGTGGGCGAAGCGGACCACCGTCGTCCGGACCGTGCCGTCGTCCCGGACCAGCCGGGCCTGCACCTCGCCCTCGCCTCCCTCCAGGACGGCGGCGGCCTGCTCCAGCACCGCGTCGAGGTCGTCGGGATGGAGGACGCCGAGCCAGCCGGTGCCCAGCAGCTGCTCGGCCTGCAGGCCGACCAGCGTGCAGAACGCGTCGTTGACGTGGGCCAGCCGCATGCCCTGCTCGGACAGCAGCGTGGGGACCGGGGACCGCTCGGTGAGGGTGGCGAAGCGTCGCTCGTGGGCGTCTGCCCTGGCCCGGGGCACCCGCTCCTGATCCTCGTCGACGCCGGACACCCGCAGCGTCCACAACCGTCCGGACTGGTCGGGGCTGGCCCGGACCACACACTGCACGGAGGCTCCGCTGGCGCAGCGCACCGGCAGGACCATCTCCGCCACCCGCTCCCGGCGCAGCAACAGGTCGAGTTCCCCTCCGGCGAGGGTGGGCAGCAGCTGCCCGACCGGCATGGCCGACAGGTCCTCGGTGGCATAGCCGAGCAGGTCGGCGGCCCGGTCGTTGCTCCAGACCACCGTCCGGTCGCGGTCCACGACCTCGACGACGACCATCGCGCGGTCGCTGACCAGGGCGGTGTGGAACACGGCGGTCAGCACCTCCGGGGACACGGGTCCACCGGCCGGTGCGCTCACCCTCAGGGCCACGCTGCCCACCTCTCCGTCGCGCGCACCGGTGACCCGGTCCGTGCTGCCACCATCGACGGAGGCCGCGGTCCGGTTCACCCGAGCGCGTGGGGCTCACCCCTCCGGGTGGGGAACGGGCGCCACGCCGCGCACGACCCTGGGGATACTCACCGGTAGCCCGTGTGGGATGTTGCCCCCGGACGCCCGGCAGGGCGGTCCGGAGACCGATCGAGACGGCGGCGCCGCCGCAGAGACGAGGCCCGATGCGCTTGCACCTGTCCCCCGAGGACCAGGCCTTCCGGGAGGAGATGCGCACCTTCTTCACCACCCAGGTGCCGCAGTCCCTCCGGGACGCGGTCGCGGCACGCCGCGAGCTGTCCAAGGACCAGATCGTGGAGGCCCAGCGGGTGCTCAACGCCGCCGGGCTGGCCGTTCCGCACTGGCCGGTCGAGTGGGGCGGCCGCGGCTGGACGCCGCTGCAGCGCCACATCTGGCACGAGGAGATGATGGCCGCCTGCGTGCCGCCGCCGCTGGCGTTCAACACCTCGATGGTGGGCCCGGTCATCGCGGCGTTCGGCGACCAGGAGCAGAAGGAGCGGTTCCTCTCGCCGACCGCGAACCTGGACATCTGGTGGTGCCAGGGCTTCTCCGAGCCCGACGCGGGCTCCGACCTCGCCTCGCTGCGGACCAGCGCCGTCCGCGACGGCGACACCTGGGTCGTCAACGGGCAGAAGACCTGGACGACGCTGGGCCAGCACGCCGACTGGATCTTCTGCCTCGTCCGCACCGACCCGACGGCTGAGAAGAAGCAGCGGGGCATCTCCTTCCTGCTCTTCCCGATGGACTCCCCCGGGGTGACGCTGCGGCCGATCGAGCTCATCGACGGCGGTCACGAGGTGAACGAGGTCTTCTTCGAGGACGTCGTCGTCCCGGCGGAGAACCTGGTCGGCGAGGTGAACCGGGGCTGGGACTACGCCAAGTTCCTGCTCGGCAACGAGCGGGTCGGCGTGGCCCCGGTGGCGATGATCAAGCGGCTGCTGGCCTCGGCCAAGGAGCACGCCCGGGAGGTCACCGCCGGCGGGGTGCCGCTGTCCCGCGACCCGCTGATGGCCGCCCGCATCGCGGAGCTGGAGAACGAGGTGCTGGCGCTGGAGCTCACCGCCGTCCGGGTGGTGGCCAACTCCGCCGACGGGAAGCCGCACCCGGCGTCCTCGGTGCTCAAGCTGCGCGGCACCGAGCTGCAGCAGGCGGCCACCGAGCTGCTGATGGACGTCGCCGGCCCGCTGTCGCTGGCCTCCTTCGCCGGCGAGGGGTCACAGGTGCCCGAGTGGGCTCGGGTGTCCACGCCGTCCTACCTGAACTACCGCAAGGCCTCCATCTACGGGGGCTCCAACGAGGTCCAGCGCACCATCATCGCCGGTTCGATCCTGGGGTTGTGACGTGGAGTACAGCTACGACGACGAGCAGATCGCGCTGCGGGAGGCCGTCAACGGCCTGCTGAACCGGGCCTACGGAGGTGGGGACCAGCGGCGCGCCGTGGTGGGCGCCGACCCGGGGTTCGACGAGAAGACCTGGGCCCGGCTGGCCGAGATGGGGGTGCTGGGCCTGCCCTTCGCCGAGTCCGACGGCGGCATGGGCGCCGGCCCGGTCGAGGTCTCGATCGTGGCCGAGGAGCTGGGCCGCGTGCTCGCGCCCGAGCCCTTCGTGGAGTCCGTCGTGCTGGCCGGCGGTCTGGTGTCCGCCGTCGGGACGCCGGAGCAGCGCGCCGAGCTGCTCGGCCCGCTGGCCGAGGGCGCCAGCGTGCTGGCGTTCGCGCACGCGGAGCCCGGCAGCCGGTGGGAGCCGGTCGCCCGCGGCGTGCAGGCGACCTCGGACGGCGACGGGTGGCGGCTGACCGGGGTCAAGGAGCCGGTCCCACACGGTGCCCGCGCCGACGTGCTGGTGGTCAGCGCGGTCGCCGACGGGGCGACCCGGCTGTTCGTCGTGCGCGGCGACGCCGACGGCCTGTCCCGCACCGGGTACCGGACCCACGACGGCGGCCGCGCGGCCAACCTGACCTTCGACGGCACCCCCGCCGACCTGCTCGGCGAGGGCGACGCCGACCGGACGGACGAGGTCGCCGCGGCCCTGGCCCGGGCGATGGTCGCCTACGGCTCGGAGGCCATCGGGGCGATGGAGACCGCGCTGGCCACCACGTCGGAGTACCTGCGGACCCGCAAGCAGTTCGGGGTGACGCTGAACAAGTTCCAGGCGCTCACCTTCCGCGCGGCCGACATGTACGTCTCCCTCGAGCTCGCCCGCAGCACGGTGCTGTGGGCCACGCTCGTCGTCGACGCCGGCGGCGACGTGGTCACCGCGGGCCTCCGGGCGCGGCTGCAGTCCAGCCGGGCCGGCCGGCACATCGGCAAGGAGGCCATCCAGCTGCACGGTGGCATCGGCATGACGGCGGAGTACACGATCGGCCACTACACCAGCCGGCTCACCGCCATCGACCACCAGCTGGGCGACGGCGACTGGGCGCTGGCGCGGCTGGCCGCCGGGGTCGACCGGTACGACACCGTCGACCCGCTGTCCTGACGGGCGGCCCGGACGGCGTCGCCGTCCGGGCCCTCCGTGCGTCAGCAGCCCCCGCCGTCCCCGCCGCCGCAGCCGCCGTCGCCACCGCCCCAGCCGCCGCCCCAGCCGCCGCCGTCCCCGGCGGTGAAGCCCCAGGCGGGGTAGGGGGCGACGTGGACGTGGCCGTCCCGGCGCCGGGCGGACTGGTGCGGACCACCGGAGGCCGCACCCCCGTCCTGCACGCCGAGCAGGGCCTCGCGCAGCACCCGGTCGCCCAGCACCGCCGGTCCGCGCAAGGCCACCGCCAGCGCGTCGGGCGTGCCGACCGCGGGGGGCGGCGCGCTCTGCCACTGCCCCAGCAGCCTGCGGCCGGCCGCCGTCCGGACGAGCCGGGGCCATCCCTCGTGCAGCCGGGCGAGCCGGTTGCGGCGCAGCAGTCCCTCGGCCACCAGCCGCTCGCCGACGGCCACGACGGCCGGGTCGTCGGCCAGCCGCCAGCGCAGCGTGGCCACCGACCGCAGCGGGCGACGCCCCAGGACGGCGAGCACCGCCGCCTCCACGGGGTGGCCCGTGCCCGGGCGCGTCGCCGACAGCCGGCCGGCGGGGTCGACCCGCACCAGCCCACGCGCGGCCAGGACGGCGACGGCCGTGTCGACGACCCGGGCGGGCCCGCCGGCGAGATGGGCGACCTCGTGGAGGTCGAGGTCGGTGTGCAGGAGGGTGCTGGGTCCGGTCATCGTCGTCGGTCCCTTCGATCGGGGCTGGGTGGGGTGCCGCTGCCCGAACGGTGACAGCTCCGCCACGGCGGCGAAAGCATGATTGCAAGATTGCACGGCAGCGGTACCCTGCGGGCATGCTGGACCGGGACTCACCGTCGGTGCGCGAGCGTCGGCTGGCGCGGGAGCTGCGCCTGCTGCGCGAGGCCGCGGAGCTGCACGGCAAGGAGGTCGCGGAGCGGCTGGGCTGGTCGGCGTCCAAGGTGTCCCGCATCGAGACCGGGCGCACCGGCATCAGCGGCGTGGACCTGGAGCGGCTCGTCGGGCTCTACCAGGTGCCGCAGGAGCAGGCCGGCCACCTGCGCCGGCTCGCTCCCTCGGCCCGGCCGCGCGGCTGGTGGGACGCCTACGCCGACACCCTGTCGGCCGGCTACGCGAACCTGATCCGGCTGGAGTCCGGCTCGCAGGCGCTGCGCTGCTACGCCGCACTGGTGCCGCACGCACTGCTGCTGACCACGGACTACCTGCGCGAGCTGATCCTCTCGACCTGGGAGACGCCGTCCCCGGCCGAGGTCGAGCGTCGGCTGCAGATCTGCCGGCGGCGACAGGAGCTGCTCGACCCCACCCGGGCCGACGGCGCCCTGCGGCTGTCCGCGGTGGTCGACGAGTCGGTGCTGCGGCGCTGGGCGGTCCCCGGCGACGCGGAGCGGGACCGGGAGGTCCGGCGCGGCCAGCTCGAGCACCTGCTGGCGGTCGCGGCCCGGCCGAACGTCACCGTCCAGGTGCTGCCCTTCAGCGCCGGCCTGCCGCCGGTGACGGCCGGCTCGTTCTCGGTCCTCGAGTCGATGGCGACCGGGACGCCGGACGTCGTGTACCTGGAGAACAAGACGCGGATCTTCTTCATCGACGCCGAGGCCGAGGTGCACCGCTACACCCAGGCTTGGGAGCTCATCGGCGACACCGCGCTGGACCCGGCGGACTCCCGGGACCTGGTCGAGGCGGCGCTGGCCGACCTCTGACCACGCCGGTCCGGGGCCGCCCGGCGGACCCGGTCCGGCCCCGGCCACGGCTCAGTGCCGGCCGCCCTCCCGGCGTCCGGAGCCGCCCGGCTCGTCGCCGCTGACCGGGAGCACCCAGGCCAGCAGGTCGGAGAAGTGCGGGTGGGTGTCCGGCGGCGGCTTGGGCTGCGTCCGGGCCCGGTGTCGCGGCTCCGCGTGGCCCCGGTGGCCGGTCCGCGAGCACGCCTCGGTGCAGCGCTCGTGGGTCAGGTACTCCGACACTCCCGGCCCGACGACCCGGCGGCCGGCCGCGGTTGCGGCGTGCCGCGCCTCGAACTGGGCCATCAGCTTCTCGGCGGTGGCGAACGGGTTCTCGGTCGACCCGGGCACCCGCGCCTGCGACGATCCCCGGCTGTCCGGAGTGGTCATGACGCCTCCTCACCTGCAGGACACCCGTCATGATCGACCCGCGCGCCACCCCGCGACGAGAGCACAACGACCCTGCCGGGAATGCTCCCGAGTGCCCTGCGGTTCCCCGGTACAGTAGTTGCACTCTCAACCAACAGGAGCGCGAGATGCAGTTCGGTGTGTTCACCGTCGGCGACGTCACCCCCGATCCCACGACCGGCCGGACGCCCACCGAGGCAGAGCGGATCAAGTCGATGGTCGCCATCGCGCTCAAGGCCGAGGAGGTCGGGCTGGACGTGTTCGCGATGGGCGAGCACCACAACCCGCCGTTCGTGCCCTCCTCCCCCACCACCGCGCTCGGCTACATCGCCGCGCGGACCTCGACGCTCCAGCTGTCCACGTCCACGACGCTGATCACCACCAACGACCCGGTGAAGATCGCCGAGGACTACGCGATGCTGCAGCACCTCGCCGACGGCCGGGTCGACCTGATCATGGGCCGGGGCAACACCGGCCCGGTCTACCCCTGGTTCGGCAAGGACATCCGCGACGGCATCCCGCTGGCGGTGGAGAACTACGCGCTGCTGCGCCGGCTGTGGCGCGAGGACGTCGTGGACTGGCAGGGGAAGTACCGGACGCCGCTGCAGGGCTTCACCTCGACGCCCCGGCCGCTGGACGGCGTCCCGCCCTTCGTGTGGCACGGCTCGATCCGCAGCCCGCAGATCGCCGAGCAGGCCGCCTACTACGGCGACGGCTTCTTCCACAACCACATCTTCTGGCCGCCGGAGCACACCCAGCGGATGGTCGAGTTCTACCGCTCACGCTTCGAGCACCACGGCCACGGCTCCGCCGACCAGGCGATCGTCGGCCTGGGCGGACAGGTCTTCATGCGGAGGAACAGCCAGGACGCCGTGCGGGAGTTCCGCCCCTACTTCGACGTCGCCCCGGTCTACGGCCACGGCCCGTCGCTGGAGGAGTTCACCTCCCAGACCCCGCTGACCGTCGGCAGCCCCCAGCAGGTCGTCGAGCGCACCCTGGGCTTCCGCGACTACGTGGGCGACTACCAGCGGCAGCTGTTCCTCATCGACCACGCCGGCCTGCCGCTGAAGACCGTGCTGGAGCAGCTGGACCTGCTCGGCGAGGAGGTCGTCCCGGTGCTGCGCCGCGAGTTCGCCGCCCTCAAGCCCGCCCACGTCCCGGACGCGCCGACGCACGCCTCGCTGCTCGCCGCCCGGGCGCCGGCCGAGGAGGTGTCCGTCCGATGACGACCCGCACGCTCGCCGTGGTGAGCGGCGGGCTCGGCAGCCCGTCGTCCACCCGGCTGCTCGCCGACCGGCTGGCCGCCGCCACCGGGGCGGCGCTGCGCGCCCGGGGGGAGGACGCGACCCTCGAGGTGGTCGAGCTCCGCGAGCACGCCCGCGGCCTGGCCGACCACCTGGTCACCGGCTTCCCGGACCGGTCGCTGCGGACGGCGATCGACACGGTCGTCGGGGCCGACGGGCTGATCGCGGTCACGCCGGTGTTCTCGGCGTCCTACAGCGGCCTGTTCAAGACCTTCTTCGACGTGCTGGACCAGGACGCGCTGACCGGGAAGCCGGTGCTGCTGGCAGCGACCGCCGGGACGGCGCGGCACTCCCTGGCGCTGGAGTTCGCGATGCGCCCGCTGTTCTCCTACCTGCGGGCGGTGCCCGTCCCCACCGGGGTCTTCGCGGCTGCCGAGGACTGGGCGGGCGGCGGCACCGAGCAGGCACTGGCCGCCCGGGTCGACCGGGCGGCGGGCGAGCTGGCCGACCTGGTGGCCGCGCGGCCAGCCGCCGTGCGGACGGCGGACCCGTTCGCCGGCACCCCGTCGTTCGAGGAGCTCCTCCGGGGCAGCTGACCCCGCGCGCCGCCCTCCCCCGACGATCATGGCGCCGGGACCGTGGGTCACCGGCGTGTCGCGTCCGCGGCGCCATGATCGCGAGCGCGTGGATCGCCGGGAACAGCAGCGGGTAGGGGCTGCGGGTGGACGGACTCCGGGGCATGGCCGACGCCGGCCGGGACGAGGTCGGCGCGCTGGTCCTCCCCGCCTGGGACGCGTTCTGCGCCCAGGCGGCGGCGGTGGACCTGCACCGGCCGACCCGGCTGCCGGGCTGGCGGGTGCAGGAGGTGTGCGTGCACCTGGGCGTCTGGCCCGAGCAGGCCGCGCTGGCCGACCTGGTCGCCTCGGCCCGCGACGGGGCCCGCGGGACGCCCCCCGACGTCGAGGCGGTCAACGCCCGGGTCACCGCCGCCCACCGGGACGCGTCCCGCGAGGAGGTGCTGGCCGCGCTGCGCCGGGGCCGGGAGGCCACCGTCCGCTACCTGGCCGACGAGCCGGCCGCACTGGACCGGGCGCCGGCGGTCTCCACCGTCGGCCGGCTGCCGCTGCTCAGCATCGTGCTCGGCCAGGCCTACGAGCTCGCCGTGCACGGGCTGGACCTGGCCGCCGCGGGGGCACCGGCGGTCCCGGCGGACGTGCTGCAGTCCGGGCTGGCCGCGCTGGCCGACGTGACCGGCGCGCTGGCCGCCGCCGCGGGGATCACCGGCGGGGCGACCCTGGCCACGCCGGACGGCGGCTGGCGGTTCTCCGCCGACGACGGCGGTTGGACGGTCCGTCGGGTGGCGGCCGGACCGGTCTCCGGCACCGCGGTCGAGGCACCCGCCGACCTGCTGCTGGAGGCGGCCTCCGGCCGGGTCAACCCGGTCGCGGCGCTGGCCCGCCGGCAGCTGCGGGTGCACGAGCTGGGCGGCCTGCTGCGGCTGGCGCCGATCGTGGCGGCCGCGCCGGCCATCCCCGGGGGGCCGATCCTCCAGCTGGCCGCGCGCAGCCTGGGCGGCGCCGGCGGGCTGGTCGGGCGGCTGTTCCGCGGCTGAGCGGGCACGCTGCGGGGATGGACGTGCTGAGCAGCCGGCTGCTCCTCCGGCCGACCGACTGGCACCGCAGCGCCGCCTTCTACCGGGACACCCTGGGCCTGGCGACCTTCCGGGAGTTCGGCACGCCCGACCACCCGGGCGTGGTGCTCTTCCTCGGCAACGGACTGCTCGAGCTCTCCGGCTCGTCGACCGAGCCGCCGCGCGGCCTGGCCCTGTGGCTCCAGGTCCGGGACGCCGCGGCGGAGCAGGAACGGCTGGCCGGCCGGGGCGTGCCGGTGGTCAGGCGGGCCCGGCGGGAGCCGTGGGGGCTGGTCGAGGCGTGGGTGGCCGACCCGGACGGCGTCCCGGTCGTGCTGGTCGAGGTGCCGGCCGACCACCCGCTGCGCCGCGACCCCCGCTGACCGGGCCGAGGGCCGGTGGTGGGGGTCGGAGAGGCAGGTCGGTCCGGTCAGGCGGGTCGGACCGGTCAGGCGTTGCCTGACTTGCCGGAGCTGCGCGCCGCCACCGGGGCGTCGGCGCCGGCCTCGCCGAGGTGCCGCTCGAACGCCGGTGGCACCACCAGGTCGTCGGGGCTCAGGTCGCGGACCGACCGGTGGCCGAGCCCGGTCAGCGCCGACCCCAGGCCGTCGCGCATCAGGTCCAGCACGTTCTCCACCCCGGCCTGGCCGTTGGCGGCCAGCCCCCACAGGTAGGCACGGCCGATCATCACCGCCCGGGCGCCCAGCGCCAGGGCCTTCGCCACGTCGGTGCCGCGGCGGATGCCCCCGTCCAGCAGCACCTCCAGCTGGTCGCCCACCGCGTCGGCGACCGCGGGCAGCGCCCGGATGCTGGCCGGGGTGCCGTCGAGGTTGTTGCCGCCGTGGTTGCTGACCGAGATGGCGGTGCACCCGACGTCCACGGCTCGCTTGGCGTCGTCGACCCGCATGACGCCCTTGAGCATGAAGGGGCCGCCCCACTGCTCGCGCAGCCAGGCGACGTCGTCCCAGGACGGCATCGGGGACTGCATCCACTGCCCGTAGGCGCCGAAGAACGTCGGTGCCGGGTCACCCGGGTCGGGGACCATGTTGGGGACGGTGAGGTCGGGGATCTTCCCGGTGCGGGCGAAGTCGAGCAGCCAGCGGGGCTTGACCAGCACCTGCGGCGCGTAGCGGCGGGCCGCCTCGAAGTTGATCTTCTCCGGGATGAACGGGCTGCCCCAGTCCCGGCCGTAGGCGAACGACCAGTCCAGCGTGGCGATGAGGCCGACGACACCGGCGCGGCGGGCGCGTTCCATCCGCGCCGCCATCGCGTCCCGGTCGCCGACCCAGTACATCTGGAAGAAGGTCTGCGGGTTGGCCGCGACGACCTCCTCGACCGGCTTGCTGGCGAACGAGCTCAGGCCCATCGCCACGCCGCGGGCCGCCGCGGCCCGGGCCACGGCCACCTCCCCGTCGGGGTGCACCGCCTGGACACCGGTCGGGCTGATCATCACCGGCAGCGAGACCTGCTGGCCCATGATCGTGGTGGCCAGGTCGCGCTCGTTGCTCAGCCCGGCCACGTGCGGGGCGAACCCCAGCTCGGCGAACGCCGCGGTGTTGTCGTCGACGGTGACCCCCCGCTCGGAGCCGGCGACCAGCGCCCCGTAGACGCCCTTGGGCAGCCGCCGCTTGGCCCGCCGCTGGGCTTCGGCCACGGTCTCGAACCAGGCGTTCGCCATCCCGGACCCCCTCCGCACTCGGTCACCGGTGACACTCAGTGCCACCCTAGCGGAGCACCGTGTCGCAGGACACATCTCCGGATGAACGGCCCCGGGGTCAGGAGTCCTTGATCACCGAGACGTCGAACTCGATCTGGATCTTGTCGCTGACCAGCACCCCGCCGGTCTCCAGCGCCGCGTTCCAGGTGAGCTGCCAGTCGCTGCGCCGGAGCACCAGGGCGCCCTCGAAGCCGACCCGCAGGTTGCCGAAGGGGTCCATCGCCGAGCCGCTGAGCGTGAAGTCGACCGACACCGGCTTGGTGACGTCCTTGATGGTGAGGTCGCCGGTCACCCGGTAGACGTCCTCGTCCACCTGCTCGACCCCGGTGGAGGCGAAGCGCACCTCCGGGAAGGTCTCCACGTCGAAGAAGTCGGCCGAGCGGAGGTGGGCGTCCCGGTCGGCGTTGCCGGTGTCGATGCTCGCCGCGTCGATCCGCAGGGTCACCGAGCTGGCGGCGGGGTCGGCGGTGTCCAGGTGGGCGGCCCCGGTGAACGACGTGAAGGCGCCGCGGACGGTGGTGACCATCGCGTGCCGGGCCCGGACGCCGATCCGGGTGTGCGCGACGTCGACGGTGTAGTCGCCGGTGACGTCGGCGAGCGCGCTGGTCGCGGCGTCGAAGTCACTGGCGTCGGGTTCTTGTGCGCGGTGTCTGGCCACGGTCAGCTCTCCTCGGGGAGGTGGTCCACCGCCCAATCCTCGCCGACGGCGGAACGGCACCGGACCGAGGGGGCGTGCCGGGCCCGCGGACGGCGACCGCGGTGACCCGACAGGACCGGGGTCACCGCCGTCCAGCGGCCGGTCAGTACCAGTTGTTGGCCTTCGAGTGCGACCAGGCGGCGCACGGCGACCCGTACCGGCTCTCGATGTAGATCAGCCCGGCGTCGATCTGCCGGTAGCCGTCGGAGGTCTTGGCGATCCCGGTGCCGGCCCACGTCGAGTTGAGGAACTGCGGGATGCCGTAGGCGGTGCTGGTGGGGTTCTGCGCGTTCGGGTTCCACCCGCTCTCCTTGCCCCACAGGCTCTCCAGGCAGCGGAACTCGCCCCCGTCGCCGCCCAGCTTGCCCAGCGCGTAGTCCTGGAAGGACCCCGACCCGGACGACGAGCGGGCGGCCTCGGCGGCGGCCGCCTCCTCAGCGGCGCGGGCCTCCTCGGCGCGGCGGGCCTCCTCCGCCAGCCGGGCCTCCTCGGCCAGCCGGGCCTCCTCCGCCAGCCGGGCCTCGATCGCGGCCCGGTCGGCGGCGGCCTGGGCCTCGGCCGCGGCGGCCTGCTCGGCCTCGCGCTGGCTGCGGGTGGCGGCGAGGTCGCCGAGCCGCTCGCCGAGCTGGGCGTCGACGATGGTGCTGGTCGACCGGGCCTGCAGCTCCAGCTGCTCGGCGACGCTGACCGGCTCGGCGGCGGCCGGCTCGGCGTGGGCGGCGGGCTCACCGGCGGCCACCACCCCGACGACCACGGCGCCGACCGCGGCGGCGGCCAGGTAGCTGACCGGGCGGCGGACGCCCGAGGGGGGACGGCGGTGCCGGCGGGGGGCGTCTCCGGACGGGGAGGTCGTGGCTGCGCTGGGCGCGGGGGTTCGCTGGTCCATGGGGTGCGGTGCTCCGGGGGCTCAGAGGCTGCGGTGGGCACGGCGCCGCAGGGCGGCGTCGTCCACGGCAGGGCGTACGGGATGACGGGGCTGCATCCGGCCGGGGCGCCGCGCGGAGGGGCGGCGGGGGCGTGCGCGCGCTGTGGCGCTCGCGGTCCCGGCGGGCGGCCGGGTCAGGTGTCCAGGTGGCGGGACCGGCCGCGGCGGGGCGGGCTGACCGTGGACGTGCAGGGGTGCGGGCGCGCCATGCGGCGGCTCTCCGTTCTTCCACAGCCGCCTACCGGGTTAGCTGACGGATTCGGGCGGGAAGGCGCCCTACCGGCTCGCGAGCAGGTGCTCGGGAGGCGGATTCACCCCAGTGCTGCGGTGGGTCCCCGGCCCGCCGCACCGGTGGTGCGGCGACTCGACGGCATCAGGCGCGGGCTCCCCGGGCGGGGACCGACGTCCGGCCTGACGTGGTCAAGGTAGAGGCCGTTACACGTCCGTGACAACGTGATGAAGGACATCCGTCCGGATCTGCGGCGTGTCGCGCTTGCGTCCGGACCCTTGGTCAGGGCAGTCGCCAGACCGTCGTCCGGCGCCACCGGTCCTCGTCGACCTCCGGGACGTCGTACTCCGCCACGGCGACGAGCCCTTCTCCGGGGAGGTACCGGCGGCCCGGGTCGCCCAGCAGCACGGTGCGGCCCGCGGTCCACGCCCTCCAGAGCCAGGGCAGCACTCGCTCGGTCATCTCCCGGTCGTAGCAGACGTCCCCGGCCAGGACGACGTCGACGTCCGGCGGCCCGCCGTCCAGGACGTCGCCCACCACCTCGATCCCCGGCACACCGTTGACCTGCGCGTTGAGGACGACGGCGGTGTGCGAGTACGGGTCGACGTCGCTGGCCACCGCGGAGGCGGCGCCGGCGAGCAGCGCCGCGACGGCGACCAGCCCGCTGCCGGCGCCCAGGTCCAGGACCCGGCGGCCGGCGACCACCTCGGGCGAGTCGAGGAGGTGGCGGGCCAGCGCCTGCCCGCCGGGCCACGCGGCCGCCCAGAACGGCGGCGCCTCCCCGGCGCCGCCGCCCTCGGTCTCCATCGCCTCCCACAGCGCGACGACGTCGTCGGCGACGTGCAGCTGCACCTCCGGCACGGCCGGCGGGCGGGCCAGCCGGGTGTGCGCCTCGACGAAGGACGCGGGGACCGATCGGGGGGTGGGCACCCGACCAGTGCACCACCCCGGCCGGTCCCCCGGCCGCCGCCCTCGGGCGGACGGTCCTCCCGGTTCAGTCCTTGCGCTGCGTCCGAACCACGGTCACCGGGCAGCTGGCGTGGTGCACGACCTGGTCGCTGACCGACCCCAGCAGCAGGCCGGCGAAACCGCCGCGCCCGCGCGACCCCACGACCAGCAGGTCGGCGTTCCGGCCCGCCTGGATGAGCGCCTTCACCGGTGCCAGGTGCACCACCTGGCAGTGCACCGCGCGGGCCCGCTCGGCGCCCAGCGCCTCGACGACGTCGGACCTCAGGTCCTCGAGCACCGCCTGCTCGTAGTCGGTCATCGGCGGGACGTAGCCCGGCTCCCAGCTGGCCGGCCGGGGGGCGGTGACCATCCGCCAGGACCGGACGACGTGCAGCGGCCAGTTGGCCCGCTCGGCCAGCGTCGCGGCCCACTGCAGGGTCTCCTGCGAGCAGCCCGAGCCGTCGTGGCCGACGACCACCCCGCCGGCCACCTCGACCTCGGTGCTGACGTCGCTGTCGTCGACCCCCTCGTCGAGGGGGGTCTGGCCGAGCTCCGCGGCGACCACCTCGTCCCGGTCCGTCGACGCTCCCTGCCGGTCGTCCTCGCGTGCGTCGTCCACGTCGCTGCCCTCCTGCTCGCCCACCGCCGGCGCGCGCCGGCGGCGACCCGGTCCGGTGCACGCCGTGCCCGGGTCCGGCCCGAACCTATGCCAGAACGCACCGGTGCAGGACGTGCGTCCGCCCGGCGGCACGTTGATCAACTCGGGTCGCGCGGTCGGGTGCGGTGCTCTTGACTGGGGACGACGGCATCCCGTGCGCCGCCGGGGCCCACCCGGCCGGCCGCGGCCCGACCAACGAGAGGCGAGCGTCCATGGAGCACTTCACGATCGCGACCGTCGCCGAGCAGAGCGCCGACTTCCGTCGCGTGCTGTGGACCGGCGAGCACACCCAGCTGGTGATCATGACGATCCCGCCGGGCGGCGAGATCGGCGAGGAGGTGCACGACGTCGACCAGATCCTCACCTTCGTCAGCGGCACCGCGCAGGCGATGGTCGGCGGGCAGAAGAAGAACGTGGCGCAGGGCGACCTGGTCGTCGTCCCGGCCGGCAAGAAGCACAACTTCGTGAACAACGGGGTCAACCCGCTGGTGCTGTACACCGTCTACGGCCCGCCGGAGCACGCCGACAAGGCCGTGCACAAGACCAAGGAGGAGGCCGACGAGCTCGAGGAGGCCGGCAAGGACGAGCCGCCGACGTCCTGACCTCCCCGCCGGTCACCGCCGGTCGCTGCCGCGCGTGCGACCGGCGGCGACCGGTCACCGGTCCGCTGTCCTCCACCGGCGGGGTCGACCTGATGGTCGGCTTCCGGCCGGAGTGCCGGCGCGACCGGGACCTCACCGGGTTCGTCGACGGCATCCGGCGCGACGTCGCCCACGGCGGGGCACCGACCACGGGACGGCGTTCGTCGGCTCCGCCCACCAGTGGCGGCTGGCCGAGACGCTCCGGCGGATGGCCGAGGCCACCGACGGCGTCCAGGACGGGCACACCGGTTTCCTTCCGCCGCTGACCGGCGCCTACTGCACCTGCCCGCCGATTGACGCGCTGGCCCGGTTCGCCCCGTCCGGGGAGGACCGAGGCGCGCGGGTCAGGCCGCCCGGCTCCGGCGTTCCACGGCGCCGTACCAGCCGGTGAGCAGGTGGCTGCGCACCGAGGCGGGCAGCGCGCCCCAGCGCAGCAGGGCCGCGCGGGCCGGCAGGGTGCTCGCCGCCGCGAGCTCGGCGAGCTCCCGGACCCGTTCGGGACGCGGGGTGAAGGGGCCACGCTCGGGCACACCGGCCGCGAGGTGACTGTCCAGGGCCGCCGAGATGTCGGCCTGGTGCGCGGGGTCGAACCACTGGGGGCTCCGCGGGGAGCCCTGCGGGAGGTCCTGACGGGTCACGTGCCCCTCATCGGCAGCCCCGGGCCGCGCCGGTACCGTCCCGCGGCCGCCGCCGGAGAGCTCAGCCGGGGAGCAGGGCCAGCAGCTGGGTCGTGTGCCGCGGCAGGTGGTCGTCGGTCAGGCCGGTGAGGACGGCCCGCAGCGGCACCGGCTGGTCGACGAGGACCTCGCCGCCGGACAGCAGCAGGGTCGGGACCGCCGTGTCCAGCTCCGCGTCGCTGAGCACGGCGCCGAGGGCGCACAGCGCCTCACCCTGGCGGCGGATGCGCTCCTGGAGGCCGGCGTTCCCGCCGGCGCGGGCGTGGACGCGGCCGGCGGTCCAGTCCTCGAGGGAGAGGCGGTTGTCGTAGGTCGCCGCGGCACCCGCCGCGACGGTGGCCGCGGTGGCGAGGGTGGCGGCGTCGACCAGCGCGACGTGGGCGAGCACCCGGTCGGCGTCCCACCCCCCGTCCGGGGGCTCGAGGGCCTCCTCCGCCCGGGCGGCCACGGCGGCCGCGGCGTGGAGCAGGGTGGCGTAGGCGTCCCGCAGGGGTGCGGTGTCCATGGTCGTCCTCCGTCGGCGTCGTAGGCTCAGTCGTGCACCGGCGACATCTCCCACGGCGCGCGCGGGAGGACCTCCCCGGTCTCGAGCAGCGACTTGAGGTTGGCCAGGACGGCGGGCCAGCCGTGCGAGATCTCGCGCAGCGCGGTCGGGTCGGCGAGCTTCTCGTGGGTGACCGTGAGCCGGACGATGTCGTGGTGCGGCTCGACGAGGAAGGTGACGACCGAGGCGTCGTCGGGCGCGTCGGCGGACTCGCCGAAGGTGACGACCAGACGGGTCGGCGGCTCGGTCTCGAGCACGCGGCCGACGCCGTCGACCTGGCCGGAGCCGTCGGTCCGGCGGTGCTCCCAGCGCGAGCCGGGCTGCCAGTCCGAGACGTTGGCGTGCCCCCAGTAGCGGGCGGTGAGGTCCGCGTCGGTGAGGGCCTGCCAGACCTGCTCGGCGCTCGCGCGGATGTAGGTGACGTAGACGTAGGTGGGCACCGACGGGGCGGTCTCGGTCATGGCGTGCTCCTCTGCTCGGGCCCTGATGGCGCGGAGCGCATCCAGGCGGGGCTTGTCGAAGGTGGAGATCCAGCGCTGCTCGATGTCGTGGACCGGCGCCGGGTTGAGGAAGTGCAGCCGCTCCCGCCCCCGCCGCACGACGGTGACCAGGCCGGCCCGCACGAGGACGTCGAGGTGCTGGGTGGCGGACTGCCGCGCCATCCCCAGGTGCTCGCAGAGCTCCCCGAGCGTCTGACCGTCCTGCTCGCGCAGCCGGTCCAGGAACAGCCGGCGGGTGCGGTCGGCGAGTGCCTTGAACACCGCGTCCATCGACGGCTCCGCGTCCACACGACAACCATGCAGGTGTTTGCCTGCATAAGTCAACAGTCCCGCGCTCCATACGCTGCAGCGGTGGTCCTGGGGCACGCCCTGCTGTCCGTCCAGCCCTCCCGTCGGCCGGGCGCCGCGGCCGCCTTCGTGGGGGCGACCGGGCTGATCTCCGGCATCCCCTTCCCGACCGTCGCGCACTTCAGCCGGTGGTCGGGGTCCCCGTGCCCGCGAGGGAGGACGGCGATCGTGCGCGGTGACCCGGGTGCGCCACCGAGATCGGCGACTTCCTGGTCAGCTCCCGGTCGCGGGTGCCCTGCCCGACCTCCCGTTCCCCGACGGAGCCGTGGACCTCGTGGCCACCGGGCCGGGAGCGGTCCTCCGGGTCGTGCGACGCCGGACAGGACCGGGCGCACCAGGGCAGGGCGACGAGCCCCCGGCTCAGCGCGGCCGCGCCCCGACGACCACGGTGGCGTCCAGGTCGTCGTCCCGCGCCACCCGCACGGTCAGCCCGGCGTCGGCCACCGCCGCCGCGGTGCGGGCGGCCTGGTCCTCACTGGTCTCGATCAGCAGGTGCCCGCCCGGCGCCAGCCACCGCGGCGCGACGGCGGCCACCCGCCGCTGCACGTCCAGCCCGTCGTGACCGCCGTCCAGCGCGACCCGCGCCTCGTGCTCCCGCGCCTCCGGCGGCATGAGCGCGATCGCCCCGGTCGGCACGTACGGGGCGTTGGCGGCCAGCACGTCGACCCGTCCGCGGAGCCCGGTCGGCAGCGGCTCGTCCAGGTCGCCCAGCACCACGCGCCCACCGCGCGGCTCGACGTTGCGCCGGGCGCAGGCCACGGCTCCCGGGTCGACGTCTGCGGCCACCAGCTCGACCCGCGGCAGCTCGGCCAGCAAGGCCGCCCCCACCGCCCCCGAGCCGCAGCACAGGTCGACCACGACCGCGGGGTCGGGCGCCAGCGACACGGCCTGCGCGACGAGGAACCCGGTGCGCCGGCGCGGCACGAACACCCCCGGGGCGACCGCGATCCGCAGCCCGCGGAACTCCGCCCAGCCCAGCAGGTGCTCCAGCGGCAGGCCGGCGGCCCGCCGCGCCACCAGGTCCGCCAGCTCCGCGGGCCCGGCCGCGGCGGCCACCAGCAGGGCGGCCTCCTCCTCGGCGAACACGCAGCCCGCCGCCCGCAACCGGTCGACGACGGCGGCGGGGACGTCGGGCACGCCAGCACGGTAGGCGTCCGCCCCCTGGGCGCGGGATCCTGGAGCGGCACGTGGCGACCGGCGGGATCGGAGGGACATGGCGGCGACCGCCGGCTTCCGGACGTTCGTGGCCGAGCACGAGGGCCCGCTGCTGCGCACCGCCTACCTGCTCACCGGCGACCTGCGGACGGCGGAGGAGCTGCTGGCCGCCGCGCTGGCCCGCACGCACCGCCGCTGGCGGTGGGGAGCCGCCGCCGATCCGGTGGCCGCCGTCCGCCGGGCGATGGTCCGCAACCGGCCGCGGACCCGGCACCGGACGGAGGACGCCGTGCGGGGCGGCGCCGACGCCCCGCCGCTCCCCGCGGAGGTGGAGGCGCTGCGCCGGGCCCTGGTGGACCTCCCGCCCCGGACCCGGGCCGCCCTGGTGCTGCGCCTGCACGAGGGCCTGACCGAGGCGCAGGCCGCCGACGTCCTGGGCTGCCCACCGGACCTGGTGGCCACGCTCACCGCCGAGGGGACGGCCGTGCTGCGCGCCCGGGGCCCGGTCGGGCAGCCGACGTCGGCGTCACCGCCGGGCCCCTCTCCCGCCGGGCCGACCTCCGGCGGCCCGGCGGCGACCGCACCGCCCGAGCCCGACGAGACCGACGACGACGCCATCTACCGGCGGCCGCGGTGACCGGGCCGTCGGCAGCCGGGCCGTCCGGAGCCGGGCCGGACCGGGCGCTGCGGGAGGGCCTGCGCCGGCTGGCCGACCACGCCCCGCCGCCGCGGGGCCCGGACACCGCCGACCGGGCGGTGGCGCACGACCGGGCGCAGCGCCGCCGGTGGGCGGCCTGGACGGCGGCCGTGCTCGCCGTCGGCGCGGTGCTGGCCGCCGTCCCCGCCGCGGTCAGCGGCCTGCCCGCCGACCCGGCCGACGTCGCGGCCGACGGCGCCCCCGCGGACCGGTCGCTGTACGACGTGCCGACCCGGGGCTCGCTGGCCGGCGACGAGGAGTTCCTGGCCGGCCTCCGGACCCTGGAGTGGGGCGGGCCGTCCGGCCCACCGGACGCCGGGGCGTCCGAGCTCCGGCTCCGCCCGCCGGAGGACACCCGGCGGGTGCTCTTCGCCGGCGACGTCCCGGGCGGCTCCCGCTGGGCCCTGGTGATGGGCCGGGTCGAGGACCAGCTCGTGCACGCCTGGTTCACCGGCCCGGCCGGCGCCGCCGCGCAGGAGCTGAGCCTCACCGGAGACCCGGTACGCACCGACGACGGCCGGCCGATCACCCTGATGGACGCCCGGTCGGCGACCGGCCCGCTGGTCGTGGTCGCCCGGCCGGGGCTGGGCGCCGAGTACTCCCCCAGCCTGGACCGGGACGCCTCCGGGCGGCTGCGCCGCGCCTACGTCGAGCTGCCGGTCGTGGACGGGGTGCCGCTCGGCGAGGTGGCCGCCCCGGTCGCCGACGGCTCCGGCCGGGTACGCCTGCTGCGGGACGGCCGGGACGGCACCGCGGAAGCGCTCGTCGTCCTGACCACGCTGGAGGACGTCTCCGCCCCGCGGCAGATCGGCCCCGGCGACCCCCGGTTCTGGGTCCGGCTGCGGGACTGCCTGGCGCCGCTGGGCTTCGAGGTGACGCTCGACCCGGGCGGGAACGGCCTCAGCGTGAGCGGCGGCCCCGCGCTCGCCCCCGACGTGGGCCCGCTGAGCAGCGCGGAGCAGGCGGAGAACGACGCCGCCCGCGACCGGTGCCTGGCCCAGGTGGGCGGGCGGTGAGCCGGCCGACCGGCCGGATCACGGCTGACGGTAGGCGGTGTCGGGCACGTCGGTGACGAACATGTGCCCGGGCGCGTGGGTGATCGCGAACGGCGGGCGGGAGGCCATCAGCGCCGCCTGCGGGGTCACCCCGCAGGCCCAGAACACCGGGACGTCGCCGTCCTCGAGCTCCACGGGGTCACCGAAGTCGGGCCGGGACAGGTCGGCGATGCCGAGCGAGGACGGCGCGCCGACGTGCACCGGCGCGCCGTGCACCTGCGGCATCCGGCCGGTCACCTGGACCGCCGTCGTCACCAGCTCGCCGGGGACCGGCCGCATCGACACCACCAGCGGGCCGGACAGCCGGCCGGCCGGGCGGCACGCCCGGTTCGTGCGGTACATCGACACGTTGCGGCCCTGCTCGATGTTGCGCACCGGCACGCCGGCGTCCAGCAGCGCGGTCTCGAAGCTGAAGCTGCAGCCGATCAGGAAGGCGACCAGGTCGCCGGTCCACAGGTCGGTGACGTCGGGAGGCTCGTCGGCCAGCTCGCCGTCCCGCCACACCCGGTACCGCGGCACGTCGGTCCGCAGGTCGGCGTCCGGGGCGAGCACGGTGCGGTACGAGCCGGCGTCGGTGACGTCGAGCAGCGGGACCGGCCGCGGGTTGCGCTGGCCGAACAGCAGCATGTCGTAGGCCCACTCCCGGGGCAGGACGACCAGGTTGGCCTGGGTGAACCCGGGCGCCTCACCGGAGCTGGGGACGGCCAGCCCGGCCCGGTAGCGCGCCCGGGCGTCGGCGGGCGTCCGGTGCGCGACGGGGTCGGGGACGGCGGTGGTGGTCAACGGACCTCCCTCGTATTGCCGGAGGACGCCGCCGACCCTACGGTCGGCCCCCTCAGGCGAACAGAGCCGTTCCCGGATCCACCGACGCAGGACCCCCGGAGCGCACCATGTCGCACCCCCCGGACTCCCCCGGCTCCGACACCGCGACGGCGCCGCCCGGCGGTCGGCTGGCCGCCAGCACCCGCTCGACGCTGCTCGGCGCGATGTTCCTCATGGCCACCTCGGCCATCGGTCCGGGCTTCATCACCCAGACCACCGCGTTCACCGTCCAGCTGGGCGCCGCGTTCGCCTTCGCGATCGTCATCTCCATCGTCATCGACATCGCCCTGCAGCTGAACGTCTGGCGGGTCATCGGCATCTCCGGGCGCCGCGCGCAGGAGCTGGGCAACCTGGTGCTGCCCGGCCTGGGCTGGGTGATGGCCGCTTTCCTGCTGATCGGCGGGCTGGTGTTCAACATCGGCAACGTCAGCGGCGCGGGCCTGGGCACCGACGCGATGTTCGGGTTGGACCCGAAGATCGGCGGCGGGATCTCGGCGCTCATCGCGATCGGCATCTTCCTCAGCAAGCGGGCCGGGGTCGCGGTCGACCGGATCGTCGTCGTCCTCGGGCTGCTGATGATCGTGCTGACCGCCTACGTCGCCGTCACGTCCGGGCCGCCGGTGGGCCGGGCGCTGCGGAACGTGGTGCTGCCCGAGCAGGTCGACTTCCTGGCCATCACCACGCTGGTCGGCGGCACCATCGGCGGCTACATCGTCTACGCCGGCGCGCACCGGCTGCTGGACTCCGGGGTGACCGGGCCGGCCCACGTCCGCGACATCACCCGGGGGTCGATCACCGGCATCCTGATCACCGCCGTCATGCGGATCGTGCTGTTCCTCGCGATCCTCGGCGTGGTCAGCGGCGGCGCCGCACTGGACCCGGAGAGCCAGGCGGCGTCGGCGTTCCAGCAGGCCGTCGGCGAGGTGGGGCTCCGGGTCTTCGGCGTCGTGCTCTGGGCCGCGGCGATCACCAGCGTGATCGGCGCCTCCTACACGACGGTCTCCTTCGTCACCTCCCGCACCCGGACCAGCGACCGCACCCGCGCGCTGCTGGTGGTCGGCTTCATCGCGGTGACCACGCTGGCCTTCCTGCTGATCGGGACCGCGCCCGCGACCCTGCTGGTCTTCGCCGGTGCGTTCAACGGGCTGCTGCTGCCGATCGGGATCGCCGTGATCCTCTGGGTGGCCACCCGCCGGACGGACCTGCTGAACGGCTACCGGTACCCGCGCTGGCTGCTGGCCGTGGGCTGGGCCGCGTGGCTGCTGACGCTCTACCTGGCGGTCAACTCCGTCCGTCCGGTCATCGACCTGTTCGCGTGAGGGAACCCGGGACCGTGGACCTGAACTCCGACCTCGGCGAGGGCTTCGGCCAGTGGACCCTCGGTGACGACGACGCCCTGCTCGACGTGGTCACCAGCGCGAACGTCGCCTGCGGGTACCACGCCAGTGACGCGTCGATCATGCGGCGAGTGTGCGCGCGGGCCGTCGGCGCCGGCGTGGCCATCGGTGCCCAGGTGGGCTACCGGGACCTGCCCGGCTTCGGCCGGCGGTTCATCGACGTGGAGCCCGACGCGCTGACCGCGGACGTCGTCTACCAGGTCGGCGCGCTGGAGGCCTTCGCCCGGATCGCCGGCGACCGGGTGCGCTACGTCAAGCCGCACGGGGCGCTCTACAACGCGATCGTGCACCACGAGGAGCAGGCCGCCGCCGTCGTGGCGGCGGTGGTCGCCTACGACCGGACGCTCCCGGTGCTGGGGCTGCCCGGGTCGGCGTGGCTGCGGCTGGCCGGCGAGGCCGGGCTCACGGTGGTCCACGAGGCCTTCGCCGACCGCGCGTACACCCCGGAGGGCACGCTGGTCTCCCGCCGGCTGGACGGGGCGGTGCTGCACGACCCGGACGAGATCGCCCGCCGGTGCGTGGCGATGGCCGCCGGCGAGCCGATCCGGGACGTCGAGGGGGGCGAGCTGGTGCTCACCCCCGACTCGATCTGCGTGCACGGCGACACCCGCGGTGCCGTGGACATCGCCCGCCGGGTGCGGGAGGCGCTGACCGCGGCCGGAACGGCCCTGGCCCCCTTCGCACCCTGATGCGGCTGCTCCCCAGCGGCAGCACCGCCCTGCTCGTCGAGCTCGACGACCTCGACGCCGTCCTCGCGCTCTACGCCTCGCTGGCCGGGTCCCCGCCCGAGGGCGTGGTGGACGTCGTCCCCGCCGCCCGGACGGTGCTGCTGGTCACCGATCCCGCCCGCACCACGCTGGACGCGGTGGCGGCGGCGGTCCGGAGCACGACGCCCCGGCCGGACGCCCGGGCCGCCGGCGACGTGGTCGAGCTCCCGGTGCACTACGACGGCGCGGACCTGGCCGAGCTCGCCGGGCTGCTGCGCACCGACCCGGCCGGGCTGGTGCGCCGGCACACCGGGGCGGAGTGGACGGTCGCGTTCTGCGGCTTCGCGCCCGGCTTCGGCTACCTCACCCAGGACGGCGGCGGCTGGGACGTGCCCCGCCGCGCGACCCCGCGCACCCGGGTGCCGCCGGGCTCGGTGGCGCTGGCCGGCGAGTTCAGCGGCGTCTACCCCCGCGAGTCCCCGGGCGGCTGGCAGCTGATCGGCCGCACCGACGTCGACGTCTTCGACCTGGACCGCGACCCGGCGGCGCTGCTGCGGCCGGGCGTGCGGGTGCGCTTCGTGGCGGTGGACGGGTGACCCGGGCGCTCACGGTGCTGGCGACCGGACCGCTGACCACCGTTCAGGACACCGGCCGGCCCGGGCAGGCGGCGCTGGGCATCGGCCGGTCCGGGTCGGCCGACCGGCACGCCGCGGCGCTGGCCAACCGGCTGCTGGGCAACCCGCCGGAGGCGGCCGTCCTGGAGGTGACCTTCGGCGGGCTGGCCGTCCGGGCGGAGGAGGAGCTGCTGGTAGTGACCACCGGTGCCCGCTGCGCCGGCGCGACCGCGCACGCCGCGCCGACCGGGCTCCGGGCCGGCACGGAGCTGCGGCTGGGACAGCCGGCCACCGGGCTGCGGACCTACCTCGGGGTGCGCGGCGGGGTCGACGTGCCGGCCGTGCTCGGGTCTCGCGCCACCGACGTCCTCGCCGGCCTCGGGCCGCCGGTGGTGCGGGCCGGCGACGTGCTGCCGGTCGGCGCGCCCGCGCTGGCGCTGCCCGGCGTCGACCTGGCCCCGGTCGCCGACCCGCCGGGCGGTGAGGTCACCGTGCCGGTGCTGCCCGGACCCCGGGCGGACTGGTTCGGGGCGGCCGCGTGGGACGCGCTGACCGGCAGCGCCTACGCCGTCACCAGCGAGAGCAACCGGGTCGGTCTCCGGCTGGACGGGCCGGTGCTGGAGCGCGAGCGGACCGGGGAGCTGCCCAGCGAGGGGATGGTGCGGGGGGCGTTGCAGGTGCCGCCGTCCGGCACGCCGGTGCTGTTCCTCGCCGACCACCCGGTGACCGGCGGCTACCCGGTGATCGGCTACGTGGCCGACGCGCACGTGGACCGCTGCGCGCAGCTGCGCCCCGGCCAGGTGCTCCGGTTCCGCTCGGGGTGAGCTCCCGGTGTGCGCGCACGCGGCCACCGGGCACCGGAGACCGCGCTGGGCGCACCCCGGCGGGGGCAGTGTCCTGCACCAGCTGCCACCCGAGCCCGCGCGCCGGAGGTGGCCGGCAGGCGCGGGAGCGGAGGAGCATCAGGGCACCCGTGCCCGCCAGGAGGCGACGATGTCCCCCTCCCCCGCCGTCAGCGGCACCCCGACCGCGGTCGCCTGGCCGCCGGGCGCCACGGCCGTGGTCACCGACCTCGACGGCCCCGTGCGGTCGCTGGACCTGGGCGGCCCGCCCGGCGCGCCGGTGGTGCTGTGCGTGCACGGGCTCGGGGGCTCGGCCCTGATGTGGGGGCTGTTCGCGCCGCTGCTCGCCGCGACCCACCGCGTCCTCGCCGTCGACCTGTTCGGTCATGGCGGCAGCGGCGTCCCCACCGGCCGGCGTCCCGACGCGGTGACCGCCGACCGCCGGATGGTCGACCGGTTCGTCCGCGAGGTCGTCGGTGCGCCGGTGGTGCTGCTCGGGCACTCGATGGGCGGCGTCCTGACCGTGCTGCAGGCAGCCGCGGCGCCGGAGACCGTCCGGCAGCTCGTGCTGCTCAGTCCGCCGGTCCCCGGCAGCGCAGGTCGGCTGGACCTGTCCATCGCGGTCAAGCGGGCGTTCCTCCGGACGCCCGGCGTCGCCCGGGCGGTCGCCCGGAGGCTCGCCGCGCTGACGCCCGAGCAGGTCGTCGACCAGCAGGTGCGCCAGGCAACGCCGCACGTCGACCGGCTCGACCCCGAGGGCGTCGCGGCCGTCGTGGCGGAGACCCGCGACCGGGCGGCCCGCCCGGACGCGGCCGCCGCCCAGGCGCAGCAGTGGGCCGCACTGGTCGGCACCATGGCCCTGCTCGCCCGGGCGCGCGCCTGGCGACGCACCATCGCCGGGGTCACCGTCCCGACACTGTGGCTGCAGGGCGGCGACGACCCGCTGGCCCGGCCGGGGCCGGCCCGCGCGCTGGCCGCCACCCGGCCGGACTGGACCTTCGAGCTCCGGCCGGGCGTCGGCCACCTGCTGGCCCTCGAGGACCCGGCCTGGACGGCGGATCGGATCAGGGCCTTCCTCGCCGACCCCGACCCCGACTCCACCCGGGACGCGCGGTGACCGCGCCGGGCCCGTTCCCGGGCCCGGCGCGGCCGCGCGACGTCGGTCAGGCGGCGGGCAGCCCCGCCCGCTGACCGGCCGGCACGGCGAGCCGGTGGGTGCCGGCCCGCCCGGTCGCCAGCACGTACCCGGCCAGGGCGACCTGGACGAGGGCCAGCAGCAGGCCGGCCCACGTGCCGGCCTCCAGCCAGCCGCCCGCACCGGTCCCCTGCCCGGCCCCGTGGCCGGCATGACCGGTGTGGCCGGCCGTCCCGGAGGCGGCACTGAGCAGCAGCAGGTGCACGAACAGCATCCCGCCGTACATCAGCCCGGTGCTCCGCCACACGCCCACCCCCGGACCGCGCCACAGCGCGCGCACGCACCCCAGGCAGACGACCGCCATCGCGACGAACAGGGCGCTCACCACGGGACCGCCGTGGCCGCCGGGGACGGCCACCGCGAGGTGCAGTGCGACGCACACCGCACCGGTCCAGGCGGCCACCCGCCCGAGGGTCGCCACCCCGCGCTGCCCGTCCCCGGCCGTGCTCACGCCTGCCCGACCGGCGGTCCCGCTCCGGGGGACCGGTCCTGCGCGGTCCCCCCGCCGAGACCGCCGTCCGCGTGCGGCGGGATCGGGTCCTCCTCGGTGCTGCCCACCTCGGCCAGCACCTCGGGTCGCCGGGACCGCACCACGAAGTACCAGCCCATCCCCAGCGCCAGCACGGCGACGAAGATCGGCAGCAGCAGGTTGAGCGGGAACTCCGGCACCGGGATGACGTTCTTGTAGAACACGTACAGGAGCGCCGCCACGACGACGACCGCCAGGACGGTCGACACCGGGTTGCCCTCCCCCCGCCGGCGCAGGAAGAACGGCAGGGCGATGGCCATCAGCAGGTAGCCGACCATGTAGCCGAAGGTCCCGACGGTGCCCACGTAGGCGTAGACCTCGAAGGGCTCCCGGCCGCCGATCATCAGCACCAGCGGCACCAGGCCGATGATCGGTGCGAGGACGCCGATCGCCACGTGCGGCGTCTTGTACGAGTGGTGCGCGCGGCCCAGGGCCGCGGGCAGCACGTCCTCCTCGCCCATGGTGTAGAGCACCCGGGACGCGGCGTTGATGCTGGCGATCGCGACCGCGAAGAACGACGCGGCGACCCCGAGGTCGACGATCCAGACGATGCTGCCCAGGCCGTACCGCTCGGCGAGCTCGCTGACCGGCGCGGCGCTGCCGCTCAGCGCCTCCGTGCCGCCGAATCCCATCACCGAGGCGATGGAGGCGAAGACGTACAGCACGCCGACCAGCACCGCGCTGCCGATGACCGCCCGGGGGATCGTCCGGTGCGGGTTCTTCGCCTCCGCACCGAGGCTGGCCGCGCTCTCGAACCCGACGAAGCCGAGCACCGCCAGCACGATCCCGTAGGTGACACCGTCGAAGCTCGTGCCGGAGAAGTCGAACAGCGACGGCGCCGCGCTGTCGCCACCGCGGAAGACCACGACGGCGAGCACCAGCAGGACGGCGGCCACCGAGATGACCTCGAGGACCAGGCCCACCCGGGTGGAGATCCTGATGCCGACGATCGCGAAGGTCGCCGCGGCGACCGTGGAGAGCGCCGTCATCACGATGTACGCGGTCTGCGAGGTCGTCCCCGGGAGCCCCACCTGGCTGAGCAGGCTGCCGAGGAAGGGCCCGATCAGCGTGACGCCGAGCATGGCGATGCAGGCGTAGCCGATGACCAGGCTCCAGCCGGTGGCGAACGCGCCGGTGGGGCCCAGGCCGCGGGCGACGTAGCTGTACAGCGACCCCGACGAGGCGAACCGCCGGGCGAACTGGGCCACGACCAGCCCGACCAGGACGACGATGATCGTCGCCGCCAGGTAGGACAGCCACGCCCCCGGCCCGGCGAACAGCACGATCAGCGCCGGCCCGGTCGCCATGACGGCGCTCGGGGCGATGCCGGCGACCGACTGGGCCATCACCTCGGCCTGGCTCATCGACTCGTGCGCGAGCCCCTTGTCGGAGTGGACCGCGGGACGGTCCTCGGCTGCGCGTGTCACTCGGTCACCTGCGCCTGCGGCACCGGACCCGCACCGTTGCCGTTGCCGTTGCCGCTGGCGTGGCAGGCCGGCGTGGACCGCGGCATGTCCAGCGCGGGGTTGCCGTCGAAGAAGCCCACCGGCTTGAGGTGGAAGCCGATGGTGCTCACCGGCATGACCGGCCAGTCCTCGGGGCGCACGATGTGGTGCGCGCCGAAGGAGTACCAGACGACGACGTCGGTGTCCTCGAGGGAGCGGTCGGCCTTGACGAACTCGGGCAGACCGCCGGGCCGCTGGCTCTGGTTGGGGTAGTCACCGGCGGCGAACAGCTCGCCCTGCTCGTACCGGGTGACCCACAGGTGGTTGTAGGCGAACTGCGCCCGGTCGAAGGCCTGGGAGCCCTCCTGCTGCATCGGCAGCACGTTGTCCCCGGGCATCAGCTTGTAGCCGGCCGGCTGGCCGAGCTCGTTGACCGAGGACGGGTTGACGATCTGCCAGGTCCGGGCGGCGAAGGGGTCGATGCGCCGCTGCGCCTCGCTCTCCCGGGCCAGCAGCGTCTTGTTGGTCACCCACGCGTTGCCGTACGGGTTGTCCGCACCGGGGGGCAGCGGGACGGAGTCGACCTCGTAGACGGAGTTGCCCTCGCCGTCGACCTGCATGTCCATCCGCACGTTGAAGAAGTGCTGGTGGTGCGGTCCGTAGAGGCCGGGGGCGACGAGGGTGCCGAAGCGCGGCTGCTCCCCCACCGGGACGGCGCCGGTGGAGATGACGCCGGTGAGCTTGACCTCGAACTGGATGGTGCCGTCGGTGTAGAGGTACCAGAAGAACCCGTACTCGTAGTTGCCGACGGTGGCGAAGCAGGAGATGACCAGCCGCCGGGACCGGCGGACCTCCATCTTCTCGGTGCGGAAGTCGGTGTGCTTCCAGCCGACGCCGAAGTCCTCCTCGTGCATGCAGATGGCGTTCGGGATGGTCAGCGGCTGGCCGTCCTGGTCGTTGGCGACGGCGTCGAAGTAGTGGATCTCGCCGAGGCAGTCGCAGCCCAGCTGCAGCGGGTTGAGCAGCAGGCCGACGCCGTACTCGCCCTCGTCGAAGACGTTCTTGATCCGGTGGGTCGGGGCCGGGTCGGCGTAGGGGATGTACATCTCCGACAGCGACGCCCGGTAGACGACCGGGCGCACCCGGCCGCGGTCCTCGTAGCCGATCTGGTGCAGGACCAGCCCCTCGCGCGGGGAGTAGCCGACCTGCAGCCGCCACTTCTGCCAGCTCACGGCGTGGCCGTCCACGGTGAAGCTGGGGCCCTCGGGCTGGGTGATCTCGATCGGCTTGACGTCGTCCCGGACGGCGGTGTGCGCCGGGCGGTTGTCGTCGTCGAACATCAGCTCGGGCATGTAGTTGCCGGCCTTCTCCGGCAGCGGGACCACGCCGTGGTCGCGGACGTCGATGACCTCCATGAGGTCGAGGTCGACGAGCACGACCAGCCCCTCGACGGGACGGGCGTAGCCGTTGTCGTCCTCGCGGGACCGGACGAAGGTCAGCGGCCGGATCAGCCGGCGGCCCAGCGGGTCCTCGAGGTCGTAGCCGGCCGCCCACGGGTCGATCATCGCCAGGGAGAAGTCGGTGACCCCGCGCTTGCGCATGGCCTCCTGCCACCGGGGGTCGGCCCGGGTGATCTCCTCGGTGGCGAAGAACTCCTCGAGCATGACGCCGGGCTGGACGCCCTCGACCACCCGCCACGAGGTGACCACGCCCGAGGACAGCGACACCACCGTCTCGATCGTCTGCGACACGCTGCGGTCGTAGAGGACGACGAACGCCGCCCGCTCGGGCGGGTTCGTGTCGCCGCGCTGCCAGGCGAGCACCTCCTCCTTCGGGGGCTCCTGCAGGGTGATGGAGACGAACCGGACCCGGGGACCGAGCTCGCGCTGCTCGCGCAGCACGGCGCTCACCCGGGTGATCTCCTCGGCGCTGAGCGGCTCGAGCGGCGAGCTGTGCGTCGTCGTCCGGATGTCCGGGAACTGGATTGCCACGTGGGACTCCTCGACTGGGTTGCCGAGCCGGGTCGGGTCCATGGGCTCGGTGCCGCGGACCGTATACGGTGCACGGAGCGCAGCCAAGGCCTTGTTGTGCACTCGGTCACACTGCTAGGAATGGTGGCTCCGTGACCGCGAGGCGGGTTCCATGTCCCTGAGCCGCATCCCATGTCCCTGAGCCGCATCGAGACCATCTCCCTCGCCGACCTCGCCTACGAGCGGCTGACCGAGGCGCTGCTGTCCGGGGACCTGGCCCCCGGCGACCGCCTCGTCCAGGACGTGCTCGCGCTGCGGCTGGGCATCAGCCGCACGCCCGTGCGCGAGGCGCTGCAGCGGATGGAGCGGGAGGGCACGATCCGCGCGGCCGCCGGGCGCGGCTACGTCGTCCCGGAGCTGACCCGGGAGGACATCGGCCACCTGTACGAGGTCCGCGAGGCCGTCGAGGGACAGGCCGCGCGGCTGGTCGCCGCCCGCGCCGCCGCCGCGGTCGACCGGATCGAGGCCGAGCTGGGCCGGCTGTCCGCCGCGGCCGGGACCGGCGGGCGAGACGCCTTCCAGGCCAACCGGCTGGCCCACCGGGCGATCGTCGAGGCCGCCGGCAACCGGTTCCTGCTCGAGCTGTTCGACGACCTGTGGGGGCGCAGCGTGACGCTGCAGGCGTGGGGCGACTACTACGCCTCCGCCCCCGCCGGGATCGACCTGGTCACCGACCACGCCGACGTGCTGGCCGCCCTGCGCAGCGGCGACCCCGACCACGCCGGCGCGGTCATGGTCGCGCACGTGCGCGAGGGGCTCACCCGGCACCAGGACCACGGGGCGCCCGACGACCGCGACGAGGACCAGCGGAGCGGATGACCCGCCGCGGCGCCGATGGCCCAGACTCCCGGGGGTGACCGTCGACCCGACAGCGGTGGAGGAACTGGGCCGGGCCACCGGCGCGCACGGCGAGCTGGTCCTGCGCCGGCGGACCGGGGCGGACGCCGACCACCTGGAGCTGATCGTGGACGGCGTCTTCGCCATGGACGACGTCGACACCTCGACCGAGCGGCTGCTGGCCACCGAGGCGCTGCGCCGCCTCCCGGGGGACCGGCTGCGGGTGCTGGTCGGCGGCCTGGGCCTGGGCTGGACCGCCGCCGCCGCGCTCGCCGACCCGCGGGTGGCCTCGGTCGACGTCGTGGAGCTGCAGCCCGCGCTGGTCGGCTGGGCCGCCCGGGGGCTGCTGCCGAGCCTGGCGGGCCTGTCCGACCGTCGGCTGCGGCTGCGGACCGGGGACGTCGCCGCCGCGCTGGCCGCCGCGCCCGGGCAGTGGGACGCGGTGCTGCTCGACGTGGACAACGGACCGGGGTTCCTGGTGCACGGGTCCAACGCGGCGCTGTACGAGCCGGCCGGGCTGGCGGTTGCCCTGGCGGCGCTGCGCCCGGCCGGGGTGCTGGCGATCTGGTCCTCGGACCCGGTCCCGGAGCTGGTCGCCCGGCTGGCCGCGCTGCCCGCGGCGGAGGAGGCCGACCAGGTGGTGCGGCCGGTCGAGCGCGACGGCCGGCGCTTCGACTACGCGATCGCGCTGGCCCGCCGCACCGGCGCGGGAGGTCAGTCCCCGGTGCGCCGCTCGTAGGCCGACCCGCCGCGCAGCCGGGCGCCCACCGCCACCCGCAGCGGCACCGGCACGATGCCGGCCCGGGCCATCCGCGCCCGGACGGAGCGGCGGTGCCGCACCACGCCGACCAGGCCCAGCGCCCAGAACACGTACTGGACGGCGAACGCGGCCCGGAACGCGTCCAGGCCGTAGTCGGTGGAGCTGCCCGGGGTCATCGCGTCCAGCACCGCGCCGATGGCCAGCACCGTGCACAGCGAGGCGACGAAGCCGCCGACGTTGACCACGCCGGTGGCGCTGCCGCTCCGCTCCACCGGGTTCTCCGTACGGGCGAAGTCGAAGCCGATCATCGAGCCCGGCCCGTTGGTGCCCAGCACGAGGACCAGCACGACCAGCAGCCACAGCGGCGCGGTGCCCGGCCACAGCAGGACGACGGTCCAGGTGGCCACGGTCGCCACGGTGATCCCGAAGACCAGGTTGGAGCGGCGCAGCGGCCAGCGCCCGACCAGCCGGCCCAGCAGCGGGCCGAAGCCCATGCCGACCACCACGAGCAGGGTGAGCAGAGTGGCCGCGGTGGCCGGGCTCAGGCCCTGCCCGAGGGTGAGGAACGGGAAGCCCCACAGCAGGCCGAACACCGTGCCGGAGAACTGGGTGACCAGGTGGGTGTACAGGCCCAGCTGGGTGCCCGACTCGCGCCAGGTGGCGGCCAGGTCGGCGCGCAGCTGCGCCATCCCGGCCGGCGCGGACGGCACGGTCCCCGCCGGGGCGTCCTGCAGAGCGACGGCCACCAGGACGGCGACCAGCACGCCGACCGCGGCGGCGCCGAGGAACGTCGCGGACCAGGAGGTGTCCCGCAGCAGCGCGACCAGGGGGTAGGCGGCGACGATCTGGCCGACCTGACCGAGGATGCCGGTGAGCTGGGTGACCACCGGGACGGTGCGCCCGGTGAACCACATCGCGACCACCCGCAGCACGCTGATGAACGTCATCGCGTCGCCCGCGCCGACCAGCACGCGGGCGGCCACGGCGGTCGGCACGTCGGTGGCGAGGGCCAGCACCAGCTGTCCGCCCGCCATGGTGAGCGCGCCCGCGACGATCATGCGGCGGGAGCCGAACCGGTCCAGGGCGAGCCCCACCGGGACCTGCAGCGCCGCGTACACGGCCAGCTGCAGCACCAGGAACAGCGAGATCGCCGACGCCCCGGCGGAGAAGTGCTCCTGGGCCTGGACCCCGGCCACCCCGAGGGACCCGCGGTGGAAGACCGCGACCGCGTAGGCGAGCAGCCCGACAGCCCAGACGACGTAGGCCCGCCGCGGGGTCCCGACAGAGAGGGAGCTCGGCGTGGTCACGCCCAGGTGTGACACCGCAGCGCGCCCGGTTGTTCCGCGGCCGCGGGTGAGGTCCCTCACCGCGTGCCGTCCGCCCCCGGTGGGGGCAGGCTCGCCGCCGGCGCCGGCGGCTACCTTCGCAGCCGTGGCGACGTCAGGTGCACGAGCCAACCATGCGGGGACGGCGACCTCCCCGCATCCCCCGGAGCCACCCGGCCTGGTGCCCGTCCTGCTGTACCTGGTCGCGCTGGTCGCCGTGGTGAGCAGCCTGGGCGCGCCGCTCGTGCCGGCCATCGCGGCGGCCTACGACGTCCCGGTCGCCTCCGCGCAGTGGACCCTCACCGTCACCCTCCTCGTCGGCGCGGTCAGCACGCCGGTGGTCGGCCGGCTGGGCGACGGGCCGCGGCGGCGCACCGTCGTCCTGGTGGTGCTGGCGGCCGTCGTGCTGGGCAGCGTGCTCGCCGCCCTCCCGCTGGGGCTGGGCGCGACGATCGCCGGCCGGGCGCTGCAGGGGCTGGGACTGGGCCTCACCCCGCTGGCCATCGCCACCGCCCGCACCGCGCTGTCCGCCGAGCGGTCCCGGTCGACGGTGGCCGCGCTGTCGGTGACCGTCGCGGCCGGGGTGGGACTGGGCTACCCCGTGACCGGCGCCATCGCCGAGCTGGGCGGGGTGCACGCCGCCTTCTGGTCCGGCGCGGTGGCGGGCGCGGGTGCCCTGGTCGCGGCCGCGTTCGTCTTCCCGCCGGGCGAGCAGGTCCCGGCCCGCCGGCTGGACGTCGCCGGGGCGCTGCTGCTGGGCACCGGCCTCGCCGCCGGGCTGCTGGCGCTGGGCGAGGGCGAGGGCGCCGGCTGGACGTCGCCGGTGGTGCTCGGGCTCGGCGGGGTCGCCGTCCTGGCGCTGGTGGCCTGGGCCGCCTGGCAGCTGCGGGCGCCGGCGCCGCTGGTGGACCTGCGGCTGGCCCGCGGCCGGGCCGCGGCGACCGCCCACGGGACCGCGCTGCTGGCCGGGCTGGCCAACTACCTGCTGCTGGCCTCGGCGCCCCGGCTGGCCCAGACCCCGGAGTCCACCGGCTACGGCTTCGGCGCGGACGTGGCGGTCGCCGGTCTGGTGCTGCTGCCGTTCTCCCTCGCCAGCGTGGTCGCCAGCCGGCTGGCCCGGCCGCTGGACCGGCGCGCCGGCCCGCGGGCGGTACTGTCGCTGGGCGCCGTGGTGCTGGGCGCGGGCCTGCTGCTGTTCGGCCTGCTGCGCGAGGAGCTGTGGCAGCTGTTCCTCGGCTCGGCGGTGTCCGGCCTGGGCGTCGGCCTGCTGTTCGCCGCGCTGCCGGGGGTGATCGTGGCCGCCGTCCCGGTGCGGGAGACCGGCAGCGCGATGAGCCTGAACCAGGTGCTCCGCTACGTCGGCTTCGCGGTGGGCAGCGCGCTGAGCGCGACGCTGCTGGAGGCGGCCACAGCGGCGCGGGCCGCGTACCCGGCCAGCAGCGGCTACACGACCATCGCCCTGGTCGGCTGCGGCGCGTGTCTCGCGACCGCGGTGCTCGGCGCCTCGCTGCCGCGGGTCAGCGGGCGGCGACCCGGTCGGTGAGGGCGAGCACGTGCCGCCAGGCGTCCTGGCACGCCTCGGCCCACTCGTCGAAGGCCCGGTCGAAGAAGGAGTGCGGAGCGCCCTCGTAGACGACGTCGTCGACGTCGGCCCCGGCCGCGCGCATGGTCGCGGCCAGCGCCCGCTGCTCCTCGACCGGGGTGGCCTGGTCGGCGCCGGCGATGACCATCACGGTCGGCCGGCTCGCCCGGGACGCCGCCTCGCCCACCATGCCGGGCCTGCCGTAGAAGCCGGCGCAGCCGGCCACGTCCAGGGTGCCGCCGGACTGCCGCCAGGAGTGGCTGCCGCCGAAGCAGAAGCCGACGGTGACCACCGGCAGGCCCGCCTCGGTGCGGCTGCGCAGGTAGTCGACGGCGGCCGTGATGTCCGCGTCGATCCCGGCCGGGGTGGTCTGCGGGATGTGCTCCTGCCAGCCGAAGTCCTCACCGCGGGTGCCGTTCTCGGCCAGCCCGGCGGTCCGGCCGAACCAGTCGATCGCGACGGCGGGGAGCCCGGCCTCGGCGAACCGCTCGGCCAGCGCGACGTAGTAGGGGTGCAGCCCCCGGATGTCGGGCAGCACGACGACGCCGACCCGGGGGGTGGCGGCCGGCGCGGCGTAGGCGGCGGAGAACTCGGTGCCGTCCGCGGCGGTCAGCGTGAGCAGGCCGCGCTCGGCGACGTCCCCGGAGCGCGGCGGGGCGGGCGGGCGGCTGTCGTGGTCGTGGCACATGTGGCTGTGTCTACCGCCGCCGGCAGTCCGCGGCCCGGCCGGGGGACCTCAGGCGTCGGTGTCGGCGTCGGCGACCGCGGCCGGGTCGCCGCCGAAGACCTCCGCGGCCACCTCGCGGCGCACGTCGGTGGCCCACTCGAACTGGCGGTTGGCCTGGTCGATGAGCCGGTCGAACAGCGCGGCGTCGATCCGGTCGTCGACCTCGGCGACGATGCGCAACGTCTCGAAGCCGCTGCGCTTGCCGCGGACGGCCGAGGCCAGGAACTCGAACTCGATCAGCGAGCTCAGCGGCGAGCGGGACAGCAGGCCGCCGTTGAGCTTGGCGCGGCTGGCCTTCTCCGCGATCCACACCGCCACCTGCTTGTACTGCCGCACCGGGAAGCCGAGCGCCGCCATGGTCTGCTGCAGCGCGGCCCGCTCCTCCCGGAGCTCGCCGAGCAGCTGCCGCAGCGCCGGCTCGTGGCGGTTCCCCCGGTGGGCGCCGATCATCCGGGAGACCAGCTCGATGCCGCCGGTGGCCGAGGCGAGGTGGTCGTTGCAGTAGACGGCGAGCAGCTCAGGGTGGCCGGCGCCGGTGCGGCCGGGGGTGTCGGTCACGGGGTCTCCTCGCGGTGGGGCGGCGCCGGGCAGCGCGGACGTCGGACCATCATGGCCGGTGGCGCCGCCGCCCGGTACACCTGCACCCCCGCTGGAGGGTCCGCACCGGACGCCGGAGCGCCCAGGGCTCAACCCCCGGTCAGTCGGCGAGCAGGACGGCGACGCCCACGCACGCGGCCGCCCACAGCGCGCTGGCCAGGGTGCCGATGATGAAGCGCTCGGCCGCGGCGGGCGCCTTCAGCTCGGCGTACCGGCCCAGGCCCTTCACCGCGAGGACGACGGCCAGCCCCTCGGCGAACCCGCCGAGCAGCGTCGCCGCCACCCCGAGGCGCTCCAGCACCCCGATCCAGGCCCCGCCCCGCAGCACCTGGGGGTCGGCCGGGCCGCCGCTCACCCCGGCCCCGGCCGGGTCGGCCGCCCGCAGCACCGCGGTGGCGACCGGGCCGCCGGCCGCCGCGGCCGCCAGGACGGCGGCGACCACCCCGGCGGCTACGACCAGGTCCGACGGCTCCCCGGCGCGCCAGGCGAGCAGGGCCGCGATCGCCAGCAGGCCCGACAGCAGACCCGCGCCCACGGGACCGCCGGTCCGCTCCGGGCGGAAGGCCAGGCCCGCGCCGACGGCCGCGACGACGACGAGCAGCAGCACGGCGGCGACGGTCATCCGGCGGCCCGGGCCAGCAGCCGCGCCGCGGTGGGGCGCAGGTCCCGCTCCACCTCCCACAGCCCGGCGGCCAGCCGCTGGCCCACGGCCTGCCGGGTGACACCCAGCTCGACGGCGGCCTCGGCCTGGGTGCGGCCGGCCTCGACCAGGGTGATCGCCTCCCAGGCCTGGGCGCTGCGCCGCTGCACCAGCACCGCCAGCGCGGTCAGCACGGCCTGCGCATCGCCGGCCGCGGTGGACGCCGCCCCGCGGACCGCCACCCGGGCCGGCCGGCGCTTGGCCGCCTCGACCGCCGCGCGCGCCGCGACGAACGCCGGCCCCGCACCGGCGCGGGTGCTCGCCGGCAGCGGCGTCTGCACGGGCCCCGCGCCGACACCGACGCTCCAGCCGCCCGCCCGCGCCAGCTCCAGCACCACCGACACCACCACGGCAGGGTCCTCGAGGACGCCCTGGAACTCGTCCCCGGCGGTCCGCTCGAACCGCAGCACGGTCGGCACGCCGGCCAGGTCGTCGAGCACGCCGGCGACCCGGTCGGGGTTCCGGCGGCTCGCCCGCTGGTCGACGGTCAGCACGAAGGGCACCTGACAAGTTCAGCAGCTTGCATCGACATCTGCAAGGTTCAGAGCTTGTCGGTACCCGCGGGAGGGAAGCCACCGGTGGCCACCGGCCCCCACCGCTCGACGGTGATCCGCAGCAGCGACTTGCCCTGCCGCTGCATGGCAGCGCGGTACTCGTCCCAGTCCGGGTGCTCGCCGCTGATCGACCGGTAGTACTCCACCAGCGGCTCGAGGGCAGCAGGCAGGTCGAGCACCTCGGCGGACCCGTCGACCTGCACCCAGGGCCCGTCCCAGTCGTCGGACAGCACGCACAGCGACACCGCGGGGTCACGGCGGACGTTGGCCACCTTGGCCCGCTGCGGATAGGTGGACACGACCACCCGGCCGTCGGCGTCCACACCGCAGGTCACCGGGGAGAACTGCGGACCGCCGTCGCGCCGGCGGGTCATCAGCACCGCGCGGTGCCGGGGGCGGAGGAAGGAGAGCAGTTCGTCCCGGTCGACCCGGTCGACGGTGGCGGTCTTCGGCATGCCCGGCAACCTACGGCCGCCCCCTGACGATCCGTCCGGGCCCCGGGGACAGTGGCGGTCACCACGCGCCGCCGTCCGGTGGCAGGCCCCGAGGTGTGCTGGGATCGACGCATGGTCGACACCCCCGGTACCACCGACGCCCGGCCGCCCGGCGGACCCAGTGGGAGCAGCGTCGTCGGTGTCGACAGCACTCCCGAGGGGGACGCACCGGCCACCCGGGCGCCGGCCCCCGGTCCCGACCGGGGCGAGAAGCTCCAGCGGGCCACCCGCCGGGTGGCCATCGCCTCCGCCCAGCTGCTGCTCATCACCGCCGCCCTCGTCGTGGTCGGCTGGGTGCTGGGCCGGCTGTGGGTGGTGCTGCTGCCCGTCGTGCTGGGCCTGCTGTTCAGCACCGTGCTCTGGCCGGCCACCCGGTTCCTCCGCCAGCACGGATGGCCGCCGGCGCTCGCCGCCGCCGTCGTCCTGCTGGTCTTCCTGGGGGCGTTCGGCGGGATCATCGCGGTGATCGCCCCCCAGGTCGTGAGCCAGGTGGAGGACCTCGCCGACGGCTTCGCCGGCGGGCTCCAGGAGATCCAGGAGTGGATCGCCGGCCCGCCGCTGAACCTCGGGGACGAGCAGATCGGGAACGCCGTCGACTCGGTGATCAACTCGGTCCAGAACAACGCGCAGAACATCGCCGGGTACGCCGTCACCACCGCCACGACCATCGGCAACCTGCTGATCAACCTGGTGCTGGCGCTGATCCTGGCGTTCTTCTTCCTCAAGGACGGCCCGAAGTGGACGCCGTGGCTGGCCGCGCAGACCGGCCCCCGGGCCGCGCCGCACGTGGCGGCGCTGTCGGACAAGGCGTGGTCGACGCTGTCGGAGTTCATCCGGCAGCAGGCCCTGGTCGGCTTCATCGACGCCTTCTTCATCGGCCTGGGCCTGCTGGTCCTCGGGGTGCCACTGGTGCTGCCGCTGGCGGTGCTCACCTTCTTCGGCGCCTTCGTCCCGATCATCGGGGCCTTCGTCGCCGGCGCCTTCGCCGTGCTCATCGCGCTGGTCAGCAACGGCTTCAGCACCGCGTTGATCGTGCTGGGCATCGTCGTCCTGGTGCAGCAGCTGGAGGGCAACGTGCTGCAGCCGATCATCCAGGGACGCGGGCTCAACCTGCACGCCGCCGTGGTGATCCTGGCCGTGACCGCCGGGAGCAGCCTGGCCGGCATCGTCGGGGCCTTTCTCGCCGTCCCGGTCACCGCGCTGATCGCCATCGCCTACCGCTACGCCCGTGACCAGCTGGACGGGCTGTCCCCCGAGGTCGCCGCGGACGGCACCCGGCAGGAGCTCACCGGCGACGCCACCGGCGCGCACCTGGTGCGCGCGCCCGTCTCCGACGCCCCGGTGGCGGAGCAGAGGGACGCCGACCGGGCGGCGGACCCCGACGGTCCGGCGGCGCAGCCCGGCCCCGAGAGCGCGGTCGGCCGGACGCTCGGGAATGCCCGCCGGCGGCTGGGGCTTCACCGCTAGGAGAGAGACGCCGACCGCAGGAGGACACACCGTGCGCCAGCGACCGGAGGACCTCGTCGAGGTGCTCCCCGAGGCCGGGCCGCTGCTCGCCCGCGAGGCGGCAGCGGGGACGGCCGAGGAGCGCCGCGGGCTGGTGCTCGTGCACGACCTGGCCGGGGACTTCGACGCCGCGCACGCCGGCGCGCTGGCCGGCTCGCACCTGCTGGCCACCCTCCCCCACCAGCTGGTGGCCCGCTTCGACGTCGACGCGCTGGTCGACTACCGGGGCCACCGGCCGCGGATGGTCTTCACCGGCGACCGCTACGAGTCGGTCACCGCGCCGCAGATCGACCTGTACGCGGTGGAGGACGACGCCGGCGTCCCGTTCCTGCTGCTGCACGGCACCGAGCCCGACTTCGCCTGGGAGCGGTTCATCGCCGCCGTCCGCCAGCTGGTGGACCGCTTCGGGGTCACCTCGGTGGTGGCGTTGCACGCCATCCCGATGCCGGTCCCGCACACCCGGCCGGTGACCGTGACCGCGCACGCCACGCGTCGTCAGCTGATCGAGAGCTACCCGGTGTACTGGGGCGAGATGCGCATCCCCGGCAGCGCCGGGGCGCTGCTCGAGCTGCGGATGGGCGAGGCCGGCGTGGACGCCCTCGGGGTGGCCGCGCACGTGCCGCACTACCTGGCCTCGGCCACCTACCCGGCCGCCGCGCTCACCCTGCTGGAGCACCTGGAGCGGCTGACCGGCCTGCACGTGCCGACCGAGACGCTGCGGGAGGCCGCCGAGTCCAACCGCACCGAGATCGACGAGCAGATCGCCCGGTCCGCGGACAACACCGCCGTCGTCGCGGCGCTGGAGGAGCAGTACGACTCCTTCACCTCCGCCCGGGAGTCGACCGGGCTGCTCGGCTCGGCCGGCGAGGTGCCCAGCGGCGAGGAGATCGGCGCGCAGATCGAGCAGTTCCTCGCCGAGCAGGACCGCAAGGGCGACTAGGGGGCCGTGCCCCTTGGCCCGCTCCAGGGGCCCGGCCCGAGCGTGCGAGGGTCGGGGAGGAGCGGGTCCTTCAGGCGAAGACGATGGTCTTCTCGCCGTCGACGATGACCCGGTCCTCCACGTGCCAGGTCACCGCCTGGGCCAGCACCTGGCGCTCCACGTAGCGGCCCACCCGGCGCATGTCCTCGACGCTGGCGCGGTGGTCGATGCGCGCCACCTCCTGCTCGATGATCGGGCCGGCGTCGAGCTCGGGGGTGACGTAGTGCGCGGTGGCCCCGATCAGCTTGACCCCCCGGTCGGCCGCCGCCTGGTAGGGGTTCGCGCCGACGAAGGCCGGCAGGAAGCTGTGGTGGATGTTGATCAGCCGCTCGGGGAAGCGGCCGCAGAAGTCCGCCGAGACGATCTGCATGTACCGGGCGAGCACCACCAGGTCGACGTCCCCGATCAGCTCCAGGGCGCGCGCCTCCGCCTCGGCCTTGGTCCGCGGGGTGACCGGCACGTGGTGGAACGGCACGCCGTGTGCCCGGGCCACCGGTCCCAGGTCGGGGTGGTTGGAGACGACGACGGCGATCTCGGCCTGCAGGTCACCGGCGTCGACCCGGTACAGCAGCTCCTGCAGCACGTGGTCGGCCCGGGAGACGAACACCGCCAGC
Organism: Modestobacter sp. URMC 112; assembly: GCF_053502575.1. Taxonomy (NCBI): domain Bacteria; kingdom Bacillati; phylum Actinomycetota; class Actinomycetes; order Geodermatophilales; family Geodermatophilaceae; genus Modestobacter; species Modestobacter sp. URMC 112. The sequence continues at coordinate 2,117,805 of NZ_CP199957.1, read as the reverse complement.
CGGGGACGGCGGGCGGCCTCGGTCAGCCGCCAGGTCAGCTGGAACTCCCCGGCCAGCCCGGCGAGCGCGGTCTCCAGCTCGTCCCGGCGGGCGGGCAGGCCGGCGAGGAAGAACTCCAGCCGCAGGGTGAAGGTCCCACCCTCGGGGTCGGACGAGTGCTGCTGCGAGTCGATGATGTTGGCCCCGGCGCGGGCCATGAGCCCGCTCAGCGCGGCGACGATCCCGGGGCGGTCCGGGCACCGGACCACGAGCCGGCCGACGTCGGAAGGAGCGGCACGGCGATCCGGGGCAGGCACGCCGGGCATCGTCCCAGGCCGGCGACCGCGCCGTTCCTACAGGGTCGCGCCCCAGTGGCTGAGGCCCCGTCGCAGGGTCCCGGCCCGAGCGGAGCGCGGGCTGGGGTCGGGCCCCGTCGCAGGGGCCCAGCCCGAGCGGAGCGCGGGCTGGGGGGCGACGGGGTCCTTTCTCAGCGGGCGGGGAGGACGGCGGGCAGCGTGCCGCGGACGGCACCGGCGACGTCGAACAGGTCGCCGTACTCCTCGACCCGCGCCAGCACCTCCTCGGTCCGGAACCGCAGCGAGCCCGGGTCGGCGTCGCCCACGCGGACCGCGTCCACCTCGTCCCAGCCGATGGGGGTGGACACCGTCGCGTCCGGCCGGGCCCGCAGCGAGTAGGGCGCCACCGTCGTCTTCGCCGGGTTGTTCTGGCTCCAGTCCACCAGGACCTTGCCCGGGCGCAGCGCCTTCTCCATCCGCCAGACCACCTGGTCGGGGGTCTCCGCGGACAGCTCCTGGGCCAGGTGCCTGGCGTAGCGGCTGGGGTGCTGGCGGTCGCTCACCCGGACCGGGGCGTAGACCTGCATGCCCTTGGACCCCGAGGTCTTCACCACCGGGTCCAGCCCGTCGTCGACCAGCCGCTCGCGGAGCCGCTCCGCCACGGCGCAGCACTCGTAGATGCCGGCGTTCGGGCCGGGGTCGAGGTCCAGCACCAGCAGGTCGGGCAGCGCCGGCTGGAGCTTGCTGCCGATCTGCCACTGCGGCACGTGAAGCTCGAGCGCGGCCAGGTTGGCCGCCCAGGCGAGGTCGGCCACCGTCTCCAGCAGCACCATGTCCAGCGTCTCGCGGTCCTTGGAGCTGCCGGGGCTGGGCACGGTGACCCGGCGGACCCAGTCCGGGGCGTGCCGGGCGCTGTTCTTCTCGAAGAACGCCTGCCCCTCCACGCCGTCGGGCCACCGGGTGAACGTCACCGGTCGGCCGGACAGGTGCGGCAGCAGCACCCCGGCGATCCGGACGTAGTAGTCGATGACCTGCGCCTTGGTGAACGAGACGTCGGGGAAGAGCACCTTCTCCAGGTTCGAGACGACCAGCTGCCGGCCGTCGACCCGCACCCGCTGCCGGTTCACCGCGGCCACCGTCCCGGTCGGTTCACCACTCGACCGTCACCTCCTCCGGCTCCAGGTCGTCGCGCAGCCCCCGCCAGGACGGGTGGCGCAGCCGGCCGTCGGCGGTCCACACCGCGTACGCGACCTCGCCGACGTGAGTGGGCTCCACCCAGTGCGCGTCCCGGCTGACCTCCCGGGGGAGGACGCCGTCGAACGGGGAACTGCGCCGCGGGGTGAGCAGGCCCTCGAGCTCGCGCAGCGCCGGGTCGCTGAAGCCGGTGCCCACGTGGCCCACGTACACCAGCCGGCCGTCGTCGTCGGGCACGCCGACCAGCAGCGAGCCCACTCCCCCGGCCCGCCGGCCCTTGCCGGGGCGCCAGCCGCCGACGACCACCGACTGGGTGCGGAAGTTCTTCACCTTGACCCACTCCGGCCCGCGGACGCCCGGCCGGTAGGGCGAGTCCAGCCGCTTGGCGACGACGCCCTCCAGGCCGTTCTCCAGTCCGGCCGCCTGCACCCCGGCGCCGCCGCCGGCGAACCACGGCGTCGCGGCCCAGCGGTGCCCGCCCGGGGCGAGCTCGTCCAGCCGCGCCCGCCGCTCGGCGTAGGGCCGGTCCAGCAGGTCCTCGCCGTCCAGCGCGAGCAGGTCGAAGACCAGGTAGGTCACCGGCTTCTCGGCCGCCAGCCGGGAGACCTCGGGGCCGGTGCGGTGCATCCGGTGCTGCAGCGCGCCGAAGTCCGGCCGGCCCTGGGCGTCCATGGCGACGACCTCGCCGTCCACGACGGCGTCGTGCCCGGCCAGGCCCGCGGGCAGGGCCGCCAGCTCGGGGTAGCGCACGGTGATGTCGGTGCCCTTGCGGGAGCGCAGCTGCAGCCGGCCGCCGGTCAGGTAGGCCAGGGCGCGGACGCCGTCCCACTTGAACTCGTACCCCCAGGCGTCGTCCTCGGCCTCCGGGGGCAGCTCGCCGGGGGTGGCCAGCATCGGCAGGAACCGCTCGTCGGTGACCCGGGCGGGCAGCGCCGGCGGCCCGGCCGGGAGGTCGGCCGGGGGGTCGAGGCGGCGCACGTTCCAGGTGCCGTCGCCCAGCCGGAAGAGCACGTAGCGGCCGGTCAGCCGCCGCCCGTCCAGGACGACGACGACGTGGTCGTCGGCCCACTTCTCGCACGTGTAGCGGCCGGCGTCCCAGATGGCCACCTGCCCGCCGCCGTACTCGCCGGCGGCGATCTCACCGGCGAAGCCGGCGTACTCCAGCGGGTGGTCCTCGGTCGGCACGGCCAGCCGGTTGGTGTCCGGCTCGGTGGGCAGGCCCCTGGGGACCGCCCAGCTCTTCAGCACGCCGTCGCGCTCGAGCCGGAAGTCCCAGTGCACCCGCTCGCCGGTGCGGCCGCGGGGGGTGTGGTGCTCCTGGACGACGAAGGTGTCGTCGTCCCCGGCCGGCAGCGGCCGGCCGGCGGGGGGCACCGGCTCCGCGGTGCGCCTCGGATCCCGCTTCGCCCGGTACTCGGCCAGCGGGTCGGCTCCGCCGCGGCGGCCTGCGCCGCCGCTGGTGCGGGCCCGGTCAGGCACGGGTCAGGCGCTGCGCCGGGCGCGCTTGGCCGGGGGCTTGTCCGACGCCGCCGTCCCGGAGGTCTTCCGGACGGCCGTCTTCTTGGCCGCGGCCTTGCGCGCGGTGGTCCCCGAGCCGGCCGCCTTCGCGGGCGCGGCCTCCTCGGCCGGGTCGTCCTCCGCGGCTGCGGCCTTGCGGGCCGTCGTCTTCTTGGCCGCGGCCTTCTTCGCCGGGGCCTTGCGCGGCGGGGCCGGGTCGCCGTCCGCGCCGCCGGCCGCCGCGCCGCCGCGGGCGCGCTCGACGCTCACCCGCAGCGCGCTCATCAGGTCGACCACCGCGGCACCCGGGTCGGCCACCTCGGGCACCGGCTGGACGTCCCCGCCGGTCTGCTTGGCCTCCAGCAGCGCGGTCATCGCCTCGCGGTAGTCGTCGGTGTAGTCCGCCGGGTCGAAGTCCCCGGACATCGAGCTGATCAGCGCGTCGGCCATCTGCAGCTCCTGCGGCCGCACGGACACATCCTCGTCCAGGAAGCCGAAGTCGGGACGGCGGATCTCGTCGGGCCAGCGCAGCGTGTGCAGCACCAGGATCCCGTCGCGGACCCGCAGGGCGCCCAGCGACTCGCGCTGCCGCAGCGCGATCTTGGTGATGGCCACCCGGCCGGCGTTCTCCAGCGCGTCGCGCAGCAGCACGTAGGGGCGGGTGGCCGGGCCGTCGGGCTCCAGGTAGTAGGTCTTCTCGATCTGGATCGGGTCGATCTGGTCCTGGTCGACGAACTGCAGCACGTCGATCTCGCGGCGGGTGGCCAGCGGGAGCTCGTCGAAGTCCTCGTCGGTCAGGATCACCAGCTGGCCGTCGGGGAGCTCGTAGCCCTTGGCGATGTCGCTGTACTCGACCTCCTCGCCGTCGATCGAGCACACCCGCTTGTACTTCACCCGGCCACCGTCGGTCCGGTGCACCTGGTGGAAGCGGATGTCGTGGTCCTCGGTGGCGGAGTAGAGCTTCACGCCGATGCTGACCAAGCCGAAGGAGACCGCGCCACGCCAGATGGACCGCACGACTGCCTCCTGTCCGCGCGTGCCGCCACCAGCAGCGACACGACAAGATCGCAGGATAGGTCCGGAGGGCCGGGTGCGGCGCGGTGAGCAGCCCGCTGCCCGCCCCGGGCCACCCGGAGGGGTCAGTCGGCGGCCGCGGTCAGGACTCCCCGTCGTCGTCCGAGCGCAGGGCGCCGCTCTGGATGGCGTCGTACACGAACTGCAGGACGTCGGAGCCGGCCACCATCGTCATCGTCAGCGCCGCGAGGCGGGTGGCCCGAGGTGCGGCCACGTAGCCCAGGACGAACGCGGTGCCCACCCACTGGGCCATGCAGAAGGGGCAGGTGAGCAGCTCGCCGACGGCGTGCTTGACCCCGCCGTGCTCGCGGACCACCTCGGCCACCTCGGCCTCCCCGGAGGCCCCCTCGAACCGGGTGAAGGGCGCCCGGATGGGGGCGGTCACCGGGTCCTTGGCGATCCGCCGGGCCAGCCGGAAGGTGCCGACGGTCAGCAGCACGGCGTCACCGAGCGGGATCCGGGTGGGGAGCTCCCTGCCGGAGCGGCGGATCGCCGCCGCGGCGGTGAGCACCAGCCCGCTGTAGATGCCCATGGCGCCGAGGTCGGCGGCGAGCGGCCGAGGTTCCCCCTGCGTGTAGTGGCGCTCCTGCGCCTGTGCCCACTGGAGGACCGGCCTGCCGATCCGCTGTACCCCGTCTGTGACGACCATGGGTCCGCCCGTACCCCTGCCCGGACGTGCCCATGCTCATAACGGCCGGGAACCGGGACCGGATCCGACACCGGCGACCGTCCAGGCATGCCGCGTCGGTCGCCGGGTAGGGCGGGGACACGACACCGGTCATCCGACCGGTCCCCCGTCCACCGGACGGACGAGCGTGCGCGCACTCCGGGCGCACGCAGAACGGAGGCAGCACCATGACCGAACCGGACCCGGACGACCGCGCGGCGATCGACTCCGCACTGAACGACGCCGAGTTCCCGGACGACGAGCGCGGCCTGACCGGGGTGGACGACGACGCCTTCCGCGACACCGGCGCCACCGGCGCCGAGGGGCAGACCGCCCGCGACGTCTTCCCCGAGGACAACGGCGTTCCCGACGTCTCGCAGGACGACTTCCCCACCATGCAGCGCAGCGAGGACCCGCAGTTCGCGCCGGAACCGGGCGACCGGGAGAGCCACCACACCGTCGACTTCGGGACGACGGCCCGCGAGCAGTCCGAGGGCGAGTCCCTCAGCGGCAGGCTGGAGCGCGAGCTCCCGGACGACGCGGCGGACGTCCGACCGGCGGAGGACCCCGACCGGGCGTTCGCCCAGCTCGAGCAGGACGAGGACACCGATCCGCTCAGCGACTCCGGCACCGGCCGCACCGGCGACGACCTGGAGGCCTTCGCGGACGCACCGGTGGGCGGAGAGGGCCCGGAGGAGGCCGCCGTCCACGTCATCGAGTCGAGCTGACCCCGGGCGGAGCACGGGGTCGCGGGACGGCGCCGGACGGGCTCGGATTGGTGCCCTGATCAGCGCTGGCCTACCTTGGGCGGCGCGGTTGAGCAGCCAGCCGCGGGCCCGTCCGCACGCCGGGCGGTCCGTGTCCCGAGCACCACCGTGCCCCGGGCAGCGGACGGCCGGTCAGCGTGCCCGCAGTACGCTGTCCGCCGTACGGGTGTCCCCGAGCACCGCCCCTGAGAGGAGCTGCAGTCCGTGACCTCATCTGAACTGCCCGCCGAAGGTCCGCGCGACGTGTCGGCCCCGTCCGACGGCGGCGAGGCGCCCTTCGACGACGTGATCACCCTGTCGACGTCCTCCGACGGCGACGGCACGGTCACCGTGACGGTGGTCGGCGAGGTCGACACCTTCACCGCCCCGGTCCTCCGGGCGTCGCTGGACACCCAGCTCGAGCAGCAGCCCACCGAGCTGGTCATCGACCTGTGCGGTGTGCAGTTCCTGGGTTCCGCCGGCCTCGCGGTCCTGGTCGAGACCCAGAAGTCGGCCCGTTCGCGGGACGTCGGGCTGCGGCTGGTGGCCAACACCCGCGCCGTGACCCGCCCCTTGGAGGTCACCGGCCTGATCGACCTGTTCACGATCGCCGAGAAGGCCTGAGGAAGGACCCCGTCCCACCCACCCTTCGCAGGCTCAGGGTGGGGCCCTCGACGGGGCCGGACAGACAACGACGACGGGCGCCTCTCTCCGGAGGGGCGCCCGTCGTCGTCGTGGGCTGGAAAGGCTCCGCTGCAGGGGCCCGCGCCGAGCCTGCGAGGCGTGGGGGCAGCGGGGTCCTTACGCGCTGAGCAGGCTGCAGACGCCGAGCTCGAGGGTGCGCTGGGCGGTCCGGTCGTCGTCGGCGCTGGCGGCCTCGGCCAGGGCGTCGGAGATCGTCTCGCCGTGCTCGAACCGGTCGACGACGCGCGGGTCGACGTAGCTGGCCTTGCACACCGCCGGGGTGTTGCCCAGCTGCTCGGACACCTTCACGTACGCCTGGCGCACCACCTTGTTCCGCGCCGTGCGGCTCTTCGGCGGCGGCGACTCGGCGAGGGTGGCGGCCATCATCACCGTCGCCGTCCAGGTGCGGAAGTCCTTCGCGGTGATCTCCGCGCCACTGATCTCCTTGAGGTAGCCGTTGATCTCGTCGCTGGTCACGTCGTGCCAGCTGCCGTCCTCGAGCTGGTAGCCCAGCAGCTCCTCCCCCTGGTCGGCGGGCCGCTCCAGCAGCTGGCGGACCACGGTCGCCGTCGGCCGGTCGACCAGCTCCAGCTCCCGCTCGATGCCGCCCTTGGCGGTGTAGTGGAAGAAGACTCGCTCGCCGCGCACCTCGACGTGCTCGCGGCGCAGCGTGGCCAACCCGAAGGTGCCGTTGTCCTCGGCGTACTGCTCACTGCCGACCCGGAACGCGCCGAGGTCCAGCAGCCGGACGCCGCAGGCCAGCACCCGTTCCCGGTTCAGCCCCCGGGTGCGCAGTGCCGCCACCACCGCGTCGCGGACGTCGGGGAGCTGGTGGGAGATCTCCAGCACACGCTCGTGCTTCGCGGCGTCCCGCTTCACCCGCCACTGGTCGTGGTAGCGGTACTGCCGGCGTCCGGCCGCGTCGGTGCCGACCGCCTGGACGTGGCCGTTGGGCCAGGGGCAGATCCAGACGTCCTTCCAGGCCGGCGGGATGGCCAGCGCCCGCAGCCGGTCGAGGCGGTCGTCCTTGATGAGCACGCCGTCGGTGTCGTAGTAGGCGAAGCCACGTCCGGCTCGCCGACGGGTCCAGCCGGGAGCGCTCAGGTCGCTCCGCCGCAATCTCACGCCACTGGGGTGGGCACCGTACGGTCGGCTCAAACCCTTTGTGCGTCGATGTCGACCTCCGGGGTGCTCGGGGGGCCCGCCGCGTTTGCACCGGTGCGCAGCGGGGCATGACTCCCCTTCCGTGCCTTGCGCGACGACCGGGACCCCTGCCCCCGATGGGGCCCGCTGCCCGTGCGAGCGGTCACGGCCGCACACGGGTGCGCCATGATGGACAGGCCCCTCCCCCGCCCCGGGGGTGGGAGCAGACGAAGGAGCTAACGACGGATGGTCGACACGACGGACGCTCCTGCCGCCGAGCGGCGCGCGGAGCGCCTGGAACTCCGGGTCCCCACCTCACCGACACAGCTGCCCGCGGTCCGGGCCATGACCGGTGACCTGGCGATGCGGATGGACTTCGACCTCGACGCCGTGGAGGACCTGCGCTTGGCGGTGGACGAGGCCTGCGCGACGCTCGCCGCGATCGCCGTCGGCGGGGAGCCGCTGACCGTGGTCTTCGAGGCCAGCCGTGACGCGCTGCGGATCGACGCCTGGGTCCCGACGGCCCCGCACACCGACGTCCCGCGTGACGGCTTCGGGTGGGCGGTGCTGCACACCCTGGTCGACTCGGTCGACGCCGCGCCCGGCACGCAGGCCAAGGTCCCCGCCGGCAACGGCTCGGACTCGCCGGTCGTCGGCATCGCGCTGGTGAAGTACCTGCGGCGCTACAGCCCCGTCGGGCTGGGGACCCCGGACAACGACGTGTCGGTCGCGCGGTGACCCGGGCGGCTGCTGCACACCAGCCGGCCACCGACGACGCCGCCGTCCTCGGAGCCGGAGCCGAGCTGCCCGTACCGCCCCTGCCCGTCCCAGTGGACGACCAGGCGCCGGACAGCACCCCCGATGTCGACGTGGACCCCGACCTGGACGCCGCTGCCCCTGACGGCGGCACCGCGGTGGTCGACGGGCCCGCCGCGACCGACCCCGAGACCGACGCCGAGACCGCCACGGACCCGGCGGTCGCGGTCCCCGTGTCGGAGAACCGCAGCCGGGCCGAGCGCACCGCCCCGCTGTTCGCCGAGCTCGCCACCCTGGAGAAGGGCGACCCGCGCCGGGAACGGCTCCGCGAGCAGCTGGTCGAGGAACACCTGCCCCTGGTCCGGCACTTCGCCCGGCGGTTCAGCAACCGCGGGGAGCCCTTCGACGACCTCCTCCAGGTCGGCACCCTCGGGCTGATCGCGGCCATCGACCGGTTCGACCCCACCCGGGGCGTGGAGTTCCTGTCGTTCGCGGTGCCCACCATCACCGGCGAGATCAAGCGGCACTTCCGCGACCAGGGTTGGTCGGTGCGGGTGCCCCGCCGCCTCCAGGAGCTGCACCTGTCGCTGAACGCGGCGGTCAGCGAGCTGGCCCAGAAGAACGGGCACGCGCCGAACCCCAGCGAGCTGGCCGAGCACCTGGGGATCCCCCGGGCCGAGGTGCTCGAGGGGCTGGCCGTGGCCAACGCCTACCGCAGCAGCTCGCTGGACGAGCGGCTGTCCGGTGAGGAGGACTCCCCCACCCTGGCCGCGACGCTGGGCGAGGAGGACGCCGCGCTGGAGGGCGTTGAGTACCGCGAGTCGCTGCAGCCGCTGCTGGCCACGATCCCGGCCCGCGAACGGCGCATCCTCATCCTGCGGTTCTTCGGCAACATGACCCAGTCCCAGATCGCCGCGGACATCGGCATCTCGCAGATGCACGTGTCCCGACTGCTGAGCCAGACCCTGGCCAAGCTGCGCGAGGGCCTGCTCAAGGACTGAGGACCCCCCTGCCCCCCACCCTTCGCACGCTCAGGGCGGGACCCTGCAGGGGGGCCGAACGGCAGACGGACCAGGACCCTCGGGGTCCTGGTCCGTTCGTCGTCCGCGGCTACTGCTGGAGCTCGGGCGGGCCGGTGCGGACGTCCTCGGTGGCCTGGGTGAGCGAGGGCGGGGTGGGCATGCCGCCCGACGGCAGGCTGGGCTCCACCCCGATGCTGGACAGCTCGATCTTCGCCTCGGGCTGCTCGGCGGCCGGCGGCAGGTTGGAGTCGAACCAGCCGCTGGTGTCCAGCCCGGCGGCGGCCGGGGTGGTGCCGTTGCCGGTGGCCGGGCCGACGTCCAGCCAGGACCGCTCGCCGTCCCCGCTCCCGCCGCCGAGGGAGGCCAGCCCCTCCAGCGCCTTGCTGAACTCGCTGGGCACGATCCACATCTTGTTGGCGTCGCCCTGGGCGATCTTGGGCAGGGTCTGCAGGTACTGGTAGGCCAGCAGCCCCTGGTCCGGCTTGCCGTCGTGGATGGCCTGGAACACCGTCTCGATCGACTTGGCCTGCCCCTGCGCCTGCAGGAACAGCGCGGCCCGCTCACCCTCGGCGCGCAGGATCCGGCTCTGCCGCTCGGCCTCCGCCTCCAGGATCGCCGCCTGCTTCTTGCCCTCCGCGGACAGGATGGCGGAGGCCTTCTGCCCCTCGGCCGTGGTGATCGCCGACTGCCGGTTGCCCTCCGCGGTCAGGATCACCGCCCGCTTGTCGCGGTCGGCGCGCATCTGCTTCTCCATGGAGTCCTGGATGGACGGCGGCGGGTCGATCGCCTTGATCTCCACCCGGGCCACCCGCAGGCCCCAGGGCCCGGTGGTGCCGTCCAGGACCTCGCGCAGCTGCGAGTTGATGCCGTCCCGGCCGGTCAGCGCGCCCTCGAGGTTCAGCCCGCCGACCACGTTGCGCAGCGTCGTGGTGGTGAGCTGCTCCATGCCGGTGATGTAGTTGGCGATGCCGTACACCGCCAGCCGCGGGTCGGTCACCTGGAAGTAGACGACAGTGTCGATGCCGACCTGCAGGTTGTCGGCGGTGATGACCGGCTGCGGCGGGAAGGAGATGACCTGCTCACGCAGGTCGATGGTGGCGCGTACCCGGTCGACGAACGGGACGAGCAACGCCAGCCCCGGGGACAGCGTGCGGCTGTAGCGGCCCAGCCGCTCGACCACCTTGGCCTGGGCCTGGGGCACGATCGTGACGCTCTTGGCCAGCACCACGATCGCCAGCAACGCGATGACGATCAGGGCGATCAGTGCTTCCACGGGTGCTCCTCGACTCGGAGGGGTGCGGACCACCGATCCTGCCCGCGTCGCGGGGCCCGGTCACGCCCCGCGCGCGCGGGTCATCCGATCGTGACCGTCAGACGTGACCGACGTAGGCGACCGGCCCCTCGATCTGCACGATCCGCACCTCGTCGCCGACCTCGTAGGCCTCGCCGTCCAGCTGGGTGCGCGCCGTCCACTCGTCGTGACCCATCCGGACCCGTCCGGCGGTCTCGCTGACCCGCTCGCTCACCACGGCGGTCCGCCCGACCAGGACCGCGACCCCGTCGAGCTGCTCGGGGGTGCGGTCCACCAGGTGCCGCTTGGCGATCGGCCGGATGACGACGAGCAGGCCCGCGGACACGATGACGAAGGCGGCGAGCTGCATCACCACCGGGCCCCCGAGCAGCGCCACGCCCATCCCGCCGAGCGCGCCGCCGGCGAACATCAGCAGCACCAGGTCCAGGCTGGCCATCTCGCCGCCGGCGAACAGCCCCGCGGCGATCAACCAGAGCAACCAGGCAGCCACGTTCCGCAGTCTGGCACGGGCGGCCGCGGTCGTGCCCGTCGCGCGCGACGTCCGGCCGCGGCGCCGCGCGGTGGCGGCGGAGTCGTAGCCTCGACAACCGTGCACGACTACCCCGCCGGCCGTTTCGCCGTCTGGGCCACCGCCTGGCTCACCGGACGCACCCCCTACGACGAGGCGCTGGACGCGATCCTCGGCGACTCCGCCCACCGGGTGGTCGGCCTGCCCGGCACGACCGAGGCCGTGCCGCTGGGCTGGGCGCTGAGCGCGCTGCGCGGCCTCGGCGAGCAGCGGCTGCGGCTGGTGCTGCCGGTGCCCGGCGACGTCCGCGGGCTCCCGGCCGTGCCCGGGCTGGCCGCGCTGGCGCTGGAGGCCGGGCAGGCCGCCGTCGGCGACCGGGTGGCGCTGGTCCCCGAGGACCTGGGCCCGGAGGCGGTGTCCTGGACGGCGGTGTCCCTGACCGGCGCCGCACCCGCGGCCCCGCCGGTCGAGGGCACGCTGCGGTCGGTGTCCGGTCAGCTGGACCTGGCCGTCGGGGACGCCGCCCGCACGCTGGTCGGCCTGGACCTGGCCCGGTGGAACCCCGAGGTGCCGGCGCTGCTGGCCGGCCTGGCGAAGAGCACCCGGGCACCGGGCCTGCCCGCCGACCACGACCCGCTGGCGCTGTCGGTCCTCGGCCGGGCGCAGCGGCTGGCCCGGGTGCTCGACCTCGCGATGGCCGACGCCCCGGGCGCCGCGGTCACCCACGCCCAGGCCGCGGCCCGCGACGACGCCCTCCGCCCGCTCGCCGACGCCGTCCGCGACGCGACAGCGGCAAGCTACAACTGGGTGCCGAGGTGATGCAGGAGCCCGGGTTGCACGTCTTCTGACCGCTTTGCACCCACTGCAACGCGGGCAACGCAACAGGAGACCGTGGAAGGCCGGCTACGCAGACGGCCGCGCCGGGCGCTTCACGAAGCAGCAGGCGGCGGGGCAGTTGGTGCCCAGCCGGGGCTCGCCGCCGGCGCGACGCTCCTCCAGCAGCTCCCGGACGGTGGCCACGAACGCCGGGTGGGTGCCCGCCGTCGCCGCCCGCGCGAAGGCCAGCCCGAGCTCGCCGGCGGTCTCCGCCGCCTCGTTGTCCAGGTCCCAGATCACCTCGAGGTGGTCGCTGACGAAGCCGATCGGGAAGACGACGACCGCCTTCTCCCCCGCCTCGGCCAGGGCCCGCAGGTGGTCGTTGACGTCGGGCTCCAGCCACGGCACCGACGGCGGGCCGCTGCGGCTCTGCCAGACCAGGTCGAAGCCCCGGCCGGGCGCGGCGGCGTCCACGACCCGCTGCGCCGCCGCGGTCAGCTCGGCCTCGTACGCGCCGCCCTGCGGTCCGGCGACGGCGGCCATCGACGTCGGGATGCTGTGCGCCGTCGCCACCAGCCGGGCCCCGTCGCGGAGCCCGGCGGGCAACCGCTCCAGCGCGGCGGTCAACGCCTCGGCGTTGGCCTGCAGGAAGCCGGGCCGGTCGAAGTAGTGCGGCAGCTTCTCCGCCGTCGGGTTCGCGGGGGCGGCGGGGTCGGCGGCCAGCGCGGCCCGGGCCCGGGCGACGTCCTCGTGGTACTGCCGGCAGCCGGAGAACGACGCGTAGGCCGACGTGGCGAAGACGTGGACGTGCTCGATGCCGTCCTCGGCCATCTGCCGCCAGGTGTCCTCGACGTAGGGCGCCCAGTTGCGGTTGCCCCAGTAGACCGGCAGGTCCAGCCCCGCGGCGGCGAGGTCGTCGCGGACGGCCGCGATCAGCGCCTCGTTCTGGGCGTTGATCGGGCTCACCCCGCCGAAGTGGTGGTAGTGCTCGGCGACGGCCTCCAGCCGCTCGCGCGGGATGCCGCGGCCCCGGGTGACGTTCTCCAGGAACGGCATCACGTCGTCGGTGCCCTCCGGCCCGCCGAAGGACAGCACCAGCAGTGCCTCGCGGCGGCCGGACGGCGCGGGTTCGGCGGCGGGGGCGCGGCCGCCGTTGTTGCGGACGGCGAGCGACGGGTCCTGGTCCGGCTGCTGATCGGGTGGGGTGATGGAGGCACCTGCGGGCAGCGGGTGCCGGGGGCGTGCGAGGTCGGTCACCAGACCGTCATACGCCCACGGCGTGGAAGCCGCCGTCGACGTGCACGATCTCACCGGTGGTGGCGGGGAACCAGTCCGACAGCAGCGCGACCACGGCCTTGCCCGACGGCTCGGTGTCGGTCACCGACCAGCCCAGCGGGGCACGCCCCTCCCAGGCCTCCTCGAACTGCTTGGAGCCCGGGATCGACTTCATCGCCATGGTGCGCAGCGGCCCGGCGGCGACCAGGTTGACCCGCACGCCCTCCGGCCCCAGCTCGCGGGCCAGGTAGCGCGAGGTGGCCTCCAGCGCCGCCTTCGCCGAGCCCATCCAGCCGTACACCGGCCAGGCCACCGTCGCGTCGAAGGTCAGGCCGACCACCGAGGCGGTCTCGCCGAACAGCGGCCGGCAGGCCTGGGTGAGCGAGGCCAGCGACCAGGACGACACCTGGAAGGCCGTCGCCGCGTGTTCCCAGGCGACCTCGGTGAACCCGTCGCCCATCGCCTCCTGCGGGGCGAAGCCGATCGAGTGGACGACGCCGTCGAGTGAGTCGACGTGCTCGCGCAGCCGGTCGGCCAGCGTGGACAGGTGCTCGGTGTTCGTCACGTCCAGCTCGACGACGGCGGCCTCCTGCGGCAGCCGCTTGGCGATCCGCTGGCACAGCGACAGCGCCCGGCCGAAGTTCGACAGGACGACGGTGGCGCCCTGCTCCTGGGCGATCCGCGCCACCGAGAAGGCGATCGACTGCTCGGTCAGCACACCGGCGACCAGGATCTTCTTGCCCTCGAGAATGCCCATCAGTGCCCCATCCCCAGTCCGCCGTCGACCGGGACGACCGCCCCGGTGATGTAGCCCGCCTGCTCGCCGGCCAGGAAGCGCACCACGCCGGCGACCTCGTCGGCCGACGCGTACCGGCCCAGCGGCACCTGGCCGAGGATCTCCTGCTGCCGCTTCTCCGGCAGCTCGGCGGTCATGTCGGTCTCCACGAAGCCCGGCGCGACCACGTTCGCGGTGATGCCCCGGCTGCCCAGCTCGCGGGCGATGGAGCGGGCCAGCCCGACCAGGCCGGACTTGCTCGCCGCGTAGTTCACCTGGCCGGCCGAGCCCAGCAGCCCGACGACCGAGGAGATGAACACCATCCGCCCGGCGCGGGCGCGCACCATCTTGGGCGCGGCCCGCTTGGCCACCCGGTAGGCGGCGGTGAGGTTGGCGTCGACGACGTCGGTGAAGGCGTCCTCGCTCATCCGCAGCAGCAGCCCGTCCCGGGTGATGCCGGCGTTGCTGACCAGCACCTCCACCGGGCCCTGGTGCTCCTCGACCTCGCTGAACGCCCGGTCGACGGCGGCGGCGTCGGTGACGTCGCACTGCACCCCGAACAGCCCCTCAGGGGCGCCGCTGCCGCGGTGGGTCACCGCCACGGAGTCGCCCTGCTCGGCGAAGGACCGGGCGATGGCCAGCCCGATCCCCCGGTTGCCCCCGGTCACCAGCACCGACCTGCTCACACATCCACCTCGTCGATCGCCGCGCGTGTCGTCCAGGTGAACCTAGCCGCTGACCTCGCCGCCCACCGCCGGAGCCGCCGGGGTGGTCGGCGGCTCACCCGGGGAGGACCCGGGTCTGCGCCCCGGCCACGGTGCTCCACCAGTGCGCGTACCGCCGGTAGACGTCGGGCTCCCGGTCGGCGAGCAACGCCAGCAGGGACCGGGCCTCGCCGGCCAGCGCCGTCCACACGTCCTCGGGGAGCGGGGAGAAGGCGGTCACCTCGACCGCTCCCCCGGCCGGCCGCCACACACCGGCGACCAGCCCGTCGACGAGCAGGGTCGGCAGCACGTCGCCGTTGCTGCGGGTGACCGTCCGGCGGTGCTCCGGGGGGATGACCCGGCTGCGGTCGGCGTGGGCGAGCAGCACCTCGTCCCACATCGGCAGCAGGCGGGGCGGTGCCGGGGTGTCCTCGTCGGGGAGCGGCGCGCCGGGGACGTCGTACAGCACCGTGCCGTCGGGCCCCCGGTGGAGCTCCAGCTCGCCGGCCAGCGCGTCCACCGCCGCCCGGACCCGGGCCCGCTGCACCATGGCGAACTGCGCGACGTCGGCCACCGACGCCGGGCCGAAACCGGCCAGGTACCGGCGGACCAGGAGCCGCAGCTGCGCCGCCGAGGTGTCGGGGTCCACCGTCGCCGTCCCGGATCGGGCCGCGACGTAGGCCGGCTGGGGCCCGAACGACCACGGCGCGCCGGTGGGCGCGTGCCACAGCGGCGCGTAGTGCCGCAGCGCCCACCAGACCGGCGGCGCCGCCGTCTCCCCGACCCGCGAGGCGAGGAGGGCCTCGACGTCGGCCCGGCCGCGGGGCTGCACGGCGCCGCTCAGCACATCGGGCACGAGCCCGTCCGCGTCCGCGACGGACAGCCCGGAGGAGGTGAAGCGACGGTCCCCCAGCCGGGCGGCCCGCAGGCTCGGCAGCACCGCGGCGTGGAAGGCGGCATGGTCCTCGGCGGCCACCGCGTGCAGCGTGATCCGCATCAGCGTCGCCTTGACCACCGCGGAGCCGACGAACGCGGCGTCGAGCTCGGCCGGGTCGAAGCCCGCCACCCGGTTCCACAGCGCGAGGTAGGGCGAGGCGGGGTGCTGCGCCTGGAGGGCGACCACCCGGCGGACCGCGTCGACGACGCCGATCGGCTCGCGCGCCAGCAGCAGCTGCCGGCCGAGGGTGGCCCGGTTGAGGCCCCGGGCGGTCAGCTGCACGGGGACCGTCAGCGGGCGGCGAGGAAGGCCAGGACCCGCTCGGTGAGCAGCGCGGCGGCGGCCGCGTCGTAGGAGGGCTGGGTGCGGTCGGCGAAGTAGTGCTGGTCGCCGGGGTAGAGGAACAGCTCGCCGTCCTCGGCCTGCTCGACCAGCTCGCGGGCGGCGTCGACGTCGCCCTCACCCACGAAGAAGGGGTCGGCGTCCATGCCGTGCACCTGCACCGGGACCCCGGCGGGCCAGGAGGTGCCGAACTCCGAGACCGGCACGCACGAGTAGCAGAGCAGGGCGCCGCGCGCTCCCGGTCGGGTCTGCGCCAGCATCTGGGCCGGCAGCACCCCCAGCGAGAAACCGGCGTACACCAGCCCGGCGGGCAGCTCCTCGACCGCGCGGGCGCCGCGCTGGAGCACCTCGCCGAAGCCGACGTCGGCCACGTGGGCGAGGCCGTCGTCGAGGGTGCCGAAGGTGCGCCCCTCGAACAGGTCGGGCGTGTGCACCGTGTGCCCGGCCCGGCGCAGCTCGTCGGCGAAGGCGACGACGCCCGGGGTCAGCCCCAGCGCGTGGTGGAACAGCACGACCTCGGCCATCCGCGGGTCCTCCCGGTGCTCGGCGCGACGGACGACCCGGACTCTGGCCGATCCCCCGGCGGCGGGGCAACCCCGCCGGCGGTCAGGACGACGGTGCGCCCGGCCGGTCCTCCCGCGGGATGACCTCGGGGGTGTCGGCGACATCCGGCGGGATGCGGTTGGGCCCGGCCTCGGCGGGGCGGGGCCGGTCCTGGGGGTGCAGCCGGACGGCCACGAAGGCCACGTCGTCGTCGGACTCGCCGGGCAGCATCCGGTCGAGCAGCTCGTCGCAGAGGTCGTCCAGGTCCCGGGCGGCCAGCTCCGCCAGGGCGCCGCGCAGGCGGTCCAGCCCGGCGTCGAGGTCCTGGTCGCGGCGTTCGACCAGGCCGTCGGTGTACAGCACCAGGGTGGCGCCGGGGTCCAGGGTCACCTCGAACTCGCGGCGGCGCGTGCCGTCGTCGACGCCCAGCAGCAGCTCGGACCGGGGGCCGGTCAGGGTCCGCACGCTGCCGTCGGGGTCGATGACCATGGGCGGCGGGTGGCCGGCGTTGGCCCAGTGCACCCCGGTGAGGCCGAGGCGGGCCTGCCCCTCGGACTGCTCCATCCGGACGACCACGGCGGTGGCGGTGGTGTCCACCTGCAGCGTGGTCATCGCCTGGTCGACCCGGCGCAGGATCTCGGCCGGCCCGGCGCCGGTGGTCACCGCGATGGCCCGCAGCATCGACCGGATCTGCCCCATCGCCGCCGCGGCCTCGGTGTTGTGCCCGAGGACGTCCCCGACGGTCACGATCATGCTGCCGTCGGGCTGCAGGAAGGCGTCGTACCAGTCCCCGCCGACCTGGGCGGCCTCCGCCGCCGGCGTGTACCGCACCACCACCTGCACGTGGTCCGGCTGTGCCGGGGCGGTCAGCAGCGACCGCTGCAGGCCCTCGGCCAGCTGCCGCTGCCGGCGGTACAGCCGCGCGTTGTCCAGCGCGAGGCCGGCCCGGCCGGCGATGTCGGCGGCCGTGGCCAGGGAGTCCCCCGCGAGCGCGCCCCGGGCCGGCCCGTTGAACAGGCTGAGCAGCCCGACCGTGCGCCCGCGACCCCGCAGGGGGATGACGGCGAAGGACTCCGGCGCCAGCTGCCCGAGCAGCTGGCGCGCCCGGCCGGGGGCCAGCACCTCGAGGATCCGGGGCGTCGCGTCGGCGGCCAGCACCACCGGCCGGCCGGTCTCCAGGGCCCGGGCGACGAAGGACGTGTCGGTCAGCGCGGGGATGCGGGCCTGCGCGTAGTCGGCGACGCGGTAGAGCTGGGCCGGGTCGGTGTGCCACCACCCGACGTCCCGGAGCCCGTGCCGGAACCCGTGCTGGTGCTCGTCCCCGACCAGGGTCACCAGGCACCAGTCGGCCAGCTCGGGGACGACCAGCTGCGCCAGCCGGGCGACGGCGACCTCCGGGTCGAGGGTGCCGGTCAGCTCCCCGGTGACCCGCCCCAGCAGCTCGCTGCGCCGCTGCAGCTCCACCCGCCGCGTCACGTCCAGGAAGTACAGCGCCGTCCCGTGCGGCGCGGGGACGGCGCGCACCTCGACCCACACGTCGAGCGGCTCCGGGTAGTGGGCCTCGAAGACGACCGGCTCGCCGGTGGCGGCGGCGCGCCGGTAGTTGTGCTCGAACTGGGTGCCGACGGTGGCCGGGAACACCTCCCACAGCGTCCGGCCGAGCAGCTGGGACCGCTGGACGCCGGTGATCCGCTCGGCCTCGGAGTTGACGTCGGTCAGCACCCAGTCGTGGTCCATCGCGATGAACCCCACGGCCAGGCCCTCGAGCAGCAGAGCGGTCCGCTGCATGGGCTCGCGCTGGGCCGTGGTGTCGTGCGCGACGCCGATGAGCCGGCGGGTGTCGCCGTCCTCCACGACCCGGCCCTTGGCCGCGACCCACCGGTGGCCGCCCCCGGCCAGCACGATGCGGTACTCGGCCTGGTAGGAGCCGGACCCGCTGACGGCGTCCTGGACGGCGGCGACGACGTCGGCGAGGTCGTCGGGGTGCACATGGGCGTACACGTGCTCGGGGCGCCCGCCGAAGGTCGCCCGGTCGAGCTCGGACAGCCGGAGCAACCGGTCGTCGGCCACCAGCGCCCCGGTGGTGAGGTCCAGGTCGAAGGTGCCGACCTCCCCGGCCTCGGCGGCCAGGTCCCACCGCGTCCGGTCGGCGCGCTGGTCGGCGCTGAGCGCGGCGAGCTCCAGCTCGGTGGTGACCGCGCGGGCCAGCTGCTGCAGCACCGCCACGTCGGACGGCGATCACTGGCGGGGTGCCGGGTCGAACACGCACAGCGCTCCGGCGGACCGCCCGTCCGGGTCGGTCAGCGGCACGCCGAGGTAGGCCCCGACCGCGCCGGACGTCACCGGCGGCAGGCCGGACACCCGGGCGTCGAGGGAGGCGTCGGGGACCACCAGCGGGCCGCCGAGGTCGGCGGTGACCGTGCAGAGCGAGTCCTCCAGCGGCCCCTGGCTGCCCACGGCGCCGGCCGCGAGCCCGCTGCCCCCGGCGACCGTCTGCACGTCGGACAGCAGCGAGACCTGGGACGCGGACGTGCCGAGGAGGGAGGCCGCCAGCTCGGTGATCCGGCCGAGGACCGGCGCCTGACCGGCGCCGGACCACGGGCGGCGACCGGTCACCTCGGTCCCCACGACCGCGCACCTCCGTCCGCTGCCCGTCGCTGTGTCGCCCGGCACCGGCTGCCGCGCGGTGCTGGGGCGACCGGGCGGACGGGCGCCCGGACGGCGAGCAGCGATGGTAGTCCGCCGACCCGGCCGCCCCCGGGG
Organism: Modestobacter sp. URMC 112; assembly: GCF_053502575.1. Classification (NCBI taxonomy): domain Bacteria; kingdom Bacillati; phylum Actinomycetota; class Actinomycetes; order Geodermatophilales; family Geodermatophilaceae; genus Modestobacter; species Modestobacter sp. URMC 112. The sequence continues at coordinate 2,098,772 of NZ_CP199957.1, read as the reverse complement.
GGCAGCCGGGCCGGCGGCGTCCCCGGTCAGCCCGGGACGCAGTCGAAGCTGCTGGCGAAGTCCGGGTTCCCCGCGCCGCCGTACCGGGGGTAGAGCGGGTACTGGCACAGCGGCCGGGTCCGGGTGGCACCGGGGTTGACGTCCCGGACGACGGGGTTCGCCGGGGCCACGCCGGTGGTGACCCACCGGTCCAGCGCGGTGAGCGAGTCCCAGCCCGCGGCGAAGGCGGCGCCCAGGTTGGCGTGGTTGGCGCCGGGGACGAGGTAGAAGCGGGCGAAGGCGTCCACCTTCCGCTGCCCCATGTCCTGCACCAGCCGCTCCCAGTACTCGATGGTGGCCCGGTGGCTGACCAGCTCGTCCGCCGTCCCGTGCAGCAGCAGGAGCTTGCCGCCGTCCTTGGTGAACCGCTTGAGGTCGGTGCTGTTGACGTCCTGCAGGGCGGTGAGCTCGGAGATCCGGTCCTGCCACGGGCCGGGTGCCAGCGGGTCGAGGGACAGCGAGTCGAAGCCCGGGTCGCGGGTCACGGCGTACTTGACCCAGGCGTCCCAGAACTGCATGCCGTAGCCGGCCGTCTTCGGCATCGGGTTCGCCGGCGCGGTGGTGCCCAGGCCCAGCAGCGGGGTCTGCATCTTGGCGCCGGAGAGGTACGGGAAGCCCGGGTAGCCGGTCTCCCCGCTGGCCAGCTCGTACGGGAAGGTGATCGCGCCGGAGATCGCGCGGATCGCGGTGATCTGCACGTCGGCCAGGCAGGTGTCGCCGGTGTCCTGCCCGTCCGGGCAGCGCAGCACGGCCGGGTCGAAGTCGCAGGCCGGCTCGTTGCCGACCACGCCGTCCCGCAGGCCGTCCAGCTCGTCGCAGGCGCCGATCACGGCGTCGTAGAGGAGCACCTGCTGGGCCGGGCGCGGGAACGCGCCGGGTGCGGCCAGCAGCCGGGTCATGTGCCCGAAGAACAGGTCCAGCGTGGCCGCGTTGAAGGCGGGGTAGACGCTGAGCACGCCGTCGAAGTCCCGTCCCCACCGCTGGGCGACCGCGAGGGCCTCCCGGCCGCCGGTGGAGCCGCCGGCGAAGTAGGTCTGCTGCGGCGCGCGGCCGTAGTACCGGTCGATCAGGAGGACCGCCGCGTCCCGGGTCTTCTTCAGCGCGTCCCCGGCGAAGTTCCGCAGCGCCTCGTCGTTGGCGAGGAAGTCGCCGTACAGCGACGGGGTCGGCTGGAAGCCGGCGGGCGTCTGGTGGCCGGAGTCGCTGGCGAAGGTGACGTACCCGCGGCCCAGCGGCTTCAGCTCGTCGGCCGGGCCGAAGGGCACGTTGCCGTCGACGGCCGGGATGGTGCCGTTGTAGCCGCCCCCGCCGAACATGAGCGCCTTCTGGTTCCAGGTGCTGGGCAGCGCGACCTGCAGGCGGATGTCCGGTGCCGTGGGGTCCACCGGGTGCAGCGCGACGGTCACCGTGCAGTGCTCGCCGACCGAGGCGGCCCCGGTGCCGAACGGCGCGACGAGGGCGGCCTCGGTCACCTCCCCGCCGGTCGTCGGCAGGCCGACCTCCTCCTCGGGGACGGCGGTGCCGGTCAGCCCCGCGCAGCGGGCGGCGGTGTCGGTGGCGCCGGCCGGCGGCGCCCAGCCGAGGGTGGCGACGACGGCGAGGGCCACCCCCGCCGCGGCTGTCCTGGTCCTGGTCAGGTGCATGGGGCCGGGTGTCCTTCCACGACGGTCGGTGTGAGCGCGGAGCGTGTCCTGGGTCACACCGACCGTAGGCAGGCCCGCAAGCCGGGCGTACGTGGCGGGCACCCACAGTCACCACCCGCGGTGTGACCGCCGGCCCCACCCCCGGGTCAGACGAACAGCGGGCTGGCCTCGCTGCGGGCAGCCAGACCGGCCATGGCCTCGTCCGACGGCCGCTCGGCGGACCGCTCGGCGGCGTCCAGCAGCCGGGGCAGGATCTCCAGGTCCCCGGTGGTCAGCAGGAACGCGTCGGGGCGGCCGAGCACCCAGTGCACCGCCAGGTCGATCTCGTCGACCTCCCGGAGGGGCTCGTACCAGGTCGCGGCGGTGGCGGTGCGGCCGTCCCACCGGCGGCGGGCCAGGCTCTTGATCGTCTGCAGGGCGACGCCGCGGTCCCGGCACACCGCGGCCAGCGCCTCGAAGGTGGCGGCGTAGCGCTCGTCCTGCATCTGCACCCAGTTGTACGGCGCGAGCACGGAGTCGAAGGCGAAGCGCTCGAGGCTGCGCCGGTGCACCTCGGGCACGGAGAGGCCGTGGCCGGTGACCCCGATGAACCGCACCAGGCCCTCCTCGCGCGCCTCGACCGCCGCCTCGAGGGCGCCGCCGGTTCCCAGCGCGGTCTCCCACTCGATGACGTCCACCAGGTTGTGCAGCTGGATCGAGTCGACCCGGTCGACGCCGAGGCGGTCCAGGGACCGGTGGATCTCCTCCCGCGCCCCGCGGCGGCTGCGCTCGCCGGTCTTGGTGGCGAGGAAGAAGGTGTCCGGGTGGCGCCGCAGCCAGGGCGCGACGCGCAGTTCGGCGTCCCCGTAGGAGGCGGCGACGTCGATGTGGTTGATGCCGTGCTCCAGCAGCAGGTCCAGCGCGCCGTCCGCCTCGCGCTGCGTCACCCGGGCCAGCGCCGCGGCGCCGAAGACGACGCGGCTGGACTCGTGACCGGTGCTGCCGAACGGTGCCCGTCGGATCATCGCCGGAGTGTAGGGCGGGCACGGGTCGCGTTCCTGCCGCACCGGGGACGCGGGGGGTGCCGATCGTCGTACCGGTGCGGCACGGTGGACGCCATGGACGCCTCCTTCACCGCGTCGGTCTTCCTCGGCATGAGCGTCGACGGGTTCATCGCCCGCCTCGACGGCGACCTCTCCTGGCTGACCGGCGGGGACGACGTCGGCGGCGCACCCGACGACGGCGAGGGCGGCGACTTCGGCTTCTCCGACTTCGTCGCCGGCATCGACGCGCTGCTGATGGGCCGGTCGACCTACGAGGTCATCGCCCCGATGGACGAGTGGCCCTACCAGGGCAAGCCGGTGCACGTGCTGAGCAGCACCCTCGAGCCCGGTGCGGACCCGCGGATCGTGGTGCACGGCTCCTTCGAGGACGCGGTGGCCGCGCTGAGCTCGGCCGGCCACCGCCGGGTGTACGTCGACGGCGGCCGGACGGTGCACACCTTCCTGGCCGCGGGGCTGGTCACGGACCTGACGCTGTCCCGGGTCCCGGTCCTCATCGGCACCGGCCTGACGCCCTTCGGCGAGCTGCCGGCGGACGTCGTGCTGGAGCACGAGCGCACCGCCGTCCTCGCCGGCGGCATGGTGCAGAGCACCTACCGGGTGCGCCGCTGACCCGTGCGGCCGGAGCGCCGCGGGCCGGTCAGCGGTGCGCCGGGACGCCGGTGCGGCGCCGCGCCCGGACGGCGTCGGCCAGCTGGGCCAGCATCCGCTCGGTCGTCGCGGGGTCGACGCAGGCGTCGGTGACGCTCACGCCGTACTCCAGGTCCTCGGGACGGCGGTCGAGGTCCTGCCGCCCGGCGACGAGGTTGCTCTCCACCATCACGCCGCGGATCGCCCCCTCACCGCCCGCGATCTGCCCGGCCAGGTCCCGGACGACCTCGATCTGGCGCAGGTGGTCCTTCTGGCTGTTGCCGTGCGAGGCGTCGACGACGACCACCTCGGGGAGCCCACGCTCGGCCAGCTTCCGCCGGGTGTCGGCGATGTGCGCCGCGGAGTAGTTGGGACCGTGCCGGTCGCCGCGCAGGATGACGTGGCCGGTGTCGTTGCCGGTGGTGGCCAGCTGCGCGGTCACCCCGTGGTGGTCGACGCCCAGGAACTCGTGCGGAGCGCGCGCGGTGAGCACCGCCTGCACGGCGACGTCGATGCTGCCCTCCGGCGAGTTCTTGAAGCCGACGACGGAGGAGAACCCGGACACCCGCTCGCGGGCGGTCTGGTCGGTGACGTTGCGGGCGCCCACCCCGTTGTAGGTGACCAGTCCGTTGACGTACTGCGGCGTGAGCGCGTTGAGCGGCTCCGCGGCCACCGGCACGCCCATGGCCGTGATGCGGCACATCAGCATCCGGGTGGCGACCAGCCCCACGCTGATCCGGCTCGACCCGTCCAGGAAGGGGTCGTAGGCGAAGCCCTTCCAGTCGACCTCGGTCCGCGGCTTCTCGGTGTACGTCCGCATGACGATCTCCAGGTCCCCGCCGTGCCGCTCGCGCATCCGGCCGAGGAAGGCGGCGTACTCCACCGCGGCGGCCGGGTCGTGGACCGAGCACGGGCCGGCGATGACGGCCAGCCGGTCGTCCCGCCCCTCCACGATGTCGGTCAGCGCCCGCCGCCCGGCGCCGGTCGTGGCGACGGACGCGGCCGACAGCGGGACGACGGTCGCGACCGCCGCCGGCGTGACGACGACGCTCGAGCCGGTGATCCGGGTGTTCACCAGGCCGGTGAGGTCCACGTCGTCCACGCCGTCGACGCCGAGTCGCTGCCGCACCCCGGGCAGCAGGTCCGCCAGTGTCGCGTCGATCTGCGCGTTGACCCGCGTCTGCACGTCGAGCAGGTGGTCGGCGACCCTCGTCGCCGCTTCCAGGATCCGGTCCACCTCGGCGAGTCTGCCGGGGCGCCGCCGGGCGGCGGCAGCCGGGCGTCACCCGCTGGTGAGGACGACGAGCTGCCCGGTCGCCCGGGTCATCGCGACGTAGCGGTCGACCGCTCCCTCGATGCCCGTGCCGAACGCCTCGGGGTCCACCAGCACGACCAGGTCGAACTCGAGCCCCTTCACCAGCTCCGGGGGCAGCGACCGGACCCGGGACGTCGCCTCGAAGGCGGGGTCGCCGATCACGCAGGCGGTGCCCTCGGCGTGCGCGGCGAGCCAGCTGTCCACGATCGACCCCAGCTCGAACACGGGACCGTGCACGACGGGGACGCCGCTGCTGCGGACGGAGGTCGGCACGTTCGCGTCCGGCAGCACCGCCCGGATCACCGGCTCGGCCTCGGCCATGACCTCGGCCGGCGTCCGGTAGTTGATGCTCAGCGAGGCCAGCGCGACCCGGTCGAGCCCGATCCGCCCGAGCCGTTCCTGCCACGACTCGGGGAACCCGTGCCGGGCCTGGGCGCGGTCCCCCACGACGGTGAGGCTGCGGGACGGGCAGCGCTGCAGCAGCATCTGCCACTCCGCGTCGGTCAGCTCCTGCGCCTCGTCCACCACGACGTGCGCGAACGGGCCGGCCAGCAGGTCCGGGTCGGCGGCCGGCAGCGCGCCCTCGTCGACCAGGGCGTCGCGGAGGTCCTGGTGGCGGAGGCTGGTCATCAGCAGCAACTCGGAGTCGTCGGCCGCGATCAGCTCGTCGATGACGGTGGCCATCCGCTCGCGCTCCCGTGCGGCGACCGCCTCCTGCCGGCGCTTCCGGCGGGACGCCTCCGGGTCGCCGAGCCGCTGCCGGGCGGCGTCCAGGAGCGGCAGGTCCGACACCGTCCACGCCCGCGGGTCCCGGCGCTGCAGCGCGCGCACCTCCTCGGCGCGGAGCCAGGGAGCGCAGTGGCGCAGGTAGGCGGGCACCGACCACAGGTCCCCCACCAGGTCGGCGGCGTCCAGCAGCGGCCACGCCCGGTCGAGGGCCCCGCGCAGCTCCCGGTCGCGTGCCAGCGCCGTCCGCAGCTGGTCGGCCGGGACGTCGTCTTCCCCGTGCGCGTCTCCCAGGATGGTGAGCAGCTGCTCCCAGACCAGCTCGCGTGCCTCGTTGTGCGGGACGCCGGGTTCGGCCGCCTCGAACGCCTCGGCCCAGTCCTCCGGGCTCAGCTCGACGTCGGACCAGGGGGTCTCGACGACCAGCCCGGTGCGCGGCGGCTCCTCGTGGAAGCGGACGGCGGCCTCGACCGCGGTCACCAGGTCCGCGGACGACTTCAGCCGGGCGACGTCCGGATCGGCCTCCACCCCGGCGGCGGCCCCCTCGGGGACGAGGTCGCGCAGCGTGGCGGTCCGCACGCCCTCCTCACCGAGGCTGGGCAGGACGTCGGAGACGTAGGCCAGGTACGGCTGGTGCGGGCCGACGAACAGCACGCCGCCCCGCCGGGAGCCCAGGCGCGGGTCGGCGTACAGCAGGTAGGCGGTGCGGTGCAGGGCGACGACGGTCTTGCCCGTGCCCGGACCGCCGTCCACGACGAGAGCGCCCGAGGAGCCGGCGCGGATGATCGCGTCCTGGTCGGCCTGGATGGTGCCGAGCACGTCGCGCATCCGGGCGGACCGGGTGCCGCCCAGGCTGGCGATGAACGCGGACTGGTCGTCCAGCGAGGCGGCGTGGCCGGCCAGCCCGTCGGCGGTGAAGACCTCGTCCCAGTAGTCGGTGACCCGGCCACGGGTCCAGCGGTAGCGGCGCCGGCTGGCCAGTCCCATCGGGTCGGCGTGGGTGGCGCCGAAGAACGGCTCGGCCGCGGGCGACCGCCAGTCCAGCAGCAGCCGGCGACCGGTGCTGTCGGTGAGGCCGAGCCGGCCGACGTACACCGGCTCGGCGCCGTCCGCGCCGACCATGCGCCCCAGGCACAGGTCCAGCCCGAAGCGACGCAGGGCCCGCAGCCGGGCCGCCAGCCGGTGCACCTCCAGGTCGCGGTCCAGCGCCTCCTGCCCCGTGCCGCCGGGTGCCCGGCGCTCGGCGTCGAGGCGGGCGGAGAGCTCGGCGATGGACCGCGCCAGGCTCTCGCCGAGGGCCGCGAAGTGCTGCTCGTCGCCGCCGACCAGTGCCGGGGCGGCCTTGGCGGCGAGCCGGTCGGGGAGGTCGAACGCGCTGGTGGTCACGGGGCTCACGTCATCATCTCCGCAGGTCAGGGCCTCGGCTGACGAGTGTGGGACCCGACCCGGGCCTTGCGGCAAGCCCCCCGGGGCGCTATAGCTTGGAGGTGGCGGGGAGAACCCGCGACGATCGTCGGCATGAGCACCCCAGGCGGCCTGGCCGGGACCGGTCCCGAGGGCCTGCGCGCCCGCACCCGCGAGCTGTGCGCGCGGTTCCCGGACGAGTACTGGCGGGAGACCGACCGCGACCGCCGCTACCCGCAGGAGTTCGTCGACACCCTCACCTCCGCCGGCCTGCTGTCGGTCCTCATCCCGGTGGAGTACGGCGGTGCGGGCCTGGGGCTGACCCAGGCCGCGGTGGTCATGGAGGAGATCAACCGGTCGGGCGGCCACTCGGCGGCCTGCCACGCGCAGATGTACACGATGGGTGCGCTGCTGCGGCACGGCAGCGACGAGCTCAAGGACACCTACCTGCCGCTCATCGCCTCGGGCGAGCTGCGGCTGCAGGCCTTCTCCATCACCGAGCCGGCCGCCGGGTCGGACACCACCCGCATCAGCACCACCGCCACGCGCGACGGCGAGGACTTCGTGCTGACCGGGCACAAGAACTGGACCAGCCGCATCCTGGAGTCCGACCTCGCCCTGGTCCTCGCCCGCACCGGCGAGCCGGACGGCGACCGCACCGGCGGCCTGACCCTGTTCCTGGTCGATCTGCGCCAGGTGCGGGCCGACCAGCCCGACGCCCTCGAGGTGGTGCCGGTGCGGACGATGTTCAACTACGCCACCAACCAGGTGTTCTACAAGGGCGTGCGCGTCCCGGCCGACCACGTCGTCGGGCAGGTCGGCGCGGGCTTCCGCTACGTCATCGACGGCTGGAACGCCGAGCGGATCCTGCTGGCGTCCGAGGCCATCGGGGACGGCTACTGGTTCATCGAGCGGGCGGTCGCCTACGCCAACGACCGGTCCGTCTTCGGCCGCCCGATCGGGGCCAACCAGGGCGTGCAGTTCCCGCTCGCCGACGCGTACATGAAGGTGCGCGCCGCGGACCTGATGCGCTCCGAGGCGGCCCGGCTGTTCGAGGAGGGCCGGCCGTGCGGCGCCGAGGCGAACATGGCGAAGCACCTCGCGTCGGAGGCCAGCTGGGCCGCGGCGAACGCGGCCCTGGACACCCACGGCGGCAACGGGTTCGTCGACCAGTTCGACATCGAGCGGAAGTTCCGCGAGACCCGGCTGTACCAGGTGGCGCCGGTCAACAACAACCTGATCAAGGCGTTCGTGGCCACGAAGGTGCTGGGGCTGCCGCGGTCCTACTGAGCCCGCGCGGCGCGCCGTGCCCTCGTCGCTGCGCCCCCTCGCCTCGCCCGTCGCATCGCCCTCCGCATGCGCACGGTCAACACCTGACGAAGTGGACCGGTTCGTCTCGTCCCACGATGTCCTCGCGGACGCCGGATCGGTTCGCATACGGTCCGTAGCAACGCAGACGCGCAACGTCGCCGCAGACCAGCCGGCCCGGCGGTTCGTGGACCATCCCGAGAGGAACATCGTGCCCCTTCCCCAGCGCTCCCCCGCTCCGGTCCTCCCCCGTCAGGTCGCGCCCGGCCAGCGGCCCTACACCCGGCCCGCGGTGCCCGGCGTCCAGCAGACGCGCCCGGTGCCCTCGGGTGTCCGGCTGCAGCCCGGCGCCGTCCCGCTGGGTCAGCGACCGCTGGTCGAGCGGCCCGCTCCGCGCCCCGCGGTCACCTTCCTGACCGTGGCCGAGGTCGCGGCGATCATGCGGGTCTCCAAGATGACCGTCTACCGCCTCGTGCACGGCGGAGAGCTGGCCGCCGTGCGCGTCGGCCGGTCCTTCCGGGTCCCCGAGCCCGCGGTCCGCGACTACCTGACCGACGCCCGCACCGACGTCGCCTGACCTCGGTCGAGCCGCACCGGCGGCTCGTCACCCCGTGCCGGAGCTGCGCGGCCGACCGCCCGTCGGGTTGAGCCGCCACAGCCGGTACGTCCACGGCAGGTCGTAGAGCAGCACGAAGGCCGTGTACGGGGCCAGGACGGTGCGCGAGTGCGCGTCCCCCGCCACCGAGCGCTGCAGCGCCAGGAGCGGGACGAGGAAGGCGCACAGGCCCACGAAGCCGGCACGGGCGCTGCGACGGCCGAAGAAGGCGCCGTTCCAGGCCTCGTTCCCGACGAGGACCGCCAGGCCCCATGCGGTGCTCCCGGCGTCCCGACGATCGATGCTGCGTGCCAGCACGTCCCCGATGACCCCGTAGTAGAGCGCGCCGACGACCAGCGAGGCAGGCAGGGGCAACTGCCAGCGTGCAGCCGTGAGGCCCCGGAACCATCCATCGCCCCCGTCCCGATGAAGGCGTTCCCCGCGACCGCGGCCGCACCGGCGCAGGCGCCCGCCAGGAGCACCGATCCCCGCCTCACGAGGAACGGGAGGCGTCGCCGGCAGCCGGGCCGCTGCTGCGCGCTCCGGCGCGCGGCGGGTCCTCCGCCCGCCGCTTGAGCGCTTCGTTCATCGCCACGAACGCCGGCAGGGTGTTCCGGTCCAGCGATCCGGCGACGAAGGGGACGAGGACACCGCGGAACGTCTCCTGGTGGACCAGCCGGGTCCCGCCGGCCTGCGCCCGGAGCAGGAAGGCGTGCTCGGCGTCCATCAGCCCGGGCAGGCCCAGCCGGCCGCGCCACCGCAGCTCCCGGTCGACGGCGACCGCGACGAGCCGGGGGCGCACGGTCATGGCCCGACCGCCCACCGGCTGCATCCTCAGGGTCAGCCGACGACCTGGCTGCACCACTCCCTCCGCCCGCACGATGAACGGGTTCCACTCCGGGTACGCGGCGAGGTCGGTGAGCACCTCCCACACCCGGTCAGGCCCGGCCTCGATGTCGACGTGGGTCGAGAGTCGCTTGGACACGGTCTGCTCCTCGGTTCGGTCCGACGGGTGGTGCTGCGGGCACCGGCACGGCGTCCACGGGATGGGGGTGCCCGTCCCGTCGATCGCGTCCGCTCGGGGCAGGGCGACGTGCTCGTTGCGGATCCCGATCGCCATGAAGCGGGAGAACAGCCGCAGCAGCGGTGGTACGCGGGACAGAACGCGCAGCGGCACGGGGACACCACTCCGCGGGGCCCCGGCTCCCGCTGCGCCGAACAGCTGCCGCTGGACGCCGCGCTGGACGAGCTGGGTGACCCGCGTGGGGAGGTCGCGACGTCGCTGCACCCGCCGGAGGTCGCGGGGCGTCACGACCCCCCGGCGCAGGGGCGGGACCAAGGCGTTGGCCGCGGCCACGGCGTCCTGGACGGCGAGGTTGATCCCGACACCCGCGACGGGTGACATGGCATGGGCGGCGTCCCCGATGCACAGCAGTCCCGGCCGGTACCAGCGCCGCAGCCGGTCGACCCGGACCTCCAGGAAGCCGGTGTCGTCCCAGCTGCGGAGGGCCGTGTCGACCCGGTCCCCCAGGAAGGGCAGAGCGCGTCGCAGGTCCGCCCGGAGGGCCTCGATGCCCGCCGCCCGCAGCGTCTCGACCGTCCCCTTCGGCATGGTGTAGGCGCCCTGCCAGTAGCTGCCCCGGTCGATCATCGGGAGCAACCGGCCGGGCACCAGCCGCGCGAAGGAGGCCGCCGGGTCCCCCGGGCTCTTCGGGAGCCGGTACCAGAGCACGTCCAACGGGGCTCCGTACTCGACGAGGGACAGGCCGGCTGCCCGGCGCACGGCGGAGTGCCGCCCGTCGGCGGCGACCGTCAGCAGCGCGCGCAGCTCCCCCTCGGAGCCGTCGCCGTCCCTGCGCCGGTAGCGGACCCCGGTCACCGCGCCCTGTTCCTCGACCAGCCCGACGACCTCGACCCGCCGGTGGAGAGCGAACGAGGGGGCTCGCGCGGCCTCGGTGGTGAGGAAGTCCAGGAACTCGTACTGCGGCACCATCGACAGGCACTGGAACCTGCCCGGGAGCCGGGAGAAGTCGCCGAGCGGGACCAACCCGTCGTCGGTCATCAGCATGATGGTCGTCGTGCGCTGCTGCGGCAGTTGCTCGAAGCCCTCCAGCAGGTCGAGCTCCGCCAGCGCCTGCATGGTCGAGGCGTGCACGGTGTCGCCGCGGAAGTCGCGCAGGAAGTCCGCGTGCTCCTCGAGGACGACGACGTCGATGCCCGCCCGGGCCAGCAGCAGGCCGAGCACCGCCCCGGCGGGTCCACAGCCGGCGATGCACACCGTCGCGGTCGCGGGCAGCTCCTCGGTGGTCACGAGGAGCTCGCCGACGACAGGACCGGCGGAGCCGACGGCTCGGTCGCGGGCTGGTGCCGGCGCGCCCGCCTCCGCCGCAGCACCCCGAGCAGGACGACGTCGCCGATCACCATCCCCGCGAGCGCCGGCGCGGTCATCGCCCATCCGGTGCCGTTCCCGGCGAGGACCCCCCAGGCGAGCTTGCCGACGGCCATCGTGTTGAGGATGACCAGCCCCCAGGTCAGGGACCGCTTCCAGAACGCCAGGCAGAAGGCCGCGAGGGACAGCGGACCGAGCAGGGACAGCAGGACCTGCTGCGCGTCCCAGTCGCCGGTGAGCCAGTCCCGCTCGAAGTCGAGGAACTCCAGCACCCGCGGATCGGGCTGCGCGGGCGCGGGGAACCAGGCGATGCTCGTGGCCAGCGCGACGAGCGTGCCGGCGATGCCCCAGCCGCTGCGCCGGTGGGCGAAGAAGGCCAGCGGGAGCAGGAAGAGCGGCCTGACGTACCAGCTGAGCACGTTGGCGTGGCGGTCGAAGGCCCAGTCGCCGACGTCGGCGAGCAGCTGTGCGATGTCCATGGCGTGCTCCTAGGGGTGGGTCGGCGCGGGTGCGCGACGGGTCGTCGTCGGTGCGGGAGGGGCCGGTGCGGCCGGCACGCGGAACGTCAGGACCACCAGCGCGATGGCGGCCAGGCTGACCGCGGCGAGGCTCACGGACTGCAGGACCTGGTCGATCCGGGTGGGCAGGACCGACACGTGGGCCTGGTGGTAGAGCTGGTGGGGCAGGTGCAGCACGAGCACGGCCAGGCCGACGGCGCGGGCCACCCAGATGACGCCCGTCAGCAGCGCGACCAGCGCGACGGTGCCGACTGCGAGGTTGCCCAGCCCGACGTCGCGGAGCAGGTGCTCGTTGTAGGGACCGTCCGGGCTGACCCAGTGGTGACCCATCCCGGGGAAGTCGGCGTGGAAGGAGGCCGGGAAGACGGCCTGCCAGAGGCCGATGGCGAGTCCGAAGGAGGTGAACCACACCAGCAGCAGCTTGATGGCGGATCGCATGCGGGCCTCCGGGAGGGACGGGGATCGGTGTCGGCGCGGGGCCGAGCTCCCGGGAGCAGCGTCGGACCCGCGGCTTGACGGTTCGTGGCCATCTGCTTGACGGGAGCGGAGACGACGACGCGGGAAGGGGCGGGATCCGGGCCGCCGCGGGGCAGGATGGCCCGACGGCGAGCACGGCGGGGCCGAGGAGGCAGGTGGGCGGTGCAGTTCGAGATCCTCGGGCCGCTGCAGGTCCTCGACGCCGGACACCCCCTGGCCCTCGGCCGGCCCAAGCAACGCGTCGTCCTGGCGATCCTGTTGCTCCACGCCGGCCGGGTCGTGTCGCTCGACAGGTTGGTCGAGGAGGTGTGGGGCCGACAGGCGCCGCCGCAGGCCCTGGCATCGGTGCAGGCCTACGTCTCACACCTGCGCCGGCTGCTGGAACCCCACCGCGCCCCCGGTGCGCCGGCGACCGTGATCGTCAACCAGGCCCCCGGCTACCGCATCGTGGTGGGACCGGAGGACCTCGACGCCGCGCGGTTCGAGACGCTGGCGCAGACCGGACACGACCTCCTGCAGCGGGACGAGGCAGCGCGTGCCGCGGAGACGCTGCAGCGAGCCCTCCGGCTGTGGCGTGGCCCCGTGCTGGCCGACGTCGGCGACGCCCCCTTCGTCCAGGCCGAACGGGCCCGCCTGGACGACCTCCGGCTGACCGCGCTGGAGGGTCGGCTGAGCGCCGACCTCGCGCTCGGCCGGCACGCCGTCATCGCCGCCGAGCTCGAGCAGCTGTCCGCGGAGCACCCGTTCCGGGAGCGTCTCCAGGGTCTGCGGATGGCGGCGCTCTACCGCTGCGGACGGCAGGCGGAGGCGCTGCAGAGCTATCAGCAGTTCAGCGCGCGGCTGCGCGAGGAACTCGGGCTCGACCCCGGGCAGCCGCTCCGGGACCTCCAGCGGGACATCCTGGCCCAGGCCCCCCACCTGGACCGGACGGCGGCTCCCGCCGTCGCCGTCGGGCGGCGTCCCGCGGCGGCACCGGGGAGCCCGGACGGGGCGGTGGACCCGGCGGGCGTCGCACTGGTCGGCCGGAGCGCGCAGCTGGGGGTGGTGGAGCGGGCGCTGGCCGGGACGGCCGGCGGGCGGGGCCGGATCGTCCTGGTGGCGGGTGAGCCCGGGATCGGCAAGACACGACTGGCCGAGGAAGCGGCGCGACGCGCCCGCGCGTCCGGCGTCACGGTGGCCTGGGGTCGCAGCGACCAGGACGCCGGAGCCCCGCCGTTCTGGCCGTGGACGCAGGTGCTCCGGAGCCTCCTCGGCGACGGGACGGCCGGGCCGCTCCGCGCCGGGGCGGCAGCCCACTCCGTCGAGCTGGCACCGGTCCTGCCGGAGCTGGCGGACGGTGGACCCCGCGCGTCCGCCCCGGTCGTCGACCCGGAGGCAGCCCGCTTCCGGGTCTGCCAGGCAGCCACCGCTGCGCTGCGGGACCTCGCCTCCGCCCGCCCCCTGCTGGTGGTCCTCGACGACCTGCAGTGGGCCGACGTCGCCTCCCTGCGGCTGCTGGGCCACCTCGCCCGGACGGTGGCGGACACCCCCGTCGTGGTGCTGGTGACCTACCGGGACCGGACGCTCGACGGCGGCGAGCCGCTCGCCGACACGCTGGCCGAGCTGGCACGGACGGCGCCGGTCGACCGCCTCGAGCTGGCCGGCCTGGCAGTCGCCGACGTGGCCCAGGTCATGGCGTCCCACACCGGCGCGGACGCGGACGACGAGCTGGCCCGGCTGATCAGCGACCGCACCGGTGGCAACCCGTTCTTCGTGCTCGAGGTCATCCGTCTGCTCGACGCCAACGGCTGGCCCGGGAGGACCCCGGCCGAGGCCACGTCACTGGTCGCGCAGCAGGTCCCCGCCGGGGTGCGCGACGTCCTCCGGCGACGACTGGCCCGGCTGCCGGACCAGACGCGGACGGTGCTGCTGGTCGCGGCGGTCGTCGGTCAGGAGTTCGACCTCGACGTCGTCCGCGCCGTGACGGGGATGGACGACGACGACACGCTCTCCGCCGTCGAGCTCACCGTGTCGGCCGGGCTCGTGCTCGAGGACCCGGCGACGGTGGGCCGCTTCCGCTTCGCGCACGCGCTGGTCCGCGAGGCCATCTACGGCGAGATCAGCCGGGCGCGCCGGGCCCGGCTGCACGCCCGGGTGGGGCAGGCACTGCTCGACCACCGGAGCGACGACGCGGACTCCGTCCTGCAGCTGGCCCAGCACTGGTGGCTCGCCGCGCCGGTGGTCGGCGCCGAGCGGGCGGTCCCCCACGTGATCGCCGCAGCCGAGCGGTGCCTGGACACCTTCGCCCACGAGGAGGCCGAGCGGCAGCTGCGCCGCAGCCTGGACCTGCTGGCCACCGCGGCGCCCGCGGCGTCGCGCGACGCCTCGGAGCTGGCCGTCAGGCTGCGTCTCGGCACGCTGCTCGTGCAACTGCACGGCAGCGGCTGCGAGCACGCACGGGTCCACTTCAGCCGAGCACGGGAGCTGGCCGACGCGCTCGGCGACAGGTCGGCCCTGCTCGCTGCCTGCCGCAGCCTCTACGAGGTGGCCTTCGCCCGGGCCGACCACTCGGCCGCCGCCGCCCTGGCCGAGGTCATGCTGGACATCGCCCGGAGCAGTGACGACCCGGCCGCCCTCGTGCTGAGCCACCTGGCGCTGGGTCGCACCCTGTGGTCCCAGGGCCGGCTTGCCGCCGCCAGGGACCACCTCGAGCAGGGCCTGCGGGTGGCGGGCCCGGTGGACGGCCGCCAGGTCCCGCCGCCGAGGACCGTGCTGCAGCTGCAGCTGGCCGCGGTGCTCACGTCCCTGGACGAGCCGGACGCGGGGATCGAGCTGTTGGAGACGGCCGTCAGGGACTCGCGCGGTGGGTCCCCCTTCGCCCAGGCCCTCACCCTCACCGGAGCCGCCCTCGTATCCGCCATGCGCCGCGACCCACCGGCGGCGCTGAAGTGGGCCACCGAGACGCTGGAGCTGGTGGAGCGCTGGAACCTGCCCTGGCCGGCCGGGTACGCGGCCGTCGTGCTGAGCTGGGTGCGCGCCGTCGAGGACGATCCGGTGGCTGCGATCCCCGCCCTCCGGGGTCACCTCGCGCGGACCGAGGCCGGCGGCACCCAGCACCTGGTCGGGTGGGGTCTCGGCCTGCTGGCCGAGGCGCACCTCCGCAACGGTCAGCCCGTCGATGCGCTGCACCTCCTCGACGACGCGCTGGCCCGGGTCGAGCGCACGGGTGAGCGCTCCTACGAGTCCGAGCTCCACCGCCTCCGTGCCCTGTGCCTGGTCGCGCTGGCGCCACCGCGCGCCGAGGAGGCCCGCGGCGCCCTCCGACGGGCGCTCACCGTGGCGCGCGACCAGGGGTCCGCGATGCTGGAGCAACGCGCCCTGGAGACCGGCCGCACGCTCGCGACCGGTCCTCACAGCGAGAGCTGCGACGAGCCTGGTCCAGGGCGCTGAGCCTGGCACTGCGGGACCAGACCGGCCTCGACGAGCAGCGCGGCGGCCCGGCGGCCGAGCGTGGGCGGGGCAGTGAGCTCCTCCACGCCCGAAGCCCGGAGCCGGTCCGCGACCTCGCACACCAACCGGCGTCCGAGGGCAGGATCGCGGTAGGCCGCCGACACGGCGAGACCACACAGTCGGGCGGTCGTGGCGTCCACGCGGCGGACCACCGCCACCCCGGCGAGGCCGCTCTCCACCGTCGCGGTCAGGTCGCACAGGCCGTACCAGACGCAGGCCGCGTCGTGGTCGTCCAGGCCGCAGTCGGGCAGCAGGCGCGCGGCCTGTCGCCGCTCGCCGTCCCCCTCGAGCCGCCGGAAGACGATGCCGGCCGGCGAGCCTCGCGGGATCGGCGTCATCGTCCCTCCACCGGGTCGCGGGTGTCCGTGCCCGACGGTCCCCGCCGTGGTTTGACACCGGCTTGACGCCGCGAGGGCGGGATCGGCCAACCGACCGTCAAGGTCCACCGACGACGGTCGCACCACCGACCGACCTCGACGGAGGGAACGCGCGATGGACACCGTGCTCGTCACCGGTGGCAGCGGACAGCTCGGGCGCCGGGTGGTCCGCGCGCTGACGTCCGAGGGCCATCCCGTGCGGATCCTCAGCCGGCGACCGGCTCCGCCCCCGGCGCCCGGCGCCGACGTGGTCGTGGCGGACCTCGGAACCGGCGCGGGCCTGGCCGGGGCAGTGGCCGGAACGGCCGCGATCGTGCTCTGCGCCACCGACCCGCGGCGCTCCCGGACGGTCGACGTGCAGGGCACCGCGCGACTCGTGGCGGCCGCGCAGGGCGCCGGGAGGCCGCACGTCGTCTTCATCTCCATCGTCGGCATCGACCGCATCCCGACGGCGTACTACCGGTCCAAGCTGGCCGCCGAGCGCACGATCGAGCGGTCCGGGCTGCCGTGGACCGTCCTGCGCACGACCCAGTTCCACGCGTTCGTCGACGACCTGGTCGGCCGGATGGGGAAGCTGCCCGTCGTGCCGGTGCCGCGCGGGTGGCGGGTCCAGCCGATCGACGTCGACGAGGTCGCCCGCCGGCTGGCGGCCGTCGTGGAGTCCGGGCCTGCCGGCCGGCTGCCCGACCTCGGCGGGCCGGAGGTGTTCGGGGTCGAGCAGCTCGTGCGGGACGGCCTCCGGTCGACCGGGCGTCGCCGCCCGGTGATCGAGCTCCCGCTCCCCGGAGCGGCGTCCGCGGCGCTGCGGGCGGGCGCGAACCTCGTCCCCGGCAACCGCTCCGGCGGCCGCACCTGGCGGGAGTTCCTGGACGGCCGCCGCCCCGTCCGGCTGCTGGAGGGCTGACCACGATGAGCACCACGACCGACGTCCTCGTCGTCGGGGCCGGCCCGACCGGGCTCACCCTGGCCTGCGACCTGCGCCGCCGCGGCGTCGCCTGCCGGGTCGTCGACCGGGCGCCCACGCACCACACCCGGTCCCGGGGCAAGGGCCTGCAGCCGCGGAGCCTCGAGGTCTTCGACGACCTGGGGATCGCCGACGCCGCCCTGGCCGCCGGCCGCAGCTCGCACCGGCTGCACCTGTACTCGGGCGGACGGCTCGCGCTGGACCTGGAGGTGCCCGCCCGCCCTCCGCAGCCCGGCGTCCCCTACCCGAACCTCGTCGTCCTGCCGCAGTGGCGGACCGAGCAGGTGCTCCGGACGCGCCTGTCGGCCCTGGGTGGCGCCGTCGAGCTCGGGCAGGAGCTCGTCGACCTCGACCAGGACGACGACGGCGTCACCGCCGGCGTCAGGGACACCGCCACCGGGGCGGTGGACGTGGTCCGTGCCGCCTACCTGGTCGGCTGCGATGGCGGGCACAGCCGGGTGCGCACCCTCACCGGCATCCCGATGCGCGGGGAGGAGCACGCCGAGCACTTCGTGCTGGGCGACGTCCGGATCGAGGGACTGCCCGCCGACGGCTCGTCCTTCGCCTGGTTCGACGACGACCGGTACCTCGCCGCCGATCCGCTGGACGGGAGCGGCACCTGGCAGGTGCAGGCCGATGTCCGCCCCGACGCCTCCGGTGCGATCGAGACGGCGTCGCTGGAGCTGTTCCAGCGGCTCTTCGCCGAGCGGGGCTTCGCCCAGGTTCGGCTGAGCGACGCCACGTGGCTCTCCGACTTCAGCCCCCGCGTCGCCATCGTCGACCGCTACCGGGTCGGGCGGGTGTTCCTGGCCGGTGACGCCGCGCACGTGCACAGCCCGGCGGGCGGCCAGGGGATGAACACCGGCATCCAGGACGCCTACGACCTCGGTTGGAAGCTCGACGCCGTCCTGCGCGGCCGGGCACGCGACGACCTGCTGGACACCTACCAGGAGGAGCGGATGCCGGTCGCCCGGTCAGTGCTGACGGGCAGCGACCTCGGCCACAGCGCGATCTTCTCCCCCGATCCGGTGATGACCTTCCTGCGGGACCGCGTCCTCGTCCCGGCGCTGCGGCTGGAGGTGGTGCAGCGGGCGATGCTCGATGAGCTGGCCGAGCTGGACGTCGGCTACCGGGACACCTCGTGGGCCCGGGAGGTCGACGTGCTGGGCCGCCGCGGCGACCCGGAGGGCGCCGGGGTGGTGGACCACCTCAGGTTCCGGCGCGGCCCGCGTGCCGGCGACCGCGCCCCGGACGCCATCGGCCGCGACGGCGACACCGGGGCGCCGACGCGGCTGTTCGACCTCTTCCGCGGTCCGTGGTCCACGCTCGTGCTCTTCGACGGGCCGGCCGCCACCGACCCCGGTTACGAACGGCTGGCCGCTACCGCCCGGCAGGTGCGAGCTGCGATGGGGGACGACGTCCGTGCCGTCGTCGTGGTGCCCGGTGGGCACAGGCCCTGCGGGCTGGACGGTGTGGACGTGCTGCTCGACCCGGACCGGGACGCCCACCGCCGCTACGGCGCCGCGGCCGAGTCGCTGTACCTGGTGCGGCCCGACGGGTACATCGCCTTCCGCAGCCAGCCCGCCGCGGCCGGACCGGTGCTCGACCACCTCGCGCGCCTGTTCGTCCTGCGCACCACCGTCTGACCCCACGTCGGCGGGCCGAGGCCCGGGACGTCGTCGACCTGACGAGCCGAACTTGACTCGTTCAAGGGAAGCCGTGACGATGGGCCCGTGCCGGCCGCCGCAGACCTCGAACGCGTGCTGCGCGCCGCGGGTCTGCGGGTCACCCGACCGCGACTGGCCGTGCTGGAGGCCGTCCACGCCCATCCGCACCTGGACACCGAGGCGCTGATCGGTGCCACCCGCGCCCGGTTGGGCGCGGTGTCGCACCAGGCGGTGTACGACGTGCTGCACGTCCTGACCGAGCGGGGCCTGGTGCGGCGCATCCAGCCGCAGGGCTCGGTGGCACGCTACGAGGCTCGGGTCGGCGACAACCACCACCACCTGGTCTGCCGCTCCTGCGGTGCCATCAGCGACGCCGACTGCGCCACCGGCGAGCCTCCCTGCCTCGTGCCCTCCGGCGGTGACGAGGGCTTCGTCGTCGACGAGGCCGAGGTCATCTACTGGGGCCTGTGCCGATCGTGCGCGGCGGGCTCCGCCGTCCCGACCGATCTCCACCGTCCGACAACAGAGAAGGGCCCAGAGTGAGCCAGACCGACGAGACCAACTACGACAAGACGCCGACCGACAGCACCAGCGAGAGCGAGAACCCGGCGATCCCCTCGCCGAAGGTGCACACCGACCAGCGGCCCCGCAGCAACCGGGACTGGTGGCCCAACCAGGTCGACCTGTCGGTGCTGAACAAGCCCTCCAGGGACTCCGACCCGCTCGGTGAGGACTTCGACTACCGGGCCGCGGTGGCCCAGCTGGACGTCGAGGCGGTCAAGCGCGACGTCGTCCAGGTGATGCGCACCTCGCAGGACTGGTGGCCGGCGGACTGGGGCCACTACGGCCCGCTGTTCATCCGCATGTCGTGGCACGCCGCCGGCACCTACCGGATCGCCGACGGCCGCGGTGGCGGTGGCCAGGGCGCGCAGCGCTTCGCCCCGCTCAACAGCTGGCCGGACAACGCCAACCTGGACAAGGCCCGCCGCCTGCTGCTGCCGGTCAAGCAGAAGTACGGCCGCAGCCTCTCCTGGGCCGACCTCCTCGTGCTCGCCGGCAACGTCGCCCACGACGACATGGGCCTGCAGACGTTCGGGTTCGCCTTCGGCCGCGAGGACACGTGGCAGCCCGAGGAGGTCTTCTGGGGTCCGGAGGACACCTGGCTCGGTGACGAGCGCTACGGCGGCGACGACCCGCTCGACCTCGACGAGGGCCACCTCGCCGCGGTGACCATGGGCCTGATCTACGTCAACCCGGAGGGCCCCCAGGGCCGGCCCGACCCGCTCGCCTCGGCCCACGACATCCGGGTGACCTTCAGCCGGATGGGGATGACCGACGAGGAGACCGTCGCGCTGATCGCCGGCGGGCACACGTTCGGCAAGACGCACGGCGCCGGCAACCCCGAGCTCGTCGGCCCGGAGCCGGAGGGCTGCCCGGTGCACGGCAACGGCCTGGGTTGGATCAACCAGCACGGCACCGGCAAGGGCGCCGACACCATCACCAGTGGTCTCGAGGGCGCCTGGACGCCGACGCCGACCACCTGGGACAACAGCTACTTCGAGATGCTGTTCAGCTACGAGTGGGAGCTCACCCAGAGCCCCGCCGGCGCGAAGCAGTGGAAGCCGAAGAACCCGGAGGCGCAGGAGCTCGTCCCCGACGCGCACATCGAGGGCAAGAAGAACCCGCCGATGATGGCGACGACCGACCTCGCCCTCATGGCCGACCCCGGCTTCCGGGAGATCTCCGAGCGGTTCTACAACGACCCGGAGTACTTCGCCGACCAGTACGCCCGGGCCTGGTTCAAGCTGCTGCACCGCGACATGGGCCCCAAGAGCCGCTACCTCGGCCCGGACGTGCCGGCCGAGGAGCTCATCTGGCAGGACCCGGTCCCGGCGGTCGACCACGAGCTGGTCGACGAGGCCGCGATCTCGGACCTCAAGCAGCGTCTGCTGTCCTCCGGCCTGACCGTCCCGCAGCTGGTGCACACGGCCTGGTCGGCCGCCGCGTCCTACCGCGGCACCGACAAGCGCGGCGGGGCCAACGGCGCCCGGCTGCGGCTGGAGCCGCAGATCGGCTGGGCGGCCAACGAGGGCGTCCGGGACGTGCTGCCGGTGCTCGAGCGGGTGAAGGGCGAGTTCGAGTCGCAGACCGGCAAGCGGGTCTCGCTGGCCGACCTGATCGTGCTCGGCGGCACCGCGGCGGTGGAGAAGGCCGCCGCCGACGCCGGCGTGCAGGTGACCGTGCCGTTCCGGCCCGGCCGCACCGACGCCTCGCAGGAGCAGACCGACGTCGGCAACTTCCGGTGGCTGGAGCCGCGGGCCGACGGCTTCCGTAACTACCTCCAGCCGGGCAGCAAGCTCGAGCCGGAGACGCTGCTGGTCGACCGGGCCTACATGCTGGAGCTGACCGCCCGGGAGATGACCGTCCTGGTCGGCGGGCTCCGGGTGCTCGGCGCCAACACCGGCGGGGTGACGCACGGGGTCTTCACCGACCGGCCCGGCGTGCTGTCGCAGGACTTCTTCCGCAACCTGCTGGACCTGGGCGTCCAGTGGCGCACCTCGACCGACACCGAGGGCGTCTACGAGGGCCTGGACGCCGACGGGAACGTCACGCGCACCGCGACCGCGGTGGACCTGGTGTTCAACTCGAACTCCATCCTGCGCGGCATCGTCGAGGTCTACTCGGCCGACGACGCACGGGAGAAGTTCGTGCGGGACTTCGCGGCCGCCTGGGTGAAGGTCATGGAGCTCGACCGCTACGACCTGCGGTAGGCATGACCCGTCCGGATGCCCCGGCCCGCGACCCGCGGGCCGGGGCATCCGTGCGTCCGGCGGCGACCCGCCTGCCCGCCAGGTGGCGGGGGACTCCCGCCACCTGGCGCTGTGCCACCCACGCTCACGCCTCCAGGATGGTGACGACGGTCACGATCGGCCGTCCTGCCCCAGGAGGACCCGTGACACTGACGTCGCCCACCGCACCCACCGGCGCGGACGCGCCCCAGCCGCCCTTCGACCCCGAGATCGTGACCGCGCTGCAGGCGCTGGCCGGGCTCATCCCGGCCGCCATCACCCCGGAGATGATCCCGCTCCTCCGCCAGCCCAACCCGGCGCTGCCACCGGCCACCGACGAGGAGCTCAGCCGGGGTGGCGCCTTCACCGTCACCACCCGCACGGTCCCCGGCCCGGAGGGTGCGCCGGACGTCGAGGTCCTCGTCTGCCTGCCGACCGGGGTGAGCGCGCCGGTGGCGGCCGTCCTGCACACGCACGGGGGCGGCATGATCATCGGCGATGCCCGCACCGGGCTGGTCGAGGTCATGGGCTGGGCCGCCGAGCTGCAGCTCGCCGTCGTCTCCGTGGACTACCGGCTGGCCCCCGAGACCCCGCACCCCGGTCCGGTCGAGGACTGCTACGCCGCGCTCGTCTGGACCGCCCGCAACGCCGCCGAGCTGGGCATCGACCCCGCTCGCATCGTGGTGGCCGGGGCCAGCGCCGGCGGCGGGCTGGCGGCGGCCCTGGCGCTGATGGCGCGCGACCGGGGCGAGGTCTCGCTCGCCGGGCAGCTGCTGATCTACCCGATGCTCGACGACCGCAACGACACGTTCTCCCGCGCACCAGATGCGCGGCGTGGGGGTCTGGGACCAGGTCTCGAACGACACCGGCTGGACGGCCCTGCTCGGGGACGACCGCGGCGGTCCCGACGTCTCGCCCTACGCCGCCCCGGCCCGGGCCACCGACATGTCCGGCCTGCCGCCCGCCTTCATCGACGTGGCCACCACCGAGACCTTCCGGGACGAGGACGTCGACTACGCCACACGCATCTGGCAGGCCGGCGGCGTCGCCGAGCTGCACGTGTGGCCCGGTGGCTGCCACGGCTTCGACACGTTCGTGCCGGATGCCTCCATCTCCCGCGAGGCCCGGGCCGCCCGGCTGCGGTGGCTGCGCCGGTTGCTCGCGCAGTGACGCCCTGGCCACCGGGCTCCTGAGGGTCCACAGTGGGCCGGTGAACGACCTCGCGCTCCGCCTCGCGGCCCTCGACCCCGAGGCGGGCGCGGCGGTCCGGGTGATCGGCCACTTCCACGCGCTGACCGAGCCACGTGCGGACCTGCAGTCCATCGTGCGGGACGCGGCAGGGCTGGCCGGCTGTCCTGCCCGGCTGGTCGACCCGGTCCGCGGCCTGGTCATACGAGCCCTCCCGGACGGCGAAGTGGGGGCGGCCGGCGGCCCGGCTCCCGACCCGCGGTGGCCGTCGGCCGACGTGGCCGGCACCGACGCGGTGCTCTGGCTGGAGCGGTCGGACCCACCGGGCACGGTCCAGGCCGTCGTCCTGGAGCGTGCGGCGGCCGCCGTCCGGACCGTGCTGCACCGGACCCGGTCCCGGCGTCCGGTGGACGACCCGGCGTCGGTGGAGCTCGTGCTCGACGCAGGCGCCCCCGAGGCGGACCGGCTGGCCGCGGCCCGCCGGCTCGGAGTGGCGTCGAGGGGGCGGGCGGTCGCCCTGGCCGACGGCCGCTCCCTCGTCATCGGGTCGGACGGCGTCCTGCCCGTGGGCGTGCGGGCGGGGGTCGGGCCGGCCGCCGCGGTGGTCGACCTGCCGGCCTCGGGGGCGCAGGCCCGGCTGGCCCTGCGGCTCACCGCCGAGGGCACCGAGGAGGACCCCGGCCCGCGGGTGGTGCACGCCGACCGGCTGGGCGCGCTGCCCCTGCTGGTGCAGGCCGCCGACGGGGCGACGGTCCCCGACGTCCGGGCACTGGGGCACGCCGCGACCATCGGGCCGTGGGCCCTGGCCACGCTGGACGCGGTCGCCACCACGACGAGCCTGCGCGACGCCGCCCGAGCGCTGCACGTCCACCACTCCACGCTCCAGGACCGGCTGCTGCACGCCGAGGCGGCGCTCGGCTGGGACGTGCGCGAACCGGCCGGCCGACTGCGCCTGCAACTGGCCCTGGTGCTCCACCGGGCAGCCCGTCGGCGGCGCTGAGCCTGGGAGCGTGTCACCATGCCGTCCGTGCAGCCCCTCGGAGTGGACCAGGTACGCCGGCGGATCTCCTCGTCCTCGGCCGAGGAGGTGGTCGCGGCCAGCACGCAGCGGGCCCGGGACATCGCGGACCTCGGCGCCTTCATCTCCATCGCCGAGCACGCCGAGCCGGGGACGGGCCCCCTCGCCGGCATCCCGCTCGCGGTCAAGGACAACCTGGACACCCGCGACCTGCCCACCACCGGAGGGACACCGGCCCTCCGGGACTCCCGGCCGGGTCGGGACCAGCACGCGGTGGAGCGGTTGCGCGCCGCCGGGGCCGCCGTGATCGGCAAGACCAACCTGCACGAGCTGGCCCTAGGCATCACCAGCAACAACGCCGCCTTCGGACCGGTGCGCAACCCGCACGACCCCAGCCGCTCGCCCGGCGGCTCGTCGGGCGGATCCGCTGTCGCCGTCGCGACCGGCGTGGCGCCCATCGCGCTGGGCACGGACACCGGCGGATCGCTCCGGGTCCCGGCGGCGCACTGCGGGGTCGTCGGGTGGCGCCCCACCCCCGGCCGCTGGGGCACCGGCCGCACCGTGCCCATCTCGCGCACCCGGGACACCGCCGGGGTGCTCGCGACCTCGGTGGCCGACGTGGCGCTCGTCGACGGGATCGTGACCGGCGAGTCGGCGCCGCCGTCGCCGGGGCGCCCGCTCCGCCTGGGGGTCCCCCGCGCGGGCTTCTACGACGAGCTCCACCCCGAGGTCGCCCGCTGCACCGAGCAGGCACTGGAGCGCCTGGCCGCCGTCGGGATCGAGCTGGTCGAGGTCGAGGTCGTGGGTGCGCACGCGCTCGACGCGGAGTGCGGCTTCCCCATCGTCTTCTTCGAGGTGGCCCAGGACCTGCCGGCGTACCTGGCGACGCTGCCCGGGCCGGAGAGCCGGCTGACCCTGGCCGACGTGCTGGCCCAGGTGGCGTCGCCGGACGTCCGCGGCGCGCTGGAGGTCGCCGCGAGCGGGGCCTTCACCGAGGACGCGTACCAGCAGGCGATGACCACCCGGGACCGGCTGCGCGCGGCCTACTCCGCCGCGCTCCGTCCCGCGCACGGCGACCGGCTGGACGCCCTCGTCTACCCGACGGTGCCGCTGCCCCCGCCACCCCTCGGCGACGACGACACGACGGACCTCGACGGGCGGGAGGTGCCGGTCTTCCTGACCACCATCCGCAACACCGGTCCCGGCTCGACGGCGGGCATGCCCGCCATCTCCCTGCCGGCGGGGACGACGCGGGCCGGACTGCCCATCGGGATCTCGCTGGAGGGCCTGCCGGGCGACGACGTCGCCCTGCTGGCGAGCGCCGGCCGGGTCGAGGCCGCCCTGGGGCCTGCCGTCTCACCGTGACACCACGTCGTCGGCGCCGCGCTGGTGCGCGGCCACGCCGGCGGCGAGCACTGCCGTACCGGCGGCGACCAGCAACGCCGCCGGGCGGCCGAGCCCCTCGGCCAGCGTCCCCAGCGCGACGGCACCCAGCGCCTGACCGGCGGTCAGCGCCACGAAGAGGAACGCCGCGGCGGCCGGGGCACCGTGCGGCCGGACCTGCCCGCCCCACGCGATCAGCACGCCGCTGAGAGCCACGAAGGAGGCGCCGAAGGCCGCCAGCGCGATCGCGGCGAGCCAGGGGACGTCGGGCCGGACGGCGAGCGACGCGGTCGCCCCGCTCGCCAGGAGCAGGCTGCCCCGCCAGGCCCCGTGCACCCCGTGTCGTCCGACCAGAGCGCCGCTGACCCCACCGGCCAGCCCCCCGATCCCCAGCACGCACCAGAGTCCGCCGGTGGCCCCGGGCGCCAGGCCGCCGTCGGCGGTCAACAGTTCCCGCCCGAAGGTCCAGACGCCGGCGCACCCTGCGCCGGCGAGGACGGCGGCCGCCGTCGCCGGGCCCAGCCGGTCCCACGGCCGGACGGGCGGGCAGGACGGAGCGCCCGTCGCCGGTGGCCAGCGCGCCGACCGGTCGGCCGCCCACGTGACCAGCAGCGCCAGCGCGGCGAAGGCGAGCCAGGCCGCCCGCCAGGACGCGGGGACGGCGAGCACCAGCAGGCCACCGGCCACCACGCCCGCGCCGGTGCCGCTGTTGACCACCCCCTGGGCGCGGGCCGCGGTCGCCGGCCGTACCGTGGCGGCGACCGCGGCCACGAGCGCGGGGGTGGCCGCCCCGGCCCCGCTGCCCGCCACCAGCAGCCCGACCGCGAGCACGGCGGTGCCCGGCGCGGTCGCGACCACCACCGACCCGAGCGCGGCGCTGCCGCCCGCGGCCCACAGGGCGGTCCGTCCCCGCCCGCGCTCGACGAGGGGCGGCGCCAGCAGTGCAGCGGCGCAGTAGGCCAGGTAGCCGCCGGCCGCCAGCCACCCCGCGGTGCCGGCGGAGAACCCGAACTCCGCCCGCAACTGCGGCAGGTACAGCCCGTACCCGTACCGGGCGAGCCCGTAGGTGACGGCGATGACGCCGAGGCCGGCGGCGACCAGCCCGCCCGGGCGTGCGGTCCTGGCCTCCGCGGGCTGCCGTAACGATCGTTTCGCCATAACGGTCGTTACTCTAGGGGCGTGTCCCGTGCCCCCGCGACCCCACCGGCGCGCGAGCGGCTGCTGACGGCCGCCGCGGAGCTGTTCTACGAGTCCGGCATCGCCGCGACCGGGGTGGACTCCGTCCTCCAGCGGGCCGGGGTCTCCCCCGCCACCATGTACGCCCACTTCGCCGGCAAGGACGCGCTCGTGGCCGCCTACCTGGAGCGGCGGCACCACGAGTGGCGAGCGGTGTGGGACGAGGTTCTCGCCGAGCGCACCGACCCCCGCGACCGGCTGCTGTCGGTCTTCGACGCAGTGGCGCGGTACCGGGACCGCTCGGGGAACCGCCGCGGGTGCGCCTTCCTGGCGGCCGGCACGGAGCTGCCGGCCGCCCACCCCGGCCAGCACTGGCTGGCCGCCGACACGACCCTCCTCGTCGGACGACTGCGCGACCTCGCCGAGGTCGCCGGCGCCGAGCAGCCGGCGGACCTGGCGCTGGACCTGTTGCTGCTGTACGACGGAGCGCTGGCCGGCTTCGCGCGCGACGCCACCAGCCCGCGGTCGGTCGGCGACGACCCGATCGGCCGGGCCCGCGCCGCGGCCGTCGCCCTGCTCGCCACCCGTCGCGTCGGCCAGTGGTCCGCCGATCGCTGACCGGACGGTGACGGCGGTCACGACCGACCGTCCCTCCCCGGGAGGACCGGGACACCCGGGTGGTCGGCCACCGGTGGGCGTCCTCGTCGTCGGGAGGAGTGGTCAGCCTGGTCGGCGAGCGGTGAGCAGGACCTGTGGATGCCCGGACAGGTCCGCCGGCAGCCGCAGCTCGGACACGGGTTCGAGACCGGCGTCGGCGAGCATCGCGAGGAGCTGCTCGGGCAGCCACAGGTGCGTCGTCCAGGCGACCGGGACGCCGCCGTAGGCCTCGGTGCGCACCAGGTCCCCCTCCCCGACGTGCGTGCCGACGAGGACGTGGCCGCCGGGGACGAGCGCGTCGGCGAAGGACCGCAGCACGTCGGGCAGCACCGAGCGCGGGAGGTTGAACAGCGACCACCACCCCAGCACGCCCCCGAGCGATGCGTCCGCCACGGCCAGCCCGGTGGCCGACGCGACCTCGAAGCGCAGCCCCGGGTGGAGCCGGCGGGTGTGCGCCACCATCCGCGGCGACAGGTCGACCCCCGAGACGTCGACCCCAAGACCGGCCAGGTGCGCCGTCACGTCCCCGGGGCCGCAGCCGACGTCCAGCACGGGGCCGCGCTCCCGGACGATCTCGGCGAACGCGGCCAGGGCCGCACGCAGCCACGGTCGGGCGTCGAGGCGGCCCACGCCCATGGCCGCGTAGCCGTCGGCGACCCGGTCGTAGGAGGCGCGGACGACGTCCAGGTCAGCCGGCTGGGGGATGCTCCGTCGCACGCCGGCGACCGTACGGGCCCCGGCCTCAGGTGGACGTGCCGGCGAACTGCGCGTCGTAGAGACGCCGGTAGGCGCCGTGCACCGCGAGCAGCTCCTCGTGCGTGCCCTGCTCGACGATGCCGCCGTCCTCCATCACCAGGATGAGGTCGGCGTCCCGGATGGTGGAGAGCCGATGGGCGATCACGAAGCTGGTGCGGTCGCTGCGCAGGGCCGCCATCGCCTGCTGGACCAGCAGCTCGGTGCGCGTGTCCACCGAGCTGGTCGCCTCGTCGAGGATCAGCAGCGCCGGGTCGGCCAGGAAGGCCCGGGCGATCGTGATCAGCTGCTTCTCCCCCGCCGAGACGTTCGAGGCCTCCTCGTCGATCACCGTGTCGTAGCCGTCGGGGAGGCTGTGGACGAACCGGTCGACGTAGGTCGCGCGCGCCGCCTCCAGCACCTGGTCCGGCGTCGCGCGGGGGTTGCCGTACGCGATGTTGTCGAAGATCGTCCCGCCGAACAGCCAGGTGTCCTGGAGGACCATCCCCACCCCGGACCGCAGGTCGGCGCGGCTCATCGTGGCGGTGTCCACGCCGTCGAGGGTGATCCGGCCCGCGTCGATCTCGTAGAACCGCATGACCAGGTTGACCAGCGTCGTCTTCCCGGCCCCGGTCGGACCGACGATGGCGACCGTCTGGCCCGGCTCGGCCACCAGCGACAGGTCGCGGATCAGCGGTGCGTCCGGTCGGTAGGAGAAGGCGACGTGCTCGAACTCGACCCGACCGCGACGCTCGCCCCGCACCGCGGGAACGGCCGGGTCGGGCGTCTGCTCGGGCGCGTCGAGCAGCTCGAAGACCCGTTCGGCCGACGCGACGCCGGACTGCAGCACGTTGGCCATCGAGGCTGCCTGGGTCAGCGGCTGGGTGAACTGCCGGGAGTACTGGATGAACGCCTGGACCTCCCCGAGGCTCAACGACCCGGAGGCGACCCGCAGCCCGCCGACCACGGCGACCGCGACGTAGTTGAGGTTCCCGATGAACATCATCGACGGCATGATCAGCCCGGAGACGAACTGCGCGCCGAAGCCGGCGTCGAGCAGCTCCTCGTTCTTCGCCCGGAAAGCGGTCTCCACCTCCTGCCGACGCCCGAACACGCGCACCAGCTCGTGCCCGGTGAACGACTCCTCGATCAGACCGTTGAGGGCGCCGGTGTGCCGCCACTGGGCCACGAAGTGCTCCTGGCTGCGCTGGGCGATCGCCCGGGTGAGCAGCAGCGACACCGGCACGGTGACCAGCGCGATGACGGCCAGCAGCGGGGAGATCAGCACCATCACCAGCAGCACTCCGACGATGGTGAGGACCGAGGTCAGCAGCTGGCTCATCGTCTGCTGCAGGCTGGTGGACACGTTGTCGATGTCGTTGGTGACCCGGGAGAGCACCTCACCGCGCTGCTGACCGTCGAAGTAGGCGAGCGGCAGCCGGTTCAGCTTCGCCTCGGCGTCCTCGCGCAGCCGGTAGACGGTGCGCTGCACGACCCCGTTGAGCAGGTGGCCCTGCCCGTACCCGAACACCGCCGCGCACAGGTAGATCGCGATGACACCCAGCAGGACCGTGCCGAGAGCGGAGAAGTCGATGCCCGCGCCCGGCACGACGTGCTGGTTCTCGAGAACGGCGGCCGCGGTGTCGTCGCCGGTCGCGCGCGCCCGGTCAGCGGCTTCGGCTGCGGTGATCCCGGCCGGGAGCTGCTCGCCGATGACGCCGGCGAAGATGACGTCCGTGGCGTACCCCAGCACCCGGGGACCGACGACGTTCAGCGCGACGCTGATGACACCGAGGGCCAGGACGGCGAGCACGCCGCTCCGCTCCGGCCGCAGCCGCCGCGCCAGCCGGCGGGCGGAGGGACCGAAGTCCGACGCCTTCTCGGCCGGCTGCCCCGCTCCCGCCCACGGCGGCCCGCCGCCCCTGCGCTGGGCCGCCATGCCACGGGCGGCGCGGACGGTGTCGGCGTCCTGCCGGGGCTGCCTGCCGCCGGTGCGGGTGTCCTCGGCCCGGGCGCTCATGCCGTCGCTCCCTCGACGTTGAGCTGGGAGGCGACGATCTCGCCGTAGGCCGCGCAGGACGTCAGCAGCTCCTCGTGCCGGCCGATGCCGACCACGGCGCCGTCGTCCAGCACGACGATCCGGTCGGCGTCGGCGATGGTCGACACCCGCTGCGCGACGACGACCACCGTGGCGTCGGCGGTGACCGGCTTCAGCGCGGCGCGCAACCGGGCGTCGGTGCGGAGGTCCAGCGCGGAGAACGAGTCGTCGAACAGGTAGACCTCCGGGCGCCGGACCAGCGCCCGGGCGATGGCCAGCCGCTGGCGCTGCCCGCCGGAGACGCTGGTGCCACCCTGCGCCACGGCGGTGTCCAGCCCGTCGGGCATCGCCCGCACGAAGTCCGCGCCCTGGGCCACCTCGAGCGCGGCCCACAGCTCGTCGTCGGTCGCGTCGGGGTCGCCGTAGCGCAGGTTGCTCGCCACCGTGCCGGAGAACAGGAACGGCCGTTGCGGCACGAGCCCGATCCGGCGCCACAGGTCCTCCTGGTCCAGCTGCCGGACGTCGACGCCGTCGAGGCGGACCGTGCCGCTCGTGGCGTCGAAGAGCCGGGGCACCAGCGAGACCAGCGTCGTCTTGCCCGCGCCGGTGCTGCCGATCACCGCGGTCGTCTGCCCGGGTGACGCCATGAAGGAGACCTCGGACAGCACCGGCGCGACCGCACCCGGGTAGGTGAAGGTGACCGACTCGAAGACCAGCTCGCCGTCCGACCGCAGCGGGGTGACCGGGGTGACGGGCGGTTCCACCGACCCCTCGGTGGCCAGGACCTCACCGATCCGGTCGGCGCAGACGGCGGCGCGCGGGATCATGATCGCCATGAAGGTCGCCATCATGACCGCCATCAGGATCTGCAGCAGGTAGGACAGGAACGCGGTCAGCGCGCCGATCTGCATCTGCCCCGCGTCGACGCGGGCCGCGCCGAACCACAGCACCCCGACGCTGGACACGTTGAGCACCAGCATGACGATCGGGAAGATCAGCGCCTGCAGTCGGCCGGCCGCCGTCGCGACGTCGGTGATGTCGGCGTTGGCGCGGGCGAAGCGGGCGACCTCCTCCGGCTCGCGGACGAAGGCCCGCACCACCCGGATGCCGGTGATCTGCTCCCGCAGCACCCGGTTGACCACGTCGATGCGCGTCTGCACGAGCCGGAACAGCGGGACCATCCGCCGGATCACCAGCCCGACCGCCACCACGAGCACGGGGACCGCGACGACCACCAGCCACGACAGGACGACGTCCTCGTCGAGGGCCATGACGACGCCGCCGACGCACATGATGGGAGCCGCGACGAGCATCGTGCAGGACAGCAGGACGAGCATCTGCACCTGCTGGACGTCGTTGGTGTTGCGGGTGATCAACGACGGGGCGCCGAACCTGTTCATCTCCCGCGCGGAGAACTGCCCCACCCGGGAGAAGACGGCTGCCCGCAGGTCGCGCCCGAAGCCCATGGCGGTGCGCGCACCGAACCACACGGCACCGACCGAGGCCACGATCTGCACCAGCGTGACCGCGAGCATCCACCCGCCCGTGGACAGGATGAGGCCGGTGTCGCCGCGGGCGATGCCCTTGTCGATGATGTCGGCGTTGAGCCGGGGCAGGTACAGCGCGGCGATGGTGCTGACCACCTGCAGGGCGCCGACCGCGAGCAGCGGGCGACGGTAGGCCCCCAGGCGGTCACGGAGCAGCCGGAGCAGCACGATCGGTCCCTTCGTCGGTCCGGGAACGGCCGCACAGCCGCATGGTTGCGGATGACACCGAACGATCCGATCATCGTTGCCGGCGGCGTTCTGCTCCACCCCTTTCCGGGTCACCTGGAACCGCCGGCTCGGGTCGACGAAGTCGGCCGGGTTCCAAGAGACTCACCAGCCGTTCCCAAGTCCCTGGCGCCAGCCTTGCGGCCATGACGACCTCCCTGCACACCCAGACCCCCGCTCCTCGCCGGCCGCAGGGCTGGCGATTGGCCCTGCTCGCCTCCGGAGCCGCCCTGCTCGCCGGCGGCCCGATGCACCCCGACTCCGATGCGTCGGACTCGATCCGCGAGGAGCTGGCGACGATGACCGCCGACGACATGTGGGTGCCCGGGCACACGCTGGTCGTTGCCGGCACCGTGCTGCTCGTCGTCGGCCTGGAGATGGCCCGCCGCCGGCAGGTCTGGCCGCAGGCGGCCCGACGACCCCTCGCGATCGCCGTCGTGGCCCTGTCCCTCTACGCGGTCGAGACCGTCGTCCACCTCGCCGCCGTCGTCGACAGCCACGCGCTGCACGCCGGCCACGCCGCCCCGGTCGCCTTCACCCACCTGGGGCTCGCCGCCGTGCTCTACCCCGTCAGCGGCCTGGCCGTCGGGTACCTCGCCGGGACCCTGGCCAGGCTCCAGAGCGGCCTGCGCCGCGTCGTGGCTCTGCTCGGCGTCGTGGGCGGGCTGGCGCACGCCGTGGTCGTGCCGCTGACGTTCCTGTCGCCCGACACCGAGTTCACGCCGCTGTTCGCCGTCGCGGGCGTCGCGCTGGCGCTGTGGGCGCTGGGTACCGCGGCCACCGGCGCAGCCGCCGGGACGACGGCCGCCGGGAAGTCTGCCGCCACCCAGGAGCTCGCATCCGTCGGCTGACCGCCGGCCTCACGGCCACCGATCCAGGCGGCGCCCGGGAGACCCGGGCGCCGCCTGCTCCTCTGGTCCCGCTCAGGTCGCCCCGCCTGGCATCCGCCCGGCGCGGCTCCGGGTCCCCGGCGGAGCGGCGGTCGAGGTGCACGGGCGCGCGGTCAGCGCCATGGCGGGGTGCGCCACGTACGGCGCCGGCCGCAGCAGGTGCCAGCGCTCGTCCTGTCGACCGCACCTGGCCTGACCGTCGTGTGTGCTTTGCGGATCACCCGCTTCGGCGGGCCCGAGGTCCTCGATGTCGTCGACCTGCCCGACCCCGTCCCGGGTGACGGCGAGCAGCTCTACGACGTGTCGGCCGCAGGGGTCGACGTCGCCGACACCCTCCAACCCCTGGCCTGGAGGTTCACCGCCGGTTCGATCGGTACGGGTCAGTGGAGGGTGGGCCGGTAGACGAGCTCCTGGATGCGGCCGTCGAGCGTCCGGCTCTCGAGCAGCTCGAGGTCGAAGTCGGCCGCGCCTCCGAAGACCGGGTCCGTTCCGGTCCGGCCGGTGATCACGGGGAAGATCGTCACTTGGACGCGGTCGACCAGACCAGCGGCCATGAGCGCCCGGTTCATCGACAGGCTGCCGTGCGAGCGCAGCGGCACCGCCGACTCCTCCTTGAGCCGGGCCACGACGTCGACGGCGTTCCCGCTGACGACGGTCGCGTCCGGCCACTCGAGGGGCTCGTGCAGCGTCGTCGACACCACCGTCGCGGGCATGCGCCACATCCGGGTGACCCACGGGTCACGTACCTCGGACTCCTCGGTGCTCGAGGACAGCATCTGCACGAACTGCCGGAACGTAGTGGCTCCGAAGACCATCCGCTGCTCGTCGCCGAACAGGTCGAGACGGCGGTCGAGCAGTTCGGGGCCCTGTTTGCCCCAGTAGCCGGTCCAGTCGGCGCTGGCGGAGCCGTAGCCGTCGAGACTGGAGAAGACGTCGAACGTGTAGGTGGCGGTCATCTCGTTCTCCTCCGGAGCGTTTGGTCCCTGTGGGTGAGGACCGGGACCACGGCGAGAACTGATCGCCGTCGACCGACCGTGGCGTCGGGCAGACGCCCGGGTGCAGGAGGCGGCACCCGTGTTCCGGACTAGCGGGACAGCGGCCAGCCCCCGACCTGTGCGAGGAGTCCGACGTCGTCGCGGCAGGCCCAGTGCTCGACGATCGAACCGTCCGCGACCCGCCAGATGTGGATGAACTCCCACGCGACGGCGTCCCCGGTCGGGGTCAACTCGGCGAGCAGCGGCATCGTCGACGCCACGTGGCGCCCGCGCATCGTGAGGTGCACGACGACGAGATCACCCTGGGCCACGACGCGATGGATCGTCGCCGTCGGGTGGTCGAGGTCGTGGTCGAGCGTCGCGAGGGTCTGGCGCAGGCCTTCGCGGCCCTGCGGCCCTGCCGCGTGCTGGACGAGGTCCTCGGCGACGAGACCGAACGCGGAGCCGTCCCGAAGGTCCACGGCCCGATGGAAGGTCAGCACGGTCTCTTCGGGCGTCATCGCGTCATCACACACCGGGCAGCGTCGTCTCTGACTGATCGACGTCCTCCGCCGGGCCATGACCTCACCTCATGCGAGCCGTGCAGATCACCCGCTTCGGCGGCCCCGAGGTCCTCGACGTCGTCGACCTCCCCGACCCCGTCCCGGGGGACGGGGACGTGCTCTACGAGGTCAGCTCCTCAGGCGTCGACTTCGCCGACACCCACCACCCCCTGTCGGCCAACTGCCCTGGTGCGCCCGCGAGTCGCGGGCACCGTGGGGCCGAGCACGATGGCCAGGCGACGTTCCAGCCCGGCTCGGGCACGTCATCGCGCTGTGCACCGAGGAGGAAACACCGGACCGGGTCACGGTGTTCACCCGTCGTGCTGGACACAGAGGGAGGCACACGTGACCACTGAGACCGCGATCCTCGCCGGCGGCTGCTTCTGGGGCGCCCAGGAGCTGCTGCGCAAGCGCCCGGGGGTGCTCTCCACCCGGGTCGGGTACTCCGGCGGCGACACACCCGACGCCACGTACCGAGACCATGGTGACCACGCCGAGGCGGTCGAGATCGTCTTCGACCCCGAGGTCATCTCGTTCCGGGAGCTGCTGGAGTTCTTCTTCCAGATCCACGACCCGTCGACGACGGACCGTCAGGGCAACGACGTGGGCCGGAGCTACCGCTCGGCGATCTTCTACACCAGCGACGAGCAGCGGCGCGTCGCGCTGGACACGATCGCGGACGTCGACGCCTCGGGCATCTGGCCCGGCAAGGTCGTCACCGAGGTCGCGCCGGCCGGCCCGTTCTGGGAGGCCGAGGAGGAGCATCAGGACTACCTGCGGAAGATCCCCTTCGGCTACACCTGCCACTACGTGCGACCCGACTGGGTGCTCCCGCGTCGCGAGGTGCAGGCCACCCGATGACCTGAGTCCCGATCGGCACGTCCGGGACCGACCGGCTCGGGCGCTCATCGATGCCCTCGGTGCGCCGTCGGCGCTGCCTGTGAGTGGTGGGACGTGTGTGGCCGGTGCGGCGCGGCGCCACCACCGGCGTCCCGGCCGTGCGCACGATGGGGCCATGCCCGCCCGACCGGACGCCGTCGCCGCGCTGCCGGCCGCTCCGGGCGTGTACCGCTTCCGGGACGACGGCGGCCGCGTGCTCTACGTCGGGCGGGCCGGAGAGCTGCGCCGCCGGGTCAGCTCCTACTGGGGCGACCTGCGGGACCGCCGCCACCTGCGGCGGATGGTGCCCCGGGTCGCCCGGATCGAGGCACTGGTCTGCGACTCCGCGCACGAGGCCGCGTGGGCCGAGCGCAACCTGCTCGAGCGGTCGCTGCCACCGTGGAACCGGATCGTCGGCGGCCTTGAGGTGCCCGTCTGCATCGGCCTGGACTCCTCTCCGGAGGCGCCGCGCCTCCGCCTCGCCTCCGCGCACCGGCCGGCACCGGGTGTCCGCTTCTTCGGCCCCTACCTCGGTGCCCGCAAGGTGCGGCTGGCCGTGTCCGGACTGGAACGGCTGTACCCGCTCCGCCACGCCGGCCCGACCCGCACCGCCGGCGAACGGGAGCTGGCGCGGCTGCGCGGTGGGCAGGACACCCCGGTCGCGAAGCTGGCGAGCGCCGTGGCGTCCGTGCTGGACCGCGAGCCGACGGCGGTCGCCGACGCACTGGCGGCGCTGGCTGCCCGGCGCGACGCCGCGGCCGGGGCGCAGGCGTACGAGGCCGCGGCCCGGCTCCAGGACGAGATCGAGGCGGTCGAGTGGGTGGTCGCGCCGCAGCGGGTCACCGCGCCCGGCGGGGACGGCGACGAGGACGTCACCGCCTGGGGGGACGACGTCCTGCTCCGGTTGCGGATCCGGAACGGCCGGCTCCGGGCCTGGGAGCAGGAGACGTGCACCGGGTCGGTGCCCGGCACCCGGGCGCCCGACGGATGGGTGCGTTTCCTGCGTCGCAACGCGGAACTGGCCGCCCGGCTCGCAGCCCTGCCCGTCAGGTGAGCTGCTCCGCGGCGAGGCGATGACCCCCGCCGGCGGTCGACGGCCGATCCGCCCGTCCGCGCACTGGGACACCTCGGCCATCACCCAGCGTCCTTGCATGCTTGTCGTGCGGATCACCCGCTTCGGCGGGCCCGCGGTCCTCGACGTCGTCGACCTGCCCGACGTGGCGCCGTGCGTTCGCGAGGCGCGACGCTGTCACGCGGGACGTGCCGCGACCAGAGATGCGTCGACGGCCGCCTCGACGTGCAGCCTGGTGGTCGGGAAGACCGGGACCGAGCTGTCCGCTGCACCGATGAGCAGCTCGATCTCGGTGCAGCCCAGGATCACCCCTTCCGCACCGGCGGCCACGAGCCGGTCGATGACCTGCCGGTAGGTCTCGCGGGACTCCTCCCGGACGATGCCGAGGCACAGCTCCTCGTAGATGATCCGGTGCACCTCGGCGCGATCGTCGGCGTCCGGGACGAGGGTGCGCAGGCCGTGGCCGCTGAGCCGGTCGCGGTAGAAGTCCTGCTCCATGGTGAACGCCGTGGCCAGCAGTCCCACCGTCCGCAACCCGGCGGCCTGCACGGCCGCAGCGGTCGTGTCGGCCAGGTGCAGCAACGGGATCCCGATCGCGGCCTGCACCTGGTCGGCGACCCTGTGCATCGTGTTCGTGCACAACAGGAGCAGTTCCGCGCCGGCCCCCTCCAGCCGTACGGCCTCCTCGGCGAGGAGCCGTCCGGCCCTGTCCCACTCCCCCGCCACCTGCAGCCGCTCGATCTCCGCGAAGTCCAGCGACGCGAGCACGACCCTGGCCGAGTGGAGTCCACCGAGCCGGTCGCGGACCAGCTCGTTCGCCAGCC
The DNA here is from genome assembly GCF_053502575.1 of Modestobacter sp. URMC 112. NCBI lineage: Bacteria > Bacillati > Actinomycetota > Actinomycetes > Geodermatophilales > Geodermatophilaceae > Modestobacter > Modestobacter sp. URMC 112. Next base: position 2,062,236 of record NZ_CP199957.1, on the reverse strand, counting down.
GGTAGTACTGGGCAGTCGACTCCCAACTCATCCCACCGAGCATGCCGATCAAGCGCGGGCGAGCGGTCCCGCCGTCGAGCGGTGCGCCGGTCGGCGGGGCCGGCGGCGAGGAGGGTGTCATCGGAACTCCTTCCGGATCGGACGTCATCGTGACGGGGGTGCGGGCTCGAACACGACCGTGGGACGGCCGTGCGGGCCCAGGTGCACCTGCGCCCGCACCCCGTACACCTCGCCGATGAGCTCGGCGGTCAGCACCTCGGCCGGCGGACCGCCGGCCACCGCCCTGCCTCCGGCCAGCACGACGACGGAGTCGCAGAACGTGGCCGCCAGGTTCAGGTCGTGCAGCGCGATGACGGTGGTGACCGGCAGCCGCTGGACCAGCGACAGCAACTCCAGCTGGTGCCGGATGTCGAGGTGGTTGGTCGGCTCGTCCAGCAGCAGCTCCCGTGGCTCCTGGGCGAGCGCCCGGGCGATGTGCGCCCTTTGCCGCTCCCCGCCGGACAGGGTGTGCCAAGACCGGTCGGCCTTGTCGGTCAGCCCGGTGTGCTCGAGCGCCGCGGCGACGGCCGCCTCGTCCCGGGACACCGTCGAGCCGAGGAAGCCGCGGTGCGGGATGCGTCCCAGCCGGACGACGTCCCGCACCCGGATGTCGGTGTCGGTGTGCGCGTGCTGGCCGACCACCGCGACGACACGCGCGACGTCGCGCCGGGTGAACGAGCCGAGCTCCTCGCCGTCGAGGGTCACGACACCCGAGTCCGGCTTCGACGTGCCCGCGAGCAGACGCAGCAGCGAGGACTTCCCGGAGCCGTTGGGTCCCAGCAGGCCGACGGTCGTGCCCGGCGCCGGCGCCACGGTCACCCCGTCGACGACCAGCACCCCGCCTCGCCGCCACCCCACCCGCTGCGCCTCGAGGGTCACAGCGCCCGCCGCTTGCGGAGCAGGATCAGCACGAAGGCGGGCACGCCGATCAGTGCCGTCCCCACGCCGACGGGCAGGGGCGTGGGCTGGAACGCCACCCGCGAGACGGCGTCGACCCACACCATGAACACCGCGCCGATCAGCACGGTGGCCGGTACCAGCCGGGAGTGCCGCGGGCCCACGAGGAACCGAGCGGCGTGCGGCAGCACCAGCCCCACGAAACCGATGGCCCCCGCGATGCTGACCAGCGTCGCGGTGAGGACCGCAGTGAGCACGAGCAGCAGCATCCTCGTCCGCGCGACGTGGATGCCCAGCGAGTCGGCGACGTCGTCGCCGAAGGAGAAGGCATCCAGCGCGTGCGTCTGGCGCAGGCACCAGACCGTGCCGACGAGCACCACGGCCGCGCACAGCGCGACGTCGTCCCAGCGCACCCCCTCGAGCGAACCCAGCAGCCAGAACATCACCCCGCGGGTCTCGTCGGAGTCGGCGAAGGCGAAGATCACGAAGGAGGTGAGGGCGGAGAAGAACTGGGTGCCCGCCACGCCCGCCAGGATGACGCGGTCGGTGCCTCCCCCGGACAGCCCGGCCAGGAGGACGACCAGGCCGAAGGCCAGCAGCGCGCCGATGAACGCACCGCCCGACAGACCCAGCACCGACCCGCCGAGACCGAGCACGCCCATCAGCACCGCGCCGGTGGAGGCCCCCGAGGAGATGCCCAGCAGGAAGGGGTCGGCGAGCGGGTTGTGCAGAAGGGCCTGCAGCACGGCGCCGCAGATGCCCAGGCCGGCACCGCAGGCGGCCGCGGTCAGCGCCCGCGGCAGTCGCTCCTCCCACACGATCGCGTCCTTCACCGCCCGGATCGGGACGTCGGCGAGGCCGACGTGGTTGAGCAGGACGTCGCGGATGTTCACCAGCGAGACGTCCGCCGGGCCCAGCGTGACGGCACCGGCGACGGAGAGCACCACGGCGGCGAGCCCGGCAGCGCCGAGGAGGACCCCGCCCACGGCCAACCGGCGCCGACCCGCGCTCAGGACGCCCGGACCGGCGACTGCCGCCCCTGCGCTCAGGACGCGGTCCCGAGCTGCTCGAGCCCGTCGGCGAGCTTCTCCAGTCCGTCGACGAAGCGGATGGACGGGTTCATCTCCGCACCGTGCAGGGCGATGTACCGCTCGCCGCGGACGGCCTGCAGGGTGCTGGTGAGCGGATCGGCGGCCAGGAACGCCTTCTTGTCCTCCAGCCGGTCACCGGGGAACCGGTCGCGCAAGAGGTCACCCAGCACGAACACGTCCGGGTCCCGCTCGACGACGGTCTCCCAGCCCACGGCCGGCCAGTCCTCGTCGAGGTCGGCGAAGACGTTGGACGCACCCACCGTGGTGGCGAGCAGGCTCGCGGAGCCGAAGCCGCCGGCCACGTAGGGGCTCTTGGTGTCGGCGAACCAGAACGCCATCGTGACGTCGCTCCGGTCGATCCGGGCCGTCGCCGCCGAGGCGCGGTCCTGCAGCTCGGCGATCAGCTCCTCCCCCCGGGAGGGCACGTCGAAGACCTCAGCGAGCTCGCGGATCTCCTGGTACAGCGAGTCGATCTCCAGCAGCCGGGTCCGCGTGCCACCGCCGTTGATGCTCTGGCCGTCCTCGCAGTCGGTGGGCGAGAGGTACGGCTCGATGCCGGTCTCGGCGAAGCGGGCACGCTCGGCGACCCCGCCGGTGGCGTAGTGCCGGCCGAACGAGGCGGCGACCAGGTCCGGATCGGCGCCGAGGACGACCTCGTAGCCGGGTGCGTTGTCAGCCAGCCGCGGCACGGACTCGTTGGCCCGGGCCAGCTCCGGCAGCACCGGGTCGGTCCACGAGGCGGTCCCGACGACGCGGTCCTCCAGTCCGAGGGACAGGAGGATCTCGGTGGCGCCCTGGTCGAGGGACACCACCCGCTGCGGCGGGGCGTCGATCGTCAGCTCCATGCCGCAGTTGTCGATGACCAGCGGGTACTGCGTGACGCCCTCGCCCCCGTCGGCGGCGGTGGCCTGCACCACCGGCTCGGAGGCGCCGCAGGCGGTGAGGGCGCAGGCGGAGGCCAGCGCGACGGCCGCGACCCGGGTCCGTCGAGTGGGCGTGCTCATGTGCGTCGTTCCTTCGTCGAGGGTCAGGTGCTCGCCAGGTCCGGCGGGTCGACGTGCCGCTGTGCAGTGGACGTCCGGGGGCTGAGCTTTGGCTAACCTAACTCATCCCGGGCTGGCGGTCGCCGGGGTGGCCGGCGGGAACCGCCGGCGCCGCCGGGGACGGCGCCGGCGCGTGGTCGATGCGGCGGGCGGGCAGCCACAGCCCGACCGCCGAGAGCGCGGGCAGGACGGCCAGCACCGGCCACGGCAGCGCCGCACCCGGCCCCGGCTGCGCGGCGCGGCGCGGCGCGGCGCGGTCCAGCAGCGCACCGACGCCCGTGCCGCCGACCAGCACCGCCAGGCCGCCGGCCGAGGCCAGGAACCCGAAGTGCGCGCCCAGCCGCCGGTCGATGCCATCGGCGCAGGGACCGAGGACGACGAAGTCGTGGTGCACCGCACTCCCGCGCGTGCAGGCCCTCCGAACGCTCCGCCCGCCACCCTGGGCGTGAGGCAGCCCTAGCCTCACCCTCATGCGTGCTGTGCAGATCACCCGCTTCGGCGGGCCCGAGGTCCTCGACGTCGTCGACCTGCCCGACCCCACTCCGGGTGACGGCGAGCAGCTGTACGACGTGTCGGCTGCCGGGGTCAACTTCGCCGACACCCACCAGATCGAGGACAGCTACCTGGCCCCGCAGGAGCTGCCGCTGGTGCCCGGCGCCGAGTTCGTCGGCACCGCGGCGGGCGGCGGACCGCGGGTGGTCGGCCTGCTCGCCGGCGGCGGCTACGCCGAGCGGGTCGCCGCCAACCCGAGGCTGACCTGGGCGGTCCCCGACGGGGTGACCGACGAGCAGGCGCTCGCCGTCGTCCTGCAGGGCGCCACCGCCTGGCACCTGCTGCGCACCTCCACCCACCTGGCCGAGGGCGAGTCCGTCGTCGTCATCGCCGGTGCGGGCGGGGTCGGCTCGCTCGCCGTCCAGCTGGCCAAGCGCTGGGGCGCCGGCCGGGTGATCGCCACCGCGTCGAGCCCGGATAAGCGGGCGCTGGCCGAGGAGCTCGGCGCCGACGCCACGGTCGACCCCGCGCTCGCCGACGACGACCCGAAGACCTTCACCGCCGCCCTCCGCGAGGCCAACGGCGGCAGGAAGGTCGACGTCGTGCTGGAGATGACCGGCGGCCCGGTCTTCGACGGCGCGCTCTCCGCGCTCGCGCCGTTCGGGCGGCTCGCCGCCTACGGCATGGCCGGGCGCACCCCGCCCCGGCCGGTGCAGCCGCCGTCCCTGATGGGCACCAGCCGCGCCGTCGTCGGGTTCTGGCTGGCGCACTGCTTCGCCCGCCCGGCCATGCTCGACGCGGCCGTCGCCGACCTGCTCGCGCTGGTCGAGGAGGGTGCGCTGAAGCCGATCGCCGGGGGTCGCTACCCGCTGTCCGCCGTCCGCGAGGCCCACCAGGACCTGCTCGCCCGCCGCACCACCGGCAAGCTCACCCTCGACCCCCGCCGCTGACGCCCGGCCCCGTCCAGAGGCTCGCCCCGAGCTTGCGAGGGGTGAGGGGGACGGGGTCCTTCCTCAGAGCAAGCGGTTGGTCCAGAGCAGGGAGGCGACGACGCCGAGGAAGGCGAACAGCAGCCCACCTCGGACGAACCACGGGCTGATGTCCTGCGCCTCGGTGGTGTAGCCGATCTGGCTGCCCAGGTCCTCGTACACCTGCTCCAGCTCCGCGGCGCTGGCCGCCTCGCTGTAGCTGCCGCCGGTCTCGTCGGCGATCTGCTCCAGCGTCGCCCGGTCCACCGGCACCGGCACGGTCTCTCCGTCCAGGTCGAGGGTGCCGTAGTCGGTGCCGAAGGCGATGGTCGAGACCGGCACCTCGGCGGCGTTGGCCGCGTCGATGGCCTGGGTGGCCTCCCGGCCGACGGTGCTGTACCCGTCCGACAGCAGCACGACCCGGGCCGGGGGCAGCTCCATGCCGCCCTCGTCCAGCGAGGCCTGGTAGTTCTGGATCGCCGTCAGGGACGTGAAGATCGCGTCCCCGATCGCGGTGGACTCGGCCAGCACCAGGTTGTCGATCGCGGTGACCACCTGGGACCGGTCGGTGGTGGGGGTCACCACGGTGGTCGCCGTCCCGGCGAAGGAGACCAGCCCCAGGTTGATCCGGGCGGGCAGGACCTCGACGAACTCCTTGGCGGCCGTCTGCATCGCGGCGAACCGGTCGGGCTCGATGTCCTGCGCCCGCATCGACAGCGACACGTCGACGGCCATGATCACCGTGGCGCGTTCCCGCGGGACCCGGACCTCGGTGCTCGGCACCGCCAGGGACACCACCAGCGCGGCCAGCCCCAGCACGAGCGACCCGAAGGCGACATGCCGGCGCCACCCCGGCCGCCGGGGTACCAGCGTCCCGAGCAGCGCCACGTTGGTGAACCGGGCCGCGTACCGGGCCCGGCGCAGCTGCAGGACGACGTACAGCGCGACGACGGCCGCCACCGCCACCAGGGCGAGCAGCCACCAGGGCGCCTGGAAGGTCATCGTGCCGCTCCCCCACTGCCGGCCCGCCGCCGGTCGGCGACGAAGCGCACCACGTCGGCCAGCCAGTCCCGGTCGGTGCGCAGCTGGAGGTGCCCGGCACCCGCCCGGCGCAGCCCCGCCGCGATCTCCTGGCGCTGGGCCGCCGCCCCCTCGGCGAAGCGGCGGCGGAACTCCGCGTCGCCGGTGGGCACCTCGAGGGTCTGCCCGCTCTCCGGGTCCACCACGGTGAGCAATCCGACGTCGGCCAGCTCCAGCTCCCGGGGGTCGACGACCTCGATGGCCAGCAGCTCGTGCCGCGCGCCCAGCCCGCGCAGCGGGCGCTCCCAGTCCGCGGGGCCCCGCGCGTCGGAGCCCAGGAAGTCGGAGACGACCACGACCAGGCCGCGGCGGCGCGGCGGCCGGCGCAGCGTCTCCAGCGCGGCGGCCAGGTCGCCGCGGCGCCCGCCGTCCGCTCGCGGCGTGGCGACGACGGCCCGCAGCAGCCGGTCGGCGGCCAGCCGGCCGGGCGCGGCCGGGTACCGGTCCAGCCGCTCCCCGGTGGTGACCACGGCGCCCAGCCGGTTGCCGCCGCGCACGGTGAGGTGGCTGACGGCGGCCAGCCCGGCGATGGCCAGGTCCCGCTTCTCGCACGCCGCGGTGCCGAAGTCGAGGCTGGCCGACAGGTCCAGCACCACCCAGGTCTCCAGCTCCCGGTCGGCGATCGTCTCCCGGACGTGCGGGACCTGGGTGCGGGCGGTGACCGGCCAGTCCATCCGCCGGACGTCGTCCCCCGGGTGGTAGGCCCGCGCGTCGCCGGCCTCGCTGCCCGAGCCGGGCACCAGGCCGAGGTGGTCACCCTGCAGCAGGCCGTCCAGCCGGCGCCGCACGGTCAGCTCGAGGCGGCGCAGCAGCACCGCCGACGAGGCCGGGTCCGGGGCGTCGGCGAAACGGGGCGGGGCGGCGTCGGCGCGCGGAGCGCCGGTCACCGGCCCGGCCGGCGAGGTCATGCCGGCTGCGGGCCGGGGTACCCGCCGCCGTCCGGTCGGTCGGCCTGCGGGCCGGCGTGCTGCGGCCCGGCGAAGGCCGTCGAGCCGCCGCCGGGCCCGCCCGGCCCGCCGAAGCCGGGCACCACCGGACCGCCGGGGCTGCCCGGCCCGTACCCGCCGGCCCGCTGCCGCGGGGTGACCTGGGGCAGCGGCACGCTCTGCACGATCCGCTTCACCACGTGGTCGGCCGGCACACCGTCGGCCAGCGCGTCGTAGGAGAGCACCAGCCGGTGCCGCAGCACGTCGGCGGTGACGTCGAGGACGTCCTGCGGCAGCACGTAGTCCCGGCCGCGGACCAGCGCCAGCGCCCGGCTGGCCGCGATCAGCCCCAGCGACGCGCGGGGGCTGGCTCCGTAGGTGACCCAGCCGGCCACGTCGGGCATGCCGTGCTCCATCGGCGAGCGGGTGGCCACCACCAGCCGCACGACGTAGTCGACCAGCGCGTGGTGCACGAACACCTCGCGGGCGGTGTGCTGCAGCCGGCGGACGTCGTCCGGGCCGAGCACCGGCTGCGCGGTCGGCGGGGTGGCGCCCATCCGGTAGACGATCTCCCGCTCCTCCTCCGGGGTCGGGTAGTCGACCAGCACCTTGAGCAGGAACCGGTCGCGCTGCGCCTCGGGGAGCGGGTAGACGCCCTCGCTCTCGATCGGGTTCTGGGTGGCCAGCACCAGGAAGGGGTCGGGCAGCGGGTGGGTCACCCCGCCGATGGACACCTGCCGCTCGGCCATGACCTCCAGCAGCGCCGACTGGACCTTGGCCGGGGCCCGGTTGATCTCGTCGGTGAGCACGAAGTTGGCGAACACCGGGCCGAGCTCGGTGTCGAAGGCGTCGTGCCCGGCCTTGTAGATGCGGGTGCCGATGATGTCGGCGGGCACCAGGTCGGGGGTGAACTGCAACCGGGCGAAGCTGCCGCCGACCACCCGGGCCAGGGTCTCCACGGCCAGGGTCTTCGCCACCCCGGGCACGCCCTCGAGGAGCACGTGCCCGCGGGCCAGCAGGCCGACCAGCATGCGCTCGACCAGCCGGTCCTGCCCGACGATGACCCGCTTGATCTCGAACATCGCGCGCTCGAGCCGCGCGGCGTCCACCGAGGGCGGGACCAGCTGGTCAGGGGCGGTCCCGGCGGCGGACGAGGCACTGGCGGCGGTCACTCCCCCAGTGTCCTACACCGACGGGGCGGACCCCCGGCGCGCGCGTGGTCCGCCCGGCGAGCCACAGGCGTCGGAGCCTGCCCGGGCGAGCCGCTGACTGCTAGCCTGACCCCGCGTCGGGCAGCTCCCCCCGTGGCTGCCCGACGCCCTTGCCTTGGTCCTGCTTCACGCGCTGGGGCGGACGGCCCCGTAGTAGTCGCTGCCGTAGCGGACCTTCGCGACCATCACGTTCGTGCCGGGCTTCGGTGCCTCGATCATCTGTCCGTTCCCGATGTAGATCGAGACGTGGTAGATCGTCGTGTAGGCGCTGCCCGAGCCCCAGAACATCAGGTCACCGGGCTGCAGGTCGGCGGCGGCCACCTGCTTGCCCCGGTTGAGCCACCACTGGTCGCGGCTGGTGCCGCCGATCGCGATGCCGGCCTTGGCGTAGGCGTACTGGGTCAGCCCCGAGCAGTCGAAACCGAAGACGCCGGTGTCCGGCGGGATGCCGTAGCTCGGGCCGCTGCTCCCGCCGCCGCCCCACGAGTAGGGCATGCCCAGCTGGGTCCGGGCCGCGGCGATCGCGGTCTGCGCCGCCGACGCGGACGGCGCACCGGCGGTGGTGCTGACCGGCGCGGGCGCCGGCGCCGGGGCGGCGGGACGCGGGGTGGACCCGCCGGTGGCGGTACCCGACGACGAGCTGCCGGACGACGAGCTCCGGGACGGCGACGCACCCGAGGCGCTGCCCGCCGGCGGGCCCGAGGCGGCCGGGGCCTCGGCGGCGCGGGCCGGCGCGCTGGCCGGGACGGCGGCCTCGGCGGCGGCCTGTGCGGCCGCGGCGGCCCGGGCCGCCTCGCGGGCGCCCTCCAGGCCGTAGAGCGTCTGCTGGGCCTGCTCGAGCTCGGCCTGCAGGTCGGCCTGCTGGGCGCTGAGCGCCTCGGCCTGGCTGCGGGCGGAGACCTCCTGGGCCTGGGCCGCGGCGAGCGAGTCGGCGGCCTGCGCCTGCAGGGTGGCCGCCTCGGCCACCGCCTGCTGCGCGACCTGGTCGGCGGCGGCCGCCTGCTCCTCGAGCACGGTGAGCTCGGCGACGACGTCGGTGCGGTGCACCCCCGCGGCGTCGAGCAGCGCGGCGCGCTCGATCAGCTCGGCCGGGCCGCCCGAGGTCAGCAGGGCGGTCATGCCCGGCGCGGTGCTGCCCTGGATGTAGCTGGTCCGGGCGAACTCGGCGACGTCGTCGCGGCCCTGCTGGAGGACGGCGGCCGCCTGCGCGGCAGCAGCGGCGGCGGCGTCGGCCGTGCCGCGCGCCGCCTCGTAGGCGGCCTGCCGCTCCTCGTAGTCCTGCAGCGCGATCTGCGACGCGTGGTACGCGGCGTCGGCGGAGGCCTGGGCCTGCGCGAGCTGGGCGGTGATCGCCCCGACCCGGGCGGCGGCGTCGCTCTTGGCCTGCTCGGCGGCGCTGATCTGGGAGTCGCTCGGGGCCGTCGGAGCGGCCCACGCGGTCCCGGGGGCCGCTGCCAGGCAGACGACGGCGGCCGCACCGACCCCGACCACCCGCCGTGCCCAGCGGGAACTGCTCCCCTGCGTCCTGCCCTGCGTACCGACCCACTCGCCCACGAACCCGACTCCTCCGTTGCCCGGTGCCGACCCTGGGGGTCCGCACCGGTCTCGACCTGGTCCACGCCCCCGTTGGAGGGCACCGAGGTCCAGATCGACCGGATCGGGTGAACAGGACAGACGCCGGCCGGGTCGCCTCCCTCCAAAGGAGGACGGCGCCCCGGCCGGCGGCAGGGTGAGGCGGCGGGGCTACGCGACCGGTGTCTCGGCCTCCGCTTGCATCTCGTCACGCAGCTTGAACTTCTGGATCTTGCCGGTGGCCGTTCGCGGGATGCCGTTACGGAACTCGACCCGCTTGGGCGACTTGTAGCCGGCGATCCGCTCCTTGCAGTAGGCGATCAGCTCGGCCTCGGTGACCTGCTGCCCCTCGGCGAGGACGACCAGCGCGGTGACCATCTCGCCCCACTTCTCGTCCGGGACGCCGATGACCGCCACCTCGGCGACGGCGGGGTGGCTGAAGACGACGTCCTCCACCTCGATCGAGGACACGTTCTCCCCGCCGGTGATGATCATGTCCTTCTTCCGGTCGGCCAGCGTGACGTAGCCGCCCTCGTCGATGGACCCGCCGTCCCCGGTGTGGAACCAGTCCCCCTCCAGCGCCTCCGCGGTGGCCTCCGGGTTGGCCCAGTAGCCGGCCATCACGACGTTCCCCCGGGCCAGCACCTCACCCGAGGAGCTAGTGGTGAGCTGGGTGCCGAGCCCCGGCACGCCGGCCCGGGCCAGCGCCTTGGCCCGGTCCAGCGGGGACAGGTGGTCGTACTCGGCCCGCGGGCGGTTGACCGTGAGCAGCGGCGCGGTCTCGGTGAGGCCGTAGATCTGGTTGAACTCCCAGCCCAGCTCCTCCTCGATCCGGGCGATGGTCCGTGAGGGCGGCGCCGCGCCGGCGACCACGATCCGCACCGTCCCCCGACCGGGGACCTCCCCCTCCCAGTGCGCGGCCGCGTCCAGGACGGCGTTCCACACCGCCGGCGCGCCGCACATCAGCGTCACGCCGTGCTGCTCGACGCGGCGGAGGATCTCCGGGCCGTCGACCTTGCGCAGCACGACCTGCCGGGCGCCGAGCCCGGCGGTGGTGAACGGCATGCCCCAGCCGTTGCAGTGGAACATCGGCAGCGTGTGCATGTAGACGTCGCGGTCGCTGACCTGCATGTGCATGCCGAACGTCGTCGCGTTGACCCACTCGTTGCGGTGGGTCATCTGCACGCCCTTGGGCCGCGCCGTCGTCCCGGAGGTGTAGTTGATCGTCGCCGTGGCGTCCTCGTCCGGCGCCGACCACGGCCGCGGCTCTGCGTCGTAGCGCAGCAGCCCGGACTCGTACTCCTCGCCGAGCAGGAACCGCTTCGGGCCGGTGATCCCGGACAGCTGCTTCTCGACCTCCGGGTCGGCCAGCAGCACCCGGGCACCGCAGTGGTCGACGATGTACTCGAACTCCGCGGCCGACAGCCGGAAGTTGATCGGCACCAGCACCCGGCCGAACGACGGGACGGCGTAGAGCAGCTCGAGCAGCCGGGCGGAGTTGTGGCTGACCACGGCCACCCGCTCCCCCTCGCCGATGCGGAGCTCCTCCAGCCCGGCGGCGATGGCCCGCGCGCGCCGGGCGACCTCCCGGTAGGTCAGCTCCCCGAGCGGGGTGGCCGGCTGGGTGGGCTCGTCGACGATGCCGACACGGTCGCCGTAGACCAGCTCGGCGCGGTCGAGGAAGTCGCGGGTGGTGAGGGGGACGCGCATGCCGGCTCCCGGGTCCGTGGTCCCTCCGCGGGGACCGCTCGACGTGGTCCCCGTCACGCTAACCGGCGCGTCCCCCGGCCACGAGGGGGCCCGCTCCGCCGGTCAGGCGCCGAGCAGCCGCGGCAACGCCGCACTGATCGGCGTCCGCACCACCAGGTCGGCGAGCGGGTCGTACGGCGTGGGCTCGGCGTTGACGACCACGATGCGCGCGCCGTGCGCGGCGGCGACCTCGACCAGGCCGGCGGCCGGGTGCACCGAGAGGGAGGTGCCGACGGCGATCAGGACGTCGCAGTCGGCGGCGGCCGCGGCCGCGGCGTCCAGCACGCCGGCGTCCAGCGCCTGCCCGGAGTAGACGGTCGCGGACTTCGGCCGGACCGCGGCGGCCTGCAGGTCGCGGCGCATCAGCCACGACCGGCGGCGCACGTCCGGGTCGGCCAGGTGGTACGACAGCGTGACCAGCTTCTCCGCGTCCGGGTCCCCGGTCCACACGCCCCGCGGACCCCGGTGGTCGGGAATGCCGCGGTAAGGGCAGCCTTGCTCCGCATCCCGGGACGTGAGCTGGGATGATCGGGGTTGGCAACCGGGCGGGACCAGCGCCCGTAGGACCAGTGAGGGTGAGGCACGAGCAGTGGCAGCCAGCAAGGACAGCTTCGGGGCCCGGGCGACGCTCAGCGTCGACGGGACCGACTACGACATCTTCCGGCTCGACGCGGTGGAGGGCGCGGAGAAGCTGCCCTTCAGCCTCAAGGTCCTCCTCGAGAACCTGCTGCGCACCGAGGACGGCGCGAACATCACCGCCGACCACATCCGGGCGCTGGCCAACTGGGACCCGGAGGCGGAGCCGGACCAGGAGATCCAGTTCACCCCGGCCCGGGTGGTCATGCAGGACTTCACCGGCGTCCCCTGCATCGTCGACCTCGCCACCATGCGCGAGGCCATGGCCGACCTCGGCGGCGACCCGCAGAAGATCAACCCGCTGGCCCCGGCCGAGCTGGTCATCGACCACTCGGTCATCGCCGACGTGTTCGGCACGCCGGAGTCCTTCGAGCGCAACGTCGAGATCGAGTACCAGCGCAACGGCGAGCGCTACCAGTTCCTCCGCTGGGGCCAGGGCGCGTTCGACGACTTCAAGGTCGTCCCCCCTGGCACCGGCATCGTCCACCAGGTCAACATCGAGCACCTGGCCCGCGTGGTGTTCCCGCGCGCCGAGGGTGACCGCACCCTGGCCTACCCGGACACCTGCGTGGGCACCGACAGCCACACCACCATGGTCAACGGCCTGGGCGTGCTGGGCTGGGGCGTGGGCGGCATCGAGGCCGAGGCCGCGATGCTCGGCCAGCCGGTGTCGATGCTGATCCCGCGGGTGGTCGGCTTCAAGCTCACCGGCCAGCTCCCCGACGGCGCCACCGCCACCGACCTGGTGCTCACGATAACTGAGATGCTGCGCCAGCACGGCGTGGTGGGGAAGTTCGTCGAGTTCTACGGCGCCGGCGTCTCCGCCGTCCCGCTCGCCAACCGCGCCACCATCGGCAACATGAGCCCGGAGTTCGGCTCCACCGCGGCGATGTTCCCCATCGACGAGGAGACCATCACCTACCTGCAGCTCACCGGCCGGTCGGCCGAGCAGGTGGCGCTGGTCGAGGCCTACGCCAAGGAGCAGGGCCTCTGGCACGACGCCTCCCGCGAGCCGTCGTTCTCCGAGTACCTCGAGCTGGACCTGGCCAGCGTCGTCCCGTCGATCGCCGGCCCGAAGCGGCCGCAGGACCGGGTGTCCATCACCGACGCCAAGAACTCGTTCCGCTCCGCCCTGGCCGACTACGTCCAGGCCGACGAGACCGGCGGCGAGGACCGCAAGCCGGGCGTGCCCGCCCAGGAGAAGCCGTTCGGCGTCGAGTCGTCGGTGGACGAGGCGTCGGCCGAGTCCTTCCCGGCCTCGGACCCGGCCGCTCCCTCCGAGCACGGCAACGGGGCCGAGGGCCGGCCGCACCACTACGACGACGCCCCGGTGTCCGAGCGGCCGTCGAAGCCCACGCGGGTGGTCATGGAGGACGGCACCGAGACCGAGGTCGACCACGGTCACGTGGTGATCGCCGCGATCACCTCCTGCACCAACACCTCGAACCCGCAGGTGATGATCGGCGCCGCGCTGCTGGCCAAGAACGCCGTCGAGCGCGGGCTGACCAGCAAGCCGTGGGTGAAGACGACGCTGGCCCCCGGGTCCAAGGTCGTCATGGACTACTACGAGAAGGCCGAGCTCACCCCCTACCTGGAGAAGCTCGGCTTCTACCTGGTCGGCTACGGCTGCACCACCTGCATCGGCAACTCCGGCCCGCTGCCCGAGCCGGTCAGCCAGGCGGTCAACGAGGCCGACCTCGCCGTCGTCTCGGTGCTGTCCGGCAACCGGAACTTCGAGGGCCGGATCAACCCCGACGTCAAGATGAACTACCTGGCCAGCCCGCCGCTGGTGATCGCCTATGCGCTGGCCGGGTCGATGGACGTCGACCTGAACGACGACCCGCTGGGTCAGGACGCCGACGGCAACGACGTCTACCTGCGCGACATCTGGCCCTCACCGCAGGAGATCCAGCGGACGATCGACCACGCGGTCTCGGCGGAGCAGTTCGGCCGCAGCTACGAGGACGTGTTCGCCGGCACCGAGCAGTGGCAGAACCTGCCCACGCCGTCCGGGGACACCTTCGCCTGGGACGCCGAGAGCACCTACGTCCGGAAGCCCCCGTACTTCGAGGGCATGCCGGCCGAGCCGACCCCGGTGCAGGACATCACCGGCGCCCGGACGCTCGCCGTCCTCGGCGACTCGGTGACCACCGACCACATCTCGCCGGCCGGCTCCATCAAGGCCGACTCCCCGGCCGGGAAGTACCTGCAGGAGCACGGCATCGAGCGCCGCGACTTCAACTCCTACGGGTCCCGGCGCGGCAACCACGAGGTGATGATCCGCGGCACGTTCGCCAACATCCGGCTGCGCAACCAGCTGGTGCCCGGCACCGAGGGCGGCGTCACCAAGAACCACCTGACCGGCGAGACGACGACGATCTACGACGCCTCGCAGGCCTACCAGCAGGCGGGCGTCCCGCTGGTCGTGCTGGCCGGCAAGGAGTACGGCTCCGGTTCGTCGCGCGACTGGGCGGCCAAGGGGACGGCGCTGCTCGGGGTCAAGGCGGTCATCGCGGAGAGCTACGAGCGCATCCACCGGTCGAACCTGATCGGCATGGGCGTCCTGCCGCTGCAGTACCCGGAGGGTCAGGACCGCGAGTCCCTGGGCCTGACCGGGGACGAGGAGTTCACCATCACCGGGGTCACCGCGCTGAACGACGGGACCACCCCGCGCACGGTGAAGGTGAAGGCCGGCGACGTGGAGTTCGAGGCCCGGGTCCGGATCGACACCCCCGGTGAGGCGAACTACTACCGCAACGGCGGGATCATGCAGTACGTGCTGCGTTCCCTCCGCGGCACCGTGTCGGCCTGACCGTCCGCCCCGTGGTCGGCAGCGGGGTGCGGGTGCCGGACGGCGCCCGCACCCCGTGACCGCGGCACCGGTGCTGGTGGCCTGCGCCCACGGCACCCGCAACCCCACCGGCCGGCGGCTGGTCGCCGAGCTGGCACTCGCGGCGCGCACGCTGCGCCCGGGGCTGCGGACCACCGCCGCGTTCGTGGACGTGCAGCCGCCCACCGTGGTCGACGTCGTCCGGGGGCTGGCCGCGGCCGGCACCCCGGCCGTCGTCGTCCCGCTGCTGCTGTCCGGCGGCTACCACGTACACGTGGACATCGCCGGGGCGGTGGACGGGCACCCCTCCGCGGTCGCGGCCCGGCCGCTGGGCCCGGACTCGCGACTCGCGGCCGTGCTCACCGACCGGCTGGTCGCCGCCGGGGCCGAGCGGCAGGACCCGGCCACGGCGGTCGTGCTGGCCGCCGCCGGCTCCAGTGACGCCCGCTCCGTGGCCGACGTGCAGGGGACCGCGGACCTGCTGCAGCGGGACTGGGCCGGACCGGTCACCACCGGCTACGGGTCGGCTGCCCGGCCCACCGTCCCCGACGCGGTCGCCGCCGCCCGCCGGGCGGGCGCTGCGCGGGTGGTGGTCGCGGCCTACCTGCTGGCGCCGGGACACTTCGCCGACAAGCTCCAGGGAGCCGGCGCGGATTGCGTCACGGCGCCATTGCTGCCCGACGAGCGGATCGCCGCCGTCCTGCTGGACCGCTACGACGCCGCTCTCCGGTAGCCGTCGGCCCGGCCCCGCCCAGGGCACCGCCCCGAGCTCGCGAGGGGTGGGGAGGACGGGGTCCTTTCTCAGTGCCGGGCGGGCAGCCGCCCGGCGACGTCGGGCGCCACCAGGATCGAGAAGCGGTCGAACTCCGCCTCGGCGACCTGCTCGCCGATGCAGTCCCAGCCGGTCCCGACCACGGCGTCGCCGTCCAGCAGGCGGGCGAAGCCGTCGCTGATCTCCTGGAGCAGGTAGGGCGGGGCGGTGGTGCGCCCGAAGTGGTTGACCGCCACCATCGACACCTCGTCCTTCAGCTCCGCCAGGCGGGCGGCGCTGCGCGCGAAGGTCGCCACGTCCGAGTCGTGGAACTGCGCGTAGATGGGTCCGGTGTTGATGGTGTCCCCGCCGAAGAGGATGCCGGAGCGGTCGTCGACCAGGCAGATGCTGTCACCGGAGTGGCCGGGGGTGTGGAGCACGCGGAGCGTGCGGTCACCCAGGTCGATCACGTCGCCGTCGGCCAGCGTCCGGGTCGGCGCGGGCGGCGCGATCGCCCAGCCGGCCGGGTTGAACCCGGCCGGGAGCGGGCGCGGCCGGCTGTCGGCGTCGAGCAGGTGCAGGTACCGGTGGTCCAGCTCCTCGAACTGCGGAGTGGCCTTGATCAGCTCCTCGGCGTAGCGGAGGTACTGCTCCAGCACGTCCCGGGGCACCGGCTCCACCAGCAGCGCTGCGCCGGCCTGGTGGATGGCGGTGTCCTCGAACTCGTGGTTCCCGCCCACGTGGTCGAAGTGGTAGTGGGTGTTGACCACCGAGACCGGCAGCCGGGTCAGCTGCTCCACGACCGGACGGACGCGGGCGATGCCCAGCCCGGTGTCCAGCAGCACCGCGCGTTCGCTGCCCTCGATCAGCCACATGTTCACGTGCGAGGGCTCGACGATGCTCCAGACGCCCCGGGCGACCTGCCTCGCCTCGTGCCACGACCCCACGGTGCGCTCCTCCCCGGCGGACCCGTGCCGCCCCGGACCCCGGAACCTACGCCGACCTACAGTCCGACGGTAGGTCTTGGACGATCCAGCTCGGGGATGGGCCAGGATGGTCCGGTGCCCAGCCTGCCCGCCGACGCCGTCCACACGGTCCGCGACCTGGCCACCGCCGCGGGCGTGAGCCCGCAGACGATCCGCGAGTGGGAGCGCCGCGGGCACCTGACCGCGCACCGCACGCCGGGCGGCCAGCGGCGGTTCGGCGAGGCCGCGCACGCCGAGGCCCGCCGGCTCGCGGCCGCCCGCCGGCGCACCGAGCAGGTCGCCACCTCCCCGTCGGCCCCGGAGGACGGCGTCGAGCTGGCCCGCACCGGGGCCCGGATCCGCGCCGCCCGGCTGAAGGCCGGGCTCAGCCAGAGCGTGGCCGCGCGGCGGATCGGGGTGTCCCGGTCCTTCCTGTCCACGGTCGAGCGCGGCCAGTCCGGCGTCAGCGTGCACGTGCTGGCGGCGATGGCGGATGTGTTCGGCATCCCGATGGGCGAGTTCGGCCCCCAGCTGTCCCCCACCGCCGTGCTGCACCCCGACGACCGGCCCCGCACGGTGCTGGCCGGCGGCGTGACCTGGGAGGAGCTGGTCACCCCCGGGCGGGCGATGGAGCCGGCGCTGCTGCACGTGCCGGCCGGGCAGTCGAGCGGCGGGCGGGTGACCCGCCCCGGCGAGACGTTCGTGTTCGTGCTGGCCGGGACGCTGGACTTCGAGGTCGAGGGCACCGACCACCCGCTGCACCTGACCGCCGGCGACGCCCTCTTGGTGGAGGGTGCGACCGCCTACGCCTGGAGCAACCCGGGACCTGCCCCCGCGCGCTGCCTGTGGGTGGAGGAACTGCCCGCGGCGCGCGGCCGCAGCGCAAGGCGTTGACCGACGTCACAGTCCATCTGTAACTTCTGCGGGCCGTCGCGTACCGGACGCACCGGCCACAGGAGGCAGCGTCATGTCGACGTCGGAGCGCACCACCGGGGACAACCGGGCATTCGCGGTCGAGCAGCACGGGATCGACCACATCCCGGAGTCCAGCCGCACCGCGACGCCGCGGGAGATCTTCTTCACCTGGTTCGGCGCGAACGTGATCTTCACCTACATCGTCATCGGCGCCATCGTGGGGTCGCTGGGCCTCACGCTGTGGCAGAGCCTGGCGGTGGTGGTGGCCGGCAACCTGGTCTACGTCCTGGTCGGGCTCACCTCGATCGCCGGCCCCCGGGCGGGGACGGCGATGCTCACCGTCTCCCGCGGGGCATTCGGCACGGTGGGCAACCGCCTGCCGGCCGTGCTGAGCTGGCTGACCACCATCGGCTGGACGACCGTCAACATGGTGATCGGCACGCTGTCGCTGGTCACGCTCGCCGACCTGGTGGGCCTGGGCAGTGGCACGGCCGTGACGGTGGTGGCCCTGGTCGTGGTCACCGCCGCCACCGTCGCCATCGCCCTGCTCGGCCACGCCACGATCCTGCTGGTCAACACCGTGCTGTCCTTCCTGCTCGGCATCGGCACGCTGGCCCTCGGCGCCATCGTCATCAGCCGGGCCGGCGACCAGGCGGCCCCGACGGCGGGCGGCGGCGCCACGCTGGGCACCTGGCTGATCGCCTTCGCGGTCATCGCGGCCGCGCCGATGTCCTACGTCAACACCGGGGCGGACTACTCCCGCTACCTGCCGGTGCGCACCTCGGCGCGCACCATCACCGCCGTCACGGCGCTGGGCAGCTTCATCCCGGCCACGGTGATCGGGGGCATCGGCGTGCTCGCGGCGACGGTGACCGACATGACCGACCCGATCGCCGGGCTGCAGAGCATCGTCCCGCAGGCGCTGCTGGTGGTGTACCTCGCCGTCGTGGTGGGCGGCACGGTCACCAACAACTTCCTCAACACCTACTCCTCCGGGATGAGCCTGCTCGCCGTCGGCGTGTCCACCACCCGGACCCGGGCCACCACGCTGAACATCGCCCTCGCCCTGGCGGTGACGGTCTACGTGGTCTTCTTCCGCGACTTCTCCGAGTTCCTGATCGCCTTCCTGACGCTCATGATCGTCTGGAGCTCGGCCTGGTGCGGGGTCTTCCTGGCCGACATGCTGCTCCGCCGCGGCGAGTACGACATCCGGGCCCTGCAGCAGCCCACCGGCGGCCGGTACTGGTACCGCGGCGGCTGGAACGTCGCCGCCGTGGGCTGGTTCCTGGCCGGCGTCCTGGCCTCCGCGCTCTTCGCGACCAGCACCATCTGGACCGGTCCGCTGACCAGCTGGGTGGACGGCGGCGACCTGTCCGTCCCCGCGGGGTTGCTGGTCGCGGGGGTCGGGTACTTCGTGCACGCCCGCGCCACCGGGGTGACCGCGGCGTCGACCCCGTCCGCCGAGGGCGCACCGGCGGCCTCGCCTTCCTGACGAGGAGCCGTCCACCCGATGCCCGTCGAGCAGGTGGTCCAGGTGACCGCCTCGCTGCTGATCCTGATCCCCTTCGTCCTGGTCCAGGCCGGCCGGCTCACCGCCTCCGCCCGGTCCTACCTGGTGTCGAACCTGGTCGGCTCCGCGACGCTAGCCGTCGACGCGGCACTGGGGCGGGACTGGGGCTTCCTGCTCCTGGAGGGCGTGTGGGCCGTGGTCTCCCTCGCCGGGCTGGTCTCGGCCCTGAGACCGCGGCCGGAGCCGCCGGCCTAGGTCGTCACCTCGGCCCCGTCCAGGGCACCGCCCCGAGCGCGCGAGCGGCGGGGTCCTCGATCAGGCGCCGGTGGCCACCGGGCGGGCCGGGTCGGCGGACCACTGGGACCACGAACCGGGCCATAGCGCGGCCTCCACGCCGGCCACGGCCAGGGCGGCGACCTCGTGCGCCGCGGTGATGCCCGACCCGCAGTAGACGCCGACCGCCGTCCCGGGCCGTACGCCCAGCGCGGCGAACCGCTCGGTCAGTACAGCCGCTGTACCGAAGCGGCCGTAGGCGTCCAGGTTGTCCGCGGTCGGCGCGCTGAGCGCGCCCGGCACGTGCCCGGGCCGCGGGTCGACCGGCTCGACCTCGCCGCGGAAGCGCTCGCCGGCGCGCGCGTCCAGCAGCACCCCACCCGCGGCCGGGAGGGCCGCTGCCGCGTCGGCGTCCAGTACCGGCATGCCCCCGCCGGACAGCTCCACGTCCCCGGGCCGGGGCACCACCTCCCCGGTCTCCAGCGGCCCGCCGGCGGCGGTCCAGGCGGCGAGACCGCCGTCGAGCAGGCTGACCTGCTCGACACCGCCCCAGCGGAGCAGCCACCAGGCGCGCGCGGCCGCCAGCCCGCCGGTGTCGTCGTAGACGACCACCCGGCTCCCCGCGGACACGCCCCAGCGGCGCGCCGCCGACTGCAGTGACTGCACCGACGGCAGCGGATGCCGGCCGGCCGCCGCCGACGGTGGGGCGGACAGCTCGGTGGGCAGGTCGACGAAGACCGCGCCGGGCAGGTGCCCGGCCCGGTACCGCTCCCGCCCGCGGTCGTCCCCCAGCGCCCAGCGGACGTCGAGCAGGACGTCCGCGGGCCGGGCCAGCAGGTCCGCGGCGGAGGTCAGCACCGTCACCGGGCGGCCTCGAGCTCGGCGGTGAGCGCGGAGAGCGTCTCGGCCCGGCCGCCGTAGCGGGCGGGGGTGCTCTGCAGGACGGCGATCTTCCACCGGCCGTCCTCCTCGACGGCGACGAGGGAGTGCACCGTGTGCAGCGACGGGTCCAGCGCCTCGGCGCCGGGCGGGACCATGCCGGCCACGGCGTGCAGGACGGCGACGCCCTCGGTGAGCCGGCGCACCGACCGGACGACGCCCACGAAGGTCGGGGTGGCGTACTCGGTGAACATCCGGCGCATGTCGGCCGCGATGGTCAGCCGGCCGCTGCGCAGGGTGCCGTCGAGGTCGATGATCTCCCCGTCGTCGGCGAAGACCGAGGACACCGTGACGCCGCTGCGCTGATTCCAGCCGGCCAGGTACCGCGCGTACAGCGCGCGGATCTGGGTCTCGTGCGGATGGCCTGCGCTCAACGAGTGCTCCTGGCGGTGGTGCGGGAGGGACGCCGCAACGCTAGTGGCACCGGAGCACCGGCCGTCGTGCCGGTGTCCACCAGGCGCCCTCCCCGGAGCCGGCCTCAGAACGCGGCGAGCGCCTCGGCCGAGTACTCGTCGCCGTGCTGGGCGACGTTCCACACCCGGACGTCCTTGCCGCCGATGTGGTCCTTCTCGTGGAACCGCACGACGCCGTCCACCAGGGCGCCGCGGCCGCGGACCAGGTGCGGGTCGCCGCCCAGGTCCACGGTGAACTCCGCGTCCCCGAGGAACAGCTCGAGGCCGGTCGCCCCGCCCACCGGTGGGCGGGTCACGGGGTACGGCTTGCCGGAGATGACGGTCTGCCGGATGTCGCCGGTCATGACGGGGGCCCCTCTTCTCGGGTGGTGCGGTGGGCGGGAGCGGAACAGTGGTCAAGGTGCCATGAGGGCGGTGCTGCGTCCATCGCCGACGGGCCGGACGCGGTCAACCGACCTCGACGGCCCGCCCAGCCTCGTCCACGGTGGCGTCGCCGTCGGTGAACTGGGTGCGGTACAGGTCGGCGTAGGTGCCACCGGCGGCGAGCAGCTCGACGTGCGTGCCGCGCTCGACGATCCGGCCGCCCTCGACGACCAGGATCTGGTCGGCGTTCCGGATGGTGGACAGCCGGTGCGCGATCACCAGGGACGTCCGGCCGGCCAGCGCGGTGTCCAGCGCGTGCTGGACGGCGACCTCGGACTCGCTGTCCAGGTGGGCGGTGGCCTCGTCGAGGATCACGACGCCCGGGCCCTTGAGCAGCACCCGGGCGATCGCCAGCCGCTGCTTCTCCCCGCCGGACATCCGGTAGCCGCGGTCCCCGACGACGGTGTCCAGCCCGTCGGGCAGCGAGGCCACCAGCGCGGCGATCCGGGCACCCGTCAGCGCGGCCCAGAGCTCGTCGTCGGTGGCGTCGGGCCGGGCGTAGCGCAGGTTGGCGCGGATGGTGTCGTGGAAGAGGTGGGCGTCCTGGCTGACCACCCCGATGGCGGCGCGCAGCGAGTCGCTGGTGGCCTGCCGGACGTCGACACCGCCCACCCGGACCGCGCCGCCGGTGACGTCGTACAGCCGCGGGACGAGGTTGGCGATGGTCGACTTCCCGGCGCCGGAGTGGCCGACCAGGGCCACCAGCTCGCCGGGCTCGGCGCGGAAGGTGACGTCGTCCAGCACCGTCGTCGGGGGCCCGCCGTGCTCGGGGAGGGACACGTCCTCCAGCGAGGCCAGCGACACGTCCCTGGCGGCGGGGTAGGCGAAGGACACGTGGTCGAACTCGACCGACCGGTCGTCATCGGGCACGTCGACGGCGTCGGGCGCCTCGGCGATCATCGGCGCCAGGTCGAGCACCTCGAACACCCGGTCGAAGCTGACCATCGCGCTCATCACGTCCACCCGGACGTTGGCCAGCGCGGTCAGCGGCCCGTACAGCCGGGACAGCAGGAGCGCCAGGGCCACGACGTCTCCGGGGCTGAGCTCCCCGGCGAAGGCCAGCGAGCCGCCCAGGCCGTAGACGAGGGCGGTGGCCAGCGCAGCCACCAGGGTCAGCGCGGTGAAGAAGGTGCGCCCGTACATCGCCGACAGCACGCCGATGTCGCGGACCCGGGCGGCCCGGTCCCGGAACGCCGCCGCCTCGGCCTCCGGCCGGCCGAACAGCTTGACCAGCAGCGCGCCGGAGACGTTGAACCGCTCGGTCATCGAGGCGTTCATCGAGGCGTTGAGGCCGTAGGCCTCCCGGGTGATCTCCTGCAGACGCTTGCCGATCCGGCGGGCCGGCAGCACGAACAGCGGCACCAGCACGATCGACAGCAGGGTGATCTGCCAGGACAGCGTGAGCATCACCGTGGCGGTGAGCACCAGGCCGATGACGTTGGAGACCACGCCGGACAGCGTCGAGGTGAACGCCTGCTGCGCCCCGATGACGTCGTTGTTCAGCCGGCTGACCAAGGCACCGGTCTGGGTGCGGGTGAAGAAGGCCACCGGCATCCGCTGCACGTGCTCGAACACCCGGCTGCGCAGGTCGTAGATGACCCCCTCGCCGATCCGCGAGGAGTACCACCGCTGGGTCAGCGAGGCGGCTGCGTCGACCAAGGCCAGGCCGGCGATGAACAGCGCGATCCGCACGATGTCCCCGGCGGTGCCCGACAGCCGGGCGACCCGGTTGACGATGTCGCCGGCGAGCAGCGGGGTGAGCACGCCGATCAGCGCGGAGAGCACGACCAGTGACAGGAACGCGATCAGCTCGCGCCGGTAGGGGCGGGCGACACCGAGGACCCGCCGCACGGTGCCCTTCGGGATCTCCCGGGCGGTCACCGAGGGGTCGCGGCGGAAGGACCGCATCGCGGCCATCGACGTCATGCCTTCCACGGCCGCCTCCTCACCGCTCCGCCGTCACTGCTGCGCAGGCGTCAGGTGAACCCCGCGGAGAGGACGGGTGTTCCGCTCAGCGGGCGACGGCCGCGAGCGCGTGCAGTCGGCGCACCTGGGCGGCGCGCTCGGCGGCGTCCTGGGCGTCGGGCTGGTTGCGGACGGCGGTGCGCAGCAGCGCGAGGGTCTCCCGGCCGGCGCCGGCGTCCACCGCCAGCAGCGCGTCGACCAGGTCGCGGACGGTGCCGGCGAGCTGATCGGCCGGGACGGCGAGGTTCGCCAGCCCGGTGGCGACCGCCTCGACGGCGCCCACCGGCCGCCCGGTCAGGCAGATCTCCACCGCCCGGCTGTAGCCGACCAGCTCGACCAGGGTGCTGGTCCCGGTGAGGTCGGGCACCAGGCCCAGGGTCGCCTCGGGCAGCCGCAGCTGCAGGTCCTCGGCGACCACCCGCAGGTCGCAGGCCAGCGCCAGCTGGGCGCCGGCCCCGATGGCGTGGCCCTGGACGGCGGCGATCGACACGACGCCGGGTGAGCGCAGCCAGCGGAACGCGGCCTGGTAGCCGCGGATCCGCTCCTCGGCCAGGTCCGGCGGGAGGGTGGCCAGCTCGCTGAGCGCGCCGGGGGTCTCCGGCGGGGCGCTGAACAGGCTGCGGTCCAGGCCGGCGGAGAACGAGCGCCCGGCACCCTGGACGAGGACCACCCGCACCTCGTCGTCCAGGCTGTCCCCGACCGCCCGCAGCGCCTCCCAGGTCGCCGGCGTCTGCGCGTTGAGCTGCTCGGGCCGGTCCAGGGTGACGGTCAGGACGGCGCCCTCCCGGGCGGTGCGGACCCAGCCGCGGGGCTCCCCCTGCGGGGAGGTGCTCACCCGGCCTTCTTGGCGTTCCGGTTGGCCCCGCCCCGGCCGCGCAGCGTCGCGCCGGACTCCGACAGCAACCGGTGCACGAAGCCGTAGGACCGGTTCGTCGAGGTGGCGAGGGAGCGGATGCTCTCCCCGCCGTCGTAGCGCTGGCGCAGCTCGTCGGCCAGCGTCGTCCGGTCGCCGCCGGTGATCCGCTTGCCCTTGCCCAGGTCCGCAGTGCTCGAGTCGGCCATGACTCCCCTCCGTACCAACGGGGGCACCGGCTCTCGCCGTCCGCTGCCCGCTGATCGCCGTGCGCCGCCGCCCCGCTGACGTCGGCGTCCCGACGCCATGATCACCCGCCGGTGCGGCTCCGGCCACTTCGAGTTGATCGCGCCGCGGGGTCCGCCCGCTAGGCCAGCGAGACCAGGTCGGCGAAGTCCTCGCTCCAGGTGTCCTCCGTGCCGTCGGGCAGGATGATCACCTTGTCCGGCTGCAGGGCGTGCACGGCACCCTCGTCGTGGGTGACCAGCACGATGGCGCCGGTGTAGGTGCGCAGCGCCTCCAGCACCTGCTCCCGGCTGGCCGGGTCCAGGTTGTTGGTCGGCTCGTCCAGCAGCAGGACGTTGGCCGCCGAGCAGACCAGGGCGGCCATCGCCAGCCGGGTCCGCTCGCCGCCGGACAGCGTGCCGGCCCGCTGGTCGACGGTCTCCCCGGAGAACAGGAAGGCGCCCAGGATCCGGCGCAGCTCGGTGTCGGTCGACTCCGGTGCCGCCGACCGCATCACCTCCAGCAGCGTGCGGTCCATGTCGATCGTCTCGTGCTCCTGGGCGTAGTAGCCGACCCGCAGCCCGTGGCCGGCCTTCACCTCGCCGGTGTCCGGGGTCTCGGTGCCGGCCAGCATCCGCAGCAGCGTCGTCTTGCCCGCGCCGTTGAAGCCGAGCACGACGACCCGGGTGCCCCGGTCGATGGCCAGGTCCACGCCCGTGAAGATCTCGAGCGAGCCGTAGCTCTTGCTCAGGTGCTCGGCGGTGAGCGGCGTCCGGCCGCAGGGCGCCGGGGTCGGGAAGCGCAGCTTGGCGACCTTGTCCTGGACCCGGACGTCCGAGAGCCCCGCGGCCAGCCGCTGGGCGCGCTTGTCCATGCTCTGCGCGGCCTTGGCCTTGGTCGCCTTGGCGCGCATCTTGTCCGCCTGCGCGGTCAGCGCGTCGATCTTCTTCTCCGCGTTGGCGCGCTCGGACCGGCGGCGGCGCTCGTCGGTCTCCCGGGCGTCCAGGTAGCGCTTCCAGCCGAGGTTGTAGACGTCGACGGTGGCCCGGTTGGCGTCCAGGTGCCACACCTTGTTGACGACGGCCTCCAGCAGCTCGACGTCGTGGCTGATGACCACCAGGCCGCTGCGGTGCCCGGCCAGGAAGCCCTTGAGCCAGACGATGGAGTCGGCGTCCAGGTGGTTGGTGGGCTCGTCCAGCAGCAGCGTGTCCGCGTCGGAGAACAGGATGCGGGCGAGCTCCACCCGTCGCCGCTGCCCGCCGGAGAGGGTGCGCAGCGGCTGGGCGAGCACCCGGTCGGGCAGCCCCAGGTTGGAGCAGATCCGGGCCGCGTCGCTCTCCGCGGCGTAGCCGCCCATGGCGGCGAACTGGTCCTCCAGCCGGCCGTAGCGGCGGACCGCCCGGTCGCGCTCGGCGTCGTCGGCCGGCTCGGCCATCGCGACCTGGGCCTTGGTCAGCTGGTGCTTGAGGACGTCGAGGCCCCGGCCGGAGAGCACCCGGTCGCTGGCGGTGGTGTCCAGGTCGCCGCTGCGGGGGTCCTGAGGGAGGTAGCCCAGCTCCCCGCTGACGTCGACGTGACCGGCGTGCGGCACGCGCTCACCGGCCAGCGTGGTCAGCGTGGTGGTCTTGCCCGCGCCGTTGCGCCCGACCAGGCCGATCCGGTCGCCGGGCTGCACCCGCAGGTCCGCGCCGCTGATGAGGATGCGGGAACCGGCACGCAGCTCGAGTCCGGTCGTCGTGATCACTGACCCCAGGGTAGGCGCTCCCGGCCGGGATGCCGACCGGGTTCCGCGGTGATGTGGACGGCACCACCCAGCCGGGGCGGTTTGGGGAAAACCCCGATCCCCCTGTCGGCCGGGGGCGTCACGATCCCCTGCATGTACCCGTTGCCCCTCTGCCCGGTCTGCGGCTCCCCGGTGACCGGCGCCCCCGACGCGGGCTGCCCGACGTGCGGGCTGCCCGCCGCAGGCCGGTCCGCGACCGTGCTGGCCCGGATCGGCGCGGTGCTGGCCGACCTGGCCCGCGACCGCGACGACCTGCTCCTGACGTTGCAGGCGGCGGCCGCCGGTCAGCGGACCGCGGCAGCCGCCGGTCAGCGGACCGCGGCGGCCACCGGCACCGGGCCGACGTCGGCCGCCGGGCACGGTGCCGGCGTGCCGGGCGTCCCCCCGGCGCCGGGGCGTCCCTGGGGTCCGCCGGTGGGCACCCTGCCTGCGCGGCTGCCGTCCCCACCGGGCCCGCCGGAGGGCCTGCCGCAGGGCCCCCCGCCGAACCCGTCGTGGCCGGGCGGGCCGGCCGGGCCACCGCCGCCCCGGCCGCCGCGGCGCCGGCTCAGCCCGCAGCAGGTGCTGCTCGGGCTGGGCGCGCTGCTGGTGGTGGCCGGCGCGCTGGCCTTCGTCGCCGTCGGCTGGACCCGGCTGGGTCTGGTGTTCCAGTCGCTGGTGATGGTGGCGGTCACCGGCGCGGCCTGCGCGGCGTCGGCCTGGGCCGCCCGCCGGGGCCTGCGCGCCACCGAGGAGGCGCTCGCCGCCGCCGGCGCGGCGCTGCTGGCAATCGACCTGGGCGCCGCCCACGCGCGGGGACTGCTCGGGCTCGACTCGGTGCCGCCGCGGGAGTGGACGGCGCTGTCCTGCCTCGTGCTGGTCGGGGCGGCCCTGTGTCTCGGCGGGCTGACCCGCAGCACGACGACGTGGCCGCTGACGGCACTGCTCGCCGCCCAGCCGGTGGCGGTGCTCGCCCTCCCGCCGGAGCTGCTGGACGGCCCGGCGGGCGTGGCCGTCGTCCTGGCGATCGCGGGGGCGGACGTGGCCGCGGCGGCGGCGCTGCGGCGCGGCCTGGTCCCGGTCGCGCTGGCGCTGGCCGGGCTCTGGGCCGCCCTGGGCGTCATGGCCGGTCTGCTGCTGGCCACCGGCGGGGACGGAGCGGACTCGTGGCCCGCCACCGGGGTGCTGACGGCGGCCGGCGCAGTGGCCGTGGCCTCACGCCGCGTCCCCCGGCTGGCCGCCCGGCTGCCCGGCACCGTCGCGCTGACGGCCGGGGCGGCGGGCATCGGGGGCCTGGCCCTCGCCGGGTCGCTGCAGACACTGGGGGCTCCCGGGCCGGTGCTGGCCGCGGCACTGGGGCTGACCGCGCTGACCGGCGCCGCCGCCTCGCTGCTGCCCGCGCGGACCGTGGGCACCGGGCTGCTGCTGGCCGGGACGGCACTCGCCGCGGCCGGCGGCGCGCACCTGGCCGACGCCGAGCGGTGGCGGCCGCTGTCGCTGGTGGTCCTGGCCGCGGCCGTGCCCGCGGCGACGGCGGCGGTCCGGCTGCCCGCCGTCCGCGAGTGGGCCACCGGTGCGGTCGTCCTCGCGCCGGTGGGTGCGGTGCTGCTGGCCCGGGAGGGCGGCTGGCTGCCGGCCGTCGTCGCCGGCCTGCTGCTGGCCCTGGTGGGCGCGTCCGGCTTCGCCCTGGGCGCGGCGCGGGGCGGGCGGCCCGAGGAGTGGGCCGGCCCCGCGGCCGGGTCGCTGGCCGGCCTGGCGGCCGCGGTCACCTCCGCCGACGTGCTGGCCTGGGGCCAGGTGGGCCTGCAGCTGGCGGTCGTCGGCGCCGCCGCCGGCTGCTACGCCCTGGTCAGCGGCCGCCGCTGGGTCGGCGCCGCGGCGGTCGCCGACCTGGTGGGAGCCGGCTGGATCGCGCTGGCCGGCGCGGACGTGCAGACGCCGGAGGCCTACACGCTGCCGGCCGCGGCCGGGCTCCTCGTGGTCGCGCTGCCCCGGCTGCGGTCGGCGGCGCCCTCCTGGGCCGCCGAGGGCGCCGCCACCGCGGTGGCGCTGCTCCCCTCGGCGTTCGTGGTCGTGGCCGAGCCGACCGCCCTGCGTCTGGTGCTGGTGGTCGCCGGTGCCGCCGTCGTCACCGCCGGCGGCGCCGTGCTGCACCGGCAGGCCCCGTTCGTGCTGGGTGCCGCGGCGCTGGCCTTCGTCGTCCTTGCCCGGCTCGGGCCCTACGCGCCGCTGCTCCCCCGCTGGACCGTGCTGGCCGGCGCCGGGCTGCTGCTGCTCGGGGTCGGGGCGACGTACGAGCGGCGCCGGCAGCAGGCCCGGGAGGCCGTCGCGTGGGTGGCCCAGATGGGCTGATCCCGGGCGCGGGAGCCCCGACCGCGCCTAGGGTCGCCGGTGAGGACCGAGAGCGGACGGGGGGTGCGCGATGACCCAGCGGCCGACGACCGGCTACCCCCCGCCGCTGGACCGGCCGGTCCCGCTGCCGCCCGCGCCGCCGGAGGCGGAGACGGGCGCCGGTCGGGTGAGCCCGCAGTCGGTCCTGCTGGGCGCCGGCGCGGTGGCGGTGGTCGCGGCCGGCGGGGCGTCGCTGATCGCCGGCGAGGCGGTCGGGCGCGGCCTGGTCGCGGTGCTCGCCTGCGTCGTGGCCGCCGCCTCGGTGGGCGCCGGCCGCCGCGAGCTGCGCACCACCGAGGAGGTGCTGTCCGGCTCTGCGACGGTGCTGGCCGTCACTGCCGCCCTGGGTCCGGAGCGCGACCTGCAGCCCGCGGTGCTCGCCGTCCTGGCCGCCGTCGTGCTGGCCGTGGGCCGGCTGAGCGGGCTGGGCCGGGAAGGGCCCTCGGCGGCCGCCTGGCCGATCGGTTCGTGGACGACGGCGCAGCTGGCCGTCCTCGGCCTGCTCGGCGACCTCACGCCCTGGCGGCTGCCGCACGTGGCCGCCGTCGCCGGGACCGCCGCGGTCGGGTTGCTCGTCGCCGGGGTGGGACGGCGGACGGTGGCGCTGGTCGCGCTGGCGACCGCGGCCGCGTGGTGGGCAGCCGGGGTGGTCGAGGGGCTGCGCCTGGCGTGGGCGGTGGGACCCGACGCGCACGGCCAGCGGGCCGGTGCCGCGGCGTCGGTGGTGGCGGTCGCCGTGGCCCTGCTTGCCGTGCGGACCCGCCGGCTGCTCCAGCCGCTGCTCGGGCCGCGCCCGGCCGTCCCGGTGCTCTGCGGCGTGGTGGCCGCCGCGGCCGTCGCCGGGGCGCTGTCCTCGGCCGGCCCGGTCGGGGTGCCCGCGACCGGCTACCTCGGTCTCGGGCTCGCCGCGCTGGTCGCCGCGACGGCCTCGCCCGAGCCGACGTCGGTGTTGCGCCCGGCCGGCCTGACCACGGCGAGCACGTTGACCGTGCTGGCCGTCGGGCAGCTGCTGGACGACCGGCGCTGGCCGGCGCTGGCCCTGCTGCTGCTCGCGGCTGCCCTGCCGGCGTTGCTGGTGGCGGCGCGGCAGCCGGTGGACCGGCCGGGCGCGCTGCCGGTCGCGGTGGGCTGCCTCGCAGGCTCCGCGCTGCTCGCCGACGTCGGGGACGTGCTGGGCCCCGGCACGGCCGGGACGCTGCTCCTCGGCCTCGCCGTCGGCGCGCTGGTGCTGGCGACCCTGCTCCGCCGGCACCGCTCGGAGTCCCCCCTGGCCGCGACCGGTGCCGTAGTGGGGCTGGTGGCCCTCGCCGTCCCCGGGCACTGGGAGTCCGCGTCGCCGCAGCTGGCCGTCCTGGGGGTCGCGCTGACCGGCTACGGCACGCTGGCCGCCCGCAACGGCGCCCGAGCCGCCGGCTGCGCCGCCCTGGTGGGGGCGGCGTGGCTGACCGCCGGGGGCGCCGAGGTCGCCGTCCCGGAGGCGTGGACGCTGCCGGCCGCCGCCGGGCTGCTGCTGTACGCCGGTCCGCGGCTGGCCGACGCGCCGTCCTGGTCCAGCTGGGGCCCGGGCCTGCTGACCGCCTTCGGCCCCTCGGTGGCCCTCACGGTGCTCGAGCCCGACGTGCGGCGGGTCCTGCTGGTGGTGGCCGCGGCGACGGTGACGACGGTGCTGGCCACCCGCCGCCAGGTGCAGGCGCCCTTCGTGGTGGGCGCCGGCTCGCTGGCCGTGGTGGCGGTCGGCCGGCTGGTGGAGGCGTTGCCGTGGTCCGGGCTGGCCGCCGTGGTGGGCGCTGGCGCCCTGCTGCTGGCGGTGGGCGCGCGCTACGAGAGCCGACGCCGGCAGGCCGCCAACGCGGTCGCCCGCGTCGCCGACATGCGCTAATGCCCGGTCGCTACAGCGACTGCACCCCTACAGTCACCGGACTTGCTGTGCTCTTTGGCTCACGTACGCGTGCTCGAGCCTGAAAGAGCCCGCGGCCGGGCCCTCCTGCAGGGTCCGGCCGCGAGCTCTGGTGTGGTGAGGGGTTCGGCCCCCTTGCAGGGTCCCGCGCCGAGCTTGCGAGGCGCGGGGGGCAAGGGGGTCCTTCCTCAGACGCGGAAGCCGAGGGCGCGCAGCTGCTCGCGGCCGTCGTCGGTAATCTTGTCCGGGCCCCACGGCGGCATCCAGACCCAGTTGATCCGGATGTCGTCGACCAGGCCGGGGCCGGGGCCGCCGGTGAGGGCCTGGCGGGCCTGGTCCTCGATGACGTCGGTCAGCGGGCAGGCCGCCGAGGTCAGCGTCATGTCGATGATCGCCACGTTGGCCTCGGCGTCGACGTCCAGGCCGTAGACCAGCCCCAGGTCGACGACGTTGACCCCGAGCTCGGGGTCGACGACGTCCCGCATGGCCTCCTCGAGATCCTCCAGCAGCGCGGACTTGCCGCCGACCAGGGCCGGGCCGGCCTCGTCGACAGGGGTGCTCTCGGTCATGACTGTGCTCCTTCTGTCGGGGCGGCCGACATCGCCCGGACGCTCGCGTCCTTGAGGGCCATCCAGCTCATCAGCGCGCACTTGATGCGCGCGGGGTACTTCGAGACGCCGGCGAAGGCGACGGCGTCCTCGAGCTCGTCCTCGAGCTTCTCGGCCACCGAGGCGTCGCCCTTGCTCTGCATCAGCGTCATGAAGTGCTCGCCGGTCGCCAGCGCCTCGGAGACGGACCTGCCGATCACCAGGTCGTACATGGTCGAGACCGACGCCTGGCTGATCGAGCAGCCCATCCCCTCGTAGGAGACGTCGGCGATGGTCTCGCCGTCCAGGTGCACCCGCAGGGTCACCTCGTCGCCGCAAGTCGGGTTGACGTGGTGCACCTCGGCCTCGAACGGCTCCCGGAGCCCGCGGCCGTGCGGGTTCCGGTAGTGGTCCAGGATGATGTCCTGGTACATCGACTGCAGCTGCATCAGCTCACCTCGCCAGGTACAACGCCGAAGAAGCGCTGGGCTTCCCGGACCCCGTCGACGAGGGCGTCGACGTCGTCGTAGCCGGTGTGCACGTAGAAGGTGGCCCGGGTGGTCGCCGGGACGCCGTAGCGCCGGACGACCGGCCACGCGCAGTGGTGCCCGACCCGGACGGCGATGCCCAGGTCGTCGAGCACCTGGCCGACGTCGTGCGGGTGGATGCCCTCGACGGTGAAGCTGATCGCTCCCCCGCGGGCGACGGTGTCCGGCGGGCCGATCACCGTGACGCCCGGGATCGCCTGCAGCTGCTCCAGCGCGTAGGCGGTGAGCGCCTCCTCGTGCGCCAGCACGTTGTCCATGCCCAGCCGCTGCAGGTACTCGACGGCGGCGCCGAGCCCGATCACCTGGGCGGTCATCGGCACGCCGGCCTCGAAGCGCTGCGGCGGGGGCATGAAGGTGCTGCCCTCCATCCGCACGACCTCGATCATCGAGCCGCCGGTGAGGAACGGCGGCAGTGCGTCGAGCACCTCGTAGCGGCCCCACAGCACGCCGACGCCGGTGGGCCCCAGCATCTTGTGGCCGGAGAAGACGAGGAAGTCCGCGCCGAGCTCGGTGACGTCCACCGGCTGGTGCGGCACCGACTGGGCGCCGTCGACCAGCACCAGGGCGCCGACCTCGCGCGCCCGGGCGACGATGTCGCCCAGCGGGTTGATGGTCCCCAGGATGTTGGACTGCTGGGTCACCGCGACGAGCTTGGTGCGCTCGTTGACCACCGAGTGCAGGTCGGACAAGTCCAGCCGGCCGTCGTCGGTGAGGCCGAGCCAGCGCAGGGTCGCGCCGGTCCGCTCGCACAGCTGCTGCCAGGGCACCAGGTTGGCGTGGTGCTCCATCTCGGTGACGACGATCTCGTCGCCCTGGCCGACGGCGTACCGGCGGAACGCCGGCTCCTTGGCCGTCGCCGCGTTGGACAGCGCGTAGGCCACGGTGTTGATCGCGTCGGTGGTGTTGCGGGTGAACACGACCTCGTTCTCCGGC
This sequence comes from Modestobacter sp. URMC 112, assembly GCF_053502575.1. Lineage (NCBI taxonomy): Bacteria > Bacillati > Actinomycetota > Actinomycetes > Geodermatophilales > Geodermatophilaceae > Modestobacter > Modestobacter sp. URMC 112. The sequence continues at coordinate 2,030,352 of NZ_CP199957.1, read as the reverse complement.
GCGCCGATGAACGCGCCGACCGTGCAGCGGGCCGCCTCGTAGAGGCCGGTGGCCTCCTCGGCGAGCTGGTGCGCGCCGCGGTGCGGGGCGGCGTTGTGGTTCTCGTAGAAGTCGCGCTCGGCGTCCAGGACGCTGCGCGGCTTCTGCGAGGTGGCCCCGGAGTCCAGGTACACCAGGCGGCGCCCGTCCCGGACGGTGCGGCGCAGGATGGGGAAGTCCGCCCGGATCGCCTCGACGTCCAGCGGCAGCGGCGCCCGCCGCGCCTCGTCCGAGGACGCCGCGGGACGGGAGACGGTCTGGGTCATGCGTTCCCCTCCAGGCGGGCCTGCTCGGCGGAGTCCTTCACGTAGGCGGCGTAGCCCTCGTTCTCCAGCTTCTCGGCGAGCTCGGGGCCACCCTCCTCGACGATCCGGCCGGCGACGAAGACGTGCACGAAGTCCGGCTTGATGTAGCGCAGGATCCGCGTGTAGTGGGTGATCAGCAGGACCCCGACCGGGCTGTCGGCCTTGGCCCGGTTGACGCCCTCGGAGACGACCCGCAGCGCGTCGACGTCCAGGCCGGAGTCGGTCTCGTCCAGGACGGCGACCTTCGGCTTGAGCAGCCGCATCTGCAGGATCTCGTGGCGCTTCTTCTCACCGCCGGAGAAGCCCTCGTTGACGTTGCGCTCGGCGAAGGCCGGGTCCATCTCCAGGGCGTCCATCTCGCTCTTGACGTCCTTGACCCAGGTGCGCAGCTTCGGCGCCTGACCGGTGACGGCGGTGGCCGCGGTGCGCAGGAAGTTCGACACCGAGACGCCGGGGACCTCGACCGGGTACTGCATGGCCAGGAACAGGCCGGCCCGGGCGCGCTCGTCGACGGTCATCGCGAGGACGTCCTCGCCGTCGAGGGTCACCGTGCCGCCGGTGATCGTGTACTTGGGGTGGCCGGCGATGGAGTACGCCAGCGTGGACTTGCCCGAGCCGTTGGGGCCCATGATCGCGTGCGTCTCGCCGCCGCGGACGGTCAGGTCGACGCCGCGGAGGATCTCCTTGGCGTCGTCGCCCTCGCCGACGGTGACGTGCAGGTCGCGGATCTCCAGGACGCTGCCGGTCGGGGTGGCGGTGGCGGTCGGGCTGGCGGTGGTGCTGGTCACGGGTTCTCGCTCCTCAGTGGGTGGCCGCGGCGAGGGGGGCGGCGACGTCGACGTAGACGTCGTCGCCCTCCACCCGGACCGGGTAGACGGGGACCGGCTCGGTGGCCGGGAGGTTGGTGGGCTCGCCGGTGCGCAGGTCGAAGCACGACCCGTGCAGCGCGCACTCGATGGTGGGGACGCCGTCGCGGTCCTCGACCTCGCCGTCGCTCAGCGCGACCTCGGCGTGGCTGCAGAGGTCCTCGAGGGCGTGGACCTCGCCGTCGAACCGGACGACGGCGACCTCCAGGCGCGGCAGCTCGATCCGCAGCGCGCCGTCCTCGGGCACGTCGGACAGCGCGCAGAGCCGCTCGAACGCCATGGGTCAGGCCACCTCGACCGGCTGCTCGTCCAGGTCGGGCAGGGCGCCGAGGCGGGCCTCGATGCTGCGCATCAGCCGGTCCTGCAGCGCGGGCAGCCCGATGTGCTGGACGACGTCGGCGAAGAAGCCGCGGACCACCAGGCGGCGCGCGGTCTCGGCGTTGATGCCGCGGGAGCACAGGTAGAACAGCTGCTCGTCGTCGAACCGGCCGGTGGCGCTGGCGTGGCCGGCGCCGACGATCTCGCCGGTCTCGATCTCCAGGTTCGGCACCGAGTCGGCGCGGGCGCCGTCGGTGAGCACCAGGTTCCGGTTCAGCTCGTAGGTGTCGGTTCCGGTGGCGGCCGGGCGGATCCGCACGTCGCCGACCCACACCGTGTGCGCCTGCTCGCCCTGCAGCGCGCCCTTGTAGACGACGTTGCTGCGGCAGTTCGGCGTGCCGTGGTCGACCCAGAGCCGGTGCTCCTGGTGCTGGGTCTCGTCGGCGAAGTAGACGCCGTACAGGTCGGCCGACCCGCCGGCGCCGGTGTACTGCACGTTGCTGACCAGCCGGACCAGGTCGCCGCCCAGGGTGACCACGACCTGCTTGAGGCTGGCGTCCCGGCCGACGACGGCGTCGTACTGGCCGCCGTGCACCGAGCCGGGCGCCCACTCCTGCACGGAGACGACGGTGAGCTGGGCACCGTCACCGAGCAGGAAGGCCACGCCACCGGAGTAGCGGGCCAGGCCGCTGTGGTCCAGGACGACGGTGGCCTGCGCGAACTGGCCGACCTCGACGACGAGCTGGTCCCAGACGACGTCCTCGCTGCCGGTGCCGGCCAGGCCCAGGGTGACCGGGCGGTCGAGCACGGCCTCCTTGGCGATCCGGACGACGGCGGCGCCGCCGCTGCGCTGCCGGGTGAGCGCGGCGAGCCGGTCGACCGGCTCGGGCAGGCTCTTGAGCAGCGGGTCGCCGGCCTCGACGGAGGTCAGCTCGGCGCCCTCGGGCAGGTCGGTCTCCCACTGCAGGTGCGCGTCGGACGGCGCGCCGTCCAGCAGCGCGCGGACGCGGCGCATCGGGGTGAAGCGCCACTCCTCCTCGCGGCCGGTGGGCGCGCCGAAGGCGTCCGGGTCGGTGGAGGTGAACCGCTCGGCGGGCGAGCCGGTCGGCGTCGGGCCGCCGTGCGAGTGCGCCCCGGGGGGCGTGTCGCCGGCGGTCCCGGTGCCCGACGCGGGGGTGGTGGGCGGCCCGGCCTGGGCGCCGACGCCGGGGGCGAACAGCTCCCCGGCGAGGACGGCGGAGTCGGTGGTCAGGGTGGTCTGGTCGTCAGTGGCCGACATCAGCCGACGGCACCTTCCATCTGCAGCTCGATCAGGCGGTTGAGCTCGAGGGCGTACTCCATCGGCAGCTCCCGGGCGATCGGCTCGACGAAGCCGCGCACGACCATCGCCATCGCCTCGTCCTCGGACATGCCGCGGCTCATCAGGTAGAAGAGCTGGTCCTCGCTGACCCGCGACACGGTCGCCTCGTGGCCCATGGACACGTCGTCCTCGCGGACGTCGACGTAGGGGTAGGTGTCCGAGCGGCTGATGGTGTCCACCAGCAGCGCGTCGCACTTCACCGTGGACCTCGAGCCGTGGGCGCCCTCGTCGATCTGCACCAGCCCGCGGTAGGAGGTGCGGCCACCGCCGCGCGCCACCGACTTGCTGATGATGTTCGAGGAGGTGTGCGGCGCGGCGTGCACCATCTTGGCGCCGGCGTCCTGGTGCTGGCCCTCGCCGGCGAAGGCGATGGACAGCACCTCGCCCTTGGCGTGCTCACCGGTCATCCACACGGCCGGGTACTTCATCGTCACCTTGGAGCCGATGTTGCCGTCGACCCACTCCATGGTCGCGCCCTCGTGGGCCACGGCCCGCTTGGTGACCAGGTTGTAGACGTTGTTCGACCAGTTCTGGATGGTCGTGTACCGGCAGCGGGCGTTCTTCTTGACGATGATCTCGACGACCGCGGAGTGCAGCGAGTCGGACTTGTAGATCGGCGCGGTGCAGCCCTCGACGTAGTGCACGTAGGCGCCCTCGTCGATGATCATGAGGGTCCGCTCGAACTGGCCCATGTTCTCGGTGTTGATCCGGAAGTAGGCCTGCAGCGGGATCTCCACGTGCACGCCCTTCGGCACGTAGATGAACGAGCCGCCGGACCACACCGCGGTGTTGAGCGCGGCGAACTTGTTGTCCCCGGAGGGGATGACCGAGCCGAAGTACTCCCGGAACAGGTCCTCGTGCTCGCGCAGCGCGGTGTCGGTGTCGAGGAAGAGGACGCCCTGCTCCTCGAGGTCCTCACGGATCTTGTGGTAGACGACCTCGGACTCGTACTGGGCCGCGACACCGGAGACAAGGCGCTGCTTCTCCGCCTCGGGGATGCCGAGCTTGTCGTAGGTGTTCTTGATGTCCGCGGGGAGGTCGTCCCACGTGGCGGCCTGTGCCTCGGTCGACTTCACGAAGTACTTGATGTTCTGGAAGTCGATCCCGGACAGGTCCGAACCCCAGTCGGGCATCGGCTTCTTGCCGAAGAGCTTGAGGGCCTTGAGGCGGCGCTCGAGCATCCACTCCGGCTCGCCCTTGCGCGCGGAGATGTCCCGGACGACGTCCTCGTCGATCCCGCGGCGGGCAGAGGCGCCGGCGACGTCGGCGTCCGCCCAGCCGTACTTGTAGCGGCCGAGCGCGTCGATCTGCTCGTCCTGCGTCATCGGCGTGCTGGCCACCGGCTGCTGGGTGCTGGTCATGCGGGGGTCCTCTCCCGGTCGATCGAGGGGGTCGCTGCAGTGCTGGCGCCGGCGTGCCCCCGCGAGGGGCGATGTGCGGCGCGACCAGCAGGTACAGGGCGTGCGGGGGCGGCTTTGTTCCCTCCGCGGAGGGTGAGCTGCCCCGGTATGTGGGTGGTGCAGATGCCGTCGCCGTGGGCGATGGTCGCCAGGCGCTGGACGTGGGTGCCGACCAGGCGGCCGATGACGGCGGTCTCAGCCTCGCACAGCTGCGGGAACTCGGCCGCGACGTGGGCGACCGGGCAGTGCAGCTGGCAGAGCTGGCCGCCGCTGGAGATCGCCGACGCGCTGGCGGCGTAGCCCTCGGCGCTCAGCGCGACGGCCAGCACCTGCGCCCGGTCGACCGGCTCCCCGCCCTCGGTGGCGGCCTGGGCGTCCGCCACCGCGGCGGAGCAGCGCTCCTCCAGCCCGGCGAGCTGCTGCTCGGCGACCCGGCGGACGGCGTCGGGCCCGCCGGCGGCGGCGACGTACCGCAGGGCGGTGAGCGCCAGGTCGTCGTAGGCGTGCGGGAAGGCCTCGCGCCCGCTGTCGGTGAGGGTGAACCGCCGGGCCGGGCGGCCCCGGCCGCGGTGCCCGGCGCCGGCCGGCAGCGAGCCCTCGGCCACCCGGCCCGCGGCCAGCAGGGCGTCCAGGTGCCGGCGGACCGCCGCCGGGGACACCCCCAGCCGGGCGGCCAGCTCGGCTGCGGTCTGCGGTCCGTGCTCGAGGAGCAGGGCGCTCACCCGGTCGCGGGTGCGCCCGTCGTCGCCCGGAGCAGGGCTCCGGACGTCGGCTGCAGCGGTTTCCACAACACGAGTGTGTGCTATTTCCGGGAGCCCGCAAGCAAGGTCGCCCTTACCTGCGCGCGGCCCGAGACAGCGGTCACACCGGAGGCGCGGGCACCTGCGGTCAGTAGCATCGGGAGCGTGTCGGTCCTCCCCGCGACGGTGCGCGACTCCACGGTGTCCCGCCTCGCACTGGCCAGCGCGGTCGCCAACGGCCTGGTCGTGCTGACCGGCGGCATCGTCCGGCTCACCGGCTCCGGGCTGGGGTGCCCCACCTGGCCGCGGTGCACCGAGGAGAGCTTCGTGAGCACCCCGGAGCTCGCCGTCCACGGGGTGATCGAGTTCGGCAACCGATTGCTCACCTTCGTGCTGGTCGCCGTGGCCGCGGCCACCCTGGTGGCGGTGTTCCGGTCCGCCCGGAACGACCTCCGCCGGCTGGCCGTGCTGGCGTTCCTCGGCATCCCGGCGCAGGGGGTCGTGGGCGGGATCACGGTGCTCACCGGGCTGAACCCCTACACCGTGGCGGCGCACTTCCTGGTGTCGATCGTCCTGGTGGCCCTCACGACCACCATGTGGCTGCGCTCGCGGGAGCCCGGGGTCGGGCAGTTCGTCGTCCGCCGTCCGCTGGCCCGGCTGGCCCAGGGGGTCGCCGCCACCACCGCGCTGGTGCTGGTGCTCGGCACGCTGGTGACAGGGAGCGGGCCGCACAGCGGCGACCCGGACGCCGGGCGGACCGGCTGGGACCCGGAGCTGGTCAGCCAGCTGCACGCCGACGCCGTCTTCCTGCTCGTCGGCCTGACCGTCGCGCTGCTGGTGGCGCTGCACGCCACCGACGCCCCCGCCCGGGTCCGCCGGGCGGCGCGGGACCTGCTGGTCGTGGAACTGGCCCAGGGCGTCGTCGGCTACGTGCAGTACTTCACTCAGCTGCCCGTCGTGCTGGTGCTGGTGCACATGGCCGGCGCGGTGCTCATCACCGGCTTCGCCGCGCGGCTGCTCTGGGCGGTGCGCGGCCCGGCGTCCGAGCTGCCGGTCGACGTCGCCGCGCCGCTCACCTCCGCCACCCGCTGAGGAAGGACCCCGCTGCCCCCCACCGCTCGCGGGCTCGCGGCGGAACCCTGCAGCGGGGCCGTCCTGGGACCCTGAACGGGGCCGACGAGCTAGACCAGGACGTCGGCCACGATCGCCAGTGACAGCAGCGTCATGTACGTGATCGACACGTGGAACAACTTCATCGGCCGCTCGTCGCCACCGGCCCGGATGCGGGCCAGCCACTGGTGGGCCTCCCACACGAACCACGCGCCCAGCGCCGCGGCCGGCGCCGTGTAGACCCAGCCCATCCCGGGCGTCACCGGCGCCAGGAGCAGCGAGACGGCCAGCGTCCCCCAGGCCCACGCCACCGACTGGCGGCCGACCGCGGCCGGGCTCGCCACCACCGACAGCATGGGCACCCCGGCCCGGAAGTAGTCGTAGCGGAAGCGGCTGGCCAGGGCCCAGAAGTGCGGCATCTGCCAACAGAAGACGATGCCGAAGAAGACGAGCGCCGGCCAGTCCAGCGACCCGGTGACCGCGGCCCAGCCGATCAGCACCGGAGCGGCGCCCGGCAGCCCGCCGAAGACGGTGTTGTGCCGGGTCCGGCGCTTGAGCACCATCGTGTAGACGACCGAGTAGGCCAGCACCGCGGCCGCCGCGAGGAACGTGGCCAGCGGCGTGGTGAACAGCCCGAGCAGGACCAGCGAGGCCCACGCCAGGAGCACGCCGAAGAGCAGCGCGGCCCGGGGCTCGATCACCCCGCTGGGGATCGGCCGGTCCCGGGTGCGGTCCATCAGCCGGTCGATGTCCCGGTCGTACCAGCAGTTGATCGTGTTGGCCGCCCCCGCCGCGAGCGTCCCACCGACCAGGGTGGCCACGACCAGGCCCGTCCCGGGCCAGCCCCCCGCGGCGATCATCATCGCCGGCAGGGTGGTGACCAGCAGCAGCTCGACCAGCTTGGGCTTGGTCAGCGAGACGTAGGCGGCGACCGTCGTCCGGGCCGGCGAGTGCGGCCGGGCGACGGGGCGCTCGGCGATCGCCGTCACCGGGTCCCCGGGAGGCCGGCGTCGCGCGGGCAGCAGGGCACCACGAGGTCCTTCTCTGCCGGAGGTGGGTTGCCCACCCACTCTAGCCCCGGCCTCCCGTCGGGAACCTGCGGGCATGACTAGGGTCGGTCACGTTGATGCTGCGCGCGCAGCGGGTAGGACGGTCGTCGATGGCGACGACGAGTCCTGCGCCACCGGACCGGAACCGACCCGGCCGGTCGGCCGTGGCGCGCACCGTCGTCCGCCCGGGGTGGGTGGAGCTCCGCGCCCCCCGGGCGGTCCGACACCGACCGACCCCAGAGGGAGCACCGAGCGCCACATGACCGCTGACAGTGGGACCAAGAGCACCGAGGCCGAGGCCCCGGCGGAGGCCGCCAGCGACAGCCCCACCGGCTCGCCCCGGCAGCCCCGGCCGACGCTGCCCGAGGGCTTCGGTGAGCTGGACCGCAGGGCCGTCGACACCGCCCGGGTGCTGGCGATGGACGCCGTCCAGAAGGTCGGCAACGGCCACCCCGGCACCGCGATGAGCATGGCGCCGGTCGCGTACCTGCTGTTCCAGAAGTGGCTCAGGCACGACCCCAGCGACCCGAACTGGCCGGCCCGCGACCGGTTCGTGCTGTCCATGGGCCACTCCAGCCTCACGCTGTACGTGCAGCTCTACCTCGCCGGCTACGGCCTGGAGCTGGAGGACCTGCAGGCACTGCGCACCTGGGGCTCGAGGACGCCGGGTCACCCCGAGGTCGGCCACACCAAGGGCGTGGAGACCACCACCGGGCCGCTCGGTCAGGGCGTCGGCAACGCGGTCGGCATGGCCATGGCCGCCCGCCGCGAGCGCGGCCTGCTCGACCCGGACGCCCCCCAGGGCGAGGGCCTGTTCGACCACACCATCTGGGCCTTCGCCTCAGACGGCGACCTGGAGGAGGGCGTCAGCGGCGAGGCCTCCTCGCTGGCCGGCACCCAGGAGCTCGGCAACCTGGTGCTCGTCTACGACGACAACAGGATCTCCATCGAGGACGACACCACCGTCGCATTCACCGAGGACGTCGGCAAGCGCTACGAGGCCTACGGCTGGCACGTGCAGCACGTGGACGACGGCGAGGACCTCGCCGCCGTCGACGCCGCGTTCGCCGCCGCGAAGGCCGAGACCACCCGCCCGTCGATCATCGTGCTCCGCACGGTGATCGGCTGGCCGTCGCCGAACAAGCAGAACACCGGCGCCGTGCACGGCTCGGCCCTCGGGGACGACGAGGTGAAGGCGACCAAGGGGGTCCTGGGCTTCGACCCGGAGAAGACCTTCGACATCGCCCCCGAGGTCATCGAGCACACCCGCCGGGCCCTGACCCGAGGCCAGGAGGCGCAGGCGGCCTGGCAGACGGACTTCGACGCCTGGCGGCAGGCCAATCCCGAGGGCGCCGCCCTGCTGGAGCGGATGACCAGCCGGACCCTGCCCGAGGGCTGGGCGGCGGCCCTGCCGACCTGGGACGCCGACCCCAAGGGCGTGGCCACCCGCAAGGCCTCCGGCGAGGTGCTCGCCGCCCTCTACCCCGAGCTCCCCGAGCTGTGGGGCGGGTCGGCCGACCTGGCCGAGAGCAACAACACCGCGGTCAAGGGCGAGCCGTCGTTCCTGCCGGCCAGCCGCCAGACCAAGATGTGGTCCGGTGGGCCCTACGGCCGCACGCTGCACTTCGGCGTCCGCGAGCACGCCATGGGCGCGATCATGAACGGGATCGCGCTGCACGGCGGCACCCGCGTCTACGGCGGCACGTTCCTCACCTTCTCCGACTACATGCGCGGGGCGGTGCGGCTGGCCGCCCTCATGCAGCTGCCGGTGACCTACGTGTGGACCCACGACTCGATCGGCCTGGGCGAGGACGGCCCGACCCACCAGCCCATCGAGCACTACGCGGCGCTGCGCGCGATCCCCGGCCTGGACTTCGTCCGCCCGGCCGACGCCAACGAGACCGCCGTCGCGTGGCGCACGATCCTCGAGCACAACGACCGGCCCGCCGGTCTGGCGCTGTCCCGGCAGAACCTGCCGGTCTTCGACCGGACGGAGTTCGCCTCGGCGGAGGGCGTGGCCCGGGGCGGCTACGTGCTGGCCGAGGCCTCGAACGGGACCCCGGAGGTGGTGCTGATGGGCACCGGCTCCGAGGTGCAGATCGCCGTCGCCGCCCGCGAGCAGCTCGAGGCCGCGGGCGTGCCGACCCGGGTGGTGTCGCTCCCCTGCTGGGAGTGGTTCGCCGAGCAGGACGAGGCCTACCGGCTCGAGGTGCTGCCGCCGTCGGTCCGGGCGCGGGTCAGCGTCGAGGCCGGCGTGCCGATGGGCTGGCGCGAGTTCGTCGGCGACGCCGGCCGGATCGTCGGCCTGGACCACTACGGCGCCAGCGCCTCCTACTCGAAGCTCTACGAGGAGTTCGGGCTGACCGCGGAGGCCGTCGTGGCCGCCGCCAGGGAGAGCATCGAGGCCGCGGCCAACGGCGCCACTCCCCCCTCGGGCGCCGGCGTCTCGCGCGGCGGCGTCTTCACCTCCACCGCGACCGGCGACCTCTGAGTAAGGACCTCCCTTCCCCCCTCGCCTCGCAGGCTCGGCGCGGGACCCTGAAGGGAGGCCACACCCCACGAAGGGAACTTGAGATGACCCAGAACGAGAACATGGCGCAGCTGTCCAAGGCGGGGGTCGCCGTCTGGCTGGACGACTTGTCGCGGGACCGCATCCGCAGCGGGAACCTGCAGTCGCTGGTCGACGAGCGCAGCGTCGTCGGGGTCACCACGAACCCGTCGATCTTCGCCGCGGCGATCAGCGGCTCGGAGTCCTACGACGACCAGCTGCACGCGATGGCGGTCCGGAAGGTCAGCGTCGAGGAGGCGCTGCGGACCATCACCGCCGCCGACGTCCGGGACGCCTGCGACCTGCTGTCCCCCGTCGCGGCCCGCACCGGCCGGGACGGCCGGGTGTCCCTGGAGGTGGCTCCCGGGCTGGCCCGGGACACCGACGCCACGGCCGCCGAGGCCGCCCACCTGTGGTGGCTGGTCGACCGGCCGAACCTGTTCATCAAGATCCCGGCCACGGTGGAGGGGCTGCCGGCGATCAGCACCTCGATCGCCAAGGGGATCAGCGTCAACGTCACGCTGATCTTCAGCCCGGACCGCTACCGCCAGGTGATGGACGCCTACCTCTCCGGCCTCGAGCAGCGGCTGGCCGACGACGCGGACGCGTCCTTCGAGGGCATCGAGTCCGTGGCGTCGTTCTTCGTGTCCCGGGTGGACACCGAGATCGACAAGCGGCTGGACGACGCCGGTGCGGACGCCTCGCTCAAGGGCAGGGCGGGCGTGGCCAACGCGGTGCTGGCCTACCGGGCCTACGAGGAGGTGTTCTCCTCCGACCGCTGGAAGGCGCTGGAGTCCCACGGTGCCCGGCCGCAGCGCCCGCTCTGGGCCTCCACCGGGGTCAAGAACCCCGACTACTCCGACACGCTCTACATCTCCGAGCTCATCGCCCCGGACACGGTCAACACCATGCCGGAGAAGACCCTGCAGGCCTACGCCGACCACGGCACCCCGGGCGTCCCGGTCCAGGAGGCCTACGCGGACGCCGAGAAGGTGATGCAGGCCGTCGTCGACGCCGGGATCGACCTCGACGACGTCTTCCGGGTGCTCGAGGAGGAGGCCGTGCAGAAGTTCGTCGACGCCTGGGACGACCTGACCGCGTCGGTGAAGGAGCAACTGGAGGACAAGGCCTGAGACAGACGACCCCTGCCCCGGCCCCGTCCCGAGGCTCGTCCCGAGCCTGCGAGGGATGAGGAGGACGCGGTCCTCCCACTCGCGGCGGGACCCTCCAGGGGGGCCTCACCCGCCGCCCGGCGTAGCGCAGCACCCGGGCGGCGGGTGGCCGCACCACACCCCGATCACCCTCCGGCGACACCGAGGACGGACACCATGACCACCAACCCGCTGCGCGATCCGCGGGACCGGCGGCTCCCACGCGTTCCCGAGCCCTGCGCCCTGGTGGTCTTCGGGATCACCGGGGACCTCGCGCGCAAGAAGCTGCTGCCCGCCGTCTACGACCTGGCCAACCGGGGCCTGCTGCCCACCAACTTCGCGCTGCTCGGCTTCGCCCGCCGCGACTGGGGTGACACCGAGTTCGCCGAGCTGGCCCGTGCCGCCGCCCGGGAGCACGCCCGCACGGCCTGGCGCGAGGAGGTCTGGGAGCGGCTGGCCAACAGCGTCCGCTTCGTCCAGGGCTCCTTCGACGACGACAACGCCTTCGACGAGCTGGCCGGCGCCCTGGCCGAGCTGGAGGGCAGCCACGGCATCGGCGGCAACGCCGCGTTCTACCTGTCCATCCCGCCGGCGATGTTCCCGACGGTCCTCAAGCAGATGCAGCGCACCGGGATGGCCGACAGCACCCCGGAGCGGTGGCGGCGGGTGGTCGTGGAGAAGCCGTTCGGCACCGACCTGGCCTCCAGCCGCGAGCTCAACGAGCTGGTCGACTCGGTGTTCAGCGCCGAGGACGTCTTCCGGATCGACCACTACCTGGGCAAGGAGACCGTCCAGAACCTGCTGGCGCTGCGGTTCGCCAACTCCCTGTTCGAGCCGGTCTGGAACGGCCACCACGTCGACTCGGTGCAGATCACCATGGCCGAGGACGTCGGCATCGGCGGCCGGGCCGGCTTCTACGAGAAGACCGGCGCCGCCCGTGACGTGCTGCAGAACCACCTACTGCAGCTGCTGGCGCTGACCGCCATGGAGGAGCCGGTCGAGTTCTCCGCCGAGGAGATCCGCACCGAGAAGCTCAAGGTGCTGCGCGCGGTGTCGGTGCCCACCGACATGGCCACCTTCGCCGTGCGGGGGCAGTACGAGCAGGGCTGGCTCGCCGGCCAGCGGGCCCGGGGGTACCGGCAGGAGGACGGCGTCGACGAGGAGTCGACCACCGAGACCTTCGCCGCCGTGCGGTTCGGCGTGGAGACCCGCCGCTGGGCCGGGGTGCCGTTCTACCTGCGGACCGGCAAGCGGCTGCCGCGCCGGGTCACCGAGATCGCGCTGGTCTTCAAGCGGGCACCCCACCTGCCCTTCGCGCCCACCGACACCGAGGAGCTGGGCCACAACCAGCTGGTGGTCCGGGTGCAGCCCGACGAGGGGGTGACCCTCAAGTTCGGCTCCAAGGTCCCCGGCAGCGTGATGGAGGTCCGCGACGTCGCGATGGACTTCCTCTACGGCGAGCAGTTCACCGAGGCGAGCCCCGAGGCCTACGAGCGGCTGCTGCTCGACGTGCTGCTGGGCGACGCCACGCTGTTCCCGCGCAACGCCGAGGTCGAGGCGTCCTGGGCGGTCATCGACCCGCTGGAGAAGTTCTGGGCGGGCACCGAGCCGCACCCGTACCGCGCCGGTGAGTGGGGTCCGCGGGCGGCCGAGGAGATGCTCGCCGCCGAGGGCCGCCGGTGGCGTCGGCCGTGACCGCGCACCCGACCACCACCGTCCGCACCCCGATCGGAGAGACCTCGTGACGACCTTGTGGGACACCACCGGCTCGGCCGTGGTCAAGGAGCTCGCCGCCCAGCGGCGCACCGGTGGCGCGGTGATGAGCGGGGTCGCCCTCACCCTGGTCGTCGTGGCCGACGAGAGCCGCGTCGCCGAGGCCGAGGAGGCCGCTACCGCCGCCGCCGAGGTGCACCCGTGCCGGCTGCTCATCGTGGTGCGCCGGCAGATCGACGCCCCGGTGCCGCGGCTGGACGCCGAGGTGCTGATCGGCGGGCGACTGGGCCCCGGTGAGGCCGTCGTGATGCGGATGTACGGCCGGCTCGGGCTGCACGCCGAGTCCGTCGTGCTGCCGCTGCTGGCCGCGGACGCCCCGGTGGTGACGTGGTGGCACGAGCGGCCGCCGACCCGGATCGCCACCGACGCCCTCGGCGTCATCGCCTCCCGCCGGATCACCGACGCCTCGATGGCCGAGGACCCGCTGGAGGCGCTGCGCGTGCGCGCCGAGGACTTCGCCCCGGGCGACACCGACCTGGCCTGGACCCGGAGCACCCCGTGGCGGGCCACCCTGGCGTCCACCCTGGACTCCGTGGCCGGCCGGCGTGGTGAGGCGGTGCGGGTGGTCGGCGGCACGGTCGAGGGCGACCCGGCCAACGCCACCGCCCAACTGCTCGCCGGCTGGCTGTCCTCCCGCTGCGGGTGCCAGGTGTCGGTCGTGCCGGCCGCCCGGGCGCCGGGCAGCTCCGGCGTGGACGGCGTGGTGCTGCAACTCGACCAGGACGAGGAACTGCGGCTGCAGGACGGCCGCAAGGGGAACGCGATCATCACCCAGCCGTACCGGCCGGACGCGATCGTGGCCCTCCCGGACCGGTCCCTGGGCGACCTGATCGGCGAGGAGCTGCGCCGGCTGGACTCCGACGAGCCGTACAGCGAGGCGCTCGAGGCGGCGACGGGGATGTCCGGCCTGGCCGGCCGGCCGGCGGACCGGGAGTACGTCTGGCACGACCCGATGCGCCCGTCCGCCCAGCCGGCCGACCCGGGGACGCCGGCACCCACGGTGCCCGACGACTCCGCGGACACCGACGACGTGGCCGTGGACGGGGAGCACGACGCGGACGAGCCCGCTCCCGAGGTGGCAGCGGCCGACCGGGCGGTGGCGGGGTGAAGAAGGACCCTCCTGCCCCCCTAGAAGGACCCCGTCCCCCCCATCCTTCGCAAGCTCAGGGCGGTGCCCTGGACGGGGCCATCCGCGCTCGCGGCGGGCCCCTGCAGAAGGGCCACACGCCGGACGTGGTGGTCGAGCCGGACGCCGACCGGCTCGCCCGGTCCGTCGCCTCGGCGCTGGTCGCCCGGCTGGCGGCCGCCCAGGCGGTGCACGGGACGGCGTCCGTGGTGCTCACCGGCGGCGGGATCGGCACGGCCGTGCTCGAGCGCGTCGCCGACCTGGCCGCCGAGCCGGAGCACGCCGTCGTCGACTGGCGGCTCGTGGACGTCTGGTGGGGCGACGAGCGGTTCGTGCCGGTGGACGACCCGGAGCGCAACGAGCTCGGCGCCCAGCGGGCGCTGCTCGACCGGGTGGTGGTCGACCCCGAGCGGGTCCACCCGATGCCGTCCTCGGACGCCGGCTTCGACGAGCCGGAGGAGGCCGCGGCCTGGTACGCCGAGCAGCTCGCGGCCGCGGCCGGCGACGGCGCCGCCGTCCCCCGGATCGACGTGCTGCTGCTCGGGATGGGGCCGGAGGGGCACGTCGCCTCGATCTTCCCGGACTCCCCGGCCGTGGACGACGAGCGGCCGGTGACCGCCGTCCGGGACTGTCCCAAGCCGCCGCCGACCCGGGTGAGCCTGACCTTCCCGGCGATCTGCTCGGCGGAGGAGGTCTGGCTGCTGGTGACCGGTGAGGCCAAGGCCCCTGCCGTCGCCGACGCCCTGGCCGGAGCCGACCGGCGACAGCTGCCGGCGGCCGGGGCCCACGGCACGCGGGCCACCCGCTGGATCCTCGACGCGGCGGCCGCGAGCCGGTTGCCCAGCACCGACCCGGCCGCAGACAGCAGCTGACCCGGCACCGCGGAGCGGTGCCGGGTCAGTGGCCCCGCTGCAGGGGCCCGCCGCGAGCCTGCGAGTGGCGGGGGCCAGCGGGGTCCTTACGCCCCGCGGCGGGCGCGCAGCCGGGTCAGCGCCTCCTCGAGGAGTGCGTCCCCGTCGGCGTCGCTGCGCCGCTCGCGGACGTAGGCCAGGTGGGTCTTGTACGGCTCCGTCCGCGGTGCCGGCGGCGGGTGCTGCTGGTCGGTGCCGGCCGGCAGCCCGCACCGCGGGCAGTCCCAGCTGTCGGGCACCTCCACCTCGGCCGCGAATGCGATGCGGGACTCGTGCCCGTTCGCGCACCAGAAGCCCACCCGCCGTCGTGGCGCGGACTCACCCCGTTCTGCTTCGCCCATCGGACCCGCACCGACCCGGCTCCCCCGGATCGCGTTGCCACCAGCCACGATCACTCCCCTGACGGCCGCGTGCTACGGCCACGTCCTGCGGCACCGGAGTGGATCACCGCTCGGGCAGTCTAGGGGCAATCGGGGCGAGCTCAGGTCACGATGCGGACACCCTGGGTACCGGCTCGCTACGGACCGGCCGATCTCGTCTCGGAAGAGGGGTCAGCTCGCCTTGATGAGGATGCCCAGGGCGACGATGCAGACGGTCCAGACCATCCCGGCGAAGATCGTCAGCCGGTTCAGGTTCTTCTCCACGACCGACGAGCCGGACAGCTGCGAGGCGACCGCGCCGCCGAACATCGACGACAGACCCCCGCCCTTGCCGCGGTGCAGCAGGATCAGCACGATCAGCAGCACGCTGGTCAGCACCAGCAGGACGTTGAGCACCAGCTCGATCATCGGTCTTCGGATCTCCTGTCCCGTGGACCACGGGGGTGTGGGCGCGCACCCGGACGGTCGCGGGCTCTCGACAGACCAGCGTAACGGACGCGGTTCCTCGTCCTTGCCTGACGGACCCGGCCGGCCGACCTGGTCGAGCGGGGCTGTCAGCCGACGCCGGCGGTGGCGACGTCGTAGCTGCCGTAGGGCTGCATGACGACCCCGTTGCGGAGCCGCTGCCCGGCGAGGAGCTGCAGCCGGCTCTCCACCAGCGGCACGTAGGCAGCGCTGGCCGTCGCGGCGGCGGCGACCTGCCGCCAGCCGTCGACGGCGGCGGCCGGGTCGGTCGCCGTGCGGGCCGTGTCGACCAGGGCGTTGACCGCCGGGTCGGCCAGCCGCGCGTAGTTGGTGTTGCCGACCTGCGGGATGGACCGGCCGTCGACCAGCGGCACCAGGAAGGACGCCGCGGTCGGGAAGTCCGCCTTCCAGGAGGCCAGCACCAGGCCGTACCCGGACGCCGTCACCGTGTCCGGGTTGCCGATGCCGGTCGCGTAGTAGGTGGCCGGGTCCAGCGGGCTGACCTGGACCTCGATGCCGACCTCGGCCAGGTCCTCGGCGACCCTCTTCGCCACCTCGACACTGCCCGTGGTCTCGGCGACCGCGAGCACGGTGCTGAAGCCCTCGGGCCGGCCGCACGCGGCCAGCGAGGCGCGCGCCGCCTCGAGGTCCGGCCGGGGGTCCGGGTCCTCCGGGCGTCCGGCCACCGCGTGCGGCCACAGCAGCGACGTGCGGACCGTGCTGCCGTCCCGCACGAGGGCGTCCTGGACGGCGGTCCGGTCGACGACGGCGGCCACCGCGGACCGGCAGTCGGCGTTGTCCATGGGCGGAACGGTGGTGGGCAGCGCCAGCAGCCGGATGGACCCGCTGGGCACGTCGTCGATCCGCGCGGCCAGGTCGGGGTCCTCGAGCCGGCTGGTCGTGGCGTGGTGCACCCCGCTGCCGGACAGGTCCAGGTCGGCGGACCCGGCGAGCAGCGCCTGGTCCCGGGCCACGGCGCCCAGCCCGGTGCGGACCAGCACCTCGTCGGGCAGCGCGGTGCGGACGTCGTCGGTCGCGGGGTCCCACTCCGGGTTGCGCTCGAGCCGGATGCCGGCCTGGGCGTCCACCGAGGTGATCGCGTACGGGCCGGTCGAGACCGGGTCGCGGCCGTAGTCGCCGGCGGTGTCCAGGTCGACGGGCACCGGGCTGGAGGACGGCAGTGCCATGACGGAGGGGAAGTCCGGGGTGGGCGTGCGGAGGGTGAAGACGACGGTCCGGTCGTCGGGCGTGGCGATGGAGGGCAGGCCGAGCCGGCCCGGCGTCCCGTCCTGATAGGGACCGGCGTACGGGTCGGCGGGGTCGTCGAGCAGGTCGACCACGTAGGTGGGCCCGCCGACGACCACGTCGGAGGCGAAGGACCGCTCGATGCCGTACTTGACGTCACGGGAGGTGATCGGCCGGCCGTCCTCGAACCGCACCCCCTCGCGGAGCACGAACGTCCAGGTCCGGCCCCCGTCGGGGGTGGTGCCCAGGTCGGTGGCGAGGTCGGGCACCAGCTCGTCGGTGCGGCCGGGCTCGGTCGACCAGGTGACCAGGGTGCGGACGTAGAGCCGCATCAGGTTCCAGACCCCGGGCAGGTAGGACCGCTGCGGGTCCAGGCTGTCCAGCGGGCCGGTCACCAGCCGCAGCGTGCCGCCGGCCCGGTCGGAGGGGGCGCGGACGCCGTGCACCCCGGCGTCCGGCTCGCCGGTCTGCGTGGGGACGCCGGCCGCGCCGGTGTTGCCGCCGCCGCAGCCGGCCACCAGCAGCAGGCACGCCACGAGGGCTGCGCACCGGCGCACCGCCCGGACGGTGCGGGAGGGCGCCGGCGCGCGCTGGATCGAGCTGGTCACCTGGGTGCTGCTCCGCCCCGGTCAGGGCCGGCGGCAGCTCTCAGCTGCCGTCGGCGGCGGTCCGACAGATGGACGCGAACTCGTCGGCGTCCAGGCTGGCCCCGCCGACGAGGGCCCCGTCGACGTCCGGCCCGGCGAGGATCCCGGCGGTGTTGCCGGCCTTCACCGACCCGCCGTAGAGGATACGGACCACCGCGGCCGTCTCCGGGCCGAAACGCTCGGCGAGCCGCGCCCGCAGCGCCCCACAGACCTCCTGCGCATCATCGGGGGTGGCCACCTCGCCGGTGCCGATCGCCCACACCGGCTCGTAGGCGACGACGAGCTCCTGGAGCTGCTCGGCGGTGAGCCCGGCCAGCGCCGCGTCGAGCTGGTCGTTGCAGTGCGGCACGTGCGTGCCGGCGCGCCGGACGTCGAGCCCCTCCCCCACGCAGAGGACCGGGACCAGGCCGTGCCGCAGCGCGGCCTGCACCTTCGCGGCGACGACCGCGTCGTCCTCACCGTGCAGCGTGCGCCGCTCGGAGTGGCCGACCAGGACGTACCGGCAGGCCAGCGCGGCCAGCATCCCGCCGCTGATCTCGCCGGTGTACGCGCCCGAGTCGGCCGCGGACAGGTCCTGGGCGCCGTAGCCGATCTCCAGCTTGTCCCCGGCGACCAGCGTCTGCACGCTGCGCAGCGCCGTGAACGGCGGGACGACGACCACCTCGGCCGCCTCCAGCTGGGGCTCGGTGAGGGAGAACGCCAGCTTCTGCACCAGGCCGATGGCCTCGAGGTGCGTCATGTGCATCTTCCAGTTACCGGCGATGAGGGGCCGGCGCCCCTCCCGCGGCGGGCGGGCCCGCTTCGACGTCCGTGCCATGTGCCGCCTCCTCAGTCCGCCAGCACCGTGAGGCCCGGGAGCTCCCGGCCCTCGAGGTGCTCCAGCGACGCGCCGCCACCGGTGCTGATGTGGCCGTAGGCGTCCTCATCGAGCCCGAGCTGCCGCACCGCCGCCGCCGAGTCCCCGCCGCCGACGACGGAGAGCCCGTCGACGTCCGCGACCGCCTGGGCCACGCCGCGGGTCCCGTGCACGAAGGGCGCCAGCTCGAACACGCCCATCGGGCCGTTCCAGAAGACCGTGCGCGCCCCGGCGAGCCGCGAGGCGAACAGCTCGACCGTGCGCGGCCCGACGTCCAGCCCCTTGAGCGACCCGGGGATGGCGTCCACCGGCGCCACCGTGACCTGGGCGTCGGCGACGAGCGCCTCGGCGCAGACCACGTCGACCGGCAGCACGATCCGGTCCCCGGCCTCCTCGAGCAGCCGGCGGCAGGTGTCGACCTGGTCGGCCTCCAGCAGCGAGCCGCCCACCCCGTGCCCCTGGGCGGCGAGGAACGTGAAGCACATCCCCCCGCCGACCAGCAGCGTGTCGACCTTGGGGAGCAGCGCCTCGATGACGGCCAGCTTGTCGCTGACCTTCGAGCCGCCGAGGACGACGACGTAGGGCCGCTGCGGGTCCTGGGTCAGCCGGTCGAGCACCTCGAGCTCGCGGGCCACCAGCCGGCCGGCCGCGTGCGGCAGCCGGGTGGCGACGTCGTAGACCGAGGCGTGCTTGCGGTGCACCGCGCCGAACGCGTCGTCGACGTAGAGGTCGGCCAGGGCGGCGAGCCGGTCGGCCAGCGCCCCCCGGGCGTCGTCGTCCTTGCTGGTCTCCGCCGGCTCGAAGCGGACGTTCTCCAGCAGCACGACGCCGCCGTCGGCGAGGGCCTCGACCCGCGCCCGGGCGTCCGGGCCGGCCACGTCCGCGGCCAGCGGCACCGGCGCGCCCAGCAGCTCGGCGAGCCGGTCGGCCACCGGGGCCAGGGAGTACCGCGGGTCGGGCGCACCCTTCGGCCGGCCCAGGTGGGCGGCGACGACCACCCGGGCACCGGCGGCCCGCAGCGCCTGCAGCGTGGGGAGGCTGGCCCGGATGCGGCCGTCGTCGGTGATGACCGGCGTCCCCGTGCTGTCGTCGAGCGGGACGTTGAGGTCCGCGCGGAGCAGGACCCGGCGGCCGGCGACGCCCTCGGCGATGAGCTCGTCGACGGTGCGCATCTGGCCCATCAGAGCGAGGAGCCGACCAGGGCGACGGAGTCGACCAGGCGGTTGGAGTAGCCCCACTCGTTGTCGTACCAGCCGACGACCTTGACCTGGTTGCCGAAGACCTTGGTCAGGCCGGCGTCGTAGATGCACGACGCCGGGTCGGTGACGATGTCGGAGGAGACGATCGGGGCGTCCGTGTAGACGAGGTAGGGCGCCAGCGGGCCGGCGGCGGCCTCCCGGTAGGCGGCGTCGACCTCCTCGAGGGTCACGTCGCGGGACAGCGTGACGGTGAGGTCGGTGGCCGACCCGGTCGGCACCGGGACCCGCAGGGCGTAGCCGTCGAGCTTGCCCTTGAGCTCGGGCAGCACCAGGCCGATGGCCTTGGCCGCGCCGGTGCTGGTGGGGACGATGTTCAGTGCGGCGGCGCGGGCGCGGCGCAGGTCCTTGTGCGGGCCGTCCTGGAGGTTCTGGTCGGCGGTGTAGGCGTGGATGGTGGTCATCAGGCCTCGCTCGATGCCGAAGGCGTCGTTGAGCACCTTGGCCAGCGGCGCCAGGCAGTTGGTCGTGCAGGACGCGTTGCTGATGATCGTCTGGGAGCCGTCGTACTGCTCGTGGTTGACGCCCATGACGATGGTCAGGTCGTCACCGGTGGCCGGCGCGGAGATGATGACCTTCTTGGCGCCGCCGGCGTCGACGTGCTTGCGGGCGTCGTCGGCCTTGGTGAAGAAGCCGGTCGACTCGACGACGACGTCCACCCCCAGGTCGCCCCAGGGCAGGTTGCCCGGGTCGCGCTCGGCGAGGACCTTGAGGGTGGCGCCCCCGACCTTGATGCCGTCACCGACGACGGAGACCTCCTCGGGGAACTTCCCGAGGATGCTGTCGTACTTGAGCAGGTGGGCCAGCGCGTCCGGGGTGGTCAGGTCGTTGACCGCGACGACCTCGATGTCCTGCCCGCTGGCGGCGACCGCCCGGTAGAAGTTGCGCCCGATCCGACCGAACCCGTTGATCCCGACCCGTACCGTCACTGCCGACCTCCAGAAGCCCACCTGCGCACCGGTGGCCGTGCGTGCGCGCGGCCACATGTCGGTGGCAGCCTATCGGCCCCGGCGGAGGGAGGCCGGGCCCGCTCGGGGGCCCGGCCCCCCTCCACGGGCCCGGCGAGGTCCTGGAACGGCCACCCTTCAGGGGCCCGTGCCGAGCCGGGTGACGTGCTGGAGCGGCCCCCTCGCAGGCGCCCGGCCCGAGCGGAGCGAAGGCCGGGGGGCGAGGGGTCCTCTTCTTACTGGGCGAGCATGTCGTCGGTCACCACGGACTCGGTGTCCGGGATGCCGAGGTCCTTGGCCCGCTTGTCGGCCATCGCCAGCAGCCGGCGGATCCGGCCCGCGACGGCGTCCTTGGTCATCGGCGGGTCGGCCCGCTGGCCGAGCTCCTCCAGCGACGCCTGACCGAACTCCAGGCGCAGCCGGCCGGCGACCAGGAGGTGCTCGGGGGCGTCCTCACCGAGGATCTCCAGGGCCCGCTCGACCCGGGCGCTGGCCGCCACCGCAGCCCGCGCGGAGCGGCGCAGGTTCGCGTCGTCGAAGTTGGCCAGCCGGTTCGCCGTCGCCCGGACCTCGCGGCGCATCCGCCGCTCCTCCCAGGCCATGACGGCGTCGTGGGCGCCCATCCGGGTCAGCAGCGCGCCGATGGCGTCGCCGTCCCGGACGACGACCCGGTCGGTGCCGCGCACCTCGCGGGCCTTGGCCGCGATGCCGAGCCGCCGGGCGGCCCCCACCAGGGCCATGGCCGCCTCCGGGCCGGGGCAGGTGACCTCCAGCGAGGAGGAGCGGCCGGGCTCGGTCAGCGAGCCGTGGGCCAGGAACGCCCCGCGCCAGGCCGCCTCGGCGTCGCCGAGCCCACCGGACACGACCGCCGGCGGCAGGCCGCGGACGGGGCGGCCCCGCTGGTCGACCAGGCCGGTCTGGCGGGCCAGCCCCTCGCCGTGCTTGGCGATCCGGACCAGGTAGCGCACGCCGCGGCGGATGTTGCCGCCGGCCAGCACGCTGACGCCGCTGGTGTAGCCGTAGACCTCGCTGATGTCGCGCCGCAGCCGGCGGGCCACCGAGCCGGTGTCCAGCTCTGCCTCGATCACCACCCGGCCACCCACGATGTGCAGGCCGCCGGAGAAGCGCAGCAGCGCTGTCACCTCGGCCTTGCGCTCGGAGGTCTTGGTGCACTCCACCCGGGAGAGCTCGTCCTTGACCATCGCCGTCATCGCCATGTCGGGCACCCTCCTGTCCGATCGGAGCGACCCGATCGCGCGTTCTGTGTCCCCATGAGCGGTCCCCCTTCCCCCTGAGTGCTCGGCACGGACCTGTCCCTCCGCCTCACCGGGCGCCCACCACGGAGGCGAGCGCGGCCGCGAGCCGGACGGGATCGTGCCGCGGCGCACCGTCCGGCGCAGCCACCGGTGCCAGCACGAGTTCCGCTCCACATCCCTGCACAGCAGACAGGAGACCACGCCGGTCAACAACCGCTGACGCATCGGCGATCACCGTGTGCAGCGACACGCCTCTCAAGTGTCCCAGGAGGACGTCCAGGTGCTCCTCCGGGGAGAACCCGTCCGTCTCACCCGCCTGCGGTTCCAGGTTGAGCACGACGACCACCCGGGCGCTCGTCGCGGCCAGCGCGTCGCGCAGCCGCGGCACCAGGAGGTGCGGCAGCACCGAGGTGTACCAGGACCCCGGGCCGAGGCTGACCACGTCGGCGGCGGCGATGGCGTCGAGGACGGCGGCCGGCACGGGCGGGTCGGCCGGCGCGACGTGGATCCGCTGCACCCGGCCCGGCGTGGACGCGATGGCCACCTGGCCGCGGATCCGGCGGGACCGGGCCGGGTCGTCGGGGTCGACGCTGGCCACCGTGGCGACCAGGTCGAGCGGGACGTCGGCCATCGGCAGCACCCGGCCGCGGGCGCCGAGCAGCTCGCCGAGCATGTCGAGCGCGCGCACCGCGTCGCCGGCGTACATCTCGGTGAGCCCGGTCAGCACGAGGTTGCCCACCGGGTGGCCGGCGAGCGCGCCGCTGCCGCCCAGCCGGTGCTGCAGCAGCGCCGCCACCTCCTGCGTGCGCGGCTGGTCGCCGGCGAGGGCGGCCAGCGCCATCCGCAGGTCCCCGGGGGGCAGCACCGGCATCTCGCGGCGGATGCGCCCGGAGGAGCCGCCGTCGTCGGCGACGGTCACCACGGCGGTCAACTGCCCGGTGAGCGTGCGCCAGGCGGCCAGGGACGCGGCGAGGCCGTGTCCGCCGCCCAGTGCCACCACGCGCAGGTCGTCCACTACTCCCGGCCCAGGTCGCGGTGGCGGGCGGTGGCCGGGACGCCCTCGGCCGTGAGCCGCCGGGCGAACTCCTCGGCGATGGCCACGCTGCGATGCTTGCCGCCGGTGCAGCCCACGGCGAGGGTCAGGTACCGCTTCCCCTCCCGCTGGTAGCCGGGGACCAGCAGCCGCAGCACCTCGGTGTAGCGGTCGAGGAAGGCCCCGGCGTCGTCCTGGCCGAGGACGTAGTCGCGCACCTGCGGGTCGCGGCCGGTCATCGGCCGCAGCTCCGGCACCCAGTGCGGGTTGGGCAGGAAACGCGCGTCGACAACCAGGTCGGCGTCCAGGGGCAGGCCGTACTTGAAGCCGAAGCTCAGCACGGTGGCGACCACCTGCGGTGGGGCGCCGTCCTCCACGAACGCCGCCTCCAGCGTGGCCCGCAGCTGGTGGACGTTGAGGTCGCTGGTGTCCACCCACAGGTCCGCCTCGCCGGCGATGCCGGTCAGCAGCGCGCGCTCGGCGTCTATGCCGTCGATGAGGCGGCCGTTGCCCTGCAGCGGGTGCTCGCGCCGGACGGACTCGTACCGGCGGATGAGCACCTCGTTGCGGGCGTGGACGTACACCACCCGCGGCCGGTGCCCGACCTCGGCAAGCTGCCGGATCGACTCCTGCAGGTCGGAGGAGAAGGCCCGGCTGCGGACGTCGACCACG
This sequence comes from Modestobacter sp. URMC 112, assembly GCF_053502575.1. NCBI lineage: Bacteria > Bacillati > Actinomycetota > Actinomycetes > Geodermatophilales > Geodermatophilaceae > Modestobacter > Modestobacter sp. URMC 112. The sequence continues at coordinate 2,006,899 of NZ_CP199957.1, read as the reverse complement.
GCGGCGAACCGGCGGACGTCGCCGCGGGCGCCCAGCTCCACCATGGGCTGCAGCAGCGCGGGCGGCAGGTTGTCCACGACGAAGAAGCCGAGGTCCTCCAGCACCCGACCGGCGCTGTTCTTGCCGGCACCGGACAGCCCGGTCACCACGACGACGTCGAGGGGCGGGACCTCGGTGGTGGTCCCGTCGGCCGACGGCGGCACGTCGCGCTGCGGGCCGGCTCCTGCTCCGTCGCTCACGCGCTGGCCCCGGCGGTCGGCAGGACCCGGCCGATCTCGGCGGTCTCTCCCGCGTCGGCGCCGCGGACGTCCGCGTCGGCGGGCAGCCGGTCTGCAGGCTCACGGTCGGCGGGGGCCCCGTCGGCGAGGGTCTCGTCGGCACCGTCCCCGTCCGGGGAGGCCGGCTCGGCAACGGCGGCGAGCACGGCCTCCGCCGTCCGGCGGCCGATGCCGGGCACCGCGGTGAGCTCCTCGACGGTGGCGGCACGCAACCGCTTGAGGGAGCCGAACTGCTTCATGAGTGCCTTCCGCCGTGTCTCGCCCAGCCCGGGCACGTCGTCCAGGAGCGACACCAGCATGGTGCTGGAGCGCTTCTGGCGGTGGTAGGTGATCGCGAACCGGTGCGCCTCGTCACGGATGCGCTGCAGCAGGTACAGCGCCTCGGAGGTGCGCGGCAGGATCACCGGGTCGGGGTCGTCGGGCAGCCACACCTCCTCCATCCGCTTGGCCAGCCCGCAGACCGCGACGTCCACGATGCCCAGCTCGTCGAGGGACCGGCTGGCGGCGGCGACCTGCGGCGCGCCGCCGTCCACGACCAGGAGGTTCGGCGGGTAGGCGAAGCGGCGCGGCCGGCCCTCCTCCGCCGCCACCCCCTGCTCGTCGCGCCGGTCCTGCTCCTCCTTGAGGTGCCGGGCGAAGCGGCGGCGGACCACCTCGGCCATCGCGGCGGTGTCGTCGGTGCCCTGGGCGACGGCGAACCGGCGGTAGTCGGACTTCTTCGCCATGCCGTCCTCGAAGACGACCATGCTGGCCACCACGTTGGTGCCCTGGACGTGCGAGATGTCGATGCACTCGATGCGCAGCGGGGCGTCGGGGAGGTCGAGGGCCTCCTGGATCTCGGACAGGGCCAGCGAGCGGGCGGTGAGGTCGCTGGCGCGCTTCACCCGGTGCCGGGCGAAGGCCTCCTGGGCGTTGCGCTGGACGGTCTCCATCAGGTTGCGCTTGTCGCCGCGCTGCGGGACGCGGAGCGACACCCGGGAGCCGCGCAGCTCGCCGAGCAGCTCGGCGTAGACGTCGGCGTCGTCGGGCAGCTCGGGGACGAGCACCTCGCGGGGCACGGACTCCCCCGCCTCGCCGACGCCGGTCTGCTCGTCGACGCCGCCGTAGACCTGGAGCAGGAACTGCTCGACCAGCTGGCCGGTCGTGACGTCCTCGACCTTGTCGATGATCCAGCCGCGCTGGCCGCGCACCCGGCCGCCCCGGACGTGGAAGACCTGGACGGCGGCCTCCAGCTCGTCCTGCGCGAAGGCGACGACGTCGGCGTCGGTGCCGTCCCCGAGGACGACGGCCTGCTTCTCCAGCGCCCGCCGCAGCGCGCCGAGGTCGTCGCGGAGACGGGCGGCCTTCTCGTACTCCATGCCTTCCGCGGCGTCGGCCATCTGCCGTTCCAGCCGGCGGACGATCTGGTCGGTGCGACCGCCCAGGAAGTCGCAGAAGTCCTCGACGATGCCGCGGTGCTCCTCCGCCGTGACGCGGCCGACGCACGGCGCGGCGCACTTGCCGATGTAGCCGAGCAGGCACGGCCGGCCGATCTGCGCGGCGCGCTTGAAGACCCCGGCCGAGCAGGTACGGGCCGGGAACACCCGGGTGAGGGTGTCCAGGGTCTCCCGGATGGCCCAGGCGTGCGCGTAGGGCCCGAAGTAGCGGACGCCCTTCCGCTTGGGGCCGCGCATGACCTGCAGCCGGGGGAACTCCTCGTTCAGGGTGACCGCGAGGCTGGGGTAGCTCTTGTCGTCCCGGTAGCGGACGTTGAACCGGGGGTCGAACTCCTTGATCCAGTTGTATTCGAGCTGGAGCGCCTCGACCTCGGTGCCCACGACGGTCCACTCCACGCTGCCGGCGGTGGTGACCATCTGGCGGGTGCGCGGGTGCAGTCCGGAGACGTCGGCGAAGTAGCTGTTCAGCCGCTGGCGGAGGCTCTTGGCCTTGCCGACGTAGATGACCCGGCCGCCCGGGTCGCGGAACTTGTAGACCCCCGGGGACTCGGGGATGCTGCCGACCGCTGGGCGGTACGTGGACGGGTCGGGCATGGCTCCAGGTTAGGTCGGGGCACCGACGGTCCGACGGGCCGTCCCGGCCCTCGGGTGGCTCCGGCCGGGCGCAGCGCGCTGACCTGCGGCTGCCTGTGGACGACGCCCGCGGGAGGTCCCGGCGGAGCCGCGCACCACGTGCTGGCGGCGGTGGGCGCGGGCGCGCTGCCGGCTCCGCCGGGGGCGGTGCTGAGGGCCGTGCGCGACCCGCGCCCCCCGGGCGTCAGCTGGCCTTCTTGCGGACCCGCTTCTTCGGGGCGGTCGCCGCGGTGACGGCGGCCGGGTCGAGGATCTGGGCGAGGAACCTGCCGGTGTGGCTCTCCGGCACGGACGCCACGAGCTCCGGGGACCCCTCCGCGACGACCGACCCGCCGCGGAAGCCGCCCTCGGGTCCCATGTCGATCAGCCAGTCGGCGCTCTTGATCACGTCGAGGTTGTGCTCGATGACGATGACCGAGTTGCCCTTGTCGACCAGGCCCTGCAGCACCAGCAGCAGCTTGCGGATGTCCTCGAAGTGCAGGCCGGTGGTCGGCTCGTCGAGGACGTAGATGGTCCGGCCGTTGGACCGCTTCTGCAGCTCGCTGGCCAGCTTGACCCGCTGCGCCTCACCGCCGGACAGCGTCGTCGCCGGCTGACCGAGCCGGACGTAGCCCAGGCCGACGTCGGTGAGCGTCCGCAGGTGCCGGGAGATCGCCGGGATCGCCTCGAAGAACTCCGCGGCCTCCTCGATGGGCATGTCGAGGACCTCGGCGACGGTCTTGCCCTTGTAGTGCACCTCGAGGGTCTCCCGGTTGAACCGGGCGCCCTTGCAGACCTCGCAGGGGACGTAGACGTCGGGCAGGAAGTTCATCTCGATCTTCAGCGTGCCGTCGCCCGAGCAGGCCTCGCAGCGGCCGCCCTTGACGTTGAAGGAGAACCGGCCCGGCTGGTAACCCCGCATCTTCGCCTCGGTGGTGCTGGCGAACAGCTTGCGGACGTGGTCCCAGACGCCGGTGTAGGTCGCCGGGTTGGACCGCGGCGTGCGGCCGATCGGCGACTGGTCGACGCCCACCACCTTGTCCAGCTGGTCCAGGCCGGTGATGGTGCGGTGCCGGCCGGGGACCAGTCGGGCACGGTTGAGCTCGTTGGCCAGCGTCGTGTACAGGATGTCGTTGACCAGGCTGGACTTGCCGGAGCCGGAGACGCCGGTGACCGCGACCAGGCAGCCGAGCGGGAACGCCACGTCGATGCCGCGGAGGGTGTTCTCCCGGGCGCCCTTGACCACCAGCTCGCGGCCGGGGGTGGGCTCGCGGCGGATCGTCGGGATCGCGATCTCCCGCCGTCCCGACAGGTACTGGCCGGTCAGCGACCGCTCGCTGGTCAGCAGGTCCTGGAGGGTGCCGCTGACCACGACCTCGCCGCCGTGCTCGCCGGCGCCGGGGCCGATGTCGACGATCCAGTCGGCCTGCTTGATGGTGTCCTCGTCGTGCTCGACGACGATGAGCGTGTTGCCCATGTCGCGCAGCCGGACCAGCGTCTCGATCAGCCGGATGTTGTCGCGCTGGTGCAGCCCGATGGAGGGCTCGTCCAGCACGTACAGGACGCCGACCAGCCCGGAGCCGATCTGGGTGGCCAGCCGGATGCGCTGCGCCTCGCCGCCGGCGAGGGTGGCCGCGGGACGGTCGAGGGACAGGTAGTCCAGGCCGACGTCGACGAGGAAGGACAACCGGGCCTGGATCTCCCGGAGGACCCGGTCGGCGATGGCCTTCTCCCGCTCCCCCAGCTCCAGCGCGCCCAGCCACTCGGACGCGTCGCCGATGGACAGGCTGGTCACCTCGGCGATGGACCGGCCGTTCATCTTGACGGCGAGGATCTCCGGCTTGAGCCGGGTGCCGTGGCAGACGGGGCACGGGACGTCGCGCATGTAGCCCTCGTACTTGTCCCGCATGAACTCGCTGTCGGTGTCCTCGTGGCGGCGCTCGAGGAAGGGCAGCACGCCCTCGAAGGCGGCGTAGTAGCTGCGCTCGCGGCCGTAGCGGTTCTTGTAGCGGACGTGCACCTGGTCCGGCGAGCCGTGCAGAACGGCCTTCTGGACCTTGGCCGGGAGCTCCTCCCACGGGGTCTGCATCGAGAAGCCGAGCATGTCCGCGAGCCCGCCGAGCAGCCGGGTGAAGTACTCGTTGCTCATCGAGCCGGCCCACGGCGCCACGGCGCCGTCCCCGAGGCTCTTCGTGGCGTCGGGGATGACGAGGTCGGGGTCGACCTCCTTGCGGGTGCCGATGCCGGTGCACTCCGGGCAGGCGCCGAACGGGGAGTTGAAGGAGAACGACCGGGGCTCGAGCGCCTCGAAGGACAGGCCGTCGTCGATGCAGGCGAGGTGCTCGGAGAAGGTGCGCTCGCGGTGGACGTCGTCCTCGGGCAGGTCGACGAAGTCGAGCACCACCAGGCCGCCGGCCAGGCCGAGGGCTGTCTCCACGGAGTCGGTGAGCCGCCGCTTGGAGCTCTCCTTGACCGTCAGGCGGTCGACGATCACCTCGATGGTGTGCTTCTCCTGCTTCTTGAGCTTCGGCGGCTCGGTGAGCGGGTGCACGGTGCCGTCGACCCGCACGCGGGAGAAGCCCTGGGTCTGCAGCGAGCTGAACAGGTCGACGTACTCGCCCTTGCGCTCGCGGACGACCGGGGCGAGCACCTGGAACCGGGTGCCCTCCTCCATGGCGAGGACCTGGTCGACGATCTGCTGCGGCGTCTGCCGGGAGATCGGCTTCCCGCAGTTCGGGCAGTGCGGCTGGCCGGCGCGCGCGTAGAGCAGCCGCAGGTAGTCGTAGACCTCGGTGATGGTGCCGACGGTGCTCCGCGGGTTGCGGTTGGTCGACTTCTGGTCGATGGAGACCGCCGGGGACAGGCCCTCGATGAAGTCGACGTCCGGCTTGTCCATCTGGCCGAGGAACTGGCGGGCGTAGGCCGACAGCGACTCGACGTAGCGGCGCTGCCCCTCGGCGAAGATCGTGTCGAAGGCCAGGCTGGACTTGCCCGAGCCGGAGAGCCCCGTGAACACGATCATCGCGTCGCGGGGCAGGTCGATGTGGACGTCCTTGAGGTTGTGCTCGCGGGCGCCGCGGACGACGAGCCGGTCCATGTGATCCCTGTCGGTCGCAGTCGGTCGTTGCTGGGTGGAACGGGAGCCCGGGAGGGACGCTTCCCTGCTGTGCCTGGTGCCACGACACCCGCGCGCAGGTGCCCGGTCAGACGGCCGTGCTCCCGGCGGGGACGAGGAGGCCGGAGACGGGCGCGTGCCGTCGCCAGGGCAGCCGGCGCTCGAGCTCTCCGGCTCGCCAGGGTAGTCGCGTCCCGGCCCCTGCCGGTCCCCCTGACCGGACCAGTCCGGCGCCGGCGGCGGACGCCGCCGTTGCGGTGCTGCTCGGGCCGGCGACTGCACTAGCGTCCATGCGGGGAACCTATCCGGGGGTGCCGACGGTTATCGGATCGGAGCGGGATGAGCGCAGGGAGCTACACCGGCGACGTCGAGGTGGGTGGGCCGGCGGACACCCGGGACCTGCCGGGGCTGACGATCACCAAGCTCGCGGTGAGCGAGATGGCGAACAACGCATATCTGCTCACGGCCACCGGGAGCGGAGAGGCGCTGCTGATCGACGCGGCGGCGGACGCGCCGGCGCTGCTCCGGCTCATCGGGGACGCGGACGTGCGGACCGTGGTCACCACGCACGGGCACTGGGACCACCACCGGGCGCTGCCGGAGGTGGTGTCCGCGACCGGCGCGGCGACGGTGGCGCACCCGGCGGACGCGGCGGACCTGCCGGTGCCGGTGGACCGGCCGGTCGAGCACGGCGGGACCGTGGCGGTCGGCGACCAGACGCTGGAGGTCGTGCACCTGCGGGGGCACACCCCCGGCAGCATCGCGCTGGTCTGGCGCGGCCCGGAGGGCGCGGGCACGCACGTGTTCACCGGCGACAGCCTCTTCCCCGGCGGGGTGGGGAACACCGACCGGGACGCCGAGCGGTTCGCCAGCCTCATCGACGACGTGGAGGCCCGGCTCTTCGGGACGCTGCCCGATGAGACGTGGGTCTACCCGGGGCACGGCAAGGACACCACCATCGGCGCCGAGCGCCCGCACCTCGCCGCGTGGCGCGAACGCGGCTGGTGACCCGGAGGCCGCTCACCCGACCCGGGCCGGAGGCGCACAGACGTCCAGCACCCCGCGGACGAAGGCGGCCTTGCGGCGGGCGTGGCCGGCCAACCCGACCTCGTCCCGGTCGCCGTCGAGTTCGACGGCACCTACTTCTGGCGATCCGTCATCGCCACGGGGTCGCCGGGACAGGTGCGAACCCGAGTCGCTACCCCGGTCGGTCCTGACCGACCTGCGTATCGAGCTCTCGTCCGCGGATGCCCCCAGCAGAGGCCAGGGCCACCAGGCCGAGCATCAGGGTGAACAGGGTCGCGCCCACCGCCCACCACCAGAAGAAGGGGAACACGGACGCGAACAGGAGTCCCAGACCGAGTCCCGCTGCGAAGAGCGCCGCCGACGCTGACCACGGCCTCGCCCGGATGGTGCGTTCGAGGGTCGAACGCCGTTTCACGAGGGACATCGCCAGGGCGACCACGGCGGCCATCAGGGGCACGACCGCCGCCATGTCCACGAGGGACAGCCCGTGGCCAGGACTGATGGGTACGAGGACCGGCCCCTCGAGTCGGGAGGGGACCGCAAAGAGGATCAGTGCGATCAGTGGCAACGACAGGAGGACGATCGACTGCCTCATCGAGTCGCTCTTCCGGTGGTCCGATTCGTGGGTGCGGCGGCCGAGCCGGACGACGCTAGCAGCACGGCGCTGTGCCGTGACACAGGTCCCCGAGCGCGGTCGGCAGCGGACCAGCCTGCGTGGACGCGCCGTCGGCTTCCCACATGTCCCTCGGGAGTCGGTTCCTGAGTTGCTCCCACCCCGGCCGGGGTCAGTCCGCCTGCTCGTCCTCGTCGTCGTCCTCGAACATCGAGATCAGCTCCTCGGCCGTCCCGGCGACGTGGAGCGGCACCACGGCCACCGTCCACGCCGGCCGCCGGTCATCCAGCTCGACGGCGAGCTCCCACGCTGCGCGGGCGCTCAGCGGGCCGAAGCACGCGTCGTCTCCGTCGTCGTCGGCCTGGACCTCGACCAGCCACGTGTCAGACAGATCGGCGACGAGTTCGTCGAACTCGGGCTCCGACCCGTCCTCCGCCTCGGGAGCGTCGGCCCGCACGGGGTAGATGAGCGCCATGCGTGCACGCTAGGGCCCCGCGCCGGCATTCGGCGACCGATTCAGCCACGATCAGCCGCCGTGTCAGTGCCGCCCTCAGGACAGTGGCTGCCTGAGTCGTCGAGGTCGCTACGACCCACGTCGGCCGGACGGACTCCGCAGCCTCCAGACGACGTGGAGGCCCGGCTCTTCGGGACGCTGCCCGACGAGACGTGGGTCCACCCGGGGCACGGCAAGGACACCACCATCGGCGCCGAGCGCCCGCACCTCGCCGAGTGGCGCGAACGCGGCTGGCGACCCCGGAGGCCGCTCACCGCACCGGTGCCCGAGGAGTGCAGGCGTCGAGCACCCCGCGGACGAAGGCGGCCTTGCGGCGGGCGTGGCCGGGGAGGTCGTCGGGCCCCGGCTGACCGCCCAGAGCCTCGTTCAGGGGCAGCGACGTGAGCGGGTAGCGCAGCAGGGCGCAGGTGCGCACCACCCGGTCCACCGCTCCCGCCGGCTGCGGCAGGCCGTCCAGCGCCAGCCCCTCCTCGAACGCGGGGACCGCGACGGCGAGCCGGTCGCCGAGGTCGTCGGGCGGTGCGGTGCCGTTCTCCGCCGGCCCGAAGACCAGAGGCACGAGGTCCCACCCCACGGGCCCGGGTGAGGCGGTGCCCCAGTCGATGAGCACGAAGGTCCCGGGATCGTCGCGCGGACGGAGCAGGTTCATCGGTGTCGGGTCGCCGTGCGTGTCCAGCCACCCAGCGACGTCCAGGGAGTCGAGCATCCCCTCGACCTGGTCGGCGAGGCCGAGCAGCTCGTCGCGGAGCGCGGCCACCTCCCGCTGGGCGAAGGCGGGGTGCGCCCAGAGGTGCTCGTCGCGCAGCGCCGGGACCGCCCAGGAGCGGAGCCCGTTCCGCACGAAGTGCTCCAGGAAGGTCAGGCCGGCCGGGACGGCGGCGAGCCGCTGGTCGGCACGGCGCGCTGTCAACCGGCCCAGCCCGGTGGCCGCACGGACCAGGTCAGCACTGCTCCACGGTCCCTCGGTCGGGTCGACGTCCTCCAGCCAGAGGTCGATCTGGTCGTCGGGCCGCTCGAGGGCCGCGTAGAGCCGGGGCAGCCGCAGGCCTGGGGGCATGCGCTGCGCGGTGCCCCCGGTGTAGACCTCGGCCTCGAGCCGCCAGGGGATCGCGGCGTCGATCACCTCCCGGGCCTCGAGCGGTATGTGCGCCGGGAGGCCGCGCATGGCCCGCTGCAGGACCTTGACGACGAGCCGCACCTCGACCGGGGCGCTGTCGTGCGCGCTCACGTGCACCCGGTCCAGGGATCCGGTGGTCGGCGCGGTGATCCGGTGCGCGATCGGCGTTCGGACGACGTCGTCGACGACGAGCCCCGGCCGCCCCAGGGCCCGGCGCAGGACGTCCTCCAGTTCGGTCACCGTCGTGCAGCCGGGTAGGTCCTCCGGGGTGGTGACGGCCATGGCGCCGTGTCCTCTCGACCTTCTGCCGACCCACTACAGTCAAGCAGGTTGACGATGATGGGAATGGTGAAGCACCTTGACCGATGCTGTCAACGGGCGGTCCGTGGTCCTGCCGACGTTGTTCGAGGTGGCGCTCCGCTCGCTGCGCGAGGGGCTCTTGGAGCTCAGCGCCACCCGCTTCCCGGGGCTGCGCACCCGGCACTACCGCCTGCTGGGGTTCATCCCCGACGGCGGGATCCGGCCGGCCCGGATGGTGGAGCTCAGCGGGCTGAGCAAGCAGGCTCTGTTCCAGGCCCTGGCTCCGCTGGAGGCCGGCCGCTACGTCGTCGTCGCTCCCGATCCCGACGACCGCCGGGCGCGTGTCGTGCGGCTCAGCGACCGCGGGCACGAGGTGATCGCGGCACTGCTGGAGATGCAGGCCCGCTACGAGCGGGAATGGGCGGCCGAGGTCGGGGCCGAGCGGTGGGCCGCGACCCGGGACGTGCTCGTCCAGCTCTTCGCCGACTGATCAGCACGCCGCGGGGTCCGGGGCCACGGCGTGGCCGCGGTCCCGTGCAGCGGGTCGGCATGGTCGGTACGGGTCCGTTCTTGTGCATCACCCCGCACGCCTCTCGGAGGGACGAGACGGACGGTCCACGTCGGCTCCGCGAGCGGAGCCGACCACCTCGGTTGACTGCTCTGAACCGACGACGTCCGCTGTCCGCGGCGCCGTCCGCGCCTGCCTGATCGTGCGGTCAGGCGACAGGTCGCTCGAAGGTCACCAGCACGCCTTCCACGCCACCTGGTCCGATCCGGCCCTTCACCTCGACGGAGGTGATCGCCTTGAGCTGCCATCCCTCACGCGCATGCGAGTTGAGCACCTTCTCGAGCTTGTCGCCGGACATCTTGCCGCCGATCATGCCCTCGCGGATCTCCTCGACCTTGTACTCGTAACGCCCAGCCATCGACTGCTCCTCTCGTCGGTTCCTCGAGGAGCCAGCCTGTCGGGCCGGACGACCGGTGTCCACGTCGGTCGACGTCAGAGCAGCCCTGCTCCGCACGCGGGGCCGACGACCTGGGTGGTCGCGTCGACCGCCTCGCCGACCGATCACTCGGGCTCGGCGACGTACATCGTGTTCCCGTCGAGGTCCCAGAACTCGAACATCAACGGTGCCGTGGGCCAGTCGAGGAGGTCACCGACCCGCAGTCCGAGGTCGACGAGGCGGGCGCGGGCGGCGCGGGCATCAGGGGTGACGAAGCGGATGCCGGTGTCGATGCCGGTGGGCAGTGCGTCGGTGGTGGCGATCACGCTGAGCGTGGCGCCTCCACCGGGTGGGGCCATGTCGATCCAGCGGAAGTCGACGGCGACGTCGGCGTCGAATGTCGTCTCGAGTCCGAGTGCCTCGAAGAGCCGCTTGGTGGCGTCCTGGTCAGACACGGGGACGGCGACGGTCGAGATCCCGGTGAGCGTGGCTTCCTGTGTGGTCATGACAGATGGACCACCGGGACGCCCGGGACTCATCGGCACCTGGCAAGGGACCGCCGCTAGAACGGCGGCGGGTCGTCGGGGTCCGGCGGGGAGCCGGCGCCGGTGATGGCCGGCAGGCGTGTCCCCGGCGGCCGGGTGGTCCGGGTGACTCCCGACGGCGTGGTCACCGTCAGGGTGCCGTCGCCGGACATGGTGAACCGCCAGCCGGGAGCGTGGGTCTTCAGCCGATGGTGCCGGCGGCAGAGGCAGCAGAGGTTGGCGCAGTCGGTGCGGCCCCCGTCGCGGTGGGCGGTGACGTGGTCGGCGTCGGTCCGCGCGGCGGGGCGGCGGCAGCCGGGATGCCGGCAGGTCCGGTCCCGGGCCCGGATGAACCGGCGCTGGGCGGGCGTGGGGACGTAGCGGTCCACCGGTGCAGGCCGGTCCAGCACCGCGCAGCCGCAGGACCCGGCGGGATGGCCGGGGCAGCCCCGGCGGGCCAGCCTGGCCAGCTCCCGGGGGGAGACGGTGGCCCGCAGGGCGCCGGTGGCCGGGTCGGTCAGGGCGACGTCCAGGCTGCCGCCGGCCGGTGCCTGCAGCCCACCCGGGCAGACCGCCTGCAGCTGGGCGAGCAGGTCCCGCAGCTGCCCGGCGGTGATCGGAGCCCCGTCGACCGTGGCCGCATCGGCGTCGGTCGGCCTGCCGGCCGCTTCCGGAGCAGGCCGGCCCGGCGTCGGCAGCGGGGCCAGCACGGTCAGGTGCGCTGTGACCGGCGGTCGGCTGGTGTCCCAGGGGCGCAGCACCAGGTCGGCGAGCACCAGTGACCGCAGCTGCCCGATCGGCCGGACGTCACCGTCGGCCTTCAGCAGCCGGGCGTAGCCGTCCACGGCGTCCCGGCACGCCGCCGCCACCGGCGAGGACAGATCCGTGACCAGCTGCGCCATGCCGTCCGCGGCGGCCCGCACCGTCACGTCCGCGCACCGCTCGGCCCGCTTGCGCCGGCGGTCGGCCGCCGCCTCGTCCAGCGCGATCAGCGCCGCCGCGGTCCGCTCCCGCAGGCGCACCGGCGGCTCCCCTGCCACCGCCCAGCCGATCGCCTGCGCCTCCACCGCGGTCACCACAGCCGGGTCCACCGGCCCGCCCGCCGACGTGGACTGCCCGGCCAGCGCGCGCACGATCGCGGTGGCCCGCGCTGGGTCGACCAGCCCGTCAGCCAGCGCACCCCACGTCGCGGGGAGCTCCCGGACCAGTGCCAGTGACCGCTCCGCCAGACCCACCGCCGCCGCCTGCGAGGTCCGCATGACCGTCGCCAGCTCGTCGGCGAAGAACTCGCTCACCCCGGCCGCCCGCACCCCGTCGGGCACCCAGCCGTCCACCCCGTGCCCCGGCCGGTCGGCGGTCAGGTCCGTCTCCGCCGGCCGGCGGGCCGCCAGCTCGGCCACCACGCCGGCCTCGTAGGCCGCCAGCTGCGCCCGCAGGTCCGCGATCGAACCCAGCTCGCGCACCAGGCCCCGGTCGGATGCCCTCGCCGGGTCGAGCACCTCCACCAGTCGCGACCGCCGACGCACCACGCCCGCCGGAACGGGGTCCCAGTCGTCGGGGAGGGCCGACACCACAGGTGACACCGTCACCGCCACCCGGTACCCGTCGGCCTCGAACACACCCTCAAGCTAGCCGGGGGGTACGACAGTTCCCGCTGGTCAGCCGGGGGTCTTCCGCGCCGTTCGGGGTTCGCGGTACGCGCTCGTCACCGGCACCCCGCGGTTGCCCAGCGGTTGGTCGGCGGCTGGTCAGCCGGGGGTCAGGTGCTCAGAGCTGCACGCCGCGGGTGAGGGCGCCGTCCACCACGAGGTTGGTGCCGGTGGTGAAGCTGGACACCGGGCTGGACAGGAACACCACGGCCCGGGCCATCTCCTCCGCCGTCCCCATCCGTCCGGTCGGGTTGAGGCCGAGCGCCATGGAGAACAGCTCCGGGTTGCCCTGCTCGATGCCCTCCCAGAAGCCGCCCGGGAAGTACGTGTTGCCCGGCGACACGACGTTCGCCCGCACCCCGCGGCCGGCCAGCTGCAGCGCCAGTCCGGACACGTAGCCGACGAGGGCCGTCTTCATGGTCCCGTAGGGCCCCGCCGCGAAGTCCGCCTCCCGACCGGAGACGCTGGAGACCGCCACGATCGACCCGTTGTCGCTGGCCTCCAGGTGCGGCAGCGCGGCGGTCACCATCCGCACCGCCCCCATCAGGTCGACCTCGAAGGAGGCGTACCAGTCGGCCTCGGTCTGCCCGGTCGCCAGCGCACTGACGTTGGAGACGACGGCGTCGATGCCGCCCAGCCGCTCCCCCGCCTCCCCGACCCAGGCGATCAGCCCCGGGCCGTCCGCCACGTCGACGACCGACCCGTGCACGGCACCCGGCCCCGAGGACAGCGCCTGCTCGGTCTCGGCGATCTCGTCGGGCTTGCGCGCGCAGAACTCCACGTGCGCGCCCTCGGCGGCGAACGCCTCGACGATCGCCCGGCCGATGCCGCGCGTCCCCCCGGTCACGAGCACGCGGGAGCCGGTCAGCTGCAGGTCCACGGTGGTTCCTTCCGGTCAGGGGTCCAGTCAGGGGTCAGCGGAGGGTCGCGGCCCGGCGCCGCAGGTCGTCGTGCAGTCCGCCGTACGCCGACGCGGCCGGCAGCAGCGCCTTGCGGGCCTTGAGGACGGCGGAGTAGTTGGCGTCGACCACGTTCGCGATCGGCGCCTCGGAGATCTGGGACAGCAGCTGGTAGGCGTCCATCGCGTGCAGCCCGTACAGCTCCTGGAACCAGCGCACCAGCTGGGTCTGGCCGATCCGCCAGGCGTCCTCCAGCGGCCGGCTGGACCCGACGGTCATCCAGTGCGTGTCGTCCTCGATCCGGGGCCAGGCCGGCCCGCCGGCGGACTCCGCGCCCTTGACCAGCTCCACGATGACCGTCGTCGTCATGGCGCCCTCGACCGCCGTCCCGCAGGCCTCCCCCTCGCCCTGCCGGTAGTGGCCGTCACCGAGGGAGAACAGCGCACCCTCGACGTTGACCCGCAGGTAGCAGGTGGACCCGGGCCGCATCTGCGGGGTGTCCATGTTGCCGCCGAAGGCGTCGGGCACCAGGGAGCTGCGCACCTCGTTGCCGGCCGGGGCGACGCCGACCGTGCCGAGCATCGGCTCGACCGGCAGCTCGACGCTCAGCTCGCTGTGCCGGGCGACGAAGGTGACGGTGTTGGCGGAACGGTCCAGCTCGTAGATCCACGTGGTGTCCGGCAGCGGCTCCTGCAGCGTCGACGTCCGCTCGGTGCTGGTCAGCCCGCCGAAGAACGGGATCACCGCCGACGCCCCCCAGTCGCGGGCCGGCTCCATCGCCACAAAGTGCAGGGCCAGCGTGTCGCCCGGTTCGGCGCCCTCGACGTAGAAGGGCCCGGTCTGCGGGTTGACGTACCGCAGGTCGACCTTCTCGCTGGACAGGTCGGTCGCCGAGCGCAGCGCGCCGGAGAACGCGTCGTCGGACCAGAGCCGCAACGCGGTCCCCGGGCTGACCTTGCGCAACGGGGCGACACCGCCGAACGTGAACGCGTACTGCTCGAAGCTCGGCGTGATCTCGACGACGTCCATGGCCGCACCCTAGGGCCGGACGCACGGGACGATCCAGGTCAGGAACGCAGCCGGACCCGGTCCGGGGTCAGCTCGGCCACCGAGGGGACGCCGAGCAGCTGCAGGGTGCGCGCCACCTCGCCGGTCAGCAGGTCGACGGCGCGCTGGACGCCGCGCTCCCCGCCGGCCATCAGGCCGTAGAGGTACGCCCGGCCGACCAGCACCGCCTGCGCCCCGGCGGCCACGGCGGCCACCACGTCGGCGCCGTTGAGCACGCCGCCGTCCAGGTACACCTCGGCGCGCCCGTCCACCGCCCGGACGACGTGCGGCAGCTCCTCCAGCGGGGTCGGCGCCCGGTCCAGCTGGCGGCCGCCGTGGTTGGAGACGACGACGGCGTCCACGCCCTCGTCGACCACCGCGCGGGCGTCGTCCGCGGTCTGCACGCCCTTCACCACGAGCTTGCCGGGCCAGGCAGCGCGCAGGTCCCGCAGGTCGCTGAGCGTGGCGGCGGGCTCGAAGACCCGGTCCGCCAGCTCGGCCACGGTGCCGCCCCAGGAGTGCAGCGAGGCGAACGTCAGCGGCTCGGTGGTGAGCAGGTCGATCCACCAGCGCGGGTGCACCGCGGCGTTGGCCATCGTCCGCAGCGACAGCGCGGGCGGGATGGTGAGGCCGTTGTGCACGTCCCGCAGCCGGGGACCGGCCACCGGGGTGTCCACGGTCAGCACCAGCGCCTCGTAGCCGGCGGCCTCGGCCCGCCGGACCAGGTCCTTGCTGGCCTGCCGGTCCCGCCACAGGTACAGCTGAAACCACCGGCGGACGTCGGGCGCCGCCGCGGCCAGGTCCTCCAGCGACGTCGTCCCCATGGTCGACAGCCCGTACGGCAGACCGGCCCGCTGGGCGACCCGGGCGACCGCCGGCTCCCCGGCGGTGTGCATCAGCCGGGTGAAGCCGGTCGGCGCGAGCACGAACGGGACGGCGGACCGGGCGCCCAGCACGGTGGTCGAGGTGTCCACGACGGAGACGTCCCGCAGCACGCTGGGCCGGAACTCGACCCGCTCGAACGCCTCCCGGGACCGGCGGAGGCTGATCTCCGCGCCGGCCGCGCCGTCGGTGTAGTCGAACACCGCCCGCGGCACCGTGCGGCGGGCCAGCTCGCGGAGGTCGGCGATGGTGGCCGCCCGGGCCAGCCGCCGGTCGGTCGCATCGCCCGGCAGCAACCGGGGGCGGACCACCTGGGACACCTCGGACCAGCGCGGTACCCGTCGCGTGACCACGCGGCTCCTTCCGTCGAGAGACCGTCGACTCACCCTGCCATGCGGGCCGGCCGGCGGCTCAGTACCCGGGGTCGAGGTACAGCAGCGCGTAGGCGGCCAGCCAGTGTTCGACCATGTAGTCGCTGCCGCTCACGTGCGGCAGCGCGGCCGCGGCGTGCTCGGCCGCGGCGGCGTGCAGCCCCGGCCCGCGGGGATCGCCGGCGGGCAGCACGCCGGCCAGCCGGCGCATCGCCCACGCCCGGCTCAGGTTGAGCCCGTGCAGGTGGGCGGTCTGCCCGTCGCTCGGGTCGCTGACCTGCGCCGGGGTGAACAGCGGCCCGGCCCCGGGGAGGAACGCCGACAGCCACGGCCCGAACTCCGCCGGGGGCAGCACCTCGGCCATCAGCAGCGCCTCGGTGAGCACCGGGGACAGGAAGTCCGACCCGGACGGCTCCCAGCGGACCGGGGCGTCGGCGTCGTCAGCGAACCAGCGCAGCGCGGCTCCGGTCAGCGCCTGCAGCGCGGCCGGGTCGGCCGCGCGCCGGGCCGCGGGCAGCGACATCAGCAGCCCGAAGGCGCTGTTGGGGTGCAGCCCGGACCGCACCGGGTAGGTCGCCCGCGGCAGCCAGCCGACCAGCGCGTCCAGGAAGTGCTCCGCCAGCGGGCGCAACGCGGCGGCCCACCGGCCGGCGTCCGGGTCGCCGTCGGCGGCCCAGGACCCGGCCTCCTCGGCCAGGGTCAGCGCCCAGGCCCAGCCGTAGGGCCGTTCCCATCCCGGTGCCGAGCGCGCGAAGGCCACCTCGGCCGCGATCGCCGGCGGGGTCAGGTGCTCGTCGAGCACCGTCCGGACGGCGTCGGCCGGCACCGCCCCCGGAGCCACCCGCAGCAGCCGGAGCAGCACCCAGTGCATCTCGACCGCCGAGTGCCAGTCGTAGCTGCCGTAGAAGGCCGGGTGCCGGTCGCGGGGACGGTGCGGCGCGTCGCCGGGCCGGGTGTACTCGACCCGCAGCCCGTTGGGGAACTCCTCCCGCACCGTCCGCAGCGCGGTCGCGGCCAGCTCGGGAGCGGCGGCGAGCAGGTCCGGCGCCGGGGTCACAGCCGGGTGGCCGGCACGGTCAGCACCTCCGGGCGCCGTCCCGACGCCTCGCCGTCCACGGCCGCCCCGGGGACCTGCGCCGACGCGCCGTCCTCCCCGGCCGCCGGTCCGGCGGTCAGCTGGGCCGGCTCCGAGCCGGTCGGCAGCCACCGGGCCCACCAGCGCAGCACGTGCTCCAGCCGGGCCAGCCGGTGCTTCGGCCGGCCGGAGCGGGACAGCTCGTGGCCCTCGCCGGGGAACAGCAGCAGCTCGGTCGGGACCCCGCGGCGCTTGAGCTCCACGTACAGCCGGGTGCCCTGCTCGAGCGGGCAGCGCCAGTCCTCCTCCGAGTGGACGACGAACGTCGGGGTCGTGATCCGGTGCGCCCCGGCCAGCGCCGACTGGGCCGCGACCCGCTCCGGGTCGGTGCCCAGGTACTGGTCGGGGAAGAAGAACCCGATGTCGGAGGAGCCGACGAAGCTGACCGGGTCGTTGAAGGCGCGCTCGCTGATCGCGGCGGTGAACCGGTCGGTGCGGCCGATCAGCAGGGTGGTCATGTAGCCGCCGTAGGAGCCGCCCATCAGGCCGACGCGGGAGGCGTCCAGGGCGGGGTCGGTGAGCGCGTCGTCCAGGAAGGCCAGGACGTCGTCGGCGTCGACCGTGCCCATCCGCTCCTTGATGACCCGCCCGTGGGCCTGCCCGTAGCCCGAGGAGCCGCGCGGGTTGCACTGCAGCACCGCGTAGCCCGCCCCGACGTAGGCCTGGGTCTCGTCGAACAGCGTCCAGCCGTACTGGGCGAACGGCCCGCCGTGCACGGTGAGCAGCACCGGGTGCGGACCGGGGCCGGGCGGCGTGGTCAGCCAGCCGTGCACCGGGTAGCCGTCCGGGGCGGTCGCCGTCCGCTCCCGCATCCGGTGCAGCCGGCCGGTGGCCTGCAGGGGGGCGCCGAACCCGGTGAGCAGCCGGCGGCGGCCGGGGGTGATCGCGATCAGCTCGCCGGCGGAGCGGTCGTGCGCAACGGTGGCCACGACGACGCCGCCGCCGACGCCGATGCCGCGCACGGTGAACGGCCCCTCGACCAGCGCCTCGGGGTCGCCGCCGTCCAGCGGCACCCGGAGCAGCTCCACCGCGCCGCGCCGCTGGATGCCGAGGAACGCCGCCCCGTCGGCGAGGACGGTCCCCGGGGTCTCGTCGCCCCGGTCGTGCTCCTCGGGGTCGAGCAGCGGCTCGGGGTCGCCGCCGGACACCGGCACCCGGCACAGCGTGGAGTTGCGGGCGACGAAGTCCAGGCCGTCCGGGCCGAGGTCCGGCTGGGCGGTGAGGTAGAGCGTCGCCCCGTCCGGCGCGTACGCCGGCTGCGCGCAGCCGGACCGGCCCGAGGTCACCCGGCGCAGCCCGGAGCCGTCGGCGCGGACCACGTAGACGTCGCTGACCAGGTCGGCGTCGGCCTGCGCGTGCCGGGCGGAGACGAACGCCAGCTCGGACCCGTCCGGGCTCCAGGTGACGTCGGTGTCGTCGACGTCCCCGTCGGTGACCTGCACCGGCTCGGGCAGCGGGACGGCGTCGTCCGCGGTCTCCGCGGGCAGGTCGACGACGAAGACGTGGCCGCGCCGGTCGGTGCTGAACCCCAGGTCGTCGGCCCGGTACTTCAGCGTGGTGATCAGCCGGGGCGGCTCCGCGGCGGGCGGGACGTCCTCGTCGGTGCCGTAGCGGCCGGGCTCGGGCACCCGGGCGGTGTAGGCCAGCCGGCGGGAGTCCGGCGACCACACCGGCGCGCCGGCGCCCAGGTGGTGGTCGGTCAGCCGGCGCGGCTGCCCGCCCCCGACCGCCAGCACGTGCACCTGCGGGCGGCCCTTGGGCTCGGCGGACAGGTAGGCCAGCCAGCGGCCGTCCGGGGAGAAGGCGGGCGCGCTGTCGGCGTGCCCGTGGGTCAGCGGGGCCGCCGGCGCCGAGGCGTCGGTGGGCACCGTCCACAGCTGGCTGCGGTACTCGTCGGCGGTCAGGTCCAGCCGGGTGACGGCGACGACGGCGGTGCGCCCGTCCGGGGACACCGCCGGCACACCGGGGACGCGCAGCAGGGACAGGTCGGTCGGCCGCATGTGCGCACGTTAACGGGTGGCCGACTCCCGGCGGATCGCACGCAGCAGCCCCAGCGACCCGGCCAGCGGCAGCAGCGCCAGCAGCAGCAGGCTGCGGTCCAGCCCCAGCAGCTCCCCCGCGCCGCCGACGACGGCCGACCCCACGCCGCCGCCGACCATGAAGACAAGCGTGGCGATGCCCAGCGCGACGCCGCGGACGTCGGCCGGGACGGCTCCGCCGACCGCCGCCATCAGGGCCGGCTGCCCCAGGCCGAAGGCCAGCGTCACGAGCACGACGGCGCCCACGAGCAGCGGCGCCGACCCGGTGGCGGCGCCGCCGCCGGCGACCAGCAGGGCCACCGCGGCGGTCGCTCCCGAGCCGACGAGCGACCGGTCCGGGCCCAGCCGGGCGAGCAGCGGACCGGCCAGCCGCGGCGCGAGGAACCCGGTGACGGCGCTGGGCACCAGCGCGAAGCCGATGTGCAGCGGCGTCCAGCCCCCGGCGGCGAGCACCGCGGGGACGGCGATGAGCAGCGCGAACCACGCCGCCGGCACGGCCGAGGCGGCCAGTGCGCTGCGGACGACGACCGGCTCGCGGACGACGGCCCGCGGCAGGAAGCCCTCGGGACGCCGGCGCACCCGGGCGGCGACCGCCGGCACGCCCAGCCCCAGCAGGGCGGCGCCCACGGTGGCGATGACCACGCCCGACGCAGGGGACTGCACGAGCAGCACCAGCCCGGCGGCGGTGCCGGCGACGAGGACCGCGCCGAGCACGTCCAGCCGGGCGCCGGTGCCCTCGTTCGGGATCGCCCGCCAGAGCACCGGGACCATCAGCAGGCCCAGCGCCGGCAGCGCGATCACCGCCCGCCAGCCGGCCAGGTCCTCGACCACGCCGCCGGCCAGCGGCCCGAGCGCGCTCACCGCGGCCGCGGTGCCGGCGACCCGGCCGAGGGCGGCCGCCCGCACCTCGCCGTCGTACTTGGCGCTGACGATCGCCATGCCCAGCACCGGGACGGCGGCGGCGCCCAGGCCCTGCAGCAGGCGGGCGCCGAGCAGCACCGGGTAGCCGGGGGCCAGCCCGCCGAGCACCGCCCCGGCGGTCATCAGCGCCACCCCGACGACCAGCGGCACCCGGATGCCGGCCAGGTCGGCCACCCGCCCGTAGACCGCCGTGGCCACCGCGAGCATCAGGGCGTAGAGGCTGATCACCCAGGAGACCCCGCCGGTGCTCAGGTCGAGGTCCGCGGCGATCGCCGGCAGCGTCACGGCGACGGCCGCGGAGCCCATGCCGGCGAGGCCGAAGAGCAGTCCGACGAGCGCAGCGATCCGGCCGGCGTCCGTCGATGAGCCCATGACCGAGCGCCAACTCCGCATCGATGCCGGGTGTTCCCGCGGGCGGTCGTGAGAGCCGCTAAGGGCTAGGGTCTGGGCCCATGACCCGACGCGTCTTCACCGGTGGCCAGGTCCTCGACGGCACGGGCAGCCCGGCGGCGGCCGCCGACGTCCTGGTGGAGGACGGCCGCGTCCTCGAGGTCGGGTCGGGGCTGTCCGGCGACGAGGTGGTCGACTGCAGCGGCGCCACCGTGCTGCCGGGGCTGTTCGACGCCCACGTGCACGTGATGGTCAGCGGCGTGGACACGCTGCGGCACCTGCAGACGCCGTTCAGCTACAGCTTCTTCGAGGCGGTGCACAACCTGCGGCGCACGCTCGTCCAGGGCATCACCTCGGTGCGGGACGCGGGCGGCGCCGACCTGGGTGTCGCGCAGGCGGTCCGCGACGGGCTGATCGCCGGGCCGCGGATGCAGATCGCCATCAGCATGCTGTCCCAGACCGGCGGGCACGGCGACGGCTGGCACGTCTGCGGCGCGGAGCTGCCACTGATGGGGCCGCACCCGGGCCGGCCGGCGACCGTGGTGGACGGCCCCGACGAGATGCGCCGCACCGTGCGCGAGCTGCTGCGGGCGGGCGCCGACGTGCTGAAGGTGGCCACCAGCGGCGGCGTGCTGTCCGCCCGCGACGACCCGCGGCACCCGCACTTCCGGCCGGCGGAGCTGGCGGTGCTGGTCGAGGAGGCCGAGGCCGCCGGCGTCGCGGTGATGGCGCACGCCCAGGGCGCCGAGGGGATCAAGGCCGCCGTCCGGGCCGGCATCCGCTCCATCGAGCACGGCATCTACCTCGACGACGAGGCCGTCGAGCTGATGCTGGAGCACGGCGCCTGGCTGGTGCCGACGCTGGCCGCGCCGCGGGCGGTGCTGACCGCCGTCGCCGCCGGTGCGTCGCTGCCCAGCTCGGTGATCGAGAAGGCGCGCACCGTGCGGGCGGCCCACGACGAGTCCATCTCGCGTGCCGTCGCCGCGGGCGTGAAGATCGCGATGGGCACCGATGCCGGCGTCGGGCCGCACGGTGACAGCCTCGTCGAGCTGGGCCTGATGGCCGACTGCGGGATGACCCCGGAGCAGGCGTGGCACGCGACCACGCTGTCGGCCGCGCAGCTGCTCGGCGTCGACACGGAGCTGGGCAGCCTCGAGCCGGGCAAGCGGGCGGACGTCGTCGTCCTGGACGGCGACGCCCGGGACCTCACCGGGCTCGCCGGCCGGGTGCGTCAGGTGTGGCGGGACGGCGAGCTGGTGGCCGAGGGCGGCGCCGTCGTCGAGCGCGGGATCGTCCCGCAGCGCTGACCCCGGGAGCCCCGGTGCCGCTGGGGCACCGGAGCCCCCGGGGCGCTCGGCGCCTGCGGCGGTCGTCGCTCAGCGGCGCTGGTGGTCCTCGCCGGCAGCGGCCTGGGCGCGCTGCTCGTCCTCCTCGACGGCCGACGGCCGGCCCGGCTCACCGGTGTCGGTGGCCTGCGGGTCGACGGCGGCACCCTCGGCGTCCATGAGCTGACCGCGCGTCTTGATCAGGCTGGCGACGGTGGCGATGACCAGGACGCCCAGGATGATCGACAGCGACAGCCAGATCGGGATCTCGGGCACGGACTCGATGTGCTCACCGCCGTTGATGAACGGCAGCTCGTTGGTGTGCAGCGCCTCCATGACCAGCTTGACGCCGATGAAGGCCAGGATGACGGCGAGGCCGAGCGACAGGTAGATCAGCCGCTTGAGCAGGCCGCCGAGCAGGAAGTAGAGCTGCCGCAGGCCCATCAGCGCGAAGATGTTCGCGGTGAAGACGATGAACGGCTCGCGGGTGAGGCCGAAGATCGCCGGGATGCTGTCCAGCGCGAAGATCAGGTCGGTGGTCCCGAGGGCGAGGATCACCACGATCATCGGCGTCCAGACCTTCTTGCCGTTCTCCGTCGTGCGGAGGTGCGCCCCGTGGTAGTCCTGGGAGATCGGCAGCACCTTGCGCATCCGGCGGATGAACGCGTTCTCCTCGTACTCCTCGTCCTCGTCCCGGTGCCGGACCAGGTTGATGGCGGTGTACACGAGGAACGCACCGAAGATGTAGAACACCCAGGTGTAGCGCTCGATGACCGCGGCGCCGAGCAGGATGAAGATGCCGCGCAGCACCAGGGCGATGATGATCCCGATCATCAGCGCTTCCTGCTGCAGCTTCCGGGGCACGCCGAAGCGGGCCATGATGATCACGAAGACGAACAGGTTGTCCACCGAGAGCGAGTACTCGGTGAGCCAGCCTGCGTAGAACTCGGTGGCGAACTGCCCGTTCGTCACCGCGAGGATCACCACGCCGAAGATCAGCGCGAGGGCCACGTAGAAGGCGACCCAGAGGCCCGCCTCCTTCATGGAGGGCTCGTGCGGGCGGCGGACGACGATGGCGAGGTCGGCGAGCAGCAGGACCGTCAGGCCCACGAACGTCGCGATCTCGAACCAGACGGGGAGCTCCACGGGGTTGGACTCTACGGGGACGGCGCCGGGTGCACCGCCCAACCACATGGACCCCGGCGGACGTCACACCCCCGCAGTCGCCACGGGCCGGGGACGTCGTCGACGTCCCCGGCCCGCCGGTGCGGAGCGGTCAGTCGGTGCGGCTGACGTCCGCCCGCCGCGCGCCGGAGCGGGCCGGCACGTCGCCGGGCATCGGCTGCGACGAGCCGTCCACGGTCACCGGCTGGGCGGACCCGTCGGTGGCCGGGCCGGCGGACGACAGGTCGGCGGGCGCGGTCTCGCGCGCCAGCCGGCGGGCCCGGGTCCGCTTGTCGTGCCGGAGGCTCGCCACGGTGGTGACCAGCAGCGTCACCAGGATCACGCCCAGGGACAACCAGGTGGGGATCTCCGGGATCAGGGTGACGTGCTCGCCGCCGTTGACGAAGGGCAGCTCGTTGGTGTGCAGCGCGTGGATGACCAGCTTGGCGCCGATGAAGGCGAGGATCACGGCCAGGCCGTAGGCCAGGTAGACGAGCCGGTCGAGCAGGCCGTCGATGAGGAAGAACAGCTGGCGCAGACCCAGCAGCGAGAAGGCGTTGGCGGCGAAGACCAGGTACGTCTCCTGGGTGAGGCCGAAGATCGCCGGGATCGAGTCGACGGCGAAGATGATGTCGGCGCTGCCGATGGCGATCAGCGCGATGGCCAGCGGGGTGATGAACCGCTTGCCCTGCAGGGTCACGGTCATCTTGTCGGAGTGGTACTCGTCCGTCGTCGGGAGGACCTTGCGGGTCAGCCGGAGGAGGGCGTTCTCCTTGTACTCCTCGTCGCTGCTGTGCCCCCCGCTCTTCGCCTGGACGTAGGCGGTGTAGATCAGGATGGCGCCGAAGAGGTAGAAGACCCAGCTGAAGTTCTCGATGGCGGCGGCGCCCACCAGGATGAAGACCGTGCGCAGCACCAGGGCGAACGTGATGCCGAAGAGCAGCACCTTCTGCTGCAGCTCCCGGGGCACCCCGAAGCTGGCCATGATCAGCACGAAGACGAACAGGTTGTCGACCGAGAGGCTCTTCTCGGTGATGTAGCCGGCGAAGTACTCCCCGCCGTACTGGGCGCCGGCGAAGACGAACACCAGGATGCCGAAGACGACGGCGATGCCGACGTAGACCGCCGACCAGGTGGCGGCCTCGCGGAGCGAGGGGGCGTGCGGTGTGCGCACGTGGCCGACGAAGTCGAAGGCGAGCATGCCGATGATCGCGGCGACGGTGATCGCCCAGACCCAGAACGGGACGTCCATGTAGTTCCTCCGGTTGACAGCAGGTGTCAGTACCGGAGGTCTCTCCCGTCGGCCACCAGCGGCCGACCGACAGCGCCGGAGGTCATCGGACCTCGTGTTGACGACGATGCCGCGGGGGATACTCCCCTCCACGAAACCCACCGCACAGGCGTCATCGCCGGAGCGCTGGTGGCTTCACAGGGGTAGACGTCCCAGCCCGCCGGTTTGTTCCCGGCTCCGGCGTCGACCGCACATCATCGGCAGGAGGAGGACCGCGCCCCCCTGAGCCCTCGCGCGCTCGCACCGGACCTCGGGGCGAGGCGGGCGAGGCCGGCGAGGGGCGGGGGCACGGTCAGGCCCCGTGCCGGGCCTCGCCGCGAGCTCGCGAGCGGTGGGGGGCACGAGGGTCCTTCAGGCGTGGGCGGCGTCCAGCTGGCGCAGCTCCTTCTTGAGCTCGGTGAGCTCGTCGCGCAACCGGGCGGCCACCTCGAACTGCAGCTCGCGGGCGGCGGCGAGCATCTGCTCGTTCATGGTGGCGATCATGTCGGCCAGCTCGTTGCGCGGCAGGCCCTGGACGTCGATCGCGCCGGCCTTCTTGGCCTTCGAGGACAGCCCCGGGACCGGCGCCTTGCCGCGGGACTGCTGCCGACCGGATCCACCGAGCAGCTCGGTCGCACCCTCCGCGTCCTCGGCGGCGGCGTAGATGCCGTCCAGGATGTCGACGATCTTCTTCCGCAGCGGCTGCGGGTCGACCCCGCGCTCCGTGTTGTAGGCGATCTGCTTCTCCCGCCGCCGGCTCGTCTCCTCGATCGCCTGGGCCATCGACGGGGTGATCTTGTCGGCGTACATGTGCACCTGGCCGGACACGTTGCGCGCCGCGCGGCCGATCGTCTGGATCAACGACGTCCCGGAACGGAGGAAGCCCTCCTTGTCCGCGTCGAGGATGGCCACCAGCGACACCTCGGGGAGGTCGAGCCCCTCCCGCAGCAGGTTGATCCCGACCAGCACGTCGTACTCGCCCTGCCGCAGCTCCCGGAGCAGCTCGACCCGGCGCAGTGTGTCGACCTCGGAGTGCAGGTAGCGGACCCGGATGCCCAGCTCGAGCAGGTAGTCGGTGAGGTCCTCGGACATCTTCTTGGTCAGCGTGGTGACCAGGACCCGTTCGTCCTTCTCGGTGCGCAGCCGAATCTCGTGCACCAGGTCGTCGATCTGGCCCTTGGTCGGCTTGACCACCACCTCGGGGTCGACCAGGCCGGTCGGCCGGATGACCTGCTCGACGAACTCGCCGCCGGTGCGTCCCAGCTCGTAGTGCCCCGGGGTGGCCGAGAGGTAGACGGTCTGACCGATGCGGTCGGTGAACTCCTCCCACTTCAGCGGGCGGTTGTCCATCGCCGAGGGCAGCCGGAACCCGTGGTCGACGAGGGTGCGCTTGCGGCTCATGTCGCCCTCGTACATGCCGCCGATCTGCGGCACGGTCACGTGCGACTCGTCGATGACCAGCAGGAAGTCGTCGGGGAAGTAGTCGATGAGACAGGCGCCGGCCGAGCCGGGGGCCCGGCCGTCGATGTGCCGCGAGTAGTTCTCGATGCCCGAGCAGAAACCGACCTGCCGCATCATCTCGATGTCGTAGGTGGTGCGCATGCGCAGCCGCTGGGACTCCAGCAGCTTGCCCTGGCGGTCCAGCTCGGCCAGCCGCTGCTCCAGCTCGGCCTCGATGGTGGCGATCGCCCGCTCCATCCGGTCGGGGCCGGCGACGTAGTGGGTGGCCGGGAAGACGAACAGCTCGTCGACCTCGCGGATCACCTCACCGGTGAGCGGGTGCAGGTAGTACAGCCGCTCGATCTCGTCGCCGAACATCTCGATCCGGCAGGCCAGCTCCTCGTAGACCGGGAAGACCTCGATCGTGTCGCCGCGGACCCGGAACGTGCCGCGGGTGAAGGAGAGGTCGTTGCGGGTGTACTGCTCGGTGACCAGGGTGCGCAGCAGGTCGTCGCGGTCCCGCTGCTCCCCCACCTTCACCTTGAGCGCGCGCTCCACGTACTCCTGCGGCGTCCCCAGGCCGTAGATGCACGAGACCGTGGACACCACGATGACGTCGCGCCGGGTGAGCAGGCTGTTGGTGGCCGAGTGGCGGAGCCGCTCGACCTCCTCGTTGATCGAGGAGTCCTTCTCGATGTAGGTGTCCGTCTGCGGGACGTAGGCCTCGGGCTGGTAGTAGT
Source organism: Modestobacter sp. URMC 112 (assembly GCF_053502575.1). Taxonomy (NCBI): domain Bacteria; kingdom Bacillati; phylum Actinomycetota; class Actinomycetes; order Geodermatophilales; family Geodermatophilaceae; genus Modestobacter; species Modestobacter sp. URMC 112. The sequence continues at coordinate 1,981,148 of NZ_CP199957.1, read as the reverse complement.
CGTAGTAGGAGACGAAGTACTCCACCGCGGCGTCGGGCAGCAGCTCCCGGAACTCGTTGGCCAGCTGGGCCGCCAGCGTCTTGTTCGGCGCCATCACCAGCGTCGGCCGCTGCACCTGCTCGATCAGCCAGGCCGTCGTCGCCGACTTCCCGGTGCCGGTGGCACCCAGCAGGACCGTGTCGGTCTCCCCGGCGTTGACCCGCTCGGCCAGCGCCTTGATCGCCGCCGGCTGGTCGCCGGAGGGCTGGAACTCGCTGACGACGCGGAAGCGCCCGCGGGTGGGGCGGATCTCCGTGGAGGTGGGCACGGGACGACGGTACGACGGGGCTACGACACAACGGCAGGATCGCGCCCCGGGAGGGCTCTGGTGACGCTGCTCCCACCTCGCCGGGACAGGTGTGCCCCCGCCGCGCAGGGGGCACTGGTCCAGCAGAGTTCCGCCCGCCGCGCCTGCGGCACGCTCCCCGGCCCCTGACGAGGGGCCGCCACTGCAGGAGGAAGACACCACCCATGACCACCCAGGTGTGGCCCGGTCAGGCCTACCCCCTCGGCGCCACCTACGACGGCACGGGCACCAACTTCGCCGTCTTCAGCGAGGTGGCCGAGAAGATCGAGCTGTGCCTCTTCGACGACGCGGGCAACGAGGAGCGCATCCGGCTCCCCGAGATGGACGCCCACGTCTGGCACGCCTTCCTCCCCGGCATCCAGCCCGGACAGAAGTACGGCTTCCGGGTGCACGGCCCGCACGACCCCGCGCAGGGCCACCGGTGCAACCCGAACAAGCTGCTGCTCGACCCCTACGCCAAGGCCATCGACGGCGAGATCGACTGGGACGAGGCGGTCTTCGGCTACCGCTTCGGGTCCGGCGCGAAGAACGACGACGACTCGGCGGCGCACATGCCGAAGTCCGTCGTCGTCAACCCGTTCTTCGACTGGGGCGTCGACCGCCCGCCGCGCACGCCCTACCACAAGACCGTCATCTACGAGGCCCACGTCAAGGGCCTGACGATGACCCACCCGCGGGTGCCCGAGGAGCTGCGCGGCACCTACGCCGGCATCGCCCACCCCGCCGTCATCGAGTACCTCACCGAACTCGGCATCACCGCGATCGAGCTCATGCCGGTGCACCAGTTCGTGCAGGACGACACGCTGCAGCAGAAGGACCTGCGCAACTACTGGGGCTACAACACGATCGGGTTCTTCGCCCCGCACAACGAGTACGCCAGCAGCACCGAGGGCGGCCAGCAGGTCCAGGAGTTCAAGGGCATGGTGCGCGCCCTGCACGAGGCGGGCATCGAGGTCATCCTCGACGTGGTCTACAACCACACCGCCGAGGGCAACCACATGGGCCCGACGCTGTCCTTCAAGGGCCTGGACAACTCCGCCTACTACCGCCTGGTCGAGGACGACAAGCAGTACTACATGGACACCACCGGGACCGGGAACTCGCTCAACGTCCGGCACCCGCAGTCGCTGCAGCTGATCATGGACTCGCTGCGCTACTGGGTCACCGAGATGCACGTCGACGGCTTCCGATTCGACCTGGCCTCCACCCTGGCCCGCCAGTTCCACGAGGTCGACCGGCTGTCGGCGTTCTTCGACCTGTGCCACCAGGACCCGATCGTCAGCCAGGTGAAGCTGATCGCCGAGCCCTGGGACATCGGTGACGGCGGCTACCAGGTCGGGAACTTCCCCGCCCTGTGGACGGAGTGGAACGGCAAGTACCGCGACACCGTCCGCGACTTCTGGCGGGGCGAGGAGGCGACCATCGGCGAGTTCGCATCGCGGATCACCGGCTCGGCGGACCTCTACCAGCACTCCGGGCGGCGGCCGGTGGCCAGCATCAACTTCGTCACCGCGCACGACGGCTTCACGCTCAACGACCTCGTCTCCTACAACGAGAAGCACAACGAGGCCAACGGCGAGGGCAACAACGACGGCGAGAGCCACAACCGCAGCTGGAACTGCGGCGTCGAGGGCGAGACCGACGACCCGCAGATCCTGGCCCTGCGCGCCCAGCAGCGGCGCAACTTCATCGCCACGCTGATGCTCAGCCAAGGCGTGCCGATGCTGCTGCACGGCGACGAGCTGGGCCGCAGCCAGGGCGGCAACAACAACGGCTACTGCCAGGACTCCCCGCTCACCTGGATCAACTGGGACGACGTCGACGAGGGCCTGCTGGAGTTCACCAAGCTGGTGACCAAGCTGCGCACCGACCACCCGACGTTCCGCCGCCGGCGGTTCTTCCACGGCCGGCCGGTGGCCCGCGAGGAGGGCGACCCGGTGCAGGACATCGCCTGGATGACCCCCGGCGGCGAGCTGATGACCGGCGAGGACTGGGACGCGGGCCACGCCAAGTCGCTGGCCATGTACCTCAACGGGCACGGCATCCGCTCCACCGACGAGCGCGGCGAGGACATCGTCGACGACTGCTTCTACCTGGCGTTCAACGCGTACCACGAGCCGATCGAGTTCACCATGCCCCCGGCCGAGTACGCCGAGGGCTGGACGGTCGTGGTGGACACCGCCGAGCTCGGCCAGGTCGAGCCGGTCGAGGTCAAGTCCGGCGACCGGCTGACCCTGGCCGCCCGGGCCACCGTCGTCCTGCGCGCCACGGCATGACCGGGCCGACTCCTGGGGCCTCCGGCGGCGACCGCCGCCGGGGGGTCCCGGCCGGCACCTACCGGCTGCAGGTCACCGCCGACTTCACCCTGGACGACGCGGCGGCGGTGTCGGGCTACCTGGCCGACCTCGGGGTGACCCACGCCTACTCGTCCCCGCTGCTGCGCTCCGCGGCGGGCAGCACCCACGGCTACGACACCACCGACCACGCGCACATCGACGAGTCGCGCGGCGGGCAGGCCGGCCTCGACCGGTTCGTCGCCGCACTGCACGACGCCGGGCTCGGCCTGGTGCTGGACCTGGTGCCCAACCACATGGGCGTGTCCGACGCGCACGAGTCGGGCTGGTGGTGGGACCTGCTGAAGCACGGCCGGGACAGCGCGCACGCCGACGCCTTCGACGTCGACTGGGACTTCGGCGGCGGCCGGGTCCGGGTGCCGGTGCTCGGCTCGGGCGACGACCTGCCCAAGCTGGAGCTGGTGCAGGTCGACGGCGAGTGGGAGCTGCACTACTACGACAACCGGTTCCCGGTGGCCCCGGGGACGGCGCAGGCAGGGGACGACCCGGTCGCCGTCCACGACCGGCAGCACTACGACCTGGTCGACTGGCGGCGGGCGGACTCGGAGCTGAACTACCGCCGCTTCTTCGCGATCAACACCCTCGCCGGGCTGCGCACCGAGGACCCGGCGGTCTTCGACGCCACGCACGAGCTGGTGGTGCGGCTGGTGGAGTCCGGCGCCGTCGACGCGCTGCGGATCGACCACCCCGACGGCCTGGCCGACCCGAAGGGGTACCTGGACCGGCTGGCCGGGGCCACCGGCGGCCGCTGGACGGTCGTGGAGAAGATCCTCGAACCCGGCGAGCAGCTCCCCGCCAGCTGGGCAGCAGCCGGGACGACGGGGTACGACGCGCTCGCCGAGGTGGACGAGGTGCTGGTCGACCCGGCCGGCGGAGCGGCGCTGACCGCGCTGGACACCGAGCTGGCGGGCAAGCAGGTGGACTACGCGCAGCTGGTGCACGACTGCAAGCGCGAGGTGACCGACGGCATCCTCGGCTCGGAGGTGGCCCGGCTGGCGCGGATCGTCGGCGAGCTGCCGGGGGTCTCCCCCGCCGAGCTGACCGAGGGCCTGGCCGAGCTGCTGGCCAGCTTCCCGGTGTACCGCAGCTACCTCCCCGACGGCCGCGAGCACCTGGACGGGACGGTGCGCGCGGTCCGGGAGCGGCGGCCGGACCTCGCCGACGCGGTCGACGCCCTGCACCCGCTGCTGGGCGCCGCCGGCACGGAGCTGGCGACCCGGTTCGAGCAGACGTCGGGTCCGGTGATGGCCAAGGGCGTCGAGGACAGCGCCTACTACCGGTGGGCCCGGTTCGTGGCGCTCAACGAGGTCGGCGGCGACCCGGCCCGGTTCGGGACGACGGTCGAGGAGTTCCACGCCGCCCAGCAGCTGCGGGCGCAGCGGCTGCCGGAGTCGATGACGACGCTGTCGACGCACGACACCAAGCGCAGCGAGGACGTCCGGGCCCGGCTGGCCGTGCTGGCCGAGCTGCCCACCGAGTGGGCGCAGCTGGTGCGCGGCTGGCTGGACCGGCACCCACTGGCCGACCGGTCGCTGGCGCACCTGGTGTGGCAGAACCTGGTCGGGGCCTGGCCACTGTCCCGGGAGCGGGCGCACGGCTACGTCGAGAAGGCCGCCCGCGAGGCGGGCACCTCGACCACCTGGACCAACCCCGTCCAGGAGTTCGAGGACCAGCTGCACGCGCTGGTCGACGCCGCCTTCGACGACCCGACGACGCACGCCGAGATCGAGCGGTTCGTCGAGCGGATCGCGCCGGCCGGTCGGTCGAACTCGCTGTCCCAGAAGCTGCTGCAGCTGACCATGCCCGGGGTCCCGGACGTGTACCAGGGCACCGAGCTGTGGGACCTCTCGCTGGTCGACCCGGACAACCGGCGTCCGGTCGACTACGGCCTGCGCCGCTCGCTGCTGGCCCGGCTCGACGAGGGCTGGGTGCCGCCGGTGGACGACACCGGCGCCGCGAAGCTGCTGGTCGTCTCCCGGGCGCTGCGGCACCGGCGGGACACCCCGGACGCGTTCAGCGGCTACACCCCGGTGCAGGCCACCGGCACCGCGGCCGAGTCGGTCGTCGCCTTCGACCGCGGCGCCGCGGTGACGGTGGTGACCCGGCGGCCGGTTCACCTGGCCGGGACGGGGTGGGGCGACACCGCCCTGCAGCTGCCCACCGGTGCCTGGCGCGACCTGCTCACCGGCACCCGGGTGGTGTCCGACGCCTCCGGCGCACCGGTGGGCGAGCTGCTCACCCAGTTGCCGGTGGCGCTGCTCGTCCGCTGAAGGACCCCGTCCTCCCCACCCCTCGCAGGCTCGGGGCAGTGCCCTGGACGGGGCCATACGGGCGTCCGGACTCCCGCGGCACGTCACATGTGGTCACGGGCCGGGGACGCTGCGGCGTTCCCGGCCCGGCCTGTCGCGCGCCGTCCTGGGCCGATGCCCGGAGGGGACGCCGCAGAAGAAGCGGAACCGGCGAGTCTCGTTCACAGTGGGTTCGCGCCCGGGCCGTACCGGACGGGCGTGAGGCACCGGACCGCCCAACCCCGTCCGCCGGCAGCCTGACTCCGACACCACCCAGGACGGGGGCGGGGAACCCACCTATCGACGCGCGCACGCGCGTCTCGGGGTGAAGCCGCACCGTGCCCTCTCCGAGGACGCGGCGGCCGGGCACCGATTCGCCCGAACCCGACAGCTAACCCCGCAGGCGGTGATCGGAGGATCACCCATGTCCAAGCTCTCCCTCAGCCATGCCCGCCGCACGGCGCTGCGCGCCGGCACGGTCGCCCTCGGCACCGCCGCCGTCGGGATCGGCGTGCTCGCCGCCCCGGCATCGGCGTCCGAGTACGACTGGACCGCCGTCGCCCAGTGCGAGTCCGGTGGCAACTGGCAGATCAACACCGGCAACGGCTACTACGGCGGGCTGCAGTTCAGCTCCTCGACGTGGACCGGCCACGGCGGCGGCGAGTTCGCCGCCCGGGCGGACCTCGCCAGCCCGGAACAGCAGGTCACCGTCGCCGAGCGGGTCCTGAAGACGCAGGGCGTCGGCGCCTGGCCGACCTGCGGCAAGCAGCTGCGCCCCGGCACCACGCCGGCCGCGGCACCGGCGCTGGCACCGGCCCCGGCACCGGCCGCTGCCCCCGCGGCGTCGGGGGGCACCTACACGGTGGTCGCCGGCGACACGCTCGGGAAGATCGCCGCGGCGCACGGCACGACGTGGCAGCAGCTGCACGCGCTCAACAGCGCCACGGTGCCCAACCCGCACGCCATCCAGGTGGGCCAGCAGCTGACGCTGTGAGTCGAAGGACCCCCTCGTCCCCCACCGCGAGCGTGCGAGCGGTGGGGGCGAGGGGGTCCTCCACCTAGAACCGGATCGCGTCGATCACCTTCACCCGCACGGCGAGCAGCGCGGGCAGCAGGCCGGCCAGCGCGCCGACCCCCGCCGCAGCGACCAGCCCCTCGACGGCGGCCTGCACCGGAAAGCCGGGCTCGTCGGCGATCGGGATGCCGCCGTTCAGCCAGTCCGCGAGCGGCAGGTTGCGGACCACCACCACGGCCAGGGCCACCGCGGCCAGTCCGGCGAGCACCGTGGCGACCACGCTCTCCAGCATGATGGCGCTGAAGACCCGCGCGGACGTGGCGCCGAAGCTGCGCCGGATGCCGATCTCCCGGATCCGCTGGCGGACCGCCATCATCCCGACGTTGAACACCCCGAGCCCGCCCAGCAGCAGCACCACCGCCCCGACTCCACGGACGGCCAGCCGCAGGGTGTCCAGGGCGTCGGCCAGGCCGGGCGAGTCCTGCCGGAAGGCCTGCACCTCCAGCCCGGGCAGCAGCAGCGGCAGGTCGCTCTGCACGGCCGCGATGACCGCGTCGGCCTGGTCCTCGGGCACCCACAGCTCCAGGGACGGCGGCTGGCCGGCGAACGGGTCGGCCGACGACGCCGCGGCGGCGTCCATCCCGGAGCGGTCCACCCGGTACACCGTCGGCTGGGGGTAGCCGTCGCGGATGACGCCCACCACCGTGGCGGTCAGCGGCCGGGGCCCGCCCAGCACGACGGTCCGGGGCTCGGTGAGCTCACCGCCGCCCAGCATGTCCACCATGAACTCGTTGACGACCAGCGCCGGGGACAGCGCCGTCCGGTCGCCCTCGCGCAGCCAGCGGCCGGCCACCGGCTCGATCCGGTGCAGCGGCCCGTAGGACGGCGACACCTCGATCACCTGCAGGCTCTGCGTGCCGCCCGGCAGCCGGAACAGGCCCTCGCCGTACTTGACCGTGGCGTAGGCAGTGACGCCGTAACGGTCCAGCAGGCCCCCGACGGCGGTGTCCCACGCCCCGGCGTCCGGCGGCATGCCGGTCGCCGGGTCGTAGGCGCTGAGCCCGATGGTCGCCGCCCGGCCGGCCCCCCGCTCGGCCTGCTCCTGCTGCACCTGGGCGACGATCAGGCCCAGCGCGGTCACCGACGTCATGGCGAAGACGGCGAGGAACACCCCCACCAGGGACAGCACGACCCGCGCCTTGTGGACCCGGACCTCGCTCCACGCCTCGGCCAGCACCCCGAGGACGCCGGTCACGGGACGACCTCCGCCGCGACGGTCTCCAGCGGCGACAGCCGACCGGCCTCCAGCCGCAGCCGCCGGTCGGCGAGCGCGGCCACCCCCAGGTCGTGGGTGATGGTGATCAGCGCCGCGCCCTGGGCGGCGGTGGCCTCGGCGAGCAGCGCCATCACCGACCGGCCGGTCTCCACGTCCAGCGCGCCGGTCGGCTCGTCGGCGAGCACCACCCGTGGACGGCGGACCAGTGCCCGGGCGATCGCCACCCGCTGCTGCTCGCCGCCGGAGAGCCGCTCGGGCACCTGCCCGGCCCGGTCGGCCAGCCCGACCCGGTCGAGCACCTCCAGGGCCGCGCGCCGGCGGGTGAGGAAGTCGCGGCCGCGCGCGTACAGCAGCGGCGCGGCCACGTTCTCCGCGGCGGTGCGCCGGGGCAGCAGGTTGAACTGCTGGAAGACGAAGCCGAAGCACTCCCCGCGCAGCCGGGCCCGGCGGCGGCCGCGGAGCCGGTCGGTGGGCTGCCCGTCGAGCAGGTACTCCCCCGACGTCGGGTCGTCGAGCAGGCCGAGCACGTTGAGCAGCGTCGACTTGCCCGAGCCGGACCGGCCGACGATCGACACGTGCTCCCCGGCCCCGACGGTCAGGTCGATGTCGGTGAGGATCGGCAGCAGGCCGCCGTCGGGCAGCCGGACCTCGCGCCCCACCCCGGTGAGCTGGAGCTGGCTCCCGACCGGGTTCATCCGCCGAACCCGCCGTAGACCATGCCGCCCATGTCCCCCATGCCGCCGGGGACCGGGGTGTCGTCGGTGACCGGCACGAACTCCAGCACGGTCTGCCCCTCGGTGACCCCACCGGTGACCTCGATGACGATCCCGTCGGTGAGCCCCAGGGTCACCGGGGTCTCGGTGGGGGTGCCGTCGTCGCCGACGACCCACACGTTGCCGGCCTGCACCGACCCCTGGACGGCGGTGATCGGCAGGATGAGGACGTCGGTGGCCGTCCCGGCCTGGACGGCGACGCCGGCCGCCATCCCGGCGAACACCGGGGTGCCCGAGGGCACGGCGCAGCGGGCCGTGGTCCCGGTGCCGGGGGTGCCGCCGGCGGCCGGGTCGCCGGCCGGGTCGGCGGGCGTGGCCGCCGGCGCGGCGCCCAGGACGAGTCCGGTGCAGCTGAACGGCGCCGGGCCGCCCTGGACGGTCACGTCGGCGGTGGCCGGCGGCCGCAGCAGCCGGAACTGGTCGGCCTGGCTCAGCGGCGCGGTGACCGACAAGGTGCCCGGGGAGATCGAGCCGACCGCGTCACCGACGGCGACCACCTGGTCCACCAGGGCGTCGAAGGTGGTCAGCGTGCCGGCGCTGGGCGCGTTGACGGTCACCGTCTTGACCAGCGGCTCCCGCGGGGTGACCACCGGGTTGCCCTCGGCGTCGGTGCTGGTGACCGGCTCCCGCTCGGTCGTGACGGTCACCTGCAGCAGGCCCTGGCCGGCGGTCACGGCGGCGCCGGGGGCGACGAGCAGCTTCTTCACCGTGCCCGCCGCGGTCACCTTGACCGGCACCGGGGCGTCGGCGACGACGGTCCCGGTCACCGACACGGTGTTCTGCACCGTGCCGCGGACGACCGGCACGTGCGGGCTCTCCAGCTGCACCGCCGCCGGCTGGGCGACGTCGCCGCCGGGGTCCACGGCCCCGCTGCTGCCGCCGCGGAAGGCCAGGACCACGAGCGCGAGGGCGATGACGCTCCACACCACCAGGCGGAGGACCGGGAGGACGACACCACGGAAGGTCTGCACGGCTGCTCATCTCGCTGGTGGGGCGGGCAGGCGAGGACGTTATCGGCAGGATCGGCGCCGGCGGGTCCACCTGCGGGCTGATCTGCGGGGTGTCCCGTCGTCCCCCGGGCTGACCGCGATGGTGGGGCACCGCACGGTTGGCCCCGCCCTCGGCGGGCATGATCGGCCCGGCTCCGCCGGAGCCGCACCGTCGTGATCCGATCAGGAGTCCCCATGGCAGCCCCGTCGCCCACGCCCGTCGAGTTCTCCGTCTGGGCGCCGCTGCCCGAGCGGGTGCGGCTGACCGTCGACGGCGCCGTCCACGACATGCAGCGGGACGACGCCGGCTGGTGGCGGGCCACCGTCGAGGCCGGCCCGGAGGCGGACTACGGCTTCCTGCTCGACGACACCGAGCCGGCGCGGCCCGACCCGCGCTCCCGCCGCCAGCCCGAGGGGGTGCACGGGCTGTCCCGCCGGTACGACCCCTCGTCCTACGCGTGGCAGGACGCGGCGTGGACCGGCCGGCCGCTCGCCGGGGGCGTCGTGTACGAGATGCACGTCGGCACGTTCACCCCGGAGGGCACGTTCGACGCGGCCATCGGCCGGCTCGGCCACCTGGTCGAGCTGGGGGTCGGCTTCGTCGAGCTGCTGCCGGTCAACGGGTTCAACGGCACGCACAACTGGGGCTACGACGGCGTGGCCTGGTACGCCGTCCAGGAGACCTACGGTGGGCCCGAGGGCTACCAGCGGTTCGTCGACGCCTGCCACCGGCACGGCCTGGGCGTGATCCAGGACGTCGTCTACAACCACCTCGGGCCGTCGGGGAACTACCTGCCGGAGTTCTTCCCGGTGTTCGCCGAGGGCGGCGCCAACAGCTGGGGCAACTCGATCAACCTGTCCGGCCCGGACTCCGACGAGGTGCGCCGGTACATCCTGGACAACGTCCTGATGTGGCTGCGGGACATGCACGTCGACGGGCTCCGGCTCGACGCCGTGCACGCCCTGGTCGACGAGCGGGCCACCCACGTCCTGGAGGAGATGGCGGCGGAGGTGCAGCGGCTGTCGGTCGCCGAGGGCCGGCCGCTGACGCTGATCGCCGAGAGCGACCTCAACGACCCGCGCATGGTCACCCCGCGGGTGGCCGGCGGTACGGGCCTGGACGCGCAGTGGAGCGACGACTTCCACCACGCGCTGCACACCCAGCTGACCGGTGAGGGGCAGGGCTACTACGCCGACTTCGACGCCGCCGGCCTCGGGGGGCTGGCCAAGACCCTGACCGGCGCGTTCTTCCACGCCGGCGACTGGTCCAGCTTCCGCCGCCGGCACCACGGCCGGCCGGTGGACACCGCCGCCCTGCCGGGCTGGAAGTTCCTGGCCTACCTGCAGGACCACGACCAGATCGGCAACCGGGCCATCGGCGACCGGATCTCCGCGACCCTCACCCCCGGCATGCTCGCCGTCGGCGCCACGCTGGTGCTCACCAGCCCGTTCACCCCGATGCTCTTCATGGGCGAGGAGTGGGGCGCGGTCACGCCGTGGCAGTTCTTCACCAGCCACCCCGAGCCCGAGCTGGGCAAGGCCACCGCGGAGGGGCGGATCGGCGAGTTCGCCGCGCACGGCTGGGACGCCGCGGTGGTCCCCGACCCGCAGGACCCGGAGACCTTCACCCGGTCCAAGCTCGACTGGTCCGAGCTCGACCGGGCGCCGCACGCGGACCTGTTCGCGGTGCACAAGGCGCTGATCGCGCTGCGCAAGGCGCACCCGGACCTGGTCGACCCGGACCTGTCCGCCGTCGAGGTGCAGTGGGACGACGCCGACCGCTGGCTGGTGGTGCACCGGGGGGCGCTGCGGGTGGTGGCGAACCTGTCCGCCGAGCCGCGCGAGATCGACCTCGACGTGCCGGCGACCGGGGTGCTCTTCGCCAGCGCGGACCTGCCCACCCTGCAGGACGACACGGTGACGGTGCCGGCGGAGAGCGCCGCCGTCCTGACCACCCGCTGAGCGTGCGGCGCCTGCTGCCGCCGGCCGAGCCGGTCGACGGGACAGCGCTCGTCGACGACGCCATGCTGGCCGAGGCCTACCGGCTGCCCGCCGGGCGGCACCTGCGGGTCAACTTCGTGGCCGCGCTGGACGGCGCGATCAGCGTCGAGGGGCGCAGCGGCGGGCTGGGCTCCGAGGGCGACCGGCGGGTGTTCCGGGTGCTGCGGGCGCTGGCCGACGCCGTCCTGGTGGGGCACGGGACCGCCGCCGCGGAGGGCTACCGGCCGGTGCTGCCCGACTCCCCCGTCGGCCGGCTGCGGACGGCGCTGGGCCGCGAGCCCACCGCGCCGGTCGTCGTCGTGTCCCGGCGGGCCTCGCTGTCCCCGGACGCGCAACTGGTCACCGACGCGGTCTCCCCCACCGTGCTGGTCACCTGCGCGGCCGCGGACGCCCGCCGGCGGGCGGCGCTGACCGCCGCCGGCGCCGTGGTGCTGGTGTGCGGGGACGACGACGTGGACCTGCCCGCCGCGGTGGACGCGCTGGCCGACCGGGGGCTGGCCCAGCTGGTCTGCGAGGGCGGGCCGGCCCTGTTCTCCGCGGCGCTGGCCGCCGGCGTGGTCGACGAGCTCGACCTGTCCGTCGCCCCGCTGCTCGTGGGCGGCGGGCCGGGACTGCTGCCCGGGGCCCTGGCCGGTCCCCGCCGCGCCGAACTGCGCCAGGTCCTGGAGGAGGACGGCTACCTGTTCACCCGCTACGCACTGGGGTCCTGACCCCGCCGGTCAGGGACGGCCGCCGACGCCGGCGTCCCGCGCCCGGGCCACCGCCGCGGCGCGGCTGGCGACGCCCAGCTTGAGCAGCACGTTGGACACGTGGTTCTGCACCGTCTTCAGGCTGATGCCCAGGCGCAGCGCGATGGCCTCGTTCGACGCGCCGCGGGACATCCGCTCCAGGACCGCCTGCTCCCGCTCGGTGAGCTGCGGGAAGGCCGGGCGCCGGGCGCCGGCCAGACCGGTCAGCAGCGCACCGCTGACCGCCGGGTCGAGGATGGCCTGGTCGGCGTGGACGGCGGTGATGGCCCGCAGGATGTCGTCCGGGGGCGCGTCCTTGACGACGTACCCGCGCGCCCCGGCCCGCAGGACGTCGCCGACCAGCGAGGCGTCGGCGTGCATCGTCAGCACGAGCACGCGCACCCCCGGCAGCTCGCGCACGATCCGCTCCGTCGCCGGCACGCCTCCCCCACCGGGCATGTCGAGGTCCATCACCACGACGTCGGGGGTCAGCGCGAGGGCCGTGGCGACGACCGCCTCGGTGTCCGCGGCCTCGCCCACGACGTCGATTCCCGGGACGGCGTCGAGGAGCCGTCGCATGCCCAGCCGGAAGACGGCGTGGTCGTCGGCGACCACGACCCGGATCGCGGCGGCGGCGTCGTCCACGGGACCTCCAGGGGGAACGTGGCGTGCACGTGGGTGCCCCCGCCCGGCGCCGGGGCGAGGGTGCAGCTGCCACCGAGCTCGACGGCGCGCCGGCGCATGGAGCCGATGCCGACACCGGCGACGTAGGGGCGGGCCAGGCCGCGCCCGTCGTCGGTGACGGCGACCTCGAGGACCGGTCCGTCCTGCTGGATGCGCACCGTCAGCGCGGTCGCGTCCGCGTGCCGGAGGGTGTTGGTGACCGCCTCGAGCACCAGGGCGTAGGCCGCCTCCTGCACCGCCGCGGGCAGCGGCCCGACACCCCGGACGACCAGCTCGGACGACGGCACACCGGGCAGCGCGGCGAGCCGGTCCAGGTGGTCGCGGACCGCCTCGACCAGTCCGAGCTCGAGCAGGGCCGCCGGCTGCAGCCGGTCGACGATCCTGCGCACCTCCCCCGAGGCGCTGCGCAGCTGGGCGGCCACCTCCTCGAGCAGCCCGGCCAGGTCCTCGCCGGGAGCGCTGCGGCGCAGGCCGTCCACCGTCAGGCCGGTCCCGACGAGCAGCGGTCCCAGGCGGTCGTGCAGCTCCCGGCGCAGCCGCTCCCGTTCGGCCTCGGCCGCCCGGTGTGCCCGGTCCGCGGCCGCCCGGAGCTCGGCCCGGAGCCGGACGGCGTGCGCCGCGGCCGCCACCTGGTGCGCGATCTCGTCCAGCAGCACGGTGTCCGCCCGGCCGAACGGCACCCCGGGCTGCCGCAGGCCGACCAGCAGCGTGCCGAGCAGCTCGGACTGGTGGACCAGGGGGAACTCGGCGGTGTCGGCACCCGCTGGGCCCACCCGGGCCACCTCCCGGGTCTCGCCGTCCCGCAGCAGCCGCAGGGCGACCGTCCGGGTGCGGAGCAGCCGGGGCACCACGTCGGTCACCGCCGCGGCCAGCTGGGTCTCGTCGGTCGCGTCGCGCATCCGGTCCCGCAGCAGTCCGAGCGCGGCGAGCGGCTCGTCCCGGCGACCGAACAGCAGGCCGGTGGTGGCCCGCTGGATCCGGCGCCGGGCCGGCTCGGCCACCGCGGCGACGACCACCGAGGCCGTCAGCGCCGCCCGCTCGGAGGCGGTCGCGCCCAGCGCGGCGGCGACCCCGACGTAGGTGAGGAAGACCAGCCCGGTCACGCCGGCGAATACCACCGTGCGGCGGATCACCACGTCGACGTCGTACAGGCGGTAGCGCAGGACGGCGCCGGCGACGGCGCCGACGAGCAGGAGCGGGACGGCGAGGTAGGCGGCCTGCTCGGCGTGGTAGGGCAGCAGGTCCGCGACGGTGTAGAGCAGCAGCACGAGCAGCCCGGCCAGCAGCAGGTACTTCAGCTGCTGGCGGGCCACGCCCTCCGCCCGCCGCCAACGGACCGCCAGCGCGGCGAGGCCCGCCAGGCCGGCGGCCGTCCACACCGCGCCGGTCACCGGGGCCGCCGTCCCGCCGGCGGCGGCCGCGGCCGCGGCCAGGGCGGTCGCTCCCCAGCCGAGCCAGACGGCCGGGCGCCAGCGCGGCGTGGGCGGCCGGCCGTCGGGGAACAGCACGAAGAGGACGGTGCTGAGCGGGATGACGGCGAAGGCCCACAGCACGTCGGAGCTGATCCGGTCGACGGACCCGACGGCCGGCCACCCGGCGGTGCGACCCACCGCCGCGTAGCCCCCGCCGGCGATCCCCAGGACCATCGCCGTGCCGCCGCCGAACAGCAGCAGCCCGATCCGGCGCCCGTCCCGCAGGCGGGCCAGCGGGGCGCCGACGCCGACCAGCACCAGCGCGACGGTGACGTTGCCGACGATCGCCCAGCTCATCGTCCGTGCCGCACCGTCGGCCGCGACGAGCAGGGCGACGCCCAGCACCGTCGCGGCCCCGGCACAGACGGCGGCGATCCGCACGGGGTCAGGGTGCGGTCGCCGGGACCGGGCTGTCCAGCGTCGCCCGGTCGCGCCCGGTGCTGACCAGCAGCGCCGCCAGCACCGAGCCCACGGCGAGCGCCCCGAACGGCAGCCACGCGGCAGGGGCGAGCAGGACGACCAGCGCGCCCTGCCACCGCGGCAGCCCGCGGTCGCGGAGCATGGCCACGCCGGCCAGGACGATCCCCGGCATGATCAGGTAGCCCAGCCACTCGACCGCCATGAAGCCGGGCGGCAGGTCGCCCCGGCCGGCCAGGCCGTACGCCACCGCGCCGGCCGTGACGACGAGGTACTGAGCGGGCCCGCCGACGAGGTCGAGCCACGCCCCCACCCGGCCCAGCCGCCCCTGCTCGTGACGCCGGCGCGCCCAGAGGGCGAGCACCGCCAGCGGCAGGAGGGCCCAGTACCACTGGACGGTGAGCCGGCCGAGCCACTGCGGCCACTCCTGGTGGCCGGGCTGGTGCACGTGCGCGACGAGGGCCTCGTGCACGGGGATCAGGGCGCCGCCGACGACCAGCAGCGCGGCGACCACGGTGACGGGCAGGCGGGCGAGGGCGTTCCAGATGGCTGTCATGGACGCAGCCTCACCGGGCGGTTTCCCGGGCGGACAGGGAGGAGCACCCCGACCGGCCGGGAGGTGCGCCGGGAGGCCGCCGGGACCGCGCGGCTGCTTGACTGCGGCCATGGACCTGCCCGTGCTGCCGCCGGTGAAGCCGATGCTGGCCAAGCCCGCCACCAAGCTGCCCACCGGCGACGACCTGTACTACGAGCCCAAGTGGGACGGCTTCCGCTGCATAGTGTTCCGCGACGGGGACGAGGTGGAGCTGGGCAGCCGCAACGAGCGACCGCTCACCCGCTACTTCCCCGACGTGGTCGAGGCGGCCCGCGCCCAGCTGCCCGAGCGCTGCGTGGTCGACGGCGAGATCGTCGTCCCCCGCGGGGACCGGCTGCACTTCGAGTCGCTGCTGCAGCGGATCCACCCCGCCGCGTCCCGGGTGGACAAGCTGGCCGCGGAGACCCCGGCGTCCTTCGTCGCCTTCGACCTGCTGGCCCTCGGCGACGAGTCGCTGCTGGAGACGCCCTTCGGGGAGCGGCAGGCCCGGCTGCGCACGGCGCTGGCCGGCGCGCAGGCGCCGGTGTACGTCAGCGGGCTCACCCAGGACGTCGCCGTCGCCCAGCGCTGGTTCGCCGAGTTCGAGGGCGCCGGCCTGGACGGCGTCATCGCCAAGGCCGCCGACCTCCCCTACGCCCCCGACCAGCGGCTGATGACCAAGGTCAAGCACGTGCGGACGGCGGACTGCGTGGTGGCCGGCTTCCGCTGGCACAAGAGCGGGCCGGTGGTCGGCTCGCTGCTGCTGGGCCTCTACGACGACGCCGGAACGCTGCAGCACATCGGGGTGGCGGCCTCGTTCAGCATGGCGCGCCGGGAGGAGCTGGTGGCCGAGCTCGACCCCTACCGGGCCGACGCGCTGAGCGGCCACCCGTGGCAGGACTGGGCCAACGCGCAGGTCGAGACGGACGGCGAGCACCGGATGCCGGGCGCGGTCAGCCGCTGGAACGCCGGCAAGGACCTGTCCTGGGTGCCGCTGCGGCCCGAGCTGGTGGTGGAGATCAAGTACGACCAGCTGGAGGGCAGCCGGTTGCGGCACACCGGGCACTTCCTGCGCTGGCGGCCCGACCGGGAGGCCCGGTCGTGCACCTACGACCAGCTGGAGGTCCCGGTCCGCTACGACCTCGCCGAGGTCCTCGGCGGCTGACCGTTTCGACGGACTGGGGCCCGCCCCGCTCCGGCCGCCCGTTACCCTCGGTGACCATGACCGTCACCCGTCGCCTGCTGGCTGCCGTGGGGCTCGTCCCGGCCACCGTGCTCGCGCTGGCGGGCTGCACGTCGTCCCCGGACGACGACGCCCAGCCGGCCGCGAGCTCCACCAGCGCCGCGCCGCCGACCCCGCGGGCCGACGAGATCGACTGGACCGACTGCGACAGCCAGATCCAGCAGATCGTCGAGGGCCGGCCGGGCGCCGACCGGGACCTCGCGTTCTCCTGCGGCACGACGACGGTGCCGGTGGACCACGCGGACCCCGAGGGCCCGACGCTGCAGCTGTTCCTGGTGCGGGCGGTGTTCGCCGGGCAGGTCGACCGGATCGGCTCGCTGCTGGTCAACCCGGGCGGCCCGGGCATCTCGGCGACCGACGCGGCGATCCAGTCGGCGCTGACCATGCCCGAGGACGTGCTGCGGCGCTTCGACGTCGTCGGGCTGGACCCGCGCGGGGTGGGCCTGTCCACCCCGGTCGAGTGCATCAGCGACGAGCAGAAGGACGCCATCGCCGCCGCGGAGCCGCGGCCGACCAGCGCCGAGCAGCTGGACGCCGCCTTCGCGCTGGCCGAGGAGGTGTCCGCGGCCTGCGCCGAGGAGTACGACACCACGCTGGGCGCCTTCAGCACGGTGGCCGCGGCGCGGGACATGGACCTGGTCCGGCAGGGGCTCGGGGACGAGCAGCTGACCTACCTGGGCTACTCCTACGGCACCACGCTGGGCTCGACCTACGCCGAGCTGTTCCCCGACCGGGTGCGCGCGCTGGCGCTGGACGCGGCGGTCGACCCGGACGCGGACGCCCGCGCCGACGCGGAGGCGCGCGCGCAGGGCTTCGAGAGCGCCTTCGACGCGTTCGCCGCGAACTGCACCGGGCTGGCCGCGGGCTGCCCGCTGGGCGGGGACCCGCGGGGCTACCTGAACGACCTGCTCGGCCGCGCCGCCACCTCCCCGATCCCCAGCTCCCGGCCCGGCGAGACCCGGCAGGCGACCGCGGGGCACCTGCTGACCGGGGTGCAGGCGGCGATGTACCAGCCCAACAGGTGGCCGCAGCTGGCCCAGTCCCTGGCGTCGGCCGCCAACGGCGACTCGGCCGGCATCCTCACGCTGGCCGACACCTTCAGCGGCCGGAACGAGGACGGCACCTACAGCAACGTGATCGACGCCAACGTGACGATCAGCTGCGCGGACACCGAGGAGGAGTTCGCCGACGCGGAGGTGCGGACGCTGGTCGCGGACTGGAGCGCCCGCTACCCGCTGTTCGGCGCCGGCGCCGCCAGCGGTCTCTACACCTGCTCGGTGTGGGAGGCCCCCCGCACGCCGCTGCCGGAGCGGGACGCCGAGGGCAGCGCGCCGATCCTCGTCGTCGGGACGCAGGGCGACCCGGTGACGCCGCTGCAGGGCGCGGTGGACATGGCCGAGGACCTCACCAGCGGGGTGCTCCTGACCTGGCAGGGCAGCGGGCACACCGCCTACCCCAAGACCGACTGCGTGACCGCGGCCGTGAACGCGTACCTGATCGACCTGGCCGTGCCTGCCGACGGGACGACCTGCCCCGCCTGATCGGCAGGGCGGACGCCACTAGGGTCGGCGGATGGGCGACCTCGGGGCCTCGATCGACGAGGTGGCAGCGGCGACCGGCTTCTCCGGCGTGGTCCGCGTGGACCGCGGTGGCCGGGTCGCGTTCGCCCGGGCGTACGGGTCGGCGCACCGGGGCCGGCGCATCCCGAACACGGTCGACACCCGGTTCGGCATCGCCAGCGGCACCAAGGGGCTTACCGCCCTGACCGTGGCGAGCCTGATCGAGGAGGGCCTGCTCGCCCCGTCCACCACAGCGCGCTCGGTGCTCGGCGAGGACCTGCCGATGGTCGACGACGGGGTGACGGTCGAGCACCTGCTGGCCCACCGCTCGGGGATCGGTGACTTCTTCGACGAGGACGCCGTCGAGTCGGACACGGACTACGTGCTGCCCGTGCCCGTGCACCGGCTGACGACCACCGAGGACTACCTGGCCGTGCTGGACGGGTACCCGCAGGTCTCCGCTCCCGGTGAGCGGTTCGCGTACAACAACGGCGGCTACGTCGTCCTGGCGCTGATCGCGGAGCGCGTCGGGGGCGAGCCGTTCGCCGACCTGGTGCGGACGCGCGTGTGCGGGCCGGCCGGCATGCGCGACACCGCGTTCCTGCGCTCGGACGAGCCGGCCGACCGCACCGCCCTCGGCTACCTGGCCAACGAGGGCCTCCGCACCAACGTCCTGCACCTGCCGGTCCGCGGCAGCGGGGACGGCGGGATCTACACGACGGCGGCGGACGTCGCCGCCCTGTGGTCGGCCCTGTTCGCCGGCCGGATCGTGCCGGTCGACCGGGTGGCGGAGATGGTGCGCCCGCACAGCGACGTGCCGTCGGAGTCCATGCGCTACGGGCTGGGGTTCTGGCTGCACCCGACCGGCGACGCGGTGCAGCTGGAAGGGAGCGATGCAGGGGTCTCGTTCCGGACGGTCCACGACCAGGCGGCCGGCGTGACTCACACCGTGCTGTCCAACACGACGGACGGCGCCTGGCCGGTGGCGCGGCGCCTGCGCGAACTGCTCACACCCTGAAGGGTGCTGCCCACCGGGCACCGCAGCGGGCACACTGCCTACCCCACGACCGGCCGCGCGAGCGGCGCGACCGGTCGACCGCCGGAGGAACGGAGCCGCATGGCCAGCAGCAAGGACGCCGTGGTCCTGCAGGTGGACGGGCACGAGGTCCGGGTCAGCAGCCCGGAGAAGCCGTACTTCGCCGACCGGGGCATCCGCAAGATCGACGTCGTCGAGTACTTCGTCGCCGTCGGCGAGGGCATCCTCTTCGCGCTGCGGGACCGGCCGACGACGCTGGAGCGCTGGCCGGGCGGGGTGTTCGAAGGGGCGCGGCTGTCCACCCGGGTGGACAACACCGGCGACGCGTTCTACCAGAAGCGGGTCCCGAAGAACGCCCCCGACTGGGTGCCGACCGCGCACATCACCTTCCCCAGCGGGCGGACCGCCGACGAGATCGCGCCGGACTCCGTGGCCGTCGTCGCCTGGTGCGCGAACCTGGGGACGCTGACGTTCCACCCGTGGCCGGTGTCGAAGGGGGACGTCGAACAGCCCGACCAGATCCGGATCGACCTGGACCCGCAGCCGGGCACCGACTTCTCCGACGCCGTGTGGGTGGCCCCGCACGTCCGGGAGCTGCTGCACGAGTTCGGCATGGAGGGCTGGCCCAAGACCTCCGGCGGGCGCGGGGTGCACGTCTACGTGCCCATACAACCGCGCTGGACCTTCCCGGAGGTGCGGCGGGCGGTGATCGCCTTCGGGCGGGAGCTGGAACGCCGCATCCCGGACCGGGTCACGATGAACTGGTGGAAGGAGGAGCGCGGCGAGAAGATCTTCATCGACTACAACCAGATGGCCCGGGACCGCACGATCGCCAGCGCCTACTCCATCCGGCCGAAGCCGCACGCGCCGGTGTCGGCGCCGCTGACCTGGGACGAGCTGCCCGACGTCTCGCCGTTCGACTTCGACGTGCTCACCATGCCGGCGCGGTTCCGCGAGGTCGGTGACCGGCACGCCGGGCTGGCCGACCACGCCTTCGGCATCGAGCCGCTGCTCGAGCTGGCCGACCGGCAGGAGCGGGACCTCGGGCTGGGCGAGATGCCCTATCCCCCGGACTACCCGAAGATGCCGGGCGAGCCGATGCGAGTCCAGCCGAGCCGGGCCAAGCGTCCCACCAGCGCGGACGGATGATCTGGCGCTCGACGCCAGGGAAGCACAGGCCTCGTTCGACAGACAACTCACGTCCTGCAGGGCACCTGCAGTCTTCCTCCGGTTGCTCCTGCGGGCGGCTGGGCCGCTCCCGAGGCACCGCGGAAGATCGGGCTCTACAGCAGAGCGTCCAACACTAGCCCGCTGACTGACCGACCGCGCCTAAAGGGCGGATTCTCCAGTAGGCCGGACGTACACGATCGCCGAGCGGTTGCCCGACCCGGCGCAGACCTGCCGGACCCGCGGACCGCGCCCCTGCCCTGGCGTGGCCGCGCCCCTGGGGAACATGCGGGGCGCGAACTGACAGAAACATCACACAACGGGCTTCCGCCTGCGCGTGATCTGAGGCACCCTGTTCGGCACACCCCCCGCGCCTCGATCCCTTCGGCGCACATCCGTTTTCGTCAACATCTGTAGACGATCCGAGAGGCAGCCATGACGACCCTCCAGCAGCTCCAGCGGACGCATCCCCTGGACCCGATCGTGTCCCAGGAGATCGAGGAGGTCCGGCGGATCACCGCCGAGGCCGGCCTCGTGGCCGACAGCACCCGCTTCGTCTACGTCGGCCTCGAGGAGCCGGCGAAGGACGCCGTCCTGCGGTACGAGCCGGGCCGGCCGGTGGACCGGCACTTCCGGGTGCTCCTGCTCGACCTGGCGTCCCAGGTGTCCCGGGACGTCGTCGTCGACGTCACCGCCGGCAAGGTGGTCTCGGCGGTCGAGCTGGACACCGCCACCTCCGGCCAGCTGCCGGTGCTGGACGAGGAGTTCGAGCTGGTCGAGCAGCTGCTGTCCACCGACGAGCGCTGGCTGGCCGCGCTCGCCGCCCGGGACCTCGACGTCGCCCAGGTGCGCGTCGCCCCGCTGTCGGCCGGCAGCTTCGCGGAGTACCCCGACGAGGCGGGCCGTCGCGTGCTGCGCGGCCTGGCCTTCCTGCAGGAGAACCCGCACGACTCCGCGTGGGCCCACCCGATCGACGGCCTCGTCGGGTACGTGGACACGATCAACAAGGTCGTCGACCGGGTGATCGACACCGGCGTCGTGCCGGTGCCCACCGGCTCGGGCAACTACGACGACCCCGCGGTCAGCGGCCCGGCCCGCACCACGCAGAAGCCGATCGAGATCACCCAGCCGCAGGGCTCCAGCGTCACCCTCGAGGGCAACCTGCTCACCTGGGAGAAGTGGTCGCTGCGGGTCGGCTTCGACACCCGCGAGGGGCTCGTGCTGCACCAGATCGGCTTCGACGAAGGCGCCGGCGTCCGCCCGATCGTCCACCGCGCCTCGATCGCCGAGATGGTCGTCCCCTACGCCGACCCCAACCCGGTGCGCTCCTGGCAGAACTACTTCGACACCGGCGAGTACCTGGTCGGCCGGTACGCCAACGCCCTCGAGCTCGGCTGCGACTGCCTCGGCGACATCACCTACCTGGACGCCGTCATCGCCGACGAGCGCGGCAACCCGCGCACGCTGCCCAACGCGGTCTGCATCCACGAGGAGGACTACGGGATCCTGTGGAAGCACACCGACCTGTGGAGTGGCTCCTCCCAGACCCGCCGGCAACGGCGGCTGGTCGTCTCCTTCTTCACGACGGTCGGCAACTACGACTACGGCTTCTACTGGTACCTCTACCTCGACGGCACCATCGAGTTCGAGGCCAAGGCCACCGGCGTCGTCTTCACCTCCGCCCACTCCGGTGACGACTACGCCTACGCGTCCCACATCGCCCCCGGTCTCGGCGCGCCGTTCCACCAGCACCTCTTCAGCGCCCGGCTCGACATGACCGTCGACGGTCCGGCGAACCGGGTGGAGGAGGTCGACGTCGTCCGGGTCGCGATGGGCCCGGGCAACGAGCGCGGCAACGCGTTCACGGTCGCGCACACCCCGCTGGCCACCGAGGCGGCCGGGCAGCGGAACGCCGACCCGGCGAAGAACCGGGTGTGGCACGTCGTGAACCCGGAGCGGCGGAACCGCGTCGGTCAGCCGGTGGGGTACGCCCTGGTCCCGGAGGGGCTGCCCACGCTGCTGTCCGACCCGGCGTCCTCCATCGCCAGCCGCGCGGCGTTCGCCACGAAGCACCTCTGGGTCACCCGGTACGACGCGGCCGAGCGCTACGCGGCCGGCGACTTCGTCAACCAGCACAGCGGGGGCTCCGGGCTGCCCGAATACGTCGCGGCCGACCGGGACATCGACGGCCAGGACATCGTGCTCTGGCACACCTTCGGGCTCACCCACGTGCCCCGGCCCGAGGACTGGCCGATCATGCCGGTGGACTACACCGGCTTCAAGCTCAAGCCCGTCGGCTTCTTCGACCAGAACCCCACCCTGGACGTGCCCGCCTCCACGTCGGCGCACTGCGCCGGCTCGACCCGCACCGATGGGCACCACCTCGGGACGGCGGCCTCCGGTGAGTGAGCGCCTGGCCCCGTCTGCGACCACGGGACCATCGGCCCCGAGCAGTGGGGATGCCCCGGACGAGCGGTTGTCCTCTGGCCGGCTCGGCGTCCTGGGCATCGTCTTCTTCGTCGTCGCGGCTGCCGCGCCTCTCGTCGGGATGACCGGCGGCGTCCCGGTCGCCATCGCAGCCGGCAACGGGGCGGGCGTCCCCGGGGCCTACGTCGCCGTTGGCATCGTGCTGCTGCTCTTCAGCTCCGCCTACTCGGCGATGAGCCGGGTGGTCACCAACACCGGCGCCTTCTTCGCCTACGTCGGCCGGGGTCTCGGCCTCGCGCCGGGCGTCGGCTCGGCACTGACGTCGGTGCTCGCCTATCTGGCGATCCAGCTCGCGATCTACGGGTTCTTCGGGGGTCTGCTCGCCGGTCAGCTCAACGCGACCTTCGGGATCGCCGCACCGTGGTGGCTCTGGACGCTCATCGCCTGGGCGCTCGTCCTGGGGCTCTCGGTGCTCCGAGTCGACGTCGGCGCCAAGGTCCTCGGCCTGCTGATGGTGCTCGAGCTGCTCAGCCTGGCCGTGGTCGCCATCGCCGTCATGGCCGACGGTGGCGGACCGGACGGCGCCAGCCTGGCCGCGTCCTTCTCCCCGGCCAGCGTCTTCGCCGGCGGCCTGGCCGGCTCGGCCGGCATCGCCCTGGCCTTCGCGTTCGCCTCGTTCATCGGGTTCGAGGCCACCGCGATCTACGGCGAGGAGAGCAAGGACCCCGAGCGCACCGTCCCACGGGCCACCTACGTCGCCGTCGGCCTGATCACGGCGATATTCGCCGCTGCCTCGTGGGCTGTCGTGAGTGGACTGGGCACGGACGGGGTCGTGGAGCAGGTCCTCGAGATCTCCTCGGTCGACGGCGTCCCGCTCGCCGACCCGGCCGCCGTGCTGTTCGCCGTGGCCACCACGTACGTCGGCAGCTGGCTGGCAACCGTGATGAGCTGGCTCGTCGTGTCCAGCCTCTTCGCCGGCCTGCTGGCCTTCCAGAACTGCACCGCCCGCTACTTCTTCTCGCTGGGCCGTGCCGGAGTCCTGCCCCATGCCCTGCAGCACACCAACCGCCAAGGAGCACCGGCTCTCGGCTCGGTCGTCACCAGCGCGATCACCGGCGCGGTGATCCTCCTGTTCGCCGTCGCCGGTCTGGACCCGGTGCTCAACCTCTTCTACTGGACCTCTGCCATGGCGGTGATCGCTGTGGTGCTGGTCGAGATCCTGGTCTGCGTCGCCGTGCTCGTGCACTTCAGGAGGACGCGCGGAGGCCCCCGGTGGTCGACGCTGGCCGCGCCGATCCTGGCCGGGCTCGGTCTGCTGACCGGCCTGTACCTGCTCGTGAGCCGCTTCGGCCTGCTGGCCGGCACGGTGCCGGAGGGGGTGGACCCCACCGTGACGGCGTGGGTCCTCAGCGCGACCGGCTGGACGCTGGTCCTCCTGCCGTTCGTCGTCTTCCTCGTCGGGCTGGCCTGGGGCACCGCGCTCTCCCGGCAGGGGCACCGCCGCGACACGCTGCGCTCGATCGTGGGCTGACGGGATGACGACGCACCTGGCCGTCTGTGGCATGGGTGCCGCCCTGGCCATGGCCGGGCACTTCCCCAGCCACCCCCGCTTCTGGGTCCCGCACGCCGTCGGGCTGGCCGCGATGCTCCTGGCCTGCCTGCCGGTCGCGGCCCCGGCGGGCCTGCCGGTCGCCCTGGTGACGCTGGCGGTGGTGTTCGGCTGGCAACTGCGCGCCCTCCCCTCGACCCAGGACCGGTGGGCCGGCGGCTCGGACACCGTCGCGATGGCCGCGCTGATCGCGTTGACCTCGGCTGCCGTCCCGTCCGGCTCATCTACGACCGGCGGGACGGCGCACGCCCACGCCCACGCGGCCGTGCAGGCGGCCGGGATCGGCACGGGGCTCAGCCTCGCACTGACCGTGCTGGCCTGCTGGCTGCTGGTCCGGGTGTGCACCTGGCCGTCGGTGGCCGACCGGGCCGAGGGCGGGCACGGCGGCGACGGGCGACGTCGCGCCGGCCTGGTGCGGTCCGGCGGCGGTCTGATGATGCTGGCCGGGATGGCGACGATGGTCGCCTGACACCCGCACACCCCGAGGAGCCCCGTGCCGAAGTTCGTCGACCACGCCGCCCGTCGCACCGAGATCATCGAGGCGGTGTGGTCGCTCATCGTCCGCAAGGGCTTCATCGCGGTGACCATGCGGGAACTGGCGGCCGAGGCCGGGTACGCCAACGGTGCGCTGGCCCGCTACTTCCCCGACAAGGAGTCCGTGCTGCGGGCGGCGTTCCAGCGGGCGTTCGACGCGACGAACGAGCGCGCCCGGGAGGCCATCGGCGACCAGGGTGGCCTGACCGCCTTCCGGTTGCTCTGCCTGGAGATCATGCCGCTCGACGAGCTCCGGCTGGCCGAGGCCCGAGTGGTCATCGGCTTCTGGGACTACGCCGCCGGGCAGCCTCCCCTGGTCGAGTTCTACGACTCGTCGATGGAGACCTGGCGCCAGGAGATGCGCATGTACCTGGGGCAGGCCCGCGCCGCCGGCGAGCTGGACGCCGACCGCCCCGACGACCGCGTCATCGACGCGGTGCTGGCCCTGACCATGGGTCTGCAGATCAACGCCTGCTTCTCCCCCCGGCACAACACCCCCGAACGCCAGACGGCGGTGCTCGACGACTTCCTCACCGGACTCCGCGTCCGGCCGGTGTCTTGTTCCTCTGACGGCGGCTGAGCCAGCACCCAGACGGCACCGGACGTTCCGGCTCACTGCCCCCGATGGACGACTCGTCCGTCCAGGACGGTCATGACGACCCGCATGGTGGGCATGTCGTGCGGGTCGATGGTCTGCAGATCGGCGTCGAGGACGCAGAGGTCGGCCACCTTGCCGACCTCCAGCGTGCCCTTCCAGTCCTCGGCGAAGTCCTGCCAGGCCGGGTTACGGGTGTAGGTCCGCAGGGCGTCCTCCAGACCGATGCGCTGGTCCGGACCGCTCACCGCGCCGCTGGCCTTGCCCTCGCGGAGGATCATCGTGGCGAGGCCCTGGCGCCAGTCGGGCGACGTGACGGGAGCGTCGGAGCTGCTCATCACCGTGACACCGGCCGCCAACGCGGCGCGGTAGGGCCACTCGTACGCCGCACGATCGGGGCCGATGACGCCGACCTCGAGGTCGGCGATCGTCCACTTGATCGTGGGGTTCATGTTCACCCCGATGCCGTGCGCAGCCATCCGGGCCATCGTGGATTCGCTGACCAGGTCACCGTGGATGAGGTAGTGGCGCGGATCCTCCCGGGGGTGCGCCTCCTGCGCCGCGACCATCGCGTCCACCACGGCGTCGATGGCGCGGTCCCCGGTGACGTGGACGCCGACCTGGTGACCGGCCGCGTGCCCGGCCATGATCATCCCGGTCAGCTCGGTGACCCGCTCGTCGTCGGTGGACCCGCTGACGCACAGTGAGCCGTGCCCTCCGTCCACGTACTCGTCGTGCATCCACGCGGTCCCGCTGGGCGGGATCCCGTCGGCGAACACCTTCACGCCCAGCACGGTGAAGCGGCGCGGGTCCGGTGACGGCGGCACCTCGATGCCCGGCAGCGCCTCCCGGAACTCCGCCGCGGACCCGGACATCCCCGTCGGGAGGAGCAGCGCGCCGACCCGGACGCCCAGCTCCCCGCGGGCGGCCAGCTCGGCGTACACCTCGAGGCCCTCAGAACCCATCGCTCCGCCGGCCAACGCTTCTCCGCCGGGACCCAGCGCAGGGTCCGTGATGCTGGTGATGCCGAGCCGCTGCAGCGTGGTGACGGCTGAGCGGATCGCCTGCTCCCGCCGTTCGCGTGTGAGCCGGGGCAGAGCGTTCTGCACCAGGCTCTGCGCTCCCTCCCGGACGATGCCGGTGAGCGCGCCGTCCTCGTCCTTGTCGACGACGCCTCCGGGCGGTACGGGTGTGGTCTCGTCGACGCCGGACAGCGCCAGGGCATGGCTGTTCACCCACGTGGTGTGCCGCGAGTAGTCCTGAAGGAAGACCGGGTTGGCCGGGGAGACGTCGTCGATGTCCGCCCGGTGCGGCAGCCTGCCGGGCTCGGCGCGGCACTCGTCCAGGTACCCGTCGTCCCAACCGGTGCCGACGATCCACTCCCCCGGCTGTGCGGCCGCAACCGCCTCCCGGACGCTGTCGCGGATGTCGGCGATCGACGTCACCGTGGGGTATGACAGGTCCAGGGACATCGGAGGGGTGTCCAGCCCGAAGGCGATGGCATGCAGGTGCGAGTCGTTGATGCCTGGGAGCAGGGACCGGCCATCGAGGTCTACGACCTCCGTCCCCGGACCGATCCAGGAGGCCACCGCCTCGTCGGTCCCGACGGCGGCGATCGTCCCACCGCTCACCGCGAGCGATTCGGCGATCGAGAACGACTCGTCGACCGTGAAGACCTTGCCACCGGTGAAGACGAGTTCGGCGTCTGGCACTGCTGCTCCCCACTGGGCGGCCGGTGCGAAACGGCCGGACCTGATCATGGTTGATGCGGACGATCGCGCTGGAGGTCAGGCTGGGACCGGGGCCTTCCAGACGTCGACGGCGCCCTGCACCGTGGAGAACTGCGCGCCGTGCTCCTTGGCCCGGCGGATGACCCGCTCGAGGATGCGGATGCGGCCGGCGCGGCCGATCGACTGGGGATGGAACGTGTGCGTGAAGACGCCGTGCGGCATCTCCTCGACCATGAAGTCCAGGTCGCCCAGCCAGCGCTGCGCCAGGCCTTCCACGTCGGTCGACGCGGGGACGAGCATGGGCGGGACGAGCGCGAACTCCATGAACGGGAAGTCGTCGAGGGTCCAGGAGACGGGCACCTCGACCAGGTCGATCTCCGGGCCGAACTCCACAGCGCGGTCGGTATGGACCACGTCGCCGGTCCGGCAGCGGTACAGCTCGAAGTCCCGGCCCATCATGCTGCTGTCGTAGGCGAAACCGTACTCGAGGAGCAGCCGGGTGGAGTTCGGCGACAGGTCGAACGCCGGCGAGCGGTAACCGGACGGTCGCACGCCCAGCACGCGGTCCAAGGCGTCGAGACCGCGCTCCAGCACGGCGCGTTCGGCTGGCTCGTCGAGGCTCGTCGGTCCCTCGTGCGCGTATCCGTGGTGGCCGATCTCGTGGCCGGCATCCCGGATGCGCTTGCAGACATCTGGATAGGTGTCGACGTCCAGTCCGGGGATGTACCAGGTGCTGGTCACGCCTTCTCGCTCCAGCAGGTCGAGGATGCGTGGAGTGGCCACGTTGGCAGCGAACTCGCCGCGGGACACGTACGTGGGTGTCGCCGAGCCGAAGCTCCCCAGCCACACCGAGATGGCATCGAAGTCGAAGGTCAGGCAGACGGTGGGTGTGGTGGGCATGGTCGGCTCCGAGGTCGTCAGCGGACGGTGAGATGCGAGGGCCAGGCGCGGTAGCGCTCCGCCCGGCGGCGGCGGTCGGCATAGGTCGTCGCCGCACCGGTCTTGCGGTTCTCGGCCAGTCGCTCCAGGTCGAGGTCGGCGATCGCCACGGCGTCGAGGTTGGGCGGGGTCTCGGCGAGCACCCCGTCGTCGGGCCAGCCGACGTCGCACGGCCCGAGGACCGAACTGGCCGCCCAACTCCCGGGCCAGGGTCCCCGCGCCGGACCGGCCGCGCCGGCGTGGACGGCGTAGACCTGGTTCTCGATCGCGCGGGCCGCCAGGCAGTGGCGGACACGGTAGAAGCCGGCCCGGGTGAAGGTCATCGACGGGCTCAACACCACCTGCACGCCCTGCTCTGCGAGGGCGGCCGAGCACTCGGGGATCTCCGCTTCGTAGCAGGTGTTGACGCCCACGACGGCGAACGGCAGTTCGAGGACGTGCATCTCGTCGCCCTCGGAGACACCGAGGGATGCCTCCGCCGGGAACAGGTGGGTCTTGGCGTGCTCGTGGAGGAGCGCCCCGGTCGGGCCGTAGAGCGGCGCCACGTTCAGCAGGCGGCCGTCTCCGGTCCGCGCCAGGTGGGACCCGGCCAGCAGGTGCTGCCCGCGGCGCGCGGCCTCCGTGGAGGCGAAGTCGCGGTACCTGTCCGCGAACTCGGCCGTGGCGAGGACCGGCGACAGGTCCGTCGCGTCCCGCCAGCCCGGCACAGCCGTCATGAGTTCGAAGGTGACCAACTCCGGCAGCACGACCAGGTCGGCGCCGGCCGCCCGGTCCAGCAGCTCGCGGACGTGGTCGGCGAACTGGTCGAAGTCGCCGACCTCGCGGAATGCCGACGTGCATCCGGCGACTCGGGGCATCTGCGCTCTCCTCACGGACTGGGTTCCTGACCGCCATGCTGGGCCGTGCGCCGCAGGGTCCGCCTCGGTCGGATGACCGACCTGTGAGGGGGGCGCCGGGGCTACCCTGCGCCGGTGGGTGCCCCCTCCGGACACGGGAGCTCGACCGCCACCGTCGTCGTGGACCGCACCGGATCACCACGCGTCCGGCCCGCGCACGGGCTGCACGGCACAGGCCGGCTCATCGACTACCTGCGGGCCGCGGCCCGGCAGACGCCGGTCCCTCCGCTCCGCTTCGTCTGGCTGGGCCAGGACGGCTCCCGCCAGGCTGCCGGCGCGGGGCCGTGCCGCGTCGACATCGCGTCCCGGCGGTCGCCCATGCGCTGCGTCGCCGAGATCACCCCTCTCGACCGCGTGGACGTCGAGGAGCTGACCGACCGGGAACTGCAGGTGCTGACCTTGCTGGCTTGCGGGCTGACCAATCCGGGCATCGCCGACCGTCTGGGTGTGACGCGCCGGACCGTCGCGACGCACATCGAGCGGGTCCTCCTCAAGCTCGGTGTGCCGACCCGGGCCGCCGCCGCCGCGCTGGCCGTGGACCGGTCCCTGCTGGCGCTCCCCCTCCCATCCGGTGGGACCGAGGGCTTGGCGCCGCTCGCCCTGCTGGCGCTGGAGGACGCCGTCGAGTGGACCGGTCCGGCACTGGAGCCGGCCGGCACATCGCAGCGCCGGACCCTCGCGCGGCGTCCGCTGGTGATCGGCGCCGTCTACCCGGCCAACCCGGAGTGGAGCGCCGACGGGCTGGAGATGGAGCGTGGTGCGCTGCTCGCCGTCGAGGAGCTCAACCGCAGGGGCGGGGTGGCCGGCCGACGGGTCGAGCACGTGCCCGTCCGGGCAGACCTGACTGCGCCGGGCGCCGTCGCGGGCGCGCTGCGGACGCTGGTCGACGCCGACGTCGACGCCGTCACGATGGGCTATCTCCTCGACCGCGACCGGACGGGCCTGGCCGCCCAGCTCGAGGTGGTCTCGGCGGCGGGGTGCCCCGTCCTGCACCACTCCACGTCTGCCACGGCCGCCGCCCTCGTCGCCGACGAACCCGATCGGTTCGGCAACGTGTTCCAGGTCTGCGCTCCGGAGTCCACCTACGGCCTCGGCTTCGTCCGGTGCATGACGCAGCTGCGCGACACGGGGGCCTGGCAGCCGACGTCCCGCCGGCTGTTGGTCATCGACAGCACCGTTCCCGGTCTCACCACGTACCCTGCGCAGGCCGCCGACGCCGCGGAGCGGCATGGCTGGCAGGTGAGCGTGGAACGCATCGACCTCCTGCGCCCGGACTGGGCCCGGGCCCTGCAGCAGATCCAGTCGATCGAACCGGCCGCGGTGATGCTGGCCTGCTTCGTGCCCTCGCAGCTCGCCCATGCCGTCCGCCGGCTGTCCGAAGAGCCCACCGGCGCCCTGCTGTACGCCCTGTACTCCCCCTCCGTCTCCTCCTTCCTGGGCGAGGCCGGCCCCGCGGCCGAGGGGCTCCTGTGGGCGACCGTGACCGGCGTCTACCGCGACCGGTTCGGTCGCGAGTTCGGCGAGCGGTTCCGCGCGAGGTTCGGCCGGGAACCGGGGATGTCCAGCTCCGGCATCCACTTCGACATGACGCGCCTGCTCTCCTCGGCGTGGAGCCGGTGCCAGTCGCCGCGGGACTTCCGCGAGGTCGGCGCCGCGCTGCGTGGCGAGGTCCACCGGGGCGTGAACGGCGCGTACCACCTCGGCGGCGCCGGCCAGACGGGGCTGGCCTTTCCCGACGCGACGCCCGACGCCTCGATCTCCCAGGCGCACCTGGTCTTCCAGGTGCAGGACGGCGGCCACCGGATCATCGCGCCCAGCGCCTACGCCGACGCCGCCTTCCGGGCACCGGCCCGCTGACCGCCGGCCACGCTCCGCCACGCCCCGACGTCCACAGCGGCACCGCCGGGGACCGGTGGGGCCGTTCAGGAGGGGTGGATGTCCGCGACGAACTGCGCCACCTCGTCGACCAGCGCCTTCTGGTGCGGCTCCAGGTCGTGGCCGCCCATGCCGCCGACCACGGGCAGGATGCCGTCGTCCATCACGTGCACGCCGGCGAGGGTCTCGATGGTGGCCAGCCCGCAGAACGGCACGTAGACGGGGCTGTACCCGCCCTCCTGCACGAGCACCAGGCGACCCTGGGCCGAGCGCTCCGCTGCGGCCATCACCGTCTCGGTGAGCGTGATGAACCCACGGGTGGTGACCAGCTGACGGGCGAGCGGGTCCATCGCGTTGGGGTCGAACCCTGACGCGACGATGACCAGCTCCGGCGCGAACGCCTCCAACGCGGGGCCGATGACCGTCTGCGCTGCGTACTGGTAACCGCCGTCCCCGGTGCCCACCGGCATCGGGATGTTGACGTTGTATCCCCGGCCGGCCCCCTCACCGCGGTCGGTGACCAACCCGGAGTTCGGCGGGAAACAGCGGTCCTGATGAAGTGAGATGGTGAGCACCGACGGGTCCTCGGCGAAGATGGCCTGCGCCCCGTTGCCGTGGTGGACGTCCCAGTCGACGATCGCGATGCGCTCGATGCCCAGCTCCGCCTGCGCGTGCCGCGCGGCGATGGCCACGTTGTTGAAGATGCAGAAGCCGAGCCCGGTCTCCGGCAGCGCATGGTGCCCTGCGGGGTTGACCAGGGCGTAGCCGTTGTCGACCGTGCCGTTCACGACGGCCTCGGTCATCGCGATGGCACTGCCGGCACCCAGCGCGGCGATGCGGTAGGCGCCCTTCCCAAACGGGGAGATCCCGTCCCCGGCATCACCGCCCTTGGGCTGCTCGCTGTCTCGCTGGATGCGTTCGACGTGCTCGCTCGTGTGCACGCGGAGCAGCTCGGCCTCGGTGGCCTCCCGGCCCTGGACCCGGGTGAGATGGTCGATCAGGCCGGACACGCAGATCAGCTCGTGCATCCGGCGCTTGGTGTCGGGGTGGGCGACGTGGTGCGTGATCGGCTGGTGCCCGCTGAACGGGTCGGCCGGGAACAGCGTCCCGCTCCCCGTGTCGTGCCAGCCGAAGACCTCGTGCCACAGGTATCCGGTGGACATGGTGGGTGCCTCCTCTGAGTCGGACAGGACAGGACGGCTGAGCCGTCCCCGGCAGGGCTCGGTGGGTTCCCGCGCAGTTCTGGGCGGTCGGTCGGGCGGCGGCGACGCCGCGGTACGCCGTCGGCAGCCCGTGAGGACGCGGTCGGCCGGCGCAGGTGCACGGAATCGGATGCCGTCGCCTCACCGGAGGGTCGGTGAGGGCAGCACGATACGACGGCATGGTGGGCTGCGTCACGCCGGCGCCGGCCGCGGACCGGTCGCCGGGGGTTGCCCCTGCCCGCTGCCGTGCGCGACACTCGTCGACGAAATACTGACCGATCGGTCGGGAAACCCGCCGACGTCACCGACTCCCAGCTCGCACGAGGAGCCACCATGTCCCGCCAGCACCCCGAGGTCTTCCTGGTCGACGGCGTCCGCACCCCCCAGGGGCGCTACGGCGGCGCCCTCGCCGCCGTCCGCCCCGACGACCTGGCCGCCCTCGTCGTCGGGGAGGTCCTGCGCCGCTCGGGCGCCCCGGCCGACGCCGTCGAGGAGGTCGTCCTGGGCGCCGCGAACCAGGCCGGAGAGGACAACCGCGACGTCGCCCGGATGGCCGTGCTGCTCGCCGGCCTGCCGGACACCGTGCCCGGGTACACGACCAACCGGCTGTGCGCCTCCGGCCTCACCGCCACGGCCTCCGCTGCCGCATCCATCCGCGCCGGCGAGCTGGACCTGGCGATCGCCGGCGGGGTCGAGTCGATGACCCGCGCCCCCTGGGTGATGGCCAAGCCCGGCGCCCCGTGGGCGAAGCCCGGTGAGGTGACGGACACCGCCCTGGGGTGGCGGTTCACCAACCCCGCTTTCACCGCCCACGACGAGGCCGTCGAACGCCCCGAGGACCCGCGCACCCGGAAGGTCACGCTGTCCATGGGCGAGACCGCCGAGGAGATCGCCGCCCTGGACGGCCTCACCCGCGAGGAGTGCGACGCCTTCGGCGTCAGGAGCCACGAGCGGGCACTCGCCGCGCAGGACGCCGGACGGTTCCAGCGGGAGATCGTCCCGGTGCCGGTGCGCGGGAGGAAGGAGACCGTCGAGGTCACCGCCGACGAGGGCCCACGCCGGGGTTCGTCGCTGGACACGCTGGGGAAGCTCAGGCCGGTGTTCCGGTCCGGCGGCGTCGTGACGGCCGGGAACAGCTCGCCGCTGTCCGACGGCGCGGCCGCGCTGGTCCTCGCCAGCGCCGAGGCCGTCGAAAGGCACGGCCTGACCCCGCGGGCGCGGATCGTGGTCAGCGCCAGCGCCGGCGTGGCCCCCAACGTGATGGGCCTGGGGCCGGTCCCGGCCACGGAGAAGGCACTCGCCAAGGCCGGCTGGACCATCGACGACCTGGACGCCGTCGAGCTCAACGAGGCGTTCGCGGCCCAGTCGATAGCCGTGCTGCGGCGGCTGAAGCTCGACGAGGAGATCGTCAACGCCGACGGCGGCGCCATCGCCCTCGGCCACCCGCTCGGCTGCTCAGGCGCCCGCCTGCTCGTGACCCTGGTCGGGCGCCTGGAGCGCGAGAATGGCCGCCGCGGCCTCGCCACGCTGTGCGTCGGCGTCGGTCAGGGCGTGGCGATGCTGGTGGAGACGCTGTGAGCGCCGTCCCCTCCCGGGTGGGCGTGATCGGTGGTGGCCGGATGGGCGCCGGCATCGCCCAGGTGTTCCTCGGGGCCGGCGCGCGGGTGACCGTGGTGGAGGCCGGGGACGCGGCCGCCGAGGCCGCCCGCGGCCGGGTGGCCGAGGGCCTGGAGGAGGCCGCCCGCCGCGGGAAGCTGTCCGGGGACGTCGGGGCGGCGCTGTCCCGGCTGACATTGGTCGACTCCGCGGCCGACCTCGAACGGGCCACCGGCCTGGTGGTGGAGGCGGTGCCGGAGCGGGCCGACGTGAAGGTCGCCGTGCTGACCGCCGCCGAGTCCGCCGTCGGACCGGACGCAGTGCTCGCCACCAACACCTCCTCCCTGTCGGTGACCGAGCTGGCCGCCGCGCTGCGGCGCCCGGCGCGGTTCCTGGGGCTGCACTTCTTCAACCCGGTGCCGGCGTCGAAGCTGGTCGAGGTGGTGGTGGCGCCGGAGACCGCCCCCGAGGTGGTGGACACCGCCCGGGGGTGGGTGCGGGCGCTGGGCAAGACCGACGTCGTGGTCCGCGACTCCCCCGGCTTCGCCTCCTCCCGGCTCGGCGTCCTGCTGGGCCTGGAGGCCATCCGGATGCTGGAGGAGGGCGTCGCCGACGCCGAGGCCATCGACGCGGCCATGGAGCTGGGCTACCGGCACCCGATGGGCCCGCTGCGGTCCACCGACCTGGTCGGGCTGGACGTCCGGCTGGCCATCGCCGAGTACCTGGCCAGCACGCTGGGCGACCGCTTCTCCCCGCCGCAGCTGCTGCGTGACAAGGTGGCCGCCGGGGAGCTCGGCCGCAAGACCGGCCGCGGCTTCCACGACTACGCCTGAGCGGAGGGGACCGGTCGACGTGACGTCGACCGGTCCCCTCCGCCCGGTCAGCCCGCCTGCGGCGCGGCGGGCGGCCAGGTCTTGGCCACCATCGTGAGCACGTCGTAGGTCGCCACCGGCTGTCCCTGCCCGTCGACCACGACGGCGTCCCACCGGACCTCGCCGTGCTCGGCGCCGCCGCGCGGGCTGATCTGCTTGCAGGTGAGGGTGACCGTGAGCTCCTCCCCCGGCTTGACCGGCGTCAGGAACCGCAGGTTGTCCACCCCGTAGTTGGCCAGCACCGGACCGGGCGCGGGGTCGACGAACAGGCCAGCCGCCCAGGAGACGATGAGGTACCCATGGGCCACCCGGCCCCCGAACAGCGGGTTCGCGGCGGCCGCCGCCTCGTCCATGTGGGCGTAGAAGGTGTCGCCCGTGAACTCGGCGAAGTGCTCGATGTCCTCCAGCGTGATCGCCCGCGGCCCGGCGGTGATCGAGTCGCCGATCCGCAGCTCGGCCAGCGACTTGCGGAAGGGGTGGACGCCGTCGTCCGCGCGGCGTGCGCCGGTGACCCAGCGTCCGCCGACGGCGGTGAGCATGTCCGGCGAGCCCTGGACCGCGGTGCGCTGCATGTGGTGCAGCACGCCGCGGATGCCACCGAGCTCCTCGCCGCCGCCGGCCCGGCCGGGGCCGCCGTGCACGAGCACCGGCAGCGGTGACCCGTGCCCGGTGTTCTCCTTCGCGTCGTCCCGGTCGAGGACCAGGATCCGGCCGTGCGCGTGGGCGGCGCCGAGGACGAACTCGCGCGCGACCGCCTCGTCGTGGGTCACCAGCGAGCCCACCAGGCTGCCCTGACCGCGGACGGCGAGGTCGACGGCGTGACCCACGCCGTCGTAGGGCAGCAGGGTGCTGACCGGACCGAACGCCTCGACGTCGTGCGGCTCGGACGCGGACAGATCGTCGCAGCGCAGCAGCATCGGCGGGAGGAAGGCGCCGCGGTCGCGGTCGGCGCCGACCACGTCGAAGCGCTCCGGGTCACCGACGACCAGCTCGGCGACCCCGCGCAGCGCCTTCAGCGACCGGAGCACCTCCTCGCGCTGGTCGAGGCTGGCGAGAGCGCCCATCGTCACGCCGTCCGCGCCCGGGGCGCCGACGACCACCCGGGACAGCCGCTCACCGGTGGCCTCGACGACGTCGTCCATCAGCTCCCGCGGCACCAGGGCACGGCGGATCGCGGTGCACTTCTGCCCGGCCTTCACCGTCATCTCGGTGACCAACTGCTCCACGAACAGGTCGAACTCGGGGGTGTCAGGCGTGGCGTCGGGTCCCAGCACCGAGCAGTTGAGCGAGTCGGCCTCGGCGTTGAACCGCACGGAGTTGGCCACCACGGCCGGCGTGCTCCGCAGCTTGCGAGCCGTGGCCGCCGAGCCGGTGAAGAAGACCAGGTCCTGTCCGGCGAGGGAGTCGAGCACACCGGCCGCACTCCCGGCGAGCAGCTGCACCGACCCCTCGGGCAGCAGGCCGGACTCGACGACCGCCCGGACGACCGCCTCGGTGAGGTAGGCGGTCTGACTGGCGGGCTTGACGATGGTCGGCACACCGGCGAGGAAGGCCGGCGCGAGTTTCTCCAGGAACCCCCACACCGGGAAGTTGAAGGCGTTGATCTGCACCGCCACGCCGCGCATGGACGTGTAGAGGTGCTGGCCGGCGAACGTGCCGCGTCTGCCGAGCGGCTCGACGGGGCCGTCTAGGACGACGGTGTCGTCGGGGAGCTCACGGCGGCCCTTGCTGGCGTAGGCGAGCAGGGTGCCGAACCCGCCGTCGACGTCGACCGCGCTGTCGCGGTCGGTGGCTCCGGTGCGCCGGGACAGCGCGTAGAAGGCGTCCTTGTCGGCCATCAGCCTCAGCCCGAGCTGCTTGAGCAGCGCGGCGCGCTCGTGGAACGTCAGCTCGCGCAGGGCGGGCCCGCCGACGGCGCGGGCGTGGTCGAGCATCGCCGGCACGTCGAGCCCGGTGCTGCTCACCCGGACCACGGTCTCGCCGGTCACCGCGTCGGTGATCGGCGTCCCGTCGTCCGGGGCTGCGTACCAGCGGCCGGCGACGTAACTCTCGAGCAGGGGTGCGGTCATGGGGGGTGCTCCCTGGGTGGTGTGTGCGGGTGAGGCGGGTCCGGCTCAGCGGGACGTGGTGCGGAGGCCGTCGAAGGTGGTGGCGACGAGGGCGTCGGCGAGGGCACCGGCATCGAGGCCGCGGCCGGGCCGGTACCACTCGGTCAGCGAGTTGACGGTGCCGAACAGCAGTCGGCTGGTGACCGCCGGATCGACGTCGGGACGGACGTCGCCCTGCTCCTCGGCGGCCCGGACCAGGTCGGTGACGATCCGGTCGAACTCACGGCGCCGCTGGAGCGCCGACCGCTCGACCTCGGTGTTGCCGCGCACGCGCAGCAGCAGGGTGACGAAGGGCAGCTCCGCGGCGAGCACCTCGACCGAGCCGCGCACGACGTGTTCCAGGCGGTCGATCGCCGGCCCGGTGGTCGCCCCGGGTTCCCCGGTGACGGCGAACAGCGCGTCCAGGGCCCGGTCGAGGGCGAGGCGGAGCAGCTCGGTCTTGCTGGGCACGTGGTGGTAGATGGCCGACTTGGTGACGCCCAGCCGGGTGGCGAGCTCGTCCATGCTCGTCGCCTCGTAGCCCCGCTCGATGAACGCCGCGACCGCGACGTCCAGCAGGGACTCCAGCGAGTGCCCGGGCCGGCCCCGCCGGGCCGTCGTCCCGGCCGCCGTCATGCGCGCGCCCCCGGCCCTGGGGTCGCTCCCGCGGGGCCTTCCGGTCCTGGTCCCATGCCCCGGGTCGCCTCCGCGGTCGTCCCGGTCCTCACAGCGACGCTCACGCCCCGGACCGCTGGCGGTGGTCGGCCAGGCGCTGCAGCTTGCCCATCGAGCGCGCGAGGGTTTCCGGGTCGACCACGACCACCTCCACGCTGGTCCCGACGGTGTCCTTGACCGCCTTCTGCACCTCCCGCCCGGCGGCATCGCGGCGCTCGGCCGGGCAGTCGGGACGCGCCTCGATCCGCACGATCAGGTGGTCCATCCGCCCGCGGCTGGTCAGCTCCAGGGCGAAGTGCGGGGACAGGCCCGGTGTGCGGAGCACGACCTCCTCGATCTGCGTGGGGAAGAGGTTCACCCCGCGCAGGATGATCATGTCGTCGGTGCGGCCGGTCACCTTCTCCATCCGCCGCATGCCCGGCCGCCCGGTCCCCGGCAGGAGCCGGGTGAGGTCGCGCGTGCGGTAGCGGATGACCGGCATCGCCTCCTTGGTCAGCGAGGTGAACACAAGCTCCCCCTGCTCACCCTCGGGCAGCACCTCCCCGGTGGCCGGGTCGATCACCTCGGGGAAGAAGTGGTCCTCCCAGATGTGCAGACCGTCCTTGGTCTCCACGCACTCCTGGGCGACGCCGGGACCCATCACCTCGGACAGCCCGTAGATGTCGACCGCCTGGATGTCGAGCCGGTCCTCCATCTCGCGGCGCATCTGCTCGGTCCACGGCTCGGCGCCGAAGATGCCGATCTGCAGGCTCGACGTCCGGGGGTCCAGGCCCTGCTTCTCGAACTCGTCGATCACGGTCAGCATGTAGGACGGCGTCACCATGATGATCCGCGGCTCGAAGTCGGTGATCAGCTGCACCTGGCGCGGGGTCATGCCGCCGGAGACGGGAATGACCGTGCACCCGAGCTTCTCCGCGCCGTAGTGCGCGCCGAGCCCGCCGGTGAACAGGCCGTAGCCGTAGGCGTTGTGCAGCTTGTCCCCGGCCCGCCCGCCGGCGGCCCGGATGGAGCGGGCCATGACCGTGGCCCAGGAGTCGATGTCCTTCTCGGTGTAGCCGACGACGGTGGGCCGGCCGGTGGTGCCGGAGGAGGCGTGGACCCGGCGGACCTGGTCCTGGGGGACGGCGAACATGCCGAACGGGTAGTTCTCCCGCAGGTCGGCCTTGCTCGTAGTGGGGAACTTGGCCAGGTCGGCCAGCTCCCGGCAGTCGTCGGGGTGCACGCCGGCGGCATCGAAGGCCTGCCGGTAGTGGGGGACGTTCTCGTAGGCGTGCCTCAGGCTCCACTGCAGCCGCTCCAGCTGCAGCGCCCTGAGCTCGTCGAGCCCCATCCGCTCCGTTCGATCGAGCAGGGTGGGGTCGGGCGCCTGACCGAGGCGCCGGGTGGTGTCGCTGGTCGCAGCCGTCATGGCCGATGCCTCCGTGGTTGCGGCGCCGTCGCCGGGTGGTCGGCACGCGGTGTCCGCCACCCCATTACCGACCAGATGGTCAGGTAATCAACTCCCCGCGGGCACCGCTGTCAAGCCCCGCAGAAGAGTTCACCGGGATGGATTGCGCACCGGGCCGAGGTCGTGCACACTATTACCGACCGATCGGTCAGTAATGACCTCCCGCCGTAGGGAACGAGGGAACGAGATGTCTGCGCCCACCCTGGAACGGCCCGCCCCCGACGAGGCCGCGCTGCAGGAGCAGTTCGACAGCGTGATCGCGGCCGGGCACCGGATCGAGCCGCGGGACTGGATGCCCGAGGGCTACCGGAAGACGCTGGTCCGCCAGATCGCCCAGCACGCCCACTCCGAGATCATCGGGATGCAGCCCGAGGGCGACTGGCTGCTGGCCGCCCCCAGCCTGCGGCGCAAGGCGATCCTGCTGGCCAAGGTGCAGGACGAGGCCGGACACGGCATGTACCTGTACTCCGCCGCCGAGACACTGGGCGCCGACCGGGCCGACCTGACCGACAAGCTGATCGAGCAGAAGCAGAAGTACAGCTCGATCTTCAACTACCCGACGCTGACCTACGCCGACGTCGGCGTCATCGGCTGGCTGGTGGACGGCGCGGCGATCTGCAACCAGGTGCCGCTGTGCCGCAGCTCCTACGGGCCCTACGCCCGCGCGATGATCCGGGTCTGCAAGGAGGAGTCCTTCCACCAGCGGCAGGGCTTCGAGCTGCTGATGACGATGATGCGCGGCACCCCGGAGCAGCGGGCGATGGTGCAGGACGCCGTCGACCGCTGGTGGTGGCCCTCGCTGATGATGTTCGGACCGCCGGACGACGACAGCCCCAACTCCGCCCAGTCGATGGCCTGGGGCATCAAGCGGCACAGCAACGACGAGCTGCGCCAGCGGTACGTGGACATGTCCGTGCCGCAGGCGGAGGTCCTCGGCGTCACGCTGCCCGACCCCGACCTGGCGCTGGACCCGGAGACCGGCAGGTACCGGTTCGGCGCCATCGACTGGGAGGAGTTCAAGCGGGTCATCAGCGGCCAGGGCCCGGCCAACGCGGAGCGGATCCGCCGCCGGCGCGCCGCCCGGGACGAGAACGCCTGGGTCACCGAGGCCGCCACCGCCTACGCCGCCAAGCACGCCGCCAAGGACGCGGCGGAGCACGCCGGGAGCGCGGCATGAGCGACGTGACCGCCGAGGGCGGGCACGGCGCCGTCCCGCTCTCCCCCGACGTCCCCGTCGAGCCGAAGACCGCCGTCAGCCGCCGCGACTGGCCGCTGTACGAGGTGTTCGTCCGCGGTAAGCGCGGGCTCAACCACGTGCACGTCGGCTCGCTGCACGCCCCGGACGACGAGATGGCCGTGCACGCCGCCCGCGACCTCTACACCCGGCGCAACGAGGGCGTGAGCATCTGGGTGGTCAAGGCCGCCGACATCACCGCGTCCAGCCCGGACGAGAAGGACCCGATGTTCTCCCCCAGCGGCGACAAGGTCTACCGGCACCCGACGTTCTACGAGATCCCCGAGGACGTCCCGCACATGTGAAGGACCCCCTCTCCCCCCGCCACCCTCGTTCCTCGGGCGGCGGGTCCCTGAGAGGGGGCCGATTCCAGTGGTCCCTGAGGGGGGCCGATTCCAGTGGCCCCCTCGCGGGGGCCGACTTCCAGTGGCCCCTGAGAGGGGGCCACGGGCTTGAGCCCGAAAAAAAGCACGCGGGCCTGAGCCCGAAAAAGCACGTCGGCCTGAGAGAGCACACGAGAGGCGAGCCATGCACGAGGAGACCGTCTACGAGGCACTGGACCACGCCCATGGGGGCGAGGGGCAGTGGGCGTTCGGCACCGGCTTCGACGAGCCGCTCGCCGGGGTCGACACCACCGTGCCCGAGGGCATCGACCCGGCCGACCTGGGCGTCTACTGCCTGA
The DNA here is from genome assembly GCF_053502575.1 of Modestobacter sp. URMC 112. NCBI lineage: Bacteria > Bacillati > Actinomycetota > Actinomycetes > Geodermatophilales > Geodermatophilaceae > Modestobacter > Modestobacter sp. URMC 112. The sequence goes on along the minus strand of NZ_CP199957.1, from coordinate 1,940,826 downwards.
TGCTCGGCGACGACGCGCTGGTGCTGGCCCAGCGGCTGACCCAGTGGGTCACCAACTCCCCGGAACTCGAGGAGGAGGTCGCCGTCGCCAACGTGGCCCTGGACCTGCTCGGCCAGGCCCGGCTGTTGCTGGCCCGGGCCGGCTCGGTCGGCGTCCTCGGCCGTTCCCGGCAGCACGCCACCGAGTCGATCCCGGACGAGGACGCGCTGGCCTTCTTCCGCGACGCCGACGAGTTCCGCAACACCGACCTGGTCGAGGCACCCAACGGCGACTTCGGGCAGACGATGGTCCGGCTGCTGGTCGCGGCCTCGGTGCGGCTGGCGGTGTTCGCCCGGCTGCGCGAGTCGCGCGACCCGGTGCTGGCCGCGATCGCGGCCAAGGGCGTCAACGAGCTCACGTACCACCGGGACCACGCCGCCCGCTGGGTGCTGCGCCTGGGTGACGGCACCGACGAGTCGCACCGCCGGGTGCAGGCCGGCGTCGACGCCGTCTGGCCGCTGCTGGCGGAGCTGTTCACCGCGACCGACGTCGAGCGGCGGCTGGCCGACGCCGGCGTCGCGGTCGACCCGGCCGAAGTCCGCGACGAGGTGCACGGGGTGCTCACCCAGGTCCTCGACCAGGCCACCCTGCAGCGCCCGGCCTGGCCCCAGGACGCAACGCCCCGGGGCCGGGAGGGCGAGCACTCCGCCGAGCTGACCGAGCTCGTCGCCGGCCTGCAGAGCCTGGCCCGCCAGCACCCGGCGGCGACCTGGTGACCGCCATGGCCCGGACCGCGGAAGGCCGGCGTCACGAGCCCGGCGCCCCACAGGCGGACGCGCGGGCGGTCGCGGAGACGGTAACCGACCCCGAACTGCCGATGCTCACCCTGGCCGACCTCGGGGTGCTGCGCGACGTCCGCACCGAGGGCGGCACCGTGGTCGTCGACATCACGCCGACCTACTCCGGCTGCCCTGCCATGGGGGTCATGCGCGCGGACCTGGTGCACGCCCTGCACCGCGCCGGCTTCGCCGACGTCGACGTCCGCACCGTGCTCTCCCCGGCCTGGAGCACCGACTGGATCAGCGCCGAGGGCCGCCGCAAGCTGGCCGCCGGTGGCATCGCCCCGCCCGGGAAGGCGCCGGTCCGCACCGCCGGTCCGGTGCCGCTGTCCCTGGGCCCCACCCGACGCACCGCTTCCTGTCCCATCTGCGGCTCCGCCGACACCGTCGAGCAGAGCGAGTTCAGCGCCACCGCCTGCAAGGCCCTGCGCCGCTGCCGAGCGTGCGGCGAGCCCTTCGAGCACGTCAAGGAGATCTGACCCCGTGACCGCCAGCACCCGCCGCCGCGCCCAGTTCCACCCGCTGACCGTCGCCCGCGTGGAGCAGCTGACCGACGACGCGGTCGCGGTCACCTTCGACGTCCCCGCCGACCTCACCGAGGACTACCGCTTCAAGCCGGGGCAGGCGCTCACCCTGCGCCGGGTGGACGGCGACCGCGACGAACGCCGGTCGTACTCCATCTGCGCGCCGATGGGTGCTGCCCCGCGGGTGGGCGTCCGGGAGGTCCCGGGAGGCTTCTTCTCCTCCTACCTGGTGCACCAGGTGAAGCCCGGCGACACCATCGACGTCCTGCCGCCGTCGGGCACCTTCACCGCCGACCTGTCCGTCCCGGGCGACCACGTGTTCGTCGTCGCCGGCTCGGGGATAACCCCGGCGCTGAGCCTGGCCGGCACCGTGCTGCGCGACGGCCGGTCGACGGTGACCGTCTTCTACGGCAACCGGCGCACCAACACGGTGATGTTCGCCGACGAGCTCGCCGATCTCAAGGACCGGTACGGCACGCGACTGCAGCTGGTCCACGTGCTCTCCCGCGAGCCCCGCGACGCCGAGATCACCAGCGGTCGGCTCGACGCCGACCGGCTGCACACCCTGGTCGGCGCGTTCACCGACCCGGCCAACGTGGACCACTGGTGGCTGTGCGGCCCGCACGGCATGGTGGACGACGCGCGGGCGCTGCTGGCCGAGCTCGGCGTCCCGGCCGAGAAGGTGCACCAGGAGCTGTTCTACGTCGACGACGTCCCCCCGCAGCCCGTCCGCGGCGACGACGAGACCATCGAGGGCCCCAGCGCCCAGGTGACCATCGTGCTCGACGGGCGGGCGACCACGCTCTCCCTCCCCCGCGACGAGCCGGTGCTGGACTCGGGTCAGAAGATCCGCGGCGACCTGCCCTTCGCCTGCAAAGGCGGGGTCTGCGGCACCTGCCGCGCCCGGGTCACCGACGGCGAGGTCGAGATGCGCCGCAACTACGCGCTGGAGGCCGCGGAGGTCGAGGCGGGGTACGTGCTCACCTGCCAGACCCTGCCACTGTCCGACAGCGTCACCATCGACTTCGACGCCTGACCGGCCGCCGCGGTGCTCCCCATCCGTCCCGGCGAGTCGGCCGACCTCGACGTCGTGGTGACGGCGGAGTCGACCGTGCACTGCGACGAGCTGGGACCGGTGCACCCGGTCTACGCCACGTACAGCATGGCCAAGCACTTCGAGGAGGCCGGGCGGAAGCTGCTGCTCCGGCGCCTCGAGCCGGGCGAGGCCGGCATCGGCCGGTCGGTCTCGGTCGAGCACCTGGCGCCGGCCTGGGTCGGGGACTCCGTCCGGGTCACCGCCCGGTGCGTCGGGACCGACCGGAACCGGCTGACCTGCGAGTGCCGGGCCGTCGACGCACAGGGCCGGGAACTGGGCCGCGGCACCACCGTGCAGGTCGTGGTCCTCGAGGAGGTCCTGGAGACCCGGATCGGCGACGCCGCGCGCGAGCGGGCCCGCCGGCCCGCCCCGGGCCCCGGCGGCGCCTGACCAGCTCAGCGCGCGGGGCGCCCGAGGAAGGCGGACAGCCGACCGTACGCATCGGCGTCGGGCGGGACCTCGACCGGGTCGGCGAACACCCGTCCGCCGCTGCGGAGCGATGCCGGGACCAGCCGTTCGCCCACGCGGAGGGCTCCGGTGGCCAGTCGCTGGTCGAGCGACTCCGGGTATCCGGTGGCGACCGTCAGGTCGTGCGTGTGGGCGACCAGCTCCAGGACGAACCCCGACAGGACCGCCAGTCCGGGCAGCGTCCCCCACGGGGCCGGGACTGCCGCCGGAGCGGCCGCGGCCCATGCGTGCCCGGCCTTGCCGGCGGCCGCCTCGAAGCCCGGAGCCCACCGGCCGCGTGTGTCGACGGCGGCGACGGCGGGCACCGGCGAGACCGGTCGGCCGTCGGCGGCCCGCTCGGCCCGCTGGACGACGGCGAGCAGGTGCCCGAGGAGGGCCTGCACGTCCCACTCCGCGCAGGGCGTCGGGAGCGTGAGCTGGTCGCGGGTCACCCGCGCGACCACCCGGACCGCCTGCTCGAGCGCATCGGCGAAAAGCGTGGACATGGATGCGGCCGACTCGGCCGCGGCGGAGTCGAGGCCGGCGGGCCCGGCGGTGGGCACGGGAAGGGGCACGGCCGGCCGCGGCGCCGGGAGCCGGAACAGCCGGCGGGTGTTCTCCTCCAGCAGCGCCCGGAGCGCCTCCGGCGGGAGCTGCCGGGCCAGGGTCAGCAGGCTCTCGTTGTAGTTCTCCACCATCTCGATGTTCGGTGGGGAGCGGACGAAGTGCACCGGCCCGTCGGTCGCGGCGTCCGAGCCGAAGAGGACCCGGTCCGCACCGACCTCGTCGATCAGCCGGCGGACCTCGTCGGAGCGGCACCAGGAGGTCTCCAGGTACAGGTTGGCGAGCTGCTGCGCGTGCCGGGCCGCTCGGCGCCGGCCCTCGGGCGGGCCGAGGAACGTGTGGTACAGCACGAACGGCACCTCGGGGAACCGCTCGGCGAGGCGGCGGACCAGGTCGGGATCCGACGGACCCGGGGCCGTGTGCACGGTGACCGGCACCCCGGCCTCGGCGGCCACCTGGAGGAACGGGTCGAGCCCGGGGGTGTCGGCCGGGTACTCGTCGTAGGAGGGGTGCAGCTTCAGGCCGACCGCACCGGCGGCCAACCGCTCCCGGACCTCCTCGACGCCCGGGCCGCCCGGGCTCACCCAGACCAGCCGGGTCAGCCACGGGACGCCCGCGGTCATCCGGTCGACGAACCCGTTGTCCTGCCACGAGACGAGACCGTGCGTCATGCCGCCGGAGGCCAACGCCGTCCGCAGGCTGTCGAAGCCCATCGACTCCAGGCCGGGACTGCGGACGTGCACGTGCGCGTCGACCGGGTCGACGTCGAGCCACAACCGGTAGTTGGCACCGCCGTTGTTGTCCCACTCGTCGCCGGCGGCGACGGCGCAGTCGAGCAGGACCGCGCCGTCGATGTCGGGCACCTCGGCCGACCAGGAGCCGTCGTCCGCGCGTTCCATGGCGACGTCCTGGAACGGGGGGCCGCCGCCGTCCCGGCCGAGGTGGAGGTGCAGGGCGCCGCCGGCGGCGGCGAGCCTCCCCCGGTAGCGCACCCGGCCACTCGGCGTCCGCTCCCCCACCGGCGCTGCCCACTTGAGCGGGAGGTCGGCACTCGAGGAGGACGGCATGCCCCATCCAATCGCAGTAGGCGCGGGCTACAGCGTCAGGGTCCAGCCGTTCCCGTCGCCCAGGTCCCAGGACTCCGTGTCGTCCTCCGGCCGGGCGCCCCCGGCCCGGACGAGGTGGAAGAGGTACTGCAGGTCGAAGCCGCGTGGCCCCCAGACCAGCCCGCGGAACACGTGCGGCAGGGGCTGTGCCTGCACGAACTCGTGAATGGGCGCCGGCTCCGGCGGCGCGCCGGCACCGGCGGACTCGAACAACAGGCCGTCCATGGCGGCGGACGTGTAGTTCGGCGCCGCCGGCTCCGGGGACTGCGTCGAGACGCCCCAGCCGATCCCGACGTGGGTCCATTCCCCGGTGGGGTCCTCGTAGACCACCTCGCGGGCGACGATCTCCTCGGTCATCACGGGGGAACTGCTCCACTCGGTGCCCCGGACGACGAAGAAGAAGTGGTGCAGCAGGTACTCGGCGCTGCCGCCGACCTGCCGGGGCACCTCGATGACCGTCGACCGCGTGCCCGGGGACGTCTCGCTCGCCGTCATCACCTGCTGGTCGGCCGCCTCCCAGTCCGGCTCCTCGCCGGGGCAGGTCCAGGCGTGGTGCAGCTGCACCATCTCGATCCCGGGCCCGGGGTCGACCCACGTCTTGCGGAGGGCGAAGCGCTGGCCGTCCGCGACGGAGCGCGCACCGGCGACGGCTTCGGACAGTTGGCTCATGGCGACCTCGCGTCTCCGGACGGCGGTGGGATGGTGGCTCGCGCCCTACAGGTGGTGGACCCACCAGTTGCCCCCGGGAGCGGCCCGGCCGTCCGGCCCGAGCCAGAACTCGTCCTTCTCCCACGGCGGGTACATCCGCCCGATGTGGTACTGCTGGACCAGCGTCGCCCCGCGTGGCCCGTACATCCGGGACCGCCACCGGTGCGGCCGTTCCATCCCCTGGAGCATGTGGAACTTGTCGTGGTGGAACCGCTCCTTGTCCTCGTAGGAGTAGTACTTGGTCGACCGGAACTCGGAGTCGCCGGGGAAGCGGGGGTCCTCCATCGGGCTGTACACCGGCGCGCCCCAGTCGCCCACCGACCAGTAGATGCAGATGTTGGTCGCCCAGCCGTCGTCGTCGACGTACTCGAGGTCGCGGTAGACGATGTCCTCGCTGAACAGGTCCGTCGTCCAGCGGTGCCCGTCCTGGAAGACCTCGAAGTAGTAGTGGAACCGGTACTCGGGGGTGGACCACCCCCGCTCGAGGTCGCGGACCTCGCGGGGCATCCGCAGCACCTTCAGCCGGTTCCGCGGGTAGCCACCGCGGTCCTCCAGGACCCGGGCGTCGTGGTCCCAGCTCCAGTCGGGCCACTGGCCTGGTGGGGTGCAGGCGTAGTGGATGACCACCTGCTCCACGCCGTCCTCCTGGTCGGTCCAGCCCTTCGGGTAGTACCAGCTCATCGCTGCCCTCCCACCCCGTCGCCGTCGGGGTCGGCCCCCGCCCAGCCGGCGGCATCGTCGCTCCCGCCGGCCACGACCTCGTACGTGCGGATGCTCGGCGTCCCCATCAGCAGGTCCGGCAGCGCCCGGTAGAACTCCCGGGTGACCTCCAGGTCGAGGTAGCCCTGCAGGTGCTCCTCGCTCTGCCAGCTGGAGACCGCCAGCAGCTGGTCCCCGCTGCGCAGCGCCTGGGCGAACAGGGCCCCGGGGGTGGAACTGACCACCTGGTCGTTCTGCCGGACCAGGAGTTCGGCGAGGCGGTCGACGCAGGCTGGGCGCGCCTTCGCCTCGAGGATGCGGAAGACGGCCATGAGCTCTCCTGAGGGGACGCCGGCGGAGTGGCCACAGACTAGGAGGACCCACCTCCGCCCGCAGCCGGACGCGGGTGCTCCCGCGGCCTCACGAGCCGCACTGTCACGCTCGCATGGCCTGCTCGATCCCGACGCGTGACGGCGACGACGCGGGCCCCGTGCACGACCCCCGGCAGCGGTGCCTGCACGCAGACGGCGGCGATGACCTGACCGTGCTGCCGGACCGGGGCGTTGACCGAGCCGATCCCCGCCGTCCGCTGCGACACCGACACGATCCAGCCCGAGGCCCGGGTACGCGAGCTGGACGAGGAGCATGGAGGAGCATGGAGGCGAGGACGCCCACCGTGCTCGCCGCTGTGAGCGCCCGCCTCGGTGCTCATCACGGGCCATTCTCGATCAGGTCGATGTAGGGGGGCACCTCGTCGTCGACGACGTGCACGACGGCACGCGCTGACGCGGACGTCGGCACAGGTCAGTCCATGATCGTTTCCAGCACGGTGGCGTACTTGGCCGGGCGTCGCGTCCGCAGCCACAGCGCTTGCAGGACACCGAAGACAGGGAACCCGAGCATCAGGAGGTAGAAGAACCACACCCGAGCGGTGAACCCCGCCTCGCCCAGCAGGAGCGGGAAGTTCCTGGCCTGCACGAAGAGGATGAAGACCAGCCCGGCCAGCCCGATCCCCGGCGCGATCCACGTCTTCCACGCACCGGCGTCGATCCGGTTGGTCGTCAGGAAGGCGATCACCGACAGGCAGGTCAGCGCCAGCAGGACGTTCACCGAGAACCCGGCGACGCCGGCGAGCCAGGTGAAGACCTGCAGCACCGGATCGAGCCCGACGGCGACGAACGCCACGAGCACGAGCGCAGCCGTTCCCGTCTGGAGCAGCGACGAGACGTAGGGCGAGCGGTGCCGGCCGTGGACTCGGGACACGCCCGTCGGCAGCGCCGAGGCCAGGGACATCGAGTGCTGGTAGCGCGCGATCACGTTGTGGAAGGACAGCACGCAGGCGAAGAGGCTGGTGATCAGGAGCAGGTTCACGACCTGGGCACCGAAGCTGCCGAGGTACTCGTCGCTGAGCACGATGATGAAGTCGCCGAGATGGTCGGGCAGCCAGGTCGGGAAGCGGTCCGGGCCGGCCGCCATGATCAGCGCCCACTGGGAGAACGTGTAGAAGAGCGCGATCAAGGCCACCGCCCCGTAGGTGGCTCGCGGGATGGTCCTCGCCGGGTCCCGCGCCTCGTTGCGGTAGATGGCCGCCGATTCGAAGCCCAGGAAGCTGCCGATCGCGAACATCAGGCCGAGGGCAGGCGATCCCGAGGCGACGTTCTCCCACTCGAACGGCTCGGGCCCGAGGCCTTCGTGACCACCTTGCAGCACGGCCACGAAGGACAGGAGCAGCACGATGCCGATCTCGCCGACGAGGACCACCCCGAGGACCTTCGCGCTGAGCTCGAGGTGGAAGAACCCGAGCACGCCGACGATGGCCACGACCGCGAGCGTGCAGACCCACCAGGGGACGTCCGGTCCGCCGAGCGTGTCGACCACGAAGGCCTGCAACTGGGTGCCCAGGAGCGCGTACACGGCGATCTGCACCGCCGAGTAGGTGAGGATCGCCAGCCACGCCGCCCCCAGACCGCTGGGACGACCGAGTCCATGGCCGATGTAGGTGAAGAAGGCGCCAGGCCGCGGGATCACCGTGGCCATCGTGGACAGGCCGACGGTCACGAAGATGAGCAGGACCCCGCAGACCAACGTCATGGTCGGGGACCCGACGCCGTTGCCCAGCAGTGCGGCCACCGGGAAGGCGGCACCGACCGCGGTCAGCGGCGCCGCGGCCGCGACCACCATGAAGATGATCGCACCCACGCCCAGCGTCCCTTTGAGCTGCTGGTCGTGGTGGGAGGTGCCATGGGGCGCCGGCGGCAGGATGGTGTGGTCACCTGGCGGATCGATGCTGCTCATCGGGGTTCCTGTCCTTCGAACGGGACATGTGTGCGAAGGCGACGTCAGTCGACCTCTGCGGGGCATGAACGAGGAGGGCGGAGGAGCGCACGAGACGCCGACTCCTGGGGCGGGAAGGTGACAGCGGGGCGCCGACGGCCCTCGTCACGACACGGCGGCTGCGCCGTCAGCGCGGGACCTCGAGCTTGTGGTGCCCGTACGGCTCGGCGACCATGACCTCGTCGCGGTGCTTGGTCACGAGCTTGCCGTCCTCGACGTCGAAGTAGTCCGTGGCGACGTGCTCGAGGGCGTCGCGGTCCTCAATCCTGTCCAGGTCGTAGGCGTCGCCGAACGGACCCTTGGCACGGGCGTGGACCTCCGCCAGCTCGCTGCGGTCCTCGGCGGAGAGCTTGAGGTTGGCGAGCTTGACGTTCTCGTCGACGTGCCGGGCATGGCGCGCGCCCTGGATGACCGCAGCCACCGCCGGCTGGTCGAGGACCCACCGGGAGGCGATGGCCGGGATGGACACGCCATGACGCTGAGCGATCCGGTCCATGGCCCGCAGCAGGTCCTGGTAGAGGTCCCAGCCCCCGAAGTCGACGATGATCCGGTAGTACTTGTCCAGGGAGACGTTCTCGAACCGGGGCGCTCCCGGATCGGGGATGCCCAGCCACTTCGTGCTGAAGAGGCCGCCGGCGATGGTGCCGTAGCACAGGAGCGCGACGTCGTGGTCCTCGCAGTAATCGGCTAGGCCGTTGGCGGGACGGCGGTCCGTCACCGAGTACTGGACCTGGTTGGACACCACGCGAACCCCGGCGTCGATGAGCTCGGCGAGTTTCTCGGTGTTGTAGTTCGTCACGCCGACGTGCTTGATCTTCCCCTCCTCGGCGAGGTCCTGCAGGTGCAGGGCCGCCTCCACGTGACCGGGGATGTCGTAGTTCCACCAGTGGAGTTGCATAAGGTCGATGCGGTCGACCTGGAGGCGGGTGAGCGAACGGTCGACGACCGCCTGGACATGGCTCCGGTCGACGGAGCGCAGTTCGTCCTCGTCCAGGAACGCGGGGATGTACTTGCTGTGCACGGCCACCCGGTCGGCCGCGGCCGCACCGCGCTCCCGGCGCAGACGGGAGATGAACCTCCCGATGCGTTCCTCCACGCCGTAGTAGACGTCCCCGCAGTCGAAGGCGGTGATGCCTGCATCGAGGAACGCCGTCATGTGCTCGTACATCGCGTCGTCGTCGCCGATGGCATCGCTGTGGTCGTCTGCGATCTGCCAGTTGCCCTTGATGATCTGCGGGACGTCGAAGTCGGGGCGGATGGCGGTGCGGGGCATCGTCATGGTCAGGACTCCTGCTTCAGCGGGACGAGCGTCTGCTCGCTGTGGCGGTAGATGCGGCGTTCTTCCTGGGTGACGCGGAAGACGCCGCCGCAATGCGGATCAGGGCAGGCGACGTCCGTGTCGGTCGCCATCCAGTCGTTGGGGTGCAGCTCGCGGGTCTTGGCGGCGAGCATGGGCAGCAGCGCGGCGAGCGGGAAGAGCGGGAAGGAGACACCGGGCGGGAAGGAGATGAGGTCGTCGTCGGTGACGGTGAAGTAGTCCCCGGCCGGGTGCCGACACACCATGGGCCGGCCGTCCTCGGCTGCCCTGACCTCGACCCGGAGGTCGTACAGCGGGAACTCGTCGCTCGCAGCGGTACCTGTCATGTGGCTCGCCTCCCGTGGGGTGGACTGGTGGAGACGGGGCAGCAGGCCCTCTCCGGTGACGTGATAGCGCCGAGCCCCGGAGGGGCGCAGGCGCCTGCCGTGCGTTCGACGACGGGCTCGCTGTCTTCTAGGTCACGTGACCCAGTGACATAGGACACTAGGTCGGCTGACCTAAATCGTCAAGGGCATGCTCGACGTCGCTAGGACGCGCCCGCTGGACGCGCCGGATGCCGCCGACGAGGGGCCAGTTTCGAGCTCGTTCACTGACCCGCTGAATCCGGATGGATGCGGTGCGGAACTAATGTGAGCGCAACGTCATCGACGTCCGATCTCTGACGTCGCGAAGGGGAGGTGTCGACCGTGGCCCAACCGAGCCTGACCAGCCGGGGAGCGGAGACGCGTCGCGCACTGCTCGCGACCTCGCGCGAGCAGTTCGTGGAGCACGGGTACGCGGCCTTCTCGCTGCGCAGCGTGGCCAAGGCGGCCGGGATGAGCCTCGGGCACCTCCAGTACTTCTTCCCCACGAAGAACGCGCTGGTCACAGCCATGCTGACCGACGCCTCGGCCGACTACCTGCGGACCTACAACACGTACACCCGCTCCCTGGACCTGCAGCCATGGGCCAGGCTCGAGGCCGTTCTGCGCTACCTGCTGGACGATGCCCGCAATCCGCGGACCATCCGCTTCTTCGTCGAACTGTGGGCGGTGACCAACCACGACGACGATGCCCACCGGGTCCTGTGCAGCCACTACCGGCGCAACCGGCAGTCCTTCTGGCCGCTGATCCGCGACGCGCGTCCGGACCTCACCGACGAGGCAGCCGAGGCCCTGGCGCTCCAGATCATCGCGATGGTCGACGGTCTGATCGTCTTCGCCCACTCGGAGCGCCCCTCGGAGGCGGAGTTCGACGCCGTGGCACTCCGGGTGATGAGGGATTCCCTGGAGACCGTCCGTCGCTCCTGAGGCCGCCGAGCCCCGACTGCGGAGCTGGGGTGCGCATCCAACAGCTCTGATCGAGATGAACAATGTCTCGGTTCAGCCGAATCTGGTCTTTGCCTCTACACAACGACAACGCTTACGTTGGCTGGGTCACAGAGCCGTGCGTCCGCAGGGCGGCCGGCGTCCGACCGACGGGGGTGAGCGACGTGGAGCTGCGTCAGCTGCGCTACTTCGTCACCGTCGCGCGCACCCGGCACTTCGGACAGGCGGCCGAACGGCTGCACATGGCACAGTCCCCGCTCTCGCAGGCGATCCGCCAACTGGAACTGCAGGTCGGTGCCGCCCTCTTCACCCGGACGACCAGGCGCGTGGAGCTCACACCCGCCGGCGAAGCCCTGCTGCGGGACGCACAGCGGATCCTCGACGCGGTCGAGGCCGCGCAGACCCGTGTCGGACTGGTCGCCGCCGGCAAGACAGGGCTGCTCCGCGTCGGTGCGACGGGACTGGCCGCATTTCGTCACCTGCCGAAACTCGCCCGCATCGCAGCCGAGGAGACCCCGGGCCTCGTCCTGCGCTTCCAGCCGGACCTGCTCACTCCGGCACAGGAACTCGCGCTGGCGGAGAGCCGCATCGACCTCGCCGTCCTCCGCCCTCCGCTGCGGCGCGACGGGCTGACGTGCCGGCTCATCACCCGGGAGCGCCTGACCCTCGCCATCCCCGAGGGCCACCGTCTGGTCGGTGACCAGCCGGTCGCTCTCGCCGAACTCCGCGACGAGGACTTCATCGTCTACAACGCCCCGGACTCGGTGGTGAACACCGCGGTGACCCGGGCGTGCTGGGCCGCGGGCTTCATGCCGCGGCGCACCCACGAGGTCGCTGAGACCTCCATCATCCTCACGCTCGTCGCCGCCTCACTGGGCGTGGCCCTGCTCCCGGAGTCCGTGCACGCCGTCCAGGTGGAGGGGGTCCGGTTCGTCCCCGTGGCGGACGACGTCTTCATCGACCTGGCGCTCGCCTGGCGCAGCGACGACCCCTCTCCCGCTCTGGCGCACCTGGTCGGGGCGCTGGAGGCCCACCAGTTCATCGCCCCCGAGCCACGCCACGCCCCTGCGGTCCCGCCGCGTCCCGCCACCGAGGGAGTCCTCCGTTGAAGATCGTCGAGATCGAGGCGATCCCGTTCGCGATCCCCTACCGGAAGCCGCTTCGCTTCGCCAGCGGTGAGGTCCACGTCGCCGACCACGTGCTGGTCCGGGTCCGCACCGACAGCGGCCTGGTCGGGGTCGCCGAAGCGCCACCCCGGCCCTACACCTACGGCGAGACGCAGGAGTCCATCGTCGCGGTCGTCGAGAAGGTGTTCGCGCCTCAGATCGTCGGGCGCACCCTGCTCGAGCGCGAGGCGGTGCACGCCGTGCTGGACCGTACGATCGGCAATCCCGCCGCCAAGGCAGCCATCGACATGGCCCTGTGGGACGCGCTGGGCCGCACTCTGGAGCTGCCGGTGTCCCAGCTGTTGGGCGGCTGGACCGATCGCATGCGGGTGTCCCACATGGTCGGCTTCGCCCCGGACGCCGAGATGGTCGCCGAGGCGGAACGGGTCCGCGACACCTACGGCATTCGCACGTTCAAGGTGAAGGTCGGCCGGCGCCCGGTCGACCTGGACGTCGGCGCCGTCCGCGCGCTGCGCACTGCGCTCGGCCCGGAGGTGGAGCTGTACGTCGACGGGAACCGTGGCTGGACGGCCTCGGAGGCGGCCCGCGCCCTCGACGCGATGGCCGACCTGGGTCTGACCTTGTCGGAGGAGTTGTGCCCGGCGGACGACGTCCTGGGACGGCGGTGGCTGACGTCCCGGACGAGCGTGCCCACGGTGGCCGACGAGAGCGCCACCACCCCCGGCCAGGTCACCCGCGAACTGCTCGACGGCGCCGCCACGATGATCAGCATCAAGACGGCCCGCACCGGGTTCAGCACGTCGCAGCGGATCCTGCACCAGTGCGAAGGCCTCGGGGTCGAGGTCGTCATGGGCAACCAGATCGACGGGCAGGTGGGCACCGCCTGCACGGTGGCGTTCGGCGCCGCGCACCGCAGCTCCTCCCGTCGCGCCGGGGAGCTCTCGAACTTCCTGGACATGAAGGACGACCTGCTCACCGAGCCGCTGGCGATCGCCAACGGCGAGCTGGCCGTTCGTCCTGGACCAGGGATCGGGATCGAGATCGACCCCGACAAGCTCGCCAGCTACCGCCAGGACACCTGACACTCGGCTTCAACACCCTCCAACCCGCAACGACGCAGGAGAGAACCATGAGCGCACCCACCGAAATCAACCCGACCGCTGCCGGTTCCGGCCGCTCGGCCACCGAGCGGTTTTCCCAGAAGTCGCGCGATGCCGCGTCCGTCGACAAGGCGCGTGTCTCCGACATCGCCACCGACGCCATCACCGCCCTGCACGGGGTGATCCGCAAGCACCGGGTGACCTATGACGAGTACGACGCCCTCAAGGCGTGGCTGATCCGCGTCGGGGAGGACGGCGAGTGGCCGCTGTTCCTGGACGTGTGGCTCGAGCACGTCATCGAGGAGGTCGCGAACGCCGACCGCAAGGGCAGCAGCGGCACCATCGAGGGCCCGTACTACATCCCCGGTGCACCGGAGTTCCGCAGCGAGGCCACGCTCCCCATGCGGGACGGCGAGAAGGGGACCCCGTTCGTCTTCCAGGGCACCGTGACCGACCTCGACGGCACACCGCTCGAGGACGCCCGGGTCGAGCTGTGGCACGCCGACGACGACGGCTACTACTCGCAGTTCGCCCCCGGCATCCCGGAGTGGAACCTCCGCGGCACCATCACCACTGGTCCCGACGGCCGCTTCACCTTCCACACCATCAAGCCCGCCCCCTACCAGATCCCCACCGACGGGTCCTGCGGCGCCCTCATCGCCGCCGCCGGCTGGCACGCCTGGCGCCCGGCGCACCTGCACCTGAAGGTCTCCGCTCCGGGCAAGCAGCTGATCACCACCCAGCTGTACTTCGAGGGCGGCGAGCACGTGGAGGACGACGTGGCCCAGGCCGTGAAGCCCCAGCTCATCCTGCGCCCGACCGCTGCCTCCGCCGGGACCGGCGAGGAGGTCACCTACGACTTCTCGCTGGACCCCGCAGCGTGACCCAGCTCTACGCCGTCCGGATGGACGTCGCGCTGCCGCCGGACATGGACCCGGCGGCGCGCGACGACCTCCTCGCCCGGGAGAAGGCCTACTCCCAGGAGTGGCAGCGGTCCGGGCACTGGCCGCACATCTGGCGGTGTGTCGGCCAGTACGCCAACCTCAGCATCTTCGCCGTCGAGAGCAACGAGCAGCTGCACCAGATCCTCTGGAGTCTGCCGCTGTTCCCCTACATGACCATCGCGGTCACGCCCCTGGCCGCCCACCCATCGGACATCGCGGTGGACCCGGCGGTGACGGGGACAGCGGGCAGGAAGGCCTGACAGCCGGAGTCGGCCGGCCGGTGGGGCCAGCCGGCGCCGGCGTGGACCTGCGTCCACGCCGGAGTCGGCTGGCCCCACCGGTTGCGTCTACGGCGAGCGGCTCCCGCCGTCGCAGGGTGGCGCCGGCCCCGTTCGTCAGCCGAGCAGTGCAGGCCTGTGCTGCTGGACCCATTCGTTGGCGCGCTCTCATGAGCTCGCCAGTTGCAGCAACGACAGCTCGCCGTGGTTGCGGGCGAGCACCTGGATCCCCATGGAAAGGCCCTGGGCGCTGAACCCGACCGGCAGGTTGATCACGGGGCAGCCGGTCAGCGTCCCGAGCGCGGTGACCTCCATCCACCGGTGGCAGGACGACATGGGCACGCCGTCGATCGAGCGGGGCCAGGTCAGGGACGCGTCGAACGGGAACACCTGCGCCGTGGGCAGCACCGCGAAGTCGTAGCTCTCGAACAGCTGCCGGAATGTCTGGTACATCGCCGTCCGCTTGACCGACGCGTTGTAGGTGTCCAGACCGGTGATCGGCGGATTTCCGTCGGCGCCGCTGACGAGGCCTTCGACCTCGTAGACCGCCTCGGGCTCCAAGGCGGCCCGGAAGGTCGGTGGCGTAGAGCGGGGCGATGATCCCGCCGGCCAGCCAGTGCCGGGTAGACCAGCCACAGCGGCCACAGGTCGGCGTTCCCGGCGCAGCCCGGGGACGTCGGCAGCCCGTCCTGGGCGACGACCTCCATGCCGAGGTCGCCGAAGGTCCGCACGGAGTCGGCGCAGAGGTCGAGCACTCCGGGCTCCAGCGGCAGGTACCCGCCGAGGTCGCCGAACCAGGCGACCTTGGAGCCCCGGAAGCTGCGGTCGAGCTGATCGGCGTAGCCACTGACGTCCTGCCCCAGGGACAGCGGTGCCCGCGGGTCGTAGCCGGACATCGTCTGCAGCAGGAGGGTGAGGTCGAGCGCGGGCCGGGGCGATGGGCCCCTCCACCCCGCCCTGCTGGACGAAGGCGTCGGCGTTGTTGCCCGGCACCCGACCGAACGACGGGCGGAGTCCGAGGACGTCGTTCCAAGCCGGCGGGTTGCGGAGCGAGCCGAAGAAGTCGCTGCCATCGGCGACGGGGAGCATGCGGAGGGCCACCGCGGCGGCGGCGCCGCCACTGCTGCCCCCCGTGGACCTGCTTTGATCGTAGGCGTTGAGGGTCGTGCCGAACACGTTGTTGTAGGTGTGCGACCCGAGCCCGAACTCCGGGGTGTTGGTCTTCCCGATGAAGATTGCACCCGCAGCGCGGATGCGTTTGAAGAAGAGTGCGTCCCTGGCCGTCGGCGGGACGTCGAAGGCGACCGGAAGAACCCCGCAGTGGTCTTCAACCCGGCGACGTCAGCGAGGTCCTTGACCGCGTGCGGGAAGCCGTGCATCCACGCCTGGTCCGTGCCGGAGGCGAGCAACCTGTCCTTCTCCTGCGCCTCCGGGAGCACGTCCGCCCGTGGCCGGAGGCCGACGATGGCGTTGGACCTGCGGGTTCAGTGCGTCGATGTGGTCGAGGTGGGCCGTCATCACCTCGACACAGGACACCTCGCGCCCATGGATCGCCCGCGCCAGGTCCGCGGCGTCCAGATCCACGATGCTGCTCGGGTCGTTCCGGTCGAAGTCCGCGCTGACGTTCGCGCCGGCCCAGCCCCCGCCCGACCCCGACGCCGCGGCCGCCGCTCTGGCGGTGACCACACCGGCGGCGGCAGCGGTGCCCCTGCCCGCGCCGTCCTCCGCGTGAACGTCAGCGACGACGTCACATGGCTGGTGACAGCCGCTGGGACCGGTGGGCCGGGGAACTCGGGTTCCGACATGGAGGATCCCTCGGGGATGGACTCGGGGCGGCGGCGGACTCGCCACCGCAGAATCGTCCTCACCAGCCACGGAAGAACCCGGCCAGCGTGGACGTCATCCTGGCCGCATCAGGCAGCCGAGGGGAGGCACGAGCGGGAACGGTGCCTGGCGCTGCTCCGTGACCTCGGGCTCCCACCCCGCTGCCGGACGCGAGGCCCGACCCGGACTACGCCAGCTGCCGCTCGATCCAGCACGCGTGCGTGAGTAGTTCCAGCTCGGTACCGGGCCGCCCGACGACCTGGACCCCCAAGGGCAGCCCCGCAGGGCTGCGCAGTCCGGGGACCGTCACGACCGGGAGGCCCATGGCCTGCCACGGCCGGCTCAGGACCGGGTCACCCGTGGCGGCCAACCCCTCCGGTGCGGGGCCGGGGGCTGCCGGCCCGATGATGACGTCGTACCCGATCAGGAGCTCGGACATCCGCTCGACGGCGGCGTCCACCGTGTGACGGGCCGCCTGGTACTCCTCCTGCGGGGTGGCCGCACCAGTGCGCAGCAGGTCGGCCAGTGGCACGCTGAGCTGGTCGGCGACCTCGAGCTCGGCGGCACGCTCCCGTGCAGCCTCATAAGCCATGATCACCCGGTGTGCCGCCGCTACGTCGACCGCCAACTGCTCGTCGACCAGGTCGTCCACCACGGCACCAGCAGCCCGCAGTCGCTCGCGCCCCTCCGCCAGAGCGGCGTGCATCTCCGCCTCCACGACGGCCAGCTGCGTCGCCGACCACCACAGCACCCGCGGCGGCCGGCCATCACCCGGTCGGGCGTCCGGGCCGACGTCCGGGGCCCCGGTGAGGGCGGACCAGGCCAGCGCGAGGTCCGACACCCCTGCGGCGTACACGCCATGACTGTCCAGGCTCGGGCTCAGGCCGACGACGCCGTCGACGGAGAACCGGCCACGGGTCATCACCAGGGAGGCGACACCGCAGTAGGACGCCGGACGGGTCACCGAGCCTGCAGTCTGGGAGCCGATCGCCAGCGGCACCTGCCCCGAGGCGACGGCCGCGGCCGAGCCACTCGACGAGCCGCCGGGCGTGTGGCCGGGTGCGGCGGGGTTCGCCGTCGGGCCGGGGGCGAAGAAGGCGAACTCGGTGGTGACGGTCTTCCCGAGTGGAGTCGCGCCGGCGATCCGCCAGGCGCTGACGATGGAGGCGTCCTCCGCCGCGGGACCGGCGTCGGCCCGCAGCACCGACCCGCAACGGGTCGGGAGGCCGGCGAGGTCGATGATGTCCTTCACGCCGAACGGGGCGCCCAGGAGCGGCCCGCGGCCCCCCGAGACGTCGGGCACCGGGGCGGTGGCGACCCAGGCCCGCAGTTCCGGCTCCGTCTCGGCGATGCGCGCCTGCGCCCGCTGGACTGCGGCGGCGGCCGTGGTGCGTCCGGAGGCCAGCTCACCGACAAGTTCCCGCAACGACCACGGCTGCCAGTGGCTCACTGGTCGCGCCATGCCGCGTCGGCTTCCCAGTAGTCCATGCCGCTGGCACTGACGAAGTGCCGCCAGTCCGAGGTCCGCTGGAGCAGGGGCTCCAGTCGTGCGGTGACCCGGTCGGCGGCATCGGGGCCGTCCTCGGGGACGCCCCAGTGCACCCAGTTCAGCTCGCGGCCCTCGTCATCGTGGACGAACAGGTCGACGTGCCGCCAACCCCAGCCGTGGGTGTCGTTGTAGCAGGTCAAGGTCATGCGCTGACCCAGAACAGTCATCTTGGCTCCTCCGTGCGACGTCGACGACCGGTTCCGGACGACCGGCGCCGTCCGGGCTCCCGGCCAGCCCCGGTGACCGGACCACCGGAGCGTGCACCGTGCTCGACCCTCTAGTGGCAGGCGGCCTCGCCGGTCGTGGTGTGCTCCTGCGCGCTAGCCGGGACGTCGAGGGCCGGGTTCTTGTCGAAGAAGTTCACCGGGAAGAGGTGGAAGCCCGCCTTCTCCATCGGCATCACCGGCCAGTCCTCGGCGCGCGGGACATGGGTCACGCCCAGCGAGTGCCACAGGACCACGTCGGTGTCCTCGACGGGCCGGTCGGCCTTTGTCCACTCCGGGAGACCGGCGCCCGAGCGGTCCATGTTGGGGAAGTCCCCGGCCGCACGCATCTCGTCAGGCTGATACGGCGTCACCCACACATTGCGGGTCGCGAAGCCGGCCCGCTTGGCGATCAGAGACGGCTGGTGGGCGAGCATGGTCGCGGACGCCCAGCCGGGGAGCAGCTTGTACCCGACCGGCGAACCCCACCGGTTGTGCTTGTGCTGGTTCACGACGGTCCAGTTGCGGGCGGTCTGGGTGTTGGTGATCCAGTCCCCGTCGTTCTCCTTGCCGATCAGCGTCTTGGTGGCGCCGATCGCGTTGCCGTGCGGGTTGTCCTCGCCGGTCGGCAGGCTGTGGGTGTCGTTCTGGTAGACGGTGTTCTGCCAGCCGTCGACCTCCATGTCCAGCCGGAACGAGAACAGGTGCTGGTGGTAGGTCGCGATCAGGTTCGGCGCGACGCGCGTCCCATGGGTGACGGGCTCGTCGTCGGCGACCGCCCGGGTCTGCACGATGCCCAGGAGCTTGACCTCGACCTCGATCGCGGCGTCCTGGTAGAAGTTCCAGTAGAAGCCGTAGTGATAGTTGCCGACCGTGGCGATGAAGCTGACCACGAGCCGCCGGGAGCGGCGGACGTCGACGTTCCCGGTCACCCAGTCGGTGTGCTTCCACAGGATGCCGGCGTCCTCCTCGTGGATGCAGATGGCGTTCTCGATCGTCCTCGGCTCGCCGTTCTCGTCGGCCAGGACGGCGTCGACGTACACGATTTCGCCGAGGCAGTCACAGCCCAGGCGCAGGGAATTGGCCAGGTTCCCCAGCCCGTACTCGCCGACGTCGAAGGCGCTGCGCCAGTAGTGCTCCGGGCTCGGGTCGCCGTATGGCACGACCATCTCCGACAGCGATCCACGGTGCAGAACCGAGCGGTGTTCGTCCCCGTCGAGGTACTCCACGCCGTGGATGACGAGGCCCTCGAGCGGGTGCATGTTGATCCGGAAGCGCCACTTCTGCCAGGTCATCTCCGGGCCGTCCAGCCGGAACCCGACGCCCTCGGGCTGCCGGATCTCCAGCGGTACGACGTCGGTGCGCATCGGTCCGTTGGCATCGGCCGTGTACTGGAACTCCTCGTGGTTCATCGGCCGGACCCCGTAGTCGCGGACCTCGGCGACCTCGTCGGCGACGAGGTCCACCATCGCCACGACGCCCTCGATCGGGTGGGCGTACCCGTTGTCCTCCGGGAAGTGGCGGAGGAAGGAGATCGCGCCGATCAGGCGCTTGCCCTCGACGTCGAACTCCTCGCGGTTGCCCCCACCCCAGGGGTCGATCTGCACCAGGTCGAGCTCGGTGATGCCGCGCTTGGCCAGCGCCTCGACGTACCGGGGATCCTGCTTGACGAGTTCGGTCATCCGTCCGACCTCGGACTCCAACAGCGGGACGCTGCCATGGACGCGCTCGACCGAGGACACCACCTTGTCCGCAGCCAGGTCGACGACCGTGTCGTACGTCTGGCCGGTTCGGCGGTCCAGGACCACGGCCCGGCCCCGTCGGGGCACGTCCTCCCCCGCCCGCAGGAGCCGCTTGTCCGGCTCGTCGGTGCAGATCAGGCCGAAGGCCGGGTTCTCGCCGCCGATCTCCTCGGCGCGGACCGCTCGCGCGACGCGTCGGATCTCCTCCGCGGTGAGGGCGTCGAACAAGGGGCTGTGCACGGGTGGTTCCTCTCCAGAGGTGGGCGGGGACAGACGAGACCACGGGTCCCGAGGAGGGGCTGCCTAGCGCGGCCCCTCCCGGGATGGCCTCAGTACAGCTCGATGACCAGCTTGTCCGACCGGGCCCGTGACACGCAGAGCGCCATCTGGTTGCCGGCCGCCTTGTCGGCGACGGACAGGCAGTTGTCGCGGTGGTCCGGAGTCCCCTCGAGCACGCCGGACACGCACGACCCGCAGATGCCCTCCTCGCAGGACTTGAACACCTCGATGCCGTTCTCCTCGAGGACGGCGAGGATGGACTTGTCCGCCGGGATCTCGAAGGACTCGCCGGTGTCCAACTCGACGGTGAACGGCTTGTCGCCGCTGGTGTCGACCTCGACGGGGACGAAGTGCTCGACGTGCACGTGCTCTCCGCCGACCGCCGGGGAGAGCGCCTCCTCCACCGCCGCCATGAAGGGCGCCGGCCCGCACGTGTACACGTGGCTGGCCGGGGTCAGCCCAGCGTGGAGCCGGGCGAGGGATGCCGGCATCTCGGCCGGTGCGACGTCGAAGTGCCAGTGCACGCGGTCGGCGAACTCGACCCGGTTCTCCAGCAGGTCCACGAACGCGGCCTCGGAGCGCGAACGGGCGAAGTAGTGCAGCTCGAACTCCGCCCCCCAGCTGTAGAGCTCGTAGGCCATGGACAGCAGCGGGGTGATCCCGATCCCACCCGCGACCAGCAGGTGCCGGTCCGCGTCGTCCGCCAGCTGCAGCAGGTTCCTCGGCTTGCTGAGCTTGAGGTGGTCACCGACGGACAGCTGGTGCAGGGCCACCGATCCGCCCCGGGACTCCGGCTCGCGTTTGACCGCGATGAGCAGCGAGGACGGGTCGCCGGGAGGGCTGGCCAGCGAGTACTGCCGGACGATCCCCGTCGGGCCGGTGACGTCGACATGGGCGCCAGCCTTGTAGACGCCCGGGGTGAACGGGTTGCCGTCCAGCCGGACCAGCCGCAGCGTGCGGATCGCCGGCGTCTCCTCGACGATCTCGTCGACCCGGACGACGACGCTCACAGCAGGAACCCCGCAGCCGGAGGGGCTCCCTCGCTGTCGACGAGACGGACCACCTTGCGCACGATCCGGTCCCCTTCGGGACCTCCCGCCGACAGGCGGACCCGGTGCTCGACCTCAGCGGCCCAGATGTCGTGCCGGCCGCGCTTGTAGGCGATGAGGACCTGGGCGGAACGGATCACCACCTGATCGTCGTCGACGGACGAAGGGACGAACCGGGACACCGTGCGGACGGTGCGCGCCGCGTCGACCGCCGCGATGGCGAATCCCTCGATCATCCGGGTCACCCGCATGTCCCGCATGCGAGCGTCGTCGTAGACCATGTTGAGGGTGTTGTCGAAGTCCTCGGTCTCGGGGTCGATCGGCACGATGTAGTGCCCGTCGGCCGCGTAGAGCTCCTTCCAGGAGACGTACTCCTTGCGGTCCAGCAGATCAGCCTCACGCCAGATCAGCTCGATGGCCCGCACGATGCGCTCGTCGGTCAGCGAGGTACGGACGGCGCCGGCCAGGACATCAGTCATCACTCATCATCTCCTTCCACATCGCGTAGGCCTCGCGCATGCCAGTCTCGTCGGTGACGTGGGACGTCGGCCAACCCTCGGAGCTGGCCTTCTCACGGCCGAGGCCGCGGTTGACCATGATCGGCATCTCCGGGGCGGCCTGGGCGCCGCGCTGCACGCGATCCCAGCCCTCGGCGTCGTCGGGGGTACCGAAGCCGAACGGGCCCTGGAAGTGCTCGTGGATCCGGAGCCGCTCACGGTTGACCGGGCCGACGATCTCCGGCGGGCCGTCCGGGCCGAGGGGGATGTGCTCGATCAGCGTCTCGTTGGCCGAGACCGGTCGGAGCACCCGGAGGAACGAGCCGGACATCGACACGTTGGGGAACAGGTTCAGGTTGAACCCGGTGCCGTGCATCGCCCGGACCAGCTTGCGCACCGCGCCGTCGTCCAGGCCGGCCGCCTTGAGTTCCCCAACCAGTCCGTCGAACCGCGCCTGCAGCGGCTCGGTGCCGTCGTCGGCGTCCAGGTCGGAGTGCTCGGGCACCATCTGCATGACGCTGTGCCCGTTGCCGAGGGCGTGGGTGGTGCACTCCTCATTGGTCATGAACGACATCATGTCGGCGGTCTCGGCGTCGACGGAGGCCATCCAGGAGCGGTGCACGATCGGGAAGTGGTAGCCGTCCGTGGTGTTCTCGAGCTGGACCTTCCAGTTGCCGTTGAACTTGAACTGGTGCTTGCCGAGGACCTTGACCGGGTAGCCGCCACCCTGCTTCATGAAGCGGTCGATCCACAGCTTCACGTCGCCGAGGAAGTCCTCGAGGGGCTCGATGTCGTCGTTGAAGGTCGCGAAGACCATCCCGCCGTAGGACTCGGTCCGCAGCTTCCGCAGGGACATCTCGCTCTTGTCCATCACACCCTCGTAGCCCTCCGGGTACGGGATGCCGCGTAGCTGGCCGTCCAGGCTGTAGGACCACGCGTGGTAGGGACAGGTGAAGCCGTTGGCCTCGCCCTGCGGCTTCTCGCAGACGCTCGCCCCACGGTGCCGGCAGCGGTTGAGCAAGGTGTTGATCACGCCCTTGCGGTTGCGGGCCACGAGCACCGGCTGCCGGCCGACGTGCGCCATCTTGAAGCTGCCGGGCTTGGGCACCTCGCTCTCATGGGCTACCCACACCCACGTCCGCTCGAAGATCTTCGTCATCTCCTCCTCGAAGATCTCCGGGTCGGTGTAGAGCCGGCCGGCGACCCGGTCTCCGTGGACGAGATCGGCGGGCGTGGTGCCCGCTTCCACGTGCTGCGCTTCGATGGTCATTGAGTCCCCCTCGGGATGTGAGGTTGCAGGAGGCCCTGCGGCGACCGGTCGTCCGACCGGACCCGTGGGCGCCGAGTACGAGTCACCCGCACGGTGACGTGACGCGCAAGAAAGTGTTCCGCTCAGCGCATGAACACGCCGCCGTTGATGTCCAGGGTGGCACCGGTGATGTAGCCGGCGGCGTCTGTGCACAGGAACCCGACAGCAGCCGCCACCTCGTCGGCCCGCCCGAGTCGGCCGACGGGGATGCCCGCGAGGGCACGCTCCAGCTGCTCGGGGTCCATCGAGTCCATGACCGGGGTGCGGACCGCCGCGGGGGCCACGGCGTTGACCGTGACGCCCGAGGATGCCAGCTCCTTGGCGAAGATCTTGGTCAGGACGAGCATGCCGGCCTTCGAGGCGGCGTAGTGCGCTCCGGCCACCAGACCGCCCTGCTGACCGGCGAGCGAGGACATGTTCACCACGCGCCCCCAGCCGGCCTCGCGCATCGCCGGGGCCAGCTCACGCGTGGCGACCAGGACGCTGCGCAGGTTCGTGGCGAGAACGTCGTCCCACTCGTCCAGCTCGATGTCCCAGACCGGGCGGGGCACGGTGCGACCCGCATTGTTGACCAGGATCTCGGGCGAGCCCAGCGTGGTGCGCACCGACGCCAGAGCGTCGATGAGCGCGCCGGGGTCGGAGACGTCCGCGGCGACACCGATCGCCGTGGTGCCGGTGGGGTCCAGGTCCTTGGCGGCGGCCACCGCTGCCTCGGCGTCGAGGTCCAGGAGAGCCAGGCGGTGCCCCGCAGCGTGCAGGTCCGCGGCGATCGCCGCACCGAGGCCCCGGCCGGCTCCGGTGACGACGGCGATCCGGGAAGTCGTGGCCACTGCCGTGCTCACTCGTTGCCGAAGAAGAGCGCCCGGCCCAGGCGGGCCTCGATCGTGTAGTACTTCCACAGCTGCGCGTCACCGACCGCGTGCTCACGGATGACGCTGCAGAGCTTGGAGGCCGTGGCGTAGTCGGGGACATCGGCCAGGATGTACGCCGTCCACGGGAAGCCCGTGGAAGGTCCCACCATCACCTCGTCGTCGTCCATCGTCCCCAGGACACGGATCCCGAACCGCTCGGAGAGGGCTCCGAAGGCACGCCGCGTCTCCTCGAAGACCGCCTTGCGCTCGTCGGCACCTGCATCGAAGAAGGCGTCTCGGACACCGATGCAGAAGAGGGTGCGGATGAAGGTCCGGTCACCCTCGCGGTGGTCGGTCACTGTCGTCTCCTGTCTGGTCCGTCATCGATGGTCGACGGCTTGGCCGTCGCACTCGGTTGGGGGCACACGGGCCGCGGCGCGAGCCCCGTGGTGGTCGGTGCAACGGTTCGGTCCCGCACGACGGCACCGGGTGTCGGGCACCGCGGGACCGCCCTAGTGCACTCCAGCCAGACCCTCCGAGCGGTCGCCGCTGTCTCGAGCCGCGCCGAAGGACCCTGACCTGTGTGAGTGTTCGGGCTCACAGCGCCCCTGCCAAACAGCAAATATGGGTAGGTTGAATCGCGTTCTGCGATCCTGGAGGTCTGCCCCATGACGCCGCGTCCCCGGTTCACGCTGGCCCAGCTCCAGTACTTCGTCGCGGCGGCGGAGACGGGCAACATCTCCGCCGCCGCCATGCGCCTGCACACGTCGCAGTCCGGCATGTCGACGGCCATCCAGCGCCTGGAGCGCGACCTGGGGTGCGAGCTGTTTCTCCGGCACCACGCACGCGGCATCACGCTGACCGCCAGCGGTCGCCAGCTGCTGGACCGAGCCCAGGACCTCCTGCGGAGGGCGGGCGAGCTCCAGGAACTCGGTCAGCACCTGCAGACCGGCACGTCCGGCCCCCTGTCAGCAGGCTTCTACGTGACCCTCGCACCCTTCTACGTCCCGCTCGTCCTCGCCCGGCTGCGTGCAGCCCATCCCCGCATCACGGTCCAGGTCCTCGAGGCCGACAACGTGGGCCTGCACGAGTCACTCCGGTCAGGTAGCTGCGACATCGCGCTGACCTACGGCCTGGAGCTCGGCGACGACATGGCCTTCGAGCCGATCACCCGGGCGCGGCCGTACGCCTTCGTGTCCGCGCAGCATCCCGTTGCCGGTCGGCCGAGGGCGACGCTGCGCGAGCTCGCGCAGGCCCCGATGGTGCTGTTGGACCTGCCAGAGCTGAGCCGGTACATGCTCGGGATGTTCGAACAGGCCGACGTCCCCCTGCCCGAGATCATCCGCACCACCTCCTTCGAGACCATGCGCGCGCTCGTCGCAGCAGGTGACGGCTTCGCAATCGTGAGCCGCCGGCTCCATCTCTCCAGCGGGCCGGAGAGCGGGATCCGCACCGTGACGATCGAGGGAGCCCAGGACGTGGAGACCGGCCTGCTCCGGGTCGCCGCCCTCCGGCCCAACCGGCGCATGCAGGCGTTCGCCGAGGAGTGCCGCGCCGCGGCGACCGCGCTGACCTGACAGCCGCTGGAGGGACGAGGCGGATTCAGGCATCGGCCTAGGCGAAGAGGAAGCAGCGGACCGAGAGCGGAGCCTGCCCTGGGCCGGCGGCATCCGCCGGCACCCGCCTCGGACCGTGAGCCCCGCGGTGCGGCGCCGACAGCAGCGACGACCGTCGGCGCCGCTTTCGGCGTCCTCGGATCCCGGCGGTCGTCGTCGCCGTACCGCGAAGTGGCATCGCAAGTAGCGATGCAGTGCATCCACACAAGCCGTTTGAGTTCGCTGCCAGTGACGTCCAACACTCATGGCCACACCGGAGAGGCGCGACTGCGGGTCCCACGACCCTTCATCTCGTCGTACCGCCGGCCTCCGCTCCCCTGACCGATCCGTTCTCTCACCTTTGCCCAAGGAGGCTCAGCATGACCGAGATCAGCGAGGAACAGCGCCGGTTCCGCTCCGCGATGGCCAACCTGTCGGCAGCGGTGAACGTGGTCACCACCGATGGCCCGGGTGGCCGAGCCGGCATCACGGTCAGCGCCGTCTGCTCGGTGACCGACGACCCGCCGACGGTCCTGGTGTGCGTCAACCAGTCCAGCTACACGCACGACGTCTTCACGCGCAACGGCCGGATCTGCGTCAACGTCCTCGGCGCTGAGCACGAGGAGTTGGCCATGCACTTCGCGGGAGCCACCAAGATCCCGATGGAGGAGCGATTCGGGTGGGAGATCTGGGATCACGACACCGCGGAGGTGCCGGTCCTCAAGGACGCGCTCGTGGCCCTGGTCGGCCGCATGACCGGACACACGATCCGCGGGTCGCACTCGGTGATGTTCGTCGAGGTCGAGCGCACGATCGTGCGGGAGGACAGCGGCGGCCTGGTCTATTTCAAGCGGCAGTTCCACCGACTCGGCGAGCCCACCGTCACCACGGTGTGAGGGCTCCGCAGTCCGTCCGATCCCTCGCAAACAGTCCGCCCGAGAGCAACCAGGCCGCCCGCCACGCGGGTGACCTGATCACGCCAGACCTACACAGAAAGAGGACCTCGCCATGACGCAGACCACGGACGTGCCGTCCACGCCGGACTACCTGCTCCCCCCCACCATCCTCGACGACGTCCTCGCCGAGGTCGTCGAGCGCCGCGATGAGTTCCGTGCGCAGGGCTATGTGCCCCGGGACATGATCGAGAAGTTCAAGGAGGTGGGCATCTACCGCGCCGCGACCCCCAAGCAGTTCGGGGGTGACGCGCTGCCTCCCTCTGAGTTCCTGCGCATGGTCGAGCGCATCTCGGCGGCCGACGGATCGACCGGCTGGGTCGCCAGCTTCGGTTCCGCCCAGGTGTACCTCGCCGCCCTGCCCCTCGAGACGCAGGCGGAGCTCTACGCGGATGGTCCGGACGTGGCGTTCGCCGGGGGTCTGTTCCCCGTGCAGCCGGCGAAGGACACCGGCTCCGGCTTCCTGGTCAACGGCCGCTGGAAGTGGGCCAGCGGGTGCATGGGCGCCGACGTCCTCGGCGTCGGGATCCCGGGCGATGAGTCGACCGGCGGCAAGCCGCGGACGGTCCTGCTGCGTCCGGACCAGGTGGAGATCGTCCAGGACTGGGACGTCGTGGGCATGGCCGGCACCGGCAGCTTCGACCTCGTGGTCCGTGACGTGGAGGTGCCCAAGGAGCGGACGTTCATCCGCGGCGGGACCCCCACGGTGGACGAGCCGCTCTACCGCTACCCCTCCCTCGCGTACGCCGCGCAGGTGCTCGCCGTGGTCAACCTCGGCATCGCCCGCGCCGCCCTGGACTACGCCGAGGAGGTCGGCGGGGGTGGTACCGGAGTCACCGGCGCGCCCAAGCTGGCCGATCGTGCCTACTTCCGCATCGACATCGCACGGGCCGAGGCCCGGCTCCGGTCGGCACGGGCGTTCTTCTACGAGGCCGCGGACGAGGCCTACGCCGCAGTCGTCGCCGGCTCCGCGGTGACCGACTCCCAGAACGGGCTCCTGCGGCTCTCGGCGACCCACGCGGTCCAGACCGGCGCCGAGGTCGTCCGCTCGGTGTTCGAACTGTCCGGGACCAACGCCATCTACAACGACCACCCGCTGCTGCCCCTCCTGCGCGACTCGCTGGTGCCGACGCAGCACGCGTTCCTGACCTCGGCCATGTACGACGGGGCCGGCGCCGTGCTGATGGGGCAGCCCCCGACCATCCCGGGCTTCCGTTGAGCAGCATCGGCGAGCAGCTCGCCCAGCTCACCCAGGAGGTGCGGCAGCTGCGGGCCGAGGCCGAGGCACGGCGACTGCTCGGCCGTTACATGTTCCTGTGCGACTCCCCGCTGCCCCAGCCCGATGTCTCCGATGAGGAGCGCGCCCGTGCCATCGGCGACCTCTTCACCGAGGACGGGATCTGGGAAGGAGTGGGCGGCACGCACGGCGCCCAGTTCGGCCGCCATGTCGGGCCGGCGGCGATCGCCGCGCACATGACCGGCTTCTACACCGCGAGCAACCCGCGGCAGGTCTTCAACACCCACTACCTGTGCTCCGAGCAGCTGTGGGCCACCGTCGAGGGCGCCGAGGGGCAGTGGGTGCAGTTCCAGCCGTGGATCTACGACGACGGCCACTCCCTCATCCGGTCCAGCCGCCTGCACGTCCGGTTCCGCCCCACCGACGGCGGCTGGCGGATCTCGCACTACCGCACCGAGAACCTCTTCATCGGCGACCTGCCCGACCGCTGGTGGACGACGCACCTCGAGCGGTCCCAGCTGATCGCGCCCGCCCAGGACGCTTGAGCGTCCGGTCGGCCCGAGAGCCCATGACCCCGCGGTCCGGGAACGGCCCTCCGGTCGTGCCGGCTCCCCCCGCCCACCCAATCCACCCCGAGGAGAACCCCATGAGCATCGTCCAGAGCAGCCCCACCGCGGCCGGTTCGGGCGCCAACGCCACCGCGTCCTTCCGGTCCACCGAGCAGTACCACGCGGGCTCGGTGACGGTGCCGTCCGAGCGGGTCAGCGCCGTCGTCAGCGCCGTGCTGACCGGCGTTCACCAGGCCATTCGTGAGCACGACGTCACCTACTCGGAGTTCCAGGCGGCCAAGGCCTGGATGATCGAGGTCGGGGAGGGTGGCGAGTGGCCGCTCTTCCTCGACGTCTTCGTCGAGCACGTCGTCGAGGAGGTCGCCGCCCGCACCCAGGCAGGTACCAAGGGGAGCATCCTCGGGCCCTACTACCTGCCCGGCCAGGAGCGGCTCACCGCCCAGGCCACGCTCCCCATGCGGGACGACGAGCAGGGCACGCCGCTGGTCTTCGCCGGCCAGGTCCGCGATGTCGACGGCGCCCCGTTGGCCGGCGCCGAGGTCGACATCTGGCAGGCCGATCACGAGGGCTACTACTCCGGGTTCGCTCCCCACATCCCCGACGGGAACCTGCGCGGCGTCGTCGTCACCGACGCCGAGGGGCGCTTCGAGATCCGCACCATCCAGCCCGCGCCCTACCAGATCCCGACCGACGGTCCGACCGGCGAGCTGATCACCGCCGCCGGCTGGCACCCCTGGCGCCCTGCCCACCTGCACCTGCTGGTCCGAGCCACGGGGCACCGGACGATCACCACCCAGCTCTACTTCGCCGGCGGCGAGTGGCTCGACAGCGATGTCGCCGAGGCCACCAAGCCGGAGCTCGTCCTCGACCCCCGCGAGCAGGGTGACGGGAGCAACGCCGTCACCTACGACTTCGTCCTCGAGGCTGCCTGACCCCTGGCCGGCCCTGCCGCCGAACCGGCCATCAGCCCATGCGCAGCGACCTGGCGGCTGAGCCGGCCCGTGCCTGACCCAGCCACCCACGACCGGACCCTATTCGAAGGACGATCATGACCACGAACGAGCCACTCACCAGGCCATCGGGTCTGGCGGACGCCCGCAAGATGAACCGCATGGCCTGGATCATCACCGGGCTGCTGGTGGTGTTCCAGATCATCGCCTTCGCCGACAAGGCGGTCCTGGGTCTCGTCGCCACCGACGCGATGGGGGAACTGGGCATCTCGCCGGTCCAGTTCGGCTTCATCGGCAGTGCCTTCTTCTTCCTCTACGCGGTCGTGTCCTTCGCCACCGGCTTCATCGCGACCAGGGTCACCGTGAAGTCGATCCTCCTCGTGATGGGCGTGACCTGGGCGGTCATGCAGTTCCCGATGCTGCTGGGCGGCGGTGCTGCGGTCCTGCTCGCGACCCGGATCGTCCTGGGAGGCGCCGAGGGGCCGGCGACGGCCATGTCCCTCTCGTCCGCCCATGGGTGGTTCCGCCCGCAGGATCGCGCCCTGCCCAGCAACCTCATCGCCGCGGGTTCCACCCTCGGTCCGGTGATCGCTGCCCCCCTGCTCGTCTGGGTCATCGTCGCCTGGGGCTGGCGTTGGGCGTTCGGCGTCCTGGGGATCGTCGGCCTGGCCTGGGTCCTCGCGTGGCTCGTCATCGGCGCGGACGGGCCGTTCGCCAGCCGCCGCACCGCACAGACGGATCGACGCCACGCCGATGAGCCCATCGAACCGGTGATAGAGGCGGTCGACAGCGTCGGGCTGGAGGAGCCGACCGCCGACCAGCTGGAACTGGAGGAGCAGCGCCACAACTTCGACGCCCAGCACCCGGTCCCGCTGCGCGCCATCCTGCTCAGCACGTCCTTCGTCGTGGCCGTCCTCGCCGGTCTGACCAACTTCTGGACGCAGGGCTTCCTCACCACCTGGTTCCCGAAGTACCTGGGCAGCGTCATCGGTCTCGGTCCGGCGGGCGTCGGGTGGGCGACCACCTTCCCATGGGTGTTCGGCGCCGCCCTGCTGCTCGGACTGGGCTTCCTCGGTCGGAACCTGATGCGTGGCGGTCGCTCGGTCCGGACGTCGATCGTCCTGCCCTTCTCGATCTCCCTGGTCGTCGCGGGCGTCTGCTTCCTGCTCGTGCCCATGGTCGGCGGACTCGCCGCCGTTGCCCTCCTCACCATCGGCGCCGGCTGCAGCGTGATCTACCCGATGGCGCCCAGTGCCATGGCCTACGCGGTGACGCCGAAGCAGCGGCCGTTGGTGATGGCCGCCCTGGGCGGTCTCGCCTCCGTCGGAGCGATCATCTCGCCCACCGCCGTCGGGATCTTCATGGACCGGGCCGGCTACCGGGCGGTGCCCAAGGGGCAGCCGGAGACCGCCGAGATGGCGGCGAACATGGCCAGCGGAGTCAACAACGCCTTCGTCCTGGCGGGGGTGATCCTGCTGGTGGGCGGTGTGCTCTCGGCCTTCTTCTTCCGCCCGGACGCCACCGCCCGGCAGCTGCAGCGCCGCTATGCGGCCTCGGCGACGACCGGGGAGTAGTCCTCGACCGACGGCGGAGGTCCCCGGCCGGATCAGACCGACGCCGTGCGCATGCCCTGCCCGTCCCCCGGCACCTCGCCGGCGAAACTCTCCCACCTGTCACCCACCCTGGAGGAACCGATGACCACCCCTGCTGTGTCCGAGCCCGTGGACCCCACCTCGGACACCCCGACCTATGACGCGCTGCTGGCTGCGATCACCGACCCGACCGGCCGGGAGGTGCTGGACCCGGCCACCGGTGAGGTGGTGGGCCGGGTCGCGGAGAAGACCGCCGCCGACCTGGACGCCGCCGTCGCTGCCGCCCGCGCCGCGCAGCCGGGCTGGGCCTCACGGACCGACGCCGACCGGGTCGAGCTGCTCAACCGCGCCGCCGACGCCATCGAGGCCGCCGCCGAGCCGCTGGCCGAACTGCTCTCCCGCGAGCAGGGCAAGCCGCTCAACGGCCCCAACGCCCGCTTCGAGGTCGGCGGCTGCGTCGCCTGGCTGCGGGCCACCGCCGGCACCCCGCTGCCTCGCGAGACCGTGGTCGACGACGAGACCACCCACGCCGACCTGCACTACCGCCCGGTCGGCGTGGTCGGCGCGATCGGCCCGTGGAACTGGCCGATGATGATCACCATCTGGCAGGTCGGCCCCGCGCTGCGGATGGGCAACACCGTCGTCGTCAAGCCCTCGGAGTACACCCCCCTGAGCGTGCTCGCCCTGATCGAGGTGCTCAACCGGGTCCTGCCCGCAGACGTCCTCACCCCCGTGGCCGGCGGCCGCGACGTCGGCGCCCGCCTGTCCTCCCACCCCGACATCGACAAACTGATGTTCACCGGCTCCACCGCCACCGGCCAGGCCATCATCCGCAGCTCCGCGGACACCGTGAAGCGCCTCACCCTCGAACTCGGTGGCAACGACGCCGGCATCGTGCTGCCCGACGTCGACCCCAAGGCCATCGCCCAGGACCTGTTCTGGGGCGCGTTCATCAACACCGGCCAGACCTGCGCCGCGCTCAAGCGGCTCTACGTGCACACCGACGTCTACGACGAGGTCTGCGCCGCCCTCGTCGACGTCGCAAAGGCCATGCCCATGGGCCGCGGCCTGGACGAGAACAACGTCCTCGGCCCGCTGCAGAACAAGGCCCAGTACGACATCGTCACCCGCCTCGTCGACGCCGCCCGCGACGGCGGCGGCACCGTCCTGCTCGGCGGGGACCCCGACCCCGACGCCCCCGGGCACTTTTACCCCACCACCATCATCGCCGACCTCGACGACACCAACCCCCTCGTCGCCGAGGAGCAGTTCGGTCCCGCCCTGCCCATCATCCGCTACGACGACCTCGACCAGGCCGTCGCCATGGCCAACGCCCTCGACGTCGGCCTGGGCGCCTCGGTCTGGAGCAGCGACCGCGACACCGCCCGTGCCGTCGCCGCCCGGCTGCAGGCCGGCACCGTCTGGATCAACTCCCACGGCATGGTCCACCCCATGATCCCCTTCGGCGGCCACAAGAAGTCCGGCTACGGCCTGGAGTTCGGCGTCGAAGGCCTCAAGGCCGTCGCCGTCCCCCAGGTCATCAACGGCTGACCCCACACCAGCGCACCACCGCCCCGGCACCCCTGGCGCCGGGGCGGTGGCACGTCCTCACGGCATCGGCCCTGTTCGGGGCATGCACTCCGACAACGGCGCCCTCCCCATCCGCGGCCGCCGCGTCCGAGCCGTCCGAGGGCGGCGCATCGAGACGTCCTCGGACCAGCGCTCCTTGCCGACGGCTGGGCCGCTCCGGCCGGTTCGGACACCTGATCGGATCGCTCGAGGGCCAGGCACTCGCTCACGCCGCGTCGTACTCGACGGGATGACAGGTGGCTCTCGACCGGGGCTCAGGACACGCGGACACCGCGCCACGGCGAGCGGCGGCCGTCAGCCGCCGAGAGCCGCATTCGTGGACGGGCCGGTCGCCCGCGGGAACCGCTGGCCACGGAGCCCTCGGCCGATGTCGGCGGCGGCGGCCCACAGCGAATGCAATACCTGCCGGTCGTCACGCCGTTCCACGGGCAGCGTGGCGGCGATGGCCGCGATGACCCGATCGGTGCCGCCGAAGACCGGCACCGCCAGGCTCTTGATGCCCGCGACGCAGAGTTGACGGTCTTCCGCCCAGCGACGGTCCCGGATGCTCGCGAGCTCGCTGCGGAGCCTGGCCAGGTCGCTCATCCCATGGGCAGCGAGCCAGTCGAGGTCGGCGTCGTCCATTGAGTCCAGGGCCTCGTACTGGTCGGGGCTGTAGTGGTCATCGCTCCTCCCGATCCGGCTGTCTCCCCTCCGGCCGTGGCAGGAGGAGGCACGGATCGATCCCGTACCCGGAACCGGTGCGCGGCGCGCCGTGGTCCGCGTGGTGGCCATCCCGGGGACTCGGCCGCTCGTCACGCGCCGAACATGCGCCCAGCTGAGCATCCGGTGCAGACGAGCGCGACCTGCCGGTCCGTCCACCGGACTCACCGGTCGAGCGGGCGGCCGGGATGGACTCCAGGGCGCCCTCGGGGGCTCATGATGACCGCGTCGAGCGCGCGCAAGGCCCTGCCGAGGCGGTCCGGACGGCCTGCCGGTCGTCGCCGTCCCCACTCCGGCCGCGGGCCTCCCCCGGGGACCCCGCACGGAGGCGGGAAAGCCGAGGGACGAGCGCCCCGCACCGTGCCGTCGAACACGTGCGGGGCCGACCGTCAGTGGCAGCGGGGAGCGTCGTCCGAGCCGTGCCTGGGCTCGGACGGCGGGACGTCCAACGCAGGGTTCTGGTCGAAGAAGTTGGTGGGGATGAGCATGAAGCTCGCGATCTCCGTCGGCATGACCGGCCAGTCCTCCGAGCGAGGGACGTGCGTCACACCGAGGGTGTGCCACAGGACGACGTCGGTGTTCTCCACCGGCCGGTTCGACGTGGTCCACTCGGGCAGCCCAGCCCCACGCCGACTCCCGTTGGCGTGCTCACCGGCGGACCGCAGCTCGTCCGGCGCGTAGGGCGTCACCCAGATGTTCTTCGTCGCGAAACCGGCTCGCTTGACCATCAGCGAGGGTTCCTGGGCGATCAGGGTGTCCGAGGCCCAACCGGGCAGGAGCTTGTAGCCGACCGGCATGCCCCACTTGTTCCTCTTGTTCGGGTTGACCACCGACCAGCTGCGGGCGGTCTGTGGGTTGGTGAAGCCGTCACCGTCGTGCTCGCTGGCGATCAGGGTCTTGGTGGCACTGATGGCGTTGCCGTTCGGGTTCGCCGGTCCGACGGGAGGGCCACCGACGTCGTTCTGGTAGACGGAGTTCTGCCATCCGTCCACCTCCATGTCGAGGCGGAAGGAGAACAGGTGCTGGTGGTAGGTGGCCGCCAGGTTCTCTGCGACCGGAGTGGCGTGCGCGGGCACCTCACCGGGCTCGATGGCGCGCGTCTGCACGATCCCGAGCAGCTTGGTGTCGACCTCGATGTGGCCGTCCTGGAAGAAGTTCCAGTAGAAGCCGTAGTGATAGTTGCCGACCGTCCCGATGGAGCTGACCACCAGCTTCCGCGCCCGGCGGACGTCCACGTTCCCGGTCACCCAGTCGGTGTGCTTCCAGAGGATGCCCGCGTCCTCCTCGTGGATGCAGATGGCGTTCTCGATGACGGTGGGGTTGCCGTCGTCGTCGGCCATGACGGCGTCCAGGTAGACGATCTCACCGAGGCAGTCGCACCCCAGCCGCAGCGAGTTGGCCAGCTTGCCCAGGCCGTACTCGCCGACGTCGAAGGCGCTGCGCCAGTAGTGCGCGCCGTCGGGGTCGCCGTAGGGCACCAGCATCTCCGACAGTGCCCCCCGGTGCATGACCGACCGGTACTCATCGCCGTCCCGGTACTCGACGCCGGTGATGACCAGACCCTCGAGCGGGTGCAGGTTGATCCGGAAACGCCACTTCTGCCACGTCATCTGCGGGCCGTCGAGGGTGAAGCTGACGCCCTCGGGCTGGCTGATCTCCAGGGGCTTGATGTCGGCCCGCATCGGCTGGTTGTCCTCGGGCCTGTAGTTGTTGCAGATCGGGTTCATCGGCTTCACGCCGTGGTCCTCGATCGCGACCACTTCCTGGTTGACCGTGTCCACGATCGCGACGAGACCCTCGACGATGTGCGCGTACCCGTTGTCCTCCGGGTAGTGCCGGTAATAGGTCACCGAGCACCAGATCCGCCGGCCCGTCAGGTCGAGGTCGGCACGGTTGCCCGCGCCGAACGGGTCCAGCTGAACGAGGTCCAGGTCGGTGATGCCGCGCTTGGCGAGGGCCTCCACGTACCGCGGATCCGCCTTGGCCAGGTCGGCGACGAGCGCGACCTCCTCGGCGAGCATCGGAGCGCCGCCGTCGGTCAGCTGCACCGACGACACGACCGACGTGGTCGCCAGGTCGACGACGACGTCGAAGGTGGCCGCCGTCGTGCGGTCGAGGACCATGGCGCGGGCCCTCCGGCCGACCGTCTCGCCGGCCCGCAGCCGTGCCTTGTCGGGCTCGTCGGTGAAGACGGCGCCGAAGCCCGGCCGCTCGCCACCGATGCCTGCGGCCCGGATCACCTGCGAGACGGCACTGATCTCGTCAGCCGTGAGTGCGTCGAAATGGGGGCTGTGCATGGTTGGTTCCTCTCTCACGCGATCCGGCTACGACACGTCGTCCCGCCTCGGGCGGGCCGCAGTTCACCGTCTCGGGATGGTGATGAGCTGGGGTCAGCTCAGGTTGATGAAGACGCTGCGGGGCTCGGTGAACTCCTCGATCGAGTACGAGCCCATCTCGCGGCCCCAGCCGCTCATGCCGAGCCCGCCCCACGGCGCACCGGGGTCGATGAGCGGGAGCTGGTTCACGAAGACCGTGCCGGACTGGATCCGCTTGGGCAGGTTGTGGGCGGTCTTGAGGTCCTGCGTCCAGATCACCGCGGCCAGGCCGTAGTCGGTGTTGTTGGCGCGGGAGACCGCCTCGTCGACGTCGTCGAACGGCATGATGGACAGCACCGGCCCGAAGATCTCCTCGCGCGCGATGGTCATCTCGTCCGCCACCTCGGTGAAGACGGTGGGTCGGTAGAAGTACCCCTTCTCCAGCTCGCCGCCGACCCGCTCGCCCCCCGTCACCAGCTGGGCACCCTCGGACCTGCCGCTCTCGACGTAGCCGGCCACCCGGTCGAGGTGTTCCTGCGAGACCAGCGGACCGACGACCGTCTCGGGGCGGTGGCCGGGGCCGATGGTGAGCGAGTCGGCTGCGGCGGCGATCTTCGAGGTGAACTCCTCCGCCCGTGAGCGGTGCACGAGGAAGCGCGTGAAGGCCCCACACGCCTGACCGGAGTTGAACAGCGCGCCCTGCAGGTTGCCGACGACGGCGGCGTCGAGGTCGGCGTCGGCGCAGATGATGCTCGGGGCCTTGCCACCCAGCTCCAGCCCGACCCGCTTCAGGTCGTACGAGGCGCTCCGCACGATCTCCTGGCCCACCGCGGTGGAGCCGGTGAAGGAGATCTTGTCGACGCCGCGGTGGGCGACGAGCGCCTTGCCGACCTCGGGACCACCGGTCAGGAGGGTGACGACACCGGCGGGCACGCCGGCCTCGACGCACAGGCGCGCGAGATAGGCCGTGGACAGGGGCGTCTGCTCGGCCGGCTTGAGGATGGCCGCGTTCCCGGTGGCCAGCGCGGGGGCCAGCTTCCAGGCGGCGATGCCGAGCGGGAAGTTCCACGGCGTGATCAAGCCGACCACACCCATGGGGGCGCGGGTCTGGTAGGTGAACTGGTCGGGGATGGAGACCGGCGAGACCTTGCCCTCGAGCTTCGTGGCGAACCCGGCGTAGTACCGGAACACCTGCGCCGACAGGGGGATCGAGACGTTGGTGCTCATGAAGGTCGGCTGCCCCTGGTCGAGAGTCTCCAGGGCAGCGAGCTCCTCGCCGTTCCGTTCGATCAGGTCCGCGATGCGCCACAGCAGCTGACCGCGGGCATCCGGCGACATCGACTGCCAGGCGTCGGACTCGAAGCCCCTCCGGGCCGACTCGACGGCGGCGTCCACGTCAGCAGGCGCGGCCTCCGCGAACGTCCCGATCGGCTCGCCGGTGGCCGGGTCGATCGTGGTCCCGGTCGCCCCGGTGGAGGCATCCACCCACTCCTGCTCGATGAGCAGCTGGACTGCGTGCATCGGCCTCTCCTCCGTCTGCGGCCTCCCTCGCGAGGCCTTCCCACGCAACGTCCCACAGGCGATCACACACCGGCAGTCGAGCGGTCCGGTGACCGAACCCGGTCGCCCGTCAGCCCTTCTGCAGCAAGCGCAGCACATCGCACAGGCGGTCCAGCACGGCCTCGGTTCTCTCCACCGACCGGTAGATCGAGTGCTGCAGGACCAAGCCGTCCAGCGCCGCGAAGACCAACCTGCTGATGGCGCCGTTTGGGTCCGCCATCCCGACCCCGTGCCCCGAGTACGGCGTGACGGACAACCAGCAGCGCATCGAACTGATCCTCGACCTCTATCCCGAGGTCGCGATCTGGGAGGGGGCGGCCAGTACTACGACGACCAGTTCGGTCGAGCTGTCGGCAAGGACCAGTTGCGCGCCCACTTCAACCGGCTCTGGCCGGCGGAGCAGGACCCGGAAGTGATCCTCAACGCCCACTGGCTCACCTCCGAGCAGATCCTCGTGCACGGGAACGAGGCCGACGGTCAGTGGATCCACTTCCAGCCGTGGCTCTTCTCCGACGGGAAGTCCCTGATCCGCGCCAGCCGGCTGAACAACGCCTTCCGCAAGGTCGGCGGGCAGTGGAAGATCACCCTAACGCGCACCGAGAACGTCGCCATCGTCGACCTGCCGGACTCCTTCGCGAGCAGCTACCCGATCAGGTCGGTCCTGTTGAAGGCGCCCGGCACCGACCACACGAACGCGCACGTCGCCGACGCTTGATCGTCGACGTCCTGCGGCAAGTGGCGCTCGACGCGTGCCGCACCGGCACAGGGCTGTCAGTTCGGGACCAGCTGTCGCCCGGAGCCGAGCGGCAGCCCTGCCCCGGACCCGGACCCGGACACCGGCGCGGCTGCCGAGCCGGAGAGCGGGGCGGCTCGGCGGCCGGTCTCCGGCCCGACCACACCGCACGGTCGTGCCGACGACGGCAGTCCGCTCAGCGGTCCGCGCCCTCGCATCGACGTCGCGTACACCAGAGCATCACGGTGCATCGCCGAACTCCAGGAGGACGATCATGGGCGCCACCCACCAGGCACCCACGGAGAAGATGTGGCACTCCGTGCTCGCGGAACTCGCCGAACGCCGGGCGGAGTTCCACGCGCAGGGATACGTGCCCCGTGACTTCATCGAGAAGTTCTTCCCGTTCGGGGTGTACCGGCACGCCACGCCCGTCGAGTTCGGCGGCGAGGTGATCCCGCCGCACGAGTTCCTCAAGATGATCGAACGGATCGGCCGCGTCGACGGCTCCACCGCGTGGGTGGTCGGCTTCGCGTCAGCGAACACGTACCTCGGCGCCCTGCCGATCGACACGCAGGCGCAGATCTACCAGAACGGTCCGGACATCGTCATGGCCGGCGGTCTCTACCCGATGCAGAAGGCTGAGCGGACGGCGACCGGCTTCCGGGTCAGCGGTCGGTGGAAGTTCGCCAGCGGCTGCATGGCCGCCGACTACATCAGCGTCGGTCTTCTCGACCAGTCCGCGGGCGGCAAGCCGCGCGCTGCACTCCTCCCGGCTGACCAGGTGACGATCGTGCAGGACTGGGACGTCAACGGCATGGGTGCGACCGGATCGTTCGACACCGTGCTGGAGGACGTCGAGATCCCGCTCGAGTGGACGTTCATCCGCGGTGGCGCGTCACTCATCGACGAGCCCCTGTTCCGCTACCCCGCCATCGGATACCAAGCGCAGTGCCACGCGGCCATCGGGCTGGGCGTGGCCCAGGGCGCGCTCGACCACGCGCAGAACGCGGGGTCCTACAAGGGGATCACTGATGCCCCGCCCGTCGGCAAGCGCGCCTACTACCGCACGGAGTTCGCCAAGGCGTACGTGGCCCTCCAGTCGGCCCGCGCCTACTTCCTGGACGTGGCGGAGGAGGTCTGGGAGACCGCCAGCGCGGGCGACGAAGCCTCCCCGGAGCAGAAGGCCCGGCTGCGACTCAGTGCGGTCAACATCGCCGACGTCTCCAGTCAGGTCGTACACGACATCTCCAAGGTCTCCGGCTCCGCGGTCATCAACAAGTCGCATGCGCTCAACCTGATCCGTCTCGACGCGCAGGTCCCCCAGTTGCACGCTGCGCTCAGCCAGCACATGTACGACGACGCCGGGGCCGTTCTGCTCGGGCTGGAGCCGACCACGCCGGGCTTCCTGTGACCCGACCTCGCCGGTCCGACCACGACCGAGCGCAGAGGGCCGACGCCATGACGATCGGGTCCAGCGCCGACGACTCCACGACCTCCGGCTCGCTGACCTCCTGCGTGCCGACCCGGTCGCCGGTCGGCGCTAGACGCCGAGCGGCTGCGGCAAGTCCACCCTGATCACCGCGCTGGCCGGCTTCGAGCAGGTCAGTGCGGGGTCGCTGCTGGTCGGTGGCCATGCGGTCACCGGACCCAGCCTGGACACCGGGATGGTGTTCCAGAGCAGCGAGGCGCTGTTCGACTGGCTGACCATCCGTTAGAACATCGAGTACGGCCCAGGATGCGGAAGAAGGCCAAGCCGCAATTTCTTCGAGCCCTACATCGAGTTCTTCCGCTTCGTGCCGCCGATCGCGTCCATCTCCCTGGCGGTCATCTGGTCGGGCTCGGCGAGACGTAGAAGATCGTCCTGATCTTCTACGCGGCGGTGTTCGTGGTCATCCTCAACACGCTCGCGGGTGCCGTCGCGACGGACGAGGACAAGATGCACGCTGCGGCCAGCCTGGGGGCGAGCCGGCTCCAGGCGCTCTACTCCGTGGTACTGCCGTCAACGGTCCCGCAGATCGTCACCGGGGCGCGCCTGGCGATGGGGAACAGCTTCCTCACGTTTGACTCGGCCGAGATCGTCGCCGCCGACAAGAGCCTGGGAGTCTTGATCTGGACCTCACGCCAACTTCGGTCGGATCGACTGGACCTTCGTCGGATCATCACGCTCGGCGTCCTGCGTTCCGTGTTCGACCGCGTGCTGCGCGTGGCGGTCCGGCCACTGGCCCGGTACAAGGCGAAGATCTGACACCTCCAGGGGCCGCTGCGGTCGGCGTCCACCGTGGCCGGCGTCGTCGACCCCTGCGCCAGCGGTCTGCAGATCCGTGGCTCCGCTGCGCTCACCTGGGTGGATGGACGTCAGGAGCTCGCCTACGACCACGTCGATCGGGTTCCCCGAGCCGGTCGGGCCCTGCAACCGTCCCCATCCGGGTTGACGGGTTCGGTGAGCGGAACCGGCCGGTCCGCCGGCTCGATTTCCCTGCGAACCTCAGTCGGTGACCCCGCTCACTTCGCCCGGACCGCCCGCCGCGCCCCGAACTGGCGACTCGTCCCAGCTCGGGGACGGTGGCGTCAGGCGCTCGGTCCGCGGGGCCCTCGAGGACGCCCGGGCCGAACGACGCGTCGCTGAGCCGCACGGCGCTGTCCCGCTGGTCCAGGGAGATGGCGCGCCCGGCGCGGGTCCCGGTGGTCCTGTCCGCGCGCCCGCCGTCGTCGTGAGCACAGGACCGCCTCGACGTCCCATCCCGCCGACCATCCCCCACATGAGGAGCCCCCAGTGACAGAAGCAGCCGACCGCCGATCCGGAGCAGTGGTCGCCGCGGCCGAGACCGGAGGAGACGGCCAGCTGAGGGGCAACATGGGCACCCTCAAGCTCATCCTGACCGTCCTCGCCGTCTCGGCCCCCCTGGGCGCCGTCGCCGGCGTCGTGCCGATCGTCATCGCTGCCGGCAACGGCATCGGCGCCCCTGGCACCTATCTCATGATCGGCGTCATCCTGCTGCTGTTCGCGGTGGGCTTCACGACCATGACGCGGCACATCCCGCGCGCCGGCGCGTTCTACGCCTACGTGACCGCCGGACTCGGCCGCCCCCTTGGACTGGGCGCCGCATTCGTGGCGCAGTTCGGCTACCTGACCCTCCTGCTCGGCGCGTACGGGTTCCTCGGCATCGCCTTCAACGCCCTGCTCGTCTCGTACGGGGTGGCGAGCGTGCCGTGGTGGGTCTACTCGTTGGCCGCCTTGCTGGCGGTCACCGTCCTGGGCCACTTCAACGTCGAGGTGTCCGGGCGGGTCCTTGCCATCCTCATGGTCCTCGAAGTGCTCATCGTCCTCGCGCTGGACGTACCTGTGCTCGTCCAGGGCGGCCCCGAGGGCTGGTCGCTCGAGTCCTTCACCCCTGGGGCGTTCACCTCCGGTTCCGTGGCCCTGGCGATCCTGTTCGCCAGCGCGACCTTCGTCGGCTTCGAGGCCACCGCGATCTACCGCTCGGAGGTGCGCGACCCGCGACGGACCGTCCCCCGAGCCACCTACCTCGCCGTCACGCTGATCGCCGCGTTCTACGTCCTGACCGCCTGGGCGCTGATCACCGCATTCGGCAGCAGTGCGGTGGTGGGCCTGGCGCAGGAGGACCCGACCACGCTCTTCAGCAACGCGATCGGAGCCCGCTTCGGGTCGGCGGCGCAGCAGGTCCTCGCGGTGCTGCTCGTGACCAGTGTCTTCGCGTCCGTGCTGTCGTCCCACAACCCGATCGCGCGGTACGTCTTCTCACTGGGACGCGACGGCGCCTTCCCGAGCGTCCTCGGGCGGTCGCACCGCCGCCACGGATCGCCTGCGCACGCCTCGCTGGTGACGTCCGTCGTCGCCGTCCTCGTCGCGCTCCCCTTCGTCGTGTCCGGCCTCGACCCGGTCAGCTTCTTCTCCTGGATGTTCGGCATCGGCGCCCTGGGATTGCTGGCCTGCATGGCCCTGACCTGCCTTGCCGTCATCGTCTTCTTCCGTCGCAAGCCGGCCCCGGAGCCGATCTGGAACACGCTCATCGCCCCCGGCCTCGGCTTCATCGGGCTGGTCGTGATGCTCGTGATCGTCAGCTCCCGGTTCAGCCTGCTCATCGGTGGGTCCACGACCCTCTCCGTGGTCTTCCAGCTCGTGCTGCTGGGCCTGGCCGTCCTGGGCGTGGTGCTGGCCCGGGTCTGGGCCCGCACGCGGCCGGAGACCTACGCCCGGATCGGCGGCCAGGAGGACCACGACGCCACGGCAGCCACGTCGGACCGGACCTCGACCGTGACGGCCACCTGATCGACCGGGGTGGCGTGGCGAGCTGACGTCTGCAGCGCCGCGGTGGCACGGGTCGATGTACTCGATGCCGCCGGAAGTCGGACAAGCCCGGCGCTCGCTACGCCACGCGTTGACAGACGGCCCAGCTGAAGGCGTTCCTGTTGCCCCCCCAGGCTGACGCACCCCAGGCCGGGACGCTCCAGTCCATCGACGGACCGGCCTCAGTCCATCGACGGACCAGCCTCCCGGGGCGGTTGGACCGGACGGCTGCTGACGCCCCGGGGTCGCACCGCACGTCCTGCAGGACACCTCGCGCGCTCGCTGGCGCGGGACAGCGCTCGGGCTCGGGGGGCGCACCGGTGGTCCCGGTGCGCCCCCCGAGCCCGATGGACGGCTCAGGACCTCTCGTCAGGCCTCTCGGCCGGGCAGGTGGAACAGCCCCTCGGGGTCCCATCGAGCCCGCAGCGAGCGCACCCGGTCCCAGTTGGCCGGGGTGAAGGACCGCGCCAGCCGGCTGGGGTAGGCCTGGTGGTCGGCCTCGCTGATGAAGGCGCCGGTGGAGATCGGCTCCAGGAGCTTCGACATCTCTGCCATCCAGGAGCGGTTCGCGTCATCGGTGGCGGGGTCGTGCCAGAGCGCGTAGGCCATCACCAGGGTGCGTTCGTCCATGGAGAAGGCCGCGTCCTCCGGTGACAGTCCCAACGGCGATCCGTTACCCATCATGAGGGCGACGAAGTTGCTCATGCCGGAGGGGGCTCGGAGGAAGGCCTCCTGCAGGGGCACCATGGCCCCTTCGACGTCCTGGTCGGTCCAGAAGGCATCGGCCAGGTAGCGGTGGTCCTCGGGGTACTCGGCGTCGAAACCCGTCGACAGCTCCTCGAACGGCACGGGCTCGAGGCTCGTGTGCGCCAGCGGCTCGACGCCCGGACCGTCCTCCAGCGGCGCCAGTGCCTTGCGGGCCTCCTCGAGGCTGTTGGCGTAGGCCATGGCGGTGACGCTGACCACGAAGTCGGGGAAGCCCTCGCTCGGGACGTGCTCGTGGCGTTCCGGGCCGCCCGCAGCCGTGAACACCTCGACGTTGGACGGCAGCGAGGCGGACGCCTTGCTCACCCAGCGGGCGACCGTGGCGAGGTCCTCGTAAGCGAACACCCAGGACGACACGCGGGTGTCGCCAGGTCGGTCCTGCAGCTCCACCTCGAACTCGGTGACGACCCCCGGGAAGGCTGGACCGGAGCCGCGGGCGAGCCACAGCAGCTCCCGGTTCTCCGACTCGGAAGCGACCACGAGGTCACCCGCTGCCGTCACGACGCGCAGACTGCGGACGGAGAAGCACGCGGGTTTCCACTGACCGGAGTTGAGCCCGATCCCCCCGCCCAGGAGGTACCCACCTGAGCCCGGCGTCCCGCAGTGCCCGGTCGGGTAGGCCAGGCCCTGCGCGGCCACCGCCGCGATCACCTCGCCGCCGCGGGCGGCCGGCCCGACCCGCATGGTCCGCGCGTCAGCGTCGATCTCGACGTGGTCCAGGGCGGACAGGTCGATCAGGACCCCGCTGTTGCGCACCGCGGCACCGCACCAGCTGTGACCGCCGGAGAGCACGGCGACCTTGTGCCCCTCACGACGTGCGTCCTCGACGACCGCGACGACCTCGGCCTCGGATCGTGGACTCGCCACCACGTCGGGCGCACGACCGAACGCCAGCTTGTTGAACACCAGGTCGGTGAGGTGCCTGTCAAAGCCCTCGTCTCCGCGACCGAGTCGCGCGATGTCCGTGTCCACCGTGTCTCCCATCCGTTGTCGCCCGTGTGTCCTCGCTGGTGCCCCTGGGCGCCCATGCCCACTGGTGGGGGTGGTCCGTCGTTCTGTCAGGGTGCTCAGGCGGTCGGCACGTCGTCGACGACCAACTGCCGCGACTCGTGACAGTGGAAGAAGCGCCATCCGTCGCCCGTCCGCCGCAACCCGAAGCTGTACCTCGCCTCTCCGTCGAACGGCTCTGCGACGCCCTTGATCTGGAAGCTCGTCGCCACCGTGGAGTAGACCAGCGCCACGTCACCGAGCACCGCCACGTCGGACTCGACCTCCCGCCACTCCCGGATGCTCTCCAGGACCTCCGGTATGTGGCTCCAGTAGGCCACGACCTCGTCCCAGGTGCGGCAGGCCTGGGCGTACTCCTCCGGCTGGTAGACGAGGTGCGCGTTGCC
Source organism: Modestobacter sp. URMC 112 (assembly GCF_053502575.1). NCBI lineage: Bacteria > Bacillati > Actinomycetota > Actinomycetes > Geodermatophilales > Geodermatophilaceae > Modestobacter > Modestobacter sp. URMC 112. The sequence continues at coordinate 1,896,889 of NZ_CP199957.1, read as the reverse complement.
CTCATCCCACAGGCGGGCGATCGCCGGCAGGTCCATGGCGCGCATCGCGTCTCCGTACGCCGTGCACATCGATCGGACGGCGTTCTCGTCCTCGGTCATCGGTTCCTCTCTCGACGCTGGATCTGCTGACGCCAGACGGGTCGTGACGACGCCATCAGGAGACGCCCGTGCCACCCTCCTCCGGAGGGCGGACGACGTTGCACGGCCGGTGATGGCCGAGCCGGCTCCCGCTGGGTGATCCTGACGGAGGAGCCGCGGGGCCCTCGGTCACCGGTTCGCTCAACGGACCCAGGTCGGCTCAACGGACCCAGGTCGGCACCTGCCCCGGACATCGACGACTCAGCCAGCTGACAGCTCGATTGAGACCCGTTCCGTCAGTTGCGGGGAATCCCTGTACGGCGCGGTTATACGCATGGAGAATCCTGTGACACCCTTCACAGACCCTCCGGAGCGCCGCATGTCCTCACTCGCCACGATCGAGCGACTCGACCTCGACGAGGGCGACGGCTGCCCCAAGTCGGTCCTCGGCAAGGTGCAGCTGCTCCTCGGGGCCTTCGGCGCCGGTGCGTTCCAGCTGCGCCTGACTGAGCTCAGCCGGCGGTCGGGGGTCCCGAAGGCATCGGCCTACCGGCTGGCCCAGGAGCTCGTCCAGTGGGGGCTGCTCGAGCGCCAGGGTGACAACTACCAGTTGGGCATCAGGGTCTTCGAGCTCGGTCAGCGGGTCCCGGTCATCGCCGTCCTCCGCAGCGTCTCCCGGCCGTTCCTGGTCGACCTCTTCGCCACCACCCGGGCGACGATCAACCTCACGGTGCTCGACGAGGCCCACGTCCTCCTGCTGGAGAAGGTCGCCGGAGAGGCCAACGACCAGGCCTACGCCGAGGTCGGGAGCCGACTCCCGGCGTCCTGCACGGCCACGGGCAAGGTGCTCCTGGCCATGCGCCCGGAGGGAGAGGCGGTGGTGCGGCACTACGAGGCAGCTGGACTGCCCCGCGCCACCTCCCGCAGCGTCGCGACCTCTGCGGCCCTCAGGGGGCAGCTGAGCGAGGTTCGCAGCCGCGGGTACGCCGTGGAGACCCACGAGACGCTCACGGGCTACGGCACTGTGGCCGTACCGGTCACCGGGTACGACGGATTCGTGCACGCCACCGTGTCAGCCACCCTGCCGGCGAACCGGATGTCGGTGCCGCGGCTCGTGCCGCAGCTGCAGGGCGCCGCCGCGGGGATCGGGCGGGCCGTGGACAGACGCCTGGTGGACAGGTACGACGCTGTCCCGGGGCTGTCCAGAGCGTTCTGACTCCCCCCGGAGTCGCGCCGACCGGCCACCGCCTCCTCCCGGGGGCGGCCTGTCAGGAGGTGGCCGACGGCGATCGCCGTCCGGTCGCGGCCCGGTCGGCGAGCATGGTGAGCAGCTCGCGGAGGTGGCCGAGGGCGGCCTCGGTGCGTTCGGGCGCGCTGCGCAGGGCGTCCTGGATGCTGAGGCCGTCGACGGCGGCGAAGATCAGGACCGCCCATGAGCCGTCGGGGTCGTCGATGCCCAGGGCATGCAGCGTCCTGGCGACCTCGGCGAAGTACTGCTCGTAGGGGCGGACCGCCAGGCTGCGGTCGGTGGTTCCGCGGATGGCGCTCAGGGCGATGTCGAACTGCAGGACGCGCCGTGGCCAGCCCTCGTCCCCGGTGGTGATGAGGCCCTCGGCGAAGTCGTCGGCTCGGTCGGTGGCCAGCCGGACATCGTCGATGTCGGCCACGGCGGCCAGTTCGAGTGCTTCCTCGAGCAGCGCCTGCCGGGTGCCGAAGTAGTGGCGGACCAGTCCGTGGGTCACCTGGGCCCGCGCAGCGACCGACCGATGGGTCACGACGTGCGGGCCCTCCCGGCCGGCGATCTGGATGACCGCCTCGAGCAGCTTCTCGCGCGTGGACAGGGCGGTCTCGGACTCGCGGGCCGACTCACCCTGTGATGCGGTCATCAGTGGATCCTCACGGGTTGTCGGGGAATGGACTAGGTGGCGGCGCGCCCGCTACCGAGGTCAACACAACTGAAGCGGCATGGCATCGTCGACGGTGTCCCTACCTGAGACCATGCGGGGTGTCGGCTAGGAGGTACAGCCCGGCCGGATCCGGGCGCGATGAGGAGTCCGCGTCGATCCAGGTCCCCAGGGGTCGGAGGCGACGCGATCGGCCGACGCTGTCGTGTTCCGTGGCGCAGTGGATCGTGGGGCTCGATGCGCGCATGCGGTGTCACCGCGCGTTTAAGACGGACGGTGACCGCCAGGGGTGGGCACATGGTGGGCGCGGCCGCCCTGACGACGATGGCGTCCCATCTGCTCGACATGGCCGCGATCGTCGACCTGCCTTCAGCGAGGCGAGACACCGGTCCTCTGCTCCCTGGATCTCCTCGGAGTGCCACAGCCGCCGTCGTCGTATCAGCTGTTTCCGGACGCTGGCACCAGCCGTCGTGTACGGCATGGCCAACGTATGGCCGGCTGGGCCTCCGACTGAAGCCATGTTCCGCTGAGCAGACCAACTCCACCGGATCGCGCGCACCCGTCGCGGATACGTCCGCCAGCTGGGCCGACCTAGTCGACCGCCAGGCGGGGGACGTCGGCACGATGCGGACGGTTTGGGTCGAGGTCGTTCTCGGCGGGCCCACGTGCCCGGTTGCGGCCACGCCGACACCGGTCGAGCCGCTGGGTCGGGGCAGCGCTCGGGCCGTGATCGGCCCGGGCTCGAACCCCAGACGACACGCGAGTACGGGCCATCGACTTCCGAGCCGACCCGCCGCCGCTCCGGCGGGGTGCCGCTGGCACGGGTCGGCTGTTGCTCGACGCGGGCGCAGGGCGGTCGAGACCCGATGTGCGGCGGTGCGGCCACGCCGTTCCACTCGCACACCCCTCACCAACCAGGAGTGTTGCGACAAGCCGTGGAACCCGCCTGCCGCCAGGGGGTCAGACTTCGCCCGCCGTTGACACGCCGCCCAGTACAGCATGCGTGCCTTGTCAGTTCACCCCTGGGATCAGTGCTGAGCATGCCGGTGATGCCGGTGGGCCCAGCCAGGCTTTCAGTTCCTGACTCCGCCGACCGTGGGGCGGACCAGTCCCCGGCCACGGCGCGGCAGCTCAGGCAGCGGTAGACCAGTCGTGTCGGCTCGCGGGCCTTGCTCGCTGCTGTGTGGAGTGGTGCTCACGGTCCCGCCCATTCGGTCGGGGTCACGATGGGGACCGAGAGGGGATGGGCTCCTCCTCGACCGGCGTGCTCCCCATCCGCGCGTAGCGCGCGGGATCACGTCGGCGAACCAGGAGCGCGAACGCGAACGCGGCCACGAGGGTGACCAGGTGCACCCAGGGCAGCGAATTGATGACCGGCGACTGGCTGCCTGTCAGAGCCGGGTAGTTGACGAACGACAGGAAGGTCGCCACGGCCAGTGCAACAGCAGCGATCGCCGGGGCGATGACGTGCGCGAAGTCCCGCCGTCCCTGCCGCCAGAAGAACACGACGATCGAGAGCGAGGTCAGCGTCAGCAACGACTCAAGGCCGACTGCGCCGAGTCCGGTCAGGGAAGTGGCGAGGTTGAGCAAGGGATCGAGGTCAGCAGCGGCGAACCCGAACACCAGTATCGATAGGACGACGATCTGGGCAATGCTCGCGACGTAAGGCGAACCCCGATGGGGGTGGGTTCGTGCGAGCGGAGCAGGGAGGAAGCGGTCGCGGGCCAGGGCGTAGAAGTACCGGGCGGCGGCGTTGTGGAACGCCAACACCGCGGCGAAGGAACTCGACACCACCAGCACGCCGATGACATCGACTGCCCACGTGCCCAGATACTGGTCCGTCACCGCGAAAAGGAAGTTCCCCGGGTCCTCCCCCGCGGCGGCTCCAACCCGGTCGACCCCTACAGCCGCAGCCAGTCCCCACGCGCACAGGACGTAGAAGACCCCCACCACCGCGACGGCAGCGTACGTGGCACGGGGAACGGTACGCACCGGGTCGCGGGTTTCCTCCGCGTAGATGGCCGTGCCTTCGAAGCCCAGGAAGGACGAGAGCGCGTAGATGACTGCCACCCCGATGGAGCCGCTGGCGATGGCGGTCGGCGCGAAGACCTCGAGGGAGAAGGCCGAGATCCCCGCCTGGAACAGGATGCCGGCGATAAGCATGAGGAGGATGGCGACCTCTAGAAGCAACGCGACGGTCAGCACTCGAGCCGACACCGTGACCTTGCGGAAGGACAGCAGCAGGATCAGCGCGATGCCGATGGCGGCCCAGACCGGCCATGGCAGGTCGATGCCCAGCATCCGGTTGGCGACATCGGCGGCGAAGAACGCGAGCGCACCGCAGGTGGCGGCCGACAGCGCGTTGTAGCAAATGGCCGCCGTGTACGCGGCGACCAGACCGAGCGGACGCCCTAGGCCCTGGGCGATGTAGGCGTAGAAGGCGCCCGCGTTCCGAACATACGGGACCGCCCGCACGTAGCCGACGGAGAACAGGAGCAAGACGAGCGCGGCGAGGAGGTACGTCCCAGGCGTGCCAGCACCGTTCCCCAGTGCGAACGCGATGGGGATGAGGGCGACGACCACGGCCATGGGCGCCGCAGCGGCGAGGACCATGAAGACGACGTGAGGAGCGCTGAGACTGCCAGCGGCCAAGCTACCGGCTCGCTGCCGCGTCTGAGCCGGGTTCCCGGTCTCGGTCGCGGAGCTCGTGTCTTCGTGCATGCGTGCTCCTCGGGGGTGTCATCCGCCTTTGCCCAGTTCGGGCAGGCTGCAGCGAGGGAAGCACCGCACCCCAACCGGAGGGAGGAAGCGTTTCGGTGAACGGACCGGTGCCAGCCCGTGCACGGCACAGAAGTCGCAGCCCCATGCGGCAGCCGAGACGGGGCTTGCGACGTCGCATCACTACAGATCGGTCTGCTCTCACCTGTCGCCAGGGGGCCAGAGTCGCGCGCAGCTGACATCGGGTGGGCCGGAGGTGGCAGCCGGCCTACTCGAGCCCTTCGCGGCCGCGGCGCATGCATCGGTGACGTCCCCGTTGTTGCCGTAGCTGTCGACCTTGTTGCCCACGGAGCAGATGGCGCCGGCGGCGCCGAGCCGGTCGGTGTAGCCGCCACACCTCCGACGCTGACCGCGATGGTCGCCACCTCCATGCCTGATCTGGGGTTGAAGTCCGCCGGCCCGGTGAAGGTCCGGCCGGGCAGGAACGACCGTTCCAAGTAGTCGTGCAGCCGCTCGACCAGCCCCTTGGCCTCCGGATCGGCCGGCCGGCAGACCAACACCTTGGTCGTCAGGGTGCCGAGGAAGCCCTGGCATGCCTCGGTCAGCTCGCTGCGCCCGCCCCGCCACCGGCCGACGGCGCCCTCGCCGTCCCAGACCAGCACCCGCGGCACCGCCCCCCGGTCGGCGATCGGCTGCCTCCAGCCGGCGAACAGGTCCCCCGCGGTGCGCGAGGGGATCAGCACCGCGGCGGCCCAGCGGGAGTAGCCGCAGACCATCGGAAGCTGAGCCGGCGGGCGGGTCTGCCCGCACCCCACCGGCAGGCTGACCGGCGGAGACCCCAGGCGGCTCGACCTCATCCACGATCGAGGGCGCCGGAGCTCGCTCGTACTTCGGCGGGCCGGCGCTGCGCAACGCCGCCTTCACCGTGTTCTTCTAGACCCCCAGCACGCGCGCGATCTGCCTGATCGGCAGCCCCTCGGCCCGGTGCAGCCGGCGGATCTCTGCCCAGTCCTCCACTGCCAGCACCCCGTTCCTCCCCGGCTCGGCTCAAGCCAGGGTCTCGGGAGGGGGTCATTTTCGCCCGTCGCGAGGGCGCCGTTTTCCGGCGCCGTCGACACAGCCGCGTACGACGCTTCCCATGCCCGATCTTCAACCGGCCGGTTCACCTCTGGAGCCCTCCACATCAGCGGACGGGCATCGTCCGCGAGTGCGCCACCAGCCCTCACGACGGCCGAAGCCCTCACCCCTCATGGGAGGGCCGCGCAGGAGCCGCCTCACCGGAGATGAACTAGAGAGCGGCCATGCAGCCTCGTCACCATGACGGCCGACCGCTCCCTGATCGCGCGGCTCGCCGCGCACGAGTCGTGGGCCCACACCGCCGACCCGAGCGCGCGGACGGCGCCGGCACGGCGCGCCCTGCTGGACCGTTTCGAGCGCCAGGTCGACCCCGACGGCATACTGCCGCCGGCCGAGCGTGCACGCCGAGCCGGGCACGCTCCAAGGCCTACTTCGCCCGGCTCGCGCTGCGCTCGGCACAAGCGCGACGAAAGACGCCCGCCGTCGGGAGCGATGCCGATCGCCGGACCGAACAGGACGACGACCAGCCTCAGTAGACGGCCGCGCCTCACCGACTCCTGCGAACAGTCAGCCACCACCCACCGACGGTCTAGCGCCGCGGCGTCCGGCACGTCGCCTGCAGATCGGATGCCCGTGGCCCACTTCCAAGCCTTCGGCCTGCCGGGCGCCGGTGGCGATGCCCGCTGTCATCTCGGTGGCCGCCTTCCGACGTGACTCGGCCATGGCGTACGTAAGCCGGGCCCTGAAGGTTGTGGCCCGGGTCAGCGCAGTCACGCGAGTTTGATGGCGGTGTTGGCGACACTGTCCGGGCGCGACAGGTGCGCTCGAATCGCGTCGTTCTTGATGATTCGTTCGCCGGGTGGCTGCCGCTCTCGACAGCCGGACGGCGCGCAGGACCACAGGAACATGACCGTTGTCGCCACCACTCGACGAGATCGACAATCGGTGGAGTCGGCCGGTCGAGGAGCCGATCGCAAACGGTGACATCTTGCCCTCGACGCCGGCCTCCCTACTCGCCGAGACCCTCAGCCAACTACTCGACGGCGCTCAGGTGGCCATGTCGTCGTTCCGGACATGGCGGGGCCCGGGCTGACCTAGTCGTCGCTCCCCACCCAACTTCTTTCAGCAGATGATCAGAGGCCTCTGACCCGGCAGTCAGAGCCCCCACAACTCAGCGGCGTCAGCGCCGGACAGGCGTGACAGGGCGTCACTGTGTTGCCTCCTTCCCGAGCCGAGGCGTCCGCACCCCAGGCGAGTTCGGTCGGTCACTCAGCGGCGGGAGCCTCCGCCGGCGGTTGGCTCATGGCGACCCAGGTCCGGGTGTTCACGAACTCACGGATGCCGGCCTGGGCGAGTTCGCGGCCGTAGCCGCTGCGCCGAGTGCCGCCGAAGGGCATACGGACGTCGGAAGCGACCACGGCGTTGACGAAACAGGCTCCGGAGGCGATGCGCTCACCCAGCGCCACCCCGCGGTCGAGGTCGGCGGTCCACACGCTCGCCGCCAGTCCGAACGGGGTGTCGTTGGCGATCCGGACCGCGTCGTCCTCGTCCTCGGCCACGATCACCGTGGCCACCGGACCGAAGGTCTCCTCGTCATGGACCGGCATGCCCGGTGACACGTCGGAGAGCACTGTGGGCGCGTAGTAGTTGCCCGACCGGTCCGAGATCGGGTGCCCCCCGGTCAGCACCGTGGCCCCCGCCGCCACGGAAGACCGGACCTGGACGTCGATGCCGTCGACCAGGTCAGCACGCGCCAGCGGCCCGATGTCAGTGCCCGGCGCCTCCGGGTCCCCCACCGTCAGCGACTCGACCGCAGCGACGAAGAGCCGACTGAACTCCTCGGCTACCGGCCGCTCGACGATGAACCGTTTGGCCGAGATGCAGCTCTGGCCCGCGTTCAGGAAGCGCGCCTTCACAGCCAGGGCGGCGGTCCTGGGCAGGTCGGCGTCGGCCAGGACGACGAAAGGGTCCGAGCCACCAAGCTCCAGCACGGACTTCTTGACCGCCCGGCCGGCTGCCACTGCCACGGCGGCGCCGGCCCGCTCGCTGCCGGTCACCGTGACCGCGCCGATGCGCGGGTCCGCGATGAGCTCCGCGGTGGTGGTCGGGACGTCCGCCTCGGCAACCACCAGGGCCGCGAACAGACCGGCCGGGAGACCTGCCTCCGCAAGCACATCGGCGACCACCAGCGCGCAGCCGGTGGTGTTCGGCGAGTGCTTCAGCAGCGCACCGTTGCCCGCCATGAGGGCCGGCACGGCGAATCGGAACACCTGCCAGAGCGGGAAGTTCCAGGGCATGACCGCCAGGACGATGCCGACCGGTTCGTAGCTGATCCAACTGCGGTCAGCCGACGTGGCCACCGGCTCGTCCGCCAGGAAAGCGCCTGCGTTCTCCGCGTAGAAGTCGCACGCCCAAGCGCACTTCTCGACCTCCGCGCGGGACTCGGCCAGCGGCTTGCCCATCTCCCTGGTGATCAGCAATGCCAGTTCCTCGGTGCGTCGGCGGAGCACCGTGGCGGCGGCGGAGACCACCTCGCCTCGTCGCGCCAGGTCCGTGGCGGCCCAGTCCACCTGGGCAGCGGCCGAGGCGGCGACCGCGTCCTCGATGGCCAGCTCGGAGTGCACCGGGTAGACCTCGAGCTCAGCACCGGTGGCGGGGTTGATGGTCGTGATCGCAGCGCGGCTGGTCGTCGCCGTCATGATGGGTTCTCCGGGTCTGAAGGGGACGTCAGCTGGTGGGGAGGGCGCCGCGGTCGCTCGCGGACAGGTGCTCGAAGGTCTCGCCGGTGGCGGTGACGGTGCGGGTGATGTCGCGTCCGCCGTAGACCCAGTAGATGGTCATCTCCCCGTCGCCACGGTTGATGAAGCAGTGCGGGATCCCGGCCGGGACCCAGGTCGCCTGGCCGGCGACGAGGTCGAAGCGCTCCTCGCCGATGACGGCGGTGGCCTCGCCAGCGAAGACCAGCACGGACTCCTCGACGTTGTGCGAGTGCAGCGGGATGGCGGTCCCGGGGGCGAAGATCGTCATCCCGGTGGTGACCCGGTTGGTCTCGTTGGCCGGGGTGTTCCACTTCCCGACGAACGGCAGGGTCTTGACCCCGCTCCCCCGGTCGAACACCTCGATCTGCCCTGGGCGCAGGACCAGACACGGGCCGGTCGCGGGCTGCGCCGATGAGTCGACCGGGTGCGGCGCCGGGACGGGCTGCTCGCCCGCCGCCTGAGACGTGGTCACGCGGCACCTCCCGGCTCGACGGCGCCCGGGGCGGCGACCACCGTTGCGGGGGTTCTCACCTGTGAGCCGGGCACCAGGACCTGGTCGGCCACCGCCCGCCACGCCTTGAAGTGCGGCGAGGAGCGGTGCTCGTCGGCCCACGCAGCCTCGTCACGGTACTTCTCGTAGAACCCGAAGCGCTGTTCGTCCGCGTCCAGTTCGAGGACGTCGAACGTCAGACACCCGGGCTCGTCGCGCAACGCGCTGGCGGCCGCCGTCGAGATCGCCTCCAGGAACACCTCCCGCTTGTCCGGGAGCACCTGCACTGTGACCCACAAGGCGAACACCGCTACCTCATCTCATCGACGGAACCGACGACCGCGCGCCACCGCTGGGCGAGCTGTCGCTCTGGCATTTCTTGGTGGTGAAATACCACGTGCGACCGTACCCTGGTGCTGCCCCGCGGCGCCAGCAGCCCTCCGTGTGACGCCCGCGCGACATGCCGAGCCGCCGTGCCGTGATGCCGTCCCACCGACGCGAGAGGAGCGACCGTGACACCGACGCAGCTCACCCGCCGAGTCGCTGCCGACATCGTCGAGCACATCCGTGACGAGCAGATGCCCCCCGGCACCCGACTGGTGGAGCGGGTCCTCGCCGAACACCTCCGCGTTTCCCGGTCCCCCGTCCGGGGCGCCCTCCGTCTGCTGGCCGACGACGGGGTGGTCGCGCCCAGCGACGCCGGCGGTTACGTCGTCCGGCAGGCGCCCGAGACACTGCCCAGCGCAACCACCCGCCCGCACCCGGCGACCGTGGACGAAGAGCTCTATGCCCGCATCGTCGGGGACCGACTGGACGGGCTGCTGCCAGAACGCGTCACCGAGGCGGCCCTGTCGCGCCGTTACGACCTCACGCCGGCCCAGCTCCGCAGAGTGCTGCGGCGCATCTCCGGGGAGGGCTGGATCGACCGCCTTCCCGGGTACGGCTGGACCTTCCTCCCGATGCTCAGTTCGCTCGCGGCCTACCAGGACAGCTACCGGTTCCGGCTGGCCATCGAACCCGCGGCGATCTTGCAGCCGACGTTCGAGGTCGACCGCTCGGCCATCGAGAAGGTACGGCGGCAACAGCAGGAACTCGTGGAGGGCGGTATCTGGACCGTCGGCAACACCGACCTGTTCGACCTCAACCGGTCGTTCCACGAAGCGGTCATCGCGTGCGCGCGGAACCCGTTCTTCACCGACGCGCTCTGCCGGGTCGACACCTTGCGGCGGCTGATCGAGTACCGGCGATCGCTGCCGCGTGAGCGCGCGATGGTGCGCTGCCGCGAACACGTCGAACTCGCCGACCTGCTCCTGGCCGGCCGGACACAGGCGGCGGCAGCCTTCATGCACGATCACCTCACCACCGTCGGCGAGGAGAAGACCCAGGACCCGGATTGAAGCAAGCGCCGAGACCGGTGGTGACGAGGCTCAGCCGAGCAGACCGCGTACGACGAAGCGCATGATGCCGCCGTGCCGGTAGTAGTCGGCTTCCCGCGCGGTGTCGAGGCGGACGCGGGCCTGGAACGGCCGACCGTCCGCCACGACCGTCACCGTCGCCGGCCCGCCGGCCTGGGCCACCGCCTCGGCCACGCCCCGGACGTCGAGCACCTCGTTGCCGGTGAGCCCGAGGGTGTCGGCGTTCTCGCCATCGAGGAACTGCAGCGGCAGGACGCCCATGCCCACCAGGTTCGACCGGTGGATGCGCTCGAAGGACTCGGCCAGCACTGCACGCACGCCCAGCAGGGCCGGCCCCTTGGCGGCCCAGTCCCGGGAGGAGCCGCTCCCGTACTCCTTGCCGGCGAGCACGAGCGACGGCACGTCGGCGTCGCGGTAGGCCAGCGCAGCGTCGTAGACGGAGGTGATCTCCCCGGTGAGCAGGTCCTGCGTCCAGCCGCCGACCTTGCCCGGGACGAGCTGGTTGCGCAGCCGCACGTTGGCGAAGCAGCCGCGCATCATCACCTCGTGGTTGCCGCGCCGGGAGGCGTAGGTGTTCAGCTCGAACCGTGGCACACCGAGGCCGGCCAGGTACTGCCCGGCCGGGGTGTGTGGCGGGACCGCGCCGGCCGGGGAGATGTGGTCGGTGGTCACCGAGTCGCCGAGCTTGACCAGCACCCGCGCGCCGGAGATGTCCTGAACCGGGAGCGGTTCGGCGGACATGTCGTCCAGGTAGGGCGGACGGCGCATGTAGGTCGAGTCGTCGTCCCAGTCGAAGGTCTCCCCCACCGGCGCGTCGAGCCCCTGCCACCGTTCGTCGCCGGAGAAGACGTCGGCGTAGGCGCGGGTGAACATGTCTGCGTCGATGGACCCCTCGATGACCGCCTGGACCTCTGTCGACTCCGGCCACACGTCGCGCAGGTACACCGGCTCTCCGTCGGAACCCAGCCCCAGGGGTTCGGTCATCAGGTCGACGTCCATGGTCCCGGCGATGGCGTAGGCCACCACCAGCGGCGGTGAGGCCAGGTAGTTCATGCGCACGTCGGGGTTGATGCGCCCGTCGAAGTTCCGGTTTCCGGACAGCACGGAGACGACCGTGAGGTCGTGGTCGTGCACGGCGGCGGAGACCTCCTCGATCAACGGCCCTGATGCCCCGATGCAGGTCATGCAGCCGTAGCCGGCGAGATGGAAGCCCAGCCGCTCGAGGTACGGGGTGAGCCCCGCCTCGTCGAGGTAGTCGGTGACCGTCCGGGAACCGGGCGACAGGCTGGTCTTCACCCACGGCCTGGCGTGCAGTCCCCGCTCGACGGCCTTCTTCGCCAGCAAGCCGGCAGCCACCATCACCGATGGGTTCGACGTGTTGGTGCACGACGTGATCGCGGCGATCGCGACAATGCCGTGAGCAAGCTCCTCGGCTCGGCCGTGCAGGGTGACCGGGACGGTGCCGGACGTCCGCGGTGAGTCCGGCACGTCAGATGCGGGCATGGCAGGCAGGTCGGCGACGGGCGTCTCGGAGTCGATGGCGGGTGCGTCACTGGCCGGGAAGGACTCCTGCGAGGCCTCGTCCACCCAGGAGCGGACGGCGGCGGACGTGGGCGCGTCGTCCAGGGCCAGCGCCGTGGCCAGAGCGGACCGGAACCCCTCTTTGGCCCCGTCCAGCGGCACCCGCTGCTGCGGCCGGCTCGGCCCGGCCAGCGACGGGACGACGCCGGCCAGGTCCAGCTGCAGCAGCTCGGTGTAGCGGGGCACGACCGTCGGGTCGTGCCACAGCCCCTGGTCCTTGGCGTAGGCCTCCACCAGGGTCACTCGCTCCTCGGCACGTCCGGTGAAGCGCAGGTACCTCAGGGTCTCCTCGTCGATCGGGAAGAAGGCGCAGGTGGAGCCGAACTCCGGGCTCATGTTGGCGATGGTCACGCGGTCGGCGAGCGAGGTCTGCGCGACGCCCGGTCCGTAGAACTCGACGAACTTCCCGACCACGCCGTGCGCACGCAGCATCTCGGTGATCGTCAGCACCAGGTCGGTGGCGGTCGCGCCCTCGGGCAGCGCACCGTGCAGGCGCACCCCCACGACCGGCGGCAGCAGCATCGACAGCGACTGCCCCAGCATCGCGGCCTCGGCCTCGATGCCGCCGATGCCCCAGGCGAGCACCCCCAGGCCGTTGACCATGGTGGTGTGGGAGTCGGTGCCCAGGCACACGTCGGGGAAGGCCCAGCCGTCCCGCTCCATGACCACGCGCGCCAGGTACTCGACGTTGACCTGGTGCATGATCCCGGTGCCCGGCGGGACGACGGCGAAGTTCTGCAGGGTCGACTGGCCCCAGCGCAGGAACCGGTAGCGCTCGCTGTTGCGGGCGTACTCGATCTCGACGTTGCGGACGAAGGCATCTGAGGTGCCGAACACGTCGGCGATCACCGAGTGGTCGACCACCAGCTCCGACGGGATGACCGGGTTGACCAGCCCGGCGCGTCCGCGCAGCGCGTGCGCGGCGTCGCGCATGGCGGCGAGGTCGACCAGCGTCGGCACACCATTGGTGTCGTGCAGGAAGATCCGGGACGGGGTCAGGTCCACGGCCGCCCCCGCGGCGCCGTCCTGGCCCCATGCCAGCAGCGCCTGGACCTGCTCGGCCGTGACCCGCACGCCGTCCTCGTGGCGCAGGAGGTTCTCCAGCACGATCCTGAGGCTGATCGGCAGGCCCTCCGGCGCGATGCCGGCGAGCCGGTGGACGGCGTAGCTGCGCTCCCCCACCGCCAGCTTCCCCGCGGTGCCGAAGCTGTTGCGCTCGACGACTGTGCCCTGCGTGCTCATGCGGTGTCTTCCTCCTCCGGCGCGAGCGGCCGGCAGAACGTGTTGATGTGGGTGCCTGGCACCACGCAGCGCGCGGCCACCTGCTGCCAGGCGGCGTAGTGCGGCGCCGAACGGTGGGCGGTGTAGAAGGCGTCCTCGTCGACGTAGACCTCGTGCAGCACGAACCGGGTCGGGTCGTCGACCTGCTGGTGAACGTCGAAGCGGAGGCAGCCCGGCTCGTCGCGGAGCGAGGCGCGGGCGTTCTCCGTGATGCCGGCGACGAACTCCGCCAGCAGCTCGGCGTGCGCGGCGAGGTTCACCACGACGGTGAGCATCAGGAGGTCGCCGCCAGGAGGTCGGAGCTGATCCCACAGCTCGCGCCGAGCTCGCGGAGCTCGTCGACGGTCGCGCGCGGCAGAACGACGCCATCTCGCTGCGCGCGTTCCCCGGCCCGGTTCTCGATCTCGCCCGGGTAGAAGATCTCGGTGGCGCCCTGCGCGAGCGGGACGGCCTTGGTGATGCCGATGAGGTCGTCGATGCGTCGGTCGAACTCGGCCGGCTCGATGACCGCGTCGATGCGCAGCGCCAGGACCAGGTGCCCGCAGCCGCTGCGGCGGTCGGGCACGTAGGGCCCGGCGACGCCGGTGGCGTACGCGCTGCCGGTCAGCACGCCGGACAGGACGTCCATCATGAACGAGATGCCGTAGCCCTTGTGACCGGCCATCGGCAGCAGGAGGCCGTCGATCGCCGCGTGCGGGTCGGTGGTGACGGCGCCGTCGGAGTCCAGCGCCCAGGTGTCGGGGATGGTCTCGCCCCGTTGCACAGCGGCGTAGATCTTGCCGCGAGCGACACCCGTGTTGGCGATGTCGAGCACCACCGGGCCGGAGCTGCCGCCGGGGGTGGCGATCGACCACGGGTTGGCGCCGACGGTCTTCTGCGTCCCGCCCCACGGGGCCATTGCCGGGCTGCCGTTGGTGGTGAGGATGCCGATGCAGCCCGCGGCGGCCATCCGCCGCGTCCAGTAGGCGGCCGTGCCGAAGTGGTTGCTGTTGCGCACCGCGACGACGCCCACCCCGTGCTGCCCGGCCCGGATCACGGCGTCCTGACAGGCCCGGTCGGTGACGATCTGGCCGACGCCGTCGCCCCCGTCGACCACGGCGACCGCACCGGCGTCGATGACCGTCCGTGGGTCCGTCACCGGGGTCATGACGCCCGAGCGCAACCGCGCGGCGTACCAGCTGAGGCGGAGCATCCCGTGCGAGGCATGCCCCCACATGTCGGCGGTCACCAGGCTGTCGCTGACCAGCCGGGCGTCGTCCTCGGGTACCCCGAGGGACGCCAGCACCCGGGTGCCGAACCCGGTAAGGTCCGCGGCGTCGAGCCGCGCGTCTGCCCCGCTCATCGGCGCGCCCCAGCGGTGCGGGCCCGCAGGTCGGCGGCCTGGTCCTCAGACAGCGGGCGGGTCCGGTGGCCCTGCAGCAGCAGGAACAGGCGGGCGGTCTCCTCCAGCTCCTCCACCGCGTCCGCGGCCGCGGCCAGGTCGGCGCCGGCCACGACGGGCCCGTGGTTGGCCAGCAGGAAGGCAGAGTGCCGCCGAGTCGTCTCCTCCGCGAGCGGTCCCAGGCCGTCGTCACCGGGTGCGTGGTAGGGCAGCAGGGGCAAGGTGCCCACCCGCATCACGTAGTAGGCGGTCAGCGGAGGGAGCACGTCGTCGGAGGGCAGGCCCTCCAGACAGGAGACGGCCACCGCGTGGGTGCTG
The DNA here is from genome assembly GCF_053502575.1 of Modestobacter sp. URMC 112. NCBI lineage: Bacteria > Bacillati > Actinomycetota > Actinomycetes > Geodermatophilales > Geodermatophilaceae > Modestobacter > Modestobacter sp. URMC 112. The sequence goes on along the minus strand of NZ_CP199957.1, from coordinate 1,881,887 downwards.
TGCAGGTGCACGACGGCACCGGCGTCCGGACGGGAGCGGTAGACGGCCGCGTGCAGGAACGCCTCCTTCGACGGCCTCGGCCCCTCGACGTGCCGGCCGTCGAGGTCGAGGACGGAGAGGTCACCGAGTGCACCCAGACTCGCGCCGGTCGGCGTGACGAGGACTCGCTCGCCGTCGCGGATGCTGATGTTGCCCGTCCGTCCGAAGGTGAGGCCGCGGGTGAACATCGACGCACCCAACGCGACGACGTCCGCTGCGGTGTCGGTCATCGTGTGGCTCCGCCCACGGCGCGGACCAGGAGGTCGGGCCGGCCGAAGTTCCCGGACTTGAGCAGCAGCGACAGCTGCGGCTCGGTGGTGGTGGTGCACCACGGCACGCCGGGGTCCTCTTCGCCGTGCACGACCACGGAGCGCACGCCCAGGGCGGTCACCACCGCGCCAGAGGTCTCCCCGCCGGCGACGACGACGCGGCGGACACCGAGGTGCACCGCGGCGCCTGCCAGCGCGCCGAGTGTCCGCTCGAGCACCTCGGCGATGCCCGGTCCCATCGCGGCCAGGCCCGCCGCGCGCTCCGCGGCCGGAGCCGAGGAGTACAGGAGGACGGAGCCGTGGCCGACGTTCTCCTCCAGCCAGGCCCGGGCCTTGGCCAGCAGTACGTCCTCGTCCGGGGTGGCGGCTGGGTCGAGGCGGTAGGCGGGGAAGACGGCGCGTGCCTGCGCCACCTGCTCCAGGGTGGCGGCCGAGCAGCTGCCGGCCAGGATGACCGCGGGTCCGGCCGGCATCGCCGCCGGTCCGCCGTCGACCGGGGCCACGCCGCGGCGCAGCACGGCCCCGACCGCCCGGGCCAGGCCCGCCCCACCGGTCAGCAACGGGAGTTCGGCCACGGCCGGGGCGAGCGTGCCCAGGTCGGCGTCGTCGGCGACGTCGGTGACGACGTGCCGCACGCCGTCGGCCGCCAGCTGCAGCATCGCTCCCTGCGCTGCCCGGGTGCCGCCGCGCAGTGCCTGCAGCGGGAGCAACCCCACCCGGTGCGGCGTCTGTCGGGACAGGACCTGCACCAGGTCGGGATCGGTCATCGGGGTCAGCGGGTGCTGCGCCATCGACGACTCGGACAGCAGTGTCGAGCCGACGAACAGGTGCCCCTGGTACACGGTGCGCCCGTGCTCGGGGGTGGCCGGGCAGATCACCGTCACGTCCCCGCCGACCGCCTCGAGCAGCGCGTCGGTGACCGGTCCGATGTTCCCCGCGTCGGTGGAGTCGAACGTCGAGCAGTACTTGAAGTACAGGCGCGGGATCCCGAGACCGGTCAGCCACCGCTGGACGGTCAGGGACTGCTCGACCGCCTCGGCCGCCGGGATCGTCCGGCTCTTCAGCGCCACCACCACCGCATCACAGGCAGGCACCGTCTGCTCCGGCTCCGGTGTGCCGAAGTGCAGGACCACCCGCAGCCCAGCTCGGCGCAGCCCTGCGGCGACGTCCGTGGCGCCCGTGAAGTCGTCGGCGATGCAGCCCAGCAGCGGCGCCGGCAGCGACGAGGTCATGCCTTCCCCACGGTGGTCAGCTGCGCTCGCAGGGTCTCTGCCGCCAGATGGGGAGGGCTGAGCACCGGCACGGACACCGCCGCGGCGACCGCGGACGCTGCGGGCGTGATCGAGAACTGACCGATGACGATCGCGTCGACGTCTCGCTCGACGGTCCGGGCAGCTTCGACCATGCACGCCTCCAGGGACGGCAGGTCGCCGGCGGCCGCGGCCGCCGCAGCGCCGTCCACGACGAGGCCCCGCACGGAGGTCGAGGCGTCACCCAGGTGCTCCTCGAGGCGGCGCACCGTGTCCTGGACACCGGCTGCCACCGGCCCCAGGACCGCGACCTCCTGAGGGGCGAGCGCCGTCACCGCAGCGAACACCGCGTCGTCGGAGGCCATCAGGGGGGCCTGCGCCGCAGCCACCTCGTGCGCCACGGAGCCGTACATCGAGCAGGTCAGCAGGACAGCGTCGGCGCCTCCGTCCCGGGCCTGCTCGATGAGGCGCTCCATCCGCCGGCGGAGGGACGGGGTGATCTCCCCCGCCTCCTCCGCCTGACTGATCAGCAGGTCGTCGAGCAGGTTCCACAGACGCGCCTGGGGGAACCTCTCGGCGAAAGCGGCGCGGGCGGGCGCCATGGCCGCGGGCGTCGCGTGGATCAGTGCGACCGTCGGCGTCGCCGGGGTCATCGCCGGGTCCTCCTTGCTCCTGGTCGGTCCGGCCGCTCAACCGGCCTGGACGGCTGAGACGACTGCAGCGGCGAAGCCGCTGCAGGTGGCGTCGCCGCCCATGTCCCGGGTTGCGGTGCCGGCGGCCACGGTGGCGTCGACCGCGCGCTCGATGCGGTCCGCGGCGTCAGCCAGACGGCCGTCGTCGTGCTTGCCGGCCAGCCAGTCCAGCAGCATGGCCGTGGACAGGATCATGGCGATCGGGTTGGCGATGTCCCGCCCGGCGATGTCCGGGGCGGAACCGTGCGACGCCTGCGCCATCGCGTGGGTGGCCGAGGAGTTGACGCTCGGGGCGATCCCCAGGGACCCGGCGATCTCGCCGGCGAGGTCGGACAGGATGTCACCGAACATGTTCTCGGTGACGATCACGTCGAACGTGTCCGCCCGGCGCACCAGGTGGACGGTCATCGCGTCGATGTGGAAGTCGTCGACGGTCACGTCCGGGTAGTCAGCGGCGACCTCCCGGCAGACGTCGCGGAACAAGCCGGTGGTCAGCCTGAGCACGTTCGCCTTGTGCACGATCGTCAGCTTCTTGCTGCGCCGGCTGGCGAGGTCGAAGGCCTCTCGCGCGATCCGCTCGCAGGCCGGCCGGGTGATGATCCCCATCGCGATGGCCACGTCCGGGGTGGGCATGAACTCACCGGTCCCGGCGAAGGTGTTCCGGTCGGCGTAGAACCCCTCGGTGTTCTCGCGGACGATCACCAGGTCCGTGCCGGGGACGACGGCGCTGCCGCCCTGGAAGGCCTTGGCCGGACGGATGTTGGCGAACAGGTCGAAGTGCTTGCGGATGGTCCCGCTCGGGTTGAGCCGGGACTTGTGCGGCTCCGGATAGGCGGCGCTGTCATGCGGCCCGAGCAGCCAGGCGTCCAGCCCGGCCAGGGTCTCGAGCGTCGACTCCGGCACTGCGGTCCCGTGGGTGTCGATGGCCGAGGCACCGAGCGGCAGCTCCTCCCACGCCACCGGCGGCAGGCCCGCGGCGGCGAAGGCGGCGTCGACGATCGCGACGGACGCGGGGACGATCTCGGGTCCGATGCCGTCGCCGTGCAGGACGCCGAGTCGGTAGGTGCGGGGGGCGGGCGTGGTCATGAGAACCTCTCGTGGCTGGGTCGGGGCGGGACGCTGGGCCGGGACGGCGACATCGCGGCCCAGGGATGAGCAGGTGTCGGATCCGTCAGGCGACGGTGAGGAGCTCCTCGGCCTCGGCCGAGGGCACCTCGGCCGAGGGGTAGAGCAGGGTGGTTGCTGGGTCGAGCACCAACCGGACCGTGCCCGACAGGGTCTGGCGCTTGCTCTCCACCTGCACGATGTGGTCACCGAGCCGCAGGTCGTACTCGTAGCGGGAGCCGACGTAGGAGCTGGAGAGCACCTCGGCGTCGATGGTCGAGCAGCCGTCGGGGGCAGCCTGGTCGGCCGGGAGGATCTCCATCCGCTCCGGCCGGATGGCCACGACGACCTGCTGCCCCGTCCGCACCGACTCCTGAGTGCGCACCGCGACCGTGTCGCCGCTGGCGTCCAGCGTCACGTCCACCAGGCCGTCCCGCGAGTCGGTGACGACGCCACGGAGGAAGTTGCACCGGCCCACGAAGGCGGCGACGGCCGCCGTCGCCGGCGCTTCGTAGATCTCGTGGGGCGTGCCGACCTGCACCATTTCGCCCTCCGACATGACGGCGATCCGGTCGCTCAGGGCCAGGGCCTCGTCCTGGTCGTGGGTGACGTAGACGGTCGTGATGCCCAGGTCGGCCTGCAGCCTCTTCAACCACGCGCGGGCCTGCTCGCGCAGCTTGGCGTCCAGGTTTGACAGCGGCTCGTCGAGCAGCAGCACCTTCGGGGAGTACACCAGCGCGCGGGCCAGGGCGACACGCTGCTGCTGCCCACCCGACAGCTGGTGCGGATAGCGATCGCCCAGGTCTGCGAGCCCCACCTTGTCCAGCGCCTCGTGGATGCGGGTGGCCCGCTCCTCCTTGCCCAACTTCCGGATCTTCAGCGGCATGGCCAGGTTGTCGCGGATCGACATGTGCGGCCACAGCGCATAGCTCTGGAACACCATGCCGAGGTTGCGGGCCTCCGGCGGCAGGAAGACCTTGCGCTCCGTGTCGACGAACGTCTCGTCAGCCACGGTGATCCGCCCGGAGGTGGGCTGCTCGAGCCCGGCGATGCAGTTGAGCGTGGTGGACTTCCCGCAGCCGGACGGCCCGAGGAGGGTGAAGAACTCGCCGTCCTTGATCGTGACGGAGACGCCCTTCAGGACGGCGACATCGCCGAACTGCTTGCGGAGGTCGGAGACGATGACGTCAGGCATCCTTGCGGCCCTTTCTGAGGAGGAGTCCGGCGACGCCGGCGAAGGCGGCCGTGATGAGGATCTGGATGGTCGCCAGCGCGGCGACGGAGCCGGTGTTGCCCTGGACCCAGAGCTCGAGCATCGTCGTGCCGATGATGTTCGAGTCGGCCGACGCCAGGAAGATCGCCGGCGAGTACTCCTTGAGCATCGTCACGAAGGTCAGGACCAGCGCACCCACGAACGCCGGGGTGAGCAAGCTGCGCAGGATGACCGCGAACGTCTTGACCCAGTCCGCGCCGGAGACCCGGGCGGCGTTGTCCAGCTCCTGCCCGATCTGCATGATCGACGGCGCGATCGAGCCGAATCCACTGGGGAGCGCCCGGAGACCGAAGCCGATGATCAGCGCGATCAGCGTGCCCTGGACCAGTGCGCCGGCGTTGAAGGGCGCGTAGGCGAAGGCCCAGAACAGGCCGATGCCGATGATGAGGCCCGGCATCGCCTGAGGCGCCAGCGACAGGTACTCCACCGCCCGCGCGAACCGGAAGGTCGACCGGCGGGCCACCACCACCGCCAGCAGGGCGAAGGCGCTCACGAGCACGGCGCCCACACCGGCGACGATCAGGCTGTTGTAGATCGACCGCACGTACACCGGGTAGGTGACGATGCGGTCGTAGTTGTCGCCGGTCAGCGACTGGAACGGCGACTGCAGGGGCGTGAAGATGCGGGTGAACGAGCGGAACACGAGTCCGCCGATCGGCAGCAGGGCGCCGAAGACCAGGTAGAAGCCGATCAGGCCGACGCTGAGCCACTTCACCCAGCCGAGGTCGAGCTGCCGGGGCCGGGTCGCCTTGCCCCGGACCGAGACGAAGCGCTGAGCGTTCTTCAACAGCTTCGCCTGGAGGAAGACCAGCCCGACCGTGACGAAGAGGATCAGAACCGATGCAGCCCCGAGGATGCCGTAGTCCGGGTTGATGGACTGCAGGCCGTTGGTGTACAGGAAGGTCGAGAAGACCTGGATCCCGACGGGCTGCCCGTAGAGGAGCGGCACGCTGAGCGTCTCCACCGACATGCTGAAGACCAGGATCGAGCTGTACACCATCGGCGGCCGCAGCATCGGCACGATGACGGAGAAGAGGATGCGGAAGGGACCGGCACCGCAGACCTGCGCGGCCGACTCGAGCGAGGAGTCGGACTGCCGGAGCGCGTTGGCGCAGAAGACGTAGGCGATGGGTGCCAGCGCGACGGCCTCGGTGATGGCCATCCCGGGGATGGAGTACAGGTTCCACGGCACGGTGCCCACCAGCTGGCGCACCCAGGTGCTCACGAAGCCGGCCGGGCCGTACATGGTGATCCAGCCGAAGCCGAGGATCAGCGACGAGATGAAGAACGGCCACTGCATGCTGGCGGCCAGGAAGCGGCCGCCGGGGACCCTCGTCCGGACCACGACGACTGCCATCGGTACGGCGATGACGAGCGTCAGGACGGTCGTTCCGAGGGCGAACAGGGCAGTGTTGACGATGACCCGACCGAATCCTGCGTCGGTGAACAGCCGGCCGTAGTTGTCGGCGGTGAGGATGCCGCCCGCCTCGTACAGCGGCCGGTCGGTGAAGGACTGGATGAGGGTGGGGACGATCGGCGCCAGCACGAGCAGCGCCAGGAACCCGAGGACGAGCCAGTGCACCCAGGACTCGCGGCCCGCGCCGAGGATGCGGCGGTAGCGGGGCGGTGACATGTCGGGGACGTTGCCCGACAGGGCGGGTGCGGCGAGGGGGTCGGTCAGGACCGCCATGGTGGTGCTCCGATCGGCCGGGCGGCGGGTGGTTCGGGTGGGGGCCCGGGGTCCGCGGGCGCGCGTGGACGCTCGCGGACCCCGGTGGTGAGGGGCTCGATGGCCTCGTCCAGGGCCCCACGCCGAGCGGAGCGAGGGGCGGGGAGGACGAGGTCCTTCCTCAGCCCTCGAGGAGGCCGTTCCACCGCTCGGTGAAGGCGGCGATCTCCTCGTCGGAGATCAGCTCGTAGGGAGCGATGATCACGTTCTCCTCACCGACGGCGTCCACGACCTCCTGATAGGTGTGCAGACCCTCGGTGGCCTGGACGCTCTCGCGGTAGGCGGTGAGACCGCCCTCGGCCACGGCCGCCTGGCCCTCCTCCGACAGCACGAAGTCCAGGAACAGCTTCGCGGTCGCCGAGTGAGGCGCCCCCGGGGCGATGCCGATCCCGCGGGGCAGCACCACGTCGCCGTCCTCGGGGAAGACGACGTCGAGCAGTCCACTGCTGTCCTCGACCACGGGGTACGTGGGCGCGGCGTTGATGTTGATGCCCGCCTGGTACTCCCCGGCGACGATCTTCTCGATCTGCGTGCCCGAGCTGGTCTCCGGGCGCGACAGCGGCAGGATCTGCTCCATGGACGACCAGAGGTCGGGATTGCCCTCCATGAGGTTGTAGGCGACGGTGAAGCCGAAGGCGCCGCCGATGTCACGCACCGTGATCTGGTCCTGGAACTGGTCCGGGTTCTCGGAGACGATCCGCGCCAGGTCCGCGTAGCCGGTCGGCGCCTCGGCCAGCAGCGACGTGTTGTACGGGATCACGATGGGGTCCATCGAGAAGCCGTACACGTTCGGCATGAGCGTGGCGAAGTCGGGCAGCTCACCGAGTTCGGGCGACTCGTACGTCATCACGTTCGCGGGGTCCTGGCCGTACTCGGCCCACGCCTGCGCAGCATTGGACACCAGGATGTCGGCCGGGCTGCCGCCCGTGGCCTGCTCGGAGAGGACGCGCTGGAAGACCTCGTCGCTGTCCAGGTTGTTGGCGTTGATGGTCTCGACCCAGTCGTACTTCTTCTGGAAGTCGCGGAAGATCGGGGCCCAGTTCTCCTGGTCGGTGTTCGAGTAGATCTCGAGCTCGCCGCCCTCCTCCTTGGAGGCGTCGATGAGCTCCTGGTAGTCCGCGGGGTAGTAGTCCGGCACCTCACCCACGGTGATCTCGTTCTCCGGGGCCTGAGCGGTCTCGGTGTCCCCGCCGCCACCACAGGCAGCGAGCGTGGACATGACGACGAGGGCGGACAACGGGCCGACGGCGGCGCGGCGAGCGAGCGACCGCTTCCGCAGAGGCGATGAGTGGCTCACGGTTCGACTCCTGGAGTGAAAGGGCGACACCACTGTCGCCGGCAGCCCACTGTGATGCTTATAACCTATGACTGTCAAGCCCTGATCGCCTTCAACCCAGACATCGCACTGGAGGTGAGGCAGCCTGACAGCCTTGTCTGTCTCAGAACCCCCGGGTCTGTAGCGTCACCACGCTGGAGTGTTGCGCTTGGCTTCGACGGCGCGGTGGGTTATAACCGACTGACCGACAGGAGGCACCATGACCCAGCCCGCAGAGCTCTACGCGACGAAGAGCGACTTCGCGTACACCCGGGTGCGCGAGCTGATCCTCTCCGGCGAGCTGGAGCCCGGCTCGGTGATCAACCAAGCGGTGCTGGCCAGGGAGATCGGCATCAGCACCACACCGTTGCGTGAGGCGCTGCGGCGGCTGATGCAGCTGGGCCTGGTGGAGCTGGACGCCCACCGGGACGCACGGGTGACCCAGCTGAACGCCGAGGAGGCGCGGGACCTCCTGGAGGTCCGCCGGTCCCTCGATCCCATGGCCGCCGGCCTCGCCGCTGAGCGGCGCACCCGACAGGATCTGGTCGAGATCCGGACCAGCCTCGATGGCCTCGAGGCCCTCCCCAGCAACCCCACGGTCACCCAGCTCATCGCGCACCGCCGCTTCCACACCGCCATCTACCGCGCCTCGCACAATGCGCTGCTCATCGAGATGCTCGACGGCCTCTGGGACACCGCGGACCGCTACCGCCGGCACGGTCTGCAGGTCGAGCGCAGCGCCGAGGAGCGGGCCATGAAGGCCCATGAGCACACGCTGCTGTTCCAGGCCATCGAGGAAGGCGACGCCGACACCGCCGCCGACGTGATGCGTGCCCACATCCAGACCAGCCTGGGCGCGAAGTCTGCCTGGCGTCTGGCGAAGCCGGGCGCGGCGTCGGACGACGTGTGACGGGTGCGGCCGCGGGCACGGCAGGGGTCCCGGGGCGGCGCCTGCTCGGGGTGCTGCTGGTCCACTCGGTGCTGACCCAGGTCATCACCTTCGTCGTCCGCCCCGCCGTGACCTACCGGGCCATCGAGCTCGACGTCCCGACTGCATGGCTCGGCGCGCTCGCCGCGTCGTTCGCCGTCGTGCCACTCGTGCTGGCGGTCCCCTCGGGCCAGGCCACCGACCGGTTCGGAGAGCGCCGGGTGATGCTCGCCGGCGCGCTGCTGCTCAGCCTGTCGGCCGGGATCCTCGTCCTCGGTGGCGGATCTCCGGCCGGCCTGGTCGCCGGCATAGTCGTCCTCGGCACCGGACACCTGCTCTGTGTCGTCGGGCAGCAGGCGGCAGTCGCGAACGCCGCGCCCAGCGGCTCCCTGGACGCGGCCTTCGGCTACTACACCTTCGCCGCGTCGCTCGGGCAGGCCATCGGCCCGGGGCTGATCATCGTGGCCGGTGGCCAGCAGCAGGTCCCGGACACCGGCGCGCTGTTCCTCGCATCAGTCGGCATCGGCGTCCTCCTCACGCTCAGCGCCGTGCTCATCAGGATGCCTGCCCGATCGACCCCGGCGCAGGAACAGGAGGCCGGCGGCATGCGGACCCTCGTCCGCCTGCCCGGCCTCGTGCGGGCGCTGTTGGTGAGCTCCATCGTCCTCGCCGCGGTGGACATCACGCTGGTCTACCTGCCCGCCCTGGGCGCGGACCGCGGACTCGCTGCCGGTTTCATCGGGCTGCTGCTGACCCTCCGGGCTGTGGCGTCGATGACCTCCCGCTTGTTCCTCGGTCGGCTCGTCACGCTGCTGGGCCGGCGCCGGCTCATGATCGGCACGGCGGTCCTGTCGGCGCTGTCGATGGCCGCGCTCGGGCTGCCGCTGCCGCCGGTCGCCATGGCGGGCCTGGTGGTCCTGCTCGGCCTCGGCCTGGGCGTCGGACAGCCCTTGACCATGGCCTGGCTGGCGACGTCGGCGCCGGCCGGCATGCGGGGCCGGGCCATGTCCCTGCGGCTGACCGGCAACCGGCTCGGGCAGGTGGTCATACCCAGTGCGGTCGGAGCTGTCGCCGCCGGCGTGGGCGCCGCCGGGGTCCTCTGGACGACCGCCGTCGCTCTCACGGTCGTCGCCAACCTCGCCCGGGGATTCGCTGGAGAGACCGGACCCCCGACCACCACCTGACCCGCACCACCCATCGATGGACACGACAGACGGAGGAGTCCCCATGGAGTTCACGACGGCCGACCTGTACGACGAGCACGGCGACGAGCTGGCATCCTGCGACGTGCAGTTCCGCCAGTTCGGTGCCCACCGCAGCTTCGCCGGGCCGGTCACCACCGTCCGTTGCCTCGAGGACAACGCCCTGCTCAAGTCGATCGTGCAGCAGCCGGGCGAGGGCCGCGTCCTCGTCGTCGACGGCGGCGGATCGCTGCACCGGGCCCTGATGGGCGACAACATCGCCACGATCGCCGCTGACAACGGCTGGGCGGGAGTCATCATCCACGGTGCGGTCCGCGACGTCGCGGTGCTCGAGACCGTCCCCGTGGGCATCAAGGCGCTCGGCTCGAACCCGCGCAAGAGCACCAAGACCGGGTCGGGGGACCGTGACGTCCCAGTCACCTTCGGCGGCACCACGTTCCACCCCGGCGACCAGGTCTGGTCCGACGACGACGGCGTGGTCGTGCTGCCGGTCACTGTCTGAGAGGTCGAGCAACCGGCCCCTCCCCCGCCCCGCGACGCATCCCGGGACGACGGGCGCCCCAACCCACCATCTGTGGGTCCGGGCGTCCGGGATGTCGTGAGACATCACAACCAGGGCGCGAGAACTCGCCCGATAACCCACCCGCTCACACTCATGCGCGACCTGCGGCTTCACCGCCCTGGACAGCGCTTACGGGTCCCGCTCCCCGAAGATGCCTGGTGAGCCGATGCGGGTCCAGCCCAGCCGGGCCAGGCGTCCTGCCAGCGAAGACGCCTGATCCACGCCAAGCGCAGGGTAGGCACTGTGCTATTCGCCGGGAAATCCCGGTTCTCCAGTCATCCTTCAGAAGACCTCCAGTCAAGACCCGGTGGGGGAACCTGCGGACGTCCGAGAATGCCTATTGGACCCGGGCGCCCAGCCGGCCGGCTTCTCGGAGCCCGAGCGCTCCCCATGGGGCGCCTGCCGTGACAGTCGACGCCGCTCGGGCAGTCCTCGCCGCCATCGCTCACTCCGAGCCTGCCGCCCCTGCATGGCGGACACCGGCCGGCGCGACGATCTAGATCGCCATCCCTCGCGGGGCCTTCGGCAGTGGCGTCCGCCCCTCCCCCGGCGTCATGCGGTTCCACAGCCGCCGGCTGTCATCCCGTCGGCCGAGCCGTCACATCCGACGAGTGGCCCGCGTAGGGCGAGTACCGGATGACCCTCGCCAGCTCATCGACCGCAGCCGCGGAGGCATTGCTCCGTATGTCCCCAGGCGGCTTCAGTGCCTGGTCCTGATCCCCTCCGGCCTGGCTCGGAGCGCTGGGGTGACTCGGCAAGCGGACCAACGGCTTGCGCTTGACCGTCAGCGAGCTCCCGTCGCCACTCGTGCGCCCGGACGGTCGCGAGTCGATTGAGCAATCCGGCTCGCCTTGGCCACAGTCCCAGTGGCCGTCCTGGCTGCTCGTTGCGTGTCGTGCGTCCCCGTGGCCAGCGAGGGTCCAGTCGCGCGCCGGGAAGACCCGTGGCCGCCCTGGTCCATCGGGGTGGACCAGGGCCGCATCCCTCCGAGGAGCTCCGCATACCGCAGACCTAGTCGCGTGAGCCTCCCTCCGTCACCCGGTCCCGAGCGCCCCGCGCAGGATGCTGATGGCCTGTGCGATCGCCCCGCGAGTGGCCTTCGTGGCGCTGAGGGGGTTCAGCATCATGAAGTCGTGTGTGATGCCGTCGTAGCGGACGGTCGTCACCGCCACGCCGGCCGCTCTCATCGCGGCGGCGTAGGCCTCCCCCTCGTCCCGCAGCACGTCGGCCTCGTCGACGGCGACGAAGGCTGGCGGGAGCCCCGTCAATTGCTCCGGGCTGGCCCGTAGCGGCGATGCCGTGATCTCCCCTCTCTGGGCCACGTCCGGCACGTAGGCGTCCCAGAACCAGGCCATGGTCCTCGCGGTCAGGAAGTACCCGGTCGCAAACTGCCGGTAGGAATCTGTGTCCATCGCCGCGTCGGTCACCGGGTAGTACATGGACTGGTGGACGAAGGTGACGTCGCCCCGTTCCTTGGCCATCAGCGCGAGCGCAGCGGTCATGTTGCCGCCGACCGAGTCCCCCGCGACGGCGAGCCGGGACGTGTCGATCCCGTGCGCGCCACCTTCTCGGCCGATCCACTGAGCCGTCGCATAGCCCTGCTCGATGGCCACCGGGTAGCGGGCTTCAGGGGACCGGTCGTACTCGACGAAGACGATCGCCGCCTGGACGCCCACGGCCAGCTCACGCACCAATCGGTCGTGGGTTCCGGCGTTGCCGAGGATCCAGCCGCCGCCGTGCATGTAGAGAACTGCAGGCAAAGGCCGGTCCGCGCCTTGAGGACGCACGATCCGCACCCGGACATCGCCGACCGACGCCTCGACGGTGACCCACTCGTCGTCGACCGGCAGCTTGTCGACAGGAGCCGCCTGGACGTCGTCGAGGATCTTGCGGGCTGCATCCGGCGTCAGCTCGTAGAGCTGCGGTGGTTGCGCTGTCGCGTCAGCGAACTCCTGAGCTGCCTTCTCCAGGACGACGGGGCGGGTCATCTGCATGGTCATGGTCAGGCACCGACCGGCGACGAAGCGGACGCCGCCTCGAGGATCATCTGCACCGTCTCGGTTGGGTGCGACATGCCCACCACGTGGGAGGCACCGGCGATCTCCACCGTCCGGCGGGCCCCGGCCCGCTCGGCCATGATGCGGTGGGCCCCGACCGGGATGTTGAGGTCGAGTTCCCCGAAGATGAACCAGCTCGGGACGGTGCGCCACAGCGGCGTGTCCCCTGACGGTTCGAACAGCGCCGCCTCCGTCACCGGTCGCTGGGTCACCGCCATCACCGCCGTCTGCTCCTCCGGGAGGTCATCGGCGAACTGGTGGTGGTACTTGGCCGCATCGATGTAGGTGTCCACCGCGCCGTCCGAGAGGGGCACCCGCAGCAGCGCCGGCCCCAGGGTCCCTCCCGGCGCGAGGGCGGAGGCGTCGCCGCAGCTCTCGCCGGGGAGCAGCGCGTAGCCGGCCACGAAGACGAGCGCTTGCACGTCTCCGGCGTCTGCGGCGACGTTGGTCATCAGCGCCCCGCCGAAGGAGTGACCGACGAGGACCACCGGGCCCTCGACGCTGCGCACGAGGTCGCTGAGCGCGACGGCGTCCCGGGCCAGCCCCCGCAGTGGGGCAGCCCAGGCGATGACTCGATGCCCTTCGCTCTGCAAGGGGCCGATCACGTCGTTCCAGCTCGACGACTCGGCGTACGCACCATGCACCAGGACGACGGTCGACTTCATAGCGGCTCCTTGGCGTGACGACGGCGGCGCGGTCGGCCGCCCGGCTGTGTACGCAGCCGAGTCTTCTGCGACGGTCGCCAGGCAGACATCGGTTGGCTGACTCAAGGCCCGGGCAGCCCAGGCGGTCGACGGGCACGTGCCGACGCGTCCGCTCGGCTCCAGTTGTCCGGCCAGGACGACGCGAGGAAGCAGGCGGCTCGAGCCTTCGTCGCCGATGGCAGGGCGCCGATCCGACAAGCATCTGTCAACCGACCCAAGTTCTTGCCACGGTGTGCCTTGACCTGGTGAGCAGATCTGTGAATGCGAGAGACTCTCGCCACCTCCGCAGTACTCCTGCTGATCGGCGGTGCTTCGCCGGCGTCGCGCCAGCCAAGCGAAGACGTCTCCGAGGGGGTTCAGTGCTTGAGGTCCTGGCTTCCGATCGGAGCACCGGGCCGCCGCTCCTGGGTCGGGACGTGGAAAGCGCTGCCCTGCGGTCCTTCGTGCACAAGGCCGCCGACTTCGGGGCGGCGATGCTCGTGACCGGGGATCCCGGGGTCGGCAAGTCAGCGCTGCTCGACGCGGCAGAGCACGAGGGCCGGTCGGTCGGCGTGACGGTCGTCCGGGCCGCGGGTGTCGAGTTCGAGGCCGAAATGAGTTTCACCGGGTTGCACCAGCTGCTGTTGCCGCTCCTGGGGCACCTGGAGGACCTTCCCGCACCGCACCGGGAAGCTCTGACCGTGGCACTAGGACTCGGTGCGGGTCCCGCTCCCCGACGCCTCCTGGTGTCGGCCGCCGCTCTGGGGCTGCTCGGCCGGGCCGCCGAGACCCGCCCGGTGCTGGCGATCGTCGACGACCTGCCCTGGTTGGACGGTTCGAGCGTGCGGGTCCTCGGTTTCGCGGCCCGTCGCCTGGATGCCAGCCGCATAGGTTTCCTCGCTGCGGCGCGGACCGGTAGCGACTGTCCACTGCTCCACGCCGACCTCCCGCAGATCGATGTGCGACCTCTGGACCGGCAGGCATCGAGCGATCTCCTGCTCGCCGGCTTCCCGACACTCGAGAGCCAGCTTCGGGAGCGCGTCCTGACCGCGTCCGCGGGGAACCCGCTCGCCCTCCTCGAACTGCCCGCAGTACTCGGGGCCGAGCGGCGACGTGGCTTCGAGGGCCCGCCTCCCGCCTTTCCCCTCAGCGCCCAGGTGCACAAGGTCTTCGCGCGACCGCTCGCCGACCTGCCCGCTCCGACCCGCCGGCTGCTGGTGCTCACTGCGCTGGACGGGACCGGGGACCTGAACACGTTGCGAGCCGCTGCAGGGGACGATCGTTGGCTGGACGAGCTGGCACCCGCGGAGCGCGCCCGGCTGGTTCGCATCGATCTCGAGCTCGACCGCATCACCCTTCGACATCCGCTGATCGGGTCGACCGTGGTCGCTTTGTCGACCAGCGCTGAGCTGCGGCGCGCGCACGCGGCTCTGGCCGACGTGTTGATCGATCGACCGGAGGAATGCGCATGGCACCTGGCGGCGGCCGCTGTCGGTCCGGACCGACGGGCAGCCGACCTGCTCGAGGTGGCGGCCCAGCACGCCAGACGCAAGGGCGACGTCGTCCGCGCTGTGAAGGTCTTGCTGCAGGCGGCACAACTGACCCCGCCCGGCGCCGACCGCGCACGTCGCCTTGCCGCCGCCGCGTTCGAGGGCGCCGATTCCACGGGCGAGCTGCGGAACGTCCCGCTGCTGCTGACCGAGGCGCGCACCGCCGACCCGGACACCACGGGCTCCCTCGAGATAGCCGCCGCAGCGGCGCACCACCTGTTGAACGGAGAAGGTGACGTCGAAACCGCGCACCTGGTCCTCGTGGGAGCCATCGACCACGCCATGACAGAGGGGGCGTCCGCCGATCGCGTCAACGACGCTCTGCACAGCTTGATGCTGGTGTGCCACTTCGGCGGGCGAGATGAGTTCTGGCGTCCTTTCGAGCGAACACTCGACGCGTTGGGCTCGGATGCCCCGCCGGTCCTCGCTGTGTCGAGGACCGTTTTCGCCGATCCCATCAGCGCCGCACCAGGCGACTTCGCGCGGCTCGATCGACTCGTGGCCGAAGGCAACGCCGGCACCGACCCCAGCCACATCGTCCGGGTCGCCATCGCGGCCTTCTACGCGGATCGCCTGGCCAGCTCCCGTCCGGCCCTCCTGAGAGTCGTGAGAGACGGACGAGAGGGCGGCGCCGTGGCGTCCGCCGTCAACGCCCTGATGATGTTGTGCCACGAGGCCTTCGACGCGGGTCGTTGGGACGAGGCCGAGCGGACAGCGGACGAGGGTGTCGCGTGGGGCGAGGGCCTCGGGTATCGCATCATCACGTTGCCGGGCGTCTACTGCGAGGCCCTCGTCGCTGCGGCCCGCGGCGACGACGGGAGGGCGGAGTCCCTCGCGCGGGAGCTGGTCGACTGGGCGGTCCCGCGTGGCGTAGGGGTCTTCGTCGACTTTGCGCACCGGATCCGCGGATTGTCGGCCCTCACCCGGAGTGACTTCGAAAGTGCCTACCGGGAGATGACCGCGATCAGCTCCGCCGGCACCTTCGCCGCTCATGCCCCGGTCGCTCCCTGCGTCGCTCTCGACCTCGTCGAGGCAGCCGTGCACACGGGGCGCCACGCAGATGCGGTGGCACACGTCGCGGCCATGCAGCGGGCCACGCTATTCGCTGCACGCCCCCGCTTCGCTCTCCTCCTTGCCGGTGCGCTGGCCCTCGTAGCACCGGAAGAGGACGCTGCCGGACTGTTCGAGCGAGCACTCTCTGCGCCTGGAGCCGGTACCCACGTCTTCGAGCGGGCCCGGATCTCGCTGGCCTACGGCGAACACCTACGACGACAGCGGGCCACCGCTCTGTCCCGCATCCAACTGACCGCAGCCCTGGAGCTCTTCCGGAAGCTCGGCGCCCACCCGTGGGCGGACAGAGCCGAGAACGAGCTGCGCGCCACCGGAGTGACGCATCGGCACGACGGCCCGGAGCGTGGAGTGGCCGCCTTGACGTCGCAGGAGTTGCGCATCGCTCGTCTCGCGGCTTCCGGACTGTCCAACAAGCAGATCGGTCGCCAGCTGTACCTCTCGCCCCGAACAGTGGGTGCGCACCTCTACAAGCTGTTCCCCAAGCTCGGCATCGCGTCCCGCGCCGCTCTGAGGGATGCTCTGTACGAAGCCGACGGGGAACGGCCCGACGAGGGCCGTGCCCTCGGGATGCCAACGCCCTGACCCCCGCCTGGTGGTCTTGTCTCCCGGCTCCGCAGCGTCCGACGCCGACCGGCGGCACGCGCGTGCGTCGACGCGTTCGAACCTGGGCGATCACAGGAAGCGCTCCTTTCCGTTCGGGTCTTCACGTGGGCAGTTCACGGCTACGCCCAGACGGGACTGCTCCCGGTTCTGCCTGGTCAGGCGGGTGGGTCGAGATGCCTCGCCGCCTGTCCGGGAGTTGTCCGGACATCCAGCGGAGCCTGGCAGGCCGTCACAGCGCCGTTGGGGACTTCGGGGGCTCTGCGGATTCGCCCGATAACCTTCCGACTTACGCTCGCGGCCGACCTGCGCTTTCACCGCGATACACAGCGCTGAGGGGGTGTGCACCCCGAAGATGCCGGGCGAGCCGATGCGTGTGCAGCCCCGCCGGGCTAAAAAGCCGGCAGCCGACCCGGCCTGACTCAGCAGTGGAGTGCTCGCACTCCCAGCTCCGGGCCCTGACCGGACGGCACCGAGGATCCCCGAGTGACGAGGCGCTCACCGACTCGGCTGACGCCTCGCTCCTCGGCCTCGTCGGCGTACTCCGTGCTCGGCGAGCATGTGCGGACGGCGGGGTGCGACCGGTGGGCCGCTCGACGACCTCCGAGAGCGAAGGGCGAGCGGAGCGTTGCCGATCACGATTCGCTCAACTCGCGGCCGCACGCCCGGTTCGGGCGGGGGGCGGCGTTCCGGCGAACTCGGGCGGGGGTCGGCGTGTCCTGGACGACCCCGCTGTCGACGGCCGGACGACGGTGCCCAGCACTGTTCGGGCATCGGGCGCGTGGGAGGAGCAACGCCAGGCAAGCAGGAGTAGACGTAGTTGTCCGCAGGCGAGTAGACCGGGTGCCTCACTGAAGCGAAGGAGTGGGCACATGACCACTGGTGGCCAGGAGACCGGACAGGTGACCGGTACGCAGGACAAGGACTACAACCTCATCTGGTTCACCGAGCAGTGCCTGAGCAATGCGCTCCGGCTGGAGACCTACGTCCAGGACGCCGACCGCGATGGCGACAGCGAAGTCGCCGACCTCTTCCGCAAGGCGCAGGCAGAGAGCCGCAAGGGCGCCGAGCAGGGCAAGCAGTTGCTCAAGTCCCGGCTCAGCCGCTGATCGAGCCAGCTGATGAACGAACCCCTGAGGCGGCTGTGACGCCCCCTCAGGGAGTCGTGCTGTCCCGGCGCAGCCGCGCCGGGACACCACGACGACGTAGCGCGGTCCCGCGTAGGGCGAGGGCGGACCCGTCGCGGCTGATCCTGCGATCCCTGGCGACTCATCTGCCGGTCAGCACCGCGACCGTGGTCAGGAACGAACATCGCTGCGCTTGCTCACCGCTCGCGCCTTCCGTCGACGCTGCCGTCACCGAGGACATCCGGCGACCACGTTCGTAGGACCGCGTCCAGGCTGGCGAGTTGGGCCTCGATCCTGGCCAGGCGTACCTCGAGACGACGCTCGAGGACCTCCGCCTCCGCCTCCATCGCCCGCTCTTCCGCAACGGCGACTCGGAAGGCCACCGCCAAGGCGACGACCGCTGCCACGGCACCGATGATCGCCACTCCCGCCACCATCACACCGGTGGCGATCAGACGACCCGTCGTCGTCACGGGAACGTGGTCGCCGTAGCCCACTGTCGTCATGGTGGTCACCGACCACCACACCGCATCACCCCACGACTGCAAGGTGCTCCCCGGTAGCCCGCGCTCCACCCACCAGAACGCGGTTCCGCCGCCCAGCACCACCAGGCCCGCCACGATCGTCACCACGAGGGAGAGGCGAACGACCACAGTCCACGTCACTCGTCGCGGAGAGGTCACCCCACCATTCTCCGCGGACGGCCGCGAGGCACAGCGTCGGAGTGGTGGTCACCGCCTGCTACCTGGCAGGCATCGGTCCATCAGGACCGATCCCCCGAGGACACCCCGGCGAAGCGCCGCCGGGCGGGGGATCGCCCGAACCGGGGCACTCGAGGTCACGGGGGCGGCGACCTGCTGTGCGAGCCTTGCTGAGACGGCGTGGCGGGCGGCGGCCGCCCTGGCGTCGGGTCGGAACCTGCGGTCCGCGTCGCAGGTGGCCGGCTGACATCCTGATCGAGTCGCCATCTGACAGGAGGCCTACGTGACCGGCGGTTTCAACTTCCCGAAGCCCGAATTCGACATCGAGGCGACCGTCGACCGTGCGATGGCGTTGATCAACAAGACCTTGCAGCCCTCGCTCGAGGATGCTCAGAAGGCCGTCGACAAGGTCCGTGCGAGCAAGCCGCTGGTCGCGCCCAGGGACTTGGTCGACCAGGTGACGCGCGGGAACCGGATGAGGGCGGCTCGGGCCGTCTCCTTCTCGTTGCCCTCGATCCTCCCGGGTGTTGGAACGGTGATCTCGGCGGCCGCGGTCCCGATCGCCTTGAGGGAGGTCCTCAAGGAATCGGTGAGTGCGGCGATCAAGGTCGGACTGCTGTTCGACAGAGACCTCACCGACCCAGAAGTCACACGCGTCGCCGTCCTGCTGGTCCTCACGGAGGGAGCGGTCAAGCTCGACAAGACCGGGAGGATCCGTCCCGACGCTGTCCTCGGACGCCACGCATCGCTGTTGAGCAAGCCCGCCTCATACGAGGCTCTGGCAACCCTGACGGCGAAGGAGCGGCAGGAGATCGCCGCTTCGCAGTCGGAGATCCTCCGGGCCTGGGCACTGGCGGTCGGTCCGCCACTGCTGGCCGGGCTGTTGCCGTTCGGCCTGGGACCCATGGCCGCTGCGAACTACATGCAGTACGTCCTGAAGGGCACGGTCACGTCCGCCAGCAGGGTCTTCGGACCCGCTGGACCCGTGCCGGTGACTGTCGAGGAGATCCCCGAACGTGAGGTCCAGCAGGACGAGCCCGGGTCCTGAGCCATCACACGAGGGAGCTGTTTAGCGGAGCGTCCGGTGAGGACCCGGCGAGGCCCCGCCGTCGTCCGCCGCAGCCGCGGCTCCACGGCGCTGAGGTCGCTGGGCTCGTGAGCCCTAGCGGCCGATCGCGGTCCGCGCCAGAGTGGCCAGGGAGCGCATCCACGCCACGGGGGGACGAGTCACGCATGACGGCCAGCGACGTCAGCATCCCGGCGCCAGGGGGACCCCTGCCCGGCTACCTCGCCGCGCCCAGCGGGTCGGGCCCGTTCCCGGGTGTGGTGGTCCTGCACGACCTCGTCGGCATGAGCCACGACCTGCGCGAGCAGGCAGACTGGCTGGCGGGCGCCGGTCACCTCGCCGTTGCCCCGGACCTCTTCCGCGGCAGCCGGCGCCCGGCCTGCATCATCCGGATGATGCGCGAGACCCGGCGCCGTCGCGGCCCCACCTTCGCGGACATCGAGGCGACCGGCCGCTGGCTCGCCGAGCGACCCGACTGCACGGGCCGGGTCGGTGTGATCGGCTTCTGCCTGGGTGGTGGCTTCGCTCTGTTGCTCGCGGCCGAGCACCGGTTCGACGCTGCGAGCGTGAACTACGGGCCTGTCCCGAAGAAGACGTACAGCGACGAGGTCCTCAGCGGCGCGTGCCCGGTCGTCGGCAGCTACGGCGCCAAGGACCCTGGCAATCGCGGCGCCGGCGAGCGGCTCTCGCGGGTCCTGACCGCGGTCGGTGTCGACCACGACGTCAAGACCTATCCGGATGCCGGGCACTCGTTCATGAACGACCACGATCCCGCCGACCTGCCGGCGCTCTTGGCCGTGCAGTTCCGCCTCGCCGGGAACCCGTACCACGAGCCCTCGGCTCAGGACGCCCGCCGCCGGATCCTCGACTTCTTCGGCCGCCACCTGACGCAGTGATCCGCCCTCGCTCATGGACTGCGGAGAGGGGATCCGCGGCGTGCGGCCGGTTCTCGCGACGACCGGCCCGCAGCCTCATCGGAGGGTCAGCGGGGTCGGACGACGAGCAGTGCGACGTCGTCGTCGGCCGGCCCGGTGATCACACGGTCGAGGACCTCATCGCAGACCTCGGCGGCGGAGCGGCCCGCGAGACCCGCGAGCACCTCGGACAGCCGCCGGAGACCCTCGTCGATCCCGGTGCGCTGGTGCTCGAGCAGCCCGTCGGTGTACAGCACCACGGTGTCACCAGGGCGCAGCTCCAGCAGGTGGTCGCTGCGCCCCGTGGCAACGCCCGTGCCCAGGAGGCGTTCGGCCGGGCGCTCGAGCACCTCCACGCCGCCTCGCTCCGACAGCAGCAGCGGGGGCGGATGACCGGCCGAGGACCAGCGCAGCACCCACCGCCGGACGGCACCCGACGGTGGAGGCTGCTCCAGGGAGGCGACCAGCACGGTGGCCAGCGTGCCGAAGCCCAGCCCCGTCAGCGCCCGGTCGGTGCGCTGCAGTGTCGCGCCGGGACCGTCTCCGTGGTCGTACGCGAGGGCGCGCACGGTGCTGCGCAGCTCCGACATGGCCGCGGTCGCGTCGACGGAGTGCCCGGCGACGTCGCCGACGACCAACGACATCGCGCCGTCCGGCTGGAGGAATGCGTCGTAGAAGTCACCACCGACCAGGGTGTGCCGGCTCGCCGGCCGGTAGCGGACGGCGATGTCGAGGTCGTCGGTGCGCGGAGGAGCGGTCAACAGGCTCCGCTGCAACGTCTCGGCGACCCTCAGCTGGCGGCCGTACAGCCGGGCGTTGTCCAGCGCCAGTCCGCCGCGGCGAGCGACCTCGACGGCGGTCTCGACCTCGTCCGGGGTGTGCGGCGGCCGTTCGCCGGCGTTGACGAGCGACAGGGCGCCGATGGTCTCGCCGTGGACGATCAGCGGCAGCAGTAGGGCCGAGCTGGCAGCCAATCGCTGCCAGGCCGCCCTGACCGGCTCGCTCGGCAGCGCCGGACCGGTGAGCCCCGGGTCCACGCTGGTCAGCTGCACCGGCTGGCCGGAGAGCAGCGCCGTCATCAGCGCCGGGCGGTCCCGGGCGCCGCTCAGGCGACCGGCGAGGTAGGTGTCGAGGTCCTCGAGACGTCCAGGGTCACGGTGCGCGCGCGCTGTCCGGGGCGCCCCGCCGTCGTCGCCGAGCACGGTCACGGTCGCCCAGTCGGCCAGCCGGGGCACCACCAGCCGGGCCAGTCGGTCGGCCGTCTCCCCGGTGTCGAGACTACGGATCATCGCGTCGCTGACCTCGGCGAGGAAGGCGAGTCGATCGCGGTCGCCGGGCGGCCGATGCCACGGGCCTGCGAACGGGAGACCGCCCGTGGCGGCGTCGGTCACGATCCCTCCGTCCCGTTCCGCGTCTCGGAGTGCCCGACGAGCAGGGACCCTACGGGGCTGCGGCCGCACGGTCCTCACCACCCGCCGGGGTGGGTCCGACCCTTCTGCAGCTGCTGTAGACGCATGCCCACCGCTCGGTCGACGGTCCGATCCGGCGGAGCGCCATCCACGACGCGCGTCCGTCCGGTACGTCATGACAGTGGCCGGTGGACCATGCAGTGCTGGTCCATCAGCGCGAACACCGCCGCCGCTGCCAGGCGCATCCGCCGGCCGCGCCCCCCACCTCCACGGGGAGCTGGTCTCAGTCCGTCCTGGACATCCAGACTGTGCGCGCCGACACGTCCCGCCCGCGTGGAGATGACGGGTGACGGCGTGGAGGGACCGACCATCGCGACTCGGTGCGCACCGCCGGGCGACCCAGGAACGAGGCAATCCGTGTCACAGCCCCTGCAGCCGGTCGACCTGACCGTCGTCGACACGAACACCGCGGAGTGGCGGCTCTTCCCTGTGCCGTACCTCGGCGCGGAGCTCGAGCACATCCCGCTCCTCGCCGATCCCGACACCGGCATGATGATCCTCAAGATGACGTACCGGGCGGGCTTCACCAACCCGTGGCACAACCACCCCTGCGCCCACGGCTTCTACGTCCTCGAAGGGACCCTGAACACCCACAAGGGTCAGTACCCGGCCGGCAGCTTCGTGTGGTTCCCGGAGGGTGGGGTCATGGAGCACGGAGCGACCCAGACCGAGGACGTCACCTTCCTGTTCATCACGAACAAGCCCTTCGAGATCCACTTCGTCGGTGACGAGAGCGACCCCGGCGCGCCCACCATGGCCGGGTGAGCCGCCACCGGTGGGTCGGCGGTGCGCTGGACGACGTCCCGGCTCGTCACCCAGCTCCAGGGCTCGCGCCGGCCTCGCATCGCGGCGGCGTCATCGGCTGGGGCGTGCGGCGCGGCGCGCCGACACCACGAGTCGCTGCCGAGCTGCGAGACCCGGTCCCTTCCGCGCCACCGGCCAGACGCTGAGTCATGACGGCACGGCCCCATCCGCCCGTGACGCCGCCCCCCGCGGCTCCGGTTCCCCGGTCCCTGCGCTGACACTTCGGGGCGCGACCGGAGCGGGGTACTGGAAGGTGTGGCGCACGGGTCCTCGCCGAGCGAAGTCGGCAGGGCTGACACGGCAACCACCAGGACAGTCGACATGGACCAGGGTGCCGCCGCGCCATCCCAGTGCTGCCAATGTCCCGCAGCACGGGCAGACCTCCCACGTGACGCGCTCGCTCACGGCATCCTCGCCGACGCCACGGTCGCTGGACTTCCCGAGTGACGCGTGAGATGGACGACCCGTGTGGACACGACTGCTCCCGACCTCGCAGGGGCCGGGTCCAGGGCCACAGTGAACGACTCGTCGAGGTAACCCTTCCGGCGTCGCCTCAGCCACTCGAAAGCGGCATGGACAGCGGAGCAGTGACCTCGATGGCGAGTCAGTGGACCTCGCGCCACGGACTGCTCACGTTGCGTGGACCGGTGGGTGAGCCCAACGTCCTCGACGGGCTCCGGCGTCGTGCTCGCTGGGTCGGCGAGGAGCCTGTGACCGCCGCAGTTCTGCTCCACCGCGGCACAACGACGTCGCAGCTCCCGCCATCGGGCCTTGCGGGCAGCCTCCGTCCTCGCCATCACGGGAGAGGCGGTGCGGTCAGCTCCTCCGCCACCACGACGATGCTCTGATCCCGGCGCCTCGACGCATCCTCGCCACCGCCGGCCCGCTCGATGAACGCGCCGCGCCGATCCCCGTTCCTCCCCGCCATCGGCGCGGGCGGAGCGAGCCCGTGCTGGGCGGCGACCTGGTCCTGGCCGGCGTGCGCCGGGTTGAGGGCCAGGACCACCTGCAGATCGCCGCACCCCGCCTGGCCGGTGCCGGAGGCGGCTGCGGCATGCGCGTCCGAGTCGCCGACCTCCGTGGACGAGACGACTCGGATCACCGGCCGAGAGGCGTTCGAGTCTGTGGCGAGTCCGCCCTCGGGATCCCGCGAGGAGAGGGTCTGCTCCCTGAACCCGACCAGGGTCAGCAGCCGGGTGACCTGCCCGGGCCCGGCCTGCAGCACCAGCGGGACCCCCCGCACACGGGCCGTGCCGCTCGCCGCCAACAGGGTCCGCAGGCCGGCGGCGTTGATGAAGGTGACCTGGCGCAGATCGACGGTCACTGCGACCGGTCGCACCTCCCACGTCCGGGTCAACGTCGACCGCAGCAAGGGACACGTGGAATGGTCCACTTCCCCGACCACGGTGATGAGGACCCGTCGCGGCCCGACCGTCAGCTTCTCGACCTCGATCACGCGATCGCCATCGCTGAACAGAGACGTCACGCAGCTGTCGGACATGGCTCGCCTCTCACTATTGCGAGGGTCGCCGGGTCCGGGGCCACCTGGAGCGCGCTTGTGCGCTGCCCACAAAATAACGGCGGCCGTTCCAGGTCACAATGGGCGGAAACGGGTCGTTCTCGCTGCGGGGAGGCCTCCGCACGCCGCTCCTCTCAGTCACCGAGTTCTCACCGCCCCCCGCCCCTGTGAGTCGCTGCGAACGGCCGCCGTCGCGTCCCGAGGCGACTGGTCGGCCACCAGTTGCGTCCGTACGTCCTCGGTGGGACCGACCCGGATCAACAGCCAGTGGAGGCGGACGGTCTTGGTCGTGGGCCCTCGCTGGCCGACGACACAGACGCGGCAGGGGTGTGCACGCCAGCAGACGTCGTGTGCTGCCTGGCACCGACGGGCGACCTCGTCCGGCCGCCCGCGCCTCATCGTTGAGGAGGCCGCCCCCGTTGTTCGACCACGGCGGCTGCGACGTCGTGCAGCGACTGACCGCTGCGTCGGGCGTGGTCACGCATCCGGGCGAACGCCTGGTCCACACCGACGCCCGTGCGTTCGGCCAGCATCCCCTTGGCCTGCTCCAGCACGACCCGGCTGTTCAGTGCACCTTGCAGCTGGTCGGCCAGCAGCTCGCGAGCCGAGATGGTGCGCTCGGAGATGATCGCGACCGACGCCACGTCAGCCAGCGCCCTGGCCAGCTTGAGCTGACTGCCGACCAGGGCGCCTTCGGCGATGCGGAAGACGTTCATCGCGCCGATGACCTCGTCCCGCAGCCGTAGCGGCACGGCCTGTGCCGAGGAGTAGCCGATCGCCTGTGATCTCGCAGCGAAGGTCGGCCACTGCGACCGCATGGCGGGGAGGTCCGGCGGGGTCACCGGCTGGCCACTGCGGAAGCTGTCCAGACAGGGACCGGAATCGGCTTGCAGCTCGAACAGCTCCAGCAGCCTCACGTCGTGCGAGGTGGCGGCCAGCACCTGGAGCTGCCCACGCGAGTCGGCCAGCATGATCCCGGCTGCATCGGCGTCCAGGAGTTCCACCGCCCAGTTGACCAGGCGGTCCAGGAAGTCGGTGACGTCGAAACCGGACACCAGTGAATCGGCCAGTTCGACGAACGCATCGGCGATCAGGTCTTCACGTGTGCTCATCGGGTTCCCTCTCCTCGGAGCCATCGCCGTCATCAACCCGGTCCCGATCACCGTCAGGGTCGCCGCTGGCCGCGCCACCGGACTCGACACCTGCGCGGCTGACCACTCCGGCCTCAGTGTGGTCGAACCTCGTCCGCCGGGACACGACTTCTTCGGCGACTGCCCGCAGGGACCGCCCAGAGGCGAACGCGGCGCCCCGCAGCCGCACCAGCGCCACGTCCAGGGTCACGTCCAGTTGGACGGCGACCATCCCGGCGGCCTGGTGCACCACCGGCCGGATGTCGGCCAGCTCCATGAGGTCCCGCAGGGACCCGGCCGCCCTGCCGTCGTCGGTCATCAGCAGCAACACCGCAACGGCCGCCTCGGCGTGCACCCGCAACGCCTCCAGTGCGTCCACAGTGAGGGAACCCCGAGCACGGCGGTAGACGTCCAGCACACCCATCCGCACGACGCCCACCTGCAGTGGCGCACTGAATGCCGCACGGATGCCATGCCCGCCTGCCTGGCGGCCGTACTCCGACCAGCGGTGGTCAGCACCCAGGTCAGGGCTGTGCACCATCCGTCCCGTCGCGGACGCCATCTGACACGGCCCCTCCCCCAAGGCGAACTGGAGGTCCTCGCCCACCTGACCCATGCCCCGAGTGGCCGCGACCACCGCGACCGGGCCGCCGGCATCGGCGACCGCCAGCCCCACGCCGTCTGCTCCCAGGGCATGACAGCAGCTCTCGACGAGCGCCTGTGGCCAGGCCGGGCGATCGCCACGGCTCACGACCGCAGCGAGCACGCCAGCCACCCGCGGTGACATCGGCCTGTGGTCAGCGGTCATGTCCGACACCGGTGACGACGAGCGAGGCAGAAGAGCTCCGGCACCCGATGCGGAGAGGCGGTCAGCGTGCGCATGTCCATGTGCGGCCCTCAGTCCCTGGCGAGGTCTCACCACCGGGTCTCGGGCAGTGACCCGACCATATCCCGACGGCGCCCCGTCCGGGGAGGACGGTGCGCGGGGCGGCCGGGCACGCCGGCTCCCGTCCAGCCCCGGCGCTCCACACCCCACCTGTGCCGGGCGCCGATCGACCACCTGTCCCCGCGGTCGCGAGCGGAGTCCCCTGGTGGACCCCAGAGCGCTGCAGCCCGGTACATCCCGGCCAGGAGCCGCGCCACGGTGGTCTCGCCTGTGCCCGGGTCCCCGAGGAACACCAGGTGCTGGCACGTCGCCACCACGGGCAGGCGCCTGGTGTCCTCCCGGTCGCCGGGGACCTACGATCGCCATGATGGCCGACCGCTCGCACACCCAGGTCGCTGTCGGGCAGCAGCTGTATGCCGTGCTCGAGCAGTGTCGGAAGCCCGACGTGCTCTGGGACAAGCTCGCGACGGGCAACTACGACTGGCTCGGCGTCCGGCGCAACGGGAAGTACGTGCTGGGACGGCCCCGACTGTCCGCCGTCGACCCGGAGGAGCCCGGCCCGCCACCGGACGCCCGGGCACTGCACCGCATCGAGTCGCTGGGTCCGTTGCAGCGCACACCGCGGTGGGAGGCCTTCCCGACGCCCGAGGAGGCCCGGGAGACCTTCCACCGCCTGGTGCGGGGGGATCCGATCACTCCGCTGCGCACCTCCGGAGTGTGGCGGGCGCGCCTCGTCCTGGACGGCCACCCGGTCGAGGAGCGGCTGGTCGTCCGCCCGCTGCCGCGGCTGCTCTGACTCCGACGACGACGGTGCCCGCCACCCCGGCGAAGGAGTGGCGGGCACCGTGGGGCGGTGGGATCAGCCGCCGTGGACGCCGACCGGGGCCTCGCGGACCTCGGCCGGCGAGTGGGACCGGAAGTCGTCCTCCAGCTCCTCCAGCGAGCGCCCCCGGGTCTCCGGCGCGAACCTCTTGACGAAGGCGAGCGAGCCGACGTTCACCAGCGCGAACAACCCGAAGGTCGCGCTGGCCCCCAGCGCCGCCACCAGCGGCGGGAACGCGAAGGAGATGGCCGCGTTCACCGTCCACAGCACGAACACCGCGATGCCCATCGCGAAGCCGCGGATCGTCATCGGGAAGATCTCCGAGAGCAGCAGCCAGACCAGCGTGCCGATGAAGGTCTGCACGAAGAAGACGACCAGCAGCATCGCGGCGAGGATCAGGTAGCTCCGGAACGCGGACTCGGGCAGCAGGAAGGACAGCGCCAGGACGGCATGCCCGGCTGCCACACCGGTGAACCCGGTGATGAGCAGCGGCCTGCGGTTGTGCCGGCCGATCAGGACGATCCCGAGGACGGTGCCGATGATCGCCACGACCCCGACCGTGATGGTGAGGACGAGGGAGGCGCTCGCCCCCAGCCCGGTCGACTCGAGGATCGTCGGCGCGTAGTAGTTGACCGTGTTGATCCCGGTGGCCTGCTGCACCGTGGCGAGCCCGCAGCCGAGCCACAGGGTCCGGCGCATCCACGGGAACGCCCGCAGGTCACGCATGGCCGCGCCCTTGTCCTCGGACGTGTCCCGCTTGGCGTGTTCGGCGATCACGTTGTACTCCTCGGCCGCCTCTGCGGGATCCCGGCTGAGACCGAGGACCCGCCTGGTGTCGTCGAGCCGCCCGCGCACCGCGTACCAGCGGGGCGAGTCCGGGAGGAAGAACATGCCCACGAACAACGCCACCGCGGGGATCGTGGCGATCCCGAGCATCCACCGCCAGACGTTCGCGTCCTCGATGACGGCGTCGAGCACGGCGTTCATGGCGAAGGCGAGGAACTGCCCGGTCACGATCATGAGCTCGTTGATGGTGACCATGCGACCCCGCCGGTCGGCTGGGGCCATCTCGGCGAGGTAGAGCGGGCAGGTCACCGCGGCGGCGCCCACGCCGAACCCGAGCAGGACCCGGCCGGCGATCATGATGGGCACGTTGGGCGCGATGGCACAGATCAGGGCCCCGAACAGGAAGAGCCCCGCGCAGACGAGCAGGCTGCCCTTGCGGCCGAGCACGTCGGCCAGCTTCCCGCCCAGCAGCGCGCCGAACGCGGCTCCCGGGAAGAGCAGGGAACTGACCACCATCGCCTCGGTGAAGGTGGTCAGGGCGAGGTCGTCCCGCATGTACAGCAAGGCGCCGGAGATGACCCCGGTGTCATACCCGAACAGCAGACCGCCGAGGGTGGAGATCACCGTCAGCTTGACCAGGAACCTGTTGTGCGCAGGTGATCGCTGCGCTCCGGTGGACGTCCCGGAGGACGAGTGGATCGACATGGGCTGCTCTTTCAGAGAGGAGACCGTCATGGCCCCGGGTGTGGATGGCAGGAGGGTGAGGAGCTCCGGCGTCCCGTCGAAGCAGGGAGACCGGGCGCACGGACGGTCGGTCCGCGGGAGGGGTCGGGTGTCGGATCGACGTGGCAGCGGGATCCCTGCAACGCGGCCGGCCGCAGGGGGCGCGCCGGCGAGGGGGCGGCCGCGGTCGGCTCACCGGGCTCAGGCCCGGTGCCGGCCGGGACGGACGGAGGTGCGAGGCAGGATGGCGCATCGCCGGTCGGCGAGCCGGGTGCCGCCGCCGGTCGACGTCGCGGAGGATGGCGTCGTGGCTTCCAGCCGCCGGAGCTGGCCGGCGTCCGTCCGCGGACGCGCCACCGGGTTCGCGGACCAGGTGCGCCGACGCGGCCGGTCCGCTGCCTTCCGCGCCCTGCGGATGACCGGGGCGACCGTGGCCGCCTATCTCGTCGCCCAGCTCGCCGGGTTGCACGAGCCACCGCCGCTGATCGCGGCGCTCACCGCGCTGCTCGTCGTGCAGGCCACGCTGAGCAGCACCCTGGTCAACGGCTTCCAGCGGGTGTTGAGCGTGGTCGCGGGCGTGGCACTGGCGGTGGTGTTCGCCGCCGTCGTGGGGCTCACCTGGTGGAGCCTCGGGGCGCTCGTGGCGGCCGCCATCCTCGTCGGCCAGCTCCTGCGGCTGGGACCGCACCTGGTGGAGGTGCCGATCAGTGCGATGCTGGTGCTCGGGGTGGGCGCCGTGAGCGCGGAGAGCTTCGGTGGCGACCGCGTGCTGGAGACCCTCATCGGCGCGGCCGTCGGCATGCTCGTGAACGTGCTCTTCCCTCCGGCCGTCCAGACCAGGTACGCGCTCCGGTCGGTCGAGCGCTTCGCCGGCGAGATCGCCGCACTCCTGGACGAGGCCGCCGGTGCCCTGGTGGCCGGCCCGGTGACCCCGGAGCAGACGACGCGCTGGCTGCAGGCCGCCCGACGTCTCAACCGGCACGTCCCCCGGCTGGACCGGGCCCTCGCCCACGCCCAGGAGAGCCGCAAACTCAACGTGCGGGCACTCCGGTCCCCGATGGCGGCCGCCGAGGTGCGGGCCGGGTTGGACGCCCTCGAGTACACGTCGGTCTCCCTGCGCACCCTGTTCCGCGCGGTCGACGACGCCACCCGGGAACGCACCGGGGTCCAGGAGGACGGCGATTACGCCGACGCTGTCCGGCGCACCACGGCGAGCCTGCTCGAGCGCATGGGCACCGTGGTCCGTGAGTTCGGCCGGGGCCTGACGGCGGGGACCGGGGAGAGCCGGCGCACCGCAGACACCCAGCTGGTGGCGTCCCTCGCGGCCCTGGCCAGCGGCCGGACGCTCGTGGCGGACCTGCTCATCGGTGACCCGCGCAGCAGGACTGGCCTGTGGGAGCTCAACTCCGCGCTGCTCACGACCGTCGACCGCATGCTCGACGAGCTGGGCCCAGGACCGTCGGAGGACACCTCCGCCCTCCCCGTCCGGACCGGCGCCAGACCGCCGGCGGCGACGCATCGGCTGCGCCTGGGGCGCCGTCCGTCCTGACGACAGCGCAGGGGCCCCGGCGGGGACGACCGGGGGTTGTGGGGGCACGTCTTCCCTCCTTCCGGGAGGTGGCTGGACGGGGCGGACCTGGGGGCGGCGATCAGCGATCGCCGTCCGGGAACTGGGCCGGCTCGGCCGAGGGGGCCGATCCGCCGGGGTCCCGGCGACGACGGAGCCGCACGTCGCCTGCCGGTCGGGGATGCGCCGCTCCTCGACGACGTCGGTGCGGAGCAGCGGCACGAGTCCCCCTCGACGCGGTGTCGCCGGCGTGACACCGACCACATGGCCGAGGACTATGTCAGGACATTAGGACTTTGTGAAGGGCCGCTTTCGACCGGCCGATCGGCGACACGCCACCGGCGTCCAGCGCTCCGAAGCAGCCGTCCCGTCGGTACGGCGACATGCCGGACGAGGCGCAACCCGCACCTGCGGACCCGGACGCTCCGGATGCCGGCGCCCGAGCGTCAGCGGCCGACGAGCGTCGTCTCGAAGTCGTAGCGGGATGCGCGATAGACGTGGCGGCCGTGCTCGACGGGAGCACCCTTGTCGTCGAACGCCGTGCGCTGCATGGTCAGGAGCGCCGACCGCGGGGGCTCGCCGAGCAGCCGCGCCTCGTCGGCCCGGGCCAGGCGCGCCCCGATCCGCTGGTGCGCCACCCGGAGGTGGACGCCCTGACTGCGCAGGTACTGGTACAGCCCGCGCTCGGTAAGCTCCGCGAGCGTCGGCTCGAACCGTCCGGGCAGGTAGTTGGCCAGGATCGCCAACGGTTCGCCGTGCGTGCGGCGCAGCCGCCGCAGGGCGACGACCTCGCTCCCCGCAGGCACGTCCAGCTCCTGGGCGACGTCGGCAGGCGCCGGCACCCGCTCCAGCGAGATGACCTCCGTGGACGGCGCCTCCCCGCCCCGGGCGAGGTCGTCGTACAGGCTGGTGAGCTCGACGGATCGATGGACGTGGGGCTGAATGACCTGGGTCCCCACCCCGCGCTTGCGCACGAGCAGGCCCTTGTCGACGAGCTCCTGGACGGCGCGGCGAACGGTGGGACGGGAGAGCCCGTAGTGCTCGGCCAGGAGGAGCTCGTTCTCGAGCTTCTCCCCCGCCGGGATGCTGCCCTCCACGATGGCGCGCTCCATGGCCTGGGAGAGCTGGTAGTAGAGCGGGGTCGGGCTGGAGCGGTCGATGTCGAAGGCCGGCGTGACGGCCACCTCGTCCTCCTCCGGGCCCGGCGGGACGGCGCCCCCCGCGGCGGCACCCGCTGCATCCTCGCACCCGGTCACCTGTGCGCACCTCACCACGTCGGGGCATCTCGACGTATTTACCTAGTGTTGTCTTTATGTCCTAACAAACCCTTGACGCAGCTCTGTGTCGAGGAGCACAGTCCCTGGCACCGCACGACGACGCACAGGGACGGAGAACACCGTGCAGAACACACCCGAGGCGGTGGTCATGGGCCGCAGTGGCGTCGACCTCTACCCGCTGCAGGTGGGAGTCGGCCTCGAGGACGTCGAGACCTTCGGCAAGTTCCTCGGCGGCAGCGCCGCGAACGTCGCAGTGGCCACCGCGCGGCTCGGCCACACGGTCGGACTCGTCACCGGCGTCGGCGACGACCCGTTCGGCCGCTTCGTCCGCCGGGCGCTCCGCGAGCTGTCGGTCGACGACCACTTCGTCGTCGTCGACCGCGACCACCAGACGCCGGTGACCTTCTGCGAGATCTTCCCGCCCGACGACTTCCCCATCTGGTTCTACCGCCGCCCCACCGCGCCGGACCTGCAGGTGCGCCCCGAGGACCTCGACCTGGACGCCGTCCGGGACGCGCGGCTGTTCTGGGCCACCGTGACCGGACTGTCCGAGGAGCCCTCCCGCTCCGCCCACCACGTCGCGTGGCAGGCGCGCGGACGGCGACACCACACCGTGCTCGACCTCGACTACCGGCCGGTGTTCTGGTCCTCCCCGGAGGAGGCCACCGCCCAGGTCCGGGCGGCGCTGCAGCACGTGACCGTGGCCGTGGGCAACCGCGAGGAGTGCGAGATCGCCACCGGCGAGACCGACCCCGACCGGGCCGCCGACGCCCTGCTCGACGCGGGGCTCGAGCTGGCCGTCGTCAAGCAGGGACCCCGCGGCGTCCTCGGCAAGACCCGCACCCAGCGCGTGGTCGTCCCGCCCACGCCGGTCACGGTGGTCAACGGCCTGGGCGCCGGTGATGCGTTCGGCGGCTCCCTCGTCCACGGGCTGCTCACCGGACTGCCGCTGGAGCAGGTGTTGCGCAACGCCAACGCTGCCGGAGCGATCGTCGCCTCCCGGCTCGAGTGCTCGACCGCCATGCCGACCGCCGACGAGGTCGAGGCGCACGTCGCCGCGCACCGACTGGAGGACACCCGTGTCTGACACCGCCCTGGACCTGCCTGACGTCGCGACGAGCGCGCCGCTCTGCTCCTCCTACGCCGAGGTGACCGAACTGCGCAGCCGGCACCCCGAGGCGATCGCGCAGGCCCTGGCCACCCGCCGCCGACGCCCCTCGTTCCTCCCCGAGGACGGCCGGCTGATGCTGGTCGCCGCCGACCACCCGGCCCGGGGCGCGCTGGCCGCGCAGGGCCGGCCGGCCGCGATGAACAGCCGCACCGACATGCTCGACCGGCTGCGCACCGCGCTGGCGCGCCCCGGCGTGGACGGCCTGCTGGCCACCGCCGACATCGCCGAGGACCTCCTGCTCCTAGGCGCGCTGGAGGACAAGGTCGTCGTCGCGTCGATGAACCGCGGCGGCCTGGCCGGCTCGACCTTCGAGCTGGACGACCGGATGACCGCCTACGACGTGCGGGGCGTGGTCGAAGCCCGGTTCGACGCGGCCAAGATGCTCAACCGCTTCGACCTCGACGACCCGGGGACCGTGGTGTCGATGGAGGCGGCCGGCCGGGCGGTGACCGACCTGGCCCGCGCCGGGGTGATCGCCATGCTCGAGCCCTTCCTCTCCCGCCGGGCGGACGGGCGGGTGGTCAACGACCTGTCCCCCGACGCCGTCATCAAGAGCATGCACATCGCCCAGGGCCTGGGCGCCACCTCGGCCTACACCTGGCTCAAGCTGCCGGTCGTCGAGGAGATGGCGCGCGTCATGGACGCGACCACCCTGCCCACGCTCCTGCTCGGCGGCGACCCGTCCCGGCGCCCGGAGGAGACCTACACGCAGTGGCGCGACGCGCTCGCGCTGCCGTCCGTCCGCGGCCTGGTCGTCGGCCGGACGCTGCTCTACCCGCCCGGCGACGACGTCGCCGACGCCGTGGACACCGCGGTCGGCCTCGTCCACTGAAGAAGGACCACCCTTCCCCCCACGCCTCGCACGCTCGGCGCGGGCCCCTGAGGGGTGGCCGTTCCAAATGCTCACTGAGGAGCAGCACATGACCGCCACCACCCGGGCGCTGCACCTGACCGCCGGCAGCGCCGCCTACGGGGACTACAGCCTCGAGGTCACCCCCGAGTCGGCAGGCTGGAGCCACTCCGGCCTGCGGGTCCTGGAACTGGCCCCCGGCGGCACACACGCGCTGTCCACCGGGGACGACGAGGTCGTCGTCGTCCCGCTGTCGGGCGGGCTGATCGTCTCCTGCGAGGGCCGGATGCTGACCCTCGCCGGCCGGGCGCACGTCTTCGCCGGTCCCACCGACTTCGCCTACCTCCCCCGCGGCGCCACCGCCGAGCTCTCCAGCGAGGGCGGGGGCCGGTTCGCCCTCTGCGCGGCGCGGGCCCGCCGCAGCCTGCCGCTCCGCTACGGCCCGGCCGCCGAGGTCCCGGTGGAACTGCGCGGGGCCGGCTCGTGCAGCCGGCAGGTGAACAACTTCGCCACCGCCGGTGTGTTCGAGGCCGACTCGATCATCGCCTGCGAGGTGATCACCCCGGGCGGCAACTGGTCGAGCTACCCGCCGCACAAGCACGACGAGACCTCCGAGGTGGAGAGCGAGCTCGAGGAGATCTACTACTTCGAGGTCGCCCCGGGTCCGCAGGGCCAGCCGGGCCTGGCCTACCACCGGGTGTACGGCACACCTGAGCGGCCGATCGACGTGCTCGCCGAGGTCCGCGACCGCGACGTCGTCCTGGTCCCCCATGGCTGGCACGGTCCGTCGATCGCCGCGCCCGGCCACGACCTCTACTACCTCAACGTGATGGCCGGGCCGGGCCCCGAGCGCGCCTGGCGCATCGTCGACGACCCCGTCCACGCCTGGGTCCGCGACACCTGGACCGAGCAGGACGTCGACCCGCGCCTGCCCCTGCACTCCCCCGACCGCGCAGCCGCACATCACCCCACCCGCCCCGACCAGAACGGAGGGACCCGACCGTGAGCGCGCCGTCCCACCCCCCGGCCCGGACCGAGACGGTCCGGCTGACCGTCTCCCAGGCCGTCGTCCGCTTCCTGGCCCAGCAGCACACCGAGCGCGACGGCGTCCGTCAGCGGCTGTTCGCCGGCTGCTTCGGCATCTTCGGCCACGGCAACGTGGCCGGCCTCGGCCAGGCACTGCTGCAGGCCGAGATCGACGAGCCCGGTGCGCTGCCCTACGTGCTGGGGCGCAACGAGCAGGCCATGGTGCACACCGCCGTGGCCTACGCCCGGGCGAGGGACCGGCTGCAGACCTGGGCGGTCTCCACCAGCGTGGGTCCTGGCGCGACGAACATGGTCACCGGGGCCGCACTGGCCACGATCAACCGGCTCCCGGTGCTGCTGCTGCCGGCCGACACCTTCGCCACCCGCTCCGCCGGGTCCCTGCTGCAGGAGCTGGAGCTGCCCGCGTCCGGTGACGTCACCGTCAACGACGCGTTCCGGCCGGTGTCGCGGTACTTCGACCGCATCTGGCGGCCCGAGCAGCTGCCCGGCGCCCTGCTGGCCGCCATGCGGGTGCTCACGGACCCGGCCGAGACCGGGGCGGTCACCCTGTGCTTCCCGCAGGACGTGCAGGCCGAGGCCTTCGACTGGCCGGTGGAGCTCTTCGTCCAGCGCACCTGGCACGTGGGTCGGCCGCTGCCCGAGCCGGCCGCCCTGGCCCGTGCGGTCGAGGTGATCCGCTCGGCCCGCCGGCCGCTCGTCGTCGCCGGTGGGGGCGTCATCTACTCCCAGGCCACCGAGGCCCTCGACACCTTCGCCGCCGCCACCGGGATCCCCGTCGGGCAGACCCAGGCCGGCAAGGGCGCGTTGCCCTTCGACCACCCGCAGTCGGTGGGAGCCATCGGCTCCACCGGGACGACCGCGGCCAATGCGCTGGCCCGCGACGCGGACGTCGTCATCGGCATCGGCACCCGCTACCAGGACTTCACCACCGCGTCGCGGACCGCGTTCAGCGACCCGGACGTGCGCTTCGTCAACGTCAACGTCGCGTCGATCGACGCGGTGAAGCACGCCGGCGTGACGGTGCAGGCCGACGCCCGCGAGACCCTCACCGCACTGACCGACGCGCTGGCCGGCTGGTCGGTCGAGGACGCCCACCGGGCCCGCACCGCCGAGCTCGCCGCCGACTGGGAGCGCACCGTGGAGGCCGCCTACCACCCGCCGACGCCGAGCGCCGGCGAAGGCGGCCGGCTCACCCAGAACGAGGTCATCGGACTGGTCAACGAGGTGTCCGGCCCGCGCGACGTCGTGGTCTGCGCCGCGGGCTCCATGCCCGGTGACCTGCACAAGATGTGGCGGGTCCGCGACCGCAAGGGCTACCACGTCGAGTACGGCTACTCCTGCATGGGCTACGAGATCGCCGGCGGCCTGGGCGTGGCCATGGCCGACCCCGACCGCGACGTGTTCGTCATGGTCGGCGACGGCTCCTACCTGATGATGGCCACCGAGCTGGTCACCGCGGTACAGGAGGGCGTCAAGCTCGTCGTCGTCCTGGTGCAGAACCACGGGTACGCCTCGATCGGCGCGCTGTCCGAGCAACTGGGCTCCCAGCGCTTCGGGACGCGGTACCGCTCCCGCGCGGCGAACGGCCGCCTGGAGGGCGGCGTCCTGCCGGTGGACCTGGCCGCCAACGCCGCCAGCCTCGGTGTCGACGTCCTCACCGCCCAGGACGGGCCCAGCTTCGAGGCCGCACTCCGAAAGGCCAAGGCGAGCGACCGCGCCACCGTCGTCCACGTCGAGACCGACCCGCTGGTCGACGCCCCCTCCAGCGAGTCCTGGTGGGACGTGCCGGTCAGCGAGGTGTCCACCCTCGAGTCCACCCAGCGCGCCCGCGCCGTCTACGAGCAGTGGAAGGCGCGCCAGCACCCGTACCTGACGCCGTCCGAGCGCGGGACCGCCCGGTCGTGAGCGCCACCACCCCCGAGGAGAGGAAGACATGACCGTGCAGCAGTCGAGCCGCACCGGCCGGATCCGAGTGGGCTCGGCGCCCGACTCGTGGGGGGTGTGGTTCCCCGACGACCCGCACCAGGTGCCCTGGCAGCAGTTCCTCGACGAGGTGAGCGCCTGCGGCTACGAGTGGATCGAGCTGGGTCCCTACGGCTACCTGCCCACCGACCCCGCACGGCTGTCCGACGAGCTGGGGTCCCGGGGTCTGCGGGTCACCGCCGGGACCGTGTTCGAGCACCTGCACCGGCCGGCGTCCTGGGACGCCGTCTGGCAGCAGGTCAGCGACGTCGCCGCGTTGACGAAGGCGATGGGCGGCACCCACGTCGTCGTCATCCCCGACACCTTCCGCGACCAGAGGACCGGCGCGGACGTGGAGTCCCGGCACCTCACCCCGGAGCAGTGGACGGCGAAGACCACGGGCGTCGAACAGCTGGGCAGGGCCGTGCAGGAGGAGTACGGGCTGTCCATCGCCTACCACCCGCACGCCGAGACGCACGTCGGCAGGCAGGAGGACATCGAGCGGTTCCTCGCCGACACCGACGAGCGGTACGTGCCGCTGTGCCTGGACACCGGCCACGTCAGCTACTACCGGGGCGACAACCTCGACCTCATCCGGAAGTACCCGGAGCGGATCGGGTACCTGCACCTCAAGCAGGTCGACCCCGCGGTGATCGACCGCGTGCTCGCGGAGGACATCGACTGGCCCGAGGCCGTGCGGATGGGCGCGATGACCGAGCCGCCGAACGGCGTGCCGGCCTATCCACCGCTGTTCGAGGCCATCGAGGAGCTCGGCCTCGACGTCTTCGCCATCGTCGAGCACGACCTCTACCCGTGCGAGCCCGACGTCCCCCTGCCCATCGCCGAACGCACCCACCGCTACATCTCCGGGTGCGGGTTCCCCTCCCTCGAGATCGGCCGTCCCCGCACCGCCTCCGCCGGGGAGCAGGCATGACCGCCACCGAGGCACTGTCCGCCGTCCCGTCGGCCCAGCCGGTCCCCGCGGACCTGCGCGTGGCCGTCCTCGGCGTCGGCCTGATGGGCGCCGACCACGTCACCCGCCTGCACCGCCGGGTCGCCGGCGCCCGCGTGGCCGTCGTCAGCGACGCGGCCACCGACCGGGCGGACCAGGTCGCCGCCGCGGTCCCTGGTTGCCGCGTGGTCCCCGACCCGCTGGCCGCCATCGCCGACGCCGAGGTCGACGCGGTCGTCGTCGCCAGCCCCGGCCGGTTCCACGAGGAGCAGGTGCTCGCCTGCATCGAGCGCGGCATCCCGGTGCTCTGCGAGAAGCCGCTGACCATGGAAGCGGCGAGTTCGCTGGACATCGTCCGCGCCGAGGACGCGTACGCCGCGCGCACCGGTCGGCGGCTGGTGCAGGTCGGGTTCATGCGCCGCTTCGACCCCGAGTACGCGCAGCTCCGGGAGTTGATCGCCGCCGGCGGGCTCGGCGAGCCGCTGCTGGTGCACTGCGCCCACCGCAATCCTGCCGTGCCCCCGCAGGTCACCACCGAGATGGTGGTGCAGGACTCGCTCGTCCACGAGGTCGACGTCGCGCGGTTCCTCCTCGACGAGGAGATCGCGGCGGTCACCGTCCTGCGGCCGAGGGCGACCCGGCACGCCGGCGCGGGGCTGTCGGATCCCCTGCTGGTGCTCCTGGAGACGGTCGCCGGCCGGATGGTCGACGTCGAGTGCTTCGTGAGCACCGGCCTGGCCTACGAAGTGCGCACCGAGGTCGTCGGCGAGGACGGCAGCGCGATGATCGGCCTGGGGCAGGGGCTGGTCCGGCAGCACGCCGGTCCGGGCGGCGCCGTCCGCAGCACCGCGGTCACCCCGGGTTTCCGGGAGCGCTTCGGTCTGGCCTACGACCTGGAGCTGCAGCGCTGGGTGGATGCCGCCCGCCGCGGCACCGTCGACGGGCCCGGCGCCTGGGACGGCTACGCCGCCCAGGCGGTGTGCGCCGCCGGCGTCGAGGCCCTGCACACCGGCCGTCGCACCGAGGTCCGGCTGGAGTCACGAGGGGGCGGGCAGTCATGAGGATCGCCCTGGACCCGCAGATGCTGCGGACCACGCCGCTGCTGGAGCTGCCCGACGTGGTGGCCCGCATGGGCTATGAGTGGATCGAACTGTCCCCCCGCGAGGACCTCATCCCCTTCTTCAAGCACCCGCGGGTGGACACCCGCACCGTCCGGGCGTTCAAGGCCAGGCTGGCCGACGCCGGCGTCGGGGTCACCTCCCTGCTGCCGGTGATGCGCTGGTCCGGGCCAGGAGAGGTGGAGCGGCAGGCAGCGGTCCGGTACTGGCGGCGCGCCATCGAGATCTGCGTCGAGCTCGGCGTGGACACGATGAACAGCGAGTTCAACGGCCGGCCCGAGGAGCCCGAGCTGGCCGAGGCCATGTTCTGGCGGTCGATGGAGGAGCTGCTGCCGGTCTTCGAGCGCGAGGGCCTCAAGCTGGCGCTGGAGCCGCACCCGGACGACTTCATCGAGCTCGGACACCCGGCGATCGACATGGTGCGCGGGATCGATAGCCCCTGCGTGTCCTTCCTCTACTGCCTGCCGCACACGTTCCACCAGGGCGACGACGCACCCGGGATCATCGCGCACGCCGGCGATCTGCTCACCCACGTGCACGTCGCCGACTCGATGAACCACACCGCCTCCGACGGGCTCCGGTACATCACCAACCCGCCCGGCAATCCCGTCCGCGTCCACCAGCACATGGAGATCGGCCGGGGGGACGTCGACTTCGACGAGGCCTTCGCCGCGCTGGCCGGGGTCGGGTTCGACGGCGTACTGACCACCTGCGTCTTCGGCTGGGACGAGCAGGCCGAGGAGTCGGGCACGCGGATGCTCGCGGCAATCCGCGAACTGGTCACCAAGCACTTCACCGAAGGCACGTCCCCATGAGCCATCCCGTACTCGGAGAGGCAGCACCCGCATGGCCCTGAGACTGGGCGCCTACACCGCCTGCCTGCACGACCGCCCACTGACCGAAGCCCTCGACGTGCTGCAGGCCAACGGTCTGACCTCCGTCGAGGTCAACACCGGCGGCTTCATCCCCTCGCCGCACTGCCACGTCGACCTGCTGCTCACCTCCGAGCAGGCCCGGCGCGACTACCTGCAGACCTTTGCCTCCCGCGGGATGGAGCTGACCGGGCTCAACTGCAACGGCAACCCGCTCAACCCGCTCCCTGGCGTCGGCCCGAAACACGCCGACGACCTGCGCCGCACCATCGAACTGGCAGGCCTGCTGGGCGTGCGGAACGTCGTGACGATGTCCGGCACGCCCGGCTCGGACCCCGGCGCCCGGTACCCGTCCTGGGTGGTCAACCCCTGGGACGGCGTCTACATGGACGTCCTGGACTACCAGTGGGGCGTGGCCGCCGAGTTCTGGACGGGGATCGACGCCCTCGCCCGCGCCAACGACGTCCGGGTGGCCATCGAGATGCACCCGCACAACCTCGTCTTCTCCCCCGTCACGCTCGAGCGGCTCGTGCAGCTCACCGCCGCCACGAACCTGGGCGCGGAGATGGACCCGTCGCACCTGATGTGGCAGGGGATGGACGTCGTCGCCTGCATCCGCCGGCTCGGCCCGCTGGTGTTCCACGCAGCGGCCAAGGACGCGGCGATCACACCCGGCGTGGACGTCCGCGGGGTGCTGGACACCTCCTTCCGTCGGGTACCCGCCGAGGCACCGGACAAGGTGCCGACCGGCACCGGGTTCTGGTGCAACGCCTGGCCCGAGGACCCGGCGTGGCGGTTCGTGGCGGTGGGCACCGGGCACGACGTCGACTGGTGGACCGAGTTCCTCCGTGCGCTCGCGCAGGTCGACCCCGACATGGCGGTCAACATCGAGCACGAGGACGCCGCCTTCGGCCGGCTCGACGGGCTGGCCCTGGCCGCCGAGAACCTCCGGGCCGCCGCGGACAAGGCGTAGGACGTCGATGCGCACGCCGGTGCGGGCGGACCGCGACGGGTGCCCCGTCGCGGTCGTCACCGGCGCGGGCTCGGGGATCGGGCGGGCGACCGCGCGGCGGCTGGCCGCGGACGGGTTCCGGGTCACCCTCGCCGGTCGACGCCAACCAGCCCTCCAGCAGACCGCTGACCTCATCGGCACCCCCGACCCGCTGATCGCGGTGTGCGACGTCACCGATGCCGGTGCCGTCGACGCCATGGTGTCCGCCACCGGCCGCGCCTTCGGCCGTATCGACGTCGTGGTGAACAACGCCGGGATCTCACTCACCTCTGCGTTCGAGCAGGTGACGCTGACCGCATGGCGCGAGGTCATGGCCGCTGACGTGGAGTCGGTCGTGCTCGTCACCCAGGCCGCGATGCCGTTCCTCCTGGAGCGCGGGGGGAGCGTGGTCAACGTCGCGTCGGTCGCCGGTCTCGGCGGCGACACGGGGATGGCCGGCTACAACGCGGCGAAGGGCGCACTCGTCAACCTGACCCGGTCGCTGGCCGTCGAGTTCGCCGCCCGAGGGGTTCGGGTCAACGCCGTCGCCCCGTCGCTGACCTCGACCGACGCGACCGCGGACATCCCGGCCGAGGACGTCGCGGAGTTCCTTCGGCGCATCCCGATGGGACGGGCGGCGGACCCTGCCGAGGTGGCCGACGTCATCTCCTTCCTCGCGGGTCAGGACTCGCGTTTCGTCACGGGGGTCGTCCTGCCGGTCGACGGAGGACTCCGGGCCGGCAGCGGCCAGCCGCCGCAC
This sequence comes from Modestobacter sp. URMC 112, assembly GCF_053502575.1. Lineage (NCBI taxonomy): Bacteria > Bacillati > Actinomycetota > Actinomycetes > Geodermatophilales > Geodermatophilaceae > Modestobacter > Modestobacter sp. URMC 112. The sequence continues at coordinate 1,841,048 of NZ_CP199957.1, read as the reverse complement.
CGCTGACGGCCGCCTCGAGTCCACCGAGCGATCAACGAGAAGAACCGGAATAGAAGAGGAGTCACGTCATGACCGGAGCACCGTTCGACCCCCACCGCTTCGCGGGCCGGGTCGCCTTCATCAGCGGAGTCGCCCGAGGACAGGGCCGGCAGTTCGCCGTCGACCTCGCCGAGGAGGGAGCCGACATCATCGGCTTCGACATCTGCGAGGACATCCCCGGCGCCAGCACGCCGATGGCCACCCGAGCGGACCTCGAGGAGACCCGCGCCGCGGTCGAGGCCACCGGACGCCGGATGGTGGCCGAGCAGGCTGACGTCCGGGACTACGCCGCGGTCGAGGCCGTGCTGAACAAGGGGCTCGCGGAATTCGGCCGGGTCGACATCGTGGTCGCGAACGCCGGCATCCTGGCGGGCGCCGGTCCGTTCTGGGAGATCAGCCTGCAGAACTGGAAGGACACCGTCGACACCGACCTCACCGGCGCCTGGCACACCGTGCGGGCGGCGACGCCGGCCATGATCGAGGGTGGCCGCGGCGGGGTCGTCGTCATGGTCGCCTCCGCGGGCGCGACCAAGGGGTTCGCCAACATCACGCACTACGTGGCGGCCAAGACCGCGCTGGTCGGCATGCTCAAGCCGATGGCGGCAGAGCTCGGCCCGCACTCCATCCGGGTCAACGCGCTCTCACCCACCAACGTCAACACGGCGATCTACATGACCGACACCAACAAGCGGCTGTTCCTCCCGGACAACCCGCACCCCACGGACGAGGAGTACGAGATGGCGTCCCGGCCGCAGCACGTCCTGCCCATCGGGTGGATGGAGACCAGGGACACCTCTGCCGCGCTGCGCTGGCTGGTCTCCGACGAGGCCAGGTACGTCACCGGTCTCGAGCTCCGGGTCGACGCCGGCGTCGTCCTGCGCTGAGGCGACCCGGTCGCCCGGCGACATCGGGCCGCGGACCCGCGAGGACGACGCGGGTCAGGCCCAGTGGGGAGAACGAACGCTGGTTCCCGCCCGCAGGCGACGCCGGCCCAGGTCAGTGCGCTGCTGGCCGAGCTGACCGGCGACCTGCTGCGGTTCGAGGACTCTCCCGACACCCTGGAGGACGGGCAGAGGCCCGTGCAGCGCCGGCGCAGCCCTCCGGCTGACGCCCCGCCGGGCCCTCGGCACGACACCGACACCCGGGCAGTGACCGGTCCTGGTCCGCTCGACCTGACCGTCGCGGCCGCCCCCCGAGTGCGGGGCGGCTGGATCCTGGACCTGCGCTTTCAGACCGGCGACAGCCGGGAGTCCCGGTCGATCGAGGTGAGCGCGGCGACGGCGGCGGGCTTGAAGCCCTTGACGGTCAGGTAGACCCCGAGCGAGAGCTCCCACACGGCGATCGGGATGAAGGCGACAGCTGCGAACGGGGACACCCGGTCGATGACGCCGAAGAAGATCGCGATGTCGGAGGCGAGCAGCATCGGGGCGCCGATGAGCCCCAGGATGGGCAGGATGCGCGGTACCAGCCGCGACCGGTACATCACGTATCCCAGGCACAGCGCGTTGACGACCGGCATCAGGCTCTGGCTGAGCAGGAACGCCCAGTCGTAGCCGGCGAGATGGGTCTGGCCGATCGTGACCAGCGACTCGGGGTCCGCGCCGGCGGTTCCGGCCACGTCGGTCCGCAGGGAGACGATCGAGAGCAGCTTGACGACACCGACGATGATGAGGGCGGCTTCCAGGACCCGGGCGGTGACGAACCCGAGAGCCGCTGTCTCGCTCTGCCGCCTCGCCACCCGGAACAGCACCACGGCCGTGCCGATCCCGGCCAGCGCGACGACGACCTCGGAGAAGGCACCCCACAGCACGCCGGTGTCGCTGCCGGCGCCCAGGACGAAATCGGGGTCGCTCCGCACCGGGTCGTAGAGGACGAGGGTGGGGATCGACACGAAGGTGAGCAAGTAGAGGATGCCGGCGGCCAGGGAGGTCCGGCGCATCGAGTCAGGCGATGGTCGGGTCGCTGCGGGGGCGGGCGAGGTGATGGTCATGTCGCTTCCTTCGGGGGCTGACGGGGTGGGCTGGGCAGGTGCGCGGCCGGACCGGACCGATCTGCGTGGGCGGGCGCCGCGATCGGCCCGGCCGTGCCTTGCGACGGTCAGGCGTCGACGCCGCGGTACGAGGGCGTGGAGCCGGCGACCATCCCGGCGGTCACCGGCGAGGGCGTGAACCCCTTGAGGACCAACCAGACGCCCAGGGACAACTCCCAGACGAAGATGGGAGGCACGGTGAGCAGGAAGGAGGCCGAGCCCAGGCTGTGGAAGCCGAACAGCACGGCCACCGTGGACGCGATGAGCAGCGGGCCGCCGATGAGGCCGAGCATCGGGATGATCCGTGGCACGAGCCTGGACCGGTACAGCAGGTAGCCCAGGAGCAGCCCGTTCACGCCGGCCAGCAGGTTGGGCCCGAACAGCTGTGTCCACTCCCGCATCGCGGCGAGCGACTGGCCGGTGGTGGCCATGGCGGCATCTGCTCCGGCAGCAGTACCGGCCTGCCGCAGGCTCACGAGCGAGAGGAAGCTGACGACACCGCCAATGATGATGGCGGCTTCCAGGACGCGAGAGGTGACGAAGGCGAGGGCGACGCCCTCGTTCTGCCGCTTGACCACGGAGAACAGCGTGACCGCAGTGCCGATGCCGGCGAGGGCGGTGACCACATCGAGGAAACTGCCCCAGAGCGCCCGCGTGTCATCGGCGCCGGAGCTCATGAGGTAGCCGGCCGGATCGTCCAGCACGGGCGTGATGAGGAGGAGCGCGGGGATCGAGGCGGCGAAAGTGAGCACGTAGAGCCCGCCCGCGATGAACGCGGTCCTCCGCAGCGTGTCGGTCGACGGTCCTCGCGCTTCCGAGGTCCGGCTGGTTGGGACGGTGGTCGTCATGTCGATCTCCCTGTGTGGATTGACGGGTCAGCGAGGTTGGGTGCAGGGCACGTCGGGCCGGGCGGGTCCACCTGAGCGACCGAGATCAGCGGCAGGCCGGCGTCCCGGACCTTGTGGAGCAGGCCGTGGAGCGCGGCCTGGTCGACCACCAGGCCACTGAGGACGGTGGTGCCGTCGCTCTCGTGGGTGAGGCTCATCCCGTCGAACCAGGCGGCCCATCGGGGATGCAGGCGCCCCTGGAGGCGGATCTCGTACTGGCCGGGCTCTGGAGAACTGTCGGTCGACATCTCGGTCATCGACCTCCCTCGGTGATGGCTGCCCGGACGGCTCGCCCGGCGTCACGGGACGTGCTCTGCGGTGCGAGCGAAAGGTAGGAGGCGATGTGATGAGCACGGATCACCACATGTGTTGATCGACGTGGTGATCCGGCCGGTCGGGACCGGCGGCCTGCCCGGGGGTGCTGGTCACCGAGCTCGGCCGGCGGGTCCGCCGGCTCTGGACCGCACGGGCAGGAATCGGTGCCCTCGCTGCGGCGGTCGCCACCCTTGGAGCGCGTCCGACGAGCCCGGATCGGGCGCCTACCGGTCGTCGAGGGCGGCGCCGCTCGGGCGGTGACCGCGGGGGCGCGCCAGCAGGGCGAGTTCCCCGGCCCGGCGCACCGCTGCCCGACGGCTGTTGACCCCGAGCTTGGCGTAGATGTGGTTGGTGTGGGTCCGCACCGTGCTCAGGGACACGACGAGTTCGCGAGCGATGGCCGGGCCGTTCAGATCGCTCCCCAGCAGCCGCAGCACCTCCAGCTCGCGTTCGCTCAGTGGGTCGATCACCCCCTGGTCGACGGGCGGGCTGCCCGCGGTGCTCTGCAGGGCGGCCAGGAGCCGACGGACGTAGCCGGGAGCGGTCCCCTCCTTCGCGAGCGCTCGCAGCAGGGGGGCCAGGGGCGGGCCCTCGTCCAGGAAGACCCGGATGTAGCCCTCCGGCTCGGCCAGCGTCACCGCCTGCCGCAGGCTCGCCAGCGCAGCCGGGAGGTCTCCGTGCGCCTGGCGGGCCAGGGCCTGCAGCACCATGAGCTCGATGACGGTCCCGGCCCTCTCCCCCTCGTGCGCCGCCCGGAGGAGGCGCTGCGCGAACGAGTGGACCTCGTCGCCGGGTGACGTCGCCGTGGGCCGGGCCAGGAGCGCCCGGGCGAGTGTGACGTGTTCGAACTCCCGCAGGTAGCTGAGCTCGTCGTCGACGGACAGACCTCGCTCATGCGCCCAGGCGAGCGCCCTCGCCCACTCCCCCTGCGCGATCCACACCCGGGCCCTCAGCGCCGCGACCGGCCGCGCGTCGGGCGAGAAGTCACTGGTGTACAGGCGCTCGGCCTCGTCGAGCAGGTCGACTGCGGCGCCGAGATCTCCGCCGGCCTGGCGGACCCGGGCCATCCCGACGCGCCAGCGGTACCGGTTCTTGGGCAGACCGTTGTGCTCGCCCAGTTCCCTGCTCCGCTGCAGGTGCTGCACGGCGGCATCGAGGTCATTGCGCTCACGGAACAGGTCGCTCAGACCCACGTGCATGTCCGCCGCTCCCCGGAGCACGGGAGTCGCCTGTTCGGCTCGCTGCAGTCCCTGCTCGTAGGTGCTCATCGCCTGGCGGAGACGGCCCTGTGCGATCTCGATGTCCGCCAGGGTGACGGCACCGCCGACCACGTCGGAGAGGTATCCGGCCCGCTCGAGACTGGCCATGCCGTCGGCATACCAACGGTGCGCCGAGGCGAGGTCCCCGGTCGTCCAGTACGCGAGTCCCAGGAGGGCTGCAGCGGCTCCCCGGCTGAAGGGGTCGTCCTCGCCGACCAGGTCGAGCGCCCGCCGGGCGTGGCTCATGGTGCCGGCCACGTCGCCGAGGATGCGGGCCTGGCCGGCACGGAAGACGGCGATCGCACTCGGTAGACGGCGGAACTCCGCCTCGTCCACGACCACCATCTCCGCCGCGGCGGCCCCGGGAACCGTCCAGTCACCTGTCCCCGTGGCCAGCAACCGCTCGGCGTCGCGGAGCCGCGCCTCGACGCCCTCGAGCTCGCCGAAGACCATGAGCGCCCCGACGTACCCGACGCTCAGCACGGGCCTCACCTGCACCAGCTCGTCGGGAAGCGCCTCTAGCCAGCGACGCAGGGTGGCCTCCTGCCGCCCCTGGCGCAGTGCCGGGATCGCCAGCTCGACCAGGTCCGCCGCTCGCGGGAGGTCGCCGGCGGCCAGCGCGTGGTCGATCGCCTCCGGCCGCTCCCCGTGGTCCTCGTACCAGTCACTGGCCCGCCGGTGCAGCTCCGGAACCCGGCCGGGCTGCTCGTCCAGCACGCGCGCCCGGAGCACGTCGGCGAACAGGTGGTGGTACCGGTACCACCGGCGCTGGTCGTCCAGCGGGACCAGGAAGAGGTTCCCGCGGTCGAGCGCCTCCAGCACAGCCCGGCCGCCGTCCTGGCCGGTCACGGCGTCGCACAGCGACCCGGTCAAGCGGCTCAGGACGGAGGTCCGCAGCAGGAAGTCCCGGACGTGGTCGGGCTGGCGCTGCAGGACCTCTTCGGCGAGGTAGTCGACGATGTAGCGGTCGTCTCCGGCGAAGGCGGCGACGAAGCCCGCAACGTCGTCCCGCCCCTGCAGGGACAGCGCCGCCAGCTGGAGGGCGGCGATCCAGCCCTCGGTGCGTTCTGCCAACGCTGCGGCATCCGATGCCGTCAGCGTGAGCCCCATCGAGCGGTTGAGGTACTCGGCCGCCTCGTCGGACGTGAAGCGCAGGTCTGCGGCGCGCAGCTCGAGGAGCTCGCCGCGCGCCCGGAGCCGCGACAGTGGGAACGCGGGGTCGGCGCGGCCGGCGACCACCAGGTGCAGCTGCGGGGGCTGGTGCTCCAGCAGGAGGGCCAGGCTGTCCTGCACCTCGCGCGCCTCGATGACGTGGTAGTCGTCGAGGACCAGCACGACGTCGCCCGGGACGGCGCTCAGGTCGTTGAGCAACGTGGCAAGGACCTCGTCGGTCGACGGCTGGGGCGACTGCAGGAGTGAGAGCGCACCGGAGCCGGCCCCCGGCGCCGCCTTCTCCAACGCGGCGGCGAGGTACGTCCAGAACAACACCGGGTCGTTGTCGCGCTGGTCGAGTGACAGCCACGCCACGGACCGCCCACCGGCCGGAGCTGCGTCCAGCCAGTCCGCGATCAGCGTCGTCTTGCCGAAGCCGGCCGGAGCCGACACGAGCGTCAGCGCCGACTCCGCTCCCCGGCTCAGCCGCTCGTTCAGCTCCGGACGCCGGATCAGGCCGCGTCGCCGCCGGGGGACGTACAGCTTCGTCGCGAGGAGAGGGCCGGTCATGACCATGCGAGGCCGGCCTCGTGAACGCAGATCGCGATCTGCACCCGGTTCGTCACGTCCAGCTTGACGAAGATGTGGGAGACGTGGGCCTTGACCGTGGGCAGGCTCATGAACAGGTCACCGGCGATCTCAGCGTTGGACTTGCCCTGTCCGACCGCGACCGCGACGTCCCGCTCCCGGTCGCTGAGATCCGCCAACCGGGCGGCCGCGGCTCGCGCCCGCTCAGCGTTCACAGCGACCGTGGCGTGCGCGTCGACGACCCTTCGGATCAGTTGCGCGGTGACGCTGGGCGACAGCGTGGGCTCCCCCGCGGCGACCTTCTGGATCGCCTCGACGATCATCGGGGCAGAGGTGTCCTTGCGGAGGAACCCGCTCGCACCCTGGGCCAGGGCCCGGACGACGTGGTCGTCGGCGTCGAAGGTGGTGAGCACGATGACCTTCGGCGGGTCGCGTCGCTCGAAGAGGCGCTGGGTGGCGGTCAACCCGTCCATGCGCGGCATGCGGATGTCCATCAGCACGACGTCGGGGTGGGTCCGGGTGATCACCTCGAGGCCCTGGCCGCCGTCGCCGGCCTCGCCGACGATCTCCAACCCCGGCGCACCGCGGAGCACGAGGCCCAGTCCGGCGCGGACCCAGGGGTCGTCGTCGACGAGGACGACGCGGATCGGCGCGGCGCTCATCGGTCCCACGGGAGCCAGGCCCGGAGGACGAAGTCGCCCCCGGCCCCGACGCCGTGCTGGCAGTGGCCGTGGCTGGCAACGGCCCGCTCGGCCAGTCCGACGAGGCCGAAGCCGGTGGCCTCGGTGCCGTGATGGCCGTCCTCCACCCGGACGGGGTTCCGGACGGTGAGGTCGACCCCGGCCCCCGGACGACCCGTCAGTGCGACGGTGACGGCGGCATGCGGGGCGTGCTTGCGGGCGTTCGTCAGGCCCTCCTCCAGGATCCGGTAGGCGCTGCGGCCTGTCGACACCGGGAGCGCGTTGCCGTCCGCGAGGTCGGAGTGCACCGTGATACGCGCCCCGGCGGCACGCTCCTCGTCGAGCAAGGTGTCCAGATCGCCGAGGGTGGGCTGCGGCCGGTGGTCGGCCACGTCCTCGCCCTGTTCGGTGTCCCGCAGCAGACCCAGGATCTCCCGCAGGTCGGCCAGGGCGGCCTGGGAGTTGGCCTGGATGACGCCCGCCGTCTCCTGGGTCTCGGCCACGCTGAGATCGCTGCGGTAGACGAGCGCCCCGGCGTGCAGCGCCACCAGGGACATGCGGTGTGCCAGCACGTCGTGCATCTCGCGGGCGATGCGCGCCCGCTCCCCCGCCTGGGCAGCGGCAACCCGCAGCACCTGCTCGCGCTCGGCGCGGTCGGCCCGGTCGCGCAGGGACGCGACGAGCTCGCGACGCGCACCGACGTACATGCCGACGGCCACGACGACGCCCGTGGCGAGAGCCGTGAAGACGAGGTTCACGTACCAGGGCAGCGTCTGATCGGGCTGCACGGCGTAGAGGACCTGTCCGGTCGCGACCGACAGCACCGCGGTGGGCAGGATCTCCCGCCAACGCCGGCGGGCCGACAGCGACACCAGGCAGACGACCCACGCACCGATGGCACTGGCCGAGACCGCGGTCGCAGCCACGGTCAGGAAGGTGACGGCCAGCGGCCGGCGACGGCGGAACGGCATGGCCGCGACGGAGGCGACGCCGAGGGCGACGTCGATCCACAGGAGCGCCCCAGCCGAGCCCCACTCGTCCCGCGCGACGATCAGCCACAGCGCGCCGCCGGCGACCGCGAACAGCGCCCCATGCCACCTGCCGTGCCCAGCCATGCCCGGCCGTTCAGCCTCGCCGGCGGAGCCCACGGTCGGAGCGTAGAGCGGGGCGGCCTGTGCGACCGACCAAAGTCGCTGGGAAGCCGACTTCGGTCGAGTCCGCACCGACCGCAGCCGGATGTGCCAGCTCCGTCACGGCCGCAGGGTGGACATGGACGCAGGCGCCCGAACCGACGTCACCGCCACGGATCGAAGGAGAGCTGTCATGACCAGCCACACCACGGACACCGGGCAGGACCGAACCGACCGGACGGGCACTCCGGCAACGACCGAGGTCTCGCTGCCCCGCCTCCACCTGATGAGGCTCGGCTATCTCGTCATGGCCGTCGGACTCGCCGTGACGAAGTGGCCGTTGCTCATCGACGACAGCAGGCCATGGCCGCTGATGGAGGGGGTCGTGACGTGCATGCTGGTGGCGCTGTCGGTCCTGTCGTTCGTCGGGCTCCGCCACCCGGTGAAGATGCTCCCCGTGCTGCTGTTCGAACTGGCCTGGAAGGTCATCTGGGTGGCCGTCGTCGCTCTGCCCCTGTGGGTCGGCGATCAGCTGGACCCGGCCACTGCGGAGGTCTTCACCTCCTGCCTGGTGGTCCTGATCGTCCTCGCCGTCATCCCCTGGCGCTACGTGTCAGCGCAGTACGTGCAGGCGCGTGGGGACCGGTGGCGCTGACGTCGGTTGGAGCTGGAGCCCCGTCCAGGGCGCTTCTGGCGCGGGTCTCGACGTTCTGGTCCCCCACCTCCCGCGCCGCCGCGAGGACGCTCCGCAGGTCCGCTTCGGAGAGCGGATGGCTCGCGTCACGCCCACGGTGACGACCTCTGCGCCGGCGGCATGGGCCTGTGGCTCGCACGCCAGCTCTGTGACCACGTCGCCATTCGACGCGACGAGCGCGGCAGCAGCGTCCGGTCGACCACCCACTGGACCGGGAGCACGGTCGGGCACAATCGGCCGGGGCCGCAGGAACCAGAGCCCGACGGCGCGGGGGAACGAGTGGGTGTGGTGGTCCAGGGTCAGCCGGACGCTGTCGGCTCCATCTCGTCCCAGGACCAGGCTGGACCGCCGGTCGCCGGAGCGGTGCTGGACGGGCCCGGCGCCCACGGACAGCTGCTGGATCTCGCTCGGGCGGCGGCCGGCATCGGCACGTTCGACTGGGACCTGGGCACCGGGACGCTGAGCTGGGACGAGCGGCTGCTGGAGCTCTTCGGCCTGGACGAGGCCACCTTCGACCAGACCATCGAGGGGTTCAACGCCCGCCTGCACCAGGACGACCTGGGCCGGGTCACCGAACTGCTGCAGCGAGCGATCGAGAGCTGCGGGGACTACGAGGCCGAGTACCGGATCGCCCTCCCCGACGGCACGCTGCGCTGGGTGGCCGCCCGTGGCCGCGCACTGTGCAACGAGGCCGGCGTCACCGTCCGGGTGCTGGGCGCTGCCTGGGACGTGACCGAACGCCGCCAGGCCCAGGAGCGGGTCGCCGGCGTGCTCGAGGACATGGCGGTGGCCTTCCTCGCGATGGACGACGACTGGGTGGTCACCCTGGTCAACGCCGAGGGCGAGCGCATCTCCGGCTACCAGCGCCAGGACCTGATCGGGCAGTCCTTCTGGGAGGTCTTCCCCGCCACCGTGGGCAGCGAGTTCGAGGAGGCCTACCGGCGGGCGCGGGCGACCGGTCAGGTGGTGGCCTTCGACGCCTACTACCCCGCACCCCTCGACATCTGGGTCGAGGTGCGGGCCGTGCCCAGCCCGGACGGCCTGGCGATCTACTTCCTCGACATCACCGACCGAAAGCGGGCGCACGAACGCACCGAACGCGCAGCCGCCCGCGAGCGACTGCTCAGCCGGATCACCCAGGAGCTCAGCGCCAGCCTGGACGGCGGGGAGGCGCTGGGCCGGCTGGCGCAACTGGTCGTCCCGACGGTGGCCGACTGGTGCGTCCTGACCATGGTCGACGACCAGGAAGAGGCCGGCTCCCGCCGCCGGCTGCGCAACGCGGGCTCCTGGCACGCCGACCCGCAGCTGCGCCCGGTCACCGAGGGCTACGCCGAGGCCCGGCTGCCGGCCCTCACCGACGACTCGATCACCCTGCGGGCGCTGTCCACCGGGCAGCTCCAGATGCTGCCCTCCGGCGCGACCGCCACCGGGCAGCAGATGGTGGCCCCCGGCCCGGCGCGCGACCTGATCGCTGCGCTGGCTCCCGAGGCAGCAGCGGTCGTCCCGCTGCCGGGTCGCACCGGCCCGGTCGGGCTGCTGACCATCGCCAACGGCGCCGACCGCGGTCCCTTCACCCCCGACGACCTGGTCACGGTGCGGCACGTCGCCGCCCGGGCCGGCCTCGTCCTGGACAACGCCCGCCTGTACCGCCAGCAGCGCAGCCTGGCCGAAGGGCTGCAGCGGTCCCTGCTCACGCCCCCGCCCGAACCCGACCACGCCCAGGTCGTCGTCCGCTACGTCCCCGCCGCCCAGGCCGCGCAGGTGGGCGGGGACTGGTACGACGCGTTCCTGCAGCCCGACGGCGCGACCGTCCTGGTCATCGGCGACGTCGTCGGGCACGACATCCACGCCGCCGCCGCGATGGGACAGATGCGCACCATCGTGCGGACCCTCGGTGCGGAGGACGGCCACGGCCCCGCCGAGATCCTGCGCCGCGCCGACGCCGTCATGGAGACGCTCATGGTCGACACCGTGGCCACCGTCGCCGTCGCCCGCCTGGAACAGACCCCCGGCGAACGCGACCGCGGCATCACCCGCATCCGCTGGTCCAACGCGGGCCACCCGCCGCCATTCGTGATCAACGGCGACGGCACCGTGCTGCCGCTCACCGGGCTGCGAGCCGACCTCCTGCTGGGCGTGCGCCCGGACACCCGGCGCCGGGAACACGAAGTCGTCCTGGACCGGAACTCCGTCGTGCTCATGTACACCGACGGTCTGGTCGAGCGACGCGACCAGGACCTCGACCGCGGCCTCCAGCGCCTGCAGGACACCCTTGAGGAACTGGCCGGCCGTGACCTCGACGAGCTGTGCGACCAGCTGCTCGCCCGGATGCTCCCCGACAGCCCCGAGGACGACGTCGCGCTGGTCGCCGTCCGGCTGCATCCCCAGAACGAGCTACGTCCACCCGAGGCCGGCCCCAACGTCGTACCACCCAACGTGCCCGACAGCCCAGCCGTGGTGCCGCAACCCGACTGAACCACTACCGGCGTCCTGGAACCGTGGAGTCGGGCTGCCCGGCGCTCGGGTGGGCTCAGCCGCGGCCGAGGAAGGGCATGCCGGTGGCCAGCACCGTCGTGAACGGGACGCTGACGTCGAGCGGCAGCCGCGCGATGTGCACCACCGTGCTGGCGACGTGCGCGGGGTCGAACGTGGCCTCCGGCCGGACCGAGCCGTCGGCCTGGCGGGCGCCGGTGGCGATGCCGGCGGTCATCTCGGTGGCCGCGTTCCCGATGTCGACCTGCCCCACGGCGATCCCGTGCGCACGGCCGTCGAGCGCCACGGCCCGGGTCAGCCCGGTGACCGCGTGCTTGGTGGCGGTGTAGGCGACGCTTCCCGGCCGGGGTACGTGCGCCGAGATCGAGCCGTTGTTGACGATCCGCCCGCCGGATGGCTGCTGCGCCTTCATCAGCCGGACGGCGGCCCGGGTGCAGAGGAACATCCCGGTCAGGTTGACCTCGACGGTGGCCCGCCAGTCTTCGACGGTGATCTCGTCGACCTCGCCGGACGGGCCGAACGTGCCGGCGTTGTTGACCAGCAGGTCCAGCCGGCCCCAGGCGTCGCGCACCGCGCCGAAGGCCTCGTCGACGTGCCGCTCGTCGGTGACGTCGGTGGGCAGCACGAGGCTGGTGCCGCCGGCGGCCGCCGTCCCCTCCAGGGCAGCGCGGGTGCGGCCGAGCAGCGCCACCGACCACCCGTCGTCCGTCAGGGCCCGGGCGATGGCGCGGCCCAACCCGGAGCCGGCGCCGGTCACCACCGCGGTGCGGGAGGGCTCGGCCACAGGAGGAGCCTGCCATGACCGCACGGCCGGCGCGGCTGTGCCAGCCTGGGTGGGTGCCGGTCCCGTGGGTGCACGCCTTCGTCGACGCGCCGACCGACCGCGTGGGCGCCGCCCGGACGTTCTGGTCGGCGGTGGCCGGGTGGCCACCCGGCGAGCCGTGGCCCCACCACCCGGAGTTCGTCTCGCTCCTCCCGCCATGGGGGGCGCCCTACCTGCACGTGCAGCGGATCGGCGGGCCGCCGCGGGTGCACCTGGACCTGCTCGGCTCGCCCGCCGACGACGTCCCCCGGCTCGCGGGTCTGGGTGCCGAGCCCGGACCGATGGGCGACGGTTGGCAGGTGCTGACCTCGCCGGCCGGCCTGCCGTTCTGCGTCTGCGAGGAGGCCTGGCCGCACGAGCGCCCGGTCGCGGTGGCATGGCCCGACGGCCACCGCTCCCGGCTGGTGCAGCTGTGTGTCGACGTCCCGGCCGACCGGCACGACGCCGAGCTGGACTTCTGGCGTTCCGCGACCGGGTGGGCCGACGAGCCGGTGGACTCCCCGGAGTTCTCCCGGCTGGCACACCGCTCGGAGAGCCCGATGGCGTTGCTTATCCAGCGCCTCGGGGACGGTGACGGCGGCACGCACGCCCGGGCGCACCTGGACCTGGGGACCGACGACGTCGACGCCGAGGTGGCCAGGGTGCGTGCGCTCGGCGCCGAGCTGCTGTGGCCGGGCGACGGCTTCGTCGCGCTGCGCGACCCGGTCGGTCTGCCGTTCTGCGTGACCGCCAACCAGCCCGACCGCGGCACCTGACCGATGTCGCCGCCCGCGGGAGGACCCATTCTGGAGCCGTTCCTGACGCGGCGGCCCGACCTGTCGTGGGCCTGGGGCTGGTCTCCCTCTTCACGCTCGTGGCCCACTCGCCTCCGTGGACACCGAGCACGTGCACGACCTGCTCGACACCCGCCTGGGAGGAGGGGCCCGGCGAGGTGGGAGGCGCAGGCCTCGACGGCCGTGGCAGCGGCCCGGAAACCGCAGTCCGATCTAGGACCCGACCGCTGTGATCGGCTACCGTCGGCCCCGTCCAGTGACCTACGTCACAGGGAGCCGGGATGACCACTCTGACGTCCGCGCCGCGGCACACCCACTCCAGCGCGGAACGGCGCGCCCCGATACCGGAGACCGAGAACGAGGCGCTGGGCTCGGTGGAGGGCGCGGAGCCAGTGCCCGTCCCCTCGCCACGCGGCATGGCGCGGGCAGTGCTCGCCACCCTCGCCCAGCCGGGACCTCTCGCGCGGGAGGCAGCCCGGCTGGCACGGACCACGGCGAGCATCGTCCGCGGCACGGACGACATCGCCCCGGCCCCGAAGGACAAGCGCTTCGCCGACCCGACGTGGTCGCTGCACCCCGGCTACCGCCGGCTGGCCCAGTCCTACCTGGCGGTCACCGGGTCACTGGAGGGCCTCGTCGACGCCTACGAGGCCGGCGGGGCGGACTGGCGCGAGGTCGAGCAGGCGCGGTTCTTCCTGAACGCGTTCACCAGCGCCCTGTCGCCGACGAACACGCTGCTGGGCAACCCGGCCGCGGTCAAGCGCGCCTTCGAGACCGGCGGCCTCAGCGTCCTGCGCGGCATGGGCCACATGCTCCACGACCTGCGCCACAACGGCGGCCTGCCCACCCAGGTCGACCGCAGCGCCTTCGCCGTCGGCCGGAACCTCGGGATCTCCCCCGGTGCCGTCGTCCACCGCGACGAGGTGATCGAGGTCATCGAGTACGCGCCGACGACGGCCCGCGTGCGGCAGCGCCCGCTGGTGATCGTGCCGCCACCGATCGGCCGCTTCTACTTCCTGGACCTGCAGCCCGGGCGCAGCCTCGTCGAGTACGCGGTGAGCCGTGGCCTGCGGGTCTTCATGATCAGCTGGCGCAACCCGACGAGTGAGCAGGCGGACTGGGGCCTGGACACCTACGCCGGCGCCGTCCTCGACGCGATCGACGTCGCCCGGGAGGTCACCGGCTCCCCCGACGTCACCACGCTCGGCCTCTGTGCCGGCGGGCAGATCATGACCACGGCGCTCAACCACCTCGCCGCGACCGGCGACGACCGGGTGCACGCCGCCGGCTACGCGGTGACGCTGCTCGACTTCTCCAGCCGGGCGCCGCTCGGCGCCTTCTCCGGCCCGCGGCTGGTCGAGCGCGCCCGCCGCAACTCGCGCCGGCGCGGCGTCATCAGCGCCCGCGAGATGGGGTCGGTCTTCAGCTGGATGCGTCCCGACGACCTGATCTTCAACTACCTGGTCAACCAGTGGCTGATGGGCGAGGACCCGCCGGCGTTCGACATCCTCGCCTGGAACGCCGACGGCACCAACCTGCCCGCCCGGCTGCACGAGCAGTTCCTGGAGATCTTCGGCCGGAACGCGCTGGTGCGAGCGGGCGCCATGCGCGTGCTCGGCACCCCGGTCCACCTCAGCCGCATCACCGTGCCGACGTTCGTGAGCGGAGGGCTCACCGACCACATCACCCCGTGGGACGGGTGCTACCGCACGACCCAGCTGCTGTCCGGGCCGAGCACCTTCGTGCTCAGCCACAGCGGGCACATCCAGAGCCTGGTCAACCCGCCGGGCAACCCGAAGGCGCACTACTGGACCGACGGCGAACCCGGACCCGACCCGTACGCCTGGCGCGCGTCGGCCCAGCGGCACACCGGCAGCTGGTGGGAGCCGTGGGCGGAGTGGATGCTCGAGCGGTCCGGCGACGAGGTGCCGGCGCCGACGGCCCAGGGCAGCGCCGCGCACCCACCGCTGGAGCCGGCCCCAGGCTCCTACGTCCTGGACGGTCGACCGGGCTGACGACGTCGGCGCGCGCCGCCGGCCCTGCGACCGACCGATGGAGCAGGTGGACCCATGGGCACGAGGTTCCGAGCACCGGCACCGGGCGTGCGGAGCAGTGCCGACCGGCGGAGCCTGCTCGCCGTCGGTTCGGTCACCACGGTCCTCGCCGGTCTCCACTTCGCCGACCACGTGCTCCGCGGCCGGCAGGTCCACCACGCAGACCTCGACCCGACCTGGGACCACAGCGGCTGGCCCTTCACCGGCAGCGTCACGCCCTTCACCGTCAGCCTGGTGGTCGTCTCGCTGGTCCTGCTCGGCGGGCTGCTGCTGACGGCTCGCGGGAAGGCGTGGGCCGGCTACTGGCTCGGCGCCTCACTGGTCCTCGGGGCGATCGTCACGGTCGTCCACTTCGTCCCGACAGCCCGTCAGGAGAGCCCGGCGGTCATCTACGGGTCCTGGCCCGGCCGGCCGGTCATCGGCGTCCTCGCAGTCGCGAACACCTTCGCCGTCGTCGGAGTCCTCGTCCTCATGGGCGTCACGGCCGTGCACGTCCACCGGCGGTCCGGGACCTGGAGGTGAACCTGCGGGCCGGAGCCGACGGCCGACCCGACCCGGCCTCCCCGCTCAGCCGGGTGGGGGCAGCGTCGCCAGGCGGACGGTCTCCGGCAGGGCCCGGAGCGCGGTCAGCAGGGGCGGGGGCAGTTCGCCGTTGACGTCGGTCACCACGTAGCCGAGCTCCCCGCGGGTGGCCAGCACCTGCCCGTCGACGTTGAGGCCGTGCTCGCCGACCAGCGCGTCGACCCGGGCCAGGACGCCGGGCACGTTGCGGTGCAGCAGGGCGAACCGGGCCGCCGATGACCCGTGCAGCGCCACGTGCGGCAGGTTGACGCTGAGCGTCGTCGTCCCGGTGCGGGCGTAGTCGGCCAGCTTGCCGGCCACGAAGCGCCCGATGTCGTACTGCGCCTCCTGGGTCGACCCACCGACGTGCGGGGTGAGGACGACGTTGGGCAGCCCGCGCAGCACGGAGTCGAACGGGTCCCCCTGCTCGCGCGGCTCGTCGGGGAAGACGTCGACCGCGGCGCCGGCGATGTGGCCGCTGAGCACGTGGTCGCGCAGCGCCTCGTGGTCGACAACGAAGCCGCGGGAGAGGTTGAGGAACAGGCTGCGCGGGCGCATCCGGGCGAACTGCTCGGCGCCGAACAGCCCGGCGTTGCCGGCCCGCCCGTCGACGTGCAGGGTCACCGTCTCCGCGCGCTCGAGCAGCTCCTCCAGGCTGCCGCAGGGCTGCGCGTTGCCCAGCGCGAGCTTGTCCTCGAGGTCGTAGAACAGCACCCGCATGCCCAGCGCCTCGGCCAGCACCGACAGCTGGCTGCCGATGTTGCCGTAGCCGACGATGCCCAGCGTCCGCCCGCGGATCTCGTGGCTGCCGGTCGCCGACTTGTCCCACACCCCGGCGTGCAGGGCCCGGTCCCGGTCGATCAGCCGCCGGGCCAGGCTGATGACCTCCGCGATCGCCAGCTCCACGACGCTGCGGGTGTTGGAGTACGGCGCGTTGAACACCGCCACCCCCGACCCGGCCGCCGCGGCCAGGTCGATCTGGTTGGTGCCGATGCAGAACGCGCCCACCGCCGCCAGCCCCGGACGGGCCTCCAGGACCGCCCGGGTCACCTGCGTCTTCGACCGGATGCCCAGCACGTCGACGCCGTCGAGCGCGGCGGTCAGGTCCGCCTCGTCCAGCGCGCCCCGCAGCGTCTCCACCTCGTAGCCCGACGAGGACAGCAGCTCCACCGCCACCTGGTCGATGTTCTCCAGCAGCAGCGCTCTAGGCATGTCCGGCTCGTCCCCCTCGTGGTGCGCGTCGGCGACGATCCTCGCAGCCCCGGTCGCGGCGGCCTGCGCCGGCAGGGCGGACCGCCGCACGGCGACCACGTCCGCCCGGGTCGGGCTCAGGACCCGTGCCGCTCCAGCACGCTCGCCACGTGGGCGTCGGCCGGCCCGGCCAGCGCTTCGTGGGCAGCCACGAAGAGCTCGTGCGCACGGGGACCGGGCCACCCCTCCGGCAGCAGCTCGCGCGGCAGGTCGGGGTCGCGGAACGGGAAGTGCCGGTAGTCCGAGACCAGCCCGATGCGCAGCCGGAGCGCGTCGGGGCCGGGCAGGCCGGCGAGCTCGGACGCCGCGGGCAGCCCCTCCAGGCGGGCGACGAGGACCTGGTAGTCCCGCCCGAGCGCCTCCAGGTCCCAGCAGCGCTCGACCATGTCCAGGTCGGTCGCCCGGTCCCGGGAACGGCAGGTCAGCAGGTCCAGCCGGGCCGACGTGTCCGGCAGCGCGCGCTCCACGTCGTCGAGCCGCTCGTGCGGGCTCAGCCACGTCGCCGTCGCCAGCGGTCCGAACCCCAGCCACGACAGCGTGCGCCGCAGCCGCTCGCGCTCGGCCCGGTCCTGCTCGGAGACGGCGTAGATGACCATGCGCCACTGCCCGTCCCAGGACGGGTGGGTGCGCTGGAAGATCCTGGTCCGCCCCTCGTCCAGCAGCCGCCAGGTCCGGTCGGTCAGCGAGTAGACGACCTGGCGACCGTCCCGGCGGGTGTCGAACCAGCCCTCCTTCCGCAGCCGCGCGAGGACGATGCGCGCGGTGGGCTCACCGACGCCGAAGACGTCGAGCAGGTCCACCAGCGCCTGGGTCCGCGCCTCGCCACCGTGGTAGCGCAGATGGTCCCCGAAGAGGTCGAACACGACCGATCGTGGCTTCATCCGGCTCCGGTCCCACTGTTCGACGTGCCTCCGACGGAGGGCCACATCGACGGGCGTCCACAGCCTGACGGTCGTTGCCCACGCTCCTCCACGTGTGTCAGTCTGAGGCACCGGGACGTCGACATGACACACGAATCCGCTGGGAGACCTCCGATGCGCATGGCTGTCGTGGGGGGCGGTCCGGGAGGGCTGTTCGCGGCCACCCTGGCCAAGACCGACGACCCCGCTCGTGAGGTCACCGTCTTCGAGCGCAACCGGGCCGAGGACACCTTCGGCTTCGGGGTCGTCTTCTCCGACGCCACGCTCGAGCAGATCCACGCCGCGGACCCGGTGCTGCGCACGGCCCTGACCGAGCACGGCGTGCACTGGGACCCGATCGAGGTGCGGCTGCACGGCGAGCGGTTCCGCTGCGCCGGCAACGGCATGGCGGCCGTCGAGCGCCGGACGCTGCTGCGGCTCCTGCAGGAGCACGCCGCCGAGGCCGGCGTCGACCTCCGCTTCTCCACGGAGGTGGACCCCGACGAGCTGCTGGCCGCCGGCTACGACCTCGTGGTCGCCGCCGACGGCGCCAACTCCCGGCTGCGCGGGCTGTTCCCCGACGTCTTCGAGCCCGGCGAGGAGACGGCCACCGCCAAGTTCGTCTGGCTGGGCACCACCTACCCGTTCCAGGGGCTCACCTTCGTCCACGAGCGTGGCGAGCACGGGGTCTTCGCCGTCCACGGCTACCCCATCGGCAACGGCGTCTCGACGTTCATCGTCGAGACCGACGAGGCGTCCTGGCGGGCGGCCGGACTCGACGAGTTCGACGTCACCCAGCCGCCCGGCCCCAGCGACGAGAAGACCAGGGAGTACCTGCAGCGGCTGTTCGCCGACCAGGTCGAGGGGCACCCGCTGCTGGCGAACAACTCGCGCTGGGGCAACTTCCGCACCCGTCGGGCGCGCCGCTGGCGGCACCGCGTCGGGGACACGGCGATCGCCCTGCTCGGCGACTCGGCGCACACCGCGCACTTCTCCGTCGGGTCCGGGACCAAGATGGCGATGGAGGACGCCGTCGCCCTCGTCGCGGCGCTCGACGAGCACGGCGCGGACGTCGACGCCGCGCTGGAGACCTACGAGTCCGTCCGGCAGCCGCAGGTCGCCCGGATCCAGGGGGCGGCACGGCCGAGCCTGTCGTGGTGGGAGACGTTCGGCCGCTCGCACGACACGCTGCCGCCCTGGCAGTTCGCCTACCACTTCTTCACCCGCAGCCTGACCGACGCCAAGCTGCGGCGTCGTGACGGGTCGTTCGTGGCCTCGGTCCACCAGCGCTGGCAGGAGGTGCACGGCGCCGCGCCGCTGGACAGCCCGTTCGAGGTCGCCGGCCGGCGGCTGACCGGCCGGCGCGTCGCGCTCGGCGACGGGTGCGTGCGCCTGCCCGGCGGCGACCTGCCGCTGCGCACCGGGCCGGCCGAGGACGGCAGCGCCTGGGGCGTGCAGGTCGCCGCCCCCGACACCGAGGACGCCCTGCCACCCGTGCTGGACACGGTCGCGAAGGCAGCCGCCGCCGGGACCTCGCTGGTCGCCGTCGGCGGAGGCACCCCGCTGACCCGGCGCCTGCTGTGTGAGGCCGCGCGCCTGGAGCACGCGACGGTGGCCCTGCTGGTCGAGGAGGCCGACCCGGCGGCCGCCGACGACGTCGCCGTCACCGCGGTGCTGTCCGGCCGGACGGACCTGGTCAGCGCCCCCGCCGGAGAGGACGTCCGGTGAGCCGTCTCGACCCGTTGTTCGCCCCCCGCGGCATCGCCGTCGTCGGGGCCTCCCGCGACCCGGCCAAGCTGGGCGCGGTCATGGCCCGGTCGCTGGCCGGCTCCCCCGGGACGGTCGTCGGGGTCAACGCCCGCGACGCCGACCCGGCGGCCGGGCGGTTCGCGACCGTCGCCGAGGCCGCGGCCGCCTCCCCCGACCCGATCGACCTGGCGGTGCTCTGCGTCCCGGCACCGGTGTCCGCGCAGGCGGTGGCCGACGCGGCCCGCGCCGGCGTGCGGGCGGCCCTGGTCTGCTCGGGCGGCTACGCCGAGGCCGGCGGCGCCGGCGTGGGACACCAGCAGGACCTGCTGGCCGCCGCCCGGGACGGCGGCATCGCACTCCTGGGTCCGAACACGTCCGGGTTCCTGGTCCCCGCCCGCGGCCTCACCGCCACCTTCGTGCCCGGTGCGGGCGCGGTGCCGGCGGGCCCGGTGGCGGTGGTCGCGGCCAGCGGCGGGGTCAACCACGCGCTGGCCTTCCTGCTCGCCGAGGCCGACGTCGGCGTCTCTCTCGCCGTCGGGCTCGGCAACGCGGTCGACGTCGCGGCCGCCGACGTGCTGACCCACCTGGCCGGCGACGAGCACACCCGGGCGGTGGCCCTGCACGTGGAGACGGTCGCGGACGGCGCGGCGCTGACCGCGGCGGTGCGCAGCCTGACGACGCGGGTCCCGGTCGTCGCCCTCGTCGTCGGACGCAACGATGTGGCCGAGTTCGCCCGATCGCACACCGGCGCCCTGGCCACCTCCTGGCGCACCACCCGGGCCGCGCTCCGTGCCGCCGGCGCCGTGCTGGTCGACGACGAGCGGGAGCTGGTGGACGCGGTCACCGCACTGTCGGCGCTGCGGCTGCCCCCGGCCGCCGACCCCGGCGTCGGCGTGGTCACCGCACAGGCCGGACCCGCACTCCTGCACGTCGACGGGCTGCGCGGTCGCGGCGTCCCGGTGCCGCGGCTGGCCGAGGCCACGCAGACCGGGGTGGGCGCGCTCCTGCCGCCGCTCACCTACCAGGCCAACCCCGTGGACACCGGCCGCCCCGGCCCCGGCTTCGGACAGGTGCTGGCCACCGTCGCGGCAGACCCGGGGATCGACCTGGTCAGCGTCTACGCCCTCGCCGAGCCCGACGCGCTGGACCTGCCGGCAGCCGTGGAGAGCGCCCTGGCGCAGGGCGCCGGACCGCTCGTCGTCGGCCTGGGCGGCCCGTCGGACCAGGTCACCCCGCAGCGGCAGGCGCTCCGCAAGCTGGGCGTGCCCGCCCTCGGCGGCCCCACCGCGCTGACCGTGGCGGTCACGGCCCTGGTCGAGGACGCCCGCGCCCGCGGCCGTAGCGACCGCGACACCGGCCACCAGCCCCGACGGGTCCCCGTCCCGACCCGCGACCTGGACGAGGACGAGGCCAAGTCGCTCCTCGGCCGGCTGGGCATCGCCACCCCGCCCCGGCGGGCCTGCGCCGACCGGGCGGAGGCGCACCGCGCGCTCGCCGAGCTGCCCGGCCCGCTGGCGGTCAAGCTGCTGGACGCCGCGGTTCCCCACAAGTCCGACGTCGGCGGCGTGCACCTGGGTGTCCGGGACGCCGCCGGCCTCGACCGGGCCCTCGACGCGCTGGAGTCGATCGGCGCCTCCCGGTTCCTCGTGGAGTCGATGGCACCCCCGGGGGTCGACCTCATCGTGGGGGCCTCCCGGGACCCGGTCTTCGGGCCGGTCGTGCTCGTCGGCCTCGGTGGCGTCGTGGCCGAGGCGCTGGCCGACGTCGCCATCGCCCCGGCTCCGCTGAGCGCCGAGGAGGCCGGGGAGCTCGCCGACGACCTGGCCGGCCGGGCACTGCTCGACGGCTTCCGCGGCGGGCCGGTGGCCGACCGCTCCGCCCTCGGGGGCATCCTCGCCGCCCTCGGCGACCTGCTCGTCTCCTGTCCCGGGATCGACGACGTGGAGGTCAACCCGCTGCGGGTCACCACCGACGGGCTCCTCGCCCTCGACGCCGTCCTCACCCTCGGCACGTCCGCCGAGGGCGACCACATCAAGGGCGAGGGAGCCCGTCCATGACGCCCGCGCGCACCGCCCCGCCGCTCGCCGAGGGCACCGTCCCGTGGCCGGCGGAGGCAGTTCGGGAGTACACCGACCGGGGCTGGTGGCGCGGGGTCGCGCTCGGCGCGGAGCTGCTCGCCGCGGCCGACGTCTCCCCCGACGCCGTGGCCCTGATCGACGGGGACGTCCGGCTGACCTACCGGTCGCTGGCCGCGCGGGCCGACGCGCTGGCGAGCCGGCTGGTCGACGACCTGGGCCTGGTCCGGGAGGACCGCGTCGTCGTCCAGCTGCCGAACTGCTGGGAGTTCGTCGTCCTCACCCTGGCCTGCCTGCGGACCGGCATCGTCCCGGTGATGGCCCTGCCGGCGCACCGCCGGCACGAGCTCTCCCATCTCGTCGAGCACAGCGCGGCCGCGGCGATCGCCGTGCCGGCCACGCTGCGCGGCTTCGACCACGCCGAGCTGGCCGAGGAGCTGCGCGCGGGGTCGGACACCCTCCAGCAGGTGCTCGTGGTCGGCGGGCCGGTCCGCGACGGCCACGTCGACCTCACCGAGCTGTGCGCCGAGCCCGACGAGGCCGCGGCGCACCGGGCCCGCTGGGACGCCGACCAGCCCCCGAGCCGGTCGGTCGCGGTGTTCCTGCTGTCCGGCGGCACGACCGGCCTGCCCAAGCTCATCGCCCGGACCCACGACGACTACGCCTACAACGCCCGGGCCAGCGCGGAGGTCTGCGGTCTGGGCCCGGACACCGTCTACCTGGGCACGCTGCCTGCCTCGCACAACTTCCCGCTGGCCTGCCCCGGGATCCTGGGCACGCTGCTGGTCGGCGGGCGGGTGGTCATGCTCCCCTCCCCTGAGCCGGAGCGGGTGTTCGCCACCGTCGCCGCCGAGGGCGTCACCGTGGCAGCGGCGGTCCCCGCGGTCGCCCAGCGGTGGCTGGCGCACGCCGCCGAGCAGGGCAACGACCAGCTCGCCACCCTCCGGCTGCTGCAGGTCGGCGGTGCCCGGCTGGCCGACGAGGTCGCCCGCACCGTCCGCCCGGTGCTCGGCTGCACCCTGCAGCAGGTGTTCGGCATGGCCGAGGGGCTGCTCAACTACACCCGGCCCGACGACCCCGAGGACGTCGTCTGCACCACCCAGGGCCGGCCGCTGAGCGAGGGCGACGAGGTCCGCGTGGTCGACGAGCTCGACCGGGACGTCCCCGACGGCACGCCGGGCGCGCTGCTCACCCGCGGCCCGTACACGCCCCGCGGCTATTACCGGGCACCCGAGCAGAACGCCCGCGCCTTCACCCCCGACGGCTGGTACCGCAGCGGCGACGTCGTGCGCCGGCGTCCCGACGGCAACCTGGTGGTCGAGGGGCGCGACAAGGACATGATCAACCGCGGCGGCGAGAAGATCAGCGCCGAGGAGGTCGAGAACCTCGTCTACCAGTTGCTCCCGCAGGTCGCCTCGGTCGCGGCCGTCGCCATGCCCGACCCGGTGCTCGGCGAGCGGGTCTGCCTCTACGCCGTCGTCAAGCCCGGCAGCAGCCCCCTGACCCTCGACGAGGTCCGCGGGGCCATGGCCGGCGCCGGGGTCGCCACCTTCACCTGGCCCGAGCGCCTCGAGGTCGTCGGGGAACTGCCGACGACCAAGGTCGGGAAGATCGACAAGAAGGCGCTGCGGGAGGACGTCGCCCAGCGCCTCGCCGCACGGGACGACGCCCGGCCCTGACCCGGACGGTGGACGCGGACTACCGGTCGCCGGGCCCGGACCGGCCGTCCGCGTCCACCGTTCCCGGCGCCGGGCCGCGGGTCCTCCCGCGGCGCCGGCCCCGGTCGTCGGACGACCGCTCGCGGGTCAGGCCGGCACGCTCAGCACCAGTCCGGCCGTGGTGAGCGCGGCCAGCAGCCGGTCGGCCCGCTCCCGGAGCAACCCGTCCGTGGCCGCGTCCAGCGCCGGGGACCCGTCGTCCAGGCACTGCGCGAGCAGGGCCAGGACCTCCGGCGGGGGGCCGACAGGGGTCCGCTTCCGGGCCGGGATGCGGGTGACCATGCCGCAGGGGCACGACCCACCGGTCTGCGGGGCCGAGTGCTTACCACCAGAGCACTTGCGAGTGACAGACATCGTCGAACCACTCCTCATTGAGCAAGGCCCCTACGCCGTCCGTGATGGGCCGTGTCACAAGAGTCACGTGTGTCACACCGGTCACACGGCGCGGCACACCGGAGCGTGTCCATGTCGTGACTTTTCCCACATCCGATGGCACCGCGGACGTCGACTCCACCCGCGGTGCGAGCCCGACCGGCGCGGATCCCCGGACCGGTGGCGACAATGGGCCTCCCGCCGCTGCTGAGCCGCCCGCACCCAGCAGCGCGCCTCGACGGGGAGGCGCGCCGCACGAACCGGAGGTCCCGATGACCGTCACCGACCGGCGCACCCGGCACGCCCTCGCCCAGGACCGGGACGACGACCTCCTGCACCCGGCCGGGTCGCTGCTGGCCGTGCTCGAGCAGGCGGCGCCGGGTGCGGTCGCCGCCCGCGCCTCCGACCGGCTCTCCTTCGCCCACGACGCGTCGCACTACCTGCTGGTGCCGCAGGCGGTCGTCACGCCCCGCGACGCCGGCCAGGTGGCCGCGCTCCTCGAGGTCAGCGCGACGCAGGGCGTGCCGCTGACCTTCCGCTCCGGCGGCACCAGCCTGTCCGGCCAGGCCACCAACGACGGCGTGCTGGTCGACACCCGCCGCAACTTCCGCGGCGTCGAGGTCCTCGACGACGGCGCCCGGGTGCGGGTGCAGCCCGGCGCCACCGTGCGGGCGGTGAACGCCCGGCTGGCGTCCTACGGGCGCAAGCTCGGCCCCGACCCGGCCAGCGAGTCCGCCTGCACGATCGGCGGGGTGGTGTCCAACAACTCCAGCGGCATGGCCTGCGGCACCGAGCTCAACACCTACCGGACCCTGGAGTCCGCCGTCCTGGTGCTGCCCAGCGGCACGGTGCTGGACACCGGGGCGCCCGACGCCGACGAGCGGCTGCGCGCCCTCGAGCCGGAGGTGTACGAGGGCCTGGCCCGGCTGCGCGACCGGGTGCGCGGCAACCCCGCCTCGGTCGACCGGATCCGCACCCTGTTCTCCATCAAGAACACCATGGGCTACGGGGTGAACTCGTTCCTCGACCACACCCGGCCGGTCGACGTCCTCCTTCACCTGGTCGTCGGCAGCGAGGGCACCCTGGCCTTCGTCGCCGAGGCGACCTTCCGCACCGTGCCGGCCCACCCGCACGCGGCCACCGCGCTGCTGATGTTCCCCGACCTCGCCGCGGCCACCGGGTCGCTGCCCGCCCTGGTCGAGTCGGGCTTCGCGACCATCGAGCTGCTCGACGCCACCAGCCTGCGGGTGGCCCAGGGCGACCCGGAGGCGACCGCCGAGCTGCGGGCGCTGGAGGTGCGCGACCACACCGCGCTGCTCGTGGAGCACCAGCAGCCGACTCCCGAGGAGCTGGCCGACCGGGTCGCCGCGTCCGCGTCGGTCTTCGGCGGGCTGCCGCTCGCCTCCCCCGCCGGCCTGAGCAGCGACGCTGCGACCCGCGCGGCGCTGTGGCACATCCGCAAGGGCCTGTACACCGCGGTCGCCGGTGCCCGGCCGTCGGGGACGACGGCGCTGCTGGAGGACATCGCCGTCCCGGTCGAGCGGCTGCTGCCCACCTGCGAGCACCTCACCGAGCTGTTCGACCGGCACGGGTACACCGGCAGCGTCATCTTCGGCCACGCCAAGGACGGCAACGTCCACTTCATGCTCAACGAGGACTTCGACCGTCCCGAGATGATCGAGCGCTACCTGGCCTTCACCGACGACATGGTCGACCTGGTGCTCGGCCACGACGGCACGCTCAAGGCCGAGCACGGCACCGGCCGGATCATGGCCCCGTTCGTGCGCCGGCAGTACGGCGACGAGCTGTACGAGGTGATGCAGGAGGTCAAGCGGCTGATCGACCCGCGGGGGCTGCTCAACCCCGGCGTCCTCCTCGACGAGGACCCGTCCGCGCACATCAGCCACCTCAAGTCCACCCCGACCGTCGAGGTCGAGGTCGACCGGTGCGTGGAGTGCGGCTACTGCGAGCCGGTCTGCCCGAGCAAGGACCTCACCACCACGCCCCGCCGGCGGATCGTGCTGCGCCGCGAGATCGCCCGCGCGCGCGACGCCGGTGACACCGCGCTGCTCGAGCGGCTGGAGGACGAGTACCAGTACGACGCGATCGACACCTGCGCGGTCGACGGCATGTGCCAGACCGCCTGCCCGGTGCTCATCGACACCGGCGACCTGACCCGCCGGCTGCGCGGTGAGCAGGCCGGCCGGGTCGAGCAGAAGGTGTGGCGGACCGCGGCGCGGCACTGGGAGGGGACGACGCGGGCCGCTGGGGCCGCGCTCACCGTCGCCCGGACCGTGCCCGCTCCGCTGCCCCGTGCGGCCACCGCGGCCGGCCGGGCGCTGCTGGGCGCGGACACGGTGCCGGCCTGGTCCCCGGAGCTCCCCGGCGGCGGCAGCCGGCGCCGTCCCCGCCCGGCGCCGGACGCGCAGGCGGTCTACTTCCCGGCCTGCATCTCCACGATGTTCGGCCCGACCAGCGGGCCCGGCGTGCAGGACGCGTTCCTCGCGCTGTGCGACCGGGCCGGCGTGCCGGTGCGGGTGCCCGACGCGATCGGCGGGCTGTGCTGCGGCACGCCCTGGAAGTCCAAGGGCCTGACCGAGGGCTGGGAGGCCATGCGCGCGCAGGTGGGTCCGGCGCTGCGGGAGGCCACCGACGGCGGCGCGCTGCCGGTGGTGGTCGACGCCGCCTCCTGCACCGAGGGGCTGATCCGGCTGCTGGGCGAGTCCGACGGCATCCGGGTCGTCGACGCGGTCGCGTTCGTCGACTCCGCCGTCCTGCCGCAGCTGCCCGCGGGGCGGCGGGTGCCGTCGGTCATGGTCCACCCGACCTGCTCCTCGACCCAGCTCGGGATCAACCCGGCGTTGCTGCGGGTGGCCGCGGCGGCCGCGGAGGAGGTCCTGCAGCCGGACGACTGGAGCTGCTGCGCCTTCGCCGGCGACCGCGGACTGCTGCACCCGGAGCTGACCGCGGCGGCGACGGCGCCGGAGGCCAAGGCCGTCGGCCGGCGCCCGGCGAGCGCCTACGCCTCGGTGAACCGGACCTGCGAGCTCGGCATGACCCGGGCCACCGGGCACCCGTACCAGCACCTGCTCGAGGTGCTCGAGGAGGTCACCCGCCCGGTGTGACCCCGGCCGGACCCCGGGGGACGGTCAGCGGCCGTGCGAACAGGCACCCGCCGACCGTCCCCCGGGGGCGTGCCGGTCCGGGCCGTCAGCCCTGGCGCGGCTGCCCGAGCGCGGCCGGTGGCGCGTTGCCCGCGGTCGCGCCCTGGGCGTACTGGGGCGTCGTCACGTACACGAACTCGAAGACGCCGTCCGCCGCGAGCTCGTCGGTGATGACGCCCTCGCCGATCCGGATGCCGTTCTTGACCAGCAGTTCCTGGTGCACGGGGAAGGCGGCC
The DNA here is from genome assembly GCF_053502575.1 of Modestobacter sp. URMC 112. Taxonomy (NCBI): domain Bacteria; kingdom Bacillati; phylum Actinomycetota; class Actinomycetes; order Geodermatophilales; family Geodermatophilaceae; genus Modestobacter; species Modestobacter sp. URMC 112. The sequence continues at coordinate 1,814,107 of NZ_CP199957.1, read as the reverse complement.
TGCACCACCGGGTTGCCCAGCACCTCGAGCGCCCAGGAGTCCGAGCCCACGATGGCCGGGCGCCGGTCGGCCAGGTAGCGCGCCTCGGCCAGGTAGATGCCCGGCTCCTTGGCGAGGTAGCGCTCCGGCTCGGTCCGGGCGATCTTGTTCCAGCCGGTCCGCAGCAGCACGACGTCGCCGGGCTCGATCTGCCCGATGCCACCCCGGGCGGCCGCGGCCTCCAGGTCCGCGATGGTGATCCGGTAGTCGTCGGTCAGCACCGGGTCGCCGTCCTTGCTGCGCGACAGCGCCTCGCCGACCCCTCCGTCGACCTTGAGGCCCAGCACGTCGAGCAGGACGCCGCGGGTGACGACCGGCCCCATGTGCTCGTTGCCCAGGCTGGACGTCCCGGTGGGCGTGGCGATGTCCGGGCCCTGGAAGCCGTTGTAGAAGGTCGCCCCGACGCCGATGTGGTTCAGCCCGTCGAGCTGGGTGACGATCTGGTAGGTGTAGCCCTGCGGGAAGCGGTCCTCGTGGATGCTGACCCGGTTGGGGCCCAGCGGCTCGGTGCTCTGCAGGATCCCGCCGCCCTCGGTGAAGCCGGCGGGAGGCTGGTAGCCGAGCACGGTGAGCCGCTGCTCGTACAACCGCGGCGGCGTGGTCTGGAAGGCCGGGAAGCCGTTGGTCATCAGCTCGCCCAGGTTGTAGGTCTTCACCGGGCAGCCGGCGGCGAGCAGCCCCAGCGCGGAGGCGGTCTTGGCGGCCGTCACCTCGTTGAACGCGCCGCGCTGGTCGGCCGCGCCGTACCGGGACGGCGCCCAGCCGCCGCCCTCGGCGAAGGCCACGTCGAACATCACGTCGTCGTAGGGACCGCCGCCCGTGCTGCCGCCGCCGGGGCCGGTCGCGGCGGCCGGCGACGCGGCGGCCAGACCGGCGACACCGAGGGCGGCCGCCCCGGCGAGCCCCAGCGCGGAGCGGCGGGACAGGACCGTGTGGGCCACGAACAGGTCGGGACGCATGGTGCTCCTCAGGTCGCCGGAGCCCGACCGTACGGGGGCCGGTGTGACGCAGGCAACACCGGCCCCGCACGCCCTCCGACGCCCCCGGCGGAGCGATGGGACCCTGCTGTGAGGTCGTCGCCGGGGCCGGAGGACGGGCGCATGCGCGCCCGCCTGGTGCCGGCGTCGCCGGTGGGAGCGGTGCCGCGCCGGCCATCGGGCGGCCCTCCGGGGCAGCCGGGCCGGACGACGGGTGCTGCCGAGGCGTCGGGACGGTCAGTCGGCCTCCTGTGCGGGCGGGCAGAGGCAGAAGGGGTGCCCGTCGGGATCGATCATGACCCGGTACGCCTGCGGAGCCGGCTGCTCGCTCGCCTCTGCCGCACCCAGGCCGGTCGCGTGCCGGACCGCGGCGTCCAGGTCACCGACCCGGAAGTCGAGGTGGAACTGCTGGGGGTGCTCCTGACCGGGCCAGCGCGGTGCCGTGTACGACTGCACGCTCTGGAAGTTGACCGTGTGCGGGCCGATGGCGACCTGCGCGTACCCGTACTCCGGCATCTCGGCAGTGACGTCGGCTCCCACCAGGTCGGCGTAGAAGCGGGCGAGTCTGCTCGCGTCGGGCGTGTCGATGGTGAAGGCGATCAGGTCCGTGACCGGCGTGCTCATGTCCCCATCGTCCCTACGCTCGCCCCGTGCCGTCTTGGACGAACCCGACAGGCCTCCGCCGCGAGCCGGGACGTGCGGTCCTGCGCCCGGAGGTGCTGGACCAGCACATGAGCCGGCAGATGGTCCCCACCGCCGGAGCGTTGTCGACGTGGGTGGACCAGGTGTGGTCACTGGCCTGGCAGGAGGCGCCGCCTCCGACGACCACCTGACCGTCGAGGCGGGTCCCGCCGGTGAGGTCCGGCACGGGCACGCGATGCCGGCAGCGTTGCTGCACGGCGTCCCGATCGGCCGCTTCGCACCGGTGCTGCCGGCACACGGGTGGGTCGTGGGGCTGCACCTGGTCCCGGGCGCGGTCTTCGACCTCACCGGGACGCCGGCTGCCACCTGGACCGGGCGGGTGGTGCCGTGGCTGGACGCCTGGGCCGGCTGGGACCTGACCGAGGTCTGGGAGGCGGGGAGCCCAGCGGCCCGCGTCGAGGCGCTGCGGACGCTGGCACGCGACCTCATCGGTGACCGCGCACCGTCGCCTGACGGGCGGCGGGCCCGGGCGGTGGCCCAACTGGTCCGGGACGACCGCGGCATCGACTCCGTGCAGGACCTGGCGGCGCGGATGTCGACGTCCGAGCGCCACCTGCAGCGGCTGTGCCGCGACCATCTCGGCGTGAGCCCGCGATGGCTGCTGCGGCGGTCCCGCGTGCTGGACGCCCACGAGCTGCTGTCGGGCAGCGACCTGGAGCTGTCCGAGATCGCACAGCGCCTGGGCTGGTTCGACCAGGCCCACTTCACCCGCGACTACACGATGGTCACCGGCGTCCCGCCGGCTCGGCTCCGCCGCATCCTGGACCAGGACCGGTCGGACGGAGGCGGGAGCCGAGGCGGCGCTCCACCCGCCACCTGACCACGTCCGCGGGGGACGGCCCGTCGGGGGAGACGCTCAGACCTCGACGGCAGCGCCGCAGATGCCGCAGACCTCGAACTCCCGGCGACGCCAGCGCGCGATCGGGACGAAGAACACGGAGAACTGGCGGAACTCCCGGATCCGGTCCCACGTCGTGGTGTTGCCACAGCGAGGGCAGGTCCGGACCTGCCCGGGGCCCAGGTGTCGCTGCTTGGTCCCGAAGCCGAAGAGGAAGAACACCCCGCCAGCGTAGGAAGACCCGCCCAGCGGACCGCTGGCCGGTACGGCGGGCAGCGGCCCGCGGCAGCGGGACCGTCGTCGTCAGACCCGGGTTGCGGCGACCGCCCGGCGGGCGTCCTCGGCGACCAGGTCGGCGTTGACCTGCGCCCCCGCGAAGGCGCCGGCCGACGCCGCGGCGCCGACCTGGGCGGCCAGGTCGGTGACGTTGCCGGCGACCCAGACGCCCGGGACGCCGCTGCGGCCGGCCGGGTCGGCGGGCAGGTGCACGCCCATCCCCGACGGGTGCGGCACCGGGACCAGCCCGAGACCGGCCAGGAAGCCGGCGCGGGCGACCATCCGCGACTGGACGGTGACCACCGTCCGTGCGACGAGCCGGCCGTCGGCCAGCCGCACGCCGGCGAGTCGGTCGCCGGCGACCTCCACGCAGGCCACCGCGCCGGTGACCACCCGGACGCCGAGCGCGGCCAGCTGCTCGGCCTGCTCGCCGGACGGCGCCGGCTGCTCGTGCGTGAACAGCACGACGTCCGCGCTGAGCTGGCGGAAGAGCAGCGCCTGGTGCACCGCCATCGGGCCGCAGGCCAGCACCCCGATCGCCTGGTCCCGGACCTCCCAGCCGTGGCAGTACGGGCAGTGCAGCACGTCGCGGCCCCAGCGCTCGCGCAGGCCGGGGACGTCGGGCAGCTCGTCGACCAGCCCGGTGGTCACCAGCAGCCGGCGCGCCGCGACGGTGCGCCCGTCGGCCAACTCGACGCGGAACCCGTCCCCGGCGCGGGCGGCCCCGGTCGCCTCGCCGACGACGACGTGCCCGCCGTAGCTCCGCACCTCGGACCGGCCGCGCTCCAGCAGCTCGCCCGGCGGCATCCCCTCCCGGCCCAGCAGCCCGTGCACCCCCGCGGCGGGCGCGTTCCGCGGTGCGCCGGCGTCCACCACCAGCACCGTCCGCCGTGAGCGGGCCAGCATCAGCGCCCCGTTCAGGCCGGCGGCACCCCCGCCGACCACCACGACCTCGTACCCGTCCCTCAGCTCATCGGTCACCGTGACCACCTCCACGGCGACCCTGCGGCCTGCCTGGGCAGAACCGCAAACACCTTTGCCAGCATGGCAAACTGCACCGCATGGACGACGACCTCGACGCCGCGCTGGCCGCCGCCGGACCCCGGCTCCGCGCGCTCCGCACCCAGCGCGGGTCGACGCTGGCCGACCTGTCGACGGCGACGGGCATCTCGGTGAGCACCCTGTCGCGTCTGGAGTCCGGCAGCCGCCGCCCGACCCTGGAGCTGCTGCTCCCCCTGGCCAAGGCGCATGGGGTCACCCTCGACGAGCTCGTCGCCGCCCCGCCGACCGGGGACCCCCGCGTCCACCTGCGCCCGGTCACCCGCCACGGGATGACCATGCTCCCGCTGACGCGCCGGGCCGGCGGCATCCAGGCCTACAAGCTGGTGCTCCCGGCCGGCGGCGCCCGGGGGGAGCCGGAACCGCAGACCCACGAGGGGTACGAGTGGCTGTACGTCCTGGACGGACAGCTGCGCCTGGTCCTCGGCGAGCACGACCTGGTGCTCTCCCCCGGCGAGGCGGCGGAGTTCGACACCCGCGTGCCGCACTGGTTCGGCCCGGCCGGGGCCGGCCCGGTGGAGGTCCTCAGTCTGTTCGGCACCCAGGGCGAGCGGGCGCACCTGCGCGCCCGTCCGAAGGGGGCATCGGGGACCGGGTGAGGACGTCGGCGAGCACGGCGTAGGTCCGCCGGGCCATCAGCCCGGCGTCCATGTCCCGCACGGCGCGCCGCCGCGCCCGGGCGCCCAGCTCGGCCCCTCGGCCCGGGTCGGCGAGCAGGCCGGCGAGCGCCGCGGCCAGCGCCGTCGCGTCGCCGGGCGGGACGACGACCGCGTCCTCCCCCACCGCGACCGCGACGTCCCCCACGTCGGTGGCCACGCACGGCAGCCCCGCGGCCATCGCCTCGAGCAGCACCAGTGGCAGCGCCTCCGCGCGGGAGGGCAGGCAGAAGAGGTCCAGGCCGCCGAGGAAGGCCGGCACGTCGGTCACGAACCCGCGGAACTCCACCGGGAGCCCGGCCGCGGCGGCGCGCAGCCGGGCGTCGTCCCGCCCGGCCCCGCCGATGACGACGTCGACGGCCGTGCCGCCCGCGACCAGCGACGCGACCGCGTCGATCAGCACGTCGAAGCCCTTCTGGGCGGTCAGCCGGCCCAGCGCGCCCACCCGGGGCACTCCCGAGCCGGCCGGGCCGCCGGGCGTGACGGGCAGGTCCACGCCGTTGGGCACCACGGTCACCCGGTCGTCGGGCAGCGCGAGCTCGCCCAGCAGCTGCCGGCGTCCTCCGGCCGAGGGGGTGAGCACCCGGGCCATCCGCGCGTACAGCGCCGCCAGCTCCGCCCGCCGGGCGCCGGTCCCGGCGTCCCCGGGTAGGTGCAGCACCCCGACGACCGGGGCGACGTCCAGTGCCGCGGCGACCGCGGCCGCGTTCGAGCCGGGGTCGACCAGGTTGGCCAGCACGACGTCCGGTCGCCGGGCGGCGACGGCCGCCCCGAGCTCCGGGGCGTCGTCCCGGTGCCGGGCCAGCGGGACGACGTCCAGCTGCCCGCCCGGCACGACCGCGGCGAACCGCCCGGCCACCTGCTCGGCGCAGACCACCGACGCCGTCCAGCCGTTCTCCTCCGCCCGCCGGGACAGGTGGGTCAGGTAGACCTCCGCACCTCCCCAGGCGTCGGAGTCCGCCACCAGGACGACGCGGGGGCTCATCCGACGGGGACCGCGAGCACCTCGCGGGCGGCGGCGAGCACGTCGGCGGGCCGGACCGAGGTCGCGCAGCGGAAGTCGATCGGGCACTCCAGGTGGGGGCACGGCGCGCAGGGGACGCCGGCGACCACGGCGCGGTGCCGGGGGCCGGTGTGCGCCCAGCGGACCGGGTCGCCGGGCAGGAACACCGTCACGCTGCGCGCGCCGACCGCGGCCGCGAGGTGCGCGGTGCCGGTGTCGTTGCCGACCAGCACCGCGCCGTCCCGGAGCAGCGCGGCCAGTCCGCCGAGGCTGGTCGTCCCGGTGAGGTCGGTGGCCGGGGCCCGCATCCGGTCCCGCACCGCGGCGCTGATGGTCCGCTCGCCCGGGACGCCGGTGAGGACCACGTGCCAGCCGTCGGCGGCCAGCGCGTCGCCCACCGCGGCGTAGCGCTGCACCGGCCACCGCCGGGTGGGGGACGAGGCCCCCGGGTGCAGGACGACGTACCCGCCGGGGGCCAGCCCGGCGGCGGCGAGCGTCGCCGCGTGCTCGGCCTCGTCGGCGGCGGTGACCGGGAAGGCCATGCCGGCGGGCGGTCCGGCGGGCAGGCCGAGGTGCTCCAGCAGCCGGACGTGCCGGTCGGCCTCGTGCAGCTGCGTCGGGTAGCGCAGGTGCAGGGCTGCGGACGCCGGCGGCGGGTCCCAGCCGGTCGGGGCGAACCCGCCGACCAGCCGGGCGCCGAGCGCCGCGGTCACCCGGTTGGCCGCCGGCCGGTCGCCGTAGGCCTGCACGGCCAGGTCGAAGCGCCGCTGCGCGGCGGCCTCGGCGAAGGCCGGCCATCCGTCGGGGTCCGGGGGCCGGTCGGGGATGCCGTCCGCGCCCGGGAAGGGCAGCAGCTCGTCGACGACGTCGTCCATCCGGTCGACGACCGGGGCCATTTCCGCCCAGGTGACGAGGCTGACCCGGACGTCCGGCCGGGCCGCCCGCAGCCGGCGCAGCGCCGGCACCGAGCACAGCAGGTCACCCAGCCCCACCCGCAGCCGGACCAGGGCCACCCGCCGGACGGCCGGGTCGGCGAGCGGGGCGGTCACGGCGGCATCCTGCCCGTCCCCGTCACACCGTGCACGGCGGCAACGGGGTCAGCGCGGAGCTCCTCAGGTGCCGCGGCCAGAGGGCGCTACCGCGCCCGGGCCAGGACCACCTCGGTCGTCGACCCCGGAACGATCTGCGGCACGTGGTTGAACCGGTACACCAGCGGCAACGCGGCGAGCGCCGCAGCGACTCCCAGCAACACGTAGTTGACCGTGCTGGGGTGGTGCCAGGGCAGGTAGCGGATGGCCAGCGCGCAGCTGGACGTGAACAGGAGCGCGCCTACCGCTCCGGTCCCGGTGTACCGACCGGCGTCCTCACGGTCCATCGCCTTGATGTCGTATGCGGCGTAGAGGAAGAACGTGAGGATCCCGGCAACGGCGAACGTGAAGACGGTCGACAGGTCCACCCAGGTGGCGTAGAGGGTGAGGGCCAGCGCGACCCCGACGCACGTGTTGCGCTTCAGGTTCAGACGCGCCGTGGCCGCTGCCACGAGGGTCTGCTGGGCGGCCCAGACGCGGGAGCGCTCCTCGTCCTCTTGGGCTCGGATGGCGGCGAGCCGCTGCTCCTCCAAGTCGCGGGCCCGCTGTTCGGCCTGTTGCCCGGCGCGCTCCACCTGCTCCGCCGCCTGCCTGGCCAGCCTCTCCTCCCGCTCGGCCGCCTCCCGGGCGCGGCTCCGCTCGGCGATCGCCTGGCGTAACGCCTCACGCTCGGCTTCGACCTCCGCCTCCACGTCCTCGCGGATGTCCAGCTCCTCCACCGGGGTGAGGACCCGCCCCTCGGCCATCGCCGCGGTCTGTGCCACGGCCAGCGCCCGCTCCACCCGGCGGGCCAGCTTCGCCGCCTCGGTCGCCGCCTCCACCGCAGCTCTCGCGTCGGCGTCGCGGCGGGCGTCGTCCGCCTCCCGCCGCTCCTGCTCCCGCTCCCACGCCAGCTCGCGGTCGACCTCGGCCTCGGCCTCGGCCTGCAGTCGAGCCCGCTCCTGCGCCTCGCTGGCACGCTGAGCCTCACGTCGCGCGCGGGCGTCGGCCTCGGCGGCAGTGCGGTCGCGTGCCTCTTGGTCCGCGCGCCTGGCCCGCTCCCGCTGCGCGTCCGCTGCGGCGGCAGCCTCGACCGCCGCGGTCTGGCGGTCCACCGCTGCAGTCGTGCGGTCCTCGGCCGCGATGATGTCGCAGGTACGGCAGTCGCCGTACCTGCCGTGGGCGCAGGCGAAGAGTGTCATGTCGGCTCCAGGTGTCGTCGGACTCCCGCTCAGATCGGCCACCGGCAGCCGAGGCTGTATCGCCCGTTCGAGCGATCATGAGTCCGACCGGACGGCGTCGGACGTCGCACGGACAGCGCGTCAGGACCGTGGTGGCCGCGCGGAGGGGTCAGCGGCCTCGGCAGCCGGGCAGCGGTGGTGACGCCGGCGGCGGCGTCCTGCCCTGCTGCGTGCGCGGGCAACCTCTGCTTCACTGCGGGACCGCGGAGGAGGACCTGCGTGCGCCGCGGTCCGTCGGGAGGGAGTCGCCGTGCACGTGCTGCGGCTGTGCAGCGTGTTCGAGCCCTCGACGGGCCTGGACGACCGCGCCGCCCGGTACGACCCGATCGGGGGCATGCAGAACCACACCGCCGCGCTCACCCGCAGCCTGGACGCGCGCGGCGTCCGGCAGACCGTGGTCACCTCCCGGCTCGGCGGGCCGCGGTCCACCGCCGGGCTGGGCAGCGCCGCGCGGGTGCACCGGACGGGGGTGCCGACGACGGGGCTGCGCCAGCTGTGGGCGCTGGCCGCGCTGCCCCGCGTGCTCCGCCGCCGTCCCGGGGACGACGCCGGCCGGGTCGACCTGGTGCACGCACACCAGGGCGAGGACCTGGCCACCCTGGTACTGGCCCGGCTGGCCGCGCGCCGGCACCGAGCCCCGCTGGTGGTGACCGTGCACTGCAGCGTCGGGCACACCCTGGCCGGCGCGGGCCGGCGCGCCCGGCTGCTGCGCTCGCTGGGCGGCCGGCTGGAGCGTTCCGCGCTGCGGCGGGCCGACGCGGTCGTCGTGCTGACCGCGCGGACCGCGGACGCCCTGCGGGCCGACGGCGTCCGCCCGGACCGGATCGCCACCATCCCCTCCGGCTTCGAGCCGGACGTCTTCGCCGCGGCGCGCACCGACCTCCCCCGGGCGGCGCGGCCGCGGATCGGTTACGTCGGGCGGCTGGCACCGCAGAAGCAGGCCGACGTGCTGGTCCGCGCCTTCGGCCGGATGCGGGAGGAGGCCGACCTGGTCGTCGTCGGCGACGGGCCCGACCGGGACGTGGTCGAGCAGCTGGTCCGGGACAGCCCGGCGGCCGACCGGATCACGATGCGCGGCTTCGTCGAGCACTCCGCCGTCCCGGCGGTGCTGTGCTCCCTCGACGTGCTGGTGCTGCCCTCGGCTTACGAGGAGATGGGCTCGGTCCTGGTCGAGGCCATGGTCGCCGGGCTCCCGGTGGTGGCCAGTGACGTGGGCGGCATCCCGGAGGTGGTCGGGCACGGGGTGACCGGCCTGCTCGTCCCACCCGGGGACGTCGACCGGCTGGCCGCCGCGCTGGACGAGCTGGTCGCCGACCCCCGGCTGCGGTCCCGGCTGGCCGCCGGCGCCCGGGCCCGGTCCCGCGGCTACGCCTGGCCGCACCTGGCCGGACGGGTCGCCGGGGTGTACGCCGCGGCGCTGGGCCCCGCGGCGGCCACGGCCGGATGACCTCGCCGCGGGTCGCGGTGCTGGTGCCCGTGCACGACCAGGCGGCGTACCTCCCCCGCGCGCTGGACAGCCTGCTGGCCCAGCAGGCGGTGGACTGGGAGGCGGTCGTCCTGGACGACGGCTCCCCCGACCCCGGGGACGTCGCCGCCGCGGTGGCCGCGGTCGCCGACGGCCGGGTCCGGCTGGTCGCCTGGCCGGACAACCGCGGGCTGGGCGCCACGCTGAACGCCGGGCTGGACGCGACCGCGGCCGACGTCCTGGCCGTGCTGCCGGCCGACGACGTGTGGTTCGCCGACCACCTGTCCCGGCTGCTGGACTGCCTCGCCGACCCCGCGGTGGTGCTGGCCCGGTCCCGGCTGTCCGAGCCCGCGGACACCGGCTACGCCCAGCTGGTCCAGGTGGCGCACCGGCGCACCGGCGACCGGTGGACCGAGCGCGCCGAGCTGGAGACCGACGACCTGGACCGGCTGTACTGGACCCGCGTCGCCGCCCGGGGCCGCACCGCGGACACCGGCCGGGTGACCTGCGCCTGGACCCGGCACCCCGGCCAGCGGTCCCGGGCGATCCGGGAGTCCTCCGACGGCGGGCTCAACGTGTTCCGCAGCCGCTACCGGGTGCCCGGGCCGCTGCGCTTCGCCTCCACCGACGGCGGCGAGGTCGACGAGGGAGCCCGCTACGCCCGGTTCCGGCAGGCACGCCTCCCGCCCGCGGCGGACGGGCTGCGGGTGCTGGTGGTCGGCGAGCTGGCGTTCAACCCCGAGCGGGTGCTCGCCCTCGCCGAGCGTGGGCACCGGCTCAGCGGCCTCTGGACGACCGACGGGCTCGGCGACGCCACCGTGGGCCCGCTGCCGTTCGGGCACGTCGCCGACCTGGATCGCGACCGGTGGCGGGACGCGGTGCGCGAGCTCGCGCCGGACGTCGTCTGGGCCCAGCTGAACTGGCGGGCGGTGCCGTTCGCGCACGCCGTGCGGTCCGCCTTCCCGGACCTGCCCTTCGTCTGGCACTTCAAGGAGGCCCCGCAGCGCAGCGTCGTCCGCGGCGAGTGGCCGCTGCTGGCCGACCTGGTCACCGGCGCCGACGCCTGCCTGCTGGCCACCGAGGAGGAGCGGGACTGGTTCGCCGCGGCCCTGCGCGGGCGGGTGGACCCGGCCCGGCTCGGCGTGCTGGACGGCGACCTGCCCAAGCGCGACTGGCTGGACGCGCCGCTGGGCCGCAAGCTCTCCGACGAGGACGGCGCGCCGCACACCGCCGTCGTCGGCCGGCCCGCCGGGCTGGACGCCGACTGGGTGCTGGAGCTGGCCCGGCGCGGCGTGCACGTCCACCTGCACGGCCAGGTCCGCGCTCCCGGGCCGAAGGGCTCCTGGACCGGCTGGCTGGACCGGGCGCTCGCCGCCGCCCCCGAGCACGTGCACCTGCACCCCGCCGTCGGCCCGGAGGGCTGGGTCCGGGAGTTCTCCCGGTACGACGCCGGCTGGCTGCACCGCTTCGACAGCGACAACGGCGGGGACCTGCGCCGGGCGAGCTGGGACGACCTCAACTCCCCCGCCCGGCTGCCGGTGTGCGTGGCCGCCGGGCTGCCGCTGCTGCAGCAGGCCAACCCCGGCTCGCTGGTCTCGGTGGAGCGGGTGCTGCGGGCGGAGGGGACCGGGCTGTTCTACCGCTCCGCCGACGAGGTGGCCGACCTGCTCCGCGGCGAGCTCGCCGGGCGGCGCGGGCAGGCCGCGGCGCTGGCGGTCCGGGAGCGGCACACCTTCGACGCCCACGCCGACCGGCTGGTCGCGCTGTTCCGGTCGGTGGCCCGCTGACCGCTCACCGCGCCAGCTCCGCGTAGAGGTCCACCAGGGACGTGACGTGCCGTCCGGGGTCGTGCCGGTCCCGCACGCGTGCCCAGCCGGCGGCACCCAGCCGCGCGGCGGCGGCCGGGTCCTCGACCAGCGAGGTCAGCGCCCCGGCCAGCGCCGCCGGGTCCCCGGGAGGGACCAGCCGGCCGGTGACCCCGTCCTCGACCAGCTCGGGGATCCCGCCGACCGCGGAGGCGACCGCCGGCACCCCCTGCGCGGCGGCCTCCAGCACCGCCATCGGGCAGTTCTCCCACCACAGCGCCGGCAGCACCGCTGCCGCCGCGCCGCGCAGCTGGTCCGCGACCCCGGCCGGCGGGAGCGGCCCGAGGACGTCGACCGGGAGCGCGTCCGCCGCCACCCGGGCCCGTAACTGCCCGGCGATCGGGCCGGAGCCGACCAGCCGCACCCGGACGCCGTCGGGCAGCCGCGCGGCGGCGTCCAGCAACGTGCCGACGCCCTTCTCGGCCACCAGCCGGCTCGCGAACAGCACGTACGGCGGCTCGTCGCGAGCACGCCGCGGCTCCGCGGCGGCGACCACCGGGTTGGGCAGCACCCGGACCCGGTCGGCGGGCAGCCCGCCGGCCACCACCCGGTCGCGGAGGAACGCGCTGGGCGCCACGAACCGGTCCACCCGGTCGTAGAGCCCGCGCCCCCGGGCGGCGTAGGCGTCCGCGGCCGCCGCCACCGAGCGCCAGCGCGAGCCCTCCAGGCAGCGGTGCCGCACCACCTCGACATAGCGGCCGGACAGGCAGCGGGTGCACGGCGCACCGTCGGTGAAGAGCCGGTAGTTCGGGCACACCGGCTTGTAGTCGTGCAGCGTCATCACCGTCGGCACGCGCCGCCGGCGCAGCGCGTCGAGCACCGACGTCGTCAGCCGCTCGAAGACGTGGTGCACGTGCGCGACGTCCGGCCGGACGTCGTCCACCACCTGCGCCAGGGCCCGGTAGGAGCGCGGCGACCAGGTGCCGGCCCAGGCCTCGCCGAACCGGGTCCGGGCCCGGCTGCCGGCCGCGACCGGCAGCCGGGCGCGCACCGGCGTGGGCAGGGTCCGGTCCTCGGCGACGGCGAAGGGCACCACCTCGTACCCGGCCTCCCGCAGCAGCCCGGCGGTGAGCACGAGCATCGTCTCGGCGCCGCCGGGGCCCTCGGTCCAGTGGTTGCCGACGAGCAGGACCCGCACCTCAGGCCGGCGGGTCGAAGCGCAGCACCGCCTGCAGCGGCGGGCTGGGCAGCCGGCGTCCGGCCAGGTCGGCCAGCAGCTGGGGCCCGTCGTCGAAGGCGACCACGTCGGTGACCAGGTGCTCGCGGACCTCCCCGCCCCGCTCGCGCAGCAGGTCGAGGGTGGCCGCGGCCAGCGCGGCCCGCGGCCAGGCGTCGGCCATGCCGCGGGGCACCCGGTTGATCTGCGCGCAGACGACCGCCAGCCCGTTGTGGTGGAACTCCTCGCCGAGCCGCACGCCCGTCGCCCCGCCCTGGTAGAAGCCGAGGTCGACCACGACGCCCTGCGGCCGCAGCGCCTTCAGCGCGGTGGCCAGCGACGAGTCGTGCCCGCGGCACTGCAGCGCCAGGTCGGCGCCGCGGTCACCGGGGCCGTGCCGCCAGCGTTCCTTGGCCACCCGCCACGCGGAGCCGTCGGCGTCGTCCACGGTGGCCAGGCCCAGCTGGTCGGCCACCGCCCGGCGCTCGGGCGACGTCTCGGCCACCAGCACGTCGGCCGCGCCGTGCCGGACGGCGAGCAGCGCGGTGAGCAGCCCGATCACGCCGGCGCCGGTGACCAGCACGTGCCGGCCGCGGACGCCGGCGTCCAGGCCCGAGCCCGGGCCGGCGAAGGCAGCGGTGGCGTGCAGCAGGCCGTTGACGCAGATCGGGCCCATCTGGGCCAGGTAGATCCCCAGCAGCGGGTCCAGGTCGTCGGGCACCGGCACCAGGACCGCCTGCGCCGGATCGACGCACCGGCCGGTGCGGTGGCCGTGGGCCGTCGCGACCAGCGTCCCCTCGGCCAGCGCGCCGGTGCGGCTCTCGGTGACCCGGCCGACCTCCATGTAGCCCAGGGCCCGGACCGGGTAGCCGGCCGGCGGCGTCCCGGCCCCGAAGGCGCGCAGCTCCGGGTCCCAGCCGACCTGGTGCTGCGGGTCGGTGCCCCGGACCAGGGCGACCTCGGTGCCGGCGCTGACCCCGCTCCACTCGGTGTGCACCCAGGCCTGGCCGGGGCCGGGCTCCGGTTCGACGTCCTCGAGCACCACCGGACGGCCCGGCCCGGCCACCCCGATCGACCGGATCGGCCGCCCGGTCACCGGGCTCCCACCGGCGCGGGGAGCTCGACGACCCCGTCCCCGGCGGCGGCCGCGGCCACCGCGGTCACCAGCCGGTGGGTGCGCAGCGCCTCGGCGTAGGTGGTGCGGACGTCGTCGCCCTCGCCCCGGACCGCGGCCACGAACGCCCGGTCCTCCGCGACGATCGGGTCGTACGCCCGGTCGACGGTCCGCTCGCCGTCCCGGTCGGTGACGGTCAGCTGGTGCTCGGTGAGCCACAGGCCGAGCCCGGGGGCGACCAGCTCCACCCCGATCCGGAACTTCCCCGGCGCCAGGCAGCTGTTGGAGAACGACCCGACCGCGCCGGACTCGAACCGCAGCGCCGCGGTGCTCACGTCCTGGATGTCGCCGGGCCCGTCCCCGGACCGGGACCCGACCGCGGCTCCGCCGGTGACCTCGCCGACCAGTACCCGGGCCACGTCGAAGAGGTGGGTCGCCTGCTCGACGGTCTGCCCGCCGGACTCGTCCTGGCGCGACCACCACGGGGCCTTCGGCGCCTGGTCCAGCCAGGCGGCGCGGACCAGCCGCGCCGGCGCGTCGGCCAGCAGCTCGCGGGCCTGCTCCAGGGTGTCCAGGTAGCGCCAGTGGTAGCCCACCGAGGTCAGCAGGCCGGCGTCCTCGATCCGGGCGGCCAGCCGCTCGGCGGTGGCCAGGTCGGCCGCCAGCGGCTTCTCCACGAACAGCGGCAGACCCCGGTCGAGCGCCGCCTCCTCCAGCGGGCCGTGCCCGTGCGGCGGGACGCAGACGTAGAGCGCGTCGAGCTCCTCGGCGTCCAGCAGCTGCTCCCAGCTCCCGTACGCGGCGCCCCCGGCCCGGTCGGCGAGCTCGCGCGCCCGCTCCTGCTGGGGATCGGCCACGCCCACCACCTGCACGCCGTCCTGGGCCGACAGCGCGTCCACGTGCCGGCCCCCGATGAAGCCGGCCCCCACCACTCCGATGCGTGTGATCACCAACGGCTGGTGCCCCCGGTCCGCCGGAGCCAACCGCCGGGTGCCGCCGGGGCCCGGCGCGCGACACTCGCCCGCATGCGGACCGGGGCGCGGCACGACGAGTACCACTTCACCACCGTCTGGCGGGTGGCCGGCAGCATCGCCGAGGTCCGCGCCGTGCTCAGCGACAGCGACGCACTGCCCCGCTGGTGGCCGTCGGTGTACCTGTCCGTCGTCCAGACCGCACCCGGGGACGCCGCGGGGGTGGGCCGGGCCGTGGACCTGCACACCACCGGCCGGCTCCCCTACACGCTGCGCTGGACGCTGGAGATCACCGAGACCATGACAGACGCCGGGTTCGCGCTGCGTGCCACCGGCGACCTGGCCGGCACCGGCCGCTGGACGTTCCGCCAGGACGGCCCGGAGGTGGAGATCACCTACGACTGGCGGGTGACCGCGACGAAACCGCTGCTGGCCCGGCTGGGCTGGCTGCTGCGCCCGGCCTTCGAGGCCAACCACCGCTGGGCGATGGACCGCGGGGAGGAGAGCCTGGCCCTGGAACTGCGCCGCCGGCGGGCGGCCGGGGACGCCGAGCGGGCGGCCGTCCCGCCCCCGCCTGCGCCGACCTTCCGCCGGACCCGCCCGGGAGGCCAGGATGCCCGGGCATGAAGTACGTGATGACCTACCGGGCGGTGCAGGACTTCCTGCCGCTGGCCCAGCAGCACTACCCGGCGCACGCCCAGCGGGTCCAGGAGTTCGCCGGCCGCGGCGTGCTGCTGATGGTCGGCACCTTCGACGAGCCGATGGACGGCACCGCGATGGGCGTCTTCACCACCCGGGAGGCGGCCGAGGAGTTCATCGCCGGCGACCCGTTCGTGCTGGGCGGCGTCGTGGCGAGCTGGACGGTCCGGCCCTGGGACGAGGTCCTGCAGCCCTGAGCCGCCGGCCGCCTCACCCGACCGGGTGAGGCGCGCTCCCCCAGCGGGCTCCTCCGCTTGCCTCGCGCCCCGGTCCTGTCGTTGATCGACCTGTCGGAGCTCGGAGGTCGGCGGGAGGAGGTGAGGGTCGTGCGGGTCTCGTTCGTCGTGTACGCCGTCGTGTACGTCGTCCTGGAGATGGTCGGCTACCAGCTCGAGCAGATCGGCTGGCCGCGGATCACCGCGCTGGACGTCGCCAGCGCGGTCACCAACGCCCTGCTGTGGGTGGCGGTCGCGGCCGCCGTCGTCGTCGCCGTCGACGTCCTGGGCGACCGGTGGCGCCGGCACCTGCGGGCGCAGGAGCGGGAGCTGGCCTGGGTGGCCGCGTGGCAGCGACGTCAGAGCTGGTCACCCGGCACCTTCATCAGCGTCCCCAGCTGGCGCCCGGTGCTGGCCCTGCCGGCCGCGGAGCCGGCACCCGATCCGGACGAGCCGCGCCGGGTCCACCTGCTGTAGCCGTCCGGGCAGGTCGGCGCGGCGTTTCGCGCACCCGGCGACTGGGCATCCTGGACTCCCGGCTTCGAGAAGGGGAGACCATGGACACCTGGCTCATCGTCCTGATCGTGATCGCCGTCGTGGTCGTGCTGGCGCTCGTCGCCATGGCGGCCGCGCGGAGCGGCAAGGCGGGCAAGGAGCGCAAGGCCGCGCAGGCGCGCGACCACCTGCAGGAGGCCCAGGCCCGGTCGGTGGCGGCCGACAAGGAGCAGGCCATCGCCGACGAGCAGGCGGCCCGCGCCCGCCGCGAGCGGGCCGAGGTGCAGGAGCGCGCCGCGCAGGCCGAGCGGGAGGCGCAGGAACGCGCCGGCCGGGCCCACGAGGAGCGGACCGCGGCCCAGCAGCTCCAGGCCAAGGCCGAGAAGCTGGCCCCGGGGCTGGGTCGCGACGACCGGACCGGCGGCACCGACCGGCGGTGACGCGGCGCCACGGGGGGCCGTGCGGGCCCCCCGTGGGATGCCGCGCAGGAGGAAAAAGGGCCGATCGGGGGTCCGGTGCAGCGCGCGGGGGGCATGTACGGCTAGGGTTCAGTCGTCGGGAAGGCCCTGCAGATGGCAGGACCCCGACGTACGACCTCAGCTAGGAGCGAGCAATGCCCGAAGGAACAGTGAAGTGGTTCAACGCCGAGAAGGGGTTCGGCTTCGCCACCCCTGACGGGGGCGGCCCGGACGTCTTCGTCCACTACTCGGCGATCCAGACCAGCGGGTACCGCTCGCTCGACGAGGGCCAGCGCATCTCGTTCGACGTCGAGCAGGGCCAGAAGGGCCCGCAGGCCGCGAACGTCACCCCGCTCTGACCTAGAGCGGTCGGCTGGTCACAGCCACAGACCAACGACAGCGCCCCCGCCCGGGAGACCGGGCGGGGGCGCTGTCGCGTTGCGGGGGCCCCGGTTCCGCTCGGCTCAGCGCGCCCGGGGGACGTAGCCGCCGATCAGCGCCGACATCAGCAGCGCCCCGTCGTCCGGGCCCAGCGCGACCGCGGCATCGGACAGCGCCTGCCACCGCTGCCGCTCCACCTCGGTCAGCGCCCCGGCCGCCCGGGCGGCCAGCTGCTCCAGCAGCCGGTCCCACTCCCCCTGCGGCGTCGGCCACAGCCCGGTCAGCCGCCGTGCCTCCGCCGACGCGGAGGTGAACCGGACGATGTCCCCGGCGTGGTTGGTCAGCACCTGCACGTACCCGGCGGCGGCCAGCGCGTTGGCCGCGGACACCACCTGCGGCTTGGCCAGCCCGCTGGCCGGCACCACCGCCCCCAGGTAGGGCGCGCTCCCGTGCGGCGGCTCGTCCAGCAGCCGGACGACGGCCCGCAGCACGGGCAGGTCGCGGGTGAACCACACGTCGGGCAGCGGTTGCTCCGCGGTCATGACGTCCTCTCGATGTCCCCTGCCGGGACGGCACCCGGCCGGTCCACGGTACGAGGCCCCCGCGGGAGCCCGATCCGGCGGGTGACCCGCCGCTGACCGTCTGGTGGTGCCGCGCTGACCTGCGTGGACGCACCGGTCCCGAGCGCCGGCGCCGCGCGGCCCGCCGGTGGCGCGGCGGCCGTACGGTGGGGTCATGACCACATCCGCCCAGCAGCCCCAGGTCGTCAAGACCGACGAGGAGTGGCGCGCCCAGCTGTCGACGGAGGAGTACGCCGTCCTCCGCGAGGCCGGCACCGAACGTCCCTACACCGGCGAGTACGTCGACACCAAGACCGTCGGCGTCTACTCCTGCCGCGCCTGCGGCGCCGAGCTGTTCCGCTCGGAGACCAAGTTCGACTCGCACTGCGGCTGGCCGTCCTTCTACGAGCCGTCGGTGCGTGACAACGTCGTCCTCCGCGACGACCGCAGCTACGGGATGCTGCGCACCGAGGTGCTCTGCGGCAGCTGCCACAGCCACCTCGGGCACGTCTTCGAGGACGCGCCGCAGACGCCGACCGGCGACCGCTACTGCATCAACTCGGTGAGCATCCGGCTCACGCCCGCCGAGGGCTGAGCGACCCGGCACGCAGCAGCGCCCCCGCCCGGGGTCACGGGGCGGGGGCGCTGCACTGTCAGAAGTCGCCGACGGAGGAGGCTCTGCGGACCCGGCGCGGGGCCGGAGGCTCCCGCCGGGCACGCAGGCAACGGCTCAGCGCCGATCGGGTACGGCTCCTGGTTGCGGTGTCGTCCGGAGGACGACGGTGTGCATTGCTCAGCGGGCGCCGGTGAGCTCGGGGCGCAGGGTCAGGACCAGGCCGAGCGCGGCGTAGCCGAGCAGCAGGTGCCCGGCCGCCACGTAGGTCGCCGCACCACTGAGGACGACGGAGACCGGGATGACCACCGGCGCCCAGCTCTCCGCGCCGAGCGGCCAGAAGCGGGCCAGGCCCTGCCAGCGGCCGGCGATGGCGATCCGGATGCCGATGGCGAACATGCCGATCATCGACAGCGGCCAGAAGGCGTCCAGCGCCAGGAACAGCGCGGTGTCGTGCCGGCTGGGCACCAGCGCCCACAGCACGGTGGCGGTGATCGCCAGCGCGAGCATCACGTGCTCGGCGTGCAGGAAGCCCCGCGCCAGCCGGCCGGTGCCGGTGGCCCCGGTCCGCAGCTGGACGGCGACCAGCGCGACCAGCCCGAGCTGGAACAGCAGCGAGCTGGCGTCGTAGGTGAGCCGCTGCCAGCCCTCGGCCGGGTTGAGCCCGAACACCAGGATGCCGGCCGCCCAGGCGGTGGTGCCGGTGGTGACCGCGATCCCGGCGCGCCGGACGGCCGCCGTGGTCGCGGGCGCGGCGTGCCCCGCCACTCGCTGGAGGGCGGACTGTGCGGTGTCGGTGCGGGCCGGTACGGGGGTGGTGCTGAGGGACATCGGAGGTCCTCCGGTCGGGGGGCGGTGCCCGGTGCACCGCGCTGGGGAGGACCCTCCCGGGCCGGCGTCCCGGGCCCCCAGGGCCCGGCGCCCCCGATCCGGTCCCGTCCGGTGTCCCGGGACATCCGGGACGGCGAGCCCTCCCCGGCGGGACACCGGACCGGCGATGATCCCCGCGTGCAGCACCTGCAGACGCCGCCGGCCGAGCGCGCCGGGGCTGCCGCCGCTCCTCCGGAGCCGTCCGCGGACGCCGGCGGGGCACCGGCCGCCGTCCGGGCCACCGCCTGGCTGCTCGTCGTGGTCACGGTCGGGTCCGCCCTCGGCGCCGCGGTGCTCGACGTCCTCACGCCGGCCGCGGCGCGGGAAGCCGCGGGGGCCACCCCGGGCTGGATCATCGGGCTGCCGGGGGCCGCGCTCGCCGTCCCGGCCGCCCTGCTGCTGCACCGCCGGCCCCGCAACGCGGTGTCCTGGGTGATCGGCGGCACCGCCCTGCTGTGGGCGCTGGACGGGGTCGCCCAGTCGTGGCTGACGCACGCCGTCGCGTCCGTCCCGCCGCTGCCCGGCGCCACCGCGTCGTTCTGGTTCGTCCAGCGCTTCGGCGCCTGGCTGCTGCTCGGGCTGCCGCTGCTGCTCCTGCTCTACCCCTCGGGCCGGCTGCCGGCCGGTCGGTGGCGGCCGGTCGCGCTGCTGAGCCTGGCGTCGACGGCACTGCTGCCGACGCTGCTCCTGGTCGTCCCCTCCGAGATCGCCGACGCCCGCGCCGGCTCGCGGACACCGGAGGTCTACCGCGCGCTGGACCTGGACCCGACCAGCCTGCCCCTCCCGGAGTCCGTGGTCCTCCCCCTGCTCCGGGTGGCCTTCCCGATGGCCCTCTTGGGCGTCGTCGTCCCGGTGGCCGCCGTCGTGGCCCGGTACCGCCGGTCCTCCGGTGAGGACCGGCGCCGGATGCGGTGGCTGCTGTGGGCGGCCGTGGTCGACCTGCTGGTCATGGTCGGGACGCTGCTCGCACCCGGGGACATCAGCTCGTTCTCGCTGTCGCTGGCCATCACCCTGACCGGCGCGGCGATCGCGGTGGGGATCCTGCAGCCGCGGGCCGTGGACATCGACCGGCTGCTCGGCAGCACGCTGGTCTACGGCGGGCTGGCCGTCGCCGTCGTGCTGCTGGACCTGGCGGTGGTCGCCGCAACCGGCGCCCTGCTCGGGGACCGGCTCGGGCAGCGCGACGTCGCGTTGCTGGCCCTGCTGGTGGTGACGGCGCTGTACGTGCCGCTGCGCGCGCAGCTGTGGCGGGCGGTCCGGCGGTGGGTCCTCGGACAGCGGGAGGACCCGTACCTGGTGGTGTCCACGCTGGCGGAGCGGCTGGAGCGGTCCGAGGACCCCGGCGAGCAGCTGGTCGCGGTGGCCGGCGCCGTCGCGGAGGCGTTCCGCTCCCCCTATGTGGGCGTGGAGGTGGACCGGGCCGGCGGGGACCACCTGGTGGCCGAGCACGGCGAGCGGCCGGCGGCGGTGCAGGCGCTGCCCATCACCTACCGGGGCGAGGAGGTCGGCCGGCTGCTGCTCCCCCGCTCCGGCGTCCGCGCCTCGCTGCTCACCCGGGACGAGCGGCTGCTCGCCGACGTCGTCCGGCAGGCCGCGGCAGCCGCCCGCGCCGGATCGCTGGCCGCGGAGCTGCAGCACAGCCGGGAGCTGCTGGTCGCCGCCCGCGAGGAGGAGCGCCGCCGGCTGCGCCGCGACCTGCACGACGGGCTGGGTCCGACCCTGGGCGCGGTGGTGCTGCGCATCGACACGGCCCGGAACCTCGCCCGCACCCGGCCGGAGGACGCCGACGCCGTGCTGCGGCAGGCGCGCGACGACGTGGCCGGCGCGCTGGCCGACGTCCGGCGGCTGGTGCACGACCTGCGGCCCCCCGCGCTGGACGACCTCGGGCTGGTCGGCGCCGTCCGGCAGCAGGCCGAGCGGCTGCTGGCGCCGCGGGTGGCGGTCGAGGTCACGGCCGCCGGCGTCGACGAGCTGCCGGCCGCCGTGGAGGTGGCCGCCTACCGGATCGCGTCCGAGGCGCTGGCCAACGTCGCCCGGCACGCCCGGGCCACCCGCTGCGCCGTGGACCTGTCCCGCTCCGGGGACTCCCTGACGGTCACGGTGACCGACGACGGGGTGGGCATCCCGGCCGGCGCCCCGGCGGGCGTGGGACTGGTCTCGCTGCGCGAACGCGCCGCGGAACTGGGTGGGCGGTGCGCGGTGGGCTGCCCGGACGACGGCGGCACGGTGGTGCGGGCGGAACTGCCCCTGGGCGGGAGGAGCGGTCGTGGCTGAGGTCGGAGAGGACGCCGAGCCGTTGCGGGTGGTGGTCGCCGACGACCACCCGGTGTACCGCGACGGGCTGGCCGCGCTGCTGTCCTCGGTGCCGGGGCTGACGGTGGTGGGGACGGCGGCCGACGGCCTGGCCGCGGTGCGGCTGGCCCGGGAGGAGCAGCCGGACGTGGTGGTGATGGACGTGCAGATGCCCGGCCTGGACGGCATCGAGGCCACCCGGCAGGTCACCGCCGAGCAGCCGTCGGTGGGCGTCGTCGTGCTGACCATGAGCGAGGACGACGGCACGGTCTTCTCCGCGGTCCGGGCCGGCGCCCGCGGCTACCTGCTCAAGGGTGCCGACCAGGAGGAGGTGGTGCGGGCGATCACCACGGTGGCCGCCGGGGGCGCCGTCTTCGGTGCGGCGCTGGCCCGGCGGATCGCGGACTTCTTCGTCGCCGGCCCGGCCGGCCCGCCGGCGGCCTTCCCGCAGCTGACCGCCAGGGAGCGGGAGGTGCTGGACCTGGTGGCCGCCGGGCGGTCCAACGCGCAGATCGCCGCGGCGCTGTACCTGTCGCCGAAGACGGTGCGCAACAACGTGTCCAACGTGCTGGCCAAGCTCCAGGTCGCCGACCGCGCCGAGGCCATCATCCGAGCCCGCGACGCCGGCCTGGGAAGGTAGCGCCGGGCACTCTTGCGGCGGTGCACGCGCTCTCGCGGCCGTGCAGCACCGCAAGAGCGGTCGGAACACCGCAGGAGCCCTCCGAGCCGGGGACGGCACCCCGCGACGCGACGGACCGAGCCGGGCACGGCACCCGGTGACCCGCGGACGGAGCACCGCAGGAGCCCTCCGAGCCGGGGACGGGCGAGGTCGGGGACGAGGCGCCACCTCGGCCCGCAGGGCCGTATGCGGACCCGCTGCGGGGGCCGGAGGCTCCCCGGCGGGGACGCAGGGAACGGCTCAGCGCAGGCTGGGGACGGCTCCTGATCGCGGTGTCATCCGCAGGATGACGATGTGCACAGTCACGGCAGGTCGGCGACCAGCTCCGCGACCTGCTTGCGGGTGCCGGTGTAGAACGGCACCTCCTCGCGGACGTGCCGGCGGGCGCGGCTGGCCCGCAGGTCGCGCATCAAGTCGACGATGCGGTGCAGCTCATCGGCCTCGAAGGCGAGCATCCACTCGTAGTCGCCGAGCCCGAACGAGGCCACCGTGTTGGCCCGCACGTCGGGGTAGGGCCGGGCCTGCATGCCGTGCTCCTTGAGCATGTCCCGCCGCTCCTCGTCCGGGAGCAGGTACCACTCGTAGGACCGGACGAACGGGTAGACGCAGACGAACCGGCGCGGCTCCTCGTCGGCCAGGAACGCCGGGATGTGGCTGCGGTTGAACTCGGCCGGGCGGTGCAGCGCCATCTGGGACCAGACCGGCTCCAGGTGGCGGCCCAGCGTGGTCCGGCGGAACCGGCCGTAGGCCTCCTGCAGCGCCTCGGGGTCCGCGGCGTGCCACCAGATCATCAGGTCGGCGTCGGCGCGCAGGCCGGCCACGTCGTAGACCCCGCGGACGACGACGTCCTTGCCGGCCAGCTCGTCGAACAGGGCGGTGACCTCGTCGGCGGCGGCGGTGCGCTGCGCGTCGTCCAGCGGCCGGGCGACCTTGAAGACCGACCACATCGTGTAGCGGATGAGGGCGTTGAGCTCGTTGGCCCGCTTGCCGATGCTGCGCTCGTCGGTCTGCTCCTCGCTCATGGGTCCATTGTCGCGCGCCGTCCGCTGCCGCGTCCGGGGGGCCGCAGCACCAGGGCCACGCCGACGGTGGTCACCAGCACCCCGACCAGGGACAGCAGCGGCAGTTCCTCCCCGAACAGAAACCAGGCCTCGACGGCGGTGGCCGGCGGCACGAGGTAGAGCAGGCTGGACACGCCGGAGGCGCTGCCGCGGCGGAGCAGCAGGAGCAGCAGCAGGACGGCGCCGAGCGAGAGCGGCAGCACCAGCCAGACCAGCGCCGCGACGAACTCCCCGGTCCACTCGATCGTCATGGTCTCGGTGGCCGCTGCGAGCGCGACCAGCACGAGCGCCGACGCCGCGTACTGCACGGCGGTGCCGGACAGCATCGGGATGCCGTCGCCGTGCTTCTTCTGCCACAGCGTGCCGCCGGTGCCGGCCAGCAGCGCGACCAGGCAGGCCAGGACGCCGACGGGCGGGAACGCGCCGGTCTCCCCTGCCGCGCTGGCCAGCCCCGGCGCCAGCACCAGCGCGACGCCGGTGACACCGAGCACCAGGCCGAGCCACTGCACCGCGACCAGCCGCTCGCCGAGCAGCCGGGTGGCCAGGGCCGCGGTGAGCACCGGCTGCAGGCTCACCACCACTGCCGCGACGCTGGCCGGCAGGCCGTGCTCGATGGCGAAGAAGACGCCGCCGAGGTAGCCGGCGTGCAGCAGCAGCCCGGCGACGGCGGCCCGGCCGGTCTCCCCCCGGCTGCGCGGCCAGTCGGCCCGCAGCACGACGGCCAGCCCGGCCAGCAGCGCCCCGGCCAGGGCCAGCCGCAGCGCGAGGAAGGTGAACGGCTCGGCGTAGGGCAGCCCGTACTTGGCGCCGACGAACCCGGTGCTCCACAGCAGCACGAAGACGAACGGCGCGGCGGCGAGCGCGGCGCCCCGGGTCCTGCTCGGGGCGCTCACAGCAGCGCCCCGACGGCGCGGCGCGCGTCCCGGATGCAGGACGGCACCCCGACGCCCCCGTAGGCGGCGCCGGCCACGGCCAGCCCGGGCACGGCGCCGACGGCGTCCAGGACGGCGGTGACCCGCGTTGAGTGCCCGACCAGGTACTGCGGGAGGCCGCCGCCCCAGCGCACCAGGTGGGTCTCCAGCGGCTCGGGCCGCTCCAGGTCGAGCAGGTCGGCGACGTCGGCGACCACGGCCGCGGTGAGGTCGGCGTCGGGGCGCTGCAGTTGCGACTCGTCGCCGTACCGGCCCACCGACGAGCGCACCCGGAGCACGCCGCCGCCGTCGGCACCGCCGGACAGGTGCGGCCACTTGGACGAGGACACGGTCACGCCCTTCACCAGCCGGCCGGTGACCGGCGGCACGAGCAGCCCGGACCCGGCGGCGACCGGCTGGGCGGGGAACGCCATGGCGACCACGGCCATCGACGCGTACGGGATGCCGCCCAGCGGCTCCACCGCGCCGGGCGCCACGTCGGCCAGCAGCCGGGCGGCCTTGCCGGCGGGAGCGGTGACGACGACGGCGTCCGCGGTCAGGGTCCGCGGCGCCCCGGCGGGGCCGACCGACAGCTCGAACCCGTGGGTGGTGCGGCGCAGCGCGTGCGCCGGCGTGCGGAGCCGGACGTCGGCGCCGGAGGCGGCCACCAGGGCGGCGGGCAGGGAGCCGATGCCCTCGGCGACGGTGACGAACACCGGTCCGTCGGCGTCCCCGCGGCTGCGGGCACCGGCGTCCCGGGCGGCCAGCGCGCCGGCCAGCACCGAGGGGGCGCGGCGCAGCTGGGCGGCCAGCGCGGGCATGGTGGCGGCGAGCGAGAGGTCGTCGGGCCGGCCGGCGTAGACCCCGCCGAGCAGCGGCTCGACCAGCCGGTCGACCACCTCGTCGCCGAGCCGCTCCCGCAGCAGGCCGCCGACGGTCACGTCGCCGTCCAGCCGGAGCGGTGGGAGGTCGGCCTCGGCCCGCACCCGGGCGACCCCGGCGGGGGTGAGCACGCCGTCCAGCCCGTCGGCGGACGTCGGCACGCCCTGCACCGTGCCCGGCGGGAGCGGGTGCCGGCCGTCGGGCAGCACGATCGAGGCCTGCGTGGTGGCCGGCGCGACGAGCTGGTCGGCCAGCCCCAGCTGCTCGACCAGCTGCACCGCCTCGGGGACCCGGGCCAGCATCGCCTCGGGCCCGGTGTCGTACCACTGCCCGGCCAGCCGGACCCGGTCCAGCTTGCCGCCGATCCGGTCACCGGCCTCCAGCACGACGACCTCGTCGTCCGGGCGGGCACGGCGCCACTCGAAGGCGGCGGTCAGCCCGGTGATCCCGGCGCCCACCACGACGAGTCTCATCGGGTCGAGAGCTCGTGCACCAGCTCGACGACGTGGGTCAGCACCCCGGGGTCGGTGTCGGGCAGCACGCCGTGCCCCAGGTTGAACACGTGCCCGCGGGCCGCCCGGCCCTGCTGCACGACCCGGGTGACCTCGCGGTCGACCGTCGCCCGGTCGGCGAGCAGGACGGCGGGGTCCAGGTTGCCCTGCAGCGAGTAGCCGGGGCCGACCCGGCGGGCCGCCTCGTCCAGCGGCACCCGCCAGTCGACGCCGACCACGTCCGCGCCGGCGTCCCCGATCAGCGGCAGGAGCTCGCCGGTGCCCACGCCGAAGTGGACCTTGGGCACCGCGACGTCGCCGAGCCCGTCGAACACCGCCCGGGAGTGCGGTAGCACCCGCTCGGCGTAGTCCGCGGCCGACAGCACCCCCGCCCAGGAGTCGAACAGCTGGACGGCGGACGCCCCCGCACCGATCTGCGCCCGCAGGAACGTGGCCGCGGAGACGGCGAGGCGGTCCATCAGCCGCTGCCAGGCCGCGGGCTCGGCGTACATGAACGCCTTGGTCCGGGCGTGCTCCTTGGAGGGGCCGCCCTCGATCAGGTAGGTGGCCAGGGTGAACGGCGCCCCGGCGAAGCCGATCAGCGGCGTGGGGCCGAGCTCGGCGACCAGCCGGGAGACGGCGGTGGCCAGGAAGTCCAGCCGGTCGGGCTCCAGCGGCGGCAGCGCGTCGACGTCGGCGACGGAGCGCACCGGGGAGGCGACCACCGGCCCCACCCCGGGCTTGATCTCGATGTCCATCCCGGCCACCACCAGCGGCAGCACGATGTCGGAGAACAGGATCGCGGCGTCCACCCCGTGCCGGCGGACCGGCTGCAGCGTGATCTCGGTGACCAGGTCGGGGTCCTGGCAGGCCTCGAGCATCGCCGTCCCCGCGCGGAGCGCCCGGTACTCCGGCAGCGAGCGCCCGGCCTGGCGCATGAACCACACCGGGGTGCGCGACACCGGCAGGCCGCGGGCGGCGCGGACCAGGTCGGAGTCGGCCGGGCCGGGGGTGACAGGTGTTCCCACGAGGGATGATGCTCCCAGACGGCGCGAGTGGACCGCGGCGGCGCGTCGGGGCGGGGAACCCCGGCGGATCGGACCTACCCTGCGCACGTGGCCTCGCAACGGACCCGTCCCGACGACGACGTGCCGGTCCCTGCCGCCTTCGAGGCCGCGCTGGTGGCCCTGTCCACCGTCCGGGTCCGCCCGGAGGTCGTCGTCGAGCACATCCCCGCGCCGCAGCGGCTGGCGCCGTACGCGCACGCGGTGGCGCTGAGCGTCCCCGACCCCGAGGGCGAGGACGAGGACGACGAGATCGCCAGCGGCCGGTTCATCGTGCTCTTCGACCCCGCCGGGCACGAGGCGTGGGCAGGCACCACCCGCTGCGTCGGGTACGTCACCGCGGCCACCGACGAGCACATGGTCGACGACGCCATGTTCTCCGAGGTCGCCTGGAGCTGGCTCACCGAGGCGCTGACCGAGACCGGCGCCCGGCACCACCACGTCGGGGGCACCGTGACCCGGACGGCGTCCACCCGCTTCGGCGAGATCGCCGCCCCGGAGCACTCGGTGGACGTGGAGATCCGGGCCTCCTGGACGGCGGAGGGCACCGACCTGGACCGCCATCTGCGCGCCTACCTGGCGGTGCTGTCCCAGGCGGCCGGGCTGCCGCCCGAGGGCGTCCACCTGCTGGGCGCGGGCGGGCAGTCCGTCGGCACCGGCGCCTAGACTCGTCCCCGTACCCCGCGGGCCCGCAGTCGCCGGCCGCGGGCCGCGGACCGGTGGCACGCCGCCGGCAGGGACGGGAGGTCGGATGTCGCTGGGCCTGGACGGGGCCGACGGCGTCCGTGCCGCACCGGTCGCGGAGGTCCTCCGCTGAGCACCGACCCGTCCGCGGCGGACGCCCCCGAGCAGCCGACCGTCGGCGTCCCCGGGATCGGGGCGGACGCCGAGGACCCCGAGGCGAGCTCCGCCGTCCCGCTGCTCGCCCCCCGCGACGGGCTGCCGCCGGTCATCGACACCTCCACCGCGCTGGTGGCCTACGCCGAGGCGCTGGCCGCCGGCACCGGCCCGGTCGCGGTGGACGCGGAGCGCGCGTCGGGCTACCGGTACGGGCAGAGCGCGTACCTCGTCCAGCTGCGCCGCAACGGCTCGGGCACGGGCCTGGTCGACCCGATCCCGCTGCCCGACCTCTCCGTGCTGCAGGCCGCCATCGCCGACGAGGAATGGGTGCTGCACGCGGCCAACCAGGACCTCCCGTGCCTGGCGGAGATCGGCCTGGTGCCAGGCCGGCTGTTCGACACCGAGCTCGCCGCCCGGCTGGCCGGGCTGCCGCGGGTCGGCCTGGGGCCGGTCGTGGAGTCCCTGCTGGGCTGGTCGCTGCAGAAGGGCCACTCCGCCGCCGACTGGAGCACCCGGCCGCTGCCGGAGGACTGGCTGGTCTACGCGGCCCTGGACGTCGAGGTGCTGGTCGACCTGCGTGACGCGCTGGCCGCGATCCTGGAGGAGCAGGGCAAGACCGAGTGGGCCCGCCAGGAGTTCGAGGCGATCCTGGCCGCCGGCCCGCCCGCACCCAAGGCCGACCCGTGGCGGCGCACCTCGGGGATGCACGGGCTGCGCAACCGCCGGCAGCTGGGGATGCTGCGCTCGCTGTGGCAGGCCCGCGACGACCTGGCCCGCCGCCGGGACATCGCGCCGGGCCGGGTGCTGCCCGACGCCGCCATCGTCTCCGCGGTGCAGGCGGACCCGGCGACCGAGGGCGCACTGCTGGAGCTGCCGGTGTTCCGCGGCCGGGCCAACCGCAAGCTGGTCGGCACCTGGTTCGGCGCCCTGGCCCGGGGCCGGGCGCTCCCCGACAGCGAGCTGCCGCCGCACAGCCGTCCCGGGGACGGGCCCCCGCCGGCCAACCGGTGGGCCGACCGCGACCCGGTCGCCGCGGCCCGGCTCAAGGTCGCCCGCGCCGGACTGACCCGGCTGTCGGAGGAGTGGTCGGTGCCGGTGGAGAACCTGCTGTCCCCGGACCTGATGCGCCGGCTGATGTGGAGCCCGCCGTCCCCGGCCGACGCCGACACCGTGGCCGCCGTGCTGCGCGCCGGCGGGGCCCGCGAGTGGCAGATCGAGCTGACGCGCGACCTGCTGACCGAGGCCATCGCCGCGGGCTGACCGGGTCAGCCGCGCGGAGCCGGGATCCCGGCTGCGCGGATGTTGACGTTGCGGTGGAAGACGTTGTCGGGGTCGTACTCGGCCTTCACGGTGGCCAGACGCCGGTACTTCGGGCCGTAGGCGTCCTCGACCTCACGGTCGTCCCTGCCCTCGAGGGCGTTGACGTAGGTGCCGGCGCTCATCATGGCGGGACGCAGTGCTCCCCACAGCGATCGGACCCAGTCGCGCTCCGCAGGGAGCATCTCCGCCGTGGGCGTCAGGCCGATGAAGAAGCCGGCGTAGCGGGGCGTGCGGCCGCCGCTGAACGCGGTGGCGTCCTCACCGGTCTCGCAGAAGGCCCCGTCGAGTCGGTAGAAGAGCAGCACCGACAGCGGCGAGGTCTTCCGGGGGGCGTGCTCGACGAGGGTGTCGACCACCTCGTCGGTGAGGTCGGCGAAGTACCCGCTCTTCTCGTAGGCGTGGAAGCCCCACGCGTTCGCCTCGTCCAGCAGTTGCTGCAGAGCCGTGTACGGCATCGGGGTGACCAGGTCGAACAGCGGGGGCAGCGTCCGGCGGACGCGGTCGGTCGCCTGCTGGTGCTCGGCCGGATCGCCGAAGCCCACCAGGAGCAGGGCGTACCCCAGCTTGCCCTGGTGCTCGACCGGTACGAAGGGAGCCGGTGGGGCGGTCAGTGCGGCTGCGGTCACCGCGTTCATCGACCGGGGCAGGTCGGCGACGAGATCGCGCATCAGCCGCAGCGCGTCGCGGCCCTGCGACTCCTCCCAGAAGAAGAGCCCGAACTGCACGATCGGGCCGACCTCGACCAACCGGAACTCGAACTCGGTCACGACGCCGAAGTTGCCACCTCCGCCGCGCACGGCCCAGAACAGGTCGGGCTCCTCGTCCTCGGTGGCCCGCACGACCCGGCCGTCGGCGAGGACCACCTCGGCGGAGACCAGGTTGTCGATCGTGAGGCCGCCCGACCGCGTGAGCCATCCCATGCCGCCGCCGAGGGTCAGTCCCCCGACCCCGGTGTGACTGATCAACCCGGCCGGGACGGCGAGCCCGTGGACCTGGGTGGCGGCGTCGACGTCACTCAGCAGGGCGCCGCCCTGGACGAGGGCCCGCCGGGCCACGGGGTCCACGACGACCCGGTTCAGCCGGCGCAGGTCGATGACCAGCCCACCGTCGCAGGAGGAGAACCCGGGGACGCTGTGGCCGCCGCCGCGGACGGCGATCTCCAGGTCCGCCGTCCGGGCGAACCGGACCGCCGCGGCCACGTCGGCGACCGAGCGGCACTCGACGATCACGGACGGCCGCCGGTCGATGGCGGCGTTCCACAGCCGCCGGGCGTCCTCGAAGCCGGCGTCGCCCGCGACGTGCACCGTCCCGGTCACCGCGGCCCGCAGGGCCTCCATCCCGCCGCTCATCGTCTGGGTCATGGCCGGGCCTGCTCTCTGGGCGGAAGCGCAACGGTGTCAGACGAGGCAGCACTGTCCTCCGGCCGCAGCGGGGACGACAGGGCCATCGGGACCGGTGTCGCGGCCGATCCGTGGCCTGCGGTCCGTCGTCCCGCCGGCGTCGGCGCGGCGTGGCGGCACGGATCTGCCCGCCTACTCCCGTGCTGGACCGCGCGGCCGCTCAGGGGGCGACATCGAGCGGGTCGCGCCGGGGGAACGACCACCGCGCCGGCGCCGCCCGACCCCGCCGTACGGCGCGGGGCCGGCAGCGCCGGCGCGGTGGTCGGTGCCCGGCGGCTCAGCTCGCCGAGCTGCTGCCGGTCAGCGTCGAACCGGTCTCCAGCAGGCTCTTGAGGTCGCTGAGCACCCAGCTCCAGCCGCCGCCGCCCTCGCCCTGCCCGTCGTCCAGCGCGCCGCTGACCATGTGCGCGGTGGCCGGGGCGCCGGACATCTCGTGTGTGAGGGTCAGCCGGCAGGACCCCTCGGCGCTCGGCTTGATCTCGTAAGTGATCGTGGTGAACGCCTCGGCGGCCGTGGTCGGGTCCATGAGCATCCGCCAGGTCTGCACCAGCCGCCGCGGCGGGTCGGCCTCGAGCACCTCGCCCTCGATGATCACGTCCGGGCACGGCCAACCCTGCTCCGCCGAGACCTGCTTCATCTCCTCCGAGGCGAGGGCCTCGTACCGGCCGCCGGGCCGCAGGTCGAACGTCTGCGCGGAGCCGTAGCCGTAGCGCCGGTTCCAGTCCGGGTCGG
This sequence comes from Modestobacter sp. URMC 112, assembly GCF_053502575.1. Classification (NCBI taxonomy): domain Bacteria; kingdom Bacillati; phylum Actinomycetota; class Actinomycetes; order Geodermatophilales; family Geodermatophilaceae; genus Modestobacter; species Modestobacter sp. URMC 112. The sequence continues at coordinate 1,783,715 of NZ_CP199957.1, read as the reverse complement.
TGATCGCCTGCCACACCCGCTCGGGAGTCGCCTTGATGTAGACCCGGTACACCTGGGTGGTCTGCGCGGTCTCAGTGGTCGTCATCTTCGCTCTCCAACTCGTTCTTGAGGTCGACGAGCGCCGCCACGTGGCGCTCCGTGTACTTGTCGATCCAGCGGTCGTGGATCGACCGGATGGGCACCGGGTTCAGGAAGTGCAACTTCTCCCGGCCGGACTTGCGGGTCACGACCAGCCCTGCCTCCTCCAGGACGCGGAGGTGCTTCATGACGCCGAAGCGCGTCATCGCCACCTCCGCCTCCAGCTCGCCGAGGGTGCGGCCGTCGCGGGTGAACAACAGGTCGAGCAGGAAACGCCGTGTCGGGTCGGCGAGCGCCCTGAACACTCGGTCGTCGTCCGCCACACGGAGAACATAGGTGACCGAAAGGTCACATGTCAACGGGTGCGGCGCTGCCGCGCTCCGGCCGGTGTCCGGTCGGCGCGGGCAGCCGGGCCTGCTGCCGGCGCAGGGCGGGGGAAGCGGGCTTGTGGAGAGCTGGTCGCCCCCGCCACCGTGTGGTGGTGCGCAGGACGGCCCGGCCCGGGCCCTCGGAGGGCGGCACGGTGGGCCCGGTGGACCGGGTCGCGATCAGCCGCGAGCTGGACGCCGCCCGTGCCCAGCTGCACGCCCTGCTCACCGCCGCCGATCCCGCGGACCTGCGGCGGGGCACCGACGGCACCCGCTGGACCAACCACCAGCTGCTGTTCCACATGGTGCTCGGGTTCGGGGTGGTGCGGACGCTGCTGCCGCTGGTGCGCCTCATGGGCCGGCTGCCCGCGCCGGTGGGCCGGGCCTGGGCGGCGCTGCTCGACAGCGCCGCCCGGCCGTTCCACGTCGTCAACCACCTGGGGCCGGTCGCCGCCGCCCGGGTGCTCGGCCCGGCGCGGATCGACGCGCTCGGGGCCCGGGTCATCGCCGGCCTGCAGCGCGCGCTCCCGCGCGAGTCCGAAGCCGCGATGCACCGCGGCATGCCGATGCCTCCGCGGTGGGACCCCTACTTCACCGGATGGATGTCCCTCGCCGACGTGTACCGGTACGCGACCCGGCACTTCGTGCACCACCGACGCCAGCTCACCGTCCGCGGCCCCTCGCCCCCAGCGGTCGGGTGATCGGTCCACCGCGCTCCACCGGTCCCGCGCCCGGGGGGACCGGCCTCGTCCAGGGGCACACCGCCGAGCATGCGAGGTGGTGAGGGGGACGAGGTCCTTCGTCAGCGGAACTTGCGGGTGAGGCTGTCCATGCTGCGCCGCACCGTGGCGATCTTGACGTGCGAGATGCCGGTCGTCGCGCCGGCGGCGAGCATCGCCTCGTGGGCGGCCCGCAGCGTCGCCCACACGGCGTCGGCGTCGCCCTCCAGGGTGGTGCCCAGCGCACCGACCTCGGCCCGCAGCCCGGACGCCCGGATGACGGCGATCGCCGCCTCGACGTGGGCGTGCGGGTCCTCGGCGGTGCCGGGCGGGGACGGCGCCACCTGGATCTCGGCGATCACGGCGTCCACCACTACCGGCCCACCACTACTGGCCCTCGACCGGCTGGCCCTCGACCGGCCGGCCCTCGACCTGCCGGGTCCCGTCGGCGGTGGACCGGTCGGCCAGCCGGGCGGACCACTCGACCACCCGGCGGGCGACGTCCTGCTCGGTGAGCCCGGCGTCGGCCAGGACCTGGCCGCGGCTGCCGTGCTCGAAGAACTCCTGCGGCAGGCCCATGGTCCGCACCGGGACGTCGCTGTCGGCGTCCTGCAGCGCGCGGGTGACCATCGAGCCGACCCCCCCGGCGCGGCCGCTGTCCTCGACGGTGACGACCAGCCGGTGCGCCTGCGCCATCTCGACCAGCTCGGGGGCGACCGGCAGCACCCAGCGCGGGTCCACCACGGTCACCTCGATGCCGTGGTCGGCGGCGCGCTCGGCGGCGGCCAGGCAGATGGGGACCATCGATCCGACGGCCACCAGCAGCACGTCGCCCTCGCCCCGGGCACCCGAGCCGCGCCGCAGCACGTCGACCGGGCCGTGCCGCTCCAGCGCGGGCACCTCGACCGGCAGCGCGCCCTTGGGCCAGCGCAGCACGGTGGGCCCGTCGGTGACGGCGACGGCCTCGCGCAGCGCCTCCCGCAGCGTCGGCTCGTCCCGGGGGGCGGCCAGCCGCAGGCCGGGGACGATCGAGGCGATCGACATGTCCCACATGCCGTTGTGCGACGCGCCGTCCGAGCCGGTCACCCCGGCCCGGTCCAGCACCAGGGTCACCGGCTGGCGGTGCAGCGCGACGTCCATCAGCAGCTGGTCGAAGGCCCGGTTGAGGAAGGTGGAGTAGATCGCCACCACCGGGTGCAGGCCGCCCATGGCCAGCCCCGCGGCCGAGGTCACCGCGTGCTGCTCGGCGATGCCGACGTCGTAGGTGCGCTCGGGGAAGCGCTCGGCGAAGGGCGCCAGCCCGGTGGGATGCAGCATGGCGGCGGTGACGGCGACGACGTCGGAGCGCTCGGCGCCGATCCGGACCAGCTCGTCGGCGAAGGCGTCGGTCCACTCCGGGCCCTTGGCCGCCGAGCTCAGCCCGCTGTCGGGCTCGAAGACGCCGGTGGAGTGCCAGGCGTCGACGGTGTCGGTCTCGGCCGGCGGGTAGCCGAAGCCCTTGGTGGTGACCGCGTGCACGATCACCGGTCCGCCGAAGGACCGGGCCCGGCGCAGCGCGGACTCCATCACCTCGACGTCGTGGCCGTCGACGGGCCCGACGTACTTCATGCCGAGGTCCTCGAACATGCCCTGCGGGGCGAGGACGTCCTTGAGGCCCTTCTTGATCGCGTGCAGCGCGTCGTACAGGGTCGAGCCGACCACCGGCGCCTTGTGCAGGGTCTGCCGGACGGCGTCCAGCGCCTGCTCGTAGCCCGGGCGCAGCCGCAGGGTGGCCAGCGCGTCGGCGACCCCGCCGATGGTCGGCGAGTACGACCGGCCGTTGTCGTTGACCACGATGACCACCGGCCGGTCCTGCGCGGCGGCGATGTTGTTCAGCGCCTCCCAGGCCATCCCGCCGGTCAGCGCGCCGTCGCCGATCACCGCGACCACCGGACGGCGCTCCCCGCGGACGGCGAAGGCCTTGGCCAGCCCGTCGGCGTAGGACAGCGACGTCGAGGCGTGGCTGTTCTCCACCCAGTCGTGCTCGCTCTCCGCCCGGCTGGGGTAGCCGGACAGCCCTCCGCGCTGGCGCAGCTGCGCGAAGCCGTCGACCCGGCCGGTGAGCAGCTTGTGCACGTAGGCCTGGTGCCCGGTGTCGAAGACGATCGGCTCACGCGGGGACTCGAACACCCGGTGGACGGCGAGGGTCAGCTCGACGGCGCCCAGGTTGGGCCCGAGGTGGCCGCCGGTCTTGGCCACGGCCGAGACGAGGACGTCACGGATCTCGGCGGCCAGGACGGGGAGCTGGTCGGGGCGCAGTGCCCGCAGGTCGGCAGGCCCGGTCAGCGAGCGGAGCAGCGACACGACGCGGCTGGGTCCCTTCGACGTCGACGGCTTCCTGGGCGGACCGCCGGGATCCACCACTGTAACCGCGAACGGCGCGGCACCCCCGGCGAGCGGGCACCCGATCGGCGGTCAGCCCGCGGTCGTCCGGGCGAGGACGTGCCCGGGGACGGCGGTGCCCGCCGGCAGGTCCGGCGCCGGGACCGGGTCGCCCACCACCGAGGTGACCGGCAGGACCCCCGCCCAGTACGGCAGGGCCACGTCGTCCGGGTCGTCGCCGGGCGGGCCGCTGCGCACCTTGACCGACACCTCCGCGAGGTCCAGCCGCAGCACCGTGGTGGCCGCCAGCTCCCGCCGGTCCGGCGGCCGGCTGCCCGCCGACCGGCCCGGCACGACGTCGTCCACCAGGGCGGCCAGCGCGGCGGCCTTCTCGACCGGGTCGTCGACGACGACGGCGGTGCCGTGCGCGACCACCGAGCGGTAGTTGATCGAGTGGTTGAACGCCGACCGGGCGAGCACCAGGCCGTCGACGAGGGTGACGGTGACGCAGACCTCCAGCCCGGCACCCTCAGCCATCCGCAGCGCGCGGGCGCCGGTGGAGCCGTGCAGGTACAGCCGCTCCCCCACCCGGGCGTGCAGCTGGGGCAGCACGACGGGGCGGCCGTCGACGACGAACCCGACGTGGCAGACCACCGCCTCGTCGAGGACCGCGTGCACCGTCTCCCGGTCGCGGCGGACCCGGTCCCGGAGCCGGGACGCCTGGGTGCGCGGGGTCTCGGGGTACTCGCCGGCCGTCACCCCGCCGATCCTGCCCGACCCGCGCCCGCGCGGGTGGCGGCGCGGTCGCTACAGCCGCGGTACCCAGCGCTCTCCACGCAGCGCACCGGCGACGACCTCGACGCCGCGGGCGGCCCGGGCCAGCCGCGCGCCCTCCCGCTCGTAGGCGCTGATCGCGGCCTCCATGGCGTCGGGCGGCAGCTGGTCGGCGAGCTCCACGCGGACGGTGCGCCAGCCGGCCCGGGCGGCCTCCAGGCCGGCGGCGAGGTGGTCGGCGGCGAACCGGGCGAGCAGCACCGGGTACTGCCGCAGCACCTCGTGCGACCGGTAGTCCGGCGGCACCTGGTCGTAGAGCCAGGCGACGGCCGACCGCTCCCAGTCCGGGGCGCCCGGCGGCGCCACCTCGTCGGGCCAGCCGGGCGGCAGTGCGGGGTCCACCCGCCCAGTCTGACCCGCGCCCCCGACGACCCGGTCAGCCCAGCGCCGCCTGCATCAGGACGACGTCCAGCCAGCGGCCGTGCTTGAAGCCGACCCGCCGGAGCCGACCGGCCTCCACGAAGCCCAGCGCGCGGTGCAGCGCCTGTGAGGCCGGGTCCCCGCTGTCGGAGATCACCGCGATGGACTGCCGCGCGCCGGCCGCCGCGGCCCGGTCCAGCACCGCGGTGAGCAGCGCGCGGCCGATGCCGCGGCCCTCCCGGCCGGGCGCCAGGTAGACGGTGTCCTCGACGGTGGCGGCGTAGGCCGGCCGAGCGCGCCAGGCCGAGACGTAGCCGAAGCCGGCGACCTCGCCGTCCTCGACCGCGACGAGGAACGGCCACCCGGCCGCCGTGATGCCGCCGACCTTCGCCAGCCAGTCGGCCGGCGAGGGCGCCTCGAGGTCGAAGGTGGCCACGCCGTGCTCGACGTGGTGGCCGTAGATCCGGGCGACCGCCGGCGCGTCCGCATCGGCGAACGGCCGGACCACCGGGCCTCCGGGTGCGCGCTCCACCAGGGACACCCTAGGAGCCGCTCGCGCCGCTAGGGTCGGCGGCGGAGTGAGGGAGGCCACATCCGTGTCCGCACACACGACCCACCCCGGCCCCGGCGGAGGTCGGGACGGCGACCGGCCCACCGACACCCAGGACGAGGACGCGGCACCGGCGGCGCCCGGGACGCTGGGCGAGGTGCCGGCCGAGGCCGACGCGGAGAAGCCCGCCCGGGTGCTCAGCGGCCGGCTGCAGCTGGGCATCAGCGTGGTCGCGGTGCTGCTGTCGCTGTACGCGCTGGTCAACGTGTTCGCGCCGGTCCCGGCGCTGCAGTACCGGATCGCCTTCCTGGCCGTCGTCCTGCCGCTGACCTTCCTGCTCTACCGCCCGGCCCTGTCGGCGCTGCGGCAGGGCGGCCGGTGGACCGAGCGGCCCTCCCCCTGGGACTGGTTCCTGGCGGCCGCGTCGCTGTTCGTCACCATCTGGCCGCTGCTCGCCGGCTTCGACACCTACATCTCGCGGGGCTTCCGTCCGCTGGTCATCGACGTGGTCTGCGGGCTGGCGCTGGTCGCGCTGGTGCTGCTGGCGACCTGGCGCACCGTCGGGCCGGTGCTGCCGGTCATCTGCGTGCTGTTCATCGGCTACGCGTCCTGGGGCAACCTGATCCCCAACGGCTGGCTGATCGGCCACCGCGGGTACGACTACGTCCGGCTGACCTCGCAGTTCGTGATGGGCACGGAGGGCGTCTACGGCGTCCCGCTGGACGTGGCGGCGACGTACATCATCCTGTTCACCATCTACGGCGCCGTCCTGGAGTACTCCGGTGCCGGCCAGTTCTTCCTCGACATCAGCTTCGCCGCGTTCCGCCGGTCCCGGTCCGCGCCCGGCCGGACGGTGACCCTCGCCGGGTTCCTGCTGGGCACCGTCTCGGGTTCCGGCACGGCCACCGCGGTCAGCCTGGGCAGCGTCAGCTGGCCCATCCTGAAGCGGGCCGGCTACCCGCGGGAGTCCGCCGGCGGCGTGCTGGCCGCGGCCGGCATCGGCGCGATCCTGTCCCCGCCGACGCTGGGCGCCGCGGCGTTCATCATCGCCGAGCTGCTGCGGGTGTCCTACCTGCAGGTGCTCGGGTACGCCCTGGTCCCCACGCTGCTGTACTACCTCGGGATCTTCCTCGCCGTCGAGTTCGACGCGCGGCGCTTCGGCGTCCGGGACGTGCCGCTGGAGCGGCAGAGCTTCTGGCGGCTGCTGGGCCGGTTCGGCTACCACTTCAGCTCGCTGTTCGTCATCGTCGGCCTGCTCGCGCTGGACCAGTCGGCGTTCCGGGCCGTCGTCTACGCCACGGCCGTCGCGTTCGTGCTGTCCTTCCTGGACCGGCGGCACCGGATGACGCCACGGCGGGTCTTCGACGCGCTGGCCAAGGGGGCGACCGGCGTCCTGCCGGTGGCGGCCACCACCGCCGCCGCCGGGCTGATCGTGGCGGTGCTGACGCTGACCGGGCTGGGACTGGACCTGTCCTCGATCATCGTCGACCTGGCCGGCCTGGTCTCCACGAACCCGACCGCGCAGCTGCTGGTCACCTGCGTGCTCGCCGCCGTCGCGGTGCTCGTGTTGGGCCTGGCCGTCCCGGTGACCGCCTCGTTCATCATCGCCGCGGTGATCATCGCGCCGGCGCTGACCACGCTCGGGGTGTCCACCCCCGAGGCCTACATGTTCGTCTTCTACTACGCCGTGCTGTCCGAGGTCAGCCCGCCCACCGCGCTGGCCGCGGTCGCCGCGGCGGCCATCACCGGCGGCAACGCGTACAAGACGATGATCATGACCGGGAAGTACACCCTCCCGGCCTTCCTCGTCCCGCTGGCGTTCGTGCTGACGCCGAACGGCGCCGGGCTGATCGGCCAGGGCTCCCTCGGCTCGATCGTGCTGGTCACCGTGATCGCCGGGCTGGCCGTCGCCGCGCTGGCGGTCGTCACCGGCCGGTGGCTCATCGGGCCGGCCGCCGTCCCGGAGCGACTGCTCGCCGCCGTCGCCGCCGTCCTGCTGCTGTACCTGGAGCCGACCACCGTGCTCGTCGGCCTGGGCGCCCTCGCCCTCGCCGTGGTGGTGCACCTGGTCGGCCTGCGACGCCGGCCCAGGACACCCGCCCCGTCCACCCCGTCCCCGTCCACCCCGACCCCGGAGGTCACCTGATGAGACGCCCTCGCACCCCCGTCCTGCTCGCCCTCCTGTCGGCCGTGGCGCTGGTGGTCACCGGCTGCGGCGAGGCCGGTGGCGGCGGGGGAGGAGGTGGCGGCGGCACGGCGAGTGAGGGGGACGGCCCCGGCTGCGCCGAGCCGGCCGGCGGCGGGCGGCTGTCCATCGCCACCGGCAACACCACCGGCGTCTACTACATCCTGGGCGGCGGCATAGCCAACGTGCTCACCGAGCAGGTGGAGGGCGTCGAGGCCACCGCCGAGGCCACCAACGCCTCCGCGGAGAACATCCGGCTGGTCTGCGCCGGCGACAGCGACATCGGGTTCACGCTGGCCGACACCGCCGCCGACGCCGTCAAGGGCACCGCCGGCTTCGAGGGCGAGCCGCAGTCGATCCAGGCGCTGGCCCGCATCTACAGCAACTACACGCAGGTCTTCGTCCGCGCCGACGCCGGCGTCTCCTCCCTCGCCGACCTGGCCGGCAAGTCGGTGTCCACCGGCTCGCCGAACTCCGGCACCGAGGTGATCGCGCTGCGGCTGATGGAGGTCAACGACCTGGCCCCCGGCGACTTCGAGCAGCTCCGGCTCGGCCTGCCGGAGAGCGTGCAGGGCATGAAGGACGGCGCCATCGACGCGCTGGTCTGGTCCGGCGGGCTGCCCACCGGCGGCATCACCGACCTGGTCACCTCGATGGGGGACGACGTGGTGATGCTCCCGCTGGACGAGGAGCTGCCCAAGATGCAGGAGGCCTTCGGGGAGGCCTACACCGAGGGCACCGTGCCGGCCGACACCTACGGCCTGCCCGAGGACGTGCCGACCATCGCGGTGCCGAACCTGCTGGTGGTCAGCGACGCCATGCCCGAGGACGTGGCCGAGTCGGTGACGCGGGCGATCTTCGAGAACCTGGACACCCTCGCCCAGGTGCACCCGGAGGCGGAGAACATCTCCGCCGACACCGCGACCGAGACCGGTCCGGTGCCGCTGCACCCCGGGGCGCAGGCGTACTTCGACGAGGCCGGCTGAACGGGTGGGCGACCCGTCGCTGACCCCGGGCGTGTGGGGGGTGCTGGCCACCCCGTTCCGCGGCCCGGGACTGGAGCTCGACCCTGCCGGCATCGTCACCCTGGCCCGGCACGCCGAGGCCGCCGGCGTCACCGGGCTGACCGTGCTGGGGGTGTTCGGGGAGGCCGCCCGCCTGTCGGCCGCCGAACGCCGCACCGTGCTGGCCACGGTGGTGGACGCCGTCGACGTGCCGATGGTCGTCGGCGCGACCTCGCTGGACACCGCCCCCCTCCTGGACGAGGTCCGCCTCGTCCAGGAGGCGGTCGGGGACCGCCTGGCCGCGGTGATGGTGCAGGTGCACTCCCCCAGCGCCGAGCTGGTGCGGGCGCACCTGCAGGCGGTGCACGACGCCACTGGTGCCGCCGTGGTGGTGCAGGACTACCCGGTGGCCAGCGGCGTGCGGATCAGCACGGCGGAGCTGGTCCGGGCGCTGACCGGCCTGCCGTTCGTCGCGGCGGTCAAGGCTGAGTCGCCACCGACGGCCGCGGCGGTCGCCGCGCTGACCGCCGCCCTGCCCGTGCCGGTGTTCGGTGGGCTCGGCGGGCTCGGGTTGCTCGACGAGCTCGCCGTCGGGGCCGCCGGGGCGATGACCGGGTACTCCTTCCCCGAGGGCCTGGTCGCCTGTGTGTCGGCCTGGCGGGACGGCGGTTTCCCCGCCGCCCGGGCGGCGTTCCTGCCGCACCTGCCGCTGATCGCCTTCGAGCAGCAGCCCGGCATCGGCCTGGCGATCCGCAAGGAGTGCCTGCGCCGGCGCGGGCTGCTGTCCGAGGCCGCGGTCCGGCCGCCGGCGCCGGCGTTGCCGGACTCGCTCCGCGACCAGCTGGGGCGGCACCTGGAGGCCCTGTCCGGGGCGTGATGCCCGGGCGGGGTCAGCCCCAGGGCGCTCCGGTGTCCCGGCAGCAGACCGGGCAGGCGTGCTCCTCCGGGCCGTCCGCCGGCGGCCAGTCGCCCACCACCACGGTCACCTTGGCGCCGCACTCCGCCTGGTACGGCGCCTCCTTGGCGGTCGCCCGGGCCAGCACGGCGTGGCCCTCCCCGACCGGCTGGCCGTTCGCGCCCGCGCGCCGTCCGATCACGTACTCGCTGCTCGACATGGCGGGGAGATACCACCTGCGACCCGGCTCACACCAGGTCCTGCGGCACCGACCGCGCCGGGCCGTCTCGATCGGCAGGCCGGAACCCCTGGGCAGGGCACGTGCGCGCGGGCTACGGTGCCCTCCCGTCCACGTCGGGGTGGAGCGGCAGTTGCAGGGAGCGTCCGACATGCGCAGGTACCCAGGGATCCCCTCAGACCCGAAGCGGGCCGCCGAGGTGAGGGCCGCCCTCGCCGGCACCCTGGCCGCCGTGGCGGTCGCCCTCGTCCTGCTGGTGGGCGCGCTGACCGTCCGCTGACGACCGGCGGCTCTCACGCCGGGAGCAGCAGCGCGACGCACTCCACGTGCGCGGTCATCGGGAAGCAGTCGAAGGCGCGCAGCCCGGCCAGCCGGTAGCCGGCCCCGGCCAGGACGCCGACGTCCCGGGCCAACGATGCCGGGTCGCACGCCACGTAGACCACCGCCCGGGGCCCGGCCGCGGCGAGTGCCCGGCTGACCGCCGGCCCGGCACCGGCCCGGGGCGGGTCCAGCACGACGACGTCCACGCGGCCCACCTCGGCCAGCAGCCCGGTGACACCTTCGGCGTCGATGTCGCCCTGCCACACCTCGGCCTGCGGCAGGTCGGCCAGGTTCGCGTCGGCGGCCGCGCAGGCGGCCGGGTCGGCCTCGACGCACACCACCCGGCCCTGCGGACCGACCGCCGAGGCCAGCGACCCGCCGAACAGCCCGACCCCGGCGTACAGGTCCAGCACACGCTCGCCGCTCATCAGCGCGGCGTAGCCGGCGACCGCGCCGACCAGGGCGTCGGCGGCGCCGGGGTGCACCTGCCAGAAGCCGGTCCCCTCCACCTGCCAGTCCCGGTCCCAGGCCCGGCGGGCGGCCCGCCCGGAGGTCTCCACCGCGCGGTGCTCCCCCGCCGGCACGACCCGGGTCGACTGCGGGTGGCCCCGCCGGTCCAGCCGGGTGGTGGTGACCGCACCCTCGGAGTCGACGGCCACGTCCACCGCTCCGGAGCCGGGCCAGGTCCGGTTCAGCACCGCGCCGGCGGCCGACTCCATGGTGATCGGGCAGTCCGCCAGCGGCAGCACCTCCCGGGACCGGTGCGGGTGCAGGCCGGGCCGTCCGGCGCGGTCGACCGCGAACCGGGCCCGGGACCGCCAGCGCAGCGGCCCGCCCGGCAGCTCCTCGACCGGGACGGCGACGTCCAGGCCGGCGAGCCGGGCGAACTGCTCGGTCACCACGTCGGCCTTCAGCTGCCGTTGGTGGGCCGGCGCGACGTGCTGCCAGTCGCAGCCGCCGCAGCGGCCGGGGCCGGAGTACGGGCAGGGCCGCTCCACCCGCTCGGGGTGCGCCTCGACCACCTCGACGGCGTCGGCGCGGCAGTACTTGGGGTGCCGGTCCTCGGTCACCTGCACGACCACCCGCTCACCGGGCAGCGTGTGCCGGACGAAGACCACCCGCCCCTCGTGCCGGGCCACGCAGTGCCCTCCGTGAGCCACCGACTCGACAGAGACCTCGAACCGCCGCCCGACCCAGCCGCCCGCGGTCGGTTCCCTGGCCGCCCGGCCCTGCTGCAGGGACCCGCCCTGAGCCGGCCGCCCTTCAGGGTCCCGCGCCGAGCCCGGATGGCCCTGCTGCAGGGGCCCGCCCTGAGCCGGCCGCCCTTCAGGGTCCCGCGCCGAGCCTGCGAGGCGTGGGGGGAAGGGTGGTCCTTCAGCCATAGGGGGTCTGCTCCACCTCGGTGGTCAGCCCGCGCCGCAGGTCGCCGGGTGCCGGGCGGCCGCCGCCCCCGTCGCCGTCCCGGCCCACCGAGCTCTCCAGCTGCCAGGGCACGCTGGTGATCATCACGCCGGGCTGGAACTGCAGCCGGGTGCGCAGCCGCAGCGCGCTCTGGTTGTGCAGCAGGTTCTCCCACCAGTGCCCCACCACGTACTGCGGCACGAACACCACCACCAGCTCGCGCGGGCTGGCCCGGCGGATGTCCTTGACGTAGTCCACGACCGGCCGGGTGATCTCCCGGAACGGTGACTCGATCACAATGAGCGGCACCGGGATGTCGTAGCGGTCCCAGGCAGCCTGCAGCTCCCGGGTGTCCTCGTCGTCGACGTTGACCGTCAGCGCGGTGAGCTCGTCGGGGCGGGTCGCGCGGGCGAAGGCCAGCGCCCGCAGCGTCGGCTTGTGCACCTTGGAGACCAGCACGACGGCGTGCACCTTGCTGGGCAGCGTGCGGGCGTCGCTGTCGGGCACCAGCTGGGCGGCCACCTGGGAGTAGTGCCGGTTGACCGAGCGCATCAGCCAGAAGATGACCGGCATGACCAGGATGACCAGCCAGGCGCCGTGGGTGAACTTGGTCAGCACGATGATCACCAGGACGACGGTGGTCACCGTGCCGCCGACGGTGTTGATCACCTGGGAGCGGCGCATCCGGCGGCGTTCCTGGGGGTCGTCGGTGGAGCGCAACGTCCTGTTCCAGTGCCGGACCATGCCCCACTGGCCGATGGTGAAGCTGGTGAAGACGCCGATGATGTAGAGCTGGATCAGCCGGGTCGAGTCGGCGTCGAAGGCGACGATGAGCAGCGCGGCGAACCCGGCGAGCAGCAGGATGCCGTTGCTGTAGACCAGCTTGTCGCCCCGGGTGTGCAACTGGCGGGGCATGAACCGGTCCTGCGCCAGCACCGAGCCCAGCAGCGGGAAGCCGTTGAAGGCGGTGTTGGCGGCCAGGATGAGCACCAGCGCGGTCGCCGCCTGGATGTAGAAGAACCCGATCGACGTGTCGCCGCCGAAGACGGCCGCGGCGACCTGCGCGATGACGGTGCGCTGGGGGTCGGTCTCGCAGTCGCCGGCGAAGCCCTCCAGGTCGCAGGTGAACTGGGTGTACTTCACCCCCGAGATCAGCGCCAGGGCGGTGACCCCGGCGAACATGGTCGCCGCGATCCCGCCCATCAGCGCCAGCGTGGTGGCCGCGTTCCGGCTCTTGGGCGGCTTGAAGGCCGGCACGCCGTTGGCGATCGCCTCCACCCCGGTGAGCGCCGTGCAGCCGGAGGCGAAGGCGCGCAGCACGAAGAAGACCAGCGCGATGCCGGTGAGCTGGGCGTAGCCGGGCTCGGGCGTGATCGTGTACCCGGCGCTCTCCGCCACCAGCGTGTGGTCGGTGACGAAGTAGCGCACCAGCCCGGTGACGACCATGACCAGGATCCCGGTGACGAACAGGTAGGTCGGGACGGCGAAGGTCCTCCCCGACTCCCGCAGCCCCCGCAGGTTGGCCGCAGCCAGCAGCGCCACGAGCACGACCGCGATCAGCACCCGGTGCTCGTTCAGCGTCGGGAACGCCGAGATGATGTTGTCGGTGCCGGCGGACACCGAGACGGCCACGGTCAGCACGTAGTCGGTGAGCAGCGCGCTGGCCACCACCAGGCCGGCGAACTGCCCGTGGTTCTTCATCGCGACCTCGTAGTCGCCCCCGCCGGAGGGGTAGGCGTGCACCACCTGCCGGTAGGACAACACCACGGTGACCAGCAGGAAGACGACCGCGAGGGCCAGCCAGGGCGCGAGGTACAACAACGCCGTCCCGGCCAGGGTCAGCACGATCAGGATCTCCTGCGTCGCGTAGGCGACGGAGGAGAGCGGGTCGCTGGCGAAGATCGGCAGCGCGACCCGCTTGGGCAGCAGCGACTCCCCGACCCGGTCGCTGCGGACCGGGCGGCCGAGGACGAGGCGCTTGGGGAGTTGTCCGAGGTCGGACAGGGTCGGCACGCGGGCGATCGTACGGTCGCCGTGGCGTCCCGGAGCACGCCACGGGGCGACGTCCCTCACAGGGAGCGTCGTGTCGCCGCGCGGGTGTACGTTCGCGCGCTGTACGGCCCGGCGGTCCGCCGGGCCGGCGACGGGACCGACGAGCAACCAGCGGGGTGGATCACGTGCACGTGGTCGTGATGGGCTGCGGGCGTGTCGGATCGGCGATCGCCCGGCGGCTCGAGGAGATCGGGCACAGCGTCGCGGTGATCGACCAGGACCCGGAGGCCTTCCGCCGGCTGGGTCCGGACTTCGGCGGCCGGCAGGTGACCGGGCTGGGCTTCGACCGGCAGACGCTGCTCGCGGCCGGCGTCGACTCGGCCGGCGCCTTCGCCGCGGTGAGCAGCGGCGACAACTCCAACATCATCGCCGCCCGGGTCGCCCGCGAGACCTTCGGCGTAGAGCACGTCGTCGCCCGGATCTACGACTCGAAGCGGGCCGAGGTCTACGAGCGGATGGGCATCCCCAGCGTGGCCACCGTCCCCTGGACGGTGAGCCGGCTGATGCGCGAGCTGCTGTCGGTGAAGGTCAGCGAGCTGTGGCGGGAGCCCACCGGCCAGGTCCTGCTGATGCGGGTCACCGTGACCGACGCCTGGGTGGGCCGGCCGCTGTCCGAGCTGGAGGCCGCCTCGGGCGCGCGTGCCGCCTGGATGGTCCGCTTCGGCGAGGCGCAGCTGCCGAGCCCCAGCACCGTGCTGCAGACCGGCGACCACCTCGTGGTGGCGGTCACCGACGAGCTGACCGCGCGCGTCCACGAGGCCGTGGAGCAGACCCCCGAGAGGAGGCAGCACTGATGCGCGTCGCCATCGTGGGCGCCGGAGCAGTCGGCCGGTCGATCGCCATGGAGCTGCTCAGCAACGGCCACGCCGTGATGCTGATCGAGAAGAACGGCGCCAAGGTCCGCGCCAAGACCGTGCCCGGCGCCGAGTGGGTCCAGGCCGACGCCTGCGAGGTCAGCTCCCTGGAGGAGGCGCAACTGGCCACCTGCGACGTGGTCATCGCCGCCACCGGCGACGACAAGGCCAACCTGGTGGTCTCGCTGCTGGCCAAGACCGAGTTCGCGGTCAACCGGGTGGTCGCCCGGGTGAAGGACCCCCGCAACGAGTGGCTCTACACCGAGGCGTGGGGCGTGGACGTCGCCGTCTCCACCCCGCGGGTGCTGGCCGCGCTCGTCGAGGAGGCGGTCACCGTGGGCGACGTCGTCCGGCTGATGAGCTTCCGCAAGGGCGCGGCGAACCTGGTGGAGATCACCCTGGCCGAGGACACCCCGTGGGTGGGCCGGCCGGTGCGGGAGCTGGTCCTCCCGCGGGAGACGGTGCTGACCACCATCCTGCGGGGCGACCGGGTCATCACCCCGGAGGCCGACGAGCCGCTGGAGGCCGGCGACGAGCTGCTCTTCGTCACCCACGGCGACATCGAGGAGGAGCTGCAGAAGATGGTGGGCAGCGAGCGCCCTTAGGCCCCGGTCTCCGGACGGGGTCCTTCCGCGGTGCGGTGCCGGTGCAGGCGGGCGACCACCCAGAAGGTGATCAGCAGCTGGACGGCGGTCACCGGCAGCCCGAGCACCAGCGACACGGCGCCCAGCAGCTCGACGTCGTCGCGCACGTAGAAGAACCAGGTCAGCCCGGCCCGCAGCAGGAACACCGACGCCCACAGCACGGTCAGCCAGGAGTAGGCGCGCACCAGCCGCGGGTCCTCGCGCCAGTGCCGCTCGGGTTCGGCGTCCGGTTCCCGCTCGGCGCCCTCCGGCGGGGTGGTCACCGGTGCCGGGCGCTCCCCGCCGGACCGGCGCCCGCGGAGCGAGGGCAGCCGGTGCGCGGCCAGCGTCCCGAGGTGGCTGGGCGCCAGGAACTCCGCGACCACACCGACCAGCGGCCGGCGGACGAGGATCGAGCCGAGCAGCACGACCCCGATGCCGGCGTTGCGGATCAGGCCGAGGGTGAAGAAGTCCCGCGCCTCCCCGGTCCGCCAGGCGATCGCGACCGCGACGGCGACCGCGAACAGGCCGCTGACCCCCTGCTGCACGCTCTCCCGGCGGACTATGCGCAGCCCGAAGACCAGGACGGCGGAGACGAGGGCCGCCCAGATGCCGGCGGTCAGCCCGGCCACGGAGTTGGCCACCACGAACGCGGCGGTCGGCAGCGTCGCGTCGAGCATGCCGCGCCAGCCGCCGAGCTGCTCCAGCACCATGTGCCGGTCGAAGGGCTTGCGGTCCACGGCGTCGCTCACGACGCCCTCCCCCGGGGCCGCCGGGCCCTCACTGCGGGCCCGTCACCCGGCGCTCAGTTCGTACCAGGGGTTGTAGATGACCCGGCGGCCGTCGAAGGCGGCGAACCGGCCACGGGCGGTCAGCGTGCGGCCGGGCTCGATGCCGGGGATCCGCCGGCGCCCCAGCCACACCAGGGTGACCGAGCCCGAGCCGTCGAACAGCTCGGCCTCCAGGGTCGGCACGGTCTCCCGCGGGGTGTAGACGACGGACCTCAGGCGGCCGGTCACGGTGACCACCTCGCCCTTCCGGCAGGCGCTGACCGGCTCGCACCCGGACGTGGCGACGTCGGACTGCAGCGCCTCCGCGTCGATGGCGTGGTCGTCCGCCGTGAGCTTCTGCAGCCTGCGGGACAGCCAGCCGCGGGCCTTGGTCTCGGTCACGACACCAGGGTAGTGCGGTCGGGACCGGCGCCGCGGCGGGCCGACAGCCAGGTCAGCGCGCGCTCCCACCCCGCCCCGGCCGGGTCGATGAGGGACATGTGGTCGCAGTCGAGCAGGGCGACCTCGACGGTGTCCCCGGCCGCGGTCGCGGCGGCGGCGTAGCGCTCGCTGTGCCCGGTCGGCACCGCGGTGTCCGCGGTCCCGTGCACGCACAGCACGTCCGCGCCGGTGGGCAGCAGCTGGACGGGGTCGGCGACGGCGTACCGGTCGGGGACGGCGTCGGCCCCGCCGCCCATGAAGTCGGCCGTGGCCCCGTCGCCGAGCCGCTGCGCGTCGGCCAGGACCAGGTCCAGCACCCCCGCCTGCAGCACCGCCGCCGTCACCCGCACCCGGGGGTCGCTCCCCGGGGCACCGGCGGGCAGCCGCGCCCGGCCGGCCGCCCACGCGGCGAGGTGGCCCCCCGCGGAGTGCCCGACGACGGTGACGTCGGACAGGTCCAGCCGTCGCGCGCCGGGCAGGTCGGGGAGGGCGTCGATGGCCGCGGTGACGTCCTGGAGCGTCTCCGGCCAGCCCCCGCCGCCGCCCTCACCGCCGCCCACCCGGCGGTACTCCACGGCCACCGCGGCCCATCCCCGGGCGGCCAGGTCGGCGGCCAGCGGCCGGGCCAGCTCGATGTCGTACCTGGCCCGCCAGAAGCCCCCGTGCAGCACCACCACGACGGGCGCGGGCTCCCCGCCCTCGGGCAGCGTGAGCTCGAGGAACTGGGCCGGGCCCGGTCCGTAGGCGTGCCGGGTCGGGGTCACGCCCGCCCGCCCGGGACCGGGCCGCCGCCGGCCGCACCGCCGGGAGCCGCCCCGCCGGGAGCCGTGCTGCTGGGAGCGCCACCGGCGGCGCGGGCGGCCTGCTGGCGGGCCACCTGCTCGGCGGCCTGCGGCGGCAGGGTCAGCGGCAGCTGGTCGCGGACCGGCATCGGCTGGTCGCCCCGGACCACCACGATCGCCCGGAAGGCGTCCTCGAGCACCGCCGCGGCCTCCGGCGTCTCGGCCGCCGGGCCGTTGATCATGCCGCGGAGGAACCACCGGGGGCCGTCCACGCCGATGAAGCGGGCCGGCCGGCGCACCGGCCTGGCCGGCGGGCTGCCCGGGGCCACCGGCGGCGCGAGCAGCACGTGGCCGGCCAGCTCGGGACCGAAGGGGCCCTCGACCTCCTTCAGCGAGCCGCCCTGGCCGCTGGCGCTGCGGGCGATCTCGACCCGGACGTCGTCCCAGATGCCCGCGGCACGCGGCGCGGCGAACGCCGACACCTGCAGCAGCGAGTCCCCGTAGCGCAGCGTGGCGCCGACGACCTGCTGCTGCGGGTTCACGTCGACCCGCAGCTCCATCCCGGCCACGGCGGGCAGCCGGAGGCAGCCCAGGTCGATCCGGGGGGTGCCGTCGTCGGGGGCGTCCGCGACGTCCCAGGGCCCCTCGGTGGCCGCCACCTCGCGTTCGCGGACCTGGGGCTCCGGAGGGACGCCGCGCTCGCGGAGGCTGCGGTCGATCCGGTTGCGCCGGCGGCCGATCGGCATCTCAGGCCTGCCCTTCGGGACGTGGTTCGACGGTGGAGGGGGCGGACAGCCCGGCCGCGCCGCCCGTGGAGCCGTGGCCGCCGGTCCCCCGGTCACTGACCGGCAGGTCGGCGACCGGGACGAAGCGCGCCCGCACCACCGGCTGGACGACGAGCTGGGCGACCCGGTCACCGCGGTGCAGCCGGACCGTCGCGGCCGGGTCGAGGTTGACCAGGTTCACCTTGATCTCGCCGCGGTAGCCGGCGTCGATGGTGCCGGGGGCGTTGACCAGGCTGAGCCCGAGCCGGTGGGCCAGCCCGGAGCGGGGGTGCACGAACCCGGCGTAGCCCTCCGGGATGGCCACCGCGACCCCGGTGCCCACCAGGGCGCGCTGGTGCGGGGCCAGCACGACGTCCTCGGCCAGGGTGAGGTCCGCGCCCGCGTCACCGGGCAGGGCGTAGCCGGGCAGGACCGCGTCCGGCGTGGTCAGCCGCACCGGCACGTCCACCGGCGCCGGCAGCTGCGCGGGCGAGGCCCCCGCAGCGGGGACGGCGGCAGGGGCCGGGGGCTCCCCGGGCGACGGTGGCGGGAGGAGTGCGGACACGGGCGCGAGGCTAGCCCGCCCGGCCGCCTCCGGGCGTGCCCGGCGGGGGGCCCGGCGGCAGGCCGGCGCGCAGGTCGGCGAGCACCTGCTCGGCCAGCGACGCGGTCGCCCGCTGGTTGCTGCGGGCCGACAGGGTGGCCCCCACCAGCAGCGGGGCGAAGGACGTCGCGCTGCCGGCGAGCCGGCGGGTCACCCGGCGGCGCAGCGCCTGGGCACCCGCCGATCCCAGCCGGGAGAACAGCCCGCCCGAGCCGGCGGTGCCCACCGCCCGCTGCGTCGTCCAGCTGGTCAGGTAGGCCTTCGCCCGCTCCCGGGGGTCGCCGGGGGCCGGACGCCGGTACAGCTCGTGGAGCTCACCGATGAGCACCACCTCGACGGCGGCGACCAGCACCGTCTGGGCACCCATCTCCAGGGGGAACGCCACCAGCGAGGGGGGCGCGAACCACTGGGCGGCGGCCAGGCCACCGGTCGCCGCGCCGACGGCACCGGTGAGCCGGGCGGCCCGGGCGACCAGGGCGTCGGCGATCTCCTGCTCGGTGAGCCCGGGGTGGGCGGCCTGCAGCCGGGCCCGGTCGCGGATGGGCAGCGCCGGCGCGGCGGCGTCCAGCAGGTCGGTGAGCAGCCCACCGGGCGCCAGCCGGCCGGCGCCCCGGCCGGGGGCGGCACCGGCCGGGGCACCGCGGCCGCCGGCCGAGCGCGCCGCGGCGGCGACGGCGGAGACGACGTCGGCCAGCACCCCGGCGGTCGACCGGCCGCCGTCCCGGCCCCCGGAGCGCGAGGGGTCCGCGGCGGGGTCCCGGCCGAGGAGCCCGGCCACCGCGTCGGCCAGGGCGCGGGCTGCCGCACCCACGCCGGTGGGCTCGACGTCGTCGGGACGGGGCGTCCCGGGCCGCGGGCCCACCGGTCGCGGCGGGGGCACGTCGCGCGGCGGTCCGGGCGGAGAGCCGTGCACTGTCATCGGTCGCCTTTCATCGGAGGCGGAGGACTGCGGTCGAGCCCGGTGAGGGCCCCACCCCGGCCCCGCTGCAGGGTCCCGCGCCGAGCTCGCGAGGCGTGGGGGCAAGGGTCAGGCCCCCTTGCAGGGTCCCGCGCCGAGCTTGCGAGGCGTGGGGGGCAAGGGTCAGGCCCCCTTGCAGGGTCCCGCGCCGAGCTCGCGAGGCGTGGGGGCAAGGGTCAGGCCCCCTTGCAGGGTCCCGCGCCGAGCCTGCGAGGCGTGGGGGGCAAGGGTCAGGCCCCCTTGCAGGGTCCCGCGCCGAGCCTGCGAGGCGTGGGGGGCAAGGGGGTCCTTCCTCAGGCTGCGCAGTCCCGGCAGACCAGCTGGTCGCCGCGGGTGGCGGCCAGTCGGCTGCGGTGGTGCACCAGGAAGCAGCGGGAGCAGGTGAACTCGTCCTCCTGCTTGGGCAGCACGCGGACGGTCAGCTCCTCGTTGGAGAGGTCCGCGCCCGGCAGTTCCAGGTTCTCGTTGAAGTCGGTCTCGTCGACGTCGACCGAGGACGACTGGGCCTCGGCCCGGCGGGCCTTGAGCTCCTCCAGGGAGTCCTCGCCGAGCTCGTCGGCCTCGTTGCGTCGGGGGGCGTCGTAGTCGGTGGCCATGGTGTGCCCCTTCTCTCTCGTGTCGCGGGCCGCGGCCCGCTCGTCTGCCGCCGGGCGCCGCGGAGGACGCCTGCGGTGGTACCGGCCGCCGGGGCGGCCGGATGTCTGTCGCCGGGATCGGCCCGGCCCGTCGTCCGTCCCCGCCGGCCTCGCGATGGAGGGTCGGACGGCTGCCGGACCCGGCCTGGTGCCCCCGCGCACCCACACCGGCGAGCGACCCAACGCAGCGGGCGTCCGGTTTGTGCCCGGCGCGGACGTGCCCACACCTGGGGCTGGGCGGTGGCCGCTCCGGCACGGAGCGCCAGAGGCTACCCTGCCGCCGATGACGAGCATCGTGGGAGCAGATCCAGCCGTCGTGGGCCCCTACCTGGCCGAGGCGCTCGGCGACGAGCGATGGCGTGCCGTGGACGTGGAGCTGATCGCGGCCGGCATGTCCAACCTCACCTACGTGGTGACGCCCTCGGGTGGGTCGGCCGATGACGCGGTGATCCTCCGCCGTCCCCCGACCGGCGCCGTGCTGGCCACCGCACACGACATGGTCCGCGAGCACCGGGTGGTCTCCGCGCTGTCCGGGACGCCGGTGCCGGTCCCCCGGACGCTGCACCTGTGCACCGACACCGCGGTGCTCGGCGCGCCGTTCTACGTCATGGAGCGGGTGGTCGGCGTGCACGTGGTCGCCGAGCTGCCCCCCGGGTACGCCGACGAGCCGGCCCAGCGCCGGGAGATCGCCGACGGGCTGATCGACGTGCTGGGCGAGCTGCACGCGGTGGACCCCACCGCGGTCGGGCTGGCCGACTTCGGCCGGCCCGAGGGCTTCCTGGAGCGGCAGGTGCGGCGCTGGACGACGCAGTGGGAGGCCACCCGGGACACCGACCGGCCCGAGCTGGACGACCTCGCCGCCCGGCTCGCTGCGAGCGTGCCGGTCACCCGGCGCACCGGCATCACCCACGGCGACTACCGGCTGGACAACTGCCTGCTGGACCCGGAGGTCCGCGGCCGGGTGCGGGCGGTGCTGGACTGGGAGATGTCCACGCTCGGCGACCCGCTCACCGACCTGGGCATGCTGTTCGTCTACTGGCCGCAGCAGGGGGAGACCACGGCGAGCGTCCCCGGGGTGAGCACGCTGCCGGGGTTCCCGACCCGGCTGGAGCTGGCCGAGCGGTACTCCCGCGCCACCGGTGCCGACCTGGACGCGCTGAACTGGTACGTCGCCTTCGCCTGGTTCAAGTTCGCCGCGATCGTGGCCGGCATCGTGGCCCGTTCGGCGGCCGGCGCCATGGCCGGCAAGGACATCACCGGCTACGCGGAGCGCATCGGTCCGTGCGTGGAGCGGGGACGCGCCGCGCTCCTGGACGGTGCGCTCTAGCCCCGCCGGGCGCCGCTAGAGTCCGCTGCGTCACCCGGCCCCCCGTCCCGGCCGGTCGCGAGCCCTCCACCGGCGAGTCCGGCGGCCGTCGACCGCCGGCCCTCCGAGCGGAGCGCACCGTTGAGCGAGTCCAGCGACCGGACGCCGGCGCGTGCCCGGAGTGGCCGGCGTCCGGTGCCCGCGCTGATCTTCCTGCTGGTGCTGGCCCTGGCCGCGCTCGCCGTGTGGTGGAACGTGCTGCGCCAGGACGCCGCGATGGACCAGGCGCAGGCGGCCGCGTGCACGTCGGCGGCCCAGGCGCCGCCGTCGCTGGACCCGGCGACGGTGACGGTGCGGGTCTTCAACGCCACGACCACCGGCGGGCTGGCGACCACCGTCGCCGAGGCGCTGCAGGGCCGCGGGTTCACCGTCTCCGAGATCGGCAACGACCCCAACCCCGACCTCGAGGTCACCGGGGTCGGTGAGCTGCGCTACGGCCCGCGCGGCGCCGAGACGGCGGAGTTCGTGCGGGTGCACCTCGCGGGCATCGGCGACCGGCCCGACACCCGCGCCACCGCGATCGTCGACGTCGTCCTGGGGCCGGACTTCCAGCAGCTGACCGCCCCCGAGGAGGTCGCCACCATCCTGGCCCCGGCGGCGAGCGCCTCGGCGTCCTGTTGAAGAAGGACCCCCGTGCCCCCCACCGCTCGCAAGCTCGCGTCGGGACCCTGCCCGGGGGCCACGTGCCCCCCACCGCTCGCAAGCTCGCGTCGGGACCCTGCCCGGGGGCCACGTGCCCCCCACCGCTCGCAAGCTCGCGTCGGGACCCTGCCCGGGGGCCACGTGCCCCCCACCGCTCGCAAGCTCGCGTCGGGACCCTGCCCGGGGGCCACGTGCCCCCCACCGCTCGCAAGCTCGCGTCGGGACCCTGCACGGGGCCACGCGCCCCGGGCCCGCCGCGAGCCCTGAGGGCCCCGTCCGGAGGCTCGCTCCGAGCTAGCGAGGAGTGAGGGGGACGGGGCCCTCCGACAGGCGTTCCAGCAGCTCGACCAGCGGCCCGGCGATGGCCGGCGCCGCGGCGACCGCCATCGGCTCGGCGAACGGGCGCCCGCCGGTGCCGATGAGGACCAGGCCGGCCTCGGCGGCCACCAGCGCGCCTGCGGCGTGGTCCCAGGGCTTGAGGTCCAGCTCGTAGTAGGCGTCGACCCGGCCGGCGGCCGCGGCGCAGAGGTCCAGCGACGCACACCCGTTGCGGCGGATGTCGCGCACCTCGGGCAGCAGCCCGGCGACCACGGCGCCCTGCGCGCGGCGCTGCTCGACCCGGTAGCCGAAACCGGTGGCCACCAGGGTGTGCGCCAGGTCGGCCGGCGAGCTGCCGGTCAGCGGTGACTCCGCCGACCCGGGCGCGGTGACCCAGGCGCCCCGCCCGCGGACGGCGGTGAACAGCTCGCCGGTGGCGACGTTGAGGACGACGCCGGCCTCGGTGCGGCCGTCCACCTCCGCCGCGATGGAGACGGCGTAGGCCGGGAAGCCGTAGAGGAAGTTCACCGTCCCGTCGATCGGGTCGACCACCCAGCGCACCCCGCTGGTGCCCTCGCGCTCGGCGCCCTCCTCGCCCAGCAGGCCGTCGTCGGGCCGGGTCCCCAGCAGCCGCCGGACGATGAGCTCCTCGCTGGCCTTGTCCACGGCGGTGACCACGTCCACCGAGCTGGACTTCGTGTGCACCTGGTCGGCCGCGGAGGCGCGCCCGGCGCCGACGAGCAGCGCCGCTTCCTCGGCGGCGGCCCGCGCCAGGGCCAACAGCTCCGTGGGCAGGTCCGGTGCGGCGTCCGGAGGCGGTGGGGTGGTCACGGTGGGCGATCCTGCCCGAGTCGCTCCCGGCCGACCCGCTCGGTCACTAGCCTGTCCGCGTGCAGGGCTTCGGAGTGGACATCGGCGGCAGTGGCATCAAGGGTTGCGTGGTCGACCTGGACAGGGGCGAACTGGTCGGGGAGCGGGTGCGGATCCCCACGCCGCAACCGGCCCTGCCCGAGCCCGTGTACGGCGTGGTGGGCGAGATCGTCGGCCGGTTCGGGTGGACCGGCCGGATCGGCGTCACCTACCCCGGGGTGATGAAGCACGGTGTCGCGTTCACCGCCGCGAACATGGACCCGAGCTGGATCGGCACGGACATGGCCGCGGGGCTCGAGGCGGTCATCCCCGGCACGGTGCAGACCCTCAACGACGCCGACGCCGCCGGGCTGGCCGAGATGGAGTACGGCGCCGGCCGGGGCGAGCGCGGCCTGGTGCTCATGCTGACCTTCGGCACCGGCATCGGCAGCGCGCTGTTCATCGACGGGACGCTGGTGCCCAACACCGAGCTGGGGCACATCGAGGTGGACGGCCAGGACGGCGAGGTCCGGGCGTCCGCCGCGGCCCGCGAGCGTGAGGACCTGTCCTACCCGGAGTGGGCCAAGCGGGTGGACCGCTACCTGGACACCCTCGAGCGGGGGATCTGGCCCGACCTGATCATCGTCGGCGGCGGAGTGAGCAAGAAGGCGGCCAAGTGGGTCCCGCTGCTGTCCACCCGGACCCGGGTGGTCGCCGCGGAGCTGCTGAACGACGCCGGGATCGTCGGAGCGGCCCTCGCGGCGGAGCAGCGCATCGGGCAGTGACGCTGGGTGACGAACCACCCGGTGGGTCCACGACGGGCTCGCCGGGCCACCCCGGAGGCGGAGTCCACTCGGACGGGGCAGACCTGAACCGGTGGACCGGCACGTCAGCGCCGTTACAATGAACGGGACCCACCTCGCCGCACCCCCAGCCAGCAGGTCATCCCCCGTCTCCAACCCGGTCAAACGCCGTGCTGGTCGGACGGGGATCTGCACCCGGAGGCGCTCCGGGGCCGTTGCCCGCGGGCCACGCGGTCCCCGAGGAACGCACCCGCAGTACGGGAAGGAACACTGAGTGCCCGCCGACCAGCCAGGACCGGAAGCAGTCGCCGGAACGAGCACGAGCAGCCGGAGGACGGTCGCCGCCCGTTCGGCCGCCCCGTCGCAGTCCACGGCTCCGGTCTCCCCGGCCACCCCCGCGAAGAAGGCGGCGGCCAAGAAGGCTCCTTCCGCACCGAAGAAGACCACCGGCGCCCGCAAGCCCAGCATCACCCCCTCCCCCTCCCCCGGCACCGGCGAGGGCACCGTGCTGACCGCGGTGTCCAGCGACGGCGGGACGGTCGCGGTCGTCGACGCCGGCTCGCAGGGCCTGAAGCTCGACGAGTCGGTCGTCACCGGCAAGGACGGCGTGGCCGTCGTCGACGCGGTCGAGGGCGACAAGCCCGAGGGTGAGGGCCCGGAGTTCGAGTGGGACGACGAGGAGGAGTCGGAGGCGCTGCGGCAGGCCCGCAAGGACGCCGAGCTCACCGCCTCGGCCGACTCGGTCCGCGCCTACCTCAAGCAGATCGGCAAGGTCGCACTGCTCACCGCCGAGGAGGAGGTCGACCTCGCCAAGCGCATCGAGGCCGGCCTCTACGGCGCCGAGCGGCTGCGCCAGGTCGAGGAGGAGGGCCAGAAGCTCTCCCCGCAGATGCGCCGCGACCTCAACTGGATCGTCCGGGACGGCGAGCGGGCCAAGAACCACCTGCTGGAGGCCAACCTCCGCCTGGTCGTCTCCCTCGCCAAGCGCTACACCGGCCGCGGCATGGCGTTCCTGGACCTGATCCAGGAGGGCAACCTGGGCCTGATCCGCGCGGTCGAGAAGTTCGACTACACCAAGGGCTACAAGTTCTCCACGTACGCCACCTGGTGGATCCGGCAGGCCATCACCCGCGCCATGGCCGACCAGGCCCGCACCATCCGCATCCCGGTGCACATGGTCGAGGTCATCAACAAGCTCGGCCGCATCCAGCGCGAGCTGCTCCAGGACCTGGGCCGCGAGCCCACCCCGGAGGAGCTGGCCAAGGAGATGGACATCACCCCGGACAAGGTGCTGGAGATCCAGCAGTACGCCCGGGAGCCGATCAGCCTCGACCAGACCATCGGCGACGAGGGCGACAGCCAGCTCGGTGACTTCATCGAGGACTCCGAGGCGGTCGTCGCCGTCGACGCGGTCAGCTTCACGCTCATGCAGGACCAGCTGACCAGCGTCCTGCAGACGCTGTCCGAGCGGGAGGCCGGCGTCGTCCGGCTGCGTTTCGGGCTCACCGACGGCCAGCCGCGCACGCTGGACGAGATCGGCCAGGTCTACGGGGTCACCCGTGAGCGGATCCGGCAGATCGAGTCCAAGACGATGTCCAAGCTGCGCCACCCCAGCCGGTCCCAGGTGCTGCGCGACTACCTCGACTAACGGGAGGACCTCGTCCTCCTCACCCCTCGCAAGCTCGGGGCGAGCCTCTGGACGGGGCCGATCAGCAGGGTCCTCCATCGGCCGGCGTCCCCCTCGGGGGGGCGCCGGCCGCTGTCGTCGGTGACGTCACCCCTCCACATCGGGTGACCGCCCCGGCGCTGAACGGCACCGACCCGGGAGACGGCGTAGCGTGGACGATGTCAGAACAGCAGCGGACCCACCGACTGGCTGAGCCAGTTACACCGACGAACGTGTACGTGCACCACCCGGACCCAGTTCCGAACCAGCGACGTCCCCTGCTGAACCGCTCCACTCGCACCAGTTGTGTCACGACCGCATCTCTTTCGGCGAGTCAGTGTGCATCGGGTGCCGGAACGGGAACACGAGGGGCCATCCTGGCGCTGTGCAGGAGGCCGATCCGCAGTCGCGGGTCCGTGCGGTAGAGAGCGAGTGATGAGCCAGATGACCCAGACGCTGACGACGACCCCGCCCACCGATGAACTCGTCGTTCCCTTCCACTGCGACCGCTGCGGTGCTCTGGCCAAGGTGCGAGTGGTACTCCCCAGTGGGAGCGACCTCGTCTTCTGTGGACACCACGCACGTGAGTACGAGGACAAGCTCCGCGACCTCGCAGCCGACATCATCGAGACGGACGGCGAGGCGCGCGTCCGCAACTGAGTGGGGCAACTATGGTCGCGCAAGCGATGAAGCCCCCACCCGACCGAGCCGCTGACCGCCGGTCACCCACAGGGGTGGCCGGGGGTCGGCGGCTTCGTCGTACCGGGGACCGGTGGTCGGTCCCCGCCGATCCGGAGCGACCCTGATGCCGTACGACTCCTCGACGGAGCCGGAGACCCGCCGACTCCTGACCGACGGCTCGGTACGGAGGGGCCGCCCGGCACCACCGGCGCCGACCGGGACCCGCGGGGAGGACGGCGCTGACGCGCCCGGTCCCGTCCCCGGCGACGCGCTCAGCGGCCGTCCCCCGACGGAGGCCGCCGGCACCGACGCCCCGTCCAGTGGGGCTCGCCTGTCCGCGGACGTCGACGAGCCGGGTCCTGCCGCCGGCGCGACCGTGAGCGCCGGTCCCGCGGCCTCCGATCCCGTGGACGCCGACCCGGCGGACGCCGACCCCGCGGACCCCGGACCTCCCGATGCCCACGCCGAGGATGCCGGCTCGGCCGAGGGCGGACCGGCCTCCGAGGAGCCCACCGAGGGCCCCGAGGCCACCGTCGTCATCCCCGCCGTGGACGACGGACCGGTCGCCACCCCGCCTGCCGACTCCCGGTCGGCGACGTCCGAGCCCGTCGGGGCCGAGGAGTCACCCCCGGTCCCCGCTCAGGCCGACCCGGCCCCGGCCGACCCGGCCCCGGCGCCCGATGCGGGCGACACCATCGAGTTCCGCCGGGACCTGGGCACGTTCTCCCGGCCGGCCGCCGAGGCCGGGACTGCTGGGGCCGGGACTGCTGGGGCCGCCGGGACCGGGATCGCCGGGACCGGGACCGCCGAAGCCGTGGCGCCCCGGCCGGGCGCGTCGGATGCCGTCAGCTCCCAGGCCGTCGACCCGGAGGCCGACCCGGTCGAGCCGGCCGGCAGCACCGCCCCGATCGGCCCACCCATCGGCCCGCCGGTCGGGACGACCACGCCGCTGACCGGCCCGGCCGTCACCGGCCCCGACCCCGCCGCCCCTGCCGGCGCACCGGATCCGGCCGGCTCACCGACCCCGGTCGGCCCGCCCCGCGGCGAGCCGACGGCGGAGCGCGGTGACGCGGACGGGTCGCCGCCGACCGGGAGCGACGCCGGACCCGGAGACCCGTCCGGCAGCGGTCGGTCCTGGTGGCGGCGGCGCGCGGTGCTCGTGCCGGCCGCGGCCGTGCTGGGCCTGAGCGCGCTGTACGGACTGGACCTCGCGGTCTCCTCCGGTGACGTCCCCCGCGGCACCGTGGTGGCCGGCCTGGACCTCGGCGGCCTCTCCCCCGCCGCCGCGTCCGAGAGGCTGACCGAGGACCTGGCCCCCCGGATGACCGCCGACCACCCCCTCGTGGCCGACGACGTGCAGGCGGTACTGCACCCGCCTGCCGCCGGGATCGCGCTCGACGTGCCCGCGACCGTGGACGCCGTCGACGACCAGCCGCTCAACCCGTGGACCCGCCTGACGACCGTGTTCAGCGACCGCACGGTCGACCCGGTGGTCACCGAGGACGAGACCGCCCTGGCCGCGCAGCTTGAGCAGCTGGCCGCCCAGGTCGACCGGGCACCCGTGGACGCGACCATCGCGATCGACGGCACCGACGCGCAGGTGGTCGAGCCGGTGGCCGGCCGCACCCTGGACCGCGACGGCGCCGCCGCCGAGATCACCGAGGCCCTCGCCGCCGGCGGGGACCCGGCGACCCCGATCGTCCTGCCGGTCGAGGTGGCCGAGGTGCGGGTCGACGCCGCCGAGGCCCAGCGCGTCCTGGACGAGACGGTGACCCCGGGGCTGTCCGCCCCGGTCACCGTCCGGGGCGCGGACGGCGCGGACTCGGTGGAGATCCCCGTCGAGGCCATCGCCGCCGCCCTCACCTTCGAACCCCAGGACGACGGCACGCTGGCCACCGCCGTCGACCCGGCGGCCCTGCAGGCCGAGATGGGTGACGCCTTCGAGCCGTTCGGCTCCCCCGCCCAGGACGCCCGCTTCGAGGTCTCCGGCGACTCGATCTCCGTGATCCCCTCGGTCGACGGGCAGGGCATCGACCCCGCGGTCCTGGCCGAGCAGCTGCTGCCCGTGCTCGCCGAGGAGGCACCTCGCTCGGTGACCGCGACCCTCGGCCCCGTCCCGGCGACCTTCACCACCGAGCAGGCCGAGGCGCTGGGCATCCGGGAGGAGGTCAGCTCCTTCACCACGAACTTCACCAACGCGGCCAGCGGGACCAACATCCGGGTGGCTGCCGAGAAGGTGGACGGCGCCATCGTGCGACCGGGCGAGACGTTCAGCCTGAACACCGCCACCGGGCCGCGCGGCGCGGCGCAGGGCTACGTGCCCGCCGGCGTGATCAGCAACGGCACGTTCACCACCGGGATCGGCGGCGGCGTCAGCCAGTTCGCCACCACGATGTTCAACGCCGTCTTCTTCGCCGGCCTCGAGGACGTCTACCACAAGCCGCACAGCTACTACATCAGCCGTTACCCGGCCGGCCGGGAGGCGACCGTCTACGAGGGCGCCATCGACCTGCAGTGGCGCAACGACACCGAGACCGGGATCTACGTGCAAACCGAGTGGGTGCCCGGCGCGCTCACCGTCCGGTTCTGGGGCACCAAGTACTACGACGTCGAGTCGATCAGCAGCGAGCGCTACGCCGTGACCCAGCCGGTCGTGCAGGAGAAGGTGGACGACGGCAGCTGCAGCCCGCAGGGCGGCAGCACCGGCTTCGGCATCACCGTGACCCGGGTGTTCAAGGACGCGGCGACCGGCGCGGAGGTCCGCCGCGAGGACTTCCGCACCCGGTACGCCGCCGAGCCGGTCATCCGGTGCGTGCCGCCCCCGCCGCCGGCGGAGGGCGCGCCGGACGCCGCGCCGGCCACCCCCACCGGCTGACCACCGGCGACGAGGGTGCCCCCGTGGGGGTGTCCGCGTCCCAGGGCGGCACGTCCGGACCCCCGGCCGTGCACACTGGGCCGGTGCCCCCTGTCCTGCCGAGCGCCTCGGCGCACCCCGGTGAGCTGGGGGGACGTCCCCCCGGGCCGGAGGTGACCACCGGCCCGCCGGCACCGGCTCCCGCGACGCCGTCCGGCGGGGCCTCGGCCGTGCCTGCCGACCGGGAGTCCGTGCCGGTCGACCAGCGGACGGCGCCGGCCGACCGGGATGCGGTGCGACCGCGGGGCGGGCTGCTGCGCCGGCTCCCCGCGCCGGTCCGAGTGCCGTGGCAGGTCCTCGGCCGGGCCTTGGCCAAGGCCTGGTCCGACCGGATCCTCGGGCTCTCGGCGGAGGCCGCGTTCTGGCAGGTCCTCTCGGTCCCGCCGCTGCTGATCGGGCTGCTCGGCTCGCTGGGCTACCTGGGCGACTGGATCGGCGCCGACCGGGTGCAGCAGATCGAGGACCGGCTGGTCGACCTGGCGGCCGAGGGGCTCACCCCCGTGGTCGTGGACACGCTGGTCGAGCCGACGCTCAACGACATCCTGGGTTCCGGCCGGCTGGACGTGGTCAGCGTCGGCTTCCTGCTGTCCCTGTGGGCCGGCTCGTCGGCCACCGCCACCTTCATGAACACCACCGTCATCGCCTACGACCAGCGCGACGTGCGCGGGCCGATCCGGACCCGGCTGATGGCGCTGTGGCTGTTCGTGGTCGGGCTGGTGTCCGCGGTGCTCAGCCTGCCGCTGCTGGTGCTGGGCCGCGGGGTGCTGGTGTCGCTGCTGCCGGTGGACTACCGCGACACCGCCACGGTGCTGGTCAACGCGGTCTACTGGCCGCTGGTGCTGGTCGGCCTGGTGCTGGTGCTGTGCAGCTTCTACCACGTCACCCTGCCGCGCCGGATCCCGTGGCTGCGGCACCTCGTGGGGGCCGTGTTCGCCGTCGGGTTCTTCGTCGCCGCCGCCGTCGTCCTGCGCGGCTACGTCGCCGACATCCTGACCACCGCGCTCCCCTACGGGGCGCTGGCCGCCCCGATCGCGGCGCTGCTTTACTGCTTCCTGCTCGGCATGTCCATCCTGCTGGGCGCCGAGATCAACGCCACCGTCGAGGCGCGCTGGCCGTCCCTGCAGGGCCGGCACGACCGTCGGAGGCGGCGCCGCCGGGAGGCCAAGATCGAGCTCGAGGCCAGGAAGCTCGGCCTGCGCTGAGGAAGGACCCTCATGCCCCCCGACCCTCGCTCCGCTCGCGTCGGGACCCTGCACGAGGGCCGTTCCAGGCGAAGCTCAGCCTGCGCCAGGCGTCTAGTCCTTCTTGAGC
This sequence comes from Modestobacter sp. URMC 112, assembly GCF_053502575.1. NCBI lineage: Bacteria > Bacillati > Actinomycetota > Actinomycetes > Geodermatophilales > Geodermatophilaceae > Modestobacter > Modestobacter sp. URMC 112. The sequence continues at coordinate 1,753,368 of NZ_CP199957.1, read as the reverse complement.
TGGTTGTAGACCTCCTTGCAGGCCGGGCACACCGGGCTGCCCGGCTTGGGGCTCTTGGTCACCGGGAAGACCTCGCCGCACAGCGCCTCGACCATGGTGCCCATGACGGCGCTCTCGGCGATCTTGTTCTTGCGGACGTAGTGGAACACCTCGTTGGCGTTGCCGGTGTCGGCGTCGCGGACGTCCGGGCGCTCGAGGATGTCGCTGCTGCTCACGGCTGCTCCCTGGGTCGGTGGGTCGGCGGCGGGTGACCGGGCTCCCCGGCCGCGCCGCGCCGCCGTCCATGATGACAGGGTGCAGAGTCCGCCCGCCCCGGTCGCCGGCCACCCCGCGACGCTCTCCCCCGAGGTGACCGCCGCGCTCGCCGAGGGCCGGCCCGTGGTCGCGCTGGAGAGCACGCTGCTCGCGCACGGCCTGCCCCGGCCGGAGAACCGGCAGGCGGCCGACGACGTGGAGGCCGCGGTGCGGGCCGGCGGCGCGGTCCCGGCGACCATCGCCGTCCTCGACGGCGTCCCGCACGTCGGGCTGACCGCCGACCAGGTGGACCGGGTCTGTGGCGACCCGGGGCTGGACAAGCTGGGGGTGCGCGACCTGCCCGTGGCCGCGGCGCTGGGCCGCAGTGGTGCCACCACCGTGTCCAGCACCGCCCTGCTGGCGGCGCGTGCCGGGATCGGCGTCTTCGCGACCGGTGGGCTGGGCGGGGTGCACCGGCACGCCGGCGACACCTTCGACGAGTCCGCCGACCTGGTCGCGCTGGCCCGCACGTCCCTGCTGGTGGTCTGCGCGGGGGTGAAGTCGATCCTCGACGTCCCGGCGACCCTGGAACGGCTGGAGACGCTGTCGGTGACCGTCGTCGGCTACCGGACCCGGCGTTTCCCCGGCTTCTACGTGGCCGACTCCGGCTCACCGCTGGACTGGTCGGTGGCCGACCCAGGGCAGGCGGCCGCCGTCTTTGCGGCCCGCCGGGCGGTGGCCCCGGGAGCGGTCGTGGTGGCCAACCCGCTGCCGGTCGACGAGCAGCTGGACCCCGAGCTGCACGACCGGGTGATCCCCGACGCGCTGGCCGCGGCCGGCGCCGCGGGCGTCCGGGGCAAGGACGTCACCCCCTTCGTCCTGGACCACCTGCATCGGGCCAGCGGCGGGGCGACGCTGGCGGTCAACGTCCGGCTGGTGCTGCGCAACGCCGAGCTGGCCGGCCGGATCGCGGCCGAGCTGGCCGCGGCGGCCCGCTGAGCGGCCCGCCGGTGTCCGGCCCGGCCGGGCCGGGGACCGTCGTCGTGGGCGACGTCTGCACCGACGTCGTCGTCCTGCTCGCCGGCGGGCCCGCGCCCGGCTCGGACCGCCCGGCGGCCATCACCACCCGGGGCGGCGGCGCCGGGGCGAACGTGGCCGCGCACCTGGCCGCGCTGGGGACGCCGGTGGTGCTGGCCGGCTGCGTGGGGGACGACCCGGCCGGCACGGCGCTGTCGGCCGAGCTCGCCGCCGCCGGCGTCGGGCTCGCGCTGCGGACGGTGCCGGGCACGGCCACCGGCACCGTCGTCAGCCTGGTGGAGCCTGACGGGCAGCGGAGCATGCTCGCCGACCGGGGCGCGAACCTGGCGCTGCGGGCGGACGACGTCCCGGTCCCCGTGCCCGGCGGGCACCTGCACCTGTCCGGGTACACGCTGCTCGACCCCGGCTCCCGGGCGGCCGGGCTGGCGGCGCTGGCGGCCGCGGTGGACGCCGGGTGCACGGTCTCCCTGGACCCGGCATCGGCCGGGCCGCTGTCCCGCTACGGCGTGCAGCAGTGGCTGGCCGACACCGGCGGGGCGACCCTGCTGCTGCCCAACGCCGACGAGGCGCGGCTGCTCAGCGGCTGCACCGACGTGGCCGAAGCGGCGCGGACCCTGGCCCGACGGCACCCGGTGGTGGCGGTCAGCCTCGGTCCCGACGGCGCGCTGTGGGCGGCGGCCGGCGAGCTCGTGCACCGGCCGGCCCACCCGGCGGCCGTGGTGGACACCACCGGCGCCGGGGACGCCTTCGCCGCGGGGCTGCTCGCCGAGTGGGTCGCCGCCGGCGGGCACCCGGACCCGGTCCGGGCGCTCACCGCGGGTCTGGCCCGGGCGGCCGCCGTGGTCAGCCGGCCCGGGGCCCGCTGACCCGCTCCCCCACCGGCGGGAGGGTCACATGTCGATGACGCGCGGCGGGGTGGTGCCCGACTCCAGGATCCGGTCCGGCCGCGGGGCCACGTACCGGTTCACGTGCAGCCGCTTCTTCGGCGGCCGGTCGTTGGCCATGACCACGGCGATCCAGGGCAGCACGGTGCCCAGCACGGCGAAGATCAGCATCAGCCAGACGGTCTGGTAGAAGACCGCGGCCATGACGAGACTGACACCACGGATCGCCATGGTGATCACGTAGCGCTTCTTCCGGGCGGCGTGCTGGTCGGCCAGGCTCGGCTCGGCCTCGGTGATCAGCACCGGCTCCGCCCGGAGGGCGGACGATGGTGCGCGGTGCGGGAGCTGCTGGCTGGAAGCCACGGACGCCCTTCCCTGGACTGGCCGGGGTCGTGGGCGGCGCGGGTCGGTGCGATGCTCGCCCGGCCCCCGGAGCTCCCCGGCTCTGACCACCATCGTGCCACCGGATCGTGCGCCATGCAGGCGCCCGGCGGACGGATTCGTGCCGGAGTACGGCGCCTCCGGCACCCGGTCAGGCGGTGCCCGCCGGAGCGTCCTCCGCCGCCTTCGCTGCCTGCTTGGCGGCCTGTTTCGCGGCCTGCTTGGTGCTGCGCACCTCGGCCAGCGAGGCCGCGTCGGTGATGTCGGCGACCGAGCGGCGGGCGCCGTCCTCGCCGTACGCCCCGGCCGCCTCGCGCCAGCCCGGCGGGGTGATGCCGCACTGCTTGCCCAGCAGGGCGAGGAAGATCTTCGCCTTCTGCGCGCCGAAGCCGGGCAGCTCGCGGAGCCGGCGGAGCAGCGTCGCGCCGTCCGGGGCGTCGGCCCAGAGGGCGTCGGCCCGGCCGTCGTGGCGCTCCACGAGGAGGCGGCAGAGCTCCTGGGTGCGGGTCGCCATCGAGCCGGGGTAGCGGTGCAGTGCCGGCGGGCCCTGGAAGTGCTGCCTCAGCTGGTCGGGGTCGTACCCGGCGAGCTGCGCGGCGGAGAGGGCGTCGACCCCGAGCCGGTCGGCCAGCAGCCGGGGGGCGGCGAACGCCCGCTCCATCGGGAACTGCTGGTCCAGCAGCATGCCGATCAGCAGGGCGAGCGGGTCACGGCCGAGCAGCTCGTCGGCCGCGGCGTCCTGGGCGAGGCGGAGGGTCGGCACCCGGCGATCCTGCCGCATCCCTCCCTCAGGTGGGCGGGGAGGCGATCTGCACGGCCTCCGCCGCGATCCGGCCGCGCGGCGTGCCGTTGACCACGACACAGGCCCGTCGCCACGGTCGCTCACGGTCGAGGAAGCCGAGCTCCGCGGTCGTCCACTCTTGCCAGAAGGCGGTGGCCTGCTCGGGGTCGCCGTTGACGCCGTCGGCGACGTCCCGGGCGATGCCGCGCCGCTCCGCCTCGACGGAGTCCGACTGGACCCAGACGGTCACAACGCCCGTCCCTCGCGCAGCGGACGGAGCACGTCGTCGGCCAGCAGGTGGCCCCAGCCGAACAGCGGCTCGTGCCAGGCCAGGTCGTCGGTGTGGACGACGGCGGACGCCGGTACCAGGGCACCGAGGCGAGCCGCGAGCGTCGACTTGCCCGAGGCACCCCGCCCGTCGACGGCGACGATGCGGGGCCGGTCCTCCGGGTTCCCGGCCGCGGTGAGCACGAGGTCCAGCAGCGCCGGCAGGGGTGCCGGCCGCCAGGGTCCGGCCTCCGGCTCGCCGGGCGGCAGCGTCAGGGACATGCGGGGTCCTCCTGGGCGTCGACGGGTGCGTCGTGGTCGGGACTCGTCCGCCCGCGGCTCCATCGTGTCCGAGGGCCCCCGGGCCGGGCGTGTGCGACCGGCGAGGATGGGCGGATGCGTGCGGTGGTGACCCGGGTCAGCCAGGCGTCGGTGGCCGTGGACGGGCAGGTGGTCGGGGACATCGGACCCGGACTGCTGGCGCTGGTCGGCGCCGGCCGGGACGACGACCCGGAGCGGGCCCGCGCCCTGGCCCGCAAGGTGCACGAACTGCGGGTCTTCCCCACCGCGGACGGCGCCCGGTCGGTCGGCGACCTCGGCCTGCCCGTCCTGGTGGTGAGCCAGTTCACGCTCTACGCCGACACCCGCAAGGGCCGCCGGCCCTCCTGGTCCGAGGCCGCGCCCGGGGAGATCGCGGAGCCGCTGGTGGACGAGGTGGTGGCCGAGCTGCGCCGCCGCGGGACGACCGTGGCCACCGGCGTCTTCGGCGCCCGGATGCAGGTGGCCTCGGTGAACGAGGGGCCGATGACCCTCCAGCTCGAGGTCTGACGCCGTCCACCAGGTGCGCAGGCTGCACGTTGCCTGTGAGTTGGGACGCGGCGGAACACCCGGGCCCCTCCGAACCGTTGGACACGACGTACCACACCGGACACCAGGCACGCAGGGCCCCTCCGACACCGGCCCCGCACCGAAGACGCCGGGATGCAGCGCCCATCGACGGGGCGGCGCATCCAGACCACGAAGCAAGGACGAAGACTCATCGTGACGCTCCTGCAGTCCTCCCCCACCGACACCCTCGAGGTGCGCGCCCCGCGCCGCGCTCCGGACACCAGCGGTCTGGTGTCGACGGACCTGGTGCGCGTCTACCTCAACACCATCGGCAAGACCGCGCTGCTGACCGCCGAGCAGGAGGTCGAGCTGGCCAAGCGGATCGAGGCCGGCCTGTACGCCGACCGGCTGCTGGCCGAGAAGCAGCTCACCCCCGCCCTCAAGCGCGACTACAAGGCCCTCGCGGCCGACGGCCGGGCGGCCAAGGCGCACCTGCTGGAGGCCAACCTCCGGCTGGTCGTCTCGGTGGCCAAGCGCTACACCGGCCACGGCATGACGTTCCTGGACCTCATCCAGGAGGGCAACGTCGGGCTGATCCGCGCGGTCGAGAAGTTCGACTACACCAAGGGCTTCAAGTTCTCCACGTACGCGACCTGGTGGATCCGCCAGGCGATCACCCGGGCGATGGCCGACTCCGGCCGCACCATCCGGCTGCCCGTCCACCTGGCCGAGCAGGTCAACAAGGTCGTCCGCACCCGGCGCCGGATCCACCAGGAGCTGGAGCGGGAGCCCACCGCCGAGGAGCTCGGGCTCGAGCTGGACATGACCCCCGAGCGGATCACCGAGCTGCTGGAGTACTCCCGCGACCTGGTGAGCCTGGACCAGACCGTCGGCACCGACGAGGAGTCCCGGCTGGGTGACTTCATCGAGGACGCCGACGCCGCGGTCGCCGAGGACGCGGTCGCGTTCCAGATGATGAAGGGCGACGTCCGCAACGTCCTGCAGACGCTGGAGGAGCGCGAGCGCGACGTGGTCGTGATGCGCTTCGGCCTGGACGGCAACCAGCCGCGGACGCTGGAGCAGATCGGCAAGCGGTTCGGTCTGTCCCGGGAGCGCGTCCGGCAGATCGAGCGGGAGACGATGTCCAAGCTGCGCGACCCGCAGCGGGCTGACGCCCTCCGCGACTACCTGGGCTGAGGAAGGACCCCTCTGCCCCCACCGCTCGCGAGCTCGCGGTGGAGCCTGCAGAGGGGCCTGAGCGGGCCGGTCACCTCGTGAGGTGACCGGCCCGTCGTCGTGTCAGCTGAGCTCGGGCCGGAACATCCGACGCGGGCCGGGGGCCAGCCGCCCGTTGGGGGGCCCGACCCGCACCGACGCGCCGGCGACCACCAGGGAGCGCCCGCCGTGCCAGGGGTCGGCCGGCCCGACGATCACCGGCTCCAGGTTCAGCTCCAGCACCTCGGGCAGGTCGTCGGCCAGCTGCGCCACCCGCAGCAGCAGGTCCTCCAGCGCCGCGGTGTCCGCCGGTGCGCTCCCCCGGTAGCCGTCCAGCAGCGGCCAGGCCCGGGGCGAGCGGACGAGCTCGGCGGCGTCCAGGTCGGTCAGCGGCAGGGTGCGGTAGGCGCGGTCACCCAGCAGGTCGGTGGCCACCCCGCCCAGACCGAAGCTCACCAGCGCACCGAAGGACGGGTCGTCGACGATCTGTACGACGGTGGCCACCCCGGGCGCGGCCTGCTCCTGGACGATCACCGGGTCACCGGCGGGGATGGCGGCGAACGCGGCCCGCACGTCCGCAGCGTCGGCCAGGTCGAAGCGCATCCCGCCCAGGTCGCGGCGGTCGCGCAGCCAGGGCGCGGTCGACTTCAGCACCACCGGGTAGCCGACCTGCTCGGCCGCGGCGACCGCCGCCTCCACGTCGGTGACCCGGCGGGTGCCCAGCATCGGGATCCGGTAGGCCTCCAGCAGCTCGATCGTCTCCTCGTCGGTGAGCGGCCGGCCCGCTGCTCCCTCACCCAGCACCCGGTCGACGACCGCCCGGGCCGCCGCGGTGTCCAGCCCCTCCACGTCCGGTATCACCCCGGTGGGACGCCGCCGCCACCGCGCGTACTCGGCGACCTTGGCCAGCGCGATCACCGCCCGCTCGGGGGTGGAGAAGGAGGGCACCGACCCGCGGGCGGGCATGCCGCCCTCGTCGCGCACCGCCAGCTCGTCGGGGATGCCCTCGGTGGACAGGAAGTTGGCCACCACCGGCTTGTCCGCCCCGGCGGCCACCTCCAGCAGCGCCCGGCCGAACTGCTCCGACCCGCGCAGCAGCGGCGGCAGGAACACCGCGACGACCGCGTCCACGCCGTCGTCGTCCAGCGCCGCCTGCAGCGCCGCCCGGAAGTGCTCGGGCCCGGCCTGCACGCCGATGTCCACCGGCCGCTCGTGCGCCAGCTGCAGCCCCTGCTCCAGGACGGCGTCGGCGACCAGCACGCCCATCGCGGTGGAGTTGCCGACGATGGCGACCCGGTCCCCCGGCGGCAGCGGCTGGTGGGCCAGCAGGGTCCCGACGTCGAAGAGCTGGGCCAGCGTCTCCACCCGGATCACCCCGGCCGAGGCGAACAGCGCGGCCACCGACTGCTCGGGCACCGACACGCTGGTGCCGGCCAGCCCCGCCGTCATGCCCACGTGCCGGCCGCTCTTCACCGCCACGACCGGCTTGGTGCGCCCGACCCGGCGGGCCAGCCGGGCGAACTTCCGCGGGTTGCCGAAGCTCTCCAGGTGCAGCAGCACCACCTCGGTGGCCGGGTCGGTGGCCCAGTACTGCAGCAGGTCGTTGCCGCTCACGTCGGCGCGGTTCCCGGCGGAGACGAAGCTGGACAACCCGATGCCGCGGGCCCGGGCCCGCTCGAGCAGCGCGACACCCAGCGCGCCGGACTGGGCGAAGAAGCCGACGCGGCCGCGGCCGGGGACGTCGGGCGCCAGGCTGGCGTTGAGCCGCACCGCCGGGTCGGTGTTCACGATCCCCAGGCAGTTGGGCCCGACCACCCGCATCCCCGAGGCCCGCGCGGCGTCGACCAGCTCCCGCTCGGCGGCCCGGCCCTCGGGCCCGGACTCCCCGAACCCACCGGTGATCACCACCAGGCCGCGCACCCGCTTGCGCCGGCAGGCCTCCACCACGCCGGGCACCTCGTCGGCCGGGACGGCCAGCACCGCGAGGTCGACGTCGTCCGGGATGGCCTCGATGTCGGCGTGCGCCGGGACCCCGCGGACGTGCCGGACGGCCGGGTTCACCGGGTAGAGCGGCCCGTCGAAGCCGTAGTCCAGCAGGTGCCGCAGCACCGCGTGGCCGACCTTGGTCTCGTCGTTGCTGGCGCCCACCACCGCGACCGAGCCCGGGGTCAGCAGACGCCCGATGGACCGGGACTCGCTGCGCTGCTCGCGCTCGTACGTGACGGCCAGCGACTGCTCGGTCGGGGCGATCGGGAAGGTCAGGTGGACGACGCCGTCCTCGTAGGACCGCTTCGCCTCGTAGCCGGCGTCGATGAACACCCGGACCATCTGGCTGTTCTGGCTGAGCACCTCGGCGACGAACCGGGTGATCCCCCGCTCCCGGGCCGCGGCGGCCAGGTGCTCCAGCAGCACCGAGCCCAGGCCGCGGCGCTGGTGCGCGTCCTCGATCAGGAAGGCGACCTCGGCCTCGTCGGTGTCCGGGTAGCGGTCGTAGCGGCCCACCCCGATGACGTCTGTCCCCAGCAGCACGACGAAGGCGACCCGGTCGACGTGGTCGACGTGGGTGAAGCGGTACAGGTCCTTGTCCGACAGCCGGCGCATCGGGCCGAAGAACCGGTAGTACCGGGTCTGCTCGGAGCTGCGCTCCATCAGCCCGACGATGCCGTCGGCGTCCTCCGGGCAGATCGGGCGCAGGTGCACGGTGCCGCCGTCGGCGGCGACGACGTCGGCCTCCCAGTGCGGCGGCGGTGGGGGCGCCGGGGACACGGTCGACTGCTCGCTCGTGGTCACGGGTTCCTCCGGCCACTCAGCAGTTGAAGGACCCCGTCCTCCCGGCCACCCAGCAGGGGCCCGCTACGAGCTTGCGAGTGGTGGGGGGCTGGGTGGTCCTTAATCACGGGGGTCGTCCGGGTCGAGGCCGAAGAAGGGGAAGGACGCGGTGCGGGTACGGGTGATGGCCCGGTCGACCCGGCTCTCGGTGAACGGGTCCCAGCGGGCGAAGCCGACGTACCCGCCCTCGGTCATGGTGTGCGGCGCCTCGGCGCGCAGGCGGCGCCGGCGGACGTCCTCCCGCCAGCCGGCCGGCACCTCGGTCTCCGGCGGGACCGGGTCGCCGCTGGCCTCGGCGATCAGATGGGTCCAGGCCCGCGGGACGCACCGGACCAGCCCGTAGCCCCCGCCCCCGAGGGCGATCCACCGCCCGTCGCAGACCTCGTGCGCCAGCTCGTGCACCGCCCGGTAGGAGGCGCGCTGCCCGTCCACGGTGAGCGCCAGGTCGGCGAGCGGGTCCTCGTGGTGGGCGTCGCAGCCGCACTGGGTGACCAGGATCTGGGGGGAGAACGCGCGGACCACGCTGGGCACGACGGCGGTGAAGGCGCGCAGCCAGCCCGAGTCGTCGGTGCCGTTGGGCAGGGCCAGGTTGACCGCGCTCCCCGACGCCCGCTCCGGGTCCCCGGTCTCCTCCGGGTAGCCGGTGCCAGGGAAGAGCGTGAGGGGCGTCTGGTGGACGCTCACCGTCAGCACCCGCGGGTCGTCCCAGAACGCCGCCTGCACGCCGTCGCCGTGGTGCACGTCCAGGTCCAGGTAGGCGATCCGCTCGTACCCCTGGGTCAGCAGCCAGGCGATCGCCACGGCGGCGTCGTTGAACACGCAGAAGCCCGAGGCCGCGTCCCGCATGGCGTGGTGCAGCCCGCCGGAGATGTTGACCGCGTGCTGCGCCGTCCCCGCGTGCACCCGCTGAGCGGCCAGCAGGCTGCCCCCGGTGATGAGCGCCGCGGCGTCGTACATGCCCTCGAAGACCGGGTTGTCCGCCGTGCCCAGGCCGTGGCCGACGCCCAGCGGGTCCGCCGGCGCCCGGCGGACGGCGTCCAGGTAGGCCGGGTCGTGCACCAGGGTGAGCTGCTCCACCTCCGCCGGGGTGGGCCGCAGCACCTCCAGCCGCGGGCGCTCCAGCACGCCGAGGGCCCCGGCCAGCCGCATGGTGAGGTCCAGCCGGACCGGGTGCATCGGATGGTCGCCGCCCATGGTGTAGCCGAGCAGCGCGTCGTCCCAGACGACCGCGACCGAGTCGCTCACGGGACCTCCTCGACCACGACAGCCCCCTCGCCGGCGCTGCGGCTCCGGGGACCGGCGCCGCCCTGTACGCGCAGGCGTCCGCGGGTCCGCCGCGGGCACCTCCGCCACCGGCGACGCTACCGGTGCGCCGCGCCGGTCGCGCTCCCGCGAGCCGCGGCCATGACGGACCCGGGACGAGTGGCCCGTGCTCGTAGGATCGGGGTCACCTGACGGAGGAGTGACGTGAACGATCTCATCGACACCACGGAGATGTACCTCCGGACGATCTTCGAGCTCGAGGAGGAGGGCATCGTCCCGCTCCGGGCCCGGATCGCCGAGCGGCTGCACCAGAGCGGGCCCACGGTGAGCCAGACCGTGGCCCGGATGGAGCGCGACGGATTGCTGACCGTGGAGGGGGACCGCCACCTCCAGCTGTCCGACGAGGGCCGCCGGCTGGCCACGGCGGTGATGCGCAAGCACCGGCTGGCCGAGTGCCTGCTCGTCGACGTCATCGGCCTGGACTACGCCGACGTCCACGAGGAGGCCTGCCGCTGGGAGCACGTCATGAGCGAGGCGGTCGAGCGCAAGCTGCTGACCCTGCTGGGCAACCCCAGCGTCTCGCCCTTCGGCAACCCCATCCCGGGGCTGGACGCGCTCGGCGGGGACACCTCGGCGGTGCTCGACGCGCTGACCCTGCTGTCGACGACGGCCACCCCGGAAGGGCGCCCGGTCGTCGTCCGGCGGATCAGCGAGCAGCTGCAGGAGGACGCCGTGCTGCTGCGCGAGCTGGCCGACCACGGCGTGCGGCCCGGACAGCGGGTGGTCGCGTCGGTGTCCAACGGCACCGTCCTGGTGGACGGCACGCCGCTGCAGCCGGGGGTCGCCCAGCACGTGTTCGTCAGCGCGGTCGACGAGTCGCTCTCCCCGGAGGAGGCCGCGGAGGCCACCGCCGCGGTGGTCTGAGCCGCACCGCCCGGGCTCGCGGGCGGGCAGCCGGCAGGTCGTTCGCCGTCCTCACTAGGCTGGCGCGCGACCGAGCCGGCCCCGCAGAGAGAAGACCCCGGTGAGCGACTCCGCAGCCACCCCTGTCACACCCGGCGAGGGCTCCCCCGCCGAGCCCGCGCCGCCGACGCCGTTCCACCGGCCGGCCGACTTCGTCGCGCTGCCCCGGCTGGCGGGCCTGGCCCTGTCCGCCGACGGCAGCCGACTGGTCACCACCGTGTCCACCCTGGACGCGAACGGCACGAAGTGGCAGCCGGCCCTCTGGGAGGTCGACCCGGACGGCCGGCAGCCGGCCCACCGGCTCACCCGCGGCGCGGCCGGGGAGTCCGCCCCGGTCTTCACCCCCGCCGGCGACCTGCTCTTCACCTCCGCGCGGCCCGACCCCGACGCCGGCAAGGACGCCGCGGAGCCCAAGCCGGCCCTGTGGAGCCTGTCCCCCGGGGGCGGTGAGGCGCGGCTGGTGCTGCAGCGGCCCGCCGGCATCGCCGGGGTCGCCGTCGCCGCCGACACCGGCGAGGTCGCGGTCCTGGCCGCGACGATGCCCGGTGCCACCGACGCCGAGGACGACGAGCAGCGCCGCACCCGGCGCAAGGACGCTGGCGTGACCGCCGTGCTGCACGAGAGCTACCCCGTGCGCTCCTGGGACCACGACCTGGGACCCGCCGTCCCGCACCTCTACTGGCTGGGGCGGCTCCCGGGCGAGCCGGCGGCGGGGAAGACCCCCGAGCCCCCGCAGTGGCGGGACCTCACCCCCGACGCCGGGCCGCCCTCCGGGGCCGGTGACGACCTGGCCGTGTCGCCGGACGGCCGGCTGGTGGTGCGCGCCGAGGAGGTGCCCGACGGGCCGGCCGGGCGGCGCACCCGGCTGGTGCTGACCGAGGTCGCCGACGGCGCGACCCGGGTGCTGCTCGACGACCCGCTCGCCGACCTCGGCGCCGCCTCGTTCTCCCCGGACGGCAGCCGGGTCGTGTGCGCCCGCGAGTCGGCCTCCAGCTACGCCGAGCCGCCGGACCACACGCTGCTGCTGGTCGACCCGGCCACCGGCGACACCCGCGACCTCACCCCGGACTTCGACCGCTGGCCCTCCGCCCCCCAGTTCGACGCCACCGGCACGGCGGTGTACTTCCTCGCCGACGACGACGGCCGGCACGCGCTGTTCCGGGTGGAGGTCGACGGCGGCGCCCCCGTCCGGATGACCCGCGACGGCGCCTACAGCGACCTGCAGGTGGCCCGGGACGGCAACGCCCTGTTCGCGCTGCGCTCGGCGTACGACTCCCCGCCGGTGCCGGTGCGGCTGGACCCCGAGGCGCCCGACCAGGATCCGGTCGAACTGCCCTCCCCCGGCGCGGTCGGCCCGCTGCCGGGGACGCTGCGCGAGCTGGACGCGACCGCCGCCGACGGCACCCGGGTGCAGTCCTGGCTGGTGCTGCCCGAGGGCGCCGGGCCGGACTCCCCCGCACCGCTGGTGCTGTGGGTGCACGGCGGGCCGCTGATGAGCTGGAACTCCTGGTCGTGGCGCTGGACGCCGTGGGTGCTCGCCGCCCAGGGGTACGCCGTCCTGCTGCCCAACCCCGCGCTGTCCCAGGGGTTCGGCCAGGACTTCGTGCGCCGCGGCTGGGGCGACTGGGGCGACGCCCCGTACACCGACCTGATGGCCGCGGTCGACGCCGCGGAGGCGCTGCCGGAGATCGACCGGACTCGCACGGCGGCCATGGGCGGCTCGTTCGGCGGCTACATGGCCAACTGGATCGCCACCCAGACCGACCGGTTCGCCGCGATCGTCACGCACGCCAGCCTCTGGCACCTGGACAGCTTCAGCGGGACCACCGACGCCGCCTGGTACTGGGAGAAGGAGTTCGGGGACCCGCTGGCCGAGCCCAAGCGCTACGACCAGAACTCCCCGCACCGCTACGCCGACGCCATCCGGACGCCGATGCTGGTGATCCACGGCGACAAGGACTACCGGGTGCCGATCGGTGAGGGCCTGCGGCTCTGGTACGACCTGCAGAAGCGCGGGGTGCCCTCGAAGTTCCTCTACTTCCCGGACGAGAACCACTGGGTGCTCACCCCCGGCAACTCGGTGGTCTGGTACGAGACGGTGCTGGCGTTCCTGGCCGAGCACGTGCTCGGTCAGGAGTGGCGCCGCCCCGAGCTGCTCTGACCGGCCCGCTCTGACCGGCCCCGGCCGCGGTCGGGGGCCGGTCACCCGGCGTCCGGGTCGTCGCCGGGCTGGTCGCGCAGGCACTCCCGGATCAGCCCGCGCACGTCGGCCGGCGGCAGGCAGGCGTCCAGGGCGCCGCGCAGCAGCCGGGCGAGCGGGTAGCCCGGGTCGCTGCCCAGCGCCCGGTCCAGCGCCACGTTGGCCATCGCGCCGTCCCCGCGGACCCACGTGGTGACGGCCAGCAGGGTGGCCGGAGCGACGTCCAGCGGCACCGGGACCCGGCGGGTCACCTCGGTCCACAGCACCTCCGCGCCGGCCGCGGAGCCGCCCAGTGCCAGGCCCATCGCCCGGTCGCGGACGCCGGTGTCGCACAGGCCCCAGGCCAGGCGGGCGAGGTCGCGGTCGGGCAGTGCCCGCACCGAGCCGGGCGCGACCCGGGCGACGGCGCCGCGGATCGCGGCCCAGGCCTCCTCGGCGACGGCGGCCCCGCCCAGCCGCGCCGTCCGGTCGGTCACCTCCCGGCCGACCTCGGCGGCGGCGCGTGCCATGCCCGCCGCGGCCAGGGACCCCACCGGGGCGATCCGCCGGGCCAGGGCGGCGCGGTCGTCCTCGACCACCTGCCCACCGAGCACCGCGGCGGCGGCCAGCTCGCCGGTCTCCCGCGGCACCGGGGTGCCGGCCCCGGGAGCGCAGCACCCCCCGGTGCAGTCGTAGGACCACCACCGCCCGGCCCGGACCAGCACGGTGTCCTGGACCGGCACACCGGCGGCGGCGAAGTGCCGGACCGCGTCGCCGACCAGCACCCGGTGCGGCAGCGTGGCCACCGGGGCACCGTCGGGGACCCGGACGCGCACCGGGCGGCTCAGCTCGTCGGGTTCGTCCGACACGACCACGAGCACGACCGCGCCGGGGCCGTCGGTGACCATCGACCGCACCAGGGTCGACAGCACCAGATCCGCGGCGGAGGGCGGTGGCAGGTCCACCCGGGCCGTGAGGCCCATCCGGCGGCGACCGCGGTCGCGGCCGCGCAGGCTCACCGCGAGCAGCGACTCCCGCGGCCGGAAGCCGATCAGGTACGGCAGGGCGGCGACCAGGTCACCGAGCTCGCCGAGTCGGACGGGGACGGGGGTGCGGGCTTCGGACATGCCCCGACCCTGGGCACCGCCCCGCCCGGACGGGAGCGCGCGGGCGAGGTTGTGGACGGACGCCTCGGCTGTGGACGGCCGAGGACGCCGTCGGGCCGCGCAGCGCAGCCTGGGCCGGTGCTGACCGCCCTGCCCCGGCCCCGATCAGTCCAGCGCGGCGGCCTGGTGCTCGTACGCCTGCTCGAGCAGCGCCAGGAACGTGTCGGCGTCCGGTGCGGCGCCCGGGCCCCCCGAGAGCAGGGTGACCAGCCGGTCGCCGTCCTGCACCATCCCGACCAGCGCCGGTGCGGTCACCGGCTGACCGTCCGCCGGCGTGATCGTCGCGGTGACGCCGACCGCGGCCGACCGGTCGCCCACCGCGGGGGCGTCGAGGGGCTGCAGCGAGACGGTGAGGGTGCCCAGCCGAGGTGCGGTGACCGTGGCCTCCGGGCAGGCCGAGACGGCGTCCTGGAACTGCTGCACCGCGTCCTGGACCAGCGGACCCGCCGCGAGCACCTGGACGGTGGGCACGGTGGTGCCCGCGCCCTCTGCCGCCTGCGCCGCGAAGCCCTCGAGGTCCTCGGGCCGTGGCGGGGCGCCGCGCATCGCCTCCAGCGCCGTGGAGCAGCTCTCCGGGGTCACGGTCACCCCGGCCAGCCGGCCGGCGAGGGGACCGGCGGCCTGCTGCGCTCGGGCCATCAGCTGCTCGAGCGTGATGGGCGTGATGGGCGTGACGGTGCCGGCGCCGAACGCCTCGGCGGGCAGCAGCCCGGCGGAGAGGTCCTCGACCCCGTGCAGCGCACCGGCGGGCGACGCACCGGCCGAGGAGCTGCCCACCGGGGCCACGGAGACCTCGGCCGCGCTGCCGGCCTCTCCCGTCGCATCGGAGGCACCGCACCCGGCCAGCACCGCCGTGCAGGTGAGGGCCGCGCTGATCAGCAGGGTCGCCCGGGGACGCCGGCGCGGGAGTGCGGACACGTCCCGACGGTAGTCGCCCGGCGCCCGGGAGCGGCGGCTCAGACCTCGTACTGCGCGGCCGACCGGGCGGCCAGCGCCGGCTTGACGTACTCGCCGACCACCTCGAGGTGGCGCGGGTCGGCGGCGTACCGGCGGAAGGCGTCGGCATCGGGGAAGTCGGCCACCAACGCGGTGTGCGCGTTGCCGGCGGCCAGCCCCGCGTCGTCGCCGACGGCGAAGGCGGTCATCCCGCCCACCTCGTCGGGCAGCCGGCGCAGCGCGGCCAGGATCTCGGCGCGGCGCTCCGCAGTGGTGTCCTCGGTCCAGGTGAAGAGAACGACGTGTCGCAGCATGCCCGCACCCTGCCAGGTCCCCGACGGCCGACGGCAGCCGGCGGGGGGCACCGGACCTCGGCCGGGACGCCGGGAGTGGCTGGCTAGAGTCCGGCGCATGGGACGGTCGTTGCGGGTCGCACTGCTGTCCTACCGGAGCAAGCCGCACAGCGGCGGGCAGGGCGTCTACGTGCGGGCGCTGTCCCGGGAGCTCCGCGAGCTGGGCCACCGGGTCGAGGTGTTCAGCGGCCAGCCCTACCCCGAGCTCGACGACGGGGTCCCGCTGACCCGGGTGCCCAGCCTGGACCTCTACCGCGAGCCCGACCCCTTCCGCACGCCCCGCCTCGGCGAGTTCCGCGACGCGGTCGACGTCCTCGAGTGGGCCACGATGTGCACCGCCGGGTTCCCCGAGCCGCTGACCTTCAGCCTTCGCGCCGCCCGGCTGCTGGGCCGGCGGCGGGGTCAGTTCGACCTGGTGCACGACAACCAGTCGCTGGGCTACGGGCTGCTGCGGCTGCGCCGGCTGGGCCTGCCCACCGTGGCCACGGTGCACCACCCGGTGGCCATCGACCGGGACCTGGAGCTCGCCGCCGCGCCTGGCCGGCGCCGCCGGCTGACCCTGCGCCGCTGGTACGGCTTCACCGCCATGCAGGCCCGGGTGGCACCCCGGCTGGACGCGCTGACCACCGTGTCGGAGAGCTCCCGGCGCGACATCGCCCGGCACCTGAGGGTCCCCGGCGACCGGGTCGACGTCATCCCGGTCGGCATCGACCCCGACGTGTTCCGGCCCCCCGCCGGCCGGGCTGCCCGGGAGCCGGCGAGCATCGTGGTCACCACCAGCGCCGACGTCCCGTTGAAGGGCCTGGTGCACCTGCTGGAGGCGGTCGCCAAGCTGCGCACCGAGCGTGACGTGCGGCTGACCGTGGTCGGCGCGGCCCGGCCCGGCGGCCCGGCGGCCACCGCGCTGGACCGGCTCGGGCTGTCCGACGCCGTCCGGTTCACCGGGCCGGTGCCCCAAACCGAGCTGGTGGGGCTGCTGCAGACCGCGACGGTCGCCGCCGTCCCCTCGCTGTACGAGGGCTTCTCGCTGCCCGCGGTGGAGGCGATGGCCTGCGCCACCCCGCTGGTCACCACCGACGCCGGGGCGCTGCCGGAGGTCGTCGGGTCGCACGCCGCCGTCCAGGTCCCGGCCGGGGACGTCGACCGGCTGGCCGGCGCCCTCCAGCTGGTCCTGGACCACCCGTCCCTGCAGGAGCAGCTCGGCCGGGCCGGCCGCGCCCGGGTGCTGTCGACCTACACCTGGCGGCACACCGCCGAGGCGACCGCCGACTGGTACGGCCGGGTGCTGGACCGGGCAGCCGCCCCGTGCTGACCGTCGACTACGACCGGCTCGACGTCCGGCCGGGCATGCGGCTGCTCGACCTCGGCTGCGGCGAGGGGCGGCACGCGTTTGAGGCGGCCCGCCGGGGCGCGGACGTGCTGGCCGTGGACTGGGGGGCCGCCGAGGTCGCCACCACCGCCTCGTGGCTCGGCGCTCTGGTCGTCGGCGGGGAGGTCCCGGCCGGGACGGCGACCGGCGTGGCTCGCGCCGACCTCCGCGCCCTACCGCTCCCCGACGCCAGCGTCGACCGGGTGATCGCCTCGGAGGTGCTCGAGCACGTCGCCGACGACGGGACGGCCCTCGCCGAGATCGTCCGGGTGCTCAGGCCGGGTGGCCGGGTCGCGGTCACCGTGCCGCGGTACGGGCCCGAGCGGATCTGCTGGGCGCTGTCGGACGCCTATCACGCCAACGAGGGCGGCCACCTGCGCATCTACCGCGCGGACCAGCTGACCGCCCAGCTCGTCCGCGCGGGCCTGCGGCCCACCGGCAGCCACCACGCCCACGCCCTGCACGCCCCCTACTGGTGGCTCAAGTGCGCGGTGGGGGTGGACCGGGACACCGCTCTGGTGCGGGCCTACCACCGGCTCCTCGTCTGGGACCTGGTGCGGCGCCCGTGGCCGACCCGCACCGCCGAACGGCTGCTGGACCCGGTGCTGGGCAAGAGCCTGGTGCTCTACGCCGAGAAGCCCGGGCCGGCCGCGACCCGCACCGAGGGAGTCGGCGGCGACGTCCTGGCGAGCGCGGACGCCGGGAGCCCCGCGCGTGGCTGACCTGCCCGACCTGCCCGGCGTGCTCAGCGCGCAGCAGGTGCGGGACACCGTCGCCGCGATCGCCGCCGAGCAGCTGGCCGACGGCGCGCTGCCCTGGTCCCGGCACGCCCAGCTGGACGCCTGGGACTCCGTCGAGGCGGCGATGGCCCTCGACGTCGGCGGCGCCGCCGACCGGGCCGCGGCCGCCTACGACTGGCTGGCCACCCGGCAGCGGCCGGACGGCTCCTGGGCGGCGGAGTACCGCGGCGACCGGGTGACCGCGCCGGCCGCGGAGAGCAACCACGCCGGGTACCTGGCCGTCGGGGTCTGGCACCACTGGCTGAGCACCGGCGACGAGGCGGCGGTCGTCCGGCTGTGGCCGGCGGTGCGGCGGGCGCTGGACCTGGTCACCGCCATGCAGCTGCCCACCGGGGCCGTCTCCTGGGCGCTGCGCCCCGACGGCACCCCCGACGGGCTGGCCCTGCTCACCGGGAACGCCAGCCTGTTCCAGGCGCTGCGCTGCGGCATCGCGCTGGCCGGCCTGTGCGACCAGCCGCAGCCGGGCTGGGAGCGGGCCGCAGCGGACCTGCGGGAGGCGCTGTGCGACCGGCCGGAGGTGTTCGCCGACCGCTCCCGGTACTCGATGGACTGGTACTACCCGGTGCTGGCCGGCGCGGTGACCGGGCCGGCGGCCGACGCCCGGCTGGCCGGGGGGTGGGACACCTTCGTCGTCCCCGGCCTCGGGGTCCGCTGCGTCGCCGACCGGCCGTGGGTGACGGGCGCCGAGACCTGCGAGCTGGCCCTGGCGCTGGCCGCGGTGGGCCGGCGCGACGCCGCGGCCGAACAGCTGGCCGCGATGCAGCACCTGCGGGCGGACGACGGCTCGTACTGGACCGGGCTGGTCTACGCCGACGACGCCCGCTGGCCGGTGGAACGCACCACCTGGACGGCGGCGGCCGTGGTGCTGGCCGCCGACGCGATCGCCGGCACCGGATCCGCGTCGGTGCTCTTCGCCGAGCCCGGTGCGCTCGACCCGGTGACGTCGGGGACGGGATGAGTCACACCCCACGGCCGGCGGCCGGTTGGCCGTCCCCGCTGCCGGGCAGGGACGCGGGTGTGAGCACCGCCGACCTGGACGTCGCACCCCGGTCACCGGTGACCTGTGTGGTCGCCAGCCGCAACCGCCGCGCCGACCTGCTGGCCAGCCTGCCGCGGCACGAGGCGCCGGTGGTGCTGGTCGACAACGCCTCCACCGACGACACCGTGGCCGCCGTCCGGGCCGCGCACCCCGAGGTCACCGTGGTGGCGCTCGAGCACAACGCCGGCGCCCTGGCCCGCACGCTCGGCGCCGCGTGCGCGGACACCCCCTTCCTCGCCTTCACCGACGACGACTCCTGGTGGGCGCCCGGCGACCTGGCCCGGGCGGTGGAGGTCATGCGCGCCCACCCCCGCCTGGGCCTGCTCGCCGCCCGCATCCTGGTCGGCCCGGAGGAGCAGCTGGACCCGGTGTGCACGGAGATGGCCGCCAGCCCGCTGGGCACCGAGCCGGACCTGCCCGGCCCCTCGCTGCTGGGATTCGTCGCCTGCGCGGCGCTGGTCCGGAGCGAGGCCTTCACCGCCGTCGGCGGCTTCGACCCGGTGGTCCGCTTCCCCGGCGAGGAGGAGCGGGTGGCCCTGGACCTGGCCGCCGCCGGGTGGGGGCTGGCCTACGTCGACGACGTCACCGTGCACCACCACCCGTCCACCCGCCGCGAGGCCGACGCCGAACGTCAGGCCGGCATCTGGCGCAGCCGGGTGCTGACCGCGGTGATGCGCTACCCCCTGCGGGACGTGGCCGGGCAGCTGCTCCGCGTGGCCCGGGCCGGGCGTCCCGGCCGGCGGGGGCTGGCCGGTGCCGTGCCCCGGGTGCCCGCCGCCCTGCGCCGGCGGCAGGTGCTGCCGGCCGAGGTCATGCACGGCGTCCGGGAGCTGGGCGCGTGACCAGCGAGCTGATCGAGCCGGTGGCGCCGGCCGCCGGCCGGGACGACCGGGTCGCCGTCGTGGTGATCACCCACCAGCGGCGCGACGAGCTGCTGCTGGCGCTCTCCCGGTTGCGCGAGCTGCCCGAGCAGCCGCACGTCGTGGTGGTGGACAACGGCTCGACCGACGGCACGGCTGACGCCGTCCGCGCCGCCCACCCCTGGGTGGAGCTGATCGCCAGCCCGGAGAACCTCGGGGCCGTCGGGCGCAACGTGGGCGTCGCCCGGCTGGACACCCCCTACGTCGCCTTCTGCGACGACGACACCTGGTGGGAGCCGGGGTCGCTGCGCAGCGCCGCCGACGTGCTGGAGGCCCATCCCCGGCTGGCCGTGGTGACCGCCCGGATCGTCGTGGAGCCGGCAGGCACCGAGGACCCGATCGTGGCCGAGCTGCGCGACTCCCCCGTCGTCGGCGCCGAGTGGCTCCCGGGCCCGGCCCTGGGCAGCTTCCTGGCGGGGGCCAGCGTGCTGCGCCGGGACGCGTTCACCGAGGTCGGCGGGTTCTCCGAGCGGCTGTGGCTGGGCGGTGAGGAGGAGCTGATGGCCGGCGACCTGGCCGCCGCCGGCTGGGAGCTGTGCTACCTGCCGCAGCTGACCGTCCACCACCAGGCCAGTACCGCGCGCGACCCGCACCGGCGCCGCGCCGACGGCATCCGCAACACGCTCTGGACGACGTGGCTGCGCCGACCGCTCCGGCCGGCACTGCGCCGCACCGTCCACCTGCTCCGCACCGTGCCGCGCGACCGGGTGACCGCCCGTGGGCTGGTCCAGGCCGTGCGGGGGCTGCCGTGGGTGCTCCGCGAGCGCCGGGTGCTCCCGGCCGCCGCCGAGGCCCGGTTCGCCGCCCTCGAGCACGCCCAGCGGAGCTCGACCGCGCGGCAGTACGTGAGCTGAGCCGGGTCCGCAGCCGCGGGGGTGCGCCGGGCGTCAGCCGGCGAAGCGGTCGGTGGCCGCCACGACGGCGGCCGTCATGCCCCCGCCGCCGTGACCGGCGTCGTCGACGACGACCAGCTCGCTGTCCGGCCAGGCCCGGTGCATGTGCCAGGCGCTGTCCAACGGTCCGCTGACGTCGTACCGGCCGTGCACCATCACTCCCGGGATCCCCGCCAGCCGGCCGGCATCGCGCAGCACCTGCCCGTCGGTCAGGAAGTGGTCGTTCCCCCAGTAGTGCGTGACGATCCTGGTGAGGCCCAGCTGGAACGCCGGCGCGGCCACCGACAGGCGCGGCTCCGCGTCCGGTGCCAGGGAGACGTGCACGTCCTCCCAGTCGCACCAGTCCTGCGCCGCCTTCGCCCGCACCGCGGGGTCCGGGTCGTGCAGCAGTCGGCTGTACGCCGCCGGCAGGAGGCCACCGCGCTCGGCTTCCGGGACGCCGTCCCGGAAACGCTCCCACTCGCGGGGGAAGACCCGGCCCATGTCCCGGGTGATCCACTCGACCTCGCGGCGGGTGCCGTCGGTGACGGCGGCGAGCACCAGCTCGCTGACCCGCTCGGGATGCTGCTCGGCGTAGACGAAGGCGAGCGTGACGCCCCAGGAGCCGCCCCAGACCAGCCAGCGGTCGACGTGCAGGTGCTCGCGCAGCCGTTCCACGTCGGCCACCAGGTGCGGCGTGGTGTTGGTCGACAGGTCGACCCGGGGTCCGGTCGCCGACGGCAGGCTGCGGCCGCAGTTGCGCTGGTCGGTCAGCACGATGCGGTAGCGCTCCGGGTCGAAGTACCGGCGCATCCCCGGTGAGCAGCCCGAGCCGGGCCCGCCGTGCAGCACGACGGCCGGCTTCCCGTGGGGGTTGCCGCAGACCTCCCAGTACAGGGAGTGGCCGTCGCCGACGTCGAGCATCCCGGTCTCGTACGGCTCGATCGGCGGGTACGGCACGCGGCTCACCGCCGGGCACCGGCCGCGGCGCAGGTGATGCAGGTGCGGGCGTGCGGGCGCGCCGCGAGCCGCTCGGGGGCGATCGGGCCGCCGCAGTCGGCGCAGGTCCCGAAGTCGCCGGCCGCCGCGCGGACCAGCGCCTCGTCGACGTCGGCCAGCCGGCGGCGGGCCTGGTCGAGCAGCGCGGCCACCTGCTGCCGCTCGAAGGCGATGGTGGCGCCCTCGGGGTCGTGCTCGTCGTCGGCGTTGGACGACCGGGACGCGGCCACGACCTCGTCGAACTCCCGGGTCAGCGCGTCGATCTGGGCCAGCGTCTCGCGCCGGGCCCTCTCCAGGTCGTCGACTGCGCTCACCGGTCGATCGTCCCCCGGGGACTGCCGGGGACGCCAGCGCCGCCCTACGCTGCGGGGATGGCACGGGGTGACCTCGCGGTCGTCGAGGACTGGCTGGCCGCCGTCGACGCCGGGGACGCGGCGCGGCTGACGGCGCTGACCGCCGCCGAGGTGGAGCTGGTCGGCCCGCGCGGCGCCGTCCGCGCCGACCGGTCGGTGCTGGCCGGGTGGCTGGCCCGGGCCGGCTTCTCCGCGGAGTCCCGCCGGTGGTTCTGCGGCGGCGACCGGTGGGTCGACGTCGCGAGCGGGCAGGAGCAGGGCCGCGCCCGGATCGCGTCGCAGTTCCTCGTCGACCCCGTCGGACGTCTCGTCGTCCGCTACGTCCGGCACGACGCCGGGACGGCGGCGGCACTGGCGGCGGCCGGGCTGTCCGCACGCGACGAGGTGACGGTCCGGAGCTGAGCCGGGTCAGGCCGGTGCGGTGCGGCGCAGCAGCCGCAGCGACCCGGTGCCGGGCAGCTCGGTGAACTCCCCCGACGCCAGGACCCGCGAGTAGACGCCGAAGGGCGCCTGCCCGCCGTCGGCCGGGTCGGCGAAGACGTCGTGCACGGCGAGCGTGCCGCCCTCGGCCACCCGGGCGACCCAGGCGTCCTGGTCGCGGCGGGCGGACTCCTCGGTGTGGCTGCCGTCGAGGAAGAGCAGGGCCAGCGGGGTGCTCCAGACGGTGGCGAACACCTCGGACCGGGCGACCACGGCCAGCACGACGTCCTCCGCGCCGGCGTCGGCGATGGTCCGCCGGAAGCCGGGCAGGGTGTCGATCCGGCCCACCTGCGGGTCGACCAGCGACGGGTCGTGGTACTCCCACCCGGGCTGGTGCTCCTCCGAGCCGCGGTGGTGGTCGACGGTGACCACCAGCCGCCCGGTCTCCCGCGCGGCGGCCGCCAGGTACAGCGCGGACTTGCCCAGCCAGCTGCCGATCTCCAGCAGCGGGCCCGGCGCCTGGACCTCGCGGGCGGCGCGGTACAGCGCCATGCCCTCCTCGGCGGGCATGAACCCCGGGGCGGCCGCCGCGGCGGCGAGCAGGTCGGCGGTCATCGCGGTCGATCATCGCCCGGTCGCCGCGCCGCGGCGCGCGGGCCGGCACCCCGCGGCTCGACACCCCGCGGCTCGACACCCCGCGGCTCGACACCCCGCGGCTCGGCCGCGCGGGGTGCGGCGGCGTCCCGGGGGGCCGGTGCCGGGGTCCCGGGGACGGCGGGCACGGCGCTCGAGGCGGCCGCGGTCAGCAGCGCGCCCACCACGGTGGTCACCGGCACGGCGAGGACGAGTGCGATGGAGCCGACCAGGGTGCGGATCACCTCCGTGCCGACCTGCTCGCCGGTGAGCACGACCCAGGCCGGCCGCTCGTAGATGTCGAACAGCAGCAGCAGGGACAGCGCGGCACCGGCGTAGGCGAAGACGATCGTGTAGACGGTGGAGGCGATGTGGTCCCGCCCGACGGCCATCCCGCGGGTGTAGAGCTCCCGCCAGGTCAGCTCGGGCGAGGCCTCCGACAGCTGCCAGACGGCGGAGGCCTGGGTGATGGTGACGTCGTTGAGCACGCCGAGGCCGGCGACGACGATGCCGGCCAGCACCAGGCCGGTGAAGTCCAGCGTGGGGTCGTAGGTCTGCAGCTGGATGGTGTCCTCGCTGGAGAACCCGGTCAGCCGGGCGACGGCGACGGCGACGGCACCCAGCACCGCCACCAGGGTCAGCCCGAACAGGGTGCCGACCAGCGCCGTCGTCGTCCGGGCGGTGAATCCGTGCGCCAGGTAGAGGACGACGAACATGATCGCCGCGGAGCCGACCAGGCTGACCAGGATCGGGGACCGGTCGGCCAGCAGTGACGGCAGCATGAACCGCAACAGGATGAAGAAGGCGAAGGCCAGCCCGAGCAGCGAGGCCAGCCCGCGCAGCCGGGCGACCAGTCCGACGACGACGGCGAAGACCAGCGCCAGGACGACGATCGGGGTGCCGCGGGCGAAGTCCGAGAACCCGTAGGTCGGGCCCCCGGCGTCGATGCCGGGGTCGCGAGTGAGCCGCAGCTCGTCCCCGACCTCGACGTCCATCGCGGCCACCTCGGGGGGCAGCTCGACCTGGACGTAGTCACCGGCCCCCTCCCCCTCGCCGACGACCACCACCGCGCTGACCACGCACACCGGCTGCCCGGCGTTGCCCTCGGAGCACTGCGGGGGGTCCAACGAGACCACCGTGCCGACCGGGTAGGTGGTGCCCGGCGGCAGATAGGACTCGGCCGCCCGCTGCGCCGCGGTCTGCTCCCCGCTGGGCCAGAGCACGATCAGCCCGACCACGGTGGCCAGGCCGATCGGGACGAGCAGGAACAGCAGGATCCGCACCGCCCACCGGCGGCGGGCGACCGCGGCCGGGTCCGGCGGCGCGGCGTCGGGGTCGGGGCCGTGGCTGTGGGAGTGGACCGGCACCCGGTCAGGCTAGGCGGCCCACCGGGCGTCGCCGAGCAGCCGGTGGGGCGCGTGGCGGGGGCCAGGCGTCAGCGGCCGGCCAGCCAACGCAGCCGGCCGCCGTGCGGCCGGCTGCGCTGGGGTCACGTCCGCCAGCTCTTCCGGGTCGCGCCCGCGAGCCTTTTCGGGCTCAAGTCCGAGAGCGTCGTCGGGCTCGAGCTCGGGGGCTGGAGCTCACCGGCCGCTGCCGGGCGACGGCGGCACCGGGCCGAGCATCTGCGCGCCGGCCAGGTAGCCGGCCAGCAGCGCGTCGGCGACCTGGGCCACGACGTCGTCCCCGGGCAGGAACCGCGGGGAGTGCAGTCCCGGACGGCGGCCGTCGGCTCCCGGCTCCCCGCCGTCCACCCCGAGGAACATCATCAGCGACCGGTGGCCGGCGCTGAAGTGGGAGAAGTCGTCGGACCCGAAGGAGCGGAAGGCGTCATCGACGGTCACGCCGCTGCGGGTCAGCCACGGCACCGTGGCCCGGGCCAGCTCCGGGTCGTTGGCGAGCACCGGCATGTTGCTCTCGGCGTGCACCTCGGCAGTGCAGCCGTGCGCGGCGGCGACGTGCTCGGCCACCTCGGTGAGCGCCCGCAACAACATCTCCCGGTCCTCGGGCCGCATCACCCGCAGCCCACCCATCGCCCGGGCGGTGTCCGGGACGACGTTGAACGCGGCACCGCCCTCCAGCCGGGTGATCGCCAGCACCGCACCCACGGTGGGGTCCACCCGGCGGCTCACCAACTGCTGCAGGTCCACCACCAGCGCGCACAGGGCCAGCACCGGGTCGGCGGTGGTGTGCGGGTAACCGATGTGCCCGCCGTGCCCGGTGACGGTGACGGTGATCTCGTCGGCGGCCGCGTTCACCGGTCCCGGGGTGGCGTTCACGACCCCGGCGGGCAGCGCCGGTTGCACGTGCGCCGCGATGATCGAGTCGACGTCCTCGTCATCCAGCACCCCGGACAGCGCGACGTCCCGGGCGCCCGACGGCGACCGCTCCTCACGTGGCTGCAGGAGGGCGACCAGCGGCGCCGGGCCGCCGACCCGGGCGACGGCCCGCCCGAGGGCGACCAGCCCGGCCAGGTGCGCGTCGTGCCCGCAGGCGTGCATCACCCCCGTCGTCGACGCCCAGGGGACGCCGGTCTGCTCCTCGACCTTGAGCCCGTCGAGCTCCGCCCGCAGCGCCACGCTGCGCCCCGCCCCGCCGGCGACCCGCACCACCCGCCCCGTCTCCGCGACGGTGCGTCCCTCTCCCACCCCAAGGGCGTCGACGACGGCGGCCGCGGTGTCGGACTCGTCGCCGGAGCGGCGGGGGTCGGCGTGCAGCCGGTGCCGGAGCTCCAGCGCGCCGGGCAGCTCCTCGTGGACGGCCGCGGACAGCCGCTCGTACCAGCTCCGCAGCTCCGCCGGCGGCTCGCCGACCGGCATCGGCGGGGAGGGGTCGGGATCTGCCGGGTTCATCCGGTCATCCTGGCCGACGCAGGCCCTCGACGATCATGGCGCCCGCGCGGCGACACGCCGTCCTGCGTCGGCGTGGCGCCACCGCGGCGCCATGATCGTCGGCGAATGGCGGGGCGTCAGCCCAGCCGGTAGGCCCGCCGGGCGTTGCCGGTGCCGATCATCTCCGCGACCCGCACCGCGTCGGCCGCCGTCCATGCGTCCTCGGCGACCCCCTCGGCGAGGACCCGGCCCAGCCCGCGGCGGAACAGCACGGTGCCCAGCAGGTACAGCTCGGCCAGGCCGAAGGCGTCGGAGGAGAACAGCACCTTGCCGAACGGGGCCAGCTCCAGCAGCTCGGCGAGCAGCGCCGGAGCCCGTCGTCCCACGTTGTGCCCGGCCAGGCCCACGTCGACGAACACGTGCCCGAACACCTGCGCCAGGAACCCCGCCGAGCGGTGGAACGGGTAGTTGTGCAGCAGCAGGACCGGGACGCCGGTGTGCTCGGTGGCCCTCAGCAGGTCGGTGAGCAGCAGCGGGTCGCAGCGGTGCAGGTCGACGTCGGCGTCGCCGTAGCCGACGTGGAACTGCACCGGCATGCCCAGGTCGATGCCGCTCCAGACGAGGAACCGGTGCAGCACGGGGTCGGCGACCCGGACCGGGCCCCCACCGGTCAGCGCCCGGTCGGCGGCCGCCGCGACCTCGGCGTCGGAGGGGCGGGCGCCCTCCAGCTCCAGGCCGACCCGGTACGCGGCCACCGACTTCACCCCGACGGCGCCGGCGCAGCGCCGGGCCAGCTCGTCGCGGAACCGGTCGGCGAAGCCGGCCGCCCCGGAGGACGCCAGCACGTCCTGGGCGACGACCTCGAGCCGGACGACCTCCCGCGCGGTGCCGCCGGTCAGGGCCGCCAGCTCGTCAGGGGTGGTGATCGGCTCGGGCAGGTAGCCGGTGTCCACGAGGAAGGTCTGCGTGTCGGTGGCGGCCAGGAACCGGCGGTTGACCTCGTCGGCGCCGAGCTCGGCCCGGCGGGCCAGGTAGTCGTCGGCCGGCGCGTGGGCGGGCAGGTCCAGCACCGGCGCGCACCAGCGGCGGAGGGCGAACCCGATCTGGGAGTCGAACAGCGAGCCGCCGAGCGCGCTCGGTCCGGCGGCCTCGGTGAGCATCGCCTCGAACTCCGGCCGGTCGAGGTCGCGGCGGACGATGCCGTGGCAGTGGTGGTCCACCAGCGGCAGGGCGGCCAGGTCGGGATCCAGCTGGCGGGCGTCGGTCACCTGGTCAGTGTGTCGTCCTGCCGGCCCGCCCGGCCCGGCCCGGCTCAGAAGCTGCTGCCGCCGCTGTCCCCGAAGTCGCCGCCGCCGAAGTCCCCACCGCCGAAGTCGCCGTCCCCGCCGCCGTAGCCACCGCCGAAGCCGCCGCCCAGGCCGCCGAGCAGCAGGCCGCCCAGCACGCCGCCGGCGACGCCGGCACCGAACCCGCTGCCGCCGTAGCCGCGCTGGTACCCGGGCCCGTACCCCGGTCCGTAGCCGCCGGGGCCGTAGCCGGCGGACTGGTAGCGGACGACGTCCTGCTCCGCCGCCTGCAGCGCCTGCTGCGCGAGGTCGTCGGCGCGGCGGGCCGCGTCGAGGGCGCCGGTCGGGTCGGCGGTGCGCAGCCGCATCGCGCTGTCCAGGTGCCGCTCGGCCTCGGCCAGCCGGGTCCGGGCGGCGCTGCCGACCGCGCCCCGGCGGGTGGTGACGAAGTCGCCGGCCATGGTGACCGACGCGACCGCGGACTGGAACGCGGACTGGAAGTGCGCGGCGGCGCGGGCCTGCTGCTGGGTGCGGTCGTCGCGGGCCAGCTCCAGCGCGGCCTCCAGGGCGAGGTCGGCCTCGTCCAGCTGCCGGACGACGGCCAGCGGGTCGGGCAGGCCCGGTCGGCTGCGCTGCGGGCCGCTGGTCGCGGCGAGCGCGCTCTCCGCGCGGGCGAGCTGCTCGCGCAGGCCGCGGGTGTCGACGCCGCGCTCGAGCAGCGCGCGGGCCTCGGCGATGTCCTTCTCGGTCTCGATGCGGACGTCGTCGAACCGCGCCCCGGCCGACTCCAGCTCGTCGGCGAGGCGGCGCACCGCCTCGAGCAGCGTCCGGCTCTGCGCCAGCGCGTCCTCCGCCGCCCGGACGGCCGGGACCGCGCCGGCGGGACGGCCGGCGTCCAGCTCGGCCCGGCCGCGGGCGAGGACCTCCTGGGCCAGCTGGATCCGGGACCTCGCCTCGGTCGCGTTGTCGGCCACCGCCGACCACGCGGTGCGGGCGTAGCGCTGGGCGAGGTCGGCCAGGGTGCGCTCGGCCACCGGCACCTGGGCCGCCACGGCGTCGGCCTCGCGGCCCAGCGCCGCGAGCGCCTGCGGAGCGGACTGCTCCAGCCCCCGCAGCCGGGCGTAGGCCTCCGCCTGCCCGGAGAGCCGGCCCCTCGCCGACGCGGTGAGCTGCAGCAGCTCGGTGAGCATCCGCCGCTGGGTGGGCTCGTCCTCGGGGACGTCGTCGTCCAGCTGCTGGCGGACGGTGAACGCCCGGGACAGCTCGGCCTTCGACTCGTCCAGCGCCTCCTGGAAGCCGGCGAGCGGCTCGTCGCCGTACTGGGAGCGGGCGTAGGCCAGGTCCAGCTCGGAGGTCTTGACCGCCTCGTCGAGGGCCAGCAGCTCCTCGCTCGCCCGGAAGGTGAGCTGCTGGGTGGAGGTGCCGTGGTGCGGGTCGCGCGCCGCGGCCTCGGCGGCCGCCCGCTCCTCGGCGGCCTTCGCCGACGCGGCTGCGGCGCGCCTGCGCTGCCGGTTGCGGGTGAGCACGTAGCCGCCCCCGCCGACGACCGCGATCCCGGCGAGGACGGCGAGCACCGCCCCGCCACCGCCGCCCGGCGCCAGGCCCTCGGCCATCGCCACGGCGGCGCCGGTCCAGTCCTGGTCGGCCAGGTACGGCTCGACCTCGGAGACCAGGACGTCGTCGATCTGCTCGCCGGTCAGCCGGTCGACCCCCTCGCTGTAGCCGGCGAGCCGGTCCTCCGTCGCCACCGCGAAGAGCACGTCGCCGGCACCCATCCCACGCTCGGCGAAGGACTGATCGGCCCACTCCCCGGCCTGCAGCCCGTCGAAGGAGTCGACGTAGACGACGTAGAGCTGGGTGCCGTCCTCGTCGCGGAGCGCGTCGATGGCGGCCTGGACCTGGTCGTCGTCGAGCGCGTCGACCTGGTCGGTGACCGGCTCGGTGGGCGCGAACGGAGGGACGGCGAGCGCCGGGCCGGCGCCCAGGAGCAGGGTCGCCAGACCGACGGCCGGGACGGCGAGCAGCCGGGGCAGGGAACGCATGATCACAGTCTCCTCAACGCGCTGCGCATCCGCTGGGTGCCGGTCACCTCACCCGGCGGAGGAAGGCGCGCAGGTCGCCGACGAGCAGGTCGGGCACCTCCATCGCCGGGAAGTGCCCGCCGCGGTCGAACCGGCTTCAGTGCACCAGGTCGACGGTCCGCTCCAGCACCGCCCGGGTCGGCGGGACGAGCTCGTGCGGGAACACCGCCACCCCGGTGGGCACGTCCCGGGACCACTCCCCGGCCGGCGCGTGCCGGGTCTCCCAGTACAGCTGGGCCGACGAGCCGGCCGTCCGGGTGAACCAGTAGACGGCGACGTCGGTGAGCAGCTGGTCCCGGTCGAGCTCGCTGGCCGGGTCGGTCCACTCGGCGAAGCGTTCGGCGATCCAGGCCAGCTGACCGACCGGGGAGTCGGTGAGCGCCGCGGCGATCGACAGCGGCCGGGTCGACTGCAGGGAGTTGTAGCCGGCCAGCTCGCTGCGGTACCGCTTCGCCCGCTGGGCGGCCCAGCGTTCCTCGTCGGTCGCCGGCTCGTCGGCGGCCAGCCCCATCGCCATCGTCACGTGCACGCCCAGCAGGTGCCCGGCGTCGATCCCGGCGAGGTCCCGGACCACCCGCGACCCCCAGTCCCCGCCGTGCGCGGCGTACCGCTCGTACCCCAGCCGGCGCACCAGCTCGGCCACCGCCCGGGCCATCCGAGCGGTCGTCCATCCGGTGTCCGGGGTCGGACCGGAGAACCCGTAGCCGGGCAGGGACGGGACGACGAGGTGCACCGCGTCGGCCGGGTCCCCGCCGTGCGCCCGGGGGTCGGTCAGCGGACCCAGCACCTGCGCGAACTCCACCACCGAGCCGGGCCAGCCGTGCACCAGCACCAGCGGGACGGCGTCCGGTTCCGGTGACCGCACGTGCAGCGCGTGCAGCCGGGTGCCGTCGACCGTCGTAGTCACCTGGGGCCAGGCGTTGAGCGCCGCCTCCTCCCGCCGCCAGTCCCAGCCGGTGCGCCAGCGCTCGACCAGTTCCCGCAGCACCGCGGTGGGCAGCCCGCGGGAGCCGTCCTCGGCGCCGGCCGGCGCCGGGTCGGGCCAGCGCGTGCGGGCCAGCCGCTCGGCCAGGTCGTCCACCTCCGACTGCGGCACGTCGATGCGGAACGGGTGGACGGCGTCGGTCTGCTCGCTCACGGAGGACGACCCTGCCCCGACCGGGCGGGCGGCGCACGGCGCGTGCCCGGCTGCCGGCCGCGTGGTGGGCCCTGCGCCGTCGTGGTGCACTGCGGCGTGTCCCTCGCCGACAAGCTGGACCGGCTGCAGCGCAGGCACCCGGTCGCCGGTTTCCCGATCGCCGTCGTCTACAAGTACGTCGACGACTCGGGGCCCTACCTGGCGGCCCTGATCACCTACTACGCGTTCGTCTCGCTGTTCCCGCTGCTGCTGCTGATGTCCACGGTCCTGGGCACCGTGCTGGCCGGGGACCCCGAGCTCCAGCGGCGGGTGATCGACTCCGCGCTGAGCCAGCTGCCCGTCGTCGGCGACCAGCTCGGCACACCCCAGGAGCTCAGCGGCGGGCTCACCGCGGTCCTGGTGGGCGTGCTCGGCGCGCTCTACGGCGGGCTGGGCGTGGCCCAGGCGGTGCAGTACGCGATGAACACCGCCTGGGCGGTCCCGCGCAACGACCGGCCCAACCCGTTCCTGGCCCGCGGGCGCAGTCTGCTGCTGCTGGCCACGGCGGGGGTGGCGGTGCTGGGGACGACGGTGCTGTCCGCGGTCGGCGCCGGCGGCGCCGGGCCCTTCGGCGCGGTGCTCCGGGTGCTGCTGCTCGTGGCCTCGGTCGGGGTCAACGCCGTCGTCTTCGTCCTCGCCTTCAAGCTGGCGACGACCCGGCACCTGAGCATCCGTCAGGTGGTGCCCGGTGCGCTCACCGCCGCCGTGGTGTGGCAGCTGCTGCAGACCTTCGGGGTCGGCTACGTGCGGCGCGTGATGGACACCGCCAGCGCCACCAACGGCGTCTTCGCACTCGTCCTGGGACTGCTCGCCTTCCTGTACCTGGCCGCCGTCGCCGGCGTGCTGTGCGTGGAGGTCAACGTCGTCCGGGTGGACCGGCTGTACCCCCGCGCGCTGCTGACCCCGTTCACCGACCACGTCGACCTCACGCCCGGCGACGAGCGGAGCTACACCGGGCTGGCGAAGGCCCAGCGCAGCAAGGGGTTCCAGGAGGTGGAGGTCACCTTCGACCCGCCGCGGGACCCGCCCTGAGCTCCCGCGCTCCGGTGCCGCCCACCACCGACCCCGGTGCGGCACCATGCCGCCGACACACGAGGCGGCGAGGGCGCGGAGGGCACGGATGGACCTGCAGGAGCGGGACGAGCGGCGCGCTGCCGCCGAGGCGGCCGTCGCGGAGCTCGCCGAGATCGGCGTGGTGGGCGTCGTCCTGCCCTGGGTCGACAACAGCGGCATCACCCGGGCGACGACCGTCCCGCTGGCCCGGCTGCCCGGCGCCGCCGCGTGGGGCGTGGGGATGAGCCCGGTCTTCGACGGCTTCCTGCTCGAGGACAGCATCGTGACCGGCAGGTACGGCGGCAGTGCCATCGGCGACCTCCGGCTGCACCCCGACGTGTCCCGGCTGACGCTGCTCGCCGGCCAGCCGGGGTGGGCGTGGGCCCCGGTCGACCGCTACGGCCACGACGGGCAGCCGCACCCGCAGGACTCCCGGTCGCTGCTGCGCCGGGTCACCGACGAGCTGGCCGCCGACGGGCTGGCCGTGCGGGCCGCGTTCGAGGTCGAGTGGGTGGTGTCCCGGGCCGAGGGGCTCGCGGACGACCCCGACGCCTTCGTGCCCGCGCTGTCCGGACCGGCGTACGGGCTGACCCGGGTGCTCGAGGTCTCGGACTACGCGCGCGACCTGATGGAGGCGCTGGACGCTCAGGGCGTCGCGGTGGACCAGTTCCACCCCGAGTACGCCGCAGGACAGCTCGAGGTGTCCGTCGGCGTCGAGGACCCGGTGGGCGCCGCGGACACCGCCGTCCTGGTCCGCGCCACCATCCGGGCGGTCAGCGCCCAGCACGGGCTGCGCGTCTCCTTCTCGCCCAAGGTGACCCCGGAGGAGGTGGGCAACGGGGGGCACGTCCACCTCTCGCTCTGGCGGGACGGCGAGAACCTGATGAGCGGCGGCCCGGGCAGCTTCGGGCTCACCGCGGACGGCGAGGCGTTCACCGCCGGGCTGCTGCGGCACCTGCCGGGGCTGCTGGCCGTCGGCGCGCCCAGCGTCGCCTCCTACCTGCGGCTGGTGCCCTCCCACTGGGCCGGCGCCTACGCCGCGTGGGGGCTGGAGAACCGGGAGGCCGCGGTGCGCTTCGTCACCGGCGCCGAGGGCCAGCAGAGCTCCGCGGCCAACGTCGAGGTCAAGAGCCTCGACGCCTCCGCCAACCCCTACCTGGTGATGGCCGGCCTGCTCGCCGCCGGTCGCGCCGGCCTGCGGGACGGCGCCCGGCTGCCCGAGCCGGTCGGCGTGGACCCGGGGGGCCTCAGCGACGCCGCACGGGCGGCGGCCGGCATCGAGCGGCTGCCCGCGTCGCTGGCGGAGTCGCTGCGCGCCTTCGAGGCCGACCCGGTGCTGACCGGGTTCTTCGGCGAGCCGCTGGCCACCACGATCGGCGAGCTGCGACGGGGGGAGATCGCGCTGTTCGCCGACGCCACCGTCGAGCAGATCGCCGCCACGACCCGCTGGCGGCACTGAGCCCGCGGACCTGCACGGTCCCTCGTGGCGCGGCGTCGCACGGGTTCCTGCTGCGTCGCACGTGGTTCAGCACGTGCGACGCAGCAGGAACGCGAGCAGGGGGGTCCTGCCCGGCGGGCGGAATTTTCTGTGCCGGAGGATGTTTACCTGTGTGCGTTGCCGAGGTATTCTCCAGTTGCCGCTAGAGATACCGGCGGTAGCAGCCGACACAGACAGGATCCGCACCACCCCAGGAGGGCACGCAGCCATGATGCTGAGTTCCTACGACCCCTTCTCCACCGCGTCCGCCGCGATGCGCGCGCTGGACCAGCTCGCCGGCCGCTCGGGCACCACGACCGCCCGCTCGCTGGCCGGCATGCCGATGGACGCCTACCGGGTCGGCGACAACTTCGTCGCCCACTTCGACCTGCCCGGCGTGGACCCCGGCTCGATCGACCTCTCGGTGGAGGGCACCACGCTGACCATCAGCGCCGAGCGTTCGGTCCCCCAGCTGGAGAACGCCGAGTGGGCGGTCGCCGAGCGGCCGTTCGGCAGCTACACCCGGCAGCTGGTGCTGGGCCGCAGCCTGGACACCGACAGGCTGGAGGCCAGCTACCACGACGGGGTGCTGACGGTGAGCATCCCGGTGGCCGAGAAGGCCAAGGCCCGCAAGATCACCGTGAACCGGGCGGACACCCAGACCGCGGTCGAGGGGCGCACCGTCGAGGGCGAGACCGCCCAGAAGTCGGTCGAGAGCTGACCGGCAGGACACCACGGGAGGGGCGGGGCCGCGCGGCCCCGCCCCTCCGTCGTCCCGGCGCCGGACGCTGGAGGAACGCATGACCACCGACCCGCTCGGGCCGCTGGACGACCCCGACCACCCGGTGCTCACGATGAGCCAGGCGGCCGAGCTGCTCGGCGTCCAGGCGGCCTTCCTGCGCAGCCTCGACTCCGCCGGCGTCCTGGCGCCGCACCGCTCGGCCGGCGGCCACCGGCGCTACTCCCGGCACCAACTGCAGCTGGCGGCCCGGGTCCGGGAGCTGCTGGACGACGGGCACCCGCTGTCCTCGGCCCAGGTCATCGTGGGGCTGCAGGACGACCTGGCCGACGCGCGGGCCGACGCGGCCGAGGCCCGGGACGAGCGGGACGCCGCCCGCCAGGAGCACGGCCACTCTCCCCCCTGAGAAAGGAGGACCCCCTGCCCCCAGCCCCGTCCCGAGGCTCGGCCCGAGCGTGCGAGGTGTGAGGAGGACGGGGTCCTTCCACTCGCGGCGGGCGCAAGTCGGGCGGGTCCGTCACGCGAGGGCGAGGGCGGGGGTGAGCAGCAGGGCGGTCGGCGCCAGGAGCAGGGCCAGTGCCGCACCGCGGGCGGTCCACCGAGCCGCCGCCGACAGCGGCTGCGGCGGGGCGAGCAGCCGTCGCACCCGGACGGCGACCGGGCCGCCGGTGACGGCCAGGGCCCCGTCCGGCACCACCCCGCCGGCACCACCGGCCACGGCCACGATCGCCGCGGCCAGCGTGCGCCGCGGCTGCGGACCGGACAGCGAGCCCAGGGCGACGTCGTCGGCCCGCATCTCCACCAGGTCCCGGACGGCGTCGTGCGCCCGGTCGGCGGCCGGGAGCACCGGCAGCGCCGCGCGCCAGGCGACGAACGGCAACAGCAGGAGGTGGTGCCGCTCGGACAGGTGCGCCCGCTCGTGCGCGACCACCGCGGCCAGCTGCGCGTCGTCGAGCTCGGCCAGCATGCCCGAGGACAGCACCAGCAGCGGGCGGGCGCCGGGGATGCAGAAGGCGACCGGAGCCGGGTGCTCGAGCAGCAGCGCCTCCCCCGCCGAGCCCCCGCCGGCGCCCGGGCGGACGACGAGCTCCAGCAGGTCGCGGTGCCGGCGCCGGGTCCGGGCGGTCCGCACCCAGGACAGCGCCAGCACGCCCAGCAGCTCCACGGCCAGCACCGCGGCGAGGGTCTGGGCGACCCAGTGGTCTCCCCGCACCACCTCCTGCGCGGGCTGCCGGGTGAGCCAGTGCCACCACGCCTCGGGCAACGAGTGCCCCCACGGCGCGAGCCCGTGCACCAGCAGCGCGCCGATGATCGACAGGCCGCCGGCCAGGCCGACGGCCTGCCAGCACAGCAGCGCGGTCAGCGGGTCGCGCCGCGGCCAGCCGGCCCGGGCCAGCGCGGCCGGGACCGGCCAGGCCAGCAGCGCCGCCAGGACGGCGAGCGCGACCGCAGTCGCCGGGAGCACGGTCAGCCGGCGGCGGGCCGGCCCGCGGCACCCTCGGCGTCGGCCAGCAGCTGCCGCAGCAGCCCGACCTCGTCGGCGCTGACCGAGCCGACGAACCGGGCCAGCGCGGCCTGCCGGTCGCCGGCCTGGCCGAGCACCTCGTGCATCAGCTCGGCGGCGTGCTCCTCGCGGGTGGCGCGCGCGGTGAACCGGCGGGGCCGCTCCTCGTCGTGGACGACGAAGCCCTTCTGCTCCAGCCGGGTCAGCACGGTGTGCACGGTGGTCAGCGCGAGCCCGCGGTCGGCCAGGCCCTCCCGCAGGTCGGCCGCACTCAGCGGCCCGCCCGCGGACCACAGCCGGTCCATCACGGCCCGCTCCAGCTCCCCGAGGGATGCCACCGGTCCTCCTGTCGTACGGGTCACACGGACTGACTTCTACGTGTCGTAGAAGTTTCGTTCTACCAGGCGTAGAAAGAACGTGTCGATCGTACGACAGCGACCCGAGGGAGAACCGCGGTGGACGTGCTGGACATCGCTCGCTGGCAGTTCGGGATCACCACCGTCTACCACTTCCTGATGGTCCCGCTGACCATCGGCCTGGGGATCCTGGTCGCCGTCATGCACACCATGTGGGTGCGCACCGGCTCCCCCGAGTGGCTGCGGATGACCCGGTTCTGGGGCCGCATCTACCTGATCAACTTCGTCCTGGGCGTGGCCACCGGGCTGGTCCAGGAGTTCCAGTTCGGGCTGGCCTGGAGCGAGTACAGCCGCTTCGTCGGCGACGTGTTCGGGTCGCTGCTGGCCATGGAGGCGCTGCTGGCCTTCTTCCTCGAGTCGACCTTCCTGGGCCTGTGGATCTTCGGCTGGGGCCGGATCCCGAAGAAGCTGCACCTGGCCGCGCTGTGGGCCGCGGTGATCGGCTCGGTGGTCAGCGCGTACTTCATCATCGCCGCCAACTCCTGGATGCAGCACCCGGTCGGCGTCGAGATGGACGGCGACACCCCGCGGCTGACCAGCATCGGCGCCGTCCTGACCAACAACACCGCGCTGGCCGCGTTCAGCCACGCGATCGTCGCAGCGCTCACCGTGGCCGGCTCGCTGCTGGTCGGCATCGGGCTGTGGCACCTGCGCCGCCGGCGGCTGGCCGGGCTGCCCGCCGAGGACGTCGACCACCGCGTGTGGCGCCGCTCGGTCCGGCTCGGCGGCTGGGTGTCGCTGGCCGCCTTCCTCGCGGTGTCCCTCACCGGCGACTGGCAGGGCAAGCTGATGTACCAGCAGCAGCCGCTCAAGATGTCATCGGCCGAGGCGCTGTGCGAGACCGAGGCGCCGGCGTCCTTCTCGGTCTTCGCCTTCGGCAAGCTGGGCAGCAACGAGTGCGACGACGTGCACTCCTTCACCGTCCCCTACGTGCTCTCCTACCTGGCGCACGGCGACTTCAGCTCCGAGGTGCCGGGGGTCAACGACCTGCAGGAGCGGTACGCCGCCGTCTACGGCGCCACCTACCCCGACGACCCCGAGCGGTTCGGCGCGCTGGCCGGCGAGCCGGTCGACTACCTGCCGGTGCTGGCGGTCACCTACTGGGGCTTCCGGCTCATGATCGGCATGGGCGTGGTGTCGGCCGGGGTCGGGGCCTACGCGCTGTGGGCCACCCGCAAGGGCCGGGTGCCCACGTCGAAGGTCGGCGTGTACGGCTCGCTGCTCGCCGTCGGCGCGCCGTTCGTGGGCAACGCGGCCGGCTGGGTGTTCACCGAGATGGGCCGCCAGCCCTTCGCGGTCGTGCCCAACCCCGACGTCCCGGTCGACGAGCAGATCTGGTTCTTCACGGCCCAGGCGGTCTCCCCCGGCGTCACCGCCGCGGAGGTGTGGACGTCGCTGTCGGTGCTGACCCTCGTCTACGGCGTGCTCGCCGTCGTCGAGTTCGGCCTGATCACCCACTTCGTCCGCCGCGGGGTCACCACCGGCGACGGCGCCCCCACCCCCGGCAGCACCCCCGACGGCACGCCGGACGACGACACCCCCGCCGGCCGCGACGCCGACGACGACGTCCTGTCCTTCGCGTACTGAGAGAGATGGTCATGGACCTGCAGACCCTGTGGTTCGCCGCGGTCGCCGTGCTGTGGACCGGTTTCCTGCTGCTCGAGGGCTTCGACTTCGGCGTCGCCGCGCTGCTGCCGGTGCTCGGCCGCCGGCCCGCCGACCGGCACCTGATGCTCCGCTCCATCGGCCCGCTGTGGGACGGCAACGAGGTCTGGCTGGTCACCGCCGTCGGTGCGGTCTTCGCCGCCTTCCCCGGCTGGTACGCCACCTGGCTGCCGGCCCTGTACCTGCCGTTCGTGCTGGTGCTGCTCGGGCTGATCGTGCGGGCGGTGGCCTTCGAGTGGCGGCACTCCCACCACGACCCGCGCTGGGACAGCACCTGGACGCACGTCATCACCGCCGGCTCGCTGGTCGCCGCGCTCGGCATCGGGGCGGCGCTGGGCGCCACCACCCTCGGCCTGCCGGTCGACGGGGACGGCGTCCGGGTCGGCGGCGCGTTCGCCGGGCTGGGCTGGCCGGCGCTGCTCGGCGCGGTCGCCGTCCTCGGCTTCTCCCTCGTGCACGGCGCGGTCTTCCTGGCGCTCAAGGTCGAGGGCCCGGTGCGCACGGCCGCCCGGGCGTTCGCCCGCCGGTGGTCGCCGGTCGCCGCCCTGCCGCTGCTGCTGTGGGCCGGGCTGGTGCAGTTACGCTCGGGCAGCGTGGTCACCGCCGCGCTGTGGCTGACCGCGGCGCTGGCCGTGCCGGCCGCCTGGGCGTTCCTGCGGCTGGACCGGGAGGGCGCCGCCTTCACCGCCTGGGCCGTCCTGCTGCTGGCCGCGGCGGCCACCGTCTTCGGCGCCGGGTACCCCGTCGTCGTCCCGTCCACGATCGACGCCGTGTTCGACGTCACCGTCGCCGGCGCCTCGGTCAGCGACTACACGCTGACCGTCATGACCTGGGTCGCCGGGTTCGGCCTCCCCGTCGTCCTCGGGTACCAGGCGTGGACCTACTGGGTGTTCCGGCAGCGGCTGACCGCGGACCCGGAGACCCCGCACGCCGAGCCGGTGTCCGCGTGACCCCGCCGGCGGAGCGCGGGCCGCTGGGGGCGCTGGCCGGGGTCCCGGGCCTGCGCGGGGCGCTCGCCCGGGCCGCGGCCGCCGCACTGGTCCAGACCGCCGGCGTCGTCCTGCTGGCCGCCGGGCTGGCCCGCGCGGTGGCCGACGTCGCCGAGGGCGCGGTCCCCGGCGCCGCGCTGGCCGTGGCGCTGCTCGGCGTCGGCGTCCGCGCGCTGGCCGGCGGCATCGGGTCCGCGACCGCCGCCCGGGACGCCCGCCGCGCCGAGGACGCCCTGAGGCGGCAGCTGCTCGACCGGCTGCTGGCCGGGGAGGGCGAGGCGGTCGACGCCGCCGGCGGGCGCGGACCGGCCGCGGTGCTGGCCAGCACCCGGCTGCACGACCTCGGCCCCGCGCTGGCCGGGTACCTCCCCGCGCTGGCGCAGACCGCCGTCGTCCCCCCGGTGGTGCTGGTCGCCCTCGGTGTCGCCGACTGGGTCAGCGCCCTGCTCGTGGCGGTCTGCCTGCCGCTGGTGCCGCTGTTCATGGCCCTCGTCGGCCTGCAGACCCGGGACACCACCGCGGCCGCCGCCCGGGCGCTGGACCGGGTCGCCGGGCACGTCGCCGAGCTGGTCCGCGGACTGCCGGTGCTGGTCGGCCTGGGGCGCGCCGCCGACCAGCTGGCCGCGCTCGCCGAGCTCGGCGAGACCACCCGCCGGCGCACCCTGGCCACGCTGCGCACCGCCTTCCTCTCCGCGCTGGTCCTGGAGGTGCTGGCCACCCTGTCGGTCGCGCTGGTGGCGGTCACCGTCGGCGTCCGGCTGGTCGAGGGGCACATGCCGCTGGACGTCGGGCTCCTCGCGCTGCTGCTCGCCCCCGAGGCGTTCGCCCCGCTGCGGGCCCTGGGAGCCGCGCGCCACGCCGCCGAGGCCGCCACCGAGGCCGCTGCCGGCGCCCGCCGCGTGCTGGCCACCCCCGCTCCGCGGCCGGTCGTGGCGGCTCCTCCCGCCGGGCAGGTGCGCGGCATCACCGTCCGCGACCTGACCGTCGCCTTCCCCGGCCGCGGCGCCCCCGCGGTGGCCGGCCTGGACCTCGACGTGGCCCCCGGTGACCTGGTGGCGCTGCGCGGTCCCAGCGGGTCGGGCAAGTCCACCGTGCTCGCCGTCCTGGCCGGGCAGCTGCTGGACGGCGCCTCGGCCCGGGTGTCCGGCTCGGTGCTGCGGCCCGAGGACGTCGCCGTCGTCCCGCAGGCCCCCCGGACCGTTGCCGACACGGTGGACGACGAGCTTCTCCGCACCGCCGGGGACCTGCCCGCCGACCGGGCCGCGACGCTCGCCGCCACCGCGCTGGAGTGGGTGGAGGCCGGGCACCTGCGCGACCGGGCCTGCCGGACGCTGTCCCCCGGTGAGCTGCAGCGGGTGGCGCTGGCCCGGGCGCTGGTGCGGGTGCAGCGCGGTGCCCGGGTGCTGCTGCTGGACGAGCCGACCGCCTCGCTCGACGCCGCCGCCACCGCGCACGTGGCCGAGCTGCTGCACCGGCTGCGCGGCTCGCTGTGCACGGTGCTGGTCACCCACGAGCCGGCCCTGGTCGCGCTCGCCGACGCCGTCGTCGACCTCCCCTCCCCCGCCCCCGCCATGACGACGCCGGCGCCCGCCCCCGACGGTGCTCCCGGTACCGGGAGCGCGCGTGCTCTCGGTACCGAGAGCACGGGTGCTCTCGGTACCGAAAGCGCCGGCGCCTCGGGCGCCTCGGGTCCGGCGGGTGGGGACGGCGGGACGGCGGGGCTGGACTGGCCGCGGGCGGCGGTGCTGCGGTCGGTGCTGACCGGGGCCGGGTCCAGCGCCGCCGGCATCGCGCTGACCGCCGTGTCCGGCTGGCTCATCGTCCGGGCGGCGGAGCAGCCGCCGGTCCTCACCCTGCTGGTCGCCACCGCGGGCGTCCGCGGCTTCGGCCTCGCCCGCGCCGGCCTGCGCTGGCTGGAGCGGCTGGCCGGCCACGACGCCGCGCTGCAGCTGGCCCAGCGCACCCGGCTGCGGTTGTGGTCCGCGCTGGTCGCCCAGGGCCCCGCCGCCGACCGGACGCCCGGCCGCGCACTGGCCCGGCTGGTCGGCGACGTCGGGCTGCTGCAGGACCTCTCCGTCCGGGTGGTCACCCCGCC
Organism: Modestobacter sp. URMC 112; assembly: GCF_053502575.1. Taxonomy (NCBI): domain Bacteria; kingdom Bacillati; phylum Actinomycetota; class Actinomycetes; order Geodermatophilales; family Geodermatophilaceae; genus Modestobacter; species Modestobacter sp. URMC 112. Next base: position 1,713,336 of record NZ_CP199957.1, on the reverse strand, counting down.
GCTGGTCGCCGGCACCGTGCTGGCCGGGACGACGGCGGCGCTGGCGGTGCTCGACCCGCGGGCCGGCGTGCTGGTCGGCGCCGTCCTGCTGGCCGCGGTGCTGGTGGTCCTGGCCGTGCACCGGCGGGCCGACCGCGGCGGCGCCCGAACGGCCGACGAGCTGCGGACGGTGACCCTGCGGGAGACCAGCGCGGTGCTGGAGGCCGCCGCCGACCTGCGGGCGCACGGGCTCACCGGCGGGGAGGCGGACCGGCTCGACGCGCTGGGCCGCCGGCAGGGGCGGGCCGCCCAGGCCGGCGCCACCGCGACCGCGGTCGGCGACGCGGTGGCCGTGCTGGCCAGCGGGACGGCGGCCGTGCTGGCGCTGCAGGCCGGTGCCGCGGCCGTCGCCGCCGGCGAGCTGTCGGCACCGACCGCGGCGGTGCTCGCCCTGGCCCCGCTGGCGCTCCTGGAGCCGCTGGCCGCGCTGAACGCCGCCCGGCGCGGCCGGCCGGCCTGGCGGGACGCCCGGGCCCGGGTCGAGGCGGTGCTGGCCGAGCCGGTGGCCGCCGACCCGGCGCCGGAGGACCGCAGCCCCGCGCCGCGCCCGGTCCGCGAGCTGGCCACCGAGCGGCTCACCGCCGGCTGGCCGGGGCGCCCGGGCGTGCTCCGCGACCTCGACCTGGTGGCCACCGCCGGCGCGGACTGGCTGGTGGTCACCGGCCCCTCCGGCTCGGGGAAGTCCACGCTGCTGAGCGTGCTGCTGGCGGCGCTGCGCCCGGCCGCCGGCGAGTACGTGCTCGGGGACGGGCGGGCACCGGTGTCGGTCGCCCGGCTGACCGGGGACGACGTCCGCGCCGCCGTGGCCTGGTGCCCGCAGGCCGCGCACGTGTTCGACGCGTCGCTGCGGGCCAACCTGGCGCTGGCCCGGCCACGCGGCGCCCTGACCGGCGCCGGGGGCGACGCGGCGATGCGGTCCGCACTCGCCGCCGCCGGGCTGGGACCGCTGCTGGCCGGGCTGCCCGCGGGCCTGGACACCCCCGTCGGCGCCGGCGGGACCGGCCTGTCCGGCGGCGAGCGCCGGCGGCTGGCGGTGGCCCGCACGCTGCTGGCCGACCGCGAGGTCGTGCTGCTCGACGAGCCCACCGCCCACCTCGACCCGCCTACCGCGCAGGCGCTGGCAGCCGACCTCCGGCGGGCGCTGGCCGGCCGGCTGGTGGTGTGCGTGACCCACGACCGGGACCTGGCCCGGGACGGCGACACGGTGCTCGAGCTCGGCGGACGGACCCTCGCCGCCCCGGTGGCCGGCTGACCGCCGGGACACCGGTGCGGGCCGGACGGCTGATCGGGGGGAGACTCAGGCCATGACCAGCGGGCGACCGATCGCCGACACCTTCGCCGAGGCGCTCTCCGCCGAGGCGACCCCCGAGGCCGTCCCCGAACTGCTCCCCCAGCGGCTGTCCCGCGCGGTGGCCCAGGTCCTGTCGGTGGACGGCGCGGGGATCAGCGTGCGGGTCGACCCGGCCCGGCAGTCCCCGCTGGGCGCCAGCGACCCGGTGTCCGGGCTGGCCGAGCGGCTGCAGTTCACCGTCGGGGCCGGACCGTGCCTGCAGGCCAGCGAGACCCGGCAGCCGGTGTTCGTCGTCGAGGAGGACATGCAGCGGCGCTGGCCGGTGTTCTCCGAGCTGCTGCGCGACCGCACCCCCTACCGCGGCATCGTCGCGCTGCCGCTGCGGCGGGGGTACGCCGGCGCCGGGGCCATCGACCTGTACTTCCGGGACGCGGCCGACGTGGCCGGGCTGGACGTCTTCGCCGCGATCACCGTCGGCGACCTGGTCACCGCGACGCTGGCGGAGGCCGCGGTGTGGTCGTCCTGGACCGGGGAGGCCGGGCCCGCGTGGTCGCACAGCCCCCCGGCGGTACGCCGCGCCCGGGTCTGGCAGGCGGTCGGCCGGACCGGCCTGGCGCTGCACCTGGACCCCGAGGAGGCGCTGGCGGTGCTGCGCGGGCACGCCTACGCGCTGGGCCGGACCGTCGACGACGTGGCCGCCGACGTCCTCGACGGCCGGCTCGACCCGCAGGAGACCTTCGGCGACGGGGCCGCCGAGCCCTGCTGACCCGGGCGGGTCAGCAGGGCTCGGTGGCCCCGGGGACGTCGACGGCGATCTCCGGGCCCAGCTCGGCGCCGACCAGCCCCAGCTGGTCACCGGACCAGAAGCTGCCCGGGTCGTAGGTCTTGAGCGGGCGCTTGGCCGGCAGCAGGCCCATCGCGGTGTACGTCGCCGCGACCAGCTCGGCGCAGAAGACGGTGTCGTTCGTCTCGTGACGGCGGACCTTGCCGTTGAACCAGCCGCGGAGCAGCCCTCGGGTGGTGGGGAACGGGCGGCCGTCGAGCAGGGCGATGGTGCGCAGCATCTGGTCCTCCATCTCCTGCGTCACCCCGCCGTCGTCCGCCGGGCCGACCAGCTGCCGCAGCCAGGCCTGCTGCTTGTAGCGCTTGCGCCAGACGCAGACCGCGTCGTTGAGGTCGTGCAGCTGCACGCCGCGCTGGTGGTGGCCGGTCCAGGCGTCGGGGAGCGAGTGGCCGAGCTCGGCGTGCCAGAGCAGCGGCGGGAGGTCGTCGAGGACCACCGCCATGCCGACGTGGTTGACCGGCGCGTTCGTGAGGGTCTGGATGGCCCGGTCCGCCAGCGAGGCGCCGCGGAAGACCCACACGTCACCGGTGCGGGTCAGCTCCACGGCTTCGTGCAGCGGAAGGGCACGGGAGTCGGCCACGCCGATACCGTAGGGGACATGCGCCTCGTCAAGCTCCTCGGAGTCGCCGGTCTCGCGGGTGTCGCTGCCACCGGTGCCGTGCTGACCCGGCACGAACGGCACCGCCGGGCCTACACCCCCGACGACATCCGCCAGCGGCTGCAGGCGCGGATCGGCAACGTGGACCTGCCCACGAGCGTGACGGCGGCGCGGGTGGACGCCGACCCGGACATGGCGCCGCGCTGGCCGGCCACCGAGGAGCCGCCCCGCCGCGACCCGGTCGAGATGCTGCTCAGCACCGGGATGTGGGCGGTCCGCAAGGTACGCCCGGGCGCCTTCCCCGGCGTCTGAGCCCGGAGTTCGAGCACGCCAGTTCCGGCTGGGACGGCCCGCTCTCAGGGCCCCGCCCCGAGCGTGCGAGGGGTGGGGGGAGAGCGGGTCCTTCTTCAGCCGGCTCCAGGAGGGAGCGCGCCGCCCTCGTCCTTGAGCACCACCCCGGAGGCGCCCAGCTGGCGGGACGCCTGGAGCAGCGCGACCAGGGTGTCCGCGGCCTGCGCGTAGCCCAGCCCGTGCGGCGGCCGCACGTTCGAGATGCAGTTGCGCTCGGAGTCCGCCCGGCCCGGGCGCGGGCCGTGGGTCAGGTACAGGCCCAGGCTGTCCGCGGAGCTGAGGCCGGGCCGCTCCCCGATCAGGACGACGACGACCTCCGCCCCCAGCGCCTGCCCGACCGGGTCGCCGAGCGCGACCCGGGCCTGGGAGGCCAGCACCAGCGGCGCCACCGACCAGCCCGGCAGCCGTTCGAGCACCGCGGCGACCGTGCCGGCGGCGTGCTCGTGCACCGCGCGGGGGGACAGCCCGTCGGCGAGCACCAGGGCCAGGTGGTGCTCCCCGTGCGGGAGCGACGTCCCCTCGGCCAGCTGCCGGCCGAGGTCCGGGCGCTGCAGGTAGGTGGCCCGGTCCGGGGCGCGGCTGTGCACCTCCAGCACGTCGAGGTCGACTCCGGCACCGGTCAGCGCCGTCCGCACCAGGTCGGCGTCCAGCGCGGTGTGCACCGCGTCCCGAGCGGCGGCGTGCGCGGCCCGGAACTCCAGCCAGCGCGCCGTCGGCAGCCCGTCCCCCGCCCGGCCCAGGGCCACCCGGGCGCGGGTCGACCCGCGCAGCACCGCCCAGGGGTCGTCCCCCGCCGCCGCGAGGGTCGAGTCCGCCCCGCCGGGGGCGGTCACGGCCGGGCCGCCGCGAGGAGGGCCCGCGCCGCGGGGGCGTCCGGCGCGAGGTCGCGCACCCGGCCGGCGTCGTCGAGCAGGTCCATCCGCGCCAGCCAGGCCTCGAACTCCGGCGCGGGCCGCAGGTCGAGCACCTGCCGGGCGGTGAGCACGTCCTGGAAGGACAGCGACTGGTAGTGCAGCATCACGTCGTCCGACCCGGGGACGGCGATGACGAACGCGCAGCCGGCGGCGCCGAGCAGCAGGGTGAGGGTGTCGGTGTCGTCGGGGTCGACGTCGGTGTGGTTGGTGTAGCAGACGTCCACCCCCATCGGCAGGCCGAGCAGCTTGCCGCAGAAGTGGTCCTCCAGCCCCGCCCGGATCACCTGCTTGCCGTCGTAGAGGTACTCCGGGCCGATGAACCCGACGACGGTGTTCACCAGCAGCGGCTCGAAGTGCCGGGCCACGCCGTAGGCCCGGCACTCCAGGGTCTGCTGGTCCACCGCCCGGCCGTCGACGCCGTGGTGCGCGTCGGCCGACAGAGCCGAGCCCTGGCCGGTCTCGAAGTAGGTGACGTTGCGCCCGACGGTGCCCCGACCCAGCTCCAGCGCTCCGGCGCGGGCCTCGGCGAGCAGGTCCAGGGTGACGCCGAACCCGCGGTTGCCGGCCTGGGTGCCCGACACCGACTGGAACACCAGGTCCACCGGCGCGCCCGCCTCCAGCGCGCGCAGCGTGGTGGTCACGTGGGCCAGCACGCAGGACTGGGTGGGGATCTCGTAGCGGCTGATCACCGCGTCGACCAGCTCGAGCAGCGCGATGGTGCGTGCCGGGGAGTCGGTGGCCGGGTTGATCCCGATGACGGCGTCGCCGCAGCCGTGCAGCAGCCCGTCCAGGATGCTGGCGGTCACCCCGATCGCGTCGTCGGTGGGGTGGTTGGGCTGCAGCCGGGAGGCCAGCCGGCCGGGCAGGCCCAGGGTGCTGCGCAGCCCGGTGACCACCCGGGTGCGGCGGCCGACGGCGACCAGGTCGGCCGTCCGCATCAGCTTCGACGTGGCCGCCACCATCTCCGGGGTGAGCCCGCGGGCCAGTCCGCTGATGGCCGCCTCGTCGCCCTCGGCGGACCGGGCCAGCAGCCACTCGCGGAACTCCCCCACCGTGAGCGACGCGACCGGGGCGAAGGCGGCGGGGTCGTGGGTGTCCAGGATCAGCCGGGTGACGTCGTCCTCGTCGTAGCCGACCACCTGCTCGTCGAGGAAGGTGGCCAGCGGGACGTCGGCGAGCACCAGCTGGGCGGCCACCCGCTGCGCCTCGGACTCCGCCGCCACCCCGGCCAGCACGTCCCCCGACCGGGCCGGGGTGGCCTTGGCCAGCAGGTCCGACAGCGCCGGGAACTCGTGGGTGTGCCCGCCCAGCGTCGTCCGCCGGATCACCGCAGCTCCTCGTCCGCGGCGGCCAGCGCCTCGAACTCCTCCTCCGGCGCGGACGCCACCAGGTGGTGCCGGCTGTAGAGGGCGAAGTAGCCGAGGAACAGCGCGTAGGCGGCCAGCGTCCACAGCGCCGCGGTGACGTCGACCAGGAAGGTGGCCAGCACGGCCGCGGCGGCGAGCACCAGCGCGACGCCGGTGGTGGCCACCCCGCCCGGCGTCCGGTAGGGCCGGGGCAGGTCCGGCTCGCGGCGGCGCAGCACGATGTGGCTGACCATCATCAGCACGTAGGAGACCGTCGCCCCGAAGACGGCCATGTTGAGCAGCATCGCGCCCTGGCCGGTCAGCGACAGCACGAACCCGATGGCGCCGGGCACCAGCAGCGCCAGCACCGGGGCCTTGCGGGCGTTGGTGACCGACAGCGCGCGGGGCAGGTAGCCCGCCCGGGACAGCGCGAAGGTCTGCCGCGAGTAGGCGTAGATGATCGAGAAGAAGCTGGCGACTAGCCCGAACAGCCCGGCGTAGTTGACCACCGTGGTGAGGCCCTCGGAGGCACCGGCGGCGGCGAGCGCGTCGACCGGCGGGTTCCCCGACCCGGCCATCGCCGCCGAGCCGCCCGCGCCCGGGGTGAACACCAGCATCAGGACGGCGAGCACGACCAGCACGCCCATCGCGGCCACGATCCCCCGCGGCATGGCGCGGGCGGGGTCGCGGGCCTCCTCGGCGGCCAGCGGCACGCTCTCCACGGCCAGGAAGAACCAGATGGCGAACGGGAACGCCGCCCAGATGCCGAGCAGCCCGAAGGGCAGGAAGTCCGAGGCGCCCGCGGCGTCGGTGGGCGGGATGTCCAGCAGGTTCGCCGCGTCGAAGAGCGGGACCGCCGCGACCAGGAAGACGACCAGCCCGGCCAGCGCGACGACGGTGACGGCGAACATCGCCTTGAGCGCCTCGCCGACGCCGAGCAGGTGGATGCCGATGAACAGGGCGTAGACCGCCAGGTACACCCACCACCCGTCGGTGATCCCGAACAGCCCGAGGGACTCCACGTAGGCACCGATGAAGGTGGCGATCGCGGCGGGGGCGATGGCGTACTCGATGAGCACGGCGACGCCGGTGGCGTAGCCGCCCCAGGGCCCCAGTGCCCGCCGGGCGAAGGTGTAGCCGCCCCCGGCGGTCGGCAGCGCCGACCCGAGCTCGGCCAGCCCGAACACCATCGCCGTGTACATGACGGCCATCAGGACGACGGCGATCAGCAGCCCGCCGAACCCGCCCTGCTCGAGGCCGAAGTTCCAGCCGGCGTAGTCCCCGGAGATGACCGCGGACACCCCGAGGCCGGCCAGCAGCAGCCAGCCCGCCGTCCCGGTGCGCAGCTGCCGCTTCTGCAGGTAGCCGGCGTCCACCGCCTCGGTCTCCACCCCCGCCCGGTGTGCGTGCGGGGACCTGGCGGACACGGGCTCGGCGGTCATCTGCGGTCCTCTGGCTCGGGGCCTCCGGGATGGAGCGGGGCCAGCGTGTTCCCCTCTCCACCGCAGGTCAACAGTGAGGGGCAGATCGGGACACGGCGTTCACGTGCCGGCCGCGGCCCCTGGGGGTCAGACCTCCAGCATCCGCAGGTCGCGCAGGTAGCTGCCGGTGCTCCGGCGCACCCGGACGGCGGCCGGCGCGAGCACGACCGCGACCGGACGCCGGCCGAACAGCACCGGCTGCGCCCAGCCGGGCACCGCCGGGCGGCGCACCGAGGGCCCCTCGATCCCCAGGACCAGCACCGCCGCGACGACGGCCATCAGCGCCACGGTCCCCAGCGCCGTGGGCAACCCGGCGTGCTCGGCGAGGAAGCCGATCACCGGCGGTCCGCCGAGCAGCCCGGTGTAGCCGACCGTCGTCGACAGGGCGACGCCGGACGGGCCGCCGAGCGCGCCGGCCCGGGCGATCGCCAGCGGGAAGACGTTGGCCAGGCCGAGGCCGACCACCGCGTAGCCGGCCAGGGCCACCGGCAGCGACGTCGTGGTCACCGCGGTGAGCGCGCCGGTGGCGGCGATCAGCGAGCCGCCCACCAGTAGCCGGCGCTCCCCCAGGACGGCGACCAGCCGGCCGCCGGCCAGCCGCCCGGCGGCCATGGCCGAGGAGAACCCGGCGTACCCGGCGGCGGCCAGCGCCGGCGCGGCGGCCAGGTGCTCGCGCAGGTGCAGCGCGCCCCAGTCGGACAGCGCGCCCTCGCCGTACGCGGTGGCGCCGGCGACGACGCCGAGCAGCACGAGCACCGCGGTGGGCCGCGGGCCGGTGTCCGCGCCCTCGGGCTCGGCGACCCGCGCGGCCGCCCGGCCGCCGACGTCGGCGCCGACCAGCACAGGGCCGGCCCAGGCCATCACCGCCAGGCCCAGCACGGCCACGGCGACCAGGTGGGCACCGACGCCGGTGACGCCCGAGGCCAGCCCGCCGACCAGGGCACCGAGCAGCCCGCCGGCGCTGAACGCGGCATGCAGGCCGGAGAGCAGCGGCCGCCCGGCCCGGGCCTCGACCTGCACCCCGACGCTGTTGGCCGCGACGTTGACCGCGCCGGTGGCCGCGCCGAAGACGAGCAGGCCGGCGCAGAGCGTGGGCACGTCGGTGGCGAAGCCGGGCAGCACGGCACAGACGCTGGCGCCGATGCCGGCCAGGGTGGCGGTCAGGCCGGTGCCCAGGCGGGTGCACAGCGCGCCGGTCACCTGCATGCAGGCCAGCGCGCCCAGGGACAGGCACAGCAGGGCGACGCCGAGGGCGGTGTGCCCGGCGCCGGTGGCGGCGCTGACGTCGGGCACGCGGGCCGCCCAGCTGCCGAAGACGAAGCCGTCGAGGGCGAAGAGCGCGGCGACGGCGGTCCGCAGCCGGCCCAGTGTGGGGACGGGAGCGCCCGCGACGACCGAACGGAGCAGGCCGGCGACGGGCGCGCGGGAACGGGAGGAGACAGCACGGAGCATGAGCGGACCTTCAGGACGAGGAGCGGCGCCGCCGACGGTGGCGGGCGGGGGTCGGATGAGCACACGACCTCGGGCGCTGACTCCACCGTCCCAGCCGGACGTGGTCAGGGGGTGTCCGACACGTGTCCGGGAGCCGTGAGTGTGACCACGATCGGTGTCGGTCCGGTTGCCGACGTGATCCACCACACCGGCGGAGCGGTTCGGCTCAGCCCGGTGCGTCCGCGCCGCCGCCGTCCCGATCGGCCACGCCGAGCAGCCAGCCCGGGCCGGCCACCCCGGCGGACCCGGGCAGCCGGGCGCGCAGGCCCCGGTCGGCGGTCACGACCAGCAGCCCGTCGTCGCCGTCGGCCAGCTCGGCCGCCACGGCGGCGAGCGCGTCGTCGCCGCTGCCTGCCGCGCGGACCACCCGCAGCCCGGCCGGCACCTCGGCGGCGCGCGCCTGCCCCTCGACCACCGCGACGAGCGCGGTGACCGACACCGGGGGGCCGTCCGGTCCGGGCAGCGTCCGCCCGGGCAGCCGGGCCAGCCGGTCCAGCAGCCGGGTCGTGGCGCCGGCCCGGTCCCGCCACCACCCGTCCGGCCGGGAGCCGACGACGTTGGCCACGTCGACCAGCACCACGGTCATCCGGTCAGCGACGCCCGCGGCCGGAGCCGGCCAGCGCGGATCCGGCGAGCACCACGACGCCGACCAGGGCGAGCCAGAACAGGCCCTGCACGATCCAGCCGAGCAGCCCCACGAGCACCCAGATGCCGAGCAGCACGACGACCATGCCGACCAGGACCCGCAGCACGACGGCCTCCTCCCGGCGCCGGGGCACCCGGCGCTCGGCACCGACCGTAGGGCACCGGACCGCCGCGGGAGCCGGGCTCAGCCGCGCTCGGCCGTACCGAGTCGCCAGTACCCCATGAAGGCCACCGAGGACCGGGGCAGGCCGAGGTCGCGCACCAGCCGCCGGCGCAGCGTCGTCACCATGCCGGCCTCCCCGGCCAGCCAGGCGTAGCAGTCCGGTGCCGGCTCCCCTGCGCGGCCCCCCGGCACCTCCCAGAGCAGGCCGCCGTCCAGGTCGACGTCCTCCGGTTCCTCGCCGGGCGAGCGGCGGGCGATCCCCAGCTCGCACAGCGCGTCATGCACCGCCGGGCCGAGCGCAGCCCCGCGCGGACGGCCGCCGCGGATCAGCCAGCGGACCTCGATCCCGGGCGCCAGGCCCAGCGGGAGCACGTCGCCCGCGGTGGGCACCTCCAGCACGGCCACGGTGGGCCGCCCGCCGGGCAGGCCCTCCAGGACGGCGCCGACGGCCGGCACGGCCGTCTCGTCCCCGGCGAGGAACAGCGGCCCGTGCGACGGCGGCGCCCACTCGCAGCCCCAGGCGCGGCCGCGGCCGGGACGGTCGGGGCCGAGCAGGACGACCGGGTCGCCCGGGACCGCGCCCGCGGCCCAGGTCGCGGCCGGACCGGGGACGCCGTTGCCGAGCCCGTGCAGGACGACGTCGACGTCGAGCTCCCCGACCTCGGGGCGGGCGGCGCGGACGGTGTAGGTGCGCAGGTACGGGCGGCGGTCGTCGGGGAGCGCACGATGGGCCCGGTACCAGTCGGGGCCGTCGGTCAGCAGCTCGTCGACCGGGGCGCCGTCCCGGGACAGCACCAGCTTGATCCGCTGGTCGTCCCCGCCGGCGCCGAACCCGGCGAGGGCCGGCCCGGCCAGCGTCAGCCGCAGGAAGCTGGGGCCCAGCCGCTGGGTGCGGGCGACGGTGACGGAGAAGAACCGGTAGCACGGCGCGGGAACGTCGGTCGGAGGCGCCACTGCGCCGGTTGCCGTGCTCATCGTGCTCTCCCGCCGTCGCCGTCCCGGACCCGTCCAGCGTCCGATGAGGTGAGGCTAGCCTAACCAGCCTCTCCGGCGCGGACGCCCGGTCCGGCCGCCAGCTCGGCGCAGATCGCGTCCGCGACGGCGTCGGGGTCCTCGTGTTCCCAGAAGCGAAGGACCCGCCAGCCGAGGAAGGTCAGCACGGCGTCGGTACGCCGGTCCCGGGCGGCGTTGGCGGCCAGCTTCGCCGCCCCGGCCCCTCTGCAGGGTCCCGCCGCGAGCCTGCGAGCGGTGGGGGGCAGAGGGGTCCTTCCTCCCGCGCCCGGGTCTCACGGCACGGGCGCACATAGACCCGGTAGCGCACCCCGCGGGCGTGCAGCCGGCGGCGCACCGCGAGTTCCGGCGCGGTGTCCCGCCGGCCCTGCCGCCGGAACCGGCTGCGCACCGCACCCGAGGACGGTGGTGGAGCGACGCGCAGGTCCACCCCCGGCTGCTCAGCGGGCGGCGGCGAGCGCGCCGGCGGCGGCGGTCTCCACCAACCGGCACAGGCCGTTGACCAACTGCAACTGCTCGGGGGTGTGCACCGGCGAGGTGAGCAGCGCCGGGCTGCCGACCACATAGGCAACGGTCTTCGCCCGGGACAGCGCCACGTTGAGCCGGTGCCGGTCCAGCAGGAAGTCCAGCCGGCGGGGCACGTGCGCGCCGCTGGACGCGGCCAGGCTGAACACCGCGACCGCCGCCTCCCGGCCCTGGAACTTGTCCACCGTGCCGACCTCCACCTCCGCCAGCCCCACGCCGGCCAGCGCCGCGCGGACCTGGTTGACCTGCGCGTTGTACGGGGTCACGACGAGCACGTCGGCCGGCGTCATGACCCGCTCGACGCCGCCGTCGGTCCAGGCCGCGCCCATCAGGTCGCCCACCAGAGCGGCGACGACGGCCGCCTCCTCCCGGGAGGACGAGCCGTTGCCCTCGTGCTCCACCGGGATCCAGCCGATCCCGGACGGCGCGGCCCAGCGCGCCGGAGCCGCCAGCGTGTTCCCGGCGGTGACCGGCGCCGGCCGGAGTTGTCCCCGGTAGGACAGCTCGCTCACCACCCGGCACAGCGCCGGGGCCATCCGCCAGGACCGGTCCAGGAAGACGCCGCGGTCGGCGGGAAGCACCTCGTCCGCGCCCAGTACGTGCTCCAGCGCCGAGACGTCACCGCCCTCGGGGTGGATGCCCCGACCAGGCTGGCGCAGCTGCTGCGGGTCGCCGAGCAGCACCAGGCCGGACGCCGACCGGCTGATCGCCAGCGTGTTGGCCAGGGAGAGCTGCCCGGCCTCGTCGACCACCAGCACGTCCAGCCGCCCGGCCAGCTCGGGGCGGGCGAACAGCCAGGAGGTGCCGGCGACCAGGTCGACGTCGCCGCCGTCGAGGGCGTCCAGGACGTCGGCGTTGGAGCCCACGCACTGCACGTCCACGTCGGCGCAGCGCTGGGTGTCGTCGGCCTTCTGCAGCGCCCGCACCCGCAGGCCCGCCTCCCGCGCCGCCGCCATCACCGCGTCGAGCAGGTTGCCGATCACCTTGTGGCTGGAGGCGGTGAGCCCGACCCGCCGGCCCGCCCGCAGCAGGTCGACCACTGCACGGGCCCCGGTGTGGGTCTTGCCCGCGCCGGGCGGGCCCTGCACGGCCAGCACCCCGCCGGCCAACTCGGACGCCAGCCGGCGCACGGCGTCCGCCGACTCCTCCCCCGGCTGCCGCTGCGGCGCGCCGGCGACCAGCCGGGGCGGCCGCCGCAGCAGCAGGTCGCGGGCCGCGCGCAGCGGGCCGGGCCCGTCGATCCCGGTCACGAGGACCTGCTCGGCGAAGTCGGCGAGGGCCGACCGGAACACCGCGTCACCCGGCGGGGAGGTGGGCAGCAGGCCCGTCGGGTGGTCGTGCGGTGAGGTGGCGCTGCGGGCCAGGACCACCCAGCCGGCGGTCGGGTCGACGTCGACGACGGTGCTGGTGACCCGCATCCCGTCGGCGCCGGGCTCCAGGTGCTCGAACCGGCTGCCCGCGGACACCTTCGTCTCCTGCGGCGGGAACGTGTAGCGCCACTGCTGGGACCGTCGCTGGGCGCCGACCAGCTCGGGGCCCTCCAGCGGCCCCAGCGCGGCGGTCTCCCGCTCCAGGTCCTCGGCGGTGAGGTCACGCAGCCGGAAGTACTCCCACCACGCCGACCGGGCCTCCCGGGCGTGCCAGCCCAGTTGCTGGGCCAGCATCCAGCGCGCCTGCTGCTCCGCGGACCGGTCGGTGTCGGGGAGCCCGTCCAGCAGCCGGCCCTCCAGTTCCTCGCGGAGCACCTGGGCGGCGGCGTTCTCCGCCGACCCGTCCGGATCGCCGTCCTCCGGGCGGGCCAGCGGGACCCCGGCGGCCAGCAGCTCGGTGCGCCGCTCCTCCAGCCAGTCGCGCAGCTGGAGGGTGGAGACGCAGTCGTCGCGGTTGTAGACCTCGATCTCGGCCAGCACCGCCGGGTCCCGGGTCGCCAGCCACTGCTCGAACGCGACGATGCTCTGCCCGGCGTCGGACACCTGGTCGCCGTGCTCCCGGGTGTGCCCGCGGTAGTAGTCCTCCACCTGCTTGATCGAGTAGGACTCCTTGCTCAGCCGCAGCCCCTGCCGCACCACCGCGTACAGGTCGACCAGCACGTCTGCGCGCAGCAGCCGGTCCACCTCGGCCACCCGGGTCTGCAGCCGGGCGGAGAGGGTCTTGAGCCGGGTCGGCTCGTAGGGCGCGTAGTGGTAGACGTGCATCGCCGGGTCGGCGGCGTGGGCGGCGGTCAGCTGGTCGACGACCGCCTCGAAGGCCGCCCGCTCGGCCGCCGACTGGTCGGGAGCCTCGGCGTCGCAGCCCCAGTGGGCGGTGAACCGGCCCTGGGTGTCCAGGACCCCCCACAGGTACTCCAGCCCGGCGTCGCCGGCGAACGGGTCGCCCTCGATGTCGAAGAACAGGTCGCCGGCGCTGGGGGGCGGCAGCAGCTCGAACCCGCGGCCGCGCTCCCGGGGGAGGAACTCGTAGGACGGCCGCCCGGTGGTGCGCTCGGCCACCTGCAGCCGGGCCTGCTGGGCGAGCCGCTCCCGGGAGGTGCGGCCGATCGTGTCGGGCAGCTCGGCCGGGTGCCGGGCGCCGAGCTCGGCGACGGTGGTGATGCCGGCGTCGGCGAGCACGGTGGCGTGGTCGCGGCGCATCGAGGCCACCAGGGACAGCGAGTCCTCCGCCCGCCACCGCGCGGTGCAGGTCTCCCGCCAGGGGCACACCCCGCAGTGCGCGTTGGGATAGGGCGGGGCGAGCTCCCCGTCGGCGAGGCGGTCGGTGAACCGCCGCCGGGCGGTGCGGGCGTACGCCTCCGCGTCGGCGTAGCCGAAGGTCAGCTCCTGCTGGTCGCCGGTGACGACGGTGAGCAGCTCGGGCGGCACCCCCTGCAGGGCGGCGAGCAGGTCGCCGTAGAGCGCCATCTGCAGGATCGCGGGCACCTTGATCCGGCGGGCCAGCTTGGTGTCGGCGACGTCGTAGGCCCACGGGCCGAGGTCGCTGGCCCGGTCGGTGCGCTTGAGCAGGAAGTCCGCGTGCCCGCGCCACCGGCCGTCGAAGAAGGTCGCCTGGTAGACGACGTCCGCGCCGGCGCGCATCGCGGCCAGCGTCTCGGCCTGCGCCCGGTACAGCTGCCCGGCGTCCTTGCCCTGCGGTGGCGCGATCTCCACCACCGACAGGCCGCGGTCGCGCAGCCTGCGCACGTGCCGGGCCTCGTGGTCGATGCCGTGCCGGGCGACGAGCGCGGTCATCGGGTCGACCGCGGTGGGCCGGGCGCGCTGCCCACGGGCGACCTCGACCGACAGCCGGGTCAGGTGCTCGCACTCCAGGAAACCGGTGAGGTCACTGGCACTGACCACCAGTTCGCCGTCCTGCTCGTACACCCGCGCCCCCCTCGACCCTCCCCTGGTGGGGAGCTGCGCCGACCGTACGGGCGGGGTCCGACAGTCCGGCGCCGGCCGGGTCGGCCAGGTCGGGTCAGGTGAGGAAGTCCTCCACCACCGGCACCAGCTCCCGCGCCTCGGTGATCAGCGCGAGGTGGCCGCCGGAGTACAGGTGCAGCCGGGCGTCGGGGATCATCCGGGCCATCAGCCGCGGGTTGGCGGCCGGGATGATCGGGTCGTCGTCGCCGGCGATCACCAGCGTCGGCTGCTTGATCATCCGCAGCAGCGGCAGGCTCGACCAGCCGGCGCCGGCTGCCAGCTGGTAGTAGTAGCCCCGCCGTGGCCCCAGCCGGGTGTGCGCGTGCAGGACCTCGGCGGCGCGCTCGGGGTGCTGGCGCATGGTGCCGCCGTAGATCTCCCCGGCGATGGCGCGGGCGTAGCCGGGGTCGCGGTGCCGCCGCGGGGTGACCATGTGGGCGAGCACCCGCGGGTGCGCGGGCACCATCAGCGTCCCCGTCCCCGTGGCGGCCAGCACCAGGCGCCGGACCCGGTTGCGGTGCTGGATGGCGAACTGCTGCGCCAGACCGCCACCCCAGGAGAAGCCGAGGACGTCGACGGCCCCGCGGTGGCCCAGCGCGGTCAGCAACCCGGCGACGACCGGCGCGAAGGTGACCATCGTGTACGGCATGACCGGGCGCGGTGACCCGCCCACCCCCGGGACGTCGAAGCGGATCACCTCGCGGCGGGGGTCCAGCTCGTCCACGAAGGGCTGCAGCACCTCCAGGCTCGCGCCGATCCCGTTGAGCAGGATCAGCGGCGGCAGGGAGCCGTCTCCGGGCCGCACCGACACCCGCAGGGTCCGGCCGCCCACCGTGACCGACCGGAACTGGGGGTCCCCCGCCCATCCCGGCTTCGCCCGGGCGGTCACTTGTCGAACACGTAGGTGCCCGGAGCCTTACCCAGGGTGGGCTGGCCGCCGCCCAGCTCCGCCGGCGCGTCGACCTCGTCGCCGGCCCGCTCCCCGACCCAGTTGCGGTAGTCGGTCCACCAGGAGCCCTTCTCGGTGTGCGCCGCGGCCAGCCACTCGTCGGGGTCCGGGGTGTTGGGCGTCGCCGTCCGCCAGGTCGACTTCGGGTTGGTCGGCGGGTTCACCAGGGAGGCGATGTGCCCTGCGGTGGACAGCACGAACCGCGTGTCCCCGCCCAGCAGCTGGGTGGTGGCGTAGCAGGACTGCCACGGGCAGATGTGGTCGGCGATCCCGGCCACGACGTAGGCGTCGACGGTGACCGCGGACAGGTCCACCCGCGACCCGAGCATGGTGGCAGCACCCGGCCTGGTCAGCTTGTTGCCCACCACCAGGTCGAGGAAGCCGCGGTGCAGCCCGGCGGACATCCGAGTGGCGTCGGCGTTCCAGTAGAGGATGTCGAACGCCGGCGGGGGCTTGCCCTCGAGGTAGTTGTTGACCCAGTAGTTCCAGATCAGGTCGTTGGGCCGCAGCCAGGCGAAGACCTCCGCCAGCGTCGCGCCGTCCAGGTAGCCCTTCTTCGCCGAGGCGCGGACGGCCTCCTTGGCGGAGTTCTCGTCCAGGAAGGCGCCGGTGGTGCCGGCGCGGGCGTGGTCCAGGACGGTGACCGCGAAGCACGCCGACCCCACCCGGTGCTGCTGCTTGATGGCGGCCAGGTGGCCCAGCACCATGGCGGTGATGATGCCCCCGGAGCAGAAGGACATCAGGTTGCTCTGCTCGGAGCCGGTGATCCGCTCCGCGGCGGCCATGGCGTCCAGCACGGCCTGGCCGTAGGTGTCCAGGTCCCAGTCGGCGTGCCGGGCGTCGGGGTTGCGCCAGGACATCATGAACACCTGCTGCCCGCCGGCGACCATGTACTCGACGATGCTCCGGCCCTCGGCCAGGTCGGCGACGTAGAACTTGTTGATCGTCGGCGGCACCATGACCAGCGGGACGGCGTGCACCGACGGCGTCGTGGGCGAGTACTGGATGAGCTCGAAGACCGGCGTGCGCAGCACCACCGCACCGGGCGTGCGGGCGAGGTCCTTGCCCACCTGGAAGGCGTCGGGTTCCACCATCGCGGGCACCCGGGGCTTCGAGGACAGGTCGCGGACCAGCCGCTTGGTCCCGCTCACCACGTTGCGCCCGCCGGTGTCGATGACCGCCTTCCAGGCGAGCGGGCTCAGCAGCGGGTTGTTGCTGGGTGCCAGCGCCTCGGCGATGTTGGTCACCGAGAAGCGGATCCGCTCGTCGTGCGCCCAGTCCAGCTCGGCGGCGTCGACCAGCTCGGTGGCGGTCTTCGCCGCCACCAGGTGGGCCTGCATGGCGCGCTTGAGCACCGGGTTGCCGGTCCACGCCGGGTCGGTGTAGCGCTTGTCCTTCGGCGCCGGCGCGACCTCGGAGCGGCCCACCCCGATCCGGGCGATCTCGGCGGCCAGGTGGCCACCGCGCTCGAGCACCGTCCGCGGGTGGCGCGCCAGGGCGGCGGCGAGCCGCACGCTGGTGCCGACCGGCGGCAGCAGCCGGCGCAACGGGCCGACGGCGGCGTCGGTGAGGATCATGTCCAGGCCGGTCGCGGTGTCGGCGACCCGCTCGGGCTCGGTCTGGGCGTCGCCGCCGGTGGCCGACTCGGCTGCCGGGACGGCGGTGGCGGCGGAGTTCTGCGGCGAGGAGCCCGCGGCGGTCCCGGTGGAGGGCGCGTCAGGGCCGGTGGACGGCGCAGCGCTCTCCTTCTCGGCCCCCTTCGGGGCGCCGTTGGCCGGCCCGGCCTGGTCGCGGCGGGTGGCCGGCCGCTTCGGGGGGGCGCTCATGCCGGCACCCCCGGCTGCGCGGCGGAACGCTCGGTCGGAACCGGTGCGCTGGTCTGTCGGGTCTCCCGCACGGGGTCTCCTTCTCTCGGCGCAGGTGGGCGGTCGCTGCTCGCGGACCGCCCCGGGACGAACTCTGTGCCCGGCTCAACACAACCACAACCGGACGACGACGCAATCCGGGCGGCGGAGAGCTCCCTCGCGGTGGTCAGGTGACCCGCTCGAAGACAGCGGCCAGACCCTGGCCGCCGCCGATGCACATCGTCTCCAGGCCGTAGCGGACCTCCCGGCGGCGCATCTCGTGGGCCAGGGTGGCCAGGATGCGGGCGCCAGTGGCGCCCACCGGGTGGCCCAGCGAGATCCCCGAGCCGTTGACGTTGACCCGCTCGCGGTCCCCGCTGCCGAGGTCCCAGGCCTTGAGACAGGCCAGCACCTGGCTGGCGAAGGCCTCGTTCAGCTCGATCAGGTCCATGTCGGCGAGGGTCAGCCCGGTCTGCTCGAGGACCTTGGCGGTGGCCGGGACCGGACCGATGCCCATGGTCTCCGGCGGCACACCGGCCACCGCCCAGCCGGCCAGCCGGACGAGGGGCTCCCAGCCGCGGCGCTCGGCCTCGGCGCGGGTCGTCACGACGCAGACGGCGGCGCCGTCGTTCTGCCCGGAGGCGTTCCCTGCGGTGACGGTGGCCTCGGGGTCGACCCGGCCCATCACCGGCCGCAGCGCGGCCAGGTCCTCCATGGTGGTCTCCGGGCGCGGGTGCTCGTCCTCGGTGACCACCCGGGCCGGCGCCTTGCGGGTGGCCGGGACCTCCACGCCGATGATCTCGTCCTTGAACCGGCCCTCGCGGATCGCGGCGCCCGCCGCCTGCTGGGACCGCAGCGCCCAGGCGTCCTGCTCCAGCCGGTCGATGCCGTGTTCGCGGCGGACGTTCTCCGCCGTCTCGAGCATGCCGCCGGGTACCGGGTGGTGGACGCCGCCGGCCGTCTCCCGGGCCCGGGCCAGGCGGTCGTGCAGCATGACGCCGTCACCCTTCGCGCCGGTGCGCAGCCCCAACGCGTAGTGCTCGACGTTGCTCATCGACTCGACACCGCCGGCCACGACGACCTTCCCGGCGCCGGCCCCGACCTGCATGGCCGCGTAGACGACGGCCTGCAGGCCCGAGCCGCAGCGCCGGTCGATCTGCAGGCCGGGCACCTCGACGCCCAGGCCCGCGTCCAGCGCGGCGATCCGGCCGATCGCGGGGTTCTCGCCGCTGGGACTGCAGTTGCCGAGGACGACGTCGTCCACCTCGCCCTCGCCCAGGCCGGTGCGCTCGACCAGTCCGCGCAGCGCGGTGGCGGCGAGCTGGTTGGCCGACAGGCCGGCGAAGACGCCCCCGAAGCGGCCGACCGGCGTGCGGACCGGGGAGCAGATGACGACGTCGTCCATGCCCTCCACTGTGCCAGCCGGGAGCGTCGCGGGCGCGTTCCGGGTCGCGGTCAGACGGGCCCGAGGCACAGCGCCGTGCCGGGCCGGCCCGCCGGGCCCTCCCAGCCGTAGGCGAGCACGCCGTCGACGTCGGCGCACACGGTGGGCGCCTCGGCGGCCAGCACGTCCTCGCGGGTCTCGAGCACCCGGTAGGCGGCCTCGTCGTCGGCGCAGGGGACCGCGGCGTCGCTCTCCGCCGGGAGGCAGTCGCCGGTCTGCAGGGCGGCGGCGTCGGACCCGCCACTGCTCAGGGTGAACAGCACGACGACGCACACCACGATGACGGCGATCCCGAGGGTCACCAGCGGCACCGGGTTGCCCCGCGGCGGTCTCCTGCCGGGACCCGCTCCTCCGCTGCCGGGGGGTCCTCCGCCGCCGTCTGGCGTGCTCACGCGCTGCTCCGTCCCTCGGGCGCGGGGGGCGCGGCCCACCCGGCGGGCGGGGCTGCCGTCCCGACCGGCTCACACACGGTAGTGCCCGGCCGGCCGGAGCCGGCGCGGCGGGGGCGGCGGCCGACCACGTCCGGGAGCCCGCTCTGGCGAACGTCCGGGCAGTAGGTTCCGCTGGTGACGACCGGCGAGCCGTCCCCGGCCTACCTGGTGGACGCCGCGGACAAGGCACTTCAGCTGCTGGTGCTGCTGCAGGAGCGCGACTCGCTGGGGGTCAGCGAGGCGGCGGCGCAACTGGGCGTCGCCCGGTCCACGGCGCACCGGCTGCTCGCCACGCTGCGTCACCGGGGGTTCGCCGTGCAGTCCGCCGACCGCCGCTACCGGGCCGGGCCGGCGCTCCGTCGCGCCACCGCGCGCAGCCGGTCGACGGCCACCCTGGTCGAGCTGGCCGGCCCGCTGGTCGCCCAGTTGCGCGACGAGCTCAACGAGACCGTGCACCTGGTGGTCCTGGACGGCACCGAGGCGGTCTTCCTGCTCAGCGAGGAGGGACGCCAGCCGCTGCGGATCGCCTCCCGGGCCGGTTCCCGGCTGCCGGCCCGGCACGCCTCCGGCGGCAAGGTGCTGCTCGCCGCCCTGGACCCGGCCGAGCTGGCCCGCCGCGCCACCGCGGCCGGTCTGGACGCGGCGGAGCTGGCCGCGCTGGAGCGGTCGCTGGCCCGGGTCCGGCAGACCGGCGTGGGGGTGAACCGGGGCGAGACCGAGGCCGGGATCGGTGCCGTCGCCGTCGCCGTCCGCGGGGACGACGGCACCGCGATCGCCGCGCTGGCGGTGTCCGTGCCCTTGATGCGGCTCTCCCGGTCCAGGATCGCCGAGCTGACCGGGGCGCTGGGCCGCTGCGCCGCGGCGATCAGCGCCCTGGTCGGCTGACCGCTCCCGGCTCCCCCGGGAGGAGAGCCGGCAGCGGCCGGGTGCTCACTCGCGGGGCTTGGCGAAGACCCGGTTGCCGAGGGCCTTGACGGCATCCGGGAGCACCTTGTTGGCCGCCTCCATGGCCTTGACCGCCAGCGACGCGGCGACGACCTTCCGCTCGCCGGCCATCAGCGCCTCGAAGCCCTGCGCGGCGACGTCCGCCGGGTCGTCCTTGGGCCCCTGGCCCATCCCGGTGGCCAGCATGTGCGCCCGGGAGAAGAAGTTGGTGTCCGTGGGCCCGGGCATCAGCGAGGTGACCGTCACCGCGGACCCCTTGTCCTTCAGCTCGTCCTGCACGGCCTCGGTCAGCGACTGCACGAAGGACTTGGAGGCGTTGTACACCGGCTGGTAGGACCCGGGCTGGGTGGAGGCGATCGAGGAGGTCACCAGCACCCGGCCCTCGTCCCGCGCGGTCATGTCCTGCAGGACGAGCTTCATCAGCCGGGCCGTGGAGACGACGTTGAGCTCCATGATCTCCAGGTCGGCGGCCCAGTCGGTGTCGACGAAGGCGCCACCCTCACCGACGCCGGCGTTGATCGCGGCGGCCTGCAGCGGCCGGCCCACGCCCTGCACCCGGCTCCACAGCAGGTCGACTCCCTCGGACGTGCGCAGGTCGGCCTGGACGGCGTGCACCTCGGCACCGGCCGTCCGCAGTCCGACGGCGGCGGTCTCGATCGCGGCGTCCTCGGCGTTCACCACCACGTCGAAGCCGTGCTGGGCGAACTGCCGGGCGAGCTCCAGGCCGATGCCGCTGGAGGCACCGGTGACCAGGGCGAGGGGCTTGGTCTGGGGTGCGGTGACGTTCCCGCTGTACTCGGTCATGGACCGTCCGGTACCCGGCTGCGGCAGCCGTCAACACCGCTCCGGCGTGCCGCCGGCGGTCAGGCGGAGGCGCCGCTGTAGTGCCGCAGACCCAGCCGCCACAGCGCCCGGCTGCTGGCGAACAGCGCGGTGGTGAACACCGCCGCCCCCAGCAGCGACCAGCCGGTCGCCCGCCCGGTCAGCGCCTCGGCCGGCACGGTGATCGCGAAGGCCAGCGGGACCAGGAAGGTGAACCCGAGGCGCAGCCAGCCGGGGTAGACGCTCACCGGCCAACGCCCCGCCTGGTACATCCCGTCGAAGAGCTCGACCAGGCTGTCGACCCGGACGATCCAGAACGCCCCGACGGTCAGCACCAGCCAGAAGCAGTAGATGGCCACCGCACCCAGGGCGAGCGCCACCAGGAAGCCCAGCACCGCCAGGACGCCGACCGGCCGGTCCAGCCGGACGACGGCGACCACCACCAGCGCGGCGCCCACCAGGACGTCGACGGCCTGCCACAGCCGGAACCGGCGGACACTGACCAGCAGCTGCCCGTCGGCCGGCTTGGTCAGGACGAAGTCCAGGGTCCCCTGGTGGACGTCCTCCATCAGCTGCTGCATGTTCGGCTGGACGACCGACCGGATCACCCCGCCCATCAGCACGTACACGCCCATCACCACGAGCAGCTCGTCCGCCGACCAGCCACCGAGCGAGTCGGTGTGGGAGAAGACCAGCGCGAGCACCGCCAGCGACGTGCCCACGGCGACCAGCGACTGCAGCAGGCTGAAGACCACGTTGGCCCGGTACTGCAGCTCGGCCTGCACGCCCACCCGGAGGAACGTCCCGACCAGCTGCCACGCCCGGACGTCCCGGTCGGACCGGACCGCCCGGTGGCCCCTGACCCCCGCCACCGTCAGTTCCCCACCGCGGAGTAGCGCCGGACGCCGAACCGCCACACCACGGCCACCAGCAGCGCACCCGCCGCCACCCACACCGCCTGCAGGGCGAGGCCGGACCACAGCGCGCCGGTGGTGAGGTCGCCGGCGAGCACCTCGATCGGGTAGCCGAAGGTGTACTTGAACGGCGCCCAGTCGGCGAGGGTGCCGGCCCAGCCGGGGAGCAGCACCAGTGGCAGCAGCCGGCCGGACAGCAACAGCTCTGCGGTGAAGTACAGCTCGTACAGCGCGCTGACCCGCGTCGTCCAGAAGGTCACCATGCCGAGGGCCCACAGCAGCATCGAGCGGATCAGGTAGGCGCCCCAGATGGCCAGCAGGAAGACCAGCACCTCGACCGCGCTGACGTCGAACGTGGGCCGGAAGACCAGGGACAGGACGACGGCGATCGGCAGCCACAGCACGATGACCACGACCTTCCACCCGGCGAAGTAGGCCAGGTCGAAGTGGATCGGGTGCACCGGGCGGACCAGCATCCCGGACAGCTCACCCTGCCGGATCCGCTCCTCCCAGCCGTAGGGGGTGAAGACGATGTTCATGTTCCGGACCAGGGTCCACACGATGTAGTACGCGGCGAACTCGCCGGCGGTGATGCCCTGCACCGAGCCGCCCTGCGCGTCGGCGACGGCCGACCACACCACCAGGTAGATCACCGGCTCGGCGATCATCCCGAGCATGTAGAGGTAGTTCGCCGTCCGGTACTGGAACTGCGTCTGCACCGCCGTCCGCATCACCACGGCGTAGAAGCCCGCCAGCCCGCCGGCCGGGCGCCGCTCCCCGGCCGCCGCCGCGACCGGCCGGCTCACGGCCGCACCGCCGCGCCGCCCTCGGCCGGCGCCGCACCCCGGGCGGTGAACAGCCGCTCGATGACGTCCTCGATCGGCGGGTCCTCGATGGTCAGGTCGCTGACCTGGTGGTCGGTGAGCAGCCGCCCGGCGACCGCCGAGGCCGACGCCTTGGGCACCCGCAGGCTGGTGCGCCCGTCCGGCGTCGTCTCCACCACCTCGCCGTAGCCGGAGAGGTCCGCGGCGGCGTCGACCAGCTGCACGGTGATGGTCTGGTCAGGGGAGAACCGGCTGGTCAGCGCGCGCAGCGCGCCGTCGTGGAGCACCACCCCGGAGTCGATGACCACCACCCGGGAGCACAGCGCCTGCACGTCGGCCATGTAGTGGCTGGTGAGCAGGATCGAGGCCCCGGTGCGCCGGTTGTACTCGGCGAGGAACGCGCGGATCCGCTTCTGTGCGGTGACGTCCAGGCCGATGGTCGGCTCGTCGAGGAAGAGCACCTGCGGCCGGTGCAGCAGCGCCGCAACGGTCTCGGCCTTCATCCGCTCACCCAGGGACAGGTTGCGGACCGGCTTGCGCACCAGGTCGCCGATGTCCAGCAGCTCGACCAGCTCGTCGCGGGTGCGCCGGAACTCCGCGTCGGGGATCCGGTAGACCGCGCGGTTCATCTCGAAGGAGTCCAGAGCCGGGATGTCCCACTGCAGCTGGTTGCGGTTGCCCATGACCAGGGTGATCCGGCGCAGGAACGCCTTCTCCCGGCGGGCGGGGGTGGACCCGAGGACGGTCACCTCCCCGGCGGTGGGGTGCAGCAGGCCGGAGAGCATCTTCAGCGTCGTCGTCTTCCCCGCCCCGTTGGGGCCCAGGAAGCCCACCACCTCCCCGGGCGCCACGTCGAAGGAGACCCCGGCGACCGCGTCGACGTCCCGGTGGGTGCGCCGCACCAGGCTGCGCACCGAGGCCCGCAGCCCGGCCTCCCGCTCCGGCACCCGGAAGGTCTTGCGCAGATCCCGCACCCGGATCGCCGGCTCTCCACCGCCGCCCGCGACAGCTCCGTTGGGGTCCACGCGCGGACCCTAACCGCGGGGTGGGTCCGTCCCGTACCGCTTTCCCGGGCGCCCGCCCGCCGCGGGCCGGGAGGCGGCGCCGTTCGGGCGCCGGGGCGCCGCCCGGCGGGACCGCTCGCGCGCCTCGTCGGCGAGCTGCCGGGCGGCGACGAGCAGGGCCGAGTCCGCGGCCGGGGCGGGCATCAGCCCGCGACCCGGTCGAAGAGGCCGTCGGGGGCGCCGCGGGTGACCGGCTGCTCGGGCAGCGGGATGGCGCCGGTGAACAGCCGGGCGCGCACGGCCGGACCGGAGTCGCGGACCACCGCGCTGCCGTCGACCACCGACTCCTCGGCCAGGAGCGCGCCGTCGGCGCCGAGCAGCTCGACCCGGGTCACCCCGGCCGGCGTGCTCACCAGGTAGGACAGCAGCGACCCCGAGCTGCTGGCGCCGGCCGCCTCGCACGCCGTCACCACCACGAGGTCCCCGACCGGCGTGCCGGCCGGGTGCGCCGAGGCGCCGCACGGTCCGCCCACCCCCGAGCCGTCCGCGGCGATGTCGGCGTAGGCGGTGCTGACGACCACCGCGCCCGAGGGCATCGTGAGGGCCAGGACGACCGCGTCGGCGGTCTCCCCGTCCGGCGCCGGCAGCGGCCCGGACCACAGCAGCACCGGGTCCAGGGTGTCCTCGTCCAGTCCCGTCGGGCCGGCGACCTCGGTGATCGCCTGGTCGACCGCCGTCGGGTCGGGCTCGGAGCTGCCCGGCCGCAGCGGGGTGAGCTGCGGCGGGTCGAAGGTGCGGCTGGGCCAGCTGAGCGCCGCCGGCATGCCCTCGGCCACCACCGCACCGGCCCGCAGCACCCGGTACCGGGCGGCGATCCCGGCCTCCGTGGTGGAGTCCACCTCGGTCACCGCGACGCCGTCCACCGTCGGGACCGGGGCGTACTCCCGGCGCACGCTGCCGTCGGCCTCCACCACGGCCCGCTGCGCGACCTGCACCTCCTCGCCCGGCCGGGCGAGGACCAGCAGCGCGCCGCCGGGGGCCTCCCCCGCGACGCGGGTCACCGGGTCGTCCTCGTCGAGGTACGAGACGCCGGAGTCGGCGACCAGGTCGGCGGGCGCGGCGCCGGGGGCGGCGGTGAACCACTGCCCGACCAGCGCGCCGCCGGTGCGCCCGACCACGAGCACCCAGCGACCGCCTGGGACGTCCCCGGCGAAGGCCACCTCGCGGTCGGCCCGGTCGGGGACCGGTCCTCCGGCGGACCAGTCCAGCAGCCGGACGGCGTCGAGGAAGGCCCGGTCGCCGGCCAGCGAGCCGCGCACCGGGGCGTCCCACACCTCCTCGCCCGCCGCGGCCTGCCCGCCCCGGTCCGGCGGCGGACCACCGACCAGCAGCGGCACGGACACGACCACCAGCGCCACGCAGGCGGCCACCGCCAGCCCGGCCATCCGCTGCCGGCGCTCGACCCGCCGCCGGGCGAGCACCGACTCGGCCGCGGCCAGGTCGTCGCCCGCGGTGCCGCCGCTGCGGGCGGCGACCCGGGACAGCCGGTCGCGCAGCTCGGTCTCGAGCATCTCGGGGGTCATCGCCGTCCTGCCTCTCGGTCGACCCGGGTGGGGGCGAGCAGCTCGCGCAGGCGGGTCATGGCCCGGGAGCTCTGTGTCTTGACCGTGCCGACCGAGCAGCCCAGCAGCTCGGCGGTCTGCGCCTCGGAGCGGTCCTCGTAGAAGCGCAGGACGACCACGGCCCGCATCCGCGGCGGCAGCGCGCGCAGCGCGCGGACCAGCTCGTCGTCCCGTTCCGCCGCCGGGTCGGCCGGGCCGTCGGGCATCGTCTCCATCACCTGCTCGGTGCTGCTGAGCCGGCGGCGCCAGCTGGTGTGGGTGGTGACCAGCACCCGGCGGACGTAGGCGGTCGGGTCGCCCCGTCCGCTCACCCGCCCCCAGTGCCGGTGGGTCTTCAGCAGGGCCAGCTGCACCAGGTCCTCGGCGTGCCCGTGGTCGCCGGTGAGCAGGTACGCCGTGCGCAGCAGCGACCGCCGCTGGTCGAGCACGAACTGCCGGAACGCCGCGTCGCCGTCCTGCCCCGCGTCCGTGCCCACCGCCCACCTCCCCCGTCGCCGGCCGGTGCCGGCCCTCACCCGGGTACACGCGGTGAGGTGCCCGAGAGGTTGACAGGCCCTGCCGACGAAACGGGCGACGCCGGCGGAAGACTCGGTGACATGACGGAGAACGCGGGCCCGGTGCGGTGCTCGGCCAAGGGGTGCGCGGAACCCGCGCAGTGGCTGCTGGTGTGGAACAACCCCCGGCTGCACACCCCCGACCGGGAGAAGACCTGGACAGCATGCGACCGGCACCGCGAGCCGCTGTCGCACCACCTGGCCATCAGGTCGTTCCTGCGCCGGGTGGACCCGCTGGCCCCGCCCGGGGGTGCGTAGCCTCGGCGGCGCACACGGGGGCCCGGGCGCGGGCGGGGACGGCGGACGACCCCCGCCGACGGTCCACACCTGATCCGGTTCCCACCGGCGGAGGGAGCTGCCCGATGCTCGCCGCGCGCTTCCACGCAGCAGGCCGGCCACTGGGGCTGGACGACGTCCCGGTGCCCCGGCCCGGCCCGGACGAGGTCCGGGTCCGGGTGCGGGCCGCCGGGGTGTGCGGCACGGAGCTGCACTTCACCGACGGCCTCTACGCGCCGTCGCGCACGCCGATGACGCTGGGCCACGAGGCGGCCGGCACGGTGGACGCGGTCGGCGCGGCGGTCACCGGCTGGGCCGAGGGCGACCGGGTGGCCGTCTACTACTACCTGTTCTGCGGCTCCTGCCGGTGGTGCCTACGCGGCCGGCAGAACCTGTGCCTGGCCCCGCGCGGGGTGCTCGCCTTCGCCGCGGACGGCGCCTTCGCCGAGCACGTCGTGGTCCCGGCGCACTGCCTGGTCCGGCTGCCCGCCGAGCTCTCCTTCCCCGCCGCGGCCCCGCTGTGCTGCGCGGGCACGACGGCAGTGCACGCGCTGACCGAGGCCGCCGTCGAGCCCGGCGAGGTGGTCGTCGTGCTGGGCAGCGGCGGGGTCGGGCTGGCCGCGGTGCAGGAGGCCCGCCGCAGGGGCGCGACGGTGGTGGCGGTGAGCCGGCACCCGGGACGCCGGGACGCCGCCCGCGCGGCCGGCGCGGCGCTCGCCGTCGGACCGGAGGGGACGGCGGACGCGGTGACGCGGCTGTCCGGGGGCCAGGGCGCCGACGTCGTGGTGGAGCTGGCCGGGGTCACCGCCACGCTCGAGCTGGCCACCGCGGTGCTCGGGCGCCGCGGCCGGCTGGTCCTGGTCGGCTACAGCGCCGACCTGGTGACCGTGAGCCCGCTGTCCCTGGTGGTGTCCGAGCAGCGGGTGGTCGCCAGCGTCGGCAACACCGTGGCCGAGCTGGAGGCCGCGGTCGCGCTGGCCGCGGCCGGGGACCTCACCCCGCCGGTCGCCGCGACCCTGCCGCTGGCCTCGGTCAACGAGGCACTGGACCGGCTGCGCGCCGGCGAGGTGACCGGTCGGCTGGTCCTGGAGCCCTGACCCGTACCACCGCGACGGGCGCCCCGCCGAGCCGCCCCCGGGACGGTGGAGCGGCCGCGTGCCCTGTCAGGATCGGTCCTCGTGCGACGCCGCCGCGGGACCGACCCCCTGCCCCGCGAGGTCGGCGTCCTCGCCATCGTCGCCTTCGTGGTCGCGCTCGGGTTCGGCGTCGTCGCCCCGGCCATCCCGCTGTTCGTGCAGGACTACGGCGTCGGGACGACGGCGGTCGGGCTGGCCGTCAGCGCCTTCGCCTTCTTCCGGTTCGTCTCCGCCTTCGCCGGGGGCTCGCTGGTCGAGCGGCTGGGCGAGCGGACGGTGCTGGCCGCCGGCCTGGTGATGGTGGCGGTGACCACCGGGCTGGCCGCGCTGGCCGGGGACTTCCCGCTGTTCGTGGCGCTGCGCGCGGCCGGTGGCATCGGCAGCGCGCTGTTCACCGTCGCCGCGCTGTCGCTGCTGCTGCGCACCGCGCCGCCCGACCAGCGCGGGCGTTCCGCGGCCACCTACCAGGGCGGCTTCATCCTCGGCGGCATCGCCGGCCCGGCGGCCGGGGGGTTCCTCACCGAGGTCTCCCCCCGGCTGCCGTTCTTCGTGTACTCCGGGTTCCTGCTGGTGGCCGGCGCGGTGGCGCTGGTGATGCTCGGCCGGCCGTCGCCGACCACGACCGCCGGCCCCGCTCCCGAGGCCGACGACCCCGCCGCCGACGCGCCGCCGTCCCCGGTCGGGGACCCGGCGGCCGCCCCGGGGCTGGCGGCGGCGTTCCGCTCCCGCGCCTACCTGGCCGCGCTGGCGGCCAACCTCGGGGTGGGCTGGGTGCTGTTCGGGGTGCGGAACTCGCTCGTGCCGCTGTACGTCACCGAGGACCTGGGCAAGACGGTGGCCTGGGCCGGGGCGGGCCTGCTGGCCGGGTCGGTCGCCCAGGCCGTCGGCCTGCTGCGCGCCGGCCGGCTCTCGGACAGCTGGGGACGGCGCCCGTCCCTGGTGCTCGGCTCGGCGCTGGCCACCGCGTCGATGGCGGTCCTGGTGCTGCCCCCGGCCACCGGGCTGTTCCTGCTGTCCATGGCCACCTTCGGCCTGGCCGCGTCACTGCTGGCCAGCGTGCCCGCGGCGATCATCGGCGACGTCAGCCCGGGCCGCGGCGGGCGGCTGGTCGCGGTCTTCCAGATGGTCGCCGACCTCGGTGCCGTGGTCGGTCCGCTGGTCGCCGGGTGGCTGACCGACGTGTTCTCCTTCCAGGTCGCCTTCGCGGTGAGCACCGCCGTGGTGGGGCTGAGCCTGCTCACCGCGCTGGCCATGCCCCGCACCCCGCGCCCCATCGGCTGACCCGACCGGGACCGCTGGTCACCTGCCCCGGGCCGGTGGATGCTGGCGCCGTGGCCGCTTCCTTGGACACCGACGCGGCGGGGACCTCCCGCCGGACGTTCGTGCACGTCGCGACCCTCGCCCTGGACCCCGGTGGCGACGTCCGCGCACCGGGCGCGGCCATCACCCTGCGGTTGTGAGGCAGCACGACGCACGATCCGCCGTGCCCGCTGGCGCCGCACCACACCGCGGCCGACGACGCGGGGGGCGAGCTGCGTCTGCGGGTGCTGTTCGCCGCCGACCCGGCCGACGAGACCCGGGTGCGGCAGCTGGTGGACGAGGCACTCGCCGGCGGGGAGCTCACCGGCCCCGACGGCGCACGGGCGTCGTGGCGGCTGCTCGACTCCGGCCGCGGGTCCGTCCGGTCCGAGGAGGAGCGGCACGGGAGGCGACTGGCCCGGGGCTGACCCCGACGGGATCCGGTCCGGCGCCCCGCTCGCCGGCGGGCTTCAGCCCGAAAGAGCACGCGGGCTTGAGCCCGAAAGAGCACGCGTGCTTGAGCCCGAAAAAGCACGCGTACTTGAGCCCGAAGGAGCTCGCGGGCTCGAGCTCAGGTCCGGGGCGGGCCGTACAGCCAGTCCAGGTACCGCGCGTGGTCGGTCGGCAGGGTGCGCAGCAGCTCGTTGCGGAGCAGCCGGGCCAGCCCGTCGACGTGCCAGATCTCGCCCCAGACGCGCGCTGTGGACTGCACCCGCGCGGTGCGCTCCCGCCGGGCGTCGGCGTAGCCGGCCAGCGCGGCCGGCACGTCGCCGGGCAGCCCGGACGGCGTCGAGAGCGCCGCGGCGAGGGCGACGCCGTCCTCGATGGACTGGCAGGCGCCCTGGGCGAGGTACTGCAGCATCGGGTGCGCCGCGTCGCCGAGCAGCGCCAGCCGGCCCTGCACCCAGTGCTCGATCGGCTCCCGGTCGTACATCTGCCAGCGCCGGTCGCGCCACAGCAGCGGCAGGGCCTCGCGCACCGGTCCGCAGGCCCGGGCGAACACCTCGTCCAGCTCCTCCGGCCCGCCCCAGTCGGGGTCGGAGGGGTCGGCGAGGTACCCGGGCGAACGGAACACCGCCACGGTGTTGACCATCTCCCCGGCCCGCAGCGCGTACTGCACGCAGTGCATGCCCGGGCCGATGAAGACCGTGACGTCGCCGGGGTCGACGTGCTCGGCGGCCTGCTCGGACGGCACCGTCCCGCGGTAGGCCACGTACCCCGACGACACCGGCTGGTCGTCGGACAGCCGGGCCCTCAGCGACGAGCGCAGCCCGTCCGCGCCGACCACGGCCGCGGCCCGGTGCACCGACCCGTCGGCGCAGGACACCCGCACCCCGTCGTCGTCCTGGTCGACGTCGACGGTCTGCCGGCCGGTCTCCAGCGCGACGCCGGCGGCGGCGCACGCGCCGACCAGGACGTCGAGCAGGTCCGACCGGTGGACGACGACGTAGGGGCCGCCGTACCGGGCGACGAAGCCGGCGTCCAGGTCCCGGTGGGTCAGCGCCGAGCCGTCCAGGGCGTCCCGGACCACCAGCCGCCGGGGCAGCACGCCGCGGGCGACGACCTCCTCCAGCACCCCGAGCCGTTCCAGCTCGCGGGTGGCGTTGGGCGCCAGCTGCAGCCCGGCCCCCACCTCGGCGAACTCCGCGGACCGCTCCAGCACCCGCACCGACCGCCCGGCCCGGGCGAGCGCCAGGGCCGCGGTCAGCCCGCCGATCCCGCCGCCGACCACGACCACGTCCGCCGTGGTCCGCTGCGCCCGCGCCGGGGCGGCGGCCCCGGCGCTCACAGCCAGGCGGCCAGGGCGGGCAGCGGCCCATCGGCCTCCAGGCCGGTCCCGGCGCTGCGGCCGGTCAGCCAGGCGGTCACCTCCGGCAGCGGGCCGGCCACGGCCAGGGCGCCGGTCCCCCACTCGCGGTCCCCGGCGAAGACGGCGACGTCGGGCACCTGGTCGCGGCGGTCCCACATCCGGAACACGTCGTCCACCAGCGCGGCGAGCACGTCGTCGGGGACGTCGGCGAACCCGACCCCGGCGTCGAGGTCGACGGCGTGCACCCACACCTCGCGGCAGCGCATCCACGGCACCTCGGTGGCCGGGACCATCCGGCCCTGGGCGGTGCGCACCTGCGCCGTCCAGGCCTCGTCGGGCAGCCCGTGCACCGCCTGCGCCAGCCGCCCGGTGGCGGCCAGCACCTCACCGCGCAGCCGGGCCGGGGGGAGCGCGGCGGTCTCGGCGATGCCGGCGTCCCGGGCCTCGGGCGAGGGGTACATCGGGGTCTCCACCCCGGTGCGCGCCCAGTCCAGCAGGTTGACCAGGGCGTCGGCGTTGCGGGCCAGGTGCGCCAGCAGCTGCTGGCGGCTCCAGCCCGGCAGCAGCGACGGGGCGGCGAGCTCCTCGTCGGTCAGCCGGCCCAGCGCGGTGCCCAGGTGCTGCTCGCCGTCGGCCCACCAGCCGAGCACCTCCGTCGGGGCGCTCACGGCCGCTTCTCCGCCACGCAGGTGTTGCGGAGCTCGCCCAGGCCGGAGATCGAGGTGGTCAGCACCTGGCCGGGCTGCAGGTACCGCGGTGGCCTGCGGGCGTGTCCGACGCCGCCGGGGGTGCCCAGCGCGAGGACGTCGCCGGGCTGCAGGGTGAGGACGGTGGAGACGTAGGCGATGGTCGCGACCGCGCCGAACACCATGTCGTCGGTGTTCGCCGTCTGCACCACCTCGCCGTCCACCGCGCAGGACAGCTCCAGGCCGGTGCCGGCCTCGTCCGGGGTGACCAGCTCCGGGCCCAGCGGTGTGGTGGCCTCGAACGTCTTGCCCTGCAGCCACTGCAGCGTGCGGTACTGCCAGTCGCGGGCGGTGACGTCGTTGAGCACCGCGTAGCCGGCGATCGCGGCCTCGGCGGCCTGCTCGTCTGCGTGCCGCACCGGGGACCCGATCACCACCGCGAGCTCGGCCTCCCAGTCGACGGCCTCGGACGCCGCGGGCAGCACGACGTCGTCGTACGCCCCGATCAGCGCCTCGGCGAACTTCGCGAACAGCGTCGGGTGCGCGGGGGTCTCCCGGCCCATCTCGGCGATGTGCTGACCGTAGTTCACCCCCACGCAGATGATCTTGCCGGGGCGCGGGACCACCGGGGCGTGGTCCAGGCCGGCGGGGTCGTGGGCCGGGCCGTCGGCGGCCCCGGCGGCGGCGCGCCAGTCGCCGGCGCGCAGCAGCTCCCCGACGTCCGCGTGCCCGGTCTCGACGGCCCGGTCGGCGTCGACCCGGACGGCGCGGGTGCCACCGGCGGTGCGGATCGTGGCCAGCCGCATCAGGCGCTCGCCTCGGTGCGCAGCAGGGCGAGCTTCTCGAACACCGGGGCGTCGGAGAAGGCGAACAGGTCCAGCGCAGAGTCCGCCTGGACGCTGAACTCGCACCACGAGGGGACGGCGATCACGTCACCGTGCTCGAGGGTGCGGGCCTCGCCGTCCAGGGTGACGGTGCCGCCGCCGGAGAACACCTGCCAGACCGAGGACGCCGTCGTCCGGGTGCGGCGGGTCCGCGTTCCGGCCGACAGCCGGTGCATCTCGGTGCGCATGGTGGTCAGCGCGTCGCCACCGGTGGTGGGGTTGCTGAACCGGACGGCGGCGTGGCCGGGCTCCACCACGGCGCCGGGGACGCCTTCGGCCTCCAGCTCCAGCTGCGCGGTCAGCGCGGCGTCGGTGTGCGCCCAGCGGTAGGCCATCAGCGGCGACTGGGGACGGGCGCCGACCGCGGCGACCGGGGTGAGCCCCGGGCCGCCCCACAGCCGCTCGGAGTTCGACCGCTCCGGCGTGCGCTTGGTGCGGACCTCGTCCGGGCCGAACTCGAAGAAGCCCTGGTCGGTCTCGGCGACCAGCGGGATGTCCAGCCCGTCGAGCCAGGCCATCGGGGTGTCGGAGACGTTCTGGTGGCCGTGGAAGTGCCAGCCGGGCGTCAGCAGCAGGTCGCCGCGGCGCATCGCCACCGGGTCGCCGTCGACGACCGTCCACACGCCCTCGCCCTCGAGCACGAAGCGGAAGGCGGACTGGGAGTGCCGGTGCTCGGGGGCGTTCTCCCGCGGGGCGAGGTACTGGATCGCCGCCCACAGCGTGGGGGTGGTGTACGGGTCCCCGGGCAGGCCGGGGTTGCCCAGGCTGATCGCCCGGCGCTCCCCGCCGCGGCCGACCGGGACCAGCTCGCCACTGCGGGCGGCGAGCGGGTACAGCTCCGCCCAGCGCCACAGGTGCGGCACCGCCTTCGGGTGCGGGACATGAGGCATCAGGCCCTCGCGGGTGCGCCACAGCGGGGTCATGCCGACGGCGTCGAAGTCGCGGTACAGCTCGGCCAGCCGGGCCTGGTGGTCGGGGCTGTCGAAGTCCACCGGGGCGCGGCGGCTCTCGAGGGTGGTCATGGTCGAACCGTAGCCACGGATTCGTGAGCGGACGACAGAGAGACCCTCTCGTTCTGCTGCTCGTAACGGCGGCCGTCGCCGGGCGCCCCCTGCCCGGCAGCGGGCTTCCGCAGCGGGCGCCGGAGGACGACGATGGGCCCGCCGGCCGGTCCCGCCGCGGACCGGCGGCCGCGACGGGAGGCCCGTGACAGCCCGACCAGTACTGCTCACCGTGGACGACGACCCCTCGGTGAGCCGCGCCGTCGCCCGCGACCTGCGCCGCCGCTACGGCGACCGGTACCGGGTGGTCCGCGCCGAGAGCGGCGCGGACGCGCTCGCGGTGCTGCGCGAGCTCACCGCCCGCGGGGAGTCCACCGCGCTGCTGCTGGCCGACCACCGGATGCCCGGGATGACCGGCGTGGAGTTCCTCGAGCAGGCGATGGACCTGGTGCCCACCGCCCGCCGGGTGCTGCTCACCGCCTACGCCGACACCGACGCGGCGATCCGCGCGATCAACGACGTGGACCTGGACCGGTACCTGCTCAAGCCGTGGGACCCGCCGGAGGAGCTGCTCTACCCGGTGCTCGACGAGCTGCTGCAGCTGTGGTCGCGGACCGCCCGGGCGGCGTTCGAGGGCGTCACCCTGCTCGGCCACCAGTGGTCGGCGGAGACCCAGCAGCTCAAGGAGTTCCTGGCCCGCAACCAGGTCCCCTACCGGCACCTGCACGGGCCCGAGGCCGAGCCGATCCGGCGGGCCGCCGACCTCGCCGACGACGCCCGGCTGCCGGCCACCGTGCTGGCCGACGGCGCGGTGCTGGTGCGGCCCACCCTGCGGGACCTGGCCGCCCGCTGCGGCCTGGCCACCACCGCCGGCAGCCCCTTCTACGACGTCGTCGTGATCGGCGCCGGTCCGGCCGGCCTGGGTGCCGCGGTGTACGCCGGCAGCGAGGGGCTGCGGACGCTGCTGGTCGAGCGGACCGCCACCGGCGGCCAGGCCGGGCAGAGCAGCCGGATCGAGAACTACCTGGGCTTCCCGCAGGGGGTGTCCGGCAGCGACCTGGCCGGCCGGGCCCGGGACCAGGCGGTCCGGTTCGGCGTCGAGCTGCTCACCGCCGCCGAGGTCGTCGGCGTGGAGCCCAGCGGTGACGGCCGGTCGGTGCGCTTCGCCGACGGCAGCTCGGTCGCCGCGCACGCGGTGGTGCTGGCCACCGGCGTCTCCTGGACCCGGCTCCCCGCGGCCGGCGCGACCGAGTTCGCCGGGCGGGGCGTCTACTACGGCGCGGTCGCCCACGAGGCCGCCGACTGCGCCGGCGAGGAGGTCTACGTCGTCGGCGCGGCCAACTCCGCCGGCCAGGCCGCGCTGCACTTCGCCCGCTACGCCAGCCGGGTGGTGCTGCTGGCCCGCGGCCCTGACGTCCGGCACAGCATGTCCGAGTACCTGGTGGCCAGGATCGAGGCCTCGCCGGTGATCGAGGTGCGCACCTGCACCCAGGTGCAGGCCGTCGAAGGCGGCGAGCACCTGGAACGGCTGGTCCTCGCCGACGCGGTCACCGGGGAGGTCGAGGTCGTCCCGGCGTCCCGGCTGTTCGTCTTCATCGGCGCCTCACCGCTCACCGACTGGCTGGGCGAGGCCTTCGTCCGCGACGCGCGCGGCTTCCTGCGGACCGGGCCGGCGCTGCTGGACGACGACGGCCGCCCACCGGCCGGCTGGCCGCTGCCCCGCGCGCCCTACCACCTGGAGTGCAGCGTGCCGGGCGTGTTCGTGGCCGGCGACGTCCGCGCCGAGTCGGTGAAGCGCGTGGCGTCCGCCGTCGGCGAGGGCGCCATGGCCGTCACCCTCGTGCACCGCTACCTGGAGGCGATCTGACCGTGTCCGCACCCGAGCAGACCAGCGGGATCGACCCCGCCGAGCTGCGCTCGCTGTTCCTCTTCGCCGACCTCTCCGCCGACGACCTGCGCTGGGTCGCCGACCGGTCGGAGATCCGGGTGTACGACGCCGGCACCGTCGTCTTCTCCGAGGGCGCGCCGTCCGACGCCCTGTACGTGCTGCTGGAGGGCGGGCTGCGGCTGACCAAGAACGTCGACGGGGAGGACGCCGTCCTCAACGACACCACCCACCGCGGCTCGTACGCCGGCGCCGTCCGGGCGTTCACCAACAGCCGCGACCCGAACTACCAGACCACCCTGCGCACCACCCGGGCGAGCCGGTTCCTCCGGCTGCCCGCCCCGGACTTCGCCGCGCTGGTGCACCGGCAGTGCCCGATGGCGGTGCACCTGCTCGACGGGATCTACGAGGGGGTGCGGGCCACCGAGTCGACCATGCGCCAGCGCGAGCACCTGGTGCAGCTGGGCACCCTGTCGGCCAACCTGGCGCACGAGCTGAACAACCCCGCCGCGGCCGCCGTCCGGGCCACCGGGCAGCTGCGGTCCCGGGTCGCCGGGATGCGCCACAAGCTGCGGCTGCTGGCCGAGGGCGGCCTCTCCCCCGCGCTGGTGGCACGGCTCATCGCCACCCAGGAGAGCGCCGTCGAGCGGTCGGAGAAGCCGCGCGGGCGGCTCACCGCGCTGGAGGAGAGCGACCTGGAGGACGCCATCGCCGACCGGCTGCAGGAGCGCGGCGTGGCCGGCGCCTACGACCTGGCGCCGGTGTTCGCGGCCGCGGGCATGGACGCCGACTGGGTGGACGAGGTCGTCGGCCGGCTCGACTCCGACCTGGAGTGGGACGGCGCCTTCCGCTGGCTGGGCTACACGCTGGAGACAGAGGCCCTGATGGACGAGATCGAGGAGGCCAGCACCCGGATCTCCTCCCTCGTCGGCGCGGTGAAGCAGTACTCGCACCTGGACCAGGCCCGGCACCAGGACGTCGACGTCCGGCCCGGGCTGGACAGCACGCTGGTGATGCTCGGCCGCAAGCTCACCGGCATCGAGGTGCGCCGGGAGTACGACGCGGACCTGCCGCAGGTGCCCGGCTACCCCGCCGAGCTGAACCAGGTGTGGACCAACCTGATCGACAACGCCGTCGACGCGATGCGGAGCACCGGCGAGGGCGGCCACCTGGTGCTCCGCGCCCGGTCGGTCGACGGCACGGTCTTCGTCGAGGTGACCGACGACGGCCCCGGCGTCCCCGAGGCGGTCCGCGCGGACCTGTTCGAGCCGTTCGTCACCACCAAGGCCGCCGGCGAGGGCAGCGGCCTGGGCCTGGACAACGCCCGGCGCATCGTCGAGCGGCGGCACGGCGGCTCGCTGACGTACGCGACCGGGCCCTCGGGGACGACGTTCTGCGTCCGGCTGCCGGCCGGCACACCGTGAAGGAGGGGGCATGACCCAGTGGCAGGTGGAGGGCTCGGGTGGCTGCGGGCACCTCGGCGACCTCCCCGTGGACCCGCGCGAGGCGGCCGAGTGCGTGGACTGCGTACGGGAGGGCAGCAGCTGGGTGCACCTGCGGCGCTGCCTGACCTGCGACCACGTCGGCTGCTGCGACTCCTCGCCCCGGCGGCACGCCACCGCGCACTGGCGGGCGAGCAGCCACCCGGTGGTCGCCTCGGGCGAGCCCCGCGAGCACTGGGCCTGGTGCTACGCCGACGAGCTGCTCCTCGTCCCGCGCTAAAGGACCGCTCCCGGCGCCGAGAGCGGCCCCACCGTGCATCTTCGGGCTCAAGCACGCGTGCTTGAGCCCGAAAATGCACCGGGGGTGCGGGTGGGGTCAGGCGAGGGAGCCCTGCACGTAGGGGATGGTCTGCGGGCCCTCCGGGAGGACGCACACCCGGGCGCCGGGGCCGGCCTTGTCCACCGCCTCCGCGACGGTGGCCGCGATGTCCGCCGTCTGCTCCAGGTGCGCCTCGGCGAGCTCCGCGTCGGACAGGTAGGAGGTGTGCATCACCACCCGGTGCGCGGACTGGATGCGGGCCTGGATTTGCACCTGCCACTGGTCGGGCACCGTCTTCTCCCGGGCGCTGATCAGCTCCAGCAGCGCCTCGGGTGAGGCCGCGGAGGTGAGCACCTCGCGGTAGGAGCCGTGGTCGGGGTAGCCGTCGACGCACTCGGCCGCGCAGACGATCAACCCGTCCGGCCGGGTGACCTGGGCGGCGGCGGACATGCCCTTCACCGCCTGGTACAGGTTCTGGTCCAGCGGGAACCCCGACCCGGTGGTGACGACGACGTCGAACAGCGCGTCGACCGGGGCCATTGCCACCTCGCGGGCCCGCTCGATGGCGACCGCGTGCATCTCCAGGATGTCCCCGCCGAAGGCCTGGATGACCTCCTGGTGCTGGTTGAGGATCACGTCGAAGGCGTACGTCACCCCGCCGACGCCGGCAGTGATCGCCCGGACGTCGTCGTGGACCGGGTTCCCCTGGGTGACGCCCCAGGTGGCCCGCGGGTCGCCGATCCGCTTGGCGTCGTGCAGCACCAGCACGGTGTCCAGCGCGGCCAGCCCGGGAGCCACCATCTTGGGGCCGCCGGAGAACCCGGCGAAGAAGTGCGGCTCGACGAATCCGGTGGTCAGCCGGACGTCGGCGTCCACCCACTGCTCGTTGAGCCAGACCGGGACGCCGTCGCCGTACGTGCCGACGAAGCGGTGCGTGTCCCCGGCCCGGGAGTCGTGGTTGACGATCCGCACCGAGTCGACGACCGCGTCGCCGAACATGGCCCGCAGCTCCTCCTCGGTGTTGGCCCGGTGCGTGCCGGTGGCCACGAGGACCACGACGTCGTCGAGGTCGACGATCCCGTCGAGCTCCTCCAGCACCGCGGGGATCATCAGGTGCCGCGGCTGGGCGCGGGTCCCGTCGCACGCCGAGATCGCCACCGTCTGGCCCTTGCGGACCCGCTCGCGCAGCGGCGGCCCGGACACCGGTTCCCGCAGCGCCCGGCGCAGCTCCGCCGGGACGTCGGCCGCCGGCGCGTGCGGCACCGGGGTGATGACGGCGGTGTCGTCGGGGAGCTCGACGGTCAGCCCGTCGCGGCCATAGGCCAGGGTCACCTGTCGCATGCCGGCCTCCGGGGCTGGTGGCGTCGTCGGGGACGTCGTCGTCCCCCGCCGACCGTAACGGAGACGGCCCCCACCCACCGGTGAGCGCGGGACTCAGCGATGGACGGGGGCCGGTGCTTTCGGTACCGAAAGCGCGTGGGGGGTGGGTCAGGCGGTGACGGTCCAGTTGTCGGTGCCGGCGAGGAGGGTGTCGAGGTCGGCGGGGTGGTGGGTGCGGGCGTCGTGGAGTTGGTCGGCCATCATCTGGTCGTAGACGGGTTTGTCGACCGAGCGGAAGACGCCCATGGGGGTGTAGCGCAGGTCCTGGGAGGAGAGTCGGGACAGGGCGAAGGCGTAGGAGGGGTCGGTGCGGTGGGCGTCGTGCACGACGATCTGGTCGGGGGTGACCTGGTTGGTCTCGGCGATCCGGAGGCCACCGAAGTCGTCGCGGACGACGCAGGAGGCGCCGTCGGGGCCGAACACCAGCGGCTGGCCGTGGACCAGGGGGATGGTCCACATGGGGCCGGTGGCCGGGTCTTTGAGGAGTTCGAAGGCGCCGTCGTTGAAGATGTTGCAGTTCTGGTAGATCTCCACCAGCGAGGTGCCCGGGTGGGCGGCGGCCTGGCGGAGCACGTCGGTCAACCCGGCCCGGTCGGAGTCCATCGCGCGGCCGACGAAGGTGGCGTCGGCGCCGAGGGCGAGGCTCACGGGGTTGAAGGGGTGGTCCAGGGAGCCCATCGGGGTGGACTTGGTGACCTTCCCGACCTCGGACGTGGGTGAGTACTGGCCCTTGGTCAGCCCGTAGATCCGGTTGTTGAACAACAGGATCGTCAGGTTCACGTTGCGCCGCAGGGTGTGGATCAGGTGGTTGCCGCCGATGGACAGCGCGTCCCCGTCGCCGGTGACCACCCACACGCTCAGGTCGGGGCGGGAGGCGGCCAGGCCGGTGGCGATCGCCGGGGCCCGGCCGTGGATGGAGTGCATGCCGTAGGTGTTCATGTAGTACGGGAACCGCGACGAGCAGCCGATCCCGGACACGATGACCATGTCCTCCCGGGCGATCCCCAGCGAGGGCAGGAAGGACTGCACGGCGTTGAGGATCACGTAGTCCCCGCAGCCGGGGCACCAGCGCACCTCCTGGTCGGTCTTGAAGTCGCGGGCCTTGAGCGCGGCCTGCTTGTCCCCGCCCAGTGCGACGGACTCGGCGACCGCGGCGGAGATGGGGTTGCCGGGCATCCCCAGGTCGTGCACCTGCGGGTCGTGCACGTGGGCCGAGGTGGACGGGAGGGCGGTCATCGCGGTGCTCCGTTCGCGGCGGCCCCGGCCGGTGCCGGGGCGGTGGCTGCGGTGGTGGGGGCGGTGGTGGGGGTGTCGTGGGGCTCGAAGTGCGCCGGGTCGTCGGTGCCGGCGGGGGTGGTGGTGCCGTCGATGACGTCCTGGACGACGGCGGCGAGTTCGGCGGCGCGGAAGGGCAGCCCGCGGACCTGGGTGTGCGACGTGATGTCGATGAGGTACTTGGCGCGCAGCACCATGGCCAGCTGCCCGAGGTTCATCTCCGGGCACACCACCCGCTCATACCCGGCCAGGATGTCCCCGAGGTCGGCGGGCAGGGGGTTGAGGTGGCGCAGGTGGACCTGGGCGACGGGCCGGCCCGAGGCGCGGATCCGCCGGCACGCCGCCCCGATCGGCCCGTAGGTGGAGCCCCAGCCGATGACGGCGACGGTGGCGTTCCCGTCGGGGTCGTCGACCTCGGTGGCCGGCAGCGAGTGCGCGATGCCGTCGATCTTGGCCTGGCGGGTGCGGACCATGAAGTCGTGGTTGGCCGGGTCGTAGGAGATGTTCCCGGTCCGGTCGGCCTTCTCCAGCCCCCCGATCCGGTGCTGCAACCCCGCGGTGCCGGGCACCGCCCACGCCCGCGCCAACGTGTCGGGGTCCCGGGCATAGGGGAGGAACTGCCCGTCCTCACCGTTGGGGGTGGTGGCGAACCGCACCCCGGTCGACAGGTCGGGCAGGGACTCCTCGGTCGGCACCGCCCACGGTTCGGCGCCGTTGGCCAGATACCCATCCGACAGCAGGATCACCGGGGTGCGGTAGGTCAACGCGATCCGGGCGGCCTCCAGCGCGGCGTCGAAACAGTCCCCCGGCGAGCGGGGGGCGATCACCGGCACCGGCGCCTCCCCGTTGCGCCCGTACAGGGCCTGCAGCAGGTCCGACTGCTCGGTCTTGGTCGGCAGCCCGGTGGAGGGCCCACCGCGCTGCACGTCCACGATCACCAGCGGCAGCTCGGTCATCACCGCCAGCCCGATCGTCTCCGCCTTCAACGCCACCCCCGGCCCGCTGGTGGTGGTGACCCCCAGCGCACCCCCGAAGCTCGCACCCAGGGCGGCGCCGATGCCGGCGATCTCGTCCTCGGCCTGGAACGTGCGCACCCCGAACGCCTTGTGCCGGCTCAACTCGTGCAACACATCGCTGGCCGGGGTGATCGGATACGCGCCCAAGAACACCGGCAGCCCCGACCGCCGGCCCGCCGCGACGATGCCCAACGCCAGCGCCTGGTTGCCCGAGATCTGCCGGTAGACCCCCGGCGCCATCGGCGCGGGCTTGATCTCATAGGAGACCGCGAACGCCTCGGTGGTCTCCCCGTAGTTGAACCCGGCCCGGAACGCAGCGATGTTGGCCGCAGCGATCTGCGGCTTACGCCGGAACTGCCGCTCCAGGAACCGCACCGTGCCCTCGGTCGGCCGGTGGTACATCCAGGACAACAGGCCCAGGGTGAACATGTTCTTCGAGCGCTCGGCCTCCTTCTTCCCCAACCCCGACCCGGCCAGCGCCTGCGTCGTCATGCTCGTCAACGGCACGCTGACCAGCTGCCACCGGTCCAGCGACCCGTCCTCCAACGGGTTGGACGCGTACCCGACCTTGGCCAGGTTCCGCGGCGTGAACTCATCGGCGTCGGCGATCAACAACCCACCACCAGGTAGATCGGGCAGGTTCGCCTTCAACGCCGCCGGGTTCATCACCACCAACACGTCCGGCGCATCCCCCGGGGTCATGATGTCGTGATCAGCGAAGTGCAACTGGAACGATGACACACCCGGCAGCGTCCCCGTCGGCGCCCGGATCTCGGCCGGGAAGTTCGGCAACGTCGACAAGTCGTTCCCGAACGACGCCGTCTCCGACGTGAACCGCCCACCCGTCAGCTGCATCCCATCACCGGAGTCACCCGCCAACCGGATCACCACCCGATCCAGCGCCACCACACTCTTCACCAACCCACCCGGGGCAGAGAGCGGCGCGGTCTCGAGATCGGCACTGGCGTCGGGCGTGGCAGTCATCTGTCCTCACACGGTCGATCGGCGCTTCGGGAGCTGAGGGGTGGGGAGCGGCGCGGCGTCGGCGCGGCCCCGGCCGCTGTGGGAGCAACCGGTCCCTGCCCCGGAGCATTCCGGCCGGACCCATCCCGGCCTGACCCGACGACCGGGGATGGGCCCGGGCAGGCCGGGTAGGGCAGGCCCATGACGACGGACGACGGTTTCATCGGCACGGTCGGCGCACGGGACCGCTGGGCCGAGGACGGTCGGGCCGGGCTGCGGCTCGACGTCACAGACCGGCACCTCAACGAGGCCGGCACCCTGCACGGCGGGGTGCTCGCCACCCTGGTGGACACCGCGATGGGGCAGGCGGTGCGGAGCCGGACCGGCGAGCACGACGTGCCGGCCACCAGCCAGCTGACCGTGACCTACCTACGGCCGGGGAAGCCGGGCGTCGTGGAGGTGACCGCCCGGGTGCGGACCCAGGGGGCGCACCTGACGGTCTGCGAGGCCGACGTGGAGCAGGACGGCGAGGGCCTCGTGCACGCGGTCGCCACCTTCGCGGTGCTGCACCGCTGACCCGCGGCCGGTCCCGCACCGCAGGTCCGAGCCCCCTCCTGGGACCGCCCCGATCGAGGGGTGAGGAGAAGGGGGTCCTTCCTCAGGCAGCGGGACGGGGACCGGCCAGCTCGCGCGCCCGGGCGGCCTCGGCGGCGTCCAGCGCGTCCTCACCGCGGCCACGGGCGGCGTCCTGCTCGTCCAGCCAGGCGGTGTGCTGGTCCCATGCGGCCACCGGCGGGACGGCCAGAGCGGCGGCGATGTCCTCCCAGCTCGCGCCGCCGCGCAGGGCGGCCAGCACACCGGTGTGCCGGGTGGCGTGCGCCTTGCGGGCGACGACCTCGCCGAGCGCGAGCAGCTCCAGCGCCTCGTCGACGTCCAGGGATGTGGCCGCGTCGCGCAGGCCGGCCCAGTCGTCGTCGTCGTCGGTGGCGTCGTGCCCGACCTCCAGCACGTGGTTGTCGCGGCGGACCAGGAAGTCCAGCCGGGTCACCGCGGTGACGAGGGAGAACTCCTCCAGCACCTCGGGGGTGTTCGGCGCGACGCCGGGCAGGGTGGTCATGGGCATCGAGCATGCCCTCTCCTGCCGCAGAAGTGACCCCTTCGTGATCATCGTCTCGTCGTGCCGGAACCGACCGGGCGCGACCGACTGCGGTCCGTCGGGAACCCCGGGACACGACGACGGGGCCCGCCCCCGGAGGGACGGGCCCCGTCGTGCGAGGTGCAGCGAGGTCAGTCGGCGATGCCGACTGCCTCCTTGGCCAGCTGGGCGACGGCGGTCTGCGCGGCGCTGATCACGCTGGACCGGTTCTTGTGGGTCTCCTCGTAGCGGATGATCACCCGGACGTCGTGGGCGGTCTTCAGCTCCTTGACGGCCTTCGCGGCATCCGCGGTCGACAGCGAGTCGTAGCCCTTGATCGGCAGCTCGTCGGCGGAGACGTCGCCGAGCTCCTCGCGGGCGGCCCGGGCGGTGTCGGCGGCGTTGCGGTTGCCCTCACGGCGGGCGATCCGCTCGGCCCGCCGCAGCGAGGCGCTGCGGCCGACGACCAGGGTCTCGCGGACGGCGCCGGTGAACGAGGCGGCCTTGCCGGCCACGGTGTTCAGCCGCTCCTCGGTCTCCTCACCGACCTGCTGCACCGAGTCGACGGCGCGGTTCACGGTGTTGGCCGCGAAGCGAGCGGGGAAGTTGACCAGCCGGCTCGCCCCGCCGGCGACCCGCTGGAACGCGGTCGCCTGGAGCGCGGCCGGACCGCCCAGCGCCTCTTCGGCGAGGACGACGGTCAGCCACTCGACGGTGGCCTTGTGCGCGGTGACGAGACGCTCCGCGAGCCGCTGGACCCGGGGCTCCTCGGCGGTCTGGGCGAGCACCTTGAGGTAGGTGGCACGGTCGAGCAGCTGGTGCTCGAGCGCGAGGTCCTGCAGCAGCGCCTCGTCGAGCGGCTCGGCCTGCTCGAAGGTGCTCTTCACGAAGGCGTTGAGCCGGCCGAGGGCCGGGGTGACGACGTCGGGGACACCGCCGAGCCGGCGCAGCTCGGCCGTGATGGCCTCGGTCCGCTCGGCGGCGTGGTCGGCGTTCTGCGTCAGCTCGC
Source organism: Modestobacter sp. URMC 112 (assembly GCF_053502575.1). Classification (NCBI taxonomy): domain Bacteria; kingdom Bacillati; phylum Actinomycetota; class Actinomycetes; order Geodermatophilales; family Geodermatophilaceae; genus Modestobacter; species Modestobacter sp. URMC 112. The sequence continues at coordinate 1,670,373 of NZ_CP199957.1, read as the reverse complement.
GGCGGACGGCCTCGGTGCGGGCCTGCGCGATGCGGGTGCGGGCGATCTGCTCCTCGGTCTGCGTGAGCAGGAGGAGGGCGCGCAGCTGACGGACGAGCGTGGTGTTGTCGGTCACGTGGTGACTCCCAAGGGATCGATGGCTGACCTGACACCTACAGCATGCCCGTCTTCAGCCGGGCGCTAACTACAGCAAGCGATTTGTTAGCAGTGCGTCTCGTCACACCCCCGATCAGCCGGGCGGCGAGCCCGGCCGCCCCGGCCACGAGCCACCGCGGGCTCCTCCGTGTGGTGGAGGGCGCACGCCCTGACCACCCGCCCCCGGCGTCCAGCGAGGACAGTGGGCCGGGCAGGTCCCGGACCATCCCGTCCGGGGACATCGAGGAGGACCTCCGTGGGCAGCACCGACGACCGGGACGCCGATCTGGTGGCGGTCACCAGCGGCGCCGCGCCGCCCCGCCCCCCGGGCCTGGACCGGACCCGCATCCTCACCGCGGCCATCGACTTCATCGACACCCACGGCCTGGCCGCGCTGACCATGCGCCGGCTGGGCGCCCAGCTCGGCGTCGAGGCGATGGCCCTGTACCGCTACGTGCCCGGCCGGGAGGACCTGCTCGACGGCGTGGTGGCCACCGTCGTCGACAGTCTCTTCGACGACGACGACCAGCCCGACGAGATCCATCTTGAGCACGCCCGCGGGTGGCAGGACTTCCTGGTGCGGATGGCGCACGGCGTCCGGCGGATCGCCCTGGCCCACCCCGCGGTGTTCCCGCTGGTGGCCAGCCGGCCACCGGCGGCGCCCTGGGTGCGTCCCCCGCTGCGCAGCCTCCGGATGGTCGAGTCGTTCCTGGCGGCCATGCAGCAGGGCGGCTTCCCCGCCGAGGCCGCGGTGGCCGCCTACCGGGCCTACACGAGCTTCCTGCTCGGCCACCTGCTGCTGGAGGTCACCCAGCTCGGGGCGCAGGTGAGCCTGCTGGACATGCCGGAGGGGGACCCGGACGCCCGGGCGTCGACCGACCTCAGCCCGTACCCCCACGTGACCGAGCTGGAGCCGCTGCTCGGCCAGGACAGGTCGGCCCGGGAGTTCGAGGACGCCCTGGAGAACCTGCTGGACCGGCTGACCCAGCTGCTGCACGAGGCGCGCTCGGAGGACGGCCCGGCCCTGGACATCTGAGCGCCTGGGCGGTGACGCACGGTAGCGCTGATCGGCGCGCCGGGTGCGGCAGCGGCCGGCCCGACGCTCCCGCGGACGACGCGCGCGGACTCCGGTTTACGTCGTAAACGGATGGGCACCCAGGGACCCGGCGAACGGCTGAGCGCCTCGCCTCCCCAGCAGACCATCTCCAGGAGGACTCCGCATGATCAGCACGGACGACGTCAGCAGGATCATCGGCCACAACGCCGTGGACAACGACGGCAGCAAGCTGGGCAAGATCGGCCAGGTCTACCTGGACGACGAGACCGGCCGCCCCGAGTGGGCGACCGTGAGCACCGGACTGTTCGGCACGTCGGAGTCCTTCGTGCCGCTGGCCCAGGCCGAGATCACCGGCGACACCCTCCGGGTGCCCTACGACAAGGCCCGGGTCAAGGACGCCCCCCGGATCGACGCCGACCAGGGCCACCTCTCCCCCGAGGAGGAGGCCGAGCTCTACCGCTACTACGGCGTGACCGCGGGCGGCACCGGCGGGATCGACACCGGCCGCACCGACACCACCCGCACCGACACCACCCGCACCGACACCACCGCCGCCGGGTACGCCGGGACCGGCACCACGGACACGGGGACCACCGGCACCGGGACGGCCGGCCTCACCGGCACCGACACGGACACCGACCGGGGCAACCGCCACGGCACCGTCGGCCACGACGTCTCCGGCCCGACCACCGACGACGCCATGACCCGCTCCGAGGAGCAGCTGCGCGTCGGCACCGAGCGCGTGCAGGCCGGCAAGGCCCGCCTCCGCAAGTACGTCGTGACCGAGAACGTCACCACCACGGTGCCGGTCTCCCACGAGGAGGTGCGGATCGAGCGCGAGCCGATCACCGACGCCAACGTCGGCAACGCCCTCGACGGCCCGGCCATCTCCGAGGAGGAGCACGAGGTCGTCCTGCACGCCGAGCGCCCCGTCGTCGCCAAGGAGGCCGTCCCGGTAGAGCGCGTGCGGCTGGACGTCGACACGGTCACCGACCAGGAGACCGTCACCGACACCGTGCGCAAGGAGCAGATCGACACGGACGGCATCGACACCACCGGCACGACCGGCCGCACCGGCCGCTGAGCCGTCCGGCGCCGCACCCGCGGCGCCCGTACCACCCGGACCGCCGGCCCCGTCACCGCACCTGACGGGGCCGGCCCCGGGGTACCGGGCGTGGAACACCTCGCAGCCCGGCACGCCCCCCGAACACCCAGGAGCACCCATGGCCAACAGCGCCTCGTCCGACCACCTCGCCACCTCGGGCGCCCGCGCCTCCCGTGGCCCCGGCCGCGACGCCGTCGCCGCACAGCACGACCGCTTCGGCGGGATCAAGTGGGGTGCCGCCTTCTTCGGCTGGCTGTCCGCCAACGGGCTCGCCGTCCTGCTCATCGCGCTCATCTCCGCCGCCGGCGTCGCCATCGGCCTCACCCAGGGCGTCCCCTCGGCCGGTGAGGCCACCGCCAACGCCGGCGAGATCGGCATCGGCGGCGGGATCGCGCTGCTGGTCGTGCTGTTCCTCGCCTACCTGGCCGGCGGGTACGTGGCCGGCCGGATGGCCCGCTTCGACGGCGCCCGGCAGGGCATCGCCGTGTGGGTGATCGGCCTGGTCGTGGTCATCGCGCTGGCCGTCCTCGGCCTGGTAGCCGGGTCGCGGTTCAACGTGCTGGCTCAGCTGAACCTGCCGCGCATCCCGATCGACGAGGGCACCGCCACCACGGCCGGGATCATCTCCCTGGTCGCCGTCCTGCTGGTCACCCTCGTCGGCGCCGTCCTGGGCGGCAAGCTCGGCGACCGCTTCCACCGCAAGGTGGACCGGGCCGGCTTCGACGTCGCGTAAGACCCCGCTGCCTCGCACGCTCGGCGCGGGACCCTGCAGAGGGGGCCGCCCTCGGCAAGGACTCCAGGCCGCATCCGTCCCGGTACGCACGGGACGGCTGCGGCCTGTGGTGCCGGTGGGGCCACGGATCGGTCACGTGCCGCGTGTTGCGCTCGTGCCCCTGCCGCACCGGGCGACCGTGTCCCCATGGGCTTCACGTACCGGACCGCCCGCGCGGTCATGATGGTCGGGTCGGTGAGCGATCCCCGGGGGCTGCGCGCGCAGCTCATCGGCCCGGTGCACGCGACGATCACCAACGTGTCGACCGCCGGGCGCAAGGCATTGTGCGGCGCCTACGTCGCCCGCGACGAGCAGGTCGCCTGGCCGCCGCCGGAGGAGCCGCACGACGTGCTGTGCCCGACCTGCAGCGAGCTCGCCCTGCTCTGACCGGCTCGCCCGGCGACGCCCACGCAGCCGCCCGGCACCCTCCCGCCCGTCCTGTCACAGACGCCTCAGCGGTCCGCCCAGCCTGGCGGGAACGGTCCGTCCGAGCCGGTAGACAGGTCGTATGGGCGACAACGCTGACCTCCAGCCCAGCACCGGGACGACGACGACCACCGAGCGCGCCGCGATCACCATCGACCTGTCCGTCCTCCCGGTCCTGACGTCAGCACTGGCCGCCACCTCCGTGCCGGTGGTCACCCGGCTGGCGCTGACCAGCGCCGTCGAGGCTCCGGCGGTCCGGGTGCGGGTGACCGTGTCCGACGACGGCGGCCCGATCGGCGCGCCGGTCGAGCGGGTGGTCGACCTGGCCGCCGGCCGCACGACCGTGCTCACCGACGCGGGTCCCACCCTGGACCCCGCGGCGATGGGCCGGGTCGCCGAGCGCCGGCCGGGCTGGGTGCGGGTGGACGTGACCGCCGACGGCCGGCCGCCGGCGCACCGGCGGCTGCCGGTGCACGTGCTGCCCGCCGGGCAGTGGCTGGCCACCCCGGTGCCGCTCGCGCTGGAGATGCTCGCCGCCCACGTCCAGCCGCAGCACCCGGCGGTCACCGAGCTGATCGCCGAGGCCGCCGAGGTCCTGGAGGGCGGCACCGGCAGCCCGGAGATGTCCGGCTACGCCGACGGCCCGGAGCGGGTCGACGACGTGGTCGACGCGATCGCCGCCGTGGTGCACCGCCGCGGCATCCGCTGCCTCGAGCCGCCGGCCAGCTGGACCGAGCTCGGGCAGGAGGTCCGGGCACCGGACGAGGTCCTCGACGGCAGGGCCGGCACCTGCCTGGACACGGTCGTCACCCTGGCCGCCGCCTGCGAGCGCGCCGGGCTCCGGCCGCTGCTGTGGCTGGCCTCCGGCGGCGCCGGCGGCGCCGAGCACGCGTTCCTCGGCTACTGGCGCGAGGAGCGCAGCGCCGAGACGGTGGCCACCACCGACGTCGCCGCGCTCGTCGAGCACGTCGACCAGGGCCGGATCCGGCTGGTCGAGACCACCCTGCTCACCGCCGGCCGCCGCCCGGTGATCGACCTGCACGGACCGGCCCGCGCACCGTGGCTGACCGGCGACCTGCGCCGGGTGCTCGGCGTGACCGACGTGCACCGCGCCCGCACCGCGGGGGTGCTGCCGGTGCCCGCCGGCGCCGAGGGCGCGGGGGCGGTCGGCGCCGGAGCCGTCGCGGAGGTCCCCGAGGAGGTCCCGGCGGCCGACGCGGAGCCCGGGAACCGTCCGCCCGCCCGGGTGCAGCAGTGGAAGAACGCGCTGCTCGACCTCAGCCTGCGCAACCGGCTGGTCAACTACACCGAGAAGTCCGGCCTGCCGCTGACCGTCCCAGGGGAGGCCCTGCCGGCCCTGGACCGCACCCTGCGCGCCGGCACCGCGGTCACCCTGCTGGCCGCCGACCAGCTCGCGCCGACCGCTCGCGCGGCGGGCTCCCGCTCGGCCCGCGACCTGCCCGACGCGACGCTGACCGAGCTGCTCACCGACCGCGCCACCGTGCACGCCGACGTGGCCCAGGGCGGCTACCTGACCCGGCTCCGCGGGCTGGCCGCCAAGGCCCGCACGCTGGCCGAGGAGACCGGCGCGAACAACCTGTACCTCGCGCTGGGCTCGCTGACCTGGGAGCTCGACGGCCGCTCGCTGCGCTCGCCGCTGCTGCTGGTGCCCGTCGTCCTCACCGCGACCTCCCGCGGGGGCGCCTACCGGCTGACCCTCGACGAGGCCGGCGCCAGCACCCCGAACTGGTGCCTGCTGGAGAAGCTGCGCCAGCTGCACGGCCTGACGGTGCCCGGCATGGAGCAGGTCGGTGAGGACGGCGTCGACCCGGCGTCCGCCCTCGCCGCGATGCGCACCGCGCTGGCCGCGCACGGGCTGCCGTTCACGGTGCAGCCGACGGCGGACCTGGCGGTCCTCCAGTTCGCCAAGTACCGGCTGTGGAGGGACCTCGACGAGCACTGGACGGCGCTGGCGGAGGCCCCGCTGGTGGCCCACCTGCTGCGCGGACCGGCCGGGCCGTTCCGCGACCCGGCGCCGGACACCGCCGGGTCGGTGGACCTCGACGAGCTGGCCGCCCGCTGCCCGGTGCCGGCCGACGCCTCGCAGCTGCGCGCGGTCGCCGAGGCCGCGGCCGGGCGCACGTTCGTGCTGGAGGGCCCGCCCGGGACCGGCAAGTCCCAGACCATCACCAACCTGCTCACCCGCGCGGTCGCCGACGGCAAGAAGGTGCTGTTCGTCGCGGAGAAGCGGGCCGCCCTGGACGTCGTCTCCCGCCGGCTGGACGCCGTGGGCATGGGCCCCTTCGCCCTCGACCTGCACGACAAGGGCAGCCGGCCGGCCGCCGTCCGCGCGCAGGTGCGGGCGGCGCTGGCGCACGCGGTGGAGGTGGACGCCCAGGCGCTGGCCGCGGACGGCGAGGACCTCCGGGCCGCCCGCAGCGGCCTGTCCGGCTACGCCGACCGGCTGCACGCGGTCAACGCCGCCGGGTTGTCCTTCTACTCGGCGCGCACCGCCGTCCTGTCCGCGGCCGCCGACGTCCCGGCGCTGCCGGTGCCCCCCGCCTTCGTGGCCGGGGCATCGGACGGGACGACGACGGCGGTGCGCCGCGCGCTGGCGCTGCTGCCCGACATCGCCGACCTGGCGCGGCCGTCGGCCGGGCACGCCTGGGCGTTCATCGACACCGTCGACGTGGACATCACCGCCGTCCAGCGGGCGGCGGTGGAGGTCGACCGGGCGATCCGCGACCTCCCCGCCGAGGGTCCGCTGGCCGCAGTGCTGCGGGCCGCCCGCAGGCCGGAGCACCTGGACGCGCTGGTGCACCTGCTCTCCGGCCCGCCGATGCCGCTGGAGGTGCTCGACGAGGTCCGCACCGACCGCTGGTCGGCGGCCGCGGCCGCGGTGACCGGCGAGGTCGAGGCCCTGGTCGGGACGGCGCACCCGGGGCTGGACGTGGCCACGCCGGAGGTGCTGGCCCTGCCGCTGGGCCGGCTGTTCGTCGAGGCGCAGACCGCCGCCGCCACCGGGCGGTTCGGCCGGGGCGGGCGGCTGGGCGCCGTCCGCGCGCAGCTGGCGCCGGCGCTGCAGCCCGGGGCCCGGGTGCGGCGCGGCGACGTGCCGGAGCTCACCGCGGCCCTGTTCCGGGTGCAGAACGCCGTGCAGGCCCTCGCGCAGCGGGCCGCCGCCGTCCCCGGGCTGCGGGTGCCGGCCACCTGGAACCCCTTCCTGGACACCGGCCGCTTCCTGCTGGACGCCGAGGTGGTGTGGCTGCGCGGCGCCGCCGCCGCGGTCGGCGGGTCGGACCCGTTCGCCGCGGCGCTGCGCCGGTTCGTCGGCGGCGGGACGGCCGCCGACCGCACCGCCGTGGAGGCGGTGGTCCGCGCCCGCGACGCCCTGGCGGTGCTGCTGCGCGCCTGCTCGTCGGGCCCCGCCCAGCTGGACGCCTGGAGCGGGGACGACGGGCTGGTGCTGCGCTGGACGATGACCCGACCCGAGCGCGGCGTCGAGTACACCCACCCGATGTCGCTGCGCCGGTGGGTCAGCCTGCTGGACACCCTGGAGCCGCTGCGCGCCGCCGGGCTGACCGACGCCCGGGCCGCGCTGCTGTCCGGCGCGGTCGCTGCCGACGTCGCGACGGCGGCCTTCGACCGCGGCCTGGCTGAGGCGTCGGTGGTCGAGCGGCGGGAGGCCACCGGGCTCGGCGAGTTCGACGCCGAGCTGCACGAGCGGATGATCAGCCGCTTCGCCAGCGCCGCGCAGGCGGTCCGCGACCACCTGGTGACCGCGCTGCCCGCCGGCGTGCTGGCGGCCCGGCCCTTCGACCCGGCCTCGGCCGACGGGCAGGTCGGCGCCCTGCAGCGGGAGCTGGACCGGCAGCGCGGGGCGCTGAGCGTGCGCGGGCTGATGACCACCTTCGGCGAGCTGATCACCACGGTCATGCCGTGCGTGCTGGTCAGCCCGGACTCGGTGGCCCGGTTCTTCCCGGCGGTGGCCGGCCTGTTCGACCTGGTGGTCTTCGACGAGGCCTCGCAGATCCGGGTGGCCGACGCCGTCGGCGCGCTCGGCCGCGCCCGGGCCGCGGTCGTCGTGGGCGACAGCAAGCAGATGCCGCCGACGTCGGTCGCCGAAGCGGCCGGCCCGGACGCCGAGCTGGTCGAGGACGCCGGGGCGGTCCGCGACGAGGAGTCGATCCTGTCCGAGTGCGTGCAGGCCGGGGTGCCGCGGCAGTGGCTGTCCTGGCACTACCGCAGCCAGGACGAGTCGCTGATCGCGTTCAGCAACGCCGAGTACTACGAGCGGCGGCTGTCCTCCTTCCCGGCGCCCGCGCAGGCCGGTGCCGCACCGGGTGCCGACGGGCGCGGGGTCTCGCTGGTCCAGGTCGGCGGGACCTTCCACCGGTCGGGCTCGGGCCGGCTGGTGCGCACCAACCCCGTCGAGGCCGCGGCCGTGGTGTCGGAGGTGCTGCGCCGGTTCGACGCCTCCCCCGACGCGCTGCCCTCGATCGGCGTGGTCACCTTCAACGCCCAGCAGCGCGCGCACATCGAGGAGCTGCTGCGCGACTGCGGGGACGAGCGGGTGGTCGCGGCCCTGGACCGCACCGACGGGGAGGGCCTGTTCGTCAAGAACCTGGAGAACGTCCAGGGCGACGAGCGGGACGTCGTCTTCTTCTCCACCGGCTTCAGCCCCGACGCCCGCGGGCAGCTGCCGCTGAACTTCGGCCCGCTCAACCGCACCGGCGGCGAGCGCCGGCTCAACGTGGCGATCACCCGGGCCCGCCGGCAGGTCGTGGTGTTCTGCTCCTTCGCGCCCGAGCAGCTGCGCGCCGAGGACACCGCGTCGGTGGGCATCAAGCACCTGCGGGCCTACCTCGACCTCGCCGCGATGGGCACCGACGGCCTGGCCCGCGCGCCGCACCAGGCCGCGGCGCCGGACCGGCACCGCGAGGAGATCGCCGCCGCGCTCCGCTTCCGCGGGCTGGTGGTGCGCACCGACATCGGGCTCTCGGACTTCCGGGTCGACCTGGCGGTCGCCCGCGCCGACGCCCCGGACGTGCCGGTGCTGGCCGTGCTGCTGGACGGCGCGGCGTGGGCCCGGCGCCCCACGGTCGGCGACCGCGACGGCCTGCCGGTCGACGTGCTGCGCGACATGCTGGACTGGCCCGCGGTGGAGCGGGTCTGGCTGCCGTCCTGGCTGGCCGACCCCGAGGCGGTGCTCGACCGGCTGGTGGGTGTGGTCGCCGCGACTCCCCCGCCGCGCCGCGCGCCCGAGCCGCGCCGCCCGGTCGGCCGTCCGGTGCCGGCTCCGCGGCCGGCCGACGGTCCGCCCGTGCTGACCGCCGTGCCGGCACCGTCCGGCGCCCACCCGGGCGGCCGACAGCCGGCTCCCGTGCCGGACGCGGCCGGCGGTGGGGAGCTGCGCCCGGTCCGGACCACCGCCGCCACCGCCCGGGCCGCGCTGGCCCCGGCTCCCGCGGAGCCGGCGGCCGCCGTCCCGGCGGCACCGCCCCGGCTGACGCTGGTCCCTGCGCCGGTCGAGGTGGCCGACGTCCTGGAGCCCGAGCCGCTTCCCGCCGAGCCCGAGCCCGAGCCCGAGCCCGCCGAGCCCGAGTCCGCCACCGCCGAGCCCGCCGCCGCCGAGCCCGCTCCCGCCGAGCCGGCCCCGGGAGCCCGCCCGGCTGCCCGGCGCGGCCGGCACGCCGCCCCGGACACCGAGCCGCTGGACGGTGAGCGGCCGTTCGCCGTCTGGGCGCCCCGGACCGCCGGGGAGAAGAAGTTGCTGGACTCCCTCGGCGACCCGCAGGCGGCCCGGGCGGTCCGCCGGGTGCTGGCCGCGGGCGTCCGCGCGGAGGGACCGGTGCACCGCGACCGGCTGGTCCGCGTCGCCGCCGCGGCGTTCGGCCTCAGCCGGGTGTCGCCGGCGCGGCGCGAGGCGCTGCTCGCGCTGCTGCCCGCGGACTCCGTCGTCGGCGAGTACGTGTGGCCGGCGGCGCTGGACCGGTCGACGTGGACGGGGTTCCGGCGGCAGGCCGGGAGCGGCGACCGGCCGCTGGAGCACGTGGCGCTCGAGGAGGTCGGCAACGCCATGGCCGCGCTGTGCCGGGCCGACGGGGGGCTGGCCCGCGAGGAGCTGTACGCCGCGACCCTGGCGGTGTTCGGCCACCGCCGGCGCAGCCCGGCCCAGCTGCCGTTCCTGGACGCCGCGTTCGCCGCGGCGGTGGCGTCCGGCCGGCTCACCGAGCACCCGGACGGCCGGGTCACCGGGTGACTCCGCGCCGATGACTTCCCCGCCCGCGCCGGGTCTGGCTGTCCGACGGCTGCCCGGCGCGGGAGGGACGGATCATGGGCACGGTGACCGAGGAGCGGGTGCGCTCCGCGGACGGCACCCGGATCGCCTGGACCCGGACGGGCCGCGGCCCCCTCCTGGTGGTGGTGGACGGCGCGGGGTGCTGGTCGGGCTTCAACTCCCAGCGCCCGCTCGCCGGGCTGCTCGCCGCCGACGCGACCGTGGTGACCTACGACCGGCGCGGCCGGGGGTCCAGCACCGACACCCCGCCCTACGCCGTCGCCCGTGAGATCGAGGACCTCGCCGCGGTGATCGCGGCGGTGGGCACCGGGGCCGCCGTCTACGGCGTCTCCTCGGGGGCGCTGCTGGCGATGCACGCGGCCGCGGCCGGCGCCCCGGTCACCCGGCTGGCGCTCTTCGAGCCCCCGATCGCCGACTGCCCCGGTCCGTCGCGGGTGACCGCGGAGCTGGCCGCGCTGGTGGCGGCCGGGCGGCGGCGCGAGGCGGCGCTGCACTTCATGGCCTCGATCGGCGTCCCGGCCGCGGTCGTCGACGCGCTCGGGCCGGCCGTGTCCGCGCTGGAGTCGGTCGCCCCCACGCTGGTCCACGACCGGGTGCTGTGCGACGTCACGCCGGTCGAGGTGGCCCGGCGGGTGACGGTGCCGACGCTGGTGCTCGACGCGGGCGGCACCGGGGGGCTGACCGGCTGGGCGACCGCCGTGGCCGCCGCGCTGCCGCGGGGGGAGCACCGCAGCCTGTCCGAGCGGGAGCACGCCGTGCCCGACGCCGAGCTCGCCGGCGTGCTGCGGGGGTTCGTCCACGGCCGCTGACCCTGCCGGTCCTAGGGTCCCGGCCATGCCGACGCGCGAGCCGACGACGCTGCTCACCGGCGGCTCCTACTTCGAGGGGCCGCGGTGGCACGACGGCACCTGGTGGGTGTCGGACTTCTACACCCGGGAGGTCAGCCGGGTCACCAGCACGGGAGAGCGCTCGGTCGTGCTCACCGTGGACGGCCAGCCCTCGGGCCTGGGCTGGCTGCCCGACGGGTCGCTGGTCGTCGTCTCGATGACCGACCACCGGCTGCTGCGGTCCGCCGACGGGGAGCTGTCCACCCTCGCCGACCTGACGCCGCACTGCGGCGGGCACCTCAACGACCTGGTGGTGGACGGGGCCGGGCACGTGTTCGTCGGGGACTTCGGCTTCGACCTGATGGGCCGCGGTGCCCCCGCGACTGCGTCGCTGAAGCGGGTCGACCCGGACGGCACCGTGACCGTGGCCGCCGAGGGGCTGGAGTTCCCGAACGGTGCGGTGATCACCCCCGACGGCGGCACGCTCGTCGTCGCCGAGACCTTCGGCAGCCGGCTCACCGCCTTCGACCTGGCCGTCGACGGCTCGCTGTCCGGCCGCCGGGTCTGGGCGTCGCTCGACGGCGAGGGCACGAGTGAGGGCACGGGCGAGGGCACGGGTGAGGGCACCGGGCGCCGGCGGATCGCCCCGGACGGCTGCACGCCGGACGCCGAGGGGCACATCTGGGTCGCCGACGCGGTCGGCGGCCGGGTGGTGCGGATCGCGCCCGGCGGCGCGGTGGTCGACCAGGTGGCCGCACCGGACGGCCAGGGCGTGTTCGCCTGCGCTCTGGGTGGGGAGGACGGCCGGACGCTGCTGATGTGCTGCGCGCCGGACTTCTCCGCGCGCCGTCGGGCGCCGGTCCGGGAGGCGGTGCTGCTCACCGTGCCGGTCGACGTCCCGCACGCCGGCCGGCCCTGACGGCCGGCCGACGACGTCAGCCGATGGCGATCAGCGGTTGCCTCGCCGGGTCCAGCCAGCGCATCAGCGTGACGAGGCTGCCGCGGTCGACCGCCACGCACCCGGCGGTCGGTCGGCCGTTGGAGACGTGCAGGAAGAACGCCGACCCGGCGCCGGGCGTCGTCCCGCGGCGGTTGTAGTCGATCACCACGGCGTGGTCGTAGACCGCGCCCTGGGCCCACAGGTTCTCCCCCGCGGACTCGTCGAACGGGCAGCTCCCGGGGGCGCAGCGGGCGTACTGGTTGTACAGCGGGCTGCGCACGTCCGAGACCCACCAGTCCGAGCCGTCGACCTGCCGGTAGGGCAGCGCGGTGCCCGGGTTGCCCGCGCGGCCGAAGGACTCGGAGAGGGTGAACGTCCCGGCCGGGGTGCGGGTGGAGCCCTCGGACGCCGCGCCGACACCGCTGGCGCCCAGCTGCGCGGGGACCGGCCCGAGCACCGGCGTCCACCCGGTGCCGCGCCGCTCCCAGGCGACCAGCCGCCCGGTGGTCGCGCCGGGGTGGTCCGCGACGACGGTGACCACCTGGGTGGACGGGCCGGTGGCGACCGGCAGCGGGAACGGGCTGGCCCAGGCGGTGCTGCCGTCGGTGCGGGACAGCACCAGGTTGCCGTCGGCACGCAGCACGACCTGCGCCCCGGCATTGCCCCAGGTGCGGGTGTCCCACACCGGCCGGCCGCTGCCGGAGTACACGACCAGGTTCCCGTCGGTCTGCAGAGTGAGCCGGTGGCCGGCGCCGTAGGTGCCGGTCGCGGACAGCACCCGGCCGGCGGGCCCGTAGAGGACGACGTTGCCGTCGGGCTGCACGGCGAACCGGTGCCGGCCGTCGGGTGCGGTGAGCTGCTGGCCGGCGTAGAGCGACTGGCCGGGCCGCAGCCGGTCGGGGGTGTCCCAGCCGGTGGACCAGGCCGGGGTGCCGTTGGTCCGCCAGACCACCAGGTCGCCGTTGTCCTGCAGCACCACCTGCGCACCGTAGGACCCCCAGGTGCGGGTGCTCCACAGCGCCGAGCCCCAGGGTGCGTAGAGGACGAGGTTGCCGTCGGCCTGCATCGTCAGCCGGCTGTTGGGGACGTACGTGCCGGTCGCGGCGAGCACCCGGCCGTCCGCGGCGTACACGACGACGTTGCCGTCCGGCTGCACCACCGTCCGGTAGCGCCGGTCCGGTGAGGTCAGCTGCTGACCGGCGTACAGCGACTGGCCCGGCCGCAGCCGGTCGGGGGTGTCCCAGCCGGTGGACCAGGCCGGGGTGCCGTTGCTCCGCCAGACCACCAGGTCGCCGTTGGTCTGCAGCACGACCCGGGCGCCGGCGTTGCCCCAGCTGCGGGTGTCCCACAGCGGCCGGCCGCTGCCGGAGTAGACGACCAGGTTGCCGTCGGCCTGCATGGTCAGCCGGTTGCCCGCGCCGTAGGTGCCGGTGGCGGCGAGCACCCGGCCGTCGGCGGCGTACACCACGAAGTTGCCGTCCGGCTGCATCACCGCCCGGTAGCGGCGGTCGGCCGAGACGAGCTGCTGACCCGGGGCCAGGCCCTCCCCGGCGACGAGGAGGTCCCCACCGGCGGCCGCACGCGCCGGGGCGGCGAGCCCGGGCACTCCGGCGACCAGGACGACGGCGGCCAGCAGGACCAGCAGGACCCGCGCCGCCAACCGGGCGCTCAGCTCCCCCGTGATGCGCACAGGGACCGACAGTAGGGCTGGGAGCACCGTCTGCCACGGCCGCGCGCCCCAGCCGACCCGGCCGCCCCAGGAGCGGGGTTGCGTCGCACCCGGCCGGCGGTAAAGCGGGTGCGAGGCCGGGGACACGCGGGTTGACTGCATCGGCTGCACAGCCCCATCCGGGCACCACGACGGTGACGAGAAAGGACCATGGAGAAGATCAACGGACGCCTGCTCAGCTGGGCGTCCATCCTGGAGGACACCACCCGCGAGCAGGCCGAGCGCACCGCCGCGATGCCGTTCATCCACCCGCACCTGGCACTGATGCCCGACGCCCACCTAGGCAAGGGCGCCACCGTCGGCTCGGTCATCCCGACCGACGGCGCGATCATCCCGGCCGCGGTCGGAGTGGACATCGGCTGCGGGATGATGGCCGTGCGCACCCAGTTCACCGCCGCCGACCTGGCCGGGCGCCCGCTGGACGTGCTGCACGGGCAGGTCTCCCGGTCGATCCCGCTGTCCGCGGGTGGCCGGAACAAGGGCATCCGGGACACCGCCGCGCCCCGGGTCGAGGAGCTGCGTGCCCTGCCGGGCGCGCAGCAGGCCGACACCGCGGTCGGGCACTGGCCGCAGCAGCTCGGCTCGCTGGGCTCGGGCAACCACTTCATCGAGGTCTCCCTCGACGAGGCCGACCGCGTGTGGCTGTTCCTGCACTCCGGGTCGCGCGGCGTCGGCAACAAGCTGGCCTCCCGGCACATCCGGGTGGCGCAGGAGCAGTGCCGGGCCCGGTTCGTCGAGCTCGCCGACCAGGACCTCGCCTACCTGGTGGAGGGGGAGCCGGAGTTCGACGCCTACATCGAGGCCCTGCGCTGGGCGCAGCGGTTCGCCTACCTGAACCGAGAGGAGATGATGGACCGCGTCGTCGACCAGGTGGGCCGGTTCCTCAAGGCGGACGTGCAGCGGCTCGAGACGGTAAACTGTCATCACAACTACACCGAGCGTGAGGTGCACTACGGGCGCGAGGTGTGGCTGTCCCGGAAGGGCGCGATCTCGGCGCGGGAGGGTCAGCCGGGGCTGATCCCGGGGTCGATGGGGACCGCGTCCTACGTCGTGGTCGGCAAGGGCAACGTGCCCTCGCTGATGTCCAGTCCGCACGGCGCCGGCCGCAACCACTCGCGGAACGCGGCCCGGCGGCTGTTCAGCCGGGCCGACCTGGACCGGCGGATGAGCGGCATCGCCTGGGGGCACTCGGACGCGTTCCTCGACGAGCACCCCGATGCGTACAAGCCGATCGACCAGGTCATGGCCGACGCCGCCGACCTGGTGGAGGTGCGGCACACGCTGCGCCAGGTGGTCAACGTCAAGGGCAACTGACAAAGGACCCTGCTGCCCCCCGCCACTCGCGAGCTCGCGGCGGGTCCCTGCAGCAGGGCCGTCCCGGGCTCGGGGCGAGCCTCGGAGCGGGGCCGTCCCACGGCCCGCCACTCGCGAGCTCGCGGCGGGTCCCTGCAGCAGGGCCGTCCCGGGCTCGGGGCGGGCCTCGGAGCGGGGCCGTCCCGGGGCTCCCCCTCGCGCACCAGGGGGAGCCCCGGGACGGGGCTCTCAGAGGTGGGCGAGCGCCTCCTCCAGGTCCACGACGTCGGCGTACTTGGCGTCCAGGTCGGCGAGGTTCGCCTCGTGCAGGGCCACGGTGCGGTCGGCGCAGGCCGACCGCACCACCTGGGGGCGGAACCCGGAGTTCAGGGCGTCCATCGCCGTCGCCCGCACACAGCCGGAGGTGGACACCCCGGTGACGACCAGGGTGTCCACGCCGGCGGTGTGCAGCGTCGCGGCCAGCGTCGTGCCGAAGAACGCCGAGGCGTACTGCTTCACCACCACCGGCTCCCCCGGCTCCGGGTCCAGGGTGAGCGCGCCCCAGCCCTCGGCGGCGTCCTCGGCGAAGGCGGCCAGCGCCGGCACCTTGCGGACGAACAGCCCGCCGTCGGCGAGCCCGGTGGCGTACCGGACGACGGTCCACACCACCGGGTGCCCGGCCGACCGCGCGGCCGCCACCAGCGCCGCGGTCGCGTCGACCGCGGGCCCGGGCTCGGGCAGCGCGAACGGCCCGTCCGGCTCGGTGTAGGCGCGCACCAGGTCGACCACCAGCACGGCCGGCCGGGCGCCCCAGCCGACCCGGCCGGAGAACGCCGACCCGTGCGGGCCGCTCCCTCCCCCGGTCGGCGCGGCGCCGCTCATCCGGCTGCCCAGACCGGCCGCTTCGGCGCGGGCAGCCCGGTCTCCTCCTCACAGCGGGCCAGCAGCTCCTCGATCGGCGGGCCCATGTCGAACACCGGGAGCTCGGCCGGCCGGTCGGCCCGCATCCGGTCCCGCAGCTCGCGGGTCGCCGCGTCGTCCACCGCCGGCCGGTCGCCGTCGGCGCTCAGCACCACGCCGTACCGGCGGGCGCCCTCCACGGTGACCAGCCCGCGGTCCACCTCGAGCGCGACCAGCGCGGGGTCCCGCTCCAGCGGGTCGCCCCACCCGCCGCCGCCCCAGGTGACGAAGTGCAGCACGTCGCCGGGGGCCACCGGGACGTCGTGGCACTTGCTGGGCAGCACCTGCCGGCTGCCGTCGGCGCGCTCCACCCACTTGGTGCCGCGTGCCCCCGGGTGCCCGCCGTTCACGCCCCACGGGTAGGTCAGCCACCGGTCGTCGTGGATGGCGATCGTGCCCGGCTCCTCGAAGACGTAGGCGACGTCCACGCCGTTGCCGCCGCGGTGCAGGCCGGGACCGCCGGTGTCGGCGACGGTCTCCCACTTCTCGATCCGCAGCGGGTAGTAGGACTCCAGGTACTCGCAGGGGATGTTGACGAAGCTGGGCCACAGCGAGTGGCCGTCCGGTCCGTCGCCCATCGGCCGGCCGGGGATCCCGCCGAAGCCGATCGAGTACAGCTGGAACCACTCCCCCTTCCGCTCCCCGCCGGAGTAGTGCCCGGAATACATGAAGTGCGGGGAGGAGGAGAAGCCGGCGGCGTTGAGCAGCGCCGGGTTGGTCTGCCCGAGCAGCCCGCCGAACAGGTCGAAGACCCGGCCGATGCCGTGATTGCGGCCGTTCAGCGACGCCGGGTGCTTCGGCTTCCAGTACGAGCCGTCCGGGATGGTGACGTCGACCAGCGGGTAGAAACCGTCGTTCCACAGGATCTGCGGGTCGGCCACGGTGATCATGTAGATCCCGAAGAACATCCGGGTCAGGTTCTCGTTGATGTAGTAGTTGATCGGCCCGGCGGCCTGCGGCGAGGACCCGGTGAAGTCCAGGTGCACCTTGTCCCCGGTGCGGGTCAGGGACAGCTTCAGCTCGTAGGGCCCGTTGCCCACGCCGTCGTCGCAGATGTAGTCGGTGAAGCTGAGCGTGCGGCCCTCCTCGAACACCACCGACAGCAGCACCTTCATGGCGTCGTGGTTGCGCTGCAGCAGGGCGTCGAGCGCGGACAGGTAGGTCGCCGTCCCGAAGCGCTCGCACATCTCCACCACCCGGCGCGACGCCGTCCGGCAGGCGGCGACCAGGCCGTTGAGGTCGGCCCGGTTCCAGTCCGGCATCCGCACCTGGTTGAGGATGATCCGCAGCGCGTCCTCGTTCACCCGGCCCTTCGCGTACAGCTTGAAGGGCGGGATGACCACGCCCTCCTCGTAGATGGTGCGCGCGTCGGTGGGCATCGAGGACGGCGTCTTGCCGCCCACGTCGGACATGTGCCCGAACATCGCCGCCCAGCCCACCACCCGGCCCTCGTGGAAGACCGGGACGACGACGAGCCAGTCGTTGGCGTGGCTGATCGCCGCGCCGCAGGCGTAGGGGTCGCTGGTCAGGAGGACGTCGCCCTCCTCGATGGTGCCGTCGAACCCGTCGAGGAAGTCCGGGATCGACAGCCCGAACTGGCCGACGACCATCTTGCCGTCAGGGTCGGCGATCAGCGGGAACTCGTCGTGCTGCTCGCGGATGCCCGGTGACAGCGCGGTGCGGAACAGCACCTCGTCCATCTCGTAGCGGGCGTTGCGCAGCCCGTTCTCGATCAGGTCCAGGGTCACCGGGTCGACGTCGGTCCTCTCGACGGCGCCGGTCGCGGTCTCGATGATCCGTGCCACGGGTCAGCCCTCCAGGGGGTTGATCAGCAGGCTGCCCGAGGCGTGCACGGTGGCCGCATGGCCGGGCAGGACGAGGGTGGTGGAGTCCATCTCGGTGACGATCGCCGGGCCGGTCACCACGTCCCCGGCGCGCAACCTCGCCCGGTCGTAGACCGTGGCCGGCACCCGCTCCCCGCCCACGTGGACGGAGTGGTCGGCGACCTCCGCCGCGGACGGGTCGCCGTCGCCCTCGGGCAGCCTGACCGGTGCCACGTCGGGCTTCGGGCCGGTGACCGTGGCCCGGGCGTTGACCAGCTCGTGGTCGACCGACAGCAGGAAGGAGAACAGCCGGTCGTGCTCGGCGTCGAAGCGCTCACCGAGGGTCTGCAGCGCACTGTCCGGGCGCTCCAGCCAGGCCGGGTCGACGTCGACCGGGATCTCGAAGCCCTGGCCGTGGTACCGGACGTCGACCTGGTAGCCGGTCGTCTGCTCGTCGCGGGCCACGCCCTGCGCGGCCAGCCGGGCGCCGGCGTCCTCGGCCAGTTCGGTGAGGACCTGCGCCAGGTCGCCTCCGGTGAGGTCGGCGAACCGGCGCAGCACGGTCCGGGCGGACTCGTCCCGGCGGCTGGTGGTGGCGTCACCGAGGGCGTTGAGGATGCCGGGCGCCGGCGGCACGATCACCGGCCACGCCCCGGTCAGCTTCCCCAGCGCGTTGGCGTGCAGCGGACCGGCGCCGCCGAAGGCGACCAGGGCGAAGTCGCGGGGGTCGAAGCCCTGCTGCACCGAGACCAGCCGCAGGCCGCCGAGCATGTTCTCGTTGACGATGTCGACGATCCCGGCGGCCGCCGCCTCGGCCGACTCCAGCCCCATCGCCTCGGCGACCTTGGACACCGCGGCCCGGGCGGCGGCCACGTCCAGGGTGATCTCGCCGCCGGCCAGGCTGGTCGGCAGGTACCCCAGGACGACGTTGGCGTCGGTGACCGTGGGGTCGGTGCCGCCCTTGCCGTAGGCGGCCGGGCCCGGGTCGGCGCCGGCGGACTGCGGGCCCACCCGCAGCGCCCGGGTCAGCTCCGGCACGTGCGCGATCGAGCCGCCGCCGGCGCCGACGGTGCGGACGTCGACGCTGGAGGCCCGGACGGTGAGGTCGCCGACCTTGGTCTCCCGGCCGATCCGCGGGTCCAGGTCGCGCACCAGGCCCACGTCGGTGGAGGTGCCGCCCATGTCGAAGGTGATCACGTCGCGGTGGCCGCACTGCTCGGCCGCCCAGACCGCGCCGGTCACGCCGCCGGCCGGGCCAGACAGCAGCATGGTCACCGGCGCGCCGACCGCGGCCGACGCGGACTGCAGCCCGCCGTCGCTGCGCAGGATGGCCAGCTCGCCGGCGACGCCGCCGTCCCGGAGCCGGTCGGCGAGGTTCTGCACGTAGCGCTTGACCTGCGGCTGGACGTAGCCGTTGGCCACGGTGGTCAGCGTGCGCTCGTACTCGCGCAGCTCGGGGAGGACGTCGGAGGACAGCGACACCGGGACGCCGGGCAGCACCTCGGCGGCGATCGCGGCGATGCGGCGCTCGTGCGCCGGGTCGGCGAAGGAGTTGATCAGGCTCACCGCCAGGGCGTCGACCTGCCGGGTGGCCAGCCGCTGCAGCTGCCGCCGGACGTCGTCCTCGTCGAGCTCCCGCACCACCGACCCGTCGCTCGCGATCCGCTCGTCGACCTCGACGGTGTTCTCCAGCGCGGCCAGCGGCTCGGGCTTGGGCCAGATGATCCAGCCGGCCAGCCCGCCGGGCACGAAGGACCGGGCGATCTGCAGGACCTGCCGGAAGCCCTTCGTGGTGACCAGGCCGACGGTGGCGCCCTTGCCCTCGAGGATCGCGTTGGTCGCGACCGTGGTCCCGTGCAGCACCGAGGCGACCTCGGACAGGTCGATGCCGGCCGCGGCGCAGGCCTGCTCGATCCCGTTCAGCACACCGACGGCCTGGTCCGCGGGTGTGGAGGCGGTCTTCGCGCGCCAGGTCGCGCCGCTGCCCTCCTCCACCAGCAGGACGTCGGTGAAGGTGCCGCCGACGTCGACTCCGAGCCGGTAGCTCATGGGGCCTCCTCTTCTGGGGACGGGGTGTGCCGGTCAGGACCGGGTGGTCTGCCCGGTGGCGGCGCGGACCATCACGGCCCGCGCGTTGAGGATGTGGGCGGTCATCACGGCCCGAGCCCATGCCGGGTCACCGGCGCGCAGGGCGGCGGCGATCTCGGCGTGGTGGGCCAGGCTGCGGCGCAGCGCGGCGTCGTCGTAGGCGTGGAAGTTGCGCGCGACGATCGGCGGGTGCACGGCGGTGGCCAGCGCACCGGCGAGCGCCGGGTGGCCGGCGAGCGCGACCAGCCGGTCGTGGAAGGCCCGGTTGAGCGGGACCAGCGCGTCCAGGTCCTGCCGCGGTCCGGGGCAGCCCACTCCGAGCATCTCGGCGGCGAGCGCGTCGAGCTCGTCCGCGTCCGCCGCGGTGGCCTGCGGCACGGCGAGCGCGGTCAGCTGGGGCTCCAGCAGCGCCCGGAGCTCGAAGACGCCCTCCAGCTCCTCGACGGTCCAGGTGGCGACCCGGGCGCCGCGGTTGGCCACCATCTCCACCAGGCCCTCGGCGGCCAGCCGGGACAGCGCCTCACGCACCGGCGTGCGGCTGACCCCGAGGCGGTCGGCGAGCTCGACCTCGCCGAGCCGCGCGCCGGCCGGCAGGCCCCCGCCGAGGATCAGCTCACGGAGCGTGTCGAGCGCACGCTCGGCCGAGGTGATCGACCGTGTCACAGCTCACACCCCCTCCGGATTGCATGCAACGTACGGGCCGCGACCGGGCGAGGCAAGAGCCGTGGAGCGATCCGCGGATGGCTCTTGCGCTGCCAGGAAGACGGGAGCAGGCTGGGCCAGCCGGAGGTCGTCGTCGCCCCGTCGGTGACCACGCGGGCGCATTGCATACAGAGCCTCGCGCTGGCCTCGCGTCGTCCCTCCAGGCCCGGGCGCCGAGCGACGGGCTGGACGGCCTGCACTGATCCGGGATCCGCACACAAGGAGGCTCACCCGTGGGTGATCTGCTCGGGAACCACCGTCCGTCGCCGGGCCGCCGGCTGCGCGAGCTGCTCGCGACCGGCCGGCCGCTGCTCGCGCCCGGCGCCTATGACGCGCTGTCCGCGCGGCTGGTCGAGGAGGCCGGGTTCGACGTCGTCTACATGACCGGCTTCGGCACGACGGCCTCGCTCATCGGCCGGCCCGACGTGGGGCTGCTGTCGGGAACCGAAATGGCCGAGAACGCCCAGCGGATCGTCGCCGCGGTGGACCTCCCGGTGATCGCCGACGCGGACACCGGCTACGGCAACGCGATCAACGTGCTGCGGACGGTGCAGCTGTACGAGCAGGCCGGGGTGGCCGCGCTGCAGCTCGAGGACCAGGTGGCGCCCAAGAAGTGCGGGCACATGAGCGGCAAGGCCGTGATCGGCACCGAGGAGATGGTGGGCAAGATCCGGGCGGCGGTCAGCGCGCGCCGGGACCCCGACCTCGTCGTGATCGCCCGGACCGACGCGGTCGCCGTCTCCGGGGTGGACGACGCGGTGGCCCGTGCCCGCGCGTACGCCGACGCCGGAGCCGACGTGCTCTTCGTCGAGGCGCCGACGTCGGAGGAGGACATCGCCCGGGTCGCCGGGGAGCTCCACGGCGTGGCGCCGCTGGTGTTCAACTGGGCCGAGGGCGGGCGGACGCCACCGCTGCCGCTGGAGCGGATCGCCGAGCTGGGGTTCGCCCTGGTGATCTACCCGATCGGGACGCTGCTCGCCGCGACCGCGGGGATCCGCTCGGTGCTGGCCACGCTGCGCGCCGACGGCACGCCGGCCGCCGCGATGGGGTCGCTGCCGACGTTCGACCAGTTCACCGACCTGATCGGGCTGCCGGAGGTGCAGGCACTGGAGCAGCGCTTCCGGTGACGGACCCGGCGCCGGGATGGCACGGTGCGAGGTGCCGTCCCCGAGCGCTGGAGGCCGAATGCCCTCGTCGATGCCCCGTGCCCACCGCGTCGCCGGCGCGCTGATCGGATCGGCCGTCGGCGACGCGCTGGGTGCCCCGTTCGAGTTCGGGCCGCCGGGACGGTTCTCCGCCCGCTTCCCGGCGCCCGCCCGGGGGGTGCGGACGGAGATGTGCGGGGGCGGGTCGCTGCACTGGGCGCCCGGCCACTTCACCGACGACACCCAGCAGGGCCTGCTGCTGGCCGGCTCGCTGCTGGAGCACGGCGGGCTGGACGAGGCCGACGTCTTCGACCGGCTGCGGCACTGGCTGGCCGCCGATCCCCCGGACGTGGGCGGGCAGACCCGCGCCGTCCTCGGCTCTGGACGCCCGTGGCAGGTCGCCGCCGCCGAGCACTTCGCCCGCTACGGGCACGCGGCGGGCAACGGCTCGATGATGCGCATGACGCCGGTCGCCATCCGGTTCGCCCGGGAGGGGCGGGCCGCGACCATGGACGCCGCCCGCCGCCAGTCCGCGCTCACCCACGGCGACCCGGCCGCTGGCGAGGGCTGCGCGGTCTTCGCCGACCTGGTCCGGGTGGCCCTGGACGGCGGCGACCCGTTGTCCGAGCTCCCCGCGACGCTGGAGCAGGTGGCCCCCGGCCACCGCGACCGCTGGGCGGAGGCGCTGTCCCCGGACTGGACGCCGGACCGGGCGACCACGCGCAACGGCGCGGTCTGGCCGACGCTGGGCACCGCCGTCTGGGCGCTGCGCCGCGGCCGGGACGTCGCGGAGGTGCTGCGGCTGGTGATCGACCGGGGCGGGGACACCGACACGCTGGCCGCGGTCGCCGGCGGGCTGGCCGGCGCGGTGCACGGGATCGCCCGCATCCCGATGCGCTGGACCTCGGTGGTGCACGGCCGGGTCCCCGGCGCCGACCGGCTGTGGCAGCTGGCCGACCTGCACCACCTGGCCGCGGCGCTGGACGGGTCGACCGCGCCGCCCTACGAGGCCCCCGAGAGCTCCGGCCTGGAGCCGCGGGAGGTGGCCGACGGGGTCTGGGCGGCCGACCTCGACGGAGCGCGGCACAGCTCCCCCGACTTCGCCGTGGTGTCGCTGTGCCGGACGGGGACCCGGTTCCGGCACGAGGTGCAGCGCTTCGCGTACCTGACCGACGACGACGCCAACAGCGAGCTGGACGCCGTCCTCACCGACGTGCTCGACGACGTCGCGGCCCTCCGCGCGGACGGCCGCCGGGTGCTGGTGCACTGCTTCGCAGGACAGTCCCGGACCGGCCTGGTGCTGCGTGCCTGGATGCGGCGCGACCAGGGGCTCTCGGCCGCCGAGGCGACCGACGTGGTCCGGCGTCGCTGGCCGCACCTGAGCCTGTGGAACCAGAGCTTCACCCGCGCGCTGGAACGCGTGAACTGAGCCCCGGACACGACCGCGGCGGCCGGCGGGAGTCCCCGCCGGCCGCCGCAGCGCCGTCCCCGACGGTCAGGGAGCGGTCTCCTCCTCGGGTGCGGTGCCCTCCTCGGGTGCCGTCCCCTCCTCGGGTGCGGTGCCCTCCTCGGGTGCCGGCTCCTCCGCGGGTGCCGGCTCCTCGATCACCGTGTCCACGTCGGGCGCCGTCCACTCACCGGTGAAGGCGTCCTCGTCGACCAGGACGACCTCCCCGCGCGCGGGGATGCCGAGGAAGGCGGCGATGCTCCACGCCGAGGCGTACACGCCGGCGCTGGTGGACTCCAGCCCGGTCGGCATCGTCACCTGGGCCGTGGTGCGGGCGTCGTCCTCGTCGATCCGGACGATCTGCCCGACGACGGACGGGTCGAAGTCCGCCCCGGGCTCCTCCGCGGGCGCACCCTCGAAGAGCTCCGAGGCGTAGACCGCACCGTCGCGGTCGACGGCCACCCCGGTGATCCCGGTGAGGTGATCGATGGTGCGCTGCCGCTCGCCGTCCTCGTCCAGCACGTAGACCCGGCCGGCGCCCGGCACCTCGGCCCCCAGCGTCCCGACGTAGATCATGCCGTCGGGGCCCTCGGCGAGCTCGGTGGGCACCGAGTCGCAGCTGAACTCCTCGGGGTCGTTGTTCGGCCGCACACCGCAGGTCGCGACCTCGTCGCCGGTGATCGACGGCGGGACGAAGAAGGTGCTGATCTCCCCGCTGTCCAGGTCGACGGACAGGACGGCGTTGGCGCCGGCGTCGGCGACCAGCACCCGGTCGTCCTGGGCCAGGACGGAGAAGGGGTTGGACAGCGCGTCGACCGGCTGGCCGTCGACGAACTGCACCTGCTCGTCGGGGTTGTTGTCCAGCTCGTACTGCAACAGGTCGTAGGTGTGGACGACCTCGCCGTCCGGCGTGGCGACCAGCAGCGCGGAGCCCTGCGGGGCCTCCTCGGGAGCCGGCTCGGTCCCGCCGGCGGGCTCGGTGTCCGCGGGCTCGTCGGCGGGGGCCGGGTCGCCCGACGCGGTCGGCTCCTCCGGCGGTGCCGGCTCGCCCTCCGGGGGTGCGGGCTCCCCCTCCGGCGGTGCCGGCTCGCCCTCCGGCGGGGCGGGCTCGCCCTCCGGCGGTGCCTCCTCGGGCGGCATCTCCCCTTCGGGCGGTGCCTCGCCGAGCGCGATGTACAGGTGTCCGTCGTGGTGGTCGACGCCCTGCAGGTTGGCCAGGCCCGACAGCAGCGTCTCGACCTCGCCGGTCGCCCGGTCCACCGAGGACACCTCGCCGGTGTCGGACTCCGCGACGACCAGCTTGCCGTGCTCGTACCGGCTCAGCTGCCGTGGGCCGTCCAGCCCCTCCCCCACCACGGTGACCGGGTTCCCGGTGCCGTCCCCCGTCGAGCCGCCGTCGGCCCCTGCCAGCGCCGCTGTCGGCGACCCCACCACCAGCGCCGCCGCAGCCGCCGCCACCGCGGCTCTCCTGCTCCGCTCCATGCCCGGTCTCCCGCCTGTCCGTAGCTCCGTCGTAAACGAGCGCGAAGCTAGCGAAGGTCACGGTTCGTGATGAAGCTCTGGACGAGGTCCCCGCGATCACTGGCGCGCGGCGTCGCCGGCTGTGACATCGCTGTGACCGTGATCATGCTGCGCCGTCGATCGGCACGTCTGCCCCGCCCGTCACAGCCCCGGCCCGGGGTCCCCCACCGGGCCCGCCCCCGGCGGTAGACAGGTGCGCATGGGCGAGAGCACCGGCCCGCGGCACGGATCCCCGGGCGACGTCCCGACCGACGTCCGCGTCCGGGTCGACGCGCTGCCGGTGCTCAGCTGGGCGCTCGCCCGCGCGGGGGTCCCGCTGCTGTCCCGGGTGACCCTGACGTCGACCGCCGGCTGGGTGCGGGGCGCCACCGTGCGGCTCACCGTCCACACCACCGAGCGTCCGCTGGGCGACCCGGTCGAGGTGGTCACCGACCTCGGGCCCGGCCCGGTCGAGCTGGGCGACCCCGGTCTCCGGCTGGACGCCGGCGTGATGGCCGACATGGCCCGCAGCTGCACCGGCACCGTCGAGGTCGCGGTGCGCGCCGGCGGCCGCGAGGTCGGCCGGGCCGTCGTCCCGGTCCGGGTGCTGGCCGCCGACGACTGGCTCGGGAGCCCCGCCCCGCTGGCGCTGGAGACCCTCGCCGCGCACGTGCGCCCCCAGGACCCCGCGCTGGCGACGCTCGTCGGCGCGGCCACCGACCTGCTCGAGGGGCGCACCGGCGACCACCCGGTCGCGGCCGCGCCCTCGGGGCCGGCCCGGGTCGACGAGCGCGCCGCGGCGATCGTGGAGGCGGTCCGCCGGCGCGGCATCCGGCTGGACGCCACGCCCTCGGACTGGGCCGGCACCCCGCAGCGGCTGCGCACCCCGACCGAGGTGCTCGACGACCGGCTGGGCAGTTGCCTGGACACCGTCCTGGTGCTGGCCGCGGCGTTCGAGCAGGCCGGGATCCGGCCGCTGCTGTGGGTCGTCGCCGCGGGTGCGGCGGGCCGCGGGCACGCGTTCGTCGGCTACTGGCGGGTCCCCGGCTGCGCGGCGTCGACGGCCACCACCTCGGTGGAGGGGCTGGTGGAGCTGGTCGAGTCCGGGGCCGTCCAGCTGGTCGAGGCCACCATGCTGACGGCGGACGCCGAGCCGGCCACCTTCGGCGACCTGCACCGCACCCCGCACGCGGCCTGGCTGACCGGGGACCGGTCGGAGGTCGTCGGCGTCACCGACGTGCACCGCGCCCGGGTGGACGGATTCGGTCCGCTGCCGGTGCGGTCGGTCGAGTCCCCGCCGGCCCGCTCTACCCTGGCCGACGGCCGGACGGCGGACCCGGTCGAGCAGTGGCAGGCTGACCTGCTCGCCTCCCTGCAGGGTCCGGCTCTCGAACCCGTCGACCGGCTGGCCCTGGCGGCGCCGGCCGGCGGACCGGCCGCGATCGCCGACCTGGTCGCCGCCGGCGCGGCGGTGGACCTGGTGCCCGCGGGCCGGCTCACCGGGCTGCAGCCCGGGCACGCCGCGGTCTCCGTCGACGTCCCGGCGGGGGACTGTCCGGACCGGCTGGCCTCCCTCGCCGAGGGCGCGGCGGGACCGGGCGGGCACCGGCTGGTCCTGGCGCTGGGCAGCGTGCTGCTGGACGCGGACAGCGGGCTGCGCCGGGCGCCGCTGCTGCTGGTGCCCGCGGCCCTCACCGGGACGCCGTCCGGCGGCTGCCGGCTGACCGCCACCGGACCCGGGCGGCTCGACCCGCGGCTGGTCGCCGAGCTCCACCGGGACTGGGGCGTGCGGCTGCCGCTCCACCTGGCCGGGCCGGCAGACCCGACCGGGTCGGTCGAGGACGTGCTCGCCGGGCTACGGGACGCGCTCGCCGCCGCCGACGTGCCGGCGACCGTCGAGCCGACCGCCGAGCTCGCCGTCGTCCCGGCCGCGCCCTCCCGGGCGTGGGCGGACCTGGACGAGCACGGCGAGGCGTTCGCCCGGCACCCCGTGGTCGCCGCCCTCGCCGCCGTCCCGCCCCCGGTGCTCCCGGTACCGAGAGCACCCGCCCTCTCGGCACCGGGAGCACCACGGGTGGCGGTGGACGGCGACCTGGACGAGCTGGCCGCGACGCTGCCGCTGCCGGCCGACTCCGCGCAGCTGCGCGCCGTGGCCGCGGCCACCGCCGGGCGGACGTTCGCGCTGGACGCGGCCGCCGGGACCGGGGCGACCCAGACCGTCGCGAACCTGGTGGCCCGCTCGGTCGCCGACGGCCGGCGGGTGCTGGTCGTCGCCGGGCACGGGAGGGCGCTCGACGACCTCGCCGGCCGGCTGTCCGCGGCGGGTCTCGGCCCGGTGGTCGGCGACCTGCGCACCGGCGCGGCCCTCGCGCCCGCGGCGTCCCCCGACGTGCCGGCGGACGGCGCCGACGAGCTGCCCGCACTGCGCCGACGGCTGCACGACGCCGTCCGGCGGCTGCACGAGCCGAACTCGGCCGGCCTCTCGCTGTACGCGGCCCGGTGCGGGGTGCTGCCCGCCGACGATTCCCCCGAGCTGCTGCTGCCGGGGTCCTTCGCCGCGAACGCGTCGGTGCGCACGGTGGGCGCGGTCCGCGACGTGCTGGCCGCGCTGCCCGCCCGCGCCGCCCCCGCCGAGCCGCGGGCCGGGCACCCGTGGGGCTTCCTGGACCGGCCGGACGTCGACCCGGTCGCCGTCCAGGCGGCGGTCGTCGCCGTGGACCGCGCCGTCGACGGGCTGCCGGCCGGCGGCCCGCTGGCGGACGTGCTCACCCGGGTGCGGACGGCGGACGACCTCGGCGTGCTGGCCGCGGTGCTGGCCGACCTGGTCGACGGCTCCGTCCCGCTGGAGGTGCTGGACGAGACCGGCACCGCGGAGTGGTCGGCGGCCACGGACGCCCTGCTGCGCGCGGTCAACGCCTTCTGCGCCGCCACCCACGCCGGGCTGGACGTCGCGCTGCCGGACGCGCTGGACCTCCCGCTGGCCGAGCTCGCCGACGCCGGCGCCGAGGCGGCGGCGTCGGGCCGGCTGGGCCGGACGAAGCGGCTGGCCGCCGTGCTGGACCGGCTCGCCCCGGTCCTCCGCGCCGACGCGCGGGTGGCCCCGGCCGACGTGCCGGGGCTGCTGGCGGACCTGGTCGAGATCCAGGCGGCGGCCCGGGCGCTGGCCTGGCGCGCGGCCCTGGTGTCCGGGCTCGGCGTGCTCCCTACGTGGAACCCGCTGGCCGACCCGGCGCTGGTCGAGCGGCGGGTCGCCCGGCTGCGCCGGCTGGGTGCCGCGGCCGGGCACCCCCGCCCGTTCACTCCGGCGCTGCGCCGCTTCCTGCTCACCGGCCCGACCGGGGACCCGGCCGCGGTCGCCGCCGTCGGCCGCGTCCGGGACGCCGTGGCCGGGCTGTCCCCCGCGTGCGCCGCCCCGTCCGACCAGCTGGCCGGGTGGGCCGGCGAGGACGGGCTCCTCTCCCGGTGGACGGCGACCCGCGCCGGGCGGGCGATCGACACCTTCGGCCTGCCGTCGCTGCGGGCCTGGCGGGAGCTGCTGACCGGGCTGGAGCTGCTGCGCGCCGCCGGCCTGGACGCGGCGCGGTCCGCGCTGCTGCAGGGGGCGGTGGCGGCCGAGGACGCGGTCCCCGCCTTCGACCGCGGGCTGGCCCGTGCCTCGCTGCAGGAGCGCCAGGCAGCGGCCGGGCGGGACGAGGCGGGCGGGCAGGACGAGGCGGCGCGCCGGTTCCCGGTCGCGTCGGCGGCGGCCCGGGCGTCGGTGCGGGCGGCGCTGGCCGGGTGGTCGGCGGGTGCCGCGGGTGACGCCCGGCCCGAGCAGCTCCCGTGCGTGCTGGCCGACCCGGAGTCGGCGGCGACCTGGCTGCCCGCCGTCCCGGAGCTGTTCGACGTGGTGGTGGTCGAGGAGTCCGGGCGGCTGGCGGTGGCCGACGCGGTCGGGGCGCTGGCCCGCGGCCGGTCCGCGGTCGTGGTCGGGGACCGGCACCGCCTGCCGCCGCCGTCGCCGACGTCCGACGCGCCCCCGGCGGAGAGCCTGCTGGACGCCTGCCTGCGGGCCGGGCTCCCCCGGCTGGAGCTGACCTGGCACCACCGCAGCGCCGACGAGGCGCTGTTCGCGCTCAGCAACGCCCACCACTCCGGCGGACGGATCCGGACGTTCCCCTCACCCGTCGGCGGACGGCCGCTCTCGCTTGTCCGGGTGGCCGGGACCTTCCACCGCGACGGGTCGCTGCCGGGGACCAACCCGGCCGAGGCGCGGGCGGTGGTGGCCGAGGTGCGCCGGCGGGTGGACGGCGGCGCGCTGTCGCTGGCCGTCGTGACGCTGCACCCCGGTCAGCGCGCGCTGGTGGAGCGGTTGCTGCGGGACACCGGCGACGAGCGGGTCGGGACCGCACTGGACACCGGCGCGCTCGTCGTCGCGCACGTGGACGACGTGACAGGGCTGGCGCGGGACGTCGTCCTGCTGTCGCTGGGCTGCTCGGCCCCGGCCGGCGGGCCGGTGCCCGTCGACCTCGGTCCGCTCGCCCGCGCCGGGGGCGAACGGTGGCTCAACGCGGCGGTCACCCGGGCGCGCCGGCAGGTCGTCGTCTACGCGTCGTTCGACCCGGAGCAGCTGGCGGCCGGGGGCACGTCGGCGCTCGGCGTCCGGCAGCTGCGGGCCTACCTGGACCTGGCGGCCGGAGACGTGGACGCCGTCCCGCGGACCGGCGGCGGGCCGGACGCGCACCGCGAGGACGTCGCGGCGACGCTGCGGGCCCGCGGACTGGTGGTGCGCACCGACGTCGGGCTGTCGGCGTTCCGGGTGGACCTGTCGGTCGCCCGGCCGGGCGCACCGGGGCAGCCGGTGCTGGCGGTGCTGCTCGACGGGCCCGGATGGGCGGCCCGGGAGACGGTCACGGACCGGGACGGGATGCCGGTGGACGTGCTGGGCCGGGTGCGGGGCTGGCCGGCGGTCGAGCGGGTGTCGCTCGGCTCGTGGCTGGCCGACCCGGGAGCCGTGGCCGACCGGCTGGGAGCTGCCGTGGCGGCGGCGGTCGGCCCCGCGCCGGCCGCACCGCCGGCCCCGCTGCCGGCGGCGGCCGCCGTCCCGCTGCTGGTCGAGCCGCCGCCGGTCACCGTGCCGCCGGCCGCTCCGGCGTCGACGGCAGGGGCGACGGCCGCCGCGGCGCAGTCGCGGAGCGCGGCGCCGGTGCGGGTGACGGCGCGTCCGGCCGTGCCGCCGGCGACGCTGGCCGGCGAGCGGCCGTTCCTGCCGTGGACGCCGAAGCCGGCCGGGGAACCGAAGGTGTTCCGGCGGCTGACCGACCCGGAGGTCGCCCGGCAGGTGCGGCGGGTGCTGGCCGCGGGGATCGCGGCGGAGGGGCCGGTGCACCGCGAGCGGCTGGCCCGGCTGACCGCGGGGGCGTTCGGGGTGGCCCGGGTGAACGAGGCGCGCCGCGAGTCGATCCTGGCGCTGCTGCCGGACCCGTCGGCGGAGTTCCGCTGGCCCCCGGGCCTGGACCCGGCGCAGTGGACGGGGTTCCGGCGCCAGGCGTCCAGCGCCGAGCGGCCGCTGGAGCACGTGCACCCGGACGAGATCGGCAACGCGATGGTGGCGCTGTGCCGCGCCGGGGACGGGATGACCCGGGACGAGCTGTTCGCCCGGACGCTGGCGGTCTTCGGTCACCGGCGGCGGCACCCTGTGCTGCTGCCGTACCTGGAGGTCGCGCTGGCCCACGCGGTGCGGGCCAGCCGGGTGACCCGGCAGCCGGCCGGCAACCTGATCAGCGCCGCGTGACGGTTGTTCAAGTTGACGCTTGAGGAAGCAGGTGCTTGAGTAACCCCGTGGCGGTCACCTTCGACGACGAGCGGCTCGACGCGATGTTCGCCGCGCTCGCCGACCGCACCCGGCGGGACATCGTGGCCCGGCTGAGCGAGGGCGAGGCGACGGTCACCGAGCTCGCCGCCCCGTACGCGATGAGCCTGCAGGCCGTCTCCCAGCACATCGGGGTGCTCGAGCGGTGCGGCCTGGTGAGCCGGGGCCGGCACCGGCAGACCCGCCCGTGCCGGCTGGAACCGCAGGCGCTGGAGGCCGCGGTGTCCTTCATCGAGGACAGCCGGCGGACGTGGGCGGAGCGGATGGACCGGCTCGAGGCGCACCTGGCCCGGGTTCAGGACGGCGGCCCGCGGTGAGCGCCGACGAGCTGGTCTCCCGGCGGGTGGTCCGCGCGCCGCGCGAGCTGGTGTGGCGGTGCCTGACCGAGCCGGCGGAGCTGACGCAGTTCTGGGGTCCGCGCGGCACGACCACCCCGCTGGACGGCATCGTCGTCGAGCTGCGCGTCGGGGGCCGGTTCGAGACCCTGATGGTCGGCGACTCCGGCAGCCACCGGATGGTGGCTGCGTTCACCGAGGTCGTCGCGCCCGAGCGGCTGGCCTGGGTCGAGCCGGCCACCGGGGTGCACACGACCAGCACGCTCACCGAGCTCGGCGACGGCAGCACCGAGATCGTCATCCGCCAGCGGCACGTGCCCGAGGCGATGCGCTCGCCCGAGGCCCGTGCCGGCTTCCTCAGCTCGCTCGACGCGCTCGAGGAGCACCTCGCCCGCCTGACCCGAGAGGAACGACCGTGAGGGATCTGCAGACCTGGGTGGCACCGACCTGCGACGGCCTCGCCGACGCGCTCGCCTCCGCGCCAGCGGGGGCCTGGGACGCCCCGTCGTTGTGCGAGGGGTGGCAGGTCCGGCACGTGGTCGCGCACGTGACGATGCCGGCACGGCTGACACCCGAGCAGTTCGGCGCGGAGATGGCGGCGGCCGGCGGGGACTTCACCGTGCTGTCGAACACCGTGGCGGCGCGCGACGGCTCCCTGCCGGAGGCCGACCTGCTGGCGGCGTTGCGCTCCCCGGTGCTGCACGCGTGGCAGCCGCCGGGCGGGGGCGCGGCCGGTGCGCTGAGCCACGCCGTCATCCACTCCCTGGACGTCACGGTCGCGCTCGACCGGCCGGCGGTCGCGCCGACGGAGGCCGTGGTGGCGGTGCTCGACCAGCTCACCGCCGCCGGCGGCGCGTTCTTCGGCATCGACCTGGCCGGCGTCCGCCTGGAGGCCGAGGACGCCGACTGGAGCTGGGGCAGCGGCGACGCCGTGCGCGCCGACAGCGGCCGGCTGCTGGCACTGCTGAGCGGCCGCACCCTGCCCGACGGCCAGAGCCTGCCACGCAGCTGATCCGGCGACGACACCTGCCCTAATCTGCGACGGTGGAGCCTCAGGACCGGGTGGACGACGCCGACCGGCAGCGGCTGGTGCGCCTCGCCCTGGCGGACTGGTCGGCGGCGGCCGACGCCCGGGTGGACTCGGTGGTCGTGTCGACCCGTCGGGCGGCGGTGAACCTGTTCGTCAACGGCGACTACGCGTACTCCGTCTACTTCCGGCGGGGCGAGGACGGCCAGTGGGACGAGGCCGGGTCCTCCAACGGCCACAGAACCCGCTTTGATCTGGACGCCGTGGACGAGGAGACCTGAGCAGGCTTCCGACACCGGGTGAGATCCGCGCTCTCGTGGCTTCCAGCCACCCAATTGGGACGAGAACGCAGATCCGGCGAGGAGTCGCTGAGACTCGCCCGTCAGTGACCGTCGTTACGCCGCTGGACGTGCTGGATCACTGACCGACGGTTCGGACTCGCGCAGGACAGGACAGATGTAGCGCGCAACCTCCTCGCGCACCGCCGGTCCCTGGCGTCTCCGGACCGTCGGGAGTAGCCGCAGGTACCGCTCGGCGAGTCGTCCTCCCGAGCACCTCGGGGAGTTACCGTGAGCAACCGAGCGAGCACGCATGGTGCGCTCGGCGAACTCCCAGACGGCACTTACCGTCGTCGCGTCCGCCGGGTCCCGTCGTCGCCGTTCCAGGTGACACCCGCCGGACACCGCCGAACCGGGCTCCAGCCGTACTCAGCGAGCCGACGCCCGGACCGGGGACCCACCGCAGTACTGGGGTGAAGCGCTGCCGGCACGAGTGCCGAGCGCCGGGCGAGTTCCCCGCCCGAACCCGTCAGCTAACTCGGTAGGCGGTTGCGGAGAACAAGGAGATCCCGTCGTCCATGACGACCATGCGCACGTCCCCTGCTCGTCGTCCCTCCCGCCCCGGCCGTCGAGCAGCGATCGCTCTCGTCGCCAGTGCCGGGGTGCTGCTCACCCCGCTCACCGCCCAGGCGTCCGCCCCTGCCCCGACCGGCGACGCCGTCGCGTCGGCGTCGGTGGCCGCCCCGAACTCCGCGGCGCAGGCCGTGGTCGACACCGCCCTGGCCCAGCAGGGCAAGTCCTACGTCTGGGCCGGCGCCGGCCCGCACACGTACGACTGCTCCGGGCTCACGCAGTTCGCCCTCGCCGCGGCGGGGGTCTCCCTCCCGCACTCGTCGCGGGTCCAGTCCACGATGGGCTCCCCCGTCGCCCGGGGGGACCTGCAGCCCGGTGACCTGGTGTTCTTCTACAGCCCGGTCAGCCACGTCGGCATCTACGTCGGCGGCGGGCAGATGGTGCACGCGCCGACCGCCGGGGACGTCGTCAAGGTCTCCAGCGTGGACGCGATGTACGGCTTCAACATCGCCCGCCGCCTGGTCTGAGGCGTCAGCCGTCCGGCTCCGGCGGCCCATCGCGGCCGTCGGAGCCGGACAGGTGCGCGAGCAGCCGGTCGAGGAAGGGCACCTGGCCCTTGACCAGCTTGGTCCGTGCCTCCGCCACCGGGAACCACGCCGACCGGTCGATCTCCGGGAACTCCTGGACGCGGCCGGAGCGGGGTGGCCACTCGAGCGGGAACGTGTTGCTGACCGTGGTCGCGGCGTCGAGGTCGCCCTCGGCCGCGAAGACGGTGAGCAGCTTGCCACTGGAGGTCCGCAGCCGGCCCAGCGGCAGCAGCTCGGACGCCGGCACGGGCGAGCCCAGCTCCTCCTGGAACTCCCGGCGGGCGACGTCGGCGGGCTCCTCGTCCGGGCCGTGCTCGCCCTTGGGGATCGACCAGGCGCCGTCGTCCTTGCGGGCCCAGAACGGCCCGCCCATGTGGCCGAGCAGCACCTCGCAGCCGGCCGCGGGACTCAGCCGGTAGAGCAGGATCCCGGCGCTGGGAGGAGGCACCGCGCCATCCTCACAGGGCCCTCACACCTCCGGGACGCACGCCCCCGCACCGAGCCGCGCCAGCCCGGTCAGGTCACCGGGCGCGAGGTCGAGCACCCCGGTCTCCGGGTACATCAGCTGGCCCGGGTCGCTCACGTGGTCCAGCCCGACCAGGTGGCCGAGCTCGTGCAGCACGATCGCCCGGGCCCGCGGGACGCCGTCCGGCTCGGCGAGTACCCGGGCGAACGCGGCGGCGTCCAGGTCCACCAGGCCGCTGACGAACACCTTCGGGCTCCCGGGCACGGACACCGGGACGCTGCCGGCCTCCCCGGCGACGTCGCCGGCGAACTCGGGGTTCTCCGCCTCGGTCTGCCACGAGACCAGCACGGGCGCCCACCGGTCGCCGTACCGGTCGGGCTGGAAGAGCTCCCGCACGGCGCCGGAGGCCTCGTCGGTCGGGCCGTCGAAGACGAACGTCAGGCCGGTGACCGCCGCCACGCGGGCCACCGCGTCGTGCAGCACCTGCTGCCCGCCCACCGGCGCGTTGTCCGGACGGACGACGTAGTGCACCGGGCGGCAGGGGTCGTAGCCGACCGGGGTGACGCCGTCGTCCTGGAGCGCGACGAACCCGTGGACGCCGCCCTGCGGCGGTGCCGGCAGCGGCGTGCCCAGCGGACGGTCCGCGGACCCGACGCCCGGCGTCGGCCGGGTCGGCACCCCCGCCGCCTCGGCGGCTCCGCCGACGGACGGCGGACCGGCGAGGTGCGCGGCACCCAGGGACAGCCCGACCACCAGCAGCACCGACAGCAACCCGCGGACGCCGGGGGCCGGCGGCCGGGGACCGTCCGGCCGGTCCACCGTCAGCCCAGGGCGCAGGTGACGTCGGCCGACGCGCCGGCCAGGTCGAGGACCACCTTGCGGTTCGACGCGGCCGCGGCCGGGACCAGCGCGCCGGCGGCGTCGGAGTCGGGGACGTAGCCGGGGAACTCGCTGCCCAGGCCGACGACGGTGAGCGAGCCGGCCGGGACGCCGAGGTCGACGAGCAGGTCGGCCACCGCCTGGGCGCGCTGCAGGCTCAGCGCCCGCTGCCCGGCCGGGTCGCCGACCCGGGCCGTCGTCCCGGTGACCGTGGCGGTGAGCTCCCCGTCGGCCATCTGCGCCGCGATCGGCTCCAGCGTGGCCGAGGCCGCCGCACGGTCGGCGAAGGCGGCGCTGTCCGGGGCGAAGGCGACGTCCCCGCCGGTCAGCACCACCGTGCCGGCGGTGCACTGCACGCTGCTGCCCGGCGGGACGACGCTGACCGGGGGCAGCCCGGCCGCGGCGGCCCCGCCGAGCGGTGCCTCCTCGACCCGGGCGCCGTCCGCCCCGGCGGCCTGGACGACCGCGGTCCAGATCGCCACCAGGTTGGCGCGCTGCGCCCGGCCGAGGGCCGGCTGCGGGTCGGCGGTGTCGCCGAGGCCCTGGAAGACCACGTCCACGCCCGTCAGGTCGGGCAGCTGCCCGGCGTCCTGCAGGCTGGCGGCCAGCTCGGCCGGGTCGGCGTCCAGCAGGCCGGGCCCGGTGAAGTCCAGCGGCGCGACGGTGGACAGCCCGGAGTCGACGACGACGAGGGTGTGCCCGCCGGCGGCCGAGGAGACCGACCGGGCGCCGAGCTCCAGCGCGGTCAGCAGGTCGACCTCCGGGGTCCGCGCCGCGGCCGTCGTCAGGTGCTGGTTGATCCGCGCCCGGTGCGCCGCGCGGTCGGCGTCGGCGGCCTGCGCGTTCTCGTCGCTGACCTGCAGCGGCCACGCGTCGAGCTCGAACGGCGCGCCGTCGGCGACCACCAGCGACAGGTCCGACTGCGCGCCGAGAGCCCCCTCGAGCGCGGCCGCGGCGGCCCCGTCCACGCTCACCACCGGCATGTTGCTGCGCGCGCCGACGACCAGCGCGAGCCCGCCGGTGGGCGCGGCGGGCTCCGCGCAGCCGGTCAGGCCGACGGCGACGGCGAGCGCGCCGCTCGCCACGGCGAGACGGCACA
Source organism: Modestobacter sp. URMC 112 (assembly GCF_053502575.1). NCBI lineage: Bacteria > Bacillati > Actinomycetota > Actinomycetes > Geodermatophilales > Geodermatophilaceae > Modestobacter > Modestobacter sp. URMC 112. The sequence goes on along the minus strand of NZ_CP199957.1, from coordinate 1,635,028 downwards.
GGGGGGAGCGGGAACGCACAGGGGTCCTCTCGATGGGTGCTGCGGTCAGCCGGCCGTCGTCGGCCGGGCGGAGCCGTTGACCCGCACCGGGACCGAGCCCCAGGGCGGGGCCGGGCTGGCCGCGCCGGCCGGCGGGCCGGCGGTGGTGACGGCGTTGGTGGCGGCCGGCTGTCCCAGCAGGCCGGCCAGGTGGATCCGGGCGAGCTGCTTGAGTTCGGCGATCTCGGCGTCGATGCTCCGCGCGGCCTCCGCGGTGCGCTGCGCCGTCCGCTCCTGCTCGGCCCGGGCGGTCGTCACCGCCGCCTCCGCCGAGACCACCCGGCGCTCGGTGGCGCCGGCCTCGGCGCGGCAGCGGACCAGGTCGGCGCGCAGCTTCTGGTAGCTGGTCATCCGCGGCCGGTGGCCGGAGAAGCCGATCCAGAACGCCAGGACGCCGGAGGCCAGGTAGAGACCGCCGAGCAGCAGCGCGGACAGCATCGGGTCCGGGCCCGTCGGCGCCACGGCGGCCGCGTCGGCGCCGAACCCCGCCCCGGCACCCGCTGGCGCCGTCGGCACGAACTGGGTGCGCACGTAGAAGGCGATCCCGCCCAGCGCGGCCCAGGCGGCCACCATCAGCGCGATCCAGGCCCGGCCCAGCCCGCCCTGCCCCTCCCGCAGGTTCTTCGCGGTGTGCCCGGCGGCGTGCAGGACGGCGACCGAGGCGAAGGTGAACGAGCCGACCAGCACCCAGGTGAGCAGTGCGTCCTCGCGGAGCAGCCCGGCCAGGGTCATGTAGAAGGTGACGAGGTCACCTGCGGCGACCACCGGGAGCAGCAGGAGCAGCGCGCGGGCGGACCACCGGCTCGAGGTCAGCCCCTCCAGCCGCTCCAGGTCGGGACGGCGTGAGCGGCGTTCGGTCTCCTCCGGTCCGGTGTCGGGCAGCAGCGCCCGCTCGTAGGCGGCGACCAGGCGCTCGGTGTGCGCGAGTTCCGCCTGCGCCACGGCGGCGCGCTGCCGGGCGGCGACCGCGGCGGCCTCGGCCGTGCCCACCCCCCGCTCGGCGACGGCGGCCTGCTCGGTGCCGTCCAGGGTCTGGTGGGCGTGCCACTGCGGGCGCAGCGAGTCCAGCCAGCCGTCCAGCACGTCGGCGTTGCCGGCGTCCAGCGCACCGGTGGCGTGCAGCTCGGTGACCGCCTTGCGCACGGCCTCGCGGGCGTCGACGGCGGACAGTCGCGGCGGCAGCTGCGGATGGGCGGGCCGGTGCGGGGCGTCGTCCCCGGGTCGCCGGGTCACGCGGCCACCCCGATGTCGCGGGAGGGTTCGATGGCGTCGGCGGTGACCCAGGACGGCGCCGGGCACAGCTCGGTCTGCCACCGATTCACCAGCACCTCGGCGTCCGGGTGGCCGCGGGTGAGGGCGCGGCGGTAGAGGGCGGCCTGGCGGCGGGTGTGGTCGCCGTAGCGGAGGACCCGGGAGCGGGCCATCTCGGCGCGCTGCCGGCAGGACGCCTCCAGCCGGGCGCGCTCGGCGAGGACGGCGTCCAGTGCCTGCTGGGCCTCGTCCTGCCCGGCCGCGGCGACGGCGACCCGGCGGTCGTGCTCGGCCTGGCGGCGCTGCCGGACCAGGCTCTCCGGGAGGTCGTGCTCGCCGGCCGAGCGGCGGGCCAGCTCACCGGCGGTGGGGGCGACCGACGTCCGGGCGTGCTCGGTGGCGCGGGCCATCAGCGTGCCGTGCAGCGGGACCAGCTCCGCCTCGACGGCGCCGAGCCGGACGGCGAGCGGCGCGACGTCGGCCAGGTAGCGGGCCCGTTCCCGCTCGCAGGCGTCGTCGTGCCGGGCCAGCAGGTCCTGCAGCACCGGGGTGGTCTCCTGGCTCATGCCCAGCGGCAGCCCGGCTCGGCGGTCCGCCCGGGCGGCCAGCCGCAGCCGGAGCCGGGTGGGCCAGGAGACCGGCAGCGCCCGGTAGCGCACGTTCCTCGACCCGCTCATCCCGGTCCTGGTCATCCCGGTCCTCCCCCGCAGTCGCTCGGCATCTGAGCCGATACAACAGCGCGGACCGCGATAGCCGGTGACGCAGCGTGAACATCCCGCCGAAAGAGTGAGCGCGGGCACCCGAACGGCGGACGCCGTGGCTCAGCCGACGGCGACGGCCCCCGAGCCGTTCGGCACCAGCTCCACCCAGGTGGTGCCGGGGGCCAGCCGGACGGGGTTGCCGTCCGGGCCGGTGACCACCAGCCGGTCGCTGACGCCGTTCTTGGTCCAGCGCCCGGGCACCGTGGCGCCGCCGGTGGCGACCAGCGCCTCACCCGAGCCGACCAGCACGGTCTCGGGCACGGGGTTGCCGGCGGGGTCCTTGGCTGCCGTGTTCACCACGTCGACCCGCAGGACGACGACGTTGGTGGCGCGCACCGGGGTGCCGTCCGCCTCGACCGCCGGCTTGGCCCCCTCGGCGCGCACCCAGCGGCCGTCGGGCGGGCTCCAGGTCCAGACCGGGTTGCTGGACCGGGAGAGGGTGAGCCGCAGCGCGGCCGCGGGCGTGCCGGAGGTGACCGCGGTCGGCTGGGCGCCGGCCTCGGCGTGGTCGAACTGGGGGCCGGGTGCGGCCTGGTGCGCCGGGTCGGCCTGGGCCAGCAGCAGCGCCGGGTCGGCGTAGACGTTGTGCGGTGCCGAGCGGCTGCCGATCCGGTCGAACCCGTCGGCACCGGCGTCGTGGCTGACCACCTGCAGCCCGGCGGCGGCCACCGCGTCGATGTAGGGCCGCTGCCCGCCCGAGAAGGCGAACAGGCCGCGCAGCGGTCCGGCGATCGCCGGGTCCATCGGGCGGATGGAGCGCACCGGCCCGAGCTCGGCCGGCAGGGTGGAGTGGTAGACGGCGACGAAGCGGGTGATGCCGCCCTCGACGACCTCCTCCCACACCATGTCGGCGGCGCCGAGGCCGGTCTGCGGGCGGGCCTCGACCGAGTTCTCGATCTTCACGGCGAGCGCGGGGCGGGCCGGCACGGCTCCGCTCTCCAGCCCGGTCAACGGCCACAGCACGGGCGGCGGCGGAGGTGGCGGCGGAGGCGGCGTGGTGGTGGTCGGCGCGCTGGACGCGGCGGCCGGTTCCGCGGCCGGGGCGCTGCAGGCGGCCGAGCCGACCAGCGCGATGCCGATGAGCAGCGCGACCCCCACGCGGCGGCGCGGCCGCCGGGTGCGGATCCGGCGGGCCGGTCGGTGCGGGAGGTCGGTGCTCGGGGTCGTGGCCGGCGGCGGCATGGTGCGCGCTCCTGGGGTTCATGAGCGGTACAGCCGCCCGGTGAGCGGGTCAGCACTCACCGTAAGCGGACGCGATGGAGCGGCGGACGTGCCGCACCGGCCGGAGCGCACGCGTCCGCCACGGCCGTCCCACTGGTCGCAGCAGGCCCGCGCCGTCCCCCGGCCGCACCGCCGGTCCCGCCGGCCCCGACCCACCGGGCCGGTGCCACTCGGACCGGTCAGCTCTGCGGCCGCGTGGCGTCCGGTCAGTAGCGCGTGCGGCCCCCCGGCGGACGGCCGCCCGAGCCGCCGCGCTTGTTCGCCAGCTGCGCGACCAGGTCCTTGATCTTCTGCTGGTTGTGCGGCTTGCGGGCCTCCTGGAGCAGCCTCGCCGCCACTCCGGACACCACGAGCTTCCTGATCATGCCTGCCATGACGGCCTCCTCGACTCGGACTCGTCCTGCCGGGTGCCCGGGTGGCGGACCGCCCAACCGTGCCCGCCCGTGCACCTGTTCCTGTCGGTGGCCGGACGTACGGTCCGCCGGCCACCTGGACCACCGACCGGTCGGAGCTGCCGATGACGTCGACGCCCGCCGGCTCCCCGCTGCCCGCGGGCCCGGCCCGGACGGCGCTGGACTACCTGGAGGACCTCGGCACCGCGCTGATGATCCGGGCCCAGTGGAGCGGTGCCATGCCGCACCACCGCGCCGCGTCGGTCCCGGGCGCCGTCGACGACCTGGCCGCCCTGCTCCCGGCGGGGGCGGTGCTGCGCTTCGACCAGCGGTTCGACCGGCACCGCACGCTGTGCGCCGAGCTGCCCGGGACGATCGTGGAGGTGGAGAGCCGGCGGGACGTCACGCGGGTGCGCGTGGTCGGCGCGACCGGCGCCGCGGCCGACGCCCTGCTGGCGTCGGTGACCTCGGCGGCACGCACGGCGGCGGCGGAGCCGGAGGGCACCGTCCGGATGCGGTTCTGGTCCTCGGCGGACGGCGACGCCCAGCTGGCCACCCGGGGGGTCACCGCACCTGCGTGGGCCGAGGTCGCGCGCAACTACGCCGCTGGGTCGGCCGCGCCGCTGGCGGCGCTGATGGCGGTCGACGACCTGACCCGACGGCCGGGCCGGCTGGTGCTCTGGCACGGGGAGCCGGGCACGGGGAAGACGACGGCGGCGCGGGCGCTCAGCCGCGCCTGGTCCGGCTGGTGCGACACCCACTACGTCACCGACCCCGAGCGCCTGTTCGCCGATCCGCGGTACCTCCTCGAGGTGGCCGGCGCGGGCGGGGACGACGAGGACGCCGCGGACGACCGGCGGTGGCGGCTGGTGGTCGCCGAGGACTGCGACGAGTACCTGCGCACCGACGCGAAGCAGCGGGCCGGCGCCTCGCTGGGACGGCTGCTCAACCTGTGCGACGGCATCCTCGGCCACGGCCTGCGGGTGGTCGTGCTGCTCACCACCAACGAGGACGTCGGCAGCCTGCACCCGGCGATCACCCGGCCGGGGCGCTGCCTGAGCGCGGTCGACTTCACCCGGCTCTCCCCGGCCGAGGCGCGGGCCTGGCTCGGCCCCGGCGGCGCGGCCCCGCCTCGGCCCGCGACCCTCGCGGAGCTGTACGCCCTGCGGGAGCAGCGGACCGCCCTGACCGGCCGGGCGCCGGAACCGGGCGGGTACCTTTGACCCGGCCGGCGGACCCCCCATGGCCCTGGCGGGGCGGCTGCGGGCCCCCGGCGGGGCGGTTGTGACGGCTGGGACGGCCCCGTCGGCGGGTCGCCCGCGGACCGGTCCCGGCCGGCGCCCACCGGTTACCTTCCGGCCACCATGACACCGGGGAGCTCAGCGGACGACGGCACGGGCGGGCAGCCGGGATCGCCGGCGGACCCCGGGCAGCCGGGCCGCACCGGCCGGCACTGGGCCGCGCTGCTCGTCGTCGGGGTGGGGGTGCTGCTGACCGTCCGCTCCGGCGTCGCCACCGGCGGGGTCGGGGGCGGGCTGGTGTATGCCGGGGCCTGCGGGTTCCTCGTCGCGCTCTTCGCCCTGGTCATCGGGACGGCGCGGTGGGCGTTCATCGGTTCGCGGAAGGCGGCCGGGGTGGTGGCGGCCGTCGCCGTCCTCGGTCTGGGCGTCGGCGGCGCCACCACGTCGGTCCCGGCTCCGGCGCCGGGAGCGAGCCCGCTGTCCGACGCGGGCACGAGCCGCCCCGCGCCGGGGACCGCACCCGCGCCGACGACCGCGCCGGCGCCGTTCCCCTCTGCCCTGCCGCCGGCTCGGCTCGGCGGCCCGACTCCGACCGCCGCTCCGGCGCCGATGCCGGCCCCGACCGCGAACACGATCGCGACCGCGACCGGCAGCACGGTGATCGCCCCGCCGCCCGGGCCGGCACCCGCCCCGCTCCCGGCCCCGGTCCCGGCACCCCTCCCCGTCCCCGTTCCCGGCCCTGCGCCCGCGGCCCAGCCGGCGCCCGCGGCCCAGCCGGCGCCCGCGCCCGCGGCGCGGCCGACCGCCCAGGTGGCGCCCCAGCCCCGACCCCAGCCCGCCCCGGCCGCTGCTCCGGCGCCCCAGCCGGCACCCGTCCCGGCACCGGTCGCGGTCACTCCCGGGGCGGCCTGCGCACCCGAGGGCGCCACCGGCGTGACGGACCGCGGCCGGGTGATGGTCTGCAGCACCAAGCGCGGCCAGGACCAGGCCCGGTGGCGGTCCGCCGACTGAGTCCGGTCCCGGCCCGCGGCGTCACCGGTAGACGAGCGTCCCGTCGTCCAGGTCCGCCGCCGGGAGCATGTCCCGCTCGACCACGTACTCGTGCAGGTGCGTCCACGGCTCCCGGTCGCCCTGCTTGGGCATCAGGTGCATCGACCGGGCCAGGTAGCCGGGGTTGAAGTTCTCCGGGTCGACCCACGGACCGAGCGGCATGTCCCGGTCCTCCTCCCGCAGCGTCGGCACGACCATGGTCGCCCCCTTCTCCTCCATGTGCTGCAGGAGGCGGATCACGAAGTCGCTGATCAGGTCGGCGCGCAGCGTCCAGCTGTGCCGGAAGTAGCCGAACACGTAGGCCAGGTTGGGCAGGCCGGTGAACATCAGGCCGCGGTAGGTGACGGTGTCGGCGAAGTCGACCGGCCGGTCGTCGACGGTGAAGGCGACCTCGCCGAAGACGCTGAGGTCGAAGCCGGTGGCCGTGACGACGACGTCGGCCTCCAGCACCTCGCCGGAGCTGACCCGGATCCCGTTCTCGGTGAAGGTCTCGATGGTGTCGGTGACGACCGACGCCTTGCCCTCCCGCATCGCGGTGAACATGTCGCCGTCGGGCAGGACGGCGATGCGCTGCTGCCAGGGCCGGTAGGTGGGGTTGAAGTGCTTGTCGATGTCGACGTCCGGCGGCAGCAGTGGGCGCATCGACTCGATGAGAAACGTGCGCGCGTCCTCCGGCGACTCGGCCGAGACCCGGGTCAGCTCGTTGAGCTCGGCGATGTACGCGCGGCGGAGGATCTCGTGCGTCCACTCCTCCGGGACGTCGAGCGCCCGGAGCGTGGTCGCCAGCTCGTGGGTCTTCGGGCGGGCGTAGAAGAAGGTCGGCGACCGCTGCAGCATCGTCACGTGCGCCGCGGTCTCGGCGATGGCCGGGATGAGCGTCGCCGCCGTGGCCCCCGAACCGATCACCACCACCCGCTGCCCGGTGAGGTCGATGTCGTCGGGCCACTTCTGCGGGTGCACGATCCGCCCGCGGAACCGGTCCACGCCCGGCCACTCCGGGGTGTAGCCCTGGTCGTGGCGGTAGTAGCCCTGGCACATCCACAGAAAGTCGGTGGTGAAGCGGAGCTGCTCACCGGTGTCGGTGCGGGTGACGTCCACCGTCCAGCGCCGGTCCTCGGTGGACCAGCTCGCGGCGGTGACGCGGTGCTGGTGGCGGATGTGGGCGTCCAGGCCGTTCTCCCGGATCACCTCCTCGAGGTAGTGCAGGATCTCCTCCGACGTGGCGATCGACGGGCCGCGCCAGGGCTTGAACCGGTAGCCGAAGGTGAACAGGTCGCTGTCGGAGCGGACGCCGGGGTACCGGTGGGTCCACCAGGTGCCGCCGTGGCTCTCCAGCGCGTCCAGGACGACGTAGCTCTTGCCCGGGAGCTGCTCCTTCAGGTGGTAGGCCGCGCCGATCCCGGAGATCCCCGCCCCCACGATCAGCACGTCGACGTGCTCGACCCGCTCCTGCACCGCCGTCCCGGACGCCTGCGTCATCGTCATGGCCGCTCCCCACATCGAGTTCGGGACGGCGGACGTCGTCGCAGCCGATCCCCGTCCCGCCGTTCTACCACTCCGCGGCGACATCGTGTGAGCCCGGTCACAACGGTCGCGGGCTACTACCAAGAGCTGCCTACCGGGTGTCGGACGGATGTGGTGTGCTCCCGGACACACCCCTCCGTCGAGCACCGGGAGCCCCGTTGAGCACACCCACCGCGTCCGCGCCGCGCACCGTCCAGGTCGGCGGCACCACGGTCGCCGTCCAGGAGTACGGCACCGGCGAGCCCCTCCTGGTGATCAACGGCACCAGCCAGTCGCTCGGTTTCTGGACCGACATCGCCGAGGCCTGGGCCGGCTCGTACCGGGTGATCACCTACGACCTGCGCGGCATGGGCGGGTCCGAGCGCGGCACCGGCGCGATCAGCGTGGCCTCGCTGGCCGCCGACGCCGCCGGGCTGCTCGAGGCGCTGGAGGTCGACCGGGCGCACGTGCTGGGCTACTCGCTGGGCAGCGCCGTGGCGCAGGAGCTGGCCCTGGCCCAGCCGGCGAAGGTCGCCTCGCTCGTCCTGTACTGCACGTGGGCCCGGACCGACGGCTTCCAGCGCGCCATGCTCACCGGCCTGGCGCACCCGTGGCGCACCGGTGACCTGGAGGCGGCGCTCGGCGCGCTCGGCGTCGCGTTCTCCCCGCAGCTGCTCGACAGCCCGGAGTTCGGCGAGCTGATCCAGCAGCTGCTCCCGCTGTTCCCCTCCACCGAGGAGCAGATCCGCACCACGGCCGAGCAGTGGGACGCCGACCTGGCCCACGACACCCTCGACCGGCTCGGGGAGATCACCGCCCCGACCCTGGTGATCGCCGGCGAGCAGGACCTGCTGACCCCGCCCTGGCACGGCAAGCAGGTGGCCGACGCCATCCCGGGCGCGCGCCACGAGCTGTTCACCGGCCCGGGCTCCAGCCACGCCCTCGGGGTCGAGCGGGCCGAGGAGTTCGTGCCGATGGTGCTGGGCTTCCTCGGCGAGCACGCGCTGCGCTGACCGGGTCCGCGAGCGGTCCGGCGGCCGGGCCCGCTGCTACGTTCCGCCGGTGAGCGGCGGCACGGGCGGGCCCGGCGAGTTCGCCGCGCGCCTGCGGTCGCTCCGCGAGCGGGCGGTGCTCACCCAGGAGGAGCTCGCCGACCGCGCCGGGCTCACCGCCAAGGCGGTCGGCGCGCTGGAGCGGGGCGAGCGGCGGCGACCGCAGCCGCACACGCTGCGTGCGCTCGGCGACGCCCTCGGCCTGGGTGACGCCGACCGCGCGTCGCTGGCGGCGGCCGCCCGCCCGGCGGGCGGCGACCTCCCGCCGCCGGCGGCCGGTCCTCCGCCGGTCCGCTCGCTCCCCACCCCGCTGTTGGGCCGGGACCGGGAGCGGGCGGAGGTGGCGGAGCTGGTGACCTCCGGCGCGACCCGGCTGCTGACGCTGACCGGCCCGGGCGGGGTCGGCAAGACCAGCCTGGCGCTGGACGTGGCGGCGGCGGTGGCCGGCGGCTTCCCCGACGGCGTGACCGTCGTCGAGCTCGCGCCGGTGCGGGAGGCGCGGCTGGTGCTGCCCACGGTCGCCCGCGCGCTCGGTGCCCGGCAGCCCGACCTGGAGGCGCTGGCCGCGTTCCTCGGGCGCCGCCGGCGGCTGGTGGTGCTGGACAACCTGGAGCACCTGCTCGACGCGGCGCCCGAGGTGGCCGAACTGCTGGCCCGGTGCCCGGGCCTGGTGGTGCTGGCCACCAGCCGGGCCGCGCTGCGGGTGCGCGCCGAGCGGGAGCTGCCGCTGGACCCGCTGCCGGTGCCCACCGGCCCGGAGCCGGGGGCGGTCGCCGCCTCCCCCGCCGCACAGGTGTTCCTGGACCGCGCCCGCGCGACCGGCCGGGCGGTGCCGCTCACCGACGGCACCGCCGCGGAGGTGGCGGCCATCTGCCGCCGGCTGGACGGGCTGCCGCTGGCCCTGGAGCTGGCCGCCGCGCACGCGCGGTTCCTCTCCCCCGCCGAGCTGCTCGCCCGGCTCGACGAGGCGATGGGCCGCCCCCGCTCCCGCGACCTGCCCGAGCGGCAGCGCAGCCTGCGGGCGACCCTGGACTGGAGCCACGACCTGCTGACCCTGGCCGAGCAGGTGCTGCTGCGCCGGCTGGCCGTGTTCGCCGGCGGGTTCACCCTCGAGGCCGCCGAGCGGGTGGGCGGCGACGACGTCCTGCCCGCCCTCGCCGGTCTGGTGGAGCAGTCGCTGGTGGTCCCGGCGGGCGACCGCTACCGGATGCTCGAGCCGGTGCGGCAGTACGCCGCCGCCCGGCTCGAGGAGGCCGGCGAGGCGGCCGCGGTCGCCGACCGGGCCGCGGACTTCTTCGCCGACCTGGCGGTGGCGGCGCGGAGCGGCCTGCGCGGGCCGGACCAGGCCGCATGGCTGGAGCGGCTGGAACGCGAGCACGCCAACCTGAGCGCCTCGCTCGGCCGGCTCGTCGCCTGCGGGCGACCGGGGACGGCGGCCCAGCTCGGGGCGGACACCTGGATGTACTGGACGGTCCGCGGCCACACCGCCGAGGGCCTGAGCTGGATGGAGCTGGTCGAGCAGGCCGACGGCCCCGGTCTGACGCGCGCCGAGCAGGCCGCGCTGGACCTGACGCTGGCGGGGCTGCGCTACGCGACGGGCGACGTCGCCGGGGCGCTGTCGGTGGCCGACGCCGCCGCCGACGGCGCCCGCTCGATCGGCGCGGGCGACCTGCTCGCCGAGGCGCAGGTGCTGTCCGGGACGGCGGCGGTGTTCCTCGGCGACCTGGCCGAGGCCGCCGGGCGGGTGGACGAGGCCGTGCGGACCAGCCACGCCATCGCCAACCCGATGGCCCAGGCGCACGCGGTCACCGCGCTGGCCCAGCTGCAGCTCGGGCGGGGCGACCTGGCCGCGAGCGGGGCCACGCTCGCCGAGGCGGAGCGGATCGCCCGGCAGGCCGGCGGGCCCTTCGCGCTGGCCGTCGTCCTCAACACCCAGGCCAGCCTCGCCCAGCTGACCGGGGACGGCGAGGCGGCGCTGCGCCGGCTGGTCGAGGCGGCCGCGCTCGCCGCCGAGGTGGGCACCAGCTGGACGATGGTCTACACGCTGCCGGGGCTCGCCGTCCTCGCGGCGCAGCGCGGCCAGTGGGAGCTGGCCGCCGAGCTGTTCGCGGCGGGCTCGGCGACGGCGGAGGCGGCGTCCGTGGCGGTGGCCTTCCCGCCGGACCTGGACAACGCGCGGCGGTGGCTGCCCGCCGTCCGCGCCGAGCTGGACGAGGAGACCTTCGGGCGGGCCTGGGACCGCGGCCGGGGGCTGCGCCTGCCGGACGTCCCCCGGCTCGCCGCCCGGATCACCCGGCGGCCCGCACCCTCGTGACGTAGCGCCGGTACTGCCACGCGAACACCGTCCGGACGAGCAGCCGGACCGGCGGGGGCACCACGCGGAGCATCATGGTCCGCTCCGCCGGCGTGGCCTCCTCCAGCACCGACCCGAACAGGATCGGCAGCTGGGACTTCCCGATCCTGCTCATGCCGTGCTCCCCGAGCTGCGCCCACTCCTCGGGCGCGATGTGCGTGGCGGCCAGCGGCAGGATCTCCCGCTCCTCCTCGTCCAGGTGCTCGAGCAGGGCGTCGGCGAGCTCGTCGAAGGTCGAGGCGACCTCCTCGGTGACGGCCGGGCGTGCCTCGGCCTCCCACCGGTCCAGCGCCGGACCGAGCCGCGCGATGGAGTGCTCGACCCGCTCGTGCTGGCCCTCCATGCGGTGGACCAGGGCGGCGTCGAAGGTGCAGCGGTCCAGCAGCTTCGGCCACAGCAGCTCGTCCTCCCCGGTGTGGTGCAGGTGCAGGCCCAGGAGGACCAGCCGGGCGTGCCCGGCGACGACGGCGGCGCGGGCGGTGTCGCCGGCCGGGACGGCGCGCACCAGCAGCGGGAGGAGCCGGAACTCGCGGCGGAAGGCGCGGTGCACCACCACCATGTCGGAGACGTCGGTGAGCGGGCGGTTCGTGGTGTCGGTCATGGCAGCGAGCCTGTCGGCCGCCGGCGGCCGGTCACACCCACAGAGCACCCACAGAGCACCCACACCGCGTCCGCCGGCCGGCGCCGAGGGCGGCGGTCAGCCGCCCAGGGCGGTGACCATGTTCATCACGGTCCGCATCTGCGGGCCGTTCTTCGTGGCGTAGTCGACGTCGGCGGGGCCGAGGTAGCCCCACCAGTCCCAGCACCCCTTGGGGTTGACGATGAGGCCGTTCTGCGGCGTGGCCTGCGGGTACAGGACGACGAAGTCGTTCGTGTCCGCGTAGGCGTTGAGCCCGGACCGCTCCACGAACGTCGTCCCGATCTGGTCCGCGGTCTGCTGGCAGCCGTGCAGCGCGACCACGATCCGGCACTTCGCCCCGGCCGCACAGGACGTGGGCGTGTACAGGTAGCCGGTGCGGCCCATGCCGATCGCGTGCGCGCCGGACTGGGTCAGGTCACCGTTGCCCAGGGTCGCGGGTACGGCGTACCGGTCCTGCGAGAACGAGGTGACCTGCCCCCGCGGCCTGCCGGGGTTGGGGGCCTTGACCGAGCCGAACATGGTCCGCAGCAGGTCGGCCTGCGCGTCGTAGCCCGGGCAGTTGTTGATGTACGGCGCCGCGGTCTCGCCGCAGGCCACTGGCCCGACCGGGCTGATCCAGCCATGCCCGGCCGCGGTGGTGCTGCGGTAGGTCAGCGGAACGCCGTAGTGCCGGTACCAGGCGGCCAGGTTGTCGGCCACCGACCGCACGACCGTGGGGTCCTGCGTGCCGTGGAAGAAGTAGGTCCGGGACCGCGCGAGGCCGGACAGCGGGTCGATCCTGCCGTCGCGGGCGTACTGGTCGGTCTGTGCGTAGATCGCCGCCATGTCGGTGGGCACGGTGTCGACCGTGCAGCCGTACAGCGCGATGCCCACGTTGCCCCGCGCGCACCAGTACGGGCCGGCGCTGAACACCCCCGCGCCCTTGATCCGGCTGGAGTGGGCGACCTGCAGCTGGGTCGCCATGTACCCGCCGGAGGAGATGCCGGTGACGTAGGTGCCGGTGGCGGCCAGCCGCGGCAGCGCGCCACCCGCCGCCGGGGCCGCCTGCGCGGCCTGCCCCGCGGTCAGGCCCGCCATCGCGACACCGAGCGCGGCGGCCAGCACGGCGAGCCGCCGGCCCAGACCGCGGGGTCGGGAACGGGGCTGGGGCACGGGTCCTCCTGGCGGGCGCACGACGTCGGGCGCACCTTCCTACCCCGACCTCCGTCCTCCCGCCCGTCGGGCACCGGACCGACCATCAGCCCCCGGCGACCGCGTCGTGCACCGCGGCCCAGAAGGCGTCGGGTCCGTCGTGCGGGCCGGTCATCATCCGCTGGCTGAGCAGGACGGCGACCAGGTGGAGCTCCGGGTCGACGTACCCGGTCGTGCCGGTGCCGCCGACCCAGCCGAACCGTCCCGGCGTCGTCCACGGGTCGGTGGGCTCCAGGGTGACCTCGACGTTGCCGCCCCACGACCGGCCGGGCCCGAGGAACGTCTGCGCCGACGCGCGCTGGACGTCGGTGAGCCGGTCGGTGGTCAGCTGCCGGGTCGACGCCGAGTCCAGCACGGGCGCCCCGCCGTCGGCCAGCGCGGCCAGCAGCGCGAGCACGTCCGGAGCGGTGGAGACCAGCCCGCCGCCGAGCGAGTCGAACGCCCGCGGCCGGGAGAAGACGCCGTCCGGCGGGTCGGCCACCTCGAGCCCGCCGTCCCCGGGCGCGTAGAACGGCGCGAGCCGGTCGGTGTGCGGCGTCCAGAAAGTGGTGTCGGTGAGCCCGAGCGGCCCGGTCACCCGCTCGGCCATCAGGTCGCCCAGGCTCGTGCCGGTGACCCGGCCGAGCAGCACCCCGAGGACGTCGCTGCCGGTGTGGTACTGCCAGCCCTGCCCCGGCTGGGCGTACAGCGGGAGCCGGCCGAGCCGGGCGAGCCACTCCTCCGGCGGGAGCATCGGCCCCAGCGGTCCGGGGCTGACCTCCTGCACCCACATCTCGTGCGCCAGCGGCGAGGCGGCCATCCGCATGCCGAAGCCGGCGGTCATGAACAGCAGGTCGCCGACGGTGACCGGCCGCTCCGCGGGGACGGTGCCGGTCAGCGGGCCGTCCGGGTCGGCCAGCACCCGGAGGTCGGCCAGCTCGGGCAGCCACCGGGTGGCGTCGTCGTCCAGGCGCAGGACGCCGTCGTGCACCAGCCCGAGGGTGAGGACGCCGCCGAACGGCTTGGTCAGCGACGCGATCCGGAAGAGGGTGTCCGGCCGCATCGGCGCGTCCCCGTCGACGGCCAGCCGGCCGACCGGGTGCACCTCGGTGTGTCCGGCGTGCCGGACGGCCGCGACGCAACCGGGGAACCGGCCGTCGGCGACCTGTTGCTCCAGCAGCTGCCACACGGCGGCGAACCTGGTCTGCGTCATGCGTTCCTCCGAGGTCGGACGGGCTCCGGCACTCCAGACCCCGGGCGGGCCCGGAACTCATCGTCGGCCGCCCCACCCGCCACAGCAGTCGGCCGACGTCCACCGGGCCGTCGCCGGCTGCCGGTAGACAGGGTGCATGGGTGACACCGCGGACCTCCAGCTCGAGCCGGTCGACGCGGCGGTGCCGGCCTCCCGGGTCACCGTCGAGGTCACCTCCGTGCCGGTGCTCAGCTACGCGCTGGCGCACAACGGCGTCCCGGTGGTGTCGCAGCTGACCCTGACCGGCAGCGGTGCCCCGCTGCGCAACGCCAGCGTGCACGTCGGCGTCCGGGACGCCCAGGGACCGATCGGCGCCCCGGTCGAGCTGCTGGCCGACGTCGACCCCGGCCGCACCACGGTGCTCACCGACGTCGGGCTCCGGCTGGACCCGGCGGCGATGCTGCAGGTGGAGGAACGCCGTCCCGGCTGGCTCACCGTGTCCGTCGAGTCCGGCGGGCAGGTGCTCGGGTCGGCGCGCGTGCCGGTCGTCGTCCTGGCCGCCGCGCAGTGGCTGGCCACCCCGCTGTCGCTGGCGCTGGAGATGCTGGCCGCGCACGTGCTGCCCAACCACCCGGCGGTCACCACCCTGGTCGGCGAGGCCGCCGAGCTGCTCCGCGAGCGCACCGGCAGCCCGTCGGTGCAGGGCTACCAGGCCGGGCCGGAGCGGGTCGACGCGATCGTCGCCGCGCTGTGCGAGGCGGTGCAGCGCCGCGACGTCCGGTACAGCGAGCCGCCGGCCAGCTGGGCCGACACCGGGCAGAAGGTGCGCACCCCCGAAGAGGTGCTCGACGGCCGGGCCGGCACCTGCCTGGACCTGGTCGTCGTCCTCGCCGCGGCGCTGGAGCAGGCCGGCGTCCGGCCGCTGCTCTGGCTGGTGGAGGGCCACGCGTTCCTCGGCTACTGGCGGGAAGAGCTGGCGGCGCAGAGCAGCGCGACCACCGACGTCGCCAGCCTGGTCAACCTGCTCGACCTGGGCCTCGTCCGGCTGGTCGAGACCACGCTGCTGACCACCCGCGCGGAGCCGGCCGGCTTCGACGAGCTGCACCGCCCGGCGTACGCGGCCTGGCTGACCGGCGACCTGGACCGGGTCATCGGCGTCACCGACGTCCACCGCGCCCGCCGCGACGGCGTGCTGCCGCTCCCGGCCCGCACCCGCGACGCCGACGGCACCGTGCACGTCGTCGAGTACCGGCCCGCGGCGCCCGGCGCGCCGGTCCAGGTCCCCGACGGCGCCACTCCCGATCCCGGTCGGGCCCGGGACGCCGCACCGCCGCGGATCGCGCAGTGGAAGAACGCGCTGCTCGACCTCAGCCTGCGCAACCGGCTGATCAACCACACCGCCCGCTCCGGGCTGGCGCTCACCGTCCCGGACGCGCAGCTGGCCGCGCTGGAGGACATGGTCAACGCCGGGACGGCGATCACCCTGCTCCCCAGCGACCAGCTCGCCGCCGTGCAGCGCGAGCGCGGCCTGCGCTCGGCGCGGGAGCTGCCGCAGGACCAGCTGGCCGGGCTCCTGCTGGAGCGCCGCGGCCTCTACGTCGACGTGCCCGAGGCCGGCTACCTCGCCCGGATGCGGGCGCTGGCCTACAAGGCCAAGACCGTCGTCGAGGAGACCGGCGCCAACAACCTGTACCTCGCGCTGGGCAGCCTGGCCTGGGAGCTGGACGGCCGACCGCTGCGCTCACCGCTGGTGCTGGTGCCCGTCGTCCTCAAGCCCACGTCGCGGACCGGCGCCTACCGGCTGTCCCTCGACGAGTCCGGGACCAGCACACCCAACTACTGCCTGCTGGAGAAGCTGCGCCAGGTGCACGGGCTCACCGTGCCCGGCCTGGCCGACGCGAGCTCGGACGGCGCCGGCATCGACCTGGACGCCGCCCTGCAGGCGATGCGGGTCGCGCTGGCCACCCACGGGCTGCCCCACCGGGTCGAGCCGACCGCCGACCTGGGCATCCTGGCGTTCGCCAAGTTCCGGCTGTGGAAGGACCTGGACGAGCACTGGGCGGCGCTGACGGAGAACCCGCTGGTCGCGCACCTGGTGCACGCCCCCACCGAGCCGTTCGCCGACCCGGCGCCCCCGGCCGGCGCGGTCGACCTGGACGAGCTGGCCGGGCAGGTCCCGGTCGCCGCCGACGCCTCGCAGCTGCAGGCCGTCGCCGCGGCCGCCGCCGGGCAGACGTTCGTGCTCGAGGGCCCGCCCGGCACCGGCAAGTCGCAGACCATCACCAACCTGCTGGCCCGGGCGGTCGCCGACGGCAAGCGGGTGCTGTTCGTGGCCGAGAAGCGGGCCGCCCTCGACGTGGTCTCCCGCCGGCTGGACGCGGTCGGGATGGGGCCGTTCGCCCTCGACCTGCACGACAAGGGCAGCCGGCCGGTCGTCGTCCGCGCGCAGGTGCGCGCCGCGCTGGAGCACGCCGTCGGGGTCGACGAGCAGGGGTTCACCGCCGACGGCGAGGACCTGCGGTCGGCCCGCCGCGCGCTGGCCCGCTACGCCTCCCGGCTGCACGAGCCCAACGCCGCGGGCCTCTCGCTCTACAGCGCGCACACCGGCGTGCTCACCGCCGGCGACGCGGTGCCCGCGCTGCCGGTGGACGCCGCGGACGTCGGCGGGCTGACCGCGGAGTCCACCGCGGCGGTCCGCCGCGCCCTCGCCGGGCTGCCGGACGTCGCCGACCTGGCCCGGCCCCGGCCCGGGCACCCGTGGGCGTTCGTGGACACCGCGGACGTCGACGTCGACGCCGTGCAGCAGGCCTCCCTCGGGCTGAACGACGCCATCGGCCCGGACCCGGTCGACCCCCGGCTGGTGCCGGCCCTGCGTACCGCCCGCACCCCGGACGACCTGGCCGTGCTCGCCGACCTGCTCACCGGACCGCCGGTCGGGCTGGAGGTCCTCGACGAGGTGCGGACGCCGCGCTGGGCGGCGGCGGCCGGCGCGCTCTCGGCGGAGGTGGCCGCCTTCGCCGCGGCGCCGCACCCCGGGCTGGACGTCGCCACCCCCGCCGCGCTGGACCTCCCGCTGCCCGACGTGCACGCCGCCGCCACCGACGCCGCGCAGTCGGGCTGGTTCGGCCGGAAGAAGCGGCTGACCGCCGTCCGCGACCAGTTGGCCGGCGTGCTGCGCCCCGGCGCGGAGGTGGAGCCCAGGCAGGTGCCGGCGCTGACCGGCGCGTTGCTGCAGGTGCAGTCCGCCGCCCGCGAGCTGGGCCGCCGCGCCGGGGAGGTCCCCGGCCTGCAGGTGCCGCCGGCGTGGAACCCGCTGACCGACCCGGGTCTGGTCGACCGGCAGGCCGGCTGGCTGCGCCGGGCCGGCGCCGCGGTCGACGGCCGGGACGGCTTCCCCGGCGCGCTGCGGGACCTGCTCGCCGCCGGACCGGTCGCCGATCCCGCCGGGGCCCAGCGGGTCACCGGCATCGCCGACGCGCTGGACCGGCTGGTCACCGCCTGCCGTACGACGCCCGCGGCGCTGGCCGGCTGGGCCGGCGACACCGGGGTCACCGTGCAGTGGGCGGCGACCCGGGTGGAGCGGGCCACCTCCACCCCCGGGCTGCCCTCGCTGCGCCGGTGGCTGGAGCTGCTCGCCGGGCTGGAGCCGCTGCGCGCCGCCGGGCTCACCGACGCCCGGGCCGCGCTGCTGTCCGGCGAGGTCCCGGCCGACGACGCGGTGCGCTCCTTCGACCGGGGCCTGGCGCTGGCGTCGGTGACCGAGCGGGAGGCGGCCACCGGCCTGGCCGCGTTCGACGCGCCGGTGCACGACCGCGCCGTGGCGCGGTTCACCGCCGCCTCGCGGGCGGTCCGCGCCCATCTGACCGCGGCCCTGCCCGCCTCGGTCGTGGCGTCGCGGACCTTCGACGCCGCCGCCCGCGGCGGCCGGATCGGCGCGCTGCAGCGGGAGCTGGGCCGCCAGCGCGGCGGGCTGGGCGTCCGCGCGCTGCTCGCCGAGTACGGCGACCTGATCACCGCCGTCATGCCGTGCGTGCTGGTCAGCCCGGACTCGGTGGCCCGGTTCTTCCCCGCCCGGGCGGGGCTGTTCGACCTGGTGGTGTTCGACGAGGCCTCGCAGATCCGGGTGGCCGACGCCGTCGGCGCCCTCGGCCGGGCGGACGCCGCCGTGGTGGTCGGGGACAGCCGGCAGATGCCGCCGACGTCGTTCGCCGAGCCGTCGTCCGGCTCCGACGACGACGTGCTGGACGACGACCTGGCGACGGCGGTGGAGGACGAGGAGTCGATCCTCTCCGAGTGCGTGCAGGCCCGGGTGCCGCGCCAGTGGCTGTCCTGGCACTACCGCAGCCAGGACGAGTCGCTGATCGCCTTCAGCAACGGCCAGTACTACGAGAACCGGCTGTCCTCCTTCCCGGCACCGGTGCACGGGAAGCCGACCCCGGGCCCGGACGGCCGGGGCGTCTCGCTGGTCCGGGTGGACGGGGTGTTCCACCGGTCCGGCGCCGGCGCGCTGCTGCGCACCAACCCGGTCGAGGCCGAGGCGATCGTGGCCGAGATCCGGCGCCGCTCCACCGCCTCCCCGGACGCGACGCCCTCGATCGGCGTGGTCACGTTCAACGCCCAGCAGCGGTCGCTCATCGAGTCGCTGCTGCGCGACGCAGGGGACGAGCGGCTGGTCGAGGCGCTGGACCGCACCGACGGCGAGGGCCTGTTCGTGAAGAACCTGGAGAACGTGCAGGGCGACGAGCGGGACGTCGTGCTGTTCTCCACCGCGTTCAGCGCCAACGAGCGCGGGCAGCTGCCGCTGAACTTCGGGCCGCTGAACAAGGCCGGCGGCGAGCGGCGGCTCAACGTGGCGATCACCCGCGCCCGGCGGCAGGTGGTGGTCTTCTCCTCGTTCGACCCGGCCGCCCTGCGGGCCGAGGAGACGTCGTCGGTCGGGATCAAGCACCTGCGCGCCTACCTGGACATGGCGGCCCTGGGCACCGACGCGCTGCCGCGGGACACCCGGCCGGTGTCCGTGCCCGACCGGCACCGGGACGACGTCGCCCGGGCGCTGCGCGAACGGGGGCTGGTCGTCCGCACCGACGTGGGGCTGTCGGAGTTCAAGGTGGACCTGTCGGTGGCGCGGGCCGAGGCCCCCGACGAGCCGGTGCTCGCGGTGCTGCTGGACGGGCCGGCCTGGGCGCGGCGGCGGACGGTCGGCGACCGGGACGGCCTGCCGGTGGAGGTGCTCGCCGGGATGCTGCGCTGGCCGGCGGTGCAGCGGGTGTGGCTGCCGGAGTGGCTGGCCGACCCGGACGCCGTCCTCGACCGCCTGGTCGCCGCCACCGCCGTCCCCGCTATTCCCCCGCCGCGCGCCCCCACCCCCGACGAGCCCACCACGAGCGTTTTCGGGCTCGAGCACGCGGGGGACGCCGAGAAGTCGGCACCGGACGACGAGGCGCCGGCCGAGCGGACCGCCCCGGCGCCGCCCACGGAGCCCGTGCGCGGGCTGGACGGCGAGGAGCCGTTCGTCCCGTGGACGCCGGAACCGGCCGGCGGCAGGGAGCTGCTGGACCGGATCGCCAACCCGCGCGGCGCGGAGCGGGTCCGGACCGTGATGCTGGCCGGGGTGGCGGCCGAGGGGCCGGTGCACGTCGACCGGCTGGCCCGGCTGACCGCGGGGGCGTTCGGGCTGACCCGGGTGGTCCGGTCCCGGCTGGACGCGCTCGCCGCGCTGGTGCCGCCGGAGCTGCGGGTGGGCGACGTGGTCTGGCCGGCGGAGCTGGACTGCGGCACCTGGACCGGATTCCGCCGCGACCCGGACGCCGAGCGCCCGATGGAGCAGGTCGCGCCGGAGGAGATCGGCAACGCCATGGTGGCGCTGTGCCGGGCGAGCGCCGGGATGACCCGGGACGAGCTGTTCGCCGCGACGCTGGAGGTGTTCGGCTTCCGGCGGCGCACGGCCGCGCAGGTCGCCGTCCTGGAGTCGGTGCTGGCCGCCACCACCGTCACCGGCCGGCTCCGCGAGACGGCGTCCGGCGTGGTCAGCGGCTGACGCACCTCCCGTCGTCCCCGCGGGGACGACGGGAGGTGGTCAGGGGATCTGCCACTCGTAGGAGAACTTCTCGATCTTGAGGATCACCGACGTCTCGACGCCGGTGATCCCCTCCATCGTGCCGAGCACGTCGGTGGAGAAGCTGACCAGGTGCTCGTGGTCGGCGAAGAACGCCTCGATCATCAGGTCGTACCGGCCCGCGGACACCCCGCAGTAGCGGACCTCGGGACGCTCCTTCAGCGCCGTGGCGACGCGCTGCAGCGCGCTGAGCTGCACCGAGATCCCCAGCAGCGCCGACACGGTCAGGCCGGCGAGCTTCGGTGTCGGCACCGCCAGGATCTGCACCAGGTCGTTCTCCAGCATCGTCGCCAGCCGTTTGCGGACCGTGGTCTCGGTGACCCCCAGCCGGCGGGCGATCTCGGTGTTGCTGGTCCGCCCGTCGACCTGCAGCACCCGCAGGATCTCGCGGTCGGTCTCGTCGATCAGCGAGCGGGGCGCCCCACCGGGGCCGGTGTCCTCTCCGTGGCCGTTGCCCGAGGGCAGGGGGATGCGGCGGCTCATGACCACAGCGTAGGAGCCCTCCGTCGCCGTCCGTGACCGGCGGTGATCAGTAGATCCGTGTCTCGGTCAGCGAGCGGTAACGCTGCGGGTCCCGTCGCCGGATGACCTGGGTGACCACCAGCCCCACCGCGAAGGACACCGGCAGCACCGCCAGCAGCAGCACGTTGACCCAGTCGGTGCGCCCGGTGAGCAGCTCGAAGTTCCGGACCACCAGCCAGGTGGCCACGGTGAGGCCGACGAGGGCGACCACCGGCGCGACCAGCGTCGTCCAGACCGAGTGGTGCTCGCCGGGCGTGGAGCGCCGGAAGTACACGATGATCGCCACGGCGCACAGCGCCTGCAGCACGATCACCGCGAGGACGCCCGGCGCGACCATGATCAGGAAGAGCCCCAGGTAGGGGTCGGAGCCGCCGAGCGCGAAGAGCGTCACGACGACCACCCCGATGGCGGCCTGCACGGCGCTGGCCACGTACGGGGACCCGTGCACCGGGTGGACCGCGGCCAGCCGGCGCGGCAGCAGGGTCTCCCGCCCGAGGGTGAAGAAGTACCGCGACGCGGTGTTGTGGAACGCCAGCGTGGAGGCGAAGGCACTGGTCACCAGCAGCACCTCCATGACGACGGTGGCCCAGTGCCCCACGTACTGCTCGGTGGCGGCGAAGAACATCCCCACCGGGTCGGCGGTCGCCACGTCGACGACGGCGGACTGGCCGAAGGCGATGACCGCGATCCAGGCCATGAACGTGTAGAAGATGCCCAGGAAGCCGATGGCCATGAAGGTCGCGCGGGGCACCGTCCGGGCCGGGTCGCGGGTCTCCTCCGCGTAGATGGCGGTGGACTCGAACCCGATGAACGCCCCGAAGACGATGGCGAACATCGCGCCGGTGCCACCACCGGCGAACACGGCCGACGGCGCGAACGCCCCGAAGCTGAAGCCCTCGGGGCCGCCCTGCACGAGCACCGGGACGGCGAGGACGAGCAGGATGCCCACCTCGCACAGCAGCGCGACGCCGAGCACCTTGGCGCTCAGCGACACCCGCCGGTGGCCCAGCACGGCCACGATGGCCAGCGCGGCGAAGGCGTACAGCGGCCAGGGCAGGTCGACGCCGGCCAGCCGGCTCACCGTGCCCGAGGCGAAGGAGCCGATGGCGCCGAGCTGCCCGACCGCGATCGTCGAGTAGGCGACCAGGGCCATCACGGCCGCGCCGCCGCCCATCGGCCGGCCGAGGCTGCGGCCGATGTAGGAGTAGAAGGCCCCGGGGTTGCGGATGCGCAGCGCCATCCGGGTGAACCCGACGGCGAACAGCAGCAGCACCAGCGCCGCGACCAGCTGGGCCCCCGGCGCGCCGAGCCCGCCGATCATGAAGGCCAGCGGCGCGTAGCCGGCCACGATCAGCAGCGGGCCGGCCGCGGCGACGACGAAGAAGGTCAGCTCGAGCGGGCCCATGCTGCCGCGGGCCAGGCGCCGACCGCCGTCCGGAGCCGGACCGTTCGGTTCGCCGGGACCCGGCTCGGGCGCTGCGGGGACCTGGCGGACGGGGTCAGAAGTGGCCACGGGTTCTCCTGGGTGTGGACCGGAGCTGGCGAACAGGACAGGACGCATCGGGCAGGCGCGGGACGGGGTGTCCCGGCGGGGGAGCTGCCGGGGCGGCGGTGCGGGTCGGCGGTGCGGGTCGGGCCGGCCCGGGTGGCGGGGAGACCGCCGGGCGGACGGGTCAGCCGTCGGCGTGGCGCCGGCGGTAGGCGGTCGCTGCGTCGACGAAGCAGTCGAGGTCGGGGCGGAGCACGCCGGCGCCGATCTGGCCGCCGTCCCGGCCGGCGAGCCCGCCGTCGATCACCGGGGTGACCCCGGTGGCGAGCACGGCGAAGACGTCGATCCCGACCGGGGACCCGCGGAAGTCCAGCGGCGGCAGCAGGAAGTCCGGGTGCTCCCCCACCGTGATGGCGTACATCGCCTCGTTGTTGGCCCGCATCGCCGCGACCGTGCCGCCCTGGTAGGCCTGCAGGGTCGGGGCGCAGGCCTGGGCGAACCCGCCGAGGCCGACGGTCTCGGTCACGCAGCTCTCCCCGCCGATCCACTCGGCGTCGGCGGCGGTGAAGCCGTCGAAGAAGCGGCCCTCCAGGCGCGGGTGCTCGCCGCGGAACCACTCGTCGTCCAGGCCGCTGACCCGGATCCCGAACTCCCGGGAGTTGAGGGCCATGCCGGTGAGCAGGCTGCTGTACGGGATGCCGTGGGCCGCGTCCGCGGTGGCCTTGGCCGCCGCCATCCCCACCCGCAGGAACGTGTAGTCGTTGCGGGTGAGGAAGCGCAGCACCTCCCGGACGGCGGCCGACCGCTCGCCCCGGTCCAGGTCGAGGAACGCCGGGGTGAGCTCCCGGGTGAGCAGCAGGGTCGCCGCGGTGTTGCGGCTGTGCAGCTCGTCGCCCAGCCGCAGCGCGCGGGCCATCAGCGGCTTGAGCCGGACCGGGCCACCCAGGCGGAGCGCCTCGGCGAGGACCGGTGCCATCGTGGACTGCAGCCAGCGCAGCCCGGCGACCACCTCGTCGTTGTAGGACCCGTAGTTGAGCCGGTGCCGGCTCTCGCCCTCGTAGAGGTTGCAGAAGGCGGTGGCGCCGGAGGTCTCGTCCCGGACGACGAACACCGGCATGGAGGCGGTGTAGATGCCGGCGACCGAGCCGATGCAGGCGTGCTGCTGGGTGCTGCGCACCCG
Source organism: Modestobacter sp. URMC 112 (assembly GCF_053502575.1). NCBI lineage: Bacteria > Bacillati > Actinomycetota > Actinomycetes > Geodermatophilales > Geodermatophilaceae > Modestobacter > Modestobacter sp. URMC 112. The sequence continues at coordinate 1,611,857 of NZ_CP199957.1, read as the reverse complement.
GATCCGGCCGGCCGCCACGGCGGCCTCGGCCTCGGCGAGGTCGGCGGCCAGCCCCTCGTACAGCGCGGCGTAGAGGACGGCGCGGCGCTGGCCGCCGGTGTAGTCCGCCCAGTCCAGCGGCGGCCCGGAGGTCAGGACGGTGTCCGGTGTCATGCCGGGGACGACGTCCCCGGCCGGGGCGACGTCGACCAGGACCGGCTCGGCGCCGGTCAGCCTGGCCAGCGCCTCGGCGTTGGCCGCCTGCCGCCGCTCCTCCACGGCGGGCGGCAGGTCCAGCACGGTGCTCTGCTCGACGGTCATCCCGGCCTCAGAGCCGCTGCAGGTAGGTGCGGGTCTCCCAGTCGGTGACGACCGAGCGGTACTCGTGCGCCTCCCGCCGCTTGTGCGCCAGGTAGGTGGCGTGGAAGGCCGGGCCGAAGACCTCCTTGGCGACGTCGTCGGTGGCGAACTGGTCGAGGGCGTCGTCCAGGGTGGCCGGCAGCGCCAGGTCGCCGTAGCCGGCCAGCTCCTCCGCGGTCAGCTTGTACGTGTCGCGGTTGATCGGCTCGCCGGCGTCCAGCTGTCGCTTGATGCCGTCCAGCCCGGCGGCGAGCACCATCGCGATGCCCAGGTGGTAGTTGACCGCGCTGTCCGCGGTGCGGACCTCCAGGCAGTGCCGGTTGACCGGCATCCGGCACATCAGCGTGCGGTTGTTCTCCCCCCAGGCCCGGTGCACCGGCGCCCAGGACATCTCGTCCATGAAGCCCTGGCTGGTGAAGCGCTTGTAGGAGTTGACCGTCGGGCAGATGACGGCGTTGATCGCCCCGGCGTGGGCGAGCACGCCGGCGACGAAGTGCCGGGAGACGTCGCTGTAGGCGGGGGTGCCGTCGCCGAGGGCGAAGACGTTCTCGCCGGTGTCCAGGTCGGCGAGGCTGATGTTGATGTGCGCGGCGGACCCGAAGTCGTCCTGGAACGGCTTGGGCATGAACGTCGCCACACAGCCCAGCTCGCGGGCGACGTGCTTGGCCATCAGCCGGAACAGCACCATCCGGTCGGCCATGGTGAGGGCGTCGGCGTAGTCGAAGTTGAACTCGTACTGCCCGTCACCGCCCTCGTGGTCGAAGGAGTAGACGCCCCAGCCCAGCGCGTTCATGTGCTGCACCATCGGGCCGAGGAACGGCTCGGCGAGCATGGTCGCCTCGAGGTCGTAGCCGCGGGTGGGGGCGTTGACCTTGTCGCTGGGGACCAGCGGCTGCCACCCGTCCGCGGTCTCCCGGACGACGTAGAACTCCGGCTCGATGCCGACGTTGGCGAGGAAGCCGGCCGCCGCGGCGGCGTCGACCTGGCGGACCAGGACGTTGCGCGCGTCCTGGTCGTACGGCTCGCCGTGCAAGTGCAGCCGGGTGGGGACCAGGGCGAAGCGCGGGTCCCACGGCAGCACGGTCAGCCGGTCCAGGTCGGGCATGCCGGCGCACTCGTCCTCGTGCGGGCCGAGGTCGCCCATCCCCTCCAGCGCCCCGACGGTGTAGAGCTCGGAGCCCTTGGCCATCGACGGGAGCGACGCGACGGGGACGCACTTGCTCTTGGGCACGCCGTCGACGTCGGTGTACCAGCCGAAGACGTACTGGACGCCCTTCTCGGCGAGATCGTCGCGCAGCTGCTCAGGCTGTGTCACAGGTCACTCCTCCTTGGATTTCGTAGGAGCATGTCAGCGCAGGGACGGTTGTCAACCCTGGGAGCCACATTCGTATCGAAAATCGCTGCCGATCGGTCGAGATGCGTCGAGGTCGGGCTTGGCAGGGCGATCCGTTCTCGTTACTGTCGCCGTCCATCGGGATGACCCAGGTCACACCGCTCCGCCCGGTCCCGGTGGCCGGGGCACCCACAGCTCGCACCGCGCGGTCCGTCCGCGCCCAGCACGGCCGCGCGCCGACAGAGGAGATCCATGAGCATCCAGACGGTCGATCCGCAGACCTCCGTGGCCCATCCCCTCGACCCGTTGTCGGCCGAGGAGATCACCCGCGCGGTGGCCCTGCTGCGGAACGGGCCGGCCGGTGCCGACACCTTCCGGTTCGCGTCGATCTCGCTGCGCGAGCCGGACAAGCGGCTGCTCGACGAGCGGCCGGACTCGGTCCCCCGCGAGGTGGACGGCGTCCTGATCGACCGTGCCGAGGGCGCCGCCTACGAGGCCGTCGTCGACCTGGGTGCCGGCCTGGTGACCGCGTGGACCCGGCTCCCCGCCGGTGTGCAGCCGGCGATCATGCTCGACGAGTTCGGGGAGTGCGAGGAGCACTGCAAGACCGACCCCCGGGTCGTCGAGGCGCTGGCCCGGCGCGGGCTGACCGACCTGGACCTGGTCTGCATCGAGCCGTGGTCGGCCGGCTACTACGGCGTGGACGACGAAGGGCGTCGGCTCATCCGGGCGCTGGTCTACGCGCGGCTGGACCCGCACGACAACCCCTACGCGCACCCGGCGGAGGACCTGGTCGTCGTCTACGACCTGAACGCCCAGCAGGTCGTGGCCGTGGAGGAGGGTGACTTCGTCGCCGTCCCGCAGGAGACCGGCAACTACCTGCCCCGGCACGTCGGCCCCGCCCGCACGGACCTCAAGCCGATCGAGATCACCCAGCCCGAGGGCCCGTCCTTCGAGGTGACCGGCAACCACGTGCGCTGGGCGGACTGGTCGTTCCGGGTCGGCTTCACCGCCCGGGAGGGCGTGGTGCTGCACCAGGTCCGCTTCAAGGACGGCGACGTCGACCGGTCGGTGCTGCGCCGGGCCTCGCTGGTGGAGATGGTGGTGCCCTACGGCGACCCGTCCTCGGTGCAGTCGCGCAAGAACGCCTTCGACGCCGGCGAGTACAACATCGGCGCGCTGTCCAACAGCCTGTCCCTGGGCTGCGACTGCCTCGGCGAGATCCACTACTTCGACGGGGTGGTGAACGACAGCCACGGCAACCCGCTGACCATCCCCAACGCGGTGTGCATGCACGAGGAGGACGACTCGATCCAGTGGAAGCACTACGACTTCCGCACCGACGAGGCCGAGGTCCGCCGGTCGCGCAAGCTCGTGGTGTCCTTCATCGCCACGGTGGCCAACTACGAGTACGGCTTCTACTGGCACCTCTACCTGGACGGGACCATCGAGTTCCTGGTCAAGGCCACCGGCATCCTGTCCACCGCCGGGCAGCCGGCGGGGAGCAGGTCGAAGTACGGGCAGACCCTGAACAACGGCGGCCTGTACGCCCCGATCCACCAGCACGTGTTCAACGTGCGGCTGGACTTCGAGCTCGACGGGCCGGCCAACTCGGTCTACGAGGTCGACACCGAGGTGCCTGAGGACAACCCGACGTCCAGCGCCTTCTACACCGTCGAGCGGCTGCTGGAGACCGAGCAGCAGGCCATCCGCAAGGCCGACGCGCAGCGGCACCGGTTCTGGAAGGTGGTCAACCACGGCAGCCGCAACGTCGTCGACGAGCCGGTGGCCTACCGCCTGGTGCCCACCGACGCGATCACCCTGGCGGCGGTCCCGAGCGCCTCGGTCGCCAAGCGCGCGGCGTTCGCCACGCAGAACCTGTGGGTCACCGCCTACGACCGCGCCGAGCGCTACCCCGCCGGGGAGTACCCGAACCAGAGCCGCGGCGGCGACGGCCTGCCGGCGTGGACCAGCGCCGACCGCGACATCGTCGATGCCGACCTCGTCGTCTGGTACACGTTCGGCATGCACCACGTGGTGCGCCTGGAGGACTGGCCGGTCATGCCGCGCCAGCACGTCGGGTTCATGATCCAGCCCTTCGGCTTCTTCGACCGGAACCCGACGCTGGACCTGCCCCGCCCCGGCGGGAACGGGCACTGCTCCAGCGACGGGGCAGCCCGATGAGCTGGGAGGTGCCCGACCCGGACGCCCCCGCACCGGACCCGTTCTCCCCCGGGTCGGGCGACTCGTTCGGCAGCCGCGGCTCGTTCTGCGGGGTGCCGCACCGCCGGTACGACCAGGCCCAGCCGGGTGAGGTGGTCATCCTGGGGGCGCCGTTCGACTGGGGCGCCAGCTACCGGCCGGGGGCTCGCTTCGGCCCGCGGGCCATCCGCGAGGCGGACTACCTGCCCCCCGACGGACGGCGGCCGCACCTGGGCACCGGCATCGACTCGCTGGCCGAGCTGCCGGTGGTCGACGCCGGGGACATCCCGATCGTCGGCGGCCACATCGAGCCCTCCCTGGAGGTCATCGAGAAGTGGGTGCACACGGTCGCGGCCGCGGGGGCGATCCCGCTGGTGCTGGGCGGGGACCACACCATCACCTTCCCCAACGCCACCGGCGTGGCCCGGCACCACGGCTTCGGCAACGTGGCGCTGATCCACTTCGACGCGCACGCCGACACCGCGCCGCACCAGTGGGGCCACCTGTACGGGCACGGCACCCCGATGCGGCGGCTGATCGAGTCCGGTGCCGTGCCGGGGCACCGGTTCGTCCAGATCGGGCTGCGCGGCTACTGGCCACCGCCCGACGTCGTGGCGTGGATGCGCGAGCACGAGATGCGCACCTTCTTCATGGACGAGATCAACGAGCGCGGGCTGGACCCGGTCGTCGACGAGGCGGTCGAGTACGCGCTGACCGGTGGCGCCGAGGCGGTGTTCCTGTCCCTGGACATCGACGTCGTCGACCCCGGCATGGCCCCCGGGACCGGGACGCCGGAGCCCGGCGGGCTGCTGGCCCGGGAGTTCCTGCCGACGGTGCGCCGGCTGTCCCGGGAGCTGAACGTGGTGGGCGCGGACATCGTCGAGGTCGCGCCGCACTACGACCAGCCGATGAACATCACCGCGGCACTGGCCAACCGGGTGCTGCTGGAGATGACCACGGGGATGGTGCAGCGCCGCCGGGCCGCCGCGGGCTGATCACCCGGCCGGACGCCCCGCAGCCGACCGCTGCGGGGCGTCCGGCCGTTCCCGCGGCGTCGCTGCAGCGCGGGCCCGGCCGGGCGCGCTAGCTTCGCCCGCGATGACGCATCCCGTCCCCGTCCAGGTCTGCGTGCTGGGCCCCGTGCAGGCCGTGGTCGGCGGCTCCCCGGCACCGCTCGGCGGGCCACGGCAGCGCTCGGTCCTCGCCCGCCTGGTGGTGGCCGGCGGGCACCTGCTGTCCACCGACCGGATCGTCGACGACCTGTGGTCCGGCGAGCCGCCGCCCAGAGCGCTGGCCTCGCTGCAGGTGCACGTCAGCCACCTGCGCCGGGCGCTGGAGCCGGGCCGCGCCCGCCGCGAGCCGTCGACGGTGCTGGTCAGCGCCGCGCCGGGCTACCGGCTGCAGCTGCCGCGGACCGCCGTCGACGCGTGGCGGTTCGACGAGCTCCTCCAGCGGGCCCGGTCCACCGACGACCCCGCGGCCCGCCGCGCGCTGCTGGAGGACGCGCTGGGCTGCTGGTCCGGCCCGGCCTACGCCGAGTACGCCGACACCGACTGGGCGGCGCCGGAGGTCGCCCGGCTGGACGAGCTGAAGCTGGTCGCCGTGGAGGCGCGGGCCGACGCCGACCTGGAGCTCGGGCACGCGGCGGCCGTCGTCCCGGCGCTGGAACGCCACCTCGACGAGCACCCCGCGCGGGAGGAGGCGGTCCGGCTGCTGACCCTGGCGCTGTACCGCAGCGGCCGGCAGGGCGACGCGCTCGCCGTGCTGCGCCGGGCCCGCGACCACCTGGCCGACGAGCTCGGCGTCGACCCCGGACCGGCGCTGCGCGAGCTGGAGGCCGCCGTCCTGGACCAGGCCCCGGTGCTCGACCGGCCGGGTCCACGCCCGGTCGTCCGCGTCGCGGAGCCGGCTCCTCCCCCGCCCGCGCCGGCGCACAGCGCGGAGCTGGACCGGCTGCTGGACGTCGCCGGCCAGCCCGGCGGGCTGCGGCTGGTGTGGCTGACCGGCGAGCCGGGCGCGGGCAAGACGACGCTGGCGGACGCCGTGGCGTCCGTCCTGGCCGATCGCGGGTGGCGGGTGGCCCGGGGGCACTGCCCCGAGGTGGACGGCGCCCCGCCGGGCTGGGCGTGGAGCGAGGTGACCCGCGCGCTCGGCAGCGAGGACCCGCTGGACGCCGCCCGCACCGCCTTCTGGACGGCGCGCGCCCTGGCCGACCGGCTGCGCGAGGCGAGCAGCGGACGGCCGGTGTTCGTGGTCCTGGACGACGTGCACCGGGCCGACGACCTGACCCTCCAGCTGCTGCGCTCGGTCGCCGACTCCCTGGCCGGCGAGCGGGTGGTCGTGCTGGCCACCCAGCGCACCGGCGAGGGCGGCGAGGCGCTGGCCGCGACCCGGGCGGCGCTGGCCGGGCGCACCACCCTGCACCTGGCGCTGACCGGGCTGGACGAGGCCGGCGTCGCGCTGCTCGCGCAGCAGCACGGGCTGACCGACGCGTCGGCGGAGGAGGTGGCGCTGCTGCGCGAGCGCACCGGGGGCAACCCGCTGTTCGTCCGGGAGCTCACCCGGCTGCTGGTCGCCGAGGGCCGGACCGCCGCCCGGACCGGCGTCCCCGAGGGCGTGCGCGACGTGCTGCGCCGCCGGGTGGAGCGGCTGCCGGGCCCGGTCGGGACCACCCTGCGGCAGGCGGCGGTGCTCGGCCGGGAGGTGGACGTCGACCTGCTCGCCGCGGTGGCCGGCCGCGACGAGGACGAGCTGCTGGACGCCCTGGAGGCCGCGGTGCTGGCCGGGCTGCTCGACGAGCCGGCGCCCGGGCGGGTGCGGTTCACCCACGCGCTCGTCCGGGACACCCTCTACGACGCCACCCCGCTGCTGCGCCGCTCGCGGATGCACGGCACCGCGCTGGCCGCGCTGCAGGCCGCGGGCGGCGCCGACCCGACGACCCTGGCGCACCACGCCGTGGCCGCGGCCTCGCCGTCGTCCGCGGCCGGGGCGGTGCCGCTGGTCGTCGCCGCCGCCCGCGCGGTCGAGGCGCTCGGCGCGTACGGCGACGCGGCCCGGCAGTGGGCGTCCGCGCTGCGGGTGCAGGAGCTGGCCGGTCCGCGGTCGGGCGGTGACGCCGCCGTCCTGGACCTGCTGGTCCCGTCGATCTCGGCGCACGCCCGGGCCGGGGACATCGTCAGCGCGCGGGCGCAGCAGCGCACCGCCGTCCGGCTGGCCACCCGGCTGGGCAGCCGCACGCGGCTGGTCGACGCGCTGGCGGCGTGGGACGCGCCGCTGGTGTGGACCGTGCGGGACGACGGCGCCCAGGACCCCGAGCTCCTGTCGCCACTGCTGGACCTGCTGGAGGGCCCGGCCGCCGGGGAGCTGCCCGACGACGTGCGCTGCCGGCTGCTGATCGCGCTGTTCCGCGAGGTCGAGGGCGTGGACCACGCCCGGGCGGCGACCGCCAGCGAGCGGGCGCTGGCGCTGGCCCGCGGGGCGGCCGGTCCGGACGCCGACCGGTTGCTGTGCCTGGCGCTCAACGCCCGGGGCTACTTCGCGCTCGGCCCGGACCTGGCCGCCGAGCGGGAGGCCCTGGCGGACGAGTACCTCGCCGCCGCCGCGCACCAGCCCGACCACCGGGCGGTCGCGCACTGGCTGTCGTTCCTCGCTGTCGCGGCGCGCACCGACCTGGCCGCGGCCCGGCGGCACGTGGACACGGCGGTGGCGCTGGCCGGCAACGGGCAGCTGGGCCACCTCCTCGGCGCGGTGCGCGTCTTCTCCGCCGCCCTGCTCGTGCTGGCCGGCCGGGCCGAGGAAGGCCGGGCCGGCTACGAGGCGGCGGCCGCGCAGCTGGCCGAGGCCGGCGCGATGAACGGCGGGATGCTGGCGATGATCGGCCGGTTCGCCGCCGGCTTCTCCCGCGGCGACCTCTCCGCCGCGCTCCCGGACCTGGCGTGGCTGCACACGGCGATGCCCGGGGCGCTGGGCGACGCCGTCGTCCTCACCTTCCTGGACGCCGGGCGGGCCGACGACGCGCGGGCGGCCTGGGCCATCCGCCGTCCGATCCCCCGGGACTACTACTGGCTGAGCACCACGACGCTGCGGGCGCACGCCGCCGTCGCGCTCGGCGACCTCGAGGTGGCGCGCGCCGCCTACACGGAGCTGCTGCCGTGGGCCGGGCGCGTCGCCGGGCTGGACAACGGCACGCTGGTCGTCGGGCCGGTCGACGAAGCGCTGGCAGTCGTGGCCGACGCGGTCGGCGACCGGGCGGCCGCGGCCGGGCACCGGCGGGACGCCGAGACGCTGCGCGCCGAGTTGCGGTCCCAGCTCGCCGCGGTGGGCCTGGGCGATGAGTTCGGGCGGCCGAGCGGGTCTGTGCTGGCATGACCCGGGTCATCGCAGACATCTCCGTGTCCCTCGACGGCTTCGTCACCGGTCCCGACCCCGGCCCGCACAGCGGTCTGGGCACCGGCGGCGAGGCCCTGCACACCTGGGCGTTCTCCGACGACCCCGACGACCGCCGGGTCGTGCGGGAGTCGACGGCCCGCTCGGGCGCCGTCGTCCTGGGGCGCCGGCTCTTCGACATCGTCGACGGGCCCGGGGGCTGGGACGACGAGACGGGCTACGGCGCCCACGAGGTCGGCAAGCCCGCGTTCGTCGTCGTGACCAGCTCACGGCCGCCGTCCGTGCGCCTGACCGACCTGGACTGGACCTTCGTCACCAGCGGTCTGCCGGACGCCGTCGCCGCCGCTCGGGAGCGCGCGGACGCGGCATCGGCGCAGCGCGGCGAGGACCTGGACGTCGTCCTGATGGGCGGCGGCGCCACGGTCGGCTCGGCGCTCGACGCCGGGCTGGTCGACGTGCTCACGCTGCACCTGGCACCGGTCGTGCTGGGCGCCGGCACGCCGCTGTTCACCGGCGGAGCGCGGCGCACGCTGGTGCAGCGGAGCGTGGTCCCGACGTCGAACGCGACGCACCTGACCTACGACGTCACCTGACGACCTACCGCTGGCCGCCGAAGACGGCGCGCTCCCGGCGCCGGAAGGGCGGGCCGAGGACGGCGATCGCCAGCCGCAGCACCGGGCCGGCGCGCCCCGCGAACTCCTCCCGGGTGACCACAGCGGCCACCCGGGGCAGCTCGAACGTGATCCGGGCCCGCCGGCGGATCCGCCGCTCCACCTCCTCCCAGTCGCGGACCGAGACGTACCGCTCGACGAGCGGGAGGACCGCGCCCTCCTCCTCGCCGACGTGCTCGGTGAGGGAGTCGCGCAGCCCGGCGAGCTCGACGGCCAGCGCGGTGGCGGCGTCCTCCTCGGGGCAGGCGCGGAACGTGTCGGCGGCCCGGCGCAGCCGGTCGAGCATCGAGCCGAGGGCGGCGTGGTCGTCGCTGAGCTCGGTCAGGTCGACGTGCCGGCCGGCGGACGCGACGAGCACCGGCCAGAGGACGTCGTCCTCGGCCGAGTGGTGGACGTGCACGGAGTCGGCCCAGTCGCGGACGTAGCCGGCGATCGCTGCCGCCCGGCCGGCCGTGGCCCCGGTGATCGCGAGCTGCTCCGCGAGGTCGGTGAGCCGCTGCGCGTCGTAGAGCATCACCCGGTGGGCCAGCCGCATGCCCAGCACGTCGGGCACCGGGTCGCCGTCCCGGCGGGGGGTGACGCGGAACGGGGCGGTGGCGGTCATCGGGGTACTCCTCCTGGTCGGCGCCGCTGACGATCCGCGCGCCCGCTTACGGCCCACTTGTCGTGCGACGACAAGTGGCCGGCAAGTGGGGACGGCGAGGGTCTGCGCCGACCGGCTCACCGGGAGCCGCAGCACCGACGAGGACCGCCGTGACCACCACGCTCGACCGCACCGCTCCCCTGTCCCCCGCCGCGGACTCCCGCGCCCGACCGTCGGCGGCCGCACTGTCCGTCGTCGCCGGCGGCGTGCTGTTCGCCGTCGGCAACGCGATGCACCCGCTGCGGCACGACGAGGCGGCGATGGAGGCGCCGACCTGGCTGGCCGCCCACCTGACCTTCGGCGCCGGCGCGCTGCTGATGGCCGCCGGGCTCGGCGTGCTGTTCCGCCGGCTGGCGCCGTCCCGGGTCGCGACGGTCGGTCTCGCGGTGCTGTGGCTGGGGCTGGTGCTGATGCCGATCGGCAGCATCACCGAGGGCTACGTCGCCCCGGCGATGGGCCACGGCTTCCACGACCTGGAGGCGTCGATCGCCTGGTTCTCCGCGCTGGCCGGGACGTCGACACTGCTCGGCCCGTTGCTGGTCGCCGTCGGAGCGGTGCGCTCCCGGCTGCTGCCGCTGCCGGTGGCCCTGGCGCTGCCGGGCATCACGGTGGGCGCGCTGCTGGTGCCGGCGCTGCCGGCCGAGGGCCACGGGATCATTCCCGGGACGATCGTGTTCGGCCTGGGCATGGCCGCCGCCGGCTGGATCTGCCGCCGCCCAGCCTGACCCGCTGCCTCGACGCCCCGCTCCCCTGACCCCGGAGCGGGGCGTCCGCGCGGTCGGCGCCGTCGTCAGTCGGTCGACGGCGGTGGAGGCCGGTATGCCGCAGCGCGATGAGCGATCCGCAGGACGAGCACGGTTCGGGCCACGTCGTGGACCTCGATCAGCACCCGGTAGTCGCCGCGCCGCGCGCTGCGGAGCTCAGCGAAGTCTCCGGTCAAGGGCTTGCTGAGCCGTAGCGGATTGTCCGGCAGGACGCCGGTGATGAACTCCACGACGGCGACGGCCACCTTGGGTGGGAGCCGGGCGAGCTGGCGGTGTGCCGCCGAGGTGATCAGCACCTCGTACGGGGGTGTCACTCGGGGAGCCCGTACTCCGCTCTGAGCTCGCCTCCCGTGACGGTCCGGCCGTGCTCGCGTTCCGTCCGGCCCTCGGCCACGTCCTCCCGGACGCCAGGCTGGGAGAGCCAGAACAGGGTCTCGTGCAGCGAGTCGAGGTCCGCCTTGGCCATCAGGACGGCGGCCTCGCGACCGTGCCGCGTGATGGTGATGATGTCGTGGGTGGACTCGGCAGCATCGATCAGCGCGGACAGCTTGTCCTTGGCCTCACTCAACGGCACCGTCGTCACGGGACCCATTCTAGCCAGCCTTCTGGCCTGAACGCCTCACTCCTACCGGGTCAGAAGACCGCGGGACCTCGCCGACGGCCCTCAGGTGAGCCTCCCCGGGGCGCTTCGGCTCACGAGGACGTGGGAGACCACTGCACTGCCTCACTAGCCTGCCGACATGGCGGCCAGACCCCGGTACCCGACCGACTCCGAGCCGACGGTCGACGTCCGTCCCGCCCTCGGCCGCTTCCAGGACTTCGCCACCGTGGTCGGCACCCAGAAGCCCGGCGCCGAGGGCTGCTGGTGCATGGCGTACCGCGACAGCCGGGTGCCGAATCTCCAGCGACCGGCGTACATGCAGGCGGAGTGCGCCACGGAGCCGGGTCCGGGGGTGCTGGTCTACGTCGACGACGTCGTGGCCGGCTGGTGCTCGATCGCTCCCCGGGCCGGTTACCGGCGGCTGCTGAACTCGCGGACCATCCCGGTGCTCGACGACCGCGACGCCTGGGTGGCTGTGTGCTTCGTGGTCCGGGCCGGCTACCGCGGGCACGGCTTGATGCACCGGCTGCTGGCAGGAGCGGTCGACCACGCGGACGCGTACGGCGCCGAGGTCGTCGAGGGGTACCCGGTGGAGACCGGCGGCAGCCGGGTGGACGTGATCTCCGGTTACGTCGGCACCGTCGAGCTGTTCGAGGGCGCCGGCTTCACCCGGGCGGCGCCCACCACCGGCCGCAGCGGCGGCCGGCCGCGGTGGGTGATGCGCAAGGTCCTCCGCTGACAGTGCCGAGGAGCTGGACCCTCACTTCTGCACGAGGCTGAGGGTGCGTGTCCACCAGCTGCCCACCATGCGACTGCCGAGGTACCGCGCCACCCGCTGGATCTGGGCCTCGCAGAGGATGACCTTGGCGATCGACATGTCGAGCACCCGGGCGTAGTTGAAGGCCTCCGACTCGATCCGGTCCAGGAGATGGTCGTCCAGCACCGGGAGCACCTCGGTCTTCCCTGGGGTCCTCGGCTCGACAGCGGCCACCATAGCCAGGTTCGGCGCATACAGCGCCGACGGCGCGCATGTGGCGCGTCGCAGGCCGGAGTTGAGCCCGAGAGGACGCAGCAACCCCAACTCGCCCAAGGGATAGCGGACCCGCCAGGTCAGTCGCCGGGCGACGACGACGAGGCCCTTGTCACGGATGGAGGCATCCAGCGTCTCGATCGCCTCGATGTGTGCGGTGAGCCGGCCACCGACGACCTCCGGCCCGGGAAAGCGGCCGCCGGTCCGCCGGAAGGGCACCACGTGCCCGGCAGCGATGAGCCCACCGCCGGGGCCCCAACTGTGCCTCCCGTGCGTCACCTCCTCGACGTAGGAGGCGACGCGGTCGTGTCGTCCGGTCAGCAGCTCCTCGCGCCACTGGTACAGCACGTACGACAGTTGGGTGAGCTGCCCGTACATCTCGGCGAGCAGCTTGTTGGCGTCCTTGGCGGCCTCGTCGCGCGCGCGGATCCGGTCGACGACAGGAAAGGGCCGGGCCACCATCCAGAGCCCGAGCGCCAGCAGCGCGAAGGGCAGCACCCGGCCGGGGCGGGCATCGACCGCGGTCGCGACGGAATCGGCGATGGTCCCCACGGACGGGAGCTGCCAGGGCGGTCGGACCCACAGCACCAGTGCGGCGGACACCAGGACGGTCGCGGGCCTTCCGAGCGGGCGGAAAGCGCTCAAGGAACTCGCACCGAAGAACGTCGTCGTCCGCGACACCGTCTCGATGAGCCGTTCCTCCGCTCGCGCGAGCCAGGCCCAGCGGGCCAGCTCCTGCTCGTCGGCCGCCCCTTGCAGCTCACGGGCCTCCCGCCAACCGCGGATGCTGGGCCCGCTCGTCTCGGGTGGGCGGTCGCCGTAATTGCCGGCCAGCACGCTCCGTGCGCGACCGACATCGGGCAGCAGCTCGGCGGCGACCGTTGTCGCGCGTCGGTCGCGACGGAAGCTGGACTGGGCCGCGTCCGGCACCCGCAGGGCCAGTCGGAAGCCCGCCCACCGGAGCAGGTTGGCCAGCACCGTGACGAGCACGACGGTTGCGAGGACCTGCACCAACGCACGGCCCACCGACGGGAGAGCGTCGACCCGTCCGCCGATCCAGTCGAGATAGGCACCGATCACGGCCCGGATGATGCCCGACGCAACGACCGGAACTGGTTCACCGCGCACGAGCCTGCGGACGCCGAGCAACACGGGTGGCCAGTGGGACGTGTTGTGCCTGTGTCACGTCCCCCGTGTCCGCCCCGAAGGACGCGGCGCCGCGTGTGCCGGCTGGTCGGCGTGTGCCGGCCCGTCGCCCCGTCGTCCTGGCTCACCGTGCGCCCTGCTGGCTCACCGCACGCCGTGAGCCAGGAGGCGCCGGGACCAGGCCGGCTGATCTCGGGGTGACGACCGACCGGGCGAGTCAGGCCCAGCGGGGGTCGGGTGGCAGCCGCGGGTTGAGCAGGTGCGCGACCAGCGCCGTCCACCCGGTCTGGTGGCTGGCGCCCAGGCCCTCCCCGGTGTCCCCGTCGAAGAACTCGCTGAACGTCGGATGGTCCCGCCACAGCGGCGAGTCGCTGGCCTCGATGCGCTTGCCGTCCGCCGGGCGCTTGCCGTCAACCGGTCGGAACAGTGCCGTCAGGCTGTTGTCGATCAGGTCCGCGGCCTCGACCAGCGTGCAGCGCTTGCCCGAGCCGGTGGGCAGCTCGATGGTGAACGTGTCGCCGTAGTGCCGCCCCAGGGTGCGCAGCTTGTCGGCGAGCAGCACGTTGACCGGGAACCAGACCGGCCCGCGCCAGTTGGAGTTCCCGCCGAACAGCCCGGTGCGGGACTCCCCCGGCTCGTACTCGATGGACGCGTCCCGCCCGCCGACCTTGGCGATCACGCTGCCGGTCGACTTGGACAGCGACCGGATGCCGTAGGGCGAGAGGAACTCCCCGGTGTCGAACATCCGGGTGAGGATCCGGCGCAGCCGGGTGCGGTCGACCAGCGACAGCAGCATCTTGCGACCCTCCGGCGCGGACCGGCTGCTCAGCGGACCCATCAGCTCCGGGCGCCGGCGCTGCAGCCAGCGCAGCCGCTCGGTGACGTCGGGGACCTCCTTGGTGATCCAGGCCGGCACCTCGGTGGCGCCGAGGATGGGCAGCAGACCGACCATCGAGCGCACCCGCATCGGCTCCGGCGTGCCGTCGGGTGAGACCAGGACGTCGTAGAAGAAGCCGTCGTCCTCGTCCCACAGCGACACCCCGTGCGACCCGAACGAGTTCATCGCCTCGGCGATGGAAAGAAAGTGCTCGAGGAACTTGATGGCCGTGCCGTCCCAGGCCTGGTCGAACCGGGACAGCTCCAGGGCGATCTTGAACATCTGCTGGCAGTAGAACGCCATCCAGCTGGTCGCATCGGACTGCTCGAGCCGGAACCCCGGCGGCAGCGGCGCGGAGCGGTCGAACAGCGCGATGTTGTCCATCCCGAGGAAGCCGCCCTCGAAGACGTTGGACCCGTCGGCGTCCTTGCGGTTGACCCACCACGAGAAGTTGAGCAGCAGCTTGGTGAAGATCCGGATGAGGAACTGCCGGTCGCGGTAGCCGTCGATCCGGTAGACGTGCCAGGCGGCCCAGGCGTGCACCGGCGGGTTGACGTCGCCGAACGCCCACTCGTAGGCCGGCAGCTGGCCGTTGGGGTGCATCGCCCACTCGCGGCACATCAGGAGCAGCTGCTCCTTGGCGAAGTCCGGGTCGACGTGGGCGAGCGGGATGGTGTGGAAGGCGGTGTCCCACGCGGCGAACCACGGGTACTCCCACTCGTCGGGCATGGAGATGACGTCGGCCAGCGCGACGTGCCGCCAGGCCTTGTTGCGGTCGGACGAGCGGACCGGCGCGGAGCCGTCCGGGTCGCCCTCCAGCCACTGGGCGACGTCAAAGCGGTAGAGCTGCTTGGTCCACAGCAGGCCGGCGTAGGCGCGGCGGGCGACGTGCCGGTCGTCGTCGGACAGGCCGGGGTGGATGACGGAGCCGTAGAAGTCGTCGGCCTCGGCCCGGCGGGTGTCGAGGACCTGGTCGAACTCCGCGCCGAACATGCCGTCGTCGGGGTCGCCGGCTCGCAAGCGGAGCTTGACGCTGACGGTCTCGCCGGGGGCGACGGCGTCCCAGGAGTACCAGAACGCGGCCTTGGTTCCGACGCCGGACGGGTTGACCGCGCTCCGGTCGCCCTGCACGACGCGGCGGTCGACGCCGTCCTTGGTGTACTTGGTCTCGTTGCGGGCGGCGCCGAAGAGGGCGACGGCGTTGGTCTCGTTGTCGCAACAGAGCACCTCGGGTGCGCCCTCGGCGGCGAGGACGTAGCGGCCGAGGAAGCCGTGCTCGGCCTCGACCGCCTCCAGGCCGCTGGCGGTGAGGGTCGGCGCGAGCAGCTGGGTGAGCACGCCCTGGCGCTTGTCCCGGCCCCAGGCCCAGGTGTTGCGGAACCAGACCTGCGGCAGCAGGTGCAGGGGTGCCGGGTCTGGGCCGTGGTTGGTGGCGGTGACGACGATGCAGACGTCGTCCGGGGCGTCCTTGGCGTAGGTGACCTGGACGTCGAAGAAGCGGTCGTCGTCCAGGACGCCGGTGTCGGCGAGCTCGAACTCGCGCTCGTGCCGGGTCCGCTTGGCGTTCTCCTCGCGCAGCTGGGCGTAGGGGTACTCGGCCTGCGGGTAGCGGTAGAGCCACTGCATCCAGGAGTGCGTCGGCGTGCCGTCGACGGCCCACCAGTGCTCCTTGGCGTCCTCGCCGTGGTTGCCCTCGTCGTTGGTCAGCCCGAACAGCCGCTCCTTGAGGACGGCGTCCTTCCCGTTCCACATCGCGACGGAGAAGTTGAGGAAGCCGTAGCGGTCGCAGATGCCGCCCAGGCCGTCCTCGCCCCAGCGGTAGGCGCGGGCGTGCGCGTGGTCGAAGGGGAAGGAGCCCCAGGCATCGCCGTCCTCGGAGTAGTCCTCGCGGACGGTCCCCCACTGCCGGCCGGCGAGGTAGGGGCCCCACAGCCGCCAGGGCGCGGACATGTCGCTGGACTCGGCCAGTCGCGCGTGCTCGGCGCTGCGCGGGGCGACCGCGTCCTGCGGGCCGGGCGGCGGGGTGGGCTGTCCGTCGAGCGGAGAACCGGGAGCTGCGGCAGACACGACGTCCACAGTGCCACGCGCGGTTTGCGTTCCTGTGTCGCGAGCAGGTGGTGGCGACCAGCGTCACCACCGGGTCGTCCCGCCCCGCACTTCCGTCACTCGTGACGTCGGACGCCCGCTCCAGCGCCGCGTTCGGGGACCTCCGCCCTGAAGCGGCACGAAGCAGTCATGCGCAGTAGTCGCAGCGTCCGCTGGCGGGCAGCACCATGTTGTGGGTGGGGCAGGTCCGTGGAGGAGTTGGGGCGGGCTTCTGCCGGGGTGTCTGTCTGGGGATGTGGGACGACGTCTGCTTGGCGATGTAGAGCGGCGTCATCTGCGGTGCCGCGTCCGCCGGGACATGGTCGCAGTAGGTGCGGTAGCAGGTGAGCCGGTCGACGGCGGCGGCATGCTGCCGCTCGACGAACGACACGAAGCCCTCGGGATGCTCGTGGTTGCTGTATCCGTCACCCACGCCACCGGTCCCCACCCGCACGACCAGTGATGACAGTGGGGGCTTGCCGTCGGTGAGCGTGGCTTCCTGCACGGGTCCGAGCACCTGGCCGATCCAGTGGCCCAGCATCATCCGGGTCCGGTAGCCGGTCCTGTCGAACAGCTGCTGGGCGAGCTGGTCGTACGTGATCGAGCCGCCGTAGGTCGCTGCGACCTCCTCGAGGATGGCTTCAGTGGCCTGCACCCAAGCAGCTACTGCCACGTGCCAGGCGACTCTCCGCGTCGGGTCGGAGTCGTGCCAGGTGCCAGGTGTCTCAGCCATCCCCGTCCTCCCAGGTGCCAATGCGGCGCTCCTCGGCTTCAGAGCCCGGTGGCGTCGGGATGTTGCTGGCCCACTGGCTCACGCGCAAGGTGGTTGGCGACGGGGACGTCCTGTCTCAGGCGCCGGACCTGCTCCGGGCGTGATCCTGGCCGCGGTCGACGAGCGGCAGCGGAACACCCGGTGGCGACCCGGTCGCGGGGACCGTAGGACCGGACGCGCCGCTGACTGCGCGCACGGAGTCCCCGGCCCCGTCGCTGCCCGGAGCTACCAGCGTGGGCCGATGAGGATCTGCGTGCCGTCGGGGCGGTAGGTGCGCCATCGGCCGTCGGGTGGTCGTTGGACCCGGAAGCCGTGGTGGACCTTGGTGTGGTGGCGTTCGCAGAGCAGGGCCGAGTTGTCGAGGCTGGTCTCGCCCTGATCGGCCACCCACTCGCGGAGATGATGGACGTCGCACCAGTGAGTGGGGGCGGCGCAGCCGGCGAAGACGCAGTGCCGGTCGCGGCGTTCGACCGCGCGGCGGATGTGCGCCGGGACGACCCTCTTCTCGCGGCCGACGTCCAGCGGCAGCCCGTCGGGGCTCATCACCATCCGGGAGATGGTGGCGTCGCAAGCCAGCCAGCGGACCCGGGCGGCGGAGATCTGTGCCCCGAACCCGGTGGTGGCCGCGCCCGGCCCGGTCGTGGCGGTGTCGACCAGGTCCTCGACGTCGATGGTGACGATGACGTGCGGCTTCACCGTGCGGAGGAACGGGAGGTTGCCGCTGGCCAGCTGGTTGTCGCACAGCTGCACCAGGGCGTCGGCGAGTTGCTGGGACCGGTTCCGGGTGTCGCCGTCGGGGCGGTTGGCCTGCACGATCGACTCCAGCGCGGCCTGCAGCTTCTCCCCACCCACGACGTCGAGGTCGAAGCGGCCGGTGACGCCGTCGGCGTGCTTGGCGATGCTCAGCCGCCTCCCCTCGGTCGGGTCGGGCTCAGGCCCGTCGGGGTCCAGCGCGGCCAGATAGGCCTTCACCACTCCCTGCAGCTGGTCGTGCGGCGCCACGGCAGCAGCCTCGGCGAGCTCGGCCTCGATCGCCGCGACGTCCACGCCCCGGTCAGCGGCCGCGGCCAGTTTGTCCGGCGCCGCGATCACCGCGATCACCGCCACCGCCTCGGCGGTCACCTCCCCGGCGGCGAACGCCGCAGCCACCGCCGGCAGGTGCTCCAGCGCCCGGCCCGAGTGCACGATCCGCGACGCGGTGCCCGAGGAGAGCCGGCCGTGCCCGCGCAGCCAGGACTGCATCGTCTTCAGCCCGTCGTGCTCAGCGGCCTGGGTCAGCTCGCACTCCCGCACCGTGCGGAGCAGCTCGGCGTCGATCCGGTTCCGTGCCTCCAGCAGCTCCGCGGTCCGGTCCAGGAGCTGCGGGCCGAACATCGGCTTGAGGTCGTCAGCGGCGAAGGCATCCAGGACCGAGGTCAGCTCGCCCATGACACCTCCCGCGGCTCTTCGAACTGATGTTCGAAGTCTAGCGCGGCCCCGGGATCGTCACAAGGTGAAGCTGCAGCTCAGAGCGGCAAACAGGGACTCACTACGAGCGCATACGGGACGCCACGCACCGCCGTCGTCAGCCCCCTCACTCGCAGCCGACACCGTCGTTGTCGCGGTCGAACTTCGGCTGGAACCCGGGGTCACCGGCGTAGATGGGAGCGGCTCCCGCAGCCCGGACCGCGTCGCAGTTGGCGTACGAGGCGACCGGAGCGGGCGCAGGAGCCGGGGCAGGAGCCGGGGCAGGAGCCGGCGCAGGAGCCGGGGCAGGCGCGGGCGCCGGGACGACGACGGCGGGCGCGGGCTGCGGTGCCGGCTGCGGCGCAGGCCTGGGGGCGGGAGCAGGAGCCGGGGCAGCGGCGGGAGCAGGGGCGGGCGCAGGAGCCGGGGCAGGGACGTCGGCGACGACACCACCGGGCAGCGGCTCGGCCGGGCAGGTGCTGAGCACCGTGGCCATGGCGTTGCGCTCGGCCTGCGTCGCCCACA
The DNA here is from genome assembly GCF_053502575.1 of Modestobacter sp. URMC 112. Lineage (NCBI taxonomy): Bacteria > Bacillati > Actinomycetota > Actinomycetes > Geodermatophilales > Geodermatophilaceae > Modestobacter > Modestobacter sp. URMC 112. Next base: position 1,593,037 of record NZ_CP199957.1, on the reverse strand, counting down.
GCCCGTAGGAGACCTTCACCGCGACCTGTCGCGCCACGTAGGCGCAGCGGTAGCCCTTGTTCGGAGGCAGCCAGGTGGCGGCGTCGCCGTCCCCCTTCTGCATGTTCAGCGGGCCGTCGACGGCGAGCAGGTTGAGCGGGTCGTTGGCGAAGGCGGTCCGCTTGGTGGCGTCCCAGCCCTGCGCGCCGGTCTGCCAGCTGTTGGACAGCGCGACCACGTGGTCGATCTGGACGTCGTCGCTGGTCTCCTGGCCGCGCTGGAAGGCGATGGCTGTGCCGGAGTAGGGGTCGGCGAGGGAGCCGGTGAGCACGACGCAGTTGCGGGTGCCGGGCTTGAAGGTCTCGGCGGTCAGGTCGCGGGCGAGGACGTCGTTGCGGGTGTCGCAGCCGTTGCGGTCGACGTCGGTCCAGGGCGAGCCGAACAGGTCGCGGTCGTAACCGGTCTTCGGCGCGCGGCCCTTCACCTCGACGGCGGCGAGGGCGGCCAGCGCGCTGGTGGGCTGGGCCGCCTGCACGGCCGTGGTGGCGGCCGCGTCGCCGAGCAGGCCGGTGGCAGCGCTCGACGAGGTGCTGGCCACCTCCCGCGTCTCGACCTCGGCCAGAGCCGCCTCGGCGGCAGCTGTGGCGGCCTCCGGGTCGACGGCGGCCTTGGCCTTTCCGCCGGCGCTCGCCACGGCGGCGGTCGACCCGGCGGAGGCCGGCTCGGTCGCCGGCAGCGTGGCGCCGCCGACGAGGAAGGCGACCAGGCCGGCTGCCACGACGATGCCGCCGACACCGCGGGAGGCGATGAACGCCCACCGGGCCCCGCCGGCGACGACGGCGCCCAACCCGACGAGGACGGCGGTGACGCCGAGCATGGCCAGCGCGCCACCGGGACCGCTGCTGGCAGCGCCGGCGACTACGAGGAACAGCACGACGGCGGCGACGAGGGCGAGGACGACCGGCCGGCGCCGGTCGCCCGGCTGCGGCGTCGTCTCGGGCGGCACAGGTGCGGCTGCCCGGAACGGCGCCGTCGCCGGCGGGAGGGGCGGGGCCAGCGGCTCCCCGGTCGCGAGGCGACGGAAGGTCCGCAGGGCGGCGAACGGGTCGGTGGAGCCGTAGGGCAGCTGGACGTCGCGGGAGCGGACCACGGCGCCGGGCAGGACGGCGGCCAGCTTGCGGGCCGCCGAGCCCGCGGCGGTGATCCGCAGGGCGTTCACGTAGAGGGTGACCGACCGCTCGGTGGGGGCGCTGGAGACCAGGCGGAGGTAGTCCGCGGTGCCGGTGCCGCCGGGCGGGGTGGGGACGAAGCCGAGCTGCTCGGCGCGGGCGACCACCGCACGGACCGGCGTCCCGGGATGGCGGGACTCCCACTGGGCCAGGAGCTCCTCGACCCGAGCTGATGCAGACGACGACATGAGCAGACCCCCGAGGACGCGCGGCGAACCGGCTCATCGTCGAGCCGGGTCCGCCGTCCGAGTGGCAGCGACAGGCACTGTGACCTGCGGCATCGCCCCGCTTGACCCCAGGTGTCCCCGGCGCCCCAGCGGCACCGCCGCGCCCCCGACCGTGCCGGGCTGGGGCCCCGGCACTGCTGAACGCCGCGCCGACCGTCCGGGCGTTCCGCAGGCGACGACGTTGCGGCTGCTCGACGTCCTGACTTGATAGCTCGGCAGGCGCTCTCCCGAGGACGACGTCGCCGCCGTCCCGGACCGACCAGGGAGCCCCGCCGGGCGGCAGGTGGCCTGACCGCCGTCCTCGAAGGGTCTTGCCCGCGCCCCCCACCGGGAGAAGCATCTTCCTCGCGGCGACGCCGCTGGGGCGCCGCCCGCCATCCCGAGAGGAGGGCGGCATGTACGCCCGGACCACCACCGTCCACGCCGACCCGCAGCGCGTCGACGAGGGCATCCGCTACATCCGCGACGAGGTCATGCCGGCGGTGCAGAGCATGCCCGGCTGCATGGGCCTGTCCATGCTCTGCGACCGCGACTCCGGCCGGTGCATCGTCACCACGAGCTGGGACTCCCAGGAGTCGATGGGCGCCAGCAGGGAAGCGGTCCGCGCCATGCGCGAGCAGGCCAACGACGTGATGGGCGGCCGCTTCGACGTCGACGAATGGGAGATCGCGGTGATGCACCGCGCCCACGCCCTGAACGACGGGGCCTGGGCGCGCGTCACCTACAGCCGGCTCCAGGACGCCAGTCAGGCCGACCGCGTCATCGAGGCGTGGAAGACGAACATCCTGCCGCGCCTGGACGAGTTGGACGGCTTCTCCAGCGTCAGCCTGATGGTCGACCGCTCCGCCGGTCGCGGGGTGGGCACCATGTGCCTCGACGACCGCCAGGCGCTGGACGCCTCACGCGAGGCGTCCGGGCGCATGCGCAGCGAGTTCGCCGCCCGGATAGGCGTGGAGATCACCGACGTGGTCGAGATGGAAGTAGCCATCCACCACCTGCGGGTACCCGAGATGGCCTGAGCCTGCGCGGCGGAGCTGCGGGAGGTGGCACGTCCTCCCGCAGCTCGCAGTCCTGGCCAGGACGACCGGCCGACGCGGGCACTGCAGCCCGGTGAGGACGGCGGAGACGTGGTTGCCCTGGCCCCCGCCCTCCCTGCCGCGGACTACACGGACATCCCGCTGCACGACGTCGAGCAGTCCATCCGCCAGATGGCCGGCGCCAACGAGGTGAACCTCGCCGAGTACGTCAGGCGCTGACCGTTCGGTCCGGTCACCGACCCGTCCCCACCGGGCCCCGGACCGTCGCCGGGCGCCTGGGCGCTGTCCGGCGGTGCCGGCGCCGTCGGCCCCGGCGTCGTCGGTGCCGGCGTCGTCGGTGCGGGCGTCGTCGGCGCGGGCGAGGTGCCCTCCGCGTCGACGTAGGTGAGCCCACCGGTGAGCACCGAGGAGGTGCCGTCGGGTGCGAACACGTGGACGTCGTAGACGCCGGCCACCAGCGCAGGCGTGGTGAACGTCAGCTGGGTGGGGCCGGCGGTGGACACCAGCACCGACGTGGTCGCCCCGATCCGGACCCTCGCCCCCGAGGGGAGGGCCGCACCGCTGATGACCACCCGGGTACCGCCCGCGGTGCTCACCCGTGCCGGGTCGATCGAGGTGAGCTGGAAGGGCCCCACCTCCGGGTAGTCCTTCCGGCCGCCCAGGTCCGGTGCGGGCGTCGGCGGCGTGGTCGGGTCCGGACTCGGCGTGGTCGGCACCGGGGTGCCGTCGGCCGGCGGCTGCGGTGCCGGAGCGCCGTCGCCCGAGCCGTCGTCCGAGCCGTCGTCCTGCCCCGGAGGCGTGGACGGCGACGGGTCCCCATCGCCGGGCTGGGTTCCCCCGGGGACGTCGGGACCGGGCTGCGTCGGCCGGCCGTCACCGGGCGCCGACGGGTCGGTCGGCGGCGGCGTTGCGCCCGGCGGGGTCTCCGGCTGGATCCCCGGAGCCACCGGGTCCGGAGTGCCCGGCGGCGTCTCACCGGGCGCGCTGCCCTCACCAGGCGGCGTCTCCCCCGGCGCGCTGCCCCCACCCGGCGGCGGGGTCGGTTCGGTGGGCGCCGGCTCCGTGGGCGTCGTGGGGCTCGTCGGCGGAGTCGTCGGCGCAGGAGTCGTCGGCGCGGGCGTCGCCGGGGCCGGCGTGGTCGGCGCCGGGTCGACGGCGGCGTCGCGCGCGGCCTGGCCGACCAGCAGCGGTGCCGCGCTCGCCAGCCCGAGGGGGGCGCCGTCGCGGAACAGCTGCACGGTCACGACGTACCGGCCGTCGTGCAGGTCGACGCTCGGCGCGAGGACCAGCGACGCGAGCGCGTCGCGGGCACCCAGCGGGAAGGCCACCTCACCGCTGTCGTCGGTGCTCGCGGTGGTCCCGTCGAGGGTCACCGGCTGGCCGGTCAGCGCGTAGACCGCCCCCTCGTGCTCCATGCCGAGCGCCAGCCGAGCCTCGTACGCCCCGCCCGGAGCCGAGCCGGCGGCCACGATCCGCGGGGTGACGGTGCCGGCCTCCGCGGTCATGGACGTGAAGGTGTACCGGACCGGCGCCTCGCGGTTGCCCAGCGCGTCGAGGGACAACCGCCCGCCGGTGACGGACCTGCCGGCGAAGGCAGGCAGCCGGACGGCGTCGTCCATCAGCTGTGTCTTGATTTCCGCCGCTGTGGCGTCGGGGTTGCTGGCCTTGTAGAGCGCGAGCGCGGCCGCCACGTGCGGCGCGGCGATCGAGGTGCCACCGATCAGCCGGTAGCTGCCGTCGTTCCACGCGGTGAAGACCTTGTGTCCGGGCGCGAACAGCTCCACGGTCCGGGCTCCGTAGGCCGAGCTCGCGCTGACCGTGTCGGCCGCCGTGCTGTTGCCGACGGTGAGCATGTTCGGGCCGTCGATGCTCGCCGGGAAGACGCGCGAGGTGTCGCGGTCGAGGCTGTCGTTGCCGGCGGCGGCGACCACGAGCACACCCTTGCTGCTGGCGTAGGCGATCGCCTCCGTGAGGATCGCCTCCTGGTAGAGACCGCCCCAGGACGCGTTGACCACGTCGGCGCCGTTGTCGGCGGCGTACCGGATCGCCTCGGCACCCAGCCGCGCGTCGACCGACGACCCGCCCCCGATGACCAGCGGCATGATGGTGACGTCCGGGGCGACCCCGGCCGAGCCCTCGCCGTTGCCGGCACGTGCGCCGGCCACCGCGGCGACGCCGGTCCCGTGGCTGTTGTCGCCACCGGCATTGGTGACGTCGGCGTTGTTGCGGTAGAAGTTCCAGCCGTTGCAGTCGCCCGGCTTGCCGTTGCGGTCGACGTCCACCGTTCCGCAGACCTCGCCCGGGTTGCTCCACAGCGACCCGGCCAGGTCCGGGTGGTCGGTCATCATCCCGGTGTCGACGATCGCCACCGTCATCCCGCGGCCGGTGCCGGCCTGCCAGCCCGCCGGGGCCGACATGTCGGCTCCGGCGACGGCCTGCTGGTCGTAGGCGTTGCCCCCGGTGTTCTCCAGGTTCCAGCCGTAGCGCTGCCAGCCGGGGTCGCTCACCGTCAGGCCGGCGACCTCGCCCGGCACGGACAGCTCGACCCGGGCACCGGGGACGACGGCGCGCAGGTCCTCGGGGGTGATGTCCGCGCCGGCGACCAGCGCCGAGCCGTCGAACAGTGCCTGCGCGGAGTCCACGGCGGGCAGCGCGTCGAGCGCGGCGACCTGCTCGGCGGTGACGCCGCCGGGCACGGTGAGGGCCAGTCGGGTGAGACCGTCCCCCGCCGGGCCGAAGTCGTCCGCGAACGCCGGCGGCGTGAGCAGGAGCGTGTCGACCACCGCGGCCCCGCCGAAGCCGACCGACAGCGCCGCGGCCGCGGCCACGACCCGTCGGCCGCGCTTGTGCGGCCTGGAGGCCCCGGTGCCCGTTGGTGTCGCCATGCCCGTCCCCATCTCTCCCGGGCCCAGCGCAGAGCGGGGCCTCACTCGGGGATCGACACCGGGACCGCCCACCTCGATAGCTCGATGTGATGGCTTCTTCTGCCCTCCTGCTGGGGGCAGGTCGCCACCTCTCACGGGGGCCGTCAGTCCTGCTGGGCCACCTCGGTGATGTCGCGGAGGTGGTGGACGCCCTCGTGTGCCGCCTGGCGCACCAGCCACAGGGCGGTGCGCCGCTCGCCGGGCAGGCGGTGGACCGGCCGCGCCCAGTCGTCCGGCCCGACCCGGGCCACCTCGGCGAGGAAGCCCGCGACGTACGCCTCCAGCTCGTCCAGCACTGGTTCCACGGCGGCGTCGCGGTAGCCGAAGCGCCGCGCCCGGAGGTCGTTCAGCATCGGCTCGAGCGCCGGGTCGTCCTCGGTCCGCGCCCGGTGCAGCCGGATGGTGAAGGTCTGGTGGACGTCGCGCAGATGGCACAGGTACTCGACCGCCGACCAGACGCCGTCCTCGGATCGCCGCACCGCGGCGTCGTCCAGCGACTCGACCAGCCGCCGGGCCCGCGCCGGTATCCCGGCGATGACGGACGCGGCCCGGATGACGTCGTGGTCGGCAAAGGCGAAGCCGCACGGCTCGCAGACGTGCTCCTCCCCGGCGAGGGGCGGCAGGTCCGTCCTCATCGGCCCAGCCCCGCTTCGCGAGCCCGGGCGACGGCGGCGGAGCGGTCGGGCACCTGCAGCTTGGTGAGGACGGCGGAGACGTGGTTGCGCACCGTCTTGTCCGAGAGCGCGAGCCGCTGAGCGATGCGCCCGGTCGCCAGCCCGGCGGCGAGCAGCTCGAGCACCTGCCGCTCCCGCTCGGTCAGCTCGGGTAACGCCGGAGCCCGCGCGCCCGTGCCGGTGAGCGCGTCGACCACCCGCCGGGCGACCGCCCCGCCGTAGACCGCGTCGCCGCCGGCGACCGCCAGCACCGCCCGGACGATCTCCTCCCGGTCAGCGCCCTTGAGCAGGTAGCCGCGGGCCCCCGCCCGGAGCGCTCCGAACAGCGAGGCGTCGTCCTCGTGCATGGTCAGCACCAGCACGCCGAGCCGCGGGTGCCGGCGGGACAGCTCGTCGATCGCAGCAGCCCCGGAGAGCCGGGGCATCGACAGGTCGGTGAGGACGACGTCCGGCGCGCACTGCTCCACCACGGCCAGCAGCTCGACCCCGTCGGACGCCTCGCCGACGACGTCCACCTCGGGTGAGGCGTCGAGGACCGCCCGCAGGCCGAACCGGTACATCGGGTGGTCGTCGGCGAGCACGACGCGCACGCTCATCCGGACACCTCCAGGGGCAGGCCGGCGACCACGCGGGTGCCACCGGGTCCGCTGGTCACGGAGAGCTCGCCGCCGACCGCCCGCGCCCGGGTGCGCATCGAGTCCAGCCCCACGCCCCCGGGCCGCCCGGCGCCGTCCGCCTCGAAGCCGGCGCCGTCGTCGACCACGGCCACCTCCAGGCGCCCGTCCCGGGCGCGGAGGCCCACCTCGGCCGACCGGGCGCGGGCGTGCCGCGCCACGTTGGTCAGCGCCTCCTGCGCGATGCGGTAGGCGGCGGTCTCGACGTCGGGCAGCAGCGGCGGGAGCTCGTCCGCGGTCACCCGGACCGGCATCGTGGAGGCCAGTGCGGATGCGTGCCGCTGCACCGCGGCCACCAGCCCGACGTCGTCCAGGGGTGTGGGGCGCAGCCCGTCCAGGATCCGGCGCACCTCCCCCACCGCGGCGTCCACCTCGTCCTTGAGCCGGGCGAGCAGCCCGGCGGTGAGCGGGTCCGCCCGCTCCCCCAGGTGCGCCTGCACCGCCTGCACCCCGAGTCCGATCCCGGCGAGCGACGGGCCCAGCCCGTCGTGCAGGTCGCGGCGGATCCGGTCGCGCTCGGTGTGCGTCGCGGACAGCACCCGGTCCCGCTCGCGTTCCAGCGCCCGGGTCAGCTCCAGCGCGCGGACGACGACGGCCACCTGCGGCCCCAGCGCGGCGAGCAGCCGGCGGTCGTCCGCGGTGAACGGCTCGCCGGGGTGCCGCTCGGCCACCTCGAGGGTGCCGACGTCCTGCCCGCCGACCCGCAGCGGCACGGCGACGGTCCCTGGCTCGGCCGACTCCCCGGCCGCCCGGACCCGGGCCGCCGGAGCGCGCAGGGCCGTGGTGACCGTGTCGAGGACGGCGGGCAGCAGGTCGTCCTCGTCCGCGCTGGCCACCCGGTCGCCCAGCTCGGTCACGGCGGCGACGGGGTCGCGGCGCGGCCCGTAGACGAACCGGTCGGCCGCGGACTGCAGCCGGTTCCGCGCCGGGCTGAGCGCCACCGCCAGCAGCGCGGCCGCGACCGCGCCGGTGACCGGCGAGAAGGTGCGGCCGAAGGCGGCTGCGGCTGCTCCCGCGACTCCGAGGTAGAGGACGACGACGGCGCCGGTGAGGGCCAGGTAGACCAGGCCCCGGCTGACCACGATGCCGAGCAGCCGGTAGCGGACGACGCCCAGCAGGACCGCGCCCGGCACCATGAGCGCGAGCGTCCCGAACAACCAGTCCGGCGCTGCGGGGGCGAGGAAGACGACGACCATCAGCGGCAGCACGACACACACCAGCCAGGCCAGCTGCTGGCGCTCCGCTGCGCGGGACCGGAGCAGGCGGACGACCGTCGCGACCCAGATCGTGACCGCACCCCCGAGCACGGCTCCGCCGGCGGCGGCGAGGAGACCGGTCGTCCACCACGTCTGCGGCAGCGCCACGGGCGCGGGTCCGGACGCGATGTCGTCGTAGGCGTCCTGGGTGAGGGCGGCGAGCACCGTGACGACGGCGAGCCCGACCGCGACGGCACCCACCGGCCACCGCCACCAGCGGGCGGGCAGCCGGCCGGACGGGTAGACGGCGACCAGCACCGTGGCCGGCAGGACGATCGAGGCCAACCAGGTCATCGAGGTCGCCTGGGCGACCACCCGGGCGAGGGGCCAGTCCGGGTCCGCAACGTCCACGCCGTAGCTGCCGTAGGCGTTGCCGCCGGCGCTCGACGCCTGCAGCAGCCCGGTGAGGACGAGGAGCCAGCCGATGGCGTTCCGCGGCCGCAGGTGCACCAGCAGCGCGCCGGTTACGGCGCAGACGATCGCGTAGACGCCACCGAGGTCCGACACGTGGAACTCGGGCGCCCGAGCCGTGACCCACTCGGACAGTGCCGTCGCGGCGAAGCAGAGGACGACCGCCGTGACGGCGGCGCCGGTGGTCACCCGTCGGGACCTCATCGCCTCAGTGTGGCCGGACGGCGTCCCGGCCGGGACCCCGCGACGACCCGGCGGACCGGGAAGAGTTCCCGGTCTACCCGGGACGCATCGCCCATCCGGCGGGCCGGATCGGGCGACCACGGTGGTGCACATCCGGCCGATGGAGCCGGCCCAGGGGGAGGACCACCATGACCAGTTCCCAGACCACCGCCGCCCGCACGCGCCGGGGGGTGCCCGCACCGGACGGCTGGACCGTCGCCGGCGCGGCCGTCGCCCTCGGCTGCACGCTGCTCGGCCAGTTCGCCGACACGCCGTGGAAGGCCGGTGCTCCCGGCTGGGGCATCGACTTCTCCGGCGGCGGGGGCTGGGGTGCCCTCTCGCTACTGGTCGCGTTCGTCGCCGTCGGGGCGCTGCTGGTGGGCCTGGCCACGTCTCGTGCCCGCGGCGTGGAACCCGAGCGGACCGCGCGGCGGTCATTGGTGCTCTCGGTGCTGGGCGTCGTCACGATCGTCGTCTTCTGGACCGGGCTGCCGTCGGTCCTCGCCGGCGGGGCAGTCGGACTGGCGCTGGACAGCCGCCGCCGGCTGGGCGGGCTGCCCGCCGCCGGCGCGGTCGCGCTCGGCCTGGCCGTGCTCGTCGTCCTGTTCGCGGTCTACCTGGCCTTCACCGGCTGAGCCCGTCCCCGTCCATACCGATCACCCGATTCGTCGAGGAGTTCCGATGACCCTGTCCCGTCGCACCCGGACCATCACCCTCACCGCCGCCGTCCTCGCCGGCGCCGGTTCCCTGCTCGTGGCCGTGCCCGCGGCGGCCACCGACGACCCGCTGCGGCTGACCACGGTCGCCGTCCCTGACCGGAACACAGACCTGGACCTCGGTGAGCCCGGGCCGGGTGCCGGGGACGCCCAGGTGTTCCTGGACGACGTGCAGCGCGAGGGCGAGACCGTGGGAACGAGCGCCGGTAGCTGCACGCTCACCGTGTTCACGGAGACGCGGCTGGTGGGGATCTGTACCGCCACGCTGATGCTGCCCGAGGGCACGATCAGCACGCAGGGCGCGTTCGACGAGGACCCCAGCGCCGGACCGGGCGGGTTCGTGTGGGCGGTGACCGGCGGCACCGGGGACTACGCCGGGGCCGGGGGCGAGGCGACCGGCACATTCCGGCCGGACACCGACATCGTCGACTGGGAGATCGACCTGCGCTGACAGCATGTCCGACCATGACGTCCGGTCCACGGGGCCGGGCGCCGTGGTCGGCTGCCTGGGTGTCTCCCGAGCACGGGGGTTCACCCGGCGAGCTCGTCGCACCGCGTCGAGATCAGGTCGCGGAGCCGGTCCGTCGTCGGCTCGTCGAAGCCGATCTGGTCCAGCTCATCCAGGTGTGCTCGGCTCACGGCGACGAGCCGGTCGAGCGCACGGGTGAGCGCCCGTTCGGCCAGGCCGAGCCGCTGTGCCGCGTCGAGCCACCATCGCCGGGTGAGCCGGTTCGCCCGGCCGTACATCGGGAGGGACATGGGATCGCGCCACCCCGTGTACGGCTGGGTGCACAACAGGTCGTAGGCAGGAGTGACCTCCCACAGCCCGGACGGGGCCTGCCGGACGGACAGGTTCTTGGCTTGCAGGTCGCCGTTGCCGATGAGGTAGCTGAAGGCGGCCGTCTCCAGGATGCGCCGTAGCGCCAGCGGTCGGGACCCACCTGCCACCTCGACGGCCCGGGCGAGCCCGGCCGCGACCTCCTGGAAGGTGAGCCGGTACTTCGCGGCCGGGTACCGGCCGAGCACCTGGCAGGCATCCTCCTGTGCCAGCCGGCGGACCGGGCTCCCGGCGACGACCACCCGGTCGAAGCGCTCCACCAGCAACCCGAGCCGGCCGGCCCGGTCGGGCAGCAACCGGTGGTCGGGCACAGGGAGGCCGCAGGCTCCGGCCAGGCCGAGGAAGAAGTGTTCGTTCTCGACCAGGTGTGGATAGCCGACGGGGTCGAGCTTCAGGATGGCGGGACCGGCCGTCGTCCCGACCGGCGTGCGCCACGTCTTGTCGTTGCCATGACGACGACAAGCCGCGGATGGCAGGCCATTTCCAGGCGACCGATGGACTGTCGTTGTTTGGCAACGATAGCCGACGGTCGAGCGGCGCACTCGACTACCGCGAGGTGCACCGCCTGGCCGATGACCAACGCAGACGGAGCCCCCACGACCGGACCGGCAGGAGCAGAACCCATGGCCAGCAGTCAGGCGCGCCCCATCCGCGCGGTGCTCTTCCCCAGCGACCCGGCCGAACGGGTGCGGACGATCTCGGTCGACGGCTCGACGTCGGCGCTCTGCGACGCGATGGACGCCTGGTCGCTGGACCACGTCATGCTGCCCGGGCTGCCGAGGACGACGCTGCTCCGCGACTCGGCGGGGAAGACGCACCAGGGCGCGCCGAACGCACGGGCGACGCAGTTCGTCGAGCGGTACGTCCGCGGCTTCTCCCGCGGCGGGTCGATCATGGGCGCCGCCCTGCTGGTGGGCTCCGCCGACCACGACTGGACCAACATCTCCCCCGCCGCCGAGCAGGCGGCGCTGGACGAGCCGTCGCAGCACCGTCTGGGCGCGGCCCGGCGGGGTTGAGCGGGATGCGTCAGCGCCAGGTGCTCGACCGCCGGGCGCGCTCGTAGACCAGCTCGAGGGTTCGTTCGTCGAGCGCCCGCTGCGTGAAGGCGAGCCAGCTCGCCAGCTGCCTGCGGGGTACGACGGAGATGTCGTCCAGCGGCGTCTTGATGGTCATCGTCCTGGCACCGACCGGGACGACGACGCCCCGCACCTCGATGCGGACGCCGCAGGCGGCGCTAAGCAACCGGGCGGCGCGGGTCGCCTCGTGGCGGCTGTTGCGGACGTACGGCTGCCGGACCACGTTGACCATGAACGTGCCGCCGCCCACCCAGATCCGGGCTCCGGGATGGTGCTTGGCGTTGAGCGTGAAGACACCGCCCGGGCCGATGACCACGTGGTCTATGTCCGAGCCTCTCGAACCGACCGGGATCGCGTGCAGGGCGCGCCAGCGCGGGTCCCTCTGCATCAGCTTCTGCAGCTGGGCGGCGACCTTCTCCTCGCCGTCCGCGCCGATCCGCCAGGCGCGTTCCTCGGTGTGGACGCCCAGCAGTTTCAGCAGCCTGGAGCGGACCGGAGCCGCCGCGTGAGCGGCCTCCCGGGCGGCCTTGGCCCGCTGGCGGGCCAGGTGCCCGGCCCGGGCCAGCCAGTCCAGGTCGTCGACGACCGGGGCCGCGACCGGCCCGGCCGACGGCGGGTTCGGCGGCTGCCACACCAGCCGGCCGGCCGCTACGCCGTCCGGCGCACTGACCCCGGCCCCACCTGCACCGGCAGCCGGCGGAACCGCCGCCGAACGTCCTCCAGTTCCTGCGTCAGATCCCGCTCAATCGCGCGCGATGGCGACTGAGCGCGCAACCGCCACGGCGCCGAGACGCGTAGTGGTCCGACTAGTTACGCCGTTCAGACGCGGTCACGCCGCGACAGCGGGGAAGACGACCAACGACCCATCGCCCCTTCGTTCGATGTCGATCGCGACGTCAGAGTCCTGCGCCCCTCCGTCAAGGCCATCGCCCAGAGCGCGAAGACGATAGGCACCCTTCAGCAGGTCGTCCACCGCTCCTTGCGTCCACACAAGGCTGTGAAACCCGCTGGAAGGCTTCAGCTCGAGAGTGGACAGCCGTAGAAGAACCGAGGAGATCTCACGTTCCAGTTCTTCAACGCGACGTTCATCATCCTGCAGGGTGCGGAGAAAAGCCGTGAACGGGTGATTAACACCTTCCCGTTGGGCATGCTCAACAGCTTGAAGGACCAGCACTCGGCGCTTCAGAGCGATCGCCAGCCGCGCGATTTCGAGGTGGGCACGGAAGGCGCCACCCTCCTCGTTGATGCCGGGGAACGCCTTCGTGAGGGCTCCGATCTGGACCGGCCCATCCGGCAGCGCGGCGAGCGCCGCCTGCCACTTGGTGAGCCGACTGCGAGTCCGCTCGATCGACGTGTTGATCGCATGTACGGCTGAGTCGAGGCCTAGAGAGGCGCCGACGCGTCCTTGGTCGAGGAGAACCGAAGCCGCCTTCTCGATGGCGTCGCGGCAACCACCGAGCTCGCTGCGCTCGTCGTCCAACTTGTCCTCGTGCAACTGCTCCAGCAGCTCGGTGATCCGCTCGATCGCCATCTGCCGCTGGTGATCGGCATGGGCGCTGACGCTCACCGCGATGGCCATGAGCACGAGGGGCGCCGCCACCGTCAGGGCGCCAGCGCCTGCAACCGCCACACCTGCTGTAGCTGCGGAGCCCGTCGCCGCGCCAGCAGCTGCCGCTTTGCCGGCGACGGGCACGAAAGTGGCTTGGGCCGCGATGCCGGTGGAGTTCATCAGAGCGCTGTGGACACCCCCGGAAATTTCCTTGGACGGCATGGAGCGGACGAGTCCCTTGCCGACCTGCGCGGCCATCTTCGCAGGAACCACCATCCGGTACAGCACCTCGCCACTGGCAGCGATGCTGTCGACCGGTGCGGACTTCGCTGTCTGAGACATCAGCGCAGCGAGCTGCTGCGCGAGCGGACTGGCTGCGTGCAGCGCGATGCCGCCCTCCCGACTGCGCCCGGTCGGCATCGGATGCGCCTCCAGCATCGCGATCGGAGAAGCCACGAGCGTCGACAGGACCGTTCTGAGCTCGGCCAGGCGGGCGGGTGTCATGCCACCCCCATCGCCGAGCACGTCGGGAACGCTCACGTCCTCGGTGGCGAGCGTCCACACCGGAACGGGCGTATTGCTCTCAGCAGTCACGTCTTGTGTCCTCCCCAAGCCGACAGCCCCACGTTCGGCGTCATTGCGTTTGGAGCAGGCTAGGCCTGCGACGGAGCAGCGGAGCGGCATTCGGAAGGACCAGGGAGGCGTGGCGACCCCGGACGTCACCGGCGCCCCAGGACTCCCGCCGACCGGGTCCGGGCAGAGTTCAGGGTGACCATCGAGAGCCGGTCCTGCGGCGGCCGGCATCATCACGACACCTTGCCGTTGTACGACCACGCGCCCGTCGCTGACACGTGATGCTCACAGGCGCTTCTTCCGCTCGCGCACGACGGTAGCCATCTCGCCAAGTCGATACAGCGCGTTGACCTGGCGCAGCTGCTCCGGCGTGCGCACCGGGGCGTCGAGCAGTTCCTCGCTCAGCACCACGACAGCCAGCGCCTTGGCCCGGGACACCGCCACGTTCAGCCGGTGCAGGTCGTAGAGGAACGACACCCCGCGGGGTGCGTCCTCGGCGCTGGTCGACGTCATCGAGTACAGGACGACCGGCGCCTCCTGCCCCTGGAACTTGTCCACGGTGCCCACCCGGGCGCCGTCGGGCAGCAGCCCGCGGATCAGCGCGACCTGGCTGTTGTAGGGCGCGACGACCAGCACGTCCTCGACACCGATCACGTGCCGCTCGCCGGCGGCGTCCACCCAGCCGACGCCCTGCAGCGACCACCACAGCTCCGCGACCGTCTGCGCCTCATCGGCCGAGGACGCCGCTGCCGGACGGGTGTGCTCCACGTACCGCACGGCCAGCCCGCTGGCCCAGCCGTCGACGGCGATGCGCTCCCGGTCCGGCGCCGACTCCAGCCGGCCCTCGTAGGCGAGGTCGGACACGAACGCGGTCAGCGCCGGGTGCATCCGGTAGGTCCGGTCGAGGAAGACGCCGCGGTCCTCGGGCACGGTCGGGTGCCCCTCGAGCAGGTGCTCCAGCGCCGACAGCCCCGACTCCCCCGGGTGCACTGCCTGCGCCGGCTGGGCCAGCTGCTGCGGGTCACCGAGCAGGACCAGCGACCTCGCCGCCCGCGCCACCGCGACCGCATTGGCCAGGGAGAACTGCCCGGCCTCGTCGATGACCAGGACGTCGACCGCCTCGGCCAGGTTCTCCCGGCACCAGAACCACGACGTCCCGCCGACCAGCGACACGTCCCCGTCGAGCAGACGCTTCTCCACGTCGGCCGCGTCCTTGGACCACTCCACGCCCGGCGCGCCGCATGCCTGGCTCTCCTCGCACTTCTGCAGCGCCGGCCGGCCCACGGCCCGCAGCACGTTGCCGATCACCGCGTGCGAGGTCGCCGTGACGCCGACCTTCTTGCCGGCGTCCAGCAGCTCGCGGATCAGCCGAGACGCCGCCCGGGTCTTGCCGCTGCCCGGCGGCCCCTGCACCGGGAGCACCTCGCCGTGCAGCGACCGGCCGAGCCGGACGACGGCGTCGCCGGCCTCCTCCCCCGGCAGCCGGCGGGTGTCGGCCGGGACGACGCGGTCGAGCAGCGCCTGCCCGAGGCACGGCCGGCCGGCGAGGACGTCGTCCGCCGTCGCGGCGATCGCCGCGCGCAGGGCCTTGTCGTCGAGCGGCCCTTCCGGACCGAGGCCGCGGACGGCGGCGGGAGCCTTGGTGCTCTTGACGACGAGCCGCCCGCCGACGGCGTCGAGCGCGCGCACCTCGCCGACCCGCGTGCGGGTGTCGACGTCGAACGCCGGCTTGCCGACCGACAGCTTCGCGTCCTGCGGCGGGAAGGTGAACTCGTACAGCTTGCTGCGCTTCTCGGTGCCGACCTCGACCGCCTCGGACAGCCCGCCGACGGCCGTCCGGTCCTCGATCAGCTGCTCGTCCTCGAGGTCGCCGCGGCTGAAGAACTCCCACCAGCCGGGCCGGGCCTCGCGGCGGTGCCACTGCACCAGGTCACCGAGCAGGCTCTGCCCGGCGTCGGTCAGCCGCTCGACCAGCGCGAGCTCGGCGACCTCGGCGTCCGACCGCGGGGCGGGTCCGGACACCTCGGGCACGGCCGGTCGCGGCTGCGGCCCGTGCAGCGCCTCCAGCTCGGCGCGCTCGGTCTCCAGCCAGTCGTGCAGCTCGCGGGTGGAGTCGACGTCGTCCTTGTTGTAGTCCTCGATCGCCTGCAGGCGGGCGGGGTCGCGGTCGGCGAGCCACTGCTCGTACTCGACGACGCTGGACATGGCGTCGGCGACGTCGCCGGTGTGCTCGCGTCCGTAGAAGGCCTCGACCTTCTTGATCGAGTACGACTCCTTGCTGATCCGCATCCCCTGGCGGACGACGGGATAGAGGTCGACGAACCGCTCGGCGCGCAGCAGCTGGTCGAGCTCGGCCTCGCGGACGCCGTACCGGCCGGTGAGCCGCTTGAGCGCGCTGACCTCGTAGGCGGCGTAGTGGTAGACGTGCATGCCGGGGTCGGCGCGCCAGGCGTCGACGATCCGGTCGACGAGGTCGGCGACCATTCGCCGTTCCTGGTCGGCGTCGTGGGCCCACAGCGGGGTGAAGGCGCCGGTGCGGTCGCCGAGGCCGGCCAGGTACTCCAGCCCCGCGCCGTCGCCGGACAGCGGATCGCCCTCGAAGTCGAGGTAGAGGTCGCCGGGGCTGGGCGCCGGCAGCCGCAGCAGGCCCTGCGCCGGGGCGGGCGTCAACAGCGTGCGGGTGGGCGCCCCGGCGGCGCGGCCGCGGAGCTGCTCGCGGGCCTGGCCCTGCAGCCGCTCGCGGGTGGCCTTGCCAATGCCCGACGCCTTGAGCGTCTCGGGATCGGCGTCGGCGAGCTGTGCGAGGGTGGCGACGCCGACGGCGATGAGGGCAGCGCGGTGGTCGCGGCGCATGCCGGCGACGAGGCTGAGGTCGTCGCCGGTGCTCAGCTCGTCGGCGCAGCGGGCCTGCCAGGTGCAGGTGTCGCAGTAGGCAACGGGCACCGGTCCGGTGCGCGGGACGGCGGCGACGAACGACTCGAGCCTGGTCCGCGTGCGGCGGGCGTAGGCGGCGACGTCGACCAGCCGCCACGGGCGGGCGACGCCGTCGCCGGTGATCACGGAGATCCGTTCGGGCGCGCGGCCCTGCAGGGTGGCGAGTCGGTCGGCGTAGGTGGCCATCTGCAGCAGCGCGGGGACCTTGATGCGGCGGGCGAGCTTGGCGTCGGCGACCTCGTAGGACCAGTCGCCGAGCGCCGACGGCATAGCCGTCTTGAGCAGGAAGTCGGCCTGGCCGCTCCAGGTGCCGTCGGAGAGCGTCGCCTGGTGGACGACGTCGACGCCGGCGCGCATCGCCTCGACGGTGGCCGCCTCGCTGCGCCGCCCCTGCAGCCGGACGACGGTCAGGCCCTGCGCTTCCAGCGACTCGAGGTAGGCGAGCTCGTGGGCGGTGCCCAGGTCGGCGATCAGCGACGTCCCGTCACCCCAGGCTGGTCGGGTGATCGCACCGTCGGCGACGGCCAGGTTGAGCGCCGTGAGGTGGTGGCACTCCTGGTGGCGGGTCAGGTCGGTCGGGCTGAGGAAGAGCCGCCCGTCGCTGCGGTGCACCTCAGCGCTCCCCGGACAGCAGTTGGACAACCAGCGACATGGATCCCCCGTGGTGGTGCGCAGATCGAGTCCGAGCACCCTGTCACGCGAGGTGTCAGTTGACGACCACCCGCGCCGAAGGCCCGCGAGCAACTGCTCGACGAGGCGCTGTCGCTGCCCGTGAGGCTGCACAGCAGTAGCCGTCGGGCGGTGGCGGACGGGAGGATCAGCGGATGACCGGTTGGCCGCTCGTGATCGCGGTGCTGACCGCGCAGGCGATCCTCGCCGCGGCCAGCCTCGCCTTGGTGCACCGGGCGATGCGCTCGGCATTCGGCGAACTCCACTTGGCAATCGATCGGCTCGAAGCAAGCCTCGATCAACTCGGCAAGCGGGTCACGGAGCTCCGTCGAAGGGTCGACCCTCCCGACCTCTGACGCGACACGCTCGTCCACCCGCGCGGCCGAATCCCAGCCCTGTCCGCCGCGGTGCAGTTCACGCGGACGGTCACCACTGCTGGTCGGCCAGGGTGAACCAAAGCGGCGAACACGGTGGCCCACTCGGGGAACTGCGCGACCTAGTCCTTGGCGACGGCGCCGGTGCGGTTGGGCACCAGCTCGACCCAGGTGTTGCCGGGTGCCAGCGTCACCTGATCGCCGTCCGCCCCGGTCAGGGTCACCGGGTCATCGACCTCGTCCTTGGACCAGGTGGCCGCGACCGTGTGGCCGCCGGAGGCGACGAGCGCGTCACCGCCGCCGGTCAGGACGGTCTCCGGAACCGGGTTGCCGGCCGGGTCGCGTGCGTCGGTGGAGACGACGTCGACCCGCAGGACGACGACGTTGGTGGCGGCGATCTGGCTGCCGCCGGCCTCGACGGCGGGCGTGCTGCCCTCGGCACGCAGCCAATGCCCGGCCTCGGCGTGCCAGGTCCAGCGCGGGCGCCCGACGCCAGACATCGTGAGCGCCAGGGTGCCGATCGGCTGCCCGTCGGTGACGGCGGTGGGCTGCCGACCGGCCTTCGGGTACGCGAACTGGGCGGTGGGGGCATGCCGGTGCGCGCCGTCCGCCTGGGCGACGAGAGCCTCCGGCGTCGCGTAGACGTCGTGCGGCGCCCGGCGGGTCGACGTGCGGTGGAAGCCGTCGGTACCGGAGTCCTGGGTAAGCACCTGGAGTCCGGCGTTGCGGGCGGCGTCGACGTAGGTCGGGACGCCACCGGAGAAGGCGAGCAGGCCGTGCAGCGGCGCGGTGATCGCGGGGTCCATCGGCCGGATGGAGCGCACCGGGCCGATCTCGGGTGGCAGGTTCGAGTGGTAGACGGCGACGAACCGGGTGATGCCGCCCTCGACGACCTGCTCCCACACCAGGTCGGCGGCGTTCAGCCCGGTCTGCGGGTGGGCGTCGACCGAGTTCTCGATCTTCACGGCGAGCGCCGGTTGGTCCGCGACCGTCCCGGCCGGGACGCCGGTCAGCGGCCAGGCGGGAGTGGTGCTTGCTCCGGCGATCGAGTCGAGAAACGGCAGCGCGGACAGGTTCCGCCCCGCTGCCTGCCACCCGACCACGACGGCCGCCACCAGGAGCACGAGCAACGCCGCGCGGCGACCGCGGCGGGGCTTCGACTTCCGGCGGCCCTGGCCGACGTCCGTTTCTTCGTCGGGGAGCCCTTCCTGGCCCCCGAGCCCTTGCTGGGTCCGGAACGCCGCTTGGGCGGGGTGGACCTGGGCACGTCAGGACTTGCTGGCTCGGCGAGGCATCCCTACTCGTATCGGCACGGCGCGACGGGTGCTGACACCCCCGGCCTTCTTCAGCCGTCCACAAGATGAATCCGGCGACTGAGCAGCAGCCCGTTCGTCTGGCGGGGAACTCAGCCGCTCCAGTGACGTCTCGCTGAGTGCTCCCTCTCCGGCGCTTTACGACACCCCTGCCTTGACGCCGATCAACCGCCTGACCACCGCTTCCCCGCCCACACGGCGGATGAATTCCAGGTCGCCGCAGACGACGAGCAGGTCCCGGGCGCGCGACAGGCCGACGTACAACATCTCCCGGGCCCGTTCCTCGTGCCGGAAGCCATTCACCGCCAGTACGACGGCCGGCCGCTCCAGCCCTTTGAACCCCAGGACGTGCCCGTCGGAGCACTGCGCCGGTTAGGTGGGCGGCCAGTCGGGTCCCGGCAGGCAGTAGTTGCTTCTGCGGGCCTCGGCGGTGCTGATGCCGGGACCGCGGGCGGCGGCAGGGTCAGCCGCCACGTCCCGGTTCAGCGATTCAAGCCGCTCTACCACCTGCCGCATGCCGCGGATGTCGTACGCATCCAGCACAGCGCGGTCCAACTCTGCGGTCAAGTCGATGAGCGCCTGGGACTTCGGCTCCGCCTCCATCCCGTATTGGGCCGCGAGCGAAGCGCCCTGACGAAGACGTGATGCCCGGTTGGTCAGGATCGAGTCGGCCAGTTCGGCGATGACGGCCACCTGACGCTCGCTGGGCGTCTGCGGCCACGGAAAAGATGACCAGGCGAAAGAACCTGGGCGCCGCTCGGTCGTCTTGGCATCCGTTGTTCGCGCCCGGACCCAGGTGCTGTACGCCTCCGAGGTCAGGACGCCGAACGAGTAATCGTCACTCAGCGCGTAGACCATCAGTGTCTCGTCGGCCCGGGTGGAACTGTCGACGAAGGTGACGATCGAGGTGGCACCTCGGGGTGGAGCTGTCGGCGTCACCAGGTAGCGGTCGAGTCGGCTGGTGGCCCGGAGCATCTCGCGGCGCGGCCCGACCAACGTCCACCAAACATCGAACTCCCTGGCGTAGCGCTCGGCGGCCGTGGCGTCGGGGTCCACCTCCTGCCGGCGGATGTTTTTCTTGTGCTCCTTTTCCTTCGCCAGACGGCGAGCGGGCAGGGCGAACTTCTCCAGATGGTCCATCAGAACCGGATAAATGCGACGCGCTGCGGGCTCCTTCCGTTCGTCGATGTCGATGATCCACCGATTGACGCCGACACCTCCAAGCATCGCGTCACTGGTCAGCACCGGATGTACGACTGCCCCAAACTCAGAAGCGCTGAGGTCGAAGAGCCGTTCGGCCGCCCCGCGCCCCACGACGAAGGCATGCGCAGGGGATGCCTGCTGTCCGCTGAAGCGAACCTTCGGCCAGGTGTTGACCGGCAGCGCGACGACGCGGTGCCGCGGCGTCGGCACCTCGAACGGAAGTTCCTCCTGGCCCCTGGCGGTGGTCACAGGCCGATGATGCGCTGACCGACCCGTGCGCCCGCCCACGCCATCCTTCCTACCCCGCGACACCGACTACCGCGAGCACCTTTCGGTGCCCGGAGATGCGACCCTCGGAGCCGTGGCCGACTTCATCGCTGCGCTGGGCAAGGATCGCTACCGCAACTGGGAGGTGTGTAAGCGCGAACAGCTCTGGGGGATGGTGGCCAGCGGCAGTAACTGGCGGAGCAACGGCCGGCGGGTCCAACGCGGGGACCGCATCTTCATCTGGCGCAGCGGCCACGGCTTCATCGCCCAACTGGAGGCTCAGGGGCCCATGCGGCTGACCGCAGAGCCCGGTGTCCCGGTGCCCTGGGATGAGCCCAACCTCTTCGGTGGGGTCGTCGACATCCGTGTCGTGACCGAGCTGGCGACGCCGATCGGTGACAGCTTTCCCAATGCGAACGGACGCGTCGGACTGCGTTTCGGCTTTAATAACACCGCCTTGCAGCACGTCTTCGAAGAGGTCAGTCCCGACGTTGGCGCGAGAATTCAGGCAGCCTTCCGGGCTCAACAGACCGAGTCACTCGGCGTCCCCTTCGAATCAGGTCCGGCACCTGGGCCCGTTAGCGCCGCCCAGCCTTTCGATGTCGACCCTGACGCCGTCGACCGCGGCCTGCTGGCCCACTACCGGACGCTTGAGGCCCTGGCCGAGTGGGTCGGCGCTCGTGGATGGAGGCCCCGACTGCCCGCACGCGGCGAGCCGCTCTACGACCTCTCGTGGCAGGACGACGACGAGGTCGTCCACGTGGCCGAGGTGAAGAGCACGACCGAGGAGAACCGGGAGAAACAGCTCCGGCTGGGCCTGGGGCAGGTGCTGCGTTACCGGCACGCGCTGGCCGCCTCGGGTCGGGAAGTGCAGGCCTGGCTGGTCACTGAGGATCCGGTGCGGGACGACACCTGGAACCCGGTTTGCGCCGCGGTTGGCGTGAGGCTCACGTCGCCCGTCGAACTCCCTTCACTGATTCTGTAGGGCGAGATCCTCCGCTGCGACCCGCGAGGCTCCGACGAGGAGAGCCACGTTGACGCGATTCGCCCGCGCTTTCAGCGACAGCGCAGCCGCGACAGGGCATGGCTGCGGCACACGTCAAGGGAGCCGTGTGGATGGAATCGGGCGGCGTCATTCCGCCGGAAGAACGGCGGCCACTGCTTGGGCGACGAAGGCGAGGTCGTCCCCGAACTCGTCGGCCTTGTCGCTCGCCGGCTGGTCCACGGGCTCCACCCCGTCCTGCGATGACAGTGCGGTGCTCTCCCGCAGCTGGTTGCGCCGACGCAGCTCCCGCAGCTCCGCGGACTCGTCGGGATTGCCGACACCCTCACGACTGCTAGAAGCCGGCGGTGCCAGGCCGTCCTCCCGGTCGGCGATCTTCAGCCAGCGCTGCAGGCAGGAGTCAGAGATCCCGAAGTCCCCGGGCAAACCTGGGCGACCGACGCCTCGCCTTTGCGGGCCACGGCCATCACCTCTCGCCGGGACTCTGGCGGAAACGGTTTGGGCACGATGCTGATCCCTTCAGCGAGGCCGCAGCCTCACAAGCAAGGAGTCAACCGAACTGGGGGCAGTCCCCCGTCGCGGACGCAATAGCTCATCCCCGCGGTAGAGCACCGACAGAGCACCAAGCCCGTGCACAAACAGGCAGCAGCGCTCACACACCGGGGCTCGCCAACGAGAGTCGAGACACTGCCATGCCACGCACCAACGCCGATAGCGTCCGCACGTTCGCCAGCACCACCGCCGGAGGTTGCGCCACGTTGATGGTTCGGACATGGACGCGCTTGTCCACGTGCTCGATCCGCAGATCGGGCGGCACGGTCTCACCCGCGGCGTAGATGAGCAGGCCCTCCGGCAGTCGCAGCGCCGTCAGGTAGGCCAGCATCTGATAGACGTCAGCGTTCGGGATCGTGCCAGCTGTGCGCTTGTACTTGCAGTCCCCGGCGAAGAGACAGCGGCCGGCGACCCACCACGACAGGTCGGGCTCGAGCGGGACGCTGCGGCCGACGTCGAGGTGGATGCGCTGCCCGCGGCTGGCGGCCGGGAAGGCCTTCTCGTCCAGCCGTAGCGCCTCGCGCAGCGCGACCCGGATAAACCGCTCGAAGACGGCGTTCATGTCGACGATGAGCGCGCTTGCATCCTGACCGCCCCACTGGGCCTCGAGCCCCGCGCCGGAGAGGATCAGCCGCGCGAGCGCCACGGCGGGCCGGTAGCGCTCGTTGAGCCGAGTCCACATCGGCTCGCGCAGGTCCCGGCGGTCGACGACCAGGCCACCGATGCCGTTGAGCTGCTGGCGCAGCCGGGCCAGGGCGATCCGCGGCCCGCGATGGCGTAACCGCAGCCGGCCCAGGACGTCGACGGCGCTGCGTAACAACCGGTTCTCAAGGATGTCCGGGGTGAACTCGTCGTAGCGCACCTCCACCGGCATCGGGAGTCCGGTGCGGACCCGCATCTGCTCGGCCAGGCGCACCCGGCCCCGGACGGTCACCAGGGTGTCGTCCCGGGGCCGGTAGCCGTGCAGCAGACCCGGACGCAGGGCCGCCTGCGCGGCCCGGACGAACAGCGGCACGATCGCCTCGGCCAGGTTGGCATCACAGACCAGCTCCGCAGATGTCTCCCGCCATGCCTTCGCGTCCAGGGCGTAGGAGAGCAGGAACAGCACCGGCGCGATCCCGATCTTGGGCTGCAGCTCCACGGTCAGCTCACCGACGCGCACCACTCCGACCGATGAGCCGCCGGTGAGCGTGTATGTGTCGGTGCTGCCCGGGACCGTCTCGATGGTCAGGCCGGGCACGAGCTGGCGCAGTGCGTCCCGCTCGGCCACCGACAGGGGCACCGGATCGCTTGGGATGTACTCGGTGAGCACGAGCGGAGGCCGCATCAGGATGCCTCGTCCACCTCGGCGCTCTCCGCCTCCGCGCCGCCGGTGTCCGGTGCAGTTGTGCGGGCGCGCAGCCGTGCCAGCTCGAACTGGCGCAGCTGGTCGGGATCGGCGAAGAAGTGCTCCTCGAGATAGGGCAGGACCGAGAACTCCCAGGCGCGCTGCACCAGCTGCTCGTCCAGGTGGTCTTTGAGGAAGTGGCTAGGGCCGATTGCCACGTGCCGGTCGTCGAGCAGCGCGTTGGCGCGGTCGACGACGTCGGCTACCCAGCCGAGCTCCGGTTTCCGGTCGGCGAGCCAGCGCCGCAGTAGGCTGTCGATCGGCGCGGTGTCCGGGAAGAACGGCACGAAGTGAAAGCGGCGCCGCAACGCCGAGTCGACCAACGCGATCGACCGGTCGGCGGTGTTCATCGTGGCGATGATCTGCAGGTTCGTCGGCAGGGCGAACGGAGTGTCGGAGTACTGCAGCCGGATCTCCTCGTCGCGGTACTCCAGCAGGAACAGCAGCTCGCCGAGCACCTTCGAGACGTTGGCCCGGTTGAGCTCGTCGATCAGTAGCACGTGGGTCACGTCGGGCCGCTGCTGCGCGAGCGTCGCGATCCGCTTCAGCGGGCCGTCGACGACCTCGTAGGTGACCTGCCCGTCGACCAGCTTCGGCCGGTAGCCCTCGATGAAGTCCTCATAGGCATAGGACGGGTGGAACTGGACCTTCTCCACCGTGCCGCCGCCGCGGGCGATGTGGCCGGCGAGCTTGCGGGCGACGAACGTCTTCCCGGTGCCCGGCGGGCCGTAGAAGACCACCTGGCCCTTGTCGGCCAGCAGTCCCACGATGCGAGCCAGGAAGTCCTCGCTGAGGTACAGATCGTCGGCGAGCGCCGCCAGCGGTTCCTCTGGGACGTGCTCGCGGTGCATCAGCCACCAGGTGAACTCCTGCATGCCCCACGGATCACCCGGCAGGTGTGGTTCCAGCAAATCCCGGATGGCGTCGTTGGTGGCGGCCGCGGCCGCGCCGGCGCTGAGCCCGCCGGGAACCTCCGCGCCGAGCAGGTCCAGGATCGTGCGCTTGCCGACCTTGCCGCGGGTCGGGTAGCAGGGAATCCACCGCTGCGCGTCGGTGACCGCGAGCGCCTTGACCAGCATCGCCTCGCCGACGCCGGGCAGCTTCCGATCACCGGCGAGACAGTCCTCGAGCCGGGCGACGACATCCCCGGGGCCGTATAGCAGGAACTGCAGGCTGCCGGTGACCCGGGCCAGGTCCTCCTCGGTTTGCAGCAGCCGGTTGAAGCCCGGCTGCGGTCCGGGTGAGCCGTACGCCGGCCCGGCCAGGCGGCGCAACAGAGGCAGGTCTGGGTCGGCGAGCCCCTCGGGGGTCAGCGCGGCGGCGAGCTCGGCGCGCTCACCGTCGCGCCGGGCGCGACCGGCGGGGTAGCCGGTTTGGGTGCGGAACTGCTCGACCAGCTCGCCCAGCTCGTCCACGTTCTGTCCCTTCAAGAAGCGCTGATAGGCCTCGACCTTCGCGGTGTCCCAGCCCGTCGGCGGCTGGCCGGCCAGCACCTGCCACAGCAGCCCCTGCGCGTCCAGGCGGTCCCGCAGCCCGGCCACGCCGCGTCGGCCGCATTCGGCGGCGAAAGCGTCGAGGAACGCCAGCGCCTCGGCGTACCGATCGCCCGGCCCGGCGTCGCGCTCGTGCGGCCAACCGGTCAGCTGGTAGGCGGTGGTGAAGGGGGTCACCCGGAAGACCGGGAGGTCGGTGACGGCACGAGCGGCCAGCAGGAACGACGCCAGGTTGATCTGGGTGCCGGCGCCGGAGACGGTGGAAGGCAGCTGCGCGCAGAACGCGTCTACGGCGGTATCGACGTCCCGATCGAGATCCCACAGGCCGAGCAGCAGCTCGCGGGCGGTATCGGTGTTCTCGTCCACCCACGTGAGGAACGCCGCGTGCATCCGCCACGCGGTCAGGTTGTTCGGCGGCCCAAAGGTCCGGCGCAGCAGCCGCGGCCACTCCGGATCGCCGCCCTGCACGGCATCGGCAGCGGCGCGCAGCAGTACGGCGATCTCCAGCTTGTACGCCCGCTCCTCCGCCTCCAGATCCACCGACTCGGCGAAGCGCGCCGCCCAGTGCACCAGCGGATCCCAGCGCACCGGCGTGCCGGCGGCCTCGAGCGGCGCGAGGGCTCGGATCGCCCGCCACTGCTCGGACGTCACGACCAGGTTGGTCCCGGCCCACGGCCGATGCAGCACATCCATCGCGGACAACACCGGGTGCGCCTGCGCCTCCGCGCGCGTGATCGGCGGCAACACGTGCCGCTCCACGAGCAACTTGACGCGATGCTCCTGCCCGCCGACCGTCTCCGGCCGAAACTCCGGGGTTTGCCGCAAGTCCGGGCGGCCGACCAAGCGGCCGAGCGCGTATACCCCGGCGTCCGGCCCGCCCTGCCAGAGCACGACGGCGTCGCCGGGATTCATCTCCGTCCGGTGCCGGGTCACCGTCCAGTCGGTCACCTGCCCCGGCTGCATCGCCGGGAGATGCTCAACCAAACTCCACTGCTTGGGATTTGCTTGGAACAGCCAGAACCGCCGCTCGCCTGCCGCCCACGGCGAGCCGGCCGGCCACCGGTCGAGGAACCGCTCCTGCACCGCCGCCGCGAACTCGGGATCCAGCGCGAACATGTAGCCCTGCTTCACCCCGCCCACAGAGTTGAACGGCCCCTCGCCGCCGTCTCGCTCCGGCAGATCCGCCAACGGCACCGGGTTGCTGAGCGGGAAGTACTCGACGCGGGTCAACCAGCCCTCGTCCCGCTCCTCGACCGGGCCGTACGGCCGCGTCGCATGCACCGCCTCCGTGACCGTCTCTCCGACCGCCACGATCGCCCCGCGGCGGTAGTGCAGCAGCACGTCACCGGGCCGCATGCGGCCCAGGTTCAGGTGATGGGCGACCTGGGGCCCGGCACTGCCGGCGAAGACGATGCCGGCGTCACGCTCCTCGTCAAACGACTGTCCCTGGTTGACCCACCAGACACCGGCCGCTGGCTGCTCTGACCGGCGGTTGAATCGCGGCTGCAGTGCGGCGACCAACTGCGCCTTGAGCTGCTTGGGATCATCCGATCGTCGCCACGAGACGGTGCACCGGGCCAGCCATGCCGTGAGGTCTTGTGCCGTTGCCGGCTGGTCCGGACTGCCGAGCTCGGCGAGTACCTGATCCCGCAGCACGGATCCGCCTTGCAGGTGCTGCCGCAGCCGCCGGCGTAGGTCGTCGGAGTAACCGACGTAGATCGGCGCGCCGGCAGCGTCGGTGACCACGTGAACTCCCGGCTCTGCCGGGGCCGCAGCCGCCGCCTCTGTCGTGAAGGCCACTGCCTCGCTGAACCCCTCAAGAGAAGCCGTCGGGCCGCTCATCACTCCCCCGTCGCCGATCTATGCCCGACACTACGGTCGGTCCCCGAAGTACCTGACGACGCGGTCTGCGACGGCGTGGCTGACGCTTCGTGCGGCCCCGATGCCCGCCCCTGCCGCCTGAGCCCGATGATGCCGGTGCCGGTTCACCGGTGTGAGTACCGCAAGTCGCCGCGCCCGTACTCGCCGTTCGCGACCATCGACCGCGCGAATAGGTCGTCGAGCGACAACTGCCAGACCGGTGCCCGCCGGACGCATAGACGTCGGCACCGGGGAGCACCTCACCGGTCAGCTCGACGCAGCGCGGCAACTAGGAAAGGCCTGCCGACGCGCTGCCCCTGCACCAGCGGGCACTGGCCATCACCGAGGCCACCCTCGGCCCCGACCACCCCGACACCGCCACCCGGCTGAACAACCTCGCCACCACCCTCGCGCAGCTCGGCAGGCCGGCCGACGCCCTACCCCTGCGCCGGCGGGCACTGGCCATCACCGAGGCCACCCTCGGCCCCGACCACCCCGACACCGCCATCCAACTGAACAACCTCGCCGCCACCCTCGACGCCCTCGGCCGCCCCGCCGACGCTGCCGCGGTCCGCGAGCGAATTCCTGCCGCACCCTCACCCACCGACGACCGGGAGCCCGACACAGCAGATCTGTAGTACGGCCGAGGATCAGTCAGTCCCAGTCCTCGGCCTGCGAAGGGGGGACGTCGAGACGAACACACGCGCTTCATCGAGGGAGAGGACCCCGCGACCAGGCCGATTGCGTGATCTTGCCCGACGGGCACGCTACGTTCCGACCATGTCCACGAAGCCGCGCGCACCGCGTGCCTCCCCCGCCGGGACGGCCGCTCGTGGGACAGCTCCCACTTCGCGGTGTCCAAGTCCCCCCTCGGACACCTGACCGCCTCCGTCGACGCGGCGTAACGCCCGTCGACCATGACGATCGGGCCTCTCGTCACTGCCCCCTCACGCGCGGACCACGCGCGCTGGCCGCAGCGCAGCAAATAGCGCTTTGAGCGGCCTGCGCTGGAACTGCGCTTCCGCCCTAGCTGTACCCGGCCATCAGGTTGGTGCCAGGCGGCTGATGGGTGGGAGGCCGCCGAGTGCTGAGTGGCGGCGTCGAGTGTTGTAGTGCTCGATCCAGGGGGCAAGGGCGGCGGCGCGTTCGTCGTTGCTGGTGAAGACCTGGCGGTAGGCCCATTCGGTGACCAGGGTGCGGTTGAGCCGTTCGACCTTGCCGTTCTGCCAGGGGCAGTGCGGTCGGATGAACTTCTGCCGGGCTCCCAGCTCGGCGCAGACGGCCTTGATCGAGTGCTGGTAGGCCCAGGCGTTGTCGGTCATCACTCGCTCGATGCGGGGGATGCCGTGGCCGGCGAAGTAGGCCGCGGCGCGGGTCAGGAACCGGCGCAGGTCACGCCCTTCTCATCGGGCAGGACCTCGGAGTAGGCCAGTCGTGAATGGTCGTCGACGAGCGAGTGCACGTAGTCATAGCCGAGTTTGATCGTGCGGTCTTTGGTGGTTTCCCGGGCGGCCCGTCCCAGCGCTCGCCAGCCACCGCCATCGGGGATGCGACCCAGCTTCTTCACGTCCATGTGCACCAGCTCGCCGGGCCGGGACCGCTCATAGCGGATGGCGGTCGCCTTGGAGGAGCGGATCACCGCGCCGGTGATCGGGTCCAGCGCGCATAGCCGACGCTGCCCACGGCGGGTCAGGACCCGGGACACGGTGCGGGCCGGCACGCCCAGTTCAGCGCCGAGCCAGTCCGGCCCCCGCCGCTCACGGCCACGCAGTTCGACGATGCGATCCTCGACCTCGGTCGAGGTGCGCGTCGGGCTGGTGTGCGGGCGGCTGGAGCGGTCTTCGACTCCGGCCTCACCTTCGGCGGCGTAGCGGGTGATCCAGGTGCGCACGCATTTGCGGGAGATCCCCATCGCCGCGGCGATGTGGGCCTGCTTCCAGCCGGCGGCATGCCGGTCGACGATCAACTTCCGGCCGAAGACGGTCAGGCGGGCATTACCGTGGGACACGAGAACCTCCGGGCGGATGTGGGCCTTAGACAAGCCACACCCCACTCGGAGGTTCTCCTGCGTTCAAGCCCCGCCGTCACCAACGTCCTGGCCGGATACACCTAGCCCCTAGACCCGACAGCACCGGGCAACAACAAGAGCCGGGTCCACCACTGTGGGCAGTGCCCCCGGCCTCGCTTTGCCCACTAGGGGGCTGGCATTTACGCCAGCACCCCACCTTTCACGAAACAAGGGTCGCACCCGACGACCCTGACACGGCCCCCACCACCAACCCGTATTCCCAGACGTACGTGACCGCATCTGCCTCAAGCCGCTCCTGCGCACCATAGGCTGCTCCATCCCCACGCGACCGCGCGTCCCGTGCCTTTGCAGTCCTACGTTCAGCACATGGGGGATGTGCGCACGGGGATCTACCAGCACCTGATGACGACGGAACTGGCCGACCAGCTCTCGGCAACGGACGCGTCGCTGGTGCAACTGTCGACGCTCGACCCTGCGGAGGCACACGAGGCGCTCACTCGCCACATCGCCGGCGTGGTCGGTCGCGTTCTCCGCACGGCCGGCGGCGACGACCAGGCCGCTGTAGCGCGCCAGGTGGACCTCGCCAACAGCATCGTGAAAGCCGTCAGCGCGTTGTCGCCGGCTGCTGCTCCGGAGGACTCCATCGCAGAACCCGGGCGCTCGGTGCTCGCGGTGGTCGATCCACCCAGTACGCCGGGGCCCATCGTCTTCCCGGAACGGCCCGAGGTACCACTGTCCGCGAGTGCACTGCTGGTCAACGGGCGCGGGCAGCCGCGGATCGGTCATGAGGTGAACCGCGAGCTCGCGTCTGCTGACCGGGTCGACCTGCTCTGCGCCTTCATCAAGTGGCAGGGCCTGCGCGTGTTGGAGAAGGGCCTCACTGATCTCCGTCAGCGCGGCGGCCGACTCCGCGTCATCACGACCACCTACATCGGCGCGACCGATCAGCGAGCCCTGGACCGTCTGGTCGAACTCGGCGCCGAGGTCAAGGTCTCCTACGAGACGCGGACGACGAGGCTGCACGCCAAGGCGTGGCTTTTCCATCGCGCCACCGGCATGTCCACCGGCTACGTCGGCTCGTCCAACCTGTCCGCGCCGGCACTGACGGATGGGCTGGAGTGGAACGTCCGGCTCTCCACCGTCGAGCAGGCGCACCTCCTCGAGACGTTCGCCGACACGTTCGACAGCTACTGGGAAGACCCGTCCTTCGAGTCGTATGATCCCGAGCGGGACGGCGACCGATTGCGACTCGCCTTGAGCGCCGAGCGCGGCGGCAGCCGAGACCTGCCGCTGGAGGTCGCGACGCTCGACGTCCGACCGTTCGGCTATCAGCAGGAAATCCTGGACGAGCTCGAGGCCGAGCGGATCATCCACGACCGGTGGCGCAATCTCGTCGTCATGGCGACCGGGACGGGCAAGACCGTCGTCTCCGCGCTGGACTACCGGCGCCTTCGTGCTGCCGGCACGGTGGAGTCGGTGCTGTTCGTGGCTCATCGGAAGGAGCTGTTGACCCAGAGCCGGTCGACGTTCCGGCACGTACTACGCCGCGGTGACTTCGGCGAACTCCTCGTCGACGGCGAGCGCCCGCGCGAGTGGCGACACGTCTTCGCGTCCGTGCAGTCCCTCGCCCAACTGGACCTGGCCGAGCTGGACCCGGCGCGCTTCGACCTGGTCGTCGTCGATGAGTTCCACCACGCCATGGCCGCGACCTACCGCCGTCTTCTCGAGCACCTCCGGCCGAAGGTGCTGCTCGGACTGACCGCGACCCCCGAACGGACGGACGGCGCCGACGTCCGCAGTTGGTTTGACGGTCGGACGGCCGTCGAACTGCGGCTGTGGGAAGCGCTCGACCAGGGCCTGCTCGCCCCGTTCCAGTACTTCGGCATCCATGACGACGTCGCGCTGCAGCAGCTCCAATGGAAGCGCGGCCGCGGCTACGACGTCACTGAGTTGAGCAACCTGTACACCGGCGATGACCACCGAGTGCGGCTGGTCCTACAGGCCGTTCGGGACAAGGTCGCCGATGCGGGGCGAATGCGGGCACTCGGCTTCTGCGTGAGCATCCAGCACGCGGAGTTCATGGCCGCTCGGTTCGACTCCGCCGGCATCCGCAGTCTCGCCATCACATCCCAGACGGACAGCCAGGATCGCGCCTCGGCACTGGCTCAGCTCCGCGACGGCACGGTCAACGTGCTCTTCACGGTCGATCTCTTCAACGAAGGCATCGACCTGCCCATCATCGACACGGTGCTCTTCCTCCGCCCCACGGAGAGCGCGACGGTCTTCCTCCAGCAGCTGGGCCGGGGGCTGCGTCTGTCTGAGGGCAAGGCATGCCTGACCGTGCTCGACTTCATCGGCGCTCAGCACAAGGAGTTCCGCTTCGACCTGCGCTTCCGAGCTCTCACCGGCGCATCCCGGCGAGGTCTTCAGCGGGAGGTCGAGCAGGAGTTCCCGACGCTCCCTGCCGGTTGCCACATCGAGCTGGACCGGGTTGCTCAGCGCATCGTCCTGGAGAACATCAGGCAGTCGCTGACCGTGTCGTGGAAGGGGTTGGTCAACGAGGCGCGGACTCTGACGGGTCCGAGCCTGTCGACCTTCCTCGAGGAGACCGGCGTTGAGGTCGAGGATCTGTACCGAGGGAACGGGCGCAGTTGGCTGGACCTCAAGCGGACGGCCGGTTGGGACGTCACCGAGCCAGGGCCGGACGACCGCGCCTTGGGCAGCGCCTTCGCCCGCATGTTGCACATCGACGACCTGGAACGGCTGCGTTTCATTCGCACACTGGCCCAACAAGGACCCAGCGGGGAAGCGGTGTCCGAACGAGTCCGTCGGATGGCTGCGATGTTGCACTTCTCCCTGTACGGCTCGCGCGCGCCGTTCAGCAGCGTCGAGACGACGCTGTCGCGCCTGCTCGCCAATGCCGGTCGGCCCGAGGAACTCGTCGAGCTGACTGGGGTCCTACAGGACCGCATCCACCGGGTCGCTCCGGCGCTGGAGCTGGCTGGGCCGCGTCCCCTGCACGTGCACGCCCGCTACAGCCGAGACGAAGCGCTCGCAGCGTTTGGGATGGAAGACCTCAACGGCACGTGGGGGTCGGGCGTGCGATGGGTGCCTGGTGACCAGGCGGACGTCTTCTTCGTGACTCTTGTGAAGACGGAGGCACACTTCTCCCCCACCACGATGTACGCGGACCACGCCATCTCACCGACGCTCTTCCAATGGGAGTCGCAGAACACGACGGCAGAGGCGTCCAAGACCGGGCAGCGCTACGTCCATCACCGAGAATTGGGGACGTCGGTGCACTTGTTCGTGCGCGAGTCGAAAACCGCTGACGACACGCTCGACACTCCCCCATACCTGTACGCCGGTCCCATGTCTTACGTGTCGCACACCGGCGAACGACCTATGCGGATCATGTGGCACCTCCACCACCCCCTCCCTCCCGACGTCTTCCACGCCGCGAAAGTCTCATGACGACCAGCCTCCTGCCAGCGACAGCGCATCATCACCGCGGCGTGCTGGCCCAGCTGCCGACGGACGCCCCTGCTAAGGGCCACACTCTGCTTACCCCGCATCTGAGGTGCTCCGTCGACCTGCCCCGGCGCCCTCGTCCAACGCGATGCGCGCAGCAGACGAGGCCGTCGAGCGCCTGCCCACGACTGGCCCGCTCGCCCGCGCGCTGACCCGCGGTCCGCAAGCCGGTCGACGGCGCATGCGGTGTCCGTCGTCCTCACCGGACCGGCCGTCCGGGTGGAGCTGCACGAGATAGGGCAGCCGTACTGGGACACGCAGACGCCCTGCTCTCTGGGGTGACGGATTTCGCGGCGGCGAGCACCTAGGGTGGGCATCCCCGGCAGGTCAGGCGACCCCGCGGCTGTTAACCGTGACCGGCGGGACGGTCGGCGAGGTCGTGCTAGCGCTCCCACCCCCGGGCGCGGAGGCATTGGTCCCGAGTGCCTGTCTCATACCGACCCGCCGCCCACACCGACCGGGCGCTTGCAGGAACGTTTCGACAGCACGGCAAGGGAGCAACCGTGGCCGACCGGCCTGACATCCGACTTCAGTCGTCATCGCAGCCGACCGTGGTCCTCGAGGCACTGAAAGAGCTCGTGAGCGAGGCGACCGAGTCCCTCTTCATCGCCGCGGCGTACACGACCTACGCAGGAATGGTTGGTCTGGTTGATGCACTTTCCGAGCAAATCGGCGCCACTGGTTGGTCTCGTGTTAGGAAGACGCTCGTCACGTCCCTCGAGTTCGGCCACACCGACCCGGAGGCGTTGACGTTAGCCAGGGGTGCCGGCTTCCAAGTATTGTTGGCCAACAGCCGTCCTGGCAGCAACTGGCACCCGAAGCTCTATCTTTTCGAGGCCCGTACGGGATTCTCGGCCGTAGTCGGCTCCGCGAACGCCAGTTCCCGCGCGTTGTACACAAACACCGAAATCGTTTCCGTGCACGCCTCCGTGCCGACGGACACCGCTTGGGCACTCATTGACGAGCTCCAGCGGGACAGCGTTCCGGCGACGGATGAGCGGATCGAGGCCTATGGGCGACAGAGGACTCGCACCTATGTCCGACCGCCGGCGCAGGACCCCGATCTGCCGATCCCGCCGATTGCGCAGCAAGCTCCGGGATCGCTGCCTTCCTTCCCGGATACCGTGCGGTCAGGTGCGGTCGACCCGGGTGCCTTCGATCGCTTCTGGGTGGAAGGGGGAGCGATGTCGTCTAGTGACTCACACCACCAGCTTGAGTCGCCGCGGTACGGCTGCCGCTTCTTCGGATCGAACTTCGACGACCACCAAGACGACAAGCAACTGCCGATCGCGACGCTGAGCCTGGTCTGGCGGGCGGTGCGCTGGGACGACCGAGAGCTTCGCTGGCACGGCGACAACGGGATGGAGCGGGTCAACCTGATCACCCGAGCCATGGGCGGCCCGAACTACGTCGGCCAGGTGATCCTGTTCAAACGGCGGGCAGACGGTGCATTCGACCTCGAGGTCACCCCGCAAGGATCGGCGACGGCCACCGCATGGCTCAACGCGTCCGCCGACAAGGGGGCGCTGTTCAGGGTGGGCGGGAGGTCCCCGCGCAGGTGCGGCCTCATCTGAGCGGCCACGGATGGGGCAGCTGCGTCACCGGAGTCGTGGACTTCGCGTCGCGACCGGTTCTGTCGCAGCCCCCACCTAGGCTGCGGAGTGGCCGGGCGTGCTCGTCGTCCGGCGCTCGAGAGGACAGCACATGACACGCTTGTACGACTCGCCGCTTCCCGCGACGCGGTCAGGGCCGTTGTATAACGCGTTCTCCTACCCGACCAAGATCGACGCCGAGGCGGTGGCGGTCTTCCTCGCGGCCCACACCCGTCCGGGCGACACCGTGCTCGACCCCTTCGGCGGGAGCGGCTCCACCGGGATCGCCGCTCGGTTGTGCGACCGGCCGACCCTGCGGATGCGAGAGCTCGCCGCGCAGGCGGGCGTCGAGGCCGCGTGGGGGCCGCGGTCGGCACTCCTCTACGAGTTGAGCCCCATCGGCGCGCTCGTCGCCCGGGTGATGTGCACGCCACCCGACCCCGTCGAGTTCCAGCCCGCGGCCGAGCAGCTGATCGCCGATGTCGAGGCCGACGTGGGCGCGTACTACCAAGCCACCTCCCCGGAGGGGCTCGACGGGCAGATCCGGCACGTCGTGTGGTCCGAGGTCCTGCTACCCACCTGTTGCGGTCGCCGGGTCACCCTGTGGGACGGCGCCGTGCGACGCGACCCGGCCGTCATTCGCGGGTCGTTCCCCTGCCCGCACTGCGGCTCCGAGATCTCCGCCGCCGAGACTCCTCGATCGCTGGTCGAGGTCGTCGACCCGGTGACCGGATCGACGACGCTCCAGCGGGAGCGTGTGCCCGCTCAGATCTACGGCCGTTCCGGACGGCTGACCTGGTCCCGCCCGCCGACGACAGACGACGAGCGCCTGCTGGATCGGATAGCCGCCGACCCGGTGCCCTGGGTACCGCAGCAGAACGTCATCCGGGGAGACCTGTACCGCTCCGGGTACCACACCGGCATCGACCAGATCCACCAGCTCTACACGCCCCGCAACCTGCGCGTCATGGCGGCCCTGTGGGCGCGACTGGCCGGTCAACCGGCTCATCTGCGGGACGCGCTTGAACTTCTCGTGCTGTCGTACAACGCGAGTCATTCCACGTTGCTCACGCGAGTAGTCGCCAAGAAGCAGCAGCCGGAACTGGTCGTCACCGGCGCCCAGTCGGGGGTTCTCTACGTCAGCGGTCTCCCCGTGGAGAAGAACATCCTGGCCGGACTCCGGAGAAAGGTGCGCACCTTTCGCGACGCGTTCGCCCTCACCGCTGGCAGCCGCAGCAGCGTGACGGTGCAGTGCGCATCGAGCACGCAGCTGGACGTCGCGGACCAGTCGGTCGACTACGTCTTCACCGATCCGCCGTTCGGCGACTTCATCCCCTATTCCGAGGTCAATCAGATCAACGAGGCCTGGTTGCAGACGAGCACCGATCCCGCCGAAGAGGCGATCGTGAGCCCCGCCCAGGGCAAGGGCGTCCCGGAGTACGCCGTGCTCATGAAGCAGGTCTTCGGCGAGGTCCGCCGGGTCCTCCGCCCGGAGGGGCGGGCGACGGTGATCTTCCACGCCTCCAAGCCGACCGTCTGGCAGGCCATCGGCGACGCCTTCCAGGACAACGGCCTGGTCGTCGAGCGCACCAGCATCCTCGACAAGCGGCAGGTGTCGTTCAAGCAGGTCGTGTCCCAGGGGGGCACGCGTGGTGAT
Organism: Modestobacter sp. URMC 112; assembly: GCF_053502575.1. Taxonomy (NCBI): domain Bacteria; kingdom Bacillati; phylum Actinomycetota; class Actinomycetes; order Geodermatophilales; family Geodermatophilaceae; genus Modestobacter; species Modestobacter sp. URMC 112. The sequence goes on along the minus strand of NZ_CP199957.1, from coordinate 1,557,788 downwards.
GCGGTCTTCCTGCTCCGGCCCAGCGACGCCCGCGCCGTAGAGGGCTCGGCCGGTCCCGTCGAGCCGCAGCTGCTCGAGGACCGGATCCGCGCGCTCATCGCCCTCGCCGAGAACGATGCGGAGGGCCGCCCGCACCGCCTGTATAGCCGCTACGTCGCGGCCTGCATGCAGGACGGCGCACCCGTCGCCGTCCACGCGCGCGACTTCTACGCCATCCTCGAACGGATCGACACGAACCTGCCCACCCATGACGGGGCGCTGGCGTGACGAGCCTCGTGGCGGAAGGCCCTCCCGACAGTGAGGTCCACCGGCGGACGTCCGACGTCCGCAAGCGACTCGGGCAGGTCTTCACGGGAGATCGGCTGTCCCGTCTCCTGGCGGCGCTCGCCGGCGTCACGGACACCGACGCCGTCGTCGACCCCATGGCCGGCACTGGCGACCTACTCGCCGCCTGCCGCGAGCTGGCCCCGCGCGCACAGCTGGGCGGCATCGACGTCGACGGTTCCGCGCTGGCTTACTGCGAGCGTCGTCTCCGGGGCGAGGTAATCACCGCGGCAGGAAGCGCATTCGACTCCGCGACGTGGGCCGGGCTGCCGACGGCCTACGATCTCGTCATCACCAATCCTCCCTACGTGCGGTATCAGACGGGCCGCGAGTCGAGGGCGACGAGCGACCTCACCATCCCGGGCGCAAGCGACATCCGTCGAGCGCTCCTGGCGCAGATCGCGACACTCGACCACCTGACCGGTCCGGAGCGTGAGGCATTCCTGCGCTGTGCCGCCGACTACAGCGGCCTTTCCGACCTGGCGGTGCCGTCGTGGCTGCTCTGCGCGGCCCGCGTGGCCCCCGGCGGGAAGCTGGCCATGGTGGTTCCCGATACGTGGCTGAGCCGCAACTACGCCGCGCCAGTCCTATATGTCCTGCGGCGGTTCTTCGACATCCGATACGTGGTGGAAGACCACGATGCGGCCTGGTTCTCCGACGCACTCGTCCGCACGAACCTCGTCGTCGCCCGGCGCACCGTGGATAAGAACGACGCGTTCACCGCCGGGAAGCACCTGCGCATCAGCCTCAGGGGCGAGGCGGCCGGTAACCGCAGTCTCGTGGCGAGAGCGCTGCCGGGGACGACCGCGCCGGAGCGGGCCTTCGCGAGCTGGGCCGAGGGGCTGCGGGAAGACAAGGATCTGCCTCCACTGCCGGGCGTGGTCGTTCACCGGTCCGATGAAGGTGACCTGCTCGCGGCCCTCCGAGCCGCGGCGCGACGACTGCCCTGGGTCCAGCTCGCGCCCTTCGGAACGGAATCGAGTCCGACGGAGCTGCCCGGCTCCGCTCCGGAGAAGGTGCGGCGCGCCCTCGGCGCGGCGCTGCTCGACACAGTGACGCTGGCCGACCACGGTTGGCGCGCCGGCCAGGGGCTGCGCACAGGCGCCAACGACTTCTTCTACGTCACCCGCGGCCCGGACGGAGACTGGCACTCCCCCCTCCTGCCCGGCGAGCGCTTGGACCTGCCATCGGCGGCGGTCCGCCCCGCGGTGCGCAACCAGCAGGAGCTCCCGCTCGCCGGGCGAGTCGCGGAGGGCTCGACCGGGCTGCTGGTCCTCGACGGCTTCGCTCTGCCCGAGGACGTGGAACGCGCCGCTCCGGGATCGACCTTCACCGCCGCCGAAGGAGACCTGGCCCGCCTGCTGCGCGTAGCCGCCGCGCACATCTACCAGCGCAGCGATCGCCGGGTGGCACTCCCCGATCTGTCCGCGGTCAGTCCGAACGTCCGCCTGGAGCGCGTCTCGCAAGCTCCGACGCGGTTCTGGTACCACCTGCCCGACCTGGCGCCGCGACACGTCCCCCGGCTGTTCATGCCGCGGGTCTGCCACGGCCGGCCGCTGCCGTACGTCAACCCGGGCGGAACGGGCGTCGTCGACGCGAACTTCTCGACGTTCTACCCCAGCCGGCCGACGGCGCTCGACGAGCATGCGACCCTTGCGCTGCTGAGCAGCACCTGGGTCTGGTGCTGCCTGGAGGCGTCGTCGACCGTGCTCGGGGGCGGAGCCCTCAAGGTCGAGGCCACCGGCCTCAAGCGGCTGCCCCTTCCGATCCTCGACGCGGCGGCCGTCTCGGCCCTGTCCGAACTGGGCCGTCGGCTCCGGCATGTCACCGCCGACGCGGACACCGTCCTTGCTGCCATCGACGCCGTGCTCGCCGGCGCGCTGATGCTCCCGGCCTCCGCCCTGAGCCGCCTCGAGGCACTCGCCCAGCAGCTGGTCAATCGGCGCGGGGGCGGACGCTCGACGAGGTCTGTGCAGCCATCCGACGGTTAACCACCGCCCCGCCGGAGGCACGGCGATCAAGTTCCGGACCGACCCGGCCGATTCCTCCGTGTGGCGTGGCCGAAGACGCGCGCGAACCCGCAACCAGAAAGGCACCAAAGAACCTCGATGTCCACGCTCAGCACCGAAGTGGTCCGAGTCCTCCTGCGCTTCAAGAACGCGATCCTCGAAGGCCCGCCCGGCACCGGGAAGACGCACGTGGTCAGCGAGGTCGCCAGGAAGTGGACCGCGACGACGGGACGCCCGCTTCTCGGGACCGGTGCGGGCACGTACGCAATCACGTTCCACCCCTCCACCGCCTACGAGGACTTCGTGGAAGGCATGCGCTACGACGAGGCTGCGCAGGGCTTCACGCGTCGGGACGGGTTCCTGCTGCGCGCCGTCAAGGAGGCTCTGGCCAATCCGCAGGCGGACTACCTCATCCTGCTCGACGAGGTGAACCGGGCGAACGTGCCCAAGGTGCTCGGCGACGTCCTCCTCTGCATGGAGGCCAGCAAGCGCGTGGTGCACGACGGCGCTGGGTGGACCGGCGGGCTCTCGGTGAGCCTGCCCTATTCCGGTGCGGCCTTCGCCATCCCCGACAACATCTACCTGCTCGGGACAATGAACAGCACGGACCGGTCGATTGCGCCGCTCGACGCCGCCCTGCGCCGGCGTTTCGGCTTCATCCGGACATCTCCGCTGACCGGAAGCGACCTGCAGCAGCTCCTAGCGGCAACGGAAGGCCAGGAATCGGCGCGAGCGGCACACCGGTCGATCGACGAGTTGACCAACCTCAACACGGTCCTACGGGAATGTCTGGGCCCGGATGCCGAACTTGGGCACAGCTACCTCTTCGGGATGAATGTCGAGCTGCCACCGCCGGCACAGGCAAGCGACCCGCTGGCGCGGATCGCCGAAGTGGCCGCTGCTCGCAACGCACAGCGGGGATTCTGGCTGGAGGTGGGCTCGGGCAACGGCGGCTCGCACAACCAGTTCGACATTCCCGATACCCCCCGGGAGGGCAGGCCCGCGCTTTCAACCATGTTCTATCCGATGCGCTCGGGCGAAGCCGTAGTCGACGTACCTTCGGCCAACCAAGCCTACTTCGACGTCCGCTGGAATTCGATCCTGTGGAGCGGTAACTCCATTCAGTACAACGGCGGCGGCAGCAACCGCCGTCTGAAACTCATGGGGCAGACCGACGACGGCCGACGGCTCTCGCAGCACGGAAGCGATCTGGAACAGAAGCTGCAGGTGTGGCTCTCCGCTCCTGACCACACCTTCGACCTGGTCCTGCTCGACCGCAATGACGCGAACATCGCGGCCCTGCGCTCGGTGAGCGAATGGAGGGCACGCACCATGCCGTCCGAGAGGGGTCGCTGGTACGGGCAGCTGGACCTGGCACGGTTGGAGTTCGAGCCTGCGGACCGACGCCCCACCGACCACCAGGACGCGCAGTGGTTGACGTGGCGCTATGCGATCCTGCCGCAGCTGGTGGACACCCTCACGCAGTTGGGGGCGACGGAGCTGATCGACCCGCGTACCCGGGCGGACTGGCTGGCTTCGCACGGTCAGCCGGCGAGCGATGAGCGACTGGCCCTGTTCGACCGGTTCCTTCACGAGACGCTTCGACTTGAGATCCGGGAACGGGGCCACGGGTTGAGCCGTTCCCTCACGATCGAGGAGCTTCTGATTGCAGATCCGCCGGTGTTGTCGTCGGAGTTCACGCCCGAACTCGCTGATTTCGACGAGGGCACCGATGAGCTGGACAACGTCGACGGGACTGTGGACATCGCGACCGACGACTTGTCAACGCTGAACTCTCATCCCCCGCAGTTCGACGCTCCTGGGCTGCCGTGACCAGCCCCCGCGCCTCGGGCGGAGACCTGTGGGTACGGGTCAGCCCCCAGGGCAAGCGTGCGGGCTTCGTGTCCATCCCGATGGGGAAGAGCTCCCTCTCCCTCACCGTGCTGCCCAAGCCGTGGGCGTCGACGCGCACCCGCGCCGCGCGGGTGCGCGAGCTGACCTGGATTGGCGAGGCCTCCGTGCACCTGACCGCATACGAACTGGACTACATCCGCGTCCGCGGTGCGGAGCACGACCTGGCGCAGATCTCCTGGAAGTGGTCTCGGGCGACTGCCGATCAGACCGGCGAGGAACCCTTCCTGTCGATCGCCCGACCCCCGGAGCGGACAGAGGACTCAGCGGACGAACCTGCTACGCAGGAAACGGGGCTTGCCGGCCTGATCGACCTGCTCGGACTCGCCAACCGCGCCCAGGTCCGGTTCGACAGCGGCGGGAATGGATCCGCCAGCGACGAGGTGGTCCTTCGGCTGCTGCTCTTCGAGCGCTTCCTCGCGGCGTTGGCAGAGCAGCTGCCGAACGCCCGACCGAACTACAGCGCCCGGTCCGAGGTTCTCACGTCGCCACGGGGTCGTCTCGTGGATGCGGATCTCGCCATGGCCGTGCGCGAGCGGCGCCCGTGGGTGCTGTGCAACTTCGACGAGCACTCCATGGACACACCGCTGCTCCAGGTGATGCTCGCGGCGGTGAGCGTCGTGTCCACGACGGTGCTGCCGCGGGGGTTGCAGCACCTCGGCGCCAACCAGGCGGCGCGTGCAGCAAGGCTGGCACGCCACCTCACGGCGGTGTCCCTTCTCCCGCGTCCGGAGGCCGTGCGGGTCAGCCGGCGGATCTGGCTCAACCACTTCGAACGTCCCTGGACCGAGGCACTGCGATTGGCGACGCAGGTTCTCGAGCAGAGCTCGCACTTGCCCCAGCAGGGGTTGGAGGCGGACCGCAGCCTGGCGCTGACCATCGCCACCGAAAAGCTCTGGGAGCGGATGCTGCTCCAAGTCCTGAAACGGGCGACGTCGGATGTGCGGGTCAGTGCTGACAACGTCGCCGCCCGGGGCGTCGTGGTGCCCGTGCCCTGGACACCGATGCGCGGCGGTAGGACGCCGGGGGGCCGGTATCCCGACTTCGTCGCCCGCGTCGACGACCGGGTCGTCGTGCTGGATGCCAAGTACAAGTTTCTGGACGGCGGACTCATTGCAGGAGACGATTACCAGCTGTTCGCGTACAGCCATCTGACGCAGCTCGACGGTGATCCCGTGGAAGCGGCGGCGGTCCTGGGCGTGACCACCCCGAACCGCGCAACGGGATCAGCCCGCTTCGTCCGGGCACCACACGGCGACATGCCGCTCGTCGCGGTCAGCCTTCCCTTCCCAAGCCGGGAGGGCATCCGCACCGCGTCATCGTGGGAGCGATATCTCACCTGCACCGCAGCCAACCTCGGAAGGGCGCTCAGCCCCCTCATCTGAGTGGATGTGACGCGATCCGACAGCACCCGTCGGAGACGTTCAGCAGTCCATGTACAGGCTGATCTGCGACTCGGCCACTGTGCCGTCGTAGGCGTCGCCCGACGTGAGCCCGCAAGCCGCTCGCGTAGGACGCAGTAAGAGCCGGTCTTCAGCGGACTGATCGATCAGTCCGACCGAGGCGGCCACCGACCAGAGCCCCATGCCCAGGCGCACGGGTTCCAGCGCACGTAAGGTGAGGCGCAGGGCCCCAGCGGGAGACCGAGCGGCATTCCTCTGCGGCAGCCGTGCCCACACGTGGGTAGGCCCACCCCGCCATTGCTGGGCTGGTGCAAGCGGTCGGGATCCCGTCCGCATCGCCTCGACACGCATGCCCCGCTTCGAAGCCGATCAAGTCAGCGCCTATGCCAGTCGATGCGGCTGTTGGGACAGACGGCGGTCCCCGTCAGAGTCGGTCGATCCAGGTGTCCTCGTCGCGCTGATCCCACGCCGACGTCGATCTCGTCGAGGCAGCTGACGCAGAACCCAATTGCTCCACGACGCGCAGAGCCTCTGCACGCGTCAGGGACCGCAGGGAGTCGATGGACCGCCCAGCGATGATCTCAATCGCCGTCTGGCGCTCGGCCATAGTCGTCAGGCCGCGGTCGGTCAGTGCCTTCCTCATCCGATCGACCAGCCAATCTGCCACCGGAGCCTCGCGGCTGACCGGTTGATCCGGCTCATCAGATGAGTCATCGCCGAAGAGCGAGAGCTCCCCTGACACACCGCGATGCTACGAGATCCCGAGCAGGAGCCTTGGAACGACACCGGGGCCGCCCCGGGAGGCCAGCGTTCGCAGTCGGCCATGGAGCCGCGGGAGCCCAGCCGAGTCCTTCACGACCGCATCCACCGCGTCGCTCGGACCGTGGAGATCGCTGGGCCGCGTCCGCTGCACGTTCATGCCTGGTACAGCCGCAACGAGGTGCTAGCTGCGTTCGGGATGGAGAACCTCAGCGGCACGTTCGGCGCAGGAGTGCGCTGGGTGCCGGGAGAGCAGGCGGACGTGTTCTTCGAGACGCTGGTCGAGTCGGTTCGAGCTGGCCAGCTGCTTCGGCCGATGGCGCGGTGACATCGGGTTCGCCGAAGAGTCTGAACAAGTTGCCCGCGCCCGGTGTGCTTCAGCAAGGTGTCCTCTATCGCGAAATCGGGGTTGCAAGCGAACCAGCAGGGCGTGCACTTGAGTTTGCTCCCCTGCTGCACCGGGGCGGTGTACTCAGGCGTCAGCTAGGTCAGCTCGGGCCACTCCATCCCAGCCGTGTCCTAGATGTCACGCTCTCCCCGGTGACCGTCGCCGAAGCGACGAGCCCGGCAAGCATCAGTTCGGTCTCTACCGGCATCGGGCGACCTTCGAGGTGGCGGGCAGTGGCGTCGAACTTGCCCATCTACACCCGCACCCTCCTCGTAGAACTGAGCAGGAGCGCCTAGCTCGGGAGATTCGCCGGCTGCGGGACAGCTTTTGCCATGGGTTGCCCCCGCCTTAAAGGAAAGCGCTAGGTTGTTCTCCTTCCTGTAGGCATAGCGTCGCTGCATTCCACATTGACACGAGGCAAGCGCGTGAATCGGGCCGCGCGGCCGGTATGGAGACATTCCACGACCCGAAATTGAGTGCCTCATGGACGGCTTGATTTTTGCCACTCAACTCAGCGTGTGGGGGTTACGCTGAACGGTGTAGACGTCGCGCCGACACACGCGTAGGCTGCCGCCCGCACAGCCGCTCCCCGATCGAAAACCGATGCGCGCCTTCGAAGGAGATCGCTAATATGGCATGGTACTTATGCACAATCGGTGCCAAACAGCCGGGGAATTGGGACATAGCGAAGGCGCACGGTATCTGGGGCATTCCCGCGTCGCCTTTCGGCCGGCGGATTAGAGCGACCATCGGTGACGACTTACTTTTCTGGCTAGGCGGCAAGGGATTTATAGCTCGCGGAATAGTGACGGGACCACCAGTCACGCCTCTCTCAAAACAAGAAGCTCCGTGGCCGGGTAGCCATTACCGATTCAGGGTTGTCATCCCCATGAAAGTAGTACTTGAGGCACCGCAGCCAGTGCGGTTCCGCTTCGAAGGGTTTATCCAGGAGGAAACAGGACTCAACAAAAACATGTTCCTCGGCGGATTTACCGAAATGCCTTCCGCGGCCGCCGAAATGGTAGTCGCAAAACTAAGGGACGCGTCCGAGCCGAATGGCATCGTGGGCTGACGTCAACGCTTACACTCCGTCAAGCTACTGTCCAAAACCAAGCTGCAATGACGTGCCATTCACTACGCCGACTGCAAAACGCCTTCTCCCCGTGAGTAGAAGAGCGCGCCGGGCCGAGCGATGTGACACCGAAGAACGGGCACAGATCCGCCGTCTGCCCACCCGCCGCCCGCGCCTTGCGGCTCCGCGGCACCCGACTAGCCAGCTCTACCGCCTGGTCCTCGGCAAAGGCGTGGTCGACCGGCTCCCGGGCCAGGCCTGGCTCTACCGCCTTTGTCGCCCGTTGATCGCCTCGCCGAACAGCGCTATCGCGGCCGCCGCCTCGCGGCCGATCAGCCGCGAACAGGAAGACGAAGTGCCCACCGCATGGGTGCATCCCGCGCTTCAGAAAGCCGCACAGCAGCCGGGCATTACGAGCTACGAAGCGCCGGTCCGCCGCCAGCAGCGTCTTCATGCCGCGCCCACCACCGAGCGGCGCACCGCCGCCACGGCCGGCACGCGAACCTGGCCCATCCGGTAGAGGAAGTCGTAGATCTTGCCCATGCCCTCGTAGGCCCCCGGCGCGGCCGGGTCCTTGCCGGCCGATGTCATCGTCGCGATGTCCCACCGGCGCGGAGCGACTTCCCGACCGCCCGGATCACCAGGGCGCCGATCTCCGTCTTGGCGTCCACCCCGTCAAACGTCGCGATGAGCTCGTCCGCCAGCGCCGGTGTCAGCGTGTTGCGCCGGTCCGGTACGTCAGCGTCACGATCGCGACGCCGCCGTCCACCCCCACAGCACCCCACCAAATCCCACCACGAAGCCCACCCTCCTGCCGAGCCGACTGGCCTCGGTCGCAGGCCCCATTCGTGGCCGGGCGCTCAAGCGCACCAGGTCAGACGTCCAGATTGGCCCGCGCCTGCAGCAAAGGCTTGGTTCAGCTGGTTCGCGCGACGGGAATGCCCGGCCATCGGGGGCCGGACCGGAAGGTGCCGCGGCGTGGCGCCTGCGGGGTATCCACCGGAGCGGCGATCAGGCGGAGCGTCGTCCCGCTCGCTGCAGGAACCCCCCGGCGGCGGAGGTTGTCCCGGCACTAGCGTTCGCAGTCAGCCATAAGGTTGCCGGTGGTCATCGGGCGGGTGATTCCGCTGGACGGCATGCCGGACAACGCTGCACAGCTCCTCGGCTCACGACGACGGTTTCGGCATCCCCACCGCAGGGCTGCTGGTCAGCGTCACCGCCTTCGAGAGCCGCGACGCACTCGCGCTGGTCCGCAAGCAGGCCAAGCACATGCGCGAGCAGTTCGCCCAGGCCATGGGCGCCCGCATCACCGACATCGCCGAGAGGGACCTCGCCGTCGCCCACATGCGGGTCCCGGAAACGGTCTGATCGCCCCGCTGCCAAAGGAAGAACGCCGGTAGCCTCGGCACATGGCGATCGCCCCCCGCGGTGTAGACCTCAAGCGCTGCCCTCACGAGGACCCCGGCGGTCCCGTGGTCATGCTCAACCTGCTCCGCTTCGCTGAGGGCGGCCACGAGTCCTACGACCAGTCCGCCAAGGCCCTACCCGAGACCTTTCTTCTCCGCTACGGCGGCGCGGTTCTCTACGCCGGAGACGGCGGCACGCCGCTCGTCGCCGAGCAGGGCCAGGACTGCGTCGCCCCAGCGGCGACGACCCAACATCGCCGCGCTGACGTCCGGCCCGGCGGACGCACCGAAGGAGAGCCGTGGGGCCGCTGGGATGGGTGTGCCGGGCTGGCGTCACTGGTGTCAACGTCGCTGGTGAGGCCGCCGAGAAGGAGAGCGTGAAGACTCGCAAGGGCTCGCACGACGACGTGCCGTCCGACGGCGGCGATCTCGAGAAGTGGCTGCACGACCTCGTCAGCGGCGAGCGCTCGGCCCGACGGCTGCGGGAGCAGCGCGGCCCTGGAGCCGCGCACAGCTGCGCCGTCCGCCGCGCCGACGAGAGCTACTTCGGCCTCGGCGGTCACCTGCACGGCCGGCTCAGCGCATAGAGCTCAGGCGGTCGGCGCCCAGCCGAGCGCGACCCGGTCGACGGCGACTGCCCGACCTGCTCCGGCACGATGACCGGACACCAGCCAGGGCAGCGCACCGGGTAGTCGGGTCAGTCGATCCGGTCGCGCACCCAGCCGTGGAAGGCGCTCAGGTGGTGCTCAGCCGGAACCAGCACGCCGCCGGCCGCGTACGCCCGCGAGCTCATCCCGGGCTGGGTGCGCTCGCAGGCGGCGAAGTCCTGCAGGTTGACCCGGTGGAACAGCTGGACCGACCTGTCGACGTCCGAGCCGGACGAGACCACCTCGGGCGCGTACAACCAATCGCACTCCACCTGCGTGGAATCAACGGCCAGCGGCGTCATCCGCAGCACGATTACGTGGTCGGGCACAAGGTTCAGGAACACCGTCGGCTTGATCGTGGCCGCGTAGTAACGGCGGTCCTGGTCGGCGCCGACGCCCGGCAGCGCCGGGAAGCCGGCGCTCCCGTCGACGGTGAAGCCCTGCGCGCCGGGCACCCCCCCCCCCCCCCCCCCCCGTGCCCGACGAAGGACTGCGCGGCGTACCCCCGGGCGAACTCCGGCAGCACGTGGGTGGGCTCGGGATGGATCGTCGCGCAGTGGTAGCACTCCATGAAGTTCTCGACGATCAGCTTCCAGTTGGCGCGCACGTCGTAACGGATGCGCCGCCCCAGGGTCAGCCGCTCGACGCCGTAGCCCTCGATCGCCGCCGGGTCACCCAGCCGCTCGGTCACCGCCCCCTGCACCTCGTCCTCGAACGACGTCGGGTCGTCGGCCAGGCACACCCAGGCGTAGCCGAGCCACTCCGGCCGCTGCACCAGCACCAACCCGTTCGCGACCCGGTCGACGTCGGGCGTGTTCCGCAGGTCCGGCGCGCCAACCAGCGTCCCGTCCAGCCCGTAGGACCACGCGTGGTACGGACACCTCAGCATCCGCTTGGTCTGCCCGGACTCCTCGGTGCACAGCAACGCCCCGCGGTGCCGGCAGACGTTGAGGAAAGCGCGCAGGGCACCGTCCCGACCCCGGACCACCAGCACGCTCTCCCGGCCCACCTGGACCCGGCGGAAGCTGCCCGGATCGGCGAGCTCGGCACTGCGGACGGCGCAGCACCAGATCGCCTCGAACACCCGCGTCCGCTCCCGGGCGAAGCCGTCCGGGTCGGTGTAGCAATTGCCGGGCAGGGTCGGCAGAAGGGTGGCCGGAGGAGCCGCGCCGGCGGGGGGCTGTTCGGTTGTGGTCATGGGGTGGCCTCCAGGGCCGGACGGCGAGGGTCGAACAGGTCGATCGGGTGCTTCGTCGCCCCCGTGGTGGCGAGGTCGGCGAGGATCTCGCCGACCACCGGCACGAACTTGAAGCCGTGCCCGGAGAAGCCGCAAGCCACCGTCACGGCGGCGTGCTGCGGGTGCTGCGCGATCACGAAGTGCTGGTCCGGCGTGGTGGTGTACATGCAGGTGGCCGCGGTGAGGTACCGGCCGGGCAGCGTGGGCAGCACGCCGGCCAGGTGCTCGGCCATGAACGCGACCTCGTCCGGGTGCACCTCCCGGTCGATCGTGTCCGGGCTGCACGGCGTGCCGTGGCGGAAGAACGCCACCTTGGCGCCGCCGTCCGGCCCGTCGATCGCCGGGAAGCCGTAGATCTGGGTCCCGTCGGGTGTCCTCGTGGATGTAGATCGGGTGCCGGTCCGGGGCGTAGGGGCCCACGCCGCCGGTGGGCTGGAACCAGTACATGACCTGCCGCTCGACGGTGAACGGCACGCCCAGGTCGGCCAGCAGCTCCGGTGCCCAGGCGCCGGGGCAGATGACCAGCTGCCCGGCGGTGTACTCCCCCGCCGCGGTCCGCACCCGGACGCCGCCGCCCGCCGTCGCCGACCACTCGGTGACCGGCTCGTCGTAATGCAGCTCGGCGCCCCGCTGCCCGGCCAGGGTTAGGTGCGCGGCGACCGTGACCTCCGGGCGGACGAAGCCGGCGGCCGTCCCGTACAGCCCCACCTCGTCCTCGGCCGGGGTGAGCGTCGGGAACCGGCGCCGGATCTCCCCGGCGTCCAGCAGCTCGTGCGGCAGCCCCCACTCCCGGGCCGCGCGCAGGCTGCCGGCGACGGTGAGGCTGTCCGGGCGGCCGAGGAACACCCCGCCGGTCAGCGTGATCACGTCGGCGCCGGAGTCGTCGGCCAGCTGGTCCCACAGCTCGTAGGCGCGTAGCAGCAGCGGCACGTAGGCCGGGTCCTCGAAGTAGGACTGCCGGGTGATCCGGGAGCCGCCGTGACTGGAGCCCCGGTCATGCGCCGGGCCCAACCGCTCCAGGCCGAGCACCCGCTGCCCCCGGGCGGCGAGGTGCGCGGCGGCCGCGCTGCCCATGCCGCCGAGGCCCACCACGATCACGTCGTACGTCGCCAGGTGTCCTGCTCCTCCTGCGTCGTCGTCTCAGCGCCGGATCCGGGTCATGCCCGGATTGACCAGCGGTTCCTCGGCCACGGTCGCAGCGACCGGCCGGGCGAAGTAGTCGATGGTCACCGCCGTGCCCGGCACGGCCAGCTCGGCCGGCAGCCCATCACCATCGTGGCCGGGTCGTCGAGGGTCAGGCAGGCCAGCCGCCGGTCGTGCGGACGGCGTGCCAGCGCGTCCCGGCCCACGAAGTCGCCCTTCTCGATCCGGACGGCGAAGCCCAGCCCTGCCTCGTACGGGTCGTGCTCGGTGGTCAGGTCGGCGCCTCAGGACCGGTAGCCCTTTTCCAGCCGCACGCTGGACAGCGCGCTCCGCCCGGCGGCGACCACTCCGTGCTCCTGACCGGCCGCCCAGAGCGTGTCCCAGAGCCACAGCCCGGTGGCGGCGTCGGTGTAGAGCTCCCAGCCCAGCTCGCCGACGTATGGGACCCGGAAGGCGGTCACCGGAACCGTGCCGACGAGCAACCCGCCGCCCCAGCTTCCACTGCCCAAGCCCAACGTGGATCGGTGGGTGCAGAAGACTCGTGCCAGCAGCTGACTGAGCGAGTGCGCGCACTGCTCGACCCGGGTGGGGGTCGCCGGCACGCCTGAGCCAGCACCTGGTAGAGGACCCGCGGCACCCGGTTGCCCCAGCGCATGACCGCCAGCCTCACGCACGCGGTGAACAGAGCGTGGTCGATCACCGCCGGGGGAACGCGCCTGCCCGCCCGGCGTCCCGACCACGAGCGCCACGGCCGCCAGGCCCCGACCGCAGTCAGCAGCCCGGCAGTCCGGGCGATCACCCGGGGCGTGGCGGTCTCGGGCGCCATCCGGTTGATCCGCACCTTCGGGTCATCGGACAACGGGGAGCCAAACTGGATGGCACACCATGCGAATTCGGTGGCGTCCATCCGAAGGGCTGACGCGCTGCCGACCGGTGAGCGGGACGGCGCACCGTTCCAGCCGTTGACAGAAACGCTATCGATAGTAAGACTATCGCCGTGCGCATCTCCGACCTCGCCGCCCGCAGCGGCGTCAGCGCGGCGTCCATCAAGTGGTACGCCCGCGAGGGTCTCCTGCCGGCCGGCGAGCGCACCGGCTACAACCAGACCGAGTACGGCGAGGAGCACCTGGCTCGCCTGCAGTTGATCCGGTCGCTCATCGAGGTCGGCGGGCTCAGCGTCGCCGCTGCCCGCGACGTGCTCGCCGCCGCCGACGACCCAGCCCACCCCTTCGGCGACACCCTGGGCATCGCCCAGGCCTCGCTCCCCCGCGCTGCCACCCCGCCGACGGCGGACGCACTCCGGCAGGTCAAGGAGGCGGCAGAGGCGCAGGGGTGGGAGGTCTTCGACGACAACCCCGGCCTCCCGGCGGCCGCCGCCGTGCTCGACCGCTACCGCGCGCTCGGCCGCGACGACCTCATCGCCACCCTGCCGGGCTACATCCAGGCCGCGGAGGTCATCGCCACCGCCGACCTCGACTGCATCAGCAAGAACCTCGACGCGGGCACGGCGACGGCGGCGCAGACCGTCGTCGTCGGCACCGTGCTCGGTGACGCCCTCCTCGCCGGGCTGCGCCGCATGGCCCAGGCCAACGAGTCCTACCGCCGCTTCGGACCCACCCCCGGGAGCCCGTCATGACCGCCCTCGACCAACGCCCCACCGCCACTCGCCCGCCGCTCCCCCGGCCGGCGACGTGGCCGGCGAACCGGCCGCTCATGGCCCTCGCCGCCCTGATGACCGCCACCGCGGTGGTCACCGCGCTCCTCACTGTCATCGACCCGGTACAGATCAGCGGGCGCAACGGCTGGCTCAAGCCGCTGAAGTTCGCCCTCTCCATCGGCATCTACGCCGTCACCATCGCCTGGCTGCTCGACCGGCTGCCCGAGCGCCGCCAGCGGGTCGGCCGGATCGGTGCCGTCGTCATCAGCGCCGCGCTGCTCATCGAGATGGTCGTCATCGTCGGCGCCGTCGCCGCCGGCACCACGAGCCACTTCAACGTCTCCTCCCCGCTGGCCACGACGCTGTGGTCGACCATGGGGACGGCGATCGCCGTCGTGTGGCTAGTCACCCTGGTCCTCGCGGCGATGCTGTGGCGCAGCCCGGACGACGCCGCCCGGCAGCTCGCCGTCCGGGCCGGCCTGGTCATCGGGCTGGCCGGCATGGCGGTGGCCTTCCTCATGACGTCGCCGACGCCCGAGCAGCTCGAGAGCTTCGCCGGGGTGGCCGGCGCGCACGCCGTCGGCGTCCCGGACGACGGCCCGGGCCTCCCGCTGCTGGGCTGGAGCACCACCGGCGGCGACCTGCGCGTGCCCCACTTCGTCGGCATGCACGCCCTCCAGGCCCTGCCGCTGCTTGCCCTCGGCCTGGAGGCCCTCGCCCGCCGCGTGCCCGCGCTGGCCGATTCGGGCACCCGGTTCCGCGTCGTGGCGCTCGCGTCCGCCGGCTACGCCGTCCTCCTCGTGCTGCTCACCCTGCAGGCCCTCGCCGGCATCCCGGTCACCCAGCCGCTGGGCTTCCTGGGCTGACCGGACCTTCCGCATCCGGGTAGGGAGCTGCCCCTGCTCGCACATCACCGTGCACGTGCGATTCGCGGGCACGGGCCCACGCGGGAGCGGCGGTCATCGGCCGGCTGACGCCGCCCTGCACCTGCCGACCGTCGCCGTCCTCCCCTCGGCGAGACTGCCCACCATGGACCTCGAGGCCTTCTACCTGCCGCTCGGTGAGAACCGGTTCGCACCCTCCCGGGCCACCGAGAGCCCCTGGGACCACTCCGCCCAGCACGGCGGGCCGCCGTCCGCGCTGCTCGCGCACCTCGCGACCGCCGCCGCGGGCGACCACATGCGGGCGGCAAGGATCAGCGTCGACTTTCTCGGGCCCATCCCCCGCCGCGAGCTCACCGTCGAGGTCTCCCCCGTCCGCCCCGGCCGCCGGATCGACCTCACCGAGGCCGCCATGACCGTCGACGGCCGCACCGTCGCCGTCGCCCGGGTCTGGTCCCTCGCCACCGGCCCCACCCCGCCCGTCGTCACCGAGCTGACCCCGCCGCCACCCGTCCCCGACGAGTCCGACCAGGTCTTCCCCCACCTCCCCGACTGGGGGTACGGCCAGGCCATCGACTGGCGCTACACCGCCGGCTCCCCCGAGAAGCCCGGCCCCGCCGACGTCTGGACCCGGCTCCGGGTCCCCCTCATCGCCGGCCAGGACCCGACCGGCCTGGACCGCACCCTCGTCGCCGCCGACGCCGCCAACGGCATCTCCCTCGAGCTGCCCCTCGGCGACTGGTGGTCCATCCCCCCGGGCATGACCACCCACCTCACCCGCGAGCCCGACGGCGACTGGGTGCACCTGGCCTGCCGCACCCAGATCGCCGCCGACGGCATCGGCCTCTGCCTCGGCACCATCTCCGACGCCCGCGGCGCCATCGGCGAGGTCTCCCAGCCCCTCCTGGTCCAGGCCCGCTGAGTCGGGACATCATCACCGCCATGTCGACGACAGACCTCTTCCGCCTCGACGGCCGGGTCGCCGTCGTCACCGGCGCCTCCTCCGGCCTCGGCGCCACCTTCGCCGTTGCCCTCGCGCACGCCGGTGCCGACGTCGTCGTCACCGGCCGGCGCGCCGACCGCCTCGAGGCCGTGGCCGAGGAGGTGCGGCAGACCGGGCGGCGGTGCCTCCCCGTCGTCGGCGACGTCAGCCGGCCCGCCGACTGCGCCGTCGTCGTCGGGCGGACGGTCGACGAGCTGGGCCGCATCGACGTGCTGGTCAACAACGCCGGCACCAGCGCCGCCGGCCCCGCCCTGAAGCAGGACCCGGCCGAGTTCGAGTCCGTCCTCCAGGTCAACCTGGCCGGCGCCCACCACATGGCCCAGGCCGCCGCCCGCGCGATGGTCGCCGCCGGGCACGGCGGGTCGATCGTCAACATCGCCTCGACCCTGGCGTTCTCCGGCAGCGATGTCCCGCAGGCCGCCTACAGCGCCTCCAAGGCCGGGCTGCTCGGCCTCACCCGCGACCTGGCCATGCAGTGGACCGGTCGCTACGGGATCCGGGTCAACGCCCTCGCCCCCGGTTTCTTCCCCTCCGAGCTCACCGGGCCGCTGCTCGAGACCGACAAGGGCATGAACGGCGTGCTCGCCCGCACCCCGATGGGCCGGCTCGGACGCCCCGAGGAGCTCGTCGGCCCGCTGCTCCTGCTGGCCAGCGACGCCGGCTCCTACATCACCGGCAGCACGCTGGCGGTGGACGGCGGCTGGTCGCTGCACTGACCGAGGCAGCCGAGCCGTGAGCTACGACGCCCTCGCCGAGAGCCTGCGGCTGCTCGAGGGCGCGCCCCCCGCGGATAGTGCGCGGATCAGCCGCCGCGTCCGCCACGTTCCCTTGGCCGTGGACCGGGACGGCGACGTCGCCGCCACGATGTTCCTCCGCCGCGGCGTCAGCGGCGTCCCGCTGCTCGACGTGCACACGCTCGAGCTGGTCCGCGGCAGCTGGCGGATGCTCGGTGGTGGCGGCGGGCCCGGGCACGACGCCGTCCAGCCCCGTCCCGGACTCGCCGAGCTCGGCAGCCCGGCGACGAGCACCAGCGGAGGTGGCACCGCGCGGACGTCGAGCCGCTGGCGGAGGAACGGCTGGGTCCGGTGGGCGCAGCTGCGCGTCGCCCGGGAGGTCGCCGTCCTACAGGTCGGAACGCGGCAGACGAGGGTCCCCGGCCACGGCTGCGCACTCGTCGTCTGGACCCGGAGACCACTACCGGTGACGGCGCTGGACGCGTCCGGCGCGGCGCTCGGCGCAGTCGACCTGGGGCCCTAGACCAAACGGACGTTTGCCAATACGGTGCCGAGAACCCCGACCCCAGGAGCGCCCGTGTACAAGCTCATCGCCATCTGGTCCGCCCCCCGCCCGGAGGACGAGGAGGCCTTCGAGCAGCACTACCGCGACGTCCACCTGGCCGTCGCGGCGAAGACCCCGAACATGCGCCGGCTGGTCGCCGTCCGCACCAGCGACGGACTCGAGGGCGGTCAGTCCGCCTTCTACCGGGTCGCCGAGCTGCACTTCGACTCCAAGGCCGACCTCGAGGCCGCCGAGCACTCCGCCGAGTGGGGTGGGATGCGCGCCGACGCCGGCGGGATGATCGAGCGCTTCGGCGTGACGCTCACCGTCGGGATGGGCGAGGAGCACGAGGTCCCGCTGTGACCGTCCTCGTCACCGGCGGCTCGTCCGGCATAGGCCGCGCCGTCGCCGAGCACTGGGCCGGCCTCGGCCACGACGTGGTGATCAACTACCACGCGAACGACGACGCCGCGGAGCAGGCGGCCGCCGCCGTCACGGCGGCCGGCGGGAAGCCGCACCTGGTCAAGGCCGACGTCGGGACGGCGGACGGCGTGGCCGCGGTCGTCAACGGAACCCGGGCGGTCACCGACTCCCTCGACCTCTATGTGCACTGCGCCGCCCTTGCCGTCACCGGGGCCGCGCTGGAGATCGACCCGGCGAAGCTGGCCGAGGCGATCGCGGTGAACGGCACCTCGCTTGTCCCGCTCACCCAGGGCCTGCTGCCGGTGCTCCAGCGCGGGAGCAGCCTGGTCTACGTCAGCAGCCGCGGCGCGCGCTCCTACGTGCCCAGCTACGTCGCGCTCGGCCCGAGCAAGGCCCTCGGCGAGGCGCTGGTCCGGTACCTGGCGCGGGAGCTGGCCCCGCGCGGGGTGCGGGCCAACACCGTCTCCGCCGGAGCGCTGGACACCCCGGCGTTCCGCACCATGTTCGGCGACCAGGCCCAGGACCGGCTGGACGCCGCGGCCAAGGCCAACCCCAGCGGCCGCGGCGTGGAGCTGGCCGACGTCGTCGCCGCCATCGAGTGGATCAGCAGCCCGGGCGCCGCGATGGTGCAGGGCCAGACGGTCATGGTGGACGGCGGCATCTCCCTCTGACCCTGGACAGCAAACAGTCGTTTGCCTAACCTGTGTCCTGTGTCACGCACAGGAGTGCCGGCCGGGCTCGACCCCCGGCCGCGGGTCGTCGCCGGTTCGGGCGGGGCGGTGGTCGCCGGGGTGCGCTGCACCAGCTGCGGGCATCCCACCGCCTTCCCCCGGCCGCGCTGCCCGGCCTGCCGCGGGCCGGTCGAGCCCGCCGAGTTCGGCCCGGAGGGCACGGTGTGGAGCGCGACCGTGGTCCGCATCCCCGTCCCCGGCCGGGAGCCGCCGTACGCGCTGGCCTACCTCGACCTGGACGACGGCCCGCGGGTCCTCGCCCACCTGCCCGGGACGGAAGCCGTGCCGGTCGGCACGCGGCTCCGGCTCACCCCGTCCGGCGAGGGCGGCGACCTGACCGCCGAGGAGGTCTGACATGGCCCGGGACCTGGACGTCGCCGTGCACGGCGTGGGCACCTCGCACTTCGGCCGCCAGCCCGACCGGCCCCTGGCCGACCTGGCCTGGGACGCCGTCCGGGAGGCACTCGCCGACGCCGGCACCGAGGAGGTGGACGCCGTCTACGTCGGCACCGTCTTCGGCGCCCCTGGCGTCGCCCAGCGGGTGCTGTCCGCACTGGGCATCACCGGCGTCCCGGTGGTCACCCTCGAGAACGCCTGCGCCAGCGGGACGACGGCGCTGGTCGAGGGCCACGAGGCGATCCGCCTCGGCCGCTACCGCCGGGTGCTGGCGCTCGGCCTGGAGCAGATGAGCACCGCGTTCGGCGGCGCCATCCACCCCGAGGACAGCGACGCGGAGGGCGTCTCCGGCCTGGCGCTGCCCGCGCTCTACGCGATGGCCGCGCACCGCTACCTGCAGACCGGCGCCGCCACCGCTGAGCAGCTGGCCGCGGTGTCGGTGAAGAACCACGCGCACGCGCTGCACAACCCGCGCGCCCAGTACTCCGGCAGCTACACCGTCGAGCAGGTGCTCGGCTCCCGGATGATCGCCGACCCGCTCACCCTGCTGCAGTGCTGCCCGACCTCGGACGGCGCGGCCGCGGCGGTGCTCGCTCCCGCCGACGGCGACCCGCGGCACGTCTCGGTCCGCGGCCTGGCGCTGCGCTCCGGCGACCTGTGGGACCACCGCTCCCCGCACGTCTGGGGCTACGACCTGGTCGCCGCCACCGCGGCGCTCGCCTACGAGCAGGCCGGCGCCGGCCCCGGGGACGTCGACCTGTTCGAGGTGCACGACGCCTTCACCATCGGCGAGGTCGCCACCACCGAGGCGCTCGGCATCGTCGGCCCCGGGGACGGCGGCAAGGCCGCCGAGTCCGGGCGGACGGCGATCGGCGGCGTCTCCCCGGTCAATCCGTCCGGCGGGCTGCTCTCCCGCGGCCACCCGCTCGGCGCGACCGGGCTGGCCCAGGTCGCCGAGGTGGTCTGGCAGCTGCGCGGCGAGGCCGGCGGCCGCCAGGTCGAGGGCGCCCGGCTCGGCCTGGTCGAGACCATGGGCGGCGGGGTCAGCGGCATCGACGGCAACGCCTGCGTCGTGGCGGTGCTGGGTCGATGACCGCGGCCGAGCTGGACGACGACCTGCTCTCCCCCGCCGCCGTCGCCGACCCCTACCCGGTGTTCGAGGCGCTCCGCGAGCAGGACCCGGTGCACTGGAGCCCGCGCTACCGCTCCTGGTTCGTCACCCGCTTCGACGACGTCTCCGCCGCGCTGCGCGACCCGCGGTACTCCTCGGACCGGATCACCCCTTACGTCGAGGCGAAGCTGTCCGGCCCGGACACCGACCCGGCGCTGCGGCAGACCTTCGCCGTCCTCGAGGACTGGATGGTCTTCAAGGACCCGCCGGACCACACCCGGATGCGCCGGCTGCTCCGCCGCGCCTTCACCCCCCGCTCGGTGGAGGCGCTGCGCCCGCGGGTCAGCGAGCTCGCCGACGAGCTGCTCGACGGGATCGCCGGCACCGGCTCGGCCGACCTGGTCCGGTCCTACGCCTACCCGCTCACCGCCGGCGTGGTCGCCGAGATGCTCGGCGTGCCCAAGGAGGACCGGGACCTGTTCAAGGACTGGTCCGACGCGATCACCGCGCTGGTGTTCGCCGGCCTGGGCAGCCCCGAGCGCTACGACCGCGCCGTCCGCGGCATGCTCGAGCTGCGCGACTACCTGACCGAGCTGGCCGCGCACGTCGCCGAGAACCCCCGCGACGACCTGCTCACCGCGCTGGTGCAGGCCCGCGACGAGGGCGACACCCTCAGCCACGACGAGGTGGTGGCGACCGGGGTGCTGCTGCTGTTCGCCGGCCACGAGACGACGACGAACCTGATCGGCAACGGCCTGCTCGCGCTGCTGCGGCACCCCGACCAGCGGGCGCTGCTGGAGTCCGGCGAGGCGCCGATCGGCGGGGCGGTCGAGGAGTTCCTCCGCTACGACGGCCCGGCGAAGACCGTCGTCCGGCTGATGGCGGAGGACGTGGAGCTGCGCGGGCACACCCTGGCGGCCGGCTCCCGGGTGTTCCTCTGCCCGCCCAGCGCCAACCGCGACCCGGCGGTCTTCCCCGACCCCGGCCGGCTCGACCTCACCCGGACGGACAACCAGCACGTCGGGTTCGGCTTCGGCCTGCACTACTGCCTGGGCGCGCCGCTGGCCCGGCTGGAGGGCGCCGTCGCGATCCCCCGTGCCCTGCAGCGGCTCACCGGCCTGCGGCTGGACCCGGACGCGGAGCTGGCCTGGCAGCCGGTGCTGCTCAGCCGCGGGCTCACCGCGCTGCCGGTGCGGTTCGGCGGATGACCGACGTGCCCGTGCGGGTCGACCGGACGCGCTGCGTCGGTTCGGGCACCTGCACGGAGATCGCGCCGGACCTGTTCGTGCTCGACGGCGGCACCGCCCGGGTGCTCGCCCCCGGCGAGCCGGGCGCCCGGGTGGTGCGGGACGACGACGCGACCGCGGACGACGTCGACGAGGCGGTGGACTCCTGCCCGGTGCAGGCGATCGAGGGAGGTCGAGGATGACAGCGACGACGACGGGGACCACAGTGTCGACCGGGCCGCGGCGCCGTTCCACCGCCGAGCGGATCGAGGGCTTCAAGCGCTTCTGGGACGAGGAGCGCGAGACGATGCCGCCGCGGCAGCGCGACGCGATCGTCCTGGAGCGGGTGCAGCACCAGCTGCGCTACGCCTACGAGACGCTGCCCTTCTACCGCCGGCACTACGACGCGCACGGCCTCACCCCCGACTCGGTCCGCTCGCTGGAGGACTTCACCACCAAGGTGCCGGTGGTGACCAAGAAGGACCTGGTCGCCGACCAGGCCGCGCACCCGCCGTTCGGCAGCTACCTCGGCGTCAACCGGCGCGACGTCGCCCGGGTGCACGGCTCGTCGGGGACCATGGGCAGCCCCACCATGTACGGCGTCTCGCACGCCGACTGGGCCCGCTGCGGGCAGGCCATGGCCATGGGGCTGTGGTGCGCCGGGTTCCGGCCCGGGGACATGGTGCAGGTGACCTTCCCGTTCACCATGTTCTTCGGCGGCTGGGGCAACGTGCAGGCCCTCGAGCTGCTCGGCGCCGGCTGCTTCCCCACCGGGTCGATGGTGCCCACCGAGCGGCAGATCGAGTTCCTGCACGCGCTGGACGTGGACGCGGTGATCGCCACGCCGTCCTACCTCGCGCACCTGGCGCACCGCGCCGAGGAGCTGGGCACCCCGGTGTCCGGGTCGTCGGTGGGGCTGGCGCTGGTCGGCGGCGAGCCCGGCGGCAGCATCCCCGCCGTCCGGGCGCGGCTGGCCGAGCAGTGGGGCGAGCTGGCCGTCATCGACGGCGCCGCCGGGTCGACGTCGGAGATGTACCCGTTCCTCACCAACATCGGCTGCCTGGAGGACCCCGGCGGCGGGGTGCACCTGTTCCAGGACGAGAACTACACCGAGGTGGTGAGCCGGGACGACCCGAACGTGCCGGTGCCGGTCGGCCTGCCGGGGGCGACGGTGGCCACCCACCTGTGGCGGGAGTCCCAGCCGATGATCCGGTTCTGGATGGGCGACGAGGGCGTGCTGGACGACGCCCCGTGCCGGTGCGGCCGCACCTACCCCAAGCTGCCCCGCGGCGTCTTCGGGCGGATCGACGACATGCTGGTGATCCGCGGCGCCAACGTCTACCCCTCCGCCGTGGAGGCCGCCGTCCGCGCCACCCCGGGCGCCGGGGCGGAGTTCCGCATCCTGGTGGACCGGCCGCAGGACCTGGACGAGATCACCGTGCTGGTGGAGCGGGACGCCGACCTGCCCGAGGCCGAGGCACCGCGGCTGCAGGCCGACCTGGAGGACCGGATCCGGCGCGCGGTGAACGTGCGGGTGCCGGTGCAGGTCATGGCGCCGGGGTCCCAGGAGGCGCAGACGTTCAAGGCCCGCCGGGTGGTAGACAACCGGCCCAGGGGCTGACCGTCAGGCCCGGGCGCCGTCCAGGAAGACGCCGCTGATCCGGTCGGCCATCTCCGCGGCGCCGATCGGGCCGTTCGGGTCCCACCAGCGGGTCAGCCAGTTCAGCGACCCGATCAGCACGTGCGGCGCCGTCCGCAGGTCCAGGTCCGGGCGCAGCGAGCCCTCCTCGACCCCGGCGCGCAGGACGGCGCGGACCAGCCGCACGTACTCGTGGTCCATCGCCGCCCACTCCGGATAGCGGCCGAGCCCGGCCACCTCGTGCACGTACACCGAGGCGTAGACGAAGTGCTCGGCGAGCACGCCGGCGTGCACCCGGGCCAGCCGGGCGATCTTGTCCGGCGCCGGGACGGCCTCGGCGGCCAGCTCGCGGGCCTCGGCCAGCAGCTGCTCGGCCGGCGGCCGGACGACGGAGAAGAGCAGCTCCTCCTTGCTGGAGATGTAGTTGTAGAGGCTGCCCTTGAGCATGCCCACCTCGTCGGCGACGTCCTCGAGGGTCGCGCCGTGGTAGCCCTTGGCCCGGAAGACCTTGGCCGCGGCGGCCATCACCTCCGGCCAGCGGCTCGGTCGGGGCACAGGCGGTCCTCTCGGCGCGACGGGCGGTGCGGTCAGGCTATGTCGCGCCTCGAGGACCCGGCCGGGCCCCCTCCGGGGGGACGGAGAGGGCCCGGGGGTATGGGGGTCAGGCCCTGCCGAGCGCGACGTCGGCCAGCCGGAGCCGGCGTCGCATGTGCTGGTTGGCCTGGAACTGCGGCATCACGTAGCGGGCGAACAGCTCCAGCGAGCGGTTCCACCTGTCGGTGGTCACCCAGTCGCGGGAGTTGATCAGGAAGGTGCCGAACCCTCCGACGCTCTCGTTGATCTCGTTGATCTGCCGGACGCAGTCCTCCGGGCTGCCGATCACCCAGGGCAGCGTCTCGGCCATCCACTCGAAGGTGAGCTCGGCGTCGGGCATCTCCTTGTCCAGCTTCATCAGCGCGCCCAGGCCCAGGCCGAGCAGGTACTCGTAGGAGCGGTGCACGCCCTCGCGGATGTCGTTCATCGCGGTGTTCTTGTCGTCGGCGACGTAGACCTCGCGGCTGATCCGCCACTTGGACCGGGCGACGTCGGGGTCCAGCCCGGCCGCCGAGGCGGCGCTGGTCATGGCCTCGGCCTGCTGCTGCAGGTCGGGGGTGAACTCGTTCTTCTCGGCCAGCAGCGGAGCGAAGTACACCGACAGCGGGTTCCAGCCCCGCTCGCCGCACTTGGCGTAGTTGTGCGTGCCGGTCAGGCCGGCGATCGCGAACGGCGGCACGTCCTGGTAGGGCCCGACCTGGATCTGCCGGTTCTCGTACTTCCAGTAGACGCCCTCGTAGTCCACCGGCTCGTCGCTGGTGAGCAGCTTCCAGATGATCTCCATCGCCTCGTTGGTGCGGGGCGTGGCCTCGTCGGCCGGCATCTGGAACAGCGCGCGGTCGGTGGGCAGGCCGCCGCCCCCGAAGCCGTACTCGAGCCGGCCGTGGGTGAGGTGGTCGAGGAACGCCAGGCGCTCGGCCACCAGGAAGGGCTCGTGGTACGGCAGGTTGACCACGCCGGTGCCCAGCCGGATCGTCGACGTCACCGCGGAGGCCTTGGCGATCATGTACTCGGCGACCGGGACGTTCTCGAACCCGCCCGTGTGGTGCTCGCCGATCCAGTACTCGGTGAACCCCAGCTGCTCGGCCAGCACGATGTCGGCGATGTCCCGGTCGTAGGACAGCGTCCAGTTCTCCTGCGGCGGGTGCTCGGGCATGGTGAACAGACCGAACTTCATGGAGCGGTCCCCTCGGCTCGTGGTACCCGCGGCACTGCCGGCACCGTTGCCAAACAACTAGTCGGCTACGGCGGATGTGTCAAGGGTCACATTTGTGCGGCAGTGCCCTCCGACCCTGCGGGTCAGGTCCTCAGACCCCGAGGGACGCCAGCGCCTGCAGCACCAGCGTGCTCTGCCCGTTCGCCAGTTCCGCCAGGACGACGGGGTCGCGGACCTCGAGAGGGGTGAACCAGGTCAGCTCGAGCGCGTCCTGCTGCGGAGCGCAGTCCCCTTCCACCGGGACGACGTAGGCCAGCGACACCGCGTGCTGCCGCGGATCGTGGAACGGCGTCACTCCCGGCGTCGGGAAGTACTCCGCGATCGTGAACGGCTGCGGGGACGGCGGCACCCGCGGCAGCGCCAGCGGCCCGAGGTCCTTCTCCAGGTGGCGGAGCAGCGCCGAGCGGATCCGCTCGTGGTACAGCACCCGCCCGGACACCAGGGCCCGCTTGACCTGCCCGTCCTCGCCGATCCGCAGCAGCAGGCCGACCTTCGTCACGGTGCCCTGTTCGTCCACCCGGACCGGCACCGCGTCGACGTAGAGGATCGGCAGCCGCTCCCGGGCCGCGTCCATCTCCTCGCGGGCGAGCCAGCCGGCAGCGGGGTTCGTCACCTCGGTCATGGGTCGTGTCTAGCCGACCGGGTCGCCGCCCCCTCAGTCCGGTCCCGACGGCGGCTCCCCGGCGCGGGTCCGGACGGAGCCGACGTCAGCCGGTGGGGAGCAGGCCGCGCCGGGTCGGTCGCGCTCAGGCCGCCCGGTCGCCCCGCGCGGCCAGCACGTCGCGGACCGACGTCCAGGTCCGCTCGCCGTACCGGTCGTTGTCCAGCGCGGTCAGCGCCGCGTGCCCGCTGAACATGCTGTCGAAGTACTGCATCCCCTGCCACGCCGGGTACAGCTCGTCGTCCGCCCCCGACACAGCCCGTCCCACCCGCGCCATGATCCGCAGCAGACCGACGCCGCCGACGTAGGTGGGCCGGAACGCCGTCCCGGTCAGGTCCGTCATGGTCCGCGCCAGGTCGCGCGCGCTGACCGTGTCGCCCGCGACCTGGAGGTAGCGCGGCGCGGAGTCGTCGAGAGCCACGGCGGCCGCGAAGACCGCGACGTCGTCCTTGCCGGTGAAGTCCAGTGGCTGGTCGGCGTCGCGCCAGTACAGCACCCGCCTGCGGTCGAACAGCACCAGCGGCGCCTGGCCGGTGAGCATGTCGGCGAAGGCCCCGGTCAGGATCGACGTCGCCCTGATCGGCGCCCGGTCCAGCAGCGCCGCGAACTCCCGGCGCAGCTCCAGGTTCCGGTTCGTCCCGGGCGCCAGCCGCCGGTAGTCGGCGGCGAAGTCCGAGGGGACGAACCGGGGCACCCCCGCGGCCACCGCGGCGTCCAGCAGCTGCTGCTGCGCCTCGACGACCACCGGCCGCAGCCCGCTCACCGTCGAGACGACGCAGTCCACCCCGGCACAGGCTCTCCGCAGCGCGTCGGGGTCGCCGTAGTCGGCGTGCACGACCGACACGCCCGGCGTCGTAAGCGGCCGGAGCCTCGCGGCGGACGTCCCGGGCCGGGTCAGCGCCCGCACGTCCGCGCCGGCGTCGGTGAGGGCCCGGACGACGCGCGTCCCGAGGTCACCGGTGGCGCCGGCCACCAGGACGGTGGGCATCAGCCGGCAGCCGCAGTGTGGGTCATGCCGCCACGCTAGGTGGCCGCGACGAGGACGGCAGCGGGACGCCCGGCGGCCCGACCCGCTCCCCGGCGCAGCGCCGGTGCGTCAGGGGGTCGGCGCCCAGCCCAACGCCGGGCCGAGCCGCTCGGCCATGTCGGTGAGGATCTGCACGTAGTCCTCGGCCTCGAAGCTGAACGGCAGCGCGAACACCACCTCGCGGACCTGCCGGAACGCGGCATCGGCGTACAGCTGCTCGGCGATCTGCTCTGAGGTGCCCAGCAGGTCCCGGGCGAACAGCAGCCGGGCGGGGCCCTGCGGTTCACGGGTGCGCGGGGTCCGCGCCTCGACGTACGCCGCGTACTTCTCCCGCTGCGCGGGCGTGGCCGAGTCGGTCGGGACCACCACCAGCCCCTGCGACGCGCGGGCCGCCCCGCCCGCCGGGTGCGCGTCCCGGAAGGCGGCGATCTGGCCGGCCTGGATCGCGGCGAAGTCGACCGAGTCGGCCTCGGCCTTAACCACGCTGGAGGTCAGCAGGTTCATGCCGTTCCCCCCGGCCCAGACCGCCGAGCGCAGCGACCCGCCGCCGTACCAGAGCCGGTCGCGCAGCCCGGGCGCATGCGGCTGCACCCGGTCCGACCACTCCTCCACCACGCCCTCACGGCCGGCGAAGGACGACGCCGGCTCGCCGGCCACCAGCCGCAGCAGCCGGGCCACCCGCTCGTAGGAGAAGTCCTCGACGTCGGCGGTGTCCGGGTACAGCGCGGACCGCACGTCGTCCCAGTGCATCGGCGGCCCCACCGACACCCCGGGGTTGAGCCGCCCGCCGGACAGCACGTCGACGGTGGCCAGGTCCTCCGCCAGCCGCAGCGGGTTCTCCCAGGCCAGCGGGGTCACCGCCGTCCCGAGCTGGATCCGGGAGGTCCGCTGGGTGGCCGCGGCCAGGACGGCGACGGGCGAGCTGATGCCGTACTGCAGGTGCCGGTGCCGGAGCCAGGTGCTGTCGAAGCCGAGCCGTTCCCCCAGCTCGATCACCGCGAGCGTCGTCTCGTGCCCGGGCCCGGGGTCGGCGCCGTCGAACGAGCCGATGGTCAGGAAGCCCAGCTGTTCCAGCGGCACACCCGGTTCCGGCATGCCCGGATCATCGCCGATCCGGGCATGCGGCTCCCCGGCGGCCCGGGCGGGCCGCCGGGACCGTGCGCCGCCGGGCTCAGCCGACCCCGGCGGAGGTGCGCGAGGCGTCGTGCGCCGCCGGGGCGGCGGCCGCGCCCTGCAGCCGGGCCAGCCCCTGCTGCAGGTCCTCCAGGTCCATGCACGGGGTCACGGTCACCCGGGCGTTCGCACCCTGGAACAGCGGCTCGCAGATGGACGGCAGGTCGGCGGCGTCCTGCATGTCGAAGACCATGAAGCACGCCCGCTGCCCGTCCTCGCCGGCGAAGTACGCCGCCTCGGGGTGCAGCCGGTCGACCAGGCTCCCGATCACCGAGCCGATCGAGCCGTCGGCGATGACGGCGTTCCCGGCAGGGGTGTCGACGACGGCCTTGAGCATCATGCGCATGGCGACCTCCTCGGCTGGACGAGGGCGTCCAGCCTCGTCCGGTGGTGGGAGGCGGGAACTCCTCCCGCCGTCCCGTCGCCCGCCTCCCGCGCGTGCGGACGCAGCGTTCCCGGGCGGTCGCGCACCGCGGACCCCAGGCCGGCAGGGGTCAGCGGGCGGGCGACGCGGCGGGCTGCGCCGGGTACGTCACCGCCCCGCCCCCTTCCGTCACTGGGCGGTGACACGATGTGTTCGTGAGTACGCCGCGTCCCCTGGCACCTCGGGTCGCCTGCCAGGAGGGCGGTGGACCGGACGGTCCCTGCGTGCTCGACCTGAGCGGACGCACGTTCTTCGACCCCGCCGACCTCGTCGGCCTCGCCGTGCTCAGCGAGGACGCCGTCATCGCCGGCCGCGGGGTCGAGTTCATCGCCCCGGGCGATCCCGACGTCGCCCGCTACCTCGCCCGCATGCGGGTCGGCGAACACCTCGACCGGCTGGGCGTCCGGCACCAGCTCCCCGCGGTGCGGCCGCGCGACCTGGGCAACCGGCTGGTCGAGCTGCACCGCTTCGACCAGGAGGCCGGGCTCGAACGACTCCTCGACGCCCTCGTCGAGACCTACGTCGCCGACCGGCTCCAGCTCGTGCAGCCGCTCTACGCCGCGCTCGCCGAGATCGCCGGCAACGTCGTGGACCACAGCGGCCGGGAGCACGGCTACGTGGCGCTGCAGCGCTACACGAGCCGGCCGCGCGTGGAGTTCGCCGTCGGGGACAGCGGCATCGGACTGCGCGCCCGGCTGAGCCAGACCCTGCCGGTCCCCGACGACCGCACCGCGATCGTGCTGGCGGCGCAGACCCACGTCACGACGACGGGACAGCCCGGCCGCGGCCGTGGGATCAGCGAGGTCGTCGGCATCACCGGCACGCACGGCGGCACCGTGACGCTGGCCAGCGGCAGGGCGCGCGGGGTCTTCACCCGGGGGGATCTGCGCCCGCGACTGGAGGACCACATCCCGGCCCAGCCGGGTACGCTCGCGCACGTTCGACTCGGCCTGGAGGAGGCGCGCGGATGACCTCGGTACTCCCTCCGATCGCCGTCCCCCAGCTCAGCGGCGGACGTGAGCGCGCACGGGCCCTGCTGCGGGACGTCGCCGGGCGGCTCGCCGGGGCCACCGTCGTGGTGGACTTCCGGCAGATGGTCGCCGGCACCCCCTCCTTCGCCGACGAGCTCGTGGCGCGGGTGCTCGTCGCCGGCGGCGCCCGGCAGCTGCTCGCCGAGCACGTGAGCGCCGACTTCGGCGACTACCTGCTGCGGGCGGCGAAGGACCACGGCGTGTCCGAGCGCCTGTCACTCGGCTGACCGGCGCTCAGTCCGTCGCCCGCACCGCCAGCCCCACGGCCTCGACGGCCGCCGTCCAGGTCGTCGCCTCCCGGGCCGCGGTGCCGGCGTCGTCGTCCTGGAACCACCGCAGCGCCTCGACCTCCCACTGCTGCACCGCCGACCGGGCCGGCTCGTCCGACACCCGGTGCACCAGCGCCTCGTACTCGATCCGCGCCAGCGCCAGGGCGGTGTCGGACCGCCTCGACGGCAGCAGCTGCTCCCGGTCGCGTTCCAGCGCCTGCCGGTAGACCTTCATCGCGTCGGTCAGGGCCACCAGCGTCGCGCGCTGGTGCTCGCGCGCCAGCTGAGCCCTGCGCTCGTGCTGCTGCCGGGTGACCACCCGCGCCTTGATGAGCTCGGCGGTGGCCTGCCCGCCGATCGTCAGCACCCCGCCGACGACGACCCCCAGGAAGCCCCACCACCCCGCGTCCACGCCGCCTCCCCCTCGCCTCCCGCGAGGCTAGGCGAGGCGACCGACAGAGCCAGGCAGTGGCCGGCAGTGGCCGGCAGTGGCCGCGGACGGCGGGCCACCCGGGTCGGAGGGCCCTGGCCTTCCGACCCGGCCCGTGCCAGGGTCGGGCTCCGTCGCCGGTGCACCGCCCGGTCCGGGCCCGTCGTCGGCGCGACCGCCGGAGGTGGGCGATGGGATCGGTCGTGGTGTGCGGTGGCGGCGTCATCGGCCTGTCGGTCGCGATGATGCTGGCCCGGGACGGGCACGACGTCACCGTGCTGGAGGCCGACCCGGCGGGGGCTCCGCCGACCCCCGCGGAGGCGTGGACGTCGTGGCACCGCAAGGGCGTGCGGCAGTTCCGCCAGCCGCACACCCTGCTCTCGCGCTTCCGCGAGGTCTGCGACGCCGAGCTGCCGGGTCTCACCGGGCGGCTGGAGGACGGCGGCTGCGTGTGGGGGGACCCGCTGGCCACGCTGCCCCCGGGGATCACCGACCGGGAGCCGCGCCCGGGTGACGACCGGCTGCGGTTCGTCACCGGCCGGCGCCCCGTCGTCGAGGCCGTGGTCGCCGCCGCCGCCGAGGAGCAGCCCGGCGTGACGGTGCGCCGCGGGGTGCGGATCACCGGGCTGACGACCGGGGCACCGGCGGTCCCCGGCGTCCCGCACGTGACCGGCGTGCGGACCGACGCGGACGAGGAGATCCCGGCCGACCTCGTGGTGGACGCCCTGGGTCGCCACACGAGGACGCCGGACTGGCTGTCCGAGCTGGGGGCGCGCCCGCCGCTGCTGGAGGCAGAGGACGCCGGCTTCGTCTACTACACGCAGTACTTCACCGGGCCGGCCCGTCCGCGCGGGCTCGGCCCGAGGCTGATGCCGCTGGGCAGCTTCTCCGTCCTCACGCTGGACAGTGACAACGACACCTGGTCGGTGACCCTGTTCGGCCGGAGCACCGACGCGCCGCTCAAGGCACTGCGCGACGCCGGCACCTTCGCCCGGGTGGTGGGCGCCTGCCCGCTGCAGGCGCACTGGCTGGACGGCCGGCCGCTCACCGACGTCCTGCCCATGGCGGGGATCCTGGACTGCCACCGGCGCTACGTCGCCGACGGGCGACCGGTGGTCACCGGACTGGTCGCCGTCGGCGACGCCTGGGCGTGCACCAACCCCTCGGCGGGCCGCGGCCTGAGCATCGGGATGATCCACGCCCAGCTGCTGCGGGCGGTGGTGGCCGCCTCCCTGGACGACCCGGCCCAGCTGGCCGGCGCCTGGGACGAGCGCACCGAGCAGGTCGTGGGGCCCTACTACCGCAACCAGGTCGGCGCCGACCGGATCCGGTTCGCCGAGATGCGCGCGGCGGCCGACGGGGGCGAGCCGCCGCCCGCCGATCCGCTGATGTCCGGGCTGTTCGCCGCCGCGATGCACGACCCGGAGGTCTTCCGCGGGATGATCGAGGCGGTGGCCTGCCTCGCCCTGCCGCAGGAGGTGTTCAGCCGGCCCGGCATGCGCGAGCGGATCGAGGAGCACAGCGGCGCCGGTCCCCGCCCGGCTCCCGGCCCGGACCGCGCGCAGCTGCTCCAGCTGCTCGACGCCTGACGCGCTCGGCGGGCGGGCCGCAGCGCCCGCTAGCGTCCGGCGCATGACCTGGCCGACGGACCGCGGTGTGCTCGAGCTCGGCGACCTGCCGGTGGAGCGGGGCGGGACCATCCGGGACGCCCGGCTGTCCTGGCAGACGCACGGCACGCTGAACGCGGCCCGGGACAACGTGGTCGTGTACCCGTGCAGCTTCGGCGCGACCTCCGACGACCTCGCCTGGCTGATCGGCCCCGACGGGGTGCTGGACCCGACCCGCTGGTTCGTCGTCGTCCCGGACATGTTCTCCAACGGCCGCTCCAGCAGCGCCTCGCAGGCCGAGGACTTCCCCGCCGTCGTGACGGTCGCCGACAACGTGCGCGCCCAGCACCGGCTGCTCACCGAGCACTTCGGCGTCCCCTCGGTGGCCGCCGTCTACGGCTTCTCGATGGGCGGTCTGCAGGCCTATCAGTGGGCCGCGCTGTACCCCGACGAGGTGCAGCGGGCGATCGTCGTGTGCGGCAGCGCGCGCACGGCCGAGCACAACAAGGTCTTCCTCTCCGGCCTGCTGCGCGTCCTGGAGGCCGCACCCGAGCACCGGGGCCGCGGCCGCTTCTCCGCCGAGCCGCAGGCCGCGCTGCGCGCCTTCGCCCACGTGTACGCCGGCTGGGGATTGAGCCAGGACTTCTACCGGGAGGGGCTGCACCGCACCGCGCTGGGCGCCCCGGACCTGGAGACCTTCCTGCGGACCGACTGGGAGGGCCGGTTCACCCTGGCCGCGGCCGACCTGTACGCCGAGCTGCAGACCTGGACGCACGCCGACATCAGCGCCGGCGGCGACCTGGCCCGCGCGCTGCAGGCCATCCGCGCCCGCGTGCTGCTGCTGCCGGGCGAGACCGACCTGTACTTCCGGGTCGCCGACAACGCCGCCGAGCTGCCGCACCTCGCCGCGGCCGAGCTGCGCCCCATCCCCAGCGTGTGGGGGCACCGCGCGGGCAACCCGAGCACCAACCCGGCCGATCTGGCCTTCCTGCGCGCCGCCGTCCGGGAGTGGCTGGACAGCTGACCGGGGACCACCCGGACGGGTGAGCCGGGGTCAGGCCCGCGGCCGGGGGCGTCGACATCAGCACCAGTGCCGGCGGTCCGCCGGCCGTCGACGAGGGAGAGCCGATCGTGGCCAAGGTGCTGGTGGTGGAGGACGAGGACATCACCCGTCTCATGCTGGAGTCGCGGCTGCACATCGCCGGCCACAAAGTGCGCGCCGCCGCCTCGATGGACGAGGCGCAGGCCGTGCTGGAGCACACCTTCACCCCCGACGTGCTGGTGACCGACATGTTCATGCCCGGCGGCAGCGGCCTCTCCCTGGCCTCCGCCGTCCGGGACGACCCGCTGCACACGCACCTGCCGGTCATCTTCCTCAGCGGCCGGGCCCTGCCCGGCGACGTCGCCGCCGGCACCGCGCTGAACGCCACCTACCTGGCCAAGCCGGTCTCCATGCACGACCTCACCGAGGCCATCGACGCCGTCCTCGAGGAGCTGGCCGCCACCCGCGACGAGGCCGTCCGCGAGCACGCCGACACGCTGTGGGACACCGAGGACGACGCCCAGCGGGAGCTCTACGCCCGGCTGCTCACCGCCTTCGTGGAGTCCGCCCCCGACCTGCTGGCCGAGGTGTCCGGGTCGCTGACCGCGGACGCCCCGCTCGAGGTGGAGGCGGCCGCGCACAAGCTCGGTGGCGCCGCCGCCACGCTCGGCGCCGGCCCGCTGGCCGAGCTGTGCCGCCGTCTCGAGGACGCCGCCCGGGCCGAGCAGCTGCCGGCGCCGGCGCCGGTGCTCGCCGCCCTGCAGCGCGAGCTGGAGCTCACCGGCAAGGTCTTCACCGAGCTGGCCGCCGAGCTCGCCGCCTGAGCTGCCTCAGGAGGGTGCGCAGCCGTACCGGAACTGCGTAGTCTGTTTCCCACGTCACATCCGTCACCGAGCAGCGGGCGGACGACCCGGTTCCCTTCGAGCCGTCCGGTCGACCCCCGCCAGGAACGCCGCCCCGGACGCACCGAGGACGCCAGCCGTCCGGGATCCGCGGGGGGCAGCGCATGAGCGATCCCAGGGCAGCCGGCCGGACCGCGCCGACGGAGCTCGGCCCCCTACGCGCCGTGCCTGCCTGGGCACGATGGGCGCTCCTGCTGGTGCTCGTCCTCGTCGCCGCGTCGTCCTGGGTGCTCACCCGCCCCGACCGGTCGCCGGCCGCCGCGCCGTCCGGGCCCGGCGCTGCTCCCCAGCCGGTCAGCGAGGACCCCGGGCTCCCACCGGGACCCCTGGTGTCCCTGACCTTCGACAACGGCCTGGCCAGCCAGTACGCCTTCGCCCGGCCGCTCCTGCGCGACCACGGCGTGAACGGCACCTTCTACCTGGTCCCGGACCGGCTGCAGGCCGGCGAGTCGTGCTGTCTCAGCTGGGTGCAGGCGCAGCAGCTCTACCGCGAGGGCGACGAGATCGGCAGCTACTCCGCCGACGGTGTCGACCTCACCGTCCCCTGGTCCGCCGACCCCGCCGAGGACCACGCCCGCAAGCGCGAGCAGGTGTGCGCAGCCCATGACACCCTCGCCCGGTTGCAGCTGGACCCGCGCAGCTTCGCCTACCCGGCCGGCAAGCACACGTACGAGTTCCCCACCCTGGACCGCTCGCTGACCGACCTGGTGGCGTCCTGCGGGTACTCCTCCGGCCGCATCATCGGCGGGCTGGCGGGTGACGGCGCGCCGGTACCGGCGGCGTCCATCGCGCTGCCCCCTCCCGATCCGTTCGCCCTGCCGACCCCGGCCGAGGTGGACACCGCACCGATCACCCTGCCGCAGCTGCAGCAGCCGGTGACGGACGCCGGCGGCGCCGGCCACTGGGTCCCCCTGGTCTTCGGCGAGGTCTGCTCTGCCGCCGACCCCTCGTACGCGACGTGCATGGACTCGAGGAGACCCGTCGACGCCGCCGTCCTGTCCGAGTTCCTCACCTGGCTCGACGCGGCCGGGCAGCCCGGCGGGGCTCCCGCGGGCACGACCGTGCGGACGGTGCGGGACGTGGTGGGGGCGCCGCCGGCACCCCCTCTCCCCCCGGCCCGGACCATCGTGTCGCTGACGTTCGACGACGGCGACGCCACCCAGGCCCTGGCCGGGGACGTCCTCCGCGACCACGGGATGCTGGGCACCTTCTACGTGAACACGGGCTACATCGATGCCGAGGACCCCCGCCACCTGACCTGGGCACAGGTCCTCCGCCTCCGTCGGGACGGCAACGACATCGGCGGCCACACGGCCAGCCACATCGACCTCACCGACCCCACGATCCCGGAGCCGGTCAAACGCGACGAGGTCTGCCGGGACCGGACGCGCCTGCGGCAGATGGGGCTGGACCCCAGGAGCTTCGCCTATCCGTTCGGGGCGCTGGACGCCGCGGCGAAGGAGGTCGCGCGGTCCTGTGGCTACGAGTCGGCCCGGTCGGCCGGCAGCGTCTCACCCGACGGCCCGGTGTTCGCCGAGACGGTGCCGCCGCTGGACCCCTTCGACACCATGGCGCTCGACGGACCCGGTGGCGCCGAGGCCGAGTCGGCCAACAGCACGCCCCTGACCCTCGACTACCTCCAGCGTGCCGTCCGCGCGGCGTCGGAGAACGGCGGCGGGTGGGTACAGGTGGTCCTCCACCACGTGTGCACCTCGGGTGACCCGGAGCTGGCCGCCTGCACGTCCAGCACGGCACCCATCATGGACACCACCCTCGCCGAGTTCCTGGACTGGCTCCAGGACGGCGCCCCAGCCGGCACGACGGTGCGCACCGTGGCGCAGGTCATGGACGACGCCCGGTGAGCCGGACCCGCCCGCACCGGCCCGGACGCAGGGGACCGGTGTCCGCCACCTCCTCGGCCGCCCGCTGGGTCGTCGCCGCCTCGGTCCTGGTGACCGGCGTGGCACTCCTGGGACTCGGCCTCGCCCTGACCCGGACACCCGGGGACGGCTCGCCGGCAGAGCCTCCGGGGTCGGCGCAGGGTCCCACCCCGGCCGACCCGGACACCGGTGGAGGGCCCATCACGGCGCTGAGCGTCCAGGGCAACCAGGTCATCGACCAGGACGGCGACCCCGTCCGGCTGCTCGGCTTCAACGTGTCCGGCACCGAGTACGCCTGCATCGAGGGATGGGGGATCTTCGACGGGCCCGACTCCCGGGGCACCCGCGGGCTCCCGGCCATGGTCGACCGGATGGCCCGGTGGACCGGCGCCAACACCGTCCGCGTCCCCCTCAACGAGCAGTGCTGGCTGGGGATCGGCGTGCGGCAGGCGAACGGCGGGGCGCGGTACCAGGCCGCGATCCGCAACTACGTGCAGCTGCTCCGGGACCGCGGCTTCGTCGTCGTCCTCGACCTGCACCGCTCGGCCCCCGGCACGGCGCGCTCGGTGCAGCAGGAGCAGATGCCGGACCGGGACCACAGCCTGGACTTCTGGCGCGAGGTGGCCACCGCCTACCGCGAGGACACCGGCGTGGTCTTCGACGCGTTCAACGAGCCGTGGCCGTTCGGGGAGTCGAGCAGCCAACGGGCGTGGGAGTGCTGGCGTGACGGGGGCTGCGAGCTGACCTCCCAGAACGGTGGGCAGACCTACACCGCCGCCGGCATGGACGAGATCGTCCGGACGATCCGCAGCACCGGGGCGGCCAACGTCATCGCCCTGGGCGGCATCCACTGGGCGGAGGTGCTGGACCGGTGGCTGGAGTTCGTGCCCGACGACCCACGGGGCAACCTCATCGCCTCCTTCCACAACTACTCGTACAACCGCTACTGCAGGGACCTGGCGTGCTACGACACCGTGCTGGCCGAGGTGGTGGCGGAGGTCCCGCTCTTCGCCGGTGAGGTCGGCCCGGACACCGGGGACCGGGTCCGAGAGCCGGGTGAGGAGTGCCCGGCGGACGACATCCAGGGCACTGAGTTCTCCGACGAGATCCTGGACTGGCTGGACGCCCATGGCGCCGGCTACGCGGCCTGGTCCTGGAACGCCTGGGGGGACTGCTACGCGCTCATCTCCGACGCCCAGGGCACGCCCACCGCGATCTGGGGCGAGCAGGTGCAGGCCAGGCTCCGGCGCAACGGCCCCTGAGGGCCGCCGTCCCCCGTCTCACGCGCCGCGACGTCCCGTGGCCGCCCCGGAGGGCGTGGCCTCCGGCGCGGGCTGCGGCCGGCGGGCGTCCCTCCGCCGGCGTCCGCGGTCCCGGGCGCGGTCCCGCGCGCGGTCCACGACCGCCAGGTACCTCGTGGCCTGGTGCTCCCAGGCCAGCTCGTCCCGCACCCGTTCCCGCCCGGTCCGCGCCAGGGCGGCCCGGCGCTCCGGGTCGCCGAGCAGCGAGACCAGTGCCCGCGCCAGCGCGGCGACGTCCCCCGGGGGGACGAGGACGCCGGCACCG
Organism: Modestobacter sp. URMC 112; assembly: GCF_053502575.1. Classification (NCBI taxonomy): domain Bacteria; kingdom Bacillati; phylum Actinomycetota; class Actinomycetes; order Geodermatophilales; family Geodermatophilaceae; genus Modestobacter; species Modestobacter sp. URMC 112. Next base: position 1,521,322 of record NZ_CP199957.1, on the reverse strand, counting down.
GCTCCGATCGCCGCGGTCTCCACCAGGTCGAACGACACGAAGGGGACGCCGAAGGCCATGTACTCCAGCACCTTGACCGGGGAGACCTCCTGCTGGAGCGAGGCGTCGATCCCGACGTCCGCCGTGGCCAGGTGCGTGAACACGTCGCGCTCGGGCAGCCAGCCGGGGAAGGACAGCCACGGGTCCAGCCCGCGCCCGGTCGCGGCACTGCGGGCCTCCTCCAGGCACTCCCCGTCGCCCAGGACGACGAACCGGACGTCGCGGACCCCCATCTGGTGGACGACGTGGTCCACCACGTCGACCACCAGGTCCAGCCGGTCCTGCCGGCCCATCTTCCCCACCCAGCAGCACAGGTGCGTGGCCCCGCCCCGCAGCGACCCGTCCGGGACGGCCGCGCGCACCCGGGCGAGGACGGGCCCGTTCCGCACGATCGTCACCCGCTCGGGACGGCCGCCGGCCCCGACCAACCGGTCGCGCAGGTAGTCGTTCACGCAGATGGTCTCCTCCGCCACCCGCTGGGTCCGTCGCTCCAGCCAGCGGAGGACGGCGGCCACCACGGGCAGGCTGCGTTCCACCCGCTTGCCCAGGAGCTCGGGCATCAGGTCCCGCTGGTCGACCACGACCGCCGCACCGAGGAGCTGGAGCAGCCGGGCCAGCGGGAAGTAGACGTCCGGCGGCTGGCAGAGCTGCAGCACGTCGACCGGGCCGCGCAGCCGGACCCGCAGCGAGTGGGCCGTGGCCCAGGCGAGGGACACCCCGTACTCCCGGACGTACCCGAGGAGCCCGCGGGGCTCGGCCGGGGACGGGTAGTCGTGGACCCGCAGCCCGGCCAGGCGCCGGTACTCCTCGTTCTCCGGGGCCGACCGGGTGATGACGGAGACCCGGTAGCCGGCGTCGAGCAGGTCCCGGACCTGCTTGCGGACCCGGATGTCGATGCCGAGGGCGACGTTCTCGACCACCACCAGCACGTGCGGAGCGGGGTCGCCGGCCGGCACGTCCGTGCTCACGACACCGCTCCCGGGACCCGCAGCGAGGCGCCGGGCACGGTGAGGCGGACCGTGGCGTCCGGCGCGGCCGGCCCGTCGACCCGCCAGCCGCTGCCGTCCGCGCGGACCGACGACGCGGCCCGCCGCCGCCACCAGTCGACGACCTCGCGCGGGAGGGCGTGCCACATCGTCGCGTCGTCCCGGAACTCCTCGAGGAGGGCGCACCAGGCGGACAGGACCCGCGGGTCCGACGCGTAGTCGGGATGGGCCAGGACGAGCGCCATCCCTCCCCGGTCGCGCAGGTGCCGGGCCTTGTCCAGCCACACCCGGCCGTCGGCGTGCTGGAGGACGGCGAAGAGGGTGTGGTCCTGCGGCAGGGTGATCGGCAGCTCGACCTGGTCCCCGTTGGGGAACGGGAGGTGGCTGCAGCAGCCGCCCGGCTGGGGCTCGTAGGGGTCGGTGTCGGTGTAGGAGGAGTCGTAGTCGAACCCCAGCCGGGGCATCCACTCCCAGACGCGCTGGGTGGCCGGGGAGCGGAACCCGACCGCCTGCCATCGGTCGGCGTACGAGCGGATGGCCGGCAGCCGTTGCTGCAACAACGTCTCCGACCCGAGGTCGCGCCCGTCGTGGCGCAGGCCGTGGACGCCCACCTCACACCCCTCGTCCCGGAGCCGCTGCAGCACGGACGGGTCGACGTCGTAGCGCTCGGGGACGAAGTTCCACGAGGAGCGGAACCCGGCCGCCCGCTCCGGGTCGCGCAGCAGGTGCAGAGTCCGGTACCCGGTCTCGGTCTCCACGTCGTGGGTGAGGACCAGCGCCCAGGACCGGCCGCCCGGCCACGGCGCGAGGGACGGGAGCGGAGCGCCGGAGACGTCGGCCAGGACGGAGAGCAGCCAGTCGTAGAGGTCGTGCAGGCTGTCCTCCACGGGCCACCGCGGGAAGTCCGCCTGCTCCTGGACCCGGGTGAAACCCCGCCGGAGGGCGAGCTGCGTCGAACGCGGGACCACCGGCTTGACCAGGTAGTACCCCCGCAGCAGCGCGGCCCTGGCCCCGGCTGCCGCGCGTGACCGCTCGACCTCCCGGTAGCGCTCGGACCACAGGGTCAGCATCACCTCGTCGATGTCGAAGGGGAGGAAGACGCTGCCGGTCTCGTCCCGCCACACCGAGGAGACGTGCGCTCCGCGGGGGTCGCGCACCTGGTGGACGGGTCGCCAGCCGCGGCCGATCCGCGCCAGCCAGCGGACAGCGGCGGCCTCGGGGACGACGTGGCCCACGAGCCACGAGTTCCCCAGGCGGTGTCTGCCCAGACGGGCCGTGCCGCGGAACTGGTCCTGGGCGTCGGCCCGGGGCCAGACGAGCGCCGGGGTGCCGTCGGCCGCACCGGCCGCCGCGGTCAGCCGCCCGAGGAAGGGCAGGGAGGCCGCCGTCGGCCCGACGGGGCCGGCCGACACCCGGTAGGGCACCCGGTGGTAGTCGAGGAAGAGGGAGCGGTGCGAGGCGTGCAGCACGGCGGACCTCCCGGCCGTCGGTGGTGATCGGTCACAGTCCCCGTCGGAGGGCCAGGTAGGGCAGCAGCGCCAGCTCGTGCAGGGCGGGCAGTGGGTCGCGCAGCGACAGGACGGCCTCGACGTCCACCCCGCGCAGGGAGGACAGGTACTGCCGCAGGTCGAGCCGCCCCCGCCGCAGGTCACGGACGGCGTTGGGCACGTCGGTCACCAGCCGGATCCACCGGACGCCTTCCCGGGCCCGGACGGGGGCCACCTGGTGCCCGAGCTGGTCCTGGTGGAGCAGGTACGGGAAGTCCACGCCCGCCGCCTGCCCCAGCGTGTGGTACCCCCACGTCCTGGCGTTGACGTCGAGGAGCTTGGGGACGCCGTCGCGCGGGTCGACCTTGTACTCGACCTCCACCAGCCCGTAGTAGCCGATGTGCGCGAGCAGCCGCACCGACGGCTCCGCCAGCTCCGGCGCGTCGACGGTCTCGACGTAGGTGCTGGCCCGGCCGAGGTCGCTCGGGTGCTGCCGGTGCCGTGCGACCGTCATGCTCGCCACCGCGGCACCGTCCTTGAAGAAGGCGCAGAACGCCCGCTGGCCGGCGTCGCCGGGGACCATCTCCTGGACCAGGAGCTCGCCGTCCGCGCCGACCACGGAGGTGCCGCGCCGGAAGGCGTCGACCAGTTCGGCCCGGCTGCCGACCCGCCACCCCTTCACGCCGGTGCTGTAGAAGAAGTGCTCCTTGATCGCCGGCTTCACCACCAGCGGCACGGTCGTGTCGACCTCCGCCAGGTCGGCCTCCGTGGCCGGGCACCAGGTGCGCGGGGCCGGGATCGACAGCTCCTGGGCGAGGCGGTGGGTGCGGCGCTTGTCCCAGGCCTGCTGGATGCAGGCCCACGGCGGCGTGGGCACCCGGAACCACCGGGCGAGCTCCTCGCGGTGGGCGGCGAGCGCGGCGACGGTCTCGTCCCGTGTCGGGTAGAGGACCCAGCCCTCCAGGCCGAACCGGTGCCGCGCCACCTCCAGCGCCTCGAGGGTCGCCTCGGGGGTGCGCAGGTCGTCCACCCGCACCCGGTGCGAGGTGTACCGGGAGCTCGTGGCGATGGACGGTTCGTCGTCGACCACGCACACCGGCACCCCGTGCCGCCCCAGGCTGCGGGCGACGCCGAGCCCCTGGTGGTCGCCGCCGATGACGACGGCCCCGGACCCGGGCGGGCGTCCCCCCGCCCTGCGCGGGGTGGCCGCTCGCCGGGCCAGGGCCGAGGTCACGGTCACGCCGCCTGGGTGCGGGCCGGAGGCCGCGTCGCGCGGACCGGCCGGCGCCCCCGGGTGTCCAGCTCGGTGACCCGGCGCGTCACGGCCTGCGCGCCGTACCACCCGCCGGCCACGAACCGCATGATCGGCCCGAAGCTCCAGGCGGCCGGCGCCCCGACGACGTGCAGCCGGGGCACCGACGACTCCAGCCCCCGGCGCAGCACCGGGTACCCGCCGACGCGCTCGAGCCGCTCCGCCAGGGCCGGGGCGAGGAAGGGGTAGCGGGTCACGTCGACCCGGTAGCCGGTGCCGAAGAGGACGTGGTCGACCGTCGGCCGGTCACCGGTGGACAGGTGCGCGCGCACCCGGTCCCCGACCGGGGTCAGCTCCTCCACGGTGGTGGACAGGCGGATCGGCACGTCCCGGAGCCGGGGCAGGAGCCAGGCGGCGCCCGCTGGACGGATCGCCCGGTGGGCGGCCGGGTCCTGGACCGACCGGGGCAGCCGGCGGAACAGGTCGGGGACGGCCACGACCCGGGACAGCCCCATCGGGCCGACGTCCGTCGGCGCGTAGACCAGCTTGGCCCCGCGGCCCAGCATGCGGTGGTACTTGCCGCCGTGCAGCCAGGTCAGGTGGTCCCGGCGGACGGCGACCTCGACGTCGGCTCCCGCCTCGTGCAGGAGGGCGGCGGACTCCAGCGCGCTCTGGCCGCCGCCCACCACCAGCACCCGGCGCCCGGCGAACCGGGACAGGTCCCGGTGGTCGGCGGTGTGCGACACCAGGTCCGCCGGCAGACCGTCGGCCACGGCCGGCCGGTGGACGAACGGCGCGATGCCGGCGGCGACCACCACCCGGCGGGCGCGGACCGGGTCACCCTCGGACGGGTGCAGCACGAACCCGTCGCCGTCGGGCTCGAGCCGCTGCACGACCCGGTCGTCGACGTCCGGGGCGACCTGCTGCTGCACCCAGACGCCGTAGTCCAGGAACTCCTGCAGCGGGACAGGGGTGCCGAACGAGGCGCCGGTGGCCGCGCAGTAGGAGTCCAGCGACAGCGGTCCCTGGTACTCGGCGATGCACGTCGCCGTCCAGTTGGAGCGCAGCACCATCCCCGCCGGCATCGTGCGCCAGAACGACATCGGGTCGCCCACGACGTGGACGTCGACCCCCGCGCGTCGCAGGTGTGCCGTCGCCGCCAGGCCGTGTGGCCCCGCGCCGAGCACCGCGACATCGACATCTGACATGGCTCTCTCTCCTGTTCGTGGTCGATCGTCGGACGGGATCAGTCACCCGAGGTCGCGACGGCCCCGGGGGCGGACTGGCGGTCACGCCGGGAGGGGCCCGGCAGCGGTGTGGACGGGCGCTCGCCGTCCGGGACGGCGGACCCCTCTCGCGGGTGGTCGACCGCCCCGGCCGGGACCCCGGGAGGCCGCCCGTCGCGGCCCCCGTCCCGTCGGGACCCGGGGACGGAGAGCACGGCACCCAGCACCGGGGCCCCGGCGTCCCGGAGCTCGTCCACCGCGGCGCGGAGGTCCCGGCGCCTGGTGCGCCCCGCGGTGGCCGCCACCACGACCCGGTGGGCGTGGTCGGCCATCGTCGCGGTCTCGGCGGCGGTCAGCAGGGGAGGTGTCCGGACGAGGACGTGCCCGACGTCGGGGGGGACCCGGTCGAGCAGCTCCCGCAGGGGGCGCTCGGTGAGGACGTCACCCGGGGCCTGCGCCAGGGCCTCCCCCGCCGGCAGCAGCCGCAGGCCCGGGACCGGTGTCCCCTGCACCGCATCGCCCAGCGGGACCGCCCCGGTCAGGACGCCGCCGAGGCCGGCGCCCGGTGCGACGTCGAGGAGCTCGGCCAGCCGCGGGTCGCGGAGGTCGCCGTCGACCAGCAGGACCGCCGTTCCGCCGAGCGCCAGGGCGATGCCGGTGCCGGCGACCACGGCCGCGGCGCCGTCGTCGCCGACGGCGCTGGTCACGACCGTGACCGAGGGAGCCCGGTGCTGGGGACCGGCCGCGCGGCTGAGCTTCCGGCCCAGCAGCCGGTACGCCTCGGCGCCCGGCGGGTCGGGGTGGTCGAGGACCGGGAGCCGCCCGCCGCCGGGACCCGGCGCCACGGGGACGGGGGCCAGCAACGCGAGACCCGCGTCGGCCAGGTCCCGTGTCCCGCGGACGGTGTCGTCGAGGCGGTCGCGCAGCAGCGCACTACCCAGGCCGACCAGCAGCCCGACCACGAGCCCGGCGCCGCCGTTGAGCAGGTAGTCCGGCCCGACCGCGGAGCGGGGCAGCGACGCGGGGCTGAGCAGGGCCGCCTGTGGGGCGCGGAAGGCGAGGTAGGCGTCGGCGACCGCCTGCGCCCGGTCCCGGGCCGTCTCGGCCGTGTCGTCGGTGTACTCCAGCACCAGCACCGTGCTGTCCGCCGGGACCGAGGTGCTCAGCCGCCGCTCGAGGTACCGGGGCGTCGTCCCCGTCCCCCCGGCCGCCTCGCCGGTGACCGCACGGGAGACGGCCACCTCGCGTTCGGTCTCCATGTCCGGCGGCAGGGGTGCCCCACCGGGGGTGAGGGCTGCGTTGACCAGCACCCGGGCCTCGGACCGGTAGACGGGGTCCGTGAGCGCCCACGACAGCGCGCACGCGCTCAGGACGGCCACCATCGTGACCGTGAGGACCCAGCGTGCGTGCACCGCCAGCAGGGAGCGGTCGTGCGGCGCCCCGAGCGGGGCGGGGTACGTCGGCACCTTCACATCAGCTCCTCACCCTGGGACTTCCGGAGACCCGCCGGGCACCGGCGACGCGGCCGGCCTGCGGCGGTGAGCGCGATCAACGCGAAGAACGCGTCGGCCGACCCGCGGTAGGTCACGTGCGGGTCGAAGGCCATCAGCAGGGCGATCACGACGACCCCGACGAAGACCGCGGTCGCGGCCGCGCCGACGGCGTCCGGGCGCGCCCGGGCGACCGTCCAGGCGCGCCGGACGACCACCCAGGTCAGGAACAGGAAGCTCCCGAGCAGCGGGACGCCGCCGCCCCACAGCAGCCAGGTGTAGCCGCTCTCGATCCACACCCAGCCGGTCGCCTGGCCCGCCACGGGCACCCGCGCACTCGGCCGGACCCCCAGCAGGACGTTGCCCGGCGAGGCCAGCTGGGGCCAGAAGTACGTCTCGAGGTTGTGCAGCCGGCCCACCCAGCTGGCCGGCATCCCCGAGGCGTGCGAGAAGCCCTCCAGCCGCTCGGCGATCACCGGCCACACCAGGACCGCCCCGGTCGCCACGAGCAGGCCGAAGAAGCCCAGCAGCGCGAGCGAGCCGGTGACGAGCGCCAGCGCGACCATGCCCACCACCAGGCCGATGGCGCTGGAGAACTCACCGGCCGCCAGGGTCCCCACCACGTACAGGCCCACGACGGCGCCGAACAGCAGGGGAGAGCGCCGCTCCCGGAGCCAGAGCGCCGTGACCACCGCCAGGTTCAGCACCATGAGGTCCGCGGTCGCGGCCGGCAGGGAGAGCGTGGACCCGCCGCGCGGGACGGCGATGATCGCCGCCGCGTCACCGAACGGGGCGTAGTACTCGGCCAGGAAGCCCCGGACGCCGAGCAGGTCCAGGCCCTGCAGGACGCCCACGACCGCGACCACGCAGGCGGCGCCGGCGGACACCAGCAGGCAGGTGCGGACCTCCCGCTCCCCCCGGACGGCGATCCGGACGACGAGGTAGACGCCGAGGAGCTTCCACAGCACCAGGCTGTGGAACAGGTCGTCGGCGGTGATGGTCTGCCCCCGGAGCGCCATGGTCGCCAGCGGGGTGACCGAGCTGGTGACGGCCAGCAGCAGGAGGGCCAGCTCGACGGTGTCCGGCCGCGCGGGCCGCACCTGCCCGGACCGGAGCCGGACCAGCCAGCGCAGCGCCAGGGTGGCGCCCAGGACCAGCTCCAGCGCCTCGTTGGGCCGCAGGAACGGGACGGCCACGCCCCGGTCGATGCCGGCGACCAGCGGGGTGACGCCGATGAGCAGGTACGCGGCCAGCGCCGGGCGCGCCCAGACCAGGGCGGCGAGCCCGGTCACCAGGCAGCCGGCCAGCACCGGGACCGGTCGGTACACCGCCGCCGCCCCCGCCAGGCCGGCCGCCACGAGGACGCCGGGCTCCACGGTGGCGCGCCACGGGGACCGGCCGGTCAGGACCCCGACATCCCACCCGCCGTCGGGCGGAGTGGCCGGTGCCACCAGCAGGCGCGACGTCACGGCGCACCGCCGATCGTCGCCGTCCGGCGCCGCGGGCCGAGCGTCCCCCGGGTCACCCAGGCCAGCTCGGGGGCCCGCCACCAGCCCTGCAGGAGCAGGAAGACGGCGGCGCCCAGGGTGGCCGCCGCGGCCGCGGCGAGCAGCGAACCGGCCCGACCGTCGACCCACCGCGGCACCAGCGTGGCGGCCGCCCACACCGGGGCGGCCATCAGCGCGGTGGCGGCGAGGACCCGCCGCAGGCAGGCGGACGGCTGCCCGCCCAGCGTCCCCAGCTCCCGCCGCAGGGCCAGGGCGAGGTGTCCCGCACCGACCAGGTGGGCCACCGCGAACGACGCACCCAGCACCAGCGGCACCCGTGGCGGGCCGACGACCAGGACGCTGCTGGCCAGGGTGAGGAAGGTGCCGGCCTGGACCACCATGGCCCGCAGCGGCGCCCGGGTGTCCCCGCGGGCGTAGCTGGCGAACGAGAGCACCTGGAAGAGGCCCTCGCCGACCGTGCCGGCCGCCAGGGCCGCCACGGTCGTCGCCACGAGCGCGACGGCGGCGGCCGAGCCCATCCGGCCCACCGCCAGCAGCTCGGCCAGGGGGCGGGCGAGCAGCGCACAGCCGGCCGCCGCGGGCACGGTCACGAACAGCACCAGGGCGACGCCGCGCCCCAGGACCTCCCGGAACGACTCCGCCGACGACAGCCGGCTCAGCCGTGGCAGCAGGGAGAGGGCGACCGGGGTCGCGCCGAGGGCGATGACGAAGTAGTGGACGTTCAGCGCCAGCTGGACCGCCACGACACCGCCGGCCACCCGGTTGGCCAGGACCAGCACGGTGAGCAGCTGCAGCGCCCCGACGGCGGCCAGGGCGATGGCCGGCAGCGCCCGGCGGACGAGGGCCGTCACGGCGGGGTCCCGCCACCCGGCCCGGGGCCGGAGGGTGGTGCCCGCCCGCCGGGCTCCCCACCACTGGACCCCGGCGTGCAGGGCGACGGCCGCCGTCGTCCCGGCGCCCAGCAGCACCAGCAGCGGACCGGGGACGGCACCGATGTCGCGCACCGCCGGGAACAGGAGCGCCGTCGCCCCCAGCACGGCCAGGATGCCCAGGTTCTCCAGGGCCGGGGCCGCGGCGGCCAGGGCGAAGCGCCGCCGGGCGTTCATGACCGCGGTGGAGGCGCCGATCAGCGCGTAGAGCACCACCTGCGGGATCAGCAGCAGGAGCAGCAGGCGCCCGACCCGCTCCTGCGCGGCGCCCACCGCCTCGGCCTGCGTCCCGAGTGCGCCCAGCCGCAGGAGCAGCGGGCCGGCCAGCACCGCCGCGCAGGCGGCCATCCCCACGGCTGCGACGGTGACGCCGAGGAAGGCACCGGCGATCCGCTCGGAGGCGAGCCGGTCACCGCTGTCCATCGGCCCGACCAGGGCGGGTACCAGGAGCGAGGACAGGAGCGAACCGGCCAGGAAGCCGTAGTAGACGAGGTTGGGCAGCGCGTTGGTGAACAGGAAGGTGTTGCCCAGCAGGGTCGGCCCCAGGACCGCACCGATGGCCGCGACCCGGAGCACGCCGGTGACGCGGCTGACCAGCGTCCACCCGGCGATCCGGAGGGAGTCCCGGGCCGCTCCGGCGGCCGGCTCCTCCCCGTCGTCCCGGTCCGGCGCCGCGGGGCCGGCGCGTCCGACGGGGCTCACCGGACGCCCTCCCGTCCCAGCACCACCGGGATCGTGCGCAGCAGGATCGCCAGGTCCGTGAGCAGCGACCGTCGCTGGACGTACGCGACGTCGAGGTCCAGGGCCTCGGTCATGCTCAACCGGTTGCGGCCGCTGGTCTGCCACAGCCCGGTGATCCCGGGACGCACCCGGAACCGGGTGCTGTGCCGGGGACTGAAGAGCGCGGCCTCCCAGGGCAGCACCGGCCTGGGCCCGACCAGGGACATGTCCCCCCGCAGCACGTTGAACAGCTGCGGCAGCTCGTCGAGGCTGGAGGTGCGCAGCCAGCGGCCCACTGGCGTGATGCGCGGGTCGTCCACCAGCTTGTAGAGCCCGTCGGGGCCGCGTCCGGCCACTGCCGGCTCGGTCAGCAGCCCGCGCACGTACTCGCGGTGCAGCCGGTCGTCCGCGTCGACGTGCATGGTCCGGAACTTGAGCATCACGAAGGGCCGCCCGTGCTGCCCGAGGCGCACCTGCCGGAACAGCGCCGGGCCACGCGAGGTGCACCGGACGAGGACGGCGATGGCCGCCATCCCCGGTGCGAGCAGGACGACCAGCAGGCCCCCCACCAGCAGGTCGAGCGCGCGCCGGACGGCCCGCTGCCAGGGGCCGTCGACGGCCGCGGTGGCCGCCGCCGGGCCCGCGGCGCGCGGGTGCCCGGCGAGGCGGACGACCCCGGCCGGCGGCAGGTCCGGGAGGTGCAGGGTCACCGTCGACCCCGGGCCAGGCGGAAGCGGGCGGCGGAGGTCCCGTCGGCCTCCACGCGGGACTCCACCGCCGCCAGCTGGTCGACCCAGCTGCGGACGGTCGCCGGGTTGCCAAAGGCGACGCAGCGTTCGGGCAGGTCACGGGTGACGGTGGCACCGGCGCCCACGAGCGCCCCGGCACCGATGCGGACGAACGGCAGGATGGTCACGTTCACCCCGATGTGCGCTCCGGCGCCGATGTGCGGCCCGGACATGACCTCCTCCGAGGCCGCGGAGCCGGGATAGAGGTCGTTGGCGATCGTGACCCCGGGGGCGAGGAACGCCCCGTCGCCGATCTCGGTGAACTGTGCGACGTAGCAGTTGGCGTGGATCTTGACCGAGTTCCCGATGCGGCAGCCGTAGTCGATGACCGAGCCGCTCCAGACCGACACGTCGTCCCCGATCCGGCACTGCTCGCGGACGACGACGTTGTGCCCGGTCTCGAACCGCGCGCCGATGCAGGACCCCCGGTAGACGACGCTGCCGCTGCGCAGGCGGGCGTCCGGGCCCAGGACCAGCCGCTCGGCGACCGGCCGGCCCGGGGCGTAACCCAGGAGGACGTGCGGATCGGCCTCCAGTCCCGGGCCGACGTCGGCCTCAGGCGACATGGTCGGCCACCTCTCCGGCGACGACGGCGCCGAGCACGTCGCAGACCCGGGTGACCTGTGCCGTCGTCAGGTGCGGGTACATCGGGAGGGAGAGGATCTGCGCCGCCGCCGCCTCGGTCACCGGCAGGGGCCCGTCCGCCCATCCGGCGTAGGGCGGCTGCAGGTGGCTCGGCGTCGGGTAGTGCAACGACGTCTCGATGCCGGCCGCGGCGAGCGCCGCCCGCACCCGGTCCCGGGCGGCCACCCGGGCGACCAGCAGGTGGTACACGTGCCCACCCCCGGAGAGGTCGTCGACGAGCCGCACCGGTCCCCCGGCGAGCTCCCTCCGGTACTGCTCCGCGCGGGCCCGCCGGGCTGCCGTCCAGCCCGCCAGCCGCGGCAGCTTCACGGAGAGGACAGCCGCCTGAAGGGCGTCCATCCGGCTGTTCGTCCCGGGCAACGGGTGCTCGTAGTGGGAACCGGGGGCGCGGCCGTGGTCACGCATGGACCGGATCCGGCGGGCCAGGTGCTCGTCGTCGGTGACGACGGCACCGGCGTCCCCGAAGGCGCCGAGGTTCTTGCCGGGGTAGAAGCTGAAGCACCCGGCGTGGCCCAGTGACCCGGCGGGCCGGCCGCGCCACGTCGCGCCGTGGGCCTGGGCCGCGTCCTCGACGACGACGAGCCCGGAGGCCGCGGCCACCCGTCCGACGGCGTCCATGTCGGCGACCTGGCCGTACAGGTGCACCACGATGACGGCGCGGGTCCGCGGGGTGAGCGCGGCCTCCAGCGTGGCCGCGCTCATCAGCAGGCTGTCCGGGGCGACGTCGGCGAAGCGCGGGGTCGCCCCGGCCAGCACCACCGCCTCCACGGTCGCCACGAAGCTGTTCGCGGGGACCACCACCTCGTCCCCCGGGCCGATCCCCAGGCCGCGGAGGGCGAGCTGCAGGGCGTCGGTCCCGTTGCCCACGCCCACCGCCTGGCGTGTCCGGCAGTAGGCGGCCCAGTCGTGCTCGAACCGCTCGACGACCTCGCCACCGATGAAGCGCCCGGAGTCGAGCACGCGTGCGAAGGAGGCCTCCACCTCCTGACGCACCTCCTGGGTCATCGGGGCCAGGTCGGCGAAGGGGACCCGGTGGACCGACGCCGGCCGCGGGGTCACCACCCGGCTCCGCGCACCCGGCGGGGCGGGCTCCCCGAGGTCGGCTCCCCGGGTGGGTGCCGTCCCGGCCCCGCCGTCCTCCGTGGGTGTCCTCATGACGGCCGCCCTCACACCGCGATCGCCTGGCGCGGACCCGGGACCGCCGGTGCCCGCTCCACCAGGGACGTCGGCCGGCCGCTGACCAGGGACGCCTGTGCGGCCTCGAGGACCCGCACGACCGCCAGACCGCTGTGCCCGTCCGAACGGCTGCGGGTGCCGCTCCGGATGCAGTCGACGAAGTGGCCGTCCTGCACGGCGAGCGGCTCGGCGTCGGGGACGTAGGGGGACGTGATGTCGCCGTACCGGTAGGACATCGGGGGCTGGGTCAGGTCCGGGTCACCGACCGGGCAGCTCACGCTCTTGTCGTGGACGCGGATCCGCTCCTCGGCGGCCAGGTCGTTGTAGACGGCCATCTTCCGGCTGCCGACGACCGTCACCCGGCGCACCTTGCACGGGTCCAGCCAGCTGACGTGGACGTGCGCCGACAGGCCGATGTCGTCGTAGGTCAGCCGCAGGTACGCGACGTCCTCGAACCTGTGGTGTGCGTGCCGGGAGCCCCACGCCTGCACGGCGGACGGCGGCCGCTCCATCAGCAGGTTGATGATCGAGATGTCGTGCGGGGCCAGGTCCCAGATGACGTTGACGTCGTTCTGGTACAGGCCGAGGTTCAGGCGGCAGCTGTCGATGTAGAAGAGGTCCCCGAGCTCGCCGCTCTGCACCAGCTCACGCAGCCGCAGGACCGCGGTGTTGTACTCGAACGTGTGCCCGACCATGAGCACGACGCCCTGCCGGTCGGCCTCGTCGACCAGCTGCTGGCCCGCGGCGCTGCTCGTCGCCAGGGGCTTCTCGACCAGCACGTGCTTGCCGGCGGCCAGTGCCTCGAGCGCGATGGGGAGATGGGTGCTCGGGGGCGTGGAGACGACGACGGCGTCGACGTCCGGGAGGGCGGCCTCGAGGCTGGGGTAGGGACGGACGGAGGGAAAGCTGCGCACCAGGGGCCGGAGGCGGTCCTCCCGGGTGTCGATGACGGCGACGGACTCCACGTGGTCGAGGGTCTGCAGCACACGGACGTGTTTGGGCCCCCAGTAGCCGACGCCCACGACGCCGACACGAGGGGCAGGACAGCTCTTCATCACGGTCCTCGCAGCACATGAGATGCGGATGTGTCGTGCTGGCACGCCGGACACCCGTCACCAGGCGTGAGCGCGCCAACCACAGTGATGTCTGCAGAGCGTCCCTCGCGAGCACGTCGCTCGCCCCGGACTCGTCCCCCCCGTCACTGACCGTCCCCCTACGCCGCGGGACCTCTGCCAGGCAGGACACAGCTTGGAACGCGGGCGGGCCGCTGTCCAGACCTCACGTCCTGTTTAGTTCCGGAATTCTCTGGTCCGCTCCACCCGTGCGCCGGTTCGCCCACGGCTGATGACGCAGCGTCACCGATTGCCCGGCATCGATCGGCGGACGCCCCCACGGGACGAGGAGCCGCCCACCGGACGACGGACGCCCCCCTCCCGCGGATGCGGGAGGGGGGCGTCGTCGTCGGGGATCAGCGCTCGGCGTCGCCGACCAGCACGTCCTCGTGCCGGGGCCGGGGCGCCGGCACCGGCGGGCGCCCGCTCCGGCGGCCCTCGGCGACCGGCCGGCCGGAGGCCATCAGGCGCTCCAGCTCGCCGGTGTCCACCCGGAAGTCGAGCTCGTCGGCCGGCTGCTCGGTCCGGACCGCGACCCGGGAGGGTCGCAGGGCGTCCATCGCCCGGCCGGCCCGCCTGCGCAGGAACCGGGCCACCGGTCCCTCCTGGGCCCGGCGGGCCGCGACACGCGCCGCCTCGTCGCGGGCGGCGATCTCCCGGTCGAGGATCTCCCGGGCCATCCGGTCGGTCTCGGCCGCCACCACCAGGTCGGCCCGCGCCTGCTGCGCCCGGCGCCGTCCCTCCCGGCGGATCTGCTCCCCGTCGACCTCCTCCTCGTCGCGCAGCAGCACCAGCCGGTCGTAGGCGGTGGGCGCGGCGAAGTTCAGCATCACCTTCATCAGCACCGGCAGGATCTCGATGCTGAGGAAGAGCAGGAAGAGCATCAGGTGCGCGGTGCCCAGCAGCGGGCGGTCGTCGGAGAGCCGGCTCATCGCCTCCAGCCGGGCGAGGATCCCGGTGCTCTCGGCGTTCTGCACCTCGAACGCGGCCTGCTCGGCGTTGCGCGCCTCGGTCAGCCGGGCCAGCTCCGCGGAGTCGGTGACCAGGTCGGCCTCGGCCTGGGCGACGCTGCGCCGGTCGGCGTCCGCGGCGGCCGCACCGGCCGTCGTCCGCGCCTGGGCCAGCTCCGCCTCGGCGGCGTCCAGGTCGGCCTTCGCCGCGTCCCGCACGCCCGCCTGGTCGGCGGCGGCGGCCGCGGCGGCCACGTACGCGTCGCCGACCCCGGCGTCGCCGGACCCGCAGCTGCCGTCGAGCTCGCACTGGGCCCGGGCGTCCAGCTCCGCGGAACGTGCCTGCGCCGCCTCGTACGCGGCCTGCTTGCCGTCCCGCTCGGCCTGCGCCGCGGCGACCCGTGGATCGGCGTTCGGGTCGGCGCTGCCCCCGCCGGCGATCACGACCTGCTCGTCGGCGACCTGCTGGCGCAGCGTCGGGATCCGGGTGTACCGGGCGTCGGCGTCCAGCTCGGCGGTGAACTCCTGCGCGGCCTCGGCCTGCAGGGTCACCATCGTCGCCTCGATCTCCCTGTCGAAGACCTGCAGCGTCAGCGGCGTGGAGATGACCGTGCCGAGCACGGCCGCGAGGGCGATCCGCGGCACGGCCAGGGCGGCGTTCCGCACCCACGACGGGTCGTGCGCCATGCCGACCAGCAGCATCCGGTCCAGGTTGACGATGACGACGCCCCAGCCCAGGCCGATCAGCCAGGCCACCGGCCAGGGCGCGCCCAGCGCCACGTGCACGGCGAACGCCGCGGACAGCGCCGCCAGCGCTCCGGTGCTCAGCAGCACGCCGCCGAGCGCGACGAACTTGGCGCGCGCGCCGGGCGCCACACCGAGCAGGTCGAGCCGGGCGCCGGCGAGCACCGCCAGCCGGTCGCCCGAGGAACGGGTGCGGGCCCTCATGCGTACGTCCTCTCGCTGGGTCGGTCAGCTCAGCCATCGGCTGCCGGGGCCCGCGGCGGTACCGCCCCGGGCGCGACCCGTCCGGCCGGAGCCGTACCGGCCACACAAGCTGCCAACCCCATCCGTCACACCCGTCACAACACGCTGCGTGCGGGCGGGACCGAAACGCGGCGGGCGGAGCGAGGGTGACGAGGACCGCACCGCACCACCTCGGGAGCTCCCATGCGTCCTCGCACCACCGCAGCAGCCGGCGTCCTGTTCGCCGCCGGGCTGTCCCTCGGCATCCCCGGCACGGCCACCGCGGCCGACCTGGACTGCGCGGACTTCGCCACCCAGGCCGACGCCCAGGCCGCCTTGGCCGCGACGCCGGGCGACCCGAACGACCTCGACTCCGACGACGACGGCGTCGCCTGCGAGACCCTGCCCGGCGGGGGCGCCACCGCCACCACCGAGGACAACACGGTGCTCGGGACGGCGCAGGTGTCCACCCGCCCGGTCGGGGCCGTGGCCGCCGGCGACGGCAGCGCGGCGACCGACGACGGCGTGCTGCCCTACGCCCTCGGCGGCCTGGCCCTGGCCGGTGCCGCCGGCGCCGCGGTGGCCGCCCGCCGCAGCTCGCGCGCCTGACGCCGACCCCCGTGCAGCACCGCGCACCCGGGACCACCCGCCCCGGTCCCCTCGCCGGGACCCCGGCGGGTGGTCCCGTGCGCATCACCGGGGCCTATCCCCCGCCCCCGCCGCCGCCCTCCGGTCGGCCCGCCCCGGTCCCGCCCGGGGTGGAGCTGCCGGGCCCGGACCGGCCGCGGGTCACCCGCTACGACCGGTCCCGGGGGCGGTCCCCGCGCGCGGCCACCGGCCGGACCGCCGCCCCGCGCCCGGCGGCGCCCGCCCGGCACCGGTCCCAGGCGCCCCGGACACCCCGGCCGCACGCCGCCCGCGCCTGGGCCGCCACCTCGGGGCTGCTCGCGGCCGCGGGGGTGGCGTCGGTCGTCGTCCTCCCGGGGGACGGCTCGGCGCCGGTCCGGCTCGACGTGCCGGTCGTGGTGGTCGCCGCACCCGCCACCGTCCCGCCGGCCGCCGTCCCGCCCGCCCCGGGGCCGGTACCCGCGCCGGCGCCCCCGCTGCTGCTGCCCGCCGCCGACCCGGTCCGGGTGCGGGTCCCCGCGCTCGGCGCCACCTCCGAGGTGGTGCACCTGGGCCTGCGGGACGACGGGACGATGGAGGTGCCCTCCGGTGCCGAGGCGGTGGGCTGGTACGACCGCAGCCCCACCCCGGGCCAGCTCGGGCCGGCCGTGCTGGCCGGGCACGTCGACTGGGACGGCGAGGCCGGCGCCTTCGCCGGGCTGGACGAGCTGCTGCCCGGCGACCAGGTGGTCGTCGAGCGGGCCGACGGCGCCGTGGCCACGTTCGCCGTGGAGCGGGTCGAGGAGCACGACAAGGACGCCTTCCCGGCCGACGCGGTCTACGGCGACCTCGACCACGCCGGGCTGCGGCTGATCACCTGCGGTGGCGGGTTCGACGAGGACACCGGCGACTACGAGCTGAACGTCGTCGTCTTCGCCCGGCTGGTGGCCACCGCCTGACCGACCGTGGGTCCCGGTGACGCAGCGTCGCCCCGCGACCGGTCGGCGCCGGAGGGTGCTCGGCGGCCTGCGCCGCGTCCGAACGCGCCATCCCCGCCGCCGACCGGGGCAGCGGGGCAGCTGGGGACCCGGCCGGGCGAGGACGATCGGCGGTCGCGGCGACGCCGCCGGGGCGCCGCCAGGGAGGAGCACTGGCATGTACGCCAGGACCACCACCGTGCGCGGCGACCCGCGGGCCGTCGAGGAGGGCATCGCCCACGTGCGCGACACCGTCTGGCCGACGCTGCAGCGGATGAGCGGCTGCGTCGGGATGTCGATGCTCGCCGACCGGGACGCCGGGCGGTGCATCGTGACCGCCGCCTGGGCCACCGACGAGGCGATGCGCGCCGCCGCGGAGGACGTCAAGGACCTGCGGCGCGGAGCGGCCGAGGCCCTGCGCGCCGAGGCCGTCGACGTCGCCGAGTGGGAGATCGCGGTGCTGCACCGCGCCCACCACGCCGGCGACGGCGCCGCCGCCCGGGTGATCTGGACCGACGCCGCCCCCGAACGGATGGGCGACATCGTCGACGCCTTCCGGATGTCCCTGCTGCCGCGGATGGACGAGCTGCCGGGCTTCTGCAGCGTCAGCCTCCTGGTCGACCGGCAGATGGGCAAGGCCGTGACGGCGGTGACCTACGACGACCGCGACGCCCTGCAGCGGTCCCGCGACCCGGGCCGGGCGATGCGGGACGAGTTCACCCGGGCGATGGACTCCGAGATCACCGAGCTCGCCGAGTTCGACCTGGTGATCCACCACCTGCGGGTGCCCGAGATGGCGTGAGGCGCCACCCCGGCCGGCGCGCGCCCGGCGTGCCGGCCGGCCCGCCCGGTCACCCACCGACCCGTCCGGGTGACCGACCCCGGCCAGGGCGTGTGCCGGGGCCGCAGCCGGCCGCACTGTGGGACCCGTCACACGAGACGGGGGATCCGGTGGACTGGTGGATGTGGGCGTTGACGGTGTGGGCCCTGCTGGCGTCGCTCGCCGTGGTCGTGTTGAGCGCCAAGCTGTGGCGGTACGTCGAACTGCGTGAGCAGGAGGCGGTCGACCAGCCCGGCTGGCCCACCGGACTGCCCACCGGCTGAGCGGCGGTCCGGCCGGTCGGCGGCGCCTCGGCAAGCGCCGGCGCGACGACAGCCGACAGCGGAACAGGAGCGAGCGCGGATTTCTCACCCGCCACGTGGTACCGGTCGGGGTCCGGCCTGCCGAGAAGTCAGCCGTGACCACTCTCCGGTTGAACGAGGACGTCTCGGTCGAGGACCGGGCCGCCGAGTGCCTGATCGCCATCACGGCCATCTACGACGACGGCATGGCCCACGTGGCCTTCCTGTCCCAGGCCTGGTCGACGCCGCCGGTGCCGTCCGCGCCGACCCTGTTGGCCGCGGCGCTCGCCGAGCCGGTCGGCACCGCCGTGCCGGCTCCTGAGCCCGTGCTCGCCGTCGCGGCCGCCGAGCCGGTCGAGGTACCGGTCGACGAGCCCGCCGTCGCCGAGCCCGCCGTCGTCCTGCCGGACGACGAGCGGGCGATGCTGCCGACGGACGTCGTCGCCGAGGCCCCGACCGCCACCGAGCTGCCCGTCGCCACCTTCGAGGAGCCGGGCACCGAGCTGCTCCAGGTCGGCGACCGCGAGGTGCTCGACGAGGGCCGCGTGCTGGTCCTGGCCGACGCCGTCACCGCCGAGATCCCCGTCCAGAAGGCCGCCTGACCCCACCCGTCACCCCCCGGGGTGTCGGCTCGGCTGCCCGCCCGTCGCCCTGATGGGATGGTGGACCGAACCGGACGGCGCTCTGCCGGCCCGAGGTCAGGAGGACGTCGTGGAGCCGAAGGGCCGCACCTTCGGCGGTCGCTACGACCTGGTCTCCCTGATCGCCACCGGCGGCATGGGCCAGGTCTGGCGGGCCCGGGACACCCGGCTGCACCGCGACGTCGCGGTCAAGGTGCTGCGCAGCGAGTACACCGGGGACCCCGACTTCCTCGCCCGCTTCCGCGCCGAGGCCCAGCACACCGCCCAGCTGCACCACCCGAACATCGCCACGCTGTTCGACTACGGCGAGGTGCTGCCCGCCGAGTCCGACACCGGTGAGCACCTGGCCTACCTGGTGATGGAGCTGGTGGACGGCGAGACGCTGTCCGCCCTGCTCGGCCGCGAGCGCCGGCTGCGCCCCGAGCGCGCCCTGGACGTGCTGCAGCAGGCCGCCGCCGGGCTGGCCGCCGCGCACGCGATCGGCGTGGTGCACCGCGACATCAAGCCCGGCAACCTGCTGGTCGCCCGGGACGGCCGGGTGAAGATCACCGACTTCGGTGCCGCCTGGTCGGCGTCCAGCGTGCCGCTCACCCAGACCGGGCAGGTCATCGGGACGGCGCAGTACCTCTCCCCCGAGCAGGCGCAGGGCGTCCGCGCCAACGCGGCCAGCGACGTGTACTCCCTGGGCGTCGTCGCCTACGAGTGCCTGGCCGGCCGCCGGGCCTTCAGCGGCGACAACTCGGTGCAGATCGCGCTCAAGCAGATCAGCGAGTCCCCTGAACCGCTGCCCGACGACGTCCCCGCCGGCGTGCGGCAGCTGGTCGAGCGGGCCATGGCCAAGGACCCGGCACAGCGCTTCCCCGACGGCGCCGCCTTCCGCGCCGCGATCGAGGACACCCGCGCCGGCCGGCCGCCCGCCGCTCCGCCGGTGCCCCTCCCCGTGGCCGCGCCGCCCCCCGCGCCGCCCACCGTGCCGCCCACCGCGCCGCCCACCGTGCCGCCGGCAGCGGCGACTCGGGTGGCGGCGACCAGCGCGCTGCCCGCGGCCGCCCCGGCGATGCCGGCGACCGCGCTGCTGCCCGTGCAGCCGACCGACCGGCCGGCCGGGGGGCGGCCCGGCCCGCCGGTCGGCCCGCCGGACGACGAGGTCCCGGCCGAGGACCCCGGCGAGCGCTCCCGCCGCCGGCTGCTGCTGCCGCTGATCGCGGTGCTCGCGGTCGCGGCCATCGTCTTCGGGGTGGTGCGGACCTTCGGAGCCGCCGACCCCGCCTCCGACGCGACGGCCGTGACGACGACTGCGCCGACCACCGCGCCGACGACCACCGCCGTCCCGCGGGTGCTCGTCGTCGCCGGCAACTACGTCGGCCGGCCGGTGTCGGTGGTGCAGTCCGAGCTGTCGGTGTTCGGGCTGGCGGTCACGCTGCGCCCGCTGCAGACCGGCGACGTCCCGGACGGCCAGGTCATCGCCGTCGACCCGGTCGGGGAGCTGGCGCCGGGAAGCCCGATCACCGTCACGCACGCCGTCGCGCCGCCGCCCCCGCCACCGCCCCCCACGCCGGAGCCGACGCCCGAGCCGACCGCGGAGCCGACCGAGGAGCCCGAGCCGACCGAGGACCAGCAGACCGAGGAGGAGCGGAAGCAGGAGGAGAAGGAGAAGAAGAAGGAGGAGCAGCGGAAGCGCGACAAGGACGACGACTGACCGCGGCGCTGCTGGGCGGCTGAACGGAACGGGACCGGCTGGAGCTGCGGGCACCGCGCCGTCCGCGCAGACTCCTGGTGACCGTCGACGCGACGCCCCGGGGAGTCACCATGACCGCGCGCGAACCACAGGAGATGGCCCAGGTCGCCGTCCAGACCGGCGCGAAGAAGACCCACCGGAGCTGGGACCGGGTGCTGGTCAGCTCCTTCCTCGCCGGTGCCTACATCTCCTTCGGCGCCCTCGTCGCCATCACCGTCTCCTCCGGCCTGGAACCCGCCACCTGGGGCACGCTGCCCACGCTGTTCATGGGCGCGGCCTTCACCCTCGGCCTGGTGCTGGTGCTCATCGCCGGCTCGGACCTGGCCACCGGCAACATGATGCTGGTCCCGCTCGGCGCCATGCGCGGCAAGATCACGCTGGGCGACGTCGGCAAGAACCTCACCCTGGTGCTGATCGGCAACCTGCTGGGCGCGCTCTTCGTCGCCTTCTTCCTCGCCGTCCAGACCGGCGTCATCGGGCACGCCGGCGAGGTCGGCAGCCCCGGGTTGACGTTCGAGCGGTTGACCGCGATCGCCGGGGCCAAGGCCACGGGTGAGACCCACTGGCAGGTCTTCCTGCGCGGCGTCGGCTGCAACTGGCTGGTCTGCCTGGCGGTGTGGATGTCCCTGGCCTCCACGAGCGTCTCGGGCAAGATCCTGGCGATCTTCTTCCCGATCATGGCGTTCGTGGCGATGGGCTTCGACCACGTCGTGGCCAACATGTTCTTCCTGCCGGCGGCCATGTTCGCCGGCGTCCCGGACATCACCTGGGGCGACACCCTGCTGAACTGGCTCTTCGCCGGGCTGGGCAACCTGGTGGGCGCCGTCGTCTTCGTCGCGACGTCCTACTGGTACCTGTTCCTGAAGGACCAGCCGGACTCCGAGGCAGCGAAGCAGGCCGAGCCCGCCGAGCGCGCCTGACCGGGGTCAGCCGGCCTGCTGCGCCGTCGGGTCCGCCACCGGCCGGCTGGAGTTCCAGATGTCCACGTCGAACCGCCACGACCCGTCGTCCTGGCGGCGGTGCACCACGACGTACTTCCCGTGGTCGACCACCTCCCCGCCGACCTGCATGGTGTAGGTGCCCTCCTCGACCGCGACGTCGCCGTGCTCCTCGAACGACACGGTGTCCAGCGACCCGTCGGTCAGCCCGGAGTCCACGGCGCCCTGCCAGAACTGCTCGATCGCCGGACCGGTGAGGGTGTCCATGCCCGGCGGCATCAGGCGCGCACCGGGGCCGTAGACCGACGCCACCATCGCGGCGTCGCCCTTCTGCAACCCCTGCACGAACGTGGCGTTGAGGGCGTCGACGTCGCTGCGGCTCATCATGGCCTCCCCAGGCTGCGCGGATGGTCCAGCGTCGCGCCGCCGGACCGGCGCGGTCAAGCACTCCAGGGCCACCCGGGGTCCACGCAGCGTCGGCCGGCGTCCGGCTGCTCCGCCGGGTCACCACCCTGGTGCGGCGGGTCCGGACCCGCCGCCCGGCGAGGGCTTGCTGCCGGTCCTCCACAGCGCGCACAGTGGTCCGCACGGCGACGCCGCCGGGGGTGCCGCCCGCTGGGGGAGGAGCCGGCATGTACGCCAGGACCACCACCGTCCGGGGCGCTCCGCACGCGGTGGACGACGGCATCGCCCGGGTGCGCGACGACGTCTGGCCGGCGCTGCGGGACGCCCGGGGGTGCATCGGGCTGTCCATGCTCGCCGACCGGGACACCGGCCGGTGCATCGTCACCACCGCCTGGACCGGGGAGGAGGCGGGACACCGGGCGGACGACGACGGCGTCAGCGCGCTGCCCGACCGGGTCGCCGAGGTGCTCGGCGGCTCCCCCGACGTCTCCTGCTGGGAGATCGCCCGGGTGCACCGGACCCGGCCGACCGGGGACGGCGCCTGCGCGCGGGTCACCTGGGGCCTGACGTCGCCCGAGCACCTGGACCGCGACCTCGACGTCTTCACCTACAGCATGGTCCCGGAGCTGGAGGACGTGCCCGGCTTCTGCAGCGTCAGCCAGCTCGTCGACCGGGCCACCGGCCGGTCCGCCACCGCGGTGGGCTACAGCAGCCGCGCGGCCATGACCCGGTCGAGCCGGCAGGTCGCCGCCATGCGGCAGGAGTACGCGCACATGACCGGCGTGCAGGTCCTCGAGGTCGCCGAGTTCGACCTGGTGCTGGCCCACCTGCGGGTGCCCGAGATGGCCTGACCCCGGGCCCCGCCACCGACCGGGACGGCGGCACAGGCGCGCCCGACCCGCGACCCGCCGGAGGGGCCTGACCGACGACCGGACCGCCGACGGGCAAGCTGGGGCCGTGGGCTACTTCGGCACCTTCATCTTCCGCGACGGCCAGTGGCAGCAGCGCAGCAGCGGCGCGGGCCCCGAACTGGTGGTCGACGTGCACGACAGCGACATCGCCACCATCGACTACCGCCCCGCGCCGCCCGGGCTGGGCCGCTTCTACCTCGGGCACCAGCCGCGCGACTTCTTCGCCGACCCCGAGGCCAGCCAGCCGGTGGACGTGCCCGCGGAGGTCGACGCGTTCGTCGGCTGGGCGGCGCAGACGCTGGGGCGGGCCCCCGAGGCCGACGAGCTCCGGCCGCTGGTCGCCGAGGAGGGCGCCGGCGAGCCCGAGGACGAGGTCGTGGAGGACACCGTCGTCCGGCTGCTGGACCTGCTCGGCCTGCCCGTCCCGGAGGAGCTCGCCGAGGCCGGCTGACCGCCGGCCTCCCGCAGGACGAGGTCAGCCGGCGGGGCGGACCGGCACCCGGACCAGCCCGGCGGCCACCGCGAACGCCGCGGCGGCGGCCCGGTTGCCGACGCCCAGCTTTCCCAGCAGGTGCTCGACGTGCGTGGCCACCGTGCGCTCGGTGACCCCGAGCTGCCGGGCGGCCATCCGGTTGGTCGCCCCCTCCGCCACCACGCACAGCACCTCGAGCTCGCGCAGCGACAGTCCCGCCGGCGCGGGCACCGGCCGGTGCTCGACGACCACCCACCGTCCGGCCGGCCGGGCCTCCACGGCCAGCAGCTCGGTACCGCGCAGCACGAGCAGGTGCCGGCCCAGCCGGGACGGCCAGGACGACGGCGCCAGCAGCGCGGCCAGCGGCGAGCCGGTGGCCAGCAGCTCCGGGCGGGCCGCGGGGGTCAGCGCCCGGCACCGGCCGGTCCCCGGCGCCCACGCCAGCGCCTCGCCGTCCGCGCCGGGCGCCACCGCCGGCAACCCGCCCAGCGGGTCGAGCAGGCAGGCCAAGTCGGCCGACAGCAGCCGCAGCAGCGACACCGACTCGTCGTCCACCCCGTCCCGGACGGTGCTGGCGTGCAGCGACCCGACGTACCGGCCACCGGCGGACAGGCAGACCGTCACCCCGTCGGTGAACCGCAGCGGCAGGATGACCCGGTCGAACATCGGACCGCGCCGGTCGGCCGGGTGGATGTCGCACACCCGCAGCGGCCGGCCCCGGTCCCGGACGACGGGGAACAACGGGTCCTCGTGGAAGGCCGACTCCAGAGCGACCAGCGCCTCGTCGACGTAACCGGCGCTGGCCAGCGTCTCGTGGACCCCGCGCACCGGGTCCCAGCGCTCCACGGCCGCGGCGGCGCAGGGCAGCAGCGACTCCAGCGCGGCGAGCACCGTCTCCGCGCGGCCCGGCTCACCGGGGCCCTCACCCCGGGCCACCGACTCGGCGGCCTCCCGCAGCGACAACGCCACCGAGAGCCGCCCGGCCGTCCGCCCCGACGTCATGCCGGAGGATGTCACGGCATCGTCCCGGCGCAGGGACCTCCGGCGCGTCCGTAGTTCGACCGATGCGGCGCGTCCCGGCCGGCCGCAGGATGCCGGGGAGCGCGGGCGGCCGGCCCGCCGGGGACCGAGGAGCGCGCCGTGGACGTCGCCGAGTACACCGAGCACGACGCCGTCGGCCTGGCCGAGCTGGTCCGCGCCGGCACGGTCTCCGCCGCCGAGGTGCAGGAGGCCGCGCGGACGGCGGTGGCCGCGGTGGACGGCGAGCTCAACGCCCTCGTCGGCGAGCTGTTCGACCAGCCGCTCGGCTGCGACGCCGACGGCCCCTTCGCCGGGGTGCCCTTCGCGATCAAGGACCTCGTCCTGCACGCCGAGGGCGTGCCGCAGCGCGACGGCAGCCGGCTCCTCGGACCCGGCATCGCCTTCCCGTACGACACCGCGCTGATGACCCGCTTCCGCGCCGCCGGGCTCGCCGCCGTCGGCGTGACCGCGACGCCGGAGTTCGGGTTCAACGCCGCCACCGAGTCGGTGGCCAACGGCCCGACCCGCAGCCCGTGGGACACCTCCCGGTCCCCCGGCGGCTCCAGCGGCGGCTCGGCGGCGCTCGTCGCCGCCCGGGCCCTGCCGGTCGCCCACGCCAACGACGGCGGCGGCTCGATCCGCATCCCCGCCGCCGCCTGCGGGCTGGTCGGGCTCAAGCCCAGCCGCGGCCGGGTCAGCGTGGCCCCCGACTTCTCCGATCCGCTGCTCGGGCTCGGCGTCGAGTTCGCCGTCACCCGGACCGTCCGGGACTGCGCGGCCCTGCTCGACGCGGTACACGGGTCCGAGCCCGGTGACCGGTACCTGCTGCCCGGCCCGGCCACCAGCTACGCCGACGCGGCCCGCCCGCCGGCCGGCCCGCTGCGGATCGCCGTCACCACCACCGCGCCGAGCGGCGTGCCCGTCGACCCGGCCTGCGTCGCCGCGGTGCACGCGGTCGCCGGGGTGCTCACCGACGCCGGGCACACGGTCGAGGAGGCCGCGCCCGAGTACGACGTGGCCGCCTTCGACCAGGCCAACCTGGCCGCCTGGTGCAGCTTCCTGGCCGACGGGGCGTACGGGGCCGCCGCCGCGCTCGGCGTCGAGCTGTCCACCGAGGTGCTCGAGCACACCACGCTGGCCTGCGCGGAGTACGGCCGGACCCTGACGGCCCTGGACGTGTACGCCGCCGACCGCACCTTCAACGCGGTCACCCGGGCGGTGGCCGCCTTCCACGGCCGCTACGACGTCCTCCTCACCCCCACCACCGCGGCGCCCAACACCGCCATCGGGCACCTGGACGCCGACGACCCTTCCCTGGATGCCCGCGGCTGGTACGACCGGATCTTCGAGTTCGCGCCGTTCACCGCGCTGTCCAACGTCACCGGGGCGCCGGCGGTCAGCGTGCCCGGCCCGCCCAGCCCCGAGGGCTGGCCGGTGGGCGTGCAGCTCGTCGGCCGGTACGCCGGCGAGGAGACCCTGCTCGGGCTGGCCGCCCTGATCGAGGAGGCCCTGCCCTGGGCCGCCCGGCGCCCGGCGGTGCTCGCCCGCTGAGCGCAGCCGCTGCGCCGCCCTGCGCGCCCGGCACCGGTCGGGAAGGGTGGGCCGGGTGAGCAACGACAGCACTGGCAGCGGGTACGTCGAGCCCGGCCAGGACTTCCAGCGGGACCAGAACTACATCTCCGACCGGATCACCGCCGACGGGGCCGACGGCTGGCCGGTCGAGCCCGACCGCTACCGGCTGGTCGTCGCCCGGGCCTGCCCCTGGGCCAACCGGGCGGTGATCGTGCGTCGGCTGCTCGGCCTGGAGCCGGTCATCTCGCTGGGCATCTGCGGCCCCACGCACGACGAGCGCAGCTGGACCTTCGACGAGGACCCGGGCGGCCGCGACCCGGTGCTGGGCTACGAGCGCCTGCAGGAGGCCTTCCTCGCCCGCGACCCGGAGTACTCCCGGGGCATCACGGTGCCGGCGATGGTCGACGTCCCCACCAGGTCGGTGGTCACCAACGACTTCAAGCAGATGACCCTGGACTTCTCCACCGAGTGGACGGCCCACCACCGCGAGGGCGCGCCGGACCTGTGGCCCGAGGCGCTCCGCGACGAGATGACCGGGGTCATGGAGCGGGTGTTCACCGAGGTGAACAACGGCGTCTACCGGTGCGGGTTCGCCGGCTCGCAACGCGCCTACGACCGCGCCTACGACCGGCTGTTCACCGCGCTGGACTGGCTGGAGGAGCGGCTGGAGCACCAGCGCTTCCTGATGGGCGGCACGATCACCGAGGCCGACGTCCGGCTGTTCACCACGCTGGCGCGCTTCGACGCCGTCTACCACGGCCACTTCAAGTGCAACCGGCAGAAGCTGGCGGAGTTCCCGGCGCTGTGGGCCTACGCCCGCGACCTGTTCCAGACCCCGGGGTTCGGCGACACCACCGACTTCCCCTCGATCAAGCAGCACTACTACGTGGTGCACGCCGACATCAACCCGACGCAGATCGTGCCGCTGGGCCCGGACACCTCCCACTGGCTGATGCCGCACAACCGCGAGCAGCTCGGCGACCGCCCCTTCGGCGACGGGACCCCGCCCGGGCCGGTGGCCGCCGGGGAGGAGGTCCCGGCCGACCACGGTCCCGGCGGGATCGGCCGGCTGGCCGACCGGTGAGCGTGGGTCGCGCCGACGTCCGGACGGCGGCCCGGCGGATCGCGCCGTACGTGCGCCGCACCCCGGTGGTGGTGCTCGACGGCGCCCGGGTGGGGCTGCCGCACGACGTCGTCCTCAAGCTGGAGAGCATGCAGCACTCCGGGTCGTTCAAGGTGCGAGGCGCCTTCAACACGCTGCTGTCCGCGCCGGTCCCCGCGGCCGGGGTGATCGCCGCCTCCGGTGGCAACCACGGCGCGGCGGTGGCCTACGCGGCCTCGGCGCTGGGCCACCGGGCGGAGGTCTTCGTGCCGGCCGCCGCCCCGGCGGCCAAGCTGGAGCGGATCCGCCGGTACGGCGCCCAGGTGACCGCCGTCGGCGCCGACTACGCCGAGGCCTTCGCGGCCAGCGTCGAGCAGGGCGAGGCCACCGGGGCGCTGCGGGTGCACGCCTACGACCAGCCCGAGGTGGTCGCGGGGCAGGGCACCGCCGCCGTGGAGCTCGGCCAGCAGCGGCCCGACCTGGACGTGCTGCTGGTCGCCGTCGGCGGCGGCGGGCTGATCGCCGGGTGCGCGGCCTGGTACACCGACAGCCTGACCGTCGTGGCGGTGGAGCCGGTGGCCGCGCCCACGCTGCACGCGGCCCGGCAGGCCGGGGAACCGGTCGACGTCGAGGTGGGCGGCCTGGCCGCGGACGCCCTCGGCGCCCGGCGGCTGGGCTCCATCGCCGCCGAGGTGGCCGGCCGGCACGTCGACGAGGCGGTGCTCGTCCCGGACGAGGCGATCCGCGAGGCCCAGCGGGTGCTCTGGGAGGAGCTGCGGGTGCTCGCCGAACCCGGCGGGGCCACCGCGCTGGCCGCCCTGCTGTGCGGCGCCTACGTCGCGCCGGCCGGGTCGGCGGTGGGGGCGCTGGTCTGCGGCGCCAACCTGGACCCGGCGTCCTGGTCGGTGCTGCCCGAGACGGGGGTCTGACCCCGGTGGGCGGCGAGCCCCGCCCGGGCAGTGTCGTGCTGCGCGGGCACGTGGTGCCGGTGGCCGGCGAGCCGCTGCGCGACGGCACGGTGGTCGTCGAGGACGGCCGGATCAGCTACGTCGGCCCCACCGCGCGGGCGCCCCGGGTCGACCCCGCCGTGCCGGAGGTGGACGTCGGCGACGGCACGGTGCTGCCGGGGATGGTGGACGCGCACGTGCACCTGGTCGCCGACGGCTCCCCCGACTTCATGGGGTCGGTCGTCCGGTCCGACCCGGAGCAGCTCGCCGCGGTCGCCCGGGCCAACAGCCGGCGCACCCTGCGGGCCGGGACGGTCGCCGTCCGCGACCTCGGCGCCCCGGGCGGCATCGCGATCGACGTCGGCCGGGAGACCGCCGCGGGCCGGCTGGCCGGCCCGGAGGTGGCCGCCGCCGGGCGGGCGATCACCGCACCCGGCGGCCACATCCCCTACCTGGGCGTCGAGGTGCGGGGCGAGGCGGCGATGGCCGACACCGCCCGCGCCGAGCTGGCCCGCGGCGCCGACGGGATCAAGCTGGTCGCCACCGGCGGCGTCCTCACCCCTGCCGTCGCCATCGGCGACGCCCCCTACGAGGAGTCCGAGCTGGCCGCGGCGGCCGCGGTCGCCCGGGCCGCCGGCCGGTGGGTCGCCGCGCACGCCATCGGCGCCGAGGGCACCAAGCGCGCGCTGCGGGCCGGCGCCACCACGATCGAGCACGGAGTCCACCTCGACGACGAGGCGGTCGCGCTGATGGCCTCGACCGGGGCGGTGCTGGTGACCACCCGGATCGCGGTGGTGCGGATGCTCGCGCACGCCGACGCCATCGAGGCGGCGGTGGTCGCGAAGGCCGAGGAGATCCAGCACGACAACATCGAGTCGCTGCGGCGGGCGGCCCGGGCCGGCATCCCGATCGCCGGCGCCAGCGACGCCGGCACCCCGTTCAACCCGCACGGCGGGGTCGCCGAGGAGGCGGTCCTGCTGGTCCGGGACATCGGACTGTCCACCGTCGACGCGGTGCGCGCGGTCACCGCCACCGCGGCCCGGTGCCTGCTGCGCGACGACCTCGGGCACC
This sequence comes from Modestobacter sp. URMC 112, assembly GCF_053502575.1. Lineage (NCBI taxonomy): Bacteria > Bacillati > Actinomycetota > Actinomycetes > Geodermatophilales > Geodermatophilaceae > Modestobacter > Modestobacter sp. URMC 112. Next base: position 1,492,526 of record NZ_CP199957.1, on the reverse strand, counting down.
TCTCCCCCGGCGCCGCCGGGCACCTGGTGGTCACCGCCGGAGACCCGCTGGACGACGTCCGCGCGCTCCTCGACGTCCGGTCGGTGGTGCTCGCCGGCCGGGTCGTCCCCCTGACCGACCCGCCCGCACCAGCTCCCAGGAGGAACCCGTGAGCGCCGTCCACGTCGACCAGCAGCTGCTGGACACCTACGTCACCGAGCTCGGCGCCATCGGCGAGACCCCGGACGGCATGTACCGGTTCATGTACGACGACGCCTGGCAGCGCGCCCGCGACGCCCTGCTGGGCTGGATCACCGACGCCGGCCTGGAGGCCCGGGTGGACGCGGTCGGCAACGTGTTCGGCCGGCTGCCCGGGCGCGGGGACGGCGTGATCCTGACCGGCTCGCACGTGGACACCGTGCCATCGGGCGGCAAGTACGACGGCGCCCTCGGCGTGGTCGGCGGGCTGGCCGCCCTGGCGGCGCTGCGCGAGCTGGGCACGCCGGAGACCACCCTCGAGGTGGTCTCGCTGTGCGAGGAGGAGAGCAGCCGCTTCCCGGCCAACTTCTTCGGCACCCGGGCGATGCTCGGGCTGGTCGGCGCCGACGAGCCCGAGCGCCTGCTGGACCGGGAGGGGACGACGCTGGCGGAGGCCATGCGCGCGGCCGGCCTGGACCCCGGCGCGGTCGCCGACGCCGAGCGGCACGACCTGCGGACCTTCCTCGAGCTGCACATCGAGCAGGGCCGGGTGCTGACCGACGACGGCGTGGACGTGGGCCTGGTCGAGGTCATCCCCGGGATCACCTGGGAGACGATCACCGTCCTCGGCCGGCAGGACCACGCCGGCGCGACCCCGATGGACCTGCGCAAGGACGCCCTGCAGGCGGCGGCGCAGATGGCCCGGGAGATCACCACGGCGGTGGAGCGCGAGGGGCGGCCGGCAGTGGTCACCACCGGCCGGTGGACCGTCGAGCCCGGGCAGCCCAGCGTGATCCCGGGCCTGGCCCGGTTCTCCCTGGACCTGCGGCACCCCGACGCCGCCGTCCGGGACCGGCTGCTCGACGAGGTGCACCGGATCTGCGCCACGGTCGCCGAGCGGCACGGCGTCGAGGTGGACGTCGTCCGGGACAAGGACGAGGAGCCGGCGACGATGGACGAGAGCCTGCTCGAGGTCCTGCGTGGGTCCGCCGAGGCGTGCGGCGCGAGCTGGCGGCGGATGCCCAGCGGCGCGGGGCACGACAGCCAGCTGATGGCCTCGCGGGTGCCGACGGCGATGGTCTTCGTGCCCAGCGTGGAGGGCCGCTCGCACACCCCGGCCGAGTACACCTCGCCGGAGGACTGTGCCCGCGGCGCCTCGGTGCTGGCCACCGCCCTGCACCACCTCGCCTTCTGAGGAAGGACCTCACGCCCCCCACCGAAGGGCCATTGCAGTGGGACGCGGGGGGCCCGTCGGCCCTCCTGCAGGGGCCCGCCGCGAGCTTGCGAGTGGTGGGGGGCAGGAGGGTCCTTCTTCAGGCGGCCTTGGGGACGGCGGCGCCGGTGCCGGTCAGGTCGTCGCGGTGCACCACGCCGTCCTTGACCACCAGCACGACCCGGCCGGTGGCGGTGACGTCCTGCACCGGGTCGCCGTCCACCAGCACCAGGTCGGCGAGCTTGCCGACCTCCAGGGTGCCGATGTCGTGCGCCATGCCCAGGTTCTCGGCCGCGCCCCGGGTGGCCGCGACGAGCGTCTGCATCGGCGTCAGCCCGTTGTCCACCATCAGCGCCAGCTCGCGGGCCAGGTCGCCGTGCCGGTTGAACGGCGTCCCGGCGTCGGTGCCCGCGGCGATCCGCATGCCCGAGCTGACCGCCGCGGCGAAGCTCTGCCGCTGCTGGGCCGCCTCCGCCTCGGCCTTCTCGACCACCCAGGCCGGGATCCCGGCGGCCTGGCCGTTCCGCACGATGCCGTCGACGGCGAGGATCGTGGGGACGAGGAACGTGCCCTGGTCGACGGCGAGCTCCAGCAGCTCGTCGTCGAGGTAGAAGCCGTGCTCGATGGAGTCGATGCCGGACACCAGCGCGTTGTGGATGCCGGCCCGCCCGATGGCGTGGGTGGTGACCCGGCGGCCGGAGTTGTGCGCCTCCTGCGCCACCACCGCGAGCTCCTCGGGCAGCAGCGCGGTCTGGGTGGGCGAGACGCCGGGGGTGAGCACCCCGCCGGTGGCCATCACCTTGATCACCGCGGCGCCGGACTTGATCTCCGCGCGGGTGGCCCGGCGGACCTCGTCGGGGCCGTCGGCCTCCCGGCCGATGAAGTGCCCGTGCCCGCCGGTCATGGTGATCACCCGGCCGGCGGCCTGCACCCGCGGCCCGGGGGCCAGCCCCTGCGCGATGGCCTTGGCCAGCTCGACGACCACGTCGTCGGCGGCCCCGCAGTCGCGCACCGTGGTCACTCCGGACTGCAGGGTCTCCACCGCGCTCCGCGCCGCCCGCAGCGTGGCCAGCGGGACGGTGTCCCCGGCGGCCTGGGCGAAGAGGTCCGGCGCACCGTCGGCGGTCAGGTGCACGTGGCAGTTGATCAGCCCGGGCAGCACCGTCCGGCCGCCGCCGTCCACGACGTTCTCCGGCGCGGTGCCCGGCGCCGAGCCCGTCGGCCCGATCCAGGCGATCCGGCGGCCCTCGACCACCAGGGACTGGCCGGGCACGGGCGCGGCGCCGGTGCCGTCGACGACGGTGACGTCGCGGAGCAGGAAGCTGGTGGTCATCGGGCCTCTCCATCGGGGGTGTCGGACGGATCGAGGCGCCCGTAGAGCGCCAGGTCGACGTTGCCGCCGCTGGCGACGGACACGACGCGGGTGCCCGGGGCCAGGTCGAGGGCACCGGTCATCAGTGCGGCCAGCGGCGCGGCGGCCGAGGGCTCCAGGACCAGCTTGGTCCGGGACACCGCCAGCGGCAGCGCCCGCAGGATGTCCGCGTCGCTGACCCGGACCACCCGCTCGACGTGTGCCCGCACGTGGTCCACGGTGACCTGGCCGCTCATCGGCGCGGCCAGGCCGTCGGCCACGCTGCGCGCCCCCGGGAGCCGGACCGGCCCGCCGGCGGCCAGGCTGCGGGACATCACGTCGGCGCCCTCCGGCTCCACGCCGATCACCCGGGTGCCCGGGGACAGGGCGGCCAGCGCCGCGGCGATCCCGGAGATCAGCCCGCCGCCGCCGACCGGGACCAGGACCACCTCGGCGTCGGGCACGTCCTCGGCGATCTCCAGCCCGACGGTGCCGGTGCCGGCGACCACCGCGGGGTCGTCGAAGGGGTGCACCGGCACCCGGCCGGTCTCGGCCACGGTGGCCAGGTAGGTGTCCACCAGGTCGCCCTCGGTGAGCACCACGTCGGCGCCGTACGCGCGGCAGGCGGCCACCTTGGCCGGGACCGCCGTCGCCGGCATCACCACGGTCCCGGGGACGCCGACGCTGGCGGCCGCGTAGGCGACCGCCGCGCCGGCGTTCCCGGCGGACAGGGTGATCACGCCCCGCGCCCGCTCGTCGGCCGGCAGCGAGAGCACCTTGTTCAGCGCCCCCCGGGCCTTGAAGCTCCCGGTCCGCTGGAACACCTCGGCCTTGAGGTCCAGCCGGACGCCCCAGAGCTCGCCGAGGGTGGTGGAGCGCAGCACCGGGGTGCGGTGCACCCGCCCGGCGAGCCGGTCGGCCGCCGTCCGTACGTCGTCGAGGGTGACCAGCCCCGTCACCCGGCCGGCCCGTCGACGGTCCGCATCCGCGGGTCCAGGGCGTCCCGCAGGCCGTCGCCGAGCAGGTTGAAGGCGAGGATGGCCAGGAAGATCGCGATGCCGGGGAAGGTGGTGAGGTGCGGGGCGCTGAAGATGAACTGCCGCCCCTCGCCCAGCATCGTGCCCCACTCCGCGGTGGGTGACTGCACCCCGAGCCCGAGGAAGCCGAGGCCGGCGGCGAGCAGGATGCTGACCCCGATGCTGAGCGTGCCGTGCACCAGCACCGGGGTCAGGGAGTTGCGGAACACGTGCCGGGTGATGATCCGCAGGTTGCTCGCGCCCAGCGCCCGCGCCGCCTCGACGTAGGGCTCCTCCCGCAGGCTGAGCACCGAGGAGCGCACCAGCCGGATGATCACCGGGACGACGCTGATCCCGACCGCGATGATCACGTTCTGCAGGCTCACCCCGAGCACCGCGACCAGGGTGAGGGCCAGCAGGATGGACGTGAAGGCGAACATCATGTCCGCGAACCGGGAGATGGCCAGGTCCGCCCACCCGCCGTAGTAGCCGGCGATCATGCCCAGCGGCACGCCGATGACCAGGCCGATGCTCACGGCGAGCACGCCGATCAGCAGCGAGATGCGGGCGCCGTACATCAGCCGGGTGGCGATGTCGCGGCCCAGCTGGTCGGTGCCCAGCCAGTGGTCCGCCGAGGGACCCTTGATGGCCGCGGCGATGTCCTGGGCGTTGGGGTCGTACGGCGAGATCACCGGCGCGGCGACCGCCAGCACGACGAACGTCAGGATGATCCCCAGGCCGATCAGCGCCGGGGGGTGGTGGCGGAAGCGCCGCCATGCCCTCATCGGTTGCCCCTCTCCCGGCTCAGTACCGGATCCGCGGGTCGACGACGACGTAGAGGACGTCGACGATCACGTTCAGCAGGATGAAGGCGGCGGCGTAGACCAGCACGATGCCCTGGACGACGGCGAAGTCGCGTGCGCCGATGGAGTCGACCAGCAGCCGCCCGATGCCGGGCCAGCCGAAGACCGTCTCGGTGAGCACCGCGCCGCCCAGCAGGGCCCCGAACTGCAGGCTGATGACGGTCAGGATCGGGATGAAGGCGTTCCGCAGACCGTGCCGGATGATCACCGTCTTCGGCGGCGCGCCCTTGGCCTCGGCGGTGCGGATGTAGTCCTGCCCCATCACCTCGAGCATGCTGGCCCGGGTCATCCGGGAGATCAGCGCGGTGGAGAACGCCGCCAGCGTCACCGCCGGCAGCACGATGCTCAGCGGCTCCCCGCTCCCGGCCGCCGGGAGCCAGCCCAGCGTCACGGCGAACAGCAGGATGAGCAGCAGGCCCAGCCAGTAGACCGGCATGGACACGCCCATCATCGCCACGCTGGAGATGACGTGGTCGACGATCGAGTTGCGCCGCACCGCGGCCACCACGCCGGCGGTGATCCCGACGATCGAGCCGACGATGGTGGCGACCACCGCCAGGATCACCGTGGCGGGCAGCCGGACGGCGATCTCCGAGGTCACCGGCCGCGAGGTGCGGGCCGACTGCCCGAGGTCGCCCTGCAGGACCCCGGTGATGAACTGCCAGTACTGGGCGAGCAGCGAGTCGTCCAGCCCGAGCTCCTCCCGCAGCCGGGCCACCTGCTCCTCGCTGGCGTTTAGGCCGGCGAGCACCCGGGCCGGGTCACCGGGCAGCACCCGGAGCATCAGGAAGATCAGCACCGACACCCCGAAGAGGGTGATCAGCGACAACAGCAGGGTGCGCACGATGTGCGCGGCGGTGCCCTTCACGAGCGGCCTCCCTTGCCCGCGGTGGACCGGGGGCCGCCCCTGCCCGGGGGCAGGGGCGGCCGGACGGTGGTGGTCAGCTGGCCGGCCGTGCGTAGATCGCGTCGAACTTCTCGGTCGGCGTGGAGCCGATGCCGGTCACGTCGACGGAGTGCACGATCGGGAACGACTGGGTCCACAGGAAGATCCACGGCGCGTCGTCCCAGATGATCTCCGAGGCGTCGCAGTAGAGCTGCTCACGGGTGTCGGCGTCGATCTCCACGTCGGCCTGGGCGAGCAGCTCCTCGACCTGCGGGTTGGTGTAGAACGACGTCGCCAGGCCCGCCGGCGGGTGGGTCGCCTGCCGGAACATCTGCATCTGGAAGTCCGCGTCCAGGAACGGCGGGGCCCAGCCCAGCAGGTGCATGTCCACCGTCTGCTCCGAGTGCGGCGCGTTGACCCGGGCGAGGAACGACGGGAAGTCGCTGGTGGTGACGTTCACCGTCAGACCCACCTCCCGCAGGTACCCGGCGATGGCCTCGGCGGCCTGGGCGTCCTGCACGTAGCGGCCGCTGGGGGTCAGCAGGTCCAGCGTCGCCCCGGCCGCACCGGACTGCTCCAGCAGCTCGCGCGCCCGGTCCGGGTCGTAGTCGTAGGAGCCGGTCTCGCAGTAGCCGAACAGGCTGGGCGCCATCGGGGCGTTCATCACCTCGGCGGCACCGAAGAGCACGTTGTCGACGATGGCCTGCTTGTCGACGGCGTAGTTCAACGCCTGGCGGGCCTCCTTGGTGCTCAGCAGCGGGTCCTGGAAGTCCAGCGAGATGAAGATCGAGCGGTCGCTCTCGGCGAGCAGCACCTCGACGTCGTCGTTGTTCTGCAGGGCCTCGATGTCCGACACCGGCGGCAGGATGATCATGTCCACCTGGCCGGCGAGCAGCAGGCTCTCCCGGGTGGCCGCCTCGGGCACGATCCGGAAGTTGACCGTGTCGTAGGTGGGCTCCTCGCCCCAGTAGTCGGCGTACTTCTCGACCGTCACGGTCTCACCGGCGGTGTACTCACCGAAGGTGTAGGGCCCGGTGCCGACCGGGTTCTGGTAGTTGTCGTTGGTGTTGCCCTCGGCGGTGACCGACTGCGGGGAGATCATCGCCGCCGTCGTCACCGACAGCGCGCTGAGGAAGCCCGGCGACGGGCGGGACAGCGCGATCTCCACGGTGGACTCGTCGACCGCGGTGACCGACTCGATGACCTTGAACGGCGAGCCGAGCGGGACCGTCAGGTTCGGGTCGATGATCCGCTCGAGGTTGAACTTGACCGCCTCGGCGTCGAACGGCGCCCCGTCGTGGAAGGTCACGCCCTCCACGAGCTGGAGGGTGACCGTACGGCCGTCCTCGGAGGTCTCGAAGGACTCGGCGAGCTTGCCGACGAGCTCCCCCTCCTCGTCGAACACGACCAGCGTCTCGACGACGTAGTCGACGATGTTCTGCACCGTGGTGGTGGTCTGGCCGGCCGGGTCGAAGGTGTCCGGGTCGATGCCGACGGCGATGGAGAAGGTGCCGCCGCCCTCACCCCCGCCGCCGCCCCCGTCCGCGGGCGCCTCCGGGTCGCTCACGGTGCAGGCGGACAGCAGCAGGCCCAGCGCCGCGGCGGCGGCGAGGGACCTGAGCCCGGGGGTGCGGCGTCGTGGTGGTGTCGTGTTCATGGCTCCCGCTCTGACGAGGTGGCACGCGGCTGGACGGATCCGGACAGGAGGAACGACGTCGTCGGGGACGACGGGTCTGGGGAGGGGCGGCGTCGCCGCGGTCACGTCGGGATCACCGGCCGGACCTCGGCGAAGTGGCAGGCGCTGGGGTGGCCGTGCCCGAAACGGTCGACCAGCGCCGGCTCCTCCTCGGCGCAGATCGGCTGCGCCTTGGGGCACCGGGTGCGGAAGTTGCAGCCCGTGGGCGGGTTGGCCGGGCTGGGCACGTCGCCGGTGAGGATGATCCGTTCCCGGGTGCCCCGCTTGGTCGGGTCCGGGATCGGCACCGCGGACAGCAGCGCCTGGGTGTAGGGGTGGGTGGGCCGCTCGTAGATGTCGGCCCGGTCCCCGATCTCCACGATCTTCCCCAGGTACATGACCGCCACCCGGGCGGAGATGTGCCGGACGACGGAGAGGTCGTGGGCGATGAACACGAACGCCAGACCTAGCCGCGCCTGCAGCTCCTGCAGCAGGTTGACCACCTGCGCCTGGATGGACACGTCCAGGGCGGACACCGGCTCGTCGAGCACCAGCACCTGGGGGTCCAGCGCCAGCGCCCGGGCGATGCCGATCCGCTGGCGCTGCCCGCCGGAGAACTCGTGCGGGTACCGGTTGGCCTGCTCGACGCTGAGCCCGACCGAGGCCAGCAGCTCGTCGACCCGGGCGCGCAGCTCGCTGCCCGAGGCCAGGCCGTGGATCTGCAGCGCCTCCCCGACGATCGCCCGCACGGTCATCCGCGGGTTCAGCGAGGTGTAGGGGTCCTGGAAGACGAACTGCATCTCCCGGCGGATCGCCTTCATCTTCCGGCGGTCGAAGCCGGTGATGTCGGTGCCCTTGAACAGCACCCGCCCCGAGGTCGGCTCCAGCAGCTTGACCAGCGTGCGGCCGGTGGTGGTCTTGCCGCAGCCGGACTCCCCCACCAGCCCGAGGGTCTCCCCGGCGTTCAGCGTGAAGCTGACGCCGTCCACCGCGTAGACCGTCCCGACCTGGCGCCGGGTCACCCCGCCGCGGATCGGGAAGTGGGTCTTGAGGTCCTCGACCCGCAGGATCTCCTCGCCGTGCCCGGCCCGGTCGTGCAGGTCCGGCCGGACGGCGGTGGTCGTGTCGCCGGCGGTCGTGTGGGCGGTGCTCATGAGCCGCTGCTCCCCAGGTCGGCACCCATCTCACGGGACACCACGGCCATCTCGGCGGGGACCTCCTCGGAGAAGTGGCAGGCCGAGCGCTGCCCGCCGCCGACCTCGTAGAGCGGGGGCACCTCGGTGCGGCAGACCTCCCGGCCCCGGGACACCCGGCACCGCGGGTGGAACGAGCAGCCGGGTGGCAGGTCGATCAGGCTCGGCGGGGTGCCGGGGATCGGGTCCAGCCGCTCCAGCTCGACGTCGAGCCGGGGCAGGCTGCTCATCAGGCCGAGCGTGTAGGGGTGCCGCGGCGCGGCGAAGATCGACTGGACGTCGGCGACCTCGACGACCTTGCCGCCGTACATCACCACCACGCGGTCGGCGTGCTCGGCGATGACGCCCAGGTCGTGGGTGATCAGGATGGTGGCCGCGTTCGTCCGCTGCTGCGCGGTCCGCAGCACTTCCAGGACCTGGGCCTGGATGGTCACGTCCAGCGCGGTCGTCGGCTCGTCGGCGATCAGCACCGTGGGCTCGTTGGCCATCGCCATGGCGATCATGGCGCGCTGGCGCATGCCGCCGGAGTGCTCGTGCGGGTACTGGTCGAACCGGCCGGCGGGGTTGGGGACGCCGACCAGCGTGAGCAGCTCGACGGCCCGGGCCTTCGCCTGCTCCCGGCTCATCCCGCGGTCGTGCAGCCGCAGCGCCTCGGAGATCTGCTGGCCCACGGTGAGCACCGGGTTCAGGCTGGTCATCGGGTCCTGGAAGATCATCCCGATCCGGCTGCCGCGCAACTGCCGCAGCTCCTTGTCGGGCATGGTCAGCAGGTCCCGGCCGTCGAAGATGATCTCCCCCGCGACGATGCGTCCCGGCGGGCTCTGCACCAGCCCGAGGATCGACATGGCGGTGACGCTCTTGCCGGAGCCGGACTCACCGACCACCCCGAGCGTCTCGCCGGGGTACAGGTCCCAGCTGACGTCGTTGACGGCCTTGACCACTCCGGCCGGGGTGACGAATTCCGTCGTCAGTCCCCGGATGGAGAGAACGGGACTGCTCACGAACAGCGCCTCCTCGACCGATCCGTGGCTGAAACCTAGGCCCTCATGACGTCCGCCGGGTGACGTCCCCATAACGTCGGTGCGTCCTGACCGTCCGTGACCGGCGTCACACCCCATCGTGCAGCACCCGCGGTCATCTCGGCACCGGTTCCCGCCAGACGTCCATCGCCACGGTGCCGGTGGCCCGGCCGTCGGGGTCCAGCAGGCGGCCCATCCGCTTCACGGTGCGCAGCACGACCAGCCGGTCGACGACGTCGGCCTGCGGGACCTGGTGCACCAGGTCCTGCTCGAAGCGGTGCACCTCCTCCAGCGAGGACAGCCAGGCGATCACCAGCAGGCTCGGCGTGCCGGCGAGGGTGGCCGACAGCCGGACCTGCCGGAGCCGGCCCAGCCGCGCGGCCACGTCGTCCAGCCGCCCGGCCGGCGCGTCGGCCGAGAGCACCACCATCACCGGCAGCCCGGCCAGCGGGGCGGCCACGTCGGTGCGCAGCAGGACCGCACCGGAGCTGACCAGGCGGTCCACGCGGCGCCGGGCGGTCGGCTGGCTGATGCCGGTGGCCTGGGCCAGCGTGGCGAACGAGGCGCGGCCGTCCTCGCCCAGTGCCGACATCAGCTCCCGGTCCACGTCGTCCAGCACGGCCGGGCGGATCGCCGGCATCGCGCCGGACGCACCGGCCGGGGGCAGCACACCCAGCCGCCAGGTGCTGCCCTCGGCGTAGAGCCGGGTGGCGATCCGGGCCCGGGTGGCGGTCACGCCGGGCACCCGGTCCAGCCGCTCGAGCAGGTAGCGCCCCAGCGTGGGCAGGTCGACCGCCGCCACGGTCAGCAGCAGGTCCCGGCCGCCCGCGGTGATGTCCACCGACAGCGCGTGCGCGTCGGCTGCCAGCTGCTGCGCCACCCGGGTCTTCAGGCTCGGCAGGCAGGTGACCTCGACGTAGGCCAGCACCTGGGCATGGTGCGACCCCGGGCCCGGCGTGCCGGTGACCCAGGCGGCGCCGGAGGAGCGCAGCCGCTCCCACCGCCGCGACGCGGTGACCGCGTTGGTGCCGACGAGGTCGGCCACGGTGGTCCAGGGAGCCCGGGGGTCGCGCTGCAGCGCCTCGACCAGAGCGAGGTCGTCTTCGTCCAGCGCAACCGATCCGGTCATTGACGCACCCTCCCATGACCGATGCGTGCAAATCACCGCCGAGTCGATGGCGGACTCCTACGGTCGCGGCAGTCGAACCAGGAGGAGGGCACGTGATCCGGTCAGAGGCACTGCGCGAGGACGCCCGGGCCATGCAGGGCGAGCTGGTGGAGCTGCGGCACCGGCTGCACCGCCGTCCGGAGGTGGGGCTGCAGCTCCCCTGGACGCAGGAGACGGTGCTGACCGCGCTGGACGGCCTGGGCCTGGAGGTGTCGACCGGCACGACCACCACGTCGGTGACGGCGGTGCTGCGCGGCGGCCGGCCCGGCCCGGCGGTGCTGCTGCGCGGCGACATGGACGCGCTGCCGGTGCAGGAGGAGACCGGGCTGGACTTCGCCAGCGAGGTCGAGGGCGCGATGCACGCCTGCGGCCACGACCTGCACACCGCGATGCTGGTGGGAGCGGCCCGGCTGCTGCACGCGCACCGCGAGGGCCTGGCCGGGGACGTCGTCCTAATGTTCCAGCCCGGCGAGGAGGGCTGGGACGGCGCCGGCCACATGCTGCGGGAGGGCGTCCTGGACGCGGCGGGCTCGCGGGTGTCGTCGGCGTACGGCATGCACGTCATGTCCGCGATGAACCCCCGGGGTCAGTTCACCACCCGGCCCGGCACGCTCATGGCGGCCAGCGACGAGCTGCGGGTGACCGTGCGCGGCGAGGGCGGCCACGGCTCGGCGCCGCACCTGGCCAAGGACCCGGTGACCGTCGCCGCCCAGCTGGTCGGGGACCTGCAGACGATGGTCACCCGCACCTTCGACGTCTTCGACCCGGTGATCGTCACCGTGGGCCTGTTCCAGGCCGGGACCAAGCGCAACATCATCCCGGACGAGGCGACCTTCCAGGCGACGGTCCGGACCTTCTCCGCCGGGGCCCGGGAGCGGATGCGCCAGGCGTCGGTCCGGCTGTGCGAGTCGGTGGCCGCCGGCTACGGCTTGGAGGCCGACGCGCAGTACCTCGAGGAGTACCCGGTGACGGTCAACGACCCCGCCCACGCCGCGTTCGCGGCCGAGGTGGCGACGGAGGTGTTCGGCGAGGAGCGCTACGCCCCGAAGGTGTACCCGCAGTCGGGCTCCGAGGACTTCTCCCGGGTGCTCGAGGAGGTCCCCGGCTGCTACCTGTTCCTCGGCGCCGCGGTCGGCGAGGACTTCGCCGGCGCACCCAACAACCACAGCCCGCGGGCGCAGTTCAGCGACGACGTGCTGTCCGACGGCGTGCTGCTGCACGCCGAGCTGGCCGCCCGGGCGCTGGAGCGGGACGCGGCCGGCTGACCTCCCGGTCCCGGACCGTCCGGACCCGGGGCGGTCCGGACCCGGGGTGGTCCGGCCTGGGGGCTGTCCGGCCCGGCGCCGGGCTGGTCGGCCCGGCGGCGGGCTGGTTTGGTGGTGGGGGACGCCCGGGGCGGCAGGCCCCGGGCAGGACGGAGGCAGCGCAGTGGTGCACAGACTCGTCGTCGAGTACGGCCAGCCGACCGACCCGGCAGCGTTCGACCGGCACTACCGGGAGGTCCACGTCGGCCTGGCCCGGGCCATCCCCGGCGTCCAGCGGTTCACCCTCGGGCACGCCGCGCCGCTGGACCCGAGCGCGACGGCGCCCTACCTGGTGGCGTCCCTGGAGTTCGAGTCGGCCGAGGCGATGGGCGCGGGGCTGACCTCGGACGCCGGCGCGGCCGCGGCGGCCGACGTGGGCACCTTCGCGACCGGCGGGGCGACCATCTTCAGCCACGACGTCGAGGACGTCACGGCCGGCTGATCCGGCGCGCCCGGGGGCAGGGACCGACCGTCCCTGCCCGCGGGCCGGCGCACGACGGAGCAGACTCCGGGGCACGGCCGAGCCAGGGCCGGGCACTCCGGAGAGGACGACGTCATGACCGATGCCGTGCGCGACCGTGACCTCGTCCCGGCGACCGGCGACGGGACAGGCGCCCGCGGCGTCGACCGTCCGGACCTCGACCTGCCCAGCGCCGGGCCCGACCCGCTGCCCTGGGACACCGCGCTGGCCGCGGTGCTCGGCTACGCCCGCGGCCGGCGGCCGCTGCGCTTCCGCTCCCCCGACCACCCCGAGGGCCGCTGGTACTCGGTGCTGGCCTTCGGCTTCGAGCGCTTCGACACCCAGCGGGTGACCGCCGGCGACCCCGGCGACGGCGACGTGCTGATCGCGGAGGGGCTGCACGGCCGGCTCGACCCGGCCGGGTGGGCCGCCGTCCGGCGGGCCCTGGACGACGTCCGCCCGCTCGCCGACGCCGCCGCCGCCCGGGCCGCGGGCCGGCCGTTCTGGGCGCTGCCGGACGACGAGTTCTGCGTCCTGGACGAGCCGGGCACCGTCGGGGCGGCGCTGCGGGAGATCTGGCTGCGCAGCGCCGCGGCTCCCGGCGTCCGCCCGGAGCACGTCTCCGCGGCCCTGCACCGGCGGCACCCGGCGCTGGTCCCGCACGTCAGCCCGACCACCCGCCGGCAGCTGTGGCCGCACCTGCGGGAGGGCGACAGCGGCGTGGAGGCCGTGGTGCACCGCGAGCTGCGGGCCAACGCCGCCGCGTTCGCGGCACTGGAGTCGACGGTCACGGGCCTGCTCGCACCGGACGGCGGTCCCGCCGCGCCGCTCACCCGGCTGCGGCTGCACGACGTGCTGCTCTGGCTGGTGGGCAGCCTGCGGTGCGCGCACGCGGTGGCGCTGGGCAAGGCGTCGCCCGAGTGGCAGGCGCACCGTTCGGCACCTCTGCCCTGAGGCCCCGGTGCGTCGGACCGGAGCGGACCCGGTCAGGCCGGCGGGCGCTCCGCCAGGTCCAGCCCGAGCAGCAGCGGGTCGTGGTCGCTGGAGCGGTACGGGTCCGCCGCGTAGAGCCCTGGGGCGCCGGTGTACTGGTAGGCCGAGGACTCGACCGAGTTGACGTGCCAGTGCACCAGGCCGGTGACCTTCCCGGTCAGCTCCGGGGTGGCCAGCGCGTGGTCCAGCGAACCGGACAGCCCGTCGAACACGTAGCTGTACCCGCCCTCGTCGAACACCGGGCCGAGGTCGGTGAAGCCGGCCGTGCGCAGCGCCTCGATCGGGTCCTCGCGGGTGTAGGCGTTGAAGTCGCCCATCAGCAGCACGTCCGGGTCCCCGGTCTGCTCGCGCAGCCGGGCGGCGAACGCGGCGACCGACTGCGCCTGCCGCACCCGGTCGCCGTTGAACGAGCCCTGGCCGGTGTCGGCGTTGTCCCCGGTGCCGGTGCCGCCCTTGGACTTGAGGTGGTCGGCCACCACGGTGAACGCGTCGCCGTCCCGGGTGAAGGTCTGGGCGATCGGCTCCCGGGCGTTGGCCCACACCGCCTCGTCGACCAGCCCCACCGGCGCACCGACCGGCTGCACCCGGGCCGGCCGGTAGACGATCGCGTTGCGGATCACGTCGCGCTCCACGGCGTACATCTCGGCCGGCATCGGCACGTACGCCCAGGTGCCGGCCCCGGCCGCGGCGTTCAGCCGGTCCACCAGGTCGGCGAGGGCGGCGTCCGCGTCGCCGGGCCGGAGGCCGGTGGAGTCGGTGTCCTCGACCTCCATCAGGGTCACCACGTCGGCGTCCAGCGCCTGGACGGCCGGGACGAGCTTGCCGGCCTGCTCCTCCAGCTCGGCCGCGCTGGTGGCACCGCGGCCCACCCCGCCGAGGGTGAGGAACCAGTTGAGCACGTTGAACGCGCCGATCCGGACGTCGCCGCCGACGTCCCCCGGCGCCGCCGGCCGGCTGTTCCCGGGGGCGAAGGTGCCCTCGGCGCTGCCGTCGGCGGGCTGCAGCCGCCAGCTGCCGAAGCCGTAGCCGAGGACGACGGGCGCGGTGAACACCAGCTCGTCCCCGACCCGCACCGGCGTGCCGGGCGACAGGTACGGCGCGGTGGCCGGGGTGAGCCGCGCGCCGGCCCCGTCGTCGAGGACGATGCTGCGCAGCCGGTTGCCGGCCGCGATCGCTGCGGCCTCCGCGGTCCCGGGACGAGCCAGCTCGGTCGGCTGCACGAGGAGTCCGTCCGCGGACAGCGTGAGCTCGCCGAAGCTGGTGAGGTCGAAGACGTCGCTCACCGTCAGCGGGGTCGCCGGGGCGACGAGCATGCCCTCGAGCCGCTCGCGGGCGGCGTCGTCGGCCGGCAGGTCCAGCGCCGCCGGAGCCGGCAGCCCGCCGGCTCCGGCGCAGACCTCCACGCCCGAGCCGGCCCGGAGCTGGGTCGAGCCGAAGGACTCCTCGGCTCCCCCGCTGACCGCGACGGTGTCGCCGAGGCCGACCGGCACCTCGCTCGCGACGAACACCGCGTCGGACGTGGCCGGGTCACCGTCGCCGTCGGCGTCCTGGAGGGAGAAGCCGCCCAGCCCGGGGAGGTCGCCGACCACGACGCCGCGCACGGTGACCTGCTGGCCGGCCAGCGGGGTGGTGTCCCCGGCGCCCTGGACCGAGCCGATCTCGACGGTCGGGTCGACCGAGCAGAGCGCGACCGGGTCGGCGAGGACGGGGGTCGCGGCCGCGGGCAGGCCGGCGACGGCCAGGGAGGCGCCCAGCAGGCCGGCGGCGGCCCGCCGGCCGGGGGTGCGGGGGCCGCGGGGAGGCAGCACGGACGGGTCCTTCCGGAGCGGGACACGGTCGGTCGCTCGTCGGTCCCGAGCCGGGCTCGGCGCCGATGGATCGACGGTACGTGCCCTCGGCATGACCCTGCGCGGTGGACCGGGGGCGTCAGCCGGGCGGCCGTGGGCGTCAGCCGGGCGGCGACCAACCCGGGTCGCGGCCGGTGACACCGAGCAGCCGGTGCAGGAGAGGAGCGTCGGCCGGCACCGGCACGGCAGGGCCGAACAGCCCGGGAGGGGCCTCCCGGCCCTCCCCGTTGACCTGCGTGGCGAAGCCCAGGCACGCCCGCACCTCCGCGTCCTCCACGCGGTACGGCCGGCCGGTGGCGACGGCGAAGTCCCAGCCGTGCACGACCAGCTCGTCCAGCGCCACGACCGCCATGTCCGGTGCCGGCAGGGTGACCCCGCCGACCTCGACGTCGCCCTCCCACGCCGAGGGCTCCCGCCAGGCGGCGGCGAGCTCGTCGAGCTGCCGGGGCAGCCGCTCCCGCCAGTCCGGCGCGAGGGTCTCGGCGGCCGCCGACGGGCCGCCGCGCTGCGGCTGCTTCCCCGCGGCGAGCCGGAACGCCAGGGTCAGCCCGACCAGGTGGTCGAGCAGCGCGGCGACCGGCATGCCCGGGCACGGCGTGGGGTCGGTCAGCTGGTCGTCGCGGACCGCGGCCACCACCCGGGCCACCTCGGCGGCCTGCGGAGCGAGGTCGAGCGTCGTCGTCGTCATGCGGGTCAGACCGCCGCGGGCGGCGGAAGTCATCGCGGCTGGTCGGCGCGGAGGCCGGCGAGCACGTCGGCCGCCCGCCCAGCGAGCTCGGCCCGCAGCTCCGCGGGCTCGAGCACCGTGGCGTCGGCGGCCAGCCCCCACAGCACGCCGACGGCGTGGGTGCGGTCGGCGAACGTCGCCCGGACGGTCCGCCAGCCCTCCGGTCCGCCCGCCGGGTCGTCCGTCACCGCCAGCGCGGCCGCGGCCAGGGCGGCCCGCCGGCCGTCGCGGACCCGGGCGAGCACCGGGTACTGCGGCATGCCGGCCCAGAACTCCCGGCGGCGCCGCTGCCACAGCTCGGCCAGCGGGAGCTGAGGGCGCGGGGCGGCCGGCTCGTCGAGGACCGTCGCCGCCCGCACGCGGGACACCCGGTAGGTCCGGTCGGCGCCGCGGTGGGTGGCCAGCAGGTACCAGCGCCGGTCGGCGTGCACCAGGCCGACCGGGTCCACGGTGCGCCAGCCGTCCGCGCCGTCCCGGCCGGCGTACCGCAGCCGGAGCCGCCGGTCCCCGAACACCGCGCGCTGCACGATCGGCAGCTGGTCCTCCGGCTCGGGGTCGCCGAGCCAGCCGTCGGTCGTGACCAGGACCCGTTCCGCGCCGCGCTCGGCGGACGTCCGCTGCGCCTCGGGCATGCCGGCGACCAGCTTGCGCATCGCCGAGCTCAGCGCCGGTCCCATGCCCAGCGCCTGCGAGGTGGACCGGGAGCCGGCCGTCGCGAGCGCCAGGGCCTCGGCCGAGGTCAGCCCGGTGAGGTCCGTCGTCCACCCCGGCAGCAGCACGATCCCGCCGCCCCGCCCGCGCTCGCAGTAGACCGGCACGCCCGCGGCGGACAGCGCCTCGACGTCCCGCAGCACCGTCCGCACCGACACCTCGAGCTCGCCGGCCACCTGCCCGGCGGTGAGCCGGCCCCGACGGCGCAGCAGGAAGAGGAGGGAGAGCAACCGGTCGGCACGCACGTCGTCAGCACAGCACGGAAAGACGACAGGAGATGTCATGTACACCCGCGAGGGTGGGTCCATGACGACGACCGAGCAGTCCCCCACCCCCACGCTCCCCGACGCCGACCCCCGGCCGCTGTACCGCGCGGCCCAGCGGTGGGTGCACGACCTGATGACCGGGGTGCGTCCCGAGCAGCTGGACGCGCCGACCGGCTGCCCGGAGTTCGACGTCCGGGCGCTGCTCGGGCACCTGGTGGCCACCGCCCGGCGGGCCCGGGTGATCGGTGCCGGCGGCGACCCGTCCGAGGTCCCGCTGGTGGTCCGCGGGATCCCGGACGACGGCTGGGCCGATGCGTTCGCGGCCGCGGCGGCCGAGGTCTGGACGGTCTGGGACGACGACGCCCGGCTGAGCGCGCCGGTGACCGCCCCGTGGGGCACCGTGCCGGGCGCGGCCGCGGTGTGGGGCTACCTCAACGAGGCGCTGGTGCACGGCTTCGACCTGGCCGTGGCCACCGGGCAGCCGGCGGAGGCCGACCCCGCGGTCGCCGCCCCGGTGCTCCTCCGGATGGCGGAGGTGCTGCCCGCCGGGTTCCGCGGCGGCCCGGTGCCCTTCGCCGCCGTGGTCGAGCCCGCGGCCGACGCCGGCCCCACCGAGCGACTGGCCAACTGGAGCGGCCGGGCCACCCGGCCGGTCCGGGCCTGAGCGTCGCGGGCCCTCAGATGGACCGGACCATGCCGCCGTCGACGAGGAAGTGCTGACCGGTGGTGTAGGTGTTGGCGCCCGAGGCGAGGAAGGCGACCACCTTCCCGAACTCCTCGGCGGTCCCGTACCGGCCCAGCGGGATGGTCTTCTCCGCCTGCGCCCGGACCTCCTCGACCGAGAGGCCCGCCTTCTCCGCCCGGCCGGCGTCCAGGCCGGCGACCCGGTCGGTGGCGATGCGGCCGGGGCCGACGGTGTTGACCAGGACGCCGTCCGGCGCGAACTCCACCGCCAGGCTCTTGGCGAGCCCCAGGACCGCGACCCGGTAGGTGTTGGACAGCAGCAGGTTCTCGATCGGCTGCTTGATCGACGACGACGCGATGGTGACGATCCGGCCCCAGCCCTGCCGGCGCATGTGCGGCAGCACCCCGCGGACCAGCCGGACGCCGCTCATCAGGTTCAGCTGGTGCGCCAGCTCCCAGGCGTCGTCGTCGAGGGCGTCGAAGCCGCCGGGCGGTGGCCCGCCGGCGTTGTTGACCAGCACGTCGACCCCGCCCAGCCGCCGCTCGGTCTCCTGCAGCAGCCGGGTGACGTCGGCGGCGTCGGAGACGTCGGCGGCGCAGTGCTCGACGCGGGCGCCGGTGGCCTCGGCGATCTCGGCCGCCGTCCGGGCGAGCTGCTCCTCGCCGCGGCTGGAGATCATCACCGAGGCGCCCTCGGCGGCCAGCTGGGTGGCCGAGGCACGGCCCAGCCCCTTGCTCGCCGCGGTGACGAGGGCGACCCTGCCGGTCAGTTCCAGGTCCATCGTGATCACTCCACCGGGCGTGAGGTCGCGGCGGCCCGCGATCGAGCACCGTCTCGACGATGACCGGGGCCGGGTGGACGCGCGGTCACGCGTGAGACCGTAGTGCCCGCCGCGGGGACGCTCGGAGGACCTCCGGCGGTCCGGGTCAGCTGCCGACGGGAGGGCGATGACCGTCTCGCGCTACGCCGTGGTGGGCGGCGGCATCATCGGGACGGCGGTCGCCCGCCGGCTCCTGGAGCTGCGCCCGGACGCCGAGGTCACCCTGCTGGAGAAGGAGGACCGGCTGGCCGCGCACCAGACCGGCCGCAACAGCGGGGTGGTGCACGCCGGCCTGTACTACCAGCCCGGCTCCCTCAAGGCGCGGCTGTGCCGGCGCGGCGTCGGCCTGCTGCAGGAGTACTGCGCGGACAAGGGGCTGGGGTACGCCGAGATCGGCAAGGTCCTCGTCGCGCTGGACGACGAGGAGCGGCGGCGGCTGGACGACATCGCAGGGCGCGCCCGCGCCAACGGCGTGCCCGGCATCCGGCTCGTCGACCGGGAGCAGCTGCGCGAGCTGGAGCCGCACGTCACCGGCGTTGCCGGGCTGCACTCCCCGACCACCGCGATCGTCGACTACGTCGGGATCACCCGGCGGCTGGCCGCGGACGCCGAGGCCGCCGGCGCCACCGTCCGCACCGGGTTCCCCGTCACCGCCCTGGACCACACGGGCGGGGAGGTGGTGGTCCGCGGCGGGACCGGCGAGGAGGTCGTCGTCGACCGGGTGGTGCTCTGCGCCGGCCTGCAGGTCGACCGGCTCGCCGAGCTGGCCGGTGACGCGCACGTGCCGCGGATCGTGCCGTTCCGCGGCGAGTACTTCGCGCTGGTCCCGGAGAAGCGCTCGCTGGTCAACGGCCTGGTCTACCCGGTGCCCGACCCGCGGTACCCGTTCCTGGGGGTCCACCTGACGCCGCGGTTCGACGGCGAGGTGCTGGTCGGGCCGAACGCCGTCCTGGCGCTGGCCCGGGAGGGCTACCGGCGGCACGACGTCTCACCGCGGGAACTGGCCGAGATCGTGCGCTACGCCGGGTTCCGCCGGTTCGCCGCCCGGCACTGGCGGACCGGGCTCGGGGAGATGCGCGGGTCGCTGAGCAAGCGGGTCTTCACCGGCGCGGCGCAGCGCTACGTCCCCGAGCTGACCGCGGCGGACCTGGTGCCCGCGGCCGCCGGGATCCGCGCCCAGGCGGTGGACCGCGACGGCAGCCTGGTCGACGACTTCCGGATCACCCGCACGGGCAGCGTCGTCGCCGTCCGCAACGCCCCGTCGCCGGCCGCCACGTCCTCCCTGGCGATCGCCGAGCACGTCGTGGACGCCCTGCTCGACCGCCCCACGGCCTGACCCTCAGAGGGTCCGGGTCAGCGCCGGCCAGAGCCCGTCGGGATCGGCGAGCAGGCCCTCGCTGAGCACCCGCGACCAGGTGAGCTCGGTGCCGCCCTCGTCCCGCCAGGACCAGCAGCGCCTGGTCAGGTGGTGCAGCTTGTGCTCCTGGGTGAACCCGATCGCCCCGTGCACCTGGTGGGCCAGCCGGGCGACCACCTCGACCGCCGCCCCGGCGCGCACCTTGGCCGCGGCGGCGGCCAGCACCAGGGACTCCCCGCGGTCCACCGCCTGCACCGCCGCGTCGACCAGGGCGGTCACCGCGGTGACCTCGCCGGCCATCTCGGCGAGCTCCATCTGGATCGCCTGGAACTTCCCCAGCGGGCGGCCGAACTGGTGCCGTTCCCCGGCGTACTGCACCGTCCAGGCCAGCACCTGGTCCAGCGCCGCGGACAGCTGCACCGCGCGGGCCAGCGCGCAGCGGGCCCGCAGCTGCTCGGCCTGCGGACCGGTCAGCAGCGAGCCGGTGGCGGCGACCCCGTCGAAGACCAGCGAGCCGCGCGGCTCACCGGCCAGGTTCGCCGCGCGGGTGGCCTCCCGGCCGGCCACGTGCACCAGCGCCATCACCGGGCCGACCGCGCTGTCGGCCAGCACCAGCAGGTGCTGCGCGACGCCGGCCCAGGGCACGTCGGTCGCTGTCCCGGTCAGCGTCCAGCGCCCGGGACCGTCGCCGTCGTCGGAGGCCGCCGCGGTGACCGCGCCGTCCACCGCGACGGTCAGCGGCTCGTCGACCGGCGGCAGCGTGAGCCCGGCGGCCAGCACCGCCGGACCGGCCACCAGCAGCTGCTCGGCGACCGGCACCGCGCCCGCCCCGCGGGCCAGGGTCGACACGATCGCGACGGCGTCGGCGAGCTCGCCGCCGGATCCGCCGGCCTCCTCGGGGAAGCCGACGCCGGTCAGCCCGGCCTCGGCCAGCGCGGACCACAGGCCGGCGTCCCACGGCCGGTCGTCGGTGAGGACGAACGGCTCGTGCCCGGCCAGGATGTCCCGGACGGTCTCGACCACCAGGTCGGTGTCGCTCATCGGTGCTCCCCGCTCGACTCCGCGCTCGTTCCGCTCCTCGGTCGCTGGCGCTCCCTGCGATGCTCGCTCGCTGTCGTCATCGCAGCCCCAGTCCCCTCGCCACGATCCCCCGCAGGATCTCGTTGGTGCCGCCGCGCAGCGTGAAGCCCGGCTGGTGCAGCTGCGCCTCGGCCAGCGCCCGGCCCAGCGGGTCCGGGGAGTCCAGGGAGGCCGGGACGTCGACGGCCCGGCGCACCTCCTCGATGACGTCGGCCTCGAAGGTCGTCCCGACGTCCTTCACCAGCGCCGCCGGGATGTCGGGCAGCTCCCCACGGTCCAGCGCCGCGGCGATCCGCAGCGACATCTGCCGCAGCGCCAGCAGCCGGGCGGACAGCCGGCCCAGCGCGGCCAGCCCGGCGGGGTCGCGGGTGTCGGCCACCCGGCGGCCGAACTCGGCGATCAGCGGGTAGGTCGACAGGAAGCGCTCCGGGCCGGACCGCTCGAACGCCAGTTCTGCGGTCACCTGGTGCCAGCCGGCGCCCTCCTCGCCCAGCAGCATGTCGCCGGGGACGACGGCGTCGTCGAAGACCACCTCGTTGAAGTGGTGGCCGCCGTCCAGGATCCGGATCGGGTTGACCGTGATGCCCGGCAGGGACAGGTCGACGAGCAGCTGGGTGAGCCCCTGGTGCTTGCCGCGCGGGCCCTCGCCGGGCGGGGCGGTGCGGACCAGGACGATGCCGTAGTGCGAGTGGTGGGCGTTCGACGTCCACACCTTGGCGCCGTTGACCACCCAGTCGCCGTCCCCGTTGCGTGCCGCGCGCGTGCGGATGGACGCCAGGTCCGAGCCGCTGTCCGGCTCGCTCATGCCGATGACGAAGTAGCACTCCCCCGCCGCGATGCGGGGCAGGATGTCGCGGCGCTGGGCCTCGGTGCCGTAGCGGAGCAGGTTCGGGCCCGACTGCCGGTCGGCGATCCAGTGCGCGGCGACCGGGGCACCGGCGGCGAGCAGTTCCTCGGTGACGGCGTAGCGCTCCATCGCCGTCCGCTCGTGCCCGCCGTACTCCTTCGGCCAGGTCATCCCCAGCCAGCCGCGCTCGCCGAGCTTGCGGGAGAAGTCGGGGTCGACGCCGGACAGCCAGGTGTCGACGTGCGTGCTGAAGGTGCCGGCCTCGAGCTCGGCGGCGAGGAACTCCCGCACCTCTCCGCGCACCCGCTCGGCGGCCTCCGACCGCGGCGCCGGGGCGAGGGCCAGCGGGTTGCCGCTCATGTGTCGCTGCTCATGTGTGCAGGTGCTCCCCACGTCGATGTGGTGTCCTGCGTCGGTTGTACAGGTCGCCGGCGTCCCGGGTTGCCGACGGGTGCGCCGGCGACGAGCGTGCGGGCGGTGGACGGGTTCGGGCTGCAGCGGTTCGTCGAGGCGCAGGACCGCGGCGGCACGTACGAGCAGGCGCTGCGCGAGCTGCGCGCCGGGCGCAAGCGCAGCCACTGGATGTGGTTCGTCTTCCCGCAGGTCGCCGGGCTGGGCCGGAGCGGGACAGCGCAGTACTACGCCGTCTCCGGGCTGGACGAGGCGCGGGCGTACCTGGCCCACCCGGTGCTCGGCCCGCGGCTGCGGGAGTGCGCCGCCGCGCTGACCGGGCTGGACGCCGCCGACCCGGTGTCGGTGTTCGGCCCGGTGGACGCCCAGAAGCTGCGCTCGTCGATGACGCTGTTCGCCGCTGCGGCGCCCGACGAACCGGTGTTCGTCCGGGTGCTCGACCAGTACTTCGGCGGCTCCCCCGACGAGGCGACGACCAGCCGGCTGTGACGCCACCTGCCCCCCGCCGCGCCCGACGGCTTCCGCCCTGAAGGCGGCCTTAGGGACACCGGATTTCTCGGACACGGGCACGGAAGCGCCCCTACCCTGACTCCATGGCGAAGCGAGAGGCCACCGAAAGGCTTTCAGCCTGGTACTGGTCCGGCCGTGACCGGGTCTCGCTGCACGACCTTGAGTACCTCGTGGCCGCCAACACACGGCATGACTGGCGAGAGACTGTCCTCCGGATGCGCCTGCCCGACTGGAAGAAGGCGGGCACGGTGAAGGGAAGCGATCCCCGTTTCGCCGTCGCCGCTGCAGAGCCAGGTCGCGTCTTCTGGCGAGAATTTGGTGAAGGAACAGAGTGACGAGATGAAGCCGCGTTTGAAGAGTTGCGGCGTACGTCCACCGTTCGAGAACTGAGCGCCGGGCGTTACTCCGACCCGGTGCACCGACGTGAGCCGCGCTGACTGAACGACTGCGCGGGTATCCCAAAGTGGGCCGCTCAGGGCGTCGGCACCACGTCGGTCACGCAGCTCCAAACGCCCTGGCGCCAGTCGCGACCGCGTCTATAGGAGCGACGTGTCCCTGTACGTACTAGTTTGTCGACGCTGCGACACGACGGGGGGCGTCACGACGGACCCAGCAGCGCGTGAAACGCGAGGCTTCACGGCAACGAGCACAAGGCGGAGCTTTGGTCTTCGCCGCCACCGGGCCCGCCGTCCCGTTCGGAGGCCCGGGGACCGTACGGCACGATCAGGGCATGGTGCTGTTCCGTGTCGCCGGCGAGGCGCTCGAACCGGTCGTGAAGACGACCTTCGCGATGGCGGAGATAAAGGAGCGGCAGGATCTCCAGCGCCTGCTCCGGCAGAGGCTTGACGTCCTCGGAGATGACCTCCTGTTCGTCGCGGAGGAGTACGGCGCGTTCGACGGCTCGCAGCGCCGCATCGATCTGCTGGCGATCGACAAGTCCGGACAGCTTGTCGTCATCGAGCTGAAGCGGACTGCCGACGGCGGCCACATGGACCTGCAGGCGCTGCGCTACGCCGCGATGGTGTCCACGATGACCTGGGAGCAACTGGTCGCCGTCTATGCCGAGCAGCACGAGGTGGACGCCGACGTGGCCCGAGAGACCCTGGAGCGGTGGACCGCTAGCGAGCCGGATGAGGACCGACAGCTGGCCGACCGGGTCCGCATCATCCTCGCCTCGGCGGACTTCAGCACCGAGATCACCAGCACCGTGCTCTGGCTGACCCAGCAGTACGCGCTCGACATCGCCTGCGTCCGGCTGGTGCCCTACCAGCTGGGGGCGGAGAAGCTAATCGACGTCCAGCAGATCATCCCGCTCCCCGAGGCCGTGGACTTCCAGATCCAGCAGCGTCGCAAGGAGACCGAGAAGGCGGCCGCGCTGGACGGCAGGGACTACACAAAGTACGACGTCACGGTCGGCGGGACGACCTCCGCCGGGCTCAGTAAGCAAACCGCGATCAAGACTATGGTCGTCGGCCTGTCCGGTAGCGGCCTGCCGCGGGCGGCGATCCAGGGCGCCACCGCGCCGAAGCGCTGGCACGCCGTCCAGCCCCTTGACGGCGAGTCCGTTCAGGCCGCGTTCGAGCGCCAGTTTCCCGATCGCGGCACCGGCTATTGGTTCGACCTCGCCATCAGCGACGAGCAAGGCTCCTGGGTCATGCCGCGCCTGGGTGGGACGAAGACGGAGCGCTACCTGGCTGACATGGTCGCGGCAGCCCAGGGCCATGTGCCGGTTTCCTGGTCGGTGGCGGCAGTCGACACGGTCTGAGCGAGCCCGCCTGTCGGCCCGGGCGTCAGACGCGGCGCGCTCGATGGTGTGCCGACTGCCGACCGCCCGTGTCCGCCACGCCCCCCCATCGGGTGTGGCCAAGGTGTCCCACGGTGGGCCGCTCAAGGACGGGGTCCGGCCGACGGGCGATCGCGAGGAGACGCCGGTGCGGTCGCCGACCACTAGCCCTACCGTCGGCACATGTCTCGAAGGCTTGTTCGCCTATACGTCGAAGCCGACGACGACGACGGCTACGTGCAGTTCGTCAACGACCTGTGGGCCCGCATGCCTGACGGGGACTGGCACCTCGTCCTGGACAGCAAGGCGAGTGTCGATCGCGCCAACGCGGACTACGACGCCCGCTACCGGCAGGGGGCGCCGAGGTGGACGATTGACGACGCCGCCGAGACCGAGGCGGACGCCGAGCGACTGGATGCGGTCGCTAAGGGCCGAAGTCGGTCGGGCAGCTGAGGATCGCGCACGGTAGTCGTCGCGGGATCGGACCCTGTGCACGGTTCCGCGGCAAGCAGCCGGCCCACTCCCGCTCACCTGCGGTCGGACTATGGCCTCGAGCTCGCGCCGAGCGAGCTCCTGGCGCCGGCCGCCAGGTGCCTCTGGTCCAGGTGTCCCAGAGTGGGCGGCGCGTTCAGGCGGTCGTCGCAACACCCCCCTTGTAGCGCGAGGTGTTGTGGTGGTTTCAGAATGGCGGCGCGTGCGGGATGAGCGGCAGCAGCGGTTCTGGGAGCTGGTGACGGCGGGAACGTCCTCTTCGCAGGCTTGCGAGGCTGTCGGCGTGGATCGGCGGCAGGGATACCGCTGGCGACGCGAATCGGGCGGTCGGCCGCCGTCGGCACCGCGGGTGGTGTCGACGCGGTATCTGTCGCTGGAAGAGCGGCTGCAGATCGCCGACCTGCATCTGGCCGGCGCGTCGATGCGCGCGATCGCGACTCAGCTCGGCCGCGCGCCGTCGACCATCAGTCGTGAAATACGGCGCAACGGGCCCGTCCCGGCGGCCGGGCGGGCCAGGTAAGCCCCGTACGCGGCGCACAAGCGCGCCGGGCTGCGGGCGCGGCGGCCCAAGCCGTTCAAACTGGAAGACGCACGGCTGGCGCTGGCGGTGCAGGACAAGCTGTGCCGGAAGTGGAGCCCGGCCCAGATCAGTGCCCACCTGGCCGGCGAGCATGGCAACGAGGCGGCGATGCGGGTGAGCCACGAGACCATCTACCAGGCGTTGTTCGTGCAGGGCCGCGGCCAGCTGCGCACCGAGTTGCACCGGCATCTGCGCACCGGTCGGGCCTGGCGCCGGCCCCACGGGTTCTCCGGCGCGACCACGGCCAAGATCTCCGGCATGGTCTCGATCAGCGAACGGCCGGCCGAAGCCGCCGACCGGGCGGTGCCGGCCATTGGAAAGGCGACCTGATTCTGGGCACCGGCTGCCGGCCGGCGATCGGCACTCTGGTCGAACGCCAGACCCGCTTCTGCCTGCTGGTGCACCTGCCCGACGGGCACGGCGCCCAGACCGTCCGCGACCGGCTGGTCGCGACGATCACGACCCTGCCCGAGCAGCTGCGCCGCTCGCTGACCTGGGATCAGGGCACCGAGCTGGCCCAGCACCAGGCCATCACGCTGGCCACCGACATGGCGGTCTACTTCTGCGATCCGCACTCGCCCTGGCAGCGCGGCAGCAACGAGAACACCAACGGACTGCTGCGCCAGTTCTTCCCCAAGAGCACCGACCTCTCGGTCCACAGCGCTGAGCACCTCGACGCCGTCGCCGCCGAACTCAACGGCAGACCCCGCCAGACCCTCGGATTCATCACCCCCGCCGAAGCCATGCAGCGGCTACTGTCCGACCCCGAAAAGCCAGTCGTTGCGACGACTGCATGAAACCGCCGGCCGCTGAGGGACCGGAGGCAGCTCGAGGCAGCCAGTACCGCCCGGTGCGGCACGCGCACAAGGAGTTGAGTGACATGCCGGTCAGCGTCCTGGCCGTGCGGTGTCTTCCGCAGCAGACCGAAGCCGACTTCGCCGCTCACGCATGCGTGGCCACAGGTCGATCGGCCACCGGTGACGTACGAGGGGATTGCCGGCAGCACCCTTGTTCGGCCCGACTCCACTCCTCAGTACTGACCGCGGCGCAGTTTCGCGGCCGTGCGCCAGCGGCGCAGCACCGCGATCACTTGCCGTCGAAGACGTTGCCCACCACCCGAACGCCCGCCCCGGCGACTATCGCGCCGGCATCCACGTCCCGGGTCACGACGGCGCCGTACCCGAGGACCGCAGCGTCTCCTACGGTGACGCCCTTGAGCACCGCCGCCCTTTCCGCCAGCCACACGTCATCGCCCAGACGCACCGGCCGGGTCGGTGAGGAGGTGTGCCGTTCGCTGGGGGCTGTGCCGTGGAAGTCGGTGTCGAAGATGGCGCCGGCGCCGAGCGTGGCCCGGGCGCCGATGACCACGGACTCCCGGGCTGCTATGTGGATTCCGTTGAGGTAGGAGTCCGGGCCGATCTCGATGACGGCGTCGCGGGCGAGCGTGTTGAGCCGGTTCGGCTGCGCGCTCTTGCTCTCGAGGTTGCAGCCCGCTCCGATCACCACTCGCCCGGGACCCCCCACCGTCAGCCGACCGGCGATCGTCACGCCAGGCCCCAGCTGGACGCGGGGATGGAGCCGTCGGAAGAGTGCGATCCGAAGTGCGCGCCGCAGCCTTCCGATCATGGCGGTGAGCTTGCCAGAACCCGGCACGCGGCACTGCCCCTGAATGGGCCGTTCGGGGCGGACGTCGGGAGTCGCGGCTCAGGTGTACTCAGCGCGAACCGGCGGCCGCCACAACACGAAGGCCCAGGTCAGCGGGCAGTTGAGGGTCGTCGCCGACGCAGCGCCGATCAGACGATCCGGACCCGGAGCCGCCGGAAGCCACGGCCCTTGTTCTCCATCTTGACGACCTCCACCCGGCCGACCATCGACGTGGACGCCACGTGCGTGCCGCCGTCGGCCTGGGTGTCCAGCCCGACGATGTCCACGATCCGCACCTCCTCGAGGTCGTCGGGGAGCAGGTTGGTCGCCGTCCGGATGATGTCCGGGATGGCGAAGGCCTCCTCCCGCGGCAGCACCTTCACCTCGATCGGCCGGTCGGCGGCCAGCTCGGCGTTGACCGACTCGGCGACCCTGTCCTTGAAGTCCGGCGGGACCTCGGCCAGGTCGAAGTCCATCCGGGCGGTCAGCGGCTCCATGTTGCCGCCGGTCACCAGCGCCCCGAAGTCGCGGAACACCACCCCGGTGAGCACGTGCAGCCCCGAGTGGGTGCGCATCAACGCGGTCCGGCGCTCGTCGTCCAGCGCTCCGCGCACCGCCGTCCCCACCGGCGGCAGGGGGTCCCCCTCCACCGGGAGCAGGTACAGCTCGTCGCCGCGCCGGGTGCCGGCGATGCGGGTGCGGACCCCACCCCACAGCAGCACCCCCTCGTCCGGCGGCTGCCCGCCGCCGCCGGGGTAGAACGCCGACCGGTCCAGCACGATCCCCGTCTCCGGGTCGGCCGACAGCACGGTGGCGTCCCACTCCCGCACCGTGGCGTCCACGAGGTCCAGCCGGTGGGTGTGTCCGTGCGCCGTCTCCACGGGTGCATCGTGCCCGACCCGACGCCGGGCGACGGGAAGAAGGCGCGGCCCACGTACGGTTGCCAGTCGCCACGGGCCACGCGCGTGCGCAGCCCGCCGCACCCTCCCGAGGAGCAGCACCCCGTTGTCGAGCTCGTCCCGCGACACCGCACCCCATCCCGACCTGGCCGCCGAGCAGGAGCACGTCACCGGCCTCTACCAGCGGCTGGACACGGCCCGCGCCCGGGCGGTGACCCGCATGCAGCAGGCCATCTCCGGACCGGTCGCCGGCAACCCGCAGGCGCTCGGCGAGCGGGAGGCCGCGGCCGACTTCCAGGCCCAGCGGATCACCATGCTCGACGCCGCCGAGCCCGGTCTGGTGATCGGCCGGCTGGACCGCACCGAGGTCGCCCAGCCGCTGTACATCGGCCGCACCGGCCTGGCCGCCGACGAGCCGGACGGCGACCCGGCGCTGGTCGACTGGCGCGCCCCGGCGGCCCGGCCGTTCTACACCGCCACCGCCTTCTCCCCTGACGGCGTCGCTCGCCGCCGGCACATCCGCACCCTGGGCCGCCGGGTCACCGACATCGACGACGAGGTCCTCGTCCTGGCCGAGGGCGAGGAGGCCGACCCGGCCGCGCTCACCGGCGAGGCCGCGCTGCTGCGCGCGCTCACCGCCGACCGCACCGGGCGGATGACCGACATCGTCCGGACCATCCAGGCCGAGCAGGACCGGATCATCCGCAGCGACGCCCGCGGGGTCCTCGTCGTCCAGGGCGGGCCCGGCACCGGAAAGACCGCCGTCGCCCTGCACCGCGCCGCCTACCTGCTCTACACCCACCGCGACCGGCTGGCCCGCAGCGGCCTGCTGGTCGTCGGCCCCACCCCGACCTTCCTGCGCTACATCGCCGACGTGCTGCCCGCCCTCGGCGAGACCGGCGTGCTGCTGTCCGGCCTCGGCCAGCTGCGCCCCGGCATCGACGCCCGCGCCGACGAGCGCCCCGAGGTCGCCGAGGTCAAGGGCCGGCTGGCGATGGTCGACGTGCTCGCCGCCGCGGTGAAGCAGCGGCAGACCCTGCCGCGCGGCGTCCGCGAGGTCGTCCTGGACGGCGTCCCGGTCAAGCTCCGCCCGGCCGACCTGTCCCGCGCCCGCACCGCCGGGCGCCGCGCCTCCCGGCTGCACAACCTCGGCCGCCCGGCCTTCGCCCGCACCGTCGTCGACCTGGTCGCGCAGCGCTACGCGGACCGGCTGGGCGCCGACGTGCGGGGCGGCACGGGCCTGCTGGACGCCGGGGACCTCGCCGCCATCCGCCGGGAGGTCCGCGGCGAGCCCGCCGTCCGGGCCCTGGTCGACGAGCTGTGGCCGCACCTCACCCCCGAGCGGGTGCTCACCGAGCTGTTCGCCGACCCGGACCGCATCGCCGCGGCCACCCCCGGCTGGGACGACGCCGACCGCGCCCTGCTGCACCGCGCGCCGACGGAGGACTGGACGCCGGCCGACGTCCCGCTGCTGGAGGAGGTCGACGAGCTGCTGGGCACCGACGACTCCGCCGAGCGCGCCCGGGACGAGCAGCGCCGGCGACGGGCCCGCGCCCACGCCCAGGAGACCCTCGACCTGCTGCACGGGTCGCGCTCCACCGACCTGGAGGACGACGAGGAGGGCGAGGAGCTCACCGCCGGGGACCTGCTGGACGCCGAGGGCCTGGCCGAGCGCGACGAGGAGCACGTCCACCGGACGGCCGCCGAGCGCGCCGCTGTGGACCGGACCTGGACCTTCGGCCACGTGGTCGTGGACGAGGCCCAGGAGCTCTCGGCCATGGCCTGGCGGCTGCTGGTCCGCAAGTGCCCGACCCGGTCGATGACCGTCGTCGGTGACCTGGCCCAGACCGGCAGCGCGGCCGGCGCGGACAGCTGGGCCGACGTGCTCAAGCCGCACGCCGAGGGGCAGTGGCGGCTGGCCGAGCTGACCGTCAACTACCGGACGCCGACCGAGATCATGGCCGTGGCCGCCGACGTGCTGGCCGCGAGCGGCTCCATGACGAGCGCGCCGCGGTCGGTGCGCAGCTCGGGCGTCCCGCCGTGGGCCGAGGAGGTCCCGGCCGAGGCGCTCCCCGCCCGGGCGGCGGCCGCCGCGGCCGAGCTGGCCGCGCAGGGTGGCACGGTGGCGGTGCTCGCCCCGCCCAGCCGGGTCGCCGGCCTCTTCGCCGCCCTGCAGGAGACGCTGCCGCGGGTCTCCGCCGGCCCGGACGCCGACTCCTCGGCCGGCCCCGTCGTCCTCTTCCCCGGTCAGGCCAAGGGGCTGGAGTTCGACTCCGTGCTGCTGGTCGACCCGCAGGGCGTGCTGGACGAGGGGGTGCGCGGGCACAGCGACCTCTACGTCGCCCTCACCCGGGCCACCCAGCGCCTCGGCGTCCTCTCCCCCGGCCCGCTGCCGGCCGAGCTCGCCCGGCTCGGCCGCCCCTGACCCACTCCCCTCGCCCGGCCCCGCTGCAGGGGCCCGCCGCGAGTAGGAGGACCCGCTCCTCCCCGACCCTCGCAAGCTCGGGCCGGGCCCCTGGAGCGGGCCAGGGGGCAGCGGGGTCCTTCAGCAGCAGCCGTCCCGGGTGAGGGCGAGCAGGGCGATGTCGTCCTCACGGTGGGTGCCGGCCAGGTCGGCGAGCAGCCGGTCGCACAGCTCGTCGGGGTCGCTGGTCTCCGTCCGGACGGCGGCGGCGCGCAGCCGGGCGAGCCCGGCGTCGATGTCGCTCCACCGGCTCTCCACCAGCCCGTCGGTGAACAGCACCAGCGTCGCCCCG
Source organism: Modestobacter sp. URMC 112 (assembly GCF_053502575.1). Lineage (NCBI taxonomy): Bacteria > Bacillati > Actinomycetota > Actinomycetes > Geodermatophilales > Geodermatophilaceae > Modestobacter > Modestobacter sp. URMC 112. The sequence continues at coordinate 1,461,793 of NZ_CP199957.1, read as the reverse complement.
GGCGGCAGCACGCCGGTCCACTGCAGCGCCGGCCCCGGCGGGGCGCCGAGCATCCGGGCCGGGCGGACCGGCAGGTACTCCGCGTCCCCGTCGGCGACCAGCAGCGGCGGCGGGTGCCCGGCCGAGGCGACGTGCAGCACCCCGGACGGCAGGTCGAGCGTGGCGAACAGCGCGGTGGCCATCCGCCGCAGTCCCAGCAGCGGCCAGCTGGCCTGCAGCCGGTCGATGACCGCCGACGGTGACGGCGACTCGACCAGCAGCGAGCGGTAGACGCTGCGCAGCTGGCCCATGGTGGCCGCGGCGGTGATGTCGTGGCCGACCACGTCCCCGACGGCGATCGCCACGTGCCCGCCCGGCAGCGGCGCCACGTCGTAGAAGTCCCCGCCGATCTCCGCGCCCCGGTTGGCCGCCAGGTAGCGCACGGCCACCGTCACCCCGGGCACCTCCGGGGGCTCCGGCGGCAGCAGGGTGGCCTGCAGGGTGTGCGACGTCCGCACCTCGAACTCGTACCGCTGCGCCTTGGCCAGGACCAGCGCGACCTGGGTGGCCAGCTGCTCGGCGACCTCGACGTCGGCCCGGGTGAACCGGCCGCGGCGGCGGTCGGCGCTCAGCGTGAGCACGCCGAGCGTCCGTCCCTCGGCCACCAGCGGCACGCTGATGATGCTGCTGAGCTCCAGGGCGCAGACCGCCGCCAGCTCGGCCGGGTCGCGGACCACGTCGGCGAGCCAGGCGTCGTCGACCGCCGGGAACCACTGGGTCCGGCGCTCGGCCAGCGCGCGCTGCGCCGGGTGCGGCAGGTCGCGGACCGGCGGGGCCCACTGGCGCAGCTCGTCGACCAGGTGCTGGCGGGCCGGGTCGCCGTGCCGGGCGGCCGCCCGCCGCGCGCCGTGCTCGGTGATCAGGTCCAGCAGGCACAGGTCGGCCAGCTGCGGGACGGCGAGCTCGGCGAGCCGCTCCACGGTCTCCAGCACGCCGGCGGCGCCGGCCATCAGGCGGGCGGCGTGCAGCAGGAACGCCGAGCGGTCGGCCTGCCGGGCGGTCTCCTCCCGCAGCCGCGCCCGCTCCAGCGCCTGGCCGGCCTGGCGGCCCAGCGTCTCCAGCAGCTCCTGGTCGCCGGCCGGCAGCCCGCCGTCCACCGGGTCGGCCAGCGAGATCAGCTCGTCCGGGTCCTGGCCGAGCCCGAGGACCAGGACGCCGAGCCGGCGGCTGTCGGCGGCGACCGGCACCACGACCAGACCGGTGAGCCCGGCCTCCTCCATCACGGCCTGCAGCTCCGGCCGCTGCTCCCGCATCCGCTCCCCCGCAGGGAGCACCCGCAGCCCCTCGGCCAGCTCCAGGGCCACCCGGCCGTCCGCGGCCGTGGCGAGCTGGTCCAGCAGGCCGGGTGGCAGCCCCTCGCTCCGGGCCACCACCAGGGCCGGCCCGGCCTCCCGCGGCGGCCCGCCCAGCGACACCGCCGGCAGCGGTTCCGGTTCCGCGGTGACCAGCCACAAGGCGGCGCCCCGGGCCGACATCGCCTGCCTCGCCCGGTCCACGACGACGGACGCCACGTCAGCGACCGTGGTGGCCCCAGCCAGCTCGACGACCACCTGCTGCAGCGTCCGGGCCCGCCCGCGGGACTCCTCGGCGAGCCGGTGAGCGGCCAGCAGCTCACGCTCGTAGCGGCGGCGGGCGGTCGCCTCGAACACCGTCGCCCGCACCATCAGCGGGGTGCCGTCGGGGTTGCGCACCTCGACCGCGTTGACCAGGCACGGCAGCAGCGTGCCGTCCACCCGGACCATGTCCAGGGCGATCTCCCGCACGGCGCCCTGCATGCGCAGCATCGGGGTGAGGTGGGTGTCGTGGAAGACCTGCCCGCCCACGCTCAGCAGGTCGCGCAGCCGGGTGCGCAGCAGCTGCTCGGGCGCCAGCCCGGTCCAGGCGCAGAGCGTGCGGTTGACCTTGATGATCGTGCCGTCGGGCAGTGTGGACAGGTACCCGCACGGGGCGTTCTCGTACAGCTCGGCCGGGTCGTCCTCCAGCAGCTGCTCCAGCTGCGCCCGGACCGCCTCGCTGCGCCTGCGTTCGGCAGCCATGGCCGGCCGGCTCAGAGGAACGACCGGATGGCGGCGGTCGTCTCGTCCGGCGCGCTGAGGTTCGGACAGTGTCCGGTAGCGGCGAGCTGGTGGAAGACGCTGCCGGGCACGTGCTCGTGGACGTAGCGGCCGACGACCTCGGGGGCGATGACGTCCTCGGAGCACTGCAGCACCAGCGTGGGCAGCCGCAGCGAGGGCAGGTCCGCCCGGTTGTCGGACAGGAAGGCCACCCGGGCGAACTGGCGGGCGGCGTCCGGGTGACTGCGGCAGAAGCTGCTGGTCAGCTCCGCGGCGAGCTCCGGCCGGTCGGGGTTCCCCATGATCGCCGGGGCCATCGCAGCCGACCAGGCGAGGTGGTTGGCGTCCAGGCTGTCCAGCAGCTCGGCCATGGCCTCGCGGGTGAACCCGCCGGTGTAGCCCTCGCAGTCCACGTACCGCGGGCTGGGCCCGACCATGACCATGGCGCCGAACCGCTCCGGCGCCTGCTGGTGGGCGAGCAGGCCGATCATCGCGCTCACCGAGTGGCCGACGAACACCACGTCGGTCAGGTCCAGCTCCTCGAGGATCTCGACGACGTCGCCGGCGTAGCCGCGCAGCGAGTTGTACTTGACCGGGTCGTAGGCGGAGAAGTCGGAGTTCCCGAACCCGACCAGGTCGAAGGTGACCACCCGGTGGTCGACCTGGAAGTCCGGCACCATGAAGCGCCACATGTCCTGGTCGCACCCGTATCCGTGGGCGAAGACGATCGGTCGGGCGTCCGGCACGCCGCTCACACGGACCACGTTCCGTGTGCTCACGAGCATGGGTCCGAACCTACGCGACGGGACCGTCCGGTATCCACATCCGCGCCATGGGCCGCACCCGTCCCGGCGTCGCTCACGCGGCCACCCCCGGGCCGGCGCCGTCGTCCCCGCGGGTCGGGTCCTCGTGGCCCAGCCGGGTCAGCAGCTCGCGGACCTCCTGCCCCGCCCAGCTCTCCCCCGAGCCGCCGGCGATCTCCGCCGCGACCCGGCCGAGCGCGGTGGACAGGGCCACCTCCTCCTCGTCCAGCAGTCCCCGGTAGGCGGGGTCGAGCAGGTAGCCGGTGGGCCGGCTGGACAGGCAGCCGAGCAGGTCCAGCAGCACCTCCAGCCGGCGAGCGGCCTCGCCGGCCGGGACGTCGGGGCCGGCCATCGCCACGGTGTCGACGTCCCGCTCCCACAGCCGGGCCCGAACCGGGTCCTCCTGCAGCGCCAGCACGGTCCCGCTGCGCCGGGAGTCGACGTCCACCCGCCCCTCCAGCGCGGTGCGCACCTGGTGGGCGATCCGGATCAGGTCGTCGTCCAGCATCGACGTGCCCACGAAGAGCACGTGCCGGGTGAGCAGCAGCGACTCCAGCACCCCGGCGAGCGCGCTGCCCGCGTCACCGGAACGCAGGTACTGCTCGCGGGTGAGCACGATGCTGTCCGGGTGGCCGGCGTCCCCGTGCAGCTTGACCAGCCACGCGCCGTCCGGGGTGGTCCCGTCGAAGGGCAGCACCCGCAGCGACCGGCCGATGTCGGCGGCGGCCAGCTCCACCAGCGGGTCGTAGTTGGTGGTGACGTACTCGCGCACCGGCAGCCCGGCGATCAGCGCGTGCGCCAGGGCGTAGGGGCCCGGGCCGAAGCGCTGCTGCACGTAGCCGACGAGCTCCTCGCGGCCCAGCTCGCGCGCCAGCAGCGCGGCGGAGTCCTGCGGCGGCAGCTGGGACAGCCCGCGCCGCAGGTCGTCGTCCATCCCGGCCCGGGTCGCCAGCTCGTCGAGCAGCTGCTCCCAGGTCGGCAGGCCCGCGGCGGCGCTGACCCCGGCGCCGAGGAAGACCGCCAGCCGGCCCTCCCGGGCGTGCCGGCCCAGTTGCTCGGCGACCGTCCGCAACTCGCCGGGCAGGTCCCAGCGGCCGCTCCCGCCGCGGCGCACCCGCTGCGCGGCGGCCAGGTCGCTGGGCCGCCGCAGCACCAGGGCGACGTCGTAGCCGTGCTCGTCGGCCGCCTGCCGGAGCACCGGCAGCAGCTGCTGCAGCAGCGCCCCGCGCTGTCCCGCCGCGCCGCCCCACCCGGTGCCCAGCGCCGGCAGCCCGACCAGCCGCCGGGCCCGCCCGTGCGCCGGCCTGGGCACCTCCCGCCGGGCGACCGCGGCCAGCGCCTCGCGCGCCCCGGCCAGCAGCCAGGGCAGACCCCGGCCGGCGTCGTCCACGGTGTCGACCAGCCAGGCCTGCCGGTCGCCGGACCCGGGGACGGCGAGCACCCGCTCGTCGCCCGACCAGCGGGCGGCCACGCAGGCACCGTCGTCGTCGGCGTCGGTGACCACGTCCGCCGGCAGCAGCGGCACCCAGCTGGCAGCCACCCGCAGCGACCGGTCGGTGGGCACCAGGACGTCGTCGCAGGACAGCCGGGTCAGGTCGGCGCCGACGACGAACACGTGGCCGCTCACCGCGCCCCACCGTCCGCGCCGGGCGCCGCGGTCCCCGGTACGGCGCCGTCCGGTCCGCCGGCGCCCCGGGCGGCCCGGACCCGGCGGGCGGCGGCGTACGCGGGCCGGCGGAACCGGGCCATCGGACCGTCGGCGCGCAGCCCGGGAGGGGCGTGCAGCACCGCGTCGACGTGCACCTCGGGGTCCAGCGGCCGCGCCGGGTCGCCGACCCGCAGGCGCGCGAACGGCTCCCAGGCGCCGCCCTCCAGGGACGCCGCCAGGGTGAGCACCAGCCCGCGCCGGGACACCGCGGCCGCCAGCGGGGCCGGGTCCGACGCCTCGGCCGGACCCTCCGGCAGCGCGGCGAGCCGGACCGTCCCCACGGCGGTGCGGTAGCCCATCAGCGAGCCGTAGGCGCAGCCGGCGTCCCGCCGCAGGACCGGCACCCAGCGGGACCACCGGCCCCGGCCGGTGGAGGAGAACAGCAGGTCGACCGGTCGGCCGCCCGGCCCGGCGGCGGGCAGCCGCACGGCCAGGCCCAGCAGGTCCGGCCACGGCTCGGGCAGGCCGACGCCGCGGGAGAACCGGACCGACGCCGGGGAGTCGGTCCGCTCGTCCAGCCAGCCGACCCCCCAGGGCACCGGCGGGCCGGTGCGCTCGAGCACCGCGGCGAACAGCGCACCCCGCGGGTGCATCGGCTTGTCGCCACGCAGCCGGGTGAGCCCGGCGATGGGGACGGCGACCGCGCGGCCGGCCAGGTCAGCGAGATCGGCGAGGGCGGGCACCTCCCCCGCCTACCCACCACCGGTGGGATCCACCGCGGAGCGGCCGGCAGCCTGCCCGGGCCTCGGTGCCTGCCGGGCGTCAGTGCCGGGATGTCCCGCAGTCGGTGCACCGCTTGCGGGGCGCGGTGTTGCGCCGCTGGCAGTTGTCGCAGGTCCACACCGAACGCTCGATCGTGCGCATGCCCGTCCCCCTCCGACCGGGTCGCCCCCGGCCCTCTGCACGGGCGGTCGGGACCCCGTGTCCCTCCGCCCGTCCCCACGCTAGCCGCGTCCGGTGACGGGGAGGTGTCCGGTTCGGAACGGCTGGACGACGTCCCGGCGCCGGCGCCCCCGGGCCGGGACCGTCAGCGGAGGGAGCCGCAGCCTCCCGCGCCGCAGGCGCAGCCACCGCAGCCGCCGGCCGGTGCGGGCGCCGGCCGGCGGGCGATCCGCCACATGCCGACCGCGCCGAGCAGGTTCGCCGCACCGAGCAGGGCCACCAGGCCGGCCACCACGGCGGTGCCCACGGCCAGCAGCGTGCCGGTGCCGCCGGTCCCCGCGAGCAGCCCCGCGCCGGCCAGCACGACGGCGGCGACGGCTCCGGACGCCGCCCGACCGGCCCCCGCCAGCGCGAGGGCGGGCGCCGCCAGGACGAGCATGGCCACGAGCGCCCACGCGGTCGCGGTCCCGGAGAGGAGCGCCACCGCGGCAGCGGCCACACCGAGCCAGACCGCCAGGGCCCCGGAGGCGGCGGCGGCCCGGCTCAGCGTCCCCGCCCGGCCCTCGCGCAGCATGGTCGCGCCGCGCACCGCGGCGAGGACCCCCAGCCCGGCCAGCAGCAGCCGCTCCCCGCCGTCCACCAGCAGGCCGAGCAGGCCGAGGGCCAGCAGGACGGCTCCGAGCACGGCCATCCGGGGCCACGTCGTCGGGGAGGCGTCGGCCGGCCGGGTGCCCGCGGCGGCCCGGCCACCCGCGGTCGCAGCGTTCGTCACGCGACCAGTCTCCCCCACCGCGACCGGTCGGCGTCCGGGCCCCCGCGCGGGCACGGAACCGCTGGTCAGATGGCGTGCCCGTTCGTCGCGCGGAGCACCCTCCGCTGTGTCAATCTGAGCGGCCACGGGGAGGACGACCCGGTCCGGGGCGGGCCACCCCGGCGACCGAAGGGACCACCGTGACCAGATCGGGCACCGCATCCAGTGCCGACCGCGCCGGCAACAGCGATGCGCTGGAGAACCTCGCCCGCGTCGGGCTGATCGCGTACGGCGTCGTGCACCTGCTGATCGCCTGGCTGGCCCTGCAGCTGGCCTGGGGCGGTGGCGGGCAGTCGGCCGACCAGTCCGGCGCGCTGGCCACGCTGGCCCAGCAGCCGTTCGGCAAGCCGCTGCTGTGGGTGCTGGCCCTGGGCCTGGTCGCGCTGGCGCTCTGGCAGCTGGGTGAGGTGCTGCGGCACCGCGCCGGCCTGCAGGCCAGCGGCGAGGCCCGCAAGGAGGCGGTCAAGAAGGTCGTCAAGGCCGTCGCCAAGACCATCGTGTTCCTGGCCCTGGCGGTGCTGGCCTTCCGGTACGCCGCCGGCGGCGGCCAGTCCAGCTCCGGGCAGCAGCAGCAGACCGTGTCCGGCGTGTTCGCCTGGCCCGGGGGCAGGTTCCTCGTCGGCATCGCCGCCCTGGTGATCATCGGGGTCGGCGTGCACCACGTGCGCAAGGGCCTGAAGAAGAGCTTCCTCAAGGAGATCGACACCGCGCAGGCCTCGGCGTCCCAGCGACGGGCCGTCGAGCGGCTGGGCCAGGTCGGCTACCCCGCCAAGGGCGTCGCGCTGGGGCTGGTCGGGGTGCTGGTCGCCTGGGCGGCGATCACCTTCGACCCGGCGAAGGCGACCGGCCTCGACGGCGCGCTGCGCACGGTGCTCGACGCGCCGTTCGGCAAGTGGCTGCTGTCGCTGGTGGCGCTGGGCATCGCGGCCTACGGCGTCTTCTGCTTCTTCCGCGCCCGCTACCCCCAGCGCACCTGACCCGCGCAGCTGAGCCGCGCACCTGACCCGGGCGTGGACCGCCCGACCGGCGGCCGGTCCGGCCGTCGGGCACGATCAGCCGGTGAACGCCGTGCTGCAGCGGGTGCACGACGCCGTCGCCTCCGCCCGCGAGGTCACCGACCACCCGGTGCTCACCCACCTGGCCCGGGTCGGGCTGGCCGCCTACGGCGTGCTGCACGTGCTCATCGGCTGGCTGGCCTTCCGGATCGCCTGGTTCGTGCAGCCGCAGTCCCAGGACGCCGACCAGACCGGTGCGCTGGCCACCGTGGCCAGCACCGCCGGCGGGTGGCTGCTGCTGTGGGTGATCGGGCTGGGCCTGCTGTCGCTGTCGCTGTGGCAGGCCGGTGAGGTGCTGCGCTGGTGGACCGGCCTGCTCCGGCCGGGGCACCGGCTGAAGGTCGCCTACGTGTGCGCGAAGTGCGGGGCGAAGGCGGTGGTCTACGCCGTCCTGGGGGTGACCGGGCTGTTCTTCGCCGTGGGCGCCGAGTACCGCGCCGCCGAGCGGTTCCGCGAGCTCACCGACGAGACGCTGGAGGTGCCCGGCGGCGCGGTACTGGTCGTGGCCGTGGGGATCGGCGTCCTCGGCGTCGGCGGCTACGTGGCGCTGCGCGGGGTCACCGGCGGGTTCATGAAGGACATCGACCTGGACGCCGCGCCCGACCGCTACGAGCCGGTCATCCTGCGGATCGGCCAGGTCGGCTACGTGGCCAAGGGGGTCGCCTTCGCCGTCTCCGGCGGGCTGCTGGTGTACGCGGCGGCGACCGCGGACGTGTCCACGGCGACCGGTCTGGACGGGGCGCTCAACGCCATCGGGGCGGTGCCGACCGGGCAGTGGCTGCTCACCGCGGTGGCCGTCGGCTTCGCCGCCTTCGGCGTCTACGCCCTGGCCCGGGCCCGCTACCCCGACCGGGACCCGTCGAGCTGACCCCCGGCCGGCCGTCGGCTCAGCGCCGGCCGTGCAGCAGGGCCGACGCCCTGGCCAGCACCCCCTCCAGCGCCTCGTCCGCCGCCGGGGAGAGGGCGACCAGGTGGGCGAAGCCGTGCGGCATGCCGGGGACGTCGAGCGCCTCGACCACTCCGCCGGCGGCCCGCAGCGCCTGGGCGTGGTCCCGGCCGGAGTCGCGCAGCGCGTCGACGCCCGCGGTCACCAGCAGCGCCGGGGGCAGCCCGTCGAGGCGGCCCTCGGCGGGGCTGATCCGCGGGTCGCCCAGGTCGACGCCGGACGGCACGTACTGGCGGGTGTACCAGGCCATGTCGGCCAGGGTCAGGAACGGCAGCCGGCCGAACTCGCGCACCGAGGGCTGGTCGGCGCCCCGGGCCACGTTGGGGTACAGCAGCAGCTGCGCCGCCGGCTGCGGACCGCCGGCGTCCCGCAGCTGCTGGCAGACGACCGCGGCCAGGTTGCCGCCGCCGCTGTCCCCGGCGACGGCGACCCGACTCGGGTCCCCGCCCAGCTCGCCGGCGGAGTCGAGCGCCCAGCGGGTGGCCGCCACGGCGTCCTCGACCGCCGCCGGGAACGGGTGCTCGGGCGCCCGGCGGTACTCCACGGACAGCACGACGGCCGGCAGCCGCGCCGCCAGCCGGCGGGCCAGCCCGGCGTAGTCGGCGACGCTGCCGACGGTCCACCCGCCGCCGTGCAGGAAGACGACCGTGGCGCCCTGGGGGTCCTCCGGGCGGTGGACCAGCCCGCGCAGGCCGTCGCCGAGGTCGACCTCGGCGCAGGGGACGTCGGGACCGCCGGCCAGCCCCTGGGTCAGCAGGTCGCTGAACCGGCGCCGGGCGGCCTCCAGCCCGACGACCTTCGCCGGGGGCCGGAGCAGCGGGTCCAGCCGGGTCAGCAGGTCGGCCAGCTCGGGGTGGAGCTGGGGCGGCAGGGTGACGTCGGCGTCCACCGGGCCATCCTGGCCCACCCGTCACCCGGCACCTCAGGGGCCTGCGCGCGACCTTGCGAGCTCTGCTCCTCCGGCCCCGTCCCGGGCCCCGCCCTGAGCCTGCGAAGGGTGGGGAGGACGGGGTCCTTCCTCAGTCGACGACGGTGAAGACGTCCCAGAGCCCGGTGATCTGCAGCGGGCGGACGACGGCGCGCGCGGTGCCGCAGCGCACGAGCAGTACCCGGCCGGCGGCGGTCGCCGCACGGTGCGCGGTGGCCAGCGCGGACAGGCCGGCGGAGTCGAGGAAGGTGACCTGGGACAGGTCCACCTCCACCGGTGTGGTGGCAGGACGGGCGAGCACCTCGAGGAGGCACTCGCGCAGGCCCGGAGCGGTCGAGGAGTCGATCTCCCCTGCGACGGTGACGGTGCAGCCCTCGGACGAGGTGCTCACCTGGACGTCGCCACGGGTGGGATCGATCTCTACAGGAAGTGCGGTCATGGACGCCTCCGCGGACCTGACAGGCCGGCGGCGGGACCCACCGGCAGGTGCGTCGGACTGGGTTCGCCCGATCGCGGCTGTTGGTTGAACCGCGCACCTGACGTTAGGGACCAGATCGGTTGTGCGCAAGAGGCGTCCGGCGTGGCGTACCCGACCAGGCCGGGTCCTCCGACCCCGTCCGGCCCACCGGCCGGGGCTCGGAGGTCAGCCCCAGACCTCCTGTGCGGTCTCCACCACCAGCGCCAGCTTGGCGACCTGCTCGTCACGGGTGAGCGCGTTGCCCTCCACCGTGGAGGAGAACCCGCACTGCGGGGATAGGGCCAGCTGCTCCAGCGGCACGTACCGCGACGCCTCGTCGATGCGCCGCTTGAGGTCGTCCTTGCTCTCCAGCTCCGGCCGCTTGGTGGTAACCAGGCCCAGGACGACGCGCTTGCCCGGCGGCACGAAGCGCAGCGGCTCGAAGCCCCCCGAGCGGGCGTCGTCGAACTCCAGGAAGAACCCGTCGACCTCCAGTCCGCCGAACAGCGCCTCGGCGACGAAGTCGTACCCGCCCTCGGCCACCCAGGAGGAGCGGAAGTTGCCCCGGCACATGTGCGTGGTCACCGTCAGCCCCGCCGGCCGCCCGGTGAGCGCCGCGTTGATCTGCCGGATGTAGCGCTCGTGCTGGTGCTCGGCGTCCCGGCCCTGCTCGGCGAGCTCGGCGCGCTGGGCCGGGTCGTTGAGGTACGCCAGCGACGTGTCGTCCAGTTGCAGGTAGCGGCAGCCCTGGGCGGCGATGCCCTGCACCTGCTGGCGATAGGCCGCCGACAGGGCGTCCCAGAAGGAGTCCTCGTCGGGGTAGACCGCCGGGTCGATCGCCGCCGGGCCGCCGCGGTAGTGGACCATCGAGGGCGAGGGGATCGTCAGCTTCGCGGTCTGCCGGTCGGACACCTGGCCCTGCAGGTAGCCGAAGTCCGCGGCGAAGATCGGCTCGTCGATGGACAGCGGGCCGTCGACGTGCAGTCCGGCCGGGGTGAAGTCGATCGTCCCGTCGGCGTTCTTGAAGTGCACCGCGATGTTCTGCTGGACCTTGCTGATCCCGTTGATGGCGTAGATGAAGTCCATGTGCCACGAGGCGCGGCGGAACTCGCCGTCGGTCGCCGTGGACAGGCCGACGTCCTCCTGCAGCCGGACGACGTCGGCGATCGCCTCGTCCTCCATCCCTCGCAGCTCGTCGGCGTCGATCTCGCCGGCCGCGTGCCGGGCGCGGGCGTCGAGCAGCCCCTTGGGCCGCAGCAGGCTGCCGACGTGGTCGGCGCGGAACGGGGGGCCGGAGACGTCGGGCATGGGGTCAGCATGCCGCAGCCGGCCCCGGTCGGGAGCCCGGGAGCCCGCCGGAGCGGTCACCGGCCGTCCCGCCGGCGGGCGGATACTGGGGGCATGTCCAAGTGGGTCGTCGTGTCCGGGGTCGCCTGGGTCGTCCTGAGCGTGCTCGCCTTCCTCGTCGACCCGGTGCTCGGGGCGTTCGTCGGCATCTTCGGCGCCATCGGCGTCGTCGTCGTGTTCCTGGCCGGCAGCTACGATCAGCACCCCGACTACGCGGCCCGCGAGCTCGCCCGCTCGCAGCGTCGGGCGGCCAAGCGGGAACGGGACAAGGTCAGGAACAAGGACGCCATCGAGGCGGACCGGGCCCGGTACGCCGCGCACCAGGCCAAGCTCGCCGCCAGGCGCGAGGACGCCGAGCGGAAGGCAGCCGAGCGGGAGGCGGCCGAGCGCCGTCCGTCCTGAGCCGGGAAAACCGGTCGACCCCGGCGGGCAGGAGCCCTAGGGTCTCCGGGCATGGGCACCTCCTCTCTGCGGCTGCGCACCTCCTGAGCTGACCGCCGCGGGCGCACCTCGGCGCCCGCCGTCGCCGGCGGTCCTCAGCGACCCGCCCGCGACCGCTCCCTCCCCGTTCCCGGCTGCCTGCCGGACGCCGCGGGCAGCCCTGCCCACCTCCTGGAGGCCCCCGTGTCACGACCCACCGCCGTCCTGCCCGCCGCCGTCGCCGAGGCCCGCGCCCAGCTCGCCGACGAGGCGCAGCCCGGTTTCGACCGGCTGGTGCACGCCCTGCTCACCTCCCCCGGGGCCGCCCGCCGGCCGGCGCTCGGCGCCGCGCTGCGCGGACAGCTGCCTGGCACCGCCGGTGTGCGCTGGCTGCACGCCGAGGGGGTGGCACCGACGGCCCGGGCCGCGGACCTGACCACCGCGCAGTGGCTGTCGCTGCACGCCGCCTGGCTGGCCAACGCGCCGGCGCCGCGGGGCGGGGACCGTCCGGCCGGACGGACCGGCCGGGCCGACAGCCGGCACGGCCACGCCCCCGGCGCCCAGGCCGCCCCGCGCTGGTTCTGAAGAAGGACCCTCCTGCCCCCCATCGCTCGCACGCTCGCGACGGGCCCCTGCAGGAGGGCCATCACGACCCCGGGGCCGGGACGGGGCCGGCACGGGGCCGGGACGGGGCCGGGACGCCGCCGCTACTCGACGGCGTCCTCGGCGGCCAGCCGGGCCGCCTGGTCGGGGTGGGCGAAGGCCTCGGCCAGCGCCTGGCGGAGCGGCCAGGCGCCGGCCCGCCAGGCCAGTGCCCGACCGAGCGCCGCCGGGCTCCCGTCCACGGCGTCGGCCCCGGCGCCGTCCGCCGGCCACCAGGGCACCGCGCGGTCGCCGGTCACGGTCAGCCGCCGGTGCACCGCCACCCGGCCGGTCAGCGCCGGCACGCCGAGCCGGGCGGCGGCCAGGTCGGCACCGGGGACGGCGGCCCAGTCCAGCTCGCGGTCCGGGCGGCTGGTCGGCCGGGCGCGGACCACCTCGCTGGCCAACGGCAGGTCCAGCAGGTCGGCCACCGGGCCGGGAGCGCCGCCGGCCGGCACCACGTCCCGATCGACCAGTGGCTGTAACCACGGCGCGTCCAGGACCACCGCCTCAGCGCTGACCTGCGCCGGAGCCACCCGTACCCGGTCCGGCGGGGAGACGTCGACGCCGTCGAGCGCCGCGGCCAGCCGGGCGTACACGTGCCGCAGCACCAGCGGCGGCACGGTGCGTGCCGGGTCGCCGAGCCGGTCCAGCAGGTCCAGGGCGTCGTCGACGTCGGCGAGCACGTCGGTCAGCGTGGCGGGGGGCGCGACCAGCGCCAGGACGGCGTCGTCCAGCGGCGGAGCGGGTTCGTACAGTCCCTGTAGCTCCGTGCTCGCCGGGTGCCGCAGCCGGTCCGGGCGCCGGCCGCCGAGCACGGGGGACGTGCGCAGCCACCAGCGCAGGTACCCGGGGACGACGGTGCCGCCCAGGTCGACGTCGGCCCGGGCGGCGGGCGGCAGCGCGGCCAGCAGCGGCAGCGCCCGGGGCCAGTCGCGCACCAGCTCGAGGTCCCGGACGGCGGTCAGCGGCGGCCAGGCCGGCGGCGGGGCGTCCGGGGGCAGCCGGTCGAGCACGGCGTCCACCCAGTCCCCGACGCGGTCGACGTCGAGGTCGTCCGGGTCCTCGGCGGCGAGCACGGCGAAGGTGTCCAGCACCCCGACCGCCCGCAGGGCCGCGGGGTCCTGTCCGGCGGCGAAGTCGGCGTCCAGGGTGCCCAGCGAGCCCGGTTCGAGCGCCGCGGCCAGCGCCGAGCCGGGCAGCACCAGCTCGCCCGCCGCGGCCCAGCCCCCGTCGTCGTCCGGCAGTGCCAGGTCGGCCAGCCACGGCAGCTCCCCCGGCGCGGTGCCCGCGGCGGCGACCAGGCCGAGCACCGCGGCGGCCACGTCCTCGACGTCGTCCTGCTCGTCGGGGTCGCCGTCGTCCGCGCGCTCCAGCGACGTCTCCACCCCCGTCCGCACCTTCGGGTCGGCCAGCACCGCGGCCGCGGTGGCCGGCCGGGCGCCGAGCCGTTCCAGCACCCGCCGGGCCGGGCCGGCCGCCGCGGCCGGGTCGGCGATCGGCAGCCCGAGCGGGGCGAGCCGGTCCACCGGCACGGCCTCGTCGGCGAGCAGCACCCCAGCCGGGCTGTGCGCGGTCCGGCCGTCGGCCAGCGGCACCGGCAGCCCGGCGAGCTCATCCCGGTCGGCGTCGGCGAGCGCCGCGTACAAGGCGGCCCACCACTGCGGAGGGCGGTGCACGCCGCGGACCGCCTCGACCACCTCGGCGAGCCCGGCCCGCCGCACGCCGAGGACCCGCAGCGCCCGGGCGGCGTCGCGCCGCGACCAGCCGGCCGGGAGCAGGCCGGGCAGCACCCCGGTGAGCGCGGCGACCCGCTCGGGGACCGGGTCGTCCAGGGCGACGGCCCGGTCGGGGCGCTGCAGGGCCGGCTCCCCGGCGGCCGGCAGCCAGGCGGCAGCGGTCAGCCGGTCCAGCACCGCACCACCGAGCGCCGCGTCGAGCTCCGCGGCGGCCAGCGCGGCCTGCGGCACGAACCCGAGCAGCACCGGGTCGGGGTCCTCGACCGACGCCAGCTCGGTGAGCAGGTCGGCGTAGGCGTCGGCGGCCGCGGCGACGAGGGCGTCGGTCACCGGCCCGGGGACGACGTGCCGCCGGTCCGGCCCGAGCGGGAACGGTGCGATCAACCGGGCGGGCAGGGACAGCGGCTCGTCGCTCGCGGTCGGTGAGTGCAGCACCTGCCGGCCGGCCAGCGGGCGCGGGCGGCCGTCGTCCAGGGGCACGGCCCAGGTGAGGGTCCAGGCACGGCGGTCCCGCTCCTCGACCGGCCGGTCGGCGAGCAGCACCGCCGGCAGCTCCCCGGAACGGCGCAGCACGTGCCAGGCCGTCGTCCGGTCGCCGTCCGTCACGTGTGCTCTCGGTACCGAGAGCGCGGCGGACAGCCGCCGGACGGCGCCGTCGAGGACGACGTCGACCTCGCTGAGCCCGGGCAGGGCCAGCAGCAGCTCGGCCTCGAGCGCGGTCAGGGCCGCCCGGACGGCGTCCTCCGACCCGGGGCGCAGCGGCAGCACGACCTCGGTGGCGAAGCCGGAGGGTGGCGCGCCGTCGTCCTCGAACGGCAGGCGCAGGACCGGCACGGTGCCGCCGCGGCGGGCCAGCTCCCCGGCCAGCGCCGGGACCGCGGCGACGGCCGCCCGGGTGTCCTCGGCGCTGAACCGGACAGACCGCCCGATGGACCGGACGGCGGGCGCGTCGCTGACCGCGAGGACGGCGGCGAAGCCGACCCCGAACCGGCCGACGCTGCCCGGCTCGTCCCGCTTGGCCGAGGCGCGCAGGGTGGCCAGCGCCTGCACGCCGGCGTCGTCGAGCGGCGCCCCGGTGTTGGCGGCGCGCAGCACGCCGCCGGCGAGCTCGAGCCGGAGCCGGCCGGGGACCCCGGCGCGGGAAGCGGCGTCGGCGGCGTTCTGCGCCAGCTCGACTAGCAACCGGTCCCGGTAGCCGCCGCGGACCAGGTCCTCCTCGGCGTTCGCGTCCTCCCGGAAGCGGGCCGGGGAGTCGGTCCAGGCGGCGAGCACGCGACGGCGCAGCTCAGCGGGGTCGGCCACCGCCCGAGTATGTCGCCGCGGCCGCCGTCCCCCGGTCACCGGTCGCGGCGGTCCGGCGGCGGTCCGGCGGCGCCCCGGCGCCGTGGGCTACCGGTGGGTAGCCTGCCGCAGCATGGCGCTCCCCGACCCCGTCGACGACCGGGACCCGGCGACCGGCACGTTCACCTCCACCGACCCGGCGTCGGGTGCGGTGGTCGGCGTCTTCCCGGTGCAGGACGCCGACGCGGTGGCCGCCGCCGTCGCCCGCGCCCGCACCGCGGCGGAGGAGTGGGCCGCCCTGGGCTTCGCCGAGCGGCGGCTGCGGCTGGCCGCCTACCGCGGGCACGTCGCGCGGCGGGTCCACGAGCTGGCCGACCTGGTGCACCGGGAGAACGGCAAGCCGCGCGCCGACGCCGTCCTGGAGGCCACCCTGGCCATCGACCACCTCGCCTGGGCCGCGGCGCACGCACCGCGGACCCTCGGCCCGCGCCGGGTGCGGGCGGGCCTGCTGGCGGCCAACCACGCCGCCCACCTGGAGTACCAGCCGCTGGGCGTGGTCGGCGTGATCGGCCCGTGGAACTACCCGGTGTTCACCCCGATGGGCTCGATCGCCTACGCGCTGGCCGCCGGGAACGCCGTCGTCTTCAAGCCCAGCGAGCACACCCCCGCGGTCGGCAGCTGGCTGGCCGACGCCTGGCGGGCCGCCGTCCCGGACGTCGCCGACGCCCTCCAGGTCGTCACCGGCGACGGGTCGACCGGCGCCGCGCTGTGCCGGGCCGGCGTCGGCAAGCTGGCGTTCACCGGGTCGGCCGCCACCGGCCGGAAGGTGATGGCCACCTGCGCGGAGACGCTCACCCCGGTGCTCATGGAGTGCGGCGGCAAGGACGCCATGATCGTCGACGACGACGCCGACGTGGCCGCCGCGGCGGACGCTGCGGTGTGGGGCGGGATGAGCAACGCCGGGCAGACCTGCATCGGCATCGAGCGGGTGTACGCCACCTCGGCGGTCTATGACCGGTTCGTGGCCGAGGTGACCCGCCAGGTGGGCGGCCTGCGCCCGGGCGCGGACGACGCCGCCAGCTACGGCCCGATGACCATGGCGAGCCAGACCGACGTCGTCCGCCGGCACCTGGACGACGCCCGCGCAGCCGGTGGCCGGGTCGCCGCCGGCGGCGCCGTGGAGGGCGGCTACGTCGCCCCGACCGTGCTGCTGGACGTGCCGGAGACCTCGGCCGCGGTGCGCGAGGAGACCTTCGGGCCGACGCTGACCATCACCGAGGTGACCGACGCCGAGGAGGCGCTGCGGCGGGCCAACGACTCGACGATGGGGCTGGGCGGCTCGGTGTTCAGCGGGACCCCGGCCCGGGCGATGGACCTCGCCCGCCGGATGCGCAGCGGCATGACGTCGATCAACTCGGTGCTGACCTTCGCCTCGGTCCCCGCGCTGCCCTTCGGCGGGATCGGCGAGAGCGGCTTCGGCCGGATCCACGGCGAGGACGGCCTGCGCGAGTTCGCCCGCGCCAAGGCGATCACCCGCCGGCGGTTCCCACTGCCGATCGAGATGATGAGCTTCGGCCGCCCGGCCCGGGCCGCCGACGTCCTCGCCGGCGTGATGCGCCTGGTGCACGGCCGGCGCTGATCCGACTCCCCCGAGCCCAGGAGTCCTCCATGCCGCCACCGACGCTCGTGTTCGACGGCGACTTCGCCTTCTGCAGCCGCTGCGCCGCCGTGGCCGCGCGGGTGCTGCCCGGCGACTGCGTGGTGGTCCCCTGGCAGCGGTTCGACCTGGCGTCGGCCGGGGTGACCGCGGAGCGGGCACGGTCGGAGGTGCTCTGGATCGGGCGGGACGGCGCGGTGAGCGGCGGCGCACCGGCGGTGGCCCAGGCGCTGCGCTCGGCGGGCGGCTGGTGGTCGGTCCCCGGCGCCCTGCTGTTGCTGCCGCCGCTCAGCTGGGTCGCACCCTGGGTCTACCGGCTGGTCGCCGCCAATCGGTACCGGCTGCCCGGCGGCACGGCCGCCTGTCGCGTCCCGCCGCCGGGAGCCGGTGCTGCCGGGCCGCCTCCAGGATGAGCCCACGGTCCACGACGGGAGCCGTGGCACGGCCGGTGCGCTGATCCCCCAGGCGCACATTCGGTACCGAAAGCGCGCCCGGGGGTCAGCCGTGGGCCTCGGCCGCGGCCGCGGGGGTCGGTTCGACGGGCAGCGCGGTCTCCGGCGGGGTCGGCCGGCGGCGGATGGAGACGGACAGCGCGGCGGCGATCAGGCAGAGCAGCGCGGCGGCGTACCAGGCGCCGTCGTAGGAACCGGTCACGTCGCGGATCACGCCCGCCCCGAAGGCGGCCAGCGCCGCACCCACCTGGTGCGAGGCGAAGACCCAGCCGAAGACCACCGGCGCGCGGGCGCCGAAGTACTCCCGGCACAGCGCCAGCGTCGGCGGCACGGTGGCGACCCAGTCCAGGCCGTAGAAGACGATGAACGCGATCATGCTGACCTGGAGGTCGGTGCCGAACAGCTGCGGCAGCAGGAACAGCGACAGCCCGCGCAGCGCGTAGTACGCCAGGAGCAGCAGCCGCGGGTCGAGCCGGTCGGTGAGCCAGCCGGAGAACACCGTGCCGACGACGTCGAAGACGCCGACCACCGCCAGCAGCGCCGCGGCCGTCGTCACCGGCATGCCGTGGTCGTGCGCCGCGGGGATGAAGTGCGGCTGCACCAGGCCGTTGGTGGAGGCGCCGCAGATCAGGAACCCGCCGGCCAGCAGCCAGAACGGCCGGGTCCGGACGGCCTGGGTCAGCCCCTCGATCGCGGTGCGCGCCGGGTTGCCGCGCACCGGGTCCACGTCGTCGGCCGAGGTGCCGCCGTACGGCGCCACGCCCAGGTCGCGCGGCCGGTCGCGCAGCAGCCAGGCCACGAACGGGACGACGGCGAGCGCGGCCGCGGCCGTGCCGAGGGCCGCCGGGCGCCAACCCCAGCGCTCGCTGACCAGCGCCACGACCGGCAGGAACACCAGCTGGCCGGTGGCCCCGGCCGCGGTGAGCACACCGGACACCAGGCCGCGGCGGGCGACGAACCACCGGCCGCTCACCGTGGCCACCAGCGACAGCGCCATCGACCCGGTGCCCAGGCCGACCAGCACCCCCCACAGCAGGAGCAGCTGCCAGCTCGCGGTCATGAACACGGTCAGCCCGCTGCCCACGGCCACCACCAGCAGCGCGGTGATGACGACCCGGCGGATGCCGAACCGGTCCATGAGGGCCGCGGCGAACGGCGCGGTGACGCCGTAGAGCGCCAGGTTGATCGCCACCGCCAGCGAGATGGTGGACAGCGACCAGCCGAACTCGTCGCGCAACGGGTCGATCAGGACCCCGGGGACGGCGCGGAACGCGGCGGCGCCGATCAGGGCCAGGAACGTCACGGCCGCCACCCACCACGCTGGGTGCACGCGGTGGACGCGGGGGGACAGCGCGGTGGTCACGTCGCCAGATCCTCCGGGTCGGGCGGCGCCGTGGCCAGTGGCCGGTCGGCCAGCATGTGCAAGGATCCGGCCATGTCTCGACCGGTCGGAACCACCACCGTGGTGCCCCGGCGGCACGAGGTCGTCGTCCTCGCCCTGCCGAACACCGTGGCCTTCGAGCTCGGCCTGCCGCACCGGTTCCTGGGCAGCGCGGTCGACGCCGCCGACCGCCCGCTGTACCGGGTCCGGGTGGCCACCCTGGACGGCGGGCCGGTGCGGACCTCGGCCGGCTACTCGGTGCTGCCCGAGCACGACGCCTCGGCGCTGGAGGGGGCGGAGACCGTCGTCGTCCCCGGGGTGTACGGCGGGTCCGCGATGACCGACGGGACCGTGTCGGCCGAGCTCGGCGAGGCGCTGCGCCGGGCCGCCGGCTCCGCCCGGCTGGTCTCCATCTGCACCGGCGCCTTCGTCCTCGCCGCCGCCGGCCTGCTGGACGGCCGCCCGGCGACCACGCACTGGATGCACAGCGCGGCGTTCGCGCGGCTCTTCCCGTCGGTGGACCTGGACCCCGACGTGCTGTTCGTCGACGACGGCGAGGTGCTCACCTCGGCCGGCAACGCGGCCGGCATCGACCTGCTGCTGCACCTGGTCCGGCGCGACCACGGCGCCGAGGTGGCCAACCGGGTCGCCCGGCGCAGCGTCGTCCCCCCCTGGCGGGACGGCGGCCAGTCCCAGTTCATCGAGCGCCCGGTCCCCGACGTCGGGGACAGCGGGACGGCGGCGACCCGACAGTGGGCGCTGGACCGGCTGGGCGAGCCGCTGTCGCTGGCCGACCTCGCCGCACACTCCGCGATGAGCGTGCGCAGCTTCACCCGCCGCTTCCGGCAGGAGACCGGGCTGAGCCCGGCCCGCTGGCTGACCCAGCAGCGGGTGGCACTGGCCCGGCGGCTGCTCGAGTCCACCGACACGCCGGTGGAGCGGGTCGCCGCCGACGCCGGCTTCGGGACGACGGCGTCGCTGCGCCAGCACCTGCACAGCGCCATCGGGGTCGCGCCGCTGGCCTACCGCCGGACCTTCCGCGGCACCCCCGATGTGATCAGGGACTCCTCCGCCTCCCCGTCCTGAGCCGCGGCGTCTGGCAGAGTGGGGTGCACCGGCGCCGCCCCCCGCTCATCCGAGAGCGGCAAGGACTCGACGTCGGCGCGAGGCAGCGCCACCGAGGCGCGCCGGCGACCCGACGTCCGACCCGGATGCACGCGACGCGGCCCCATCGAGGCGGCCCCGCGCCCGGCGGACCGACGGGAGCCACCGGACTCCCCGAGGACCCACGTGACCACCCCTTCGTCCAGCCCTGCCCAGCACGGCGGCGCCGACCGCCCGCGCCGCCGCGCCACCCGGCCCGCCACGGCCCCCAGCGGCCAGCCGCACACCCCCGGCCCGGCGGCGCACGCCCCGGCCGGCCCCTCCCCCGCCCCCGCCGGCTCCGGCCCGGCCGCCGAGCACGGCGACGGCCCGCGGAACCGCCGCCGGCGCGGCACCCGCGGCCGCGGCGTCGGCCCCCGCCCGGAGGACGCCGGCGCCCCGCGCACCGACGCGCCGTCCGCGCCGGTGGCCGACACCTCCACCGCGGCCGTCGTCCCGGTCGGGGACGAGGCCACCGTCCTGCCGACGGACACCACCTTCGCCGACCTGGGCGTCCCGGCCCCGCTGGTCGAGGTGCTCACCGCCAGCGGCATCACCGCGCCCTTCCCGATCCAGGTCGCCACGCTGCCCGACACCCTCGCCGGGCGCGACGTGCTCGGCCGCGGGCGCACCGGCTCGGGCAAGACGCTGGCCTTCAGCCTCCCGCTGGTCGCCCGGCTGGCCGCCTCCACCACCCGCCGGCAGCCCCGCCGCCCGCGCTCGCTGATCCTGGTGCCGACCCGCGAGCTGGCCAACCAGGTCGCCGCCGTCGTCGACCCGCTGGCCCGCGCGCTCGGCATGCGCACCACCGTCGTCTTCGGCGGGGTCGGCCAGAACCCGCAGGTGTCGGCGCTGGCCGCCGGCGTCGACGTGCTGATCGCCTGCCCGGGTCGGCTGGAGGACCTCATCGGCCAGGGGCACGCCGACCTGGGCGCCGTCGAGGTGACCATCCTCGACGAGGCCGACCACATGGCCGACCTGGGCTTCCTGCCCGGGGTCAAGCGGCTGCTGGACCGCACCCCCAAGGTCGGGCAGCGGCTGCTGTTCTCCGCCACCCTGGACAACGGCGTCGACGTGCTGGTCAAGCGCTACCTGGACCGGCCGACCACCCACTCGGTCGACCCGGCCGTCGCCCCGGTCGCCACCATGACCCACCACGTGTTCCGGGTCGACGCGGCCGACAAGCCGCAGATCGTCACCGAGCTCGCCTCCGGCCTGGGCCGCAGCGTGCTGTTCACCCGCACCAAGCACCAGGCCAAGAAGCTGGCCAAGCAGCTCACCGCGGCCGGCGTGCCCGCGGTCGACCTGCACGGGAACCTCAGCCAGAACGCCCGCGAGCGCAACCTCGAGGCGTTCAGCTCCGGGGAGACCCGGGTCATGTGCGCGACCGACATCGCCGCCCGCGGCATCCACGTGGACGACGTCGCGCTCGTGGTGCACGTCGACCCGCCGGCCGAGCACAAGGCCTACCTGCACCGCTCGGGCCGGACCGCCCGGGCCGGTGCCGGCGGCATCGTCGTCACCATCGCCACCCCCGACCAGGCCGGTGAGGTGCGGCTGCTGACCCGCCAGGCCGGCATCACCCCCGAGGTCGCGGCGATCAAGCCCGGCGCCCGGGAGATCACCGCGCTCACCGGGCCGGCCGCGCCCCACGTCGAGCCCGCCCCGGCACCGGCTCCGCAGCCGCAGGGCACGGGCGGTGGCGGTCGCCGCCGCAGCGGGGGCGGTGGCGCGCCGTCGCCGTCCGGCCGGTCCGGCCGCGGCTCCGGCTCGGGCTCCGGCTCGTCGGCCGGCCGCTCGCAGGGGCCGGCGCGCACCCGCGCCGAGCTCGCCGCCCGCGCGGGTCAGCCCCCGGCCGGCGGCAGCCGGGGCAGGGGACGCTCCGGGCGCTGACCCCGGCAGCCTCGAGAACGGGCCGGTGGTGGTCATCCGTGGACGGTGACCACCACCGGCCCGTTGTCGTCGGGGCCCCCGCCCGGCGGGCGGGCGGCGGACGGGGAAGGATGCGGTTGAGCCCTGTACCAACCAGCACCAACCCGTTCTCCAGTGAGGTCGTCATGCGCCTGCCCATCACCGCCACCGAGATCGCCCCCCGCCTCGCGACCGGTGCGTTCATCCTCAACTCCGGCCTCGGCAAGCGGAACGCCGACGAGGGCACCGCGGCAGGGCTGCACGGCTTCGCGGCCAGCACCTACCCGTTCCTCAAGGACGTCCCGCCGGCCACCTTCGCCAAGGCGCTGGCGACCACCGAGATCGCCATCGGCGCCGCCCTGCTCACCCCGTTCGTGCCCACCGCCGTCGCCGGCGCCCTGCTCACCGGCTTCTCCGCCGGCCTGCTGGGGCTCTACCTGCGCACCCCGGGGATGACCAAGCCCGGGCTGAGCGTGGCCCCGACCCAGGAGGGCCTGCCGGTCTCCAAGGACGTGTGGATGCTGGGCATCGGGATCGCCCTGCTCACCCGCGGCCTCGTCGACCGGGAGCCGCGGACCGCGACGGCCCGGAAGCGGGCCGGTCGGCGCGTCTGACCGCCGGCGCCCGGCCGGCGGACGGAGGCCGGCGCGGTCAGTCCCCCGGGAGCAGCACCGTGCTGAGCAGCCGCCGCCGCCGCTCCCCCTCGGGCCGGTTGGCCATCCGCCCACCGACCAGCTCGCGGACCTCGGTCAGGAACTCCGCGAACTCCTCGTCGTCCAGCCAGAGGGCCGCCTGGCTGTAGCCGACCCCGTCCCGCCCGGCGTCGACGTCGCCCCGGTCCAGCCAGCGGCCGAAGTCGGCCAGCAGGCTGGCCACGAACGCGGTGAAGGCCCGGCCGTGCTCCTCCGCCGTCATCGTCGCGGCGTCGGCCGGCGCGACCCGGGCCGCCTCGACGACCAGCCGGTAGCTCCGCTCCGCGGCCCCGCGGACCCGCCGCTCGGCCGCCACCTCCAGCAGACCGGCGTCGGCGAGGACGGCGACGTGCCGGTACAGGCTGGCCGTCGGCACGTCGGGCAGCAGCTCGTGCAGCTCGGCGGTGGTCAGCACGCGGTCGCCGAGGAACGCCTGGACGACGCGCAGCCGGACCGGGTGGAGCAGCAGGTCGGCGGACGCCATGGATCACCGTTCTCAATGTTGACAACGTTCTTGGTCTTGGGAATGATCCTCTCATGGCGACCGTGCAGCTGACCACCGAGACCCTGACCGTCCACCTCACCCGGGCCGAGAAGGTCCTGGGCGTGCTCCGGGACCTCTCCGTCCCGCTCGAGGCCGTCGAGGAGGTCACCGTCGTCCCCGACGCGCTGGCCGCCGTCCGCGGTCTGCGCGCCCCGGGCCTGGGGCTCCCCCGTCTCCGGATGATCGGCACCTGGCGCCGGCCGGGCGAGCGGACGCTGGTCAGCGTGCGCCGGGGCGAGCCGGCGCTGCGGATCCGGCTGCGGGGCCAGCGCTTCACCTCGGTGCTGATCGGGCTCCCCGACCCCGCGGGCACCGCGGCGGAGGTCACCCGGCTGCGCCAGCCGGTCCGCTGACGTGCGCGAGCTCGAGCTCACCTTCGGCCCGCCACGGCTGGCCGGCACCCTCGCGCTCCCGGACGGCGACGGGCCGTGGCCGGCCGTGCTGCTGGCCTCCGGGTCGGGCCCGCTGGACCGCGACTCCAACCACCGCCGCGCCCGCTTCGACGTCGCCCGGCAGCTGGCCGCGGCCCTGGCCCGCGCCGGGTTCGCGTCGCTGCGCTACGACAAGCGCGGCGTCGGGGCGACCCCGGGCGACTGGCGGACGGCGGGGCTCTACGACAACGTCGACGACCTCGCCGCTGCCCGGGACACCCTGGCCGCCCGGCCCGAGGTCGACGCCGGCCGGCTGCTGGTGGCCGGGCACAGCGAGGGCGCCCTGCTCGCCGCCGCGCTGGCCGCCCGGGGTGCGCCGCTGGCGGGGCTGGTGCTGCTGTCGTGCAGCGCACGCCCCGGGCGGGAGCTGCTGCGCTGGCAGGCGCGCCGGCTCGGCCCGACCCTCCCGGCGCCGGTCCGCGGGCTGCTCCGGCTGTTCCGCACCGACCTGGAGGCGAAGGTGGCCGCCAACCACGAGAAGATCGCGGCCACGACGACCGACGTGGCCCGGATCGGCGGCGTGCGGCTGAACGCCCGCTGGACCCGGGAGTTCCTGGCCCACGACCCGCGCACGGACCTGGCCCGGGTGCGGGTGCCGGTGCTGGCGCTGACCGGCGACAAGGACCTGCAGGTCGACCCGGACGACCTGGACCGGATCGCCGCCACCGTGCCCGGTCCGGTCGAGGTGCACCGGGTCCCCGACCTCACCCACACGCTGCGCCGCCAGCCCGGCCCGGCGTCGATGCGGGCCTACCGGGCCGAGCTGCGGCGACCGGTGGACCCGGTCGTGATGGACACCGTGGTCGACTGGTGCTCAGCCCGGGTCGGCCAGGTCGCGTAGCAGGTCCTCCAGCAGGCGGGCGACGTCGTCGGGGTGCGTCTGCACCGTCATGTGCGCCGCTCCGGGGAGCTCCTCGAGCCGCCCCCGCGGCGCGCGGGCGGCCAGGTGCACCGCCCAGTCGTGCGGGCACAGCCGGTCCCTGGCGCCCCGGACGACGACCACCGGCACCGCCACCTCCGCCAGCCGGTCGTCGATCCGGTCGGGGGCCGTGGCCCGCCAGAGCGCGACCATGGCCCGCGGCCCGGTCCGCCGGTACTGCGCCACCGTGAGCGGGAGCTGCCTCAGCTGCTCGTGCGCCGCCGTCCGCAACCACCGGACCACCAGCACCGGGATCCGGCGCATCCGCGGGTCGGTGGTCGGCCCCAGCAGCAGGACGCCGCGGACCCGGGGGTCGCCGGCGGCGGCGGCCACCACCTGGCAGCTCTGCGAGTGACCGACCAGCACGAGCGGACCCGGGCCGAGCGCGGCCAGCAGCAGGGCGGCCAGCTCGTCGGTGGGCGGCGCCAGCATCCGGCGGCCCATGCCCGGCAGGTGCACCACCTCGCCGGCCGTCCGCCGCCGCACCCGTGCGGACGACCGCCGGTCCAGCCCGAGGCCGGGGACGAACACCAGCCGGGGAACACCTGGCGCCCGGGCGGTGCTGAACGGGGTGGAGCTCACCGCGCCACCTGCGGACCCGCCCGGCCCTCCCGGGCGGCCGGGAGCAGACCCTGCAGGATGCGAGGATGAGTCATCATGACGACATCAGGAGATGCTGTGACCGACGGCCAGAACACGCTCTCGCGCCCCCGCGTGGTCATCATCGGGTCCGGGTTCGGCGGGTTGTTCGCCGCCCAGCGACTGCGCAAGGCCCCGGTCGACGTCACCCTGGTCGCCAAGACCACCCACCACCTGTTCCAGCCGCTGCTCTACCAAGTGGCCACCGGGATCCTCTCGCAGGGCGAGATCGCGCCGGCGACCCGGGAGATCCTCCGCTCGCAGGACAACGCCCGGGTGGTGCTCGGTGAGGTGACCGACATCGACCTGGCCGCCCGCACCGTCACCTCGACCATCCTGGGCCGCACCACGGTGCACCCCTACGACGAGCTGATCGTCGCGGCCGGCGCCGGGCAGTCCTACTTCGGCAACGACCACTTCGCCGAGTTCGCCCCCGGCATGAAGAGCATCGACGACGCCCTGGAGCTGCGCGGCCGCATCTTCGGCGCCTTCGAGCTGGCCGAGCTGGCCACCGACCCGGCCGAGATCGACCGGCTGCTCACCTTCGTCGTCGTCGGTGCCGGCCCCACCGGCGTGGAGATGGCCGGGCAGATCGCCGAGCTGGCCCGCCGCACCCTGCGCCGCGACTTCAGCCGCATCGACCCGAGCTCGGCGCGGGTCATCCTGCTCGACGCCGCCTCCCAGGTGCTGCCGCCGTTCGGCGAGCTGGGCAAGAAGGCGCACCGGAAGCTCAACGAGATCGGCATCGAGGTCCAGCTCGGCGCGATGGTCACCGACGTGGACGCCGACGGGCTGGTGGTCAAGGACGCCGACGGGCAGGAGCGCCGGATCCGGGCGGCCACCAAGATCTGGGCCGCCGGCGTGCAGGCCAGCCCGCTGGGCAGGCTGCTCGGTGAGCAGTCCGGCGCCGAGGTCGACCGGGCCGGGCGGATCGCCGTCCAGCCGGACCTGACGCTGCCCGGGCACCCCGAGGTGCACGTCGTCGGCGACATGATCAGCCTGGACCGGCTGCCCGGCGTGGCGCAGGTCGCCATCCAGGGTGGCCGGTTCGCCGCCGACGCCATCACGGCCCGCGCGGCCGGCCGCCCGACGGCACCCCGGTTCCGCTACCACGACAAGGGCAGCATGGCGACGATCTCGCGGTTCTCCGCGGTCGCCCAGATCGGCAGGCTGAAGCTGTCCGGGTTCATCGCCTGGATGATGTGGCTGGTCGTGCACCTGGCCTACATCGTCGGCTTCCGCAGCCGGGTCACCACGGTGCTGCACTGGATGGTCAGCTTCCTCGGCCGGGGGCGCTCCGAGCGCGTCGCCACCCAGCAGCAGGTCTACGGCCGGCTGGCACTGGAGGAGCTCGGGCCGGACTTCGAGGTGTCCAAGACCGGCGGCCGGCACCACCACGGCGAGACGGTCGACGTCACCGGCCGCCGCTCCGCCTGACCTCCCCGGCCCGGCAGGACCCCGGCCCGGCCTCCGCACCGCGGGCGCCGGGCCGCTCCGCGTCGGCGACCGCATCGGGCGGGGACCGCTACCTCTTCTGCCGGCGGCTGCCGGCGTGCCAGTCCTCCTGCGCGCCCACCGCACCGGGCTGGACGCCGAAGGCCGGCAGCTGCGGACGCTCGCGGAGGCTGCGCTTGAGCTCGGCGAAGCCGGGGAAGGACGCCAGGCCGACGACGTGGTCCCACAGCTGCACGGCCTCGGACTCCGAGGGGAGCCGGCTGATGACCGGGCCGAAGAAGGCCACCCCCTCCGGCGGCCGGAAGTGCAGGATCGGGGTGCCGACGTCCTTGCCGGTCAGCGACAGGGCCTCGTCGGTCTCCGCCTGGACCTGGGCGTCCCAGGAGCTGTCCTCCAGCGCCGCGGACAGCTCGGCGGGCAGTCCGGCGGCGCGCAGCGCCGGGTCCACGAACCCCTGCGTGCCGCGCCGGGCACCGGCGTCGTCCACCGGTCCGGACTCGAACACCCGCTCCCCCAGCGCCTCGTAGAGCGCGGCGACGGCCGGGGCCCCGTGCTCGGCCCGGGTGCGCGCGGCCACCCGCAGCAGCCGCAGCCCGGCGGTGTGCCCGGCCTCGTACTCGGGCGGGAAGTGCGCCGCGTAGTCGATGTGCGCGTTGAGCAGGCGCAGCGAGATGAACCGCCACTCGACCGCCATCGAGCGCTGCGCGCTCACCATGCGGACCCACTTGCTGGTCATCCACGCGAACGGGCACACCGGGTCGAAGTAGAAGTGCAGGTCCACGGGCTTCACCCGTCGACGGTAACCCCCCTTCAGGAGTGCCGCGGACCGGTCGATGATCGGCGTGCGATGGACGAGACCCCGATGGACGATCAGCACGGCGGACGCCCCCCCGGGGTGGTCCTGCTGGTGCTCCTGCACGCCCTGGCCGGGGTCCTGTGCCTGGTCGGCGCCGTCTGGCCGCCGTCCGCGGACACACCCGTGCTGCTCACCGCGCTGCTCGGGGTGGTCGGCCTGACCACGGCCGCCGTGCTCTGGACGGTCGGCACCCGGGTGCCGGCCGCGACGCACGCCGGCCTCGCCCTGGTGTCCGGCGGGGTGGCCCTGCTGGCCTGGCGGTCGGCGACCGCGGTCGGCGTCGTCGGGCTGGGCCCGGTGCTGATCACGATCGGCCTCTACGCCGCGCACTTCTTCCCGCTGCCGGTCGCCCGGCTGCACGCCGGACTGGCCGTCGTCCTCGCGACGGCGGGGGCACTGGCCGCCGCACCCGGCGGCTTCGGGCTGCACTGGTCGCTCGCCGTGCTGGCCACCGGGGTGCTGACCGAGGTCCAGGGCCGGCTGAGCGCACAGCTGCGCGCCGCGGCCTCCACCGACCCGCTCACCGGCCTGGCCAACCGGCGCGCCTGGGAGGCCGAGGCCACCCGCAGCCTGGCCCGGGCGCACCGCGCCGGGGAGCCGCTGACCATCGCCGTGATCGACCTGGACGGCTTCAAGCAGGTCAACGACAACGAGGGCCACGGCGCGGGGGACGAGCTGCTGCGCCGGCTCACCGCGCAGTGGTCCACCCGGCTGCGCGGCTCGGACCTGCTCGGGCGGCACGGCGGCGACGAGTTCGTGCTCTGCCTTCCCGACACCGACGCCCCCGGCGCGCAGGAGGTGCTGGACCGGCTGGCCGACGGGGCGCCGGCCACCTGGTCGGTGGGCACGGCGACCGTCCGGGAGGGCGACTCCCTCACGTCCCTGCTGGCCCGGGCGGACTCCGCCCTCTACCGGGAGAAGGGCCGCCGACCCGGCCGGTGACCGCTCCCGGACCGGGCCGCCGGCGCCACCACGCCGCGTCACCGCTCCACCGAGGGTGGACCCGCGATGGGGTGAAGCAGCCCGCCCATCCTCCCCGCGGCCCCCTGCGGAGGCGTCGGATGCGGGCATGCCGTGGTGGGGATGGACAGTGACCGCGTGGGCCGGGCTCAGCCTGGTGGTGGCCGTCGGGTTCGTCGTGGCGCTGCGGGCGGGCGACCGGCGGCGGCTCCCCGACGAGGCCCGGCACGACGTCCCCGATGACCCGGACGCCGTGCCCGACGACACGGTCGACGACCCCGGTGGGCCCAGCGCCGGGGACCCGGATGACCCGGACGACGACCGGCCCCCGCCGAGGCCGCCGGACGGCGGCTGAGCTCAGCCGCCGTCGGTGTCGGGGGCGTCGCCGGTGTCCCGCAGCCGGGCCAGCCGCTCGGCCGCGCGGTCCCGGATCGCGGCCGCCGTCTGCGCCCGGCGGACGGCGGCGTCCCGGCGCTGCTCGGCCTGGTGCAGGTCACCCGTGGCGGTGCCGGCCCGCTTCTCGGTGCGCCGCAGCTCCTCCTGCAGCTCGGTGAGCCGCGCCTGGAGCTCGGTGACCCGGTCGTGCAGCTCGGTCGCCCGGGCGGCGGTGTCGGCGACGCGCTGCTCGGCGGTCTCGGCCGCGGCCGCGGTGTCCCGGGCGACGGAGGCGGCCTCCGCGGCGTCCTGCTCGGCCTGGGCCAGCTCCCGCCGGCGGGCCTCCTCGGCCTCCTGCCGGGCGCGTTCCTCCGCCTCGCGCCGGCGCTGTTCGCGGGCGGCCGCCCGGTCGCGGCCGCTGCGCCCCGCCCCCGTCCCGGTCCTGGCCGCCTTCCGGGCCGGTGCCACCGGCGCCCGCCCGGCGGACGGCACGGTGGGGGCGACCGCGCCGCTGAGGTCGACCGGGCCCAGCCCGTTGTAGGACAGCGCGCCGGTGAGCCGGCCACCCAGCAGGGCCTCCCCGGCGTCGGCGTCGGCGACCGCGGCCCGCAGGGTGCCCTCGACCTGCTCGGCGATCGCCGTGCTCACCGGGTGCCCCTCCTCCGCGGCCAGCGCGCGGGCCTGCCGGGTGAGCGCGGCGACGACCTGGGAGCGCTGCCGGCCCAGCTCCTTGAGCTGGTCCCCGGACAGGGCGGCCTGCGCCTCGCGCAGCAGCGCGCCGAGCTCGATGAGCTGGGCGATCTCGTCGTGCCGTCGGCGGACCACGAGGTTGCACACCCACGCCGCCGTCGACGGCTTGGGCAGCGCGGCGATGTCGCCGGCCAGGTCCTTGTCCCCGGCCTCGCGGGCCCGGTCCCGGGCGGCGGTCCGCGCGGCGATGAACTCCTCGGGCGGGACGGCGTAGAGCTCGTCGGCGACGTCGGCGAGGTCCATGCCGCCATCGTGCCGTGCCCCGGGGCGCGGGGACGGCCGCCGGCGTCGGGTCAGCGCCGGAGGAACGCCCGCCGGATGCGGGTCCACCGGTTCGGGGTGTGCTCGGCGTCCAGCAGCTCGGTGGCGGACAGGACCCGGTCGACCAGGTTCTGCTCCGGGGCCCGGAAGGGGCGCAGCGACCGTCCCTCGGTCCGGAGCAGGCTCTCCACCGCACGGACGAGGGAGCCGTCGTGCGCCGCCACCGCGGCGGCGACCGCGTCCGGCTCGACGCCCAGGTGCTCACCGAGCAGCCGGTGCCGGACGCCGAGGACGGCGGCGGCCAGCTCGTCCCGGCGCGGGTCGTCCGGCCGGGCCTCGACGGTGACGTCGCACTCGGTGTCCAGGCCCATCGACCGGTTGTTGAGGTTCGAGCTGCCGATCCGCAGCACCCGGTCGTCGACCACCATCACCTTGGCGTGCACGTACACCGGCTGCCCACCGGCGGTGACCGGGACGTACATCCGGAAGCGGTCGTGCACGTCGGCCCGCCCGACCATCTCGAGCAGCCGCGCCCGTGCGGTGCCCATCGCCTTCTCCTCCAGCCACCCGACGGCCGACAGCGGGGTCACCAGGACGAACTCCGGGCCGTCGGCCTCCCCCAGCCGCTCGGCGATGGCCTCGGCGATCCGGCGGTTGGCGAAGTACTGGGCCTCGATGTAGACCGTCTCCCGGGCGGCGGCGACGGCGGCCAGCCAGAGCAGCTCGATCTCGTGCACCAGCTCGACGTCGCCGTGCTCCGGGCGGGTCCGGGACACGGCGACGTCCACGTCGGTCAGCAGCGGCGGGACGCCGTCGGGCCAGCAGTGCTGCACCCCCTCGACCGGCTCGAGCCGTTCCCCGGTGCCGCTGTGCCACCGCTCCCGGGCGAGGTCGCCCAGGGCCCGGGCCGCGGGCCCGGAGACCATGCTGGTCACGTCGTGCCACGGGCCGGTCGACCGCCGCGAGGTCGGCCGGTGCCGGTGCCGGTGCCAGTCGAGGTGCTCGGAGGTGTCCCACCGGTCGGCGGTCACGTCGATGCCGCCGGCGAAGGCCAGGCAGTCGTCGACTACCACGATCTTCTGGTGGTGCGCGGCGCCGAGCGGGTGGTGGTGGTCGGCGACGAACCGGAGCCGGTCGGGTGAGCGCCGGTCCAGCAGCGCCACCGGCAGCAGCCCGCGCCACAGCGACTCGACCATGCCCAGGCCCCACTGCAGGACGCCGACCTCCAGGTCCGGGTTGGCCCGGACGGCGGTCTCCAGGACGCGCCCGAGCCGGTCGTCCTTCGCCCGGCCGGGGGTGCGGGGGTCCAGCCGGATGCGCGGCTCGAAGTCCCAGCCGATGAACAGCACCCGCCGCTGGGCGCGGAGCACCGCCTGCTTGAGGACGGCGAAGTAGTCGGCGGCGTCGACGAAGACGGTGAGCTCGGTGGCCCGCTCGATGCGCCAGCAGGTCTCACCGGGCACCAGCAGGACGCCGTCCCGGACGTCCGGGACCGGGCGCCCGGCGGTCGACGGGACGGCACTCTCGCTCACCGGCCCCAGTGTGCCGGGTCCGATGATCATGGGACGTCGGACGGCCGCGGGATCCCCCGTACGGGCCAGGTCGGGGCGGTCGGCATCCTGGGGGCCGTGACGACCCGCCTGCGCCCCGGCGGCGCACCCCGCCCGGGGGCCGGCCGGCCCGTCGTCCGGTGAGCGGTGTCCTGTCCGGCTTCGTCGTCATCGGGACCGTCATCGCCGTCGGCTACCTGCTCGCCCGGAGCGGGACGCTGGGCCCGCACGCCCCCGAGGTGCTGTCCCGCGCGGCGTTCTCGGTGGCCACCCCGGCGCTGCTGTTCACCACGCTCGCCGCGGCCGACCTGTCCGCCGTCTTCTCCACCACGCTGGTCGTCACCTCCGGCGCGGCCCTGCTGTCGGCCGGGCTGTTCGTCCTCGTCGGCGCCGTGCGCCGCTGGGGCGTGGGGACGACGACCATCGGCGCGCTCGGCGCCAGCCAGGTGAACGCGGCGAACCTGGGCATCCCGATCGCGGTCTACGTGCTCGGCGACGCCAGCGCCGTCGCGCCCGTGCTGCTCTTCCAGCTGGTCCTGCTGATCCCCGTGGGGCTGACCGTGCTCGACGTCGCGACGGCGGACGGCGAGGGGTCGGTGTGGTCGCGGGTGTGGGCGCCGTTCCGGAACCCCGTGCTCATCGGCTCGGTGGCGGGGCTGGCCGTCTCGGCGACGGGCTGGACGCTGCCCTCGCTGTTGATGGAGCCGATCGGGCTGATCGGCGGGCTGGCCGTGCCCGCGGTGCTGCTGGCGTACGGCATGTCGCTGCGGGGCAGCCCGCTGCCCGGCCGGGGTCCCGACCGCGGTCCGGTGCTGCTGGCGGTGGGGCTCAAGCTGCTCGTGGCGCCCGGGGCGGCGTGGCTGCTCGGCACGGCACTGGGCCTGGACCGCCCCGAGCTGCTCGTCGTGGTCGTGCTGTCCGCGCTGCCGGCCGCGCAGAACCTGCTGGTCTTCGCCGTCACCTACCGGACCGGCGTGGACCTCGCGCGGGAGGCGATCACGTTGAGCACGGTGCTGTCCGTGCCGGTCCTGTTCGCGGTGGCGGCGCTGCTCGGCTGACGCGCTCAGGGCCGGCGCCAGTCGTCGCCGCTCATGTGGGAGCCGGCCATCGGGCCCATCTGCAGCATGCCGCCGTCCACGGCCCAGGACGCCCCGGTGACGTAGCCGGCCGCCGGGGAGGCGAGGAAGGCGATGACGGCGGCCACCTCCCGCGCGTCGCCGGGGCGGCCGAGCGGGACGCCGGGGCGCTCGTGCCCGGGCGCCCGCGGGTCCTCGTCCTCCTGGCCGGTCATCGGGGTGGCGATCTCGCCGGGGGCGACCGCGTTGACCGTGATGCCGTGCTCGGCGAGCTCGAGGGCGGCCACCCGGGTGAGCAGGCCGAGGCCGCCCTTGGCGGCGCAGTAGGCGCCGGCGCCCACCCGCGGCTGGTGCTCGTGCACGCTGGTCACGTTGACGATCCGGCCGCCGCGGCCGGCGGCGACCATCCGCCGCCCGGCGCGCTGCAGGCAGAGGAAGGCGCCGTCCAGGTCGGTGGCGATGACCTCGCGCCAGGTGTCGTAGTCGGTGTCCAGCAGACTCGACGAGTGCCCGGTCCCGGCGTCGTTGACCAGGACGTCGATGCCGCCCAGTGCGTCGGCGAGCTCGTCGACCACGTCGGCGGCGCCGGGCAGCGCGGTCAGGTCCAGGTGCCGCACCTCGGCCCGCCGCCCGGCCCGGCGGACCAGCTCCGCCGTCGCCTCCCCGTCGGACTCGTCGCGGTACCAGGTGATGCCGACGTCGTGGCCCTGCTCGGCCAGGGCGACCGCGGTGGCCCGCCCGATGCCCGACTCCGACCCGGTGATGACGGCGACCCGGCGGTCCCCTGCGCTCCCGTTCATGCCCCCGCGCTACCCGGTCGCGACGTGCCGATGCGCTCCCGGACGGAACTGTCGTCGGGCGGTCCTAGCGTGGGCTGACCGACCCCGACGACGGAGGCAGCGCGATGACCAGCACGGAGACGACCGCCGACCGCACCCCGCCGACCGGTGAGCGGGCCGACCTGGTGGAGGCGCTGCGGGCGCACCGCGGGTTCCTGCTGCACACGGTCCAGGGGCTCACCGACGAGCAGGCCCGGCTGCGCCCCACGGTCAGCGAGCTGTCCCTGGGCGGGCTGGTCAAGCACGTGGCCGCCACCGAGCGGGTCTGGGTGGACTTCGTGCTCGAGGGGCCCTCGGCGTTCCCCGCGAACGACGAGGCGGCGTGGGCCGCACGGGCGGCGGAGTTCACCCTGCTCGAACACGAGACCCTGGCCGAGGTGGTCGCCGGCTACGCGGAGGTGGCGCGCCGCACCGACGAGCTGGTGCTCGGCCTGCCCGACCTGGACGTGTCCCACCCGCTGCCGGAGGCGCCGTGGTTCCCGCCGGGCGCCCGGCGGTCGGCCCGCCGTGTCTTCGTGCACCTGGTCGGCGAGACCGCCCAGCACGCCGGGCACGCGGACCTGCTGCGCGAGGCCATCGACGGCCAGAAGACGATGGGCTGACCGTTCGCGCACGGCACAACGCCCGGGCCCCCGTCGAGCTCCGGGAGGCGTTCACTTGGTCCTTGTAATCATGTGATCAGGAGGACGCCGTGGACCTCGGACCCCCAGCCGCCGGCGAGCTGGACGCCTACTCCCGCATCGTCACCCGGGTGGCCGCCGAGCTGACCCCGCACGTGGCCGCCCTGCAGGTGACCGGACCGGGCGGACGTGGCGGTGCCGGCTCCGGGGTGGTGTTCACCGAGGACGGGCTGGTGCTGACCAACGCGCACGTGGTGGCCGGGGCCGCCGGCGGCCGGGCGGTGTTCAGCGACGGGTCGGAGACGGCGGTGGACGTCGTGGGCGCGGACCCGCTGTCGGACCTGGCGGTGGTCCGGGCGCGGACGGCGACCCCTCCCCCGGCCGTGCTCGGGGACGCCGCGGACCTGCAGGTCGGCCAGCTCGTCGTCGCGGTCGGCAACCCGCTCGGGCTGGCCGGGTCGGTGACCGCCGGGGTGGTGAGCGCGCTGGGCCGGTCGCTGCCCACCCGGGACGGCCGGACGGCACGCGTGGTGGAGGACGTCATCCAGACCGACGCGGCGCTCAACCCGGGCAACTCCGGCGGCGCCCTCGCCGACGCGTCCAGCCGGGTGGTCGGGATCAACACCGCGGTCGCCGGATGGGGTCTGGGACTGGCGGTGCCGGTCAATGACACGACCCGGACGATCATCGCCACGCTGGTGCGCGACGGCCGGGTGCGGCGGGCGTACCTGGGGCTGGTCAGCAGCCCGGTGCCGCTGCCGGCTGCGCTGGCCGAGCGGACCGGACAGCGGCGGGGGCTGCGGATCGTCGACGTCATCGCCGGGTCACCGGCCGACCGGGCCGGGCTCAAGGCCGGGGACCTGGTGCTGGAGGCCGGCCGCCGGCCGGTGGCCGCGGCGCAGAGCCTGCAGCGGCTGCTGTTCGGCGAGGCGATCGGGCAGCCGCTGCCGGTGACCGTCGTCCGCCGCGGCGCGATGGTGGACGTGGTCACCGTGCCGACCGAGCTCACCGGCTGACCACGACGGGCGGCCCTTCGCGGGCAGGCAGCCGCCGGCCCGCCACGGGGGCGACGTCCGGCAGCCCGCCGACCGGGGATCCGGCCGAGGAAGGTCACCGGCAGACCTCTTCCGTCGCCGCCGTGGCGGTGCGGGGCGGTACCCGCACCGCCCGGCCCGCGGACCGGCCGCCGGCCCCGGAGGCCACCGCGGCCGGCGTGGTCGCGTGGTCAGCGCCGCCGACGGCGGCCCACCAGCGCGACGATGAGGAGGAGGGTTGCTGCGGCCGCGAAGGGAGCGGCGCCGCTGCTGCGGAGGGCGCCGGCCGGGTGCACGCGTGCGTGACGTGAGCCGAGCAACGCCGAGCCGGCGGGCCACTCCACGTCGGCGCCCAGGCTCAGCACCCGGCCGGCCGGTCCGTCGAACCGCGCGGTGAGCCCGTGCCCGGCCAGGGCGTCGGCCACCCGGGCCAGCTCCTCGCGGCCGGGCGGCCCCTGAGTGGTGGCGCCACCCGCCACCCGCACGGCGCTGAACAGCCGCCGCACGTCCGGGGAGGTCACCGCGATCTCGTCCCCGGAGGCCCGCACCTGCACGGGGACGCCGTCGACCTCGAGCCGCAGGTCGGCGGTGACGTCGAGGCGCGGTCGACCCTCCGGGGTCATCCCCGGCTGGCGTTCTCGGCGGTGGTGATGCGGAGCGTGCCGTTGAGCTTCCAGGTCGCGCGTGGAGCCTGCGGACCGGTCTCGCGGGGCACCTCGACGGTCATGTCGACGAACTCGTAGTTGATCGCCGCGCCCTTGCCGGTGAGGTAGGACCACATCTCCTTGCCGAGGTCGGCGAAGCTGGTCGTCTCGTGCGACTTGATGTCGCGGCTGCCGGTGGCGGCGTCGCGGCTCGTCGTCTGGGGGGTGGTCATGGCTGCTCCTTGGCTCGAAGAACGTCTCCAGGGCCCTTCTACCCTTGCTCCCGTCGGCGGAACGCGACACGCGGACGCGGTCGCTGCGCCACCCGGTCCGCCGGCCCGACGGCCGCTCGTCAGTCGCCGTCCGCGTCCCCGCCGCCGCTGAGGTAGGGGTCCGGCCCGGGGGACCAGGCACGCGGCCCGGCCTCCGGGACCGGGTGCACCTCCACCTGCTCGCTGCGGTCGGTGCGGGCGCCGGCGACCAGGTCGTCGACCGGGATGGCGTACGGGCTGTCGGTCATGCGGCAGGGTCCCGCGGCGACCCTTCGGTGTCGAGGCCGTCACGTGCGTCCTCGGCGGCGCGGTCCGACGGCCGGACGATCGAGCCGGGTCAGGGCACGGCCACCGACTCGCCGGTGGACGCGTCGGCCGGGGCGGACGGCCGCGACCGCCGCGGCAGTTCCGGCGGTGCGGCGTGTGCCCGCCAGACGGTCCGCTCATCCGCGGTCCCGTACAGCTCCCCTTCGTACGCCTTGACCGCCGCGACCATCACGATGCTGACCACGACGAGCAGCGACCACGAGCCGAGCTTGGCTGCGTGGACGAGCGTCCACACGGACTCCTGCGACGGGTACTGCCACGCCCGCAGCAGGGTGGCGGCGTTCTCCGCCAGCCAGAGGAAGGAGCCGATGAGCACGAAGGACAGCGCGAGCGGCATCGCGTGGCGGCGCCGGCCGACGGTGAAGTGCACCCAGGTGCGCCGAGTCACCCAGAGCAGCGCCACTGCCAGCACCAGGCGGACGTCCGCCGTCACGTGCGAGGTGAAGAAGTTCAGGTAGACGAGCGCCGCCACGCACGCCGTGGCGCGGGCTCGGTAGCCGGTGATCCGCAGGTCCATCCGGCGCCAGGCCTGGCAGACGTAGCTGCCGACGGCGGCGTACATGAAGCCGCTGTACAGCGGCACGCCGCCGATCGAGGCGACGCCGGTGTCGGGATAGGACCACGACCCCTGCCGGACCTTGAAGAGCTCGAGCGCCAGACCCACGAGGTGGAAGCCGAAGATCACCGCGACCTCGCGACCGGTCTCCCACCGGACGAGCCACAGCACCAGCGTGACCGCGAGACACCAGAGCAGCAGTGCGTCGGCCGGGTCGATGGGGAGTGGGACGAACCGGACCAGGGCCAGTCCGAGGAAGAACAGGACGGCGAACAGGCAGCACTGCGCCTCGACCCAGCCGAACCGCAGCAGCTGTCGCATCCGCAGCAGGCTAGGTCAACGGCGACCCGGTCCGGGTCCCCGTGGTGCGGCGCGCGTGTCGGATCCGGCTCCGGTGCGCGGAACGTCTGCGCTCGTCAGCTGTCGATGTCGAGCGCCACCTCGTCGCCGCGCGCAGCTGCGCGTGCTGCCAGGGGCGGGGACGGTCGTCGGGGCTCTCGAACGCCGGCATCGTCCCCACCGTCCACGATGCCGAGCCGGACGACCACGCCAGCGGCGTCCATGGGGCTGCCCGGGCTCGGCTGCTGCTCCGTCACGCGTACGCGCGACGGAGCAGCAGCCGGACACCTCGACGGCGTCACCGACGACGATGGTCAGCCCGAGGGCCCGCTCGTAGCAGACGAGCCTCGCGTCGTCAGGCCCCAGTCCGCACAGGTCCGGTGCTCCGACGTCGTCCATGGGGGCATGGTCCTGCACTGACCAGCTCCGCGGGAGGGTCTCGCGCCGCCGCTCAGGGACCGAGCACCAGCAGCGGTGCCCGTGGTCGACGGGACGACCCGACCCGCCGCCACGAGGTCCTGCAACGGCGCAAGGGGTGGGCGACCACCTGGTCGCCCACCCCTTGCTACCTGCCGAGCGTCACCGGTGTCGACATGCTGGAGTCCTCACCGATGCTGAGCTCCGAGGTCAGCTGCAGCCGCTGGTGGAGCCGCAGCCCTCGCAGACGTAGCAGCTGCCGGCCGGGCGCATCTTCGTGCCGCAGGTCATGCACAGCGGCGCGTCGGTGGCCGTCCCGGTGACCAGCTCGAGCAGCTCGGCCGAGGAGTGGGCCTCCTTGACCGACGTCGGTCCGGCGGGGGTCACCTTCTCCTCCACCTTGGCGGTCTCGATCGGCGCGGAGCCGCGCAGCTGCTCCAGGTCGACCTCCTCCTCCACCGTGGTGGTCGAGGCGGAGCTGCCGTAGGTGCCCGCGACCTGGGCGGCCCGCTCCTCGGCGGTGAAGATGCCGAGGTTGGCCCGCTTGTCGACCGGCAGGTGGTCCAGCGCCAGCCGCCGGAAGATGTAGTCCATCACCGACTGGGCGATCCGGATGTCCGGGTCGTCGGTCATGCCGGCCGGCTCGAACCGCATGTTGGTGAACTTCTGGATGTAGGTCTCCAGCGGCACACCGTGCTGCAGGGCGAGGGAGATGCCGATCGAGAAGGCGTCCATCACCCCGGCCAGGGTCGAGCCCTGCTTGCCCAGCTTGAGGAAGACCTCACCCAGGCTGCCGTCCTCGTACATCCCGGCGGTCATGTAGCCCTCGGCGCCGGCGACGCTGAAGGACGTGGTGACGCTGGTCCGCTTCTTGGGCAGCCGCTTGCGCACCGGGTGCGACAGCGCCGACGGCGCGGCGGCCTCGGCGACCGGGGCCTCGGCCTTGGTGCCGTCGTTCTTGCCCTTGCCGCCGGACAGCGGCTGGCCGACCTTGCAGTTGTCGCGGTAGATGGCCAGCGCCTTGAGGCCCATCTTCCAGCCCTGGAAGTAGATGTTCTCCACGTCCTCGACGGTCGCCGTCTCCGGCATGTTGACCGTCTTGCTGATGGCGCCGGAGATGAACGGCTGCACCGCGGCCATCATCCGGACGTGGCCCATCGGGGAGATGGCCCGCTCCCCCATCGCGCAGTCGAAGACCTCGTAGTGCTCCGGGCGCAGGGTGGGCGCGTCCACGACGTGCCCGTGCTCGGCGATGTACTCGACGATGGCCTCGACCTGCTCGTCCTGATAGCCCAGGCTGCGCAGCGCCCGCGGGACCGTCTGGTTGACGATCTGCATGGACCCGCCGCCGACCAGCTTCTTGAACTTGACCAGCGAGAAGTCCGGCTCGATGCCGGTCGTGTCGCAGTCCATCATGAAGCCGATGGTCCCGGTGGGGGCCAGCACGGAGGCCTGGGCGTTGCGCCAGCCGTTCTCCGCCCCGACGGCCAGGCACTCCTGCCACTGCGCGGTGGCGAGCTTGAGGACGTCGGCGTCGTCGGCGCCGACCGGGCGGATCGCGTCGTTGGCGGCGGCGTGCTTGCGCATCACCCGGGCGTGGGCGTCGGCGTTGCGGGCAAAGCCGTCGTAGGCACCGACGACGCCGGCGAGCTCGGCGGAGCGCCGGTAGGCGGTGCCGGTCATCAGCGAGGTGATCGCCGCGGCCAGGGTCTGCCCGCCCCGGGAGTCGTAGGCGTGGCCGGTGGCCATGAGCAGCGCGCCCA
Source organism: Modestobacter sp. URMC 112 (assembly GCF_053502575.1). Lineage (NCBI taxonomy): Bacteria > Bacillati > Actinomycetota > Actinomycetes > Geodermatophilales > Geodermatophilaceae > Modestobacter > Modestobacter sp. URMC 112. The sequence goes on along the minus strand of NZ_CP199957.1, from coordinate 1,422,818 downwards.
GGTTGGCGTAGCCGATGCCGAGCTGCCGGTAGGCCCGGGTGGTCTCGCCGATCGGGTCGGTCGGGAAGTCGGCGAAGCAGATGGAGATGTCCATCGCGGTGATGACCAGCTCGACGGCCTTGACGAAGGTCTTGGCGTCGAACGTGCCGTCGTCCTTCAGGAACTTCATCAGGTTCAGCGACGCCAGGTTGCACGAGCTGTTGTCCAGGCTCATGTACTCCGAGCAGGGGTTCGAGGCGTTGATCCGCCCCGTCTCGGGGTTGGTGTGCCAGTCGTTGATGATGTCGTCGTACTGGATGCCCGGGTCGGCGCACTCCCACGCCGCCTGGGTGACCTTGCGGAACAGGCTCCGGGCGTCCACGGTGTCGATGACCGAGCCGTCCGAGCGGGCCCGGAGCCCGAACTCGCGGCCCTCCTCGACCGCCCGCATGAACTCCTCGTTGACGCGCACGGAGTTGTTGGCGTTCTGGTACTGGACGCTGGTGATGTCCTTGCCGCCGAGGTCCATGTCGTACCCGGCGTCCCGCAGCGCGCGGATCTTGTCCTCCTCGCGCGCCTTGGTCTCGACGAACTCCTCGATGTCGGGGTGGTCGATGTCCAGGACGACCATCTTCGCCGCGCGCCGGGTGGCGCCACCGGACTTGATGGTGCCGGCGGAGGCGTCGGCGCCGCGCATGAAGGACACCGGGCCCGAGGCCGTCCCGCCCGAGGACAGCAGCTCCTTCGAGGAACGGATGCGCGAGAGGTTCAGCCCGGCGCCCGAGCCGCCCTTGAAGATCAGGCCCTCTTCCCGGTACCAGTTCAGGATCGAGTCCATCGTGTCGTCGACGGCGAGGATGAAGCAGGCGCTGACCTGCTGCGGCGACGCGGTGCCGACGTTGAACCAGACGGGCGAGTTGAAGCTGAACACCTGGTGCAACAGCATCCAGGTGAGCTCGTGCTCGAAGACCTCGGCGTCGCCCTCGCTCGCGAAGTAGTCGTGCTCGCGGCCGGCCGCGCCGTAGGTGAGGACCACCCGGTCGATCAGCTGGCGCAGGCTCGTCTCGCGCTGCGGGGTGCCGACGGCCCCCCGGAAGTACTTGGTGGTGACGATGTTGGTGGCGTTGACGCTCCACTCGGCCGGGAACTCGACGCCCCGCTGCTCGAAGTTGACCGACCCGTCGCGCCAGTTGGTCATCACGACGTCGCGGCGCTCCCAGGTCACCTCGTCGTAGGGGTGCACCCCGGGCGTCGTGTACACGCGCTTGACCTTGAGCGCCTTCGCGCGGTTGGGCGCCTTGCCCCCACTGCGGCGGGCGCGGGTGGCGGCGAGGCGATCGGTGGTCTCGGTCATGACGTGGAGCTCTCCCTGGTCGTGTTCGCTCGGCTGGTGCGGACGGCGGCTGGGGAAGAGCCGCGCGAGGTGCTGCGCTGGTGCCTTGGTACCGGTCGGTGCTGACAGTTCCGTCGGGTCACCCCGCACCCGCGGTGGACGGGTTCCGCCCGGCGCCCCGCCGGCGCACCGGCGGGTCCGGCGGCAGGCCGGGGAGGGGTGGCGTGCCGCCCGGCAGGTGCCGGGCGCGGAGCTCCGCGATCTCCTTCTCGAAGTCCTCGACCGAGTCGAAGGCGCGGTACACGCTGGCGAAGCGGAGGTAGGCCACCTCGTCCAGCTCACGCAGCGGGCGGAGGATCGCCAGGCCCACCTCGTGGCTCGGGACCTCGGCCGAGCCGGTGGCCCGGACGGCGTCCTCGACGCGCTGGGCGAGCAGGGCCAGCTGGTCCTCCCCGACCGGCCGGCCCTGGCAGGCCCGGCGGACACCCGCGACGACCTTGGCGCGGTCGAACGGCTCGCTCACCCCGCTGCGCTTGACGACCGCGAGGACTGCCTCCTCGACGGTGGTGAACCGCCGACCGCAGCCGGGGCAGGCGCGCCGGCGCCGCGTGGTCGAGCCCTCGTCGGTCTCCCGGGAGTCGACGACCCGGCTGTCCGGGTTGTGACAGAAGGGGCAACGCATGCGCCGTGCACCTCCTCTCCGACGTGTCGCGACCGGTGGGACGACGGCTTCCTGCACCGCCGCCCCCGCCGGGTCCCCGCAGCCGCCCTGTGGACCCACCCGGGGACATCCGGTGGACGTCCAGGGGAGAACGTGGGGATCGGCTGTGGATGCCCTACATCCGTGTAACTACTAGATGTTGTGGTTGGACCGTACGTCCACCCCTATAGGTGTGCAAGCGCTGCAGGGCGTGTCGTCTTCCCGGCCGACCCGGCCGACCGATCCACCCCTCCCGTCACAGGCCTGGGACGAGCCGGGACAGCGGCGCCACGGCGCTCCGTGGCAGGTGGGGGCGGCCATGGAGCCCCACCGACCCGCCGGCGGCCGGGCCGACCGGGGGGACGAGTCGACGGGACCCGGGTCGACACGGGACGGCGCTGCAGTACGACTCGTCGGCGGAGGTCGGTCGACCCGCCGACGAGGCCCGCCGGCGGACCCGGCAGTACCGGACGACCCGGCGCTGCGGGGAGGGGCAGGCGAACCCGCGGCCCGGCGGAGCCGCAGGACTCAGGGCAGCTGCAGCAGCTGGCCCGGCACGATCCCCACGCCGTCCAGGTCGTTCACCTCGACGATGGCGTCCACGACGGCCCGGCGGTCCTCCTCCGGCGCCACGTCCCCGGCGATCGACCACAGGGTGTCCCCGGACCGCACCACGACGCTGCTGTCCCCCACGGGCTGGAGCCCTCCCGGACTCCCGCCGACCACGGCGGTGGCCGCGAGCGCGACGGCGATCCCGGCGGCCACGGACAGCGCGGCCACCACCCGGCGGCCTCGTCGGGTCAGTCGCAGCGGGGCCAGGCCGCGGGCCGGCCCGGGGGCGCCGACCCGGCGCGCGGGCGCGACCCCGACCCGACCGGCCCGGGCAGCGGTCACTCCGCCCGGCAGCGGCGCCGGCCCCGCGGGGCGGAGCCCGGCAGCCCGCCCGGGCGCCGAACCCGGCGCACGGACCCCCGCCGCCCGCCTGGCCTCCGCTGACGGGACCGCCCGGCTGCGCGCCGCCGAGATCGGCACCACGGCCGCCCGCGGCGCCGCCCCGGCAACCCGTCGGCGCCCCCCGGACCCGCGCCGGACGACCGGTCGGTCACTGAGCTGCACACTCGCCATCGGACCCGCTCCTCGCATCCCGGCACCGCTGACGTGGTCGAACGCGTGTTCGACCGGGGTGCCGACCGATGTCTACCGCAGGACGCCGACGGATCCACCGCGACACGGGTCTGCTTCGAACAAGTGTTTGAAACGGGCCGTCGGAGGCGCTACTGTCCGTGTCGATCAAGGGTGCGCGGACGACGTGCCCGGACAACCGGGCGAGGGGGACACATGGCGGTCGACAACGGGACACCCGGCGGCTCGGCGGGCACGTCCCGGCGCAAGCGGGCGGGCCAGCAGACCGCGGGGGACGACGGGGGCACCGTGCGCGAGTTCCCGGACCGGGGTGAGTCCGGCGACGGGCTGACGCAGCGCCAGCGCCGGGTGCTCGAGGTCATCCGCGACTCCATCGAGCGGCGCGGCTACCCGCCCTCGGTACGGGAGATCGGCGAGGCCGTCGGGCTGTCGTCCGCCTCCTCGGTCGCCCACCAGCTCTCGGTCCTGCAGCGCAAGGGCTGGCTGCGCCGCGACCCCAACCGACCGCGGGCGCTCGACGTCCGGCTCCCGGGCGAGGTCCCGGGCGACGCACCGGCCGTCGGCACCGCTGCGGCAGCGGCCGGCACGGACGAGGCCCCGGCGCCGGTCCCGACCTACGTGCCGATGGTGGGCCGGATCGCCGCCGGTGGGCCGGTGCTCGCCGAGCAGGCGGTCGAGGACGTCTTCCCGCTCCCCCGCGAGCTGGTCGGCGACGGCACGCTCTTCATGCTGAAGGTGACCGGTGACTCCATGGTGGAGGCCGCCATCTGCGACGGCGACTGGGTGGTGGTGCGCCAGCAGCCGACCGCGGAGAACGGCGAGATCGTCGCGGCCATGATCGACGGCGAGGCGACCGTGAAGACCTACAAGCGCCGCGACGGCCACGTCTGGCTGCTGCCGCACAACCCCGCGTACGAGCCCATCCCGGGCGACGACGCCACCGTGCTCGGTCGGGTCGTCACCGTGCTGCGCCGCCTCTGACCCGCGTCCGGTCCGGCCTGCCCACCCCTCGGTGCGGGCCGGACCGGACGGCGGGTGCCGACCGGCACCGCAGTTGAGGACGGGGCACGGACGAGGCGGTGGGGCGGCACAGGTCCCGGCGGGTGGGTCAGCCGAACCGGCGCAGCCGGCCCCAGATCCACACCACGACGGTCGCGACCAGTGCGGCGATGACGCCGGCCACCACGGCCGACACCTCGGTGGGCGCCGGGGTAACCGCCACCGCCCCGGCCGCCGGGTCGCTCGCGCCGGCCGGGGCGACCGGGACCGCCGCCGCGTCGAAGGGCACCGCGGTCACCGCCGACGGCAGTCCCTCGCCGGCGACCAGCAGGCCGCGGCTGTCGGCGTCGAAGCTGATCGCCTCCCCTTGGGGAGCCTCGGGCAGCGCGACCCGGACCGGAGCCCCTTGGAGGGCCCCGACGACGTCGGAGTCGGCCAGCGGCCAGACGTAGGCGTCGGTGTAGGTGCGCAGCGCCAGCCGCTGCCCGTCCGCCGAGACCGCTCCCCCGGTGACCATCAGCTGGCCGGCCCGGCCGACCGGTCCGCCCGGTGTGCCGGTGAGGGTGAAGCCGAGGTCGGCGACCTTGGCCATCGGCAGCGTCGCCCCGTCGGCGAGCGGTGTCTCCGGCCGGTAGACACCGCTGGCGCCCAGCACCTCCTTGGTCACCAGGTACGGCGTCCCGTCCGGCGCCAGCAGCAGCGCCTCGGCGTCGTGCGGCCCGTCGGGGTAGGTCAGCCGGGTGATGGTGCTGGCGCCGTCGGGCCGGAGCCCGATCAGGGCCACCGTCTGCCGACTGGCCTGGTTGTCCCCGATGTCGGCCAGCCAGAGGGTGCCGTCCGCGGCCAGGGCGAGGTCCTCGGGGTCGTACGGGTCGATCGGCGCCGAGCGCACCTCACCGACCGCGCAGGAGGCGTCGAGGGCGAACACCTCGGCCTGCGCGCCGCCGTCGTTCATCGCCAGCAGCGTCGCCCCGGCGGTGGTCAGCCCGGAGATCTCCGGCAGCCGGGGGTCGCCGATCTCGCACCGGGTCACCGGAGCCCCGAAGGCCCCCGTGGCGCCGGCGGTCGTCTCCGCGCCGGCGGGGAGGGCCGGGAGCACCGCCCAGGTGAGCGCGAGCGGGACGGCGGCCAGCACCGGACCGGTGCGCCGTCGGCGACCGGCCTGGTCACGCCGGTGAACGGCCTGCTCGGGCACCGGCCCAGCGTGACAGCACCTGCTGGTCGAGCAGGTGCACCACGCCCAACAGCAGGATGCCGACGGCGGCGCCGACGACCGCGTCGGTGACCCAGTGGAAGTCCAGGGCCACCATGGCCACTCCTGTGGCCACCGGCCCCAGCAGGCTCACCGCCCAGGCGGCCCGCTGCAGCCGCTCGGACAACCCGTACTCCACCACCTGCCAGCGCGCGACACCCCACATCAGCACGGCGTTGGCCACGTGCCCGGAGGGGTAGCTGGCGCCGTCGCGGTGGAAGAAGGAGCCGGGGTAGGCCGGCGCGGTGCGTCCGGTGCCGTACTTGAAGGCGTAGACGACGGTCGTCAGGAGCACCAGCGCGGCCACCACCCGGACCAGCGGGACCAGGGTGCGCCGCCGCCAGGCCAGCCAGCCGACCAGGGCGGCCAGCACGATGAGGATGAAGCCGCGTCCGCCCGCCTGGGTGAAGGCCCAGACCGGCCAGTAGGCGTCGGAGTCGCGCAGGTCCCAGGCGCTCACCACCTCGGAGACCTGCAGGTCCATCCGCTCGAGCCAGCCGCGGCTGAGCAGGTCGATCGTCACGCCGGTGGCCAGCACGGCGGCCGCGACCACCAGCCACCACGGTGGGCGGCCGGTGCCGATGACCGGGTCCGCGCGCCGGGCCGACGGGCGGCCGACGGGCTCCGCCGTCCACTGCACCGCGCCGCTGGTCACCGGCCCACGGTACCGGGACCGTGACCTGCCCGTGATCCTCCACGGCGCGCGTCGGCCGCCCGGTCCCCGGCCCCGGGGGACACCGCGGCCCGGGTCGCCGGCGGCGACCCGGGCCAGGTGCGGGTCAGGAGACCGGTGCGGCGAACTCCGTCAGTGCGGCCGCGAGGGCGGCGTCCACCCGGGCGGTCAACCGGGTCCCGGAGGCCGCGTGCTCCTCGGTGAGGACCTCGCCGTCCCGGTGGACCCGGGCGACCAGGTCACCCCGGTCGTAGGGCACCAGCACGTCGACGTCGACCGACGGGTGCGGCAGCCGGGCGGCGATGACGTCGCGCAGCGCCTCGATCCCGGCCCCCGTCCGGGCGGACACCCACGCCGCACCGGGCAGGGCCTGGCGCAGCGCGAGGACGTCGTCCTCGCTCATCGCGTCGACCTTGTTGACCACGATCAGCTCGGGCACCGCGGCGGCGTCGATCTCCCGGAGCACCACCCGGACGGCGTCGATCTGGCCCAGCGGGTCGGAGTCCGAGCCGTCGACGACGTGGACCAGCAGGTCCGCTGCCGCGACCTCCTCCAGCGTGGACCGGAAGGCGTCGACCAGCTGGTGCGGCAGGTGGCGCACGAAGCCGACCGTGTCGGTCATGGTGAACTCGCGGCCCTCGGGGGTCTGCGCCCGGCGGACCGTCGGGTCCAGGGTGGCGAACAGCGCGTCCTGCACGAGCACCCCGGCGTCGGTGAGCCGGTTGAGCAGGCTGGACTTGCCGGCGTTCGTGTACCCGGCGATGGCGACGCTCGGGACGGCGTTGCGGTCACGCGAGCTGCGCTGCGTGGCCCGGGCCGTCGCCATCCCGGCGATCTCCCGGCGCAGCTTGCTGACCCGCGACCGGATGCGCCGACGGTCGGTCTCGATCTTCGTCTCACCGGGACCGCGGGTACCGATCCCGCCACCGCCGGCGACCCGGCCACCGGCCTGCCGGCTCATCGACTCACCCCAGCCGCGCAGCCGCGGCAGCATGTACTGCATCTGGGCCAGCTCGACCTGCGCCTTGCCCTCCCGGCTGGTGGCGTGCTGGGCGAAGATGTCCAGGATCAGCGCGGTCCGGTCGACCACCTTGACCTTGAGGATCTTCTCCAGCTGGTTGAGCTGGCCGGGGGTCAGCTCACCGTCGCAGACCACCGTGTCGGCACCGGACGCGGCCACGATGTCGCGGATCTCGTTGGCCTTGCCCGAGCCGACGTAGGTCGCGGCGTCGGGCTTGTCGCGCCGCTGCACCAGGGCCTCGAGCACCTGCGAGCCGGCGGTCTCGGCCAGCGCGGCGAGCTCGGCCAGGGACCGCTGCGCGTCGCTCGCCGTCCCTTCGGTCCACACGCCGACCAGCACCACGCGCTCCAGGCGCAGCTGCCGGTACTCGACCTCGGTGACGTCGGTGAGCTCGGTGCCCAGCCCCGCGATCCGGCGCAGGGCGCCGCGCTCCTCCAGGGCGTAGGAACCGGTCGTGTCGTCGGGGAGGGGCTCCTCGGCGGAGGGCACCGAGCGCGCGGCCTTGTCGGCGCGCGCCTCGGCTGCGTCCAGGATGGCTCGGTTCTGGGCTGTCGTCATCGTCTCCAGCGTCGCACGCCCCTGCGACAGGGGCACCTGAGTTGTCGTCATCGCCGGGTACAACACCTCAGACCTCCGGGTGCATCCCGATGTACACCGACCACTTCGCGCCGTCCGGGTCCGGCGGCCGGCGGGCGTACTCGTCGAGCAGCCCGTGCACCCGCTCCCGGAACTCCGCCAGCGCCTCGGGCCCGAGCCGCAGACCGAGCCGCGAGCTCTCCAGCCGGGCCTCCCCGACGGCCGCGACCTCCTCCAGGAAGGCCGCGAGCACCACGTCCCCGGCAGCGCCGGCGGCACCGGCGTCGTCCATCAGCCAGCTCTTGCGGGTGGCCCGGTAGGGCACCTCGCGGGCGTTGCGAGCCCCGCGCCGCTCCGCCTCCGGCGCCAGGAAGCCGGTGTCGACGAGCGTCCGCACGTGGTGCAGCACGGTGGCCGGGTTGCGGTCCAGCCGGGCGGCGAGCTCCTTGTTGGTCAGCGGTTCGTGCAGGCACAGCCGCAGGATCCGCAGCCGGACCGCCGAGGCGAGTGCCCGCGCCTCGGCGTCCGTGGCCGGGCGCCGCTCCCCGGTCACCAGCGGCGCCGGCCGGTCGCCCTGGGTTGGCTGGTCGGTCACCTGCGGCAGCCTAGGACAACACGCCGACAAGTGATTGACACTCACCAATCACTGGCTCAGGCTCCCGGCATGACCTCGCTGTCACCTCCCGCGCCACCGGCGACCCGCAGCCTCTGGCGGCACCGCGACTTCGTGCACCTGTGGGCCGCCGAGACGGTCAGCCAGGTCGGCACCCAGGTCACCATGCTCGCGCTGCCCGTGTTGGCGGTCGCCCTGCTCTCGGCGACGCCGCTGCAGATGGGGGTCCTGACCGCGCTGGAGACCGCCGCGTTCCTCGTCATCGGGCTGCCCGCGGGCGCCTGGGTCGACCGCTGGCGCCGCAAGCGGGTGCTGGTCGTCGCGGACCTGGTGCGGGCGATCACGCTGGCCACCCTGCCGGTGGCGTGGCTGCTCGACGTCCTCACCCTGGGCCAGGTCTTCGTCGTCGCCGCGGTCACCGGCACCGCCACGGTGTTCTTCGACGTGGCCTACCAGAGCTACCTGCCCGCGCTGGTCGAGGCCGACCGGATCGTCGACGGCAACGGCAAGCTGGAGGCCAGCCGGGCGATCGCGCAGGTCGCCGGCCCGGGGGCGACCGGCGCCCTGCTGCGCGTGCTGGGCGCCCCGCTGCTGATCGCCGTGGACGCCGTCTCGTTCCTGCTGTCCGCGCTGCTGCTGGGCGGCATCCGCACGCCCGACCGGGCCCCCGACCGGGCCGCCCGGCGGCCGCTGCGCACCGAGATCGCCGAGGGGCTGGCCTTCGTCGTCCGGCACCCGCTGCTGCGCCGGATCGTGGCCTGCACCGGCACGGCCAACCTCTTCGGCACGATCACCACGACGCTGCTGGTGCTCTTCGCGCTGCGCCGGCTGGGCCTGTCGGAGAGCGTGCTGGGCTTCGTCTTCTCCGCCGGCGCGGTGGGTGGCCTGCTCGGCGCCTTCACCGCCGCGCCGTTCGCCCGGTGGGTGGGCGAGGGCCGGGCGATCCCGCTCTCGGCGCTGCTGCTGCTCCCCTTCGCCGCGCTCACCCCGCTCGCAGCCCTGGGCTCGCCGGTGCTCCTCCTGGTCGTCAGCCAGTTCGGGATCAGCTGGGCGATCGTGGCCTACAACGTCACGCAGGTCAGCTTCCGGCAGCGGCTGTGCCCGCCGGAGCTGCTCGGCCGGATGAACGCCTCCGTCCGGTTCCTGGTCTTCGGCACCATGCCGCTCGGCGGCCTGCTCGGCGGCGTGCTGGGCACCTGGCTGGGCGTCGTCCCGGCGCTGTGGGTGGCGGCCGCGGGCCAGGGGGTGGCGGCGCTGTGGGTGACGGCCAGCCCGCTCATCCGGATGCGGGACCTCCCGGTCGGGCAGCGCCCGGCGGCCGGGGGCGCCGACGGCTGACCGCGTCCGGTTGCCCTCCCGGGCGGCGGGTAGGGGCTCCGGGCAGGTGACCGCTGTCGAGGAGAGGACGCCGACATGAGCAGCACGCCCGACGAGGAGTTCGACGACCCGGGCCGCGACCCCAAGGGCCTGGCCGTGCCGCGCAACCCGCTCGCAGGTGCCGACCAGGACTCCGGACAGGGCGAGCCGGAGGGCAGTCCCAGCATCGAGGGTCAGTCGATGGTGCCGGAGGCCCCCGGGGAGGACGACCGGCACGCCTGACGGTTCAGCCGGCGAGCCACTCCCCGGTCAGCGTCCCGACGCCGACCACGACGGCCGGGCCGCCCAGCACGGTGGTCCGGCCGTCGAACCCGACGCTCAGCCGGCCGCCGGGGACGTCGACCGTGACGGTCCCGGTGGTGGCCCCCGCCGCGGTCAGCGCGGCGTACGCCGCGGCGCAGGCGCCGGTGCCGCAGGACCGGGTCTCCCCCACCCCGCGCTCGTACACCCGCATCCGCACGTGCGGCCCGTCCGGCCCGTCCGGCAGCACGTTCACCACCTCGACGTTCACGCCCTCGGGGAACATCCCCGGGTCCACGTCCGGCAGCCGGGTCAGGTCGACGTCGGCGACCGGGACGTCGGTCAGGCAGACCAGGTGCGGGTTGCCCATGGACACCCCGAGGCCACCGAACCGGCGCCCGCCGACCCCCGCCCCGCCGGGCCCCAGCTCGCGGGCCGGGCCCATGTCCACCCAGTAGCCGCCCTCGGGGCGGACGCCGACCCGCCGCGGCCCGCCCCGGGTGCCGACCAGGACCCCGTCGTGGGCGTCGGCCGCGTCGAGCAGCCCCTCGGCGAACAGCACGTGCAGGAACAGCCGGATGCCGTTGCCGCACATCTCCGCGTGCGAGCCGTCGGCGTTGCGGTGGTCCATGAACCACTCGCACCGCGGCAGCGCCTCGCCCAGCACGGCCGGGGCGTCGGGCACGTGCCCGCTGCGCACCACCCGCAGCACGCCGTCCCCGCCCAGCCCCGCCCGCCGGTCGCACAGCCGCCGGACCAGCGCCGCGTCCAGCCGGGTCTCCGGCCACACCGTGCCGTCCGGGTCGGGGAGGACGACGAAGTCGTTCTCGGTGCCGTGGCCCAGCAGCACCCGCGGGCCGGAACTGTCGATCACCGGTCGATCGTACGGTCGCCGACGAGGGCGCCGACCGCGTCGACCAGGTCGGGCCGGGCGGCGTCGAACCAGGTGGTGGCGGGGTCCCGGCGGAACCAGGACCGCTGGCGCCGGACGAAGCGCCGGGTGGCGGTGACCGTCCGCTCGCGCGCCTCCGCGGCGGTGAGCGCGCCGTCGAACTGCTGCAGCACCTGGGCGTAGCCCAGCGCGCGGGACGCGGTCGGTCCCTCGCGGAGCCCGTCGGCGTCCAGGGCGGCGACCTCCTCGACGAACCCGGCCGCCCACATCCGGTCCACCCGCTCGCCCACCCGGGCGTCGAGCTCCTCGGCCGACCGGTCCAGGCCGACGACGACCGCCGGGTAGTGCGGCCGGGGTTCGGGCATCCGGGCGGTGAAGGGACGGCCGGTCAGCTCGACGACCTCGAGCGCGCGGACCAGCCGCCGCCCGTTGCTGGGCAGGATCGCCTGGGCGGCGGCCGGGTCGACCAGGGCCAGCCGGGCGTGCAGGGCCTCCGGCCCGACGGCGTCGAGCTCGTCGGTCAGCCGGGCGCGCACCGCGGCGTCGGTCCCGGGGAACTCCAGCTCGTCCAGGACGGCGCGGACGTAGAGACCGGAACCGCCGACGAGCAGCGGCAGCACACCGGCGGTGCGCAGCCGGTCGACCTCGGCGCGGGCGCGCTGCCGGTACTCCGCCACCGACGCCGGTTCGCGCACGTGCCAGAGGTCCAGCAGGTGGTGCGGCACCCCCTCCCGCTCGGCGACGGTGGGCTTCGCCGTCCCGATGTCCATGCCGCGGTAGAGCTGCATCGAGTCGGCGTTGACCACCTCCCCGCCGAGCCGGTGCGCCAGCGCGACGGCCAGCGCCGTCTTGCCGGTCGCGGTCGGCCCGACGACGGCGACCACCGGCGGCAGACCGGCCGCCCCCGCCGTCCCCGGGCCGGTCACGGGACGTGCCAGTCGGCGACGAGGTACCCGACCCCGAACGGGGCGTCCTCGTAGCGCAGCCGGCCGACCACCGGCCGGCCGGCCAGCGCCGTGCCGACGGCCCGCCACACCGGCACGCCGGCGGCGAGCAGCCGCTCGCCCTCGTCGGGGTCCAGGGCGGCCAGCGCGCCGGGGTCGCCGGCGGCCAGGGCGGCCGCGACCGCGGCGTCGAAGCCCGCGGCCGCCGGGTCCAGGTGGCCGGGTGCCTTCTCGGTGCGCCGGGCCGAGCCGTCCCCCATGGCCAGCACCCCGACCGCGGCGGGGAGCGCGGCCAGGGCCGCGCCCAGGTCGCCGGGTCCGACCCCCAGCCGCATGCCGGTGTGGCCGGCCTGGTCCAGCAGCCAGGCGCCGACGGTGTGCGCCAGCGGCAGCCGGCGTCCGCCCGGGCGCAGCCGGCCGGAGAAGGGGACCTCGAGGTCGACGCCGTACCCGCGCATGTCCCCACCGTCCCCGGCGCCGAACCGGACGGCGCCGGCCCGCCCGTCGTCGGGCACGCCGGCCCCGACCACCACCACCACGTCCGGTGAGTGCTCCAGGACGGACTGGACCGCGGCCAGCACCGCGGCCCGCAGCACCGAGGTGGCGTAGGTGGCCGCCCCGCCGACGGCGGGCACCAGCAACGGTGGACACGGACAGAAGGCCACGGTCACCGGGGCGGGAGGACTCACGCCAGGCAGTGTCGCGGATGCATCGTGGGAGACTCCGTGGCGTGTCGAGCACGGAGAACACCGGAGACCAGACGCCGCACGTCGACCCCTCCCTGGATGAGACGCTGCCGGCGTCGAGCGGCCCAGCGCCGACCGCCGACGGGACGGGCAGCCCGGACGCCGCCGGAGGGCCCGCGTCGCCCGCGGGAGAGGCGGCCGGGGGGGCGTCCTCCGCGGTTCCCCCGCAGGCCGGGACGCCGGCGGTCGAGGACCCGGCGGGCACCGCGGTCGCCGACGCCGCGGTCGCCGACACCCCGGTCGACGCGCCGTCCCCGGCCGAGGCCTCCCACCTCGCCGCCGCCGCGGCCTCCGGTGACCTCGGCGACGCCTCGACGGGTGACGGCCCCGCCGGCGACCCGACCGGGGAGTCCGCCGGGGAGTCGGCCGGCGACCTGGCTGCCGCCGCGGCCGCCGGAGACCTGGGCGGCACCCCGGACGAGGCCGGCACCTCTCCGGCCGCCGACGCCGACCCCACTCCCGCAGCGCTGACCGACGCCGTCCCGCCGTCGGTCGGGGAGCTGCCCGCCGCCCCGGGGTCCGACTCACCTGCGCCGCAGCCGCCGGTCCCGCACGCCCCCGTCCCGCACGCGCCCGTCCCGCACGCGCCGGTCCCGCACCCGCCCACCCCGCACCCGCCGTCCCAGCACGCGCCGGCGCCCGCCGCCGCCGAGTCCGCCGTCCCGCCGGCCGAGGCGCCGCCGGCCGCGCCGGCGTCGGACCCCACGCTGTGGGGCCGGGTCGACGAGGAGGGCACGGTCTACGTGCGCACCGCTGACGGCGAGCGCGCGGTCGGCTCCTGGCAGGCCGGCGAGCCGGCCGCCGGGCTGGCCCACTACGGACGCCGCTACGACGACCTGGCCACCGAGGTGTCGCTGCTCGAGGCCCGGCTCGCCGCGCACACCGGCAACCCGGGCGAGATCAAGGCCAAGGCCCAGGGGCTGGCCGACACCATCCCCACCGCGACCGCTGTCGGTGACCTGGACGGCCTGGCCGCCCGGGCCCGGGCGATGGTGAGCACCGCCGACGCCGCGCTGGCCGCGAGCCGGGCGGAGAAGGCCGCGGTCCGCGCCGCGCAGGTGCAGCGCAAGGAGGCGCTGGCCGCCGAGGCCGAGCAGATCGCCGCGGACTCCACGCAGTGGAAGGCCGCCGGCGACCGGCTGAAGGCGATCGTCGAGGAGTGGAAGACGATCAAGGGCATCGACCGCAAGACCGACGAGGCGCTGTGGCAGCGGTTCGCGGCGGCGCGGGACGCCTTCGGCCGTCGCCGGGGGGCGCACTTCGCCACCCTGGACGCCCAGCGCGCGGAGTCCCGGGCGGCGAAGACCGCGCTGATCGCGGAGGCCGAGCGGCTGTCCACCTCCACCGAGTGGGGCCCGACCAGCGCCGCGATGCGCACCCTGATGGACCGCTGGAAGGCCGTGCCGCGCACCGGCCGGGACACCGACGACGACCTGTGGAAGCGGTTCCGCGGCGCCCAGGACGTCTTCTTCGCCGCCCGGACCGCGAACGACCAGCAGCGCAGCAGCGAGGAGCTGGCCAACCAGCAGCAGAAGGAGCAGCTGCTGGCCGAGGCGGAGAAGCTCGACCCGGCCAAGGACCTGCGGGGCGCGCAGAACGCGCTGCGGAAGATCCAGGAGCGCTACGACGCGGTCGGGCACGTGCCGCGCGGCGCGATGCGCGACCTGGAGGACCGGATGCGGGCCGTGGAGGAGAAGGTCCGCGGCGCCGCGGACTCCTCCCGCCCCCGGACCGCCCCGGAGAACCCGCTGCTGACCTCCATGCGGGCGGCGGTCGCCAAGGCCGAGGACCAGCTGGCCAAGGCCGAGGCCTCCGGCGACGCCCGTCGGGTCGGCGAGGCGCAGGCCGCGCTCGCCACCCGGCGGGAGTGGCTGGCCGAGGCGGAGAAGTCCAGCCGGCGCTGACCGGACCTGCCACCCCATGACCACCTACGTCCTGGTCCACGGCGCCTGGGGCGGCGCGCACGGTTTCCGCCGGGTCCGCCCGCTGCTCACCGCCGCCGGTCACGAGGTGTTCACCCCGAGCCTGACCGGCATCGGGGAGCGGGTGCACCTGACCGGTCCGCAGGTGCGCCTGAGCACCCACGTGGAGGACGTCGTCAACCACGTGCTGTACGAGGACCTCAGCGGGATCGTGCTGCTCGGGTTCTCCTACGGCGGCTTCGTGGTCGGCGCGGCGATGGAGCACATCGGCGACCGGGTCCGGTCGCTGGTCTTCCTCGACGCGTTCGTCCCCGAGGACGGCGACACCGTCCTCGGGCTGCTCGGCCGGCCGGCCGCGACCGCGATGGTCGGCGCGCCGTGGCTGGTGCCGCCCGTCGACCGGCAGTTCGACGACCCGGCAGAGGCCGCGTTCGCGGTCCCGCGCCGCACGCCGCAGCCGATCGGCTGCTTCACCGAGCCGGTCCGGCTGGCCCGACCGCTGGAGGAGTACGCCGTCCGGCGGGTCTACGTGCGGGCCACCGCCGACGCCCCGGACGCGGCCGGCGCGGCCGCGTTCGACGCGGCGGCCGCCCGGGCCCGCCGCTCACCGGCGTGGGAGTACCGGGAGATCGCGACCACCCACCTGGTCCCGCACAACCGCCCGCAGGAGCTCGCCGACCTGCTGCTCGACCTGGCCTAAGCGCTCGCTGCTCGGGGCGCCCGGAGGCGCCCGGGGTCGCTCGGGCCGGGTCGCTCAGGCGGGGAGGCTCAGGCGGGGACGCCGATCCGCGGCATGCCCAGCAGCACGCCCGGCGTCGTCGGCGTCGTCCCGGCCTCGTGCGCGTCGCCGGCCCGGGTGCGCCGGTGCGACAGCAGCGGGCCGTCGGCCACCAGGTGGTGCGGGGCGGCCTGGGTGACCACGGTCTCCACCACGTCGCCGGGACGGATGCCCGGAGCGGCGGTGAAGTGCACGAGCCGGCCGTCCCGGGCCCGCCCGGACAGCCGGCCGGTGGCGGCGTCCTTGCTGCCCTCGCCCGCGGCGACGAGCAGCTCCACGGTGCGCCCGACCTGCGCGCGGTTCTCCGCCCAGCTGATCTCCTCCTGCAGCGCGGTCAGCCGCAGGTAGCGCTCCTGCACGACCTCCTTGGGCAGCTGGCCGTCCATCTCGGCGGCCGGCGTCCCGGGGCGCTTGGAGTACTGGAAGGTGAAGGCGCTGGCGAAGCGGGCTCGGGCGACGACGTCCAGCGTGGCCTGGAAGTCCGCCTCGGTCTCCCCGGGGAAGCCCACGATCACGTCGGTGGTGATCGCCGCGTCGGGCATCGCGGCGCGGACCCGGTCGATGATGCCCAGGAAGCGCTCCTGCCGGTACGCGCGGCGCATCCGGCGCAGGACGTCGTCCGAGCCGGACTGCAGCGGCATGTGCAGCTGCGGGCACACCGCCGGGGTCTCGGCCATGGCGGCGATGACGTCGTCGGTGAACTGGCTGGGGTGCGGGCTGGTGAACCGGACCCGCTCCAGCCCCTCGATCGCCCCGGTGGCCCGGAGCAGGTCGGCGAAGGCGCCGCGGTCGCCGAACTCGGCGCCGTAGCTGTTCACGTTCTGCCCGAGCAGGGTCACCTCCAGCACGCCCTGGTCGACCAGCGCCTGCACCTCGGCGAGCACGTCCCCGGGACGGCGGTCCTTCTCCGTGCCGCGCAGCGCCGGGACGATGCAGAACGTGCAGGTGTTGTTGCAGCCGACGCTGATCGACACCCAGCCGGAGTAGGCGGAGTCGCGCTTGGCCGGCAGGGACGAGGGGAAGACCTCGAGGGCCTCCGCGATCTCCACCTGCGCCTCGGCGTTG
Source organism: Modestobacter sp. URMC 112 (assembly GCF_053502575.1). Taxonomy (NCBI): domain Bacteria; kingdom Bacillati; phylum Actinomycetota; class Actinomycetes; order Geodermatophilales; family Geodermatophilaceae; genus Modestobacter; species Modestobacter sp. URMC 112. Next base: position 1,406,565 of record NZ_CP199957.1, on the reverse strand, counting down.
TGCCGGGCGCGCTCCAGCAGCGCCGGCAGCGACCCCACGTTGTGGGTGCCGAACACGACGTCGACCCAGGGGGCGCGGCGGACGATCTCGCCGCGGTCCTTCTGCGCCAGGCAGCCGCCCACGGCGATCTGCATGCCCGGGCGGGCGTCCTTGACCGGGCGGAGGTGCCCGAGGTTGCCGTAGAGCCGGTTGTCGGCGTTCTCCCGGACCGCGCAGGTGTTGAGCACGACCACGTCGGCGTCGTCGCCCTCGGCCGCGGCCCGGTACCCGGCCGACTCCAGCAGGCCGGACAGCCGCTCGGAGTCGTGCACGTTCATCTGGCAGCCGTAGGTGCGCACCCGGTAGGTCTTGCCCTGTTCCACGCCGCGATCGTACGGACGACGGCCCGGCCGCCGGTCCGGCCGTCAGCCGGCGGGGTCGAGGAACCGGTCGTGCACGAAGGCGGTGGCCTGCACGGCCACGTACTTGTTGCCCGCGTCGACCACCCAGTCCCGCACCGTCCAGCGGCTCGGGGAGTAGACGCCCAGCGCCGCACCAGCGAGCACGTCGACCGGGTAGAGGACGCCGAACAGCACGTGGACCGCCCGCTGTCCCCGCAGCCCGGCCAGCGTCACCAGCCCGTGCGCCGCGCCCCACGCGCCGCCGAGCGCGAAGTGGGTGACCCAGTTGAGCCGGGTCCGCCCGCGGGCGGTCCTCGGGTGGAGTGGCAGCACCGCCTCGGCGATGTCGGCCGGCGCGTAGCTCGGCGGGCGTCCGGTCAGCGGCATCTCGACCAGGAGCTGGAACGCCGTCATCGCCGCCGTCCCCACCTCTCCGGCCAGGACCCCGCGCGCGAGGGCGGTGGCGATGCGGGACGGTGCCGTGCCGGACGGTGTCGTGGACTCCGGGTCGGGGGTCGGCGCCATGTCCGGCCGGTACCCGGACCCGCTCCCTCCACCCGGCCGCCGCCCCACCTCCCCGCCGTCCCGCCCGGCCGACGGGCCACCCAGGGTGACGGCGCGCCGGACGGCGCGGCTCCCCGGCATCGGGGCGGCTTCGTTACAGCTTCGTGATGGCCCCGCGACCTGCCCGGGTGGCGACGCCGCCTAGGGTCACCCACCGTGACCGAACGTCCGACCGGAGAGCCTCTCGTCCGCCTGTCCGGCGTCAACAAGTGGTTCGGCGAACTGCACGTCCTGCAGGACATCGACCTGACGATCGACCGCGGCGAAGTGGTCGTCGTCATCGGGCCGTCCGGCTCGGGCAAGTCGACGCTGTGCCGGACCATCAACCGGCTCGAGTCCATCGAGTCCGGCGAGATCACCATCGACGGCCAGCGGCTGCCCGACGAGGGCAAGGAGCTCGCCCGGCTGCGCAGCGACGTCGGGATGGTCTTCCAGAGCTTCAACCTCTTCGCGCACAAGACCGTGCTGGAGAACGTGACCCTCGGCCCGGTCAAGGTCCGCAAGCAGTCCAAGGGCGACGCGGAGAAGCGCGCCCGGGAGTTGCTGGACCGGGTGGGGGTGGGCCACCAGGCCGACAAGGTCCCCGCCCAGCTGTCCGGTGGCCAGCAGCAGCGGGTGGCGATCGCCCGGGCGCTGGCCATGGACCCCAAGGTGATGCTCTTCGACGAGCCGACCTCCGCGCTGGACCCCGAGATGATCAACGAGGTCCTGGAGGTGATGGTGGGGCTGGCCCGGGACGGCATGACGATGGTCGTGGTCACCCACGAGATGGGCTTCGCCCGGCGGGCGGCCAACCGGGTCGTGTTCATGGACGCCGGCCGCATCGTGGAGTCCGCCGTCCCGGAGACCTTCTTCACCAACCCGACGTCCGACCGGGCCAAGGACTTCCTCTCCAAGATCCTCAACCACTGACCCACCCGAACACCGAGAGGACCCCATGCGCATCACCCAGAAGATCGCCGCGATCGCCGCCTTCGGCGTCGTGCTGGCCGGCTGCTCCAGCGAGGCCGGCAACCAGGCCGAGGAGGCCGCCGAGGGCACCGCCGAGGTCGCCGAGGACGTCTCCTTCGAGGCGGGGACGACGATGGCCGAGCTCTCCGAGGCCGGCACCATGACCGTCGGCACCAAGTTCGACCAGCCCGGCTTCGGGCTGCTGAACCCCGACGGCGTGCCCGAGGGCTTCGACGTGGAGATCGCCAAGATCGTGGCCGCGGAGCTGGGCATCGCCGCGGAGGACATCGAGTGGGTCGAGACCGTGTCGGCCAACCGGGAGCCGTTCATCCAGAACGGCCAGGTCGACATCGTGGTGGCCACCTACACGATCAACGACAAGCGCAAGGAGGTCATCGACTTCGCCGGGCCGTACTACGAGGCGGGCCAGGACATCATGGTCGCCAAGGGCAACCCGGAGGGGATCGAGGGCCCGGAGGACCTCGCCGGCAAGAACGTCTGCTCGGTGGAGGGCTCGACGCCGGCGGAGAACATCCGCACCCAGTACCCCGAGGCCCAGCTGACGCTGTTCGACGTGTACTCCAAGTGCGCCGACGCCCTCACCAACGGCCAGGTGCAGGCGGTCACCACCGACAACGTCATCCTGACCGGCCTGGTCGCCGGCAACCCCGAGGGCTTCGAGCTGGTGGGCAACCCGTTCACCGAGGAGCCCTACGGCATCGGCCTGACCAAGGGCGACGACGAGTTCCGGGACTTCATCAACGACGTCCTGGAGCAGTCCTACGAGGACGGCACCTGGGCCGACGCCTGGGACCGCACCGCCGGTGCGATCAGCGGCCAGGAGGCCCCCGAGCCGCCGGCCGTCGACCGCTACTGACCCGACCGGACCGGCACCGCCGGGACGGGGCCTCCCCGCCCGGCGGTGCCGCGCTCCCCAGCCTCGAGAGGAGGCGCTGTGCAGTTCTTCGTCGACAACTTCCCGCTGCTCCGGGACGCCTTCCTCACGACGCTGAGCCTGTCCCTGCTCGGCGGCCTGCTGGCCCTGGTGCTCGGCACGCTGCTCGCCGCGTTCCGGGTCAGCCCGATCACGCCGCTGCGCGGCCTGGCCACCTTCTACGTGGAGACCTTCCGCAACACCCCGCTGACGGTGGTCTTCTTCTTCATGATCTTCGGCCTGCCGCAGATCGACTTCTCGCTGTCCTTCTTCACCGGGTCGGTGGTCGCCATCGGCCTGTACACCGCGGCGTTCGTCTGCGAGGCGGTCCGCTCCGGCATCAACGCCGTCTCCCCGGGCCAGGCCGAGGCCTCCCGGGCGATCGGGCTCACCTTCGGGCAGTCGCTGCGCGAGGTGGTGCTGCCACAGGCGTTCCGCACGGTCGTCCCGCCGCTGGGCAACGTGTGGATCGCGATGGTCAAGAACACCTCGATCGCCGCCGGGTTCGCCGTCACCGAGCTGACCGCCTCCCTGCAGCGGCTGTCCAACGCCAACGCCGGTGAGCTGCTGCTGGTGCTGCTGGCCGTGGTGGCCGGCTACATGCTGATCACGGTCCCGTCGGCCTACGCCATCAACCGCGTCGAGCGCCGGGTGGCGATCCTGCGATGACCACGCCCGTCCTCTTCGACCTGCCCGGCCCCAAGGCCCGCGCCCGGATCCGCATCGGCACCGTCGTCGGCGCCCTGCTGGTGCTGGCGGTCGTCGCCTTCGTGCTCGTCCGGCTGGCCGGCAACCAGCAGCTGGACCCACAGCGCTGGGCGGTGCTGTTCGACCCGGCCAGCGGCGTGCCCCAGGCCCTCGGCGAGGCGCTGGTCCGGACGCTGCAGGTGGCCGCGGTCGGGATGGTCTTCGCCACCGTCTTCGGGCTGCTGCTGGCGGTGGGCCGGCTGTCGGACCACCGCTGGGTGCGCATCCCGGTCGCCACGCTGATCGAGTTCTTCCGCGCCATCCCGCTGCTGGTGGTCATCTTCACGCTGTACTTCGTGCTCCCGAGCTTCGGGGTCCGGCTCAGCGCCTACGCCGCGCTCACCGGCGGGCTGGTGCTCTACAACATGGCCGTGCTGGCCGAGATCTTCCGCGCCGGCATCCTGTCGGTGGACCGGGGCCAGCGGGAGGCGGCGTTCGGCATCGGCCTGCGCAAGTCCCAGGTGATGACCCTGGTGCTGCTCCCCCAGGCCGTCCGGCGGATGCTGCCGGTGCTGGTGGCGCAGCTGGTCGTGCTGCTCAAGGACAGCTCGCTGGGTTTCATCATCGGGTACTTCGAGCTGCTCCGGCAGGCACGCAGCCTGGTGGAGTTCTTCACCCCGCGCTTCGGCAACGAGTACACCTTCCAGCTCTACGTGGCCGCCGGGCTGATCTACATCCTGATCAACGTGGCGCTCTCCCAGGTGGCCAAGGTGATCGCCCGGCGCACCAACCGGGACCGCCGCACCGCCGGGACGACGGCGGTCGGGCTGCCCGACGAGATCACGCCGCTGGACGCCGCCACCCCGGGACCGTCCCGGACCGCCTGACTGCCCCTGCACCGTCCGGCCCGTCCCAAGGGTCGGCGACGGCCCGCCCGTCCCGACGCCATGGCCGTTCCACGTGCTGCAGGGCACTCGTGCTCACCGTGCTGTCCGACGGCCCTCGGCGATCGGCCCGGACGGTGACCTCCCAACGACACAGGGGTGGCATGTGGAGCGGTGGCCTGGATCACGCTTTACTACCGCCACGGAGTCCGGAGGTCCCGTCGGACCTCCGGAGCCGTCCCATCCCTGCTGCAGGCAGGGCGCACCGTCGCATCACCCGAGTGCAGTGGAGGCACGATGGGCAGGCAGATCACCCTGGAACAGGCGGATGCGGTCATCGAAGCCTGCAAAGCGGAGGCGACGACCATCGGGCAGCCGATGAACATCGCCGTGGTCGACGACGGGGGCAACCTGGTCGCGTTCGCGTCCATGGACGGCACGAAGCTCATCGGCGTCGACATCTCGCAGAAGAAGGCGCTGACCGCCGTCTACTTCCAGACCGACACCCGCGAACTGGCGGGCCTCGTGCAGCCCGGACAGCCACTCTTCGGCATCGAGTCGACCACCGGTGGGCGCCTCGTCGTCTTCGGTGGTGGGGTGCTGTTGACCGATGCCGACGGTGCGGTCACCGGTGGCGTCGGCGTGAGCGCCGGGACGGTCGAGGAGGACCACCAGGTCGCCGAGGCCGGCCGGAGGGCGTACTCGGGCTGACGTCCGGCCCGGCGACCACCGGGCCGACGTCCCGAGGCGGGTCACCGGGCGGCGGCCCGCCCGCGGGTGGTGTCACGTGGCCGCCGGATGCGCGCATGGTCGACCTCAGTTGTGCCACGCGTGACGGGGGCTGCTGGTCCGCACACCGCGTCGCGTCGACCGGCGCGCGGATTGACGGGTCGACGGTGCACTGCTTGGCACTTCCAGCCCGTTCCGGCCCGGGCACGGACTGCCGAGATCAAGGGCATGACTGCCGCAGCTCCCGTCCTAGCCCCGGACCTGGCCGACACGGCCCAGCTGTTCGTGAGTCGGCTGCGCTCGTCGGCCGCGGGGTTCGCCGCTGCCGCCGGCGCGGAGTCCGCGGTCGTGCGGGAGGCGGTGCCCCCGGCCCGGCACCGCCGCTCCCGCTGCCGCGTCGTGCTGCGCTACCCGTCGGGCGAGGAGAGCGACGTGACCTTCCTCGGCCCGGTGAGCTCGCCGGCGCGGGCCAAGGAGCTGACCATGTCGCAGTTCAACACCTCGATCCAGCTGTGGCTCGGTGCCGGCCAGGAGCGCGGCCGCCGCTGGCTGGTGCCGGACGACGACGCCGCCGACGGTGTGGCCGTCGACGTGATCGCCTGGCTGGACCGCTGACCACCGGTCGTCGCCGGCCACGCGACGACTCCTGAACGCCGACAGCCCGGATCCTGACGGATCCGGGCTGCTGGCGTTGTGGGCTGCTGGCGTCCAGGCTCTCGGCGTTCTGGGCAGCGTCCTGGGGCGGACGGGGGTGCGGTCAGCCGCCCGACCGGCCACCGCCGAGCAGCCAGCTGTGCTGATTGCCGCGACCGCGGGCGGCCTCCGGGCCGGAGACGGTGCGGCCGGCCACGTCGGAGGAGGTGCGGCCGGCATCCAGCTCGGCCAGCGCCTCGAGGCGGCGACGCCGGCTCCGGACCAGGCGGATGGTCAGCAGGACCGCGCACAGCGCAACCAGGGTGAGCACGAGGTCCATCAGGGCCCTCCGGTCGACGGCGCCCCGGCCGGGGTGCTCAGGCGCCCAGTATGCGGCCGCGGGTGCGGAGGGGCGCCGGTCGTCACCCGGTCAGGGCAGGTCCGGCCCGTCGGCCTCGGGATCGTCGTCGGCGCCGGTGAACAGGTCGTCGAGCGCCTCCCGGACCACGATGCCCGCGAGGCCGCCGCCGTAGCCCTTGCGGGCCAGCATGCCGATCAGGCGCCGCTCGGCGGTGACCCGGTCCAGGCGGCGCATGCCGGGCGCCTTGCGCTCCACCAGCCGGCGGGCGGTGTCCCACTCGAGCTGGGGGTCGAGCTCGGCGACCGCGGCGGCGGCCACGTCGCCGTCGACGCCCTTGGTGCGCAGCTCCTGGGCCAGCGCCCGGCGGGCCAGGCCCCGGCCGGCCTGGCGTGAGGACACCCACGCCGCGGCGAACGCCGCGTCGTCGATCAGCCCGACCTCGGTGAACCGGTCGAGCACCGCCTCCGCAGCCTCCGGGGGCACGTCCTTGCGGTCCAGCAGCTCTGCCAGCTGCTGCCGCGTCTTCGCGGCCCCGGTGAGGGCGCGCAGGCAGATCCCGCGGGCCACGGCCTCCGGGTCGGCCATCTCGTCGTCGGCCGGGCCGTCCGCGGGGCCCGGTTCGCCCGGGGCGCCGGGATCGGCGGGCTCCTCGGCCGGCCTCCGGCGTCGGGCCCGGCCGCCGTCGCCGAAGGAGGACCGGCCGCCCCCGAAGCTGCCCCGGCCCGAGCCACCGGCGCGGCGGCGACCGGGCCGGCGGGCGCCCTCGCCCGCCGGCTCCGGGCCCTCGTCGAACAGGGAGTCGGTCACCGGAGGATCAGAAGTCCGCCGGCTCGTCCGCGGGCGCGTCGAGCTTCGGCCCGATGCCCAGCTTCTCCTTGATCTTCTTCTCGATCTCGTCGGCCAGGTCGGGGTTGTCCCGCAGGAAGGTGCGGGCGTTCTCCTTGCCCTGCCCGAGCTGGTCGCCCTCGTAGGTGTACCAGGCACCGGACTTGCGGACGAAGCCCTGCTCGACGCCGATGTCGATCAGCCCACCCTCGCGGCTGAAGCCGGTGCCCCAGATGAGGTCGAGCTCGGCCTGCTTGAACGGCGCGGCCACCTTGTTCTTCACGATCTTGACCCGGACCCGGCTGCCGACCGCGTCGGTGCCCTGCTTGAGGGTCTCGATGCGGCGGACGTCGAGCCGGACCGAGGAGTAGAACTTCAGCGCCCGGCCACCGGTGGTGACCTCCGGGGAGCCGTAGACCACGCCCACCTTCTCGCGCAGCTGGTTGATGAAGATCGCGGTGGTGCCGGAGTTGCTGAGCGCACCGGTGATCTTCCGCAGCGCCTGGCTCATCAGCCGGGCCTGCAGACCGACGTGGCTGTCGCCCATCTCGCCCTCGATCTCGGCGCGGGGCACCAGGGCGGCCACCGAGTCGATGACGATGACGTCCAGCGCGCCGGAGCGGATCAGCATGTCGGCGATCTCGAGCGCCTGCTCACCGGTGTCGGGCTGGCTGATCAGCAGCGCGTCGGTGTCCACGCCGATGGCGCGCGCGTACTCCGGGTCCAGGGCGTGCTCGGCGTCGATGAACGCCGCGATGCCCCCCGCGGCCTGGGCGTTGGCCACCGCGTGCAGGGCGACCGTCGTCTTGCCGGAGGCCTCCGGGCCGTAGACCTCGACGACGCGGCCGCGGGGCAGGCCGCCGACGCCGAGGGCGATGTCGAGGGCGATGGAGCCGGTCGGGATCACCTTCATCGCGACCTCGGGCGAGTCGCCCAGGCGCATGACGGAGCCCTTGCCGAACTGCTTGTCGATCTGGGCGAGGGCCATGTCGAGGGCCTTGTCGCGGTCGAGCGTTGCCATGGTGGCCACCTTCTGGTGTCGCGGGAAGCGGGTCGTCGCCGACGCTAGGGCGGGGGTCCGACAGTTTCGCCGGACCGGGCCCACCTGTGGACGACGTCGAGCCCTGTGGACGCCAGGCTAGGCCGAACGTGTGTTCGAATCCAGCGACACGCCAGAGGACGTGCCCAGGGGCGTGCCGGGCAGCAGGAGGGAGCCCTCAGCGCCTCTTCGGTGGGACGTCGTACTCGTCGCAGATGGCCAGCCAGACCGACCGCACGGGCACCCCGGCCTCGATGGCCTCCACCGCCGTCCGCCCGCCGACGGCGGCGAGGACGTGGTCCCGGGCCACGCTCTCGGCGCGGATCGACCCGAACTGGTCGCGCATCCTGGACCAGAACTCCTGCAGGCGCACGGGCACGACGGTACCCACCAGGGCTCCGGGCGACCGCCGGCACCGTGCCCCGCGCCTAGGCTGGACCCATGTTCCCCAGCACCGGCTCGGGCACCTGGGACCTCCTGCTGCAGCTCGCCGTCGCAGCGGTGCTGCTGGTCAGCATCCTGCTGCTGGTCCGCGACTACCGCCGGCGCCGCTGACCGCCGTCGGCCGGGGCCGGACCGCTGTCCGCCCGCTCCGCACCGCCCGAGGGGGCACCGGCCGGGTCGGGGGCCGTCGTCCCCGGAGCCCGGCGGGCACCGGCCCACACGACCGCCAGCGGGACGACGAGCGCTGCCGAGACCACCGCCACCAGACCGAAGCCGCCCCAGGCCAGCAGCGGCCCGCCGACGGCGCCGGCCAGCGCGGCACCGAGGCCCATGAGCAGGTCGGTCGCGCCCTGCGCCGTGGGGCGCACGTCGGCGCCGACCGCCTCGGTGACCATCGTGGAGCCCGCGACCAGCCCGCAGGACCAGCCGAGGCCGAGGGTGAACAGCCCGGCCCCCAGCTGGACGGCGGCTCCTGGCGGCGCGGTCCCGGCCACCAGCGCGGCGAGCAGCAGCAGCACAGCGCCCAGGGCCACGGTTGCCGAGCGCCCGGCCCGGTCGGCCAGCCAGCCGACGACCGGCGAGAAGAGGTACATGCCGGCCACGTGGACGCTGATCACCAGGCCGATCACCCGCAGCGTCGTGCCGCCGGCGTCCAGGTGGCCCGCGCCCATGTGCACCGGCGTCATGACCATGAGCCCGACCATCACCGCGTGCGAGACGACGACGGCGGTCAGCCCCAACCGCCCGCCCGGGGTCGCCCATACCGCAGCCAGCGCCGCACGGGTCCCCGTCCGCCGCACGGCCACCTGCGGGCCCGCCCCGGCCTTCAGCCGGCGGGCCAGCAGCAGCGGGTCGGGCCGCAGCAGCACCAGCGCCCCGGCCGCGACGACGGCGAACACCGCGATGGGCAGCACGAACGCCCCGCCCAGGGGCGGCAGGCCCAGCCCCCGGCCCAGGTCGTCGCCGGGGCCGGCGAGGTTCGGCCCGAGCACCGACCCGACGGTGGTGGCCCAGACGACCAGTGACAGCGCCCGGCCGCGGCGCTCGGGCTCGGCGAGGTCCGCGGCGGCGTACCGGGCCTGCAGCGTGCTGGTCGTGGCCGCGCCGAAGAGGAAGAGCCCGGCGACGAGCAGCAGCAGCGAGGACAGCGCGGCCGCGGCGACCACCAGCAGCGCCCCGCCCATGGCGATGCCGTAGCCCAGCGCCAGCCCCGCCCGCCGGCCGGCCCGGTCGCTCACCCGGGCCAGCGGCAGGGCGATCACCGCGGCCCCCAGGACGCTGGCGGTCTGGCCCAGACCGGCCGCGGCGTCCGAGCCGGCGACCTCCCGGGCGAGCAGGCCGCCGACGGTGATGCCCACGGTGACCCCCAGGCCGCCGAGGGCCACGACGGCCGACAGCAGGGGCAGCGTCCGTCGCTGGACGGCGGCCGCCTGCGCCGCGGCGGATGACGCGGGGACCTGCGGGGCGGGGGGCAGGTCGCCGGTCACGCGGCGAGTCTGCCCGCCCGGTCGCACTCCGTCACCCCGGGTGGGTACACAGGGAGGATGCGCAGCCGAGCCGCCCGTGCCGCCCTGCTGACCGGCGCCCTGCTGCTGACCGGCTGCGGGAGCGGGGCGTCCGGGACGCCGGCCGCCTCGGCTCCCCGGCCGCCGGACCCGACGTCGGCATCGGGGGACCGGTCCCCGGACGCCTCCCCGGCGCCGGCCGGGTCGTGCGCCGAGCAGACCCTGGCCGGGCTGGACCGGCGGGCACGGGTGGGGCAGCTGCTCATGGTGGGGGTACCGGCGACCGACCCGGTCGGCGGCTACGGGTCCGTGGCCGACGTCGGCGTGGGCGGGGTCTTCCTCGCCGGCCGCAGCGCCGCCCCCGCCGAGGAGGTCGGGGCCGCCGTCGCCCGGCTCCAGGAGGCGGTGGAGCTGCCGCTGCAGGTGGCCGTGGACCAGGAGGGCGGCGCGGTCCAGACGCTGCAGGGCCCCGGCTTCGACCGGCTGCCGCCCGCGCTGGAGCAGGCCCGCCGGCCGCCGGAGGAGCTCCGCCGGACGGTCGCCGGGTGGGCCGGGCAGCTGCGGGCCGCCGGCGTCACCATGGACCTCGCGCCGGTCGCGGACACGGTGCCCGCCGGCACCGAGGACGCCAACCCGCCGATCGGGGAGTACGACCGCCACTACGGCACCGACCCGGCCGCGGTGTCCGCGGCGGTGACCGCCGTGGTCGCCGGGCTGCAGGACGCCGGGGTCGCCGCCACGGTCAAGCACTTCCCCGGGCTGGGCCGGGTCGACGTCAACACCGACACCGACACCGGCGCCGCGGACCCCGAGACCTCCCCGACCGACCCCCACCTGCAGCCCTTCGCGGCGGCGGTGGACGCCGGTGCCGCGGCGGTCATGGTCAGCTCGGCGCGCTACCCGCAGCTCGACCCCGACCGCTCGGCCGTCTCCTCCCCGGCCGTCCTGGCCCTGCTGCGCGACCGGCTCGGGTTCGACGGCGTCGCGGTCAGCGACGACCAGGGCGCCGCGGTGGAGGTGTCCGACGTCCCGGTCGGCCAGCGGGCGGTGGACGCGGTCGGCGCCGGGGTGGACGTCGTCCTCACGATCGTGGCCGAGGACGCCGCGACGATGGCCGGGGCACTGACCGAACGCTCGGAGGCCGACCCGGGGTTCGCCGAGCGGGTGGACGAGTCGGCCCTGCGGGTGCTGGCCCTCAAGGAGCGGTTCGGCCTGCTGACCTGCTAGAGGCCCATCGACCGCCCGACGATCTCGCGCATGATCTCGTTGGTGCCGCCGTAGATCGACTGCACGCGGGCGTCGCGCCAGGCCCGGGCCACCGGGTACTCCTCCATGTAGCCGTAGCCGCCGTGCAGCTGCAGGCAGCGGTCGGCGACCCGGTTCTGCAGCTCCGTCGTCCAGTACTTGGCCATGGCGGCGTCGGTCGCGGTGAGGTCGCCGCTGCCCAGCTGCCGGATGCACTCGTCGAGGAACGTGCGCGCGATGGTCACCTCGGTCTGCAGCTCGGCGAGCACGAACCGGGTGTTCTGGAAGGAGCCGACCGGCTTGCCGAACGCCGTCCTCGTGGTCACGTACTCCACCGTCTGGCCCAGCACCGTCTCGGCCATGGCCACCGCCGTGACGGCGATGGACAGCCGCTCCTGGGGCAGGTTCTCCATCAGGTGCCCGAAGCCGCCGTGCTCGGTGCCCAGCAGGTTGGCGGCCGGCACCCGGACGCCGTCGAAGAACAGCTCGGCGGTGTCCTGGGCCTTGAGCCCGACCTTGGCCAGGTTGCGGCCGCGGGTGAACCCGGGCATGCCGCGCTCGACGACCAGCAGGCTGGTGCCGCGCGAGGCCGGCGCGTCCGGCGCGGTCCGGGCGACGACGACCACCAGGTCGGCGTTGACGCCGTTGGTGATGAAGGTCTTGGCGCCGTCGAGCACCCAGTCGTCGCCGTCCCGGCGCGCGGTGGTGGTGATGCCCTGCAGGTCGCTGCCGGTCCCCGGCTCGGTCATGGCGATGGCGGTGACCAGCTCGCCGGCGCAGAAGCCGGGCAGCCAGCGCGCCTTCTGCTCCTCGGTGGCCAGGTCGCGCAGGTACGGGCCGACGACGTCGTTGTGCAGCGGGAAGCCCACGCCGGTCGCGCCGATCCGGGTGAGCTCCTCGTCCAGGACGGCGGCGTAGCGGAAGTCGCGCACCCCGCCGCCGCCGTACCGCTCGTCCTGGTCCATGCCGAGGAACCCCTGCGCTCCCGCGCCGGTCCACACCTCGCGCGGGACGATCCCCTCGTCCTCCCACCGGGCGTGGAAGGGCGCCACCTGCTTCTCCAGGAACGCCCGGACGCTGTGCCGGAAGTCGTCGTGGTCGGCCTGGTAGAGCGAACGGCGCATGCTCCGGAGTCTGGCCGAGCCGGTGGGCCGGCGGGAACCGGGGTCAGCCCGCCCGGTGCACGGGGCGGTACGCGTACCGGGGCTTGATCCGCGCGTTGAGATGGCGGCCGAGGCTGTCGGCCTCCAGGAAGGCCAGCGCCTCCTCAGGCGGGACGTCGAGGTAGTCGTAGACCCCGCCGCCGTGGAACTCGACCTCGAGGACGGAGTGCTCGAGGTCGTACCCGACAGCGCGGATGGTGGAGGACTGCACACGCGCTCGCCTCATCACCGCTCCCCCGGACCCGCAGAACTACACGAGTGTAGTTCTGAGCGAGTCGAGGGAACGGCTCGTCGACATGTCGACGAGCGTCCGGAGGCGGCCACCCGGGTCGGCCTCCATGCTCACCCCATGGCCATCCCCACCAGGTCCTTCTCCCACGTCCGGCTGACCGTCAGCGACATCGACCGGTCCCGGGCCTTCTACGACGACGTCTTCGGCCTGCCGGTCGCCTTCGAGGTCCCCGCCGACGCCGACGAGGCGACCCGCGAACAGCTGTGGTGGCTCTACGGCGGCGTCGTCTACGCCCTCGGCGACTCCCTGCTCGGGCTGCGGCCGGTCGGCGGTGACCGGTTCGACGAGGACCGCACCGGCCTGGACCACCTGAGCTTCGCCGTCGCCTCCCGCGCCGAGCTCGACGCCGCGGTCGCGGTCCTCGACGAGCGCGGCGTCGCGCACGGAGGGGTCAAGGACATCGGCGTCGGCGCCATCCTGGAGTTCCGCGACCCGGACGGCATCGCGCTGGAGCTGTTCGCGCCGGCGGGCTGACCGCCCGGGGCTCTCAGCCTGGCGGGGGACGGCGAACTGTCGTCCCCCTGTGGACACTGGACGACGTGCCCGCCGCCCCGTCCGCCCCCTCCTCGGCGCTGGACCGGTTCTCCGCGCCGACCCAGGCCTGGTTCACCGGTGCCTTCGCCGAGCCGACCGCGGCCCAGGAGGGCGCGTGGCAGGCTATCAGCAGCGGTGAGCACGCGCTGGTGGTGGCGCCCACCGGGTCGGGGAAGACGCTGGCGGCGTTCCTCTGGTCGCTGGACCGGCTGGCCGCCGGGCCGCCGCCGGCCGACGAGCTCACCCGCTGCCGGGTGCTCTACGTCTCCCCGCTCAAGGCGCTGGCCGTCGACGTCGAGCGCAACCTGCGCGCCCCGCTGGCCGGGATAGGCCAGGCCGCGGCGAGGCTGGGCCTGCCGCGGCCGGAGATCGCCGTCGGCGTGCGGTCCGGGGACACCCCGGCCGACGAGCGGCGCGCCTTCGCCCGCCGGCCGCCGGACATCCTGATCACCACACCCGAGTCGCTGTTCCTGCTGCTGACCAGCCAGGCGCGGGAGGCGCTGCGCGGGGTGGAGACGGTGATCCTCGACGAGGTGCACGCCGTCTGCGGCAGCAAGCGGGGAGCGCACCTGGCCGTGTCCCTCGACCGGCTCGACGAGCTGCTCGAGCGGCCGGCGCAGCGGATCGGCCTCTCGGCCACCGTCCGCCCGATCGAGGAGGTGTCGACCTTCCTGGCCGGCGGGCGGCCGGTGCAGGTCGTGGCCCCGCCGTCGACCAAGCAGTGGGACCTCTCGGTCGTCGTCCCGGTCGAGGACATGAGCACCCTGGGCCAGCCGACGGGCGAGCTGGAGGGCTCCGCGGCGGGCAACCAGCCGCGGACGTCGATCTGGCCGGCAGTCGAGGAGCGGGTGCTCGACCTCATCGAGGGCCACCGCAGCACCATCGTCTTCGCCAACTCCCGCCGGCTGGCCGAGCGGCTGACCAGCCGGCTCAACGAGCTGGCCTACGAGCGGACCACCGGCGAGACGCTGCCGCCGGGCACCAGCGCCGCGCAGGTCATCGCGCAGGCCGGTGCGGGCGGCGGGCTGCCGGTGGACTTCCGCCCGGTCGCCTCCGCGCACCACGGGTCGGTGTCCCGCGAGCAGCGCGCGGTCGTCGAGGAGGCGCTCAAGAGCGGCCAGCTGCCCGCCGTCGTCGCCACCTCGAGCCTGGAGCTGGGCATCGACATGGGCGCGGTCGACCTCGTCGTCCAGGTGGAGTCCCCGCCCAACGTGGCCGCCGGGCTGCAGCGGGTGGGTCGGGCCGGGCACCAGGTCGGCGCGGTCAGCGAGGGCGTGATCTTCCCGAAGTTCCGCGGCGACCTGGTGCAGAGCGCCGTCGTCGCGGAGCGGATGCGCGCCGGGGCGATCGAGTCCACCCGCTACCTGCGCAACCCGCTGGACGTGCTGGCCCAGCAGGTGGTGGCCATGGTGTCCGAGCGGCCCCGCACGGTGGACGAGGTGGCCGCCGTGCTGCGCCGGTCGGCGGCCTTCGCCTCGCTGCCGGACTCCGCCCTGCACGCGGTGCTGGACATGCTGGCCGGCCGCTACCCCTCCGACGCGTTCGCCGAGCTGCGGCCCCGGCTCACCTGGGACCGGGTCACCGACACCCTCACTGCTCGCTCCGGCGCCCAGCGGCTGGCCGTCACCAGCGGCGGCACCATCCCCGACCGCGGCCTGTTCGGCGTTTTCCTGGTGTCCGGTGCCGGGGAGGGCGGCAAGCGCGTCGGGGAGCTCGACGAGGAGATGGTCTACGAGTCGCGCACCGGCGACGTCTTCCTGCTCGGGTCCTCCTCCTGGCGGATCGAGGAGATCACCCACGACCGGGTACTCGTCTCCCCGGCCCCCGGTCAGCCGGGGAAGATGCCGTTCTGGCACGGCGACACCCTGGGCCGGCCTCTGGAGCTGGGCCGGGCGCTCGGCGCCTTCCTGCGCGAGGTCGGGTCGGCGACGCCCGAGGCCGGCGCCGAGCGGGCGCGGGCGGCCGGGCTGGACGAGTGGGGCGCGGCGAACCTGCTGGCCTACCTGGCGGAGCAGAAGCAGGCCACCGGCCACCTCCCCGACGACCGGACGCTGCTGGTCGAGCGGTTCCGCGACGAGCTGGGCGACTGGCGGCTGGTCGTGCACTCCCCCTTCGGCGCGCAGGTCAACGCCCCGTGGGCGCTGGTGCTGGCCGCCCGGCTGCGGGAGCGGTACGGCGTCGACGTGGCCTCCATGCACTCCGACGACGGGATCGTGCTGCGACTGCCGGACACCACCGGCGAGGTCCCCGAGGCCGACCTGGCGCTGCTGGACCCGGACGACGTGGAGCGCGAGGTGACCGCCGAGGTGGGCAACTCGGCGCTGTTCGCCAGCCGGTTCCGGGAGTGCGCCGCACGGGCGCTGCTGCTCCCCCGCCGTGACCCCCGCCGGCGCACGCCGCTGTGGCAGCAGCGGCAGCGCGCGGCCCAGCTGCTGTCGGTGGCCAGCGAGTTCTCCGCCTTCCCGATCACCCTGGAGGCCGTGCGGGAGGTGCTGCAGGACGTCTACGACGTGCCCGGGCTGGTCGAGCTGATGGCCGACGTGCGGGCCCGTCGGGTCCGCCTGGTCGACGTGCAGACCCAGACGGCGTCCCCGTTCGCCCAGTCGCTGCTGTTCGGCTACGTCGGCCAGTTCATCTACGAGGGCGACGCGCCGCTGGCCGAGCGGCGGGCGCAGGCGCTCGCGCTGGACACCGGCCTGCTCGCCGAGCTGCTGGGCCGCTCGGAGCTGCGCGAGCTGCTGGACTCCGACGCCCTCGGCGAGATCGAGGCCGAGCTGCAGCGGCTGCCCCTCGACCGGCACCCCCGCGACGTCGACGGCGGCGCCGACCTGCTCCGGGTGGTCGGCGACCTGACCGTCGCCGAGGCCGGCGTCCGCGGCGTGCCGGCAGCCTGGCTGGAGGAGCTGGTCACCACCCGCCGGGCGCTGCAGGTGCGGATCGCCGGCGAGCTGCGGTACGTCGCCATCGAGGACGCCGGGCGGCTGCGCGACGCGCTGGGCACCGCGCTGCCGGTGGGTGTGCCCGAGGTGTTCACCGAGCCGGTCGCGGACCCGCTCGGCGACCTGGTCGGCCGCTACGCCCGCACCCACGGTCCGTTCGTCCCCGGCGAGGTGGCCACCCGGCTCGGGCTGGGCGTGGCCGTGGTGACCGCCACGGTGCAGCGGCTGGTGGGCAGCGGGCGCCTGGTGACCGGGGAGTTCCGTCCCGGCGGGATCGGCCAGGAGTGGTGCGACGCCGAGGTGCTGCGGTCCATCCGCCGGCGCAGCCTGGCCAAGCTCCGCCAGGAGGTCGAGCCGGTCCCGGTGGGCACGCTGGCCCGCTTCACGCCGTCCTGGCAGTCGGTGGGCAGCCGGCTCCGCGGCGTGGACGGCGTGCTGGCGGTGGTGGAGCAGCTGGCCGGGGCGCTCGTGCCGGCCTCGGCGCTGGAGACCCTGGTGCTGCCGTCCCGGGTGCCGGGCTACTCCCCCGCCATGCTCGACGAGCTGACCAGCGCCGGCGAGGTGCTGTGGGCCGGTGCCGGGAGCTTGTCCGGCGGGGACGGCTGGATCACCCTGGTGCCGGCCGACGTGGCACCGCTGCTGCTGCCCGAGCCGCCCGGCGGTGCGGTCGACGAGGGTGGGGCGGCCGCCCAGGTGCTCGAGGAGCTGGCCGGCGGGCAGGCGCTGTTCTTCCGGTCGCTGTCGGACCGGGTGGGGGCCACCGACGACCAGGCGTTCTCCGACGTGGTCTGGGACCTGGTCTGGGCCGGCGCCCTCACCAACGACACCCTCGCCCCGCTCCGCGCCCGGCTGGCCGGCGGCGGCACCCACCGCAAGGCCCCCGCCGCGCCGCGGGCCCGGCTCGACCGATCGCGGTACGGCCGGACCCGGCTCGGCCGGCCCGCTCTGCCCAGCCGCACCGGCCCGCCGACGGTGGCCGGCCGCTGGTCCCGGCTGCCGGACCTGGAGCCGAACGGCACCAAGCGGACGACGGCGCGCGCGGAGTCGCTGCTCGAGCGGCACGGCGTGCTCACCCGCGGGGCGGTGATGGCCGAGCAGGTCCCGGGCGGCTTCTCGGCGGTCTACCCGGTGCTGCGGGCGTTCGAGGAGAACGGGCGGGCGCGCCGCGGGTACTTCGTCGAGTCACTGGGGGCCGCGCAGTTCGGCACCCCCGGGTCGGTCGACCGGCTGCGCAGCTTCGCCACCCTCGACCGGGTGCCCGGCGGCGCGGTCGTGCTGGCCGCCACCGACCCGGCCAACGTCTACGGCGCCGCCCTGCCCTGGCCGGAACGGACGGTCGGCACGGCCGAGGACCCGGCCGGAGAGGAGGTGCCGGCGGTGGACCTCGGCGAGGGCACCGGGCGGCGCAAGGCCACCGGACACCGGGCCGGCCGCAAGGCCGGCGCCCTGGTGGTGCTGGTCGACGGGGAGCTCGTGCTCTACGTCGAGCGGGGCGGGAAGACGCTGCTGTCCTGGACCGAGGACGAGACCGCCCTCAAGGAGGCGGCCACCGCGTTGTCCGGCGCCGCGGCGTCCGGCGCGCTGGGGCGGATGACGGTGCAGAAGGCCGACGGCGCCTCGGTGCACGAGGCGGGCCCGCTGTCCGCGGCGCTGCAGGCGGCCGGCTTCGCCGCCACGCCGCGGGGCTTGCGGCTGCGCGGCTGAGCCACGGGGGTTGTGGCTGAGCCGCGGGGGTCGCGGCGGGGCCGCGCGGCCGGGCGGCGGGGCCGCGCGGCCGGGCGGCGGGGCCGCGCGGCGTCTGGCTGAGCCGGGCAGCGTGCCGCGGCGCGGTCGAGCCGTGCGCGTCGCGGTTGCGCGGCGGTGTCGGCGACCGGCTCAGCCTCGGCGTCGGCGGGAGCCCTGCAGCCACGGCCCGAGCCAGCGGCTGAGCCGCGGCATGAGCACGCGCAGGGCGCTCACCACGTAGACCGCCGACAGCAGCAGCCGGAGGAGCCACGGCCAGTCGGCGACAAAGGGCATCGCGACCAGCTGGAAGCTCGTGGTGAACACCAGCACGACGGCGACAGTGAGGACCCAGCTGCGCCAGGCCGGCCCCGGCCTCGCCGGGACGGCGAAGAAGGTCTCCAGCCCGACGGCGCGGGCCACCCGCTCGTCCTCGACCAGCCGGCTCACCCGCTCCAGCGCCGCGCGCCGCTCCGGCGAGCGCTCCCACGCGGCCAGCGACGCGTCGTCGGCGAAGCGGTACACCAGGTGGAACTCGTCGCTGCCGGGCCCCGGCCGCAGCAGCGAGGACCCGAGGTGGCCCGCGAAGGTGGCGACCAGCTCCTGCACCTCGGCCGCCCACTGCTCGAAGGCCTCGCGCTGCTCGGCACGCACGACCCGCGCGACGGTGACCGTCACCGGCTGCGTCTCCGGGTCGGCGGAGGCCCCGGTCAGCCGGTCGGGCAGCTTGCGCAGTCGCGTCGTCACGTCCACGGGTCCCTCAGCGCTGAGCGATCGGGGGCTGTTCCCGGTGTCGTCGCCCTCACAGGGGACCGGCCGGGAGTCCGATGTGCGCCCAGGGCTGTCTCGTGGGCCGCGAGACAGCACTGCCCGCACGACGGCGGGGAGCAGGCCGGCCTCCGGACGGGGATCATGGACGACGTGCCCGAAGGAGACACCGTCTGGCTGGCGGCGAAGCGGATGAACACCGCGCTGGCCGGTGCCGCGCTGCGGCGCGGCGAGTTCCGGGTGCCCCAGCTGGCGGCCGTCGACCTCACCGGCGCCACGGTCACCGAGGTGGTCCCCCGCGGCAAGCACATGCTCACCCGGCTGGCCGACGGCCGGACGCTGCGCACGCACTACCGGATGGACGGCAGCTGGCACATCTACCGGCCGGGCTCCACGTGGAAGGGCGGCCCGGCGTACGACGTCCGCGCCGTGCTGGCCACCGACGAGTGGGAGTGCGTGGGGTACCGGCTGCACGACATGCGTCTGGTGCCGACGGCGCAGGAGTCCGAGCTGGTCGGCCACCTCGGCCCGGACGTGCTGGGCCCGGACTGGGACCTCGAGGAGGTGCTGCGCCGGCTGCGCAGCCAACCCGACGAGCAGATCGGCGTCGCCATCCTCGACCAGCGGAACCTGGCCGGCCCCGGCAACCTCTACAAGGTCGAGTCGCTGTTCCTGGCCGGTGTGCACCCCTGGATGCGGGTGGCGGACGTCCCGGACCTGGCCGGTCTGGTGGAGCGGGCCCGCACGCTGATGCTGGCGAACCGCGACCACCCCGAGCAGAGCACCACCGGCAGCACCCGCCGCGGCGAGGACCACTGGGTCGCCGGCCGCAAGGGGCGGCCCTGCCGCCGGTGCCGCACCCCGATCCTGCTCGGCGACCAGGGTCCGGACCTGCAGGAGCGGGTCACCTGGTGGTGCCCGACCTGTCAGGCCGCCACGAGCCCGATCGACCCCTCGGCCCGTACCGGGGAGCCCGGCCGCCCGCCGTCGCTGGCCAGCCGCTACTGAACACCGGAGCCCCGCCGCCCTGACGGACGACGGGGCTCCGCCCCGGTCCCCGCGCCTGCGAGGCGTGGGTCAGGCCTCGTCCCGAGGCTCACCCCGAGCGTGCGAGGGGTGAGGAGGACGAGGTCCTTCCGTCACTGCTCCGGGCGCTCGGCGGACGGCTGGGCAGCCGGCTGGGCGACCGGCTCACCCGGCTGCGCGTCGGTGCCCTGACCAGGGCCGAGGGCACCGGCCGCCGGGGTGCCGGTGACCGCGGGGGTGCCCCCGGACATCCCGGACCGGATCTGCTGCAGCCGCGAGGCACCCGCGACGTCGAGGGTGGCCTTCTGCACCTCGAGCATCCGGCCCTCGACCGAGGTCTGGGCCAGCTCGGCCTGACCGAGGGCGTTGGCGTAGCGGGCCTCGATCTTGTCCCGGACGTCGCCCAGGCTCGGTGTGTTCCCCGGCGCGGAGAGCTCGTTCACCGACCGCAGCGAGGCGGACACCTGCTCCTGCATCTTGGCCTGCTCCAGCTGCGAAAGCAGCTTGGTGCGCTCGGCCAGCGTGGTCTGCAGGCGCATCCGGCTCTGCTCCACCGCCCCCTTGGCCTGCTCGGCGGCCTGCAGCGCCTCGTCGTGGCTGCGCTTGAGGTCCTCCATGGACTGCTCGGCGGCGACCAGCTGGGTGGCGAAGGCCTGCGCGGCGTCCTCGTACTCGGCGGCCTTCGCGACGTTGCCCGACGCCCGGGTCTGGTCGGCGAGGACCAGGGCCTGGCGGGCGGAGGCCTGCAGCTGCTCCACCTCGCCGAGCTGGCGGTTCAGCCGCATCTCCAGCTGCCGCTGGTTGCCCAGCACGGCCGCGGCCTGGTTGGCCAGCGCCTGGTGACGCTGCTGCTCGGACTCGATCGCCTGCTGGATCTGCACCTTCGGGTCGGCCCGCTGGTCGATCTGGTTGTTGGCCGAGGCGGTGAGGTACTTCCACAGCTTCACGAACGGGTTGGGCATGGCTCCTCCTGTCCGGCGCCGCGTCCCGCCGGCGGCGGCGACCACGACCCGGGAACGCTGTCCGTGCCATCGTCCCAGGCGGTTGCCCGGAGCAGCCACCGCGCCGCCGCCGGGGTCACCCGCGCAGGCGTAACCAGGCCGCCGTGTCCGCCGGGAGCTCCCCGTCCGTGGGGCCGCTGGCCAGGAGGACGACGCCGCTCGCCGGCAGCTCGACCGGCCGGTCGCCGAGGTTCACGACGCAGCCGAAGTCCGGTCCTCGCCGGAACGCCAGCACGTCTGCACCGCCGTCGAGCCAGCTCAGCGGGGCCTCGTGCAACGCGGGCAGCGACCGCCGGAGGCGGAGCGCGCTGCGGTAGAGCGACAGGGTGGAGCCGGGGTCGTCCCGCTGCACCTCGGCGGTGAGGTGGGCCCACTCCGGCGGCTGCGGCAGCCACGGCGACACCCCGTCGTCCGTGAAGCCGAAGGGCGGGACCCGGCCGGACCACGGGAGGGGCACCCGGCACCCGTCCCGGCCCCGGGCGGTGTGCCCGGACCGCTCCCACGTGGGGTCCTGGAGCGCGTCCTCGGGGAGGTCCTCGACCTCGGGCAGCCCCAGCTCCTCCCCCTGGTACAGGTAGGTCCCGCCCGGCAGCGCCAGGGTGAGGAGCGCGGCGGCCCGGGCCCGCCGGAGCCCCAGGACGGGGTCGGCGGGCGCGGCGGCGGTGTCGAAGCCCATGGTGGCGGCCCGGCTGTCGGTCCGGCCGAACCGGGTCGCGTGCCGCGTCTCGTCGTGGCTGGACAGCACCCAGGTGGCCGGCGCACCCACGGGCTCGAGCGCGGCCAGCGTCGCATCGACGACCCGCCGCAGCTCGGTGGCCTCCCAGGGGCACTTGAGGTAGTCGAAGTTGAACGTCGTGTGCATCTCGTCGGGCCGCACGTACCGGCTGAGCCGCTCCGGGCCGTTCACCACCGCCTCGGTGACGAACAGCCGGTCGCCGTCGTACTCGTCGCCGATCCTCCGCCAGCGACGGAGCACCTCGTGAACGGAGTCGACGTCCCAGTACGGGCTGTCCACCCACGAGCTCGACTCGAACAGCGCTCCGGGCCCGTGCCCCGCATCGGGGAGGCCGGCGGCCTTGGCCATGGCGGGCACCGCGTCGATGCGCAGCCCGTCGACCCCCCGGTCGAGCCAGAACCGCAGGATGTCGTCGAAGTCCCGCCGGACACCGTCGTGGTCCCAGTCCAGGTCCGGCTGCTGGGGCGCGAAGGTGTGCAGGTACCACTGCTCGCCGGTCCCGTCCGGACCGGTCACCCGGGTCCAGGCCGGCCCGCCGAAGGCGCTGATCCAGTCGTTGGGCGGCTCGCTGCCGCCTGCCCGGCCGTCGCGGAAGAAGTACCTCGCCCGTTCCGGGGAGCCGGGCCCAGCCGCGAGCGCCGCCACGAACCACGGGTGGTGCTCCGAGGTGTGGTTGGGCACCAGGTCGGTGATGACGCGCAGCCCGGCGCGGTGCGCCTCCTCCAGGAGGGCATCGGCCTGGCCCAGCGTTCCGAACCGGGGGTCGATGTCGCAGTACTCGCGGACGTCGTAGCCGCCGTCGGCCATCGGGGACGGGTACCACGGGGTGATCCAGAGGGCGTCCACCCCGAGGTCGGCCAGGTACGGCAGGCGGCGCCGCAGCCCACCGATGTCGCCGACGCCGTCGCCGTCGGAGTCGGCGAAGCTGCGGAGGTACACCTCGTAGATGACTGCCGTGCGCCACCACGGGCGCTCCGCGTCGGCGGAGGTCACGGACGACGTCCTCCTCTCCCGGTCAGCGGGGCACCGGTCCGCCCCGGGCCGGGACGGCACGACCGACCCCGGCCGTAACCGACGACGACCGGGGTCGGACGCTGCGGGGTTGCTGTTCCGGCGTCTCAGGCGGCGCCCGCGCGACGCTCGGAGACCCGCGCCTTGGCCTCCTCGACCTGCTCGACCCGGTCCTCGGCGGCCATCCGGGTCAGCGCGGCCCCGGCCTCGGCGTCCCGGGTCAGGTTCTCACCGGTCGCCGGGTCGAAGACGTGCACCTTCCGGCTGTCGAGCCAGAAGTCGGCCTCCCGGCCCTCCCGGATCCGGCTCGTGGCGTCGATGGAGACGATCGCCTGGGTGCGCAGCTCCTCGGCGTCCAGCTCGCGGGACAGGTCGCGCAGCTGGTTGCGGATGGCGTCGGGTGCCTCGTAGGGGATGTAGGCGAACTGGGAGTCGCCCAGCCACTCGGTCACGTCCACCCGGGCCCGGAAGACCGATCCCAGCGGGCGCTTCGCCTCGTCGACCAGCGACGCGTCCTCGAAGTACTCCGGCCGGATGCCTACCATGAGCAGGTCCTTGCCGCGGACGGCCGCCGCCCGGCGCTCGTCGAGCCGGATGTCGCCGAACGGCGTGCTCAACGTGTCGCCGTTGACGCCGGCCGGCAGGAAGTTCATCGGCGGGGACCCGATGAACCCCGCGACGAACAGGTTGACCGGCTGCTCGTAGAGCTCCCGGGGCGAGGCGACCTGCTGGATCTTGCCCTTGCGCAGGACGCAGACCCGGTCGCCCAGGGTCATGGCCTCGGTCTGGTCGTGGGTGACGTAGACGGTGGTGATGCCCAGCCGGCGCTGCAGCCGGGAGATCTCGGTGCGCATCTGCCCGCGCAGCTTGGCGTCCAGGTTGGACAGCGGCTCGTCGAAGAGGAAGGCCTCGGCCTGCCGGACGATCGCCCGCCCCATCGCTACCCGCTGCCGCTGGCCGCCGGAGAGGTTGGCCGGCTTGCGCTCCAGGTGCTCGTGCAGCTCCAGGACGTCGGCGGCCTCGGTGACCCGGCGGCGGACCTCGTCGTCGGAGGTCTTGGCCAGCCTGAGCGGGAAGGCGATGTTCTCGTACACGGTCAGGTGCGGGTAGAGCGCGTAGTTCTGGAAGACCATCGACAGGTTCCGCTCGCGCGGCGCCTTGTCGTTGACCCGCTTACCGCCGATGACCATGTCGCCGCTGGTGATGTCCTCCAGGCCGACGATCATCCGCAGCAGCGTGGACTTACCGCAGCCGGAGGGGCCGACGAGGATCATGAACTCCCCGTCGGCGATGTCCAGGCTGACGTCGTTGACGGCCGGGAACCCGTCCCCGTACTGCTTGACGATGTTCTTCATCTCGATGGAGGCCATCGGTCTCGTTCTCCTCGATCAGTCGGGCGGTGAGTCGGGTGGGAGGGCGGGTCAGCCCTTGACGGCACCGTTGGTCAGGCCGGCGACGATGCGCCGCTGGAACAGCAGGACCAGGAGCACGACCGGGATGGTGACGATCACCGCGGCGGCGGCGATGGCCCCGGTCGGGTCCTCGAACTGCGAGGCACCGGAGAAGAGCCCCAGCGCGGCCGGGACCGGACGCGACGCGGACGTCGAGGTCAGCGAGATGCCGTAGACGAAGTCGTTCCAGGCGATGAAGAAGGCGATGATCGCGGTGGTGAACACCCCGGGGGCGGCCAGCGGGACGATGACCTTCCGGAACGCCTGCCACGTGGTCGCGCCGTCGACCTGCGCGGCCTGCTCCATCTCCCAGGGGATCTCCCGGAAGAAGGCCGACATGGTCCAGATCGAGATCGGCAGGGTCAGCGACAGGTACGGGATGATCAGCCCCGGCCAGGTGTCGTAGAGCCCGATCTGCCGCCAGACGTTGAACAGCGGCGTGACGATCGAGATGACCGGGAAGATGGCCACGGCCAGCGCGGTGGACAGCACCAGCTTCTTGCCGGGGAAGTCCAGCCGGGCGATCGCGTAGGCGGCGAACATCGACAGCAGGCAGGAGATCGCGGTGGCGATCAGGCAGATGCCGAAGGAGTTCCGCAGCGCCGGCAGGAACAGGTCACTGGCCGTGCCGGTCAGGATCGTCGAGTAGTTCTCACCGGAGAAGATGGTGGGGAGGAAAGAGCCGTTGGCGATGTCGGCCGGCGCCTTGAACGACAGCGACACGATCCAGGCGATGGGGAACAGGCAGTAGAAGACGATCAGTACCCCACCGACCATCCACCAGATGCGCTCTCGGCGCGACATCAGTTGTCCCCCCTCGTCCCGGCCAGGTCGACCTTGAAGCCCTTGATGAACAGTGCGGCGATGAGCACGACGGCGAGGAACAGGAGCACCGACACCGCCGAGCCCAGCCCGATCTCCAGCCGGGCGATGGTCTGGCGGTAGGCCAGGAAGGACACCGACTCGGTGCTGTTCGCCCCGCCGGTCATGACGAAGATGCTGTCGAAGACCCGGAAGGCGTCCAGCGTGCGGAACAGCAGGGCGACCATGATCGCCGCCTTCATGTTCGGGATGGTGACCTTCCACATCCTCTGCCACCAGCTGGCGCCGTCGACCTTGGCCGCCTCCTGGAGCACCTCGGGCACCTGGGCGAGACCGGCCAGCAGGAGCAGCGAGATGAAGGGCGTTGTCTTCCAGATCTCGGCCAGGCAGACGACCAGGATCGACGTGCCGAACTCGCCGAACCAGTCGGTGTCCGCCGCGACGCCGGGCAGCCAGGCGAACCAGCTGTTGACGAACCCGGTGTTGATGTCGAAGGCGAACTGCCAGGCGAAGGCCGAGACGACGGTGATGACCGCGTAGGGGATGAGGATCGCCGCCCGGACCACCGGCCGGATCGACGACAGCGCCTTGGCCATCACCAGGGCCAGCGCGAAGCCCAGCACCAGCTCGACCGCGACGGTGATAACGGTGATGAGCACCGTGACGCCGATCGCGGTCCACCACAGCTGGTCGGTGAGGATGACCAGGTAGTTGGTCAGCCCGGTGAACGACCGGTTGTCCGGGTCGGTGAGCCGGTAGGAGAACAGGGAGTCGTAGACGGCCTGCAGGATCGGATAGGCGGTGACCAGGAGCATCACCAGGAACGCCGGTCCGGCCAGCAGCCAGCCCAGCTTCCGCTCGGCCCGGGACCGGTCGCTGATGCCGCCCTTCGGCGCGGAGACCGGCTGGGTCTTCTCGACCGGTGGGAGGGTGGTCTGGGTCATAGCAGCTGCTCCCCTGCCAGGACGGAACTGATGAGTTCGGTGGCCTGCTCACCGGTCTTGTCCGGAGTGACCGACGACGGCGGGTGGTAGGTGCGCTGGATGCCCCCGGAGACCTCGCTGTAGTACGCGGTCTGCGGGCGTGAGGCGGCGAGCTCGAGCGACTCGCGGATGACCGGGGCCATCGGGAAGACCTCGAGGACCTCCGGGTCGTCGTACACGGCGGTGTCCGACGCCGGGTTGCCGTTGGTCGTCATGTAGTACGCCTGGTTCTCCGTGGTCGTGATGCACTCGGTCGCCGCGTAGGCGAGGTCCGGGTGCAGGGAGGAGGCGCCCACCGCGAGGTTGATCCCGCCGTAGGGCGGCGCCGCCGGCTCGTCCTCGACCACTCGCGGGTAGACCGCCCAGCCGTAGTCCTCGGGCACCGAGGCATCCATCGTGCCGGCCTCGACGGCGGACAGGGCGCGGCCCCAGACGAAGGGCCAGTTGACCATGAAGCCGGCCCCCTCGCTCTCGAAGCCGACGACGTTGGCGTCCTCGCCGGCCGTGGAGAACGCCGGCCCGGTGACGCCGCTGTCGGCGACCATCTGGATGACCTCGGCGGCCCGCCGGCCGGCCTCGGACGTCAGGCCGAGCTTGGTGTCGGCCGGGTCCTCGGTGCTCTCCTCGATGATCGAGCCGCCGGCAGACTCGACCAACGCGTTGACCCAGACGGTGAGTGCCTCGGCGCGGATGCCCTGGGCGCCCAGCGTCGTCCCGGTCTGCTGCGCGGCCTGCACGATCTGCTCCCAGGTGACCGGCTGGGTCATGTCCAGCCCGGCCTCCTCGGCGACGGACTTGCGGTACCAGAGCAGCTGGGTGTTGGCCCAGAACGGCACGGCGACCAGCTCGTCGTTCCAGGTCGAGCCCTCGATCGCGGACTCCACGACGTCCTCGGTGACGCGCTGCTCGACCTCGTCGGGGACGTCGGCGAGGAAGCCGGCCTCGGCGAACTCGGGTATGTAGGGCGGGTCCAGGCTCATGATGTCGATCGAGGTGTCGTTGGCGGCGAGCCGGCGGATGAGCTGCTGCCGCTGCTCGGAGGACTCCCGGGGCAGCTGGGCCACCGTGATGGTGTACTCCCCGCCCGCGGCCTCGGTGCAGCGCGCGGCGATCTCGGCCTGACCCCCGGAGTCGGGGTTGATGTACCAGGTCAGGTTCGGTGTGCCCCCACCGCCGTCCCCGCCGCACGCGGCCAGCATCGAGGTCAGGACGGCGGTCGCCGCGCCGGCTGCCAGCGTGCGCCGGGCGCGCCGGATCCGGCCCCGATCCGATCGCCTGCCCCCGCGTCCGTGTACGTCCACCGGCATGGTCTCCCGTCGTCGGCGGTGACAGGCAGTCACCGCAGTGCAGGGAGCGTGGCCCCGTTCACAGGGGCTGTCAACCGGAGCGAAATCCGTGCGTTACCGACCTCCGGCCAGGGCTCAGGACCGGTCGGCGAGGGCGGAAGGCGTGGTCAGTTCCTCCGGCGTGGCGGGCAGCACGGTCTCGACGTAGGAGCGCGTCGCCGCCGTCGTCCCGACGTCCCGGCCGGCCTTCTCGGACAGGAACCACCGGTGCTCCAGCACCTCGTGGAAGACCTCGGCGGGCTCCAGCCGGCCGACCAGACCGGTGGGGATCGCGTCGACGACCGGCTGGTAGACCTCGGCCAGCCATCGGTGGCCGGCGACGGTGTCGGGCACCGGCCGCCCGCTGCGCTGCTCCAGGTAGGCGCGGAAGGACCGGATGTCGTTGAGCAGCCGCCGGGCCTGGTTCTCCCCGACCTCGAGACCGGTGAGCCGGAACAGCTCCCGCCGGTGGTGCCCGGGCTCGGCCACCCGGGTCTCCACCCGCAGCCGGGCGCCGTCCTCGGAGGTGACCAGCTCGACCTCGTCGACGTCGAAGCCCAGGTCGTTGAGGCGCTGCAGCCGCTCCGCGACCCGGTAGCGCTGCTCGTCGGGGCGGAAGACCTCCTCGCGGGTCACCTCGTCCCACAGCGCGTCGTAGCGGGGCCGCAGGCTCTCGGCGACCTCGATCGGGTCGATGCCGGGTGGCAGGAGTCCGCCGGCGCGCAGGTCCATCAGCTCGGCCCCGACCCGCTCGTAGGCGAGGTCCAGGTCGTAGGCGCGCTTGCGGCCGGAGATGCTCGGGTGCCGCTCGACGGTCTCGGCGTCCACCAGGTAGGCCGCGAAGGCGCCGGCGTCGAGGCGGAACAGCGTGTTGGACAGCGAGCAGTCGCCCCAGTAGACGCCGGCCAGGTGCAGCCGGACCAGCAACGCCACCATGGTGTCCATCAGCCGCTCCGCCGAGTCCGCGCCGCGGCGGCTGGAGAACAGGTAGCGGTAGGACATGGAGTACTCGAGGTAGCGGGTGACCAGGACGGCGTCCTGCCCGCCCGGGCGGTCCACGCAGATCCCGACCACCGACACCGACGGCAGGCCCTCCTCCTCGAAGTCGCCGAGGAGCGCGTACTCGTGCCGGGCGAGCGGCTCGGCGATCTCCTTGAGCGCGTAGACCCGCCCGTCGTGGGCGGTGAAGCGCACGACGTGCCGGGAGATGCCCCGCTGCGGCACGTCGATGAGCACGCTGGACGGCCACTCCTCGAGCGGGGTGTCCCAGGGGAGGGCGAGCAGTCCCGCCGCGTCGGCGGCGGGAGGGCGGAAGAGGTACCTCATGGCGCGCTCCGTGGGGTCGCCGGGTGGTCCCCGCCGGCGCGGACGGCGACGGACCCGCCCGTGATCGTACGGCCGGCCACCGCCGGGCGCGGACGGCGGCGGACGGCGGCGGGCGGCGCGGTCAGGCCTGCAGCATCCGGGTCATCTGGGCTGCCTGCTGCGCGCGCTCGGCGGGGTTCCCGGGCTGCAGCACCAGGCCGAGCAGCCAGCGGCCGAAGACCTCGGCGGCCACCCGGGTGAGGCCCAGGGCCGTCCCGAGCGCGACGGCGATGTCCGCCCAGCGGTCGGCGTCCGTGGTGAGCATCCGGGCCAGCGTCTCGGGCTCGGTCTCGGCCAGCCGGCGGAGCACCGGGTGGGCGCCGACCTCCTCGGCCAGCGCCGGTACCGCGACGGTCAGCGGCAGCTCGGTGGCCAGGGCGGCGAGCCGGTCCAGCTCGTAGGCCAGCAGGGCGGCGGCGACGTCGTCCTTGGTGCGGAAGTGGTTGTACAGCGTGGCCTTGGCCACCCCGGCCGCGGCGGCGACGTGCTGCATGGTGGTCCGGCGCAGGCCGCGCTCGGCGAAGGCCGCCCGGGCGCCGGTGAGCAGGCCACGGCGGGTCCGGCTCATCGGGCCGGTGGGCCGGGCGGGGCCGCCGGCGCGCGGGGCGCGGGCGGCGGTGGGCCGGGGTGCCGGCACCGAGACGGCCAGCGCGGGGACCGGGTTGGTCATCTGCACGCCGGCCGGCGGCGGGGTGGACCCGGCGCCCGGGGGAACCGGCGCGGTCACGTGCTGCCCCGCCGGCGCGTCCCCGGAGTCCGCGACGCCCACGCTCCCCGGCCCCTCGGGCTGGGCCGAGGAGGGCACGGGCGGCCGGGACAGCGACGGGAAGGAGTACCCGGTGGTGGCTGGCATGCACTCTGTGTCCCATCCCGGTAGCACCGGGTCAAGGACGTCGGCCGCACAGCGTGATCGTGTCGCGCGACCAGCCCCACCGGCCGCACCCGTCGCCCGCGGCCCCGACGCCCGCGGAGACCCCACTGCAGGGGCCCGCCGCGAGCTCGCGAGGCCGGCCACCCTTCAGGGGCGCGCCGAGCCTGCGAGGCGTGGGGGGCAGCGGTCAGGCCCCGTCCTCGAGGCCCCGCTGCAGGGGCCCGCGCCGAGCCTGCGAGGCGTTGGGGGGCAGCGGTCAGGCCCCGTCCTCGAGGCCCCGCTGCAGGGGCCCGCGCCGAGCCTGCGAGGCGTGGGGGGCAGCGGAGTCCTTCCTCAGGCGGCGAGGCAGACGGCGCCGCCGCGCGGGGCGGCACCGCGCGCCGGTCGGCTCCCGACCAGCGCCAGCGCGGGCTCGGCAGCGGTCGGAGCGGCAGCGGGCTGCTCCGCGGCCGGCGCGGCGGCGTCCCCGGCGGTCTCCACCGGCACCGTCGCCTCCCGGACCACCCGCTCCCCGGCCACCGAGCGCACGGGCTGCCGGGCCGGGGCGGCCGTGCGCAGCTCCAGGCTCACCTCGGCGAGCAGGTCGGCCAGCTCGACGTCCAGGGCGTCGCAGATCGAGGCGAGCAGCTCCGAGGACGCCTCCTTCTGGCCGCGCTCGACCTCGGAGAGGTAGCCCAGGCTGACCCGGGCCGCGCCGGAGACGTCGCGCAGCGTGCGGCGTTGGCGCAGCCGGTGCCCGCGCAGGGTGTTCCCGAGCTGGGTCCGCAGCAGCGTCATGGCCGTCTCCCGTCCTGTCCTGCGAGCCGTCCTGCCGGCTGTGCCCCGAGCGGGCACACCCGGGGCGACGAGCGACTCCACCGAGCACCGCCGTCCTCCGGCCGTACCGAGGGACGTCGTGTGCTCACCGTACGCGGGGGGCAGCTTCCCGGCCGGGCGGCCCGGCTGCGTCCGCTCATGGCGTAACGCCGCCCGGGGCGGCCCCGTTCCCGCCCGTCATCCGCGCCAGGAGGGCGGCGCAGGCCGCCTCGACGGCGCCGGCGCGGACGGCGGCCCGGTCCCCGGGCAGGTCGAGGACCACCACCTCGGTGGCCCTCCGATCGCTGACGCCCAGGTACACCCGTCCGGGGCCGTGCCCGTCGACGGGGTCCGGCCCGGCGACCCCGGTCAGCCCGACGCCCCAGGTGGCCGCGCACCGGGTGCGGATGCCCTCGGCCAGCGCGGCGGCCGTCGGCTCGCTGACCGGGCCGTGCTCGGCCAGCAGCCCGGCGGGCACGCCGGCCAGCGCCGTCTTCAGGTCGGTGGCGTAGACGACGGCCCCGCCGCGCAGCGTGGCACTGGCCCCCGGGACCGAGGCGAGGGTGGCGCAGAAGAGGCCGGCGGTGAGCGACTCCGCGGCCGCCACCGTCTCCCCGCGCGCGAGGAGCGTCTCGTGCAGCTGCCGCACCGGGGAGGTCACGCGGCGCCGGTCCCGGTCACGCCGCCGTGTCGGTCCGGTCGCCGGAGCCGCGGCCGGCGCGCCGGGCCGCCGCGGCCTTCATCGCCCGCGCGCTGGTCCGGCGCAGGGTCAGCGCCCGGTACACGTAGTCGATGCCGGTCAGCACGGTCAGCACCAGGGCCGCGCCCATCACCCACCACCGCGCCGAGGCGAGCAGCCCCGACAGCGGGAGGATGTAGAGCCCGATGGCCAGCGCCTGCAGGACGGTCTTGGCCTTGCCGCCCCGGCTGGCCGCGATGACCCCGTGCCGGATCACCCAGAAGCGGAGCAGGGTGACGCCGACCTCGCGGACCAGGATGGTGAGCGTCACCCACCAGGCGAGCAGGCCGAGCACCGACAGCCCGATCAGCGCCGTCCCGGTGAGCGCCTTGTCGGCGATCGGGTCGGCCAGCTTGCCGAACTCGGTGACCTGGTTGCGGCGGCGGGCGATCATCCCGTCGTAGCGGTCGGTGATGATCGCCAGGGTGAAGACCAGCGTCGCCCAGCCGCGTCGGGCCTCGTCGGAGCCGTCGCCGGACATCAGCAGGACGGCGAACAGCGGGACGACGGCCAGCCGCAGCACCGTGAGCGCGTTGGGCAGGTTCATCAGGCGCACGGTCGTCGGCGGGGTGGCCGCCGGGTCGGGCGCGACCGAGCTCATGCCGGGCTCAGCGTCCGGCCGGGAGCAGCGCCGGGACGAGCGCGGTGGCCAGCAGGTCCACCCCCACGGTCCCGGTGACCTCGGCGGGCACGACCTGCCCGAGGACGGCGTCGGCGGGCACCCCGCTGACCAGCGTCGTGCCGTCGGCGTCGGGGTCCTGGTGCGCGGCGTGCCCGGTCCAGGTGCCCACCCCCTCCTCGGCGGAGAGGTCCTCGGTCAGCAGCACCTCCACCCGCTCGCCGATGCGCTCCTCGGCCCGCTGGGCGGTGAGCTGCTCGACCAGGTCGGTGACCCGCCGGACCCGGGCGTCGATCTCTGCCTGGTCCAGCTTCCCGGGCAGGCCGACGGCCTCGGTGCCCTCCTCGTCGGAGTAGCCGAAGACCCCCACGGCGTCCAGCCGGCCCTCGGTCAGGAAGCGCTCCAGTTCGGCGACGTCGTCCTCGGTCTCGCCGGGGAACCCGAGGATGACGTTGGTCCGGAAGCCCGCCCCGGGCGCGAGGGCGCGGGCGCGCTCGATGATGCCGAGGAAGTCCGCGGTGCCGCCGAAGCGCCGCATCCGGCGCAGCAGGGTCGGCGACGAGTGCTGGAAGGACAGGTCGAAGTAGGGCGCGATGCCGGGGGTGGTGGCGATGACGTCGAGCAGCCCGGGACGCATCTCGGCCGGCTGCAGGTAGGCCACCCGCACCCGGGCGATCCCCGGGACGGCGGTCAGCTCGGGCAGCAGCCGCTCCAGGCTCCGCAGGTCGCCCAGGTCCTTGCCGTAGGAGGTGGAGTTCTCGCTCACCAGCACCAGCTCGGTGACGCCCTGACCGGCCAGCCACCCGGCCTCGCCGAACACCTCGGCCTGCGGGCGGGAGACGAACGCGCCGCGGAAGGTGGGGATGGCGCAGAACGCGCACCGGCGGTCGCAGCCGGACGCCAGCTTCAGCGCCGCGGACGGGCCGCCGGCCAGCCGGCGCCGCTTCAGCCAGTCGTGCCCGGGGATGGCCGGCGCCGCGGCCGCGGCCGCGGTCCGCGCGACCGGGCTGATCGGCAGCAGCGTGCGCCGGTCCCGGGGGGTGTGCGGGACCAGCGGCCGACCGGTCAGGACGTCGTCGAGCCGGTCGCCGATGGCCGCGTAGTCGTCGAAGCCGAGGACCGTCGCCTCCGGCAGCGCGCCGGCGAGGTCGGCGCCGTAGCGCTCGGCCATGCAGCCGACCGCGACCACCCGGGCACCGGTGTCCCCGGCGGCCAGGATGGCGTCGACCGAGTCCTTCTTGGCGCTGTCGATGAAGCCGCAGGTGTTGACCAGGACGGCGTCCGCGCCGTCGGCGTCCTCGACCAGCTCGTAGCCGTCGCCGGCCAGCCGGCCGGCCAGCTCCTCGGAGTCGACCTCGTTGCGGGCGCAGCCCATGGTGACGACGGCGACCCGGCGAGGGGAGGGAGGAGGGGCGGGCAGAGCTGGCACCTGCCCATCCTAGGTGACGGACTCCGCTGCCCCCCGCCCGGAAAGGAGTCCGGTCCGACCCTGCTGCAGCGGCCCGCGCCGAGCCTGCGAGGGGTGGGGGGCAGCAGGGTCCTCTCCCTACGCCTCGACGCCGGCCCCGCCGCGCAGGGTGAACATCACCGACTCCAGCTCGTCGGGCTTCACCAGCACGTCGCGGGCCTTGGACCCCTCGGAGGGCCCGACGATGCCGCGGCTCTCCATCAGGTCCATGAGCCGGCCGGCCTTGGCGAACCCGACCCGCAGCTTGCGCTGCAGCATCGAGGTGGAGCCGAACTGGCTGGTGACCACGAGCTCGACGGCCTGGACGAGCAGCTCCAGGTCCCCACCGATGTCCTCGTCGATCTCCTTGGCCTCGCCCGCCGCGGCGGTGAAGACCTCCTCGCGGTACTCCGGCTCGGCCTGCCGCTTGGTGAACTCGACGACGGCTTCGATCTCGGTGTCGGAGACGTAGGCGCCCTGCAGGCGGGCGGGCTTGCCCGCGCCGATCGGCATGAAGAGGGCGTCTCCCATGCCGATCAGCTTCTCCGCGCCCGGCTGGTCGAGGATGACCCGGCTGTCGGTGAGGCTGGAGGTGGAGAACGCCAGCCGGGACGGCACGTTGGCCTTGATCAGGCCGGTGACCACGTCGACGCTGGGCCGCTGGGTGGCCAGCACCAGGTGGATCCCGGCGGCACGTGCCTTCTGGGTGATCCGGACGATCGACTCCTCGACGTCGCGCGGCGCGACCATCATCAGGTCGGCGAGCTCGTCGACGATGGTGAGGATGTAGGGGTAGGGCGTGTAGACCCGCTCGCTGCCCGGGGGCGCGGTGATCTCCCCCCGCTCGACCTTCTTGTTGAAGTCGTCGATGTGCCGCACGCCGGTGGCCCGCATGTCCTGGTAGCGCTGCTCCATCTCCTCCACCAGCCAGGCCAGCGCGGTGGCGGCCTTCTTGGGGTCGGTGATGATCGGCGTGATCAGGTGCGGGATGCCGTCGTAGGGCGTGAGCTCGACCATCTTCGGGTCGATGAGGATCATCCGGAGCTGCTCCGGGGTGGACCGCAGCAGCAGCGAGGTCAGCAGCGAGTTGATGCAGCTGGACTTGCCGGCGCCGGTGGCGCCGGCGACCAGCAGGTGCGGCATCTTCGCCAGGTTGGCGCAGACGAAGCCGCCCTCGATGTCCTTGCCCAGCCCCACCAGCATCGGGTGCGGGTCCTGCCGGGCGACCTGCGAGCGCATCACGTCGCCGAGGCTGACCGTCTCGCGGTCGGTGTTGGGCACCTCGACACCGACCGCCGACTTGCCCGGGATGGGGGCCAGGATCCGGATGTTGTCGTTGGCCACCGCGTAGGCGAGGTTCTTGGTCAGCGCGGTGATCTTCTCGACCTTGACCGCGTTGCCCAGCTCGATCTCGTACCGGGTCACCGTCGGGCCGCGGGTGAAGCTGGTGACGTCGGCGTCGATGTTGAACTGCGTGAGGACGCCGCGGATCGCCTCGGTGACCACGTCGTTGGCCTTGGACGATGCCCGCGGCGGCGTGCCCGGGCGCAGCACGGTGAGCGGGGGCAGCGTGTAGTCGCCCTGGACCGGCTGGATGGCCAGCTGGACCGGCTCGTCGATCGGCGGCAGCTCCTCCGGCGCCGCGGTCCGGTCGACCACGGGCGGCCGGCGCAGCTGCACCGGCTCGGGGGGGCTCTGCAGCACCGCCTCGTCAGCGTCGTCCAGGGCCGCGGTGTCGACGACGCCGGTGTCCAGCGTGTCCTCGACCGCGGCGGCCTTCCGCCCCCGCCGGCCGCGCGGCGCGGGTTCGGGCTCGGGCTCCTCCTCGACGTCGAACAGGTCGTCGTCGTACTCGTCGTCGTCGTAGTCGTCCTCGTCACGGCCCAGGGTGCGGTCCACCCAGCCGCGCAGCCGCTCGGGCACCTGGTGCACCGGGGTCGCGGTGACCACCAACAGCCCGAAGGAGGCCAGCAGCACCAGCAGCGCCACCGCCACGACGGCACCCAGCCCCGCCTCCAGGGGCGTGCCGACCAGCCAGCCGAGCAGGCCGCCGGCGCCGGTGCGCCCGTCCGCCGGCGCGGCCTGGGGTCCGACGACGTGGGCGGTGCCGAGCACGGCGGCCCCGACGCACAGCCAGCCGATGATCAGCCGGCCGCGGGCCTCCGGCCGCGGCGGGTGCCGCAGCAGCCGGACGGCGACGAGGAAGAGGACCACGGCCAGCACCATGACCAGGGAGCCGATGGCCCACCGCACGCCCTCGGTCAGCGCGACCCCCACCGGGCCGATGCCGTTGGTCCACGCCGCGGCGCCGATGACGATGGCCAGCCCCAGCACGGCCAGCCCGACGCCGTCCCTGCGGTGCTCCGGCGCCAACGGCTCGTTCTCGTCGGGACGGGCGACCGAGCGGGCCAGGCCGCCGGCGCCGCGGGCCAGCAGCGACCAGGTCCCGGCAGCGGCGCGCCAGGCACCCGCGCTGAGCGAGGACTGCTTGGGCTTCGCGGCGGGGCGACGGGCCGCGGTGGACCCGCGGGTGGCGGGGGGTCGCTTCTTCGAGGCGGTGGCACCCGAGCGGGGACGCGCTGTGCCGCCGCCACGCGCCGGCCGCCGGTTCGACGTCGTCGCGCGTGCAGGCATGGGTCGACGGTAGCCGCGGGACGCCGGTCGCACAGTCAGGTGGGCGCAGCGTGTCCGTCCCGGCCGCCGCCGGGATGGTTACGGTCCTGACCGTGACCGCAGCGACCGAGCCCCTCCCCCACGGCAGCTGGCCGACACCAATCACCTCGGAGCTGGTGGTCCGGGAGGCCGCCCGGCTCGGGGAGGTGGTGGTCGACGGCACCGACGTGTGGTGGGCGGAGTCCCGGCCCAGCGAGGGCGGGCGGTCGGTGCTGGTGCGCCGGTCCGCCGACGGCAGCACCACCGACCTGCTGCCCGCGCCGTGGAACGCCCGGACCCGGGTGCACGAGTACGGCGGCGGCGCCTGGACGGTCTCGGCCGGCACCGTGTGGTTCACCTCCTTCGCCGACCAGCGGCTGTACCGCGTCGACCCGGGCAGCGCCGAGCCGGTCGCGGTCACCCCCGAGCCGGAGGTCCCGGCGGGCGTGCGGTTCGCCGACCTGCGGGCCGACGGCGACGGCGTGCTGGCCGTCCGGGAGACCCACGCCGCGTCGGGGCGGTCCGCCGACGTCGTCCACGAGGTGGTCCGGGTCGCCGGCGACGGGACCATCGACGTGCTGGTGAGCGGGCCGGACTTCGTCTCCGACCCGCGGCGGGAGGCCGACGGCCCCGCGCTGGCCTTCCTGCGGTGGGACCACCCGGACATGCCCTGGGACGCAGCCCAGCTCGTGGTCCGGGACGCCGCGGGCACCGGGCACGTGCTGGCCGGGGGGCCCGGCGAGTCGGTCGTCCAGCCGGAGTGGGGCGAGGACGCCGCGCTGTGGTGGCTGTCGGACCGGACCGACGTCTGGTCGCTGTACCGACGGCGGCCGCACGGTGAGGTCGAGCTGGTGTTCGACGCGGGCAGCGACATCGCCGGCCCGCAGTGGGTGTTCGGGCAGAGCCGGTACGCCCTGCTGGACGACGGCCGGGTGGCGCTCGCCTACGGCCGGGAGGGCGCCGACCGGCTGGCGGTGCTCGACCCCGACGACAGCACCGCGCGGGAGTTCGACCTGCCCTACGCGTCGTTCGGGCAGCTGCGCGCGGCCGGCGACTCGGTGGTGTGCGTGGCCGGCGGGCCGGCGTCCGAGCCGGTGGTGCTGCGGGTCGCGCTGGACGACGGCTCGGCCGAGGTGCTGCGGCCGGCCCGCGACCTCGGGCTCGACCCGGCCTGGTTCTCCCGCCCCGAGCACGTCACGTTCCCGACCGTGGCGGGCGACTCCGGGGTCGGCGAGGCGCACGCACTGGTCTACCCGCCGACCAACCCCGACGTCACGGCCCCGCCCGGCGAGCTGCCGCCGCTGCTGGTCGTCGTGCACGGCGGTCCCACCGCCGCGGCGTCACCGGTGCTGAGCATCGGCGTCCAGTACTGGACCTCCCGGGGCTTCGCCGTCGCCGACGTCGACTACCGCGGCTCCACCGGCTACGGCCGGCGCTACCGCGACGCGCTGCGCGGCCGCTGGGGCGTCGCCGACGTCGACGACGTCGTCTCGTGCGCCCGGTGGCTGGCGGAGCAGGGCCGGGTCGACCCGGCGCGGATGGCGATCCGGGGCGGCTCGGCCGGCGGGTACACCACCCTGGCCGCGCTCACCTTCCGGCCCGGCGTGTTCGCCGCGGGCGCCAGCCACTACGGGGTGGCCGACCTCGCGGCGCTGGCCGCGGACACCCACTCCTTCGAGTCCCGCTACCTGGACGGGCTGGTCGCGCCCTGGCCCGAGGGCGAGGCCGTCTACGCCGAGCGCTCCCCCATCCACCACACGGAGTCGCTGGACACGCCGTTGGCGGTCTTCCAGGGCGACGAGGACGCCGTCGTCCCGCCCGAGCAGGCGGAGATGCTGGTCGCCGCACTGCGGGCGAAGGGCGTCCCGCACGCCTACCTGCTCTTCCCCGGCGAGCAGCACGGCTTCCGCAAGGCGGAGAACATCCGCGCCGCGCTGGACGGCGAGCTGTCCTTCTACGCCCAGGTCCTCGGCTTCGACCTCCCGCCGCAGGAGGGCATCCCACCGATCGAGGTGGTGCGCTGAACCACTGACGGCCCCGTCCAGGGCACCGCCGCGAGCTTGCGAGCGGTGGGGAGGACGGGGTCCTTCTGCTAGACCTCGAGGACGGTGGGGATGATCATCGGGCGGCGGCGGTAGGTGTCGGACACCCACTTGCCCACCGTCCGGCGGATGACCTGCGACAGCCGGTGCGGGTCGACGTCGTCCTCGGCCAGCGCCCGCTTCAGGTTGTCCTCCACCAACCCGAGGACGGCGTCGAAGGCGGCCGGGTCGTCGGAGAAGCCGCGGGTCGACAGGTGCACCGGCCGGACGATCGTCCGGGTCGAGAGCTCGATCACCACGGTGAGGGCGACGAAGCCCTCGTCCCCGAGGATCCGCCGGTCCTGCAGGGACTCCTCCCCCACGTCACCGACGTTGAGCCCGTCGACGTAGACGTTGCCGATCGGCACGCTGCCCACGATCGAGGCCTTGCCGTCCACCAGGTCGACGACGACGCCGTCCTCGGCCAGCAGGACGCGGTCGCGGGCCATCCCGGTCTGCTCGGCGAGCTCGGCGTGCGCCCGCAGGTGCCGCCACTCGCCGTGCACCGGCATGAGGTGCCGTGGCTTGGCCACGTTCAGCAGCGTGCGCAGCTCGCCGGCCGGGGCGTGCCCGGAGACGTGCACCATGGCCGTCTCCTTGTGCACCACGGTGGCGCCGAGCCGGGCCAGGCCGTTGATCACCTTGTAGACGGCGGTCTCGTTCCCGGGCACCAGCGAGGACGCCAGGATGATCGTGTCGCCGGCCTCGATGGTGACCTGGTGGTGGTCGCCGCGGGCCATCCGGCCCAGCGCCGACAGCGGCTCGCCCTGCGACCCGGTGCTGATCAGCACCACCTGCTCCGGCGGCATGGCGGTGGCCTCGTCCAGCTTGACCATCAGCCCCGGCGCGACGTGCAGCAGCCCGAGGTCCTGGGCGACCCCCATGTTGCGGACCATCGAGCGGCCCACCAGGGCCACCTTGCGCCCGTGCTTCACCGCGCAGTCGAGCACCTGCTGGATGCGGTGCACGTGGCTGGCAAAGCTGGAGACGATCAGCCGCTGGGTGGCCCGCTCGAACACCGAGTCCAGCACCGGGCCGATGTTGCGCTCGGAGGTGACGAAGCCGGGCACCTCGGCGTTGGTGGAGTCGGCCAGCAGCAGGTCGATCCCGGCGACGCCCAGCCGGGCGAAGGCGCCCAGGTCGGTGAGCACGCCGTCCAGCGGCAGCTGGTCCATCTTGAAGTCGCCGGTGTGCACCAGCGTGCCGGCCGGGGTGTGCACCGCGACGGCCAGCGCGTCGGGGATGGAGTGGTTGACGCTGATGAACTCGGTGTGGAACGGGCCGGCCAGGTGGTCGTCGCCCGCGGCCACCTCGACCAGCACCGGGTCGATCCGGTGCTCGCGCAGCTTGGCCCGCACCAGCGCCAGGGTGAACCGGGACCCGACCAGCGGGATGTCGGCCCGCAGCCGCAGCAGGTACGGGATGGCGCCGATGTGGTCCTCGTGCCCGTGGGTCAGGACGACGGCGGCGACGTCGGCCAGCCGGTGCTCGATGACGCCGAAGTCCGGGAGGACCAGGTCGACGCCGGGTTGCTCGGCCTCGGGGAACAGCACCCCGCAGTCGATGACCAGCAGCCGGCCGTCGAACTCCAGGACGGCCATGTTGCGGCCGATCTCGCCCAGCCCGCCCAGCGCCATGACCCGCAGGCCGCCGGCCGGCAGCGGCGGCGGCAGGGAGAGCGAGAGGTGCGGCTGCGGGTTGAGCTGGGTGGGACTGGAGGTCACAGGGCGACTCCTCCGGCGGTGAGGTCGGCGCGCAGCTGTTCCACCTGCTCGGGAGTGGCGTCGACCAGGGGCGGGCGGACCGGACCTGCGGGCAGCCCCAGCTCGCGCAGCGCCGCCTTGACCAGGATCGTGCCCTGGGTGCGGAAGACCCCGGTGTAGACCGGCAGCAGGCTCTCGTTCACCGCGCGCGCCGTGCCCAGGTCGCCGGCCTCGACCGCGGCGATGAGCTCGGCCAGCCGCGGCCCGACCAGGTGCCCGACGACGCTCACCACACCGACCGCGCCGACCGCGAGCAGCGGCAGGTTCAGCATGTCCTCGCCGCTGTAGTAGGCGAGGTCGGTGCGGGCCAGGGTCCACATCACCGCACCCAGGTCGGCCTTGGCGTCCTTGACCGCGACGATGTTCGGGTGCTCCGCGGCGCGGACCAGCGTTTCCACCTCGATCGGGACCACCGACCGCGGCGGGATGTCGTAGAGCATCACCGGCAGGTCGGTCGAGTCCGCGACGGCGGTGAAGTGCCGCAGCAGGCCGGCCTGCGGCGGCCGGTTGTAGTACGGGGTCACGACCAGCAGGCCGTCGACGCCGAGCCGGGCGGCGGCCTGCGCCTTCTCGATGGAGTGCGCGGTGTCGTTGGTGCCGACCCCGGCGACGACCGTGGCCCGGTCGCCGACCGCGTCCAGCACCGCCTCGAGCACCGCGTGCTGCTCGCCGTCGCCGACGGTCGGCGACTCCCCCGTCGTCCCGAAGACGACCAGCCCGTCGTGGGCCTGCCGGTCGACCAGGTGCGCGGCGAGCTGCTGGGCGCCGGCCAGGTCGATGGACCCGTCCTCGGCGAAGGGGGTCACCATCGCGGTGAGCACCCGCCCGAAGGGCCGCTCCGGGTCAGTGGTCATGCCGGTGAATCTACCGACCTCCCTGCGACCCCCGCGGACCGCGCCGGTCGACGGCGGGGACGTCGGGCAGGACGTCGGCGAGCACCGTGGCCACGCCGGCGGAGGGGGCTCCCGGCCCCCTCGTCCAGTGCGAGACGGCGAACCGGAGGCCTGCCGAGGACGGGGACCACCCCTCGGCGGGCAGCCGCCGGGCACGCACCCAGTCCGCGTCCAGCGCGGGCGCCCAGGTGTCGCCGGGGAGCGCGACGTCGACCTCGGTCACCACGGCCTCCGCGGCGTGCGGCAGCACCGCCCGGTACAGCGCGCCGCCGCCGATCACCCACGGGTCGCCGTCCAGCGCGAGGACGTCGTCCAGCGACCGGACCACCTCGGCACCCGGCTCGTCCGGGTCCAGCGTGGAGCTGAGCACCACGTTGCGCCGGCCGGGCAGCGGCCGGAACCGGGGCGGCAGCGACTCCCAGGTGCGCCGTCCCATGACGACCGTGGA
This sequence comes from Modestobacter sp. URMC 112, assembly GCF_053502575.1. Classification (NCBI taxonomy): domain Bacteria; kingdom Bacillati; phylum Actinomycetota; class Actinomycetes; order Geodermatophilales; family Geodermatophilaceae; genus Modestobacter; species Modestobacter sp. URMC 112. The sequence continues at coordinate 1,365,938 of NZ_CP199957.1, read as the reverse complement.
GTCCAGCGTCAGCGCGCGGAACAGCCGGAGGTCCTCGGGCAGGTGCCACGGCAGGGCGCCGTCGACACCGATGACCCCGCCGTCCGCCTGCGCCCACACCATCCGGAGCCGGTTGCCCTGCGCACCCGGCGACCTCCCCGGCCCGGTGCCCTGCCCGACGGGTGAGCTCGCACGCTCGCTCACACGGCCACCGCACCCCGGATCGCCGGGTGGTGCCGGTAGTCGACGAGGTGCAGGTCCTCGTAGGCCTGGTCGAACAGCGAGGGTGCGGGGTCGATCTCCAGCTGGGGGAAGGGCAGCACCTCGCGGGCCAGCTGCTCGCGGACCTGCGGCAGGTGGTTGGTGTAGATGTGGCAGTCGCCGCCGACCCAGATGAGGTCGCCGGGCTCCAGCCCGACCTGCTGGGCGACCATCCGGGTGAGCAGGGCGTAGCTGGCGATGTTGAACGGGACGCCGAGGAACAGGTCGGCGCTGCGCTGGTAGAGCTGGCAGGAGAGCCTGCCGTCGCTGACGTGGAACTGGAACAGCGCGTGGCACGGCGCCAGGGCCATGTCCGGCAGCGCGGCGACGTTCCACGCCGAGACGACCATGCGCCGGGAGTCCGGGTCGGTCCGGAGGGTGTCGAGCACCTGGGACAGCTGGTCGATCGAGCCGCCGTCGGGCGTGGGCCAGGACCGCCACTGGACGCCGTAGACCGGGCCCAGGCTGCCGTCCTCGGCGGCCCACTCGTCCCAGATCGAGACGCCGTGCTCCTTGAGCCAGCCGACGTTGCCCTCGCCGCGGAGGAACCACAGCAACTCGTAGGCGACCGACTTGAAGTGCACCTTCTTGGTGGTCACCAGCGGGAAGGACGCCGACAGGTCGTAGCGGAGGCGCTCGCCGAAGAGGCTGACCGTCCCGGTGCCGGTGCGGTCGGACTTCGAGCTGCCCGTCTCCAGCACCCGGCGGAGCAGGTCCTCGTACTGCGTGTCGATCCGCGGCGGCGCGTCCGCGCGGACGGCGTGCTGCTGGACGGCGACCTCGGACATGTCGACTCCTCGTCGCGAGTGGTGGGTGTCGCGGGTGGTGGTGGGTGGGGATGGTCCAGCTGAAGGCCGGTCAGCCCTCGGCGACGAGGGGGCTGGCGGCGACGTACGTGCCGTCGGCCAGCTCGCTGATCCGGAAGTCGCCGAAGACGTTGCCGGCCACCCGCTGCAGCTCGCGCAGGCAGGCCACGGCCAGCTCGCGGATCTCGACATCCGCGTGCTCGCTGGCCCGCATGGCGACGAAGTGCCGCCAGGCCCGGTAGTTGCCGGTGACCACGATCCGGGTCTCGACGGCGTTGGGCAGCACCGCGCGGGCGGCCTGCCGGGCCTGCTTGCGGCGCAGCGTCGCGTTCGGGACGTCGGCGAACCGCTTCTCCAGCCCCTCGAGGAGGTCGGTGTAGGCGGCCAGCGCTGCGTCGGCGGCGGCGAGGAACTCCTCGTGCAGCACCGGGTCCTCGGCGATGACGCCGGGCTCCACGACGGCGGCGTCGCGCTCGGGCACGTAGCGCTGCGAGAGCTGGCTGTAGGAGAAGTGCCGGTGCCGGACGAGCTCGTGGGTCAGCGACCGGGAGACGCCGGTCAGGTACATGCTGACGGTGCCGTGCTCGAGCACCGACAGGTGGCCCACCTCGAGGATGTGCCGCAGGTAGCCCTCGTTGGTCGCGGTCGCCGGGTTCGGCTTGTCCCACGACTGGTAGCAGGCCCGGCCGGCGAACTCGGCGAGCGCCTGCCCGCCCTCCGCGTCGCTCTCCCAGGGCACGTCGGCCGGCGGGGTGAACTGGGTCTGCGCGACGACCTGTACCCGCAGCGGGGCGATTGCTGGCACGCGCCGAGCGTACGCAGCCGACCGGCCGGACTCGACCTCCCGGCAGTGTGGCCTCGTCGACACCACCCCACCCGTCCCAGGCGTCGGGCCGCTCGGCCATGCTCCTGCCCGTGGACGCACTCCGCGCCGCGCTGCCCGTGCTCGGCGCGGTGGCCGGCAGCCTGCTGGTGCTCTGGCTGCTGCTGCTGGTGCTGCTCTGGCTGCGCCGTCCCGACGACCTGACCGTGCGCGAGGCGCTGCGCCTGCTGCCCGACGTGCTGCGGCTGGTGCGCAGGCTGGCCGCCGACCGTGATCTGCCGCTGGCCCTGCGGCTGCGGGTGTGGCTGCTGCTGGCCTATCTGCTCTCCCCCCTCGACCTGGTGCCCGACGTGCTGCCGGTGGTCGGGTACGCCGACGACGCCGTGCTGGTGGCCTGGGTGCTGCGCTCGGTGGTGCGCCGGGCCGGGGACGCGGCGCTGGCCCGGCACTGGCCGGGCACGGACGGCGGGCTGGCCGTCGTCCGCCGGCTGGCCGGACTGCCGACGAGGTGACGCCAACCTGACACTGGACTTGACGTCAATATGGTGTCACCATGGCGTCATGGACAACTGGTCGTACATCGAGGAGCTGCGGAGCCGGCTCGACCGGTCCGGGCGCTCCGGCGGCAGAGGGCACCCTGGGAGCGCGGACCGGGACGTCGCCCGGATGCTGTCGCCGTGGCGTCGCGGCTGGCGCCGGGGCGAGGACCCGGACGCCACCCACGGGCGGGGATGACGCCACGATGGCGTCCATGGACCTGAGCGACCACGTCGACGCGCTGCGCGCCCACCTGCTGACGGCGGCCGCCGCCGGCACCGAGCAGACCCGGGAGACCGCCCGGCTGCTGGCCGACACCCTGGAGCCGGCCGTCCGGCTGGCCGTCACCGACGCCTTGTCGGCCATGGCGGCCGAGGTCACTGCGGCCTGGGACGGCGGGCTGGTCGACATCCGGATGCGCGGCCGGGACCCGGAGGTCGTGGTGGTCCCCGCATCGCACGAGCCCGACACGGCACCCCCGGCCGAGGAGCCTGCGGCCGACGACGACGGCTCGACCGCCCGGATCAGCCTGCGCCTGCCCGAGTCCCTGAAGTCCCGGGCGGAGGACGCCGCCGCCGCGTCCGGCACGTCGCTCAACACGTGGCTGGTGCGCGCCGTCGCCGCCGGCCTGCGCGCCCCCGCCGAGCCCCCGCGCTCCGGCCGCGGGCCCCGTTCCTGGTCCGGCTACGCCCGGAGCTGACCGCTCACCCACCCCTGGAGGTCCGATGACCGTCCGCACGCACCGCGTCCCCCTGTCCGACTCCCTGCGCGCCCTGGAGGTGCGCAACCCTGCCGGCACCGTCACCGTCCGCGCGGTCGACGACGCCGACGAGCTGGTGGTCACCGTCGAGCCGCTCGACGAGACCGCCGCGCAGCTCGTCGACCGGGTCGACCTGGTCGTCACCCGGTCGCACCTGCGGGTCTCGGTGCCCGAGCGCCGCCTGCAGCGGACGCCGTCCTTCGCGATCGAGCTGCGCACCCCGCCGGGCGCCGCCGTCCGCGTGGCGGTCGCGTCCGCGGACGTGGCACTGCACGGCCGGCTGGGCCGCGCGGAGCTCACCAGCGCCAGCGGCGACGTGTCGGTGGAGGCGTGCACCGAGCTGGAGGTGCGGACGGCGAGCGGGGACACCCACGTGCACGGGGTCGACGGCGCCGTCACCATCGGCACCGCGTCCGGCGACGTCCGGCTCGGCTCGGCCGGCGGCCCGGCGCTGCTGCGGACGGCCTCCGGGGACGTCGTGGTCGACGAGGTGACCGGCGACCTGTCCGCCCGCACGGCGTCCGGCGACGTCAGCGTGGCCCGGGCCTCCGGCGGCGCCGTCCGGCTCAAGACGGTCTCCGGCGACGCGACGGTGGGCGTCGAGCCGGGGCTGCGGCTGTGGCTGGACCTGCGGAGCGTCTCCGGCCGGCTGGACTCCGACCTCGACGAGGACGACGCGGCGCGTGACGGCGGCAGGGCAGCGGAGCTGACGGTGCTGCTGCAGTCGGTTTCCGGCGACCTGCGGATCCGGCGCGCCCTCCCGCGCCCGGTGCCCGACCGCGGCTGACCGGCGCTCAGGCCCCGCGGCCGGCAGCGACGCCCCGGACGGCGACGGCCGCCGCGAGGTCCCCGGCCAGGTCGCCCCGCCCGGCGACGGACAGGTCGTCGAGCTCCATCCAGTCGGCCATGAGCCGCAGCTCGGCGGCCAGCTCGGCGGCGACGACGGCGACGTCCACGCCCGGCTCGGTGTGCGCGGCCTGGACGCGGAGCACCCCGGCCTGCCGGTCGGCCTTGAGGTCGACCCGGGCGACCAGCCGGTCGCCGAGCAGGAAGGGCAGCACGTAGTAGCCGTGCACCCGCTTGGCGGCCGGGGTGTAGATCTCCAGCCGGTAGCGGAAGCCGAAGATGCGCTCGACCCGCGGCCGCTCCCAGACCAGGGAGTCGAACGGTGTCAGCAGCGCCCGGGCCCGGGCCCACCGCGGTCGGCGGGCCAGCGGGTCGAGCCAGGCCGGGCGGCCCCAGCCGGTGACCTCGACCGGCAGCAGCTCGCCGGCGTCCACCAGGTCGGCCAGCGCCGCCCTGGTGTCGTCGACGCGCAGGCGGAAGTAGTCGGCGATGTCGCGGTCGGTGCCCACGCCCAGCGCGCGGGCCGCGGTGCGCACCAGTTCCCGGACGGCGTCCTCCTTGGCCGGGGTCGGCGCCTCCAGGACGGCGGCCGGCAGCACCCGCTCGGTGAGGTCGTAGACCCGCTCAAAGCCGGCGGTCCGGGCGCGGGCGGTGAGCGCGCCGGTGAAGAACAGGTACTCCAGCGCCACCTTGCCGGCGTGCCAGTTCCACATGGTGCCCGGCCGGTTCGGGCGCTCGGCCAACAGCTGGCTGGCCCTCAGCGGCCCACCCTCGCGCACCAGCTCCAGCACCTCGGCGACGTATCCGGGCCGCTCGCGCTGGAGCCGGACCATCGAGCCCCAGGCGTGCTGCTCGGCGGCGGCCATCTTCCAGCGCAGGTGCGGGTGCAGCCGGACGGGGAGGAAGGACGCCTCGTGCGCCCAGTACTCGAACAGGGCGTGCCGGCGGTTGGCCAGGTCGTCGAGAGCCGCTCGCGGATAGGGGCCCAGCCGGCTGAACGCGGGGAGGTAGTGGCTGCGGGACAGCACGTTCACCGAGTCGATCTGCACCACTGCCAGCCGGTCGACGGTGCGGGAGAGCTGACGGACGCCCACCTCGCCCTCCGGCCGCGGCCCGGCGAGCCCCTGGGCGGCCAGCGCGATGCGCCGGGCCAACGCGGCCGGGACTCGCTCGACGGGTGTCTGCACAGGGGGCATCGTGCCGTGGGGGTACGACGTCGGCGCTCCCGCCCCGCGCCTGGCCTCTGCCCGGTCCCCGCCCGGCGGGGTCCGCCTACGCTGCCCGGGTGGACCTCCCCCCGCTGCGCCCCGGTCCGTCGGGCCGGGCCGAGGTCTCGGTACGCCCCGCCGTCCCCGCCGACGCGGAGACCCTGGCGCGGGTGCAGCTGATCACCTGGCGCACCGCCTACCGCAGCCTGTTGCCACCTGCCGTCCTCGACGAGTGGGACGACGCCGCGGCCGCCGCGGCCTGGCGGCGGGCCATCGCCTCACCGCCGACCCCCGCCCACGGGGTGCTGGTGGCGGAGGAGTCCGGGACCCTGGTCGGCTTCGCCGCCTACGGGCCCGCCGAGCTCGCGGCCGACGAGGCGCCGTCCCCCGAGGGACCGAGCACCGAGGTGGGCGCCCTGCTGGTTGAGCCCCGCTGGGGACGTCGCGGGCACGGCAGCCGGCTCGTGGCGGCGGTGGCCGACGTGACCCGTGCCGACGGCACGGCCCGGTTGCTCATGTGGCTGCCGGAGGCCGACCGGGTGACGGCCGGCTTCCTGGAGAGCGCCGGCTGGGCCCGCGACGGGTGGGCGCGCACGCTGGACACCGGGACGTCGACCATCCGCGAGGTCCGCTGGCACGCCCTGCTGCTCGACGACAGCCCGGACCCGCTTCCCGGCGGCGCCGGGTGACGGGCTTTGCGGGCTTCCCGGACGAGGGGCTGGTCTTCTACGAGGGCCTCGAGGCGGACAACAGCCGCACGTACTGGCAGTCGCACCGGCAGACGTACGACACGGCGGTCCGGGCGCCGCTGCAGGCGCTGGTCGAGGAACTGGCCCCCGAGTTCGGCACGCCCAAGCTCTTCCGGCCGTACCGGGACGTGCGGTTCAGCAAGGACGAGACGCCGTACAAGACGCACCAGGGGGCCGTACTACACCGGGAGAGCGCCGGCGTGGGGTCGATGTACGTGCAGCTCTCCGCGGACGGGCTGTGGATCGCCGGTGGCTGCTGGCGTCTGCAACCGGACCAGGTGGAGCGCTACCGGCGTGCCGTGGCAGACGACGTCCAGGGGCCCCGGCTGGCTGCCGAGGTCGAGCGGCTGCGCGCCGCCGGCTGGTCCATCGACGGCGAACGGCTGACGCGCGCCCCGCGCGGGTACCCGGCCGACCACGAGCGGATCGAACTGCTGAAGCACAAGGCGCTGCACGGGGCCCGGGGCTGGGAGCCGACCGACTGGCTGCACCGCCGGGATGCCATCGACCGGGTCCGGGACGGCTGGCGTCAACTGACGGAACTGACCGTGTGGCTGGCCGACAACGTCGGTGCCTCGACCGCCCCGCCCGATCGCCGCCGCTGAGCTGGACGGACCTGGGTGGGCGGGTTTGTCCGGGCTCGAGTCCGCGCTTTCGGTACCGAAAGCGCGGACGGGGTTTCCCGGGTCCGGCCGGGGTGCTGGGCGCCGGGTCCGGGCGTGGACGCGCGGAACGGGGCCACAGCGATGCTGTGACCCCGTTCCGGGAATGATTGTCCGGCGGCGTCCTACTCTCCCACCCGGTCCCCCGGGCAGTACCATCGGCGCTGAAAGGCTTAGCTTCCGGGTTCGGAATGAGACCGGGCGTTTCCCTTTCGCCATGACCGCCGTAACACTGTGAAGATGTCAACCCCACCCCCCAATACATGCATGGGGGGTCGGGTCGGGACAGCTGGTCCCGTACCTTCAGAACCGCACAGTGGACGCGACAACTCCTTGGTGAACACACTCGCAGGACATGTTGGGTGTGTGGTCAAGCCCTCGGCCTATTAGTACCGGTCAGCTCCACGTATCACTACGCTTCCACTTCCGGCCTATCAACCCGCTGGTCTGGGCGGGGGCCTTACCCCATCAAGTGGGTGAGAGACCTCATCTTGAAGCAGGCTTCCCGCTTAGATGCTTTCAGCGGTTATCCCTGCCGAACGTAGCCAACCAGCAGTGCTCCTGGCGGAACAACTGGCACACCAGAGGTTCGTCCGTCCCGGTCCTCTCGTACTAGGGACAGCCCTTCTCAAGTCTCTTACGCGCGCGGCGGATAGGGACCGAACTGTCTCACGACGTTCTAAACCCAGCTCGCGTACCGCTTTAATGGGCGAACAGCCCAACCCTTGGGACCTACTCCAGCCCCAGGATGCGACGAGCCGACATCGAGGTGCCAAACCATCCCGTCGATATGGACTCTTGGGGAAGATCAGCCTGTTATCCCCGGGGTACCTTTTATCCGTTGAGCGACACCGCTTCCACATGCCGGTGCCGGGTCACTAGTCCCAGCTTTCGCTCCTGCTCGACCCGTCGGTCTCGCAGTCAAGCTCCCTTGTGCACTTGCACTCAACACCTGATTGCCAACCAGGCTGAGGGAACCTTTGGGCGCCTCCGTTACATTTTAGGAGGCAACCGCCCCAGTTAAACTACCCACCTGACACTGTCCCTGATCCGGATCACGGACCCAAGTTAGACATCCAATTCGACCAGAGTGGTATTTCAACGACGACTCCACGAACACTGGCGTGCCCGCTTCACAGTCTCCCACCTATCCTACACAAGCCGAACCGAACACCAATATCAAGCTGTAGTGAAGGTCCCGGGGTCTTTCCGTCCTGCCGCGCGTAACGAGCATCTTTACTCGTAGTGCAATTTCGCCGAGCCTGTGGTTGAGACAGCTGAGAAGTCGTTACGCCATTCGTGCAGGTCGGAACTTACCCGACAAGGAATTTCGCTACCTTAGGATGGTTATAGTTACCACCGCCGTTTACTGGCGCTTGAGTTCTGAGCTTCGCCGCGTAAGCAGCTAACCCGTCCCCTTAACGTTCCAGCACCGGGCAGGCGTCAGTCCGTATACATCGTCTTTCGACTTCGCACGGACCTGTGTTTTTAGTAAACAGTCGCTTCTCACTGGTCTCTGCGGCCACCCACCGCTACCCGCAGCACGTGCGGTCACAGCAGATGGCCCCCCTTCTCCCGAAGTTACGGGGGCATTTTGCCGAGTTCCTTAACCACAGTTCGCTCGATCGCCTCGGTATTCTCTACCTGACCACCTGAGTTGGTTTGGGGTACGGGCCGCTAAGAACTCGCTAGAGGCTTTTCTCGGCAGCATAGGATCATCCAATTCGCCTCAATCGGCTATGCGTCAGGCCTCACCCACATGCAAGGCGGATTTACCTACCTCACGGGCCACACCCTTGCACCGGTACTACCACTCACCGGTAGGACTACCTTCCTGCGTCACCCCATCGCTTGCCTACTACCAGTCCAGGTCCCACGCTCAACCCCGATCATCCCGAAGGACATCACGGAGCATCGGATGGTTAGTATCGCTGGGTCCAGCATGGGCGTTCTTTCGCGGGTACGGGAATATCAACCCGTTGTCCATCGACTACGCCTGTCGGCCTCGCCTTAGGTCCCGACTCACCCTGGGCGGATTAGCCTGGCCCAGGAACCCTTGGTCATCCGGCGGGGGAGTTTCTCACTCCCCTTTCGCTACTCATGCCTGCATTCTCACTCGTGTGGCGTCCACGGCTGGATCACTCCGCCGCTTCCACCGCCACACGACGCTCCCCTACCCACCCCCACCCCTGGCCCAGAACCCGAAAGGTTCCGGACAGGACATGTGGGAGTGCCATAGCTTCGGCGGTGTGCTTGAGCCCCGCTACATTGTCGGCGCGGAATCACTTGACCAGTGAGCTATTACGCACTCTTTCAAGGATGGCTGCTTCTAAGCCAACCTCCTGGTTGTCTCTGCGACTCCACATCCTTTTCCACTTAGCACACGCTTAGGGGCCTTAGCTGATGATCTGGGCTGTTTCCCTCTCGACTACGAACCTTATCGCCCGCAGTCTCACTGCCACGCTCTCACTTACCGGCATTCGGAGTTTGGTTGACGTCAGTAACCTTGTGGGGCCCCTCGGCCATCCAGTGCTCTACCTCCGGCAAGAAACACGTGACGCTGCACCTAAATGCATTTCGGGGAGAACCAGCTATCACCGAGTTTGATTGGCCTTTCACCCCTACCCACAGCTCATCCCCCAGGTTTTCAACCCTGGTGGGTTCGGTCCTCCACGCGGTCTTACCCGCGCTTCAACCTGGCCATGGGTAGATCACTCGGCTTCGGGTCTAGAGCACGCGACTCAGGCGCCCTGTTCGGACTCGCTTTCGCTACGGCTACCCCACACGGGTTAACCTCGCCACGTACCACTAACTCGCAGGCTCATTCTTCAAAAGGCACGCAATCACCCCCACGCACAAAGTGCGCATAAGGCTCTCACGGCTTGTAGGCACACGGTTTCAGGTACTATTTCACTCCCCTCCCGGGGTACTTTTCACCTTTCCCTCACGGTACTTGTCCGCTATCGGTCACCAGGGAGTATTTAGGCTTAGCGGGTGGTCCCGCCAGATTCACACCGAATTTCACGGGCTCGGTGCTACTTGGGATACAACCCGGGAGAGACACGGTTTTCGTGTACGGGGCTCTCACCCTCTACGGCGACCCCTTCCAGAGGCCTTCCACTAACACGCGTCTTTTCTGACTCCCCGACAGTTCGGCAGAACCATCTGGATCGTCCCACGACCCCGACCACACAACGCCTGCCGGCTTGACATGCGATCGGTTTAGCCTCATCCGCTTTCGCTCGCCACTACTCACGGAATCACGGTTGTTTTCTCTTCCTGTGGGTACTGAGATGTTTCACTTCCCCACGTTCCCTCCACACGCCCTATGTGTTCAAGCGCGGGTCACACCACATGACTGGTGCGGGGTTCCCCCATTCGGAAATCCTCGGATCAACGCTCGGTTGACAGCTCCCCGAGGCTTATCGCAGCCTCCTACGTCCTTCATCGGCTCCTGGTGCCAAGGCATCCACCGTGCGCCCTTAAAAACTTGGCCACACAAACACGCCTACAAAATTGCTAACAAGATGCTCGCGTCCACTGTGCAGTTCTCAAAGAACGGGAAGTCGCCCCACAACCCCCACCGCCAGCCCCGGACCCCACAACAGGACACCGGGCGGTACGACGAGCATGAGACCCTCCACGAGGCCAACAACCCGACCCCAACCTCGGGGCCGGCCCGTTCCCTCAGGACTCAACAGCGTGCCTACCACCACCACCCCACCCCGATCCCGTTCCCTGCCACCCCCGAGAGGGCAGCCGTACTAGGCACCAGACATGAGCCGGCGGCCGAACTGGTCAGCGTTCCACCCTCGAGCTCCACCCCAGACACCCGAGGCCCCCACCACTGTGGGGACCTTCCCGGCCTGGGCGTGGCTCTGGACCACCACACACAGTGTGGCGGCCAGTGCTCCTTAGAAAGGAGGTGATCCAGCCGCACCTTCCGGTACGGCTACCTTGTTACGACTTCGTCCCAATCGCCGATCCCGCCTTCGACGGCTCCCTCCCACAAGGGGTTGGGCCACCGGCTTCGGGCGTTACCGACTTTCGTGACGTGACGGGCGGTGTGTACAAGGCCCGGGAACGTATTCACCGCAGCGTTGCTGATCTGCGATTACTAGCGACTCCAACTTCATGGGGTCGAGTTGCAGACCCCAATCCGAACTGAGACCGGCTTTTTGGGATTCGCTCCACCTCACGGTATCGCAGCCCTTTGTACCGGCCATTGTAGCATGTTTGCAGCCCTAGACATAAGGGGCATGATGATTTGACGTCATCCCCACCTTCCTCCGAGTTGACCCCGGCAGTCTCCTATGAGTCCCCACCATCACGTGCTGGCAACATAGAACGAGGGTTGCGCTCGTTGCGGGACTTAACCCAACATCTCACGACACGAGCTGACGACAACCATGCACCACCTGTGCACGACCCTAAAAGGACCTGCCATCTCTGACAGATTTCCGTGCATGTCAAGCCTAGGTAAGGTTCTTCGCGTTGCATCGAATTAAGCAACATGCTCCGCCGCTTGTGCGGGCCCCCGTCAATTCCTTTGAGTTTTAGCCTTGCGGCCGTACTCCCCAGGCGGGGCGCTTAATGCGTTAGCTGCGGCACGGAGACCGTGGAATGGCCCCCACACCTAGCGCCCAACGTTTACGGCGTGGACTACCAGGGTATCTAATCCTGTTCGCTCCCCACGCTTTCGCTCCTCAGCGTCAGTTGTTGCCCAGAGACCCGCCTTCGCCACCGGTGTTCCTCCTGATATCTGCGCATTTCACCGCTACACCAGGAATTCCAGTCTCCCCTGCAACACTCTAGTTTGCCCGTATCGACTGCAGGCCCGAGGTTGAGCCTCGGGTTTTCACAGCCGACGCGACAGACCGCCTACGAGCTCTTTACGCCCAATAATTCCGGACAACGCTTGCACCCTACGTATTACCGCGGCTGCTGGCACGTAGTTGGCCGGTGCTTCTTCTGTAGGTACCGTCACTTCCGCTTCGTCCCTACTGAAAGAGGTTTACAACCCGAAGGCCGTCATCCCCCACGCGGCGTCGCTGCGTCAGGCTTTCGCCCATTGCGCAATATTCCCCACTGCTGCCTCCCGTAGGAGTCTGGGCCGTGTCTCAGTCCCAGTGTGGCCGGTCACCCTCTCAGGCCGGCTACCCGTCGTCGCCTTGGTAGGCCATCACCCCACCAACAAGCTGATAGGCCGCGGGCCCATCCTCAGCCGATGAATCTTTCCACCACCAGACCATGCGGTCAGCGGTCACATCCGGTATTAGCACCAATTTCTTGGAGTTATCCCAGAGCTGAGGGCAGGTTGCCCACGTGTTACTCACCCGTTCGCCGCTAGGGCACCACCCCGAAGAGCGGGCCTCGCTCGACTTGCATGTGTTAAGCACGCCGCCAGCGTTCGTCCTGAGCCAGGATCAAACTCTCCGTAGATGAACTTGATCACGGCTGAGACCAAGAGTTGGCACTCTCGTCAATCAACCAAAGGAACCCACCAGACCCCCAAAAGGAGCCCGGACAGGGACTTGTTACTTGGCACTGACTTTCGGCACGCTGTTGAGTTCTCAAGGAGCGGACGCGCGGGGAACCAGACCTTGGTAGGTCGTCGTCTCCGGCGGCTTGTCCCACGTTACGCCGTGCACGGCTCGCTGTCACACCCGGGGGTCTGGCAGCGGCTCCCGGGTCTTGCGACCCGGTCTCGCTCGGCGCACCGATGAAGTTACGCGCCCCTGGAGGGCTCGTCAAACCCGTCGGGGTCCCGATGCCGTCGATCGGGGCCCTCCGGGCGACGGCGGTCCGCGTTTCCGCAGGTCGGTCGGCTCGGCAGGCTACGGAGATGCGAGCCAGGTCACGCTGGAGACCGGTCCGCGGGGCCCCAGGGGCCCCGGCGGTCCCGCGGAGGCCCGGTCAGAGACCGAGCAGCGACTCGATGCCGACGGTCAGGCCGGGCCGGGAGGAGATCTCCCGGACGGCCAGGAGCACACCGGGCATGAACGACGCCCGGTCGTAGGAGTCGTGGCGGAGGGTCAGCGTCTCCCCGGCCGAGCCCATCAGGACCTCCTGGTGGGCGACCAGCCCGGTGAGCCGGACGGCGTGCACCGGGATCCCCTCGACGTCCGCCCCCCGGGCGCCGGGCAGGGAGTCGGCCTCCCGGGTGGCGTCCGGCGCCGGCGGCACCGCGGCGGCGCGGCGGGCGGCGGCCACCAGACGGGCGGTCCGGGCGGCGGTGCCCGACGGGGCGTCGACCTTGCCGGGGTGGTGCAGCTCCACGATCTCCACCGACGGGAAGAACCGGGCCGCCTCCTGGGCGAAACGCATGAGCAGCACCGCGCCGATGCCGAAGTTGGGGGCGATCAGCACACCCAGCTCGGGCTTGGGCTCCAGCCACTCCACGATGGTGGCGAGCTTCTGCTCGTCGAACCCCGTCGTCCCGACCACGCAGTGGATGTTCTGGTCGATGCAGAAGCGGATGTTGTCCATCACCGCGTCGGGCCGGGTGAAGTCCACGACGACCTGGGCGCCGGCGTCGGCGACGTTGAACAGCCACTCGCCGTCGTCGACCATCGCCACCAGCTCGAGGTCGTCCGCGGCGTCGACGGCCCGGCACACCTCGCTGCCCATCCGGCCGCGAGCGCCCAGCACGCCCACCGACACGAGCGGCGCCTCCCCGGACGGCGGGGGCGGCGGCTGCGGCGAGGCGGTCGGCGTGCTGATGGTCATGCCGCGATGCTCACGAACCGGGGTCCACGACGCAAGACGGCCGCCGGGCGAGGGGCAGCCGCGGCGGGGATCAGGCCTGGGCGGTCGACCGGCGGCGGACGACGGCAGACCACAGCGCCAGGCCGGCGAGCACCCCCACGACGTCGGCCAGCCAGTCCGCGACCGAGGCACTCCGGCCGACCACCTCCAGGCCCTGCACCACCTCGCTCGCGGCGGCGTAGAGGACCAGCAGCCCGGCCAGTACGGCCCGGCCGATCCCGGCCCAGCGTCCGGTGAGCGCGAGCGCCAGGAACAGCGTCGCGTGCACGACCTTGTCCACGCCCGGGGCGCTGTCCGGCACGTCCGAGGGAGGCGCGAACAGCACCGCGAGGGACACCAGGACGGCGACCGCGAACACCCCCCGGGACAGCGCCCCGTGCTCGGACCACGGTGAGGTCATGCCGGCCTCAGGCGGCGAGCCGGTCGAGGTCGCGCTCCTTGTAGGGGCCGACCACGGCCAGGCACAGCTCCCGGGCGAGCAGGTCGGCGGCGACCGCACGCACCTGGTCGGGGTCCACCGCGTCGAGCAGGTCCAGCACGGTGCGCACCGGCAGGTACTCCCCGTAGGACAGCTCGCTCTTGCCCAGCCGGCTCATCCGGGACCCGGTGTCCTCCAGGCCCAGGACCATGCCGCCCTTGAGCTGCCCGCGGCCGCGGACCACCTCCTCCTCGGTGAGGCCGGCGGCCGCCACCTCGGCGAGTTCGGCGCGCACCAGGCGCAGCACCTCGGGGACCCGCTTGGGCGAGCAGCCGGCGTAGACGGAGAAGGTCCCCGCGCCGGCGTAGTGGGTCAACGACGAGCCGACGCTGTAGACCAGGCCGCGCTTCTCCCGGACCTCCTGGAACAGTCGCGAGCTCATGCCCCCGCCGACCGCGGTGTCCAGCACCGCCGCGGCGTACCGGCGGTCGTCCAGCCGCCCCATCCCGACGCTGCCGAGCAGCAGGTGCGTCTGCTCGGTGCGCCGGTGGATCAGCCCGGTGGGCCGGGCCGGACGCCGGAGGTCGGCGTCCTCGCCGCGGCGCAGCGGCTCCGGACGCGCCGGACCCGCGAGCCGGTCGCCGAAGGCGGCGGTGACCAGCTCGAGCACCTGGGCGTGGTCCACCCGGCCGGCCGCGGCCACCACGATCGAGGGGACGGCGTAGCGCTCGCGGTACCAGCCGTCGACGTCGTCCCGGGTCAGGGACTCGATCGACTCCACCGTGCCCAGCACCGACCGGCCGAGCGGGGTGTCCCCGAACAGCGTCTCGGCGAACAGGTCGTGCACCGCGTCGCTGGGCTCGTCGTCGCGCATGGCGATCTCCTCGAGCACCACCGTCCGCTCGGACTCCAGGTCCGGTGCGGTGTTCAGCGCGTCGGTGACCAGGTCACCGAGCAGCGTCACGGCCAGCGGGAGGTCGCTGGCGAGCACGTTGGCGTAGTAGCAGGTGTGCTCCTTCGCGGTGAAGGCGTTCATCTCACCGCCGACGGCGTCCATCGCCGTGGCGATGTCCAGGGCCGTCCGGCTGCGGGTGCCCTTGAAGAGCAGGTGCTCGAGGAAGTGCGAGGAGCCGGCCAGGTGCGGCGACTCGTCCCGCGACCCCACGCCCACCCAGATGCCCAGGGTCGCGGACAGGACGCCGGGCATCGTCTCGGTGAGCACCCGCAGGCCGCCGGGCAGCTCGGTCCGCTCCACCCGGCCGCCGAACTCGTCGACGTCCAGCACCCGGGTCGTGCCGACCGCGCTCCCCCCGGTGGCGCCGACCGCACTCTCCTGGGCCGTGCCGACCGGGGCCGGGGCGGGCGCGTCGGCACCCACCCCGGCCCCGGTGGCCGACCCGCTGTCGATCCTCGTCACGCCTCCGCGGGGGCGGGGACGGCGTCACCGGCGGGAGCGTCCGAGGACGCCTCGCCGTCGGCGACCGGGACGAGGCTGATCTTGCCCCGGGCGTCGATGTCGGTGATCTCGACCTGCAGCTTGTCACCGACGTTGGCGACGTCCTCGACCTTGGCGATCCGCTTGCCGCCGCCGAGCTTGCTGATGTGCACCAGGCCGTCGCGGCCGGGCAGCAGGGACACGAAGGCACCGAAGGCGGTGGTCTTGACCACCGTGCCCAGGAACCGCTCCCCCACCTTCGGCAGCGTCGGGTTGGCGATGGCGTTGATCCGGTCCACCGCCGCCTGGGCGGAGGGCCCGTCGGAGGCGCCGACGTAGATCGTGCCGTCGTCCTCGATGGTGATGTCCGCGCCGGTCTCGTCCTGGATCGCGTTGATCATCTGCCCCTTGGGGCCGATCACCGCGCCGATCTTGTCGACCGGGATGCGGACCGTGGTCACCCGGGGGGCGAACGGGCTCATCTCGTCGGGACCGTCGATCGCCTCGAGCATTACGTCGAGGATGTGCAGCCGGGCCGCGCGGGCCTGGGTGAGCGCACCGGCGAGGACGTCGGAGGGGATGCCGTCGAGCTTCGTGTCCAGCTGGAGGGCGGTCACGAAGTCCTTGGTGCCGGCGACCTTGAAGTCCATGTCACCGAAGGCGTCCTCGGCGCCGAGGATGTCGGTCAGCGCGACGTACTCGGTCTTCCCGTCCACCTGGTCGGACACCAGGCCCATGGCGATGCCCGCGACCGGGGCGCGCAGCGGCACACCGGCGTTGAGCAGCGCGAGGGTGGAGGCACAGACGGAGCCCATGGACGTCGAGCCGTTGGAGCCCAGCGCCTCGGACACCTGCCGGATGGCGTAGGGGAACTGCTCGCGGTCGGGCAGCACCGGCATGAGGGCCCGCTCGGCGAGCGCGCCGTGGCCGATCTCGCGGCGCTTCGGCGAGCCGACGCGGCCGGTCTCACCGGTGGAGTACGGCGGGAAGTTGTAGTTGTGCATGTAGCGCTTGCGGGTCACCGGGGACAGCGTGTCCAGCTGCTGCTCCATGCGGAGCATGTTCAGCGTGGTGACGCCCAGGATCTGGGTCTCGCCGCGCTCGAACAGCGCCGAGCCGTGCACCCGCGGCAGCACCTCGACCTCGGCCGACAGCGGCCGGATGTCGGTCAGGCCGCGGCCGTCGATGCGCACCTTGTCGCGCAGGATGCGCTGACGGACGACCTTCTTGGTGACGGCGCGGAAGGCGGCGGAGACCTCCTTCTCGCGGCCCTCGAACTGGCCGGCGAGCGTGCTGACGACCTCGTCCTTCAGGGCGTCGGTGGCGTCGTTGCGCTCCTGCTTGGCGGCGATCGCCTGGGCGGTGGTGAGCCGGTCCAGAGCGGCGGACTCGACGGCGGCGTACACGTCGTCCTGGTAGTCCAGGAACCGGGGGAAGTGCGCCTCGGGCTTGGCGGCCTTGCCGGCCAGCTCGCTCTGCGCCTGGCACAGCGCCTTGATGAAGGGCTTGGCGGCCTCGAGGCCCTGCGCCACGACCTCCTCGGTCGGCGCGGTGGCCCCGCCGGCGACCAGGTCGATCGTCTTCTCGGTGGCCTCGGCCTCGACCATCATGATCGCCACGTCGCCGTCGGGCAGCACCCGGCCGGCCACGACCATGTCGAAGACGGCGTCCTCGAGCTGGCTGTTGGTCGGGAAGCCGACCCACTGGCCGTTGATCAGCGCGACCCGGGTCCCGCCGACCGGCCCGGAGAACGGCAGGCCGGAGAGCTGGGTGGACGCCGACGCGGCGTTGATCGCCAGCACGTCGTACAGGTGGTCGGGGTCCAGCGAGAGCACGGTGATGACGACCTGGACCTCGTTGCGCAGGCCCTTGGCGAAGGTGGGGCGCAGCGGCCGGTCGATGAGCCGGCAGGTGAGGATGGCGTCCTCGGAGGGCCGGCCCTCGCGGCGGAAGAACGAGCCGGGGATGCGGCCGGCGGCGTACATCCGCTCCTCGACGTCCACCGTCAGCGGGAAGAAGTCGAACTGCTCCTTGGGCTGGCGGCCGGCCGTGGTGGCCGACAGCAGCGTGGTGTCGCCCATGGTGGCGACGACGGAACCGGCGGCCTGCTTGGCCAGCCGGCCGGTCTCGAAGGTGACGGTGCGGCTGCCGAAGCTGCCGTTGTCGATCACCGCGGTGGCGGTGAAGACGCCGTCCTCGAAGTCGGTGTCGTTCTCGGTGGTGGGTGCGGACATCGTGTCCTCTTCCTACGTCGCATGCGGCGACGTCCTCTTCGCGGCAGGTGTGCCGGCGGCGTCCGGGGCGACCGGTCTTCGATCGAAGCCCTCGGGGGCGTTGGGTCCCGCTCGTGCGCAGGTGCGTCCCGGGGGCCACTACCGAGGACCGGCCCCTCACGGGGGCGGCCGGCGTTCCTCGCCGGTGGCCCGTGCGGCGGGTTGCCGCACGAGAGAGGGGACCGTCCCGGTGTGCCCGGAGCGGTCCCCTCGGAGTGCTAGCGGCGCAGGCCGAGCCGCTCGATGAGCGAGCGGTACCGGTTGATGTCGGTCTTCGCCAGGTAGTTCAGCAGCCGCCGGCGGCGGCCGACCAGCAGGAGCAGGCCCCGCCGGCTGTGGTGGTCGTGCTTGTGCTGCTTGAGGTGCTCGGTCAGGTCGCTGATCCGTCGGGTCAGCATCGCGACCTGCACCTCCGGCGAACCGGTGTCGCCCTCGACCGTCGCGTACTCGGTCATGATCTGCTTCTTCGTCGCGCTCTCCAGCGCCATGTGGTGCCTCCAGGGCAGGTCACGTGTGGCCCCCGGTCTGTGTCACGAGGGCAGCAATGCACACACGTCGGTCACCCGACGCCA
Source organism: Modestobacter sp. URMC 112 (assembly GCF_053502575.1). Classification (NCBI taxonomy): domain Bacteria; kingdom Bacillati; phylum Actinomycetota; class Actinomycetes; order Geodermatophilales; family Geodermatophilaceae; genus Modestobacter; species Modestobacter sp. URMC 112. The sequence continues at coordinate 1,347,841 of NZ_CP199957.1, read as the reverse complement.
CCGTCCAGGTTACACAGGTGCTCCGCGGGGCCGTCCGGCTCACCCGGGCGGCGGCCCCGGCCGGCCGACCGGAGCTGGGACACCGAGGACGGCGCGGGTCCGCATGACGTCGTCCGCCATCGCCTCGAGCAGCTCGGGCACGCCGGCGAAGGTGGTCATCGGGCGCAGCCGCTCGACGAACTCGACACCCACGTGCTCGCCGTAGAGGTCGCCGGAGAAGTCGAGCAGGTAGGCCTCCACCGTGCGCCGGCTGCCGGCGAAGGTCGGGTTGCTGCCCACCGAGATCGCGGCCGGGTGGCTGCCGGTGCTGGCACCGGTGGTGTGGTCCCGCAGCACCAGCGCGCCGGCGTACACCCCGTCGGCCGGGACGGCGGTGAACGGGGCGCTCTCCACGTTCGCGGTGGGGTAGCCCAGCTCGCGGCCCCGGCGGTCACCGCGCACCACGATGCCGTCGACCCGGTGCGGGCGGCCCAGCGCCCGGGCCGCCGAGCGCATGTCGCCGGCGGCCACGCAGGCCCGGATGTAGGTGGAGGAGATGGTGACCGGCTCCTCCACCAGGCCGCCCGGGTCGGCCTCGGGGGCGACGCTGGTCAGGTCGACGCCCTCGACGCCGAACCCGAACCGGCGGCCCTCGGCGGCCAGGCTCTCCACGGTGCCGGCGGCCCGGTGCCCGTAGGTGAAGTTGCGGCCGACGACGACGTGGGCGGCGTGCAGGCGCTCGACCAGCACCGTGTGCGTGAAGCCCTCCGGGGACAGCCGGCTGAACTCCGGGGTGAACGGCAGAACGCACATGGCGTCGACGCCCAGCGCGGCCACCAGCTCGGCCTTGCGGTCGGCGGAGGTGAGGATCGCGGGGTGGGAGCCGGGCCGGACCACCTCGGCCGGGTGCGGGTCGAAGGTGAGCAGCAGCGAGGGACGGCGCATCGCCCGGGCCCGCTCGACGGCGGTGCCGATCAGGTGCTGGTGCCCGCGGTGCACCCCGTCGTACATCCCCACGGTGACCACCGTGCGGGCCAGGTCACCCGGGGTGGCCTCCAGCCCCCGCCAGCGCTCCACTCCCCTCCTCCCCGCCGCGCGACGTCAGGCGGCGGGCGCGACGCGGTGCAGCCAGCCGTGCGTGTCGGGCACCCGGCCGTGCTGGACGTCCAGCAGGTGGGCGCGCAGCTGCATGGTCAGCGGGCCGGGCTCACCGGTGCCGACGGTGAAGTCGCCGGTGCGCGCCTTCACCTCGCCGACCGGGGTGATCACCGCGGCGGTGCCGCAGGCGAAGGTCTCGGTGACCGAGCCGTCGGCGACGCCGGACCGCCACTCCTCGACGCTGAACCTCCGCTCGGTGACCCGGTGGCCGAGCTCGCGGGCCACGGTGATCAGCGAGTCGCGGGTGATGCCGGGCAGCAGGGTGCCGGTCAGCTCGGGGGTGACCAGCTCGGCGTCGGCCCCGGAGCCGAGGACGAAGAACAGGTTCATCCCGCCCATCTCCTCGACGTACCGCTTCTCCACCGCGTCGAGCCAGACGACCTGGTCGCAGCCGGCGGCGATGGCCTGCTCCTGGGCGAGCAGGCTGGCGGCGTAGTTGCCGGCGCACTTCACGTCGCCGGTGCCGCCGGGCGCGGCCCGGATGTAGTCCTCGGAGAGGTAGACGCTCACCGGGTGCACGCCGCGGGGGAAGTACGCCCCGGCGGGGCTGGCGATGACGATGAACAGGTACTCGTGGGCCGGCCGGACCCCGAGGAAGGGCTCGACGGCCAGCATGTAGGGCCGGAGGTACAGCGTCTGGTCCGCGCCGGTGGGCACCCACTCGCGGTCGGTGTCGACGAGGGCGTCGACCGCGGTGAGGAACGACTGCTCGGGCACCGGGGGCATGGCCAGCCGGACCGCGCTGCGGGCGAACCGGGCGGCGTTGGACTCCGGCCGGAAGGTCGCCACGCTGCCGTCGGGCTGGGCGTAGGCCTTCAGCCCCTCGAAGATCGACTGGGCGTAGTGCAGGGCCGCCGCGCTGGGGTCCAGCTGCAGTGGCGCGTAGGGGGTGAGCCGGGCGTCGCACCAGCCCTCGCCGGCCCGGTACCGGGCCACGAACATCGAGTCGGTGAAGTACCGGCCGAAGCCGGGGTCCTCCAGCAGCTGGGCGCGCTCGGCGGCGGGACGGCGCGGCACGTCCTCCACGACCAGCGGCACTCCCTCGGCGAACTCCCGGGAGGAGGTACGGCTGTCGGCGAGCGTGTCGGTCATGGCTCCCACCTGCTGGTGTCCGTGCCGGAGCGGGACCCGACGGTTGCCGGGCCGCCCCGCCACCCTAGCCCGCGCCCGGGCGGCGACCCCGGGCGCGGGCGCACCGCTCAGCCCTTCTCGCCGTGCGGCCCGGCTGACTCGACCACCTCGTAGCTCCACAGGTGGTTCTGCGAGCGCTCGGCGGCCGGGGCGAGGGTGTCGCCACCGCCGTCGTGCGCCCGGTCGAAGTCCTGGCTGGACTGCCAGGACCGGTAGGCCTCCTCGGTGGTCCACCGCGTGTAGACCAGGTAGGAGTCGGTGCCCTCGACCGGCCGGAGCAGCTCGAACCACTCGAAGCCCGGCGTGGTCTCCACGGCGCCGGCGCGGCCCTTGAAGCGCTCCTCGAAGCGGGACCGCTTGTCCTCCGGCATGGTCACGACGTTGATCTTGACGACGCTCATGGGGGGTTCCTGCCCAGCTGGCGCCGGTGCGACACGGCGGGTGCGGGAGACTGGCGGGGTGACCGAGCTGCGCCGCACCGCCGACGTGGGGATCGCCCGGCTGGACGTCGACCGCGAGGCCCGTACCGGGACGCCCGAGGTCGTCTACGCCGGGGGCAAGACCCCCGAGGAGACGGTCGCCTGCCTGGCCGGGCTGCTGGACGCCGGGGCGCCGCTGGCCTGGGCCACCCGGGTGGAGGGCCCGACCGCGGCCGCCATCCGGGACCGCTGGCCGACGGCCGGGTTCGACGACGCCGCCCGGGTGGCCTGGGTCGGGGAGCTGCCCGAGCCGGTGGGCCGGGTGCTGGTGCTCACCGCGGGGACCTCCGACCGGTCGGTCGCCGCGGAGGTGGCGGCGACGCTGACCGCCAGCGGGGTGGGCTGCCGGCGGGTGGACGACGTCGGGGTCGCCGGTGTGCACCGGGTGCTGGCGGTGGCCGAGGACCTCGCCGCGGCCGACGCGGTGGTGGTGGTCGCCGGGATGGACGGCGCGCTGCCCAGCGTGGTCGCCGGGCTGACCGACCGTCTGGTGGTCGCCGTCCCGACGTCGGTCGGCTACGGCGCGGCCTTCGAGGGGCTGGCCGCGCTGCTCACCATGCTCACTGCCTGCGCCCCGGGCGTGCTGGTGGTCAACATCGACAACGGCTTCGGCGCCGGTGTGGCGGCCGCCCGCATCGTGCGCAGCGTCCGGCCCCCTGCGGGGACCCAGCCCGAGCGTGCGAGGGACGGGGGGCAGGGGGTCCTTCACCAGCGGTAGCGGACGGGGTCGGGCAGCAGCTCGTTCATCGACCCGGAGCGGAACCCGCGCGGGTCGAGCTCGACCACGTCGAAGCCGGCGACCTCGCGCACCCGGTCCAGCACCGCCGGCCGGCCGGTGAGGTCGGGCACCAGCGCGGCGTCCACCTCGACCCGGGCGGTCTCCCGCCCGCGGACGGCGCCGAGGTCGCGGACCCGCAGGTCCCGCACCGCCAGCCCGGCCTCGGCGAGCGCGGCGCGCAGCGCGGTCTCGGCGGCCTCCACCCGGGCCAGCCGCTGCGCCGAGACGGGCACGCCGTAGGCGATCCGGCTGGCCAGGCAGGCCGCGGCCGGCTTGTCGGCCAGCGGCAGCTCCCAGCGCCGGGCGGCCGCGCGGACGTCGTCCTTGGTCATGCCCGCGCGGGCCAGCGGCGCCCAGGCGCCGCGCTCCGTGGCGGCCCGGATGCCCGGGCGGAACCCGGCACGGACGTCGTCGGCGTTGGTGCCGGTGACCACGTCGGCGATGCCGAGCCCGGCCGCCAGCGGGGTGAGCACGTCGAGCAGCTCGGCCTTGCAGAAGAAGCACCGGTCGCCGGCGTTGGCCACGTACCCCTCGCGGGCCAGCTCGTCGGTGCCCGGCTGCTCGTGCCGGACGCCGAGGGACCGGGCGAACCCGTGCGCGGCGGCCCGCTCGGCGGCGGGCAGGCTGGGCGAGACCGCCGTGGCCGCGACCACCCGGTCGGCGCCGAGGGCGCGCACCGCCGCGGCCAGCACCACGCCGGAGTCCACGCCGCCGGAGAAGGCGACCAGCACGCCGGGCAGCGCGGCCAGCTCGGCGTGCAGCGCCGCCAGCCGGTCCTCCAGAACGCTCACCCAGGCCAGCTTGCCACCCCTGGGCGCGGCCGCGTCACCGCACTGGTGCGACCGACCTTGGACCCAGCCGCCCACGAGCAGGAGGCTCGTGTGTCCACCCCTCCCACCGGGAGTCCTCATGTCCGAGACACCGACTCGCAGTGCCGTCGACATCGCCCACGACCTCGCCGTCAGAGACTTCCGACTGATGGAGGACTGGGACGACGAGAAGGCCTCGGCGATCATCGCGCCCACGATGCACAACGACGAGGCAGTGGCCGAACCACCGGCCGCGGCCCAGCCGGGCGTGGCCGGGGCCCGCGCGACCTACGACTGGCTGCACTCCGCCTACGCGGACCTGCGCTGGACCGTCCACACGGTCGTCGCCGAGGGCGACTGGGTGGTCGCCCGGACGACCATGTCCGGCCGCCAGACCGGTCCCTTCACGACCTTCACCCCCGACGGGGAGGTCGCGCAGACCTTCCCGGCCACCGGACGCAGCTTCGCCACGTCCCAGACACACTGGTTCCGCATCGCCGGCGGACAACTCGTGAGCCACAGCGCCGATCGTGACGACCTGGGCCAGGCGTTGCAGCTGGGATGGTTCGGGCCTCCACCCAGCACGTCCTAGCCGGGGCCGGCGCCCCTCAGTCGTCGCGGCTGGGCGGGAAGCCGACCGAGACCCGCGCGATGGAGCCGCTGTCCTCGACCAGGGCGACCAGCCGGTCCCCGGGGCCGACGGCGGCGTGCAGCCCGGGCGCCCCGGTCGCGGGCACCCGCTGGCCGTGCCCGAGCGCCACCGCCTCCTCGGGGGTGAGCTCGCGGACCGGGAAGACCCGCCGGGCGGCGTCGGTCAGCGGCAGCACCCCCGGCCCGCTCCCGGCCGTGGCCAGCGCCTCCGCGGCCTCCTCCACCGGTCGCGCGTCGGCGGTGCGGAACGGCCCGGAGGAGGTGCGGCGCAGGGCGGTGAGGTGCCCACCCACGCCCAGCGCGGCGCCGGCGTCCCGGGCGATGGCCCGCACGTAGGTACCGGTGCTGCAGGACACGGTGAGGTCGACGTCGACCAGGTCGGGGGTCGGCCGGACCACCCGGTGGACGTCGATCCGGTGCACGGTCACCGGCCGGGCGGGCAGCTCGAACTCCTCGCCCGCCCGGACGCGGTCGTAGGACCGCCGGCCCTCGACCTTCACCGCGCTCACCGAGGACGGGACCTGCTGCAGGTCCCCCACCTGGGCGGCCAGCGCGGCGCGGACGTCGTCCTCGGTGACCGCGGCCGCGGAGGTGGTCGCGGTGACCTCCCCCTCGCGGTCGTCGGTGACCGTGGCCTGGCCGAGCCGGACGGTGGCCTCGTAGGTCTTGTCCGAGCCGCTGAGGTGGCCGAGCAGCCGGGTGGCCGAGCCGACGCCCAGGACGAGCAGCCCGGTCGCCATCGGGTCCAGCGTGCCGGCGTGCCCGACCCGGCGGACCGACAGCACCCGCCGGGCCCGGGCGACGACGTCGTGCGAGGTCATCCCGCCGGGCTTGTCGACCAGCAGCAGGGCGGGCGGCACGTCGGCGTCCGGCTTCCTCGGGCTCATGCGGGCTCGCTCACGCCGCCACCGTCTCACCCAGCCACGCCGTCCCCCGCACCCGGAGCCCGACCGCGACCAGACGCAGCACGATGAACAGGGTCAGCCCGGTCCACACCCCGGCCAGCCCCCAGTCCAGCCGGCCGGACAGCAGGCTCAGCGGCAGGAACCCGAGCAGCGCCGCGAGCAGGGTGACGGTGCGCAGGTAGGCCACGTCCCCAGCCCCCATCAGCACGCCGTCCAGCGCGAACACGACACCGGCCAGCGGTTGCATGAGGGCGAGGAACCACCAGACGACGGCGGTCCGGGCGAGGACGGCGGGGTCGTCGGTGAACAGCCCCGGCAGCACCGGGCCCAGCGCGAGCAGGACCACCGCCACGACCACCCCGGTGCCCAGCCCCCAGGCCGTGACCCGGCGGGCGGTGCGACGGGCGTCGTCGGCCCGTCCGGCGCCGAGCGCGTGGCCGACCAGCGTCTGGGCCGCGATGGCGTAGGCGTCGAGCACCAGCGCGAGGAACAGCCACAGCTGCAGCGCGATCTGGTGGGCGCCGAGCTCGGCGGTGCCGCTGCGGGCCACCACCCCGGCGGCCGCGGCGAACGCCAGCTGGAGCACCGCCGCCCGCAGCAGCAGGTCGCGGCCGAGCACCAGCTGACCGAACACCCCGGTCCGTCCCGGGCGCCGGTCGACCCCGAGGCTGCGCACCTCCCGGGCCAGGGCGCGGACGAAGCAGGCCGCGGCCACCGCCTGGCCCGCGACGTTGGCCACGGCCGAGCCGACCAGGCCCAGGCCGGCGGTGTACACCAGCAGCGGGCAGAGCAGCAGGCTGACCAGGCTGCCGGCCAGCACGTACCGGACCGGGCTGCGCAGGTCCTGGACGCCGCGCAGCCAGCCGTTGCCGGCCAGCGCCAGCAGCAGCAGGGGGAGGCCCGTGCTGGCCACCCGCAGCCACTGCTCGCCGGCCTCGGCCACCGGGCCCGCGCCACCGGCCAGCAACCGGGTCAGCGGGCCGGCCAGCAGCTGGAAGACCAGGGCCAGCACGAGCCCGAGCCCGGCGGCCAGCCAGCTGGCCTGCACGCCCTCGGCGACGGCACCAGCGCGGTCCCCGGCACCGGCCCGGCGGGCGGCGCGCGCCGTGGTGCCGTAGGCGAGGAAGTTCAGCAGCGCCGCCACGTAGGCCAGCAGGCCCCCGCCGACGGCGAGACCGCCCAGGGCTACGGTCCCCAGGTTGCCGACGACGGCGGTGTCCACGAGCAGGTAGAGCGGCTCCGCGGCGAGCACCACGAGCGCCGGGGCCGCCAGCGCCGGGATGGACGGTCCCGCCCCCGGAGACGCGAGCTTGCGAGCTCGGCGGTCCGGGCGCGAGACCCGGAGGGCTTCCGCCGGGGACGCCGGGAGCGGCTCAGCGGCAGCCTGGGACGGCTCCTGGTCGCGGTGCGGCCCGGAGGGTCGCGAGGTACTCAGGTCGCGGACCCCGTCGCCAGCTCCTGGCTCAGCACCGCCACGGTCGCGGCCAGGTCGAGCCGGGAGGTGTAGCCGGCGGCGAGGCGGTGACCGCCGCCCCCGAGCCCGGTCGCCACCCGGGACACGTCGGTGGCCCCGCGCGAGCGCATCGACACGACCCAGGTGCCGTCGTCCTGTCCCTTCAGCACGCACGCGACGTCGGCCTCGCGGGTGGCCCGGACGACGTCGACCAGCGCCTCCAGCTGGTCGCCGGCCAGCCCGCGGTCCCGGGCCTCGGCGGCCGTGGCCCAGGTCCACACCAGCCCGGCGCCGACGTCGGGCTGGAGCTCGGCGCGTCCGGCGACCAGGGACAGCAGCGGCAGCCAGCCGAACGGCGCGGTGTCGAACAGCCGCTGGCTGATGGCCGCGTGGTCGATGCCGGTGCGCAGCAGCCGGGCGGCCAGCTCGTGCGTGCCGGGCGCGGTGTTGCCGAACCGGAACGAGCCGGTGTCGGCGGCCAGCCCGGCGTAGAGGCAGGTGGCGATCGGGGCGTCCCACTCGACGCCCAGCCCGTCCAGCAGCCCCGCGACGAGCACGACGGTCGCGGCGGCGCCGGGGTCGACGAGCCGCACGGTGCCGAAGCCGGGGTTGCTGGCGTGGTGGTCCACGACGATCGAGGTGCCGGCGGTGCAGAGCAGGCCGGCGAGGTCGCCGAGCCGGCCGGTGGAGGAGGCGTCGAGGCTGACGAAGACCTCCGGCGCGGCCGGCACCTCGTCGGGGGCCACCAGGGTGTCGGCGCCGGGCAGCCAGGACAGCGACTCGGGCAGCACGAACGGCGTGGGGAAGGTCGCCACCACCCGCGCCCCCCGCCGGCGCAGGCCCTCGGCCAGCGCGAGGGTGCTGCCCAGCGCGTCGGCGTCGGGCTGGACGTGCCCGGAGAGCACCACGGTCGCCCCGGCGGCCGCCGCCGCGTCCAGCACGTCGACGGCGGCGGCCTGCGGGGCCTCGATCGCAGCGGTCACCAGGTCAGTCCGAGTCGGCGGCCGCGGAGCCCGCGCCCGCGGAGGTGCCGTCGCCGGGCCCGGGTCCGGCCACCGGGGAGGCGTTGGGCTCCTCGGTGACGTCCCCGCCGCCGACCGGGATGGACGGTCCGCCGTCGTCGGGCTCGTCGGCGGCGATGCTGTCGGTCTCACCGATCTGCCCCCGCTTGCCGCCCATGGTGGGGTCGCCCTGCGGGTCGGGCTCGCGCCGGCCGCCCAGGGTGGTGCCCTCGGCGGAGGCGGCGCGGTCGTCTGGGTCCGGGTCCACGGCCTCGGTCATCGGACGCTCCTCGTCTCGGACGCGGTGTGCGGGTCGGCGTCGACCAGGTCGTCGTCGACCAGGTCGTCGTCCGTCAGGTCGTCGACGGCGCCGTCGACGGTGTCGTCGTCCTCGGCCGGACGGCGATAGGGGTCGGGCTCGCCGGCGTACTGGGCGCCCTCGCGGGCACGGGCCAGCTCCGCGTCGGCGTGCCGGACGCGCTCGAGCGCGACCTCGAGCTCGCGGGCGGTGTCGGGGACCATGTCGGCGACGAACGTCAGCGACGGGACGAACTTAATCCCGGTCTGCTTGCCGACCGTCGAGCGCAGCACCCCGGTGGCGCTGGCCAGCGCGCGGGCGGAGTCGGCGACGTGGGTCTCGTCGCCGTAGACGGTGTAGAAGACCGTGGCCTCCCGCAGGTCACTGGTGACCCGGGCGTCGGTGATGGTCACCATGCCGAGCCGCGGGTCCTTGATCTGCATCTCGATGGTGGCGGAGACGATCTGGCGGATGCGCACCGCCAGGCGGCGTGCCCGTGCCGGGTCGGCCATCGGAGGTCCTCCTGTGCTCGGCGCCGGCTCCGGGTGGGCGCCGGCGGCGGTGGACGTCGCCGGCCGGGGGCCCGGTGTCTGGGGCTCCCGGCCGGCTGGGTACGGCTCCCTCAAGGGCCCACCGCGCGTTCAGGCGCGGTGGGCCCCTGCGAGGGGTCCTTCAATCCGTGTCGGAGACGAGTTGCCGGTGCGTCGACAGCAGCGTCACCTCAGGCCGCTCCGCCAGCAACCGCTCGCAGGCGTCGAGGACGTCGGTCACCTGGCCGGCGTCCCCGGCCACGGTCGCGACACCGACCTGCGCGCGGCGGTGCAGGTCGGTGTCGCCGACCTCGGCCGCGGCCACGGCGAAGCGGCGCCGCAGCTCGGCCACGATCGGCCGGACCACGGCCCGCTTCCCCTTCAGCGAGTGCACGTCCCCGAGCAGCAGGTCGGCGGTGAGCGTGCCCGTGAACACGCTCACCGCCTCCTCACTGCTCAGTGCGTTGTCGCGGCCCCGTCCAGAGGCTCACGCCGAGCCTGCGAGGCGTGAGGAGGACGGGGTCCTTCAGGCGCGCGGCTTCTCGCGGAGCTCGAAGGTCTGGATCACGTCGTCGACCTTGATGTCGTTGAACGACCCCAGGCCGATGCCGCACTCGTAGCCCTCGCGGACCTCGGTCGCGTCGTCCTTGAACCGGCGGAGGGACTCCACCGTCAGGTTGTCGGCGACCACGGCCCCGTCACGGACGAGCCGCGCCTTGCTGTTGCGCACGATCGTCCCGCTGCGGACCAGCGAACCGGCGACGTTCCCGATCTTCGGCACCCGGAAGACCTCGCGGACCTCCGCCGTCCCGAGCTGGACCTCCTCGTAGACGGGCTTGAGCATGCCCTTGAGGGCGGCCTCGATCTCCTCGATGGCCTGGTAGATGACCGTGTAGTACCGGACGTCCACCCCCTCGCGGTTGGCCAGCTCCGTGGCCTGCCCCTCGGCCCGCACGTTGAAGCCCAGGACGATGACGTCGTCGGCCAGCGCGAGGTCGATGTCGCTCTTGGTGATGCCGCCGACGCCGCGGTGGATGACCCGCAGCGAGATGTCGTCGCTCACCTCGATCTTCATCAGCGCCTCTTCGAGCGCCTCCACGGTGCCCGAGTTGTCGCCCTTGATGATCAGGTTGAGCTGGCGGTTCTCCTTGAGCGCGGCGTCGAGGTCCTCCAGGCTGATCCGCTTGCGCATGGAGGCGTTCTGCGCGTTGCGGATGCGGGCCTGGCGGCGGTCGGCGATCTGCCGGGCGACGCGGTCCTCGTCGACGACGAGGAACGTGTCACCGGCCCGCGGCACCGAGGTGAGGCCGACGACCTGCACCGGGCGGGCCGGCAGGGCCTCCTTGAGCTTGTTGCCGTGCTCGTCGAGCAGCGACCGGACGCGACCGTAGGCGTCGCCGGCCACGATCGAGTCGCCCTGGCGCAGCGTGCCGCGCTGGACCAGCACCGTGGCGACGGGGCCCCGGCCCTTGTCGAGCTTGCCCTCGATGACGACACCCTGGGGGTCCTGCTCGATGTTGGCGCGCAGGTCCAGCGAGGCGTCGGCGGTCAGCAGGATCGCCGCGAGCAGGTCTTCCAAACCCTGCCGGGTGGTCGCGGAGACGTCGACGAACATCGTGTCGCCGCCGTACTCCTCGGCCACCAGGCCGTACTCGGTGAGCTGCTGGCGGATCTTGGCGGGGTTGGCCCCCTCCTTGTCGATCTTGTTCACCGCCACCACGATCGGGACCTCGGCGGCCTGGGCGTGGTTGAGCGCCTCGACGGTCTGCGGCATGACGCCGTCGTCGGCGGCCACCACCAGGACGACGATGTCGGTGACCTTCGCGCCACGGGCACGCATCGCGGTGAACGACTCGTGACCCGGGGTGTCGATGAAGGTGACCGGACGCTCGTTGCCCTCCAGCTCGGTGACGATCTGGTAGGCGCCGATGTGCTGGGTGATGCCGCCGGCCTCGCGCGCCACCACGTTCGTGTTGCGCAGCGCGTCCAGCAGCTTCGTCTTCCCGTGGTCGACGTGACCCATGACGGTCACCACCGGCGGACGGATGTCCCAGTCGCCCTCGACGCCCTCCTCGTCACCGAAGGTGAGGTCGAAGGTCTCGAGCAGCTCGCGGTCCTCGTCCTCGGGGCTGACGACCTGGATGACCCAGCCGATCTCGGCACCGAGCAGCTGCAGCGTCTCGTCGTTGACCGACTGCGTCGCGGTGATCATCTCGCCCAGGTGGAACAGGGCGGTGACCAGCGCGGCCGGCTCGGCGTTGATCCGCTCGGCCAGGTCGGTCAGCGAGGCGCCACGGGGCAGCCGGACGGTCTGCCCGTTGCCACGGGGCAGGCTGACGCCGCCCATGCTCGGCGCGGCCATCGAGTCGAACTCCTGGCGCCGCTGCTTCTTGCTCTTGCGTCCGCGGACCGGACCGCGGCCGCCGGGACGGCCGAAGGCGCCCGCAGTGCCGGCACCGGACCCGCCGCGACCGCGGCCACGACCGCCGCCGCCACCGCCGGGACGGAACCCGCCGGCCGGAGCGCCACCGCCACCGCCGGGTGCGCCACCGCCACCGCCGGGACGGAACCCGCCGCCACCGCCACCGCCGGGGGCGCCGGGACGGCCACGACCGGCCGGTGCGCCGCCGGGACGGCCGCCGGGGCCGGCCGGGCGCCCGGGCATCATGCCCGGGCTCGGACGCTGCGGCATCATGCCGGGGTTGGGGCGCGGGCCGCCGGGGCCTGCCGCGGGACGGGGCCCACCGGGACCGGCCGAGGGTCGCGGACCGCCGGCACCGGGGCCGGGGCGCGGACCACCGGCACCCGGGGCCGGACGGGGACCGCCCTGGCCGGGCGCACCCTGGCCCGGCACGGCCTGGCCGGGAGCACCGGCGCCCGGGCCGGCCGGACGGCCGGGGGCTGCCGGACGAGGGGCGCTGCTGAAGGGGTTGTTGCCCGGACGCGGTGCCGGACGGGGGCCGGGCCGCGGACCGGCCGCGGCCGGACGCGGACCGCCGGGGACGGCGCCGGACGGCGGGCCGGCCGGACGCGGACCCGGGGCAGCCGGGGGCTGCTGGGTCGGGGCAGCGCTGGCGGCCGGCTGCTGGACGGCAGGCTGCTGGACGGCGGGCTGCTGGGCGGCGGGCTGCTGCGGAGCCGGCCGGGGGCCGGGACGCGGGCCGGGCGCCGCCGGACGCACGCCGGGCGCGGGCGCCGGGCGGGAGGCGGCGGGAGCCGGTGCGACGGGCGACGGTGCAGCGGGCGCCTGGGCCGCAGGAGCCTGCGGTGCCGGGGCTGCCGGTGCAGGAGCGGCCGGTGCGGGCGCCGCCGGTGCCGAGGCGACCGGGAACGGCGCCGGGGCAGCGGGCTGCGGAGCGGGCGCCGACGGGCGCGGACCGGGGCGCGGTGCGGATCCACCGTTGCCGGTGCCGCCACCGGAGTACGCCTCGCGCAGCCGTCGGGCCACCGGGGCCTCGACGGTGGAGGACGCGGACTTCACGAACTCGCCCTGCTCCTTGAGCTTGGCGAGCACTGTCTTGCTGTCGATACCGAGCTCTTTCGCGAGCTCGTGTACGCGGGCCTTGCCTGGCACGGGTCTCCTCTTGGTGAGGCCGGCGGCTGGCCCGCTCGACCCCTAGGTCAGTGGTACATGGTCATCGTGACGACTTCACAGGTGGCTCATCCGAGGACGTCCTGCTCTCGACGTGCGGACCGGCCGGGTGCCGGTCCTACTGGTGTGCTGCCGTGGAACGCCCGCCCGGGACCCCCTCGGCAGCCGGTCGGCTGACCTGCTGCGCGAGGTGTTCCTCCAGCGGACCGGTCTCCAGCGGGGTGCTGCTGCGCAGCGCCCGCGGGAAGGCCCGACGCCGGACCGCTGCGCGCAGGCACTCCGCGGTGGGGTGCACGGAGGCGCCCCGGCCCGGGAGCCGTCGGCGCGGATCGGGGGTCAGCCCCCCGTCCCGCGCGACGACACGCAACAGTTCGGTGACCGGAGCGCGTCGCCGGCACCCCACACAGGTGCGGACCGGGATCGACGTGTCGGCCATCCAGCAGTCTAGCGCGCTGCGGGGCCGGGATGTTCCGCGCGTCGCGCAGGCGGGCGGGCCCCGCCCGGCGCGGGCCGGCCGGGTGCCCGGACCCCGGACCGCAGCGGTGCCCGACCGACTCCCGGGGAGACCGGGGCGGCGCCGTCGTCGGGCTGGGCGTCGCTGCGGATGTCGATCCGGCACCCGGTCAGCCGGGCCGCCAGGCGGGCGTTCTGCCCCTCCTTGCCGATGGCCAGGGACAGCTGGTAGTCGGGGACGACCACCTGGACGGCCCGGGCCGCGGGGTCGACGACGCGGGCACTGGTCACCCGGGCCGGGGAGAGCGCGGAGGCGACGAACGCGGCGTCGTCGTCCGACCAGTCGACGATGTCGATCTTCTCGCCGTGCAGCTCGCTCATCACGTTGCGCACGCGCTGCCCCATCGGGCCGATGCACGCACCCTTGGCGTTCAGCCCCGGCACCGACGTCCGGACGGCGATCTTGGACCGGTGCCCGGCTTCCCGGGCCACGGCCATGATCTCCACGCTGCCGTCGGCGACCTCGGGGGCCTCCAGGGCGAAGAGCTTGCGGACCAAGTTGGGGTGGGTCCGGGAGACGGTCACCTGCGGCCCGCGGAAGGTGCGGGCCACCGAGACCACGTAGGCCTTGATCCGGGTGCCGTGCCGGTAGTCCTCACCCGGGACCTGCTCGGTCGGCGGCAGGTTGGCCTCGACCTTGCCGATGTCGATCAGCACCATGCCCTGGGTGTTGCGGCGTTCGTGCGCCTGCACGATGCCGCTGACGATGTCGCCCTCCTTGCCGGCGTACTCGCCGAAGGTCTGCTCGTGCTCGGCGTCCCGGAGCCGCTGCACGATGACCTGCTTGGCGGTGCTGGCCGCGATCCGGCCGAAGTCGGTCGGGGTGTCGTCCCACTCGTGCACCACCTCGCCGTCGGGCCCCAGCTCCTGGGCCAGGACGGCGACCTCACCGCTCTTGCGGTCCACGTGCACCCGCACGTGCGGGGACGCCCCGTGGGCGTGCCGGTAGGCGGTCACCAGGGCGGTCTCGATCGCCTGGAGCACGGTGTCCGCGGGGATGCCCTTCTCCCGCTCGACCGCCTTCAGGGCGGTCACGTCGATGTTCACTGCTCTCCTCCGGATCCGGCCGGGTCGCGCTCGTCCAGCGCGCCCTCGTCCGGCTCGTCGATCTCGTCGCTGTCCGTGCCGTCCAGGTCGAACCCGTCGGTGTCGTCGTCGGTGTCGTCGTCGGTGTCGTCGTCGGCTGGGCCGGTGACCACCAGCGCGGCGTCCCGGTGCCCGGCCGGGCGGCTGAACTCGACCTGGACCCGGCCCTCGCCCAGCTCCGACCAGGGGACGGTGCGCTCGCCGACCGCGCGGCGCACCTGGCCCTTCTTCGCCCCGCCCTTCTCCACCGTGAGGACGACGCCGTCGTCCTCGACCCGCAGCAGCCGGGCGGTGACCTGCTCGCGGGCCCGCTCCGGTCCGACCTCCACGGCGACGAGCCGGCCGGTGTTGCGCCGCCAGTGCCGGGGGGCGGTGAGCGGGCGGTCGACGCCGGGGCTGGTGACCTCCAGGACGTAGGGCGCGCGGCCGGCGTCCTCCTCGGAGTCGAGCACCTCGGAGATGGCCCGGCTGAGGTCGGCCACGTCGTCGAGGCTGGTGCCCTCGTCGCGGTCGACCACGACCCGGAGCACCGAGCGCGTCCCCGCCGCGCGGACGACGAGCTCCTCGAGGTCGTAGCCGGCGGCGGTCACGACCGGTTCGACGGCGGCGACCAGCCGGTCGGTGGTGCGGTCGGCGGCACGGGGTGCTCGGCTGGACACCGGCTGCCTCCTCGCTGTGTACGTCGCTGCGCGGTCGGTCGCCCGGGCCGGCGCGGATCGCCGGAGCGACCCGGCGGTCTGCCGGCTCCGGTCGACGGGCCGGCGGCGTGCTGCGCAGGAGCCGTCAGGTTACCGCTCCGCACGCGGGCCGACCCGGTCGCACAGCCGGCCGCCGGCCGGGCCGCGGCGGCCGGCGGCCCGGCCGGCGCAGCACCGGGTCGTTACCGGGAGCGGCGGCTGCCGACTGCGAGGATGGTCGCGATGTCCGAGTCCTGCCCTGGCGCCGTCCCGCGGGCCTTCTCCCGGCGGACCCTGCTCGCGGCCGCCCTGGCCGGGACGACCGCTGTCGCCGCCGGGTGCACGGCCGGTGCCGGCGAGCCCGCCGACGCGGTCACCCCCGCGCAGGTCGACCAGCTCGCCGAGCAGCTGGCCGTGCAGACGGCGCTGGTGGCCGCCTACGACCGGGCCTTCGCGGCCGCACCCGAGCTGGCCACCGCGGCGGCGTCCCTGGCCGAGCAGGCCCGCGCACAGCTCGAGCGGTTGCAGGCCGCCTCCCCGGGCGCCACGTCCGCACCCGCTGCCGCCTCCGGATCGGCACCGGCCGTGCCGGCCGACCCGGTCGGGGCCCGGGCCTTCCTGCGCGCCGAGGTGGGCCGGGCCTGGACCTCTCACGCCGCGGCGTGCCCGGACTTCACCGGCGCCCGGGCCGCCCTGCTGGGCAGCATCGCCGCCGGGTTGCGCGGCGCCGAGGGGCAGCTGGCATGACGGCGGCGAGCGACGGGGAGGCGACCGGTGGCTGACGGGGACGACACGGCGACGGGGACCAGCGCCGAGGACACGGCACTGCAGGACGCCCTCGCCGCCGCGCACGTCGCGGTGTGGGGGTACGGCGTCGTGGGGGCCGCGCTGCCGGCGTCCGGGCGCGGTCCGGCCGACCTCGCGCTGGTCGCGAACCGCGACGTCCG
The DNA here is from genome assembly GCF_053502575.1 of Modestobacter sp. URMC 112. NCBI lineage: Bacteria > Bacillati > Actinomycetota > Actinomycetes > Geodermatophilales > Geodermatophilaceae > Modestobacter > Modestobacter sp. URMC 112. Next base: position 1,331,854 of record NZ_CP199957.1, on the reverse strand, counting down.
TGACCAGGTGGCGGCGCTGCTCGACTCCCGCGGCGTCGAGCCGGCCCCGGCGCAGGCGGCCTACGCGCTGCCGTTCCCGGTGCTGTCCCCCGTCGACGCGGCCGCGCTCGCGGTCACCCTGGAGGACGGCGTGACGGCCGCGTGGGCGTGGGTGCTCGACCAGGCGGCCGAGCGCGGCACCCGGGAGGCGGCCGTGACGGTGCTGGGTGACGCGGAGGTACGGGCGGTGTCCTGGCGGACGGCTGCCGGCCGGGACGAGGTCACCACGCCCTTCCCCGGGCTGCCCCAGGGCTGACCCTCCCCCGGCCCTCTCCTGGGGGAGCAGCGCCTGAGCTGCACGTTCGGCTCGTGGCGATCCTGCTGGGCCGACCCGACCGAAGGCACGTTCGGCGTCGGGCCACGTGCCCTGGCCTCCGTCACGGACGCCCAGCAGCGCCAACCCCTCGGCGCCCGGGCCTGTCAGCTCGCCCCCGGGGGACCCACGTCGATCAGCCGGGCAGCGAGCCGACCCCCTGGCAGGTCCACCGGCGACCCGGAGCGGGTCGCCCGCGACTCAGCCGAGCGCGCCGAGGAAGGCGTCGGTGACGCCGACCGCCGCGCTGCTGGACTGCCCGGCCTCGACGAGCACGGCGAACGCGATGTCGCCCTGCGGGCCGGCCAGCTGGTAGCCCATGAACCAGCCGTGCGCGTCCGGCGGGGTGTTGCTGCCGTACTCCGCGGTGCCTGTCTTGCCGTGGACCTCGCCCCGGTCGCCCAGGGCCGTGGCGGTGCCCGACAGCACGACCTGCCGCATCATCGGCCGCAGCGCGTCGAGCACCCCGGCCGGCGGGCCGGCGGGTGCCGCACCCGCCGGCGGGCCGCCGAGCACCTCGACCGGCGCGGCCGCGGTGCCGCTCGCGACGCCCGCCGCGACGAGGGCCAGCTGTGCGGGGCTCATAAGCACCTGGCCCTGGCCGATGGCGTCGGCCGCCTTGGTGGTGCCGGTGCTCGTCGCCGGCACCGAACCGCTGAACACGTCGACCGGCAGCTGCCAGTCGGTGCCCACGCCGTAGGAGGCGGCGGCCGCGGACAGGGCGTCGTCGGGCAGGGTCAGCGCCTGCTGGATGAAGGTCGTGTTGCACGACTGGGCGAAGGTCTCGGTGAACGGCACCGTCCCCAGGTCGAACTGGTCCTGGTTCTCGAACTCCCGGCCCTCGACCACGGTGGTGCCGGGGCAGGGCACCGGGGTGGCCGGCGTGAGGGTGCCGGCGGACAGCAGGGCGGTCGCGGTGATCGTCTTCATGCTCGACCCCGGCGGGAACTGGCCGCTCAGCGCGTTCGCCGGGTTCGCCGCCTCGTTGGAGCTCACCGCGAGCAGCTCGCCGGTGCCCGGCCGCACGACCACCAGGTGGGTGGCCAGCGGCTGGCTCGCGACGGCGGCGTCCGCGGCGTTCTGCAGGGCGGGCACCAGCGGCGTCTGGACCGGCGTGCCGGGGACCGGCTCGACGGTGTCCACCACGACACCGGGGTCGTCGACCGCCTCGTCGCTGCTGACCACCGAGACGGTGAACCCGGGGGTGCCGGCCAGCTGCGTCTGGAAGGCCCGCTGCAGGCCGGAGGAGCCCAGCACGTCCCCGGCGGCGTACTGCGGCTCACCGTCGTCGTCCACCGCGTCCTCGAGGACCTCGGCAGTCGCCGGGCCCACCCGGCCCAGCAGCGCGAGCGCGAAGCGCGAGCTGGGCGCCAGCACCCGGGTCTCGGTGGGGAACACCGTACCGGGCAGGTCGAACACCTGGGCCCGGACGGCCTCGAAGTCCGGCCGGCGCAGCGTGATGACGGGGACGAACTGGCCGGCCGGGGCGGCCTGGACGTCGGCGGTGATCTCCTCGGCCGCCACGCCGGTGGCCGCCGACAACGCGGCGGCCAGCGCCGGCAGGTCGGTGACCTGCCCCGGGTCGACCCCGACGTTCACGACCTCGGTGGGCGTGAACAGCGGGGCGCCGGCGGCGTCGGTGACCGGTGCCCGCTCGGCCAGGCTCCGGGTCAGCTGCAGGTGCTGCCCGTCGCCGAGCTCGGGGTGGACGACCGTCGGCTGGGCCACCACCTGCCAGCCCTCGTCGGCCTCGGCCAGCTCGAGGGTGGCCGGGTACTCCCAGTCGGGAGCGGCCGACAGGTCCCAGGTGGCCGTCCAGTCGACGGTCGCCGTGCCGTCCTCGACGGTCACCTCACCGACCTCGGCGGCCAACGTGGCGTCGGGCAGGTCGGTGGCCGTCCGGCTCAGCAGGTCGGTGGTCGCCGCGGGGTCCGACGTCCGCCCCGCGGCCGACTCCAGCTCGCCCTGCGTCCAGTCCTGGAGGAAGGCCTCGGCGGCCGCGCGCACGTCGGCGGACGGGTCGCTGGAGCACCCGGTGAGCACCGGCGCGGCGACCAGCAGCGCCCCTCCTGCCGCTCCGACCAGCCGTGCCGTCCACCGTCGTCTCCCCACCGCTCCACCCTGGCAGACGCCGGCGACGGAGCCGAGCACCCGGCCTCGGGGCAGGGGCCCGCGCCGAGCCGGCGAGGCGTGGGGGGCAGGTGAGGTGATGGAGCGGCCCCTCAGCAGGGACCCGCTGCGAGCCTACGAGCAGTGGGGGGCAGGTGAGGTGATGGAGCGGCCCCTCTGCAGGGACCCGCTGCGAGCCTGCGAGCAGTGGGGGGCAGAGGGGTCCTTCCTCAGAAGAGGACCGAGGCGAAGGTACCGACCTGGGTGAAGCCCACCCGGGCGTAGGCGGCGCGGGCCGCACCGTTGAAGTCGTTGACGTAGAGGCTGACCACCGGGGCGATGGCCGTCCGGGCGTACTCGACGGCGGCCGCGGTGCCGCGCTGGCCGATCCCCCGGCCACGCCACTGCGGCGCCACCCAGACCCCCTGCAGCTGGCAGGCGTCGCGGGAGACGGCCCCGACGTCGGCCTTGAAGACGACCCGGCCGTCCTCGATCCAGGCCAGCGCCTGGCCGGCCCGGACCAGCTCGGCCACCCGGGCGCGGTAGCCGGCCCCACCGTCGATCCGCAGCGGGCTGACGCCGACCTCCTCGGTGAACATCGACACCGCGGCGGGCAGCAGGACGTCCAGCTCGCTCAGGCGGACCGGCCGGACGCGGGGCTCGGCCGGCACCGCCGGAGGGCCCTCGATGGCCAGCAGCGGCTGCCGCGCGCGGACCTCCCTCGCCGGGCCCCAGGACGGCGCCAGCAGCTCCCACAGCGGGTTGACCGCCGACGCCGGACCGACGACGGTCGAGCAGCGGCGCCCGGCCCGCCGTGCCCGGTCGGCGAAGGCCACCGCGGCAGCGCGCTCGGCGCCGGGGCGGGCGAACGGGATCAGGTTGGCGCCGGCCAGGCAGACCGCGTCGAGCTGCCGGCCGGAGTACAGGCCCCACAGCGGCGCACCCAGCGTCGCCGCGGCGGTGCCGTGCGACTCCACCCGCCCGGCGAGCATGCAGGCGCTGACCGGGTCGGTGGCCAGCAGCTCCCGGACCGCGGCCTCGTCGTCCTCGTCGAGGACGCGCGCCGACGCCGACCGCAGCACCTCTCGCGCTCCCGTCCCGTGCCCTGGGCTGCCGCCGTCCTCAGCTGACGGTGACGACCGGCGGACCGGACGGGGTCCCGGCGTCGACCTGCTCGGCGGCGATGCGCATGGCCTCCTCGATCAGCGTCTCCACGATCTGGGACTCGGACACGGTCTTGATGACCTCGCCGCGGACGAAGATCTGCCCCTTGCCGTTCCCCGACGCCACGCCCAGGTCGGCCTCGCGGGCCTCCCCGGGGCCGTTGACGACGCACCCCATGACGGCGACCCGGAGGGGGACCTCCATGCCCTCCAGCCCGGCGGTCACCTCGTTGGCCAGCTTGTAGACGTCGACCTGGGCGCGGCCGCAGGACGGGCAGCTGACGATCTCCAGGCCGCGCTGGCGGAGGTTGAGCGACTCCAGGATCTGGTTGCCGACCTTGACCTCCTCCACCGGCGGGGCGGACAGCGACACCCGGATCGTGTCGCCGATCCCCCGGCTCAGCAGCGCGCCGAAGGCCACGGCGGACTTGATGGTGCCCTGGAAGGACGGGCCGGCCTCGGTGACGCCGAGGTGCAGCGGGTAGTCGCACTGCTCGGCCAGCAGCTCGTAGGCGCGCACCATGACCACCGGGTCGTTGTGCTTGACCGAGATCTTGATGTCGCGGAAGTCGTGCTCCTCGAACAGCGAGCACTCCCAGAGCGCGGACTCGACCAGCGCCTCCGGGGTGGCCTTGCCGTACTTGGCCAGCAGCCGGCGGTCGAGCGACCCGGCATTGACCCCGATCCGGATCGGCGTGCCGGCGGCCTTGGCCGCCTTGGCGATCTCACCGACCTTGTCGTCGAACTTCTTGATGTTGCCGGGGTTGACCCGGACGGCGGCGCAGCCGGCGTCGATCGCGGCGAAGACGTAGCGCGGCTGGAAGTGGATGTCTGCGATGACCGGGATCTGCGACTTCCTGGCGATGATCGGCAGCGCCTCGGCGTCGTCGGTGTCCGGGACGGCGACGCGGACGATCTGGCAGCCCGAGGCGGTCAGCTCGGCGATCTGCTGGAGGGTGGCGTTGATGTCCGCGGTCTTGGTCGTGCACATCGACTGCACGCTGACCGGGGAGTCGCTGCCGACGCCGACCCCGCCCACGTCGAGCTGCCGCGTCTTCCGCCGCGGTGCCAGCACGGGCGGCGGAGCTGCGGGCATGCCGAGACTGACCGGGATCGCCATGCCGACCAGTATCCCCCGCGCCGGGGACGCTGCCGGTGCAGCGGGTGTGACGTGGTCCGGCCGCTCAGGGGCCCGCCGCTACCCCAGCGTGATCGGGTTGACGATGTCGGCGATGAACAGCAGCCCGGACAGCACGAGGAACAGCCCCGCGACGACGTAGGCGACCGGCATCAGCCGGGCGATGTCGAACGGGCCCGGGTCCGGGCGTCCGCGCAGCCGGGCGACGGTGGCGCGGGCCTTCTCGTACAGCGCGCCGGCCACGTGCCCGCCGTCCAGCGGGTAGATCGGCAGCAGGTTGAACAGGAACAGCACCAGGTTCACCCCGGCCAGCAGCTGGAAGAAGAAGCTGGCCTTCTCCGCCACGCTGAACCCCTCGAAGGAGAACACCTCGCCGGAGATGCGGCTGACGCCCACGACGCCGATCGGGCCGTTGGGGTCGCGCTCCTCCCCGAGGAACACCGCCCCGAACAGGGCCGGGATGCGCTGCGGGATCTCCGTCAGCCGGTCGACCGACCGGACGATCATGTCCCCGAGGAACCCGGGGACGGCGGTGACCGGCTGCTGCACGTAGGTCTGCGCCGGGCTGACCCCGACGTAGCCGACCTGCATCGTCCGCTCGCCCTCGGCGTCGGCGTACACGGTGTTCTCGATCGGGACGACGGTGAGGTCGCGCTCCGCGCCGTCCCGCCGGACGGTCAGCTCCACGGGCGTGTCGATGCTGCCGCGGATCGCCTGCTGCACCTGGAGCCACCCGGTGTCCGTCTCCTGCGAGACCGGTTCGCCGCCCACGGCGAGCACGGTGTCGCCGGGGCGGAGGCCGGCGGCGGCGGCCGGGCTCTCCGCCGGCAGGGCGCACCCGGGGCTGCCGGCCTCGCACCGCCGGCCGGCGGGGGTGATCGGGACCCGGCAGGGATCGGCGGCGCCGGCGCTTTCCGCGCCGGCCGGGAGCACGCAGGCCGGGATCGAGGCGATGGTCGTGGTGGACTCCGGCACCCCGAAGCCGACCAGCACCACGGTGAAGAACACGACGGCGAGGACCAGGTTGTGCAGCGGGCCGGCGGACATCACGACCACCCGCTGCCACCACGGCTTCTTCCAGAAGACCCGCTGGGCGTCTGTGGGGAGCACGTCGGTCTGCGCCTGGCCGCGGACCTCGGCGATGAAGCTGCGCATCCGGGTGGCGCGCTTGCTTTCGCCCTCCTCGGCCGGCGGGATCATGCCGACGATCCGGATGAAGCCGCCCAGCGGCACGGCCTTGATGCCGAACTCGGTCTCCCCGCGGCGGCGGGAGAAGACCGTCGGGCCGAAGCCGACGAAGAACTGGGGCACCCGCATGCCGAACCGGCGGGCCCAGAAGAAGTGGCCGAACTCGTGGAAGCCGATGGAGAACAGCAGCCCCACGGCGAAGGCGACGATCCCGAGGATCGTCAACAGGAACCCGCTCAGCTCAGCCTCCGGCGATCGCGGCGCGGGCGTGCTCCCGGGCCCACTTCTCCGCGGCCAGCACGTCCTCGACGCAGGTGGGTGCACCGAGGTCCGGCGCCTCGTCGAGGGTACGCGCGACGACCTGGACGATCGCTGGGAACGACAGCCGCCGCGCGGTGAACGCGGCGACCGCCTCCTCGTTGGCCGCGTTGTACAGCGCCGGGACGACGCCGCCGGCCTCCCCGGCCTGCCGGGCCAGCCGCACCGCGGGGAACGCGGTGGAGTCCAGCGGGGCGAACTCCCAGGAGCCGGCCGCCGACCAGTCCAGGGCCGGCTGGACGCCGGGCAGCCGGTCGGGCCAGGCCAGCGCCAGCGCGATCGGCAGCCGCATGTCCGGCGGACTCGCCTGGGCGATGGTCGCCCCGTCGGCGAAGGTCACCATCGAGTGCACGATGGACTGCGGGTGGACGACGACGTCGATGTCGGCGTACGGGACGCCGAACAGCAGGTGGGCCTCGATCAGCTCCAGCCCCTTGTTGACCAGGGTGGCCGAGTTGATGGTCACCACCGGCCCCATGTCCCAGGTGGGGTGGGCCAGGGCCTGCTCGGGGGTGACGTCGGCCAGCTCGTCGGCGCTGCGGCCGCGGAACGGCCCGCCACTGGCGGTGAGCACCAGCCGAGCCACCTCGCCTCGCGCGCCGCCACGGAGGCACTGCGCCAGCGCGGAGTGCTCGGAGTCGACCGGCACCAGCTGCCCCGGCGCCGCGGCCGCGGTGACCAGCGCGCCGCCGGCGACCAGGGACTCCTTGTTCGCCAGCGCCACCGTCCGGCCGGCTCCGAGGGCGGCGAGCGTGGGCCCCAGCCCGATCGAGCCGGTGATGCCGTTGAGGACGACGTCGGCCGGGCGGGCGGCCAGCTCCTCCGCGGCGCGCGGCCCGGCGAGGATCTCGGGCAGCGCGTACTGGCCCTTCGCCCAGCCGCGCTGGGACGCCGCGGCGTAGAAGGCGAGCTGGAGGTCCTGCGCGGCGGTGGCCCGGGCGACGGCGACGGTCCGGACGCCGAGCGCGAGTGCCTGCTCGGCCAGGAGGGCGACGTCCCCTCCCCCGGCGGCCAGGCCGGTCACCTGGAGCCGCTCGGGGAACTGCTGCGCGACGGCGATGGCCTGCCGGCCGATCGACCCGGTGGACCCCAGCACGGTGACACTCCGCGGCTCGCTCACGGCGTCATCCTGTCAACACGCGCACCCGGACCGCCGGTCGCCGGGTGGCTCCCGGGCCTGCCTGGCATCATCCCTGGTGCGACCCGGCGCGCCGGGTGGCAGCAGGGGACCACAGCGACAGCGCCGCCGACGCGGCCGACGATCATCAGCGGGGAGTGTGCGTGAACGAGCTCGCAGGTTCACCGATCAGCGCAGCAGCGTCGCGGACGCGGCTGACGAGCGCCAGCGAGGAGGCCAGGTGAGCGAGCACAGCGGCCGGGGGATGGGCCACCAGACCAGCGCCGGGGTGGTCGAGCAGTCCGCGCGCGAGGAGGGCATCCAGCGGGCCGGCGCCGTCCCGATCCAGCACGAGAGCCCCGAGGAGTGGGGCTGGCACCACGAGATGGGGAAGTACGGGCGGCTCGCGCTGGTGCTGCCGATCGTCTTCCTGTTCGCCATGGTGTTCGGCAACCACCAGGGCGACGTGGAGAACCTGTGGCTGATCGGCTCCGGGCTCACGCTGGTCGTCATCCTGATCTGGGACGTCCGCCGCCGGAAGAACGCCTGGCGCTCGCGCTGACCCCGCCGCCGCCTGCCGGGCGGCACACGACCACGGGCCGCCTCCCCTCGGGGAGGCGGCCTCGGTCGTCCCGGGAGCTGGACGATCCGGCAGCCGGTCGGGCAGCTGGGACCCTGCGTCAGCGTGTCGTCGCTGCCCGGGAGAGGTCGGCGGGCGACGCCCCGTGGACACGGTCGCCGCAGGCCCGGGTCACCGGGCCCCCGATCCCGACCGGAGACCCGATGACCCGTCTGTCCCGTTCCCGCGCCGCCGTGGCCACCGGGAGCGCCCTGGCCACCGTGACCGCCGGGCTGCTGCTCGGCGCCTCGCCCGCGACGGCCGCGCCGGCCACCGCCGCTCCCGCGCCGCTGCCGGCGCCGATCGTCTTCCCCAGCGTGGTCGTCCGCGGCCAGGAGTTCACCGTCACGGTCACCGGCTGCTCCCAGGACGACCCCGCGGCCCCGCCGGCCGGCGCCTGGATCGTCAGCACCGACGAGCCCGCGATCGGGGACGGCGCCCAGGTACACGAGGACGGCAGCTACACGTTCACCGAGCGCTTCTCGTCGACCGATCCGCTCGGCCGGTACACCCTCCAGGCGACCTGCGACCGCTACCACGACGACCAGGCGTACCCGCCGGTCCGGGTGGTCCTGGCGGCCGCGACGCCTCCCGTCCAGGACCGCGGACCGGCGGAGGTGCGCACCGGACGACCGATCCGGATGTGAGCGACCGCCCCCCCGGCCCCCCCGGACGCCGGCCAGGACCTCCTGGCCGGCGTCCGGCGCGTCCGGGGTCGCCCGGCTCGGGCCTGGTCGATCACACACTCGCCATCGGAGCGACCAGAAGTGGACAGATCGACACACATCCGTCGTCTTCCGATCTGGACGATCCGTGGGACGTGTGTGACGAGTTGGTCGGCATCGCGGGCGTGTCGTAGCAAGGAGTGCCATTCCGGCCATTGTCCGTCCATTAGACAGACGGCAGCAGGTCCGGACGTCCGGGCCGACGACCTCGAACCGGAGATCCCGATGACCCGCCTGTTCCGCTCCCGCGTCGCCGTCGCGACCGGCCTCACCGTCGGCACCGCGGCCGCCGGCCTCGCGTTCGCGACCGTCGCCTCCGCCGCCGAGCTGACCGCTCCGGTCGCGCCCGCCACGATCGCCGCCGGCGCGGAGTTCACCGTCACCGGCACCGGCTGCATGACCGTCGAGGAGGACTACCCGGCGTACGCGGTCGTCCTCACCGACGCCGCGAATGACACCGACGAGATCGCCGTCGGCGAGGCCGACGCCGAGGGGAACTGGTCGGTGACGCTGTCCTTCCCGGCCGACGTCGAGCTGGGCGCGCACGAGCTGGGCGCCCTGTGCGACAACACCTACGCCGGCGAGCCACTCGAGTACCCGATCGTCGGGATCACGGTCACCGCCGCGGGCACGAACCCGGCCCCGGCCCCGGCCCCCGACCAGAAGCAGACGGTCGACACCCCGGCCCCGGCCAGCACCCCGGTGCCCGCCGCCATCCGCGGCGCGTCGGCCAACACCCCCGGCATCGTCGCGAAGACCTCCTCGGCCTCTGCGTCCGAGCTGGCCCCCGGCAAGCAGGTCACCCGGGTCCTCACCGGCTTCAAGCCGAACGAGCAGGTCACCCTGACCATGCACTCGACCCCGGTCGTGCTGGGCACCTTCACGGCCGACGCCAACGGCGTCGTCACCGCCACCTTCACCATCCCGGCCGGCACGGCCCTGAGCGACCACACCTTCGTCTACGTGGGTGCGGACGGCAGCTACTTCCAGGAGACGCTGCGGGTCGGCTCCGGCGCCGCGGTCGCGACCGCGGGCAGCGGCCTGGCCTACACCGGCGCCGACGTCGCCGTGCCGCTGGCCCTCGGCGGGGCGCTCGTCCTCGCCGGCGGCGGCGCGCTGCTGGTCGCCCGTCGCCGCAACACCGGGGCCACCCAGGCCTGAGCATGACCGCACCGGACACCACGGCGGACGCCGGCCAGGGACCTCCTGGCCGGCGTTCGCCGCGTCCTGACCCGGCTGCCCGGCGGCACCGCCGCCGGGCAGCCCTCGCCGTCCTCGCCGCCCTGGCCGTCCTGCTCGCGGCCGACGCGACGCTGGTGGCCTCCCGCATCGGCGGGCTCGAGGCGGACCTGCGCGCCGGCGAGGGCACCACCTGGGTGCTGGTCGGGCTGGACTCCCGCGCGGAGCTCCCGGCCGGCGCCTCGGTCGCCGACTTCGGGACGGCCGAGGACGTCCCCGGCAGCCGCGCCGACGTGGTGGTGGTCGTGCACGAGACGGCCGACGGCGTGACCGCCCTGTCGGTCCCCCGCGACCTCGTCGTCCGCTCGGGGACGTCGGCCTCCCGGCTGGCCCTCACCTGGCTGGACGGCCCGCAGCGGACGGTCGACGCGCTCTGCGGTCTCGGCATCCCCACCGACCACCTGGTCACGGTCGACCTGGCCGGCTTCGCCGCGGTGGTGGACGCCGCCGGCGGCCTGGACGTCGACGTCCCCGCCGCGGTGCGCGACCCGGCCGCCGGGCTCCAGCTGAACGAGGCCGGGAGGCAGCACGTGGACGGCGCGACCGCGCTCGCCCTGGTGCGGTCCCGGCACCCCGAGCACCGGGTCGACGGCCGGTGGGTGCCCGCCGACGTCGACCCCGACGGACGGGCCGCGACGGCCGGCACGGTGCTCTCCGCGCTCACCGGTGCCGTCCAGGGCTCGCTGGTCCGGCCGTGGCGGCTGCAGAAGGTGGCCTGGGCGGCCTCCGGCGCGGTGACCGTGGACGCGGGCACGTCCGTCCCGGACCTGGTGTCGCTGGCCCGCACGGACGTCGGCCCGATCGGGGTCCTGCCGGTCAGCGACCCGGTGGGCGACACCATCGCCCGGCTGGGGACCGAGGAGACCCGCGCCGCGGTGACCGCCGCCGGGATGTCCTGCGCCCCCTGACGTCAGACGGGGCCCGAGCCGATCGCCAGTCCGATCAGGTAGGTGGCCCCGGCGGCCGCGGCACCGAACAGCAGCTGGCGCAGCCCCGCCTGCCACCAGGGGCGGGCGGTGAAGCGCGCGGAGATCGCACCGGCGGCGACGAGCCCCAGGCCGCCGCAGAGCAGCGCCAGCCACAGCACCGGCACCCCGAGCAGGAACGGCAGCAGCGGGATGACGGCGCCGACGGCGAAGCACAGGAAGGAGGACACCGCCGCGGTCATCGGCGACGGCTTCTCCTCGGGGTCCAGGCCCAGCTCGTTCACCGCGTGCACCCGCAGCGCCTGCTCCGGGTCGCGGGACAGCTGCTCGGCGACCTCCCGGGCCAGCGCCGGGTCCAGTCCCCGCGCCTCCCACAGCTCGGCGAGCTCTCGCTGCTCGCCGGTGGGGTTGGTGGCCAGCTCGTGCCGCTCCTTGGCGACCTCGAGGTCCAGCTGCTCGTTCTGGGTGCTCACCGAGGTGTACTCGCCCAGCGCCATCGAGATGGCGCCCGCGGCCAGCCCGGCGACCCCGGACAGGACGACGGCGTGCGGGCCCACCCCGCCACCGGCCACCCCGGCCACCAGCGCGGTGTTGGTCACCAGACCGTCCATGGCGCCGAACACCGCGGCCCGCAGCCACCCGCCGGAGACGTCGGCGTGCGTGTGCGAGTGCGCTTCCGCCTGCTCCGTGCCCCCCGCGGTCATCCCTGGTCCGACTCGGCGCCGAGCGCGACGCCGTCCTCGACCCCAGGCACCGGCAGCGCGACGCTGGGCACCCCGTCGACCTGGTCGGCCGCGGCCAACTGCCCGCAGGCGCCGTCGATGTCCGAGCCGCGGGTGTCGCGCACCGTCGTCGGCACGCCGGCGGCGCGCAGGCGGGCGACGAACTCGCGCTGCGCGGGCAGCGGGCTGGCGTCCCAGGGGCTGCCCGGGGTCGGGTTCAGCGGGATGAGGTTCACGTGCGCCAACCGGTCGCGGAGCAGCGAGCCGAGCAGGTCGGCCCGGAACGGCTGGTCGTTGACGTCCCGGATGAGCGCGTACTCCACGGAGTAGCGGCGGCCGGTGCGGACGGCGTAGTCGTCGGCCGCGCCGAGCACCTCGCCGACCTTCCAGCGGGTGTTAATCGGCACCAGGGTGTCCCGCAGCTCGTCGTCCGGGGCGTGCAGGCTCACCGCGAGGGTGACGTTGAGGCGCTCCTCGGTGAGCCGCCGGATGGCGGGCACCAGCCCCACCGTCGAGACGGTCACCGACCGCTGCGACAGCCCCAGCCCGTGCGGCGCGGCGCTGAGCAGCGCGTCGAGGGTCTTGCGCACCCGGGGATAGTTGGCCAGCGGCTCCCCCATGCCCATGAAGACGACGTTGGACAGCCGGCCGGGACCCCCGGCGATCTCCCCGCCGGCCATCGCGGCGGCCGCGGCGACGGCCTGGCCGATGATCTCGGCGGCGGAGAGGTTCCGGGTGAGCCCGCTCTGGCCGGTGGCACAGAACGGGCAGGCCATCCCGCAACCGGCCTGGCTGGAGATGCAGACGGTGGCCCGCTCGGGATAGCGCATCAGCACGCTCTCGACCAGGGCACCGTCGTGCAGGCGCCACAGCGTCTTGCGGGTGCGCCCGCCGTCGGCCGACTGGTGCCGCACCGGCGTGAGCAGCCCGGGCAGCAGGGCAGCGGCCAGGTCCGCACGGGCGGCGGCCGGCAGGTCGGTCATCAGCGCCGGATCGGTCACGCCGGCGTAGTAGTGCCGGGCCAGCTGGTCGGCACGGAAGGCCGGCTGACCGAGCTCGGCCACGGCTGCGCGTGCCTCCTCGCGGGTGAGATCGGCGAGGTGGCGGGGCGGCTTGGTGCGCCGCGGGGCGTCGAAGACGAGTGGCAGGGCAGTCATGGCTTCCCCATGGTCCCACCGGCAGGCACGGCGCGAACGCCCCGTGAGCCAGTTCACCCGTGGCTCAGGCCACGCGGCTGCCCTCGGGCTCCACGAAGGCCACCGTCCGGGTGGGCAGCGAGAGCCCGTGCGCACCGACCGGCCGGCGCAGCTGCGCCCAGACGACGGCCACCAGGTAGGCGAGCACGGCGGCGAGCACGCCGACCCAGGACTCCAGCAGCACGGCCAGGACGGCGGCCACCACCGCCCACGGCAGCACGCGGAACGGCCCGATGACGAACAGCTGCACCGCGCCGACGGCCGCCATCTCCAGCAGCCCGCCGCGGACGCCGAACGCCGGGACCCCGAGCGCCATCTTCTGCGCGAACACCCGGACGATGAACAAGCCCAGGAGTGACCGGCGGGCGATCAGGACCAGGGGGACGGCGAGCACGCCCACGTCCGGCATCACGCTCAGCACGAGCAGCCGGGGATGGCGGAGGAAGCCCATCAGCACCGCGGCGAGCAACCGCAGCACCGGTGCCACCAGCGCGGGCCCAGCCAGCCACCAGCGGCCGGTCGCCAGCGCCAGCGCGAACCAGACGGCGCTGGGACCCAGGAGCGAGTGCTTGAGCGCGCTGATGGACAGGTGCACGACGAACAGCCCGGCCAGGTCGGCGGTCTCCCGGTCGTCCTGGACCTCCCGCCGCATGGCCACGGCCTCGGGCTCGGACAGCCGGCCGAGTCCGCGCTCCTCCTCCACCCAGCCGCCGACCCGCGCGTAGAACGTCCGCATGCGCAGCGAGCGGCTGGTCAACTGCTGGACGAGGGCGACCGCCACCGCGCACACGCGCCGGCCCAGCCGCCACGGGAGCCTGGCCACGGCGCGCGCCGCGCGCAGCGCCGTCCAGGGCAGCCGCCGCAGCAGTCGGGCCGCGTACACCCGGTCGACGAAGGCGAGGTGCAGGGCCAGCGGCGCCATCTTCAGCAGCGTGTGACGCCGCCGGGCGGGGAACGTGCCGGTGCCGGCCAGCTCGCGGCGGTACACGTGCGCCTGGTCGGCGGTCAGCGCGCCCTTCACCTCGAGGTGGGTCAGCAGCGCCGCTCGGGTGGCGGCCCGGACCCGGTGGTCGCGCAGCAGCTCCAGCGGGCGGCGGGGCGAGGCGACCAGGCGTGGCTCGCTGGCCTGCCAGAGGTCGAGGCTGTGCCGCAGGAGAGGGAGGTCGGCGCTCAGGTCGTCCCGTTCCGAGGGCCCGTCGGCGACCCAGCGCTCCAGCCGGTCGACGTGCACGGCGTCGGCGAACGGCGGGAACTGACCGTGGCGCAGTCCCCACCAGATGTAGCGGGGCTCCAGGAACCCGGGCACGCCGGGGACGAGGTCGAGCAGCAGCGGCTGCTGGTCCGGTGTGATCCACACGTTGCTGAAGGCGTTGACGTTCGCGGGGTCCACCTGTCGGGCGAGGCCCCACAGTCCGAGGTCCCGGGCCAGGAAGTCCCGCCACCTGCGCATCGTGGGCAGGACCACCGACGCCTCGCCGAGCAGCGGTCGGCCCGCCGCGGCCGGCCGCAACGGCCGGCCGTCCACGAAGGCGAAGGCCTGGACGTATCCGCCCGTCCGCGCGTCGTAGCGGGTGTAGAGCAGAGCCGGGGTCCGCGGGGCGTCGACGTGCCGGTGGGACGCGGCCACGACGACGCGGTTGATCAGGTGCATCGCCACCACGGCCTCGGGGCGCTCCCGGAAGGACAGCGGCGCCTGGCGGAACAGGGAGAAGACCGCGGCCGTGACGAGCCGTCCGAGCCGGTGCGCGCCTTCGGCGGGGATCTCGCCGAAGTGCTTCTCCACGTACCTGGTGCCGTCCTCGTCCTCGACCTCGTAGACGGTGCCGGCCAGCCCCGCGCCGAGCAGCCGCCAGGTCCTGATGCGACGGACGGCGAACTCACCGGACGCCTCCCAGACGCGGACCTCCTGGGGGGTGCCGAACTCCGGGGTCCGCGGCACCAGCCGGCCCCGTCCCTCCGGCCCGCCGATCCAGCCGACGATCCCGGCGAGCCGCTCGTCCGGGGCGCCACCGGGCGCGACCTGGTCCGCCGTCGTCAGCGGAGCGGCTCCCTGCGTGGTCGCGCGCAGCGACCGGCCGGACGGGGACGACTGCAGCAGCGCCCAGCACCGGACCAGGAGCTGCAACAGGAGCCCGGGCCACGCGGCGACCGACCGCCTCACCGGCCGGAGCGCTCCCACCGGTGGCTCTGCAGCCGCCACGGCGCGCCGGGAAGGCAGCTCCACTGGACTCCTCGGGGACGGATGACGGGGACAGCAGCGGCACCCTACCGACGGAATCCGCAGGTGGTCAGCCTCTTGACGACGCGCCTTGTCCCCTTCCCGGGTGACCTCGGCGGCGCCCCGTAGCCAGTCGTAACAGCAAGTGAGCCGACGATGACGGTCCGCAGAGCCTGGTGGTCAGCGGCTGGTCGCCGCCACTGTGCGGCGGTGCCTCAGCCGAGCCGGGCCGGTGCCACGGCTCCCGGGGGGCCGTCGGCCGGCGGCTCGACCGGCTCAGGCGTCGGCTCCCCGGGTCCCGGGCCGCCGGGGTCGGTCGGGACGGTGGGGGCGTCGGGCGGCACCGGGTCGGCCGGGTCCGTCGGGATGCCCGGGTCGGCGGGTCCACCCGGGTCGACGGGGAGCGCGGGCGGCTGCGGGTCGGTCGGGGCAGGCGGGACGCCGCCGTCCGGGCCCTGGGCCGGTGGCGGGAGGGGAGCCGGTGGCGGGGCGGGAGCGGGGAGTGGGGCGGGAGGCGGAGGCGGCACGGCGGGCGGTGGCGGCACGGCGGGCGGCGGGACGGGGACGCCGAGGTCGGCCGACGGGCCCGCGGGCAGCCCGCCCACCGGCGGGCCGGGGGGTGGGCCGGCCGGCGCGGGCGGGTCGGCCGGTGCTGCCGGCACGGCCGGCGCCGGACCGCCCGCGGGCACCCTCGGCGTGCCCACCGGCGCGCCCGAGCGCGGGCGGACGACGGCGACCGGCGCGACCTGGTCCGCCGGTGCGACCGGTCCGGTCGCCGGTCCGGCGGTCGGCTGGGTCCCGGTCACGACCGGGGTCGGTGCGGCGGGGGGTGGGGACGGCGAAGCGCCGACCGGCACCCGTGCGGTGCCGGGCGCCGGCGGCGCCGCCGGACCGGGCGTCGGGATGGTCTCCCGCTGGGCCGCCGCCGCGGCCGGCCGCTCGGCGCCGGTCGAGCCGAACGAGGTGAGCGTGGCGATCAGGGCGCCGACGGCCAGCAGCACCAGCGGGACGAGCACCCGAGCCAGCCGCCGGGGACGGACGTCGACCGGAGCCGGGTCCGGGCGGGCGCTGCCGATGGGGTGGTGCACCTGCCGGTCGGCGTCCGGCCCGGTGCTGGGGTCGTCCGCGTAGTGGTCGTCCGCGTACCCGTCGTCCGCGTACCCGTCGTCCGCGTACCCGTCGTCCGCGTCCCGGCCGTCGAACCGGTCGTCCCGCGCAGCGTCGACCAGGCTCTCGTCCACCAGCGCCTCGACGACCGGGGCCTCCACGACCGGGGCCTCGCCGTCCTCGTCGTCGTCCTGACCGTTCTCGACGTCGTCCTCGCGGAGGAGGTCGTCGACGACCGCGGGCGCGCCATCGGTGTGCTCGGGCGGCGCGTGGTCGGCCGGGGTCCCGACCTGTCCACGGGCCGTCGTCGCGTCGGCCTGCGACGAGGGAGCGGACTCCGGTCCGGCCGAGGCGAGCCAGGCCGGGAGCCACGCCTCGTCCCAGCCCTCGGGGACGTCGGCCGGCGGCCCGTCCACCGGATCGGACGGCGCGGCGGGGACGGCGTCCCGGGATCGACCGGTGTCCACGAACGCTCCTCCCCCGGTGGGACGGCCTGCCCGGCCGCCCGCCGCGGCCGGCTCCGAACGGCCGGACCCGACCCGCCATGCTGCCCGACGACGGGGGTCCGGCCCGGCAGGCGCGGCCGGGAGGGCGTCACTTTCCGCTGACGCGACCTGCCTGTGAGTCACTGGACGGAGCGGTGCCGAGCCCACCCGGGACCGCGTGCTGCCGCACCCAGGCGTGCATCGCGATGCCGGCGGCCACTCCGGCGTTGAGCGAGCGGGTGGACCCGAACTGGGTGATGGAGACGGTCAGCGTGGCCGCCGCCCGCGCCTCCGCGGTCAGGCCCGGCCCCTCCTCGCCGAACAGCAGCACGCACCGCCGGGGCAGGTCGGCGGTCTCCAGGGGCACGGCACCGGGCCCGTTGTCGACCGCCACCACGGCGAGGTCCTCGCCCGCGGCGAAGGAGGACAGGGCGGCGACCGTCGGGTGGTGCCGCAGGTGCTGGTACCGGTCGGTGACCATGGCGCCCCGCCGGTTCCAGCGCCGGCGGCCGACGATGTGCACCTCGGCGGCGAGGAAGGCGTTGGCGGTGCGGACCACCGTGCCGATGTTCAGGTCGTGGCCGAAGTTCTCGATCGCGACGTGGAAGGGGTGCCGGCGCCGGTCCAGGTCGGCGACGATCGCCTCGAGCGTCCAGTAGCGGTACCGGTCGACGACGTTGCGCCGGTCGCCGGCGGCGAGCAGCTCCGGGTCGTAGCGGTCGTCGTCGGGCCACGGTCCCGGCCACGGGCCCACGCCGACCGGCTCCCCCCACTCGGTGGGGCCGGGCGCTCCCTCAGCAGGCACCGGCGCATGCTGCCACGGCCCGGGGCGCCCCCTGGCCCCCGGTCGAGGCCCGGCGGACGGTAGGCAGATGCCATGAGCGACGGCGTCCTGCTGCACCTCACCACGCCGGCCGAGTGGCGGGACGCGATGCGGACCGGCGCACTGGTGCCGCCGTCGCTGGCCGAGGTGGGATTCGTGCACCTGTCGGCGCCCGGCCAGGTGCACCTGCCCGCAGCGGCGCTGTTCGCCGGGCGCCGGGACGTCGTCGTCCTGGTCGTGGACCCGGCCCGGGTGGGTGCGCCGGTACGGCTGGAGCCGGGCGTCCCCGCCGACCCGGCGGGCATGCGGTTCCCGCACCTGTACGGGCCGCTGCCCGCCGCCGCGGTCGTCGCGGTCCTGCCCTGGCGCGCGGACCGGCCGCTGCTGCCGCCCGACCCGGACGACGCGGGAGGCCGCCCCCGCGCGCTGGCCGTGTCGCTGCCGCTGCGCCGGGCGGCCACCGTGGTCGACCTGCCGGTGGGGTTCGCCGTCAGCGACCCCGCCGTCCGGCACTCCCGGGACCACAACCGGGTGATCGTCACCGGCCCGGCCGACGCGGACACCGTCGTCGCCGCCACCGGCCGCGCGGCCGGCGAGGCCCGCTGGGCTGAGCCGGCGGCGACGTTGCTTTACCCGGCCGCCGCGCCGGTCGCCGACGAGCTGGCGCGGCGGGGCTGGGAGGTCTCGCCCTGGGTGGTGATGGCCCGCCGGGCGGCCGGCGGGGTCCTGCCGGCCGGAGGAGGCGGGCCGGCCGTGGAGGTGGTGGCGGACCTGACCGGCCGCGAGCGCCGCGACGACCGGGTGGTCCGGGTGGTCGACCTGGCAGTCCGGGACGGCGGCCGGGTGGTCGCCGCCGGAGAGCTGCGGATCGACGGGGCGACGGCCGTCCTCGACCCGGTGCCGACCGGGGCCACCGGCCACCGGCGGGCCTCTGCCGACGCCGTGCTGCGCCGTGCGGTCGAGCTCGCCGGGGAAGCGGGTTGCGACCTGGTGGTGGTGGACGCGGCGGCACAGGACCGGTCGCAGCAGTGGTACGCCCGCCGCGGGCTCGTGCCGGTGGGCCGCAGGTGGGACCTGGTCCGCCCCTAGGTCGGGGCGACGACCGACAGCAGCAGGTAGGCGACGGCGGCCGAGGGCAGCAGCGAGTCCATCCGGTCCATGAGCCCGCCGTGGCCGGGGAGCATCGCGCCCATGTCCTTGATCCCGAGGTCGCGCTTGAGCAGCGACTCGCCGAGGTCGCCCAGGGTCGAGGTGAGTGCGATCGCCACCCCGAACAGCACCCCGCCCCACCAGGGCCCGTCCAGGCCGAGGGTGATCAGCAGCGTGCCGGCCAGCGCGCACGCCGCCACCGAGCCGGCCAGCCCCTCCCACGACTTCTTCGGGCTGACCGACCGCGCCAGCGGGTGCTTGCCGAACAGCACGCCGGCGGCGAAGCCACCCACGTCGCTGCAGACCACGGTGACGATGAAGGTCACCACCCGGACGGCGCCGTCGTCGGGGACCAGCATCAGGACGGCGAACCCGGCCAGCAGCGGCACGTACAGCGCCACGAAGGCGGCCGCCGACGCGTCCCGGAGGTAGCCGACCGGTCCGTCACCCAGCCGCCAGAGCAACACGGCGAAGACCGTCAGCAGGAAGGCGACGACCAGGCCGGTGGGGCCCCGGGTCCAGGCCAGCGCCACGATCGCCAGCGAGCCGACCAGCAGCGGCGGCAGCGCCGGGCGGTGCCCGCCGTCCTCCAGGGCCCGACTGAGCTCCACCACCGCGATCAGCACCGCGACGGTCAGGACGAGCAGGAACGCCGGGCGCCACACCAGCAGCGAGGCCAGGATGACCGCGCCCAGGCCCAGTCCGACGCTGACCGCGGCGGCCATGTCGCGGCCGGCCCGGCCGCTGGCCGGCGCCGGGGCGCCGCTGGGCGTCTCGTGCGGGGGGACACCGGTCGCCTCGGCGCCCAGCGCGCCGGGCAGCGCCGTGGCCGGGGGCTCGTCGCCGTCGGCGTCGTCCTGCTCGTCGCTCCAGGCGCCGTACCGGTCGTCGGGGTCCGGATCGTCGTCCGGGCCGTCGATGGCCCAGGTGTCCGGGCCGGTCGCCGGGATCTCCGCGGTCGGCGGTGCGGGCGGGACCGGCGGTGGTTCGACCCGCCGCAGCGGTCCGCTGTCCGCACGGTGGTGCCCGGCGGAGGGCCGGGGGCGCAGGTCGGCGCCGCCCCGGTCCAGCGGCCGGGCGGCCCGGTCGTCGTCCCAGTCCAGGCCGGGGACGAACCCGGCCAGTCCGCGGGCGCGCTCGTTGCCCGGGCCGGGCGGCTCGGGGCGGGACTGGTGGCGGGCCATCGGGCTGCGGCGCGTCGGCTCAGACGTCCAGCAGCTCGGCCTCCTTGTTCTTCATCGCCTCGTCGATGCTGGCCACGTGGGTGGCGGTGAGGTCGTCGAGCTCCTTCTCCGCGCGGCGGACGTCGTCCTCGCCGGCCTCGCCGTCCTTGGCGATGCGGTCCAGCTCCTCCTTGGCCCGGCGGCGGACGTTGCGGATGGCGACCTTGGCGTCCTCGCCCTTCGACCGGGCGACCTTGACCAGCTCGCGCCGGCGCTCCTCGGTCAGCTGCGGGAAGACCACGCGGATCAGCGATCCGTCGTTGGTCGGGTTGACGCCGAGGTCGGAGTCGCGGATGGCCCGCTCGATCGCCTGGAGCTGGCTGGCGTCGTAGGGCTTGATCACCGCCATCCGCGCCTCGGGGACGTTGATCGAGGCCATCTGCGGCACCGGCGTGTAGGCGCCGTAGTAGTCGACGACGATCTTGTTGAACATGGACGGGGCGGCGCGGCCGGTGCGGACGGAACCGAGGTCCTCGCGGGCGACCGACAGGGCCTTGTCCATCCGCTCCTCGGCGTCGAGCAGGGTGTCGTCGATCACGGGAGGCTCTCCTTCTGCGGCAGGTGCTGCCGCGCTGGCCGGCGGGTGGTGACGGTGCTGCGGTGCGGGCGGCGTCCGGCGAGCGCCGTCCGCACCGGTGTCCGGGCCGGTGGTCAGGCCGGCTGGCTGATCAGCGTGCCGATCTTCTCACCTGCGACGGCGCGGGCGATGTTGCCGTCGCGGAGCAGGTTGAAGACCACGATCGGCATCGCGTTGTCCATGCAGAGGCTGATCGCGGTGGCGTCGGCGACCTTGAGCTGCTTGGCCAGCACGGTGCCGTAGTCGAGGTCGTCATACATCGTCGCGTCCGGGTTGGAGCGCGGGTCGTCGTCGTAGACGCCGTCCACCCCGTTCTTGGCCATCAGCAGCACCTGGCAGCCGATCTCCAGGGCCCGCTGCGCGGCGACGGTGTCGGTGGAGAAGTACGGCATGCCGGCCCCGGCGCCGAAGATGACCAGCCGGCTCTTCTCCAGGTGCCGGACGGCCTTGCGCGGGATGTAGGGCTCGGCGACCTGGCCCATGGTGATCGCGGTCTGCACCCGCGTCTCCAGGCCCACCTGCTCGCAGAAGTCCTGCAGGGCCAGGCAGTTCATCACGGTGCCCAGCATGCCCATGTAGTCGGCGTGCCGGCGGTCCATGCCGGCCTGGGACAGCTCGGCGCCACGGAAGAAGTTCCCTCCGCCGACGACGACGGCGACCTGCGTGCCGGCGTGGACGACGGCAGCCAGCTGCTCGGCGATGCTGCGGACGATGCCGGCGTCGACGCCGACCTTGCCGCCGCCGAAGGCCTCACCGGAGAGCTTGAGCATCACCCGGGAGTAGCCCTGGCCGTCCGGGGGCGCGAAGGCGGTGGGCGCGGACGTCAGTCCCTCCGGGTTGCTGGCAACGCTGGTGTCGGTCACTGATGTCCTTCGGCTCGGTGTCGTCTGCGTCGATCCTGCCGCATCGGCGCCCAGCGAGCGGGGCGACCGGTCTGGACAGCAGAAGGGCCCCGCTGCCCCCCACGCCGAACGAGCTCGGCGCGGGTCCCTGCAGCGGGGCCCGACTACTGCTGTGTCGTGCTGGTGTCAGCTCTGGCCGACCTCGAACCGGGCGAACCGGTCCACGGTCAGGCCCTGCTCGCCGATGACCTGCTTGACGGTGCGCTTCGGCTCGGTGATCGAGGGCTGCTCGAGGAGGACGAAGTCCTTGTAGTAGGCGTTGACCCGCCCCTCGACGATCTTGCTGATCGCCTGCTCGGGCTTGCCCTCCTCCTTCGCCGTCTGCTCGGCGACCCGGCGCTCGGTCTCGACCGTCTCGGCCGGGACCTCCTCGCGGGTCAGGTAGCGCGGGCGGGCCGCGGCGATGTGCATCGCCAGGCTGCGCGCGGCGTCCTCGCTGCCACCGGAGTACTGCACCGCGACACCGATCGCCGGGGGCAGGTCGGTGGCGCGCTTGTGCAGGTAGGTGGCGGTCGGGCCGTCGAAGGCGACGAAGCGGGACAGCACCAGCTTCTCGCCGATGCGCGCCGACTCCGACTCGACCAGCGCGGCGACGGTCTGGCCGTCGACCTCGGTGGCCAGCAGCGCCTCGGCGTCGGCCGGCTTCTGGGCCAGCGCGACGTCGAGCAGCCGGTCGGCGAGCGTGACGAAGTCGGCGTTCTTGGCGACGAAGTCGGTCTCGCAGTCCAGCTCGAGCAGGGCGCCGTCGCGGCTGACGACCACACCGTTGGTGGTCGAGCGCTCCAGGCGCTTGCCGACGTCCTTGGCGCCCTTGACCCGCAGGAGCTCGACGGCCTTGTCGTAGTCGCCGTCGGCCTCGGTGAGGGCCTTCTTGCAGTCCATCATGCCGGCGCCGGTGGCGTCGCGGAGACGCTTCACGTCGGCTGCGGTGAACGCGGGCATGTCACTTCCTTCCGGTCTGTGGTGGCGGCGCGGGCGCACGGCCCGACGCGACGTGCGGATGGCCCGGTCGGCCCCGCCCCCCGCCGCGCGCGGTGAGGGGCGAGGTCAGGCCCCGTCCCGAGGCTCACCCCGAGCCTGCGAGGGGTGAGGAGGACGGGGTCCTTACCCGTTCTGGGCGCCCTGGGTGCCCGTGGTGGTGTCGCCGGTGGCGGGGACGCCCTCGACCGGGGCGACCTCGGTCGCGGTGACCGTCGGGGCCTCGGCCGGGGTCTCCGGCAGCGCGGTGGCCTCGGCCGGCGCGGCCGCGGCGTCGCCCTGCTGGCCGGTGAGCAGCTCGCGCTCCCAGTCGGCCAGCGGCTCGCCGCCGCCGATGGCCGGCGCCTCGGCGCCGTCCTCGCTGCGACCGGCGTTGGCCTGCGCGGCCGAGCGGGCCATCAGGCCCTCGGCCACGGCGTCGGCGATCACGCGGGTGAGCAGACCGGCGCTGCGGATGGCGTCGTCGTTGCCCGGGATCTTGTAGTCGACCTCGTCGGGGTCGCAGTTGGTGTCGAGGATCGCGACGACGGGGATGCCCAGCTTCCGGGCCTCGCCGACGGCGATGTGCTCCTTCTTGGTGTCCACGATCCAGACGGCGCTGGGCACCTTCTGCATGTCGCGGATGCCGCCCAGGGAGCGCTCGAGCTTGGCCTTCTCGCGGGAGAGGACCAGCTGCTCCTTCTTCGACAGGCTGACCAGCGCGCCGGTCTGCTCGAGGTCCTCGAGCTCCTTCATGCGCGCCAGCCGCTTGTAGACGGTCTGGAAGTTGGTGAGCATGCCGCCCAGCCAGCGCTGGTTGACGTAGGGCATGCCGACGCGGGTGGCCTGCTCGGCGATGGCCTCCTGCGCCTGGCGCTTCGTGCCGATGAACATGATCGACCCACCGTGGGCCACGGTCTGCTTGACGAACTCGTAGGCCTGGTCGATGTAACCCAGCGTCTGCTGGATGTCGATGATGTAGATGCCGTTGCGCTCGGTGAAGATGAAGCGCTTCATCTTCGGGTTCCAGCGACGGGTCTGGTGCCCGAAGTGGACCCCGCTGTCGAGCAGGTTCTTCATGCTGACGACTGCCACGTGGCGCCGCCTCTCTGTGCGCGCGCGGCAGGCCACGCTGGGCCGGGGCCGCGCTCCTCGGTTGACGCGGGCGCCGGCTGGCGCACCGCCCTGGTGTCCGGACCGCGCCACCGACCCGCCGGGGAGGCGGGACCGAGGTGGCGACCGCCCCGCTGCTCGAGCGGGAAGACGGACACGCGAAGTCGATCCGCCTGGGCGGACCGCATCGACGAGCATACCCGCTGGGCGAGGGCCGCCTCGCCGGGTCGTCCCCAGGGCGGTCCGCCGTGCACAGGGCCGCTCCGGCCCGCTCAACCGCGGCGCCGTCCGGGGACGCTGTGCCGGTGTCGAGACCCCGGGTGCTGGCGGTCGTCCTGGTGCTCGGCGTGCTGGTCCCGGGGCTGCTGTCCGGCCCGGGGGCGTCCGCCGCTCCCCCAGCACCTGCTCCGGAGCTCGCGCTGTGGGGGTGGCCGCTGGACGGCGGGCCGGTGGTGTCCCGGGCCTTCGAGCAACCGCCCACGCCGTACGCGGCCGGGCACCGGGGGGTCGACCTGCTCGGGGCGGCCGGGAGCACGGTGCTGGCAGCCGGCGCCGGCGTCGTCGTCTTCGCCGGGATGGTGGCCGGACGGCCGGTGGTCAGCGTCGACCACGCCGGGGGCCTGCGGACGACGTACGAGCCGGTGACCCCGACCGTGGCCGCCGGTCAGGCGGTGGCGCGCGGCTCGCCGCTGGGGCTGCTCGCCCCCGGCCACGCCGGGTGCCCGGCCGAGGCGTGCCTGCACTGGGGCCTGCGGCGCGGCGACACCTACCTGGACCCGCTCACCCTGCTCCGCCCACCGCGCGTCCGCCTGCTGCCGTGGCACTGAGCGCACCACCTGGCCGCGGCCCGGCCCTGCGTGCCACGGTGTCCCCTGACCGTCCCGGGGAAGACACAGGAGCACGCCGGATGACCCAGGCCGACAAGGACGTCGTCCGCCGCTGGGTCGACGGCGTCGTCAACCAGGGGCGCATCGAGGTCGCGGACGAGCTCTGTTCCCCGGAACTCGCCGAGCACGTCAGGCGGTGGGTGCCGCCGTTCCGGGCCTCGTTCCCCGACGTCCACATGCGGGTGGTCACCCTGGTCGCTGAGGCCGACCAGGTCGCCGGGCGGTTCACCTGCTCGGGCACCCACACCGGCCATTGGCTCGGCCACCCCCCGACCGGCCGCCGCTTCGAGGACGTCGACGAGGTCTGCTTCTTCCGGCTGGCCGGCGGCCGGATCGTCGAGATGTGGGGCCTCGAGGACACCGCTGACCGACTACGCCAGCTGGGCCTCGCCTGACGGGGCCGCCGCGAGAGGGGCTCAGGCGATGTCGGCGAGCTTCGTGCGCAGGTGCAGGACGGCCTTGGTGTGCAGCTGGCAGATCCGGCTCTCGGTCACCCCGAGCACCCGCCCGATCTCGGCCAGGGTCAGGCCCTCGAAGTAGTAGAGGCTCACCACGACCTTCTCCCGGTCGGGCAGCTGCTCCACGGCGCGGGCGAGCAGCTGGCGAGCCTCGCCGTGCTCGGCCATCGCCTGCGGGTCCAGTGCGCTGGTGTCCTTGAGGGTGTCGACCAGTCGCGGGGCGGACCCGTCGTCGTCCACCAGCAGCTCGTCGAGGGCGACCACGTTGACCAGGGACAGCTGGCCGAGGAACTTGCGGATCTCCTCGACGTCCATGTCCATCTCGTCGGCGATCTCCTCCTCGGTCGGGCTCCGCTGGAACCTGCTCTCCAGCGCCGCGACCGTGCGCTCGAACTGCCGCGCCTTGGTGCGCACCGACCGCGGGATCCAGTCGGTGGACCGGAGCTCGTCGATGATCGCGCCGCGGATGCGCGCCATCGCGTAGCTCTCGAACTTGATCTCCCGGGAGGGCTCGAAGCGGGTGATCGCGTCGATCAGCCCGAAGGTCCCGTAGGACACCAGGTCGGCCTGCTCGACGTGCGCCGGGAGACCGCTGCCGACCCGGCCGGCGACGTACTTCACCAGGGGCGCGTAGTGCAGGATCAGCCGGTCGCGCAGCGAGCTGTCGCGGTCCCCCACGTACCGCGCCCACAGGTCGGCCACCGCGGCGTCGGGGTCGTCCTCCACACCCAGGGCGTGCACCGTCGTGTCGGTCACCGCTCGTCCTCCCCGTGCGGTCGTCGACCGCCGCTGCTGCCCGTCACTGCGGCACCCCTTCAGGCTCGTGGATGTGCTCGCGCATGGACCGCGCGGAGCCGCTCGACCGTCACGTGCGTGTAGACCTGCGTCGTCGCGAGGCTAGCGTGGCCCAGCAGCTCCTGGACCGACCGCAGGTCAGCGCCGCCCTCCAGGACATGGGTGGCCGCCGAGTGCCGCAGCCCGTGCGGGCCGATGTCGGGGGCGCCGGGCGTCCGGGCGACCGCAGCGTGCACCACCCGGCGCGCCTCCCGGGGGTCCAGCCGCCCGCCGCGCAGACCCAGCAGCAGCGCCGGTCCGCTGTCGGGGACGGCGAGCACCGGCCGGCCGCGGGTCAGCCACGCGTCCAGGGCGGCCGCGGCCGGCGCACCGAAGGGCACGCTGCGCTCCTTGCGGCCCTTGCCCAGCACCCGCAGCAGCCGGCGGGCGGGGTCGACGTCGTCGACGTCCAGGCCGACGAGCTCACCGACCCGGATGCCGCTGGCGTACAGCAGCTCGACGACCAGCGCGTTGCGCAGCGCGAGCGCCGCGTCCGCCGGGTCCGCCGCGTCGGTCGGTCCGGCAGCGGCCTCGGGTTCCTGGCCGGCCCGGTCGAGCACGTCCCGGGCCTGGTCGACGCCGAGCACCCCGGGCAGGGTGCGGTGGGCGCGCGGGCTGGCCAGCCGCAGTCCGACGTCGGCGGGCACCTGCCCGGTCCGGCGCAGGTGCGCGGTGAACGAGCGGGCCGAGGCGGCCCGCCGGGCGGTGGTGGCCCGGCTGTCGCCGGTGGCCCGGCGCTGGGCGAGCCAGCTGCGCAGGGTGGCCAGGTCGAGATCGGTGACCGTGGCACCGCGGCGGCGGACCAGGTGGTCCAGCAGCGAGACGACGTCGCCGACGTAACCGCGCACGGTGTGCTCGGAGAGGTCCCGCTGCAGGCGCAGGTGCTCCTCCCAGCCGGCCAGCGGCTCGGCCAGGGCGGGCGGCAGCGCAGCACGGAGCTCTGCGGTGCCGGCGGCCATGGACTGAGCCTGCGTCGGGACGACGACCGGGTCAACGGGCCACGCCGGACGGGTCGTGCACCGCCCATCCCGCTCCGCGGCCGCGAGGGCGACCATGGGGAGCCGGTACACGGCCGGCGCCGGCTGTCCGACAGCACGGGAGAGGGCGGGCGTGGAGAGGGTGGGCGTGGAGACGGTGGGCGCAGAGAGGGTGGGCGCAGAGAGGGTGGGCGCGAAGACGGTGGGCGCAGGCAGGGTGGGCGCGGAGCGGATCGCGGAGCGCGCGGTGGTCGTCGGTGGGAGCGTGGCCGGGCTGCTGGCCGCGCGGGTTCTCGCCGACGCGTTCGACGAGGTGGTGCTGGTCGAGCGCGACGAGTGGCCGACCGACCCCGACCCCCGGCGCGGCGTGCCGCAGGGGCGGCAGCCCCACCTGCTGCTGGGGCGCGGGCGGGAGGTCCTGGAGAGCCTGCTCCCGGGGTTCACCGCGGAGGTCGTCTCGGCCGGGGGCTACGAGTGGGACCTGCACGGCGACGGGCGCTACTTCAGCGACGTGGGGCTGCTGGCCTCCCGGCGCAGCGGGATGGTCGGGGTGGCGGGGAGCCGTCCGCTGCTGGAGTCGGTGCTGCGGCGGCGGGTCACGGAGCTCCCCGGCGTGACCACGGTCGCGCCCGCCACCGCCGAGCCGGTGCTGCGGGGCGATCGGGTGGCCGGGGTCCGGGTGCGGCGGTCCACCGGCGAGGAGCAGGAGGTGACGGCCGACGTCGTCGTCGACGCGACCGGGCGCGGCTCGCACACGCCGGCCTGGCTGGAGCAGCACGGGTACGGCCGGCCACCGGAGTCCTCGCACCGGCTCGGGCTGTCGTACACCTCCTGGACCTTCCCCCGGGACCGGGCCGACCTGGGCGGGGCGGCGCTCTGCCTCGCCTCCGCCGCCCCGCACCTGCCCCGCGGCGGCCTGGCCGTCGCCCTGGAGGGCGGCCGGTGGCTGGTGACCGCCTCGGCGTACCACGGCGTCACCGCTCCCCGTGACCTCGCCGGGTTCCGCGACTTCCTGGACGGTCTGGTCAGCCCCGCGGTCGGCGCCCTGGTCCGGGACCGCGAGCCGCTGGAGCCCGCCCCGGTGGTCCACCGCGTCCCGTTCAGCATCCGGCGGCACTACGAGCGGCTCCGGCGCCGGCCCGAGGGGCTGCTGGTGCTCGGCGACGCGTACGCCAGCGTCAACCCCGTCTACGGACAGGGCATGACGGTGGCCGCCCTCGAGGCCGCAGCCCTCCGCGCCGACCTCGCCCACGGGCTGGACGGCCTGGCGGCGCGGAGCGCGCGGTCCACCGCCCGGGCGGCGTCCGTCCCGTGGGACATGGCGGCCAACGGGGACCTCCGGTTCCCCGGTGTGCCGGGCAGGCGACCGGCGCACACCCGGGTGCTCAACGCCTGGGTCCGGCGCGTGGTGCAGGCCGGGACGGCGGACCCGCAGGTGGCCGAGGCGTTCTTGCGCACGGTCAACCTGATGGAGCGCCCGGAGTCGCTGCTGTCCCCCCGATTGGCCCTGCGGGTGCTGCGAGGAAGGGCTGCAGCGGAGCTGGGGGTGCCGTCGGCGGCGCAGGCCTGAGCCGTCTGTCCCCTGTCCGCGAGGACTCACCCGGGTGCGCCGTCCGCCGAGCCGCCGGGGTGCAGCCGCCACCCGGTGCCGGTCCACAGCACCAGGTCGGCGAGCTCGAGCGCGGGCAGCACCCGGAGCACGTCCAGGACGTCGCAGCCGGCCACCGCCGCCAGCCGCTCCGGCGGCACACCGGTCCGCACCGGGCAGGCGTCGAGCACCCGACGGGCCACGTCGGACAGCGCGTCCCGGACGGTGCCCGGGGTGGCCGGTCGTCCGGCCAGGTCGCTGCCCAGCGACCCGACCCGGTCGAGCACGTGGGCCGCGGTGGCGACCAGCGTGACCCCCTCCTCCGGCTCGCGCAGGAGCTCGTGGCAGCCCACCGACATCGCCGAGGTGACCGGCCCCGGCACCGCCATCACCGCCTTGCCCAGCCTCCCGGCCCGGCGCGCGGTGGCCTGCGCCCCCGACCGGGCGGCCGCCTCGACCACGACCGTGCCGCGGGTGAGGGCGGCGATCAACCGGTTGCGGACCAGGAAGCGGTGCCGCAGCGGCGCGCAGCCCGGTGCCCACTCGCTGATCAGCAGCCCGTCGTCCAGGACCCGGGCGAACAGCGTCGAGTGCGCCGCGGGATAGGCCCGGTCCACCCCGCAGGCGAGCACCACCACGGTGGGCGCCCCGGCCGCCAGCGCGCCCCGGTGCGCCGCGGCGTCGATGCCGTAGGCGCCACCGGAGACGGTCGTCCACCCCCGCTCCCCCAGCCCGTGGGCCAGCTCGCCGGCGACGTGCTCGCCGTAGGCGGTGGAGGCCCGCGCACCCACCACGGCCACCGACCGGTCGACCGACCCGTCCAACCGCGGGCGACCGCGGACCCACAGCGCGATCGGGGGCACCAGCACCTGGGTCCGTTCGGATGGCGGGCCCTCGTCCGGCTCGTCGGCCGCCGCCAGGGTCAGGCAGTGCAGCGCTTCGGCCGGCCACTCGTCGTCCTCGGGGCAGACCAGCCGCGCACCGCACCGGTCGGCCCGCTGCAGGTCCGCGGCGCTCTCGTCCGCGCCGGCACGTGCGCCCACCCGCGCCTGGACCGACGGCGGCGCGGTCCCCGCCTGCAGCGCTGCCACGGCGGCGACCGGGCCCTCCCGCTCGACGTACCGCCACACCGGGACCGTGCCGGGCTCGACCGCCCGGGACAGCCACGCCCGGGCCCGGCGCACCTCCGGGGACGCCGCCGGCCGGGCGCCGGTCATGCCGCCACCCGCTGCAGCCGCATGCCCAGGGCCTCCGCCACGTCGTCGCCGTCCGGCGAGACATGGCCCGCCAGGTCCGCGACGGTCCAGGCGACCCGCAGCACCCGGTCGAAGCCACGCACCGACAGCGCCCCCCGCTCCAGCGCGCGCTCGGGGAGCACCAGGGCACTGCGGGACACCGGCCAGCGCTCGCGCAGCAGCCGCCCCGGCACCTGGCTGTTCAGCTCCAGCCCGGTGCCGGCCAGCCGGTGCGCGGCGGCCACCCGCGCGGCGGCGACCCGCCCGGCCACCACGGCCGTGGACTCCGGCGGGGCCAGCCCGTCCAGCCACGCCGCCCGGGTGACCGGGGGGAGGTCCACCCGCAGGTCGACCCGGTCCAGCAGCGGTCCGGACAGCCGCGACTGGTAGCGGCGGCGCTCCAGCGCGCTGCACGTGCACGCGGTGTCTCCCGCCGCGCTGGCACACGGGCAGGGGTTGGCGGCGAGCACCAGCTGCGCCCGACACGGGAAGCTCGCCGAGCCCCCGGCCCGGTGGATGGTGACCTGCCCGCGCTCCAGCGGCTGACGCAGCGTGTCCAGCACCGCCCGGGGGAACTCCGGCGCCTCGTCGAGGAACAGCACCCCGCGGTGCGCCCGGCACAGGGCGCCCGGGCGGATCTGCCCCGACCCGCCACCGACCAGGGCCGCCATCGTGGCCGAGTGGTGCGGTGCCTCGAACGGTGGCCGGACGGCGAGCGCCTGACCCGGGGACAGCGTGCCGGCCACCGAGGCGATCGCGGTCACCTCCAGTGCGGCCGGTTCGTCCAACGGCGGGAGCACCCCGGGAAGCCGTTCGGCGAGCATCGTCTTGCCCGCGCCCGGTGGACCGGTGAGGAACAGGTGGTGCCCGCCCGCGGCGGCGACCTCCACCGCCCGCCGCCCTGCCGTCTGCCCCACCACGTCGGCCAGGTCCGGCCCCGGCGGCGCAGGCGAGCCCGGCGCGCGGACGTGCGGCACGAGCCGCGCTCTCCCCACCAGGTGGGCGACGACCTGGCCGAGGCTGCCAGCGCCGAGCACCGCGATGCCTTCGACCAGTGCGGCCTCGTCGGCGTTCTCGGCCGGGACCACGACCTCCCGGTGGCCGGCCTGAGCGGCGGCCAGCACGGCGGGCAGCACGCCGCGCACCGCCCGCAGGGAGCCGTCCAGGCCCAGCTCCCCCAGCAGCACGAGCTCGTCGACCGCCGGGCGCGGCAGCACGCCGGCTCCGGCCAGCACGGCCACGGCCAGCGCCAGGTCGAACCCGCTGCCCTGCTTCGGCATCGCCGCCGGGGACAGGCCGATGGTGACCCGCCGCAGCGGGAACTCGTGGCCGCTGTTGACCACCGCCGCCCGCACCCGGTCCACCGACTGCCGGACCACGGCGTCCGGCAGGCCGACCAGCACCACCGTGGGCACCCCGGAGGCCAGGTCGACCTCCACCTCCACCAGGGCGCCCCGCACGCCGGCCAGCCCCACCGACCACGTCCGCGCGAGCGGCATCAGAACGCGTTCCGCAGATGGGTGACCCGGGCCGGGCCCGACGACGTCACCAGCACGCCCACCACGTCGAAGCGCAGGTCGGGTGCGTGCTCGTCGTGGGCGTTGAGCCAGGCGCGGGCCAGCTGCCGGAGCCGCCTCCGCTTGTCCGCGGTGACGGCCTCGACCGGGTGCCCGAAGCCGCTGGCCGAGCGGGTCTTGACCTCGCAGAACACCAGCGCCGAACCGTCGCGGGCGACGAGGTCGAGCTCACCGGCCCGGCAGCGCCAGTTGCGGTCCAGCACCTGCATGCCGGCATCGGTCAGCACCCGGACGGCCACCCGCTCCCCGTAGGCGCCCAGCGGCGCCCGGGTGGAGACGCGGCGGGGCGGTGCAGGTGGCGGGGCGTTCTGCTCGGTCGGCACACGACGACCGTCCCCGCGCCGCGCCCCCGGCGACAGGCACGCGGTCAGGTTGTGGAGGACGGCCCTGGCTGTGGACGGCGGACGGCGGAGCGCGCGACGAGCGGGGACGCTCCCCCGGTGCGACGGATCAGGGCAGGCGCGGGTTGTCCGGCAGCTCGAGGTCGGGCTTGTCGAGCTCCTCCACGTTGACGTCCTTGAACGTCACCACCCGCACGTTCTTCACGAACCGGGCCGGGCGGTACATGTCCCACACCCACGCGTCGGACAGCTTGAGCTCGAAGAACACCTCGCCGCCGGCGTCGCGGACCTGCAGGTCCACGGAGTTCGCCAGGTAGAACCGCCGCTCGGTCTCCACCACGTAGGAGAACTGCCGGACGATGTCCTTGTACTCGCGATAGAGCTGGAGCTCCATCTCGGTCTCGTACTTCTCGAGGTCCTCGGTGCTCATCGCTCGGCTCCGCCCACGAGCACCGGGAAGTCGGTCGGCTGGGTGCTCACCGGCTCATCATCGTGCATGGACCCACCACCCGACAGCCGCGGCACCCGCGTGGCGTGCAGCCGGCTGGCCCGGGCCACGTTGACGAACCGCATCCGGTGCTCCGGACACGGCCCGTGCCGGTCCAGCGCCGCACTGTGCGCGTCGGTGATGTAGCCCTTGTGCTCGTCGAAGCCGTAGTCCGGGAACCGCTGGTGCAGGTCGAGCATCACCCGGTCCCGGGTGACCTTCGCCAGCACCGAGGCCGCGGCGACGCAGGCCGCGACCCGGTCGCCCTTCCACACGGCCAGGCTGGGCTGCGCCAGCCCGCTGACCGGGAAGCCGTCGGTGAGGACGTAGTCCGGTCCGGGCTCCAGCACCGACACCGCCCGGCGCAGTGCCTCGATGTTGGTCACGTGCATGCCCCGGGCGTCCAGGTCGGGCACCGGGATGGCCACCACCGACCAGGCGACGGCGCGGGCGACGACCTCGCCGTAGACCTCCTCCCGGACGGCGGGGGTCAGCAGCTTCGAGTCGGCCAGGCCGGGGACCCGGCCCCGGCGGCCGGCGGGGAGCACGCACGCGGCCGCGACCAGGGGCCCGGCGCAGGCACCGCGACCGGCCTCGTCGGCTCCGGCGATGGCACCGAAACCACGGCGGCGCAGTGCCCCCTCCATGACCCACAGGTCGTCGGGGACGGGAGCGGGACGAACAGCCATCGCCGTCCGACACTACGTCGCCCGAGGGCGGGGTCGACGGACCGCCACCGGCTCGCGCCGGGCGCCCATCCTGGCCCGGGAACAGGACCGCGAGCCGGTCCCCGGGGGAACGGGGACCGACTCGCGGACGACCACGCCGGACTCCAGGGGGGTCCGGCGCGGCCACCGGACCGCCACCGAGGTGGACGGTCCGGCCGTGCGGTCGGGACCGGGCGCTGAGGAGACCACCCGGGCCCGACGGGCCGGGAGGTCAGACGCCGCTGAGGGCGTGCGCGCCGCAGGTGCAGCCGGGGCGAGCGGGGTTGCGGGCGGAGAGCACCAGGGAGACCGCGTGGGCGCGGTCCCGGGCGCCCAGCTTGCGCAGGATCGCCTTGACGTGGGACTTGACGGTGTCCTCGCTGATGAACAGGTTCCGGCCGATCTGCCGGTTGGACTGCCCCTGGATCAGCTCGTCGAGGACGTCGGACTCGCGCCGGGTGAGCGGCACGGACGGGGTGAGCTCCTTGGCGACCGGCTCGGCGGCGCCCTCGGTGCGGCGGATCTGCGGGTCGACGACGACCCGGCCGGCGCGGGCGGCCAGCACGGCCCAGCCCAGCAGCGTCGGCGAGGTGTTCATCAGCAGGTAGCCACGCACCCCGGCGGCCAGCGCCTCGTTGACGACGGCCGCGTCGTCGGAGGTGGCCAGCGCCACGATCGCGACCTGGGGGAAGCGGCGGCGCAGGTCGCGGCAGGCGTTCAGCGTCTCGGCCCGGCCGGCACCCAGCTCCACCACGACGGCGTCGGGGCGGGCGGCCTCGGCGAGGGTGAGGGCCCGGCGGGCCTCCCCCGGAGCCCCGACGGCCTGCAGGCCGGCGGTCTCGTTGATCATGCTGAGCAGACCACGGCGCAGGACCGGGGCGTCGGCGAGGATGAGCACGCGGGTGACGCCGCGGGTGTTGGCCAAAGGTGCAGACACAGCCTGACTCCGTTCAGATCCGGTGAACTCTCACAATGCTCATCGGACGGGTGAACGGTGTACTTGAACACTTTTTCAAGAATTGTCGGGAATGGAGTCCGACCACGGAGTGAGAACCCGTCGAGCCATTCACCCGCTTGTGTGAGGGAATGTCGACAAAGCGTCGCCCCACACCGCGAATGGTCAGTCGCCGGTGGACTCCCGCCCCGGCCGGGTCCGCTTCCCGCGGCGCAGCCGGCGCCACCCGGTGCCCGGGGGGCGACTCGAGGGCCCGGCGAGGACGGCGCGGTGGCGCGCCGTGCGGCGGCGGCGCCGCCACGTGGTGAGCGGGACGGCACCGATCAGACCGAGCAGGTAGGGGGTGGCGACCGCCGCGCCGCCCTGGACGACAGGCGCGCCCAGGGCCTGGTCCTGTCCCTGGATGTCCGGGCTGTCGAGCAGGGTGAACCGGTTCAGCGGCCAGACGACCAGCGCCGCCTTGCCGATGACGTCGTCCACCCCGATGGTGCCGGAGTACTGGTCGGTGACGTGCTCGCGGGAGTCCGCCGACGCCACCCGGTGGTCCCCCATGACCCAGAGCCGGTCCTCCGGCACGGTGACCGGACCGAAGCCGCGCTGCTCGATCGGCTTGTCCTCGAAGATGTAGGGCTCGTCGAGCGGCCGCCCGTCGACGGTGACACGGCCCTCCAGGTCGCAGCACTGAACCGTCTGGCCCTCCGTCGCCACCACCCGCTTGACGAAGTCGTCCTCGCTGGGCGGTGCGATGCCGATGGCCCGACCGATGGTCAGCAGCGCCCCGGAGGCCCAGTTGCCCGGCTCGTCGACGGCGATCTCCGGCGACCAGGTGTCCGGGCCCTTGAAGACCACGATGTCGCCGGGCTCGGGCTCCCCGAACCAGTAGGGGACCTTGTTCACCAGCACGCGGTCGCCGGTGCAGCCGGTGCAGCCGTGCAGCGTCTGCTCCATCGAGCCCGACGGGATGAAGAAGGCCTGCACGAGGAAGGTCTTGACCAGCAGCGCCAGCAGGAAGGCGATGACCAGCAGCACCGGCAGCTCGCGCAGCAGCGACGTCTTCTTCTCCCCGCCGGCCGGCCGGTGCGAACCGCCGCCGCGTCGCGCCCCGGCCCCCTCCAGCCGGTCCCCGGACTGCTCGGGCACGGGACCGTCAGCGGCGTCAGCAGGCCCGTCGGCCCGGTCGGTGCTCATCGGCTCCAGCCTACGGTCCGCACCGGAGGGGAGTCGGGACCGCGCGCGGGCGCCCCTCCACACGCGACCGGGCCGGCTGCCCGCAGGCAGCCGGCCCGGTCGGGCGGCACGGAGGTCGCGTCAGCGCGCGACGGTCTCGCGCTTCTCCTTGATCTTGGCGGCCTTGCCGCGCAGCTCGCGGAGGTAGTACAGCTTGGCCCGACGCACGTCACCGCGGGTGACGACCTCGATCTTCTCCACCACCGGGGTGTGCACGGGGAAGGTGCGCTCCACACCGACACCGAAGCTGACCTTGCGGACGGTGAAGGTCTCCCGGATGCCACCGCCCTGCCGGCGGATGACCACGCCCTGGAAGACCTGGATGCGGGAGCGGTTGCCCTCGATGACCCGCACGTGGACCTTCACGGAGTCCCCGGGGCGGAAGACGGGGATGTCGTCGCGCAGCGACGCAGCGTCGAGGGCGTCCAGGGTGTTCATCGCAGCAGTCCTCAGTCCTCGTGTCTCGTTCTCGACACGGACAGCGGCGTACCCGGCCGTCCGTACTCGGGAGCTGCGCCCTGCGCCGGGCTGGTCGTCGACCAGCGGGGCCGGAGCCACCGTCGGCACGTGCCGACGGCCTGCAGCAGCTCTCTACTGTGCCACATCCCGGCGGAGCCGTGCACAGCGGGCCGGTGCCGAGCACCTCGGTGCCACACCGGGGATGGCGGAGCGGTCAGGTCCCGGGCTGCGGATCGGCGTCGAGCACCGCCCGGTCGGCGCGGCTCAGCGCGCCGTCGGGCAGCGCGGCCAGCAGGTCGGGACGGCGGTCGGCGGTGCGGCGCAGCGACTCCGCGCGCCGCCACCGGGCGATCGCGGCGTGGTCCCCGGACAGCAGCACCGCGGGGACCTCGTGACCCCGCCAGCTGGCCGGGCGGGTGTAGGACGGGCCCTCGAGCAGGCCGTCGGCGTGCGAGTCGTACTCCACCGACTCCGCGTTGCCGACCACCCCGGGGACCAGCCGGGTGACGGCCTCCACCATCACCAGCACCGCGGACTCCCCGCCGGCGAGCACGTAGTCCCCGATCGAGACCTCGGACACCGGGCCGCTGCCGGCCGCCCAGTCGGCG
Source organism: Modestobacter sp. URMC 112 (assembly GCF_053502575.1). Taxonomy (NCBI): domain Bacteria; kingdom Bacillati; phylum Actinomycetota; class Actinomycetes; order Geodermatophilales; family Geodermatophilaceae; genus Modestobacter; species Modestobacter sp. URMC 112. Next base: position 1,296,148 of record NZ_CP199957.1, on the reverse strand, counting down.
ACCCGCTGGTCGATGCCCTCGTACCGGCCGCAGGCGAAGACGAGGCCGGGTTCGCCGGCCCAGGCGGCGGCGGTGGCCTGGGTGAACGGCCGCCCCGCGGGGGTGGGCACGACCAGCCGGGTGCCGGGCGGCCGGACGGCCTCCAGGGCGCGGGCCCAGGGCTCGGGTCGCATCACCATCCCCGGCCCACCGCCATAGGGGGCGTCGTCCACGGTGCGGTGCACGTCGTCGGTCCACTGCCGCAGGTCGTGCACGCCGATGGAGACCAGGCCGCGGGCGGCGGCCCTGCCCAGCAGCGACTGGCCGAGCGGGGCGAGGTACTCCGGGAAGATCGTCAGGACGTCGATCCGGAGGCTCACAGGTCCAGCAGTCCCTCGGGCGGGTCCACGACGACGTGGCCGGCGGCCACGTCGACGGTCGGCACGATGGCGCGCACGAAGGGCACCAGCAGCTCGCCGGCCTCGGGACGGCGGACGACGAGCAGCTCCGCCCCCTCGTGGCGGACCGCGGTGACCTCGCCGAGCGGCGACCCGTCGGGCAGCTGCGCGCGGAGCCCGACCAGCTGGTGGTCGTAGAAGGAGTCGGGGTCCTCGAGCTCGGGCAGGTCGGTGACCGGGACCAGCAGCCGGGTGTTGCGCAGCATGTCGGCGGACTCCCGGTCGCCGAGGACGCCGCCGTCCGGGCGGGCCAGCTGCAGCAGCAGGGTGCCGCTGTGCCACCGCTTGTCCACGACGGTCAGCGGTCCCCGTTCCGGCGGTTCGGTGGCGAGCACCGCGCCGGGTGCGAAGCGGAGGTCGGGGTCGTCGGTGCGCACCTCGACGGTGACCAGACCACGGACACCGTGGGGCCGGCCGATGCGGCCGACCACCACGGTGTCGGTGGACTCAGGAGGTACGGGCACGGGGCCGGTGGTGCTCAGCGCCCGTCGGTGTCGACGACGTCGACCCGCAGGCCGCGGCCGCCGACCCCGGTCATGACCTGGCGCAGCGCCTTGGCGGTGCGCCCGCCGCGGCCGATGACCTTGCCGAGGTCGTCGGGGTGCACCCGGACCTCGAGGGTCTTGCCGCGCCGGCCGTTGACCAGGTCGACGGCGACGTCGTCGGGGTTGTCGACGATGCCCCTGACCAGGTGCTCGAGCGCCTCTTCGAGCACGTCTTACTCGGCGGGCGTCTCGGCCGGGGCGCCCGCGGCGGCCCCGGCGCCACCGGCTCCCGCGGCGGAGGCCACGGTGTCGGCAGCGGGCTCGCCGGCCTCGGCCTTGGGGGCGGCCTTCTTGCGCGGCGTGGTGGCGTCGCCGGTCGGCTCGCCCATGGCGGCGCGGGCGGCCTCCTCGTAGATGGCCTTCTTGTCGGCCTTGGGGGCGGCGACCTTCATGGGCGGCGGCGCGGCCTCGCCCTTGAACTTCTGCCAGTCGCCGGTCACCCGGAAGATGGCGGCGACGGCCTCGGTCGGCTGCGCGCCGACGCCCAGCCAGTACTGCGCCCGCTCGCTGTCGACCTCGATGAAGGAGGGGTCCTCCTTCGGGTGGTACTTGCCGATGGTCTCGATCGACCGGCCGTCCCGCTTGGTGCGGGCGTCGGCGACGACGATGCGGTAGTAGGGCGCGCGCATCTTGCCCAGGCGCATGAGCTTGATCTTGGTGGCCACGGTGTGTGGTGTGCTCCTCGAACGTGTGTGGTTGCTCGCCGGACGGACGCGTGGGGGTACGCCGGGGCGGAGCGATGGACACGGGCGACGACGGTGAGAGGGCCGCGGACGCCGTGTTCGACGGTCCATGATGCCAGATCCCGCGCAGCGCCCGACGACCGCTCCGGGGAGGGCCTGCGCCCCGCGGTCCTGGGAGCCGTCCTACCCGGTGGTCGGCCGCCCGTCGCCCGCCCGGACCGGGCGGACGTCGACGCGGCTGTCGGAGAAGGTCGGCGCCCGGCCCAGGTCGGCGAAGACCGACGGGTTCACGGCGTTCACGGTCGCCCCGCCCACCTGCTTGCGCCAGCCGCCCATCGGGGACACCACGACGCCGCGGGCGACGTCGTCGGTGACCTGCAGGCGGGCGGCGAACTGGCCGCGGTCGTTGACGACGCACACCTCCTCGCCGTCCACCAGGCCCCGCGCGGCCGCGTCGTCGGCGTGCACCAGCACGACCTGCCCGCCCTGCACCCGCTGCTGCCCCGGGCGGTCGGCGAAGCTGGAGTTCAGGAAGGCGTGCGACTTGGGCGAGAGCAGCATCAGCGGGTAGCCGGAGTCGGCGGTCTCCCGGGGGCCGATGTAGTGCGGCAGCGGGTCGACGGCCTCCCCCGCCTGGTGCTCGTTGGAGCCCTGCCGGAACAGCGGGAGCACGAAGTTGCCGCCGGCGGCGACGGAGGAGACGAACTCGACCTTGCCCGACGGGGTCGGGAACCCGCCCTCGGCGTGCGGCGCGTACTGGTCGGGCGCCGGCAGCCGCAGCCGGGCCCAGCCGTCGCGCTCCAGGGTCTCGGGGGTGATGCCCTCCATGACCGGCGCGGACCAGTCGAAGGCCTCGGCGACCATCTCCTCGTCGGTCCGGGTGAAGTAGCGCTCGGTGAAGCCCATCCGGGCGGCGAGCCGCCGGAACAGCTCGGTGTTGGGCACCGCCTCGCCCAGCGGGGCGATCGCCGGGTTGTTCATGGTCACGTAGAACTGACCCCAGGAGAACATGACGTCGCGCTGCTCGAGCTGGGTCGTGGCCGGCAGGACGAGGTCGGCGTAGTCGGCGGTGTCGGTCATGAAGTGCTCGCTGACGACGGTGAACAGGTCCTCCCGCGCCAGGCCGGCGACCAGCTTGTCCTGCTCGGGGCAGACGACGAGCGGGTTGCTGTTGTAGACCATCAGGGCCTGGATCGGCGGGTCGAGCTGCAGCTCCCCGGTCAGGGCCTGCCCCAGCAGGAACTGGTTCACCACCCGCGTGCCCGGCGTGATCATCTCCGCGCCGAGGAAGGCCGGCCAGTTCACCGGGAACGCCCACAGCGGCAGCTGCAGCAGCCCGCCGCCGGGGTGGCGCCAGGCACCGGTGAGCGCGGGGAGGCAGGAGATCGCCCGGACCGTCTGCCCGCCGCCGGCGTGCCGCTCGATGGCCACGCCGATCCGGATGACCGAGGGACTGGCCGCCGCGTACTCGCGGGCGAGGGTGACGATGTCCTCGGCCGGGATGCCGGTCTCCCGGCTCGCCCACTCGGGGGTGTACTGCTGCACCCGCTCGGCGAGCTCGTCGTAGCCCACGGTGTACCGGGCCACGTAGTCCGCGTCGGTCAGCCCCTCGGTGATGATCACGTGCATCATCGCCAGCGCCAGCGCGCCGTCGGTGCCCGGCCGGATCGGGATGTACCAGTCCGCGTGCCGGGCCGTGCGGTGCCGCATGGGGTCGATCACCACGACCTTCGCGCCGCGGCGCTGCGCCTCGGCCACGAACGGCCACAGGTGCAGGTTGGTGCTGAGCATGTTGTTGGCCCAGATGACGATGTATCGGGCGTGGGCGAGGGCCTCCGGGTCCACCCCGGCGGTGGCCCCCACGGTCATCGCGTAGGCCGTGCACGACCCCGAGTCGCAGTACGTGCGCTCGCTGATGGTCGCGCCGAGCCGGTTGAAGAACGGGTCGCCGACGTTGAGCCCGTTGAGGATGCCCTGGGTGCCCAGGTAGCTCACCGGCATGATCGCCTCGGGCCCGGAGGTGGCGGCGATCTCGGTGAAGCGCGCGGCGATCTCGTCGAGTGCCGCGTCCCAGGAGACGCGCTCGAACCGGCCGCTGCCCTTGGGACCGGTCCGCCGCATCGGGTACAGCACCCGGTCGCTGCTGTAGACCGTCTTCTCGTAGTCGTTCATCTTGACGCACAGTCCGCCCTTGGTGAACGGGTGCTCACGGTCACCGCGGACCCGGGTCGCCCGGCCGTCCTCGACGGTGACGTGCAGGGCGCAGGTGTCCGGGCAGTCGAGCGGGCAGGCGCCCCGGACGGTCGTGGTGCCCGGCACGGGCAGGTCGGTCAGCGTCATCGTCGTCCTCCTCGGGGTGACCCGATGGTGGACGTCGACGTGCCCGGCACCTCGACCGTGCGCGCCAGGTCCTCGACCGTGCGTGCCAGATCCGGCGGGCGCCGTCCCGCCGGCGGGCCTTTACCCGGCCGGTCCGCGGTGGCAACCTCCACCCACGGACCGAGCGCCCGCCCCGCGCGGTGGTCGCCCGACGTCAGCGAGGGCCCATGGACACGACGGCTCCCCCGTCCCCTGTGGTGACCGGGCACGGCGTCAGCTGGCCGGACCTGCTCGGCGAGCACTTCGTCGAGCTCGACGTCGCCACGGACCTCCCCGGTCCGGTCCACGGCACGGTGCAGAGCCGGACGGTGGACGGCCTGCAGCTGTCCCGGGTGCGGTCGGTCGACCAGCGGGTCCACCGGACCCCGGGTCTGACCCGCTCGGACCCGCGGTCGTACCTGCAGATGGGACTGGTCGAGAGCGGCCGGGGCCGGGTGCAGCAGGACGGCCGGGAGTGCTGGCTCGGCGCCGGGGACTTCGTGCTGTACGAGACCGCCCGCCCGTTCACCTGGGAGCTGCTGGCCCCGCGGACCGGCGGGTCCTGGACGCTGCTGGTGCTCACCTGGTCCCGGGACTCGCTGCCGCCGCTGGCCGCCGACTGCGCCGACCTGACCGCCCGGCGGCTGGACGGGCGGTCCGGGATCACCGGCGTCGTGGGCCGGATGGTGCGCGACCTGGTCACCAGCCAGGACGTCGTCGGCCCGGGACCCGGCACCGGGGTGGCCGCCGAGCTGGGCCGGCTGGTCACCTCGGTCGCGGCCGCGAGCTCGGAGGACGTCGAGCAGCCGCCGGACACCCCGGGCCGGCGCGCGCTGGCCCGCGCGGTTCGGGAGCACATCGAGCACCGGCTCGGTGACCCCGGGCTGGACCCGACCACGATCGCGGCCGCGCACTACATCTCGGTCCGGCAGCTGCACCGCCTCTTCGCCGACCAGGACGAGACCGTGGCGCGCTACGTCCGCCGGCGACGGCTCGAGCGGTGCCGGGACGAGCTGCTGCGCTCGCCCGGGTCGAGCCTCACCTCCATCGCGCACCGCTTCGGGTTCCCCGACCCGGGCGTCTTCGGCCGCAGCTTCCGCGCCGCGTACGGCACGAGCCCGTCGCAGTACCGCGCGTCCGGCGGTGACGGCCCCTCCGCAGGGCCCCGCCGCGAGCCTGCGAGCGGTGGCGGGTGGAGGGGTCCTCCAGTCAGCCGCGGACCGCGGTGAGCACGGCGGCGGCTGCGTCGGCGACCGGCACCTCGGTCCGCTCCCCCGACGCCCGGTCCCGGACCTCGATCACGCCCTCGGCCAGGCCGCGGCCGACGGTGACGATGGTCGGCATCCCCAGCAGCTCGGCGTCCTTGAACTTCACCCCCGGCGACACCTTCGGGCGGTCGTCGAACAGCACGGTGAGCCCGGCCGCGACCAGTTCCCCGGCCAGGGCCTCGGCGGCCTCGAACACCGCGGCGTCCTTGCCGGTGGCGACGAGGTGGACGTCGGCCGGGGCGACCTCGCGCGGCCACACCAGGCCCAGCTCGTCGTGGGTGGACTCGGCGATCGCGGCCACGGCGCGCGAGACGCCGATGCCGTAGGAGCCCATGGTGACGGTGACCAGCTTGCCGTTCTCGTCGAGCACCTTGAGGTCCAGCGCCTCGGCGAACTTGCGGCCGAGCTGGAAGATGTGGCCCATCTCCACCCCCCGCGCCAGCTCCAGCGGCCCGGAGCCGTCCGGCGCCGGGTCACCGGCGCGCACCTCGGCCGCCTCGATGGTGCCGTCCCAGGAGAAGTCGCGGCCGGCGACGAGGTCGAAGACGTGCCGGCCCGGCTCGTTGGCCCCGGTGATCCACCGGGTGCCCTCGACGACCCGGGGGTCGACCAGGTAGCGGATGCCGGTCTTGGACACCGAGCCCAGGACCTGCGGGCCGATGTACCCCTTGACCAGGTCCGGGTGCTGGTCGAACTCGGTGAACGGCACCACCTCCGCCGGGTGCACCACCGCCCCGAGCCGCTTGCCGTCGACCTCCCGGTCACCGGGGAGGCCGATCACCAGCGGCTCCCGGGTGCCGTCGGGGTGCACCAGGGTCACCACGACGTTCTTCAGCGTGTCCGCCGCGGTGTACCCGGCGTCCGGGAAGAGCTCGTTCGCCACCACCACGAGCGTCTCGATGGTCGGGGTGTCCGGGGTGTCCTCGACGTGCGCCTCGGGCAGGCCGTCCAGGGCGACCTTCTCCGGCGCGACGGTGGTGACCGCCTCGACGTTCGCCGCGTACCCGCCCGGCGAGCGGACGTAGGTGTCCTCACCGATCTCGGTCGGGTGCAGGAACTCCTCGCTGGCCGAGCCACCCATGGCCCCGGACATCGCCGCGACGATGACGTAGTCCAGGCCGAGCCGGTCGAAGATCCTGATGTAGGCCTCGCGGTGCGCGGCGTACGAGCGGTCCAGGCCGGCGTCGTCCACGTCGAAGGAGTAGCTGTCCTTCATGGTGAACTCGCGGCCACGGAACAGCCCGGCCCGCGGCCGCGCCTCGTCCCGGTACTTAGTCTGGATCTGGTACAGCCAGAGCGGCAGGTCCTTGTAGGAGCCGTAGAGGTCCTTCACCAGGAGCGTGAACATCTCCTCGTGCGTGGGGCCCAGCAGGAAGTCGTTCCCCCGGCGGTCCTGGAGCCGGAAGATGTTCGGGCCGTACTCCGTCCAGCGGCCGGTGGCCTCGTAGGGCTCGCGCGGCAGCAGCGCCGGGAAGTGCACCTCCTGCCCGCCCATCGCGTCCATCTCCTCGCGGACGACGCGCTCGACGTTGCGGAACACCCGCCAGCCCAGCGGCAGCCAGGTGAACCCACCCGGCGCGGCACGCCGGATGTAGCCCCCGCGGGCCAGCAGCCGGTGGCTGGGGACCTCGGCGTCGGCCGGGTCGTCACGCAGGGTCCGCAGGAAAAGGGTCGACATCCGCAGCAGCACGGAGCGAGTGTCCCAGGCGGCGGGAGACCGCCGTCCATCGGTTTGCCGGGTCAGCCGACGACGACGCCGCGCAGCAGCATGCGCTGCGGGCGCTGCAGTGTGTCCAGGTCGGTGCGGGGGTCGGCCCCGTAGACCACCAGGTCCGCCGGGGCGCCCTCCTCGAGCCCGGGCAGGCCCAGCCAGCTGCGCGCCGCCCACGACCCGGCGGCCAGTGCGGCCTCGCGCGGCAGCCCGGCCGCGTGCAGCGCCCGGATCTCGTCGGCGACCAGCCCGTGGTCGATCCCGCCCCCGGCGTCGGTCCCGGCGAACACCGGGACGCCGGCCTCGTACGCCGCGCGCACCACCGCCCCGGAGCCGGCGTACAGCCGCCGCATGGTCGAGGCGTAGGCGGGGAACTTCGCCTCCCCCGCGGCCGCGAACCCCGGGAAGTTCTCCACGTTCACCAGGGTGGGGACGACGGCAGTGCCGCGCGCCGCCATCACGCCGACCAGCTCCTCGGTGAGGCCGGTGCCGTGCTCGATGCAGTCGATGCCCGCGCCGATGAGGTCGGGCAGTGCGTCGGTGCCGAACGTGTGCGCGGTGACCCGGGCGCCCTCCTCGTGGGCGGCCGCGATCGCCGCCGTGAGCACCTCGGCCGGCCACTCGGGGGCCAGGTCGCCCACCCCCCGGTCGATCCAGTCGCCGACCAGCTTCACCCAGCCGTCGCCCCGGCGGGCCTGCTCGCGGACCCCGGCCACCAGGTCCGCCGGCTCCACCTCGACGGCCAGGCCGGGGATGTACCGCCGGGGAGCGGCGAGGTGCCGGCCGGCCCGGATGATGCGCGGCAGGTCCAGCTCGTCGTCCAGGGCCCGGGTGTCGACCGGCGAGCCGCAGTCGCGCAGCGCCAGCACCCCGGCTGCCCGCTCGGTGAGCGCCTGTTCCCGCGTGGCGTCCAGGTCCGCGACCGGTGTGCCACCGCGGGCGATGCCCACGTGGCAGTGCGCGTCGACCAGGCCGGGCAGCACGAAGCCGCCCCGGCTGACGGTCTCGGCGCCGGGCACCGGCTCGAAGGTGATCCGCCCGTCCCGCACCCACAGCTCGCGGTGGTCGCCCGCGGGCAGCAGCACCCCCGCCAGGTGCAGGGGTGGCAGCGGCGTCACCGACCGGCCCGGCCGTCCCCGTCGGGTTGGTCGAAGCGCAGCTTGGTGAGGTCGGGGAGGCCCTGGCCAGGGGGCAGCCCGGGCAGGCCACCGGGCATCCCGCCGCCGGGCATCCCCGGGAAGCCGCCGGGCACCCCGCCGGGCATGCCGCCCGGGGCGCCGATCGGCCGGCGGGCCGGACCACCCTTCGCCTTGCCCTTGCCCTTCTTGCCGCCCTTGCCCCGCGCGGCGGTCTGCATCTGCCGGCCGCGGGCCTTCTTCGACATCGGGCCCATGCCGGGCAGGCCCATGCTGCCGGCCATCTGGCCCATCATCTTCTGCGCCTGGACGAACCGCTCCAGCAGCTGGTTGACCTCGGTGACGCTGACCCCGGAGCCGTTGGCGATGCGGACCCGCCGCGAGGCGTTGATGATCTTGGAGTTGACCCGCTCCTCGGGCGTCATCGAGCGGATGATCGCCGCCGTGCGGTCCAGGTCGCGGTCGTCGACCTGGGCCAGCTGCTCCTTCATCTGCCCCGCGCCGGGCAGCATGCCGAGCAGGTTGGCGATCGGGCCCATCTTCCGGATGGCGAGCATCTGCTCGAGGAAGTCCTCGAGGGTGAAGCCCTCGCGGGAGGCGAGCTTGCCGGCCATCTTCTCGGCCTGGTCGGCGTCGAAGGCCTGCTCGGCCTGCTCGATGAGGGTGAGCACGTCGCCCATCCCGAGGATGCGCGAGGCCATCCGCTCGGGGTGGAAGACGTCGAAGTCGGCCAGCTTCTCGCCGGTCGAGGCGAACATGATCGGCTGGCCGGTGACGTGCCGGACGGACAGCGCCGCGCCACCGCGGGCGTCGCCGTCGAGCTTGGTGAGGACCACGCCGGAGAAGCCGACGCCCTCCTGGAAGGCCGTCGCCGTGGTGACGGCGTCCTGGCCGATCATCGCGTCGACCACGAACAGCGTCTCGTCGGGGCGGACGGCGTCGCGGATGCCGGCGGCCTGCGCCATCAGCTCCGCGTCGATGCCCAGCCGGCCGGCGGTGTCGACGACGACGACGTCGTGCATGGTGCGCCGGGCGTGCTCGATCGACGCCTCGGCGACGGCGATCGGGTCGCCGACGCCGTTGCCCGGCTCGGGGGCGAACACGTCCACGCCGGCCTGACCGGCCACCACGGACAGCTGCTGCACGGCGTTGGGGCGCTGCAGGTCGGCGGCGACGAGCAGCGGCGCGTGCCCCTGGGCCTTGAGCCAGCGGCCCAGCTTGCCGGCCAGCGTCGTCTTCCCGGCGCCCTGCAGGCCGGCGAGCATGATCACCGTCGGGGACTGCTTCGCGAACCGGATCCGCCGCGTCTCGCCACCGAGGACGCCGACGAGCTCCTCGTTGACGATCTTGATGATCTGCTGGGCCGGGTTCAGCGCCTGCGAGACGTCGGCCCCGCGGGCCCGCTCCTTGACCGCGGTGATGAACGAGCGGACCACGGGCAACGCGACGTCGGCCTCGAGCAGCGCGATGCGGATCTCCCGCGCCGTGGCGTCGATGTCCTCGTCGGAGAGCCGGCCCTTGCCGCGCAGACCGGTGAAGACCTTGTCCAGGCGGTCGGAGAGGGTCTCGAACACAACACGTCCTCAGCAGTCAGGCGTGCAGCCGCCGGCCGGCCGCGGGGACCGGGAGCACGGCTCGGGCTCCCGGGGCCACCCCGGGGCCGTCACGCCACCACCCTCCAGCGTAATGGCCCGGGTGTGGACCCGGCCCGAGCGCTGAGTGGCCTCGCTCAGAGGCTCGCCCCGAGTTGAAGGACCCGCCGCGAGTGGCCTCGCTCAGAGGCTCGCCCCGAGCTTGCGAGGGGTGAGGGGAGCGAGGTCCTTCTTCAGGCGGCGTGGACGAGCAGGCCGGCGTCGACGGCGACGGCGGCGGGGGCCACGTCCCCGCTGACGAACGCCGTCCCGCAGTCGACGCACGCCCACTCGGGGCAGTCGCCGCCGTCGTCGGTGTGCCCGTCGACGCAGACGGGCTGCTCGAACCGGCTGTCCGGCCCGCAGGTGGGGCAGGGCCACGTCGGGTGCTCCATGGCACGTCCTCTCCGGAACTGGGCTGCTGGTACGCCGGTGCCCGGTGCGGGCGCCGGGGCGCTCGCCCCGCCGGCTGGGACCAACGTGTCACGGAGGTACGACAGAACTGGGCAACTCAGGCCGGCGTGTCGGCCTTGCCCCACGCCGCCGGGTCTGGTGCCTCACCGCCGGCGGCGGCCAGCAGCGCCTGCTCCGCACGGACCCGCTGCTCGGTGCCGATCGGGGCGCCGGAGTGGTCACAGACGTAGAAGGCGTCCACGGCGTCGCCACCCAGCGTCTCCACTGTCGCCGAGCTGACACTGAGGCCGGCGCCGGCCAGGGCCGCGGTGAGCCGGTGCAGCAGGCCGGCCCGGTCCCGGGCGCGCACCTCCACGAGGCTGGCCGTCCCGGTCGCCTCGGCGTCGAACCAGGAGACTCGGGGCGGAGCGCCCGGGGCGCCGTCCTGGCTGTAGTCGTGCTCGCGCTGACGCAGCCGGTCGGCGAGCGGCAGCGTCCCCTCGAGAGCGGCGCGCACGCTGTCGGCGAGGATCTCGGGCACCGGCGGCCGCCCGAAGCGCGGCCGGACGGCGAAGACGAGCGTGGCGTGGGCGCCCGCGACGCTCACCCGGGCGGCCCGGACGTCGAGCTGGTTGAGCGCCAGCACCCCGGCGCACAGGCTGAACAGCCCCGGCCGGTCGGGGGCGCCGAAGGTCACCTGCTGGCCGTCGAGCACGTCCTCGACGCCCACCGTCACCGGCTCCGTCCGGCCGGGGATGGCCGGTGCCGGGGCGGTGACCTGCGGTTCGGTGGGCTCCAGCACCGGTCCGGGTGTCGGGGCGCTGCCGAGGCGGGCGGCGACCCGGGCGACCAGCGCGGCGACCAGGTGTGCCTTCCACGGCGACCAGGCCGAGGAGCTGGTGGCCGCGCCGTCGGCCTGGGCCAGGGCGTGCAGCAGCTGCAGCAGCGCCGGGTCGGCGCCGATCGCCTCGACCACCCGGTCGACGGTCAGCGGGTCGTCGATGTCCCGGTGGGTCGCCACGTCGGGCAGCAGCAGGTGGTGCCGCACCATGGCGACCAGCGTGGACACGTCGGCCGGGCCGAAGCCCATCCGGGCGGCCATCTCCCCGATGACCACCGCGCCGACGTCGGTGTGGTCACCGGGCCAGCCCTTGCCGATGTCGTGCAGCAGCGCACCGACCAGCAGCAGGTCGGGCCGGTCGACGTCGCGGGTCAGCTCGGCGGCCGCAGCCGCGGCCTCCACCAGGTGCCGGTCCACGGTGAACCGGTGCCACGGGTGGCGCTGGGGCATGGACCGGACCCGGTCCCACTCCGGCAGCATCCGGGCGAGCAGGCCCTCCTGGTCCAGCTGCTCCAGCACGGCCACCGCGCTCCGGCCGCTGGCGAGCAGGCGGAGGAAGGACCAGCGCACCTCCGCCGGCCACGGCTCGGGCAGCGGCGGCGCGTGCACGGCCAGCACCTTGAGGGTGTACGGGGAGAGCAGCAGGTCCGCCCGCGCCGCGGCGGCGGCGCCGCGCAGCACCAGGCCGGGGTCGGCGGCCGGCCGGGCGTCGCGGGCGAGCACGACCTCGTCGCCCTGCCGGACCAGGCCCTCGGCGAGGGGTTCCCGGCGGACCCGGCGGTACCGGGACCGAGGGCGGCGCAGCACCGCCGCGTCGACCCGGCGCCAGGTCTCGTCGGCCACGAAGGCCAGCCGGCGGCCGGCCAGGCTCACCTGGCGCAGCAGCGCGTCGTCGTCGGGCAGTCCCAGCGCCTCGGCCACCGGCCGCTGCGACTGGCGGACCAGCACGTCGGCGGGCCGGCCGGTGGACCGGCGCAGCTCGTCACGGACGTCGAGCAGGAAGGCGTAGGCCTCCCCCGCGTCCGGAGGAGGCTCGTCGGCGAGCTGGGCGGCGGCCAGCGCGTGCAGCACCTGCCCCTCCCGCAGCCCGCCGTAGGCCTCCTTGAGGTCGGGCTCCAGCAGGAAGCCCAGCTCGCCCACCTGCCGGCCGCGGGCCCGCCGCAGGTCCCGGAGCTGGGGCAGCAGCCGGGTGACCTGCTGCCGCCACGACGCCAGGGTCGCGGTGCGCAGGGCGGCGGACAGGCCGGCGTCACCGGCCACGTGCCGGACATCGAGCAGCCCCAGCCCGGCCTTGACGTCGGCCGCGGCCACCGAGACCGCCTCGGCGACGGTGCGCACCGAGTGGTCCAGCCGGAGGCCGGTGTCCCAGACCGGGTACCACAGGGCGTCGGCGAGCGCGGCGATCCCGGGCCGGCCGTCGTGCACCAGGACCAGGTCCAGGTCGCCGTAGGGCGGGAGCTCCCGCCGTCCGAGGCTGCCGACGGCGACCAGGGCGACCCCGCCGCCGTCCGGCGCCGGCTCCGCGCCGCGGCGCGGAGCCGGCCGCGGCGAGCGGGCGAGCGCGTCGGCCAGCAGGCCGGCCAGCCAGCCGTCGAGGACCTCCCCGCGCTCGGCACGGCTCAGACCGGGCAGGGCGGAGGTGTCGAGCACGAGGACCTCTCCGGTCGGGATGGCGGTGCCGGCGCGCAGCGGCGGGAGCGAGGAAAGGGGTCGGCCAGGGCAGCGGGTCGCCCCACTGCCCCGGCCGACGTCCGGCCCTCCTGCAGGGTCCCGCCGCGAGCGTGCGAGCAGCGGGGGGCAGGAGGGTCCTTCTTCAGAGCGCGTCGGCTCCCCGCTCACCGGTGCGGACGCGGACGACCTCGTCGATCGTGGTGACCCAGACCTTGCCGTCGCCGATCTGGCCGGTGGAGGCCGACTCGACCACGGCGTCCACCACCCGGGCGGCGTCCAACTCGCTGACGACCACCTCGATGCGCACCTTCGGGACGAAGTCCACCTGGTACTCCGCACCGCGGTAGACCTCGGTGTGCCCGCGCTGACGGCCGAAGCCCTGGACCTCGCTGACCGTGAGGCCGGCGATGCCGATCAGCTCGAGGGCGTTCTTGACGTCGTCGAGCTTGAACGGCTTGACGATCGCGGTGACGAGCTTCATGCCCGGGTCGCTCCTTCGGTGGTGCGGGCCAGGTGCGGTGACGGGGCGTGCGCCTGGCCGGCGGGTGATGGGCCGCTCCCGCCGCCGAGCGAGGCGAGGTCGTAGCCGGTCTCAGCGTGCTCGACACCGTCGATGCCGGCCACCTCGTCCTCCTCGGTGATCCGGAAGCCCACGGTCCGCGAGATCGCGAAGCCGATGACCAGCGTCAGGACGAAGGAGTACCCCAGGACGGCGACCGCACCCACGACCTGACGCCAGAGCTGGTCGACCCCGCCGCCGTAGAAGAGGCCGTCGACCCCGGCCGTGGTCGCGGCGGAGGCGAACAGCCCGACCGCGACGGTGCCCCACAGACCCCCGACCAGGTGGACGCCGACCACGTCGAGCGAGTCGTCGTAGCCGAGCCGGTACTTCAGGCCGACCGCCAGGGCGCACAGCACGCCGGCGACCAGGCCGATGACGATGGCGCCGATCGGGGTCACCGACGAGCAGGCGGGGGTGATCGCGACCAGGCCGGCCACGACACCGGAGGCGCCGCCCAGCGAGGTGGCGTGGCCGTCGCGGAGCTTCTCGGTCAGCAGCCAGCCCAGCGCCGCGGCGCCGGTGGCCACCAGGGTGGTCACGAAGACCTCGGCGGCCTGGCCGTTGGCCGAGAGGGCGGAGCCTGCGTTGAAGCCGAACCAGCCGAACCACAGCAGCCCGGCGCCGGCCATCACCAGCGGGAGGTTGTGCGGCCGCATGGGGTCGCGGCCGAACCCGCGCCGGCGGCCGAGCACCAGTGCGAGGGCCAGGCCCGCGGCGCCGGCGTTGATGTGCACGGCCGTCCCGCCGGCGAAGTCGATGGCCAGCAGGTCGTTGGCGATCCAGCCGCCGGTCTCGGACTCGGCGCCGTCGAAGGCGAACACCCAGTGCGCGACCGGGAAGTAGACGACGGTCGCCCAGATGCCGGCGAAGAGCAGCCACGGCCCGAAGCGGGCCCGGTCGGCGATCGCGCCGGAGATCAGCGCGACCGTGAGGATCGCGAACACGCCCTGGAAGCCGACGAAGGCCAGCGACGGGACGGTGAAGACCAGGTTGCTGGCGGCGAAGCCGCTGTCCAGACCTTCGGTGCCGATCAGGCCGGACAGGCCGAAGAACTCGGTGGGCGAGCCGAGCAGGCCCATGCCGACGTCGTCGCCGAAGGCCATCGAGTAGCCGTAGAGCACCCAGAGCACGCTGATCAGCGCCAGGGCCCCGAAGCTCATCATCATCATGTTCAGCACGCTCTTCGCGCGGACCATGCCGCCGTAGAAGAGTGCGAGGCCCGGGGTCATCAGCAGCACCAGGGCGGCGCTGATCAGTACCCAGGCGGTGTCGCCGGTGTCCACGGCAACCTCCTGGAGTGTGGTCGTGGCGGGGCCACGCGGTGGGCGGTCCGGCTGTCCGGTGGCTGCAGCCGGGACGTCGCCGCGCTGGGCGGTGACGAGCAGGGACCACGGTGCCGACCTGGTGTTTCCGGAGGCGGTGCGGACGTGTTTCCCGGCGGTGAACACCGCCCCGCGTGTCGGTCCCCGGTGTTCCAGTCGTGTTGCGGGCCGCCCGGAGGACTCCGCTGGGTGACGCGCACCACACGCGTCCCGCTTGTTGCAAGTGGTGTGCAACTGCGAGCGACCTGCAATAGGGTGTCCGCAACCGACGCCCGGCCCCGGGCGACCACCCCTCCCCGGAGGTCCCGCGTGCACGTGCCTGACGGGTTCCTGGACCCCGCCACCTCCGCGGCCACCGCCGCGGTCGCCGTCGCCGGCGTCGCCGTGGCCCTGCGGGGCGCGCGCCGCGAGCTGGACGAGCGGACGGCGCCGATGGCCGGCCTGACCGCCGCCTTCGTCTTCGCCGTGCAGATGATGAACTTCCCCGTCGCCGCGGGCACCAGCGGCCACCTCGTCGGCGGCGCCCTCACCGCCGTCCTCGTCGGCCCCTGGACGGCGG
Source organism: Modestobacter sp. URMC 112 (assembly GCF_053502575.1). NCBI lineage: Bacteria > Bacillati > Actinomycetota > Actinomycetes > Geodermatophilales > Geodermatophilaceae > Modestobacter > Modestobacter sp. URMC 112. Next base: position 1,281,031 of record NZ_CP199957.1, on the reverse strand, counting down.
TGCTGTGCATGACCGTCGTCCTGATGGTGCAGGCCCTGGTGTTCGCCGACGGCGGGCTGACCGCGCTGGGCACCAACGTCACGCTGCTCGCCCTGGTCGCCGTCGCCGTGGGCTACGGCGCCTTCCGGGCGCTGACCGCGGTGCTGCCGCGCACCCGCGGAGGGGTCCTCGCCGCTGCGGGGGTGGGGGCGTTCCTCTCCGTGCCGGTCGCGGCGCTGGTGTTCGTCGGCCTGTTCAGCGTGGGCGGGGTCGCCGACGTGGCGGTGGGCACGGTCGCGGCCACCATGGCCGGGGTGCACCTGCTGATCGGGCTGGGCGAGGCCGCCATCACCGTGGCGGTGCTCAGCGCGGTCCTCGCCGTCCGGCCGGACCTGGTGCGCGGCGCCGGGCACCTGCGGCGCGAGCTGGTGCTGGCGCCCCGCGCGGCTCCGGTGCCGGCCCGTCCGGTGCCCGCGGACGCCCGGTGACCGCCTCCCGGCGCCGCACCACCGGCTTCGTCCTCGCCGGGCTGCTCGTCACGCTGCTCGTCGCCGGGGTGGGCAGCTGGTACGCCAGCAGCTCCCCGGACGGGCTGGAGTCCGCCGCCGAGCGCAGCGGGTTCGCCGACACCGCCCGGGACAGCGCCGCCGCGGACTCGCCGCTGGCCGACTACGGCGTCGCCGGGGTGTCCGACGGCCGGCTGTCCGGCGGGCTGGCCGGGGTGGTCGGCGTCCTGCTCGTGCTCGCGCTCGCCGGCGGGCTGACCCTGCTGCTGCGCCGCCGCGCCCCCGCCTCCGACGCTGCCTCCCGCGCGGACGCCGAGGAGGCTCCCGCCGGGCGGCTGCCCACCGGCCGGGACTGAGGTGGGCGCGGGACACGGCTGGGGCGTGCTGTCGGCCGGCTACCGGCCGGGGACCACCCCGGTGCACCGCCTCGACGCGCACCTGAAACTGGTCGCCGTCCTGGGCTTCGCCCTGGTGGTCGTCGCCACGCCGGTGCACGCCGGCTGGGCGCCGGCGGCCTACCTGGGCTTCCTGGCGCTGCTCGCCGGGGTCGCCGCGGTCGCCCGGGTACGCCCCGGCCGGCTGCTCCGCGGGATGGCCGTCGAGCTGCCCTTCGTCGCCTTCGCGGTGCTGCTGGTCTTCGTCTCCCGCGGACCGCGCACCGAGGTCCTCGGGCTGTCGGTGTCCGCCGGCGGCCTCGCGGTCGGCGGCGGGCTGCTGGCCAAGGCGACCCTGTCGGTGCTCGCCGCCACGCTGCTGGCCGCCACCACCGAGCCCCGCGCCCTGGTGCACGGCCTGGAGCGGCTGCGGCTCCCCCAGGTCCTCGTTCAGATCCTGATGTTCATGATCCGCTACGCCGACGTGGTCGGGGGCGAGCTGCGCCGGATGCGGGTGGCCCGGGAGTCCCGCGGGTTCCGGGCCCGGCACCTGGGCGCGCTGCGCGTGCTCGGCCCCGCGGCGGGGTCGCTGTTCATCCGCTCCTACGAGCGCGGCGAGCGGGTGCACCTGGCGATGCTGTCCCGCGGCTACAGCGGTCGCCTGCCCACCGGGCCGGTCGCCGCGGCCGGGAGCCGGTCCTGGGCGACGGCGCTGAGCCTGCCGCTCGCGGCCGCCGGCGTGCTGGCGGCCGGGGCGCTGACCGGGTGAGCGCCGCCCCGGGCCCGCCGCCCTCCCTGCTGGTCGAGGACCTCGCCTTCGCCTACCACGACGGGCACCAGGCGCTCTTCGGGGTGGACCTGCGCGTCGAGGCCGGCGAGCGGGTCGCCGTCCTGGGGCCCAACGGCGCGGGCAAGACCACCCTGGTGCTGCACCTCAACGGCATCCTGCGCGGCGGGCGGGGCCGGGTCACGGTCGCCGGCCTGCCCGTCGGGGGGCGCGACCTCGGCGAGGTCCGGCGCCGGGTCGGGCTGGTGTTCCAGGACCCCGACGACCAGCTGTTCATGCCCACCGTCGGCGAGGACGTCGCGTTCGGTCCGCGCAACCTGGGGCTGCCCGAACCGGAGGTCGCCCGCCGGGTCGCGGACGCGCTGGCCGCCGTCGACATGGCCGACGCCGCCGACCGCGCCCCGCACCACCTGTCCTTCGGCCAGCGCCGGCGGGTCGCGGTGGCCACGGTGCTGTCCATGCGGCCCGAGGTGCTGGTGCTCGACGAGCCGTCGTCCAACCTGGACCCGGCCGGCCGCCGGGAGCTGGCCGAGGTGCTGCAGGCCCTGCCGGTGACCCTGCTGATGGTCACCCACGACCTGCCGTACGCCCTGCAGCTGTGCCCGCGCTCGGTCGTGCTCGACGGTGGGGTCGTCGTCGCCGACGGCCCCACCCGGGACCTGCTCGCCGACACGGAGCTGTTGACCGCTCACCGTCTGGAGCTGCCGTTCGGGTTCGACCCGCGCGCCGTGGGGTGAATCCGGCGTCGGGCCTCCCGACCCCTCCGGCGGCACGCCACGATGGTCGCCATGGGCAGGTCCCGACCGAACGCCACCACTTCCTTCGTACCGCTCCTCTGCAGCGCGCTGCTGCTGGGCGGCTGCTCCGCGGCCGAGCCGAGAGCCGAGGCCCAGGTGGTCCCGGCCGCGGCGGCCGTGATCAACCCGGAGGTCGTGGCCACCGTCGAGACCGTGCCCGTGCCGCACAGCGGTGACGCCGCCGACGACCCGGCCGTGTGGGTCGACCCCGCCGACCCGTCGCGCAGCGTGGTCATCGGCACCGACAAGAAGGGCGGGCTGGCCGTCTACGACCTGGCCGGGCAGCAGCTGCAGTACCTGCCGACCGGCGAGGAGAACAACGTCGACGTCCGTCCCGCGGAGAACGGCATGACGCTGCAGGGCCGCCCGGTCGTCCTGGTCGTCGCCGGGAACCGCACCACCAACACCATCGACGTCTTCGAGCTGGACCCCGGGACCCGCTCGCTGCGGGACGTCGCGGCCGGCCCCATCCGGCCCGACCTGGAGGTCTACGGGTCCTGCCTGTACCGCAGTGCCTCGACCGGCCGGGTGCACGCCTTCGTCAACAGCAAGGACGGCGAGGTCGAGCAGTGGGAGCTGGCCGACGACGGGTCCGGCCGGGTCGCCGGGACACGGGTCCGCTCCTTCGGCGTGGGGTCGCAGACCGAGGGGTGCGTGGCCGACGACGAGCTCGGTGACCTCTACCTCGGGGAGGAGGAGCGGGGCATCTGGCAGTTCGGCGCCGAGCCGGACGCCGGGACCACCGGCACGCTGGTCGTCGAGGTCTCACCGTCGGGTCCGCTGGTCTCCAACGTGGAGGGGCTCGCGCTGACCTACGGGAACGGCGGCACCGGCTACCTGATCGCCTCCAGCCAGGGCAACGACTCCTACGCCGTCTACCGGCGCGAGGGGGAGCACGCCTACGTGGGCTCGTTCCGGATCAGCGACGGGTCGCCGGGCGGGATCGACGGGGCGGAGAAGACCGACGGGATCGACGTCACCACGGCCGCCCTGGGCCCGTCGTTCCCCGCGGGGCTGTTCGTGGCCCAGGACGGCGTCAACGAGGGAGGCCAGAACTACAAGCTGGTCCCGCTCCAGGACGTCCTGCCCGGCTGACGCCGTCCGCTGTGCGCGGAGGGCTGCCTCGGCGGGTCCGAGGCAGCCCTCGGCGCACGACGGCGCGCGGGGCGCGCGCTCGATGCTCCGCCGGCGTCAGCCGACGATCGCCTCGGCGAAGGCCTCCGGCTCGAACGGCGCCAGGTCGTCCGGCCCCTCCCCCAGCCCGATCAGCTTCACCGGGATGCCCAGCTCGCGCTGCACCGAGACCACGATGCCGCCCTTCGCGGTGCCGTCCAGCTTGGTCAGCACGATGCCGGTGACGGTCACGGCCTCGGTGAACACCCGCGCCTGGACGACGCCGTTCTGCCCGGTGGTGGCGTCCAGCACCAGCAGCACCTCGCCGACCGGGGCCTGCTTCTCCACCACCCGCTTGACCTTGCCCAGCTCGTCCATCAGCCCGGACTTGGTGTGCAACCGCCCGGCGGTGTCGATCAGGACGGCGTCCACCTCGCCCTCGGCGCCGGTGCGGACCGCCTCGAACGCGACCGACGCCGGGTCCCCGCCCTCGCGGCCGCGCACGGTCAGCACACCGACCCGCTCGCCCCAGGTCTCCAGCTGGTCGGCCGCGGCGGCGCGGAAGGTGTCGGCCGCACCGAGCACCACGCTCTTGCCGTCGCCGACCAGGGCCCGGGCGATCTTGCCGACCGTCGTCGTCTTGCCGGCGCCGTTGACCCCGACCACCAGGACGACGGCGGGCAGGCCGCCGTGCCGGTCGGTGGCCAGGCGGCGGTCCAGGTCGGGCCCGAGGACGGCGGTGAGCTCACGGACCAGCAGCTCGCGCAGCTCGGCGCCCGACGCGGTGGCCAGCACCAGGCTCTGGGTGCGCAGCCGCTGGACGATCTGGGTGGTGGCCGCGACGCCGACGTCGGCGGCGAGCAGGGTCTCCTCGACCTCCTCCCAGTCGTCCTCGGTGAGCTTCTCCCGGGCGAGCACGGTGAGCAGTCCCCGGCCCAGGGAGGACTGGGACCGCGCGAGCCGCGACCGGAGCCGGACCAGCCGGCCGGCCGAGGGCAGCGGGGTCTCGAAGACCAGGCCGGGCTCGGGCTGGGCAGGCGGCAGCTCCACCGGGGGCGCCGGCGGGGCGGGCGGACCGGTGTAGAGGTCGGCGGCGGTCGCCCCCGAGGTGGGGCTGGGTCCCGGCGCGGGCTCGGTGTCGGTGGTCGGCTGGGGCGGGCGCGGCCGGGTGAGCGTGGTCCCGGCCGCGGCGTCGGAGTCCAGCCGGGTGGTCCGTCGCCCCCGGTTCACCAGCAGACTGATCCCGGCCAGCAGGGCCACCACGAGGATCGCGATCGCGATCAGCACGAACTCCATGACCCCCATCCTCCCAGCCGCCGCACACCCCGCACTGGGCGGCGCCTGGCCTGGTGCGTCACGCTGTGGGGCATGCCCGAGACCGCCGGCACGACCCCGTTGCTCCTGCTCGGACCCCTGCTGCGCCACGTCGACCCCGTCTCGGCGACCATCTGGGTGGAGACCGACCGCGCCTGCGAGGTGACGGTGCTCGGCCGCCGGGCCCGCACGTTCCGCGTGCAGGGCCACCACTACGCGCTGGTGCTCGTCGAGGACCTGGAGCCGGGGAGCTCGACCCCCTACGAGGTGCACCTGGACGGGCACCGGGTGTGGCCGCAGGCCCACTCGGACTTCCCGCCGAGCCGGATCCGCACCGTCGGGCAGGACCGCGCGTTCCGGCTGGCGTTCGGCTCCTGCCGGTACGCGACCCCCTCCACGGTCGACGTGCGGGACGGCATCGCGCCGGACGCGCTGGACGGCTACGCCACCCAGATCGTCGCCACCCCGGAGGAGGAGTGGCCGGACGCGTTGGTGATGCTGGGCGACCAGGTCTACGCCGACGAGATCACCCCGGGGACGCACGCGTGGCTGGCGTCCCGCCGCGACCTGGACCAGCCGCCCGGCGACCAGGTCAGCGACTACGAGGAGTACAGCCGGCTCTACGCCGAGTCCTGGGGTGATCCGCAGGTGCGGTGGCTGCTGTCCACGGTCCCGTCGTCGATGATCTTCGACGACCACGAGATGATCGACGACTGGAACACCTCGGAGGCCTGGCGGGCCGAGGTCACCCGCACCGACTGGTGGCAGCAGCGCATCACCGGGGGACTGACCAGCTACTGGGTCTACCAGCACCTGGGCAACCTCTCCCCCCAGGAGCTGGAGAAGAACGAGGTCTGGCAGGCGATCTGCCGACTCGGCGAGGACGACGACGACGCCGGTCCGATGCTCGACCAGATGGCCCGCGCCGCCGACGCCGAGCCGCAGACGGTGCGGTGGAGCTACGTGCGGCACTGGGGCTCGACCCGGCTGATCATGATCGACAGCCGCGCCGGCCGGGTGCTGACCGAGGGCGACCGGAAGATCGTCGACGACGACGAGTTCGACTGGGTGGAGGCCGCCGTCCAGCAGGCGGTGTCCGACGGGGTGCAGCACGTGCTGATCGGGACGTCGCTCCCCTGGCTGCTGCCGCACGCCGTCCACGACATCGAGCGGTGGAACGAGACGCTGACCTCCCGGCACGCCGGGAAGCCGCTGGGCCGGCTGTCGGACAAGCTGCGCCAGGCCGCCGACCTCGAGCACTGGGCCGCCTTCGGGCAGTCCTTCGAGCGCCTCGGCCGCGTCCTCATCTCCCTCGCGCGCGGGGAGTACGGGCCGGCACCGGCGACCGCCATGGTGCTCTCCGGCGACGTGCACCACGCGTACGCCGCCGAGCTCGTCCAGCCCGGCGACCTGACCACCCGGGTGCACCAGCTGACGGTGTCCCCGCTGCACAACCAGGCACCGCACGCCATCGAGATCGGGTTCAAGATCGGTTGGAGCCGGTGGGCCCGGGGGGTCACCGGGCTGCTGCGCGCCGTGAGCCGGGTGGAGTCCACCGGCCTCCAGTGGCGCAAGCAGGCCGGCCCGTTCTTCGGCAACGAGCTGGGCGAGCTGGTCCTGGACGCGGGCGACGCCCGCTTCCGGCTGTTCGCCACCAGCCGGGACGAGGCCGGCCGGGACCGCTTCGACCAGGTGCTGGACACCGAGCTGGCCTGACCCGGCGGCGGGAGGGGCCGGGGTCGTCCGGGGAGCGGGGCATCCGGGAAGCTGGGCCGGTGACCAAGCCCGCCCCCGGTCCTGACCAGCCACCGATCCCGGTCCGGCTGCTGAGCTTCAACGTCCACCACGGCGTGGGCCGGGACGGCCGGCACGACCTCCCCCGGCTGGCCCGGCTGCTGGCGGACACCGATGCCGACGTCATCTGCCTGCAGGAGGTCGACCGGCACTACGGCGAGCGCAGCGAGCACGTCGACCAGGGGCTGCTGCTGTCCCGGGCGCTGGACATGCAGCTGGCCTGGGGTCCGGCGATCGACCGCCCGACGCCCGGCCCGGGCGGGGACCGGCAGCAGTACGGCAACGCGCTGCTCTCCCGGCTGCCCATCCTGATCAGCGACGTGCACCCGCTGCCCGGCGGCGGTGAGCCGCGCAGCGCGCTGCGCACGCTGGTGGAGCTCGACGGCGGCGCCCTGTGGGTCACCACCACGCACCTGAGCCCCGGGTCCGACGCCGACCGTGCCGCCCAGGCCGCCACCCTCGCCGGTCTGCACGACGAGCCGATGGAGACCGGCGTCCTGGTCGGGGACCTCAACGCGGACGCGGGGGCCCCCGAGCTGGACGTCCTCCGGGAGCGCTTCACCGACGCCTGGCAGCTCGCCCGGGCGCGCAGCGACCAGGCCGGCCGCTGGTCACTGCGCGCGGACCAGGGCCTGACCCACCCGGCCCGGCACCCCCGGGTGCGGATCGACCAGGTGTGGGTGTCGTCCGGGGTCGCGGTGCGGGACGCGCAGGTGCTCGACGGGGCGGACTGCTCGGACCACAACCCGCTGCTGGTCGACCTGGAGATCACCTCCGGGGTGTAGTGGCCCCCTCCCGGGGCCTCAGGCCGGTTGGGGGTCCCGTAGGCGCTGGCTGATCACCCCGGTGATGCCGTCGCCCCGCATGCTGACCCCGTAGAGGGCGTCGGCGATCTCCATCGTCCGCTTCTGGTGGGTGATGACGATCAGCTGGGACGTGTCGCGCAGCTGCTCGATCAGCGTCAGCAACCGGCCCAGGTTGACGTCGTCCAGGGCCGCCTCGACCTCGTCGAGCACGTAGAACGGCGACGGGCGGGCGCGGAAGATCGCCACCAGCAGCGCGACCGCGGTCAGCGACCGTTCCCCGCCCGACAGCAGCGACAGCCGCTTCACCTTCTTGCCCGCCGGGCGGGCCTCGACCTCGACGCCGGTGGTCAGCAGGTCCTCGGGGTCGGTCAGGACGATGCGCCCCTCGCCGCCGGGGAACAGGGTGGCGAAGACCTCGGTGAACTCGCGTTGCGTGTCTGCGAAGGCCGCCGCGAACACCTCGTGGATGCGGGCGTCGACCTCCCGGACGACGGTGAGCAGGTCGCGGCGGGTGGATTTGAGGTCCTCGAACTGGGTGGCCAGGAAGGTGTGCCGCTCCTCCAGCGCGGCGAACTCCTCCAGCGCCAGCGGGTTGACCTTCCCCAGGGTGGCCAGGTCGCGCTCCGCCCGGGCTGCGCGGCGTTCCTGGGTCGCCCGGTCGTAGGCCGCCGGTGGCGGCTCCGGCTCCCCCGCCGCCGCGGCGGCCGCCGACTCCGCTCGGGTCGGCGGCACCGCGGCGGCCGGTCCGTACTCGGCGAGCAGGGTGGGCAGGTCGACGCCGTACTCCTCTGCCGCGCGGGCCTCCAGCGCCTCGATCCGCAGCCGCTGCTCGGCGCGGGCCACCTCGTCGCGGTGCACCTCGTCGGTGAGCCGGTCGAGCTCGGCGGTGTGCTCGCGCACCCGGACGCGGACGGCGAGCAGCTGGGCCTCCCGGGCGGTGCGTGCGGACGCCAGGGCGTCCCGCTCGGCGGCGGCCCGGGACGACGACGTCGCCAGGGCCGCCAGCGCCGTCTCGGCGCCGGCCCGGACACCGGCGGCGACCCGGGCCCCGCGCTCGCGGGCGAGCCGGGCGGCCGCGGCCCGTTCGCGGGCGGCCCGTTCCTGGCGGGCCTGCCGGCGCAGCGACTCCGCCCGGCCGGACAGCGACCGGGCGCGCTCCTCGGCGGTGCGCACCGCCAGCCGGGCCTCGGTCTCGGTCTGCCGGGCCGTGGTGGCGCCGGCCCGCAGCCGGTCGCGCTCGTCGGTGGCCGGCTCCTCGGGCACCGGCGCCGCCTCGGCGTCGGCCAACCGGCGTTCCAGGTCCGACAGCCCGGCGCCGGCCTGCTCCAGGGCCTGCTCGGCGCGGACCCGCGCGGCCTGCAGCCGCTCGGCCTCGGCCACCGCGGAGCGGGCGGCGGCGCCCAGCTCGGCGAGCTCCGCGGCGACCACCGACCGGCTGCGCTCACCGGCCTGCCGGGCGGCCAGCGCCGACTCGACGTCGGCGGACCGGTCGGCGGCAGCCTGGCGCGCGGCGGCGAGGTCCTCGGCCAGCCGGGCGGCGCGTGCGGTGGCCTGCGACAGCTCGGCGGTGGCCTCGTCGACCCGGGCGCGCACCTCCAGCCCGGACGGGGCGTCGCGCTGCCCGCCGCTGGCCCAGTCGGCGCCCAGCAGGTCCCCGTCGGCGGTGACCGCACGCACCCGCGGGTGGACTCGCAGCAGCGCGACAGCCGCCGGCAGGTCGGCCACGACGGCGACCCGCTCCAGCGCCCGGGCGAGCGCCGGGCCGAGCTCCGGCGGGGCGTCGAGGAGGTCCAGTGCCCAGCGGGCATCGGTGGGCAGCTCCGGCCAGCCCTCCCGGCCCACCGGCGGGAGGCCACCGGTAACCAGCAGCCCGGCCCGCCCTCCCCCGGCCCCGGCGAGGTGCTCCAGGGCGGCCGCTGCCGCCTCGACCCCGGAGACGACGACGGCGTCGGCCGCCCTCCCCAGCGCCGCGGCCACCGCGACCTCGTCGCCGGCCTGCACGCCGAGCCGGTCGGCCACCGGGCCGAGCACGCCGGGGAGGCCGCCGGCCAGCACGGCGGCGGCGCCGTCGGCCGGGGCCAGGCCGAGGGCCAGGGCGTCCCGGCGGGCCTGCCAGCCGGCGCGGTCGCGCTCGGCGGCACGCTCGGCGTCGGCGAGCTCGGTGACCCGGCGGACGGCGGCGGTGTGCGCGGTGACGGCGTCGGCGTGCGCGGTGGCCAGCTCGACGTCGCCGTCGGACTCCTCGACCGCGCTGCGCCGGGCGGCCAGCCGCTCGGCGGCCGCGTCGGCCCGCCCGGTGGCCTCGTCCGCGGCGGCGGCCAGCCGTTCGATCTCGGCGCGGCCGGCGGCCGCCCGGGACCGCCCGGCAGCGACCTGCCCGGACAGCCGGGCGAGCTGCTCGCGCCGGTCCGCCAGCGCCCGGGCGGCGGCCACCAGAGCCCGCTCGGCCTCGGCCAGCGCCTGCTCCAGCTCGGCGCGGGCGGCGCCGGCGGCGGCCGCCCGGGCGCGCTCGGCGGTCAGGTTGTCGGCCAGCTCGCGTTCGGTCGCGGTGACCCGGTCGGCCTCGGCGTCCAGCTGGTCGGGGTCCCGGCCGGGCGCGCCGGCCGGCACGGGCGCGGTGAGGTGGCGGTGCCGCTCGGCGGCGAGCTGCGCGACGCTGCGGAACCGTTCGGCCAGGGTGGACAGCCGGAACCAGGTGTCCTGGGCGGTGGCCAGCCGGGGCGCGTCGGCGGCCAGCTGGGTCTCCAGCGTCGACTCGCTGGTGGCGGCCTCGCCGAGGGCGGCCTCGACCACGGCCCGGCGGGCCCGGGCGGCGCTCTCGTCGGCGATGTCCCGGTCCAGCGCGTCCCGCAGCGCGACCAGGTCGTCGGCCAGCAGCCGCAGCCGGGCGTCGCGCAGGTCGGCCTGCACCCCGGCGGCCCGGCGGGCGACCTCGGCCTGCCGGCCCAGCGGCTTGAGCTGGCGCCGGAGTTCCGCGGTCAGGTCGCCCAGCCGGTCCAGGTTGGCCTGCATCGCATCGAGCTTGCGGAGGGCCTTCTCCTTGCGCTTGCGGTGCTTGAGGACGCCGGCCGCCTCCTCGATGAAGGCCCGCCGGTCCTCGGGGCGCCCGGACAGGACGGCGTCGAGCTGCCCCTGGCCGACGATGACGTGCATCTCCCGGCCGATGCCGGAGTCGCTGAGCAGCTCCTGGACGTCGAGCAGGCGCACCTTGTCGCCGTTGATCTCGTACTCGCTCTCACCGGAGCGGTACATCCGGCGGGTGATCGACACCTCGGTGTACTCGATCGGCAGCGCGCCGTCGGTGTTGTCGATGGTCAGGCTCACCTCGGCCCGGCCCAGGGCCGGGCGACCGGCGGTGCCGGCGAAGACGACGTCCTCCATCTTGCCGCCGCGCAGCGTCTTGGCGCCCTGCTCGCCCAGCACCCAGGCGATGGCGTCGACGACGTTGGACTTGCCCGAGCCGTTGGGGCCCACGACGGCGGTGATCCCCGGCTCCAGCCGCAACGTCGTCGTCGACGCGAAGGACTTGAAGCCCTTGAGCGTCAGGCTCGACAGATACAGGACCCCGTCCCCCTCACCACTCGCACGCTCGCGGCGAGCCTCCGGACGGGGCCATACAGGGCAGGACTGATTATGCGGAGGTGGTGGCCAGGGCGGGGGCGGCGGGCTCCTCGGCCATGCCGAGGAGCTCGCGGGCGATGGCCGCGTCGCGCTCGGCCTGGAGCACCGCCAGCTGCTCCTCGAGGCGTCGCACCCGGGCCCGCAGGGCAGCGTTCTCCTCGGCTGCTCGAAGCTCGTGCGGAGCTACGACGGAACCGAACAGGGCCTTCGCCATGGCTTGAGCGGCCTTTCCGAGTGCAGGAGGTACCACGTGGCACCGCCGGGGAGCGGTCTGCGCGGGGTGGGGTCCACTCAGGGTGACACCCGAGGGGACCCCGGTCAACGTCTCGCGGGCGACTCCCCCGTGTCGGGGACGTGTCGTCTTCGTCACCCCTGCGTGAAGGGAGCGTCCCCGTCGCCGGCTCCGGCGGCCCTCTCCGGACCCACCTCGACCCCGGTCACCCGCCCGGGCGCGGCCGGGCCGGACAGCGCGCTCACCAGCGCACCGACGTCCTCGGCGGGTCCGACGGCGCGGACCTCGACCCGGCCGTCCACGAGGTTGGTGGCCGACCCGGCCAGGCCCAGCCGGCGGGCCTCCCGGACGACGAACGCGCGGTAGCCGACCCCCTGCACGCGCCCGGACACCCAGGCGGTGACCTCCACCCGTCCGGTCACCGTGCGCTGCGGATCCGTGGCCGGGGCTGGCAGCGGGGGCAGCTGTAGCTCGACCGGTTCATGAAGGACTCCCGGACCACGGGCGTGCCGCAGCGGGGGCAGGGCCGGTCCTCCTGGCCGTAGACGGCCAGGAACCGGGAGAAGTAGCCGCTCTGGCCGTTGACGTCGACGTAGAGGGAGTCGAAGGAGGTGCCGCCCTGGGCCAGCGCCTCGCCCAGCACGTCCCGGATCCCCTCGAGCAGGGCGGCGACCTGCGGGCGGGTGAGCCGGTCGGTGGGCCGGGCGCCGTGCAGCCGGGCCCGCCACAGCGACTCGTCGGCGTAGACGTTGCCCACCCCGCCGATCAGCGTCTGGTCCAGCAGCGCCCGCTTGACCTCGGTGCGGCGCCGGCGCAGCGCGGCTCCGAAGGCCGTGTCGTCGAAGCCGGGGTCCAGCGGGTCGACGGCGATGTGCGCCAGCCGCGGGGGCAGGCCGTCGCCCGCGGCGTCGGGTGCCGCCTCCTCGACCGACAGGCCGCCGAAGGTCCGCTGGTCGACGAAGCGCAGCTCGCGGCCGCCGTCGGTGAACCGGAACCGGGCGCGCAGGTGCACCTCGTCGGGCTCGTCGGGCTTCTCCACCAGCAGCTGGCCGCTCATGCCCAGGTGCGCGACCAGGGTGGCGCCCGCCGGGGTGCCGTCGGGCGCGGTGAGCGGCAGCCACAGGTACTTGCCGCGGCGGTGCGCCGCGGCGACGGTCGCCCCGGTGAGGGTGCCGACGAAGGCCTCGGTGCCGGCCAGGTGCCGCCGGACGGCCCGCGGGTGGTGCACCTCGACCTGGGCGATGGTGCGGCCGGCCACCCAGCGCTCCAGCCCTCGCCGGACCACCTCGACCTCGGGCAGCTCGGGCACCGGTCAGGCCTCGGTGGTGAGCGCGCGCCAGGCCGTCTCGGCGGCCTCCTGCTCGGCGGCCTTCTTCGTGCGGCCGGTGCCGCGGCCGTGGACCGTCCCGCCCAGCATCACCGCGGCGGTGAAGGTCTTGGCGTGGTCGGGGCCGTCGTCCTGCACGTCGTACACCGGGGGGCCCAGCCCCTGCGCGGCGCCGAGCTCCTGCAGGCTCGTCTTCCAGTCCAGGGCGGCCCCGCGGGTGGCGGACTCGGCCAGCAGCGGGTCGAACAGCCGGTGGACCAGCGCGGCGGCGGCGTCCAGCCCGAGCTCCAGGTGCACCGCGCCCAGCAGCGCCTCGAGGGCGTCGGCCAGGATCGAGTCCTTCTCCCGGCCGCCGGTGGTCTGCTCGCCGCGGCCCAGCAGGAGGTGCGGGCCGATGCCGCCGTCCCCCAGGGAACGGGCGACCTTGGCCAGGGACGTCATGTTGACCACCGAGGCGCGCAGCTTCGCCAGCTGCCCCTCGGCCAGCCGGGGGTGGCTGCGGTAGAGCTCGTCGGTGACCACCAGTCCGAGCACCGAGTCCCCGAGGAACTCCAGGCGCTCGTTGGTCGGCAGCCCGCCGTTCTCGTAGGCGTAGGACCGGTGGGTCAGCGTCAGGGTGAGCAGGTCGGCCGGGAGCTCGACGCCCAGGGCGTCCCTCAGCCAGGCGGCCGCGCGTGCGGCGTGCTCCGGGCCGATCACCTGCGGACCGGCGGGCAGGCGTCCGGCGGCGTCCCCGGGAGCGGACTGGCCGCCCGGGGACACCGCCGGAGGGGTCGCACGAGCCACGCCGGGAGTACCTGTGCGGCGGTCAGACCGCCAGGACCTGACGGCCGTCGTGCTGGCCGCAGGTCGGGCACGCCTGGTGCGGGGGCTTGAGCTCGCCGCAGGCCCGGTTGGGGCACGGGGTCAGGGTGGGGGCGCTGGCCTTCCACTGCGACCGACGGGAGCGGGTGTTGCTCCGGGACATCTTCCTCTTCGGGACGGCCACGGTCAGATCTCCTCTGGGTTGGTGCGAGCGGACCCCGGTCGGGGTCCCTCCGCGCTGTCGGTCGTGTCGGGCTCTTCCGCCAGGCGGGCGGCCAGGCCGGCCCACCGGGGGTCGATGACCTCGTGCGAGTGGTCGGCCGGCAGGTCGTCGAGCCGCTCGCCGCAGTCCACGCACAGCCCGGCGCAGTCCGGGGTGCAGGTCGGGGACAGCGGCAGGGTGAGGACGACGGCGTCCCGGACCAGCGGGGCGAGGTCGAGGTGGTCACCCTCGATCCGGCGCACCTCGTCCTCCTCGCTGGTGGCCTCGGTGGTGCTGCCGGCGTAGGCGTACAGCTCCTGGACGTCGAGCTGGAGGGTGTCGGCGACCGGCTCCAGGCAGCGGGCGCACTGCCCGGACACCGGGGCCTCGACCTGCCCGGAGACGAGCACGCCCTCCATCACCGCCTCCATCCGCAGCTGCAGGTGCAGCGGGGCACCCTCGGGGACGGCGATCATCTCCAGCCCCCAGCGCTCGGGGGCGGGCAGGGTCACGTCCCACTCGCGCATGGACCCGGCCTGCCGGCCGAGTTCCCGGAGGTCGAACCTCCAGGGGTCGGCGGCGGGGCGCCGGACGTCCGTGGACGGGGCACCGTGGCGGGGCGAAGAGGCAGCAGGCATGTCGGTACTCGTTGTCGGCAGTGGGGGTGACCGGCGCGGGACCCCAGCGGGTGGGGGCGTCAGCGACCGGGCAGAGACTGCAGCCTACCCGATCGCGTCGCCGCGCCTCCCTGACCGGGGCCCGGTCAGGGGTGACGCAGGTTGTCCCGCGCCTTGTCGACCGAACGCGACATGTGGGCCAGCGTGTTCCCGAAGTCGGCCAGCCGGCTGTCGACGTACTCGTCGACCTCGGCGCGCATCTGCGCCACCTCGGCGACGGTCTGCGCGCCGAGCTCGTCGGCCCGGCTGACCGCGCCGCGGTACACCTCGGTCTCGGTGACCAGCCGGTCGTGCTCCTCCTGGCCGGCGGCGACCAGCTCGGCGTAGCGCTCCTCGCCGTCGGCGATCAGCTGCTCGCGCCGGCGCTGCCCGTCGGCCACCAGCGCTGCCGCCTCGGCCTCGGCCTCGGCCAGCAGCGCGTCGACCTCGGCCTGCGCGGCGGCGATGAGCTCGTCACGCTGCCGGCGGGCGGTGCCGATCAGCTCGTCGCGCTGGCGCCGCGCGGAGCCGATGACCTGCTCGGTCTCGCTGCGGGTCCGGCCGGTGAGCCGCTCGGCCTCGGCCTGGGCCTGCTGCAGGATCTCGGTGCGCTGCTCGACGATCGCGCCGGCCTGCTGCACCTCCTCCGGCAGCGACTCGCGCAGCTCGTCGAGCAGGTCGAGCAGGTGGTCGCGCGGCACCATGCAGGAGCTGGACATCGGCACGCTGCGGGCGTTCTCGATGACCGTGGTCAGCTCGTCGACCGTCTCGTACAGCCGGTACACGACCTCCGTCACGTGCCCTCCTCGCCGGCGCTCGTCAGGCACGTGCCGGGACGTGCTGCGCCCTTGCGTGACCTCGCGAGCTCGATCACCCGCGCCGGCCCTGCCCCTGGGCCACCAGCCGGTCGTTGACGCCCTTGGGCACCAGCGAGGACACGTCGCCGCCGAACCGGGCGATCTGCTTGACCAGGCTGGAGGAGAGGTGGCCGACCTGGGGAGCGGTGGGCACGAAGAGGGTCTCCACGCCGGCCAGCTCGCGGTTCATCTGGGCCATCTGCAGCTCGTACTCGAAGTCGCCCACCGCGCGCAGGCCCTTGACGATCACCGGCACGTCGTGCGCCCGGCAGTAGTCGACCAGCAGCCCCTCGAAGCTGTCGACGGTGACGTTGGGCAGGTCGACGACGGCCTCGCGCAGCAGCGCCATGCGCTCCTCGACCCCGAACAGGCCGGCCTTCCCGGGGTTGACCAGCACCGCCACGACCAGCTCGTCGTACAGGGCGGCGGCACGGATGATGACGTCGACATGGCCGTTGGTGACCGGGTCGAACGAGCCGGGACAGACCGCGCGCCTCACGGTGCCCGACCGTACCGGAGCACCGCCTCGCCGTACCGCCGATCGCGGACACCGGTCAGGGGTGTCGGCCATTCCCAGGGTTCCTCGCGGCTGGACCGCTCCACCACGACCACCGCCTCGGGGGCCAGCCAGCCACCGTCGGTGAGCGCCTGCAGCACGCCGAGCACCTGCGGGACGCCGACGGCGTAGGGCGGGTCGGCCAGCACCAGGTCGAACGCGGCCGGAGCCGGGCCGGTCACCACCGCCGACACCGCCGCCCCGATCACCCGGGCGCCGGGCAGCCCGACCGTGGCGACGTTCGCGCGCAGCACCGGCAGCACCCGGGGACCGGACTCGACCAGCAGCACCTCGGCCGCGCCGCGGGACAGCGCCTCCAGCCCGAGGGCGCCGGACCCGGCGTAGAGGTCCAGCACCCGGGCCCCCTGGAGCTCGAGCAGCGAGCCCAGCGAGTTGAACAGCCCCTCCTTGGCGCGGTCCCCGGTCGGCCGCACCCCCGACGGCGGCACCGCCAGCCGCCGCCCGCGCGCCACCCCGGACACGATCCGCGTGCTCACGCCCGCTCCAGCCAGTCCGCGCGGTCGTCCACGGCCAGTGCGGCGACGGCGGCGGCCAGCTCCGGGTGGGCGGCCAGGCCGCGGTCGCCCTCCACCAGCGCGGTGGCCTCGGCGCGGGCCTCGCTGATCAGCGCCTCGTCGTCGAGCAGGGACAGCAGCCGCACACCGGAGCGCCGGCCGGACTGCGCGGCACCGAGCACGTCGCCCTCGCGCCGGGTCTCCAGGTCCAGCCGGGCCAGCTCGAAGCCGTCGGTGGTCGCGGCCACCGCCGCCAGCCGCTGACCGGTGGCCGAGGACGAGGACGCCTCGGTGACCAGCAGGCACAGCCCCGGATGGGCGCCGCGGGCGACCCGGCCGCGGAGCTGGTGCAGCTGGCTGACCCCGAACCGGTCGGCGTCCATGACCACCATCACGGTGGCGTTTGGCACGTCGACGCCGACCTCGACGACGGTGGTAGCGACCAGGACGTCGATCTCGCCCGCCCCGAACGCCCGCATCCGGGCCTCCTTCTCGTCGGCCGGCAGCCGGCCGTGCAGCACCTCCACCCGCAGCGCGGCCAGCGGCCCCGCACGCAGCCCCTCGGCCACGTCCAGCACGGCCAGCGGTGGGCGCCGGTCACCGCCGCCGGTCTCCTCCGGCGGTGCGCCGTCGGCGTCGTCCGGACCGTCGTCGTCCCCGCCCGGACCACTCTCCTCGTCCCCGATCCGCGGGCAGACGACGTAGGCCTGCCGGCCGGCGGCGACCTCCTCGCGCACCCGCGCCCAGGCCCGGTCCAGCCAGGCCGGCTTCTCCCCGGCCGGGACCAGCGAGCTGGACACCCCGCCGCGGCCGGCCGGGAGCTGGCGCAGCGTGGAGGTCTCCAGGTCCCCGTAGACCGTCATCGCCACCGTGCGCGGGATCGGCGTGGCGGTCATCACCAGCACGTGCGGCGGCCGGGAGCCCTTGGCCCGCAGCGCGTCGCGCTGCTCGACGCCGAACCGGTGCTGCTCGTCGACCACCACCAGCCCGAGGTCGGCGAACTCGACGCCCTGCTGCAGCAGGGCATGGGTGCCGACCACGATCCCCGCGCTGCCGTCGGCGACCGCGGCGCGGGCCTCGCGGCGGGTGGCTGCCTTCTGCGAGCCGGTGAGCAGCACGACCCGGGTGCCGGCCGGGTCGCCGTCCAGCTCGCCCGCTCGGCCCAGCGGGCCGAGGACCGCGCCCAGGCTGCGGGCGTGCTGGGCGGCGAGCACCTCGGTCGGGGCCAGCAGCGCGGCCTGCCCCCCGGCGTCGACCACCTGCGCCATCGCCCGCAGCGCCACCACCGTCTTGCCCGACCCCACCTCGCCCTGCAGCAGGCGGTTCATCGGCTGCTCCCGGGCGATCTCCCGGGCCAGCTCCTCCCCGACCTCCCGCTGCCCGTCGGTGAGCGAGAACGGCAGCCGCGCGTCCACGGCGTCCAGCAGGCCGCCGCTGCGCCGCGGCCGGGCGATGCCCGGCTCCAGGGCCGCCGCCCGGCGGCGGGCGGCCAGCGTGGCCTGGAGGACCAGCGCCTCGTCCCACTTGAGCCGCTCGTCGGCCACGTCGACCTGGTCGGTCGTCTCGGGCCGGTGCTTGTGCAGCAGCGCGGTGGCCAGGGTGACCAGGCCGTGCCGGCGGCGGACCGCCTCGGGGATCGGGTCGTCGAGCGCGCCCTCCAGCGCGTGCGGATCGGCCAGCAGCAGCTTGACCGACCTCTGGATGACCCAGCTGGAGACGTCCTTGCTCGCCGGGTAGATCGGCACGAGGGCGCGGGCCCAGTCGTCGTCGTCCCCGGTGATCACGTGACAGTCGGGGTGGGTGAACTGCAGGTCGCCCTGCCACCTGCCCACCGTGCCGGCGAACAGGCCCCACTCCCCCACCGCCAGGTGGGCGTGCCGGTTGTTGAAGAAGACCAGGCGCATGCTCCCGGCGCCGTCGCCGACGGTGACCTCGGTGAGCGTGCCGTGCCGGCGCTGCATCTTCCGGGTGGAGACCCGCTTGACCTGGGCCAGCACGGTCACCCGGTCCCCCACCTCCAGGTCGTCCAGCTTGGCCATCTCCCCACGCCGGGCGTACCGGCGCGGGTAGTGGCGCAGCAGGTCGCGCACGGTGTGCAGGGCGAGCTGGTCGCCCATCGGCTTGGCGGTCTTGGGACCGACCACCTTGACCAGCGGGGTGTCCATCGAGATCGCCACCGTCATCCACCTCCTCGCCGGCGCTCGTCGGCCAGCTGACGGCGTGCTCTGCCCCTGCGTCCGCTCGCGAGCTCGCTCACTCGACCCCGATCAGCAGCGGCACCGCCCCCGGGCCGCCGGCGTAGCGGACCACCTCGACGGTCGGGTGGACCGCGGACAGGTGGGCGCAGACGGCGTCCCCGAGGCCGGTGAGCTCGCCGGTGTCGTCGGCGCCGACCACCACGGTGGCCAGCTCGCCCCCGGCGGACAGCAGCCGGTCCAGCAGCTCGCAGCCGACCGCGGTCAGGTCGGTGCCCAGGACGACGACGTCCCCGTCGACCGCGCCGAGCACGTCACCCGGCGAGCAGCGGCCCGCCGAGGTCAGCGCCTCCTGCCCGGCGAGGCTGACCTCCGCCCACCGGGTCGCGGCCGCGGCCTCGGCCATCGCCACCGCCTCGTCGCCCAGCCGCCGGGTGGGGTCGGCGACGGCCAGCGCCGCCAGGCCCTGCACCGCCGAGCGGGTGTGCACGACGACGACCTCCCGGCCCTCCTCGCGGGCGCGCTCGGCGGCCGCCGCCGCGACCGGGACCAGGGCGGGGTGGTTGGGCAGCAGCACCACCTGCCCGGCGCCGCTGCCGAGGACGGCGGCCAGCAGCGCCTCCTCGTCGACCCCGCCGGCCGGGGCGGTGAGCACGCTGACGCCCTCGCCGGCGAAGAGCCCGGCCAGCCCGGCGGAGGCGGCGACGGCCACCACGGCCCGGACCCCCGCGGCGGGGGCGGGCGGGCGGACCGGCGCCAGCGGGGTCACCGAGATGCGGTGCGGACGGCCGGCGACGACGGCCGCCTCGACCGCGGCCCCCACGTCGCCGACGTGGACGTGCACGTTCCACTCCCGGCCGGCCGGGGTGTCCACGCCGACCACCACCAGGCAGTCGCCCAGCTCGGCCAGCCGGTCCCGCAGGCGGGCGACGGCGTCCTCGGTCGAGTCGGCCAGCAGGAACTGGACCTCGCTGCCGGGGCCCTCGACCGGCTGCTGGACCGCGACCGGCGCGTGGTCGGGACGGGTGTCGCCGTCGATCGGCGCGCGGACCGGCTGCTCCCCGGTCACCGTGCCGACCAGGGCGTCGAGCACCACGCACCAGCCGGCGCCCCCGGCGTCGACCACCCCGGCGTCGCGGAGGACTGCGAGCTGGCCGGGCGTGGCCCGCAGGGCGCTGAGCGCGCCGTCCGAGGCGGCCCGGACGACGTCGGCGAGGGCGGTGCGGCCGGCCTCGACCGCGGCCGCGGCGGCCTCAGCCCCGGCCCGGGCGACGGTGAGGAAGGTGCCCTCCTCGGGGTCGGCGACCGCGGTGTAGGCGGTCCGCGAGGCGCGGGCGAGCGCGTCGGCGAGGGCCCGGCCGTCGACCTCCGGAGTGCCGGCCAGCGCGTCGGCCAGCCCGCGCAGCAGCTGCGCCAGGATCGCCCCGGAGTTGCCGCGGGCGCCCAGCACCGCGCCGCGGGCCAGCACCGCCCACGGCGACTCGGCGCCGCGCCCGGCGAGTGCGGCGTGCCCCGCCTCGGCGGTGAGCAGCAGGTTGGTGCCGGTGTCCCCGTCGGGCACCGGGAAGACGTTCAGCTCGTCCAGCCGGGTGCGGGCACGGGCGAGCCCGTCGACCACGGCGCCGCTCCACCGGCCGACCGCGGCCTCGTCCAGCGCCTCCAGCACGTGCGGGAGGGTACCTGCGGACACCGACGGGACCGGCCGGCCGAGCGCGGGACGCCGTCCGGGCACCGGGGGCGCGCGACGTCCCGGGCGGCGACCGGTTACAGTGGTCGGGAGCTTCGCCTGGGCGCACGGCGCCGTGCTGACCGCACCGCCGCGCGCCCCGGCCTGCCGGCACTGGGCCTGCAGGCCATCCTGAACCAATCTCTGGGAGTGATCAGCCGTGGCTGCCGTGTGCGATGTCTGTGGCAAGGGGCCCGGTTTCGGTATGTCGGTGTCGCACTCGCACCGCCGGACGCCGCGCCGTTGGAACCCGAACATCCAGGCCGTGAAGGCCGTCGTCGGCGCGGGCACCCGCCGCCGCATCAACGCCTGCACCTCCTGCATCCGCGCGGGCAAGGTCGTCCGCGGGTGAAGGGCCCCGCTGCCCCCCACGCCTCGTACCTCGGCGCGGGCCCCTGCAGCGGGGCCTGACCGTCCTCCTCACCCCTCGCAGGCTCGGGGCGAGCCTCTGGACGGGGCCACGCGGCGGGATCGTGCTCGACGACCCCGGAGGTCTGCTGACCTCCGGGGTGACTCGCGTGCCTCAGCCGGCGCCGACTCCCCGCGCCCGCGCGGCGGCGACCACCATGTCCACGACCACGTCGTGCGGCAGCGCCGTGGCGTCGACCACCAGGTGGTAGTGCCGGGCGTCCGCCGGGTCGGCGCGGTAGAAGTGCCGGACGTAGGCGACCCGCGCGGCATCGGCGGCCTCCATCTCCCGCCGGACCTGGTCCTCGGGCAGGTCGAGCAGCGCCCTGGCCGCGGCCAGCCGGCCCGCGGGCGGGCCGTCCAGCCGGACGTGCAGCGCGTCGGGCCGGTCGGCCAGCACCATCGCCGCCGCCCGGCCGAGCACCACCCCGCCCGGTCCGGCGGCGATCTCGGCGAGCACGCGCTCGGTCTGGTCCCGGTAAGCCCGCTCGTCGGGCAGCGTGGAGACCGGCAGCACCCCGCCGACCGGGTCGGGCATCGACCCCAGCGAGGTGATCAGCCGCCACAGCCCCCGGGCGATGGTCTCGTCGTTGGCCTCGGCCTCCGCGACCGGAACCCCGAGCCGCCCGGCGACGAGCACGGGGATGGCCCGGTCGTGGAACGGCAGCCCCAGCCGCTCGGCCACCGCGGTGGCGATCTCCGGGCCACCGGCGCCGAACGACGCCGACACGGTCACGACGCCCATGCGTCCTCCTCCTCGCCCGGGGCAGGGAGGTCCCTGCCCAGGAAGACAGCACCGCGTTCCTCGGCGTACACCCCGTAACCGGGAACCGGTGTGTACCCCGCCTGCGCGTACAGCGCCAGGGCCTCCGGCTGGCGGCCACCCGAGTTGAGCAGCAGGTGCCGGTGCCCGGCCGCCGCGGCCGTCGACTCCAGGGCGGCGAGCAGCCGGCGGGCCAGCCCGTGCCGGCGGAACGCGGGCTCGACGTACATCCGCTTCAGCTCTGCCACGCCCGGGGCGTGCACCCGCCATCCCCCGCAGCCCGCCGGCGCCCCGTCCACCTCGGCCACCAGGAACAGCCCGGCCGGCGGGGAGAACTCCGCCGGGTCCACGACCGCGGCGTCGCGGCCGCCGTACCGGACGACGTACTCCTGCTGGACCCGCTCGATGAGGTGCTGGGCCACCGGGTCGGCGTAGCCGACCACCCGCAGCTCGATGCGGGGCCGCTGCTCCGACGGCGCCCGGTCACCCGAAGTGCACATGCCCGGTCCTCCCCGCACCCAGCGCCGCGGCCACGTCGTCGGCGGGGACGCCGTCGACCCACACCCCGGGAGCGCCGTCGGCGACCCGGCCGACGGCCGCCCAGCCGTGCGGCAGGGCGGCCTCCGCGGGGAACGTGGCCACCAGGGCGTGGTCCTCCCCGCCGGTGAGCACCCAGGCCATCGGGTCCCCGCCCAGCGCGGCGGCCACCTGCTGCATCGGGCCGGGCGGCTCCAGGAAGCTGCGGGTCAGCGCCGCCCGGTCCAGGTCGATGCGGACGCCGCTGGCGGTGGCGAGGTGCCCGGTGTCGGCGAGCAGGCCGTCGCTGGTGTCGCACATGGCGGTGGCACCGGCGTCGGCGGCCGCCGGCCCGGCCCCGTAGGGGGGCGTGGGCCGGCGGTGCGCGGTGACCGCGGCGATCGGGCTGGCGAACCCGCGCCGGAGCACCGCCAGCCCGCAGGCCGACCAGCCCAGCCGCCCGGCCACGGCCACCACGTCGCCGGCTCGCGCCCCCGAGCGGGTCACCGGCGACCGGCCACCGAGGTCGCCGAGCGCGGTGACCGACAGGACGACGGCGGCGGAGTCCGGTGCGCTGGCCACGGTGTCCCCGCCGACGACCGCGGCACCGAAGCGGGCGCACTCGTCGGCCATCCCGGAGGCGACCTCCTCCAGCCAGGCCGTCGGCGTCCCCGGCGGGCAGGCCAGCCCGACGAGCAGCGCGGTGGGGACGGCGCCCATCGCGGCCACGTCGGCCAGGTTCGCGGCCGCGGCCTTGTGCCCGACGTCCTCGCCCGAGGACCAGTCCCGGCGGAAGTGCCGGCCCTCGACGAGCACGTCGGTGCAGGCCACCACCCGGCCGTCGGGTGCCCGCAGCACGGCGGCGTCGTCGCCGGGACCGACGTCGGCGAGGTCGGCCGCTCCCGACCGGGCGAGCACTCGGGCGATCACCCCGAACTCCCCGACGACGCCGACGCTGTCGGCCGCGTCGGGCGGGGGCACCAGCGGGCGGGGTCGGGTCATCGGGCCCCTCCCCGCGCTGCGGTACGTTGCCGGTCGGTCCGCCTCCCGGCGGTCGGTTCGTGCTCCCAGCCGCCGCCGGATCGGCGACGCCCGAGGAAGGTCAGCCCGTGGTCCACGCCTACATCCTGATCCAGACCGAAGTCGGCAAGGCAGCCGCGGTCGCCGCGGCCATCGGACAGATCGCCGGGGTGACCAAGGCGGAGGACGTCACCGGCCCCTACGACGTGATCGTCCGCGCCGAGGCCGCCAGCGTGGACGACCTGGGCCGGCTGGTCGTCGCCCGGGTGCAGTCCGTCGACGGGATCACCCGCACGCTGACCTGCCCCGTCGTCAACCTCTGACGCACCCGCGCGCGGTGCCGGGGTCCACCCGCTCCGCCCAGCCCTGAGGAGACCCGCCTGAGCACCGCACCGGCCGGCGGTGACCCGGTCCTGCGCCGGGCCGCCGTCGTGGTCGCCGCCGTCGTCCTCCCGGTGGTGGTCGTGCTGGTCGTGCTGGCGAACGTGCTGGGCCGGGACGGCGGCGCGGCGGACGGGGACGGTCCCGTCGCCGACGTGCAGGGCACCACGCCGGCGCCGCGCGGCGACCTGCCACCGGTCGAGGTGGACACCCCCGAGGTCACCCCGGAGGCCGAGCTGGCCTGCCCGGTGCTGATGCAGCAGCTGCCGCTGGAGATCGCCGGGGAGACCTCCCGGCAGGTCCGCTCGGACACCCCGTACGCCTACGCGTGGGGCGACCCCCCGGTGGTGCTGGTCTGCGGGGTGGCACCACCGGCCGGGTACACGACCGGCTCGGGCACGCTGGCGGTCAGCGGCGTGGAGTGGTTCGTCGACGACACCGACCCCGACGTCTACGTGTGGACGACGGTCGACCGGCTGGTGCCGGTCGAGGTGCGGGTGCCGGCGGACTACGACAGCGCCCTGGTGACCGCGCTGGGCCCGCTGATCAGCACCACGCTGCCCTACACCGAGCCGACCCCCGCGTCCTGATCCCGGCCCCCGTGCAGGGTCCCGCCGCGAGCCTGCGAGCGGCGGGGGGCACGGGGGTCCTTCCTCAGCGCGGCAGCCGGTCCAGCTGGGCCCGGGTGACCGCCTCGACCTCCGCGCGGGCCGCCTCCGGGGTGCCGGCGGTCGCCGCGACCGCCACGCTGAACACCCCGTGCGGGCACCAGGAGAACGCCGTCGGGCCGGTGAGCCCGAGGTGGTCCGCCGGTTCGTCGACCGCCATCGCCGCACAGCCCTCGGGCAGCCCGGGCGGGTCGGCCTCGGGGACCCCGCCGTAGTACTCGGCGTCGTTGCGGACCAGATCGGCGGCGTAGGCGTCCGCGCCCGTCGAGGCGCCGAACTGGTCGACGAACACGGTGGTCAGCGCGTCGCCCGAGCGCCAGAACCGCTCCCAGCCGTGCTGGTAGCCGTACGTCTCGAGCACCCGGCGCTGCTCGGCGGCGTCGTCGGCGTACCCGGCGACGTCGTCGACGGTCTTCTCCCCCGCGGGCGGGTCCAGGTCCAGGTCGGGCACCCGGGGCAGCCCGGAGGGCACCTCGGGGACCAGCAGGTCCTCCAGCCCGGCGGCGGTCCCCGGCAGGTCCGGAGCAGGGGTCGCGGGAGCCGCCCGCGCCTCGCCGGGCACGTCCGAGGCGCACCCGGCGCATGCGCTGCCGGCCAGCAGCAACGCCACCGCCGCGCCGGGCAGGCGCCGCGTCACCCGGAGGTCCGGGCGCCACCGTCCAGCACGCTCCCGGCCGGCACGCCGCCCTCCGGGGCGGTGCGCCCCGGAGCGGCCCCCGCCAGGGCACTGGCCACGAGACGGTCGACCAGCTCCGGGTAGGCGACGCCGGAGGCCGCCCACATCCGGGGGAACATCGAGATCGGAGTGAACCCGGGCATCGTGTTGACCTCGTTGACGACCAGCCGGTCCGCGCCGGTCGCCGGGTCGGTGCCGAGGAAGAAGTCGACCCGGGCCAGCCCCTCGCAGTCCAGCGCCAGGAACGCGCGCACCGACATCTCCTGCACCGCGCGGGTCTGCTCCGGGGTGAGGTCGGCGGGCACGTCGAACTCGACGGCGTCCTCGAGGTACTTGGCGGCGAAGTCGTACCAGTCGGTGCCGGCCCGCAGCCGGATCTCCGCGGGCAGGCTCGCCTGCGGCAGCCCGCCGCCCGCCCCGGCGAGGACCCCGCACTCGACCTCCCGGCCGGGCACCGAGGCCTCGACGACGACCTTGGGGTCCACCGCGGCCGCGGTGGCGACCGCGGCCGGGAACTGGGCCCAGTCGGTGACCCGCGTGATCCCGATGCTGGACCCGGCGCGGGAGGGCTTGACGAACGCCGGCAGGCCCAGCCGCTCCCGCGCGGCGTCGTCCAGCAGGTCGGGGTCGGCGCGCACCGCGCCGGTGGCGTCGCGCAGCACGACGTGGTCGCCCTGCGGGATGCCGGCCGCGGCGAGCAGCTTCTTGGTGTGCTCCTTGTCCATCGAGGCGGCGCTGGCGAACACCCCGGAGCCGACGTAGGGCAGCCCGGACATCTCCAGCAGGCCCTGGATGGTGCCGTCCTCACCGTAGGCGCCGTGCAGCACCGGGAAGACGACGTCGACCTCGGTGAGCCGGCCGATCGCCTGCCCGGCCTCCAGCACCGCCAGGCCCCGGCCGGCCGGGTCGCCCACCAGGGAGACGGCGGTGCCGCCGGTGACCTCGGGCAGCCGGCCGTCGGTGATGGCGAGCGCGGCGCCGTCGTGGAGCACCCACCGGCCGTCGCGGGCGATGCCCACCGGCACCACCTCGTAGCGCTCGGGGTCCAGCGCGGCCAGCACGCTCCCGGCCGAGACGCAGGAGATGGCGTGCTCCGCGCTCCGCCCGCCGAAGACGACAGCGACCCTGGTCCTGCGCGAGCTCCCGGTCATCGCCGACGACCCTAGCCGAGGGACTCGAGGGCCCGGTCGAGGTCGGCGACCAGGTCGGCGGTGTCCTCGATGCCGCAGGAGAAGCGCAGGAACCCCTCGGGGACGGCGTCGCCGCCCCACTGCGCCCGCCGGTCGACGGTGGTGTGCATGCCGCCGAAGCTGGTCGCGGCGAGGAAGAACCGGCTGTGCCGCACCAGGTGCAGCACCGCGTCGGCGTCGGCCAGCTCGGCGGACACCACGCCGTTGGGGCGCAGCATCTGCCGCTGCGCCAGCGCGAAGGAGGGGTCCTGGGGGCGCCACGGCCACCGCACGCCGCGGACGGCCCGGGCACCGGCCAGCACCTCGGCGACGGCCGCCGCGTTGGCCGCCTGGCGGGCCAGCCGCAGGTCCAGCGTGCCCATCGAGCGGTGCCCCAGCCACGCCTCGAACGGTCCCGGCGTGTTGCCGGTGGTCTTGCGCCAGGCGGCGATCCGGGCGTGCAGCTCCCGCCCGGCGTCGGTGGGCGCGCTGCTCACGTGCCCGAGCAGCACGTCGCTGTGGCCGGTCAGCGCCTTGGTGTCCGCCCCGATGGTCAGGTCCGCGCCCAGGGCCAGCGGCCGCTGCCCGATCGGGGACGCCGTGGTGTTGTCCACCGCGAGCACGGCCCCGGCGGCCCGGGTGGCCCGGGCGACCGCCGCGATGTCGCACAGGTCGAGCTGGGGGTTGCTGGGCGTCTCCAGCAGCACCAGCCGGGCGCCGTCCAGGTCGCCCCGGGCGGCGACGTCCCCGATCTCCGTCGTCGGGACCAGCTCGACGCGCAGGCCCAGGCGCTCCAGCTCGTCCCGCGCCAGCACCCGGGTCGCGTAGTAGCCGTCCGAGGGGAGGACGACGCGGTCCCCGGCCCCGGCCACGGCCAGCACGGCCGAGCTGATCGCCGCCATGCCGGTGGCGAAGGCGAGGCAGTCGCCGCCGTCGAGGTCGCCGACGGCGCGCTCGAAGACCCGCAGCGTGGGGTTGTCCGGCCGGGCGTACCCGTCGGCCCCGCCGGCGCCGGGCGGCTGGTCGCCCAGGTGGTAGGGCGCGGCGAACACCGGGGACGGGCGCAGCGGGGTGCCCGGGACCACCGGCTCGTCACCGGCGTGCACCAGCCGGGTGCCGTCACCCAGCTCGGGCCCGAGCCGGTGCCGGTCCGCCGACGGGGTCGGTCCAGGGGCGTCCACGCGTCGTCCTCCTCGGGGGCCGGCCTGTGGCCGGCGGTGCTGGGCGCTACTCGGGTTTCGCCTCGCGGGTCATCATCTCGCGCATGATCCGGCCGGCCGACTCGCCCTCGTGGCAGACCCGGACGACGGCCTCGGTGATGGGCACGTACACGTCGTGCGCCCGGGCCAGGTCGAGCACCGACCGGCAGGACTTCACGCCCTCCGCCGTCTGCCGGGTGGTCCGCAGCACCTCCTCGACGGACATGCCCCGGCCGATCCGCTCGCCGAACGTGCGGTTGCGCGACAGCGGCGAGGAGCAGGTGGCGACCAGGTCGCCCAGGCCGGCCAGCCCGGCGAAGGTGGCCGGCTCCGCACCCAGCGCCACGCCCAGCCGGGCGGTCTCGGCCAGGCCGCGGGTGATCAGGGACGCCCGGGTGTTGTCGCCGAAGCCCATCCCCTCGGTGATGCCCACGGCCAGCGCGATGACGTTCTTGATCGCCCCGCCCAGCTCGCAGCCGACCAGGTCGGCGTTGGTGTAGGGCCGGAAGTAGCCGGTGTGGCAGGCGGCCTGCAGCGCCTCGCCCCGGTCGGTGTCGGTGCAGGCGATGACCGTGGCCGCCGGCTGCTCCTCGGCGATCTCCCGGGCCAGGTTGGGCCCGGACAGCGCCGCCACCCGGTCCGGCGTCGCCCCGGTCACCTCGCAGATGACCTCGCTCATCCGCTTCGTCGTCCCCAGCTCCACGCCCTTCATCAGCGACAGCAGCGACGCGTCCGGGGGCAGCAGCGGCGCCCAGGCGGTCAGGTTGTCCCGAAGCGTCTGCGAGGGGACGGCGAGGACCACCACGTCGGCGTCGTCCAGCGCCTCGGCCGCGTCGGTGGTGGCGCGCACCTTCTCGGGCAGCCGCACACCGGGCAGGTACTCGGGGCTCTCCCGGGTCTCGGTGATGGCGGCCACCAGCTCGGCGCGGCGGGCGTGCAGCACCACGTCGGTCCCGGCGTCGGCGAGCACCTTGGCGAACGTCGTCCCCCAGGAGCCGGCCCCCAGCACGGCCGCGCGGGTCACCGGTCCTCCCCCGGCAGGTCCCCGGGGACGTCCCCGGGCAGGTCCCCGGCGACGTCCCCGCGCAGCGGGCGGGACGGCCGGGGGTGGAAGGCCACCGGGGGCTGCTCGCCGCGCAGCTCGCCGAGCTGGTCCCGGACCCGCGTCATCAGCTGGTCGGTCACCTCGCGCAGCAGCTCGCCGGACAGCGGCAGGCCGGCGCGGACCCGGGCGCGCAGCCCGGCGAGGTCCACCGGCTCCCCGACCAGGTACTCCGCCGGCGTCCGCAGCCGCGGGTGCAGCCGCCGGGCGTGGTAGTCGTGCACCCGCTGCGGCCCCCACTGCGCCACCGGCAGCACCACGGCGTCGGTGGTGAGCGCCAGCCGGGCCACCCCGGTGCGGGCCTGCATCGGCCACCAGTCCGGGTCCCGGGTCACCGACCCCTCGGGGTAGATCACCACCAGCCCGCCCTCCTCGAGCGTCCGCCGCGCGGCGCGCACCGAGGAGGAGGCCGCGCTGGAGCCGCGGGACACCGGGAGCTGGCCGGCGGCGCGCAGGATCGTGCCGGCCAGGCCGACGAAGAGGTCGTCCTTGGCCAGGAAGTGCGGCGCGCGGCCGTGGTCCCAGGCCAGCCGGGCGCAGGCCAGCGGGTCGAGCACGGACACGTGGTTGACCACCAGCAGCACCCCACCGGTGGGCGGGATCCGGCCGCCGTGCCGGTAGCGCATGGAGAACAGCACGACGGTCGCCGGGTGGACGACGGCGACGCACAGGCGCAGCGCCCAGGAGACCGGGCGCCGCGTGCGGCGGCGCGGCGGTCGCGGGGCGTGCTCGTCCACGGCGACCGCGGGGAGCGGCTGCGGCACTGTTCTCCTCCCGGTTCCTGCGGGTGATCCGGTACGTGATCGTGCCCGCACCCCCCGGCCACGGTCGCACTGCCCCCCGTGACCGGGCGGCGGCGGGGACCGTCAGCCGGCCGGCGGCTGCCGGACCTGACCGGCCCGCTGCGCGCGGAAGACCTCCACCGGCCAGGAGGAGATGCCGCCGACCCGCACCCGGGCCGCGGCGCCGTCCGGCTCCCACTCGTAGTGGACCGTCTCCCCGGCGGACCCGAAGCCGGCCACCGACTCCATCCGCAGCGTGTCCGGGCCGGTGACCTCGAGCTCCAGGTGGCCCTCGGTCGGGTCCGGGGCGCCGGGGCGCAGCAGCACCAGCCGGCCGCCGAGCAGTGCCACGTCGGTGACGCCCCAGAGGTTGGCGAACCGCCCGGCGAACCGGGCCGGGTCGGGCCCAGCCGCGGGTGTCCCGCCCGCGGGGGCGGCCAGGGCGAGGTCCAGCAGCGTGATCAGGCCGCGGGCCAGGACGTCGGCCGGCCCGTCGACGGCGTTGGTGAGCACGCTGACCACCAGCTGGGCGTCGGGGTCGATCCAGGTGCGGGTGATGTGGCCCGGGTACCCGCCGCTGTGTCCGACCAGCCGGCGCTCTCCCACGGTGCGCAGGTCCATCCCGAGGCCGTAGTGCCGGACCTCCTCGTCGTGCGCCCGGATCTCCGACTCCGGCCGCCGCATCAGCCGCTTGCTCTCCTCGGCGAGCAGGCCGCGGGCGCCGGTGAAGTGCGCCGCCCCGAACGTGGTGAGGTCGGCCGCGGTGGAGAAGAAGCCCGTCGCGGCGGCCAGGGCGCGGGTGTCCACGTGCGGCACGGTCAGCCGCGCGTCCTCGCCGTCGAGCAGGCCGGTGTGCCCGGCGGCGTACTCGCGCGCCCGGGCGGGGTCCCACTCCGGCCCGGTGTCGGTCAGGCCGAGCCGGTCCACCACCTCCCGCTGGACGTGCTCGGCGTAGCTGCGCCCGGTGACCGCCTCGATCGCCGCGCCGAGCAGCCCGTAGCCGACGTTGGAGTACTTGAAGTGCTCGTTGCGCCCGAACACGGCCCCGCCGTCGGCGGCCAGGCCCAGCAGGCCGGCCTCGTCCGGGAAGGGCCGCAGCAGCTGCCAGTGGTCGTTGTCCCGGCCGTCACGGACCACGCCGCCCTGGTGGCCGAGGAGCTCGCGCACGGTGACCGCGGCCAGCTCCGGCGCCCGCTCCCGCACCGCGGGCACCCAGCGCCCGATCGGGTCGTCCAGCCGCATCCGGCCGGCCTCGACCAGCTGCAGGACGGCGGTGGCGGTGAACGTCTTGGAGTGCGACGCGATCCGGAACAGGTGCCGGGTGGTCAGCGGCTCCCCGCTGTCGGCGTCGGCGACGCCCAGCGCCGTGGACAGCACCACCCGCTCGCCGACGCGCACCGCGGCCTGCACGCCGGGCACCCGCGCGCGGCGGCGCTGGTGGTCCAGCCAGGACTCCAGGTAGGGCGCGGCGGCGGCGGCCACGGCGGTCGCCTCGGCTACCCGGGCGGGCGGCGTGCTCATGTCGGGGCTCCTGGACGTCGGAGGGCGCGGGCCCCGGCAGGCGCGGCGGCACGCGGGACCGGGCGGTGTGCTGAGCTTCCCAGGTGCAGGAGGTGGGGCTGGTGCCGTGGTCGGTGGTCGTGCCGGCCAAGCGGCTGGCCGCGGCCAAGACCCGGCTGCGCCCGCTGACCGGCGCCGGCGGGCGGGTGGGCCACGACGACCTGGTGCTGGCGCTGCTGGCCGACACCGTCGCCGCGGTCACCGGCTGCCCGGCGGTGGGCGACGTCGTGGTGGTCACCGACGACCCGGGGGCGGCCGCGGTGGTCTCCGCCCTGGGCGCCCGGACGGTGCCCGACGAGCCCGGCCGGGGGCTGAACCCGGCCCTGGACCACGGCGCCCGGCGGGCCGCGGGCGGTCCGGTCGCCGCGCTGTCCTCCGACCTGCCGGCGCTGCGCCCGGCCGAGCTGGGCGCGGCGCTGGCCGCGGCGGCCCGCACCGGCGCACCGCGGTCCTTCGTCCCCGACGCGGCGGGCACCGGCACCACGCTGCTGGCCGTCGCCGCCGGGCCGCTGGACCCCCGGTTCGGCCCCGGCTCGGCCGCGGCGCACGAGACCTCGGGCGCCGTCCGGCTGGCCGGCAGCTGGCCGGGGCTGGCCCGGGACGTGGACACGCCCGCGGACCTGCTGGCCGCCCGGGCCCTCGGCCTGGGGCCGGCGTCCGCGGCGCTGGCCGCGCGGCTGTGGCCGGCGGCCGGGAACTGACCGGCACCGCCCGCCGTCCTCCGGGATGCGGCACGATCGACCGGTGCCCCGAGAGACGCTCCCGACCACCGCGCCGCTGCCGGCCGACCGGTTCCTCAACCGCGAGCTGTCCTGGCTGGACTTCAACGCCCGAGTGCTCGAGCTCGCCGAGGACGACGCCGCCCCGCTGCTGGAGCGGGTGAAGTTCCTGGCCATCTTCGCCAGCAACCTCGACGAGTTCTTCATGGTCCGCATCGCCGGCCTCAAGCGCCGGCAGAGCACCGGCCTGTCGGTGCGCTCCCCCGACGGGCTGACCATCCGCGAGCAGCTGGTCCGGGTCACCGAGCGCACCCAGGACCTCGTCCACCGGCACGCCAGCGTGTTCGACAAGGACGTCGCGCCGCGCCTGGAGTCCGAGGGCATCCGCATCGTGCACTGGGACGACCTGGCCGACACCGAGGCGATGCGGCTGCGGGAGTACTTCCGAGACCAGGTGTTCCCGGTGCTGACCCCGCTGGCGGTGGACCCCGCGCACCCGTTCCCCTACATCAGCGGGCTGTCGCTGAACCTCGCCGTCTCGGTGCGCGACCCCGACACCGGCGCCCCGCGGTTCGCCCGCCTCAAGGTGCCCAACAACGTGCCGCGGTTCATCCCGGTGGGGACCGGCGGGGTGCGGGGCACCGACGCCGGGGCGGTGTTCCTGCCGCTCGAGGACCTGATCGCCGCCCACCTGCAGCAGCTGTTCCCGGGGCTGGACGTGCTGGACCACCACCTGTTCCGGGTCACCCGGAACGCCGACGTCGAGGTGGAGGAGGACCGCGACGAGGACCTGCTGCAGGCCCTCGAGCGCGAGCTCGCCCGCCGCCGCTTCGGCCCGGCGGTGCGGCTGGAGGTCACCGAGACGATGGACCCGCAGATCCTCGAGGTGCTGGTGTCCGAGCTGGAGATCAGCCCGGCCGACGTCGTCTCGGTGCCGGGCCTGCTGGACCTGAGCGCGCTGACGGCGCTGTACGACCTGGACCGCCCCGAGCTCAAGGACGAGCCGTTCGTGCCGGCGACCCATCCGCGGCTGAGCGAGGGGGAGACGCCCAAGAGCGTGTTCGCCACCCTCCGGGAGGGCGACGTGCTGGTGCACCACCCCTACGACTCCTTCGCCACCAGCGTCCAGCGGTTCATCGAGCAGGCCGCCGCGGACCCGAACGTGCTGGCGATCAAGCAGACCCTGTACCGCACGTCGGGCGACTCCCCGATCGTGGAGGCGCTGATCGAGGCGGCGCAGGCCGGCAAGCAGGTCGTCGTCCTGGTGGAGATCAAGGCCCGGTTCGACGAGGAGGCCAACATCAGCTGGGCCCGGTCGCTGGAGCGGGCCGGCTGCCACGTCGTCTACGGCCTGGTGGGCCTCAAGACGCACTGCAAGACCGCGCTGGTCGTCCGGATGGAGAACGGGGTGATCCGCCGCTACTGCCACATCGGCACGGGCAACTACAACCCCAAGACCGCCCGCATCTACGAGGACCTCGGCATCCTCACCGCCGACCCGCGGGTGGGCGCGGACCTCACCGACCTGTTCAACACCCTCACCGGCTACTCCCGGCAGACCACCTACCGCTCGCTGCTGGTCGCCCCGCGGGGCATCCGCACCGGCCTGCTGGAGAAGATCCGCCGGGAGGCCCGCAACGCCGCCGAGGGCCGGCCCAGCGGCATCCGGATCAAGGTGAACTCGCTGGTCGACGAACAGGTCATCGACGGCCTGTACGAGGCGTCGCGGGCCGGCGTCCCGGTCGAGCTGGTCGTCCGCGGCATCTGCGCGCTGCGCCCCGGGGTGCCCGGGCTGAGCGAGACCGTGCACGTGCGGTCCATCGTCGGCCGGTTCCTGGAGCACTCCCGGGCCATGTCGTTCCTCAACGCGGGGACGCCGGAGTGGTGGATCGGCAGTTCGGACCTGATGCACCGCAACCTGGACCGTCGGGTGGAGGTGCTGCTGCGGGTCAACGACGCGGCGGTGCAGCGGGACCTGCAGCGGGTGTTCGACGCGGCGCTGGCCCCCGACGTCCGCAGCTGGCACCTGGCCGCCGACGGCAGCTGGAACCGGACCGGGCACCACGACCACCAGGCCGAGCTGCTCGCCACGCGAGGTGAGCACGCTGCCTGACCGGCCGGCCGTGGTGCGCGCCGCCGGCGGCGCGCTGTGGCGCACGGCGGACGACGGGACGCTGGAGACCGCGCTGGTGCACCGGCCCAAGTACGACGACTGGTCGCTGCCCAAGGGCAAGCCCGAGCCCGGCGAGCACCCGCTGGAGACCGCGGTCCGCGAGGTGGGCGAGGAGACGGGCCTGCGGGTCGCGGTCGGCCGGCGCAGCGTCCGCACCCGGTACACCGTGCGGTCCAAGGACGGGCAGCAGGCGGCCAAGGAGGTCGACTACTGGCTGATGCGGGTGGACGGCGGCGAGTTCGCCGCCAACGACGAGGTCGACGAGCTGCGCTGGCTGACCCTGGACGCGGCCGCCGGCCTGGTGTCGCACGCGCACGACCGGGCGGTGCTGGCCGACCTGGCGCGCGCCGACGTGCCCCGCGCGCCGGCGCTGCTGCTGGTCCGGCACGCCAGCGCCGGGGACCGGGCGGACTTCGACGGCCCGGACGCGCTGCGGCCGCTGGACCGGCGGGGCCGGGCGCAGGCGCGGCGGCTGGCCCGGGTGCTGCCGGTGTTCTGCCCCGGCGAGCTGCTGACCGCCGAGCCGGTGCGCTGCCGGGAGACCCTCGTCCCGCTGGGCGAGCGGACCGGCCTGGAGGTGCGGTCGCTGCCCGAGCTGGGCGAGGAGCGGTTCACCGCCGACCCGGAGGCCGGGGTCGCCGCGGTGCAGCGGCTGCTCGCCGGACGGGCCGACGGCGCGGTGTCGGTGGTCTGCAGCCAGGGCGGGGCGATCCCGTCGGTGCTGCTGGCGCTGGGCGTGCGGTGGGAGGGGGCCGCCGGCGCGCTCTGGCCGCCGTCGGGCAAGGGCAGCGTGTGGGCGCTGGGCGGCCGCCCCGGAACGCTGAGCGCCGACTACTACCGCGACCTCGCCGACGACCCCGCCGACTGTTGACGGACCCCCGTGCCCGGGAAGGCTCCCGGCCCCTCTGCAGGGTCCCGCCGCGAGCTTGCGAGCGGTGGGGGGCAGAGGGGTCCTTCTTCAGGAGGGCAGGGCCGGGAGGGCCTTGGGCAGCCAGGACGGCCGGGCCGCCTCGTAGGCCTCGACGTCGTCCAGGTGCCGCTCGGTGAGCCCGACGTCGTCCAGGCCCTCCAGCAGCCGCCACCGGGTGTACGGGTCGATCTGGAACGGGACCACCACGTCGCGGTAGCGGACCTCCTCCGCCTGCAGGTCGACGGTCACCGGCAGCGCCGGGTCGCCCTCGACGGCGGACCACAGCGCCTCCACGTCGGCCTGCGGCAGCACGACGGTGAGCAGGCCGGCCTTGGTCGAGTTGTTGCGGAAGATGTCGGCGAAGCGGGAGCTGATCACCACCCGGAAGCCGCCGTCCAGCAGCGCCCAGTTGGCGTGCTCGCGGGAGGACCCGGTGCCGAAGTCGGGTCCGGCGACCAGGATCGAGGCGCCGGCGTACTGCGGCTGGTTGAGCACGAAGTCCGGCTCGTTGGTGCGCCAGGCGATGAACAGCCCGTCCTCGAAGCCGGTGCGGGTGATCCGCTTCAGGTACTCGGCCGGGATGATCTGGTCGGTGTCGACGTTGGTGCGGCGCAGCGGGGCGGCGGTGCCGGTGTGGGTGGTGAAGGCGTCCATGTCGGGGGGCTCCAGTCGCGGTGGCGTCAGACGCCGGCGGGGACGTCGGGCAGGTCGGCCGGGGCGGTGAGCTTCCCGGTGAGCGCGGTCGCGGCGGCGACGGCCGGGGAGACCAGGTGGGTGCGCCCGCCCTTGCCCTGCCGGCCCTGGAAGTTCCGGTTGCTGGTGGACGCCGACCGCTCGCCGGGCTGCAGCTGGTCGGGGTTCATGCCCAGGCACATCGAGCAGCCCGCGCCGCGCCACTCGGCTCCCGCGTCGGTGAAGACCCGGTCCAGCCCCTCGGCCTCGGCCTGCAGCTTGACCCCCACGGACCCCGGGACGACGAGCATCCGGGTGCTGGCGTCGACCTTCCTGCCCTTCAGCAGGGCGGCGGCCACCCGCAGGTCCTCGATCCGGCTGTTGGTGCACGAGCCCAGGAACACCGTGTCCACGTCGATCTCGCGCAGCGGGGTGCCGGCGGTCAGCCCCATGTAGGCCAGCGCCGACTCGGCCGCCCGGCGGTCGCCCTCGTCGGCGATCTCCGCCGGGTCGGGCACCGCGCCGCTGATCGGCAGGCCCTGGCCGGGGTTGGTGCCCCAGGTGACGTAGGGGCTCAGCGAGGCGGCGTCGATGTGCACCTCGCGGTCGAAGAAGGCGTCGGGGTCGGTGCGCAGCGTCGACCAGTGCGCCACGGCGGCGTCCCAGTCGGCGCCCTGCGGGGCGTGCGGGCGGCCCTGCAGGAACTCGAACGTCGTCCGGTCGGGGGCGATCAGCCCGGCTCGCGCCCCGGCCTCGATGGACATGTTGCAGATCGTCATCCGCGCCTCCATCGACAGCGCCTCGATCGCGCTGCCGCGGTACTCGATGACGTGTCCCTGCCCGCCACTGGTGCCGATCCGGGCGATGACGGCCAGGATGACGTCCTTCGCCGAGACCCCCGGGGGCAGCTCGCCGTCCACCGTGACCGCCATCTGGCGGGCCGGCTGCTGCGGCAGCGTCTGGGTGGCCAGCACGTGCTCGACCTCGCTGGTGCCGATGCCGAAGGCCAGCGCGCCGAAGGCGCCGTGGGTGGAGGTGTGGCTGTCCCCGCAGACGATGGTCATGCCCGGCTGGGTCAGCCCCAGCTGCGGGCCGATGACGTGCACGATGCCCTGGTCGCGGTCGCCCATCGGGGCCAGCCGGATGCCGAACTCGGCCGCGTTGCGGCGCAGCGCCTCCACCTGCGCCCGGCTGACCGGGTCGGCGATGGGGCTCAGGATGTCCAGCGTCGGGACGTTGTGGTCCTCGGTGGCCATGGTCAGGTCCGGCCGGCAGACGGTGCGCCCGGCGGCCCGGAGCCCGTCGAAGGCCTGCGGGCTGGTGACCTCGTGCACCAGGTGCAGGTCGATGTAGAGCAGGTCGGGCTCACCCTCGGTGCGCCGCACGACGTGCTGCTCGTAGACCTTCTGCGCCAGGGTCTGGCCCACGGTGGTCCTCCTCGACGGGGTGGGACGGGGCGAGACTGCCCGACCGTCCCACTGGATGAGATGGCAGTATTGCTGCGTGGGACAGCCTAACCCCGTTGCCGTGCTGGACAAAGCCGTGGCGATCCTGCGCTCGGTCGCCGAGGAGCCGGCCAGTCTGGCCGACCTGGTGGCCCGCACCGGCCTGCCGCGGGCCACCGCCCACCGGCTGGCCACCGCGCTGGAGGGGCACCGCCTGCTGCGGCGCACCCCTGGCGGGGCGTGGACGCCGGGGCCGGGCCTCGCCGAGCTCAACCGCGGCGGCACCGACCTGGCCGAGGTCGCCGGACGCCACCTGCCGGCGCTGCGCGACGCCAGCGGCGAGAGCGCCCAGTTCTACGTCCGGGACGGCGCCAGCCGGGTCTGCGTCGCCGCCGCCGAGCGGCTCAGCGGGCTGCGCGACACCGTGCCGGTCGGCGTCCGCCTGCCGCTGACCGCCGGCTCGGCGGCGCACGCGCTGCTGGCCTTCGCCCCGGCCGACGAGGTGACGCCGCTGCTCCCGTCCGCCAGCTTCACCGCCCGCACGCTGCTCGACGTCCGGCGCCGCGGCTGGGCGCACAGCGTCGCCGAGCGGGAGGCCGGGGTCGCCTCGGTCTCCGCCCCGGTCCGCGACGGCGCCGGCGGCGTGCTCGGTGCGGTCTCCATCTCCGGCCCGGTCGAGCGGCTGGGCCGCCGGCCGAGCCCGGAGGTCGTCACCGCCGTCCTGGACGCCGCCGTCGCCATCTCCCGCGCCGCCCGCTGAGGAAGGACCTGCCTGCCCCCACCACTCGCGAGCTCGCGGCGGGACCCTGCAGGCAGGCCACCGGCTGGCAGGCCGCGGTCCGGGACGGCGAGAGCCCCCGACCCGGGTGGGTCGGGGGCTCTGCGCGGTGTAGCCCCGAAGGGATTCGAACCCTCGCTACCGCCGTGAGAGGGCGGCGTCCTGGGCCGCTAGACGACGGGGCCAGGTCCTGCTCCAGCGTCCTGCTCCAACGGGTGGGGCAGGCGCGCTTCGATGATGCCATGCCCATCAGGGGCCGGCGCGCCGGGGCCCGGGACGGCGAGAGCCCCCGACCCGGGTGGGTCGGGGGCTCTGCGCGGTGTAGCCCCGAAGGGATTCGAACCCTCGCTACCGCCGTGAGAGGGCGGCGTCCTGGGCCGCTAGACGACGGGGCCAGGCTCTCGTGCTGCTCGGTGGTGCGGTCGTGCCGGAGGAGATGGTGCTTCCTCGCTGGGGTACCAGGACTCGAACCTAGACTAACGGAACCAGAAACCGTCGGGCTGCCAATTACCCCATACCCCAAGGGTCGTTCAGCGCCTCCTGGCGCCGGGAGAGAACTGTACCCGATGCCCGGCCGGGGTCCGCGGCGACCCACCCCCGACCGCGCGTCAGCCGGTCCGGCCGGGTCCGGGACCGGGCAGTCCGCCCAGGTCAGCAGCGTGCGACCCGCCCGGTGTGTCCCGCGCCGCAGTCGGACGCGCCCACCGGTCGTCCGGGGGCGGCGCCCACCGGGGCGCCGACGGCGGCGCCGGGGACCAGGACGGTGCCGGCGTCCACTGCCCGGCCGCCGGCCACTGCGGCGCCGCCGTCCACTGGGGCGCCGGGGCCCACTGTCCAGCCGGAGTCCACTGCCCGGCGGGGGCCCACTGCCCGGCGGGGGCCCACGGCCCTGCCGGGGCCCACTGCTGGCCGCCGGGACCGGGCGGCAGCGCACCGCGGAGGTCCAGCGCCGGGCTGAGCAGCTCGGGCTGCAGCCGCCCTCGCGAACGGGCCACCCAGGCCACGTACGCGGCCATGGCCAGGATGCCGAGCGCGACGGTGGCCCAGTCCACCAGGGGACTGCCGGTGGAGGACTCGGTGACCGTGAGCGCCTCCTCGCCGAGCAACCCGACCAGCACGAAGATGACCACGTTGTTGACCGCGTGCAGCACGATCGCGGCCTCGAGCCCGCCGGTGAGCCAGACCACCGCGGAGAAGGCCAGGCCGATGGCGAACCGGCTCAGGAAGGTGAGCAGGTCCGGCGGGGCGTGCACGAGGGAGAACAGCGCGGCGGTCAGCACTCCGGCGACGACCGCGCCGGCGGTGGGGCGGCCGATCCACCCGGCGACCGCCTGGCTCAGGTAGCCGCGGAAGAAGTACTCCTCGGCGGCGGACTGCAGCGGCGTGGTGAGCAGCACGACGAGCAGCACCCACCCGAACGAGGCGTCCGGGCCGGTGATCTCCGCCCCGCTGGACACGACGGTGACCAGGACGCTGGCGCCGACCGCGACGCCCAGGGTGAGCAGCGCGCCGATCGTGTACGGCAGGAGCAGGCGCCAGCGCAACCGGCCGAGCACGGAGGAGGACCAGCCGATCCGGAGGCCGTGCGGCACCGCCCAGCACAGCCACACGATGGGGATCGCCACCACCAGCGAGGCGTTGGTGACCAGCAGCACCAGCGGGTTGGTGAGGTCCAGCAGGGCGAGGTCGGGTGCCACCCCGGTCACCGCGGCGACGACCACCAGGACGAGCACCGCGACCAGGTACAGGACGCTGAAGAGCAGCAGGCCGAGCACCGGTCGCCACCACGCCCAGTCCCGCGCCCGCATGAGCATCAGGAAGGGCTGGGGGACGTCGTGCGGCGGGGCACCCGGCGGCGTGGTCGGCCGCACCGGGCGTGCGGCGGGGAAGGCGCCGGGGCCGGCCCCGTACCCGCTCGAGGGGCCGTAGGGCGGGAACCCGTAGGGCGGGGATCCGTAGGGTGGGGGGCCGTAGGGCGGGGGGCCGTAGGGCGGGGAACCGTAGGGCGGCAGAGCGCCGCTGGGCACCAGCGGGGGCGCGCCGTAGCGCCCGGTGGGCGGCGGGCCGGTGTAGGGCGGCTCGGAGGACGTGTCCGTCCCGGACGGCCAGCTCCCGGCGGCGGACCCGCCGGACCAGGGTCGCCAGTCGGCCGGCTGCCCGCCCGGCGGGGAGCCGGGTGGCCCGGTCCCCCGCCCGGGCGAGCTCACGTCCCGGTCCGCGTCCGGGCGGCCGCCAGCCGGGCCAGGGTGCGGTCCCGCCCGAGCAGCTCCATCGACTCGTACAGCGGCGGGGAGACGGTGCGTCCGCTGACCGCGACCCGCACCGGCCCGAACGCCTGCCGCGGCTTGCGCCCCAGCCCCTCGACGAGGGCCTCCTTGAGCGCCGTCTCGATGGCCGGGGTGCTCCAGTCGGCCAGCCCGGTGAGGGCGGCGGCGGCCGCGTCGAGCACCTCGTCCGCGCCCTCCCCCAGCTGCTTGTCCGCGGCGGCCGGGTCGATCTCCACCTCGTCGGTGAACAGGAAGCCGAGCAGGCCCACGGCATCGGACAGCACGATCATGCGCTCCTGGGCCAGCGGCGCGATCTCGGTGAGCACCCGATGCTGCTCCGCCGTCGGCGGGTCGGCCACCAGGCCGGCGCCGGCCAGGAACGGGGTGACCCGGGCGATGAACTCCTCGACCGGCAGGGCGCGCAGGTGCGTGGAGTTGATCGCCTCGGCCTTCTTCAGGTCGAAGCGGGCCGGGTTGGCGCTGACCCGGGTGACGTCGAAGGCCTCCACCAGCTCGGCCACCGAGAACACGTCCCGGTCGTCGGCGATGGCCCAGCCGAGCAGCGACAGGTAGTTGATCAGGCCCTCGGGGAGGAAGCCGCGCTCCCGGTAGACGTCGAAGTCCGACTGCGGGTCGCGCTTGGACAGCTTCTTGTTGCCCTCCCCGAACACCAGCGGGAGATGACCGAACCGCGGGGTGCCCTGGGCCACGCCGATCGCGGTGAGCGCCTGGTACAGGGCGATCTGCCGCGGCGTGGACGGCAGCAGGTCCTCGCCGCGCAGCACGTCGGTGATGCCCATCAGCGCGTCGTCGACCGGGTTGGTGAACGGGTAAAGCGGCGCCCCGTTGCCGCGCATGAGGACGAAGTCGGGCACGGAGCCGGCGGCGAAGCGGACCTCGCCCCGCACCAGGTCGGTCCAGACCAGGTCCTCCTCGGGCATCCGCAGCCGGAGCACCGGCGAGCGGCCTTCGTCGCGGAAGGCCTGCTTCTGCGCGTCGGTGAGGAAGCGGTCGTGGTTGTCGTACCCCAGCTTGGGGTCCTGACCGGCCGCCCGGCGGCGGACGTCGACCTCCTCGTTGGTCGAGAAGGACTCGTACGCGTGCCCGGACTCCAGCAGTCGGGCCGCGACGTCCCGGTAGACCTCGTGCCGCTCGGACTGCCGGTACGGGCCGTTCGGTCCGCCGACCTCCGGGCCCTCGTCCCAGTCCAGGCCCAGCCAGCGCATGCAGTCCAGCAGGTGCCGGTAGGACTCCTCGGTGTCCCGGGCGGCGTCGGTGTCCTCGATCCGGAAGACGAAGGTGCCGCCGGTGTGCCGGGCGTGCGCCCAGTTGAACAGCGCCGTCCGCATCGCACCGACGTGCACCAGCCCGGTCGGCGAGGGGCAGAAGCGGGTCCTCACCGGCACCGTCATCGGGTGCCGCCGGCGGTGGAGGTGGGGTCGGCGCCGGCCACGGTGTTGGCCAGCGTGCCCAGGCCCTCGATCGAGCACTCCACCCGCTGCCCCGGGGCGATGGGGCCCACGCCGGCGGGGGTGCCGGTGAGCACCACGTCGCCGGGCAGCAGGGTCATCACCGTCGAGATGTGCGAGATCAAGGTGGGCAGCCCGAACAGCAGCTGGCTGGTCCGGCCGGACTGGCGCAGCTCGCCGTCCACCGTGCAGGTGATCTCCAGATCGGCGGGGTCCTTGCCGAGCCCGCGCAGGTCGGTCTCGATCCAGGGGCCGAGCGGGCAGAAGGAGTCGAAGCCCTTGGCTCGGGTCCACTGCCCGTCGCTGCGCTGCATGTCGCGCTCGGACACGTCGTTGCCGATGGTGTAGCCGAACACGCTGTCCAGGGCCTGCTCCGGGGTGACCTGCCGGGCGCCGCGCGCGCCGATGACGACGGCCAGCTCGACCTCGTGGTGGACGTTGGTGCTGCCGGCCGGGATGCGGATGGCGTCCCCCGGGCCGATCACCGACGTGGAGGGCTTGAGGAAGATCAGCGGCTCCTTCGGCGCGTCACCGGTCTTCATCTCGGCGACGTGGTCGGCGTAGTTCTTGCCGATCCCGACCACCTTGCTGGGCAGGATCGGCGAGAGCAGCCGGACGTCGGCGGCGGCGAAGCGCTGGCCGGTGAAGGAGATCTGGCCGAACGGGTGCCCCTCGATCTGGGCGACCTGGCCGTCCCCGTCGAGGACCCCGAAGGACATGCCGGCTGGGTGGGCGAAGCGGACGATGCGCACGTCGACGAGGTTACTGACCGCACCTCCGGGCCGCGCCGACGCGGCCGGGCCCCTACGGTCGGGGCGGCCAACGCACTCGTCCGCCCGTTGCGGCTCGACCGCTGTCACCCACCAGCAGGAGGACCCCGTGATCCTGATCGTCATCAAGTTCCCCGTACGTCCCGACCGGATCGACGATTTCCGGTCACACGCCGACGACTACGCGGCGGCCGTGAACGCCGAGGAGGGCAGCCTGTTCTTCGAGTGGTCCCGCAGCGTCGAGGACCCGAACACCTTCGTCTGCATCGAGGGGTTCCGGGACTCCGATGCCGGCGCCTCGCACGTCGCCACCCCCCACGCCAAGGCCGCCTTCGACTGGATGTCGGACCTGGTCGCCGAGCAGCCGCAGATCATCTACATCGACGCCCCGGAGGTCAGCGGCTTCGGTCCGATGGGCGAGGTCAAGCCGAGAACCTGACGCGCCCCTCGCCTCCCCGCCGGCCGGGTGGCCGGCGGGGGTCCCGCCCCGGCTCCGGCGAGGGCGCACCGGGACCGCGTCACGCCGGAGCGCCGCCCGGCCGTGGGGCCTCCCAGCGCAGCACCGCCGTGCCCGCCGCCTCGACCGGACCCGCCGGGACGGCGCGCAGGACGGCGTTCCGGACGGCCTGCGGCAGCCCGCCGGGCACGTGGGCGCCGAACCGGGCGGTCTGCCGGGAGCGGCGGGAGATCTGCCGGCACCGCGGCCGCCGGGCCCGGTCGTAGGCCGCCAGCGCGGCGGCCAGCGGCACGCCGGCGTCGACCGGCCCCGCGACGAGCCGACCGACGCAGAGGCCGTCCTCGATCGAGGTGTTGGCGCCCTGCCCCATCGTGGGCAGCATCGCGTGGGCCGCGTCGCCGATGACGACGGTCCGTCCGCGGACGTAGGTCGGCAGGCCACCCGGCAGGTGGTGGACGTCGTGGCGCAGGAGCTGCTCCGGCCTGGTCGCCGCGACAGTGGCCCGGACCTCGGGGGCCCAGCCGGAGAACCGCTCGACCGCCGCGCCGAGCTCGTCGTCGATCCGCCGCCCGGCCGGGTGGGGGAAGTAGCCGTACCAGTACACCTGGGTGGCGCTGACCGGGACCGCACCGAACTCGGTGCCCGGCCCCCAGTAGGCGGCGAACCCCGCGTCGGAGGTGCCGTCGTGGTCCACCACCGCCCGCCAGCAGGTCCGGCCGCTGTAGCGCAGGGCGGGGGAACGAGGACCGAACAGCTCCCCGCGGACGGCGCTGCGCATGCCGTCGGCCGCGACCGTCAGCTCCGCGGTCGCGGTGTGCTCGCCCGTCCCGTCGACCCAGGTTACCGAGGCCGGCTCGCCCGCCGGGTCTCCGGACCGCACGCCGACCACGCGGGCGCCGGTGACCAGGTCGGCGCCGGCGGCGGCGGAACGCAGCAGGGCGTGCAGTCGCTGCCGGTGCACTCCCCACGCGCGGTTCATCGCCCCGGGGGCGTCCGGGTCGCCCGGGAGCCGCAGCAGCCACCGGCCGTGCAGGTCACGGGTGCCCGCCGCGGACGTCGGGTGGCCGACCGCCCGGAGCTGCTCCCCCAGCCCGAGCGCGTCCAGCGCCGCCATGCCGTTCCGGGTGACCGCCAGGCCGGCGCCCACCTCGCCGAACCCGGCGGCGCGTTCGAGCAGCAGCACGCGCCAGCCGGCCTGCAGCAGCGAGGCCGCCGCGGCGAACCCGGCGATCCCTCCGCCGACCACCGTCGCCGTGCGCGGTCCCGCCATCGGAGCCCCTCCCCTAGTCTCGGTCGATGGCCTGCCGGATCACCGAACTCGCCCTCGACTGCCGTGATCCTGCCGCGCTCGCCGCGTGGTGGGCGGAGGTGCTGGGCTACGAGGTCGTCGGCACCGAGGACGGCGTCGTCGAGATCGGCCCGCCGGGTCAGGGCGAGAAGGGTGCCGTCCCCACGCTGGTGTTCGCCCCTGTCGCCGACCCGACACCCGGCAAGCTGCGGCTGCACCTGGACCTCAACGCCACCGACCGCGGCCAGGACGAGGAGCTGGAACGGCTGCTGGCCCTGGGCGCCACCCGGGCCGACGTGGGCCAGACCGGCGAGGAGAGCTGGCACGTGCTGGCCGACCCCGAGGGCAACGAGTTCTGCCTGCTGAGCAGCCGGGTGACCCCCCTCCCCTGAACAGGGCCCCAGCGGGCACCGGCGTCGTCAGCGATGGCGGACCGCATAGGTGAGGGCGTCGACCAGCGCGTGCCAGGAGGCCTCGACGATGTTGTCGTGGACGCCGACGGTGGTCCACTCCCCCGCGCCGTCCGTCGTGTCGATGAGCACCCGGGTGGTGGCGCTGCTGCCGCCCTTCCAGCCGAGGATGCGGACCTTGTAGTCGGCGAGCGCGACGCCCGCCAGCTGCGGGTACCGCCCGACGAGCGCCTGGCGCAGCGCGTTGTCAAGCGCGTTGACCGGCCCGTTGCCCTC
Organism: Modestobacter sp. URMC 112; assembly: GCF_053502575.1. Taxonomy (NCBI): domain Bacteria; kingdom Bacillati; phylum Actinomycetota; class Actinomycetes; order Geodermatophilales; family Geodermatophilaceae; genus Modestobacter; species Modestobacter sp. URMC 112. The sequence continues at coordinate 1,236,992 of NZ_CP199957.1, read as the reverse complement.
GCCGGTGCTGATGATCCGCTCCCCGTCGACGTGCACCTTCACCGTGGCCTCGCTGACGACCACGCCGTTGCCCCAGTGCTCGACCGAGCTGCGGTAGCTCTCCAGCTCGAACAGCGGCGCGGGCGCGCCGGGCAGCTCGGCGCGCAGCAGCAGCTCGAACGATGCGTCGGCGGCCTCGAACGACCAGCCGTCGGCCTCGAGCACCTTGACCTGGTCCACGACCCGGCCGATCACGTCGGCCTGGCCGGTGAGGTCCACGCCGAGCTCGCGGCCCTTGAGCTCGACGGAGGCCCGGCCGGCCATCTCGGTGACCAGGATGCGCATGTCGTTGCCGACGACGGCCGGGTCGAGGTGGTTGTACAGCTCCGGGCTGACCTTGATGGCGCTGGCGTGCAGACCGGCCTTGTGCGCGAACGCCGAGCTGCCGACGTAGGGCTGGTGGTCGTCGGGGGCGATGTTGGCCAGCTCGGCGATCGCGTGGCTGACCCGCTTGAGCTCAACCAGGCACTGCGGCGGCACCACCGGCAGGCCCATCTTCGTCACCAGGTTGGCGATCAGCACGAACGTGTCGGCGTTCCCGGCCCGCTCCCCGTAGCCGTTCGCCGTCCCCTGGACGTGGGTGACCCCGGCCTCGACCGCGGCCAGGGAGTTGGCCACGGCGCAGCCGGTGTCGTCCTGGCAGTGGATGCCCAGCCGTCCGGTGGTGCGGGCGCGGACATCGGCGACGACGCGGCCCACCGTCGAGGGGAGCATCCCGCCGTTGGTGTCGCACAGCACGCCGACCTCGGCGCCGGCGGCGAAGGCCGCCTGCAGCACCGCGACGCCGTGGTCGGGGTCGGCGGCGTACCCGTCGAAGAAGTGCTCGCAGTCGACGAACACCCGCCGTCCGTGCGCGACGAGGAAGGCGACCGTGTCGGCCACCATCGCCAGGTTCTCCTCCGGCGTGGTGCGCAGCGCGTCGCGCACGTGCCGGACGTCGGACTTGGCGACCAGGCAGACCACCGGCGACCCGGCGTCGAGCAATGCGCGGACCTGCGGGTCGTCCTCGACCCGGACGCCGGCCTTGCGGGTCGCCCCGAAGGCCACCAGCTGGGCGTGCCGCAGGTCCAGCTCGGTGCGGGCGCGGGCGAAGAACTCGGTGTCCTTCGGCAGCGCCCCGGGCCAGCCGCCCTCGATGAAGCCGACGCCGATCTCGTCCAGCAGCCTGGCGACGGCGAGCTTGTCGGCGACCGACCAGCTGACGCCCTCGCGCTGCGCGCCGTCGCGCAACGTGGTGTCGAAGACCTGGAAGTCGACGGGCTGTGCTGACGAGACCACGGGAGCTCCTGGGAGAGGGGCGCGGACCGGCCCCGACACGAAAAAGACCTCCCGGGAAGGGGAGGTCTGCGCGCAGTCGGGGAGGTGACTGCGCGCTAGGTGATGACGATCGTGTCGGTGCGGGACATCGCGCCCAGTACAGCACAGGGCCGCCTGACCGGGGCACCCGGCTGAGCGGAGCGGCCCCGTTGCGACGTGACGTGCTGGAACGGCCCGTCCGCAGGGGCCCGGGCCGAGCGGAGCGAGGTCCGGGGTGAGGTGACGTACCGGAGCGGCCCCGCTGCAGGGGCCCGCCGCGAGCTTGCGAGCGGTGGGGGGCAGCGGGGTCCTTATTCAGCCGCCGGCGAGGGCGGCGAGCCGGTCCCCGACCTCGGCGGTGCGGACCTGCGCCTTGGGGTCGCGGGTGGACAGGTCGAAGGCGACCGCGGCGTTGACCTTGCGGGCCTGGTCCGAGCGGCCGAGGTGGTCCAGCAGCAGGGCCACCGACAGGACGGTGGCGGTGGGGTCGGCGACGCCCTGCCCGGCGATGTCCGGGGCCGAGCCGTGCACCGGCTCGAACATGCTCGGGTTGGTGCCCGAGGCGTCCAGGTTGCCGCTGGCGGCCAGCCCGATGCCGCCGGTCACGGCGGCAGCGATGTCGGTGACGATGTCGCCGAAGAGGTTGTCGGTGACGATCACGTCGAAGCGGGACGGATCGGTGACGAAGAACATCGAGGCCGCGTCCACGTGCTGGTAGGCCACCGCCACCTCGGGGAACTCGGCGGCCACCTCCTCCACCGTCCGGGACCACAGCGAGCCGGCGTGGGTGAGCACGTTGGTCTTGTGGATCAGCGTGAGGTGCTTGCGCGGCCGGGCGACGGCCCGCTCGAAGGCGTAGCGGACGACCCGCTCCACCCCGAAGGCGGTGTTCAGGCTGACCTCGGTCGCCACTTCCTGCGGGGTGTCGCGGCGCAGCACGCCGCCGTTGCCCACGTACGGGCCCTCGGTGCCCTCGCGGATGCACAGCATGTCGACCTCCCCCGGGTCGGCGAGCGGGCTCTGGACACCGTCGTAGAGCCGGGCCGGGCGCAGGTTGACGTGGTGGTCGAGCTCGAAGCGGAGCTTGAGCAGCAGTCCGCGCTCCAGGATGCCGGCCGGCACGGTCGGGTCGCCGACGGCGCCGAGCAGGATGGCGTCGTGCTGGCGGAACTCGTCGAGCACCGCGTCCGGCAGCAGCTCACCGGTCCGCTGCCACCGGGCCGCCCCCAGGTCGTAGGGGGTGGCCTCGACGTCCGGGGCGACCGCCCTCAGGACCTTGAGGCCCTCGGCCACCACCTCGGGACCGATGCCGTCTCCAGGGACCACTGCCAGGCGCATGGGGCACGAGGCTAGTGGGCGGGGTCCCCGCAGGCCGCACCCGCACCGGGGAGCGCCCCGGCGCGGCGCGGGCCGCCGGGGTCGCCGGGGGCGTTCAGACCGGGTTGAGGTCGGCCGAACGGGCCTGGCGCGCGCCGATCTGCGCGGCGATGGCCGACAGCAGCTCGCCGCTGACCGGGCTGTCCACGGTGATCGCCATCAGCGCCTCGCCACCCTGGGTGGTCCGGCTGACCTGCGCTCCGGCGATGTTGATGCCGGCCTCGCCCAGCGCCGCGCCGACCGCGCCCACGACTCCGGGCCGGTCGGTGTAGACGAAGAAGAGCAGGTAGCCGTCGGCGGTGAGGTCGAGGTCGAAGCCGCCGACCTCGGTCAGCTTGGGCACCTGGTTCTTGCCGTACAGGGTGCCCGAGACGGTCACGCCGGTGCCGTCGGCCATGGCGCCGCGGACGGTGATCAGGTTCCGGTAGTCCGGGCTCTCCGGGTCACTGCGCAGCGCGACCTCGAGCCCCCGCTGGGCGGCCAGCAGCGGGGCGTTGACGTAGGTCACCGGCTCCTCGACGACGTCGGCGAAGACGCCGCGCAACACGGCCAGGGAGACGACCGAGACGTCGAACTCGGCGATCTTGCCGAGCACCTCGACGTTGACCGACTGGGCCAGCCCCCCGGCGACGGCGGTGAACACCCGGCCGAGCTTCTCCGCCAGCGGCAGCCCCGGGCGGACGTCCTCGGCGACGACCCCGCCTGCCTGCACGTTGACCGCGTCGGGGACGAAGTCGCCCTGCAGGGCGAGCCGGACGCTGCGGGCGACCGCGGTGCCGGCCTTGTCCTGGGCCTCGGTGGTGGAGGCCCCCAGGTGCGGGGTCACGACCACGTTGGACAGACCGAACAGCGGGCTGTCGGTGCACGGCTCCTTGGCGTACACGTCGATGCCGGCCGCGCCCACCTGCCCGGACTCCAGGGCGGCGGCGAGCGCCGCCTCGTCGACCAGGCCACCACGCGCGGCGTTGACGATGATCACGCCGGGCTTGGTGGCGGCCAGCTGTGCGGCCCCGATGAGGCCCAGGGTCTCCGGGGTCTTGGGCAGGTGGACGGTGATGAAGTCCGACTCGCGCAGCAGCTCGTCCAGGGAGACCAGCCGGACGCCGAGCTGGGCGGCCCGGCCGGGCTGGATGTAGGGGTCGTAGGCCAGGAGGGTCACCCCGAAGGCGGCCAGCCGCTGGGCGACCAGGACGCCGATGCGCCCGAGGCCCACCACGCCGACGGTCTTCTCGGTGACCTCCACGCCGGTGAACTTCGACCGCGCCCACGTCCCGGCGCGCAGCGAGGCGTCCGCGGCGGGGATGTGCCGGGCGGCGGCCAGCAGCAGCGCCACGGCGTGCTCCGCGGCGCTGACGATGTTGGACGTCGGGGCGTTGACGACGAGCACGCCGCGCTCGGTGGCGGCGGCCACGTCGACGTTGTCCAGGCCGATCCCTGCCCGGGCCACCACCTTGAGCCGGGACGCCGCGGACAGTGCCTCGGCGTCGATCCGGGTGGCCGACCGGATGAGGACGGCGTCGGCGTCGGCGAGGGCCGGCAGCAGGGCGGCGCGGTCGGCGCCGTCCACGTGCCGGATCTCGACGTCGTCGCCGAGCACCTCCAGGACGCTGGGGGCGAGCTCCTCGGTGATCAGGACGACGGGCGCTTGCCCCGACACGGTGGCGGTCACGGGGCATCAGCGTAGGAGCGTGCCGACGGTGGTGGTCCGGCGGCCGTCGGCGCGGACACCGCACCGCCGGGGCGACCCCCGTCCGGGTGCCCGGTGCTTGCTGCGCCGCGGCCCGCGCGGCCATCCTGAGCCGGCAGCGCCGGGTCGGCCGGCCCGGTGCGGAGGAGACCATGAGCGACGAGCGCGGCGACCAGCGACCGACCGGGCCGCAGCCCCACCACCCGCCGCCGGGAGACGGCCGGCCTGCCGGGTACGGGCAGGCTCAGCAGTACGGCCCGCAGTACGGGCAGCCCCAGCAGTACGGCCAGTACGGCCAGTACGGAGGACCGCAGCAGTACGGGCCGTCCCAGCCGTACGGGCCCTACGGCGGGCCGGGGCAGTGGGGTGTGCCGGCCCGTCCGGGGTCGGTGGTCACCTCGGCGGTGCTGGGGTTCGTCTACGCCTCCTTCGGGCTGCTGGCCGCGGTCGGGACGCTCGCCTTTGGTGCGGTCGTCGACGACCTGGTCGGGGTGCTGGAGGACAGCGACCCGTCGCTGGGTCAGGTCGAGACCGGGCTCGTGGACGCCGCGCGCACCGGCCTGCTCGTCTTCGGCCTGATCGCGCTGGCCTGGACGGTGGCCATGGTGTGGGGCGCGGTCCTGGCCGTGCGGGGGCGCAGTCGGGTGCTGCTGCTCGTCAGCGGCTCGATCGCGGTGGCGGCCACCGGGTTCCTGCTGGTGGTCGGTGGCCTGGGCGCCGCCGACCCGGCGGCCCAGGACGCGGCGGCCGGCGTCGTCTTCTCCCTGCTGCTGTTCCTGGGCGCGCTGGCGATCGTGGTCCTGCTGTGCCTGCGCAGCGCCGGGCAGTACTTCGCCGCCCACCGAGCCCGCCGCGCCGCCTGACGGAGGACGCACGAGGGCCCCCTGCCGCACCAACCGGTGCGACAGGGGGCCCCGCCGCGAGCTCGCGAGCGGCGGGGGCATGGCCCCTCTGCAGGGTCCCGCGCCGAGCCTGCGAGGCGCGGGGGGCCTGTCGGTGCCTGGAACGGCCCCCTCGCAGGGCCCCGCCGCGAGCTCGCGAGCGGCGGGGGCATGGCCCCTCTGCAGGGTCCCGCGCCGAGCCTGCGAGGCGCGGGGGGCCTGTCGGTGCCTGGAACGGCCCCCTCGCAGGGCCCCGCCGCGAGCTCGCGAGCGGCGGGGGGCGAGGGGGTCCTTCCTCAGTTGCGGGCGGCGCTGCCGGTGTAGTCGTCCGAGGCCGAGACCCAGCTCATCAGCCCGCGCAGCTGGCGGCCGGTCTCCTCGATCGGGTGCGCCTCGGCGGCGGCCCGCTTGGCCTTGAAGTCGGGGGCGCCGGCGTCCTGGTCGGCGATGAAGGCGGCGGCCCAGGAGCCGTCCTTGATGGCCGCGAGCACCTCCTGCATCGTCTCCTTGACCCGGGCGTCGATCACCTTCGGGCCCGAGGTGTAGTCGCCGTACTCGGCGGTGTCGGACACCGACCAGCGCTGCTTGGCGATGCCGCCCTCGTACATCAGGTCGACGATGAGCTTCAGCTCGTGCAGGCACTCGAAGTACGCGATCTCGGGCTGGTAGCCGGCCTCGGTGAGGGTCTCGAAGCCGGCGGTGACCAGCGCCGACATGCCACCGCAGAGCACCGCCTGCTCGCCGAACAGGTCGGTCTCCGTCTCCTCGGCGAAGGTCGTCTTGATGACCCCGGCCCGGGTGCCGCCGATGGCCTTGGCGTAGGACAGCGCGAGGGCCTGCGCCGAGCCGCTGGCGTCCTGCTCGACGGCGATGAGGCAGGGCACGCCCTTGCCGTCGCTGAACTCGCGGCGGACCAGGTGGCCGGGGCCCTTGGGAGCGACCATGGCGACGTCGACACCGGCCGGGGGCTTGATGTAGCCGAACCGGATGTTGAAGCCGTGGCCGAAGAACAGCGCGTCGCCGTCCTGCAGGTTGGGCTCGACCGACTCGGCGTACAGGCTCCGCTGCACGTGGTCCGGCGCCAGGATCATGATCAGGTCCGCCTCGGCAGCGGCCTCGGCCGGGGTGACCACCCGCAGGCCCTCGGCCTCGGCCTTGGGCCGGCTTTTCGAGCCCTCCGGCAGGCCGACCCGGACGTCGACGCCCGAGTCGCGCAGGGACAGCGCGTGCGCGTGCCCCTGGCTGCCGTAGCCGAGGACAGCGACCGTGCGCCCTTGGATGATCGAGAGGTCGGCGTCGTCGTCGTAGAAGATCTCGGCGGCCATCAGGCGGTGGTTCCCTTCGGTTGAGCTTTATGGCGATAAAGCGCGGGGTGGCGACCGGCGCCGGGAGGCGCCGGAGGGCTAAGCGGAGCGCTCGACCGGGCGCAAGGTACCGGCGCCGCTCATCGACCGCGGCCCCCGGCCCAGGGCGACGGTCCCGGACTGGGCCATCTCCTTGATGCCCAGCGGGGCGAGCACGGCGAGCAGGGCCTGGAGCTTGTCCGGCGTCCCGGTGGCCTCGAGGGTGACGGTGTCGGTGTTGACGTCGATGACCCGGGCCCGGAACAGCTCCGCGGTCTGCAGCACCTGCTGCCGGTCGGCCAGCGGCGCGCGGACCTTGACCAGCAGCAGCTCGCGCTGCACGGCCGCGGTGTCCAATTCGACGATCTTGATGACCTCGATCAGCTTGTTCAGCTGCTTGGTGATCTGCTCCAGCGGCTGGGCCTCCGCGTCGGCGACGATCGTCATCCGGGACAGGTCCGGGTTCTCGGTCGGGCCGACGGCGAGGGACTCGATGTTGAAGCCGCGCCGGCTGAACAGCGCCGACACCCGGGCCAGCACCCCGGACTTGTTCTCGACCAGCACCGAGAGCGTGTGCCTGGTCATCTCACACCTGCCCTTCGCCGAAGACCGGGCGGACGTCCCGCGCGGCCAGGATGTCGTCGTTGCTGGCGCCGGCGGCCACCATCGGCCACACCTGCGCGTCCGAGCCGACGATGAAGTCGATGACCACCGGGGCGTCGTCGATCGCCATGGCCTTCTCGATCACCGCGTCGACGTCGTCCTTGCTCTCGCACCGCAGCCCGACGCAGCCCAGCGCCTCGGCCAGGGTGACGAAGTCGGGGATGCGTACCTGCTTGACCGACCCGTCGCCGGCGTGGGTGTTGAGCCGGGTGTTGGAGTAGCGGCCCTCGTAGAACAGGGTCTGCCACTGCCGGACCATCCCGAGGTTGCCGTTGTTGATGACCGCCACCTTGATCGGGATGCCCTCGATGGCGCAGGTGGCCAGCTCCTGGTTGGTCATCTGGAAGCAGCCGTCGCCGTCGATGGCCCACACCGTGGTCTCCGGGCGGCCGTACTTGGCGCCCATCGCCGCCGGGACGGCGTAGCCCATGGTGCCCAGGCCGCCGCTGTTGAGCCAGGTGCCCGGCTTCTCGTAGGAGATGAACTGGGCGGCCCACATCTGGTGCTGCCCGACCCCGGAGGCGTAGATCGCGTCCGGGCCGGCGATGGCGCCCAGCCGCTCGATCACGTACTGCGGGGATAGCGCGCCGTCCTCGGGCCAGTCGTAGCCGAGCGGGTACTTCTCCCGCCACTGGTCCAGCTGCCCCCACCAGGCGGTCAGCTCGGGGGTGCGGCCGGCGGCGTGCTCGGCCCGCAGCGCGGACACCAGCTCGGTGATGGTCGCCTTGGCGTCGCCCACGATCGGCACGTCCGCCTTGCGGTTCTTGCCGATCTCGGCCGGGTCGATGTCGGCGTGCACGACAGCGGCGTGCGGCGCGAAGCTGGACAGCTGGCCGGTCACCCGGTCGTCGAACCGGGCACCGAGGGCGACCAGCAGGTCGGCCTTCTGCAGCGCGGTGACCGCGGTGACGTTGCCGTGCATGCCGGGCATGCCCAGGTTCTGCGGGTGGCTGTCGGGGAAGGCGCCGCGGGCCATCAGCGTGGTGACCACCGGCGCACCGGTCAGCTCGACGAGCTCGGCCAGCTCCTCGGTGGCCCCGGCCTTGAGCACGCCGCCACCGACGTAGAGCACCGGCCGGGTGGCGCCGGCGATGAGCGCCGCGGCCTCCCGGACCTGCTTGCCGTGCGGCCGGGTGGTCGGCTTGTAGCCGGGCAGGTCGATCCGCGGCGGCCAGGCGAAGTCCGTCGTGGCCTGTAGGACGTCCTTGGGGATGTCGACCAGCACCGGTCCGGGCCGGCCGGTCGCGGCCAGGTGGAAGGCCTCGGCGATCCGCTGCGGGATCTCCCGGGCGTCGGTGACCAGGAAGTTGTGCTTGGTGATCGGCATCGTGATGCCGCGGATGTCGGCCTCCTGGAAGGCGTCGGTGCCGATGGCGGCGGTCGGCACCTGGCCGGTGATCGCCACGATCGGCACCGAGTCCATGTAGGCGTCGGCCAGCGGGGTGACCAGGTTGGTGGCGCCGGGGCCGGAGGTGGCCATGCAGACGCCCACCCGGCCGGTGGCCTGCGCGTACCCCTGGGCGGCGTGCCCGGCGCCCTGCTCGTGGCGCACCAGCACGTGCCGTAGCGGGGAGTCGAACAGCGGGTCGTAGGCCGGCAGGATCGCCCCGCCCGGGATGCCGAAGACGACCTCCACACCGACGGCCTCCAGGGACCGGACCAGGCTCTGCGCGCCGGTGATGCCGGTGGCCGGCTGGGCGGCCGCCTCGGCCATGGTCCGGGCGGTCGTCTCGACGCCGAGCGCTGCCTGCGCGGCGGAGTCCGACGGGGTGGTCGCGGTCGCCGGGGCGGAGCCGGCGCCCGGCGCGGGGCCGACGCCGGGGACCGGGGCGGGGCGGCCGGCGCTGCTGGTGGTGCTCATCTTCGACGATCTCCCTGACGGGGTGGGGTGCGGCGAGGGGGCGCGGGCGCTGACCGGAGACGCTCCCGGCCAACAAAAAACCCCTCGTGCCGATGGCACGGAGGGGTGGCGCGTCGGTCGGGGTGGACCGGCGCGCTAGGGGATGGCTACGAGGAGCAGACGGGTGCGGAGCACAGGCACACTGTGCGCCCGGGGACGCCCCGGCGTCAACCAGGCCGTCCCAGACAGTGGACACCGCCGTCCTCGGGCGTGGGACGGCGGTGGTCAGTCCTGCGGCGCCGGCCCCGGTACCGGACCCGCGAGGACGTCGAGCAGGTCCGCGTCGAACGCGTCGATCACCGCGGCCAGGTCCGCGACCTCGGTGGGCCGGCCGAGCAGGAAGCCCTGCAGGAAGCGGCAGCCCAGTCGCTGCAGCGCGGCGAGCTGGCCGGGGGTCTCCACGCCCTCTGCCACCACGTCGATGCCCAGCCGCCGGCCGAGGGTGATGACGCTGTGCACGAGTGCCGCGCCGCGCTCGTCGTCCTCGATGCCGGCCAGGAACTCCCGGTCCATCTTCAGCACGTCGACCGGCAGCCGCGCGAGGTGGGCGAAGCTGGACCAGCCCCGGCCGAAGTCGTCCAGCGAGATGACGACCCCCATGTCGTGCAGGGTGGTCAGGTCCCCGCCGGTCCGGTCCCGCTCCCCGATGAACAGCGACTCGGTGACCTCCAGCATCAGCCGGTCCGGCGCCAGCCCTGTCCGGCCCAGCGCGGCCACCACGTCGGGGACCAGGCAGCCGGCCTGCAGGTGCCGGACGCTGATGTTGACCCCCATGCGCAGGTCCCGTCCCTGGCCGGTCAGTCGGGCCAGCGCGGTGGTCGCCTCGTCGAGCACCCAGCGCTGCAGCGGCACGATGAGGCCGTCGTCCTCGACCAGCGGGACGAACTCCTCCGGGGACACCTCGCCGAGCACGGGGTGCTGCCAGCGCAGCAGCGCCTCCAGCCCGAGCACGCGGCGCTCCACGAGCCCCACCACGGGCTGGTAGACCACCCGCATCTCGCCGCGGGACAGCGCATCGGGGAGGTCCCGGGCGAGCCGGGTGCGCCGTCCGGTCACCGGGTCCGCGGCCTCGCCGTGGCAGCGCACGCAGTCCTTGCCGGCGGCCTTGGCCGCCCGCAGCGCCAGGTCGGCCGACCGGACCGTGCCGGGGACGTCGTCGGCCGGGTCCAGCTCGGTGACCCCGACGCTGCACGACACGTCGAACACCAGGTCCGGGTCGCCGCCGCCGGTGGGCACCGAGCGGTGCACGTCCCGCAGTTCCAGGACGATCCGCTCGGCCAGCGCGGTGGCCTCCTCCAGCCCGGCGGCGACCAGGACGGCGAACTCGTCGCCCCCCAGCCGGCCCACCAGGTCCCGGTCGCGGACGGTGGCGCGCAGCCGCGCCGCGACCTCCACCAGCAGCAGGTCCCCTGCCTCGTGGCCGGCGACGTCGTTGACCGCCTTGAAGCCGTCCAGGTCCAGCAGCAGGAAGCAGGACGGCCGGCCCTCGGCGGCGCGGCCGCGGGCGCTGGCCAGCGCGGCCATCAGCCGCGCCCGGTTCGGCAGCCCGGTCAGGTGGTCGGTGTAGGCCAGCCGGTGGAGCTCCAGCTCGCTGCTGCGCCGCTCGTCGACGTCGCGCAGGTGCAGCACCAGGCCGCGGTGGTCGCCGCCGTCCGGGTCGTCCCCGCCCGGGTCGGCCTGCAGCTCCGCCGAGGGCACCACCCGGACGGTCTCGAACGCCCGCCAGCCGCCGTCGCGGGTGCGCAGCCGCAGCACCTGGCCCCGGGCCTGCACCGGGTCGGTGGCGCCGGCGAGCACCCGGGCCAGCTCCGCCCGGTCCTCGGCGTGCACGACGTCGGCCAGGTCGCGGCCGGCGAGGTCCCGCGGCGTCCAGGTCGCCGGCCCGCGGCCGGCTCCGGAGCTCCAGGTGATCCGGGCCCGGTGGTCGAGCACCATCGTGACGTCCGCGGCGCTGTGCACCAGCGTGCGGAACCAGGCCTCCGTGCGCACCACCCGGCGGGTGAGCCGGGCGGTGTCGGCGACCCACACGAGGGTCCGGGTCAGGATGAGCACCGCGAGCACGGTCGCCGCTCCCGCCTCGAGGGAGGTCGGCACCCGGCCGGCGATGCCGGCGGCCAGCAGCACCAGGACCGTGCCGAACCCGACGCAGTAGCTGACGGCGACGCCGGCCAGCGGCACCGCCGCGACCGGGTCGTCGCTGCCGGCGCGTGCACCGGGGTCGGCGGCCAGGGCCAGGGTCGCGGCGGCCAGCATGCCCAGGTAGGCGGTGGTCGCACAGACGTCGAGCAGGGGCGACGGAGCGGCCGCGGCCAGCGCACCGCTGATCATCGTGACGCCCAGCGAGCCGAAGGCGACCAGCAGCCAGCCGGCCGCGGCGCGGCGGGCCGCGGACACCTCAGCGAAGGTCACCAGCCCGACCGCGCAGAGCACGGCGCTGACCGCGGGGTACCCCACGCCCAGCACCGGGTCGGTCCCCGCGGTCAGCGGCTGGAGCAGCGCGACCAGCAGCCCGAGGGCCACCAGCGCGACGGCGCCGTCGAGGACGACCGGCAGCCGCACCCGGCCGCCGGTGGACCGGACCAGCCGCACGCACAGCAGCACGGCCACCGGTGCGGTGGCGGCCAGCGGCACGTCGGGCAGGCCGACGGCGAGCGGGTTCACGCCCACCCCGGCGAGCGCGCGCATGGCGTGCCCCAGCCCGAGCAGCGCGGTGATGACCGCGAACGCTCGCCGGACCGGTGCCGCCGCGGCGTCCAGCGACCGGCCGTGCCGGACGACGAGCGCGCCCACCGCCCAGGTCGCCACGGCCAGCCCGGCGGGACCGGTGTGCCCACCGGTGTCCGGGGCGAGCAGCCGCAGCACGGCCAGGACGACGGCCAGGCCGGCCAGGCCGGCGACGACGGGCGTCCGCGGCCAGCCGGGCGCGGACGCCGGGGCGACCGGCAGGTGCGCCGGGACGCCGGGCAGGGGACCGGCGGGCAGGCCCCGAGCGCCGAGAGCGGTCACACCCGTCCGGGGACGCCGGGCCACAGCTGACCCACCCCCCGGTCCAGCAGCTCGACGAGGGCGGCCGTCCCGACCGGCCGGGAGAGCAGGAAGCCCTGCACGTAGCCGCACCCCAGCTGCTCCAGCACCGCGAGCTGGGCAGTCGTCTCGACCCCCTGGGCGACGATGTCCACGCCCAGGGACGCGCCGATGCCGACGACCGCCTGGCAGATGGCGCGGGTGGAGCGGTCGCGGTCGATGCGGGACAGGAACGACCGGTCGAGCTTCAGCACGTCGATCGGCAGCCGGGTGATCTGCGACAGCGACGACTGGCCGCTGCCGAAGTCGTCGAGCGCGAGGTGGACCCCCATCAGCCGCAGCGCCGTCACGTCCGCGGCCTCGCGCTCCCCGGCCAGTGCGACCGCGGCCTCGCGGATCTCCAGGACCAGCCGCTCGGGCGGCAGGCCGCTGGCCTCCAGCGCGCTGGACACGTCGCCGACCAGGGTCCCGGCGGCGAGGTGCTCCATGGAGACGTCCACGCCCAGCTTGAGCGCCGGCTCGTGGTCGGGCAGCCCGGCCGCGGCCCGGGTGGCCTCGCGGAGCACCCAGCGCTGCAGGTCGACCTCCAGGCCGGCGCGCGCGGCCACGGCGAGGAACTCCTCGGGCGGCACGTCCCCGTAGACCGGGTGCCGCCACCGCAGCGACGCCTCGATGCCGGTGACCCGGTGGTCGGACAGGGCGACGATCGGCTGCCACGCCAGGGCGAGCTCCCCCCGCTCGCGGGCGCCCACCAGGTCACGGCGGAGCTGCTCCCGGCGGTCGCGGACCGCGCCGAGGGAGTCGGCGTAGCGGCGCACGGTGCCGGGGCCGGCGGCGTGGGCGGCGCGCACGGCCAGCTCCGCGCGGTCCAGCGCGTCCCGCTCGGACAGGCCCGCGGAGAGCGGGACCAGCCCGAGAGCGGCGGTCAGGTCGACCAGGCCGACGTCGGTCATCAGCGGCTGCTCGATCACCGACAGGCAGCGGGACGCCACCCGGTCGGCGTCCGCGGTGGTGCCCAGCGCCAGGATGCTGAAGGAGTCCGCGGCGACGCGGGCGACCTGGTCCTCGTTGCGCAGCACGCCGCGCAGCCGCCGGGCCACCTCCACCAGCGCCTGGTCGACGAGGTCGCTCCCGGCCAGGTCGTGCAGCTCGTGCAGGCCCTGCAGCTCCACCACCAGCAGCGAGACGGCCCGGTCGTCGTCGGCGTCGTCCTCGGGCGACTGCGCGTCCGCCCGGTCGTTGAGCGCCCCGAGCCGGCTGCCGAGGGCCGCCAGCTGGGCGGCCCGGTTGGGCAGCCCGGTCAGCGGGTCGGTGAAGGCGATGGAGTGCAGCTCGTCCTCCCGGTCGAGCCGGGCGGTGACGTCGCGGCAGTGCAGCACGAGCGCCGCGACGTCGGCGTCGGCACGCAGGTCGCTGACGCCGGCCTCCAGCACCCGCCAGCTACCGCGTGCGGCCGGGAGCCGGAAGGTCCGCAGGCCGGTCGGGCCGGCCCCGGACACGGTGCCGGTCAGCCAGGTCGCGACCGGCTCGGCGTCATCGGGGTGCACCACCGCGGTCAGCCGGTTGCCACGCAGCTCGGTGCCGGTCGCGGCGACGGCGTCCGCCAGCGCCGGTGCCGCCCAGGTCACGCGGAGGTCGCCGTCCAGGATGAGGACGGCGTCGCTGCTGGAGCGGACCAGGGAGCGGAAGTAGGACTCGCTGCGGTGCAGCCGGGCGGCGACCCGCGCCTCGTCCCGGGCGGTCACCGCCCGGTGCACCGCGGTCAGCACCAGCCCGGCCAGCACCGCGGAGGCGGCCGTGGGCGTGTGGGAGGCGCCGAGCACGGCGGAGCCGACGAAGGCCAGGGCGGCCAGCACGGTCACCAGGTGCGGCAGCACCTGCCCGGCCAGGGTGAGCCGCGTGGCCCGCGCCGTCGACGGCCCGGTCCCGGCGTCCGGGCCGCGGTCGCGCAGCACGGCCACGACGACCAGCAGCAGTCCGGCGATCAGGGCCGCCGGCGCCGCGGCGGCCGGCACCGGCTGCCCGGCCTGGGCGACCACGTCGAGCGCGCGTCCGGCGACCATGGTGGTGGCCGCGAGCAGCAGCAGCGCGCCGGTGCTGCGGCGCTCGTCCGGCGAGGCCGACACCAGCACCAGCACGGCCGACAGCAGCGCCGCGGTGGCTCCGCAGGACAGTTCGATGGCGGTCCGGGCGGCGGCGTCCAGCCCCGGACCCTCGAAGACCGGGCCCACGACGAGCACCTGGGCCAGCACCATGGCCGCGCTGAAGAACAGGGCCGTCTCGGTGACCAGCCGGGCTCCGCCCGCACGCAGCTGCGCCCGGGTGAGCAGGGTCAGCACACCGGCGACGGCGAGCAGGACGGCCGGGACGTGCACCAGCCCGGGGACCGCGGCGGACAGGGTCTCCGCGCCGGGCCACCGCACCCCGGCGACTGCGCTGCCGGCCAGCCCCAGCAGGACGGCGAGCGAGAGCAGCGTCCAGCCGTGCAGGCCGCCGCCGGAGCGCCGGCCGGCCCGCCACAGCACCGCGGCGGTGCCGAGCGCGGTGACGAGCACCGCGAGCTCGGCCGCCAGCGCGGCTGCGCCGCCGGCCGCGCCGGTCAGTGCCGGGACGGCCAGCAGCCAGCGCCGGGATGTGCGTTGCCGCGTCTGGTCCACAGCTGGGTTGTCGGCCCCTGGGTGGGGTCACCACAGCAGGAGGGTCGGCGCCTCACCCCTCGGGGGTGGGTGGCCCCCCGGCCGGCGGGCGGCCGGAACCACCCTTCAGGGGCCCGCGCCGAGCTCGCGAGGCGTGGGGGGAGGGTGGTCCTTCGTCAACCGCAGATCGCGCCCTGCGCGGCCGAGCCGACCAGCTTGGCGTACTTGCCCAGGACGCCGGTGGTGTACCGCGGGGCCGGCGGCGCCCAGCCCTCCCGCCGGCGGGCCAGCTCGTCCTCGTCGACCAGCAGGTCGAGGGTGCGGGCCGCCAGGTCCAGCCTGATCGGGTCGCCGTCGCGCACGAACGCGATCGGGCCGCCGTCGGTGGCCTCGGGCGCGATGTGCCCCACGCACAGTCCCGTGGTGCCGCCGGAGAAGCGGCCGTCGGTGAGCAGCAGCACGTCCTTGCCCAGCCCGGCGCCCTTGATGGCACCGGTGACCGCGAGCATCTCCCGCATGCCGGGCCCGCCGCGGGGGCCCTCGTAGCGGATGACGACGACGTCGCCCTGCCGCAGCGTGCCCTCGGTGACGGCGTCCATGGCCCCCTGCTCGCCGTCGAAGACCCGGGCAGTGCCCTCGAAGACCTCGGCGTCAAAGCCCGCCGACTTCACCACGGAACCGTCGGGGGCCAGCGAGCCGCGCAGGATGCTCAGCCCACCGGTCCGGTGGATCGGGTCGGCCATCGCGTGGATGATCGCGCCGTCCGGGTCCGGCGGGGAGATCTCGGCGAGGTTCTCCGCCAGCGTCCTGCCGGTCACGGTGAGCACGTCGCCGTGCAGCAGGCCGGCGTCCAGCAGGGCCCGCATCACGACCGGGACGCCGCCGATGCGGTCGACGTCGGTCATGACGAACCGGCCGAAGGGCTTGACGTCGGCCAGGTGCGGCGTGCGGTCGCCGATCCGGTTGAAGTCCTCCAGCGTCAGGTCGACCTGCGCCTCGTGCGCGATCGCCATCAGGTGCAGGACGGCGTTGGTGGAGCCGCCGAGCGCCATGGCCACGGTGATGGCGTTCTCGAACGCCTGCTTGGTCATGATCTGGCGGGCGGTGATGCCCTTGCGGAGCAGGTTGACGACGGCCTCGCCGGAGGCGATGGCGATGGCGTCGCGGCGGGCGTCCGGCGCCGGTGGGGCGGCACTGCCGGGCAGCGCCATGCCGAGCGCCTCGGCGACGCTGGCCATCGTGTTGGCGGTGTACATGCCGCCGCAGGAGCCCTGCCCGGGGCAGGCCGCCTTCTCGATCGCGGTGAGCTCGTCGCGGGTGATCTTCCCGGCGGCGCAGGCGCCGACGCCCTCGAAGACGTCGATCAGCGTGAGGTCCTTGTCGCCCAGCCGCCCGGGGAGCGTCGAGCCGGAGTAGACGAACACGCTGGCCA
The DNA here is from genome assembly GCF_053502575.1 of Modestobacter sp. URMC 112. Classification (NCBI taxonomy): domain Bacteria; kingdom Bacillati; phylum Actinomycetota; class Actinomycetes; order Geodermatophilales; family Geodermatophilaceae; genus Modestobacter; species Modestobacter sp. URMC 112. The sequence continues at coordinate 1,220,714 of NZ_CP199957.1, read as the reverse complement.
GGTCGAGCCGGGCGGCGGCCATCAGCATGCCGGGCAGCGACTTGTCGCAGCCGGCCAGCAGCACCGAGCCGTCCAGCCGCTCGGCGAACATGACCGTCTCCACCGAGTCGGCGATGACCTCGCGGGAGACCAGCGAGGCGCGCATGCCCTCGTGGCCCATGGAGATGCCGTCGGAGACGGAGATCGTGCCGAACTCCAGCGGGTAGCCGCCGGCGGCGTGCACGCCCTCCTTGGCCCGCTTGGCCAGCCGGTCGAGGGACAGGTTGCAGGGGGTGATCTCGTTCCAGGACGACGCCACCCCGATCTGCGGCTTCTCCCAGTCGTCGTCCCCCATGCCCACGGCGCGCAGCATCGCCCGGGCGGGGGCCTTGGCGTCGCCGTCGGTGACCTCACGGCTGCGCGGCTTGACGTCGACGGTGCTGGCGGCGGGGCGGTCTTCGACGGTCGTCACGTCCGGGGATGGTAGGCCCGCAGCGCGGCCCGTGGCGGAGCCGGTGGTCGTCGTCCTCCCGTCTGGGATCATTCGGAGACGTGGCTGTCGCTCGCTTCCGGATGAGCCGGACCGCACTCCTGCCCGTCGGGCTGCTGCTGCTCTGCGTCCTCCCGGTCGCGGCCGCCGCCCCCGCGGCGGCCGCGCTCCTGCTGGTGCCCGTCCTGGCCGCGGCCTGGGTGCTGTGGATGGGCGTCGACGTGGACGGCGACGGGGAGGCCGCCGGGGTCACGGTGCGGTCGCTGCTGGGACGCCGGCGGGTGCCCTGGAGCGAGGTGAGCGGCCTGCGGGTCGGCGGCCGCGGCGAGCTGTGGCTGGTGACCACCGGCGGCCGCGAGGTCCGGCTGCCGGTGCTGCGGCTGCGCGACCTGCCTCAGCTGTCGGCCGCCTCCGGCGGTCGCATCCCCGCCCCCGACACCGCCGCCTCCTGAGGAAGGGCCCGTCCTCCGCTCAGTAGTCGCTGACGACGTCGGCGGGGGGCTCACCGGCCAGCAGCCGGGCCAGCTGCGCGGTGACCGCCCGGGCGGCCCGCTCGCCGCTCTGCGGCACCGCCCCGCCGACGTGCGGGGTGAGCAGCAGCCCGGGGGCGGACCACAGCGGGTGCCCGGCCGGCAGCGGCTCCGGGTCGGTCACGTCCAGCGCGGCACGCAGCCGGCCGGAGGTCAGCTCGGCGAGCAGCGCGCCGGTGTCCACGACGACGCCCCGCGCGGCGTTGACCAGCAGGGCGCCGTCCGGCATCGCGGCGAGGAAGTCGGCGTCCACCAGGCCGGTCGTCTGCGGCGTGACCGGGACGACGAGGACCACGACGTCGGCGTGCGGGAGGAGCTCCGGCAGCTCGCCGACCCCGTGGACGCCGTCCCGGGCGGTGCGCGCGACGTAGGTCAGCTGCACGTCGAAGCCGGCCATCATCCGGCCGATGGCCGCGCCGATGTCGCCGGCACCGACCACCAGCACGCGGGCGCCGACGAGGCTGCGGTGCACGGTGGTGGACCACCGCCCGGCGTCCTGCTCACGGACGAACGTCGGCAGGCCCCGCTGCGCGGCGAGCACGGCGGCCATCACCCACTCGGCCGTGGCCGGGGTGTGCGCGCCGCGGGCGTTGCACAGCACCACGCCCTCCGGCAGCCGGCCGATGTAGGCCTCGGCGCCGGCGCTCTGCAGCTGCACCAGCCTGAGCCCGGGCAGGCCGGCCAGGAAGCCGTTGTCCGGCACCCCGGCGCCCGGGCCGGCCGGCGGCACCCACACCTGGGCCCGCGCTGCCTCGCCGGTCACCGCACCGTCCCGCGGGTCGGCCACGTGGGCGCGGACGCGGGGCGACACGGCCTCGGCCGCCTCCGCCAGCTCGCCGGTGGGCACCAGGACGTGCAGCGGCTCGTCGGGGCCGAGGAGGGGGTCGGGGAGCGTTGCGGGCACGGCTCCCGACCCTAGGGCCCCGCCCGCCGTCGACCGCACGGCACCGCCCGCCGCACGTACTGTGGCCGGGGTGGGACGGCGGACGGCGGAGCGCGCGGCGGCGCGGTGGCGCCGGCTGGCCCCGGCACTCGCCGGCTGCCTGCTGGCGGCGGGCTGCTCGACCGGGTACCAGCCGGCCGGGCCCTTCCGGGAGCGCCCGCAGGGGCCGCCCCCGCAGGTGGCCCCGCCCTCGAGCAGCTCACCGGTGCCCGCCCCCGGTGAGCCGGCGACGCCGGGGGCCGGCGAGGAGGTCGAGGGCGACCCGAACGTCGTGGCCACCGACCTGGCCGTGCCCACCGGCCTGGTGGTCCTCCCCGACGGCACCGCGGTGGTCGGGGAGCGGGAGACCGGGCGGCTGCTGCAGGTGTTCCCGGACCGCTCCCCCGCCCGCGAGCTGATGACCCTGCCGGGCGTGGACACAGCCGGCGAGGGCGGCCTGCTCGGGCTGGCGCTGTCCCCCACCTACGACCAGGACGGCCTGCTGTACGCCTACCTGAGCACCGCCACGGACAACCGGGTGGTGCGGTTCCCGCTCGGCGGCAGCCCCAACCCGGTGCTCACCGGGATCCCGCGCGGCGAGGTGCGCAACGGCGGCGGGCTGGTGTTCGGCACCGAGGGGACGCTCTACGTGGGCACCGGCGACACCGGCGACGCCGGCCTGGCCGGTGACCCCGGCTCGCTGGCCGGGAAGGTGCTGGCCGTGGACGTGTTCGGCCAGCCGGTCGGCGAGAGCCCGGTGTTCTCCCGCGGCCACAGCGACGTCACCGCGCTCTGCGTGGGCGGCGACGAGCAGGTCTACGCCACCGACGACCTCCCGTCCGGCGCGGACGAGTTCGACCTCCTGGCCGACGGCGGCGACCACGGACCGCAGGGGCGGGCGCCGCTGCTGGAGGTGCCCGAGGCCGAGGCGGGTCTCGGCGGCTGCGCGGTGTCCGGGCCCTACGTGTTCCTCGGCGAGCGCACCGGCGAGCAGGTGCTCGTGCTGGAGCTGGACGGGCAACGGCGGCCGGTCGAGGACCCCGAGGGCTTCCTCACCGGCCAGTACGGCCGGCTGCGCACCGTCGTCATGGACCCGGCCGGTGCGCTGTGGGTGACCACGTCCAACGAGGACGGCGCCGGGACGCCGGAGGAGGACGACGACCGGGTGCTGCGGGTCCTGCCGCCGTCCTCCGACGCCGACTCCCCGCTCTGACGAAGGACCCCGCTGCCCCCCACCACTCGCACGCTCGTGGTGGGTCCCTGCAGCGGGGCCTGACCCGCGCGCCCTGCGACGGGGCCGACCAGCTCGGTCCGGCGGTGCTACCTACTGCGGCTGATGGTGGCTGCCCCGAACGTGCTGACGACCAGGGCCACGTCCTGGAACCCCGAGGTGTCCCCGGTGAGCCACACGACCGCGGCACACAGCAGCAAGCACATCGAGAACGCCACCAGTACCGCGACCACGACCGGATCGAGCGAGTGGATCTCCTGGACCGGACGCTTCTTCACCTGGTTCCCCCTGTTCTCATGTGGACACACGTCACCCGACGCGGCGAGTGAGCAGGGGTGGAACCAGGTCAGGGCACCAGAGCGGTGACCCGCGGGGTCAGGAGCTGAGGACGCGCTCCTCGAGCATGCGGCGCACGGTGGCGGCGTCGGCGGTGCCGCGGGTGGTCTTCATGACCGCCCCGACCAGCGCGCCGAGCGCCTGCACCTTGCCGCCCCGCACCTTGGCGACCACGTCGGGCGCCCCGGCGATGGCGGCCTCGACCGCGGCGACCAGCTCGTCGGACTCCCCCAGCACGGCCAGGCCCTCGGCCTCCACCACCTCGGCGGGGCCGCCCTTGCCGGCCAGCACCCCGTCGAGGACCTGGCGGGCCAGCTTGTCGTTGATCGTGCCGGCGTCGACCAGCCCGGTCAGCTCCGCGACCTGCGCCGGGGTGATGGCCAGCTCCGCCAGCTCGACACCGGACTCGTTGGCGCGCCGGGCGAGGTCGCCCAGCCACCACTTGCGGGCGTCGGCGGCCGACGCCCCGGCGGCCACCGTGTCCTCGACCAGGCCGAGCGCGCCGGCGTTAGCCAGCCACTGCATCTCCGTGGCGGTGGCGCCCCACTCCTGCTGCAGCCGGGCCCGGCGGGCGGCGGGCAGCTCGGGCAGCCCGGCCCGCAGCTGCTCGACCCAGTCGGCGTCCGCCGCGATCGGCACCAGATCGGGCTCGGGAAAGTACCGGTAGTCGGTGGCCTCCTCCTTGCTGCGCCCGGCCGAGGTCGAGCCGGTGTCCTCGTGGAAGTGCCGGGTCTCCTGGACGATCCGCTCGCCGTCGTCGAGCCGGGCGGCCTGGCGGCGCATCTCGTAGCGCACCGCCCGCTCGACCGACCGCAGCGAGTTCACGTTCTTGGTCTCGGTGCGGGTGCCCCACTCGGCCGCGCCGACCGGGTTGAGCGAGAGGTTGACGTCGCAGCGCAGGCTGCCCTGCTCCATCCGCACGTCGGAGACGCCGAGGGTCTGGATGATCTCCCGCAGCTCGGTGACGTAGGCGCGGGCCACCTCGGGCGCCCTGGCACCGGCGCCGGGGACCGGCCTGGTGACGATCTCCACCAGCGGGATGCCGGCCCGGTTGTAGTCGACCAGCGAGTGGTCGGCGCCGTGGATGCGGCCGGTGGACCCGCCGACGTGCAGGTTCTTGCCGGTGTCCTCCTCCAGGTGCACCCGCTCGATCTCCACGCGGTGGGTCTCGCCGTCCACCTCGACGTCCAGGTGCCCACCGACGCACAGCGGCTCGTCGTACTGGCTGGTCTGGAAGCCCTTGGGGATGTCGGGGTAGAAGTAGTTCTTGCGGGCGAACCGGCACCACGGCGCGATCTCCGAGCCCAGTGCGAGACCGATCCGGATGGTGGCCTCGACGGCGGCCGCGTTGGCCACCGGCAGCGAGCCGGGCAGCCCCAGGCACACCGGGCAGGTCTGGGTGTTGGGCTCGGCGCCGAAGGTCGTCGAGCAGCCGCAGAACATCTTCGACGCGGTGCCCAGCTCGACGTGGGTCTCCAGCCCGATCACCGGCTCGTAGCGGGTGGTGACCTCGTCGAGGTCGACGAGGCGGTCGCTGCTCACGGGGTCTTCTCCTCGGGGGTGGTGCTGGTCGTGCCGGGAGGGCTGCGGAGGGCGAAGGCGGCTGCGACACCGGTGGCCACGCCGACGACGATGAACAGCGCGAACCCGGCCCGGCCGGTGACCGCCCAGGCGATCCCGCCGGCGAGGACGACGAAGGCGGTGAGGGCCCAGGCGGCCTTCAGTGCCCCGTTCACGCCGCACCCGCCGGGGTGGCCAGCTCGTCGAGCAGCCGGTGGCCGCGGGCGGCGTCCTGCGCGGCCTCCAGTGCAGCGGCGACCCGGTAGCAGCGGTCGTCGGCGAGCGCGGGCGCCATGACCTGCAGGCCCACCGGCAGCCCCTCGGACAGCCCGCACGGGACCGAGATCGCCGGCACGCCGGCCAGACTGGCCGGCAGGGTGCACAGGTCGGCGGCGTACATCGCGACCGGGTCGTCCACCCGGGCGCCGATCGGCCAGGCGACGGTCGGGCTGGTGGGGCTGACCAGCACGTCGACGTCGGCGTAGGCGGCCGCGAACTCGCGGGTGATCAGGGTGCGGACCTTCTGCGCCTGCCCGTAGTAGGCCTCGTAGTAGCCGCTGGACAGGGCGTAGGTGCCGAGGATGATCCGGCGCTTGACCTCCGGGCCGAAGCCCTGCTCCCGGGTCAGCGCCATCATCTCGTCCAGGTCGTGGCTGCCGTCGTCGCCGACCCGCAGCCCGAACCGGACGCCGTCGAAGCGGGCCAGGTTGGACGAGGCCTCGCTGGGGGCGATCAGGTAGTAGGCGGCCAGGGCCAGGTCGAAGGACGGGCAGGAGATTGGCCGCACCTCGGCGCCGAGCTCGGTGAGCAGCGCGACCGCCTCGCCGACCCGGTCCAGCACCCCGGCGCCGTAGCCCTGGCGATGCCCCTCGCCGCCGAGCTCGGTGACCAGCCCGACCCGCAGGCCGGACAGGTCACCGCGGGCGCCGTCGCGGGCGGCCTCGACCAGCGGGGGCACGGGCGCGTCGATGCTGGTGGAGTCGAACGGGTCGTGCCCGCCGATGGCCTCGTGCAGCAGCGCCGCGTCAGCGACCGTGCGGGCCATCGGGCCGGCCTGGTCAAGGCTGGAGGAGAAGGCGATGAGCCCGAAGCGGGACACCCCGCCGTAGGTGGGCTTGTGCCCGACCAGCCCGGTGAGGGCGGCGGGCTGGCGGATCGAGCCGCCGGTGTCGGTGCCGATCGCCCACGGCGCCAGGTGTGCGGCGACCGCGGCGCTGGAGCCGCCCGAGGAGCCACCGGGGACCCGGTCCAGCGCCCAGGGGTTGCGGGTGGGGCGGTAGGCGGAGTTCTCGGTGGAGGAGCCCATGGCGAACTCGTCCATGTTGGTCTTGCCGAGCAGCACCGTCCCGGCGGCCTTGAGCCGGGCGGTGACGGTCGCGTCGTACGGCGGTCGCCAGCCCTCCAGGATCCGCGAGCCGCTGGTGGTGGGCACCCCCTCGGTGACCACGAGGTCCTTGAGCGCGACCGGCACCCCGGCCAGCGGCCCGAGCTCCTCACCGGCGGCCCGGCGCCGGTCCACGTCGGCCGCCGAGGCGAGCGCGGCGTCGCCGTCCACGTGCAGGTAGGCGCCCAGCCGGGAGTCCTCGGCCTCGATCCGGTCCAGGTGGGCGCGGGTGACCTCCACCGCGCCGACCTCCCCGGAGGACAGCGCCTGCTGCAGGGCCGAGACGTCGAGCGTCGTCAGGTCGGTGCCCACCGCCCGGCTCACGCCTCCTCCCCCAGGATGCGCGGCACGCGGAACCGGTCGTCCTCGGCCGCCGGGGCGCCGGCGAGGACCGCGTCGCGCGGCAGGCTCGGCGTGACGACGTCGGGACGGAAGACGTTGGTCAACGGGACGACGTGCGAGGTGGGCGGGACGTCGCCGACCGCGGCCTCACCGACCCGGGCGACGGCGGCGAGCACGCTGTCCAGCTGGCCGGCGAAGACGTCGAGCTCCTCGTCGGTGACCGCGAGCCGCGCGAGGCGGGCGAGGTGCTCGACGTCGGTGCGGGAGAGGCTGCTCATGCTGCGCTCGGACCCTCCGTCGACTGCCGGTCGGACCTTGCTCGACTGCGCTCCACGACCGGCCACTCTACGGGGGCGGCGGCGCCCTGCGACGCGCCCGGGGGTTGGCCAGGAGGCCCTCCGATGCGGGAGGCTGTGCCCCGATCGACGGCGATCACCGCAGCCCGGGCAGACCGGGACAGGCACAGGACGGCACCCGGAGGATCCGTGTCCTACCTCTTGCGGCTGGTCGTCCCCGACCGGCCCGGCACCCTCGGCGCGGTCGCGACCGCACTGGGCGAGGCCGGCATCGACATCGTGTCCGTCGACGTCCTGGAACGCGCCGGCGGGGTGGCCGTCGACGACGTGGTCGTCGAGCTGCCTCCCGACCGGGTGGCGGACAGCCTCATCACCGCGGTGATGACCGTGCCCGGCGTGCAGGTGGAGACGCTGCGGCCCTACGCCGGGCCGCTGGACACCCACCGGGAGCTGGTGCTGCTCGAGGCGCTCGCCCGTGCCGGCACCGGCACCCCCAAGCTGCTGGCCGCGGAGCTGCCCCGGGTGTTCCACAGCGGCTGGGCGGTCGTGCTGGCGCCGGACGGCGGGGGCGGGGCGACGGTGCTGGCCGCCTCGGAGGCAGCTCCCGTGTTCGATGGCGTGGCGGTGCCCTGGCTGCCGCTCACCACTCCCCTGCTGCTGCCCAGCGACGCCGACTGGGTGCCCGAGCGCTGGCAGGAGCTGGCCGTCGAGATGATGGCCTCCCCGCTGGACGACGCCGGGACGGCCGTCGTCGTAGGCCGGTCCGGTGGCCCGCCGTTCCGCCGGTCGGAGCTGCTGCGCTTCGCCCACCTCACCGGGATCGCCGCCACCGTCGCGCGGCTCCCCCCGGCCTAGGCCCCGCTGCAGGGGCCCGCGCCGAGCCTGCGAGGCGTGGGGGGCAGCGGGGTCCTTCTTCACTCCTCCGCAGGCGGCTGGGTACCGTCGCCGATGGTGGCGACCTCGCGGGCGGCGTCGGGGCCCTGCTCCAGCAGCACGGCGAACCCGTCGTCGTCCAGGATCGGCGCCTTGACCGCGACCGCCTTGTCGTACTTGCTGCCCGGGTCGGCCCCGACGACGACGAAGCCGGTCTTCTTGGAGACCGACCCGGTGACCTTGCCGCCGCGCTCCTGGATCGCGGCGATCGCCTGGTCGCGGCTGAGGTCGCGCAGCGAGCCGGTCACCACCACGGTCACCCCCGTCAGCGGGCCCGGGCCGGTGTCGGACTCGGGGTCGGCCATCCGGACGCCGGCCTGCCGCCACTTGTCCACCACGCCCCGGTGCCAGTCGACGGCGAACCAGTCGCGGACGGCGGTGGCGATGGTGGGCCCGACACCCTCGGCCGCGGCGAGCTCCTCCTCGCCGGCCTCCACCAGCCGGTCGATGGAGCGGAACTCCCGGGCCAGGGCCTGTGCCGCGGTCGGTCCGACGTGCCGGATGGACAGCGCGACGAGCACCCGCCAGAGCGGCACGTCCTTGCGGGTCTGCAGGTTGGCGAGCAGCTTCTGACCGTTGGCCGACAGGGTGCCGTCCTTCTTGGTGAAGAAGGCCGACCGCTGCAGCGCCTCCGCGTCGAGGGAGAAGACGTCGCCCTCGTCGGTGAGCAGCCCGCTCTGCAGTAGCGCGATCGCCGCCTCGTAGCCGAGCACCTCGATGTCGAAGGCGCCGCGGCCGGCCACGTGGAAGACGCGCTCCCGGAGCTGCGCGGGGCAGGACCGGGCGTTCGGGCAGCGGATGTCGGCGTCGCCCTCCTTCTCCGGCCGTAGCTCGGTGCCGCACTCGGGGCAGTGCGTGGGCATGACGAACTCACGTTCGGAGCCGTCCCGGGCGGCGACCACCGGCCCGAGGACCTCGGGGATGACGTCCCCGGCCTTGCGGATCACGACGGTGTCGCCGATCAGGACGCCCTTGCGCTTCACCTCGCTGGCGTTGTGCAGGGTGGCGAGCTGGACGGTGGACCCGGCCACCTTGACCGGCTCCATGTAGGCGAAGGGGGTGACCCGGCCGGTGCGCCCGACGTTGACCCGGATGTCGTGCAGCTTGGTCGTCGCCTCCTCCGGGGGGTACTTGAAGGCGATCGCCCAGCGCGGGGCGCGACTCGTGGAGCCCAGCCGGCGCTGCAGCGCCACCTGGTCGATCTTGACGACGACGCCGTCGATCTCGTGCTCGACCGAGTGGCGCTGCTCGCGGTAGCGCTCGATGTAGGCCCACACGGCCTCGAGGTCGGGGACCACCTCGTAGCGGGTGCTCACCGGCAGACCGAGCGCGGCCAGCCGCTCGTAGGCCTCGGACTGCCGCTCGGTCTCGAAGCCGCGCCGGGCGCCGAGGCCGTGCACCACGAGCCGCAGCGGACGGGAGGCGGTGACCCGGGCGTCCTTCTGCCGCAGCGAGCCGGCGGCGGCGTTCCGGGGGTTGGCGAAGGGCGCCTTGCCGGCCTCCACCTGGCCGGCGTTGACCTCGGCGAAGGCGGCGACCGGGAAGTAGACCTCGCCGCGCACCTCGAGCAGCTCGGGCACGTCGGTGCCGGTCAGCTGCTTGGGCACGTCGGCCATGGTGGCGACGTTGGCGGTCACGTCCTCCCCCGTGACGCCGTCGCCACGGGTGGCGGCGCGGAGCAGCCGGCCGCGCTCGTAGACCAGGTCGATGGCCAGGCCGTCGACCTTGAGCTCGCAGAGGAATCCGCCGCCCGCCGCGCCGTCCCGGTCGGCGCGCGCCGCCCAGGCCGAGAGCTCGTCCGAGGTGAAGGCGTTGTCCAGGCTCTGCATCCGCTCCAGGTGCTGCACCGGGGCGAAGGTGGCGCCGAAGCCGCCGTTGACCTTCTGGCTGGGCGACTCGGGGGTGACCAGGGCCGGATGGGCGGCCTCGATGGCCTTCAGCTCGCCCATCAGCTCGTCGTACTGGCCGTCGCTGACCAGCGGCGCGTCCTGCACGTAGTAGGCGAAGGCGTACCGGTCGAGCTCCTCGGACAGGTCGCGGTGCCGGGTGCGTGCGTCGTCGGGGACCTCGGTGACGTCCTCCCGGTCGACGGCGGCCTCGACCTCGGGCTGCTCCGGACCGCCCAGGGCCTCCTGCTCCACCTCTGCCTCGGTGCTCACGGCGGAGACGGTAACCGCCGGGTACGACGGTGAACCGGGGAACGGGCCGGGCGCGACCCCCGCGGGTGACGACGCCCGTTGTGCGCCCCGGGTCGTGTCAGCCGCCGGATGACGACGATCGGCGCACAACGGCGACGAGGGTCACTCCGGCAGCAGGTACCTCGCCGCCTCGCGGACGTGGGTCATCGCGGCGCGGGCGTACGCCGGGCTCGCCCCGGCCATCCCGCAGGCGGGCGTGAGGGTGACCGCGGTGTGCAGCTGCTCGGCGGGGAACCCGAGCTCCCGCCACCATGCCTGCAGCCGGGTGGCGGTCGCCTTGGGAGCCGGCAGCGTCGCGTCGGTGGCGGGCACGACACCGAGCAGGAGGTGGGTGCCCGCCTCGACGGCCGTCCCGACGGCGTCCAGGTCCTGCACCAGCCCGTGGTCGAAGGAGAGTCCGGCCGCGCCGGCGACCCGGAACAGCCCGAGCGGCGCCCGGGAGGCGCAGCAGTGCACCACCACCGGCCCCGGCAGCCGGCGGACCAGCCCGGCCAGGCCCTCCTCGACCAGGTGGGACTCGACCGCGGGCAGCTTGCCGAAGCCGCTGGCGGTGGGCAGCCCGCCCTGCAGGACGGCGGGCACCGACGGCTCGTCCAGCTGGACCACCACGGCGGCGCCGGGCACCCGGGCGGACACCGCGGCCACGTGCGCCGCCAGGCCCTCCGCCAGGGACTGGGCCAGGTCCCGGCGGGCGCCGGGGTCGACGACGGCCCGGTCGCCGCGGGTCCGCTCCAGCCCGGCGGCCAGCGTCCACGGTCCGGCGGCCTGCACCTTGAACGGGCCGGTGTAGTCCGCGGCGACCTCGAACAGGGCGTCCAGGTCACGTTCCACGACCTCGTGGGCCCGGCGCAGGTCGTTGCCCGGTCGCGCCACCAGCCGCCACCCCGCGGGGGTCAGGTCCACGGCGACGTCGACCAGCAGCGCCGCGGTCCGGCCGATCAGGTCCGCGCCCGGTCCGCGGGCGGGCAGCTCGGGCAGGTGCGCGAACCCGGGCAGCTCCCCGGTGACCAGCCGCAGCGCCTCGGCCGGGTCGGTCCCGGGCAGCGACCCGACGCCGGTGGCCGGCCCCCACCGTGGTGACTCCCCCGCCCCGTCCCGGGGTCCGTCGAGGGGTCCTTCTCCAGTCGTCGAGGCCACGGCGCCGACGGTAGCCCGCCGGCACCGGCGCCCTGACCTCAGCAGGTGGGCGCGGCCACCAACACGGCGTGGTCGCCGGCCGGCGGGGTCAGCGGTGAGTTCGCCGCCAGGTACGCCACGGCGGTGTCGACGTCGACCGGGCCGGTGACCGGGTCGGTCCCGCCGGTGAACGCGGTGAAGCTGTCGCCGCCACCGAGCAGGAACGAGTTGGCGACCACCCGGTAGGTCCCGGCCGGGTCGACCGGGACGCCGCCGATGGTGAGCGAGCAGTCGAACACCCGGTCGCCCTCGGCGCGGGCCGGGTCGTACTGGTACCCGAAGCCGTCCGACGTGGACAGCAGCAGCGTGCTGTCCCGGGTGGCCGAGGGGAACTGCTGCTCCAGCACGGCGTCGATGTCGGCGCCGGTCAGGGTCACCGAGTTGACCGTGTTGCTGAACGGCTGGACGTCGAACAGCTCCCGGTAGGTCACGTTCCCGTCGCCCTCCCCGGCCGGACTGCTCGCGAACGGGATGTCGGTGCGCAGGCCGCCGGGGTTCATGAACGCGACGACGGGCTCACCGAGCTCCGGCACGGCCCGGGCTCCGGCGAGCTGGGCGTTCGCCACGAACGTGCCGAGCACCGACTCGTCGTCCCGCACCGGGGCGCCGGTGGCGTCCCGCGCCCGCAGCAGGTCACCGGTCACCGACCCCACGACGACGTTCCCGGCCTCGGCGGCCCGGGTCGCCCAGTGGTCGACGATCGACTGGACGCCGGCGTCCGCCTGCCGACGGGTCACCGGGACGTTGGTGGCGGCGTAGGTGGCCGCGCGGTCGACGTCACCGGTCTGCCCGTCCAGGGTCAGCCGGATGTCGGTGACCAGCCGGCCGTAGAAGCCGGCCTGGGTCACCAGCCGCGGCTCGCCGCCGGGAACCGGGAGCAGGCAGTCGTAGGCCTGGTGGGTGTGCGCGCTGACGATGAGGTCGACCGCGTCGTCGACGGCGTCGTTGATCTCCGTGATCGGCCCGGTGAGCTGGTCGCAGCCGTTCGGGTCGAGCGCCGCGGGCCCCTCCGCCTCCCCGCCCTCGTGCACGAGGACCCCGATCGCCTCGATCCCCTCGGCCTGCAGCTCCGGCAGGTACCGGTTCACGGCCTCGGCCTCGTCGACGAACTCGACGTCGGTGATCCCGGTCGGCGCGACGATGGTCGGCGTGGTCTCGGTGACCACCCCGATGAGCGCCACCCGGGCCCCGGTCGGGGTGTAGAAGACCTGGTACGGCGGGAGCATCGGCTCGCCGCTCTCGGCGTCGAGGACGTTGGCCGCCAGGTAGGGGAAGTCCGCGCCGGTGAAGGCGTGCTCGTCGGTGCCGAAGCAGCCGTCGACCCCCGGTGTGACGCCCTCGCAGGCGGTCACGTCGTCGGTGAAGTGGCCGTCGGTGGCCGCGGAGATGCGGCGCAGCTCCTCGGTGCCCCGGTCGAACTCGTGGTTGCCCACCGACGAGACGTCCAGCCCCATCGCGTTGAGCACCTCGATGGTCGGCTCGTCCTTGAAGACGCTGGACTCGAACGGGGAGGCGCTGACCAGGTCACCGGCACCCACGAAGAACGACGCCGCCGAGCCGCCGGCCGTGCTGCGGAACGCCGACTGCAGTTCCCGGACCGTGACGGCCACGTTCGCCGAACCCCCGACCTCGGTGATCTCGTCGTCGTCCGTGCCGTAGGCGCCGTCCGGTCCCGGCGCGGTCACCAGCTCGCTGTCCCCGCCGCTGGTGAGCGAGATGCGGCCGTGGAAGTCGTTCATCGCGATCAGCTGGACGTCGACGTCCCGGGAGGTGGCCGAGGCCGCCGCGGGCAGGCCGGCGAGGGTGGCCGAGGCCGCCAGCGTCGCGGCGAGGGTGAGGCGGGTTCGGCGCACGGGTCCTCCATGACGAGAGTGCGGGGGCCGGTGGTCCGGACGCTAGCGGGACCCTCCTGGCGCCGCCACGCGTCAGTGGTGGACCGACGGCCGGCGTTCCCCCGCACGCGCCACCGCGCCCTGCCCGAGCACCCGGTCGCCGCGGGCGGCGTCCGGCGCGTACAGCACCGCGGACTGCCCCGGCGCCACCCCGCGCTGCCGCTCGGTCAGCGCGATGCGCAGGCCGCCGTCCTCGCTCGGGGTGACCTCGCACGGCACCGGGGTGCCGTGGGCGCGCAGCTGCACCTGGGCGGTGAAGGGGAGGTCCGGCACCGGGCCCGTCCAGGTGGGCGTGCCGGTGAGCACCTCGTCCACCCCGGCCTGGTCGGCGGTGCCGACGGTGACCGTCCGGGTGACCGGCTCGATGCCCAGCACGTACCTCGGCCGCTGGTCGCCGGCGGTGACGCCGAGGCCGCGCCGCTGGCCGATGGTGAACCCGTGGGTGCCGGCGTGCTCGCCGATCGTCTCCCCCGTGGCCGCGTCGACCACCGGCCCGGGCCGCGCACCCAGCCGCCGGCTCAGGAAGCCGCGGGTGTCCCCGTCGGGGATGAAGCAGATGTCGTGCGAGTCGGCCTTGGTGGCCACCGCGAAGCCCCGCTCGGCGGCGATCTCGCGCACCCGGTCCTTGGTGATCGAGCCGAGCGGGAACAGCGCACCGGCCAGCTGGTCGGCGGTCAGCACGGCCAGGACGTAGGACTGGTCCTTGGCCGCGTCCACCGACCGGCGCAGCTCGCCGCCGTCCAGCCGGGCGTGGTGGCCGGTGACGACCGCGTCGAAGCCGAGGGCGCGGGCCCGGTCCAGGACCGCGGCGAACTTGATCTTCTCGTTGCAGCGCAGGCAGGGGTTCGGCGTCCGCCCGGCGGCGTACTCGGCCACGAAGTCGTCGACGACGTCCTCACGGAACCGGTCGGCCAGGTCCCAGACGTAGAAGGGGATCCGCAGCTCGTCGGCCACCCGCCGGGCGTCGTTGGCGTCCTCGACGCTGCAGCACCCGCGGGCGCCGCTGCGCAGCGTCTGCCGGTCCGGAGACAGGGCCAGGTGCACCCCGGTGACCTCGTGGCCGGCGTCGACGGCCAGCGCCGCGGCGACGGCCGAGTCCACTCCCCCGCTCATCGCGGCGATCACCCGCATCAACGTCGTCCGGTCCCCGCCCGGCGGGCGCGCTCCACGACCGGGGCGATCACCTCGAGGACGGCGTCGACGTCGGCGTCGGTGGAGGTGTGCCCGAGGCTGAAGCGCAGCGAGCTCCGGGCCCGCGCGGCGTCGGCACCGGCGGCGAGCAGCACGTGGCTGGGCCGGGCCACCCCGGCGCTGCAGGCCGAGCCGGTGGAGCACTCGATGCCGCGGGCGTCCAGCAGCATGAGCAGGGCGTCCCCCTCGGCCCCGGGGAAGGACAGGTGCGCGTTGCCCGGCAGCCGGCCCGTTCCGCCGGCGACGACGTCGTCCAGCGGCGGGCCGTTGAGCTCGGCGTCGGGCACCTGCGCGACCACGCCGGCCACCAGCCGGTCGCGGAGCGCGGCCAGCCTCGGCGCCCGCTCGGTCCGCTCGGCGACCGCGGACACGGTGGCCACCGCCAGGCCCACGATGGCGGCCACGTCGAGGGTCCCGGACCGGACGTCGCGCTCCTGGCCGCCGCCGTGCAGCAGCGGGGTGCAGTCGGCGTCCCGGCGGAGCAGCAGCACCCCGGCGCCCATCGGCCCGCCGAGCTTGTGCCCGGTCATGGTGAGCGCGTCCACGCCGCTGGCGGCGAAGTCGACCGGCAGCTGCCCGACGGCCTGCACCGCGTCGGTGTGCAGCGGGACGCCGACCTCGTGGGCGACCGCGGCCAGCGCAGCCAGGTCGCTGACCGCGCCGATCTCGTTGTTGGCCCACATCACACTGGCGAGGGCGACGTCGCGGCCGTCCCCCAGGGCCTCGGCCAGCGCCCCGGGGGTGACCCGGCCGGTGGGCTCGACCCGGAGCCAGGTGACCTCGGCGCCGTCGTGCTTCTCCAGCCACTCGACGCTGTCCAGGACGGCGTGGTGCTCGGCCGGGCTGGCCACGATCCGGCGGCGGCGCGCGTCGGCGGTGCGCCGCGACCAGAACAGGCCCTTGACGGCGAGGTTGTCGCCCTCCGTGCCGCCTCCGGTGAACAGCACCTCCGACGGGCGGGCGCCGAGCGCCTCGGCCAGCCGCTCGCGGGACTGCTCGGCGACCCGGCGGGCCTCCCGGCCGCTGGCGTGCAGGGACGAGGCGTTGCCCACCCGCGCGAACTGCTCGGTCATCGCCGCCAGCACCGCCGGCAGCATCGGCGTGGTGGCCGCGTGGTCCAGGTAGGTCATGGCTGGTCCCGGTAGGTCATGGCGTGGCCAGGGTAGTCGCGTCCGCCGGCTCGGCCGCGGCCGCGACGGGGGCGGTCACCCGGCCGGCGACCCCGACGCCGATCAGGGCCAGGGCGGTGAAGCCCGCGACGGAGACGAGCACCGCGACGGGCATGGACACCAGCCCGGCGGTGGCCGCGGCCACGAGCACGCCGGCCACCCCGACGCACAGCGCCGAGGAGGTGACGTCGGAGATCTGCAGCGAGGCCGAGTCGGCGCCGCGCCGGTGCTCGGGCGACTGCTCCAGCAGCAGCACCCCGACGCTGGGCATGCCCAGCCCCATGCCCAGACCGGCCACGGTCCAGAACGGGTACGCGGGCCAGCCGCCGAGCGCCGGCAGCGCGGCCAGCGCCGTCCCGGTGAGCCCGACGGTGAGCAGCACGAACCCGGCGCGGAGCAGCCGCTCGCGCGGCAGGTCGGGACGCCGGCCCTGCAGCGCCGACGCGGCGGCCCAGCCGAGGGCCCCGGCGGTGAGCGGGAGGCCGGCCGCGGTGGGGGTGTAGCCGTGCACGGAGGACAGGGTGAGGGGCAGCAGGACGTCCATCCCGAAGAAGGCCCCGGCCAGCAGGCCACGCGAGGCGACGACGGCGGGCAGCCCCCGGCCGGCGCGGACGGTCCGGGGCGGCAGCAGCGGCCGCAGCCCGGCCAGCAGCGCGGCGAGCCCGACGGCGGCCAGCGGCAGGGACAGCAGGTCCAGCCGCTGGCCGGCGTACTGCAGGACGATGATGCCGAGCCCGGCGAGCGCGGCCCACCAGCGACGGGCCGGCACCGCGGGCCGCGGGTCCGCCGGCGCGGTGAGCCGGCGCCCCGCCGACATGACCAGCAGCGTGCCGAGCAGGATCAGCGGCAGCAGGCCGAGGAAGACCAGCCGCCAGCCGAGGTGCGTGGTCACCAGCCCCGACACGAGCGGTCCGACGAGCGCGGGCAGCACCCAGGCGGCGGAGAACACCCCGAACAGCCGGGGGCGCAGGGCCGGCTCGTAGGCCTGACCGGCGACGACGTACAGCAGGACGACGATGACCCCGGCGCCCAGGCCCTGGACGGCGCGGCCGGCCACCAGGACGCCCATGTCCCCGGCGACCCCCGCGGTGAGCAGGCCCGCGGCGAAGACGCCGACGCCCCAGGGCAGGGCGGTCCGCGGACCGCGCCGGTCGCCGACCTCGCCGCCGACGACCATCCCGACGACCGAGGTCACCAGGAAGGCGCTGAAGGCCCAGCCGTACCAGGCGAGGCCGTCCAGCTCGGCCACGGCGGAGGGCATCGCCGTCCCGACGGCCATCGACTCGAAGGCCACGAACGTGATGAGCATGAGCAGGCCCGTCGTGGTCAGCCGGTGCTGGGCGTCGAACACCCCCGCCGTCCGCCCGCTGGTCACCTCCCCGCCAACCCGCGGCCGGCCCACCTGCTTCCCGCCCTCCTGACACGAGTCGGGCGCCGGTCCCAGGAGGGACCGGCGCCCAACGCGTCGAGGCGGGGTCAGGCCTCGCCGCCGTTCCGTCGGCCCCCTTGCAGGGCCCCGCCGCTAGCGTCAGACGGCCTCGCTGCAGGGGCCCGCGCCGAGCGTCAGCGAGGCGTGGGGGGCAGCGAGGTCCTTCACTTGCGGGCGGCGATCTGCTCGGTGGCGGCCGGGACGACGGTGTTCAGGTCGCCCACGACGCCGAAGTCGGCGAGCTCGAAGATCGGCGCCTCGGGGTCCTTGTTCACCGCGACGATGGTCTTCGAGGTCTGCATGCCGGCCCGGTGCTGGATGGCCCCGGAGATGCCTACGGCGATGTAGAGCTGCGGGGACACCGTCTTGCCGGTCTGCCCGACCTGGAAGGTGTGCGGGTAGAAGCCGGAGTCCACCGCCGCCCGCGACGCCCCGACGGCCGCGCCGAGGGAGTCGGCCAGGCCCTCGATGAGCGAGAAGTTCTCCGCCGAGGCGACCCCGCGCCCGCCGGAGACCACGATGGAGGCCTCGGTCAGCTCGGGGCGGTTGGACTTCTGCTCCACCACCCGCTGGACCACCCGGGTCTGCTTGGCCTGCTCGGACACCGTCACCGCGACGGCCTCCTCGGCCGCGGCGGCCGGGGCCGGCACGGGGGTGACGGAGTTGCCGCGGACGGTGTAGATCGGCGTCCCGACCGTCACCTTGGAGTGCACGACCGTCGACCCGGCGAACGCGACCTGCGTCGCCGTCCCGTCGGGCTGGACGTCGGTGACGTCGGCCAGGAACCCGCTGCCGGTCTTGATCGCCAGCCGGCCGGCGACCTCCTTGCCCTCCGGGGAGGAGGGGATGACGACCGCGGCGGGGGACTTCTCGGCGACCAGCTGGGCGAGGACCTCGGCCTTGGGGGCGACCAGGTAGTCCTCGATGTCGGGTGACTCGGCGACGTACACCTTCGCCGCGCCGTACTCGGCCAGCGCGTCGCGGACCGTGGCGGCGGTGCCAGGTGCGCCCAGCACGACCGCGGACGGCTCCCCCAGCACCCGGGCCAGGGTGAGCGCCTCCAGGGTGGTCTTGCGGACACCGGTGCCGGCGGGGTTGAGCTCGACCGGGACCAACACTTCAGCCATGACTGCTTCTCCTCAGCGCTCTACGGGTCCGGGTCAGACGATCTTCTGCGCGGCCAGGTAGCCGACCAGCTTGTCCGCGCCGTCGCCCTCGTCGGTGACCTTCACGCCCTCGCCCTTGGGCGGGCGGCCGGCGAAGTCGAGCACCTGGGACGTCGCGGTCGCCAGGCCCACGGTGGACGGGTCGATGCCCAGGTCGGCCAGCGTCTTGTTCTCCACCGGCTTCTTCTTCGCCGCCATGATCCCCTTGAACGAGGGGTAGCGGGGCTCGTTGATGGTGTCCCAGGTCGACACGATCGCCGGCAGCGGGGCCTCGACCTCCCAGTACCCGCCGTCGGTCTGCCGCTCGATCTTGGCCATCGAGCCCTCGATCGTCAGCTTGCGCGCGCCCGACAGCTGCGGGATGCCCAGCCGCTCACTCAACAGCGCCGGCATCACCGACACCTGCCCGTCGGTGGACTCCGCGCCGCACAGCACCAGGTCGTACTGCATCTGGGACAGCGCGGCCGCGATCACCGCCGACGTCTGCGGCGCGCACGCGCCGTGCATCGCCGGGTCCGAGACGTGCACGGCCTTGTCCGCGCCCATCGACAGCGCCTTGCGGATGGCGTCCTTGGCGGTGTCCGGCCCCACGGTCAGGATCGTCACCTCGCCGCCGTGCGCCTCGCGCACGGTGAGGGCCTCCTCGATGGCGTACTCGTCCATCTCGTTGATCACGTTGTCCGCGGTCGCCCGCTCGACGGTGTTGTCCGCCGGGTCCAGCTTCCGCTCGGTGCCGGAGTCGGGGACCTGCTTGACCAGAACGACGATGTTCATCGTCAGACCATCCTCTGCGGTGGCTCGGGGCGCGGGCGACGGCCCGCCCTGCTGCGGACGAGGTTACTTCCGGGTAACGACGGCTGGGCAACCCGTGCCCGGGTGACCCCGGTCACCAGTCTCGCGCCCGGCCGGCGGGGACGTCAGCCGGCCGGCGCCCGCCACTCCCCGGTGCGGGTCAGGTGCTCCAGCGTCGCGGTGTACGGGGCGAGGTCCAGCCCCTGGGCGGCCACCCACCCGTCGTCGTGGTACGTGTGGGCGTAGCGCTCCCCGCCGTCGCAGAGCAGCGTGACGACGCTCCCGCCGCGGCCGGCGGCCACCATCTCCGCCACCAGGCCGAGGGCGCCCCACAGGTTGGTGCCGGTGGACGCACCGGCCCGGCGGCCGGTCACCCGCTCCAGGTGCCGCATCGCCGCCAGCGAGGCGGCGTCCGGGACACGGACCATCCGGTCGACGATCGTCGGTACGAAGGACGGCTCCACCCTGGGGCGCCCGATCCCCTCGATCCGCGACCCGCGGCCGGTCGCGGCCGGGTCGCCGTCCCGCCAGCCGGGGAAGAAGGCCGACCCCTCTGGGTCGACGACGGCGAGCCGGGTGGGCAGCCGGCGGTAGCGCACGAAGCGGCCGATGGTCGCGCTGGTGCCGCCGGTCCCCGCACCCACCACGATCCAGTCCGGGACGGGGTGGCGCTCGAGCCCCAGCTGCTCGAAGACCGACTCGGCGATGTTGTTGTTGCCGCGCCAGTCGGTGGCCCGCTCGGCGTTGGTGAACTGGTCGAGGTAGTGGCCGCCGCACTCCGCGGCGATCCGCCGGGCCTCGTCGTACACGGTGGAGGGGTCGGTGACGAGGTGGCAGCGGCCGCCGTGGAACTCGATCAGCGCGATCTTCTCCGGGCTGGTCGCCGCCGGCATGACGGCGACGAAGGGCAGCCCGAGCATCCGGGCGAAGTAGGCCTCGCTCACCGCCGTGGAGCCGCTGGAGGCCTCGACCACCGTGCTGCCCCGGCCCAGCTGGCCCGAGCACAGCGCGTAGAGGAACAGCGAGCGGGCCAGCCGGTGCTTGAGGCTGCCGGTCGGGTGCGTCGACTCGTCCTTCAGGTACAGGTCCACGCCCCACTCCGGGGGCAGCGGGAAGGCCAGCAGGTGGGTGTCGGCGCTGCGCAGCGCGTCGGCCTCGACCAGCGCGACCGCCCGGTCCAGCCAGGCCCGACCGCCCGCGTCGGACCGGTCGAGGTCGTCGGTCACCGGCTCAGCGGCCGGTGAAGGTGGCCTTGCCGGGCCCGTTCTCCAGGAAGGACCGCATGCCGGTCGCCTGGTCCTCGGTGTCGAACAGCTCGGCGAACAGCCGGCTCTCCAGCTCCAGGCCGGTGGCGAGGTCGCCGTCCCCGCCGCTGTCGATGGCCCGCTTGGCCGCGGCCAGGGCGAGCGGCGGCCCGGCGGCGAACTTGCGGGCCATCGCCACGGCCGTCGCGTACACCTCCTCGTCCGGGACGACGGCGTCGGCCAGGCCCATCTCCAGCGCCTCCTCGGCCCCGACGTGCCGCCCGGTGAACACCAGGTCCTTGGCCTTGGCCGGTCCGACCAGCCGGGTCAGCCGCTGGGTGCCGCCGGCGCCGGGGATCACGCCGAGCAGGATCTCCGGCTGGCCGACCTTGGCCGTGGAACCCATGACGCGGAAGTCCGCGCACAGGGCGAGCTCGTAGCCGCCGCCGAGGGCGTAGCCGGTGATGGCGGCGATGACCGGCTTGGGGACCTGGGCCACCGTGGTGAAGGAGACGGTCAGCTCACGGCCCCAGTCGACCATCCCGGCCTTGTCGAGCTCGGCCATCGCCTTGATGTCGGCCCCGGCGGCGAACACCCGCTCGCCCCCGTAGAGGACCACGGCCCGCACGTCGTCCCGGCCGGCGGCCTCCTGCGCCGCGGCCCGCACCTCCCAGTGCAGCTGCTCGTTGATGGCGTTCATCTTCGGTCGGTCGAGGCGGATGGTGCCCACCCCGGCCTCGACCTGCAGGGTCACGAACTCCGGCGCTGCCATGGTGGCTCCTGTCGGGAAGGGACGTCGTCGTCTGGAGGGCACCCTAGGGGAGCCGGCCGGGGCGGGTCCCGGTCAGCCGGGGAAGCGGTGCACGCGCATGCCCTCGGGCACCCCGGGGCGGCGCGCGACCACCGGGGCCGCCTCACCCCGCAGCTCGGTCAGCGCCTGCCGCAGGTCCCGGCAGTCCTGCTCGGACGGCACCCGGAAGCCCTCGCCGGTCACCACCCAGACGGCCTGCGCACCCGCCCGGGCGTCGAGTGCGGCCGCGGTCGACGCCGGGTCCGCCGCCGCGTGCCGCGCGGTGTAGTCGGTCCAGTCGACCCGGTCGGCGGGGCGCAGGTCGGGGTAGACGACCAGGTCCAGCCCCGGGGGCGCCAGCCGGCTCACGGACGGCCCCAGCTGGTCGGGGCAGAACGCGACGACGTCCCCGGGCGCGGCCTCCCGGACCAGCGCGGACGCCACCTCCCCGGCCTGGGTCCGCGGGGTGCGCACCGAGGACGCCGCCCCGCCCAGCCCCAGCAGGACGACGACCGCCGTGAGCACCGCGTACCCCCGCCGGCCGGGGACCGTGGCGAGCCCGCAGGCGACCAGGGCCAGGAAGGCCGGCAGGGCGACGCCGGTGTAGCGGCCGCTGACCGCGCTGCCGGTGACCCAGCTGACCAGTCCCCCGACGACCAGGGTGCCGGCCGACAGCGCCAGCAGCGTCCAGCGGGTGCGGCTCCGGGACGCCGCCAGGGCCAGACCCGGCCGGCCGGCGACGGCCGCGGGCACGGCGACCAGGGCGAGGACGGCGAGGCAGACCTGGGCGTGGGTGAGCAGCACCGCGGTGACGTCGGTACCGCCGTGCCAGGTCCGCAGCGCGGACGGGATCGAGGACAGGCCGCCGGTCCGAGCCCAGGGCGTGCCGGTGTGGGCCAGCTGGGAGCGCAGGCTGGGCAGCCACGGCAGGAACGCCAGGGCGCCGAGCGCCAGCCCGGTCAGCACCCGGACGGCCGGGGCGCGGTGCCGGCGCAGCGCCAGCAGGCAGGCGAGCCCGGTGACGGCGAGGAGGTGGACCGACCAGTAGTGGGTCAGCAGCAGCGCGGCCGCGCCGGCGGCGACCGCCAGCACCGGGGCCGGGCCGCCGCGGGAGACCGCCCAGCGGACGGCCAGCCCGCCGAGCAGCACGAGCAGGACCAGCAGCGAGTACATCCGCGCCTCGCTGGCGTACCGGACGGCGTAGGGCGAGGCGGCCAGCACCAGGGTCAGGGCCACCGCACCGCGACGGCCGGCCAGCTGCCGGCCCAGCAGCCACGCGACCGGCAGGGCGAGCACGGCGCAGAGGCCGGACAGCGCCCGCACCGCCGGAGCGCTCTCCCCAACGACGCCCGTCCAGCCGTGCAGCAGCAGGTAGTACAGCGGCGGGGAGCCGTCCTGGCGCAGCGCCGTGAGCAGTTCCGGCACCGGCAGCCGGGCGATCGCCACGCTCTGCGCCTCGTCCAGCCACAGGTCCGCGGGCGCGAGGAACCGGAGCACCACGCCGGTCAGGACCGCCGCGGCGGCCGCACCGGTGACCCAGCGGGGCACGCCGCCGCGCTCCCCGGAGCCGGGCGACGGCGCCCGCGCCACCGTCGCCGTGCCGCCGGCCCCCGTGCCCGGAGCGGGGGCGCCCGGGGTCACGGCGCCGGCCGCCCCGCTGCGGGGGACCTCAGGCGGCACGGACCGGCCGGCGCGGCCGGACCGGCGCGGCCCGGCCGGTGCCCAGCGCGGCGCTGGTGGTGCCCTCCGCGCCGGACCGGCCGTCCTCGGAACGATCGCCGTCCGGGTGGTCGGCGTCGGTCCGGGCCGCGGCGTCGGCGGGTGCGCCGCCCTCCTCGTGGTAGTCCGCCTCCACGTTGACCGCCCACACGTCGTGGCCGGCGCCGTCGAGGATGTTCTCCACGGTCAGCATCGCCGTCACCATCGAGTGGTCGGCGTTGTTGTAGCGGTGCATGCCGTTGCGCCCCACCGGGTGCACGTTTGGCGTCGCCTCGGCGAGCCACCCCCGGATGACGTCGACCTGCCGGTCGTAGCCC
This sequence comes from Modestobacter sp. URMC 112, assembly GCF_053502575.1. Taxonomy (NCBI): domain Bacteria; kingdom Bacillati; phylum Actinomycetota; class Actinomycetes; order Geodermatophilales; family Geodermatophilaceae; genus Modestobacter; species Modestobacter sp. URMC 112. The sequence goes on along the minus strand of NZ_CP199957.1, from coordinate 1,197,628 downwards.
TCGTCGTAGACGGGGTAGGCCTTGGGCATCCGGACGACGTAGCCGCGCTCCACGACCCCGGCGGACACCAGCCCCAGCATCTCCAGCTCGCGGGTGGCCAGCGCCACCAGGTCGGCGTCCGCGGACTCCCACAGGTCGTCGCCCTCGTCGACGAAGTACTCCAGCCCCAGGCAGGTGCGTCCGTCCTTGACCAGGTACGGCGACCAGCTGCCGAAGTTCTGCACCCGGCCGACGCGGGCCTCCGGCGAGTGGACGTAGATCCAGTTGTCCGGGAACCCGGCGGACTCGGGCACCACCAGGGCGACGGTGAGGAAGTCCCGGTGGGTCAGCGCCCGGGCGGCGGTCTGCACGTGCTCGGGCGCCGGCGGGTCCATCGCCAGGACCAGCTCGGGCAGCGGCATGGAGCTGATCACCTCGGTGGCCGGCAGCCGCTCCTCCCCCACGGTCCGGCCGCGGCCGTCGGTGGTCCGGGCGTGCACGGCCACCACGCCGTCCTCGTCGCGCTCGAGCCAGGTGGCCTCGGTGCACATCCGGACCGCCCCGCCGGCGGCCCGGACCCGCTCGGTGGCCCGCTCCCACATCAGCCCGGGCCCCGTGCGCGGGTACTGGAACCGGTCGATCAGCGTGGTCACCGTCGTCCCGGACCGGCCCGGGCGCAGCGCGTGCAGGATCGCCGTCCCCAGCGACAGGTCCTTGATCCGCTGGGCCGCCCAGTCCGCCTGGATCTCGGTGGCCGGGATCCCCCACACCTTCTCGGTGTAGGTCTTGAAGAACATCCCGTAGAGCCGGCGGCCGAACCGGGCCGAGACCCAGCCCTCGAAGTGCGACTGGTCCTTCGGGGGCCGGACCCGCGCCGCGACGTAGGAGACCACGCAGCGCACGGCCTCGACCAGCCCCAGGTTGCGCAGCGCGTTCATCGGCTTGAGCGGGTAGTCGAACAGCGTGCCGGCGTAGAGGATCCGCGACAGCCGGGGCCGGGACAGGAAGTCCTCACCGAGCACCTCGTGCCACCAGGCCTCGACGGCGGGCACCTTGGTGAAGAAGCGGTGACCGCCGATGTCGAAGCGCCACCCCTCGCGCTCGACCGTGCGGCTGATGCCGCCGACCACGTCGTCGGCCTCGAGGACGGTCACCGGCATGCCACGCCGGGTCAGCTCGTGGGCCGCGGTCAGGCCGGCCGGGCCGGCGCCGATGACCACGACGTCGGGCCGGGCGGTGGGAGACAGGGGCACGGGACCTCCGAACACGGGCCACCGGCCGCGGTGCTCGCGGGCGGTGGACAGGACGAGGCCTGCGTCCACGGGGCTGACGGACGCGGGCCGGCACAGGGCGACGGCGCAGCGACAGGCAACCGTACTGACGCCGCTACCCGCCACCCCGGACCGGCAACCTCCGCCAGACCGTGACATGGCCCTCCGGTCCCGACGTCGCGACCTGCTCGAAGCCGGCCCGGAGGTCGCCGAGCACCCGCGCCGTCCGGCGGGCGTCCCGCACCCACGGCTCGGCGTCGTCCAGCCCGACGACCAGCACGTGGTCCAGCCGCCGGTCCGCCAGCACCCGCACCGTGGGCGGCACCTCCCCCAGGCCGTCGAAGCCGGGGTCGATCGCCGCGCGCACGGAGTCGCCGGGGAAGCGCACCTGGAAGTAGGGGTAGACGGCCTCGTAGTGACCGACGTCGACCCCGCCGGCGTGGACGGCCAGCAGGCTGGACAGGTGCCGCAGCGGGTTGGGCTCCCCCTCGACCGGCGCCAGCACCGCCTCGTGCCCGCTGAACCGGACCATCGCGAAGGTGCTGCCCGGCGGCAGGTCGGCCGCGACGGAGAGCATCTCGGCGGCGTAGCGCTGGTCGCGCAGCTCGGTGGGCAGCCGGACGAGGAGCGCGGCGACCGCGGCCAGGACCAGGCAGCCGGCGGCGACGGGGGCGGCCGCCCGCCGGGTCGGGAGACGGGTGGCGCAGAAGAGCACCAGCAGCAGGGGCGGGAACCAGGACAGCCGCTCGGGGAGGAAGCCGTAGTCGCCGCCCAGCCGCTCCGGCGAGAGCAGGAACAGCCCCGTCGCCAGCAGCGTCGCCGTCCCGAGCACCAGCCGGTCGGCGCGGGCCGGGGCCGGCGCCTCCGGCCCGCGGGACCGGCGGAGCGCGGCGACGGCCAGCGCACCCAGCGTCGCGGTGACCAGCACCGCCGGCACCACCTCCCACCAGCTGGCGACCACCAGCAGGCGGGACTGGACGAGCAGCGCGACCAGCCGGTCCGGGCCCGGAGCACCGGCCGCGGCTCCCGGCGGCGCCTCCCGCCGCAGCACGTAGGCGGCGCTCAGCGCGACGGTCGGCAGCACGGCCAGCGCCGGCACCAGGAGATGGCAGGTGGCCACCCGGGCGACCGGCACGCCGTCGCGGAGGCCTCCGGCCGAGCGCGCGACCACCAGCCCCCCGACGACCAGGACGGCCACCAGCCAGGGCAGCAGGTGCGCGGACCAGACGAGCAGGAGCAGCCCGGCGAGCAGCACCCCGGCGCGGAGGTCCCACCCTGCCCGCCGGCGCAGGGCCACACCCAGGGCGAACAGGGACAGCGCGATGCCCCACCCGAAGTTGTAGAACCCGTAGGCGACCAGCTCGCTGCCGGCCAGCGGCAGGGCGGCGACGGCCAGCCAGCCGGCCCGCCGGTCCACGCCGCGGAGCGCGAAGCGCAGGCCGGTCACCAGCAGCAGGACGAACCCGCCGACCACCAGCTTCTCGGCCAGGCCCGGCCCCACCACGGACTGCAGGGCGACCAGCAGGAGCGTGGTGAGCATGTTGGGCACCGGGCTGAGGTCGACCTCGTAGGTCCGCCGCAGCAGCTCCCCGAGCGGGCCGTCGTCCCCGTGGTGCAGCAGCACCCAGGCACCGGCCACGTGGGCCGGTCCGTCCTGGGTCAGCACCCGCGGCAGCAGCACCAGCGGCGCGAGCTGCACCGCCAGACCGGCCAGCAGCAGGACGGCGGGCCACCGGGGCGCCCGTGCCCGGACGGGCGTCTCCGCCGGTGCGGATGCGGTCCGCAGCCCGGGCTGGCTCTCCACCGGTCGGGGGGTCAGGCCCGGCGGGCGTTGTACCGCCCGTTCTCCCGCTGCACCTGCAGCGGGAGGCCGAACGCCTCGGACAGCAGCGGGGCGGTGAGCACCTCGGGCGTCGGCCCGGCGGCCAGCACCTGGCCCTCGCGCAGCAGCAGGGCGTGCGAGTAGCCCGGCGGGATCTCCTCGACGTGGTGGGTGACGAGCACCTGGGCGGGGGCGTAGTGGTCGTTCGCCAGGCCCGACAGCCGGGCGACCAGGTCCTCCCGGCCGCCCAGGTCGAGCCCGGCGCCGGGCTCGTCGAGCAGCAGCAGCTCCGGGTCGGTCATCAGCGCCCGGGCGATCTGCGTGCGCTTGCGCTCCCCCTCGCTCAGCGTGCCGAAGGTCCGGTGCGCCATCGGCGCGACGCCCCACTGCTGCATGAGCATGGCCGCCCGGGTGAGGTCGTGGACGTCGTAGCGCTCGCGCCACCGCCCGACGACGGCGTAGCCCGCGCTGACCACGACGTCCCCGACCCGCTCCGCGTTGGCGATCCGCTGGGCCAGCGCGGCGCTGGTCAGCCCGATCCGCGGCCGGAGCTCGAACACGTCGACGGCGCCCATCGTCTCCCCGAGGATCCGCACCTCGCCGCGGGTCGGGTGCAGCTGGGCGGCGGCCAGCTGCAGCAGCGTCGTCTTCCCCGCGCCGTTGGGACCCAGCAGCACCCACCGCTGGTCGGCCCGGACGGTCCAGTCGACCCCGCGCAGCAGGTGCGCGTCCCCCCGGACGACGTCCACACCGCGGATCTCGACGACCGGTTCGCTGTCCACGGCCACCATCCAACCAACCCGGCGGGGACCGCGTCGGACGTGGCTGCGACACCGCCCCGGCCGGGTCGGGCACGATGCTGCGGGTGAACCCCGATGCGAGCGGCCTGACCACGGAGGTGTGGCCCGGGGCGGCCGCGCCCCTCGGCGCCCACTGGGACGGCACCGGGACGAACTTCGCGCTGTGGTCGGCCGGGGCGACGGGGGTGGACCTCTGCCTGTTCGACCCCGACGGCACCGAGCACCGCCAGCGCCTGCAGGAGACCACCCACCAGGTGTGGCACGGCCGGCTGCCCGGCGTCCGGCCCGGGCAGCGCTACGGGTACCGGGTGCACGGTCCGCACGACCCGGCGTCCGGCGCCCGGTACAACCCGGCCAAGCTGCTGCTGGACCCGTACACGCGGGCCGTCGACGGCGAGCTCGTGCTCGACCAGTCCCTGTTCGCCCACCGCGAGCACGACCCGGGCCAGGCCGACGCCGCCGACTCCGCACCGTTCGTGCCGCGCGGGGTGGTCATCCACGACTCGTTCCCGTGGGAGGGCGACACCCTGCTGCGCACACCGTGGTCGGACACCGTCGTCTACGAGGTGCACGTCAAGGGCGCCACGATGCGCCACCCCGACGTCCCGCCGCCGCTGCGCGGAACCTATGCCGGGCTGGCCCACCCCGCCTTCGTCGAGCACCTGGTGTCCCTCGGGGTCACCGCGGTCGAGCTGCTGCCGGTGCACCACTTCGTCAGCGAGCCGCACCTGCTCCGCCGCGGGCTGACCAACTACTGGGGCTACAACACGCTCGGGTACTTCGCGCCGCACGCGGCCTACAGCTCGGCCGGGTCGGGCGGGGCGCAGGTCACCGAGTTCAAGGCCATGGTGAAGACGCTGCACGCCGCCGGGATCGAGGTGGTCCTCGACGTCGTCTACAACCACACCGCGGAGGGGGACCACACCGGCCCGACGCTGTCCTTCAAGGGCATCGACAACGCCGGGTACTACCGGCTCGGCGGCGGCGACCGGTCCCGGTACACCGACTACACCGGCTGCGGGAACACCCTGGACGTGCGCCGCCCGCCGGTCCTGGCCCTGCTGATGGACTCGCTGCGGTACTGGGTCAGCGAGATGCACGTCGACGGGTTCCGCTTCGACCTGGCCTCGGCGCTGGCCCGGTCGATGCACGACGTCGACCGGCTCTCGGCGTTCTTCGACGTCGTCCACCAGGACCCGGTGGTCAGCGGGGTCAAGCTCATCGCCGAGCCCTGGGACGTCGGCGAGGGCGGCTACCAGGTCGGCAACTTCCCCCCGCCCTGGACGGAGTGGAACGGCAAGTACCGCGACACCGTCCGGGACGTGTGGTCCGGCGCGCGGGTCGGCGTCCGGGACCTCGCCTACCGGCTCACCGGCTCCTCGGACCTCTACCGCTCCGACGGCCGCCGCCCGTTCGCGTCGGTCAACTTCGTCACCGCGCACGACGGGTTCACCATGACCGACCTGGTCAGCTACCAGGACAAGCGCAACGAGGCCAACGGCGAGGGGAACCGGGACGGCGAGAGCCACAACCGCAACTGGAACTGCGGGGTCGAGGGACCCAGCGACGACCCCGCCGTGGTGGAGCTGCGCGCCCGCCAGGTCCGCAACCTCCTGGCCACGCTGCTGCTGTCCACCGGCGTGCCGATGATCACCGCCGGCGACGAGCTGGGCCGCACCCAGGGCGGCAACAACAACGCCTACTGCCAGGACAACGAGATCTCCTGGCTGGACTGGGGCGCCATCGACGCCGACCTGTGGACCTTCGTGTCCCGGCTGGTGGGGCTGCGGCGGGGCGCGCCGGTGCTCCGCCAGGAAGCCTTCTTCGAGGGGACGGAGATCCCCGGCACCGGCGGCACCCGCGACCTGGCCTGGTTCGCCCCGGGCGGCGGGCAGCTGACCAGCAGCGACTGGTTCGACACGGGGCTGCAGACGATCGGCATGTACCTGGACGGCCGGGGCATCCGGCACCGGGACGACCGCGGCCGTCCCGTGGTCGACGAGTCCTACCTGATCTGGCTGCACGCCGGGCCCGACGCGGTGAACGTCGAGCTCCCGGGGCCGCCGTGGGGCGACGGGTACGAGCTGGCGCTGTCCACCGAGTACGCGACCGGCGTCCCACCGCGGCCCGCCGTCGTGGCCCCCGGCCCCATCGAGGTGGGGTCGCGCTCGGTGATGGTCCTGCGGGTGCTCCGCCGGCCCTGAGAGAAGGACCCCTTCCTCCCCACCCTTCGCAAGCTCAGGGCGGGACCCGGGAAGGGGCCGAACGGATCGCACCGCGGCCAGGCACCGTCCCCGACGGCGATGAGCCGCTGCGTCGCTCCTCGCGGGACCCTCCGGGTCCCACTCCTCACGACCCCTGGTGGCCGGCTTCGTGCAGCGAGGCCGGCCCCGGTCGCGAAGGGCCAGCGGAGCTGTGTTACTCGGCGGGCTGCTCGAAGGTGATGACGGTCCAGCCGAGCAGCAGCCGGTCGCCGTCGGAGAGCGGGTGCGAGACGCCGGGCTCCAGCTGGGTCCACTCGGTCGCCTCGGGCCCGGCGACGTGGGTGCCGTTGAGCGAGCCGAGGTCGGTGAGCGAGACCTCGCGGCCGGCCCGCTGGATGGCGGCGTGCGCGGAGGAGAGCACGTTCTGGGTGTCGGCGATGGGCACCGGGCGGGCGCTCCCGCTGGTCACCAGGTCGTGGCCGTCGGGACGGCGGCCGAGCACCAGGTCCTCGTCGACGGTGACGACCATGCCGTCGTCGAACCGCAGCACCGGCGCGGCGGCCGGCTCGGGCCGCCAGAACGCCGTCGACTCCCCTGACTGCGCCAGCGGCGCCGAGATGGGACCGCCCACCGACGTGCCGAAGCCGACGTCGGACCCCGCGGTGAACGACTCGGGGGCGGGGGTCGGCGTGGCCGCGGGCACCGCGACGCCGGAGGGGACGGACGCGGCCAGCTGCAGCAGCGCACCGGACCCGGGGACGGTGCCCTCGGTCAGGTCGAAGGCCACGCCCGGCGGCACGGACGAGGCCGGCTGCCCCGGTCCGACGTAGAGGGTCTGGCCCAGGGCGAAGCCGCTGGCCAGCGTGCAGCCGTCGACCGAGGAGCCGGACACCGGGACGCCGTCCACGGCGGGCTGGCCCTTGCCCGACCACAGCGCGACCCCGGAGCCGGAGCCGGCGGTGGTGTCGGAGATGACCAGGGCGAAGGACGCCGGGCCGTCGGAGAGCCGGGAGACCTGGCCGGCGACGGCGCCGAGCACCCGCTCGGCGCCGGGGCCGGCGACCCCGAGGCAGGCGTGCAGGGCAGCGACCAGCGCCGGCGAACCAGGGGCGTCGACCCACAGCAGGCCACCGCCACGGCGTGCGACGACAGACTCTCCGGGGAGCACCTCACAGCGGTCGGGCATAGGAGCAGCCTAGTTGTGCCCGCGGGCATCCGGCAGACGCGCCGGCGCGTGGCACGCCGACAGGTGAGCCCGTCCCGCACCACCGGACGCACCCGCCGCAACTGACCCGGGCTCAGCGTACTCAGCCTGGGACGCTGGGTGAGGTCAGCGTCCCCTCACGGCGGCCCGGACCTGCCGTCCACCCCCAGGTAGGCCTGCACGATGCGCTCGTCGGCGAGCAGGTCGGCGGCCGGGCCCGAGGAGACGACCTCGCCGCTCTGCAGCACGTAGCCGTGGTCGGCCGCCCGGAGCGCCCGCCGCGCGTTCTGCTCGACCAGCACCACCGTCGTGCCCGACGCCCGGATCTCCTCGATCACCCGGAACACCTCGTCGACGATCTTGGGCGCGAGCCCCATCGAGGGCTCGTCCATCAGCATCACCGAGGGGGCGGCCACGAGCGCGCGGGCGATGGCCAGCATCTGCTGCTCACCGCCGGAGAGTGTCCCGGCCGGCAGCGTGCGCCGCTCGGCCAGCACGGGGAAGCGGTCGTAGACGGCGTCGATGTCGGCCGCGGCGGCGCCACCCCGGTGCCAGGCGCCCATGAGGACGTTCTCCTCGATGGTGAGGGTGGCCAGGACCTGGCGTCCCTCCGGCACCTGGACCAGCCCTCGGCGCACCAGCGTGTGCGCCGGGGTCCGGGTGACGTCCTCCCCGCGGAAGGTGATCCGCCCGCCCGAGGGCCGCAGCATGCCCGAGACGGCGTTGATCACAGAGGTCTTGCCGGCGCCGTTGGCGCCGACCAGCGTCACCAGGGACCCCGGTGCGGCCTGGAAGGAGACGCCGCGGACGGCCTCGACCCGGCCGTAGCTGACCGCGAGGCGGTCGACCTCGAGGATGGGGTCGCTCATGTCGCGTTCCTCGAGGTGGTGTCCGGCGGCGGGAGCGTGCCCGCCGCACCCGGGTGCACGTTCGTGACGGCGCCGCCCGCCGCGCCGTCCGCGCCGCCCGCCCTCGGGTCGGACGCGGTGCCCTCGGCGACGGACCCGCCGGCGGCGTCGTCGTCGTCGGGGGTGCCGAGGTAGGCCTCGATGACGGCCGGGTCAGCGGCGATCTCCTGCGGGGCACCGCTGGCGATGACCTGGCCGAAGTCCATCACGACCACCCGGGTGCAGGTCTCCAGCACCATCCCGACGTTGTGCTCGATGAACAGGATGGTCAGCCCGTCCGCGGCCAGGGAGGTGATCAAGGTGGACAAGCGGGCGGCCTCGACGTGGTTCATGCCGGCGGCCGGCTCGTCGAGGATCAGCAGCGACGGGTCGGAGGCGAGCGCCCGGGCGATCTCCAGCCGGCGCTGGTCGCCGTAGGACAGCGACGACGCCCGCACGGTGGCCAGGTCGCCCAGCCCGACCCGCGCCAGGCAGCCGGCCGCCCGCTCGAGCGCCGCCTGTTCGTCGCGGCGGGCCGAGGGCAGCCACAGCAGCCGCCGCAGGAAGGTCGGCCGGCTGACCAGGTGGGCGCCGACGAGGACGTTCTCCAACGCCGACAGCCGGTTGAAGAGCTTGGAGTGCTGGAAGGTGCGGCTCACGCCGGCCGCGGCCATCCGGTGCACGGGGGTGCGCCCGACCGTGGTCCCCAGCACCGTGGCGCTGCCGGAGCTGGGCGGCACCAGGCCGCTGATCATGTTGACCAGGGTGGTCTTCCCCGCGCCGTTGGGCCCGATCAGCCCGACGACCTCGCCGCCGCGGACCTCCAGGTCGACGCCCCGGACGGCGTGCACCCCGCCGTACTCCTTGCCCAGGCCGGCCAGCGCGACGACGGTCTCCCCGGCCGCGGGGTGCCGGCGGCCGGCGAGGTGGGGAGCCGGGTCGCCTTCCGCGGACCGCTCGCCCACCGCGGCCGGACCCGCCGACGCCGGCATCCGGGTGCGCCGCCGGGGCAGCAGGCTGGCCAGCCCGCCGGGGAGGAACAGGATGACCACGAGCAGCAGCAGCCCGGCCAGGAACGGGCGGATCCACCCCGCCTCGACCCCGACCGCGCGCTGCACCTCCGGGACCATGGTCTGGAAGCCGCTGCCCAGCAGCGGGCCCAGGACCATCGTCGAGCCGCCGACCACCGCGGTGACCAGGCCGTCGACGGCGGCGACGAAGTCGAAGTCGTTCGGTGCGATCAGCCGCACGTAGTAGGCGAACAGCACGCCGTACAGGCCGGCGACCGCGCCTGCGGTGACGAACGCGGCGAGCCGGTGGCGTCCCACGTCGACGCCCATGGCCCGGGCGGCCAGCTCGTCCTCCCGGATGGCCTCCAGTGCCCGGCCGAACCGGGAGCGCCCCATCCGCCAGAACCAGTACGCGACGACGGCCAGCGCCGTCCACGCCATGCCGACGGTGAGGACCCGGGGCACGGACAGCCCCTGCGCGCCTCCGGTCCACTCCGAGTTGAGCAGCACGATCCGCACCGCCTCGGCGAACCCGAGCGTGGCGATGGCGAGGAAGACCCCCCGCAGGTGCATCGTCGGCAGGCCGAGCACGACGGCGGCGAGCGCCCCGACCGCCATGCCGATGACGATGGCGACCAGCAGGGCCGGGACGTCGCCCACGTCGTCGGGGCTGGGGCCGAGGCCGGCGCCGGCGAAGGCCCCCAGGGCGGCGAAACCGGCCTGGCCCAGGCTCAGCTGCCCGGCGATCAGCACGGCGTAGAAGGAGTAGGCGAAGATCGCGCCGAGGGCGACGAAGGTCAGCGGCGTCGCGTACTCGAGCAGCATCAGACCTCCCGCACCTTGCGCGCGCCGAGCAGCCCCTGCGGACGCAGCAGCAGGATGACGAACAGCAGCCCGAACGCGATCACGTCACGCCAGGACGACCCGATGTACTGGACGGCGAAGACCTCGGCCAGCCCCAGCACGAGGCCGCCGATCAGCGCCCCGGGCAGCGAGCCCATGCCGCCGACGATGATCACCGCCAGGCCCTTCAGCTCGATCGCCGATCCCATGCCGAGCTGGGCGGTGTTCACGTTGATGGCGAACAGCACCCCGGCCACCGCCCCCAGGGCGGAGGAGATGGCGAACGTGACGGCGGTGATCCGGTCGACGTCGACGCCCAGCACCCGGGCCGCGGTGGGGTTCTCCGCGATCGCCCGCATCCCCCGGCCCAGCCGGGTCCGGGTGACGAGGTAGGTGAGGCCGGCCATCAGCGCGACGGCGATGCCGAGGATGGCGACCTGCACCAGCGTCACCTGCGCGCCGAACACCTCGAAACGGGTGTCGGGGAACGAGCCCGCCGGGAACCGGCGGGTGTCCGGCCCGTAGCGCCACTGCAGCAGGGCGATCAGCATGCCGGCGAGCGCGATGGAGGAGATCAGTCCGGCGAAGTGGGCGTCCGGCCGGCCCTTCAGCGGCCGGAAGGCCACCCGTTCGATGACCAGGCCGAGCAGCGCGCCGAGCACGAAGACCACCGGCAGCGCCGTCCACAGCGACAAGCCGCCCCGCTCGACGAGCTCGATGCCCACGAACGCCGAGACGGCGAACACCGCGGGATGGGCGAGGTTGAGCCGGTCCAGGATCCCGAAGACCAGCGTGAACCCGATGGCGAACAGCGCGTAGATCGAGCCGATGAAGATCCCGTTGAGGAGCTGCTGCACCGCTGTCCCTGTCTGGTCGGATCCCGGACGTCGGCGCCCGGGCGGGCGGGCTCCTCCGGCCGGTCCCGTCCGGCCGGAGAAGCCGAGGTCACTCGAGGACGGCGAAGGCGCCGTCCCGGACGACCTGCACGACGGCCGGGTGGACGGCGTCCCGGTTCTCGTCGATGGAGAACTCCCCCAGCACGGTCGGGACGTCCTGCAGCTCACCGAGGGCCTGCTTGAGGCTCTCCCGGTCGGCGGCGCAGCCGCTGCGCACAGCCTGGTCGACGAGCATCAGGCCGGCGTACGCCTGCGCGGCGAACTGGTCGGGCGCGGCGTCGTACTCGGCCTGGTAGTCGGCCAGGAAGGCGGTGTTCTCCGGGTTGTCCGACGCCGAGTTCCAGGCGGCGCCGACGACGACGCCCTCGGCGGCCTCGCCCGCGTCGGCCATCAGGCGCGGGTTGTTGAACCCGTTGCCGCCGATGATCGGCACGTCGATGCCGAGCTCGCGGGCCTGGGTGACCAGCGGGATGGCCGCCTCGATCAGCGCGGAGACGACCAGCGCGTCGGGATCGCTGGCCTGGGCCTGGGTGAGCAGGGCACGGAAGTCGGTGTCGGCCTTGGAGAAGGTCAGCGTCTCGGTCACGGTGACGCCCTCGTCCTCCAGCGCCGCGGCGAACGCCTCGTAGCCGGACTCGGTGAACGCGTCGTCGTTGCTGTACATGACGACGACGTCGGCCAGCCCGAACTCCTCGGTCGCCTTCGCGATGGTCTGCGGGATGACGGCCTGCTCGGTGAGCGAGTTGCGGAAGACGTAGTCACCGATGTCGGTGACCCCGGCGGCCGTGTTGGAGATGCCCAGCACCGGCACGCCGGCCTCCTGGGCGATGGGGTCGGACTGCAGTGCGGCGTTGGACAGCGTGGGCCCGATGATCAGGCTGACGTCCTGGGAGATGAACTGGTCGAACAGGGTGATGCCCTGCCGCGGGTCGGTCTGGTCGTCCTCGATGGTGAGGTCGTAGGTGACCCCGCCCTTCTCGGCGAGCTGCGCGGCGGCCAGTTCCAGGCCACGCTGCTGGGACTCCCCGTAGCTGGCGGCCGCTCCGGTGAGGCTGAGGACGGCCCCGATCGGGACCTCGCCCTCGATGGTGCAGGAGTCGCCGGTGCCCTCACCGGTGAGCCCGCCGGCGTCCGCCTGCCCGCCACCCCCCGCGTTCCCGGAGCCGCAGGCGGCGAGGGCGAGGGCCGCGGTGGTCGTCGCGGCCATGATGCTGAGCTTGACGCGCATGTCTCTCCTGTGGGTGGGGCAGGTGCGGCCGCCGGGTGGCCCGGCCGGTGCGAGGCCCAGGTGTCCACGGCGGACGCCGGACGGCCTCGACGGAGGTGACCTGGTGCACGGACACAGTAGGTACCCGGGCACGGCCGCGACCCCGGGAGGCCGACGACCGTGCCCAGACCGTGACCCACCCGGGACCGCACGCAGGGCCCGCGCGGCCACCCTCCAGGGGCCCCGCCCCGGCCTTGCTGCAGGGGCCCGCGCCGAGCTCGCGAGGCGTGGGGGGCAGTGCGGCCTCCCTCCAGGGGCCCACCGTGAGCTTGCGAACGGTGGGGAGGAGGGAGGTCCTTCAGGCGGTGACGACGACGCCCAGCTCGGCCGGGTCGGCCATGTGCTCCGAGCGGGGCAGCACGCGGACGGTGTAGCCGAAGGCGCCGGTGCGCTCGAGGGGCACGGTGGCGGTGAACCACTGCCGCGACCCCTCGGTGTTCTCGTGCTGCATCGGCACGGTGGTCACCTGGTGCAGGCCGTCGGCGTCGTCCACCCGCCCGAAGGCGGCCTGGACCAGGACGTCGCCGGGGGTCAGGCCGGGCAGCTCGACCTCGGCGCGCAGGTCGATGCTCGAGCCGATCTCCGGGGTGTCGCCGACGCCGGTGGCCTCCACGTGGGCCACCCGGACGCCCTGCCAGTTCTCCAGCAGGTGCGAGCGCCACGCCGCCTCCCGGCGGGCGACGTCGTACCCGCCGGCGGCCAGCGAGCGGGACGAGCCGGCCGCCGGCACGTACAGCCGCTGGACGTAGTCGCGCACCATCCGGGTGGCCAGCACCTTCGGGCCGGTGCCCCGCAGCGTGTGCCGGACCATCTCCACCCAGCGGGTCGGGATGCCGTCGGCGTCGACCTCGTAGAACCGGGGCAGCACCTGGCGGTCCAGCAGGTCGTAGATGGCCTGGGCCTCGACGTCGTCGCGGCGCTCGGGGTCCTCGACGCCGTCCGCGGTCGGGATCGCCCAGCCGTTCTGGCCGTCGAACCACTCGTCCCACCAGCCGTCGCGGATCGAGAGGTTCAGCCCGCCGTTGAGCGCGGACTTCATGCCGGAGGTGCCGCAGGCCTCCAGCGGTCGCAGCGGGTTGTTCAGCCAGACGTCGCAGCCCCAGTAGAGGTAGCGCGCCATGCCGATGTCGTAGCCGGGCAGGAAGGCGATGCGGTGCCGGATCTCGGGGTCGTCGGCGAACTTCACCATCTGCTGGATCAGCTGCTTGCCGCCGTCGTCGGCCGGGTGGCTCTTGCCGGCGATGACCAGCTGGATCGGCCGGTCGGAGTCCAGCAGCAGGGCCTTGAGCCGGGCCGGGTCGCGCAGCATGAGGGTCAGCCGCTTGTAGGACGGCACCCGGCGGGCGAATCCGATGGTCAGCACGTCGGGGTCGAAGGCGGTCGCCGTCCACCCCAGCTCGGCCTCGGCGGCCCCGCGGGACAGGGCGGTCTCGCGGATCCGGCGGCGCACCTCCTCCACCAGCCGACCGCGCAGCAGCCGGCGGGTGCTCCACAGCTCGCCGGCGTCGATCCGGTCGACCCCGTCGAAGAAGACGTCGCCGTCCACGTCCACCGGGTCACCCTGGCTGGTGCTCTGGGTGCCCAGCTCGACCAGCTCGCGGGCGGTCCAGGTGGCGGCGTGCACGCCGTTGGTGATGGAGCTGATCGGCACGTCGTCCTCGTCGAACCCCGGCCACAGCCCGCCGAACATGTCCCGGCTGACCGAGCCGTGCAGCTGGCTGACGCCGTTGGCCCGCTGTCCCAGCCGCAGGCCCATGTGCGCCATGTTGAACTTGCTCGGGTCCTGCTCGGCGCCCAGCGTCAGCAGCTGGTCGACCGGGACGCCGAAGCTGGTGAAGTACCGCTCGATCAGCGCCCGCGGGAACCGGTCGATGCCGGCCGGGACCGGGGTGTGGGTGGTGAAGACCGTGCCGGCGCGCACCGCCTGCAGCGCCTCGCTGAACGACAGCCCGTGCGACTCGGTCAGCTCGCGGATCCGCTCGATGCCCTGGAAGCCGGCGTGCCCCTCGTTGGCGTGGAACACCTCCGGCTGCGGGATGCCCATGAGCGAGCAGTAGGCGCGCAGCGCGCGCACCCCGCCGATGCCCAGCAGCATCTCCTGGCGGAGCCGGTGGTCCTCGCCGCCGCCGTAGAGCCGGTCGGTGACCCCGCGCTCGGCGGGGCCGTTCTCCTCGATGTCGGTGTCGAGCAGCAGCAGCGCCACGCGGCCGACCTGGGCCCGCCACACGTGGGCGTGCAGCACGCGCCCCTCGGGGAGCGGCACGGTGATCACCACGGCGTTGGCGTCGTTGTCGCGGAGCAGCTTCAGCGGCAGGCCGTGCGGGTCGAGCGCGGGGTAGTGCTCGAGCTGCCAGCCGTCGGCGGACAGACCCTGCGAGAAGTAGCCGGCCCGGTAGAGCAGCCCCACCCCGATCAGCGGGACGCCGAGGTCCGAGGCGGCCTTCAGGTGGTCCCCGGCGAGGATGCCCAGGCCGCCGGAGTACTGCGGCAGCACCTCGGTGATGCCGAACTCGGCAGAGAAGTAGGCGATGGTGGCCGGCGCCTCCTCCCCCAGGGACTGGTACCAGTGCGGCGCGTCCAGGTACTCCTGCAGGTCGTCGGTGACGTCCTGCAGCCGGCGGAGGAACCGCCGGTCCTTGGCCAGCGCGGCCAGCCGTTCCGCCGACACCTCGCCCAGCACCTGGACCGGGTCGCCGCCGCAGCTGTCCCACAGCTCGGGGTCCAGTGCCTCGAAGAGGTCCCGGGTCTCGGGGTGCCAGGACCAGCGCAGGTTCATGACCAACTGGGACAGCGGCAGGAGCGCGTCGGGGAGGGATGCTCGGACGGTCAGTCGGCGGAGGGCTCGCACGGGCAGGAGCGTATCGGCCGCGGGGCCGCCGGCACGCTCCCCACGGGGGTCGGGCAGCCGGACCGACGCCGACGTGCCCGCGGACAGCGCGATCGATAACGTTGCGCCGATGACTGGCCGCGCTGACCTCCGCCTCGGCATCACCGATGTCGCCCCTGTCGTGTCGTGCGGGTCGTTCTCGACCCGCGCCGTGGTCGGCGAGCACGTGCCGATCACTGCCACCGTCTTCCGCGAGGGCCACGACGCGGTCGGCGCCAACGTGGTGCTCACCCCGCCGGAGGGCAGCGGTGCCCCCGCCGGGCCCCCGCCGCTGGTCCGGATGACCGAGTTCGGCCCCGAGCCCGACCGGTGGCAGGCGACCGTCGTCCCCGACCGGGAAGGCCGGTGGACCTTCCACGTCGAGGCCTGGGACGACCCGCTGCGCACCTGGCGGCACGACGTCGAGGTCAAGGTGGACGCCGGCCAGGGCACCGACGAGCTGGCCAACGACCTGGAGTCCGGCGCCCGGCTGTTCGAGGAGGTCGCCCGGGCGGTCCCCGACCACCGGCGGGCCCTGCTCGCCGCGGCCGCGGCGCTGCGCGACGGCATGCTGGACCTGACCGCCCGGCTCTCCCCGGCCCTGGGGGCCGACCTCGCGCGGGTGCTGCTGGAGAACCCGGTCCGCCGGCTGGTCACCGCCTCCCCCCGCTACGAGCTGTGGGTCGACCGGCAGCGTGCCCTCTACGGCTCCTGGTACGAGTTCTTCCCCCGCTCCGAGGGGCCGGTCGTCGACGGCAAGCCCACCCACGGCACCTTCGCCGACGCCGCCGAGCGGCTGCCGGCGATCGCCGAGATGGGCTTCGACGTCGTCTACCTGCCGCCGATCCACCCGATCGGCACGGCGAACCGCAAGGGCCCCAACACCGCGCAGTTCCCGGGCGGCAACCCCTACGACGTCAGCCCCGACGACGTCGGCTCACCCTGGGCCATCGGCAGCGCGGAGGGCGGCCACGACGCCGTCCACCCGCAGCTCGGGACGATGGAGGACTTCACCGCCTTCGTCGCCCGCGCCCGGGAGCTCGGCATGGAGGTGGCGCTGGACTTCGCGCTGCAGGCCGCGCCGGACCACCCGTGGGTGACCTCGCACCCGGAGTGGTTCACCACCAAGCCCGACGGCACGATCGCCTATGCGGAGAACCCGCCGAAGAAGTACCAGGACATCTACCCGATCAACTTCGACAACGACCCCGAGGGCCTGTACGCCGAGTGCCTGCGGGTGATGCGGGTCTGGATGGACGCCGGGGTCCGGATCTTCCGGGTGGACAACCCGCACACCAAGCCGCTGAACTTCTGGCACTGGCTGATCTGGGAGGTCAAGGGCACCGACCCCGACGTCCTCTTCCTGGCCGAGGCGTTCACCCGGCCGGCGATGATGCACCAGCTGGCCCGGATCGGGTACACCCAGAGCTACACGTACTTCACCTGGCGCACCGGCAAGGCCGAGCTCGAGGAGTACGGCCGGCACCTGGCCGACAGCGCGCACTACATGCGGCCGAACTTCTTCGTCAACACCCCGGACATCCTGCACGAGTCGCTGCAGCTCGGCGGCCCGCCGATGTTCAAGATCAGGGCCGTGCTGGCCGCGATGCTGAGCCCCACCTGGGGCGTCTACTCCGGCTACGAGCTGTTCGAGCACGTGGCCGTGCGCCCGGGCAGCGAGGAGTACCTGGACAGCGAGAAGTACCGGCTGCGCCCGCGCGACTGGGCCGGCGCCGAGGCCTCCGGACGGACCCTGGCGCCCTACCTGCGCCGGCTCAACGAGGTCCGCCGCGCCCACCCCGCCCTGCAGCAGCTGCGCACCCTGCACTTCCACGCCGTGGACAACCCGAACCTGCTCTGCTTCAGCAAGACCGACCCCGGGTCGACCGACGCCGTCCTGGTCGTGGTCTCGTTGGACAGCACCTACACGCAGATCGGGACGACGGCGCTGCACCTGCCGACGCTGGGGTTCGACTGGTCCGACCGGTTCACCGTCACCGACGAGATGACCGGCGCGGACTACCACTGGGGCGAGTTCAACTACGTCGAGCTCGACCCGCACCGGGAGCCCGCGCACGTCTTCACCGTGCACCGCTCCCTGCCCGCCTGACCTGCCCCGACAGCCAGACCTGGACTCCCGAGATCGAGGGCACCTCCCCATGAGCCTCCCCGTCCCCGCCCAGTCGACCCCCGGAGCGGGCGAGCAGTCCACGCTGCCCACGCCGGGCACGGACCCCGAGTGGTACAAGCGCGCCGTCTTCTACGAGGTGCTGGTGCGCGGCTTCGCCGACAGCAACGCCGACGGCATCGGCGACCTGCGCGGCATGCTCGGCAAGCTGGACTACCTGCAGTGGCTGGGGGTGGACTGCCTGTGGCTGCCGCCGTTCTTCGCCTCCCCGTTGCGCGACGGCGGCTACGACGTCAGCGACTACACCGCCGTGCTGCCCGAGTTCGGCGACATCGAGGACTTCAAGGAGCTGATCGGCGAGGCCCACTCCCGGGGCATGCGGCTGATCATCGACTTCGTCATGAACCACACCTCGGACCAGCACCCGTGGTTCCAGGCCAGCCGCAGCGACCCGGAGGGGCCCTACGGCGACTTCTACGTGTGGGCCGACGACGACACCGGCTACGCCGACGCGCGGATCATCTTCGTCGACACCGAGAGCTCCAACTGGACGTTCGACCCGGTCCGCAAGCAGTACTTCTGGCACCGGTTCTTCAGCCACCAGCCGGACCTGAACTTCGAGAACCCGGCGGTGCAGGAGGCGATCATCGACGCCCTGCGCTTCTGGCTGGACCTGGGCATCGACGGCTTCCGCCTCGACGCCGTCCCCTACCTGTTCGAGGAGGAGGGGACCAACTGCGAGAACCTCCCGCGGACGCACGCCTTCCTCAAGCGGGTGCGCAAGGTGGTCGACGCCGAGTACCCCGACCGGGTCCTGCTGTGCGAGGCCAACCAGTGGCCGGCCGACGTCGTCGAGTACTTCGGCGAGGACGGCGACGAGTGCCAGATGGCCTTCCACTTCCCGGTCATGCCGCGCCTGTTCATGGGCGTGCGGCGGGAGCAGCGGTTCCCGATCTCGGAGATCATGGCCCAGACGCCGGCCATCCCCGGCAACTGCCAGTGGGGCATCTTCCTGCGCAACCACGACGAGCTGACCCTGGAGATGGTCACCGACGAGGAGCGCGACTACATGTGGGGCGAGTACGCCAAGGACCCCCGCATGAAGGCCAACATCGGCATCCGCCGGCGGCTGGCCCCGCTGCTGGACAACGACGTCGACACCCTGGAGCTGTTCAACGCCCTGCTGCTGTCGCTGCCCGGCTCGCCGGTCCTCTACTACGGCGACGAGATCGGCATGGGGGACAACATCTGGCTCGGTGACCGCGACGGCGTCCGCACGCCCATGCAGTGGACGCCGGACCGCAACGGCGGGTTCTCCACCGCCGACCCGCAGCGCATGCACCTCCCGCTGGTCGCCGACCCGGTGTACGGCTACCAGGTCACCAACGTGGAGGGGCAGCTGCGGAACACCACGTCGCTGCTGCACTGGATCCGCACGATGATCGCGGTCCGCAAGGAGCACCCGACCTTCGGCGTCGGCAGCTACAGCGAGGTCGGGTCGCGCAACCCCACGGTGCTGTCGTTCGTGCGCGAGTTCGGCGACGACGTGGTGCTGTGCGTCAACAACCTGTCGCGCTTCCCCCAGCCGGTGGAGCTGGACCTGCGCCGCTTCGAGGGCTACACGCCGGTGGAGCTGACCGGCCGGGTGCAGTTCCCGCAGATCGGCGTCCTGCCCTACATGCTCACCCTGGCCGGGCACGGCTTCTACTGGTTCGAGCTGTCCAAGCCGGCCGCGTCGGCCCCCGAGGCCGACGAGGGCTGGGAGACCACCACCAGCAGCAGGGTCGCCCAGTCCCTCCTCGACGCAGGCGTGGTGGGCGGCACGGACGCCCCCGCCGGCAGCGGCGGGCTGGGCGCCGAAGCCGCCCCGACCCCGACCGACGGAGACTTCCGATGAGCGAGCTGGCGAGCTCATCAAAGAACGCAGCAGTGCCGCGAACGCGGACGACGAGCGCCAGCGAGGAGACCAAGTGAGTGCGTTGACCGACATCCTCACCGACTGGATGCCCCACCAGCGCTGGTTCGGCGGCAAGGGCCGTGAGTGGGCCGGCGTCAGCGAGGACGGCTTCTTCCTGGACAAGTCCGACCCGGCGCTGTCGGTGCACCGGGTCCGGGTCCGCTACACCGACGGGGCCACCGAGACCTACCTCGTGCCGCTGTCCTGGCGGGACTCCCCCGCCGAGGAGCTCTCGTCCGCCTTCGTCGGCGCGGTCTCCGGCTCCCGGGGTGCCAACTACGCCTACGACGCGATGCGCGACCGCGAGTCGACGGTGCCCTGGCTGACCCACCTGGTCGCCGCCTCGACGGTCGGGCCGATGCACTTCCACCCCGCGGGCGTGGCCTACATCCCGGAGGGCACCCCCGGCGACGTCATCTCCACCGAGCAGAGCAACACGTCGCTGGTCTACGGGGAGACCGCGATCCTCAAGCTGTTCCGCCGGCTGGAGCCGGGGCTCAACCCCGACGTCGAGGTGCACGACGCGCTGCGCAGTGCGGACAACCCGCACATCGCGCCGCTGCTGGGGCACGTCGAGATCGACGACGCCGACCCCGGCCAGGAGCCGGCGACCGTGGCGATGCTGCAGGCCTTCGTGCCGAACGCCAGCGACGGGTGGCGGCTGGCCACCTCGAGCGTCCGGGACCTCTACGCCGAGGGCGACCTGCACGCCGACGAGGTGGGCGGCGACTTCGCCGGGGAGAGCGAGCGGCTGGGCGAGGCGGTCGCCACCGTGCACGCCGACCTCGCCCGGGTGCTGCCCACCGAGCAGGCCGACGAGGCCTGGTTCGGCACCGTCACCGAGCAGATGGGCGCCCGGCTGGACGCCGCGCTGCAGGTCGTGCCGGACCTCGCCGAGCACGCCGACTCGCTGCGGGCCCTGTACCGGGCCGCGGCCGAGGCCCGGCAGCCCGTGGTCCGCCAGCGGGTGCACGGCGACCTGCACCTGGGCCAGGTGCTGCGCACCACGACCGGCTGGATCGTCCTGGACTTCGAGGGCGAGCCGGCCCGTCCGCTGGCCGCGCGGCGGGAGCTGGACACCCCGCTGCGCGACGTGGCGGGGATGCTCCGCTCCTTCGACTACGCCGCCCGGCACATGCTGGTCGAGCAGCCCGGGGACCCGCAGCGGGCCTACCGCGCCCAGGAGTGGGCGGTCCGCAACCGGCAGGCCTTCCTGGCCGGCTACGCCGCCGGCGGCGGCACGGAGCTGGACCCGGACTCGGCGCTGCTGCGGGCCTTCGAGGCGGACAAGGCGGTCTACGAGTGCGTCTACGAGGCGCGCAACCGGCCGCACTGGCTCATGATCCCGCTCCAGTCGGTGTCCCGGCTGACCACCACCGACTGAAAGAGGCCCTCCCTGCCCCCCACGCTTCGCAAGCTCAGCGCGGGCCCCTGCAGAAGGGCCGGACAAGACCGACGTACCCAGAGGGACGGAGCACCATGACGATCGACGACGACTCCAGCCCCACCGGCGGCGGCAGGCCCGCCGACAAGGACGAGCTGACCCGCCGGGTCGAGGAGGTCACCCGGTCCGTCCGCGAGGACGCGGCCGACGCCGACACCCCCACCGGGTCGGTGCAGGAGACCGCCGCCGGACGCGCCCGGGCCGACGACCGGACCCCGACCAAGGGCCGGTCGGGCAAGGCCGTGAAGGCGCCCGGCGTGGTCGCCGAGCCGGCCACGACCGCGGCCGCACCGACCGGGGGCCGCAAGGTCGCCGACAAGGACGAGCTGACCCGCCGGGTCGAGGAGATCACCGAGTCCGTCCGCGAGGACGCGGCCGACGCCGACACCCCCACCGGGTCGGCGCAGGAGACCGCTGCCGGACGCGCCCAGGCCGACGACCGGACCCCGACCCCGGGCCGGGCGGGCAAGGCGGTGAAGGCGCCCGGCGTGGTGGCCGAGCCGCCCGCGAAGGCGAAGAAGGCCGCCAAGCGTACGGCGAAGAAGGCCGCGCCCGCCGAGGCGCCGGCCGCCGAGGCGCGGGCTCCGAAGAGCCCGCGGAAGGCTGCGAAGAAGGTCACCGCGGCACCGGTCGTGGCGCCGGCGCCGATCGCCGAGCCGGGCAACCGGGCGGCGCCGTCGGCACCCCAGCCGGAGCCGCCGAGCCCCGACCCGGCAGAGCCGAGCACGCCGCACGTGCCCGAGGGCGCGGCACAGGCCGGCACCGGCGGCAGCTCGCCGGCGCGCACGGCGTCCCGGCCGGCCGGCGCGGCCCGCACCATCGAGGGCGGGTACGTCGCACCCCCCGCCCCGGACGCACCGCCGACGGCGGACCCGACGCCCACCACGACGGCCTCGGCCGGCGGCGCCGAGGTCGGCGAGGAGGCGCTCCGCGCCGTCGTCGAGGGCTGGTCGCACGACCCGCACGGCGTGCTGGGAGCGCACCAGCTGCCCTCGGGGTGGGCGGTCCGCACGCTGCGCCCGGACGCCGTCGCGGTCACCGTGGTCGACCAGGACGGCTCCCGGCACGAGGCGACCCAGGTGCACGACGGCGGGGTCTTCGAGGCCCGGCTCCCCCAGCAGCCCGGCGACTACCGGGTCGAGGTCACCTTCCCCAACGACTCCGGCGCCACCGACACCTACCTGGTGGACGACCCCTACCGCTGGCTTCCCACGCTCGGCCAGCTCGACCAGCATCTCATCCGCGAGGGCCGGCACGAGCAGCTGTGGACCGTCCTCGGCGCCCACGTCCGGGGCTACGACACCCCGGGCGGGCGGGTGGAGGGCGTCTCGTTCGCCGTGTGGGCGCCCAACGCGCGCGGCGTGAAGGTCACCGGCGACTTCGACTACTGGCAGGCCCGCGCCTACCCGCTGCGCTCGCTCGGGTCCTCCGGGATCTGGGAGGTCTTCATCCCCGGCGTCGCGGTCGGCAGCCGCTACCGGTTCCACGTGCTGGGCGCCGACGGCGACTGGCGGATCAAGTCCGACCCGATGGCGTTCGCCACCGAGGTGCCCCCCGCCAACGCCTCGGTGGTCACCTCCTCCGACTACACCTGGGGCGACGACGAGTGGCTGGCCGCGCGTGCCCGCGGCAACTGGCACCAGCGGCCGATGAGCGTGTACGAGGTGCACGTCGGCTCGTGGCGCCAGGGGCTGTCCTACCGGCAGCTCGCCGACGAGCTGGTCGGCTACGCCGCCGGCGCCGGGTTCACCCACCTGGAGTTCATGCCGGTCGCCGAGCACCCCTTCGGCGGCTCCTGGGGCTACCAGGTCACCTCCTACTACGCCCCGACCTCCCGGTTCGGCTCCCCCGACGACCTGCGGTACCTCATCGACCGGGCGCACCAGGCGGGTCTGGGCATCATCGTCGACTGGGTGCCGGGGCACTTCCCCAAGGACGACTGGGCGCTGGGCCGGTTCGACGGCACCGCGCTCTACGAGCACGGCGACCCCCGTCGCGGCGAGCAGCCGGACTGGGGCACCTACGTGTTCGACTTCGGCCGCTCCGAGGTCCGCAACTTCCTGGTCGCCAACGCGCTGTACTGGTGCAAGGAGTTCCACGTCGACGGCATCCGGGTCGACGCGGTGGCCTCGATGCTCTACCTGGACTACTCCCGCAACGAGGGCGAGTGGACGCCCAACGTGCACGGCGGGCGGGAGAACCTCGAGGCCGTCGCGTTCCTGCAGGAGATGAACGCCACCGTGTACCGGGAGGTCCCGGGCGTGGTCACCATCGCCGAGGAGTCGACGTCGTGGCCGGGGGTCACCCGCGCCACCCACCTCGGGGGCCTGGGCTTCGGCTTCAAGTGGAACATGGGCTGGATGCACGACTCCCTGGCCTACGTCTCCAAGGAGCCGGTCTACCGCAGCTACCACCACAACCAGCTGACGTTCTCCATGGTCTACGCGTTCTCGGAGAACTTCGTGCTGCCGATCAGCCACGACGAGGTCGTGTACGGCAAGGGCTCGCTGCTGCGGAAGATGCCCGGCGACCACTGGCAGCAGCTGGCGAACCTGCGGGCGTTCCTCGGCTTCATGTGGGCCCACCCCGGCAAGCAGCTGCTGTTCATGGGCTCGGAGTTCGGGCAGCTGGCCGAGTGGGCGGAGAGCCGCTCGCTGGACTGGTGGCACCTCGACGACCCGGCGCACCGCGGCATCCTGCAGCTGGTCGGTGACCTCAACGCCGTCTACCGGGGGCACGAGGCGCTGTACACGCAGGACAGCGACCCGGCCGGCTTCCAGTGGATCGACGCCAACGACGCCCCGGGCAACACGTTGTCCTTCCTGCGGTACGGGTCCGGCGGGCAGGTGCTGGCATGCGTCGCCAACTTCTCCGGCGGGCCGCACCACGCCTACCGGGTCGGGCTGCCGCGCGGCGGCCGGTGGCGAGAGGTCATCAACACCGACTTCGCCGGCTACGGCGGGTCCGACGTCGGCAACCTGGGCGGGATCCACGCCGAGCCGGAGCCCTGGCACGGCCAGCCCTTCTCCGCGACGCTGACGGCACCGCCGCTGGCCACCGTCTGGTTCGTGTACGAGGGCCCCGACCAGGCCGGAGGGGACGGGTCGGCCACCTCTGACGGCGGGGACACCGCGGGCTGAGCGCGCCCGCGGGCTGAGCGACACGGCGGGCTGCGGGCCCCGGCTCCGGCCGGGGCCCGCGGCCGGTCCGACGGGGGGCGGCCCCGGGCACGGTCCGGCAGGATGGGAGAGGCCAGCCGGCCCTGCCGGCCCGACCGAACGGGAGCTCATGCCCTCCTCGCCCCGCCGACTCCTGGGCGTCCTCCTCGCCGCCGCCACGGTCCTCAGCGTGGTCACCGGCTGCGCGGTGGCCCTCGTGCCGGGGAGCGCCTCCCCGGCAGCGGGCCAGGTGGGCGAGGTCGAGGCCGCGGACTTCCCGATCATCGGCGCGGTCGACGACGAGATCGACGTCCTGGCGCGCAACGCGCTCTCGGACCTGAACACCTACTGGGCCGAGCAGTTCCCCGGCACCTTCGACCGGCAGTTCACCCCGCTGGCCGGCGGCTACTACTCCGTCGACCCAGGCAACGTGGACCCGGCGCAGTACCCCGGCGGCCGGATCGGCTGCGGCGAGGAGCCCCAGGCCGTCGAGAACAACGCCTTCTACTGCCCGCCGAGCAACCAGTACCCCAACAGCGACGCCATCCAGTACGACCGGGTGTTCCTCCGCGAGCTGGCCGACCAGTACGGGCGGTTCATCCCCGCCCTGGTGATGGCGCACGAGTTCGGGCACGCGGTGCAGGGCCGGGTGGGCTACCCGATCGACGTCTCCATCGCGATCGAGACGCAGGCGGACTGCTTCGCGGGCGCCTGGACCGCGTGGGTGGCGGACGGGCAGGCGCCCAACACGACGCTGCAGACCCCCGAGCTCGACGACCTGCTGCGCGGGTACCTGCTGCTGCGCGACCCGGTGGGCACCGGCCTGGGCGAGCAGCAGGCACACGGGTCCTACTTCGACCGGGTCTCGGCGTTCCAGCAGGGCTTCGACGACGGTCCGGTCGCCTGCCGGGACGCCTTCGGCGCCGACCGGCCCTACACCCAGACCGGGTTCGTCAGCGACGAGGACTTCGCCTCCGGGGGCAACGCCGACTACCCGGAGACCGAGCGGCTGCTCCGGGAGTCGCTGCCCGCGTTCTGGACGGCGACCCTGCCCCGGCTCGGGGAGCAGTTCTCGGCCCCGGACCTGGTCGCCTTCGACGGCACGGCCCCGGACTGCGAGGGCGAGGACGCCGACACCGACCTCGTCTACTGCGCCGCCGAGGACGCGGTCGGCTACGACGAGAGCGACCTGATCGGCCCGGTATACGAGGAGTTCGGCGACTACGCCGTCCTGACCGCGGTGTCGATCCCCTACGCGCTGGCCGCGCGGGAGCAGCTGGGGCTGTCCACCGAGGGCCCCGACGCGGTCCGGTCGGCCGTCTGCCTGACCGGCGCGTTCACCGCCGCGGTGCTGGAGCGGGCGGTCCCCAACATCGTCATCTCCCCCGGCGACGTCGACGAGAGCGTGCAGTTCCTGCTGGAGTACAGCGCCGAGCCTGCGGTGCTGGGCGAGAGCGGCCTGACCGGCTTCCAGCTGGTCGACGTCTTCCGCGGCGGGGTCTTCCAGGGTCTGTCCGCCTGCGACGTCGGCGCCTGAGCCCGGTGCACCGACCGGTGCCCCGTCCGCCCCACCCCGTCCCCGACCGCCGGGAGGTCCGATGGACACCGCTCCGTCCGTAGTCGTGTTCGACGTGAACGAGACCCTGTCGGACATGGGACCGATGGCGCAGCGCTTCACCGACGTCGGGGCACCCGGGCACCTGGCCAGGCTGTGGTTCACCACCCTGCTGCGCGACGCCTTCGCGCTCACCGCCGCCGGTGGTCGGCGGCCCTTCGCCGAGCTGGCCGTCACCTCGCTGCACACCGTCCTGCACGGCCTGGACCTCGACCGCGGGCTGCCCGACGCCGTCGACCACGTGATGACCGGGTTCAGCCGGCTGGGGCTGCACCCCGACGTCCCCGAGGGCGTCCGGGCACTGCGTCGCTCCGGTCTCCGGCTGGCCACGCTGTCCAACGGGTCGGCCGCGGTCGCCGAGCGGCTGCTCACCGACGGCGGCCTCCGCGCGGAGTTCGAGGCGCTGCTCTCGGTGGAGCAGGCCGGCGCCTGGAAGCCCGCCCGCGCGGCCTACGAGCACGCCGCCCGCAGCTGCGGCGCCGAGCTCGCCGACATGATGATGGTCGCCGTCCACCCGTGGGACGTCGACGGTGCCGCCCGCGCCGGCATGAGCACCGCCTGGATCGACCGGGACGGCGCTCCCTACCCGGAGGTCTTCACCCCGCCGACGGTGACCGCCGACAGCCTCACCGGCCTCGCCGCGCAGCTGACCGGGGACGGCTTCCGGCGATGAGCGACGCGGCGGGCGCGGGAGGGGTCAGAACAGCGCGGCGGTGAGCGCCCGGCGGGCCGGGCCCACCCGCGGGTCGTCGTCGCCGACGATCCCGAAGAGCTCGACCAGGTGCTTGCGGGCCATGTCGCGGTCCTCACCGGCGGTGCGGCGCACCACGGCGAGCAGCCGCTCGAACGCCGCCTCGACGTTGCCGGTCCCCAGCAGGAAGTCCGCCGCGCGGGTCTGGGCGGCGACGTCGTCGGGAGCCGCGTCGGCCGCCTGCAGCGCGTCCGGGCCGGCCTCCTCGGCGCGGCGGAACAGCTGCACCTGGCGGAGCGCGAGACCGGCGACCGGGTGGTCGGGCTCGGCGTCGAGGATCGCCTGGTAGGCGGCCTCGGCCGCGGCCAGGTCACCGCGGTCGAGCGCGGCCTCGGCGGCGTCCAGCCGCGGGTCCTCGGGCTCCCCCGGGTCGATGTCCCCGGCTCCGCCGGGCAGCGCCCCGCCGGTGGTGGCGGCGACCAGTTCGGTGACGAACTGGCGGGCCTGCTCCTCGGGGATGGCGCCGGTGAACTCGGCGACCAGCTGTCCCTGCCAGACGGCCTTGACCGCCGGGATGCCCTGCACCCGCAGGCCCTGGGCCAGCGCGGGGTTGGCGTCCACGTCGACCTTGGCGAGCACCCAGCTGCCGGCGCCCTCGGCGGCCAGCCGCTCCAGCACCGGCGAGAGCTGCTTGCACGGCCCGCACCACTCGGCCCACAGGTCGAGCACCACGGGGACCTGGAAGGAACGGTCGAGCACCTCGCTCTGGAAGGTCGCCTCGTCGACGTCGACGACGACGCCGCCGGGGGTCCCGGCCGGCGCGGCGGCGGTGGGCGGGGGCGCTGTCTGGGCGCGGGCGGCCGCCTCCGAGCGGGCCTTGACGGCCGCGAGGTCGACCGCGCCGGCCAGCGAGGCCGCCATCCGGGCCTGCTGGGCCTGGGCGCGCGGGTCGGGTCGAGCGGGACGGTTCGGCTGCATGACCTCGATCATCCCACCGCGCCCGTCGCGGCGCCGCAGCCCGTCCCCGGCGGCCTCCACCGTCGAGGTGCGGCCGACCCGGAACGGCTCGACCGGCTACTCGCCGCAGGATGGCGGGTGGTGTTGGGAACGGCGCAGGACCTGTTGCGTCCGGAGCGCCTACTGGCCCGCGTCGCAGCCGCGTTGGCAACCTGACCGCGCATCCCGCGCCGGCGGCTTCTCGCAGGGGTCCGCCGCGAGCTCGCGAGCGGTGGAGGGCGGGGAGGTCCTTCGTCAGCCGGCAGGTGCGGGGCGCAGTCGGGGGACGCGCCGGACGCCGAACACCTCCCGGAGGGCCACCTGGGCGGCGTTGTCCCCGCAGGCGCCGTGCACCGCCGGACCGGGCGGCGTGGCCGCGGAGGCGAGGTAGGTGCCGCGGACCGGCGTCTTGTAGGTGTTCCACCGCGGCACCGGCCGCGCCAGCATCTGGCGCAGCGAGGCCTCGCCGTTGGAGATGTCCCCTCCGACGTGGTTGGGGTTCCACTGCTCCATCTGCGGCGCGTTCTTGGTGACCCGGGCGACGATGGTGTCCCGGAACCCGGGCGCGAACCGCTCGATCTGCCGCTCCATGGCCTCGGTCATGTCGACGTCGGACCCGTGCGGCACGTGCACGTAGGCCCAGAACACGTGCTCGCCGCCCGGTGCCCGGGTCGGGTCGGGCACGGTCGGCTGCACGGCGAGCACGTACGGCCGGTCGGTCAGCCGGCCCGCGGCCGGCGCCGACTCGCCCTCGATCGTCTCGGCCAGCGTGCCAGCGACGTGGATCGTGCCGGCCCGGCGGACGTCGGGGTTGGTCCACGGCACGGGCTCGGACAGCAGCCAGTCGACCTTGAAGACGCCGGGCCCGTGCCGGTACCGCTGCACCCAGCGGCGGTAGCCCTCGTGCACCCGGTCCCCGGCCATCGCCACGAACGCGCTCGGGGTGGTGTCCAGCAGCACGGCCGGGACGCCGTCGAACTCGCGCAGGTCGGTGACCTCGTGCCCGGTGACCACCTCCCCGCCCTGCTGCTCCAGGGCGGTGACCATGGCGTCGGCGAGCCGCTGGGAGCCGCCCTCGACCAGGGGCCAGCCGGCGTGGTGGGCGAGCATGCCGAGCACCATCCCCAGCCCCGCGGTCAGCGGTCGCCGCAGGTCCAGCATGCCGTGCGCTGCCGCTCCAGCGATCAGCGCCTGGGCGGCCTCGGTGTCGAAGTACCGGCGGGCCAGCCAGCTGACGTTCGGCAGCGCGTTGAGCGCGAAGTGGGTGATCGACCCGACGCTGCGCGTGGGCAGCCGCCGCAGCCGGCTGGTGAGGAAGAAGTCGATGACGTCGTCCCCGTGGTCGACCAGCGGCTGGAACAGCCGGCGGTACGCAGCGCCGTCGGGCCCCAGCCGGGCCGCCGTCTCCTCCAGCGAGCCGACGGACACCGCGGCGCGGCCGCCGTCCAGCGGATGGGCGTAGGCGACCTCGGGCTGCACCAGCCGGACACCCCGGGAGGGCAGGTCGAACTCCCGGAAGAACGGCGCGGCCGCGCCCATCGGGTGCACGGTCGAGCAGACGTCCATCCGGACGCCGGCGCGGACCGGCTCCTCGGTGCGCATCCCCCCGCCGGGCCGGTCGGCCCGCTCGACGACCCGCACGGACAACCCGGCCGCGGCCAGCCGCAGGGCGGCGGCCAACCCGTTGGGACCCGATCCGACGACGACGGCGTCCGGTGTGCCGTTCACTGACTCAGCCCGTCCACGGAGCCATCGTGCCGGGCCGGGCTCAGAGGCGCCCGACGAGCTCGTCCGCCGCGCGGTGCGGGTCGGTCCGGCCGGCGGCCACCTCCTCCGCCAGGGCAGCAAGCGCCGCCGGTCCCCCGTCGCGGCCCAGCCGGTCGCGCAGCACGGTCAAGGCCAGCGCCTCGACCTCGCGGGCGGCCCGGGCCACTCGCCGCCGCCCCAGCTCACCGCTGGCCTCCAGCCAGGCCCGGTGCGCCTCGACCGCGGCGAGGACGCCGTCCATCCCGTCGTCGTCCTCCCGGGTGGCCACTGTGCGCAGCACCGGCGGTTCCCAGCTGCCGGCCGGCCGCTCGCCCAGGGCCAGCATGCCGCGGAGCTCGCGCACGGTCCGGTCGGCGCCGTCCCGGTCGGACTTGTTGACCACCAGGACGTCGGCGACCTCCATGATCCCGGCCTTCGCGGCCTGGATGCCGTCGCCGGCGCCAGGGGCGAGCAGCACGAGCGTGGTGTCGGCCAGCGAGGCGACGTCGAGCTCGGACTGGCCGACGCCGACCGTCTCGACCAGCACCACGTCGCACCCCGCTGCGTCGAGCACCCGCAGCGCCTGGGGGGTCGCCCAGGCCAGGCCGCCCAGGTGGCCGCGGGTGGCCATGGAGCGGATGAAGACCCCCGGGTCGCCGTCGTGGTCGGCCATCCGCACCCGGTCACCGAGGAGGGCCCCGCCGGAGAACGGGGACGACGGGTCGACCGCCAGCACCCCGACCCGCTGGCCGCTCCGGCGCAGCGCCCGGACCAGCGCGGTGGTGGTCGTCGACTTGCCGACCCCCGGTGGACCGGTGAGCCCCACCACGCGGGCCCGGCCGGTGTGCGGCGCCAGCGCGGCGGCGACCTCGCGCAGCAGCGGGCTGTCGGTCTCGATCAGCGAGATCAGCCGGGCGACCGAGCGGGGGTCACCCTCCCGGGCCCGCTCGACGAGCGTGCCGACGTCGGCGTCCCGCCGTCCCCGCCGGCCGGCCGGGCCCGCCGGCCCGGCCGGGCCCGCCGGCCCGGCCGCCGGGTCGGTCAACGAGCGGGTACGTGGAGGACGAGCGCGTCGCCCTGGCCGCCGCCGCCGCAGAGCGCGGCCGCGCCGACCCCACCGCCGCGGCGGCCGAGCTCCAGGGCGAGGTCCAGCACGATGCGGGCACCGCTCATCCCGATCGGGTGGCCGAGGGCGATGGCCCCGCCGTTGGGGTTCACCTTCTCCGGGTCGATGCCCAGCTCCCGCGTGGAGACGATGGCCACCGCGGCGAAGGCCTCGTTGAACTCCACGAGGTCGAGGTCCTTCGGGTCGATGCCCTCGCGGGCACAGGCCTTGGCGATCGCCCGCGACGGCTGCTCCTGCAGCGAGGCGTCCGGGCCGGCCACCACGCCGTGGGCGCCGATCTCCGCCAGCACGGTGCAGCCGAGCTCGGCGGCCTTCGCCGCGGACATGACGACGACCGCGCAGGCGCCGTCGGAGATCTGCGAGGCGGTGCCGGCGGTGATCGTGCCGTCCTTGGCGAAGGCGGGCTTGAGCTTGGACAGGCTCTCGGCGGTGGTGTCGGGCCGGACGCCCTCGTCCTCACGGAACTCGATCGGGTCGCCCTTGCGCTGCGGGATGAGGACGGGGGTGATCTCGGCGTCGAAGACGCCGTCCTTGGCCGCGCGGGCGGCCTTCTGGTGGCTCTCCGCGGCGAAGGCGTCCTGCTCCTCGCGGGTCAGGTCGTACCGGGAGTTGGTCTGCTCGGTGAGCGCACCCATGGCCACCTGGTCGAACGTGTCCGACAGCCCGTCGTGGGCCATCGAGTCGACCAGGGTCGCGTTCCCGAACTTCGTGCCGGTGCGCGACCCCGGCAGCAGGTGCGGGGCCTGGCTCATCGACTCCATGCCGCCGGCGACGACGACGTCGAACTCGCCGGCGCGGATGAGCTGGTCGGCCAGCGCGATGGCGTCCATGCCGGAGAGGCAGACCTTGTTGAGGGTGAACGACGGCACCGACATCGGGATGCCGCCGGCGACCGCGGCCGGGCGGGCCGGGTTCTGTCCGGCCCCGGCCTGGAGGACCTGGCCCATGATCACGTAGTCGACCTGGTCGCCGGTGATGCCGGCGCGCTCGAGCGCGGCCTTGATGGCCACGCCGCCGAGGTCGGCGGCGGAGAAGTCCTTCAGCGAACCGAGCAGCCGCCCCATCGGGGTGCGGGCCCCGCTCACGATCACGGACCGGGACTGCGTGGGCTGGCTCATCGAGGCCTCCAGTGGGCGGGCCGCCCTCGTCGGCGGCACCTCCGGGATGGCGGCACGTGGGCCACGCGACGCCGCGGGAATCCCCCGAGGATAAGCCGCCCGGGCAAGGGTCCGGCCCTGTCGTGACCGACGTCACGTCGTCCTGCCCGTCCGGAGAGGTGTCGGCCCGGGTGCCCGACCGGCACGATGCGGGAGGTGACCGACGCTGCGCACACCGGGATCCCCGCCGGGCTGTTCACCACCATCGACCACGTCGGCATCGCGGTGCCCGACCTGCGGGAGGCCATCGCCTTCTACGAGCTGGCCTTCGGCATCACCTCCGTGCACGAGGAGGTCAACGAGGAGCAGGGCGTGCACGAGGCGATGCTGGCGGTCGGGGACGGCGAGACCCGGATCCAGCTGCTGGCACCGCTGACGCCGGACTCGACGATCGCGAAGTTCATCGGGCGGTCCGGCCCCGGCCTGCAGCAGCTGGCGTTCCGGGTGGCGGACGTCGAGGCCGCCAGCGCGACCCTGCGCGAGCGGGGGTTGCGCCTGCTCTACGACGTGCCGCGCCGCGGCACGGCGGGCAGCCGGGTGAACTTCGTGCACCCCAAGGACGCCGGCGGGGTGCTGGTCGAGCTGGTGCAGCCCGCCACCGAGCACTGAGCTGCTCTGTCCCTACGCATTACCGGTCAGTAACCTCCGGCCGACCGCACTGCCCTCCGAGCCAACGACGACCCGGGAGCACGCATGGACCAGATCAGGGACGCGATCCTCGCCGACCACCTCGAGGACATGGGCGGCCTGGCCGTCCCGGAGTCCTACCGGGCGGTCCTGGTGCGCAAGGACGAGCAGGACATGTTCGCCGGACTGCCCGCCAGGGACAAGGACCCGCGCCAGGCGCTGCACGTGGAGGAGGTGCCGACCCCGGAACTGGGCCCGGGCGAGGCGCTGATCGCGGTGATGGCGTCCTCGGTGAACTACAACACCGTGTGGACGTCGATCTTCGAACCGGTGTCGACGTTCGGGTTCCTGGCCCGCTACGGCCGGCTGTCCTTCCTCACCAAGAAGCACGACCTGCCCTACCACGTGGTGGGCTCGGACCTGGCCGGCGTCGTCCTGCGCGTGGGTCCGGGGGTCAACCGGTGGAAGCCCGGGGACGAGGTGGTCGCGCACTGCCTGTCGGTGGAGCTCGAGGACCCGGCCGGCCACGACGACACGATGCTGGACCCGCAGCAGCGGATCTGGGGGTTCGAGACCAACTTCGGCGGGCTGGCCGAGCTGTCCCTGGTGAAGTCCAACCAGCTGATGCCCAAGCCCGCGCACCTGACCTGGGAGGAGGCCGCCTGCCCGGGGCTGGTGAACTCCACCGCCTACCGGCAGCTGGTCAGCCACAACGGCGCGAACATGAAGCAGGGCGACGTCGTCCTGATCTGGGGCGCCTCCGGCGGCCTGGGGTCCTACGCCACCCAGATGGCCCTCAACGGCGGGGCGACCCCGGTGTGCGTGGTCTCCAGCCCGGAGAAGGCCGAGATCGTGCACTCGATGGGCGCGGAGCTGGTGATCGACCGCTCCGCCGAGGGCTACCAGTTCTGGAAGGACGAGGAGACCCAGGACCCCAAGGAGTGGCAGCGCCTGGGCGCGAAGATCCGCGAGCTGACCGGCGGGGACGACGCCGACATCGTGTTCGAGCACCCCGGCCGGGAGACCTTCGGCGCCAGCGTCTACGTCGCCAAGAAGGGCGGCACGATCGTCACCTGCGCCTCCACCAGCGGCTTCCTGCACCAGTACGACAACCGCTACCTGTGGATGAACCTCAAGCGGATCATCGGGTCCCACTTCGCCAACTACCGCGAGGCCTGGGCGGCCAACCGGCTCATCGACCGCGGGCTGATCCACCCCACGCTGTCCAAGACCTACGCCATGGACGACGTCGGCCAGGCCGCCTGCGACGTCCACCGCAACCTGCACCAGGGCAAGGTCGGCGTCCTCACCCTCGCCCCTCGCGAGGGGCTCGGCGTCAAGGACACCGAGAAGCGCGAGAAGCACCTCACCGCGATCAACCGCTTCCGCGACGTCTGAGGAAGGACCCCCCTGCCCCCCGCCACTCGCACGCTCGCGGCGGGACCCTGCAGGGGGGCCTGCGAGGCGGCCTGACCTCGCCCCTGCGAGGGCCGCACCTCGCGGGGGTCGACGGTCGGTGAGGGGTCCGTGACGGGGAGCTGGTGACCCCGGGTGGACAGCCCTTCCGCCGCGAGGGAGGGCTGCTGGGGGCCTCCGCCTGCAGCGACGGATCCGCTGACCCTGTCCGGGATCAATGCGAGGATGCAGTCCATGAGCGACGCCCACCACGACATGCTGCCCCTGCGTGGAGCCGGCCCCTCCTTCGACGTCGTGCGCAAGGGCTACGACCGGGACCAGGTGGCCGAGGCGCTGGAACGGCTCGAGGCCGACATGCACGTCGCGCTGGCCGACCGGGACGCCGCCCTCGCGCGCTCGGCGGACCTCGCCGGGCAGCTCTCGGCGCTGCACGGCGAGGTGGAGTCGCTGCGTCGCCGCGCGGCCAGCGCCGGCGCGCCGACGTTCGAGAACATGGGCGAGCGCATCTCCAACATGCTCCGGCTGGCCGAGGAGGAGGCGGCGGAGATCCGCCGCTCGGCCGAGGAGCACTCGCTGCAGCTGCGGCAGTCCGCGGCCGCCGAGGCAGAGGCGGTGCGGGAGCGGGTCGCGGGCGAGGAGCGGGCGTTCGGCGAGCGGCAGGCGGCCAGCCGGGCCGAGGCCGAGCGGCTGGTCACCGAGGCCCGCCAGCACGCCGAACAGATCGCCGCGAAGGCGCAGGCGCGCGCCGACGAGCTCGTGCACAAGGCGCAGGAACGCGTCACCGGGCTCGACGCCCACGCCCAGGCCCGGCGGGCCAAGATCGAGGAGGACTTCGAGATCGCCCAGCGGGCCCGGCGCACCGAGGCCGCCCGGGCCGAGGAGGAGCGCGAGGCCTCCTCGATCGCGGCGGCCGAGCAGCGGGTCGCGGCTGCCGACCAGCACGCGGTCCGGACCGTGGCGGCAGCCGAGGAACGCGCCGCACGGACCGTGAGCGAGGCCGAGGCTGCCGCGGCCGCGATCCGGGCCGTACGCGACGACCTGACCCGGCGGCTGGCCGAGGTCCGCCAGCTGCTGCGCGGTCTGCCCGACCTCAGCGACCGGGACGTCCCGGCCCCAGGCGATGGCCAGGCAGCTGCGTCCGGCCAGGCCCAGCCGGGCCCCGCCCAGTCCGGGCCTGCCCAGGGCGGCCCCGCCGGTGCGGGCGCGCCGCCCACCGAGGCGATCGTCACCGAGGCGGTCGTGCCCTCCGCCCCGTCCACCCACGGCGCGACCGCCGTGGGCGCTCCCGCGCAGCAGCCGGCCCCCCAGCAGGTCCCCCCGGGGCAGGCCGGGCCGGGACGTCCTGACCCGTCCTTCCGGCCCCAGCCCACCCAGCGGCAGACGCCACCGGTGCCGGCCGCAGGGGCACGCACCGGCGACCCGGCGACCGCGACCCTGCCCGCCGCCGGTACGCAGCAGCCGGCGGGACGACCCTCGTCGTCCTGACCGCGACGCTCCTCCTGACCCCGACGCCGGGCTGCGGCTCCGCGGCGTGACGGCGCGCCCGGGGTCCCGGTGGCCCGAGCGACGGGCGCATGCCACAGTCGTGTCCGGCGACCCGGGTTCCGGCTCCGGGACCTGGACCGCGAGGGCTGACCGCGCGCTGACGCCGCGTCCGCGCTCGGACGCCGGGAGGAGCTGTGCACGTGCCGGACCGTCCGCCCAGACCGGCTCCGGTCGACGCCGCCTCCGCCGCGGGGCCTGCTCGCTCCGCCGAACCCGCCTCGACCGGCGCTCGTCCCGGCGGTGCGACCGACGACCCGTTCGGCTCGGACCAGGCCGACCCCGACCGGCCCCCGACCGGCGCGGCGCTCCCGGACCGGCCCCTCCCCGAGCAGGCGCCTCCGGACGCGGGCCCGCTGGACGCGACGCCCGCCACCGACCGGGACACCGCCCAGCCCGTTCGGCACCCGTCCATCTCCGACGCGACGGCGGACGACATCGGAGAGGTCGGCGGCGAGGGGACCGCTGACGCCGGCAGTCCGGAACCGGACGTCCCGGAGGAGCCGCCGCTGGTCGCGCCGCGGGCCCGGCACCGGCCGCCGCGCTCGTCCTTCCTCCCCGAGCCGCGGCTCGGCGTGCTGTGGCCGGTGGCCGCGCTGGCCGCCGTGGGGTTGCTGGGCGCGAGCACGCTGCGCGGCCGGCCCCTGCCCGACGACGGCGGGCTGACCGCCCCGGCCTTCGACCTGCTGCGCGGCGGGAGCGACCTGGCCGTGCTGGCGCCGGAGTCGGTCGGAGCGGTGCACGCGGCGGTGTACGCCACGGTGGCCCGGGCGTTCCAGCGGCACGAGACGCTGGCCGGCGCCGGGCGGGAGCTCATGCTCGCGGTGCTGCTGGCCTCCGCGGTGCTCGTCTGGCGCACCACCCGCCGGCTGGGCGCCGGGGACCTCGCGACGGCGGTGGCGGTGCTCGCGTTCGGCGCCGTGCCCTGGCTGGCCCCGGCGCACGCCACCGGCGGACCGGCGGCGCTCGCCGCCGGGTGGCTGCTGGTGGTCGGCTGGTTGCTGGCCCCGGGCCGTCCCTCCCCGGCCGCCTGGGCCGCGGCCTCCCTGGCCGCTGTGCTCGCGGTCTTGATGGCGCCCGACACGCTCGTGCTCGTCCTGGCCGCGCTCGCCGCGGCCGTCGGCACCGGACAACTGCGTCCGGGGTGGTCGGCAGGCCGCCGGACGACGGTCACGGCCCTGCTCGTCGCCGGCACCGCCGGCGCGCGGCTGGCGCTGCCCGGATGGGACCCGCAGGCCGCGGACCCGGGCCGCTGGGCGGCGACGACGTCGGGGCTGGTGGCCGTGGGCCTCGTCGTCCTCGGGACCGGGGTGCTGACCGCGCTGTGGCGGCCCCGGTTGCAACCGGTCGGCATCGCCGTGGCCGTGACCACCGTGCTGGCCGTCCTGCCGCCGTCAGGCCGGCTGCCCGCGCTGCTGGTGTGCCTGCCGGTCGCCGCCGTGCTCGCCGGTGTGCTGGCCGACGGGCTGGTCTCCGCCGCGCCGGCTCCGGCGTCCGCCGGGCGGCGACGCCGCCGCCGCGCGCGACCGTCCTGGGTCCCCGGCGCGGTCGTCACCGCTGCCCTGGGCCTGGCGCTGATCGGCGGCGTCGCCGCGTTCCTCACCGTCCCCGGCAGCGACTTCGGCGCCACCGCGACCGGGCGGCTGGCCGGCTGGGCCGCCGAGCAGCTGCCGGAGGGCAGCCGGCTGTCGGTGCCCGCGACCCTGGGCGCCGAACTGGTGCACGCCGGGATGGACCCCGACCAGCTGGGCAACGCTGTGGACCCGCAGCTGGCCGCGACCTCCGAAGAGGGCACGGTGCTCCGGGTGGTGACCGGGGAGCCCCCGGCCGGGAGCGCTCCGGTCGCCCGGCTGGACGGCGCCGACGGCGTGCCCGCGCTGACCGTCGTCCACCCCGACCCGGTCGCCCCGACGACCGAGGAGGTCGAGCGCCGCCGGGTGCTCGGCGAGGCCCTGGCGGCGAACCCGACGACGCTGGCCGGCGAGGACGTCCGTGCCGTGCTGGCGAGCGGAGAACTGGACCCCCGCCTCATGTCCCTGCTGGCCGGCATCGGCGCGGCGTCGGGGATCGGGCTGGAGGGCCTCCCCGTCGTCCCGGGCGAGGAGGGCAGGACGCTGCCCCGGTACGCGGTGCTCACCAGCGTCGGCGGCGTCCCGATCGCGGGCGACGCGCTGCAGACCGAACGGGTACTCACCCTGCTCCGGGCCCAGCGGCCGCCCTACACCCCGGACGTCGTGCGCGAGGTCGGGGACGGTCTGCTGGTCGGTTACCGTTACGTCCCGGATCCGGACGCCGTCCTCACCCGGGCCGGCGTCGGCTGATCCGGCGGCGTCCGAGATGCGATCACCGGCGCCGACGGGTACACGTGTTGTGTCACCGAGCGGTCGCGCACCGCAATCCCTCGCACCGTGCCACCCACCTCGCTCCCCCGAGCGTGTCCACTGGAGGAACCCCATGGCCCGGTCGACCCGAGCCCTCCTGCTCGCCCTGATGGTCGCGGTGCTGTCCACCGCGGGCGGGACCCCCGCAGGCGCGGCTCCGGCCGACCAGACCGGCCTGGTCCGGATGATGCACCTGTCCCCGGACACCCCCGCCGTGGACGCCTACATCGACTCGGTCTCCGACCCCTCGGCCAAGGTGGTGCTGCCGGCGGTCACCTACGGCGACGTCTCCTCCTACCAGTCCGTCCCCGCCGGCACCTACACGGTCAGCGCCCGGGCCGCGGGCGCCGACCCGGCGAGCCCGCCGGTCCTCGGCATCACGGTCACCGTCACCCCTGGCACCGCCACCACCGTCGCCGGGGTGGGCTACTTCGCCGACCTGGGCTTCGCCGTGCTCGAGGACGACCTGACCCTGCCGCCGGCCGGCCAGTCCCGCGCCCGGGTCATCAACGCCGCCGGCACCGCGTCCTCGCTCGACCTGACGCTGGCCGACAAGGGGCCGCTCGCCGAGGGCCTCGCCTTCGCCACGAACAGCGACTACGTCGACGTCCCCGGCGGTGCGGGCAAGCTGAGCGTCGCCGGCGGCGCGGCCCCCGCCGACCTGCCCGTCGACCTGTCCGCCGGGTCGGTGTACACCGTGCTGGTGCTCGACAGCGACGGGGGCGGACTGACCGTGGAGACGGCGCTGGACGCCGCCAGCCCGGGTGTCGTCCCGGCCGGTGGCGTGGAGACCGGCGCCGGCGGCGCGGCTGCCGCCAGCGGCTGGACGATCGTCGGCTTCGCCGCCGCCACCGTCTCCGCCGTCGCGCTGCTGGTCACCGTGCTCCTGCGCCGGCCGGACCGCGGCCGGGCGCCGCGGCACGCCGCCTCCTGACCCGGCCGGTGGGCAGGCACGCTGCCCGCCCCGGACGGCTGGTCGGCCGGCTCCGGTGGGGGCTGGCCGCCGTCGTGGTCACCGCCGGGACCCTCGCGCTGGTCGCGCCCGGCGGTGACCCCGGCACCCCGGTGCCGGCCAGCACCGCGGGCTCCCCGCCGGCGCCGGTGCTGCTGCGCGCCCCCGAGGCGGAGCCGGCGGCGACGCCCGAGGAGGTGACCATCCCGGCCATCGGGGTGCGGAGCACCCTCGCCGACCTCGGGATCGACGAGGCCGGGGCGCTCGTGCCGCCCACGGACTTCGACCAGGCCGGCTGGTTCTCGGCGGGCACAGTGCCCGGGGAGGTGGGGCCTGCGGTGATCGCCGGGCACGTCGACTCCTACACCGGGCCGGCGGTGTTCTTCCGGCTGGAGGAGCTGGTCGTGGGCGACGCCGTCCTGGTGCGGCGCAGTGACGGCCGGGACGTCGAGTTCCGGGTCACCCGGGTGGCCCAGTACCCGAAGGACGACTTCGCCACGGCCGAGGTCTACGGCCCGACCACCGGACCCGAGCTCCGGCTGATCACCTGCGGAGGCAACTTCGACACCGGCCGGCGCAGCTACCGGGACAACGTGGTCGTCTACGCCA
Source organism: Modestobacter sp. URMC 112 (assembly GCF_053502575.1). Lineage (NCBI taxonomy): Bacteria > Bacillati > Actinomycetota > Actinomycetes > Geodermatophilales > Geodermatophilaceae > Modestobacter > Modestobacter sp. URMC 112. The sequence goes on along the minus strand of NZ_CP199957.1, from coordinate 1,159,034 downwards.
CCGCCACATGATGAAGGACCCGTCCTCCTCACCCCTCGCACGCTCGGGATGAGCCTCGGGACGGGGCCGTCTAACGGCGGCGGTCCCGGGCCCGCCAGCAGGCGGTGTGCCAGTGCCGCCGGAGGTCGGCCGCGGAGTCGGTGTCCCACGGGTCCAGGTCCGAGTCCCGGGCGTAGGCCGGCCAGCTCACCACGTGCGGGGTGCGCGGCCGGATCTCCTGGTCGCAGCCCGGGCAGCGGTAGGTCTTGTCACTGCCCGCCCCGGGGACCGCCCGCACCGCCCAGTCCCCGTCGGCGGCCTCCTCGACCGGCTGCCGCCGAGGGGGCAGCTGCCCACCGCCGGGCCGTCCGGAGCGGGCCTGACCCGGCCCCCGGCGCGGATTGCCTCGGCGGGGCACCGGCTCAGCGCGCGGAGTGGTCGCGGAAGCCGCGACCGGCCTTGCGCCCGAGGTAGCCGGCGGTCACCAGGTGCTCGAGCAGCGGTGCTGGCGCGAAGCCGGGCTCACGGAACTCGGTGTACAGCTCCCGCTCGATGGCCAGCGCCACGTCCAGGCCGACCACGTCGAGCAGCTCGAAGGGGCCCATCGGGTAGCCGCAGCCGACCTTCATCGCCGCGTCGATGTCGTCGGCGGTGGCGTAGTGGGCCTCGAGCATCTTCACCGCGTCGTTGAGGTACGGGAACAGCAGCGCGTTCACGATGAACCCGGCCCGGTCCGCGCACGCGACGGCGTGCTTGCCCAGCTGGGCGCAGAAGGCGTGTGCGGTGGCGGCGACGTCCGGCGCGGTGGCGATCGTGGAGACCACCTCGACGAGCTTCATCACCGGGGCGGGGTTGAAGAAGTGCAGGCCCACCACGTCGGCGGGGCGCTCGCTGGCCTTGGCGCACTCGATGACCGGCAGGCTCGAGGTGGTGGTGGCCAGCACCGCACCGGGCCGGACGATCTCGCCCAGGGCGGCGAACAGGGCCTGCTTGACGCCCAGGCTCTCCACCACGGCCTCGACGACCAGGTCGGCGTCGGCGAGGTCGTCGAGCCGGGTGCAGCCGGTGACCTGGGCCAGCGCGGCGTCCCGCTCGTCCTCGGTGAGCCGGCCGCGCAGGACCTGCTTGTCCAACGACCGGGCCAACGCCGCCTGCACGCCCTCGACCTTCTCCGGGGTGCGCGCCACGAAGGTCACCGGGAGGCCGGCCTTGGCGACCACCTCGACGATCCCGGCGGCCATGGTGCCCGAGCCGACGACACCGACCGTCCGCACCGGCCGGGCGCCTGCCGCGGCCTCGGTCTCGGTGGGGGTCTGCGCGTCCGGCACGACCTCGGCGGAGTCCCGCTCGGCGTAGGTGTAGAAGCCGCGGCCGGACTTCCGGCCCATCAGCCCGGCGGTCATCATCTGCTTGATCAGCGGGCTGGGGGCGTGCAGCCGGTTGCGCGACTGCTGGTACATCGTCACGAGGATCTCGTAGGCGGTGTCGATGCCGATCAGGTCCATCAGTGCCAGCGGGCCCATCGGCAGGCCGCAGCCCAGCCGCATCGCGGCGTCGATGTCCTCACGGCTGGCGTAGCGGGCCTCGTACATGGAAACCGCGTGGTTCAGGTAGCCGAAGAGCAGCGCGTTGGCGATGAAGCCGGCCTTGTCGCCGATCGTCACGTCGACCTTGCCCAACCGGGCGGCCAGCGCCTCGACGTCGTCGACCACCGACGGCTCGGTGACGACCGTGCGCACCACCTCGACCAGCTTCATCACCGGCGCGGGGTTGAAGAAGTGCATCCCGATGACCTTGCCCGGGCGCCCGGTGGTCACCGACAGCTCGGTCACCGACAGGCTGGAGGTGTTGGTCGCCAGGATGGTGTCCGGCGGGCAGATGGTGTCCAGCGCGCTGAACACCTGTGCCTTGAGCTCCATCCGCTCGGGGATGGCCTCGACGACGAGCTCGGCCTCGGACAGGTCCTCCAGCCGGGTGGTGAGGCTGATGCGGGACAGGATGGCGTCCCGATCGGCCGGGTCCAGCTTGCCGCGTGACACGGCGCGCCCGGTGGAGTGCTCCAGGTGCTGACGCCCCCGCTGCACGGCCGCGTCGTCGACGTCGACCGCGGTGACGTGCAGACCGGCGCGGGCCAGCACCTCGGCGATGCCCGCGCCCATGGTCCCCAGCCCGACGACCCCGACCTCGCTCAGTTCCCTGGCCACCCCGGGAGTCTCCCACGGCCCCCTGCAGGGCCCCGCCGCGAGCGTGCGAGTGGTGGGGGGCGGGGGTCCGCTTCCTAGAAGAGCCGCGCGGACGGGTCGTCGGTGCCCTTGAGGACGGCGTAGTCGACCGTCACGCAGTCGATGCCGCGGTCGGTGGCGAGCACCCGGGCCTGCGGCTTGATCTCCTGGGCGGCGAAGACGCCCTTCACCGGGGCCAGCAGCGGGTCCCGGTTGAGCAGCTCCAGGTAGCGGGTGAGCTGCTCGACGCCGTCGATCTCCCCGCGCCGCTTGATCTCCACCGCGACGACGGCACCCGCGGCGTCCCGGCAGAGCAGGTCGACCGGGCCGATCGCCGTCGGGTACTCCCGACGCACCAGCGACCAGCCGGGCCCGAAGGTCTCCACGTGCAGGGCCAGCAGCCGCTGCAGCTCGGCCTCGACGCCGTCCTTCTGCAGGCCGGGGTCGACGCCGAGCTCGTGCCGGGAGTCGTGCTCGACCGACTCGATGGTGATGACCAGCTGCTCACCGGCCTTGTTCGTCACCGTCCACGTCCCGGCGCCGTCCACCAGCTCGTCCTTGAGCGTGCACGGCGGGGTCATCCAGTTCAGCGGCTTGTAGGCGCGGTCGTCGGCGTGCACGGACACCGAGCCGTCGGCCTTGACCAGCAGCAGCCGGAGGGCGGTGGGGAGATGGGCCGTGAGCCGCCCGATGTAGTCCACGGAGCAGCGGGCGATGACCAGACGCACGGACGCCGACGCTACCGGGTGGCCGGGAACTCCCCCGCGGGCCACGGCGTCTTCCCGGCATGAGTCCCGCCCGCGCGGCCCGGTCGGCGGGCGCGCTCGGCCTGGCGCTGCTGCTGTGCGCCTGCGCCCAGCGCGCCGGCGGGGCCCCGGCGCCGGGCCCGGCCCCGCAGCTGCCGCACGATCCGGACGCCCTGGTCCTGCAGGTCGGCCACACCGGCGGCTTCGTGACCCCGGAGATGCTGGCCGCCCGGCTGCCGCTGGTCAGCGTGTACGCCGACGGCCGGGTGGTCACCGAGGGACCGGTCATCGCCGTGTACCCCGGGCCCGCCTGGCCCAACGTGCAGGTCCAGCAGATCGACCCGGCGGGGGTGGCGACCCTGGTCGAGCGGGCCCAGGAGGCCGGGGTGACCGAGACCGGCGACCTGGGCACCCCACCGCTCGCCGACGTGCCCAGCACCCGGTTCACCCTCACGACGGCGGCGGGCACGACCGTGCGCGAGGTGTACGCGCTCGCCGAGTCCGCGGGGATGGACGCCGGCAGCAGCGGGCTCACCGAGGAGCAGCTGGCGGCCCGAGCGGAGCTGCGCGGCCTGATGGACACACTGACCGACCTGCCGGGCCCGCTCGGTCCCGACGCGGTCCCGGCGGCGGTGCCCTACGAGCCCTCGGCCGTGGCCGCCGTCGTCCGGCCGTGGACGGCGGCCGACCAGGAGGCCGCGCCGGACCTGCCGCAACCGGAGGCGCGGTGGCCCGGGCCGCCGCTGCCCGGCCAGCCGCTCGGCCCGCTCCCGGACCTGACCTGTGTGACCGCGACCGGTGACCAGGCGCCGGCGCTGGCGACCGCCGCGCGGGAGGCGAACCGGCTGACGCCGTGGGTCACCGACGACGGCGCGCGCTGGGCGGTGACCTTCCGCCCGCTGCTCCCGCACGAGTCCGGTTGCGCCGACCTCAGCGGCGCATGAAGGACCCTCCTGCCCCCCACCGCTCGCAAGCTCGCGGCGGGCCCCTGCAGGAGGGCCGCCCGTGAGCCCGAGGGACGGGGTCCTTGACTAGTCGGTCCAGACCGGGCGGCGCTTCTCCAGGAAGGAGCTCATCCCCTCCCGGGCACCGTCCAGCTGGCTGGCCGCCGCCATGACCTCGACCGCGATGGCGTAGGCGTCGTGCTCCGGACGGTCCAGCTGGGCGTACATGGTCTGCTTGCCCCAGGCCTTGCTCGCCCGCGAGCCGCGGGTGGCCCGACCGAGCAGGTCCGCGACGGCCCCGTCCAGCTCGGCGTCGGGCACCACCCGGTTGACCAGGCCCCACTCCAGCGCCGTCCGGGCGTCGATGACGTCACCGGTCAGCGCGAGCTCCATGGCCCGCTTGCGCCCGACGTTGCGGGCGATGGCGACCATCGGGGTGTGGCAGAACCAGCCGCCCTTGCCGCCGGGAGCGGCGAAGCCGGCCGACTCCGCGGCGACGGCGAGGTCGCAGGACGCCACCAGCTGGCAGCCTGCCGCGGTGGCCAGTGCGTGCACGCGCGCGATGACCACCTGCGGGACCGACTGGACGGCGTTCATCAGCTCGGTGCACAGCAGCAGCAGGCTGCGCACCTCGCCCACCGGGCGTCCGACGACGTCGGCGAAGTCGTGCCCGGCGCTGAACACCGGCCCCTCCCCGGCGAGGACCAGGCCGGTCGCGTCGCTCTCCCCCGCGGCGGTGATCGCCGCCAGCAGCTGGGTCAGGTGCTCGCGGGACAGCGCGTTGCGCTTGGGTCCGCGCGTCATGGTGATGCAGATGGTGTCGCCCGAGCGCTCGACACGGGGCGCCCCGTCGGAGCTGGTCACCGGTCCTCCTCCTCGCCGCGGCCGTGCGCCTCCCCGGTGGGTCCGGGGTCGCCGGCACGGGGCCGTCCCACCGAGCCCACCACGTCGGCGGCCGGCGGGCAACGCCCGCCTGCTCCTGCCGGCAGTAGCAGGCGGGCGACGGTGCGCGCCGGGCCGCTGGAGGGGACGCTCGGAGCCGTGACCACCCCCGAGCCGTTGAGCCCCACCGCGCCGCGGCCGGTGACCCGCACGGTCTTCACCCAGGGCTGGCGGGACGTCACCTTCCTGCACTGGGCGGTGGAGCCCGCCGTCGTCGCGCCGCTGCTGCCGCCGGGCACGGTGCCCGACGTGCACGACGGCGCCAGCTACGTGGGGCTGATCCCGTTCCGGATGCGCCGGATCGGCCTGCTCGACACCTGGCCTGCCCTGGGTCGGGTCGTTCGCCGAGACCAACGTGCGGCTGTACTCGGTGGACGCGCAGGGCAGGCGCGGAGTCGTCTTCCGCTCCCTGGAGGCCGAGCGGCTGCTGCCGGTGCTCGCCGCCCGCTGGGTCGCGCGGCTGCCCTACCTCTGGGCCCGGATGTCGGTGCACCGCGACGGCGCCGAGATCGGCTACCGGTCCGCGCGGCGCTGGCCGGGCCCGCGGGGCGCCGGCTGCCGGATCACCGTCCGGGTCGGGGAGCGGCTGGCCGACCCCGGCCCGCTCGCCCGCTTCCTGACCGCCCGGTGGGGGCTGCACCGGCCCGCCGCCCGCGGCCCGGTGTACTGGCCCAACGAGCACCCCGAGTGGCCGCTGCACTCGGCGGAGCTCCTGGAGCTCGACGAGTCGCTGCTTGTCCCGGCCGGACTACCCGGCCGCGGCGGCGCCCCGGACAGCGTGCTGTTCTCCCCCGGCGTCGACGTCCGGTTCGGCCCCTACCTGCGCTGAGCGCCCCGACTCAGGCCGGGACGGGGGCGTCGAGGCCGTTGGCGACCCGCACCACGTCGACGATCTCGCCCATGATGTCGGTGATCGCGAAGTCCTTCGGGGTGAAGACCCGGGCGACGCCGAGCTCCCGCAGCCGCCGGGCGTCACCGTCGGGCACGATGCCCCCGACCACGACCGGGACGTCGTCCAGCCCGGCGGCGCGCAGCCCGTCGAGCACCGCGGGCACCACCTGCAGGTGCGAGCCGGAGAGCACCGACAGGCCCACCACGTGCACGTCCTCCTCGACCGCGGCGGCCACGATCTGGGCCGGGGTGAGCCGGATGCCCTGGTACACGACCTCGAAGCCGGCGTCCCGGGCGCGGACGGCGATCTGCTCGGCGCCGTTGGAGTGCCCGTCGAGGCCCGGCTTGCCGACCAGCAGCCGCAGCCGGCCGCCCAGCTCGGCGCCGGTGGCCCGCACCCGCTCACGGACCTCGGTGAGCGTGAGGTCACCCGCCCCGCCCGCCGCGGAGCCGACACCGGTCGGTGCCCGGTACTCACCGAACACCTGCCGGAGCACGCCGGCCCACTCCCCCGTGGTCACGCCCGCGCGGGCGCAGTCCAGGGTGGCCGGCACCAGGTTGGCGTCGGTGCCGGCGGCCGCCCGCAGCGCGTCGAGCGCCGTCCGCACCGGTCCCGGGTCCCGCTGCGCCCGCCAGGCCCGGACCGACTGCTGGGCGGCGGCCTCCACGGCCGGGTCGACGGTCTGGATGGCCGACCCCAGGTCGGCCAGCAGCGGGTTGTCCTCGGTGGACTGGAAGCGGTTGACGCCGACGACGACGTCCTCGCCGCTCTCCATCCGCCTCCGGCGCTCGGCCAGCGAGGCCACCAGCCGGCCCTTCATGTAGCCGGACTCCACGGCGGCGACCGCGCCGCCGAGCTCCTGCACTCGGGCCATCTCGGCACGCGCGCCCTCGACCAGCTCGGCGACCTTCGCCTCGACCACCACCGAGCCGGTGAACAGGTCCTCGTACTCCAGCAGGTCGGTCTCGTGGGCCAGCACCTGCTGCAGCCGCAGGGACCACTGCTGGTCCCAGGGCCGCGGCAGCCCGAGTGCCTCGTTCCAGGCCGGCAGCTGGACGGCGCGGGCCCGGGCGTCACGGGACAGGGTGACCGCGAGCATCTCCAGCACGATGCGCTGGACGTTGTTCTCCGGCTGTGCCTCGGTCAGGCCCAGCGAGTTGACCTGCACGCCGTAGCGGAACCGGCGGTGCTCGGCCCGCTCGACGCCGTAGCGCTCCCGGGTCAGCTCGTCCCAGAGCTGCCCGAAGGCACGCATCTTGCACATCTCCTCGACGAACCGGACCCCGGCGTTGACGAAGAAGGACATCCGGGCGACCACGTCGCCGAAGCGCTCGGGCGGTACTTGCCCGGAGTCGCGCACCGAGTCCAGCACGGCGACGGCCGTGCTCAGCGCGTAGGCGATCTCCTGCACCGGCGTCGCGCCGGCCTCCTGCAGGTGGTAGCTGCAGATGTTGATCGGGTTCCACCGGGGCATCGACGTGACCGTGTAGGCCACCATGTCGGTGATCAGCCGCATGCTCGGTGCCGGCGGGAACACGTAGGTCCCGCGGGACAGGTACTCCTTGATGATGTCGTTCTGCGTCGTCCCGGCGAGCTCCCGGACGTCGTGACCGTGCTCCTCGGCCACCACCTGGTAGAGCGCCAGCAGCCACATCGCCGTGGCGTTGATGGTCATCGACGTGTTCATCTCGTCCAGCGGGATGCCGTCGAACAGGGCACGCATGTCCCCGACGTGCGTGACCGGGACGCCCACCTTGCCGACCTCGCCGACGGCGAGCTCGTCGTCGGGGTCGTACCCGGTCTGGGTGGGCAGGTCGAAGGCAACCGACAGACCCGTCTGCCCCTTCGCCAGGTTGCGCCGGTAGAGCGCGTTGGACTCCGCCGGCGACGAGTGACCGGCGTAGGTGCGCATGACCCAGGGACGGTCACGCTCCCCCGGCGTGTGCGGGAAGGGCATGCCCGCGGAGTGTAGGTGCGCTACCCGTCGGTAACCAGACGGCCGACCAGCGGCGCGGTGGCACACTCGTCAGCAGCCCGGCGTCTCGACCCGGGACCACCGCAGCCGCCCGGGAGGGTCCGCGTGCCGATCGACGCCGGGAGCCTGCACTTCGCCGTCGGGCCGTTCATCGCGCTGCTGATGATCGCGCTGATCGCGCTGTTCCTCCGCTGGGCGTTCGGGTCCGATCGACCCGCCCGCCGGACGGGGGCCGCACGCGACGGCCTGCTGACGCCGGTGGCCACGCTGACCCGCCGGGAGTCGGCGCTGGCGCTGCGCGCGGTGCTCTCCGACGCCGGCATCCGGTCCACGCTCCGCGAGCCGGCTCCGCACCGGACCGACGTGCTGGTCTTCCCGGAGGACGCCGAGCGCGCCCGCGCCCTGGCCATGTCCTTCCGCGGCAACTGACGAAGGACCCCGCTGCCCCCCACCCTTCGCAAGCTCAGGGCGGGCCCCTGCAGCGGGGCCTGACCCTTCCCCCACACCCTTCGCAAGCTCAGGGCGGGCCCCTGGAAGGGGGCCTGACCGTGCCCGCTGCCTCGCCGCGGGACGGTCAGTCGGGGCGTTCGGTCCGCTCGATCTGCACGCCGACGCCGCGGAGCTGCTCGACGAAGTCGGGGTAGCCGCGGTCGATGTGCCGGACGTCCTGCACCTCGGTGACACCGTCGGAGAGCAGTCCGGCGAGCACCAGGCCGGCGCCGGCCCGGATGTCGGTGGCCAGCACCGGCGCGCTGGACAACCGCTCACGGCCACGGACGACGGCGTGGTGGCCGTCGATACGCACGTCGGCGCCGAGTCGCACCAGCTCGTTGACGAACATGAACCGGCCCTCGAACACGTTCTCCGTGATCAGCGCCGTCCCGGTGGAGACCGCCGCCAGGGCGACCGCCATCGGCTGCAGGTCCGTCGGGAAGCCCGGGAACGGCAGCGTCACGACGTCCACACCCCGTGGCCGGTCGGCCATGGCGACCCGCACCCCGTCGGGGACCTGTTCCACGGTCGCGCCGGCGCTGACCAGCTTCTCCAGGGGCACGGTCAGGTGCTCGGCGACCGCGCGCTCGACGACGACGTCCCCGCGGGTCATGACCGCACCGATCGCCCACGTCCCGGCCACGATCCGGTCCGGCACGGTGGTGTAGGCCACCGGCTGCAGTCCCTCCACGCCCTGCACGGTGATGGTGGAGGTGCCGGCCCCGTCGATCTGGGCGCCCATCGCGGTGAGCATCCGGCAGAGGTCGGTGATCTCGGGCTCACGCGCGGCGTTGTCCACGATCGTGGTGCCCTCGGCGAGCACGGCGGCCATGACCAGGTTCTCCGTCGCACCCACGGAAGGGAAGTCCAGCCAGATGGACGTGCCGACCAGCTTCGGCGCGGTGGCGATGAGGAAGCCGTGCTCGTTGACCACCGTGGCGCCGAGCCGCTCCAGGCCCGCGACGTGCATGTCCAGGCCGCGGGAGCCGATGGCGTCACCTCCGGGCAGCGCCACCTTCGCGGTGCCGCAGCGGGCGACCAGCGGGCCGAGCACGCTGATCGAGGCGCGCATCCGGCGCACCAGGTCGTAGTCGGTCTCGCTGGAGGGCTGCTCCGGGACGTCGATGTGCACCCGGCCGCCGCCGCCGCTGCCTGCCGGGTAGCGCTCGTACTCCACGCCGCAGCCCAGCCGGCGCAGCACCTCGCTCATGATCTCGACGTCGAGGATGTCGGGGACCTCCTCGAGGGTGGTCCGGCCGGAGGCGAGGAGCGCGGCGGCCATCAGCTTGAGCGCGCTGTTCTTCGCACCCGTCACCCGCACCCGCCCCTGCAGCGACGTCCCACCGGTCACCGAGAAGCAGTCCACCCGGTCACCTTACGGTGGCCCTGCGGCGGGGCCCCACCGCCAGTTCGAGGACCCGTCCTCCTCGGGACGGGGCCAGGGGCAGCAGGGTCCTTCTTCTACGCTCAGCACATGACGGTCCGGCTCACCCGCATCTACACCAAGACCGGCGACGCCGGCCAGACGCACCTGGGCGACATGAGCCGGGTGACCAAGACCGACCCCCGGCTGGTCGCCTACGCCGACGTGGACGAGACCAACAGCGTCATCGGACTCGCGATCGCCCTGGGCTCACCGGCGCCGGAGGTCGCCGCGCTGCTGCGCAGCGTGCAGAACGACCTCTTCGACGTGGGCGCCGATCTGTCGACCCCGGTCACCGAGGCCCCTGCGCATCCCCCGCTGCGGATCACCGCCGAGTACACCGAGCGGCTCGAGACGGCCTGCGACGTGGCGAACGAGGAGCTGCCGGCGCTGACGTCGTTCGTGCTGCCCGGCGGGACGCCGCTGGCCGCGCTGCTGCACCAGGCGCGCACGGTGAGCCGGCGGGCGGAGCGCAGCGTGTGGGCCCTGCTGGCCGTCGACGCGGAGCGGACCAACGCGGAGACCGCCCGCTACCTCAACCGGCTCTCGGACCTGCTGTTCATCCTGGCCCGGGCGGCCAACCCGGACGGCGACGTGCTGTGGGAGCCCGGCGCGCACAGCGGGGTGCACGCCCAGCGCGCCGCCCGCGACTGACGACGTCCCGCCGCAGGGCCCCTCAGCGCGGGGGGCAGCGGGGGTCCGTCACCGGTCGTACGGCGGAGCCGACTCGATCCAGGACAGGAAACCGGTCTCGGTCGACCGGTCCATGGCCAGCTCCTGAGGGCCCGCGCCGGTCCGGCAGGTCAGGACCACCGTGTCGTCGGGGAGGGAGACGTCCGCCCGGGTCGACCGGCGCCGGGCGTCGACCCGGAACTCCGAGCGGCACAGCCGCTGGTTGGGGCGGACCGACAGCGACAGTCCGCGGTACCAGAGCAGCGTGTTCCCGGAGTACCAGGCGACGCCCGGCGACCAGCGGGTGGCACCCGCCGGGCGCAGCCACATCTCGACTGCCCCCAGGCCGGAGAGCAGGAACCGACGGCGGAGCAGGAACGCCGCCACCAGCGCGGCCAGCAGGAGCGCGACGACGACCAGGACGACGGTGGTCACCGGGTCGGTCGCGGCCGCTGTGGTCCGTGTCGGCTCAGGCGTCCTGGCCGGCGGCGCGCAGGCGGGACTGGGCGCGACGGGCGGCCGCCTGGGCCTCGGGGTCGTCACCCTCGGCCTCGGCGCGGCGCAGTGCCTCACGGGCGCGCTCGACGTCGATCTCGCTGGCGATCTCGGCGGTCTCCGCGAGAATGGAGACACCCTTCTCGGTGACCGAGAGGAACCCGCCGTGGGCGGCGACGATCAGCTCCTCGCCGGACTCGGGGCGGATGCGCACCACGCCGCCAGGGGCCAGCTCGCCCAGGAGGGGCGCGTGACCGGGCAGGACACCGAGCTCACCCTCGGTGGTCCGGGCGATGACCATGGTGGCCTCACCGGACCAGATCATCCGCTCCACGGCCACGAGCTCGACCTGCAGGGTCGCCACGACACTCCTCGGGGTCCACCAGGCCGGCGGTGCTGGACCGGCGGGTGCGGGGCCGCCGGACCGGGTGGACACGGCGACGGGTCGGTGCCCACTCTAGCGGCGCCCTCGCGCCCTCCGGGGACCACTCCCCCGCACCGCCCGGCGGGGACGGGACGACGCACGATCCGGACCCGCAGGTCAGGCGCTGCGTCGGTAGAGGACCGTCCAGCGGCCCAGCCGGAGGAGGGGGTGCTCGACCGAGGACGCCGGCGCCCACTCCGGGGTCTCGAACGGGCCGGCGGAGGTCTCGACCGGCGCGTAGGGGGGCCAGCTCCAGTCGAGCGCGTCCGCATCGGCCTGGCCGGCCCGCGAGGTGCCGAGCGTGGCCGTCGTGCCGGTCGAGGTCGGGACCGACAGGGCTCGTCTGCTGCGCACGGTGCTCTCCCAGCGAGGCGTCCGCGGTCCGGACGCGCTGACACGATGATCGGCCCATCCAGCGCACTGCTTGAGACCTGCAGGGTGCTGTCACCCGATCGGCGCACAGCGGCCCGCTTGCCGTCACGTACGGCGACGGCCTTCGTCACTGATCGTGGCGCGGTCTGGTCGTTCTCCCGGTCAACGGAGGGCGCGGGATCCACAGGGGGCACGTCCTGGCGGGGCGACAGAGCGCTGAGCTGCGTAGTCTCCGTCTTCCGACTCGGACCGGGACGACGGAGGACACGGATGCGGCTGGCGCGGGGAGCTGCCGGGACGCTGGTCGCCATGGCTGTGCTGGCCGGGTGTTCCGATGGTCCGGAGCCGGCCAGCGACTCGCTGCCGAGCGCGGCGCCGACGTCCGCCGGGGCCAGCGAGACCCTGCCGCCCTTGGGCCCGCCCGACTTCCCGATGCCCCCCGAAGCTCGCGAGCAGACCCCCGCAGGCGCCGAGTCATTCCTCCGCTACTACTTGAACCTATACAACCGCGCGCAGGCCGACCTGAATACCGCCTACATGAGCGAGTTGAGCAAGGATTGCGAGACCTGCGACCAGCTGATCAATAACATGAACGAAGACGCCCAAAACAGCCGATCGTACGAGGGTGGCACCGTTGAGCCAGTCAGTATCACCCCGGCATCCCTGGCAGATGGTCGGGCCGAGTTGGCCTTCTCTCTGGCTCAATCAGCACTAGTGGTGCGAACAGCCGAGGGAGCCACGATCGGCGAATTAAGTGCGCCGCCAGCAACCCTGCAATGTGGCGCTGTCCTGACGTGGTCAACACAGAGTACGAGTTGGGTCTTCTCGCAGTGGGACGTCACCTAGGCTCCGTCGTCGCGGTCACGATCACCGCGACGAGTCTCGTCTTGACGGGCACGGCCGCCGCCGAGTCATGCCGCTCACTCGCTTGCGTGAAGACGGAACTTGATCAGGGAGCCGCGTGGCTCGCCGCAGAGGAAGTGTCGAGCGGCGATGACGGTACTTACACCGCAACTAATGTTCGGTCGGTCAGCCAGGCGCTCTTCAAATGGCGACTTCGGACGCCATGCCAACTCACCGACCCGCAGACTGGCGGTTGCGAGGTCGAGACCCGTTCCTGTCCGACTGTCGAGGGTCGGGTGATCGGTTACTACCAAGTGCAGAGACAACGCCTTGCCCAAGCGGACTTGGCGCCGGTCGACGACGTAGCTCCACCGCTTGACGCCACGCCCGGCAGCCCGTACGGGGCTTGGGGGACCGTGGCTGAGTCCTGCGTAGACGTCACGGACCTGAATCCGCCGCCGTCGCCGGACGAGGTGTTCCGCTACTTCCAGACCCTCCCCCTGCCGAAGCTGGCCACCCAGCAGCAGCCGCCGGGCAACGGCCTGGTGGGGCTCCCGGTCATCTTCTTCACGACCGGCCCCACCACCGAGACCTTCACCGTCGACATCCGCGGGTTCGACGTCGACATCACCGCCCGCGCCACCGGCTTCGCCTGGCACACCGGCGACGGGACCAGCCTCACCACCACCGACCCCGGAGCGCCGTACCCCCGCCAGACCATCACGCACGACTACCGGGCGGGCACCTACACGGCCTTCCTCACCACGACCTGGGGTGCCACCTACTCCGTCGACGGCGGAGCATCGGCCGACGTCCCGGGCACCACGACGACCGACGGGCCGCAGGTCACCTTCGCCGTCCTGCAGGCCCGCACGGTCCTCACCGACCCCTACGACTGACGTCGGCCTCTCCCGGGACGCCGACGGCCGGGCCCCTCGAGTGAGGAACCCGGCCGTGACGACCTGTTGGAACGGCCACCCTTCAGGCCATCGCCGAGCCTGCGAGGCGATGGCCTGAAGGGTGGTCCTACGACTTCTTCAGCTTGTCGAAGTTGCGCTCGAGGTCCTCGAGGCCACCGCACATGAAGAAGGCCTGCTCGGGCACGTGGTCGTACTCGCCAGCGGCCACCGCCTTGAACGCCTGCAGCGTCTCCGACAGCGGGACGTAGGAACCGGGCTGGCCGGTGAACGCCTCGGCGACGAACATGTTCTGCGACAGGAACCGCTCGATGCGCCGGGCCCGGTTGACGGTGACCTTGTCCTCCTCACCGAGCTCGTCGATGCCGAGGATGGCGATGATGTCCTGCAGCTCCTGGTAACGCTGCAGGATCCGCTGCACCTCGCGGGCCGTGTCGTAGTGCTCCTGCCCGATGTACTGGGCGTCCAGGATCCGGCTGGTGGAGTCCAGCGGGTCCACCGCCGGGTAGATGCCCTTCTCCGAGATCGGCCGGGAGAGCACGGTCGTGGCGTCCAGGTGCGCGAACGTGGTGTGCGGCGCCGGGTCCGTGATGTCGTCGGCGGGGACGTAGATCGCCTGCAGGGAGGTGATGGACCGACCCCGGGTCGAGGTGATCCGCTCCTGCAGGGTGCCCATCTCGTCGGCCAGGGTCGGCTGGTACCCCACGGCGGAGGGCATGCGGCCCAGCAGCGTCGAGACCTCGGAACCGGCCTGGGTGAACCGGAAGATGTTGTCGATGAAGAGCAGCACGTCCTGGTCCTGCTCGTCGCGGAAGTACTCCGCCATCGTCAGCGCCGACAGCGCCACCCGCAGCCGGGTGCCCGGCGGCTCGTCCATCTGGCCGAACACCAGCGCGGTCGAGTTGATGACGCCGGACTCGGTCATCTCCGTGATCAGGTCGTTCCCCTCACGGGTGCGCTCGCCGACTCCGGCGAACACCGACACGCCACCGAACTCCTGGGCGACGCGGCGGATCATCTCCTGGATGAGCACGGTCTTGCCCACGCCGGCCCCACCGAACAGGCCGATCTTCCCGCCGCGCACGTAGGGGGTCAGCAGGTCGATGACCTTGATGCCGGTCTCGAGCAGCTCGGTGCGGCCCTCGAGCTGGTCGAACTTCGGCGCGTGCCGGTGGATCGTCCAGCGCTGGGCGTCCGCGCCGTAGCCAGGGGTGTCCAGGCACTCCCCGAGGGCGTTGAACACGTGCCCGGTGACCACGTCACCCACCGGCACGGAGATGGCGGAGCCGGTGTCCCGGACCTCGGCACCCCGCACGAGGCCGTCGGTGGGGGCCATCGAGATGGTGCGGACCACGTTGTCGCCCAGGTGCTGGGCGACCTCGAGGGTCAGCGTCTTGCCCAGGTCGGCGAGGGTGACCTCGACCTTGAGCGCGTTGAACAGCTCGGGCATCGCGTCGCGGGGGAACTCGACGTCGACGACCGGGCCGGTGACCCGGACGACCCGGCCGGTGCCGGTGGTCTCCTGGGTGCTCGGACGGTCCTCGGTGACGGTCATCTGTGTTGCTCTCCTGCCCTGGGGCTCGGTGGTCTCGCGTGTCCGGTGTCCCAGCCCGCGGCGGGTGGCGCCGCGGCCGGGGGTCGATCAGTTGTCGTTGCCCGCCGAGACCAGCGCGTCGGCGCCGCCGACGATCTCGCTGATCTCCTGGGTGATCTCCGCCTGGCGGGCCTGGTTGGCCTGCCGGGACAGGTTCTTCGCCAGCTCCTCGGCGTTGTCCGACGCCGACTTCATCGCCCGCCGGCGCGACGCCGACTCCGAGGCCGCCGCCTCGAGCATCGCCGCGTAGATCCGGGTGGTGATGTACTTCGGCAGCAGCGCGTCCAGCAGCGCCTCGGCCGACGGCTCGAACTCGTAGGAGGTCGGCACCTCGCTGGTGCGCTCGGCCTCGAGCTGCTCGTCCCGCTCGTCGCGGAACTCCTCGACCTCCTCCACCTCCAGCGGGGCCATCCGCTTGGCGACGGGCACCTGCGACAGCAGCGAGCGGAACTCGGTGTAGACGATGTGCAGCTCGTCCACGCCCAGGATCCCGTCGGCCCCGGCGCCGGTCTCGTCGTCGTCCTCGCCGGCGGTGAACGCCTCGATCAGCGCCCGCCCGACCTCCTGCGCGTTCTGGTACCCGGGCTGCTCGGAGAAGCCGGTCCAGGTGTCGACCATCTCCCGGTCACGGAACCGGTAGTAGGTCTCGCCCTTGCGGCCGACGACGTACAGCTGCGGGTCCTTGCCCTCGTTGCGCAGCAGTCCGAGCAGCTCCTCGGTGCGGCGCAGCACGTTGACGTTGTAGGACCCGGCGAACCCGCGGTCGGAGGTGATCACCAGGACGGCGACCCGGCCCGGCCTCTCCCGCTCGGTGAGCAGCGGGTGGTCGAGGCTGGCCGAGGAGGCCAGCGCCGAGAGCACCCGGGTGATCTCCCGGGCGTAGGGCTTGGACGCCTCCACCCGGTTCTGCGCACGCACGATGCGGGCACCGGCGATCAGCTCCTGGGCCGAGAAGATCTTCTTCGTCGACTGCGTGGAGCGGATCCGGCGCCGCAGCGCGCGGAGGGAACCGGCCATGTCAGCGGCTCCGCTTGACCTGGACGGTCTCCTGGCCACGGTCGCTGGCGTCCATGGCCTCGACCTCGGCCTCGTTGACCTTCAGCGACTCGCCCTCGCTGGTCCGGAACTGGTCCAGGAAGGAGTCCACCGCCCGCTCCAGGCTGCCGACGGTGTCGTCGTCGAGCTTCTTGGAGTTGCGGATGTCGTCGAAGATCGTGTTGTCGCCCCGGCCGATGAACTCGAGGAACTCGGACTCGAAGCGGCGGACGTCGGGCACCGGGACCTGGTCCAGCTTCCCGGTGGTGCCCAGCCACAGCGACACGACCTCGCGCTCGACCGGGTACGGCGAGTACTGACCCTGCTTGAGCAGCTCGACCAGGCGCTGACCGCGGTCCAGCGTCGCGCGGCTGGAGGCGTCCAGGTCCGAGGAGAACGAGGCGAAGGCCTCGAGCTCGCGGTACTGGGCGAGGTCCAGGCGCAGCCGGCCGGCGACGGACTTCATCGCCTTGATCTGCGCCGAGCCACCGACCCGGGACACCGAGACGCCGACGTTGATCGCCGGGCGGACACCGGAGTTGAACAGACCGGTCTCCAGGAAGATCTGCCCGTCGGTGATCGAGATGACGTTGGTCGGGATGTACGCCGAGACGTCGTTGCCCTTGGTCTCGATCAGCGGCAGCCCGGTCATCGAGCCCGCACCCAGCTCGTCGGAGAGCTTGGCGCAGCGCTCGAGCAGCCGGGAGTGCAAGTAGAAGACGTCGCCCGGGTACGCCTCGCGGCCCGGCGGGCGGCGCAGCAGCAGGGACACGGCGCGGTAGGCCTCGGCCTGCTTGGACAGGTCGTCGAACACGATCAGGACGTGCTTGCCCTCGTACATCCAGTGCTGGCCGATCGCCGAGCCGGTGTAGGGAGCGATGTACTTGAAGCCGGCCGCCTCGGAAGCGGGGGCGGCGACGATGGTCGTGTACTCCATGGCGCCGGCGTCCTCCAGCGCGGCACGGGTGGCCGCGATGGTGGAGCCCTTCTGGCCGACCGCCACGTAGATGCAGCGCACCTGCTGGCTCGGGTCGCCCGTGGCCCAGGCCTGCTTCTGGTTGATGATCGTGTCCAGCACGATGGCCGACTTGCCGGTCTGCCGGTCGCCGATGACCAGCTGACGCTGGCCGCGGCCGATCGGGGTCATGGCGTCGATCGCCTTGATGCCGGTCTGCATCGGCTCGTGCACCGACTGCCGCTGCACCACGGTGGGCGCCTGCAGCTCGAGGGCGCGCCGACCGGTGGTGGCGATCGGGCCGCCACCGTCGATGGCGTTGCCCAGGGGGTCGACGACCCGGCCCAGGTAGCCGTCACCGACGGGCACGGAGAGCACCTCGCCGGTGCGGCGGACGGTCTGGCCCTCCTCGATGTTGGCGAAGTCGCCCAGGATGACCACGCCGACCTCGCGCACGTCGAGGTTCAGCGCCAGGCCACGCACGCCGCCCTCGAACTCGAGCAGCTCGTTGGTCATGACCGAGGGGAGGCCCTCGACGCGGGCGATGCCGTCACCGGCCTCGGTGACGATCCCGACCTCCTCACGGGAGACGTCGGGGCGGTAGTCACTGACGTAGTTCTGGATCGCACTGCGGATCTCGTCCGCGGAGATCGTCAGCTCGGCCATGGCTCTGCGTCCTCTTCCTGCTGCTCTGTGGGTGGTGCGGGTCTGACGCTGTCGGTGCGGCTCAGACGGCCAGCTGGCGGCCGGCGGCCTCGAGTCGGTGGGCGATGCTGCCGTCGATGATCTCGTCACCGACGCGGATGACCAGACCGCCCAGGACGGCCGGGTCGACCTGGACCTGCAGCCCGATGCTCCGCCCGTAGAGGCGCTCGAGCACCTCGGCCAGCCGGCGCTCCTGCTCGGGGGTGAGGACGACGGCACTGGTCACGTGCGCGACCGACCGGCCCCGCCGACGGGCGGCGACCTCGGACAGCCGCTCGACGACGTTCTCGGCGTTGTGCACGTGCGGGCTGGTGAGGGAGTTCCGCACCAGCCGCTCGGTCACCGGGCTCACCTTGCCGGCGAGCAGGCGGTCCAGGAGGGCGGTCTTCCCCTCACGCGGCGCGGTCCGGTCGCCGAGGATGCGGAGCAGGTCGTCGTCGCCGGCGATGATCCGGCCGAACCGGAACAGCTCGTCCTCGACGCCGTCGAGTTCAGCCCGCGCCTCGGCCGCGTCCAGCGCCGCCTCGACCGCGAGGGTCTCGGTGGCCTCGACCAGGTCGAGCGGGCGGGACCAGCGCTGCCGCGCGACGGCCTCGACGACGGTCAGCGCCGTGGGGGAGATCTGCGCGGACAGCAGCCGACGGGCCAGCCCGGCGCGGTCGTCGGGCCGCGCGGAGGCGTCCGACAGCGCGCGGCGCAGCGAAGGCTGCCCCTCCAGCAGGTGCGCCACTGCGAACAGCTCGTCGGCGAGGGCGAGCAGCGTGTCACCCCGCCGGTTGCTCGGGGCACCCTGCGTCTGCTCGACCAGCGCCGCGCGCGCCTCGGCCATGGCCGCCCGGCTGGAGGCGTGCATCAGCGGTCGCCCTGCGGGACGTACACCGAGCTGCCGCCCCGGCCGTCCGTGGACGGCGCCGGCGACGGCGTCCCGGTGGTCGTGGCTGACATGCCGTCGAGCTGGTCCAGGAACCGGTCGACGGTCCCGCTGCGGCGGGCGTCCTCGGCGAGGGACTCCCCGACGACCCGGCTGGCCAGGTCCACGGCGAGCATGCCGATCTGGCCGCGGAGCTGGTTGACGACCTGCTGCCGGTTGGCCGCCAGCTGCTCCTCGCCGCGGGCGACGATCCGGGCGGACTCCTCCTGGGCCTGGGCCCGGAGCTGCTCGAGGATCTGCTGCCCCTCGGCCCGGGCGGCGTCCCGGATCTGCGCTGCCTCGGTGCGCGCCTCGGCCAACTGGCCGCGGTACTGCTCCAGCGCCGCCTTGGCCTCGGCCTGCATGGCCTCGGCCCGCTCGATGCCGCCCTCGATCGCCTCGCGGCGGGCCCGGAACGTCTTCTCCATCTGCGGGAAGACGAACTTGGCCAGCACGAAGTAGAGGATCGCGAAGGCGATGATGCCGACGACGATCTCTCCGAGTGGCGGCAGCAGCGGGTTCGCGCTCTCCGCGGCCAGGATGTTCATGCTCTGCACGTCCCTAGGTCAGCTGGGTACGGATCCGGCGGGGAGCCAGGTCACGGCCCGAAGATGAAGGGCACGACCAGGCCGATCAGGGCGAGCGCCTCGGAGAGGGCGGCACCGAGGAAGGCGTAGGTCCGGGTCAGGCCGGCGGACTCGGGCTGACGGGCGGTCGCCTGGATGTAGGCGGCCCACACGATGCCGACACCGATGCCCGGGCCGATAGCGGCGAGGCCATAGCCGACCGAGCCGATGCTGCCGGTCAGTCCTTCAGCGGCCAGAAGATCCATTGCGGGGTGTTCCTCCTGTGTCGGTCGCCCGGGGTGGTCCCGGGCGGCTGGCGGGGTGGTGCCGGTGGTGCTGGTCCTGGGGTGGGGTGGCGCGGTGGGTCAGTGCGCGGGCTCGATGGAACCGCTGAGGTAGGTGGCCGTCAGGACCACGAACACGTAGGCCTGCAGCACGATCACCAGCAGCTCGAAGAAGGTCATGATGATGGCCATGAGCAGCGAGAACGGCGCGAAGACCACCGAGAAGTTGCCGACCTGGAGCAGGTAGACCGCACCCAGGGAGAAGACCACCAGCAGCATGTGCCCGGCGAACATGTTGGCGAAGAGCCGGACGGCGAGGGTGAACGGCCGGATGACGAAGACCTGCAGCAGCTCGATCGGCGTCACCAGGATCAGCGCGGCAGCCGGGACGCCCGGCGGGACGGCTGCGTCCTTGAAGTACCTCGCCGCGCCCTGCTCCCTGATGCCGATGTAGTTGTAGAGGATCCACACGAACACCGCGAGGACCAGCGGGAACGCGAACTTGCTCATCGGCGAGATCTGGAAGAACGGCACGATGCTCATCGCGTTGTTCGCCAGGATGAAGAAGAACAGCGACCCGAGGAACGGGGCGAACGGCAGGCCCTTGGGACCGATCACGTCCCGGGCGATGCCGTCCCGGACGACGGAGTAGCCGCTCTCGGCCAGCCACTGCATCTTGCCCGGCACGATGCCCGGCCTGCGCATCGCCAGGACCAGCAGCAGCAGGATCGCCGTGGTCGCGATGAACAGGATGAAGGTGATCCGGGTGAACTCGAAGTCGATCCCCAGTACCGAGAACGACACGAGCGACTCGGGGTAGAACTCCGCGATGCTCGGAGCCTGGAAGCCGCTGTCGCCCTCACCGCCCTCGGCGGCGAGCACGTTGACGAGCGCGGAGGCGCTGGGGGTCACCGTTGTCCCTTCTGCGACCCGGGCCGACTCCGACGGCCGCCCGGGGTGGATCCGCGCCCCGCCTTGCCGGCGGGCGGCAGCGGCGGTGCGTACTTCATGACCACGAGGTAGATGGCCACGCCGAGACCGAGGAGCGCGCCGATGAGGACGAAGAAGTTCGTCCCCAGCCAGCGGTCGAGCGCCAGCCCGGCGCCACCCCAGACGATCAACCCCGAGAGCATCGTCCCGGTGATCCCCCAGCCGACGTCGGCCCCACTGGGCTGACGGTCGCCTGCGGCCTGCGGTCGCGGTCGGGCTCCCCCAGGTGCGGGAGTGTCCTCGGCCATCGCGGGGACCTTATCAGCCGCCTGTGCGCGGGATTTCCGGGTCCGCCGTCCCGGTCCGCGCAGGTGGCGCAGGCGGCGGGACGTAGTAGAGCTGCCGGGTCCACACCCACCGGGCCTGCACCAGGCTCCACAGCACCGCGCCGGCGACCACCGTCCAGGCCAGCGTCCGGCGGTCCAGCCAGCCGTCGGCCGGGAGGGCGCTCAGCACGGGGAAGAGCAGCACGACCTTGACGGCGAAGCTCCCCAGCGCGGCCGGCAGGGTGAAGCTGTCGTGGAGGCGTCCGGCCCAGGCGATGACGAGCCCGGACAGGCAGAAGAAGAAGGCCACCACCGCCGCGCCGACGAGGACGCCGAGGGCATCGGCCCAGCTCAGGAGCACACCGACGACCGGGACGGCCACCGCGGTGGCCGCCAGGGTGGCCAGCACCCCGACCCGCAGGAACGAGACGTCCCAGGGGGCGGCGGGCTGCGCTCCCGGTGCGGTCACCGCCGCACCCCGGCCGGCGGACCGGTGGTGGCGGGCGGCGCCGACGAGCTCAACGGCTTGGGCACCGCCGGAGCACCGCCCGGGCTCACCGCCCCGCGGGTGGCCACGGTCCGGGCCACCCGCCGGGTCGGGTGGGCAGACCGGCTGCGCTGCCGCTGCGCGGCGACCTCGGCCTGCCGGGCGGCGATCGCCGCCCGCCGCGCCCGCGGACTGAGCACGACGACCACGCCGACCACCAGCAGCGCCCCGACCACGACGAGGACCTCGACCGTCCCGCCGGTGATCGACAGCGCCACGGCGCCGAAGCTCAGCAGGGCCGCCCAGAAGTACATGATCAGCACGGCCCGCCGGTGCGAGTGCCCGATGGACAGCAGCCGGTGGTGCAGGTGCATCTTGTCCGGCGCGAACGGCGACCGGCCCCGACGGGTGCGCCGGACGACGGCCAGCACCAGGTCCGCAACCGGGATGAACAGCACCGCGATCGGCACCAGCAGCGGCAGGGCGAGGGGCAGCAGGCTGGCCGCCGAGTCGAACGTCTGCGGGTCGGCCTGCCCCGTGGCCGACACCGCGGCCGCCGACAGCATGAGACCGACCAGCATCGAGCCCGAGTCGCCCATGAAGATCCGGGCGGGGCTGAAGTTGTGCGGCAGGAAGCCCAGGCAGGCCCCGGCCAGCACCGCCGTGATCAGCGCCGGGGCGCTGGCCACGTCGTCGTAGCCGACCAGGCCCAGGTGGTAGCTGTAGGCGAAGAAGGCCAGCGCGGCGATCGCCGAGACCCCCGCCGCCAGCCCGTCGAGGCCGTCGATGAAGTTCAGCGCGTTCACCGTGAGCACGGTCAGCAGGATGGTCGCCGGCACGCCGACCGATGGTCCGAGGATCAACGTGCCGATGTCGGCGACCGGGAGGAAGAGGTACAGCAGCTGGACGCCGCCCAGCACCATCACCCCCGCGGCGGCGATCTGGCCGGTGAGCTTGGTCAGCGCGTCGAGGCTGAACCGGTCGTCCAGCACTCCGAGCAGGCAGATCACCCCGCCGGCGACGAGCACCCCGACGGTCTGCGAGTCGTCGAACGTCCGCTGCAGCGCGGGCAGCCGGGTGGCCACCAGCACCGCGGCGGCGACCCCGAGGTACATCGCCACCCCCCCGCCCCGCGGGGTGGGGATGACGTGCACGTCGCGGTCCCGGACGGCGGCCATCATCCGCATCCGGATCGCCGCCACCCGGACCACGGGGGTGGCCAGGAACGTGACCACCCCTGCGGTCAGCAGGACGACGACGTACTCGCGCATCGGATCGGGCCCGGCGCTCAGCCGCGGCGGCTCGGCGCCGGGTAGGCCGGGTGCGCGCCGACGAGGTCGCGGACACCGGCGGCGACGTCCGCCGTCCGGGCGCCGGCGGCGTCGCGGATCGCCGTCCCGATGAGCGAGGCGACCGCCTTCATGTCGGTCTCGACCATCCCCTGCGTGGTCACCGCCGGGCTGCCGACGCGGATGCCCGAGGCGACCGACGCCGGCTGCGGGTCGTTGGGGATGGCGTTCTTGTTCAGCACGATGCCGGCGGCGTCGCAGCGGGCCTCGGCGACCTTGCCGGTGACCAGCTCGCCGGCGTCGTCGGTGACCTGCTGCAGGTCGAGCAGCGCGAGGTGGGTGTCGGTCCCGCCGGCGACCGGGCGCAGGCCTTCAGCGGCCAGCCCCTCGGTGAGCGCCTGGGCGTTGGAGACCACCTGGCGGGCATAGGCCTGGTACTCCGGGGTCAGGCACTCCTTGAAGTTCACCGCCTTCGCGGCGATGGCGTGCATCAGCGGGCCGCCCTGCATCATCGGGAAGGCGGACTTGTCGATGGCCTTGGCGTGCTCCGCCTTGCACACGATGGCGCCCCCGCGCGGGCCGCGGAGCACCTTGTGCGTGGTGAAGGTGACGACGTCGGCGTAGGGCACCGGTGAGGGGATCGCCTTGCCGGCGACCAGACCGATGAAGTGCGCGGCGTCCACCATCAGGATCGCGCCGACCTCGTCGGCGATCTCCCGGAAGGCGGCGAAGTCGATCAGCCGCGGGATGGCCGAGCCGCCGCAGACGATCAGCTTGGGCCGGTGCTCGCGGGCCAGGTCGCGGACCTGGTCGTAGTCGATGTGCTCCGTGTCGGGGCGGACGCCGTACTGGACGGCGTTGAACCACTTGCCGGAGAACGAGACCTTGGTGCCGTGGGTCAGGTGCCCGCCGTGCGGCAGCGCCATGCCCAGCAGCGTGTCGCCCGGGGACAGGAACGCGCCGTAGGCGGCCAGGTTGGCGCTGGCGCCGGAGTGCGGCTGCAGGTTGGCGTGCTCGGCGCCGAACAGCTCCTTCGCCCGGGCGATGCCGATGTCCTCGGCGCGGTCGACGACTTCGCAGCCGCCGTAGTACCGCCGTCCCGGGTACCCCTCGGCGTACTTGTTGGACAGCGTGCTGCCCAGCGCGGCGAGCACCGCGGGACTGGTGAAGTTCTCGCTGGCGATCAGCTGGAGACCGCCGCGCAGCCGGTCCAGCTCGTCGAGGACCACGCTGGAGATGTCGGGGTCGAAGGCGGCCAGGGCGTTGAAGTCCGGGCCCCAGTAGGGGGTGTCGGCGGTGCTGCTCATGGCGGCTGCACTCCAGGGGCTCTGACGACGGTGCGTCGGTGCGGGCGCCCGCGAGCACCCGACCGGTCGGGCGCGCGGCTGTCGCACCACGGTATCGCCTTGACATTGCGATCCTCCGGATCGCACCGCGGCCAGGTGCTGTCCCCGAGCGCCGTTGAGCTGTTTCGTGCGTTGCCGGCGGGAGCCTGCGGCCCCGCGCCGACCCCGCACAGTCGTCCTCTCGGACGACGCCGTACTCGGCTCGCGACGTCGACTTGCCCGTGTGTTCCCCGGTGCCATGCACACGAAGACCTTCGGCCCCGTTCAAAGGCTCGCCCCAAGCTCGCGAGCGGTGGGGGCAGCGGGGTCCTTGCCTAGTCCGTGATGTCGGGGACGACCTCGCGGAGGCGGTCGACCTCGATCGCACCGACCCGGAGCACCCGGGGGGTGGGGCCGGTGCAGTCGACGATGGTGCTGGCCGCCGAACTGTCCCGGGGGCCGTCGTCCAGAACGACGGCGGCGTGCTCGCCGAGCTGGTAGTCCGCCTGCTGGGCGGTCGTCGCGGCCGGGCGGCCGGAGCGGTTGGCGCTGGAGACGGCGAGCGGGCCGGTGCGGCGGAGCAGGTCCCGGGTGACGTCGTCGTCGGGGAGCCGCACCGCGACGGTGCCCTGGGCGTCCCCGAGGTCCCAGGCCAGCGACGGCGCGTGCTCGACGACCAGCGTCAGGCCGCCGGGCCAGAAGGCCTCGGCCAGCTGGTGGGCCACCGGCGGCACCGTGGTCACCAGCCCGGCGAGGGTCGAGGCCTCCCCCACCAGCACCGGGACCGGCATGGACCGCCCGCGGTTCTTCGCCGCCAGCAGCTTGGTGACCGCGGACGCGGTGAACGCGTCGGCGGCCACCCCGTACACGGTGTCGGTGGGCAGGAGCACCAGGTCGCCGCGGGACAGCGCCGCGGCGGCGGCGTCCAGCCCCGCGGTGCGCCGGTCGGGGTCACTGCAGTCGTAGATCTCGGCCACGGGACCGGAGTCTGTCACTGCCCGCGCGCGGCCAGCCGGGCCGTCGTGTACCGCGGCCGGCCGGCCAGGTCCGGGTGGTCGCCGACGTCGGTCCAGCCGCCGGCGGCCCGCACCAGCGCGGGCAGCGCGCTCCCCTGCTGGTCGGCGTGCTCGATGCCCAGCCAGCCGCCGGGACGGAGCAGCCGGGCCGCGGTGCGCAGCAGCCCGCGGACGACGTCGAGTCCGTCCGGGCCGCCCCACAGGGCCAGCGCCGGGTCGTGGTCGGCGACCTCCCGCGGCAGCCCGGCGCCGTCGGGGACGTATGGCGGGTTGGAGACCACGACGTCCACCTGCCCGTCCAGCTCGCGGAGCAGCCCGTCGTCGGTCATGTCACCGGCGAGCACCTCGACCGGGGTGTCCCCCGCGGCGGCCCGGACGGCGGCGTTGTGCCGCGTCCAGCCGATGGCCCCCGGGTCGGCCTCGACGGCGACGACCCGGGCTCCGGGGTGCTCGTGGGCGACCGACAGGGCGATCGCGCCGGAGCCGGTGCCCAGGTCCACGACCAGGGGCCGCTCGGTCCCGGCGATCCGGTCCAGCACCCACCCGGTGACCAGCTCGGTCTCCGGGCGGGGCACGAAGACGCCCGGACCCACGGCCAGGTCCAGGAACCGGAACGGCGCGGTGCCGGTGAGGTGCTGCAGCGGGACCCGGGAGGCCCGCTCGGCGACCAGGCCGGCGAACCGCCCGGCGGCGTCGTCCGGGACGGTGTCCAGGGTGAGCAGCCGGGCCCGCGGCACGCCGAGCACGGCGGCCAGCAGCAGCTCGGCGTCCACCCGCGGGGACGCCACGCCGCCCTCGGCGAGTTCCCGGGCGGCGTCGGCGAGCAGCAGCCGCGCGGGGGTCAGGAGCCGGCCGCCATCAGCTCGGCGGTGTGCGCGGCGGTGAGGGCGTCGATCACGGGGTCGAGCTCGCCGTCCAGCACCTGGTCCAGGTTGTGCGCCTTGAAGCCGACCCGGTGGTCGTTGATCCGGTTCTCCGGGTAGTTGTAGGTGCGCACCCGCTCGCTGCGGTCGACGGTGCGGACCTGGCTGCGCCGGACGTCGCTGGCGGTGGCCGCCGCCTCCTCGCGCGCGGCGGCCAGCAGCCGGGAGCGCAGCACCCGCAGCGCGGACTCCCGGTTCTGCAGCTGGCTCTTCTCGTTCTGCGAGCTGACCACGATGCCCGAGGGCAGGTGGGTGATCCGGACGGCGGAGTCGGTGGTGTTGACGCTCTGCCCGCCCGGCCCGGAGGACCGGAACACGTCGATCCGCAGGTCGTTCGGGTCGACGCTGACGTCGACCTCCTCGGCCTCCGGCAGCACCAGGACGCCGACGGCCGAGGTGTGGATCCGTCCCTGGGACTCGGTCACCGGCACCCGCTGCACCCGGTGGACGCCGCCCTCGAACTTCAGCCGGGACCAGATCCCCTCGTCCCCGCGGGACTTGACCGCGACCGCCACGTCCTTGTACCCGCCCAGCTCGGCGTCCACGGCGTCCAGCACCTCGGTGGCCCAGCCGCGCCGCTCGGCGTAGCGCAGGTACATCCGGAGCAGGTCCCCGGCGAACAGCGCGGACTCCGCACCGCCCTCCCCCGCCTTGATCTCGAGGATGACGTCCTTGTCGTCGTCGGGGTCCTTGGGCAGCAGCAGCTCGGTGAGCCGGTCCCCCAGCTCGGCGACCCGCTGCTCCAGCGCGGCGGCCTCGGCGCCGAAGGAAGGGTCCTCGCCGGCCAGCTCGCGGGCGGCGGCCAGGTCGCCGCGGGCCGCCTCCAGCGCACGCGCGTGCTCCACCAGCGGGGCCAGCGCGGCGTACCGGCGGCCCAGCCGCCGGGCGCGGCCGGCGTCGGCGTGCACCGCGGGGTCGGCGAGCTCGGCCTCCAGCGACGCGTGCTCGGCGAGCGCGTCAGCGAGCCGGTCGGTGCCGGCGTCGGTGCTGCTGCTCACGGGGCCTCCCTCGTACATGAGCCCGAAAAAGCACACCGGGCGGGTCCGGACACGACGACGGCGCCCGCCCCGCCCCCGGGAGGGGCGGCGCGGGCGCCGTCGGTGGTGCTACTTGGCGTCGGCGGAGGCACCCGCACCGGCGCGCTTGCCGAACCGCTTCTCGAAGCGGGCGACCCGGCCACCGGTGTCCATGATCTTCTGCTTGCCGGTGTAGAAGGGGTGGCAGGCAGAGCAGACCTCGACGGTCAGCGCGGGCTGGCCGTAGGTGCTGCGGGTGCTGAACGTGTTGCCGCAACCACACGTCACCTGGGTGACGGTGTAGTCCGGGTGGATGTCGGCCTTCATGCCGCTCACCCTCTCTCTGCTCGATTGGTCTGCTGTCGGGAACGCCGTCGTCGGTGCTGGTCTTCCACCGCAACGCAGGCCCGATCGGCCAGTGTACGGCCGCGGTGACGTGCTGGAGCGGCCCCCTCGCAGGGCCCCACCGCGAGCCTGCGAGCGGTGGGGGGCGAGGGGGTCCTTAATCCTTCTCGCCGGCGCCCAGCGTCGTCTTCTGTACCTGCATGAGGAACTCGATGTTGTTGCGCGTCTTGCGCATCCGGTCCAGCAGCAACTCGATGGCCTGCTGCGGCTCCAGAGCCGACAGCACCCGGCGCAGCTTGATCACGATGGCCAGCTCGTCGGGCGCCAGGAGGATCTCCTCCTTGCGGGTGCCCGACGCGTTGACGTCGACGGCGGGGAAGACCCGCTTGTCCGCGAGCCGCCGGTCGAGCTTGATCTCGGCGTTCCCGGTGCCCTTGAACTCCTCGAAGATGACCGTGTCCATGGTGGACCCGGTCTCCACCAGCGCCGAGGCGATGATGGTCAGCGAGCCGCCGTTCTCGATGTTGCGGGCGGCGCCGAGGAAGCGCTTCGGCGGGTACAGCGCGGTCGAGTCGACGCCACCGGAGAGGATCCGGCCGCTGGCCGGGGCGGCCAGGTTGTAGGCGCGGCCCAGCCGGGTGATCGAGTCGAGCAGGACGACGACGTCGTGGCCCATCTCGACCAGCCGCTTGGCCCGCTCGATGGACAGCTCGGCGACCGTGGTGTGGTCCGACGGCGGCCGGTCGAAGGTCGAGGCGATGACCTCGCCCTTCACCGAGCGCTGCATGTCGGTGACCTCTTCGGGCCGCTCGTCGACGAGAACGACCATCAGGTGGCACTCGGGGTTGTTGGTGGTTATCGCGTTGGCGATCGCCTGCAGCACCATCGTCTTGCCCGCCTTGGGCGGGCTGACGATCAGGGCGCGCTGGCCCTTGCCGATCGGCATGACCAGGTCCATCAGCCGGGTGGTCAGCTGGTTGGGCTCGGTCTCCAGCCGCAGCCGCTCCTGCGGGTAGAGCGGGGTCAGCTTGGTGAACTCGGGGCGGTTGCGGGCCTGCTCGGGGTCCAGGCCGTTCACGGAGTCCAGCCGGACCAGGGCGTTGTACTTGTCCTTGCGCTCGCCCTCGCGCGGCTGGCGGACGGCGCCGGTGATGGCGTCGCCGCGGCGCAGGCCGTAGCGGCGCACCTGGGACAGCGAGACGTAGACGTCGTTCGGCCCGGTCAGGTAGCCGGAGGTGCGGACGAAGGCGTAGCTGTCGAGCACGTCGAGGATGCCGGCGACCGGCAGCAGGACGTCGTCCTCGCTGACCGTCGGCTCGGTGGGCTCGAAGCGCTCGCGGCCGCCGGGGGCGTTGCCGCCGCGGCGGTTGCGGTCCCGGTAGCGCCGGCCGCGGCGCCGGCCGCTGCCCTCGAAGTCGTCGTCGTCCTCGTCGGGACGCCCGCCGTCGCGGTCGTTGCGGCCGGTGTCGGCGCGCCCGTTGTCCTCGCCCCGGCCGTTGGCGCGGCCGTTGCCGTTGTCCCGGCCGTTGCCGTCGTCGCCGCGGCCGTCGGCCCGGCCGTCGGCCCGACCGTTGGCCCGGCCGTTGTCGTTGCCGTTGCGGCCGCCGTCCCGGTTCCGCTCGGGGCGGTCCTCGCGGTTGCCCCGCTCGTTGCGGTTGCGGCCGCGCTCGGGACGCTCGGCCGACTCGGGATCGCCGCCGCGGTTGCGTCCGCCGCGCTCCTCGCCGCTGCCGGTGTCCGGACGCCGGTCCTCGCGGGTGGTGTCCTCGCGGCTGCCGACCTCACGGGTGGTGGTCTCGCGGGTGTCGGCGCGGTCCTCGGAGGCGGCGGCGCGCTCGCCGCGGTCCCGGTTGCCCCGGGTGCGCGGAGGCCGGCCGCCGTCGGTGCGGCCCTCGGCCGGGACGGACTCGGCGGGCGTGTCCCCCGTCGGGGTGGGGTCGGTGGTCGTCCCCGCCGCCGGTGCGGCGGTCGCGGCGTCGGCGGCCGGGGCGGCGGCGTCGCCCGCGGGGGCGCCGGCCGGACGGCTGGCGGTGCGGCGGCGACGCCCGCCGGTCTCGGCGGCGGGGGCGGCGGTGGGGGCCGCGGGTGCGTCGGGGGCGTTGCCGTTCAGCCGGGCGCCGTCGGTGGGCGCGTCGGTGCCGGCGGACGGGGTGGTGACCGGCGCGGCGTTGCCGCCGCCGCTCACCGGCGCCTCGGGCGGGGCGCTGGAGGTGGCGGGACCGCGGTCGCGCGCCGGGTCGGTGCGCGGGGCGGGCACCGACGTGGTGGGGGCGGCCGGAGCGCCGGCGGGGGCGCCGGACGCGCCGCCCACCTGCCGCTCGGAGATGGCCGCGACCAGGTCGCTCTTGCGCATGCGCGCGGTGCCGGGGATGCCGAGTTCGCCGGCCAGGCGCTGCAGCTCGGGCAGCAGCATCCCGGCCAGGCCGCTGCCACGGCGCCGGGAGCGGGCGGCTCCGGCGTCGGCAGCTCCCTCGTTCGACGGGGTCGCGTCGCTCGCGGCGTCGACGAGGTCGGTGGTGTCGCTCACGTACAGGTCCTTCCCTGCGGTGACCTGCGCCTACCGGCGCAGGGGGTGACCCGCCCCCGGACGACGCGGCCCACGGTCAGAGCTGCGGTCGCCGTCGGAGGCGCGGGTCTGTGGATGCGGGGCGAGGCTGAGCGGCGACGGATCGCACGGCTGCAACGCCCCGTGAGGCACGCCCGGAGGCGGCTACGACGTCAGCCTAAGCACAGGCCGACAGTGCCCACAACACCGTCTGCCACCGGTGTGTTCCGGGCGACTAGAAAGATACCGCATCGTGATCGTCGGTGCCCGGGCGCACCGTCGCGCCGGTGTGGTCGACCTGCAGCGGGAGGCACTCCCACCCCGGTGGGGTGCGGTCGGCCAGCGCCCGGACGGCGGCGACGGAGGCCGGGTCGCCGAGGTGCTCGTCCGCGGCCAGCGGGGCGAGCACGAGCACGGTGGGGCCGGCGCCGGACACCACCGCGGCGTGGCCGTCGGCACGCAGCGCCCCGAGCAGCGCGGCGCTCTCCGGCATGGCCGCGGCCCGCTGGTCCTGGTGCAGCCGGTCCTCGGTGCCCTCGAACAGCAGCGCCGGGTCGCGGGTCAGCGCGTGCACCAGCAGCGCGGACCGGCCGGCCGCGTGCGCGGCGTCGGCGTGCGGGACGACGTCGGGCAGCAGTCCGCGGGCCACGTGCGTGGACAGCGTGCTGCCGGGGACGAAGAGCACCGGGGCGATCCGGGGGTCGACCGCCAGCCTGGCGGCGCGGGCCCCGTCGGTCGCTCTCCAGGACAGCGTCGCGCCGCCGAGCAGGCAGGCCGCCACGTTGTCCGGGTGGCCCTCCAGCGCCGAGCACAGCCGCAGCACGGCCGGGTCGTCCACGCTGGGGACGTCCGGGCAGAGCGCCCAGGCGGCGAGCACGCCGGCGGTGACGGCGGCCGCGGAGGACCCCAGCCCGCGCCCCTGCGGGATGCCGTTGCGGGCGGACAGGTGCAGCCCGGGCGGGCTCCAGCCCAGCTCGGCGCACGCGGCCCGGAAGGCCTGCACCACCAGGTGCGTCTCGTCGGTGGGCAGCTCCTCGGCCCCCGAGCCCTCGACCTGCACGGTCAGGCCGCCGTTGGTCACCCGGACGTCGAGCACGTCCCAGCAGGACAGCGCCAGGCCGGCGCAGTCGAAGCCGGGACCGAGGTTCGCACTGGTGGCGGGGACGCGGACGCGCACCCCCGGTCCCGGTCGGGTCACGTCGACGACAGGCCCAGCTGGGCGGCCGCCGCGGCCGCGTCGACCGGGATGGTCACCGGGGCCGGCGCTCCGGAGATGGCCCAGTCGGGGTCCTTGAGCCCGTTGCCCGTGACCGTGCAGACCACCCGTTGGCCCGGCTCCAGCTCCCCGGCGGCCGCCACCTGCAGCAGGCCGGCCACCGAGGCCGCCGAGGCGGGCTCGACGAACACCGCCTCGGTGCGGGCCAGCAGCCGGTAGGCGGCCAGGATCGCCCGGTCGGTGACCGCGTCGATCCGCCCGCCGGAGGCGTCCCGCGCCTCCAGCGCCTTGGTCCACGACGCCGGGTTGCCGATCCGGATGGCGGTGGCGATGGTGCTCGGCGACTCCACCACCTGCCCGGTCACGATCGGCGCGGCGCCGGCGGCCTGGAAGCCCCACATCCGCGGGGTCCGGGTGGCCGGTCCGTCGGCGGCGTACTCGCGGTAGCCCTGCCAGTAGGCGGTGATGTTGCCGGCGTTGCCGACCGGCAGGCAGTGCACGTCCGGCGCGTCACCGAGGACGTCGACGATCTCGAACGACGCCGTCTTCTGGCCCTCGATGCGGTACTGGTTGACGCTGTTGACCAGGCTGACCGGGTAGTCGAGCGCCAGCTTGCTGGCCAGGGCCAGGCAGTCGTCGAAGTTGCCCTCGACCTGCAGCAGCTTCGCCCCGTGGACCAGCGCCTGGGCCAGCTTGCCGGTGGCGATCTTGCCCTGCGGGACCAGGACGGCGCAGACCAGCCCGGCGCGCGCGGCGTAGGCCGCCGCGCTGGCGCTGGTGTTGCCGGTGGACGCGCAGATCACCGCCTGCGCGCCCTCCTCCACGGCCTTGGTGATCGCCATGGTCATCCCGCGGTCCTTGAAGGACCCGGTCGGGTTGGCCCCCTCGACCTTCAGCCACACCTGGCAGCTGGTGCGCCGGGACAGCTCGACGGCCTCCACCAGCGGCGTGGCGCCCTCCTGCAGGGTCACCACCGGGGTCGACGGGCTCACCGGGAGCCGGTGCCGGTAGGCCTCGATCAGCCCAGGCCAGAACGGCGACACCGCGCCGCGCAGGGCCGCGGGCGCGCCGGGGGTCGTTCCCTGGATCCCGGTCATCAGGACAGTCCCTCCACACGGAGCACGCTGGTGACACCACGGACGGCGGACATGCCGCGGAGCCGTTCGACCGTCGTCGCGAGCGCGGCGTCGGGAGCCCGGTGGGTGACGATGACGAGGGAGGCCGCGTCGCCGTGGCCGTCCTGCCGGACGGTGGCGATGCTGACCCCCTGGGCGGCGAACTCCTGGGCCACGGTGGCCAGCACGCCGGGCTTGTCGGCCACGTCCAGGCTGACGTGGTAGCGGGTCGGCGTGTCGGCCATCGGCCGGGTGGGCAGCGCCGCGTAGCCGGTGGCGTTGGGCCCGGCCACCCCGGACACCCGGTTGCGGGCCACGGCGACCAGGTCACCGAGCACGGCGCTCGCGGTCGGTTCCCCGCCGGCGCCCTGCCCGTAGAACATCAGCTGCCCGGCGGCCTCGGCCTCGACGAAGACGGCGTTGAACGCGCCGTTCACCGAGGCCAGGGGGTGCGTGGTCGGGATCATCGCCGGGTGCACGCGGACGGCGATGGAGTCCCCCGCGCCTCCGGGACCCACCCGCTCGCAGATCGCCAGCAGCTTGACCGTGCAGCCGATCTCGGCCGCCCGGGCCACGTCGGTCGCCGACACCGCCGAGATGCCCTCGCGGTACACGTCCGCGGCCGTGACCTGGGAGTGGAAGGCCAGCGACGCCAGGATCGCGGCCTTGGCCGCGGCGTCGAAACCGTCCACGTCGGCGGTGGGGTCGGCCTCGGCGTACCCCGCCTCCGTCGCCTCGGCCAGCGCCTCGCCGAACCCGGCGCCGCTCGCGGCCATCGAGGACAGGATGTAGTTCGTCGTGCCGTTGACGATCCCGACCACCCGGCGCAGCTGGTCACCGGCCAGCGACTCGCGCAGCGGGCGGAGCAGCGGGATGGCGCCGGCGACGGCGGCCTCGTAGTAGAGGTCCACCCCGGCCTCGGCCGCGGCGGCGTGCAGGGCGACGCCGTCGTCGGCCAGCAGCGCCTTGTTGGCGCTCACCACCGACTTGCCGGCGGCCATGGCGGCCAGCAGGAGGCTGCGGGCCGGCTCGATCCCGCCGATCACCTCGACCACCAGGTCGACGTCGGGCCGGGTCACCAGGGCGTGCGCGTCGGTGGTGAGCAGGTCGGCGGGCACCTCGGGATGCCGGTCGGGACGGCGGACGGCGACCCCGGCGACCTCCACCGGGCGGCCGATCCGCGCGGCCAGGTCGGCGGACTGCTCGGACAACAGCCGCAGCACGGCGCTGCCGACCGTGCCGCAGCCCAGCAGCGCGACCTTCAGCGAGTCGCTCACGACCGGGCCCCCACGGCGTGCTCGGGCGCCGGCTGGGAGGGCGCGGTCGTCGGGGCGGGCACGTCGGCGAGGACGGCGTCGAGGGCCAACACGTCCGACAGTGTCTGTCGCCGCACCAGCTCGGTGGCGACGCCGTCCCGCACCGCGACCACCGGCGGCTTGAGCAGGTAGTTGTAGTTGCTCGCCATCGACCAGCAGTAGGCGCCGGTGGCGGCCACCGCCAGCAGGTCGCCGGCCTGCACGTCCGAGGGCAGCCACAGGTCGCGGACCAGCACGTCGCCGCTCTCGCAGTGCTTGCCCACCACCCGGCACAGCGCCGGCGCGGCGTCGGAGTCCCGGTTGGCCAGCACGCAGGTGTAGGAGGCGTCGTACAGCGCCGTCCGGATGTTGTCGCTCATCCCGCCGTCGACCGACACGTAGTTGCGCACCAGCGGGGTGCCGGGTGCGCCGCTGGCCCCCACCCGCACCGGCTTGATGGTGCCGATCTCGTACAGCGTGACGGTGCCCGGGCCGGCGACGGCACGGCCGGGCTCGACGGCCAGCCGCGGCACCGGCAGCCCGAGGGCGGCGCACTCGGCCGCGACGACGGTCCGCAGCCGGGTGGCGACGTCCTCGGGGGTCACCGGGTCGTCCTCGGCGAGGTAGGCGATGCCGAAGCCGCCGCCGAGGTTCAGCTCGCCCAGCAGCTCACCCGTGGCCTGGTGCACCTGGCCGAGCAGCCCGACCACCCGGTGGGCGGCCGCCTCGAAGCCGGCGGTGTCGAAGATCTGCGAGCCGATGTGGCTGTGCAGGCCGGAGAGCTGCAGCGCCGGCTCCCGGATCACCCGCACCGCGGCGGTCAGCGCGTCGCCGGTGGCCAGCGAGAAGCCGAACTTCTGGTCCTCGTGGGCGGTGGCGATGAACTCGTGGGTGTGCGCCTCGATGCCGACCGTGGAGCGGATGAGCACCGGCACCGGGCGACCGCCCCCGGCGACCCGCGCCGCGGCCAGCGGCACCAGCCGGTCGATCTCGTCGAAGGAGTCCAGCACCACGTGGCCGATGCCGGCGTCGACGGCCAGCTGCAGCTCGACGAGGGACTTGTTGTTGCCGTGCAGGGCGATCCGCTCGGCGGGGAAGCCGGCGGCCAGCGCCAGGGCCATCTCGTTGCCGCTGCAGGCGTCCAGGTGCAGACCGTCCTCGGCGATCCATCGGGCGACCTGCCCGCAGAGGAAGGCCTTGGACGCGTAGTGCACGTCGGCGTCGGCGAAGGCGCGGGCGAAGTCCGCGGCCCGGCCGCGGAAGTCCGACTCGTCCAGCACGAACAGCGGCGTGCCGTGCTCGCGGACGAGCTCGGTCACCGGGCGGCCGCCCAGCTGCAGCTCGCCGTCCACCCGGCGCGCCGAGCGCGGCCAGACCCGCGGCTCCAGCGCGCCGAGGTCGGCGGGAGCGGGTCCGGCCGCCGCGGGCGGGGCGATGCTGCCGTGCAGCGGCCCCGCGGGGTGCGCCCTCACATCCGCTCCGGTGCGTGAACGCCGAGCACGGCCAGGCCGTTGCGCAGCACCGTGGCCGTGGCCGCGCACAGCCAGAGCCGGGCGGTGGTCACCGCGGTGGCCTCCTCGTCGCCGCGCGGCAGCACCCGGCAGGAGTCGTAGAAGCGGTGGTAGGTGCCGGCCAGCTCCTCCAGGTAGCGGGCCACCCGGTGCGGGGCGCGCAGCTCGGCGGCGCCGGAGAGCACCCGCGGGAACTCCGCGATCGCCCGCAGCAGGTCGCTCTCCCGCGGGTGGCCGAGCTCGGTCACCTGCACGTCGCCGCCCTCGCCCAGCCGCAGACCCAGGTCCGCGGCCCCCCGCAGCAGCGAGGAGATCCGGGCGTGGGCGTACTGGACGTAGAAGACCGGGTTGTCGTTGGTCTGCCGGCTCCACAGGTCCAGGTCCAGGTCGATCTGCTGGTCGATCGAGGCCCGGGCCAGGGCGTACCGGGCGGCGTCGGCGCCGATCGCGTCGGTCAGGTCGCCCAGGTTCACCACGTTGCCGGCCCGCTTGCTCATCCGGACCGGCTCGCCGCCCTTGACCAGGTTGACCAGCTGGCCGATCAGGATCTCCAGGTGGCTGTCCGGGTCGTCGCCGAACGCGGCCACCAGCGCCTTGTACCGGCCTACGTAGCCGGTGTGGTCGGCGCCCAGCATGATCAGCACCCGGTCGAAGCCGCGTTCCCGCTTGTCCAGGTAGTAGGCGCAGTCGGCGGCGAAGTAGGTCGGCTCGCCGTCGCCCTTGACCAGCACCCGGTCCTTGTCGTCGGCGAAGGTCGTCGTCCGCAGCCACACCGCGCCGTCGGCCTCGTACACGTGGCCCTGCTCGCGCAGCCGGGCGACCGCCTTCTCCAGCGCGCCGGTCTCGTGCAGGGTCCGCTCGCTGAAGTAGACGTCGAAGACGACGCCGAAGTCGGCGAGCGAGGTGCGGATCTCCACCCACATGAGCTCGACGCCGCGGCTGCGGAACACGGCCAGCTGCTCGTCGTCGGAGCGGTCCAGCACGCCCGGCTCTGCGGACACCACCTGCGCGGCGATGTCGTCGACGTAGGCGCCGGCGTACCCGTCCTCCGGCACCGGCCGGCCGGCCGCGGCGGCCTGCAGGCTGCGGGCGAACCGGTCGATCTGCGCACCGGCGTCGTTGAAGTAGTACTCCCGGGTGACCGCGGCGCCGCTGCTCTCCAGCAGCCGCCCCAGGGCGTCGCCGACCGCGGCCCACCGGACACCGCCGATGTGCACCGGGCCGGTGGGGTTGGCCGACACGAACTCCAGGTTCAGCCGCTGCCCGGCCAGCACCTCGGTGCGCCCGTAGCCCTCCCCCGCGGTCACCGCCTCGACCGCGATCGCCCCGAGGACGCCGGAGGCGAAGGTCACGTTGAGGAAGCCGGGGCCGGCCACGTCGACGGTGGCGATGCCCGGGTGGGCGCGCAGCTGCTCGGCGAGGACCTCGGCGACCTCGCGCGGCGGCCGGCCGGCGCCTTTGGCCAGCCGGAGGGCCACGTTGGTGGCGTAGTCGCCGTGCTCGGGGTTCCGGGGGCGTTCGACGACGACGTCGTCGGGGACCTCGACCGCGAGCGTCCCGTGCTCCACGGCCGCGGCTACGGCGGACCGGACGACGTCGCGCAGCTGCTCGGGTGTCACCGCACGAGCGTACTGACGGCGCCGGTCCGGCCCGGGCTCGGTGCCAGGGAGGGCACAGATCAGCGACCTACACTCCCGTGCTGTCCCCCGGCTCCCTGCCGGAGCGGCAGGCAGACGGTCGGTGGCGCGCGCGCCCGGCAACGAGGAGTGGCAGTGGCCAAGGACCCCAAGCCCGAGAACGGCCGCCCGTCCGGCGGCGCGTCCCGCGGAGGGGCCAGTCCCGCCGGCCGGGGTGGCGGGGCACGCGGCGGCGGCCAGGGCGGCGGCCGCACCCGGCCGCCGGTCGACGTGGTCAACCCGCCGAAGCCCTGGGGGCTGATCGCCGGGGCGATCGCGATCGCCGTCTTCGCCGTCGCCGCCATCGGGTACGCCGTGGTCCGCGTCAACGCCGAGAACGCCGACCGCATCACCTCCGCCGACCAGCTCGAGGGCCTGCAGACCTTCAAGTACGCCCCCGGCCAGGAGCACGTCGCCACGCCGGTCACCTACGAGCAGACCCCGCCCGTCGGCGGGCCGCACGACCCGGAGTGGGCCGACTGCACCGGTACCGTCTACGACGCCGACATCCGGCACGAGAACGCGGTGCACAGCATGGAGCACGGTGCGACCTGGATCACCTACGACCCCGCCCGGGTGGCCGGCGACGACCTCGCCACGCTGGAGGACCTGGTCGACGGCACCTCCGGGCTGATGCTCTCGCCGTACGAGGGCCAGGCGTCCGTGGTCAGCCTGCAGTCGTGGAACCACCAGCTCTCGGTCGACTCGGTCACCGACCCGCGGGTCGAGCAGTACGCCGACTTCATGACCTTCAACGACGAGTTCTACCCCGAGGTCGGGGCCAGCTGCGAGAACCCGACCTTCATCAGCGACCCCCTCGTGACCGGTGACGAGAGCCGGGCCGCCGCCGGCTCCACCGACGTCCCGACCGACGCCCCGACCACCCCGACCCCCGAGGCCGGGAGCACCACCCCCGCGCCGTGACCGGCCCCCGGTTGCGGGCGGCCCTGCTCGCGGTGATCGCCGTCGGCCTGGTGCTGGCCGGCGGCGGGCTGGCCGTCGCCCTGGGCATCGGCCGCACCGCCCCGCCGGCCGGGGACTCGGTCGAGGCGGGCTTCGCCCGGGACATGGGCCGGCACCACCTGCAGGCGGTCGAGATGGCCAACCTGGCGCTCGCCCGCACCGAGGACGCCGAGGTCGCGCAGCTGGCCTTCGACATCTCCAGCACCCAGACCAACCAGGCCGGCCGGATGCAGGGCTGGCTGTCGCTGTGGGGGCTGCCCCGCACCGGCGGCGAGGTCATGGCCTGGATGTCCGTCTCGGCGGACCACACGGCGGACCACGCGGCGGACCACGCGGCGGACCACGCGGAGCACGGCGGGGCCGACGGCGCGCTGATGCCCGGCATGGCCACCGAGGCGGAGCTCGCCGAGCTGCGCGGCCTGTCCGGCACCGCGTTCGACGTGCGGTTCCTCCAGCTGATGACCCGGCACCACCAGGGTGGGCTGGAGATGGCCGAGTACGGCCGCGACCACGCCGACGTGCCCGCCGTCCGGCGGCTGGCGGAGTCGATCGCCGAGACCCAGGCGGCGGAGACGACGACCATGGAGGCCATGCTGCGGGCGCGCGGTGGCGCCCCCCTGCCCGCCCCCTAGGACCCGGCCCTCCTGCAGGGGCCCGCCGCGAGCTCGCGAGCGGTGGGGGGCAGGAGGGTCCTTGCCCATTTGAGCACCCGGAGCGCGCGGAGGGTGTTCCAGCGGCTCGGCTCCCCGTCGGCCCCCTCCAGCGGGAAGTGCACGCGACCGGGGTGGGTGTCCTGCAGCGGCCAGCGGCCGTCCTCGCCGCGGGCCTGCTCGAGCAGGCCGACGGCCTCGGCGCACCGGCCATCGGGCTCGGCACCCGAGTCGCGCAGGTGGTCCAGCCCCCGCAGCACGTCGAAGTACCAGCGGGGCGGGAACGAGGACAGCGCGAAGGACGGGTCGATCACCGCACCCGTCGACGCCCGCCGCAGCAGTCCCCGCTCGAGCAGGTACTCCTGGCCCCGCAGCCGCGCGGCCCGCGCCTCCGGCGCGCCGCCGACGGCGCGCTCGTGCTCCAGCAGGCCCTCCAGCACGGCGATCGTCGTGTGGAACGACGACCGGGTGGAGCCGTGCTCCGCCCGGCAGTTCCACCCGCCGTCCTCGAGCTGCTCCCCCAGCAGCCGGTCGGCGATGCCCTGCACGTCCTGGCCGAAGTACGCGCCGACGGCCACGGCCATGCCGTTGATGCACGGCTCGACCTCGCCGGCGAAGAACGGCTGGCCCGCGTGCTCCCAGCGGCTGTGCGCGGCGACCAGCGCCACCGCGCGCCGCGCCGGCCCACCGGCCGGGTCCAGGCCGAACTGGCGGAGCAGGGCCAGGGTGTGCGCGGTCGCCGTCCAGGGCTGGCCCGGCTCCTCGGCCGCGGCCGGGTCGCCGGGGAAGTAGGTGCCGCCGTCCCACTGCCCGTCCGGTCCCTGCAGGGCCAGCAGCCGGGCGCCCCATCCCTCGGTCGCCACCCGTGCCCGCTCGGCGGCGACGACGTCGGCGGGAGCCCCGCACAGGTCGCGCAGCACCTGCCAGCGGATGGCCGGGTCGGCGTCCAGCAGCCAGGCGGTCGGCGGCGTCACCGCGCCACCGTAGGGACGACGGCACCGTCGCACCAGGGGGCCGCGACCCAGCTCCGGGGAGCCCGTCCCGGACTGGTAGCGTCTCCTCCCGGCGCCGCGAGAGCGGTACGCCAGCGGAACGAGCCCCCGTAGCTCAGGGGATAGAGCACTGCCCTCCGGAGGCAGGGGCGCAGGTTCGAATCCTGCCGGGGGCACCACGGCCCCAGCTCGCACCGCGCCTCCCCGCCCGCCCAGGACCCCGTCCCGGGCGGGCGGAGTCGTCTGCGGCCGGCTCAGCCCTCCTGCACCTGGCCGCCGGCGACGACCAGCCGGCGGGTCGTGTGCACCGCCTCGAGCATCCGGCGGTCGTGGGTGACCAGCAGCAGCGTCCCCGCGTAATCGGCCAGCGCCTGCTCCAGCTGCTCGATCGCGGGCAGGTCCAGGTGGTTGGTCGGCTCGTCGAGCACCAGCACGTTCACCCCGCGGGCCTGCAGCAGCGCCAGCGCCGCACGGGTCCGCTCCCCCGGCGACAGCGTCGCGACCGGCCGGACGACGTGGTCCGCGCGCAGCCCGAACTTCGCCAGGAGGGTGCGCACGTCGGCGTCGGGCAGGTCGGGCACCGCGGCGCCGAACGCCTCGGCCAGCGGCTCCTCGCCCAGGAACAGCCCCCGGACCTGGTCCACCTCCCCCAGCCGGACGCCGGACCCCAGGGACGCTGTGCCCTCGGCCAGGGTCTCCCGGCCGAGCAGCGCCGCCAGGAGCGTGGTCTTGCCCGCGCCGTTCGCGCCGGTGATCGCCAGCCGGTCGCCCCAGTCCACCTGCAGGTCGACCGGGCCCAGCCGGAAGTCGCCGTGCCGCACCACCGCGCCGCGCAGCGTGGCCACCACCGCACCGGCGCGCGGGGCCGCCGCGATCGCCATCTGCAGCTGCCACTCCTTGCGGGGCTCCTCGACCACCTCCAGCCGCTCGATCCGCCGCTCGGTCTGCCGGGCCTTGGCCGCCTGCTTCTCCGACGAGGCCCGGTCGCGCGCCTTGATGTGCTTGTCGCCGTCCTTCTGCTTCTTGATCGAGTCCCGCACGCCCTTGGCCATCCAGTTGCGCTGCATCCGCGCCCGGCCCTCCAGGCCGGCCTTCGTGTCGGCGTACTCCTCGAACTCCTCGCGGGCGTGCCGCCGGGCCACCTCCCGCTCCACCAGGTAGGCCTCGTAGCCGCCGTCGTGCACCCGGACCAGCTGCTGGGCCAGGTCCAGCTCGACCACCCGGGTGACCGTGCGGGCCAGGAACTCGCGGTCGTGGCTGACCAGCACCACCCCGGTCCGCAGCCCGGTGACGAAGCGCTCGAGCTGGTCCAGGCCGGCCAGGTCCAGGTCGTTGGTCGGCTCGTCGAGCAGCAGCACGTCGTAGCGGGACAGCAGCAGGGAGGCCAGCCCCACCCGGGCGGCCTGCCCGCCGGACAGGCCGGTCATCGGCGCGGTGGGCGCGACGCCGG
Source organism: Modestobacter sp. URMC 112 (assembly GCF_053502575.1). Lineage (NCBI taxonomy): Bacteria > Bacillati > Actinomycetota > Actinomycetes > Geodermatophilales > Geodermatophilaceae > Modestobacter > Modestobacter sp. URMC 112. Next base: position 1,118,577 of record NZ_CP199957.1, on the reverse strand, counting down.
GCGCGACGTCGGCGAGCACCTCCTCGGCCCGCTCGGCGAGGTCCGCGCCGCCCAGGGCCAGCCACCGTTCGAGGGCGTCGCCGTAGGCGTCGTCGGACCCCGGCGCGCCCGCGGTCAGCGCCCCGGTGGCCTCGTCGAGGGCGCGCTGGGCGTCGGTGACGCCGGTGCGCCGGGCCAGCGCCTCGAGCACGGTCTCCCCGGGACGCCGGTCGGGCTCCTGGGGCAGGTAGCCGACGGTCGCCGTCGGCGGGCTGAGCGACACCGCGCCGGCCTCGGGCGGCAGCAGGCCGGCCAGCGTCCGCAGCAGCGTGGACTTCCCTGCGCCGTTGACGCCGACCAGCCCGACCACGTCCCCGGGGGCGACGACGAGGTCGAGGTCGGCGAACAGGGGCCGGACGCCGTGGCCGGCGGCCAGCCCACGGGCGAGGAGGGTGGCGGACACCCGCCCATGGTGCCGACCTGTCCGGGCGGCTCAGGACGCGGGTGGCGGGTCCGGCGGCTCGTCCTCGGGCCGGTCGAGGACGTCGTCGGCGATCTCGTCGAGCAGGTCCTCGAACGCGTGCACCGCGGCGACCTCCTGCTCGGCCGGCACGGCGCGGCGGACCAGCCACGGCTGCAGGTCCTCGTACCCGCGCACCGAGACCCGGTTCAGCGGGCGCACCCGGTAGGCGCGCAACCCGCGCAGGTGACGGGCCAGTGCCTCGTCCACCAGCACCGTCGAGGGCCGGCCGATCGAGGTGAGCCGGCTGGCCAGGTTCACCACGGGCGAGTAGACGTCGCCCAGCCGGGTCAGCACCCGGCCGTAGGCGGCACCGACCCGCAGCGGCGGCCGGTCCGGCGCGTTCCACTCCTGCGGCAGCCGCAGGCCGATCTCCACCGCGTCCACCGGGACGACGCTGGTGAACAGCACGCCGTCCCCGACGGTCTTCACCACCCGGCCGTGGTGCCGTGCGATGACGTCGGCGGCCAGCCCCTCGAAGTCCTCCACCATCGCGCCGAGCTCCCGCCCGCCCATGCCGCGGCTGCGGGTGGTGTAGCCGACCAGGTCGGCGAAGCCGACGGTCAGGTCCCGGCGGTCCACCTGCCCGCGGTGGCCGAGCATCAGCCGGCCGGCGTTGGCGACCAGGTGCCGCCGCCACACGTAGTCCTGCAGGTCGCGCATCAGCGGCAGCAGCCGCTCGGCGGCGGACACGACGCCGGTCAGCCCGGCGGCGTCCTCGCCCGCGGCCGCGGCGTCGGACAGCGCGGCGGCGAGCATGTCGGTCTGCCAGTCGGCCAGCCGGGACAGCGACTGGCCCATCGCCCGGGCGATCGAGGCCTCGGTCTCGGCGTCGACGAAGCCGGACTCGATGAGCACCCGCAGCCGGTCGAGGGCCGCCACGTCGGCATCGGTGAAGGCCGGGGCGTCGTCGGGCAGGTCGGCGAAGCCGAGCGCACGCCACAACCGCTGGGTCCGCTCCGGCGGCAGTCCGGCGAGCCGGGCGACGTCCAGCCGGGTGTAGCGGCGCGGGCCGCCCAGCAGCAGCTCCTCCAGCAGCTCGTCCGGGGAGCGCTCGGAGCCCGGCGCGCCGCTCCGCGGGACGTCGGGAGGACCGTAGGCCAGCGGTCAGTCCGTCGTCGGTACGACGCGGACCGCACCCGTGCGACAAGCGCTCACGGCCGGGAACCTACCCAACCGGGCGGCTCCGGTGTGGGCGGGGTCACGCGCGCCCGGGAGCACGCAGGTCGACCCAGTGGGGGCGGTGCGCTGGAGGCGGTGACGGCCACGTCCCGGGGGCCGGAGCTGCTCACCGCGTGGCATGGCGGGCTGCTGCTGCTGCGTTACGGTCTGGTGGCCGCCGTCCTCGGCACCTTCCTGGCCGTGCGCCGGGACGTCGTCCGACCGCGGAGGCAGTGCACGCCACCGCTCCGGTACGTCCACGAGGGAGCCAGCCATGACCGTCCGCATGACCGCGCAGCGGCTGAGCCGGCTGATCGCCGACGGGGACGCCGCGGCCGTCCGCAGTGCGGTCGACGCCCAGCCCGGGCTGCTGGCCGCCCCGGTGGAACGGGACGGCGTGGGCGGCTGGACGCCGCTGCACGTGGCCGTCGCCACCACCTCCACCGAGGTCGTCGCCGAGCTGGTGGCCGCCGGCGCCGACGTGACCGCCCGCACCGAGGACGGCCGCACGCCGCTGCACGTGGCCCTGCAGCACTCCCCCGACCTCGTCGCCCAGCTCCGCTCCCTGGGCGCCCCGGTGGACGCGGCCAGCGCCGCCTACCTGGGTGACACCGAGCGGCTGGCCGGCGAGCTGGACGCCGGGGCCCGGCTGCACGACCCGGCCACCGACGTCGACCTGCTGACCCTGGCCGCGTCGGGAGGGTCGGTCGCCACGGTGGAGCTGCTGCTGGCCCGGGGAGCCGACCCCGACGCCGGCGCGCTGCACGCCGCGGCCGCCACCGGCCGCCCCGACGTGGTCGAGTGCCTGCTGGCGGCCGGCGCGGCCGTCGACCGGCGGGACCCCGGCACCGGCCGGACGCCGCTGCACGCCGCCGTCTCCGCCGGTCCCGACCACGGGGACGCCGCCACCGTCGTCGGCCTGCTGCTCAACGCCGGCGCAGACGTCAACGCCACCACCAACGACGGGGCCAGCGCGCTCGACATCGCCCGGGTGGCCGCGGCCCGGCAGCGCGCCGAGGCGGCCGGGCGGGCCGGCGGGCACGACGCGCTGACCGACGCGCTGGTCGCCGCCGGCGCCACCAACTGACCCCCTGCCCCTCGTGAGCCGGGACACATGGCAGCCCCCCACGTCGGAACGGTCCATGTGAACGGCGAGTGTCTAGACTCGGTTCCCGGTCCAACGACGTCCACAGACGAAGAAGGCGTGACCTCGTGTCAACCGTGAGCTCATCCCAGCCATCCGCCTCGTCCCCCTCGTCGGTGGCGGGTTTCGGCACGAACGAGTGGCTGGTCGAGGAGATGTACCAGCAGTACCTCTCCGACCCGCAGAGCGTCGACCAGGCGTGGCACGAGTTCTTCGCCGACTACCGCCCCGGCAGCCCGGTGTCCGACACCGCCGACCGCGCCGACGACACCGCCGACAGCGGGGGCCCGCCGGAGCCCGCCGTCCCCGCGGCCACCTCCTACGACTCCCCGGCGCCCGCGGACGAGGTGACCACCGCCGTGCCCGAGAAGACCTCCACCCCGCCGGCGACCTCGGCCGGGATGCCGGACCAGGCCGCCGCCGAGGGCTCGGCCACCCGGCCGAGCAGCCCGGCCGTCGCCCCCGGCGCCACCGCCCCCACCTCGCGGGCCACCGCCGTGGAGGAGCGCACCGAGGGCACCGTCGCGGCGAAGCCGGCCGAGCGTGCGGCGCAGGCCCAGCCGGCGGAGCCCGCCCCCAAGCCGGCCGCCAAGCCGGCCGCCAAGCCCGCGGCCAAGCCGTCGGCGGGCACGCCGGCGGAGGGCGGGGGCCCCAAGCGCACCCCGCTGCGCGGTGCGGCGGCCAGCGTCGTCAAGAACATGAACGCCTCGCTGACCGTGCCGACCGCCACCAGCGTGCGCGCCGTCCCGGCCAAGCTGCTCGCGGACAACCGCGTGGTCATCAACAACCACCTCGCCCGCAGCCGGGGCGGGAAGGTGTCCTTCACCCACCTGATCGGCTACGCGCTGGTCCGGGCGCTGGACGACTTCCCGGAGATGAACGCCTCGTTCGCCGAGGTGGACGGCAAGCCCACGCTGGTGCAGCCCGAGCACGTCAACTTCGGCCTGGCCATCGACCTGCCCAAGTCCGACGGCAGCCGGTCGCTGGTCGTGGCCAACATCAAGGGCTCCGAGGCGATGGACTTCGCCGCGTTCTGGGGCGCCTACGAGGACGTCATCCGGCGGGCCCGGGCGGGCAAGCTGACGATGGACGACTTCACCGGCACCACGATCAGCCTCACCAACCCGGGCACCGTGGGCACCAACCACTCCGTCCCGCGGCTGACCGCCGGCCAGGGCACCATCGTCGGCGTCGGCGCCATGGAGTACCCGGCCGAGTTCCAGGGGATGAGCCCGGAGACGCTGACCGACCTCGCCGTCGCCAAGACGATCACGCTCACCTCGACCTACGACCACCGGATCATCCAGGGCGCCCAGTCGGGCGACTTCCTGCGGCGGCTGCACGGCCTGCTGCTGGGCCAGGACGGCTTCTACGACGAGGTCTTCCGCTCGCTGCGCATCCCCTACGAGCCGGTGCGCTGGATGCCGGACGTCACGGTGCGCCACGAGGGCCAGATCGACAAGGAAGCCCGGGTCATCGAGGTCATCGAGGCCTACCGGCGCAACGGCCACCTGATGGCCGACACCGACCCGCTGGAGTTCAAGGTCCGGGCGCACCCCGACCTCGACGTCCTGCAGCACGGCCTGACCCTGTGGGACCTGGACCGCAAGTTCCCCGTCGGCGGCTTCGCCGGCGAGCGGCTCATGGCGCTGCGCGACATCCTCGGCGTGCTGCGCAACTCCTACTGCCGCACCGTCGGCATCGAGTACATGCACATCACCGACCCCGAGGAGCGCACCTGGCTGCAGGAGCGCATCGAGGTCAAGCCCGAGGCCCCCGACCGTGCCAAGCAGAAGCGGGTGCTGGGCCGGCTCAACGCCGCCGAGGCGTTCGAGACGTTCCTGCAGACCAAGTACGTCGGGCAGAAGCGGTTCAGCCTCGAGGGTGGCGAGTCGGTCATCCCGCTGCTGGACGAGGTGCTGGTCTCCTCCGCCGAGTACGGCCTGGAGGAGGTCGCCATCGGCATGGCGCACCGCGGCCGGCTCAACGTGCTGGCCAACGTGCTGGGCAAGAGCTACGCCAAGATCTTCGGTGAGTTCGAGGGCAACATCGACCCGGGCACCGTGCAGGGCTCCGGCGACGTGAAGTACCACCTGGGCGCCGAGGGCACCTTCGAGCACCCCGAGGGCAAGGGCACCATCGCGGTGTCGCTGGCCAGCAACCCCAGCCACCTGGAGACGGTCAACCCGGTGCTCGAGGGCATCGTGCGGGCCAAGCAGGACATGATCGACAAGGGCGAGGGCGGCTTCACCGTGCTGCCCGTGCTGCTGCACGGCGACTCCGCGTTCGCCGGCCAGGGCGTGGTGCAGGAGACCCTCAACCTGTCCCAGCTGCGCGGCTACCGCACCGGCGGCACCGTGCACGTGGTCATCAACAACCAGGTCGGCTTCACCACCAGCCCGGCCGCGGCCCGCTCCAGCCTCTACTCGACCGACGTCGCGCGGATGATCGGTGCGCCGGTCTTCCACGTCAACGGCGACGACCCCGAGGCGTGCGTGCGGGTGGCCCGGCTGGCCGTGGACTACCGCCAGGCGTTCAAGAAGGACGTCGTCATCGACCTGGTCTGCTACCGCCGGCGGGGGCACAACGAGGGCGACGACCCGTCGATGACCCAGCCGCTGATGTACGACATCATCGACCGCAAGCGCTCGGTCCGGAAGCTGTACACCGAGGCGCTGGTCGGCCGCGGCGACATCACGCTGGCCGAGGCCGAGGAGGCGCTGAAGGACTACCGCGGGCAGCTGGAGCGGGCCTTCGCCGAGACCCACGACGCGCAGGACGCCTCCCGTCCCGAGCCGGTCATGGACCCGCGGTCGCCCCAGCAGGCGACCGTCGAGACCGCGATCTCCACCGAGGTCCTCAAGACCATCGGCGACGCGCACGTCTCCTTCCCGCCCGACTTCACCCCTCACCCGAAGCTGCAGAAGATGCTCGAGCGGCGCGCGGCGATGGCCAGCGAGGGCGGCATCGACTGGGCGATGGGCGAGCTGCTCGCCTTCGGGTCGCTGCTCATGCAGGGCGTCACCGTCCGGCTGGCCGGCCAGGACTCCCGGCGCGGCACCTTCGTGCAGCGGCACTCGGTGCTGATCGACCGGGAGACCGCCGGCGAGTACACGCCGCTGGCCAACCTGACCCCCGAGCAGGCGAAGTTCTTCGTCTACGACTCGCTGCTGTCCGAGTACGCCGCGGTCGGCTTCGAGTACGGCTACTCGGTGGCCAACCCCAAGGCCCTGGTGCTCTGGGAGGCCCAGTTCGGCGACTTCGTCGACGGCGCACAGATGGTCATCGACGAGTTCATCAGCAGCGGTGAGGCCAAGTGGGGGCAGCGCTCCGGCGTCGTCCTGCTGCTGCCGCACGGCCTCGAGGGCCAGGGGCCCGACCACTCCAGTGGCCGGATCGAGCGCTTCCTGCAGCTGTCGGCCGAGAACAACATGACGGTCGCCAACTGCTCCACCCCGGCGAACTACTTCCACCTGCTCCGCCGCCAGGCGCTGTCCGACGTGCACCGGCCGCTGGTCGTCTTCACGCCGAAGTCGCTGCTGCGGGCGAAGGCCGCGGTCAGCCCGGTGGCGGAGTTCACCGAGCAGCGGTTCCAGCCCGTCCTCGGCGACCCCGGTGTCGGCGGCGAGCCGCTGGACGACGCGGCGGTCCGCCGGGTGCTGCTGTGCAGCGGCAAGGTCAGCTACGAGCTGCTCGCGCAGCGGGAGGCCGCGGGCACCGCCGACACCGCAGTCGTACGGGTGGAGCAGCTCTACCCGCTGCCCGCCGAGGAGATCGTCGAGGTGCTGGAGCGCTACCCGAACGCCACCGACGTCGTGTGGGCGCAGGAGGAGCCGGCGAACATGGGCGCCTGGCAGTTCATGGCCTGCAACCTGCCCGAGCACCTCACCGGTGGTCGAACGCTGCGCCGGGTGTCCCGCAAGGCGTCGGCCAGCCCGGCCGTCGGGTCGGCCAAGGTGCACGACGCCGAGCAGCGCCAGCTGGTCGCCCAGGCCTTCGCCGACTGACCCGGGCGGTCCCCGTGTACTTCACCGATCGCGGGATCGAGGAGCTGGCCGGCCGGCGGGGCGAGGAAGAGGTCTCCCTCGCCTGGCTGGCCGACCAGCTCCAGGCCTTCGTGGACGAGCACCCGGACTTCGAGGTGCCGGTCGAGCGGCTGGCCACCTGGCTGGCCCGCGGCGGCACCGACGACGAGTGAAGGACCGCCCTTCCCCCCACGCCTCGCAGGCTCGGCGCGGGACCCTGAAGGGCGGCCGTTCCATCGAGGTCTGACCGCGCGCCTCCCCCGCGCAGACGTCGAGCGGCGTCACGCTTCGCTCGTGCTCGGTCACTCGCATGCCCTGTCCGGTCTGGCTGCCGGGGCGGCGACGCTGCCCTGGGCCCCCGTGCAGGGGCCCGTCGCCCAGGCCGCGTGGGTCGCCGCGGCGGGCGGGTTCGCGATGCTGCCCGACCTCGACCAGCAGGGCTCGACCATCTCGCGGATGTGGGGCCCGTTCACCGACGCGCCGTCGGGGCTGATCAACGTCGTCGCGCGGGGACACCGCTGGGGCACCCACGACGCCGTCCTGGGCCCGGTGGTGTTCGGCCTCCTGGCCATCGCCGCGTCCGGCGCCTACTGGTCCAGCCTGCTGGTGCTGGCCCTGGCCATCGGGCTGGCCCTGCGCGCACTGCACTTCGTCATCCCCGGCCGGGCGGAGAACACCGTCATCGGCAACCTGCTGCTGTCCTGGGGCAGCGCCTGGCTGCTGCTCGCGCACAGCCCGAGCCCGGTCTGGCTGCCCTGGGCGGTCGCCGTGGGCGTGCTCGCGCACATCGCCGGTGACTTCCTGACCAAGGAGGGCGTGCCGGTGCCGCTGTTCTGGCTGCTGCGGCGCAGCCGGCTCGCGCCGGTGCACCTGCGCACCGGCGCCACGGTGGAGAAGGCCGTGCTGGCGCCGCTGTTCGGCGTCGCCACGCTGGCGTTCCTCTACCTCAACACCGGCGCCCGCGGCGCGCTGGACCCGATCGTCGACCTGCTGGCCCAGCGTCCCTGACCCGACCGCCACTACGGTCTCGCGGTGTGACCGACCCCGCCGCGCACGTCTACGTCACCCGACTGCTCACCGACGACGCCATGGCGGCGGTCGGGGCGCTCGGCCGGCCGGTCGTCGTAGGTGGTGAGGAGCCGCCGGCCCGCGACGACGTGCTCCGCGACGTGGCCGGTGCCGTGGCGGTGGTCAGCACCCTCACCGACCGGGTCGACGCCGCCGTGCTCGACGCGGCGGGACCCGGGCTCCAGGTGGTGGCCAACGTGGCGGTCGGCTACGACAACGTGGACGTCGGGGCCGCCGCCGAGCGCGGCGTGGTCGTCACCAACACCCCCGGCGTCCTCGACGGCGCCACCGCCGACCTCACGCTCGGCCTGGTCCTGGCCGCCGCCCGGCGGATCGCCGAGGGCGACCGGTTCCTGCGCCGGGGCACCCCCTGGATCTGGGGCCCGCGGATGATGACCGGCCTGGACCTCTCCGCCGGCGCCACGCTCGGCGTGGTCGGCTACGGCCGGATCGGCCGGGCGGTGGCCCGGCGGGCGCGGGCGTTCGACCTCCGGGTGCTGGCCACGCCCACCCGCGGGGAGCTCACCCCGGAGGAACGCGACGCCGTGGAGTTCCGCGAGCTGCCCGACCTGCTGGCCGACAGTGACGTCGTCACCCTGCACTGCCCGCTCACCCCGCAGACCCGGCACCTGGTGGACGACGACGCGCTGGCCCGGATGCGCCCGACGGCGCTGCTGGTGAACACCGCGCGCGGCGGCATCGTGGACACCGACGCCCTGGTGCGGGCGCTGCAGGACGGACGGCTGGCCGGCGCCGCCCTCGACGTGTTCGAGGACGAGCCGGTGGTCGACCCGCGGCTGCTCGCCCTGGAGCAGGTGGTGCTGACCCCGCACCTGGGCAGCGCCGGTGACCGCACCCGCAGCGCCATGTGCGGGCTGGCCGTCGACAACGTCGCGGCGGTGCTGGCCGGCCGCGGGCCGCTCACCCCGGTCAGTCCCGGATGACCTGCTCCCGCCGGGCGCAGTCGGCCACCGCCTCGGCGACCGCCGTGGCCACCCGGCGGTCCAGCGGGCTGGGCACCACGTAGTCGGTGCGCACCTCGTCCCCGACCACGTCGGCGATGGCGGTGGCCGCGGCCAGCTTCATGTCCTCGGTGATGCTGTGCGCCCCGGCGTCGATGGCGCCGCGGAACACCCCCGGGAACGCGAGCACGTTGTTGATCTGGTTGGGCAGGTCGCTGCGCCCGGTGGCGACGACGGCGGCGTACCGCGCGGCCATCTGCGGGTCGACCTCCGGCGTGGGGTTGGCGAGGGAGAACACGATCCCGCCCGGCGCCATGGTGGCGATCGCCGACTCCGGCACCGACCCGCCGGACAGGCCGACGTAGACGTCGGCCCCCTCCAGCGCACCGGTCATCGTCCCGGCGTAGCCGCTGCTGTTGGTGTTGTCCGCGAGCCACTGCTTCACCGGCGTGAGGTCGTCCCGGCCGGTGTGCAGCACCCCCCGGGAGTCGGCCACGGCCAGGTCGCCGACGCCGGCACCCAGCAGGATCTTCGCGGTGGCGACGCCTGCCGCGCCCGCCCCGGCGATGACCACCCGCAGGTCCGCCGGCGTCCGGCCGGTCACCCGGGCGGCGTTGCGCAGCGCGGCCAGCACCACGATCGCCGTCCCGTGCTGGTCGTCGTGCATGACCGGGATGTCCAGCCGCTCGCGCAGCCGGGCCTCGATCTCGAAGCACCGCGGCGCGCTGATGTCCTCCAGGTTGATGCCCCCGAAGGACGGCGCGATCGCGGCGACGATCTCCACGATCAGGTCGGTGTCCTTGGTGTCCAGCACGATCGGGACGGCGTCCAGCCCGGCGAACTCGCTGAACAGGCAGGCCTTGCCCTCCATCACCGGCAGCGAGGCCGACGGGCCGATGTCACCGAGCCCGAGCACCGCGGTCCCGTCGGAGACGACCGCGACGACCCGCGACGCCCAGGTGAACCGGCGGGCGAGCGCGGGCTCGGCGGCGATGGCGCTGGACACCCGGGCCACACCCGGGGTGTAGGTGAGGGCCAGGTCAGCGATCGAGTCGATGGACCGGGTCGGGCGCACCGAGAGCTTGCCGCCCTCGTGCACCGCGAACGCGGGATCGTCGGAGAAGCGGTCAGGAGTGCCACGCTGCACGGAGCCCATGGACCCCGGAGGGTAGAGCAGGAGCTCCGGCGGCGCCCTCCGCTCCCGGGGTCACCGGAGCCAGGGGCGCAGCCGGCCGGGCCGGGGCCACAACCGGGCGGTCACCCGGCCGACGACCACGGCCGGCCCGAACGCCCGGCTGTCGTCGGCGACCAGGGGGTTGTCGCCCTCGACCCAGTGCCCGCCCGGCACCGCCCGGCGCACCCGCTTGACCACCAGCAGCTCCGGTCGGCGGGGGAACCGGGCGAGCACCACCTGCCCCGGCCGGACCTCGTCACCCGGGCCGCAGCGGTGCACCAGCAGCCGGTCGCCGTGCCGCACCGTCGGGGACATCGAGGGCCCGGTCACCCGGGCCAGGACCCACCGGGTCGGCAGCCCCGGCGGCCGACCGCCGGACGTGTCCTGGGTGATCACCGCGGGTAGGGTCGCAGACGAACCCATCCCCACGACAACCGGAGGCACCCTCATGCGTCTGTTCCGCATGTTCTCCGCCGTGGAGGCCACCGCGCACTGCGACCTCCCCTGCGGCGTCTACGACCCCGCTCAGGCCCGGATCGAGGCCGAGAGCGTCAAGGCCATCCAGGAGAAGTACCAGGCCAACGAGGACCCGGTCTTCCGCACCCGCGCGATCATGATCAAGGAGCAGCGCTCCGACCTGGCCAAGCACCACCTGTGGGTGCTGTGGACCGACTACTTCAAGCCCCCGCACTTCGAGAAGTACCCGCAGCTGCACGAGCTGTTCAACAAGGCCACCAAGCAGGCCGGCGCCGCCGGCGGCAAGGGCAGCATGGACCCGGCCGAGGGACAGAAGCTGCTCGACTACATCGCCGAGATCGACAAGATCTTCTGGGAGACCAAGGCCGCCGCCTGAGGAAGGACCCCCTTCCTCCCCGCCCTTCGCAGGCTCAGGGCGGGTCCCTGGAAGGGGGCCGGGCGGGTCCCTGGAAGGGGGCCGGGCGGGTCCCTGGAAGCGGGCCTGACCCTGCCCCCCACCGCCGGCACGCTCGCGGCGGGACCCTGCACGAGGGCCAGCGCTGCTGGATCGTCACCCGACGGTCCGGCAGCGCTGCCATGTCATGGACCCTCACCCCGGCGACGTCGCGCCTCCGCCCAGGGTCAGCCGATGCGCGGCTCGGAGGGTTTCGTGATCGACGTAGGCCGGCTGTTGGAGAAGGTCGAGACAGCAGCACCCATCGACGCGATGGAGGCGGTCGCCGACGCCCTCGGCGAGATGGTCGAGGCCACCAGCGTGAGACTGCTGATCGCCGACTTCAGCGGCCGGGCCGTCGTCCGGCTGACCTCCGCCGAGATGGTCGACGGTGCGCGAGGGCGCGGGGTCGAGCAGGCCGAGACGCTGCCGCTGGCCGGCACCGTCTACGAGCGGGTGCTGCGTACGCAGGAGGCCGACGTCCAGGCTGCCGGGGACGGAGCCCGGATGGTCGTGCCGGTCACCGATCGCGGCGACGCGGTCGGGGTCATCGAGCTCGTCCTGCCCCGCTACCCCTCCACGGAGGAGGTCGCCGACGTCCGCACCGCCGGGCACGCGCTGGCGTACGTCGTCATCGCCGCACGACGGCACACCGACGTCTTCGAGTGGGGGCAGCGATCCATGCCCTTCGCGCTGGCCGCGGAGATCCAGCGGCGGCTGCTGCCGCCGTCCTACACCTGCGAGGCAGGGCAGTTCACCCTGGCCGGCTGGCTGGAGCCGGCCGCCTCGGTGGGCGGGGACACCTTCGACTACAACCTGGACCGCGACAGCCTGCAGCTGTCGATCACCGATGCGGTCGGCCACCAGGTCACGGCAGCACTCCTGGCCACCCTCCTCGTCAGCAGCCTCCGCAACGGTCGCCGTGGCGGCATGGACCTCGGCAGGCAGGCCGCGTACGCCAACGACTCCCTGGCCCAGAACGCCGACCCCGGACAGTTCGTCACCGGACAGCTGCTGCGGGTCGACCTGCACTCCGGCACAGCGGCGATCGTCAACGCCGGACACGTCCTGCCCCTGCGGCTGCGCAACGGCCGGGTCGACGAGGTGGACCTGCGGGTCGAGCCGCCCTTCGGTGTGGTCCCGGGCAAGTCCTTGCAGGTGCAGCCCTTCCCGCTGGAGCCTGGGGACCGGATCGTCTTCCTGACCGACGGCATGCAGGAACGCAACGCGGTGAGCCTGGACGTCGCCACCGCCCTCGCCGACACCGCGGACCTGCATCCGCGGGAGGTCGTCCACGCCCTCGGCGCCGCCGTGCTGCAGGAGACCAAGGGCGACCTCCGCGACGACGCCACGATGATCTGCCTCGACTGGTACGGCGGCCCCCCGCGCGGGCGCAACACCGAACAGGGCGCCGACCCGGACCTCGCGTCGGGGCCCGGCTGAGCCGGACGCCGGGAGGCCGCCGACCGCATCCCGGTAGCCTCGGGAGTCGATGCGCATCGACCGGGCCGGATGGCCCTTCCTCGCCGTCCCCCTCGGGTCCGCGGCCGGGTTCGCCGGACTGGGCCGCGCCACCGGGCGCCGCTGGGCGCGGGTGGCCGCCTGGCCCTGGCTGGCCCTGACCGCCTACATGGCGGTCTTCTTCCGCGACCCGGACCGGCGTTGCGACCGCGAGCCGACCCCCGCCGAGGACGTGCTGTCCCCCGCGGACGGCGTCGTCATGGTGGCCGGGGACCCGCAGCCCGGTGTCGCGCCCGAGGGCGACTGGAAGCAGGTGAGCGTCTTCCTGTCCGTCGTCGACGTGCACGTGAACCGCTCGCCCTACCGCGGGCACGTGACCTCGACCAGCTACCGCCCGGGGAGCTTCCTGGCCGCCTACCGCAAGGAGAGCGCGCACCGGAACGAGCGCAGCGAGATCTGGCTGCAGGACGGCGACCGCACCGTGGTCTTCCGCCAGGTGGTCGGGGTGCTCGCCCGCCGGATCGTCACCCGGGTGCAGGCCGGGGACCAACTGGCCACCGGCCAGCGGATGGGGCTGATGAAGTTCGGCTCCCGCATGGACGTCTTCGTGCCGCCCGGCTGTAACGTGCCGGTCACGGTGGGCCAGCGGGTGCGGGGCGGCGAGACCGTGATCGCGCGCTGGCCCGGTCCCAGCTGAGGAGGTCGAGCCCGATGCGGCGAACGACCACCGTCGAGTTCGTCCGGGGATCGGTGCGGGGTGGCCGGCGGCGGGCCCGCTCCTGGCTGCCCAGCCTGTTCACCCTGGCGAACATGATGTGCGGGTTCGGCGCGATCCTGGTCGCCTTCCGCGGCTCCTACGGGCTGGCCTGCGTCCTGATCGGGCTGTCGGTGGCCTTCGACATCGCCGACGGCGCGGTGGCCCGGCTGGTGGGCGCCGTGTCCCCCTTCGGCCTGCAGTTCGACTCCCTCGCCGACCTGGTGAGCTTCGGGCTGGCGCCGGCGCTCCTGGCGTTCGCGCTGTTCTCCGACGGCCGTCACGAGCTGGACGCGCTGGGCTGGGTGGTCTGCTTCCTGTGGGTGGCGTGCGCCGCGATCCGGCTGGCCCGCTTCAACACCACCGTCGACCCGACGGCGGACAAGCGGTTCTTCACCGGCCTGCCCAGCCCGGGGGCCGCCGGGGTGGTGCTGGCCAGCGTCTTCGCGTTCGCCGACCAGATGCAGGGCCGCGACCGGCTGTGGGTGCTGCTGGTCGTCGTCGTCCCCGGGCTCCTGATGATCAGCACCGTCCGCTACCGGTCGTTCCGCTCGCTGGTCAGCCCGAAGAACGGCCGGCCCTACGGCCTGGTCGCCGCCGGCCTGCTGGTCGTCGTCGGGCTGGCCACCGTGCCGGTGGTCACCGCCTGTGTGCTGGCCTACGGCTACCTGTTCTCCCCCGTCCTGGTGCCGGTGCTCGCGCCACTGGCCCGCCTGGTGCCGCCGCGGATCCGGCAGGCGCTCTCGTGAGCGTGCGGCCGGTGCGCCCGGCCGACGTCCCGGCGGTGCTGGGCATGGTGCGCGAGCTCGCCGCCTACGAGCGGGCCGAGCACGAGGCCCTGATGACCGAGGACCAGCTGCACACCGCGCTGTTCGGGGAGTCCCCGGCGCTGTTCGGGCACGTCGCCACGGCCGACGACACGGCCGACGGAGACGGGGCGCCGGCCGGCTTCGCGCTGTGGTTCCTCACCTTCTCCACGTGGCGCGGGACGCACGGCATCCACCTCGAGGACCTGTACGTGCGTCCGGGCCACCGGGGCACCGGACTGGGGCGCGAACTGCTGCGCACCCTCGCCGCGCTGTGCGTGGACCGCGGACTGGCCCGGCTGGAGTGGTCGGTGCTGGACTGGAACACCCCCTCCATCGACTTCTACCGGGCCGCCGGCGCGGTCCCGATGGACGAGTGGACGGTGTACCGGCTCACCGACGAGGCCCTCGCCTCCTTCGCGGCCGACCGGCGGCCCCCGACCCGACCGACAGGAGACGCGTGACCACCGAGCGCGGCGAGTCCGAGTGCTGGCTGACCGACATGGACGGCGTGCTGGTGCACGAGGGGCTGGCCCTGCCGGGCGCCGCGGAGTTCCTGCAGCGACTGGTCGACCGGCAGCGGCGGTTCCTGGTGCTGACGAACAACTCGATCTTCACCCCGCGCGACCTGTCCGCCCGGCTGGCCCGCAGCGGCCTCCAGGTGCCCGAGCCCAACATCTGGACGTCGGCGATGGCGACCGCGGACTTCCTGGCCTCCCAGCTGCCGGCCGGGTCGGCGCACGTGGTCGGCGAGGCCGGACTGACCACGGCGCTGCACGAGGTCGGTTACACCCTGACCGACACCGACCCGGACTACGTCGTCCTGGGCGAGACCCGCACCTACAGCTTCGAGAGCATCACCCGGGCGATCCGCCTGGTGGAGCGCGGCGCGCGCTTCATCGCCACCAACCCCGACGTCACCGGCCCCTCGCCGGAGGGACCGCTGCCGGCGACCGGCGCCGTGGCGGCGATGATCACCAAGGCCACCGGCGCGGAGCCCTACTTCGTCGGCAAGCCCAACCCGATGATGTTCCGCAGCGCGCTCAACCGGATCGACGGGCACTCCGAGTCCACGACCATGGTGGGCGACCGGATGGACACCGACATCGTGGCCGGCATCGAGGCAGGCCTGAAGACGGTGCTGGTGCTCACCGGGTCCACCAGGGCCGCGGACGTCGCCCGGTTCCCGTTCCGACCGGGCCGCGTCGTCGACTCCATCGCCGACGTCATCGACCTCGTGTAGGACCCCTCCGGCCCACCGCTCCCAGGCTCACGGCGGGCCCCTGCGCGGGGGCCGTCAGCGCTGGAAGTAGGCGAGCCGGGCCTCCGGGGTGGCCAGCAGCCAGAAGACGGTCGCGACCATCACCAGCACCGGGACGCCGATCAGCGGCAGGCTGCCGTGGAACGTCACGGACCAGCCGAGCAGCCCCAGCAGGACCTGCAGCACGACCACCGGTGCGCGGGCCCAGCCGGCCGCCCGCCACAGCCCCACCGCGGCGGCGGTGAGCAGCCCGGCGCCCAGGCCGACGTAGACGACCTCGGCGAGCGCCCGCCCCACGCTGTCCGGGTCGCCGGTCACGGTGAGCCAGAGCAGCACCAGGGCGACCGCGGCCAGCAGCGCCGCCTCCAGGGCCACCACGAGCGCGGCACGGCGCACCGCCCCCGGCGCGCCCTCCCGGGGCCGGGCCGGGCGTGGGCGCTCGACGGCGGCACCACCGAGCAGGCTGTCGGTGCGGCGCCGGGCACCGCGCTCGTCGGGCGCGTCGTCCTGCTGCCGGCTCACGGCGCCGAGATTACGCCGTGCCGGCGACCGACCGGCCCCGCGACGGGGCGGTCGGGCCGTCCCCGGGACCAGCGCAGGACGCTGGTTATGTTGGGCGGCATGCGAGCGCTGCTGGTGGCGAACCCGGCGGCGACCACCACGAACCGCGAGGTCCGCGAGGTGCTCGTGCGGGCGCTGTCCGGCGACCTGGAGCTGGAGGTCGCCGAGACCGGGCACCGGGGACACGCCCGGGAGCTCGCCGCCCGGGCCGCCCGGGACGGCGTGGACGTCGTCGTCACCCTCGGCGGCGACGGCACGGTGAACGAGACCGCCAACGGGCTGCTCGTCGACGGGCCGGGGCCGCACGTGCCGACGCTCGCCGTCGTCCCCGGTGGGTCCACCAACGTCTTCGCCCGCGCGCTGGGTCGCTCCCGCGACCCGCTGGAGGCCATCGGGGAGGTCCTGGAGTCTCTGCGCGCCGACCGGACCCGCCTGGTCTCGCTGGGCACGGCGTCCGCCCGCACCCCGGGCGGGTGGAGCGACCCCCGCTGGTTCGCGTTCTCCGCCGGCTTCGGGTTCGACGCCGACGTGATCTCCCGGGTGGAGGCGCAGCGGGCCCGCGGACGGCGGTCGACCGGCGCGCTGTACGTGCGCGCCGCCGTGGACGCGTTCGTGCTCGGCCGGGACCGCCGCCGGCCACCGCTGACGCTGACCGTCCCCGGCCGACCCCCGGTCGACGGGCTGTTCCTCGCCCTGGTCTCCAACGTGAGCCCGTGGAGCTACCTGGGCGCCCGGCCGGTCGACCCGAACCCCGACGCCTCGTTCGACGCCGGCCTGGACGTCTTCGCGATGGGCCGGGTCGGTGTGGTGCGGATGCTGCACCACGTCCGGCAGACGATGGCGGCGCGACCGGACGCGCGCGGCCGTGGCGTGCACCGCTGGCACGACCTGGCCGAACTGGAGCTCAGCGCCTCCCGGGCCCAGGGCTGGCAGCTGGACGGCGACCACCTGGGGACGACGACGGGACTCCGGGTGCGGTCGGTGCCCGAGGCCCTGCGCGTCGTCTGAGGAAGGACCCCGCCCTCCGCCCCCCTCGCGAGCTCGGGGCGGTGCCCTGGACGAGGCCGGCCGCGAAGAGGCGGCACCGACTCCCGCACGACGAGTGGCGAGCCTCCCACACCCGTGGTGAGGTTGCTCACGCGTGGACCGACAGGACTGCTGATCTGCTTGACAGTGCGTCGTCTCGTGAAAGCATCACAAGCAAGCAACCTGCCAGTAACAAGGCAGGCGGTCGCCGTCCAGGGCGCTCATCGGCGCCTGCCCTGCGGGAACCGACTCGGACCGGCGACCGACCACCAGACGACACCAAGGAGTACCCGGCCATGGACTGGCGCCACCGCGCCCTCTGCCGCGACGAGGACCCGGAGCTCTTCTTCCCCATCGGGACGACGGGCCCTGCTGTCGTGCAGATCGATCAGGCCAAGGCCGTGTGCCGGCGCTGCCCCGTGACCCAGTCCTGCCTGGACTGGGCCCTCAGCTCCGGTCAGGACTCCGGTGTCTGGGGCGGCCTGTCGGAGGACGAGCGCCGCGCGCTCAAGCGCCGCACCGCCCGCACCCGGGTCCGCACCGCGTAAAGGACCCCGCTGCCCCCCAACGCTCGCGAGCTCGCGTCGGGGCCCTGCAGCGGGGCCGGAGAACGTCCGCCCCGGGGTCGCTCCACGATGGAGCGACCCCGTCGGCCGTTCAGCGGCGCGGCCGGCCGGCGCCCGGGATGGTCAGCACGGCCTCCGTCCCCGGACCGCCACCCGCAGGCGGGCCCATGGACAGCGTGCCGTGCAGTTCGCTGGTGACCAGCGTCCGCACGATCTGCAGGCCGAGCCCCGTGCTGGCGGCCGGGTCGAACCCCTCGGGCAGTCCGCGGCCGTCGTCCCGAACCCGGACGACCAGGTCGTCGCCGTCCCGCTGGGCGACCAGCTCGATCGAACCCGGCGCACCGTCGTCGAACGCGTGCCCGGCGGCGTTGTGCAGCAGCTCGGTCACCGCCATCACCAGCGGCGTCGCCGCGGCCGCCGGCAGCTCGCCGAACCGCCCGACCCGCTGGATGCGCGCCGCCGGGCCCACCGACGTGACGTCGCCGAGCATGGGGACGACCTGGTCCAGGACGTCGTCGACCTCGACGACGTCCTCCCGGCTGCCGGCCAGCGTCTCGTGCACCACCGCGATGGACGCCACCCGGCGCACCGACTCCTCCAGCGCGGCCCGGGCCTCGGGCTCGGTCATCCGGCGGGCCTGCAGCCGCAGCAGGGCGGCCACCGTCTGCAGGTTGTTCTTCACCCGGTGGTGGATCTCCCGGATGGTCGCGTCCTTGGTCATCAGTGCGCGGTCCCGGCGGCGCACGTCGGTCACGTCGCGGACCAGGACCAGCGCGCCCGGCTCGCCTCCCGGCGCCCGCAGCGGCAGCGCCCGCACCAGCATGGTCGCCGCGTCGTTCTCCACGTCCATCGGCTCGGGGAACCGGCCGGCCACGGCCGCCCCGATGCTGGCGGCGACGGCCTCCCCCGCCACCCGGTCGGCCGACGCCCGGCGGGTCACCTCGGCCAGGTCGGCGCCCACGACGTCCCCGGTCAGCCCCATCCGCCGGTAGGCCGACAGCGCGTTGGGACTGGCGTAGACGGCCGTGCCGCGGGCGTCGAGGCGCACCAGCCCGTCGCCCACCCGCGGGCTCATCTCGGCGTCCTCGAGCATGCGCGGCGGGAAGGTGCCCGCGGCGACCATCAGCGACAGGTCGGCGGCGATGTCGAGGTAGGTCAGCTCCAGGGTGGACGGCGCGCGGGTGGCGGCCAGGTTGGTGTCCTTGGCGAGCACCGCGACGACCGTGCCGTCGTGCCGGACCGGGATCACCTCCCGCCGGCGGGGGCTCGCCCCGGACCAGTCCGGGTCGCCGTCGGTGACCGGCCGCTCTTCGCGGTGCGCGCGCGACAGAGGCTCGGCGGCGAGCCCGGTGGCCTCGGAGCCGACGAGGTCCTCGGGCTGGCTGGTGGGCGCGGTCAGCGGCCGCACCTGCGCGACGCACCACCACGCGCCGGACTGCAGCGGCACCCACAGGGTCAGGTCGGCGAACGCCAGGTCGGCCAGCAGCTGCCAGTCGGCGACCAGCCGGCGGGCGTGGTCCACCTGCGACGGGCTCGCCGACCCGCGGTTGAGACGTTCGGAGAGGCTGGCCATGGTGCAGCCGAGCCTAATCGGCCCCCTCGCAGGGCCCCGGTGCGAGCGCGCGAGTGCTGGGGGGCGAGGGGGTCCTCCACCTGCCCCCCGTCGCTCGTTGAGCCCCGCCGGCCTCGCCCGGAGGCTCAGCCCGAGCTCGCGAGGGGTGAGAGGGGCGAGGTCCTTCTACCTGCAGCGCGGCCGTCAAGCGGCGACGACGGTGGCGATCAGGTCGCCCTCCTGGAGGACCTCGCCCTCGACCACGTGCAGCTCGCCGACGGTGCCCGCGTGCTCGGTGAGCACCGGGATCTCCATCTTCATCGACTCGAGGATGACCAGGGTGTCCCCGGCCGAGACCTCCACCCCCGGGGCGACCAGGACCTTCCACACGCTCGAGACCATCTCGGCGTGGATCTCCTCGACCGCCACCGCGCCCCCCGGACTCCGTGCCCCCTCGTCCGCCGGGCCCGGCGGACAGGCACATACAAGCACGTCAGGACGGCGCGGACGCGCACGCCGGCGATCGCCCGCACCCTGACCCGGGAGCGCTCCGGCCGCAGCCCGGTCAGGCGGCTCAGTCGCGGCGGGACCCCTCCGGGACCAGGCCGCCGGCGATCCGGTGCAGCGTGGCGCAGACCTCGGCGCCGTCGTGCGGGACGCCTGTCTCGGGCAGGCCCGTGAGCAGGTCGCTGGCCCGTCGCGCCGCGGTCGCGGTGTCCGGGCCGGCGGCGCTGACCGTGGCGAGCAGCGCGTCGTACCAGCCGTCCAGCCGGTCGCCGGGGTCGTAGCCGGTGACCGCGACGAGTGGCTCGGTCGGACGGCCGGGCAGGTCGGGGAGCCGGCCGGTGACCCGCCCGTCGGTGCCGGCCGGCAGGGAGGCGCGCAGCTGGACGGCGACGGCCGCCCACGGCCGGGCCGCCGGCGTGGTGCGCGAGGCGCGGCCGGTGGCGCTGGCCAGCGCCAGCTCCACGGCGTCCACGCCGTGCGCGCGCTCGAGCACGGCCATGTCCAGCGAGAACCCGGCGGCCACCTCCGCCAGCTCGCCGTCCGGGTCGATGCCCACGGTCACCAGCCCGCGCCAGCCCAGGTCGGGCAGCCGCTGGGCGGCCGGCGGGAGCGGGCCCACCCCGGCCTGCGGGGACCAGGACACCCGGGTGGTCCCGCCGGACCGGTCGCGGAGCACCGGGGTCACGTGGTGCAGGCCGTCGTCGTCCACCCAGGCGAGGAAGCCACGCTCGCTGGCCGGCTCGGCCCCGTCCCCGCCCAGCCGCTCCAGCACCTCGGCGTCGGGCCCGATCCAGGTCAGGTCGGCGGCGGTGACCGCCTCGGCCAGCGCCGCGTTGCCGGCCAGCGCCGGGGGGACGGGCAGGACGGCGTCCACGCGGGAGCGGCGCGCGGCCTCGACCAGCCGGTTGACGGCCAGGTAGGACTCGGCCGCGGGCGCGGGCCCCAGCAGCACCGACTCGTCGGCCAGCCGCATGTGCCGCGCGCCGCGCTCGACCTCGGAGAAGACCGCGACCGTCTTCACGCCCAGCCGGGAACAGGCCTGGACCACGGCGCAGGCCATCGGCCCACGACCGGCCACCAGGACGCTCTCCACTGCACCCTGCACCACTGCGTCTCCCCACGTCCCGCCGGTGCGCCGTCGCGCCGACCGCCAGCGTCCCGCCGGCCCGGGCGGTGCCGCACCGGCGCGGGCTGCCGCTCGGTGCCGTGAGACCCTGTCGGGGTCAGCTTGACCGGTCCCCCGGTGCGCTGCAGCACCGGGTCACCCGTCGGGGTCGGGACGGTCAGCCGGTCCGACGGACCGGGAACGAACACCAGGAGAGGAAGGCACCCATGTCCAAGCGTGGACGCAAGCGGCGCGCCCGCAAGAAGAGCGGCGCCAACCACGGCAAGCGCCCCAACGCCTAAAGGACCCTCCTGCCCCTCACCGCTCGCCGGCCCCCTGCAGGGTCCCGCCCGCGAGCTCGCGAGCGGGTGGGGGGCAGGGGGTCCTCCTAGGGGCGCTCCCCCTGGGTCTCCCGCGTGGTCGCCGACTCGTAGGTGGTCCGCTCCACCCACACCTGGGTGCCATCCTCCTCGAAGGACACGCTGGTCAGCTGCAGCTTGATCCGGTCCCGCAGGCCCACCGGGGTGGGGTCGCCGCCGCACCGCCGGCGCACCAAGGCCTTGAACTCCTGCTCGATGCCGAACTGCCGCAGGCACGGCGAGCAGTCCTCGAGATGCTCGGCGATGACCGCGCGGCGCGCGTCGTCGGTCTCCCGGTCGAGGAACTCGAACACGTGCGAGAGCACGTCGTCGCAGGACGTGATCTCCTCGGCGTCGTGCCCGGCGTGCTCCGGTACGGGGCCGGTCGACTGGTCGGAGCTCATGACCGCGTCGCCTCTTCGGCACCGGCACGGACGAAGCCGCGCTCGCGGGCGTAGTCGGCCAGCAGCTTCTGCAGCCCCCGCCGGCCACGGTGCAGCCGGGACATCACCGTGCCGATGGGCGTGCCCATGATCTCGGCGATCTCCTTGTAGGCGAACCCCTCGACGTCGGCCAGGTAGACGGCGAGCCGGAAGTCCTCCGGGAGCTGCTGCAGGGCGTCCTTGATGTCGGAGTCCGGCAGGTGGTCCAGTGCCTCGATCTCCGCCGAGCGCAGCCCGCTGGAGGTGTGCTGCTCGGCGTTGAACAGCTGCCAGTCCTGCACCTGGTCGGTGGGGTACTGCTGCGGCTGGCGCTGCTTCTTGCGGTAGCTGTTGATGTAGGTGTTCGTCAGGATCCGGTACAGCCAGGCCTTGAGGTTCGTGCCCTCGGCGAACTGGTGGAACGCGGAGTAGGCCTTGACGAAGGTCTCCTGGACCAGGTCCTCGGCGTCCGAGGGGTTCCTGGTCATCCGCAGCGCGGCGGGGTACAGCTGGTCGAGGTAGGGCAGCGCGTCCCGCTCGAAGCGGGCGTCGCGCTCGGCACGCGTCTCGGCCAGCTCGGCGCGGCTGCCGTCCGCACGCGGTTCGGGGGTCTCCTCCAGCGACGGCGTGACCACCGCGGCCGTCTCGTCGGCGGGGTCGACCGCGGGCTCCTCGGGCACCGACCGTCCTCTCTGGGGCACCCGGGAACGGGCGACCACGTCGGTCGATCCTAGCCGGGAGCGGTCAGGTCGGCCGGGGGGACGGCGGGAGGGGGCGGGACCGCGCGCGCTGCGCGCCGGTGCCCCCGCGACTGTGCTGCTCACGGTCGCTGCAACCGAGCCCGGGTCGAGGGGATTCCCCGCCCCGGCGACTGTCCTAGGCTGCTGCGCCGTGGCGGCGACCCCGGCGGTGCGGACCCTGGAACGGGCGGGGGTCCCCTTCACGCTGCACGAGTACGACCCCGCGCACGGCGACCCCACCGCGCACGGCCACGGCGAGGTCGCGGTCGCCGCGCTCGGCGCCGACCCGGCGCAGGTGTTCAAGACACTGGTCGTCCGGGTGGACGGCGCGCTGACCGTCGCCGTCGTCCCGGTCAGCGGCCGGCTGGACCTCAAGGCGCTCGCCGCGGCGGCCGGCGGCCGGAAGGCGGCCATGGCCGACCCCGCCGACGCCGAGCGCACCACGGGGTACGTGCGCGGCGGCATCAGCCCGCTGGGGCAGCGGAAGGCCCTGCCCACCGTGGTGGACGCCAGCGCCCTGGAGCTGGGCACGGTGCTGGTGAGCGGCGGTCGCCGCGGCCTGCAGGTCGAGCTGCCGCCCGGCGACCTGGTGCGGCTGACCCGGGCCCGGACGGCGGCGATCAGCCGTACGGCGTGAGCAGCTGGTCGACCGGGGCGAAGTCGTCGGTGAGCACCTGCGCGTCCCCGACGAACGCGTCCAGCTCGGGGCCCTCGGCGACCTGCCAGGCCAGGCCCCGCTGCTCCAGCGCCGCGGCGATCGCCTCGGCCGGAAGCGGCTGCTGCGAGGCGACCGCGACCACGTTCCCGCCGTCCTCACCGGCCAGCACCGGCGCCCGGGCCAGCAACAGCACGGAGCCGAAGACCGACCGCAGGGTGGCCAGCTCGGCGCGGACGAAGGCCAGCGGCGGGTGGTCGATGAGGTTCACGGCGTAGACCCCGTCGTCGGCCAGCGCGTCGTCGACCAGGGTCAGCGCCTCGGCCGTCGTCAGCTGCCAGGGCACCGACAGCCCGCCGAAGGCGTCCCCGACGACCAGGTCCCGCTCACCGGCCGGCTCCTCGGAGAGGCCCACCCGGGCGTCGCCGACGTCGACGCTCAGGTCCGCGGAGGTCTGCAGGCCCAGCTGCTCCTCGTCGATGGCGACCACCCCAGGGTCGACCTCGAGGACCCGGCTGGTGGTGCCCGGACGCACCGCGGCCAGGTAGCGGGGCACGGTCGCGCCGCCGCCGCCGACGTGCAGGGCCGACAGCGGCTCCCCCACCGGGGCCATCGCGTCGGTGACCGAGGCGATCGCCTGGACGTACTCGAACTCCAGGTGCTGGGGGTCGGCGAGGTCGACGTAGGAGTGCCGCAGCGTGTCCAGCCGGAGGACCCGGCCGCTGCTCCGCTCGGGGTCGGTCTCCACCCGGGCGCAGTGGTACGCCGTCTCCTCCCCGCACGGCGTGGGCGCCACGGCCGCCAGCACCGGCGCGACCAGGGCGAGCACGAGCAGCCCGACCGGCAGTCGGCCGGCCGCACCCGGCGCCCGGCGGCGCAGCAGGAAGGTCAGCACCAGGCCGGCGAGCACGACCAGCAGGCCGGTGCCGACGAGGATGACGCTGCTGGGCAGGACGGCGACCAGCACGAACCCGGTCGCGAACGTCGCGACGATCCCGCCGAGCGTGCCGATCCCCGACAGCTGGCCGACCACCGACCCCGTCTCGTCCAGGCTGCCCAGCTGCAGCGCCACGATCATCGGCGGCACGGCGGACAGCAGCGCGGCGGGGACGACGACGGACACGGCGGCCAGCAGCAGGACGTTGCCGGCCTGGGCGCCGCTCAGCAGCTCGCCGGCGAAGCGGACCAGCGGCAGCACCGCGACGATCAGGGCGCCGCCGGCCACCATCAGGGGCGCGAGCAGGCGGCGGGGGTCGGTCCGGTCGGCGGTGGCACCGCCCGCCCAGGCACCGATGGCGATGGCGGCCAGCGCGAAGCCGATGACCGCGGTGCTGGTCTGCAGGGTGATCCCGACGTAGGGGGCGATCAGCCGCAGCCCGACGATCTCCAGGACCAGCACCGAGCCCGACGCCAGGAAGGTGATGACGGCGGCCACCGGACCCGGCAGCGCCCGGGAGGCGGGTCGCTCGGCGGCGGCGGGCCGGGCGGCCGCGTCGGGGGTCTCGGTGCTCAGTGGGTCACCTCGGGGGTCGGGCGTGCGGACGGTGGTCAGAAGAGGGCGGGCTGGTCGGCGGGCTCGGCGACGGACCCGGCCTGGGCGGTGAGCTGCGGGCCGTTGTTGGCGACGTTGCCGACCGCGGCCCCCACCGGGCGGATCTCCAGCCGCTCGACGTACTCCGGCGGTGTGGGGGTGGCCAGCGGCGCGACGTCCTCCTGGGCGGGGTCGAGCCAGTCCGCCCACCGGTCCGGCGGCAGCACCAGCGGCATCCGCGGGTGCACCTGGGCCAGCGCGCCCACCGCCGGGGCGGTGACCACGGTGCAGGTGTAGAGCCGGTCCTCACCGCGGCCCCAGACCTCCCACAGCCCGGCGAACGCCAGCCCGCCGCCGTCCTCGGGCGTGACGAAGTACGGCTGCTTGCCCGGCGCGTCCTGCCGCGGCGCCCACTCGTACCAGCCGTCGGCGGGCACCAGGCAGCGCCGGGAGGCCGCCGCCGTGCGGAAGGCCGGCTTCTCGGTCAGCGACTCGACCCGGGCGTTGAGCATCCGGTTGCCGACCGAGGGGTCCTTGGCCCAGGAGGGCACCAGCCCCCAGCGCACCACGCGCAGCTCGCGGTGCCCACCGCCGGTCGGCCGGCCCTCGGCGTCCCGCTCCTTGGCGTGCCGGACGACGTACACGTCCTTCGTGGGGGCGACGTTGTAGTCCGCCGGCAACGGCGACTGCCCCTCGGCGGCCACCGCCTCGAACTCCACGACCAGGTCCTCCGGCCGGCGGCTGGCGGCGTAACGACCACACACGGCGATCTCCTCCCCGGGTCCACGACGCCCCCGAGGGTAGGTGGGGCCGCCGACAGGTGTGCCGGCCCACGGCCCGGTGGTGACGGTCGCGGCGGGCAGGGGTAGGTGTGGGGGGACACAGATCCGACGCCATCCGACGGAGGCACCGCACCGTGACCACCACCCAGTCCCCCTCGGCAGAGCAGCCGAAGACCGCCGACGGCACCCGGACGTACGCGACGGTCAACCCCTACACCGGGCAGACCGAGCAGGAGTTCCCCTTCCTGGAGACCAGTGAGGTGGACGGCGTCGTCGAGCGCGCGCACGCCGCCTTCGGCGAGTGGCGACGGCGGTCGGTCGAGGACCGCGCCGCCGTCGTCCGGCGGGCCGCCGAGCTGATGCGCGAGCGCACCGACGACCTCGCCGCCCTGATCACCAAGGAGATGGGCAAGCGCATCCAGGAGGCGGCCGGCGAGGTCGCGCTCGCGGCCAGCATCCTGGAGTACTACGCGGACAACGGGCCCCGGTTCCTGGAGTCCAAGCCGATCGACGTGATGGCCGGCGAGGCGGTCGTCGTCAACGAGCCGATCGGCGTCATCCTGGCCATCGAGCCGTGGAACTACCCGCTGTACCAGGTCGTCCGGGTGGCCGGGCCGAACCTGACGCTGGGCAACACCGTCTTGCTCAAGCACGCGGAGAACAACCCGCAGTGCGCCCTGGCGCTCGAGCAGCTGTTCCGGGACGCCGGCGCGCCCGAGGGCGTCTACACCAACCTGTTCCTCAAGATCGCCGACGTCGAGCGGGTCATCGCGCACAAGGCCGTCCAGGGCGTGACCCTGACCGGCAGCGAGCGGGCCGGCAGCAGCGTCGCCCAGCTGGCCGGCAAGCACCTGAAGAAGTCGGTGCTCGAGCTCGGCGGCAGCGACCCGTTCATCGTGCTCGACGCCCCCGACATGGGCCGCACGGTCAAGGCGGCGACCATGGCGCGGATGGCCAACACCGGCCAGGCCTGCATCGCGGCCAAGCGGATCATCGTGCTCGACGAGGTCTACGACGACGTGGTGGCCGGCCTGCAGCAGGCCTTCTCCACCTTCACCCCCGGCGACCCGGCCGACCCCTCGACCACGCTGGGGCCGCTGTCCACCGAGCGCGCGGCGCAGGACCTCGCCGCCCAGATCAAGGACGCCGTCGACAAGGGCGCGACCGTCCTCGCCGGCGGCGGCCGCCCCGAGCACGACGGCGCGTTCGTCGAGGCCACCCTGCTGGCCGACGTGACCCCGGAGATGCGCGCGTACCACGAGGAGCTGTTCGGGCCGGCGGCCGTCGTCTACCGGGCGGCCGACGAGGAGGAGGCCATCGAGCTGGCCAACAACAGCGACTTCGGGCTCAGCGCCGCGGTGTACGCCAGCGACGTCGAGCGGGCCCGGTCGGTCGCCGACCGGCTGGAGTCCGGCATGGTCTGGATCAACCAGCCCTCCGGGTCCTCCCCCGAGCTGCCCTTCGGCGGCGTCAAGCGGTCCGGCTACGGCCGCGAGCTGTCCGAGCTCGGCATGTTCGAGTTCGCCAACCGCCGGCTGGTCCGCACCATGCCGGCCAAGAAGGCCAGCAAGCCGGCCGGCGGCTGACCGCGTTCCCCCGGCCCGGGTGCTGTCGCGCCCGGGCCGGGGGCTGCCATCCTCTGCGGCCATGGACTTCACCACCACCGTGGAACTAGGCGGGAAGACCGCGACCGGCATGGAGGTGCCCGCCGAGGTGGTCTCCGCCCTCGGCGCGGGGAGGAAGCCCGCGGTGCGGGTGACCGTGGGCGGGCACACCTACCGCAGCACCATCGCCACGATGGGCGGGCGCTTCCTGCTCCCGCTCAGCGCGGAGAACCGCACGGCGGCCGGCGTGGCCGCCGGTGACACCGTCGCGGTGCACGTCGAGCTGGACACCGAGCCGCGGACGGTGGAGCTGCCGGCGGACCTGGCCACGGCCCTGGACGCCGACCCGGAGGCGCGCCGCCGGTTCGACGCGCTGTCCTACAGCCACCAGCGGCGGCACGCCCTGGCCGTCGAGGGCGCCAGGGCCGAGGAGACCCGGGCCCGCCGGGTCGCCGGGGTCCTCGCCGCGCTGACCGGCGACTGAGCGGACTCGGGCAGGATGGCGCCGTGACAGACGTGTGGACGACGCCGTACGCCGGCGCGCCGGTGGACGCCGTCGTCACCCTGCCCGGCTCCAAGTCGATCACTGCCCGGGCCCTGGTGCTGGCCGCCCTCGCCGACGGCCCGAGCCGGCTGGTCCGGCCGTTGCGGGCCCGGGACACCGACCTGATGGCCGCGGGCCTGCGCGCGCTCGGCGTCGGGGTCGCCGAGGACGGGGACGACTGGGTCCTCACCCCCGGCGAGCTGCGCGGACCGGCGACCGTGGACGCCGGGCTGGCCGGCACGGTGCTGCGGTTCCTGCCCCCGGTCGCCGCGCTGGCCACCGGCGACGTCCGCCTGGACGGCGACGCGCGGCTGCGGGAGCGGCCCAACGCCGGGCTCATCGACGGGCTCCGGCAGCTCGGCGTCGACGTCGACGACGGCGGGCGCGGCCGGGCGCCGTTCACCGTGCGCGGCACCGGGGCGGTGCGCGGTGGCGCGGTGACCGTGGACGCCAGCGAGTCCAGCCAGGTGGTGTCCGGCCTGCTGCTGGCCGCCGCCCGCTTCACCTCCGGCATCGACCTGGCCCTGACCGGTGCGGTCCCGTCGCTGCCGCACGTGGAGATGACCGTCCGCACGCTGACCGAGCACGGCGTCGACGTCGCGCGCACCGACCGCGGGTGGCGGGTCTCCCCCGGCCCGGTCGCGGCGCTGGACCGGGTGGTGGAGCCCGACCTGTCCAACGCCGCCCCCTTCCTCGCCGCCGCCCTGGTCACCGGCGGCCGGGTCACCGTCCGGGACTGGCCGGCCGACACCACCCAGCCCGGCGCCCAGCTGGACCGGCTGCTCACCGCGATGGGCGCCGACGTCGCCCGCACCGCCGAGGGGCTGCAGGTGACCGGGACGGGGACGATCGCGCCGCTGGTCGCCGACCTCGGCGACGTCGGGGAGCTCACCCCGGTGCTGGCCGCGCTGTGCGCGTTCGCCGACGGGGAGTCCCGGCTGACCGGGATCGCCCACCTGCGCGGGCACGAGACCGACCGGCTGCAGGCGCTGGACGAGGTGCTGACCGCCGTGGGCGCCCGGGTGCGGCAGCTCCCCGACGGGCTGGTCGTCACGCCGGGTGCGCCACGCCCGGCCCGGCTGGACTCCTACGCCGACCACCGCATGGTGATGGCCGGCGCCGTCCTGGGCCTGCGGGCCGCCGGGGTGGAGGTGGCCGATCCCGGAGCCGTCGGCAAGACGCTGCCCGACTTCGCGGAGCGCTGGGCGGGGCTGCTCGGTGGGACGGCGGGCCGGTGAGCGGCCGGCGGATGGACAGCCGCTCGGACGAGGACGACGTCCGGGTCCGGCCGACCCGGCACGGCTCGCGGCCGCGCACCCGCCAGCGCCCGGCCCACGAGGAGGCCGTGCCCGGCCTGGTCATGGCGGTGGACCGCGGCCGGATGACGGTGCGCGTGGACGGCCCGGACGGCCGGCCGGTCGAGGTCACCGCGATGCGGGCCCGGGAGCTGGGCAAGCACGGCGTCGTGGTCGGCGACGCCGTCCGGCTGGTCGGTGACGTCAGCGGGCAGGCCGACACCCTGGCCCGGATCGTCACCATCGCCGACCGGCGGACGACGCTGCGCCGCTCGGCCGACGACACCGACCCCACCGAGCGGGTGGTGGTGGCCAACGCCGACCAGCTGGTGGTGGTCAGCGCGGTCCGCGACCCCGAGCCCAGCGAGGGGTTCCTGGACCGGTGCCTGGTGGCCGCGTACGCCGGCGGCCTGAGCCCACTGCTGCTGTTCACCAAGGGCGACCTGGGCAGTCCCGAGCACCTGCTGCGCCGCTACGCGGGCCTGGACGTCGACACCGTGGTCGTCTCCCGGGACACCCCCGTGGACGACGTCGCGGCCCGGCTGGCGGGTCGGACCAGCGTGCTGATCGGCCACTCCGGAGTCGGCAAGTCGACACTGGTCAACCGGCTGGTCCCCGACGCGCTGCGGGCCACCGGGGACGTCAGCAAGATCGGCAAGGGCCGGCACACGTCGTCCTCGGCGGTGATGCTGGACCTGCCCGGCGGCGGGCAGATCATCGACACCCCGGGCATCCGCTCGTTCGGGCTGGCGCACGTGACCGCCGACGACGTGCTGGCCGCCTCCCCGGACATGGCCGAGGCGGCGGTGGACTGCCCGCCGGGCTGCGGGCACCGGGCGCAGGACCCGGAGTGCGCCCTGGACGCCTGGGCGGCGGCCGGGCCACCCGAGCGCGCCCAGCGGCTCGCGGCGCTGCGGGTGCTGCTCGACGCCGTCGGCCAACTCGACCCCTGACGGACCCCGCTGCCCCTTCGGCCCCTCTGCAGGGTCCCGCCGCGAGCCTGCGAGCGGTGGGGGGCAGAGGGGTCCTTCTGCTGCAGAGGGGCCGCCGCTAGACCTCCACGGGGCCGCCGCTGCGCCAGTAGACGCCGGCCTCCCGGGTGAGCAGCCCCTCGTCGACCAGGTACCGCCGCAGTGCCGCGACGTCGGGGTACCAGGCCCGGAGCAGCGCGTTGACCTCCCGCTCCGGGTAGCGGACCCCCGGCTCGAAGACCCGCACCAGGTGGTCGAGCACCAGCCGCCGCTTGGTCTGCTGGGCCGGCACCGAGACCAGCCGGCCCTCGCGCAGGAACGCCTGCAGGACGGCGTCCTCGGCCGGGTCCTCGGACAGCGGCGGAGGTGGCGGCGTGCCCTCCGCGGCGGCCCGGGCGGCCTCGGCGAAGCGCTCGGTGAGGAGGACCAGGCCGTGCCCCTCGCGTCGGACCAGCCCGGCCCGGGACAGCCGGCGCGCGGACAGCGCGACGTCCTTGAGCGGCAGGTCCGCGGCGGCGGCGACCTCCTCGATCGTGCGCGCACCCAGCGCCAGCGCGGCGACCACCTTCAGCCGCACCGGGTCGGCCAGCAGCCCGACGATCGTCCCCGCCGCCCGGCCCGCCCCCGGCTGTGCACCCACGCCCCGACGGTATCCGCGCATCGGTCCGCCGGTCGCGGGGTAGGTGCTCGGCATGGTGAGCC
Organism: Modestobacter sp. URMC 112; assembly: GCF_053502575.1. Classification (NCBI taxonomy): domain Bacteria; kingdom Bacillati; phylum Actinomycetota; class Actinomycetes; order Geodermatophilales; family Geodermatophilaceae; genus Modestobacter; species Modestobacter sp. URMC 112. The sequence goes on along the minus strand of NZ_CP199957.1, from coordinate 1,088,430 downwards.
CGATCGACATCCAGAAGGCCCTGTCCGGCATGGACTACCCCGCGAAGAAGGCCGACGTGGTGAAGCACGCCGAGTCCCAGGGCGGCAGCGACGAGGTGCTGGAGGCGCTCAAGGGCATCTCCGACCAGGAGTACGACACCCCGGCCGCCGTGAGCAAGGCCGTCTTCAAGTAAAGGACCCTGCCCCCGGCCCCGTCCCGAGGCTCGCCCCGAGCCTGCGAGGGGTGAGGAGGACGCGGTCCTTCCACTCGCGGCGGGACCCCGCAGGGGCCGTGTCCCGGCCGTCGCGCATCCGGGGCGGTGCCGACCGCGCCCGTCGGGCACGGACGGCGCCCTCCCGGCGGCTAGGTTCGGCACCCATGACGTCCGGGCAGCGGGGATACAACGAGGACATGCACCTGGCGCACGTGCTGGCCGACCAGGCGGACTCGATCAGCCTCGAGCGGTTCCGGGCCCAGGACCTGCAGGTGGACACCAAGCCGGACCTGACGCCGGTGACCGACGCGGACCGGGCGGTGGAGGACCAGCTGCGCCGCACGCTGGCCCGTGCCCGCACCCGGGACGCCGTCCTCGGCGAGGAGTTCGGCACCACCGGCCGCAGCGACCGCCGCTGGGTGGTCGACCCGATCGACGGCACCAAGAACTTCGTCCGCGGGGTCCCCGTCTGGGCCACGCTCATCGCCCTGATGGACGGCGACCTGCCCGTCGTGGGCCTGGTGTCCGCCCCGGCACTGAACCGCCGGTGGTGGGCCGCCGCCGGCGTCGGCGCCTGGACCGGGCGCCGGCTGGAGAACGCCTCCCGGTGCACCGTCTCCCAGGTCGGCCGGCTCGCCGACGCGAGCGTGTCCTACTCCAGCCTCACCGGCTGGGAGGAGCGCGGCCTGCTCGACGGGTTCCTCGACCTGTCCCGCTCGGTGTGGCGGACCCGCGCCTACGGCGACTTCTGGAGCTACATGATGGTCGCCGAGGGGGCCGTCGACGTGGCCTGCGAGCCCGAGGTCTCGCTGTGGGACCTGGCGGCCCTCGACGTCATCGTCCGTGAGGCCGGCGGGGTCTTCAGCGACCTGACCGGCGCACCGGGACCGGCCGGGGGCAGCGCGGTGGCGACCAACGGCGTGCTGCACGCGGACGTGCTGACGGCGCTCGCCCCAGGGGGACGAGCGCCGTCGGCGTGAGCTCGGCGGGTCAGCGCACCGGACCCTGGCCGGGTCCACCGCGGCCGCCCTGCACCCGGCGGCGCACCTCGTCGATCTTGGCCCGCGTCTTGGGGTCCTTGGCCATCTGCTGGGCCTTGTCCGTCGCCTGACGGATCATCTGCTGGCCCTTGGGGCTGCTGGCGAACTGGGCCACCTTGCTGAACAGCGATGCCATGACGAGCCCGCCTCCTTCCTCCGCGCGGGACCCGGTCCGGGCCCCCTCTGAGCTGTCAACGGTGACAGGACCGCGGCCGTTCCGCGCGTCGGCGCGGACCCGCAGCGGGCGCCGCGGGAGGCCGCGCTGCGCTCAGCCGGGCGGGAAGAACCCGCCGGGACGGCCGTTGCGGTCGGCCAGCAGGCCCGCCAGCGTGGCGACCGCGATCTCGGCCGGGGTGCGGGAGCCGACGTCCAGACCGATCGGCCGGTGCACCCGGGCCACCTCCTCCGGCGGCACACCCAGCGCGGCCAGGGCCGCCACGTGCGGACCCTCGTGCCGCGGGTTGCCCATGACGCCGAGCCAGCGCACCGGGCGGCCCAGCGCGTCGCGGAGCAGCGGGCCGAGCTCCTCGCGGTGGTGGTCGGTGACGACGACGTCCGCCACCGGCCCGGCCAGCGCGTCCGGCAGCTCCGGCACCGCGGCCACCCGGACGACGCCCTCCGGCAGCCCGGGCGGCGCCGGCCGCTGCGGGTCCGGTTCCACGAGCACCGGGGCGAAGCCGAGGTCGGCGCCCATCCGCAGCAGCGCGCCGGCGACCGGGGAGGCGAAGACGGCGACCAGCACCCGGTCGGGCGCCTCCCCGTCCGGGACGTGCCCGTGCGCGACCCCGCAGGCGGCGTCGGTCATGCCGGTGTCCGCTCGGGGCTGTTGCCGTAGGCGTACGCCGCGTCGGCGTACCGGCCGCCCTGCGCGACGCCGGGCGGGGCGATCTCGCCCAGCCGGGCGAGGTCGTCCGCGGTGAGCTGCACGCCGACGGCGCCGACGTTCTCCTCCAGGTAGCTGCGCCGCTTGGTGCCGGGGATGGGCACGACGTCCTCCCCCTGGGCGAGCACCCAGGCCAGCGCGAGCTGCCCGGCGGTCACCCCGCGCTCCTTGGCCATCTCCCGGACGGCCTCGACCAGCCGCAGGTTGGCGGTGAAGGCCTCACCGGTGAACCGCGGGTGGGTCCGCCGCCAGTCGTCCTCGGCGAAGTCGTCGGGGCTGGTGATGGCGCCGGTGAGGAAACCGCGGCCGAGCGGGCTGAACGGCACGATGCCGATCCCGTGCTCGCGGGCCACGTCCAGCACGCTGTCCCCGCCACCCGTCCCGTCCCCGGTCGTCTCCAGGTCGCGGGTCCACAGCGACCACTCGCTCTGCAGGGCGGCGATCGGGTGGACGGCGACGGCCCGCCGGATCGACGCGGCGCTGGCCTCGGACAGCCCCAGGTACCGGACCTTGCCCGCCTGCACGAGCTCGGCCATCGCCCCCACGGTGTCCTCGATGGGCACCGTCGGGTCGACCCGGTGCTGGTAGTAGAGGTCGATGACGTCGACACGGAGACGGCGCAGGCTGGCGTCGGCGCAGGCCCGCACGTTCTCCGGCCGGCCGTCGATGGCCATGCCCCCGCGGTCGTCCCGGCGGAGCGAGAACTTGGTGGCCAGCTGGACCTCGTCGCGCCGGCCGGCGATCGCCTCCCCGACCAGCTCCTCGTTGTGCCCGTCGCCGTAGACGTCGGAGGTGTCCAGGAAGGTGACGCCCAGGTCGAGCGCCCGGTGCACGGTGGCCAGCGACTCGGCCCGGTCCGCGGCGCCGTACATCTGGCTCATGCCCATGCAGCCCAGGCCGAGGGCCGGGACCTCCAGACCGCCGAGGCTGCGCCGGGGCACCGGCGGGATCGTCTGGGTCATGGCCGCATCCTGGCCCGGCCGGGCGACGCGACGCCAGCCGGGTGGCGGGGTCAGGCGCCGCGCAGCACGCCGGTGCTCGCGAGCTCGTCGGCGATGTCCCGGAGCTTCACGTTGTTGCGCTGGGAGGCGTGCGTGAGCAGGGTGAACGCCTGCTCCGGGGTGATCTTGTAGCGCTCCATCAGGATCCCCTTGGCCTGCTCGATCACCGACCGCGACGCCATCGCCTGCCGCATGTTCTCCACGTCGGTGGTGGCCCGGGCGGCGGCCTCGGCGTTGCCGACGGCGATGGCCACGAAGGCCGCGGCCTCCTGCCCCAGCTGCACGTCCGCCACCCCGAACGCGTCCGGTGTGCGGGCGTAGTTGTTCAGCGCCCCGATGGTCGCGCCCTGGAAGGGCAGCGGGACCGACAGCGAGCTGAGCACCCCCAGCTCGGCGACGTGCCGCGCGTAGTCCGGCCAGCGCTCCTCGGTGCGCATGTCGGTGACGACGAAGAGCTCACCCGCCCGGCCGGCGTCCAGGCACGGGCCGTAGCCGCGCTGGTACTGCAGCTCGTCGGCGTCCATGGCCAGCTGCCCGTCGAAGGCCGCGGTGAACGAGCGCTCGTCGCGGATCAGCGTGATCGAGGTCGCCTCGGAGCCGAGGATCGCCCGCCGGGCGATGTGGACCACCTCGTCGAGCACCTCGGGGAGCTCCCGGGCGGCCAGCACCACGCCGGCCAGCTCCCGGTGCAGGGCGCCGAGCGGGTCGGTCATGGCGGACAGGTCCTCTCGGGACTCGGACGGGACGCCGCCGGCTCGACGACCGTCCACGCGGTGCTCAGGCCGTGGCCGGACCAGGGTAGAGCGTCGGGCCCGGCAGCGCGTCGATGAGCGGGTGCCTTGGTCGCTCGCCCGCCGCCGGCGGACGTCAGCCGAGCCCGGGCCGGCCCGGTCTGGTGGGATGGTCGTACCGGCCGGGCGCGTGACCCGCCCCGGCTCCCCCACGTCCGCAGGAGATCCCGTGCAGTACGCCGAGTCCGTCGTCGAGCTCATCGGCAACACCCCGCTGGTGCGGCTGCGCCACGTGACCGACCACCTGGGACCGGACGCACCGCTGGTGCTGGCCAAGGTCGAGTACCTCAACCCCGGCGGCTCGGTGAAGGACCGCATCGCGCTGCGCATGGTCGAGGCCGCCGAGGCCTCCGGCGCCCTGCGGCCCGGCGGCACCATCGTGGAGCCGACCAGCGGCAACACCGGGATCGGGTTGGCCATCGTGGCCCAGACGCGCGGCTACCGCTGCGTCTTCGTGTGCCCGGACAAGGTCGGCCAGGAGAAGATCAACGTGCTGAAGGCCTACGGGGCCGAGGTGCACGTGTGCCCGACCGCCGTCGACCCGGCGGACCCGCGCTCCTACTACTCGGTGTCCGACCGGCTGGCCCGGGAGACCCCCGGCGGCTGGAAGCCCGACCAGTACGCCAACCCGGCGAACCCGCGCTCCCACTACGAGACCACCGGCCCGGAGATCTGGACCCAGACCGAGGGCCGGATCACCCACTTCGTCACCGGGGTGGGCACCGGCGGCACCATCTCCGGGATCGGCCGGTACCTGAAGGAGGCCAGTGACGGCCGGGTGCAGGTCATCGGCGCCGACCCGGAGGGGTCGGTCTACTCCGGCGGCACCGGCCGGCCGTACCTGGTCGAGGGCGTGGGCGAGGACTTCTGGCCCGACGCCTACGACCGCACGGTCGCCGACAGGATCGTCGCGGTCAGCGACGCGGACTCCTTCGCCATGACCCGGCGGCTGGCCCGCGAGGAGGGGATGCTGGTCGGCGGCTCGTGCGGGATGGCGACGGTCGCCGCGCTCCGGGTGGCCGAGGGGCTGACCGCGGACGACGTCCTGGTCGTGCTGTTGCCCGACGGCGGCCGCGGCTACCTCAACAAGATCTTCAACGACCAGTGGATGGCCGACTACGGCTTCCTGGACGCCGGCGGCGGCGAGACCGTCGGCGAGCTGCTGGACAGCAAGACCGGGAGCACGCCGACGCTGGTGCACACCCACCCCAACGAGACCGTCCGCGACGCCATCGACATCCTGCGGGAGTACGGCGTCAGCCAGCTGCCGGTGGTCCGCGCGGAGCCACCGGTCACCGCCGGCGAGGTCGTCGGCTCGGTGGCGGAGAAGAACCTGCTGGACTCGCTGTTCGCCGGCCGGGCGACGCTGTCGGACCCGGTGGAGCGGCACATGTCCGAGCCACTGCCGATCATCGGCTCCGGGGAGCCGGTGGCCGCGGCGGTCAGCGCGCTCGGGTCGGCCGACGCGCTGCTGGTGCACGTGGACGGCAAGCCCGCCGGCGTCGTCACCCGGCAGGACGTGCTCGGTCACCTGGTCGGGCTGCCGGCCGCCAGCGCCCCTACGGTCGGGGCATGAGCGGTTTCAGCACGCGGGCCATCCACGCCGGGCAGGAGCCCGACCCGGCCACCGGTGCGGTCGTCGTCCCGGTGCACCTGACCAGCACGTTCAAGCAGGACGGCGTCGGCGGGCTGCGCGGCGGCTACGAGTACAGCCGCAGCGGCAACCCCACCCGCACCGCGCTGCAGGAGGCGCTGGCCGCCCTCGAGGAGGGCAGCACCGGGCTGGCGTTCGCCTCCGGCCTGGCCGCCGAGGACGCGCTGCTGCGCACGGTCTGCGCTCCCGGCGACCACGTCGTGCTGCCCGGGGACGCCTACGGCGGCACCTTCCGGCTGGTGTCCCGGGTCTACTCCGCCTGGGGGGTCGAGCACACGCCCGTCGACCTCAACGACCTGGACGCGCTGCGCGCGGCGATCCGGCCGACCACCCGCGTCGTCTGGTGCGAGACGCCGACGAACCCGCTGCTCAACGTCTCCGACATTGCGGCGCTGGCCGAGGTGGCGCACGAGGCGGGCGCGCTGCTGGTCGTGGACAACACCTTCGCCTCGCCCTACCTCCAGCGGCCGCTGACGTTGGGCGCGGACGTGGTGGTGCACTCGACGACCAAGTACCTGGGCGGGCACTCCGACGTCGTCGGCGGCGCGCTGGTCGCGGCGGACGCCGGACTCGGCGAGCAGCTGGCCTACCACCAGAACGCGATGGGCGCGGTGGCCGGGCCGATGGACTCCTGGCTGGTGCTGCGCGGGCTGAAGACCCTCGGCGTCCGCGTCGACCGGCACGGCGAGAACGCCGCCCGGATCGCCGAGTTCCTGCTCGGCCACCCGGCCGTGGGCGACGTGCTCTACCCCGGCCTCCCCCAGCACCGGCACCACGAGATCGCAGCGAAGCAGATGTCCGGCTTCGGCGGCATGCTCTCCTTCCGGCTGACGGGCGGGGAGGAGGCGGCGCTGCGGGTGTGCGAGCGGGCGCAGTTGTTCATCCTGGCGGAGTCGCTGGGCGGGGTGGAGTCGCTCATCGAGCACCCGCACCGGATGACGCACGCCAGCGCCGCCGGCTCCCCGCTGGAGGTCCCGGCGGACCTGGTGCGGCTGTCCATCGGCATCGAGGACGTCGAGGACCTGATCGCCGACCTCGATCAAGCGCTCAGCTGGTCGTCCTGACCTGACAGGTCGGTGCGCGGCTGGCCGATGGTCGGCCGCCGAGTGCGACGTGGACGGCGAAGGCCCGGTAGCAGTTGCCGTTGCCGGTGAGCACTCGCTCGACGTCGATGCCGCAGGTTGCGGAGTGGGCGTGGCGCGCAGCAAGAACGCTGCGGCGGTCTCCTCAGCGCTCGTCGGCGAGCCACTCGGTGTAGGGCGGCCGGGAGTGGCCATCCAGCGCGCGGTCCGGACCTCACTCGGAGGTCTTCCCCGAGTCACCAGACGCCGTCACCACGTCCGTGGTCGCGGCAGCCAGTCCGGAACCGTCCCCGACCCTCGCCGTTGTGCGCTCGATGCTGCCTTTTCGGGGACGAGGCAGCATCGAGTGCACGACGGCGGTTCCTAGGCCGGGGCGGTGAGGATGCGGGGGCCGTCGTCGGTGACCGCGACGGTGTGCTCGACGTGCGCGGCGCGGCTGCCGTCGGCGCTGCGCAGCGTCCAGCCGTCGGCGTCCACCCGGTAGTCGTCGGAGCCGCCGGCCAGGAACCACGGCTCGATCGCGATCACCAGGCCGGCCCGCAGCGGCAGACCGCGGCCGGGACGGCCCTCGTTCGGCACGTGCGGGGCCTCGTGCATTGTCCGGCCGACCCCGTGACCGCCCTGGTCGGTGTTGATGCCACACCCGCCGGCCCTCCCGACCGCGGCGATCGCAGCCGAGATGTCGCCGACCCGGTTCCCGGGCACGGCGGCGGCGGTGCCGGCGGCCAGCGCGCGCTCGGCGGTGTCGACCAGCTGCAGGTCGGCCGGGCGCGGGGTGCCCACGGGGAAGGTGGTCGCGGAGTCACCGACCCAGCCGTCCAGGGTGGCGCCGGCGTCCACGCTGAGCAGGTCGCCGTCCTCCAGCGGCATCGGGGTGGGGATGCCGTGCAGCGCGACGTCGTTGACCGACAGGCACACAACGCCCGGGAACGGCGGTGTCGTGGCCAGCGGGGCATAGCCGAGGAACGGCGAGGTGGCCCCCGCGTCGGCGAGGACGTCGCGGGCGACGGTGTCCAGCTGGGTCAGCCGGACGCCGGGTGCCGCGGCGGCCCGGACGGCGGCCAGCATGTCGGCCACCACCGCGCCCGCGGCCCGCATCGCGTCGAGCTCACCAGGGGTGCGGAGTTCGATCACGCCTGGGACGCTACCGACCTGGGAGCAGCCCGCTAGAAGGAGGCGGTTGATGCTCGTCCGCTACAGCCTGCAGACCAGAGCAACGCCCGAGCAGGTCGTCCGCGCCTTCACCGACTTCAGCGACCGCCGGCTCCAGGTGTGGCGGCGGACGCTCGATCCGGAGAAGTACGAGGTCCGCGAGCTGGGGGAGAGCTGGGCCGTTGTCCGGGAGGGGAGCGCCGGCACGAAGATCTGGGTCGTCCTGCGCTACGACTGGCAGGAGCCGGGGACGATCCGCTGGACGCTCGTGGACAGCGACCACTGCACGGGTGGCCGGGGTGAGGTCGTGGTGCACCCCCTGGACAGCGGCGGGAGCCGGGTGGACGCCCTCATCGACCACACCGGCCCGCGGGGGCCGAGAGGCCGGGTCATCCTGCTGGTGCAGCGGCTGGTCGGCCCGATCGCCTTCCCGAGGCTCTGGCGGTCCGCGCTGGACTCCCTGCCGGACTGATCACACCTCGGTGCGACGCGGCGGCCGCCGGGTAGGACGGGGACGTGAACGCTTCCCGGGTCAGCATCGTCATCGCCACCCGGGACCGGCGGGAGTCCCTGCTCCGCTCGCTCGCCCGGCTCGACGTCCCCGGCGGGCCACCGGTCGTCGTGGTGGACAACGCCTCCGCCGACGGCACCGTCCCGGCGGTCCGGGCCGCCCATCCGGACGTGACGGTGGTCCGGCTGCCGGGGAACGCCGGCGCGGTGGCGCGTACAGACGGCGTCCTCCGGGCCGGGACCCACTACGTCGCCTTCGCCGACGACGACTCCTGGTGGGAGCCCGGCGCGCTGGAGCGGGCCGCCGACCTGCTGGACGCCCACCCCGCGGTCGCGGTGGTGGTCGGCCGGGTGCGCCTGGCCGGCGACGGGGCGGTCGACGCGGTGTCCCGCAAGCACCGGGCCGCCGTGCTGGGCCGCTCCCCCGGTGCCCCCGGCCCCGACGTGCTCAGCTTCCCGGCGTTCGCCGCGGTGCTGCGCCGGGACGCCTACCTGGCCGTCGGCGGCTTCTCCCCGCTGCTGTTCTTCGGCGGCGAGGAACACCTGCTCGCCCTCGACCTGGCGGCCGCGGGCCACCAGCTGGTGTACGTCGACGACGTGGTCGCGTGGCACGACCCGGCCGGCCCACCGCGGCCGACCCCCGCGCGCTGGGCGCTGCAGACCCGCAACGACCTGCTGGTCGACTGGCTGCGCCGCCCGCTGCCCGTGGCGGCATCCGGCACCGCACGGCTCACCCGGCGGGCGCTGAGGGACCCGGCCTGCCGCGCGGCCCTGGCCGGCCTGCTGCGACGGCTGCCCGCGGCGCTGCGCGCCCGGCGCCCGGTCCCCGCGCTCCTGGAGCGGCGGTTCGCCGCCGCGCAGCGTCCGCTCAGCGGCCCAGCTGCCGGGTGAACCAGTCGCGGGCCTCGGCGTTGCCGGCCCGGCTGCGGCGCTGCGCCTCGTCGATCGCCGGGCCCAGCGTGCCGGACAGGGCGTGCTCGAGCGCGGCGTCCAGGGAGGCCGGGTCGATCTCGCCGGCGGTCAGCAGCAGCGGCCAGTCCAGTGCCCGGGCCTGGGCGGCGACCTTGGCCCCTCCGGCCACCGCGTCGCAGGCGATGACCGGCACCCCGTGGGCCAGTCCGAGCACCAGCCCGTGCAGCCGCATGCTGAGGACCACGTCGGCCCGCCGGACCAGCGCCTCCACCTGGGCGGGGAACCGGTCGTAGGGCTTGTCGTAGAGGTCCATGTCCAGCTCGAACCAGGGCAGCGCCCGGGCGCCGAGCCACTGCTCGAGGACCCCGCGCACCCGGTCGGCCTGGCTCCGCGTGCCGTACTCCTCCTGGGACGGCGCGAAGGCCACCGCGAGCACCGGGACGTCGGGCGTCGTCGTCCCGCCGGCGAGGTCGGGCCGGGCCACGCCCGGGGCGTCGCGCTCCCAGACCTGGTGGAACAGGCCGCGCCCCACCTCGTCGACGACCGAGACGTTGACCGCCCAGCGCTGCGCACCGGAGAACACCCCGGCCAGCTCGTGCAGCAGCGAGTAGTCCATCAGCGGGCCGCTGACGAAGACCAGGTGGGTGTACCGGCCCGGGTCCACGTCCCGCCAGTTCGGACCGCGCTGCAGGTAGGGCGCCCAGGCCACGTCGTGCTCCACGCCCAGCTCGGTGAGCCAGCCGGTGACGACGTCGGCGCCCAGCTCGTCCCCGACGGTCGCGATGACCTCGTCGAAGCTGAACCACCCGGCAACGAGGATCCGCATGCGCCCCACCCTGTCAGGCGGCTCGTGCGGCCCGGCGGGTGGTCAGCCGGGCTGGTCCTCGAGCCTGTCCAGGACGGCGCCGGTGACCTCCAGCAGGGCGCGCACCTGCTCCTCGGTCAGGACGTCGAACACCAGCGCCCGCACCGTCTCCACGTGCGCCGGCGCGGCCGCCTCGATCGCGACCCGGCCCGCGGGCGTCAGCACGACCTCCGACCCGCGCCCGTCGGCGGCGACGTCCTCCCGGGCGACCAGACCGCGTCGTTGCATCCGGGTGAGGTGGTGGGACAGCCGGCTCTTCTCCCACTGCAGAGCGGCGCCGAGCTCACCGACCCGCAGCCGCCCCGCCGGGGTGTCGGTGAGCTGCACCAGGACGTCGAAGTCGGCCAGGGACAGGTCGGAGTCGGCCTGCAGCTCGCGGTTGAGCCGGGCCGGCAGCCGGCTGCTCACCGCCAGCCACTGGCGCCAGGCCCGCTGCTCCTCGGCGGACAGCCACCGCGGCCGCGTCCCGGTCACCGCGGCAGCCTAACCGCCATTTGTTGACACGTCACCTACTGTGCACCACGCTGGGGGCAGCACCCGCCGAGGAGGACGCCGTGAGCAGCTCCACCCCCACTCAGCCGGACCTGGCCGCCCTGGCCGCCGAGCGGGCCCGGCTCCGGGACCACCACCTGCGTCCGGCCGGGGAACGGCCCGCCTCCACCGCCCGGGGTCTGCACCACACCGCCCTGATCAGCAGCGACGTCGAGGCCACCATCGCCTTCTACCAGGACGTGCTGGGCTTCCCGCTCACCGAGCTGATCGAGAACCGGGACTACCCGGGGTCCTCGCACTTCTTCTTCGACATCGGCAACGGCAACCTGCTGGCCTTCTTCGACTTCCCGGGTCTGGACGTCGGCCCCTACGCCGAGGTGCTCGGCGGACTGCACCACGTGGCCATCAGCGTCGAGCCGGACCGGTGGGAGCGGCTGGTCGAGCGGCTGACCGCGGCCGGCGTGGAGCACGCCGTGCACAGCGGCGTCTCGGTGTACTTCCGCGACCCGGACGGCGCCCGCATCGAGCTCATCGCCGACCCGCTCGGCGAGATGTACGGCGAGCACGTCCTCTAAGTGAGGACCCCGCCCTCCTCACCCTTCGCAAGCTCAGGGTGAGCCTCTGGGCGGGGCCGATGGGCGACGGGACCCTGCAGAGAGGCCGTCAGAGCTCGTGGGCGACCAGGTCGCGGTACTCGGGGTGCCGCTCGATACAGCCACGGACGAACGGGCACCTCGGGACGACGGTGCCCCCTTTGCTCCGCACGTCGTCCAGCGCGGCACGGACCAAGGTGCCGCCCAGCCCCGAGTGCCCGGAGTCGCTGTCGACCTCGGTGTGGGTGAAGACCACCTGGTCCCCACGGCGCTGGTAGGCGGCCAGCCCCAACCGCCGGTCGCCCTCGCGGATCTCGTAGCGGCTGTGGTCCGGGACGTCGGTCACGGTCGGCTCCATGCCGTCCCGAACGGTGCGCCCGCGGGAGCTGTTCCCCGCGGGCGGCGGGTCAGCGCAGCCGGCGGGCGGCCGGTCCTGAGGTGACCGCGAGCGTGCCCGGCTCGGTCAGCCCGCGCTCCCGGCAGGCCGCGACGACGGCGTCGCCGACCGCGTCGACGGCGTCGTCGGGCACGAGGGCGATGGCCGAGCCGCCGAAGCCGCCGCCGATCATCCGGGCGCCCAGCGCCCCGGCGGCGGTGGCGGCCGCCACCACGGTGTCCAGCTCCACGGCCGAGACCTCGTAGTCGTCGCGCAGCGAGGCGTGCGAGGCGTCCAGCAGCGGGCCGCAGTCGGCGATCCGGCCGGCGCGGACCAGGGCCACCAGCTCGTCGACCCGCTGGTTCTCGGTCACCACGTGCCGGGCCCGGGCGCGCAGCCGCGGGTCCTCCAGCCGGTCGACGTCGGCCGCGGTCGCCTCGCCGAGGAGGTCCAGCCCCAGCAGCCGGGCGGCCTCCTCGCAGTCCCGGCGGCGCCGCGCGTACTGGCCGTCGGCCAGGGCGTGCCGCACCCGGGTGTCGACGACCAGCAGCAGCAGCCCGGCCTCGGCCAGCCCCAGCGGGACCGGCGTCGTGTCCCCGGTCGCGGTGTCGACGAGCAGCGCGGCCCCCGGTTCGGCCAGCAGCGCGACGGTCTGGTCCATGCCGCCGGTACCGGCTCCGACGACGTCGTTCTCGGCCCGGATGCACGCGTCGATGAGCAACCGGCGCAGCCCCGCGTCGTCCGGCCGGCCGGCCAGCTCGGCGGCGGCCAGCGCGACGGCGGCCTCCAGCGACGCCGAGCTGCTCAACCCCGCGCCCAGCGGCACGTCGCTGCTCACCGCGAGGTCCATCCCGGGCACCGCGATGCCCGCCTCGCGCAGCGCCCACAGCGTGCCGGCCGCGTAGGTCGCCCATCCGTCGACCGAGCCCGGGCCGAGGTCGCTCAGCGTGCCCTCGAACGGGACGGCGTCCGGGTCGGTGCTGGACAGCCGCACCCGGTCGTCGTCGCGCCGGCGCACCGCCGCGGCCGTGACCCGGGTCAGCGCCATCGGCAGGCACCGGCCGCCGCTGTAGTCGACGTGCTCGCCGATCAGGTTGACCCGCCCGGGCGCCGCCCAGACGCCGTCCGGCTCGACCCCCCAGGTGCTGGCCAGCTCCGCGGCGGCGAGACCGGCCTGCCGCTGTGCGCCGTCCGCCGATTCGCTGCCCCTCATGAGGCCACCTCGCGGAGCCGGTCGGCGATCCGCTCTGGCGTGGTGTCCACGATCCAGGCCCCCATCCCGGACTCGGACCCGGCCAGGTACTTCAGCTTGCCCGGTGCCCGCAGCAGCGAGAACAGCTGCAGGTGCAGCCGGCCCAGCTCGCGGTCCGGGCCGGTCGGCGCCTGGTGCCAGCCGGAGATGTAGGGCGCCTGCGGCACCCCGGGGTGGAAGCGGTCCAGCCGCCGCAGCAGCTCCTGGTAGACGACGGCGAGCTCGGCCCGCTCGGCGTCGTCGAGCGCGGCGAGGTCCGGCACGTCCCGGTGCGGGGCCAGGTGCACCTCGACCGGCCAGCGGGCCGCACGCGGGACGTAGGCGGTGAAGTGCTCGCCGCGCAGCACCACCCGGCGGCCCTCGGCCTGCTCGGCGGCGAGCACGTCCCGGAGCAGGTGACCGCCGGTGGCCGAGCGGTGCCGGCGGGCCTGCTCGACCAGCTGCGCGGCACGTGGCGGCACGAACGGGTAGGCGTAGACCTGGCCGTGCGGATGGGTGAGGGTCACCCCGATCTCCTGGCCCCGGTTCTCGAACACGAAGACCTGGGCCACCTCGGGGTCCGCCGAGTGCGCGGCGGTCCGCGCCGCCCAGGCCTCGACGACGGTGCGCATCCGCTCGGCCGGCAGCTCCACGACCGACGCGTCGTGGTCGCTGGAGAACACGACCACGTCGCTGTTCCCGGTGGCGGGGCGGTCCGGTGGCCCCAGCGCGGGCGGGTGCTCCGCCAGGGCGGGCCCCACCGTCAGCGGCGCGTAGCTCGGGAACCGGTTGGCGAACACCACGACGTCGTAGTCCGCGTCGGGCACCTCGCTCGGGTGCGCCGGGTCGCGCGTCGGGCACAGCGGGCAGTCGGCCGCGCTGGGCAGGAACGTCCGGTTCATCCGGTGCCCGGCGACGGTCACCCACTCCCCGGTGAGCACGTCGAACCGGACCTCCCCGGCGTGCGGCGGCTCGGGCAGCGGCCGGGTGTCGACCGCGGTGTGCACCTCCCCCGGCCTGGCCCGGTCGTCGAAGTACAGCACCGGCCGGCCGTCGGCCAACGCCCGCGCGGTGACCCGTCCGGGCCAGGGCGGTCCCGCGGAGTCCGACTGTCCGTCACCTGCGTGCCGCACCTGGGCCTCCCTGTCGCCGCGCACCCACCCGACCGGCAGGAGACGAGCGGAGGGCCCGGTCACCAGTGGTGACCGGGCCCTCCCTGAGTAGCGGGGACAGGATTTGAACCTGTGACCTCTGGGTTATGAGCCCAGCGAGCTACCGAGCTGCTCCACCCCGCGCCGGTACAGGCCACTCTACACAGGGCCCGCCGGCGCGACGCGGGGGGTCGGCCGCCCTCCTGCCCGGTCACCGGGACGGCGACTCGGGTCCGGGGGCCCGCGGCTGCGGGGCGACCCGGTCCGGCGGCACCGAGGGCAGCACGCGCTCGACGTAGTCGCGCGCCGCGGCCGCCATGCCGACGTCCCGGCCGGCGGCCTCGGACAGGAACCACCGGTGCTCGAGCACCTCGTGGAAGACCTCCGCGTCGTCCAGCCGGTTGCGCAGGTGCGCCGGGACGTGCGCCATGGCCGGCTCGTAGACCTCGGCCAGCCAGCGCAGGGCCGCCACGGCCTCGGGGACGCGCCGCTGCTCGGCCTGCTCGAGCGCGCCGCGGTACCCCGCGATGTCGGCGAGCAGCCGGCGGGCCTGGTTCTCCTGGACGTCCAGGCCGGTGCTGGCGAACAGCACCTGCCGGTGGTGGCCCGGCTCGGCCACCCGGGTGCGCAGCCGGAGCCGGCTCCCGCCGGCCGGGTCGTCGACGAGCTCGACCTGGTCGACGTCGAACCCCAGGTCCTCCAGCCGGCGGACCCGCTCGGCGATGCGGAAGGCCTGCTCCCCGTCCGGGACCACCTCCTCGTCGGTCAGCTCGGCCCACAGCTGCTCGTACCGGGCCACCAGGTCGGCGGCCGCGAGGGCCGGGTCGAGGTCCTCGGCGAGCGAGCCGTCGGCGCGCAGGTCCTCCAGCTCGCCCCTGACCCGGCGGTAGGCGACCTCCAGGTCGGAGTCGCGCCGGCCCTGGGTGAGCTGCTCGTGCACCTCCCCGGCCTCCGCGTCGACCAGGTAGGCGGTCAGCGTCCCGGCGTCGAACCGGAACAGCGTGTTGGACAGCGAGCAGTCGCCCCACAGCACGCCCGCCAGGTGGATCCGGGTGAGCAGCTCGACCTGGGCGTTCATCACCCGGCTGATCAGCTCCGGGCCGCGCGGGCCGTGCTGGTTGGCGAACAGCGCCAGGAAGGACGACGAGTAGTCCAGGAAGCGGGTGACCAGCACTGCCTCCTGCCCGTCGGGCCGGTCGACGACGACGCCGACCACCTCCACCGCCGGGATGCCGAGGTCGTGCAGCCGGCGCAGCACCTGGTACTCCTGCCGGGCGGCGCGCTCGGGCAGCTCCTTGAGCGCGAAGACCTGCCCGGCCTCGGCCACGAACCGCACGACGTGCCGGGGACGGCGCAGCTGTGGGATCGCCAGCACCCGGTCGTCGCTCCAGGACCCGAGCGGGACCGCCCACGGCAGTCCCACGAGCTCCGTCGCCGCCGAGCCGGGAGGGCTGAACACGAAGCGCATCCCCCACCTCCGGCTCCTGCGGCCGGCGAGCGGGTCCGGCCTGCACGCGGGAGCCTCCTCCCCCGGCCACCCCGCCGCATCCCCTCGCGGACGCCCCGGACGCGCCCGAGACCGCCGTCCGGGTCGGCTGGATGCCGTCGATACCGTCCTGCGGATGACGGACTCATCGGTGCCCTGGGCTGCGCGCAGGGTGCGTCGGGAATGGGACCTGCTGTGCGGCCGCACGGACGGACCGAGGGCCTTCGACCCGTCGATGGTCGCCGGTCTGCCGGAGCCGGCGCGTCGCTGGCTGACGCACGCGATCGCCCCCGGGACCCCGCTGTGGCAGTCCGTGGAGCTGTCGATGCGCGGGCAGATCCGCCTCGGTACCTGGCGGCCCTTCACCGCGCGTCAGGTGCTGGCCCCACCCCGGGGCTTCATCTGGGCCGCGACCGCCCACGTCCTCGGCATCCCGGTGATCGGGTTCGACCGGCTCAGTGCGGGATCGGGCCAGATGCGCTGGCGACTGGGCGGCCTGGTCCCCGTCGTGTCCGCCACCGGGCCCGACGTCACCCGCAGCGCCGCCGGCCGCCTGGCCGGCGAGACGGCCCTGGTGCCGACCACCTTCCCCGCCGCGACCTGGACACCCGGCTCCGACGACGACCGGGCCGTCGTCACCTGGCGGATCGACGGAGAGGACGAGAGTGCCGAGTTGCACGTCGGCCCGGACGGGCGGCTGCTCGGCGTCCTCATGCAGCGGTGGGGCGATCCCGACGGGGCGTCGTTCGGCCGCCACCCGTTCGGCGTCGCCATCGAGGCCGAGCAGACCTTCGCCGGCGTGACCATCGGCTCGGCGCTCCGCGCAGGCTGGTGGTGGGGAACGGACCGGCAGCCGGAGGGCGAGTTCTTCCGGGCCCGGATCACCGGGGCCGTGTTCCGGTGATCCGGACCGATTCCACCCGGCCGTAGGCCGTCCAGGACCGCCTCCCGCGAGTACGGTCGGCGGCAGCCGACCTCTGGGTGGTGGTGGCCGTGAGGAGCGCTGCGGACACGCGCACCGCTGCCCCGGCCTGGGACGAGGCCTGGTTCGGGATCCGGGGCATCGACGACCTCACCCGGATCGTGGACGGCCTGCCGCAGGGCGTCGCCCTGCTCACGCCGGACCTGCGCGTGCTGCACGTCAATCCCGCCGGGCGGGCGCTCGGCGGCGCCGGCCGCGCGGCGCTGTCGGGTCCGGCCGCACCGCTGCTCACCGCCAGGACCACCGTGCCGGACGAGCAGCCGGAGCCGGGCGCGGGGAGCGGGCGACGCGAGGTCGAGTACTCGGACGTCCCCCTCGAGCTCCAGGGCGAGCACGTCGTCGTGCGAGCGTTCCGGGACGTCACCGAGGAGCGGCGCGCGGTGCGCTGGCAGGCCATGCTCGTCCAGGTGGCGGCGCGGGTCGCACTGGCGGAGTCCCTGGAGGCCACTCTCGACAGGGTCGCCGAGTGCCTGCTGGAGTCCACCGGGATGAGCGGCTGTGCCGCCATCGTCTTCGACGGCGAACCTCCCCGGCTGCGGGTCGCCGGGACCGCCGGCCTCCCGGACGACTACGCCGAACGCTTCCGTCGGGCACTGCGGTCGGGCAGCGAGGTCCTGCCCGCGCTGTCGGCCTTCCGCAGCCAACGGACGGTCGTCGTCGACCGGACGCGCGACGAGCCGGTGCTCCGTGCGCTGGAGGACCTCGACGGCGACCTGCGATGGCGCAGCATCGCGTCCTTCCCGATGGTCGCCCGCAACCACCCGGTCGGAGCGGTCAAGACGTTCTGGCCGGGCCCACCCCCGGACGGCGAGGAGCTGCGGTTCCTCGCCGCGGTCGCCGACCAGGCCGCGACGGCCGTCGACAACGCCCGGCTGTTCGCCGACGCCGCCGCGTCGTCCCGCCGGGACGAGGGCCTCATCGCGGCCGGGCTGGCGCTGGCGTCCGAACTGTCGCTCCCGGCGGTGCTGACAAAGATCGTCGAGCTGGCCTGCGACGTCGCCGACGCGAGCTACGGCGCCGTGGGGGTGCTCGGCCAGGACGGCCACCTGGAGGACTTCATCACGCACGGCCTCCCCGAGGAGCAGCGCGCCGCGATCGGGCCCCTGCCCATCGGCCGGGGGATCCT
The DNA here is from genome assembly GCF_053502575.1 of Modestobacter sp. URMC 112. NCBI lineage: Bacteria > Bacillati > Actinomycetota > Actinomycetes > Geodermatophilales > Geodermatophilaceae > Modestobacter > Modestobacter sp. URMC 112. Next base: position 1,070,909 of record NZ_CP199957.1, on the reverse strand, counting down.
CGGGGCGCTGATCTCCGACGCCCGTCCGTTGCGACTGACCCGCATCCAGGACGACCCGCGCTCGGTCGGCTTCCCGCCGCACCACCCGCCGATGACCTCGTTCCTGGGGGTCCCGATCAGCGTGCGCGGCCGGATCTACGGCAACCTCTACCTCACCGGGAAGCGCGGCCGGTCACGGTTCACCGACGACGACGAGCGTGCCGTGGTCACCCTCGCCGCGCAGGCCGGTGTCGCCATCGAGAACGCCCGGCTGTTCGCCGACGCGCAGCAGCGGCTGGCGCTGGAGGCCCGGCACCGGCTGGCCCGTGAGCTGCACGACTCGGTGTCCCAGGCGCTGTTCTCGATGACGCTGGAGACGCGCGGCGCCCAGCTGCTCCTCGAGCGCTCGGGCCTGCCGGCCGACGGGCCGCTGGGCGAGCGGCTGCACAACCTGCGCCAGCTGACCCAGGGCGCACTGGCGGAGATGCGGGCACTGATCTTCGAGCTGCGTCCCGAGGCACTGCGGGAGGAGGGTCTGGCGGCGGCGATCCGCAAGCAGGCCGAAGGCGTCAGCGCGCGCACCGAGATCGCCGTCGAGGTCCGCGTGCCGAAGCGGCCGATCCCGCTGCCGGCCGAGGTCGAGGAACAGGTCTACCGGCTGGTGCAGGAGGCCCTCGCCAACATCGCCCGGCACTCCCGGGCCCGGTCCGCGATCGTGCAGCTGCGCCGCCGACGGACCGGGCACGAGCTGCTCGTCGAGGTGACCGACGACGGCGTGGGCTTCGACGCGTCCCTGCCCCAGCCCGGCCACCTGGGCCTGGGCACCATGGGACAACGGATGGAGCAACTCGGTGGCTCGCTTCTGGTGGACTCCCGCCCGGGCGGCGGGACGCGGGTCACCGCCACCATCCCGCTGTCCCCCCTGGGACCCCGGCTGGCCGTGGAGGCGCCGGTGCAGACCACAGGCCGACCATGACCGCGCCGGAGGCGGGCGGCGCCCGCATCCGCGTCTGCCTCGTCGACGACCACGCGGTGGTGCGGCGTGGGCTGCGTGGCTACCTCGAACTCGTGGAGGACATCGAGATCGTCGGCGAGGCCGCCGACGGCCAGGCCGCCCTCGACGTGGTCGACGCGTTGGTCGCCGACGGCAGGACCCCGCACGTGGTCCTCATGGACCTGCTGATGCCCGGCACGGACGGCGTCACTGCCACGCGGCTGCTCACCCAACGGTGCACGGGGGTCGCCGTCCTGGCCATGACCAGCTACAGCGAGGTGGACCGGGTCCGCGGCGCACTGGAGGCCGGCGCCTCCGGATACCTGCTCAAGGACGCCGAGGCCGAGGAGGTCGTCGACGGCATCCGGAGGGCGCACCGCGGGGAGATGCCCCTGGGACCAGCGGTGTCCCGGCAGCTCGCCCGCGCGTTCGGCGCCCCCGGCCGGGTGGCCCTGGACACGCTCACCGCGCGCGAACACGAGGTCCTGCTCCTGCTCGCGGCCGGGTTGTCCAACCAGCAGGTCGCCACCCGGCTGTCGATCAGCGAGCGCACCGCGCGCACCCACGTCAGCAGCATCCTGGAGAAGCTGGGACTGCGGTCGCGCACCCAGGCGGCGCTGTACGCGATCAAACGGGGCCTCGGTCCCGCGTCGCCGTCCCCGTAGTCCCCGCCGTTCGTCCCTGCCGCAGCAGGACATTGCGCCGATGACGCCCCGCCCGGCACGTGGTGGGCTGGCGAGCAGGCACTCCGAGTCAGGGTGGTGCGGCGTGAGGGTGCTCGTTGCCGCTCGGGACCTCCGCGTCCGCCGGGCCCTGTCCAGGCTGCTGGAGCTGCACGGGGACCTGGTCGTGGGTGCGACCGACGCCGGGCCCGGTCTGCTGCCGGACCTGGACGACCAGCTCGGCCCCGACCTGGTGGTGCTGGAGCTGGACCGCAGAGCGCAGCCCCAGGACCTCCGGGTCGTCAGCGAACTGGCCCGTCGCGGACGGCCGGTGATCGCCGTCTGCAGCAGCGGGTCCACGCCCTGCGCGGCCGTCCTGGCGGCCGGGGCACGGGCCTGTCTGGACGAGGACGTCCACTTTCCCGATCGACTCGCGGAGGCGGTGCAGGCGGTGGGTGGCTCCGCCCGGGGGGCGGCCCCGCCTGCGTGACGGGACGCGGCCCGTCACCGGGACTACGTCAAAGAGCCCCCTCCGGTCCGGTCATCGCACCGATGACCGGGCCGCCGACCCGGCTCCAGACTGCAGTCCTCACCGCACCCCACGCGAACGCCCGCCTCGAGGAGGTCGGACATGACCGAGGACCGAACGCCCTATCCCGTCCGCGTCGACGCGTCCCTGGACCCGACGCTCTCCCGCGGCCTGTGGCTGGTCAAGTGGCTGCTGCTCGTCCCGCACGTCGTCGTCCTGGTGTTCCTGTGGCTGGCCTTCTGCGTGGTCAGCGTGATCGCGTTCTTCGCGATCCTGTTCACCGGGCGCTACCCACGCGCCCTCTTCGACTTCAACGTCGGCGTCCTGCGCTGGAGCTGGCGGGTGCACTACTACGGCTACGGCGCCCTGGGCACCGACCGCTATCCGCCGTTCACGCTGGCCGAGGTGCCGGACTACCCGGCGCACCTCGACGTGCCCTACCCCGAACGGCTGTCCCGGGGCCTGGTGCTGGTGAAGTGGTGGCTGCTGGCCATCCCCCACTACGTGGTGCTCGGGATCTTCGTCGGCGGCGGGCTGTGGATCAGCACCCGGGGCGGGACCGGGAACGACTGGGACGACGGCTGGACGGCCGGCGGCGGGCTCGTGGGCCTGCTCGTGCTGATCGCCGCCATCGTGCTGCTGTTCACCGGCCGCTACCCCAAGCCGCTCTACGACTTCGTCCTCGGCATGGACCGCTGGGCCCTGCGCGTGGCTGCGTACACGTCGCTGATGACCGACCGCTATCCGCCCTTCCGGCTCGACCAGGGCGGCACCGACCCCGGTTCCCGGCCGGTCTCGCCCCCGCCGCCGGCCCCGTCCGGTGAGCCCGTCGCCACACCGCCGGCCCCGCCCGTCCCGGCACGGTGAACCCCTGGTCGCCTCGGGGTGGCCAGGCCCCCGGGGCGATCAGGAACACCGGCGCCGACCGTCCGCCTCCGCGCCGAGGCCCCACCTCCGACCCCCGGGACGAGACCGTCATGACGATGCCCAGCCCGACTGCGGCGACCAGCGCGGTCCAGAGGGACCCATCGAGGACGACCGCGTTCCTGGCAGGGGCGCTGTACCTGATTACCTTCGCCGCCTCGATCCCTGCGGCCTTCTACTTCCTGGACCCCGTCCTCAGCGACCCGGGCTACGTCGTCGGCCCGGGCGCCGACACCCGCGTGCTCGTCGGCGGCCTGCTGGACATGGTCAACGCCCTCGCCTGCATCGGCACCGCGGTCGTGCTGTTCCCCGTGCTGAAGCGGCAGGACGAGACCCTGGCGCTCGGCTTCGTCACCTCCCGCCTGCTGGAGGCCTCGATCATCTCCGTCGGCGTGGTCAGCCTGTTCGCGGTCGTGACCCTGCGGCAGGACCTGGCCGGTACCGCCGCAGCGGACGACCCGTCGCTGGTGGCCGTCGGGGCGTCGCTCGTGGCGGTCCGCGACTGGACCTTCCTGCTGGGGCCCGGCGTCATGGCGGCCGTCAACGCCCTGCTGCTGGGCACCCTGATGTACCGGTCCGGCCTCGTGCCCCGCGCCATCCCGCTCCTGGGACTCGTCGGAGCACCGCTGCTGCTCTCCGCCCAGATCGGGATCGTGCTCGGCGTCAACGACGAGTTCTCGCTGTGGTCGGCGATCGCGCTCGCGCCGATCTTCTGCTGGGAGCTGTCGCTCGGCACCTACCTCGTGGTGAAGGGGTTCCGGCCCGCTCCGGTCCTCCCGGAGGTCACCACGGCCGGTCGCCCGACCCGCGTGGGTGCCGACCGATGACCGCCGCGGACCCGGACGTGGGCCTGCGCCGGACCACCGGGGGCCTCCTCGTGGCCGGTGCGCTGGCGTTCGGCGCGGCGGCGACGGTGCTGTCGGCCACCTTCGACTGGCCCGACGTCCTGCGCGAACCGGCCGACGTGGTGCTGCCGGCCGTCGTCGACGGCGGGCCCGCCCTGGTCTGGACCTGGTTCGCCACCGCATGGACGTACGCGATCCTGCTCGTCCCGATCCTGCTGCTGCCCGCGGCGCTCGGGCGACCCGGGGACCCGGTCCTGCGGGCGGCCACCTCCGTGGGAGCCACCTCGGTGGTGCTCGCACTCATCGGGTTCCTGCGCTGGGTGTTCGTCGTGCCCCCGCTCGCCGCGTCCTACGTGGCCGGCGACGCCGGCGCCGCAGCGGCGTGGACAGCGCAGCACCAGTTCGGGGGTGCGCTGCTCGGGGAGCACGTGGGCCAGCTGCTGGGGATCTGCTGGTCGGTGACCGTGAGCGTGGTCATCGTGCGCACCCGGGTGCTGCCGCGCTGGCTGGGCGTCCTCGGCATCGTCGTCAGCGCGCTGTACCTGACCAACCAGGGCGACGTCCTGGCCACCGCCGTCCCCGGGTTCCCGGTCTGGGACCTCGGCGGCCTGATCGGCAGCACCGGTTGGGGCCTGTGGGTGGTCGTCCTGGGGGTCGTGCTGTTGCGGCCGACCCGCGCCGGGGGCCCTGCCCGCGCCGACGCGTCGTCCGCGGACCCCGCGCAGGCCCCGCGTCCGCGGTCCTCCTCCGGCGTCACGAGCTGACCACCGTGCCCGTCGGCGGAGGCGTCGGCGGGGGGCACGAGCAGGATCGACGGGGCAGCGGACCTGCACCAGCACACGACAGAGGCCCTCACAGTTGCTGTGAGGGCCTCTGTCCGGTGGTAGCGGGGGCAGGATTTGAACCTGCGACCTCTGGGTTATGAGCCCAGCGAGCTACCGAGCTGCTCCACCCCGCGTCGGTGACACCACCATACACGGGGCCGGGCGCCGCACTCCGGGGGCCGGGCGCCGGCGCCCTCGGGGAGGGGCCGGCGCCCGGGTTCAGCCGGTGGGCTGGGCCGCGGTCTGTCCGGAGGCCGACCGGTAGGCCTCCACCGCGGCCTGCAGGTCCGCCTGCGCCTGGCCGATCCGGGCGAAGTCCCCGGCCCGCTGGGCATCGGCCAGGTCGGCGAGCGCCGCGTCCAGCGCCGCCACCGCCTGGTCGCGGGCCGAGGTGTCGCCCTCCCCTCCGCCGTCCGCCGGCGGGGCCGTCGTCGGTGCCGGCGTGGTCGGCTCGGGCACCGGTTCGCCCACGCCGCCGTCGGGGACCTCCCCGCTGTCGACGGCGACGTCACCCGCACCCGCGCCGAACACCTGGTCCAGCGCCTCGGACAGGGTGTTGCCGTAGCCGATCCGGTCGGCGTAGTTGACCAGCACCTTCTGCAGCAGCGGGAAGGCGTTCTCGCCGGTGCCCTGCACGTACAGCGGCTCGACGTAGAGCAGGCCGGCGTTGCCGATCGGCAGGGTGAGCAGGTTGCCGAACACGGCGGTCGAGTTCTCGCTGTTGAACAGGGTCAGGTCCGGGCGGACCTGGTTGTTCGTGGTGAACGAGTTCTGCACCTGCCGTGGACCCCGGTACGGCGTGTTGCCCGGCAGCCGCAACACCTGGATCTCGCCGTACGAGCCGGGGTCGGAGGACGCGGAGATGAACGCCGACAGGTTGTCCCGCTGGAAGGCGTTCAGCGCGCTGGTGAGCTGGAAGCTCGCCCGCTCGTCACCCGGGCGCTGGGCCAGGATGTAGTACGGCGGCTGCAGCGCGTCGGTGTTCTGCGTCGGGTCCGCCGAGACCTGCCACCGGTCGTTCTGGTTGTAGAAGTCGATCGGGTCGGCCACGTGGTACCGGGTGAGCACGTCCCGCTGCAGCTTGAACAGGTCCTCCGGGTACCGGACGTGGCTGACCAGCTCCTCGCTCATCGCGTCGCGCGGCTCGACGATGTCCGGGAAGGCCTTCATGTAGGTCTTCAGGACCGGGTCTTCCTCATCCCAGGCGTACAGCTTCACGGTGCCGTCGTAGGCGTCGACGGTGGCCTTGACCGAGTTGCGGATGTAGTTGAACTGGTCGTTGGGCAGCGCCGTCGTCCCGGTCCCGGTGAGGGCGTCCGACGTGGCCTCACCCAGGGTCATCTGCTCGGCGTAGGGGTAGGCGTCCGAGGTGGTGTAGCCGTCGAGGATCCACTGGATCCGGCCCTCCACCACCGCGGGGTACGGGTCGCCGTCCACGGTGAGGAACGGGGCCGCCTTCTCCACCCGCTCGAGCGGGTCGCGCACGTAGAGCACCTTCGACTGGTCGTTGACCGCGCCGGAGAGGATGAAGTTCCGCTCCCGGTAGTAGATGGCGTAGGTCAGCTGCCGGAAGAAGCTGCCGATCGAGACGCCGCCTCCGCCGTCGTAGGTGGAGTTGATCTGCCCCTCCTCCGAGCCGCCCTCGGGCTGGTCGAACTCGCGTCGCTCGGTGCCGCCGACCACGGAGTAGACGTCCTGGCCGGCGGCGTTCAGCAGCTCGCCGTAGTACACCCGGGGCTGCTCGACCTCGATGTCCCCGCGGGTGGGCAGGTCACCGGTGGTGAAGTTCGGCTCGCCGCCCTCCTGCCCGGCCACGACCTGGTTGGCCGGCGCGGCGACGAAGCCGTTGCCGTGGGTGTAGACGGTGTGCCGGTTGATCCAGCTGTTCTGGTTCTCGCTCAGGCCCGCGCTGTTGAGCTCGCGGACCGCCACCACGTAGTCCTGGGTGACCCCGTCGATGGTGTACCGGTCGATGTCCAGCTTCTCGGGGAAGCCGTACACGTTGCGGATCTGCTGGCGGGCGGTGAACGTGTCGGAGAGGACGTTGGGGTCCAGCAGCCGCGCGTTGGGGATCGTCTCGGTGTCGTTGCGCAGCGCGGCGACCGCCGCGTCGGCGTCGGCGCCGGAGGTCTGGTCCTGCGCGTACTGGACGTACTCCACCGCGTCCAGGCCGTAGGCGGCCAGCGTCGACTCGATCGCCCGGTCGGTGTACTCCTGCTCCTTCTGGTCCGCCGACGGGCGCACCACGAACTGCTGCACGATCGCCGGGTAGGCCACCCCGATCACCAGGCTGGCCACCAGCAGCAGCACCAGCGCGGCGGCCGGCAGCAGCGTGTTCCGGACGAGGATGTTGGCGAAGAACGCCACGGCGCAGAAGGCGGCGACGAACACCAGGATGTTCTTGGCCGGCAGCAGCGCGTTGACGTCGGTGTAGGACGCCCCGGTGAAGAACCCGCCGCGGTCGGAGTAGGCCAGCCCGTAGCGGTCCAGCCAGTAGCCCACCGCCTTGAGCGCCATGAAGATGCCCAGCAGCACCGAGAGCTGCACCCGGGCGGCGCCGGACAGCTTCTGACCCGGGGTCTGCAGGCGCAGCCCGCCGAACACGTAGTGGGTGAGCAGCGACCCGATCAGGGCCAGCAGCACGGTCGCGAACGCGAACCCGAGGACCAGCCGGTAGAAGGGGTAGTCGAAGACGAAGAAGGAGATGTCCCGGCCGAACTCCGGGTCGGTCCGGCCGAAGTCGGTGGAGTTCCGGAAGGTCAGCCAGGTCTGCCAGCTGCCCTGCGCCGCGAAGCCGGCGAACAGGCCGAGGACGGCGGCGATCGCGGTCAGCACGACCTTGCGGCGCGGCTCCAGCGACTGCCGGTAGCGCTCCAGGTTCTGCTGCTCCAGCGACATCGGCCGGAAGGTCGGGCGGAACCGGTAGGCCAGGTACACCGCCAGCGCGGTGAGCCCGCCGGTGGTGATCCCGGCGACGGCGAACAGCAGTGCACGGGTCTGCACCTCGGTCCAGAAGACCTCGGTGAAGCCGGTCTCGTCGAACCACAGGAAGTCGACGTAGACGTTGGTCAGGGTGCCGATGACGGTGAACAGCACGAGCAGCACGGCGACGATGCCGATGACCGTCTTCGCGCGCCGGGACAGCGTCGGCACCGGCACAGGGGGCCGCATGGCCACGAGCGGTCTCCTCACAGATCTGGAGTGGCCGGGAGGGCCACGAGTTCGGCTCCCACGGGAGGCCCGGGGTCCGCCTCTCCAACTGATGCCGGCAGGAGCGGGTTCCCGGGCCCCAAGCACACCACGGTGGCGGCCGTCCACGCTCCCGAGCTCCCCAGGTCGCGGCCTTACCGTGACCCGCCGCCCGGGCGCCGCGGTCAGCAGGGAGCGGGTGTGCGTCCCGCCCGGAGGTCGTCGAGCGCGGCGAGCGCGTCGTCCAGCGTGGCGACCCGCGCCATCGGCACCTCGGGCTGGGCGTTCCGCAGCGCCTCGGCGCAGTTGTCCGCCGGCACCAGGAACAGGTCGGCCTCGATCTCGCGCGCGGACACCAGCTTGAGCGGGATGCCGCCGATCGGGCCGACGGCGCCCTCCTCGGTGATCGTCCCCGTCCCCGCCACCACCGCACCCCCGGTGAGGTCGGTGTCCCCCACGAGGTCGAGGATCCCGAGGCTCAACATCAGTCCGGCCGAGGGCCCGCCGACGTCGTCGACCTCGATGTCCACGGTGAACGGCGCGTACGGCGACTCCAGCACCAGCACGCCCAGCGCCGACCCGTCCCGCTCGGGGGCGGCCGCCGTGGTGACCGTCGCGCTCCCGGGCTCCCCGAGCCGGGTGTAGGTCACCGGCACCGACGACCCCGGCGGGATCGCCGACAGGGCAGCGGTGAGTGCCGCGGTGTCCGGGGTGGGGGTGCCGCCCACCGACTCCAAGGCGTCCCCGGCCTCGAGCCGGCCCTCGGACGGCGAGTCCTCGGCGAGCTCCTGGACGACGACCTTCACCGGGTAGTCGAGCTCCCCCAGGGCCGCCATCCGGGCCGCCTGCTCCGAGGTCAGGAAGGCCTGCCGGTTCTGCTGCTGGGTCTCCTCCTCCGACTGGCCGGAGGGGTACACCTGCTCCCGCGGGACGACGGTGACCTCGCTGTCGAACCAGCCCTGCACCGCGCCCACCAGGGTGAGCGGGTTCTGCGGCACCCCGACGGTGGTCAGGTTGAGGTTGCCGGAGGTGTCGTTCCGCTCCCGCCCCTCGAGCGAGATGATCGGTTCGCCGTCGATGTCCCCCAGGGTGTTGAAGGTGGGACCGGGCACCTGCGCCACGTAGGGCACCGGCAGCAGGGCCCCGACCACCCCGAAGACCAGCAGCAGCACCGCACCGGTGACCAGGACGGCGATCCGACGGCTCACGACCGGCGAGCGTAGGTGACCCGGCTGTCGAGGGGGTCCGGCCGTGCCCGTCCGCGCCCGCCCCGGCGTCCGGACCGGGCCCCGACACACCGCTGCCGGACCGCTGTCGCCGGCGGGACGGGGTGGCCGCCGGCGTTCCGCTGGAGGCGTACGTCCGGGCTGGTCGGGCCGGGTCACCGCCGCTGCTACGCGGCTACGGTGGTGACATGAGCGACGTCCCCTTCGGCTTCGGGCTGCCCGACCGCGATCCCGAGCGCCGGGGCGAACCCGGCGGCAACCCCGGCGACCCGTTCGGCCTCGGCGCCCTGTTCGGCGGCATGGGCCCGGGCGCCGGGGGCGGGTCCCCGGAGGACCTGCTGGGCAAGATGCCGCTGTTCGCCGAGCTGCAGAAGCTGATGAACTGGTCCGGCGGCCCGGTGAACTGGGACCTCGCCCGCCAGGGCGCGATCAGCCAGCTGGCGCCCGGGCACCAGCCCACCTCCGAGGCCGAGCGCACCGCGGTCGCCGAGGCGCTGCGGCTGGCCGACCTCTGGCTCGACGAGGCGACCGAGCTGCCCTCCGGCATGGACCGCGGGCTGGCCTGGTCGAGGGTTGAGTGGGTGGAGCAGACCCTGCCCGCCTGGGGCCGGCTGATCGACCCGCTGGCCGAGCGCGTGGTCGCGGCGATGACCGGCGCGCTGCCGGCCGAGGCGGCCGCGATGATGGGCCCGCTCGCCGGGATCATGGGGCAGATGGGCGGCGTCATGTTCGGCGCCCAGGTGGGTCAGGCGCTGGGCAAGCTGGCCGACGAGGTGCTCACCAGCACCGACGTCGGACTGCCCCTCGGCCCGGACGGGGCCGGGGTGCTGGTGCCGCAGAACGTGGCCGCCTTCGGCGCCGGGCTGGACCGCCCGCTGGACGAGGTGCGGCTGTTCCTCGCCCTCCGCGAGGCCGCCCACCAGCGCCTGTTCGGCCACGTGCCCTGGCTGCGCCAGCAGCTCACCGACGCGGTGCACGCCTACGCCCGCGGGATCCACGTCGACCGGGAGGCCATCGAGCGCGGCCTGACCGAGGCGATGGGCAGCATGGAGGGCGGCATCGACCCCAGCGACCCGGAGAGCATGCAGCGCCTGCTCGGCAGCGGGCTGCTCGAGCCCGAGGAGACCCCCGAGCAGCAGATGGCCCTGCGCCGGCTGGAGACGCTCCTGGCCCTGGTCGAGGGCTGGGTGGACAGCGTCGTCGGTGCCGCCGCCGCCGCCCGGCTGCCCGGGCACGCCGCCCTGACCGAGACCATGCGCCGCCGTCGCGCCTCGGGCGGCCCGGCCGAGCAGACCTTCGCCACGCTCGTCGGGCTCCAGCTGCGGCCGCGCCGGCTGCGGGACGCCAGCACGGTGTGGGGGGCGATGGCCCAGCAGCACGGCACCGCGGCGCGGGACCGGCTGTGGTCGCACCCGGACCTGCTGCCGACGTCGGACGACCTGGACGAGCCGCTGGACTTCGTCGCCCGGCAGGGAGGCCGCGACGTGTTCGCCGAGCTCACCGACGACCTGACCGACGGCGGGGCGACCCCGCCCGCGGACGGCGCGGACGGCGCGGACGACACGACCGGCGAGGGCCCGGCGCCCCGCGGTCAGTAGCGAACGGCGGGCTCCTCGACGTCGCCCTCGGGCGCGTCGCCGACCGGTGCGGCGGAGCCGAACTCGACGCCCTCCAGGAAGCCCAGCGCCCGCTCGGCGCGCGGGTAGGCGTGCACCAGCGCCCAGAAGCGGTCGTCGTGACCGGGCTCGATCAGGTGGGCCAGCTCGTGCACCAGCACGTAGTCGACGACGAACTCAGGCATGCCGCGCAGCCGGTTGGACAGCCGGATCGTGCCCTCGCTCGGGGTGCAGGAGCCCCACCGCCGGTTCTGGTTGTCCACCCAGCGGACGCTCCGGGGCACCGCGCGGCCGGCGAAGAAGGCCTCCGACAGCGCCGTCGCCCGGCTCATCAGGTCCCGGTCGGAGGCCAGCGCACGGCGGCGGCGCTCCTCCCGCGTCTGCAGCTTGGCGACCATCTGGTCCACCCAGCGCTGCTCTTCGGCCGCGCTGAAGGCAGCCGGGATGAGCACGACCGTGCGGCCGTTCTCCCGGTAGGCGGTGACGGTGCGCCGGCGCCGCGCACTGCGGCGGACCTCGACGACGTCCCGGCTGCCCGGCGCCGTGCGGGTGCCGGCCGCGGGGACGGCGGACGCTCCGGGCTGACGGCGGTCGGGTCGCTTCTCCACGCACGCACGGTAACGGTCGGTGCCTGCACCGCCCACCCGAGGACACCCGGAGGTGGACAGGTGCACACGGACAGTGGAACCGGCGTCCGCCGGTGTCGCCCGAACGGAGGACACCCGGCCCGTTCCACAGCCTGAGCACGGACGTCGTCCCTGGTCGGAGGCGCGATGACGCCCTCCGGCCGCGCGCGGGCCGGGCCCTCTCCCGGGCCGGTGCACAGCGACACACCGACGGGTCCCCACGGTGTCCACAGTCCTGTCCACAGGCTGTGGGTACCGGACCCGGACGGTCCGCCCCGGGAGCGTCCACCGTTGCCCTCCGGCTCCGGCCGGGACCGGTCCCGGGGCCCTGTGGACGGCGGAAGCGGAGGGACCGTCGGGACTGGCACCCTGCGCCGGTGACCGACAGCCCGCACCCCCTCCTGCCCGCCGGGACCCCGCTGCTGCGGCTGGCCGGCGAGACGGTGCAGGTGGGCGGTGTGGACGGCACGGACGGGCTGCGGGTGCACCCGGCCGGTCCCGCCGTCCGCTCGCTGCTGCGGAGGCTCGACGGCCGGCGGAACGAACGCGCGATCCGCGCGGAGGCGCTGGCCGACGGCCTGGCCGGCCCCGCGGTCGACGACCTGCTGGCCGGTCTGCGGGCCGCCGGCCTGCTGCACGACCTCGCCCCCGCCGACCTGCTGGCCGGCGACCCGGGCCCGGCCGCCGCCGCCCGGGCGGCGACCGAGCTGCCGGCCGCCGTCCCCGGCCCGGCCGGCGGGCGCTGGCGGCTCCGGAGGCAGAGCGCCGTCGTCGTCGACGGCGCCACCCGGGTGGGCACGCCGCTGGCCGCCGTCCTGGCGGCCAGCGGCGTCGGCTGGGTGCACGTGCGCGACCGCGGACCGACCGCGGCCGCCGACGCGGTGGTCGGCGGGGCGGCCGCCGCCGACGAGGGCCGCCCGCGGGCCCTGGCCGCCGCCGACGCCGTCCGCCGGGCGAGCCCGCTGACGGACCTGCGGCCGCTGCCGCCGGGCCGCGCGCCGGACCTGGTGGTGCTGTGCCGTCCCTGGTCGGCCACCGACCCGCTGCAGGAGGGGTTGCAGCGCGAGGGGGTGCCGCACCTGGTGGCCACCGTGCGCGGCGAGACCGGTGTCGTCGGGCCGCTGGTCCTGCCGTCGCTGACCAGCTGCCTGCGGTGCGCCGACGCCTGGCGCCGCGACGACGACCCGGACTGGCCCCGGCTGGCCGCCCAGCTCACCGCGACCGAGCCACCGCCCACCGGGGCGACGGTGACGTGCCTGCTGACCGCGGTCACCGCGGCGGTGCAGGTGCTCGCCCACCTCGACGGCGCCGGCCGCCCGGCCGCGCTGGAGACCGCCCTGGAACTGCGTCCCCCGGAGCTGTCCCCGGTGCTGCGTCGCTGGCCGCCGCACCCCTCGTGCCCCTGCGGCGTGGCCGCCCGACGCGGCGCGGACGCCGAACGTGGACACTGAGGGAGTGAGCGACTCCGAACGGGACATCCCACGGGGGACGGTGTCCCGGACGGCACGGCTGGCGTCCCTCCCGCTGGGCGCGGCAGGACGGGCCACCCTCGGCATCGGGAAGCGGCTGTCCGGCCGACCCGCCGAGGAGGTCAACGCCGAACTCCAGCAGCGCACGGCCGAGCAGCTGTTCGCCGTCCTTGGGCAGCTCAAGGGCGGGGCGATGAAGCTCGGGCAGACCCTGTCGGTGTTCGAGGCCGCCGTGCCCGACGAGGTCGCCGGCCCCTACCGCGAGGCGCTGACCAAGCTGCAGGAGGCCGCTCCGCCGATGCCGGTGCGCACCGTGCACTCGGTGCTGGCCCAGCAGCTGGGCGGCAGCTGGCGGCAGCGGTTCCGCCACTTCGACGACACCCCGGCGGCCGCCGCGAGCATCGGGCAGGTGCACCGTGCGACGTGGCACGACGGGCGCGACGTGGCGGTAAAGATCCAGTACCCCGGGGCCGGCACCGCGCTGATGGCCGACCTGAACCAGCTGGCCCGGTTCGCCCGGCTGTTCGCCGCGCTGTTCCCCGGGATGGAGGTCAAGCCGCTCATCGCCGAGCTCAAGGCCCGGGTGGTCGAGGAGCTCGACTACGGGATGGAGGCGGACTCGCAGCGGGCGTTCGCCGCCGCCTACGCCGACGACGAGCAGATCGTCGTCCCCCGGGTCGTCGCGAGCGCCCCCAAGGTGATCGTCTCCGAGTGGCTCGAGGGCATCCCGCTGTCCCGGGTGATCGCCGACGGCAGCCGCGAGCAGCGCGACCGCGCCGGCCTGCTGATGGCGGTCCTGCACTTCTCGGCCCCGACGCGGGCCCGGCTGCTGCACGCCGACCCGCACCCGGGCAACTTCCGGCTGGTGCCCGACGGCCGGCTGGGGGTCATCGACTTCGGCGCCATCGCGCGGCTCCCCGACGGGCACCCGGAACCGATCGGCCGGTTGGTCCGCTGGGCGCTGGATGGGCGGGCGGAGGACGTGCTGACCGACCTGCGCGCCGAGGGCTTCATCCGGCCGACCGTCGAGGTGGACGCGCAGGGCGTGCTGGACTACCTCCTCCCGCTGCTGGACCCGGTCCGGGAGAAGACGTTCAAGTTCACCCGGTCCTGGATGCAGGAGCAGGCCGCCCGGATCGGTGACCCGCGCAGCGACGCCAACCGGCTCGGCCGCCAGCTCAACCTGCCGCCGGCCTACCTGCTCATCCACCGGGTGACCATCGGGTCCATCGGGGTGCTGTGCCAGCTCGACGCCGAGGCGCCCTACCGGGGCGTCTGCGAGGAGTGGCTGCCCGGCTTCCGGGCCTGAGGGGTGCCCGTCGTCGTCCTCCGGACGACACCGCGGCCGAGGCCCTCCCGGCCACCTCTGAGCCGCTGCGTCCGTCCCGGCCGGGAGCTTCCGGCCCCGCGACCGGGACGGACAGCGGCTGTCGCCGCCTCGTGCCGGCGGTCCTACCTCACCGCCGCGCTGGCACGGGCGGCCCGGCGGGACGCCCGCTCCGCCCGGCGCGCCCAGCGCCGGGCGGCGATCAGCCGGCGCGCCCGGGCGGCGGAGTCCGCCTGGAACTGCAGGTCGCGCATGCGGCTGCGCGCCCAGTCGTGCTCGATCAGGTCCATCTCGGTCCCTCGCTGTACGGAGGCGCCGGCAGGCACCTCGTCGGATGACTTCTCGTCGGGCGACTCCTCGGGAGGAGCCGCCGGGGTGGACGCGTTCGGGGTGGACGCGTTCGGGGTGGGCGCCGCCGGGGTGGGCGCCGGGATCACGCCGCGTCCTCGGCCCGGACCTTGCGCGGACGGCCACGCGGCCGCTTGCGCGCGATCACGACGCCGTGGTCGAAGATCTCCCCGCCCCACACCCCCCAGGGCTCGCCCCGGTCCAGCGCCCCAGCCAGGCAGGCGGTGCGCGCCGGGCACCCGGCACACAGCGTCTTGGCGTGCTCCAGCTGGGCCGGGCTCTCGGCGAACCAGAGGTCGGGGTCCTGGACCCGGCACGGCAACGTCCGGCGGCCCCCCGCCGGTGGTCCGGCCGGTGGGAGCCCACCCGTGGACGTGTGCGTGCGGTCGAGCCCGGGACGGCGCTGGGACGCCGATCGCTCGATCGTGTGCTGCACGGCCGCTCCTCCTCGTCTTCGGTCAGGTCGACCGGTCAGCGGGACCCCGCCGACCGGAGGTCGGGGTGGGTCCACGGCCCTGACATGACAGAGGCCGCGGATCCCGGTGTCCGGGTTCCGCGGCCTCGAGGAGGACCAGCTGAGCAGCTAGCTCAACGGGTCCCTCGGGGGCTGGGCTCCCGGGGCGGTGCTGGTGGTGCCGGTGGTGCGCTGGGCGTAGCCGCCCAGGAAGGCGGGGACGCCGGTGTCGTCGTGACCGAGCTCGAGGCGGGCGATGCCGGGCTCCTCGGTGGACGGCCGGCCCCACGGCCGGACGGCCGGGATCGCGGGCCGCATCCCACCGGTGGAGGGCAGACCTGTCCCCCGGGCCGGAGCGGCTGCGGGCGCGACGGCGACCCACCCGTCGCACCGGGACGGACGCACGACGGCAGCCGGCAACGGGGCTCCGCCTGCCGCGCCGGTGGTGAACGTGTCGGTGCTGCCCATGCTGATCCCCTCCTCCCGGAGTCGGGGCCCGGCCTGTCGGCCGCGCCCCCTGCTGTCGTCTCGGTCCTGCGGTCGTGCTCCTGGTCACTGCCAGGTGGTGTGCCCAGAGGCTAGGGGAGGTCCCGGAAGCCGGTCAACGCAATTAACGACGGACTCCCCCGCCGAGCGCGGCCGGCCGGGAACGGCCAGCTCAGTCGGCCAGTTCCGCCAGCACGTCGGCTCCGTAGAGCTCCAGCTTGCGGGCCCCGATCCCCGGCAGCCCGGACAGCTCGCGCAGCGACGCCGGACGCGCCTCGGCGATCGCCTGGAGCGTGGCGTCGGTGAAGACGACGTACGCCGGCACCGACGCCGACGCCGCGGTGCTGCTGCGCCAGGCGCGCAGCCGCTCGAACCGCTCCCCCGCCGCCCCCTCCAGGACCACCTTGGGCCGCTTTGCGGGCCGGCGCACCGGGGCGGCCGAGTCCGGGGCCAGCCCGTCGAGGAACCGGCTGCGCGGCCGGGACCGCCGTCCGCCGGGGTTGCGGGCCAGCGACCAGGACAGCGTCAGCTGCTCGCGCGCCCGGGTCACCGCCACGTACAGCAGCCGCCGCTCCTCCTCGACCGCGTCGGGCCGGCTCTGCGACTGGGCGATCGGCACCACCCCGTCGACCAGCCCGACGACGAACACCGCGTCCCACTCCAGGCCCTTGGCCGCGTGCATCGAGGCTAGCGTGACCCCCTGCACGGTGGGGGCGTGCTGGGCGGCGGCCCGTTCGGCCAGGTGGGCGACGAAACCGGCGAGGTCCAGGGTGGGCTCCTCCGCGACCAGGTCCACCGCCAGGTCGACCAGGGCGGCCAGCGACTGCCAGCGGTCCCGGGCCGCGCCGCCGGCCGGAGGGCGGTGCTCCACCCAGCCGGTCGAGGCCAGCACGTCGCGGACCGTGGGGACCAGCGCCCCCGGCTCGCTGCCACCGGCCGCGGCACCGCGGAGCAGCACCACGGCCTCCCGCACCTCGGGGCGCTCGAAGAACCGTTCGCCGCCCTTGAGCACGTACGGGACCCCGACGTCGGTGAGCGCGGACTCGTAGACCTGCGACTGCGCGTTGATCCGGAAGAGCACCGCGATCTCGCTGGCCGGCAGGCCGCCGTCCACCAGCTCGCGGCAGGCCCGGGCGACCGCCGCCGCCTCGGCCGGCTCGTCGGGGTGCTCGACGAACCTCGGCTCCACGCTGTCCCGCCGCTGGCCCAGCAGCCGCAGGCCGGGCAGGCCCCGGCGCGGCGGCGCCTGACCGATCAGCTTGTTCGCCAGGCCCACCACCTGGGGGGTGGAGCGGTAGTCCCGCTCCAGCTTCACCACCTCCGCGTCGGGATAGCGGTCCGCGAAGCCCAGCAGGTAGTCGGGGTCGGCGCCGGTGAAGGAGTAGATGGTCTGGTTCGGGTCGCCGACGACGCAGACCTCGGCGCGGCCACCCAGCCAGGCGTCGAGCAGCCGCTGCTGCAGCGGGTTGACGTCCTGGTACTCGTCGACCACGAAGAACCGGTACTGGCCGCGGACCTCCCGGGCCACGTCCCGGTGCTCCTCCAGCGCGTAGGCGGTGACCAGCAGCAGGTCCTCGAAGTCCAGGGCCCCGTCGCGCTGCTTGGCCGACTCGTAGCTGCGGTAGACCTCGGCCACCGCCGACGCGTCGAAGGGCAGCTCCCGGCCGGCCCTGGCCGCCCGTGCGGGGTAGTCCTCAGGGGTGGCCAGCGTCGTCTTGGCCCACTCGATCTCGCTGGCCAGGTCACGCAGGCTGGTGCGGTCGGTGGTCAGCCGGGCCCGCGAGGCGGCCGCCGCGACCACCCGCAGCTTGTTCTCGATCAGCTCGGGCATCGGCCCGCCCAGCACCCGGGGCGCGAAGTAACGCAGCTGGCGCATGGCCGCGGCGTGGAAGGTGCGGGCCTGCACGCCTCCGACACCGAGCGCGGACAGCCGGCCACGCAGCTCCCCCGCCGCCCGCGCGGTGAAGGTCACCGCGAGCACCTGCTCGGGGACGTACACCCCGGTGTGCACGCCGTACGCGATGCGGTGGGTGATCGTGCGGGTCTTGCCCGTCCCCGCGCCGGCCAGGATGCACACCGGCCCCTGCACCGCCGAGGCGGCCGCCCGCTGCTGCTCGTCCAGCCCGGCCAGCACCTGCTCGGCGGCGGTGGCGGCGTCCCCGGGCTCGTCCGGGTCCGGTCCTCGTCCGATCGGCGGTCCGATCTGCGGCATGCCCACGCACCCGATCCTCCCAGCCGGCACCGACGGGGCGGGGGAAGCATCCCCAGGCGCCCGGCGTTGCCAGCCCCGCACCCGGCGGACGGGTCCGCCGCCCCCCGGGTGGCCTCCGCCCGCACCCGCGAGAGAGGATCCCCGTGATGAGCGCTCCTGATACGGCCGTGACGATGTACACCACCAGCTGGTGCGGGTACTGCGTCCGGCTCAAGAAGATGATGCAGAACGAGGGCATCGACTTCGCCGAGGTCAACATCGAGACCGACGAGAGCGCAGCCGACCTGGTCATGGCGGCCAACGGCGGCAACCGCACCGTCCCCACCCTCGTCTTCGCCGACGGGACCGCGCTCACCAACCCCAGCATCGACCAGGTCAAGGCGCAGCTCGCCACCTCGCCCGGCGCGTGATCCCCGGCCCGCGGCCCTCGGCGGGCGATCATCGTGCCCACGGGGGTTGCGGGTCCGCCGCTGCCCAGGAGCCGCCGGACCCCAGGGAGGGCACGATGACCGCACAGTGCCCGTCCGCTCCGGCCGGGCGGCCGGCGTGGGCCACCGCCCTCCCCGAGGACGTCATCCGCACCCCGTCCGGTGACCCGGCGGTGGTGCTGGTACGCACCCCGCGCGGATGGTCGGTGCTCAACGACCCCGGGGCGGACCCCGACCTCGAGGCCCCCGGCCGCCTGCCGCTCGTGGAGGCCATGTCCCTGGCCGACCTGGTGGCGGAGGAGAGCGGCGCGACCCCCGAGCCGGACCGGCCGGCCCGGCTCGCCGCCCGCGGCCCGGTCCCCGGCGCCGGGTCCGAGGACGCCGACCCACGCGACGCCGAGCTCGAGGCCCTGCGCCGCACCGTCGGCCAACTCGAGCACGCGCTGGCCGCACGGGTGTCCATCGAGCGGGCGATCGGCGTGCTCGCCGAGCGGCACGGGACCGGCCCGAAGGACGCCTTCGACGAGCTCCGCCGGCGGGCCCGGGCCCAGGGCCGGCCTGCCCAGGAGCTGGCCCGGGAGGTCCTCGACGCGCTCGCCGCCCGGGTGTCGGTCCCCGATCAGCGCACGCCCGGCGACGACCTGCGTGACGCATCCGGCGCGGGTCCGGCCGAGCCCGACCCCGGCCGGGCCCCCACCGCCCGGCGGGTGTCCCGTCGCCAGCGACAGGCGGTGACCCCCGGCTCCGAGCCGGAGGGCGTCTCCTGAGCGGGCCGGTCCCGCTGGGTCCCGACGCCCTGGCCGAGCGGCTGGCCGACCTGCTGGCCGACGTCCCGCCCGAGCCGGGTGCCGCCGTCCTGCGGGTGGGGGTGGACGGGCCGGAGCTCACCGGCCCTGCCGGCTCCGTCCCGGGACCGCGCGCCCTGGCCGCCCGCCTGGCCGAGCTCCTCCCGGTGCGCAGCCGGCCCTCCGCCGTCGTCCCGGCGGAGGGGTTCTACCGGCCGGCGTCCCTGCGGCTGGAACACGGCCGCACCGACCCCGACGCGCGCTACACCGACTGGCTGGACGTCCGGGCGCTGGCCCGGGAGGTGCTGGACCGCACCGGTCCGGGCGGGCCGGGTGAGTACCTGCCGGCGCTGTGGGACACCGACCGGGACCGCGCCGCCCGCGCCGGCTACCTGAGCGCACCGCCCCGCGGCGTGCTGCTGGTGCCCGGGTCGCTGCTGCAGGGGCTGGGGCTCGCCTTCGACGTCGTCGTGCACCTGCGGGTCGGCCCGGCGGCCCGGCGCCGGCGGGTGCCGCCGGACCGGGCCTGGGAGCTGCCCGCCTTCGACCGCTACGACGACGAGGTCGACCCCGCGGGGCTGGCCGACGCCGTGGTGCTCGCCGACCACCCCGACCGCCCCGCCCTGGTCCTGCAGGGCCGCTTCACTCCAGGTCGCCCGCCACCCAGCGGTCGATGATGTGCCGGGCGATGGACACCGCCGGGGGCAGCGCCTGGGGTCCGGTGCCCGAGCGCAGCTCGTCCCGGCTGAACCAGCGGGCCTCCTCGATCTCGTCGTGGTCGATCCGCAGCTCCTCGTCCAGCGCCCGGGCCACGAAGCCGAGCATCAGCGACTGGGGGAACGGCCAGGGCTGGCTGGACACATAGCGGACGTCGGTCACCGCGAGCCCGACCTCCTCGGCCACCTCGCGGACCACCGCCCCCTCGGCGGACTCCCCCGGCTCGACGAAGCCGGCCAGGATGGAGAACCGGCCGGCCGGCCACACCGCCTGGCGGCCCAGCACGCACCGGTCGCCCCCGTCGTGCACCAGCATGATCACCGCGGGGTCGGTGCGCGGGAAGACCTCGGCGCCGGTCTCGGGGTCCCGCTGCACCCAGCCGGCGCGCTCGATGGTGGTGGCCGCCCCGGACAGCGGGCTGAACCGGTTGCGCTCGTGCCACTCGACGATGCCGATCGCCTCGGCCAGCAGCCCGGCGTCCAGGTCGCCGAGGTCGGCGCCGAGCTCACGCAACCCGGACCACTGGTCGACCGGTCGGCCGTTGACGGTGAGCGCCCGCTCCCCGCGGACCGCGGCGTAGACCGCACCGTCGGCCTCGCCGAGGTAGATGCCCCCGGCCGGCATGCCGGGGCGCTCGTCGTACACCAGTTCCGGGCCGTCGGGGCCCTCGTGGACGGGCACCGTCCGCCGCTCGTCGACGGTGAGCACCCGGACCGGGCGGCCCTGGGCCGGGTCGGCCAGCGACCGGGCGAGGTGGCCGCGGTCGTGCGCGGCCCGGGACAGCAGGGGCACCGCCGTGGGGGTGGAGGTCGTCGTCGTCGGCCAGTCCGCCGTCGTCATCGGAGGCGGGTTGTCCGCCGTCGTGCTGCCGCCGGCGGGGACGCCGTCGCCCGCCGGGACGTCGGCGGCCGGGAGGTCCGCGGTCACGCGTCGGCCGCCACGGTCCTCGCCGGGGCGGTGACCTCCACCGGGCCCAGCGCGCGGAGCGGCTCCGCGGCGGCGTCGGCGTCCCCGACCACCACCGCGGTGAGGCCGGCCGGGTGCAGCCAGCGACGGGAGGCCTCGGTCACCTCGGCCACGCCGACCGTGGCGAGCGCCCGCTGGTGCTCGGCGAGCCACTCGGCGGACAGCCCGGCACCGAAGAGCGCCGAGAGGGTGCTCGCCAGGCCGGAGTGGGTCGCCGTCCCGAGGGCGAGCGTGCCGAGGAGGTAGCGCCGCGCGGACTCCAGCTCGGCCTCGGTGACCGGGGTCAGCGCCATCCGGCCGAGCTCGTACCAGGTCTCCAGGAACGCCGGACCGGTGACCTCGGTGGCCACGTCGGCCTCAACGGTGAACGAGGACCCGCCCACCAGGTGCTCGACGGAGCTGCGTGGGCTGTAGGTGTAGCCCCGCCGCTCCCGGATGTTCTCCACCAGCCGGGAGGAGAAGTAGCCGCCGAAGACCATGCTGGCCAGCCGGACGGCGGGGAGCTCCGGGTCGGTGCGACCGGGGGCGGGCCCGCCGAGGCGCACGTTGGACTGCACGGCCCCGGGGCGGTCGACGAACTGCAGGACCTCGGGCGGCGCCGCCGGCACCGGCGGGGCGGCCACCGCGGTCCCGACCGGCGACCAGCCGGCCAGGGCGGTGCCGACGGCGTCGGCCGCCGCCGACGGGTCGACCTCGCCGACCAGGACCAGGGTGCTGCCGGCCGGGAGCACCCGTTCCTTGTGCAGCTTGCGCAGCATCGCCGGGGTGACCCCGGCGACCAGGTCGGCGGCGGGCAGCTGCTGGGCGTAGGGGTGTGCTCCGAAGCGCCGGGCGGCCATAGCCGTCCGGGCCACCACGCCGGGCTGCGACCGCGCGATCCGCAGCCGCTCCCCGACCCGGTCCCGCTCGGCGGCCACCTCACCGCTGGCATAGGCGGGGCTGAGCAGCAGCTCGGCGAGCACGCCCAGCACCGGCCCGAGGCCGGTGGGCAGCAGCGTGGTGGAGAACAGCAGCCGGTCGGGGTCGGCCGACACCGACAGCTCGGCGCCGTGGGCCTGCAGGAGCTGGGCCAGCTGGAGCTGGTCGTGCTCGGTGGTGCCGAGCAGGACCGAGCCGGTGAGGACGGAGGTGCGGGCCACGTGCGCCGCGGCACCCCGGGGGGTGGCGGCGGCGAAGGGGACCCGCAGCCGCAGCTCGACGAGCGGGACCCCGGGCCGGGGCACGACGATCAGCCGCAGTCCGTTCGGCAGCGTCGTCTCGTGGACCTCGGGGACCGGCTGCGGCCGGGGCTCCCCCAGCGGCGGGACGAGGGAGGACGGGGTTGCGGGGCTCATCGGGGTCCTCCGGTCGCGCGCAGCTCGAGCACCGCGGCGGTGTCCGCGGACAACCCGCGCGCCGCCGTCCGCACCTGGTCGGGCGTCACGGCGGCCAGCCGGGCCGCCAGCTCGCCGGCCAGCTCGGCCCGGCCGTGCACCAGCTCGGCGGCGGCGAAGCCGAGGGTCCGGCCCAGCACCGAGTCGGCCTGCTGCAGCAGCTGGGCCTCCACCCGGGCCTGCACCCGCTCGAGCTCGTCGGCGGCCACGCCGTCGGTGGCCACCCGGTCGACCTCCTCGTGCACCGCGGCGAGCACGCGCTCGACCGGCACCTCCGCAGGATGGTGCACCTGGGTCACCAGCAGCGTCGCGTCCCGGACGTCGAACGGGTCGCCGAACAGGCCCAGGTAGCTGCTCTGGGCGACGGCGAGGCGGTCGGTGTGCAGCAGGCGGCGCTCCAGGCGCGAGGCGTCGCCCTCGCTGAGCAGCTCGGTGAGGAGCACGGTGCCCAGGTAGGTGTCGAAGTCCGCGACCGGGTCGGGCACCCGCCAGCCCAGCGCCACGGCCGGCGCGGGGGCGAGCGGGTCCTCGACCACGCCGTACCGGGAGGTGGTCGGCGAGGGTTCGCCGGTGACCGGCACGGGGGGCGCGGGACGGGCCTCGACGGCGTCGAACCAGCGACGGACCAGCCGCTCGGTCTCGGCCGGGTCGAGGTCCCCGCCGATGCAGAGCACGGCGTTGGCCGGGGAGTAGTACCGGTCGAAGAAGTCGGCCGCGTCGTCCACGGTGGAGGACTCGAGGTCGACGAAGGAGCCGTAGCCGTCGTGGGTGTTGGCGAAGCTCTCGAAGGCGATCGGGGGCAGCTGGAGCCACGGGAACGCGCCGTAGGGGCGGTTGAGCACGTTGACCCGGATCTCCTCCTTCACCACGTCGATCTGGTTGCGGAGGTTCTCCTCGGTGATCGCCGGGGCGGCCATCCGGTCGGCCTCCAGGAACAGCGCGCGCTCCAGGGCCTCGGCGGGCAGGGCCTCGAAGTAGTTCGTGTAGTCCTGGTGGGTGGAGCCGTTGAAGGTGCCGCCGGCGGCCTGGACCAGGCGGGCGTGCTCCATCTTCGGCACGTTGGCCGAGCCCTGGAACATCATGTGCTCGAAGAGGTGGGCGAACCCGGTGCGGCCGACCGGCTCCGAGCGCATGCCCACGTCGTAGTACACGCTGACCGCGACGACCGGGACACTCCGGTCGGGGGCGAGCACCACCCGCAGGCCGTTGTCGAGCCGGAAGCGCTCCACCGGATGCCGCAGGGTCAGATCGGCATCGACTGCTGTCACGCCCAGGACAGTAATGGTGGGGCCGGGCCGGCCCACGTCGGGCCGACCGCCGCGCAGCGGCTCGGGCCCGACGAGTGGGGCCCGGAGGGTCCCGCGAGGAGGACCGGCAACGGCTCAGCTGAGCGCGGGGACGGCACCCGGCCGCGGTGCGATCCGCGAGGATCGCCATGTCACAGCACCTCGACGTCGCCGAGCACCCGGTCGATCACGCCGTACAGCTCGGCGTGCGTGTTCGGTATCGACACGTAGAGCAGGGCGGGAGCGGGCCGGCCGACGTCCACGAGCAGCAGGGCGGCCCGTTCGCCGCTCGCGTCGTACCCGCTGACCTCCCAGGAGAGGTCGAACTCGACCACCCACGCCGCGGCGCCGTCGACGGTGACCGCCTCGGACCGGCGCACCGTGCGCTCGTTGGGCGCCGGGTAGTAGTTGCCGCGGACGCTGTCGGCGAGCGCGGTGGCCGTCGCCTCGAGGCTGTCCGGACCGGCCCAGCCGTACCCCTCGACGACCGGCCCGGAGGTGCACTGGGCGATGAACGGCCCGGTGCTGTCGGGCAGGTCGTCCTGGGTGACGAAGTACTGGCCGGCCACGCTGGCGGTCTCGGTCTGCGGGCTGAGGTCGAACTCGTACCAGCCGTCGCCGAGGAAGGGGTAGGAGATGCCGGCGGCGGGGTCGACGATGCGCACCGTCCCGGGCGGGAACTCCGGGCCGGCGGCGGTCGGGGGCAGCGCGACGGGGGCGTCGTCCTCGGGGTCGGGGCTGCCGCCGAGCACGGCCACGAGCACGAGCAGGACGACGACCAGCAGGGCGAGCCCGCTGGCGCCGATGAGCAGCGTGGTGCGGCGGGAGCGGGGCGGGCGGTCCGGGGACCCGCTGTCCAGGTCCCCGTCGACGGGCGGTGCCGGCTGCGCCGGGGCCTCGAACGGTTCGCCGACGGCCACGCCGGGGCCGACCGGCGTGGTCACGTCGGACCAGGAGGCGCCGTCCCACCAGCGGGCGAGCCCGACGGCGCCGTCGGGGTCGGGGTACCAGCCGGGCGGGGCGGTGACGGGCCCGCGCGCCTGCCCCCAGCCGACGTCCGTCATCTGCCCTCCTCGCCGGCGCTCGCCGGCCCGGTGTCCCGACCTGCTCCGCTCCTTCAGCGTAGGCGGCGCCCACCCCGTCGGCGGCTGCCCGTGCGGCGTCGGCGCGCCAGCGCGGCGATGCCGAGGACGGCCAGCACGGCGGCTCCGACGGAGGCCGCGCCGGCGGGCCGGCGGGTGCGCGACGGTCCGGCCGGGTCCGTCGCCGGGCCGCTGCCCGGCAGCTCGGCCGGCCGGGAGACCTCCACCCCGCCGAGGGCCAGTGCGGCGCGGGCGCCGGCGGCCATCCCCCCGGCGGACCTCCACCGCTGCCCGGGGTCCTCGGCCAGGCCGCGCAGGACGACGGCGTCGAGCTCGGGCGGCAGGCCCGGGCGCAGCACCGACGGCGGCCCCGGCGCCGCAGCGGGACGGCGACCGGTGAGCAGCTCGTAGAGCAGGCCGGCGAGCCCCTGCACGTCGATGCCGGCGTCCGGCGTCGCGCCCGCGGACGACGGTGGACCGGTGGGCCCCTGCCCCGGCGCCGGGGCGACCCCGAGGTCGGCCAGCAGGACGGCGTCCTCACCGGCCGCGGAGTCCGCGACGTCGCGTCCGTCCGCCCGCGCCGCCACCAGCACGCTGGACGAGGAGACGTCCCCGTGCACCAGCCCCGCGGCGTGCGCGGCGTCCAGCGCCCGGGCGAGCTGCCCCACCAGGTCGACGGCGCGCGCGGGGTCCAGCGGCCCGGTGCGGGCGAGCACCGCGGACAGGTGCTCCCCCTGCACGAGCGGCATGGCCACGAACAGCCGGCCGCCGACCTCGCCGTAGCGCAGCACCGGCACCAGGTGCGGCTCGGTCAGCCGGCGGACGACCGGCATCTCCCGCAGGAACCGCTCGCGCCGGCCCTCCCCCGGCTCCTCGACGGGCAGGACGCGCAGGGTGACGTCCCGCCCGTCCTCGACGTCGTGTGCGCGCAGCAGCTGGGTGCCGGGCCCGGCCAGCGGCTCGGCCAGCCGGTAGCGGCCGAAGGTGGGGCGGTCCGGCCCGTTCCCGGGCGCCGGGTCGGTCACCGGCTCAGCGCGGGAAGGGGACGGTGGCCAGTTCCCGCCACAGATGGGCAGCGGCCTCGGCCCCGCGGTAGAGCATCGGGAGCAGCACCCGCTCGTTCGGCGAGTGGATGCGGTCGGTGGGGAGCCCCGCGCCCAGGAAGACCAGCGGCGCGCCGAGCACGCCGGCCAGGTCGGCCTCCGGTCCGCTGCCGCCCTCCCGGGTGAACAGCACCTGGTCGGGCGTGGTGTCGAAGGCCTGCGCGATCGCGCGCAGCAGGGCGTCCATGGCCGGGGAGTCCAGGTCGCTGGCGCACGGGGCGACGCCACCGGCCGGCACGTGCACGTCGGCCTCGATGCCGGCGGGGACGTTGGCCGTGACCCAGGCGCGCACCTGCTCGGCGAGGTCGGCGGGCTGCTGGTCGGCGACCAGCCGGAAGGTGATCTTGGCGTGCGCCTCGGCCGGCACGATCGTCTTGTGGCCGGGGCCGGTGTAGCCGCCCCACATCCCGTTGACCTCGGCGGTGGGCCGGGCACCGACCCGCTCGAGGGTGGTGAACCCCGCCTCGCCGGCGGCGACCCGGGAGGCCGCCGGCCCGGCCAGCCAGGCCTGCTCGTCGAAGGGCACCCGGCCCATCAGGTCGCGCTCGCGGTCGGTGAGCGGCCGGACCCGGTCGTAGAACCCGGGCAGCGTGACCCGGCCCTCGGCGTCGTGCAGGCTGGCGACCAGGTCGGCCAGCGCGTGCAGCGGGTTGGGCACCGCGCCGCCGAAGGAGCCCGAGTGCAGGTCGACCGCGGGGCCGCGCAGGGTGACCTCGGCGTCGGCGAGGCCGCGCATCGCGGTGACGACGCTGGGCACGTCAGGAGCGGCCATGCCGGTGTCGCTGACCACGACGACGTCGCAGCGCAGCCGGTCGGCGTGCTCGCGGAGCAGGTCGGGGAAGTGCGGCGACCCGGACTCCTCCTCGCCCTCGACGATCAGCTTGACGGTCACCGCGGGGGTGTCCCGGCCGGTGGCGGCCAGGTGGGCACGCATGCCGAGCAGGTGGAAGGCGACGTTGCCCTTGTCGTCGATGGCGCCGCGGGCGTGCAGCTCCGGGCCGTCGGGGCCCTCCACCCGGGTGGGCTCGAAGGGCGGGTGCTCCCACAGCTCCAGCGGGTCGACCGGCTGCACGTCGTGGTGGCCGTAGACCAGCGCGACCGGGGCGCCGGCGTCCGCGGAGGGCCACTCGGCGTAGACGGCCGGCGCGCCGGCGGTCGGCCAGACCTCCACGGTCGGGAAACCGGTGCGGCGCAGCGCCTCGGCCAGCCACTCGGCGCTGGCGGCGACGTCGCCCGCGTGGGCGGGGTCGGCCGAGATGGACGGGATCCGCAGCCACGCCTCGAGGTCGGCGTGCAGGTCGTCGAGGTGGGCGGTGACGTGGTCGCGTTCGGCGCTGCTCACGGCCGGCACCGTATCCCGCGGCCCCGCACCGCCCGGCGGGCTAGGTTGCCGGGGTGGCCGTGGGCATGCAGCAGGTGGACGTCGGTGACCTCGCCTTCGACGTGCGGACCGACGGCCCGGAGGACGGCCCGCCGGTGCTGCTGCTGCACGGCTTCCCGGAGACCTCGCTGAGCTGGTCGGCGGTGACGCCGCTGCTGGCGCAGGCGGGGCTGCGCACCTACGCGCCCGACCAGCTCGGCTACTCCCCCGGCGCCCGGCCGCTGGAGGTCGACGCGTACGCCCTGACCAACCTGGTGCAGGTCACCGCGGACCTGATGACCGCGCTCGACGTGCCGGCGGCACACGTCGTCGGGCACGACTGGGGCGCCAACGTGGCCTGGGGCCTGGCCGCCTGGCACCCCGACCGGGTGCGCACGCTGACCGCGGTCTCGGTGCCGCACCCGACCGCCTTCACGCTGGCCTACCGCGCCGACCCGGAGCAGCGGGAGCGGTCGGGCTACTTCCGGCTGTTCCGGCAGGAGGGCAGGGCGGAGGAGGTGCTGATGGCCGACGGCGCCCGGCGGCTGCGGCGGCTGCTGGACGCGCCCGGCAGCGGCGTCCCGGCGGAGGCGGTGGACGTGTACGTGGCCCAGCTGTCCGCGCCGGGCGCGCTCACCGCGGCGCTGAACTGGTACCGGGCGATGGGCGCCGCGCCGCCGGTCGACCCGGTCGAGGTGCCGACGACGTTCGTGTGGAGCGACGGCGACGTTGCCATCGGCCGGACGGCGGCCGAGGCCTGCGCCGACCAGGTCACCGGCGACTACCGGTTCGTGGAGCTGGCCGGGGTCACCCACTGGGTCCCCGAGCAGGCACCGGACCAGCTCGCCCGGGCGGTGCTCGACCGGGTGGCGGCGGCCCGGTGACCGGGCCCGCCGCCGCGCTGCCCGCGCCGCCGAGCTGACCACCGGCAGCGCCCCGTCACCGCGCTGTCGCGACACGACGGACGGCGCCGGGCCGGGCATTGCCGCTGGTCACGAACCGG
Organism: Modestobacter sp. URMC 112; assembly: GCF_053502575.1. NCBI lineage: Bacteria > Bacillati > Actinomycetota > Actinomycetes > Geodermatophilales > Geodermatophilaceae > Modestobacter > Modestobacter sp. URMC 112. The sequence goes on along the minus strand of NZ_CP199957.1, from coordinate 1,043,096 downwards.
GTCGACACTCGACGCCTCGCGGAGGGAGCCCGGCCATGTCGTGGAACCTGAGGGGCAGTTACGCGGAGACGTGTTCCTGCGAGCTGATGTGCCCCTGCAACCTCTCCTTCGACCACGGCGCCACCTACGACTACTGCCGGGCGACCCTGGCCTTCACCATCCGGGACGGCCAGGTCGACGGCACCGACGTCAGCGGCCGCCGCGTGGTCACGATCATCGACACACCCAAGGTCATGACCGACGGCAACTGGCGGCTCGGGATGTTCGTCGACGAGGAGGCCACCGACGAGCAGTTCGAGAAGCTCGCGCAGGTCTTCGGCGGGCAGCTCGGCGGGCCGATGGCCGGGCTGGCCCCGCTCGTCGGCGAGGTGGTCGGGATGGAGCGGGCGGCGATCGAGCTGGTCGACGACGGGCTGCGGCACAGCGTCCGGGTCGGGGACGCGATCGACTTCGAGATCGAGGACATCGTGCCCTTCGGTGTGGAGACCGGTGAGCCCGTGCGGTTCGCCGGCATGTTCCACCCGGTGGCGTCGGACCTGACCATGGCCGAGGCGCGGCGGTCCCGGATCGACGCCTTCGGCATACGGTACGAGGGCAGGACCGGGCTGTCCACCGCCGACTTCTCCTGGTCCGCCTGACCACCGGGCCGCGCCGTGCAGCGCCTGGCTCGCACCGACGACCTGGCCGCCGCCTTCGCGGCCGCGCGCGTGCGCCTGGGACTGGTCGCGGCGCTGTTCGTCCTCGCCGGGCTCGGCTGGTGGTGGACGGCCGGGCAGATGCGGGGCATGGACCAGGGCCCCTGGACCGCGCTCGGGACGCTGGGCGGGTTCCTCCTGGTCTGGGTCGTGATGATGGCCGCGATGATGTTCCCGTCGGTCGCCCCGACGGTGGCGCTCTACGCCCGGATGACCCGGAAGCGGTCCCCGGTGCTGCCGCTGGTGTTCACCGGCGGCTACCTGGCCACGTGGGCCGGGGCCGGACTGCTGGCCTTCGCGATCGGCGCTGCCGCAGCGCAACTGCCGGGCGACCCGCTCGGGTGGGCACAGGGCGGCCGGTGGGTCACCGCGGGCACCCTGCTGGTCGCGGCGGGGTACGAGCTGACCCCGCTCAAGGACGTCTGCCTGCGCCGGTGCCGCAGCCCCCTGGGTCTGCTGCTGGGTGGCTGGCGGGACGGCTGGTCGGGCGCGCTGCGGATGGGGGCGCGCAACGGCGCGTGGTGCGTCGGCTGCTGCTGGGCGCTGATGGCCTCGCTGTTCGCGCTGGGGGTGATGAGCGTGGTGTGGATGGCGCTGGTCGCCGGACTGATCGCGGTGGAGAAGACCGTCCCGGCGCGACGGGCGGCGACCTACGGCACGGCGGCGCTGCTGTTCGTGCTCGGCCTCTGGCTGCTGATCGCGCCCGACGCGATCCCCGGTCTCACCGTCCCCGGCGCCGGGCCGGAGATGCCGGGGATGGGCTCCTGACGCCGGTCACCGCTCGGCTCCGGTGACCAGGGCGAGCAGGCCGGCCTCGTCGAGCAGGTCGACGGGGCGCAGGGTGACGCCGGCGGCGACGTGGTGGAACCCGGCACTGACGCGCTCCACCGGGACACCGGTCAGCCGCGCCCAGCCCAGCCGGTAGGCCGCGAGCTGCACGCCGGCCGCGGCGAGGTCCGCGGGACCGGGCACCGGGCCGGTCTTCCAGTCGATGACCTCGTAGCCGCCGTCGGGCGTGCCGTAGACCGCGTCGATCCGCCCGCGGAGGGTGAGTGGGCCCAGCGGGGTCTCGAACGGCGCCTCCACGTCCACCGGCTGGCGGTCGGCCCAGGGACTGGCCAGGAACGCGGCCTGCAGCGCGCCGAGCGCGGCGTCGGGGGCGGCCTGGGCGTCGCCGGAACCCGGCAGCTCGTCGAGGTCGATCAGCCGCGAGGCGCCGAAGCGCTCCTCCAGCCAGGCGTGGAAGGCCGTGCCACGTCTGGCCAGCGGCGCCGGGGCGGCGGGCATCGGCCGGCGCAGCCGCCGGGCCAGCTCCCCGGGGTCGCGGCGCAGCGCCACCAGCGCGGAGACCGACAGGTGTGCCGGCAGCGGGACGTCGACGGTCCCGCGGCTGTGCTCCGCCCGCTCCCGCAGCAGCAGGTCGGCGTCGCGGACCCAGGAGGCGATGAGCGGGTCGTCGGTGGCGCCCAGGGCGGCCTCGGTGAGCGGGTGCGGCTGCGAGGCGGCGACCAGCTCGGCTGCCGCGGTCAGTGCGCGGCGCCGGCCGGAGGACAGCGGGTCGGCCGGCCACACCCCGATCGGCCACTCGGCCAGCGCCGGGTTGCCGGCGCCGTCCTCGGGGGCCGGCGCCCAGGCCTGGACCACGCCGGCCCCTCGCTCGCAGGCGTCCCGCACGGCCAGCAACAGCGAGGAGGGGCCGCACACGCTCTTGCCGTCGCGCCACCAGCTGCCCGAGCAGATCAGCAGATGCTTGGCCCGGGTGACCGCCACGTAGCCCAGGCGCACCTCCTCGGCCAGCCCGAAGTCCTTCCACTCCGCGACGTAGTCCTCCAGCGCGCTCCGGACCGCGGCCTGGTCGCCGGACCCGGGCACCGGCAGCCGCAGGGCGGGCAGCTCGGCCCGGTCGGTGGCCCGCAGCTCGGCGGGCACCGCGCCCGGGTCGCGGATCCACGAGTCGGCGGCGTCGGTGCGGGCGGGGAACTGCCCGACGGTCATGCCGGGGACGGCGACGACGTCCCACTCCAGGCCCTTGGCCGAGTGCCCGGTCAGCAGCTGCACCGCCTCCGGGTTGACCGCCACCTCCCCCGGCTCCAGGCCGCGCTCACGCACCTCAGCGTCGGCGAGGTAGCCGAGGAACGCCGGCAGGGAGGGCAGCTCCGCCAGCTCGGAGAACTCGGCGGCCACCTCGTGCAGCGCGTCCAGGTGCGCGCGGGCGCCACCGGGGGTCGCGTCGGGGTGGCTGGCCAGCTCGGTCTCCAGCCCCAGCGCGCGGGCCACCTCGTCGACCAGGTCGGGCAGCGACTCGCCCAGCCGGGAGCGCAGCGAGGCCAGCTCCGCGCCGAGCCGGCGCAGCCGGCGGTGGCCCTCCGCCGAGTAGGCCTCGGGCCGGCCGAGGTCGTCGAGCGCCTCGACGATGCTGCCGCGTTCCCGCGCGGCCGGGGGGACCGGCGCCCCCTCGTCCTGCGCGGTCGGGCCCGCGACCGACCGCCGTTCCCGGACCAGCGCCCGGGCGCGGCCCTCCAGCGCGGCCAGGTCGCGGGGCCCGATCCGCCAGCGGGCGCCGGTGAGCAGCCGGCCGAGCGCGTCCCCGGCGGTCGGGTCCACCAGCACCCGGAGCGTGGCGACGACGTCGGACACCTCCGGCACGTCGAGCAGCCCACCGAGGCCCACCACCTCCACGGGCACCCCGCGGGCCCGGAGCGCGGCGGCGATCCCGGGCAGCTGCGCCCGGCGCCGCGCGAGCACGGCGACCGTCGGCCGCGCCGCCGCGCCGCCGGGCCCCTGCCAGGCCGCGGCCAGCTGGTCGGCCAGCGCCTCGGTCTCCTCCGCGACCGTCCCGTAGAGGCCGCAGCGCACCTCGCCCGGGCCGGCGACCGGAGCGGGCGTGAGGTCGGGCAGCGGCTGGTCCGGGGCGGGCGGGGGCAGCGCGCCGGCCACGGTGTTGGCCACGGCCAGCACCGCACGGTCGTTGCGCCAGCTGGTGGACAGGGTGAGCCGCTGGAACTGCCGGTCCGGGGTGCCGGGGAAGGTCCGGCCGAACCGCTCGATGGTGCCGGCCGACGCCCCGCGCCACCCGTAGATGGACTGCCGGGGGTCGCCGACCGCGAGCACCGGGTGCCCGCCCGGCCCGCCGAACAGCGCCTCCAGCATCCGCAGCTGCCCGACGCTGGTGTCCTGGTACTCGTCGAGCAGGACCACGCGCCAGCGGGCCCGCTCCCGCCGGCCCACCTCGGGGGAGGTGACGGCGACCTTGGCGGCGAAGGCGACCTGGTCGGCGTAGTCGATGGACCCGGCCGCCCGCTTGCGGGCCTCGAACGCCTCGACCATCGGCAGCAGCGCCACCCGGGCACGCTGCCGGGCGAGCATGTCGCTGACGTCCTTGTAGACGCCCTTCTTGCGTCCGGCGTCGGGGTAGCCGGCCACCTGCTGCTCCAGCCGGGTGGTCCAGGCCCGCAGCGCCGCCGGGCTGATGTCGTGCTCCCCCAGCTCGGCGGCCAGCTGGAGGACGTCCTCCGTGGTGGTCACCAGGCCCAGCGCGACGTCGCTCATGTCCCCGGTGTGCCCGGCCACGACGGTCGCCGCCTGTCCCCAGCACATGGCCGGGCCCAGCACGCCCGCGCCGGGCTCCACCCCGATCCGGAGCCCGTGCTCGGCGACGATCGCCGCGGCGTAGCCGTGGTAGGTGGCCACCGTGGGCGCGGCCACGGCCAGGCGCTCGCGCAGCGCCGGGTCGGTGTCGGGGTGCTCGGCCAGCGCTCCCAGACGGAGTCGCACCCGGGCGTTGAGCTCACTGGCGGCCTTGCGGGTGAAGGTCAGCCCGAGCACGGCCTCGGGCGCCACCAGCTGGTTGGCGACCAGCCAGGCGACCCGGGCGGCCATCGTCTCGGTCTTGCCCGAGCCGGCGCCGGCGACGACGACCAGCGGCCGGTCCACCGGGGCGCGCACCACGTCGGCCTGCTCGTCGGAGGGGGCGTACGTCAGCCCGCAGCGGGCCGCGACCTCGGCGGGGCTGAGCAGCCGCGGCAGGGCCGGCGCGGCCGGGAGGACCATCCCCGGCAGGTCGAAGGCGAGCTGAAGGACCTCGTCCTCCCCTCCGCTCGCACGCTCGCGAGGGAAGCCGGGACGAGGCCTAGACCCCGCAGACGAAGCAGCACCACCGCCGGCGGTCATCGGGTCACCTGCCGGCCGGACTCCTGCACCGGGCAGCTGCGCCGGAACGAGCAGCGCTCGCAGTCGACGTCGGTGCGGGCCAGGAAGGTGCCGGCGCCCATGCCGTCCCCGACCTCGGCGAGCAGCTCGCCGGCCCAGGTCTCGTGCGGCGGCACGTCGGCCGGCAGTGGCGGCTGCGCGTGTTCCTTGGCGGCCTTCTGGCTGCCGCCCACCTGGAGCAGGGCGGCCCCGCCGGCCACGCTGCCGTGCTGCCCGAAGGCGCCCTCGGCCACCGCGAGCTGGTAGGCGGCCAGCTGACCGTGCTCCTCCACCGCGCGGGGCGCGGTCTTGCCGGTCTTCAGGTCGACGACGACCAGCCGGCCCTCCGAGTCCCGCTCCAGCCGGTCGACCTGGCCGCGCAGGCGCGCCCGGCCGACCACCACGTCGAAGTCCTCCTCCGCGGCGACCAGCTCCCGGTCGGCGCGCCGGTGCCAGGCGAGGAACTTGGCGAGCATCTCCTGGGCGCGGTCCCGCTGCCGCTGGTCGAACCAGCCCGGCCCCAGGTCGAGGCCGTCGAGCTCGGCGTCCAGCGCCGCAGGGGCGTCGGCCGGCGCCAGCCCCTCGGCCACCTGCTGCGCCACGTCGTGCACCGCCGAGCCCACCGTCCGGGTGGCCTCGGGCGCGGCCTCGGCGCCGACGGCACCCAGCACCCACCGCAGCGGGCAGCGCTGGAACGTGTCGATCGCCGAGGGCCGCACCGGGACGACGTCGTCGGGGTCCACCAGCGGGCCCTCCTCGGACAGCGGCGCCAGCCCCCACCAGCTCGCCGGCGCGGCCCCGGGCACCCGCTCGTCGGCCAGCCGGCGCAGCACGGCCGCGGCGCCGGCCCGACGCGCGGCGGGGGTGTGCGGATCGGTGACGTGCCGCCGGAGCTCCGCGACCAGGGCGGGCAACGTGAGCTGGCGGGGCAGCGCGGTGTGCGGCCGCGCTCCGTCGGCGCCGTCGACCCGTGCGGGGGCGACCAGGTCCAGGAACCGGGACGCCGTGGCACCGGCGTCCCCGCCGTCGAGTGCCCCGTCGACGGCGGTGACCACCAGCCGTCGGCGGGCGCGGGTGCAGGCGACGTAGAACAACCGGCGCTCCTCGGCCAGGGCCAGCGTGCGCCGGTCCAGCGTGGCCGCGTCGGTGCCCGCCGCCGCCTCGACCAGGTCCTCCGCCCCCAGCAGGCTGGCCCGGCTGCGCAGGTCGGGCCACAGCCCCTCCTGCACACCGGCCACGCAGACCAGGTCCCACTCCAGGCCCTTGGCCGCGTGCGCGGTGAGCAGCCGCACGGTGTCCTCGACCGCGGCGCGGGCGGCACCGGTGTCCCCTGGCAGCTGCTGGGCGGCCAGGTGGTCCACGAAGGCGGCGACCTCGGCGTGCGGGAGCCGGTCGACGAAGCCGGCGGCGGCGTCGAAGAGCGCCACCACGGCGTCCAGGTCCCGGTCGGCGACCGCGCCGGTCTGGCCTCCGGCGGCGCTGGCCCGGGCCCAGCGCGGGCCCAGCCCGCTGGCCTGCCACATCGCCCAGAGCACGTCCTCGGCGCTGCCGCCGCCGGCCAGCGACAGCCGGCCGGCGTCGAGCACCCGCACCGCCCGGGCCGCGGGACGCGCGACGTGCTCGGGCACCGCCTCGAGCAGGGCTGCGTCGGCCAGCAGCGCGGCCAGCGGAGCGGCGCGCACGGCTGGGTCCTCGCCGCGGGCCGCGGTGGCCCGGCGGACCGCGCGACGCAGCCGGCGCAGGTCCAGCACGGTGGCGCCGCCCAGCGGGGAGGCGAGCAGCGCCTCGGCGCCCGGCTCGTCCAGGCCGGCCTCGAGCCCGGCGGTGCCGGAGCGGACGTCGTCGGGAGCCCCCGGCGCCCGCCCGCCCCGGTCCCGCGGGGGGAGCAGGGCGTCCACCGCGGCGAGCAGCGGCTGCACCGCCGGCTGCCCGGCCAGGCCGACGTCGTCGGCGGAGACGGCGACCGGCACCCCGGCCTGGGTGAGCGCCCGGCGGACCGGGGCGAGCCCGGCCGACGCCGACCGGACCACGACCGCCATCTGCGACCACGGCACGCCGTCGAGCAGGTGCGCCCGGCGCATGGTGTCGGCGAGGAACGCGGCCTCCACGGCCGCGGAGTCGAAGACGTGCACCTCCGCCGACCCTTGCTCGGTCCCCTCGCCCGGCACCAGCCGGCGGTGCTCCCAGGGGCCGGGCAGGCCCTCGGCGACCCGGCGGCCGACCGCCAGCAGGTCGGCTCCCGACCGGCGGCACACCCCGAGGGACAACCGGTCGGCCGGGCGGCCGTCCCGGTGCCGGAACCGGTCACCGAACTCGAGGATGCCGCGCGGCTCGGCGCCCCGGAAGGCGTAGATGGCCTGGTCCGGGTCGCCCACCACGACCAGGTCCCCACCACCGCCGGCCAGCAGCTCGAGCAGCTCCACCTGGGCGGGGTCGGTGTCCTGGTACTCGTCGACGAACAGCCAGGCGGCGCGTTCCCGCTCGAAGCGGAGCAGCGCCGGGTCGTCGCGGAGCTCGTCGATGGCCGCCCGGACCAGCTCGGCGGGGTCGTAGCCGCTGGCCCCGCCCCGCGCCGCGGTGGCGAAGGCGGTGACGCCGGCGTACTGGTCGGCGAAGCGGGCCGCGGCCTCCCAGTGGGGCAGGCCGCGCTCCGCGCCCCACGCGGCCAGCCGGCGGGCGTCGACGCCCCGCTCGGTGGCCCGCAGCAGCAGTTCGCGCAGCTCGTCGCGGAACCCGTCGGTGCCCAGGGCGGCGGACAGCTCGTCGGGCCAGCGGACGCCGTCCTCGTCCGCGTCGCCGCGCAGCAGCTCGGCGACGACCGCGTCCTGCTCCGCGGCGGTGAGCAGCCGCGGAGCAGGCTCTCCGCGCAGCACGGCCGCCCGGCGCAGCACGCCGAAGGCGTAGGAGTGGAAGGTGCGGGCGACCGGCTCGCGGATGGTGCGCCCGACGCGGGCGGTGATCCGGGTGCGCAGCTCGGCGGCGGCCTTGCGGCTGAAGGTCAGCACCAGCAGTCGCTCGGGGTCGGCGCCGGCCTCGATGCGGGCGGCCACCGCCTCCACGATCGTCGTCGTCTTGCCGGTGCCCGGGCCGGCGAGCACCAGCAGCGGACCGCCCGGGTGGTCGACCACCGCCTGCTGCGTCGGGTCGAGCCGCGGGCGGACCCGCGGGGCCACCTCCGGCTGGACGAGCCGGTAGACCGGCGCCGGAGCACCGGTGAGCTCTGCGACTGCGACTGCTGTCTCCCCCCGCACCCCTCGATGAGACCACGGGCCACCGACGGTCCTGGGGAGTCAGTGCCGGTCCGGCCACCCCACGGCGGACAGGTCGACCCGGCCGTCGCGCACGGGCACCCCCTCGGCGGCCAGCAGCTCCAGCTGGCGGACCCGGACCGGCTCGGCGGCCGTGCCGTCCGCGCGCACCACCCGGTGCCAGGGGACGGCCGCCCCGCCCGCGGACAGCGCCCGGGCGACCCGCCGCGGGCCGACGCCGACCAGTCGCCCGATGGCGCCGTAGGTGCTCACCCGGCCGGGCGGGATCGCCTCGACGGCATCGAACACCGCCTCGTCGACGTCCGGTCCGTCCGGCCGGTCGGCCACGTCAGCCCTGGTAGTAGCTGTGCTCGGTCCACCAGGCGTACAGCGCCGCGACGTCGGCCTGGGTGGTCCCGGGCGCGGACACGATCCCCTCGGTGAGGAACCGGTCGTCGGTCCAGGCCAGGCTCACCGTCCCGTCGTCGAGGATCGCGCAGCCGTACAGCCCGCCGGTCTCCCCCGTCGTCTGCCACGCGCCGTAGCCGACGGAGGTGGAGCAGTCCTGCTCGTCGGTGAACTCGGTGAGCCCGCTGCTGTCCACGTCGTTGCTGAACACGGCGTCCAGGGTCCGCACGTCGGGATAGAGGTAGAAGCGGGCGCCGGTGGGCCCGGGCTGGGTGCCGGCGGCGCCGCAGCCGGCGGCCAGCAGGTCGCCGTCCCCGGCCCGTGGGGCCTCCCCGCAGTCGGTGAAGTCCGCCGGCAGCGTGGCCAGGAACGCCTGCAGGTCGGCCGGGGACGGCGCCGACGGACCGGCGGGGGTCGGCGGCGCCGACTCGGCGGCCGACGAATCGCTGCCGCCGCGCAGCCCCAGGAACAGCAGGACGGCGACCGCCAGGACCGTCACGAGCCCGGCGATCCCGGCGATCAGCAGGGCCTTGTTGGTGCCGCCACTGCGGCGAGGACCCGGCGGGCCCCCGGGCCAGCCCGGCCCGGTCGGTCCACCTGGACCGACCGGGCCACGGGGCGCGTCCCAGCCGGGGGCGCCGCCGTACGGGCCTGGTCCGGCCGGGCCGGGCCCGTACGGCGTCGGCGGCGACTGGGGTGACCCGCCCCAGCCGGCGTCCGGGTGGGCCTGCGGCGGGGGCTGCTGGTCCCATCCGCCGTCCTCACCGTGCCGGGGTGGGGGCTGCTGGCCCCATCCGGTCACCGGCCCCGGCTGCGGTCCTCCTGCCCCCTCGGGACGGACGGACTCGGGCGGTCGGGTCATCAGGTGCCTCCGGATCGACGGGCGTGGGGCTCGGATGGTAGGTGCCCGATACCCGATCGGTGCTCTCCGTGACCTCGCCCGTTCGCTCCGATCACACCGGACGGCCGAACCGGGCGACCAGCCGGGTCAGCGGGTCGGCCCCCGGCGGGACGGGCACCGGCGGGTCGACCAGGCCCGGGACGCCGTCCTCCCCGAGGTGTTCCTCGGCGAAGTCGAGGGCGTCGACCACCAGGCCCCGGTCGAGCCGGGTGTCCCCGCCGACGGCGCGCGCCAGGTCCCAGGCGTGCACCGTCAGGTCGGCGGTCATCGCCCGGAGGTGGTGGGCGGCGGGCACCGGACCCCCCGGCAGGTCCACGGTGCCGTCGAGTGCGCCGTCCCCGGCCCAGGCGGTCAGCGCGTCGTCGGCCGCGTCCTCCCAGGCGCTGAGCGGGTCGTCGCCGAGCAGGTCGCGGGGCTGCGAGGACATGCCGACCGCGCTCCCACCGTCCAGCAGCTGCGGTACGGCCAGCTGGTCGGCGGTCAGGTGGGCGACCAGGTCAGCGACCGTCCAGCCGGGCAGCACGGGCGCGTCCCACTGGCCGGGCTCGACGGCGTCGACGCGGTCGGTGAACTGGGCCTGGGCCCGCTGATAGCGCTCCAGCAGCTCAGCACGAGGCAGGTCGGACATGGGCCCAGTCAAACCCAGGGCGCGAACGCAGCAGGGCCCGGCACCCTGAGGTGACGGACCCTGCTGGAGCGGCCTCGTCCCAGGGACCCGCGGCGCGCGCAGCGTGTCGTGGGGAGGGACGAGGTCTTAATAGGTGGGGAGCGCCTTGTCGATGCGCGTCGCCCAGGCGGTCACGCCGCCCTGCACGTGGACGGCGTCCCGGAAGCCGGCTGCCTTCACCGCGGCCAGGGCCTCGGCGGAGCGGACACCGGTCTTGCAGTGCAGCACGATCGGCCGGTCCTGCGGCAGCTGGGACAGCGCCCGGCCGGACAGGATCTCGTCCTTCGGGATCAGCTTGGCGCCGGGGATGGACACGATCTCGTACTCGTTGGGCTCCCGGACGTCGATGAGCTCGAAGTCCTTGCCGGCGTCCATCATGTCCTTGAGCTCGTCGACGGTGATCGTCGAGCCCGCGGCCGCCTCCTGGGCCTCCTCGGAGACGACGCCGCAGAAGGCCTCGTAGTCGATGAGGCCGGTGATCGGCTCGCCCTCGGGGTCCTTGCGGACCTTGATCTCGCGGAAGGTCATCTCCAGGGCGTCGTAGACCATCAGCCGGCCGAGCAGCGTCTCGCCGATGCCGGTGATCAGCTTGACCGCCTCGGTGGCCTGGACGGCGCCGATGGTCGCGCACAGCACGCCCAGCACACCGCCCTCGGCGCAGGAGGGGACCATCCCGGGCGGCGGCGGCACCGGGTAGAGGTCGCGGTAGTTGGGGCCGTGCTCGTTCCAGAAGACCGACACCTGGCCGTCGAAGCGGTAGATCGAGCCCCAGACGTAGGGCTTGCCGAGCAGCACGCAGGCGTCGTTCACCAGGTACCGGGTGGCGAAGTTGTCGGTGCCGTCGACGATGAGGTCGTACTGGCTGAAGATCTCCTCGACGTTCGAGCTGTCCAGCCGGGTCTCGTGCAGCCGGACGTCGACGAGCGGGTTGATCTCCTTGATGGAGTCGCGGGCGCTCTCGGCCTTGGAGCGGCCGACGTCGGACTGGCCGTGGATGATCTGGCGCTGCAGATTGGACTCGTCGACGGTGTCGAACTCGACGATCCCGAGGGTCCCGACACCTGCGGCGGCGAGGTACATGAGCACCGGCGAGCCCAGGCCGCCGGCACCCACGGCCAGCACCTTGGCGTTCTTCAGCCGCTTCTGCCCGTCCATCCCGACGTCGGGGATGATCAGGTGGCGGCTGTAACGGCGGACCTCGTCGATCGAGAGGTCGTCGGCGGGCTCCACCAGGGGTGGCAACGACACGGGGGCTCCTTCGGGGCGACTGCGGTTGCTCGGCGCGCCGGCCACCTCGGCCGACGTCCTCTGCTCCGCAAACACCCGGGCACGCGCCCGGAATTCCCGGCCCCGCGTCCCGGCCGTCGGGTCAGGGGTACGGCCAGGCGTTCTTGGTGCAGCCGTCCAGGCCGAGGGTCTGCTGGGCCATGACGGGAGCCCGCTGACCGGGTCCGGGGCAGTCCTGGTGGCCGTTGCCCAGCGCGTGGCCCACCTCGTGGTTGACCACGTACTGCCGGTAGGTGGGGATGTCGCCGCCGTAGTCGGGGACGGCGGTCTCCCAGCGGGCCAGGTTGATGACCGCCCGCTCGCCGTAGCGGCAGGACGTGTAGCCGCCGGTGCCCACGCCGGGGCAGTAGCGCTCCATGCTGCCGGGGCTGACCAGGCTGACCCGGAAGTCGTACCGGCCGGCCGCGGCGTCCGCGGCGCCGACCCGCTGGAAGGACAACCGGCCGCCACCGCCCCAGGAGCGCGGGTCGCCGAGGGTGGCCTCGACCGCGGCGGCGAAGCCCGCCCCGTCCACGGCGATCCCGTCCTCGACCTCGACGACGAAGCGTTGCAGCGGACCGCTGCCGTAGACCCCGGAGGTGCCGTCGACGACGGACACCGACCCCGCGCCCTGCTCCACGTAGGTCGGGGAGCTCGGCGGGGCGGGCGCGTCGCTGGGCACCCCCTCCCCGACGGCCGGCGCGGTGGGCTCCGGCGTCCCGGCCGCGCTGGGCTCCACCGCGGCCGCGGAGGGGGTCGCGGAGGCCACCGGGTCGGCCGGCGGGGTCCCGCCGGCGACGCTGCGGGCGGCCACGTCGACCAGGGCGACCAGCGTGGCGAGGGTCAGCACCGGGATGGCGTAGGCACGCCAGCCCCAGCGGCGGACGAAGCGCCGGACCCGCCCTCCGGACTGCCGGCTCGAGGCGGCGTGCCGGGGCCCGGCGGGATCACGCCGGGCCACCAGCGGCTGCGCCGTCCCCCTCGTCCGGGGGTCGGTCCCCACGCGCGGGCCGACCGCGGGCCGCGGTGCGGTGGCCGGGTGCTCCGGCGGAGCACCCGGGGCACCGGTCCGCAGGCCCCGCTGCGCGCCACGCAGGTCCGGTCCGGTCACGACGTCGAGGTTCTCACGACCGGCCGCCGACCCGGGACACCTCGCCGGGGGTCGCTGCGTGTCCGGCCCGGTCAGCCGCGCGTCGGCCCGGCACCGGCGGCCCCGGCCACGGCACCCGCGGTCGCAGCCGCGCCGCGCCCGGGCGTCTGGCCGGCGGCGTCCTCGGCGAGCCCCAGCACCGCCCGGGCGGTGGCCTCCGGCGACTCCAGCATGGCCAGGTGCCCCACCCCGGGGAGGACCTGCAGCCGGGCGTCGGGGAGCGCGGCGGCCAGCCGGGGGGCCAGGACCGGGTCGACCAGCCGGTCGTGGTCGCCCCACACCACCAGCGACGGCATCCGCACCGACCGCGCCATCCGCCACGCGTTGGCCCGGCCGAACCGCAGGTAGGAGGTCATCAGCCCGCGCAGGCTGCGGGTCAGGGCCTGACCGGCCCAGGGCTGGGCGTCGTGCTCGCGCAGCTCCTCCACCGCCTCGGTCAGCCGCTCCGCCGGGACCCGGGAGGGGTCGCCGATGCACATCCGGACCAGGTTGCGGACGCGCTGCTCCGGGCTCACCCCGGCCAGCCGCTTCTCCGCCAGCGCCGGGACCCCGGGCAGCAGGACCAGGGCGATCGCCCGGTCGAAGGCGGCCGGCACCCGGTACACCGGCATGGCCGCGGAGACGAGGGTCAGGGTCGCGACCAGGTCCGGCCGCCGGGTGGCGACCCACAGGCTGACCAGCCCGCCGAGGGAGTTGCCCAGCAGGTGCACCGGCTGCCCCTGGCCGGGGCCGGGCCGGGCCACCACCCACTCCAGGACGTCGACCACCGCCTGGACGTGGCGGCGCATCGAGTAGCTGCCGCCGGGCGGCGGCGCGGACCGGCCGAAGCCGGGCAGGTCCAGCGCGTACCCGTCGAAGCGCACGGCCAGCAGCGCGGCCAGGTCGGTCCAGTTGGTGGAGGCCCCACCCAGCCCGTGCACGTACAGCGCGCGCTCGTGCGGGGCGTCGTCGGCGGGGTCCGCCGGCCCGCCGACCGGGCCGACCCAGGGGGTGTGCCGGACGAAGACCCGGCCACCGGCGACCGGCACCTGCTCCCCCGGCCACGGGGGCACCAGGGTCCGTGACCGTGGCAGGGACACGTCGGAGAGGCGGGCGTCGGGCACCCGTCGACGGTAGACCGGCGCCCGAGCCGGGGCCCGGGCACGGACGCGCCGGTAACATCGCCCCGCCATGCAGCCCAGCCGACCCGTCCCCGCGCCGACGCCCGCGCCCCGCACGTCCCGGCTGCCGCGCGGCGCCCGGCGGCAGCAGCTGCTGCGCGCCGCCCGCGACGTCTTCGTCGCCCAGGGCTTCCACGCGGCGGCGATGGACGACATCGCCGACCACGCCGGGGTGAGCAAGCCGGTGCTCTACCAGCACTTCCCGGGCAAGCGGGAGCTGTACCTGGCGCTGCTGGAGCAGCAGGTCGACGAGCTGAGCGACCGGGTGCGCCAGGCGATGGACGGCACCGCGGACAACCGGACCCGGGTGGACGGCGCGGTCGGTGCCTACTTCGACTTCGTCGGCGCCGAGGGCGAGGCGTTCCGGCTGGTGTTCGAGTCCGACCTGCGCAACGACCCCGAGGTGCGGGACGCCGTGGACCGCGGCGCCCGGCAGTGCATCGAGGCGATCGCCGAGGTCATCGCCGTGGAGACCGGGGCGGACCCGGAGCGGTCCCTGCTGCTGTCCGCGGGCATGACCGGGCTGGCCGAGACCAGTGCCCGCTGGTGGCTGGCCACCGACGGCACGGTGTCCCGGGACGAGGCCGTGTCGCAGATGTCCGCGCTGGCCTGGCGGGGCATGTCCGGCTTCCCGCGGCGGGACGACGACGGGGCGGCGGCCGGCTGAGCCGGCCGGCGTTCGCTGTCGGCGCAGCTGCCACGGCGGGCCGGCCGGCCCGGCTGGACTAGCGTGGGGAACACCCAGTCCGACTCGAGGAGGCATCCCGCGTGGAAGTGAAGATCGGTGTCCAACACTCGCCCCGTGAGCTGGTCATCGACAGCCCCAGCACGCCGGACGAGATCGCAGCCGAGGTCTCGAAGGCCATGACCGGGTCCAAGGACGGCCTCCTGACGCTGGTCGACGAGCGCGGTCGCCGCGTCGTCGTCCCGACCGACCGGATCGCCTACGTCGAGATCGCCGAGGCCGACCAGCGGCGCGTGGGCTTCATCGCCGGCTGAGGAAGGACCCCCTCCTACCCACCCCTCGCAAGCTCGGGGCGGTGCCCTGGAGAGGGCCGCAACGCTCGCCGCGGGTCCCTGCACCGGGGCCAGTTCCAGTACGTCCCCGACGGGGCGTCGCCGCAGCTGCGGCGGCGCCCCGTCGTCGTCCTCCGGTCCGGGCCGGCGACGGGCCCCGACGGTTCGAGAGCCGGAGGTGTCAGCCGATAGCAGGGGCACGGCCACCCCGCCGCCGACACCTCCCGCTCCTGGAGCACCCATGACCGTCAAGACGCGCCTCGTCGCCAGCACCGCCGCGCTGCTCGCCGTCGCACTCGTCGCCCTCGTCGCCGTGGTGACGACGCTGACGAGCTCCCGGGCGCGGGAGGACGGCGCGCGGTACGCCGCCACCCTCGCCGAGGAGCACGCCGCGGAGGTCGGCGCCGGGATCGCCCGGCAGCTGGGGACGGCCCGGGACCTTGCGCAGACGCTGGGCACGATGGCCGTCGACCGGGGCGGGGACCGGAGCCTCGCCGACCGGATCGAGCGGCAGCTGCTGGTCGCCGACCCGAGCCTGATCGGGACCTGGTCGGTGTTCGAGCCCGACGCCTTCGACGGACGGGACGCCGGCAACGTCGGCAGCCCCACCAGCGACGCCACGGGCCGATACATGTCCTACTGGTTCAGGGACGGCGCCGACATCGCGGTCACCGCCATCGTCGGCTACGAGGAGCCCGGCACCGGCGACTTTTACCTGCTGCCCCGGGACAACGGGACCGCGATGGCCATCGAGCCCTACACGTACGAGGTGGCCGGTCAGGAGATCCTGATGACCTCGCTGGCCGCCCCCGTCCGGGTCGGCGACCAGGTCGTCGGGGTGGCCGGCGTCGACATCCCACTGGACGGCGTCGCGGAGCAGATCGCCGCCATCCGCCCCTACGACGTCGGCCGGGCGGTCCTGGTGTCCACCGGCGGCAACGTCGTGGCCAGCAACCGGGACGGCGACCAGCCTGGCGAGGCACCGGGCGGCGCGGCGGCGGAGGCCACCGCGGAGGCACTGGCGTCCGGGGAGGTCGTGCAGCGGACCGTGGACACGGCGGCCGGCGCGACGATGCTGGTGGCGACCCCGATCGAGGTCGGGGACGGGCAGAGCTGGGCCCTCCTCGTCGAGGTGCCGGAGAGCGCCGTCCTCGCCGGGGCGCACGCGCTGCGGACGACCGTCCTGGTCGGGGCGGCGATCACCATGCTCCTGGCCGTCCTGGGCACGTTCCTCGTGGCCCGCCGCGTGGTCGCCCCGCTGGACGCGCTGCGCGAGCGGATGGAGGAGATCGCCGACGGCGACGGCGACCTCACCGCCCGGGTGGACGAGAGCCGGGCGGACGAGATCGGCCGGCTGGGGGCGGCGTTCAACCGCTTCGTGGTCAAGGTGGCCGACACGGTGGCCGGGATCGGCCGGCTCTCCGGGACGCTGACCGAGGTGTCCCAGGGGATGTCGGGGGTGTCCGGCCGGCTCGCGGACGGCGTCGAGCGGACGGCCGCGCAGACCCTGCAGGTCTCCGCCGTCGCCGAGCAGGTTTCCCGCAACGTGCAGACCGTGGCCGCGGGCGCCGAGGAGATGGGCGCGAGCATCCGCGAGATCGCCACCAACGCCAACGAGGCGGCCCGGATGGCCGGCGAGGCGGTCTCCGCCGCCCAGGCGACCAACGCGACGGTCACCAAGCTCGGCGAGTCCTCCCGCGGGATCGGCGACGTGGTCAAGGTGATCACCTCCATCGCCGAGCAGACCAACCTGCTGGCGCTCAATGCCACGATCGAGGCCGCGCGGGCCGGTGAGGCCGGCAAGGGCTTCGCGGTGGTGGCCAACGAGGTGAAGGAGCTGGCGCAGGAGACGGCGCGGGCGACGGAGGACATCGCCCGGCGGGTGGAGGCCATCCAGGGCGACACCACCGGCGCGGTGGCCGCCATCGCCCGCATCGACGAGGTGATCTCGCAGATCAGCGACTACCAGACCACCATCGCCAGCGCGGTGGAGGAGCAGACCGCCACCACCAACGAGATGTCCCGCGGCGTCAGCGAGGCCGCCCAGGGGACCGGCTCGATCGCCTCGTCGATCACCACCATCTCCACGGTCACCGACGAGACCGGCGTGGACGCCGTGCAGGCGCGCACGGCGGCGGAGGGACTGGCCGACATCACCGGCGAGCTGTCCCGGCTGGTGTCGCAGTTCAAGGTCTGACCGCCCCGGCCGGGAGGGGCGGCCCCGGTGCCCGCGCCGAGCGCCGAGGCCCCTTCAGGGCACCGCCCCGAGCCTGCGAGGGGCGGGGGGAAGGGGGTCCTTCATGGGTTGAGGCCGAGGGCGCGCATCCGGTCCCCGTGCGCGGTGGTGATCCGCTGCAGCAGCTGACCGACCCCGGCCAGGTCGCCCGTGCCGGCGATGATCAGGTCCGCCAGCCGGTCGTGCTCGGCGATGACCGCCTGGGACTGGGTCAGCGCCTCGCCCACCAGCCGGCGGGCCCACAGGGCCAGCCGGCCGGCCAGGGTGCGGTCCGCGGCGATGGCGGCGCGCACCTCCCGGACGGCGAAGTCGGCGTACCCCGTGTCGGCGAGCACCTCCTCCACCAGCGCGCGGTCCGGCTGCGGCAGGAACGCCGCGACCTCCCGGTAGAAGTCGGTGGCCAGCCCGTCCCCCACGTAGGCCTTGACCAGCCCCTCCAGCCAGGTGCTGGCCCGGGTGCCGTCGTGGAAGGCGTCCAGCGGGACGACGAACGGCGCCATCGCCTCGGCCGGCTCCACGCCCAGCTCCCGCAGCCGCGCCGTCACCCGGGTGTGGTGGGCGACCTCGGCGGCGGCCATCCGGGCCAGCGCGGCGTGCCCGTCGAGGGTGGGGGCCAGCCGGGCGTCCTCGGCCAGCCGGTCGAAGGCGGTGAGCTCGGCGTAGGCGAGCACCCCCAGCAGGTCGGGGACGGCCCGCTCGTCCACCGTGGCCACGTGCTCCCCCTCGTCCCCCGCCCGGGGTGCTCCGGGCGCGCGCAGCGAGGCTAGCGGGCCCGGCAGGTTAGGATGGCATCAGCGGGCCGCCAGGCTCGTTCCTGCAATGCAACTCCGTGTGCGCTGATGACCGCTGGATCTCATCCTCGAGACCGGCCCCTGTGGGCCGTCTCCCGGGCAGTCCGTTCCTGACGCCCGGTCCGCTGGCCGCGTCGGCGCTGGACGACCATCCCGGAACCGACCCCGGGACCGGCAGGTGTCACCGGGCCCCTCGGGCGCCGACGACGCCCCGGTCCCCCACCAGACCGAGGCGAGAGAACTGACCTCCAGCGACCCCACCCCCACCACTCCCGAGCTCGAGCACTCCGAGACCGGCGCGCCGGCCCCCGAGCAGCTCGAGTCCGTCATCGAGGAACTCGGCGGCGCCCCCGTCGCCAGCGACAGCCCGCTGTTCAGCGACTTCGACGTGCACCCCGACGTCGTGGCCGCCCTGGCCGAGGTGGGCATCACGCGCACCTTCGCCATCCAGGAGCTCACCCTCCCGCTGGCCCTGACCGGCAACGACCTCATCGGCCAGGCGCGCACCGGCACCGGCAAGACGCTGGGCTTCGGCGTCCCGATGCTGCAGCGGGTGGTCCCACCAGCCGAGGGCGGGGACGGCGTCCCGCAGGCGCTGGTCGTCGTGCCGACCCGCGAGCTGTGCGTCCAGGTGTCCCGCGACCTCTCCGCCGCCGGCTCACGCCGCGGCATCCGCGTGCAGGCCATCTACGGCGGGCGGGCCTACGAGCCGCAGGTCCAGGCGCTGCAGGGCGGCGTCGAGATCGTCGTCGGCACCCCCGGCCGGCTGCTCGACCTGGCCCAGCAGGGTCACCTGATCCTCGGCAAGGTCCGCGTGCTGGTCCTCGACGAGGCCGACGAGATGCTCGACCTGGGCTTCCTGCCCGACATCGAGCGGGTGCTGCAGATGGTCCCGGAGAAGCGGCAGACGATGCTCTTCTCCGCCACGATGCCCGGCCCGATCGTGAACCTGGCCCGCCAGTTCATGACCCAGCCGACGCACATCCGGGCGCACGGCAACGACGAGGGCAGCACCGTCCCGCAGACGACGCAGTTCATCTACCGGGCCCACAACCTGGACAAGCCCGAGCTGCTGGCGCGGGTGCTGCAGGCCCGCGACCGCGGCCTGGTCATGGTCTTCTGTCGCACCAAGCGCACCGCGCAGAAGGTCGCCGACGACCTGGTGGAGCGCGGGTTCGCCGCCGCGGCCGTGCACGGCGACCTCGGCCAGGGCGCCCGCGAGCAGGCGCTGCGCGCGTTCCGCAGCGGCAAGGTCGACGTGCTGGTCGCCACCGACGTCGCCGCCCGCGGCATCGACGTCACCGGCGTCAGCCACGTCGTGAACTACCAGTGCCCGGAGGACGAGAAGACCTACGTGCACCGGATCGGCCGGACCGGTCGCGCGGGCAGCGCCGGCGTCGCCGTCACCCTGGTCGACTGGGACGACATCCCGCGCTGGCAGCTGATCAACAAGGCACTCGGCCTGGAGTTCACCGACCCGCCGGAGACCTACTCCACCTCCCCCGCCCTGCGCGCCGACCTGGACATCCCGGAGACAGCCACCGGCCGGCTGCCCCGGGCGCAGCGCACCCGGGAGGGCCTGGACGCCGAGCAGCTCGAGGACCTGGGCGAGACCGGCAAGCGCCAGCGCGGCGCCGGCCGTTCCGGCGGTGCGCAGTCCGGCCCCGGCCGGGACAGCGGCGGCCGGGACTCCGGCAGCCGGGACGGCGGGACGGACACCGAGCCGGCCGCCGGACCGCCCAAGAGCCGTCCCCGCCGGCGCACCCGCGGCGCCGGCCCGGCCGCGGAGGGTGCGAAGGCGGCCTACGACGCCCCGGTGGGCGCGACCGCACCCGAAGCGGCGACCACCGGTGCGGCCGACGGCGAGGGCGGCGCCGGCCGTCCCCGGCGTCGTCGGCGTCGTGGCGGCTCCGGCCGCGGCGGCTCCGAGTCCGCCGCCTGAGGGGGGACCCCCTTGCCCCTCACCGCTGACAAGCTCGCAGCGGGACCCTGCAAGGGGGCCGGCCTCCACCCCTTGCTCCGCTCGGGGCGGGCCCGTGGATGCGGGCCGCTCCAGCACGTCGGGTGAGCACGCACCGGCGTCCGTCGTCCCGTCCGCCGCTGCGCGTGGTGGTCTGGACGGCGGCCACCCTCGTCCTGGTCGCCGTCGCGGCCCTGCTCTGGCGCGGCTCGGACGCCGCGGCGACCAGCAGCACCACCGCGGCGGCGGCCGCCTTGCCGGCCGGGCAGCCCGCCGCCCGGCTGGCCGCGGCCTGGTCCGCCGACTCCTCCCCGGCCCCCCGGCGGGTGGTGGAGAGCGGACGGGTGCTCACCGCCAGCCCCACCGGGGTCACCATGCGCGACCCGGTCACCGGCCGGGAGGCCTGGCACTACACCCGGGACAACGCCCGGCTCTGCGACGCCACCGCGGTCGACGGCGTGGTCGTGGCGGTGTTCCGCACCGCCGGCCGCTGCGACGAGGCGGTGGCCCTGCGGGCCTCCACGGGGGTCCGGGTCTGGTACCGCAACGTCGACTTCCGCGGGGACACTCAGCTGTCCAGCACCGCCGGGATCGTGCTGGCCAGCTCGCCGACCGGGGTCGCCACACTCGACCCGGCCGGCAACACGCTCCGCTGGCGGCACCACGTGCCCGACGGCTGCGAGCTCGTCGGCGCCGACGTGGGCAGCACCGGGGTGGCCCTGCTGCAGCGGTGCGCCGACCGGCCCACCCTCCAGGTGGAGCTGCTGAACGGCTTCGAGGGCAGCAGGCTGTGGACCCGGGAGCTGGACACCGGGGCCGGCACGGCCCGGCTGGTGGGTGCCGACCGGTTGGTGGACGTCGTCGTCGGGAACCGGCTGCTGGTCCTGTCCCCCCTCGACGGCACCCAGCTGCAGGAGCTGCCGCTGCCGTCGCTGCCGGCCGGTGCGAGCCCGACCCGGGAGCCGTTGCAGCAGGCCGGGATGGACGACGTCGCGCTGGTGTGGGTCCGGAGCACCGTCCTCGCCCTCGACCAGCTCACCGGTGCGCCGCGCTGGCAGGCCGCTGCGACCGGCCTGCCCTCGGTCAGCGGCGCGACCGGCCCGGACGCCGAGGTCCTGGTCCCCGAGCCGGGCGCTCTGGTGCGGCGGTCCCTCGTCGACGGGGTCGAACGGGGCCGGTCGGGGGTGGCCGCCGAGCTCTCCCCCGGCGGCCGCACGTCGGTCGTCGGCCCGGCGGTCGTGTACGCCACAGCGGACGGCGTCGTCGGGCTGCGCTGAGGAAGGACCCTCCTGCCCCCCACCGCTCGCACGCTCGCGGCGGGCCCCTGCAGGAGGGCCAATCGGGGCGAGCCTCCGGACGGGCCACCAGGAGCTCGGCACGGGCCTTCGAAGGGGTGGCCGTCGGGCTGGGTCGGCGGCGCGGGGGCGCAGCTCGGGGCACACTCGGTGCCATGGTCCTGCCCGGAGGCTCCGAACACACGGCGCCCGACGACCTCCGCCAGCTGTCCGCCCACTCCGCCGTCCCGGTCACCTTCGACGGCGACGCCGGCCCGCTGGCCGCGCTGGACACCGGCCCGGCCGCCCGGGGCACCGTGCTCCTGGTCGCCGGGTACACGGGCAGCAAGGAGGACTTCGCGCCGCTGCTGGACCCGCTCGCCGAGGCCGGGTTCCGCGCCGTCGCGGTCGACCAGCGCGGCCAGTACGAGTCGCCGGGCCCCGACGACCCGGCGCGGTACACCGTCGCCGAGCTCGCCGGGGACCTGCTGCAGGTCACCCGTCAGCTGCGCGCGGAGTCCGGCGCGCCCGTGCACCTGCTCGGCCACAGCTTCGGCGGGCTGGTCGCCCGGGCCGCGGTGCTGGCCGACCCGGGCGCCGTGGACTCGCTCACCCTGCTCGGCAGCGGTCCCGACCGGCTCACCGGGGCGCGGGCCGAGCTGCTGGACCACCTGGGTCCGCTGCTGGCCACCGGCGGCGTGCAGCTGGTCAGCGACACCCTCGACCAGCTGGCGATGACCGACCCCCGGCACCTGGAGGTGCCCCGCGCCACCCGGGAGTTCCTCACCGCCCGCTTCCTGCGCAACAGCGCCGCCGGCCTGCTGGGCATGGCCGACGCCATGCTCGGCGAGCCCGACCGGGTGGCCGAGCTGGCGGCCACCGGGGTGCCGGTGCTGGTCGTGCACGGCATCGCCGACGACGCGTGGAGCCCGGCCGCGCAGGAGGACATGGCGCACCGGCTTGGCGCCCGGCACGCGGTCGTCGACGCCGCGGTGCACTCCCCGGCGATCGAGAACCCGGCGGGCACCCTGCGAGCCCTGCTGGACTTCTGGTCGACCCTGCCCGACGACCGCCGCACCGGTCCCGAGGACGCGCGGGACGACGCCGCCGGGGCCCTGCGGTGACCCGGCCGCCGTCGGTCTCCGAGTTCACGGCCGAGGAGGACCGGCTGGGCTTCTTCGGCCCGGACAGCGTCACCTGGCGAGTGCACGCCGACCCGAGCTTCTCCGTCGGTGGCATCCGCGCGCTGCTGCTGCAGGCGCTGCACCCGGTCGCGATGGACGGCGTCCACCAGTTCTCCGAGGGGTTCCGGACCGACCCGTGGCCGCGGCTGACCCGCACCGCGGAGTACGTCGCCACGCTGACCTTCGGCACCCGGCGCGACGCGCTGCGGCAGGTGCGCCGGGTCCGCGGCATGCACGGCCGGTTCGCCGGGGTCGACCCGACCACCGGTCGCAGCTACCGGGTCGACGACCCCGACCTGCTGCTGTGGGTGCACAACTGCGAGGTCGACTCCCTGCTGTCGGTCGCCCGCCGGGCCGGGGTGCCGCTGACCGACGCCGAGGCCGACCGCTACGTGGCCGAGCAAGTGACCGCGGCGACCCTGATCGGTGTGCCGGCCGCCGACGTCCCGGCCTCGACCGCCGCCCTGGACGACTACTTCGAGCAGGTGCGGCCCGAGCTGCGGCTGACCGCGCCGGCGCGGGCCGGCGCCGGGTTCATCCTGCTGCCGCCCATGCCCGGCTGGGTGCAGCTGCTCACCCCGGCCCGGCCGGGCTGGGCGAGCCTCGCGTCGCTGGGAGCCGCCACGCTGCCGAGGTGGGCGCGGAGGATGTACGGGCTGCCCGGCCTCGGACTGACCGAGCCGGCCGCGACGGCCGCGGTGAAGGCGTTCCGGCAGGCCGCGCTGGCCGTGCCGGCCCGGGTCCGGGAGTCGCCGATCCTCCGCGCCGCCCGGGCCCGTGTGGAGGCCGAGCCGCTGACCGCCTGAGAAGTCGAAGGACCCCCTGCCCCCCACCGCTCGCACGCTCGGGGTGAGCCTCGGGACGGGGCCGACGGCGGGACCCTGCAGGGGGCCATCGGGACGGGGCCGACGGCGGGACCCTGCAGGGGGCCATCGGGACGGGGCCGACGGCGGGACCCTGCAGGGGGCCGTCGGCGCTCGGAGCCTCAGCGCTGGTCGAGGTGCTGACGGGCGGCACCCAGCAGGGCGGCGGCCACCCGGTCCAGGGACGGCGAGCGCAGCTTCCACTGCTGCCAGTGGAGGACGACGTGCACGCCACCGGCCGGGTCGAGCGCGACCAGCCGTGCGTCGTCCCCGGGGACGAGCTGCAGGTCAGGGACCATCCCCCAGCCCAGGCCCAGCCGCACCGCCTGGACGAAGTCGACGGACGAGGGCACGAAGTGCTGCGGCGGGTGGACCGGGACGTCGGTGCTGGCGCGCAGCCACTCGTGCTGCAGCTCGTCGCGCCGGTCGAAGACCACGACCGGTGCGGCGGCCAGCGCCGCCGTCGTCACGCCGTCGGGGAACCACCGTGCGACGAACGCGTCGGTGGCCATCGGCCGGTAGCGCATGCTGCCCAGCCGGGTGGCGCTGCAGCCGGGCACCGGGTCGGGCTCTGCGGTGACCGCGCCCACCACGGTCCCGTCCCGGAGCAGGGCGCTGGTGTGCTGCTGGTCCTCCCGGCGCAGGTCGAAGGCTATCTCCCCGGCCAGCGGGGCGAGCGCCGGCAGGACCCAGGTGGCCAGCGAGTCGGCGTTCACCGCTATCGGGACGACGACCGGACCGCCGTCGGTGACCGGCGCGGAGTCGCCCAGCTCGCGGACGGTGTCGGCGGTCAGCAGGTCGACCTGGCGGGCCAGCCGGAGCACCGCCTCGCCGGACGGCGTGGGCCGCACCGGGCGGCTGCGGACGAGCAGCACCCGCCCGGTCGCCGACTCCAGGGCGCGCAGCCGCTGGCTCACCGCCGACGGGGTCACGTGCAGCACCCGGGCGGCCCCGTCCAGGCTGCCCTCGGACACCGCCGCCTGGAGGGCGCGCAGCTGCGCCAGGTCGAGCTCCATGAAGACACGCTAATGCAGCGTGAGCAAGTGAAGCTGGGCTTTCGCAGCGTCCCTGCCTAGCGTCGATACCGTGATCCCCTCCCCGCTGCTCGCGGCCGCCGCCGGACTGGGGCTCGGGTTGTCCCTGATTGTCGCGATCGGGGCACAGAACGCCTTCGTCCTCCGCCAGGGGCTGCGCACCGAGCACGTGTCGGCGGTGGTCGCCGTCTGCGCGCTGTCCGACGTGGTGCTGATCATGGCGGGCGTGGCCGGTGCCGGAGCGCTGCTCGACCGGGAGCAGTGGCTGGTGCCGGTCGTCTGCTTCGCCGGCGCGGCGTTCCTGCTCGGGTACGGACTGCTGGCCGCGCGGCGCGCCGTGCGGCCGGCGGCGCTCCAGGCCGGTCCCGGAGGCGTGGCCACCGGCCTGGCCGCTACCGTGGCCACCTGCCTCGCGCTGACCTGGCTCAACCCGCACGTCTACCTGGACACCGTGGTGCTGCTGGGCTCGCTGGCCAGCACCTACGGCGACCAGCGATGGTCGTTCGCCACCGGGGCCGCCGTCGGCAGCATCGCCTGGTTCACCGCCCTGGGCTTCGGCGCCCGGCTGCTCCGGCCGGTCTTCGCCCGGCCGGCCGCCTGGCGGGTGCTCGACGCGACGATCGCGGTGGTCATGGTCGCGCTGGCCGTCTCGCTCGCCGTCCGTGGCGTCCGTGGCGACTGACCCCTCGGCTCCGGTCTCAGCCGCCGTCCTCCGCAGGGAGGAAGCTCCAGGTCTCCCGCGCCGGGGCGGCCGCCCGGCCGGTCGGACAGGCGGCGCGGAAGTCGCACCAGCTGCACTGCTGCCCGGGCACGGGTGGGAAGGCCTCGTCCACGTCCGCGCCGCCGGCCAGCGCCTCGGTGGCGGTGCCGATGTCGGCGGCGATGTCCTCGGCCCGGCGGACGTGGTTGGCCAGCGACCGGTCGGTGTGCTCGAAGGCCGCGACGGTGCCCGAGGGCAGGTGGTGCAGCTCGACCCGGTTGCACGGTCGTCGCAGCGTCCGGCGCACGCCCAGCACGTAGAGCGCGAGCGCCGGTGACCCGCGGGCCTCGTCCTCCGAGCTGGGCTGCCGGCCGGTCTTGTAGTCCACGACGACGAGCTCGTCGCCGCGCCGGTCGATCCGGTCGACCCGCCCGGACAGGGCCAGCCGCTCGGTGGTGGCGCCGACGGTCCGCTCCGTGCCGACCGGTTCCTCGGCGGGGTCGAGCCCGGCGACGTAGTCGGTGAGCCAGACGGCCGCCCGGGACCTCCACCGGTCGGCCTGCTCGTCGTCCCGGAAGCCCGCCCGGGACCAGACTCCGTACAGCAGCTGCCGGGCCGCGGCCGGGGTGCGCCGCTCGACCGGCAGCTCCCACCACGACCGCAGCGCCGCGTGCACCGCCGCCCCCACGGTGTTGTGCGCCCACGGCGGCCCCTTGGGCGGCGAGGGACGGTCCACGTAGGCGAACCGGTAGCGGCGCGGACAGTCGGCGAAGGTGGCCAGCTTGCTGGGGGTGCAGGCGAACAGCCGCGCGGGCATGCCCGGCATCTCCAGCTGCGCGCTCACCGCCGGCCGCCGTCCCCGGTGGTCACCGCGCCGTCCCGCACCCCGGTCGTCTGCACGCCGCCACGGTAACCGGGGGCACCGACAGGTCCCGCCGGTCACCCGGTCAGCGGCGCGCTGCCCGTCCCCGCGGCCAGCAGCGCCTCGTACTGCTCCGGGTCCGTGGTGCAGGCACCGATCGGCGTCTGCTTGTTGCTGCCGTGGTAGTCGCTGGACCCGGTGGTCAGCAGGCCGTGCTCGGCGGCCAGCCGGCGCAGGTGCGCCCGCTCCTCGCCGGTGTGGTCGGGGTGGTCGACCTCGAGGCCGAGCAGCCCGGCGCCCACCATGGCGGCGACCGCCGCGTCGCCGACCACCCGGCCGCGCGAGCGGGCCAGGCCGTGGGCGAACACCGGGACCCCGCCCGCGGCCCGGACCAGGGCGATCCCGTCGAGCACGTCGGTGTCGGCCTTGGCCGCGTAGTAGGGGCTGCGGTGGTGCAGCAGGTCGGCGAAGGCCTCGTCCACCGAGGCGACGACGCCGGCCTCGACGAGCGCCCGGGCGATGTGCGGCCGGCCGACCACGCCGCCGGCGCTGCGCTCGAGGATCTCCGTCCACACCACCGGGTGGCCGTCGGCGGCCAGTGCGGCGACGATCCGCTCGCCGCGGGTGAGCCGCTCCTCGCGCAGCCGGGCCCGCTCGGCCACGAACGCGGGGTGCAGCGGGTCGAACAGGTACCCCAGCAGGTGGACGCTGATCGGCGGCTGGTCGTCGGGGAACCAGCGGCAGGACAGCTCCATGCCGGGGACCACCGTCAGCCCGGCCGGACGGGCCTCCTGCGCCGGACCCCATCCGGCGGTGGTGTCGTGGTCGGTGAGCGCGACGACGTCGAGCCCGGCCGCGGCGGCGGCCGCCAGCAGCCCGGCCGGGCTGTCGGTCCCGTCGGACACCGAGGAGTGGGTGTGCAGGTCGATGCGCACGCACCCACCCTGCCCCACTCCCCGCCGGAGCACCCGGCGGCTCCGGCCCGCCGGCCGCGGTCGGGCCGCCGGGCGCGGGGGCTCAGTCCTCCGGTCCGCCGTCGGGTGGCACGCGGGGGATCGGCGCGGTGTCCCGCTGGCCGGACCGGGACGGCGGCGGCGGCGGGGGCGGCGGTGCGCTGCGGGCCCGGCCGCGCCGCCCGGTCCGCGGAGGGGGCCGGCCGTCCGTCGACCCGGTGCCGTCCTCGTCGTCGACCGGGTTGGTGGAGGCGTCGGTGCCGAACATCAGCTGGCTGAGCTTCCGGTAGAAGACGTCGGGCTGCGGGACGAAGTCGATGACGTCCAGGCCCTGGTCCTGGCCGGCGGACTCGAACCGGAAGGTGCCGTAGCCGAGCACCTGGCCGAAGAGGGTCTCCTGGTAGGTGAGGTCGGTGATCCGGCGCAGCGGCATCATCGCGACCCTGCGGATGATCACCCCGGAGGTCAGCAGCACCCGTCGGCGGGTGATCAGGAGGTGCCGGACCCGCCACTCGGCGACGTAGAGGCCCAGGTACCCCAGCGCGCCCAGCGCGACGAGCAGGCCGGCGCCGCTGCTGACGGAGTTGGTCGGGTCCAACTGCAGGACCCAGACGCCGGCCAGCAACGCCGGCACGCCGCGCACCGCGGGGCGGGAGAGCACGGCCCAGTGCCGCCGGGTGGCGATCACCGGCGGCTCGTCGTCCAGCAGGTACTTGGCTGCGTCCCTGCCCCACCGCGTCTGCCGGGTGCGCGGCTGACGAGGGTCGGGCTCCTGCGGGCTGGTCTCCCGCGAGGGACCGGGCACGATCCGGCTAGGCCAGCGAGCCCACGAAGGCCGCCAGCGACGAGGCGGCGTCACCCAGCGCCTGCCCGGCGCTGCGGACGATCTCGGCCGAGGACTCGGGGGCCTTGATCACGTAGAACACCACGAAGGCGATGGCCAGCCAGGTGAGGACCTTCTTCAGCACCGCACCGTTCCCTTCGTGCGCTGGTCACGACGGACGCGGGCTCGTGCACGCGGCGACGCCACGACCGGGCGGGTCGCGACACATGAGTAACAGACGCCTCTCCCGTCGCGCACGCGCCACGCCGGGTCCCCGGCGTGCCGTGACCGCCCGGTGACCGGGCGGTCGGTCAGCGACCGGGCAGCAGGTGCTCGCTCGTCGGCCCGAGGGGCAGGTCGGGGTAGACCCGGTCGCGCAGGTCGAGCAGGCCGAGGTCCTCGGCGAGCAGCCAGGCGGCCGAGGCCGGGAAGGTGACCAGCCACAGCCAGACGCCGTAGGCCTCCCCGACGAAGGCGGCGCGGTCGTCGCCGGTGGGCACCGGCCACAGCGGCGCGCGCTGCCCGGCGGCCCGGACCGCCGCGGCGGAGGGCCCGTCGATCAGCTCGCCGGGGTCCACGCCGGGGAGTCCCGCGTAGCCGCAGCCCAGCCCGGTGCCCGGCTCCTCGGCGACCAGCAGCAGCTCGGCGGAACCGCCCAGCGGAGCCGGACCGGCGCAGGCGACGACGATCGCCCGGGCGCCCGGCTCGCCGCCCCAGGCCAGCCCGGTCACCGCCCAGTCGGTGGGCATCGGGTCCGGGACCCAGGCCGGCACCCGGGCGTCGGCGCAGACGGCGCTGATCGCGTCGTGCGCCACGACGACGGTGTGGTGGAGCGGGGTGACCGCGGCGTGCAGGTGACACCACCCCTCGGCCGTGGACCCAGGACGGACCACCAGCACCTCGCCGCAGCGAGGGCAGACCGGGGACACGCTCATCGCCGCTCACCGTCCTGTTCCGGCGGGTCCACGTCAAGCACCGATTACCGCAGGGCCCGATCGCGGCGACCGGACGAGCGGCCGTAGCCTCGCCCGGTGCCCGAGAGACCGGTCGAGGTGCCGTGCGTGGGCGCGGTCGTGCACGACGACCGCGGGCGCCTGCTCCTCGTCCGGCGCGGCAACCCGCCCAGCCGGGGGCTCTGGTCGGTGCCCGGCGGACGGGTCGAGCCCGGGGAGTCCGAGCTGGACGCCGTCGTCCGCGAGGTCGCCGAGGAGACCGGCCTGCAGGTGTCCGCCGGCGCGCTGGTGGGCCGGGTCCGGATCCCCGGCGACGGCGTGGTCTTCACCGTCGCGGACTACGCCTGCTCCCCCACCCGACCCGGTCAGATGCCGGTGGCCGGGGACGACGCCGCCGACGTCGCCTGGGTGGACGCCGCCGGGCTGGCGACGCTGGCCTGCACGCCGGGACTGGTGGCCGCCCTCACCGGCTGGGGCGTGCTCCCCCGCTGAGACCCCGGCACCCGGCCGCGACGGCACCGCGCGCTCAGCGGCGGATCGGCTCGGGACGACCGGGCTGCTCGCCGCCGCGGCTGTCCCCGTAGGAGCGCTTGGGGACCATGACCTTGCGGCGGAAGACGCAGACGACGGTGCCGTCCTGCTTGTAGCCGATGGTCTCCACGTACACGACGCCGCGGTCGTCCTTGGACCGCGACTCCGTCTTGTCCAGCACGGTGGTCTCGCCGTAGATCGTGTCCCCGTGGAAGGTCGGGGCCACGTGCCGCAGCGACTCCACCTCCAGGTTGGCGATGGCCTTGCCGCTGACGTCGGGGACGCTCATGCCCAGCAGCAGCGAGTACACGTAGTTGCCGACGACGACGTTCTCGCCGAACTCGGTGGTCTCCCCGGCGAAGTGCGCGTCCAGGTGCAGCGGGTGGTGGTTCATGGTGAGCAGGCAGAACAGGTGGTCGTCGTACTCGGTGACGGTCTTGCCGGGCCAGTGCCTGTAGACCGCGCCGACCTCGAACTCCTCGTAGTACCGGCCGAACTGCATGGCTGCGCTCCCGCGGTCGACGGATCCAGGTCCTGCGGTCGGTGCGCCACGGGTCACCGGCAGGAGGCGACGGCACGGGGCGAGGGTGACCGGGATGGAGGGGCGCCGATCCTACGATGGGCGGGTGCAGCTGCAGTCCCCTCCTGACGCGCCGGCGGAGCCCGACGTCGTCGGGCTGTCGAGAGCCGGCCGGCTGTCGCGTCTGACGGCCACCGTGGCGGTGCTGGTCGCGCTGCTGGCCGGGACGCTGTGGGGCACCGACGCCGACTTCCCGTTCGGCCCCTTCAAGATGTACTCGACCCGCGCCGACCCCGACGCGCCCGTGGTCTCGACCCGGGTGGTGGGGGTCACCGCGGCGGGTGAGGAGGTGCGGCTGTCCGGCGGACAGGTGGGCCTGCGCCGCGCCGAGTTCGAGGGCCAGCTGCCCCGGTTGCAGGCCGAGCCCGAGCTGCTGGGCCTGCTGGCCGGCTCCTACACGGAGCAGCACCCCGGTGGACCCGAGCTGGTCGAGGTGCAGGTCGTCCAGCGCCGGTTCGAGCTGCGCGACGGCGCGCGGACCGGCGCCTACGAGGACACGGTGCTGGTCGCGCACGAGCTGGACGGGCAGCCGTGAGCGCGGCGCTGGACGCCCTGCCGGCGGACGACTCCCCGGAGACGACCCGGGTCCCGCCGTTGACCGCCCGCTGGTGGTTCCGGCCGGTACCGCTGGCCCGGATCGCGGTGTTCCGGGTCATCGCCTACCTGTTCGTCCCGGTCGACGTCTTCCTGACCACCGCCTGGGTGCGCGCGCACGCCGACGTCCCCACCGCCTACTACCAGCCCCTGCGCATCGGCGAACTGCTGCACCTGCCCGTCCCGACGGCGACGGTCGTCGTGGTGGTCCAGTGGGCGCTGGTGGTCGCCGCGCTCGCGGCGGCCACCGGCCGTGCGCCGAGGCTGCTCGGCCTGGCCGTCTTCGTGCTCTACGCGGAGTGGATGGTCATCGCGATGAGCTACGGCAAGGTGGACCACGACCGGATCGCCTTCCTTGTCGCCCTCGCCGTGCTGCCGACCGTGGGTCGGGCCCGGTTCCGCGACCGGCGCTCGTCGGAGGCCGCCGGCTGGGCGATGGCCGCGGTCTTCGTGACGGTGATGCTCACCTACTTCCTGGCGGCCTGGGCGAAGATGCGGTTCGGCGGCTTCGACTGGGCCACCGGCTCCACGCTGACCCGGGCCGTGGTGCGGCGCGGCACCGACCTGTCGACGTGGACCCTCGAGGTGCCGTGGCTGCTGTCGGCGGCGCAGTGGGTCATGCTCGTGCTGGAGTTCGCCGCGCCGCTCATGCTCCTGGTCCGCACCGACCGGGCCCGCGTCGGCCTGGTCCTCTTCCTGCTCGGCTTCCACGTCATGGTCTACGCCGGCGTCACGATCATCTTCCTGCCGCACTGCATCGCGATCCTGTCGATCCTGCCGTGGGAGCGGCTCACCACCGCGCGGGGCGCGGTGTCCGGAGGCGGCCCCCGGCACCCGGTGCCCGCCGTCGGGACCGGCTGACCGCGGAGCCCTCGGCCGCGCGACACCGTCCCGCCGCCGGCCGCGGTCAGATCATCGCCCCGATCCGGGCGGCCATCTCGGTCTCGTGCTGCTGATAGGCCGCCGCCACGCTGTTCAGCAGCTGCCCCATGCCGGTGAGCGCCTCGCTGACCCCCTGGCTGGACAACCGCCACTTCTCGTACAGCTCGCTGAACTGCACCGCCGCCTGGCTGTCGGTCCAGCCCTCCAGCACCGAGCTGTTGATGCCGCTGGACAGCGTGGCGTGCCGTGACGTGGTGTCCGCGGCCTCGCTCGAGCACCGTCCGGCCATGGTGTGCAGCGTCGCGATGTCGACCCTCATGACTCCTCCTCCGGTCCGGGGACCTCCCGGTCGGGTCGACGCTAGGCAGCCCCGGCCGGCCGGGCGGGTCCGCTGTCCACAGGAGGGGCCGCCGTCCACAGGTCGCCGCCGGTCGTCGTGCCGCGGTCCCGCGGACCTGAGGATCGACCCGTGTCCCCGACGTCCGCGCCGACCCACGGCCCTCCGACCCGTGCCGCCCCCGCCGGCCCGCTGGTCCCGGACGGCGGGACCCGGAGCTGGACGCTCTGGTCCCCCGGCGGGCCGGTCGACGTCGACGTGGACGCGCCCGACAGCAGCACCCTCGGCGAGGTGCTGGCCGCGCTGTCCCCGGTTCTCGGACTGCCGGCCGGGTCGCTCTGGTGCGGGTCCTCGCCGCTCCCGCCCGCGACACCGCTGTCCGCGGCGCCGCTGCGGCACGGCGCCGCACTCGGCGTCGACCGGGCCGGTCCCCCGACCGGGGACCGCGACACGGAGGCTCCGGGCCGCGTCGGGGACGGTGCCCTGGAACTGCACGTCGTCGGGGGCCCCGATGCCGGGCGGGTGGCGCCCCTGCGGCAGGGCGACCTGGTGATCGGGCGGGGTGCCGCGGGGCGTCTCCCGCTGACCGACCCGGACGTCTCCCGGCGGCACCTGCAGGTCGGTGTCCGCGCCGGGCGGGTCACCGTGGCCGACCTCGGGTCCTCCAACGGCAGCGAACTGCGGACGTCGACCGGGACGTCGCGGCTGGGCACGGCACCGGTGCCCTGGCCGGTGGGCGGGGTCGTGTCGGTGGGCGCGAGCGCCGTCCGGTTGACCGGCCCCTCGGGCGTGCCGCTGGACTGCCGGCCGGCTCCCGCCGGCCGGGTGCGCGTCTCCCCGGTCCCGGCACCCGGCCGGGCCGCCCCCGAGGTGGTCGTCCCGTTCCCGGCCGCGCCGGCGGAGCGTCCCCGGCGCCGGCTGGGCTGGGTGGCCGTCGCCGTGCCGGCGGTCGCCGGCCTGCTGATGGCCTGGGTCCTGGCGACCCCGCAGTTCCTGTTCTTCGCACTGCTCGGTCCGGTCGTGGCCGTGGGCGGCTGGCTGTCCGACCGGGTGTCCGGGAGACGCGACCGCCGCCGGTCGTCGAGCGACCACCGCGCGGCGCAGGAGGCTGCGGAGACACGGCTGACCGCCGCGCTCGCCCGGGCCGCCGCCGACCTGGACGAGGCCCATCCCGATCCGGCGGCACTGGTGGTGGCCGCGCGGCGCCGGTCGAGCCCGCTGTGGTCCCGGACCGGTACCGGCCGCGGACCGGTCGTCGTCCGGCTCGGCCTCGGCCCGGGTCCGACCTCCGTGCTCCGGTCGGCCGCCGACGGAGCGCGCGAGGTGGTGACCGCGGCCTCCGTGCCGGTGACCGTGGACCTGGCGGCGAGCGGCGGTCTCGGCCTGGTGGGCCCCCGAGCGCCCACCGCCGGTGTGCTCCGCGGGCTGCTCCTGCAGCTCACCACGCTGGTGCCCCCCGGCCTGCTGCGGGTGGTGGTCGCCGCCTCCGCCGGTCACGCCGCCGACTGGCGGTGGACGACCTGGCTCCCGCACGTCGCCGGGTTCGCCGTCGGCGGGGACGGCGACCGCACCGATGACCTCGACGCCGCCCTGCTGGCCCTGCTCGCCGAGTCGGCGACGACGGAGCCCGGCGCGAGCCCGGTCGCCGCGCGCCCGGTGACGGTCGTGGTCCTGGACGCACCCGTGGGGCCGGAGACGGCGGCGGCCCTGACGGCCGCGGACGACGTGCTCTGCCTTGCCCTGGCGGAGTCGCGCAGCCGGCTGGCCGTACCCGCCGCGGCGACCGTCACCGTCACCGGGGAGACCGGCTCGCTCGGCCGTCTGTGGCGACGTGGCCAGGCGACCGACCGCGAGCTGGTCCTGGACCCGGTGCCCGAGACGGTGGCCGCCGACGCCGCCCGGTCGCTCGCCCCGCTCGCGCCGCCCGCCGTGTCCGGCGGCCTGCCCGACAGCTGCCGGCTGCGCGACGTCCCGGCGGAGGGCCTGCGCGTCGACCCCGCGGTCGGTGCCGTCTCGGGCAGCTGGCGCCGGGGCCGCGGCGAGCTGCTGTGCGTGCTGGGCGAGGACACCTCCGGACCGGTCACGCTCGACCTGTGCGCGCAGGGGCCGCACGCGCTCGTCGCCGGGACCACCGGTGCGGGCAAGTCCGAGCTGCTGCAGACACTGGTGACCAGTCTCGCCCTGCACCAGCCGCCGGACCGGGTGTCCTTCCTGCTCGTCGACTACAAGGGCGGAGCCGCCTTCGCCGACACCGCCGCACTGCCGCACACCGTCGGGCTGCTCACCGACCTGGACTCCCGCTCCACCGAGCGGGCGCTGCGCTCGCTGGTCGCCGAGCTCACCCGCCGCGAGCGGGTCCTGGCCGGCCACGGCGTCCGGGACGTCACCGAGCTGGCCGCCGACGTCGCGCTGCCCCGGCTGGTCATCGTCGTCGACGAGTTCGCCACGCTGGCCGAGGAGCTGCCCGGCTTCGTCAGCGGACTGGTCGGCATGGCCCAGCGGGGGCGGTCCCTGGGCGTGCACCTCGTCCTGGCCACCCAGCGGCCCTCCGGGGTCGTCAGTCCGGAGATCCGGGCCAACTGTTCACTGCGGATCTGCCTGCGCACCACCGACGAGACCGACTCCAGGGACGTGCTCGGCAGTCCGCTCGCCGCCTTCCTCCCGGTGCGCCGGCCCGGACGCGCCTACCTGCGGGCCGGCAGCGCTGCACCGCGGTTGTTCCAGGTGGCCCGGGTCGCCGGCGGTCCCGGACGCCGTACCGCCGGGGTCCGGGTCCGTCGCCGGTCGTGGCCACCCGCGCCGGCACCCGACACGACGGCACCGGCGGACCCGGCGACCGGGCGGGCCCGGCCGGCCGGGGAGCTGGCGGATGTCGTCGCCGCGCTGCGGATCCGCGCCGCGGCCGAGGGGCTCGACCTCCCGCCCCGCCCGTGGTTGCCGCCGCTGACCGACCGGCTCCGGGCGGAGGACCTGGACCCCGGGGACGGCGGCCGCCCCGCGGACACCGCGCTGGCCATCGGTCTGCTGGACTCGCCGGACACCCAGCGCCAGCGCCCGCTGGTGCTGGACCTGGCGGTCGGCGGCGGCTGGCTGGTCGTGGGAGGGCCACGGAGCGGGCGGACGACCGCCCTGCGCACGGTGCTGCGCGAGGCGGTCCACCGGCTGCCACCCGGCCGGCTGCAGGTGCACGTCCTCGACGGCGGCGGCGGGGGGCTCGCGGCGGAGGCAGCCCGGCTGGCGCACACCGGCACGGCGGTGGGCCAGGACGACCCCTACCGCAGCGAGCGGCTGGTGGCCCGGCTCCAGGACGCCGTCGACCGCCGTCGAGCCGACGGGCCGTCCGGCGGTCCGCACCTGCTGCTGCTGGTCGACGGCTGGGAGGGTCTTGCTGCGCAGCTCGACGAGATGGACCCCGGTGGCGGGTCGAGCGGCTTCCTGCGGCTGCTCCGCGACGGCGCCGCCGCCGGACTGACCTGCGTCGTCACCGCGGACCGGGCGGTCCCCGGCAGCCGGCTCGCAGCCGCCGCGTGTACCCGGCTGGTCCTCCCGCTGCCCGACCGGGCGGACTACGCCGTGGCCGGCGTCCCGCCCCGGGCCGTCCCGAGCACTCGCCCGCCCGGGCGGGCCGTCGTCGGTGAGGACGCCGAGGAGTGCCAGCTCGCCCTCCCCCGCGAGTGGGGGGACTCCGGTTCGGGACCGGCCACCGACCCGGCCGGTCCCGCCACCGCCGATCCGGCCATCTCCACCGCCGATCCGGCCATCTCCATCGTCACCCTGCCGGCCGACCCCGTCCTCGACCTGGCGGAGGCGGGCGGGGGCAGCGGCGGACTGTGGCTGGCGATCGGCCCCGGGGACGACGACGGCCGGACGATCGGGGTCGACCTGCTGCGCAGCGGCGGCCTGCTCGTCGTGGGGCCGCCGGGCAGCGGACGCACCTCCGCCCTGCGGGCGTTCACCGCGCGCTGCCGGCACGCCGGCGCCCGGGTGCTGCAGCTCGGCGGCCCGGGATCCGGCCGTACCGCCCGGCCCGACCCCGACCGTCCCGGCAACGCGGACGGGGCGACCGCCGACGTCGGCGACGTCGAGGCACTCCACGTCTGGGCGGCCGCGGCGGGCCGGCCATCGGTGGTGGTGGCCGACAACGTCACCGCCCTCCCCGATGCCATGGCGGACGCCGTGGCGTCGCTCGCCGGCCCGGGCCGGGAGCTCCTGGTGCTGGCCTCCGGCGGCGCCCCCGACCTGGCGGGCGCGTTCCGGGGTCCGACGGTGACGCTGCGCCGCAGCCGCACGGCGCTGCTGCTGCGGCCCACGGCGGCGGACGGGCAGCTGCTCGGCATCCGTCTGCCCCGGACCCCGCTGCCGCCCCGCCCGGGGTCGGGCTGGCTCGTCACCGGGGGGAGCGCCCGGCGGGTGCAGGTGGCCCGGCACCGGGTGGCGGGCGCTGCTCCGGGTCGTGCGGCCGCGGGGCCCGTCGACCCCGCGGACGTCGGATGAGCCGCTCAGAGCAGCTCGAGGACCGGTCCGATCTCCTGGGTCGCGTACCAGGCCAGTTCGTGGCCCTCTGCCTGGTCGACCACGAACTGGGCGTCGTCGCTGCCCAGGTCGGCCTCGAGGACCACACCGACGGCCCGGGCGACGTCGGCCTCGGCCTCGGCGACGTCGACGTGCGCGCTGGCCACGGCCGCCAGCGGCAGGTCCACCCGCACCCGTGCGGCACCGGCGTCCGCCGCGTCGTCCTCGATCGGGGTGACCGCGGTGTCCGGCACGTCCGCGGCCAGCACCACCCGGCGGCGGGCCGCGGTGGGGTCGACGTCGATCAGCCGGAGGCTCGCCCGCGCCGCGGCCAGCAGCGCGGCGTACTCCAGCTCCTCGTCGGTGTCGCTCAGCGGGTAGTGCTCGCGCAGCTGCGGCGTCACCGCGAAGACGGTGAACGGCGCCTCCAGCCGGCCCTGGTCCAGCAACCGCTGCAGCACGGTGGTCGTGGCCGGCAGGTACACGCGCACCCCGGTCGCCTCCCTCAGTCGTCGGACAGCGGACACAACGCCGGGCGCGCCGAACCCTTCCCGGCACCCTCCCTGGCTCCCCCGCCCGCGCTCCTGCCGGGCCCGTGCCGGCAGTCACGGTCAGGAGGCGGTCTCGACCAGGAAGGCGACCTCCTGCTCGATCAGGTCGGCCAGCACGTGCACGTCGCTGATGCTGTCCCGGTCGGCGTTGAGCCCGACGAACACGGTGCCGTCGTAACTGGTCAGCCCGATCGCGAGCCCCTGTCCCTTGGCCAGCGGGACGACGGGGAAGACCTCCACCATCCGCGCTCCCCCGGCGTACCGCGGCGTCTGGGGGCCGGGGACGTTGGTGACCACGAGGTTGAACAGCCGGCGGGACAGCCCGCTGGCAGCCCGCGCCCCCAACGCGTGCAGCGTCGGAGGGGCGAACCCGGACAGCGCGCTGAGGGTGTCCGCGCCCACCGACTGGTTGCTCTGGGTCAGCGCCCGCATGGCGTAGCTGATCCGCGCCAGCCGCACCCGCGGGTTGGGTTCCCCCA
The DNA here is from genome assembly GCF_053502575.1 of Modestobacter sp. URMC 112. NCBI lineage: Bacteria > Bacillati > Actinomycetota > Actinomycetes > Geodermatophilales > Geodermatophilaceae > Modestobacter > Modestobacter sp. URMC 112. The sequence goes on along the minus strand of NZ_CP199957.1, from coordinate 1,006,297 downwards.
CCGGCAGGTCCAGCAGCAGCGAGGAGACGGTGGTGACGTCCTCGTCGTCGCCACGTACCGAGACGGGCACGAGGGCCCGGACCGACGTCGAGCCCACCACCGGCTCGCCACGGGACAGCAGCCACTCCCGCAGTGCGCCGGTCACCACGGTGAGCAGCACGTCGTTGACGGTGCCCCCGTGTGCCTTGCGGACCACCTTGATGTCGTCCAGGGCAGCGCGGGCGACCGCGACCCGCCGCTGCCTGCCGATCGGGGCGTTGAGCGGGCTGGTGGGGGCCGGCCGCACGGCGGTCCGCGCGGCGGCGGTGAGCAGCCCCCCGGCGACCCCGACCCAGCGCGAGGCGGTGGCCCGCACGTCGCCGGCAGCGGTGCGGGCGGTCTCCAGGACGGCGGTGGGCCGCCGCAGGTACTCCTCCCACGCCTCCCACACCAGGGCCACCGAGCCGGGCGCGCGCCGGGGTCGCCAGTCGTCGGTGTCCGGCGCGGTGGCGGCCTCGGCGTCCGGGCTGCTGTCCAGGATGACCTGGCCGATGTCGATCGCGCTCATCCCGTCGACCAGCGCCGGGTGCGTCTTGGTGACCACCGCGCTGCGGCCACCGGCCAGCCCCTCGACCAGGTACATCTCCCACAGCGGGCGGTGCCGGTCCAGCGGCCGGGCGGTGAGCCGGGCCACCAGGTCGAGCAGCTGCTCCTCGGTGCCCGGGCGGGGCAGCGCCGACCGCCGGACGTGGTAGCTCACGTCGAAGTCCGGGTCGTCCACCCAGACCGGGTTCGCCAGGTGCCCCGGCACCTCGAGCACGCGCTGCCGGTACCGCGGGACCAGCGGCAGCCGGGCCCGGACCAGGTCGACCAGCGCGTCGTGGTCCAGCACCCCGGCGGGGCACTCGAGCACCAGCACGCCGCCCACGTGCATGGGCGTGTCCGGGTCCTCCAGGTAGAGGAACGACGCGTCCAGTGCGGTCAGCCGTTCCACCACGTGGTCCTCCTCGCTCGCGGGTCCCTCACGCTACGTCCCCGCGGCGGGGCGGGGGCACCCGACCGGTTGCGCCCGCCACCGTGCCCCGGCCGGGCCGCTCAGCGGCGTCCGCGACGGCCTCGGCGGGCGGGCTCCGGGACGTCGGCGAGCTGCGCGGCCAGCCCGCGCAGCGCGGTGCGCAGCACCGAGCCCGGGGCGACCTCGGCGAGGGTGCGGCCGGCGGCCAGCGCGGCGTCGGTGGCCCGGCGGTCGGCCGGCAGGAAGGCGTGCACCGGCTGCCCGGTGAAGCGCTCGAAGGCGGCGGCGATCTCCTGCCGCGGGTCCCCGGGCACCGGCCCCCGGCGCAGCTGGTTCACCACGACCAGCGGCTGGACGTCCGGCAGCACCTCGCGCAGCTCCGCCAGCGCGCGGACGGTGCGCTGCAGCGCCACCGGGTCGGCACCGCTGACGCACAGCACCTCGTCGGCGGCCTCCAGCAGCGCGAGGGTGGCGCCGTTGCGCCGGGGCGCCGCGGTGTCGAAGGACAGTTCCTCGTCCTCCTCCAGGCTGAACGAGCAGTCCAGCACGGTGAGCGCGGCCAGCCTGCGGGCCTGCTCGACCACCGTCGCGACGGCTGCCGGCCGCAGCTCCGGCCAGCGGTCGGCGCGGGCCAGTCCGGTCAGCACCCGCAGCCGCGGGTGCACCGACCAGGCGAGCCGGGTGAGCGCGGCGACGTCCAGGGCGCCGCTCCCGGCCTGCCGGGCGGCGGCCGCGATGCCCGGTGACTCGTCGAGCAGCCCGAGCACCTGGGCCACCACGCCGCCGTAGACGTCCGCGTCGACCAGCAGGGTGCCGACGCCCAGCCGGGCCGCCTCGTCGGCCACCCCCACCGCGACGGTGGTCCGCCCGGGGGCGCCGGTCGGGCCCCAGACGGCGACCACCCGGCCGGGTCCCGCCGGAGGTGCCGCGGGCTCCGCCGGGAGGCCGAGGGCAGGCAGCGCGGTGCGGGGGTCGGCGATGTCGCGCCCGGGCACCACACCGCCGCTCACGGCGTCCCGGAGCGTCCGGGCGATCACCTCCGGAGACGAGTCGGCCGGCAGCACCCGGGCGACCCCGAGCTGGTGCAGCCGGTCGGTCGCCGGCTCGTCGCCCGGCTCGACCAGCCCGACCACGGCCACACCGGCCGCGGCCAGCCGCGCGACCGCGGCCCCGTCGAGGCGACGCAGGTCGGCCGACAGCAGCGCCGCCTGCCCCGTCCCGGTGGCTGCGGCCGCCAGCAGCTCGGCGACGTCCACGCAGCGCCGCACCACGGTGACGCCGTGGTCGTCGCGGTCCAGGGCGCCCACCAGCTCGGACTCCCAGGCGGCTCCGGTGACGGCGGTGAAGACCTGCAGGGCCATCAGCCGGTGGGCCCAGCCGGTGCGCCCGCCGGAGGCACCGCGCCCGGCAGCGGAGCGGCGTCCACGTCGTCCCGGACCACCACGACCAGGCCGCGCCCGCCGATGCTGGCCAGCACGCCGGCGGCCTGCTCCGCGGGGACCGCGACGACGACCTGGAGCGTGGTGGTGGCGGTGGACAGCACCCCGTCGCCGCGCCCGGACACCGCCTGGACCGGAGCCGCGGACACCACCAGGTCGACGGCGGCGCCACCGGCACCGGTCGCGCCCACCGCCGGGTCCGCCACGGCGTAGACGTCGACGAGTCGGCCGCGGTCCAGGCCGGGCGGCACGTAGCCGGCCTGCACCGGGAGGGCCAGCTGAACACTGCCGGTCGGCTCGTCCAGCGCCGACCGCGGCAGCAGCTCCCCCGCCCGGACGGCACGGGTGAGCACCCGCCCCTCGGGCCGGGTGCTCGTGGCGAGGTAGGCCGGGGCCACGTCGTCCAGGCGCACCGGGACGGCGACCAGGTCACCGTCGGCGAGGACGGTGCCCTCGGACAGGTCGGTGGACGCGGCCCACACGGGGACCGTGGCGTCCGCTGCGGTGAGCACACGGGCGCCCACCAGGACCGACCCGAGCACCAGCAGCACACCCAGGACCAGACGCAGGTCCAGCCAGCGCGGCGGTCCGACCCGACGCGGACGGGGACCGCTGGGTGCGGGGTCACCGCCGGTGGGGCGACCGACCACCGTCGGCGCGCCTCTCGACACGGTCATCCCTGCACTCCCGTCCACCCGCGTTCGATCCCCGGCGACGCCGGCGGCTGCCCGTCGCCGGGTGCGGAGGGAGATCATGACCGAGCCGCGGACCTGCGCGCACCGGTTGTCCACACCTTCGGGTGGCGGGACCGGCCCGGACCGGGCGGCTGACAGACTGGCCGCACCTTCGACGGAGACGGACACCTGATGGCGACCCAGCGGTTCCTGACGCTCGACGACGTGGCCGAGATCCTCGCCGTCTCGTGGTCCCAGGCCTATGCGCTGGTCCGCCGCAAGGAGCTGATCGCCATCCAGATCGGTGGCCGCGGTCAGTGGCGGGTGGAGAAGGACGAGCTGGAGCGGTTCATCCAGCAGAAGTACGCCGAGGCCCGGGCCACCCCGGCCGAGCAGGCCGCCGACGGCGAGCGGGTCCCCGACGAGCACGAGGTCGACCGCACCCGCTGAGCGCGGCCGCCGGTCGGACGCGCGGCCTCAGTCCTCGGCGGGTCGCGCCGTGCGGACCGCAGCGACGGCGTCCAGGAGGACCGCCCGCACCCCGGTGACCGCACCCCGGCGCCGGAGGACGTCGAGGGGGTGCTCCGCCAGTTCCACGAAGTCCGCGCCCACCCGGTCGACCGTCCCGGTCAGCACCGTGCCCTCGTCGAGCAGGCGGGAGACGACGGCCCGGTCCCGGGCCAGCCCCCGCATCGCCCGGCGCAGGTCCAGCCGCCGGGCCACCTGACCCATCTCGCCGACCGGTGTGGTGACCGCGGCCAGGCCGCCGACCGCGCGCACCGCTGCTGACGCGACCAACAGCTCCCGGCCCGCCGGGTCGACGAGCAGCAGCCAGTCGACCCCCACCTCCAGCAGCCGGCCGCTCAGCTCACCCACCCCCCGGCAGGTGAGGGTGACCGGTCGGCCCTGCGCTCCGCGCAGCCGGTCGGTCAGCAGCAACCGGCCGTACTCGGCCCGGGACCGGGAGGCGGCCTCGGCTGCGTCGTCGTCCGGGGACTGGCCGGCGAACTGTGCCTCGAGGTCGGCGAACAGCTGCTCCCAGCGCACCGGACCAGGCTAGCTGTCCACAAGTCCTTGCGTTTGGTTGCGTTTGATGCGGTTGGTGGTGTTTCGTCACACCGTCGAGGAGGTGGGCATGTCACTGGGGCGCTGGACGGCGACGTCGGTCGTGATGGCGGCGGTCGCCTGGGCGCTCGCGGGGCTGGGTCCGCAGAGCGCCCGGGCGTGGGCAGCGGTCATCGCACCGCAGGCGCTGGTGGACGCCGCCGGCGTGGACGCGCTGCTGGTCCCGGTCGCCGCCGCGGCAGGCTGGGCCTGTTGGGCCTGGGGTGTCCTGGGGCTGGTCCTGACCGCGCTGTCAGCACTCCCCGGGGCAGTCGGCCGGACGGCCGACCTGCTGCTGATGGCGCTGCTGCCGGCAGGGGCGCGACGGCTGGCCGCCATGGCCGTGGGGCTGACCGTGGGCGCCGGGGCGCCGCTGTCGGCCGTCCCCGCCGTCCCGGCGCTGGACCCGGGGACGGCGGTGCTCACGGCGGCCGCCGACCACCGACCCGCACCCGACGACCTGACGTCCACGACGGGGGCCGGGATCGGAGGCCCGGTGGCCGACTGGCCCGCCGGCCGGGCCGAGGGCCCGCCGGTCGGCGCCGAGGGCCCGTCGGTCGGCGCCGAGGCGGACGAGCCGGACGGAGGCGGGCCGCCGGACTGGCCCGCACCGCCGACCGCCACCCCGTCGAGCCCGGCACCGGCTCCCGCCCCGAGCCAGGCCCCGGCCGGCCCGGCAGCGGACCAGCACGTCGTCCTGCGCGGGGACTGCCTCTGGGACATCGCCGCCGACCGGCTGGCCGCGCAGCGTCCCGGCGCCCCGGTCGGCGACGCCGACGTCCTGGCCGCGGTCCACGCCTGGTGGCAGGCCAACGCCGGGGTGATCGGTCCCGATCCCGACCTGCTGCTGCCCGGACAGGTGCTCAGCGCGCCCCCTCTCGCCACGCCTCGTCCCGCCGCACCCCGGTGAGACCCGCCCCCGGCGCGTCCCCCGTGCCCGCCACCACCACCGACAGGAGGCTCGCCGTGAGTGCCCCCCTGGCCCCGGCCCCCGTGCCCGCCGGCGACCTGACGTCCGCCGCGTCGCCGGCCGCCACGGATCCCCGACGGTCACCGCTGCGGCTCACCGTGGTGCGGACCCCTGGGCCGCCGGCCGTCCAGCCGCGGGGTCCCGTCGCCCTCGTCGTGCCGGGGCGCTACCCGGATCGGCAGGCGCCGCCGCCGGGTCCCCGGCCGAGGATGGACGCCCCGGCCCAGTTCCCCGGGGTCGACCCGGAGTTCGGCCCCAGGCACACCCGGCGGACCGAGCTCCCCGAGGCCACCGGTGCCGGACGGCGGCTGGTGACCCTGGCCCTCGAGGCCTTCGCCGGACGGCGGCCGATCGCCCAGCTGCGGCCGGTCGTCACCCCGGCGCTGTTCGCCGCGTTGAGCTCAGGGCGACGTCCCCGCTGGTGCGCGGAGGGCACCGCCGCGCTGGCGGTGACCTCGGTCCGGGTCTGCGAGCCGGTCGACGGGGTCGCCGAGGTCAGCGCCGTGGTCCGGCGGAGCGGCCGGGCGCATGCCGTCGCGGCGCGGCTCGAGGGGATCGACGGGCGCTGGCGCTGCACCGCCCTGCAGGTGGGCTGACCCCGCAGACGGTCCCGGAGGCGGAATCCCCGCCCGGGGCTCCTGGTCAGCGGCCTCGCTGCAGGAGCCCGCCCTGAGCTCGCGAGGCAGGCCCGGCTGCAGGGGCCCACCGCGAGCCCGCGAGTGGTGGGGGGCAGCCGGGTCCTTCCACCTTTCTCAGTGCCCGGCGGCGCCGTGGCACTGCTTGTACTTCTTGCCCGAGCCGCAGGGGCACGGGGCGTTGCGCGGGGTCTCCTTGGTGCCGGTGACCGTGGCCGACTTGGCGGCCTTGGAGCGGCCGCCGTCCTTCGCCGAGGCGTCCAGGCTGGGAGCGCTGTAGGTCAGCGCCTCCTGCTTCGGCGCCTCCAGTCCCTTCACCGCCAGCTCCGGGCCGGTCCCGGTGCTCGACGCGGCCGGCGCGGGGCCGTCCGTGGCAGGCGCGGGGGCTGCCGCCGCGGCGGGCCGGCGGACCCGGCGGGCGGTGCCGGCCTGAGCGGCCGCCGGCGCGGGCGCTGCCGCCGGCGCGGTCGGAGCCGTCGCCGGCGGCGGCGCGGCCCCGTTGCCGTTGCGGTTGCCGACCGGAGCTGCCGACGGTGCGGGAGGGGACGCCTGAGCCGGGGCTGCTGGCGTCGCCGGAGCCGGAGCCGGCGGCGCCGCAGCGGCCTGAGCCTGGGCGGCCTGGGCGGCGGCAGCCTGAGCGGCGGCGGCCCGCTGGCGGGCGAGCACCCGCTCGGTGCCCGCCTGCGCGGCGGCCAGCGCGGCCGCCTCGGTCTCGGCCTGCTTCGCCGCGGCCTCGGCCGCCTGCTGCTCGGCGGTCTTGACCTCCAGGTTGAACAGGAAGCCGACCGACTCCTCCTTGATGCCGTCGAGCATCGCGTTGAACATGTCGTAGCCCTCGCGCTGGTACTCCACGACCGGGTCCCGGTTGGCCATCGCGCGCAGGTGGATGCCGGCCCGCAGGTAGTCCATCTCGTAGAGGTGTTCGCGCCACTTGCGGTCCAGCACGGACAGCAGCACCCGGCGCTCCAGCTCCCGCATGACCTCCGACCCGAGCGCCTCCTCGCGGGCGGCGTAGGCGGCGTGCACGTCGTCGAGCAGCTCGGACCTGAGGACGTCGGCGGTCAGCGCGGCCTGATCACCGTCGGCGACCCGGTCCAGCAGGTCCTGCCGGTCCAGACCGACCGGGTAGAGGGCCTTGAGGCCGGTCCACAGCTTGGCCAGGTCCCAGTCCTCGGCGTAGCCGGTCTCGGTGGCGCCGTCGACGTAGGCGCCGATGACGTCGTCCACCATGCTCTGGACCTGGACGTGCAGGTCCTGGCCGTCGAGCACCTTGCGGCGCTCGTCGTAGATGACGGTGCGCTGCCGGTTGAGGACCTCGTCGTACTTCAGGACGTCCTTGCGGATCTCGAAGTTCTGCTGCTCGACCTGGGTCTGCGCGGACCGGATGGCGCGGCTGACCATCTTGGACTCGATCGGCTGGTCCTCCGGCACCCGCAGCGTGTTCATCATCGACTCGAGCATCGGGCCGTTGAAGCGCCGCATCAGGTCGTCGCCCAGCGACAGGTAGAAGCGGGACTCGCCCGGGTCGCCCTGGCGCCCGGAGCGGCCACGCAACTGGTTGTCGATCCGCCGGCTCTCGTGCCGCTCGGTGCCCAGCACGTACAGGCCGCCGGCCTCGGTGACCTCCTCGTGCTCGGCCGCCACCTGCTCGCGCGCCTTGGCCAGCGCGTCGTCCCAGGCGGCCTCGTACTCCTCCGGGGTCTCCGCCGGCGACAGACCGCGGGCCCGCAGCGCCTCGTCGGCGAGGAAGTCGGGGTTGCCGCCCAACTGGATGTCGGTGCCGCGACCGGCCATGTTGGTGGCGACGACGACCGCCCCCAGCCGCCCGGCCTCGGCGATGATCGCCGCCTCCCGGGCGTGGTTCTTGGCGTTCAGCACCTCGTGCTTGATGCCCTTGCGGAGCAGGAACTTCGACAGCAGCTCGGACTTCTCGACGCTGGCGGTGCCGACGAGCACCGGCTGGCCGGCCTCGTGCCGGTCGGCGATGTCCTCGACGACGGCGTCGAACTTGGCCTTCTCGGTCTTGTAGATGACGTCGGCGCGGTCCTCGCGGACCATCGGCCGGTTCGTCGGGATCGGGACGACGCCCAGCTTGTAGGTCTGGGACAGCTCGGCGGCCTCGGTCTGCGCCGTGCCGGTCATCCCGGCGAGCTTGTCGTAGAGCCGGAAGTAGTTCTGCAGGGTGATCGTGGCGAGGGTCTGGTTCTCGTCCTTGATCTGCACCTTCTCCTTGGCCTCGATGGCCTGGTGCATCCCCTCGTTGTAGCGCCGTCCGGCGAGCACGCGGCCGGTGAACTCGTCGACGATGAGGACCTCGCCGTTGCTGACGATGTACTGCTGGTCGCGGTGGAAGAGCTCCTTGGCCTTCAGCGCGTTGTTCAGGTAGCCGATCAGCGGCGTGTTGGCGGCCTCGTAGAGGTTCTCGATGCCGAGCTGGTCCTCGACGAACTCGACGCCCTCCTCGGTGATCGCCACCGTCCGCTTGGACTCCTCGACCTCGTAGTGCCGGTCGCGCTTGAGCAGCGGGGCGATGCGGGCGAACTCGCCGTACCAGCGGGCGCTGGTCTCGGCCGGGCCGCTGATGATCAGCGGCGTGCGGGCCTCGTCGATGAGGATGGAGTCGACCTCGTCGACGATGGCGAAGGCGTGCCCGCGCTGGACCAGGTCGGCCTTGGACCAGGCCATGTTGTCGCGCAGGTAGTCGAAGCCGAACTCGTTGTTCGTGCCGTGCGTGATGTCGCAGGCGTACTGCTCGCGGCGCTCGACCGGCTTCTGACCGGACAGGATCGTGCCCACCGACAGCCCGAGGAAGCGGTGCACCCGCCCCATCCACTCGGCATCGCGCTGGGCGAGGTAGTCGTTGGTGGTGACCACGTGCACGCCGGAGCCGGCCAGGCCGTTGAGGTAGGCCGGCAGCACACCGGTCAGGGTCTTGCCCTCACCGGTCTTCATCTCGGCGATGTTGCCCAGGTGCAGCGCGGCACCGCCCATCAGCTGCACCTTGTAGTGGCGCTGACCGAGGGTCCGGGTCGCGGCCTCCCGGACGACGGCGAAGGCCTCCGGGAGCAGCACGTCCAGGCTCTGCCCGTCGGCGTAGCGCTCCTTGAACTCGTCGGTCTTCGCGCGCAGCTCGGCGTCGGTCAGATCGGTGACCTCGGGCTCGCGGGACTCGACCGCGTCGGCGATCTTCGACAGCCGTCGGACGATCTTGCCCTCACCGGCACGCAGGATCCTGTTGAACACCACGGCCCCAGCGTAGGCGGCGGAGCTGTCAACGGTCCTCACCCGACCGACCCGGTGCGCCGGGGGCCGTAGCGTGCGCGGTGTGTCCAGGGACCTCGACGACCTCGGTGCCAGCGCCCTCGCCTTCCTGGAGGAGCGGCACCTGGCGACGCTGACGACGCTGCGCGCGGACGGCAGCCCGCACGTCGTCCCGGTGGGGGTGACCTACGACCCGGCCACCCGGACCGCACGGGTGATCACCTCCGGGACGTCCCAGAAGGCCCGGCACGTGCGCGCCGGGCAACCGCGGGTGGCGGTGTGCCAGGTCGACGGCCGCCGCTGGCTGACCCTGGAGGGGACGGCGCAGGTGCGCGACGACGCGGCCGCGGTGGCCGACGCCGTCGCCCGGTACGCGCGCCGCTACCGGCAGCCGCGGGAGAACCCGTCCCGCGTGGTGATCGAGATAGCGGTCGACCGGGTGCTCGGCAACGCCTAGGGACGGCGGCGGGCCGCCTCCCCGAGGGAGACGGCCCGCCGGGCATGGCCCCTGTGCAGGGCCCCGGCCCGAGCTCGCGAGGGCTGGGGGGGCGCAGAGGTCCCTCCTCAGACGCCCGCCGGCTGGCGCGCGGCTCCGGCTGAGGCGCCGTCCGTGCTGGTGAGCGATGCGCCCAGCCGGATGAGGCCGTAGTCGTAGGCGTGCCGTCGGTAGACGACCGAGGGCTGGCCGGTGTCGGCGCAGAGGAACAGGAAGAAGTCGTGCCCGACCAGCTCCATCTCGTGCAGCGCCTGGTCGACGTGCATCGGGGTCGCCGGGTGCACCTTCTCCCGGACGATCTGCCCGGGGAGGTGCTCGTCGAGGTCGGTGACGTGCGGGCCTTCGGCGAGTGCGCGGTCGCGTGCGACGGCCTCGACCGCGGGAGTGGTGGCGTCCATTGGCGCCGCGTCGATCCGCACGCTGGCCGGGGTCCGCCGGCCGTGGTGCACCCGCCGGCGGTCGTTGGCCCGCCGGAGCCGGTTCTCCACCTTGTGGGCGGCCAGTTCCAGCGCCGCGTAGAAGTCCGGGGCGTCGGCCTCGGCTCGGGCGACCGGGCCCTTGCCGCGCAGCGTGATCTCCACGCGCTGGCAGTGGTCGGACTGGCGTGGGTTCTTCTCGTGCAGCAGTTCGACGTCGATGCGGATCAACTTGCCGTCGAACCGTTCGAGCTGGCCGACCTTGTCCTCGACGTGCTGGCGGAAGTGCTCCGGCACCTCGACGTTGCGACCACGGACCACGATCTCCATGAACCCTCCCGGTTGAGCGGGGTGTGATCCAACCGACGCTAGCCCTGTCCGGCCGGACCCGACAGTCGATCAGTGCCGCTCCGGTCGCGCACCGTGAACGCCTCCCCGCGGCCCGGGAGAGGCCGCTGCACGGGACGCCGCGGGGTGGCCGCGACCACCGCGGCGACCGCCGGCCGGGTCCCGGCCGGGTCCCCGGTGCCGGCCGCGCCGGCGTCGGCGAGCAGGGCGGACAGCGCCCGCGCCGCCTCGGTGAGCGTCGCGCCGCTGGACACCACGTCGTCCACGAGCACCACGGTGCCGACCGGGAGACCGCCGCGCGGGGGCCGGGCGCGGAACCGGCCGGCCAGGTTGCTCCGCCGCTCGGTCGCGTCGAGGCCGGCCGAGTCCCGGGTGCCCCGCGTCCGGCGGAGCACCGGCACCGACCGGGCCGGCACCCCCGCCGCCCGCAGCTCGGCCGCGCCCCACCCGGCCAGCTCCCGCACGTGGTCCCGTCCGCGGCGCTGCACCGCCGCCGCGGAACTGGGCACCGGGACCAGGACCACCGGGCCGCGGACGGCGCCGGCGGCGTCGGGCAGCCCGCTGAGCAGCACGGTCACGGCCAGCGCCAGGGCCGCGCCGAGCGGGCGGGCCAGCTCGGCGCGGCCCTGCTCCTTGAAGGCCAGCACGACCGGGCGGACGGGACCGGCATACGGACCGGCCGCCACGGTGGGCGGCATCCCCACCGGGTGCCGGCGCGGCGTCGCCAGCCGCGGGGCGGCGAGCCAGCGGCGACAGCGCGGGCACACGCCGCTGCCCGGGACCCCGCAGCCGGCGCAGGTGCGCGGCAACACCAGGTCGGTCAACGCCCGCCACCCCGCCGCCGGGCTCGCGCGCCCGTCGGGGGTCACCGGAGCAGCCTGCCCCCGGCCGTGGTGCGACGGGCACCGGTCGGCCCGGTCGGGGACGGGCACGTCCGCCGGGGAGGGCCGCCGGCGTCCCGCGCTCAGATCGGGTAGAGCGGCGCCGTCCCGGCCACCGGCTGCTGGCCGCGCACCAGGGTGACCCACGTCCCTCCGGCCAGCAGCCACAGCGTCCCGTCGGCACTGACCAGCGGCTGGCGGCTCGGCGCGGCGGCGACCGCGGTCGGCTGCCCGGGCAGCCCGGCGGTGGTCACCGCGGTCAGCCCCCAGCCGTCGACGCCGACCGAGTACGGGACCGTGCGGCTGCTCCCGGGGTCGCCGGCCAGCACCATGAGCACCTCGGCGTTGCGCCAGGCCACGTCCACCACCTGGCGCAGCGAGGGCGCCACCGAGCGGAGGTCGCGGACCGTGACCACGTCGTCCGCGCGGACCACCGTGCCCATCAGCAGCCGGCCGCCCTCGGGGGTCTCCACGACCACCGCCGCGCGCACGCCGTCGGGCGACAGCTGGAACACCGACGTCCGGCCGAGCCCGGGGAGCGTGGGGGCGCTGACCGTCTGCGTGGTCCCGCCGGAGGGCAGCCGGACCACCTCGGTGCCGTCCCGGACCGTCCAGATCTCCGACCGGGGACCGGCGGCGGTGGGCTCGGTGAAGCTCGCGCCGCTGAGCACGGACGCCAGGTCGCCGCCGTAGGGCCCGGCGAGCAGGGTGGCACTGCCACCGGCCGCCGTCACCCCGGCGGTCAGGCCGAGTGCGCCGGTGCGCTCGTCGGCCGACACGGCCGCCGAGGTCAGTCCGTACGCGCCGGCCCCGGCCGGGCCGGGAGCAGGTTGTCCGTCGGTGGCGCGCCGCAGCGCCCCGCCGTCCAGGTAGTGGCCCACCGCCTCCACCGGCGAGGCGTCGGGGTCCAGACCGGCCCAGTCGTCGACGCTCTGCAGCTCGGGGACGTCGGCCAGCCCCAGCCGCTGCCCGTCGCGGAGCACCCGCACCGACCGCAGCCCGAGTCCCGGCTGCGACAGCGACCACACCAGCTGGGCGGAGACCCCCTGGAGTGTGGCCTCAGGGGCCTCCTCCAGCCCGGTCAGGTCGACCGTCGCGGTCTGACCGTCGCTCTGGACCGCGGCGCGCAGCCGCGCCTCGGCCAGCGGGTTGGCGACCCCGGCGGCGATCGTGGAGGCCGGGCCGGCGATCAGCCGCTCGACCAGGGCGTTGGGTTGCGCCTGCCCGGCGACCAGGAACCGCGGGTCGGGCACCAGCCGGGTGCCGGTCGGGTCGAGGAAGAAGGCGTCGAGCTGGTCGTAGGTCCGCTGGAAGTCCGGCAGCAGGAGGAGCAGGCCGTCCTCGGGGTCGGCGATCCGCCACTCACCCGACTCGTCGGTGAGCGTGAAGGACCGGGTGAAGACGGTCCCGTCCCCGACGGTGAACACGCCGCGGCCGTCCAGGGTGCCGACCAGCTCCGCGGTCAGGTCCACGGTGCCCTGCTGGGAGGAGACGGCGGAGTAGGAGGCGCTGATGACGGTGACGCTCTCGCTGTCCGACCAGCTGCCGGCCGCCTCCTCGGTGAGGAACTGGCGGGCCACCGGGTGGTTGCGGACGACGCTGGCGCTGGCGTCGATGAACCCGGCGACCACCTCCTCGGGCGCGGCACCGGCCTCCGGTGGCAGCGGCTCGATCCCCACCGGCCCGTCCGGCGCCTCGGCCATCTGGGTGATCCGCACCGTCGGTGAGCTGCTGGGCACGGTGCTGCACCCGGCCAGCAGCCCGACGGCCAGCAACGCCGCCGCGGCGTGCAGCCGCCTCACGACGGGTCCCCGCCGCGACGCAGCCCGATGGGGCGCAGCGGCAGCGGCGAGCCGGTCAGCTCCCCGCCCGCGGTCAGCGGCAGCGTCAGCCGGAACTGGGCGCCCTGGCCGGGCAGGCCCCACACCTGCAGCCAGCCGCCGTGCAGCCGGGCGTCCTCCAGGCTGATCGACAGCCCCAGCCCGCTGCCGCCCACGGTGCGCACCCGTGCCGGGTCGGCCCGCCAGAACCGGTCGAAGACGTGCTGGGCATCGGCGGAGCTGAGGCCGATCCCGTGGTCGCGCACCGTCAGCGCCGCCGCCGTCCGGGAGGCCGCGAGCGTGATCTCCACCGGCTCCCCGGCGCCGTGCTCGATCGCGTTGCCGACCAGGTTGCGGAGCACCCGCTCCACCCGGCGGGCGTCCACCTCGGCGACGACCGGGGCCTCGGGCACCTGCACCCGCAGCTCGCAGCCGCGCCGCTCCGCGAGCGAGGACATCCCCGCCACCACCCGGTCCACCACCTGGCCCAGGTCCTGCGGCTCGGCCTCCAGCACCGCCGCGCCGGCGTCGTAGCGACTGATCTCCAGCAGGTCCGAGAGCAGCCCCTCGAAGCGGTCCAGCTCGGCGTGCAGCAGCTCCGCGGACCGGGCGACGGCCGGGTCGAAGTCGCCCCGGGCGTCGTGCAGCACGTCAGCCGCCATCTGCACGGTGGTGAGCGGGGTGCGCAGCTCGTGCGAGACGTCGGAGGTGAACCGCTGCTGCAGCTGGGACAGCCCCTCGAGCTGGGTGATCTGCCGCTGCAGGCTGTCGGCCATCGCGTTGAAGCTCGTCGCCAGCCGGGCGAGGTCGTCCTCCCCCCGCACCAGCAACCGTTCCTCCAGCCGCCCCTCGGCCAGCCGCTGGGCGCTGACCGCAGCCCGCCGCACCGGGTCGACGACCAGCCGGGTCACCAGGACACCGATGCCGACGACGAAGAGCACCAGCGAGACCCCACTGATCACCACGGTGCTGCGGATCAGCTCCAGGCTCTCCCGCTCCTGCTCCAGCGGGAAGGCGAAGTACACCTCGACCCGGTCGCCGCTCTGCCCGTCCGCCGGCACGGGCGCACCGACCAGCAACGTCGGGACCGGGTCGCCCGCCGCGTCGGGCACCAGCCCGTACCGGTAGGCCTGGGCGCCCTGGGCCACCTGGGCCCGCAGGTCGGGGGGCAGGGCGCCGTAGACCATCGGCCGGCTCCACGCCGGCCGCTCGTCGTCCCCGGAGCGGTAGACCATGACGACGTCGAAGTCACCGGCCGCGCCGCCCCGGGACCCCAGCCCCTGCACCGCCCGGTCCAGCGCCGAGCGGACGCTGGCCGGGTCGCCGGTGGCGATCCCGCTCACCTCGGACTGCGCGTAGAGCACCCCGGCCAGGGACTGGTCGACCGCGGCCTGCCGCTTGACCCGGAGCAGCTGGTCGCTGATCTGCCGGAACAGCACCAGGCTGACGATCACCACGACGACGGCGGCGACCAGCATGGTGATCGCCCCGACCCGCAGCTGCAGCGAGGCCCGCCAGGCGTGCAGCGAGGCGCGGAACGCCCGGCGTGCCACCCGGTGGGCCCGCAACGCCCGGCGGCGCACCCAGAGCCGGGCACGCCGGGCCGAGGAGGGCCGGCGCCGGGCACGCCCCTCCTCCACCGCCGGTCCCCCGGCAGCACCGGCCGGCCGGCCGGCCGGAGCCGGCGGCAGGTCCCCGGACGGGGTGACCACCTGCGGTCCGGCCACGTTGCTCACCGTCCGGTGGCGCGACCGGTCACGGTGCACGTCGGTCCGCTCCCGCGGGCCTGTCCGCTCATGGTGGACCGGCCTTGTAGCCGACCCCGCGCACGGTCAGCACCACCTCGGGGCGTTCGGGGTCGCGCTCGACCTTGGCCCGCAGCCGCTGCACGTGCACGTTGACCAGCCGGGTGTCGGCGGCGTGCCGGTAGCCCCACACCTGCTCCAGCAGCAGCTCCCGGGTGAACACCTGGCGGGGCTTGCGGGCCAGGGCCACCAGCAGGTCGAACTCCAGCGGTGTCAGCGCGATCGGGACGCCGTCCCGGGTGACCTGGTGCGCCGGGACGTCGATCTGCACGTCGCCGATGGTGAGGCTCTCGGCCTGCCCGTTCTCCCCGCGGCGCAGCTGGGCGCGGACCCGGGCGACGAGCTCGACCGGCTTGAACGGCTTGGTCACGTAGTCGTCGGCTCCGGCCTCCAGTCCCTGCACGACGTCGATGGTGTCGCCCTTGGCGGTGAGCATGACGATCGGGACGGTGGACTGGGTCCGGATGTCGGCGCAGATCTGCAGCCCGTTCCGGCCGGGCAGCATCAGGTCGAGCAGCACCAGGTCGGGACGGAGTTGCTGGAAGGTCGCCACGGCCCGGGCGCCGTCGGAGACGAACGCGGGTTCGTAGCCCTCGCGGCGCAGCACGATGCCCAGCATCTCGGCGAGGGCGGCGTCGTCGTCGACGACGAGGACGCGGCCGCGGCTGGTCCCCGTGGGGGGAGCGGAAGGTGGCACGGACCCATTCTGCCCACGCGGGGCCCACAGACGGCCCCACCCGCCCGGGAAGGCACCCGGGCGGGTGGGAACGTACTGGTCAGATCACCCGAGACCCGGTACGGGCCCCGGGAGTGGCCCCGTCCGCGAGGACGAGGCCCGGCCGCCCTGCAGGGCCCGCCGCGAGCCCCGGAGTGGCGGGGGGCAGGAAGGACCACCCTTCCCCCCACGCCTCGCGCGCTCGGCGCGGGCCAGCCCCCTTCCAGGGGCCCGCCCTGAGCCTGCGAAGGGTGGGGAGGAAGAAGAAGGACCACCCTTCCCCCCACGCCTCGCGCGCTCGGCGCGGGCCCCTGAAGGGTGGCCGCTCAGTAGCGGTAGTGGTCGGACTTGTAGGGGCCCTCGACCGGGACGCCGAGGTAGTCGGCCTGGACCTTGGTCAGCTCGGTCAGCTTGACGCCGAGCGCACCCAGGTGCAGCCGGGCGACCTTCTCGTCGAGGTGCTTGGGGAGCACCGTGACGTCGGGCGTCTGGCCCGCGTAGGCCGCCTGGTTGGTCCACAGCTCCAGCTGGGCGAGCACCTGGTTGGAGAACGAGTTGCTCATCACGAAGCTGGGGTGCCCGGTGGCGTTGCCGAGGTTCAGCAGCCGGCCCTCGGACAGCACGATGATCGTGTGGCCGTCGGCGAACCGCCACTCGTCGACCTGCGGCTTGATCGTGGTCCGGGTGACGCCCGGGGTGCGGGCCAGGCCGGCGATGTCGATCTCGTTGTCGAAGTGCCCGATGTTGCCGATGATCGCCTGGTGCTTGGTGGCGGCCAGCTGCTCGGCGGAGATGATGTCCTTGTTGCCCGTCGCGGTGACGATGATGTCCGCCGTGCCGATGACGTCGTCCAGCGTGGTGACCTGGTAGCCCTCCATCGCCGCCTGCAGCGCGCAGATCGGGTCGATCTCGGTGACGATGACCCGGGCGCCCTGGCCGCGCAGCGCCTCCGCGCAGCCCTTGCCGACGTCCCCGAAGCCACAGACGACGGCGACCTTGCCGCCGATCATCACGTCGGTGGCCCGGTTGATGCCGTCGATGAGGGAGTGCCGGCAGCCGTAGAGGTTGTCGAACTTGCTCTTGGTGACCGAGTCGTTGACGTTGATCGCCGGGAACAGCAGCCGGCCGTCGCGGGCCAGCTCGTAGAGCCGCAGGACGCCGGTGGTGGTCTCCTCGGTGACGCCCTTGATGGCCTCGCCGACCCGGGTCCAGCGCTGCTGGTCGGTGGTCAGGCTCTCCCGCAGCACGTCGAGGATGACGCCGTACTCCTCGGAGTCGGCCTCGGTGGCGTCCGGGACGGCGCCCTCGGCCTCGAACCGGGTGCCCAGGTGGACCAGCAGGGTGGCGTCCCCACCGTCGTCCAGGAGCATGTTCGGCCCGATGACGGTGCCCTCGTCGTCGGTGAACTCGAACAGCCGCTGGGTGCACCACCAGTACTCCGGCAGCGTCTCGCCCTTCCAGGCGAAGACCGGCACCCCGGTGGGCTGCTCGGCGGTGCCGTCGCCCACGACGATCGCCGCGGCCGCGTGGTCCTGGGTGGAGAAGATGTTGCAGCTGACCCAGCGGACGTCGGCGCCGAGGGCGACGAGGGTCTCGATCAGGACGGCGGTCTGCACGGTCATGTGCAGGGACCCGGCGATGCGGGCGCCGGCCAGCGGCTGTTCGTCGCCGTACTCGGCGCGCAGCGCCATCAGGCCGGGCATCTCGTGCTCGGCGAGGGAGATCTCCTTGCGGCCGAAGCCGGCCAGGGAGATGTCGGCGACCTTGTAGTCGTCGGTGGTCAGTACTCGGGTGCCGATGGTGGCGGTCATGTCGCTCCAGTGTCCGGCCCGGCCCGGCCCCGGTCGGGGCGGGCAGGCGCAGTGCGGTCGCTGTGCGAGCATGCCGAGGCTTCGGCGGGGCTCGTGCCGAGGTCCAGGGTAACCGCCGGCGGGACCGCTCCGCCCCAGCTGCGCTCGGAGGACCGGGGCGTGGCCCTACCGGAGGGCGGTGGTGGCCCGGTAGAGCAACGCCGGGCCGCGGGCCGAGAGCGGCGCCCCGGCCGGGACGAAGGCCGACTCCCCGGTGCGCAGCACCAGCTGCTCGTCGCCGTCGACCAGCACCGCCGTCCCCCGGGCGCACAGCACCAGCTGCGGGCCGGCGGTGGTCAGCACGCCGGCGTCGGTGCCCAGCTCCACCCGGGTGAGGTCGAAGTCCTCGACCGGCACCGGGTACCGCAGCCCGCCCGGACCGAGCACCGGGTGCAGCACCGGGACCCGGCCGTCGGTGAAGTCCAGCACCTCGATGAGCGCTGCCAGGTCGACGTGCTTGGCGGTCAGCCCGCCGCGCAGCACGTTGTCCGAGCTGGCCATCACCTCCACACCGGCGCCGCAGAGGTAGGCGTGCAGGTTGCCGGCGGGCAGGAAGACCGCCTCGCCGGGGGACAGCCGCAGGTGGTTGCACATCAGCGAGATGACGACCCCGGGGTCACCGGGGTAGTCGCCGGCGAGCTGGGCCGCCCAGCGGTAGGTGTTGATAAACTCGGGGTCGTGGGCGGCGACGTACCCGGCGGCCCGCTCCGCGACGGCGCTCACCAGTGACTCCCGACGCCGCTCGGACAGGGCGAGCAGCTGCGGGACCGCCGCCCGCAGCCCGCCCCGCGCCAGCGCGGCGATGGTCGGCATGAGCTCGGGCAGCTGGAGCTTGGCCAGGCAGTGCAGCGACTCCTGCACCGGGCGGAAGCCGCACAGCGCCTCGACCGGTGTGATCGCCAGCAGGACCTCCGGCTTGTGGAACGGGTCCTTGAAGGTGCGCGCCGGATCGTCCTTGGGGACGCCGGCGGCCTCCTCGGCGGCGAACCCCGCCTCGGCCTGGGCCGTGGTGGGGTGCGCCTGCAGCGACAGCGGCTTGTCCGCGGCCAGCACCTTCATCAGGAACGGCAGCCGGGGGCCGAAGCGCTCCCGCACGGCCGGACCGAGCAGCTCGTCGGGCGCGGCCGCGATGGCGGCGTCCAGCGGCGTGCCGTCGGCCAGCCGGCTCGGGGCGTCGGGGTGCGCCCCCATCCACAGCTCCGCGTACGGCTGCTCAGCCGGGCTGTCCAGCCCGAGGAGTTCGGGGATGACGGTGCGGCTGCCCCACGGGTAGTGCCGGACGGTACTGGTGAGCTGCCACATCACGCTGGAGGCTACTGGCGCGACGGGCACCTCGGGGACGCCGGCCCGGCAGGCCCCCACCTCCGGGTGAGGTCACCCGGCGGGAGCGGCTCCCTGGTCCCCGGCTCCGGCGCCGGCCGGCGTCGTCCCCCGGCGGATGTCCGGTTCCAGGTAGACGACGCGGGCCATCGGCTCGGCGGCGCGCAGCCGCTCCTCCGCCGCGTCGATCGCCCGGGCGACGCTGGCCGCGGTGTCGTCGGAGCGGACGGCGATCTTGGCGGCCACCAGCAGGTCCTCCGGCCCGAGGTGCTGGGTGCGCATGTGGATGACCGACAGCACGTCGTTCCCGGCCTCGATCGCCGTGAGGATCCGCCGCTGCGCCTCCGGGGTGGCCGACTCGCCGATCAGCAGGCTCTTGGTCTCCACGGCCAGGATCACAGCGATCACGACCAGCAGGACGCCGATGGCCACGGTGCCCATCCCGTCGAAGGCGGCGTTGCCGGTGAGCGTGGTCAGCCCCACCCCGAGCAACGCCAGGGTGAGGCCAAGCAGCGCCCCCGTGTCCTCGAGGAGCACGACCGGCAGCTCGGGGGCGCGGGCGTGCCGGATGAAGGCCCAGTAGCTCTCTCCCGGCCCGCGGACGGCGTCGGTCTCCTTGACCGCGGTGCGCAACGAGAAGCCCTCGAGGACGATGGCCACCAGGAGGACCCCGATCGCCCAGGCCGGCGACGTCAGCTCCTCGGGGTCCAGCAGCTTGTGCACGCCCTCGTACACGGCAAAAAGTCCACCCAGGCTGAACAGCACGATGGCCACGATGAAGCTGTAGACGTAGCGGTCCCGACCGAAGCCGAACGGGTGCTGGGGGGTGGCGGCCCGCTGGGCCCGCTTCCCACCGACCAGCAGCAGCACCTGGTTCCCCGTGTCGGCCACCGAGTGGATGGACTCGGCGAGCATCGAGGACGCCCCGGTCACCAGGAACGCGACGAACTTGGCGATCGCGATGCCGATGTTCGCCAGCATCGCGGCGATGATCGCCTTGGTGCTGCCGCCGTGGCCACCGCCTTCGGCGTCCTTGCCGTCCCTGCCGTGCTCCCCGCCGGGGGCGTGGTCGGTGGGGTGGGTGGCGCCGGCCCGGGCGTCGGCCGGGTGCACATCCGACCCGGTCGCGGACGGGGTCCCCGTGTGTTCGGTCATGGCTGGGGTCTCCCGGGTGGGCTGGGCGGGCGGGTCGCGCGGTCGCCCTGTGCCCAGCCGGTGACCCGGCCATGCGGTGCGGGCCGGACGGCCGGACTCAGGAGGAGCCGGCCCGCTCGTGGTCGAGGGCCAGCGCGAGGTAGACGGCGCTGAAGTCGGCCACCGCCAGCTGCCGGGCGAGCTGGACCAGGCGCGCCGGACGCTCCTGGTCGCCGTGCTCGCCCAGCCGGCTGACCGGCACGTTGGCGGCGGTGGCCGTGCGCAGCACCTCCTGCATGGCCTCCGCCGCCGAACGGGGCTCCCGCTCGTGGGCGCCGTCGTGCTCGCCGACGTCGGCGTCCCGGATGGTCAACAGCCGCAGCCGCCGACCGGTGTCGTCGGCCCGGTCGCGGAAGAAGTCGTCGGCACCGGCCTCGGGTGCCAGCGGACCGGCCAGCACGGTCCGGGCGGCGACACGCTGGTCGGGCAGCCGGAACGCGGTGACCGGCAGGCCGGCCAGGGTGGCCAGCTGGTCGGCCACCCGTTCCGCGGCCGCCCCGGCCAGCGGCCCCTCGGCGGCGATCACCGGCAGCGCGTCCAGCAGTTCCAGGGCCAGGGTCTTGGCCGGGTTGACGAACGACTCGCGGGTCGGGCCGCACTCCGCGGCGACCTCGTCCAGCGCGGCGGCCACCAGCTCGGTGTCGGCGACGCCGGCGGGGAGCAGTCCCAGCTGGTCGGCCAGCAGCAGCATCGGGGTGAGCAGGGACCACAGCGTCGTGTGCCGCACCCGGGAGGCCGGCAGCGCCACGTAGGGCGCCCGGGAGCTGGCGCAGGCGGCGTGCAGCGGCGCGTCCTCGGCGCCGATCCCCACCACGGCCACGCCGCGGCGGGCGGCCTCGTAGGCGGGGGTCACCGCGTACCGGCCGGCGCCGGTCCGGGTGGCGATCACGGCGATGTCCGAGGCGCCCATCCAGACCGGCAGCGCCGGGCCCGGGACGACGTCGACGGTCACCGGGCTGGAGGGGCCGAGCAGCGCCCGCAGCACCGCGGCGGCCACCGCCCCCTCCCGGCGGGCGACGATGACCAGACCGCGCGGCCGGCCGCCGGCGGTCACCCGCCCCAGGCCGGCCTCCTCGGTCAGCCGCGCGGTCTCCCGCACCTGCGCGCCGGCCCCGGCGACGGCCGGGAGCAGGTCACGGGGGTCCCGGGCGCGGAGCAGCGCCGGGTCGTCGAAGACCTCCTCGGCCAGCTCCGCGGAGGTCACGCCGTCCGCCGCCGCGCCTCGTCGAGCAGCAGCACCGGGATCCCGTCGCGCACCGGGAACGCCCGCGAGCAGGTCCCGCAGACCAGCTCGGCGGCCGCGACGTCGACGGTCAGCGGGCTGTGGTGGGTGTCCGGGCAGGCCAGGATCGCCAGCAGCGCGGGGTCGATGCCCAGCGTCTCCGGCCGGCCACCACCGTCGGCGGCGTCCACCGCTCCCGGCCCGCTCACGCGCGCACCACCCCGAGGACCTCGTCGCGCAGCGCCGTCATCCGCGCTTCGTCCCGCGCCTCCACGTTGAGCCGGAGCAGCGGCTCGGTGTTGCTGGCCCGCAGGTTGAACCACGAGCCGTCGGCGAGCGCGACGGTCAGCCCGTCCAGCTCGTCGACGGAGACGCCGTCCCGGGAGCTCCACGTCTCGCGCACCTCGGCGACCCGGCCGGCGGCGTCGGCGACCGTGGAGTTGATCTCCCCGGAGGCGACGTACCGGGCGTAGGCGGCGGTCAGCTCCGTGAGCGGCCGCGGCTGCTCGCCCAGCGCGGCGAGCACGTGCATCGCGGCCAGCATGCCGGTGTCGGCGCGCCAGAAGTCACGGAAGTAGTAGTGCGCCGAGTGCTCGCCGCCGAAGACCGCGTTGGTGCGGGCCATCTCGGCCTTGATGAACGAGTGGCCGACCCGGGTCCGCACCGGGACGCCGCCGTGCTCGCGCACGATCTCGGGCACCGCCCGTGAGGTGATCAGGTTGTGGATCACCGTGGAGCCGCGGCCCTTGGCCAGCTCGCGGACCGCCACCAGCGCGGTGATCGCCGAGGGGCTCACCGCCCCGCCCCGCTCGTCGACGATGAAGCACCGGTCGGCGTCCCCGTCGAAGGCCAGGCCGATGTCGGCGCCGTGCTCGACCACCGCCGCCTGCAGGTCGACCAGGTTGGCCGGGTCCAGCGGGTTGGCCTCGTGGTTGGGGAAGGAGCCGTCGAGCTCGAAGTACATCGGGACGACGTCCAGCGGCAGGCCGGAGAGCACCACCGGGACGGTGTAGCCGCCCATGCCGTTGCCGGCGTCCACGACCACCTTGAGCGGCCGGATGCCCGACAGGTCGACCAGCGACCGCAGGTGGGCGGCGTACTCGGCGAGCACGTCACGGCCGCTCACCGAGCCGACCCGGTCGGGCTGCCGGTCGAAGCGGCTGCCCTGCTCGGCCCACTCCCGGATCTGCACCAGCCCGGAGTCCTGCCCGATCGGCGCGGCCCCGGCCCGGCAGAGCTTGATGCCGTTGTACTGCGCCGGGTTGTGGCTGGCGGTGAACATGGCACCGGGCAGGTCCAGCGAGCCGGCCGCGAAGTACAGCATGTCCGTGGAGCCCAGCCCGGCCTCCACGACGTCGAGGCCGCGCTCCAGCACGCCCTCGGCGAAGGCCCGGGACAGCGGGACGGAGGAGTCGCGCATGTCGTGCGCGGTCACCACCGCGGTCGCGCCGGTCTCCTGGTGGACGAACTCGGCGAAGGCGGCGCCGATGGCGCGGGCCACGTCCTCGTCCCACTCGTCGGGGACCACGCCCCGCACGTCGTATGCCTTGATGATCGACGACAGGTCGGACAACGGCTCACCCTCGCACTAGCCCCTGCCGCGGCCGGTGCGACCGGCGGCGCGTCGACCCTAGTGGCGGGGCGCGCCGGAGGCGCACGCGGAGGCCCTGCCCCGGCCCCGGCTGCAGGGGCCCTCCCTCACGGGAGGTTGGGCAGGACGCGCAGGTGCCCGCGGCGGGTGCCACTGCCGTCGTCGGCGGGGTCCCGCGGCGGCTCCGGCCGGGCGGCCTCGCGGACGGCGTCGGCCAGTGCCAGCAGGTCGTCGCCGGTGGGGCCGGCGTCCTCGGCGTCCATCTCGTGGCGCACGACCTCCCAGCCGCGCGGCACGGTCAACCGTCCGGCGTGGAACTCGCACAGGTCGTAGCTGTGCGGCTCCGAGTACGTCGCCAACGGACCGACGACGGCCGTCGACTCCGCGTACACGTAGGTCAGTGTCGCCGCCGCCGGTTGCGCGCAGCCGCTGCGCGAGCAGCGACGTGACTGCCTCACCACCGGGTCCTCACAGTCGGGCACACTAACCGCGATCGGCCCCCGTGGGGAGCAGGCACACCGGAAAACGGGCTCATCCGCCCCACCGGCCCCCACGACGGGGGCCCCGGGGGGCCGGGGGACGTAGGCTCGCACCCGCGATGGACCGTCCCCCTGCCCGCGCCCGGCGCGACCGCCACGGCCGCGGGCTGCGCGGACGCCTGGTGCCGCCCACCGTGCCCCTGTCCCGCAGCCGCGCCGAGCAGTTCGACGACCTCGTCCTGGACGCCGTCGAGGACCTGGAGCGTCGCTGGGAACGCGAGCTCGCCGGGGTCGAGTTCGCCGTCGAGGACGTGCCCTGGGTCGACCACACCAGCCCCGACGACGTCGTCCTGGACGCCGACGTCCTCGACGACGGCAGCGTCCCGCTGGCCCGGGTCCTGCCCGCGCACCACGAGGACGGGCGGGAGCACCCGGCGCGGATCGTGGTCTACCGCCGACCGCTGGAGATCCGGGCCACCGACCGGGACGACCTCGCCGACCTGGTGCGCGACGTGGTGGTCGACCAGGTGGCCGTCCTGCTGGGCCGCGACCCGGAGGAGATCGACCCCACCGGCTGAACAAGGACCCCGCTGCCCCCCCCACCGCTCGCAGGCTCGCGGCGGGACCCTGCAGCGGGGCCACCTTCCTCCCCGCCTTCGCGAGCTCAGGGTGGACCCCTGGAAGGGGGCCACTCCAGCGCCCGCAGCGGGGCCGTCCCAGCGCCTGCAGCGGGGCCGTTCGAGCGCCTACGGCCGGGCCGTTCCGACACGTCGGCACGGGGCGTCCCGTCGGCTTTGCCATGCTGGGCGGCGAGATGAGCAGGAACGACGGACCGGGCCGCGCCGGCAGTGCTCCCGCGGCAGCGGGGCCGGGGCGGTGAACGCCGTCTCGCTCACCGCCCCGGCGCTGGCGGGCTGGCTCGTCCTGGCACTGGTGGCCGGCCTCGTGCTCGGGCTGTCGCTCGCGGCGGTGACCGGCCGCCGCCCGGACCGCTCCACGCCCGCTGCGGCACCGGAGCCGAACCCGCCCGACGCCGCCGCGCGGCCCGCCGCGGCACCTCCCCCGCGGGCCGTGCTGGAGGTCGACGACCTCCCCGGCTTCCTCGAGCACCCACCCGGCTCGCCCCTGCCCCCGGCCGCGGCGCCCGCCCCGGCGGTGGCGGCCAGGCCGGCGACGTCCACCGGCGCGACCGCGGTCCACGCGCCGGCGACGGCGGGGCGGGCCCGGCACACCCGGCGCGGTGGCCCGATCGGGGAGCCGGGCACGCGCCGGACGCTGGTGCTCATGGTGCTGGCGGCCGCCGTCCTGGTGCTCGCCGCCGTCGTCATCGCACTGGTCGGCCGCGCCGAGGACCCGACGCCCGGCGGCCGGGCAGCCGCCCCGGCGGCAGCGCCCGGCACGACGGCGCCGCCGCCGGAGCCTGCGGGCAGCCAGGTCCCGGCCGGCGCGCTCGCCGCCCGGTCGGTGCCGCTCGGGGAGGACGGCGTCGCCGCCCGGGCCATGTTCGGCAGCGTGCTGCTGGAACGACGGGCGGTGGGCGTCACGGTCACCCGCCCCGGCGTGAGCACGAGCACCGACGGGACGCGGGCGCTGGCGCACGTCGTCCTGCCGGCGTTCAACTGCCTGACCCGGGAGCCACCGGCCGACCCGGAGGCAGCCGGGTGCGCGCGGGCGGCCACCGAGTACGCCGACCTCGCCGACCCCGAGCTACGGCTGCGCCGGGACGGCGACCGGCTGGAGCTCGCCGGACGCTTCCCCACCTACACCCGGCCGCGCGGGGGACCGCCGACCTACACCGGCCGCAGCTACCCGATCACCGTGACCCTGGCCGCCGACGGGCGGGAGCGGGAGGGCCGGGTGCCGGCCACCGGGGTGCTCCGGCAGGGGGTGCACCGCACGACCACCACCGGCGGGCCGGACCAGAACGTCCTGCAGCTGCGCTGATCCCCGGGCCGACGGCTCAGCGGCGCCGGGCCCGCCCGCGGAGTCCGGCGGAGGCGGTGAGGGTGGCCACCGGCGAGCCCAGCCGGCGGTCCAGTCCGCCGGCGTCGGAGAAGCCCCACCAGGGCAGCCGGACGTCGGCGCCGGGCCCGTCGAGCAGGGTCAGCAGCGCGGCGGCCGGTCCGGACGGTCCGGGCAGCACCGCCACCTCCACCCGGCCGATCGCGGCGTGCAGCCGGGCGGCCGCCCGGGCGAAGGTCCGCTGGGCCGGCGGAAGGTGGTCCAGCAGCAGGGGCAGCCGGCGCTCCACCTCGGCGGGGTCGCGGCTGCGCCGGACGTCCCCGACGGTGTCCAGCTCGTCCACCAGCCGGCGGCTGCGGCTGGTGGCCACCTCCCCGGTCGCCAGGACGGCGGCGAGCCGCCGGAGGGTGGGGTCGCCGAGCGGCAGGCCGGACAGCCGCAGGGTCCACGGGCCGCGGAGCCGGTCGAGGACCTCCACGATCCCGTCGGCGAGCCGGCCGGCGGCCGCGTCGTCCCGGGCGTACAGCCTGCGGGACGGCGACCCGCCGGGGACCGGGCCGGCGGCGTCACCGAGCAGGGTGCCGGCGGCCACCGGCCCCCGACGGAGGAAGGAGAGCAGGGCCACCCCGTCGGGGTCACCGTGCGGGTGCTGCCCGACCACGACGGCCCGTGGGCGGACCCGGGCGAGGAGGGGTGCCCGGCCGTCGTTCAGGACTGCGGTGAGCCACGGCCCGCGGGCGGTGACCGGCACCGCCAGGTCGGACATCAGCGGCGCGGCCGCACGCACCTCCCGGACCACGGGAGCGCGTCCGACGGCGACCCGGGTGTGCACACCGCCCAGTCGACCACACCCCGTCGCCCACCCCGCTGGGGTGCCCCGAGGACCGGACCCGAACAGGCGATGAGCTGGAACGGCCCCAGGCAAGGGCCCGCCGCGAGCGTGCGACGAGCTGGAACGGCCTCGTCGTAGGGGCCCGTGCCGAACGTGCGAGGTACGGGGGCTGGCCCCCCTGCAGGGGCCCACCGCGAGCGTGCGACGAGCTGGAACGGCCTCGTCGTAGGGGCCCGTGCCGAGCTTGCGAGGTACGGGGGCTGGCCCCCCTGCAGGGGCCCACCGCGAGCGTGCGACGAGCTGGAACGGCCTGGTCGTAGGGGCCCGTGCCGAGCTTGCGAGGTACGGGGGGCGACGAGGTCCTTTCTCAGCCGGCGCGGCGACGGAGCCGACGACGCTCGCGCTCGGACAGCCCGCCCCAGATGCCGAAACGCTCGTCGTTGGCCAGCGCGTACTCCAGGCACTCGGCCCGGACCTCGCAGCCGGTGCAGATCTTCTTGGCCTCGCGGGTCGAGCCGCCCTTCTCCGGGAAGAACGCCTCGGGGTCGGTCTCGGCGCACAGGGCGCTCTCCTGCCAGCCCTGCTCGTCGGCGTCCCCGCCACCGGTCAGGCCGGCGTCGAACGAGGCCCCGGCGCCGGTACCGAGGCCGAGCACGTCAGCCGCGCGGGCGGTGGGTGCGGCACCGGCAGCGGCGCTCTTGTACTCGCTCAACCATGAGACCTCGGCCATCACGATGCGTCCCCTCACGTCTCGTCACGGCGAGCGTCCACGGGCGGATCCCGAGCGGCCAGCGCCTGATGACAACGTCGGAATTACACGCGTGTCGTTGAGTCGGGGTCAAGTTGACGAGGTGTAACGCCGGACCCCACGGACCCCAGCCGTCACCCCACGTCTCGAAGAGGTCACGAAGACCCTCGACACGCCGAGCCGGAAGGCACCTTCTGCCCACGGCTGCGCACAGGTTTCGTACAGATTCTGAGACGCCGGATGCGTCGGATCCGGGTCCTAGGTCGACTTCTGCCATCGGGCACGATGGCAGGGTGCAGATCGTCGTGCTGGCCGGAGGCGTCGGCGGCGCCCGCTTCCTCCGCGGCGTGCTGGCCGCGGAGCCGAGTGCGCAGGTCACCGCGGTGGTCAACACCGGCGACGACGTCACCCTGCACGGGCTGCGGATCTGCCCCGACCTGGACACCGTGATGTACACGCTGGGTGACGGGATCGACGAGGAACGGGGCTGGGGACGGCGCTCGGAGACCTGGACCGTCAAGGACGAGCTCGCCGCCTACGGCGCCGAACCGACCTGGTTCGGGCTGGGTGACCGGGATCTCGCCACCCACCTGGTCCGCACCCGGATGCTCGACGCCGGGTACCCGCTGTCGGAGGTGACCGCCGCGCTCGCCGACCGCTGGCAGCCCGGCGTCCGGCTGCTGCCGATGAGCGACCAGCGCGTCGAGACCCACGTGCTGGTCACCGATCCGGACACCGGCCGCCCGCAGGCGATCCACTTCCAGGAGTGGTGGGTCCGGCACCGGGCCGCCCTGGCCGCCAGCGCGTTCGTCCAGGTCGGGG
The DNA here is from genome assembly GCF_053502575.1 of Modestobacter sp. URMC 112. Taxonomy (NCBI): domain Bacteria; kingdom Bacillati; phylum Actinomycetota; class Actinomycetes; order Geodermatophilales; family Geodermatophilaceae; genus Modestobacter; species Modestobacter sp. URMC 112. Next base: position 978,719 of record NZ_CP199957.1, on the reverse strand, counting down.
TGGACGACGCCCGGCCCGCCCCCGGCGTCGTCGAGGCCCTCACCGGGGCCGACGCCGTGCTGTTCGCCCCGTCCAACCCGGTCGTGTCCATCGGCACGGTCCTCGGCGTCCCGGGCATCCGGGAGGCGCTGCGGGGCGCGGCCGGCCGGGTCGTCGGGGTCTCCCCCGTCGTCGGCGGCCGGGTGGTGCGCGGGATGGCCGACCGCTGCCTGCCCGTACAGGGCATCGAGGTGAGCGCCGAGGGCGTCGGCCGGCACTACGGCGCCCGGTCCGCCGGCGGGCTGCTGGACGCCTGGCTGGTGCACACCGGGGACGCCGCCACGGTGCCCGGCGTCGACGTCCGCGCCGTGCCGCTGCTGATGAGCAGCCCCGAGGCGACCCGGGACCTGGCCCGCGCCGCCCTGGACGCCGCCCTTCCCCCGGACGGCGCCCCGGAGGGCCGATGACCGGACAGGGACCCCCTGACGCCGCCTCCCGGGCCCGGGGCGGGGCTCCGCGGCCGACGGGCGGCCTCTCGGTGCACCCGGTCCCCGGGCTCCCCGAGTTCGCCCCGGGCGACGACCTCGCGGGCGCCATCGCCGCCGCGGCGCCCTGGATCGCCGACGGGGACGTCGTGGTGGTCACCTCCAAGGTGGTCTCCAAGGTCGAGGGCAACCTGGTGCGCGTGGAGCCCGGCGCCGACCGCGAGAACGCGCGCCAGCGGGCCGTGGCCGCCGAGACCGTCCGGGTGGTGGCCCGGCGGGGTCCGCTGTCCATCGTGGAGACCAGGCACGGCTGGGTGGTCGCCGCGGCCGGCATCGACGCCTCCAACGTGGCGGCCGACGCGCTGGTCCTGCTGCCCGTCGACGCCGACGCCTCGGCCAGGGAGCTGCGTGCCCGGCTGGCTGAGCTGCTGGGGGTGCAGGTGGGTGTCGTGGTCAGCGACACCTTCGGCCGCCCCTGGCGCGAGGGCCTGACCGACGTGGCCATCGGCGCGGCCGGGGTGCCGGCGCTGCTGGACCTGCGCGGCCACGTCGACCCGCACGGCAACCGGCTGGAGACCACCCAGGTCGCCGTGGTCGACGAGCTGGCCGCCGCCGCCGACCTGGTGAAGGGGAAGCTGGGCGGGGTGCCGGTGGCCGTCGTCCGCGGGTTCACCGCACCCCTCCCCGAGCCCGACCCCGGCTCCCGGCCGCTGGTCCGGCTCGGCCCCGGGGACCTCTTCCCGCTGGGCAGCCGCGACGTCGTCGCCGGCCGCGCCCCGGCTCCCGAGCTCACCCCCCGGGACGGCGACGTCGAGGCGGTGGCCGCCGCCTTCCGGGTCGCCGCGGCCGCGCTCCCCGAGTTCCCGGTGGTGCTGTCCTGGGGCCGGGACGACGACGGCGCGGTCGACGTCCACCTCACCGACGCGGCCGGCCTCACCACCGCGCTGAACCTCGGGGCGGTGCTCGGCGCGGTGCTGGTGCACCTGCGCGCCGAGGGCTGGGCGACCCGGTGGGAGCCGGTCCCCACGCCGGGTGCGTCGTCCCTGATGGGGCGCCTGTGGCTGGGGGGCGACCGCGGCGGCGCGGCCGGCCCGGGACTGCGGGGCGGCGGCCGGACCGCCCACTAGCGTGGCCGCCCATGCGGGGCATCATCCTGGCCGGTGGCACCGGCAGCCGGCTCTTCCCGATCACCCAGGCGGTCAGCAAGCAGCTGATGCCGGTCTACGACAAGCCGATGGTCTACTACCCGCTGTCCACGCTGATGATGGCCGGCGTCCGCGAGGTGCTGGTGATCACCACCCCGGGCGACCAGGAGGCGTTCCGCGCGCTGCTCGGCGACGGGTCCCGGCTCGGGATGCGGATCGAGTACGCGGTGCAGCCGCGCCCCGAGGGCCTGGCCCAGGCCTTCCTCATCGCGGCGGACTTCCTGGACGGCGAGGCCGCGGCACTGGTGCTGGGCGACAACATCTTCTACGGCGCAGGGCTGGGCACCGCGCTGGCCCGGCTCCCAGAGCCCGAGGGCGGGCACGTCTTCGCCTACCACGTGGCCAACCCGGCCGAGTACGGCGTCGTGGCCTTCGACGAGCAGGGCAGGGCGCTGTCGATCGAGGAGAAGCCGGCGAAGCCGAAGAGCTCCTACGCCGTGCCCGGCCTGTACTTCTTCGCCGCCGACGTGGTGGACGTCGCCCGCGGGATCACGCCCAGCGCCCGCGGCGAGCTCGAGATCACCGCGGTCAACGAGCACTACCTGCGCCAGGGCCGGCTCACCGTCACCGTGCTGGACCGGGGCACCGCCTGGCTGGACACCGGCACGTTCGCCTCGCTGCGGCAGGCGACGGAGTTCGTGTCCGTGGTCGAGGAGCGGCAGGGCCTGAAGATCGGCTGCATCGAGGAGGTCGCCTGGCGCAACGGCTGGCTGGACGACGACGGCCTGCGCGCCATCGCCGAGCCGCTGGCCAAGAGCGGCTACGGCAGCTACCTGCTCGGCCTGCTGGACGACCCCGTCCTCTAGCCGTGTCTCCGCGGTCGTCGGTCCGGGAGGGCCCCGGGACACAGCCAGCCGGACTGCACCACCCCGACGGGAGCTCGCCGACGAGTGACACGTCTCACCGGCCGGGACACGTCACGCAGGGGTGCGCGAGCCGCCGTCCACACGAGGAGGTGCCGTCGCACGCCGGCGGTGGTGGGCGATGACGAGGGCGGCGCCTGTCACCGCGGCGATCCACACGATCCAGCGGGCCCAGACCGCCTCTGCCGGCACGAGGGCACCGCCGAGACCGACCGGGAGGACCGCCATCTGTACCGCCGCTCCGACCGGCACCACCAGGCCGGCGAGGAGCCCGCTCGTCCCGGGGCATCGGGTGATGGCGCCGACCACCCCCAGGGGTGTCCCCAGGACCAGGCCGGCGAGCCACCAGACCCCCATCTCCGACCAGTAGCCGGTGAACGGCTCCTGGCGCACGAGAGCATCCGTGAGGTAGTAGGCCACCGTGGCGGCTGTGAGGGAGATGACCGCGGCCATTGCTCCCCGGGCTCGTGTGGCCCCGATCCATCCGGAGAGCACCGCCAGTGCCGCCCACGACCAGCCTGCGTCCAGCAACAGGCTGGCCACCTGGACGCCCGACTGCGCCGAGGAGTCGGCGAGGATGCTGCCGACCGGGCCGTACGGGGACGAGGCGGCATTGCTGGAGGAGGTGGCCGCACCGAAGGCCAGACCGAGGAGAAGGCAGCGCAGCAGCCGCCCCAGGACCTCCACCTGGCCAGGCTAGTGACTGCCGGGCTGCGTCGATGGCAACGACCACCTGACGTGGCCGGAGATGCGCGCCGATGGCAGAAGCGCGCGGCGCGCCACTGTGCCCGCGGGCAGGGGGCCGCTCAGATCGCCCGGTAGTCGGTCGGCGCCATCCGGGGTCCCCGCTTGGGCGGACGGCTGCCGCCGATCTCCAGCAGCCGGACCACCCGCTGACGGTGCCCGCGCCAGGGCTCGAGCAGGACCAGCATCCCGTCGTCGTCGGTCTTGCGGCCGGCCAGTGACCAGCCCACCAGGTTCTTCAGGTGGTAGTCCCCGACGCTGACCGAGTCCGGGCAGCCCACGGTCCGCTGGGCCACCTCGGCGGCGGTCCACACGCCGATGCCCGGCACGGACTGCAGCCGCCGGCGCAGGTCCGCGCAGTCGGTGTGGTCGGTGACCTCCAGCCGACCGGCCACCGACGCGGCGGCGCGCAGGGCCCGCCGGCGGGCGCCGTCGAGGCCGCAGCGGTGCCACTCCCAGTCGGTCACCTCGAGCACCCGCCGCGCGGACGGGACGACCCGCATGCCGGCCGGCGCCGGTCCGGGTGCCGGCTCCCCGGCCAGCCGCAGCAGTTCCCGCCAGGTGCGGTGGGCCTCGATGCCGGTGACCTTCTGCTCCAGCACGGCCGGGACCAGCGCGTCCCAGGTGCGCCCGGTGCGGCCCAGCCGCAGCCAGGGCGAGCTGCGGTGCAGCCGGTCGACCAACGGGTGCTCCCCCACCGGGAAGCCCGCGGGGGAGTCCCCGGCGCCGAGCCAGCCGGGCACCGCCGTCCCGGCCCACGCCGCGCCCGGTCCCCAGGCGGCGATCCGCAGCTCCGCCGGCGAGCCCCACAGCCGCACCGTCGCCGGGCCGTCGGGGGTGGTGGTGGTCCGCCACACGCCTGACTCGGTGTACTGCAGGGACGGGTCGGCGACCCCGCGGCGGTCACGGGACAGCGTGCGCCGGACGTCGACCGGCCAGTCCGGACACCAGGTCGCCTCGTACGCCGGGGCCGCGTCGCGCGCGGCGAGGGTGCTGGTCACGCAGGGCTCCATCGCAAGCCGGGGGAAGAGCGGCCACCCGTCATGATGCCGCGCCCACCCCGACGGGCGTGACGGACCCGCGGCGACCCTCGAGGGCCCCGCGCCGACCCTGCGAGGTGTGGCGGTCAGGCCTCCTTCCAGGGGCCCACCCTGAGCTCGCGAAGGGTGGGGAGGAAGGAGGTCCTTCCACCTTCAGGGGCCCGCGCCGAGCTTGCGAGGTGTGGGGGGAAGGGTGGCCACCCTTCAGGGGCCCGCGCCGAGCTTGCGAGGTGTGGGGGGAAGGGTGGCCACCCTTCAGGGGCCCGCGCCGAGCTTGCGAGGTGTGGGGGGAAGGGTGGCCACCCTTCAGGGGCCCGCGCCGAGCTTGCGAGGTGTGGGGGGAAGGGTGGCCACCCTTCAGGGGCCCGCGCCGAGCTCGCGAGGTGTGGGGGGAAGGGTGGTCCTTCTTCAGCGCGGGGCCATCCGCAGGGCGGCGTCCATCCGGATGACCTCGCCGTTGAGGTAGCCGTGCTCGACGACCGCCAGGGCCAGCTGCGCGAAGTCCGCCGGGAGGCCCAGCCGCTTGGGGAAGGGGATGCCGGCGGCCAGCGCGGCGCGGGCCTCCTCGGGGAGGCCGGCCAACAGTGGCGTGTCGACCAGACCGGGGGCGATGGTGACCACCCGGACGCCGACGGAGGCCAGGTCGCGGGCGGCGGGCAGCGTCAGCCCCACGATGCCGCCCTTGGACGCCGCGTAGGCCACCTGGCCGATCTGGCCGTCGTAGGCGGCGATGGAGGCGGTGTTGACCACGACGCCGCGCTCGCCGTCCTCGCCCGGCTCGGTGCCCGCCATCGCGGCCGCGGCCAGCCGCAGGACGTTGAAGGTGCCGATCAGGTTGACCGTGACGGTGCGGGTGAAGGCGTCGAGGTCGTGCGGCGAGCCGTCCCGGCCGACCACCCGGCCGGCCCAGCCGATGCCGGCGCAGTTGACCGCGATCCGCAGCGGGCGGTCCTTGCCGGTGGCGTCGACCAGCGCCGCCTGCACCGAGGCCTCGTCGGTGACGTCGGTGCGCACGAAGGTCGTGTGCCCGCCCAGCTCGGCGGCCAGCGCCTCCCCGCGGTCGGCCTGCAGGTCCAGGATGGTCACCGCGGCGCCCCGGGCCGCGAGCGCGCGGGTGGTGGCCTCGCCCAGGCCGGAGGCGCCGCCGGTGACGACGGCCGCGACGTCGAAGTCCTTCATGCCCCTGAGCGTAGGGGCAGCCCCCGGCCGACCTGCGTGGCCAGCCGCCGGCTGGGCCGCTCGACCAGGTGGTGGAAGGCCAGCGCGGCGGCCAGGCTCAGCGGGATCCCGACGCCGGTGACCACCCGGTCCAGCAGCAGGGTCGGGGCGGGGACCTGTCGGACCGGCCCGGACGCCACGGCGCCGGCGCGGGTCGCGGCCCAGCCGTCACCGCCGTCCCAGCACCCCCAGGCGTCCCGGGCCGGGGTGGTCAGCCGAAGCGGTCGCCGAGCCGGCCCTGCACCTCGGCGAGCAGCGTCTTGACCCGCTCGGCGTCGGCCACCGGGCACACCATCGTGACGTCGGCGGTGTGCACCACCACGCTGTCCCGCACGCCCACCAGCGCCACCAGGTGGTCGGGGTCGTCGCTGAGGACGACGTTGCCGCTGCTGTCCAGCAGGACGGTCAGACCGCGCACGGCGTTGCCGGCGGCGTCGGTGTCCAGGGTGTGCGCCAGGGCCGGCCACGAGCCGACGTCCAGCCAGTCGACGTCCAGGTCGACCACCGCCACGCGGCCCGGCTCGGCCGCGGCCGGTTCGAGCACGGCGTAGTCGACGCTGATCTTCGGCAGGGTCGGGAAGACCTCGGCGAGGACCGCCGCCCGCTCGGGCCCCGCGGGCGCGGCGACGACCCGCGCCAACCCGGCGGCGGACTCCGGCAGGTGGTCGGCGAGGGCGTCGAGGACGGTGCGGGCCCGCCAGACGAACATCCCGGAGTTCCACACGTACTCACCGCTGGCCAGGTAGGCCTCGGCGGTGGCCCGGTCGGGCTTCTCCCGGAACGAGGCGGCCTCCGCCGCGCCGGGCACCTCGGTCGGCGCGCCCTTCTGCACGTAGCCGAAGCCGGTGGCCGGCGACGTCGGGGTGACCCCGAGGGTGACCAGCGCCCGGGGCCGGACCGCGAGCACGTCGTAGGCGGTGCGCAGCGCGTCGGCGAAGCGGTCGACGGGCCGGATGACGTGGTCGGCGCTGACCACCGCCAGCTCGGCGTCCGGGTCGACGTCGGCGACCAGCGCCGCGGCCAGGCCCACCGCGTTGGCGGTGTCCCGCGCGACGGGCTCGAGCACCAGCCGGTCGGCGTGCAGCTCCGGCAGCGCGGCCCGCACCTGGTCGCCGTAGCGCGCGGCGGTGCACACCCATATCTGCCCGGTGGGGAGCACCGCCTGCAGCCGGCCGAAGGCCTCGGCGAGCAGGCTGTGCGTGCCGCCGCCGTCCTCGGCGATGACGTCGAGCAGCTGCTTGGGCCGGTCGGCGCGGGACAGCGGCCACAGCCGCGTCCCGGAGCCGCCGGCCATGATCACCGCGTGCCGCACGGTCAGCCCTCCCTGGACCCGAGGTCGTCGGCGCCGCGCTGGAAGCGCGCGCCGGCGGCCACCCGGCCGCTGACGTAGGAGACCAGCACCCGGCCGGCCAGGCCCGCCCGGAGGGCCAGCCGCAGCGGAGCGTGCCGCGCTCCCGGGTACTGGCCGGACAGGTAGCGCAGCGCGCTGGCGTGGTGCACCCGCTGCATCCGGTGCGGCTCGCGCCGGGTGGCGTGCCCGCCCTCGTGGACGACGACCGCCGACGGCGCGTAGACGTGCAGCCAGCCGCGCCGGCCCAGCCGCTGCGCCAGGTCGACGTCCTCGAAGTACATGAAGTAGCCCGGGTCGAACCCGCCCACGGAGTGGAAGGCGGCCAGGTCGACCAGGAAGCAGGACCCGGACAGCCACCCGGCGGGGCGCTCCCGCGGGGTCTCGCGCTCGCGCCGGTAGCGCGCCGTCCACGGGTTGGCCGGCCACAGCCAGCCGACCAGCGCGTGCCCGATGCCGGTGCCCAGCGCCGGCAGGTCGCGGGCGGAGGGGTAGAGCTCGCCGTCGGGGGTGCGGATGGCCGGCCCCACGGTGGCCGCCCGCGGCCAGCGCGCGGCGACGGCCAGCAGCTCGTCGACCGAGCCCGGCTCGAAGCGGACGTCGGGGTTGGCGACCAGCGCGTAGCCCTCGCGGACGTCGGCCAGGCCGGCGTTGGCCGCGGCGCCGTAGCCGATGTTGCCGCCGGTGCGCAGCAGCCGCACGTGCGGGTGGCGGGCCGCGGCGCGCTCGGGGGCGCCGTCGGTGGAGCCGTTGTCGGCGAGGACCACGTCGACCGGGCGGGCGGTCGCGGCGGCCAGGGAGTCGACGAAGCCGTCGAGGGCCTCGCCCGGGGAGTAGGTCACGGCGACGACCCGCAGGATGTCGCGCTCGGCTCCGGCGTCCACCGGGTGAGACTAGGACGGGCACCGCGCGGCCCCGGTCACCGGAGCGGTGGGGCCGGTGGTGCGGAGGGTGCGCGGACCCCGGTACACCCGGTCGGCACGCGCCGTGCACCGGTATGGTCGTACGGCGTGACCACAGCCAGTCCTGACCTCGTCATCGTCGGCTCCGGCTTCTTCGGCCTGACCGTTGCCGAGCGGGTGGCAACGGAGCTGGACAAGCGCGTGCTGGTCATCGACCGCCGCGACCACATCGGCGGCAACGCCTACTCCGAGCCCGAGCCGGAGACCGGCATCGAGATCCACCGCTACGGCGCCCACCTGTTCCACACCTCGAACGAGCGGGTGTGGGAGTACGTGAACCGGTTCACCGAGTTCACCAAGTACCAGCACAAGGTCTACAGCATCTACGACGGGCAGACCTACTCGCTGCCGATCAACCTGGCCACCATCTGCCAGTACTTCGGCAAGAGCTACTCCCCCGTCGAGGCGCGGGCCCTGGTGGCCGAGCAGGCCGGCGAGATCGACACCGCCGCCGCGGCCAACCTCGAGGAGAAGGCGGTCTCGCTGATCGGCCGCCCGCTGTACGAGGCGTTCATCCGCGGCTACACGAAGAAGCAGTGGCAGACCGACCCGACCGAGCTGCCCGCGGAGGTCATCGCCCGGCTGCCGGTGCGTTACACCTTCGACAACCGCTACTTCAACGACACCCACGAGGGCCTGCCGGTCAAGGGCTACACCGCGTGGCTGACGACCATGGCCGACCACCCGAACATCGAGGTGCGGCTGTCCACGGACTACTTCGACGTCCGCGACGACCTGCCGACCGACGTCCCGGTGGTGTTCACCGGCCCGATCGACAAGTACTTCGACTACCAGGCCGGCGAGCTGGGCTGGCGCACCCTGGACTTCGAGCAGGAGGTCCTGCCGATCGGGGACTTCCAGGGCACCTCGGTGATGAACTACGCCGACGAGGACGTCCCGTTCACCCGGGTGCACGAGTTCCGGCACTTCCACCCCGAGCGCGACTACCCGACGGACAAGACGGTCGTGGTGCGGGAGTACTCCCGGTTCGCGCAGACTGGGGACGAGCCGTACTACCCGATCAACACCCCCGAGGACCGGGCCAAGCTGGAGGTCTACCGGGAGCTCGCCAGGAAGGAGGCGGCCGAGAAGCGGGTGCTCTTCGGCGGCCGGCTGGGCACCTACAAGTACCTGGACATGCACATGGCGATCGGCTCGGCGCTGACCATGTTCGACAACCGCATCCGTCCCTTCTTCGATCAGGGCGCCTCGCTCGACGGCCGCCTGGAGGACTGACTCACATGACCACGACCGACTCCCCGGTGTCCCCGGACCTCGTGAGCGAGCCCTCCCTCAGCGACCTGTCCGGGCACAAGGCCGTGACCCTGCTGCAGCGGGTGATCCTGCCCCGGCCCGGCGACCCGTTGAAGGTCCGCTCGCTCTACGTCGACGAGACCCGCACCAAGCGGGTGAAGTCCGCCAACCGCACCGAGGCGACCGTCGCCGCCGGCAACGAGGTCTCCTTCGCCAGCTACTTCAACGCCTTCCCGGCCAGCTACTGGCGCCGCTGGACCGTGCTCAAGAACGTGGTGCTGGCCATGGAGGTGTCCGGCCCCGGCCGGGTCGACGTCTACCGGTCCAAGGCCGACGGCAGCATCATCCACGTCACCGGTGCGACCACCACCGGCGCCCGCCGGCCGCTGGAGTTCGAGCTGGACCTGACCCCGTTCGAGGACGGCGGCTGGTACTGGTTCGACGCCACCGCCGACGACGGCCCCTTCACGATCCACCACGCCGCCTGGTCGGCCCCCGTCCCCCCGCTGCAGGAGGCCCGGCTCTCCATCGGGATCTGCACCTTCAACCGGCCCGACGACTGCGTCGCGGCGCTGACCGCGCTGGCCGACGACCCGGTGGTCGCTGCGTTGATCACCAAGGTCATCGTGGCCGACCAGGGCAACAGGAAGGTCACCGCCGCCGGCGGGTACGCGGCCGCGGCCGGCAGCCTGGGCGACAAGCTGCTGCTGGTCGAGCAGCCCAACCTGGGCGGCAGTGGCGGGTTCTCCCGCACGATGTACGAGATGCTGCGGTCCACCGACGCGACCCACCACATCCTGCTCGACGACGACGTCCTGCTCGAGCCGGACAGCATCGCCCGGGCGTTCGCCTTCGCCCGCTACGCCAAGCGGCCGATGCTCGTCGGCGGCCAGATGCTCGCCCTGCAGGACCGCTCGGTGCTGCACACCATGGGCGAGGTGGTCGACCGTGGCCGCTTCTTCTGGCGCGCGGCCCCCAACACCGAGTACGCCCACGACTTCGCCAAGAAGAGCCTGCGCAAGTCGCCGGACCTGCACCGCCGGATCGACGTGGACTACACCGGCTGGTGGATGTGCCTCATCCCGCGGACGGCGATCGAGCAGCTCGGCCTGGCCCTGCCGGTCTTCATCAAGTGGGACGACGCCGAGTACGGCATCCGCGCCGGCGAGGCGGGCTTCCCGACCGCCACGCTCCCGGGCGTGGCCGTCTGGCACCTGTCCTGGAGCGACAAGGACGACACCGCGGGCTGGCAGGCCTACTTCCACACCCGCAACCGGCTGGTCGCCGCCGCGCTGCACACGCCGTTCAAGCACGGCGGCAAGCTGCTGCAGGACACCTTCAAGTTCGACCTGAAGTTCCTGATCATGCTGCAGTACGCCACCGCGGCGCTGCACCACCGGGCCTACGACGACTTCCTGGCCGGCCCGGACCGGCTGTTCCCGATCCTGCCCACCGCGCTGCCCACCGCGGTGCGGCACCAGGGCGACTACCCCGACGGCCAGGTCATCGAGTCCTCCTCGGACCTGCCGCTGCCCTCGATGGGCATGCAGAAGGCGGAGCGGTTCATGCAGCCGCCGACGACGCCGGTCACCATCGGCCGCACGCTGCTCGCGGCGCTGGTGCACAACCTGCGCAAGCCCAAGCCGGACTCCGTGAACCGGCCCGAGGTCAACATCAGCGCGCAGGACGCCCGCTGGTTCCTGCTCTCCCGGCTGGACAGTGCGACCGTCGGCACCGCCGACGGCCGCGGGGTCACCTTCCGCCGGCGGGAGCCCGACACCTTCTGGCGGATGCTGCGCCACTCGGTGAAGGTGCACGTGCAGCTCTACCGGGAGTTCCCCCGGCTGCAGGAGGAGTACCGGCGCCACCTCGGCGAGCTGACCTCGCCGGAGAGCTGGGAGAAGGCGTTCCGGGGGCAGCTCACGGACGGGTGAGCTGCTCCCGCCGCCCGGCCCGGGTGAGCCGGCGCCACTCGCGCCAGCCACCCGGGTCGCGGCGGTGGACCAGGAAGAACCAGCCGAACCGCAGCACCTCCAGCGGCCGCAGCCAGCGCATGCCGGGCTGCGCCATGAGGTAGCCGCGGTTGCGGTAGGTGAAGTACCGCTTGACCTCGTTGGCCGGGTACTGGGCCGACAGGTGACCCCGCATGATCGGCTCGAACTCGCTGGTGCCCTCGGGGTGCAGGTACAGCGCCGCGGGGGCCGTGCCGAACGGCAGCCCGGACCGCAGCAGCCGCCGGTGCACCTCGGTCTCGTCGCCGCGGAAGAACAGCCGGTAGTCCGGCACGCCGACGACGTCGAGCGCCGCGGCGCTGAACAGCGCGCCGTTGAACAGCGACGCGTAGCGCGGCAGGACCTCCACCCCGGCGAAGTCGCTGCGCAGCCGGCGCCAGCGCAGCCCCCGGCGTAGCGGGAAGGCCAGCCGCTCCCGGTCGGCCATGTCGGTGACCAGCGGGGAGACCTCCGCCAGCCCGTGCCGGCGGGCGGTGTCGAGCAGGGTGGCCAGCACCGTGCCGTCGGCCGGGCGGCCGTCGTCGTCGGCGCACCACACCCAGTCCGCCCCCCGGGACAGCGCTGTCAGCATGCCGAGGGCGAACCCACCGGCGCCGCCGAGGTTGCGGTGGCTGGGCAGGTAGGTGGCGTCCAGGCCGCTGGCCGCGACCACCGGCTCGGCGGACTGGTCGGGGCCGTTGTCCACCACCACGACGTGGTCGACCGGCCGCGACTGGGCGCCGATCGCGGCCAGGCTCTCGGCCAGCAGCTCGCGGCGGTGCCGGGTGACGATGACCGCGACGACGAGCTCGCCGTCGGCGGTCACGCGCCGCTGCCCTTGTAGGCCCGCAGCACCTCACCGAGCTCGCCCTGCTGGCGGATCCGGCCGTGCTCCATCCAGATGGCGGTGTCGCACAGCTCCTTGAGGAACTCGTCGGAGTGCGAGGCGAACACCAGCAGGCCCGACCGCTCGACCAGCTCGGACAGCCGCTTCTTCGACTTCTCCAGGAAGGCCGCGTCGACCGCGCCGATGCCCTCGTCCAGCAGCAGGATCTCCGGGTCGATGCTGGTGACCACGCCCAGCGCCAGCCGGACCCGCATGCCGGTGGAGTAGGTGCGCAGCGGCATCCGCAGGAAGTCGCCCAGCTCGGTGAAGTCGGCGATGTCGTCGACCCGCTGCTCCATCTGCTTGCGGGTCATCCCGAGGAACAGGCCACGGATGATGATGTTCTCCAGGCCCGAGACCTCGGGGTCCATCCCCACGCCCAGGTCGAACACCGGCGCGACCCGGCCGCGGATGTCCGCCGTCCCACGGGTCGGCTCGTAGATGCCCGACAGCAGCCGCAGCAGGGTGGACTTGCCGGCCCCGTTGTGGCCCACCAGGCCGACCCGGGCCCCGTGGTCCAGGCGCAGCGTGACGTCGCGCAGCGCCTCGATGATCGGCACCCGGCTCCCGCTGGCGATGTTGCCGCCCACCAGGCCCATGACCGTCTTCTTCAGCGAGCGGCTCTTGGCGTCGAAGATCGGGAAGTCCACGCAGGCGTCCTGCGTGGTGATGCTGACTTCTTGCGCGAGCTGAGACACGGTCACACCCAATAGGAGACGCGGGCCCGGTAACGACGCAGCACGACCAGCGTGAGCGCCCAGCCGAGCACGGTGATGATGCCGACGACGACCCAGTGCCGCAGCTCCTGCGGCTGGCCCAGCATCGGACGGCGGAGGATCTCGATCAGGTGCAGGAACGGGTTGAGCTCGGCCAGCCGGGCCCGTTCGGCGATGGCCGGGTTCGGGCTGTTGAGCAGGTCCTCGTAGATCCACACGATCGGGGTGAGGAAGAAGGCGAGCTGCACGACCGACTGGGTGATCGGCAGCAGGTCCCGGAACCGGGTGGTGACGATGCCGATCAGCAGCGCCACCCAGGCGCCGTTGACGGCCAGCAGCAGCACCGCCGGCAGGGCGGTCAGGTCGGTCCAGTGCAGGTCCTGCGGGAAGACGACCAGCATCACCGCGTAGACGACGAGGTTGTGGGCGAAGAACAGCACCTGCCGCCAGACCAGCCGGTAGACGTGCACGCTCAGCGGCGCCGGCAGGTGGGTGATCAGCCCGACGTTGGAGGTGAAGACCTCCGCCCCCTCGCTGATGCAGCCGCTGATGAAGCCCCAGATGATGAAGCCGACCAGGATGTAGGGCAGCTGCACCTCGAGCTCGTTGCCGAACAGCCCGGCGTACAGGATGCCCAGCGCGATCGCGGTGACCGCCATGGTGATGGAGATCCAGATCGGGCCGAGCAGCGAGCGGCGGTACCGCTGGCGGATGTCCTGCCAGCCCAGGTGGGCCCACAGCTGGCGTTGCTGCCAGCCCCCGGCGAGGTCGGCGAAGGCGGCCTTCCAGGCGCGTGTCGTCGAGATGCTCCCGGCCGTCATGTCCAGAACGCTACCCACGGGTTTCCTGTCTCTCTCGGTGCGCCTCCCGGCGCTCGCTCTCGGTGCACCTCCCGGCGCGTCGGTCGCCCGACGCGGCCGGCAGCTGGTCCTGGCTCAGCGTCCGGTGACGGTGATCGCCCAGGTGCGGGTGTCGACGGTGATGGAGCCGCCCTGGAAGTCGCTGCGTCGGCCGCCGGACACGGAGTACTCGTTGCTCACCGGCAGACCCAGCGAGGACGACGGGCCGCCCAGCTCCAGGTACCGGGTCAGGATCGCCCCGTGCACCTCCCGCGCCCCGGTCGCACCCGAGGAGTAGATGTGCCCGCCCTGGAACCGGGCCAGCACCCCACCACCGGGCAACGGCGTCTCATCCGACACCGGGTAGCCCAGGAAGCTCTGCTCCCCGTTCAGCGAGGAGTACAGGTCCCGGACCCAGCCGTGCACCTCCCACGCCCCCGTGCCCGGGGTGAAGTAGATCGCCGCCCCCGAGGAGAACACGTTGGCCTTCCCCACCCCGTCGGGCATGGTCAGCTCGTCGGTCACCGGCGCCCCCGGGAAGGAGAACCCACCCAGCGCCGCCCACTTCTGCCCGATCGACCCGTGCACCTCGTGCGCCCCGGTCGCCGGCGAGGAGTACACGACCCCACCCTGGAAGGTCTGGAACACCCCCACCCCGTCGGGAGCCCGCTGCTCATCGGAGGTCGGATAGCCCAGCGCCCCGCTCTTGCGCGCCCACAGGTCACCGATCCACCCGTGCACCTCGAAGGCCCCACTGGTCGCCGAGAACAGGATCGACCCACCCTGGAAGGAGTTCAACCACCCACCCCCGGGCAACGGCCGCGCATCCGCCGTCGGGTACCCCAGGAACGACCGCACCCCACCCATCGCCCGCCACTTCGCCGCCGCCGGACCCACGATGTCGTGCGCCCCGGTCGCCGGGCTGTAGTAGATGAGCCCGTTGGAGAACTCCGAGAACGCACCCACCCCGTCCCCCGCCGGCCGCTCGTCCGCCACCGGGAACCCCACGAACGACCGGGCGCCGCCGAGCGCGGCCCAGCGGATGTTGATCCAGCCGTGCACCTCCCGGGCCCCGGCCTGCGGGGTCCAGTAGATGGTCCCGCCGGTGAAGGTGCTGTACGCCCCGGCCGGGGTGGCGATCTCGTCGGAGGTGGGGAAGCCCATCATCCCGGCCTCGCGGCCGAGCTGGGTCCACCTGTCCAGGATCCAGCCGTGCACCTCCCGCGCCCCGGTGGACGGCGAGGAGTAGATGACCCCCTTCTGGAAGGTCTGGGCGACCCCGCCGCCGGCCACCGGCCGCTCCTCGCCGGTCGGGTAACCGAGGACGCCGAGCTCGCGCCGGTGCACCGTCCACCGGTCGTAGACCCAGCCGACGACCTTGTGCGCCCCGGTCACGGGTGAGGAGAAGATCGTGCCGCGCTGGAAGACCTGCCACGCCCCGCCGCCGGCGGCGGGCATCTCGTCGGTCACGGGGTAGCCGAGCGAGCCGTTCTCCCGGCTGTCGCCCGTCCACCGGGAGGCGATCCAGCCCGCGGTCACCCGCGCGCCGGTGGCCGGGGACCAGTGGATCGCGCCGTTGCGGTAGTCCTGGAAGCAGCCGCCGTCGCGCAGCCCGCAGGTGATCAGCGACGTCGCCCCGCCCAGCGACCCGGTGGCGCCGCCGTACTGCGCGTACTTGGTGGCCACCTGGCCGCCGCCGGGGTGCTGCGTGGTGCCGAACCAGTCGGTGTAGTACAGCCAGAAGTTGCGGTTGCCGTACGCCGAGCAGCCGTCGCCCTCGCCGTAGCCGGCGCGCAGCGCCGCGGCGTTCGGCTGGTACGGCGTGTAGTTGTAGAGGCCCGCCGTCGCCTGGTTGGCCAGGTACACCCCGGACGCGCCGCAGGCGGTGTTCGGGTGGAAGCGGACCTGGTTGACGATGCCGGCCCGGTAGCCGAACCGGCTGGCGTTGACCCGGTAGTTCTGGAACTGCCGGGCGGCGTTGTAGACCTGGTAGAAGAAGCCGCCGTACGCCGGGTCGCAGGGCGCGGTGTCCGGGCAGCCGAAACCGGTGGCCTTGAGGTACCGGTCGCGGTACAGGCTCGACCCGGTGTTGGTGATCAGCGACTGCTCCTTCTGCAGCAGCACCATCAACACCCGGGGGTTGACCCCGCAGGACCAGCCGACCTTGGCGATGATGTCGGCCGCGCTCTCCTGCCAGCCCCCCGGGTAGAAGCCGCAGAAGGCGGTGGCCGGCATCGACGGCGTGTCCTGCCGGTAGGCCTTGATGCAGGGTGTGCCGTCCGCGCCCGGGCGGCAGGTGGGCGCCTTGGAGTCCAGGAACGCCTGCACCTCGGGGGCGGTCATCGACCGGCCGTCGAAGAAGACCTCGTCGGAGATGATGTTGCCGGGGTCGAAGCGGCTGGTGTCGGCGGCCGGGGCGAGCCGGACCTCCGCGGGCCCGGCCGCGGGCGGGGCGACGACCAGGGTGGCCAGCGCCAGGAGGGCGAGGACCAGGGCGGCGGCACCGGGGAGCCGGCGGGCCAGGGGGCTCACGGGACCTCCACCTCCACGGCGGGCGCCTCTCCCGACGAGCGGTCGGACTCGTAGCCGAGGACCGCCTCCCACGTCCCGGACGCGAGGTCGGACAGCGGGACCGCGAGCCCGCCGCAGGCGGTGGTCGTCGCGTCCGGGGTGCCCTCAGCGCTCGCCGTCCGCACGGTGTCGTCCCGGGTCAGGGTCAGGGTGCAGGTGCCGCCCTGCTCGACGACGCCGACGTAGCCGCCGGCCTCAACCGACGACCCGCCGGCCAGCACACCGGCGTAGGTCGTCGTGACGGCCACCGAGCGCGGCCCCCCGCCGGCGTCGGTCGCCGCGGGGTCCTTCTCGCCCGGGTCCTCCCCGGATCCGCCGGCCGCGGCACCGTCGTCCCGCGCCGGCGGGTCGGTGGCCACCTCGGTGGTGTCCACCGTGACGCTCGACGGCGGTGCGGTGGCGACCGGGGACGCCGACGCGACCGCCGCGGCACCCGGTGCCGCAGCGCCGTCCGCGGTGTCCCCGCCGCTGGAGCAGGCGGCGAGCGACCCGACGGCGAGGGCCGCGGCGACGAGGGCGGTGCCGACCGTCGCCGAGGGGGTCGACATGCCGAGGAACGAGCGCACAGGGGCCTCCCGGGGGGTGGGTGGAGGGGTTCCGCGGTGTCGGCGACGACGGCGACGGGCGCCGGAGGACCCGGCGCCCGTCGAGTGTCACCCAGCGAGGCGGAACTGTCCGTCAGCGACTGGTGACGGTGAGGACCCCGGTGCGGGTGTTGCAGATGATGGAGCCGCCCTGGAAGTCGCTGCGTCGGCCGCCGGACACGGAGTACTCGTTGCTCACCGGCAGACCCAGCGAGGACGACGGGCCGCCCAGCTCCAGGTACCGGGTCAGGATCGCCCCGTGCACCTCCCGCGCCCCGGTCGCACCCGAGGAGTAGATGTGCCCGCCCTGGAACCGGGCCAGCACCCCACCACCGGGCAACGGCGTCTCATCCGACACCGGGTAGCCCAGGAAGCTCTGCTCCCCGTTCAGCGAGGAGTACAGGTCCCGGACCCAGCCGTGCACCTCCCACCCCCCCGTGCCCGGGGTGAAGTAGATCGCCGCCCCCGAGGAGAACACGTTGGCCTTCCCCACCCCGTCGGGCATGGTCAGCTCGTCGGTCACCGGCGCCCCCGGGAAGGAGAACCCACCCAGCGCCGCCCACTTCTGCCCGATCGACCCGTGCACCTCGTGCGCCCCGGTCGCCGGCGAGGAGTACACGACCCCACCCTGGAAGGTCTGGAACACCCCCACCCCGTCGGGAGCCCGCTGCTCATCGGAGGTCGGATAGCCCAGCGCCCCGCTCTTGCGCGCCCACAGGTCACCGATCCACCCGTGCACCTCGAAGGCCCCACTGGTCGCCGAGAACAGGATCGACCCACCCTGGAAGGAGTTCAACCACCCACCCCCGGGCAACGGCCGCGCATCCGCCGTCGGGTACCCCAGGAACGACCGCACCCCACCCATCGCCCGCCACTTCGCCGCCGCCGGACCCACGATGTCGTGCGCCCCGGTCGCCGGGCTGTAGTAGATGAGCCCGTTGGAGAACTCCGAGAACGCACCCACCCCGTCCCCCGCCGGCCGCTCGTCCGCCACCGGGAACCCCACGAACGACCGGGCCGACCCCAGGGCCATCCACCGGGCATTGATCCACCCGTGCACCTCGTGCGGGCCCGTCTCCGGCGTGGACCAGATCGCGCCGCCGGCGAAGGTGTTGTAGACGCCCGACGGCGTGCCCACCTCGTCCGACGTCGGGAAGCCGAGGAACCCCGTCTCCCGGCCCAGCGACGTCCACTTGTCCAGGACCCAGCCGTGCACCTCCCGCGCCCCGGTGGACGGCGAGGACGAGATGACCCCGCCCTGGAAGGACTGCGTGGACCCGCCCGCGACGGCCACCTCCTCGCCGGTCGGGTAACCGAGGAAGCCGTGCTCGCGGGTGTGCACCGACCACCGGTCGTAGACCCAGCCCCGCACCCACTTGGCGCCGGTGGACAGCGACCAGAAGATCGAGCCGTTCTGGAACGTGGCGTGGTAGCCGGTGTTGCCGCCGGTGGGCAGGTGGTCGGTGACCGGCGCCCCCAGCGCCGCCGGGCCGCCCAGCGCGAGGTAGCGGCCGAGGATGTCACCCCACAGGGCGCGCGCCCCGGTCGCCGGCGACCAGTACATCCGGCCGTTGGCGTAGACCTGCCAGGTGACGCCGTTGCTGCTCTGCTCGCCGCCGGACGGCGCCCCGAGGACCGACCGGATGCCGGCGTCGGAGGTGTAGCGGCTCTGGATCGGCGACACCGCGTTCGCCATCCGGGCGGCGACCTGGTTGCGGATCTCGCCGAGCCGGGCGTACCCGTACTTGCCCGGGCAGGCGGTGGCCTTCACGTCGATGTGCCCGAAGATCGTGGGCAGCGTGACCTTGCTGCCCGCGGCGTAGCGGGAGGTGCTGCCACCGCCGGTGAGCACCGTGGTGCCGGTCGGGTTGACGCCGAACAGCGAGAACTTCCAGGCGATGATCGCGGCGACCGAGTCGACGGTCGCCTGGGGCACGGGCGCCGTGTCGTAGTTGCCCAGCATGGAGACGCCGAAGGTCCCGGTGTTGAACCCGCCGGCGTGCGCGCCGATCACGGCCTTGTCCAGGCCGCCGGCCCGGCCCTCGTACAGCCGGCCGAACTTGTCGACGATGACGTTGTAGCCGATGTCGCCCCAGCCCAGGCTGACCGCGTGGTACCGGTAGATCGACCGCATGATCGCCGGGACCTGGTCGGCGGTGTAGGCGTTGGAGTCCGCGGTGTGGTGCAGGGTCGCGGCCTTGAGCGTGGCGGCGTACTCGGGGGCCCAGGTGCGGATCCCCTCGTCGGCTCCCCACTGCGCGCGGGAGAAGACCGGCGGCATGGTCGCCGCCGCGTTCGCGGTGTCGGTGATCTCCGGGTCGTCCAGCGAGGCGTCGGCCGGGCTCTCGCCCGGGTCCACCAGGTCGAGGACGACGTCGGTGGGCTGCGCGCCCGACCGGGTGACCAGCTCCACCTCGACGCCGGTGCTCGGACCGGTCCACAGCGGGCTCGTCCCGCCGCGCAGCTCCGCCCCGGTGTCGGCGGCGGGGCTCTGCTCCGGGCCCTCGGTCGCGACCTCGGTCCAGGAGCCCCAGCCGCCGTCCTCGGTGCGGACCCGCACCTGGACGACGGTGTCGGTGACCCCCGGGTCGTACGCCCAGGTCACGCCGACCAGGGAGAACGGCGTCACGTCGTCCTGCCGGACGGTGAGCGCCGGAGCGGTCGTGGGCACTCCGACCACCGGGTCGGTGGTGCCGTCCTGCACGTCGGCCTCGGGCGCCGGCTCCTCGACCGACCCCATCGGCACCTCGTCGCTGGAGGTGGTCACCGGCTCGGGCTCGGGCGTCGGGGCGGCGTAGACGGGCAGGACGAGCAGGGTCGCGGTCAGCGTCAGGAACGCCAGGAGACCCGCGAGGATGCGGCGCACGAAGAGGTCCTCCGATGGGACGACGGACGGCCGGCCCGCCGTCGGCGGACCGCTTCCCTGTCTTCTTCGTCCGGCAGGACCCCGATGTTGAGCTCTCGGCGCGCGGACGTGGCGATCCTGGTCACCGCGTGGCGTGACCGTCTCGACCCGGGTCGAGTGTGCGGCTCCCGGCCGCCGGACCGGGCACGGATGAGGGCTCCCGGGGCACGTGTGCCCACTGTGTCGTCCGGGACGACGCGGCACCCCGACACCGCGCCCGAGGGGCCCGTCAGGCACAGGCCCGGGTCGTACAGTCGCCAGGACCGCCGCCTGACGACGGGCCTCCAGCGGCACCTCCCGACGTCGGCACCCTGACGTGAGGACTGACCCGTGAGCAGAGACGACGAGCGCGCAGCGCCGGGACAGGCGCGCCCGCTCCCGCCACGGCTGGACCCCCGCGCGGGCCGCTCCCCCGGCCCCCAGGCCGCCGGGCCCGCGCCGTCGGGCCGCGGCGGCTCCCGTGCCGCCGTCGCCGCCCGCGTGGTGGCCGGTCTGCTGTCGCTGGTCCTGCTGGGCACCAGCGGCTGGGGCTGGTACCTCGGCCGGGTCGCGGAGGCGACCGTCAACCGCACCGACGCCATCCCCAGCGCGGGCAACGAGGGCGCGGGCGGGGTCGAGGCGTTGAACCTGCTGCTGGTCGGCAACGACAGCCGGGCGTCGCTCACCGAGGAGCAGCTCGCCGAGCTGAACGCCGGCACCGACTCGGGCACCAACACCGACACCATGATCCTGGTGCACGTCCCGGCCGACGGGTCGAAGGCGTCCTTCGTCTCCTTCCCCCGCGACTCCTACGTGGAGATCCCCGGGTACGGCTGGGACAAGCTCAACGCCGCCTACGCGCACGGCTACCAGGACTCCGAGGCCGCCTCGGAGGAGGGCCGGCTGGCCGCCGGCGCCCAGCTGCTGGTCAAGACGATCAGCTCGCTCACCGGCCTGCAGATCGACCACTACGCCGAGGTGGACCTGCTCGGCTTCTTCGAGCTCAGCAGCGTGGTCGGCGGGGTCGAGGTCAACCTGTGCGCCCCCGTGGACGACTCCTACTACTCGGGCGCGGTCTTCGACGCCGGCCCGCAGACGATCAGCGGCGCCGACGCGCTCGAGTTCGTCCGCCAGCGCCACGGCCTGCCCCGCGGCGACTTCGACCGGATCGTGCGCCAGCAGGTCTTCATCGCCGGCGTGCTGCGCAAGATGCTGTCCGAGGACGTGCTGCTGGACGTGGGCAAGCAGCGCGAGCTGGTGCAGGCGGCGGCGAACTCGCTGACCGTCGACCAGTCGCTGAACCTGCTGCAGCTGGCCCAGCAGATGCAGACCGTGACCCCGGGCAGCATCGACTTCCAGACGGTCCCGAACCTGGGGACCGACCGGGACGAGCAGGACCGGTCGATCATCCGGCTGGAGGACGAGCGCACCCTGCGCGCCTACTTCGCCGACCTGTCCGCCGAGCCGGCCGAGCCCGCCGCCCCCAGCAGCGAGCCCCCGGCCGTGGCAGCGCCCGCCGACGTCTCGGTCCAGGTCTACAACGGGTCGGGCACCGCGGGGCTGGCCAGCAGCGCCGGTGCGGCGCTCACCCAGGCCGGGTTCGTCGTCACCGAGACCGCGAACGCGGACTCGATGGACTACACGGTCACCGAGATCCGGCACGCGCCCGGCGATGGTCCGCTGGCCGCGGCACTGGCCGCGGTGGTGCCCGGCGCCGTCGTCGAGGAGGTCGCCGACGCCACCACCGGCACCGTCCAGCTGGTCCTGGGCTCGGACTTCAACGGGATCGGCCAGCCGGTGACCGCGCCGCCGCCGGCCCCGCCGACCGAGGGCATGGACCCCCGGACCGCGGCGGACACCTCCTGCATCAACTGAGGAAGGACCCCGTTCCCCCCACCCCTCGCACGCTCGGGACGGGGCCCTGAACGGGCCGGGGCATCACCCCCGATGACGACGGAGCCGGAGGACCCCAGGTCCTCCGGCTCCGTCGTTCCCGGGACACGACGGTCCCGACGTGTCCCGCTCGGGGCCACCGGCCCGCGGCTCCCCCGCGGCAGTTCCCTGCGCGGGCCACTGGCTCCCCGCCCCGCACAGTCGGAAGGCGACCTGCCCGGGCCGCCGCACCCGGTCACCGGCGATCATGGCGCCGGCGGGCCGACGCGCCGCAGCCGAGCGGCCGGTCGCCACCGCAGCGCCATGATCGCCGGGAACAGCGGCGGGGTCGCCGGGAGCAGAGGCGGGGTCGCCGGGAGCAGGACCCGGCGGGGCCGGAGCGGTCTCGTAGATGCGAACTGCCGCCCACCCGGGGGATCCCGGACGAGCGGCAGGACGGCGGGGGCGGTGGCCACCCGTCGCGGGGTCAGCGGGTGAAGACCCCCACGCCGACGAGGGCCGCCCAGAGCACGCCCAGCAGGAGCAGCACCTTGTCGCCCATGACGATCTCCTCGGGCGCCCCGGCGGCCCCCTTGTCTACGTCCACGGCGTAACGGAGCACCCCGACGACGAACGGGGCGATGGAGAGGGTCGCCCAGGGCGCGCCGTCCTGGCTGGCGGCCATGTCGAAGGCCCAGAGGCTGTAGGCGGTGCAGGCGACGCCGGCCGAGAGGCTCCAGACGAAGCGCAGGTAGCTGGCGGAGTACTCACGCAGCGTCTTGCGGGTGGCCGCCGCGTCCCCGACGACGACCAGCTCGGAGTACCGCTTGCCGGCCACCATGAACAGCGACCCGAAGGCGGCGACCAGCAGGAACCACTGCGACAGCAGCAGCCCGGCCGCCACACCGCCGGCGATGCCACGGAGCAGGAAGCCCGAGGCCACCACGGCCAGGTCGATGACCGGCTGGTTCTTCAGGAACGTGCAGTAGCAGAGCTGGATGACCACGTAGCTGCCCAGCACCCAGGCCAGCGCGGGCCGGGTCAGCAGCACGGCCGACACCAGCGCGACGGCGGCCAGGACGACGGCCATGGCGACCGCCAGCGGGCGGGGCACCAGGCCGGCGGCGATGGGCCGGAACCGCTTGCGCGGGTGCCGGCGGTCCTCCTCCACGTCGATCGAGTCGTTGACCAGGTAGACCGCGGACGACGCCAGGCAGAACAGGACGAACGCGAGGGCGGTCGGCCGCAGCACGTCCGGGTCGAAGATCGCGCCGGCGGCCAGCGGCGCGGCCAGCACGAGCACGTTCTTCACCCACTGGCGGGGACGGAGCGCGCGCACCACCGCCCAGCCGCGGGAGCCGCGCAGCCCGGGGACCCGCGGCGGCAGCTCCACCACGTCGGGCCGGCCGGTGCCCTGGACCGGGGTCAGCGACGGGGCCTCCGCGGGGCGGGTCGGCGGGTCCGGGTGCGGGTGGGGGTGGGCGGTCACGGTCGGGCCTTCCTGGCGGATGGGGTCGCGCGGCGCCGGACCAGGCCGGCCACGCCCGCGCCGAGCGCGGCGCCCGCGACGACGTCGCTGGGGTAGTGGACACCCAGCAGCACGCGGGACACCAGCATCAGCCCGGTCGCCGCGGTCATGACCGGGGCGCCGAGCATCGGGGCGAAGCCGACGGCGGCCGCGGCGGTCGAGCAGCTGTGCGCGCTGGGGAAGGACAGCCGGCTGGGCGTGGCCACCAGCGCCGGGACGTCGGTCAGCGCGGGGCGGACCCGGCGGACCACCCGCTTGACGACGACGCCGGCCCCGTGCGCGGCCACCACGCCGACGACGCCGGCCGCCCAGTCGCTGCGCCGCCGGCCGGAGAGCCACCCGAGCGAGCCCAGGGCGATCCAGCCGAGGGCGTGCTCACCGAAGTGCGACATGCCCTGGGCGACGGGGACCGCGGGGGTGCCACCCAGCGCACGGCGCGTGGAACGGAGGACCGCGTGGTCGAGGCGGACCAGGGCGGAGCCGGGTGCTGCAGTCATCGGTTGTCGACTCTAACCGCGGCTGCGCGGCCGAGGGGGTCTCCGGAGGGGCGGGCGGCCCGCCCCTGTCACTCTGGACCCGTGCCCCTCAACGCCCCCACCGTCCCGTCGGACCTGCTGGCTGGCGTCCTGCGCCGGGACGCCGCCGCCCCGCTCGTCACCCAGTACGACGACTCCACCGGGGAGCGGGTGGAGCTGTCCGGGACGACGCTGGCCAACTGGGTGGCCAAGACCGCCAACCTGCTGCAGGACGAGTTCGACGTGGGCACCGGCAGCACCGTGGCGCTCGCCCTGCCGGTGCACTGGCAGACCGCCGCGGTGCTGCTGGGCGTGTGGAGCTGCGGCGCCGCGGTGCTCGACACCGCCGCCGAGGACGACGACCGGCTGTCCGCCGCCGACGTCGTCCTGGCCTCGGCCGACCGGCTGCCCCCGCTGGAGGAGCAGGGCCTGGAGGAGCTGCTGGGCCTGTCCCTGCACCCGCTGGGCCTGGGCATGGCCGGCTACGCGGGGCCGGCGCGGGACTTCGCGCTGGAGGTCCGGGCGCACGGCGACTCCTTCTCCCCCTACGTCCTCCCGGACCCGGCCGCCCCCGGGCTGCTGCTCGGCGGGGTGCAGCTGACCCTCGGCGGGCTGGTGGACACCGCCCGGGAGCTGGCCA
Organism: Modestobacter sp. URMC 112; assembly: GCF_053502575.1. Lineage (NCBI taxonomy): Bacteria > Bacillati > Actinomycetota > Actinomycetes > Geodermatophilales > Geodermatophilaceae > Modestobacter > Modestobacter sp. URMC 112. The sequence continues at coordinate 954,595 of NZ_CP199957.1, read as the reverse complement.
TCCGGCTGGGCCTGGCCGCCGGTGACCGGGTGCTGGTGGACGAGCACACCGCCACCGAGGCCGGACCGGTGGCCTGGCTACTCGCGCCCCTGCTGGCCGGCGCCTCGCTGGTGCTCTGCCGGCACCCGTTCGCAGAACGACTGCCGCAGCGTGCGGCGGACGAACGGGTCACCGCTACCCTCGGCGTGAAGCTCGACGGGATCCGCGAGCTGGGCCGCCCCGCCTGACGCTCCACGAGCCCAGCACTCGATGGACGGTGGTCGCTGTATGGACAAGGTCGTTGCCAGCGCTCGTGAGGCCGTCGCCGACATCCCCGACGGCGCCACCCTCGCCGTCGGCGGGTTCGGCTTGTGCGGAGTCCCCTACGCGTTGATCGACGCGATCCTGGAGCAGGGCACGAGTGGGCTCACCACGATCTCCAACAACTGCGGGGTCGACGACCAGGCCCTGGGCGTGTTGCTCTACGCCGGCCGGATCGTGAAGACCATCAGCTCCTTCGTCGGCGGCAACAAGGAGCTCGCGCGGCTGTACCTCACCGGTCAGATGGAGGTGGAGCTGACCCCGCAGGGCACGCTGGCCGAGCGGCTGCGCGCCGGCGGCACCGGCATCCCCGCCTTCTACACCCCCACCGGCGTGGGCACGCTGGTCGCCGACGGCGGCATCCCGGTGCGCTACGACGCCGAGGGCACCGTGGTGCAGACCAGCCCGCCCAAGGAGGTGCGCGAGTTCGGCGGCCGGCAGTACGTGCTGGAGACCGCGCTCACCGCCGACTTCGGGCTGGTCCGGGCCGCGGTCGGCGACCGGCACGGCAACCTGGTGTTCCGCGAGTCCGCGCGCAACTTCAACCCGCTGGCCGGCATGGCCGGGCGGGTCACCGTCGCCGAGGTCGAGCAGCTCGTCGAGCCCGGTGAGATCCGCCCCGAGGACGTCCACCTGCCCGGGGTGTACGTGCAGCGCGTCGTCGAGGTCGGCGCCGAGGGCAAGAAGATCGAGTTCCGCACCACCCGGCCCCGCCCGAGCGCGTCCACCCCCGCGGCGGCCGGCACCGAGACGACGGAGTCCTGACATGGCACTGACCCGCAACGAGCTCGCCGCCCGCGCCGCGCAGGAGCTGGAGGACGGCCAGTACGTCAACCTCGGCATCGGCATGCCGACGCTGGTGCCGAACTACGTGCCCGAGGGCGTGCACGTCGTCCTGCACAGCGAGAACGGCATCCTCGGCGTCGGCCCCTACCCCGTCGAGGGCGAGGAGGACGCCGACCTGATCAACGCCGGCAAGGAGACCGTGACGATCCTGCCGGGCGCGAGCTTCTTCGACTCCTCGACGTCCTTCGGCATGATCCGCGGCGGTGCCCTGGACCTCGCCATCCTCGGCGCCATGCAGGTCAACCCCCGCGGCGACCTCGCCAACTGGCTCATCCCCGGCAAGATGGTCAACGGCATGGGCGGCGCGATGGACCTGGTCCAGGGCGCCAAGCGGGTGATCCTGATGATGGAGCACGTGGCCCGGGACGGGTCAGCGAAGATCGTCGAGGAGTGCACCCTGCCACTCACCGGCAAGGCCTGCGTGGACCGGATCATCACCGACATGGCCGTCATCGACGTGACCGACAACGGCCTGGCCCTGCGCGAGGTCGCCCCTGGCGTCACCGTCGACGAGGTGGTCGCGGCCACCGGCGCCCGGCTGCAGGTCCCCGACTCCGTCCCCACCATGGACCTGCCGGTCGCCGCCTGACGAAGGACCCCCTTCCTCCCCACCCTTCGCACGCTCAGGGCGGGCCCCTGGAAGGGGGCCTCAGCCCCACGCCTCGCACGCTCGGCGCGGGCCCCTGCAGGGGGGCCTCTGCCCCCACCCTTCGCACGCTCAGGGCGGGCCCCTGGAAGGGGGCCTCAGCCCCACGCTTCGCACGCTCAGGGCGGGCCCTCGCAGGGGGCCGTGCCCGGTCGAGGAACGAGAGTCGGTGACCTTCTCCGTCGTCGCCCGGGACCCCGGCACGGGCGACCTGGGCATCGCCGTCTCCTCCTGCATCCTGGCCGTCGGCCGGGCGGTGCCCACCGCTCGGCCCGGCGTGGGGGTGGTCGCGGTGCAGGCCCGCAGCCGGCGGGGACTGGGCGGTGCGCTGCTGGCCGGGCTGGCCGACGGGACGCCGCCGGCGGACCTGGTCCGCCGGGCAGCGCACTCGGCGGAGGACGCCGACCGGCAGATCGCCGTGCTGGACACCGCCGGGCGGGTGGCCGCCGACACCGGCCGGGGGTCGCTGCCGGTCAGCGGCCACCTGCTCGGGGACGGCTTCAGCGTGCAGGGCAACATGCTCGGCTCGGACGACGTCCTGCCGGCGATGCACGCGGCCTTCACCGCGGGCACCGGGCCCCTGGCCGACCGGCTGCTGGCCGGGCTGGCCGCAGGTCAGGACGCCGGCGGCGACCTGCGGGGACGCCAGTCGGCGGCGCTGCTGGTCGTCAGCGGGACACCGGCCTCCGACGAGGACGACGGCGTCCGCACCGACCTGCGGGTGGACGACTCCGGCGACCCGGTCGCCCAGCTCCGGATGCTGCGGAACCTGCAGCGGGCCTACGACGAGCGGGACTACGAGACCCTCGCCGTCTTCGCGCCCGAGGGGGCCCGCGACCTGTACGTGGCGCTGGCCGCGTCCCGGCGCGGGGACCGGGCGGCGGCGCGGGAGGCGCTGGAGGCGGTGCGGTCCCGTCCCGGCTGGTCGGCGTGGCTGGCGTCGATGTCCGGGGACCCACGGCTGTCCGCGGTCTCCCGGCTGCTCGGCTGAGCCGGCGGGCGCGCGCGGGTCAGAAGCCGATGGTCCGCAGCGCCAGGGCCAGGTCCTCGCCGAGCTCGCGGTAGCCGTCGTCGTCGGGGTGCACCGGGTCGGCGTAGAGCCCGTCCACCGGCAGCAGCCAGCCGGCGGCGATCGGGTCGATGAACGGGACGCCCGCCGCGAACGCCGCCCGGGCCACGGCGTTGCGGATGTCCCCGACGGCCACCGGGTCCACCCCTGGCGGCGCCAGCGGCCCGAGCACGACGACCCGGGCGGTCGGCACGGCTGTCCGCAGCCCGCGGTAGAGCTCGGTCGCCGCGGCCTCCACCGACTCCCACGGCCTGCCGACGTCGTTGGTGCTGCCCTGCACCACCACGATGTCGGGCTGCGCGGCGGCGACCTCAGCGAGCCGGCCCCCGTAGACCGACTGGCCGGTGTCGTCCGACGGGTTGACGTACCCCGTCCCGCCCTGGCCCTGCGTCACCGCCCGCCAGCCCAGCAGGGCGGCCGTGCGCTGCACGTAGCCCGCCTCCGGCGAGCTGGCGCCGATCCCCACGGTGTACGAGTCGCCGAGGAACAGTGCGGTGGGCGGCTCGTCGGGCACCGGGTCGGACGGCGTCGCCGTGGTGGAGCCCGTCGCCGTCCCGGTCGGACCGGCCGACGAGGCGGCCGGTCCGGACCGGCTGAGACCGTCCGCGGCCGGGGCGGCGTCCTCGATGCTGCAGCCGGCGAGGAGCCCGGTCAGCAGGAGGACGGCGACCAGCAGCACCCGCGGGCCGGGTGCCCGGCGCGGGCTCACGGGCCGGCCCAGCCCATCCGCCCCACGCGCCCGGAGGTCAGGTCGTAGGCGCGCTCGGGGTAGGGGTACTCGAACCGGTAGGCCTGGACGGTGCGCACCTCCGGCGCGGACGGGAAGCCGACGACCAGCTGGGTCACCGCCCCGGTGCGCCGCACCGGGGCGAACAGCCCGCCGCGGAAGTCCTGCCAGGTGTTGTCGTCCAGTCCCCGCAGACCGCCCTCGCCCCAGACGACGCCGTACCCGGCCGGCTCGGTGATCCCCGAGGCGACGACCGGCTGGCGCTGGCAGTTGAAGAGGAAGGCGATCTGCCAGGCCACCGCGACCGCGGCGTCCTCCGGCAGGTACTCCTGCAGCGAGGTGAAGGGCACCGACGCCGGGGCGGTGAAGGCCAGCCAGCCGCCAGGGCCGGTCGTGCCGTCCACCGCGGTGACCCGGACCAGTTCGGCGCCGCTGTCGGCGATCACCTGGCCGTCCAGCAGGAAGGTGCGCCACTCGGGGGCGTCGACCTCGTCGTCGAGCACCTGGGTGCCCACCACCTCGACCGATCCCCCGGCGCCGCCGCTGCCGTACTCGACGGTGAGCGAGTTCCCGCCGCCCAGCCGGCCGGCGGCCAGCAGGCCGAGCACCGAGCCCTCGGCCGGCGCCGGGAGGACCGACCACGGGGAGCTGACCGACCCGGTCCGCGCCTCGCCCCCGTCCGCGGCCTCGTCGTCCACCAGGCTGCCCCACGCCTGGGTGTCGATGCCGCCGTCCTGCGGGGGCGGGCTCGCCTCGAACCACCCCTCGCCGACGCCGAAGGCGCCCGCCTCGGCAGCGGCACCCGGGTCCCCCGCGTCCGGGGCCGCAGCCAGCGGGGTGGCCTGCTCGACGTCGTACACGCGCAGCGCGCCGGCCGGGCCGCAGCCGGTGCCCAGCGGGTCCTGCAGGGCGTCGGCCCACGGCGAGTACGTGTCCAGCGTCCGGGCCGCCGCATAGCTGAAGCTGCCCAGCAGGTAGCCGTTGTTGACGAGCAGGAAGACCAGCGCCAGGGCGGGCAGTGCCTGCAGCCAGACCGCCGGACGGGTGGCCTCGTCCTCCGGGTCGGCCCACTGGCGGCGCCGCAGCCACAAGAGGGCGGCCACGACGCCGCCGAAGGCCAGCAGCCAGACGGCCAGGCTGTCGAAGGAGATCCAGGAGACGAAGGGCGCCTGCCGGGCGTGCGGCATCCCCAGCAGCCACGAGTACGCCCAGTCGTTGGGGCCGTGGAAGGCCAGCGCGAAGACGACGACGGAGGACGCCACGCCGGCCACCGCGACGGGCCACCGGATCCCCTCGCCGCCGGTGACCGCGCGCACCAGCACCGGCGCGGACACCAGGAACAGCGCGAGGAAGGCCGGGCCGAGGCCGGACAGGGCGCCGAAGTGGTGGGTCCACTTGCTGGGGGTGATCCACAGCAGCAGGAAGCCCAGGGCCAGCGAGTGCGCGGCGAGCACCAGCGGCGCGGGGAGCTCGTACCGCCGCACCCGGGCGGCCACCGCGACCAGCAGGTACCAGCCCAGGCAGAGCAGCCCCAGCAGCACCGCGGTCCGCTTGGCGTAGGCGCCCATGGCGATCTCGCTGAACAGGAAGTCGTAGCGCTGGTACTCGTCGAACCAGTCGTTCTGCTCCTGGATGGACAGGAAGATCTCCTGGCCGCGGGAGAAGTCGTTGAGCGTGCCGTCCCCGAAGGCGGCGGCGCTGGCGAGCGCGCCGGGAGCCACCAGCAGCGCTGCGCGGGTCCAGCGGACCAGCCCCTGCCCGCTCTGCCGCAGCAGGTCGACGGTGGCCGGCAGGCCGGCCAGGACCGGGGCCAGGGCGACGAACCCGGTGGGGTGGCAGACCGCGGCCAGGCTCGAGGCGGTGAAGGCCCAGGCCAGGGGGGTCAGCCGGCGCTGCCGGAGGCCGGTGCGGACCAGCAGCAGCGACACCACGGCGAGGGTGCCGACCATGGCCTCCGGCCGGACGCCCATGCCGTAGGGCAGCCACCAGGCGAGGAAGGCCGCCGCCAGCACCAGGCGCACCGCCGCCGGGCCCCAGCGCTGCTCGGCGACGGCCGCCGGCAGCGCCTCCCGGAAGGTGAAGCGGCGGAGCACGAACCAGCTGATCAGCCCCGCCGCCAGGGCCGGGAAGCGCAGCACGACCGGGCTGTCGCCAAGGTTCTGCCACCAGTCCAGCACCCGGTAGAACCAGGTGAACGGGGTGAAGCTCTGGTTGAGCAGCTGGTAGTAGTTGCCGACGTACCCCTCCGCCGAGGCGTTGCGGGCCATCGCGGCGTAGTAGCCGTCGTCGTCGGACATCGGGGCGATGAACGCCCAGAGCACCATGGTCGCCGGCACCAGCACGTCGATGACCGGCAGCCGCCGGCGGGGGCGGCCTCCGGTCCCGGCCGGGCGCGTCGCGGCCGGCAGCCGGAGGTCCAGGCGGCGCAGCAGCAGGAACGACGCCGCCACCGCGAGCAGCAGCACCACGATCAGCAGCTTCTTGGCCAGCCCCGGCGTGGTGTTGAACTGGTCGTCGACGACCAGCTCGGCGCTCAGCACGTCGCCGTCCGCCGGGGTGAGCGAGGTCACCGAGGTGGCCAGGACGTCGACGTCGGGCAGCACCACCGCCGCGGGGTCGGCCGACCGGTCCACCGAACCGAGGACCTCGCCGTCCCGGGTGGCGGTCAGGACGCCGCCGGCGCCGGTCACCGCGTAGCTGCAGTCGCCGGCCGGCGGGACCTCGTCGACCAGCCGCTCCCCGCGGACGGTGACGGTCAACCGCCCGTCGGCGACCTCGGCGACCAGGCCCTGCGTGGGTGCCGCCGGCTGGGCCGGGACGAGCGTGGCGAGGACGGTCCCGTCGTCGGTGCTGGCGGCGGCGGCCACGACGCTGCAGGAGAACCGCACGTCCAGGCTCAGCGGGGTCTGGTTGGTCAGCTCGAGCATCGTCGACGTCGGGGCGCCGGGGTCCTGCGGCCAGCTCACCGTCGGCGTGCTCATCTGCACCGGCGCGACGGGCAGCAGCACCGCCGCACCGATCGCCAGCAGCGCCGCGACCAGGGCGGCCAGCACCGGGCCGCGCCGGCTGGGTCGGTCGTCCCCGGCGGCGGTCGCCCCGTCCCGGGCCTCCGGACGACGTTCCACTACAGCCACGATGTCCCCTCCACGTCCCCGGCGGGTCGCGAGGCCGGGACTCCCAGTGAACACCGGAACCTCTCGAACACGAAGCGGCCACGCAGGCGCGGCGTGCCGGACCGGTCCGGCCAGCGGTTACCGTGGGCACCCGTGACCCCACGCCCGGCAGCCCCGCCGTCGAGTCGCGGGACAGTCCGCTGACCCGCCCGCCGGGCCAGCTGCGGTCGGTCAGCTGGGTCGCCGTCTGCATCGTCGGGTCCGGGGTGCTGACCTACGCCTACCTGGCGCTGGTCGCCCGGGCGCTGCCCGCCGAGGAGTACAGCTGGTTCGGGTCCTACTGGTCCCTGGCCCTGGTGATCGGCTTCGGCGCGTTCCTCCCGGTGGAGCTGGAGCTGGCCCGGCTGCTCAGCCTGCGCGGGCGCACCCGACCGCTCCCCCGCGGCACGGCGGCATCGCTGGCCGGGCTGACCGCGGCCGGCGCCGCCGCGCTGCTGGCCTCCGCGGCCGTGCTGGTCCCCTCGCTCGGCGGCGACGCCGGCTTCCTGTTCGCGCTGCTCGCCGTCTGCCTGGTGTCACCCGGTCAGTTCCTGCTCCGCGGGCTGCTGCTGGGCACCGGTCGACTCGGCATGCACGGCGTGGTCCTGCTGGTCGACTCCGGGCTGCGGGTGGTGTTCGCCACCGGGCTGACGGTGCTGGTGCCCGGCGCCGACGCCGCGGACTACGCCTGGACGCTGGTGGCCGCCATGGCGCTGGCCCACCTCCCCTACCTCGCCCTGGCCCTGCGCCGCCGCCCGGCCGCCGCGCCGCAGGACGGCGCCGACGCGGACGCGGGGTCGGGCCGCCCGTTCACCGCGGCGATCAGCCACCTGCTGGTCGGCTCGCTGTGCGCGCAGGTGCTGCTCAACGCCGCGCCGGTGGTGATCACCGCGCTGGCCGACGGCGACGAGCAGACCGTGGCCGCCCGGTTCGTCGCCTCCTACACGCTGGTCCGGTTGCCGCTGTTCGTCGCCGTGCCGCTGCAGAGCGCGCTGATCCCGCTGCTCACCCGGGTCCAGGCCGAGGGTGACGCGGCCACCCTCCGCCGCATCGTCGGCCGCGGGCTCGCCGCCGTCGCCGGGCTGTGCGCGGCCGGGGCGGCGGTCGGGCTGTTCGCCGGTCCCGCGCTGGTCAGCCTGGTCTTCGGCGCCCGGTACGCCCTCACCGGTCCGCAGATCGCCGTCCTCGCCCTGGGCAGCGCCCTGCACCTGGGCCTGCTGGTGGCGAGCCAGGCGCTGGTCGCCTCGGCCCGGCACCGGCAGGTCGCCGTCGTCTGGGTCACCGGCCTCGCCGCCGCCGGGGTGCTGCTGGCCGCCGTCCCCGACCTGGTGCTCCGTGCCGGGCTGGCCTTCACCGTCGGCTCCGGGGCGGCCCTGGCCGTCGCCGCCGCCGTCCTGCTCACCACCGGCCCGCGGGACACCGCCGGCGCCGCCCGCGCACCGCTGGTCTCCCCGGGAGGAACCCCGACATGAGCGCCGCCCACGACCTGCTCATCGCGCTGAACTACTACACGCCCTACGTCAGCGGCCTGACCAACGTGGCACGCGACGTCGCGGTCGCGCTGGTCGAGCGCGGCCACCGGGTCAAGGTGGTGACCAGCCGGCACGACCCGGCGCTCCCGGAGCGGGAGACCCTCGACGGCGTGGACGTCGAGCGGACGCCGGTGGTCGCCCGGCTGGGCAAGGGCGTCATCAGCCCCGCGCTGGTCACCCGGACGATCAGCGCCAGCCGGGACGCCCGGGTGACCAACCTGCACCTGCCGATGCTGGAGGCCGGGCTGATCGCCGCCCGCTGCGCCTCGCCGCTGGTGGTGACCTACCACTGCGACGTCAGCCTGCCGCCGGGCGCGTTCAACGCGGTGCAGCGCACCGGCATCGACCTGTCCAGCCGGCGGGCGCTGCGCGCCGCGCGGACCGTGGTGGTCACCAGTGACGACTACGCCCGGCACAGCCGGCTGTTCCCGGCCATGCACGGGCGGACGGTGGCGATCCCGCCGCCCTGCCACGAGCGCCCGCGCGGGGTGCCCCGGTTCCGGGACGGCGACGGGCTGCACGTGGGCTTCCTCGGCCGGATCGTGGAGGAGAAGGGGCTGCAGTACCTGGTGCGCGGCTTCCAGGCGCTCGGCGACCCCGATGCCCGGCTGCTGATCGGCGGCGACTTCGCCCAGGTGGTCGGCGGCTCGGTGGTGGACGAGGTGCGCGCCCTGGTCGCCGAGGACCCGCGGGTCCGGCTGCTGGGCTTCCTGCCGTTCGAGGAGATCGCCGACTTCTACGCCTCGCTCGACGTGTTCGCGCTGCCGTCGGTCAACGCCTTCGAGGCGTTCGGCATCGTGCAGGTAGAGGCCATGATGGCCGGCGTCCCGGCGCTGGCCAGCGACCTGCCCGGCGTCCGGACCCCGGTCCAGGAGACCGGGTTCGGGCGGATCGTCGCGCCCCGGGACGTCGAGGGCATCGCCGCGGGGCTGCGCAGTCTGGGCACCGCGCAGCTGGACCGGGAGGCCGGCGCCCAGCAGGCCCGCGAGCGGTTCGCCGCGAGCACGGTGATCGACGCCTACGAGGAGCTGTTCCGCTCGACCGCGCGCTCCTGACCGGCCGGGCGGCGGGACACGCCGGCCCGATTCCCGGCAATCCCGATCGACATGGTAGACATCGCGCCGTGACCGTCCTCCCGACCGCTCGGTCGTCCGCTGCGGGAGCCGCTCCGCGGCTGACCCGGCGGGTGCACGTCGACCTGGGCCGGGTGTGGTCGGCGACCTGTCGCTGACCACCTGACGCAGTCCCCGCCCGCACCCTCGTCCCCGCCCGCCTCGTGCCGGGGGGACGACGTGCGCCCGGCCGGCCCGCTCCCGCCGTCCGGGCCGCCGACCACTGCTCGACGACCTCCCGCACCGGCCCTGGGCCGGTTCCCGCGCCTGCTCGGAAGAAGAGACCGATGACCTCTGTGCCCGTCCTGTCCACCGCTCCTCCGTCGGCGGCAGCCGGACCCGGCCGTCCCGACGACGACCCCACCACCCGCCGGACCGGCCCCGCCGCCCTCGCGGCTGCCCTCGCCGCGTCATCCGGGGACTGGCTGCACCTCGTGCGCCACCGGCCGGACTCCCGGTGGACCCATCTGCTCCCCGGGGACGAGGCGGCCGCGCTGGTGGCCCCGGCACTGCACGCCGACCTGGCGGGGGCCCAGGTGTGGCTGCTGTCCTGGCTCCCGACCCAGGGCACCCCGCTGCACGACCACGGCCGGTCCGGCGGCGCCTTCGCCGTCGTGCGCGGCACCCTCACCGAGCGCGTCGTGGCCGCGGACCGCCCGGGACGGGCGGTCCGGGAGGGCACCGCCGACCTGACCGCCGGCCGGGTCCGCGCCTTCGGGTCCCACTACGTGCACCAGGTGACCAACACCGCGGACCGGCCGGCGGTCAGCGTGCACGTGTACGCGCCCCGGCTGACCGAGATGAACACCTACCGCGTCGCCGGCGACCGGCTGGAGCGCACGGGCACCGAGCAGGCCGGGGTGGACTGGTGAGCGCGCCCGCCGCGCCGGACCGGCCGCCGGGCGCGCGCTCGGTCGACGAGCTGCTCGCCGACGCCCGGTCCCGGCTCACCCGGGTCACCCCCCGCGAGGCCGCGGCCCGGATGGCCGCCGGTGGCGTGCTGGTGGACATCCGGCCGGCCGCGCAGCGCGCCCGCGAGGGCGGCGTCCCCGGCGCCCTGGTCGTCGAGCGGAACGTCCTGGAATGGCGGTTCGACCCGGCCAGTGACGCCCGGCTGCCCGAGGCCACCGGCTACGACCTGGACGTGATCGTGCTCTGCTCGGAGGGTTACACCTCCAGCCTGGCCGCCGACGCGCTGCGCTCCCTCGGACTGTCCCGGGCGACCGACGTGGTCGGGGGCTTCTCCGCCTGGACGGCCGCCGGACTGCCGACGACCCCCGGCACCTGAAGGCCGGGCCCCGTCAGCGGGGCGCCCGCCCGCCGGCCGGGGCCGGCTCCCCGGACCGCGCGGCCGGGGGTCCCGGGTCGGGGCCCGGCGGCGTGCGCCGCGGCCGCGACCGGAGCACCCGCGACAGGGCCGTCGGGTGGCCGAAGGCGGCCGTGAGCCGGTCGAGGAAGATCGCGAGCAGGACGACCGCCAGGCCACCCTCGACGCCGGAGGCCACGTCGAGCTGGGTCACCGCCCGCACCACCACGGCCCCGAGACCGGCCGCGCCGAGCAGTCCCGCCGTGACCACCATCGACAGCGCCAGCATGATCACCTGGTTGACGCCGGCCATGATGGACGGCAGCGCCAGCGGCAGCTGCACCTCGCGCAGCACCTGCCCCGGCCGGGCGCCGAAGGCGCGAGCGGCCTCGACCACCTCCCGGTCGACCTGCCGGATCCCGAGCTCGGTCAGCCGCACCCCGGGCGGGATGGCGAACAGGATGGTCGCCACCACCCCGGGGACGACGCCGACGCCGAAGAAGAAGACGGCGGGGATCAGGTAGACGAAGACCGGCGTGGTCTGCATGAAGTCCAGGACCGGCCGGACCGCGACGCTGACCGCCCGGTGCCGCGCCGCCAGGATCCCGAGCGGGACCCCGATCGCCGCGGCGACGACCGCGGCCACCAGCACCAGCGCGAGGGTCTGCATCGTCTCGACCCACAGCTCCAGCGACACCACCAGCAGGAACGCCAGCACCGTGTAGAGCGCCAGCCACGGGCCGCGCAGCAGGAGGGCCAGCACCGCCGCGACCACGATCCAGACCACCGGCGGTGGTGACACCAGCGCGTCGGTCAGCCCATCGACGAGGAACTGCATGACCGCGGAGATCGCGTCGAACAGCCACGGCACGGTGTCCAGCAGCCAGTCGATGGAGTCGGCGACCCAGCGGCCGAGCGGGACGTGCGGGATCACGACCGCCTCCCCCGGACCGGGCCGGCGGACAGCGCGTCGAGCACCGCGGCCCGAGGGACGACACCGAGCAGCCGCCCGTCGCCGTCCACGACACCGAGCGGGACGCTGTGCCGCCCGACCAGGTGCACGAAGTCCACGACGGGCCGGTCGGCCGCGATCGTGGCGTAGTCGGGGACCAGTTCCCGTGGACCGAGCGCCGTGCGTCCCTCCTGCACCGCACGGGCCAGCAGGTCGTCGCGGGCGACACCGGCGACGCGCCGGCCGCCGTCGAGCACGTAGACGCCATTCGCCTCGGCCGCGCCCAGGGCCTTGAGCACGTCGCTGGGCGCGTCCCCGAGCCGGACCGTCAGCCGCGGCTCCCGCAGCAGGTCGCCCGCGGTGAGCACCCGGGTCCGGTCGACGTCGGAGGTGAAGTCGGCGACGTAGTCGTCCGCGGGCGCCGCGATGATCTCCGGCCCGGTGCCGAGCTGCACCGTCCGGCCGTCCTTGAGCATGAGGATCCGGTCGCCGAGCCGCATGGCCTCGTTGAGGTCGTGCGTGATGAAGACGATCGTCTTCGACAGCTCCGACTGGAGCCGCTCCAGCAGGTCCTGCATGTCGCGGCGGATCAGCGGGTCGAGCGCGGAGAACGGCTCGTCCATGAGCAGCACCTCGGAGTCCGCGGCGAGCGCGCGGGCCAGGCCCACGCGCTGCCGCATGCCGCCGGACAGCTCGTCGGGCCGGGCGTCGGCCCGCTCGAGCAGCCCCACCGTCTCCAGCGCCCAGTCCGCCCGCTCGCGCTGCGCGGCCGCGCTCACCCCGCGGACCTTGAGGGCGTAGGCGGCGTTCTCCCGCACGGTGCGGTGCGGCAGCAGCGCGAAGTGCTGGAAGACCATGCTGATCTTCTCGTTGCGCACGCTGCGCAGCTGGGCGTCGTCGAGCGCCCCCAGGTCCCGGCCGTCGACCTCGACGGTGCCGGCGGTGGGCTCGATGAGCCGGTTGAGCAACCGGACCAGCGTGGACTTGCCGGAGCCCGACAGCCCCATGACGACGAACAGCTCACCGCGCTCGACGGCGAAGCTGACGTCGTGGACCGCCAGCGTCGCCCCGGTCCGGCGGAGGAGCTCGTCGCGCCGGACACCCTCCCCGGCCAGTCGCAGCGCCTCCTGCTCCCGCGCCCCGAAGACCTTGGTCAGACCCGAGACGCGCAGCACCGGCGGCGCCACGTCAGCCGATCCACTCGTCGATCTGGTCCGCGTGGGCGTCGACCCACTCCCGCGCGACCGCGCTGAGGTCCTCGCCGTCGACGTCCACCCGCTTCTGCATGTCCTCCATCTCCTCGACGGAGATGCGCAGGTCGGTCAGCAGGTCGACGAACGCCGGCGCCTGCTCGGCCAGCTCGTGGCTGGCCGCGATGTTGGCGCTGTAGGAGGGCATCGCGCAGGCGCCGTCCCCGGTGGTCAGGCAGCCCTCCGTGTAGGGCGTGGGCTCCTCGAGCTGCACCATGTCGTACTGCGCGAAGACCGCGTGCGGGTGGTACAGGTACAGCACGATCGGCTCCTCGCGGCTGTAGCTGTTCTCCAGCTGCGCGAGCTCGGCGGCCTCGCTGGACACCACCTGCTCCAGCTCGATGCCGTAGCCCTCGAGGCGCTTGGCGTTCTGCTCGGTGGTGATGTAGCCCGGGTCGGCGTCGTAGAACTTCCCCCCGAGCTCGCCGGCGTACTCGTTGAGCTGGGTGACGCTGGTCAGCCCCTCCAGCGGTCCGCCGGGCTCCACCGCGTAGGCCGGCACGAACCAGCCCTGGGCGGCGTCGCCGTAGGTCTCCGACACGATCTCCACGCGGTCGGCGGCCTGGTCGGCGAGCTCCTGCTGGTTGGGCAGCGCCACCTCCGTCAGCAGGTCGATGTCCCCGCGCTGCGCGCCGGTCCAGGCGGCAGCCGGGTCCAGCTGCGTCGTCTCCAGGGACGCGACGCCGAGGTCGGGGTGGTCGGCGGCGACCTCGCCGAGGATGCCGTTGGTCAGCCCGGCCGCGGTCCAGCTGAACTGCGCGGCCTGGACGGTGATGCCGCTCCCGTCGCCGGCCCCGGAACCCGCCTCCTGGCTGGTGCAGCCGGCGATCGCGGCGGTGAGGACGGCGGTCAGGGCCACCGCGGACGCGCGGGGGCTGGGTGTCGTGCGGTGCATTCGGGGTCTTCTCTCGTGGGAGTGGGCGCCAGGGGCCGACGGGACGCCGGCAGAGCCCGGTGACGGTGCAGCACAGGTCTCCTCGGACCTGGGCATGCTCCGGCGGGTGGTGGACCGGGGTGGGACGCCGCGCTCAGGCGGTGGCGGGCCCGACGGGCTGGTCCCCGCGCAGGGTGATGCGGTGCATCACGCGACGCTGGTCACCGTAGTCGCGGTTGGCGTAGTGCACCGTGGAGCGGTTGTCCCACATGACGACGTCGCCCACCGACCAGCGGTGCCGCACGATGTGCTCGGGCTTGGTGATGTGCGCGTAGAAGAGGTCGAGCAGGTACCGGCTCTCGGCGTCCGACACGTCCTTGATGTGTGACACGAAGCCGGGGTTCACGAACAGGCCCCTGCGACCGGTCTCCGGGTGCACCCGCACGACCGGGTGCTCGATCGGGACGAGGGCACGGAACTCCTCGCCCTCCCACCTCGTGCGCTCCTCGCGCTGGGCGAGGTAGTAGCCGAACTCCCGGGTGCCGTCGTGGACCGCGACCAGCTGGTCGGCCAGCCGCCGCACCGGCTCGCTGAGCGACCGGTAGGCCAGCTCGAGGTCCGCCCACTGGGTGTCCCCGCCCGTCGGCGGGAGGACGACGGCCCGCAGCACCGAGCCCAGCGGGGGCCGGCGCACGAAGGTGACGTCGGTGTGCCACACGTCGGCGAAGCCGCCGGTGGCGCTGTCGAGTGCGTAGATCTCCGGGTGCTGGTCGTCGACGCCGGGGACGACGGGGTGGGACTCGGTGACCTCGCCCAGCCGGCGGCCCAGCGCGATCTGGCTGTCGGGGTCCAGGTCGTGCTGGCCGGCGAAGAACAGGACCTTGTGCTCGGCGAGCGCGGTCCGGATGGCCCGGACCTGCTCGTCGGTGGCGCGGTGGAGGTCGACGCCGCGGACGCGGGCGCCGATCGTGGGCTCCAGCCGCTGGACGTCGAGGACACCGCCGTCGACGTCGACGGGCGAGGAGGGGGCAGCAGCGAGCAGGGTCATCGGGGGTGCTCCTGGGGTGGGTGGCGAGCGGGGTGGCGGGGTCCTCAGGCCCGACAGAGCGCGCTCGCGCACCGCAGCAGGTCGACGTGCCGGCGCTCGACGAGCGCCATCTGCACGATCCCGACCGACTTCATGCGGATTACCGTAGCGGCCGCGACCACGGTCGTGCGCCCAGGGTGCGACGTGTCGTTGCCGCCGGCCTCCGGGCGGACCGGCGGGGAGGAGCGCGCTCTTGCCAACTCCAGCCCCGTGCTCGACGGTCTGTACGGGTCCGACCGCTGCCGTCGGCCTGGACCCCGGCATGATCGCTGCCGGCTCCACGGTCGGCCCGGCCGTGGTCCTGCTCGAACTCGGCCCGCCCGCGGTGGTCGGCCACTGCCCTGCACCTCCCCCGACCGACGAGGACGTCCATGAGCCGCGAGGCCTCCCGACCGCGGGACACCGCACCGGCGGGTCCGCCGGAGCAGACCGTCGTCCCCTTCCGCACGGCGGTGCGGGCCTGGTTCGCGATCAGCCTGCAGACCTTCGGCGGCCCGGCCGGGCAGATCGCGGTCATGCAGCGCACCCTGGTCGACGAGAAGCGCTGGATCGGCCAGCGCCGCTTCCTGCACGCGCTGAACTACTGCACGCTGCTGCCTGGGCCCGAGGCGCAGCAGCTGGCCACCTACGTGGGGTGGCTGCTCCACGGCACCCGCGGCGGCCTGGTCGCCGGCGGGCTGTTCGTCCTGCCGGGCGTCGTCGCCCTGCTGGCGCTCTCGGCGGTCTACGTCGCCTTCGGCACCACGACCCTGGTCACCGCGGTGTTCACCGGTCTCGCCGCGGCGGTGCTGGCCATCGTCGTCCAGGCGGTCGTCCGGGTGGCGAAGAAGGCGCTGGACAGCCGCGCCCTGGTCGCGCTCGCGCTGGCGTCGTTCGTCGCGCTCGCCCTGTTCGGGGTGCCGTTCCCCGTCGTCGTCGCGCTCGCCGGCCTCGCCGGGTGGGCGCTCGCCCGCCGGCGCCCGGCCGCCCTGCCGCGGAAGGGCGCGGCCGAGGGCCCGGACGCCGGACCACCGCCGGTCGTCTCCGACGACGTGCTGCACCACGAGGCCCCCTCCGCCCGCCGCACCGTGCGGGTGCTGCTGGTCGGGCTGCTCGTCTGGGGGCTGCCCGTCGCGGCGGTGGCCCTGCTGACCGGCGCGGACAGCGTCTTCACCCAGCAGGGGCTGTTCTTCTCCGGTGCCGCGGTGGTGACCTTCGGCGGCGCCTACGCCGTGCTCGCCTACGTCGCCCAGCAGGCGGTGGAGGTGTACGGCTGGCTGGCCCCGCGCGAGATGGTGCGCGGGCTGGCGCTGGCCGAGACGACGCCCGGACCGCTGATCATGGTGGTGCAGTTCGTCGCCTTCCTGGGCGCCTACCGCAACCCCGGTGCGGTCGACCCGTGGGTGGCCGCCGTGCTGGCCTCGCTGCTGGTCACCTGGGTGACCTTCGTGCCCAGCTTCCTGTTCGTGCTGCTCGGCGCCCCGTACATGGAACGGCTGCGCGGCAACCCGTCGCTGTCCGCGGCGCTGCGCGGGATCACCGCCGCGGTCGTCGGGGTGATCGCCAACCTGGGCGTCTACTTCGCCGTCCACACGCTGTTCTCCGAGACGGTGGCCGTCGACGGCGGCCCGCTGTCGCTGGAGCTGCCCGACCCGACGACGCTGCGGGTGGTGCCGCTGGGCATCGCGCTGGTGGCCGCCTGGCTGCTGTTCCGCGTGAAGTGGTCGGTGCTGCGCACCCTCGGCGTCTGCGCCGTCCTCGGTCTCGCCGCCGGCCTGGCCGGACTGCCCGTCGGCTGAGGACCGGCGGCGTGCCGTGTCGCCGTCGGCCCGCACGCGTCCGGCCAGCCGCCGGGACGGGGGTCCGGTGCGACCGACATCGTCACCCGCGGCGACGAGGGCGCGGGCTGGCACGCTCGGGGGCATGACAGTCGCGCGGTCCGTCCTGTTGTTCGTGCTCGCGGCGGTCGCGGAGATCGGCGGCGCGTGGCTGGTCTGGCAAGGCGTGCGGGAGCACCGCGGCTGGCTGTGGACCGGCCTGGGGGTGCTGGCGCTGGGTGCGTACGGGTTCGTCGCGACACTGCAGCCCGACGCGGACTTCGGCCGCATCCTGGCCGCCTACGGTGGCGTGTTCGTCGTCGGCTCGCTCCTGTGGGGCATGGTCGCCGACGGCTTCCGGCCCGACCGCTACGACGTCACCGGGGTGGTCCTCTGCCTGGTCGGCGTCGCGGTCATCATGTACGCGCCCCGGGCGGCGTAGCGCGGCCCGCAGGCCACCGCACGGGTGACCACGCTGGGTGCGGGGTGCCGTGGACATGCGGGAACTCCCGCGAGTCAGGGAGGCGGCGGCCCGGCACGTGGGCCGGCCTGCCGTGCGGTGTCGTGCGGTGTCGTGCGGAGGCGGGTGTGGCGGCGCGGTGTCAGTGCGCCGCGGCAGTTGCCGGGCGGCGGGCGCTGCGGAAGCGGCGCAGCCGCAGGCTGTTGGCGACGACGAACACCGAGGAGAACGCCATCGCCGCGCCGGCGAGCATCGGGTTGAGCAGGCCGGCAGCGGCCAGCGGCAGGGCCGCGACGTTGTAGGCGAAGGCCCAGAACAGATTGCCCTTGATCGTGCCCAGCGTCCTGCGGGACAGCCGGATGGCATCGGCGGCGGCCCGCAGGTCGCCGCGGACCAGGGTGAGGTCGCTGGCCTCGATCGCGACGTCGGTGCCGGTGCCCATCGCCAAGCCCAGGTCGGCCTGAGCCAGCGCGGCAGCGTCGTTGACGCCGTCGCCGACCATCGCCACGACCTTGCCCTCGCTCTGCAGCCGGCGGACGACGTCGACCTTGCCGGCGGGCAGCACCTCGGCGATGACCTCGTCGATGCCCACCTGGGCCGCGACGGAGCGGGCCACGGTGGCGTTGTCGCCGGTCAGCAGGACCGGGGTCAGGCCCAGGTCGCGCAGCCGGCCGATCGCCTCGGCGGAGGTGTCCTTGACCGCGTCGGCGACCACGAGGACGGCGCGCGCGGCGCCGTCCCAGCCGACCGCGACCGCGGTCTTGCCCTCGGTCTCGGCCGCGGCCTTCGCCTGCTCCAGCTCCGGTGTCAGCCGGAGCGACCAGTCCTCGAGGAGGCGGGTGCGGCCGACGGTCACGGCGTGCCCGTCGACGACGCCCTGGACGCCGAGGCCCTCGACGTTGCTGAACCCCTCGACCGGCGGCAGGTCGCCGATGGCCTCGGTGGCGGCGGTGGCGATCGCCCGGGCGACGGGGTGCTCGGAGGCGTTCTCCACGGCGCCGGCCAGCCGCAGCGCCTGCGCCCGGTTCTCGCCGGCGGCGGGGACGACGTCGAGCAGGGTCATCCGGCCGGTGGTGACGGTGCCGGTCTTGTCGAGGACGACGGTGTCGACCCGGCGGGTGCTCTCCAGCACCTCGGGACCCTTGATCAGGATGCCCAGCTGGGCGCCGCGGCCGGTGCCGACCATGAGCGCGGTCGGTGTGGCCAGCCCGAGCGCGCACGGGCAGGCGATGATCAGGACGGCAACGGCGGCGGTGAACGCCGCGCCGGCTCCGCCGCCGGTCCCGAGCCAGAAGCCGAGGGTGCCGACGGCGAGGGCGATGACGATCGGGACGAACACGCCGGAGATGCGGTCGGCGAGGCGCTGCACCTGGGCCTTGCCGTTCTGGGCGTCCTCGACCAGCCGGGCCATCTGCGCCAGCTGGGTGTCGGCGCCGATGCGGGTGGCGCGGACGACCAGCCGGCCGCCGGCGTTGACGGTGGCGCCGACGACCGTGTCGCCGGGGCCGACCTCGACCGGCACGGACTCGCCGGTGAGCATGGAGGCGTCCACGGCCGAGGAGCCCTCGGTGACCAGGCCGTCGGTGGCGACCTTCTCGCCGGGGCGGACGACGAACACGTCACCGACCGTCAGCTGGCCGATGCCGATGCGCTGCTCGCGGCCGCCGCGCAGGACCGAGACCTCCTTCGCCCCCAGCTCGAGCAGGGCGCGCAGGGCGGCGCCGGCGCGGCGCTTGGAGCGGGCCTCGAAGTAGCGCCCGGCGAGGATGAACGTGGTGACCCCGGCGGCGGCCTCGAGGTAGATGTTCGCCGCGCCGTCGGTGCGGGCGACGGTCAGCCCGAACGGGTGCGTCATGCCCGGCTCCCCGGCGGTGCCGACGAACAGGGCGTACAGCGACCAGGCCAGCGCCGAGATGGTGCCCATCGAGATGAGCGTGTCCATCGTCGAGGCGCCGTGGCGCAGGTTGGTCCAGGCCGCCTTGTGGAACGGCCACGCACCCCACACCACCACCGGCGCAGCCAGCGTGAGCGACGCCCACTGCCAGTAGGTGAACTGCAGCGCGGGGACCATCGCCATCGCCACCACCGGAACGGTCAACAGCGCGGAGACGAGCAGCCGCTGCCGCAGGCCGGCAACGTGGTCGTCGACTCCCGAGGTCCCCGACTGCTCGCCGTCCGGCGCGGCTTTCGGCGGCTCGGGCAGCGCCGCGGTGTACCCGGTCTTCTCCACCGTCGCGATGAGATCGGCGGGCGTGACGTCGCCGGTGAAGCTGACCTTCGCCTTCTCGGTGGCGTAGTTGACCGTGGCGGTGACGCCGTCGAGGCGGTTGAGCTTCTTCTCGATGCGCGCCGCGCAGGAGGCGCAGGTCATCCCGCCGATCGTCAGCTCGACCTGGCTACTGGAACCGGGGGCGCCGGCAGGCAGCGGGGTGGTGGTCGGTGTCGCTGAGCTCATCGTCTTCTTCCTCGGAGCGTGCTCGTGGTGCGGAGGGGATCTGCGTCAGGGGTGCGCGTGGCCGTCGTCGCCGTGCCCGTCCGCATCGCCGACGGCCGGGGACCCGGTGCCGGTCGGCGTGGTGCCGGGATCGCCGGCACGGACGGTGAACTCGGCGGTGCGCACGACGTCGCCGTGCTGGAAGTCCAGGAACAGGCGGTAGTCACCAGCCGACGGCGCGGTCGCGTAGAAGGTGATGTCCGGGCCGGCAGCGGTCACGCCGTCACCGGGCTCGCCGGCGGGGTGAACGTGCAGGTAGGCGAGGTCGCCGTCGCGCAGCGCCACCAGGTGCCCGTAGGCGGCGAGGTAGGGCTGGAGATCGGTGACCGGCTCCCCGTCCCGGCTGACCGACAGGGTCAGCTCGGACTCCTGCCCCGGGACCAGCTCACCGTCGAGGGTGACGTCGTACCCGTCGACCTCGGACGTGGTGGACGGCTCGGGCAGCGGCTGCGGGGCGTAGTCGCCGGCGACGGCGACGTCGGCGCCCAGGACGAGCGCAGGGGCGTCGCCGGCGGGGTCGAAGTCGGCGAACAGCCGCCAGGTGCCGGCCGTCAGATCCAGCGGGATCGACCAGGTGCCGTCGAGCGCCAGCTCGGGGTGCACATGCTGGTAGCCGGTCAGGTCCCGGCGCACGGCGATCAGGTGCAGGTCCTCGTCGTGCGCGGTGTCGTAGGCGGTGACCGGGCGCCCGTCGGGGCCGAGGATCCGGAAGGACACGGGCGTGGCTTCCCCGGCCGGCAGGGAGCCGGGGACGTCGAGGGTGTAGCCGTCCTGGGAGATCTGCAGGCCGCCGGGCAGGTGGTCGGCGCGTGCCTGCGATGCGCTGGTGTTCATCGGGGACTCCATCTGCGTCTGGGTGTGCGTCTGGGTGTGGGCGGCGGCGTCCTGCGCCGGTCCGCCGATGGGTCCGGTCAGCGAGCCGATGCCGGCAGCCGCACCGAAGACGGCGACCAATCCGAGCGCGTAGGCGCCGAGGCGGGTGGGGGTGTTCATGACAGGCCTTCCTGCGTCAGGAGCGGACGAGGCGGGCGATCGCCTCGGAGGCCTCGCGGACCTTCGCCTCGGCCTCCGGTCCGCCCTTCTGCGCGGCGTCGACCACGCAGCCGGCCCGGTGCTCGTCGAGCAGGCCGAGGGAGAACGACTGCAGGGCGCGGGTCGCCGCGGACACCTGGGTGAGGATGTCGATGCAGTACTGGTCGTCCTCGACCATGCGCTGCAGCCCGCGGATCTGGCCCTCGATGCGGCGCAGCCGCTCGAGGTGCTCGTCCTTCGCTTGGGTGTAGCCGGCCACGTCGTCCTCCTCGGACAGTCAGCTGGTGCGGTGGGTGCGGTGTCGCCGGCGGGGTGGGACGGAGCGCCGGGTCCGGCGGAGAGCCGGCGCTCCGCTCCGGACTCCGATCAGGCGGGCACGACCTCGTAGCCGGCCTCGTCGACCGCCGCGGCAACGGCGTCGCCGGACACCGGCTGGTCGGTCTCGACGGTCACCCGGCCGGCGGTCACATCGACCTGCACGCCGGTGACACCGGGGATCTTCGAGACCTCCTCGGTCACCGCGCCGGCGCAGTGCCCGCAGGTCATGCCGTGAACGGCGTAGTCGGTGGTGCTCACGGGCGTTCTCCTCTCAGGCGGGGCTGATACCCCCTAGCGGTATGCAGTACAAGATATACCCCCGGGGGGTACCTTTCGCAAGCAGGTGTGTGGTGACCGCAGTTCCCCCTGCCGCCGGGCAAGATCAGCGATGCCCTGGGCTTCGGGGGCGGACTGCCGTTTGATCCGCCACCGCTACCCGCCGGCGTGACGCATCTGTGGCTGGCTCCGCACTTCAGCCGACGGGTGCTGGTCGGTACGGCCGCCGGCTGGACCGAGCACCATCCCCACGACGACCGAGGAGGCAGGCTCGTACCCGGCCGGGACGTACGTCAGGAGGTCGGCCGCATCACCATCGCCGGGTCACGGCTCGACCTCCGACTGGGGCTGCTCTGCCACCGACTCGACAAGGGCACCCCGTTCGAGGTGACCCGCTGGAGCACCGGGACGCCCGGCGAGCGGCTGAGTTCGACGTCGCTCCGCGCGTCGTCGAGGTCGACCAGCGTGCGCCGACCAGCCCACGCAGCGGCCGCGTCGGTGACGTCCTGACCGAGGCCGGGGCCGTGACACAGCTGAGCCTCCCGGGGGCTCAGACCGCCGGAATGCGTCACACAGGCGTCGCACCGGCGGCGCCGGGCGGTTCCGTCGGGTGCCGGGATCACCCCGGCATGTGGTCGTCCGAGCGACCGGCACCGGCGTCCCCACAGCAGCCCATCATGGCGTGACCTGCAGGAACGCCGGTCGACGTCCTACTTCAGGAGACTCCGTGCGATCACCATGCGCTGGACCTGGTTGGTGCCCTCGTAGATCTGGGTGATCTTGGCGTCGCGCATCATCCGCTCCACCGGGAAGTCCTGGGTGTAGCCGGCCCCGCCGAACAGCTGCACGGCGTCCGTGGTCACCTGCATGGCGACGTCGGAGGCGAAGGCCTTGGCCGAGGCGGAGACCCGGGTGACGTCGGGGCGGCCGGCCTCGCCGGCGGCCGCGGCGACGTACACCAGCTGCCGGGCGGCGTCGATCCGCATGTGCATGTCGGCCAGCATGAACTGCACGCCCTGGAAGTCCGCGACCCTGGACCCGAACTGGCGGCGCTCCTTGGTGTAGGCCACCGCCGCGTCCAGCGCGCCCTGGGCGATGCCCACGGCCTGCGCGCCGATCGTCGGCCGGGTGTGGTCCAGGGTGCGCAGCGCGGTGGTGAAACCGGTGCCGGGCTCCCCGATGATCCGGTCCGCGGGGATGGTGCAGTCGGTGAAGTACAGCTCGCAGGTGGGCGAGCCCTTGATGCCCATCTTGCGTTCCTTGGGGCCGACGGCGAAGCCCGGGTCGTCACGGTGCACCACGAAGGCGGAGATGCCCCTGGCGCCGCGCTCCGGGTCGGTGACGGCCATGACGGTGTACCAGTCGGAGATCCCGGCGTTGGTGATCCACGCCTTGGTGCCGTTGAGCACCCAGGTGTCCCCGTCGCGGCGGGCCCGGGTGCGCATGGCGGCGGCGTCCGAGCCGGCCTCCCGCTCGGAGAGGCCGTAGCTGATCATCGACTGGCCCGAGGCGATCGAGGGCAGCACACGCTGCTTCAGCTCCTCGGACGCCGACAGCACGATCGGCGTCGAGCCGAGCTTGTTGACCGCCGGGATCAGCGACGCGGTCGCGTCGACCCGGGCGACCTCCTCGATCACGATGCAGGTCGCGATGGCGTCGGCGCCCTCGCCGCCGTACGCCTCGGGGAGGTGGGTGGCGTGGAACCCGGCGGTGGTCAGCGCCTTGCGCGCCTCCTCCGGGAACCGGGCGTCGGCGTCGACCTCGGCGGCGTACGGGCCGATCTCGCGCTCGGCGATGTCCCGGACGGCCTCCCGGATCGCCTCGTGCTCCTCGGTCAGCGCGTAGCAGCCAACGTTGTTACCCACGAGTAGAGCGTAGGGCCGCAGCGCGCCCGGCTCAACGACCTCCTCCCCGCGGGTCAGTCCCCGGCGAGGCGCTCCTGCAGCTGCGCGTCCCGCGCCAGGACGCCGTCGGCCAGCTCGGCCTGGAACCGGACGACCGCGGCGCGCAGCCGGTCGTCCCCGGCGGCCAGGACCCGGACGGCGAGGAGCCCGGCGTTGCGGCCCCCACCGATGGAGACGGTCGCGACCGGCACGCCGGCGGGCATCTGCACGATGGACAGCAGGCTGTCCAGGCCGTCGAGCCGGTCCAGCGGCCGGGGGACGCCGATGACCGGCAGCGGCGTGGCCGCGGCGACCATGCCGGGGAGGTGGGCCGCTCCCCCGGCGCCGGCGATCACCACCCGCAGACCGCGGTCGGCGGCGGTCTCGGCGTAGTCGAGCATCCGGCGGGGGGTGCGGTGGGCGGAGACGACGTGCACCTCGTACGGGACGTCGAACTCGGCCAGCGCCTCGGCGGCGGGCTCCATCATCGGCCAGTCCGAGTCGCTGCCCATCACGATGCCGACGACCGGGTCAGTCATGCCGGGCTCCTCCGTGCTCCTCGCCCGAGGCCTCGTCGCCGAACGCGAACGCCTCGTCGACGACCCCGTCGGCCAGGTAGCGGGCGGCAGCCACGGCGCGGGCACGCACCTCGGTCAGGTCGGCACCGAGTGCGGTCACGTGGCCGAGCTTGCGGCCGCGCCGCTGACCCTTGCCGTACCAGTGCAGCTTGACGTCGGGCCAGTGCGCCATGAAGTGGTGCACCCGCTCGTCCAGGGCCGGCCCGGCCCAGTCCGGCTCGGCCGCCGCACCGCCGAGCACGTTGGCCATCACCGCGACCGGCGCGGTCATCTCCGTGGAGCCCAGCGGGTAGTCCAGGACGGCGCGCAGGTGCTGCTCGAACTGGCTGGTCCGGGAGCCCTCGATCGTCCAGTGGCCGGAGTTGTGCGGGCGCATGGCCAGCTCGTTGACCACGATGCCGCCGGCGGTCTGGAAGAGCTCGACGGCCAGCATGCCCACCACGCCCAGCCGGTCGGCGATCCGGACGGCGAGCTCCTGGGCCGTGGTGGCCAGCTCCTCGTCCAGGCCGGGCGCGGGGGCGAGCACCTCGTTGCAGACGCCGTCCCGCTGAACGGTCTCGACCACCGGCCACACGGCGACCTGGCCGAACGGGGAGCGGGCGACCTGGGCGGCGAGCTCGCGGACCATGTCCACCCGCTCCTCGGCCAGCAGGGTGCCGTGCCGCTCGATCAGGGCGGCGGCCTGAGCCTCGTCGTCCACCACGAAGACACCCTTGCCGTCGTAGCCGCCGCGGGGGGTCTTCAGCACCACCGGCCAGCCGTTCCCGGCTGCGAACGCCGCGACGTCGGCGGCGGTGTCCGCCTGCGCCCAGGCCGGTTGCGGCTCCCCGGCGGCGGCCAGGGCGCGGCGCAGGACGAGCTTGTCCTGGGCGTGCACCAGCGCCTCCGGCCCGGGGGCGACCCGGTGCCCGGCGTCGACCAGCGCCTGCAGGTGCCCGGTGGGCACGTGCTCGTGGTCGAAGGTGACCACGGTCGCGCCCTCGGCGAGCCGCTGAAGGTCGGCGAGCTCCCGGTGGTCGCCCAGCCGGACGTCGGCGGCGACGAGGGCCGCGGACTCGTCCGGGCCGGCGGACAGCACCCGCAGCGACTGGCCCAGGGCGACGGCGGCCTGGTGCGTCATCCGGGCGAGCTGCCCTCCGCCGACCATCGCGACGACCGGCATCCCGGTGCGCGCGTCGAGGGGGTCGGCCATGGCACCGACAGGTTAGCGGGCCGCCCCTGCGCGCCCGGGTGGCGGAGGCTCCCTACAGTCGTGGGCATGCCGTTCCTCGAGGCCCTCCGCCGGCGTCTGGGCGGCAGCGTGGGGCAGCTGGTCAGGGAACTGGGCGCCTTCGGCGTGGTCGGCGGCGTGGCCTTCGTGATCGACGTGAGCCTGTTCCAGCTCTGCTACGCGCACCTGGGCACCGGCGCGGTCACCGCCAAGCTGCTGGCCACCCTGGCGTCGATGACGGTCGCCTACCTGGGACACCGCTACTGGTCGTTCGCGCACCGCAACCGGGACGGCGTCCGGCGGGAGTACCTGTTCTTCTGCCTGGTGAACGGGCTGGCGCTGCTGGTGGGGCTGGGCATCGTGGCGTTCGTCCGCTACCCCCTGGGGCAGGAGAGCGCCCTGGTGCTGCAGCTGGCCAACCTCGTCTCGATCGCGATCGGCACGGTGATCCGCTACCTGCTGTACCGGCGCTGGGTGTTCAACGCCCCGCGGACAGCCCCGGTGGCCGCCTCGCAGCCGGGGTCCCCGCCGGTTCCCCGCGCCGCGGTGGACGGCGCCGTCCGGGGCAGCTGAACCGCCTGCGCAGGCCCCGCCGGAGGGGGCGGTGGGCCACCCGGTGCCTCGTGTGTCGGGTGTGATCGCGATCGTTGGCGAGTCCTGGACCGCTGGGTACCGTCGAGTCGACCCCGGGGGGCGGTGAGCCCGTCAGGCAGCGAGCGCGTCCCTGCGCCGGCCATTGCGGGTCGACGCGTTCAGGAGGATGCCGACCCGTGCCTGCACCCACGCTCCCGAAGGTCGCCCCGCCCCGGTTGGGGATGCTCGACGCGCTCCGCTTCATCGCCGCCTTCGCCGTCGTGGCCTTCCACTACACGGCCCGGGTGAACCCGGGCTGGGGCGGCGCGCCGCCGGTGGAGCTGGCCGAGCTGGGCCGCTGGACCTCCTACGGCCGGCTCGGGGTGCCGCTGTTCTTCGTGATCAGCGGCTTCGTGCTGCTGATGTCGGCGTGGGGCAAGGACGTGCCGTCCTTCGTCGCCTCGCGGATCGGACGGCTGTTCCCCGCCTACTGGCTGGCCGTCGTGCTGAGTGCGGGCCTGGTCCTCTTCCTGTGGCCGGAGAACCCGGTGTTCTTCGGGCACACGGTCACCAAGGCCGGTGCGGCGTTGAACCTGACGATGATCCAGTCGGCGTTCGGGGTCGCCGACGTCGACGGCCCCTACTGGACGCTCTGGTACGAGGCCCGGTTCTACCTGCTCATCGCGGTGTTCATGCTGGTCGGCATCAACCGGCGCCGGGTGCTGGCGTTCTGCGCCCTGTGGCCGGTGGTGGGCGCGATGGCCTCCGCCTCCGGGAACGGGTTCCTGGTCACCCTGCTGATGCCGGACTACGCACCCTTCTTCGCCGGCGGGATGCTGCTGTACCTGCTGTACCGCGACGGCCACGACCTCGGCACCTGGCTGCTGGTCGGGTTCCAGGTCCTCATCGCGGTCAACTTCACGATGGCCGTCTACCCGCAGATCCTCACCATCGAGACGCCCTGGGTGCCCTCGAACATCGTGATCGGCGCGGCCACGCTGGCCTGCTTCGGGCTGGTGGCGCTGGTGACCCTGACCCGGGTCAACCGCTGGCACGCCCGGTGGATGGTCTTCGCCGGCGCGCTGACCTACCCGGTCTACCTGCTGCACGAGAACCTGGGCTGGTACCTGTTCCACCTCTACGGCGACGTGCTGGGCCCGTGGGCGGTCCTCGGCGTCGCGACGGCGAGCACGCTGCTGGCCGCCACGGCCGTCCACTACGCCGTCGAGCGCCCCTTCGGGCCGCGGCTGCGGCGGGCGACGCTGACGGCGATCCGTCGGACCCTCGACCGGGACGAGGTGACGTCCACCGGGCGGCACCACGCCGTCCGCCCGTCCGGGTCGGCGGCCGCGCCGTCCGTGACCGCCGTGTCCGTCAGCGCGCTGTCCGGGGCCGCCCCCGCCGCCGCTGTCCCCTCCGCCGCGCCCGGCGCCTCGGTGACGGCGCCCGCCGCCTCCGACGCCGCGACCCCTGCCGCCGCGACCCCCGCCGCCGCGACCCCCGCCGCCGCGACCCCCGCCGCCGCGGTCCCTGCCGCCGCGTCCTCCGAGGTGGCCGACCCCTCTCCCGGCGCCTCGGTGCCGGCCGGTGCGGTGCACCACCGCTCCCGGTCGCTGTCCGGGTCCGGGCACGGCCCCCGCGGACACGCGGGGCTCGGACCGGCCACCGCCGGGCACCGCGCGGTCCGTCCCGGTGACGCCGCCGGCGACGGGCGGGACCCGGTGGCCGCCGGAGCCCGGTCGCGGGCACCCGAGCAGCCCTGAGCGACGGGCGCCGGACCGCCCGGCGGCACCTCACCGACGGCTGACCGACGTCAGGCGGGCCGGTCGGTTTCCCCGGCCGGCGGACGGACGGCCGATCGGTCAGGCGGCGAGCCGTGAGCCGTGCCGCCCGGCGAGCACCTCGATCCGGCTGCCGATGCGGGTGCGCAGCTCCTCGACGTGGCTGATCAGCCCGACGGTGCGACCGCCGCGGCGGAGCTCGTCGAGGACGGTCATCACGGCGTCCAGCGCCTGCGGGTCCAGCGTCCCGAAGCCCTCGTCGACGAACAGGGTGTCCAGCCGGACGCCACCGCTCTCCGCGGTGACGACGTCGGCCAGCCCCAGCGCGAGGGCCAGCGAGGCCATGAAGCTCTCCCCGCCGGACAGCGTCTTGGTGGGTCGGCGGACCCCGGTGTACTCGTCCAGCACGTCCAGGCCGAGCCCGCCGCGGGCGCCGTGCCGACCCTGGGCGTCGCTGTGCACGAACGTGTACCGACCGCCGGACATGTGCCGCAGCCGACGGCTCGCCACCCCCGCGACCTCCTCCAGCCGCGCGGCCAGCACGAAGGACTGGAGCCGCATCCTCAGCTGGTTGGAGCCCCGGCCGTTGACCAGGTCGGCCAGCGCGGCGACCTGCTCGGACCAGGCCCGGCGGTCGTCCAGCTCGAGGTCGACAGCGGTGACCTCACCGGCCAGCGTCTCCAGCGCCTCCGCGCACCGCTCGGCCTGCTCGGCCTGGGTGACGGCGGCCTCCCGGGCGGCGGTCGCCTCCCGGCAGCCTCCCTGGACGGCGTCCAGGTCCGGGCGCGGCCCCAGGTCGGCGAGCTCCGGTTCGGCCAGGGTGGCGCTCACCGCGACCAGCTGGTGGTCGTGCTCCTCCACCTGCCGGGCGAGCGCGGCGAGGCGGCTCCGGTCGAGCAGGGCGGCGGCGGCGTCGAGCACGTCGTCGAATCCGCCTTCGGCCGCCCGCTGCTCGGCGGCCCGGCGGGACTCGTCCGCGGCCACGCGGGCGCGGAGCTCGGCACCGGAGGCGTCCACCAGCGTCTCGCAGCGCTCGGCCTCGACCACCAGGCGGGAGATCCGGGTGTCCAGGTCCGGGTCTCCGCCGCACGCCGCGTCGAGGCGGGCCTGGACCTCGGCCCGGGCCGCGGTGGTCGCGGCCGCCTCGGCGCGGGCACCCTCCAGCCGTTCCCGGTCCTCGGCGAGCTGACCCTGGGTGCGGTCGCGCCGAGTGGCGAGCTCCGCCTGGTGCGCGCGCGCCTCCGCGAGCCCGCCGGCGAGCTCGGCCGCGGCCGTCTCCTCGGCCCGGGCGGTCCGGAGCTGCTCCCGCAGCTCGGCAGGCGGGACCTCGCCGGCGCGCGCCCGGTGGCCGGCCAGGGCCTGCTGCAGCTCCTCGCGGGCGGCGCGCGCGGTGGTGACCCGCGCCTCGGCGAGCTCGACGACCTCGCGGGCGGCGTCCTCGTCCGCGGCGGTGACGACCGGCCCGTCGGCGGTGGCCGGACGCGGGTGCTCGGTCGCTCCGCAGACCGGGCAGTCGGCGCCGTCGCGCAGCTGCGTCGCGAGCTCGGCCGCCATCCCGTCGAGCCGGGCGGCCCGCAGCCGGGCCAGTTCCTCCCGGGCGTCGAGCCAGGCGTCCCGGGCGTCCTGCTCGGCCTCCCGGCCGGCCGTGACCCGGTCGACGAGGACCGCCGCGGCCTCGGCGGCCTCGAGGGCCGACCGGAGACCGGCGGCGACGGCGGCCAGCGCGGGCAGCCGGACCGTGGCCTCCTGCGCCGCCGCGACCACCGCGTCCTGGGCGGCGAGCCGCACGGGCCAGCCGGCCAGCTCGTCCTCCTCCTCCCGCACCCGCGTCCCCAGCTCGGCGACCGTGCGCGCCAGCCGGTCACTCCGGCGGCGCAGGTCGTCGGCGCGGTCGACGTCGGGCAACAGTGACCGGGCCGCGGCCGCCGCGTCGCGCAGCTCCCGGGCGACGACCGTGGTGGCCTCCCGCCCGGCGGCGACCTCGGCCCAGTCCCGTTCGGCCCCACGCAGTGCGCCGGCGGCCGCCTCGGCTGCGAGCGCGTTCCGGCCGGCCGTCTCCAGGGCGTCGCGCAGCGGCTCGGCCCGCCGGCCGGCGTCCAGCAGCGCCCGGACGTCGGCCAGTTCGGTCTCCGCCGCGGTGAGCCGTTCCAGCTCCCGCCGGGCGCGCTCGCGCCGCAGGTGCCGGTCGGCCAGCGCGCGGGCCGCGGCCAGCGCACGGTCCTGCTCGGCCACCCGCTCGGCCGCCCGCTCCGCGGCGGCGCAGGCCGCCGCCCGCCGCTCGCCGGCCAGCGACCGGACGCGGGCCACCCACGGGCCCACCCGGCTCCCGGCGGCGGCGCCGACGAGCTCCGGGGCGAGGTCCTCGGGGACCTCGACGTCGGCGACCTGGGCGACCCGGGCGATCAGCGTGCTCATCCGGACACGGACCGCCTCCAGCTCGGCGCGCGCGGCCTGACGCTCGCCGGCCAGCCACTCCTCGGCGCGGGCGAACCGGCCGACGTCGAACAGGGTGCGCAGCAACCGGGCCCGGTCCTCCGGCTCCGCGCGCAGGAACCGGGCGAAGTCGCCCTGGGGCAGCAGGACCACCTGGCAGAACTGCTCGGCGGACAGCCCCAGCCGGGTGCGCAGGTGCTCGGAGCCCTCGTCGATGCGGGTGCTGACCGGTTCCCAGCCGCCGGCGGTCTCCCGCTGGACGGTGAGCTTGGCCTGCTCGGTCGTCCAGCCGGTGCCGCGCAGCTTGGGCCGCTGCTGCTCGGGTCGCCGGACGACCAGCAGCCGCTCGCCGCCCAGGGTCAGCTCGCACCGCACCTCGGTGCGCACGCCCGAGCCGGCGTGGTCGCTGCGCAGCCGGCGCTCCTCGCCGCGGGCGCCGGGCACGGTGCCGTAGAGCGCGAAGACCACGGCGTCCAGCAGGGTCGTCTTCCCCGCCCCGGTCGGGCCCCACAGCAGGAAGAGCCCGTCCCGGCCCACCTCGTCGAAGTCGACGGTCACCGTCTCGGCGAACGGCCCGAACGCGGTGACCTCCAGCCGGTGCACCCTCACCGGGCGGCCTCCTCGCGGCCGGCGGTGAGCAGGGCCCGGCCCAGCAGCTCGCGCTCGGCCTCGCTGGCCTCCTGGCCGCGGACGTGCTGGACGAACTCCCCGGCGACCTGCAGGTCGCTGCGGCCGGCCAGCCGCTCGGTGTAGCTGCGACCGTCGGACCCGGCGGCCCCGCCGGTCCACTCCAGGTGGACGCAGTGCGGGAAGCGGGCCTGCAGCGTGCGCATCGGGTCTCCGGGCCGGACCGGGTCGGTCAGCCGCACGGACACGAAGTGGTCCTCGACGCCGGCGTACGCCGGGTCGACGAGCAGGGTGGCCAGCTCACCGGTCAGCACGCTGAGCCGCCGGGAGGCCGGCAGCGGGACGGCGTGCACCCCGGCCAGCCCGTCGGCGTCCAGGTCGACCAGCCAGGCCTGCTTCTCGTGGCCGGCCTCGCCGAAGGAGTAGGCCAGCGGCGAGCCGCTGTAGCGGACCCGGGGGCTGAGCGTCTGCGGCCGGTGCAGGTGGCCGAGCGCGACGTAGTCGACCCCGTCGAACACCGCGGCCGGCACCAGGTCGACCCCGCCGACGCAGATGTCCCGCTCGCTGTCGCTGGGCAGCCCTCCGCCGACGAAGGCGTGGGCCAGCACCACCGAGCGGGTGCGCGGCCGGAGGAAGAGGTCGGCGCGCACCCGGTCCATGGCCGCGCCGAGCACGGCCTCGTGGCTGCGGCCCTCGGTCAGCCCGAGCTCGTGCCGGGCGATGTCGGGCTCCAGGTACGGCAGGCCGTAGACCGCGACGTCACCGTGCTCGTCGGCGAGCAGCACCGGCTCGTCCAGCGCGGGCGTCGAGGCGCGGACGTGCACCCCGCTGACCGCCAGCAGCCCGGAGGCGAAACCGAGCCGGCGGGCCGAGTCGTGGTTGCCCGGGGTGAGCACGACGTGGGCGCCGGCGGACCGCAGCCGGGTGAGCACCCGGTCCAGCACGCCGGTCGCGTCGGCCGAGGGCACCGCCCGGTCGTACACGTCCCCGGCGACCAGCACGACGTCGACGGACTCGGCGGCCACCACGTCGGCCAGGCCGCCCAGCACCGCCTCCTGCTCGGCGAGCAGGTCGGTGCCGTGCAGGGACCGGCCGAGGTGCCAGTCCGACGTGTGCAGCAGCCGCATGCCGCGGACGTTAGGTGGGGTCACCGACAGAACCGGCCAGGCACGCCGTGACGGACCGGTCACAGGGCCGGTCGCCGGTCACACGAAGGGGCGGGTGTCCCAGGCGAACTGCTCGGTGCGGGAGCCGGTGGCGGGCTGCGCCCGGCGCTCGGCGTCCTCCTCGACCAGCTCGCTGAGCAGCTGCTGGACCCCGTCGCTGTCCGGGATGGCGGTGAGCACGGTGGGCCCGCCCTCCCCGGCCGTCTCGAGGGTCACCGTGCCGGAACCCACGACCCGGTCCCACAGTGTCTGCCGGTAGGAGACGTCGGTGATCCGGGACAGCCCGACGTCCCGGCCGGTGCAGGTGAACACGCCCACCCGGTACAGCACCCGGTGGGTGGTGAGCACGTAGTGGGTGGTGCGCCGGCGCAGCAGCGGGACGGCGACCCGGACGACGGCCAGGACGAGTGCGGCGCCCACCACGACCAGCCGCCACAGCCCCTGCCCCGGGCCGGCCGGGACGAGCGCCGTCCCGAAGGAGGCGACACCGACGAGGAGCAGGAAGGTGACGACCGGCCAGAACACCGTCCGCCAGTGCGGGTGCAGGTGCCGCACCACCTCTTCGTCCTCGCCGAGGACCTTGTCCGGGTACGCCACCCCGGCAGGATGACTCGCTGCGACGACGCGGTCACGCATCTCCGGCCGGGGCGTGCGCCGGGTGGGGCAGGCGGGTCAGGAGGTGCGCCGTACGTGCCGCACGTCCCCGGAGGCCAGCGCCACCGGGCCGGCGGGGCCGCGGACCAGCAGCCGGCCGTCCCAGTCCACGGACTCGGCGACGCCCTCGAGGGTGGAGCCGTCGGGCAGGGTCACCGTGACCGTCGTCCCGACCGTGGAGCACCAGGCCAGGTAGTCCTGCGCCAGCCCCGAGGCGACCGGGTCGCCGAGCACCTCCACCCAGCGCCGGTACCGCCGCTCGACGCCGCGGAGGAAGGCGACCAGGACCGCCTGCCGGTCGACGTCGGCGCCGCGGGCCAGGGCCAGCGACGTCCCGGTGTCGGGCAGCTCGGCGGCCGTCGTCGACACGTTGAGCCCGACGCCGACCACCACGGCCCGGCCGGAGCTCTCGGCCAGGATGCCGGCGAGCTTGGCCCCGTCCGGGGCGAGCAGGTCGTTGGGCCACTTCAGCGACGCCCGGACGCCCGCGACCTCGGCGACGGCCTCGCCGAGGGCCACCCCCACCAGAAGGGACAGCCACGCCCGGCGGGCGGCGGGGACGTCGGGACGCAGCAGCAGCGAGACGGTGATGCCGGCGCGCGGCGGGGACGTCCAGGCCCGGTCCAGCCGTCCGCGGCCGGCCTCCTGGTGCTCGGCGACCAGCACGGTGCCCTCGGGGGCGTCCCCGGCCGCCGCCGCGACCAGCGCGGCGTTCGTGGACCCGATCCGCTCGACGACCTCGACCGACCGCCACAGCCCGCCGCCGACGAGCGCGGCGGTGAGCGCGGCGCCGTCCAGCGGCGGCCGTCCGGGTGCTGGGGAGCCGCTGTCGGTCACGTCACTACGCTACGGACCCGTGAGCGAGCATCGCAGCGAGCGCAGGAGCCGACAGGTCGCGAGCATCGCAGCGAGCGCCAGCGAGCGAGGAGCGGAACGACCGCGGAGGCGACCTGTGATGCAGCGAGCGAGGAGCGGAACGAACCTCCGAGCGGAGCGAGGCATGACGCCGTGAGCGCTGCCGAGCTGGAGGACGCCGGGGAGCACGTGCCCGGCGACGTCGACGTCCACACGACCGCCGGGAAGCTGGCCGACTTCGAGCGCCGCGCGGAGGAGGCCACCCACGCCGGGTCCGCGCGCGCGGTGGAGAAGCAGCACGCTGCCGGGAAGATGACGGCCCGGGAGCGGATCGAGGCGCTGCTGGACCCGGGCTCGTTCACCGAGCTCGACGAGTTCGCCCGGCACCGCTCGACCAACTTCGGGATGGACGCCAAGCGGCCCTTCGGGGACGGCGTGGTCACCGGGTACGGCACCGTCGACGGCCGCCCGGTCTGCGTCTTCTCCCAGGACGTCACCGTGTTCGGCGGCAGCCTCGGCGAGGTGTACGGCGAGAAGATCGTCAAGGTGCTCGACCTCGCCGTCCGCAACGGCTGCCCGGTCATCGGCATCAACGAGGGCGGCGGCGCGCGGATCCAGGAGGGCGTGGTCTCCCTCGGTCTGTACGCCGAGATCTTCCGGCGCAACGTGCACGCCTCCGGCGTCGTCCCGCAGATCTCCCTGGTGATGGGCGCCGCGGCCGGCGGGCACGTCTACTCCCCCGCGCTCACCGACTTCATCGTGATGGTCGACAAGACCAGCCAGATGTTCATCACCGGCCCGGACGTGGTGAAGACGGTGACCGGCGAGGACGTCACCCTCGAGGAGCTCGGCGGCGCACGCACCCACAACACCAAGTCCGGGGTGGCGCACTACCTGGCCGCCGACGAGGCGGACGCGCTGGACTACGTCAAGGCGCTGCTGGCCCACCTGCCCAGCAACAACCTCGACCCGCTGCCGGTGGTGGAGGTGCCCCCGGTCGACATCGCGCTGCCCGAGGCCGTCACCGACGACGACCTGGAACTGGACACCTTCATCCCCGACTCCCCCAACACCCCCTACGACATGCACACCGTCGTGGAGCACGTGCTGGACGACGGGGAGTTCCTCGAGGTCCAGGAGCTGTGGGCGCCCAACATCCTGGTCGGCTTCGGCCGGGTCGAGGGCCGGCCGGTGGGGGTGGTGGCCAACCAGCCGACCCAGTTCGCCGGCACGCTGGACATCGACGCCAGCGAGAAGGCGGCCCGCTTCGTGCGCACCTGCGACGCCTTCAACATCCCGGTGCTCACCTTCGTCGACGTCCCCGGGTTCCTGCCGGGCACCTCCCAGGAGTGGGACGGCATCATCCGGCGCGGCGCGAAGCTGATCTACGCCTACGCCGAGGCCACCGTCCCGAAGATCACCGTGATCACCCGCAAGGCGTACGGCGGGGCCTACGACGTCATGGGCTCCAAGCACCTGGGCGCCGACGTGAACCTGGCCTGGCCCACCGCCCAGATCGCGGTGATCGGCGCCCAGGGCGCGGTGGGCATCCTCTACCGCAAGGAGCTCGCCGCCGCCGAGGACCCCGAGGCCAAGCGGGCCGAGCTGGTCACCGAGTACGAGGACACCCTGGCCAACCCCTACGTCGCCGCCGACCGGGGCTACGTCGACGCGGTGATCCGGCCCTCGCACACCCGGATCCAGGTCGTCCGGGCGCTGCGGCTGCTGGCGAACAAGCGCCAGACGCTGCCGCCCAAGAAGCACGGGAACATCCCCCTGTGAGCGAGGCGCAGACCCCCCTGCTGCGGGTCGTGAAGGGCGAGCCGAGCCCGGAGGAGCTGGCTGCGCTGACCGTCGTCGTCGCGGCGCTGTCCCGGCGCCGTCCCCGTCGGCGGCCCACCCCGGTGGGCGGCTGGGCGTCCCCGGCGCACCGGGTCCGCCGGCCGCTGCAGGCCGGTCCGGGCGGCTGGCGCGCGGCGGGGTGGTCCGCGTGACCGTCGACCGGCGGCTGGTGCTGGCCTCGGCCTCCCCGGCGCGACTGCAGCTGCTGCGGCAGGCGGGGCTGGCCCCCGAGGTGGTGGTCAGCGGCGTCGACGAGTCCACGGTGACCTCGCCGCGGGTGGGCGAGCTGGTCGCGTTGCTGGCCTCGGCCAAGGCGCAGGCCGTGGCCCGGCGCGAGACCGACGCGCTCGTCGTCGCGGCGGACTCGGTGCTGGAGTTCCGCGGTGAGGTGATGGGCAAGCCGGCCGACGCGGCGGACGCCCGCACCCGCTGGCAGCGGATGGCCGGGCGCAGCGGCACGCTGCACACCGGCCAGGCGGTCTTCGACGTCCGCGGCGGCACGATCGCCGCCCGGGACGTGGGCGTCACGTCCACCGTCGTCCACTTCGCCTCGCCCAGCCGGGCGGAGGTCGAGGCCTATCTGGCCACCGGCGAGCCGCTCGCGGTGGCCGGCGCCTTCACCCTGGACGGGCTGGGAGCGCCGTTCGTCCGGCGCATCGAGGGCGACCCGTCGTCGGTCATCGGCCTGTCGCTGCCGCTGCTGCGCACCCAGTTCCTGGCCCTGGGGCTGACCATCACCGACCTCTGGCGGCGCTGAGCCCCCCGGCCGCCGCCGGGCTCAGCGCAGCTGCAGGTCCAGCACGACCGCGCCGGCCACCGGCCGGAGGCGCTCGAACCGGAGCTCGACCCGCTCCGCCCAGGCCGGCAGCTGCGTCACCCCGCTGGGGTACAGGTACATGTTGTGCCGGCCGACCAGCTCCCAGCCGCCCCGCCGGGCCCGGCGCAGGAAGTCGCGGGCGTTGAAGGTCCGCTCCCCCGCGGTGGCCACGTGGTAGACCCAGACGTAGGGGTGCACCCGGTTGGGCTCCATGGCCCGCCAGCGCGCGCCCGGCACGGCCGCCCGCGCCACCTCCCGCACCACCTGGTCGGTGTCGGTCACGTGGTGCAGTGCGTCGACGCTGATCACCAGTCCCACCGACTCCGGCTCCACCACCGAGGACAGCGTCTCGCCCGTCGCCGCCTCGAACCGCACGTTGCCGGTCCCGGCCGCGGCCGCCTTGCCCCGGGCGAACTCGACGTAGTTGGCCAGCGGCTCGACCCCGATGAACTGCCGGTCCGGTCGCCGGGCCGCCAGGTTCCGCAGCAGGGTGCCCGTGCCGCAGCCGATCTCCAGCACGGTCCCCGGGACCGCGTCGACGACGTCGGTGAAGTAGTCGGCCCGCCGCCGGGCCATGTGCCCGGCCGCTCGGAGCTCGTCGTAGGCCTCCGGGAACTCGTCGAAGGCGGCGTTGTAGGGCTGCGCCACCACGGCGTCGGCCGGGGTGTCACGGTCGTCGGGCATCCGGGAACTGTAGGGCAGCCCGCTCCCCGGGCGACCGGTCCCCGCCTCGCTCCCCCCGTTCTGGGGACGTCCCGGGTCGCCCGCCCCGCCCGGACCGCCGCCCGCCGCGCTGGCTACAGTCCGCTCTGGTCGACGGACGGAGACACCAGTGGAGAAGGTCCTCATCGCCAACCGCGGCGAGATCGCGGTGCGCGTGGCCCGCGCCTGCACGGACGCCGGCCTCACCAGCGTGGCCGTGTACGCCGAGCCCGACCGGGACGCGCTGCACGTCCGGGTCGCCGACGAGGCGTTCGCCCTCGGCGGGACGACGCCCGGCGACTCCTACCTGGTCATCGACAAGATCCTGGACGCCGCCCGGAAGTCCGGGGCCGACGCCGTCCACCCCGGGTACGGCTTCCTCTCCGAGAACGCCGAGTTCGCCGCCGCCGTCATCGACGCCGGGCTGACCTGGATCGGGCCCTCGCCGCAGGCCATCATCGACCTCGGCGACAAGGTCGCCGCCCGGCACATCGCGACCAAGGCCGGGGCGCCGCTGGTGCCGGGCACCAAGGACCCGGTCGCCGACGCCGCCGAGGTCGTCGCCTTCGCCGAGGAACACGGCCTGCCGGTGGCCATCAAGGCCGCGTTCGGCGGCGGCGGCCGGGGCCTGAAGGTGGCCCGCACCCTCGAGGAGATCCCCGAGCTGTTCGACTCGGCGGTCCGCGAGGCGGTCTCCGCCTTCGGCCGCGGGGAGTGCTTCGTCGAACGGTTCCTCGACCAGCCGCGGCACGTCGAGGCTCAGGTGCTGGCCGACACCCACGGCAACGTGATCGTGGTCGGCACCCGCGACTGCTCGCTGCAGCGCCGCAACCAGAAGCTGGTCGAGGAGGCGCCCGCCCCGTTCCTCACCGACGAGCAGCGCGAGCGGATCCACTTCTCGGCGAAGGCCATCTGCCTGGCCGCGGGCTACGTGGGCGCCGGCACGGTCGAGTACCTGGTCGGCGCCGACGGCTCGATCTCCTTCCTGGAGGTCAACACCCGGCTGCAGGTCGAGCACCCGGTCAGCGAGGAGACCGCCGGCATCGACCTGGTCCGCCAGCAGTTCCGGATCGCCGACGGCCACCCGCTGGAGATCACCGAGGACCCGGTGCCCCGCGGGCACAGCATCGAGTTCCGGATCAACGCCGAGGACGCCGGCCGCAACTTCATGCCGGCGCCCGGACCGGTGACCCGGCTGGAGATCCCGCAGGGTCCCGGCGTCCGCTGGGACTCCGGCGTCGAGACCGGCGGCGAGGTCGTCGGCGCGTTCGACTCCATGCTGGCCAAGCTGATCGTCACCGGCGCCACCCGCACCGAGGCGCTGCAGCGCGCCCGCCGTGCCCTGGACGAGCTGGTCGTGGAGGGCATGCCGACCGTGGTGCCCTTCCACCGCGCCGTCGTCCGCGACCCGGCGTTCACCGCCGAGCCGTTCAGCGTGCACACCCGGTGGATCGAGACCGGGTGGGACAACCAGGTGCCGCCGTACACGGCCGCTCCTGTCGAGGCCGAGGACGACGAGCCACGTCAGACCGTGGTCGTCGAGGTCGGCGGCCGCCGGCTGGAGGTGTCGCTGCCGGCCGGCCTGGCCGTCGGCGGCGGAGCGCCCGCGGCGGGCGGCGCCAAGCCGCGCAGCCGGGGCGGCCGCAGCGGCGGCGGGTCGGGCGCCTCCGGCGACAGCCTCACCTCGCCGATGCAGGGAACGATCGTCAAGGTCGCGGTTCAGGACGGCGCGACCGTCGCCGCCGGCGACCTGGTCCTCGTGCTCGAGGCGATGAAGATGGAGCAGCCGATCACCGCGCACAAGGCCGGCACCGTCTCCGGGCTGTCGGCGGAGGTGGGCGCCACCGTCACCAGCGGCGCCGTGCTCTGCACGATCGCCGACGGCTGAGCCGGCACGGCTCGGTCAGGTCCCCCAGAGGTACCGGCCATCGGCCCGGTGGATCGCCAGGTGCCCGTCGTCCCGGATGACGGCGTAGGCGCCCGGGTTCCCCCAGGTGCGGCTGCTCCACACGGCGCCACCGTCGCGCGTGTAGACGACCAGATTGCCGTCGGTCTGCATGACGACCCGTTCACCAGAGGCGTTGTAGTCCTCCGTGTTCGAATGCCACTTGGGCGTTCCATCTGCGACGGAGAAGACCTGGAGATCCTGGTTGTACAGGCTGAGACTCCATCGGCCGTTCGCTGACACGAGCCGCTGCCCCTCGATCAGCTCCTGGCCCGGGCGGAGCCGGTCAGGGGTGTCCCAGCCGGTCGACCACAGCGGCACCCGGTCGCCGCGCCACAGCACCAGGTCCCCGTTGTCCTGCATCACCAACTGGACACCCCAGGCGCCCCAGGTGCGGGTGTCCCAGACCGGCCGGCCGTCCCTGCCGTAGGTGACCAGGTTGCCGTCGGTCTGCAAGAGGGTCCAGCCGTTGGTGACGTACCGGTTGCTGGCCCACAGCACCCGGCCGTCGGCGGCGGCGTACACGACCAGGTTGCCGTCGGACTGCGCCTTCGCCCGGTACCGCCCGTTGGCCGACACCAACTGCTGGTCGCGCTCGAGCACCTGGCCGGGACGCAGCCGGTCGGGGGTGTCCCAACCGGTCGACCACAGCGGCACCCGGTCACCACGCCAGAGCACCAGGTCCCCGTTGTCCTGCATCACCAGCTGCGCGCCCCACGCGCCCCAGGTCCGGGTGTCCCAGACCGGCCGGCCGTCCCTGCCGTAGGTCACCAGGTTGCCGTCGGTCTGTAGGACGGTCCATGCGTTCGCGGCGTACCGGTTGCTGGCCCACAGCACCCGGCCGTCGGCGGCGTACACCACGAGGTTGCCGTCGGCCTGCGCCACCGCCCGGTACCGCCCGTTGGCCGACACCAGCTGCTGGTTCCCCTCCAGCACCTGCCCGGGGCGGAGCCGGTCGGGGGTGTCCCAGCCGGTCGACCACACCGCGACGCCGTCGGCGCGCCAGAGCACCAGGTCGCCGTTGTCCTGCATCACCAGCCGGACGGCCCCGCGCCCCGCCGTCCGGGACTCCCAGATGCGGCGCCCGTCGGTGGCGAGCGAGACCAGGTTGCCGTCGCGTTGCAGCACCAGACGGGCACCTGGGGCATGGCGCCCGCTGGCCCACAGCACCCGGCCGTCGGAGGAGTACACCACCAGGTTGCCGTCGGCCTGAGCTGCCGCCCGGTAGCGGCGGTCGCGCGAGATCAGGCTCTGGCCGGCGGCGAGTTGCTGGTCGGGGAGCAGTTCCACGGCGGCGTCGGCGCTGTACGCGCCGGCCCGGGTGACCACGCGGACCGTCGCGCTGCCGTCGACGGCCTGGACGGTGACCGTGAAGTCCCCGCCGGCCACCGGGACCGGCGTCCCGACCGGCAGGGCGACCCGGATGTCGTCGTCCCAGCCCGAGGGCGGGGACGGGGTCCCGTCCAGCAGCAGCGAGGTGTCCGGCTGCTCCGCCCCCCGGCGCAGCAGCACGCCGGTGTCGAAGGCGGGTGTGTCGTCGTACGGGGAGGTCAACCAGGTGTCCTGGCCCACCGCCTGGCGGTTCTCCAGCCAGTAGACCGTGCCGTCGGTACCGGTCAGCGAGATCGCCCGCGTCCCACCGGCGGCGGCGGCCGGCGCGAGAGTGTGGACGGCCGTCGCGCTGGTCGCGGTGAGGGCGACCCGCTCCGCGGCCGGGAGCAGGCCGAGCCGTGCCGCGTGTGGCGGGTTCAAGCTGCCGACGTACCTCCAGGAGGTGCCCATGACGTCGTACCAGTCGTCGTAGCGGACGACCCGGCACGTGCCGGCCTCCACCACCCGGTCGCACTGCTTCGCCGAGGCGTGGCCCAGGCCGAAGTTGTGTCCCAGCTCGTGGGCGACGACGTTGCCCATCGTCTCCGGACTGATCCAGAAGTTGCTGACGTACAGCCGTCCGCCGCTGCCCAGGGACGTCCCGATCTCGGCCAGGCCGGCGGCGCACCCCGGGGAGGAGTCGGGGAGGTGGACGAGGAGGTGCTTGCCCGGCCCGGCCGTCCAGCCGACGGAGGCCGCGGCCTGCGTCATCAGCCCGAAGGGGTCGGAGCAGTCGGCCGTCATCGGTGTGGTTCGCCGGTCCTCAGCGGCGGTGACCCCGATGCGCACCCTGCCGTCGCTCTGCCCGGCCCAGAACGCGGCGACGGGTCCGTCCACCAGGTCCACGACGCCGTCGAGCCAGCTGTGGTCGCCCACGCCCCCTGCCGGCACCACCATGACGACGGTGACCTCGTGGGTCAGGGCACCGGCGGCAGCCGTCGGTGCCGCCGGCGCGGCGGGAGCGGCCTGTACGACCGCTGCCTCCAGCACCTCGCGCGCCGGGTCCAGCCCGGCCTCGGCGGACGCCTCGTCCTCGACCTCGTCCCCGACGGTCACCTCGACCGTGGCACCCACCGAGGCTCGGGCGACGTCCTCGATCGACTCGGTGGGGATGCGGACGGCCTCGCCGTCCGGCGTCTCCACCCAGGTCAGCGGGCCCTCGTCGGCGTGCTCGGCGGCCGCGGCCGGGTCCTGGTGCTCCGGCCAGGCCTGGACGAGCTCACCGACGACGGTGTCCCCGGCCGCCACGTCTGCCGGCTCCTCGGCGCGGGCGGCGTCCGGGAGCGCCAACTGACCCGCGGAGAGGACGACCACGGCCGCCAGCAGCAGGGACCGCGCGGTCAGCGGTCGTCGGGCAGCGCGCACGCTCAACTCCAGGGCAGAGGGGGGACCGCCCTGAGCATCGGCAGCGGACCCCCGAGACGGGGGCACCCACGGGCGCGACACCCGGCGGGCGACCCCTCCCGTCCCGCGGGCCCCACGGCCCGGGCCGGCTACCGGGAGACCCGGACCCCGGTCCCGGCGGTCCAGCTCGCCGTCCCGCCCTGGAAGGCCTGGGTGCAGGACGTCGTCGACGAGCAGGTCATCCGGGACGTCGGGTAGCCCAGCTTCCCGGTCTCCCAGCCCTGCGCCGCCCAGGCGTCCCGGATCGGGCCGGAGAGGGCGAAGGCGCCGGTGGTCGGCGACCAGTAGACGGTGGCGTTGCGGAACCCCTGGTAGCACCCGCTCGACCGGAGCCCGCAGACCTCCTCGGTGACCGGGTAGCCGACGGCCCCGAACTCCCAGCCCTCGGCCGCCCACCGGTCACGGATGGCGCCCCACACCCGGCGGGCTCCGCCCGTCGCGCTGGAGAAGATCGACCCGACCTGGAAGTGCTGGAAGCAGCCGTTGTCGGCCAGGCCGCAGACGGTGTCGGTGACCGGGTAGCCCATCGGCCCGCCCTCCCAGCCCTGGTCGGCCCAGCGCCCGGCGACGACCCCGCTGACCGTGTGCGCGCCGCTGGCGGCCGACCAGTAGACGGTGCCGCGCTGGTAGCCCTGGTAGCAGCCACCGGAACGCAGTCCGCAGATCTCCTCGGTGGTCGGGTAGCCGAGCGCACCGCTCTGCGCTCCCCCGGCGACGTAGTGCCCGGCGATGGCCCCCCAGACCGCGCGCGCGGCGGTGGAGGCGCTGGCGTAGACACGCGCCGACTGGAAGGTCTGCGCGCACCCGCCGTCGGGCAGGCCGCAGACGGTGTCGGTGAGCGGGTAGCCCATCGGGCCGGACTCCCAGCCCTGGGCGGCCCAGCGCGCGGCGACGGCGCCGCTGACCAGGTGCGCCCCGCTGGCCGCCGACCAGTACGCCGTGCCCTGCGAGAAGCCGCGGTAGCAGCCGCCGTCCCGGAGCCCGCAGATCTCCGCGCCGGTCGGCGCC
This sequence comes from Modestobacter sp. URMC 112, assembly GCF_053502575.1. Taxonomy (NCBI): domain Bacteria; kingdom Bacillati; phylum Actinomycetota; class Actinomycetes; order Geodermatophilales; family Geodermatophilaceae; genus Modestobacter; species Modestobacter sp. URMC 112. Next base: position 912,517 of record NZ_CP199957.1, on the reverse strand, counting down.
CCCCACGGCCCGACGTCCCCGCCGGTGGCCTGGTGCGCGACGGTGATGGCGCTGGGCGCCCGGGGCGTGGCCGCGGCGCTCGCCGCGCTGGCCGGTCCGGTGCCGGCCACGTTGGCGGCGGTCACCCGGAACACGTAGCTGGTGCCGTTCTGCAGTCCGGTCACCGTGGCGGTGGTGGCGCCGGTGGTCGTGGCCGTGGCCGTGCCCGGGGACGCCGTCACCGTGTAGGCGGTGACCGGGCTGCCGTTGTCCGGCGCGGCCGACCAGGACACCACCGCGCGGCCGTTGCCGGCCACCGCCGTCACCGCGGTCGGGGCTCCCGGCACGCTCACCGGCGCGACCGGGGTCACCGCCGGGCTGGCGGAACTGGCCGGGCCGGTCCCCACGGCGTTCGCCGCGGTGACCGTGAACGTGTACGCGGTGCCGTTGACGAGGCCGGGGACGGTGGCGGTGGTCCCGGTGGTCGTCACCGACGCCCCGCCGGGGGACGCGGTCACCCGGTACTCCGCGACCGGGCTGCCGTTGGCGGGTGCGGCCGTCCAGGACACGGTCGCCTGCCGGTCCCCCGCCACCGCGGAGACGCCGGTGGGCGCGCCGGGGACGGCGGCGACCGGGGAGGTCACGCTCACCCGGGCGGTCGGACCCGCCTGGCCCCACGCGTCCACCACGGCGACGTCGTAGCTGCGCTGCCCGCCCGCCGGCGGGGCCGGGAGGGCGGATCCGGCGGTCTGCGGGGTGTCCACCACGGTCCCGCCGACGCTGACCCGGTAGGTGTAGGCGGTGCCGAGGTCGTCCCAGGTCAGCAGGGTCTGGTCACCGTCGACCCGGCCGGCCAGGCCGGTGGGCGGCGTGACGGGTGCCGGCGGCCGGCCCGACCCGGCGACCACGGCGTTGGACGCGGCCGAGGTGCGGCCCAGGGCGTCCACGGCCCGCAGTTGCCAGCGGGTCTCCTGCGTCGGCATCGGACCGATCTGCAGCGACAGCGTCCGCGGGGTGCTGGACGGCGTCCAGGAGACCGCCCCGATGCTCACCCCGTCCCGGATGATCCCGTATTTCGGCGCCACAGCGCCGGCGACCGAGACCGAGAGGTTGACGACGGCGCTCGTGCTGGTGCCGGAGATGCTGGCCGAGTGCAGGGTGGGGACGCCGGGCGCCGTGGGGCCGACGGTGGCCAGGACGGGCCGGCTGCGGTCGCCGTTGCTCGGCTGGACGTCGACCGCGACCTGGTTGCCGTCGGTCAGCCCGGTCACCCGTGCGTTCGTGCCCGTCACGGTGGCGCGCACAGTGCCGTCGACCCGGACCGTGTACCCGGTGGCCCCGGCGACCGGCGCCCAGGAGACGTCGAGGGTCTGCGGGGAGGTCGTGACGGTGGGTGCGGCGGCCGTGCGGTCGGAAGCGGCGAGGGCAGTGGGGACGCCGAGGCGGCCGGCGCCCCAGGCGCGGTCCCAGGCTGCACTGTCCACGCCGGCCTGCAGCGCGGCCTGCACCTCCTCGGTGGTGATGCCGGGCCGGCTGCTGCGCAGCAGCGCAACGGCGCCGGCGACCGCAGGGCCGGAGAAGGACGTTCCCGTGCCGTTGCCGTAGCCGTCGCCGGGCATGGGCATCAGCACGCCGTCCCCGACGGTGGAGACGTCGACCTGCCAGCCGTGCACCGCCCAGTCGGCGGGCGCGCCGTCGGGCGCGGTGGCGGAGACGGCGATGACGCCGCTGTTGGCCGCGGGGTACATCACCGGGTTGCCGTCGAGCCCGCTGTTGCCAGCCGAGGCGACGACCGAGATGTTCTTGCCCAGGGCGTACTGGATCGCCCCGAGGGTGACGTCGCTGTACCCGGCGCCGGACAGCGACATGTTGATGACGTCGGCGCCGTGGTCGACCGCCCACAGGATCCCTCGGGCGACCGAGCCGGAGCTGCAGCCGGCGTCGTTGCACACCCGGACCGGCATCACCCGGGCGTCGGGGGCCATCCCGGCCGAGCCGAGGCCGTTGTCCGCCCGGGCGGCGATCACCCCGGCGACGCCCAGCCCGTGCCAGCCGTCGACCGCACCCCCGGCGATGTCGGTGCCCGGCACCACCGCGCCGGCCAGGTCCTCGTGCGTCAGGTCCACGGCGGTGTCGAGCACGGCGACGACCTGGCCGGCTCCGCGGGTCCGCGGCCACACGTCCCGGACGTGGCTGACGGCGCCCGGGTCGTCCGCGTCCCAGTACGGGTCGGGCTGCCCGTCGACCTGGTACACGACCTGCGGGCTGGCGGCGACGACCTCCGGGGCGTCCTCCAGGTCCGCCGCCGTCGCCTCGGCACCCGCGGCCGGGACCGTGACCGTCTCGACCACGTACTCGCCGTCGACGACCTTGAGGACGTCGACGACGGTCTGCGGCTCCTCCGCCGAGGCAGCGGGGACCGCGAGGACGGGGACGACGGTGGCTGCGGCCAGGGCGATGGCCAGCCCGCGCAGGGACGGTCGACACGACATGGTCCAGGGATCGGCACGGGTCGCCCGGTCCTGGAGCGCCGGCGCGGGTGCACGGCCGGGATCCCACCCGCGAGGGTGGCTCCCGGCCCCGGGTCAGCTGTGCTCGTCCTCGATGCCCATCAGCCGGCGGCCGGCCTCGGTGATCGAACCCGACAGCGACGGGTAGATCGCGAAGGTCTGCGCCAGGTCCCCGGCGGTGAGCCCCTTGGTGACCGCGAGCGCGATCGGGAGGATCAGCTCGGAGGCCCCGGGAGCGACCACGACACCGCCGACGACGACGTCCGTGGAGCGGCGGGCGAACAGCTTGATGAAGCCGTCGTGCAGGTCGCCCATCTTGGCCCGCGCGTTGGTGGCCAGCGGCAGCCGGACCACCTCCATGTCGGCGTCCTCGGTCAGCGACTTCTCCTGCACCCCGACCGTGGCGATCTCCGGGTGGGTGAAGACGTTGGCGGCGACGGTCTTGAGCCGGATGGGCGCGACCGCCTCCCCCAGCGCGTGCCACATCGCGATCCGGCCCTGCATCGCCGCGACGGAGGCGAGCTGGAAGACCCCGGTCACGTCGCCGGCGGCGTAGATGCCCGGGACCGTCGTCCGGGAGACCCGGTCGACGACGATGTGGCCCGCCTTGGTGACCTCGATGCCGCAGGCGTCGAGGTTCAGGCCCTCGGTGTTGGGGACCGTGCCGACGGTCATCAGGGCGTGCGAGCCCTCGACGACGCGGCCGTCGGTCAGCTCGACCCGGACGCCCTTCTCGGTGCGCAGCACCTTCTCGGCCCGGCCTCGCTCGGCGATCCGGCCGCCACGGGACTGGAAGACCTGCTCGACGACGGCGGCGGCGTCGGCGTCCTCACCGGGCAGCACCTGGTCGCGCGAGGAGACCAGGGTGACCGGGACGCCGGCCTCCAGGTAGCCGGAGGCGAACTCGGCGCCGGTGACCCCGGACCCGACGACGACGAGGTGCTCGGGCATGTCCTCGAGGTCGTAGACGTCGCGCCAGGACAGGATCCGCTCGCCGTCCGGCTCCGCGCCGGGCAGCACGCGCGGGTCGGCGCCGGTCGCCAGCAGGACGACGTCGCCCTCCAGCTCCTCGAACACGTCGCCGTCCGGGTCGAGCACCTGCACCGAGTGCGCCGCCATGCCCCGGACCTCGTCGGAGAGCCGGCCCTGGCCGGCGATCAGCCGGACGCCCTCGGACTGCAGGCGGGCGTGGATGTCGGCGGACTGCGCGACCGCCAGGCCCTTGATCCGGTGGTTCACCGCGGCCAGGTCCAGGCCGACGGTGGCCAGGTCGGTGCCGCGCAGCCCGAGCACGGTGGAGTCGCGGACGGAGGTCATGGCGCCCGCCGAGGCGATGAAGGTCTTCGACGGGACGCAGTCGGTGAGGACGCTCGCGCCCCCGATGCCGTCCCGCTCCACCACGGTGACCTCGGCACCGAGTTGGGCGGCGACGAGGGCGGCCTCGTAGCCGGCCGGGCCGCCGCCGATGATCACGATGCGGGTCATGAGGGTCCCTCTGCTGTCCGTGGGGCGTTCTGGCCCCATCCTCCCCGTTCGACGGCCCGGAGGGCGGGAGCGCCCCTCGTCAGACCTGACACATCCGACTGGCTAGGCTCGGCGGGATGGGCCTCTATGCCGCGTACGGGTCGAACATGGACCCGGCACAGATGCTGCGGCGCTGCCCGTCCTCCCCCTTCGCCGGCACCGGCTGGATCCCCGGCTGGCGCCTCACCTTCGGCGCGGAGGAGTTCGGCTGGGAGGGTGCGCTGGCCACGCTGGTGCCCGCGGAGCAGGCCTCGCCCGGGGTCTTCGTCGCGCTGTACGACCTCACCGAGGCCGACGAGGCCACCCTGGACGCCTGGGAGGGCGCCGACCACGGCCTGTACCGGAAGGTGCGGCTGCGGGTGCACACCCTGGCCGGGGACGTGGTGGCCTACGCCTACGCCTTGGACGCCTTCGAGGGTGGCCTCCCCTCCGCGCGGCACCTGGGCGCGATCGCGGACGCCGCCGAGGCGGCCGGGGCGCCCGCCGACTACCTGGCCGACCTCCGCCGCCGCGACTGCCGGTCGATCCCCAACTGACCCAGTCCGACCCTCCCCGCGATCATGGCGTCGCGACCACTGTCAGCGCCCCAGAGGTGGTCCTGGCGCCATGATCGCCAGGAATGGACGCCGCATCTGACGCCGGACGGTCGTCACCATCTCCCCGGGTCTGCGGTACACGTGCTGGGCGGTGAAGTGCAGCAGCCGCCATGAGTGCTCGGTGAGCCAGTTGTGCCGGTCCCGGTCGGCGACCAGCTGGTCCCGGGTCATGTGCGCGGCCAGGCCGTCGAACTCGGCGCCGATCCGGTGGTCCTCCCACCCGGTGTCCAGCCGGTGCCAGCGCCCGCTGTCCCCCACGCTCACCTGGAGCTCGGGTGCGGGCAGCCCGCCCTCGACGAACCGCCACCGCATGCGCGACTCCATCGGCGACTCGGCGCGGTGGTCGGCCAGCGGCACCAGCCCCCGCAGCCGGGTCACCTCACGCAGCCCCGCCTGCTCCTCCGCCGCGACGAGCAGTTCGTCGGTGGTGCAGCGGCCGGAGCGCAGAGCCAGGTCCAGCGTGGCGAGGCCGTCGATCGGCGGGGTCAGCCGGACGACGTCGCAGGCGGTCCGCGCGGGCGGCGTGCACCACACGCCGGCGACCCGGACGGCGTCCTCCGTGCCGAGCGACGACGGGTGCACCTGCAGGCCGGCCAGTCGTCGGTTGTCCAGGCCGGGCGGGCCGAGGAAGTGCAGCAGCCCGGCACCGGACCCGCCGTCGTGGACGTCGAAGCCCCACAGCCGGGCCGCCGTCCCGTGGCAGACGACCAGGTCGCCACCCAGCCAGAGGGACGCCGCCCGGAGCTGTGTGGGCAGGTCGCGGGGCAGCTCGCCGTCGACGTAGACGCCGCGCCACGGAGTGCGCCGCCATTGCCCTCGGCGCAGCCGGGACCGCACCTCGGCAGCGGAGTGCCCGGTGAGTGCCTGGTCCAGGGTGAAGACGCCGCCTTGCCTGGTGACCAGTCGGGAGAAGTCCAGCAGCACGCCCAGGACCGTGCTCCAGGCCGAGGCACGACGGGACCGATCACGGCCATCTGTGGACGACCACTCAGGCTGGGGACAGCGTCCTCGCCCCCGCGATCATGGCGTCGCGACCACCACATCGGCGTCCGAGGCGGTCATGGCGCCATGATCGCCGGGGAGCGGGGCAGAAGCCGATCAGGCGTCGGTGGCGAGCAGGTCGCGCAGCGCCGAGTCCACCTGCTCGACGTAGGACGGCGTCAGCCCGAACAGCGAGGCGTGGCCGTGCAGGTCCTCGATCACCCGCAGCTCGCTGCCCGGGACCAGGGCCTGCTCCGCGGCACAGTCCTCCGGCGGGAAGAACTTGTCGGTGCTGATCGGCATCACGAACGTCTTCGCGGTGATCCGGCCCAGCGCCGCGGCCAGGTCCCCGCCCGTGTGCCGGCTGACGTCACCGTGCTGCCACTTCCATGCCATGGCCAGCAGGGCGCCGGCGTCCATCGGCTGGAAGTAGGCCTCCAGGAAGCCGGTGACGAAGTCCTCAGGTGAGCTGAAGCCCAGCGCCCGCCAGTGCTCGCCGGTCCAGAACTCGTTCGACAGCACGTACAGCGCGAAGAGCCCGGCGTGCCGTTGCAGGCCCTCCCTGACGTCGGCGGAGTCGCGGTACCAGCCGCCGGCGTAGCCCGGGTCCCCGCGCAGCGTGTCGATCAGCGTCTGCGCCCAGATCACGCAGTGCTGGTACATCCGCGCGGTCCCGGCCAGCGGCGCGGCCCGCTTGACCCGGTCGGGGAAGCGGACGGCCCACTCGTAGGTCTGCTGGGCGCCCATCGAGCCGCCGAACACCAGCGCGAGCTGCTCGACGCCGAGGACCTCGCGCAGCAGCCGCTCCTGCGCCACCACGTCGTCGCCGATCCGGACCCGCGGGAAGCGCCCCTGCCCGTAGGGACCCGCGAGGTTGTGCGGTGACGTGCCCAGCCCGCTGCCGATCTGGTTGACCAGGACGACGAAGTGGTCGGCGGGGTCGATCGCCCTGCCCGCCCCCACGTAGGTGTCCCGCATGACCGAGTGGTTGCCCGAGTACCAGGTCGGGACCAGCACGGCGTTGTCCTTGGCGGCGTTCAGCGTGCCCAGGGTCTGGTAGGCCAGCTGGCAGCCCCGGAGGGTGGCGCCCTCCTCCAGCAGGAGGTCGCCGATGTCGGCGAGCTCGAAGTCGCCGTGCACGGCGGCGGTGTAGTACGGGTTCTCGACCGGCATGACGTCCTCCGGGGGTGGCGCGGGATGCCGGGCGACCCGGCCGACCGCCAACCTAGCGTGACCCGGGTCACGCCGCGGGTCAGCCGGTCGGCGGGGGTCCGGGCAGGAAGGCCTCGAGCAGCTGCCGGGCGGCCAGGGCGGGGGTGAGCTCGCCGGCGAGGACCGCCTTCTCCAGGTCCGGGGCCAGCGCCCGCACGGCGGGGTGCGCGCGCAGCCGGTGCTCGAGCTCGTCGCGCACCATCCCCCAGGTCCAGCGCACCTGCTGGTCCCGCCGCCGCTGGTCGAACGCGCCGGAGGCACGCATCCGGTCACCGTGCGCGACGACCTGCGCCCAGACCTCGGGCAGCCCCGTGCCGGTCAGCCCGGCGCAGGTGAGCACCGGCACCTCCCAGCCGTCCTGGCCCTTGCCGCGCAGCATCCGGATGGCCCCGGCCAGCTCGCGGGCGGCGCGGCGGGCGTCGACCTCCCCGGGCCCGTCGGCCTTGTTCACCGCGATGACGTCGGCGATCTCCAGGATGCCGCGCTTGATCCCCTGCAGCTGGTCACCGGTGCGGGCCAGGGTGAGGAAGAGGAACGAGTCGACCATCTCCGCGACGGTCACCTCCGACTGGCCCACGCCCACGGTCTCCACCAGGACGACGTCGTGGCCGGCGGCCTCGACCACGACCATCGACTCCCGGGTCGCCTGCGCGACGCCGCCCAGCGTCCCGGCGGTCGGTGCCGGCCGGATGAAGGCGCGCTCGTCGACGGCGAGCCGGGCCATCCGGGTCTTGTCCCCCAGGATCGACCCGCCCGAGCGCGCCGACGAGGGGTCCACGGCCAGCACGGCGACCCGGGAGCCGGCCGCGGTGAGCGTCGTCCCCAGCGTGTCGATGAACGTCGACTTGCCGACCCCGGGCACGCCGCTGATGCCGACCCGCCGCGCCTTCCCGGCGTGCGGGAGGAGCTCGACCAGCAGCTCCTGGGCGGCGTCCCGGTGGTCGGCGCGCCGGGACTCGACCAGCGTGATGGCCCGGGCCACCGCCCGCCGCTCGCCGGCGAGCACGCCCGCGGTCAGCCCCGGGACGTCCGGTGCCCCCATCAGTGCCCGAGGCGCTGCGACAGGGTCCGCAGCAGCTCCTGGGCCGCCTCGGCGATGACGGTGCCGGGCGGGAAGACCGCGGCGGCCCCCATCTCCAGCAGCGTCGGGACGTCGGCCGGCGGGATCACCCCGCCGACCACGACGAGCACGTCCTCGGCGCCGAGCTCGACCAGCGCGTCGCGCAGCGCGGGCACCAGCGTGAGGTGGCCGGCGGCCAGCGAGGACACCCCGACGACGTGCACGTCGGACTCGACGGCCTGCCGGGCGACCTCCTCCGGCGTCTGGAACAGCGGGCCGACGTCGACGTCGAAGCCGAGGTCGGCGAAGGCCGTGGCGATCACCTTCTGCCCGCGGTCGTGGCCGTCCTGGCCCATCTTGGCCACCAGGATCCGCGGGCGCCGGCCCTCGGCCTCGGCGAACTGCTCGGCCATCGCCCGGGTCTCCTGCACCGGCCCGTCGTCCCCTGCCTCGTCGCGGTACACCCCGGAGATGGTGCGCACCTGGCCCGAGTGCCGGCCGTACACGGCCTCCAGCGCGTCGGAGATCTCCCCGACGGTGGCCTTGGCCCGGGCCGCGTCGACGGCGAGCCGCAGCAGGTTGCCCTCCAGCCCGGGGTCCCGCCGTCCCTCGGCCGCGGCGCGGGCCGCGTCGGTCAGCCGGGCCAGCGAGTCCTGCACCGCCCGGTCGTCCCGCGAGGCGCGCAGCTCGGCCAGCTTGGCCTTCTGCTGGGCCAGCACGTCGGCGTTGTCGACCTTGAGCACGTCGAGGGCCTGGTCGGCCTCTACCCGGTACTTGTTGACCCCGATCACCGGCTGCCGGCCGGAGTCGATCCGCGCCTGGGTGCGGGCCGCGGCCTCCTCGATCCGCATCTTCGGGATGCCGTCGTCGATGGCCTGGGCCATCCCGCCGTGCGCGGCGACCTCCTGGATGTGCGCCCAGGCGCGCCGGGCCAGGTCGTAGGTCAGCTTCTCCACGTAGGCCGAGCCGCCCCACGGGTCGACGACCCGCGTCGTCCCCGACTCCTGCTGCAGCAGCAGCTGGGTGTTGCGGGCGATCCGGGCGGAGAAGTCGGTGGGCAGCGCCAGCGCCTCGTCCAGCGCGTTGGTGTGCAGCGACTGGGTGTGCCCCTGAGTGGCGGCCATCGCCTCCAGGCAGGTGCGGACGACGTTGTTGTAGACGTCCTGCGCGGTCAGCGACCAGCCCGAGGTCTGGCAGTGGGTGCGCAGCGACATGGACTTCGGGTTCTGCGCGCCGGCCTCCTTGACCAGCCGGGCCCACAGCAGCCGCCCGGCCCGCAGCTTGGCGACCTCCATGAAGAAGTTCATCCCGATCGCCCAGAAGAACGACAGCCGCGGGGCGAAGGCGTCGACGTCCAGGCCGGCCGCCCGGCCGGCCTGCAGGTACTCGACCCCGTCGGCGAGGGTGTAGGCCAGCTCCAGGTCGGCCGTCGCCCCGGCCTCCTGGATGTGGTAGCCGGAGATGGAGATCGAGTTGAAGCGGGGCATCTCCGCCGAGGTGAAGGCGAAGATGTCGCTGATGATCTGCATCGAGGGCTTGGGCGGGTAGATGTAGGTGTTGCGGACCATGAACTCCTTGAGGATGTCGTTCTGGATGGTCCCGGTGAGCTGCGCCGGGGCCACCCCCTGCTCCTCGGCCGCCACCACGTAGAGCGCCAGCACCGGCAGGACGGCGCCGTTCATGGTCATCGAGACGCTCATCCGGTCCAGCGGGATGCCGTCGAAGAGCTGCCGCATGTCCAGGATGGAGTCGATCGCCACCCCGGCCATGCCGACGTCGCCGACCACCCGCGGGTGGTCGGAGTCGTAGCCGCGGTGGGTGGGCAGGTCGAAGGCGACCGACAGGCCCTTCTGCCCGGCGGCCAGGTTGCGCCGGTAGAACGCGTTGGACTCGGCGGCCGTGGAGAACCCGGCGTACTGCCGCACCGTCCACGGCTGGGTGGTGTACATCGTCGGGTAGGGGCCGCGCAGGTAGGGCGCGATGCCCGGCCAGGTGTCCAGGAAGTCGACGTCGGCCAGGTCGGCCGGGGTGTACAGCGGCGGGACGTCGATGCCCTCGGGGGTGTGCCAGGTGGCCTCGTGCACGTCGCGGCCGGCGGCCTCCGCGTAGGCCTTGGCCCAGTCGTCGGGCGCCGCTGTCGCTGCCGGCGCGCCCAGCTCGAGGCCGCCGAAGTCGGGGATCGTGGTCATGCCCGTGCCTCCTCGTCGGTGCCGGGGCGGGGACCCCGGTCGATGCCCAGGTGGTCGTGCACGGTCCGCAGCGCGGCCAGGGCGTCACATCCGGCGTACACGTACCCGTCGACGCCGTCCACCCCCAGTTCCCGTCTGCCGGCCAGCCACACCGAGGTGGCCCCTGCTGCCCGCAGCTCGGCGGCCAGTCCGGCGGCCGAGTCGCCGTAGTCGCGGTCGGTGCCGCAGATGCAGGCCACCGTCGTCCCGGCTTCGGCGAAGCCGGACACCCCGTCGCCGGACGGGGTCTGCAGGCCGCCGGCCTGGAAGAGCTTGCCGGCGAAGCCCGCCCGGGCCGAGTGCCGGGCGACCGGGCCGATGGTGGCCAGGTAGACCCGGGGGCGCGGGTCCGTGCCCTCGGCGCGGTCGCGGAGGTCCTCGAAGGCCGCCGCCGCCCGGACCCGGGGCAGGCCGCCGGGGCCACGCGGCAGCACCTCGACCTGCGGCCGGCGGGGAGGCAGCACCTCGGCGGGGTCGGGGAACTCGCTGACGCCGGTGAGCGCCTCGGTGCGGGTGGCCAGCCGCTCCGACCGCTGCTCCCAGGCGGCGGCGAGCCGGTCGCCGACCAGCCCGGAGGACAGCGCGGCGACCAGCCCGCCGGCCCGCTCGATCTCGGTGAACCAGCTCCACGCGGCCTGCGCGAGGTCCTCGCTGAGCGACTCGACGTACCAGGAGCCGCCGGCCGGGTCGAGCACCCGGGCCAGGTGCGCCTCCTCGACCAGCAGGCTCTGGGTGTTGCGCGCGATCCGGCGGGCGAAGGCGTCGGGCAGCCCCAGCGCGGCGTCGAAGGGCTGCACGGTGACCACGTCGGCCCCGCCCACCCCGGCGGCGAAGCAGGCCACCGTGGTCCGCAGCATGTTGACGTACGGGTCGTGGCGGGAGGTCATCACCGAGGAGGTGACGGCGTGCAGCCGCAGCGGCCGGGCGGCCACCGAGGCACCGCTGGCCTCGCCCACCCGGTCCCACAGCCGCCGCGCGGCCCGCAGCGCCGCGATGGTGGTGAACTGGTCCGCGGGAGCCGACAGCCGGAACTCGACCTGGCCGAATGCCTCGTCGACGTCCAGGCCCCCGGCGGTGAGGGCGCGCAGGTAGGCCACCCCGGCGGCCAGCGCGCAGCCCAGCTCCTCCACCGCCGAGGCACCGGCGTCGGCGAACACCGTGCCGTCGGCGACCACCGTGCGCAGCGCGGGCCGGGAGCCGGCACGGTGCGCGGCGGCGCGGCGGGCCAGGTCGGCCAGCCCGGTGAGGTCCTGCTCCTGCCCCGTCGCGGCCTGCACCCCGATCGGGTCCAGGCCCAGCGAGCCTCCGGGCGCGAGCGGCCGGTCGCTGCCGGTGCGCTCCCCGACCAGGGACAGGAAGGCCTCGGCCGCGACCTGCCCACCGGTCCCGACGCCCTGCACGGTCACCGGCGCGAGGTCCAGGAGGACGTCGGCGAGCACGTCGCCGAGCGCGTCGACCGGGATCGCGCCCTTCCCGAGGACCAGCCAGAGCGAGGAGACCCCGTTCTCCAGGTCGGCGAGCACCGCCTCGCGGGTGGCGGCGACGTCGGGGTCGGCGTGCCGTTGCCGGACGTCCCAGCCGCCGGGCACGTCCGGGTCGGCCCCGCCGGCCGCGGTGACCCCCGCTGCCCCGGCCCGGGAGCCGCGGACGAAGGGCGGCAGCCCGGGCACGCCCACCGCCGCGGGCAGGTCCCCGGCGTCCTCGGCGGTGTAGAGCGGCGCCACGGTGACGCCGGTGGCCACGACGGTGCGCAGCGCGTCCTCGACCGGGTCGGGGAGCTCGGTGCGGCCGGCCTTGCGCAGCACCCCCGCCACCAGATCGCGCCACTGGTCGCGGTCCGCCGCGGGGAACGCCCCGCCGAGGGTGAGCTCCTCGGGCGTGGGTGGCTCGGCGGGCACCTCGGCGTCGGCCGGGAGGGCGGGCGGGCTGGCGTCGTGCTGCTGGTCGGTCGAGCTCATGGTCAGGTCACCGGCTCTCGTGGACGGGCACTGATGGGAGAGGTCTACATGCCAGGTGGTCCGGGGGTGGTGGCGGGTACCGCGGGCCGGGCGGCCAGGGCGAGCAGCGCCGTGCGGGCGAGCAGCCGCACGCCCACGCCGATGGCCCGCTCGTCCACGTCGAAGGTGCCGCGGTGCAGGTCCAGCGGGGCGCCGCCGCCGGAGGTGCCGAGCCGGGCGAGCGCGATCGGCACCCGGTCGGCGAACCAGCCGAAGTCCTCGCCGCCCATGCTCTGCGGCGACAGCAGGACGGCGTCGGCGCCCACCGTCTCCACGGCGGCGGCCCGCAGCAGGGCGACGGTGCGCGGGTCGTTGACCACCGGCGGCACCCCCCGCACGTACTCCACCGCCACGTCGGCGCCGCTGCCCGCGGCGACCTGGGTGACCAGGGTGGTCACCAGCGCCTCGGCGGAGTCCCAGGCGGCCCGGTCCAGCACCCGCATCGTGCCGCGGAGCCGGCCGGTCTCCGGGATGGTGTTGGGTGCGACGCCGGCGCTCACCGACCCCCAGACCAGGGACATGCCCGCCCGCGGGTCGACCAGCCGGGACAGCAGCCCGGGCACCTCGGTGACCACCCGGCCCAGCGCGTGCACCAGGTCGACGGTCAGCTGCGGCCGGGCGGTGTGCCCGCCCGGCCCGGTGACCGTCACCTCGACCCGGTCGCAGGCCGCGGTGATGGAGCCGGTGCGCAGCCCGACCCGGCCGACCGGGACCGCGGGGTCGCAGTGCAACGCGAAGGCCGAGGTGGCGCCGTCCAGCACGCCCTCCTCGACGACCTGCAGCCCGCCGCCGGGCACCTGCTCCTCGGCCGGCTGGAAGACGCACCGGACGGTGCCGGGCAGGTCCGGGAGCGCGGCCAGCGCGAGGGCCACACCGAGCAGCACGGTGGTGTGCACGTCGTGCCCGCAGGCGTGGCAGAGGCCCGGGCGGGTGGAGGCGTAGGGGACGTCCTTGAGGTCGGTCAGCGGGAGGGCGTCGATGTCGGCGCGCAGCACCACGACCGGCCCGCCGGTGTCCGCGCCGTCCCCGACGTCGCAGACCAGGCCGGTGCCGCCGGCCAGCCGCCACGGGTCCAGGCCGGCGGCGCGCAGCTGTTGCTCGAGGAAGGCGGTGGTCTCGTGCTCGGCGAAACCGAGCTCGGGGTGGGCGTGCAGGTGCCGGCGGACGGCGACGAGCTCGTCGTCGTGCCCCCGGGTCCAGCTGTCGACCGCGCGGGCGCGGTCGGTGGCCACGGTCACGCCGGCGTCGCCCCGGGGAGGTCGTCACGCAGCTCGGCGAGCAGGCTGTCGACGACCGGGCGCAGGTCGCCGCCGTGCGCCGCGGCCACGGCGCGCTGCCGCTGGTAGGAGGCCCCGGCCTCGAGGATGCGCAGCACGTCGGCCAGCTCGTCGGCGCAGCCCAGCCGCCGGGCGGTGGGCGCGAGCTCCTCGACCAGGTCGGTGATCGCCTGCCGCACGGGGACCACGGTGCACTTCTCGTCGACGATGATGTCGGCGTCCAGCCCGTACCGGGCGGCGCGCCACTTGTTCTCCCGCAGCACCCAGCCGGCCGGCACCGGGAGGGTGTAGCCGCGGTCGATCTCCCGGTCGAACTGCTCCACCAGGCACTGGGACAGGGCGGCGACCGCCCCGACCTCGGTGAGGGTGGGCAGGCCGTCGCAGATGCGCAGCTCGACGGTGCCGAAGTCCGGGTGCGGGCGGATGTCCCACCACACCTCGCGCACGCTCTCGATCGCGTGGGTGGAGATCAGCGTCTCCATGTACTCCTCGAAGCGCTCCCAGCCCGACAGCTGGTAGGGCAGCCCGGCCGTCGGCATGCCCTCGAAGACCTTGGACCGGGCCGACGCCAGCCCGGTGTCCGCGCCCACCCAGTAGGGCGAGGACGCCGACAGCGCCAGGAAGTGCGGCACGTACTGGGACAGCGCGTTGACGATCGGGATGACCTTGTCCGGGGAGCGGACGCCGACGTGCACGTGGACGCCGAAGATCTGCAGCCGGCGGGCCAGCCACTGCATCTTCTCCACCAGCTCGCGGTAGCGCTCCTTGGGCGAGATCTGCTGGGTCTGCCAGTCGGTGATCGGGTGGGTGCCGGCGCACATCAGCGCCAGCCCCTGCCGCTCGGCGGCCGCCGCCACCTCGGCGAGCGTGCCGGCCAGGTCGGCCTTGGCCTCGGCCACCGTGCCGCAGATGCCGGTGATGATCTCGATGGTCGACTGGAGCAGCTCGTGCTTGGCCTTGGGGTGCTCCTCGGCACCCTCGGGCTTGATGGCGGCGAGGATCTCGTTGGCGCCTGCGGTCAGCTCACGGGTGTCCGGGTCGACGAGCTGCAGCTCCCACTCCACCCCCAGGCTCGCGCGCTCGGACGAGTGGAAGGCGATCTGCACCCTGCGAGTCTAGGTTCGCCGACGATCATCCGCGCCCCGCCGAGGCCTCGGGCACAGGAAGCTCTCCAGGCGGTCGCGGCGCCGGACCTCCTGGAGGGCTTCCTATGCTCCGGGGGTGAGTGACTCCTCCCAGTTCCCGACCGACCCCGCCGCCCGCGCCGCCCGGGCGGCCGGGGACCTGATCAGCGCCCTCGGCCAGGGCCACGAGGTCGCCGTCGTCATGGGGTCCGGCTGGGCTCCGGCCGCCGAGGCGTTCGGACCGGCGCAGGCAGCCGTCGAGATGGCCGAGCTGCCCGGCTTCAGCGCGCCGACGGTCGCCGGGCACGGCGGGGAGATCCGGTCGGTCCGGGTCGGGGGGCGGCGAGTGCTGCTCTTCCTCGGGCGCACCCACCTCTACGAGGGCCGCGGCGTCGGCCCCGTCGTGCACGGCATCCGCACCGCCGCCGCGGCCGGGGTGGGGACGGTCCTGCTGACCAACGCCGCCGGCGGCCTCTCCCCCGACCACCGCGTCGGCCAGCCGGTGCTGATCAGCGACCACCTCAACCTCACCGCCCGGTCCCCGCTGGTGGGCCCCACCTTCGTCGACCTCACCGACCTCTACTCGGCCCGGCTGCGTGCCCTCGCCCGCGAGGTCGACCCGTCCCTGACCGAGGGCGTCTACGCCGCGCTGCCCGGCCCGCACTTCGAGACGCCGGCCGAGATCCGGATGCTGACCACGCTGGGCGCGGACCTGGTCGGCATGTCCACCGCGCTGGAGGCGATCGCCGCCCGCGCCGCCGGGATGGAGGTGCTCGGCCTGTCGATGGTCACCAACGCCGCGGCCGGGATCACCGGCGAAGCGCTGGACCACGCGGAGGTGCTGGCCGCCGGCAAGGCCGCGGCGGGCCGGTTGGGGCAGTTCATGGTCGAGCTGATCGGCCGGCTGCCGTGAGCGCACCGACGAGCACCGTGAGCGGGCCGGTCCTGGTCACCGGGGCCGCGGGGCTGATCGGCGGGTGGCTGCGCGCGGCGCTGCCCGAGCGGGGCTGGGCGCTGCGCAGCCTGGACGTCGTCCCGGTCCCCGACGTCCGCCCGGGCGAGGAGCACCTGCAGGCCGACGTCACCGACCTCGCGGCGATGGTGGACGCGGCCACCGGGGCCTCCGCCGTCGTCCACCTGGCCGGCATCGCCACCGAGTCCACCTGGCCGGCCATCAGTCACGCGAACATCGAGGGCACCTTCTGCGCCCTGGAGGCCGCCCGCCGGGCAGGGGTCTCGCGGGTGGTGCTGGCCAGCAGCAACCACGCGACCGGGTACACGCCGCGACCGGAGCAGGGGTTGCTGACCGAGGCCGACGCCCCGCACCGGCCGGACACCTACTACGGCGTCTCGAAGGCGGCGATGGAGGCGCTCGGCTCGCTCTACGTCGACCGGTACGGCCTGGACGTCGTCTGCCTGCGGATCGGCAGCGCGCTCCCGGAGCCGACGTCGGTGCGCCACCTGTCCACCTGGCTGTCGCCGCGGGACACGGTCGGCCTGGTCGACGCCGCGCTCCGGGCCCCCTCCCCCGGCTTCGCCGTCGTGTGGGGCGTCTCGGGCAACACCCGCCGGTGGTGGGACCTCACCGCCGCCCGGGCGCTGGGCTACGAGCCGGTGGACGACGCCGAGCCGTACGCCGCCGCGCTGATCGAGGCGCACGGTGAGCCGGACCCCGCCGACCCGGTGCACGGCCGGGTGGGCGGCGAGTTCACGACCGGGGCGTTCGACGTCGAGCGCCTCGAGGCCCAGCAGTGACCGACCTGCTGGGGACCGCCCTGGCCTGGGCCGCCGGCGATCCGCACGAGGGCGACCGCGCCGAGATCGAGGCGCTGCTCGCGGCCGGGGACACCGCGGAACTGGCCCGCCGGTTCGCCGGGCCGCTGACCTTCGGGACGGCGGGGCTGCGCGGTCCACTGCGCGCCGGGCCGGCCGGGATGAACGCCGCGGTGGTCACCCGCGCGGCCGCCGGGCTGGCCCGGCACCTGGCCGACGAGGGGCCGGCCGGCCGCGGCGTGGTGATCGGCTTCGACGCCCGGCACCGCTCCGGCGAGTTCGCCCGGATCACGGCCGAGGTGCTCGCCGGCGCCGGCTTCGCGGTGCAGGTGCTGCCCCGGCCGATGCCCACGCCGGTGCTGTCCTACGCCGTCCGGCACCTGGGCGCGGTGGCCGGCGTGATGGTCACCGCCAGCCACAACCCGCCGCGGGACAACGGCTACAAGGTCTACCTGGGCGACGGCGCCCAGCTGGTGCCGCCGGCCGACCGCGCGATCGAGGCCGCCATCCAGGCGGTCGGCCCGGCCCGCGACGTACCCCGTTCCGACGACTGGGTCACCTTGGGCGACGACGTCGAGGACGACTACGTCGCCGCGGTGGTGGCGGCGCTGGACCCCGGCCGGGTGGACGCCGCCGCGCGGCGCCGGCTGGTGGTGGCCTACACCGCGATGCACGGCGTCGGTGCGGTCACCACCGCCCGGGTGTTCGCCGCGGCCGGGTTCGCGCCGGTGCACGCGGTGCCCGAGCAGGACCGGCCGGACCCGGACTTCCCGACGGTCGCCTTCCCGAACCCGGAGGAGCCCGGCGCGGTCGACCTGCTCACCGCCCTGGCCGACCGGGTGGCCGCCGACGTGGCCATCGCCGAGGACCCGGACGCCGACCGCTGCTCGGTGGTCTGCGGCGGCCGGCAGCTGACCGGCGACGAGGTGGGCGCCCTGCTCGCGGACTGGCTGCTGCGGCACGGCGTGCGCGGCACCTACGCCGCCTCGCTGGTCAGCGGCTCGCTGATGTACGAGCTGACCCGGGCGCACGAGGTGCCGTTCGCTGAGACCCCGACCGGCTTCAAGTGGATCATCCGGGCCGGCTCCGCGGAGGCGCCGCTGGTGTACGGGTACGAGGAGGCGCTGGGCTACGCGGTGACGCCGACCGTGGCGCGGGACAAGGACGGCGTCTCCGCCGCGCTGGCCGTCGCGCTGCTGGCCGCCGAGCTGGCCGCCGACGGCCGCACGCTGACCGACCGGCTCGACGAGCTGGCCCGGGAGCACGGGCTGTTCGCCACCGGGCAGTACTCGGTGCGGGTGGAGGACCTCTCGGTCATCGGCGCGGCGATGGACCGGCTGCGCGCGCAGCCGCCGGACCGGCTGCTCGGCCGCCCGGTCGAGGCCACCGACCTCGCGGGGACCGACCCGCCGGTGGACGCGGTCCGGCTGCTCGGGGACGGCGTGCGGGTGATCGTGCGGCCCAGCGGCACCGAGCCGAAGCTCAAGGCGTACCTGGAGACCGTCGTCCCGGTGCACGACGACGCCGGGGTGCTGGCCGCCCGCGGCCGGGGCGCGGACGAGCTGGACCAGCTGCGCGCCGAGATGGCCGCGGCGCTGGGGCTGTAGACGCCGGGGCTCCCGGAACCGAGAGCCCCATCGAGGAGAGGTGGTGGCCGTGGACCTGCGCGCGCTGGTGTTCGACGTGTTCGGCACCGTCGTCGACTGGCGGAGCGGGGTGACCCGGGAGGTCCGGCGGCTGCTCGGCGACCAGGTCGACCCGGCGGCCTTCGCCGACGCCTGGCGGGACCGGTACGCGCCGTCGATGGACCGGGTGCGGTCCGGCGCGCTGCCCTGAACGCCGCTGGACGCGCTGCACCGGGCGTCGCTGGACGAGCTGCTGACCGAGGCGGGCGCGGCGGACGTGGACGAGGCCACCCGGGCCGAGCTGGTGCTCGCCTGGCACCGGCTGGACCCGTGGCCCGATTCCGTGCCCGGCCTGACCCGGCTGCGGCGGGCGCACGTGCTGGCCCCGCTGTCCAACGGCAACGTCGCGCTGCTCGTGGACCTGGCCCGCCGGGCCGGGCTGCCCTGGGACCTGGTGCTGGGGGCGGAGATCGTGCAGCACTACAAACCCGACGCCGAGGTCTACGACTCGGTGCCGCGCCTGCTGGCGCTGCGCCCGGAGCAGGTGCTGATGGTCGCCGCGCACACCGACGACCTGCGGTCGGCGCGGGCACGCGGACTGCGGACGGCGTACGTCCACCGCCCCGACGAGTTCGGCGGGCGGGTCGTCCCGCCGGAGTCGGACCCGGAGGCGGACCTGTCGGTGGGCTCGCTGACCGAGCTCGCCGACCGGCTGGTCGGCTGACCGGCCGGCGGCCTCGTCGACACCGTTGTCGGGCGGGCCGCCGGCCGAGCGTCCCGAGCATGACGCCCGCGGCGCGCGGTGTCTGTGCCCCGACCGGGTGACCCGGCGTCCCGCCGGGCGGTCAGGACCAGGTCGGCGGCACGTACAGCTGGTCTCCCGACGGTTCCTGCGGCGCTCGCGGGGGCGGGCCGTACCGGTTGGGTCCGCCGTCCCCGCGCAGGAAGCCGGTCATGACCAGCAGCGCCACCACGCCGACCAGCGGCACGAGCGCCAGCAGCAGCCACCAGGCCGAGTGCCCGCGGTCGTGCAGCCGGGTGACCGTGGAGCTGACCGACGGGACGAACGTCAGCAGGGCGACCACGGTGACGAACGGTCCGGAGCCCGCAGTGCCCAGCGACCCGTCCGCGGGGACCAGGTCGGCCCACTCGGTGTAGCCGAAGGCCAGGTCCGTGAGCGTCGCCAGCAGGCTGAGCAGCACGAGCGGCAGCGTGTACCGCAGCCACCAGGTCGACCGGTCGATGCGGCCCCGGCTCACGTACCACTGCGCCAAGGTCACCGGGTTGCTCCTGTCGGGACGACGGCCGGGCGGGCGTGGCGGTCGGGCCCGGGCCGGGTGCCCAGGACCAGCGCCAGGACGGCGGTGACCGGTCCACCCTCGCCCGGGTGGGACCAGAGCGGTCGTGGACCGTCGTCGCCGTACAGGAAAGGGTAGGCGGTCGGGGACCGCCGGACGTCGACCCGGCCCGCCGGCCGCCTGGGGACCGACGCCTGCACCTGCGCGGTCACCGCCCGACCGTCTCCCGGCAGCCGCTGCCGAGCGCCCGCTGGGCCGCCTCGAGCACGGTGACGACGTCGCGGCCGAAGGCGGCGTCGCAGGGGTGCGCGCCTCCGGTGAGCGCGGCCGCGGCGAGCTCGGTCACGGCGGCCTGGTGCGCCTCCACCGGGTCGTCGAACTCCGGCAGCAGCACCAGCCGTCCGGCGTCGCCGTGCACCCACGTCTCGATCCCCGTCGCCAGCTCGGCGGCGGTGTGCGACAGGGTCACCGTGCTCGCCCGGCCGCCGGGGTGGGTGAGCACCAGGTGGACCGTGTCGCCCTGCCCGGCGCCGGCCTGCACGGCCTCCACCGGACCCAGCGCGGGCACCAGCAGCGCGAGCGCGTGCGGCCCGATGTCCCACAGGGCGCCGTGCTCGTCGCGCCAGGGCGAGTCCTCGAACGGACTGCCGGCGCGGGCGCTCAGCCAGGTCATCGCCCCGCCGGCCAGCGTGGTGCGGGCGGCCTGCTCCAGCCAGGTCGAGGTCGCCGTCCGGAAGCGGGCGGTGAAGAAGACGACGGAGGCGACGCCCGCGGCCTCGGTGGTGGCGACGACCCGGTCGGCGGCCTCGGTGGAGAGCGCGACCGGCTTCTCCAGCAGCAGGTGCCGGCCGGCCGCGGCGGCCCGCTCGGCGAGCGGCGCCTGGACGTCGGGCGGCAGGGCGATGCTCACCGCGTCGACGTCGGCGAGCAGCCCGTCCAGGTCGTCGGTGCCGAGGGCGTCGAACTCTGCGCCGGCCGCCTTGGCCTTGGCGAGGTCCCGGCCCCACACCCCGACGAGCTCGGCGTCGGGGTGCCCGGCCAGGGACGCTGCGTGCACGGTGCGGGCCCAGTAGCCGGTGCCCAGGACGGCGAAGCGCACGGTCAGACCGCGCCGAACTGGCGGTCGCCGGCGTCGCCCAGGCCCGGGACGATGTAGGCGGACTCGTTGAGCCGCTGGTCGACGCTGGCGGTGAACACCCGCAGCGGGAGCCCGCTCTCCTCCAGCCGGCGCAGGCCCTCGGGGGCGGCGAGGGCGCACAGCACGGTGATCGAGGTGGCGCCGCGTCCGGTGAGCAGGCCGCAGCAGTGCACCAGCGAGCCGCCGGTGGCCAGCATCGGGTCGAGGACGAACACCTCGCGGTCGACGAGCGACTCGGGCAGCGAGGCCATGTAGGCCTCGGGCTGGAAGGTGACCTCGTTGCGGGCCAGCCCGACGAACCCCATCTGCGACTCGGGCAGCATCCCGTGCGCTGTGTCGGCCATGCCCAGGCCGGCCCGGAGCACCGGCACGATCAGCGGCGGCGCGGCCAGCCGGTACCCGGTGGTGTCGGTGACCGGGGTGGTGATCGGCTCCTCGGCGACGGCGAGGTCGCGGGTGGCCTCGTACACCAGCATCTGGGTCAGCTCCCGCAGCGCCGCCCGGAACGCGGCGTTGTCGGTGCGCTCGTCGCGCATCCGCGACAGTCGCGCGCGGGCCAGTGGGTGGTCGACGACGGTCAGCTGCACGGCGCACAGGCTATCGGCCGGGCAGCGGGGCAGCGCTCGTCCCGGGGGACGGACCGCGTCCCCTCACTCCTGCCGGGGCGCCGCGGGCGCCGGCACCGCGGCGCGGCGCCGTGCCAGGCGGAGCGGCACCAGCACCGCTGCGGTCACCAGCACCGCGACCGCCAGCCACGGCAGGACGACGCCGAGGACGACGACGGCGGCGCCGGCCGTCGACGCCAGGGCCCGCCACCCGGTGCCCAGCCCGTCGAGGAAGCCGTCCGGCCCACCGGCGGGCGCCACGCCGAACGGTTCCAGGTGCACGCGGAGCGTCGACAGCTCCACCTGGTCGGCCAGCAGGGCCCGCTGGGACTGCAGCGCCTCGAGCTCCCCCTGCCGCTCGGAGAGGGACCGTTCGGCCGCCAGCAGGGCCTCGGTGGTGGCTGCGCCGTCCATCAGGGCCTGCAGCCGCGCCACCGAGGTCTGCAGCGCCGAGATCCGGGCGTCCAGGTCGACCACCGTGCCGGTCACGTCCGAGCGGGACACCGAGACGTGCTCGACGTCGCCGACGTCCTCCAGGTCGGCCAGGACGCCGGTCAGCGCGGTCGCCGGCACCCGCACCACGAGGTCGGCGACGGCGCCCTCGACCCCGTCCTCCCCGGACGCCGCCCGCTCGGTGCGCTCGTCGACCCGGCCGCCGGCCGAGTCGACCAGCTCGCTGACCCGCTGGGCGGCCTCGGCCGGGTCCTCGACCGCGAGGGAGGCGGCGGCCGTGGTGACCACCTGCCGATCGGCGTCGGCGTCCACGGCGCCGGCCGGCGCGCCCCCGGGCTCCTCGGCGGCGACCTCGGGGCTGCTCACCCCCTCGCCGGCGCTGCCGTCCGCGCCGCCCGAGGCCCCGCTGCCCGTGCCCGTGCCCGTGCAGCCGACGAGCAGGGCGAGTGCCAGTGCCGTCGCCGCCGTGCTCAGGGAGCGCCTCACGGTGCGGACGGTAGGGGTCCGACCAGGGCGCTGACCAGCGTCGATGCCCAATCGTGACGCCGGACGCGCCCGGCGGACCGGGTCGGGTCCCCGTCATCTGAGTGCGCTCGCACCGCCCCCGAGAAGGGTCACTTCTAACCCAGGCTTCTGTCCGGTCCGGCCGGGGTAGTGGCTCCGCCCTGACTGTCCGGACCCGGACGGCACCCCTCGACCGGGAGGTCCGGCATGGCCAAGGAGAGCGGCAAGGGCAGCGCCACGGCGAAGAAGGCGAACGCCAAGGCGGACAAGGAGGGCAAGAAGAACCCCCGCAAGAGCTCCGCCGCCCAGAGCGAGCTGGGCAAGAAGGGCGGGAAGAAGGGGGGCAAGAAGAGCGGGAAGAAGTCCTGAACGAGCGCTCGTCGACCGTCGGACGCTGCTGCCCCACGGCGGGCCGTCCATCAGGGGCTGGGCGCCGGCAGCGGCCTGACGCGCGCCACCCGGGCACCCACCATCAGGGTGAGCGGCACGTCCCCGCCGCCGCACGGCAGTGGAGAATGCCGCGCATGACCCATGTGCTCGACCCCGACGCGCTGTCGCGCGAGGGCCGGCCGGTCCCCGGGCCGCTGGAGCCCTTCGCCGACGTCACCCGCTCGGACGCCGCCTTCCGCGCCTTCCTGCACGGCCTGCCCGGCGTCGACCAGGTGGGCGCGGAGGCGCGGGCGACGGTGCTGGGCACCCGCTCGATCAAGACGACGGCGAAGGCCTGGGCGATCGACACGGCGATCTCGATGGTCGACCTCACCACCCTCGAGGGGGCCGACACCCCCGGCAAGGTCCGGTCGCTGGCCGCCAAGGCCCGCCGTCCCGACCCCGGGGACCCCACCTGCCCGCCGGTCGCGGCGGTCTGCGTCTACGGCGACCTCGCCGGGGTCGCGAAGGAGGCCCTGGCCGGCACCGCGATCAACGTCGCCGCCGTCGCCACGGCCTTCCCGTCCGGCCGGGCCAGCCGGGCGGTCAAGCTGGCCGACGTCCGGGACGCCGTGGCCAACGGCGCCGACGAGATCGACATGGTCATCGACCGCGGGGCGTTCCTCGCCGGCCGGTACCTCGACGTGTTCGAGGAGGTCGTCGCGGTCAAGGAGGCCTGCGGCGAGGCGCACCTCAAGGTCATCCTGGAGACCGGCGAGCTGGTCACCCTGGACAACGTCCGCCGCGCGTCCTGGCTGGCCATGCTGGCCGGTGGCGACTTCATCAAGACCTCCACCGGGAAGGTCTCCCCCGCCGCCACCCTGCCGGTCTGCCTGGTCATGCTCGAGGCGGTGCGCGACTTCCGCGCCGCGACCGGCCGCCAGGTCGGGGTCAAGCCGGCCGGTGGCATCCGGACGACGAAGGACGCCGTCAAGCACCTGGTGCTCATTAACGAGACCGTCGGTGCCGACTGGCTCTCCCCCGACTGGTTCCGGCTCGGCGCCTCCAGCCTGCTCAACGACCTGCTCCTGCAGCGCCAGAAGCTCCGCACCGGCCATTACTCCGGCCCCGACCACGTGAGCGTGGACTGACATGACCAGCCTGTTCGAGTACGCCCCGGCGCCCGAGTCCCGCTCGATCGTCGACCTGAAGCCCAGCTACGGGCTGTTCGTCGACGGCGAGTTCACCGAGGGCACCGGCACCCCGCTGAAGACGCTGAACCCGGCCACCGAGGAGGTGCTCGCCGAGGTCGCCACCGGCGGCGAGGACGACGTCGACCGGGCCGTCCGCGCCGCCCGCCGGGCGTTCGTGAAGACCTGGGGGCCGATGCGCCCGGCCGACCGCGGCAAGTACCTGTTCCGCATCGCCCGGCTGCTGCAGGAGCGGTCCCGGGAGTTCGCCGTCCTGGAGACCCTGGACAACGGCAAGCCGATCCGCGAGTCCCGGGACGTCGACGTCCCGCTGGCGGCGGCGCACTTCTTCTACCACGCGGGCTGGGCCGACAAGCTCGAGCACGCGGGCCTCGGGCCGGCCCCCCGGCCGCTGGGCGTGGCCGGCCAGGTCATCCCGTGGAACTTCCCGCTGCTGATGCTGGCCTGGAAGGTCGCACCGGCGCTGGCCACCGGGAACACCGTCGTCCTCAAGCCGGCCGAGACCACCCCGCTGAGCGCGCTGCTGTTCGCCGAGGTGTGCCAGCAGGCCGACCTGCCGCCGGGTGTGGTCAACATCGTCACCGGCGCCGGTGACACCGGCCGCGCCGTCGTCGCGCACCCCGACGTGGACAAGGTGGCGTTCACCGGCTCGACCGAGGTCGGCCAGTCGATCGCGCGGGCCGTCGCCGGCACCCACAAGCGGCTGACCCTGGAGCTGGGCGGCAAGGCGGCGAACATCGTGTTCGACGACGCCCCGGTCGACCAGGCCATCGAGGGCATCGTCCGCGGCATCTTCTTCAACCAGGGCCACGTGTGCTGCGCCGGCTCCCGGCTGCTGGTGCAGGAGTCGGTGCACGACGAGGTCGTCGCCTCGCTGCAGCGGCGGATCGGCACGCTGCGGGTCGGCGACCCGCTGGACAAGAACACCGACCTGGGCGCGATCAACTCGGCCGAGCAGCTGGCGCGCATCCGCGAGCTCTCCGACGTCGGGGAGGCCGAGGGCGCCCGCCGGTGGCAGCCGGACGGCGAGCTGCCCGACAAGGGCTTCTGGTTCAAGCCGACCGTCTTCACCGACGTGTCCACCG
The DNA here is from genome assembly GCF_053502575.1 of Modestobacter sp. URMC 112. NCBI lineage: Bacteria > Bacillati > Actinomycetota > Actinomycetes > Geodermatophilales > Geodermatophilaceae > Modestobacter > Modestobacter sp. URMC 112. The sequence goes on along the minus strand of NZ_CP199957.1, from coordinate 887,968 downwards.
CCCACCGGATCGCCCGCGACGAGGTGTTCGGTCCGGTGCTGTCGGTGCTGACCTTCCGCACCCCCGACGAGGCGGTCGCCAAGGCGAACAACAGCACCTACGGGCTGTCCGCCGGCGTCTGGTCGGAGAAGGGCTCCCGGATCCTGGCGATCACCGACCGGCTGCGGGCCGGCGTGGTGTGGGCCAACACCTTCAACGAGTTCGACCCGACCTCGCCGTTCGGCGGCTACAAGCAGTCCGGCTACGGCCGGGAGGGCGGCCGCCAGGGACTCGCCGCCTACCTCAAGGGAGCGGAGCAGTGACCGACCGGCTCGCGGTCCGCAAGACCTACAAGCTGTACCTGGGCGGGGCGTTCCCCCGCTCGGAGTCCGGCCGCACCTACGAGGTGCACGACGCCAGGGGCCACTTCCTGGCCAACGCCGCGCACGCCTCCCGGAAGGACGCCCGGGACGCCGTCGTGGCCGCCCGCGCCGCGTTCCCGAAGTGGTCCGGCGCGACCGCCTACAACCGCGGCCAGGTGCTGTACCGGGTGGCCGAGGTGATGGAGGGCCGCGCGGCCCAGTTCGCCGAGGAGGTCGCCGCCGGCGAGGGGCTGTCGGCCGCCCGCGCCCGGGCCGCGGTGGACGCCGCCATCGACCGGTGGGTGTGGTACGCCGGCTGGACGGACAAGCTGGCCGCGGTGCTGGGCAGCACCAACCCGGTCGCCGGCCCGTACTTCGGGTTCTCGGTGCCCGAGCCGACGGGGGTGGTCGCCGTCCTCGCACCGCAGCGGAGCTCGCTGCTCGGGCTGGTCAGCGTGCTCGGGCCGGTGCTGGCCGGCGGCAACACCGCCGTCGTGGTCAGCTCCCGGCAGCGGCCGCTGCCGGCGGTCACCCTCGGCGAGGTGCTGGCCACCTCCGACGTCCCCGGCGGCGTGGTGAACCTGCTGACCGGGGACGCCGCGGAGATCGGTCCGTGGCTGGCCGAGCACGCCGACGTCGACGGCATCGACCTGGCCGGCGCGGCCGGGCCGCTGGCCATGGAGCTGGAGCGGTCGGCCGCCGGCACGGTCAAGCGGGTGCTGCGGAGCACGCCCGAGGAACCGGACTGGACCGCCGACCCGGGCCTGGCGCGGATGACGCCCTTCCTGGAGACCAAAAGCGTCTGGCATCCGATGGGCCTATGAGGCCCCGTCCCGGGCCCCGACCCTGAGCCTGCGAAGGGTTGGGGAGGACGGGGTCCTTCTGCTGGCATCCGATGGGCATGTGAGGCCCCGTCCCGGGCCCCCACCGCTCGCGAGCTCGCGGCGGGACCCTGCAGGGGGGTCTCCGGGCCCCTTGGCGTCCGGACAGCCAGACCGGGCAGGATGAGCGGGTGGCCAGGCCCAGCATCGTCCCCATCGCGCTCACCCTCGACGACCGCACGGGCTACACGCTGTGGGCGCCGCCCTGGGAAGAGGACGGCGAGGAGTGGCAGGCCTTCCTCGGCAGCACCGACGAGGACGCCGAGGACGGGCCCGTCGCCCGGGTGCACTTGTTCCCCTCGCCGGCCCTGCTGGCCGCCTTCTGCCGCACCAACACCGACCACGACCTGGCCGACCACCCGGTGTGGCCGGTGGTGACCGGCCTGGGCCCGGCCGACCTCACCCCGGACGAGGACCACCGTTACGACCTGGACGGCGTCTACGACATCGTCGCCGAGGCGCCCGACCGGTGGGCCGTGGACGAGCTGGCCGCCGTCCTGGACATCGTCGGCCGGCTGGCCGACTGCTGCGACACCAGCGACGAGGACGACGACGACGCCTTCGAGTCCGTCGCCGAGCTGGCCGCCCGCCCCGAGGTGGCCGCCCTGAACCTGGGCGTCGAGGCGTTCGTCGGCCGCAGCGGCGAGGAGAGCTGGAGCCGGCTGGGCACCGCGGTCGACGAGCTGTGGGAGGACGTGCTCGAGGAGCTCGACGAGCACCTGGACTGGACCGGCGCGGGGACCACCACCGCCGCCGCCTACCCGTCGGCGAGCGAGGAGGCCGAGGCCCGCGGCCCGCTGGCCGCCGACGACGAGGACGAGGACGACGACATCGAGCTCGTCGAGGTCGCGGCTCCCCAGGCGCGCGCCACCGACCGTCCCGCTTCTGGCGCCGGCACGGCCGCCCCGGCCGACACCGGCACCAGCGCCATCCGCGGCGGCAGCCGGCTCACCGCCAGCCCGGCCGCCGTGGCCAAGGCCCAGGAGTTCTGGGAGGCGGTGGGCATCCTGCCGGTCGAGCTGGTCGTCCCCGACGGCGCCGGGCTGACGCTGCGCTGCTACGTCGAGGACCGGGCGCGCTTCCTCGGCCGGGACGGCGAGGTGTTCCTGTTCCCCACGCCGGCCGACCTGGCCCGCTTCTGCGCCGGTGACGAGCCGCACGACCTGACCGAGATCGCCTCGTGGCCCGAGGTCGCCGACACCGACACCCCGCCGCTGCCCGCCGACCAGGACCGGTACGACCTGACCGAGCTGGCTGACGTGCTGGGCGAGGTCGCCGACGGGGCCGGCGGGCTGGTCCAGCACCGGGCCCTGCTGCAGCCGGTCGAGGGGGTCCGGGACCTCGCCGAGTACGCCGGGCTGACCCGGGTGGAGGCCCTGCTGGCGCCCACCACGCCGCTGGGCCGGGCGGTGGCCCGGGCCGAGACCGAGCCGTCCGCGACGGTGCGTGCCGAGGACGCCGCCGTCCTGGCCGGCGCCTGGGACGAGGTCGTCGTCGAGGTCGGCTCAGCCCTGGTCTTCCGCGACTGAAGAAGGACCCCGTCCCTCTCACCCTTCGCGAGCTCAGGGCGAGCCTCCGGACGGGGCCGAAGAACGGTGGGACCCTGCAGCGGGGCCGAACTGCCCTTGCTCCACCCAAAGTTGATCATTGACGTCGTGTCGCTCGACACGCCGTGCTCCGGCGTGTCCAACGACAACGAGGCCATGATCAACGAGGACTGGGGAGCGCGTCACCCCCGACGCAGAACGGCCGACGGCCGGCCCTCGCGGTGCGGGAGCCGGCCGTCAGGCCCTCAGGCCCCGTCCAGAGGCTCACCCCGAGCGTGCGAGGGGTGAGGAGGACGGGGTCCTCTTTCAGTAGGAGCGCGCGGGGCGCGGCGGGCGGCCGCCGGACCCCTGGCCCCCGCGGTGGCCGCCGGGACGGCGGTCGCGGGAGTCCCCACCCGGGGTGCGATCCCGGTCGCCGTAGGAGCGCTCGCCCGAGGGGCGGCCTCCGTACGAGCGATCGCGGTCGCCGGAGGAGCGCTCGCCGCCGGTGCGATCCCGGTCGCCGTAGGAGCGCTCGCCCGTCGGGCGGTCTCCGTACGTGCGATCGCGGTCGCCGGACGGACGGCGCGGGCCGCTGCCGTAGCCGCCGGGGCGGTCGCCGTCCCGGCGGGGACGACGGGCACCCGGGCCACCGGCACCGGCGGGCCGGCGCGACTCGCGCACCGGACGCTGCACCGGCTCGACGAAGGTGCCGCCGGCGACGAGCTCCGTGATCGGGGCGTCGCCCGGGCGGACCCGCGTCACCGGGGTGTCGATGGCGGCCTGGCGGAACCGGCGCTTGGCCTGCCCCACCTGGTCGGGCAGCAGCAGGGAGACCACGACGCCCGCGGCGCCGGCCCGGGCGGTGCGCCCGGAGCGGTGCAGGTAGGTCTTGTGGTCTGCCGGCGGGTCGTAGTGCAGGACCAGCGACACGTCGTCGACGTGGATGCCGCGGGCGGCGACGTCGGTGGCGACCAGCACCGGGCTGCGGGCGTCGGTGAACGCCTCCAGCGCCCGGCGGCGCGCGGCCTGCGGGAGCCCGCCGTGGATCGGCTCGGCGTTGATGCCGACGGCCTGCAGGTTGCCGGCCAGCCGGTCGGCGCCGTGCTGGGTGCGCACGAACACGATGATCCGGCCCGGGCGGGCGGCCATCTGCTCGGCCACCTTCAGCTTGTCCGGGAAGGACACGCTGTAGGCCAGGTGCTCGGCCGGCGGGGCGGAGTCGGCGGGGGTGACCACCGAGTGCCGGGCCGGGTCCTTGAGGTAGCGGCGGACCAGGGTGTCGACCTCGCCGTCCAGCGTGGCCGAGAACAGCAGCCGCTGGCCGTCGGGGCGGGTCTGGTCGAGCAGCTCCTTGACCACCGGCAGGAAGCCGAGGTCGGACATGAAGTCGGCCTCGTCGATGACGGAGACGACGACGTCGGCGAGGGTGGCCTCGCCCTGGTTGATCAGGTCCTGCAGCCGGCCGGGGGTGGCGATGAGGACGTCCACGCCGCGACGGAGCTGCTGGATCTGGCGGTACATCGAGGCGCCGCCGTAGACGGCGGCCAGCTGGACGCCGATCGACTGGCCCAGCGGGGCCAGGTTGTCGTGCACCTGCTGGGCGAGCTCGCGGGTCGGCACCAGGATGAGCCCGCGGGGGCTGCGCCGGCCGTGCTGCGGCTCGGCGCCGAGGCGGGAGAGCAGCGGCAGGCCGAAGGCGAGCGTCTTGCCCGAGCCGGTGGCGGCCTTGCCCAGCACGTCGCGCCCGGCGAGGGCGTCGGGCAGGGCGACGGTCTGGATGGCGAACGGGTGGCTGATGCCCTTGCGCTCGAGCGCGGTCACCAGGTTCTGGGGCAGGCCCAGCTGGGCGAAGCTCGGACCACTCGGCGCGGGGGCCGCCTCGGCCACGGGGGCCTCGAGCGGGGTGGTGTCAGGGGTGAACTGGGCGTCGACAGAGTCGAACGAGGACAAGCGGGAACTCCGATACAGATCGGTGCGCGTCCCGTGGTGATGCTGATCGCCGGATGCCCGGCGTCCACACTGGTGATCGTCGCCGTCTGCGATGACGCGTGATCTGCACGGATGCGCTGCCCGGACAGGACCGTCCGGGAGGATGACCGGCACTCACCGGCACGATCAGGTTAGCAGCGTGCGGGGCCGCGTGATTCCCCCGGGCGGGGGTGGGCGCCGTCACTGCCCCCCGTCAGGCGCGCTCCCGCAGCGCGGCGTAGGCCGGCCGGACGACGTCGGCGAGCAGCCGGTCGCGGACGGCGGCGTCGGCGAAGGCGCCGGCCAGGGCCCGCTCGGTGACCGTCTCGACGTCGTCCCAGTCCCAGCCGGACACGGCGGCGACGTCGGTCAGCTCGCTGCTGGCCGAGACCCCGCTCATCAGCCGGTTGTCGGTGTTCACCGTCACCGCGAAGCCCAGCCGGTGCAGCCGGTCCACCGGGTGCTCGGCCAGCGACGGGTAGGCGCCGGTCTGCACGTTGGACGACGGCGCCACCTCCAGCGGCACCTGCTCGTCGAGGACCCGCTTGGCGAGGTCCCCGAGCGCGCCGTCCACCGGGACCTCGTCGGCGATCCGGATGCCGTGGCCCAGCCGCTCGGCCCGGGCGCCGTCCAGCGCTGCCCGGATGGAGGCCGTCCCGGCCGCCTCCCCGGCGTGCACGGTCCGGTGCGCCCCGGCCCGGTCCAGCACGGCGATCGCCTCGGGGATGCGGTCCGGCGGGAAGCCGTCCTCCGGGCCGGCCAGGTCGAAGCCGACCACCCCGGCCCCGCGGTACCGGACGACGGTCTCGGCGACCTCGACCCACCGGTCGGCCTGCCGCATCGCGCACAGCAGCGTGCCGACCACGATCGGGCGGCCGGCGGCCGCGGCCTCCCGGCAGCCCTGGTCGTACCCGTCGAGCATCGCCTCGACGGCGGCGTCCAGGGGCATCGCGGTGAGCAGCTCCGGGGCCATCCGGACCTCCGCGTAGACGACCCCGTCGGCCGCGAGGTCCAGCGCGCACTCGCGGGCCACCCGTTGGACCGCCTCGGGCCGCTGCATCACCGCCACGGTGTGGGCGAAGGTGAGCAGGTAGCGCTCCAGGGAGCCCGAGTCGGCGGCCTCCTGGAACCAGCGGCCCAGGGCCGCGGGGTCGTCGGTGGGGAGCTCCCGGTAGCCGACCTGGTCGGCCAGTTCGAGGACCGTCTGCGGCCGCAGACCGCCGTCCAGGTGGTCGTGCAGGAGGACCTTCGGCGCGGCGGCGACGTTCTCGGCAGTCAGTGGTGCAGGCACCGCCGCAACGCTACCGGGGTCCCTCCCGACCGGGCTCCAGGTCCGGGTCCCGGTGTGTCAGCCGGTCCCCTCGTCCTGCCACCGGAAGGTGCGCACGCACAGCAGCAGGCCGACGACGCACCAGACGGCGAGCACCAGCGCGACCCGGCCGAGCTCCCAGGTGCCGGCCGGCTCGGCCGCCGCCAGGGCGTCGGGGAGGAACACCGACCGCAGGCCCTGCGCCATCCACTTCAGCGGGAACACCGCGGCCACCGTCTGCAGCCAGGTCGGCACCTGGCTGAACTGGAAGAAGACGCCGGAGATGAACTGCAGCACAAGCGCGACGGGGGTGACGGTCGCCGAGGCCGACCGGCCGTTGCGGGCCAGGCTGGAGATGGCGATGCCCAGCAGCGTGCACGCCGCCGACCCCAGGGCGGTCACCCAGGCGAAGGTCAGCCAGTCCGCCCCGGACGGCGGCTCGATGTCGTAGAAGACCGCCCCGATGACCAGCAGGATCGCCACGATGGCGGCGGTGACGACGAGGACCTGCACGACCTTGCCGACGAAGTAGGCGCTCTTCGGCATCGGCGTCCCGGCCAGCCCCTTGAGCGTCCCGTCCGACCGCTCGGTGGCGATGCTGATCGCCATGTTCTGCAGGCTGGCGCCCAGGATGCCGGCGGCGATCACCCCGGCCATGAAGTACTGGATGAACGACACGCCGCTGCCCAGGTCGTAGTCCAGCACCGCACCGAAGACCAGCAGCAGGATCACCGGGAACATCAGCGTGAAGACGACGGACTCCCGCTGGCGGAAGAACTCCTTGAGCTCCACCCCGGCGCGGGTCCGGCACACCCGGCCGACCGAGGGCAGCTCGCGCTCCGTGGTCCCGGCGCTCATGCCGCCTCCCCGATCATCCGCAGGTACACGTCCTCGAGGGTGGGCCGGGCCACCGCCAGGTCGGGCACCTCGCCGGGGAACCGGCCGGCCAGCTCCCGGACGAACGCGGTGGGCGTGGCGGTCTCCGCGGTCCGCCGGGCGCCGTCCTCGGTCCAGGTGACGACGGCGGGAGCGCGGCCGCGACCGCCGAGCTCGGCGGGGACGGCGACCTCGACGAGCCGGCCGCGGGCGATGACCCCCACCCGGTCGGCCAGCTCCTCGGCCTCGTCCAGGTAGTGGGTGGTCAGCAGCATCGTCGTCCCCAGGTCCCGCAGGGAGCGGATCAGCGACCAGAACTGGCGGCGGGCCTCCGGGTCGAACCCGGTCGTCGGCTCGTCGAGGAACAGCAGCCGGGGGCGGCCGACGATGCCCAGCGCCACGTCCAGCCGGCGCCGCTGCCCGCCGGAGAGACTCCGGCCGCGGGCGCCGGCCTTCTCGGTGAGCCCGACCAGCTCCAGCACCTCCGCCGGGTCCCGCGGATCGGCGTAGTAGGACGCCTGCGCGCGGAGCAGCTCCAGGCAGCTCAGCTGGCTGTCGCCCGCGCCGGACTGCAGCACGATGCCGATGTCGGCCTTCCAGTGCCGGCCGCCGACGGCCGGGTCGACGCCCAGCACCCGGACGTCGCCGCCGTCCCGCCGGCGGTAGCCCTCCAGCACCTCGACGGTGGTGGTCTTGCCGGCGCCGTTGGGCCCGAGCAGCGCGAAGATCTCCCCGCGCCGGATGTCCAGGTCGAGGTCCGCGACGGCGGTGCTGTCGCCGTAGCGCTTGACCAGGCCGCGCACCGAGATGGCCGCGTCGGGGTCCAGGGGGGTCTCGGGGCGCACCGCTCCGGGCGCGGTCTCGGCCGGCGTTCGGGTCACAAGGGGTCAGTGTCCTCCACGTCCGTGTGGCCCCCTGCAGGGTCCCGCCCCGAGCTCGCGAGGGGTGGGGGGCAGGGGGTCCTTCTCCCGTCCCCGAGGGAGTGGAGCCGCTGCGTCGCTCCTCGCGGGACCCTCCGGCCCCACTCGTCCCGACACCGCCCTACGGATGGAGGCGGTCCAGGACCAGGGGCAGCGGGACGTCGTCGGTGTCCACGCCCACCGCGCCCTCCAGCGCCTCCAGGGCCCGCGGGATCCGGCCGGCGTCGTCGGTCTGCAGCTCCAGCAGCGGCTGCCCGGCGGTGACCTGCTCCCCCACCCCGGCGTGCCAGACGACGCCCGCCGCGGCCGACACCGGGTCCTCCTTGCGGGCCCGCCCGGCGCCCAGCCGCCAGGCCGCCACCCCGAGCGCGTAGGCGTCCAGCCGGGTGAGCGTGCCGGTGGCCGGAGCCGGCACCACGTGCCGCTCCGCGGGCTGCGGCAGCGCGGCGTCGGGGTCCCCGCCCTGGGCGGCGATCATCCGGCGCCACACGTCCATCGCCCGGCCGTCGGCCAGGGCGTCGGCGGGGTCGACGTCGTCGCGTCCGACGCCGGCCAGCATCTCCCGGGCCAGCGCCAGGGTGAGCTCGACGACGTCGGCCGGACCGCCACCGGCCAGCACCTCGACCGACTCGGCCACCTCGACCGCGTTGCCGGCGGCGCGGCCCAGCGGCCGGTCCATCGCGGTCACCAGCGCGACCGTGCGGACGCCGGCCGCCTCGCCCAGCTCGACCATGGTGCGGGCCAGCTCACGGGAGCGCTCGGGCTGCTGCATGAAGGCCCCGGACCCGGTCTTCACGTCCAGGACCAGCGCGTCGGCCCCCTCGGCGATCTTCTTGCTCATGATCGAGCTGGCGATCAGCGGGATCGACTCCACGGTGCCGGTGACGTCCCGCAGCGCGTAGAGCGCCTTGTCCGCCGGGGCCAGGTCGTGGCCGGCCGCGCAGATGACGGCGCCCACGTCGCGCAGCTGGGCCAGGTACTCGACGTCGGACACGTCGGCCCGCCAGCCGGGGATCGACTCGAGCTTGTCCAGCGTGCCGCCGGTGTGCCCCAGCCCCCGCCCGGACAGCTGCGGCACGGCGACCCCGCAGGCGGCGACCAGCGGCGCCAGCGGCAGGGTGGTCTTGTCCCCCACGCCGCCGGTGGAGTGCTTGTCCGCGGTCGGCCGGCCGAGGGAGGACAGGTCCTTGCGGACGCCGGAGTCGATCATCGCCCGGGTCCAGACGGCGAGCTCGTCCGGCGCCATGCCGCGGAAGAAGACGGCCATGAGCAGCGCGCTCATCTGCTCGTCGGGGACGACGCCGTCGGTGTAGGCGCCGACCACCCAGCGGATCTGCTCCGCGGTCAGCCGGCCGCCGTCCCGCTTGGCCCGGATGACGTCGATCGCGTCGAACGGCTGCGCCGTCCGGGACCCCGCCGGTCCGGTCACCGACGGGCCTCGACCAGGTCCTGCGGGCCGAAGGCGTCCGGGAGCACCTCGGTCATCGGCACGATGCCCAGCGACACCGTCTCGATCAGCATGGCCGCACCGCCGTGCTCCCACAGCAGCTGCCGGCAGCGCCCGCACGGCATCAGCGGCTTCCCGTCCCCGCCGACGCAGGCCACGGCCACCAGCCGGCCGCCGCCGCTGCGGGCCAGGTCGCTGACCATGCCGCACTCGGCGCACAGGCCCAGCCCGTAGGAGGCGTTCTCCACGTTGCAGCCGGTGACCACCCGGCCGTCGTCCACCAGCCCGGCCACCCCCACCGGGAAGCGCGAGTAGGGGACGTAGGCGTGCGTCATCGCCTCGCGGGCGGCCGTGCGCAGCGCGTCCCAGTCCACGTCCATCAGTTCTCTCCTCGTCGGTAGACCAGCCCGTCGGCCTTCGGCATCCGCAGCCGCTGGGAGGCGAGCGACAGCACCAGCAGCGTGATCAGGTGCGGGGTGAAGGAGACGATCCCCTCGGGGAGCTCCTCGACGGCGAGGAACCCGACCAGCGAGGCGCCGGCGAAGGCCGCGGCGAGCACCGCCTGGACCAGCTTGCGGCGCACCGCCTGCCAGACCGCCACCGCGGCCAGCAGCAGCGCGACCAGCAGCAGCAGCGCCACCACCGCCGTCCGGCTGCGCAGCTGCAGGGCGTCGGCGAAGCCGAAGAGCCCGGCGCCGGCGGCCAGCCCGCCCGGACGCCAGTTGCCGAAGATCAGCGCGGCCAGGCCGATGAAGCCGCGCCCGCCGGTCTGGCCCTCGCGGTAGATGTTGGCGACGAAGACCAGGAAGACGCCGCCGAGCCCGGCCAGCGCGCCGGAGATGAGGACGGCGACGTACTTCAGCCGGTACACCGGCACGCCGAGGGAGTCCGCCGCCGCCGGGTTCTCCCCGCAGGAGCGCAGCCGCAGCCCGAACGCCGTCCGCCAGAGCAGCAGGTAGGACGCCGGGACCAGCAGCACCGCGAGCACCGTCAGCACGCCCACGCCGGCGGTGAAGCCGCGCAGCAGGCCGGCCAGGTCCGACACCAGGAACCAGTGCAGCGACTCGACGTCGCCCAGCAGGTCGGGCCCGGAGGACAGCACCGGCAGCGAGAAGCTCGGTGGCCGGCTGGACAGCGCCGGCGACTGGGTCACCCCGCCGCCGGCCGGGTTGTCGGTGTAGAGCAGCTCGGACAGGAAGCGGACGACGCCCTCGGCCAGGATGTTGATCGCCACGCCGGACACCACGTGGTCCACGCCGAAGGTCACCGTGGCGATGGCGTGCACCAGGCCGCCGAGCGCGCCGAACACCGCGCCGCCGATGAGCGCACCGGCCCATCCCCACTGGTAGCCGGCCCAGCCGGCACCCCAGGTGCCCAGCACCATCATGCCCTCGAGGCCGATGTTGACCACGCCGGCGCGTTCGGAGAACAGGCCGCCCAGCGCGACCAGGCCCAGCGGCACGGCCAGCAGCAGCGCGGCGCTGAACGTCGAGGACGAGGTGAGCGCCTGCTCCCCCGAGATCACCCGGACCGCGGAGACCAGCACCAGCAGGCCGACCAGCAGGTAGACCAGCCGACGGGACCGGTTGCCCCCCAGCAGGCGCTCGGTGAGCGCGCCCCGGGCGGACGTCGGGCTCGACGTCGCGGTGCTCATGCCCGGGCCCCCTCTCGCTCGTCGTCGGTCGTGCTGTCGGTGCTCCCGTCGCCGGTGGCCGGCGGGGCGACGGCCTGGCCGCTGCCGCGTTCGGCCTGCCGGCGGGTGATCCGCCGGGCGACCTGGTTGGCGACGACGACGGCCAGCACGATCGTGCCCTGGATGATCGTCACCACCGAGGCGGGGATGCCCTCGAACTGCAGCGGGATGGCGGCCCGGTCGAGGAAGCCGAACAGCAGCGCGGCCAGCGCGATGCCCAGCGGGGTGTTCCGGCCCAGCAGCGCGACGGCGATCCCCAGGAAGCCCAGGCCGGCGGTGAACTCCGTGCCGTAGTGGTGCGAGGCGCCCAGCAGGTCCGGCAGGCCGATCAGCCCGGCGACCGCGCCGGAGATCAGCATCGTCTTCACCACCATGCCGCGGGCGTCGACGCCGCTGGCGGTCGCCGCCGAGGGCGACAGGCCGGTGGCGCGCAGGTCGAAGCCGAACCGGGTGCGCGTGATCAGCACCGAGACGACGACGCCGGCGACCACCGCGACGACCAGGAAGCCGTAGAGGTCCGAGCGGGGCTCGGCGAGCCCCAGCCCGGTGAACAGCACGTTCAGGCCGGGGAACCAGCCGGACTCGGGGATGTCGGCGGTGGTGATGACCGAGGCGCCCTCCGGGCTCCCCCGCAGCGGGCCGGTGAGCAGGAAGGACGCCGTCCCCAGCGCGATGAAGTTCAGCATGATCGAGCTGATCACCTCGCTCACGCCCCGGGTCACCTTGAGCACGGCGACGACCGACGCCCACAGCGCGCCCACCGTCATCGCGACCACGACGATCAGCAGCACGTGCAGCGGGGCGGGCAGGACCACCGCGGCCCCGACCGCGGCGGCGATGATCGTGGCCAGCCGGTACTGGCCCTCCACGCCGATGTTGAACAGCCCCATCCGGAAGGCCACCGAGACGGCGAGCCCGGCCAGGAACAGCGGGACCGCCCGGTTGAGCACCACCACCATCGCCTGGGTCTGCTGAGACGGGGTCTCCCCGAAGTCCAGCATCACGCGGACGGCGGTGAGCGGGTCCTCCCCGATGAGCACGATGACCAGCGCCGAGATCGCCAGCGCGACGACGATGGCCAGCACCGGCGCGAACAGCGCCAGCCCGACCCGGCGGAGGAGCGTCATGCCGCACCCACCGTCGGGTCGCCGGCCCCGGTCATGTGCCCGCCGAGCTCCTCGGGGGTCAGGCGGGCCGGGTCCAGGGTGGCGACCAGCCGGCCGCGCAGCATCACGTGCAGCGTGTCCGACAGCCCGATCAGCTCGTCCAGGTCGGCCGAGACGAGCACGATGCCCATCCCCTCCGCGCGGGCGTCCTTGAGCAGCTCCCAGATGACCGCCTGCGCGCCGACGTCGACGCCGCGGGTGGGGTGGGCGGCGATCAGCAGCCGCGGCCGGGCGCTCATCTCCCGCCCGACGATCAGCTTCTGCTGGTTGCCGCCGGACAGCGCCATGGCCAGGGTGTCGGGCCCGGGGGCCCGCACGTCGTACTCCCGCATGATCCGCTGGGTGTCGGCCCGGGCGCCCCGCCGGTCGATGAACGGCCCCTTGACCGCCGGCGGACGGGTCTGGTGGCCCAGGACCCGGTTCTCCCAGAGCGGCGCCTCCAGCAGCATCCCCTGCCGGTGCCGGTCCTCGGGGATGAAGCCCAGGCCCTGCTCCCGGCGGCGCCGGGTCGACCAGGCGGTGATGTCCTCGCCGCCCAGCGCGACGGCGCCGGCGGTCAGCGGCCGCAGCCCCATGACTGCGTCGACGAGCTCGGCCTGCCCGTTGCCCTCGACCCCGGCGATGCCGACCACCTCGCCCTCGCGGACGGTCAGCGAGACGTCGTCCACCGCGGGCCGGCCGCCGGGCGCCGCGACGGTCACCCCGCGCAGCGACAGCACCGGGGTGTCGCGGACCGTGGAGGTGCGGGTCTGCGGCGTGGGAAGCTCCGCGCCGACCATCATCTCGGCCAGCTGCCGGGCCGTCGTCGTCCTCGGGTCGGCGGTGCCCACGGTCGTGCCCCGGCGGATGACGGTGATGGCGTCGGCGACCTTCCGCACCTCGTCCAGCTTGTGCGAGATGAAGACGACGGTGAGGCCCTCCCGCTTGAGCTCGGCCAGGTTGCCGAACAGCTCGTCGACCTCCTGCGGCACGAGCACCGCCGTCGGCTCGTCCAGGATCAGCGTGGTCGCCCCCCGGTAGAGCACCTTGGCGATCTCCACGCGCTGCCGGTCGCCGACGCCGAGGTCCTCCACCAGCACGTCGGGGTCCAGCCCCAGGGCGTAGCGGTCGGAGATGTCGCGGATGCGGGTCCGCGCCGTGGCGCGGTCCAGCCGGCCACCCCGGGTGGGCTCGCTGCCCAGGACGACGTTCTCCAGGACGGTGAAGTTGTCGGCGAGCATGAAGTGCTGGTGGACCATGCCGATGCCCGCGGCGATGGCGTCGGCCGGGCTGCGGAAGGTGACCGGCCGGCCGTCGAGCAGGATCTCGCCCTCGTCGGGCCGGTGCATGCCGTAGAGGGTCTTCATCAGCGTCGACTTGCCGGCGCCGTTCTCCCCCACGATGGCGTGCACCTCACCGCGGCGGACCCGCAGCGCGATGTCCGAGTTGGCCACCACGCCCGGGAAGCGCTTGGTGATGCCGCGCAGCTCGACCGCCAGCGGTGCCGGCTCGTTCAACGTGTCTCCCTCGGGGCGGTGCGGTGGACGTCGCACGGGCTCGGCGGGGCCGTGCGGCCGGAGGTCCTCCGGCCGGCGGGCCGTTCCTCGGTGTCCCTTCCGACGTCGAGACGGTACACACGGAAAACGGCGGGCCCGGGCGGTGTGTACCGCCCGGGCCCGCCGCCGTCCAGTGCTCTACGACCGGTGGGTCACGGGGTGGTGGGGACCGTGATCCCGCCGTCGATGATCTGCTGGCGGTAGTCGTCGATCGTCGCCTGGATGTCGTCGATGTAGCCGCCGGAGGTGGACAGGCCGACGCCGTCGGACTCCAGGTCGTAGGTGACGTCCGTGCCGCCCTCGACCGACCCCTCCGAGTACGCGGTGATGAACTCCTGCACCGCGTTGTCCACCCGCTTCAGCATCGAGGTCATGATCACGGCCTGCTGCTCAGGCGGAGCGGTCAGGTACTGGTCGGAGTCGACGCCGATGGCGCGCTTGCCGGCCTCGACCGCCGCCTGGAAGACACCCTCACCCGAGCCACCGGCGGCGTGGAAGACGATGTCCGCGCCGGCCTGGTAGAAGCCCTGGGCGACGCTGTAGCCGCGGTCGGGGGCACCGAAGCCGCTGAAGTCACCGGCCGGCGACAGGTAGGACACGTCGACGGTGATGGCGGGGTTGACGGCCTTGGCGCCGGCGACGTACCCGGCCTGGAACTTCTCGATGAGCGGGCTCTGCACGCCGCCGACGAAGCCGATCCGGTCGGTCTCGGTCTTCGACGCCGCGGCCACGCCGGCGAGGAAGGAGCCCTGCTCCTCGGCGAAGAGGAGGCCGGTGACGTTGTCGCCCTTCGCGCCGTCGGCGTTCGAGCCGTCGACCTGGGCGAACGTGGTGTCGGGGAACTCGGGGGCGACCTCGCCGATGATCTCGTCGTAGTTGAAGCCGACGGCGATGACCGGGTCGTAGCCCTGCTCGGCCAGCTGGGTGAGCAGCTCGCCGCGGTTGGACGCGTCGTCGTTGGGCGACAGGGTCTGGACGTTCTCCTCGACGGTGCCGCCGAGCGCCTGGACGGCCGCCTCGACCCCGGCGAACGCCGAGTCGTTGAACGACTTGTCGCCGCGGCCGCCGGTGTCGAAGGCCAGGCCGATCTTCAGGTCCTCGGTGCCGCCACCCCCGCCACCGCCGCCGCCCCCGGCGCTCTGGGGTTCGTCGCTGGCACAGGCCGCGAGGGCCAGGCTGCCGGCCAGCAGCAGGGCGGCTGCCTTCATCCCACGCACTCGGCGCAAGACGGTCTCCTCTCTCGGGAGGCGCCGGGCGACGTCCGTCGCCCGCGCCCCGGTGGTGGTCCGGGTCGTCCCGGGGTGCGCTCGCCGTCCGGCGGCCCGCGGGGCGGACCGGCCAGGGGGACGGCGACTCCGGCACGCTAACCGCGGCTCCCGCCGCGGGCCCCCTCCGGGCCGGGGACCGATGCCGGATCGTTGCCTTGGAGCACGACCGCCCGGACGCCGGCCGGTCACCGTCCGGGCGTCCGGCCCCCCGGGCACCCGATAGCGTCTGACCCCGTGCACCGGCAGCCCTCGCGAGCCCGCCGGGCGGCCGCCGCGGTGGCTGCCGGGCTGCTGCTGGGGGTGGCGTCCCCGGTGCTGGGCCCGGTGTCGGGCCCGGTGCCCGTGGCGCTGGCCGAGGCGCCCCCGCCGACCGTGGACCCGGCGGCCCCGACGCCCACCTCGCCTCCGGCGGGGCCTCCGCCGCAGGGCAGCGCACCGGACGGGACGACCGTCGGCGGGGAGCAGCTGGACACCCGCGGCCTGGTCACGGTGCCCGGCGCGCCGCCGCTGCCCGAGGGCGTCGACGCCCGCGGCTGGCTGGTCGCCGACGCCGGCACCGGTGCGGTCCTCGGCGCGCAGGACCCGCACGGCCGCTACTACCCGGCCAGCACGCTGAAGACGCTGACCCTGCTGACCCTCACGCCGGTGCTGGACCCGGCGCTGGTGGTGGAGGGCACCACCGAGGACGAGGCCGTCGAGGGCAGCCGCGTGGGGCTGGTGCGCGGCGGGCAGTACCCGGTGTCGCTGCTCTTCCAGGCCCTGATGATGCAGTCGGGCAACGACGCGGCCAACGCGCTGGCCCGCGCGGCCGGCGGGCCGGGCCCGACGCTGGCGGCGATGAACGCCACGGCGCGGCGGCTGCAGGCCTTCGACACCGTCGCGGGGACGCCGTCGGGGCTGGACGTCGCCGGGCAGTCGTCCTCCCCCTACGACCTCGCGCTGGTCATGCGCCAGCTGGTGGCCGACCCGGTCACCCTGGCGGTGCTGCAGACCCGGACGGCGCAGATGCCGCCGGTCCCGGGGCTCACCGAGGGCTACCAGATCCAGAACGACGTGGCGCTGCTGGACAGCTACCCCGGCACGCTGGGCGGCAAGAACGGCTTCACGGACGCGGCCCGGCACACCTTCGTGGCCGCCGCCGAGCGGGACGGCCGCCGGCTGGTGGTCAGCCTGATGCAGGCCGAGCGGGTGCCGGTGCCCCCGGCGGACCAGGCAGCCCGGCTGCTGGACTGGGGCTTCGCCGTCCCCGCGGGGGCGTCGGAGGCCGGGCGGCTGGTGGAGCCGCGGGCCACCGGCGCGACCGAGCCGCCCGCCGACGTCACGGCCGCCGACGTCACGGCCGCCGACGGCACGCTGTCCTCCGCCGACGCCTCGTCCGCGTCCGCGTCCTCGTCCGCCGCCTCGTCCGCGGCCCGTGCGGTGCGGGCCGCCGACGCGGACGACCCCGCCGGGGGGTCCCCGCTGCTGCCCATCGGGCTGGGGACGGGGGCCCTTGCCATCGTGGTGGCGACAATCCTGGGCCGCCGGCGCGCCGTGCGACCGGCACCGGGGGGCGGCGACGCCGGTGCCCCCGCGGTCAGGCGCCCGCCGGCCCGCCGCCCGCCCGGCGGCTGACCGTCCTCCGGTCGCTCACGTCCCGGCGGCGGAGCAGCCGGGAGAGCACCCCGGCCCCCGCCGCCCCGGCCAGTGCCCCGACCGCCAGCAGTCCGCCGACGACCCGCATCGGCGACCGGCCCGCCGTCGCCGGCGTCCGCACGTAGCCGGGCGCGGGCAGCGGCGGCGGGGCGGGATCACCGGTGACGGCGAGTCCCTCCGCCTCGATCGCCGGGATCGTCGCCGTCCACGCGGCGGTGTAGAACGCGAAGCGGGCGACCACGTTGATCCACACGATCACGCCGACCGTGCCGCCGAGGGCCTGGGCGGTGACGTTGCTGTCGATCAGCGACAGGTACCAGTTGCCGGCCAGCTTCAGCAGCTCGAACCCGACCGCGCCGAACACCGCGCCGGGCAGCAGCCGGCCCACGCCGAAGGGGTTGTCCGGCACGCCCTTCAGCAGCCAGAGGAACACCAGCACGTCACCGGCGACCGCCAGCGTGATCGCCACGCCGCCGGTGAGCAGGAAGAAGCCGGGGACCTCGTCCAGGCCGAGCAGGTCCAGCAGCCGGGAGGACGCCGTGGTCGCCGTCGTGGTGAGGGCGACGCTGGTCACCCCGGCGACGGCCAGGCCGAGCAGCGCCACCAGGTCCTTGACCCGGTCGGCGAGGAACTCCGGGGGGTCCGGGCGGCCCCGCCAGACGACGTCCATGCCGACCCGGAGCTTGTCCATCGCGCCGAGCCCGACGAAGAGGAACCCGGCCAGGCCCACCACACCGAAGGCCGTCGCGCTGCCGATGGCAGCGGTGACCTGCTCGGCGAGCTCCGCGCCGGTGGTCCCCGGCACGGTCTCCCGGACGGCGGTGGTCAGCTGCTCCTGCAGCAGCGGGTCCCCACGGAGCACGAAGGCGGCGACCGAGGCCAGCAGCAGCAGGACCGGGAACAGCGCCAGGACGGCGTAGTAGGTGACCCCGGCGGCCAGCAGGTCGCCCTGCACGCGGTTGTAGTGGCCGCCGGCGTGGACCAGGTGGTCCAGCCAGGGCCGGCGCGCCCGTTGCCGGCGCAGCAGGCCCCGCGCCGCGGCGGTCCCGCGGCTGATCGGGTCGGTCACTCGCCGGGGTTCAGCGGGGCGGACCGGTGAGCGGGTACTCGCACGACACGGCCCAGGCGCCGTCGGGGAGCTGCTCGAACTCGGTGAACGAGTCCACCCGGAACTCGGCCTGCAGCTCGGCGAGCCCCTCGTAGGCGACGTCCAGCATGTCGGTGGGGACGTCGTGCGCCACGGTCACGTGCGGGTGGTACGGGAAGGTCAGCGGCCGGGCCAGCGGCCCGGTGCGCACGTCGCCGGCGATGAGCTCGCAGTCGGCGATGCCGCGGGCGACGGCGACGAAGACGACCTCGGAGACCGGCCGGAAGGTGCCGGTGCCGGACAGGTGGACGTCGAAGGGCGGGTGCCGCCGGGCGACCCGGGCCAGGTGCGCGGAGATCCGCGCGCGGTCGCTCACCCGGACCACGGTCGGGGGCAGCAGGGTGACGTGCGGCGGCACCAGGCTGGCCTGCGGGTCGCCCACCTTGGCCCGCCAGTCGACGAGCAGCTGCGCCCACGGCTCGGGCACCGACACCACGACGCCGAGCACGGCCGTGTCCCTCGCGGCGACGGGTTCGCGCTGCGGGAGGAAGGTGAAGGTGTCCTCGTTGGTGCGCCGCGGCCGGGTGGTCACCGTGGCGCCCCCGTGGCGGCCGGCGGCAGGAAGCCGACGCGGTCGTAGGCGGTGGCCAGGGTCACGGCAGCGACCTCCCGGGCCTTGGCGGCGCCGCCGGCCAGCACGCGTTCCAGCTCCGCCGTGTCGGCCATCAGCTCGGCGGTGCGCTGCTGGACCGGCGCCAGGGCGTCGGTGACGACCTCGGCGAGCTCCTTCTTCAGGTCGCCGTACCCGCGCCCGGCGAAGCGCTCCTCCAGCTCGGCGACCGACAGTCCGGAGAACGCCGAGTGGATGGTCAGCAGGTTGGTGACGCCGGGCTTGCCGACCGGGTCGGCCACCACCTCCCGGCCGGTGTCGGTGACCGCCGAACGGATCTTCTTGGCGTTGACCTTCGGGTCGTCCAGCAGCGACAGGCAGCCGGCGCCGGGCAGGCTCTTGCTCATCTGCTTCTCCGGCGTCTGCAGGTCCAGCACCTTCGCCGCGCCGGCCGGGATGTGGGCCTCGGGCACGGTGAACGTCGTCCCGAACCGGCCGTTGAACCGGGTGGCCAGGTCCCGGGTCAGCTCCAGGTGCTGGCGCTGGTCCTCACCGACCGGCACCCGCTGTGCCTGGTAGAGCAGGATGTCGGCGGCCTGCAGCACCGGGTAGGTGAAGAGCCCGACGCTGGTGCTGGCCGTCCCCTGCCGCTGGCTCTTGTCCTTGAACTGGGTCATCCGGCCGGCTTCGCCGAACCCGGTCAGGCACTGCAGGACCCAGGCCAGCTGGGCGTGCTCGGGCACGTGGCTCTGCACGAACAGGGTGCTGCGCGCCGGGTCGACCCCGAGGGCGAGCAGCTGGGCGGCGGAGACCAGCGTGCGCCGGCGCAGCACCTGGGGGTCCTGCTCGACGGTGATCGCGTGCAGGTCCACGACGCAGTAGAAGGCGTCGTGGTCGTCCTGCATGCTCACCCACTGCCGCAGGGCTCCCAGGAGGTTCCCGAGGTGGAAGGAGTCCGCCGTCGGCTGGATGCCGGAGAGCACGCGTGGAGCAGGCACGCCCTCCATCGAACCACGCGCGCCCCAGTGGTCCGCTCAGGCTCCCGGTGCCCCGCTGGGCACGCTGGTCAGCGGCGCGTCGGGACGCTCCGTGTCGAGGACGGCGTCCAGGGCGGCGAGGAAGACGTCGTCCTCCTCCGGTGTGCCGACGGTCACCCGCAGCCCCTCACCGGCGAACGGCCGGGTGATCACCGCGCGCGCCTCGAGCGCCGCGGCGAGCTCGGCGGTCCGCTCCCCCAGCGGCAGCCAGACGAAGTTGGCCTGGCTGTCGGCGACCGTCAGGCCGCGGTCGCGCAGCGCCGCGGTCAGCCGGGCCCGCTCGGCGACGACGGCGGCGCACCGTTCCCGGACCTCCGCCTCGCTGGCCAGCGCGGCCACGGCGGCGGCCTGGGCCAGCGTCGAGACGCTGAACGGGACGTGGGTCTTGCGCACCGCCTCGGCCACCGCTGGGTCCTCGGCGACCAGGAAGCCCACCCGCAGGCCGGCCAGCCCCCACGCCTTGGAGAAGGTGCGCAGCACCGCCACGTTCGACCGCCCGCGCATGAGCTCCAGGCCGTCGGGGACGTCGGGGTCGGTGACGAACTCGCGGTAGGCCTCGTCCAGGACGACGAGCGTCTCGGCGGGGACGGCGTCGAGGAACCGCTCCAGCTCCGTCCGGCGCACCGCCGTCCCGGTGGGGTTGTTCGGGTTGCAGACGAAGACCAGCCGGGTGCTGCCGTCGATCGCGGCGAGCAGCCCGTCGAGGTCGTGCGTGTCCGGTGTCCCGCCCGGGCTGCCCGGCACCAACGGGACCCGCACGTCGCGGGCACCGGCCACCTGGGCGAGCAGCGGGTACATCTCGAAGGACCGCCAGGCGAAGGCCAGGCTGGTGCCGGGGTCGTTGTAGGCCTGGGCGAGCTGCTGGCACACCGTCACCGCGCCGCAGCCGGTGGCCACCTGGCCCGGGTCGACGCCGTACCGCCGGGCCAGTGCGGCCGTGAGCACCGAGGCCGCGTTGTCGGGGTAGCGGTTGGTCTCCCCCGCGGTGACCCGGATCGCCTCCAGGACGGCCGGCAGCGGCGGGAACGCCACCTCGTTGCTGGCCAGCTTCACCGCCCGCTCGACGCCGATCTCGCGGGCCAGGTCCGCGGGGTTGCGGCCGGGCCGGTAGGCCGGCAGGGCCGTCACGACGGGGCGCGCGCTGACCACGGCTGCTCCTCCTGCGCCCCTCCCCGGCCGGGCACGGCCCACCGGTCGGGCGGCGTCTCTAGGCTGGTGGGCATGGACGTTCTGGTCGCCGGCGGCGCCGGCTACATCGGCAGCGTAGTCACCGCGGCCCTGCTCGAGTCCGGTCACCGGGTCACCGTGCTGGACGACCTCTCCACCGGCCACGCGGACGCCGTCCCCGAGGGGGCGACGCTGGTCCGCGCCTCGCTGCACGACTCGGGGCCGGTGCTGGCCGACGTGCGGCCCGAGGCGGTGCTGCACTTCGCCGCCAAGAGCCTGGTCGGGGCCAGCCAGGTCACCCCGGAGGAGTACTGGCACACCAACGTCGGCGGATCGCTGGCGCTGCTGGAGGCGATGCGCGCGGCGGACTGCCGGCGGATCGTGTTCTCCTCCACCGCGGCGACCTACGGCGAGCCCGACGAGGTGCCCATCCCCGAGGACGCCCCGACCCGGCCGACCAACACCTACGGCGCCAGCAAGCTCGCCGTCGACCACATGTTGACCTCCTACGCGGTGGCCCACGACTTCGCCGCGGTGAGCCTGCGCTACTTCAACGTCGGCGGCGCCGCGTACGGCCTCGGCGAGCGGCACGCCACCGAGACCCACCTGATCCCGATCGCGCTGCAGGTCGCCGCCGGCACCCGCGACGCGCTCACCGTGTTCGGCGAGGACTACCCCACCCCCGACGGCACCTGCATCCGCGACTACGTGCACGTGAAGGACCTGGCCGCCGCGCACCTGCTCGCCCTGCCGGCACCGGCACCCGGCGAGCACCGCGTCTACAACCTGGGCAGCGGCACCGGGTTCTCGGTGCAGCAGATGGTCGACGCCGTCCGCACCGTCACGGGGCACCCGGTGCCGGTCGTGGTCGGCGACCGGCGGGCCGGCGACCCGGCGCGGCTGGTGGCCAGCTCGGGGAGGATCCACCGGGACCTGGGCTGGACGCCGGAGCACACGGAGCTCACCGAGATCGTGGCCGACGCATGGGAGTTCACCCAGCGCCAGAAGTGAGGAGGACCCCTCGCCCGGCCCCCGTGGCCCCGTCCCGAGGCTCGTCCCGAGCTTGCGAGGGATGAGGAGGACGGGGTCCTTCCTCAGCTGGAGGCCGGCGCGGCGGGGGCCTGCTCGGTGTCGGTCTCCTCGGCCTCGACCGGCGGGGAGACCGACAGCCGGGCGATCCGCCGCCCGTCCAGCTCCAGCACCCGCACCTCGCGACCCTCGACCGTCACGGTGTCCCCGACCTCCGGCAGCCGCCCGAGGTCAGCGAGGACGTAGCCGGCGACGGTCTCGTAGGGGCCCTCGGGCAGTCGCAGGCCGGTGGCCTCGGCGAAGTCGTCGAGGTTCAGCAGCCCGTCCACCTCGTGGGGGCCGCCGGCCGGCTCGTCGTCGGTCCGGGCGTCCTCGTCGTACTCGTCGTAGATCTCCCCGATGACCTCCTCGATGAGGTCCTCCAGGGTGACGATGCCGTCGGTGCCGCCGTACTCGTCGACCACGATGGCGAAGTGCGCGTTCTCCTTGCGCATGTCCGACAGCGCGGTCAGCACACCGGCGGTGCCGGGCAGCTGCTTCACCTGCCGCGCCAGGTCGCCGACGGTCGCCGCCCGGCCGGCCGGGTGGTTGGGCAGGAACAGGTCGCGCACGTGCACGAAGCCGACGACGTCGTCCTGGCTGCGGCCGACCACGGGGTAGCGGGAGAAGGTCGACTCGGCCACCTGCTTGGCCGCGCGGCTGGCGGTCATCGACGCGTCGAGGAAGTCCACCTCGGTGCGCGGCGTCATGACCTCGCGCACCTCCCGGTCACCGGCCCGGAAGACGTCGTCGATCAGCCGGCGCTCGTCGCTGGACAGCGACTCGTGCGCGGCGACCAGGTCCCGCAGCTCCTCCTGGCCGATCGCCTCGCCGCTGGCCTTGGGGTCGCCGCCGAGCAGCCGCACGAGCAGGTCCGTGGAGCGGGACAGCAGCCAGATGATCGGCCGGAACGCGGTCGCGATGCCGTTGAGCGGCGCCGCCACCAGCAGCGAGAAGCCCTCCGCGCGCTGCAGGGCGAGCCGCTTGGGGGTCAGCTCGCCGACCACCAGCGACAGGTAGCTGATCGCGATGGTGACCGCGACGAACGCCACCGGGTCGGCCACCCCCGGCTCGAGCCCGAGGCCGGTCAGCCAGTCGGCCAGCGGTCCGGACAGCGTGCTGGCGCCGAAGGCGGCGGAGAAGAACCCGGCCAGGGTGACGCCGACCTGGACGGCGGCGAGGAAGCGGTTGGGGTCACCCAGCAGCTTGTTGAGCGCCTGGCCGCGGCGGCCGCTCTCGGCGAGCGCCCGCACCTGCGACTCCCGCAGCGAGACCAGGGCGATCTCGGCGCCGGAGAAGGCGCCGCCGATCAGGACGAAGGCCAGGACCATGACGATGTTGAGCCAGATGTCGCTCACCGGGGTACGTGCTCCTCCTGGGTGGTGCCTCGACGGGAGGCTCCCGTGTCCCGACCACGCTAGCGGCTCCCGTCAGGTCCTCCGGCAGTGCGCCGCTGCGCGAGATCGGGGACGTGGGGCACCCGTCGACGGGGTCAGCGCCCTGCTCCCCCGATCTCGGTGGCGGACAACAGTGCGCGGACCCTCGCCACCACCTCGGTCGGCCGCCGCAGGTCCGCCACCGTCACGTGCAGCACCCGCCAGCCGGCCGACACGAGGGAGTTGAGCCGCCGCCGGTCCTGGATCAGCTGGCCCGGCCGGCCGTGCCAGACACCGTCGTACTCGACCGCCAGCTTCGCATCCGGGTAGGCCAGGTCCACCCGGGCGACGAAGACGCCGTCCGGGCGGCGCACCCGCCACTGCGGGACTGGCGGCAGGCCGGCCAGTGTGAGCAGCACGCGCAGCTGCGACTCCGGTGGCGACTCGGACCGTTCGTCGGCCAGCGACACCGCCTGCCGCGCCCGGCGACACCCACGGCCGGACGGGATCTGCCCCGCCGCAGTCTCCAGCTCCGGTCGGGCGACGACGGCCCGGGCGAGCATCGCGTCCAGTAGCGGCACCGAACTGATCAGCGGTTCCAGCCGGGCAACGTCCAGTGCGGTCCGCACCTCGGCGGTGCAGCGGTGCCCGCCCCAGACGACCACGTCGCCGTCGGGCACCGTCGCCTGACGGATGCGCAGTCCCGTGACCGGACCGAACCGGGCGCTGGGCGGGACCGTCACGTCGACCGGGGTGGTGACGTCCACCGCCTCGCGGAGCCCGTGCAGGAAGGCCGCCGACCGGCCCGACACCACCGCCTCGGGCGGGACGAGCAGCGCGGCACCGGCCAGCCGGAGCCCGTGGTCGTCGGGGACGGCGGAGTCGGCGTAGACGTCCCGGAAGAGCCGGCGCCAGCAACGACCACGGAGCATGTCGCGTGTGAGCAGGCCGGCGCTGACCGCGTCACTGCCTCGGAAGACCCGCCCGACGAGCTGTACGGGACGATCGGGGACAGGCACTGCGGCACCCTGCCGCATCGGCGGCTCCCGCTGCAGGCGTCGTCCACAGGTCATCGAGATCGGGCATCAGGGAGGCTCGGCTCCCCGCTGAGGGCCCCGAATCCCCGTTCTCGACGCACCGACCGACCCCGGGACGCGCGACGGCCCCCTCGACCACGGAGGTCGAGGGGGCCGTCGTGCCGGTCGGCTCCCCTGCAGGGCCCCACCGCGAGCCTGCGAGCGGCGGGGAGCAAGGGGGTCCTTGCTCAGGAGGCCATGGCCTTCTTCAGGTTGGCGTCGATGGCGCCCAGGAAGTCCTGGGTGGTCAGCCACGGGCTGTCCTTGGAGATCAGCAGCGCGAGGTCCTTGGTCATCTGACCGCTCTCCACGGTGTCGATGCAGACCTTCTCCAGCGTCTCCGCGAAGCGGGTCACCTCGGGGGTGCCGTCCAGCTTGCCGCGGTGGGCCAGGCCCCGGGTCCAGGCGAAGATCGACGCGATCGGGTTGGTCGACGTCTCCTTGCCCTGCTGGTGCTGCCGGAAGTGCCGGGTGACCGTGCCGTGCGCGGCCTCGGCCTCGACCGTGCGGCCGTCCGGGGTGGCCAGCACCGAGGTCATCAGGCCCAGCGAGCCGAAGCCCTGCGCGACCGTGTCGGACTGCACGTCACCGTCGTAGTTCTTGCACGCCCAGACGTAGCCGCCCTCCCACTTGAGCGAGGCGGCGACCATGTCGTCGATGAGCCGGTGCTCGTAGGTGATGCCGGCTTCCTTGAACTTGTCGGCGAACTCGGTCTGGAAGACCTCCTCGAAGATGTCCTTGAACCGGCCGTCGTAGGCCTTGAGGATCGTGTTCTTCGTGGAGAGGTAGACCGGGTAACCGCGGGCCAGGCCGTAGTTCAGCGAGGCCTGGGCGAAGTCGCGGATCGACTCGTCCAGGTTGTACATCGACAGCGAGACACCGGCGCCCGGGGCCTGGAACACCTCGTGCTCGATCGGCTCGGAGCCGTCGGACGGGGTGAAGGTGACCGTCAGGGTCCCCGCGGAGGGGAACTTGAAGTCGGTGGCGCGGTACTGGTCGCCGAAGGCGTGACGACCGACGATGATCGGCTTGGTCCAGCCCGGCACCAGCCGCGGCACGTTGGACATGATGATCGGCTCGCGGAAGATGACGCCGCCGAGGATGTTGCGGATCGTCCCGTTCGGGGACCGCCACATCTTCTTCAGGCCGAACTCCTCGACCCGCGCCTCGTCCGGGGTGATGGTCGCGCACTTGACGCCCACGCCGTGCTGCTTGATGGCGTTCGCGGCGTCGACGGTGACCTGGTCGTCGGTCGCGTCGCGGTGCTCGATGCCCAGGTCGTAGTACTCGAGGTCCACGTCGAGGTACGGCAGGATCAGCTGGTCCTTGATGAACTGCCAGATGATCCGGGTCATCTCGTCGCCGTCGAGCTCGACGACCTTGCCCTCTACCTTGATCTTGCTCACAGCATCCTCCTCATGCTCGTGTGGCCCGGCTGCAGGGTCCCGCCGCGAGCGTGCGAGCGGTGGGGGGCAGTGGGGTCCTTCTTCAGAGGTCGGCCACGTCGGCCTGCTTGGCGCGCACGGCCTCCGCCGCCTCGCGCAGCCCGGCCAGCTCACTGTCGGACAGGTCGCCCTCGACGACCCTCCGCACGCCCTCCCGGCCGATCTCGGCCTCGACGCCGAGGTAGACCCCCTCGATGCCGTACTGGCCGTCGACCCAGGCGCAGACGGGCATGACCGCGCCGCTGTCCTCGATGACCGCACGGGCCATCCGGGCGGCGGCGGCGGAGGGCGCGAAGTAGGCCGAGCCGGTCTTCAGCAGGGCCACCACCTCGGCCCCGCCGTTGCGGGTGCGGGTCACCAGGTGCTCGATGCGGTCGGCGGGCAGCACGTCGGACAGCGGCTTGCCGTCGACGGTGCAGCGCGAGGGCACCGGCACCATGGTGTCGCCGTGCGACCCGAGGGTCAGCGTGCGCACCGAGGAGACCGGGACGCCGAGCTCCTGGGCGACGTTGTCGGTGAACCGGGCGGTGTCCAGCATCCCGGCCTGGCCCATGACCCGGTTCTTCGGGAAGCCGCTGGCCAGCTGCGCCAGCGCCGTCATCTCGTCCAGCGGGTTGGACACCACGATGAGGACGGCGTCCGGAGAGGTCTGCGCGATGGACTCGGCGACCTGGCGGACGATGCCGGCGTTGGTCTCCAGCAGGTCCATCCGGCTCATGCCGGGCTTCCGCGGCAGCCCCGCGGTGATCACGACGACGTCGGAGCCCTCGGTGCCCTCGTAGGACCCGCCCCCGACCCCGACGACCTTGGTCTCGAAGCCCTCGATCGGCCGCGACTGGTTGAGGTCCAGCGCCAGCCCCTCGGGCTTGCCCTCGACGATGTCGGTGAGGACGACGGTCTCGAAGACGTCGTACTCGGCCAGCCGCAGTGCGGTGGTGGAGCCGTAGAAGCCGGCGCCGACGACCGTGACCTTGCCCCTCCGTGCCTGCTCTGCCATGCCCGCCAACCTAGCGCCGAGCAGCACCGCCCGCCCGCGCGGGGCTGCCGCCGCGGGTGGACCGCTCCTCCGCCGGGGGCCGAGCCTCAGCCGGAGGGCAGGGTGAGCGCGATCAGCGCGATGGTCAGGCCGGCGCCGGCAGTGAGGGTGGCGTCGATGGTGCGGCTGCGGACGGCCAGGAACCCCAGCCGCGGCAACGGCAGCAGCAGCCGGAACACCGCCGCCACGACGAGGGCCAGCCCGACGACGACGAGACCGCGACGCCAGTGCTCCAGGGCGACCATCCCCAGCCCCACGCCCACGCCCACGATGACCAGGAACAGCGGCCACTGCCGCACCAGCCCGGCCAGCAGCGGCCGCCGCACGTAGAGCGGCGGCCGGGTGCCCGGCGGCGGGGCGGCCGGGCGGGTCATGCGCTCAGCGCCTCGGCACCCACGGCCTGCTCGGCGGCGAGCACCACGTTGGCCAGCAGCATCGCCCGGGTCATCGGCCCCACCCCGCCGGGGTTGGGGGCCACGTGGCCGGCCACCTCGACGACGTCGGCGGCGACGTCCCCGGCGATCTGCCCGTCCACCCGGCTGACGCCCACGTCCAGGACGGCGGCGCCGGGCTTCACCATGTCGGCGGTGATCAGCCCGGGCACCCCGGCGGCGGCCACCACGACGTCGGCGGTGCGGGTGTGCGCGGCCAGGTCGCGGGTGCCGGTGTGGCAGAGGGTCACGGTGGCGTTCTCGGTGCGCCGGGTCAGCAGCAGCCCCAGCGGGCGGCCGACGGTGATGCCGCGGCCGACGACGGTGACCTCCGCGCCGGCCAGCGGGACGTCGTACCGGCGGAGCAGCTCGACGATGCCCTGCGGGGTGCACGGCAGCGGCGCCGGGACGCCCAGGACCAGCCGGCCCAGGTTCACCGGGTGCAGCCCGTCGGCGTCCTTGGCCGGGTCCATCCGCTCCAGCACGACGCTCTCGTCCAGTCCCCGCGGCAGGGGCAGCTGGACGATGTACCCGGTGCACTCCGGGTCGGCGTTGAACTCGTCGACGACGGCGAGGACGTCGGCGAGGTCCGCGGTCGCCGGCAGCTCCCGCTGCAGGCTGGCGATGCCGACCTGCGCGCAGTCCTTGTGCTTGGCCGAGACGTACCAGCGGCTCCCCGGGTCGTCGCCGACGAGCAGCGTGCCCAGCCCCGGGCGCCGTCCGGCGGCCGCGAGGGACGCCACCCGCTCGGTCAGCTCGGTGCGGATCGCTGCCGCGGTCGCCTTGCCGTCCAACGTCGTCGCAGCCACGTGCCCAGTCTGCCCGACGTCCCCGGCGGGAGGCCCCACCCGCCCTAGGCTCGCGGGACGGACGGCGGCGCGGCCGCACCTCCTGCGCACGAGGAGACCCGATGACCGACCCCGCAGTGCACGGCAGCTCCGCCCACCGTGGTGCGACCGGGCAGCCGCTGGCCGAGCAGCCGACCACCGAGGTGGTGTACGACCGGCACGAGGCCGGCGCGGCGCCGTACCAGCAGCCGTACCAGCCGCACCCGCCGGAGCGGTACGACGACGACCCGTACGACGACCGCTACGACGACCCGCAGCCGGAGCTGCTCGGGGGAGGGACCGCACACCGGGACGACGACGGGTACGACGGCGACGACGTCGAGGACCTGCAGGACACCGAGGACGGGGAGGACGACGACCCGGCCTGGGACCCGTACGTCGGCACCGCGCCGGTGGAGGTCCGCCGCGCCGACATCGTCGCCGGGCTGCTCCTCCTGCTGGCCGGCATGGCCGCCGGGGTGAGCCTGCTGGTGGTCTGGGTCGTCGGCGGCGCGACCGGGCTGGAGCTGGTGCGGGACGGGCTGACCGGCACGACGTCGGGCGGGACCGGCTCCTGGCAGCCGCCCGCGGTGGTCGGCAGCGGCATCGTGCTGTTCGTGATCGGGCTGCTGATGTACGCCCCGGCCCGCACCCACCAGCTGCTCGGCGTGCTGGCGCTGCTGGTCTCGATGGTGGCCGCGGCTGCAGTGCTGGTCCCGCTGGCCGACGCCGGGTGGGACCTCGAGGCCTTCGCGGTCGGCGCCTGGTTCGCCGTCGCGGTCGCCGCGCTGGGCATGCTGGGCGCGCTCAAGGCGATGAGCACCGGCCCGCGCCTGCGCTGAGCGACCCCGCCCCGCGTCCGCCGCGAGCCTGCGAGCGGTGAGGGGCAGCGCGGCCCCCGTACAGGGTCCCACCGCGAGCCTGCGAGTGGTGGGGGGCAAGTCGGCCCCCGTGCAGGGTCCCGCCGCGAGCCTGCGAGCGGTGAGGGGCAGCGCGGCCCCCGTGCAGGGTCCCACCGCGAGCCTGCGAGTGGTGGGGGGCACGGGGGTCCTTTTTCAGTGGGCGAAGTGGCGGGTGCCGGTCAGGTAGAGGGTCACGCCCGCCGCGGCAGCGGCCTCGACCACCTCGGCGTCCCGGACGGACCCGCCCGGCTGGACCACCGCGCGCACCCCGGCGTCCAGCAGCACCTGGAGCCCGTCGGCGAAGGGGAAGAACGCGTCGGAGGCGGCCACCGACCCGGCGGCCCGGTCCCCCGCCCGCGCGACGGCCAGCCGCGCGGCGTCCACCCGGTTGACCTGCCCCATGCCCACCCCGACGGTGGCCTTGTCGCTGGCGAGCAGGATCGCGTTGCTGCGCACGGCGCGCACGCTGCGCCAGGCGAAGACCAGGTCGTCCAGCGCCGCGGCGTCCAGCGGCTCGCCGCTGGCCAGGGTCCAGCTGGTCGGGTCGTCGCCGGGCGCGTCGATCCGGTCGGCGGTCTGCAGCAGCAGCCCGCCGCTGACCGCCCGCATCTCCACCGACAGCCGGGGCGCCTCCGGCATCCGCAGCAGCCGGAGGTTCTTCTTCGCGGTCAGCAGGGCCAGGGCGTCCTCGGTGAACGACGGGGCGACGACCACCTCGGTGAAGACCTCGGCGATCTGCTCGGCCAGCGTGAGGTCGACCTCCCGGTTGGCCGCGATCACCCCGCCGAAGGCGGAGACCGGGTCGCAGGCGTGCGCCTTGCGGTGCGCGGCGGCGATGTCGGAGCCGACCGCGATCCCGCACGGGTTGGCGTGCTTGATGATCGCCACGCAGGGGTCGACGTGGTCGTGCGCGGACCGCCACGCGGCGTCGGTGTCGACGTAGTTGTTGTAGGACATCTGCTTGCCGTGCAGCTGCTCGGCGTCGGCCAGACCCGGCTGCCCACTGCGGTACAGCGCGGCGCCCTGGTGCGGGTTCTCCCCGTACCGCAGCACGTCGGTGCGCTCCCAGCTGCCACCGATCCAGTCCGGGAAGCCGCTCTCGTCGTCGGGGGCCAGCACGTTGCCCATCCACGAGGCGACGGCGACGTCGTAGGCGGCGGTGTGCCGGAAGGCCTCCGCGGCCAGCCCCTGGCGCTGGGCGAGGGTGAACCCGCCGGCCTGCACCGCGGACAGCACCTGGTCGTACCGGTCGGGGGCGACCACGACGGCGACCGAGGGGTGGTTCTTCGCCGCGGCGCGGACCATCGCCGGGCCCCCGATATCGATCTGCTCCACGCACTCGTCGGCCGAGGCGCCGGAGGCGACGGTCTCGCTGAACGGGTACAGGTTCACGACGACCAGGTCGAAGGGCGCGATGCCCAGGTCGGCCAGCTGGGCGACGTGGTCGGGCTTGCGTCGGTCGGCCAGGATGCCCGCGTGCACCGTCGGGTGCAGCGTCTTCACCCGGCCGTCCAGGCACTCGGGGAACCCGGTCACCTGCTCCACCGGGGTGACCGGGACGCCGGCCGCGGCGATCCGGGCCGCGGTGGCGCCGGTGCTGACCAGCTCGACACCGGCCTCGGCCAGGCCCCGGGCGAGCTCCTCCACGCCGGTCTTGTCGTAGACGCCCAGCAGGGCCCGGCGTACGGGGATGCGCTCGCTCATCGACTGCTCTCCTCGATCCCTGTGCGGATGGTCGGTGTGCCGGCTGCCGGACGCCGGTCGGTGGAGGCGGCCAGCTCGGCCACCGTCTGCACCAGGAGCTCCCGCTCCACGGTCTTGATGCGCTCGTGCAGGGTGGCCTCGTCGTCGCCCGGCCGGACCGGCACCGGCCGCTGGGCCAGCACCGGACCGGTGTCCATCCCGGCGTCGACCACGTGCACGGTGGCCCCGGTGACGGCGGCGCCTGCGGCCAGGGCGTCCCGGACGGCGTGCGCGCCGGGGAACGACGGCAGCAGCGCCGGGTGGGTGTTGACCACCCGGCCGGGGAAGGCGGCGAGCACGGCCGGGCCCAGCAGCTTCATGAAGCCCGCGCAGACGACCCAGTCGGGACGGTGGCCGGCCAGCTCGGCGGCCAGCGCCCGGTCCCAGGCGGCCCGGTCGGGGTGGTCGCGCAGCGGCGTCACGAAGGTGGGGAGTCCGCGGGTCCGCGCGTGGTCCAGCCCCGCGGCGTCGGGGCGGTCGGAGCCGACGGCGACGACCTCTGCCGGGTGTCCCGGGTCAGCGGTCGCGGTCAGGAGGGCGGCACAGAGGCTCCCGGTACCGGAGAGCAGGACGACCACGCGGGACCGCGGTGTGGCGGGCGCGACGGCGGGCACGTTTGCCAACCCTAGCCGCGCGGAGCCGGTGGCCCCCGGCCCCCTCGCAGGGGCCCGCCGCGAGCTCGCGAGCGGTGGGGGGCGAGGGGGTCCTTTCTCAGCCGCGGGCGCGCCACCGGCTGACCGCGCCGGCCGGCACGGCGGCGATGCCGGCCTGGGCGGCCACCGCCAGTCCGGTGGCCAGCGCGGGTGCGCCCACCTCGGCGAGCGCCCCGTCCCCCAGCTGGCCCCCGGCGACCAGCACGCCCAGCCCGGCGAGGACGCCGACACCGACCCCGGCGAGGACCGCCCACAGCGCGGCGGTGATCGTCCCGCCGTCGGTGTCGCCCATCCGGCGGCCCAGCGCCGTCCCGGCACCCAGGCCGGCGAGCACCGGGAGCGCCTGGGAGAGGAAGGCCAGCAGCGGCACGGCCTGGGTGTCGGGCAGGGCGGCGACCAGCGGCAGGGCCGGCACGCTGCCGAGGGTGACCCCGCTGACGGACACCAGCGTGCCGGCGCCCAGCTGGAACCCGGGTCCGGCGGCCACGCCGAGCGCGGCGGCGGTGGCGTTCGGCAGCAGCAGCAGGCTCAGCCCCACCTGACCCGCCGCGCCGGCACTGGCCCCGCCGAGACCGGTGGCCAGGTCCGCGACGCCCTCGACGTCGGCGGCCAGGGCGACGGCGACGACGGCAGTGCACCCGGCAGCCAGCCACCACCCCCCGGCGGCGACACCCCGCAGGACAGCGGGGCCGGGGCCGGGGAACCGCTCGAGCACGGCCTCCCCCAGCCCGGACTCCCGCAGCGCGCCGGTCCCGGCGGCGAGCAGCGCCAGCACCGCCGCACCGACCGCGGGCCGCAGCAGTCCCACCGTGGCCTGCTCGCCGTCCACCAGTGCCGCCACCGCGACGGTGGCGGCGGTGTGCACGCCGACCAGCACCGCCAGCGCGCCGGCGACGCCGCGGGCCTCGTGCAGTTCCCGCAACGCCACGACCGAGCGGCCCGCCCGGCTCAGGCCCCACGCGACGCCCAGGGTGAGCAGCAGTGGCGCGACCCGCAGCGGCCCGGACGCCAGCCCGAGCTCCGCGCCGTGCGCCAGCAGCCACAGCGCTCCGGCCACCCGGGCCGAGGAGGGCAGCGGGAGCCCGCCGGCCGGGTCCAGCTGCTGGACGACGACCAGGGCCAGCACCAGGGCGAGCAGCCCGGTGAGCGTCACCGCGATCGCGGTGCCGGCGGCCAGCCACCCGGTCGGCGGCCCCCACGGCTCCCCCGGACGGCGCTCCGCCCGGCGGGGCAGGCGGGACAGGAGGGACGTCACGCCTCCACTGTCGCAAGCCCGGCCGACGTCGCGGCGGCGCACGCGCCGGGCGTCGGGGAAGTCACCGGCGCCGCGACCGGGTCACCGGGGCGTCGGGGACCCGGGAGAGCCTCCCGCGGGCGCCCGGAGCTCGGGCAGCAGGGAGAGCACCGCGCAGACCCCGACCGCCGCGGTGACCAGGACCGCCAGCAGCGGTACGGGCTCGAAGCCGTAGTCGGTGCTGCGCAGCCAGACGACCAGGGTCAGCAGGAAGGCCGACGCGGCCAGCCCCACGGTGACCAGGCCGGCGGGGAACCGCACGGCGGGGCGGGCCGACGGGGGCAGCGCCGTCCAGACGGCCGCCGCGAGCAGCAGGAGCACGCTGACCGGGACGAGGACGCTGAACCCGTAGCCGCGGGCCGAGACCCGTCCGAGCACGTCGAAGGTGACCGACGCCCAGGGCAGGGCGGCCAGGGCCGCGTACACCACCCCACCCGCCACGACGCCCGCGTCGCGCCAGGTCAGCCGGCCGGTGACCGTGCTCAGCCGCGCTCGGGCCCGGGCACGGGAGGGGCCGGACGCCGCGGAGGGCGGGTGCGGGCCGTCCGACGTCATCGCCGCTCCTCTCGCCGGTCGCCGTCCCCGGGGCGACCGGTCCCGGTACGCCGCTGCCCGGCACCCGCGAGGGGTGCCGGGCAGCGGATAGGCCCTCCTGCAGGGGCAGGAGGGTCCTCCCTCAGGAGCCGATGATCTCCCGCATGAGGCGCGCGGCCTCCGACGGGGTCTTGCCGACCCGCACGCCGGCTGCCTCGAGGGCCTCCTGCTTGGCGGCGGCCGTGCCGGCCGAGCCGGAGACGATGGCGCCGGCGTGGCCCATGGTCTTGCCCTCGGGGGCGGTGAAGCCGGCGACGTAGCCGACGACGGGCTTGGTGACGTTGGCCTTGACGAAGTCGGCGGCCCGCTCCTCGGCGTCGCCACCGATCTCGCCGATCATCACGATGGCCTCGGTCTCCGGGTCGTCCTGGAAGGCCCGCAGGCAGTCGATGTGCGTCGTCCCGATGACCGGGTCACCGCCGATGCCGACCGCGGTGGAGAAACCGATGTCCCGCAGCTCGTACATCATCTGGTAGGTCAGCGTGCCGGACTTGCTGACCAGCCCGATCTTCCCGGCCTGGGTGATGTTCGCCGGGATGATGCCGGCGTTGGAGCGCCCGGGGCTGATCAGGCCGGGGCAGTTGGGGCCGACGATCCGGGTCGAGCCGCCCTGGGCGTGCGCCCAGAAGTACGTCGAGTCGTGCACCGGGATGCCCTCGGTGATGACCACGCACATCCCGATCTGGGCGTCCACGGCCTCCAGGACGGCGTCCTTGGCGAACTTCGGCGGCACGAAGACGACGGACACGTCGGCCCCGGTCTCCTTCATCGCGTCGCCCACGGAGCCGAACACCGGCACCGAGGCACCGTCGAACTCGACGCTCTGGCCGGCCTTGCTCGGGTTGACGCCACCGACGACGGCGGTGCCGGAGGCGAGCATGCGCTGGGTGTGCTTGCGCCCCTCGGACCCGGTCATGCCCTGGACGATGACCTTGCTGTTCTCGGTGAGGAAGATCGACATCTCTGGTGTCCTGTTCTTGAGGTGGCCCCCTTCCAGGGGCCCGCCGCGAGCGTGCGAGTGGTGGGGAGGAAGGGGGTCCTTCCCTAGGCGGCGAGCTCGGCGGCCCGGCGCGCGGCGGCGTCCATGGTGTCGACCACGGTCACCAGCGGGTGGTTGGCCTCGGCGAGGATCCGCCGGCCCTCCTCGACGTTGTTGCCGTCCAGCCGGACGACCAGGGGCTTGGTGGCCTCGTCGCCGAGCATGCCCAGCGCGGACACGATGCCGTCGGCCACGGCGTCACAGGAGGTGATCCCGCCGAACACGTTGACGAACACGCTCTTCACGGCCGGGTCGGACAGGATGATGCCCAGCCCGTCGGCCATGACCTGCGCCGAGGCGCCGCCCCCGATGTCGAGGAAGTTGGCCGGCCGGACGCCGCCGAACTCCTCACCGGCGTACGCGACGACGTCCAGGGTGCTCATGACCAGGCCGGCGCCGTTGCCGATGATGCCGACCGAGCCCTCGAGCTTGACGTAGTTGAGGTCCTTCTCCTTGGCCGCGGCCTCCAGCGGGTCGGCCGACGCGGCGTCCTCGAGGGCGTCGTGCCCGGTGTGCCGGAAGCCGGCGTTCGCGTCCAGGGTGACCTTGGCGTCCAGCGCCAGCACGGTGCCGTCGGGGGCCTTGGCCAGCGGGTTCACCTCGACCAGGGTGGCGTCCTCCTGGGCGAAGACCTCCCACAGCTGGACGGCGATGGCGATCACCTGGTCGCGGACCTCGGCGGGGAAGCCGGCCGCGTCGACGATCTCGGCGGCCTTCTGCGCGTCCACCCCGACCGTGGCGTCCACCGGGACCCGGGCCAGCGCCTCGGGACGCTCGACGGCGAGCTGCTCGATGTCCATGCCGCCCTCGACCGAGGCCATCGCCAGGAAGGTGCGGTTGGAACGGTCGAGCAGGTACGAGAAGTAGTACTCCTCGGCGATGTCGCTGGCCTGGGCGACCATCACGCGGTGGGTGATGTGGCCCTTGATGTCCAGACCGAGGATGTCCTGGGCGCGCGCCCGCGCGGTCTCGGGGTCGTCGGCGAGCTTGACGCCGCCGGCCTTGCCCCGCCCACCGACCTTGACCTGCGCCTTGACGACGACCGGCGCCGCGATCTCGCGGGCGATCGCCTCCGCCTGGTCCGGCGTCTCGGCGACGCCGCCGGGGAGCACGGGCACACCGTGCGAGGCCAACAGGTCACGGGCCTGGTACTCGAAGAGATCCACGAACAGGGACCGTAGCCCGGCCGGGACCCGGTGTCTCATGTGCCTCGACGACCGTGCCCGGCATCACAGGTGACCGCCCGGCCGGGACGCCGCCGGTCAGCGTCCGGCGCGGGGGCCCTTCCGCCAGCGCCAGGCCAGCACCGTGACGCCCGCCGAGGCCACGGCCAGCAGGAGCAGGCCCATCCCGGGCACGGTCCAGTCGACCTCCGGGCTGCGGGCGGCGTCCCGGAGCCCGGCGAGCGCGGTGGCCAGCAGGGTGACGGTCACCGCCAGCAGACCGCCCACGGCGCCCAGCCGGGGCCGCAGCGACGGGGCGATGACCGAGCACAGCAGCAACGCCCCGGCCAGCAGCAGCCCGCCGAGCAACGCCAGGCCGGGCCGTTCCAGCAGGGCCTGCGGTCCCTCGACGGTGACCACGGTCTCCAGGCCGGTCGCCGGGTCGGTCTGCACCCGGTCGGGCACGTCGGCGGCGGGCACGGCGAGGCACAGGACGGCGGCGACCCCGATCAGCGAGGCCGCGGCCGCCAGTGCCGGACGAAGCGGGTCCAGCGACCCGCCGTCCTCCATCACCGTGCGGCCCCAGGCCACCAGGGCGACCAGCCCGGCGAGCACGGTGAGAGCCAGCGCGACGACGCCGAGCACCCACCCCGCACCGGTCTCGACCGAGCTGGTGAGCACCCGCTCGCCGGCGAGCACCTCGACCGCGGGCCTGGTGGTCGAGCCGGTCCCCTGGTAGAGCTCGATCAGCAGCCGTCCGACGGCGAGCGTGCCGGTGACCGCGGCGTAGGCCAGGCCGAGGCGGGGCACCCGGCCCAGCACCAGCCCGACCCCGACGACGACGGCGGCGACCGGGCCGACCAGCGCCAGCAGCGCCTCGACCGGGCCGGTGACCAGCGAGACGACCTGACCGCCGACGACGAGGTAGGTCGGGAAGAGGGCCACCGCACCGACCACCCCGGCCAGGGCCAGGAGCAGCCCGGTGAGGCGCGCCGTGTTCGGGACGGCGCCGACCACCACGACGTCGGGGGACACGGACGGCCCGTCCGCCGGTCGCCGGGCCGTCGGGCGCCGGGCGGTGGCGGCGGGCCGGGCACCCGGCCGCCGGGGAGCGGCGGCCGCTCCGGAGCCGGTCTCCCGACCAGGGGCGGCGCGGCCGGGGGCGCGGTCACGGGCGGGCACGGGGTCCCCTTCCATGGGGTGGTGTCGGGAGGCAGGGGAGCCTCCCGGTCGGAACTCTCGGCGCCCGGGGCGGCGAGGGGGTACCGACGGGCTGTCGTGTTGCCGATGTGTGACATCAGACACACGGGGGCATCACAGCCGCCGCGATGAGCACACACCCATTGCGCGCCGGCCGGTGCGGACCGGACTCGACAGAGGGAGGCGCGGTGGGCGCGACGGAGCTGTGCTCCGCCCCAGGGTGGCACGACCGGCCGCGGGCAGTCGTCAGCGACCTGCCGGCCCCGTCTCCCGGCACCGTCCGCGCCGGCCTCCGCTCGCTGCTCTCGCCCAGCGGTCTCACCGGTGGGGTCACCGAGCTGGCCTGGGTGGGCGCGCACGCCCTGCTGTACCCCCTGGGCGCCCGGACCGAGCAGCTGCGCCCCGACGTCCGGTACCGGCCCGGCGCCCAGCCGCCCGGCGTACGCGCGCTGTTCGCCGACGACCCGCTGGCCGCACGCATCCCGGTGGTCCTGGTGCACGGCCTGGTGGACAACCGCTCGATCTTCGCGGTCATGCGCCGCAGCCTCCGCCGTCGCGGGTTCGCCCAGGTCTGCTCCTGGAACTACAGCCCGCTGGTGCGGGACGTCGAGAGTGCCGCCGCCTCGCTGGGGCGGCACATCGAGCGCGTCTGCCAGGACACCGGCCACGAGCGGGTGCACGTGGTGGCCCACAGCATGGGCGGGCTGGTGGCCCGCTACCTGGTGCAGCGCCTGGACGGCGACCGGCGGGTGGACTCCCTGGTCACGCTGGGCACGCCGCACGGGGGCACGCTGTGGGCCCACGCGCTGCCCACGCCGCTGGGACGCCAGCTCCGCCCGGGGTCACCGCTGCTCCGCGAGCTCGCCCAGCCCGCGCCGGACTGCCGGACGCGGGTGACCTCCGTCTACAGCGACCTGGACCAGATGCTGGTCCCCGCCACCGTCGGCCGGTGCGAGCACCCGGACCTGCGCGCCCGGAACGTGTTCGTCCGAGGGGTCGGGCACATGTCGCTGCCGATCCACCGGGGCGTCCTGGACGAGGTCGCCGCCACGCTGGCCGGTCGCCGCGAGGCCCCTGAGCCTGACGTGTCCACGGAGACAGCGGTCGCCTGAGACGACCAGGTCCTGTGGCTCGTGTGACGACTGGTGCTGACACTGCGTTGTCGTGGTGACACGCCCGGTCAGGTCGTTGGACCACCCCGTGCGGCTGCCTAGCGTGCGGGACGACGCCTGAGGGAGCAGTCCGGAGGCGTCACGCACAACTGATGTGCAGCAGCGGTGGGCCCTCCCCGGCCGGCCGGTGTCCGTTCGGTGCCACGGCTCCCCCGTGTCGCCCGCTCGGAAGGTGCCGCGGTGTACCGCCAGGACGAGTTCGCAGGACGGTCGTGGCCCGACGTCGCCACGGCGTCCCGGCCTGCCATCGGCCTCGGTGCCTCCGTGCCCCCGCTGCCCCGCAGCAGCCGGCCCGCCACCGTCAGTAGCCGGGAGACCGGCCGCATCGCCCTCGAGGACCGTCCCCGCCCGGTCGACCGGGACCGGCTCCGTCCCGCCCTCTCCCCCGCCGCCCCCTCCCCGACCCCGCTGCCGAGCCCGCGCGCCGCGGCGGACGACACCGCCTCCGCGCACGGCCCCCGGACGTCGGTCGAGGTGGTGTCGCCGGCCGACGCGCCGGCCGACGAGGAGCGCACCGCACCCGGTCCCGCCGACGGGCCCCGTCGACGCCGCCGGCTGCCCGCCGCCCCGGGCCGCCGGCCCGCGCTGCTGCTCGCCGCCCTGGTGGTCGGCGCGCTCATCGCCGCGCTGCCCGGCGGCGGGGACGCCACCTCGTCGTCGGCCGCCTCCGGACTGGACTACGGCCTGGGCATGGAGGCCGACACCGGCTTCGCCGGGGGCGTCGAGGTCGCCGGCGCCCGCGGTGAGATCAGCCAGGCGGAGGCCGAGGCGCGGCTCAACGAGATCGCCGCCTCCCGGGCGGCCCGTGCGCCCAAGTTCTTCCTGCCCACCGAGGGCCGCCTGACCACCTGCTTCTGCATGCGCTGGGGCAGCATGCACTGGGGTCTCGACCTCGCCGCGCCCCTGGGCACGCCCATCCTGTCCGCCGCCGAAGGCGTGGTGCTGCGCGCCGGCGCCGCCTCCGGCTACGGCAAGGCCATCTACATCCAGGACGCCGACGGCGACGTGCACGTCTACGGGCACATGCGGCACCTCCTGGTCGAGGCCGGCGACGTCGTCGCGGCCGGCGACCTGATCGCCAAGGTCGGCAACGAGGGGCAGTCGACCGGTCCGCACCTGCACTACGAGATCCACAAGGGCGGCATCAACGGCAAGCCCATCGACCCCGAGGACTGGCTCGGCGAGCGCGGCATCTCCGTCCGCTGACACCGTGCACCTCGTCGTCCTGACGGACGACCCCGCGGCCACGTGCCGTCACCTGTCGCGATGAGCCGTTGAGTCCCGCCTGCGCGGGAGCCTCCGGCCCCACTCGGCGGGATCCCCAGTGGCCGGCACCGTCGTCGGCGCCTCGGGGGTCCGGTCCCGCCCTGGCCTCGTCGGCTCCCCGGCCGCTGGGCACGTGTGCCCCGACGACTACAGCTTGACCAGCGGGGCGTAGCGCAGCACCAGCCGCTTGGTGCCGCCGGAGCCGAAGTCCACCGTCGCCTGCGCCTTGTCCCCCGCGCCGGTCACCTCGACCACCGTGCCCATCCCGAAGGCGTCGTGGCTGACCCGGTCCCCGACGTCCACCATGATCACCGGCCGGTTGCCGGCGCCGCCGCGCAGCCCGCCGGTGGACAGCCCGGTGGCGGCCACCCGGGTCTGCGCAGAGCTGTAGCCGGTGGACACCGGCGCCGGCGTCATGCGCTCCCAGTGGACGGCGTCAGCCGGCAGTTCGTCGAGGAACCGGGACGGCGGGTTGTAGGCCGGCTGCCCCCAGCTGGTGCGCACCGTGGCCCGGGACAGGAACAGCCGCTGCTGCGCGCGGGTGATGCCGACGTAGGCCAGCCGGCGTTCCTCCTCCAGCTCGCGGGGGTCGCCCAGCGCCCGCAGGTGCGGGAAGACGCCGTCCTCCAGGCCGGTGAGGAAGACGACCGGGAACTCCAGTCCCTTGGCGGTGTGCAGGGTCATCAGGGTGACCACGCCGGCGTCGTCGCCGGTCACCGGTATCTGGTCGGCGTCGGCGACCAGCGAGACCTGCTCGAGGAAGCCGGTGACCGTGCCGCCGGGGTTGGCCGCCTCGAACTCGGCCGCCACCGAGATGAGCTCGTTGAGGTTGTCCACCCGGCCCTCGTCCTGCGGGTCGGTGCTGGCCTCGAGCTCGGTGAGGTACCCGGTGCGGTCGAGGATGCTCTCCAGCAGCGCCGCCGGACCCGAGCCGGTCTCCACCAGCTGCTCGAACTCCTCGAGCAGCGCCACGAACTCCTCGATGGCCTTGAGCGAGCGGGTGGCCAGGCCGGGGGCGTCCGCGGCCCGCCGCAGCGCCGCTCCGAACGGCACCCGGTCGCGGTCGGCCAGCTGCTCCACGCAGGCCTCGGCGCGCTCGCCGATGCCCCGCTTGGGGGTGTTCAGCACCCGGCGCAGGCTGACCACGTCGGCGGGGTTGGCCACCACCTTCAGGTAGGCCAGCGCGTCCCGGACCTCGCGGCGTTCGTAGAACCGGACCCCGCCCACCACCTTGTAGGGCATCCCGACCCGGATGAACACCTCCTCGAAGACCCGGGAGGCGTTGTTGGTGCGGTAGAAGATCGCGATGTCCGCGGGCCTGGCCTTGCCCTCGTCGGTGAGCGCGTCGATCTGCTCGGCCACCCAGGCGGCCTCGTCGTGCTCGTTGTCGGCGACGTAGCCCTCGATCAGCTCGCCGTCGCCGGCGTCGGACCACAGGTTCTTGGGGCGGCGCGAGGTGTTGCGGGCGATCACCTGGTTGGCCGCCCGCAGGATTCGCTGCGTCGAGCGGTAGTTCTGCTCCAGGACGATGGTGGTCGCCTCGGGGTAGTCGCGCTCGAACTCGTCGATGTTGCGGATGGTCGCGCCGCGGAACGCGTAGATCGACTGGTCGGCGTCACCGACCACGCACAGCTCCGCCGGCGGCACCGAACCACCGGGCAGGCCGACCAGCTCCCGGACCAGCACGTACTGCGCGTGGTTGGTGTCCTGGTACTCGTCGACGAGCACGTGCCGGAAGCGCCGCCGGTAGTGCTCGGCGACGTCCGGGAAGGCCTGCAACAGGTGGACCGTGGTCATGATCAGGTCGTCGAAGTCCATCGAGTGGGCCTCGCGCAGCCGCCGCTGGTAGAGCCGGTAGGCCTCGGCGAGCACCTTCTCCGGCGCGGTCTGCGGCGCGAAGGACTCCTCGTCGACCAGCTCGTTCTTCAGGTTGGACACCTGCGCGGCCAGCGAGCGCCCGGGGTAGCGCTTGCTGTCGAGGTCCAGGTCGCGGGCCACCATCGTCATCAGCCGGACCGAGTCGCCCTGGTCGTAGATGGTGAACGAGCTCTTCATCCCGAGCTTCGCTGCCTCGGCGCGGAGGATCCGCACGCACATCGAGTGGAAGGTCGACACCCACATCGCCCGCGCGCGGGGGCCGACCAGGGAGGCGACCCGCTCCTTCATCTCACCGGCGGCCTTGTTGGTGAAGGTGATGGCCAGGATCTCGCCGGGCTGGGTGTGCCGGGCGCCGAGCAGGTAGCTGATCCGGTGCGTGAGCACCCGGGTCTTGCCGGAACCGGCGCCGGCCACGATGAGCAGCGGGCCGCCCTCGTGGACGACGGCCGCACGCTGCGGGCCGTTGAGGCCGGACAGCATCCGGTCGAGCTCCCGCCCGGCCTGACCGGGGGTCGCGCGGGCGAGTGCGGCGGTGCCGGGGAGGGCTTGCTGCGGGCTGCTCATGACCCAGCCACTCTAGGCCGGGACACCGACGGTCCCGAGCCGGAGCACCGACGTGCCGGCGGTGCGCTGGCGCGCCGTCGCCCGGCCGTGCCACACTCTCCGCGTGCTGCGCCACCGCGAGTTTTCCTACGGCCACCGGGTCCCGGTGTCCGTCGCCGCTGGCTGAGCAGCCACCGCACACACGACGCCCCGGGCCCACGGCCCCGGGGCGTTTCTCGTTCCCGGGGGTCGAGGTCCTGCCACCCTCCGGAGGACACCATGGACACCGTCACGCTGAGCAGCGACGACGCCGCCGAGCCGGCCGACCGGATCGGTGAGCTGCGCACCGAGATCGACGACTGCGACGCCCGGATCATCGAGCTGGTGCAACGCCGGCTGGCCATCTCGCAGGAGATCGGCGCGCTCCGCACCTCCACCGGAGGCATGCGGCTGTCGCTGTCCCGCGAGCGGCAGGTGCTGTCCCGGTTCCGCAACGCGCTGGGCCCGGACGGCGCCACGCTCGGCATGATGCTGCTCCGCCAGGGCCGCGGCCGGCTGTAGAGGAAGGACCCCCCGGCCCCGTCCCGAGGCTCGCCCCGAGCTTGCGAGGGGTGAGGAGGACGGGGTCCTTCCTGTCACATCCGAGGGGGG
The DNA here is from genome assembly GCF_053502575.1 of Modestobacter sp. URMC 112. Classification (NCBI taxonomy): domain Bacteria; kingdom Bacillati; phylum Actinomycetota; class Actinomycetes; order Geodermatophilales; family Geodermatophilaceae; genus Modestobacter; species Modestobacter sp. URMC 112. The sequence goes on along the minus strand of NZ_CP199957.1, from coordinate 846,142 downwards.
GTGTGTCGTCTTCTCGGGTGTACACCCGATGAGGAGGGACCCACCCATGGCACGCATCCCGCTCGACCCGCCCCGCACGCTCGTCCACCGGCTCACCGAGTGGTACTGCCGCCGCCGGTTCGGGACGCTCGTCGAACCGGCCACCGCGATGGCGCACAACACCCGCGTGCTGCTGACCGACGCCCGGCACGAGATGGCGCTGGAGAAGTGGCACGCCCTCGACCCGACCCTCAAGGACCTCGCCGTCATGGCGTCCGCCGTCACGGTCGGCTGCTCGTGGTGCGTGGACTTCGGCTACTGGCTCAGCACGACCAAGGGCGTCGACCCGGCCAAGCTGCGCGCCGTGCCGCAGTGGCGCGACAGCGACCTGTTCTCCGACACCGAGCGCGCGGTCCTGGCCTACGCCGAGGCGGTGAGCACCACGCCTCCGGCCGTCACCGACGCGATGGTGGCCGGCCTGCGGGAACGCCTGGACGACGCCGCCCTGGTGGAGCTGACCATGATGATCGCCGTGGAGAACCAGCGGTCGCGGTTCAACAGCGCGCTGGGCCTGACCAGCCAGGGCTTCTCCGACCGCTGCGAGGTCCCGGCGTCGACCGCCGGCACGGCCTCGTCCGCATGAGCACGCCCCCGGTGCCGGACGCCGAGCTCGACGCCTTCGACCGGCACCGGCGGCTGCTGTTCGGGGTCGCCTACCAGATGCTCGGCAGCGTCGCGGACGCCGAGGACGTCGTCCAGGACGCCTGGCTGCGCTGGTCGTCCGCCGACCGGGCCGACGTGGCCGACCCGAAGGCCTACCTGGTCCGGGTCACCTCCCGGTTGGCGCTGGACCGGCTCGGTGCCGCCCGCACCCGGCGGGAGACCTACGTCGGCCCGTGGCTCCCCGAGCCGCTGCTGACCGAGGCCGTCGCACGCGGGCCGGAGGAGGCGGCCGAACTGGGCGAGGAGGTCTCGCTCGCCGTCCTGGTGGTGCTGGAGACGCTGTCCCCCGTCGAGCGCGCGGTCTTCGTGCTGCGCGAGGTCTTCGGGATGAGCTGGGCCGAGGTGGCGCGGGCCCTGGACCGGTCGGAGGCCGCCGTCCGACAGCTGGGCCACCGGGCGCGGGAGCACGTGCAGGCCCGTCGTCCCCGCTTCGACGCCGACCGCCGGGCGCAGCAGGAGGTGACCGAGCGGTTCCTGGCCGCCTGCGCCGGTGGCGACGTGGAGGCGCTGCTGGCAGCGCTCTCCCCGGGGGTCGTGCTCCTGACCGACGGCGGCGGCCGGGCCAAGGCGGCACTGCGACCGATCGTCGGGGCGGACAAGGCCGCCCGGTTCCTGATCGCCGTCTCGGCCGGGCTGTCCCAGCCGGGGTCGCGGGTCCGGCTGGTCGACGTCAACGGTGCGCCCGGGGTCCTCGTCGAGAACGACTCCGGTCCGGTCATCGCCGTGTCGCTGGTCGTCGCCGACGGCCGGGTGGAGCAGGCCCTCGTCGTCCTCAACCCGGACAAGCTGGCCGGCATGCGCGGGTGAGGGACCGGGTGGCCCTCCTGCGGGTGGGTGGGGCAGGAGGGGCCTTCTCCTAGGCTCCCGCAGGTGACCTCACCGCCTCCCTCGCAACCGGCCGCGCACGTCGAGCGCGCGCTGTGCGTGCTCGCCCACCCCGACGACGTGGACTTCGGCAGCGCCGGCACCGTCGCCACCTGGACCGCGGCCGGCACCGAGGTCACCTACTGCATCGTCACCGACGGCGACGCCGGCGGCTTCGACGACACCCCCCGCGAGCAGATGGGCCCGCTGCGCCAGGCCGAGCAGCGCGCCGCCGCCGCCGCGGTGGGCGTCTCCGACGTGCGCTTCCTCGGGTATCCCGACGGCCGGCTCGAGCTGACCCTGGACCTGCGCCGCGACATCAGCCGGGTGATCCGGCAGGTCCGCCCGCAGCGGGTGCTGACCAGCTCACCGGAACGGTTCTGGGAGCGCATCGGCGCCAGCCACCCCGACCACATGACCGTCGGGGAGTCGACGCTGCGCGCGGTCTACCCCGACGCGCGGAACCCGTTCGCCTTCCCCGAGCTGCTGGCCGACGAGGGCCTGGAGGCGTGGACGGTCGACGAGGTCTGGCTGGGCGCGAGTCCCCGCGCAGACCACGCCGTCGAAGTCACCGAGGTCGTCGACCGCAAGTTCGCCGCGCTGCGGGCGCACGTGACCCAGGTGGGCCACCGGACCGACCTCGAGGAGTTCGTGGGCGGCTGGATGCGGCGGACCGCACGCCTGCACGGCCTGCCCGAGGGTCGGATGGCCGAGGCCTTCCACGTCGTGCACACCGCCTGACGGAGGACCCTCCGCAGGGCGGAGGGGCCGCGACTACAGGAGGCGGTTGGTGGCCGCCCAGCGGGTGAGTTCGTTGCGGTTGGACAGCTGCAGCTTGCGCAGCACGTTGGAGGCGTGCGACTCGACGGTCTTGACCGAGATGAATAGCCGCCCGCCGATCTCGCGGTAGGTGTAGCCGCGGGCCAGCAGCTGCATGACCTCCCGCTCGCGGGCGCTGAGCAGGTCCAGCCCGGGGTCGGTCGCCGGGTCGTCGGCGGCCACCGGCGCGGGTGCGGTCGCCGCGGGTGTGGCGGCGAAGGCGTCGAGGACGAAGCCGGCCAGCCGCGGACTGAACACGACGTCCCCGTCGGCGACCCGCTGCACCGCGGCCCGCAGGTCCGGACCGGAGATCGTCTTGGTGACGTAGCCCCGGGCGCCGGCCCGGATCACCGCGATGACGTCCTCGGCGGCGTCCGAGACCGACAGAGCCAGCCACCGGACGGCCGGCAGCTCGGCGTGCAGGGCGGCCAGCACGGCGCGCCCGCCACCGCCGGGGAGGTGCACGTCGAGCAGGACGACGTCCGGCGTGGTCGCCCGGATCCCGTCCACCGCGGAGGCGACGTCCGAGGCCTCCCCCACCACGTCGACCGCCGGGCCGAGCTCGGCGCGCACCCCGGCGCGGACCATGGCGTGGTCGTCGACGATGAAGACCCGCGGCCGGTCGCCGGGAGCCGCCTCCGGGGCCGTCACGCCGGCACCTCCGTCGTGACGCGGGGCAGGCACAGCTCCACCTCGGTCCCCTCCCCCGGCGCCGAGCGCACCGTGGCCGTGCCGCCCGAGCGGGTCAGCCGGGCCACCACCGAGTCGCGCAGGCCCCGGCGGTCGGGAGCGACCGTGGCCGGGTCGAAGCCGGTGCCGCGGTCCCGGACGAAGACCACCACCGAGGACGGCGTGACCTCGCTGTAGAGGGACACGCTGGGGGCACCGGAGTGCTTGGCGGCGTTGACCACGGCCTCGCGGGTGGCCTGGCCGAGCGCGGCGACCACGTCGTCCACCGGCAGGTCGCCGACGACGACCGGCTCGACGGTGACCGCGTGGTCGGCCTCCACCTCGGCGACCAGCCGGGCGACCAGCCCGGCCCAGGTGCCGCCGGTGGCCACCGTGGGCTCGTACAGCCAGGTGCGCAGCTCCCGCTCCTGGCTGCGCGCCAGCCGGCCCACCAGCTGCGGGGACTCGGCGTGCCGCTGGATGAGGGCCAGGGTCTGCAGCACCGAGTCGTGCAGGTGGGCGGCCACCGCGGCCCGCTCCTCGGACCGGATCCGGGCGGCGCGCTCCTCGGAGCGCTGGTCGAGCAGCCGGCGCCACAGCGGCGCGGTGGCCAGCGCGACCCCCACCAGGATCACCAGGGTCGCGGAGAAGCCGTTGCGGGCGTTGACCAGCTGGCCGGTGGTGGCCAGCAGCAGCACCACCCCGCCGACGCCGAGCAGGACGCCGGCGACCAGGCCGGCGCGGTTGGCCCCGCGGGCGAGGGTGCGCTCGCCGTCGAACTGCCGCCAGATGAGCGCGATCCCGGCGCCGGCCAGCAGCAGCGGGACGACGACGTTGCTGCCGCCCCAGCTGGCCAGCGGGGTGACCACCACGAGGGCGACCAGGCCGAGCAGCCCCAGGCCCAGCACCTGCCGCCGGCTGGGCGGCTCCGGGGCTCCCTCGTCCGCCTGCTCCGCCTCGGTGGTGGGGTCGGCCAGCCGCATGGTCATCCAGAGCAGCGCGTAGGCGATGACGCCCATGCCGCCGGCCACGGCGAGCACGACGAAGCCGATCCGGACGACCAGGGGCTCCAGCTGCAGGTGGCGCGCGGTGCCGGCGGCGACCCCACCGATCAGTCGTCCGCGCCGCGGGCGCGCCAGGGGCGGCCGGGGCGGCGCGGGCACGACGGAGGTGGTCACGGACCGATCGTCCCACCCTGGTGGGGCCTCCAGACACCCGTGATCACCCGGAGTCGCGGCGGGCAGGGACGCTCAGGGTCGGATCAGGTGGTTCCCCGATACCGGTGGAGCGGCCGGCTCGGCAGGCTCCTGGGCATGAGCTCCCCACCCTTCCCCCCGGCACCACCCAGCTACGACCCGCCCATGGGCGAACTGCCCGCCCCGCCGCCCGGCCCTCCCCCGCGTCCGCCGCTGCAGCGCAGCCGGACCAACCGGGTGATCGGCGGCGTGAGCGGCGGCCTCGCCGAGTACACCGGTGTCGACGCGCTGCTCTGGCGGGTGGGCTTCGTCGCCGTCACCCTCGCCTGGGGCGTCGGCCTGATCGTCTACCCGCTCCTGTGGCTGCTGATGCCGGCCGCCCCGGTCGACCCGACCGCCCAGGTGGTCCGCGCCCAGCGGGCGCCGGCCGGGCCGCGTTCCCCGGTCCCCGGCATCACGCTCGCCGTCGTCCTCATCCTGGTCGGCATCGGCGCCCTGCTCACGCGGTTCACCGGCATCGACCTGGGTGCACGGGCGTTCCTCGGCGGCGCCCTGCTGGTGGTGGGCGTCGGCCTGGCCGTCGCGGCGGTCACCGGCGCCCGACGCGGGTCCAAGGTCGGCCTCATCGTGCTGGGCGTCGTGCTGTCCTTCGCCGCCGTCGCGGCCACCACCGTCCGCATCCCCGACGCCCCGGAGGGCGACCGCAGCTTCAAGCCGGCCACCGCTGCGGACGTGGAGGCGCAGTACGACAGCGGTGTCGGCGACCTCACGCTGGACCTGACCGACATCGACCTCGCCGACGTCGGCCGGCCGATCAGCGTCACGCTGCACGCCGGCATCGGCGACGTGGAGGTCGTGGTGCCCCGTTCGGCCGACGTCCAGGTGCAGGTGGACAACGGCATCGGGGACGCCGACGTCTTCGGCGAGCCCTCCGACGGCGGCTTCTACCCCGGCACCGGGTCGGCGGCCTGGACCGACGACGACGACGCCGAGTTCCGCCTCACCATCGAGTCCGGCATCGGAGACGTGGAGGTGTCCCGTGGCTGACTACAGCGAGTTCCCGACGACGCCCACCCGGTGGCAGGAGAACCTGTGGCCGGAGCCGATCACCACTCCCGAGCCCGAGCCCGCACCCCCGGCACGACGCTCGATCGACCCGGTCTCCCTGGTCGCGGGCCTGGTCTTCGCCCTGCTGGGGACGCTGGTGGTCGCCGGGGTCGACCTCCCCGACTCGCCCCTGTGGGACGGCGGCCTCGGCTGGCTGTTGCTGATCGGTGGCGGGGTGGCGCTGCTGGTGACGGAGCTGCGCCGTGCCCGTCGCCGCCGCTGACCGGACCGCCCCGACCCGGAGGTGCGACGTGACGCAGGTCCCCACTCGCACCGCCGGGCCCGGGGCGGCGGGCCGGCCGGCCTGGTGGGGCCTGGTCCCGCTCACCGCCGGGGCGCTCTCGGTCCCGCTGGTGCTGGTGGACCCGGTCCTGGCCGCCACCCTCGGGGTCGTCTGCGTGGTGGTGGGCGTGCTCGGGGCCCGGACCAGCTCCGGCCCCGAGCGGCGGCACCACCTGGCCGGCGCCGCGCTCGGCGTGGTGACCGAGGCGCTCCTGGTCCTGGCGCTGACCGTGCTCAGTTCCCCGCTCGGCGCAGTGGTCGAGTCACCGCCCCTGGTCGCCGTCCCGTGAGCACCCACCCCGAGCCCTGGCGAGGGCTGGGAGCAAGGCGACGTGCTGGAACGGCCCTCCTGCAAGGGCCCGGCCCGAGCTAGCGAGGGCTGGGGGGCAGGAGGGTCCTCACTCCCATTCGATGGTGCCCGGCGGCTTGCTGGTCACGTCCAGCACCACCCGGTTGACCTCGGCCACCTCGTTGGTGATCCGGGTGGAGATCCGGGCCAGCACGTCGTAGGGCAGCCGGGTCCAGTCCGCGGTCATGGCGTCCTCGCTGGACACCGGCCGCAGCACGACGGGATGGCCGTAGGTGCGGCCGTCACCCTGGACGCCGACCGAGCGGACGTCGGCCAGCAGCACCACCGGGCACTGCCAGATCTCGGTGTCCAGGTGGGCCGCGGACAGCTCGGCCCGGGCGATCGCGTCGGCCTGGCGGAGCACGGCCAGCCGGTCGGCGGTGACCTCCCCGACGATGCGGATGCCCAGCCCGGGGCCGGGGAACGGCTGGCGCTGCACCAGGGTGTCGGGCAGCCCCAGCTGGCGGCCCACCTCCCGCACCTCGTCCTTGAACAGCGTGCGCAGCGGCTCGACCAGGGTGAAGGTCAGGTCCTCGGGCAGCCCGCCGACGTTGTGGTGGCTCTTGATGTTCGCCGTCCCCGAGCCGCCGCCGGACTCCACGACGTCGGGGTACAGCGTCCCCTGCACGAGGAAGTCGACGGTCTCCCCGTGCGCCTGGGCGTCGGCGACGACGTCCAGCGCGGCCTGCTCGAAGACCCGGATGAACTCCCGGCCGATCGTCTTCCGCTTCTCCTCCGGGTCGCTGATCCCGGCCAGCGCACCGAGGAACTGCTCGCTCGCGTCGACCACCCGCAGGTCGGCGCCGGTGACGGCGACGAAGTCCCTCTCGATCTGCTCGGTCTCGCCCTCGCGCATCAGCCCGTGGTCGACGTACACGCAGGTGAGCCGGTCGCCGATGGCCCGCTGGACCAGCGCCGCGGCCACCGCGGAGTCCACGCCGCCGGACAGCCCGCAGATGGCCCGCCGGTCGCCGATCCGCTCCCGGATCGCCGCGACCTGCTCCTCGACGACGTTGGCCATGGTCCAGCTGGGCTGCAGGCCGGCGATGTCGAACAGGAAGTGCTCGAGCACCGTCTGCCCGTGCGCGGTGTGCCGGACCTCCGGGTGGAACTGCACCCCGGCCAGCCGGCGGTCGACGTCCTCGAACGCGGCGACCGGCGCGCCGGTGCTGGTGGCGGTCACGGTGAACCCGGGCGGGGCGGCGCTGACGGCGTCCCCGTGGCTCATCCACACCGACTGCTCCGGCGGCAGCGCGCCGAACAGCGACCCCGGGGTGGTGACCGTCAGCGGGGTGCCGCCGTACTCCCGGTCCCCGGTGCGGGCGACGGTGCCGCCCAGGCTCGCGGCCATCGCCTGGAAGCCGTAGCAGATGCCGAAGGCCGGGACGCCGGACTCGAACAGCGACGGGTCGACCTGCGGCGCGCCCTCGGCGTAGACGCTGGACGGCCCGCCGGAGAGCACGATCGCCGCCGGCTTGCGGGCCAGCACCTCGTCCACGGGGAGGTCGCCGGGGACGAGCTCGGAGTAGACGCCGGCCTCCCGGATGCGCCGGGCGATGAGCTGGGCGTACTGGGCGCCGAAGTCGACGACGAGGACCGTCGGGAAGTCCATGTCAGCCCACCCGGTGCGCCGGGGCGTCGGCGTGGCCCCCGATGACGAGGTCGACCCGCTGGAACTCCTTGAGGTCCCGGTAGCCGGTCTTGGCCATGGTGCGGCGCAGCGCGCCGAAGAGGTTGGTGCGCCCGTCGGAGGAGTCGGCCGGGCCGTGCAGCACCTGGTGGAGCGTGCCGCGCGGTGCGGCCGCGGCCGACGTCCCACCGCGGGGCAGCCGCGGGTGGGCGGCCACCGAGTCCCACCAGACGCCGCCACCGGGCGCCTCCTCGGCGGCGCGCAGCGGCTCCCCCACCTGGACGGCGTCGGCTCCGCAGGCCAGCGCCCGGGCGATCGCGCCGCTTGTCTCGATCCGGCCGTTGGCGATCACGTGCACGTAGCGGCCGCCGGTCTCGTCCAGGTAGTCCCGGCGGGCGGCGGCCGCGTCGGCGATGGCGCTGGCCAGCGGCACCCGGATGCCCATTACGGCGTCCCCGGTGGACCAGCTGTCGGCGCCGACGCCCACGACCACCCCGGCCGCGCCGGTGCGCATCAGGTGCAGCGCGGTCTGGTAGTCCGCCGCGCCGCCGACGACCACCGGGACGTCGAGGTCGGCGATGAACTCCTTGAGGTTCAGCGCCTCCCCGGCGGTGGTGACGTGCTCGGCGGAGACGATGGTGCCCTGGATGACCAGCAGGTCGACGCCCGCGGACAGCACGGCCGGCGCCAGCTGCAGGGTGTGCTGGGGCGACACCCGCACGGCGGTGGTGACCCCGGAGGCGGCCATCTCCTTGATCCGCGCGGTGACCAGGTCGGGCTTCACCGGCTCGGCGTAGACCTCCTGGAGCAGCGAGATCGGCGGTCCGCTGTCCGGGCCGGCGGCGTCCCGCAGCCGGCGGAGGACGTCGGTCGGGTCGTCGTAGCGGGTCCACAGGCCCTCGGCGTTGAGCACGCCCAGGCCGCCGGCCTCGCCGACGGCGACCGCCGTCGCCGGGCTGACGACGGCGTCGCTGGAACTGGTCACCAGCGGGATCTCGAACCGGAAGGCGTCGATCTGCCAGGCCGTGGACACGTCGTCGACGTCCCGGGTGCGGCGGCTGGGGACCAGCGACACCTCGTCGAGGTCGTAGCCGCGGCGGGCGAACCGGTTGAGGCCGATCTCCACGTTGTCGCGTACGGGCATCAGGTCACCGGGCCCGGTAGTTGGGGGCTTCGACGGTCATCTGGATGTCGTGCGGGTGGCTCTCGGTGAGCCCGGCGGAGGTGATCCGGGTCAGCTGCCCGCGCTCCTGCAGCTCGGCGACCGTCGCCGCGCCGGCGTAGCCCATCGACGCCCGCAGACCGCCGACCAGCTGGTGGGCGACCCCGGCCAGCGGCCCGCGGTAGGGCACCTGGCCCTCGATGCCCTCGGGCACGAGCTTGTCGTCGGAGAGGACGTCGTCGGCGAAGTAGCGGTCCCGGCTGAAGGACTGGTTGCCGCCGCGCTTCTGCATCGCACCGAGCGACCCCATGCCGCGGTAGGACTTGTACTGCTTGCCGTTCATGAAGACCAGCTCGCCGGGGGCCTCCTCGACGCCGGCGAACAGGCCGCCGAGCATCACCGTGTCCGCGCCGGCGACCAGGGCCTTGGCGATGTCACCGGAGTACTGCAGGCCGCCGTCGCCGATGACCGGCACCCCGGCCGGGCGGGCGGCGAGGGCCGCCTCGTAGATGGCGGTGACCTGGGGGACGCCGACGCCGGCGACCACCCGGGTGGTGCAGATGGAGCCCGGGCCCACGCCGACCTTGACCGCGTCGACCCCGGCGTCGACCAGCGCCTGGGCGCCGGCCCGGGTGGCCACGTTGCCGCCGACGACCTCGACGGCGAAGTCGGCCTTCACCCGGGCGACCATGTCCAGCACCGCGCGCTGGTGCCCGTGCGCGGTGTCCACCACGAGTACGTCGACGCCGGCGTCGACCAGCAGCCCGGCGCGCTTGTAGGCGTCCTCGCCGACGCCGAGCGCGGCGCCCACGACCAGCCGGCCGTCGGCGTCCTTGGTGGAGTTCGGGTACTGGTCGCGCTTGACGAAGTCCTTGACCGTGATCAGCCCGCGCAGCCGGCCGGCGTCGTCCACCAGCGGCAGCTTCTCGATCTTGTGCTGGCGGAGCAGGGCCAGCGCGGTGTCCGGGTCGACCCCCACCGGGGCGGTGACCAGCGGCATCGGCGTCATGACGTCGCGGACCAGCCGGTTCTGGTCGGTCTCGAAGCGCATGTCGCGGTTGGTGACCATGCCGACCAGCACACCGTCGGCGTCGGTGACCGGTGCCCCGGAGATGCGGTAGCGGGCCGACAGCGAGTCCACCTCCGCGAGGGTGTTGTCCGGGGAGCAGGTGACCGGGTTGGTGACCATGCCCGCCTCGGACCGCTTCACCAGGTCCACCTGGCCGGCCTGGTCCTCGGCGGAGGTGTTGCGGTGCAGGACGCCCACGCCGCCGACGCGGGCCATGGCGATGGCCATCCGCGACTCGGTGACGGTGTCCATGGCCGAGGAGATCAGCGGGATGGCCAGCCGGATGTTGCGGGTGAGGCGGCTGCTGGTGTCGACCTCGGCGGGGACGACGTCGGAGGGCCCCGGGATGAGCAGGACGTCGTCGTAGGTCAGCCCCAGGGGGGCGAACTTGGCGGGCAGTTCGGGACGGTGCTCATCGGGCTGCATGCGTGCCGCCACCCTCTCGAGACGATGGGGGGCGCGCCGGGAGGGCGCACGGGGACCCACATGATGGTAGGCGGACGCCCCGAGGAGGCCGCCGCCCCGTTACCGTTGGCCGGTGGGCGGGCGTGCACGTCCACCTGCTGGGTCGCCAGCAGCGCAACGGGGCCGGCACGAGCTGGCGAGGAGGACGCGTGGACGCGTGGGACGACGCATTCGGGGCGGAGCCCGAGTTCGGGCCCGACGACCGGTCGGGCCAGCCTCCGCTCAGCATCGAGGAGCGGGCCGGGGTGCTCGACGACCTGGCCGAGCTGGAGGTGTTCCGCACCCTGCTCGAGCCGACCGGGGTCAAGGGCATCGTCGTCGACTGCCCGGACTGCGAGGAGGAGCACCACGTCGACTGGGCGCTGATGCAGGCCAACCTGCGGCAGCTCCTGGACGAGGGCCAGACCGGCCGGCACGAGCCGCCGTTCGACCCCGACCCGGACGACTACGTCAGCTGGGACTACGCCAGCGGCTACGCCGATGGGGTGGCCGCGCTGGCCGAGCGCGAGGAGCCCAGCGGCCGGCACGGCTCGGCCGGCCGGCACGCCCGGGACGAATGACACTGCGATCCCGACGGATCGCACCGCGGCCACCTGCCGTCCCCGGAGGGAGCTGAGCCGCTGCGTCTGGCCCTCGCCGGACCCTCCGGGCCCAGCCGCAGGGGCCCGCCCTGAGCCTGCGAAGGGCGGCGGGGTCCTTCCTCAGACCATCATGCCGCGGCGGAAGCCGGTGGCGACCGCCTCGGCGCGGTCCTTGGCGCCCAGCTTGCGGAACAGCCGGCGGGCGTGGGTCTTGATGGTGTCCTCGGACAGGTAGAGCTCCCGGCCGATCTGGGCGTTGCTCTTGCCCTGGCTCATGCCGGTGAGCACCTGCATCTCCCGCATCGACAGCGCCACCTGGGGGACGTCGGGGACGGTCGACCGGACGGTGGTGGGTGCCATGCCGGCCAGCGGGCTGGCACCGGCCCACGAGGGCGCCCCGGTGGAAGGCGGGCCGCCCGGGCTGCCGTTGGGGACACCGACCTGGTGCGGCGAGCGCGGCGCCGGGGCCATCCCCTGGACCGGTCGCTGAGGCTCGGGGCGCATGCCCGTGCGGGACAGCCCGAGGCCGAGCTCGAGGGGACTGGCGTCCCAGCGCAGAAAGCCGCGGGCACCGAGCGCGACGGCGGCGCGGACCGTGTCGGCGTCCTCCGGCGCTCCCAGCATCAGCACCGGCAGGCCGGGGTGCGTCCGCAGCACCTGGGTGGCGACGGACAGCCCGCTGTCGGTGGCGCGCTGGGTCCCGACCAGCAGGACGTCGGGCAGCCGGTTGGCCAGCCGTGCGGTCAGCGACACCGGGTCACCGACGGCCTCGACCCGGTTGACGAACGACAGCGCGAGCAGCCGGCCCGCCACGTCGTCCCGCACTCGGCGCCGCTCGTCGAACACCCACACGACGGCACCGCCGCCGTTGCCCCGCACCCTGTCCTCGATCACCGTTGCTCCTGTCCGCGCCGGGCTCCGGGGGAGCCGGCGACATACCGGCCGGGCGTCGCCCGACCGGGTGGCCGTGGCGGGGAGACCCGCCGCGGGGACGCCGGCCCGGGTGGACCCGATCGGTGTCTCCATCCCGGGTGGTCGGCACTCCCTGTGAGCACCTTGATCCACTCAGTCAGGTGAGGGCAGTGCTTCTCACTCCAGGGGGTGACGGGACACCACGGTGGCGCGGGGCTCGTGTCGGTGATGCACACCTGCGCAGATCCCGCAGCACGAGCGTGGGAGGGACGTGTTTGCGTCGTGATGGCAGCGGGCACGGGCTCCCACGTGACCGGGACGCCCCCCGGGTGCAACCGAGCCGAGGAGGTCCCATGGCCGACATCCGTCGACTGCCCACACCCGTTGCCGAGGTGTGGGACTGGCAGCTGCACGGCGCCTGCCGGGGCGAGAGCACGTCCCTGTTCTTCCACCCCGACGGTGAGCGCGGCCCGGCCCGTGCCCGTCGTCAGGCCGCCGCCAAGGCCGTCTGCGGACGCTGCCCGGTGCTCGACGCCTGCCTCCAGCACGCGCTGTCGGTCCGTGAGCCCTACGGGGTCTGGGGCGGCATGAGCGAGGAGGAGCGCACCCGGCTCATCGCTGCGGAGCCCGCGGCCATCGCCTCGGGGGTCTGACCCCTCCCTCGCGGGGCAGCCTCCCCCCGCGACACAACGCCGAGAGGGCCGGTCCGACAGTCGTCGGACCGGCCCTCTCGGCGTCTGGAGCGGCCGGCCGGCCGGGATCACCCGGCCGGCCGTCCGGCCCCGCTGCAGGGCCCCGCCGCGAGCTCGCGAGTGGTGGGAGGGCAGCGGTCAGGCCCCGCTCAGAGGCTCACCCCGAGCGTGCGAGGGGTGAGGAGAGCGGGGTCCTCAGTGGCTGTGCCCGTGGCCGTGCGAGTGGCCGTGGGTGTGCTGGCCACCCGCGGCGGGCTCGGGCTCGGCCGGCTTCTCGACGACGGCGGAGTCCGTGGTCAGCACCATGGCCGCGATCGACGCGGCGTTGGAAAGCGCGGCCTTGGTGACCTTGACCGGGTCGATGACGCCCTGGGCGGCCAGGTCACCGAACTCCCCGGTGGCGGCGTTGAAGCCCTGCCCGGCGCCCAGCTCGCGGACCCGGCCGACGACGACCGGCCCCTCGAACCCCGCATTGGAGGCGATGAGGGACAGCGGGGAGTCGATGGCGCGGCGGACCGAGCGGGCCCCGACCAGCTCGTCCCCGGTCAGGGACAGCCCGTCGATGGCCGCCGCGGCGTGCACCAGCGCGGCGCCACCCCCGGGGACGACGCCCTCCTCCACCGCGGCGCGGGTGGCGGCGATGGCGTCCTCGATCCGGTGCTTCTTCTCCTTCATCTCGACCTCGGTGGCCGCCCCGACCCGGATGACCGCGACGCCGCCGGCCAGCTTGGCCAGCCGCTCCTGCAGCTTCTCCCGGTCCCAGTCGGAGTCGGTGTCCTCGATCTCGCGACGGATCTGCGCGATCCGGTCCTGGATCGCACCGGACGTCCCGCCGCCGTCGACCAGCGTGGTGTCGTCCTTGGTGACGGTGACCCGACGGGCGGTGCCGAGCACCTCGAGGCCGACGGAGTCCAGGGACAGCCCGACGTCCTCGGTGACGACCTGGCCGCCGGTGACGACGGCGAGGTCGGCCATGAACGCCTTGCGCCGGTCGCCGAAGTACGGCGACTTGACCGCCACGACCCGGATCGTCTTGCGGATGGAGTTGACCACCAGGGTGGACAGCGCCTCCCCCTCGACGTCCTCGGCCACGATGAGCAGCGGCCGCGAGCCGCCGGCGAGGACCTTCTCCAGCAGCGGCAGCAGGTCGGCCAGCGCGCTGATCTTCCCGCTCACCAGCAGCACGAGGGCGTCCTCGAGGACGGCCTCCATGGCCTCGGGGTCGGTGACGAAGTAGGGGGACAGGTAGCCCTTGTCGAACTGCACGCCCTCGGTGACGTCCAGGTCGGTGGAGAAGGTGTTGGCCTCCTCGACGGTGATGACGCCGTCCTTGCCGACCCGCTCCATCGCCTCGCCGATCAGCTCGCCGACCTCGGCGTCCTGGGCGGAGATGGTGGCGACGCCGGCGATGGAGGCCTGGTCGGTGACGGGGGTGGCGGCCTTGTCGAGCGCGGCGCTGACGGCGTCCACGGCAGCGCGCATGCCGCGGCCCAGGGCCATCGGGTTCGCACCGGCGGTGACGTTGCGCAGGCCCTCGTGCACGAGTGCCTGGGCCAGCACCGTGGCGGTGGTGGTGCCGTCGCCGGCGACGTCGTTGGTCTTGGTGGCGACGTTCTTGGCGAGCTGGGCGCCGAGGTCCTCGTAGGGGTCCTCGAGCTCGATCTCGCGGGCGATCGTCACGCCGTCGTTGGTGATGACCGGCGCGCCGAAGTTCTTGTTGATCACCACGTTGCGGCCTCGCGGGCCGAGGGTGACCTTGACGGCGTCGGCGAGCTTGTCGACACCGCGCTCGAGGGCCCGGCGGGCGTCCTCGTCGAACAGGATGATCTTGGCCATGCCAGACCTCTCTCAGGTGGTGCGGAGCGTGCGGGGGCAGACGACGACCGCCCCGGGACCCGGTGGTTCGGGTCGCCGGGGCGGTTGAAGGACCCCGTCCTCCTCACCCCTCGCAAGCTCGGGGCGAGCCTCTGGACGGGGCCGACGTCGCTGAGGTGGGTGCCTGTCTTACTTTTCCACGACGGCGAGCAGGTCGCGGGCGGAGAGGACGAGGTAGTCCTCACCGGCGTAGCGCACCTCGGTGCCGCCGTACTTCGAGTAGACGACCACGTCGCCGACGTTGACGTCGAGCGGGACGCGGTTGCCGTTGTCGTCGATGCGGCCGGGGCCCACGGCGATGACCGTGCCCTCCTGCGGCTTCTCCTTGGCGGTGTCCGGGATGACCAGACCGGAGGCGGTGGTGGTCTCGGCCTCGTTGGCCTGGACCACGACCCGGTCTTCCAGCGGCTTGATGTTGACCTTGGTAGCGGTCGTCACGATGTGACGCCCCCTTCGTGTCGACGGGCTCGTGAGGATGGTGCTGATGCTGTGGCACGTGGCTGGCGACCTGCCGTCGCGGGGATCAGGTACCGGCCTGTGTCGTCTGGCACTCTACCCATGCGAGTGCCAGCCGCTCAACCGGGTCCGGCGGCACCCTCCCGGCCCTGGTGCGCGAGGCTGTCCCGGTGCCCACCGGTGAGCGCCCCGAGGGGACCGACGAGCAGGCCGCGGACACGGTCCGCCAGGTGCGGGCCCTGGCCACCCCGGCCGGCGCGGCCGCGCTGAGCCGCGCGGCGGAGCTGCTGGCCGACCGCACCGACGCGGTGGCCGCGCTGACCCGCCTGCGTGCCGAGGTCGGGGTGGAGCTGGCCGGCCCGGCATGGGGCGTCGCGCGCCAGCGGGCCCGGGCCCGGCCGGTGTTCGGTGCCGACGCGGACCGGCTGCTGTTCACCGGCGACACCCTCGAGCAGGCCGGCCGTCCCGGGCTGGCCGACCGCCGCGCCGCCCGGCTGCTGGCGACGGGGGCGGCGTCGGCCGCCGACCTCGGCTGCGCCGCCGGCACCGACACGATGGCGCTGGCCCGGGCCGGCGCCGCGGTCGTGGCGGTCGACCGGGACCCGGTGGCTCGCGAGCTCACCGCGCTCAACGTAGCGGCCCTCGGGCTCCGCGGGGTCGACGTGCGCGACGGCGACGTCGTCGACCTGGTGGCCGCCGCGTCCGGAGGCCGGGTCGCCGGCTGCGACGCCGCCGTCCTCGACCCCGCGCGCCGGGCGGGCGGGCGGCGGCTGATGGACCCCGAGCGCTGGTCCCCGCCCTGGTCCACGGTGACCGGGCTGCTGGACCGGGTGCCGACCTGCGTGGTCAAGGTCGCCCCCGGGCTGGACCACGACCGGGTGCCCGCCGCGGTGGAGGCCGAGTGGGTCTCGGTGGGCGGCTCCATCGTCGAGGCGCTGCTGTGGGGCCGCGGGGTCACGGCCACCTGGCGGCGGGCGACCCTGGTCCGCGGGGACGACGTCCGGGAGCTCACCGCGGACGCCGACCCGGGGCCGTCTCCGGTCGGGCCGGTGCGCGGCTGGCTGCACGAGCCCGATGCCGCGGTGATCCGGTCGGGCCTGGTCTCCCTCGTGGCCGCCGACCTCGGGGCCACCGGCGTCGACCCTACGATCGCCTACCTGACCAGCGACGCCCCCTCGCCGTCCCCGTGGGTCAGCAGCCACCGGGTGACCGACGTGCTGCCGTTCTCGGTCAAGCGGCTCAAGGCGCTGCTGCGCACCCGCGGCGTCGGTCGGGTGACGGTGAAGAAGCGCGGCTCGCCGATCGAGCCCGAGGCACTCGCCCGCCAGCTGCGCGGGCCGGGCGCGGGGACGGCGGTCGTCGTGGTCACCCGGGTCGCCGGCGCGCCCACAGTGATCGTCTGTGAGGCCCCGTCCAGAGGCTCACCCTGAGCTCGCGAAGGGTGAGGAGGACGGGGTCCTTCAACGGCTGACGACGTCGATCGGCAGGGAGCTGTCGGCGCCCAGGTCGCCGTCCGACGGCGGGACCCCGCCCGCCACCAGCCGGGACCCCAGCGCGGCGACCATCGCGCCGTTGTCGGTGCACAGCCGCCGGCTGGGCACCCGCAGCACGATGCCCGCGGCGTCGCAGCGCTCCTGGGCGAGCGCCCGCAACCGCGAGTTGGCCGCCACCCCGCCGCCGATGACCAGGTGCTCGACGCCGGCGTCGCGACAGGCCCGCACCGCCTTGGCGGTGAGCACGTCGACCACCGCCTCCTGGAACGCGGCCGCGACGTCGGCGACCGGCACCGGCTCGCCGGCCCGCTGCCGGGCCTCGACCCACCGGGCGACCGCCGTCTTCAGGCCGGAGAAGGAGAAGTCGTAGGGGGCGTCCCGCGGACCGGTGAGGCCGCGCGGGAACGGGATGGACGCCGGGTCGCCGTCCTGCGCCGCGCGGTCGATGGGCGGGCCACCCGGGAAGGGCAGGCCCAGCACCCGGGCGACCTTGTCGAAGGCCTCCCCCGCCGCGTCGTCGACGGTCTGGCCCAGCGGCTGCACGTCCCGCGTCAGGTCGGGGACCAGGAGCAGCGAGCTGTGGCCGCCGGAGACCAGCATCGCGATCGTCGGCTCGGCCAGCGGTCCGTGCTCGAGCTCGTCGACGGCCACGTGCGCGGCGAGGTGGTTGACCCCGTACAGCGGCACGTCCAGCGCGAGCGCGTAGGCCTTGGCGGCCGCCAGCCCGACCAGCAGGGCCCCGGTGAGACCGGGTCCGGCGGTGACCGCGACCGCGTCGACGTCGCCGGCCCGCACGCCGGCCTCGGCCAGCGCGCGGTGCACGGTGGGGACCATCGCCTCCAGGTGCGCCCGGGACGCGATCTCCGGGACGACGCCGCCGAACCGCTCGTGCTCGGCCATGGAGGTGGCCAGCGCGTCGGACAGCAGCGTCCGCCCCCGCACCAGGCCGATCCCGGTCTCGTCGCACGACGTCTCGAACCCCAGCACCAGCGGCTCGCTCGACGTCATCGCTCGACCTCCCGGCTCATCACGACCGCGTCGGTGTTGCTCGGCTGGTAGTACCCGCGGCGCCGGCCGATCTCGGTGAACCCGCGGCGGCGGTAGAGGCCCTGCGCCGTCTCGTTGTCCGCGCGCACCTCCAGCAGCACCACCTGGCTGCGGGTGTCCGCCTCGGCCAGCAGGCTGTCCAGCAGCTTCGCCCCGACGCCCTGCCCCTGGGCGGCGCCGGCGACGCCGATGGTCGCGATGTGCGCCTCCTCGGGATAGGCGATCAGCCCGGCGTAGCCGATGACCGTGCCGGCCTCGTCGACGGCCACCAGGTAGTGACGGGTGTCGGTGCGGGCCAGCTCGTCCCGGTACATCGCCGCGGTCCAGGTGTCCGGGGCGAACAGCTCCTCCTCCAGCGCCAGGACGGCGGGGAGGTCGGCGCGGGTCATGTCCCGCAGCGTGACGCTCACGGCCGGCTGACCGCCTTGCGCGCGGCCGGCGGGACGGCGTCGGGACGGCGGAGGTACAGCGGCACCAGCGGGCCCGCGCCCGCCGGGTCGGCCAGCTGCGGCCCCGCGGCGCGCAGCAACCCCGCCGTCGTCACCTCCGCGGGCGTGACCCCGACGCCGAGCCGCTCGGCGAACGCGGCGTCCCCGACCACCGGACCGGACAGCGTCAGCTCGCCGGGCCGGTCCACCGCGGGGCCGGACACCCGGCTGCCGTCGGCGGCGTACCCGGCCCAGTAGACCTCCTTGCGCCGGGCGTCGGTGACGACCGTCCGGGCGCCGTCGCCGACGGCGTCCAGGGAGCAGACGCCGACGACGGGCAGCCCGCGGGCGTCGGCCAGCGCGGCGGCGGTCACCACCCCGACGCGCAGTCCGGTGTAGGGCCCGGGACCGAGCCCGGTGACGACGGCGTCCAGCTCCCGCATCGACCGCCCGGCGTCGGCCAGCACCGCGCGGATCGACGGGGTGAGCAGCTCGGCGTGCCGGTTGCCCGAGGCCACCCCCCGCTCGGCGAGCACCTGCACGCTGCCGTCGGAGGCGCGGCGGGCGAGCCCCACGACGAGGGTGGGGGTCGCGGTGTCGAGGGCGAGGACGAGCACGACGGACCAGCTTAGGCGTCCGTTCCGGGAGCGAGCAGTGCAGACGTCAGCCGGGGAGCCGCTGCTCCCAGCCGGGGCCGTGCGGGACCAGCCTGGCGGTCCGCACGTCGTCGTCCCGCCGGTCCAGCTCGACCACCAGGTGCTCGTCGGCGAGCTGCTCGACCAGCCCGTGTCCCCACTCCACGACGGTGACCGACTCCGCCGCGGTCGCGTCCAGGTCCAGGTCGTCGACGTCGGCCATGCTGCCCAGCCGGTAGGCGTCGACGTGCACCAGCGGCACCCGGCCGTCGCGGTGCACGCGGGCCAGCACGAACGTCGGCGAGGTGACCGGCCCGGCCACGCCCAGTCCGGCCCCGATGCCCTGGGTGAGCGCGGTCTTCCCGGCGCCCAGCGGACCGGCCAGGACGACGAGGTCCCCCGGGCGCAGCAGCCCGGCGATCTCCCGGCCGAGGGCCCGGGTCTCCTCGACGGTGGGCAGCTCGCGGGTGCGCCTCACAGCGCCGCCGCCACCGCGGTCAGGTCGGCCAGCAGCCCCGCCCGGGGCGCGCCGTTGGGGCCGAACCGGATGGCCGCCGACGGGTGGTAGGTCGCCCACACCGCGCGGCCGTCGACCGGGTGCGGCCGGCCGCGCGCCTCCGCGAGCACGGTGCGGGGACCGAGGAACCACTTCGCCGAGGAGAGGCCGAGGGCGATGACGACCGGGGGGTCCAGCAGCTCCAGCTGACGCCGCAGCCAGCCGCCGCAGCGGGCCACCTCGGGGGCCTTCGGCGTCCGGTTGGCCGGCGGCCGGCACTTGACCACGTTGAGCACGGCGGCCTGCGCGCGGTCCAGGCCGGCCTCGCCCAGCAGCTGGTCAAGCAGCGCGCCGGACCGCCCCACGAACGGCCGGCCGGTCTCGTCCTCCTGCGCCCCGGGGGCCTCGCCCACCAGGACGAACCGCGGCCGGCCGGCCGGCGCGTCGCCGACGACCACGCGCTGCCGGGTGGTGGCCAGCTCGGGGCAGGCCACGCAGCCGCTCGCCACGGCCGCGAGCGCGCTCCAGTCCGGTGCCGCCGCCGCGGTGCGGGCCACCTCCTCGGCGGCTGCGTCGAGGCGGGGCGGGCGGAGGGCGGCCACCCCAGCACCCTACGACCCGGTCGCGACCGGTCCCGCCCCGGCGCCTGACCTCAGGGCCGTCGGCTCAGCGCCGGGCCGACTGGTCAGCAGCCACCCGGCGCAGCAGCGCGGACAGCGCAGCGGTCACCTCGGCCGGTCGCTCCAGCAGCACCAGGTGGCCGGCGTCGGGGACGACGACGTACTCGGTGCGGTCGCTCCCCTCCCGGCCCAGCTCCTCGACGATCCGGTCGCTGTGCGCCCGCGGGATCATCTTGTCCGCGTCCCCGGTGAGCACCAGCGTGGGCACCTGGCGCAGCGGCTCGACCGCGCCGCTGGCGTCCAGCCCGGCGATCGCCGGGTAGAACTCGGCGATGACGTCCACCGGCGTGCCGGCGATCATGGCGTCGACGTAGCGGCCCAGGGCCGGGTCGACGTCGGTGGAGGCGAACGACAGCGACCAGGTGGCCGCCGAGACGACGTCGCGGGCCAGCCACCGCGTCCGCTCGGCGAACCGCGGCCCCCGCCGCATGACGAACGCGGCCACCGGGAGCACCGCGGCCCGCAGCCGGGTGAGCAGCTGCGGCAGGCCCAGGTCCAGGTCGGCCAGGTTGCCGCTGGAGGTGGAGACCAGGGCCACCCCGGCGACCCGGGTGCCGAACAGCTCCGGACGGCGCTGGGCCAGCGTGAGCACCGTCATGCCGCCCATCGAGTGCCCGACCAGCACCACCGGGCCGCGCGACACCCGGGCGGCGAGCACCGACTCGAGGTCGGCGGCGAGCTGGTCGATGGTCGCGTGGGCGGCGTCCCCCCGGCCGGAGGCGCCGTGCCCCCGCTGGTCGTAGAAGACCAGCCGGGCGGTGGGCCGGTGGCCGTTGGCGGTGGCGAGCTCCGTGGCCAGGTCGCGGCGCTGGAAGGTCCAGGACGCCATCGACAGCGAGTAGCCGTGTACGAAGACGACGGTCAGCGGGGCGTCCAGCGGACCGATCTCCTCGACGGCGAGCAGCACCCCGTCGTCGGTCTGCACCAGGGCGGTGCGGTCGGCCGTGCGGCTCGCCGTGCCCAGCGGGTCCTGCTCGCGCTGCTCGCGGGCCGGCATCTGCTCGAGCACCCGGCCGTCGTCGGCGGCCTGGGCGGACAGCCGGTCGGCGCGCACGCGGGAGGTCGCCGTCCGGGCGACGGCCACGCCCACCGCCGTGCCGGCGGCCGCCAGCCCGACCGCGGCGCCGATGAGCCCGGCGGTCCGGCCGAGCGAGTGCGGATGGCGCTGCGTCATCAGAAGGTCCCCGCCGTCCCGACGTAACGGCGGCGGAAGCGTCCGCCGACCCGCGTCACCAGCTCGTAGTGGATCGTGTCGACGGCGTCGGCCCACTGCTGGGCGGTGGGCTCGCCGTCGCTGCCCGGCCCCCACAGCACCACCGGGTCGCCGGGGGCGACGGGGTCGTCCCCGACGTCGAGCACGAACTGGTCCATGCACACCCGGCCGGCGATCGGCCGCTGCGCTCCGGCGGCCAGCACCGGAGCCCGGTTGCCCGCGGCCCGTGGGACGCCGTCGGCGTACCCGACCGGCACCAGGGCGAGGGTGGTCTCCCGCGCGGCGGAGTAGGTGTGGCCGTAGGAGACGCCGGCGCCGGCCGGGACCCGCTTCGTCAGCACCACCCGGGCCTGCACGGTCATCGCCGGCCGCAGCCCGTGGCGGCCGGGGTCGCCGCCCAGCGGGTCCAGGCCGTACAGCGCCACGCCGGGCCGGACCATGTCCGCCCACGTCTCGGGCAGCGCGATCGTGGCGGCCGAGTTGGCCAGGTGCCGGCGGGCGTCGGTCAGCCCGGCGGCCCGGGCGACCTCGACCGCCTCGTCGAACACCCGCACCTGCCGGCCGATGGTGGGGTGCTGCGGCGCGTCGGCGTAGGCCATGTGGCTCCAGAGCCCGACGACGGCGACCTCCCCGTCCGCCTGCGCGCGGCCCGCGGCGGCCACCAGCGCCGGCCAGTCCTCCGGGGTGGCGCCCTCGCGGCTCAGCCCGGTGTCCACGCACAGGTGCACCCGGGCGGTGCGGCCGGTGGCACGGGCCGCCGCCACCACCTCGGCCAGCCCCCACGAGGCGTTGACCGACACGTCGACGTCCGCGGTGAGCGCCGCCGCGTGGTCCTCCCCCGGCCCGTGCAGCCAGGCCAGCACCGGCGCGGTGACCCCGGCGGCGCGCAGTGCGAGGGCCTCCTCGAGGACGGCCACGCCGAGCTCGTCCGCGCCGCCGGCGAGCACCGCCCGCGCGGCGGGCAGCAGGCCGTGGCCGTAGCCGTCGGCCTTGACCACCGCCATCAGCGGGCGTCCCACCCGCTCCCGGAGGACGGCGGTGTTGGCCGCGATGGCGTCGAGGTCGACCACCACCTCGGCCCGGTCCTGCACGGTCTGCCCCAGGAGCGTCACGCCCCCACTGTCCCAGGCCGGGACGACGCGGGCCGCCCGCCCCGGCCGATCCGGCCGAGGGTCTCGGGCAGCCGCCGGACCAGGTCGCCGGCGATGAGCGGACCGTCCTCGGCGGCCAGCTGCCCGGCGCGGCCGTGCACGTGCGCGGCGACGGCGGCCGACTCCGCGGCGCCCAGCCCGGTGGCCAGGACCGCGCCGAGGACGCCGGCCAGCACGTCGCCGGTGCCGGCGGTGGCCAGCCAGGGGGTGCCGGTGGCGTTGACGAAGGCGCGGCCGGAGGCGTCGGCGACCACGGTGGCGTCGCCCTTGAGCAGCACCGTGCAGCCCAGTCCGGCGGCTCCGCGGCGGGCGGCCCCGACCCGGTCCTCCCCCGGCTCGCCGAACAGCCGGGCGAACTCCCGGTCGTGCGGGGTGAGCACGGTGGGCGCCGTCCGGTCCCCGACCAGCGCCGGCTCGCGGGCGACGAGGGTGAGCCCGTCGGCGTCCACCACCACCGGCAGGTCGCTCGCCAGCACCTCGGCCAGCGCGCTACGGGCGTCGTCGTCGGTGCCCATCCCCGGGCCGGCCACCCAGGCCTGCACCCGGCCGGCGTCGCCGGGCCGGCCGGCGGTGACGACGGCCTCCGGCCAGGCCGCCCGGACGCCCTCGGCGGCGGTGCCGGCGTACCGGACCAGCCCGGGGCGGGTGCGCAGCGCGGCTCCGGTGCACAGCACGCCGGCGCCGGGGTAGGTGGCCGACCCGGCGACGATCCCGACCACGCCGCGGGAGTACTTGTCGTCCACGGCGGTGGGCGGTTCCAGGTACGCGGCGACGTCGGCGTCGGTGAGCTGCTCGGCGTCGGGAGCGGGCAGGTGGCCGGCCAGCCCGATGTCGACCAGGTGCACGGTCCCGGCCACCCCGCGGGCGGCACCCACCACCAGCCCGGTCTTGACCGCCCCGAAGGTGACCGTGTGCTGGGCCGGGAAGACCTCCCCCGGGACGGCGCCGGTGTCGGCGGTGACCCCGCTGGGCAGGTCGACGGCCACCAGCAGCCCGGGGCCGGCGGTGGCGCGGCGCACCACCTCGGCCGCCGCGGGTCGCAGTCCGCCGGAGCCGCCGATGCCGACGATGCCGTCCAGCACCAGGTCGGCCCGGTCCAGGCCGGCGTCGTCCGGGCCGGTGACCCGGCCACCGGCCCGGCGCAGCGCCGCCAGGCCGTCGGCGTGGACCCGGTCGGGGTCGAGCAGGACCGCGCGCACCGCGGCGCCGCGACCGGCGAGCACCGCCCCGGCGAACAGGGCGTCCCCGCCGTTGTCCCCGGATCCGACGAGCAGCACCACCCGCGCTCCGTGCGCGCGGCCGAGCAGCCCGAGGCAGACGGTCGCGAGCCCGGTGGCGGCGCGCTGCATCAGGGTGCCGGCCGGCAGGCCGGCGAGCACCGAGCGCTCGGCCGCGCGGACCTGGTCGGCGGTGTACAGGCCGGTCATGCGGTCGGGCCCTCGGCGATCACCACGGCCGAGGCGATGCCCCCGTCGTGGGACAACGACACGTGCCAGCCGGTCACGCCGAGCTCCTCGGCGCGGCTGGCCACCGTGCCGCGGACGGTCAGCAGCGGCCGGCCGTGCTCCCCGACCTCGACCTCGGCGTCGTGCCAGCGCAGGTTCCCGGGAGCGCCGAGGGCCTTGGCCAGGGCCTCCTTGGCGGCGAACCGGGCGGCCAGCGACTCACCGGTGCGCGGGACGCCGGAGGGCGTGTGCTGCTCGGCGGGGGTGAACAGCCGGTCCCGCAGGCCCGGATGGCGGGTCAGGGAGGCGGCGAACCGCTCCACCGGACACACGTCGATGCCGACCCCGATGATCATGGTGACGTACTGGAACGGCCTCGGTGCAGGGGCCCACGGCGCGCTGGGGACGTGCTGGAGCGGCCCCTCTGCAGGGTCCCGCCGCGAGCTCGCGAGCGGTGGGGGGCAGAGGGGTCCTTCATTCGACGGTGACGCTCTTGGCGAGGTTGCGCGGCTGGTCGACGTCCAGGCCGCGGGTGTCGGCGATCTCGCAGGCCAGCACCTGCAGCGGCACCGTGGTGACCACCGGCGCCAGCAGCGTCGGCGTCCGCGGCACCCGGATCAGGTGGTCGGCGTAGGGCACGACGTCCTCGTCGCCCTCCTCGGCGATGACGATGGTGCGCGCGCCGCGGGCCCGGACCTCCTGGATGTTGCTGACCACCTTGCCGTGCACCGACCCGCGGCTACGCGGCGAGGGCACGATCACCACGACCGGCGTCCCCTGGTCGACGACGGCGATCGGACCGTGCTTGAGCTCGCCGGCGGCGAAGCCCTCGGCGTGGATGTAGGCCAGCTCCTTGAGCTTCAGCGCCCCCTCCAGGGCCACCGGGAAGCCGACGTGCCGGCCCAGGAAGAGGATCGTGCCCGCGTCGGCCAGCGACCGGCCGAGCTCGCGCACCGGCTCCATCTGCTCGAGCACCCGGCGGACGGCGTCGGGGAGCCGGCGCAGGTCCTCGACGATGGCGGCGATCTCGTCCTCGTACTTGATGCCGCGGACCTGGGCGAGGAAGAGCCCCACCAGGTAGCAGGCCACCAGCTGCGTGAGGAACCCCTTGGTCGAGGCGACGGCGATCTCCGGACCGGCGTGGGTGTAGAGCACGGCGTCGGACTCCCGCGGGATCGTCGACCCGTTGGCGTTGCAGATGGCCAGCACCCGGGCCTTCTGCGCCTTGGCGTGCCGCATCGCCATCAGGGTGTCCATCGTCTCGCCGGACTGGCTGATCACCACGACCAGCGTCGAGCGGTCCAGCACCGGGTCGCGGTAGCGGAACTCGCTGGCCACCTCGACCTCGACCGGGATGCGGGTCCAGTGCTCGATGGCGTACTTGGCGATCAGCCCGGCGTGGAAGGCGGTGCCGCAGGCGACGACGAAGACCTTGTCGATGTCCCGCAGCTCCTGGTCGGACAGGCGCACCTCGTCCAGCACCAGCTCGCCGGTCTCACCGAGGCGGCCGAGCAGGGTGTCCGCGACGGCCTGCGGCTGCTCCGCGATCTCCTTGAGCATGAACCAGGGGTAGCCGCCCTTCTCGGCCGCCGCGGCGTCCCAGTCGACGGTGTACGAGGTCGGCTCGACGGGGGCGCCGGCGAAGTCGGTGGTGGTGGCCCCCCGGGTCCGGTGCAGCTCCACGACCTGGTCCTGGCCGAGCTCGAGGGCGTTGCGGGTGTGGCCGATGAACGCCGACACGTCGGAGCCGAGGAAGTACTCGCCGTCGCCGATGCCCACCACCAGCGGGCTGTTCCGCCGGGAGGCGACCAGGGTGTCCGGCTCCTCCGCGTGGGTGGCCACCAGCGTGAACGCACCCTCCAGGCGGCGGCTGACCACCCGCATGGCCTCCGCCAGCCGGCCCTCCCCGGGGGCGGTCTCCCGGTACGCCGCCGCCAGCAGGTGGGCGGCGACCTCGGTGTCGGTCTCCGAGGTGAACTCCACCCCGGCCCTCTCGCACTCGTCGCGCAGCGCCGGGAAGTTCTCGATGATGCCGTTGTGCACCACCGCGACGGTGCCGTCGGCGGACACGTGCGGGTGCGCGTTGCGGTCGGTGGGGCCGCCGTGGGTGGCCCAGCGGGTGTGCCCGATGCCGATGGTGGCCGCGGGCAGAGCCGCGTCGGCCAGCTCCTTCTCCAGGTTGGCGAGCTTCCCGGCCTTCTTCGCCGTGCTCAGCCGGCCGTCGGCCAGCACGGCCACGCCGGCCGAGTCGTAGCCGCGGTACTCCAGCCGGCGCAGCCCCTCCAGGACGACGTCCAGCGAGTCCTGCGGGCCGACGTACCCCACGATGCCGCACATCCGTCGAACGATACCGGCGATGGCCCCGCCGTCCGGGAGGACGACCGGGGCACCGCCGGGATCACACCGCGGCGACGACCTCGGCGAGGCGCGCCGCGGTGGCCTCGGCCTGCTCCTGGGTGGGCGCCTCCACCATCACCCGGACCAGCTGTTCGGTCCCCGACGGGCGCAGCAGCACCCGGCCGCTGTCGCCGAGCTCGGCCTCCACCGCGTTCACGGCGCCGGCCACCTCGTCGCTCTCCACCACCGCGAGCCGGTCGCTGACCGGCACGTTGACCAGGATCTGCGGCAGTCGGCGGACGACCGAGGCCAGCTCGGCCAGCGAGGCGCCGGTGGCGCTCATCCGGGACAGCAGGGCCAGGCCGGTGAGCAGCCCGTCCCCGGTGGTCGCCCAGTCGAGGAACACCAGGTGGCCGCTCTGCTCGCCGCCGAGGCTGAGCCCGCGGGACCGCAGCGCCTCGAGCACGTAGCGGTCCCCGACGGCGGTGGTGTGCACCTGGATCCCGGCCGCCCGCATGGTGTGGTGGAAGCCGAGGTTGCTCATCACGGTGGCCACGACGGTGTCGTCGGTGAGGTTGCCGCTCTCGTGCAGCGCGAGCGCGCAGATGGCCAGGATGGCGTCGCCGTCGACGACGGTGCCGTCCGCGGTGACCGCCAGGCAGCGGTCGGCGTCGCCGTCGTGGGCGATGCCGATGTCGGCACCGTGCCGCGCGACGGCGGCCTGCAGCGGCCCCAGGTGGGTGGAGCCGATGCCGTCGTTGATGTTCCAGCCGTCGGGCTCGCCGCCGATGACGTGCACCTGGGCCCCGGCCCGGCGGTACACCTCGGGTGCGCACCGGGCGGCCGCACCGTGAGCGCAGTCGACGACGACGCGCAGCCCGGTCAGCGGCTGCCGGAGCGCGGACAGCACGTGGTCGACGTAGTCCTCGGTGGCCCCCGGGAGGTCCCGCACCCGGCCGATGCCGCCGCCCGTGGGGCGGTGGTCCGGGTGCGCATCCCGGCCGGTGACCTGCCGCTCGATGGACGCCTCGACGGCGTCGGGCAGCTTGTGCCCTCCGCGGCTGAACAGCTTGATGCCGTTGTCGGGCATCGGGTTGTGGCTGGCCGAGATCATCACGCCGAGGTCGGCGCCGGTCTGCCCGGTGAGGTGCGCGACGGCCGGGGTGGGCAGCACGCCCACCCGCAGCACCTCGGCCCCCGCGCTGGCCAGCCCGGCCACGACCGCGGCCTCGAGCATCTCGCCGCTCGCCCGCGGGTCGCGGCCGACGACCGCGACGGGACGCGAGGTCCCGTCGCGGTCGGCGAGCACGCCGGCGGCCGCCCGGGCCACCGAGAGGGCCAGCTCCGGCGTGAGGTCGGCGTTGGCCAGACCACGGACGCCGTCGGTACCGAAGAGGCGACCCATGGACGACTCGGTCGGACCGGGCGTCAGCGCTTGGAGTACTGGGGCGCCTTGCGGGCCTTCTTCAGGCCGTACTTCTTCCGCTCCGTGACGCGCGGGTCACGGGTCAGGAAGCCGGCCTTCTTCAGCGCCGGCCGGTCGTCGGGCTCGACCTCGATGAGGGCACGGGCGATGGCCAGGCGCAGCGCGCCGGCCTGGCCGGAGACGCCGCCGCCGTGCAGCAGGCCGACGACGTCGTACTGCTCGCCCTTCTCCAGGATCACCAGCGGCTCACGGATGAGCTGCTGGTGCACCTTGTTGGGGAAGTACTCCTCGATGCTGCGGCCGTTGAGCTTGAACTGGCCGGTACCGGGGAGCAGCCGGACGCGGACGACGGCCTCCTTGCGGCGGCCGACCGTCTGGATGGGACGCCCGTCGGCGTCGGTCACGGTCTGGGCGCTGGTCACTGGGACACCTGCTTGATCTCGAAGGTCTGGGGCTGCTGGGCGGCGTGCGGGTGCTCCGGCCCGGCGTACACCTTGAGCTTGGAGATCATCTGCCGGCCCAGCGAGTTGTGCGGGAGCATGCCCTTGACGGCGCGCTCGATGACGCGGTCCGGGCGGGTGCGGATCTCGTCACCGACGTTGATGGTCTTCAGACCACCCGGGTAGCCGGAGTGCCGGTAGGCGAGCTTGCTGTCGCGCTTGGAGCCGGTGAGGGCCACCTTGCCCGCGTTGACGATGACGACGAAGTCGCCGGCGTCCACGTGCGGCGCGAACTGCGGCTTGTGCTTGCCGCGCAGCAGGATGGCGGTCTGGCTGGCCAGTCGGCCGAGCACCACGTCGGTGGCGTCGATGACGTGCCAGGCCCGGGTGATGTCACCGGGCTTGGGGGTGTACGTGCGCACGAGGCTCACAGTCCTTGTCGTCGTCAGGCGGGCGGCTGGTCGGATCGCCTCACCGAGCACGGGAGACAGACCCTGGAGGGTCGAGAGGACGCGCACGCACCAGCCGGCGTCGCGCGCCAGCAGACGACGATACCAGTCGAAGGACCCCCGTCCTCCCCACCCTTCGCAAGCTCAGGGCGGGCCCCTGGACGGGGGCCTAGACGACTTCCCGGAGCCGGCCCGTCGAGACGTCGTAGACGGTGCCGCGGACGTCGTGGGAGAGCAGGTAGGGGCTCTCCCGGACCAGGCGCATGGACTCCCGCACGTCGTCGTCCACGTCGGTGAACGCGCGAGCCGCCCACGGCGGCCGCCGACCGGTGGCCCGCTCGACGGTGTCGGCGAAGGAGACGTCGTCGGTGGTCATCAGCCCGCACTCGGTGTGGTGGACCAGGACGATCTCGCGCGTGCCCAGGGCGTGCTGGCTGACGGTCAGCGACCGGATGACGTCCTCGGTGATGACACCACCGGCGTTGCGGATGACGTGCGCGTCGCCGATGTCCAGACCCAGCACACCGAACAGCGGGATGCGGGAGTCCATGCACGCCACCACGGCGACCTGCCGCGCCGGGCGCACCGGCTTGCTGCCCGGGAACTGCTCCGCCCACCGCTCGTTCGCCTCGAGCATCCGGTCGATCTCGGCCACGTGCCCTCCTCCGTCTGTGATCCCAGCGACCCTAACCGGCGGCGCCGAGGCCACCCCCATGCTCATCCGCCAGGATGGGCGGATGCGCACGGTCGAGGAACACCAGGCGGTGGTGGCCGGGCTCGTCGGGCTGCTGCCGGTCGAGGAGGTGGCGGTGACCGCCGCCGCCGGGCGCGTGCTGGCCGAGGACCTCCCCGCCCGGGTCGCCCTGCCCGGCTTCGACAACTCGGCGATGGACGGCTACGCCGCCCGCTGGGCCGAGGTCGGGACGGCGAGCGGCCAGGCGCCGGTGCGGCTCCCGGTCGCCGCGGACATCCCGGCCGGCCGCACCGACGTCCCGGTGCTCGAGCCCGGGACGGTGCACCGCATCATGACCGGCGCGCCGATGCCGGCCGGCGCGGACGTCGTCGTCCCGGTCGAGCTCACCGACGCGGCCACCGACGTGGTGACCATCACCGGCTCCCCCGCCGCGGGCACCCACCTGCGCCGGGCCGGGGAGGACATCACCGCCGGCACGGTGGCGCTGCGCTCCGGGACGGCGCTGGGCGCCGCGCAGCTCGGGCTGGCCGCCGCGGTCGGGCACGCCGCCCTGCCGGTGCGCCGCCGCCCCCGCGTGCTGGTGCTCTCCACCGGCAGCGAGCTGGTCGCCCCGGGCTCCCCGCTGGCGCCGGGGCAGATCTACGAGTCCAACTCGGTGCTGCTCGCCGCGGCCGTCGAGGACGCCGGCGGCGAGGCCCGGACCCTGCACTTCGTCCCGGACGACGTCGACACGTTCCTGCGCACGGTCCGGGCCGAGCTCGCCACCGCCGACCTGCTGATCACCAGCGGCGGGGTCAGCGCGGGCGCCTACGAGGTGGTCAAGGACGCCTTCGGGGAGCTGGGCACCGTGGAGTTCGTCAAGGTCGCGATGCAGCCGGGCGGACCGCAGGGCGCCGGCACCGTGGACGGCGTCCCGGTGGTCACCCTGCCGGGCAACCCGGTGAGCTCCTTCGTCTCCTTCGAGGTCTTCGTCCGGCCCGCGCTGCGCCGCGCGCTGGGCCACGGCAGCCCCGACCGGCTGCGCACCTCCGCCCGGCTGACCGAGGGGCTGCGCTCCCCCGCCGGCCGGCGCCAGTTCCTCCGTGGCCGCTTCGACGGGGAGGTGGTCACCCAGGTCGGTGGCCCCGGCTCGCACCTGGTCGCGCACCTGGCCCGGGCCAACTGCCTCGTCGTCGTCCCCGAGGACGTGACCGAGCTGCCCGCCGGCGCCGAGGTCGTCGTCGTCCTGATCGAAGGAGCCCTCCAGTGACCGAACCCCGCCTCACCCACGTCGACGAGACCGGCGCCGCCCGGATGGTCGACGTCACCGCCAAGCCGGTGACCGCCCGGGTCGCCACCGCGGCCGGCCGGGTGCTGGTCAGCCCGGAGGTCGTCGCGCTGCTGCGCGGCCGCGGCGTGCCCAAGGGCGACGCCGTCGCCGTGGCCCGGATAGCCGGGATCGCCGGCGCCAAGCGGACGCCGGACCTGATCCCGCTGTGCCACCCGATCGCCCTGCACGGCGTGACGGTGGACGTCGAGGTCACCGACGACGCGGTGGAGATCACCGCCACCGCGCGCACCGCCGACCGGACCGGGGTGGAGATGGAGGCGCTGACCTCGGTCGCCGTCGCCGGCCTCACCGTGATCGACATGGTCAAGGCGGTGGACCCGCGGGCCACCGTCAGCGACGTGCGGCTGCTGGCCAAGTCCGGCGGCAAGAGCGGGGAGTGGACCCGGTGAGCGAACTGCCCGGCGACGCCCGCGCCGTCGTCGTCACCGCGTCGAACCGCGCCTCGGCCGGCGTCTACGAGGATCGCAGCGGCCAGGCGCTGGCCACGGGGCTGCGGGACCTCGGCTTCGAGGTGGACGGGCCGCACGTCTGCCCGGACGACGTCGACCAGCTCGCCGAGGTGCTGCGGGAGGCGGTGGCGTCCGGCGCCGACGTCGTCCTCACCACCGGCGGGACCGGCCTGTCCCCCACCGACGTGACGCCCGAGGCGACCCGCTCGGTCATCGAACGCGAGGCGCCGGGCATCGCCGACGCGGTCCGCCGGTACGGGGAGCCGACGGTGCCCACCTCGGTGCTGTCCCGGGGGCTGGCCGGCATCGCCGCCCGGACCCTGATCGTGAACCTGCCCGGCTCCACCGGCGGCGTGCGCGACGGCCTGGCGGTGCTCGGCCCGCTGCTGCCGCACGTGGTCAGCCAGCTCCGCGGCGGCGACCACTGAGCACATCGCGACGCTTCGCGTCGCACCGCGGCCAGGTGCCGTCCCGGCAGGCGCTGAGCCGCTGCCCGCGTCCCCGGCGGGAGCCTCCGGCCCCGCGCCGGGTCCACGGAGCCGACTCCGTCGGCGACCTCGGTCCCGTTCCGCTGTGGGGCGTTCCCCTCAATCCAGGATGAGCCTGTCGGGGCGGGTGTAGACGTTGCAGCCGTCGCCGCGGAGGAAGCCGATCAGGGTGATGCCCACGTCCTCGGCCAGCTCGACCGCGAGCGAGCTGGGCGCCGACACCGCGGCGAGCACCGGGATGCCCGCCATGGCCGCCTTCTGGGTGAGCTCGAACGAGGACCGTCCGCTGACCATCAGCACGTGCCCGGACAGCGGCATCCGGCCCTCGCGGACGGCGTCGCCGACGACCTTGTCCACGGCGTTGTGCCGGCCGACGTCCTCGCGCAGTGCCACCAGCTCGCCCTCGGCGGTGAAGAGGCCCGCCGCGTGCAGCCCGCCGGTCCGCTCGAACACCTCCTGGGCGGCCCGCAGCCGGTCCGGCAGCGCGAGCAGCGTCGCCAGGGTCAGCCGCGTGCCGTCGGCGGCGACGTCGACGGTCGTCTTCGTGCGGATCGCGTCGATGCTCGCCTTGCCGCACACGCCGCACGAGCTCGAGGTGTAGAAGTTCCGGTCCAGCGCGGTGTCCGGCGCCTCCACGCCCGGGGCCAGGTCGACGTCGACGACGTTGTAGGTGTTGCGCCCCTCGTCGTCCACGGAGTTGCAGTACCGCAGCCCGGCCACGTCCGCCGAGGAGTGGATCACGCCCTCGGTGACGAGGAACCCGTGCACCAGGTCGAAGTCGTGCCCCGGCGTCCGCATGGTGACCGCGAGCGGCGTGCCGCCCAGCCGGATCTCGAGCGGCTCCTCGGCGGCCACGGTGTCGGGCCGGGTGCCGTGCACGGCACCCCGGATGCGCAGCACGGGCGTACGGCTGGTGACTCGTCCCACGGAGCCGACGGTACTCACCGGTAGCGCCCTACCGTTCGCCCCATGGACGCCCTCCCGCCCTACGCGGCCGTGGTACTGGCCGGCGGCAAGGCGGCCCGGCTCGGCGGCCGGCACAAGCCGCAGCTGCAGGTGGGCGGCCGCGCGATGCTGGACACCGTGCTCGCGGCCGTGGCCGACGCGGAGCCCCGCGTGGTGGTCGGCCCGCCCCAGCCGGTGCCCGAGGGTGTGGTCCTGACCCGCGAGACGCCGCCCGGGGGCGGGCCCGTGCCGGCGCTGCGGGCCGGGCTCGCCGCCGTCCCGGGGGACGTGGTCGTGGTGCTGGCCGGCGACCTGCCCTTCCTGACCGCCGGCCTGGTCACCGCCCTGCGGGAACGGCTCACCGGCGACGGCGTCCTGGTGGTGGACGAGACCGGCCGGGACCAGCTGCTGCTGGGCGCCTGGCGGACGGAGGTGCTGCGCGCGGCGGTGGCGGGCGCGCGCGGGCCGACGTCGCTGCGGTCGGTGCTGGCCCCCCTTGCCGTCCGCCGCTACCGGCCCCCGGTCCCCCGAGGCGGCCCGGCGCCCTGGACCGACTGCGACACCCCCGCCGACCTGGCCCGCGCCCGGGCGCACCGCCCCGCCGACTGACCTCCGGGCCCACGGGTAGGGCCGGCACCATGCGCGTCGTCATCGCCGGAGCCCACGGCCAGGTCGCGCGCCGGTGGGCCGGCTGCTCACCGCCCGGGGCGACACCGTCCTCGGCGTCGTCCGGGACCCCGCCCAGCGCGACGACCTGACCGCCGACGGCGTCGACCCGGTGGTGCTGGACCTGGAGCGGGTGAAGGCCGAGGCTGTCGCGACCATGCCCTCGATGGGCGTCGAGTCGGTCGCCGGCGGGGCGACCCCCGAGGGCATGGACGAGGTCTTCGTCGCCTACCTGCGCGCCAAGCCGGCCGCTGAGGAGGACCTGCTGGCCCGCGCCGCCCTGGACCTCACGGTGCTGCGCCCCGGCGGGCTGACCGACGAGCCCGGCACCGGGCGGGTGCGGCCGGCCCGCCACGTCCCCCGCGGGGAGGTACCCCGGGACGACGTGGCCGCCGCCCTGGTGGCCCTGCTCGACCGCCCGGGCGGGGGTGCCGTCGTCGAGCTCGTCGGCGGGGACACCCCCATCGGGGACCCCGTTGCCGCCCTGACCTCCCCGCGCTAGGAGCGCTTCGCGCGGGTGACCAGCGCGCGGGCGGCGAGCTGCTCGTCCGGCGGGTAGTCCACGCGCACCAGGGTCAGCCCGGACGCCGGCGCGACCGGCACGTCGTTCGCGCGGGTCCGCAGGGACAGCAGCGTGGCGGGCCAGCCCGCCGGGCGGCGCCCCTCCCCCACCGCGAGCAGAGCCCCGACCAGGCTGCGGACCATCGAGTGGCAGAACGCGTCGGCCGACGCGCGCACCTCGACGAGGTCACCGTCCCGGCCGACGTCGAGGTCCAGCAGCGTGCGGACGGTCGTCGCGCCCTCGCGCCGGCGGCAGTACGCCGCGAAGTCGTGCTGGCCGACCAGCAGCGCCGCGGCCACCCGCATGGCGGGGACGTCGAGCCGGCGGGGCCAGCCGACCGTGTCGGCGCGGCGCAACGGGGGCGGGCCCGCGTCGGCGTCGGTGAGCCGGTAGACGTAGTGCCGGGCCAGCGCGCCGAAGCGGGCGTCGAAGGCGGGCGGCACGACCCGCACCGCCGTGACCGCGACGTCGGCCGGCAGCACGCCGCGCAACCGCCGCAGCAGCCTGTCCCGGTGCCCCGCCAGGAGGTCGGCGGGGAGGTCGGCGTGCGCCACCTGACCGGTCGCGTGCACGCCGGCGTCGGTGCGCCCGGCGACGGTCAGGTCCACGTCGCAGCGCAGCACCGTGGCCAGCGCCAGCTCCAGCTCGCCCTGCACGGTCCGCAGCCCGGGCTGCCGGGCCCAGCCGTGCAGGCCGGTGCCGTCGTAGGCGACGTCGAGCCGGACGCGGACGAGCCCGCCACCGGGGTCGGTGACGGGCTCGTCGTGGTGCGCGTGCTCCAGGGCGGTGCTTACTTCGGGTCGGGCGCCGACTCGCCGCCGGGGGCCTGACGTCCGGCGGTGGCGGCGTCGCCGAGCTCGGCTGCCTCCACCTCGGCCGCAGCCGCGGCCGCGACGTCCGGGGACAGCGCCGGGTCGTCGACCAGGGCGGCGTTCTCCCGGGTGGGCTCCGGGGTCACGTCGGAGTCGTCCTGGACCTCGCCGTCGGGGTTGAAGACGTCGGCGACGACCTCCTGGGCCTCCGCGACGTCGTCCTCGGACGCCGCAGTGGCACCGGTGACGGCCGGGCTGGTGTCCCCGCCCGGACCGGTGGTCTCGCCCTCGTTCTCCACGACCTGGACGTCGTCGTCGGAGGTGTCGTCGGAGGCCTCGAGGGCGTCCGCGGTGACCTCACCGGCCGCGGAGGCGGCGCCGGCACCGCTGGCGAACCGCGTGCCACGGGCCCGCTCGGCCTCGCCGACGGCCTGCTGACCGACGGTCAGCGCCTCGACCAGCTCGATGACCGCCATCGGCGCGTTGTCGCCCTTGCGGGGACCGACCTTGACGATGCGCGTGTAGCCACCGGGCCGGTTCTCGAAGCGGGGACCGATGTCGGCGAACAGGTGGTGCACGACGTCCTTGTCCCGGATCGTCGTCATCACCTGGCGCCGGGCGTGCAGGTCACCGCGCTTGGCGAAGGTGACGAGCTTCTCGGCCAGCGGACGCAGCCGCTTGGCCTTGGCCTCGGTGGTGGTGATCCGGCCGTGCTCGAACAGCGAGGTGGCCAGGTTGGCCAGCATCAGCCGCTGGTGCGCGGGGGAACCGCCGAGACGGGGGCCCTTGGTGGGGGTGGGCATGTCGGTCCTTCCTCAGGCGGCCGGGCGGGCGTGTGCCGGGCTGCGTCGTCCATCACGTGCTGCATGTGCTGCGTCCGGGCCAGTGTGGCGGGTCCGGACGCGGAGCCGGACGGCGGGTTCACCGCCGTCCGGCTCGGCCCCGCTGCAGGCCCCGTCCCGAGGCTCGCCCCGAGCGTGCGAGGGGTGAGGAGGACGGGGTCCTTCTACAGCGGGGTCCTTCGTCAGAGCTGCTCGGTCTCCTGGTAGCCGCCCTCGGCGTACTCCTGGCCGTCGGCGTACTCGGTGACGCCCTGGTAGGCGTCGGTCTCGTAGCCCTCGTCGTAGCTCTCGATCGAGGAGGGCACGAACCCGGGCGGGCTGTCCTTGAGCGCGAGGCCCATGGCAGCCAGCTTCAGCTTGACCTCGTCGATGGACTTGGCACCGAAGTTCCGGATGTCCAGCAGGTCGGCCTCGGAGCGGGTGACGAGCTCGCCGACGGTGTGCACGCCCTCGCGCTTGAGGCAGTTGTACGACCGGACGGTGAGGTCCATGTCCTCGATCGGCATCGAGAAGTTCGCGATGTCGGCGGCCTCGGCCGGGCTGGGCCCGACCTCGATGCCCTCGGCGTCGACGTTCAGCTCACGGAGCAGGCCGAACAGCTCGACCAGCGTGGAGCCGGCGCTGGCGATCGCGTCCCGCGGCTCCATCGACGGCTTGGTCTCGACGTCGACGACCAGGCGGTCGAAGTCCGTGCGCTGCTCGACACGGGTGGCCTCGACGGCGTAGGTCACCTTGAGCACCGGGGAGTAGATCGAGTCGACGGGGATGCGACCGATCTCCTGGCCGGGCTGCTTGTTCTGGGTGGCCGGCACGTAGCCACGACCCCGCTCGACGACCAGCTCGATCTCGAGCCGGCCCTTCGCGTTCAGGGTGGCGATGTGCAGCTCGGGGTTGTGCACCTCGACACCGGCCGGGGGCGCGATGTCGGCGGCGGTCACCTCACCGGGACCCTGCTTGCGCAGGTACATGGTCACCGGCTCGTCGGAGTCGGAGCTGACGACCAGGCCCTTGAGGTTCAGGATGAGCTCGGTGACGTCCTCCTTGACGCCCGGCACGGTGGTGAACTCGTGCAGGGTGCCCTCGATCCGGATGCTGGTGACAGCAGCGCCGGGGATCGAGGAGAGCAGGGTGCGACGCAGCGAGTTGCCGAGGGTGTAGCCGAAGCCGGGCTCGAGGGGCTCGATGACGAAGCGCGAGCGCTGGGCGTCGATCGTCTCCTCGGTGAGGGTCGGACGCTGTGCGATGAGCATGGTGGATCTCCTCCAGGTCCTCCGGCGACCGCCATATGACGCCGTGAGGGGGTGGTGCCGCCGGGGCGGACATCGGTCCACCCGCCCCGCCGTCGTGCTGTCGTGCCGTGCTGGTCGTGCGGTCTAGCTGAGCGGCAGGGCGCCGATCACTTGGAGTAGAGCTCCACGATCAGCTGCTCCTGCACGGGGGTGTCGATCACCTGGCGCGCCGGGATCGAGTGCACCAGCACCTTGAGCTGGCTGCTGATGACCTCCAGCCACGGCGGCACCGGCCGCTGGCCGGCGCGGGCCTGGGCGATCTGGAAGGGCAGCATCTCGACCGACTTGGCGGCGACCTCGACGATGTCGTTGGCGCTCACCCGGTAGGACGGGATGTCGACCTTGCGGCCGTTGACCTTGATGTGGCCGTGGCGCACCAGCTGGCGGGCCATGTCGCGGGACTCGGCCAGGCCGGCCCGGTAGACCACGTTGTCCAGGCGGGACTCGAGGATCTGCAGCAGGACCTCACCGGTCTTGCCCGACTTCTTGTTCGCCTCTTCGTAGTAGCCGCGGAACTGCTTCTCCAGCACGCCGTAGATGCGGCGGGCCTTCTGCTTCTCGCGCAGCTGCAGCAGGTACTCGCTGTCCTTGGTGCGACCGCGGCCGTGCTCGCCCGGCGGGTAGGGCCGGATCTCGATCGGGCACTTCGGGGACTCGCACTTGCTGCCCTTGAGGAACAGCTTCATCTTCTCGCGCCGGCACATGCGGCAGTCGGCTCCGGTGTAACGGGCCACGTCAGGTACTCCTCGTTCGTCTCGTCAGTGACCGGTCAGACCCGGCGGCGCTTCTTGGGGCGGCAGCCGTTGTGCGGCTGCGGCGTCACGTCCTGGATCTGCCCGACCTCGAGGCCCGTGGCCTGGAGGGAGCGGATCGCCGTCTCGCGACCGGACCCAGGGCCCTTCACGAAGACGTCGACCTTGCGCATGCCGTGCTCCTGGGCCTTGCGCGCGGCGTTCTCGGCAGCCATCTGCGCCGCGAACGGCGTGGACTTGCGGGAGCCCTTGAACCCGACGTGCCCGGCCGAGGCCCAGCTGATCACGTTGCCCGTGGGGTCGGTGATCGACACGATCGTGTTGTTGAAGGTGCTCTTGATGTGCGCCGCGCCGTGGGCGACGTTCTTCTTCTCCTTGCGGCGCACCTTCTTGGCGGCACCCGCGCGAGCCCTGGGAGGCATGTCTCTCCGGTCTGTGTCTGTGTTCGTGGCCTGGTCGTGCACTGCACGGGGGCAGCAGGGTTGGGCAGCAACCCGGGGGCTGCGGGCGCGCGACCGGTCCGCGTCAGCGGACGCCGGGACCGCGCGCCGTCACGCCTGGGTCAGCGGGCCTTCTTCTTGCCCGCGATGGTCTTGCGCGGGCCCTTGCTCGAGCGCGCGTTGGTCTTCGTGCGCTGCCCGTGCACCGGGAGACCGCGGCGGTGCCGGATCCCCTGGTAGCAGCCGATCTCCACCTTGCGGCGGATGTCACCGGCCACCTCGCGGCGCAGGTCACCCTCGACGCGGAAGTGCTCGTCGATGTAGTCGCGCAACTTCAGCAGGTCCTCGTCGGTCAGGTCCTTGGCGCGCAGGTCGGGGCTGACGCCCGTCGCGGCCAGGGTCTCCTTCGCGGAGGTCTTGCCGATGCCGTAGATGTAAGTGAGAGCGATCTCCATCCGCTTCTCGCGGGGGAGGTCGACACCAGCCAGTCGTGCCATTTGTCAGGTACTCCCTCAGCCCTGGCGCTGCTTGTGCCGGGCGTTGTCGCAGATGACCATGACCCGGCCGTGCCGGCGGATCACCTTGCACTTGTCGCAGATCTTCTTCACCGACGGCTGGACCTTCACCGGTGCCGGCCCTCATTCCTCAGATCGATGTGTGCCGCCGTCCGCGCACGGTGGCGCGACCGGGCGGCGGTCACTTGTAGCGGTAGACGATGCGTCCGCGGGTCAGGTCGTAGGGCGAGAGCTCCACGACCACGCGGTCCTCGGGCAGGATGCGGATGTAGTGCTGCCGCATCTTGCCGCTGATGTGGGCGAGCACTCGGTGCCCGTTCTGCAGCTCGACCCGGAACATCGCGTTGGGCAGCGGTTCGACGACGCGACCCTCGACCTCGATGGCCCCGTCCTTCTTCGCCATGCCCTGCGGGCTCCTTCTTCTCGTCCGAGCTGACAGCGCCCATGCCGGACCGGCAGGAGCGGTGGTGCGGGATTCGGTGGTGCGGGCGGTCTCGCAGAGGCGCCCGGAGTCGTACGGCCACAGCACGACGACGGACGGCGCGAACGCCAACGGCCACTGTACTCCCAGGACCACCGGCTCTCCAACCCGGCCCACAGTGACAGCGACCATGCCCTGTCGGCCCCGCTGCAGGGGCCCACACCGAGCGTGCGAGGCGTGGGGGGCAGCGGGGTCCTCCTACTGCACGAGGGCCGTCAGGTGCGGGGGGTGATGCCGAACGGGGCGAGGCCGGCGACGCCGCCGTCGGTGGCGGTGAGCACCCACGGGCCCTCGGGCGTGATCGCCACGGTGTGCTCGAAGTGCGCGGCGCGCGACCCGTCCTTGGTCACCACGGTCCAGCCGTCCTCGAGCTCGGCGGTCGCCGGGTCGCCCACGGTGACCATCGGCTCGATGGCCAGGGCCAGACCCGGGACGAGCTTGGGCCCCCGCCCGGCGCGTCCGTAGTTGAGCACGTGCGGGTCCTGGTGCATCTCGGTGCCGATGCCGTGGCCGCCGTAGTGGTCGACGATCCCGTACCTGTGCGGGTGCGCGGTGATGGACTCCTCGACCGCGTGGCTGATGTCGGTCAGCCGGCCGCCGGCCACCGCCTTGGCCAGCCCGGCCCACATCGACCGCTCGGTGACGGCGATCAGCTCGGCGTCCTCCGCGGAGGGCTCCCCCACCGTGACGGTGACGGCGGAGTCCCCGTGCCAGCCGGCGAGGATCGCGCCGCAGTCGATCGAGATGTTGTCGCCCTCGGCGAGGGCGCGCCCCGGGTCCGGGATGCCGTGCACGACCTCGTCGTTGATCGAGGCGCAGATGCTGCCGGTGAAGCCGTGGTACCCGAGGAAGGAGGGCACCGCCCCGGCGGTCCGGATGTGGTCCTCGGCGATGGCGTCGAGCTCACCGGTGGTCACGCCGGGACGGACGGCGGCCCGCACCGCGTCGATCGCGCCGGCCACCACCAGCCCGGCGGCCCGCATCAGCTCGACTTCCTGCGCGGTCTTGATCTGGATCATCCGTCCACTCCACTTCGCCAGTACCGGGAGGCGGGCCAGGAGCGTGGAGCCGAGGTCACCGTGCACCGCCGTCCCGCCCTGCTCAGACCGCGGAAGCCGGACCCACGCCGAGCGCGGCCAGCGCCCGGCCGGTGACCTCGTCGATCTCCCCGATCGCGTCGATCCGGCTCAGCAGACCCGCCTCGTCGTAGAACCCCGACAGCGGAGCGGTCTGTTCCCGATACACCTCCAGCCGGTGGCGCACCGTCTCGGGCTTGTCGTCCTCGCGCTGGACCCACTCGCCGTCGACCTGCATCCGCCGTCCGGACAGCCGGCGCACAAGCTCGTCCTCGTCGACGACGAGCTCGAGCACCCGGTCGAGCTTCTGGCCGAGCTCCGCCAGGGAGTCCCGGAGCTGCTCGGCCTGGGCGATGGTCCGCGGGAAGCCGTCGAGCAGGAAGCCGTCGACCGCGTCGGCCTCGGCGAGCCGATCGGTGACCATGGCGACGGTGATCTCGTCAGGTACCAGGTCACCGGCGTCCATGTAGACCTTGGCCTGCTGGCCGAGGTCGGTCTGGCCGCTCACGTTGGCCCGGAAGATGTCCCCGGTCGAGATGGCCGGCACCGACAGCTCTCCGGCGATGATCTGGGCCTGGGTCCCCTTGCCGGCTCCCGGCGGTCCCAGCAGCACGACGCGCACTAGCGGAGGAACCCTTCGTAGCTGCGCTGGTTGAGTTGCGTCTCGATCTGCTTCACGGTCTCCAAGCCCACTCCCACCATGATCAGCACCGCGGTCCCGCCGAACGGGAAGTTCTGGTTCTGCCCCTCCTGGGTGATCGAGAGGAACAGGTTGGGCAAGACTGCCACGAGACCCAGGTAGATCGACCCGGGGAGGGTGATCCGGGACAGCACGTACTGCAGGTACTCCGCCGTGGGCCGGCCGGGACGGATG
This sequence comes from Modestobacter sp. URMC 112, assembly GCF_053502575.1. Taxonomy (NCBI): domain Bacteria; kingdom Bacillati; phylum Actinomycetota; class Actinomycetes; order Geodermatophilales; family Geodermatophilaceae; genus Modestobacter; species Modestobacter sp. URMC 112. The sequence continues at coordinate 805,857 of NZ_CP199957.1, read as the reverse complement.
CCGGGGATGAAGCCGCCGTAGCGCTTCATGTCGTCGGCCCGTTCCTCGGGGTTGAACGTGATCGAGACGTAGAAGTACGTGAAGAACACGATGAGCGCGAAGTACACCGCGATGTGCACCGGGCTGCTCTGGTTGATGACGTAGTTCTCGATGAACCGGCGCACCGGCCCGCTGCTGTCGCCCTGCAACTGGCTGATCAGCTGGGGCAGGTACAGCAGGGACGAGGCGAAGATGACCGGGATGACACCGGCCTGGTTCACCTTGAGCGGCAGGTAGGTCGACGTGCCGCCGTACATCCGGCGGCCGACCATCCGCTTGGCGTACTGCACCGGGATCCGGCGCTGCGCCTGCTCGACGTAGACCACGGTGCCGATGATCAGCACGGCGATGGCGCAGACGATGCTGAAGATCAGGACGCCGCGGGTCTGCAGGATCGCCCCGCCCTCGGCCGGGATCCGGGCGGCGATCGAAGTGAAGATCAGCACGGACATGCCGTTGCCGATCCCCTTCTCGGTCAGCAGCTCGCCCAGCCACATGATGACGGCGGTGCCGGCGGTCAGGGTCACGACCAGGACGACGGTGGTCCACACCGAGTCCGACGGGATGATGTCCTGCGGGCAGTTGGGGAACAGCTGACCGCTGCGGGCCAGGGCGATGATCCCGGTGCTCTGCAGGACGGCGAGCGCGATGGTCAGGTACCGGGTGTACTGGGTCAGCTTCTGCTGGCCCGACTGCCCTTCCTTCTTCAGCTGCTCGAAGCGCGGGATCACCACGACCAGCAGCTGCACGATGATGCTGGCCGTGATGTACGGCATGATCCCCAGCGCGAACACCGACAGGCGCAGGAGCGCACCGCCGGAGAACAGGTTCACCAACGAGTAGACGTCGGCCTGGTCGGAGGCCTGTGCCTGGTCGAGGCAGCTGTTGATCGCCTCGACGGACACCCCGGGACCGGGGACGCTGGCGCCCAGCCGGTAGACGGCGATGATCGCCAGGGAGAACAGCAGCTTGCGCCGGAGGTCTGGCGTCCGGAACGCCGCGGCGAACGCCTGCAGCACGTGCCCTCCCCGAGTCGGTCGTATGAGTTTAAGGACCACCCTGCCCCCACCAGTCGCAGGCTCGCGACGGGGCCCTGCAGGGCGGACGTCGGATCGCACCTGTGGGAGCTGAGCGACAGAAGACCCCCGGGGCAGAGAGCCCCGGGGGTCGACCGCTGCTAGAGCTGGGTGGCGCTGCCCCCGGCCGCGGCGATCTTGTCCGCGGCGGACGAGGAGAAGGCGTGCGCCGACACGTGGACGGCGACACCGCCGAGGTCACCGGAGCCGAGGACCTTGACCGGCTGGCCACGGCGGACGGCGCCGGCCTCGGCCAGCGTGTCGGGGTCGATGGACCCGCCCTGCGGGAACAGGGAGGCGATCCGGTCCAGGTTCACGACCTGGAAGACGACCTTGTTGGGCCGGGTGAACCCGGACAGCTTCGGCAGCCGCATGTACAGCGGGGTCTGGCCGCCCTCGAAGCGGGCCGAGACCTGCACGCGGGCGCCGGAGCCCTTGGTGCCGCGACCGGCGGTCTTGCCCTTGGAGCCCTCACCACGACCCACGCGGGTCTTCTTGGTGTGGGCGCCGGGAGCCGGTCGCAGGTGGTGGACCTTGAGAGTCATGTCGTTCCCCGTCTCAGACGATCTCTTCGACGGCGACCAGGTGCGGCACCGTCGCGACCATCCCGCGGATCTCGGGACGGTCCTCCTGGACGACCGAGTCGTTGATCCGCTTGAGCCCCAGCGAACGCAGCGTCTGACGCTGGTTCGGCTTGGTGCCGATGGCCGACTTGACCTGGGTGACCTTCAGCTGAGCCACGTCAGACCCCCTGACCGGCCCGCGCCCGCAGCATCGCCGCCGGAGCGACGTCCTCGAGGGGCAGACCGCGGCGGGCCGCGATCTCCTCGGGACGCACGAGATCCTTCAGCGCCTGCATGGTCGCGTGCACGATGTTGATCGGGTTCGAGGACCCGAGGCTCTTGGAGAGCACGTCGTGGATGCCGGCGCACTCGAGGACGGCGCGCACCGGGCCACCGGCGATGACACCGGTACCCGGGCTGGCCGGCTTGAGCAGCACGACACCGGCCGCCGCCTCACCCTGCACCGGGTGCGGGATGGTGCTGGCGATGCGCGGCACGTTGTAGAAGTGCTTCTTGGCCTCCTCGACGCCCTTGGCGATGGCCGCGGGCACCTCCTTGGCCTTGCCGTAGCCCACGCCGACCTTGCCGTCGCCGTCGCCCACGATCACCAGGGCGGTGAAGCTGAAGCGCCGACCGCCCTTGACGACCTTGGACACGCGGTTGATGGCCACGACCCGCTCGATGAAGTTGCTCTTCTCGACCGGACCGCCGGGGCCGCGCCCGCCGTCACGGCGGTCACGCCGGTCGTTGCCGCCGCCGGCGCCACCGGCACCGCCGGCGCCACCGCCGCGTCGCTGTGGTCCTGGCATCAGACGTCCCTCTCGATCATGCTCGGCATCTCGTTCGTGGATGAGGTGCTCATCAGAAGTCCAGCCCGCCCTCGCGGGCGGCGTCGGCCAGCGCCGCGATGCGCCCGGAGTACCGGTTGCCCCCACGGTCGAAGACCACCGCGGTGATCCCGGCGGCCTTGGCGCGCTCGGCGACCAGGGCCCCCACCTGGCGGGACAGCGCGGACTTGTCGCCGTCGGCGCCCTTGAGGCTCGCGTCCAGCGTCGAGGCGCTGACCAGGGTGCGGCCGACGGTGTCGTCGACGACCTGGACGTGGATGTGCCGCGAGCTGCGCTTGACCACCATGCGGGGGCGCTCCGGCGTGCCGGAGACGCGCTTGCGCAGCCGGTTGTGCCGGCGGAGCCGGCCCACCCGGCGGGCGGTGCTGATGTCGGTGCCGACGGGCTTGTGCACCCTGGCGGCCTTCTCGGTGGTCCCGGTCTGGGACTGTGCCTGTGCCATCACTTGCCCGTCTTCCCGACCTTGCGCTTGACGACCTCGCCCTGGTACCGCACGCCCTTGCCCTTGTACGGGTCGGGCTTGCGGATCTTGCGGATCTTGGCGGAGACCTCGCCGACCTGCTGCTTGTCGATCCCGCTCACCCGAAGGCGGGTGGGGGCCTCGACGGTGAAGGAGATCCCCTCGGGGGCGCGCACCACGACCGGGTGGCTGAAGCCCAGCGCGAACTCGAGGTCGGCACCCCGGGCCTGCACGCGGTAACCGACGCCGACGATCTCCAGGGTCTTGTCGTACCCCTGGGTCACGCCGGTGATCATGTTGGCGATGAGGGTCCGGGACAGCCCGTGCAGGGCCCGGCTCTCCCGCTCGTCGTCGGGCCGCTGCACCTGCAGCGTGCCGTCCTCACCGCGCTCGACGGTGATGGGAGCCGCGACCGTGTGGCTCAGCTTCCCCTTCGGTCCCGAGACGTTGACCGTGCGCCCGTCGATGGCCACGTCCACGCCGCTCGGCACCGGAATCGGGAGTCGTCCGATCCGTGACATGTCAGCTCGCTCCTCTTACCAGACGTAGGCGAGGACTTCCCCACCCACGCCCTTCTTGTTCGCCTGCTTGTCGGTGAGCAGCCCGGTGGAGGTCGAGATGATCGCCACTCCGAGACCGCCGAGCACCTTGGGCAGAGCGGTGGACTTCGCGTAGACCCGCAGGCCCGGCTTGGACACCCGACGGAGGCCGGCGATGCTGCGCTCCCGGTTCGGCCCGTACTTGAGGTCGACCACGAGCTCCTTGCGCACGTGGCCGTCGACCTCGACGTCCTTGACGGTCCAGCCGCCGATGTAGCCCTCCTGCTGGAGGATCTCGGCCACCTTCGTCTTCAGCTTCGACGACGGCATGGCCGCCGCGTCGTGGTACGCCGAGTTCGCGTTGCGGATGCGCGTGAGCATGTCCGCGATCGGGTCGGTCATCGTCATGGGTGTGTGTTGCCTCTCTCGCCGCGGTTCCCTCCGCACGGTGCGGGGGCCTTTCGGCGATCGGTACTACGGGAAAGGTGCGTTGCGAGCCCGGACGGATGTCTGGGACCGGCCCTGTCGTAGGGGCCCCGCGACGTGCGAAGCGCGTCGTGGGGGGACGACGGGGTCCTTACCAGCTGGACTTGGTGACGCCGGGAAGCTCGCCGGCGTGGGCCATCTCGCGGACGCAGATCCGGCACAGGCCGAACTTGCGGAAGACGGCGTGCGGACGGCCGCAGCGCTGGCAGCGGGTGTACCCGCGGACCGCGAACTTCGGCTTGCGGGCCGCCTTGTTGATGAGAGCCTTCTTGGCCATTTCTGTGATCCCCTCGCCCGCGGTCAGCGGGTCGCGTTCACGACGGTCTGGCCGGCGAAGGGGAAGCCGAGCAGCGTGAGCAGCTCGCGACCCTCCTCGTCGGTGGTGGCGGTGGTGACGAGCGTGATGTCCATGCCCCGGGGCCGGTCGATCCGGTCCACGTCGATCTCACGGAACATCGACTGCTCGGTCAGCCCGAAGGTGTAGTTGCCGTGGCCGTCGAACTGCTTGGGGTTCAGACCGCGGAAGTCACGGATGCGGGGCAGCGCCAGGCTCAGCAGGCGGTCGAGGAACTCCCACATGCGGTCGTTACGCAGGGTGACCTTGGCGCCGATGGGCATGCCCTCACGCAGCTTGAACTGGGCGATGGACTTGCGGGCGCGGACGACGATCGGCTTCTGGCCGGTGATCGCCGTCAGGTCGCGGACGGCGCCGTCCATCAGCTTGGCGTCGCGGGTGGCCTCGCCGACCCCCATGTTCACCACGATCTTGACCAGACCGGGGATCTGCATGACGTTGTCGTAGCCGAACTCGTTCTTCAGCGCCGGCGCGATGTCCTCGCGGTAGCGGGCGAGCAGCCGGGGCAGCTCACGGGTGGGTGCGCTCATGGCTTCAGAGGTCCTTACCGGTGCGCCGCGAGACCCGGATGCTGCGGCCTTCCTCGTCCTTGCGGTAACCGACCCGGGTCGGCGTGTCCTCGGAGTCGATGACCATCACGTTGCTCACGTGGATGGCGGCCTCCTGGGTGACGATCCCGCCCGACTGGGCACCGCGCTGGGTGGTGCTGATCCGGGTGTGCTTCTTCACCCGGCCGATGCCCTCGACGAGGACCTTCTGGGTCTTGGGGTAGGCGGCGATGACGCGGCCCTTCGCACCCTTGTCCTTGCCGGACAGGACGACGACCGAGTCGCCCTTCTTGACCTTCATCGACGGGGTCTTCCCGCTGGTCGGCTGAGCCATGGTCACAACACCTCCGGGGCGAGCGAGATGATCCGCATGAACCGCTTGTCGCGGAGTTCCCGGCCCACGGGGCCGAAGATGCGCGTGCCGCGCGGGTCGCCGCTGTCGCGGATGATGACCGCGGCGTTCTCGTCGAAGCGGATGTAGGAGCCGTCGGGACGACGGCGCTCCTTCACCGTGCGGACGACGACGGCCTTGACCACGTCGCCCTTCTTGACGCCGGCGCCGGGCAGCGCGTCCTTGACGGTGGCGACGATGACGTCACCGATGCCCGCGTAGCGTCGGCCGGACCCGCCGAGCACACGGATGCACAAGATCTCCTTGGCACCGGTGTTGTCGGCGACTCGCAGCCGCGACTCCTGCTGGATCACAACCTGCTCCTGTGTCTCTGCGGCGACAGCCGGACCGGATCGGTGAACCGGCTGTCCGGCACCCACGTGCGTACGCACCGGCAGCGAGCGCCGCCGGTGCGTACGAGCACGGGTACCGGGATGCGGCGCGCACCCGGGGGGCGCGCCAGTCGTCCAGGGTACTCCCTGCCGGCCGGCCCCGAGAGACCGGCGTCGGGTTCGCCTACTTGGCCTTCTCGACGACGGTCACCAGGCGCCAGCGCTTGGTGGCCGAGGTGGGCCGCGTCTCCATGATCTGGACGCGGTCGCCGATGCCGGCGGTGTTCTGCTCGTCGTGCGCCTTGAGCTTGCTCGTCCGGCGGAGCACCTTGCCGTACAGGCCGTGCTTCACCCGGTCCTCGACCTCGACGACGATGGTCTTCTCCATCTTGTCGCTGACGACCAGGCCCTCGCGCACCTTGCGGTCACCACGGCGGGCGATCTCGGGGGTGCCGGTCTGCTGGGTCTCGCTCATGCCACACCCTCGTTCGGGGCGACCGAGAGGCCCAGCTCGCGCTCACGCATGATCGTGTAGATCCGGGCGATGTCGCGGCGGACGGTCTGCAGTCGCCGGTTGTTGTCCAGCTGGCCGGTGGCCACCTGGAACCGCAGGTTGAACAGTTCCTCGCGCGACTCACGCAGCCGCGTGGCCAGCTCGTCGGCCGACAGCTCGCGCAGTTCGGGGGCGGACAGTCCGGCGGCCATCACACCTCTCCTTCACGGGTGATGAAGCGGCACTTCATGGGGAGCTTGTGGATCGCGCGGCGCATGGCCTCGCGGGCCACGGGCTCGGCGACACCGGACAGCTCGAACATGATCCGGCCCGGCTTCACGTTGGCCACCCACCACTCGGGCGAGCCCTTGCCCGAGCCCATGCGGGTCTCGGCCGGCTTCTTGGTCAGCGGGCGGTCCGGGTAGATGGAGATCCACACCTTGCCGCCACGCTTGATGTGGCGGGTCATGGCGATACGGGCGGACTCGATCTGCCGGTTGGTGACGTACGCCGGCTCCAGGGCCTGGATCGCGAAGTCACCGAAGTTGATCGCGGTGCCACCCTTGGCGGCACCCGACCGGCTCGGGTGGTGCTGCTTGCGGTGCTTGACCCGACGTGGGATGAGCACGTGTCAGCCCTCCGTGTTCTCGGCACCGGCGGCCGTGGCGGCCGCGGTGCCCTCGGCGCCGGCGGCCTCGCCGACGCTCTGTGCGGGAGCGGCGTCGCCGGAGGTCGCGGCCACGGCGCTGGCCGTGGTGTCGACGGTGTCGGCGGACGCCTCGGGAGCCTGGCCGGCCGGGGTCTCGGCCGCTGCGCGACCGGCCTCGGTGCCGCCGGCGGTGGTGCCGGTCGAGCCCGACCGGCGCTGCGGACGCTGGGCCCGCTCGCGGCGCTGCTGACGCTGGGCGAGCGCCTCGAGGGCCTCCCGCTCGGCGCGCGAACCGCTGGCGTCGCCCTTGTAGATCCAGACCTTGACGCCGATGCGGCCGAAGGTCGTGCGGGCCTCGTAGATGCCGTAGTCGATGTTCGCCCGGAGGGTGTGCAGCGGCACGCGACCCTCGCGGTAGAACTCCGACCGGCTCATCTCGGTGCCGCCCAGACGACCGGAGCACTGCACCCGGATGCCCTTGACCTGCGGGCTGCGCTGGGCGGACTGCATGGCCTTGCGCATCGCGCGGCGGAAGCTGACACGGCTGGACAGCTGCTCGGCGACACCCTGGGCGACCAGCTGCGCGTCCGACTCGGGGTTCTTCACCTCGAGGATGTTCAGCTGCACCTGCTTGCCGGTGAGCTTCTCCAGCTCCCCGCGGATGCGGTCGGCCTCGGCGCCGCGGCGGCCGATGACGATGCCCGGGCGCGCGGTGTGGATGTCCACCCGGACGCGGTCACGGGTGCGCTCGATCTCCACCTTCGAGATGCCGGCGCGCTCCATGCCCTTGCCCATGAGCTTGCGGATCGCCACGTCCTCCTTGACGTAGTCCGCGTACAGCTTGTCCGCGTACCACCGGGACTTGTAGTCGGTGGTGATGCCGAGCCGGAACCCGTGCGGGTTGACCTTCTGACCCACTAGCGGGTCCCTCCCCTCGTGTTGCTCTTCTGCTGGACGGCCGGGCCGGACTGCCCGGTGTCGCGCCGTGCCTTGCGAGACCGCTGGGCGAGCTCGGCGTTCGAGCTCACCTCGGTGACCTCGACGGTGATGTGGCTGGTCCGCTTGTTGATGCGGAACGCCCGGCCCTGCGCCCGCGGACGGATCCGCTTGAGCGTCGGGCCCTCGTCGACGAACGCCGCGCTCACCACGAGGGCGGCCGGGTCCAGACGGAGGTTGTGCTCGGCGTTGGCCACCGCGCTGGCGACGACCTTGGCCACCGGCTCGCTGGCGCTCTGCGGGGCGAAGCGCAGCAGCGCGAGCGCCTCGGAGGTCGGCAGGTAGCGGACCATGTCCACCACCCGGCGCGCCTTCATCGGGGTGACGCGGACGAACCGGGCGGTGGCCCGGGCGACCGGCGTCTCCTGTCCCAACTGGGAAGTCATGTCAGCTTCTCTCTACCTGGTCGGCCGTCAGCCGCGCCGCGACCGGCGGTCGTCCTTGACGTGCCCGCGGAACGTGCGGGTGGGCGCGAACTCGCCGAGCTTGTGCCCGACCATCGCCTCGGTCACGAAGACCGGGACGTGCTTGCGGCCGTCGTGCACCGCGAGGGTGTGGCCGAGCATGTCGGGGATGATCGTCGAGCGCCGCGACCAGGTGCGGATGACGTTCTTGGTGCCCTTCTCGTTCTGGGCGTCCACCTTGGCGAGCAGGTGGTCGTCGACGAAGGGGCCCTTCTTGAGGCTACGTGGCATGTCTGGAGAGCTCCTCTACCCGCTCAGCGCTTCTTGCCGGTGCGCCGGCGGCGCACGATCATGGCGTCACTGGCCTTCCGCTTGCGCGTCCGGCCCTCCGGCTTGCCCTTCGGGTTCACCGGGTGGCGGCCACCGGAGGTCTTGCCCTCACCACCACCGTGCGGGTGGTCGACCGGGTTCATGGCCACACCGCGGACGGTCGGGCGCTTGCCCTTCCACCGCATCCGGCCGGCCTTGCCCCAGTTGATGTTCGACTGCTCGGCGTTGCCGACCTCGCCGACCGTCGCGCGGCAGCGGACGTCGACGTTGCGGATCTCGCCCGAGGGCATCCGCAGCTGGGCGAAGCGGCCCTCGCGGGCGACCAGCTGGACGCTGGTCCCGGCCGAGCGGGCGATCTTGGCCCCGCCACCCGGGCGCAGCTCGATGGCGTGGACCACCGTGCCGACCGGGATGTTGCGCAGCGGCAGGTTGTTGCCCGGCTTGATGTCCGCGGCCGGGCCGCACTCGACGGTGTCGCCCTGCTTCAGCCGCGCCGGCGCGATGATGTAGCGCTTCTCACCGTCGGCGAAGTGCAGCAGCGCGATCCGCGAGGTGCGGTTCGGGTCGTACTCGATGTGCGCGACCTTGGCCGGCACGCCGTCCTTGTCGGCCCGGCGGAAGTCGATCAGCCGGTACGCGCGCTTGTGCCCGCCGCCCTGGTGCCGGGCGGTGACCCGGCCGTGGACGTTGCGCCCGCCACGACCGTGCAGCGGCCGGACCAGCGACTTCTCGGGATGGTCGCGGGTGACCTCGGCGAAGTCGGCGACGGACGAGCCGCGGCGGCCCGGCGTCGTCGGCTTGTACTTACGGATGGCCATGGTTCCTCAGAGTCCCTGTCTGTTCTCTCTGGTCCGATCGGTGGTCCGGGCTGGCGACGGCGGAAGCCGTCAGGCGCCCGGGCCCCCGAAGAGCTCGATGCGGTCGCCGGGGGCGACGGAGACGATGGCGCGCTTGGTGTCCTTGCGCTTCCCCATCACAGCGCCCTTGGAGCGCTTCCTCTTCCCCTGGCGGTTGATCGTGTTGACGGCGAGGACCTTCACGTTGAAGACCTGCTGCACAGCGATCTTGATCTGCGTCTTGTTCGCGTCCGGCCGGACGATGAACGTGTACTTGTTCTCGTCGAGCAGGCCGTAGCTCTTCTCCGAGATGACCGGGGACAGCAGGACGTCCCGGGGGTCGCGGACGCTCATGCCTTCTCCTCGGTGGTGTCGGTGGTGCCGTCCTCGGTGGGCGCCTGCGCGTCCGGCCCGGCGTTGGCGGCGGCCGCCTGCTCGGCGGGCGCGGCAGCGGCCTCGGCGGCGGTGGACGGAGCGGCCTCCTGCGGGTCGGCGGCGGGAGCCGTCGTCCGCGGCTTGGCGGCCACCGACTGGGGGGCCGCCGACGCGGAGGTCACCTCGACGGTGCCCTCGCCCTCGGCCGGGGCGATCGACGGCACGCCGCCGGAGAGCCCCGAGGTGGACAGGTCGGGCAGCTCGGCGGACGAGGCGCGCCCCGTGACGCTCTTGCCCTTGGCCGGCCCGGCGACGTACTCGGCGAGCGCGGTCTCGGTGAAGACCACCTCGTCGGCGACGAGCACGTCGTAGGTGTTGAGCTGGCCGGCCTCGATCAGGTGCACCCGCGGCTCGTTGCGCAGGCTGATCCAGTTGAGGACGTCGTCGCGGTCGAGGACGACCAGCACGCGCTTGGCGGTGGTGATGCCGTTGAGCACGGCCAGCGCGGACTTCGTCGAGGGGGTGTCCCCGTCGACGAACGCGGAGACCACGTGCACGCGGTCCTCGCGGGCCCGGTCCGAGAGGGCACCGCGCAGCGCGGCGGCCTTCATCTTCTTGGGCGTCTTCTGGTCGTAGTTGCGCGGCACCGGGCCGTGCGAGATGCCACCGCCGGAGAACTGCGGCGCACGCAGCGACCCCTGACGGGCCCGGCCGGTGCCCTTCTGGCGGTACGGCTTGGCGCCGGTGCCGCTGACCTGGGCGCGCGTCTTGGTCGAGTGCGTGCCCTGGCGCGCCGCGGCGAGCTGGGCGACGACGACCTGGTGCAGCAGGGACACGTTGGCCGGGGCGTCGAAGAGCTCGCCGGGCAGCGTCACGCTGCCGGAGGTCTCCCCCGCCGGGGTGCGGACGTCGACCTGGCGGTCGGTCCGGGTGTCGGTCGGCTGGCTCACTTCTCGTCACTCCTCACGGGCCCGCCCTTGACCGCGGAACGGACGAGCAGCAGCCCCCCGCGCGGACCGGGGACGGCGCCCTTGATCAGCACCAGGCCCTTCTCGGTGTCGACCGCATGGACGGTCAGCGAGAGCGTCGTCGTGGTGACGTTGCCCATGCGACCGGCCATCCGGACGCCCTTGAAGACGCGGCCGGGGGTGGAGGCGCCACCGATCGAGCCGGGGGCGCGGTGCTTGCGGTGGGTGCCGTGGCCGGCGCCGAGGCCCTTGAAGCCGTGACGCTTCATGACGCCGGCGGTGCCCTTGCCCTTGCTTGTGCCGATGACGTCGACCTTGGCGACGTCGGAGAGGACCTCGGCGGTCAGCTCCTGGCCCACCTGGTAGTCACTGGCGTCCTCGGTGCGCAGCTCGACGACGTGCCGCCGGGGCGTGACGCCCGCCTTGGCGAAGTGCCCGGCCTCGGGCTTGTTCACCTTGCGGGGGTCGATCGCGCCGAAGCCGAGCTGGACGGCGGAGTACCCGTCCTTCTCGGGGGTGCGGACCTGCGTGACCACGCACGGGCCCGCCTTGACGACGGTCACCGGCACGATGCGGTTGTTCTCGTCGAAGACCTGGGTCATCCCCAGCTTCTCGCCGAGGAGACCACGGAATGTGCTCGCCATGTCTGGAACAGCCCTTACTGGATGTTGACGTCGACCGAGGCCGGCAGGTCGATGCGCATGAGCGCGTCCACCGTCTTCGGCGTCGGGTCGAGGATGTCGATGAGCCGCTTGTGCGTGCGCATCTCGAAGTGCTCGCGCGAGTCCTTGTACTTGTGCGGCGAGCGGATCACGCAGTACACGTTCTTCTCCGTCGGCAGCGGCACCGGGCCGACGACGCGCGCTCCGGTCTTCGTCACCGTGTCCACGATGCGCCGCGCCGAGGCATCGATGGCCTCGTGGTCGTAGGCCTTCAGCCGGATGCGGATCTTCTGTCCCGCCATCGCCTGTCTTCGCTCCTGCCGATCGGGTGGTTCTGGGGTCACTGGGTCGGTTGACCCGGGGGTCCCGGGGCGACCCGGGGGGTGGGCGGCGGCCGTCCGGCCGCCGCCCACCGGGGACTCACTTGTTGATCTTGACGACCCGGCCGGCGCCGACGGTGCGGCCACCCTCGCGGATGGCGAAGCGCAGGCCCTCCTCCATGGCGATCGGCTGGATCAGCTCGACCGTCATCTCGGTGTTGTCGCCGGGCATGACCATCTCGGTGCCCGCGGGCAGGGTCACGACGCCGGTGACGTCCGTCGTCCGGAAGTAGAACTGGGGACGGTAGTTGTTGAAGAACGGCGTGTGCCGGCCACCCTCGTCCTTCGAGAGGATGTAGACCGAGCCCTCGAAGTTCGTGTGCGGGGTGATCGAGCCCGGCTTGACGATGACCTGGCCGCGCTCGACGTCCTCGCGCTTGATGCCGCGCAGCAGCAGACCGACGTTGTCACCGGCCTGGCCCTGGTCGAGCAGCTTGCGGAACATCTCGACGCCGGTGACGGTCGTCTTGTGCGAGCCGGGACGGATCCCGACGATCTCGATCTCCTCGGAGACCTTGACGATGCCGCGCTCCACGCGACCGGTCACCACGGTGCCGCGGCCGGTGATGGTGAAGACGTCCTCGACGGGCATGAGGAACGGCTTGTCGATCTCACGCTCGGGCTCGGGGATGGCCGTGTCGACGGCGTCCATGAGCTCCATGAGCTTGTCGCCCCACTCGGCGTCGCCCTCGAGGGCCTTCAGCGCGGAGACGCGGACCACGGGGACGTCGTCGCCCGGGAACTCGTACTCGGACAGCAGCTCACGGACCTCCAGCTCGACGAGCTCGAGGATCTCCTCGTCGTCCACCATGTCGGCCTTGTTCAGGGCCACCACGATGTAGGGGACGCCGACCTGGCGGGCCAGGAGGACGTGCTCCTTGGTCTGCGGCATCGGGCCGTCGGTCGCCGCGACCACCAGGATGGCGCCGTCCATCTGCGCCGCACCGGTGATCATGTTCTTGATGTAGTCGGCGTGACCGGGGCAGTCGACGTGCGCGTAGTGACGGTTCTCCGTCTGGTACTCCACGTGCGCGATCGAGATCGTGATGCCGCGGGCCTTCTCCTCGGGCGCCTTGTCGATCTGGTCGAACGCGGACGCCTCGTTGAGGTTCGGATACTTGTCGTGCAGGACCTTGGTGATCGCCGCGGTGAGCGTCGTCTTCCCGTGGTCGATGTGCCCGATGGTGCCGATGTTGACGTGCGGCTTGGTCCGCTCGAACTTGGCCTTGGCCACTGAGGTTCCTCTCGGTCGGTTCTTCGCAGTCGTTCGCGTGTCTGGGGGGTGCGAGCTCACGCTCGCGGTGGCCGGCGGCGTCAGCCGCCCACCGGTTACTCGCCGGTCGCCTTGGCGATGATCTCCTTGGCGACGTTGGAGGGAACCTCGGCGTAGGTGTCGAACACCATGGTGTAGCTCGCCCGTCCCTGGGTGCGGCTGCGCAGGTCGCCCACGTAGCCGAACATCTCCGACAGCGGCACCAGGGCCCGGACGACGCGGGCGCCGGAGCGCTCCTCCATCGCCTGGATGGTCCCGCGGCGGGAGTTCAGGTCGCCGATCACGTCACCCATGTAGTCCTCGGGGGTGACGACCTCGACGGCCATCAACGGCTCGAGCAGGGCCGGGCTGGCCTTGCGTGCGGCCTCCTTGAAGACCATCGAGCCGGCGATCTTGAAGGCCATCTCCGAGGAGTCGACCTCGTGGTACTGGCCGTCGACGAGGGTCGCCTTGACGCCCACCATCGGGTAGCCGGCCAGGATGCCGTACTGCATCGCGTCCTGCATGCCGGCGTCGACCGACGGGATGTACTCCCGCGGGATGCGACCACCGGTCACGGCGTTGACGAACTCGTAGGTCGGGCCGTCGGCGGCGACCTCGAGCGGCTCGATGCTCACCTGCACCTTGGCGAACTGGCCCGACCCACCCGTCTGCTTCTTGTGGGTGTAGTCGACCTTCTCGACGGCCTTGCGGATCGTCTCGCGGTAGGCGACCTGGGGCTTGCCGACGTTCGCCTCGACGCGGAACTCGCGCCGCATGCGGTCGACCAGGATCTCCAGGTGGAGCTCGCCCATGCCGGAGATGACGGTCTGGCCGGTCTCCTCGTCCAGGCGGACCTGGAACGTCGGGTCCTCCTCGGCGAGCTTCTGGATCGCGGTGCCCAGCTTCTCCTGGTCGCCCTTGGTCTTCGGCTCGATGGCCACCGAGATGACCGGCGCGGGGAAGGTCATCGACTCCAGGATCACCGGCTTCTGCGGGTCGCAGAGCGTGTCCCCGGTGGTCGTCTGCTTCATGCCGTTGACGGCCACGATCTCGCCGGCACCCACGCCCTGGCGCTCCTCGCGCTTGTTGGCGTGCATCTGGTAGATCTTGCCGACCCGCTCCTTGCGGTCCTTGGTGCTGTTCAGCACCGGGGACCCGGCGTCCAGCTTGCCGGAGTAGACCCGGATGTAGGTGAGCTTGCCCAGGTGCTGGTCGGTCTGGATCTTGAACGCCAGTGCCGAGAACGGCTCGTCCTCGTCGGCGTGCCGCAGCACCTCGGTCTCGCCGTCGAGCGCGGTACCGACGATGGCCTCGATGTCCAGCGGGCTGGGCAGGTAGTCGACGACCCCGTCGAGCAGCGGCTGCACGCCCTTGTTCTTGAACGCCGTCCCGGTGAGCACCGGGTTGACCTGGCCGGCGATGGTCGCCTTGCGGATGGCGGCCTTCAGCCGGTCGACGGTGATCTCCTCGCCTCCGAGGTAGTCCTCCATCAGCGAGTCGTCGAAGTCGGCGATGTTCTCCAGGAGCTTCTCGCGGTACTCGGCGGCCTGGTCGGCCAGCTCGGCGGGGATCTCCTCGATGGCGTAGTCCTCGCCCATCTTGGTCTCGCCGCGCCAGGTCAGCGCGCGCATCTGCACCAGGTCGACGACGCCGATGAAGTCGGCCTCGGCACCGATCGGCAGCTGCAGCACCAGCGGGTTGGCGGCCAGCCGCTCGATCATCATCTGGACGCACCGGAAGAAGTCCGCGCCGGTGCGGTCGAGCTTGTTGACGAAGCACATGCGCGGGACGCCGTACTTCTCCGCCTGCCGCCAGACCTGCTCGGTCTGCGGCTCCACGCCGGCGACACCGTCGTAGACCGCAACAGCACCGTCGAGCACCCGCAGGGACCGCTCCACCTCGACGGTGAAGTCGACGTGCCCGGGGGTGTCGATGATGTTGATGTCGTGGTCGTTCCAGGAGCACTTGGTCGCGGCCGACGTGATGGTGATGCCGCGCTCCTGCTCCTGCTCCATCCAGTCCATCGTGGCCGCGCCGTCGTGGACTTCACCGATCTTGTAGTTGATGCCGGTGTAGAAGAGGATCCGCTCGGTCGTCGTCGTCTTGCCGGCGTCGATGTGCGCCATGATCCCGATGTTGCGGGTCTTGGCGAGTTGGGCCGCGTTCTGGGCCATTACGTCACTCCTCTTCCTGTTCGTCCGTGCGCGGTGACCGGGGGTCGCCCGGTCTCACCGCGGGCAGCGGCTGCTGGTCGACCGGGGGTCACCAGCGGTAGTGCGCGAAGGCCTTGTTCGACTCGGCCATCTTGTGGGTGTCCTCGCGCCGCTTCACGGCGGCGCCGAGGCCGTTGCTCGCGTCGAGCAGCTCGTTCATCAGGCGCTCGGTCATCGTCTTCTCGCGGCGGGCCCGGCTGTACTGGATGAGCCAGCGCAGGCCGAGGGTGGTGCTGCGGGAGGCGCGGACCTCGATCGGCACCTGGTAGGTCGCACCGCCGACGCGGCGGCTGCGGACCTCGAGAGCCGGCTTGACGTTGTCCAGCGCACGCTTGAGCGTGACGACCGGGTCGGTGTCGTTCTTCGCCCGGACGCCCTCCAGGGCGCCGTAGACGATCGCCTCGGCGACCGAGCGCTTGCCGTCGACGAGCACCTTGTTCACCAGCTGGGTCACCAGCGGCGACTGGTACACCGGGTCGGCGACGAGCGGACGACGGGGAGCGGGTCCCTTGCGAGGCATGTCAGCTCTTCTCCTTCTTCGCGCCGTACCGGCTGCGAGCCTGCTTGCGGTTGCGGACGCCCTGGGTGTCCAGCGAGCCACGGATGATCTTGTAGCGGACGCCGGGGAGGTCCTTCACCCGGCCGCCGCGCACGAGCACCATCGAGTGCTCCTGCAGGTTGTGGCCGACGCCCGGGATGTAGGCGGTCACCTCGATGCCACTGGTGAGGCGGACGCGAGCGACCTTGCGCAGCGCCGAGTTCGGCTTCTTCGGCGTCGTCGTGTAGACGCGCGTGCACACGCCGCGGCGCTGAGGGGAACCCTTCAACGCCGGGGTCTTGGTCTTCTCGACCTTGTCCTCGCGGCCCTTGCGGACCAGCTGCTGGATCGTGGGCATGGGTGGCCTGGATCTCCTGCCTGCGCTGGGTCGTGCTGTGGATGGGTGGTGCACTGCTGTGGTGTGCCCGGTGGCCCGGCCTGAGTCTGCCCGCACGACCCTGTCCGGTACACGCGGTCGGGCGTGTCGCCCTTCGCGAGAACCGGCCAGATTGGTGGAACCGACTCGTCCGCCCCTCGCGACTCGGCACCGGCCAGCCCGCCTGGCGGCGGGCGGGACCCCCGGCACCGGGGGTCGTGGACGACCTCCGGGCACCCAGGTGCACCGCGAACGGGAGCAAGGCCCAGGTCTCCCTGGGCACGGCTGACCACGATACCCGGGCATCGGAACCCGGTGCAAACCGGGTCCGGATGCCTGCGCGGGCGCCGGGTCAGCCACCGCACAGGCAGAACCATCGCCGGGGGCGACACATTCCCGTCCAGGTGCGGCGTACTGCCTCGGCGCCCGGCCACCGGGGGCCGGGCGGGCTCCCCTGCCCCGAGGAGGGCGGGAGCTACGTGGCCTGCGGTGGCCGGCCGGGACCGTACCGCCGGTCACAGTAGCGCGCCCGCACCGGCGGCGGGAGTGACCACCCGTCCGGGCCCGCCCGCATCGCTGCTGTCACACCCCCGCCCTACCGTCGGGGTCGACCCGCCCCCCCGCCACCCCCGGAGGCCCCGTGCTGCCCGACTCCGCCCGTGAGCTCAAGGCCCTGCTGTCCCAGCGGCTGTCCGACGCACCGCCGGGCAGCGTGCTCCCCCGAGGGTCCGGGCAGGCGGAGGCGTACGACCTCGGTGGGGCGACCCGGTGGAGCGGCGTCGCGCTCGGGCTGGCGCCGGTGGGACCCCGGTCGGTGCACCTGGCGGTCCGGCTGGTGGCGGAGGCCGACGCGGCCGCGGTGCTCGGCGGCCTGGACGAGGCCGCCCGCGGGGAGGTGGACGTGCGGGTCATCGGGCGGGTGCGGCCGCTGTCCTCCCCCGGGTCGTCACCCGAGGAGCTGCAGCGACGGGTGCGCCCGCTGCGCCCCGGGCTCTCGGTCGGCCACCCCGCCGTCTCCGCCGGCACGCTGGGCGGCTTCGTCCGGGCGCCCGGGGACGACCGGCTGCTGGTGCTGTCCAACAACCACGTGCTGGCCGCCAGTGACGCGGCGACCGCGGGCGACGCGGCACTGCAGCCCGGGGTCGCCGACGGCGGCACCCCGGCGGACCGGATCGGCGTCCTGTCGTCGTCCGTGCCGCTCTCCCCCGAGCCGGGCAACCTGGTCGACGCCGCGGTGGCCGTGCTGGACCCGGCGGAGACGGCCGACCCGGCCGGCTACCCGGGCGGCGCGCTGGCGGCGCTGGTGGCCGCGGTCGACGACGTGGACCCCGACGAGCTGGTGGAGAAGGTGGGCCGCACCACCGGGCACACCCGCGGCCGGGTCACCGCCGTGGAGGTGGACGGCGTCGGCGTGCAGTACGACGAGGGCATCGTCACCTTCGACGACCAGGTGGAGATCGAGGGCCTCACCGGCGCGTTCAGCGCCGGCGGCGACAGCGGCTCGGTCATCTGGCGCGGCAGGGACCGCGCGCCGCTGGGCCTGCTGTTCGCCGGCTCCTCGACCGGCGGGAGCGCCGGCGGCGGGGTCACGTTCGCCAACCCGATGGCCACCGTGCTCCGCGAACTCGGGGTGGACTGGGCGAAGGACCCCCTGCCCCCCACCACTCGCTAGCTCGCGGCGGGGCCCTGCAGGGGGCCATCGGGTGCAGGAGCACTGTCCGCCGGCGGTCCGGCGGGGCACGATGGGGGCATGACCGACCGTGCCTCCGCCCGGGCCGCCAAGTCCGCCCTGGCCGCCCGCTTCGCCGGCGACCCCGGGGTGGCTGCCGTGGGCCTGGCCCGGCAGGACGCCGAGTACGTGGTGCGGGTCGACCTGACCGAGGCCGGCGCGGGGTCGCGGGTGCCCCGGGACGTGGACGGCGTCCGGGTGGTCACGCACGTGATCGGCCCGGTGCGGGCCCTGTAGGAGAAGGACCTGGTCCTCCTCACCCTCGCAGACTCGGGGCGAGCCTCTGGACCAGGCCGCCGGCGGCCGCCCCGGCCCCAGGCCGGCCGGTCACCGGCGCTAGCGTCGCCCGCAGCGGTGCCGACGAGGGGCACCGCGCTCGCTGAGGAGGACGCGTGCGCATCGGTATCCAGGCCAGCTACGCCGGGGGCTTCGCGGAGACGGCGGCGGAGATCCGCGACCTCGAGTCCGCCGGCCTCGACCTCGCGATGGTCGCCGAGGTCTACACGTTCGACGCCGTCAGCCAGCTGGGGTACCTGGCCGCGGTCACCGAACGGGTCGAGCTGATGAGCGGCATCCTGCCCATCTACTCCCGGACCCCCGCGCTGACGGCCATGACCGCGGCCGGACTGGACTTCGTGTCCGGTGGCCGCTTCACCCTCGGCCTCGGGGCCTCCGGGCCGCAGGTGGTCGAGGGCTGGCACGGCGTGCCCTATGACGCGCCGCTGCAGCGCACCCGCGAGGTCGTGGAGATCTGCCGGCAGGTGTGGCGGCGCGAACGGCTGGTCCACGACGGCCCCAAGTACACCGTCCCGCTGCCCGCCGACCAGGGCACCGGCCTGGGCAAGCCGCTCAAGCTGATCAACACCCCGGTCCGCGAGCGGATCCCCGTGCTGCTGGCCGCGATCGGGCCCAAGAACGTCGAGCTGGCCGCGGAGATCGCGGAGAAGTGGGAACCCATCTTCTTCAACCCCGAGCGGGCCGAGGACGTCTGGGGGGCCTCGCTGGCCGCGGGCAAGGCGAAGCGCGACCCGGCGCTGGGTGAGCTGGACGTCGTCGTCGGCGTCCCCGTCGCGATCGGCGACGACGTCGAGCACCTGCTGGAGGCCGTCCGCCCGAGTCTCGCGTTGTACGTCGGCGGCATGGGCGCGAAGGGCAAGAACTTCTACAACGACCTCGCCCGGCGCTACGGGTACGAGGAGGAGGCCGCGACCATCCAGGACCTCTACCTCGCCGGCCGCAAGGACGAGGCCGCGGCCGCCGTCCCCGAGGACCTGGTGCGGGCCACGTCGCTGATCGGCCCGGAGTCCCACGTCGCCGAGCGGATCGCCGCGTTCGCCGAGGCCGGCGTCACCACGATCAACGTGCAGCCGATGGACGACACCCGCGAGAGCCGGCTGCGCACCGTGGAGACGATGCGCCGGCTCTGTGACGCCCTCTAGTCCCTCGGCCCCGGCCGGAGGCTCGCCCCGAGCCTGCGAGGGGTGAGCGGGCCGGGGTCCTTCTGCTCCGGGCCCCGTCGTCGGAACGGACGCGGCTTCCGCCGCGGGGTGGCACCCGTCCCCGACGTGGCCCGTGGTCACGTCACGTGACGCCCGCACGACGGCGAGAGGCCCCGGGAGCCGTGCTCCCGGGGCCTCTCGTCACTCACTCAGCGCGTCAGCGCCAGTCGTACTCCTCGAGCCGGACCGCCTCGCCGGAGCCCTGACCGAAGACGTCGGGGCTGTAGTACTGCCCGTCGTCGTAGCCGGCCATGGTGTACACCGCCGCGCGGGCCTCCTCGGTGGGCTCGACCGTGATGTTCCGGTAGCGGCTGATGCCGGTGCCGGCCGGGATCAGCTTCCCGATGATCACGTTCTCCTTGAGCCCGAGCAGGCTGTCGCTCTTGCCCTGGATCGCCGCGTCGGTGAGCACCTTGGTGGTCTCCTGGAACGAGGCCGCGGACAGCCACGACTCCGTCGCCAGGGACGCCTTGGTGATCCCCATCAGCACCGGACGGGCCGAGGCGGGCTCGCCGCCCTCGGCGACCACCCGACGGTTCTCTGTCTCGAACAGCGTCCGCTCGACCAGCGCACCGGGCAGGAACTCGGTGGCGCCCGAGTCGATGATGGTCACCCGCTTCAGCATCTGGCGGATGATCACCTCGATGTGCTTGTCGTGGATCGACACACCCTGGCTGCGGTAGACCTCCTGGACCTCGCGGACCAGGTGCAGCTGGACCTCGCGGGGGCCCATGATCCGCAGCACCTCGTGCGGGTCCACGGCACCCTCGGTCAGCTGCTCGCCGACCTCGACGTGGCCGCCGTCCTCGACCCGCAGCCGCGAACGCCGCGACAGCTTGTCGTAGACGACCTCGTCGGACCCGTCGTCCGGGGTGATGGTCAGCTTGCGGAACTGCTCGCTGTCCTCGATCCGGACCGACCCGGCCAGCTCGGCGATCGGGGCCTTGCCCTTGGGGACACGGGCCTCGAAGAGCTCGACCACGCGGGGCAGACCGTGGGTGATGTCCGAACCGGCCACACCACCGGTGTGGAAGGTGCGCATCGTCAGCTGGGTGCCCGGCTCGCCGATGGACTGGGCGGCGATGATGCCGACCGCCTCGCCGACGTCCACGAGCTTGCCCGACGCCAGCGACCGGCCGTAGCAGGTCGCACAGGTCCCGAGCAGCGACTCGCAGGTGAGGACGCAGCGGACCTTCACCTCGGAGACGTTGGCGTCGACCAGCTGGGCGATGAGCACGTCACCCAGGTCCGCGCCGGCCTGCGCGATGACCGTCCCGTCCTCGGCCACCACGTCGGCGGCCAGGGCGCGGGCGTAGACGCTGGTCTCCACGTGCGGGTCACGGCTGACCCGGCCGTCGACCAGCGTGCCGATCGGCATGACCACGCCACGCTCGGTGCCGCAGTCCTCCTCACGGATGATGACGTCCTGCGAGACGTCGACCAGCCGGCGGGTGAGGTACCCGGAGTCGGCGGTCCGCAGCGCGGTGTCCGCCAGGCCCTTGCGGGCGCCGTGCGTGGAGATGAAGTACTCCAGCACGGACAGACCCTCCCGGAAGTTGGCCTTGATCGGCCGCGGGATGATCTCGCCCTTCGGGTTGGCCACCAGGCCGCGCATGCCGGCGATCTGGCTGATCTGCATCATGTTGCCGCGGGCGCCGGAGTTGACCATGACCCACACCGGGTTGGTGGTCGGGAAGTTGTCCACCATGGCCTGGCTGACCTCGGCCCGCGCGCGGGTCCAGATCTCGATGAGCTCGGCACGCCGCTCGTTGTCGGTGATGACACCGCGCTCGTACTGCCGCTCGATCTTGCCGGCCTCGTCCTCGTGGCGGTCCAGGATCGCCTGCTTGGACGGCGGGGTGACGACGTCGTCGATGGCGATCGTGATGCCCGCGCGGGTCGCCCAGTGGAAACCGGCCGACTTCAGGGCGTCCAGCGTCGCCGCGACCTGCACCTTGGGGTAGCGCTCGGCGAGGTCGTTGACGATCGCCCCGAGCTCCTTCTTCGGCACCTGGTAGTTGACGAAGCGGTAGTCCTCGGGCAGCGCCTCGTTGAACAGCACCCGGCCCAGGCTGGTGTGCACCAGCGCCGGCCGACCCGGCTCCCAGTCCTCGGGGGCCTCCCACGGCTCGTTGACCTTGCCGTTGTCGACGCCGAAGACCTCGTCCAGGCGGATCCAGACCCGCTCCTGCAGACCCAGCGCGCCCTTGTCGTAGGCCATGATCGCCTCGGACGTGGACGAGAAGGCCTCGGGCAGCGCGCCCTCGACGGCCTCCGTCGGCGACGCGACGAGGGTCGTCAGGTGGTAGAGGCCGAGCACCATGTCCTGGGTGGGCGCGGTGATCGGGCGGCCGTCGGCGGGGCTCAGGATGTTGTTCGAGGACAGCATCAGGATGCGGGCCTCGGCCTGCGCCTCGGCCGACAGCGGCAGGTGGACGGCCATCTGGTCGCCGTCGAAGTCCGCGTTGAACGCGGTGCAGACCAGCGGGTGGATCTGGATGGCCTTGCCCTCGACCAGCTGCGGCTCGAAGGCCTGGATGCCCAGGCGGTGCAGCGTCGGCGCCCGGTTCAGCAGCACCGGGTGCTCGGTGATGACCTCCTCGAGCACGTCCCAGACGACCGGCCGCGCGCGCTCCACCATCCGCTTGGCGGATTTGATGTTCTGCGCGTGGTTGAGGTCGACCAGCCGCTTCATCACGAAGGGCTTGAACAGCTCCAGCGCCATCTGCTTGGGCAGGCCGCACTGGTGCAGCTTCAGCTGCGGGCCGACGACGATGACCGAACGGCCGGAGTAGTCGACGCGCTTGCCCAGCAGGTTCTGCCGGAACCGGCCCTGCTTGCCCTTGAGCAGGTCGCTCAGGGACTTCAGCGGGCGGTTGCCCGGCCCGGTGACCGGACGGCCGCGGCGGCCGTTGTCGAACAGCGCGTCCACGGACTCCTGGAGCATCCGCTTCTCGTTGTTGACGATGATCTCCGGCGCGCCCAGGTCGAGCAGTCGCTTCAGCCGGTTGTTCCGGTTGATCACCCGGCGGTACAGGTCGTTCATGTCGCTGGTGGCGAACCGGCCACCGTCCAGCTGCACCATCGGGCGCAGGTCCGGCGGGATGACCGGGACGCAGTCCAGCACCATGCCCATGGGCGAGTTCTGGGTCTGCTGGAAGGCCGCGACGACCTTGAGCCGCTTCAGCGCGCGCAGCTTGCGCTGCCCCTTGCCGCTGCGGATGGTCTCGCGCAGGGAGACGGCCTCGGCGTCGAGGTCGAAGTCGGCGAGCAGCTTCTGCAGCGCCGCGGCGCCCATGCCGCCCTCGAAGTACTCCCCGAAGCGGTCCCGCAGCTCCCGGTAGAGGCCCTCGTCGGCGATGAGCTGCTTGACCTCGAGCTTGCGGAAGGTGTCCATCACCTCGTCGAGGCGGTCGATCTCCCGCTGCGCGCGGTCGCGCATCTGGCGCATCTCGCGCTCGCCGCCCTCGCGCACCTTGCGGCGCACGTCGGACTTGGCGCCCTCGGCCTCGAGCTCGGCGAGGTCGGCCTCCAGCTTCTGCTGGCGACCCTCCACGTCGGCGTCCCGTCGGGACTCCAGGTTGTGCTTCTCCGCGCTGATCTCCGCCTCGACGGTCGGCAGGTCGCGGTGACGCGCCTCGTCGTCGACGGTGGTGATCAGGTAGGCGGCGAAGTAGATGATCTTCTCGAGGTCCTTGGGCGCCAGGTCGAGCAGGTAGCCCAGGCGGGAGGGGACGCCCTTGAAGAACCAGATGTGGGTGACCGGCGCGGCCAGCTCGATGTGGCCCATCCGCTCGCGGCGGACCTTGGCCCGGGTCACCTCGACGCCGCAGCGCTCACAGATGATGCCCTTGAAGCGGACGCGCTTGTACTTCCCGCAGTAGCACTCCCAGTCCCGGGTGGGACCGAAGATCTTCTCGCAGAAGAGACCGTCCTTCTCCGGGCGGAGGGTGCGGTAGTTGATGGTCTCCGGCTTCTTCACCTCACCGTGCGACCACTGGCGGATGTCATCGCCGCTCGCAAGGCCGATACGCAGTTCGTCGAAGAAGTTGACGTCGAGCACTCTGTGACCCCCTTCAGGGGCTAGTTACTGCAATCTCTGCTGTTTGTCCTGAGCTGCTGGGGGCGCTGGTCCTCAGCGCCCCCAGCAGCGGCCCCCTCCCAGGGGCCCGCCCGGCGCGGGAGCGTCGGATGGGAGGGAGGGGGTCCTTCGTCAGACGTCCTCGACGGACGACGGCTCGCGGCGGCTCAGGTCGATGCCCAGCTCCTCCGCGGCCCGGAAGACCTCGTCGTCGGTGTCGCGCAGCTCGATCGCCTGCCCGTCACCGGACAGCACCTCGACGTTGAGGCACAGCGACTGCAGCTCCTTGAGCAGCACCTTGAACGACTCGGGGATGCCCGGCTCGGGGATGTTCTCGCCCTTGACGATGGCCTCGTAGACCTTGACCCGGCCGAGGATGTCGTCGGACTTGATGGTGAGCAGCTCCTGCAGCGCGTACGCGGCGCCGTAGGCCTGCATCGCCCAGCACTCCATCTCACCGAAGCGCTGGCCACCGAACTGGGCCTTACCGCCCAGCGGCTGCTGGGTGATCATCGAGTACGGGCCGGTCGACCGGGCGTGGATCTTGTCGTCGACCAGGTGCAGCAGCTTCAGGATGTAGACGTAGCCGACCGAGATCGGCTCGGGGAAGGGCTCCCCGGAGCGGCCGTCGAACAGCCGCGCCTTGCCGGTCTCCTTGACCATCCGCTCGCCGTCCCGGTTGGGGGTCGTCGAGCCGAGCAGGCCGATGATCTCCTCCTCGCGGGCACCGTCGAACACCGGCGTCGCCGTCCGGGTGCCCGGGCCGGCCGAGCGCGAGCCCTCGGGGAGGTTGGCCGCCCAGTCGGGGGTGCCCTCCACCTGCCACCCGGTCTTGGCCACCCACCCGAGGTGGGTCTCCAGGACCTGGCCGACGTTCATCCGGCCGGGCACGCCCAGCGGGTTGAGCACGATGTCGACCGGGGTGCCGTCCTCGAGGAACGGCATGTCCTCCTGCGGGAGGATCTTGGAGATGACGCCCTTGTTGCCGTGGCGGCCGGCCAGCTTGTCGCCGTCGCTGATCTTGCGCATCTGGGCCACGTAGACCCGGATGAGCTCGTTCACGCCGGCGGGCAGCTCGTCGCCGTCCTCGCGGGAGAAGACCCGGACGCCGATGACCTTGCCGGACTCACCGTGCTTCACCTTGAGGCTGGTGTCGCGGACCTCGCGGGCCTTCTCGCCGAAGATCGCCCGCAGCAGCCGCTCCTCGGGGGTCAGCTCGGTCTCGCCCTTGGGCGTGACCTTGCCGACGAGGATGTCGCCGGGGACGACCTCGGCACCGATGCGGATGATGCCGCGCTCGTCGAGGTCGGCGAGGACCTCCTCGGAGACGTTCGGGATGTCCCGGGTGATCTCCTCGGCACCGAGCTTGGTGTCGCGGGCGTCGACCTCGAACTCCTCGATGTGGATCGAGGACAGGACGTCGTCCTGCACGAGGCGCTGCGACAGGATGATCGCGTCCTCGTAGTTGTGGCCCTCCCACGGCATGAAGGCGACGAGCAGGTTCTTGCCCAGCGCCATCTCGCCCTCGTCGGTGCACGGCCCGTCGGCGAGCACCTGGCCCACCTCGACCCGCTGGCCCTCGTCCACGACGGGGGTCTGGTTGATCGAGGTGCCCTGGTTGGAGCGGCGGAACTTCAGCAGCCGGTAGGTCTGCCGGGTCCCGTCGTCGGCCATGACGGTGACGTAGTCGGCGGTGGAGTCCTCCACCACACCGGCCTTGTCGGCCACCACGACGTCGCCGGCGTCGACGGCGGCACGCAGCTCCATGCCGGTGCCGACCAGCGGCGCCTCGCTGCGCAGCAGGGGGACGGCCTGACGCTGCATGTTCGCGCCCATCAGGGCGCGGTTGGCGTCGTCGTGCTCGAGGAACGGGATCATCGCCGTCGCGACCGAGGTCATCTGCCGCGGCGAGACGTCCATGTAGTCGACGTTCTCCGGGGCCAGGTAGTCGACCTCACCGCCCTTGGTGCGGACCAGGACCCGCTCCTCGGCGAGCCGGCTCTGCGCGTCCAGCGGTGAGTTGGCCTGCGCGACGACGAAGCGGTCCTCCTCGTCGGCGGTCAGGTAGTCGATCTGGTCGGTGACGGTGCCGTTCTCCACCTTGCGGTACGGCGTCTCGATGAACCCGAAGGCGTTCACCCGGCCGAAGGAGGACAGCGAGCCGATCAGGCCGATGTTCGGGCCTTCCGGGGTCTCGATCGGGCACATCCGGCCGTAGTGGCTGGGGTGCACGTCGCGGACCTCCATGCCGGCGCGCTCACGGGACAGACCACCCGGGCCCAGCGCCGACAGGCGGCGCTTGTGGGTCAGGCCCGCGAGCGGGTTGGTCTGGTCCATGAACTGCGACAGCTGGCTGGTGCCGAAGAACTCCTTGATGGAGGCGACGACCGGCCGGATGTTGATCAGGGTCTGCGGCGTGATCGCCTCGACGTCCTGGGTCGTCATCCGCTCGCGGACGACGCGCTCCATCCGGGAGAGGCCGACCCGGATCTGGTTCTGGATCAGCTCGCCGACCGTGCGCAGCCGCCGGTTGCCGAAGTGGTCGATGTCGTCGACGCCGTGGTCGGGCTCGCCGGCGTGCAGACGCACGACGTACTCGATGGTGGCGACGATGTCGTCCTCGGTCAGCGTCGAGGTCGGCTGCGGCACGCTGACGCCCAGCTTCTTGTTCACCTTGTAGCGGCCGACCTTGGCCAGGTCGTAGCGCTTGGGGTTGAAGAAGAGGTTCTCCAGCAGCGCCTGCGCGGACTCACGCGTCGGCGGCTCGCCCGGGCGCAGCTTCCGGTAGATGTCCAGCAACGCCTCGTCCTGGCCGGCGATGTGGTCCTTCTCCAGGGTGGCCAGCATGGTCGGCGACCACTGGAAGTGCTCCCGGATCCGGTCCTCGGTCCAGCCGAGGGCCTTGAGCAGGACGCTCACCGGCTGGCGGCGCTTGCGGTCGATCCGGACGCCGACGGTGTCGCGCTTGTCGACGTCGAACTCCAGCCACGCACCACGGCTGGGGATGACCTTCGCGCTGTAGACGTCCTTGTCCGACGTCTTGTCCAGCGACTTGTCGAAGTAGACGCCGGGGCTGCGGACCAGCTGGGACACGACGACGCGCTCGGTCCCGTTGATCACGAACGTGCCCTTGCGGGTCATGATCGGGAAGTCGCCCATGAACACCGTCTGGCTCTTGATCTCGCCGGTGGTGTTGTTCATGAACTCGGCGGTGACGAACAGCGGCGCCGCGTAGGTCATGTCCTTGTCCTTGCACTCCTCGAGGGACGCCTTGACGTCCTCGAAGCGCGGGTTGGAGAAGGACAGCGACATCGAGCCGCTGAAGTCCTCGATCGGGGAGATCTCCTCGAGGATCTCGGCCAGGCCGCCGACCGCGTCGGCCTGCTCGGCCTCGGGGAGGGTGGCCCGCCACTCGGGGCTGCCGACGAGCCAGTCGAAGGAGGCGGTCTGCAGCGCGAGCAGGTCCGGCACCTCGAGGGGCTCGCGGATCTTGGCGAAGGAGACACGGAGCGGGGCGCCGGGGATCTTCTGGAAGTCGGCGCCACCGGTGCGGGGGCCGTCCTGCGGCTCCTGCGGGGTGGTCTGGGTGGTACCGGACTCGGTGGTGCTGGGGGAGATGCTGGTGGGGCGAGAGCCTGCCAAGATGCGTCCTTCCAAGGACCTCACGACGTGCGGGCGTTCGGTGCGGGTCGTCCAGGGTCGTCGTCGGTTTCGGCGGGGCTGCCCGGTACGGCGGGACACCGCCGACTGGTCAACGCGGGGTGACCGGCAAGGGATTCCGGGCACTCCAGGTGGCCCGTCTCGGCGGGGGAACAGTCGGAGGGCAGCGCAACAGGAGACCCTACCCCTGCTCGACGCCGATGTCCACGCGCGACCGCAGGAGCGATCGGGGACACACCCGCGAGGGGTGCTGGGCGGAGCGGGCCGGGTGCTGCCGGGTGCCGATGATGCCAGTGGCGGGCTCCGATGGGGACCGCCACGCCCAGGAGGACCCGTTCTCGTCACGCTCGCAGGCTCGGCGCGAGCCTCAGCACGGGGCCGGACGGACCACGCAGCAGGGGCCGACCCACCGGAGTGGATCGGCCCCTGCTGTGCGGTGCGGGTCGTGCAGCGCCCGGCTCAGGCCGAGCAGTGGGTCACTTGACGGTGACGGTGGCGCCGGCGCCCTCGAGGGCCGCCTTGGCCTTCTCAGCGGCGTCCTTGGCGACCTTCTCCAGGACCGGCTTCGGCGCGCCGTCGACCAGGTCCTTGGCCTCCTTGAGGCCGAGCGAGGTCAGGCCGCGCACCTCCTTGATGACCTGGATCTTCTTGTCGCCGGCAGCCTCGAGGATGACGTCGAACTCGTCCTGCTCGGCCGGGGCCTCGGCAGCGGCGCCACCAGCGGCGGGGCCGGCCGCGGCGACCGCGACGGGGGCGGCGGCGGTGACGTCGAAGGTGTCCTCGAACTGCTTCACGAAGTCCGACAGCTCCAGGAGCGTCATCTCCTTGAAGGCGTCGAGGAGCTCGTCGGTGGAAAGCTTGGCCATGGTGTCTCCTTGGGGGGTCAGTCGGTGCTGGCCGCGGTGTCCGCGGCAGCATCGGTGGTGTCGGGGGTGGTGTCAGCAGCAGCGGTGTCCTCGGCAGGAGCCGGGGAGCCCTCGGCGGACTCCCGCTTCTCCTGCAGCGCGGCGGCCAGCCGGGCGACCTGCGACAGCGGGGCCTGGAACAGCCCGGCAGCCTTGGTCAGGTTGCCCTGCATCGCGCCGGCCAGCTTGGCCAGCAGGACCTCACGGGACTCGACGTCGGCGAGGCGGGTGACCTCGGCGGCGTCCACCGTGCGGCCCTCGACGACGCCGCCCTTGACGACGAGCATCGGGTTGGCGCGGGCGAAGTCACGGATGGCCTTGGCGGCCTCCACCGGGTCGCCCTGGATGAAGGCGATCGCGGTCGGGCCGTTGAGCAGCGGGCCCAGGTCGGCGAAGCCGACCTCGTCCGCCGCACGCTTCGTCAGGGTGTTCTTGACGACGGCGTAGCTGCTGCCCGCACCGAGGGAACGGCGCAGCTGGGTCAGCTGCGCCACGGACAGCCCGCGGTACTCGGTGAGCACGGCTGCGCTGGACTCCTGGAACCGACTGGTGATCTCGTCGATCACCGCGGCCTTGGCCTGCGTGGGCATGGGCCTCCTCTCGTCTGTCGGGCACCACCGGCCGGCGACGACACGGGCGGCGAGGACCCCGGAGACGAGGAACGCCCCGGCGCAGGGCGCACGGGGCGAGGCACGGCAGCGACCGGCGGGCGCGAGCCCGGGTCACCGTCCGTCACACGGACCGTCCACCTGCGCGGGCCGCCCGGGGACTCCGGGACCTTCGACCGCACGCGAGCGTGCGACGACCAGCGGTCTTGGGGGGAACCCGTCCGAGAGTACGCCATCGGCGCGGACCTGCGGTCGGCGGTGCCTGAGCGCGGTCGCCGTCCACCGGGGAGGTCGGCCCGGCCGGCGCGACCAGGGACCGCTGGGCGCCTGACGGTGTCCCCGCGCGCCAGGTACGACGAAGGCCCCGCAGCAGTCGCTGCGGGGCCCCGTCGGACGGACCTGCCCTCTGGGCAGGGTCCTTCGTCAGGCGGTGGGCTCGTCCACCAGCAGGTTGCGGGTGCGGTTCGGGTCGACCGGGATGCCCGGGCCCATGGTGGTGGAGACGGTGACCTTGCGGACGTAGCGGCCCTTGGCGGCCGACGGCTTGGCGCGGAGCACCTCGTCGAGGGCGGCGGCGTAGTTCTCCACCAGCTTGGCCTCGTCGAAGCTGACCTTGCCGATCACCAGGTGCAGGTTGGACTGCTTGTCGACGCGGAAGTTGATCTTCCCGCCCTTGATGTCGTTGACGGCCTTGGTGACGTCGGGGGTCACGGTGCCCGTCTTCGGGTTCGGCATCAGGCCACGGGGGCCGAGGATGCGGGCGATGCGGCCGACCTTGGCCATCTGGTCGGGGGTCGCGATCGCGGCGTCGAAGTCCAGGAAGCCGCCCTGGATGCGCTCGATCAGGTCGTCGGAGCCGACCACGTCGGCGCCGGCGGCCTCGGCCTCGGCGGCCTTGTCGCCGGTCGCGAAGACGATGACCCGGGCGGTCTTGCCGGTGCCGTGCGGCAGGTTGACCGTGCCGCGGACCATCTGGTCGGCCTTGCGGGGGTCGACCCCGAGCCGCATGGCGACCTCGACGGTGGCGTCGTACTTCGTGGTGGAGGTCTTCTTCGCCAGGCCGGCGGCCTGCAACGGGCTGTAGAGCGTGCCCTCGTCGACCAGCTCCGCGACCTTGCGGTAGTTCTTGCCGTGCTTCGCCATGGTGTTTCCTCTCGGCCGCCCGTACGGACGGCGGTCACGTGGTGAACGGGCCAGGCGCTGGCCCTCCCACGACTACGGGGTGGAACGGTCCCGGTGCAGGAGCACCGGGTGGCCCCCTCGCAGGGACCCGCCCTGAGCTTGCGAAGGGCGGGGGGCGAGGGGGTCCTTCACTTTACGGTGATGCCCATCGACCGGGCGGTGCCGGCGATGATCCGCTCGGCCTGGTCGAGGTCGTTGGCGTTCAGGTCGGCCATCTTGGTCTGGGCGATCTCCCGGACCTGGTCACGCGTGACGGTGGCGACCTTGGTCTTGTGCGGCTCGCCCGAGCCCTTCTCCACCCCGGCGGCCTTGAGCAGCATCCGTGCGGCCGGCGGCGTCTTGGTGACGAAGGTGAACGAGCGGTCCTCGTAGACCGAGATCTCGACCGGGATGACGTTGCCGCGCTGCGACTCCGTCTCGGCGTTGTAGGCCTTGCAGAACTCCATGATGTTCACGCCGTGCTGACCGAGGGCGGGGCCGACGGGCGGCGCGGGCGTGGCCGCACCGGCGTTGATCTGGAGCTTGATGACCGCGGTCAACCGCTTCCTGGGGGGCATGACTTCTTTCCTTCGATCGTGGCTACGTGGTGTGGGCTGGAAGGCCTTGCTGCAGGGTCCCGCCCCGCGCGGAGCG
Source organism: Modestobacter sp. URMC 112 (assembly GCF_053502575.1). NCBI lineage: Bacteria > Bacillati > Actinomycetota > Actinomycetes > Geodermatophilales > Geodermatophilaceae > Modestobacter > Modestobacter sp. URMC 112. The sequence goes on along the minus strand of NZ_CP199957.1, from coordinate 775,448 downwards.
TGGGGTGGGGGGCAGCGAGGTCCTATATCTTCTGGACCTGGCTGAACGACAGCTCGACCGGGGTCTCGCGGCCGAAGATCGAGACCAGCACCTGCAGCTTCTGCTGCTCGCCGTTGATCTCGTTGATGGTGGCCGGCAGGGTGGCGAACGGACCGTCCATGACGGTGACCGACTCGCCGACCTCGAACTCGACGACCGGGGCGGGGCCACCGGTCGCGGTGGCGGCCTCGGCGGCGGCGGCCTGCTTCGGCGCGGTCGCCGGCACGAGGATCTTCACGACCTCGTCGAGGGTCAGCGGCGAGGGCCGGGAGGTGGCGCCGACGAAGCCGGTGACGCCGGGGGTGTTGCGCACCGCGCCCCACGACTCGTCGTTGAGGTCCATCCGGACGAGCAGGTACCCGGGGAAGACCTTGCGGTTGACCTGGGTCCGCTTGCCGTTCTTGATCTCGGTGACCTCCTCGGTGGGCACCTCGATCTGGTAGATGTAGTCCTCCATGTCCAGCGACGTGATGCGGGACTCGAGGTTGGTCTTGACCTTGTTCTCGTAACCGGCGTACGAGTGGACGACGTACCAGTCGCCCGGGGCCGTCCGGAGCGCCTTGCGCAGCGCCTCGGCGGGGTCCTCGTCCTCCTCCTCGGCCGCGGCGAGGGTCTCGGTCACGAGCGGGTCGTGGTCGGGCGCCGGAGCGGCCAGCGGGTCGCCGACCAGGGAGTCGCGGCCCCCGCTGGGGGCGACGTCGGCGACGCCGCTGAAGGTGTCCTGGTGGGCGGTGTCGGAGGAGCCCTCGGCGGACCCGGGCTCGCCGGCACCGGTCTCGAGGTCGGCGGTGCCGCGCTCGTCGAACCGGGCGTCGTCGAGGTCGGTCCCCTCGATGGCGCTGTCGGTCTCGAACGGCTCGCGGGGGTCAGTCACGGGGTCTCTTCCTTCTCGGGTGTGGTGCAGTCGCAGGGGGCGGGTCAGCCGAAGACGGCGACCACTCCCTTGGCGAAGAGGATGTCCAGGCCGGCCACCAGGGCGACCATGACGGCCACGAAGATGATCACCACGGTCGTGTAGGTGATGAGCTCCCGGCGCCCGGGCCAGATGACCTTGCGGAGCTCGGCCACCACCTCGCGCAGGAAGCGGCCGAGGCTGCGCTTCTCCGTGAGCTCCGCGGCGCGGGCCCGCTCGGCGGCGGCCCGGGTGCGGGTGCCCTCGCCGGTGCGCTCGGTGGACCGGTTGGCCGGGCGGGCCGCGGTCCGGCGACGGGTGGTCGGGGTGGCCACGACCTTGTCCTCATCGTCGTGGGCCTCGGCGGCGATCTCGGCCTCGGCCGCCTCCAGCGCCGACGCGTCGTCGACGCCCGGGGCCTCCTCGTCGATCTGCTCGTCGGTCAGCGGGCCGTCCTGCCCCGCCGCGCCGTCCTGCCCGGCCGCGCCGTCCTGCGCCGCCGGGTCGTAGGCCGTGGCGCCGGTGGGCGTCCTGCCGTCGGCGTCGGCACCGTCGGGACCGGACGGGCGGGTCGGCCCGTCCTCGCGTCCCGGCTTGTCCTCGCTCACAGCGCCTCGCTCGTCTCGGCTTGTCGTGCTCGGTCAGGTGGGTGTTCCGTCGTGCTGGTGCTCGACCGGGCGCTGCCCGGTCGTGCGGCTCGTGCGGTGGCAGGGGTGACAGGACTTGAACCTGCAGCCTGCGGTTTTGGAGACCGCTGCTCTGCCAGTTGAGCTACACCCCTAGAACCTGCCCGAGCTCGTACGGAGCTCGGCGGGCGGTGCCGGGACACGGACCGCGTCACCGCACGACCGGACCCGGTACGGGCCCCGGGCATGCCGGTGGCGGGGTCCCACGGCCCCAGGACGTCGAGTGTACGGGACCGCGGGGACCGGGAGCCAACACGCACGTCGACGGGGTGCGGCACTCCCCCGCCGGCCGTGCGGACCCCGGTCTCACCGGCGGGCGCGCGCACCGGGCGCCGGCCCTGCCACGATGGGCGCATGACCGCCGTGTTCCCGTCGGAGCCCGCTGCCCTGTCCGACCTCCCGCCCGCCGAGCGGCGCATCTCCCGACGGGTGGGGGCCATCACCGAGTCCGCCACCCTCGCCGTGGACGCGAGGGCCAAGGCGCTGAAGGCCGCCGGCAAGCCGGTGATCGGCTTCGGCGCCGGTGAGCCGGACTTCCCGACGCCGGATTACGTCGTCCAGGCCGCCGTCGCGGCCGCCGCCGACCCGCGGTACCACCGGTACACCCCCGCCGGTGGCCTGCCCGAGCTCAAGGAGGCCATCGCGGCGAAGACCGCGCGGGACTCCGGCCTGACCGTCACCCCCGGCCAGGTGCTGGTCACCAACGGCGGCAAGCAGGCGGTGTACGAGGCCCTGGCCACCATGCTCGACCCGGGTGACGAGGTGCTGCTCCCCGCCCCGTACTGGACCACCTACCCGGAGGCGATCCGGCTGGCCGGTGGCGTGCCGGTGCCCGTGGTCGCCGACGAGCAGAGCGGCTACCTGGTGTCGGTGGGCCAGCTCGACGCGGCCCGGACCCCGCGCACAAAGCTGCTGCTGTTCTGCTCCCCCTCCAACCCCACCGGCGCGGTGTACCCCCGGGAGCAGGTGGAGGAGATCGGCCGCTGGGCGCTGGACGCCGGGCTGTGGGTGCTGACCGACGAGATCTACGAGCACCTGACCTACGGCGGGGTGACCGCGCCGTCGATGCCGGTGGTGGTCCCGGAGCTGCAGGACCGGTGCGTGGTGGTGAACGGCGTGGCGAAGACCTACGCCATGACCGGCTGGCGGGTCGGCTGGGTGGTCGGCCCGGCCGACGTGGTGAAGGCGGCGACCAACCTGCAGTCGCACGCCACCTCGAACGTGGCCAACCTCTCCCAGGTCGCGGCCGTCGCGGCACTGACCGGAGACCTGTCGGCGGTGGCCACCATGCGGGAGGCGTTCGACCGGCGGCGGCAGACGATCGTGTCCATGCTGCGCGAGATCCCGGGCGTCGCCTGCCCGGAGCCGCAGGGGGCGTTCTACGTCTACCCGTCGGTGAAGGCGCTGCTGGGCCGGCCGATCGCGGGGCGGACCTGTCACTCCAGCGTGGAGCTCGCCGAGTTCGTGCTGGAGGAGGCGGAGGTGGCGGTGGTCCCGGGCGAGGCGTTCGGCACGCCGGGGTACCTGCGGCTGTCCTACGCCCTCGGGGACGAGGACCTGGTGGAGGGCGTCAGCCGGATGCAGCGGCTGCTGGGCACCGCCGGCTGAGACCCGGCAGGGGCGGCCCCGTCCAGAGGCTCGCCCCGAGCGTGCGAGGGGTGAGGGGGACGGGGTCCTTCCTCATCCGGGCAGGTCGCCGGGGTCCAGCGCGCCGGCCCGGACGAGGACGTCGAGCGCCGCCGGCAGGTCGGCGAGGGCGCCGGCGACGTCCCTGGGGGTGGCCGTCCGCCAGGCCTGCGCGTTGGCGTAGCAGCGCAGCGCGGCGTCGAACTGCTCGGCCCCGGCGGCCTCCCGGGCGGTGAGCAGCATCGCCCCGCCCTTGCCGTAGACGGTGCTGACGTAGCCGCGGTCGTCGGCGAAGGCCCCCATCGAGGCGCCGACGTCCCCGGGGCGGTCGAGCACGGCGGCCGTCCGGGCCGGGTCCCGCTCCTCGGTCACCGACTCGGTGTAGCTGGCGAACGCCTCGTCCAGCCACGGGTCACGGTACTGCGAGTTCCCGACCATGCCGTAGAACCACATGTGCCCGACCTCGTGCACCAGCACCCCGTCGTCCCCGCTGGCCAGCAGGATCGACGACGGGTACTCGACACCGCCCCCGTAGTCCCCCAGCGAAGGGACGGTCAGGGTCCGGTACGGGAAGGGCCCGAAGCGCGCGCTCAGCGCCTCGATGGCCGCCACGGTCTCCGCGGCCAGCTCCTCGGCCTGCCGCCGGGCATCGCCCTCGTCCTCGCCGGCGAGCACGCCGGTGGTCACCCGCACGCCCGCGACGTCGGTCTCGGCGGTGGTGAACTCCCCCACCGCGACGCTCACGTCCCGGGCGACCGGCTCCACCGCCGTCCAGGTGCGCCGCCCGTCGACGGGCGCGGTGGGCGGCTGCTGCTCCCCCGTCATGAGCACCGTGAGGGCCGCCGGCGCCTCGACCGTGACGGTCGTGTCGGCCGCGGGGCTGGACGAGGTCTCACCGAGGACCTCGACGAACGGGTCCCGGGCCCAGCCCACACCGGGCTCCCAGGCCAGCAGCGGTGCGCCGCTGGCCCACCAGGAGACGTCCTCCGCGGCGCCGACCCGGTCGAAGGCCGCCTCGCCGAGGCGGAGGGTGAAGTCCAGCTCGAGCTCGACGGACCCACCTGCGGCCAGCACCGCGGTCAGCGGCACGACGTAGAGACCACCGGGCTCGTCCGCGCCGGCCGCCTCGTACCCGCCGGCGCCCAGGCCCGGCCCGCGGACGGCGTCCACGGTCAGCCGGTTGCCGCGCGCCGCGGTGTCCGGCGCGTTCGGGACCAGCCGGAAGACCAGCTCGTCGACGGGCAGGTCGGGGGTGAAGACGACGCGCTCGGTGCCGGTGACGGTGCGTCGGTCGTCGGACAGGGAGAAGTCGAGGTCCACCACCGGGCGGTCGGGGTCGGGGGCGGCACGCTCGTCCGGGCACCCGCCGGCCTGCGCCGGCGGAGGCGCCGGACCCGGGACGGGGGCCGGCCCGGACGTCAGCTGCCGCCGGTCGTGCAGGACCAGGGCGACGGCGAGGGCCGCCACCACCAGCAGGGCCAGGACGGCCGCGCCGGCCCGACGCGCCCGCCCGGCCACGAGGACCCGGGTCAGCTCAGCGCGACGACGGCGCGGGCCAGCGAGAGGACCTTCTCGCCTCCACTGGTGACGGTCAGGTCCACCCGGACCCGGCCGTCGTCGAGCAGTGCCGCGACGCGGCCGCGGACGGTGACCTCGGCGCCGTCCTCGTCGTCGGGCACGACCACCGGCCGGCTGAACCGGACCTGGTAGTCCTGCACGGCCGCCGGGTCGCCCACCCACGACGTCACGGCCCGGGCCGCCAGCGCGGCGGTGAGCATGCCGTGGGCGATGACTCCGGGAAGGCCGACCTCACGGGCGACGCGCTCGTTCCAGTGGATGACGTTGAAGTCCCCCGACGCCCCGGCGTAGCGGACCAGGTCGGCGCGGGTGACCCGGGAGACCTGCTCGGGCAGTTCGGTGCCGACGGCGACCTCGTCCCGCTCGACCCGGGCGGTCATGCGGTGCCCCGGGCGACCAGCATGGAGGTGGCGGTGCAGACCGGTTCGCCGTCCTCGGTGGCCAGGTCGACGCGGGTAGTCAGCATGTCGTTGCCGGCCACGGAGCGCACTACGTCGATGGAGGCGGTGGCGACCAGCCGGTCCCCGGCGGTGATCGGCCGGTGGTGGGTGAAGCGCTGCTCGCCGTGCACGACCCGGCTGTAGTCGATGCCCACGTCGGGGTCCTCGACCACCACGTCGGCCGCGCCCAGGCTCAGCACGATGGCGAACGTGGGGGGCGCGATCACGTCGGGGTGCCCCGCGGTCCGGGCCGCCTCCGGGTCCCGGTAGACCGGGTCGGGGTCGCCGATCGCGGCGGCGAACTCGGCGATCTTCTCCCGTCCGACCTCGTAGACGGCAGAGGGCGGGTAGCTGCGCCCGACCAGTCCTGCGTCCAGCGCCATGCTCCCGCCCTCCGTCCCGCGACCGCTGCGGTCAGCGGGTCTCGCGGTGGACCGTGTGCTTCCGGTCGGTCGGGCAGTACTTCTTCAGCTCGATCCGGTCGGGGTCGTTGCGCCGGTTCTTGCGGGTGATGTAGTTCCGGTTCTTGCACTCCTGGCACGCCAGGGTGATCTTCGGACGGACGTCAGTGGCTGCCATGAGCTTCCTCGCCTTGTCGTTCTCGGGTGGCCGGCTGGTGCCGGACACGACGACGGACCCCGAGCTCGGGGTCCGTCAGGGGTAGCGGTGACCGGACTTGAACCGGTGACACAGCGATTATGAGCCGCTTGCTCTACCAGGCTGAGCTACACCGCCGGGTGACCGCACGGCCCGGTCTCGCGACTGGACCGGTGGTCGGAGCCCCTTTACGGAATCGAACCGTAGACCTTCTCCTTACCATGGAGACGCTCTGCCGACTGAGCTAAAGGGGCGTGCTCGGGCTCGCGGGAGACTCTACCAAGTCGCTGTCGGCGACGGGCGGACCCCCTCGGACCGTGCCGGACGACTGTATCAGCCGCTCCCCCGGCCCCGGCCCGGGGCTCGCCCGAGCGCGTGACGCGATGGAGCGGCCCCCCGTCAGGGCTCCGCCGTGAGCGGGTGACGTGCCGGACCGGCCCCGCGTCAGGGCCCCGCCGCGAGCTCGCGAGTGGTGGGGGGACGCGGGGTCCTTCGTGGGGTGCTTAGTCAGGTGCGGACGAAGAGCCGACGGTGGGTCGCGCCCGGCGCGGCGGTTCGGACGCCGGTGCGGGCCAGCAGCCAGCCCTCCAGCCGGTCCTCCGGCAGGGGGCGGCTGACCAGGAAGCCCTGCACCTTGTCGCAGCCCATCTGGGCCAGCAGGTCGCGGGTGACCTCGTCCTCGACCCCTTCGGCGACCACCCGCAACCCCAGGTTGTGGGCCAGCTCGACGATCGAGCGGGCGATGAACGACTCGTTCTGGCTGGTGGACATGCCCAGCACGAAGGACTTGTCGATCTTCAGCTCGTCGATCGGCAGCTGCCGCAGCTGGGAGAGCGAGGAGTAGCCGGTGCCGAAGTCGTCCATGGACAGCCGCAGCCCGAGCGAGTGCAGGTCGGCCAGCACGGTGCTGTTGCGGACGGTGTCGTCGACGACGCTGCCCTCGGTGAGCTCGAGGGTGAGCAGCTCGCCGGGGACCCCGTGGTGCCGCAGCGCACGGCGCACCCGGTCGACCAGGTCCGGCTCGGCCAGGCAGCGCGCCGAGAGGTTGACCGCCACCGACAGGGCGATGTCCTGGTCCAGCCAGCGCCGGCAGCGGTCCAGCGCCCGGTCGAGCACGTAGTCCGTGAGCGGCCCGATCCGGCCGATCTGCTCGGCCAGGCTGATGAAGTCGTCCGGCGGGACGTTGCCGTAGCGCGGGTGGGCCCACCGGACCAGGGTCTCCACCGAGACGATGTCGGAGGTGCGGGTCTCCACGATCGGCTGGAAGACCACGGTGATCTGCTCCTCCGCCATCGCCGTCTCCAGCTCCGTGCCCAGCTGCAGCCGCCGGAGGCTCTGCTGGTCCAGCACCGGGTGGTAGGTGGCCACGCCGCCCGAGGCGTGGGCGGCGAGCAGGGCGACGTCGGCGCGCTGGATCAGCGTGCCGGAGTCCTGGCCGTGCACCGGGGCGGCCGCGACCCCGATCGTCAGCGAGACCTCGAGGTCCAGGCCGGCGACCTGGGCCCGGGTGGACGCGGCCTCGCGGAGCCGGCGGGCCGCCCGCTCGGTCGCGGCGAGCGAGAGGCCGGGGAGCAGGACGGCGAACTGCCCGCCCTCCATCCGGGCCACCATGGCCTGGGGCGAGGCGTGCTCCCGCAGCAGGCCGGCCGTGACCAACAGCAGCTCGTCACTGGCCGCGTGACCCAGGGTGTCGGTCACGTTCGTGTAGCCGTCCAGGGAGGCGAGCACCAGGCCCACCCGGGCGGCCGGCTCGGCGAGGAGCAGGGCGTCGACCTCGGCGGCGAGCCGCTGCCGGTTGGGCAGGCCGGTGAGCCGGTCGTGGTCGGCGTCGTAGCGGATCTGGCTGAGCAGCTGCTGCTGCCGGATCGCGGCGTTGACGTGGGTGAGCATCGACTCCAGCGCGCTGCGGTCGCCGTTGATGAACGAGACGATGTCGCCCTGCCGGTCGCAGACCTCCAGGTAGCCGGGCTCGCCGGCGGCGGTGGTCACGGGTGCGCCGAGCACCTCCCGGGCGCCGCGCCGCTCCAGGGCGGCGACCTCCTGGCCGTCGGCGCGGCCCGCCGACACGAGCACGGGCCCGTCGGCGGCAGGGGCCACCGCCCGACGACGGATCAGGTCGTCGGGGTCACCGGGGCCGTCGTACCACTCCAGGTCGCCGTCGGCGGCGTCGATGACCAGCCGCGGTCCCTCGTCGAGGTAGGGGGGCAGCCAGAGCGCCACCCGGTCGGCGTTGAGCAGCTCACGGACGGCGCTGACGATCTCGCGGGTGCCGGCCTCGTCGGGGGTGACCAGCTCGACCCGCCGGGCGAAGTCGTACACCCGCTGGACGGTCCGCCGTTCACGGGAGGCCCGCGCCGACTGCCGGAAGATCGCGATCACGCCGAGCAGCATGAGCACGATGAGCACCCACGCCCACGGCGTCCGACGGGCCAGCAGCATGGCGATCACGCCCACCACGACGCTGAGCGGGGCGACCAGGACGCTGGGCAGCGCGGCGACCCAGAAGCTCCAGCCGGGGAAACCGGCGGTCACGCTGATGGCGGCGCCCACGCCGACCATGGAGACCAGGTTGGTCACCAGGATCGCCAGGGTGAGGGACGCCCAGGTGACCGGGTCGTCGATGTCCAGCGGTGGGAGCAGCGAGAGGACGGCCACCGCGGCGCACAACTCCGTCGTGGCGATGGCCGCGTTGAACGTCAGCTTGGCCAGCGGGTACCCCTGCCAGACCATCACCAGCGCCGACGCGCCCAGGCGGGCGGCGGCGGTCCACAGACCACCGACCTCCACGAGGCCCACCACGACGACGAGGTCGGTCGGTGACAGCGAGATGGTCTGCTTGCCGACCTCGAAGTCGACCTGCACCGACTCGGTCAGCGCGAACCCCGCGAAGAGGGCGACCACCATCCAGGCCGCCGGGGTCGACCAGGCGCCCGGCAGGATGGACGCCGCCAGCCCGGCGGCGACCGCGCTCCCCAGGACGGCGATCGCCCACGGGCGCCGGATGAGCGCCCCAGGCTGCGCGTGATCAGTGGGCTCGGCCAACGTCAGCCTGTCTGTCGGGGGAGCGGCGTCGATCGAAGGTAGCAGCGCCAGACGCCTCGGGGGGTGGGGACTCACCCCGTGGGGGCAGCGCGTGCCGGTACGCCCCCGTCCCGGTCAGCCGCCGGAGGTCAGCGACCCCACTTCCACCCGCGGCCCCACTTCCAGCCACGGGTGGCGTCAGCGGAAGCGGAAAGGGTGGTGGCGGCGGACATGGTGCCTCCTCAGGCATGGATGGACTGCTTGGTGCGGCAGCCACCCACGCGGGGGCAGAGCGAGATCCGGCAACAGACCGCGCCCGAGAGACTGCAAGGTGTCACCCGTCCGGGGCAAGCATTGACTCTGCAGCGGAGCGCGTGTCGCGTGCGTCGTCACTCCGCGTCGACCTGCCTGACTCCATCGTCACCGTTTGGGTGACCCTCCGGAGGATGCCGGCGCCCGGACTGCGGCCCGGTGCGGCTCATCGGCCGCGCGCCGGACCGCGGGTCGGCCGCCGGTCGTGCTCCCGATCGGGCGGCTCGAACCGGTCGAGCACGTCGATCGACTCCTCGGCGACAGGTGGGACCCCCAGGACCGCCGCGGTCCGCTGGAAGCCGCCGTGCGCCGCCTGTTCCAGCACGGCCGCCGCGGTCCCCGGCCCGGACGGGTCGGCGGCCGGCCGGGACAGCACCGCGAACCGGGTCGCGTCCTCCTCGGTCCGCACCACGCCGGTGTCGTCGGGTGGGGCGTACTCGCCCTCGGCGTCGACCGCCACGGCGAGGCCGTCGACGACGGCGTCCGCGAGCTCCTCCCCCAGCGGCGCCACGCGGCCCAGCAGCTCCCGGGGCACGGCCGTGGGCATCCGCACCAGGACGTCGAAGGTCACCCGCCGCTCGGCCGCGTCCGCCAGGCCCTCGGCGCAGGCCAGCGCATGCCGCAGCCGCTCCCCGTACTCCTGGACCGCCACGAAGCCGCCAGCCACCGCGGCGGCCTCGACCGCCGGGATCGTGCCCGCGCGGAGGGCATCGGCGAGCGCACCGACCAGCACCGCCTGCTGGCCCGGCTGCAGGAGCAGCCGGGCCAGGCCCCGCAGCCGTGCGTCGACCGTCGCGTCCGGCAGGCCGCCGGCCGCCACCGGACCCAGCATGCCCACGACCTCCTGCACCTGCTCGGCCAGCAGCCCCCCGAGCACGTCCCGGACGGTGGCCAGCGTCTCCTCGTCGCCGGTCACCGTGCGGTCGGTGCCCGGCTGGAGCCCCTCGCCCAGTGCGGCCAGCGCGGCACCCCCCGCGACGCCGCCCTCCCGGGAGGCTCCGGCCAGCCCGATCACCCGCGCGAGCGCCGCACCCCCGTCGGGCCAGGGGCGGGCCAGCGCCGCCGCCCAGGCCTCCGGCGTCGCGAGCAGCTCCGCGGCCGCGCGCCGGTCCCCGGACGCGGCCAGGACCCGCAGCGCGGTGTCGGCCGGGTCGGGCGCGGTCGGCGTCGTCCGGGCCACCGGGCTCGCGCCCTGCGCCCGCTCACGTTCCAGCAGCGCACGCCCCCACGAGGCGGCCAGTCCCGGCGACACCCCTGGCACGGCCAGCACCCGACCCATCGCGACGGCGACCGCGTCCACGGCGGCATCGGGGTCCCGCGGGGGCAGCAGCCGTCCTGTCCCGGAGCGGCCGGTCACCCCGGCCACCCGCAGGTCCTCCGTCCCCGCCGCCGTCAGCACCCTGGCCAGCAGCACGGCCAGCGGAGCCGGGCCCTCTCCTCCCCCGCCGCTGGGGCCCGCGGCGGCCGACGAGGCCAGCAGGTGCGCGACCCCGTCCGCGCCCAGTCCGGCGACCAGGGCGACGGCGAACGCGGGGACCCCCGCGTAGGGGGCGGAACGGAGCGCGGCCGCCGTCAGGTCGTCCGCCGTGCCGGGGCCGGTCAGCTCGCGGGCCGCGCGGGCGCCCAGACCGGCCATCAGACCGGTCCCCCAGCCGGGCAGCGCGGCGGCCAGGTGCACCCGGACCCGGGCGGCGTCCCCTCGCCGTCCGGTGCCGCCGAAGGACCCGCCGGCGTCCTCCAGCACCGCTGCCGTCCGGTCCGCGTCGTCCGCCAGCTCGGCCAGCAGCTCCCGGTGCTCGGCGGCCCGCGCGGACTCGTCCGCCTCCACCTCCTGGAGGAGCGCCGCGGCGTCCGGCGGCACGACCGTCACCGACGGGTCGGACGCCACGGCCAGCCGCGGGGAGGCGGACGCGAACTGCGCCTCCTGCTGACGGCGGAGCTCGTCGACCCGCCGCTCGACCAGCTGCCAGGTCTCCGCGTACGCCTCCAGCCGGCCGATCGCGGCGGACAGGGCCGCGTGCAGCCGCCCGGCGACGGCGGTCGCCGCGGCCACCTCCGCGCCCGCCACCGCGGCGTCCGCTCCCTGCCAGCCCTGCAGCACCGCCACCGGCTCCAGCAGGTGCGACACCGTCCCGGCAGCGAATGCGGCTCCGGTCAACTGCTCCAGTGCCGCCTCGAGCAGCTGGGGTGACCCCGGAGGGCCGGGCAGGTCGACCGGCGCGGGCAGCACGGCGGTCACCGCGGGAGCACCGCCCCGCGCGCCGGCAGCACCGAGGCGTCCAGCCCCGCCCAGGAGTCCGCGGCGGCGGCCACCGCCCCGCCCAGCCAGCGGAGCTCCCCGGCCAGGCAGGCACCCGCCGTCCCGACCGCCTCGCAGAACGCCGCCACGGCCGGGCCCACCGCACCCCCGCCCGCCCCGCCGGGCACCGCGGCAGAGCTGCGGGCGGCCTGGTCGGCCGCCGCGTCCAGGACCGCGGCCAGGGCGTACAGCTCCGCGGGCGCCACCTCGATCACCATGCCCGGGAGTCTGCGGCGTCCCCACCACCCTGCCGGGGTCCCTCCACAGGCCGGGCCCCGGGGGACGGCCTCGGCACGGACGTCGTCCACACCGTCCACAGCGCCCGTCCACAACCGGTGGACGACGGGGACCGTCAGCCGCCGTCGCCGCTCTAGGCTGCCCGGATGCCCGCCCCCGCGCTCCCGGACCGGGATCCCGAACGCGGGTCGACCCTGCCGTTCGTGCTGGTCTGCTGGCTGGTGGCCGCGCTGATGTCGTTCGGCGCGGTGGCCGCGTCGGACGCCTTCCTGGAGCAGCAGCGGGTGCAGTCGGTCTGCGACGGGGCCGCGCTCGCCGCGGCGAACCAGGCCGACGTGGCGGCGCTCTACACCCGCGGGGTGGGGACGGAGCTCCCGCTGACGCAGGCGAGCACGCAGGCGGCGGTGGCCGACCAGCTCGCCGACGCCGGGACCGAGCTCGACGCGTGGGCGTCGGACACCGACGGCGTCGAGGTGACCGTCCGGTGCACGCGGACGGTGCAGATCGCGTTCGGATGGCTGTTCCTGGGTGGCGCGCCCCTGGACCGGACCGCCGTGGCCAGCGCCCGCGCGCCGACGGCGCCCTGACCGGCCGCGGTCCAGGGGCCGGCGCGACACGGCGGCACCGGGGCCCTCACGGCGACGGCCCCCGACCAGGCGGTCGGGGGCCGTCGTACCGGGGGTGGCGGGTGAAGGATTCGAACCTTCGTAGGCTAAGCCGACGGATTTACAGTCCGCTCCCATTGGCCACTCGGGCAACCCGCCCCGGGGCGGTACCGGGAGATCGTACAAGACACGGGCAGCCCGGTCCGCCGGGTCCCGACACCCGGGGCCCCGGCCCCGGGAGAGGAGGAACCGAGATGGCCGATGCGTCCTTCGACGTCGTCAGCAAGGTCGACCGCCAGGAGGTCGACAACGCCCTGAACCAGGCGGCCAAGGAGCTGTCGCAGCGCTTCGACTTCCGCGGCACCAACGCCACGATCGCCTGGGCCGGGGAGGAGGCGGTGACACTGTCCGCCGACACCGAGGAGCGGGTCACCGCTGCGCTCGACGTCTTCAAGGAGAAGCTGGTCAAGCGGGGCATCTCGATGAAGGCGCTGGACGCCGACGAGCCGCAGGCGTCGGGGAAGAGCTACAAGCTGTCCGCGCGCATCCAGCAGGGCATCGCCTCGGACAAGGCCAAGCAGATCGCCAAGGCCATCCGCGACGAGGGACCCAAGGGCGTCCAGGCGCAGATCCAGGGCGACCAGCTGCGGGTGAGCGGCAAGAAGCGGGACGACCTGCAGGCGGTGCAGCAGCTGCTGAAGAGCAAGGACTTCGAGATCGCCCTGCAGTTCGACAACTACCGCTGACCCGTCAGGTCGTCCCGCCCGTCGCGGCCGACCTGGTGGCCGGGGCGGGGACCCCGACCACGGGGGCGGAGAGCGGGGAGGACCGTGGACCACTACGACGTCAAGAAGGCGTGGCCGGCGCTGTACGCCCCCCGGGGGAGCGACTTCCGCGTCGTCGAGGTCCCCGAACTGTCGTTCCTCATGGTCGACGGGCACGGTGACCCGAACACCTCATCCGCTTACACGTAGGCCGTCCGGGCCCTCTTCACCCTGTCCTACGCCGTCCGCGCCATCGCGAAGAGCGAGCTGGGGAGGGTCCACACCGTGGGACCGCTCGAAGGGCTGTGGACCGCCGAGGACCCGGGCGCCTTCGTCGCCGGCGACAAGAGCGCGTGGCACTGGACCCTGCTGGTCTCCCAGCCCGCGTGGGTCACCCCCGACCTCGTCGGGGCGGCGGTGCAGAAGGCGGCGGCGAAGGCCCCCGCGGGGCTCAAGCGCGTGCGCCTCGAGTCGTACACGGAGGGCACGAGCGTGCAGGTCCTGCACGTCGGCTCCTTCGAGTCCGAGGCGCCCGTCCTCGCCCGGCTCCACTCCGGGTACCTGCCGGCCCACCGCCTGACCTTCGACGGCCCGCACCACGAGATCTACCTGTCCGATGCCCGCCGCACCGATCCGGCCGAGCTGCGCACGGTCCTCCGCCAGCCCGTCTCCCCGGTCCCCTGAGTCGCCCCGCGAGCGGTCCGGTCCGGGACGCGGCGACGCCGGTTCAGGCGCCGGGGCAGCCCGGTGCGCCGACCTCGGCCAACTGGGCGACCAGGTCCGGCGAGTCGACGAGTGCGTCGTGCCAGTCCTTCCACTGCGCGTGCGTGAGGCGGACAGCGGCCAGCCGGCCGTCCAGGTCCGCCGTGATGCCGGACTCCTCGGGGAAGGTCAGCGAGCCGACGGCGCACTGCCGGGCCACCTCGACCTCGGCGATGCGCTGGGTGAGGGCGTCAGCGGCCATGCCGGTCGCCGGCCCGTCGGCAGGCGTCCCGGCCGACGCCTGGTCGGCTCCGCACCCGCTGAGCGCGAGCGCGGCGCAGGCGCCCAGCGAGACCAGGGCCGCCACCGGCGTCCGTCGCGCTCCCCCGGTGCGCGAGCGCCCGGTCTGCACCCGGTCAGGAGACAACGAGGGTCACCGTCCCGTTCGTCGTGACGGGCGCCGCGGCGGTGTAGCTGATGGTGAGCGGGATGGTGTACCTGCCTGGGGGTAGGTCGGTGGCCACGAAGCGGATCCCGACGTGGTCGGCGTGCCGGCCCAGCAGGCTGCTGCCGCCGTTGAGCCTGCTGGCGGGCCCGTCTCCGGCGTAGGCCACCTGCAGGCCCGCCGGCAGCGCGCCGACCCGGACGGCGAAGTCCGCGAGGTCGGTCCGCCCTCCGGTGAACCCGATCTGCTGGAAGGTGTCGCTGCTCCCGGCGATCGCGACCTGCGTCGTGTCCTGGGTGAAGGGAGCGCCCACCGCGGGCTCCACGGGGACGAGCACGGTCGCCGACGTGGTGCCGGTCCGGTCGTCGTTGCCGTCCCCCTGGTTCTTGCACTGCCCGTTGTCACCGCACAGCGTGTAGGTGGTGGTGACCGTGACCGGGAAGCTCGCGCCCTGACCGTGGGGCACGGCGAGCTTGAAGGCGGTGAAGTCCCGCGTCGTGCCGACCAGGGTCGCCGAGCCGTACAGCGAGGTGTCCGCGCCGCCGCGCGTGGTCGGGTAGGTCACCGCCACCCCGGCCGGCGCGGTCACCGTCGTCGACCAGTCGGTGACCGTCTGGTCCGCCGTCCACACGACCGCCACCCACGCCGACTCACCCGGTGCCAGCGGAGCCGTCTGCGACGTCACCGTGCGCACCCCGCTCTTGTCCACCCAGGCGTGCGCGGCCGTCGCCGGGAGCAGCAGCGAAGCGGCGAGCACCGACGTGACGAGCGCGAGGAGGGCGACGGCGCGACCGCGCCGCCGGTCCGTCCGGGGCCGCAGGGCCGCCGTTGCGTGGGTCACCTGGGGTACATCGGCGAGTGGACGGCGATCTACAGGCCACCGCCCTGCATCCCGCCCCCGCCGTCCAGCCGGCTCAGTGCTGGCCCATCTCCCTCGCCAGCTGCTGCAGCCGCGCGATGCGCTCGGGCATCGGCGGGTGGGTGGCGAACATGGAGGCCATGCCCTGTCCACGGAACGGGTTGGCGATCATGAGGTGGCTCTGGGTCACCAGCCGGTCGTCCTGCGGCAGCGGCCGGGCGGCCACGCCCCGTTCCAGCTTGTGCAGCGCACTGGCCAGCGCGAGCGGGTCCTGCGACAACTGCGCTCCGGAGGCATCGGCCTGGTACTCGCGGCTGCGGCTCACGGCCATCTGGACCAGGCCTGCGGCCAGCGGGCCCAGGAACAGCAGCAGCAGTCCGCCCAGCGCGTTGCCGCCGCCGCGGTCGTCGGACCGGCCGCCGAACAGCGAGGCGAACATCGCCATGTGCGCCAGGTAGGTGACGACGGTGGCCATGGCCCCGGCCACCGAGCTGATCAGGATGTCCCGGTTGTAGACGTGGGAGAGCTCGTGGGCGAGCACGCCCCGCAGCTCCCGCCGGTCCAGCAGCTCCAGGATCCCCTGGGTGCAGCACACCGCGGCGTTGCGTGGGTTGCGCCCCGTGGCGAAGGCGTTGGGCTGGTCGGTGGGGCTGACGTACAGCCGGGGCATCGGCTGGCGGGCCTCGGTCGCCAGCTCCCGCACCATGGCGTACAGCTGCGGCGCCTGCGTCTCGGTGATCGGGAAGGCATGCATGGCCCGCAGTGCGAGCTTGTCCGAGTTGACGTAGGCGTACCCGTTGACCCCCAGCGCGACGACGAGCGCGACGAGCAGACCCCCGCGGCCGCCGAGCGCCGCACCGACGGCCAGGATGAGCCCGCCCATCAGGCCGAGCAGCAGTGCGGTCTTCAGGCCGTTGGTCCAGCGGTGCACGCCCGCTCAACGCCCGTCCCGAGATCCCCGTTCCCCCGGCCGGACCGGTGGCCGGGCCACGGGCACGTCGGCGCCTGTGGCCTGCCACACCATGCGCAGCAGACCGGTCCGGGCCCGGCAACACGCACGTAACCTGGCACGCCGGAGGTACCAGACACATGACCGAGACCAGCTCCGCAGCCCCCGTCGATGCTCCGCTCTCTGCCCCGGGTGGGTTGGTGAAGAGTGTGGTGGCGCTGGATCGGGTGGTGATCCGGTTGGCGGGTGACTCCGGTGATGGGATGCAGCTGACCGGTGGGCGGTTCACGTCGGAGACGGCGTCGTTCGGGAACGACTTGTCGACGTTGCCGAACTTCCCGGCGGAGATCCGGGCGCCGACGGGGACGCTGCCGGGTGTCTCGAGTTTCCAGTTGCACTTCGCTGATCACGACATCATGACCCCGGGGGATGCGCCGGACGTGTTGGTGGTGATGAACCCGGCGGCGTTGAAGGCGAACCTGCCGGATCTGCCTGGTGGTGGGTTGTTGATCGCCGACGCGGATGAGTTCACGCCGCGGAACCTGGCCAAGGTCGGCTACGCGTCCAACCCGTTGGAGGACGGGTCGCTGGACCGGTGGCAGCTGGTCAGCGTGCCGTTGACGAGCATGACGACGCAGGCGTTGGCCGGGTCGGGGTTGGGGAAGAAGGAGGCCGAGCGGTCGAAGAACATGTTCACCCTGGGCCTGTTGTCCTGGATGTACCACCGGCCGACCGAGGGCACGGTGCGGTTCCTGGAGCGGCAGTTCCGGCGTAAGCCGCAGATCGCCGCGGCCAACATCGCCGCGTTCCGGGCCGGGTTCAACTACGGGGAGACCACCGAGGCGTTCGCGGTCTCCTATGAGATCAAGCCCGCGCCGATGGCGCCGGGGGTCTACCGGCAGATCTCGGGCAACCAGGCGCTGGCGTTGGGCATCGTCGCCGCGGGCCGGCGGTCGGGGCTGCCGGTGTTCCTGGGCGCGTACCCGATCACCCCGGCCAGCGATGTGTTGCACGAGTTGAGCCGGCACAAGGCGTTCGGGGTGCGCACGTTCCAGGCCGAGGACGAGATCGCCGGCATCGGCGCCGCCCTGGGTGCGAGCTTCGGGGGTGCGCTGGGGGTCACCACCACCAGCGGGCCGGGGGTGGCGTTGAAGGCGGAGACGATCGGGCTGGCGGTGATGACCGAGCTGCCGCTGGTGATCGTGGACGTGCAGCGCGGCGGGCCCTCCACCGGGCTGCCGACCAAGACCGAGCAGTCCGACCTGCTCCAGGCCCTGTACGGGCGCAACGGGGAGGCGCCGGTGCCGGTGATCGCCCCCCGCTCGCCGGGGGACTGTTTCGACGCCGCGCTGGAGGCCGCCCGGATCGCGTTGACCTACCGCACCCCGGTGATCCTGCTGTCGGATGGGTATCTGGCCAACGGCGCCGAACCGTGGGCGGTGCCGACCGAGGACTCCCTGCCCGACCTGTCGACCGGGGTGCGGTTCGCCACCACCCCCAACGGTGAGGACGGGCAGTTCCTCCCCTATGCCCGGGACCCGGACACGTTGGCGCGGGCGTGGGCGGTGCCCGGCACCGCGGGGTTGCAGCACCGGATCGGGGGGCTGGAGAAGGCCGACCGGACCGGGAACATCTCCTACGACCCGGCCAACCACGACTTCATGGTCCGCACCCGCCAGGCCAAGATCGACGGCATCGCCGCCTCGCTGCCGGCGACCGAGGTCGACGACCCCGACGGCGACGCGACCGTCGCCGTGATCGGCTGGGGCTCCACCTACGGGCCGATCGGGGCGGCGTGCCGGCGGATCCGGGCCTCGGGCCGGCCCGTGGCCCAGGTCCACCTGCGCCACCTCAACCCCCTGCCCGCCGACCTCGGGGACATCCTGGCCGGGTATGAGCGGGTGGTGTGCCCGGAGATGAACCTCGGGCAGCTGGCCATGGTGCTGCGCGCCAAGTACCTCATCGACATCACGTCGCACACCCAGGTCCGCGGGCTGCCCTTCCGCGCCGCCGAACTGGCCGCCGTCGTCCAGGACGTCATCGACGGCACCACCGGCACCCTGCCCACCGACGACACCAGCTCCGACCACCCCGCAACCACGGGAGCCACACTGTGACCGCGCTCGAATCCACCTCCGCCCACATCCACGCCACCGGCGGGCAGGTGCACGACCTGGGGATGCCCGGCAACCCGATCTCCGCCGCGGTCGCCGAGTCCGTGGCACTGGGTGGGGACAAGCAGGCCGCGCTCAAGGCCCGCGACTTCAAGACCGACCAGGAGGTGCGCTGGTGCCCCGGCTGCGGGGACTACGTGATCCTCAACGCCGTGCAGTCCTTCCTGCCCTCGCTGGGGATCGCCCGGGAGGACATGGTCATCGTGTCCGGGATCGGCTGCTCGTCGCGGTTCCCGTACTACATGAACACCTACGGCATGCACTCCATCCACGGCCGGGCCCCGGCGATCGCCACCGGCCTGGCCGCCTCCCGCCCCGACCTGAGCGTGTGGGTGGTCACCGGCGACGGGGACGCGCTGTCCATCGGCGGCAACCACCTGATCCACACCCTGCGGCGCAACGTGAACCTGACGATCCTGTTGTTCAACAACCGGATCTACGGGCTGACCAAGGGCCAGTACTCACCCACGTCCGAGGTCGGGAAGGTCACCAAGTCCACCCCGATGGGCTCCCTGGACCACCCCTTCAACCCCGTCTCCCTCGCCCTCGGGGCTGATGCGACCTTCGTCGGCCGGGCGATGGACTCCGACCGGGCCGGGTTGACCGACGTGCTCCGCCAGGCCGCCGCCCACCCGGGCACCTCCCTGGTGGAGATCTACCAGAACTGCAACATCTTCAACGACGGCGCCTTCGAACTCCTCAAAGACCCGGCCACCGGCCCCATGTGGACCATCCCCCTCCAGCATGGCCAGCCGCTGGTGTTCGGCCCCGACGGCGCCTCCTGCGTCGTCCGCGACGACTTCGGTGGCCTCCGCATCGCCGAGACCAACCAGGTCCAGCCAGCCGACATCGTCGTCCACGACGCCCACCGCACCGACCCCTCCTACGCCTTCGCCCTGTCCCGACTCTCCTCCCAAGACCTCCGCTACACCCCCATGGGCGTCTTCCGCTCGGTCGACAAACCCGTCTACGACCAGATGATGGCCGACCAACTCCACGACGCCCGCACCCACCACCCCGCCGACCTCGACACCCTCCTCGCCGGCACCGACAACTGGACCGTCACCGCCTGAGGCCGGACTGCTACGCGCTTTCGGTACCGAAAGCACCGGGGCGCTTCCGGTACCAGAAACATCGGGCACCGGCTCTAACCCAGGCGACGTCCTCGGTCCGGATCACGGTGTGCTCGGCGTGACCCGGAGCAGCTGGTCCTCGTCGTCGCCGTTGTCGGTGGTGACGTACAGGACGCCGTCCTCACCGGCCTGTGGCGTGCGGATCCGCCCGTAGCGGTCCTCCAGCTCGGGCAGCCGGAACTGCTCGACCAGGGCGCCGGCCTCGTCGAGCCGGAGCGCGAGGACGCCGGTGTCCTTCTGCACCCCCACGAGCAGCAGTCCCTCGTAGCCACCCCACGCGGAGCCCTGCAGGAACGTCAGCCCGGAGGTGGCGATCGTGGGGTCGCCGGAGCTCCACACCTCGCGGACGACGCCGGGGATGTCGAGGTCGGTCATCGGGACCGACTCGTCGTAGTCGTCGCCGTCCCCGTCCGGGTCGTAGCCGTAGTTGCCGCCGGGGACCGAGCGGTCGACCTGGTCGTCCCGCCAGGTGCCCTGCTCGGCGGTGTAGACCTCGCCGGTCCCGGGCCGGACGGCGATGCCCTGCACGTTCCGGTGCCCGTAGCTGAGCACCCGCTGGGTGAGCGGGTCGTCGTCGTCAGCGAAGGGGTTGCCGTCGGCCGGCCCGCCGGTGTCCGGGTCGATCCGCAGCACCTTGCCGGCCAGCGTGCCGAGGTCCTGCGGGTTGCTGCCGACTGCGTTGTCACCGGTCCCGACCAGGAGGGCGCCGGTGGGGTCGAAGCGCAGCCGGCACCCGCCGTGCCGGCCGGTGGACCTGTTGACCGGGATCTCCCCCAGCAGCGGGTCGGCGACCCGGGTGGCCGACCGCCACTGCGGGTCGACCGTCCAGGTGATCACCTCGATGGCCGGTCCCCCGTCGCGGGCACCGTCGTCGACGCCCTGGCAGGTGTGGAAGCGCCGGTTGCCGGCGAAGTCCGGGTCCAGCACCAGCCCCATCAGGCCGGTCTCGCCCTCGGCGAACAGGTCATCGAAGTCGGCGTCGACCTGCTGCACGGAGCCGTCGGGCCGCACGGCGGTGAACCCGCCCGCCCGCTCGTCCAGCAGCAGGGTGCCGTCCGGTGCCCGGGCGACGTCCCAGGGGTGGTCCAGGCCGTCGGCGAGCACCTCGACCTGCAACGCCGGCGCCCCGGGCGCCGGGCTGGGCGAGGCGTCGTCGGGCACTTCCGCGGCCGCCGTCTCCCCCTGCGCCCCGGGAGTCACACTGCAGCCGGCCAGGGCAGCCACGAGGAGCCCAGCAGCCATGCAGGGTCCCGCTGCGAGCTTGCGAGCGGCGGGGGGCATGGCGGTCCTTCCTCAGCTGGTGCGGGTCACCACGTAGGTGCACAGCCCGGACAGCGCCTCGCGCACCGGGCCGTCGGGGACGCCGTCCAGCCGGGCGCGGGCCCGGTCGGCGTACTCCTCCAGGACCTGGGTCGCCCGGGCCAGGGACGCCGAGGAGCGCAGCAGCTGCAGGGCCTCGGCGTGTTCCACGTCGTCCACCACGGGACGCCCCACCAGCTCCCGCAGCCGGGCCTCGGCGGGGTCGCCGCCGGCGAGAGCGAACAGCGCGGGGAGGGTGGCGATGCCCTCCCGGAGGTCGGTGCCCGGCGACTTCCCGGAGGCACCGCCCTCGCTGACGATGTCGAGCAGGTCGTCGGAGAGCTGGAAGGCGACACCGACCTCCTCCCCGAAGGCGGTGAGCGCCAGCACCAGGTCCGGCGCCACACCGGCGAAGGAGGCCCCGAACCGCGCCGACGTGGCCACCAGCGACCCGGTCTTGTCGGCCAGGACGCCGAGGTAGTGCGCGACGGCGTCCTCGCCGGGGGCGGCCCCGACGGTCTCCCGCAGCTGGCCGGTGACCAGCCGCTCGAAGGTGCGGGCCTGCACGCGCACCGCCTCGGGACCCAGGTCGGCGAGCAGGTCGGACGCCCGGGCGAAGAGGAAGTCACCGGTGAGGATGGCGACGCTGTTGCCCCACCGGCTGTTGGCGCTGGGTGCGCCGCGGCGCACGGCGGCCTCGTCCATGACGTCGTCGTGGTACAGGGTGGCCAGATGGGTCAGCTCGCAGACCACCGCCGCCTCGACCACCCCGGGCGCCGTCGGGTCGCCGAGCTGCGCGGCGAGCAGCGCCAGCATCGGGCGGAACCGCTTGCCGCCGGCGGCCATCAGGTGCCCGGCGGCTTCGCTGACGAACGGGTGCTCGCTGGTCACCGAGGACGTCAGGGCGTCCTCGACCCGGGCGAGGCCGTCGGCGAGGGCCTCCCCGAGGTCGCCGTCGGGCAGCCAGGGTCCGATCGTCGAGGCAGGGGTGGACGGCCGGTGCCACAGCTGGGTGTCGCTCCCGCCGCCGCCCCGTGCGCTGGTGGTGCCGGCTCCGGTCATCAACCGTGGAAGATAGCCGTCGAGACCGCCGGCCGGAGCACCGGGCCGCTCACCCCACCAGCACCGCGGCCGACTCGGCCAGCGACAGCACCGCTCCGGGCACGACGCCAAGCACCAGCGTGGCCGCGGCGGTGACCGCGAGGACCGTCGTCGTCGGCAGTCCGGGGACGCCGACGGTGGGGCCGTCCGGGACGGCGTCGGAGAAGTACATGAGCACGACGATCCGCAGGTAGAAGAAGGCCGCGATCGCACTCGCCAGCAACGCCACCACCGCCAGCGGCCAGGCCCCCACCTCGATGGCGGCCCGGAAGACGGCGAACTTCCCGGTGAAGCCGCTGGTGAGCGGGATCCCGGCCAGGGCGAGCAGGAAGAAGGTCATCAGCGCCGCGGTCAGCGGTGACCGCTGGGCCAGACCGGCCCACTGGGACAGGTGGGTGGCCTCGCCGTCGCCGTCCCGGACCAGCGTGACGACGGCGAAGACCCCGAGGGTGGTGAGCCCGTAGGCCAGCAGGTAGAACATCGTCGCGGCCAGGCCGGACCCGGTGCCGCCGGGGCCCAGCCCGATGACGCCGGTGAGCAGGAACCCGGCGTGCGCGATCGAGGAGTAGGCGAGCATCCGCTTGACGTCGGTCTGGGTGAGCCCCAGCACCGCCCCGACCACCATCGAGACGATCGCCAGGCCGTAGACCAGCGGCCGCCACGTCCAGTCGGCGGTGCCGAAGGCGACGTAGAGCAGCCGCAGGATCGCGCCGAAGGCGGCGACCTTGGTGGCCGCGGCCATGAAGGCGGTGACCGGGGTAGGCGCGCCCTGGTAGACGTCCGGCGTCCAGGTGTGGAACGGCGCGACGCTGGCCTTGAACATCAGCCCCACGACGAGCAGGCCGAGCCCCAGGGTGAGCAGCACGTCGGTGCCCGGGCCGCCGGCGGCCTGGCGGATGTCGGCCAGCCCGATGCGGCCGGTCGCGCCGTAGACCAGCGCCAGGCCGTACAGGAAGAAGGCCGAGGCGAAGGCACCGAGCAGGAAGTACTTGACCGCGGCCTCCTGGGACAGGAGGCGGCGGCGCCGGGCCATGCCCGACATGAGGTACAGCGGCAGGCTCAGCACCTCGAGCGCGATGAACATGACCAGCAGGTCGTTGGCCGCGGTGAACAGCATCATCCCGGCGACGGCGAAGGACGCCAGCGGGTAGATCTCCGTCTGCACCTGCTCCGAGGACGCCAGCTCCGCGTCCCGGGCGCTGCCGGCCGGCACCGCGGCGGAGGCGACGAACGCCGACCGGGCCGGGTCCAGCGACCGCTCGGCGAACAGCAGCACCGACAGCGCACCCAGCGCGGCGATGGTGGCCTGCAGGAACAGTGCGGCGCCGTCGACGGCGAGCGCCTCCCCGGCGGTGACGTCGCGCGTGCCGGCCAGCAGCACCGTGGACACGAAGGCGCCCACCGTGCCGACCAGCGCGATGGCGACCTGGACCGGGTGCCGCCGGGCCCGCGGGGCGAAGGCCTCGACCAGCACGCCGACCGCGGCCGCGCCGAAGACGAACAGCAGCGGGGTCAGCGCCGCCAGCGAGAGGTCGGGGGCCTGGATGGCACCCATCAGTTCTGCTCCCCTTCGGTCGTGGGCTCACCGGCGGACGGCGTCGTCCCGCCCGGGTCGGCACCGACGTCGTCCATCGTGGCCTCGACGGCCGGGGTGACCAGGTCGATCAGTGGCTGCGGGTACACGCCGAGCACCAGGATCAGCGCGACCAGCGGGGCGACCACGGCCAGCTCGCGACGGTCGAGGTCGCGCACCCGCAGGGTCCGGGTCGCCGCTGCCGGGGCGTCCAGCACGGCGGTGGCGGTCGCCCCGCCGGAGCCCGCGGCGGGAGCCGGGGGGTCGGCGGGCGGGGTGCCGTCGTCCTCGAGCAGCACGCCGCGCGCCGGGCCGTGCATGGTGCGCTGGTACATCAGCAGGATGTACAGCGCGGCCAGCACGATGCCCAGGGTCGCCAGGACCGTGAACACCGGCCGGGTCGGGAACGAGCCGATCAGCACGAGGAACTCGCTGACGAAGCTGTTGGTCCCCGGCAGCGCCAGCGAGGCGAGCCCGGCGAGCAGGAACACCCCGGCCAGCACCGGCGCCTTGGCCGCCAGACCGCCGTAGTCGCGGACCTGCCGCGAGCCACCGCGGGCGATGAGCATGCCGACCACCAGGAACAGCAGGCCGGTCGCGATCCCGTGGTTGACCATGTACAGCACCGCGCCGGTGGTCGCCTCGGTGGTGAAGGCGAAGATGCCGAGCGCGATGAAGCCGAAGTGGGCGATCGAGGTGTAGGACACCAGCCGCTTCATGTCGCTCTGCCCCATCGCCAGCAGCGCGGCGTAGAGGATCCCGGCGACGGCCAGCACGAGCACGTACGGCGCGAGCTCGCGGGAGGCGTCGGGGAACAGCGGCAGGCAGTACCGCAGGAAGCCGAACGTGCCCACCTTGTCCAGGACCCCGACCAGCAGCACCGCGCCGCCGATGGGGGCCTCGGCGCCGGAGTCGGGCAGCCAGGTGTGGAAGGGCACCAGCGGGGCCTTGATGGCGAAGGCGAGGAAGAAGCCGGCGAAGAGCAGCTTCTGCACGCCCGGGTCGATGTCCAGCTGGCGCAGCGCGTCGAAGGCGAAGGTGCCCTCGCCCAGCTGCGAGCTGCTGACCACGTACAGCCCGATGACCGACGCCAGCATGACCAAGCCGCCGACCAGGCTGTAGAGGAAGAACTTCATCGCCGCGTACTGCCGGCGCGGTCCGCCGAAGCTGCCGATCAGGAAGTACATCGGGACGAGCATCGCCTCGAAGAAGACGTAGAACAGGAAGACGTCAGTCGCGGCGAAGACGCCGACCATCATCGCCTCGAGCAGCAGCAGCCAGGCCACGTAGGTCCGCATCGACCGGCGGGCCGGGGCGGTGTCCTTCCACGAGGCGAGCAGGACCACCGGCACGAGCAGCCCGATGAGCAGCAGCATGGACAGCGCGATGCCGTCGACGCCCAGGGCGAAGTCGACGCCGAAGTCGGGGATCCACGGCACCGACGTGGTCAGCTGGAACCGCGGCCCGGCGGTGTCGAAGGCGACGGTGGCGAGCACCGCCAGCACCAGCACGACGAGGCTGATCCCGAGCGCGAGCTGCTTGGCCAGCAGGTCCCGCCCGCGGGGCAGCGCCGCGACGGCGGCGCTGCCGAGCGCGGGCACGGCGATCATGGCCAGCAGCCAGGGGAGGTCGCTCATCCTGCGGTCACCGCCACCAGTGCCCCGGCGACCAGCACCGCGCCGCCCAGCATGCCCAGCGCGTAGCTGCGCACGAACCCGGTCTGCGCGCGGCCCAGCCGGGACGACGAGCCGCCCAGCGCCGCGGCTGTCCCGTT
The DNA here is from genome assembly GCF_053502575.1 of Modestobacter sp. URMC 112. Classification (NCBI taxonomy): domain Bacteria; kingdom Bacillati; phylum Actinomycetota; class Actinomycetes; order Geodermatophilales; family Geodermatophilaceae; genus Modestobacter; species Modestobacter sp. URMC 112. The sequence goes on along the minus strand of NZ_CP199957.1, from coordinate 750,343 downwards.
GACCACGCCGTCCACCCCTCGGTTGTCGACGAACACCAGAGCCCGGGTCAGCCACATCCCGGGGCGCATGAACAGGGACTCGTTCACCGTGTCGGCGTAGAGCGCCCGGCGGGCGGCGCGCACCACCGGGGAGACCCGGGCCGGCGCGGTCACCGGCACCTCGCGGCGGCCGACGAACAGCCACGCCACCGCCACGCCGGCGAACATCACCAGGGTCACGACCAGCCCGACCGTCCACGGTGCGATCACGTGCTCGGCGGCCTCCGGCTCGCCGAACACCGGCGCCAGCCACGACTCCAGCGGGAAGACCACCACCAGCAGCAGCCCGGCGAACACCGACCCCACGGCCAGCACGACCATCGGCACGGTCATCACCGGTGGCGACTCGTGCGGATGCACCCCCTCGGCCCAGCGGGCGCGGCCGAAGAAGGTCATCAGCATCAGCCGGGTCATGTAGAACGCAGTCAGCCCGGCACCGAGCACGGCCACCCCGGCGAGCACGTACCCGGCGGTGTCGTGCCGGTCGAGCGCGGCCTCGATGATCGCGTCCTTGGTGTAGAAGCCGGACAGGAACGGGAAGCCGATCAGGGCCAGGTAGCCCAGCCCGAAGGTCACGAAGGTGACCTTCATCTTCCCGGCGAGTGCGCCGAACCGGCGCATGTCGGTCTCGTCGCCCATGCCGTGCATCACCGACCCGGCGCCGAGGAACAGCCCCGCCTTGAAGAAGCCGTGGGTGAGCAGGTGCGCCAGGCCCGCGACGTAGCCGGCCGGTCCGAGCCCGACGGCCAGGAACATGTAGCCGATCTGGCTGACCGTGGAGTAGGCCAGCACCTTCTTGATGTCGTCCTGGGCGCAGCCGACGACCGCCCCGATGAGCAGGGTGAGCGCCCCGACGGCGAGCACGACGTTGCGCGCGGTCGGGGTGGCGTCGTAGATGGGGGCGCTGCGGGCGATCAGGTACACCCCGGCGGTGACCATCGTCGCGGCGTGGATCAGCGCCGACACCGGGGTGGGGCCCTCCATGGCGTCGGGCAGCCAGGCCTGCAGCGGAAACTGGCCGGACTTGCCGCACGCCCCCAGGAGCAGCAGCAGGCCCAGTGCGGTGACGGTGCCCCCGGCCAGCAGCCCGACCGAGCCGTGCACGCCGGCGTAGTCCGTCGTCCCCAGCTGGGCGAACATGATGAAGACCGCGAGGGCCAGGCCGACGTCGCCGACCCGGTTCATGATGAAGGCCTTCTTGGCCGCCGTGGCGGCGGTGGGCCGCTGGTACCAGAAGGCGATCAGCAGGTAGGACGCCAGGCCGACGCCCTCCCAGCCGACGTAGAGCGCCACGTAGCTGTCCCCGAGGACGAGCAGCAGCATGGCGGCGACGAAGAGGTTCAGGTAGGCGAAGAACCGGCGGCGGGCGTGGTCGTGCTCCATGTAGCCGATCGAGTACACGTGGATCAGCGCGCCGACCCCGGTGATCAGCAGCACGAACATCGCCGACAGCGGGTCGAACAGCAGCCCGGCGCTGACGTCGAGCGTGCCGGTCTGCATGAAGGTGAAGAGGTCGACCTGGACCGACCGCCCCTCCGTGCCGGTCAGCTGCAGCGTGCACAGCAGGCCCAGCACGAAGGCCGCGACCACGGTCGCGGTGCCCAGCAGGTGCCCCCAGCGGTCGGTGCGCCGCCCGCCCAGCAGCAGCACCGCGGCGCCGGCCAGCGGCAGTGCGATGAGCAGCCAGGAGGCGGCCAGCAACCCGTCGGCGGGCAGCGTCTCAGACCCGGTCACAGCGCGGTGTCCCCGTCTCGCTCAGTACTTCAGCAGGTTGGCGTCGTCGACGGACGTCGAGCGCCGGGTCCGGTAGATCGACATGATGATGGCCAGGCCGACGACCACCTCGGCGGCCGCCACGACCATCACGAAGAACGCGATGAGCTGGCCGTCGATGGTGCCGGTGGTGCGCGCGAAGGTGACCAGGGTGAGGTTCACCGAGTTGAGCATCAGCTCGACGCACATGAAGACGACGATCGCGTTGCGCCGCACCAGCACGCCGACGGCGCCGATGGTGAACAGCACCGCGGCCAGCACCAGGTAGTTCGCGATGCTCATCGACCGGCCTCCGGGGCAGGGACGGGACGGTTGCGCGTTGCTCCGGGGTGCCTCACCGCGGGGGGCCCTCTCCACTGCCGGGCGTCGGACCGGTGGTCCCGCCGCCGATGGCGCCCAGCGCCGCGTCGGTGCCGCCGCTGTGCCGCAGCCCGGCCCGCTCGGCGCCGACGCTGCCGGTGTGCGGGAGCTCGTCGACGACCTGCGGCTCGACCCCGGTGCTGAAGCTGGCCGGGGCCGGCGAGCCGTCGGGCAGCCGGCCGGGCGCGGCGATGGAGTTCGCCCGCGCGTAGACGCCGGGACCGGGGAGGGTCTGCGGCTGCTCGCTGGTGAGGAACCGGGCCCGGGACAGCTCCTTCTGGGTCTGCCGGGTGCCGGGCTCGCGTTCGGTGTGCGCGAGCACCATGGCACCCACGGCCGCGGTGATCAGCAGTGCGCTGGTGACCTCGAAGGCGAGCAGGTACCGGGTGAACAGCAGCTCGGCGATCGCGTCGATGTTGCCGTCGGCCGCGCCGCCGGCACCGCCCTGCACGTCGGCCAGCCCGCGCACCACGGTGCCCTCGGCCGCACGCGCGATGCCGGCACCGACCAGCCCGGCGAAGCCGATGCCGAGCACGATGCCGGCCACCCGCTGCCCGCGCAGGGTCTCCACCACGGAGTCCGAACTGTCCCGGCCGACCATCATCAGCACGAACAGGAACAGGATCATGATCGCGCCGGTGTAGACGATGATCTGCACCGCGCCGAGGAACGGCGCCTCCTGGACGACGTAGAACACGCCCAGCGCCAGCATGGTGTTGACCAGCCACAGCGCGGAGTGGACGGCGTTGCGGGACAGCACCATGCCCAGCGCCCCGGCCAGCGCGATCGGCCCCAGCACCCAGAAGACGACGGCCTCCCCGGTGCCGATCACCACCTCGGTGTCCGCCGCGGCGGCCAGCACCGTCATGCCCGCTCCTCGGTGACCGGCTCCGCCGGGGACCCGGCACGCGGGTCGCGCACGTAGTAGTCCTTCTCGTCCGAGCCCAGCCGCATCGGGTGCGGCGGGGCCTCCATGCCCGGCAGCAGCGGGGCCATCAGCTGCTCCTTGGTGAAGATGAGGTCCTGCCGGTTGTCGTCGGCCAGCTCGAAGTCGTTGCTCATCGTCAGCGAGCGGGTCGGGCAGGCCTCGATGCACAGGCCGCAGAAGATGCAGCGCAGGTAGTTGATCTGGTACACCGCGCCGTACCGCTCCCCCGGGGAGAAGCGCGCGTCCTCGGTGTTGTCCCCGCCCTCGACGTAGATGGCGTCGGCCGGGCAGGCCCAGGCACACAACTCGCAGCCCACGCACTTCTCCAGGCCGTCGGGGTGCCGGTTGAGCACGTGCCGGCCGTGGTAGCGGGGCTTGGTGACCTTGGGGACCTCGGGGTACTCCTCGGTCGTCACCTTCTTGAACATCGTGGCGAAGGTGACGCCGAAGCCCTGCGCCGGGCCGGGCAGCCAGCTGGCCCGCTTGGCCGGGGGTGCGCCGGTCTCGGCGGGGCGCGCGACCTCCGCGCCGCCGCGCCGGGCGGGGGTCTGCTCAGACATCGCCGTCCTCCTGGGGTGTGCTGCCGGAGCTGCGGCGTCCGCTGCCGACGACGCCGCCGGCCACGACCGTCTCGCGGCGCAGCCGGGGCGAGGGCGGGACCTTGAGGTCCATCGGCGGGATCGGGTACCCGCCCTCGGCCCGCTCGGGGCCGGTGCGGGTGGCCGGCCGGTGCCGGGGACCGGCGGCCGGGAGGACCTCCGGTTCGGGCTCGGTCGGCCGGATGGAGCCGGCGGCCGCGTTGGCCGCGGCCAGCCGGGTGGAGCGGTTGCTGGCCCGGGACGCGATGAGCAGTCCGGCGAGGACCAGCAGCGCGATCGGGACGCCGACGAACAGTGCGACCTCGCCGCCGTCCAGGTCGGCCTCCCGGGAGACGGTGCGCATGGTGGCGACCACCAGGATCCAGAGGAGCGCGGTCGGCACCAGGACCTTCCAGCCGAAGCGCATGAACTGGTCGTAGCGCAGCCGGGGCAGGGTCCCGCGCAGCCACACGAAGACGAACAGGGCCACCACGACCTTGGCCAGGAACCACAGCAGTGGCCACCAGCCGGTGTTGGCGCCGTCCCAGATGGAGATCGGCCACGGTGCCCGCCAGCCGCCGAGGAACAGCGTGGCGGCCAGCGCCGAGACGGTGACGATGTTGATGTACTCGGCGAGGAAGAACAGCGCGAACTTCAGCGACGAGTACTCGGTGTGGAACCCGCCGACGAGCTCGCTCTCGGCCTCGGGCAGGTCGAACGGCGCCCGGTTGGTCTCGCCGACCACGGCGATCACGTAGATGACGAAGGAGACCGGCAGCAGCAGGGCGTACCAGCTGGGGCCGGTGACCTCGAAGCCGAAGACGCTCAGCCGGGTGCCGTCGGCCTGGGCGGCGACGATCTCGGAGGTGGACATCGAGCCGGCGTAGAGGAAGACCGCCACGATGGACAGCCCCATGGCGATCTCGTAGCTGACCATCTGGGCCGCGCTGCGCAGCGAGCCGAGCAGCGGGTAGGTGGAGCCCGACGCCCAGCCGCCCAGCACGATGCCGTAGACGCCCATCGCCGAGCAGGCCAGCACGATGAGCACCCCGATCGGCGCATCGGTGAGCTGCAGCGGGGTGCGCTCGCCGAAGATGCTGACCGTGGGGCCCAGCGGGATCACCGAGAAGGCCAGGAAGGCCGGGATGGTGGCGATCACCGGGGCCAGGAAGTACACCGGCCGGTCGGCCAGCGTCGGCATGATGTCCTCTTTGAAGGCCAGCTTCAGGCCGTCGGCGAGGCTCTGCAGGTAGCCGCGGGGGCCGACCCGGTTGGGGCCGATCCGCTGCTGCATGCGCGAGACGACCTTGCGCTCGAAGACGATCGCGAAGAGCGTCATCAGCACCAGGATGCCGAAGACGCCGACGATCTTGATGAGCACGATCCACCAGACGTCGGAACCGAAGTCCTCGAGCGTCGGCTGGTCTGCTGCGGCGAGAACGCCGGTCATGCGGCACCTCCGGGACGGGGGACGGAGATGCGGACGACGGAGCCGGGGCCGGCGCCGAGGTCGGTGCGCACCGAGCAGCCCGGGGAGCGCATCGGCAGCCACACCACGCGGTCGGGCATCTCGACCACCCGGACCGGCAGGGTCACCGACCCGGCCGGGCCGGAGACGGTGAGCGGGTCGCCGTCGGCCAGGCCGAGCCGGAGCGCGGCCTCCTTGCCCAGCCGCGCGGCCGGCGGGCGGGCGGTCCCGGCCAGGGCCGGCTCCTCGCGCTGCAGCGTGCCCACGTCCAGCAGCTGCCGCCAGGAGGCCAGCAGCGCCTCCTCGCCGGTCTCGTCGCCGGTGAGGACGGGGACCGGCGCGGGACGCACGGTCAGCCCGCGGGGGGTGGCCGCCTGCGCGGCGCCACCGAGGGTGATGAGCTCGTCCCGGGCCGCGGGGACGGTGGGCAGCCGCAGGGCCACGCCCATCTCGTCGGCCAGGCCGTGCAGGACGCGGGCATCGGTCAGCTGCCCGGTGCCGTGCAGGGTGGCGTCGAAGGGCCGGACCCGGCCCTCCCAGTCCAGGTAGGCGCCGGCCTTCTCCGGCGCGGCGGCGACCGGCAGCACCACGTCGGCGCGGGCGGTGACGGCGCTGGGGAACAGCTCCAGGCTGACCACGAAGCCGGCGGCGGCCAGCGCGGCCTCGGCCAGCCCGGGGTCGGGCAGGTCACCGGGGTCGACGCCGCCGACCAGCAGGCCGCCCAGCACGCCGTCGCGGACCGCGGTGAGGATGCCGGTGAGGTCCCGGCCGGGGGTATCGGGCACCTCCGCGCCCCAGACCGCCGCCACCTCCGCACGGGCGGCCGGGTCGGTGACGGTGCGGCCGCCGGGCAGCAGCCCGGGCAGTGCGCCGGCCTCCAGGGCGCCGCGCTCCCCCGCCCGGCGGGGCACCCAGCCGATCCGGGCGCCGGTGGCCGCGGCGAGCGCGGCCAGCGCGGAGAACCCGCCGGGGACCTCGGCCAGCCGCTCGCCGGCCAGGAGCACCGCGCCCGGACGGCGGAGGGCCGCCACGTGGGTAGAGCCGTCGTCCTCGGCCAGCGCGCGCAGCGCACGGGCCTCACCGCCGGGTGGGGTGGCCAGGGTGGTGGCCTTCAGCTTCTCCGCGGAGCGGGTGACGTACGGGGCCACGTCGAGCACCTGCAGACCGGCCGTGCGGACCGCCCGGCGCAGCCGCAGGAAGACGATCGGCGACTCCTCCTCCGGCTCGAACCCGACCAGGAGCACGGTGGGGGCGGCGGAGAGGTCGTCGTAGGTCACCGCGCCGGCGCCGGGGGCGGTGCCGGCCACGGACGCGGCGAGGAAGGCGAGCTCCTCGCCCGAGTGCGCGCGGGCGCGGGCGTCCACGTCGTTGGTGCCCAGCGCCACCCGGGCGAACTTGGCGTAGGCGTAGGCGTCCTCGACGGTCAGCCGGCCCCCGGGCAGGACGCCGACGCCGCCGGCTGCGCGGGCGGCGGTGAGACCGGCGGCCGCCGCGGCCCAGGCCTCGGGCCAGGACGCCGGCTGCAGCTCACCGTCGCGCCGGACCAGCGGGCCGGTCAGCCGCTCGTTGGAGACCGCGTACCGGAAGGCGTAGCGCCCCTTGTCGCAGTTCCACTCCTCGTTGACCGCCGGGTCCTCGCCGGCCAGCCGGCGGGTGACGACGCCGCGGCGGTAGTCGGTGCGCTGGGCACAGCCGCTGGCGCAGTGCTCGCAGACGCTGGGCTCGCTGCGCAGGTCGAACGGCCGGGCCCGGAACCGGTAGGTGGCGCTGGTGAGCGCCCCGACCGGGCAGATCTGGGTGGTGTTGCCGGAGAAGTAGGACTCGAACGGCTCGTCCTCGTAGACGGCCACCTGCTCCAGGGCGCCGCGCTCGAACAGCTCGATGAACGGGTCGCCGGCGACCTGCTGGCTGAACCGGGTGCACCGGGCGCACAGCACGCACCGCTCGCGGTCCAGCAGCACCTGGCTGCTGATCGGCAGCGGCTTGGGGTAGGTGCGCTTCACGTCGGTGAAGCGGCTCTCGCTGCGGCCGTTGCTCATCGCCTGGTTCTGCAGCGGGCACTCGCCGCCCTTGTCGCACACCGGGCAGTCCAGCGGGTGGTTGACCAGCAGCAGCTCCATCGTGCCCTGCTGCGACTTGTCGGCGACCTCGCTGGTCAGCTGGGTCCGCACCACCATGTCCGGGCTCACCGGGGTGGTGCACGACGCGACCGGCTTGCGCTGGCCCTCGACCTCGACCAGGCACTGCCGGCAGGCACCGATGGGGTCGAGCAGGGGGTGGTCGCAGAACCGGGGGATCTGCACGCCGATCTGCTCGGCGGCCCGGATGATCAGCGTCCCCTTCGGGACGGCGACGTCGAAGCCGTCGATCGTGCAGCGCACGGCGTCGGGCGGGGTGTGCGGACCCGGCGCGCCCGGCGGCAGCGCGGCTGCCGGCTCCGGGGCGGCCGGGGTCGTCGGGGTCGTCGGGGTCGTCGTCACGACGCAGCTCCCACGGGCTCGAGTCGGAGGGAGCGCCCCAGCCGTCCCTGCTCCTCGGCCGGGAGCAGGGCGACGTAGTCGTCCCGGAAATACTTCAGTGAGCTGGCGATGCAGCTGGTCGCGCCGTCGCCGAGGGCGCAGAAGGAGCGCCCGAGGATGTTGTCGCAGGTGTCGGTGAGCAGGTCCAGGTCCGCCGCGCGGCCGTGCCCGGCCACTAGACGTTCCAGGATCTGGACCAGCCAGTAGGTGCCCTCGCGGCAGGGGGTGCACTTGCCGCAGCTCTCGTGGGCGTAGAACTCGGTGAACCGCAGGGTCGCCTCGACGATGGAGTCGGTCTCGTCGAAGACCATCAGCGCGGTGGTGCCGAGCATCGACCCGGCGGCGGCGACGGAGTCGAAGTCGAGCGGGACGTCGAGGTGCTCGGCGGTGAAGTACGGCGTGGAGGAGCCGCCGGGGGTCCAGAACTTCAGCTCGTGCCCGGGACGGACGCCGCCGGCCATCTCCAGCAGCTCGCGCATCGTGGTGCCCATCGGCGCCTCGTACTGGCCCGGACGCACCACCCGACCGGACAGCGAGTAGATCTTCGGGCCGGGCGACTTCTCCGGCCCGAACGCCTTGAACCACGCCGACCCGCCGCGGACCACGAACGGGACGCTGGCCAGCGTCTCGACGTTGTTGATCACGGTCGGGGCGCCGTAGAGACCGGCGACCGCGGGGAACGGCGGCTTGAGCCGCGGCTGCCCGCGGTAGCCCTCGAGGGAGTCCAGCAGCGCGGTCTCCTCCCCGCAGATGTAGGCGCCGGCGCCGGCGTGCACGACCAGCTCCAGGTCGTAGCCGGACCCGAGGACGTCCCGGCCCAGGTAGCCGGCGGCGTAGGCCTCGTCGACCGCGGCCTGCAGCCGGCGGTGCGCGTGCACGGCCTCGCCGCGGACGTAGATCACCGCGAAGTGCGAGCGGATGGCGTAGGCGGAGATCGCCACGCCCTCCACCAGCGAGTGCGGGTCGGCCATCATCAGCGGCAGGTCCTTGCAGGTGCCCGGCTCGCCCTCGTCGGCGTTGACCACCAGGTACTTGGGGGCGGCGGCCGGGCCGGTCGGCGTCTCCCCCGGCTTGGGCTGCGGGATGAAGCTCCACTTCAGGCCGGTGGGGAAGCCGGCGCCGCCGCGGCCGCGCAGGCCGGAGTCCTTGACCAGCCCGACCAGCTCGTCGGGGGTCATGGACAGTGCCGTGCGCAGCGCGCGGTAGCCGTCCAGCCGCTCGTAGGTCTCCAGGGTCCAGGAGCGGTCGGCGGCGAAGCGCTGGGTGAGGACGGGGGTGAGGGGCACGGTCAGTTCTCCCGCTCGGTCGACTGCTGGGTGGGTCCGGCGGCGGGTCCCTGGTAGCCGGCGCCCGGCTCGGCCGGGGCCGGGGTGGACGTGCCGCCGCGGGGGCTCCGCTCGGTGCGCCGCCGCCCGTACTCGGTGCCGCGGTCGGGGTGGGCCTCCTCGGCCCCGGCCCGCTCGGCGGGGTTGTCGGCAGCCGCCACGCGCGCCTCGGCGGCCTCCTTCTCCGGTGTCTGACCGCTCTCCCCCGTCGGCCGGGTGGCGGCGGCCGGCTGCTCGGGATCAGGGGTCGCGCGGGGGGCCTCGGACATCGGCGGGGCGGACTCGCCCCGCTCGGCGGCCAGCCGGACGCCGATCAGCGTCGGCTCCCCCACCCCGGGGCCGTCGACGGCGGCGCGGGCGGCGGCGGCGTCGGCGTGCTGGGAGAACCCGGCCAGCTGGCGGGAGATGCCGCGGAAGTCGGTGAGCGGCGCGCCCCGGGTGGGGGCGGGCTTCTCGCCGCGCCGCAGGGCCGCGACCAGGTCCCGGGCGCTCTGCACGTCCTGTTGGTCGTAGAACTCGTAGTCGACGGTGACGACCGGGGCGTAGTCGCAGGCCGCGAGGCACTCGGCGTGCTCGAGGGTCACCGAGCCGTCGGCCGCCGTCTGGTCGTGCCCCACGCCCAGGTCCGCGGACACGGCGTCGTAGATCCGCTGCCCGCCCAGCACGGCGCACAGCGTGTTCGTGCACACGCTCACCAGGTGCCGGCCGGTCGGGTGCCGCTTGTACATCGTGTAGAACGTCGCGACCGCGCCCACCTCGGCCTTGGTGAGGCCCAGCAGCCGCGCGCAGAAGCCGACGCCCTCGGGGGACACGTAGCCCTGCACCGACTGGACCAGGTGCAGCATCGGCAGCAGCGCCGACCGCGGCTGCGGGTAGCGGGCGATGATCTCCAGCGCCTCGGCCTCGGTCTGCGCCGTCAGCGGCGGCAGCTGGGCGAGCACCTCGGGGCGGGCCTCCACCGGGCTGTCGTCCAGCCCGGTGGTCGCCGCCCCCTCGTATGAACCAGGAAGCGCACTCACGTCATCTCCTCGCTGGCGCTCGTCGACGCCGCTCGCGGCACTGCTGTGGTCCTGGGTGAGCTCGCCAGCTCGCTCACCTGTCCACTCCCCCCATCACGGGGTCGATCGAGGCGATCGCGGCGATGACGTCGGCGATCATGCCGCCCTCGCTCATCGCCGCCGTCGCCTGCAGGTTGGTGAAGCTTGGGTCCCGCACGTGGACGCGGAACGGTCGGGTGCCGCCGTCGCTGACCACGTGGTAGCCCAGCTCGCCGCGGGGCGACTCGATCGCCGAGTACACCTGGCCAGCCGGCACCCGGAACCCCTCGGTGACCAGCTTGAAGTGGTGGATCAGGGCCTCCATCGACTGGCCCATGATGTGCCGGACGTGGTCGAGGGAGTTGCCCATGCCGTCGGCGCCGAGGGACAGCTGCGCGGGCCAGGCGATCTTCTTGTCCTCGACCATGACCGGCCCGGGCGTCAGCTTGTCCAGCGCCTGCTCGATGATCTTCAGCGACTCGCTCATCTCGGCCACCCGGACCAGGTAGCGCCCCCACGCGTCGGCGGTGTCGGCGGTCGGGACCTCGAAGTCGTAGGTCTCGTAGCCGCAGTACGGCTCCACCTTGCGCAGGTCCCAGGGCAGCCCGGCCGAGCGCAGGATCGGGCCGGTGACCCCGAGGGCCAGGCACCCGGTGACGTCGAGGTAGCCGACGTCCTTGAGCCGGCGCTGCCAGATCGGCTGGCCGGTGAGCAGGCGGTGCATCGCGGCGAGCCGCTCGGGCATCAGGTCCAGGAACTCCCGGATGCGGACCTCGACCCCCTCGGGCAGGTCCTGCGCCAGGCCGCCGGGGCGGACGTAGGCGTGGTTCATCCGCAGCCCGGTGATCTCCTCGAGCAGGTCCAGGACGATCTCGCGCTCCCGGAAGCCGTTGGTCATCCCGGTGAGCGCGCCCATCTCCATGCCGAAGGTCGCCAGGCCGACCAGGTGCGAGGCGATCCGGTTGAGCTCCATCACCAGCACCCGGATCGTCTGCGCGCGCGGCGGCGCCTCGATGCCCAGCAGCTTCTCCACGGCCAGGCAGTAGGCGGTCTCGTTGAACAGCGGCGCCAGGTAGTCCATCCGGGTCACGAAGGTCGTGCCCTGGGTCCAGGAGCGGTACTCGGTGTTCTTCTCGATGCCGGTGTGCAGGTAGCCGATGACCACCCGCGCCTTGGTCACCGTCTCGCCCTCGAGGTCCAGCACGAGGCGCAGCACCCCGTGCGTGGACGGGTGCTGCGGCCCCATGTTGACCACGAGGCGCTCATCGGTGTGCGGATCGGCGCCGAGGGTGGCGTCCCAGTCGCCACCGGTGACGGTGTAGACCCGCCCCTCGGTGGTCTGCCGGGAACCGGCGTACGGGTCGCTCGTCGTGGTCATGGTGCGCTCCCGCTCATCGGTAGCTCCTGCGCTCGTCCGGCGGCGGGATCTGCGCGCCGTGGTACTCCACCGGCACCCCGCCCAACGGGTAGTCCTTGCGCTGGGGGTGGCCCTCCCAGTCGTCGGGCATGAGGATCCGGGTGAGGGCCGGGTGACCGTCGAAGACGACGCCGAACATGTCGAACGTCTCCCGCTCGTGCCAGTCCGCGGTCGGGTAGACCGCGGTGACCGAGGGGACGTGCGGGTCCTCGGCGGTGACCGCGAGCTCCAGCCGGATCCGCCGGCGGTAGGTCATCGACGTCAGGTGGTAGACGACGTGGAACCGGGGGCGGCCCGGGGTGGCCGCGGGCCCGCCGCTGTCCAGGTAGTCGACGGCGGAGACGCTGCTGCACAGCTCGAAGCGGAGGGCGTCGTCGTCGCGGAGCGCGCGGACCAGGGTCAGCAGGTGCTCGCGCAGCACGAAGTAGGTGATCTCCCCGCGGTCGACCAGGACCCGCTGGACGGCGGCCGCGTAGGTGGCCTCCCCCACCGCCTCGATCAGCGCGTCGGTGACCTCGTCGAACCAGCCGCCGTAGGGCCGGTCGGTGCTGTGCAGCGCGACCGCGCCGCCGGGCTCGACGCGGACCAGCCCGCCGAAGCCGGAGGTGTCCCCGCTGCCGCTGACACCGAAGGCACCCTTGCGGAAACCCCCGCCCGACGCGGTGGCCTGACCCCAGCCCGCTTCCTCGCTCATCTGCGGTCCCCGGCACCGGGCAGGAGCACGGCGTTCCCGCCGCGCTGCTCGATGGCGAACTGGCCGGTGCGCCCGGCGGCCGCTGCCTCCTCGTACGCACGCCGCTTGGCCTTGTCGACCCGCACCGTGGAGGGCATCTCGATGTGCAGGTCGGGCGCCGTACCGTCGGCCCGGGCCTCGGCCAGCTCCTTGGCGCGCTTGGCCCCCAGCGGCTCGTGCTGGATCTTGTGGTGCAGCTTGAGGATGGCGTCCATCAGCATCTCCGGCCGGGGCGGGCAGCCGGGCAGGTACATGTCGACCGGGACGATGTGGTCGACGCCCTGGACGATGGCGTAGTTGTTGAACATCCCGCCGGAGCTCGCGCAGACCCCCATGGCCAGCACCCAGCGCGGCTCGGGCATCTGGTCGTAGATCTGCCGCAGCACCGGGGCCATCTTCTGACTCACCCGGCCGGCGACGATCATCAGGTCGGCCTGGCGCGGCGAGGCGCGGAAGACCTCCATGCCGAAGCGGGCCAGGTCGTACCGGCCCGCGCCGGACGCCATCATCTCGATGGCGCAGCAGGCCAGGCCGAAGGTGGCCGGCCACAGCGAGGACTTGCGGGTCCAGTTGACCAGCTTCTCGACGCTGGTCAGCAGCACGCCGCTGGGCAGCTTCTCCTCGAGTCCCATGTCAGGAAACGTCCTCTCGTGTGTGGGTCACTCCCACTCCAGACCGCCGCGGCGCCAGACGTAGGCGTAGGCGATGAAGACCGTGAGGATGAAGACCGCCATCTCCACCAGGCCGAAGACGCCCAGCGCCTCGTTGGCCACGGCCCAGGGGTAGAGGAAGACGATCTCGATGTCGAAGACGATGAACAGCATCGCCGTCAGGTAGTACTTCACCGGGAACCGGCCGCCGGTGAGCGGCTGGTCGACCGGCTCGATGCCGCACTCGTAGGCCTCGAGCTTGGCCCGGTTGTAGCGGCGCGGGCCGATGAACGGCGCGGCCGCCACCGAGAACAGCGCGAACCCGGCGGCCAGCACGAACAGGCCGACCAGCGGGACGTAGGTCGAGAGCATCAGCGGCACCCTACGGTGATGGTGGTCACGTTCCGTGCACCGGGTCGTGACAGGGACAACATGTCGGACCGCATGTCGACGGGCATCACGCCACCCGGGCCAGTGTGGTCAAGGAGGCGACGGCGCGGTCCACGGCGTCGCCGTCCCGGCCGTCGCTGAGGTTGCCGATCAGCCGCAGCGCGGCGCGCACCAGCACCGGGCGCTTGAGCCCGTGCGCGGTGGCGAAGCGCACCAGTTCCGGGTGGCGCAGCAGGGCCAGGAAGCCCGCGCCCAGGCGGTGGTGGCCGCCGTACTCGGCGTCCAGCCGCTCCGGGTACCGGCGCAGCACCGCCTCGCGGGCCGGCCCCTCGGGGGCGGCGAGCGCCTCGGCGGCGGTCTCGGCGGCCATCCGGCCGGTCTCCATGGCGTAGCTGATGCCCTCGCCGTTGCAGGGGCTGACCGTGCCGGCCGAGTCGCCGGCCAGCAGCAGCCCGCGGGTGTAGGCCGGGCGGCGGTGCAGGCCCATCGGCAGGCCGGCGCCGCGCACCGGGGAGACGGCGTGCTCGTCGTCGAGCTCCCACTCGGGGGGCAGCGTGGCCAGCCAGTCCCGCAGCACGGCGCGGTGGTCGACGTCGCCGGCCCGGCGGGTGTCCAGCAGGCCGTAGCCGACGTTCGCCGTCCCGTCGCCCATCCCGAAGACCCAGCCGTAGCCGGGCATCGACTCCCGGCTGGGGCCGTGCGGGGTCAGGTCGAAGGAGACGTCCAGGAAGTCGTCCTCGCCGCGGGGGCTGGCGACGTACCGGCGGACGGCGACCCCGAGCGGCCGGTCCTCCCGGCGGAGCAGGCCCAGGGCCTTGGCGAGCCGGCCGGAGAGGCCCTCCGCCGACACGACCAGGCGTGCCCGCCAGGTCTGCGGGACCCGGTCGTCGCCGGCCTCGGCCCGCACCCCGGCCACCCGCCCGGCGTCGTCCAGCAGCGGAGCGGTGACCGCGACGCCCTCGTGCACCCGCGCCCCGGCCGCGGCGGCGTGCCGGGCCAGCAGGGAGTCCAGCTCGCGGCGGCTGCGGACCAGCCCGAAGTCCGGCCAGGAGGACAGCCGCGGCCAGTCGACCTCGACGACCGAGCCACCGCCGTGGACGCGCAGGCCCCGGTGCCGGACCCAGCCCGCGGCCGGTGAGGTGTCCACGCCCATGGCCTGCAGGGCTGCCACCCCGCGCGGGGTGAGGCCGTCGCCGCAGACCTTCTCGCGCGGGAAGGACGCCTTCTCCAGGACGGCGACGTCCAGGCCCGCGGTGGCCAGCCAGTAGCCGGCCGCGGACCCGGCGGGGCCGGCGCCGACGACGAGCACGTCGGCGACCCGGTCCGCGGCGTCCGCCACGCACGGCACGGCGCTGGGCACGGCACGACCTCCACTCCCGCCGGCGGAGGCCGGCGGTGACGCTTGTGAACAACTTCACAAAGTCGGACGATGGAAGCCTATGCCTGCTCGGTGACGAAACCCAAGCACGCCCCCGGTAACGGTTCAGCCACTCCTCCGGACCGCCGCCCGTCGACCGGCACGGCCGTGCCGGGAGGGGTCAGAGGGGACCGGGTGACGGTTGCGGCGGTGGCGCGGTGGGGTCGGTGGGACCCGGCTGGGGCACCGGCGCCGGCGTCGGCGGCGGCACGGGGTCGACCGGGGAGGGCGACGGGGACGGCGGCTGGGGCGCGGGCACCGGTGGTGAGGTCATGGCCGTCCCGTGCCCGGGCGCTCCCCGGCGAAACGACCCGCGGGACGGGGCGAGGGGTTCAGGCCCGGGTGCCGCGGTGCAGCGCGACGACGCCGCCGGTGAGGTCCCGCCACTCCACGCCGGCCCACCCGGTCTCCTGCAGCCAGGTCGCCAGCTCCGCCTGGGCCGGCCACGCCCGGATCGACTCGGCCAGGTAGACGTAGGCCTCCGGGTTGCTGCTCACCGCCCGGGCGATCCGCGGCAGCGCGCGCATCAGGTACTCCGTGTAGACGGTGCGGAACGGCGCCCAGGTCGGGCTGGAGAACTCGCAGACCACCAGCCGCCCGCCCGGCCGGGTGACCCGGGCGAACTCACGGAGCGCCGCCCGGGGGTCGGCCACGTTGCGCAGTCCGAAGGAGATGACGACACCGTCCACGCTCTCGTCGGCCAGCGGCAGCGCCATCGCGTCACCGGCCACCTTGGGCACCGGCCGGGCGGCGCCCGCGCGGAGCATCCCCTGGGAGAAGTCGCAGGCGATCGCCAGCACACCGTCGGCGGCCAGCTCGACGGTGGACACCGCGGTGCCCGCGGCGACGTCCAGCACCGTCGACCCCGGGGTCGCCCCCAGCGCCGCCCGGGTGGCCCGGCGCCACCCGGCGTCCAGCCCACCGGACAGCACCGTGTTGGTCAGGTCGTACCGGCCGGCGACCCGGTCGAACATCGCCGCCACCTCGGCCGGCCGCTTGTCCAGCCCCGCCCGCACCCCCGCCGACGGGGCCCCCGCCTGTCCTGCCCCGGTCGCCACGTCGGCGACGCTACCGCCGGGCCTCCTACCCTGGAGCGGTGACCACGGCCGCGCTCCGCCCGACGCCCGCAGCGGCCGGCTCGGCGGACGTCCTGGTCACCACCCCGCTCGAGGACGGCGGCGCGCTGCTGGACCTGCTCCCCGACGCCGGCGCGATGTCCTGGGTCCGGCGCGGCGAGGGGCTGGTCGGCTGGGGCGAGGCGGCCCGGCTGGAGGTCAGCGGCCCCGGCGCGCTGGCCGAGGCGGACGCCTGGTGGCGGGCCCGGGTCCGCGAGGTGGGCGTCGTGGACCCGGTCGGCGTCCCGGGCTCGGGCGCCGTGGTGTTCGCCGGCATCGCCTTCGACCCGGCCGCCGGGACGTCGGTGTTCGTCGTCCCCGAGGTGGTCGTGGGCCGCCGCGCCGGCCGCAGCTGGGTGACCGCCGCCGCCGGCGTCGACCCGGTCGACGTGATCCGCCGGACCCCGCCGGTCGACGTCCCGGTCGGTTCGCTGCGCTACGCCGACGGTGCGCTGGACCCGGTCACCTGGGAGTCCGCGGTGCAAGCAGCGCTGGCCAGGATCGCGGCCGGCGAACTGGACAAGGTGGTGCTGGCCCGGGACCTGCTGGTCACCGCGGACGACCCGATCGACCCCGGGCGGCTGCTCCGCCGGCTGGCCGCCCGGTTCCCCGACTGCTGGACCTTCGCCGTCGACGGCCTGGTGGGCGCCACGCCCGAGCTGCTGCTGCGCCGCACGGGCCGGGAACTGTCGGCCCGGGTGCTGGCCGGCACCGCACCGCGCGGCGCAGGACGCGAGGACGCCCGGCTGGCCGCGGCGCTGCGGTCCTCGGCCAAGGACCGCGCCGAGCACGCCTACGCGGTCGGCTCGCTGGTCGACGCGCTACGGCCGTTCTGCAGCTCGCTGGACGTGCCGCCCGAGCCGGAGCTGCTGACCCTGCCCAACGTGCGGCACCTCTCCACCGACCTGCGGGGCCGGCAGCGGTCCGGGGACGGGGCCGGGCTGCTGGACCTCGTCGGCGCCGTGCACCCGACCGCGGCGGTCTGCGGGACGCCGACGGCCCGCGCCGCGCAGGTCATCTCCGAGCTCGAGGGCATGGACCGCGGCCGCTACGCCGGACCGGTCGGCTGGCTGGACGGCCGCGGCGACGGCGAGTTCGGGCTGGCGCTGCGCTGCGCCGAGCTGACCGGCGCCGAGGGCGGCCGGCAGGCCCGGCTGTTCGCCGGCTGCGGCATCGTGGCCGGCTCCGACCCGGCCGCCGAGCTCGCCGAGACCCAGTCGAAGTTCGCCGCGGTCCAGGCGGCGCTGGAGGACTGACGAAGGACCCTCCTGCCCCCCACCCCTCGCTGACGCTCGGCGTGGGCCCCTGAGAGGTGGCCGGGGCCTCGTACGGGGGCCGGTCCGTCAGGAGAAGGGCGTCGTGGGGCGCTCGAGCAGCTCGCCGTCGAGGACGTGGTCGACCTTCTCGTTTAAGAAGGCCACCAGCCCGGCGATCGGCAGCACCTCGCGCGTGGGGAAGTCGTAGCACCAGGCGAGGTCGGGATCGGTCCGGTCGCCGACCCGCACCGACCACCACGCGCTCGTCGTGCCCTTGTACGGGCAGGAGGTGACGGTCCGGCTGGGCACCAGGTGCTCGAACCGCACCGCGGTGCGCGGCAGGTAGTAGCGCGTGGGCAGTCCGGTCTCGAAGACCATCACCGGCGACGTGCTCTCGGCGAGGACGACGCCGTCCAGCTCGACCCGGACCGTGCGGCTGGAGCGGACGGCGTCCACCCGGGCGTAGGGGTTCCGCGGGTGGACGAAGACCTGTTCGTCCTCCTCGTACCAGGCGTCCATCGCCGCCCAGTCGAACCGCACGGTCCCGGCCACGCCCTCGGCGGCGTCCTCGCGGTAGACGTCGGCGGCGTCCGGCCGGCTGGTCTCCCCCACGCGGACGCCGTGCCGGTGCGCCGTCCCCCGGGCGGCGCGCCGCGACCGCTGCTCGTCGACCAGGACACCCGGGCGCACGTCCGCCAGCGGCAGGTAGTACTGCGGATAGGGCGGCCATTCCCACACGTAGCGGGCGCGGGTGGTGTCCACCACCGTCGTCCCGGCGAGGACCGCGCGCACCCGCCGCGGCACGGGCTCGACCTGGTCGGGCGGGGTGATCGCCTGCGGGTAGTCGCTCACGGCACCTCCTTGACCTCGTGCTCGGGCACGGGTGTACCCGGGCCCGCCCGCCTCACGCCGTCAGCGCAGCGCCGCGGCCGCCGCCTCGCGCAGGTGGGTCGCCAGCGTCGCCTCGGCGCGCTGGTCGGTGCGGACGACGACCACCCGCGGACCGCCGGCCGACAGCGCGGACCCCAGCTCGTCCGGTGCGGTGACCCGGGACGCCGCCCACCCCAGGGACGCGGCCACCGCCACCAGGTCCCGCCCGTGCGGGGTGCCGAACACCCGCCGGTAGCCCGCCGCGTACTCCGGCCGGCCCGGCTCCAGCTGGGCGAAGATCCCGCCGCCGTCGTTGTCCGGGACGACCACGGTCAGGTCGGGCACCGGCTCCCCCTCCCCGACGAGCAGGCCGGTCAGGTCGTGCAGGAACGTCAGGTCGCCCATCAGCGCGAACGCCGGGCCGCCGTGCACCAGCGCGGCGCCGACCGCCGTGGAGACCGTCCCGTCGATGCCCGCGACGCCCCGGTTGGCCAGCACGGTCACGTCCCCCCGGGGTGCGGCCAGCCGGTCGACGTCGCGCACCGGCGTGGAGGAGCCCAGCACGAACAGCGCCCCCGCCGGCAGCGCGGCGACGACGTCCCGGGCCAGCCGCGCGGCGGTCAGGCCCGGCGTGGCGTCCAGCACCGCGTCGACCGCCGTCCCGACCCGGTCGGCGGCCGACCGCCACTCGGCCAGCCACCCGCCCTCGACGGCTGCGCCCTCGCCGGGGCCGGTGGAGAACCCGAGGCCGACGGAGGAGCTGGACCGGCTCGCGTCGGGCCACCGCGGCGTGCTGACGACCGATTCGACCTCCACCCGCGGGTCGGCGAGCAGCGCGGCGACCGGGCGGGACAGCGTCGGCCGGCCCACGACCACCACCCGGTCCGGGCGGTGCCGGTCCAGCCACTCCGCGGACCCGAGCAGGAGCACCCCGCTCCGCACGGCGTCCCGGGTCCAGGCCCCGCTGGTGGGCTCGGCGACCACCGGCAGCCCACGGCCGGCCGCGGCGTCCGCGGCGACCCGCCCCCGGGACGGAGGCCCGTCCCCGGCCACCACCAGCGTCCGGGGCCGCCAGGCCGTCACCACGGAGCTGGGGTCGGTCGCCTGCTGCGCCGCCGTCCACGGCGCGCCGCCGGGCCGGCCCGCCCACGGGCGCTCCAGGACGGCGGGCGGCTCCCCGTCGGGCAGCAGCGGCTCGCGCAGCGCCAGGTTCAGGTGCACCGGCCCGGGGTCGCCGGACAGGTCGCCGCGGGCCACCACCAGCGCGCGGGCCACCAGCGAGCGCCAGTAGCGGTTCTGCGGCTCCTCGCGGCCGGCCTCCGGCACGCCGACGTCGACCGCCCAGCGCACCGCCCCGCCGTACAGGCCGGGCTGGTCGACCGTCTGGTTGGCGCCGGTGCCGCGCAGCTCCGTTGGGCGGTCGGCGGTCAGGGCCAGCAGCGGCACCCCGCTGTGCGAGGCCTCCAGGACGGCGGCGTGCAGGTGCGCCGTGGCCGTCCCCGAGGTGGTCAGCACCGGGACCGGCCGGCCCGACGCCCGGGCCAGCCCCAGGGCGAGGAAGGCCGCGGTGCGCTCGTCGATCCGCACGTGCAGCCGCAGCCGGCCGGTCGCCTCGGCAGCGGCCAGCGCCAGCGCCACCGGCGCGGACCGGGAGCCCGGCGCCAGCACCGCGTCGGTCACCCCGCCGCGGAGCAGCTCGTCGACCAGCACCCGGGCGAAGGCGGTGGAGGGGTTCACGCCAGCACCGCGGCCAGCCGGCCGCGCCAGCGGCGGTCGGTGTCCGGGTCGGCGGCCAGGTCGGCCAGCCGGTCGGGTGCCACCGGGCGGACCGGCAGCGCACCGTCCACCGGCAGCATCGGCTCGGCGGTGACGTCGGCGGTGAACAGCGCGACGGTGGCCAGCCCGCAGGCGTACGGCAGCTCGGGGAGCGCCGCGGCCAGCGCGACCCCCGCGGCGATGCCGACCGAGCTCTCCAGCGCGGAGGAGACCACGCAGGGCAGCCCGTGTGCCTCGGCGACCTGGAGTGCCGCGCGCACCCCGCCGAGCGGCTGGACCTTGAGCACGACGACGTCGGCGGCCTCGCGCAGGTCGACCCGGCGCGGGTCGGGCGAGCGGCGCACCACCTCGTCGGCGGCCACCGGGACGTCGACCCGGCGGCGCAGCGCGGCCAGGTCGGCCAGCGTCGCGCACGGCTGCTCGGCGTACTCCAGGCCCACCCGGTCCAGCTCGCGCAGCCGGGCCACCGCGGTGTCGACGTCCCAGGCGGCGTTGGCGTCCACCCGGATGGCGCCGTCCGGGCCCAGCGCGTCCCGGACGGCCTCGACCCGGGCCACGTCCTCGGCCGGGGACTGCCCGGGCTCGGCGACCTTGACCTTGGCGGTCCGGCAGCCCGACGCGGTGACGACCGCGTGCGCGTGCTCCGGGCCGACCGCCGGCACGGTCACGTTGACCGGGACGCGGTCGCGGACCGGCGGGGGCCAGCCCAGCGTCGCGGCCTCGTGCGCGGCGCCCCACCACCGGCGGCTCTCGGCCACGTCGTAGTCCCAGAACGGGGAGAACTCGCCCCAGCCGGCCGGACCGTGCACCAGCACGCCGTCGCGGACGTCGATGCCGCGGAACCGGGTGCGCAACGGCACGCGGTAGACGTGCGCCCGCAGGGCCGGCTCCGCGCCGCCGGCTGCCGGGGCGATCACAGGGGCCAGCGTAGTTCGGAGCGCGCCGCAGCCGTCGCCGGTCGCGCCGTAGGCTGGCTCCTCGTGGCCCGGCACCTGACCCTCGTGCCGTCCCCCGGCCCCGACGACGCCGGCGCGGTCCTCGACACCGTCTGGCCGGCGGTCCGCGACTGCCTGGACGGGGGTGCGCCGCTGGCCGTGCTCCCCGCCGGCGCCGGCCCGGCCGCCGCCGCCCGGGCGGTGCTGCGGCCCGACGTGCCCCTCGAGCCGGGCGCCGACCTCGTCGTCGTCACCTCCGGGTCCACCGGCGCCGGGCGCGGCGTGCTGCTGCCGGCCGCGGCGGTGCGGGCCTCGGCGACGGCGACCCTGGACCGGCTGGGCGGCTCCGGCAGCTGGCTGCTCGCGCTGCCGACCTCCTCGGTCGGCGGCCTGCAGGTGCTCTGCCGCAGCGCGCTGGCCGACCGCACGCCGGCGGTGCTCGGCCGGGGCGAGTCGCTCGCCGCGGCCGCGGCCCGGCTGCCGGCCGGCGACCGCCGCTACACCTCGCTGGTGCCGACGCAGCTGCGCCGCTACCTGGCCACCGAGCCCGCGGCGCTGGCCGCGTTCGACGGGGTGCTGGTCGGCGGGGCGGCCACCGATCCGGGTCTGCTGCGGCAGGCCCGGGACGCCGGGGTGGCGGTGCGGACCACCTACGGGATGAGCGAGACCGCCGGCGGCTGCGTCTACGACGGCCGGCCGCTGGACGGCGTCCGGGTGCGGGTCGACGACAGCGGCGTCGAGCTGTCCGGCCCGGTGCTGGCGCTGGGCTACCGGCTGGACCCGGCGGGCACCGCGGCGGCGTTCGCCGACGGCTGGTTCCGCACCCGCGACGCCGGCGACCTGGGCCCCGACGGCCGGCTGACCGTGCACGGCCGGCTGGACGAGGTGCTGGTCACCGGCGGGGTGAACGTGGCCCCGCAGGCGGTCGAGGCAGTGCTCCGCGAGCACCCGGCCGTGGCCGACGCCGTGGTGACCGGGCGGCCCGACGCCGAGTGGGGGCAGCGGGTGGTCGCCGTCGTCGTGCCCGCGGCCGGGGCCGAGCCCTCGCTGGCGGAGCTGCGGCCCTGGGTGGCCGAGCGGCTCGGCCCCGCTGCCGCCCCTCGCGAGCTGCACCGGGTCACCGCCGTCCCCACCCTGCACACCGGCAAGCCCGACCGCCGCGCCGTGGCGGCGGGCATCGAAGGAGAGCGGTAGTGGCCACCCCCGCCCAGTGGCTGGCCGGCGCCCGCCCGAAGACCCTGCCCGCGGCCGTCGCCCCGGTGCTCGTCGGCAGCGGCGCGGCCGCTGCCCTGGACGGGTTCCGCGCCGGGCCGGCCGTCCTCGCGCTGGTGGTCGCCCTGGCGCTGCAGGTCGCGGTCAACTACGCCAACGACTACTCCGACGGCCGGCGCGGCACGGACGCCGACCGGGTCGGTCCGATGCGGCTGGTCGGCTCCGGCGCGGCCCCGCCGCGGCAGGTGCTGGTCGCCGCGGCGCTGGCGTTCGCCGTCGCCGCGGTCGCCGGGCTGGCGCTGGCGGCGCTGTCGAGCTGGTGGCTGGTGGCCGTGGGCGCGGTGAGCATCGTCGCCGCCTGGACCTATACCGGCGGGCCGATCCCGTACGGCTACCGGGCCCTCGGCGAGGTCTTCGTCTTCGTGTTCTTCGGCCTGGTCGCGGTGGTCGGGACGACGTTCGCCCAGACCCGCAGCCTCGAGGGGCTGGCGTTCGCCGCGGCCGTGCCGATCGGCCTGCTCATCGTGGCGCTGCTGGTGGTGAACAACCTGCGGGACGTGCACGGTGACGCCGCCGTCGGCAAACGGACCCTGGCCGTGCTGCTCGGCGAGCAGCGCACCCGGCTGTTCTTCACCGGGCTGGTGGTGCTCGCGTTCGTCCTCGTGGCGCTGATCGGCGCCGCCCGCCCCTGGGCGCTGCTGGCGCTGCTCGCCCTTCCGCTGGCCGTACCGCCGGTGCGGGTCGTGCTGCGCGGCGGGCGCGGTCCGGTGCTGATCGGGGCGCTGCAGACCACCGGCCGGCTGACGCTGGTGACCGGGGTGCTGCTGGCGCTGGGGCTGGCGCTCAGCTGAGGAAGGACCCCGTCCACCTCACCGCTCGCAGGCTCGCGGCGGGCCACTGCAGCGGGGGCGTCACTGCGCGGCGTCGTCCGTGTCGCTGCCCCGCAGGCGGGCGCGCAGCGCCTCCTTGGCCTCCGCCCGGGCGACGATGGCGGCGGTGAGCCGCTCGCGCACGGGCCGCAGCAGGAAGTAGGCGGCAGGCATGCCCAACAGCAGCGCGAAGAGCGCCCCAGGGATGCCCGGGAGACCGGCGAAGGCCAGCACGGCGTAGAGCACGGCGACGATGACCAGCCGGCCCAGCGTGTAGAGCAGGAGCGCCGGCAGCAACGAGGGTGCGGCCGGGGCGGCAGGTGCGGACTGGTCAGCCATGACGGCCCTCCCACTTGGTGGACAGCACGACGGTCGTCCGGGTGCGGGCGACGCCTCTGATCCGGT
This sequence comes from Modestobacter sp. URMC 112, assembly GCF_053502575.1. NCBI lineage: Bacteria > Bacillati > Actinomycetota > Actinomycetes > Geodermatophilales > Geodermatophilaceae > Modestobacter > Modestobacter sp. URMC 112. The sequence continues at coordinate 727,271 of NZ_CP199957.1, read as the reverse complement.
TCAACGCGCTGATGGTGTCCTCCAGTGCCGCGATGTCGGCCACTCTCACCTTGAGCACGTAGCCCTCGCTGCCGGCGACCCGCCAGCAGTCCTCGACCGAGGGCAGCTGGGCCATCGCCTCCTCCAGGCCGGTGTCGTCGACCGAGTCGCTCTCGATCACCCCGACCAGCGCGGTCACCCCCAGCCCGACCGCGGCCGGGTCGACCACCGCCCGGTACCCGGTAATGACCCCCGAGGCCTCGAGCTTGCCGACCCGCTCGTGCACCGACGGCGCGGACAGCCCGACCTGCCGCGCGAGCTCGGCGTAGCTGGCCCGGCCGTTGGCCCGCAGCAGGGCGATCAGCTGCTCGTCCACCGCGTCGATGACCGTCCTCCGTCCACTGCCCCGTCCGGCCCGGCCCGGCCGGGCCGCTGCGCCGCCGCCGAGTATGTCCACGGACGTACATTGGGGGCGACGAGGGGGGTGGCCGGGGTGGTCTTCCTGGTGATGCTGGTGATTGCAGTGACCGTGGTCGTGCTGGTGATGCGCGCCGGGGCGGCGCAGGGAGGTCCCGGCGGGCGCAGCGGCCCGATCCGGCCGTCCCGACCGCAGCGACCCCAGCGGCCGACCCGGCCGCTGGCACCCGACGACGACCCGGAGTTCCTGCGGGAGCTCGAGCGGCGCACCCGCCGGGACGACGGCGCCCCCAGCTGACGGCCCCCTCCGGGGGCCGCGCCAACGTCCTCAGGCCCCCCTTCAGGGGCCCGCGTCGAGCTTGCGAGGCGTGGGGGGAAGGGTGGTCCTTCCACAGGGGCCCGCGTCGAGCTTGCGAGGCGTGGGGAAACGCGGCGACGTTCTTCGGCCCCGCCCCGGGTCCCGCCCTGAGCTCGCGAAGGGTGGGGAGGGCGGGGTCCTTCCTCAGGCGGCGCTGCTGCCGCGTCCGCCGAGGAGCCGCCGCCAGTCCCACCGGCGTCCTGCCGGAGTGACCGTCGCGGTGGCCGGGGTGCCGGTGCGGGTGTCCTCCGGCCAGCCCAGGCCCGTGCCGTCGCCGGGCTGACCGGGCCAGCCGAGCTCGCCCTCCCCCTCCGGCGAGGTCAGCCGGGGAGCCCGGTTGCCCGGCGCGTGTGCCGGCGTCCCGGTGCCCGGAGTCGGCCTGGCCTCGAGCGCGGCCGCGACCAGCGGGTGCACCTCGGAGCCGTCGGCGGCCGCGTGCCTACCCACGGTGAACCCCACCGCCATGAGTCATGCCGCACAGGATGACATGGGTGCCGCTCCAGGACACGTCCCCGGCGGGACTCCGCCCGGGCGGTGACCCAGGGTGACCGCACCCGGCACGCGGGCCGGTCAGCTCAGTTCAGGCCGCCGTAGCTGTGCAGGCCGGTGGACACCATGTTGACGTAGAGCAGGTTGAACAGGACGACGACCAGCCCGACGATGTTCACCCAGGCCGAGGGCCGCCCCCGCCAGCCCGACGTCGTCCGGGCGTGCAGGTACGCGGCGTAGACGACCCAGGAGATGAACATCCAGGTCTCCTTGGGGTCCCAGCCCCAGAACCGGCCCCACGCGCTCTCCGCCCAGATGGCGCCGGCGATGAGCGCGAACGTGTAGATCGGGAAGCCGAAGACCACCGTGCGGTGGGCGGTGCGGTCCAGCGCGGCCGCGCTGGGCAGCCGGGCCAGCATCGACGTCGGGGAGGTCGTGCCGGCGGGCTTCTCCTCGAACCGCGACCTCACCAGGTACAGCACGCTGGTGATCCCGCTGACCAGCAGGACACCGGAGCCGAGGACCGCGCTGCTGACGTGAACGCCGAGCCACCAGGACCGCAGTGCCGCGACCAGCGGACCGGCCTCGGCGTAGAGGAAGAGCCCGATAAGCACCATGGCGACGACGACCGGGCCGAGCACGAAGACGCCGATGTGCCGCAGCACCGGCGCCCGGACGGCCAGCACGGTGTAGGCGACGACCGCCACCAGCACGACCGCGGTGGCGAACTCGTACATGTTGCCCCAGGGCAGCCGGTCGGTGGCCATCCCCCGGGTCACCAGCACCGCCGCGTGGGTCAGCAGACCGAGCACGGTCAGGGCCATCGCCACCATGCCCACCCGCCGGGCGCGCGGCGGCTCGACCGGCTCCGCCGTGGGCGGCGCGTCGGGCAGTGCCCGGTCCGCACCGGCGGCGACCAGCTCCCGGGAGCGCGCCGGCGCCGACCGGGCACCGAACGCCAGCTCCGCGCAGAAGGCCACCACGGCCAGCGAGTAGAGCCCCACCGTGAGGGAGAAGAGGGTGTCCGACAGCGAGGCCAGGGACGGGTCGATCACGAGGGCGGGATCTCCTTCTCCGGGGCCGCGCCGTCGGGGGACGGCGGGGCCGGGGTGGGACGGGGCGTGCGGTCGGTCCGGGCGGTGAGCGCCGTCCGGACCTCGTCGGTGAGCGCGGCGAAGCGCGGCCCGGTGTCGGCGCTGCCCCGGGTCAGCGACCCGATCGTCAGCACGGTACCCCCGCCGTCCGAGGCGGGCCGGGCGCGGGCGAACACCCGTTCCCGCCGGACCAGCAGCATCCCGAGCAGGCCGGCGAGCACGGCGCCGGCCGCGCCGAGCACCCAGACCTGCCCAGGGTCGTGCGACAGCTGCAGGGCGGCGAACTCCTTGTAGCCGGTGAAGGCGACCACCGTGCCGTCCTCCAGGGTGGTGGACTCCCCCACCGCGAGGTTGGCCGCCCCGACCCGGGTCAGCCGCTCCCGGTCGATCTGGGTCTGGTCCAGCGAGTACACCGACTGCGGCAGCCCGGAGTCCAGGCCCAGGTAGCCGCGGTAGACGAAGACGGCGACCTGCGGGTCCAGCGGCCGGGGGTCCACCGAGGTGAGCACGCCGCCCTGCAGGACGCCGGTGGGCGCGAAGAACCCCTGCAGGGCCAGCTGGTCGGTGGCGCCGGCGCCCAGGTCAGGGAGCTTCAGCGCCCCTTCGCTGGCCATCGTCGTCTGGTCGGCGGGCAGGAACGGCGCGCAGACGTCGGTGAAGGGCGCGGCGCCGGGCACCGTGACGGTGAAGCACGGGCTGAAGCCGTGCCCGGTGACGTAGACCCGGTCGCCGTCGACCCGCAGGGGGTCGTTGACCCCGATGGTCGTGCGGCGCTGGTCGGCGTCCCCGGGCGCGCCGTAGCCGATGTCGGCGGTGAAGGAGGCCGCGGTGCCGTTCTCCTCGTACTCCGCCCGGAAGTCGGTGAGGTCCACGCACAGCGGGGTGAGGTCGGACTGGTCGACCAGCGGGCCGGCGGAGTAGGTGTCGTACTGCTGGAAGGAGTTGCAGAAGCCGCCGCCCTCGGTGACCAGGATGCTGCCCTCGTGGCCCCACAGCTTCCCGCCGGCCAGCCCCAGCAGCAGCGCCAGCAGGGCCAGGTGGAACAGCAGGTTGCCGGTCTCGCGCAGGTGGCCCTTCTCCGCCGAGACCTCCTGCCCGGCGGGCCCCTCGCGGCGGACCACCCGGTAGCGGGCGACCCGCAGCTCCTCCTCCGCCGCGTCCAGCGCCTCGGCCGGGGGCAGCGGGGTCGCGAGCTCGGCCGACTCGGGCAGCCGGTGCAGGTGCCGGGGCGCGGCCGGCGGCGGGGCGAGCACGGCCCGGGCGTGCTCGACCGCCCGGGGCAGCACGCAGCCGATCAGCGAGACGAACAGCAGCAGGTAGATGGCGGCGAACCAGGGCGAGCTGAAGACGTCGAAGGCGTACAGCCGGTCCAGCACCGGCGCCAGCTCCGGGTGGTCGGCGAAGTACCGGCTGACGTTGGTCCGGGACAGCGACCGCTGCGGCAGGAGCGAGCCGGGGATGGCCGCCAGCGCCAGCAGGAAGAGCAGCACCAGCGCGGTGCGCATGGCGGTGAGCTGCCGCCACCAGCGCAGCAGCCGGGAGCCGACGACACGGTGCAGCGGCGGCCGGGAGGGCGGGGTGGGGACGGCCTCCGGGGGCCGCGGCGGGGCGGTGGTGGTCACGGTCGACTCACAGCGGCGCGCCTTCGCCCAGGCCGGTGGCGGCCAGCCAGCCGCGCAGCCACAGCATCATCTCGGTCCAGGCGCCGGTGACCAGCAGGAGACCGACCAGCACCAGGACCGCGCCGCCGACCCGGGTGACCGCCGCGGCGTGCCGGCGGAGGAACGACGTCGCCCCCATCGCCCAGCGCGCGCCCAGCGCCACCAGCACGAACGGCACGCCCAGGCCGAGGCAGTAGGCCACCCCCAGGAGTGCACCGCGGGTGGCCGTGGCCTCGGTGAAGGCGAGCACGTTGACCGCCGAGAGCGTGGGCCCGAGGCACGGCGTCCAGCCCAGTCCGAAGACCACGCCGAGCAGCGGCGCCCCGGCGAGGCCGGCGGCGGGCCGGACGGCGAGCTTCCGGGTCCGCTGCAGTGCCGGCAGCCAGCCCAGGAAGGCCAGCCCGACGACGACGGTGACCACGCCCATCACCCGGGTGATCACGTCCTGGTGCTCGAGCAGCAGCCGGCCCAGGCCGCCGAACAGCGCCCCGAAGGCGACGAAGACGGCGGTGAACCCGAGCACGAACAGCACGGCGCCGAGCACCATCCGGCCGCGGGGCGAGCGCCCGTCGACCGTCGCGCGGACCGCGGTGACGGTGCGCCCGGGCCCGCTGGAGGGCCCGCTGGAGTCTCCGGCGCCGGAGGGTGCCGGGGCGGCCGTCACGGCGCCGGTACCGACCAGGCCGGTGACGTAGGACAGGTAGCCGGGCACGAGCGGCAGCACGCAGGGCGAGGCGAAGCTGATCAGCCCGGCCAGCGCGGCGACCGCGGCGGCCACCAGCAGCGGCCCGTCGGTCACCAGCCCCGTGACGGTCTCCCCCACCCCTCAGACCTCCCCGAGCACCAGGTCGAGCACCGCGCGCAGGTCGTCCTGCTGCACCTCACCGGTGTACACCGCCGCGACCCGGTAGTCCCGATCGAGCACGATCGTCGAGGGGATCGCCGTCGCCGGGTAGTCCCGGAAGGCGAGCGCGGTCTCCCCGGTGGGGTCGAACAGCGAGGGGAACGTGATGGCCTTGCTCTCCACGAAGGCGGTGGCCAGCTGCTCGGCGTCCTTGACGTTGAGCCCGAGGAACTGCACGCCGGAGTCCCGGACCTCGTCGTAGACCTCCTGGAACTGCGGGGTCTCCACCCGGCAGGGCGCGCACCAGGACCCCCAGAAGTTCAGCACGGCGACGTCCCCGGCCAGCTCGGTCGACTGGAACTGCCCGCCGCCGAGCAGGGTGCCGGAGAACTCCGGCGCGGCGGCGCGCTCGGCCTCGGGGATGACCTCGCCGGCCGGCGTCCCCGCCACGAACCGGAACTCGCCCCCGTTGGCCACGTCCACCTGGCCCTGGCCGGTCGAGCAGCCGGGGAGGACGGCCAGCGCCAGGGCGAGCGCCACGGCCGGCCCCCGGGGTGACCGGCTACGCACCGGGCACCGCGTCGGGGTCGGTCGCGCCGGCGGGCTCGGCGTAGTCGATCCCGGTCAGCCGGTCGCCGACGTAGGTCAGCGAGGTGACGCTGGCCAGACCGCACTCCCGGCGCCGGGGGTCGTGCAGGTAGCTGCGTCCCTCGAGGTGCAGCCGCAGCGTCCAGATGGGCAGCTGGTGGCTCACGAGGACGGCGGCGTGCCCCCGGGCGGCGTCCCGGGCGGTGGCCACGGCACCGACCATGCGGGCGGCGATCTCCCGGTAGGGCTCGCCCCAGGAGGGCCGCCACGGGTTGCGCAGCCGCCACCAGTTGGCCGGGTGCCGCATGGCGCCGTCCCCGACGCCGAAGGTCTTGCCCTCGAAGTCGTTGCCGGCCTCGATCAGCCGGTCGTCGGTGGCGACCGGCAGGCCGAGCACCTCACCGATCGGCCGGGCGGTCTGCTGCGCGCGCTCCAGCGGGCTGGCGACCAGGTGGGTGACGTCGCGCCCGACGAACCAGTCGGCGGTGGTGCGGGCCATGTCCTCGCCGGCCGGGGACAGCCGGAAGTGCGGCAGCCGGCCGTAGAGGACGCCGGTGGGGTTGTGCACCTCGCCGTGCCGCATCAGATGCACGACCGTCGTCGGCTGGTCCGGGTCGCTCACGGGGAGAGCACCTGCGCGTCGTTGGCGACGGCGGTCTCCTCGTCACCGGCCGCCGCGGCCGCCGCGCGGGCCGCCGCCGGCAGGGCGTCGAGCACGTGCTCGAGCGCCTCGTCGTCCAGCGCGGCGCTGACGAACCACGCCTCGTAGGCCGAGGGCGGCAGGTACACGCCGTCGGCCAGCATCGAGTGGAAGAAGGCCCGGTGCCGCGCGGTGTCCTGGGTGCGCGCGTCGTCGTAGTCCCGCACCTGCCGCTCGTCGGGGACGAAGAACACCGAGAACATCGAGCCGGCCTGCTGCACGCGGTGCGGCACCCCGGCCGAGAACAGCGCGGCGCTGGCCGCTCCGCGCAGCACGGCGGCGACCTCGTCGCAGCGGGTGTAGACGTCCTCGGTGCACAGCCGCAGCGTGGTGAGGCCGGCCGCGACCGCGACCGGGTTCCCCGCGAGCGTGCCGGCCTGGTACACCGGGCCCGCCGGCGCGAGCTGCTCCATCACCTCGGCCCGACCGCCGAACGCCGCGGCCGGCAGCCCGCCGCCCATCACCTTGCCGAACGTGAACAGGTCGGCGTCGACCGGGTCGATCCCGTACCAGCCGGAGCGGGACACCCGGAAGCCGGTCATCACCTCGTCGAGGACGAGCAGCGCCCCGTGCGCGGCGGTGATCCGGCGCAGCTCGGAGTTGAAGCCGTCCAGCGGCGGGACGACGCCCATGTTGCCGGCGGCCGCCTCGGAGATGACGCAGGCGATCTGGTCGCCCCGCTCGGTGAACACCGCCTCGACCGCGGCGACGTCGTTGTACGGGAGCACGACGGTGTCCGCGGCCGCGCCGGTCGTGACGCCGGGGGTGTCGGGCAGCCCGAGGGTGGCCACACCGGAGCCGGCCGAGGCCAGCAGGGAGTCGACGTGGCCGTGGTAGCAGCCGGCGAACTTGACCACCAGCGGGCGGCCGGTGGCGCCGCGGGCCAGCCGGATCGCGGACAGCACGGCCTCGGTGCCGGAGTTGACCAGCCGGACCCGCTCGACCGGGGCCATCCGGCCGGCGATCTCCTCGGCCAGGTCGACCTCACCCGCGGTGGGCGTGCCGAAGCTGAAGCCGCGGCGGGCGGCGGCGGTGACCGCGGCGACGACCTCCGGGTGGGCGTGGCCCAGGATCATCGGTCCCCAGGAGGCGACCAGGTCCACGTAGCGCCGGCCGTCGACGTCGGTGATCCACGGGCCCCGGCCCTCGGCCATGAACCGCGGCGTGCCGCCGACCGCCCGGAAGGCACGCACCGGGGAGTTGACGCCGCCGGGGGTCACCCGGCCGGCACGGTCGAACAGCTGCGCCGACCCCGGCGCCTCGTACGGGTACCGCTCGCTCATGATCCCACCCTCCCAGGCCTGCCTGTGTGGCTCGCGACGTGCTGGAACGGCCCCGCTGCAGGGTCCCGCCGCGAGCTGGCGAGTGTCGGGGCAGCGGGGTCCCTATCGAACCCAGCGGGCGGCCTCGACCGCCCAGTAGGTCAGCACCGACCCGGCTCCGGCCCGGCGGATGGCGGTGAGCGTCTCCAGGACGGCCCGCCGCCGGTCCACCCAGCCGTTGGCGGCGGCGGCCTCGACCATCGCGTACTCGCCGCTCACCTGGTAGGCGCTGACCGGGACGTCGACGGCGTCGGCGACCCGGGACACGATGTCCAGGTAGGGCAGCGCGGGCTTCACCATGACCGCGTCGGCGCCCTCGGCGAGGTCCTGGGCGACCTCGCGCAGCGCCTCGTCGGCGTTGGGCGGGTCCATCTGGTAGGTCGACCGGTCGCCGAACTGCGGCGCGCCCTCGGCGGCCTCCCGGAAGGGCCCGTAGAAGCCGGAGGCGTACTTGGCCGCGTAGGCCAGGACCGGCGTCTCGGTGTACGCGGCGCCGTCCAGGCCGGCCCGGATGGCGGCGACCTGCCCGTCCATCATCCCGCTGGGCGCGATGACGTGCGCCCCGGCGCGGGCCTGGGCGACGGCCACGGCGGCGTAGCGGTCCAGCGTCGGGTCGTTGTCGACCACGCCGGCCGGGGTGACCACGCCGCAGTGCCCGTGGTCGGTGTACTCGCACAGGCACAGGTCAGCCATCAGCACCAACTCGTCGCCGAGGTCGGACCGGAGCTGCCGCAGCGCGACGTTGACCACGCCGTCGGCGGCGTCGGCCTGGGAGCCGACCGGGTCCTTGTCGGCGGGGATGCCGAAGACCATCAGCCCGCTGATGCCGGCCTCGGCGGCCTCGTGCGCGGCCTTGCGTAGCGAGTCCTGGGTGTGCTGGACGACGCCGGGCATGGAGCGGATCGGCACCGGGTCGGAGATGCCCTCCTTGACGAACACCGGCAGCACGAAGTCGGCCGGGGACAGCCGGGTCTGCGCCGTCCACCGCCGCATCGCCGGGGTGGACCTCAGCCGGCGGCCGCGGGCGAAGCCCGGAGCGGCGCCGCCACCTCGGGGGCCGGTCACTTGGTCCCCTCGCCCTCGGCCTCGGCGCGCCGCGCCTGGGCGAAGGCGGCCAGCGCGTCGACCAGCGGGCCGACCGCCGCGGTCTCGGGCTGCACGTCGACGCGCAGCCCGAACTCGGTGGCGCTGGCCGCGGTCGCCGGGCCGATCACCGACACCACGGTGCGGGCGTGCGGCTTGCCGGCGATGCCGACCAGGTTGCGGACGGTGGAGGAGGAGGTGAAGCAGACGGCGTCGAAGCCGCCGCCCTTGATCGCCTCGCGGACGGCGGCGGCCGGCGGCGCGGCCCGCACGGTGCGGTAGGCGGTGACGTCGTCGATCTCCCAGCCGCGCTCCTTGAGCCCGGCGGCGAGGGTCTCGGTGGCGATGTCGGCGCGGGGCAGCAGCACCCGGTCGATCGGGTCGAACACGTCGTCGTAGGGCGGGAAGTCGACCAGCAGGCCCTCGCTGGACTGCTCGCCACTGGGCACCAGCTCGGGCACGATGCCGAAGTCGCGGACCGCCTGCGCGGTCTGCTCGCCCACGCAGGCGACCTTGACCCCGGCGAAGGCGCGGGCGTCGAGGCCGAGCTCGGTGAACTTCTCCCGGACGGCGCGCACCGCGTTGGTCGAGGTGAACACGATCCAGCCGTAGCGGCCGGTGACCAGGCCCTTCACCGCGCGGTCCATCTGGGCCGGGCTGCGCGGCGGCTCCACGGCGATGGTCGGCACCTCGACCGGGACGGCGCCGTAGGCACGCAGCCGCTCGCTCATGTCGCCGGCCTGCTCCTTGGTGCGCGGCACCAGCACGCGCCAGCCGAACAGCGGCCGGCTCTCCCACCAGGACAGCCGGGCGCGCTTGTCCACGACCGAGCCGATCGTGGCCACCACGGCACCGGTCAGCGAGTCCAGCCCGGCGGTCTTCTCCGCCACCGCGGACAGCTTGGTGACCACGCTCTTCTGCGCGGTGCCGGTGCCCTCGACGGTCACCACGACCGGCGTGCCGGCGCCCAGGCCGCCCTCGAGCAGGCCGGCGGCCGCGGCGGGCAGCTGCGCGGCGTCGGCCTGCAGCACCAGCGGGCTGCCGGTGCCGGTGGCCGCGGCCGCCAGGGCGGCGAGCTGGGCCGGGGAGTCCGCGGCCGACTCGCCACCGGGGACGGGCCGCAGGTCGGCCTGCACGGAGGTGCCGCCGAGCGCCACGCCGGCGTAGGCGGGGACAGCGGTGCCCACGGCCACGCCGGGGACGACGTCGAAGGGCACGCTGGAGCGGGTGACCGCCAGCGCCTCCCGGACCACGGCGTCGCTGGTGAAGGGGTCGCCGGCGACCAGCCGGACGACGGTGCTGCCGTTCTTGGCGGCGGTCACCGCCGTCTTGGCGACCTCGGCCGTCTCGCCGCCCACCGTGCTGAGCTCCAGCCCCGGGTGCTGTTCGCGGACGGCGTCGGTCACCGCGGCCGAGACGTCGGGGTCGACCAGCACGAGGTCGGCGGCGGCCAGCGCCGCGCTCGCCCGGGCGGTGAGCAGCCCCGGGTCGCCGGGGCCGGCACCGACGAGGACGACGGTGCCCTTGCTGCTGGACTGCTTGCGTGAGCGCGTCATCGCGTGCTCCTGTTCCTGCCCCGGGAAGGGGTCGCTGCGGGTGGTACGGGACGGGTGGGGGGTGTGCGGCGGCCGCGGCCGCGTGGGGTGGGGGTCACCGGCTGGCCGCCATCAGGGCGCCGGCGCCCCGGTCGAGCAGCTCGTCGGCCAGGGCACGGCCCAGCTCCCGGGCCGCGGTGGCCGGACCGCTGATCGAGCCGCGGACGCCGTCGCTGCCGTCGATCGCGGTGACCGAGGCACGCAGGTACAGCTCCGCGCCGCCGTCCTCGGCCTCGGCCAGCTCGGCGTAGGCGGCGACCGGTGCGCTGCAGCCGGCCTCCAGGGCCGACAGCACCGAGCGCTCGGCGACCACGCAGGACCGGGCGGCGGGGTCCTCCAGGACGGCGAGCAGCTCCCGGACCCGGGCGTCGTCGCCGCGGCACTCCACGGCCAGCGCCCCCTGGGCCGGTGCGGGGAGCACCTGGAGGGGGTCGAGCACCTCGGTCACCGCGGCGAGCCGGCCCAGCCGGGCCAGCCCGGCACGGGCGAGGACGACGGCGTCCAGGTCGCCCGGGCCGTCGCCGGGCTGCCCGGCGACCCTCGCCATCCGGGTGTCGACGTTGCCGCGGATGGGGACGACGTCCAGGCCCAGGCCCAGCGCGCGCAGCTGGGCCATCCGCCGGGGTGCCCCGGTGCCGATCCGGGACCCGGGCGGCAGCTCGCCGAGGGTCAGGCCGTCGCGGGCCACCAGCGCGTCGCGCGGGTCCTCGCGCGCGGGGACGGCGGCCAGCGCGAGGTCGGCCTCGGCCGCCGTGGGCAGGTCCTTGTAGCTGTGCACCGCCAGGTCGACGGTGCCGGCGCGCAGGGCGTCGCGGAGCGCGCTGACGAAGACGCCGGTGCCGCCCAGCTGGCTGATCGCCGCCGAGGAGCGGTCACCGTGGGTGCTGACGTGCACCAGCTCGACGGGGACGCCGGTGGCCGCGGTGAGCGCGTCGGCGACGTGCCGGGACTGGGTGAGCGCGAGCTGGCTGGCCCGGGTGCCCAGTCGCAGCGGCTGCCCGGTCACGGAGCACCTCCCGGGCGCGGGTCGGGATCGCCGATGCGCAGGTCCAGCGCGGACAGCCGGGTGCCGGCCGGCAGCTCGGGGTCCAGCGCGACAGCGTCCGAGAGCGTGGCGGTGTCGCCGTCGACGCCGATGCCCAGTCCGAACAGGGCGCGCAGCGCGTCGGCGTAGTCGGTGCCGCCCGGGGCGCTGGCCAGCTCCTTCACCCGCACGGTCGGCTCGTGCAGCAGCTTGTCCACGACGCGGCGGACGGTCCGGGCGATCTCGCTGCGGGCCCGGGCGTCCAGGTCGGGCAGCCGGGTCGACAGCCGGAGCAGCTCGGCGTCGACCACGTCGGCGGCCTGGCTCCGCAGCGCGGAGACGGTGGGGGCGACCGCGGCGGCCTGCCGCTCGGCCCGCAGCAGCGACGTCTCCAGCTCGACGAGGGCGTGCGCGGCGGCCACGTCGTCGGCCGCGACCGAGCCGGCGACCGGCTCGCCGGGGTGCGCCGCCCGCTCGCCCTGCAGCATCGCCAGGTCCACCACGTGCACACCGGGCAGGCCCGCCACGGCGGGGTCGACGTCCCGGGGCAGCGCCAGGTCGACGATCGTCAGCGGCCGGCCGGCCCGCCGGGGAAGGGCGGCGCGGACGACGTCCTCGCCGATCACGGTGCCGGTGGCGCCGGTGCAGGTGACCAGCACGTCAGCGGCGGCCAGCTCGTCGGGGAGGTCGGCGAGGTCGGCGGCGCGGCCGCCGATGGTGTCGGCGAGCCGGGCGGCGCCGGCCGGCGTCCGGCTGCTGACGGTCACCCGGGCGCCCCGCCGGGCCAGGGTGCTGGCGGCCAGCGCGCCCATCGACCCGGCGCCGACGACCAGCACCGGCCGCGCGGAGAGCTCGCCCAGGGTGGCGGTCACCCGGTCCAGCGCCACCGACACCAGCGAGGCGCCGGCCCGGTCGATGCCGGTCTCGGCGTGCACCCGCTTGCCCACCCGCAGCGCCCGCTGGGCGATCGGGTGCAGCTCCCGCCCGACGGTGCCCTCCTCCTGCGCGAGCGCGTACGCCGCGCGCAGCTGCCCGAGCACCTGCGTCTCGCCGACGACCATGGAGTCCAGCCCGGCGGCGACGGTGCACATGTGCCCGATCGCCTGGTCCTCGTAGTAGACGGTGACGTAGGGGGCGAGCTCCTCGACGGTGGTGCCGGCGTGCCGGGCCAGCACCCGGCTGACCTCGGTCACCCCGCCGTGGAAGCGGTCGACCTCGGCGAAGACCTCCACCCGGTTGCAGGTGGCCAGCACGATCGCCTCGCTGACGTGGGCGCTGTCGACGAGCTCGTGCAGCGCCTTGACCCGGTCGTCCCCGGTCATGCTGACCTGCTCGAGCAGGGCGACGGGGGCGGTCTGGTGGCTGATGCCGACGGCCAGCAGGCTCACCGGGCACCTCCGGCGCGCGCGGCCACCTGCGGGGCGGGCACGACCACCGGGGTGGGGCCGCCGTCGCGCTGCTGGTCGAGGAAGGCCAGCACCTGGAGCTCCACGGAGAGGTCGACCTTGCGGACGTCGACGTCCGCGGGGACCGACAGGGCCACCGGCGCGAAGTTCAAGATGCTCCTCACCCCGGCGGAGACCAGCCGGTCGCAGACCGACTGGGCCACCTCGGCCGGTGTCGTGATGACGCCGATGGAGGCCTCGGTGTCGGCGACGACCGCCTCCAGGTCGGCCACCGGTCGGACCGTGCACCCCCCGACCCGCTCGCCGACGCGCGCCGGGTCGGCGTCCAGCAGGCCGACGAACTCGAACCCGCGGCTGGCGAAGCCGGCGTAGTCGGCCAGCGCCGCCCCCAGCCGGCCGATGCCGACGAGCACGCAGGGGCGGTTCCGCTCCACCCCGAGCGCCGCGGTGAGCCGCTCCTGCAGCCCGGCCACCGAGTAGCCGACGCCGCGCACGCCGCAGGGGCCGAGGTAGGACAGGTCCTTGCGCAGACCGGCGGGGTTGACCCCGGCGGCCGCGGCCAGCTCACCGGAGGAGACGTGGCTGCGCCCGCCGTCGGCGAGGGCGGCCAGCACCCGCAGGTACACGGCCAACCGGGCGACGGTGGCCTCCGGGACGATCCGGGGCCGCGACTGGGTCACGGGGCAGACTCCACAGCGTTCCGATCACGGCCCGGCGGGGGCCGGCGCGGTCGGGAGGACGTCGAAGGCGCGGGCTCGTGGCGGCCCGGCAACGCCACGGTAACCGCTTGTGAACGCAGGAACAAAGTCGCGAGCGGCGTCCGTGCAGGTGGACGGGCGCGGCTGTGGCGGAGACCACCGTAGCCGAGGGGTCCGGCGGGCGGGTCAGCCGGTGCCGAGGTCCCAACGCAACCGGTCCACGTCCACCGTGAAGTAGGAGTGCTCGCGCCCGTCGAGCAGCACGACGGGCACCCGGTCGCCGTACTCGGCGCGCAGCTCGTCGTCGGCGTCCACGTCGACCAGCTGCGGGACCAGCCCGGCCTCGGCGGCCAGCCGGCCGACCGTCTCCGCGGCGATCTCGCACAGGTGGCAGCCGCTGCGGGTGAGCAGCTGCAGTCGCGCGTCAGCCACCGGACACCTCCCCGTCGGGGGCCGCACCGTCGGCTCCCGCAGCCGCGCGGGCCTCTGCCTCGGCGGCGATCCGTTCCAGGCCCAGCTCCCGGAGCCGGGCCCGGCTGACCTTGCCGGCCAGCGAGTGCGGCAGCTCGGGCACCACGTGCACGGCCGTCGGGACCTTGAACCGGGCCAGCGACGCCCGGGCGTGCGCCAGCAGCTCGGCCTCCCCGACCGGCTCCCCGGGCGCCCGGACCACGATGGCGTGCACCGCCTCCCCGGTGCGCGGGTCCGGCACCCCGATGACGGCGCTCTCGGCGACCCCCGGGTGGGCGTCCAGGACGCGCTCCACCTCCCCGGGGTAGACGTTGAAGCCGCTGACCAGCACCAGGTCACGACGGCGGTCGACCAGCCGCAGGTCGCCGTCGACGTCCCGGTAGGCGATGTCCCCGGTGAGCAGCCACCCCTCGGCGTCGGGCCCGTCCGCCCCGTCGGGCCAGTACCCGGAGAACAGGTTGGGGCCGCGGGCACACAGCTCGCCGGCCTCCTCGCCGTGGTGGTCGGGACCGTCCTCGCCGTAGGGGTCGCCGAAGACGCCGGGCCGCACCCGGCTGCCCGGGTCGGGACCGGCGACCGGCCCCCCGGCGGTGTCGCGCAGCGCGAGCTGGACGCCGGGCAGCGGTCCGCCGATGCACTGGGGCTTGGCCCGGCCGGTGGCCAGCGTGCTGGCCAGCACCGGGCCGGCCTCGGTCAGGCCGTAGCCCTCCCACACCGTGACCGCCGCGCGGTCCCGCATGCCGGTGAAGACGGCGGCCGGGAGCGGCGCGGCGCCGCAGGAGGCGGTGCGCACGGCGGCGAACGCGCGGCGCAGCGCCGTGTCGCTGCCCGCCGCGTCGGCCGCGGCCAGCCAGGCGGCGTACATCGGCGGCGCCCCCGGGACGGCGGTGACCTCCTCCTCGACCATCAGCCGCAGCGTGGCGACCGGGTCGAACTCCTCGACCAGCACTCCGCAGGCACCCGTCGCCGCCACCAGGCCGAACCCGGAGTTCAGGCCGTAGACGTGGAACAGCGGCAGCACCAGCAGGACCCGGTCGTCGGCCCGGACCGGCGGCGGGTCCAGCGCGAGGCACTGCTCCTGGTTGGCCAGCAGCGCGGCGTGGGTCAGCATCGCCCCGCGCGGCAGCCCCGTCGTCCCGCTGGTGTAGGCGAGCAGGGCGAGCGCCGTCGGGTCGTCGGGAGCCGGCGGCGGAGGTCGGTCGGCCGTGGGCGGGCCGTCGAGCACCGGCACCCCGGCGAGGTCGGACCGGGCCGCGCCGCCCACCAGCAGCCGCGCGCCCGAGTCGGTGAGCAGGTGGGTGACCTCGGGGTCGGTGTAGGCGGTGTTGACCGGCACGACGACCAGCCCGGCACGCAGTGCCCCGACCGCGGCCAGCACCCACTCGACGCCGTTGGGCAGCTGCACGGCGACCCGGTCGCCGGGGACCAGGCCGCGCTCGGCGTACCCGGCGGCGACCCGGTCCACGGCCGCGTCCACGTCGGCCCAGGTCAGCCGGCGGGACCCCTGGACCAGGGCCGGGTGGTCCCCCCGCACGGCGGCGGCCCGGCGCACCAGCGCGTCGAACGTGCGGGCGTCCCCGTCGGGTCCGCGAGCCGGCACCGTTCCCTCCCGAGGTCGCGCGGAGCCGTCCGGGACGGCGTCGCGTGGACGCAGCGCCCCGATGTTGTCACCATGGTCGTCGGCCCGCAGCGTGCGAGCGTCCCCTGATGGCCCGAGCCTTCGGCTCGGGGGTACGGACGAGGAGGTCCCACCGGCATGTCCCGCCCCCGGCTGGCGACGTCCCGGCCCGTCGTCGGCCGCGCCGGGCAACCGGCCACCTGCGCCGTCCCGCTCCCCCGGGCCGGCGACGCCCCGTCCGCCGCGGTGCGTCCGATCGGCCGGCTCGCCGCGCCGGCGGGGGACGCCGGCCCGCGACGGACCGAGGAGGAGACGGTCTGGCACCTGGTCCGCCGGGCCCAGGCCGGGGACGCCGAGGGCTTCGGTCTGCTGTACGACCGGTACGTCGACGTCGTCTTCCGGTTCCTGCTGCACCGGGTCGGCGACCGGGCCACCGCCGAGGACTTCACCAGCGAGACCTTCGTGCGGGCGCTGCGCCGGATCGACTCGCTGTCCTTCCAGGGCCGCGACGTGGGCGCCTGGCTGGTGACCATCGCCCGGAACATCGTGCTGGACCACGTCAAGAGCAGCCGGTTCCGGCTCGAGGTGACCACCGGGGACATGCGGGACGCCGACCGGGTCACCCCGGGACCGGAGGACACGGTCCTGCAGGCGATGACCCACGCCGAGCTGCTGGACGGGGTGCGGCAGCTGTCCGAGGACCAGCGGGAGTGCCTGGCGCTGCGGTTCCTGCAGGGCCTCACGGTCGCCGAGACCGCCGCGGCGATGGGCCGCAAGGACGGCGCGGTCAAGGCGCTGCAGCACCGGGCCGTCCGGCGGCTGGCGACGCTGTTCCCCGAGGGTCTGCGGTGACCGGCGACCCCGTCCCCGGCACCCCCAGGGCGGCGGCCGGTCCGCCCGGCCCCCGCCGCTAGGGTCGGACGAGGCGGCGGAGCCTCCGCCGGAGGGGGTGAGCGCCGTGGTCCGAGTGCCCTTCCGGGGCGGGGCGGCGCGGATCCCCGAAGGCCTCCCCGACGAGGAGACCAGGGCGCTCGTCGCCGGCACCGCCTCGGCCGCCGCGGCGGAGACCGAGCTCCCCCCGACGCCCGATCCCGACCGCACCGCCGCGGCGTTCTTCGACGTCGACAACACGATGATGATGGGCGCCTCGATCTTCTGGTTCGCCCGAGGCCTGGCCGCCCGCGAGTACTTCACCACCCGGGACGTGGCCTCCTTCATCTGGCAGCAGGCGAAGTTCCGGGTGGCCGGGACCGAGAGCAGCATCGACATGCACACCGTGCGGGACAACGCCCTGGCCTTCGTCGCCGGCCGCACCGTCGAGGAGATCCGCCGGGCCAGCGAGGAGATCTACGACGAGCTGATGGCCGACCGGATCTGGTCGGGCACCCGCAACCTCGCCCAGCAGCACCTCGACGCCGGGCAGCGGGTCTGGCTGGTCACCGCGACGCCCGTGGAACTGGCCTCGATCATCGCCCACCGGCTCGGGCTGACCGGCGCGCTGGGCACCGTCGCCGAGGTCGTCGACGGGAAGTTCACCGGCCGGCTGGTCGGGGAGCTGATGCACGGCGAGGCCAAGGCGCAGGCGGTCCGGGCGCTCGCCGAGCGGGAGCACCTGGACCTGTCCCGCTGCACCGCCTACAGCGACTCGACCAACGACCTGCCGATGCTGACCCTGGTCGGCACCGCCGTCGCGGTGAACCCGGACAGCGAGTTGCGCGCCGTCGCCCGGTCCCGCGGCTGGCTGGTCAAGGACTTCCGCACCGGCCGCAAGGCGGCCCGGATCGGCGTCCCCACGGTGGGTGCGGCGGCCCTGTCCGGCGGCGTGGTCGGCGGCCTGGTCGCCCTCCGCCGCCGCAACCTCTGGCCCTTCTGAACTGTCGTCCTCCGGACTCCCACCGCAGCCAGGGGCCGTGCCCCACTGGCGCTGAGCCGCTGCTGCCGCTCCTCGGGGAGGGCTTCGCCCCCCCGTCGTCGCGGCGTGCGGCTACCGCCGCACGTCCGTCTTCCAGCACGTTGCGTCGCTGACTCTCCTCGGGGAGCCTCCGGCCCCCCTCGTCGAGTCAGCTGAAGACGCTGCGACGCTGGAGCAGGAGCCGGTAGAGGGAGTGCTGGATGGTCTCCCGGACCTGGTCGGTCAGGTTGAACACCACCATCGGGTCGTCCGCGGCCGCCGGGCCGTAGGACGCCGTCTCGATCGGCTCGCCGAAGGCGATGAACCACTTCGAGGGCAGCGGCACCGCGCCGAGCGGGCCGAGCAGCGGGAACGTCGGCGTGATCGGGAAGTAGGGCAGTCCCAGCACGCGGGCGACCGTCTTGACGTTGCCGATCATCGGGTAGATCTCCTCGGCCCCGACGATCGCGCAGGGCACGATCGGCACCCCCGTGCGCAGAGCCGCCGTGACGAAACCGCCCCGGCCGAACCGCTGCAGGGTGTACCGCTCGCTGAACGGCTTGCCCACGCCCTTGAACCCCTCGGGGAAGACGCCGACCAGCTCGCCGCCCTGCAGCAGCCGTTCGGCGTCCTCGTTGCAGGCCAGGGTGGCGCCCATCTTGCGGGCCAGCGCTCCCATGAACGGCGTGGAGAACACCAGGTCCGCGCCGAGCAGCCGGAACCGCCGGGCGGCCGGGTGGTCGTCGTGCAGCGCGACCGTGGTCATCAGCGCGTCCACCGGGATGGTCCCCGAGTGGTTGGCCACCACGAGGGCGCCCCCGACGTCGGGCACGTTCTCCACGCCCTGCGTCTCCACCCGGAACCACTTGGAGAACCACGGCCGCATCATCGGCAGCAGCACGTGGTCGGTCAGGTCCGGGTCGAAGCCGAACTCGTCGGTGTCGTAGTCGCCGGTGAACCGGCGGCGGAGGAACTGCAGCGCGTCGCCGAGCTGCTCGTCCCATCCGGACGGCGGGGTCGGCGTGGGCTCGTCGTCCCCCGGGTGCAGCGGGATGACCCTGGCCTCAGGCACCGGGCAGCTCCGTTCGTCGGTGGGGTGTCGTCGGCGCGGTCACAGGTCGCGCACCGCGCGCAGGCCGGGCACGACCGGAGCGGGCGTCGCACGGCGCAGCGACCGCCGGACGGACCCGAGGGCCGCGGCGCCCTCGGCGACCCGGGACACCACCGTCCCGGCGCCGGCGGCAACCGCCCCGACCAGCTCCGGGGCGACCACGGGAGCCAGCGTCCGCCCGTAGTCGGCCAGCGCGGCCGACGTGGTGTAGCGCGGGGAGTAACCCAGCTGGTCCCGCAGTACGCGGGTGTCCAGCACGCGACCGAAGTTCAGCAACCGCATCTGCTCCGGTGACCAGTCGACCATGCCCGCGCGCCGGGTGAGCTTGGACAGCGACCCGATGGCCGGGGAGGGGACGGGGAGCGGGATGCGCCCTAGCCGGCGGATCGCCTGGGAGAGCAGCACCGTCCCGGGAGCGCCGACGTTGGCCGTGCCGGCGAAGTCCCCGGTGGTGGCGCGCACCAGGACGGCCAGCGCGTCGTCCTCGTGCAGCAGCTGCAGGCGCGCGTCGTAGCCGAGCACGGTCGGGACGAGCGGCAGCCGGAAGAACTCGGTCAGCAGCGAGTCGATGCGCGGGCCGATGAAGTGCGCGAAGCGCAGCACCGCCACGTCGACGTCGGGACGCCGCCGCGCGAAGGACCGGACGTAGCCCTCGATGTCCAGGCTGTCCTTGGCGAAGCCACCGCTGGGCACGTGCCGGGCCTGCATGGCCTCGGTGAAGACGGCGGGGTCGCGGGGACTCGCGCCGTACACCGCGCTGGTGGACTTGAGCACCAGCCGGCGCAGGGTGGGCGCCCGCTGGCAGGCGGCGAGCAGCTGCATGCTGCCGATGACGTTGAGCTCCTTCATCGGCACCCGCCCGCCGGCACCTGCCGGCGTCGCGCTGATGTTCATGTGCACGACCGTGTCGACGGCCGCGGACTCGATCACCTTGGCGATCAGCGGGTTGCGGATGTCGGCCCGGACGAACTCGGTGCGGCCCAGGCGCCGGAGCACCTGGGGGGACGGGGGGACGGTGTCCACCCCGATGACCCGGCCGATGGCCGGGTCGGCAGCCAGCTCGGCCGCCAGCGCACCCCCCAGCCACCTGCTCACACCGGTGACGAGGACGACCGCGGGCGGCACGAGCGTCAGCTCACTTCTTGTTGCGTCGCTGGACGCGGGTCTTCTTGAGGAGCTTGCGGTGCTTCTTCTTCGCCATCCGCTTGCGGCGCTTCTTGATGACCGAACCCATGTCAGTGCTCCCGACGTCGTGGTCGCGCGGCGACCGGGAGGGTGACCGGGGCGGTCACGCCGGGCACCGTGCGAGGTGAACAGCTCGTGCGCGGGCCACCCCGCCACGGGGCGGCACCGCTCGACGTCCGAGCCTACCTGCCAGGTGTCGACGGGCCGAGACACTCACCCTGCCGGGTCCCGCCGCGAGCCCGGTGACGTGCTGGAGCGGCCCCGTCGCAGGGTCCCGCCGCGAGCCCGGTGACGTGCTGGAGCGGCCCCGTCGCAGGGTCCCGCCGCGAGCCTGCGAGTGGCGGGGGGCGGCGGGGTCCTTCCTCAGGCGATGTCGGTGTAGGCGTCGCGCAGGTAGTCGTGCACGGCGCGCTCCGGCACGCGGAAGGAACGGCCGACGCGGACGGCGGCGAGCTCGCCACCGTGCACCAGGCGGTAGACGGTCATCTTGGAGACGCGCATGAGGGCGGCGACCTCGGCGACGGTCAGGAAGGCGACGGCGGCGCGGGGGGCCGGGACGGCGGCCGGGCGACCGACCGGCACGGAGGCCGGGTGGGCGGCCGGGACCGGGCGGCCGAGCGAGGCGGCCGAGATGGGCCGGCCCATCTGGCGCGGCGCCGGGACACCCGGGCGAGCGGTCTGCACGGTGGCGCGGTGGGGCATGGTCATCTGGATCATCTCCGGGTTCAGCACGAGTCGGGCCACCGGCTTCCCCACCGGCGGACGGGACACGCACGTGCTGTTGAGAAGAACCCTAGGGGGACCTGAGTGACAGAAGCGATGGGTGAAACGGACAGGCGGACCGGTCCGTCCTGGGCACAAGTGGACAGAGACACAGGGTGACACTCCTGTGACGGCGTGTTATCCACAAGCCGACGAGTCGACACCACCCCTCGTCCACAACCAACTGTGGAGAACTACACCGCTGTCTTTCACTTTCCACACACTGGGTGCCTCGTTGCTCACTGCCCGCATCGACACCCGGTCACCCATGACGTGCTGGAAACGCCACATCACGAACCGTGTCCGGTCAGTGCGCAGCACCCAGCTCCACGGAGCGGTCATGGGCCGCCTCGATGGCCGCGATCAGGGCCGCCCGGACACCGTGCCGCTCGAGCTCCCGGATGGCCGCGATGGTCGTCCCACCGGGGCTGGTGACCGCCTCCCGCAGCTGCACCGGGTGCTCCCCCGAGTCGCGCAGCATGACCGCCGCCCCCAGCGCCGTCTGCACGATCAGGTCCGCGGCCAACGTCCTGGGCAGGCCCAGCAGGATGCCGGCGTCGATCATCGCCTCGACCAGGAAGAAGAAGTAGGCCGGGCCGCTGCCGGACAGTGCGGTCACGGCGTCCTGCTGGCTCTCCGGCACCCGGCGCACCCGCCCGACGGGTGACAGCAGCGCCTCGGCCTCGTCCAGGTGCGCGTTCGAGGCGTGCGTGCCGGCGGACAGCACGCTCATGCCCTCGTCGACCAGAGCGGGCGTGTTGGGCATGACCCGCACGACCGGCGTGCCGGCCGGCAGCGCGTCCTCGATGCGGGCCGTCGGCACCCCGGCGGCGACCGAGACGACCAGGTGGTCCGCGGTGACGTGCGGTCCGAGCAGGGCGAGCAGGGCGTCGATGTCCTGCGGCTTGACCGCGAGCAGCAGCACGCGGCACCGACCGGCGGCCCCGGCGAGGTCCTCGGTGGCCACCCCGTAGCGCGTGGTCAGCTCCGCGGCGCGCTCCGCGCTCCGCTCCACGACGACGATGTCCCCCGGCCCGGCCCCGTGCGCGCCCGCCTGGCGGATCAGCCCGGCGAGCAGCGCCTCGCCGATCTTGCCGCCGCCGATGATGGCCAGTCCCGAACGCCCGCCTGTGGTCACGGCGGCGACGGTAGTGCCCGGGCCCGGGGACGACGTCCGTGGCCGCCCTGCCGGTCCCGCGGCCGGACGGGCTCAGCCGGCCAGCAGCCCCGCGGCCGGCGCGATGACCAGCAGTGCCCCGGCGAACACCAGCACCGCCAGCAGCGGCACCCCCAGCTGGGCCTGCTCGTGCCGGTGCCGCCACGCCGCGACCCCGGCGACCAGGGCGGTGAGCACGAGGGGCGCGGCGATCAGCGCGACGTAGGGCATCAGCTCCCACAGCACGGTGAACGCGAAGTAGGTGCCGACCCCGATCCCGACGGCCAGCAGCAGCTCCAGCGCGAAGCGCAGCCAGGCCAGCGCGCTCTGCACCGCGGTCGGTGGGGGCGCGTCGGGGTCGGCCGTCTCGGCGGCCAGCGCACCGGCGGCCACGGCGGCGAACGAGCCCGTCGCCACCGGGTCGTCGGTGCTCGGCACCCCCGGCTTGCGGGAGGGCCGCAGCCCACGGATCCCCGAGGTGGTCGGTCCGGCCGTGGCAGCCGCACGGTGCGACGACCGGGGCGCGGGCGCGGCCGGCGGGGTCGCAGCCGGCGCCGCTGCCCCGGCGCGGGCCGCGGCCGGCGCCGGGCTCGCGGGGGCCGGCGCGGCGGGCGCGGCGGAGACGTTGCGGCCGGTGCGGGCCTCCTCCCGCGGAGCCTCCCGCGGGCGGGCGACCTGGGCCGGCGGTCCGGGGTCGGCCGGTGGCCTCAGCCGGCTGTGCGGCTGGTCCGCGGGGGCCGGTCGGGCCGGCCAGTCGGCCCGGGCGGCCTCGTCGCTCCGCTTAGGCCGGGTGCCGAACTCGGACTCGAGTCCGTGCTGCCGAAGGATCTCGGCGACCTCGGCCTGGGTCCTGGCCTCCGGGCGGGGAGGAGCGGCGGACGCGCCCCGCGGCGGGGCGGGCGCTTTCCGCGGTGCGGCGTCCCGCGACTGGGCCGGGGTCTGCCGGCCCCGGGAGCCGGTGCCGGGGCCGCCGTCCGGTCCCGGGCGCAGCTTCGACGGCGGCTGGTCCTCCGGCGCCGGTCGCGCCGGCCAGTCCGCCTTCGGCTCGCCCTCCCGCCGGCGCCGGCCCGGCCGGGTGCCGAACTCGGACTCCAGGCCGTGCTCGCGCAGGATCTCCGCCAGCGAGCGGACGGTGTGGTCACCCGGAGGTCCGGACATCACGCCCCCTCCAGGACGTCGAGGCGACGCAGGATGACCCCTTCACGCAGCGCCCATGGGCAGACACGGACGCACGGTACGTCCACGGCGCGCATGGCAGCCTGCGCCACGACGGCGCCCGCGGGAACCTGGTGCGCCCGCTGGGGAGAGACCCCCTGCAGCTCGGCGAGCGCCGAGGACTCGATCCGCGAGACGAACCCGATCACCTGGGAGAGGCCGGTCGCGGTCAGCTCACGCGGCACGCGCAACCCGGCGCCGGACGGCGCGGCCCCCGCGAGCCGGGCCAGGCTGCGGAACGTCTTGGACGTCGCGGCGACGAGGTCGGGCTCGCCGGCCGCCTGCAACTTGGCGCCGACGGGGGCGAGGACGTCCTCGGCGTGCAGCCGGAGCTCCTCCAGCGCGGCCAGGTCCGGCCGGCCGCCGCTCTCCGCCTCGGGCAGGAACCGCCGGGTCATCCGGCCGGCGCCCAGCGGCACGGAGAGCGCCACGTCGGGGTCCTCGTCCAGGCCGGAGGCCAGCTCCAGCGAACCGCCGCCGATGTCCAGGACGAGCAGCCGGCCGGCGCTCCACCCGAACCACCGGCGCACCGCCAGGAAGGTCAGCCGCGCCTCGTCCTCCCCGGTGAGCACCTGCAGGTCGACGCCGGTCTGCTCGCGGACCCGGCGCAGCACCGCCGCCCCGTTGTCGGCCTCCCGGATCGCCGAGGTGACGAAGGCCAGCAGGTCGTCGCACCGCTGGTGGGCGGCCTGCTGCTTGGCCCGCTGCACCGCGGTGAGCAGCGCCTTCTCCCCCGCCTTGGACAGCTTCCCGTCCTCGCCGACGTGCTCGGCGAGCCGCAGCACCGAGCGGTCGTCGTGCATCGGGGTGGGGTGGGCACCACGGTGCGCGTCCACCACCAGCAGGTGGACGGTGTTCGATCCGACGTCCAGCACACCGAGCCGCATGCCGCAGAGTCTGCCGGGTCGGGGACCTACGCTGCGCCGGTGGCACCGCAACGACCGTCCGCGCCGCCCGAGGTGGGCCTGGACTTCGCCCGGGAGTGGGTCGAGTTCACCGACCCGGCGGACGCCGACCACCGGGTGCGGGCCGACCTGACCTGGCTGACCTCCGCCTGGACCTGTGTCTACGGCCGCGGCTGCGCCGGCGTCGTGGCGGGCCGGCCCGAGGACGGCTGCTGCAACCACGGCGCCTTCTTCACCGACGGGGACGACCTGGCCCGGGTCGGGACGGCGGTGGCCGAGCTCGGGGACGCCGACTGGGCGCACGCCGCGCAGTGGCGGGAGGACTGGACCGAGCCGGACACGCTGACCGAGCCGGACCCCGACGCCGACCCCGACGCCCCGGACGACCCCGATGCCGAGCCCGTCGAGCAGGCGCTGCGCACCCGCGTCGTGGACGGCGCCTGCGTGTTCCTCAACCCCCCGGGCTGGCCCGGCGGTGCCGGCTGCGCCCTGCACGCCATGGCGGTCCGCCAGGGCCGTCACCCGCTGGAGACCAAGCCCGACGTCTGCTGGCAGCTGCCGGTCCGCCGCGAGCAGGAGTGGGTCGACCGGCCCGACGACACCCGGGTGCTGGTGTCGACCATCGGGGAGTTCGACCGGCGCGCCTGGGGCCCGGGCGGGCACGACCTGCACTGGTGGTGCACCGGGTCCCCGGTGGCACACGTGGCCGCCGAGCCGCTGGTCGAGACCTACGCCGCCGAGCTGGTCGCGCTGCTGGGCGCGCCGGCCTACGCCGAGCTACGCCGGCTCACCCAGGCCCGCCTCGACGCCGGGCTCGTCGCCCCGCACCCGGCCGGCCCCGGGCCAGTGCCGGTGCAGCTGCACCGGCGCCGGCCCGGCTGAGCCACCGGCGCCCGCGGCCCGGAAGGTCTGCCGGTAGGCACGCGGGGACACCCCGCGGCGGCGGGTGAACTGGTCGCGCAGCCCCGCCGCGGTGCCGAACCCGACCAGCCGCGCGACCTCCTCCACCGGGGCGTCGCTCTCCTCGAGCAGCGCCTCGGCGGTGGCCAGCCGCTGGTCCAGCAGCCAGGCGTGCGGCGTCGTCCCGGTGGTGAGCTTGAACCGGCGGGCGAAGCTCCGTGGGCTCATCAGCGCCCGGCGGGCCAGCAGGTCGACGGTGATCTCCTCGGCCAGGTGCGCCCGGGCCCAGTCGAGCACCACGCCGAGGCGGTCGTCCTCGCAGCGCGCCACCGGAGCGTCGATGAACTGCGCCTGGCCGCCGTCCCGGTGCGGCGGGACGACCATCTCGCGGGCCAGCGCGTTGGCCGCCGCGGCGCCCCACTCGCGACGGACCAGGTGCAGCAGCGTGTCGACGCCGGCCGCCGTCCCGGCACCGGTGAGCACCTGGCCGGCGTCGACGTAGAGCACCGACGGGTCGACGTGCACAGCGGGGAAGCGTGCGGCGAGCTCGCCGGCGTACTTCCAGTGCGTGGCGGCCCGCTGCCCGTCGAGCAGGCCGGCGGCGGCCAGCACGAAGGCGCCGGTGCACTGGCTGACCACCAGGGCGCCGCGGGCGTGGGCCGCGCGCAGCGCCGCCAGCATCTCCGGCGGGGGGTCGGCGGAGTACAGCTCCCAGGCGGTGAGCAGGACGACGTCGGAGACGGCCAGCCGGTCCAGTCCGTGCTCGACGACGACGGCGATGCCGGTGTCGGTGCGCAGCACGCCCGGACGGGGACCGACCAGGGCGAAGTCGAACCGCGGCAGGCCCAGTGCCCGGCGGTCGTAGCCGAAGACCTCGGCGGCGACGCCCAGGCCGAAGCTCCCCACCGATCCGTCGGCGACGACGGCGCTGACGACCAGGGGGCGGGCGGTGTGGTCCACGTCTCCATGATGGCAGGTTCGACGCGGTCGTGGTCAGTCCTGCCACTCGTCGCACGGGGAGCTCGGCGCCACGCTCGTCCCATGTTGCTGATCACCTGCCCCACGACGGGGACCGACGAACTGGTCGCCGACCGGCGCATCCGGTCGGTCACGAACCACCCCACGCACATCGCGCTGGCCGTCGACTGCCCGTGCGGTGCGGTGCACGTGTACCGCACCGGGCGGCGCTGGGAGGAGCGGCCCGACCGGGTGCCGGCCCGGGAGGCGCGACAGCTGCTCCCGGCCTAGGCTCGAACACATGAGCGAATCGAACGCACCCGTCAACTCCGGCCAGCAGGGCGACCCGACGGCGGAGAAGGACCCCTCCGACTGGGTCACCGGCGGCGAGCCGGCCACCGGCGCCCAGAAGAGCTACCTGAACACCCTCGCCCGGCAGGCCGGCGAAGAGGTGCCCGACGACATCACCAAGGCGGACGCCTCGGTCAAGATCGATGAGCTGCAGGAAGAGACCGGTCGCGGCCAGTGACAGGCCGCGGCCCGTAGGGCCCCGTCCCGAGGCTCACCCCGAGCTCGCGAGGGGTGAGGAGGACGGGGTCCTTCCGGCCGCAGGCGGTCACCTCGGGCGGCGGGCCCGCATGGCCCCGTCCGGAGGCTCACCCCGAGCTTGCGAGGGGTGAGGAGGACGGGGTCCTTCCGGCCGCAGGCGGTCACCTCGGGCGGCGGGCCCGCATGGCCCCGTCCAGAGGCTCACCCCGAGCTTGCGAGGGGTGAGGAGGACGGGGCCCTTCAGGCGTCGAACTTGTAGCCGAGGCCCCGCACGGTGAGCAGGTACCGCGGGTTGGCCGGGTCGGGCTCGATCTTGGCCCGCAGCCGCTTCACGTGGACGTCGAGGGTCTTGGTGTCCCCGACGTAGTCCGCGCCCCAGACCCGGTCGATGAGCTGCCCGCGGGTGAGCACCCGGCCGGCGTTGCGCAGCAGCAGCTCGAGCAGGTCGAACTCCTTGAGCGGCAGCGCGACCGGGTGCCCGTCGACGGCCACCACGTGCCGTTCCACGTCCAGCCGCACCGGACCGGCGGTGAGCGAGGTGTCGGCGGTGGGCTCCGGGTCGGTGCCGCGGCGCAGCACCGCCCGGATCCGGGCCAGCAGCTCGCGAGCGGAGTAGGGCTTGGTGACGTAGTCGTCCGCGCCCAGCTCCAGGCCGACCACCTTGTCGATCTCGCCGTCCTTGGCGGTCAGCATGATGATCGGGACCGAGCTCCTGGCCCGCAGCGAGCGGCAGACCTCGGTGCCCGACAGCCCCGGCAGCATCAGGTCCAGCAGCACGATGTCGGCGCCGGCGCGGTCGAACTCCGCCAGCGCGCCGACCCCGTCGGCGGCCACCACCGTCTCGTAGCCCTCACGGCGCAGCATGTACGACAGCGCGTCGGAGAAGGACTCCTCGTCCTCCACCACGAGCACTCGGGTCATGGACGTCCTCTCGTCGCGGCCCCGGTGGGGCCGTCCTCTCGTCGGGCCCTCGGCGGGCCGTCCGTTCGTGTGTCCTGTGCCGGCGGGTCCTCGCCGGGGTGCACCTCGCCACCGGACGGGCCGCCGGCCTCGGTCGCGGCACCGTCGACGAAGGGTGGCCGAGGCGTGGCGCGCAGCTCGGCCAGCGGCGGGACCGGTGGCCGCTCGGCGTCCCCTGCCGGGTCCGGCGCCGTCACGCCGGCAGCCAGCGGGATGCGCAGGGTGAAGGTCGAGCCCAACCCCTCCTCGCTCCACACCGACACCGACCCGCCGTGGTTGCTGGCCACGTGCTTGACGATCGCCAGCCCGAGGCCGGTGCCGCCGGTGGCGCTGGCCCGGGACTGGTCGACCCGGTAGAAGCGCTCGAACACCCGGCCTCGGTCCGGCCGTGGGATGCCGATGCCGGAGTCGGTGACCGCGATCTCGGCGAAGCCGGACCGGGCGCGGGCGCCCACCGCGATCGTGGTGCCCTCGGGGCTGTAGGACACGGCGTTGGCCAGCAGGTTGGTCAGCGCGGTGGCGAGCTGGGCCTCCACACCCTGCACCACCAGTCCGGGCTGTGCCCCGACGGCGAGCTGGATGTCCTTGGCGGCGGCGGCCGCGCGGGTGCGGTCGACGGCCTCGCCGACCACGGTGGCGATGGCCACCGGCGCCAGCTCGGGCAGCGGCTCGGCGCCCTGCAGCCGGGAGAGGTCGATGAGCTCCCGCACCAGGCGGGCCAGCCGGTCGGCCTCGTGCTGCATCCGGGCGGCGAAGCGCTGCACCGTCTCCGGGTCGTCGGCCGCCCCCTGCACCGCCTCGGCCAGCAGGGCCAGCGCACCCACCGGCGTCTTCAGCTCGTGCCCCACGTTCGCGACGAAGTCGCGGCGCACCGCCTCCACCCGCCGTGCCTCGGTCACGTCCTGGAGGACCAGCGCCACCGGCGCCGGGGTCAGCGCCGGCCCGCTCTCCAGCCGGACGCCGTGCACGCCGACCGTGCGCGGCCCGCCGCCGACCAGGTCACCGGGCAGGGCCACGTCGGCCCGGCGGCTGCCGTGGGCCTGCACGCTGCGGGCGACGTCCACCAGGCCGGGGACCAGCAGGCGGTTGCCGCGCAGGATCCCCAGCGCGCGGGCGGACGGGTTGGCCATCAGCACGGCGTCGTCGGGTCCGAGCACCACGACGGCGGGGTCCATCAGGTCGACCAGCCGGCGGCTGAGCGCGGCCTCCTCGTCGGCCCGCAGCTCCACGCCCGGCTGCCGGCCGGGGTTGTCGTCGGCACGGCTGCCGGGCCCGAACAACGCCCAGCCGGCCCGCGCCGCCGAGACGGCGAGCAGCAGGCCGATCAACAGGCCCGCCACCAGGGCGACCACCGGGTCCACGGCTCGATGCTAGATCGACACGACCGCCTGACCAGCGACTCCGGGGAGGATCACCCCTGCAGGGCGCAAGAGTTCACCGCGGCGTGCCCGCCCGTTCACCCGCCGGTCCCCTCGGCGCCGCCGGGACGTCTCTACGCTCGGTGACACACGTGTGTCGACGGTCCAACCGCGGCCGTCACGCGGGTGGACGACCTGCGCCGGCGGCGGCGCGAGGAGGAGGAACCGTGCGGGAGAGCTACCGCGAGGAGCTGGAGGACATCACCGCCTGCCTGGTGGAGATGTCGAACTCGGTGGGATCGGCGATGAGCACGGCGACGACCGCGCTGCTCGACGCGGACGTGGCCCTCGCCGACCTGGTGATCACCGGCGACGCGCGCATCGACGCGGTCCGGGAGAGCATCGAGGAGCGCTGCTTCACGCTGCTCGCCCGGCAGCAGCCGGTCGCCACCGACCTGCGGATGATCACCACCGCGATGCGGATCGTCGCCGACCTGGAGCGGATGGGCGACCTCGCCGAGCACATCGCCAAGGTGGCCCGGATGCGCTTCCCGGACCACGCGGTGCCGCAGGAGGTCCGGCCGATGTTCCTGGAGGCCGGGCACGTCGCCGAGAGCCTGGTGACCAAGGCCGGCACGGTCATCGCCAAGCGCGACGTCCAGGCCGCCGCCGAGCTCGAGGCCGAGGACGACGTCATGGACCGGCTGCACAAGCAGATGTTCCTGGAGCTGCTGTCCGACGACTGGCCGCACGGCATCGAGACGGCGATCGACGTCACCCTGCTGGGCCGCTACTACGAGCGCTTCGCCGACCACGCGGTCAGCGTCGCGCGTCGCGTCGTCTACCTGGTGACGGGCGAGAAGCCGAAGCCCGCCACCCCCGCCGACTGAGGCCGGCCCTCTCCACGGCCAGAGGCGGCCCTGTCGCCGAGGTCGGCCCCGTGGCAGGGCCCCGCGCCGAGCGTCAGCGAGGTGTGGGGGGCGACGGGGTCCTTCACTTCTTGCCCTGGTTCTTGACCGCCTCGATCGCCGCGGTCGCGGCCTCCGGGTCCAGGTACTGCCCACCGGGCCGGGTGGGACGCAGGTCGGCGTCCAGGTCGTAGCGCAGCGGGATCCCGGTGGGGATGTTGAGGCCGACGACCTCCTCCTCGCCCATGCCGTCGAGGTGCTTGACCAGCGCCCGGAGGCTGTTGCCGTGCGCGGCCACCAGGACGGTCTGCCCGCGGCGCAGGTCGGGCACGATCGCGTCGTACCAGTAGGGCAGCATCCGGACGACGACGTCGGCCAGGCACTCGGTGGCCGGGCGGGCCTCCGGGGGCAGCGAGGCGTAGCGCGGGTCGCCGTCCTGGCTGTACTCGCTGTCGGCCTCGATCGGCGGCGGCGGGGTGGCGTAGCTGCGGCGCCAGGTCATGAACTGCTCCTCGCCGTACTCGGCGAGGGTGGCCGCCTTGTCCAGGCCCTGCAGCGCGCCGTAGTGCCGCTCGTTGAGGCGCCAGGACCGGTGGACCGGGATCCACTGCCGGCCCGCCGCGGCCAGCGCGAGCTCCGCGGTGGTGATCGCCCGCCGCAGCAGCGACGTGTGCAGCACGTCGGGCAGCAGGTCGTGCTCGGTGAGCAGCTGCCCGCCGCGGGTGGCCTCGGCCCGGCCCTTCTGCGAGAGCTCGACGTCCACCCAGCCGGTGAACAGGTTGGCCTTGTTCCACTCGCTCTCACCGTGGCGGAGCAGTACCAGGGTCCCGGTGTCGGTCACGAGCGACATCCTGCCCGACGGCCGCCGCCGCGGCGCCGCGTGCTCGGCAGCTGCCCGCCCCCGGGCAGGATCGGCCCATGAGCGCACTGGCCCGCTGGGCCGACGAGCTGGCCGCCTGGGCCATCGACCCGGCCCTGCTGGCCGCCGCCCCGGAGTCCCCCTACGGCTTCCCGGCCGGGCTGTTCGGCGCCGACCGCGGAGCCGCCGTCACCACCGAGGTCATCGCCGCGGTCGCCCCGGGGAGCGTGCTGGACGTCGGCTGCGGCGGCGGCGCGGCCAGCGTGCCGGTCGGCGCCGCGGAGCTGCTCGGGGTCGACGAGTCCGCGGAGCTGCTCGCCCGCTTCGCCGCGGCGGCCGGGCCGCGGGCCCGCACCTGGCTCGGCCGCTGGCCCGACGTCGCCGGCGAGGTGCCGGCCGCTGACGTCGCGGTGGCCGCCAACGTCGTCTACAACGTGCCCGATGTCGAGCCGTTCGTCCGTGAGCTCACCGGCCACGCCCGCCGGCGGGCGGTGGTGGAGCTGACCGACGTGCACCCGTGGACGTCGATGGGCCGGCTGTGGCGGCACTTCCACGGCCAGGAGCGGCCGAACGGGCCGAGCGCCGAGCTGTTCGGCGAGGTGCTCACCGAGCTGGGGCTGGCCTGGGAGTCGCGGACCTGGCCGCGCGCGGACCCGTGGCGGGACGCGCCCGCCGACGTCGTGCTGGCCTTCACCCGCCGCCGGCTGTGCCTGCCGGCCTCCCGGGACGCCGAGGTGGCGGCGGCGATGGCCCGGTTCCCGGACGAGCGGCCGCGCAGCGGCACCACCTACTGGTGGGAGGGCTCGGCCGAGCGGTCCTGACCGGCCGCCGGGGCTCGGCCCGGCATCCACACCAGGACGACGGCGGTCGCCACCAGCGTGGCCGCCACGGTGCCCAGCGCGGTCAGGTGCATGGCGTCCACGAACGCCTCGCGGGCCGGCTCGACCACCCCGAGGGCGGACCGGGCCGCCTCGGCGCCCCCGCGCTGCGCCTGCTCGACCGCCGCGAGGGTGCCCACGATGGACTCCCGGGCCTCGTCCCGGGCGTCGGGCGGGAGCGCGTCGGCCGCGCCGCCCAGCCGGGAGGCGTAGGCCGAGGCCATCACCGAGCCCAGGATCGCCACGCCCAGCGCGCCGCCCACCTGCCGGACGGAGTTGTTCACCGCCGCTCCCGCGCCGGCCTTCTCCCGCGGGACCACGGACATGATCGCCTCGGTGGCCGGCGCGAGGACCAGCCCCATCCCGCTGCCCTGCACCGCGAAGTCCACGAGTACCAGCCACAGCGGCGCGTCCTGGTCCAGCAGCTGGACGCCGGCGAAGGAGACGGCCACCAGCAGGAACCCGGCGGCCACGACGGCCTTGGGGCCCAGCCGCGAGGACAGCCGGGAGCTGACCGGCCCCATCACCGCCATCCCGACGGCCACCGGGATCAGCACGGCACCGCTCTGCAGCGGCGACAGGTCGCGCACGCCCTGCAGGTAGAAGACCAGGTAGAAGGTGGCGCCCTGGAGGGCGAAGAAGTTCAGCGCCAGCGCGCCCGCGGACGCGGAGAACGCCGGGTTGCGGAACAGGCTGACGTCCAGCGCCGGATGGACGGTGCGGCGCTGCCACCAGACGAACACCGCCAGCAGCACCAGCCCGCCGAGGAGCGGGCCGAGCACCTCCGGCGTGGTCCAGCCCGCGCCCGAGCCGCCGCGGATGATCCCGAACACCAGGCCGGCCAGCGCGACGATCGACAGCAGCACGCCGGGCACGTCCAGCCGTCCCGGCGAGGGGTCCCGGGACTCGGGCACCACCAGCAGGATCCCGGCCGCGCCGAGGGCGGCGACCGGGACGCCGAGCAGGAAGACCGCTCCCCACCAGAAGTGCTCGAGCACCAGCCCCCCGGCGAGCGGGCCGCCGGCCACCGCGATGCCGGCGGCACCGGCCCAGATGCCGATGGCCCGGCCCCGTTCGCCGGCCGGGAAGACGTTGGTGATGACCGCCAGGGTGGCCGGCTGGACCGCGGCGCCACCGACGCCCATCAGCGCCCGCCAGGCGATCAGCTCGATCGCCGAGCCGCTGAAGGCGGCCAGCACCGAGCCGACCGAGAAGATCGCCAGCCCGGCGAGCAGCACCTTGCGGCGGCCGATCCGGTCACCGACCACGCCCCAGCTGAACAGCAGCCCGGCGAAGACGAGGATGTAGGAGTCGATCGCCCACTGCAGCTCCCCCTGGGTCGCCGACAGCTCCTCCTGCAGGGTGGGCAGGGCGACGTTGAGGATGGTGTTGCCGGTGATCACCATCAGCAGGCAGACGATCATCGTCGCCAGCACCCACCACCGCCGCTCGTAGCCCGGCGGCCGCTCGTCCTCGTCGGCGTCCGGCCGGGTCTGCTGCGCGGGGCGGGTGGCCCTCATCCCGCCGGCTCGCCGTCGTCCCGGTCGCGGTCGGTCCCGTCCGGGCGCCCGGACTCCACGAAGGCGGCGAAGGCGGCGAGGTTGGCCAGCGACTCACCGCGCTGCACCCGCCAGGCCCACTCCCGCCGGATGGAGCTGCCGAAGCCGATCTCCAGCATCGTGTTGAAGTGCTCGTCGGCGTAGGTGAGCACGGCGCCCAGCAGGGTGTCGATCTCCTCCGGGGTGACCGCGCCGTGCCCGAGCCGGCCGGTGAGCCAGACGTCGCCGACGCGGTCGATGGAGTAGCTGACCCCGTACATGCGGGCGTTGTGCTGCAGCAGCCAGGTCCACAGCTGCTCGCGGTTCTCGTCCGGCTGCCGGCAGACGAAGGCCTCGATCCGGAAGCCGTGGTCGCCCACGATCATGCCGACCACGGTCCGGAGCTTGTTGGTGCCGGGGAGGGTGACGACGAACCGGCCGGGGGCGGTCTGCTCGAACTCCAGCTCGGCGGCGCGCAGCGTGCTCTCCACGACGGCGGCCAGCTCCGCCACGGTCCGCCTGCTCATCGCGCCGCGGTGCCCCCTGGCAGCAGCCGGACGGCGTCCCGGGTCAGGCGGTCGCGCGCCGACTGCAGCTGCCCCCTGCCGGCGGCCATCTCGGCCATCGCCGCGGTGTAGGCGGCCACCAGGGAGTCCACGGTGCGGTCCCAGCTGAACCGGCTGGCGTGCCGGCGGGCGCCGGCGGCGAGCAGCTCCCGGCGGGCGAGGACCCGCCGGATCGCCGCGGCGTAGTCGGCCGGGTCCCGGCCCGCGACGAGCAGGCCGGAGACGCCGTCGTCCACCGCGGTGTGCAGGCCGCCGACGGCGGCGGCCACGACCGGGGTGCCGCAGGCCTGCGCCTCCAGGGCCACCAGCCCGAAGGACTCGTTGTGGCTGGGCACGACGGCCACGTCGGCGGCGCGGTAGTGGTCGGCGAGCCGGGCGGGCGGCTGAGGTGGCAGGAACCGGACGACGTCGGTCACGCCCAGCCGCACCGCCAGCTCCTGCAGCCGCCGGGGTTCGGCCAGGCCGGAGCCGCTGGGCGCGCCCACCACGAGCACCTGCAGCCGCTCGCGCAGGGCCGGGTCGTCGGCGAGCATCCGGGCGGCGGCCTGCAGCAGCAGGTCGGGTGCCTTCAGCGGCTGGATGCGGCCGACGAAGAGCAGGACGACGGCGTCGGCCGGCACCCCGATCCGCGCCCGGGCGGCCCGCTGGTCACCGGGGCTGAACTGCTGGAGGTCCACCCCGGGCGGGACGACCAGCGTGCGCCGCGGGTCGGCGTCGTACCAGCGGACGAGCTGGTCGGCCTCGTCGGCGGTGTTGGCCACCAGCCGGTCGGCCTCGGCCACCACCTGCTCCTCGCCGATCACCCGGGCCAGCGGCTCGGGGGCGTCGCCCTCGGCCAGCGCGGCGTTCTTCACCTTGGCCAGGGTGTGCGCCGAGTGCACCAGCGGGACACCCCAGCGGTCCCGGGCCAGCCAGCCCACCTGGCCGGACAGCCAGTAGTGGGAGTGCACGACGTCGAAGTGCCCGGACTCGTGCTGGGCCTCCTCGCGCAGCACCGCGGCGGTGAAGGCGCACAGCTGGCCGGGGAGGTCGTCCTTGCCCAGGCCCTCGAACGGGCCCGCGCTGACGTGCCGCACCGTGACGCCGGGGCTCATCTCGACCACCGGCGGCAGGTCGCTGGAGGTGGCCCGGGTGAACACGTCGACGGCGATGCCGCGCTCGGCCAGCCGGCGGGACACCTCGACGACGTAGACGTTCAGGCCCCCCGCGTCCCCGGCACCGGGCTGGTCCAGCGGGCTGGTGTGCACCGAGAGGGTGGCGAC
Organism: Modestobacter sp. URMC 112; assembly: GCF_053502575.1. NCBI lineage: Bacteria > Bacillati > Actinomycetota > Actinomycetes > Geodermatophilales > Geodermatophilaceae > Modestobacter > Modestobacter sp. URMC 112. The sequence continues at coordinate 692,964 of NZ_CP199957.1, read as the reverse complement.
CCGGCGGGGCACCGGGTGGCCGGCGCCGTGCCAGGCGGCGCGTGGGTGCCGGCGAGCGGGCACGGCTCTCCTCCCGCTCGGGCGTGTGCACGGCGCCCGGACGGGACACCCTCTCGACGCGTCAGTCTGCCTCAGCGCCAGGATGGACACATGTCCAGCCCTCCCCCGCCGCCCGTCCCCGCCGCCCCGCTGGCCGGCGCCGGCCGGGTCGCCGTGGTCACCGGCGCCTCCAGCGGCATCGGCGCGGCGACCGCGACCCGGCTGGCGGCCGAGGGCTTCGACGTCGTCCTCGGGGCCCGGCGGCTGGACCGGCTGACCGAGCTGGCCGGGCGGATCGGCGGCCGGGCGGTGCGGCTGGACGTGACCGACCCGGCCTCGGTGGCCGCCTTCGCGGCGGGGCTGGACCGGGTCGACGTGCTGGTCAACAACGCCGGCGGGGCCTTCGACGCCGCTCCCGTCGCCGAGGCGGACCTGGCCTCGTGGCAGCGTGCCTTCGAGGTCAACGTGCTGGGCTCGGTGGCGATGACCCGGGCGCTGCTGCCGGCGCTGCGCGCGTCCGGCGCGGGCGACCTGCTGTTCGTCGGGTCGACGGCCGGGCTGGTCAGCTACGAGGGCGGCGCGTCCTACACGGCCGCCAAGCACGGGGTGCACACGCTCGCGGAGACGCTGCGGCTCGAGCTGGTGTACGAGCCGGTCCGGGTCATCGAGATCGCGCCGGGGATGGTGAGGACCGAGGAGTTCACCCTCAACCGGACCGGCTCCCAGGAGCGGACCGACGCCGTCTACCGCGGGGTGCGCGAGCCGCTGGTGGCCGAGGACGTCGCCGACTGCATCGCCTGGGCGCTCACCCGGCCGCACCACGTGAACGTCGACCTGCTCGTCGTCCGCCCGCGGGCGCAGGCCGCCCAGCACAAGGTCGCCCGCGACGCCGACTGAGCTGCCGGCGGCTCCGACGGGGCTCAGGCGGCGACTGCGGTGGGCTCGGGGACGAGGGTGACCCCGAAGCGCTCCTGCACCCCCGCCACCACCTTCTCCGCGAAGGCCAGCAGCTCCCCCGCCGTGGCGCCGGGCTCGGTGGTCAGCGCCAGGCTGTGCTTGGACGACGTCCCGACCCGGCCCTCGCGGGTCCCGCGGCCGAAGCCGGCGTGCTGCACGAGCCAGGCTGCGCTGAGCTTCACCCGGCCGTCGCCGGCCGGCCAGCTCGGGCAGCCCTCCGGGGCGGCGGACGCCGGGACGACCGGGTTGGTGAAGAACGACCCGGCGCTGCGCGAGTCGGGGTCGGCCGGGTCCCAGACCATGCCCTTCCCCCGGCGCAGCTCCAGCACGGCCGCGCGCACGTCGGCCAGCGGGGCGGTCTCCCCCACGGCCACGCCGAGCCGGGTGGCGAGCTCCGCGTAGCCCACCGGCCGGGACTCCCGTCCCGGCGTGAGCGCGAAGGTCACCGTCAGCACCACGAGCTCGCCGGGGTGCCGCTTGAGCCGGCTGTCGCGGTAGCCGAAGCCGCAGTCGGCCGGGCGGAGCACCCGCTGCCGGCGGGCCGCCCGGTCGTAGACCCGGACGGCGGTGATCGTCTGGGCCACCTCCTGGCCGTAGGCGCCGACGTTCTGCACCGGGGTGGCGCCGGTGGACCCGGGGATGCCGGCCAGTGCCTCCATGCCGGACAGGCCCTCGGCGACGGTGGCGGCCACCAGGTCGTCCCAGGGCTCCCCGGCCTGCACCTCCACCTCGACCGTCCGCGCGGTGGACCGGTACCGCAGGCCGCGGGTGCGGACGGCGACCACGTCCCCGGGCCAGCCCTCGTCCGGTGCGACCACGTTGGAGCCGCCGCCGAGCAGCAGCAGCGGCCGGCCGGCGTCCTCGGCGGCGCGGACGGCGCCGACCAGCTCCTCCTCGGAGGTCACCTCCACCAGACGGTCGGCGGGACCACCGACCCCGAGGGTGGTGAGATCGGCCAGGGGGGCGGACCGGGAGACGAGCACGCCTCCACGCTAACCGCCGTCCCCGGCTACCCTGCGGAACGGTGAGCGAGTCGGGACGGGACCACACCGCCCGCGCCTCCCTGCCCCCGGTCCGCCGCGCTCCCCGGCTGGCCGCCGGCCGCGCCCGCGCGCTGGGCCTGCCGACCCGCGGGACGACGAACGCCAACCGCCTGCGCCGGGTCGACCGCTGGCTGCTGGCCACCCAGCTGCCCCGGCTCCGGGACGCCGCCCGGCCGCTGGTCGTGGACCTCGGCTACGGCGCGTCGGCGGTCACCACCCTGGAGCTGGTCGACCGGCTGGCGCCCGCCGTCCCCGGGCTGGAGGTCGTCGGCCTGGAGATCGACCCGGAGCGGGTCGCCGCCGTCGCCGCCGACCGCGACCCGCCCCGGGTGGACTTCCGGCGGGGCGGCTTCGAGCTGGCCGGCCTGCGACCGGTCCTGGTCCGGGCGTTCAACGTGCTCCGCCAGTACGACGAGGCCTCCGCGGCCCGCGCCTGGGACACCATGCGCGGCGCGCTGGCGCCCGGCGGGCTGCTCGTGGAGGGGACCTGCGACGAGTGGGGACGGCGGGCGGGCTGGGTGGCGCTGGACGCGGACGGCCCGCTGACCCTCACCCTGGCCGCCCGGGTGACCGACCTGGACCGCCCCTCCGACCTGGCCGAGCGGCTGCCGAAGTCGCTGGTGCACCACAACGTCCCCGGCCGGCCGGTGCACGAGTTCCTGCGCGCCTTCGACCTGGGCTGGGCCTCGGCAGCCGGGCTCACCGCCTTCGGGCCCCGGCAGCGCTGGGCCGCCGCGGTCGCCGCGCTGGGCGACCAGGGCTGGCCGCTGGTGGGGTCCAGCCGGCGGGCCCGGCACGGCGAGGTCACCGTCCGCTGGTCAGCCGTCGCCCCGCACTGACCCGCACCTCCCGGAGGAACCCATGAGCACCCCCCGCGAGATCGCCGAGGCCTTCTCCGCCCACCGCTTCGCCGACGCCTACCCGGCGCTGTCCCCCGACGTCCGCTGGACCTGCGTCGGAGCGGTCGTGCTGGAGGGCCGGCAGGCCGTCGTCGACGCCTGCGAGGCCACCCTCGCCGAGCTGGCGGCCGGCACCGCGGAGTTCACGCGCTTCCTCGTGGTCGCCGGCGGCGACACCGTCGCGGTGGACGCGGTCGGCCGGTACACCGACGCGGACGGCGGTGTCTCCGTGGTCTCCTCCTGCGACGTGTACGAGTTCTCCGGCGGGCTGCTCACCGCGCTCACCTCCTACACCGTCGAGCTCGACCCCGCCTCCGCGCCGGTGCCCTGACCGCGCTCGGGCAGGATGGGCGGGTGACCGCCGGCCGCCTGGACCCCGACGAGTCGCACGAGCGGTACGTCGCCACCGTCGTCGAGGAGGGCGAGCGGTTCGGCGTCCTCGCCTGGGAGCTCGGGTCGGGCCGGACGCCGGTGGCCGGCGGCCTGGACGTCCCCGTGCCGTGGGTCCCGGAGTGGACCGTCCGCCAGCTGGTCGCCCACCTGGGCGCCGTGCACCGGTGGGCGACCGCGATCCTGCGCGCGGGCACCGTCGAGGCACCGGAGCCGTCCAGCCGGTTCCGTCCGCCGGACGACGACCTCGCCGGGTGGTACGCCCTCGGCCTCACCGAGCTGGTCGCCACGCTGCGCACCGTCGACCCCGATGCCCCGGCGTGGCACATGAGCCCGGCGGCGTCCCGGCGGGCACGCGAGTGGGGTCGCCGGCAGGCGCACGAGCTCGTCGTCCACCGGCTGGACCTGGAGGCCGCGGCCGGTGTGGCCCACGCGCCGCTCGACCCGCAGCTGGCGGCCGACGGCGTGGACGAGCTCCTCGGGATCATGCTGCCCCGCTGGCAGCACACCCCGCCGCTGGTCGGCGCCCGGGCCGTCGTGGCGGTGACCGCGACCGACGTGGGCCGGTCCTGGCGGGTCGAGGTGGCGGACGGAACGGTCCGGACCGGCCGGGCGGCGCCGGGAGAGCCGGCCGACGCGACACTGACCGGCAGCGCGGAGATGCTGCTCCGGCGGGTGTGGGGCCGCCCTGCCGACGTCACCGTCAGCGGCGACCCGGCCGCCGAGGCCCTGCTCCGCGGCCGATGAGCCGTGGCCGCCGGAGGACCGCCGCCGCCGAGCCGCGGCCGGTCGCGGTGCCCGGGCGCACGGAGGTCGCCGGCGGCACGGCCGAACTGCTCGCCGACGCCGACCGTCCCGGCTCGTGGGAGCTGCTGCTCGACGGCGTCCCGCAGTCGCACGTCGACCTCGCCGACCCTGCGCACCTGGAGTTCGAGTACGTCCGCCGGATCGGGCACGTGCTGGACCTCGCCGCCGAGCCGGGGGCGCCGCTGGACGTGGTGCACCTGGGCGGCGGGGCGCTCACCCTGGCCCGCTACGTCGCGGTCACCCGGCCCGGCTCCCGGCAGCGGGTCGTCGAGCTGGACCAGGCGCTGACCGACCTGGTCCGCAGCGCGCTGCCGCTGCCGCGGGCTGCCCGCGTCCGGGTGCGCGCCGGCGACGCCCGCGCCGGGCTGGCCACGCTCCCGGACGGCAGCGCCGACGCCGTGGTGGTCGACGTGTTCGCCGGGGCGCGGACCCCCGCGCACCTGACCACCGTCGAGTTCGCCACCGACGTGGCGCGGGTGCTCCGGCCCGGGGGCGTGACGGCCTGGAACGTCTCGGACGGCCCTCCGCTGCGCTTCGCGCGGGCGCAGGCGGCCACGCTCCGCGCCGTCTTCCCGCACGTGGCACTGCTGGCCGAGCCGGGGACGCTGCGCGGTCGGCGGTTCGGCAACACCGTCGCCGTGGCGTCGGACGCCGAGCTGCCGGTGGCCGGGCTCACCCGGCGGTGCGCCGGGGACCCGATGCCCTCCCGGGTCGTCGCCGGGGAGGACCTGGGGGCGTTCGTCGGTCAGGCGCAGCCGGTCCGGGACGGCGCCGCCCAGCCCTCGCCCCAGCCACCGGCGGGGGTCTTCGGTCGCTGAGGGACGCCGTCCGCCCCACCCCGACGCCCGGGGAGGCGTCCTGGACGGGGCCGCCGTCCGCCGCCCGGTCGTAGGGTCGGGCCATGACGTACCCCGTGAACCGCCGACTGACCCGGGACAGCCGCCACGCGGTGATCGCCGGGGTGTGCTCCGGCCTGGCCCGCCGCTACGGCCTGTCCCGCGCCGGGCTGCGGCTGGCCTTCGTCGTGTCCTGCATCCTGCCCGGCCCGCAGTTCATCGCCTACCTGGTGCTGTGGGTCGTGATGCCGCGCGACGACCGGTACTGAACGCAGCAGACCCACCCTCGACGCGGTCGAGGGTGGGTCTGGGTTCACCAGCTGCTGTTGCCCCGGTGCAGTCCGCGGACGGCCGGGCGGACGTCGACGAGGTAGACCACCGCCGCGATTACCGCCGGCAGACCGAAGAAGTCCATCGGCCCGCGCCAGAGCAGGACCAGCGCGGCGATCCCGGTGATCGCCGTCCACCCGGGCTTGGTCAGCTTCCCTGCTGCCACGTACGACGCCGCGGGGCGCGCGAGTGCGTCGACGAACGCCCAGACCGCCAGCGCGAGGACGCCGTAGAAGACGACCGCGTAGACGATGGTGTCGAACGTGTACATGGCCCGAGATTACCCGCCGGGACGCCGGCGACCGGTCAGCTGAGGGTGTCGGCCGACGGCGTGCTCTTGGCCGGGACGGCGGTCGGGTCCGGGACCGGGGTGGCGCTCACCGGGGCGGTGGCCTTGGGAGCCCGCTTCGCGCGCTTGCGGGCCGGCTCGTCGGTGCCCTCGGCGGTGGCCTTCGCCGTCGCCGTGCGGACGCTGCGCTTGGTGGCCGCGGCAGCAGCCTCGGTCTCCTCGGCGACCTCGGCGGCGGCCTTGTCGGCGCGGGCCGCGGTCTTCTGGGCGATCGAGGTGACCTGGTCGGACACGGTGCCGACGGTGCCGCCGACCTCGGCCAGGGTGTCCTCGACCGTCGCGGCGACGGAGTCGACGGTGCTGTCCACGACCTGCTCGGTGCGGCCGGCGACCTTGCGGACGACGGGCTGCTGGCGCAGCTCGTCGACGACCTTCTCACCACGGCCGGCCAGCTCGGCCAGCACGGCGGCGGCCTCGGCGCGGGCGGAGTCCACGAAGCCGACGACGGTGCCCTTGAGCACCTCGGGGCGGACCGCCGCGGCGGCGGAGCTGACCGCGTTGCGGGCCTGCTGGGCGGCGTCACCGGCCTGCTCGGCGGCCTGCTCGGCGCGGACCCGGGCCTCGGCGGCGGCGGAGGCCACGCGGGCGCGGGCCTGCTCGGCGCGGAGACGGGCCTCCTTGGCGGCGAGGTCGGCCTGGACCTGCGCCTCGCCGGGCAGCGCCTCGGCGCGGGACCGGGCGGTCCCGACGGCGGTGCGGGCGCGCTCGACGGCGAGGTCGGTGGCGCCGATGGCGGCCAGCAGCCCGGTGCGGCTGGTGTCGACGAGGGTCTCGCCGTAGTGCTTGAGGGTGTCGGTGCGGCTCATGCCGTTGCCTCCTGGGACGTGGTGGACGGTGCGGGGGGTGCAGGCGCGGCCGCCGGGGTGGCGGCCGGGGCCTCGAGGTCGCGGGCGTGCTCCCGGGCGTAGGTCTCGTAGAGCTCCAGGAGCACGGCCTTGTGCCGTTCGGAGAGCGCGTCGTCGGCCCGGATCGCCGCGACGGTGCCGGCCGTGCCGGAGCGCCGGTCGAGGATGCCGGCCTGCTCGTACAGCGTCTCGGCCGAGATCTTCAGCCCGCGGGCGATCGAGGCGAGGATCTCCGCGGAGGGCTTGCGCAGCCCGCGCTCCACCTGGGAGAGGTAGGGGTTGCTCACCCCGGCGGCGCGGGCGAGCTCCCGCACCGAGACCTGGGCGGCGCTGCGCTGGCTGCGGATGAAGTCGCCCACGTGCGAGGTCACCGTCTCGGAGACGGTGGACGCCTCGGCGGCGGCGGTGGCCGCGGCGCTGGCGACGGTCTCGCGGACGGTGCTCACCTGTTCGCGGACGAACTCGGTCGGCTTGGGCACGACACCACGCTAACCTGCACTGCTAGCTGCTGCAAGCGCCCGCTGGCGGAGTGACGCGGATCTCAGACGGTCAGGGCCGCACTCGCCCGGATCTCCCCCACGGACCCTTCGCCGCCGGACACCGGCGTCACCAGCCAGGACGACAACGTCCCGGCCGGCACGCCGAGGCGCAGCAGCGCCGCGGTCAGCGCCGGCAGCCGGCCCCGGTCCCCGCCGTCGTCCAGCTTGAGCGCCACCGCGCCGGCCCCGGGGAGCGCGGCGACGTGCACGCCGTCGGCCCCGCCCTTGACCAGCAGCCCGTCGACGGCCTGCATCAGCTCGGTGTCGTCCCGGCCGGTCCCGGCCACCAGCCACGGGTGTGCCCGCATCGCGTCGGCGACCCGGCGGCCGGGGGTGCCGGGCTCGGCCTCCACCAGGGACAGCACGCTGCGCGCCAGGCCGGTCAGCGACAGCGCGTGCTGCGGCGCTCCGCACCCGTCGACCACGACGGCTGCCACCGGCTCGCCGGCGGCCTCGCCCAGCCGCGCCTCGATGGCCTGCTGCAGCGGGTGGTCCCGGGCCAGGTAGCCCTCGGTCGGCCAGCCGGCCGCCACGCAGGCGGAGAGCATCGCGGAGTGCTTGCCCGAGCAGTTCATGGCGACCCGCTCGGGAGCCCGCCCGTCGACCAGCCAGTGGGCCCGGGTCTCCTCGTGGCCGGGCAGCGCCGGTGGGCAGCCGAGGTCGTCGGGGGTCAGCCCGGCGGCGTCGAGCAGCGCGCGCACCAGCTCGACGTGCCCGTCCTCGCCGTTGTGCGACGCGGCGCCGATCGCCAGCTCGCGGTCGTCCCGGGGTTCCCAGCCGGCGGCCAGCAGCGCGGTGGCCTGCACCGGCTTGTTCGACGACCTGGGCAGCACCGGCCGGCCGACGTCACCGACGCTGGTCACCGCTGCACCGGTGGCGTCCAGGACGACGAGCGCGCCGCGGTGCACGGACTCCAGGACGTCGACGCCCAGCCCCGCCCGCCACGCCTCGACGAGCACCGGGTTCTCCGGCCAGTTGGTGAGTGCGGAGTCGGCCATGCTCAATGGCGGGACTCGTCGGCGAGCAGCTGGGCCACGTCGGCCAGCCCGTCGCGGTAGCGGCGGCCCAGCTCACCGGCGAGGGCGTCCATCACCTGCTGCACGCCGCGCCGCCGCTCGGACAGGCCGCGCTCCCCCTCGGCCAGCGACCGGGCCGCCCGCTCCAGCTGGTCGTCGGGCAGCGCCTGGACGTCGGAGAGGTCGATCCCGCGGGTGAGGCCGGCGACCCAGTGCTCGAGCTCCTCGGGGGCGGTGGGCTGCACGGTCTGGTGGCGGCCCAGGCCGTGCGCCGGGCCGCGGCCCTTCTCGGACAGGATCTCCGGCAGCAGGTCCAGCAGCGACCGCCCGTCGTGCTCGGCCCGGCGCTGCAGCTCGCGGCGGACGATGTCCAGCCGGCCCTGCAGCAGCCGCCGCGTGTAGGAGAGGTTGACCTCGGCCTGCTCGGCGCGGTGCCGGAGGTCGCGGACCTCGGCCATGGACGTGGACTCGATGCCGTCGAGGAAGGCGGGCTCGAGCAGGGCGTCGACGGTGTCGCCGCCGGCGGGGGCGGGGGTCGGGGCGGTCACGGGGCAGCCTCCACGGGCACGGGGGACGGGCGGGTCGGAGCGGGGTCGCCGGGGCCGGCGGGGAGGCCCAGCAGCTGCCGGGCCAGGGTCGGGGACAGCGGCGGCCGCTGCGCGATGCGGGCCAGGCCGGCGGCCCGGGCCACCAGCTGGGCGTTGTCGCGGACGGGCTCCCCCGGCGCGTAGGTCAGCGTGTCCTCCATGCCGACCCGCAGGTGACCGCCGGCCGACAGCGCGGCGAGCATGACCGGCAGGGAGGTGCGGCCCACCCCGGTGGCGGCGAACGTCGATCCCGGCGGCAGCGCGGGCAGGCAGGCGGCCAGCGCCGCCGTCGTCCCGGGCATCCCCCCGGGCACGCCCATCACCAGGTCGACGTGCACGTGCCCGCCGGCCGGGGGGCCGTACCGGTCCAGCAACCGGGCCAGGGTGGCCAGCTGGCCGAGGTCGAACACCTCGTACTCCGGCACGATGCCGCGTTGCTGCATCTGGGTGTGCAGCTCGACGATGAGGTCCCAGGGGTTGTAGAAGACGTCCCGGCCGAAGTTGACCGTGCCCAGGGACAGCGACGCGGCGTCGGGCGCGGCGTCCAGCACGGCCAGCCGGGCCTCGGCCGGGTCGGTCACGGCACCACCGGTGGACAGCTGGACGACCAGGTCGGTCGCCTCGCGGACCGCGGCCACCACCTCGCGCACCCGGGGCAGGTCCAGGGTCGGCCGGGTGTCGGTGTCCCGGACGTGCAGGTGGAGGACGGCCGCGCCCAGCGCCGCACAGTCGCGGGCGGTGGACACGACCTCGTCCACCGTCACGGGCAGCGCCGGGACGTCGTCCTTCGCCGACTCCGCGCCCGTGGGGGCGAGGGTGATCAGCGTGCCGGGGGTCACCATGTCGCGTCTCGGCTCCGCAACCGCTCCGCTCCTCACTCGCTCCGCACCAGGTCGCCTCCGCGGTCGCTCCGCGCCTCGCTCGCTGGCGCTCGCTCGATGCTCACTCCCTGTCGGCTCCGTCGCTCGCTGCGATGCTCACGAACGCGTCGCCTCGGGCCGCATCGTCGCAGACCGGACCGCCCGCACGCGCTCGCGGGCCGCCGCCTGCGCGTCGTCGAGCTCGGACGGCGCGTCGTCGGGGTCGACGACGGCGACGGCCTCGCCGACCCGGAGCTCGGCGTCGGGCTTCAGCGACTGCTTGACCAGCGCCAGCGCGATCACCCCGAGCTCGTGGTGGCGCACGGCGGTGCCGACCCGGCCGACCTCGCGTGCGCCCGAGGTCAGCGGCGTCCCGGGCGCCGGGAGCACCTCGCTCATCCCGTCCAGGTGCAGCAGCACCTGCCGGCGCGGCGGGCGGCCGAGGTTGTGCACCCGGGCGACCGTCTCCTGACCGCGGTAGCAGCCCTTGTCCAGGTGGACGGCGGTCCGCAGCCACTCCACCTCGTTGGGGATGGTGCGGTGGTCGGTGTCCACTCCGGCCCGCGGCCGGCGCGCCTCGACCCGCAGCGCCTCGTAGGCGTCCACCCCGGCCGGCGGCGCGCCCGCCGCGACCAGCGCGTCGGCCCGGGCGGCCAGGTCCGGGCGGGGCACCAGCAGGTCGACGACCGCGGCGCTGCCGTCGCCCAGCGGGGGCATCCGGCGGGCCCAGCCGCCGCCGTCCAGCGCCACCACCGCGCCCGCGCCCACCGGCACCGGCAGGCCGGCGGCGGCCAGGACGTCGTCGCCGCGGGGGCCCACCAGCGACAGCAGCGCCCACGCGTCGGTGACCAGGGCCGGCTCGACGCGCAGCATGAAGCGCATCCGCTCCAGGAAGGCGACCAGGGCCGCTCCGGTGCCCGGCTCCACGTCGCCCCAGGTGGTGCCGGCGAGCTCGGCCAGCACGACGTGGTGCTCGACGTGCCCGTGCGGGGAGAGGACCAGCGCCTCTGAACCGGTGGCGTCGGCCAGCCCGTCCAGGTGCTGGCTGGTGATGCTGTGCAGCCAGCTCAGCCGGTCCGCGCCGGGGACGACGACGACGTCCCGGTCGCTGCGGTCGACCAGGCCGGCACCCTCGGCGAGCCGGCGCTGCTCGGGCAGCGGGTCGCCGTAGTGCGCGGCCACCGACCCGGCCCCGCCGTCGGGCAGCGACAGCGCCACCGCGCCGGGCCGGGAGAGCAGCGGCGAGCGGACCCCGGCCGGGACGGGCCCGGCGGCCGGGCCGCCGTCCGCCGCGGGGGGTGTCACGGGGAGCAGGTCGGGGTGCTGCGGGGTGGTCATGGGTGCTCCGTCCGGTGCTTCTCTGCGCAGGCACGACAGGTGCCCGACAAGGCCACGTGGCCCACGTCCACGGTGAAACCCAGGTCGGCGGCCAGACGTTCCGCCGCGGCGTCGAGCAGGGTCGGGTCCACCGAGGTGATCGAGCCGCACTCCTGGCAGACGACGTGCAGGTGGGCGTGCTCGGCGGCGTGGTAGACCGGCGCCCCCTTGCCCAGGTGGGTGTGCCAGACCAGGCCCAGCCGCTCGAGCAGCTCGAGGGTCCGGTAGACCGTCGAGGTGTCCGGGGCGGCGCCGTCCGGGCCTGCGTCGGCGCGCAGCCGGGCTCCGATCTCCTCCGGCGTCCCGTGCTCGAGCGCGGCCACGGCGGCGAGCACCCGCTGGCGCTGGCTGGTCAGCCGCAGGCCCCGCGACCGCAGCTGCGCGGCCAACGGCGGCGCCTCGGCCTCCTGCGGTGCGGACTCGTCGGACACGGACCGAGCCTAGGACCCGCGTACGGCAAGGTGGGGGCCGTGACGGGTCAACGCGTGGCGGTCTGGCGGGACGGGACGGCGACGGCGGTGCCCCCGGCGGACCCGGTGGTCACCGCCTTCGACCTGGGGCTGGGCCGTGGGGACGGGGTCTTCGAGTCGGTGCTGGTCAGCGGTGCGGCCACGCCGTACCTGGACGCCCACCTGTCCCGGCTCCGCCGGTCGGCGGCGCTGCTGGACATCGCCCACCCCGGGGACGACGCCGTGCGCGCGGTGGTGGCCGCGGCCGCCGACGGCTGGCCCCCCGGCGTCCAGGGCGCCTGCCGGGTCCTGCTCACCCGGGGGCTGGGCGACGGCACACCGCCCACGCTGGTGGCGCTGCTCGCGCCCGTCCCGGCCGAGACGCTGCGCCAGCGCAGCGCGGGCATCGCCGTGGTCAGCCTGTCCCTCGGCGTGCCCGCCGACTTCCGGGCGACGGCGCCGTGGCTGCTGGGCGGCGCGAAGACGCTGTCCTACGCGGTCAACATGGCCGCGGGCCGGCACGCGCACGCGGTCGGCGCGGACGACGTCGTCTTCACCTCCCTGGAGGGCCGGCTGCTGGAGGGCCCGACGTCGACCGTGGTGTGGGCGGCCGGCGGCGTGCTGCACACCCCGCCGGTGGAGACCGGCATCCTGGCCGGCACCACCCAGGCCCGGCTGTTCGCCCGCGCGGCGGAGGACGGCTGGCCCACGGCGGTGACCGCCGGGACGGTGGCCGACCTGCACGCCGCGGACGCCGTGTGGCTGCTGTCGGGCATCCGCGGCGCCGCGACCGTCACCTCGCTGGACGGCCGGCCGCGGGGGGACGGCGACCTGTCCCAGCGGGTGCGGGAGCTGCTCAGCCGGTAACGTACGGACCGGTGCGCCGGGAAGTCTGGTCGGCAGTCCCTGACCCGTCCCCGCACCCCGGAGCCGCCCCGTGACCTCCCCCGCCCGCCTCTTCAGCCGGGGCTCCTACCCCGAGGCCACCCGGATCGCCGAGGTGCTCCGCAGGGAGACCGTCGGTGGGGTCCTGCTGCTGGTGGGCACCGTGATCGCACTGTTCTGGGCGAACTCGCCGTGGGCGGGCGCCTACGAGTCCCTGCGGGACACCCGGGTCGGACCGGCGTCGCTGCACCTGGACCTCACCTTGGGCACCTGGGCGGCGGACGGCCTGCTCGCGGTCTTCTTCTTCGTGGTCGGCCTGGAGCTCAAGCGCGAGTTCGTCGCCGGCGACCTGCGCGAACCGCGGCGCGCGGTCCTGCCGGTGGCGGCCGCGGTCGGCGGGATGGTCGTCCCCGCCGTCCTCTTCGTGCTGGTCAACCTGGGCACCGGGGACGGCGCGCTGCGCGGCTGGGCGATCCCGACGGCCACCGACATCGCCTTCGCCCTGGCCGTCCTGGCGGTGATCAGCACCCACCTGCCCACCGCACTGCGCACCTTCCTGCTCACCCTGGCCGTGGTGGACGACCTGCTGGCCATCACGGTCATCGCGCTCTTCTACACCTCGGCGCTGGCGGTCGTGCCGCTGCTGCTGGCCCTCGTCCCGCTGGCCGTGTTCGGCGTCCTGGTGCAGAAGCGGGTCCGTTCCTGGTGGCTGCTGGTCCCGCTGGCCGTGGTCACCTGGGTGCTGATGCACGAGTCGGGGGTGCACGCCACCGTCGCCGGGGTGCTGCTGGCCTTCACCGTGCCGGTGGTCCGCAGTGCGGCCGCGGGTGGACCGGACGCCGGGCCGGGGCTGGCCGAGCACCTCGAGCACCGGATCCGGCCGATCTCCGCGGGCGTCGCCGTCCCCGTCTTCGCCTTCTTCGCCGCCGGCGTGACCATCGGCGGCCTGTCCGGCCTGGTCGAGTCGCTGTCGGACCCGGTGCCCGTCGGCATCGTCGTGGGCCTGGTCGCCGGCAAGACGATCGGCATCACGCTGGCCACCTGGCTGGTCTCCCGGTTCACCCGCGCCCAGCTCGACGAGTCACTGGGCTGGCCCGACGTGATCGGCCTCGCCATGCTCGCCGGCATCGGGTTCACCGTGTCCCTGCTCATCGGGACGCTGGCGTACGGCGAGGGCTCGACGCGGGACGAGCACGTCAAGGTCGGCGTCCTGGTCGGGACGCTCACCGCCGCCGTCCTGGCCTCGGTGGTCCTCCGGCTGCGCGACCGCCGGTACCGCCGGATCGCCGAGGAGGAGGCGGTGGACGCCGACCGGGACGGCGTCCCGGACGTCTACCAGCGGCCGTCCGCTGAGAGCTGAAGAACGACGTTGCACACCCCCGCCGAGCCGTCGTACGGTCGATGTACACGAGAGAGGAGGTGGTCCGACAGTTGCATACGTTCAGGACTCGTGAGGTGGCTGTCCGCTAGCCGCCGTCCAGATGGGCCGCCCGTTCCGCCGACCTCGACGATCGAGCGAGGCTGAACGACGGCAGATCGCCCGTCCGTCGTACGGCGGCGAGCGAGAACCGGACAGTCACCCGACCCCCGGGCCGCCGACCATTGTCCAGTCGGCCCGCGAGCCGCTCCCCTGCACGCGCAGGGTCCAGCGCCGCGGAGCAGCCCGGGGGTTGTCCGTCTCCTGGGACCACCCGGGGAGGTGCGCAGGTGCAGTTCGCCGGCCGGTCAGTGGCGCTCGACACCACCGCCGGCGACTGGCTCGCCGAGGCGCTGCACCGGGCTCCGCTGGACACGGTGGGGTCGCTGGTCCCGGCTGGTTTCGCCGCGGCCGCCCGGGTCTTCCACCCCGCCGTCCGGTACGTCGGGGACGACGACGTCGAGGTCCCCTGGGCCTCCGTCGCCGCGGCCAACGGCACCAAGACCCACCCGCTGATGCAGTGGGGCTCGGTGACCGGGTCGATGGACTACTTCGAGAACGACGACCAGGCACCGCTGTGGCACGGCGCGCCGGCCCGCGGGCACCTGCCGGTCCCGGTCGCCGAGCGGCTCATCGAGGTGCTGGCGCGGCACACCACCACCCCGGACGTCTGCTGGTTCGGCGTCCGGCAGGGCGGTGCGGTGATCGCCGACCACCCGACCCTCAGCCTGGGCGCCCGGGACTTCTGGCTGGTCAACGGCTCCATCGGGCTGGCCACGGTGAACTTCGCCGCGGAGCCGTTCGAGCAGAGCGCCAACCTGTGGTGGCCGGCGGACCGGGCGTGGCTGGTGGCCACCGACATCGACCTGGTGTCCACCTACGTCGGGGGCTCGGCGGAGTGCATCGCCGAGCTGCTGGCCACCGAGGGGCTGGAGGCCGCCCCGGCCGACGCCCGGCAGCGCACCACCTGGGACGCCGACCAGGTCAACCCGCCGCCCCCCGACGCCCCGGACCAGTAGAGCTCGGACATGGTCAGGCGTGCGGGAACCACCCAGGGACGGCGGTGCTGAGATGGGCTCCAAGGTCGTCGTGAACCGGTGCATGTCGCTCGACGGCTTCATCGCCGGACCCGGCCACTCCATGGACTGGGGCGGTGGTCGGGCGCTCGCCGAGTTCATGGCACCGGAGGACGTCGCGGAGATCGCGGCGGCCACGGGCGCCATGCTCGTCGGCCGGCGGACCTGGGAGGTCGGCGCCCGGATGGCGACCGAGGAGCCGGCCCGCGCCGACTACCCCGTCTCCGGACCTCTGTTCCTCCTCACCCACCGGCCGCTGGATCCGCCGGACCCGGACGTCAGGATCCTCACCGGCGACATCGGCGAGGCGGTCGCCACGGCTCTGGACGCGGCCGGCGGCAAGGACCTCGAGGTCCTCGGCGCCGACGTGGCCGGCCAGTGCCTCCAGCGGGGGCTCGTCGACGAGATCCTGGTGTACGTGCTGCCGGTCCTGCTCGGCGACGGCATCCGCTTCTCGCCCCCGGGCCTGGCGAGGACCAGCCTGGAACCGATCAGCAGCACGCGGTCCGGCGACGCCACCATCCTCCGCTTCCGGGTCCGGGAGCGGTCCGACCGGACTGGCTGATCGCCGCCCCTCGACGTCCCGGACCAGCGGCCACCCCGCAGGGCCCCGCCACGAGCCTGCGAGTGGTGGGGGCCGGGTGGTCCTTGCTCAGAGGTGGGCGAGCTCGGCGGCGAGGTCGTCGAGGCCGAGGCTGCCCTGGCTCAGCGCCGCCATGTGCCAGGCCTTGAGGTCGAAGTCCGCACCCCGGGCCTGCTGCGCCGCGGCCCGGCCGGCGAGCCACGCCCGCTCCCCCAGCTTGTAGCTGATCGCCTGCCCGGGCATGCCGAGGTAGCGGACCAGCTCGCTGTCGAGGAAGGCGGCGTCCCGGCCGCAGTACTCGCCGAAGAAGGCCCGGGCCAGCTCCGGGGTCCACGGCTGCCCGCGGTGCTCGGCCAGCACCCCGTCGGCGTCGGCGGGGACCGGCAGCTGCAGGTGCATGCCGATGTCGACGACCACGCGCACCGCGCGCATCTGCTGGGCGTCGAGGTAGCCCAGCCGGGCGCCGGGGTCGGTGAGGAAGCCGAGCTCGTCCATCAGCCGCTCGGCGTACAGCGCCCAGCCCTCGACGTTGGCCCCGACGGAGCCCAGCGACGTCTGGTAGGTGGACAGCGACGGGGAGACGTACGCCCACTGGGCCAGCTGCAGGTGGTGGCCGGGGA
Source organism: Modestobacter sp. URMC 112 (assembly GCF_053502575.1). Classification (NCBI taxonomy): domain Bacteria; kingdom Bacillati; phylum Actinomycetota; class Actinomycetes; order Geodermatophilales; family Geodermatophilaceae; genus Modestobacter; species Modestobacter sp. URMC 112. Next base: position 677,060 of record NZ_CP199957.1, on the reverse strand, counting down.
CGCCCTCGTGGTACCAGGTGGACACCAGGTCCCAGACGGGGAAGCGCTCCCGGCCCAGGGTCGGCAGCCAGGTGCGGCCGGGGCGGGAGAAGTCCTGCGTCGGCCGGGTGTAGTACGGCGCCGCCGCGCTGCCGGGCGGCGCGATCATCGCCTCGACCGTGCGGATGGGCTCGGCGAGCTCGAAGTGGACGCCGTCCAGGGCGGCGATCGCCACGTCCATCATCGTCTGCAGCCGCTCCCGGATCGCCTCCACGCCCTCGACGGCCTCGCCGTTCTCGTTCAGCCAGCGCATGGCCTCCATCGGCGTGGAGCCCGGGAGGACCCGCTCGGCGGCGGTGCGCTGCTCCTCGCGGATACGCAGGTGCTCGCCCCAGCCCCAGGCGTAGGCGTCCTCCAGCCCGGTCCCGGCCCCCAGGTCCGTGCCGTTCCAGGCCCGGGCGAAGCGGGCGTACCGCTCCCGGCCGACGGCGTCTGGCGTGCCCTCGGCCTGCGGCGCGTACGTGTCACGCAGGAAGTCACGGACCTCGGCCACGGCCCCGTCGGCGGCTGCCGCGGCGGCGTCCAGCTCACCGCGCAGCTCGTCGGGGCCGGCGGCCACCAGACCGGCGAAGTAGGGGCCGGCCAGCCACTCGTCGAGCTGCCCGACGACGGTGGAGACCTGGCGCGGGGCGGCGAACAGGCCGCGGGAGGCGCCCTCGGTGAGGCTCGCGCGGTAGCCCCGGTAGGCCTCCGGGACCCGGGCCAGCCGCCGGGCGAGGACCGCCCAGTCCTCCGTCGTCCCCGTCGGCATCATGGAGAAGACCTGGCGCACCGAGTGCACCGGCGAGAACAGGTTGGACAGCGCCCGCAGCCCCTCCCCGGCCTCGTGCTGGTCCAGGCCCGCGGTCAGCCGCTCGCGCAGCAGCCGGGCGCAGCGCAGCTCCACCGGGTCGCCGGCCAGCGCGGGGTCCTCGGCCAGCACCCGGTCCAGCTCGGCCAGCGTTGACCGCTGCAGCGCCGCGCCGGCCTCCAGGCCGGCCGGGCTGAGGTCGGGCAGCTCGTCGTTGCCCGGCCGGGTGCCCAGCTGGGTGGCGACGATCGGGTTCAGGTCGCAGACGGCGTCGACGTGCGCGTCGGCGACCAGCCGGGGGGTGGCGGGGCGGGCAGGCTGCCGGGTGGTGGGGCGGGGCGCGCTCACGGAGCTCAGCGGATCCTCTCCAGTCGGGCGGACATGGTGGGGCGCAGCGGCTGCTCGCCGGCCGCGCGGTCGACGGCGTACATCAGGGCGCCCTCGACGATGCCGTACAGCCGCTTGGCCCGGCTGGTCTCGGGGTGGTCGGGGGTGCGGGCCAGGACGTCGCTGTCCAGCTCCCAGCTGGTCGTCGTCCGGGCACGGCCGACGTAGATCTCCACCAGACCGGTCGGGGAGGTGACCAGCAGCTCCACCTCGTCCTCGCCCCGGGGCCGCCAGAAGCCCGACTCACGCTGGTCGGGGCCCTCGACCCGCCCCGCGGCGGACAGCCGCCAGGTGCGGGACTCGTAGGCCAGGAAGCCGCGGCCGTCATGCGCGAAGCGCACCCACTGGCCGAAGCGGTGGTCGCCCTCGGCGCCCGCGGCCTGCCCCTCGCCGTGCCACTCGCCCAGCAGCGGCAGGACCGACAGCAGCTCGTGGGCGACCTCCGGGCCCTCCCGGACGTCGACGCTGTCGGTCACCGGGAGCTCGGTGGGACCGGTGGCCGGGCCCTCGGGGAGGCCGGGTGGTACCGGGGCGCTCATCGGTCCCGCCCCGGCCGCTCGCGGCGCGTCAGTCGCCACGCGGCGGACGCGCAGCCTCCCGCGGCCAGCGCGGTGAGCGCGACCAGGAACCAGGCGGACAGCAGACCCATGCCGCCACGGTATCCGCGCCCTCAGCGCCCGGCGGGCGGTGCCCCCGGGACCGGTGCGCCCACGGTCGACCGGACGACGTCGTCCCAGGGCGTGGCCGCCAGCCCGAAGGTCGTCGTCGTCGCGGAGGCGTCCAGCAGGTACGGCTGGTCCCATTGGTGGGCGACGTCGACGAGCTCCCGGGCGAGGGGGACCACCAGGCCCGCGGCGCGCAACAGCGGCCACGGGACCCCGCTCACCGGCACCGGGGGGCGGCCCATCGCCCGGGCCAGGTCGGCGAGCGCCTGGCGCTGGCTCAGCGGCGGGGAGCTGGGCACGTGCCAGGCCCGGCCCCAGGCGCGCTCGTCGGTGCCGAGGACGACGAGGGTGGCGGCGACGTCGGGCAGGGAGCTCCAGCTGCGGGGCACGTCCGGGTCCCCGACCACCCAGGCGCGACGACCGCGGCGCAGGGTGTCCAGCTGCCGCACCAGGTGCGACTGGGCCGGCGGGACGCCCGGGCCGACGAAGTCCGAGGCCCGCGCCTCGGTCACCCGCACCCGGCCGGCCCGGTGCGCGGCGAGCGCGTCGGCCCACATCCGCGCCCGCACCCGGCCCTTGGTGTCGGTGGCGGCGAGCGGGGTCTCCGGCGTCATCGGGCCCGACGGACGGCCGTAGCCGTAGAGGTTGCCCATGGTGACCAGAACGGCGCCGGCCCGCTCGGCCGCGGCGAGCAGGGCGGCCGCCATCGGCGGCCAGTCAAGCGCCCAGCGGGTGTACGCGGGGTTGACCGCGTTGTAGACGACGTCGGCCCGACCGATGGCGGAGGTCAGTGCCGCGGCGTCGGCGGCGTCCACGGCAGCGTGGCGCACCTCGTCCGTGCTCGGCCCGCCGCTGCGGGACAGCACCGCCACCTCGTGGCCCTGCTCGGCCAGCAGCCGCGCCGTCGCCGTCCCGACCGGGCCCTTGCCCACCACCACGTGTCGTGCCACGTCCGCCTCCCGGCACTCAGCGAGAGCGGTGCTCTCGGCCACCGACGACACTCCCAGCGACCCGGACGAGTGTCAAGAGCAGTGCTCTCAGATGCGGACGGTGCTCCGCTCCTGGCATGCTGCCCGGGTGCCGCCGACCACCGCCCGCGAGCGCGCCCGCGTCGCCCTGACCGCGGAGATCACCGAGCTGGCCCGGGCCCAGCTGGCCACGGTCGGCGCGGCCGGGTTGTCGCTGCGGGCCGTCGCCCGGGAGCTGGGCATGGCCTCCTCGGCGCTCTACCGCTACTTCCCCAGCCGGGACGAGCTGCTCACCCGGCTGATCATCGACGGCTACGACGCGCTGGGGGCAGCGGCGGAGTCGGCCGACGACCCGGCCGCTCCCCCGGCGGACCGGTGGCTGGCGGTGTGCCGGTCGGTACGGGCCTGGGCGCTGGCCCACCCGGCGGAGTACGGGTTGCTCTACGGCTCCCCGGTGCCCGGCTACCGGGCGCCCCAGGACACGGTCCCGCCGGCCACCCGGGTCGGTGCGGTGCTCGGCCGGGTGCTCGGGGACGCCGCCCGGTCGGGCCGGCTGCCCGTCGCGGACGGCACGCCGACCGGGACGGTGACACCGGAGGTCGCCGGGGTGCTGGGCGGGGACCACCCGGCGCTGGACGACCGGGTCCGGGCGCGGGGTCTGCTGGCCTGGAGCGGGCTCTTCGGGTTGGTGAGCTTCGAGGTGTTCGGCCACTTCGCCGGCTCGGTGGCCGACGCCGACGCGTTCTTCGACGACGCCGTGCGCGACCTGGCCGGCCTGCTCGGGCTGTAGCCGGCCGCCGTCCTGCCGCGCCCGGCCGGCGCGTCGGGACCGGTCGTCAGCTGCCGGCGTCGCGGTCCTGCCACGTGCAGACGCACACCTCGTTGCCCTCGGCGTCGGCGAGCACCCAGAACGCCCGCGCCGCGGAGTCGTCGAGCAGCCGCCCGCCGGCCGCCAGGGCCGCGCGGACGCGCGGCTCGGCCTCGTCGTGGGCGACCGTGACGTCGACGTGCAGCCGGTTGCGCTGCACCCGCGGGGCGTCCATCTGCTGAAACCACACCGACGGGAGCAGGCCGCGACAGGACCCGACGGCGTGGATCGGAGGTGCGCGTCCCGGACCCTGCACCTACTGTGCGTGACACCGCACTCACTACACGAAGGGTCTCCCATGCGCAGACTCCGCACGGTGCTCGTCGGTCTGACCGCTCTGCTGACCGCAGGCGTGCTCGTCCCCGGCACCGCGGGCGCCATCACCGGCGGCACCGAGGACACCGGGAACGAGTACTCGAACGTCGGCCTGCTGTTCTTCTACTCCGACGAGGGCCGCTACCGGTGCTCCGGGACGCTGGTCAGCCCGACCGTCGTCCTGACCGCCGCGCACTGCACGGACGGCACGGACGGGAAGACGCTCGTCACGTTCGACTGGGACGTGGCCCGCGACGCCGATGAGGGCCGCAGCCTCCCCCGCGCGACCGACCCGGCCGCGGGCTACACCGCCGAGGTCCCCGGCTGGTACGCCGGGACGGCGTACACCCACCCCGACTACTCCGACTTCACCGACCTGGACAACTGGAACGACGTCGGGGTCGTCGTGCTGGACCGGCCCGTCGAGGGCATCGAGCCGGCGGGGATCGCGCCGGTCGGCCACCTGGATCAGTTCGCCCAGCCGCGGCTGAACTCGACCACGTTCACCGTGGTCGGCTACGGCACCGAGGTGCGCAAGCCCGAGGCGGGCCCGCAGAAGCCGACCCCGATGAGCTACCCGATCGTGCGCCGGTACACCGACGTGGTCGGGCAGAAGCTCACGCCGCAGATCCTGCAGGTCAACGGCAACGAGCACGACACCCGCGGCGGCGGCGGGAGCTGCTTCGGCGACTCCGGCGGTCCCACGTTGAAGGACGGCCTGGTCGTCACCGTGACCAGCTACGGCTACACCGCCAACTGCCGGTACGTCGACGGGCTGCAGCGCGTCGACATCGCGGTCGTCCAGGAGTGGCTGGCCACGTTCGGCGTCGTCCCCGCCACGGCTGCCGCCGCCTGACCGGTCGGGGGAACGCGACGGGCCCGTCCCCCCGGGGGGACGGGCCCGTCCGTGGATCAGGCGATCGCCAGCGTCGTCTCGTTCAGGCCGACGTCGGCGGCCACGGTGCGCTCGGCCCGGCCGACCGGGGCCAGCGAGCGCAGCGTCCAGTCACCGGGCGCGGCGAAGAACCGGAACTCGCCCTCCGGGCTGGTCACCACCTCGGCGGTGAACTCGCCGGTGCCGTCCAGCAGCCGGACGTAGGCCCCCGCCACCGGTGCGCCGTCGTGCCACACCGAGCCCTGGATGACCGTCTGCGTGCTCAGGTCGATGCCGGCGAGGGTGCCGCCCTGCTTCGGTGCTCCGCACATGTCAGCTCACTTCTCGATCGGGACGCCGACGAGCGAGCCGTACTCGACCCAGCTGCCGTCGTAGTTCTTGACGTCGGGCTTGCCCAGCAGCTCGTGCAGGACGAACCAGGTGTGGCTCGACCGCTCACCGATCCGGCAGTAGGCGATGGTGGCCTTGCTGTCGTCGTAGCCCTGCTCGTCGTAGAGCGCAGCGAGCTGCTCGTCGGACTTGAAGGTCCCGTCCTCGTTGGCCGCCTTGCTCCAGGGGATGTTCTTGGCGGTGGGGACGTGGCCGCCCTTCTGCGCCATCTCCTGCGGCAGGTGCGCCGGGGCGAGGATCTTGCCGGAGAACTCGTCGGGCGAGCGCACGTCGATGAGGTTCTTGTTGCCGATGGAGGCCACGACCTCGTCACGGAAGGCGCGGATCGACAGGTCGGGCTCGCTGGCCTTGTACTCCGTGGCCGGGCGCTCCACCGGGTCCTTGGACAGCGGGCGGCCGTCGAGCTCCCACTTCTTGCGGCCGCCGTCGACGAGCTTGACGTCGCGGTGGCCGTAGAGCTTGAAGTACCAGTAGGCGTAGGCGGCGAACCAGTTGTTGTTGCCGCCGTAGAGGACCACGGTGTCGTCGTTGCCGATGCCGCGCGAGGACAGCAGCTGCTCGAACGCCTCGCGGCCGACGAAGTCGCGGCGCAGCGGGTCCTGCAGGTCCTTCTTCCAGTCCAGCTTGACGGCACCCTCGAGGTGGCCGCCGTCGTAGGCGCTGGTGTCCTCGTCGACCTCGACGAAGACGAGACCGGGGTCGCCGAGGTGCTCCTGGGCCCAGTCGGCGGTGACGAGCACGTCGCTACGGCTCATGTCTGGTGTTCCTCCATCAGTTGTCCGGGGATGTGCGGGAAGGGTGGTGCTCGGTTCGGGCAGGCCGTCGACCGCACGGTCGCCGCGTCCACCGGGGGACGACGGGGAGGGACCTCGGGACGGCGCGACAGCACGTCTCGGGACGGGTGGCCGTCCCTCAGGAGGTCGGACAGAGGCAGCTGCCGACGCGGCACAGGTCGACTGTGCGGCGCGAGGTCAGCAGGGTGCCCACGGCGCGAGGGTAGCCGATCACCGGGGGGCCGCCGTCCGGCCGCCGGCCCCGGCAGCCAGCCGGGCGTCCACCACGGCCGCCAGCTCGGCCAGCGGCGGCGCGCCGTCCACCCGTCCGACGACGGTGCCCCCGGCGTCGACGTGCAGCAGCGTCGGCGTGCGCCGCACGTCCAGCGCGCGCACCGCGTCCAGGTGGCTTTCCGCGTCCACGTGCACGTACGCCAGCCCCGGTCGGGTGGTCACCAGCTGCTGCAGCCGGGCCCGGGTCGCCCGGCAGGGACCGCAGAAGGCCGTCGAGAACTGGACCACGGTGAGGTCGGCCTCCCCGGGACGCACGCCCAGCTCCGCGAGGACCGCACGGGTCCGCGGGTCGTCGGTCGGCAGGCTCACCTCCCGGGGAACGGACGACCCGCTGGAGGCATTCCGGTCGGTCAGCCCCGCAGCACCGTGTCGGTCGCCTCGACCCGCAGGTGGACGCCGTCCGGCTCCGCCTCGACCCCGGTCAGCTGCAGGCCGAAGGGCAGCGCCGGCACCGCGTACCGGATGTCGAGCCGCTCCGCCGCGCGGTCCAGCACCACGTCGGGGACGTCCACCCCGGCGGCCTCGCCGCCCTCGACGTCCACCACCAGGTCGTTTCCCTCCAGCGCGACCGTGCCGGTCGCCGACAGCGGGACCTCGATGCCCAGCAGCTCGACGGTGCGGGCCACGACCACCCCGCCGTCCGCCGGCGTGATCGTGGTCCCGCCCCCCAGGGCGTCGGCGAGGACGGCGTAGGACAGCGTCGCCGTGCCGTCGATGCGCTCCACCGGGACCTCGCTGATCGAGCCGGACAGCGCGTCGGACAGCGGCAGCCGCACGCCGTGCAGGGACACGTCGGCGCGGGTGCCGGCCGGCTGCCCCAGCTGCTCGGCGGTGAGCGACACCCGCACGTCGGAGTACCGGCCGGCCAGCGCCTGGGTGAGGAAGGGGAAGCCGGTGATGTTCACCGCCGGCGTGCCGGCCAGCCCGCCGCGCGCGGCGACCTGCTCGGCCACCCGGTCCTCGGCGACCCCCTCGCCGACCCGGTCGGCCACCACCGCGGCGCCCAGCAGCAGCACCACCAGCACGATCAGCACCTTCATCGTCGGCCGTCAGCTTCCGGCGTAGAGCGCGAGGGCGTAGGCCGCGGGCGCCGCGGCCGCCAGCGGCAGCACCGCCTGGACGACGGGGAGCGCCCAGCGGCGCCGCGGCCGCTCGGCCACCACGTAGGACGCCCCGAGGCCGGTCAGCGCCGCCACGGACCCCAGGACCGTCCCCGCGGTGACCGCGCCCAGCACGTCCGACAGCGCGGTCGCGCCCTCCCGCAGCACCGCGACCCCCGCGCCGGCGAGCACGGCCAGCACCAGGCCGACCAGCCCCCGGGGCACCCCCGGGGCGATCTGCGGGCGCGGCAGGACCAGGTCGACGAGGTGTCCGACCAGCAGCGCGCCACCCACGACCAGCACCGCGGTGCTCACCAGCCGCGGCCCGTCGGCGAGCCGGCCCACGGTCAGGAACACCCCCAGGGAACAGACGGCGCAGACCAGCAGGACGACACCGGCCAGGGAGGCGACCAGGTAGCGGCGCGGTGCCGGGCGGACCATCTGGTGCAGCACGGCGGCCAGGAAGGTGAGCCCGAGGACGACGACCAGCGGGTCGAGGCGGGCCCGCTCGGGCAGCAGCAGCGCGAGGTCGGTCCCCGCCGTGGCGGCGGCGCCCAGGACCAGCGAGCCGGTGAAGCCGCGGATCCCCACGGCGACCACCCACGCCGCGACCAGCGCCAGCTGGACGGCGACCACGGCGACGACCAGGCCGGCACTCCCCCACACCACGGGCAGCCCGGCCAGCAGCACCGTCGCCGCGACGACCGCGGCCGCGGCGGGCAGGTGGTGCGCCCGCGGGGACAGCTCGCTCTCCAGCACGGCGGTGGTCACGGCCCGATGCTCGCAGAGCCGGGGGCCCGGTCCCCGGCGACCGCGCCGACCGGCTCCCGGCCGATCCGCTCGGCCGGCCGGTCCCCCGCCGGTTCCGGGGAGCACTGCGGCACGTCGGCTATCCTGCACTCTCACCTCGACAGCGCCGTCGACGGCCTCGTGAGGAGACGACATGCGACTCGTGCTCATGACCTCGGCGCGCCAGGCGACCACGGAGGTGCTCCCGGCGCTCGGCCTGCTCGCCCACCAGGTGCGCGTCGTGGCGCCGGAGCTGTCCAGCCTGCTCGACGGGGACTCGGGGGACGTCGTCCTCGTCGACGCCCGGCACGACCTGGTCTCCGCCCGCACCCTGTGCGGTCTGCTGGCCTCGACCGGTGTCGCCGCCTCCCTCGTGGCGGTCCTCTCCGAGGGCGGCCTGGTCGCGCTGTCGGCCGACTGGGGTGTCGACGACGTGGTGCTGGACACGGCCGGGCCGGCCGAGGTGGACGCCCGGCTGAAGTGGGCCACCGCCCGGCGGCTCGCCGCGGCCACCCCGGCCGACGGCACCGACGGCGGGGTCACCAAGGCCGGCGAGCTCGTGATCGACGAGCACAGCTACTCGGCGAAGCTGCGGGGCCGCCCGCTGGACCTGACCTACAAGGAGTTCGAGCTCCTCAAGTACCTGGCCCAGCACCCCGGCCGGGTCTTCTCCCGCGCGCAGCTGCTGCAGGAGATCTGGGGCTACGACTACTTCGGCGGCACCCGCACCGTCGACGTCCACGTCCGCCGGCTGCGGGCCAAGCTGGGCGCCGAGCACGAGGCGCTGATCGGCACCGTGCGCAACGTCGGCTACAAGCTCGACCAGCAGGTCGCGGACGCGGCTGCCGCGGCGAGCCTGGCCGCGGCGGACGCGCAGTCGCCGGCCGTCCCCTGACCGGCGGCCCTGCGCAGGACGGGCACCGGGTCCCGGCGGTCGCGGACGCCCCCCGCCTGCCGGCCAACGAGGTCGCCGAGGTCTGCGCGCTGCTCGCCGCAGCCACGGCCGAGGACGGCGTCCGGCCGGTGTCGGAGGAGGGCGTGCTGCGGCTGCAGCACGGCGGGCCCGCCGGAGGACACGACCTGACCGCCCGGGACGCCGGCGGCGCGCTCGTCGGCTACGCCCGGCTCGAACTGCCCGGCGGCGAGCCGGAGGCAGAGGCCGAGCTGGTCGTCCGGCCGCAGGCCCGCCGCCGCGGGGTCGGGTCGGCCCTGCTCGACCGGCTCGAGGAGCTGGCCGGCGACCGGCCGCTGCGGGTGTGGGCGCACGGCGAGGTCGACGGGTCGGCCGAGCTGGCCACCGCCCGCGGCTACACCCGCGCCCGGGTGCTGCTGCAGATGCGCCGGCCGCTGTCCGGGGTGGACCCCGACCCGCGACCGCCCCTGCCCGACGGTGTGACCGTCCGGCCGTTCCGGCCCGGCCTGGACGAGGCCGCCTGGCTGCAGGTCAACGCCCGCGCCTTCGCCTCCCACCCCGAGCAGGGCCGGTGGACACCCGAGGACCTCGCGCTGCGCGAGGCCGAGCCGTGGTTCGACCCGGCCGGGTTCTTCCTCGCCTGGCGGGACGAGCCGACCGGCCCGCGTCTGCTGGGTTCGCACTGGACGAAGGTGCACCCGGCCGGTGACGCCGACGAGGCGCCGATCGGCGAGGTGTACGTGCTCGGCATCGACCCCGACGCGCAGGGCCTGGGACTGGGCCGCGCGCTCACCGACATCGGCCTGGCGCACCTGCGCCGGTCCGGCCTCTCGCACGTCCTGCTGTACGTCGAGGAGGAGAACACCGCCGCGGTGACCCTCTACGAGCGCACCGGGTTCACCCGGCACGCCGTCGACGTCTCCTGGCGGTCCGCCGGCTGAGCCGGCCGCACCCTCACGCCCCTCCGCGCCGCCCTCTGCGCCAGCCCCTCCGCCGGACCGCCGAGGGGTCCGTGGGCTGTCCCGCCAGCCGACGCGCGGCGGTTCACCCGCCGGACGTGCTCTGTCCCACACGTCGTGGCCGAGAGATCCGGATCCGTTCATCCGCCGTTCACCCAGCCACCCGGATCCGTCCACCTGGGCTGCTCACGATGGTGTCCGTCGAATCCACAGCCCGGCATCGACGTCCGGGCGACCAGTCGAGAGGCCTCGAGTTGAAGCTCAGCACCACGACCCGCACCGCGGCGGTCTCCGCCGCGCTGGCCGGTTCCCTCGCGCTCACCGCGTGCGGCGCGGCCAACGAGAGTGCGGCCGCGTCCGGGGACGGCGCCGCGAACGGTGGCGCCGAGCAGTTGAGCGGCACCCTCGTCGGTGCCGGGGCGAGCAGCCAGCAGGCGGCGATGCAGGGCTGGGCCGCCGGCTTCTCCGCCGTGCAGTCCGGCGTGACGGTGAACTACGACCCGGTCGGCTCCGGCGGCGGTCGCGAGCAGTTCCTGGCCGGCGGCACCGACTTCGCCGGGTCGGACGCCGCGCTGGACGAGGAGGAGCTCGCCCTCGCCGAGGAGCGGTGCGGCGCCTCCGGCGTCTTCGAGCTGCCGAACTACATCTCGCCGATCGCGGTCGTCTACAACCTCGAGGGCGTCGACGAGCTCAACCTGGCACCGGCCACCATCGCCGGCATCTTCTCCGGGGCCATCACCACCTGGAACGACCCGGCCATCGCCGCGGACAACCCCGAGGCCACGCTGCCGGACCAGGCGATCACCCCGGTGCACCGCGCTGACGACTCCGGCACCACCGACAACTTCACCGAGTACCTCTCCGCGGTGGCCGGCGACGTCTGGACCTCCGAGCCGGACGGCGAGTGGCCCCTGCCCGGCGGCGAGGCCGCCAACGGCACGTCCGGCGTGATCAGCGCCGTGACCGCCGGGGCCGGCGCCATCGGCTACGCGGACCTGAGCCAGGCCGGCGACCTCGGCGTGGCGAGCGTCCAGGTCGGCGAGGAGTTCGTCGCCCCGTCGCCCGAGGCCGCCGCGGCCGTGGTCGAGAACTCCCCCGCCGTCGAGGGCCGCGGCGAGTACGACTTCGCCATCGAGGTGAACCGGGAGACCCAGGGGACCGGCGAGTACCCGATCGTGCTGGTCAGCTACCACGTCGGCTGCGTCGAGTACGACGACCAGGCGAAGGCCGACCTGGTGAAGGCGTTCATGGGCTACGTCATCAGCGAGGAGGGCCAGCAGGCCGCCTCCGACGCCGCGGGTTCGGCGCCCATCTCCGACACGCTCCGCGAGCAGGCACAGGGCGCGGTCGACGCCATCACGGCCGCCGGCTGATCGACGTCGGACCAGTGCGACGACCCGGGGTGTCCTGCGGGACGCCCCGGGTCGTCGCGGCCTGTCACGCAACGAAGTCCCTTCCGCACCCACTGACACGAGCCCGACGGAGCGACCGGTGACCACCACCGCACCCCCCCGCCCACCGCGGCCCAAGCGGCGCCCCGGCGACCGGGTCTTCGCCGCCAGCGCCACCTCGGCGGGCGTCTTCATCCTGGTCGTGCTGGCCGGGGTCGCACTGTTCCTGCTCGCCGAGTCCTGGCCGGCGCTGACCGCGGACCCCGGGGCCGTGCCCGGCGGCGAGGGCCTCACCGCCTACATCGCCCCGCTGGTCTTCGGCACCCTGCTGGCCGCGGTCATCGCCCTGGTCGTCGCGACGCCGCTGGGCGTGGCCATCGCGCTGTTCATCACCCACTTCGCGCCCCGCCGGCTGGCCGCGGGGCTGGGCTACGTGGTGGACCTGCTGGCCGCCGTCCCCAGCGTCGTCTACGGGTTCTGGGGCATCTACACCCTGGCGCCGGCGCTCGTGCCGCTCTTCCAGTGGTCCGAGCGCAACCTGGGGTTCCTGCCCTTCTTCGCCGGACCCGCGTCGGCCACCGGCCGCACGATGCTCACCGCCGGCCTGGTGCTCGCGGTGATGATCCTGCCCATCGTGTCGGCGATCGCGCGCGAGGTCTTCAGCCAGGCCCCGGCCCTGCACCAGGAGGCCGCGCTGGCCCTGGGCGCGACGCGCTGGGAGATGATCCGGATGGCCGTCATCCCCTACGGCAAGTCCGGGGTCATCGGCGGCGCGATGCTCGGTCTGGGCCGGGCCCTTGGCGAGACCCTCGCCATCGCGCTGGTGCTGTCGGTCTCCGGCGGCATCACGTTCAACCTGATCTCCAGCAGCAACCCCTCGACGATCGCGGCCAACATCGCCCTGCAGTTCCCCGAGTCCACCGGCATCGCGGTGAACACGCTGATCGCCAGCGGCCTGGCCCTGTTCGTGATCACGCTGGGCGTCAACGTGCTCGCCCGCTGGGTGGTCAACCGGCGCGCCGACTTCTCCGGAGCCAACTGATGAGCACCTCCACGGGCGCCCCGGCCGCTACCCCCGCCACCTCCCCGTCCGGTGGCACGGCCCCCGCTCCGGCCGCCCCCGCCCCCGGCCCCGTGCCCCCGGGCGCCGGCCGGCCGCCGCTGCGCAGCCGCCGCCGGCTGCCCCGCTGGGCGCCGGCCGCCCTCGTCGCCGCCGGTCTCGCCCTGGGCGCCGGGCTGTCGTCGCTGACCGGCTTCAGTATCGCGCTCACCGTCGTCTACGGGACCGTCCTGGGGACGCTGGCCGTGTACGTCGCCTCCCGGGCCGTCGAGGGCGCGCGCAAGGCCGTCGACCGGCTGGTGACCTGCGTCGTCACCGCGGCCTTCGCCATCGCGATGGTGCCGCTGCTCTCGCTCGTCTACACCGTCCTGGACCGCGGCCTGCGCCGGCTGGACAGCACGTTCTTCACCTACTCCATGGTGGGCGTCGTCGGCGAGGGCGGCGGCGCCTACCACGCCGTCCTGGGCACGCTGGTGATCACCGCGTTGACCGCGGTCATCTCCGTCCCCATCGGCCTGCTGACCGCCATCTACCTGGTCGAGTACGGGACCGGCCGGCTCAAGAGGGCCATCACCTTCCTGGTCGACGTGATGACCGGCATCCCGTCCATCGTGGCCGGGCTCTTCGCCTACGCCGTGTTCGCGCTCTTCCTCGGCCCCGGTGTCCGGCTGGGCATCGCCGGGGCGGTCGCGCTCTCGGTGCTGATGATCCCGGTCGTCGTCCGCTCCGCCGAGGAGGTCCTCAAGCTCGTCCCCAACGAGCTGCGGGAGGCCAGCTACGCCTTGGGCGTGCCCAAGTGGCGGACCATCGTGAAGGTCGTCGTCCCCACCGCGGTCGCCGGCCTGGCCACGAGCATCACCCTGGCCATCGCCCGGGTGGTCGGAGAGACCGCCCCCCTGCTGATCACGGTCGGCATCACCAACGCCACCAACCTCGACCCCTTCGACGGGCGGATGGCCACGCTGCCGGTCTACGCCTACTACCAGCTCACCCAGCCCGGCGTGCCGCCCGAGTTCGCGGTGGACCGGGCCTGGACCGCCGCTCTCATCCTGATCATGATGGTCATGGCGCTCAACGTCGTCGCCCGCCTGATCAGCCGCTTCTTCGCCCCCAAGACCGGTCGCTGAGCGACCAACCGGAGGAAAACGTGGCCAAGCGCATCGACGTCTCGGACCTGGACATCTACTACGGCAGCTTCCTCGCCGTGCAGGACGTCACCATCTCCATCGAGCCCCGCAGCATCACCGCGCTGATCGGGCCCTCCGGCTGCGGCAAGTCGACCTTCCTGCGGTCGCTGAACCGCATGCACGAGGTCATCCCCGGGGCCCGCGTCGAGGGCAAGGTCGTCATCGACGGCCAGGACCTCTACGGCGCCGACGTCGACCCGGTCGACGTCCGCCGGCAGATCGGCATGGTGTTCCAGCGGCCCAACCCGTTCCCGACCATGTCGATCTACGACAACGTCGCGGCCGGTATCCGGCTGAACAGCAAGAAGATGAGAAAGGCCGACCTCGACGACCTGGTGGAGCGCTCGCTGCGCGGCGCCAACCTGTGGACCGAGGTCAAGGACCGGCTGGACCGGCCCGGCTCGGGGCTGTCCGGCGGCCAGCAGCAGCGGCTGTGCATCGCCCGGGCGATCGCCGTGGAGCCCGAGGTGCTGCTGATGGACGAGCCCTGCTCGGCCCTGGACCCGATCTCCACGCTGGCCATCGAGGACCTGATGGCCGAGCTCAAGGAGCGCTTCACCATCGTCATCGTCACGCACAACATGCAGCAGGCCGCTCGGGTGAGCACCTCCACCGGGTTCTTCAACCTCGCCGGCGTGGGGCAGCCCGGCCACCTGGTCGAGTTCAACCCGACCGAGAAGATCTTCAGCAACCCGGAGCAGAAGGCGACCGAGGACTACATCTCCGGCCGCTTCGGCTGACGACCCCGCCGGGGTCGGGGCTGGCCCCGGCGCAGGGGCCCGCCGCGAGCTCGCGAGCGGTGGGGGGCGCCGGGGTCCTTCTTCACCTGCAGGTGGCGGGGTCGGCGGGCGCGGGGGCCGGGGCCGCGGTCTCCGGCACCGGCGTCCCCGGGGCGACGGGCGTCACCACCGGGTCACCGGGGCCGAGCACCAGCTGCACCCCGCCGGCCAGCTGGTCACTGGCCTCGAGGACGGCGCCAGGGACGGCAGCGGCCACGGTGCGGGCCGGCTCGAGCGCGGCGGGCGCGTACCGCACGACCGTGCGGTCCACGGCCGCGGGCTCGTTCCCGACCGCGCCGGTCCGGAAGCCCGCCGCGACGAGTCCCTCCGCGGTGCCGGCCGCCCGACCGGCCCCGGTGGCGTCCAGCACGTCGACGGTCACCCCGGCGGGCGGCACGGTGACCACGGTCCCCGGCGGGGCCGGGTCTGCCGGAGGCGCGTCCACCGGGGCGCCGGCGGGCGCACCGGCGGCCGCGGCGACCTCCTCGGGGGACGGCAGCCGGCCGTCGCCGATGACCGCGTCGAACACCGTCCGGGCGGCGACGCCGTCGATCAGGGTGGCCGCCTGGTCGGTGCCGGCGGGGACGTAACCCACCCGGGACACCGGCACACCGCCGCGCTGCACGGCGTCCCCGCCGAGCTCACCCAGCGTCGCCCCCAGCGCGCGGACGTCCCCGAGGGTGGTGTCGGCGTCCACGGTGAACGCGTCGGTGGCGTGGGTGAGGAAGCGGGTGAGCTGCACCGGGTCGGCCAGCGTCCCGGTCGAAAGCGCCGACCTCAGCGTGGAGGTCAGCAGCAGCTGCTCGTGCGCGGCGGCGGTGGTGCCGACGACGTCGCT
This sequence comes from Modestobacter sp. URMC 112, assembly GCF_053502575.1. Classification (NCBI taxonomy): domain Bacteria; kingdom Bacillati; phylum Actinomycetota; class Actinomycetes; order Geodermatophilales; family Geodermatophilaceae; genus Modestobacter; species Modestobacter sp. URMC 112. The sequence goes on along the minus strand of NZ_CP199957.1, from coordinate 661,660 downwards.
CCCACCGGCCGACGGGCCCAGCAGGGTGGGCACGTCCTCGCCGGTCAGCCGGGTGTCCCCGGCGGGCAGCGAGGAGCCGTCGGCCGAGGTGACCCCGGTGGGCAGGCAGACGCCCACGCCGCCGAGGGCGTCGACCATGCCGGGCAGGGCCGCGAGGTCCAGGCCGAGGTAGTGGTCCACCCGCAGGCCGGACAGCTGCTGCACCGACCGCACCAGGCAGGACGGGCCCCCGTCGAGCAGGGCCTCGGCGAACGGCTCGGTGACCGGGTCGCGCAGCGAGCCGTCGGCCGCCCGGCAGCCGGGGGTGTCGGTCAGTGCGGTGGGGGGCACGGTGACCAGCACGGCCCGGTCGCCGTCGTCGGACACGTGGGCGACCAGCGTGCTCACCGAGGCCGGCCCGGTCCGCCCCGGTAGGCCGGTGCCGACGACCAGGTAGGTCTCGGCGGCGTCCTGCAACTGCGGCGCGAGCACCTCGGGGCCGTCGGTGACCAGCGCGTCGACCCGGCCGATGGAGCGGTCCACGTAGAAGTACAGGCCCACGTAGTAGGCGGAGACCACGCCGAGCAGGACCAGCAGCGCGACGGCGACCCGGGTGAGCCGCCGCCGGAGCGGGCCGACGGGGGCCCGCATGGGCGCCAGCCCGGCGCTCGTGGCACCGGTCCTCCCGGCGCCGTCCTGGGCGGCGGGCCGGTGCAGGCCGGGGAGCGGCGGCACCGGCATCGACAGCCGCACCCCCCGGTCCGGCAGGGGGAGGGAGGGGTGCGCCGTCCCGCCGAACTGCTCCTCGATCGGGGTCAGCGGCCGGGAGCGGGCCGGCGCGGCGGTCTCCGGGGACGCCGGGTCGGGGACGGCGGGCCGGTGCTGCGGGACGACGCGACGGGGGACCTCGGGCGCCGCGGCAGGAGCGGCGGGCACCGCCGCGGCGACCCCGCCACCCGGCCGGTGCGCGGCGGGCACCGCGGGCCGGTCGACGCCGGGCACCCACCGCGGGCTGTCCGGGGGAGCGGCGGCCGGCGCCACCGGGGCCGGCGCGGCGGGGGTGGACAGCGCGCGAGCCGGCGGCGCCGGCACCGACACGGCAGGCACCGACACGGCAGGCACCGACACGGCAGGCACCGACACGGCAGGCACCGACACGGCAGGGACGGAGGGCGGCCGGGGCGGGCCGGCCGGGGACCGTCCCGGTGACAGGGCCGGTGACGGAGCCGGGGACTGCGCCGGGGACGGGGCCGGGGACTGCGCTGCCGGTACGAGCGGCACCGGCCGGACCGGGGTGGGCCGGAGCGGAGCGGGCCGCTGCGCCGACGGGGCGGCCGGGCCGGCCGCGGCTGCGTGTGGTCCCGCCGGGGGCGGCGGAGCCGTCCCGGCGCGGGCGGCGGGTGCTCCGGGAACCGACGGGCGGTCCGCGGGTGGCCCGGTCGGCCGGCCGGCGGACGGGAGGGGCGGGCCGGCGGACGGGACGACTGCGCCGGCGGCCGGAGCGGATGGGCCGGCGGGCGGCGCGGACGGGCGTTGCGGCCGGAACGCCGGCACCGGCGGCCCGGGGTCCGGGGCCACGACGGGCGCGCCGTAGCCGTCGACCCGCTGCTGCCGTCCGGTGGCCTCACGTCGCTCGGCCCGCCGCCGGCGGACCGTCCCGGTACGGGCCAGCAGCTCCTCGACGGTGACGTGCTCCTCGGGGGGTCCGCCGGCGTCGGCCCGGCGGGGTCCGCGGTCGCCACCAGGCGCCCGGGGATCCGCCCCGCTCCACCTCGGCTCGTCCGCCACCGCTGTCGTCTTCCCGTCCTCGGAGTGCTCTGGTGCCTGTCGGCACCCGTCCCGTCGTCCGCGGCAGGCCGAATGGCGGCCACCTACGGAAGTGTTCAGGATACTGTCGGTGAGCCGGGATCCCAGGCGGGCGCGCGGGAGCGGCGAGCCGCCCCGTGCGCCCGGCTCGACCGGCGGCGTCCCTCCGTGCTGCGTAGCGTCGGCAGGATGCGGCTGCCCATCCCCGGTCCCCTGGACGTCCTGCACGCGGCCGGAGGACTGCGCGACGGCGTCGTCGAGGCGCTGGCGCTGGTGCCCCGGATCGGCGCGGCGGTCGGCCAGGTCGAGGAACTGCTGGACCGGGTGTCGGCGGTGATGACCCGCGTCGACGCGGTCGCCGAGCGGGCCGAGGTGGCCGTCAGCGGCATCGACGCCACCCGCGCCCGGGCCGACGAGGCGATCGCCGGGGTGCGGGCCACCCAACTGGCCGCCGACGAGGCCATCGCCGGGGTGCGGGCCACCCAGCTCGCGGCCGACGAGGCCATCGCGGCGGTCGGCCGGACGAACGCCGCGGCCGACGGCGCCATCACCGGCGTGCTCCGGACGAACCGGACGGCGGACGAGGCGGTCGCCGCCGTGGTGTCCACCAACGCCGCCGCCGGGGAGGTCGTCGCGGGTGCGCGCCGGACGTCGGAGGCCGCCGACGAGGTGGTCGCCGGGGCGCGACGGACCACCGAGGCGGCGGACGAGGTCGTCGCCGGGGCACGCCGGACCACCGAGGCGGCGGACGAGGTCGTCGCCGGCGCGCGGCAGGCCACCCAGGAGGCCGGAGAGGTGGTCACCGGCGCCCAGCAGGCCACCCGGACCGCCGGCGAGCTGGTCACGGCGATCGGCGGCACCACCGCGGGTGCGGACTCCCTGCTCGGCCGCACCGAGGAGCTGCTGGACACGGCCACCCCCCTGCTGGAGGCCTACCGGCCGACGCTGGCCGCGATGGAGCCGGTGGTGTCCCGGCTGGTGCGGAGCCTCGACGACCACGAGGTGTCGGCGCTGATCACCCTGGTCGACCGGCTCCCCCGACTGGTGCAGCACCTGGACGAGGACGTCCTGCCGGTGCTGGCGAGCCTGGACAACGTGGCCCCGGACGTGCACGACCTGCGGGACACCGTGCAGGACCTGCGCCAGGTCGTGAAGGGCTTCCCCGGGTCCCGGCTCTTCCGGCGGCGCGGAGCCGAGGAGATCGCGCAGGAGGCCGAGGACGCGTCGCCGGACGGCGGGGAGACCCGGCAGGCCGGCGGCTGACAGCGGCCTGACGGTCCGTGGCGGGCGTCCGTCGGGCGCCCGTCACGGACCGCCGGCAGGTCAGGTCTCGGTCGGGTAGCCCAGGGCCCGCACCACGTCGCCGATGCGCTCGAAGACCTCGTCCGACGGCAGCCGTGACAGCTCGTCGGCCACCGCGTCGGGAGCACGGTGGTCCCGGGCCGCCTCGACCAGGTCCGCGCCGGTGTTCGGGAAGTCCGCCCGGTCCAGCCAGCGGGCCAGTTCCGCCCGGGCGACGACCGCGTCCGGGGTCATGCCGACCGGGACGCCACCGGTCAGCGTGTCCGCCGGGGAGGAGTCCACGTCGGGATCGGTCTCCGCCGCGGGCTCCGGGTCCTTCCACTCCTCGGCGTGGGTGGGCCGGCCGGCGCGGAGCATCCCCTCGATCTCGTGCTTCAGTTCGTCGTCCTCGCGCGGGCTGTGCTTGGTGCTCCGCGCGGCCGTGCCCGCGAAGTCGTCGATCTCGCTCACTCTTCCTCCTCCGTCCGGCCGGGGCCGGGACGTCTCAGTCCTCGTGCAGCGCGCCGGGCTTGTGCACGGCCGTCTTGCCGCTCTTCTCGCTGCGTACCTCGTACTGGGGGTCGTCCTCGCTGGCGCGGACGGTGCGTCCGGACGACTCGGTGTCCTCGGTGATCTTCCGTTCCACGGTGCCCTCGGCCTCCCCGCCGTGGCTCTTCCAGGTCACGTGGTCGCCCTTGCTGAACTCGTCGGCCATGCCGCGCTCCTCTCGTCGTGGGTCGTTGCCTGCCCTCCCCGCTCCCGCCGCACACATGGACCGGGGAGCTGGGGCGGGGCCGAGTCCCTCGGCACTGCGACCGGAGCGGCGTCACCCGATCGGGGGGTGTGCACCCGGAGGGCTGGGCGACAGCCCGGTTCGTCACGTAGCGTTCACATCCGACGGAGAGCGCGGGACAAAGCCCCTGAACAGGGCAACGTTCCAGTGACCGAGAGTCACCTCACCGTCCACGGACGCCGGCCCGGTCGACCCCATTCCCCCGGGGACGGCCGGGTCGGCCCGCGTCCGGCGGCCCCGGCGGCCTCCCCGCCGCTCGCCCCCGCCCGCGGGGCGGCGCCCGCCCGCTGCCCGCTCCTAAGCTGGGTCCTCGTGACCGCCGCTGAGGGACCCCGCCCGGTCGACGTCCTCACCGTCACCTCCGTCACTCAGGTGACCCCCGCGGTGCGCCGGGTCACGCTGCGCGCACCGGCCGACGTGGTCCTGGCGGCCGGGCCGACCATCTCGCTGCTGGTCCCCCGGGTCGGCGACCGGACGCCGCACTGGCCGGAGGTGGCCCGGGACGGCCGCATCGTGTGGCCGCAAGGCAGCCACGGCGTGAGCATGCGGCGGTACACCGCACGACGGCAGGACCCAACCGCCGGCGAGGTCGACGTCGACTTCGTGCTGCACGGCGACGGCCCGGCCGCCTCCTGGGCGGCTGCCGCCGTCCCCGGGGACGTGCTGGGGGTGGCCAGCGCGGCACCCCTGGGCGACGCGCCTGCGGGCTGGCTGCTGCTGGTCGGGGACGAGACGGCACTGCCGGCGATCGGCCGGATCCTCGCCTCGGCCGCTCCGGAGACCCGAGGGGTGGCGCTGATCGAGGTGGCCGGCCCGGAGGAGGAGCAGCCGGTGCCGGGGCCTGCCGGGGTGGAGGTGCGCTGGCTGCACCGGGCCGGCGGGGAGCCCGGGGTCGGCACCCTGCTGGTCGACGCCGTGACCGCCCTGCCGCGTCCCCCGGGGGACGACGTCTTCGCCTGGGTGGGCGCCGAGTCCGCCGCCGTCCGCGCGGTGCGGACCCACCTGCGCGACCGGTGGGGGCTGCGCCGGGGCCAGCACCACGCGATCGGCTACTGGCGGAGGGGGTCGGCCCTGCCCGGGTGACCCCCAGCATCCTCACAGCCACCGCCCAGTCCACCCGCAGCCCGGTGGGCCAGGCTGGCGCCATGACCGCGCCCACACGCAGCGCCTCGGGAGGGGCCGTGCCCAGCAGCAGCAAGGACCAGCCGGCGCCCGAGGCCCGGCTGCTCGTGGTGGACGACGAGCCGAACATCCGGGAGCTGCTGTCGGCCAGCCTGCGGTACGCCGGGTTCGAGGTCGCCACCGCCGCCGACGGCCAGGAGGCGCTCGACGTCGCGGCCCGGTTCCGTCCCGACCTGCTGGTCCTGGACGTGATGATGCCCGGGCTCGACGGTTTCGGCGTCGTCCGCCGGCTGCGGCAGAACGGCACGCACACCCCCGTCCTGTTCCTCACCGCCCGCGACGCCGGGGAGGACAAGGTGACCGGGCTGACGCTGGGCGGCGACGACTACGTGACCAAGCCGTTCAGCCTGGACGAGGTGCTGGCCCGGATCCGGGCGGTGCTGCGCCGCAGCCGGACCGTCCCGGTGTCCGAGCAGGCGCCCCGGCTGGCCTTCGCCGACATCGAGCTGGACGAGGAGTCGCACGAGGTCCTCAAGGCCGGGAAGCTGGTGAGCCTCTCCCCCACCGAGTTCAAGCTGTTGCGGTACCTGATGACGAACTCCGGCCGCGTGCTGTCCAAGGCGCAGATCCTCGACCACGTGTGGAACTACGACTTCAACGGCGAGGCGAACGTGGTCGAGTCCTACATCTCCTACCTGCGTCGCAAGGTCGACACCACCGAGCCACGGCTGCTGCACACGCTGCGCGGCGTGGGCTACTCGCTGCGGCTGCCACGCGGCACGTGACCGCCGTCACCGGTGCCGGCCCGGCGGCCCCGTCGTCCGGGGCGGGTCCGGGCCTGGCACCGGCCGGTCCCCCCGGGCCACCGCCACCCGCCGGCCGGCCGCCGCGCGTCCCGCTGCGGATCACCCTCGTCGCGCTGCTCGTCGCCCTGGTGGCGCTGGCGCTGCTGGTCACCGGCTCGACGGCCACGCAGCTGCTGCGCGACTACCTGTTCGAGCAGCAGGACCAGGCGCTGCGCGCCCAGGTGCGCGACCTCACGGTGGACCCGGCCGACCTGCAGCGGCTGTGCGGCCTGGAGCGGTTCCCCCTCCCCGGCGGCGGCACCTACGTGGCGTGCCTGGGACCCGACGGGCCCTTCGAGCAGTTCGCCGCCACCCGGGACCGGGACCGGCTCCCCGACGTCGGGGAGATGACCTCCCGGAACGCCGCCGGCTACGGCCCGGAGCCCTTCACCGTGCGGTCCGACGACCGGAGCACCACCTGGCGGCTGGCGGTGGGCCAGGTCTCCGAGGACCTGGCCATCGTCGTGGGCAACGACCTGGGCAAGGACCAGGCCGCGGTCCGCCGGCTGGTCGCCATCGAGGTGGTCGTCGGGCTGCTCGCGCTGGGCCTGCTCGGCGTCGCCGGCTACCTGCTGGTCCGCAACAGCCTGCGCCCGCTGCAGGAGGTGGAGCACACCGCCCGGGCCATCGCCGCCGGCGACCTGTCCCGCCGGGTGCCGGCGGGCGACGAGCGCACCGAGGTGGGCCGGCTGTCCACCGCCCTCAACGGGATGCTCGCCCGGATCGAGAGCTCGTTCCGCGCCCAGCAGGCCTCCGAGGCGCAGGCCCGCGCCTCCGAGGAGCAGGCGGTCGCGTCCGAGGCGCGGATGCGCCGGTTCGTCGCCGACGCCAGCCACGAGCTGCGCACCCCGCTGACCTCGATCCGCGGCTTCGCCGAGCTGCACCGTCAGGGCGCGGTCGGCGGGCCCGAGGAGACCCGCCGGCTGATGCAGCGGATCGAGGCGGAGGCGACCCGGATGGGGCTGCTCGTCGAGGACCTGCTCCAGCTGGCCCGGCTGGACCAGCAGCGGCCGCTCTCCCTGGCACCGGTCGACCTGGCCGAGGTGGCCGGGGACGCGGTGCACGACGCCCGGGCCGTCCAGCCCGACCGGCCGATCGGCCTGCACCTGGACGCCTCGCTCAGCGACGTCCCGGTGGTGGTCGGGGACGAGGCCCGGCTGCGCCAGGTCGTCGGCAACCTGGTCACCAACGCGCTGACGCACACCCCGCCGACCGCGCGGGTCACCGTGCGGCTGTCCGAGGACGCCGACGACGCCGGCATGGTCGTGCTCGCGGTCACCGACGAGGGACCGGGGCTCGCGCCGGAGGACGCGCAGCGGGTGTTCGAGCGCTTCTACCGGGCGGACCCGTCCCGCACCCGGGCCGCCGGCGGGACGGGGCTGGGCCTGTCCATCGTCGCCTCGCTGGTGGCCGCGCACGGCGGCCGGGTGGAGCTGGAGACCGCGCCGGGCCGGGGGGCGACCTTCGCCGTCCGGCTGCCGCGGTCGGGGCCACCCGCTCCCCCGCCGGGCTCCTGACGGACCGCCGCGCCGGCCCCGCGGGGGCATGCCGGACACTGGCACCGGGAATCCTCCTCCACCGGAGGAGGTTGCCCTGCCCGAGTGTGCCGTCCCGCGGACGGCGCCGATCCCTGCCGCCGTTCCCGGGAGTCCTCCGCGTGACCACCCCCGACTACCGGCTCACCCAGCTGCAGACGCTGGAGGCCGAGTCCATCCACGTGCTGCGCGAGGTGGCTGCCGAGTGCGCGCGCCCGGTCCTGCTCTTCTCCGGCGGCAAGGACTCCATCGTGATGCTGGAGCTGGCCCGCAAGGCCTTCGCGCCGGCCCGCATCCCCTTCCCGGTCATGCACGTCGACACCGGACTGAACTTCCCCGAGGTGCTGGAGTTCCGTGACAAGCGGGTCGCCGAGCTCGGCGTCGAGCTGGTCGTCGCCTCGGTGCCCGACGCGATCGCCGCCGGCACGGTGAAGCAGGAGCCGAACGGCTCCCGCAACCGGATCCAGACCCCGGTGCTGCTGGACGCCGTCGAGGAGCACGGCTTCACCGCGCTGTTCGGCGGGGCCCGCCGGGACGAGGACAAGGCCCGCGCCAAGGAGCGGGTGTTCTCCTTCCGCGACGACTTCGGCCAGTGGGACCCGAAGAACCAGCGTCCCGAGCTGTGGGACCTCTACAACGGCCGTATCCACCAGGGCGAGTCGATCCGGGTGTTCCCGCTGTCCAACTGGACCGAACTGGACATCTGGGGCTACATCGCGCAGGAAGAGATCGCCATCCCGCCGCTGTACCTCGCCCGCGAGCGGGACGTGGTGGACCGGCAGGGGATGTTGTACGCGGTCAACGAGTTCATCACCCCGCGCGAGGGCGAGCGGGTGTCCCGGGAGAGCGTCCGCTACCGCACGGTGGGCGACGCCAACCTGACCGCCGCCGTGCGGTCCACGGCCACCACGGTGGCCGACGTCATCGCCGAGATCGCGGTGACCCGGCTGACCGAGCGCGGCGCGACCCGCGGCGACGACAAGGTCAGCGAGGCCGCCATGGAGGACCGCAAGAAGGAGGGGTACTTCTGATGGGCGCGCTCACCTCGGAGGCAGCGGTGCGCGAGCTCACCTCCACCCGCAAGGACATCCTGCGGATCGCCACGGCGGGCTCCGTCGACGACGGCAAGAGCACGCTGATCGGCCGGCTGCTCTACGACAGCAAGGCGGTGTTCGAGGACCAGTACGAGGCGATCGAGCGCGCCAGCCGGGGCGACTTCGTCGACCTGGCGCTGCTCACCGACGGGCTGCGGGCCGAGCGGGAGCAGGGCATCACCATCGACGTGGCCTATCGGTACTTCAGCACCCCGCGGCGGACCTTCATCCTCGCCGACACCCCCGGGCACGTGCAGTACACCCGCAACATGGTCACCGGCGCCTCGACGGCGGACCTGGCGATCGTGCTGGTCGACGCGCGCAAGGGGATGCTCGAGCAGAGCCGCCGGCACGCCTTCCTCGCCTCCCTGCTCCGGGTGCCGCACCTGGTCGTCGCGGTGAACAAGATGGACCTCGTCGACTGGTCCGAGGACGTCTACGAGTCCATCCGCGACGAGTTCACCTCCTTCGCCGCCAAGCTCGACGTCCCCGACCTCACGGTCGTCCCCATCTCGGCCCTGGCCGGGGACAACGTGGTGACCCGGTCGGCGAACATGCCCTGGTACGAGGGCGCCTCGCTGCTGCACCATCTCGAGCACGTGCACGTGGCCAGCGACCGCAACCTGGTCGACACCCGCTTCCCGGTCCAGTACGTGATCCGGCCGCAGACCGACGCCCACCACGACTACCGGGGTTACGCCGGCCGGGTCGCCGGCGGGGTGTTCCGCCCGGGCGACGAGGTGCAGGTGCTGCCCAGCGGGCTGACCACCACCATCGCGGCCATCGACGGCCCCGACGGTCCGGTCGCGGAGGCCTTCGCCCCGATGTCGGTCACCATCCGGCTCTCCGACGACCTGGACGTCTCCCGGGGCGACATGATCTGCCGGCCGCACAACGCCCCGCAGGTCACCCAGGACGTCGACGCGCTGGTGTGCTGGATGAGCGACCAGCCGCTGCGGACCCGGCAGCGGCTGGCGGTCAAGCACACCACCCGCTCGGTGCGCGCGGTGGTCAAGGAGCTGCAGTACCGCCTGGACGTCAACACCCTGCACCGGCAGACCGAGGCCGAGGACGGCGTGGAGCTCGGGCTCAACGACATCGGCCGGGTGCGGCTGCGGACCACCCAGCCGCTGTTCGTCGACGACTACCACCGCAACCGGGTCACCGGGCGGTTCATCCTCATCGACGAGGCCACCAACGCCACGGTCGGCGCCGGGATGCTCGTCCCCCCGCGCTGAAGAAGGACCCCCTTCCTCCCCCACCTTCGCAAGCTCAGGCGGGGCCCCGGGAAGGGGGCCACCGGGCGTGCTCTTTCGGGCTCGAGCCCGCGTGCTCTTTCGGGCTCGAGGCCGCGTGCTCTTCGGGCTCGAACCTCCAACGGTGCCGAACGCGGCTGTGGCCCACTCCCCGGCGGGGAGTGGGCCACGGTCGCGTTGCGGGATCAAGCCGCGGCGGCCCGCTCCAGCGCCCGGCGGGTGAGCAGCCGGGCGAGGTGACGGCGGTACTCCTGGTCGGCGTGCATGTCCGCCGTCGGGGAGGTGCCCTGGTCGGCCAGCTCGGCGGCCTCGGCGATCGACGCGCCGCGGGCCAGCGCCTCCTCGGTCGCGGTCGCCCGGACCACCGTGCCGGCCATGTTGGACAGGGCCACCCGGCCGTCGACCGCGGCGGCGGACACGATCGGCCAGTCGTTCTCCCGGCGGGTGAACTTCTCGTAGCCCCAGCCGGTGGAGCCGGTCCGCGGGACGCGGACCTCCACCACCAGCTCGTCCTGGGACAGCGCCGTCTCGAAGAAGCCGGTCCAGAACTCGGTGATCGGGACCTCCCGCCGGCCGCCGGGCCCCTGGACGACGACGGTGCCGCCGAGGGCCAGCAGGGCCGTGGGCAGGTCGGACGCCGGGTCGCTGTGGGCGACCGTCCCGCCCAGCGTGCCGCGGTGCCGGACCTGCGGGTCACCGACCCGGCCGGCGGTGTGCGGCAGCAGCGGCACCTCGGTGCGGGCCACGTCGGAGTTCTCCAGCTCGTGGTGGCGGGTGCCCGCCCCGATGGCCACCTCGTCGCCCTCGACCCGGACGTAGGACAGGTCCTGGATGCCGCTGATGTCGATGAGCACCGAGGGCACGGCCAGCCGCAGCTTCATGATCGGCAGCAGCGAGTGGCCCCCGGCCAGCAGCTTGGCGTCGTCGCCGTGCTCGGTGAGCGCGGCGACGGCCTCGTCCACCGAGCGCACCTTCACGTAGTCGAACTGCGACGGGATCATGCTCGCTCCTCGCTGGCGCTCGTCGTTCCCATGATCCCCTGAGGGGCCCTGCCGTCGGACGACCTCGCGAGCTCGGTCGTCATGCCTCCACCTCCTGCGCCTGCGGCACCTGGCCGGCGGACGGGCCGGCCTTGGCGGCGGTCTGCACCGCGCGGACGATGTTGTGGTAGCCGGTGCACCGGCAGAGGTTGCCCTCCAGACCCTCCCGGACCTCCCGGTCGCTGGGGTCGGGGTTGTCGGCCAGCACCCCGATCGCGGCCATGACCATGCCCGGGGTGCAGAACCCGCACTGCAGGCCGTGCTCGGCGCGGAACGCCGCCTGGACAGGGTGCATCTCGCCGTCCGGCCCGGCCAGCCCCTCCATCGTGGTGACCTGGGACCCGTCGGTCTGGGCCGCGAGCACCGTGCAGCTCTTCACGGTCAGCCCGTCCACCACGACCGTGCACGCCCCGCACGAGGTCGAGTCACAGCCGATGTTGGTGGCCTTCAGCCCGCGGACCTCCCGCAGGTAGTGGGCCAGCAGCAGACGGGGCTCCACCTCGTCCGTGCGCTGCTCCCCGTTGACGGTGATCGAGACCTGCATCAGTTTCCTCCCTGGGCCTGCTGGATGGCCCGGAACACCCGCATCGGGGTGGTGGGCATGTCGATGTGCCGGACGCCGAGGTGGGCCACCGCGTCGATCACGGCGTTCTGCACCGCCGGCGTGGAGCCGATCGTCCCGGCCTCGCCGATGCCCTTGGCCCCGAGGGGGTTCATCGGGGTCGGGGTGGCCATCTCGACCAGTTCGAAGCTGGGCAGCTCGGTGGCGGAGATGAAGGGGTAGTCGGCGAGCGTGGACGTCGTCGGGTTGCCGTCCTCGTCGTAGAGCACCTCCTCCAGCAGCGCCTGGGCCACCCCCTGGGCGTAGCCGCCGTGCCGCTGACCCTCGGCGAGCAGCGGGTTGAGGATCGTGCCGGCGTCGTCCACCGCGATCAGCCGGGCGACCTCGGCCTTCCCGGACTCGACGTCCAGCTCGACGACCACGACGTGCGCGCCGAACGGGAACGTGGGTGCCGCGGCGGTGAACTGGGTCTGCACCAGCAGCTGCTCGTCGGCGGCCAGCTCCGCGAAGGTGATCCCCGTCCCGGGGGTGCCGCGGACGGCGAGCCCGGCCATGCCGAGGTCGACGACCAGGTCCTCCGGGTTCGCCTCCAGCTTCTCGGCGGCCCGCCTTCGGGCCAGGTCGACCAGCTCGCCGGCCGCCTGGTGCACCGCCGCGCCGCCCTGCTGGAGGCTGCGCGAGCCCATCGTGCCGCCGCCCTGCGGGATCCGGTCGGTGTCGCCGTGGATGACGGTGATCTTCTCCACCGGGATGCCGAGCTGGTCGCTGGCGATCATCGCCCACGCCGTCGCGTGCCCCTGGCCGTGCGGTGAGGTGCCGGTGAGCACCGTCGCCGTGCCGTCCGGGTGGACCTCCAGCGAGGCAGCCTCGCCGGTGCCGGCACCGTTGTCGGCCCCGGTGATCTCCACGTACACCGACATGCCGATGCCCAGCTGGCGCACGTCGCCGCGCTCCCGCCGCCGGGCCTGCTCGGCCCGCAGCTCCTGGTAGCCCGCCGCCTCGAGCGCCTTGTCCAGCGCCACGGTGTAGTCGCCGTTGTCGTAGGTGGCACCCATGGACGTGGTGTGCGGCTCGGAGAAGGCCGGCAGGAGGTTCTTCCGGCGCACGTCGGCGGGGTCCATCCCGATCTCCGCGGCGAACAGGTCGACCGCCCGCTCCAGCGCCGCCGTCGCCTCCGGCCGGCCGGCGCCCCGGTAGGCACCGATGGACGTCGTCGTGGTGGCCAGTGCGCGCGCCTGGGCGTGCACCTTCGGGAAGCCGTAGACGCCGGGGGCCATGAGCATGGTCAGCGTGGGCAGCACCGTCCCGATCCGCGGGTAGGCGCCGCAGTCCTGTTCCGCGACGATGCTGTACGCCTCGATCGTGCCGTCCCGGCGACCCCCGACCGTGACCACCTGGTCCTGGGCGCGGCCGTGCAGCATGCCGATCATGTTCTCCGACCGGCTCTCCGACCAGCGGACCGGCCGGCCGACGTGCCGGGCCAGCCAGGCGACGAAGGCGTACTCCGGGTCGGCACCGATCTTGGCCCCGAAGCCACCGCCGACGTCGGGGGTGATCAGGTGGATCAGGTCGGGGTCCATGTCCAGCCAGTCGCCGAACTGGCCGCGGGCCTGCTGGGCGCCCTGGTTCGTGCACCAGACCGTGAGCCGGCCGTCCTCGCTCCAGACCGCGGCGGCGGCCCGGGTCTCCAGCGGCACGGGCGCGACCCGCTGGTTGACCATCGCCTGGGTGACGACGACCTCGCAGCCCTCGAAGAAGTCGTCCGGGGCCGGCTCCCCGAAGGACGCCATCACGTTGGTGCCGGCCTCGGGGAACAGCAGCACCTCGTCGGAGGCGGCCGCGGCCGTCCCGATGACCGCGGGGAGCGGGTCGATGTCGACCGCGACCATCTCCGCGGCGTCCTCGCCCTGGTACCGCTCCTCGGTGAGGACGACGGCGATGGGGTCGCCGACGAACCGGACGCGGTCCGACGCCAGCCAGGGCCGGGTCATCGCGGCGTTGATGAAGGGGAACGGCGGCGGCAGGGGCGACAGGTCGGTGACGTCCTCCGCCGTCACCACCGCCACCACGCCCGGCGCCTCGCGGGCCGCGGACACGTCGACCGACAGCACCTTGCCGTGGGCCACGTTCGACCGGACGAAGGTCGCGTGCAGCGCCCCGGTCAGCCGTTCGTCGGTCAGGTCGTCGGTGTAGGTCGCCCCTCGGGTGAGGAACAGCGGGTCCTCCGTGCGGACCACCCGCGTGCCCAGGATGCTCATGTACCAGCCCTCCGTCGTCGCCAACGGGCACACTCAACCAGATCATGTGGGCACCGTCACAGCCTGCTGCCGCTCCCGGTGCGGGAGCGGCCGGTCAGCGCAACCGCACGGGCAGCCGGGCCAGGCCGCGCAGCGTCTGCAGGTCCCGCCGGACGGGCGTGCCGGCGACCCGGAGGCCCGGGAAGCGACGGGCCAGCGCCCGCAGCGCTACCACGGCCTCCAGCCGGGCGAGACCCGCACCCACGCAGTAGTGGATCCCCGCGGAGAAGGCCAGGTGCTCCCGGGCGTTGGCCCGGGTGACGTCGAAGCGCGCCGGGTCGGTGAAGACCTCCGGATCCCGGTTGGCCGCGCCGAGCAGCACGGTGACCCGGCCGCCCGCGGGGACGTGCCGGCCGGCGACAGTGGTGTCGGTCAGTGCCGTGCGGCCGGTCAGCTGGACCGGGCTGTCGAGCCGGAGCACCTCCTCCACCGCCCGGTCCCAGCCGGACGGGTCGGCGACCAGCGCCTGCCACTGGTGGGGGTGGGCGTCCAGCAGCACGACGGCGTTGCCGAGCAGGTTGACCGTGGTCTCGAAGCCGGCGCCGAGCAGGAGCATGACCGTGGCGTGCAGCTCCCGGTCGGTGAGCTCGTCGGGCGGCAGGCCCACCAGCTGGCTGACCAGGTCGTCGCCCGGGTCGCGGCGCAGCCGGGCGAAGTGCTCGCCGAGGAAGCGGTGCATCGCCCGCAGCGACCCCTCGGCCGCCGCGTAGCGCCGGTAGGGCAGCCCGGGGTCCAGCGTCGCGGCCGCGGCGCCGCCCCAGCGGAGGAAGTCCTCCCGGCGGTCGGTGGGCACGCCGAGCAGGTGGGCGATGACCAGGACGGGCAGCTGCGCCGCGAATCCCTCGACCAGCTCGGCCGTGCCGGAGCCGTCGTCCAGCTCGTCGAGGAGCCGTTCGGCGATCGCCTCCACGGTCGGCTCGAACGCCGCCGTCGCCCGGGGGGTGAACGCCCGGCTGACCAGCCGCCGGTAGCGGGTGTGGTCCGGCGGGTCGACCACGAGCATGGACGGCGGCTCGCCCACGCCGTCCGCCGCGGGGTCGTCGGTCGCCGTGAGCAGCCACTGCACCCAGCGGGGGGCGGACGAGCGGTGCCAGCCGACCCCGAAGTCGCCCGAGCGCAGCACCTCGGCGGCGACCCGGTGCGAGGGGGTGACCAGGCCGAGGGTGCTGTCGGACACCGGCCCCCGGGCGCGCAGCTGCTCGTAGAGGGGATAGGGGTCCTCGCGCAGGGCCCGGTCCCGCAGCAGCCGGCCGACCAGGTCGCCGCGCCGCGCGGCGCGGGAGAGGTAGACGGCCGGCAGTCCGTGGGTGACGGCCCAGCGCACCGCGGTCCGGGCCGTGCGGGCGGCCGGTGCGGCCACGGTCATGGGCACCCCCCGGCCCGGGGCGGGAGCACCGCCGGCGGGCCTGCAGCGTCGTCCGGGTGGGCGAGTCTGCCAGGCCGGCCGTGCCGGGTCACCGGTCCGGCCGGCCGGCGGCGCTACTGCTGCGGGGAGTCCTGCGCGGGTGCCTGCGAGGGGTCGCCGTCCCAGTCCTTGCCGGCCTCGCTGGCGTGCTCCGACGCGCTGTCGGTGGAGCCGGCGACGGCCTCGACCATCTCGGCGTCGGTGAGCCCCTCCCCGGCCGCCTCGACGTCGCTGCCGGACGCGCTCTCGCTGGGGTCGGTCATGGGGAGGACTCCTTCGGCTGGGTGACGTGGGCCCCTCAGCCGTCCCCGTCCCGGACCGGCGGCAAACCAGCGGGCGTCCCGGGGGGCAGCACCAGGTCGACCCAGACCCGCTTGCCGCCGTGGTGGTCCTCGACGCCCCACCGGGTGGCGATGGCGGCGATCATCTGCAGCCCGCGGCCGCGCAGCCGCTCCCCGGAGACCTCCTGCACCACCGGGCGCAGCACGGACCCGTCGACGACGCCGATCCGCAGCCAGGCCTCGGCCAGGGTGACCTCGAGGCTCAGCCCGTCGTGTCCGCCGACGTGGTCGACCACGTTGGCGACGAGCTCGGTGGCGAGCAGCTCGGCGTCGGCCCGGTCCTGCGGTGCGCCCCAGGCGCCCAGCAGCTCGCGTAGCACCCGCCGGGCGGCGACCACGCTCCGCGGGGTCGCCGGGAGGTCGATGCAGGCACTCAGGGTCGACACGGCTCGTCCGTCCTCCTGCCTGGCCGGTACCCCCGTCCCGGTCGGCCCGCGTGCGCCGCCCGGCCGGAGCCCGGATCCGTCGGGCACGACATGGCATGCCGCCGCCGGCTCCGCGCCGCGACCGTCACCGGTCGGGGCCGTCATCGGCGGTGGCGTCCCGTTCATCGGCGGGAGGCGCCGGGATCCGTACCCCCTGCCGCCTCTGGCCGGGGGTGCCGGGCGCCCCGTCGCCGTGCGGCGTCCCGTGGACGGCGTCGCCGTGCGGGAGACGGCCGATGGCGTCGGCGGCGACCGCCGCGGCCAGCCCGGTGGTCACCGCGCGGATCAGCTCGACCGGGGCCTTCGGCTTCCGGCCGGCGGTCAGCAGGCCGTTGCGCTCCTGCTGGGTGTCGGTCAGCTGGGTCCAGCAGAAGCCGGCCACCACCGGGCTGGCGAGGGCGGCACCGAGCAGGTCCCGGTAGCCGCTGAGCAGCTGTTCGGCGGTACGGACCGATCCGTACCCGCCCCAGTCGCCCGCCTCGTCGTCGGAGTCGGCGACGTGGAAGGAGATGCCGCCGATCTCGCTGAGCACCAGCGGGGCGCCGGCCACCTCGGCGCCGGGCAGCAGCACCGGCCGGTGCCCGGGCTGGACGTGCGCCAGGGTGTGCGCCACCGCGGCGCGGTCGCCGTACCGCTCGCTGAGGACCTCCCCGCGGGCGGTGTAGTCGTGCACGGTCAGCAGGTCGCTCACCGGGTGCTCCCACCCGTCGTTGGCCACCACCAGCCGGGTCGGGTCGGCGGCCTTGGCCAGGTGGTACAGCGCCCGCACCAGGTGCTCCTGCTGCGGCGACCGGCTGATCGCCGGCACCCCCCAGGACTCGTTGAACGGCACCCAGGCGATGACGCAGGGGTGGCTGCGGTCGCGGTCGAGGACCTCCAGCCACTCCCGGGTCAGGCGGTCGACGGTCTGGTGCGAGAACTCGTAGGCCGAGGGCAGCTCGGACCACACCAGCAGGCCCAGCCGGTCGCACCAGGCCAGCAACCGGGGGTCCTCGGTCTTCTGGTGCACCCGGATCCCGTTGAAGCCCAGGTCCTTGGCCCACTGGACCTCCCGCCGCAGCGCGTCGTCGTCCGGCGCGGCCAGGTGCGACTCGGGCCAGAAGTCCTGCGCGAGGACCAGCCGGAGGAAGTAGGTCCGGCCGTTGAGCAGCACGCCCCCGGGTGCGACCCCGACGCTGCGCAGGGCGGTGTAGCTGCCCACCTCGTCGACGACGCCGCCGTCCCCGTCGAGCAGGCTGATCCGGGCCTCGAGCAGGGTGGGGTGCTCGGGGCTCCACAGCAGCTCCGGGTCCACCAGGTGCGGGTCGGCGGCGCGCAGCGCGACCCGCCGCTGCACCTCCGCGCGGTCCGCGGGCCAGGAGTCGTCGGCCAGCACGTCGCCGCCCCGGGTCAGGACCACCCGCAGCCGGCCGCCGGGGAGCCCGCCGCCGGCCAGCCGCACGGTGAGGTCCAGGCTGGTGGCGTCCACGTCGGGCACCCAGGTCAGCGCCTCCACCCGGTGCGCCGGCACCTCCTCCAGCCACACCGGCTGCCAGATCCCCGACGTCCGGTCGTACCAGATGGCGTGCGACGCCGACCGCCAGTCCTGTTTCCCCCGGGGCTGCCGGAGGTCGTCGGGGTGGTCCTCCGCCCGGACGACGACGACCTGCTCCCCCGAGTCGTCCAGCGCCGCGGTGACGTCGGCGCTGAACGGGGTGGAACCGCCCTCGTGGGTGGCCACCAGCTGCCCGTTGACCCACACGTGCGCGCGGTGGTCGACCGCGCCGAGGTGCAGCAGCAGGCGACGCCCCGGGCCGGCGGTGGCCGGCACCACCCGCCGGTACCAGACCACCGGGTGGACGCCGGTGTCGCCGATGCCGCTGGCGGGCGACTCGAACGGGAAGGGCACCCGGATCACGTGGTCGTAGACGTCCTCGCGCAGGTGCCAGTGGGCGTCCAGCCCGACGTCGTCGTCGTCGAACGCGAAGCCCCAGGCACCGCCCAGGTCCTGCCAGTCGGGCCGGGTCAGCTGTGGTCGGGGATGGCTCGGCACGCGCCCAGCATGGCGAACGCACCTCCCCGGCCCCACCCGGCCCGGGGTGGCCCCCCTGCAGGGGCCCGCCCCGAGCCTGCGCGGGGTGGGGGCAGGGGGGTCCTTCACCCCTCCAGGACGGCGTCGATGGCCTTGTAGACCCGCTGCTCGGACACCGGCCGGGGGGTGCCGATCCCCTGCGCGAACAGCCCCACCCGCAGTTCCTCGAGCATCCAGCGCACCCGGGCGACCGGGTCGTCGGGCGCCCCGGTCGCCGGCACCCGCGCCGTCAGCTGCTCGTACTCCTCGGTCACCGCGGCCATCGTGGCCATCCAGAGCGCGTCCCGGGTGGCGTTGGCCGGCAGCTTCTCCAGCCGGTACGCCATGGCCGAGAGGTACCGCACCACGTCCGTGAGCCGCCGGCGGCCGGCGTCGGCGACGAACCCGCGGTGGAGCAGGCCGCCCATCTGCCGGCGCAGGTCGGCGATCGCCGCCTCCGGCACCCGTCTGGCCGGCGCCGCGCCGATGGCCACGGCCACCTCGCGGGCCTCGGTCAGCACGGCCTCGACCCGGCGCACGGTGTCGGTCGTCAGCGGGAGCAGCCGTTCCCGGGCGGTCCGGACCAGCGCGTCGAAGGCCGCCTGGTCGCGGGGCGGCCCGCCGGCCTCCGCGATCAGCTCGGTCGCCGCAGCGTCCACGCAGTCGGCGACCAGGTCGGGGATCTCGCCGTCCGGGTTGAACTGCAGCGCCAGCCGCGACCGTGGGCCCAGCGACTTCACCACCTGGCGGACCGGCGAGCCCGCGACCAGCACCAGCAGCCGGCGGGCGCCGCGCCAGGTGAGCCGGGTCGCCTCGACCTCGGTCGGGACGACGCGGACGCCGACGGTGTCCCCCTCGTCGACCAGCGCGGGGTACGCGGTGACCTCGTGCCCGCCGCGGCGCACCTGCACGGTGCGGGGCAGGTCACCGATCGTCCAGCCGGTGAGGCCGGTGCGCTCCAGGTCCGAGGCCGCCTGTGCCAGGCTGGCCCGGCTCTGCGGCGCGACCTGGGAGCGCAGCGCGGCCAGGTCCTTGCCGCTGGCCAGCGGCCGGTGCCGGTCGTCCAGCACCCGGAAGGTCGCCCGCAGGTGGTCGGGCACCTGGTCGGGGTGCCAGGCGTCCGGCGGCACGAGCACCCCGGCGGCCCGGCGCAGCTCTCTCTCCAGCGCCGGCAGCAGCGGCTCGTCGACCGCCACGTGCGGCAGCACCTCGCGGACCCGGTCGGGGATGGGCACCAGCGCGCGGCGCAGCTGCTTGGGCAGGGTCCGCAGCAGCTCGGTGACCAGCTCGGGCCGCTGTCCGGGCACGGTGAATGCCAGCGACTCCCCCGAGGTCGCGGCCAGGGTGTCCAGCACGCCCAGCGGGACGTCGACGGTCACGCCGTCCTCGGCGGTGCCCGGCGCGAAGGCGTAGCTCAGCGGCAGGGTCAGGCCCTGCGTCAGCCGGACCTCGTCCGGGTAGTCCTCGACCCGCACCTGGCCGGCCGCCGCGGCGTTGGTGAGCAGCTCCGGGGTGAAGGTCAGCAGGTCCGGGCGGTCCCGGCGGGCCTGCTTCCACCAGCGGTCGAAGTGCCGGACCGAGACGACGTCGGCGGGGACGCGCTGGTCGTAGAGCTCGAAGACCGTCTCGTCGTCCACCCGGATGTCGCGGCGGCGGGCCCGCTCCTCGAGCTGGGCGACCTGCTCCAGCGCGCGGGCGTTGTCGGCGACGAAGCGGTGGTGCGTCGTCCACTCCCCCTGCACCAGGGCGTGCCGGATGAACAGCTCGCGGGAGACGACCGGGTCGATCGAGCCGTACTGCACCCGGCGGCCGACCACCAGCGGCAGGCCGTAGAGCGTGACCCGCTCGGTGGCCACGACGCTGCCCCGCTTGGCGTCCCAGCGCGGCTCGGAGTACTGCCGCTTGACCAGGTGCTCGGCGAGCCGCTCGACCACCTCGGGGTCGATCCGGGCGACCGTCCGGGCGAACAGCCGGCTGGTCTCCACCAGTTCCGCGGCGACCACCCAGCGCGGCGGCTTCTTCGCCAGCGGCGTGCCGGGGGCGATGACGAAGCGGGTGTTGCGGGTGCCCAGGTACTCGCGGGCGGGCCGACGGTCGCCCTTGGCCGGCTCGGCCTGCATGCCCACCTGGGACAGCAGGCCGGCCAGCAGCGAGGCGTGCACGCCGCGCTCGTCCGGCCCCTCGGCCAGCTCGCCCACCTGCATCCCCAGCCGGCGCGCGGTACCGCGCAGCTGCCCGTGCAGGTCCTGCCACTCCCGGATGCGCAAGTAGTGCAGGAACTCTCGCTTGACGGTGCGGCGGAACTGGTTGCCGGACAGCGCGTCCTGCTGCTCGACCAGGTACCGCCACAGGTTCAGCAGCGACAGGAAGTCGGAGTTCTCGTCGGCGAAGCGGCGGTGCAGCTCGTCGGCGGCCTGCTGGTGCTCGGCCGGCCGTTCCCGCGGGTCCTGGATGGTCAGACCGGCGGCGATGACCAGCACCTCCTCCAGGACGCCGCGCCGGTCGGCCTCCACGACCATCCGGGCCATCCGGGGGTCCAGTGGGAGGGCGGCCAGCGCGCGGCCGGTCTCGGTCAGCGCCCCCTCGGGGGTCAGCGCGCCGAGCTCCTCCAGCAGCGCGATGCCGTCGGCGACGGCACGCCGGTCCGGCGGGTCGATGAACGGGAAGTCGGCGACGTCGCCCAGGCCCAGCGCGGCCATCTGCAGCAGCACCGACGCCAGGTTGGTGCGCAGGATCTCCGGGTCGGTGTACTCCGGCCGGGACGCGAAGTCCTCCTCGGTGTACAGCCGGACGGCGATGCCCTCGCTGGTGCGCCCGCACCGGCCGGAGCGCTGCCGCGCCGACGCCTGGCTGACCGGCTCGATGGGCAGCCGCTGGACCTTGGTGCGATGGCTGTACCGGGAGATCCGCGCCGTGCCGGGGTCGACGACGTACTTGATCCCCGGGACGGTCAGCGAGGTCTCGGCGACGTTGGTGGCCAGCACGATGCGCCGGCCGGTGTGCGCCGCGAAGACCCGGTGCTGCTCGGCCGCCGACAGCCGCGAGTAGAGCGGCAGCACCTCCGTGTGCGGGAACCCCCGCTCGGCCAGCGCGTCGGCGGTGTCCCGGATCTCCCGCTCGCCGGCCAGGAAGACCAGCACGTCACCGGGCCCCTCGGCGACGAGCTCGGCGCAGGCGTCGACGATCGCGCTGACCTGGTCCCGGTCCTCGTCGGTGTCCGGGTCGTCGGGGTCGACGACCGGGCGGTAGCGGACCTCGACGGGGTACGCCCGGCCGCTGACCTCGACGACCGGGACCTGCGCCCCGTCCTGGCCGAAGTGCTGGGCGATCCGGTCGACGTCGATCGTCGCCGACGTGATGACGAGCTTCAGGTCCGGACGGCGGGGCAGCAGCCGGGCCAGGTAGCCCAGCAGGAAGTCGATGTTGAGGCTCCGCTCGTGCGCCTCGTCGATGATGATCGTGTCGTACTGGCGGAGCATCCGGTCGCGCTGCACCTCGGCCAGCAGGACGCCGTCGGTCATCAGCTTGACCAGTGTGGTGTCGCCGACCTGGTCGGTGAACCGGACCTTCCAGCCGACCACCTCGCCCAGCGGGCTGCCCAGCTCCTCGGCGATGCGCTCGGCCACGGTGCGCGCGGCGATGCGGCGCGGCTGGGTGTGCCCGATGCGCCCGCGGACGCCCCGGCCGAGCTCGAGCAGGATCTTGGGAAGCTGGGTCGTCTTGCCCGACCCCGTCTCCCCGGCGACCACCACGACCTGCGACTCGCCGATGGCCTTGGCGATCTCCCCCCGGCGCTGGCTGACCGGCAGGTCCTCGGGGTACACCACCACCGGGACGGCGGCGTGCCGGCGGGCGATGCGCTGCTCGGCGGCGGCGACGTCGGCCGCGACGCGCTCCCGCTGGGCCGCACGCGCCGCGGGGTCCTTGGTGCGCCGGGTGCCGTCGAGCCGCCGGCGCAGCCGGTGCTCGTCCTCGAGGGTGAGCGCGGACAGCCGGGACCGCAGGTCGTCGTGCGGCGTGGTCACGTCTTCTCCTCGCTGGTCCGTCGCCCGGGACGGCACGTCCGTGCCGCCGGGCAGCTCCCCAGGGTCCCATCCCGCCGGTGGTGGCGGACGACACGGATCCGTGCACGCCGCAACTGATTGCGTGCACCGCACAACGGCTTGTACCGTGCAACTGTTCCTGGGCGCGCTGGTGCGCGCCGCCGTCCGTCCCCCGGAGTGTCCGTGACCGCATCCCCTGGCGCCCCGCCGGACAGCGAGCTCTCGCTGTCCGACGAGCTGGCCCGGCTCGCCCGCGTGCTGCACGCCGTCAAGTCCGGCTCCCTGCACGCCTCTGGCTCCGGCGCCGAGGCCCGCGAGCGGGCGGCGCACGTGCTGCTGTTCCCGCTGACCCGGCTCGGCCCCCTCCGCCAGGGCGCGCTGGCCGAGCTGGCCCACATCGACCCGTCGACAGTGAGCCGGCACGTCACCCTGCTGGTGGAGCGCGGGCTGGTCCGCCGGGTGGCCGACGAGCAGGACGGCCGGGCCAGCCGGCTGGTGGTCACCGCCGACGGCGAGGCCGTGCTCGACGCCATGCGCCGCGAGCGCGACAGCCTCCTCGAGCGCGTCACCGCGGAGTGGCCGCCCGGCGAGCGTGCCGCCTTCACCCGTCAGCTGCACCGCTTCGTGCAAGACCTGACCGCCCACCTGCCCGCCCTCGGCGGGTCCTCCCCCTGCACCGAGAAGGACCGATGACGCAGACCAGCGACCGCGGCACCGCGGCCGACCGCCGGGCGGCCGCGGCCGCGCCGGACGCCGACGGCATGTTCACCCACCGCCAGATCGTCACCATCCTGGTCGGCCTGATGCTCGGCATGTTCCTGGCCGCGCTCGACCAGACGGTGGTGTCGACCGCGATCCGCACCATCGCCGACGACCTGCAGGGCTACGACCTGCAGGCCTGGGCGACGACGGCGTTCCTGATCACCTCGACGATCACCACGCCGCTGTACGGCAAGCTCAGCGACATCTACGGCCGCCGGCCGTTCTACCTGTTCGCCATCGGCGTCTTCGTCATCGGCTCGCTGGCCTGCACCTTCGCCGACACGATGTACCAGCTCGCGGCCTACCGCGCGCTGCAGGGCATCGGGGCCGGCGGGCTCATGTCCCTGGCGCTGGCGATCATCGGCGACATCGTGCCGCCGCGGGAGCGCTCGAAGTACCAGGGCTACTTCATGGCCGTCTTCGGCACCTCCAGCGTGCTCGGCCCGGTCATCGGCGGCTTCCTGGCCGGGCAGTCCTCGCTGCTGGGCCTCACCGGCTGGCGCTGGATCTTCCTGATCAACGTGCCGCTGGGCGTGCTGGCGTTCGTCGTCGTCATGCGCGTGCTGCACCTGCCGCACCAGCGCCGCGACCACCGGATCGACTGGCCCGGCGCCCTGGCGCTGGTCACCTTCCTGGTGCCGCTGCTGATCGTGGCCGAGCAGGGCCGCACCTGGGGCTGGGCCTCGGGCTCCGCGATCACCTGCTACGCCATCGGCGCGGTCGGCTTCGTGGCGTTCGTGCTCGCCGAGCGCGGCTACGGCGACGAGGCGCTGCTGCCGCTGCGCCTGTTCCGCAACCGCAGCTTCGCGGTGGCGGCCGTGGGCAGCATCGTGATGGGCGCCGGCATGTTCGGCGGCATCCTGCTGCTCCCCCAGTACCTGCAGATCGTTCAGGGCTCCAGCGCCACCGTCGCCGGGCTGCAGATGATCCCGCTGGTCGCCGGCATCATGGCCGGTGCGGTCAGCTCGGGCATCGCCATCTCCCGGACCGGCCGGTACAAGGTCTTCCCGCTGGTGGGCATCGTGCTGATGACCGTGGCCCTGCTGTCGCTGTCCGTCGTCGTGACCGCGGACGCGTCGGTGTGGACCCTGGTGCCGTTCATGGTCCTGCTCGGCCTGGGGCTCGGGTTCAACTTCCAGCCGGTGATCCTCGCCGTGCAGAACTCGGTCTCCCCCCGGGAGATGGGCGTCGCGACCTCGTCGGTCACCTTCTTCCGCCAGATGGGCGGCACGATCGGCGTGGCGGCCTTCCTGTCCGTCCTGTTCACCCGGCTGCCCACCGACATCGGCAACGCCGTGGCCGACGCCGCCCGGACCGACCCCTCGGTGGGGGCCGCGGCCGGCAGCTTCGACTTCGACGCCGCCCTCAGCGACACCACGGCGATCGCCGGTGCGCCGGAGTCGCTGCTCCGGCCCTTCCGGGTCGGGTTCTCGGACTCGATCGACCTGGTGTTCCTCATCACCGCGGGCGTCGTGGCGATCGGGTTCTTCGTGTTCCTCTTCCTGCCGCAGCTCACGTTGAGCAACAAGTCGGGCATCCAGGCGCTGCAGGAGTCCGGTGCCGACGGCGAGGACGCCGGCCAGGCGGCGGAGCACGCCGCCGGTGTGGCGGCGCCGACGTCCACCGCCCCGCCGGTCACCGGCGCGGACCGCACCGGTCCGACACCCCCGGCCGGGCGGCACCGCGGCTGACCGGACGACGACGGGCCCCTCCGCACCAGGAGGGGCCCGTCGTCGTCCCGGCTCCCCGGCCTAACCTGGCGGGAGGGCCGCCGCCCGCCGACACCTGCCGTCGCCGCCTGGAGTACCCCGTGCGCTCGTCACTGGTCCTGTCCCGTCCCGATCTGGACTTCCTGCTCCACGACTGGCTGCAGGTTGAGACGCTGAGCAAGCGCCCGCGGTTCGCCGAGCACTCCCGGGACACCATCGACGCGGTGCTGGAGCTGGCCGCGGAGATCGCCACGGAGCACTTCGCGCCGCACAACCGGACCGCCGACGAGCACGAGCCGCACCTGGTCGACGGCAAGGTCGTGCTGGTGCCCGAGGTGGCCGCCGCGCTGCAGGTGTTCGCCGAGGCCGGGATGACCGCCGCGGCGCTGCCCGAGGAGCTCGGCGGCCTGCAACTCCCCGCCGTGGTGAACCAGGCCGTGCACGCCTGGTTCCAGGCGGCCAACATCGGCACCTCGGCCTATCCGTTCCTGACCATGGCCAACGCCAACCTGCTCGTCGCGCACGGCACCCCCGAGCAGGTGCGGACCTATGTGCCGCCGATGGCCGAGGGCCGCTGGTTCGGCACGATGGCGCTGTCCGAGCCGCAGGCGGGCTCGTCGCTGGCCGACATCACCACCCGGGCGGTCCCCCAGGACGACGGGACGTACCGGCTGACCGGCAGCAAGATGTGGATCTCCGGCGGGGACCACGAGCTGACCGAGAACATCGTTCACCTCGTGCTGGCCAAGGTGCCCGGCGGTCCACCCGGGGTGAAGGGCATCTCGCTGTTCATCGTCCCGAAGCACCTGGTCACGCCCGACGGCGGGATCGGCGAGCGGAACGACGTGGTGCTGGCCGGCCTGAACCACAAGATGGGCTACCGCGGGACGACGAACACCGCGCTCAACTTCGGGGAGGGCGTGCACACCCCCGGCGGGCGGCCGGGCGCGGTCGGCTTCCTGGTCGGCGACCTGCACCGCGGGCTGACCTACATGTTCCACATGATGAACGAGGCGCGGATCGGCGTCGGGATGGGCGCGACGGCGCTGGGCTACACCGGCTACCTGCACGCGGTCGAGTACGCCCGCACCCGCGCCCAGGGCCGCCCGCTGGCCGCCAAGGACCCGGCCACCCCGCAGGTGCCGATCATCGAGCACCCCGACGTCCGGCGGATGCTGCTGGCCGCCAAGAGCTACGTCGAGGGCGGCCTGGCGCTTGGCCTGTACTGCGCGCGCCTGGTCGACGAGGAGCAGACCGCCGAGGCCGAGGCCGACCGTGCCCGCGCCCGGCTGCTGCTGGAGGTGCTGACCCCGATCGCGAAGAGCTGGCCGTCGCAGTGGTGCCTGGCGGCCAGCGACCTCGCCATCCAGGTGCACGGGGGCGCGGGGTACACCCGGGACTTCCCGGTGGAGCAGTTCTACCGGGACAACCGGCTCAACCCGATCCACGAGGGCACGCACGGCATCCAGGCGCTGGACCTGCTCGGCCGCAAGGTGGTGATGGGCGGCGGGGCCGGCCTGGCGCTGCTACGGGAGACGATCGCGGCGACGACCGCCCGGGCCGCCGGGACGCCGTGGGGCGACCTGGCCGCCGACCTCGACGCCACGGTCGACCGGCTGGTCGAGGTGACCGGCACGCTGTGGGGCGCCGGCGACCCGCAGGTCACGCTGGCCAACGCCAGCGTCTACCTGGAGGCGGCCGGCCACCTGGTGGTCGGCTGGCTGTGGCTGGAGCAGGCGCTCGCCGCGGAGGGCCGGGACGACGACCTCGCCGCCGGCAAGCGCCAGGCGGCGCGGTACTTCCAGCACTGGGAGCTGCCGCGCACCGGCCCCCAGCTGGACCTGCTGGCCTCGCTCGACCGGACCGTCCTGGACATGCGCGGCGACTGGTTCTGAAGAAGGACCCCCCTGCCCCCCGCCACTCGCAAGCTCGCGGCGGGACCCTGCAGGGGGGCCTGGACGAGCCTCGGGACGGGGCCTGACCCTGCCCCCCGCCACTCGCAAGCTCGCGGCGGGACCCTGCAGCGGGGCCGGGACGAGCCTCGGAACGGGGCCTGACCCTGCCCCCCGCCACTCGCAAGCTCGCGGCGGGACCCTGCAGCGGGGCCGGGACGAGCCTCGGAACGGGGCCGGACCCTGCCCCCCGCCACTCGCACGCTCGCGGCGGGACCCTGCAGCGGTGCCGGACAGACGACGACGGCGGCCCCCAGAGGGAGCCGCCGTCGTCGTGCTGGCGTGTCTTGCTGTGCGGCCCCGCTCAGAGGCTCGCCCCGAGCTCGCGAGGCGTGAGGAGAGCGGGGTCCTTCCTCACAGGACTGCTGTGGCCCCGATGGCCTCGGCGCCGGCCTTCCGGCCGCGGGGTGCTGCCGCCTGCTGCTTCTCGGCCTCGTACCGCGCCGTCGATCGGGTGCCCATGGAGATCACCAGACCCGTCAGCAGGAGGAAACCGACCAGGGACACCGCCGGCCACAACACCATTCGCTCGCTCCAGGTCCTACTCGGGGTGCCCGCCGGGGAAGGGCGGGCCGTTCGTCGCATCCACACTTCCCGGCTCGACGTCGGGTCAACCCTGCACCAGCGCATCGATCGGGTGAACAGTGTGTGACGACGATCGCCCTTTCGGGGGGCAACTCCCGGCGTGTCCCGCGGACGACGCCGCCGATCCGGGCACTGCGGGTCACGGAACGGACTCATCCGCCCCCGAAACGCCCAGGGTCACGCGTGGCCGGTCGCGCCCGTGGGCAGGGACGCAACGACACTTCCCCGACGCCCGGAGGCCCCGATGGCCGGAGCACGCAGCACCGATCCCGACCAGCGAGCGGGAGCCGGCCGGACGACCTCCGACCCCGCGCCCGACGACGACAACATCAGCGGCCAGCGCTCGGACTACGCACCCACCGGCGCGGGTGGCAAGGCCACCACCGGGGGCACGCTCAAGCGCACGCTGACGGAGTTCAGCGAGGACGGGCTGACCGACTGGGCGGCCTCGCTGACCTACTACGGGGTGCTGGCCCTGTTCCCCGCGCTGACGGCGCTGCTGTCGCTGGTCGGGCTGCTGACCGACCCGCAGCAGCTCACCGAGGGGATCACCGCCGTCGTGCCCGCCCAGGCGGCCGAGACCCTCAACCCGGTGATCCAGCAGATCGCCGGCAGCACCGGCACGGCCTCCTGGGGCCTCATCCTCGGTGTCGCCGGTGCCGTCTGGTCCGCCTCGGGCTACGTCGGCGCCTTCACCCGGGCGGCCAACGTGGTGTACGAGACGCCCGAGGGCCGCAAGATCTGGAAGCTCAAGCCGCTCCAGCTGCTGGTCACGCTGATCGGCATCCTCTTCGCCGCGTTCATCCTGGCGACGCTGGTCCTCAGCGGCCCGGTGGTCGACGCCATCGGCCAGGCCCTCCGGCTCCCCGAGGGGCTGCTGACCGTCTGGAGCTTCGTCAAGTGGCCGGTCATCCTCGTCCTGCTGGCGCTGATGATCGCCGTCCTCTACTACTCCACCCCGAACGTGAAGCTGCGCGGCTTCAAGTGGGTCAGCCCCGGCGCGGGTGTGGCCATCCTGGTGGCCGTCGTGGTCTCCGCGCTGTTCGCGTTCTACGTCGCCAACTTCAGCAGCTACAACGCCACGTACGGCGCGCTGGCCGGGGTGGTGGTCTTCCTGATCTGGTTCTGGCTGATCAACCTGGCCCTGCTGTTCGGCATCGAGCTGGACGCCGAGATGGAGCGGACCAAGGAGATGAAGGAGGGGGTGCCGCGCGCGGACAAGGAGATCCAGCTCGACGCGCGCGAGGCCCCGAAGCCGCAGCAGACGACCTGACGCGGAGGGCCGGTGCCCGGGGGTCCCCGGGCACCGGCCCGCTCTCATCCCGCCGAGCGGCGCATGGACCACATCTGGGCGGGCCGCTCGAACTGCGTGGCCACCTCCCAGCTGACGTGCGGCGGCCCGGTCTCCTTGCGGAAGTTGCGGGTGGCCACCCGGGCGAGCTCCGGGTCCGCGGCGACCCGGACGGCGAGCTCCCGCGCCCGGTCCTCGACCGCGGCGTCGTCCACGGTCTCCCAGGCCAGGCCCAGCGCCACGGCCCGCTCGCCGTCCAGCTCCTCGCCGAACAGTGCCAACGCCGCCGCGGCCTCCCGCCCCACCAGCCGGGACAGGATCACGAAGTGCCCACCGCCGGGGTGCATGCCCCGCTTGAGGAACCCGCACAGCAGCCGGACGTCGCGCGCCACGATCCGCAGGTCGGCGGCGAGCAGCATGTTCATGCCGGCGCCGACGGCCGAACCGCGGACGGCGGCGATCGTGGGTGCCGACACCTGCCCCAGCCGGTAGAAGGAGTCGTAGATCCGGCTCATGCCGTCGTAGGCGTCCGGCGCGGCCGGGTCGCGGCCGGCCTCGGTGAGCGTCTGCACGTCGCCGCCGGCGCAGAAGGACCTCCCGACCCCGCGCACCACGACCGCCCCGACCTCCGGTCGGGCGTCGAGCTCGTCGAGGACGGCGATGAAGTCCGCCGCCATCGACGGGGTGAGTGCGTTGCGCCGCTCCGGCGCGTTCAGCGTGACGACGGCGACGCCCTCGTCGACCTCCAGCAGGACCTCGTCGGACATGTGGCTCCCTCGCCGACAGGGGGCCGGCCGAGGTGCCGGCCCGTCGCCCGCGATCAGACCACGCCGCCGTCCTCCCCTCCCCTGCGGGCAGGTCAGGAACTGCGGAAGCCCGCCCACAGGTCGATGCCGGCGTCCACGGCGTGGGAGTCGATGGCGGCCAGTTCCTCGTCGGTGAAGTCCAGCCGCTCCAGGGCACCGAGGCTGTCGTCGAGCTGCCGGACGCTGCTGGCCCCGATCAGCACCGACGTGACCCGCGGGTCGCGCAGCGCCCAGGCCAGCGCCAGCTGCGCCAGGCTCTGACCGCGGGAGCGGGCAACCCCGTCCAGCGCGCGGACGTGCCCGAGCGCCTCCTCGGTGAGCAGGTCGGTGGACAGCGACTTGCCCTGGCTGGCGCGCGAGCCCTGGGGCACCCCGTCCAGGTACTTGTCGGTGAGCATCCCCTGGGCCAGCGGGGAGAACGCGATGCACCCGGCGCCCGCGTCGGCGAGGGTGTCCAGCAGCCGGTCGGCCTCGATCCAGCGGTTGAGCATCGAGTAGGAGGGCTGGTGGATGAGCAGCGGCGTCCCGAGGTCGGCCAGGATCTCCGCCGCCCGCGCGGTGTCGGCCGCGGAGTAGGAGGAGACGCCGACGTAGAGGGCCTTGCCCGCCTGCACCGCGCGGTGCAGCGCGCCCATCGTCTCCTCCAGCGGGGTGCCGGGGTCGAAGCGGTGGGAGTAGAAGACGTCGACGTAGTCCAGGCCCATCCGGGTCAGCGACTGGTCGAGGCTGGCGGTCAGGTACTTGCGGGAGCCGCCGCCCTGGCCGTAGGGGCCCGGCCACATGTCGTAGCCGGCCTTGGTCGAGATCACCAGCTCGTCCCGGTGCGCGGCGAAGGAGTCGCGCAGGTGGCGGCCGAAGTTGGCCTCCGCCGAGCCGTAGGGCGGGCCGTAGTTGTTGGCCAGGTCGAAGTGGGTGATCCCGCGGTCGAAGGCGCGCCGCAGGATGTCCCGCTGCCGGTCGAAGGGGACGTCGTCACCGAAGTTGTGCCACAGCCCGAGGCTGATCGCGGGCAGGTCCAGCCCGCTGGCACCGCACCTGCGGTAGGACATCGACTCGTAGCGGGACTCCGCGGCGCTGTAGGACATGCCGGTGATCGTGCCTTCCGGCCCGGCCCGGCGCGTGCCGGGGTCAGCGGCTGGTCGGCGGCCGGTCGCCCTTCCGGGCCAGCGGCACCCGCTCGACCAGGCCGGCGAGCAGGGCCAGCCCGCGGCTCACGGCCTCGCCGGCCGGCGCGACGCGCTCCGGTGCCCGCTGGACCCCGGCGTCCACCAGGTCCCGGGTGCGGTCGAGGAGGCTGAGCGGCAGCCCGGACAGCGCGTTGCCCGGCGGACGGCGCGAGACGGTGGGGTGCGGCCGGGTCGGGGACACGCGGCGGGCGACCTCCCACTGCCGGCCGAGCCGGCGCAGCGCCGGCCCGTCCAGCTGCTCCTGCAGCCGCGGGAACATGACGTCCTCCTCCTCGCGGACGTCGTTCTGCAGCGCCTGCACCAGCCGGGACAGCAGCTCGGCCCGCCGGGGGTCGTCGTGGCCGACGGTCTCCAGCGTGCTGACCAGCTCGTTCACCTCCTGGTGCTCCTGCTCGACCTGGAGGGTGATCGCGTCGCCGTCGGGCAGCACCCGGCGCACGACCGGCCACAGCACGGTCTCCTCGGCGAAGGCGTGACTGAACACCAGCCGGTCGATGCGGCGCAGCACCCGCTCCTGCTCGCGGCCGGTGGTGCCGGCGAGCTCCTTCAACAGGTGGTCGAGGTCGACGTGGTCGTTGCGCTGGCGGACGAGCACGCTGCCCGGTCCGCCGAGCTCCTCGACGGACTGGTGGGCGATGGAGCGGGTCATGAGGGACTCCGTGCGGTAGGCGAGGCTCCTGGAGTGCCCGGGACCGGCTCCCCGCATGCCTCGGCGTGCCCGACCTCTCGGCCGACCACCATCCCTCCCGGAGGCGCGCCCTCCGTCAGGACAGCGCGGCCAGCGCCGTCCGGTACTTCCCGGTCAGCCGGTTGCGCGTCGGCTCGTCCAGCTCGGCGAGCCGGGCCGGGTCGGTGTTGGAGGCGATGTCGGCGAGCTTCACCTGGCGGGCCAGCGCGTCGCTGCGCACCCGGGCGTAGTAGTGCTCCAGCGGCTCGCCCGGTCGGTGGTCAGCGCCACGACGGCGTCCACGACGTGGAGCGGGAACTCGCGGCGCAGCTCCTCCTCGGTGCAGGAGGTGTCCTCCAGGACGTCGTGCAGCAGCGCGACCGCCTGCACGGCCGTCGACTCCTCCACCAGCCGCCGGTGGACGTCGGCCACGTGGGCGTCGAAGTAGGGGCGGCCGGCCTTGTCTGTCTGCCAGCGGTGGTGGCTGCGGGCGATCTCGGCGGCCCGCAGCACGTCGACCGGGGGCTGCAGCACGTGCTGTCCTCCTGGGGCTCGGTCGTCAGCTGGTCCATGGTCCCCGGCGTGGACCCGTCCCGCCCCGGCGGGGCGTCCCCGGACCCGGCGGGCCGGCGGAGTCCCCACCGGCGTCGAGCAGACGGCAGTATGCAGCCATGACCGGCCAGCGGACCCCTCCGACACCGGGCCGGCGACGCGCGTCGGCCGTCGCGCTCGGCCTCGCGGCGGCCGGGGTCCTGGCCGGCTGCGGCGGGGAGACGGCCGCCTCCGAGGCGGCGCCTCCGGCCTCGGCGCCGGGCCCGGAGAGCAGCGCGGCGGTCCCCCAGCCGGACCCGCCGGTCGGCCCCCAGGACGCCGTCCGGACGGTGGTGCTCCGGGACGACGACGGCGGCTGGCCGGACCTGCTCACCGCGGCCCTCGGCGAGGCCGGTGTCCCGATGAGCCTGACCGACGTCCCCGCACCGGGGTCGGGGTTCACCGCCGACCCGTCCTTCGCCGCGCAGGTGGAGACGCGGGTCGACGGCGCCACCCAGCTGGTGCTGCTCGTGGACAGCCGGCTCGACGACCCCGAGGACGCCACGCTGGAGGCGGCCGTCGAGGAGACGATGAGCGCGGTGGAGCGCGCAGCCCCCGACGCCCGGGTGGTGGTGGTGGGCCCGCTGCGGCCGGCGGCCGCGGCAGCGACGCTGCGGACGGCCACGGAGGGGTCCGGTGGCGAGTACGTGGACCCGGCGGCCGAGGGGTGGCCGGAGTCGCCGGCCCCGCAGCAGTTCGCCGACCTGCTCCAGCCGCAGGTCGAGCCGCTGGCGGCCCTGCTCGCGGCCTCCGGCGCCAACCGCTGAGGCCGGCGCGGGGCCGGCCCCCGGTCACCGTCCCGGTCGCCGTCCGGCGGACCGGGACGTGACCGGTGTCAGGGCAGGGCGCCGAGCGACAGCTCCGCGTGGTAGTAGCGCCCCTCGTCCTCGTCGCTGGCCAGCACGACGAGTCCGGTGGTGGCGTCCAGGGGCTGCTTGGTGGTGCTGGCGTCGTTGATGCTGGCCCCGGGCCAGCGGAGGAAGGGCGTCGGCGGGCCGGCCGGGAAGGCCAGGGCCCCCAGCGGGGACGTCTTGTAGTAGACCGTCCCGCCGCTCGTCGTGGACATCAGCACGTGCAGCAGGCCGTTGGTCGTGTCCAGGGCGAGCTGGGGGCGGGTCAGCCGGTCGCCCACCTGCGCGGCCGCGGCGCTGGTCCAGCTGCCGTCGGCGCTCCGCTGGAGCACGACGATGCTCGGGTCGGTGGCGGCCTCCCCGGCGTCGCCGCGGGAGGTCTTGACCGCGGCGAAGATGCGTCCCTGCCCGTCGCCCGAGAG
The DNA here is from genome assembly GCF_053502575.1 of Modestobacter sp. URMC 112. Taxonomy (NCBI): domain Bacteria; kingdom Bacillati; phylum Actinomycetota; class Actinomycetes; order Geodermatophilales; family Geodermatophilaceae; genus Modestobacter; species Modestobacter sp. URMC 112. Next base: position 628,963 of record NZ_CP199957.1, on the reverse strand, counting down.
CGCCTTGAGGTTGAGGTGGTCGTCGGCCAGGTTGGGCCCGCTGAGCGCGGTCTCGGCCGTCCAGGCCGTGTCCGGTGCGCCGTCCTGGTGGACGGCGAAGCCCATGACGTCGTCCCCCTGGTCGGACCACATGACGCCGACCTGGCCGGAGAAGGCGATGATCCCGGCGATGTCGTCGCCGGCGACGGCGTTGTCCGGCACGGGCAGCGGGAAGGGCGCCGACCAGGTCGCGCCGTCCGTCGCACTCGTGGCGACCAGGACCCGGGAGTCCTGCGTGTAGGCGACCCAGAGCCGGCCGGTCGTGTCACGGGCGATGGCCACCGACTCGGTGCCGGCGCTGGTGACCGGCTGGTCGACCTCGCGGAGGTACTGGTCGGTGACCGGGTCGTAGGAGAAGCGGACGGCGCGCATGTCCCCACCGCTGACCCGGCTGGCGACGTACAGCCGGCCGTTCTCCCACAGCGCGTCCCCGGTGCTGGCGGTCCGCTCGTCGACGACGACGCCCGTGTCCTGCCAGACGTGCTCGACCAGGCGGTGGATGGTGACCCCGGCGGGCACGCGCATCAGTGCCCACCAGGCGCCGTCGTTCCACCACAGCTTGCTCTGCGGCTTGTCCTCGGTGGGCGCCGGGCCGGCGGTCGGGAAGGTCGCCCCCTGGTACGTCACGGGTTCCGGGCCCGCGGCCCGGGCGGCCGCGGCGTCGCCGACGTCGAGGACGAGGGCACCGGTGAGCAGCGCCGCCAGGGCGAGGACGGCTCCTCCGCGCGGGCGGACGAGCAGGGGGCGTGGCGACGGGGACACGGGCACCTCGGGGTGTCGGGGACGGTGGACGGCCGAGGTGGGGGGCGCCTCCTCGCTCACGCGGGCACCTTTCCGGACCGGACGGCCCCGAGGCAACGACGTGCTGGACGATCATGCCGCCCGGTGTCCGACCCGGAGCCCCAGCCTGACCCGGTGCAGGCGTCCGGCGACCGTCGGTGGTGGCAGCGCAGAACCGGGTGCCACCGCCGCCCGACCGACCTAACCTGCACGGATGGCCCGCCACCCGCTGCACGACCTCGTCCGGCGCCGCCTGTGGGAGCTGGACCGGAGCCCCGACGACGCGTCCTGGCGGTCGGGCTGGGTGTTCCCGGCCGAGGCCCTCCAGCGGATGGCCCGCGGCCGCGGACGCAGCTGGATCAGCGAGGGGCTGGCCGTGCACCTGGCCCGGGCGCTGGACGTGCCGGAGAACCGGGTCCGCCGGGCGGCCGGACTCCCGCTGGTGGACGACCCGGAGGCGAGCATCCGCACCGGTCCGCACCTGCGGCTGGTGAAGGACGGCGAGCCGCTGCCGCAGCGCCGCTCCCCCGGCCGGTCGCACCCGCCGGAAGGGGCCGGGGACGAGGCGCCCGACTGCCGGCAGCCCGCCGAGCACGCCCAGCAGCCGGCCGACCGCGACGAGCAGTAGCGGCCGGTCCGCCGACGCGGAGGAGCACCACGTGCGGGTCCTGCTGGCGACGACGGCGGGGGCCGGGCACTTCGGCCCGATGGTGCCGGTCGCCCGGGCGCTGCTCGACGCCGGCCATGAGTTGCGGGTGGCCGCACCCGCGTCGTTCGCGCCGGTGGTGGAGCGGGCCGGGCTGACCCACGTCCCGTTCGCCGATGCACCACCGGACGAGCTGGACGCCGTGTTCGCACAGGTCCCGTCCCTGACCAGGGTCGAGGCGAACGTGCTGGTGGTGGGCGAGGTGTTCGGGCGCATCGACACCCGGGCCGCGTTGCCGGGCGTCCGGGCGGTCGTCCGGGAGTGGCGGCCCGACGTCGTCCTCCGCGAACCCGCGGAGCTGGCGTCCTACGTCGTCTCCGTCGAGACGGGCACGCCGCACCTGCAGCTCGCGATCGGCCTGGGGTCGTTCGAGGAGTTCATCCTCCCGCTGCTCGACGGGCCGCTGCGTGAGCACGGCTGCGGGTCGGGCGCCGACGGGCTGCTCACCGTCCCGAGGCTCACCTCCGTGCCCGCGCGGCTGGACGCGCCGCGGCGCGGGGACCCCGCGGCGACCCACCGGTACCGGGGCGACGAGGTGGACCCCGCGGCTGCTGCGCTGCCGAGGTGGTGGGACGACGACGGGAAGCCGCTGGTGTACGTCTCCTTCGGGTCGGTGACCGCCGGCATGCCGAGGTTCCGCGGGATCTACGCCGACGTGGTCGCGGCGCTCGCCGAGGTGCCGGCGCGGGTGCTGCTCACCGTCGGTGCGGCCGGTGACCCCGAGGCGCTGGCACCCCTGCCGCCCGACGTGCACGTGGAACGGTGGTGGCCCCAGCGGGACGTGATGCCGCACGCGTCGGCGATGGTCGGGCACGGCGGGTTCGGCACGACCATGGCGGGCCTCGCGGCCGGTGTCCCGATGGTCGTCGTGCCGCTGTTCTCCTCCGACCAGTTCTTGAACGCGGCGCGGGTGCAGGAGATCGGCGCCGGCATCGCTCTCCAGGGCGCCGAGGACCTCTCGTCACTGGCGGGTGCGGTGCGGAGCCTGCTGGTCGACGGGTCGTACCGGGTGGCCGCCCAGGAGGTGGCCGCCGACATCGCGGCGCTCCCGCCGGTGGACTCCTGCGTCGCCGTGGTCGAGCGACAGCCCGGCCCGCCAGCGGGACCGCCAGGACCGGACGGCTGATGCCGAGGAGCGAGCGATGACCAGGGTGACCTGCGACCTGACCATCTCGGCCGACGGGTACTCGGCCGGACACCACCAGACCGAGGATCGCCCGTTCGGCGACGACGGCGGGGACGGCTCGGGTGCTCGGCTGCACGCCTGGATGTTCGACGCCCTGGACGAGAACCGGGCCGAGGTCGACCGGATGACCTCCGCCCGGGCATTCGTCATGGGCCGCAACATGTTCGGCCCCGTGCGTGGCGGGTGGGACCGACAGTGGGCGGGCTGGTGGGGCGACGACCCGCCCTTCCACGCTCCGGTCTTCGTGCTCACCCACCACCCACGCGACCCGCAGCCGATGGCCGGCGGCACCACGTTCCACTTCGTCACCGACGGGATCGGGTCCGCTCTGGCTCGGGCGCGGGGGGCGGCCGGGGACGGCGAGGTCTCGGTCGTCGGCGGCGCGACGACGGTCAACCAGTACCTCGCCGCCGGCCTCGTCGACGAGCTGCGCCTGCACATCGCGCCGTTGACGCTTGGCGCCGGCACGCGGCTGTTCGACGGCGTCCCGCCGCTGGACCTGGAGCAGTTGGAGTCCCGGGCGGCGAGCTCGGTCGTCCACGTGACCTACCGCGTGCTGACCCGGCCCTGACCTGCGGCATCGACGACGAGGGCGGGCCGGACGACGTCAGGGAGCGCAGCAGGCCTCGGCACCCTCGGGGGTCGTGGCGGCCAGCGTGGCCAGCAGCCGGACGGGGCCGGCGAGCGCCTCGCAGCACAGCGAGTAGACGTTGCTGCGGCCCCGGGGCTCGAGGGTCACCAGACCCTGGTCGCGCAGCGGGGCGAGGTGGTGGCTGACCAGGGTCTGGCTCATCCCGGACGCGTCGGTGAGCTCGCGGACGGTGTGCGGCCCCTCGGCGAGCAGCAGGAGCAGGTGCAGCCGGTTGGCATCGGACAGCGCTTTGAGCTGCGGGGCGAGCAGTTGGGCCTGTTCGGCCGCGGAGGAGAGGCTGTCGGGGTCCAGCAGCCGCACACCCAGGTCCTGGCTCATGACGGCAGTATGACACGTCGATGTTGATGTAAACAGCGAACGCTGTTAGGTTGGCCGCCGACGCCGTCCAGGGATCGAGGAGTTGGTCAGCATGGCCACCGTGTCGTCGGCAGGGTCCGCGGAGCTGCCGGTCGTGGTGATTGGCGCCGGGCCGGTGGGCCTGGCCGCCGCCGTCCACCTGCTGGAGCGTGGCCTGGAGCCCCTCGTGCTGGAGGGCGGCGACCAGGTCGGCGCCGCGGTCCGGCAGTGGGGCCACGTGCGGCTGTTCTCCCCGTGGGAGTACGACGTCGACGCCGCCGCGGCCCGGCTGCTCGAGCAGGACGGCTGGGGGTCCCCGGACCGGGACGCGCTGCCGACCGGCGCCGAGCTGGTCGACTTCTACCTCGCTCCCTTGGCGGCCACCCCGCAACTGGCATCCCGCATCCGCACCGGCACCCGGGTGCTCGCGGTCGGCCGGGAGGGCGTGGACAAGACCCGCACCGTCGGCCGCGCGGGCCGCCCGTACGTCGTCCGCACCGCCCGGGACGGCGAGGTCGTCGACCTGCGGGCCCGCGCCGTCATCGACGCCTCGGGGAACTGGGGGCGACCCAACCCGCTGGGCGGAGCCGGGCTGCCGGCGATCGGCGAGGACCGGGCCGGCCCGTGGGTGATCGGCCCGCTGCCCGACGTGCTCGGCGCCGACCGCAAGCGCTTCGCCGGGCGCCACACGCTCGTGGTCGGCATGGGCCACTCGGCGGCCACCACGCTGCTGGCCCTGGTGCAGCTGCGGGAGGAGGAGCCGGGCACCGAGATCACCTGGGCGATCCGCGGCCGCTCTCCCGCGCGGCTCTACGGCGGCGGGGACGCCGACGGGCTGCCGGCCCGCGGCCTGCTCGGCTCGAGCCTCAGGGCCGCGGTCGCCAGTGGCGAGGTCGGCCTGGTCCGCGAGTTCACGATCACGTCGCTGGCTCCTCGGGCCGACGACGGGAGCGTCACGGTGACGGGGAGCGGCCGGGACGGCGCCGTGATCAGCCTGACCGTCGACACCGTGGTCGCCGCCACGGGGTTCCGCCCGGACCTGGAGATGCTGCGCGAGGTCCGGCTCGACCTCGACCCGGCTGTCGAGGCGCCGGCGCGACTGGCCCCGTTGATCGACCCGAACCACCACTCCTGCGGCACCGTCCCGCCGCACGGCGAGGCGGTGCTGGCGCATCCGGACGAGGGCTTCTACGTCGTGGGCATGAAGTCCTACGGCCGCGCCCCGACGTTCCTGCTGGCCACCGGCTACGAGCAGGTCCGCTCGATCGCCGCGTCCCTGGCCGGCGACACGGCGGCCGCGTCCCGGGTGGAGCTGGCCCTGCCCGCGACAGGGGTGTGCTCGACCGACCTCGGCGTCCGCGAGGCGGCCGAGGTGGCCGGCCGGAACACCGGCGTGGGCTTCGCAACCGGTTCGACGCACGGGTACTCGGCCGAGGCGGCAGCCGGCTCGTGCTGCGGCAGCGCCCTGGCGCCGGTGGCGGTGTCGTCGCCGTCCTGTGGCGGCTGACGGGGCGACGCCCGCAGCGCCCGCCGCGGGGGTCGGGGACCCCGGGCACTCACCGCGGCGGGCGCTGATCGGCCTGTGCGTCACCGAGGTGACCAGCTGGGGGGTGCTCTACTACGCTTTCCCGGTCGCCGTGTCGGCGATCACCGCCGACACCGGCTGGTCGGCGACGGCCGCCACCGCGGCGTTCTCGGCCGGCCTGGTCGTCTCGGCGCTGGCCGGGATCCCGGTCGGCCGCTGGCTCGACCGGTTCGGACCGCGGCGGGTGATGACGGCCGGCTCCGTGCTCGCCGTCCCGGCGACCGTGGCCATCGGGCTGGCGCCGAACTACGCCGCGTTCCTGGCGGCCTGGCTGGTCGCCGGCGCGGCCATGTCCGCGGTCTTCTACCAGGCCGCGTTCGCGGCACTCACCGGCTGGTACGGCGACCGGCGGGTGCAGGCCCTGACCACGCTGACCCTGGTCGCCGGCCTGGCCAGCACGCTGTTCGCCCCGTTGACCAACGTGCTGGTCGAGCACCTGGGGTGGCGCGGCGCCTACCTGGTGCTCGCCGCGGTGCTGGCCGTGGTGACCATCCCGGTGCACGCGACCATGCTGCGGGCACCGTGGAGGACGGCGGGGCCCCCGCGGTCCGCAGCAGGTCACCGGGCGCGCCGGGTGCCGGCCGAGGCGCGCAGCACCCAGTTCCTGACGCTGTCCGCGGCGCTGACCCTGACCGCGTTCGGGGCGTACGCCGCGAGTCTGACCGTGATCCCGCTGCTCACCGGGCGCGGGCTCTCGACCTCACTGGCGGCCACGACGCTCGGCCTGCTGGGGGCGGGGCAGCTGCTCGGCCGAGTCGTCTACCGGCCACTCAGCGCGCGCACCAGCCCGACCGGGCGGACCGTCGGGCTGATCGGCGCCTCGGCGCTGAGCATCGGGCTGCTCGGTGTCCTCAGCGGCCCGCCGGTCGCCCTCGTCGCCGCGGCCATCGCCCTCGGCGCTGCCCGGGGCGCGTGCACGCTGCTGCAGGCCACGGCGGTCTCCGACCGCTGGGGCACGGCCCGCTACGGCACCCTGTCGGGGCTCTTCGCCGCCCCCATCACCGCAGCGACCGCGCTGGCGCCGTGGGCCGGAACGGCACTGGCCGAGGCGCTGGGCAGCTACGCCACCGCCTTCGGTCTCCTGGCGGCCGTCGTCGTCGCGGCCGCCGTGCTGGCCTGGTGGGGAGGACGACGAGGCCTCCCCACCTGAGCGGCGACGCGGTCGCTCAGCGAGCGGCGGCCGGCCCGACCCGGAGCTCGGCGAGCAGGCCACGGACACGGGCCTCGATCTCGTCCCGGACGGGGCGCACGGACTCGACGCCCTTGCCGGCGGGGTCCTCGAGGTCCCAGTCGAGGTACCGCTTGCCGGGGAAGACCGGGCAGGCGTCGCCGCAGCCCATGGTGATGACGACGTCGGAGGCCTCGACCGCCTCGGTGGTGAGGACCTTGGGGCGCTGGTCGGTGATGTCGACGCCGACCTCGGCCATCGCCTGCACGGCGGACGGGTTGATCCGGTCGCCGGGCAGGGAGCCGGCCGAGCGGACCTCGACGGCGTCCCCGGCGAGGTGACGCAGCCACCCGGCGGCCATCTGGGAGCGGCCGGCGTTGTGCACGCAGACGAACAGGACGCTGGGCGTGTCGGACACGGTGGGATCTCCTTCGGGTCGGTGACCGGGCGCGGTCAACGCGCCGACCGGTCGTCGTGGTCGCGGACGGCCTGGCCGGCCGGACGGGGGCGGCGTGCGGCACCGATGGTCCCGGGGTCGGGCCGAGCGGCCGGAGCCGGGGGAGCCGGGGTCTCGTGCAGCACGACGACGTCTGCGGCGACGTCGTCCACCTGCGGGTACAGCAGCACGGCCACGGCGACGGCGGCCGCGGTCCCGATCACCTGCATCAGGACGAACGAGGGCACCGACGACGGGGGGATGCCCGCGTAGCCGTTCGACAGCATCCGGGCCACGGCTGCCTGCGGGTTGGCCACCGACGTGCTCGACCCCCACCAGTACGCCGCGGCGACCTCCGGCAGCCACAGTCCACCGCCGGTCCGCTCCGTCGCCGCGATGCTCACCGCCGGCAGGTCGAACATCAGGTCGGCCGCGATCGCCCCCACGGCGCCACCCGCGAACTGGGCCGGCAGGGAGACCGCGACCTGGCCGTTGGCGACCCCGCCGAGCACACGGTCCGCGAGGGTGACGACGGGGTTGATGTGGCCGCCGGAGACCGGGCCGAAGACGAGGATGAGCGCGGCCAATGCGGCGCCGGTGACGAGTGCGTTCTCCAGCAGCCGCAGGCCGGCGTCGGTCGACAGCCGCTGGGCCGCGATGCCCGACCCGACGACGACGGCGACCAGGCCGGCGGAGCCGAGGAACTCCGCCACCGCTGGCGGGCCAGCAGGGTCACTCGCACGGACGCTTCACCGCCAGCGCCAGCCGGGCTCGGGAGGCCAGCCGCGCGTAGTGCGCCGACACCGCCTCGAGCACCTCGGGACGGAGCCGGTAGTAGGTGAAGCGGCCGGCCGGCTCGGCCACGCACACGCCGAGTTCGCGCAGCACCTTCAGGTGGTTGGAGAGGTTGGAGCTGGTGGCGCCGTGAGCACGACGAGGTGGCAGACGCACAGCTGCTCGGCGCTGAGCGCCTCGACGATGGCCGCTCGCGTCGGAGCGCTGAGCGCCGGCAACAACTCGTCCGTCACGGCTGACGTCAGCACAGACTGAGGGGAAATCGAGCTGCCGCCGCACGTGAACCGAACAGGTGATTGACCCCGGGACCGCTGCGCCTGGACACGGCACACCCCTTGGCGAGCCGCCCGTGGCCGGCCGTGGACGGAGGTGGCCGGTGGGTAGTCGCCACGCACGCGAGCCGTCCGCGGCTCCAGCGATGGGCCGTTCCCGGCTCGATCGGCCGTACCGTCCCCTCGTCCACATCCGGGCGGCCCCGCCCGGGCCCGAGTCCGTTCCCGGGAGGTCCGCCATGAGCATCGTCGTGCGTTATCCCGTCGTCGGCTTGACGCGTCAGCAGTACGACGAGGTGAGCCGCCGTCTGGACGAGGCCGGGCTGTGGCCCCCGGACGGCCTGCAGATGCACGTGCTGTTCGGGACCGAAGGCGACCTGAAGGTCAGCGAGATCTGGGAGTCCGCCGAGAAGCTTGAGGCCTTCGGCGAGAAGATGATGCCGGTGATCAACGAGGTCGGTGTCCAGGGGGCTGGCGAACCGGAGGTCTTCGAGGTCCACCAGTTGGACCAGCTGCAGACGACGGCGTAGCTCGTCACAGCTGCGCGCCGCCCGCCGCGTAGGTCCCACTGCGGCGGGACGGTCCGAGCCGCCCTGCCGCCGCCCCCGACGGCAGGGGAGATCACCTCGTCGGGACGCCCGGAGGCACAGGTCGGCGAAGGTGGGCCCCGTGGGGATCGAACCCACAACCCGCGGATTAAAAGTCCGCTGCTCTGCCAGTTGAGCTAGAGGCCCCCGGGTCCGCCGGGCGTCGCCGACGCCGGACCCGCCTCCGCAGCGTACGGCCAGGGCCGGGTGTCACCGGCGGGGCAGCTGCCCGGTCCGCACCAGCTCCTCGGCGACCTGGCGCAGCTTCTTGTTCTCCTTCATCGACGCCTGGGCGAGCACCTGGAAGGCGCGTTCGGGGGTCAGCCGGTACCGCTCCATCAGCATGCCCTTCGCCTGGTCGATGACCGCCCGCGACTCCAGCGCCGTCTGCAGGTCGTCGGCCATGGCCCGGGCGCTCTGGTAGGCGTACAGGTTCCCCGCCGCGACCGCCGCGTAGGGGGCGAACCGGGTGGCCACCTCCCGGCTGCCCTCGTCGAAGGCATCCGGCTCCCGGCTGTACACGTTCAGCGCGCCGGTGACCCGTGCCCCCGCGTCGATCACCAGCGGCAGGGACAGCGAGCTCAGGTTGCCGTGCGCGGCCGCGCGCCGGGTGTAGTCCTGCCAGCGGCGGTCGGTGCGGGTGTCGGCGATCTCGGTCAGCTCTCCGGTCCGGGCCGCGTGCAGGCACGGGCCGGAGCCGCGCTCGTACTGCGTCTCGTCCAGGTCCAGCGCGAGCTGCCCGGTGTGCACGATCGTCGTCGGCTCGTCCCCCACCAGCAGCAGCACCGACGTCTCCGGTCTCCCGGGCATCGCCGTCCTGCTGAGGTCGGCCACGGTCTGCAGCAGGCTGTCCATCGACAGCTCCCGCAGCGAGAGCCGCCCCAGCTGCTCGAGGGCGTCGTCGGCGGAGCTGGATCGAGAGTGGTGGGTCGTGGCCATGGCAGTGCTCCGGTCTGCTGGCACCGGGGCGGGCGGCCCCGGCTGCGGAACCCGAGCTGGGCCCTGCGCAGGTGGGCACGCCGCTGCCTGACGCACTCCACACCCGGTCGCCCGGGCGTACGGTCCACGCTACGCGCGTCGGACAACCTCCGGTGTCGCAGTCCCCCGATCGACCTGCGGCTCCGTCCTGCCCGGTCCGGCCGGAGCGGGCTCAGATCACGTCGAGCACCAGCAGGACGAGCAGGGTGAGCACCGCGGACACCAGCAGGCTGCCCAGGCAGCCGAGCCGGCTGGAGAAGAGGAAGAACACCCGTCACCCCTGCCCGGAGGCCGGTGTCGGGAACCACGTCAGCCGCACACGTCCTCGACCAGCGCCAGCAGCGCGTCCCGCTGCGCCTGGTCCACGGGCAGGTCGACCAGCGCCGGTTCCCCGTCGTCCAGCACGACGGTGAGCGGGAAGACGAACGGCTTCTTCGCCTCCGCGAGGACGTGCGGGGCGCAGCTGGCCACCCGGAAGGACACCGGCATCCGCAGCTCCCCGGCGTCCGGGAGCGCCACGGGCAGGGACCCGTCCAGCTCGGGCGCCAGCAGGACGCTGCTGCCCAGGTCGGTCACCTGCACCGCCGCGTCGGGCACCCGGCGGGAGAGGACCACCACGCCCAGCAGGCGGTCACCCTCCGGGCCCGGGGTGAGGCCCTCCAGCACGACGTCCATGACCTCCCCGACCGCGGCGACGGCGCACTCCAGCTTGTGCACCCGGGCCAGCGTGCTGCCCGTCGCCGGCACCCGCAGCTCCTCCACCGCACCGTCCGGGCTGACGACGGTCAGCCGGGCCACGGCCGGCTCGGGCGACGACGCGCACCGCACGGCGCCGAAGGGGACCGGCAGCGCGATCGTCCGCCCGGGGGTGAAGTCGGCCGACACCGGTGTGGCCGGCAGCCGTTCGAACCCCGGCGACTCCAGCGCCACCCCGGTGACAGAGAACGGCACGTCCCCGGTGTCGGTGAGCAGCACCTGCACCCGGCCACCGGCGGCCTCGTCGGTGCGGTACCGGATGACCTCAGCGGCCATGCCGGGCACCGTGGCCGGCGCCTGCTCCGCGGACGGCTGGGCCGCGGACGGCTGGGCCGCGGACGGCGGGGCCGCGGACGGCGAGCTCGACCCGGGAGCGGACACCGGCGCACGCTCGGCGGCGCAGCCGGACACCAGCAGACAGACCGCGGCCAACGTCGCCGGCGCCGCGCTCCGCATGGCAGCGCAGCGTAGGAGCTCAGCCCTCGATGTGACGGCCCGGCAGGCGCGCGAGGACGCGCCCGCTCTCGTAGCGGACCTCGAGCTTCTCCTGCGGGTTGGCGGCCGGTCCCCGGCGCGGCTGGCCGTTGGACAGGTCGAAGGCCGAGCCGTGCCACGGGCAGACCAGGCAGTCCGAGCCCCGCACCTCCTCGACCGTCCCCTCGGCCAGCGGGCCGGCCAGGTGCGAGCAGGCGCTGAGGAAGGCGTCCACCCGGGGCCCGCGCCGGACGACGGCCAGCGGGACCGGCGGGCCCTGTCCCTCGGAGTCCGCCGTCCGCAGGGTGGGCCGGCCGTCGGCCAGGTCGTCCAGCGGCCCGAGGTCCACCCATTCGCGGGTCATCGCCTGCGCCGCCGGCGCGGCGTGCGAGGCGCCGGAGGACTGCGCGTAGGACATGTGGCCGCCCAGTGCCGCCGAGCCGGTGGCCACGCCCAGGCCGCTGTAGGACAGCACCCGGCCCAGCGTGGCCGCGCCCCGCGCCCGCGCGACCAGCGAGCCGATGTAGAGGCCCAGCGCCAGGGTGTTCCCGACCGCGTGCACCGCGCCGAGCCGCCGGACGCCGATGCCCTGCTCGGACCAGTCCGCGGCTCCGGCCAGCGCGGTGGGGACGGCGGCCGCCACCCCCGTGCCGATCAGCAGGGTGGCCGCGGGGCGGGCGCCCGGGACCAGGTCGAGGAGGCCGGCGGACGTCCACGTGCCCACCGGGACCTGGGCCAGGATCGGGTGCAGCGGGTGCCCGAGCCAGGTGCCGTGCAGGGCGTCCTTGAGCGCCTGCGGCCGCAGCAGGGCGTTGACCGCCTTGTGCGCCGGCTCGATGGCGCCGTCGAGGGTGGGCTTGTCGGCGAGGCGGTCCAGGAAACCCAGCAGGCTCATGCGCCTGCCCCTACCCGCTGGGACGTCGGGGAACCGGCCCCGCCGTGACCGAGGACCAGCGCCGCGGCACCCCCGGCGACGACGGCACCGAGCACGTTGAGGATTGCGTCGACCGGGGAGACGACCCGGCCCAGCGGGAGCAGCCACTGCAGGGTCTCGATCCCCACCGCCACGGTGAGCGACGCGGCCGCCAGCCGGCCCGCCGAGCGAAGTCCCGGCCACCGCGCCACGGCCAGCACGGCGACCGGCGCCAGCAGCGCCAGGTTGCCGACCAGCTGCCCGGCGGTGGCCGGGTCGCCGAGGCCGGTGAGGTACCAGCGCAGCTCGGTCCCGGGGTCGCCCCACGCCCAGCCGCCGGGCCCGGCCGGGGTGAGGGTGAGGACGGCGACCAGCAGGGTCAGGGCGGCCAGCCCCGAGTCCAAGCCGCGACGGACGGCGGGGGTCACCGGGACGCCGCCCAGTCGGTGCTCTCGACCAGGACGGCGAGGGCGGCGGCCCCGAGCGCGTCGACGTCGGCCGCGAGCTCCCGGACCGGTGTCCGGTCCCCAGGTGTCGCCAGCCGGTCGGCCAGCCGCTCCGCCGACCGCTGCAGTCCCCGCCGGGCCGGACCGGTGGTCGTCCGCGCGTCCGGCGCCGTCCAGGGCTCCCCCAGCTCGTCGCACAGCGACGGCAGCCGTCGCAGCAGCGCGGCGGCCGCGGCCGCGGTCCGCCAGGCCGCGCCGGCCCGCAGGTCGTCCGCGCAGACCGACGTCGCCCGCGCCCAGCGGACCAGGGACAGCACGTCGCCCCAGAGGACGTCGGACACCACGCAGGTGGCCGCGCCGCTGGCGGAGGGACGGTGTGCCCGCACCGCCTGCGCACTGCGCACGGGGTCGTACAGCCAGGTGTGCGGTGCCGGGGCGTCCATGACCCCACCGTTCCCCGCACGGCCGGGAGCCGGCTGGACACCGGCTGTGAGCTACCCGGGTGCCGACCCGGATGCCGGGTGAAATCCCGTGGCGCTGGGAACACCTCGGCATGGACACTGGTTGCCCCGATCATCGATCGGTCGACCCTGCTCGTGTCCGACCGCCCCACCCCGATCGTCAGGAGGGCCCCGGTGACCTGCCCCTCCGTGCTCCGCCGCGGCCAGCCGGCGGGCGCCACCGGGGCGCAGGTGGCTGACCTGGCATCACCGTTCGTCCTGCACCGGCTCACCGACGCGCTGTCCCACGCCCGCGAACACCTGCGCGGCGACGACACGATCGGCCAGTTCGCCCGGTTCGTCCTGGTCGGTGGGCTGTCCACCCTGCTCTACGGGCTGGTGTTCCTCGCCGCCCAGGGCCTCGGCGACCAACTGGCCAACGTCATCGGGGCGGTCTGCTCGACCGTGCTGGCCAACGAGCTGCACCGCCGGCTGACCTTCCACGCCGGGGAACGCGTCTCCTGGTTCACGGCCCAGTGGGAGGGCGGCGGCCTGGCCGTGGTCGGGCTGGTCGCGACCTCGCTCGCCCTGGCCGGCTGCGCCGCCCTTTTCGGCGAGGTGCCGGCCCTCGCGCAGATCGCGCTGGTCACCTCGGTCACCGGCGCGATCGGCGCGCTCCGCTTCGTGGCGCTCCGCGCCTGGGTGTTCTCCACCGGGACCCTCACCCGGGAGTGAGACCGGCCCGGCCCGGGTAGCAGGACTCCGTCCGATGGTTGAACGAACAACTGCCGGCGGTGCCCGGCGATCCGGTGCACTGCGGCCAGTGAGTCCCATGACGAAGATCGCTGTCATCTACTACTCGTCCACCGGCAACGTCCACGAGCTGGCCGGCGCGCTGGCCGAGGGTGCCGAGGAGGCAGGCGCGGAGGTCCGGCTGCGCCGGGTCCCCGAGCTGGCCCCGGCGGAGGCCATCGCCTCCAACCCGCTGTGGCAGGCGCACGTCGACGCGACGGCCGACGAGGTCCAGGAGGCCACCCCGGAGGACCTCGAGTGGGCCGACGGGTACGCCTTCGGCACCCCGACCCGCTTCGGCACGCCGGCCGCCCAGATGAAGCAGTTCATCGACACCCTCGGCGGCCTGTGGTTCACCGGCAAGCTGGCGGACAAGGGCGCGACGGCCTTCACCAGCGCGCAGAACGTGCACGGCGGCAACGAGACGACGATCCTCACGATGTTCAACGTGTTCAGCCACTTCGGGGCGGTCATCGTCCCGCCCGGCTACACCGACCCGCTGCTCTTCGAGGCCGGCGGCAACCCCTACGGCGTCTCGAACGCCTCCGGCGGCAAGTCGGCCACGGTCACCGAGGCCGAGCGCGCGGCCGCCCGCTACCAGGGACGCCGGCTGGCCGAGGTCAGCAGCAAGCTCGCCGCCTGAGCACCGCCGCGGCGGCCGGGCTCACTACCCTGACCCGGTGACCGACCCAGCGCCCTCCCCGGTCGACGCCGGGGACCGGCCGCTGCCCCCGGACGCCGACGACCGGACCGGTGGCGCCCCGCTGTGGCGGGGTGCCACTGGCCGGCGCCGGCTCCTGCGCTGGGGAACACGGCTGCTGGTCGCCACGGTCGGAGCGGTGCTCGGGGTGCTCCTGCTGGCCGAGGTCGACGCCCCGATCGGGCCGTTCGACGCCACGGTGGCCTTCCGGCCGGTCGGCGGCGGGGCACAGCTGGAGATCCCCCCGCTCGGCGCACTGGCGGTGGACGCCTACGACGGCCCACTGCGCCTGGAGGTCGAGCTCCGCCGGGTCGACGAGGTCCGCGCCCTGGACCTGGCCCGGGACCCGGCCCAGCTGGACGGCGTGGTCGACACCGTCAGCGCCGACCTCCGCGCCGCCGTCGAGCGGCTGGCCTGGACGACCGGTGCCGCCGCGCTCGGTGGGGCGGCCCTCGCCTCGCTGCTCGTGCTGCGGCGCTGGCGGGAACCGCTGATCGCCCTCGGCGTCGCCACCGGCCTGGTCGCCGGCAGCGCCGGCCTCGGCGCGCTCACCTGGCGCCCCCAGGCCCTGTCCCAGCCGACCTACACCGGGCTGCTGGTCAACGCCAACAGCCTGATCGGCAGCGCCCAGGACATCGTGGCCCGCTTCGACGCCTACCGGGCGTCCCTCGAGGACCTCGTCGTCAACGTCAGCACGCTCTACTCGGCGGTGTCCGCCCTGCCGGTCCCCGCGGGCTCGGGGGACACCGTGGCCCTGCTGCACGTCTCCGACCTGCACCTGTCACCGTCGGGCTTCGACCTGATGGCCCAGGTCGCCGAGCAGTTCGAGGTGGACGCGGTGCTCGACACCGGCGACATCACCGACTGGGGCAGCGTGCCGGAGACCAACCTGCTCTCCGCCGTCGGCGCCCTCGGCGTCCCCTACGTCTACATCCGCGGCAACCACGACTCGGCCGTCACGTCCGCGGCCGTCGCCGCCCAGCCGAACACCACCGTCCTCGACGACTCGGCGGTCACGGTCGCCGGGATCACCGTCGTCGGGGCGGCCGACCCCCGCTTCACCCCGGACAAGGACGCCGAGGGGACCGGGGAGACGCTCGAGGAGAACGGCGAGGAACTGGCCGAGGTGGCCGGCGCGCTGGCCGACCCCCCGGCGGTGGCGCTCGTCCACGACCCGAAGGCCGCCCCGCCACTGGACGGCGTCGTCCCGCTGGTGCTCGCCGGCCACACCCATTCCCGGGACGTCTCGGCGCTCGAGGAGGGCACGCTGCTGATGGTGCAGGGGTCCACCGGCGGCGCCGGGCTGCGGGGCCTGCAGGGCGAGGACCCCACCCCGCTGACCTGCACCCTGCTCTACCTGGACCGGACCACCGGCGAGCTCACCGCCTACGACGACATCACCCTGGGCGGGCTGGGCGAGTCGGAGGTCACCATCGAGCGCAGCTACGTCCGCCCCCTCACCGAGGACGCCGCGGAGCAGACCCGGGACGACGGCACCGGGGAGCCGGGCACGGCGGACGACGGCGGGACCTCGGGCACCCCGGAGCCCCCGCGGGACGGCGTCGCCACGCCCCCCGCGCCCTCGGCCACCCCCACCGGCTGAGCACCTACGCTGGCCGCATGGCCTCCCGTACCGCCCGCCTGACCACCGCCGCCGCCCTCCTGGTCCTGCCGCTGACGGCGTGCAGCGTGAGCTCGGACAACGTGGACTGCTCGGGCAGCCAGTGCACGGCGACGCTGAGCGGCAACGGCGCGGAGGCCAGCATCCTCGGTCAGTCCCTCGCCTTCGGCGGGGTGCAGGACGGCCGGGCCACCCTCTCGGTGGGGGACGCCAGCGTGTCCTGCGCCCAGGGCGAGAGCGTGACCGCCGGACCGCTGTCGCTGACCTGCACCACGGTGACCGAGGACTCGGTGGAGGTCACCGCCAGCCTCGGCTGACCCTCAGCCGGTGGCCACCTCGATCACGACGCGGGTCGGGTCGCTGAGCGCGTAGACCCGGAACGGCTGCTCCCCCGTCGTCCCGACGTAGGCCAGCGCCTGCCCCTCGAAGGTGCCGTCGTACCAGGCGCCGGTGACGGCGGACGTCCCCGGCGCGGCCACCGTCCCCCGGCCGCGTTCCTGCTGACCGGACTCGTACGGGTAGCTGACCCCGGTCAGGGTCACCCGGAGGTAGGCCGGGCCGGCCAGGTCGACCGGGTCCCCGGTCCCCTCGGCGGTCGCGGAGTCGACGTACTGCACGTCCCAGCCCGGGGTGCCCTGCCCGGCCACGTCGAGCACCACCTGGTCGTAGCCCTCGTGCGCGCCGATCCGGACGTTGGTCACCGTGAGCCCCTCGGCCCCCACCGGGTCGGAGGTGTCGGCCGAGGTGTCCCCCGGGAAGGGCTGCCCGTCGCCGGCCGCGTCCTCGGACGCGGCCGGGGACCCCGAGGCGTCGGCCGGGGCGGTGGCGGACGAGGACGCCGGCGCGCTGCTGGGGGCGGTGGACGACGGCGCGGACCCGCTGGCGGCGGCCTCGTCGGTGCCGGTCGGCTGGGCGCACCCGGCGAGGGCTCCGGTCGTGGACAGCAGCAGGGCGCCGGCGAACAGCGCGGCGGCGGGGCGACGACGGTGCATGCCGACAGCGTCGCAGCCGACCGGCCGTCGTCCCGGGCGCGACACGAGGCGGGGCCGTGTCGACGGGGGGTGCGTCGTCGGGGCCGCCGGCGGCCATGTATGGTTCTCCCTGCCTCCGGCGACCACGAGCCCCCATCGTCTAGCGGTCCAGGACGCCGCCCTTTCAAGGCGGTAGCACGGGTTCGAACCCCGTTGGGGGCACGCACCACCCGGACCGGGTCAGACCGGTCCGGCACAGCACCACACGCAAGGCCCTGTAGCGCAGTTGGTTAGCGCGCCGCCCTGTCACGGCGGAGGTCGCGGGTTCGAGTCCCGTCAGGGTCGCCGCCCGGTGTCCGAGGTACCTCGGCTCCGGGAAGGGGCAGGTAGCTCAGTCGGTACGAGCGCTCGCCTGAAAAGCGAGAGGTCGGCGGTTCGACCCCGCCCCTGCCCACTCGAACTCCCCCGCCGCAGCGCGGGCGCCCAGCGCCGGACCACGGCGGCGCCGTCCCACGTGCACGACCCGAGGGTCCGTGGACACGTCGTCCCCCCGGCACCTCGCCCCGGACGCCTCACTCCGGGCACCTGGCCCCCGACACCTGGCCCCCGACATGGTCGGTCCCGGCCGGTGGGCACCGGCCGGGACCGGCCACGACGGATGACACCGCCGGCAGCCGGAGGACCCGGCTGCCGGCGGTGCGGTCACCGGCGCTCGGCGAGCACCCGCTCGTGCTCGACGGTGTCGAGGTCGGTCAGGGACGCGCCCTTGGTCTCCCGGTAGAGCAGGGCGCCGACGACACTGACGGCACCCATGATCGAGACGTAGATCGCGACCTTGGTCCAGTCGTAGTCCGGCTCCGTGCCCAGCAGCGCCACGCCGATGAGCGGGGCCACCGACCCGGTAGCCACGCTGGTCAGCTGGGCGCCGATCGACACCCCCGTGTAGCGCACCGACGTCGGGAACAGCTCGGCGAACATCGCCGGCTGCAGGGCGTACATCAGCCCGTGCACGATCAGTCCGGCGGTGATGGCCAGCACGGTCAGGAAGACGTTCACCTGGCCGCCCATGTTCTCGTCCCACAGCGAGAAGGCGAAGAACGGGTACCCCACCATGAGCAGCGCCCCGGTCAGGTAGATCGGCCGGCGGCCGAACCGGTCGCCCCAGGCACCGACCAGCGGGATCCAGAACATGTGCACGAAGTGCCCGATGAGCACGTAGGCGAGGATCCGGAGCGTGTCGACGCCGATCGTCTTCAGGTAGGTGATCGAGAAGGTGACGACGATGTAGTAGAGGACGTTCTCGCCGGCCCGCAGCATCATCGCGGTCAGCACCTGGCGCGGGTACGCCTTGACGACGGTGACGAGGGCGAGCTTCTCCGGCGGGTCGGTGTCGGCCCGCTCCCGGGCCTGCACGAACACCGGGGCGTCCTCGACGCTGCGCCGGATGTAGTAGCCGACGAACACGATGACCGCGGACAGCCAGAAGGCGACCCGCCAGCCCCAGGACAGGAACGCCTCGTCGTCGAGCAAGGCGTACAGGCTCAGCAGGACGATGGTGGCGATGAAGTTCCCCAGCGGGACGCCGGACTGCGGCCAGGACGACCAGAAGGCGCGCTTGCTGTTCGGGGAGTGCTCGGCGACCAGCAGGACGGCGCCGCCCCACTCACCACCGACGGCGAAGCCCTGGATGAACCGCAGGATGACCAGCAGCAGCGGCGCCATGAACCCGATCTGGGCGTAGCTGGGCAGGCAGCCCATCAGGAAGGTGGCGACGCCGACCAGCAGGATCGACAGCTGCAGCAGCTTCTTGCGGCCGTACTTGTCGCCGAAGTGGCCGAACACCAGGCCGCCCAGCGGCCGGGCGGCGAAGCCGACGGCGTAGGTGGTGAAGGCGTAGATCAGGCCGGTCCGGGCCGTCTCACCCGGGAAGAACACCGCCGGGAAGACCAGCGTCGCCGCCGTCCCATAGATGAAGAACTCGTACCACTCGACCACCGTGCCGGCCATCGAGGCGGTGACGACCTTGCGGAGCTGCGTGTTGTTGCTGGCCTCGTCGGCCTGGGGGTTCGTGACAGCGCCCATCGTGTGCGTCCAATCGTCCAGTGATGGGGTGGGGGCGGAGCGGTCCGCCACGGCTCGGCGGACCGCCTCCGGTCAGTCCTTGCCGGTGCTGTCCAGCGTGCCGTCGACCTTCTTGACCAGCACGCTGCAGTCCTTGTCCGCCAGCCCTGCGTCGATCAGCGCGGACATGGCGTCGCGCGCCTGCACCACGAAGGGCAGCGGCGTGTCGGTCGACTCCCCGGCGTTGACGGCCAGGCCGAGGTCCTTGTGCAGCAGGGCGACGGCGAACCCGCCCTCGAAGTCGCGGTTGACCCCGGCGCTGGGGACGACACCCGCCTCCGGGTACCAGGTGCGCAGCACCCAGGAGTCACCGGAGGAGGTCGACGCGATCGAGTGGAACGTCGCCGGGTCCAGGCCGAGCCGCTTGGACAGCACGGCCGCCTCGCAGGTCACCCCCAGGATGACGCCGCACATCATGTTGTTGACGATCTTGGCGGCCTGACCGTTGCCGGCGGCGCCCGCGTGGACGACCTTCCCGCCGAGCACCTCCAGGAGCGGCCGGGCCTCCTCGAGGTCCTCCTCCTTGCCGCCCACCATGATCGTCAGCGTCCCGGCGGCGGCTCCGGAGACCCCGCCGGACACCGGGGCGTCCAGGAAGCGGGCCCCGGCGGCGGCGACGGTCTCGTGCAGCTCGCGGGCCACCTCGATGTCGATGGTCGACTCGTCGACGATCAGGGTGCCGGGCCGGACGTTCGCCAGCACGCCGTCCGGGGAGGTCAGCACCTCGCGGACGTGCTCGCCCTTGGGGAGCATGGTGAAGACGACGTCGGCGTCGCGGACCGCCTCGGCGACGCTGCCCACGATCTCGACCTTCTTCTCCGCGGCCGCCGCGGTGGCCTTCTCGCTGAGGTCGAACCCCCGCACCGACGACCCCGCAGCCACCAGGTTGCCCGCCATCGGGCCGCCCATGTTGCCCAGGCCGATCCATGCCACGTTCATCCGGACTCCTCGCCTCGTCGCGATCCGTGTGCCACCGAGGTGACCGCTCCCGGTCGCCCGGGGAGGCGGGGAACAGGAGCTCCGCCTCGGTGGAGTACTCGTGCTGTGCGCTGTGGCCGGACTCACTCGTCTCCGGCTGTCGCAGGATTACACAGGCCGGCCGGGTCCGCCGGGTCAGTTCCGGACGGATTCGATCCGCCCGGTACGGGCAGCCTGCGGCGGGCACGCCGCGACGCCGGTGCGGACCGCGCGTCCGCACCGGCGTCGCAGGGACCTCAGGGCGTCGCAGTCGGCTTCTGGGTGGCCGGACCCGAGTTGATCTTCACGTTGACCTGCTTGATGTGGGTGAAGGACTCCAGCATGCCCTCGAGGGAGAACTCCCGGCCGATGCCGGACTCCTTGACCCCGCCGTAGGACTGCCCGACCATCTGGCCGCCCCCCTGGTTGACCTGGATCCAGCCGGACTCGATCCTGTGCGCGGCGTTCAGCGCCCGGCTGAGGTCGTTGCACCACACGTAGGCGGCCAGCCCGTAGTGGCTGTCGTTGGCCATCGCGAGCACCTGCTCCTCGTCCCGCCACGGGATCGCCACCATGACCGGCCCGAAGATCTCCTCGCGGGCCAGCCGCCAGTCGTTGTCGGCGCGGGAGAACACCGTGGGCCCGAGGTAGAGGCCGTCCAGGCCGGAGGGCACCTGGGCGTCGCCGTCGAGGGCGACGGTGACGTCCTCGCGGCCCTTGCCCTCGGCGACGTAGCCGGTGACCCGGTCGAACTGGTCCTGGTTGATCAGCGCGCCCATGTCGGTGGCCTCGTCCAGCGGGTCGCCGACGACCAGCTTCTTCAGCTTGGCCACCGTGCGGTCGAGGAACTCGTCGTAGATGTCCTCGTGCAGGAACAGCCGCGAGCCGGCGGTGCAGCTCTGTCCCTGCCGGGTGAAGCGCATGGCGGTGAGGACGCCGTCGACGGTGGCGTCGTCCAGCGAGTCCGGCCACACGATGCTCGGGCTCTTGCCGCCCAGCTCCAGGGAGACCGGCGCCAGCCGCTGCCCGGCCACGCCGCCGACGATCCGGCCGACCTCGGTCGAGCCGGTGAAGGACACCTTGTCCACCTGCGGGTGGGCGGTCAACGCCGCGCCGCAGTCCTCGCCGTAGCCGGTGAGCACGTTGAGCACGCCCGGCGGGAGGTGCGGCGCGCACAGCTCGGCCAGCCGGAGGATGGTCAGCGGGGCGTCCTCCGCCGCCTTCACCACGATCGTGTTGCCGGCCGCGAGCGACGCCGGGATCTTCATGCCGGCGATCATCAGCGGGGAGTTCCACGGCAGGATCGCGCCGACCACGCCGATGGGCTCGCGGATGCTGTACTGCAACTGCCCCTCGCCGGCGGGCAGCACCACGCCCTTGACCTCGGTCGCCACCCCGCCGAAGTAGCGGAACAGGTTGGCCAGGGTCTGACTCTCCGGCCGGGCCTGGGTGCGCAGCGCGTTGCCGGTGTCGTTGGCGGTGAGCAGCGCCAGCTCCTCGGCGTGGGCGTACAGGTCGTCGGCGATGGCCAGCAGGGCCTTCTGCCGCGCCGTCGCGGGGAGCGCGGCCCAGGCGGGGAAGGCGGCGCGGGCGGCCTTGACGGCACGGTCGACGTCGGCCGCGTCGGCGCGCGGCACCCGGCCCAGGACCTTGCCCCGGCGGGACGGCGACATCACCTCGCTCGTCCGGCCGTCCAGCGCCCCGACCCATTCACCGCCGATGTACATGCCCCAGTCGCGCCCGGCCTCGGGGGCCTGGGCCTGCTGCGTGGTGGGGGGTGCGTCGACCGACATGGAGTCCCTCTCCGTTGGGGGTGTGACCTCGGAAGGGGCGAGAGCCGCCAGGGCGGTCGCCCCCGCGTCCCAGCATGCTCGGGTCCGGCGCCTCCTGCCTCCCGAACTCTCCCGCGAGCGGGCACGTGAGGGCTGGCAGGATGCGGAGCGCCCGGCCCCGGCCGGCGGCGCCGGGCGCACAGCAGGTTCCCGGACAGCACCCAGGGAACGCGGAGGAACGGAGTCCACAGTCGACGTCATGACGACGACGGCCTCCGCCTCCGGCTCCCGCGCCCAGCTCACCCGCCCCGACGGCAGCGCGCTGCGGGTGCTGGTGGTCGACGACGAGCCCTCGATCTGCGAGCTGCTGTCGATGGCGCTGCGCTACGAGGGCTGGGACGTGCGCACGGCCCCCGACGGGACCGAGGCACTCCGGGTCGCCCGCGACTTCCGCCCGGACGCCGTCGTCCTGGACGTGATGCTGCCGGACATGGACGGCCTCGAGGTCCTCCGCCGGCTGCGCGCGGACTCGCCGCTGGTCCCGGTCGTGTTCCTCACCGCCAAGGACGCGCTGGAGGACCGGATCGCCGGGCTCACCGCCGGCGGTGACGACTACGTCACCAAGCCCTTCAGCCTCGAGGAGGTCGCGGCCCGGCTGCGCGGGCTGCTGCGGCGCACCAGCCGGGTGGTCGCCGACGACGGGCTGCTCGTGGTCGGCGACCTCACGCTGGACGAGGAGAGCCACGAGGTGACCCGCGGCGGCACGGACGTCCGGCTCACCGCGACGGAGTTCGAGCTGCTCCGCTACCTGATGCGCAACCCGAGGCGGGTGCTCTCCAAGGCACAGATCCTGGACCGGGTGTGGCAGTACGACTTCGGCGGTCAGGGCAACATCGTCGAGCTCTACATCTCCTACCTGCGCCGGAAGATCGACGCCGGCCGCTCCCCCATGATCCACACGCTGCGCGGCGCCGGGTACGTGATCAAGCCCGCGGCATGACACCGACCCGCGCGCGGTGAGCGCCCGCCCGACCGGCACCCGCCGGCCCGCCCTCCGCGGGCTGCGCCGGCCCTCGCTGCGCACCCGGCTGCTGGTGGCGTTCGTCGTCCCGCTGGTGGTCGTGCTCGCCGTCGTGGGGGTCGCGTCCGTCACGGCCCTGCGGCACGAACTGGTCGGACAGGTCGACTCCCGGCTGGAGGACGTCGCCTTCCGCTCCGCCAACTACGACCCCCGGGCCGCACCAGGGGACGTGGCACCGGCCGGCGGCCCGGAGGACGGCGGGCGCGGCGACGGGCCGGGCGACGGACGCGGTGCCGGGCCGCCCGGTCAGCCGGACTTCCTGTCCGCCCGCGGCCAGGGCGAGGGCACCCTCGGCGCCCGCGTCGTCGACGGGGTGGCCACCGAGGCCGCCGTCCTCGGGGCGCGGTTCCAGGTGGTGGAGCTCGGCGACCGGCAGCGTGCCCGGCTGGCCGCCGTGCCCGCCGACGGCCGGGTCCGCACCGTGGACCTCGGCGGCGACCTCGGGGAGTACCGCGTGGTCGCGGACCGGGCGGACGACGGCGAGGTGCTGGTCAACGGGCTGCCGCTGACCAGCACCCGGGCCGCGGTCGCCAACCTGGTGGTCGTGGAGCTGCTCGTCGGCCTGCTGTCGCTGCTGGCCGCGGGCCTGGTGGCCGCGCTGCTGGTCCGTCGCACGCTGCGGCCGCTCGCCCGGGTGGCGACCACCGCGACCCGGGTGTCGGAGCTGCCGCTGGCCAGCGGCGAGGTGCGGCTGGCCGAGCGCGTGCCGCCGCAGGACACCGACCCGCGCACCGAGGTCGGTCAGGTGGGCACCGCGCTGAACCGGCTGCTCGACCACGTCGAGGGCTCACTGGCCGCCCGCCAGGCCTCGGAGACGCAGGTCCGCCAGTTCGTCGCCGACGCCAGCCACGAGCTGCGCACCCCGCTGTCCTCGATCCGCGGCTACACCGAGCTGGTGCGCCGGCAGGGCGGTGGGCTGCCCGAGCACGTCCGGCACGCGCTGGGCCGGGTGGAGTCCGAGTCGCTGCGGATGAGCGCGCTGGTCGAGGAGCTGCTGCTGCTCGCGCGGCTGGACGCCGGCCGGGAGCTGTCCGTCGCGGAGGTCGACCTGACCGCCCTGGTGGTGGACGCGGTCAGCGACGCGCACGTCGCCGGCCCCGAGCACCGCTGGCAGCTGGAGCTGCCCGACACCCCGGTGCTGGTCAGCGGTGACGCGGACCGGCTGCACCAGGCGCTGGTGAACCTGCTGGCCAACGCCCGAGCGCACACCCCGCCCGGGACGACGGCGACCACCCGGCTGTCCGTCGACGGCGGCAGCGCGCGGCTCGAGGTGGTCGACGACGGCCCCGGCATCCCCGCCGGGCTGCTCGACCACGTCTTCGAGCGGTTCGCGCGGGGCGACTCGTCGCGGTCCCGCGCCGCGGGCAGCACCGGGCTCGGCCTGGCGATCGTGCACGCCGTCGTCACCGCGCACGGCGGCGCCGTGTCGGTGGAGAGCCGGCCGGGCCGCACCGCGTTCACCGTCCGGCTGCCGCACGCCTCGCCGGCCGCCGCCGACCGACCCGCGGCCGACCGACCCGCCGCCGAGTGACCCGCCGCCGCGGGGACCGGCCGCCCGGGGGTCAGGCGGACACGCGGTCGCCGGCCACCTGGGCGTACACCTCGGCGTGCACCCGCCGGACGGCGGCCCGCTGCTGGGCCCGCCACGCCGGGTCGGCCCGGCCCGGCGCCGGGCGGGTGAGCGCGGCGACCACCGCGGAGGACAGCGAGGTCGCGTCCAGCCCGGTCCTCGTGTCGTTGTCGTAGGCGATGACGTCGGACCACTGCTGGTCCAGGTGCCCGCCGCGCGGGACCACCACCCGGGTGCCGGCGTCCCGGCACAGCTCCACCCAGCTGGAGTGGGTGCACGCCCGGTGCGGCAGCACCGAGACGTGCAGCTCCTGCAGGCTGCGCACCCAGGCGGTCGGGTGGTGCGGCCGGCTGCGGCGCAGCTCCAGCTCCCCCGCCTCGGCCAGGGCGGCGAGGTCGGGCAGGACGGCGGGCAGCTCGAGGTCGGGGTGGACGTCGACCCGCAGCCGGCCGCCACCGGAGACCGCCCCGGAGAGGGCGCCGCGGACCAGCTCGGCCGGTTCGGCCACCTCCGGGCCCAGCCGCCCCAGGTAGAGACCGACCAGCCGGGTCTCCCGGCCGACGCCCGGCGTGGGCGCCGCCAGCGACGGGTGGGCGACGACGATGGCCGTGCGGCCGTACCGGTCGGCGATCTCGTCGGCGGCCCCTGGGGTCAGCGTGAGGACGACCTCGGCGGTGTCCATCAGGGTGGCCAGCCGGGCGCGGTGCCGGGCGAGGGAGGCGCCCTCCACCGGCCGCAGCTGGTGCACGGTGACCACCAGCGGCACCCCGGTGCGCCGGACCGCCGCCGTCCACCGGTCCAGGTCCGGGGAGCTCATGCCCTCGAAACCGGAGTGCAGGTGCAGCACGTCGACGTCCGCGGCGGCGGCGGCCAGGTGGTCGGGGTCCAGCCACGGGCTGGTCGGCCCCGCCGGCCCGACCCGCACGGTCGCCGGGGGCAGGACGGCGTCGAGGTACGCGCCGCCGGCGGGCACGCTGGCCACCCGGAGCAGGGGCCGGTCCGGTGGGGCGTCGGTCACGCGGTGGTCAGCCTCCTGGGCGGCCCCCACGACCGGGCGCCCTCCTCGACGGGCGGTGCACAACCAGGTCGGCTGGCACCGGAGCGGTGGTCTACCCGGCGTAGCCGGATCCCAACCCGGCGGAGCCAGAGTCCTCGTCCGACCGGGCCGTCAGGACCCGGCGCGCAGCTCGTCGAGGATCGGCCGGGCCACCGCCAGGGCGTGGTTCGCCGCCGGCACCCCGGCGTAGACCGCGGTGTGCAGGCAGACCTCGGCGATCTCCTCGTCGGTCAGGCCGTTGTGCACCGCCGCCTTCACGTGCAGCGCGAACTCGTCCCAGTGCCGCAGCGCGGCGGTGATCGCCAGGGTCAGCATGCTGCGCTCCCGGCGGGTCAGCCCCGGCCGCTGCCACAGGTCGCCCCAGGCGACCCGGGTGATGAAGTCCTGGAAGTCGGCGGTGAGCGGGGTGACCGCGGCGACCGCCCGGTCGACGTGGGCGTCGCCGAGCACCTCCCGGCGGACCCGCATCCCCGCCGCGCGGCGCTGCTCGTCGGTCTCCAGGGGCTCGGTCACCGGGCGCCTCCCCCGGCGTGCTCGACCAGGGCCTCGGTGACCTGCGCGGCCTGCTCGACGTTGGCCAGGTGGGCCGCGGGGCTCAGCGTGAGCAGGCGGGCGCCGGGGATGCCGTCGGCGAGCTGCTGCTGGTGCGCCGGGGGCAGCGCCGGGTCGTCCGCGCCGGAGACGACGAGCGTCGGTGCGCTGATCCGGGACAGGTCGCCGCGCAGGTCCAGGCCCGCGAGGACGGCGCAGCAGCCGGCGTACCCCTCGTCGGAGGTGGCCGCGATGGTGTCCCGCATCCGGGCCACCAGGTCGGGGTGGGCCGCGGCGAAGCCGGGGGTGAACCAGCGGCCGACGACGGCCTCGGCGAGCGCGCCGGTGCCCTCGGTGCGCGCGGTGTGCGCCCGCTCCCGCCAGCTCGGCTCGTTGCCGGGGTACGCCGAGCTGCACAGCACCGCCAGCGTGGCGACCCGCTGCGGCTCCCGTGCGGCCAGGCGCACGCCGGTCATGCCGCCGATGGACAGCCCCACCACGTGCGCCGTCCCGACGCCCAGCCGGTCGAGCAGCGCGACGACGTCGTCGACGAGGTCGTCGATGGTGGAGTCCCCGTCGGGGACCGGCGACCGGCCGTGCCCCCGGGTGTCGTAGCGGACCACCCGGAAGCGCTCGGCGAGCACGGGGACCTGCGGGTCCCACATGGCCAGGTCCGCGCCCAGGGAGTTGGACAGCAGCAGGACCGGCGCGTCGTCCGGGCCCTCCACCACGGCGTGCACCTCGACGGTGCTCATGGCTCGACTCCCAACTCGTTCCGCTCCTCGGTCGCTGGCGCTCCCTGCGATGCTCGCTCGTCCGTCGTCATCGCGGCGCTCATCGGTTCCCCTCGGTCGGTGGGAGCGGGGTGTTGCCCTGGACGGCGACCAGGTGGCTGGCGAGTGCGGCGTCCACCTGGGCGCCGGCCTCGCCGACGTCCGGAGCGGTCGCGGCCAGCACGGCCGCGGCGTCCGCTCCGGGGTGCGCGGCCAGCACCTCCGGGACGACGTCGGCCAGCCGGCGCCCGGAGGACGCCGCGGCGCGGACCGCGTCGGCGGCGGCCTCGTGCGCGGGGCCGGCACCCAGCGAGGGCACGAGCGCCTCGGCCAGCGCGCCGGCCAGACGCGGGTCCGCGGCGGCGGCGACGGTGGCGGCCATCCGCGCGGTGTCCCAGCGCAGCACCGCGAGCGACTCGGCCAGCCAGGACACCGCCGAGCCGACCGTGGACATCAAGGCCGTGAGGGTGGGCCACTCGGTGTGCCAGGTGCCCGCGCCGCGCTCGTGCTCCTGCTCCATGGCCGCCAGCAGCGTGCCGGCCAGCCCCGGCGCGCGGCGCGCGCAGGCGCGGGCGGAGACGGCCGCCACCGGGTTGACCTTGTGCGGCATCGCCGAGGAGCCGCCCCGGCCCGGGGCCACCTCGGCGACCTCGGCCACCTCGGTCTGCGCCAGCAGCACGACATCCAGGGCGATGGTGGCGACCACGCCGGCGGTCGTCCCGAGCAGCCCGGCGAGATCGGCGACGGGCAGCCGCATGGTGAACCAGGGGACGTCGGTCCGGGCCAGCCCCAGCTCCTCGGCGAGCGCGCGGCGCAGGTCGACCCCGGAGCCGCGGCTGGCCGCCAGCGTCCCGACGGCACCGCCGTACTGGACCGGCAGCGCCGCGGACACCGCGGCCAGCCGCGCCCGGACGCCGTCCAGGCCGGCCAGCCAGGTGGCGACCTTGAGCCCGAGGGTGAGCGGCAGGGCCTGCTGCATCAGCGTCCGGCCGATCAGCACGTCGTCCCGGTGGCCGGCGGCGAGCGCGGCGCAGGACGCGGCGGCGGCGGCCAGGTCGGCGTCCAGCAGCGCCAGCGCCCGCCGGGCCAGCAGCATCGCCGCGGTGTCCACGACGTCCTGGCTGGTCGCGCCGACGTGCACCGCCCGGGCGGCGTGCGGACCCACCGCGTCCTGCAGCGCGCGCACCAGCGGCGGCACCGGGTTCCCGGCGTCGGCGGCCCTCCGGTGCACGGTCGCGAGGTCCAGCCGGGCCGGGTCCGCGCAGACCTCGGTCACCTCCGCCGCCGCCGTCTCGGCCACCAGGCCGGTGCGGGCGGCGGCGCGGGCCAGCGCCGCCTCGACGTCGAGCAGCGCGCGCAGCCAGGCGTCGCCGGAGACGGCCGCCGCGGCGTCCCCGCGCGCGAAGGTGCCGTCGAACAGGCCGGTCATGGCTGCAGTCTGTCCTGTCCGGTCAGACAGCGAAGAACACCGTCTCGCGGTCGCCCTGCAGGTGGACGTCCAGGACGTAGCCGTCCGCCGACGGCTGGGCGATCAGGGTCTGCCGCGACGCGTCGTCGGGGAGGCCCTGCAGCACGTCGTCCGAGGCGTTGGCCTCGGCCTCGTCGGCGAAGTAAATCCGCGTGACGACCCGGTCCAGGATGCCCCGGGCGAACACCGAGACGTCGACGTGCGGCGCCTGCAGCCCGCCCTTGCCGTCGTCCACCCGGCCGGGCTTCAGGGTGAGGATGCCGTACTCACCGGGCGGCTCGACGGTCTGCGAGCGGCCGAACCCGCGGAAGCCCGGGTGGCGGCGCTCGCCGGCCGGGGCGTCGGGGTGGTCGAAGCGGCCGTCGGGGTCGGCCTGCCAGGTCTCGACCATCGCGTCGGGCACCAGGTCCCCGGCGCCGTCGAACACCCGGCCGCGCAGCCAGATCGCGCCCTCGGTGCCCTCGGCCACGGCGTACGGGCCGTCGTCCCAGGTCAGGCCGATCGCCAGGTAGGGCCCGACCGTGGCGCTGGGCGTGAGGCCCAGCCGCAGGGGCTCGGTGAGGAAGCCGGTGCCGCGCCTGCTCATGCGCTCGTTCACGCGATGTCCCCGTCGTCGTCGGTCTCGAAGGGCGTCTGGTCCCGTCCGCGGAGCACGATGTCCCACCGGTAGGCCAGCGCCCAGTCCGGCTGGGTGCGCTCCAGGTCGAACGCGCTGATCGCCCGGTGCCGGGCCGACGGCGGGATGGCGTTGAAGATCGGGTCCTGGCCGAACAGCGGGTCGTCCGGGAAGTACATCTGGGTGACCAGCCGCTGGGTGAAGGCCTGGCCGAAGAGGCTGAAGTGGATGTGCGCCGGCCGCCAGGCGTTGTGGTGGTTGCCCCACGGGTAGGCGCCGGGCTTGATCGTGGTGAACTCGTAGCGGCCCAGGCCGTCGGTCACCACCCGGCCGAGCCCGTCGAAGTGCGGGTCCAGCGGCGCCGGCCAGTTGTCGACCACGTGCCGGTACCGGCCGCCCGCGTTGGCCTGCCAGACCTCCACCAGCGCGTGCGGCACCGGCCGGCCGTCGCTGTCGAGCACCCGGCCGAAGACGATGATCCGCTGCCCCTGCGCCTCCCCGCCCAGCCGCAGGGTGAGGTCGGCGTCCGCGGCGGTCACCCGGTCCTCGCCCAGCACCGGCCCGGTGACCTCGGTGAGCCGCTGGGGCAGGTCGACCGGGGTGCGCAGCGGCGCCCGCAGGGCGGTGCTGCGGTACCCGGGAGAGCCCAGCGGCGTCCGCCGGTCCTCGTCCTCGCGCAGGTAGCGCGGCAGGACGAGCGCGCTGTCCGATGAGGGGCGCTGTTCCCGCGATGCAGTCCCGGTCATGCCCGGACCGTACGGCCCGTAGCCTGGCCGCGACCAGCACCCACTTCCACTGGGCAGAAGGGGCTCGCGTGGCCGGCGGATCCGACGCGACCGGGAGGTCGGTGACCTCCCGGGCACTGGGCGTGCTCGACGCGTTCGACGGTGACCATCCCCGGCTGACCCTCTCCGAGGTCGCCGCCCGCTCCGGGACGCCGCTGACCACCACGCACCGGCTGCTGGCCGAGCTGGTCGCGTGGGGAGCGCTGTCCCGCCGCCCGGACGGCCGCTACGAGATCGGCCGCAAGCTGTGGGACCTCGGGCTGCTGGCGCCGGTGCAGCTCGAGCTGCGCCAGGTCGCCGCGCCGTTCCTGCTCGACGTGCACACCGCCACCCGCGACACCGTCCACCTCGCGGTCCGCGACGGGCTGAAGGCGCTCTACGTGGAGCGCATCTCCGGCCGGCACTCCGCGCCGGTGGTCAGCCAGGTCGGCAGCCGGCTGCCACTGCACGCCACCGGGGTGGGCAAGGTGCTGCTGGCCGCCGCACCCGACGACGTGGTCGAGCAGGCGCTCCGCTCGCTGACCCGGGAGACCCGGCACAGCGTGGTGGACCCCCGGCGGCTCACCCGGGAGCTCACGGAGGTCCGGCGACGCGGATCGGCGCGGACGTCGGAGGAGATGTCGCTGGGCGCGGCGTCGGTGGCCGTCCCGGTGACGGTGGAACGCCCCGGCGGCCCGGTGGTCGTCGCCGCGCTCGGCATCGTCGTCCCGTCGACCCGCCGGGACACCGCCCGCTCGGTCCCGGCCCTGCAGGTCGCCGCCCGCGGCATCGGCCGCGCGCTGTCCCGGACGGCGGAGTTCCGCTGACGGCACGCTTCCGTCCAGCGGGAGGAAGGTCTCGCTTCCACGGGTAGCCCGGGTCACACTCGGGCCGTGCGCACTCAGGTCGGGATCATCGGCGCGGGACCCGCGGGACTGCTTCTCTCCCGGTTGCTCCAGCTGCAGGGCATCGACACCGTGGTGCTGGAGAACCGCTCGCGGGACTACGTCGAGGCACGCATCCGGGCCGGCATCCTCGAGGAGCACACGGTGCGGACGCTGCGCGACGCCGGGGTGGGCCAGCGGCTGGACCGGCAGGGCCTGCCACACGACGGCGTCTACCTGCAGTACCCCGGCGTCCGGCACCACCTGGACTTCCCGGCGCTGTGCGGCCGCCGGGTGTGGGTCTACGGGCAGACCGAGGTCACCAAGGACCTGATCGCCGCCCAGCTCGACGGCGGGCCGCCGCTGCTGTTCGGGGTCTCCGACGTCTCCCCCGAGGACGTCGACGGCGACTCGCCGCGGATCAGGTTCACCGACGCCGACGGGGTCCCGCAGGTGCTCGAGTGCGACGTCGTCGCCGGCACCGACGGCTTCCACGGCGTCTCCCGGCCGCTGGTCACCGCCGGCACGTCCGGGCGGGTGTGGGAGCGCACCTATCCCTTCGCCTGGCTGGGCATCCTGGCCGACGTCGCCCCCTCGGCCGACGAGCTGGTCTACGCCTGGCACCCCGACGGCTTCGCGCTGCTGTCGATGCGCTCCCCGTCGGTGTCCCGGCTCTACGTCCAGGTCGACCCCACCGAGAAGATCGAGGACTGGTCCGACGACCGGATCTGGGACGCCCTGTCCACCCGGCTCGCCCTGGACGGCTGGTCGTTGCGGACCGGCCCGGTGACGGAGAAGTCCATCCTGCCGATGCGGTCCTTCGTCAGCGCGCCGATGCGCCGCGGCCGGCTGTTCCTGGCCGGCGACGCCGCCCACATCGTGCCGCCGACCGGCGCCAAGGGCCTCAACCTGGCCGTCGCCGACGTCACCCTGCTCGCCCGGGCCCTGGTCCGGCTGCTCGCGGAGAAGCAGACCGACCTGGTCGACGCCTACTCCGACTCGGCGCTGGCCCGGGTCTGGCGGTGCACCCACTTCTCGTGGTGGATGACCTCGATGCTGCACCGCTCCGGGGACGACTTCGACGCCGAGCTCCAGCTCTCCCAGCTGCGCCGGGTCTGCTCGTCGGAGACCGCCGCCCGCGAGCTGGCGGAGAACTACACCGGCCTGCCGGTGGACTCCTGACCGACGGACGGTTCCCCGGAGCGGCGTCAACTGGCAAACTGGCCCCAGTCCGTCCCCGAAGTCGGGCCAGTTCTGCCCGCTGGCGTCGCTGACACGGACCGGTCCTCCCCGTTAGCTTGGCTGTCATGTTGTCGACGTTCCTGGTCATCGCTGGTGTGCTCGTCGGGCTCTTCGTGCTCCTCGCCCTGATCGTGAGCCTCAGCGCCCGACCGACGGAGCGCGGCGCCACCACGGCCACCCGGACGCCGTCGTGGGTGGTGGACGCCGGTCAGGCCCATCCGGACGCCTGGTCACCGCTGTCGCAGACCAGCACCCAGATCCGCGCCCTCCGTTGACGAAGGACCCTCCTGCCCCCCACCCCTCGCAAGCTCGGGGCGGGCCCCTGCAGGAGGGCCGACCACGGGGCCTAACGGGCCCCGGTCAAGTGTCGGTCATGAGCTCGGCGGCGCGTTCGCCGATCATCACCGCGGTGGCCGCCGGCCCGCGTGAGGTGACCCGGGGCATCACCGAGGTGTCCACCACCCGCAGGCCCTCGACGCCGCGCACCCGCAGCTCCTGGTCCACGACCGCCCCGGGGTCGCCGTCGGGGCCCATCCGCGCGGTGCCGGCCAGGTGGATCGCGGTGGCCAGGTGCCGGCG
Organism: Modestobacter sp. URMC 112; assembly: GCF_053502575.1. Lineage (NCBI taxonomy): Bacteria > Bacillati > Actinomycetota > Actinomycetes > Geodermatophilales > Geodermatophilaceae > Modestobacter > Modestobacter sp. URMC 112. The sequence goes on along the minus strand of NZ_CP199957.1, from coordinate 596,915 downwards.
GGTCCAGCGGTCCAGCTCCCGGTCGTCGGCGAGCACGTCGTCGGGCAGGCCGGTGCGCTCGGCGACCAGCGGCTCGAACGCCGCCGTCCGCAGCAGCTCCGCGGCCAGCCGCACCACCTGCCGCATCCGCCGGCGGTCGGACTCCACCGACAGGTAGCGGTAGTCCAGCCGCGGCTGGACGGACGGGTCGGCGCTGGTCAGGGTGAGGCTGCCGCGGCTGTCCTCCTGCTGCAGCGCCACCGCCAGGTACAGGTCGTCGCGGCGCCGGGCCTGGTCCAGCAGCCGGTGCAGCGAGGCGCCGCGCAGCGCGCGCAGCGTGGCCGCCGGCCGGCGGAGCACCTCGGCCGCCCCGGCGAGCGCGGACCTGCCGGGGTCGAGCAGCACCGAGCTGAACGGCTTGAGCCACGGCATGACCTCCAGGTCGCCGTGCGCCGGCGACCCCTCGGCCGTGGTGTTGAGGGCGGTGGCCAGCGGGGGCATGCCCCGGGGTGCGGGCAGCCGGCGGCTGGGCTGCCAGGTGACGTAGATGTCGGGGTGGTCGCTGAACTCGGCGCCGACCCCGGGGAGGTCGACCAGCACCGGCACGCCGGCGGCCCGCAGCTGCCTGGCCGGCCCGATCCCCGACAGCAGCAGCAGGTGCGGCGAGGCCACCGCGCCGGCGGCGAGCACCACCTCGTCGGCACGCACCACCCCGCCCGATGTCTGCACGCCCACCGCGCGGCCGCCCTCGACGACCACCTGGGTGACCCGGATGTCGCCCCGCACCGTCAGCCCGGGGGCGTCCCGGCGCGGGGAGAGGTAGGCGATCGCGGTGTTGACCCGGACGCCGTCCCGGGTGTTGGCCGGGATCGGGCCGTGCCCGGGCTCCCCGTCGGCGTTCTTGTCCGGCTCGGGAGGGAACCCCAGCTCGGCACAGGCCGCCGCGAAGGCGTCCACCACCGGGTGGTCGGGCACCGACCGGTTGACCGGCATCGGCCCGCCGGTCCCGTGCCCGGGCCGGTCGCCGAAGTCGGCGTCGGTCTCCGACCGCCGGAACGCGGGGAGCACGGCGTCGTAGGACCACAGCGGGTTGCCCTCGGCCGCCCAGCCGTCGAAGTCGGCCCGGGTGCCGCGGACGAAGTAGGTGCCGTTGATCGCGCTGGAGCCGCCGACCCCGCGCCCGCGGACCACTGGGTAGCGGACGTCCTCGGCGAGCAGGCCGGTGTAGGTCCAGTTGGCCGGGTGCCCGGGGACGGCGGCGCCCAGCGTCGCCGCGTCGCGGAGGACGGCGGGGAAGTCGGCCTCGGCGCGGTGGTCGGCGCCGGCCTCCAGCAGCAGCACGCGGCGGCCGGCGTCCACCAGCCGGGCAGCCAGCGCGCACCCGGCCGAGCCCGCGCCGACCACGACGACGTCCCAGTGCTCCACGGCCCCGACGCTAGGCGCCGGTCCGGTCCCGCCGCCGCCCGGCGGTCAGGCCGGCCGGAAGGACCCGTCCGGGCCCGGCAGCACGCGCTCCTCCGCGACCAGCTTGTCCAGCGTCGCGCGGGTCGACTGGGCCGCCGCGGGCCACACCTGCCGGGGGACGTCGGCGTACACCGCGGCCACCAGCTCGTCGACGGTGCGCGGGCCGCCGGACAGCAGGTCCAGCAGCTGGGCCTCGCGGTGGGCGCGGTGGGCCAGGTAGAAGTCCAGCACCGCCAGCGGGTCCTCGGTCAGCTCCGGTCCGTGCCCGCAGTACAGCGCCGACGGCCCGAGGTCGTGCACCCGGCGCAGCGACTCCAGGTAGGCGAGCACGTCCCCCTCGGGGTGGGTGACCACCGAGGTGCCCCGGCCCAGCACGTGGTCGCCGACCAGGACGGCGCCGGACTCCAGCCGGAAGGCGACGTGGTCGGCGGTGTGCCCGGGGGTGGGGACGACGCCCAGCGCGGTGCCGGCCAGCGCCAGGCGCTCCCCGGGCTCCAGCACCCGGCCGCCGGGGCCGGCCACCGACGGGTCCGCGGCGGCGACCGGAGCGCCGAAGCGGCGGCTCCACGGCGCGGCCGCCTCCGCGTGGTCCCCGTGGTGGTGGGTGACCAGCAGGGCCACCACCTCCGCGTCGCGGGCGGACAGCGCCGCCTCGACCGCCGCCAGGTGGGCCTCGTCGGCCGGGCCCGGGTCCACGACCACCGCCTGCCCGCTGCCCGGCGCCCCCACCAGGTAGGTGTTGGTGCCGTCCAGCGTCATGCCGGACGGGTTGGGCGCCAGCACCCGGGTGACCAGGGGCTCCAGCTCGGCGGTGCGCGGCAGGGTGCCCAGCGCGGGCAGGGCCCAGCCGCTGCGCGGGTCCACGGGAGCGCTCACCCCCGCACGCTAGCCGCTCCGGCCGTGGGCGCTCCGGCCAGCCGATAGCGTGGGTCCATGCGCCTTCCCGCCTCCGTCCTGAGGGGCGGCCTGTCGGCGGCCGCCGCCGTCCTCCTGCTGACCGCCTGCGGCGGCTCCGAGGAGCCGGAGGCCGGGACGACGGGCGGGACGGCGACCGGCTCGGCGCCGGCCGAGGCGACGGCGACCACCTCCGAGGAGGACGTGCAGGCGTTCTGCACCGAGGCGGAGACGGTGTTCACCGAGCTGACCGCGGCCTTCGGCTCGGTCACCGACCCGGCCAACTACACCGCCGTCCTCGACCAGAGCGTCGCGGCCTTCGACCAGGTCCAGCCGCCGGCGGAGATCAGCGCGGACTGGTCGGCCCTGCAGGACGGCCTGGTCGGGCTGCGCGACGCCGTCGCCGGCACGGACGTGGGGACGCCGGAGGGGCAGGCGGCGCTGCAGGACGCCGTCACCACCTTCCAGACCGACGTCGCCGAGCCGCAGCAGAACCTGGAGGGCTTCGTCACGGCCAACTGCGCCAACGCCGCCGATGGGGCCCCGAGCTCGACGCCGACCGGCTGACCTCCCGGGGTCAGCCGCAGCGGTCCATGGGCACCCCGCGGGACCGCAGCCACGGCACCGGGTTGACCTGGCCGCTGTACATCTGACCGCCGGGGTGCACCTCGAAGTGCAGGTGCGGGCCGGTCGACTGGCCACGGTTGCCGACCTCGGCGATCTGCTCCCCCGCCGACACCCGCTCGCCAGGGGACACGTAGTACTCGTTGACGTGCCCGTAGACGGTGATCGCGCCGTCGTCGCCCCGGACGTAGACCGCCAGACCGAACCCGGTGGCCGCGCCGGCACGTGCCACGACCCCGGAGGTCGCCGCGTACACGGGGGTGCCGATCGGCGCGGCGATGTCCACCCCGAAGTGCGTGACCCCCCAGCGGGCGCCGAAGCAGCTGGTGATCGTGCCGCTAGTCGGCCGGACGTAGCCCGCCGACGAGGCCGCCACCGAGCCGCCGCCGCCCGCGACCGCCCGCCCGGCCGCCGCGGCCGCCTCGGCGTCCGCCCGGCGCTGCCGCTCGGCCGCCGCCGCCTCCTCGGCCCGCTTCTGCGCCAGCCACTGCTCGTAGGCGTTGCGGGCCCCCTGCAGCTCGAGCAGCCGCACCTGGGCGTCCTGCAGCTGCTGGTCGTAGGCCGCCTTCTGCTCGGCCACCTGGGCGACCGCCACCTGCTGGGCGGCCAGCTGGGCGTCGGCGGCCTGGCGGGCGGCAGCGGCCCGCTCCTCGGCGGCCGCCTTCTCGTCGCGGGTGGCCCGGGCGGTCGCCTCCGCCTCGGCCTGCCGCTGCTGCGCGGCCTCGAGCTGGCCCAGCACGTCGAGCTGGTGCGCGGCGACGTACTCGAGCATCGCGGCCTTCCGCACCAGCTCGGCGGGCCCGTCGGCGTCCAGCAGGGCCAGCTCGCTGGTCAGCTCGCCGCCGTTCATGTAGCTGTCGCGGGAGAAGTCCCGGATCCGGGCGTGCGAGGCGGTGACCGCCTCGACCGCGAGCCGCAGCTCCTCGGCCGCGGCGGCGGCCGCCGCGTCGGCGAGCTGCCGCTCCTCCTCGGCCGCCAGGTAGGCGGTGCCCGCTGCCTCGGCCAGCACCTGGGCCTGCTCCAGCCGGGACTCCGCGTCGGCGACCAGGGCGGCGATCCGGCCCACCTCAGCCTCCGCGGCCTGCTTGGCGGTGGCGGCCTGGTCCAGCTCGCCGTCCGTGGGGTTCACCGGGTCCGGCTCGGCCGACGCGGGGCCGGCGCCCACGGTCAGCACCGCCGCCGTCATCAGCGTCGCGAGGACGCCGGCGAGGCGGCGGGCGGGTCGCCGACCGCGGGCCGGCGGTGCCGGGGACAGGCGCAGCGGGCGCTGCGACATGGTCGCTCCCTGGGGAAGAGGGGCGGACGGATGAGCCCGTCGACTCTCGCATTCTCACCTTCAGTCACAAAGGCAACACGCGGCGCATTCCCCGACGTCCTCAGCTGTCCGGCTCGCGCTCCAGCTCGCGGGTCAGCTCGGCCAGCTCCCGGCCGCCGGCCATCATGGTGGTGAGCTCGTCCCGGCTGACCTCGCCCTTTGCGAAGTCGCCCATGCTGCGGCCACGGTTCAGCAGCAGGAAGCGGTCGCCCACCGGATGGGCGTGGTGCGGGTTGTGCGTGATGAAGACGACGCCCAGCCCGCGGTCCCGCGCCTGGGTGATGTAGCGCAGCACGACGCCGGCCTGCCGGACGCCCAGGGCCGACGTCGGCTCGTCCAGGATCAGCACCCGCGCCCCCAGGTGCACGGCGCGGGCGATGGCCACCGACTGGCGCTCGCCGCCGGACAGGGTCCCGACCGGCTGGTCCGGGTCGCGGATGTCGATCCCCATCGCGGCCAGCTCCCGGCGGGTGACCTCCTTGGCCGTGGCGCTGTCGAACCGGCGGAACGGTCCCCAGCCGGTGGTCGGCTCCGAGCCGAGGAAGAAGTTCCGCCAGATCGCCATCAGCGGGATCATCGCCAGGTCCTGGTAGACCGTCGCGATGCCGGCGTCGAGCGCGTCCCGGGGCGCCGCGAAGTCCACCGGCTGGCCGTCGAGCAGCAGCTGCCCGGAGGTCGGGCGGTGCACCCCGGCCAGCACCTTGATCAGCGTGGACTTCCCGGCTCCGTTGTCGCCCAGCACGCAGGTGACCTCGCCGGCCCGGACGCTGGTGGAGATGCCGTCCAGGGCGATGACCGAGCCGTAGGTCTTGCCGATGCCGCGCAGCTCGAGCAGTGGCGTCGCGGCCGCGCTCACCGCCGGGCCGCCTCGGCGTAGCGCCGCACCAGCCGGTTGGCCAGCACCGCGAGCAGCAGCATCGCGCCGAGGAAGAAGTAGAACCAGTCGGCGTCCCAGTCCAGGTACGGGATGCCCAGCTGGGTCATGCCGAAGATCAGCGCCCCCAGGGAGGCGCCGATCGCCGAGCCGAAGCCACCGGTGAGCAGGCACCCGCCGATCACCGCGGCGACGATGTAGATCAGCTCGTTGCCGGTCCCGGTGTTCGCCTGCACCGACGTCAGCCGGACGGCGAGGATGGTGCCCACCAGCCAGGCCGCCCCGGCCGTGGTCATGAACAGCACGATCGTCGTCCGCCGGGCCGGCACGCCGACGTTCCGGCTGGCCACCGGGTCGCCCCCGGTGGCGAAGACCCAGTTGCCGAAGCGGGTCCGCAGCAGCACGTACGTGGCCACCACGGTGGCCAGCACCCACCACAGCACCGCGATGCGGAACTGCGCGCCGGCGATGGTGAACCGGGAGGCGAAGACGGCCTCCGCGGCCTCGTAGCCGGGCGCCGAGGCGATCCCGCCGGCGACGACCGTGCCGGTGAAGGCCTTCGTCAGCCCCAGGTTGAGGCCCTGCAGCATGAGGAAGGTGCCCAGCGTGATGATGAAGCTGGGCAGGCCGGTGCGGGTGACCAGCCAGCCGTTCAGGAAGCCGATCGCCAGGGCCAGCGCCAGGGCGGCCGCGATCGCCGTCCAGACGTCGGTGCCCAGCTCGCCGGTCAGGATGCCCACGGTCAGCGCCGCCGTCCCGGTCAGCACCCCGGCGGACAGGTCGAAGTGCCCGCCGATCATCAGCAGCGCCACCGCGACCGCCATGATGCCCAGCGTCGAGGCCGGGTCCAGCCAGTTCGCCACCCCGCCCGGGGACCGGAAGTCCTCGGACAGCACGGCGAAGAACGCGAAGACGACGACGGCGCCGATCAGCGAGCCGAGCTCGGGCTTGACCAGCAGCCGCCGTCCCAGCCCGGTGGCCGCCAGCCGCTCGTCGGGCCGGGGCGGCGCCTCGGCGGCGGCGCTCAGCGGGTACCCGCCGAGGACAGTTCGGCGATCTCGTCGACGTTGTCCGCGTCCACGATGCCCGGGCCGGTGAGCACCGGACGGCCGCCGCCCACGGTGTTCAGGTTCTCCGCGTAGAGCTTGAGCATCACGATCGGCAGGTAGCCCTGCTCGTACTGCTGCTGGTCCACGGCGAAGGAGATCGTGCCGTCCTGGATGCCGGCGATCACGTCGTTGTTGAGGTCGAAGGTGGCCACCGCGGCGTCGGAGCCGGCGTCCGAGACCGCCGCGGCCGCCACCGTGGCCACCGCGGAGTTCAGCGTCAGCACGGCGTCGACCTGGGCGTCGCCCTGCAGTTGCGAGGTGATCGTCGACTGCGCGCCCGGCAGGTCGTTGACGTCCACCTGCACCAGCCGGACGTCGGCGCCCAGGCCCTGCGAGGCGCCGTCGCAGCGCTGCTCCAGCCCGATGTTGCCGGCCTCGTGCACCACGCACAGCACGGTCCGCGCGCCGTCGGCGGCCAGCCGCTGGCCGGCTCCCTGGCCGGCGACGGCCTCGTCCTGGCCGACGTGGCCGATGGCCCCGAACTCCGCCGAGCGCTCACCGCCGGAGTTGATCGTGACCACCGGGATGCCCGCCGACACCGCCGCGGCGATCGAGTCCTGCACCGCGTCGGGGTTGGCCATGGACACCACCAGGCCGTCGACCTGCTCGTTGACCGCGGCGTCGATGAGCTGCGACTGCCGCTGCGGGTCCCCGTCGCTCTGGTAGTCCACCTCGATGCCGAGGTCCTCGCCCGCGGCCTCGGCGCCGTTCTGGACGACGTCCCAGAACGCGTCGCCGGCCGACCCGTGCGTGACCACCGCGAAGCTGAGGTCGCCTCCGCTGCCGCCGCCGGCACCGTCGCCGTCGGCGGTCTGCTCGCTGCCGGAGCAGGCGGAGAGCAGCAGCGGCGCGGCGAGCGCCAGCGCGAGCAGTCGCTGGGTTGCAGCCATCGTGTGGTGTCCTCCTGTGTCGGCGGCCCGAGCCGCCTCTGCTCCCCCCGGGAACCGCCGTCTTCGGCCCCAGGAGAGTGTGCGGCACCGGCTCCCGCCGGGCAGCGTGCGTCCGCCCGATCATGCCCGCCCCGCCCGGCGGCACCGGCAGCCGGGACCTGGTCGCGCGACAGCCGCGGCCCCCGCCGCACGCCCGCCGTGAGCCGCCCGGGCCGGGCGCCCGCCTAGGCTCGGGCTGTGGACGTGATGGGCTCCGGGCACGAACAGGTCGTCTTCTGCTCCGATCCGGCCTCCGGGTTGCGGGCGGTGATCGCGGTCTACTCGACCGCGCTGGGCCCGGCGCTGGGCGGGACGCGGTTCTTCCCCTACCCCTCGGAGGAGGCCGCGGTCGCCGATGCGCTGGCCCTCTCCACGGCGATGGCCTACAAGAACAGCCTCGCCGGCCTCGACCTCGGCGGCGGCAAGGCCGTCATCATCGGCGACCCGCGGACGGACAAGACCGAGGCCCTGCTGCGCGCCTACGGCCGCTTCGTGGAGGCCCTCGGCGGCCGGTACCTCACCGCCTGCGACGTGGGCACCTACAACGCCGACCTGGACGTGGTCGCCCGGGAGACCCGGTTCGCGCACGGCCGGTCGGAGGCGTTCGGGGGCTGCGGGGACTCCTCGGTGCTCACCGCCTTCGGCGTGTTCCAGGGCATGCGCGCCGCGGCCCAGCACCGCTGGGGGGAGCCGACCCTGGCCGGGCGCACGGTGGCCGTGGCCGGGGTGGGCAAGGTGGGCAGCTGGCTGGTCGACCGGCTGGTCGCCGACGGCGCGTCGGTCGTGGTGACCGACGTCGACCCGGCAGCTGTCGCCCGGGTCCGCTCCCGGCACCCCGGCGTGGCGGCGGTGGCCGACACCGCGACGCTGGTCCGGACGCCGCACGACGTCTACGCGCCGTGCGCGCTCGGGGGCGCCCTGGACGACGAGACGGTGGCGGTGCTGCCGGCCGAGATCGTGTGCGGCGGCGCCAACAACCAGCTCGCGCACGCCGGCACCGCGGCCGCGCTCGCCGGCCGCGGGATCCTCTACGCACCCGACTACCTGGTCAACGCGGGCGGGGTGATCCAGGTGGAGGACGAGCGGCACGGCTTCTCCTTCGCCCGGGCGGAGTCCAAGGCGACGACGATCTTCGACGTCGCGCTGCGGGTGTTCGCCGCCGCGGACGCCGACGGGGTGTCCCCGGCCGTGGCCGCCGACCGCCTCGCCGAGGAACGGATGAGCTCGGTGGGCCGGCTGGCCACCATCCGACTGCCCCGCTGAGCACCGGTCCGGCGCCCGCGGAGCGGGCCCGGGGTGAGACCCAGGTCACCCTCGTCACTCCTGACGGGGGACCGCGCGCCGGGACGCGTGCTCGTGACCGATACGTGTCGTAAGCTCGCCCCAGGACACAGTCACTCAGTCGGGGTCGCCGCACGGGCCGTCCAGCCCGGAGCTGGGCGCCCTACTCCGGTCACCGAGGGGGTCGAGCCGATGGGGCGCGGCCGAGCGAAGGCCAAGCAGACACGCGTGGCCCGTGAGCTCAAGTACAGCTCACCCAACACCGACCTCACGGCTCTGCAGCGTGAGCTCGCTGGTCAGCCGTCGTCGTTCCCCGCTCGCGGGGGCACCACCGACGACGACGATGACGACGCGATCGACGACCGGTGGTCGTCGGACGACGACGCGGACGACGACTGGGCAGCCAGTCGCTGAACCGCTGAGCCCCCGGGCCCAGCTCGAGGACACCGCCGCTCCCCTGGGGGCGGCGGTGTCCTCGTGCATCCCGACCCCTCCGGCCGAGCTCAAAGGCTCACTCGAACTCGTGAGCGGCCCCCCTGCAGGGTCCCGCCGCGAGCTTGCGAGCGGTGGGGGGGCAGGGGGGTCCTTAACGGTAGGAGCCGACCAGCGAGGCGCCGGACCGCCCGTCCGCCGCGGCCTCGACCGTGCCGGCGACCCAGGCCGGCACGCCGCGGGCGGTGAGCAGCTCCACCGTGCGGTCGGCGACCTCCGGGGCCACGGCGGCGACCATGCCCACGCCGCAGTTGAACGCCCGCTCGGACTCCGCCCGGGGCACCCCGTGCTCCTCGAGCAGGCGCACCACCGCGGGCAGCTCCCAGGTCTCCCGGTCGAGCACCGCGGAGAGCTCCGGCGGGACCACCCGGGCGGTGTTGCCGGCCAGTCCACCGCCGGTGATGTGCGCGTAGGCGTGCACCTGGTCGACGCCGAGCTCCGCGACGAGCGCCAGGCAGTGCAGCGCGTAGACCCGCGTGGGCTCCAGCAGCTCCTCCCCCAGCGGCCGGGCCAGCCCGGCGGGGGTGGCGGTCAGGTCCAGGCCGGCCCGGTCGACGACCCGGCGCACCAGCGAGTAGCCGTTGGAGTGCAGCCCGGAGGACGCCATGGCGACCACCACGTCGCCGGCCCGCACCCGCTCGGGCCCGAGGACGGCGTCGGCCTCGACCACGCCGACCGCGGTGGCAGCCAGGTCGTACTCGTCGGCGTCCATCAGGTCGCCGTGCTCGGCGGTCTCGCCACCCACCAGCGCGGCGCCGGCCTGGGTGCAGCCGTCCGCGATCCCGGTGACGATCGCGGCGATCCGTTCGGGCACCACGCGGCCGCAGGCGACGTAGTCCTGCAGGAAGAGCGGCTCCGCGCCGCAGGCGACCAGGTCGTCGACGACCATGGCCACCAGGTCGATGCCGACCGTGTCGTGCCGGTCCAGCGCCCGGGCCAGGGCGATCTTCGTGCCCACGCCGTCGGTGGAGGAGGCCAGCAGCGGCCGGCGGTACCGCGCGGTGTCCAGGGCGAACAGGCCGGCGAAGCCGCCGAGCCCCCCGACCACCTCCGGCCGGTTGGTCCGCTCCACCGCCGAGCGCATCAGGGTGACCGCGCGCTCGCCGGCGTCGATGTCGACCCCGGCGGCGGCGTAGGTCAGCCCGCCGTCCCCGCCCCGGGACGCCGGGTCGCTCACGGCCGGGAGAGGGCGTCGTCGGCGCCGCCGGGCACCGCCGGGCTGCCGGCCTGCTGACCGGTCCACCCGCTCACCGCGCGGGCGGCTCCCTCGTCGGACAGCGCCCGCCGTCCGATCCCCTCGAGCACGTGCTTGCCGAGCACCTCCGGCTCGCCGAGCGGGATCGGGTACTGACCGGTGAAGCAGGCGGTGCACAGCCGGTTGACCGGCTGCTCGGTGGCCGCGATGAGCCCCTGCTCGGAGACGTAGCCCAGCGAGTCGGCGTTGATGGAGGCGCGCACGCCGTCCACGTCCAGGCCGTTGGCGACCAGCTCGGCGCGGCTGGCGAAGTCGATGCCGTAGAAGCACGGCCACTTGACCGGCGGGGAGGAGATCCGCACGTGCACCTCGACCGCGCCGGCCTCGCGGAGCATCCGGATGAGCGCGCGCTGGGTGTTGCCCCGGACGATCGAGTCGTCCACGACCACCAGGCGCTTGCCGCGGATGACGTCGCGCAGCGGGTTGAGCTTCAGCCGGATGCCCAGCTGCCGGATGGTCTGGCTGGGCTGGATGAACGTGCGCCCGACGTAGGAGTTCTTCACCAGCCCGAGGCCGTAGGGGATGCCGGAGGCCTCCGCGTAGCCGACGGCGGCCGGCGTCCCGGACTCGGGGACCGGGATGACCAGGTCGGCGTCGGCCGGGTGCTCCCGGGCCAGCCGCCGGCCGATCTCCACCCGGGCCGCGTGCACGCCGCGGCCGGAGATGGTGGTGTCCGGCCGGGCCAGGTACACGTACTCGAAGACGCAGCCCTTGGGCGAGGCGGGCGCGAAGTGCTGGGACCGCAGTCCGTCCTCGTCGAGCGCGATGAGCTCGCCGGGTTCCACCTCTCGGACGAACGAGGCGCCGCAGATGTCCAGCGCCGCGGTCTCGCTGGCGATCACCCAGCCGCGCTCCAGCCGGCCGAGCACCAGCGGGCGCACGCCCTGCGGGTCGCGGGCCGCGTAGAGGGTGTTCTCGTCCATGAACGTCAGGCTGAAGGCGCCGCGCAGCATGGGCAGCACCTCCATCGCGGCGGCCTCGACGCTCATGTCGGGGCGCGCGGCGATCAGCGAGGTGATCAGGTCCGAGTCGGTGGTGGCGGCGAACGCCCCGGCCACGCCGTCGTCCGCGGCGGCGCTGGCCAGCTCCGGGGTGTTCACCAGGTTGCCGTTGTGGCACAGCGCGAGCCCGGTGCCGGCCCCCGTGGTGCGGAACGTCGGCTGGGCGTTCTCCCAGGTGGACGCCCCGGTCGTGGAGTACCGGGTGTGGCCGACGGCGATGTGCCCGCGCAGGCTGCCCAGCGTCGGTTCGTCGAAGACCTGGCTGACCAGCCCCAGGTCCTTGTAGACCACCACCGAGGAGCCGTCGGACACCGCGATGCCGGCCGCCTCCTGACCGCGGTGCTGGAGGGCGTACAGGCCGAAGTAGCTCAGCTTCGCGACCTCCTCCCCCGGCGCCCACACCCCGAAGACGCCGCAGGCGTCCTGGGGACCGGGAGCAGAGGGATCGAGGTCGTGCGTCAGCCGTCCATCACCGCGAGGCACCCGTCGAGGGTACCGGGGCGGGGAGGCCCGCTCCCCGGGCGACCTGTGACGTCGCCCGGGGAGCGGGCCTCGCTCAGGAGATGTTGCCCATCTCCGCGGCGATGGTGGTGTCGTCGCCGTGCCCGGTGCGGACGACGGTGTCCCCGTGCAGCGAGAGCAGCCGGCTCCTGATCGAGGTCAGGATGGTCGGCTTGTCGCTGAACGACCGTCCGGTGGCGCCCGGGCCGCCGCAGAAGAGCGTGTCGCCGGTGAAGACGGTGCCCAGGTCCGGCGCGTGCAGGCAGGTGCTGCCCGGCGAGTGGCCGGGGGTGTGCAGTGCGTGCAGCGTCGTCCCGGCCACCAGGAAGCGGGTGCCGTCGGTGATCTCGGCGTCCGGGGCGGTGTCGGGGTGCACCACGTCCCAGAGCATCCGGTCGGCCGGGTGGAACCAGATCGGGGCGTCCACGGCGTCGCGGAGCGCGACCGCGGCGGTGATGTGGTCGTTGTGCCCGTGGGTCAGCACGATGCCGGCGACCGACCGGCCGCCGATCGCCTCGATGATCGGCTCCGCCCGGTGCGGGGCGTCGATGACGAGCACCTCGTCGTCGTCCCCGACCAGCCAGACGTTGTTGTCGACGTCGAAGTCCTGCCCGTCCAGGCTGAAGACCCCGCTGATCACGGTCTTGTCGACGCGGGGGTTGCTCACTTGTCGAACACCACGACCGAGCGGAGCACGTCGCCGGCGTGCATCTTGTCGAACGCGGCCTCCACGTCGTCGATGCCGATCGTCTCGGACACGAACGCGTCGAGGTCGAACCGGCCCTGCAGGTACAGGTCGATGAGCATCGGGAAGTCGCGGCTGGGCAGGCAGTCGCCGTACCAGGAGGACTTCAGCGCGCCACCGCGGCCGAACACCTCGATCAGCGGCAGCTCGATGGTCATGGTGGGGTTCGGGACGCCGACCAGGACGACGGTGCCGGCCAGGTCACGGGCGTTGAACGCCTGCTCGTAGACGGCCGGGTGACCGACCGCGTCGATCGCCACGTCGACGCCGAAGCCGCCGGTGAGCTCCTTGACGGCCTCGACGGCGTCGACCTGCTTCGAGTTCACGGTGTGGGTGGCGCCCATGCCCTTCGCCCACTCGAGCTTCCGGTCGTCGATGTCCACCGCGATGATCGTGCCCGCGCCGGCGAGCCGGGAGCCGGCGATCGCCGCGTCACCCACCCCGCCGCAGCCGAAGACGGCCACGCTGTCGCCGCGACCGACGCCGCCGGTGTTGATCGCGGCACCCACGCCGGCCATCACCCCGCATCCGAGCAGCCCGGCCGCTTCAGGCTTGGCCGCCGGGTCGACCTTGGTGCACTGCCCGGAGTGCACCAGCGTCTTCTCCGCGAACGCGCCGATGCCCAGCGCCGGGGAGAGCTCGGTGCCGTCGGCCAGGGTCATCTTCTGCGCGGCGTTGTGCGTGTTGAAGCAGTACCAGGGCTTGCCCTTGGCGCAGGCGCGGCACTGGCCGCACACCGCCCGCCAGTTGAGGACGACGTAGTCGCCCACGGCGACGTTGGTGACGCCGTCACCCACCGCGGAGACGACCCCGGCGGCCTCGTGGCCGAGCAGGAAGGGGAACTCGTCGTTGATCCCGCCTTCCCGGTAGTGCAGGTCGGTGTGGCAGACACCGCAGGCCTGCACGTCCACGACCGCCTCGCCCGGACCGGGGTCCGGCACGATGATCGTCTCGACGGAGACCGGGGCTCCCTTGCTGCGGGCGACGACGCCCTTCACCTCGTATGGCATGCGGAGAGCTTAGGGAGCCGCCCTGCCCGGGCAGAGTTCGGCTTGCGCCCGATGGAACCGCGCACAACGATCTGGTATCGCCGTCCCTCGGATCGGGCAACCCGACGCGCCGACACGCCGGCGAGCACGTAACGTGCCCACGGCTCACGACCTGGAACCCAGGTCTGCCGTGGCTGCGTCCGACCGGCGCCGCTGTTCTCGTTCCCGGAGGTCGATCCGTGGCAGTACCCAGCTTCCTGGCCCGCGAGCGCATCGTCGCCCGCCCGGGCTTCAACCGGTGGCTCATCCCGCCGGCGGCCCTGGCCGTGCACCTGTGCATCGGTCAGGCCTACGCCACCAGCGTCTACAAGGCCGCGCTCGTGGCGCACTTCGAGGCCAGCCTCACCGCCATCGGGATCATCTTCTCGATCGCCATCGTGATGCTCGGCCTCTCCGCCGCCTTCTTCGGCACCTGGGTGGACCGCAACGGCCCCCGCGCCGCCATGTTCACCTCGGCCTGCTTCTGGGTCACCGGCTTCCTCGTCGGCGGCCTGGGCATCGAGACCCGCCAGCTGTGGCTGGTCTACCTCGGCTACGGCGTCATCGGCGGCATCGGCCTGGGCATCGGCTACATCTCGCCGGTCTCCACGCTGATCAAGTGGTTCCCGGACCGTCCGGGCCTGGCCACCGGCATGGCCATCATGGGCTTCGGTGGCGGCGCGCTGGTCGCCTCCCCGCTCTCCCGCCAGCTCATGAGCTGGTACGACCCGGCCTACGACCCGGCCGTCGCGGGTACCACGCCCAACGGCGAGGCCGTCGCGGCGCTGTTCTTCACCCTCGCCGCCGTGTACGCGGTCTTCATGATGTTCGGCGCCTTCATCGTCCGGGTGCCGGCCGACGACTGGAAGCCGACCGGCTTCGACCCGTCCTCGGTGAAGAAGAAGTCCCTCGTCACCACCGAGAACGTCTCGGCGAACAACGCCATCAAGACCCCGCAGTTCTGGCTGCTGTGGACGGTGCTCTTCTGCAACGTCACCGCGGGCATCGGCATCCTCGAGCAGGCCGCGCCGATGATCCAGGACTTCTTCCGGAACGGCGAGACCTCCACGGTCGCCGCCGCCACGGCCGCCGGCTTCGTCGGCCTGCTGTCGCTGTTCAACATGGCCGGCCGCTTCGTGTGGTCCTCGACCTCGGACTTCATCGGCCGCAAGCCGATCTACATGGTGTACCTGGGCGTCGGGATCATCCTGTACGTCATCCTCGCCCTGTTCGGCAGCACCGCGACCTGGATCTTCGTGCTGACCGCCGCCGTGATCATCAGCTTCTACGGCGGTGGCTTCGCCACGGTCCCGGCCTACCTCCGCGACCTGTTCGGCACCTACCAGGTGGGCGCCATCCACGGCCGGCTGCTGACCGCCTGGGCGGCCGCCGGTGTGGCCGGGCCGCTGATCGTCAACGGCGTCCTGGACACCCAGGGCACCCCCGGCCAGCTGGTCGCGGCGAACTACCGTCCGGCGCTGTTCATCATGGTCGGCCTGCTGGCCATCGGCTTCGTCGCCAACCTGCTGATCAAGCCGGTCGCGGAGAAGTACTGGGAGCCCAAGGCCACCAACCCCGCCACCGCCCGCGCCAACCCCGAACGGAGCGCCGCCCGATGAGCCACACCGCGAGCAACGACAGCCGGCCGACGAAGACCCCGGCGGCCCTGATCGCCTTCGCCTGGACCCTCGTCGGCATCCCGCTGGCGTACGGGCTCTACAACACGGTGAAGGCCGCCAGCGCCCTGTTCGGCGGCTGACCGACCCCTCTGCACCACCCACTGCCCCCGGCCGCTCCCGCGGCCGGGGGCAGTGCGCGTTCCCGGGAGTTGATCATCGGGTCGTTGTCGCCGACACGGGCCGCCACGCCGCCGGACCGGACACGACGCCGATGATCAACGACGCAGCGGGGCCAGTGGGAGCAGCGCCGACAGGTCCGCGCGGTTGCCACTGGCGCTGACCCGCCCCTCGGCCACCGCCGCGGCCCAGCTCATGGCCCCGGTGGCGAGCCGCAGCCAGGTCGCCGGGTCGGTCTCCACGACGTTGGGCGGGGTGCCCCGGGTGTGCCGCGGTCCCGGCACGCACTGGACGGCGACGAACGGCGGCACCCGCAGCTCCACCGAGCGGCCGGGCACCTGCTGGGCCAGCCAGCGCGCCGAGGTCTTGACCGCCGCTCCCAGCTCCCGGCGCGACGGCTGCTCCGCCTCCCCCGCCAGCCAGGCGGCCGCGGGCGCCAGCGCGGCGCGCAGCTCGTCGGCCGGGATCGGCTGGACGCCGGCCATCAGCTGGTCGGGACGGTGCCCGCCGGGACGGTGCCGACGGCGACCTCGGGAGATCCGAACAGCGCCGGCAGCGTGGCCGACCAGGC
Source organism: Modestobacter sp. URMC 112 (assembly GCF_053502575.1). Taxonomy (NCBI): domain Bacteria; kingdom Bacillati; phylum Actinomycetota; class Actinomycetes; order Geodermatophilales; family Geodermatophilaceae; genus Modestobacter; species Modestobacter sp. URMC 112. The sequence continues at coordinate 581,057 of NZ_CP199957.1, read as the reverse complement.
GGCGCGCAGCTCGTCCAGGGAGAGCTCGAGGTCCCCGAGGGACAGCGCGGCGCCGCCCGTGGCGCCCAGCTCGGTGACCGGCACACCGGCCCGCCCGGCCGCGGCGCGCACGGCGCCGGGGTCCGCCGTGGTGACGACGGCGCGGGCGACGGACTCGCTGAACAGCGCCGGGAACGGGTCGCCGGGCAGCGTCAGCTCGGCGCCCACGCCGTACCGCAGCGCCGACTCGGTGAGCGCCTGCGCCAGGCCGCCGTCGGCCAGGTCGTGCGCGGAGCTGACCAGCCCGTCGGCGGACAGCCCGGCCAGCAGCCCGGCCAGCGCACGCTCGGCGGGCAGGTCGAGCACCGGCGGGCGGCCGCCCAGGTGCCCGTGCACGACGGCGGCCCAGGCCGAGCCGCCGAGCTCCGGTCGGGTGTCCCCCAGCAGCAGCACCGTCTCCCCGGCGGCCCGCCAGCCGGTGGACACCCGGCGCCGGACGTCGGCGTGCACCCCGAGCACCCCGATGACCGGGGTGGGGTTGATCGGCACGTCGCCGGTCTGGTTGTAGAGGCTGACGTTGCCGCCGGTGACCGGCAGGCCGAGCTCCCGGCAGCCGTCGGCCAGCCCGCGGACGGCCTCGGCGAACTGCCACATCACCTCGGGCTCCTCGGGGGAGCCGAAGTTCAGGCAGTTGGTCACCGCCAGCGGTACGGCACCGGACACGGCGACGTTTCGGTAGGCCTCGGCCAGGTTGAGCTGCGCACCGGTGTAGGGGTCGAGCCGGGCGAAGCGGGCGTTCCCGTCCAGCGACAGCGCGATGCCCCGGTGCGACTCCTCGTCGATCCGCACCACGCCGGCGTCCTCGGGCTGGGCCAGCACGGTGTTGCCCCGCACGTAGCGGTCGTACTGCTCGGTCACCCAGGACTTGTCCGCGCCGTCCGGGCTGCCGACCACCGCCAGCCATGCGGCGCGCAGCTCGTCGGGGCCGGCCGGGGCGGGGAGCCGGGCCGGGTCGTCGGCCTGCAGCGCGTCCAGGTCGGCCGGGCGGCGCATCGGCCGCTCGTAGACCGGGCCCTCGTGGGCGACGGTGCGCGGCGGGACGTCGACGATCCGCTCGCCGTGCCAGTCGACGGTCAGGCGGTCGCCGTCGGTGACCTCACCGATGACGGTGGCCAGGACGTCCCACTTCCGGCAGACGGCGAGGAAGGCGTCGACCTTGCCCGGCTCGACGATCGCGCACATCCGCTCCTGCGACTCGCTCATCAGGATCTCGGCGGGCGTGAGGGTGCTGTCCCGCAGCGGGACGGCGTCCAGGTCGACGTGCATGCCACCGGTGCCGGCGCTGGCCAGCTCGCTGGTGGCGCAGGACAGCCCGGCGCCACCGAGGTCCTGGATCCCGGTCACCAGGTCGGCGGCGAAGATCTCCAGGCACGCCTCGATGAGCAGCTTCTCGGTGAACGGGTCGCCGACCTGCACCGCGGGGCGCTTGGCCGGCCCCTCGGCATCGAAGGTCTCGCTGGCCAGCACCGACACCCCGCCGATGCCGTCCCCGCCGGTGCGGGCACCGAACAGCACGACCTTGTTGCCCACGCCCTCGGCCTTGGCCAGCCGGACGTCCTCGTGCCGCATGACGCCCACGCACAGGGCGTTGACCAGGGGGTTGCCGGCGTAGCAGTCGTCGAAGAGCAGCTCGCCGCCGATGTTGGGCAGGCCCAGGCAGTTGCCGTAGCCGCCGACGCCGGCGACCACCCCGGGGAGCACCCGTGCGGTGTCGGGGGCGTCGGCCCGGCCGAACCGCAGCGAGTCCATGACGGCGACCGGCCGGGCACCCATGGTCAGGATGTCCCGGACGATGCCCCCCACCCCGGTCGCTGCGCCCTGGTAGGGCTCGACGTAGCTGGGGTGGTTGTGCGACTCGACCTTGAAGGTCACCGCGTAGCCGTCCCCGACGTCGACCACGCCGGCGTTCTCGCCGATGCCGACGAGCAGCGCGTCGGACGGCGGCAGGTCGCCGAAGCGGCGCAGGTGCACCTTGGAGGACTTGTACGAGCAGTGCTCGCTCCACATCACCGAGTACATCGCCAGCTCGGCGGTGGTGGGCCGGCGGCCGAGGATGCCGGTGATCCGGGCGTACTCCTCCTCGCGCAGCCCCAGCTCGGCGTAGGGCTGCTCGTCGTCCGGCGTGGACGCGGCCAGCTCGACGGTGTCCAGCCGGTTCGCCAGCCGCCCCGGGCCGGTGTCCAGGTCGGACAGGCCCGCGGTCGCCGACTCGGTCATGCCGACACCACGCCGGTCAGGACCGACGTGAAGAAGCCCAGCCCGTCGGTGGACGGGCCGGTGAGGTCCTCGACCGCGTGCTCGGGGTGCGGCATCAGCCCGACCACCCGGCCGTCCGCGCTGGCCACGCCGGCGATGTCCCGGGAGCTGCCGTTCGGGTTGCCGCCGGTGTAGCGGACGACGACCCGGCCCTCCCCCTCGATCCGGTCCAGGTCGGCGGGGGCGGCGACGTAGCGGCCCTCCCCGTTCTTCACCGGGACGACGATCTGCTGACCGGCCGTGTACGCCGACGTCCAGGCGGTGTCCGCGCGCTCGACCCGCAGCGCCTGGTCGCGGTTGCGGAAGTGCAGGTGGCCGTTGCGGGTGAGCGCGCCGGGCAGCAGCCCGGCCTCGCAGAGCACCTGGAAGCCGTTGCAGATGCCGAGCACCGGCAGGCCGCCCTGTGCCGCGGCCACGACGTCCCGCATCAGCGGCGAGCGGGCCGCGATGGCGCCGGCCCGCAGGTAGTCGCCGTAGGAGAAGCCGCCGGGGAGCACGACGGCGTCGACGTCCCGCAGGTCGTGGTCGGCGTGCCAGAGGGAGACCGGTTCACCGCCGGCCAGCCGCACCGCGCGGGCGGCGTCGACGTCGTCCAGGGAGCCCGGGAAGGTGATGACACCGATGCGCACAGCTCAGTCCTTCAGCAGCAGGAGGGCCTCAGTCGGTCGACAGGTGCAGCTCGACGTCCTCGATGACCGGGTTGGCCAGCAGTGTCTCGGCGATCTGCCGGAGCTCGGCCTCGTCGGGGTCGCCGTCGACCTCCAGCACGAAGTGCTTGCCCTGGCGGACGCTGCGCACCCCGCCGTGGCCCAGCCGGCCGAGCGCGCCCAACACCGCCTGCCCTTGGGGATCGGAGATCTCGGGCTTCAGGACGACGTCGACCACCACAGCGGGCACACGGCCGAGCGTACCGGGTGGCCCGTGGGGCCCGACCGCCTCCGGACGGCACGACGGCCGGCGCGCGGCCGCGCTGCCGCGGTCACCCGGACGGGTGCCCCCCGTGACGGCTTCCGCTCAACCCGGGGGCACGACTGCCGATGTTGGACCGAGCAGCTCGCCCCACCGTGCGAGCCCAACGGGAGGTGACATGGTGAAGGAGCGGCCGAACCCGCATCAGCCCGGCCCGTCCACTGCCCTGAGCGTCCTGCGACTGGGACAGGACGAGGCGCTGACCAGCCGCGTCCGCCGGGTGAGCGGCGACCGCCTCCACATCACGGCTCCGCGCGACGGCGCCGGCAAGTCCGTGGTGCTCGTCGACCGCGACCTGCTGGAGCTGTCCTGGCAGGCAGACGACGGACTGCGCTCGGTGTCGACCGAGGTGGTCGCCCTGTCGCCGGACTCGCTGTGGGAGGTCGAGGTCCGTGGCCGGGTCAGCCGGCTCCAGCGTCGGGACTGGGTCCGGGCCCCCATCGGCCTCGCGGTCAGGCTGTCCTGGGGCACGCTCGAGCTCGTCGGGAGCACGGTGGACCTCAGTGAGAACGGGTGCTCCTGCGTCCTCCGACCGCACGGGGACCTCGGCGCCCGGGTCCCACTGCCGAGGAAGGGCGAGCGGATGGACATGACTCTGGACCTGCACTCCCGCGTGGTGGACGTCGGGGCGGAACTGCTCCGGCGCGTCCCACGCGAGGACGTCCTGCACGAGTGGTCACTGACCTTCGTCGAGCTGCCCGAGCAGACCTGCGACCTCATCCGGTCGCACGTCTTCACCGCCCTGCGTAATGCCCGCGCGCGCGACCTGAGCACCTTGTACTGAGCAGGCCACGACCTTCCCCGGGGCACGCCCGACGGCGGTCGTCGCCAAGCCGAACCCGGCGGCCCGGCAGGACCCCAGACAGCAGGTGGACATGCCCGCTGACACCCTGGGGACCCACAGGCAGGACGGGCGTCCCCTCCAGGGGGGCCGGGACCAGAGACCGTGACACGAGCACAGCGGAGAGACAGATGGCGATGACGGGTGTGCCGGGACACGACTTCCCGGAGGAGCGGGCGATCCTCGACCTGCTCGTGCCCAGCCGCGGCGACGCACTGGTCAGCTGGGTCGAGGAGGTCGGCGACGGGGACCTGCTCGTGACGGCCGGCCAGGACCGGTCCCAGCGGCGGGTGCCCCTGGACCCCGGCGAGCACGTCGAGCTGGTGTGGAAGTCCTCGTCGGAGCTGCGGGCGATGCCGACCGAACTCGTCGGCGTCGAGACCCGGGAGCAGCACTGCTGGCGGCTCCGCCCGACCGGGCCTGCGTCACGCGGTCAGCGGCGTGCAGCCGTGCGGGCTCCGCTCGACCTCCAGGTGCGGGCGACCGTCGGCATGACGGAATTGTCGGGAGTCACCGTCGACATCAGTGAGGGCGGGTTCCGGGGCGTCTTCCGACCGCCGGCCAGCCAAGAGGGCAGCGCGGCCGTGGCCCCTCCTGCCGACGTGGACCGGTCGCGGGAGGACGAGGCGTCCTCCCGCGACCAGTTCGGCGTCGGGGCGGTCCTGGACGTGATCGTGGAACTCGACACCGAGCGGATCCGCACCAAGGCCGAGGTCGTGCGGCGCCATCAACGCGACGACGGGCTGCGGGAACTGTCCATCCGGTTCATCGGGATGACCGAGCACATGGAGGACACGGTCCGCGCCCGCGTGTTCGCAGGGCTGCGGGAGCTCCGTTCGCGTGGCGTGATCTGAGCAATCAGGCCCAGAGGCGTCGTGCGGACCTGCGGCCGGGCCACGAGTCGATCGTGCGCCCGACCCCGCCTCCGGGTGCGCTTCAGCGGAAGGTCGAGCCGGTCAGCTGCTCGTAGGCGGTGACGTAGCGCTCCCGCGTCGCCGCGACGACGTCCTCGGGCAGCTCCGGCGGCGGGGACACCCGGTCCCATCCCGATCCGGTGAGCCAGTCGCGGACGTACTGCTTGTCGTAGGAGGGCTGCGCGGCCCCCGGCGACCAGGTGGCGGCCGGCCAGAACCGCGACGAGTCCGGGGTCAGCACCTCGTCGCCGAGCACCAGCCCCGGTCCTCCGCCGACTCCGAACTCGAACTTCGTGTCGGCGAGCACGATCCCCGCCCCCTCGGCGATCTCGGCGGCCCGCCGGTACAGCGCCAGGGTGAGCTCCCGCAGCGCCCCGGCCCGCGCCTCCCCGACGGTGTCGACGACCTGCGCGAAGGTGATGGCCTCGTCGTGCTCCCCGACGTCGGCCTTGGTGGACGGCGTGAACACCGGCTCCGGCAGCCGCGACCCCTCGACCAGGCCGGCCGGCAGGACGACGTCCCGGATCGCGCCGGTGCGTCGGTACTCCACGGTCCCCGACCCGGACAGGTACCCGCGCGCCACGCACTCCACCGGCAGCATCTCCAGCCGGCGCACCAGCATCGCCCGCCCGGCCACCTCGTCGGGCACCTCGTCGGCGCTGAGCAGGTGGTGGCCGGCGCCGTGCGCCTCGAGCACCGGGGTGAGCTGGTCGAACCACCAGACCGACAGCGCGGTGAGCACCCGCCCCTTGTCCGGGATCGGCGTGGGCAGGACGACGTCGTAGGCGGAGATCCGGTCGCTGGCCACCAGGAGCAGCCGGTCGTCGTCGACCGCGTACACCTCGCGCACCTTGCCGCGGGCGACCAGGGGCAGGGTCGCCAGCTCACGCTCCTGTCCGCTCACGACAGCGCGGCCAGCCGCTCGAACAGCGGGCTCAGGTTCTGCACGTAGCGCTCGGGCCGGCAGATCTCGTCCAGCCGCGCCTCGTCGAGGGCCACGCCGTCCTCGGCCGCCCGGGCCCGGAGCGTCTCCCGGAACGGCGTGCCGCCCTGCCAGGTCGCCATCGCCGCGGACTGCACCAGTGCATACGCCTGCTCCCGGCCCATCCCCGCCTCGACCAGCTCCAGCAGCACCGACGAGGTGTAGATCAGGCCGCCGGTCGAGTCCAGGTTGGCGCGCATCCGGTCCACGTCGACCACCAGGTCCTCGACCAGCCCCGCGGTCAGGTCCAGCAGGTAGTCGGTGGTGATCGCGGCGTCGGGCAGGAACACCCGCTCGGTCGAGGAGTGCGAGATGTCGCGCTCGTGCCAGAGGGGGATGCCCTCCATGACCGGCACGACCGCCGCCCGCACCACCCGGGCCAGCCCGGCGATCCGCTCGGACCGGATCGGGTTCTTCTTGTGCGGCATCGCGCTCGAGCCCTTCTGGCCCGAGCCGAACGCCTCGGACAGCTCCCGCACCTCGGTGCGCTGACCGTGCCGGACCTCCAGCGCGACCGCCTCGCACACGGTGGCCAGGATCGCCAGCGAGGACACCCACTCGCTGATGCCGTCCCGGAGGACGACCTGGGTGGACGCGTCGGCCGGGCGCAGGCCCAGCGCCTCGGCGACGGTGACCTCCACCGACGGGTCGATCAGCGAGTAGGTGCCGACCGCCCCGGAGATGGCGACGACCCCGACCGAGGAGCGGGCCGCCCGCAGCCGGTCCCGGGACCGGGCGGCGGCGAAGGCCAGGTCGGCGACCCGGTGGCCCCAGACGTCGGGCTCGGCGTGCACGCCGTGGGTGCGGCCGACCTTGAGCGTGTGCCGGTGCGCCAGCCCGTGGTCGCGCAACGCCGCGACCAGCCGGTCGGCCTTGGCCAGCAGCACGTCCGTCGCGTCGGTGAGCTGCACGGCCAGCGCGGTGTCCAGCAGGTCCGAGGAGGTCATCCCGTGGTGCACGTAGGCCGCGGCCGACCGCGGCTCGGTGTTGTCGGCCCAGGCGGTCAGGAAGGCGATGACGTCGTGCTGGGTCGTCTCCTCGATCTCGGCCACCCGCTCCGGCGTGGGCGGCGGAGCGTCGCGCACCGGGTCGACAACGTCGGCGGGGACCCGGCCCGCCGCGGCGTGCGCCTCCAGGACCAGCGTCTCCACCCGGCACCACAGCGCGTACTTGTGCGCGTCGCTCCAGACCCGGCCCATCTCCGGGAGGGTGTAGCGGTCGATCATGCGGGTACACCCTGGAACTGGTCAGCGAATCGCTTCACGGGGTCATCCTCCCGCATCGCCTGCACCCGGCTCCCATCCCCTCGACCGAGCAGCGGAGGACGTCGATGTGGCAGCGCGCCGGTCGGGTGCTGGATCGGGCCCGCGCCCGCATCCGGGCCGCGGAGCAGCACGACCCGCACGCCTGGCCGGACAACTGGTCCGACACCCGCGTGGTCCTGGTGATGGACGACGAGCGGCACGGCCACCTCGAGCCCGACCCCGGCCCACCGGACGGCCCGGGGTCGGACGGCTCCGGCCCGGTCCTCACCCGGGTGACCGGGGCCCCGGCCGACCGCACCGCCGGGTCCGGCGCCCCGCCCGACAGCAGCACCCCGCCCAACAGCAGCGCCCCGCCCGACGGCAGCGCCCCGCCCGACGGCAGCGCCCCCCAGGACCACCCGCCGGGCTCACCGGCCGCGCACGCCCCCGACGTCGACGTCCGCGGCGGGATTAGCGGGCCACCGAAGCCCGGCGGCCCACCGCCGGCCCCCGGTCGGGACCGCAGCCGGGGCAGCCTCCTCGCGCCCGAGCGACCCCGGCCGGCCGAGGACGACGTGCCCGTGGGGCTGCGGGTGGCGGCGGCCTGGTCGTGGCGGGCCGTCGTCGTCGTGGTCGCCCTCTACCTGCTGCTGCGGGCTGCCGGGTACGTCGCCGTGGTCATCGTCCCGGTGATCGTGGCGCTGCTGCTCGCCGCGCTGCTGCAGCCCGGCGCCGCCTGGCTGCGGCGGCGGGGATGGCCGTCGTCCCTCGCCGCGCTGACGATGCTCGTCGTCGGGGTCGGGGTCGTCGCCGGCATCATCACGCTGGTCGTCGAGGAGTTCATCAACGGCTACGCCGACCTGGCCGACCAGGTGGGGCAGGGGCTGACCCAGATCCGGGACCTCGCCGTCCGAACCTTCCCCATCTCCCAGGCCCAGATCGACGACGGCCTGGAGAGTGCGCAGACCGCCATCGTGGACAACCAGGAGGCGCTGACCAGCGGCGCGGTCACGACCGCGGCCACGGTCGGCGAGGTGCTCACCGGCCTGGTGCTGACGCTGTTCACGCTGTTCTTCTTCCTGCTCGACGGCCGGCAGATCTGGCTGTGGCTGGTCGGGCTGGCGCCGACGAACTCCCAGGCCTACCTGGACGAAGCGGCTCGCCGCTCGTGGCGCACGCTCATCTCCTACGTGCGGGCGACGATCGCCGTGGCCGCCTTCGACGCGGTGTTCATCGGGGTCGGGCTGCTGTTCCTCGGCACGCCGCTGGTGGTGCCGCTGGCCGCGCTGGTCTTCCTGGGCGCGTTCGTCCCGATCATCGGGTCGTTCCTGGCCGGCACGGTGTCCGTGCTGGTCACCCTGGTGGCGGTGGGCCCGGTGCGGGCGCTGATCGCGCTGGGGATCATCGTCGTGGTCATGCAGCTGGAGGGCCACGTGCTGCAGCCGCTGCTGCTGGGCCGGGCGGTGTCGGTGCACCCGCTGGCGGTCGTCCTCGGCATCGCCGCCGGGCTGCTGGTCGGCGGCATCTTCGGCGCGCTGATCGCCGTCCCGGTGATCGCCTGCGGCAACGTGGCCGGGACCTACCTGTCCCGGCGCAACGAGGGCCCGCGCCCACCGCAACCGGACACCCGCCGGGCGCGCCGGCTGGTCGACACCCGCTGAGGAAGGACCCCCTCGCCCCCCAGCCCTCGCTCCGCTCGGGCCGGGGCCTTGCGAGGGGGCCCCCGCGGGCCCCTTCAGGGAGGCCGCTCCATCACGTCACCAGATGCGGCCCTCGACGGCGGCCAGGGCGATGTCGGTGCGCCAGTGCGCGTCGGCGAGCCGGACGGCGGCGACCCGCTCGTAGGCGGCCTGCCGGGCGGCGGCCAGGTCCGGGCCGGTGGCGGTGACCGCGAGGACCCGCCCGCCGGAGGACCGGACCTCGCCGTCCGGACCGACCGTGGTGCCGGCGTGCAGCACACCGGGGGCGTCGGCGCCGGTGACCGGGTCGCCGGTGCGGGGGCGCTCGGGGTAGCCGGGCGCGGCGACGACGACGGTCACCGCGGCGCCGTCCCGCCAGCGCAACGGCGGCTGGTCGGCGAGGGTCCCGGTGGCGGCGGCGTGCAGCAGCCCGGCCAGCGGCGTCTCCAGCAGCGGCAGCACGACCTCGGTCTCCGGGTCGCCGAAGCGGGCGTTGAACTCCACGACCCGCACCCCACGCGAGGTGAGCGCCAGGCCGGCGTAGAGCAGCCCGGCGAACGGCTCGCCGCGGCGCGCCATCTCGCTCACGGTGGGCTGCAGGACGCCGGCCAGGACCTCGTCGACCAGCCCGGCCGGCGCCCAGGGCAGCGGCGCGTAGGCGCCCATGCCGCCGGTGTTGGGGCCCCCGTCGCCGTCGTCGCGGCGCTTGGCGTCCTGGGCGGGAATCAGCGGCACGACCGTCGTCCCGTCCGACAGGGCGAACAGCGACACCTCGGGACCGTCGAGGAACTCCTCGACCAGCACCGAGTGGCCGGCGTCCAGCACCGCGTGCCCGTGCGCGACGGCGGCGGCCCGGTCGGGGGTGACCACCACCCCCTTGCCGGCGGCCAGGCCGTCGTCCTTCACCACGTAGGGCGCGCCGCCGGTCAGCGCGGCCACCTCGTCCAGCGCGGTCTCCAGCTCCGCGGGGCCGCCCACCGGCCAGGCGCGGGCGGTCGGCACCCCGGCCGCGGTCATGACGTGCTTGGCGAAGGCCTTGGACCCCTCGAGCTGGGCGGCCTGCGCCGAGGGGCCGAAGCAGGCGATCCCGGCGTCCCGGACGGCGTCGGCGGCCCCGGCGACCAGCGGCAGCTCCGGGCCGACCACCACCAGGTCGGCCGACCAGTCCACGGCCAGGGCGGCCACCGCGACCGGGTCGGCGACGTCGAGCGGCCGGGCCTCGGCGAGCGCGGCGGTGCCGGCGTTCCCGGGCGCACAGGCCAGCGCGGTGACCGCGGGGTCGGACTGGAGCGCCACGCACAGGGCGTGCTCCCGGGCACCGGAGCCGATCACGAGCACGCGCACCCGCTGAACCTACCGTCGGAGGACCCCGTCCTCCCCGGGAAGGACCCCCCTGCCCCCGGCCACTCGCCCGCTCGCGGCGGTGCCCTGGACGGGGCTGGTCAGCGGCGGGGGCGGCTGGGCTGGTCGCGCAACTGCCGGCTGCGGGCCCGGAGGCGGGCGTGCTCCAGCGACCGGGCGCGGGCGTCGGCCCGCAGCTCCTGCCGGTGCGCCTCGGCCTGCAGCTTGCGCCAGGCCAGCAGCCGGGCCGGGTCGAGCACGCCGTCGTCGATGGCGGCGGCGACCGCGCAGCCGGGCTCGGTGCGGTGCGCGCAGTCGCGGAACCGGCAGTCCGCGGCCAGCCCGGCGACGTCGGCGTAGGCGGCGTCCAGCCCGTCCCCGCCGGTCAGCGCCAGCTCCCGCATCCCCGGGGTGTCGACCAGCAGGGCCCCGCCGGGCAGCGCGATCAGCTGCCGGGCGGTCGTGGTGTGCCGCCCTCGGCCGTCGCCCCGGATGGCCGCGGTGGCCGCGACCGGCGTGCCGGCCAGTGCGTTGGCCAGGCTGGACTTGCCCACCCCGGAGGGCCCGACCATGGCGGCGGTGCAGCCCGGGGCGAGCCGGGCGGACAGGTCGGCCAGCCCCTCCCCGGTCAGCGCGCTCACCGCCAGCACGTCGGCGCCGATCGCGTCCTCGGCGACCTGGGCGACAGCCGCCGGCACGTCGCCGCACAGGTCGGCCTTGGTGAGCACCACGACCGGCGTGGCGCCGCTGGCCCAGGCCACCGCCAGATAGCGCTCCACCCGGCGCAGCCGCGCCTCCCCCACCAGCGAGTCCACCACCAGGACGACGTCCACGTTGGCGGCGACCACCTGGGCCGCCGACCCGCGCCCGGCGGCGGTCCGCACGAACGCCGTCCGCCGGGGCAGCACGGCGACCACCCGCTCGCCCCGGACCGCCACCCAGTCACCGACCGCCGGCGCGCCCATCCCGGAGTCGTCGTGCAGGGCCGCCGACCGGCGGACCCAGCGTTCCCCGTCGCCGTCCAGCACGGTCAACCGGTCCCGGTCGACCCGGGTCACCCGGGCCGCCACGCACCCGCTGGGCACGGCCTCCGGGACGCCGCCGCGCGGGCCTGCCGCTGAGAGATCTGTCACACCTGGCATGATGAGGTGCAGGTGAGGCGGTTGTCCTCTGCATTGTCAGTTCCACGTCGGCGCGCGTTCGCCCGTCGGTCATCCACCTGAGTTGGACTGGACCCATGCACCAGACCGGCCTGCAGGCCGTGCATCCCTCCCGTTCCGATCAGCGCCAGGTGGTCATCGGCCACCGCGGTGCACCCAGCTACCGACCTGAGCACACCGTGGCCAGCTACGAGCTGGCCCTCGACCTCGGTGCCGAGCGCATCGAGCCGGACATCGTCCTCAGCAGGGACGGCGTCCTGATCGCACGGCACGAGAACGAGCTGTCGCTGAGCACCGACGTCGCTGACCGTCCCGAGTTCGCCGCACGCCGGCGCACGCAGGAGGTCGACGACAAGGAGATGACCGGCTGGTTCACCGAGGACTTCACCCTCGCCGAGCTGCGCACCCTGCGGGCGGTCGAGCGGATGCCCGCGCTGCGCCCGCTGAACACCGCCTACGACGGGCGCTACGGGATCCTGACCCTCGGCGAGGTGGTCTCGCTGGCGCGCCGCCGGTCGACCCGCACCCGGCAGGTGCGGGTGCAGGCGGAGCTGAAGTACCCGAGCTGGTGGGCCGCCCAGGGGCTGCCGATGACCGAGCTGGTCGCGGCGGAGCTGCGCCGGCTCGGTGCGGCCGGGCCGGACGGGCCCGTCGTCGTGCAGACCTTCGACTCGGCGGCGCTGCGGGCGCTGCGGGCCGACCTCGGCCCGCGCGGCCCCGAGCAGGTCCAGCTGATCAGCGACAAGCCGCGGCACGACGGCCTGGTCACCCCGGCCGGGCTCCGGGAGGTCTCCACCTACGCCGAGGCGATCGGCCCCGGCAAGCGCCGGATCCTGCTGCGCGGCGAGGACGACTCCCTGACCGGTGTCTCCGAGCTCATCGGCCAGGCGCACCGGGCGGGGCTGGCGGTCTACTCGTGGACGCTGCGCCCGGAGAACGCGTTCCTGCCGCTGCACCTGCGGCGTGGGACCGACCCGGCGGCGCACGGCGACCTGCAGACCGAGTCCCGGCTGCTGTTCGCCCTGGGCATCGACGGGGTCATCACCGACGCCCCGGAGGTCGCCGTCCGCGCCCGCTCGGAGCTGGCCGCCGCCGCAGCCCTGGTCCCCTCCCGCCGCTAGCCGGTAGGCCGACGCCCGAGGTGACCACGGCAGGAGCCGACCCCCCGAGGTGACCACGGCAGGAGCCGACCTCCCGAGGTGACCCGGGCCGTCGTCCGGAGGACGACTGTGGTCCGACGGCGCGGGGGCCGGAGGCTCCCCGGCGTCGGACCACGAAGCGGCTCCACGCCGGCCGGGACGGCACCTGGCCGCGGTGACGTCCGAAGGACGTCAAATGAGGGAGCGGACCACGACGTTCTCGTCGCGGCCGGGGCCGACGCCGATGACGCTGACCCGCGCGCCGGAGAGCTCCTCCACCCGGCGCACGTAGGCCTGCGCGTTGGCCGGCAGCTCCTCGAACCGCCGGCAGCCGGTGATGTCCTCGGACCAGCCCGGCATCTCCTCGTACACCGGGGTGGCGTGGTGGAACTCGGTCTGGGTCATCGGCATCTCGTCGTGCCGCACGCCGTCGACCTCGTAGGCGACGCAGATCGGCACGGTGGCCAGCCCGGAGAGCACGTCGAGCTTGGTGAGGAAGTAGTCGGTGATGCCGTTGACCCGGCTGGCGTAGCGGGCGACGACGGCGTCGAACCAGCCGCAGCGCCGGTCCCGGCCGGTGGTCACGCCGACCTCGCCGCCGTGCTTGCGCAGGTACTCGCCCCACTGGTCGTGCAGCTCGGTGGGGAACGGCCCGGACCCGACCCGGGTCGTGTAGGCCTTGAGGATCCCGACCACCCGCTCGATCCGGGTGGGCCCGACCCCGGCGCCGACGGCGGCCCCGCCGGCGGTCGGGTTGGACGACGTCACGAACGGATAGGTGCCGTGGTCGACGTCGAGCAGGGTGCCCTGCGAGCCCTCCAGCAGCACCCACTCGCCGGCGTCCAGGGCCTTGCCGAGCAGCAGCCGGGTGTCCACGATCCGGTGCTTGAGCGCCTCGGCGTAGCCGGCGTACTCCTCCACCACCTCGTCGACGTCGATCGCCTTGCGGTTGTAGACCTTGACCAGGACCTGGTTCTTCTCCTGGAGGGTCCCCTCCAGCTTCTGCCGGAGGATCGACAGGTCGAGCAGGTCCTGGGCGCGGATGCCGACCCGGGCGACCTTGTCGCCGTAGGCCGGGCCGATGCCGCGGCCGGTGGTGCCGATCTTGCGCTTGCCGAGGAACCGCTCGGACACCCGGTCCAGCGCCCGGTGGTGCGGCATGATCAGGTGCGCGTCGGAGGAGATCACCAGCCGCGAGGTGTCCACGCCGCGCTCCTCGAGCCCGGCGAGCTCCCCGATCAGCACCTGCGGGTCGACGACGACGCCGTTGCCGATGACCGGGGTGCAGCCCGGCGTGAGGATCCCCGAGGGGATGAGGTGCAGCGCGTACCGCTCCCCGTCCGGGGTGATCACCGTGTGTCCGGCGTTGTTGCCGCCCTGGTAGCGCACCACGTACGGCACCCGGCCACCGAGCAGGTCTGTGGCCTTGCCCTTGCCCTCGTCGCCCCACTGGGCACCGATCAGCACGACTGCCGGCATCGGGGTGCTCTCCTCGCTTCGCTGGTGTGCTCCGCACGGCAGGGCACCGGACAGGCCAGATGGCAGGGTATCGGCATGCCCGCACGACGGTTCGACCTGCGCGGCCTCGCCCCGGGCCAGGGCCCCTCGAAGCGGCACGTCGCCTCGGTGGTGGACGAGGCCGGTGAGCTGGTCGTCCAGGGGCCGGTGCAGGCGCTGGCCGCCGTCCTGGCCCGGTTGTGGCGCACCGACCGGCTGCCCGCGGTACCGGTCGGCTGGGAGCCCGCGGACGACGCCGCCTCGACCGGGCTCGCCCGGTCGCTGGGCCTCGGCGAGGGCGTCGAGCGAGAGCTGCCCCTGGTCCGGGACGACCACGGAGGGGTGCTGCTGCACGCCGGCCGCGTCGAGGCCGCGCAGACCCCGTCCGGACGGCGGCTGGTGCCGGCGCTGGGCCGGCGGTTCGGCGCGCAGGCCCACCACGACGCCGTCCGGGTGGCCGACGGCCCGGTGACCCGGATCGACGTCCGCCCGGACTGGACCCGGGTCGACACCATCTCGGTGGCGGTGCTGCTCCAGCCCCTGCGGCCGGTGCGGCGCACCAGCGGCCGGGCGCTGCAGGTGGCGTGCGCCCCGGCGCGGGTGCTCCGCGACGGCGTGCCCTTCGACCGGGAGGTCACCCGGTGGACCTGGTACGCCGACGACCGGGTCCGCTGGCGCCTGCGCCCTTGACGAAGTCGAAGGACCCCGCTGCCCCCCATGACACGGCCCACCACCGGCTGCTGTCGCGTCACCGGTGTCGTGGACACTGGGGCACCCGTCTGAGACCGAGGAGGCCCCTGCTGCCCTCGTCCCGTCGCCCGGCCGATCCCCTCCGGTGAAGGCCGCGCCGCTGTCCCGCGCCTCGGCGCCGCCCGTCGGCGTGCGACCGGGTGACCGCCGTCTGCTGGACCGGCTGCTGGCGCGACCCAGCGCCGGGGCCCTGGTGGGCCTGGTCGTCGTCGTCGTGGTGTTCGGGGTGCGCGCGCCGGACCTGCTGACGTCCGGCGGGCTGGCCACGGTGCTCGACGTCGCCGCACCGCTGGGGATCGGCGCCGTGGCGGTGGCGATGCTGCTGGTCGGCGGCCAGTTCGACCTGTCGATCGGGGTGGTCTCGGTCGGCAGCAGCCTGGTCACCGCCGTCCTGGTCACCCGTGCCGGCCTGCCGATCTGGGCGGCGCTGGCGCTGTCCCTGGTCGCCGCGCTGGCCGTCGGCGCGGTCAACGGCCTGCTGGTGGTGGCCACCGGTCTGCCCAGCTTCCTGGTCACCCTGGCCACCTTCCTGGTGCTGCAGGGCGGGTCGCTGGCGCTGGCCTCCGCCGCTGCCGGCTCCTCGCGGGTCAGCGGCCTGGCCTACTCGACCGGGTGGCGGTCGGCCGAGTGGCTGTTCGACGCCACCGTCGTGCTCGGTGACGGACGGTTCCGCGTCTCCCTGCTCTGGTGGCTGGCAGCCGCGGCACTGACCACCTGGCAGCTGTGGCGCACCCGGTTCGGCAACGCGGTCTTCGCCAGCGGCGGCGCCGGGCAGGCCGCCCGGGAGCTGGGCGTGCCGGTCGCGCGGACGACGGTGCTGCTGTTCCTCGGCACCGCGGCCGCCGGGTGGCTCATCGGCACCCTCGGCCTGGTCCGGCTGGGCGGCGTGCAGGTCAGCCCGGACCTGGGCAGCGAGATCGACTTCCTGGTGGTCGCCGTGATCGGCGGCTGCCTGCTGACCGGCGGGTACGGGTCGACGATCGGCGCGTCGCTCGGCGCACTGGTCTACGCGGTGGCGCGCGAGGGGATCGCGCGGTCGGGGTGGGAGAGCTGGTGGTTCCAGGCGTTCCTGGGCGTGCTGCTGCTGGTCGCGCTGCTCGCCAACGGCGTGGTCCGGCGCCGGCTGCGGGCGGTGCCACGCTCGTGACCACCGCACCCCCGGCGGGACAGCCGCTGCTGGTCCTGCGGGACCTGACCGTCGCCTTCGGCAGCGTCCCGGCGCTGTCCCGGGTGTCCCTCCGGCTCGACGCCGGCGAGGTGTGCTGCGTGCTGGGCGAGAACGGGTCGGGCAAGTCGACCCTGGTCGCGGTGCTGTCCGGGCTGCAGCGGCACAGCGAGGGGGAGCTGTCCGTGGCCGGCCGGCCCGTGCGGTTCCGCTCCCCGGGCCAGGCGCGGGCCCAGGGCATCGCCACGCTCTGGCAGGACCTGGCCATCGCCCCGCTGATGTCGGTGTGGCGGAACTTCTTCCTGGGCGCCGAGCCCACCCGCGGGGTGTGGCCGCTGCGCCGGCTCGACGTGGCCACGGCCTGCGAGGTGACCACCCAGGCGATGGCCCGGGTCGGGGTCGTCGGGCTGGACCCGGACCAGCCGGCGAGCGCCCTGCAGCCCGGGGAGCGGCAGAGCCTGGCGATCGCCCGCGCCCTGCACTTCGGTGCCCGGGTGCTGGTCATCGACGAGCCGACGACACCGATGACGCTGGCCCAGCGCAGCGTGGTGCTGCAGTCGGTGGTGACCGCCCGGGACCAGGGTCTGGCCGTCGTCTTTGTGACGCACAGCCCGCAGCACGCCCACCTGGTGGGCGACCGCTTCCTGCTGCTGGCCCATGGGCGGGTGGCCGGGGACCTGACCCGGGACGACGTGGACGCCGACGACCTCACCCGGCTGGTGGCCGGGGGCGACGAGCTGTCCCGGCTCACCGTCACACTGCGCAACGCCCGCGGGGACCGCTGACGCAGCGCTGAGCCCTCCGTCACCGGCCGGGGAGAGCCGGCGACGGGGGGCTCGCCGTCATCTCGTGAAGATGCTCACCCCGCCCGGCCCGACGAGCAGACCGACGATGATGAGGACGACACCCCACAACACCTGCTTACGCAGGATGGCGAAGATGCCAGCGATGACGAGGACGACGGCCAGGATCCAGAGCAGAGTCGCCACGGTGATCCCTTCCTACGTGGGGCGCCGTGATGGCGCCCAGTGGAGCGACCGTAGTGACTCTTGGTCACAACGGCATCTCGATGACGATCATGCGACCGCGGTCATCTCCCCAGCGCCGGATCGCAGTCACGCAGCAGCTGGTGCAGGCGCTCGGTCTCGGCGACCTCACCGATCCGCTCCGAGGCCGCGGCCAGCACGGTGACGCAGCGGAGGAAGCCGCGGTTGGCCTCGTGCGACCAGGGGACCGGGCCAAAGCCCTTCCAGCCGTTGCGGCGCAGGGCGTCCAGGCCCCGGTGGTAGCCGGTGCGGGCGTAGGCGTAGGCCTCGATCGTCCGGCCCCCCTCCAGCGCGCCCTCGGCGAGGGCGGCCCAGGCGGCACTGGACGTGGGGTGCGCCGCGGCCACCTCGGCCGGGTCGGTGCCGGCGGCGAGCGCGTCGTCGGCGGCCGGGTCGCCCGGCAGCCGGGTCGCCGGCGGCTCCCCGAGCAGGTTGTGGTGCGCGTGCGTCACGGTCAGCCCGCCTGGGACTGGCCGGCGGACAGCAGGTCCTCGCAGGCCCGCACGACCCGGTCGGCCATGCCGGCCTCGGCGAGCTTCATGTAGGTGCGCGGGTCGTAGGTCTTCTTGATGCCGACCTCGCCGTCGATCTTGAGCACGCCGTCGTAGTTCTTGAACATGTGGTCGGTGATCGGCCGGGTAAAGGCGTACTGGGTGTCGGTGTCGACGTTCATCTTCACGACGCCGTAGGACAGCGCCTCGCGGATCTCCTCCAGGGCCGAGCCCGAGCCGCCGTGGAAGACCAGGTTGAACGGCTTGGTGCCGTCCCCGAGACCGAACTCCTGGGCGACGACCTCCTGCCCGCGCTTGAGCACCTCGGGGCGGAGCTTGACGTTGCCTGGCTTGTAGACGCCGTGCACGTTGCCGAAGGTGGCGGCCAGCAGGTACACGCCCTGCTCCCCCAGCCCGATGGCCTGCGCGGTGCGGACGAAGTCGCCGTCGGCGGTGTAGAGCTTCTCGTTGATCTCGTGGGCGACGCCGTCCTCCTCGCCGCCGACGACGCCGATCTCGACCTCGAGGACGATCTTCGCCGACGCGCACTTCTCGATGAGCTCGGAGGCGATGTCCAGGTTCTCTGTGAGCTCCACCGCCGACCCGTCCCACATGTGCGACTGGAACAGCGGTGCCTGGCCGGCGTCCACGCGGTCCTGGGAGATGGCGATCAGCGGACGGACGTAGGAGTCCAGCTTGTCCTTCGGGCAGTGGTCGGTGTGCAGCGCGACCTGCACCGGGTAGCGCTCCGCGACGACGTGGGCGAACTCGGCCAGCGCGACCGCACCGGTGACCATGTCCTTGACCCGGGTGCCGGCGCCGAACTCCGCGCCGCCGGTGGAGAACTGGATGATGCCGTCACTGCCGGCGTCGGCGAAGCCGCGCAGCGCCGCGTTGATGGTCTCCGAGGACGTGCAGTTGATGGCCGGGTAGGCGAAGCCGCCCTCCTTCGCCCGGCTGATCATGTCGGCGTAGACCTCGGGGGTCGCGATGGGCATGCGTGCACTCCTGGCGTCGGGGTCAGCTGCTCTGCTGGACGTCAGTATCGCGGCCGCCCTCCGCCGGTGTGGTCCCCGGGGCGCGCTTTCCGCCGCCGGGACCCCACCGGACCGGTCAGGGACGCGCCAGGGCGCCGAGCGCCCCGAGGTCCCCGCGGTGCGCCCGCCGGAACATCTTGCCGGGGTTGAGCAGCCCGGCGGGGTCCAGGGCGTCCTTGACCGCCTGGTGCACCGACAGGGACACCGGGCCGATCTCCCGCTCCAGCCACTCGGCCTTCACCGTCCCCACGCCGTGCTCGCCGGTGACCGTCCCACCCAACGAGAGCCCGAGCTCGAGGATCGCGTCGAACGCGGCGAAGGCCCGGGTGCGCTGGTCGGGATCGGCGGCGTCGAAGACCACCGTCGGGTGCATGTTGCCGTCGCCGGCGTGCCCGACCACGCCGATGACCAGGCCGGACCCGGCCGCGATGGCGTCGCAGCCGTCGATGAAGGTGGCGACCCGGGAGCGCGGGACGGCGACGTCGTCGAGCAGCAGGCTGCTGCCCAGCCGCTCCAGCGCCGGCAGCGCCATCCGCCGCGCGGTGAGCAGCAGGTCGCCCTCGGCGGGGTCGTCGGTGGAGTGCACGAAGTCCGCCCCCGCCTCCTCGCAGATCCGGGTGAGCGCGGCGATCTCGGCCACCGCCGCCTCGCCCCCGCTGTCGGACTGGGCCAGCAGCAGCGCCTGGGCGTCCCGGTCCAGGTCGGCCCGCATCAGGTCGTCGACCGCGCGGATGCAGGTGCGATCCATCACCTCGAGCATGCTGGGCACCAGGCCGCTGGTGACCACCCGCTCGACGACCTGCCCGGTCTGCGCCGAGGTGCCGAAGCTGGCCACCAGGGTGATGGGTGGCGGCGGGGAGGGCCGCAGCGCCAGCGTCGCCTCGGTGATCACGCCCAGCGTGCCCTCGGAGCCGACGAAGAGCCGGGCCAGGTCGTAGCCGGCGACGCCCTTGACCGTCCGCCGGCCGGTGCGCAGCACCCGCCCGTCGGCGAGCACGACCTCCAGGCCGAGCACGTAGTCGGTGGTGACGCCGTACTTCACGCAGCACAGCCCGCCGGAGTTCACCGCCAGGTTGCCGCCGATGGTGCACCAGTCGTAGCTGGCCGGGTCCGGTGGGTAGAACAGCCCGGAGCCGCGGACGGCGTCCCGCAGCGTCTTGTTCACCACGCCGGCCTGGACGACGGCGAGCCGGTCGGCGGGCGCCACCTCCAGGACGGCGTCCATCCGGGTGAGCACCAGGGTGATGCAGCCGTCGGTCGCGTTGGCCCCGCCGACCAGCCCGGAGCCGGCGCCGCGCGGCACCACCGGCACCCCGTGCCGGGACGCGACCCGCATCACCGCGACCACCTCGTCGGTGCTGCGCGGGAGCGCCACGGCGGCCGGCACGCCGGCCTCGGCCAGCATCGCCTGGTCGCGCGCGTAGGACGCGGTCACCTCGGGGTCGGTCAGCACGCTCTCGCGCCCGAGCGCGTCCTGCAGCTCCCGGACCCACGTCGTCGTGAGGGTGGTCACCCGGTGACCGTACGTCGGAGACCGCCTGGTCGAGACCCTGTCTAGAGGTCGAGGTCGGCCAGGTCGAACGCCGCGCGGTACTCGAAGCCGGCCGCTTCGACCGCCTCCCGGCCACCGCGGTCGACGATCACCGCCACGGCGATCACCTCCGCGCCCGCCTCCTGCAGGGCCTCGGCGGCGGTGAGCGGGCTGCCCCCGGTGGTGGAGACGTCCTCGACGACGAGCACGGCGCGACCGGCGACGTCCGGGCCCTCGATCCGCCGCTGCAGGCCGTGCGCCTTGCCCTCCTTGCGGACCACGCAGGCGTCCAGGAAGCCCTCGCCGGCCGCCGCGGCGTGCAGCATCGCGGTGGCCACCGGGTCGGCACCCAGGGTGAGCCCGCCGACGACGTCGTAGACCAGGTCGCCGGTGAGCTGGCGCATCACCCGGCCGACCAGCGGGGCGCCCTCGTGGTGCAGCGTCAGCCGGCGCATGTCGATGTACCAGTCGGCCTCCCGGCCGGAGGAGAGCGTCACCTTCCCGTGGACCACGGCGAGTTCCACGATCAACTCGCGCAGCCGGTCGCGGTCGGGGTGCGCGGTCCCGTCCCAGGGGCCCGCCCCGGAGGACGAGGGGTGGGCGGGGAGGGCGTCCTTCTGCATGCCGGCAGACCCTACGCAGCGCTCCGGGCGCGGTCGCACCGAACGCGGCAGGGCCGCCGTCCGGGTGCGGACGACGGCCCTGCCGTGCGGGTCAGGCCCCCTGCAGGGCCCCGCCGCGAGCGTGCGAGCGGTGGGGGGCAGGGGGGTCCTTCCTCAGGAGGTGGCGGGAGCCAGGACCTGGTCGATGATGTAGACCGTCGCGTTCGCGGTCTGCACGTTGCCGCAGATCACCGAGGCCGGCGCGCTGCCCAGCACCGTCTGGTCGGCGGCGAGGGTGAAGTCCTCACCGGAGCCCTCGATGGTCACCGTGCCACCGGCCACGGTCGCGTGCTCACCGGCCAGCTCCTCCGGGGTCAGCCGGCCCGGGATGACGTGGGACGTCAGCACGGTGGTCAGCTGCGCGGTGTCGGCCAGCAGCGCGTTCAGGGCGTCGGCCGGGACGGCCTCGAAAGCCGGGTTGGCCGGGGCCAGCACGGTGATGTCCTGGGTGGTGTTCAGCGTGTCCACCAGGTTGGCGGCGGTCACGGCCTGGACCAGCGTGGACAGCACCGGGTTGTTGCTGGCGGCGGTGGCGACCGGGTCGTCGGTCATGCCGTCGAAGCTGCCCTCACCGTCGGCGGGGACGGCCGAGCAGCCGGCGCCGAAGGGCTCGTCGGACGCCGGGGCGGCCGTGGTGCTCTCCGGGGCGGACGACGACGACGAGCTGCTGCTCGCCTCCGGGCTGCTGGCGGTCGAGGTCGACTCCTCGGCACCACCACAGGCGGTCATGGTGAGGGCGAGACCGGACACGGCGGCCAGGACGACGCTGCGGTAGAGGCGGGGGGTGGTCATGGCGTTTCTCCCATGTGTTCTCGTGCGACGACAGTCGCGGGGTGGGACCCGGGCCGATGGCCCGGGCAGCGCCGCCGGCCGGTGGCCGTCGACGAGCGTGGGGGGTGCCGGCAGGCGGCACCCGGTCGGTCAGGTCGCGATGACCCGGATGGAGTGCCAGCCACTGGCGCCGTTCGGGAACGGCGCCGCGCGCTGGTCGGTCTGCACCGTGCCGGCGCGGTCGGTGGCACGGACGGTGAGCTGGTGCTGGCCGGGAGGCAGGTCGACGGGCAGCACCCACTGGCGCCACAGGTCGGCGTCCACCTCGGGGGCGAGCTCGGCGTCGACGAAGTCGGCGTCGTCCACCTTGACCTCGACCCGGGCGATGCCGCGGGTCTGGGCCCAGGCGACCCCGGCGACGGCCTGCCGGCCGGCGGGGATCTGGCGCAGCGGCACAGGGGTGTCGATCCGCGAGAAGACCTTGATCGGGCCGTCGGTCGCCCAGTCGCGTTCGGTCCAGTAGGCGTCGAAGGCGTCGTAGGTGGTGGCCTCGATGCCGGTCAGCCACTTGCACGCCGAGACGTAGCCGTACAGGCCGGGGATCAGCATCCGGACCGGGAAGCCGTTGGCGACCGGCAGTGGCTCGCCGTTCATCCCGATCGCGAGCATCGCGTCCTCGACGTCGAGGGCCGACCGGGTGGGCGCGCCGATCGTCATGCCGTCGCTGGACCGGCACACCAGCTGGTCCGAGCCGGACTGGACGCCGGCCTCACGCAGGAAGTCGCCGAGCGGGACGCCGATCCAGCGGGCGGTGCTGGCCAGCGTGCCGCCGACCTCGTTGGACACGCAGGTGAGGGTGATGTCGCGCTCGATGAGGTCGTCGCGCTCGAAGAGCTCGGCGAGGGTGAACGACCGCGGGTCGTCGAACATCCCGCGCAGGGTCAGCGAGTACTCCGACGGGCGGAGCTGGGGGACGGTGATGGCGGTGTCCACCCGGTAGAAGTCCGCGTTGGGGGTGAACAGCGGCGTCAGCCCGGGCACGCGCTCGGCGAGGTCGGCGCCGGCGGGCAGTGCGGCGGCGGGCGAGGACGGCACGGGCAGCGCCAGGTCGGCGCGCTCGCCGGCGACGGCGAAGCGCCGCTGCAGCAGCCGTCCGCCGCCCCCGGTCACCGCGGCCGCCCCGACGGCGACCCCGCTGGTGACCAGGAAGCGCCGGCGGTCGACGGTGGACCCGTTCCGGTCCCCCGCGGCGAGCACCTCGCGCAGCCGGCCCAGCACCCGGTCGTCGGCCGACCGGCCGTCGTCCTCGGCCGGGTCCGTCCCGGCGGCGGTGCCGGACGCCGGCGCAGGACGGGCGGTCCGCGCGGTGAGCGCGGCGAGCAGCGCGCCGAGCGCGACGATCCCGGCCATCGCACCGACCAGCGAGGGGATGCCGTCGGCCAGGCCGCCGGCCGGCCGGGTGACCGCCGCGACGAACCCGACGATCCCGAAGACGGCGATCCCGGCGTAGCCGAGCGGGCGGTTGCGCAGCCCGATCAGGCCCACGGCCACCGCGTAGAGCGCGATGACGAGGAGGGTGCCGACGACGAGGGCGATCTTGTCGGCCTCGCCGAAGGTCGCGATGGCGAAGGCCTTGACCGGCTCGGGGGTCAGCGGGATGGCGGCGTTGCCGACGGCGATGACCGGGCTGGACGCCGGACCGATGAAGCCGGCGACCAGCTCTGCCGCCCCGAGGGCCACGGCGGCGGAGATCACGCCGGCCAGGGCGGCCAGCAGCCGGCGGGGTGCCCGGGCGCCGGCGGCCGGCGGAGCCGCCGGTGCTGCGCTGGGGGCTGCGCCCTGCTCGGTGTCGGTCATGCACTGTCTTCGCGCTCACACCCGGTTTTGGTTGATCACGTTTCTGTAACACGCCACACAACCTGTCGACACCCTCCGCCGGGCGGTCGTGCCACGCTGCACGCATGAGCGCGTCGCGACCCGCCGAGCCACCCGCCGCACCCGCCGCGGGACGGCCGGGGATGCCCGCCTCGGTGCGCGTCTCCGTCGCCCTGCTCGCCGTCGTCGGTGGCTTGCTGCTGGCCAGCGCCCTGTTGACCTGGGGCGGCCGGGACGGCGTGTGGAGCAGTACCTGCGCGCCCAGCCGGGCGCGACCCGGGCCGACGGCGAGCGGCTGGTGCTGCTCAACGTCGGCCAGGGCCTGCTGCTCGGCGTGCTGGCGGCGGTGTCGGCCCTGTTCCTGTCCCGCCGGCACGGCTGGGCCCGGTGGACCGGGGTGGTCGGCTGCGGGCTGCTGGTGCTGCTCACCGTGTGGCTGAGCGTCGGCGTCGGCGGCATCACCGTCAGCTCGCTGCTGCTGCTGGTCCTGTGCGTCGGCGCGGTGAGCAGCCTGCTGGCCCCCACGACCGCCGGCTGGACCCGCTCGGGGTCCGCCGGCGGCTGAGTACGGGTCGGGGCCGGCTCAGGCGGTCCAGCCCTGGCGGCGGCGGGACTCCGACCGGTACCACTCGTTGGACGGCCGCAGGGCGAGGAGCACGACACCGGCGGCGAGCAGCAGAAGCTGCAGCACGCCGAGGACGGCGAGCACACCCGAGCTGGCGATGAGCCCCAGCAGCCCGAAGAGCAGGCCGAGACCGCCGAAGACCCAGAGGACGATCCGGGCCCAGTTGTGGCCCTTCCAGGCGGCCCAGACCATCCCCAGGTAGAACGCCGCCCACAGCAGGGTGAGCACCAGGCCCACGATCGCGAAGGTGCGCGCCATCCCGGAGAAGTCCTCCTCCAGCCCGGCGTCCACGGTCGCCTGGTCCACGACGGAGTCCAGGTCGGCGAACCCCACGGCCGTGGCCACCAGGCTGATCAGGGCCTGGGCCACGAGGGCGGCGAGCCCCGCGGTCACCGTCCGAGGCCGCGGCGTCGGCTCGATGCTGGCGACCTGCTGCCCGTAGCCGGGCGCCGACGGGTAGGGGGACCATCCCGGCTGGCCGTACGGGGACTGCCCGTACGGCGGCTGGCCGTACGGGGGCTGGCCGTACTGGGGCTGCTGGCCGTACGGGGGCTGGCCGTACTGGGACTGCTGTCCGTACGGGGACTGCTGTCCGTACGGGGACTGCTGTCCGTACGGGGACTGCTGCCCGTACGGCGGCTGCTGGCCGTGGGGCTGCCCTTCCGGCCGGCCGTGCTGCGGATCCTGCGGGCCTGACGTCATGCCACTCCTCCGGGGGTCGCGGTGGACCACCGCGATCATCGGCCATCGGCATGCCCGCAGCGAGCACCGCGGCCGTGAGCTGCTGCACCGCCGCACCGTCCCGGCGATGCGGCCCGCCCTGGGGGCCGGCAGGCCCTACGCTCCGGGCCGTGACGACGCCAGGAAACCCGACGGACCCCGACCGCCCCGGCGACCGGAGGCCCGAGCCGCCGTCCGGCGCCTCCTCCGAGCCGGCACGGTCCCCGTGGGACCAGCCGCGGCCGGACCACGACCAGCAGGCCGGCTCGTACCAGCCCGGACAGCCCCAGCAGGGCTACCCGCAGCAGGGCTACCCGCAGCAGGGTCAGCCCCAGCAGGGCTACCCGCAGCAGGGTCAGCCGCAGCAGGGCTACCCGCAGCAGGGTCAGCCGCAGCAGGGCTACTCCCAGCCGGGGCAGCCGTGGGACCAGCAGCAGGGCTACCCGCAGGCCCCGGGCGGCTACGGCCAGCCGGGCCAGTACGGGCAGCCGAAGAAGAACGGCTTCGGGATCGCCGCGCTGGTGCTGGGCATCCTGTCCCTGCCGGCGGCCTTCTTCGCCGGGGTGCCCGGCATCGTCCTGGGCCTGCTGGCGATCGTGTTCGGCGTCCTCGGGCTGCGCCGGGTCAAGGCCCGCCAGGCGGACAACCGCGGCATGGCGATCACCGGCCTGGTCACCGGCGTGCTGGGCCTGCTGCTGGGCATCGCCGTCCTCGCCGCGACCGTGTTCTTCGTCCAGACCGCCGGTGACTGCCTCACGGACTTCGAGCAGACCGGCGACCAGGCCGCGTACGAGCAGTGCCTCCAGGAGTCCGTCAGCGACTGATCCGGGAAGGCGGGCTCAGGCCCCTGCCCCCACCGCGAGCGTGCGAGCGGTGGGGGCAGGGGCCTTTCTCAGCTGCGGCGCGCGGTGACCACCAGGCCGCTGGCGCCCGCCTCGTCGGCCACCCCTGCCGGACAGTCGACGAGCACCTCGTCGCCGTCCCGGATCTCCCCGGCCAGCAGCGCCCGGGCCAGCTGGTCACCGATCGCTGACTGCACCAGGCGGCGCAGCGGCCGCGCTCCGTAGACCGGGTCGAAGCCGTTGATGGCCAGCCACTCGCGGGCGGCGTCGGTGACCTCCAGCGTCAGCCGCCGGGCGGCCAGCCGCCGCGCCAGCACGCCGACCTGGATGTCCACGATCCCGGTGAGCTCCTCGCTGCCCAGCGCCCGGAAGACCACGACGTCGTCCAGCCGGTTGAGGAACTCCGGCTTGAAGTGCCCGCGGACCACCTCCATCACCGCCTGCCCGCGCACGGCCTCCGGCACCGACTGGTCGGCGATCAGCTGCGAGCCCAGGTTCGACGTGAGCACGAGGATGGTGTTGCGGAAGTCCACCGTGCGGCCCTGACCGTCGGTGAGCCGGCCGTCGTCGAGCACCTGCAGGAGGACGTCGAAGACGTCCGGGTGCGCCTTCTCCACCTCGTCCAGCAGGACGACGGTGTACGGACGCCGCCGCACCGCCTCGGTGAGCTGGCCACCGGCCTCGTAGCCGACGTACCCGGGGGGCGCACCCACGAGCCGCGCCACCGAGTGCTTCTCGGAGTACTCGCTCATGTCGATGCGGACCATCGCCCGCTCGTCGTCGAACAGGAACTCCGCCAGCGCCTTGGCCAGCTCGGTCTTGCCGACGCCGGTGGGCCCCAGGAACAGGAAGGACCCGGTGGGCCGGTCGGGGTCGGCGACACCGGACCGGGCGCGGCGGACGGCGTCGGAGACGGCGCGGACGGCGTCGGGCTGACCGACCACCCGCTTGCCGAGCTCGTCCTCCATCCGCAGCAGCTTCTGCGTCTCGCCCTCCAGCAGTCGGCCGGCCGGGATGCCCGTCCAGGCCTGGACGACCTCGGCGATGTCGTCGGGGCCGACCTCCTCCTTGAGCATCGAGTCACCGGTCTCCACCGACGCCTCGGCCTCGGTCAGGTCCTTCTCCAGCTGCGGCAGCCGGCCGTAGCGGAGCTCGGCCACCCGGGCCAGTTCGCCGTCACGCTCGGCGCGCTCGGCCTCCGCCCGCAGTCGCTCCAGCTCCTCCTTGATGGACTGGATCCGGGTGATCGCGCTCTTGTCCTGCTGCCACCGGGCGGTCAGCTCGGCGAGTTCCTGACGCCGGTTGGCCAGGTCGGCGCGCAGCGCCACGAGCCGCTCCATCGAGGACGGGTCGTCCTCCTTGGCCAGCGCCATCTCCTCGATCTCCAGGCGCCGGACCACGCGCTCGACCTCGTCGACCTCGACCGGGCGGCTGTCGATCTCCATCCGGAGCCTGCTGGCCGCCTCGTCGACCAGGTCGATCGCCTTGTCCGGGAGGAACCGGGCGGTGACGTACCGGTCGGACAGGGCCGCGGCGGCGACGATGGCGGCGTCGGTGATCCGGACGCCGTGGTGCACCTCGTAGCGCTCCTTGAGCCCGCGCAGGATCCCGATGGTGTCCTCGACGCTGGGTTCGCCGACGAAGACCTGCTGGAAGCGCCGCTCGAGCGCGGGGTCCTTCTCGATGTGCTCGCGGAACTCGTCCAGCGTGGTCGCGCCGACCATCCGCAGCTCGCCTCGCGCCAGCATGGGCTTGATCATGTTGCCGGCGTCCATCGCCGAGTCACCGGTGGCGCCGGCACCGACGATGGTGTGCAGCTCGTCGATGAAGGTGATGACCTGGCCCTCGGCGTCGGTGATCTCCTGCAGCACGGCCTTGAGCCGCTCCTCGAACTCGCCGCGGTACTTGGCCCCGGCGACCATCGACCCCAGGTCCAGCGCCATCAGCCGCTTGCCCTTGAGGCTCTCCGGGACGTCGCCGGCCACGATCCGCTGGGCCAGGCCCTCGACGATCGCGGTCTTGCCGACGCCGGGCTCGCCGATCAGCACCGGGTTGTTCTTGGTGCGCCGGGACAGCACCTGCACGACCCGGCGGATCTCGGTGTCCCGGCCGACGACGGGGTCGATCTCCCCGCGGCGGGCCCGCTCGGTGAGGTCCAGGGCGTACTTCTCCAGCGCCTGGAAGGTGCCCTCCGGGTCGGGGCTGGTGACCTTGCGGTTGCCCCGCACCGTCCGGAACGCCGCGAGCAGCGCCTCCCGGGTGGCGCCCGCGCTGCTGAGCACGGCGCCGGCCTCGCCGCCGGTCGTGGCCAGCCCGACCAGGAGGTGCTCGGTGGAGACGTACTCGTCGCCGAGGGCGCCGGCCTGCTCCCCCGCGGCGTTGATCACCTGCAGCAGGTCCCGGGACGGGGACGGGGCGGGCACGGTGGCCCCGCTCACCCGTGGCATACGGCGCACCGCGGCGTCGGCCTTCGCCCGGACGTCGACGGGGTCGGCGCCGGTGGCGCGGAGCAGCGGGCCGGCGATGCCGTCGGTCTGGTCGAGCAGCGCGACCAGCAGGTGCAGGGGCTCCAACTGGGCCTGACCACGTTCGACCGCCAGCCGCTGGGCGGCAGCGAACGCCTCCTGCGAACGAGTGGTGAGCTTGTCTGGCATGGTCCGGGGCGGTCCTCTCCTGCTCGATGGTGCCTGTCGCGTGGTCCAACGACTGCGGAGTTGAGTCTGTTCCACTCAATCCTGGGATCCTGCGGCCCCGCCAGGGTGTGATGCACAACCAAAGGTGGAGTGGTGGCAAGCCCACGACCGGATCTCGCCCTACGCTGACCACATGACGGAAACCCCGTCGCCGAGCGTCGCTCTCGACGACCAGCTGTGCTTCGCGCTCTACGCGGCCTCCCGAGCGGTCACCGCGCGGTACCGCCCCATGCTCGACGAGCTGGGGGTGACCTACCCGCAGTACCTGGTGCTGATGCTGCTCTGGGAGGAGGACGGCCAGACCGTCGGCCAGCTGGGCTCCCGCCTCGCGCTGGACTCCGGCACGCTCTCCCCCCTGCTCAAGCGGCTCACCGCCGCCGGGCTGGTCACCCGGCACCGCCGGGCCGACGACGAGCGGTCGGTGTCGATCCGGCTCACCGAGGCGGGCCGTGCGCTGAAGGAGCCGGCCTGCTCGGTCAACGAGCAGATGATCGACGCCCTGGCGCTGGACCGGGTCGAGTTCGAGGAGCTGCGCAAGCTGCTGCACGTGATCGCCGAGCGGGTCAGCTCGCCGCCTGCGGACGCCGTCCAAGGCGCCTGAGGAAGGACCCCTCCGCCCCCCACCGCTCGCAGGCTCGCGGCGGAACCCTGCGGAGGGGCCGGATCCTCCTCGGGACGGGGCCTTGCTCCGCTCCCACCGGAGGGGCCGCGCTCGAGCGGGAGAGGTTCGAGTGGCGGGAACACCGCCCGCCAGCAACGGTTGTGCCCCACAGGTCGGGTGACCGACCGCGCCGCACCGGCAGCGCGGGTCACCCACCCCGGAGGAGGTCCCATGCCCACCCGTACCGCACGCACCGCCTGGAACGGCTCCCTGCAGGAAGGGTCCGGCCAGGTCGAGCTGAGCAGCTCGAAGGTCGGCACCTACGACGTGTCGTTCCCCAAGCGCGCCGCCGAGGAGGCCGGGGGCACCACCAGCCCCGAGGAGCTCGTGGCAGCCGCACACTCGGCCTGCTTCGCCATGCAGCTGTCCGCGAACATCGCGGAGGCCGGCGGGACCCCACAGAGCCTCGAGGTCAGCGCCGACGTGTCGCTCGGCCCGGACAAGGAGAACGGCGGGTTCCGGCTCACCGGCATCACGCTCACCGTCCGCGGCGAGGTCGACGGCCTGGACGCCGAGGGCTTCCAGAAGGCAGCCGAGGGCGCCAAGGCCGGCTGCCCGGTCAGCAAGGCCCTCACCGGGGTGGACATCACCCTGGACGCCGCGCTCGTCTGAGTAAGGACCCTCCTGCCCCCCACCGCTCGCAAGCTCGCGGCGGGACCCTGCAGGAGGGCCGACCTGGACGGGGCCTGACCCTGCCCCCCACCGCTCGCAAGCTCGCGGCGGGACCCTGCAGGAGGGCCGACCTGGACGGGGCCGGCGGCGGGGCCCTGCAGGAGGGCCGGCACGGCGAAGGCCCGCTCCCCCTGGGGGGCGGGCCTTCGCCGTCCGCACTCAGGAGCGGGCGGCCACCTCGCGGGTGCCGACCACCGGCTGGACGTCGACGTCCACGGGGGCGCCGGCGGTCTCGGCGCGCAGCCGCTGGTCACCGGTGTCGGTCCGCAACGCGACCTCGCGGATGAACAGGACGGCCACGATCGTGATGACCGACAGCAGCGCCGCGACCAGGAAGATGCGGCCGGTGGCGTCGCCGTAGGACACCGCGATCAGCTCCCGGATGGCCGGCGGCGCTCCCGCCAGGTCGGCCAGCCCGACGTCGCCACCCGCGGCCGCGGCCGCGCCACCGGGGACGTCGGCGAGCCCCTCGGAGATCAGCCCGCCGACCCGGCTGCTGAGCACCGCCCCGAGCACCGAGACGCCGATCGTGCCGCCCAGGCTGCGGAAGAAGGCCACCGCCGAGCTGGCCGCGCCCAGGTCGCCGGCCGCCACCGTGTTCTGCACCGCTAGCACCAGGTTCTGCATCGTCATCCCGATGCCGGTGCCCAGCACGGCGAGGAAGCAGCCCAGCAGCACCATGTCCGTGGCGTGGTCGATGGTGGCCAGCAGGCCGAAACCGGCGGCGACCAGCACCGACCCGGCGACCAGGTACGCCTTCCAGCGGCCGTACCGGGAGATCAGGATGCCGGACACGGTGGAGGAGACCAGCAGCCCGCCGACCATCGGGATGGTGAGC
Organism: Modestobacter sp. URMC 112; assembly: GCF_053502575.1. NCBI lineage: Bacteria > Bacillati > Actinomycetota > Actinomycetes > Geodermatophilales > Geodermatophilaceae > Modestobacter > Modestobacter sp. URMC 112. The sequence continues at coordinate 550,617 of NZ_CP199957.1, read as the reverse complement.
AGCCCGGCGGCGGTCGGCGAGTACCCGCGGGAGATCTGCAGGTACTGGCCCAGGAACACCGTGGAACCGAACATCGCCACGCCGATCGCCACGCTGGCGACGACGGCCAGCGTCGTCGTCCGGTCGCGGAACAGCCGGAGCGGGACGATCGGCTCGGGCACGCGCAGCTCGGTGACGACGAAGGCGACCACGGCCAGCACGCCACCGCCGACGAACAGCGCCGTCTCCACCGACAGCCACGGGAAGCTGTTGCCCGCGAGGGTCACCCAGATGAGCAGCGCCGAGACGCCGGCGGTCAGGAAGGCGGCACCCAGGTAGTCGATGGAGACCTCCCGCCGGGTCACCGGCAGGTGCAGCGTCCGCTGGAGCAGCACCAGCGCGGCCACCGCGAAGGGGACGCCGACGTAGAAGCACCAGCGCCAGCCCAGCCAGCTGGTGTCCACCAGCAGACCACCGAGCAGCGGGCCACCGACCGTGGCCACGGCCATCACGGCGCCGAGCAGGCCGGAGTACCGGCCGCGCTCGCGCGGACTGATCATCGCCGCCATCGCGATCTGCACCAGCGCCTGGAGCCCGCCCAGGCCCAGCCCCTGCAGGACGCGCCAGCCGATCAGGGTGGGCACCGACTGCGCCAGTCCGGCCAGCATCGAACCGACGATGAACACGACGATGGCGACCTGGATCAGCAGCTTCTTGCTGTTCAGGTCGGCGAGCTTGCCCCAGATCGGCGTGCTCGCCGTCGAGGCGAGCAGCGTCGAGGTGACCACCCAGGTGTACTGGCTCTGCGACCCCCGCAGCTCGGTGATGATCGTCGGCAGCGCGTTGGACACCACGGTCGAGGACAGGAACGCCACGAACATCGCCAGCAACATCCCCGACAGCGCCGAGAGGATCTGCTGGTGGGTCATCGCCCCCTGCTGCTCGGCCGGGACCGGCGCGGCCGGCCCCGCTGCGGATCGGACGGGTGCGGTGCTGGTCATCGGTTCTCCTGCGGGGTGCGGTGCGGGACGTGCGCTGCGGCGGGCGGCCGTCGGAGGGTGCGGTCGAGGTCGTCGGCGAGCCGGTCGACCAGGCGGCCCAGCAGTGCGGCCTCCTCGTCGTCCCAGCCCCGCAGGGCGTCGAGCGCCCACCGGGCGCGCAGCTCGCGCACCCGAGCGAGCGCGGCCGAGCCCGCGTCGCTGAGGCCGATCAGGCCGGCGCGCCCGTCGAGGGGGTCGGGCCGGCGGACGACGAGACCACCGCGCTCGAGGGCGGCCACGTGGCGGCTGGCGACCGAGACGTCGACGGCGAGCCGGACCGCGAGGGCGCTGCAGCGCAGCGGGCCCTCCTGGTCCAGCACGACGAGCAGGGTCCAGCCGGACGGCGGCAGGTCCCCGTAGAGGTCCGCCGCCGCGCCGTGTCCGAGCCGGCGACCGGTGCGCAGCAGCCGGGTCACCCCGGCGGTGAGCCGGTCGGCGGTGTCCCGGGTGACGTGCACGCCGACCATCATCGAACAGTTGGTTGCTGTATGCAACTGAACCCGTGGAGACGGGCACCACAGACAGACGGGCGCCTGCCGGACCGTCCGGTCCGGCAGGCGCCCGTCGTGTGCGACCGGCCCCGGGTCAGTCCGGGGCGACGGCCTCCAGCACCAGTTCCACCGGGTGCCAGGCGTTGCGCTCGGTGCCGTGGAAGATCTGCTGCCGGCAGGAGACGCCGGTCGCGGCGATCACCGTCTCGGCGTCCGCCGCCCGCACCGCGGGGAACAGCCGGTCCTCCCCCACCTGCAGGGACACCTCGTAGTGCTCGGACTCGAAGCCGAACGACCCGGCCATGCCGCAGCAGCCGGCGTCCAGCTCCTCGACCACGACGCCCGGGATCCGTGACATCAGGGCCACGGTGGCCGCCGTCCCCGCCTCAGCCTTCTGGTGGCAGTGGCCGTGGAACAGGATCCGGCGACCGGCCAGCCAGCTGTCCTCGCGCAGCCGGAGCCGGCCTGCGTCGATCGCCTCGACGAGCAGCTCCTCGGGCAGCTTCACCCGGGCCGCGACGTCCCGGACGTTCGGGTCGTCGGGCAGCAGCTCCACGTGCTCGGCCCGGAGCGTGAGGATGCAGGACGGCTCGCACCCGACGATCGGCGACCCGGGCTCGGCGCCGTCGCACAGCGAGGCGGCGAGGTGACGGGCCTTGTCCCGGGCGTCGTCCAGCATGCCCTTGGAGATGCTCGGGCGGCCGCAGCAGCCCTTGCTCTCCAGGACGACGCGGTGGCCGGCCCGCTCCAGCAGCTGGACGACGGCCTGGCCGATCCCCGGCTCGGTGTAGCTGGTGAAGGAGTCCGCCAGCAGCGTGACCGTGCCCTGGGTGGGCGCGGTCGGCGCGGTGTGCTTCCGGAACCAGCGCGGCAGCGTGTTCCGCCGGAAGGTGGGCAGCTCCCGCTGGCGGGCGATGCCCAGCTTCGAGTCCATCAGGGCGCGCAGCGGCTTGATCCTGCCCGGGAGGTTGGACAGCGGCGCGGTCGCCGCCCCCAGCTTGTTCAGCGTGCGGATGGCGCCGAAGGCGCGGGAGCGCAGCGGGATGCCGTGCACGTCGTGCTTGGCCGCCAGCGCCTCGCTCTTCATCGCCGAGACGTCCACGCCGAGCGGGCACTCGCTCTTGCAGGCCTTGCACATCAGGCAGAGGTCCAGCACCTCGTGCAGCCGCTCGTCGGCCAGCGCGGTGTGCGGGTCCCCCTCGCTGAGCGCCTTGACCAGCGCGCCGGCCCGGCCCCGGGTGGAGTGCTCCTCCATCCGGGTGGCGATGTAGGACGGGCACATCGCCCCGGTGGTGGACTTGCGGCAGAGCCCGATGTTCATGCAGCGGTCGGCCAGGCCGAACATCCCGCCGACGACGTCGAACTCGAGCCGGGTGCGCAGCGGGCCCGGCTGCGGCGGGTCCGCGTCCCGCAGGTGCTCGGTCATCGACGGCGAGTCGACGATCTTGCCCGGGTTGAGCCGGCCCTCCGGGTCGAACAGCCCCTTCACCCGGCGCATCGCCTCGTAGAGCTCGTCACCGAAGAGCTCCCGGTTGAACTCGCTGCGCGCCAGGCCGTCGCCGTGCTCGCTGGAGTTGACCCCGCCGTACTCCCGGACCAGGTCCTTGACCTCGACCGCCACCGCGCGCATGACCTCCACCTGGCCGGGCTGGGTCAGGTCGACGAAGGGCCGGATGTGCAGGCAGCCGACCGAGCAGTGACCGTAGAAGCCGGCCTCGAGGCCGTGCCGGTCCAGCACGTCGCGGAAGCGGGCGGTGTACTCGGCCAGGTGCTTGGGGTCGACCGCGGTGTCCTCGACGAAGGCCAGCGGCCGGCGGGCGCCCACCGAGTTGGCCATCAGCAGCCCCAGCGCGGACTTGCGCACCTTCAGCAGCGCCGCCTGCTGGGCCGGGGTGACCGCCCGCAGCGTGTGGTAGCCGTGCCCGTTGCGCTCCCAGAGCGCGGCCAGCCGGTCCAGCGAGGCGACCAGCTCGTCCTCGTCGTCCCCGGTGAAGGAGACGAAGAGCAGCGCGTCGGGGTCGCCCTGCAGGATCTTCCCCAGGGCGGCGTACTCGATCTTCTGCCGGGACAGGTCCAGGATCGTCCGGTCCAGCAGCTCCACCTGGGCCGGGTCGACCGACAGCGCGTCCTCGGTGGCGTTGATCGCGTTCTGCACGGTGGTGAAGTGGCCGACGGCGAACACCGTCTTGGCCGGCTTGGGCACCAGACCCACCCGCGCGGCGGTGACGATGGCCAGCGTGCCCTCCGAGCCGACCAGGAACTTCGCCAGGTCGAAGGGGGCGCCGTCGGCCAGCCGGTCCAGCCGGTACCCGCCGGCCCGCCGCCAGAAGGACGGGAAGCCGGTGGCGATCGCCTCGGCGTGCGCGGCCACCAGCTCGGGCAGCTCGCGGTGGATCGCCGCCTCGAGCGTCGTCCCCTGCGCCCGGCGCGCCCGCTCGGCCTCGTCGACCACCCCGAAGGTCGCCGTGGACCCGTCGGCCAGGACGACGTCGACCTCCTGCACGTGGTCGATGGTCATGCCGAAGCGCACCGACCCGCTGCCGGCGGAGTTGTTGCCGATCATCCCGCCGATGGTGGCGCGGTTGCTGGTGGAGGTGTCCGGCCCGAACATCAGCCCGTGGGCGGCCGCCGCCCGGTTCAGGTCGTCCTGGACGACGCCGGGCTCGACGACCGCCGTCCGGGCCTCGGGGTCCAGCTCGCGGATCGCGTGCATGTGCCGGGACACGTCCAGCACCAGGCCCGGGCCCACGGTCTGCCCGGCCAGGCTGGTGCCCGCGCCCCGGGCCAGCACCGGCACGCCCGCCGCCGCGGCCAGCCGCACCGCGGCGGCCACGTCCGCGGCGTGCCGCGGGTAGGCGACCCCGAGCGGGGTCATCGTGTACATGCTGGCGTCCTGGCTGAACAGGTGCCGGGTGTAGTCGTCGAAGGCGACCTCGCCGTCCAGCGCGGCCCGGAGCTCCCGCTCCAGGTCGGCCGTGGCCGCGGGCGCCGTCCGCTCCGGAGCGGCCGTCACGGTGCCTCCTCGCCGGCGCTCGTCGGCCCCGTGCCGGGCCGTGCTGTGCTCATGCGTGACCTCGCGAGCTCGGTCACGGCTGCGACAGCCGGTCGAGGGCGGCCTGGAGGCCGGTTGGGTCGATCTTCACCCCGCTGCGCACCAGACCCATCTGGACGCCGGCGAGGGTGCCGGCCAGCGTCAGGTCGTTGAAGTGGCCGAGGTGGCCGATCCGGAAGACCTTGCCCGCCAGCTTCGTGAGACCGGCGCCCAGGGACATGTCGTACTCACGCAGGATCAGCGCGCGCACGGCGTCGGCGTCGTACTCGTCGGAGAGCAGGACCGCGGTGAGCGAGCCGGAGTACTCACGCTCGTCGAGGGCCAGCACCTCCAGGCCCCAGCCCCGCACCGCGGCGCGGGTGGCCTCCGCGTGCCGGGCGTGGCGGGCGTAGACGTTCGGCAGCCCCTCCTCGTCCAGCATCTTCAGGGCCTCCTTCAGGCCGTAGAGGATGTTGGTGGCCGGCGTGTAGGGCCAGAAGCCGTTGGCGTTGGCGGCGAGGATCGGCTCCCAGTTCCAGTAGGACTTCGGCAGCTTCGCCGTCCGGGACGCCTCGAGCGCCTTCTCGCTGATCGCGTTGAAGCTGATCCCCGGCGGGAGCATGAGCCCCTTCTGCGACCCGGAGATCGTGACGTCGACGCCCCACTCGTCGTGCCGGTAGTCGATGCTGCCCAGCGAGGAGATGGTGTCCACCAGCAGCAGGGCCGGGTGGCCGGCTGCGTCGATGGCCTCCCGCACCTCGCCGACCCGGCTGGTGACGCCGGTGGAGGTCTCGTTGTGGACCACCATGACGGCCTTGATCGCGTGACCGGTGTCCGCGGCGAGCTTCTCCTGGACCCCCTCCGGCGGGACGCCGTGCCGCCAGTCGCCCGGCACGAAGTCGACCTCGAGCCCCAGCTCGGTGGCCATCTTCTGCCACAGGGTCGCGAAGTGGCCGGTCTCGAAGCACAGCACCCGGTCGCCGGGGGACAGCGTGTTGGCCAGCGCGGCCTCCCACGCGCCGGTGCCGGACGCCGGGTAGATGACCACCGGCTGGGTGGTGCCGAACGGCGCCTTGACGGCCTCCAGCACCTCCTTGCCCAGCGCGGCGAACTCCGGACCCCGGTGGTCGATCGTCGGGAAGTCCATGGCCCGCAGGACCCGGTCCGGGACGTTGGTCGGCCCGGGGATCTGCAGGAAGTGGCGTCCGCCGGTAGTCGTCGTCACTGACATGCCCATGCCTCCATGGTGTCGCCTCTCGTCGGGAGCCCCCGGACGCGACGCCCGAAGTCCACTCTGCGGAAGGCTACTACCGGCAGGTGGAGTCTCGTTTGGCCACCGCACCAGAGGCTGCGACCCTTGACACCGGGGTCCGTGCCGGTTGTAATCCCCGCTAGCGAAAATGCGGTTCCGCATGGCGGAAGCGCACGGCAGCGGGTTCCACGCCCGCCTCACTCCAGGGGACACCGGTGTCCGTACAGCTCGTCCTGATCCTCATATTGCTGGTGGTCTTCCTGATCGCCACGGTGCTGCCGGTCCACATGGGGGCCCTGGCGCTCACCGCAGCCTTCGTCGCCGGCTACTTCATCTACGGCACCGAAGGGGACCTGCCCTACGACGACGCCATCTTCGACTCCTTCCCCGGGTCGCTGTTCGTCGTCCTGGTCGGTGTCACGTACCTCTTCGCCATCGCCAAGAACAACGGAACGGTCGACTGGCTGGTGCACGCCGCGGTCAAGGCCTCGGGCGGGAAGCTGGTGGCCATCCCGTGGGCCATGTTCGCCGTCACCGGCGCACTCACCGCCATCGGCGGCGTCGTGCCCGCGGTGGTCGCGATCATCGCCCCGGTCGGCATGTCCTTCGCCCGGCGCTACTCGATCAACCCGGTGCTGATGGGCCTGTTCATCATCAACGGCGCCACCGCGGGCGGGTTCTCCCCGCTGTCGATCTTCGGGGTCATCACCAACACCGTCGTCGCCGAGAACGACCTGCCGGGCAGCCCGCTGTTCCTCTGGGGCGCCTCGATCGTCATCAACATCCTGCTGTCGATCGTGGTCTTCTTCCTCTTCGGCGGCCGCAAGCTGCTCGGCGGTGGACGGGTCGACCTGGACGACAACCGGGACGACGACTTCGTCGCCGCCACCGTGGCCGGCGACGCCACCGAGGACACCGGCGCGGACATCCCCGGCGGACCGGCCCGGAACACCGCCGTGGGCAGCACCGGCACCGGCGGCGCGGCGATCTCCGGCGGCCGGGTCACCGAGCCCCGGCACGGCGAGCCCGGTCACCACCACAGCACCGCGGAGGACCGCGCCGACACCAAGGCCGTGCAGACCACGGCCCTGGCGCCGGAGGACCACTCCGGACGGGTGACCACGCTCGACCGGGACCGGACGCTGACCCTCGTCGGGCTCGTCGTGCTGATCATCGGCGCACTCCCGCCGCTCAACCTGGACATCGGCCTGCTGGCCATCGCCGTCGGCGTGGTCCTCTCCGTCGTCGCCCCGCGCGGCGCCAAGGGCGCCGTCGGGCAGATCGCCTGGCCGACGGTGCTGCTGATCTGCGGCATCGTCACCTACGTCGGGCTGATGCAGGACCAGGAGGTCCCCAGCTGGCTGGGTGACAACGTCGCCGCGCTCGGCCTGCCGCTGATCGCCGCGCTGCTGATCTGCTACATCGGCGGTGTCGTCTCGGCGTTCGCCTCCACCACCGGCATCCTGGGCGCGCTCATCCCGCTGGCCGTCCCCTTCCTGCAGGGCGACAACGCCGTGGGCGCGATCGGTCTGATCACCGCCCTGGCGCTGTCGTCGTCGATCGTCGACTCCAGCCCGTTCTCCACCAGCGGCGCCCTGGTCGTCGCCAACGCCACCGAGGCCGAGCGGGACCGGACCTTCCGGACCCTGATGATCTGGGGCTTCTCGATGGTCGCGATCATCCCGCTGGTCACCTGGCTGATCCTGGTGGTCCCCGGCTGGCTGTGAAGGCGGGCCCCTGCAAGGGGGCCATCAGAGCTCGGGACGGGGCCGACCAGCACCTCACCGGACTGCGCCCCGGACGGCACCCGCCGTCCGGGGCGCAGTGCCGTACCGGCCACGATGAACCGACCACCGACCCACCCGCGGAGGCAGAGATGACCGCAGCCCCGACGTCCCCCGAACCGCAGCCACCGCTGACCGGCATCACCGTGCTCGAGGTCGGCGTCTTCATGGCCGTGCCCTACGCGTCCATGCAACTGGCCGACCTCGGCGCCCGGGTGGTCAAGGTGGAGGACCCCCGCTCCGGTGACCCGGTGCGCGCCAGCGGCCCGTTCGTGGACGGCGAGAGCTCCCCGTACCTGCGGCTGAACCGGAACAAGGAGTCCGTCGCGCTGGACCTGAAGTCCGCGGACGGCAAGCGGGCGTTCCTCGCCCTCGTCCAGACCGCCGACGTGGTGGTCGAGAACCTGCGCCCGGGGGCGATGGCCCGGCTGGGCCTGTCCCCCGCCGACGTCTGGGCGGTCAACCCGCGGGTGGTCTACGCCTCCGGGTCCGGATGGGGCCAGGACGGGCCGCTCGCCCCGCTCCCCGGGCTGGACATCATGGCCCAGGCGCGCAGCGGGATCATGAGCATCACCGGCACTCCCGGCGGCGAGCCGGTGAAGGTCGGTGTCCCGGTCTGCGACCTGGTGTGCGGGCTCTACCTGGCCCTGGGCGTGACCGCCGCGCTGCGCGAGCGCGACCGCACCGGCGTCGGCCAGTCGATCGACGTCTCGCTGTTCGAGGCCGGCGTCAGCCTGGCGGTCTGGGAGGCCGGCAAGTACTTCGCCACCGGGGAGGTCGGCGGGCCGCTGGGCTCGGCGCACCAGAGCCAGGCCCCGTACCAGGCCTTCCAGACCGCCGACGGGTGGATCACCATCGGCGCGAACACCCCCAACACCTGGACCGGGCTCTGCCGCACCCTGGACATGGCCGACGAGCTGGCCGACCCCGGCTACGCCGACGCCAGCCGCCGGCACGCCCGGCGCGGGGAGCTGCTGGACGTCGTCGAGTCCCGCACCCGCACCCGCACCACCGCCGACCTGCTGGCCGCCCTCGGCGAGGCCGGGGTGCCCTGCGCCCCGATCAACGACTACGGCCAGGTGTTCACCGACGAGCACCTCGCCACCCGGGGGTTCTTCTGGGACGCACCGCACCCCGCGCTGGGCCCGGTCCGGCAGATCGGCTCGCCGATGCGGCTGTCCCGGACCCCCGCCGTCCGCGGGGTCGCCGGGCCGCCGCTGGGCGCGGACACCCGGGCGGTGCTGACCCGCGCCGGGCTCCCCGCCGACCTGGTCGACGCCGTCGCCCCCACGACCTCCGGAGAGCGGGCATGAGCGACCTCGAGGTGACCCAGGACGGGCCGGTGCTGACCGTGCTGTTCAACCGGCCCGAGCAGCGCAACGCGATGACCTACGCCATGTACGACGGACTCGAGGAGGCCTGCGTCCGGGCCGACGAGGACGAGTCGGTGCGCGTCCTGGTCCTCCGCGGAGCGGGCCGGGCCTTCGTGGCCGGCACCGACATCAGCCAGTTCCTCGAGTTCGGCACCGGGGACTCGAGCAGCGGCGACGACGGCGTGGCCTACGAGGCCCGCATCGAGCGGGTGGTCACCCGCCTGGAGGACGTCGGCGTGCCGACCGTCGCCGCGGTGGGCGGCGCCTGCGTGGGCGGCGGGCTGATCCTGGCGGCGGCCTGCGACCTGCGGGTGGCGACCGCCTCGGCCCGCTTCGGGGTCCCGGTCGCCCGCACACTGGGCAACTGCCTGTCGATGAACACGTACTCGCTGCTGGTGAGCCACCTGGGGCCGGCCCGCACCCTGGACATGCTGCTGCGCGCTCGGCTGCTGTCCGCCGCCGATGCGGCCGCCGCGGGCTTCGTCGGCGAGGTGTGTCCCGACGACGGGCTCGACGCGGCGCTCGACGCCCTGGTGACCACGCTGCTGGGGCACGCGCCGCTGAGCATGCGGGCGGCCAAGCGGGCGGTGGCCCGGCTGCGCCGGGCGGACGTCCCGAACGGGGACGACATCGTCCGCGAGGTGTTCGGCAGCGCCGACTTCCGGGCCGGCGTCACCGCGTTCGTGGAACGGGGTCAGGTCAGCTGGACCGGCCGCTGACCAGGTGCTGGTCCTCGCGCAGCTCGGCGGCCAGCGCCGCGGCGGTCCGCTTGAGCAGGGCGACGACCTGCGGCACGCTCTCCAGCGGGAGCCGGCCCTCCGGGCCGGAGACCGAGATGGCGGTCATCAGCGGGCCGCCGGGCACCGGGACCGCCACGCAGCGGACCCCGATCTCCTGCTCGCCGTCGTCGAGCGCGTAGCCCTGCTCGGCGATGCGGGGCAGGCGGGCCATCAGCTCGTCGGGGTCGGTCACGGTCAGCGGCGTGCGGGCGGGCATGCCGCCACGCTCCACGAGCTCACGGGCCGTCTCCGGCGGCAGCTGGGACAGCAGCGCCTTGCCCACCCCGGTGCAGTGCAGGTGCACCCGACGGCCGACCTCGGTGAACATCCGCATCGAGTGCCGGGACGGGACCTGGGCGACGTAGACCACCCGGTCGCCGTCCAGCATGGCGAGGTTCGCGGTCTCCCCGAAGGCGTCCACGAGGTCGCTCAGGTGCGGGCGCGCCCAGGTGCCCAGCGTCCGGGACGAGCTCTCCCCCAGGTGGATCAGCCGCGGGCCGAGCACGTAGCGCCGGGACGGCAGCTGCCGCACGTAGCCGCGGCTGACCAGGGTGCGGACCAGCCGGTGGATCGTGGACAGTGGGAGCCCGCTGTCCACGGCGAGCCGGGACAGCGCCACCTCGCCGCCGTCCTCGGCCATCAGCTCCAGCAGCAGGAACGCGCGCTCCAGCGACTGGACGCCGCCGTCGGTGCCGCCGACGTCTGCCATGCCTGCCCCCTTCGTCCCGGCACCGGGGACGCCCGCGTCCGGCAGGCCCACCAGCACCTCCGGGCACTTCGCGGGCGGCACCCGGGGGCGCGGACCTCGTCTTGACCCGACTGGGACCCGAGGATACGTTTTCCATCTGCCAGTGGGAACCTCCCGCATCTCGGAAGGTGCACCCACTTGCGGCGTCCCGGACCGAGCGGCGCGCGCCCAGCGCGGCACCGACACGCAGGGAGAGCCATGAGCACGGTGCAGGCGGTCGACGAGGGCGGGACGGCGGGCCCCGTCCGCCGGCCCTGCGGAGGTGCCCTCGCCCCCGCCGGATGGGACGATGCCCGCGCCCCGTCCACCGGGACGGCACCGGCGGACGAGCGCATGCCCTGAACGAACCACCGGTGGGACACGGGGGCCCCGGCACCCCCGGTCCCTCCCCCGGACGGCGCGGATGCACGTCCGCGCCGTCCGGGGTCGCACCACCACCGAACGAGCGGTACACACCAGGTCCGGCGACGAAGGCGGAGCCTCATGAGCGGTACGCACGGCACGGAGACCACGGCAGGCCCGATCGAGGGCGCCGTCCCACCCGAGGCCACCTCGGCCACCGGGGAGCCCGGGGACAACAGCGCGGGCATCGAGGCGGTGGGCCGGGTGGCCCGCTCCGTCCTCCCGGACACCGGCGTCATCTCCGACCCCACCCAGCTGCGCACGTACGAGTGCGACGGGCTGGCCCACTACCGGGTCACCCCCGCCCTCGTGGTGCTCCCCGAGACCACCGAGCAGCTCGCCGCGGTCGTGCGGGCCTGCAGCGAGCACGGCGTGCCCTTCGTCGCCCGCGGCTCGGGCACCGGCCTGTCGGGAGGGGCCCTCCCCCGCGCCGACGGCGTCCTGCTCGTCACCTCCCGGATGCGCACCATCCGCGAGGTGCGCCGCGAGGACCAGCGGGCCGTGGTCGAGCCCGGCGTCATCAACCTCGACGTCACCCGGGCCGCCACGCCGCACGGCTACTACTACGCCCCCGACCCCAGCAGCCAGCAGATCTGCTCGATCGGCGGCAACCTCGCGGAGAACTCCGGCGGCGCGCACTGCCTGAAGTACGGCTTCACCAGCAACCACGTGCTCGGCACCGAGCTGGTCACCCCGCAGGGCGACGTGGTGCAGCTGGGCGGGCTGGCCCCCGACGCCCCCGGCTACGACCTGCTGGGCACCGTGGTGGGGTCGGAGGGCACCCTCGGCATCGCCACGACCGCCACCGTCCGGCTGGTCCGGCTCCCCGAGGAGGTCCGCACCCTGCTGGCCGGGTTCGCCTCCACCGACGAGGCGGGCGCGGCGACGTCGGCGATCATCAGCGCCGGGGTGCTGCCGGCCGCGATCGAGATGATGGACGCCCTGGCCATCGAGGCGGCCGAGGCCGCCGTGCACTGCAACTACCCCGCCGGCGCCGGCGCGGTGCTGGTCATCGAGCTGGACGGCCCCTCGGCCGAGGTGGAGCACGAGTACGCCGAGGTCGAGCGCATCTGCCAGGAGAACGGCGCCTTCGAGCTGCGGCTGGCCATCGACGCCGCGGAGCGCGCGCTGATCTGGAAGGGCCGCAAGTCCGCCTTCGCCGCGGTCGGCCGGATCAGCCCGGACTACATCGTCCAGGACGGCGTCATCCCGCGGACCGCGCTGCCCGAGGTGCTCCGCGCCATCGCCGAGCTGTCGTCGTCCTCCGGCGTCCGGGTGGCCAACGTGTTCCACGCCGGCGACGGCAACCTGCACCCGCTGGTGCTCTTCGACGACGCGAAGCCCGGCGCCGGCGACGCCGCGGAGAAGGTCAGCGGCGCGATCCTCGACCTGTGCATCTCCCACGGCGGGGCGATCACCGGGGAGCACGGCGTGGGGGTGGACAAGGCGGCCTACATGCCCAAGATGTTCACCGACGACGACCTGGACACCATGCAACTGGTCCGCTGCGCCTTCGACCCGAACAACATCAGCAACCCGGGCAAGGTCTTCCCCACCCCGCGGCTGTGCGGCGAGGTGCCCGGCAAGCGCAAGCACGCCCACCCGCTGGTCGAAGCCGGCCTCGCCGACGCCTTCTGAGGGGCCCGAGATGACCACTGCTGCCCGGACCCGGTTCGACGCCGCCCGCACCGCCCTCTCCTCCGCGTGCGGCGAGGTCGTCGACGGCACCCCGGCCGACGCCGTCGACGGGGTGCCCGCCGCCCTGGTCGCGCGGCCGGCCAGCACCGAGGAGGTCGCCGAGGTGCTCCGCGCCGCGGCGGTGTACGGACTGGTCGTCGTCCCGCGCGGTCGCGGCACCAAGACGACCTGGGGGCGCCCGCCGGAGCAGGCCGACCTGGTGGTCGACCTCAGCCGGATGTCCGCGGTGCTGGACCACGCCGCCGGCGACCTGATCGTGGACACCCAGGCCGGCGCCCTGCTGGCCGACGTGCAGGCCACCGTCGGCTCGGCGGGCCAGCGGCTCTCCATCGACGAGGCCGTGCCCGGCTCCTCGATCGGCGGGACCCTCGCCACGAACATGAGCGGTCCCGGCCGGATGGCGGTCGGGACCGCCCGCGACCTGCTCCTGGGCGTCACCGTGGTGCGCGCTGACGGCGTGGTCGCCAAGGCCGGTGGCCGCGTGGTGAAGAACGTCGCCGGCTACGACCTGGGCAAGCTGACCATCGGGTCCTTCGGCACGCTGGCCGTGATCACCCAGGCGGTCTTCCGGCTGCACCCGGTGCCCGCTGCCCGGCGGGTGGTCACCGTGTCCACCGACTCCCCGCACGACGCCCAGCGCCTGGTGCAGCAGCTGCTGCACGCGCAGTTGGTGCCGGCCGCGGTCGAGGTCGACTGGACGGGCGGTGGCGGCACCATCGGGGTGCTGCTGGAGGGCACCGAGGCCGGGGTCGAGGGGCGGGCGGCGGCCACGGTGGCGCTGCTCGGCGGCGACGCCGCGTCCTCCGCCGACCTGCCGGCCGGTTGGGGCCGGCTGCCCTGGGACGGCGGAGCGCCGACCGACGGCGGGGCCGCCGCTGCCGGCCGCGCCACCGCGCTCAAGGCCACCTTCGCCCTGTCCGGGCTGGCCTCGGTGCTCGACGCCGGGCACCGGGGCGCCACGGCGGCCGGGACGACCCTGCACCTGCGGGGCTCGGCGGGCGCCGGGGTGCTGGCCGGGTCGCTGCCGGCCGGGACCGACGTCGACGCGGTCCGGTCCGTCGTGGGCCGGCTGCGCGCGGCGTGCACCGCCGCGGGCGGGGCGCTGGTGGTCCTGGACGGACCACCCGAGGTCAAGGCGGGCATCGACACCTGGGGGCCGGTCCCGGCCCTGGACCTGATGCGCCGCGTGAAGGAACAGTTCGACCCCGAGCGCCGCCTGGCGCCCGGCAGGTTCGTCGGAGGCATCTGATGAGTGAGCAGTCCGCCCAGGCCCGCGTGACGGAGCAGGAGCCGCAGGGCGACCCGCAGAAGGCCGGGGCCCTCGCGCACGGGCCGGTACCGGTCGACGGCCCGGCCCTGCGGCCGGCCTTCGACGACGACCACCCTCCGTCGGCCGAGCTGATCAGCGACTGCGTGCACTGCGGTTTCTGCCTGCCCACCTGCCCGACCTACACGCTGTGGGGGGAGGAGATGGACTCCCCGCGCGGCCGGATCGACCTGATGAAGTCCGGTCTGCAGGGCGCGCCGATGACCGACACGATGGTGCAGCACTTCGACGCCTGCCTGGGCTGCATGGCCTGCGTGACCGCGTGCCCCTCCGGCGTCCAGTACGACGCGCTGATCGAGGCCACCCGGGTCCAGGTGGAGCGGCACCACACCCGCGCGCCGGGCGACCGGGCACTCCGGGCGGCGATCTTCGCGCTGTTCCCGCACAAGAAGCGGCTGCGTGCGCTGCGGGGCCCGCTGCGCGCCTACCAGGCCAGCGGACTCCCCAAGGTGGTCCGGCGCAGCGGCCTGCTGGAGAAGCTCGCACCCAAGCTCGCCGCCATGGAGGGCCTCGCCCCGCCGCTGGAGAAGCGCGAGAAGCTGCCCGAGCGGGTGGCCGCCGTCGGCACCCGGCGGGCGGTCGTCGGCCTGCTTACCGGCTGCGTGCAGGGCGAGTTCTTCCCCAACGTGAACGCGGCCACCGCCCGGGTGCTGGCCGCCGAGGGCTGCGACGTGGTGATCCCGCGCAAGCAGGGCTGCTGCGGCGCGCTGTCGGTGCACAACGGCCGCCAGGAGAAGGCGGAGAAGTACGCCCGGGCCACGGTCGACGCCTTCGAGGCCGCCGGGGTGCAGACGGTGGTCGTCAACGCCGCCGGCTGCGGGTCCAGCATGAAGGAGTACGCCGCGATCCTCGCCGACGACCCGGCCTACGCCGAGCGGGCGAAGGCCTTCGCCGCCTCGGTCCGCGACGTCTCCGAACTGCTCGCCGAGCTGGGCACCGTCGCCGAGCGGCACCCGCTGGAGGTGACCGTCGCCTACCACGACGCCTGCCACCTGGCGCACGCCCAGGGCGTCCGGGCGCAGCCGCGGACCCTGCTCAAGGAGGTCCCCGGCCTGCAGCTGAAGGAGATCGCCGAGGCCGAGCTGTGCTGCGGCTCGGCCGGCATCTGGAACATCCTCAACCCCGAGCCGGCCCGTGAGCTGGGCGACCGCAAGGCCCGCAACATCGCGGCAACCGGCGCCGAGCTGCTCGTGACGGCGAACCCCGGCTGCCTCATGCAGGTGTCCTCGTCGCTGGAGCGGCAGGGCACCCGGATCGGGCTGGCCCACACCATCGAGGTCCTCGACGCGTCCATCCGGGGCCTGCCGGTCAGCACGCTCGGCCCGCAGTAAGAGGACCCCCGTCCTCTTCACCCCTCGCAGGCTCGGGGTGAGCCTCTGGACGGGGGCCGACAGGTCACCGTTCGGTGACGACCGCTTGCACGGGGAAACCGTCGCCGTCACTCTTCCCAGGGCCCAACGGCCCACCGCTCCACCGCACCGTCCCCACGCCCCTCCTCACGACGAGGTGAGACCCGATGTTCGAACAGGTGCTGGACCCCGTAGCGGGTTCGCTGGGCCTCAGTGCCCTCTGCGCCGTCTTGCCCCTGATCACGCTGTTCGTCCTGCTGGGCGCCTTGAAGGTGAAGGCCTGGATCGCCGGCCTGGTCTCCCTGCTGGTGGCCATGCTGGTGGCGATCGTCTTCTTCCGGATGCCGGTGGACCAGACGCTGCTGAGCGCGACCGAGGGCGCGGCCTTCGGGTTCTTCCCGATCCTCTGGATCGTCATCAACGCGATCTGGGTCTACAACCTCACGGTGGAGACCGGGCACTTCGACGTGCTGCGCCGGTCCTTCGAGAAGGTCAGCCCTGACCAGCGGATCCAGGCCATCATCATCGCCTTCTGCTTCGGCGCCCTGCTCGAGGCGCTGGCCGGCTTCGGAACCCCGGTGGCGATCAGCGTGGTCATGCTGATGGCGCTGGGCTTCGCGCCGCTCAAGGCCGCCGTGGTCGCCCTGATCGCCAACACCGCCCCGGTGGCGTTCGGCGCGCTGGCCACCCCGATCATCACCCTGGCGACGGTGACCTCCGGGGTCAACGACGACGCCCGGCTGACGACGGAGACCCTCGGCGCGATGGTCGGCCGGCAGACGCCGATCCTCGCCGTCTTCGTGCCGCTGCTGCTGGTGTTCGTCGTCGACGGCAAGCGCGGGCTGCGCCAGACCTGGCTGCCGGCGATCGTCTCCGGCGTCGCCTTCGCGATCGCCCAGTTCGTGGCGGCCAACTACATCTCGGTCCCGCTGACCGACATCATCGCCGCTCTCGTGTCGGCTGCCGCCGTCGTCGCCCTGCTGCGCGTGTGGACGCCGGTGGAGTCCCCCGACCTGGCCCGCCACGACCGGGCGACGGTCGGCGGCGGTTCGGCGGGCGGGTCGGCCGGCGTCACGGCCGGCGAGGAGCTGGGCGGACGACCGGGCGAGCAGGACGCCCGCGACGACCACGCCCCGGGGACCGGGCGACACGGTGGCGGGGGCGGCTCGGGCGCCCCGGTCAGCGACAGCGGGTCCGAGGTCTTCAAGGCCTACGCCCCCTACCTGATCATCATCGTGGTCTTCTCCCTGTTCAGCCTCGCGTCGGTCAAGGCGTTCTTCGCCGAGCCGCCGTGGACGATCAAGTTCCCGTGGCCGGGACTCAACGTCTTCGGCCCCGGCGCCGATGCCCCTCTGGCGTCGGTGACCTACACGTTCAACTGGTTCAGCTCCGCCGGCTCGCTGATGATCTTCGCCGGCATCCTGACGATGCTGGTGCTCAAGATCTCCCCGGCCCGCGGGCTCAAGGCCTACGGCCGCACGTACGCCGAGCTCAAGTGGGCCATCGTCACGGTGATGGCGGTGCTGGCGCTGGCCTACGTGATGAACCAGTCGGGGCAGACGACCACGCTGGGCGCCTTCCTGGCCCAGACCGGCGCCTTCTTCACCTTCATCTCGCCGATCCTGGGCTGGATCGGCGTCGCGGTGACCGGTTCGGACACGTCGGCGAACGCCCTGTTCGGCGCCCTGCAGGTGCAGACCGCTGCCCGGGCCGGCCTGGACCCGGTGCTGCTCGCGGCGGCCAACACCTCCGGCGGCGTGCTGGGCAAGATGGTCAGCCCGCAGAACCTGGCCATCGCCGCCGCGGCGGTGGGGATGGCCGGCCGGGAGGGCGAGATCTTCCGCAAGGTGTTCGGCTGGAGCCTCCTCCTGCTGTTCTTCATGTGCATCCTGGTCGTGCTGCAGGCCACGGTGCTCAGCTGGATGATCCCCGGCTGAGGAAGGACCACAGTGGGCCACCCCGGAGCTCTCCGGGGTGGCCCACTGTCGTACGGCCCCGATTACTGGTCGGCGCGTTCCTCGGCCTCACGGGCGTCGCCCAGCCGGTTCAGCCGGTTCAGCAGCACGGCCAGGGTGGCGACGTCGGAGGTCGGCCAGTCGGCGAGGTCGGCCTCCCACCGGACCCGGCGGGCGTCGCGCAGCTCGCTGAGCCGCCGGTGGCCCTCCGCGGTCGTGGACAGCACCTGCGCCCGGCCGTCGACGGGGTCCGCCGCCCGGTCGACCATGCCGAGGTCCACCAGGGCGGCCACCTGCCGGCTGACCGTGCTCTTGTCCAGTCCCAGCCGGGCCACCACGTCACTGGCCCGCAACGGCCCGGCGTCGTCGAGCAGCACCAGCAGCCCGTAGGCGGCGCCGTCCAGGTCCCGGTGCAGCTCACCGCCCAGCCGGCCGGAGATGGCCCGGGCCCGGCGCAGCAGCAGCGCGACCTCGCGTTCCAGGCGGACGAACGCCTCGTGGGCGTCCAGCGACTGGTCCGCGTCGACCGTGTCAGGCGTTGTGCTCACATGGTCCTCCACGCGCCGCGGGCCCGGCGCGTTCCCCGGGGACGGGTTCACGGCCGTGCCGCCGGCCGCCACACGACCAGCGCCGAACCGGGGCTGGACAGCGGCACCAGGTCGCGCCGGTAGCCCGCGGGGACGGCGGACTCCGCGGCGATCCGCCGGTGCTCGGAGACCTCGAGCTCCTCGAGCAGCTCGCGGACGCGGTCCTGCAGCGCCTCGACCTGCGACTCGAGCTCGATGATCCGCTTGATCCCGGCCAGGTTGACGCCGTCCTCCTGGCTCAGCCGCTGCACCTCCCGCAGCAGGGCGACGTCCCGGGGGCTGTAGCGCCGGCCTCCGCCCGGGGTGCGCCCCGGCCGCACCAGCCCCAGCCGGTCGTACTGGCGGAGGGTCTGGGCGTGCATCCCGGCCAGCTGGGCGGCCACCGAGATCACGAAGACCGGCGCGTCCTCGGCGACGGGGCCCGGCGCCCGCCGGGGGTCCGGGACGCCGGCCTGCGGGGCGGTCACCGCGCGCCTCCGGCCCCCAGCGCCGCGGTGATCTCCGGCCGCGGGTCGTCGGGCAGCTCGGTGGCGAGCTTCTCGATGGCCTCCCGGGCACCCGGCGTCAGCTTCTTGGGCACCGCGATCTCCACGGTCACCAGCAGGTCCCCGGTGGGGCCCTTGCCGGGCACACCGCGGCCGCGCACCCGGAACGTCCGCCCGCTGGCGGTGCCCGGCGGCACCTTCAGCGACACGGGGGCGTCCAGCGTGGGCACGGTCAACGTCGTGCCCAGCGCGGCCTCGGCGAAGCTGATCGGCACGGTCAGCGTCAGGTCGTTGCCGCTGCGGCCCAGGAGGTCGTGCCCGGAGACGTGGACGACGACGAACAGGTCGCCCGCCGGTCCGCCACGGCGCCCGGGGGCGCCCTTACCGGCCAGCCGGATCCGCTGCCCGTCCTTCACCCCGGCGGGGATCCGCACGGTGATGGTGCGGATCTGGGTGGTCACCCCGCTGCCCCGGCACTCCGGGCACGGGTCCTCGACGACCGACCCGGTGCCGCGGCACTCCCGGCAGGGTTCGGAGAAGGCGAACGCGCCCTGGCTCCGGCTGGTGACGCCGGCGCCGTTGCACACCGGGCAGGTGTGCGGGCTGGTGCCCGGCCGCGCGCCGCTGCCGTGGCAGGTGGCGCAGGTGCCCGGGCTCTGCATCCGCAGCGGCACGGTGACGCCGAGGACGGCCTCGTCGAAGGAGAGGGTCGCCTCGGTCTCGACGTCCTGGCCGCGCGCCGGGCCGGACGCCGCCTGGCTGCGGCTCCGCGGGCCGGCGGTGCCCCCGGCGCCGCCGAACAGCCCGCCGAAGATGTCCCCCAGTCCCCCGCCGGCCCGGCCGCCGGCGCCACCGGGGCCCCCGGCGCCGCCGAAGAGGTCACCGAGGTCGAACGTGGTGCCCGAGCCCCCGCCGGGGAAGCCGCCGGCACCATCGGGGAAGCCGCCGCCGGCCGCGCCGGGGCGGAAGCCGCCCGACCCGAACAGCCGGCGGGCCTCGTCGTACTCGGCCCGCCGCTTGGGGTCGGACAGGACGTCGTAGGCCTCCGAGACCTCCTTGAAGCGGGTCTCGGCCCCGGCGTTGTCCGGGTTCTTGTCCGGGTGCAGCTCGCGGGCCAGCTGCCGGTAGGCCTTCTTGATGGCCGCGGCGTCGGCGTCCTTGGCGACGCCGAGCGCGGCGTAGTAGTCCTTCTCGATGAAGTCGCGGGTGTTGCTCATCGTTGCTCCGCAGGGGAACCGGACCTGCTGGGCTCACTCATCGGGTGCCCCCTTGCTGCGGTGAGCGGCCTCCGCGGCGCGGAGACCGGAACGGACGGGAGAGGGACCGGCCACGCTCAGCCGGCGGCCGGGCCCGCGGGCTCCTGCCGCTGACCCGTCGCGGCCGGGTCACCGGCCGGGGGCGCGGCGGGGGCGTCGGCGACCTCGCCGTCCACGGTCCCACCGTCGGGGAAGCCGTCCCCGGAGGCGGCAGCGGACGGGGCGGGCGCCTCGGGATCGGTGACCCCGACCATCGCCGTCCGCAGCACCCGCTCGCCGCGCCGGAAGCCCGGGCGCAGCACGGTGGTGGCGGTCGGCACCGACACGTCGGGGGACGTGTCGTGCAGCACCGCCTCGTGCAGGGCGGGGTCGAACGGGTCGCCGGCCTGGCCGAACGCGGTCACGCCGAGTCCGTCGAGCAGACCGAGGACGCGGTCGGCGACCACCTTGAAGGCGCCGGTCAGGTCGCCGTGGTCGCGTGCGCGCTCGATGTCGTCGACGATCGGGAACAGCTGGCCGGCGAAGCGCTCGGCCGCCTGGTCCACGACGAGCACCCGGTCACGCTCGACCCGGCGCCGGTAGTTGGCGTACTCGGCGGTGACCCGCTGCAGGTCCTCGGTGCGCTCCGCCAGCTGGCGGCTCACGTCGTCCGGAGCCCCGCCGTCGGCCGGCTGACCGGTGACCGCGGCGTCCATCTCGCTGTACTGCTCGCTCATCTGTTCTCCCTGTACCGGTGCGCGGTCGGAGTGGGACGCGCGTCCCCCCGGCCCGGTCGCCCGGGCCGGGGGGACGCGCGAGGGGGGACCGTCAGCGCTTGTCGGCGTCCTCGTCCACGATCTCGGCGTCGACGACGTCGTCGTCGCTGCCCGTCGTGGCACCCGGCTCACCGGCCGGGTCGCCCGGGGCACCGGCGGCACCGGCCGCGCCGGGTGCACCGCCGTCCTGGGCGGCCTGCGCGTAGAGCGCGCCCCCGACCTCCTGCGAGACGCGGGCGACCTTCTCCTGCGCGGTCTTGATGGCCCCGATGTCCGAGCCGCCGAGGGCGGACCGCAGCTCGGTCAGCGCCTCACCGAGCTCCTCCTTCTTCTCGGCCGGGATCTTCTCGCCGTTCTCGGCCAGGAACTTCTCGGTCTGGTACTGCAGCGACTCGGCCAGGTTGCGGGTCTCGGCCTCCTCGCGGCGGCGCTTGTCCTCCTCGGCGTGCGCCTCGGCGTCCTTCATCATCCGCTCGATGTCGTCCTTGGGGAGCGCCGAGCCACCGGTGATGGTCATCGACTGCTCCTTGCCCGTGCCCAGGTCCTTGGCGTGGACGTGCACGATGCCGTTGGCGTCGATGTCGAAGGCCACCTCGATCTGCGGGACGCCGCGCGGCGCCGGGGGCAGACCGGTCAGCTCGAACATGCCGAGCTTCTTGTTGTAGGCGGCCATCTCGCGCTCGCCCTGGAAGACCTGGATCTGCACGCTGGGCTGGTTGTCGTCGGCCGTCGTGAAGATCTCCGAGCGCTTCGTCGGGATCGTGGTGTTGCGCTCGATGAGCTTGGTCATGATGCCGCCCTTGGTCTCGATGCCCAGGGACAGCGGGGTGACGTCGAGCAGCAGGACGTCCTTGACCTCGCCGCGGAGCACACCGGCCTGCAGCGCGGCACCCACGGCGACGACCTCGTCGGGGTTGACGCCCTTGTTGGGCTCCTTGCCCCCGGTCAGCTCACGGACGAGCTCGGTGACGGCCGGCATCCGGGTGGAGCCACCGACGAGCACCACGTGGTCGATCTGGCCGAGGGACACACCGGCGTCGCGGATCGCCTGGTTGAACGGGGCCTTGGTGCGGTCCAGGAGGTCCTGGGTCATCCGCTGGAACTCCGCCCGGGTGATCGTCACGTCCAGGTGCAGCGGGCCCTCGGCACCGGCGGTGATGTAGGGCAGGTTGACGTTGGTCGACTGCGCGCCGGACAGCTCGATCTTCGCCTTCTCGGCGGCCTCCCGGAGCCGCTGCATCGCCAGCTTGTCCTTGGACAGGTCGATGCCGCTCTGCGCGTTGAAGGTCTGCACGAGGTGCTTGACCACCCGCTCGTCCCAGTCGTCGCCACCGAGCTTGTTGTCACCGGCGGTGGACTTGACCTCGATGACGCCCTCGCCGATCTCCAGCAGGCTGACGTCGAAGGTGCCGCCACCGAGGTCGAAGACCAGGATGGTCTGCTCGGTCTCGCCCTTGTCCAGGCCGTAGGCCAGCGCGGCCGCGGTCGGCTCGTTGACGATGCGCAGCACGTTCAGGCCGGCGATCTCCCCGGCCTCCTTGGTGGCCTGGCGCTGGGCGTCCTCGAAGTACGCCGGGACGGTGATGACCGCCTCGGTGACCGGCTCGCCCAGGTAGGTCTCGGCGTCCCGCTTCAGCTTCTGCAGCACGCGGGCGCTGATCTCCTGCGGGGTGTACTGCTTGCCGTCGATCGAGCCGGTCTTCCAGCTCGTGCCCATCTCGCGCTTGACGCTGCGGATGGTGCGGTCGACGTTGGTGACGGCCTGGTTCTTGGCCGACTGGCCGACCAGGACCTCGCCGTTCTTCGCGAACGCGACGACGGACGGCGTGGTGCGCGCGCCCTCGGCGTTGGCGATGACGGTGGGCTCGCCGCCCTCGAGGACCGCGACGACGGAGTTGGTCGTACCGAGGTCGATGCCGACTGCTCGTGCCATGGGAAGGGCCTCTCTTGTCGTTCCGGTGGTGGTGCCTGCTGTGGAGGGGTCGAGGGACCACACCCGCTCTTGCGCCGGGTCCGCTCAACTTTCCTGCCCAGGTTAACGGCAGTCCCCCGCGCCGTGTTCCCGGGGGACGAGATCGGTCACCCGACGGCCGTCGCGGTCACCGCGTAGAGGGGGTCCCCGACCCCGGGAGCGGTGCGCAGCTGCACGACCGGCTCGCTGAACCGACCGGCCCGGCGCAGCAGCTCGGCGACGACCAGGCCGTGCTGCTCGTCGTCGGTGGCCAGCCAGCCGCGCACCGCCTTGGTCGGGAAGCAGCGGTTCGAGTAGGTGACCGCCACCGGCCCACCCGGCCGCAGCACCCGGCCGACCTCGGCGAGCACCTCGATCGGCCGCACCAGGTAGTCGATCGAGACGCAGCAGACGACGGCGTCGACGTCCTCGTCGGGCAGCGGCAGCCGCGGGTCGGCGTTGAGGTCGTGCACCACCCGCTCCGTGGCCGCCTCGTTCTGAGCCAGCTCGGCGTCGTTCATGCCCAGCACGACCAGCTCGGCCGGCGGGACCCGGAAGTGGGAGACCCAGGACGACATCAGGTCCAGCACCCGCCGGGGCTCCGCGGCACTGCCGTCGATGCCCAGCTCGGCGTACAGCTCCCCCACCGCGGCGATCGCGCCGGCGTCGATGTGCGTGACCAGCCGCGGCGGCGCGTAGAAGACCGCGTCCGCGGTCGGGTCGGCGCGGTCGAAGAACCCCGGCGGGAACCCGGCGTACGGGTCGGCGTCGGGGTCGGTGCGGTGGGGGTCGCTCACCGGACCCAGTCTGCGACGGCGGTGCCGCCGCCGCCGGACGTCCGCGACGAGCCGGTCCCGGCACGCAGACGACGGCGATCCGGGGTTACCCGCGAGTAGCCTGAGCCCGCCCGGTTATCGTCCGTCCGGGTGGGCGATGACGCCCGCGCACGCGCAGGAGAGGGAGCCCATGGGCCCGTTGCAGATCGTCCTCGGCACGCTGGCCGTGCTCCTGCTCGTCGTCTCCGTGGTGTACGCCACCAAGGCGGTGCGCGCGATGCTGCGGATCTTCCGGACCGGCCAGCCCGACCCCACCCGCTCGACCCCGGTCGGCCCGCGGCTCAAGACGCTCGCCGTCGAGTCGCTCGGGCACACCCGGATGCTCAAGTGGTCGGCCATCGGCGCCGCGCACTGGTTCGTCTTCCTCGGCTTCTACGGGCTGTTCCTCACCCTGGTCGAGGCGTTCGGCGAGGTGTGGGACCCGGCGTTCCACCTGCCGCTGATCGGCGAGTGGAGCCTGTGGAACCTCTTCGTCGACCTCATCGGCACCGGCACCGTCCTCGGCATCCTGTACCTGATCGTCCGGCGGCAGCTCGACCACCCGCGCCGCAAGGGCCGGCAGAGCCGCTTCGCCGGGTCCAACGAGGGGCGTGGCTACTTCGTCGAGGCCGTCGTCCTGGTCATCGGCATCTGCATCCTGCTGATCCGGGCCATCAAGATCGCCGCTGGGCTGACCGACGCCCCCGCCTGGTCGCACCCGGTCTCGGGTGCGCTGGCGACCATCGTCCCGGCCAACCCGGACCTGCTCAGCGTCGTCGCCTTCGTCAAGATCGTGGTGAGCCTGGTCTGGCTGATCACCATCTCGCGGATCCTCAACTTCGGGGTCGCCTGGCACCGGTTCAGCGCCTTCCCCAACATCTACTTCAAGCGCGAGGACGACGGGGCGGTCGCGCTGGGCCCGCTGCCGGCGATGACGTCGGGCGGCAAGCCCATCGACTTCGAGGACCCGGGCGAGGACGACGTCTTCGGCCGCGGCAAGATCGAGGACTTCACCTGGAAGGGGATGCTGGACTTCACCACCTGCACCGAGTGCGGGCGGTGCCAGAGCCAGTGCCCGGCCTGGAACACCGGCAAGCCGCTGTCCCCGAAGATGGTCGTGATGGACCTGCGCGACCACCTGTACGCGAAGGCCCCGTACCTGACCGGGGCGCAGAAGGCCTCCGACGAGGCCCCCGACCTCGCCGACTACTCGGTGCTGGAGCCCAGCGACGAGCAGGTCTGGGCCTCGGGCTACGCCCGCATCGAGGGCACCAACGACGCCCAGGCGCACCGCCCGCTGGTCGGCACGCTCGAGGAGGGCGGGGTCATCGACCCCGACGTGTTGTGGAGCTGCACCAGCTGCGGCGCCTGCGTCGAGCAGTGCCCGGTGGACATCGAGCACGTCGACCACATCATGGACATGCGCCGGTACCAGGTGCTGATCGAGTCCTCGTTCCCCTCCGAGGCCGGCGTGATGATGCGCAACCTGGAGAACCGCGGGAACCCGTGGGGCGTGGGCGGCAACGTCCGCGAGGAGTGGATGAAGGACCTGGACTTCGAGGTCCGGCAGGTGGACGGCACCATCGAGGACGACGTCGAGTACCTGTTCTGGGTCGGCTGCGCGGGCGCCATCGACGACCGGGCGAAGAAGGTCACCAAGGCCGTCGCCGAGCTGCTGCACACCGCGGGCGTGGAGTTCGCCGTCCTCGGCTCCGGGGAGACCTGCTCGGGCGACCCGGCCCGCCGGATGGGCAACGAGTTCCTCTTCCAGCAGCTGGGCCAGGAGAACGTCGAGACGCTGAACACCGTCTTCGAGGGCCGCGAGCCGGGCCGGCGGAAGATCGTCGCCACCTGCCCGCACTGCTTCAACTCCCTGGGCCGGGAGTACCCCCAGCTGGGCGGCGACTACGAGGTCGTCCACCACACCCAGCTGCTGGGCAAGCTCGTGGAGGAGGGCCGGCTGACCCCGGTCACGCCGATCGACCGCAAGGTCACCTACCACGACCCCTGCTTCCTGGGCCGGCACAACAAGGTGTACACCCCGCCGCGGGAGATCCTCGACTCCGTGCAGGGGCTGCGCACGCAGGAGATGCACCGCTGCAAGGACCGCGGCTTCTGCTGCGGCGCCGGCGGCGCGCGGATGTGGATGGAGGAGAAGATCGGCAAGCGGATCAACGTCGAGCGCACCGAGGAGGCGCTCGAGCTCGACCCCGACGTCATCTCCACCGCGTGCCCGTTCTGCATCACGATGCTGTCCGACGCGCTGACGAGCAAGAAGCAGAACGGCGAGGCGAAGGAGCACGTCGAGGTGCTCGACGTCAGCCAGATCCTGCTCCGGTCGCTGGCCCCGGCGGGCACGCCGGGCACCGGCTCGGGTCCGGACGTCGGCACCGAGCCCGACGACCCGGCCGGGACGGGGTCGCCGGCCACCCGGCACTAGAAGGACCCCGTCCTCCTCACCCTTCGCACGCTCAGGGTGAGCCTCTGGACGGGGCCACTGAGCGGGGGACCCTGTAAGAGGACCCCCTTGCCCCCCGCCACTCGCGAGCTCGCGGCGGGCCTCTGCAAGGGGGCCTGAGGGACACTGGCGGGGTGAGCTTCATCTTCGGGGGCGTCCGGGGGCGGGAGGACCCGGAGCTGGCGGCGGGCAACCGCCGCACCCGGCTGCACTACGCCCGTGACGTCAACGACGAGCGGGCGCTGGCCGACGACCGGCCGCCGGTGCGGCGGAGCCGGCACTGGACCTGGCTGGCCGTCGCCGTCGTGGTGATGGGCGTGCTCGCCGTCGCGGGGGGCCGCGGGGCACAGGACGTGCCGCTGACCGCGGACTGCGCCACCCCGGCGATCGGGGTGGAGAGCAGCCTGGTCACCGCCGGGACGGCGCTGCGCTACCGGCTGACCGGCCCGGACGACGCGCCGTACGTGGTCACCCTGGACGGGGAGCCGGTGCGCGGGGACGCCGGCAGCACCGTGTCCTACACGCCATCCGCGGCCGGGCCGCAGCTGCGCCTGCAGCAGTGCCTGAGCCCCACGCTGCTGCTGGCCGCGCCCGCGGGGGACGGGCCGCACCGATTGGCTATCCTGCGGGTCGACGCCGACGGCACCACGCGCCGGGTCGCCGAGGTCACGGTGACGGTCACCGGCACCCGCTGACCAGGGGGCCCCCGCCCGGCGCTGCGGGGCTGGAGGACGATCGACCGTCGTGACCCGCGCCGCCTCCGCCGACACCGCCACGACCGCCGGCCCGACGTCGTCCCGAGGGCTGCTGCTGGTCGGCGTGTCCATCGTGCTGACCGGGGTCAACCTGCGCACGGCGGTCAACTCGGTCGGCCCGGTGCTGGCCGAGATCGAGGCCGGCCTGGGGGTGTCGTCCGCCGCCAGCGGGGTCATCACGACACTGCCGGTGCTGTGCTTCGCCGTCCTCGGGTTCGCCGGTCCGCCGCTGGCCGCGCGGTTCCGGGACGGCCACGTCCTCGCCGCCGCGATGCTGGTCATGGCGCTGGGCCTGGTCGGGCGGGCGGCGGCCGGCTCGTTCTGGCCGTTCCTCCTGGGCACGGTCGCGGCGATGACCGGTGGCGCGCTCGGCAACGTCCTGCTCCCGGGCCTGGTCAAGCGGTACTTCCCCGACCGGACCGGCCTGCTGGTCGGCGCCTACGGCACCTCGATGGCCGTCGGCGGTGCGCTGTCCGCGGGCGGCACGGCCGGCATCGCCGCCTCGGTCGGAGAGGACGGCTGGCGCTGGGCGCTGGGCGTCTGGGCGGTGCTCGCCGTGGTGGCCGCGTTGCCGTGGCTCGCCGTCCCGGCCCGCCCGCGGGACGCCCGGTCGGCCCACCACACGGTCCGGATGCGCACCCTGGCCCGCACCCGGTTGACCTGGGCGATGGTGACGATGTTCGGGCTGCAGGCGATGCAGGCCTACGTGATCGTCGGCTGGACCGCCCAGTACCTGCGGGACCAGGGCATGTCGGCGTCGACCGCCGGGCTGCTCGTGGGCCTCAACGCGGTGGTCGTCGTCCCGGTCAACGCGGTGGTGCCGTCACTGACGGTGCGCCAGCACCTGCAGCGCCCGATGCTCGTCGGCTTCGTGGCCTGCTACCTGGCCGGCTGGACCGGGCTGCTGCTCGCCCCGCTCACCGCCGGCTGGCTGTGGCTGGCCCTGCTGGCCCTGGGCATGGGCACCTTCTCCATGGTGCTCACCCTGCTCGGGCTGCGGGCCCGGACGCCGGAGTCGACCGCCGCGCTGTCCACCCTGACGCAGGGCTGGGGGTACGTGCTGGCCGGGGTGGGTCCGCTGATGGTGGGGGTGCTGCGCGGGGCCACCGGGGGGTACACCGGCATGTTCGTGCTGGTGTACGTGGCGGTGGCGCTGCTGTTGGTCAGCGGCTGGACCGTCTGCCGCGAGCGGTACGTCGAGGACGAGCTGCCCGGGCGCTGACCGGCCTGCGGCCGCCGGGTGGGTCAGCCGGTCAGTTGGAGGGCCCGGCACAGCATGGCGGACCGGTCCGGCACGTCCGCCGACTTGGTCAGCAGGGCGGCCGCCACGACGTACTCGTCCTCGCCGGCCCAGCCGTGCCCGTCCGCGACCAGCTGCCGGATGTGCCGGTGCACCTTCGGCTCCCGGCTGTACTGCCCGAACTCCAGGCCCATGGCCAGGAAGTTGGCCACCCGGTAACCCAGGTCGGCGGCAGTGCCCAGGGTCTCGGCCGGGTCGGAGTAGCTGGGCAGGGTGACGAGCAGGTGGTCGAAGCCGGCTTTGAGCAGCCGCAGCACCAGGTCGTTGCCGTGCTCGCCGCCCCACAGCTCGGGCATCAGGATGTCGCCGTCCGGGGCGGGGATGTACGGCGGGTTGGCGATCACCGTGGAGACGGCCCGGCCCCGCGGGGAGTCCGCCCACTCGAAGAAGTCGCCGTGCTCGACGGTGTAGCGGTCGGTCACACCGAACTCGGCGATGGTGGCCCGCGCGTGCTCCACCGACTCGGCGCTGATGTCGGTGCCGTGTACCCGCAGCCCCGGCTGCCGGCGCACCACCTCGGCGATCGACCGGGCGTCGCCGCTGCCGAGCTCGGCGACCTCCTGGGAGCGCCACGGCACCAGCTCGGCGTACTGGCCGAGCAGCAGCTGCACGGAGAAGGCGTAGTGCTCGGACTCCTCGGTGCAGTCGAAGGCGCCGACGGTGTCGGGGGCGGCGGAGGTGGGCCGCTGCTCCGCGGCGTCGGCGGTGTCCCGGGGGTCCATGGACCGCCTCTACCCCACTGCGGGCCGCGTCATCCGGCGGTGGGCGACGGACCACCCGGGAGGGCGGTGGCCGGGTCCGGACGGCGGGTGTCGGCCCGGCTGAAGTTCCGGAACGACCGGGACGGCGTCGGCCCGCGCTGGTCCTGGTACCGGGACCCGTACACCGCCGAGCCGTAGGGGTGCTCGGCCGGCGAGCTGAGCTGGAACAGGCACAGCTGGCCGATCTTCATGCCCGGCCAGAGCGTGATCGGGAGGTTGGCCACGTTGGACAGCTCCAGCGTGATGTGCCCGCTGAAGCCCGGGTCGACGAACCCGGCGGTGGAGTGGGTGAGCAGCCCGAGCCGCCCCAGCGAGGAGTTGTGGGTGGGCACGTAGGAGTCCCCGATGAGGAACATGCCGCTGGGCGCGGACACCTGGATGCACCGGACCGGCACGGTGGGGACCTCGCGCACCGCCCGGACCGTGCGGAACTCGTGACCTCGCTGGTCGGTCTTCAGCCGCGACCGCTTGCGTGCCAGCCGGAAGACCGGCAACCGCGGCGTGAACTCCACCTGGAACGCCGGGCCGCAGTCGATGCCGTCCAGAGTCGCCCGCTTCTTCCGCCGGGTGGGGCGCAGC
Source organism: Modestobacter sp. URMC 112 (assembly GCF_053502575.1). Classification (NCBI taxonomy): domain Bacteria; kingdom Bacillati; phylum Actinomycetota; class Actinomycetes; order Geodermatophilales; family Geodermatophilaceae; genus Modestobacter; species Modestobacter sp. URMC 112. The sequence goes on along the minus strand of NZ_CP199957.1, from coordinate 521,707 downwards.
CCGAGGCTGGCGGCGAGTTCGTGCACGGCCCAGCTCAGGTCCTCCCGCATGTTGACGAACTCGCAGCGACCCTGGTCGTCGACGTAGCCGTCGGAGTCCATCAGTCCCTGGAGGAGCGCCAGCCTCTGCTCACGATCGGCGGTCAGGTACTGCTCAGGCACCCGCTCGTGCCCGAGCAGTCCCAGGGCGCGAAGGTCGCTGCTGAGCGACCCGTTGCCGCCGGAGCGGCCATCTCTTGAACGCCGGTGCTCGTGGTCGCCGTGTCGCGTGGGCCCGCCGAGCCGGTAGGCGCGCGCAGAACTCGTCCGCCAGACCGTGTAGCCGGCCGCCTCGAAGGACGCGAAGACCTCCTCGTCCCCGGCGCCGACCGCGATCTCACCCTTGGTGCTGGTCCCGTCACCCAGCCAGTAGCCCAGCACGTAGGGGTCGATCGGCAGCGGGGTGGTGGGGTACTGGGCGGGCCCGGCAAGCGCGATCTGGTGGCTGTACTCGTCCCCGTAGGTCAGGGAACGCCCGATCTCGTCCGTGGTGCGGACGGAGGCCGTCCGTGGCCGCCCCGGTCGACGCTCCTGCTTGCTGGTGGTCACCCACTGGTGTGACGCGTCGGCGATGAACAACGACCCGTCGCTCAACTCCACCTCCCGGCAGGGCCGGCCGAGCAGGACGTCGGTGGCCGCGACGACGTGGCAGGGCCGACCGCGCTCGTCGAACACCAGGTCGCCGACGTCGAGCTCGCCCATCGTCGTCCAGCCGGACGGCGTGGGCACCTGGGTCTCCAGGGCGAGGGCCTTGCCCTCGAGGCGGGCTGCGAGGTCGTCGGGGATCGACACCACCTCGAGCGTGGAGCCCAGCACGAACTCCCCGGGGTGCAGGACGAAGGGCTCGTCACCGGCCGGCTCGACCGGCGTGGTCAGGTCGTCCTGCTGCAGCGCCGGGTCGATGTGGGTGTACCGGGCGTTGTTGAAGACCCGGAAGAAGCGGTCCAGCCGCACGTCGATGCTCGAGGGCTGCACCATGCCCGCGTCGAAGGGCGCGATGCCCAGCCGGCCGGCCGCGAGGGCGGCGCGGATGTCACGGTCGGACAGCAGCATGGCGCGGAGTCTAGGGACGGGCGGCGGCTCCCCCACCCCGCCCCGGCCCGAGCGGGTCCGACCGGGCGCCCGGACTGCCGATACCTGCAGCGCGACCCAGCCCCGTCCAGGAGGAGCCGACGTGCTCGACGTCCGACCCGATGCGGACCGCACCACACCTCGCCGGGGGTCCGTGCGCCCCACTGGGGTGGAGCGCAGCTTCGCGCCGCACGAGCTGATCGTGTCCAAGACCGACGCCCGTGGCGTCATCACCTACGCCAACGACGTCTTCCTGCGGGTCAGCGGCTACTCGCTGGACGAGGTGATCGGCCAGCCGCACAACCTGATCCGCCATCCGGACATGCCGCGGGCGGTCTTCAAGCTGCTCTGGGACACCCTGGGAGCGCGGCAGGAGCTCTTCGCCTACATCGACAACCTCGCTGCCGACGGCGCCCACTACTGGGTGCTCGCCCACGTCACGCCGTCCTACGGCGCCGACGGCTCGGTGGTGGGCTACCACTCCAACCGGCGAGTGCCCGCGCCGCGGGCGATCGCCGCCGTCCGGCCGCTGTACGAGCGGCTGCTGGCGGAGGAGCGGCGGCACACCACCGCCCGGGCCGCGGTGGCGGCGTCCTCCGCGCTGCTGGCCGAGCTCGTCGCCGAGCGGGCCGCCTCCTACGAGGACTTCGTGTGGTCGATCATCAGCGAGGGGAACTGACGTGGCCCGACGCACCTCCCGGTCCGCCGGCCGTGAGGCCGCCGCCGAGCTCGCGGTCTACCGGGCCTTCGTCCAGCAGCTGACCTCGGCCTGCGCCGCGGCCGCGAGCGGCGACCTCGAGGCGCGCAGCCGGCCGGTCCCCGGCTCGGACGCCGTCCCCGACCTGGTCGCGCTGCAGGACTCCGTCAACCGCGTGCTCGACGTCTCCGACGCGTTCGTCCGCGAGGCGAGCGCCGCGCTGACCTCGGCAGCGGAGGGCCGGTACCACCGCGAGGTTCTGCTCACCGGCCTCCCCGGCGCCTTCCGGAAGAGCGCGGTGGACATCAACGCCGCCCGCGGCGCGATGCAGGAGACCGGTCAGCGGGTGCAGGACGCCCGGGACTCCCGGCTGACCCTCGCCGACGGTTTCGAGTCGGTGGTGATGGCGATGAGCGAGCAGGTGGCCACCGCCGCCACTCAGCTGAGCGCGTCCGCCGGAGGGCTCACCGACGCGGCGTCGGCGGCCAGCACCGAGGTCACGCACGCGCGGGAGACGATCGGCACGCTCACCCGGACGTCGGAGGAGATCAAGCAGGTCATCGCCCTCATCGACACCGTCGCCGACCAGACCCGCCTGCTCGCCCTCAACGCGACCATCGAGGCAGCCCGGGCCGGCGAGGCGGGCAAGGGCTTCGCCGTGGTCGCCTCCGAGGTCAAGGACCTCGCCGACCAGACGGCCCAGGCCACCGAGCGGGTCACCGCCCAGGTCGAGGCGGTCCGGGGTGCCTGCGACGACGTCAGCCAGGTCATGGGCAGCGTCGGCACCCGGGTGGTCGACATGGCCGGCCTGGTGGACGGCATCGCCGCGGCGGTGGACGGCTCGGCCAGCGTGGCGCAGGGCGACACCGACGTGACCGGGTTGTCCCGGATGGCGGAGAAGCTGCGGTCGGAGATGACCGGGTTCCTGGCGCAGATGCGGAGCTGAGCGCCCGGCCTCCGGGCGGCTCTGCCGACGGGCGCACGGGCCTTGCTAGGCTCTGCACCGAGGGCCGAGAGGCCGTCGCGGGTGTAGTTCAATGGTAGAACATCAGCTTCCCAAGCTGACAGTGCGAGTTCGATTCTCGTCACCCGCTCTCCGCGCCCGTCGGCGCCGTCACCCAGCGCCGTCCGCACCCCTCCACGAGGCTGGTGGGGTGGACACCCCACCTCCGGCACCGGCGGAGGTCCGCACCGTCGTCACCGCCGACCTGACCGCCGCCGAGACCGGCCGGCTCCGGGCCTTCCTGGACGACGCCTTCGCCGGCGAGTTCGGCGACGACGACTGGTCACACGCCCTCGGTGGCGTGCACGTCCTGGCCACGGTGGACGGCGAGCTGGCCGCGCACGCCGCCGTCGTGGCCCGGCAGCTCGTCGCGGACGGCCACCCCCTCCGCACCGGGTACGTCGAGGCCGTCGCCACCGGCCGGCGGTGGCGGCGCCGAGGCATCGGGGACCAGGTGATGGCCGCGGCGGAACGGCTGGTCGCCGGGTTCGAGCTGGGCGCCCTGGCCCCCAGCGAGGACGGCGCCCGGCTCTACCTGCGCCGGGGCTGGGCGCCCTGGCGCGGCCCGCTGGCGGCGCTCACCCCGGACGGTACGGTGCCCACACCGGACGAGCAGGTGTTCGTCCTGACCACACCCTCCAGCCCGGCCGGGCTGGACCTGGCCCGGCCGCTCACGTGCGACTGGCGGCGGGGCGACCTCTGGTAGGGCGTGCGCCACCGAAGACGGGCGCACTCGCACATGAGTCGCTCCGGAGCGTGGCGACACGCCAGCGCCGGGGCCGAAATAAATACGGACGGGTTTGATCCGCGTTCTTACGGGCCCTTGGTCCCTGTTCCGCATCGTGACGACGCCGACACGATGCTCGCATGCACCCGGTGCACCGGCTCGACACCGCTCCTGACCACCTCTCCGCCCCGTCCTCCCCGACCTCCTCGTCCTCCTCGACCGAGCGCGCCGCCGTCGGCGTCGCGCGGATGGACGCCCCCCGGCCGCGCAGCGAAGCCGACGCCGCGCCGGCTCCTTCCCGCCCCGTCATCCCCCTGCCCCGCCGCCAGCACCCCTGGCTGCTCGTCGTCGTCGACCCCGACCCGGCCGGAGAGGCCACGCTGGTCTGGGCGCTTCAGGAGGCCGCCCGTCGGGAGGCGACCGTCGTGGCCGTCAGCATCGAGGTCGAGGCCTCCCGCGACGACGAGACGATGACCGGGTGGCCCAGTGCGGCTGCCCACGACACGCGGCTGGCCGACCTCCGGGCCCGGGTGCGCAGTGCGACGGCCGAGGCAGGCGTCCGCCCGCCGGTCCGCACGGCCGTGCTCGACGCCCAGGTCTTCGAGGCCCTCGCCGGCGCGGCGCGGGGCGCGGACCTGGTGGTCGTGGGCACGCACGGCAAGACCCTGCTGCGGCCCGCGGTGGCCCGCAACACTGCCCGGCGTCCCGCCCGGCCCGCCTGACCCGTCCCCGCCACCGGGACGACCGGACCCTGCCCCGTCCGGTCGTTCCGGCGAGCCCGGTCCGGACGGCCCGCCGGCTCAGCCCGATCCGTCCGGATGCCCCAGCCGGGTCGCCAGGATCGCCGCCTGGGTCCGGCGCTCCAGACCGAGCTTGGCGAGCAGGTGCGAGGTGTAGTTCTTCACAGTCTTCTCCGCCAACCCCATCCGGTCGGCGATCTGCCGGTTGGTCAGCCCCTCACCGATGAGCCGCAGCACGGCGCGCTCGCGCTCGGTGAGCGCCGCCAGCCGGTCACCGCCGAGGTCGGGACGCCGCTGGACGACGACGTGGCCGCTGGCCGACGGCACGGCCCCGGCCGCGAGTGCGTGCACGGCGGCCACCAGCGTGCGGCCCCGCACCGGCTTGCGCAGGACGGCGGACCCCGTCCCGGCCGCCCCCTCCGTGCCGAAGGCCCCCGGCCCCTGCAGTGCCAGGAGCGCGGTCCGCGGCAGCACCGCCCGCAACCGCCGGCGGACCTCGGCGACGTCGTGCGGGGAGAGGTCCAGCACGGCGACGTCGGGGTGCAGGAACGGCATCCGGGCCAAGGCGTCGCCGACCGCTCCGGCCTCCCCCACCACGGCCAGCTCCGGATCATCCCCCAGCACACCCGCGATCCCCCGGCGGTAGACCTCGTCGGGGCAGAGGAGGAACACCCGTACCGGGCCAGGTCCTGGACCGTTCACGCCGACCTCCTCGCGCAGAGGTGAGGCGAGGGTAGGCCGCGGGCCCGACCTCAGGAAGCCCTCGCCCCGCCCCGGCACGGTCGCGAGGTGGCGCTCAGTCCGGCAGCAGGAGTGCGGCGTACAGCGTGAGCCCGGGACCGAACGCCATGGCCACCACCGGGCCGTCGACGTCGGCGAGCTCCTCGAGCACCAGCAGCACCGTCGCCGACGAGCAGTTGCCGTGCTCGGCCAGCACCCGCCGGGACGCCGCCATCTGCGACTCGACCAGCCCCAGCTCGTCGCGGACGACGTCCAGGATCCGCGGGCCACCGGGGTGCACGGCCCAGCCGGCGACGTCCTCGACGCGCAGGCCGGCCCCCGCCAGCAGCTCGCCGACCACGTCCCCGACGTGCCGGGACAGCACGTCGGGGACCCGGGGCGACAGGCCCATCCGGAAGCCGAGGTCGGTCACGTCCCAGGTCATGTGGTCGGCGGTCGAGTGGTCGGTGCGGGCCACCAGCCCGGCCATCCGCCGGCCACGCCCGGCTCCGGGCTCGACGACGACGGCAGCGGCGGCATCGCTGAACAGGGCGTGCGCCACCACCTGCTCGAGGTCCCGCTGCGCCGGCTGCACGTGCAGGCTGGTCAGCTCGCAGCAGAGCAGGACCGCCGGCCGGGAGCGTGCGGCCACGAAGTCGGTCACCGCGCCCAGGCCCGGCAGCGCGGCGTAGCAGCCCATGTGCCCGACCAGCAGTCGCTGCAGCCCCAGCGGCATCCCCAGGTCACCGGCCAGCCGGATGTCCAGCCCCGGGGTGGCGTACCCGGTGCAGGTGGCCACGGCGAACAGGCCGACGTCCCCCGGGGCCAGTCCGGCGGCGTCCAGGGCGCCGGCCACGGCCTGCTTGCCCAGCGGCAACGCCTCGGTGAGGTAGCGCTGCATCCGGGCCGCGGTGCCCCAGCCGGACAGGTCCTCGTCGATCGGGTTGGCCACCGCGTGCCGGGTGCGCACCCCGGAGGACCGGAAGATCCGCTCGGCCGACCGGACCCCGGCGTAGTGCTGGGCGAAAAAGCCGTCCCACACGGCGTCCTGCTCGTAGGTGGCGGGCAGCGCCCGGCCCGCACCGGTCAGGAACGCCGCTGTCACGAGGCCGCCACCAGCGCGTTCGAGCCTGTCCGGCGGTGCTCCCTCATGGACCCGACGGTACGTGCGGACGCAGGCTCCCGCCGCCCCGGCGTGGCCGGGCTCACCGCTTGGTCCCGTAGCCGGCGAACAGCACGCCGGTGTAGCGCAGCGGGCGCATCCTCACCACGGCCCGCCGGCCGCGGCGCCAGGCCAGCACGTCGCGCAGCGAGGGCCGGAGCCCGACCAGCCGCAGGTCCAGCCCCACCGCCCGGGCGGCCTCGGCCAGCGCCGCCCGGTCGACGAACAGTGCCGGGTCGTGGATCCCCGGCGGGGGTCCGCCGGGCACCCGCTCGGCGATCCGCACCGCGACCAGCCCGGCGAGCCGGGTGGCGGCGATCGAGTCGACGACGAGCGTCCCGCCGGGACGCAGCAGCCGGGCGCACTCGGCGAGCACGCCGGCCGCGTCGTCGACGTGCTCGAGGATCTCGCCGGCCAGCACCACGTCGGCGCACCCGGCGGCGAGCGGGACGGCGAGCACCGAGCCCCGGACCACCGAGACGCCGTGGCCGCGTGCCACCCGCAGCCCGGCGAGCCCGAGGTCGACCCCGACGTGGCGGTAGCCCAGCCGGGCCACGTGCGGCGCCATCAGCCCGCCCCCGCAGGCCAGGTCGACCAGCACGGCGTCGGGGCCGGACGCGGGCGGGACGTGCTCGGCCCGGGAGGCGGCCAGCCAGTGCAGCATGGCGAAGCCGCCGGCCGGGTCCCACCACTGGTCGGCCAGGTCGTCGTACTGTGCCGGGTCGTTCAGCGCCCGGACCGGGGGGTGCGCCACCGGGGGCGTCAGGTCCGCAGGGGGTCGTGGCCCCAGTTCATCAGCGAGTACCGCCACTTGGACGTCTCGACGTCCTCCTTGGCCGGCTGCTGCGCGAGGTGGCGCTGCACGTAGCCGTGCACCTTGCGCATGTGCGCGAGGTCGTCGTCGGTGAGGTCGGCGGCCTTCGTGCGCAGCAGCTGGACGATCCGCCGTCCCGACTCGTGGCCGGTGGACTCGTCCGACCCGCCCTTCTTCTGCCCGACCGACTGCGACTCCTCGGTGGTCAGCCACTCCTCCAGCTGGCCGGCGGTCATGTTCACCGCCTCGCCGAACTCCCGGCGCACGGTGTCACGGTCGTCCTGGCTCACGGTGCCTCCTGGTGGGACGTCGGGCGGGGTCGGGTGTCGAGGGGCTCGTCGCTCGGGTACCGGTCCGGGGTGGCCGCCAAACCGGAGGACGTGCAGCAGACCGCGCGGGCCCGCGGGGAGTCGCGCGACGAGGTGCTGGACCGCAACGTCAGCGAGCTGCTCCAGGAGATGCGGGTCGCGATCACCGGCGTGCAGGTGCTCTTCGCGTTCCTGCTCACCCTGCCGTTCCAGTCCCGGTTCAGCGAGCTGGACTCCTTCGGCACCACCGTCTACACGGTCACCCTGACCAGCTGTGCGCTGGCGACGGTGCTGCTCATCGCCCCGGTCCCCTACCACCGCACGGTGTTCCGTCAGCGCAAGAAGCAGGCGCTGGTCGAGTTCGCCGACCGTTCGGTGCTGCTCGGTCTGACCCTGCTGTTCGTCGGCATCGCCAGCGCGCTGCTCCTGGTCCTCGACGTCGTGCTGGGCCGCGGGCCCGCGGTCGCCGGGTGCGTCCTCGTGGCGTCGGTCGGGGCCCTCACCTGGTACGTCCTCCCCTGGCGGCAGCGCGCCGACCCCGGCCGCTGACCACCCGGCCCGCGGCTGTGCTCTGCTGACCCGGTCGCAGCCGCAGCCGACCAGGGGGAACCGTGTCCGTCACCGTCGTCGGGAGCCTCAACGAGGACGTGCTGGTCACCGTGGACCGGTTGCCCGGTCGCGGGGAGACCGTGATCGGGTCCGCCACCCGGGTCGCGCCCGGCGGCAAGGGGGCCAACCAGGCGGCCGCGGCGGGCCGGCTGGGCCCGGGGGTCACCATGGTCGGCCGGGTCGGCGACGACCCGGCCGGGGAGCGGCAGCGGACGGCGCTGGCCGACGTCGGGGTGGACGTGCACCTGGTGCACCGGACGCCCGGCGAGCTCACCGGCACCGCCACCATCCCGGTGGAGGCGGCCGGCGGCGAGAACCTGATCGTGGTGGTGCCCGGCGCCAACGCCGCCCTCGGCCCGGCCGACGTCGACGTGCCCGAGGTGCACCGGGCCGACGTGGTGCTGCTGCAGCTGGAGAACCCGCCGGCGACGGTGCTGGCGGCGGCGGCCGCGGCCCGCGGGACCGTCGTCCTCAACCCGGCTCCCGCGCGGCCGCTGCCGGCCGAGCTGCTGGCCCGGGTGGACGTGCTGGTGCCCAACGAGCACGAGCTGCGGGCGCTCACCGGGGACGACGGGGGGTCCGGCGGTCCGGCGCGGCTGGTCGGGCCCAGCCGCCGGCTCGGTGCCGGCGCGGTCGTGGTCACCCTCGGCGGGGACGGCGCGCTGGTGGTCCCCGCGACCGGGCCGGCGCTGCTGCAGGCCCCGCCGCCGGTGCGGCCGGTGGACACCACGGGGGCCGGCGACTGCTTCTGCGGCGCGCTCGCCCAGGCGCTGGCCGGCGGGGACGACCTGCCGGCGGCGGTCCGCTGGGCGGTGACCGCGGCGGCGGCCTCGACCACCGGCGCCGGGGCGCGGGGCGCGCTGCCCGACGCCGGGACCGTCCGGGAGCTGCTGGCGCGGACCCCGGCCGCCGTCCCGGTCGGCCCGGAGGGGTTGCCCGGCGCCGCTCCGGGGAACGGCCCGGACATGACCGAGAGCGCACCGCAGCGTGCCAGTGACGTGGACCAGCCCGACGGCGGCGGGCCGTCCCGGGGCGAGGAGGGCACCGGGCGCACCCCGCACCCCGACCAGCCCGCCGAGGGGGCCGACCCCGATGCGGAGACGCCCGGCATCGACCCGGACACCCGGGTGACCGGGGTCTGACACCAGCACCTCCCGGACCTCCGGGCGTCCCGCAGCGGCGTCGGCGTGACGGACATCTCATCGCTCGGACGGGGTCCACCCGATCGGGGACTGTTTCCCCTGCCCCGACCGAGGGGAGGGTGGACGCATGCGAGAGACCGACGACGACCAGCGCACCGACGACCAGTCCAGCTCCGAGCCGGCCGCTGCCGGGACGCGCGCGCAGACCGCGGCCGTCGCCCGGATGCTGGCCAACCCCCGGCGGGTCCGCCGCTCCTGACCGCCCGGTCGGCGGAGGGCGGCGGCCCGGCCGCCGCCCTCGCCCGCGGTCACGCAGCGCTGCCACACCAACACCATCGACCCCCGTCGTCCCGGGGTGCACGCCCTCCCCAGTGACGCAGCGCAATCGCCCCGGGGTCTCGGCGTGCCGCGAACTGCTCCGTCACGACGTGCTGCACGATCCGTCCTGTGACTGCCGCAGCCCTCTCCCTGCACCCCGCCGACGACGGTCCGGCGACGCCCCGGCGCTCGCGCGCCGAGCGGCAGCAGATCGTCCTGGACACCGCGGAACGGCTGTTCGCGTCGCGCAGCTCGCGCAGTGTCGGCATGGACGAGCTGGTCCGGGAGACCGGGCTGGGCAAGATGACCGTCTACCGGCTGTTCAAGAGCAAGGACGACCTGGTCGGGGCCTACCTCGCGCGCAAGGCGGCCACGGTGCTGGCGTTCTTCGACGCCGAGCTCGACCGGCTGCAGGGTGACCCGCGGGCGGCCCTGTTGTCGGTCGTCGACGCGGTGGAGAAGGACGTCACCCGCAGCGGCTTCCGCGGGTGCCCGTTCACCAACGTGAGCAGCGAGTACGACGACCCCCAGCACCCGGCGCGCAGCGCGGCCGCGGACTACAAGTACGAGCTGCACATGCGGCTGCTGGCACTGGCCGGCGAGCTCGTGCCCGGCGCCGGGGAGGACCTCGCCGCCCAGGTGCACCTGATCATCGACGGCATGTACCTCTCCGGAGGACTGCTGGGCCCCGACGGCCCGGCCTCGCACGGCCGGCAGCTGGCCGAGCGGCTCATCGACGTGGCCATCGCCGGCACCCGCTGACCCAGACCCCCGCTGCTCCTCACCGCTCGCGAGGGGCCGGTGCGGCGGGGCCAGGTGAGACTGTGCCCATGACCGACCGCAGCCGCCCTGAACTCGACGACGACACGGTGTCCGCCCTCGGCAAGCTGTCCGAGGCGCTGGAGACCGTGGAACAGGCCCGCGGCCTGCTGTACGGCTTCCACCAGCTCACCGGCAAGGCCGACCTGCTCCTGCAGGACGCGGTCGCAGAGTTCCGCGCCGCCGGGCACGGGGCGCTGGCCGACGACCTGGACCGGGACCTCGTCGGCCGCAACGTCATCGCCGACCGCTGGACGTTCCAGGTGGTCGAGGACTTCGACGCCGGGTACTGGAGCGCCTTCCGGGCCGCCGACGCCCGCGCCCGCGACGAGCTGGCGGACGGCGACCGGCACGTGCTCGAGGCCCGCATGAAGCAACGGGAGCGCACCGCGGGGCACCCGCGGCACGAGGCCGGGCCGGCGCTCGACGGGTGAGCCGCGGCCGGCAGTCCGACACTGGGGCGATGAGCAGCCCGGACCCTGCCCACCCCGACGACCACCGCGCCGACCACGACGTCGCCCCGCTGGGCGGCGCCACCGCACCACCCCCGGGCGACGGCGACGACGGGACGGCCGGACCGGTGTACCCGCCACCGGAGACCGAGCCGGACGCCGGCGGGCACCGGCCGGGCTGAGCGGCTGGTCCCGCCACTCATCCTCCGCATCGTCACTGACCGAACCCGTGACGGCGCGCGACGGGCCGGCCCGGGTGGGGACCGCGCATGGGGGGAGGCGATCCCGGGCATGGCTGGGTCCCGCGACCCCACGATTGGACGGCCATGACCGATCCCGGCGGCAGCGACCGCATCCAGCAGGACGTGCCGACCTCCTCGGGCACCGGCGACGACAGCTCCAGCGGGACCGACGGCTCCGCCGACGTCCCGTTGACCGCGGACGAGGCGATCGAGCGCGACTCGGCGTCGGGTGGCGACCAGCCGGCCCGGACCTCGGGTCAGCCGGAGCTGGCCGAGCGCGCCCGGAACTCGATGGACACGTGACCCCGCTCGAGCCCCCGACCCGCGATCCCGAGGAGACCTGATGACCCAGTCCGACCGCACCGGCTACGGCGAGTCCCCCGACACCGCCGACTCCGACGAGAACCTGATCGACGGCCGCACCGGCGACAACGCCTCGGACGGCGGTGAGCAGGACGTCGTCCTGGTCACCGACGAGGAGGCCCAGCGCGACGACGAGGTGGCCCGCCCGGGCAACAGCGCCTCCTGAACCGGCGTCCGGCGCCCGTCCCGAGGGCGGGGGCCGGGCGCCGTCCTACCCTGGACGGGTGCGCACCGCCCTCCCCGAGCCGGGCACGGCGGTCGCCGAGGCGGAGTGGACCGCCCGGGAGGCCGCCCACCAGGCGCGGGTGGACCGCTGGGTGGTGCCGCACCAGCAGCGCCGCCGCGCCGGGGTCCCCCACCCGGTGCTGGACTTCCTGTTCACCTACTACTCGCACCCGCCCGGCCGGCTCCGCCGCTGGCACCCGGGCCCGGGGAGGGTGCTGCTCGGGGACGCCGCCCGGGAGCGGCTCTCCTGGCCCTTCTGCACCGAGCTGCCGGCCCGGGACGCGGCCGGGCGGCCGGCCCTCGGCGTGGGCCTGGACCTCCCGGCGTTCCTCGAACGGCGCCGGGACACCGTCGCCTGGGTGGCCGGCCTGCTGTCGGCGACCGCGGGCCGGCCGGCGTCCTTCGGCTGCTTCGGGCTGCACGAGTGGGCGATGGCCTACCGGCCCGAGGGCGGTGGGGTGCGGCACGACGGCGTCCCGCTGCGACTGGGCGTCGACGGCACCGCCGCCGTGGTCGACCGCCACCGGGTGCAGTGCAGCCACGTCGACGCCTTCCGGTTCTTCACCCCGCCCGCCCGGCCGCTGAACACGCTGCAGCCGACCCGGGAGACCCAGGGAGAGCTGGAGCAGCCCGGTTGCCTGCACGCCACCATGGACCTCTACAAGTGGGCCTACAAGCTGGGACCGGCGACCCCCGGGGAACTCGTCGGCGACTGCTTCGAGCTCGCCGTCGACGTCCGGGAGCTGGACATGCGGGCCTCGCCCTACGACCTGGCCGCGCTCGGGTACCCGCCGGTGCGGATCGAGACGCCGGCCGGCAAGGCCGAGTACGTGGCCGCGCAGCGGGGCTTCGCCGAGCGCGGCGCCGCGCTGCGCGCCCGGCTGCTGGCCGTCTGCACCGACCTGCTCGCCGCCGGCTGAGCGCCGGACGGCCCGCCCGCCGGGCGCGTCGTACCGTCGCAGGGTGACCCGCGCCCGCACCGACCGCTGGGTCCCCCTGGAGGGGACGACGAACACCCGCGACCTCGGTGGGCTGCCCACCCGGGACGGCGGGGAGACCGCCCGCGGGCGGGTGCTGCGCAGCGACAACCTGCAGACGCTGACGCCGGCCGACGTCACCCGGCTGGTCGAGGACTACGGGGTGCGCGACGTCATCGACCTGCGGACCACGGCGGAGATCCTGCTGGAGGGCCGCGGCCCGCTGCGCTCGGTGCCGACGGTCACCCACCGGCACTTCACCCTCCTGCCCGAACGCGGCCGGCGCACCGACGTCTTCGCCGCGGAGGAGGACGACGAGGGGGTCGCCGACCGGCTGCCCGCCGACTGGGGGGAGTCCCTGCTCCCCCGGCAGACCGCGCCGGGCGCCGAGGGCGAGCCGCCGGCGGTGCGGTCCTACCTGGGGTACCTGACCGACGGGGCGTCCAACGTGCTGGCCGCGCTGCGCACGCTGGCCACCGGCGAGGGCGCCGCGGTGGTGCACTGCGCCGCCGGCAAGGACCGGACCGGGATGGTGTGCGCCCTCGCCCTGGCCGTGGCCGACGTCGAGCCCGAGGCGATCGTGGCCGACTACGCGCTGACCGCGGAGGTGATCGACGACGTGGTCGCCAAGCTGGCCGCCAGCCCGACGTACGCCGAGGACATGACCACCCGGGACGTTGCCAGCCACACCCCGCGGGCCGAGTCGATGCGCCGCGTGCTGGAGCTGCTCGACGAGCGGCACGGCGGGCCGGTCGGCTGGCTGACCGAGCACGGCTTCGGGGCCGACGAGCAGGCCGCCCTGCGGGCCCGGCTGCGCTCCTGACGGGAGGTCCTCGTCCGGGTCAGCGGGCGGGGGCCCGGGAGGCCGGGCGCTGCTTGTCCTGGTACATCGACGCGTCGGCCGCCCGGAGCAGCCCCTCGGCCGTGCCCTCCGGCCCGGCGGCGATCGCCATCCCGACGCTGGTCGCCGCCGGCACGTCGATGCCCTCGATCCGGAACGGCTCGGCGAAGCAGCCGCGCACCCGACCGACGAAGTCCGCCGCGTCGTCCGGTCCGGCCAGCCCGGGCAGGACCAGCGCGAACTCGTCGCCACTGAGCCGCCCCACGGTGTCCTGGGGGCGCACCACGCCGCGGAGCCGCGCGGCGACCTGACGCAGCAGCTCGTCACCGGCCGCGTGCCCGAGGCTGTCGTTGACCTGCTTGAAGCCGTCGAGGTCGCAGAACAGGACGGCGAGCCACTCCTCCGGCCCGGTCCCGGCCAGCCGCAGGTCCAGCTGCTCGCTGAAGAGCACCCGGTTGGGCAGCCCGGTCAGCGCGTCGTGGGTGGCCTGGTGCCGCACGGTGGCCAGCAGGTGCGCGTTCTGCAGCGCGGTGGTGGCCTGGTCGCCCACACCGCGCAGCCGGGCGAGGACGTCCCCGTCCAGCCGGGGCGGTGCCTCGCCGCTCCCCCACGACGCGGTGGCCACGCCCAGCAGCGATCCGCCGGCCACCAGCGGGACGGCGACGACGTCGGTCAGCTGCAGCGCGGCCAGCAGCGACCGCAGCCCCGGGCTGGCCGTCTGGCCGGAGAGGAACCGCGGCTCGCCGTCGGTGAGCATCCCGACCACCTCCGGGACGTCCTCGGCCCGCAGCGGGGTGCCGAGGAACAGCGCCCGCCGGTCCTCGTCCAGCCCGGTCGCCGCCGCTCCCTGCAGGCAGCCGCCGGCCGGGTCCCAGAGCATCACCGACGCGCTGGTGCAGCCGACCACCCGGGGCAGCGCGGCGGCGACCACCGAGCACACCTCCGCGGCGTCGGCGGAGACGGCCAGCTCGTGCGCGAGCTCCAGCAGGGCGCCGGAGCGGCTGGCCTGCAGGCGGGCGTCCTCGAGGGCGAACAGCAGGTCCAGCGCGGCCGCCGCGTGGCCGGCGTACGCGGCCAGAACGAAGCCCTCGTCGTCCATGCCGGGCACCTCGGACCGGTAGACGGCGGCCAGCCGGCCGTGGTGCCGGCGCGCGGAGGTGACGTCCACGACGACGGCGCGGGTGCCCAGGTCCTCCCCGTCCAGCAGGGCCTCGGCCAGCCGTTGCGCCTCGCCGTCGGCGAGTCCGGCGCTGTGCACCCGTGGTGGTCCGCCGGCCGGCGGGTGCACGGCCAGCACGTAGGCGGGCGCGAGGACCGCCTCCGCGGCGCGGGCGACGACGTGCTCGAGCGCTGTGCCCAGGTCGTCGCTGGACACCAGGTCGGTGGCTGCGGACTGCAGCGCCCGCAGCTGTCCCCGCAGTGCGGTGAGCTCCAGGTGGGCAGCCGACCGCCGGCGCCGGCGCCAGGGCAGCCGGGACCGCTCCGCCCAGGTCAGGTGGTACAGGCAGGCGGGGTGGCCGTCGGACTCGCACTCCGCGTGGACGACGTGCGCCGGCGGGAGCCCGAAGAGGGACGGCACCGACGTCAGCAGCCCTTGTGCGTACTCGCAGTCCAGCCGCGAGTGGGTGTACTCGGGCTGCAGGACCATCCGGACGGTCGCGTGCGTCGCACCGGACTCCAGGACCGCCATGGTGGAGGTGGTCGAGAACTTCAGGACGGCGCTGGGCAGCTGCCGGACGACCTGTCGCGGCGACCCCAGCGCGCGCAGCATCAGCACGACGGACGGCGACAACCCGCGGGCCAGGGCCGTGGCGCCGACCTGGAACATCGTCCGGGGGTCGCCGAGGACCTCGGTGGCCGCGGTGAACAGCCGGATGCGGGTGTCGTAGCTGGTCCAGTTGGCCGGGTCGACCAGCTCCTCGACGGTGTGCGGCACGCCGGCCCGGCGGACGGTCTCCTCGACGGCGGTGGGTCCGCCCTCCGAACGCAGGTAGCGCAGCAGTCCGGCCGTGGTCGCCGACGACGTCTCCCGGGCCACCGGGGCCGCGATGCCCGTCATCGGTGCCACCGTCGTCTCGAAGCGGTGTGCCGGGTCCTCACCCGTTCCCCATCGGCAGCCTGCCGTCCCGGCCTGAGCGGAGGGCGGGTGCGCCCACCCGTGCGGGGGAGCCGCCGGCGTCCTCGGGGGTGGCCCGGACGCAGACGACCCCGGTCTCCGTCGTGGAGGCCGGGGTCGGGTGTCGTCCGGATCGCGCGTCCCGCCCCCTCCCGGAGGCTCGTCCGAGCTTGCGAGGGACGAGGAGGGGAGGGTCGGTGCCGCATCAGTCGGCCCCCTCCAGAGGCTCGTCCCGAGCTTGCGAGGGACGAGGAGGAGGGGGTCCTTCGTCAGCGCAGGACGTCGAACTGGCTGCTGTTCGCCAGGGTCAACAGCTCGTCGCGCATGGCGGGGCTGCTGCTGCGGGCCACGGCGAGGTCCAGGGCCCGCCGGGTACGCGCCGCCCGCCGACGGGCTCGCCAGCTGGAGGTCACGCTGCTCATGTCACTGCCTTCTTCCGTTGGTCACGATCGGTGGTACGCCTGTAGTAAAGCAGGGCAGCCGTCGTGTATTCCATCGGAACGGAGGCTGTGTCGCAGAAGTGACCTACGGATCATTCATCCGAACAAGGAAGGGGCGACGATCCGTCGGCGCACCTCCCCACGGTCAGCCGGCCAGGGCCGCCCGGGCAGCCGCCCGCGCGTCGGCCGGGTCGCCGGCGGCCAGCGCCGCCTCGGCCGCCCGGCTGCAGGCGGCCAGGTCGACGGTGGCCAGCTTCGCGCCGACCCCGGCCACCGAGCTGGCCGCACAGGACAGCGAGGTGATGCCCATGCCGACCAGCACGCAGGCCAGCAGCGGGTCGGCCGCCGCCTCGCCGCAGACCCCCACCGGCTTGCCCGCGCGCCGGCCCGCCGCGGCGGTGGCGGCGACCAGCGCGAGCAGCGCCGGCTGCCAGGGGTCGGTGAGGTCGGCGAGGTCGGCGGAGAGCCGGTCGGCGGCCAGCGTGTACTGCGAGAGGTCGTTGGTCCCGATGGACAGGAAGTCCAGGTGCTCGAGGAACCGGTCGGCCAGCAGCGCGACCGAGGGCACCTCGACCATGACCCCGGGCACCAGGCCGCGCTCGCGGACCGCGGCGGCGAACTCCGCGGCCTCGGCGACGGTGGCCACCATCGGGGCCATGACCCACGGCGCGGTACCGGTCGATCGGGCGGCCTGGGCCACGGCGTCCAGCTGGCGGGTCAGCAGGCCGGGGTCCCGGCGGGCCACCCGCAGGCCCCGGACGCCGAGCGCCGGGTTGGGCTCGTCCGGCGGCGTGGCGAAGGCCAGCGGCTTGTCCGAGCCGGCGTCCAGCGTGCGCAGCACGACCTTGCCGTCGGGGAAGGCGGCGAAGACGTCCGCGTAGCCGGCCGCCTGCTCCTCGACGGAGGGCTCCACGGCGTGGCCGAAGAACGCCAGCTCGGTGCGCAGCAGCCCCACGCCCTCGGCGTGGGCGGCACGGGCGGCCCGGGCACCCACGCCGTCCTGCACGTTGGCCAGCACCTGCACCGGGTGGCCGTCCCGGGTGGCGCCCGGGCCGCGGTAGCGCGCCAGCGCCTCGGCCACCGCCCGGGCCTCGGCGACCCGCGCCTGCGCCTGCGCCACGTCCGGCCCGACGGTCACCGTGCCCTGCTCACCGTCGACCAGCACGAGCGAGCCGACCGGGACGTCCCCGAGCCCGCCGACCCCGACCACGCAGGGCAGCCCCAGCTGGCGGGCGATGATCGCGGTGTGGCTGGTGGCCCCGCCGAGCCGGGTGGCCAGGGCGACGATCCGGGTGGGGTCGAGCCCGGCGGTGTCGGCCGGGGCGAGGTCGTCGGCCAGCAGGACCGAGGGCGTGTCGGGCGAGGGGACCCCGGGCTCGCCCTGGCCGGTGAGCTCGGCGACGATCCGGTCCCGGACGTCGCGCACGTCGGTGGCCCGCTCGGCCATCACGCCGCCCAGGCTGGTGAACAGCGCCACGAACTGCTCGGCGGCGCCCACCGTGGCCACCGCGGCGGAGGCACCGGAGTCGATCCGCTGCTCGACGGCCGACAGCAGCCCGCGGTCCCGCGCGAGGCCCGCGGTCGTCGACAGCACCTCCGCGCTCACTCCGGTGGCCGCCGCCGCGCGCTCGGCGAGGCGGTCGGCGACCACCGTCGCGGCCGCGGTGAACCGGGCGCGCTCGGCGGGCCGGTCGGCCTCCACCACCGGCGCGGCGTCCGCGGTGGGCAGCTGGACCTGACCGGTGGGCCAGACGGCCGGCCCCAGGGCGACGCCCGGCACCACCGGCGTGCCCGTGAGCACCTCCTGTCCGGTCAGGACGTCGGGCACCGCGGTGGGGGTGGAGGGGGTCATGGCGCGCCTCGCTGTCTGGCTCGTCGGCGACCGCGGGAGGGGTCGGCCGGTGGCGGGAGGGTGCACGCCGGGAGCCGGCGTGGGGTGCGGTGACCAGACTCACGAATTCCTCTTGACTTGTCAACGGGATCCCACGTAGAACAACACACAACAACGGCGTTTCCCACATGACCGGGCACGCTGGCTCTCCCCACGACCGGAGGTGCTGTGTGTACGCCGAGGAACGTCAGCAGGAGATCGCCGCACTCGTCGCCGACCGGGGTCGCCTGGCCGTCACCGCGGTGGCCGAGCGCTTCGGGGTGACCACCGAGACCGTCCGCCGCGACCTCGCCGTCCTGGAGCGGGCCGGGATGCTCCGGCGCGTGCACGGCGGCGCCGTGCCGGCCGGCGTCCTCTCCGTCGCCGAGCCCGGGCTGGGCGAGCGCGGCGGCGCGCGGATCGAGCAGAAACGGAAGATCGCCGCGGCTGCGCTCGACCTGGTCCCCGCCGCCAACGGCAGCCTCGTCCTCGACGGCGGCACCACCACCGCCGCCCTGGCCGACGTCCTGCCCGGGGGCCGGCAGCTGCTCGTGGCAACCAACGCGGTGCCGATCGCCGCCCGGCTGTCCGCCGTCCCCGGCATCGAGCTGCACGTGCTCGGCGGGCGGGTCCGGGGCGTCACCCAGACCGCGGTCGGCGAGTCCACCGTGCGGGCCCTGGCCGACCTGCGGGTCGACGTGGTGTTCCTGGGCGCCAACGGGATCAGCGCCGGCCACGGCTTCTCCACCCCCGACGAGCGGGAGGCGGCCGTCAAGCGGGCCATGGTCCGGGCCGGCCAGCGGGTGGTCGTGTTGGCCGACAGCAGCAAGCTGGGCCGGGAGCACCTGGTCCGGTTCGCCCCGGCCGAGGACGTCGACGTCCTGGTCACCGACTCCGAGGCCGACGCCGAGCTGCTGGGCGAGCTCGAGGACCAGGGCCTCGAGGTGGTGATCGCGTGAGCGGCGCCCGCCCGGAAACCGCACCGGCCGTCGTCACCCTCACCGCCAACCCCAGCCTGGACCGGACCCTGGCGCTGCCCGGGCCGCTGCAGCGCGGCGGGGTCGCCCGGCTCGGCGCCAGCCGGACCGAGCCCGGCGGCAAGGGCGTCAACGTCGCCCGGGCCGTGGCCGCCGCCGGGGTCGACGCCGTCCCGGTGCTGCCGGCCGACGACGGCGACCCGTTCCTCGCCGCCCTCCGCTCGATCGGCCTGCCGCTGCTCAGCGTCCCGGTCGGCGCCCCGGTGCGCACCAACTACACGCTCACCGAGCCCGACGGCACCACGACCAAGCTCAACGAGCCGGGCGCCCCGCTCGGGGAGGACACCCGGGCGGCGCTGGCGGCGGCGGTGCGGGAGCACGCCGACCCGGCCGGCTGGGTGGTGCTGTCCGGCTCCCTGCCGCCGGGGACCCCGGTGGACTGGTACGCCGACCTGGTCCGCACCCTGCGGGCCACCGGTGCCCGGATCGCGGTGGACACCTCCGAGGCCCCGCTGCTGGCCCTGCTCGCCGCCGGCCCCGCCGCCGCACCGGACCTGCTCAAGCCCAACACCGAGGAGCTCGCCCAGCTGGCCGGCCGCACCGAGGCCGAGCTCGCCGGGGACCCCGACGCGCTGCTGGCGGCGGTCGACACGCTGCACCGGGGCGGCGTCGGCCAGGTGCTGCTGACCCTCGGCGCCGACGGCGCCCTGCTGTCCACCGCGGACGGCGACCGCTGGTCGGCCCGTCCGCCGCGGACGACGGTGCTCAGCACCGTCGGCGCCGGCGACAGCAGCCTGGCCGGGTTCGTGCTCGCCGACCTGGCCGGGGCACCCCCCGCCGAGCGGCTGCGCACCGCCGTGGCCTACGGCTCGGGCGCCGCCGCGCTCCCCGGGTCCGCCGTCCCCACCCCGGCGCAGGTCGACCCGGCCGCCGTCGCGGTCTCCCCTGGCGCCGGTGCCGTCACCGGTCCACACCCCACCGCACCCGCACTCCTCGGCGGCCGCCCGGTCGCCGGCACGTCGACACCGCCCGTCCGCCCGTGACCCACCCACCGCAGGGAGAGCCGTCCATGTCCGCACTCATCACCACCTCGCTGGTGGCGATCGACGCCGATCTCGGCCGCGAGAAGGGCGACGTCGTCGCCCGGCTCGCCGGGCTCGTCGCCGACGCCGGCCGTGCCACCGGCGCCGAGGCGCTGCGCGCCGACGCCATGGCCCGCGAGGCCAAGGCCGCCACCGGCCTGCCCGGCGGGATCGCCATCCCGCACTGCCGGTCGGCCGCGGTCACGCAGGCGTCGCTGGCGTTCGCCCGGCTCTCCCCGCCGGTGGACTTCGGCGCCCCCGACGGCCCGGCCGACCTGGCGTTCCTGATCGCCGCGCCGGAGCACGGCGACGCCGACCACCTCACCCTGCTCACCGCGCTGGCCCGCGCGCTGGTCCGGCCGGAGTTCGTCCAGTCGCTACGCTCGGCGTCCTCGGCGGAGGAGGTCGTCGCCCTGGTGGAGGAGGTCGTGTCCCCGGCCCCGGCGGCCGCTCCCGCCGCCGGCGCGACCGCCACCTCGGCCGGCGCCACCGCCCCGGCGACCGCGCCCCCGACCGCGCCCTCGGACGGCGCCCGGCGCAGCATCGTCGCGGTGAGCGCCTGCCCCACCGGCATCGCGCACACCTACATGGCCGCGGACAAGCTGACCGCCGCGGCGAAGGAGATGGGCGTCGACCTGCACGTGGAGACCCAGGGCTCGTCGGGCTCCACCCCGCTGGACCCCTCGGTGATCAGCAGGGCCGACGCGGTCATCTTCGCCGTCGACGTCGGGGTCAAGGACCGGGACCGGTTCGCCGGCAAGCCGCTGGTCCAGTCCGGCACCAAGCGGGCGATGAACGAGCCCCAGGTGATGATCCGCGAGGCGCTGGCCGCCGCTGACGACCCGAACGGCCGGCGGGTGCCGGGCACCGCCGACGGCACCGCCGCCGCCTCCCCGGGCGGCGACCGGCCCAGCACCGGCACGGAGATCCGCCGCTGGCTGCTCACCGGCGTCAGCTACATGATCCCGTTCGTCGCCGCCGGCGGTCTGCTGATCGCCCTGGGCTTCCTCTTCGGGGGCTTCCAGATCGTCAACCCCGACCCCGGCACCGAGGGCCTGAGCTACGCCCGCAACTGGGTGCTCAACAACCACTTCTTCGACCTCCCGGTCGCCTCGGGGATCGAGGGGCTGAACGACGGGCTCCTCGGCTACCTGGGTGCCGTCTTCGTGACGCTCGGCCAGGCCGCGTTCGGTTTC
Organism: Modestobacter sp. URMC 112; assembly: GCF_053502575.1. Lineage (NCBI taxonomy): Bacteria > Bacillati > Actinomycetota > Actinomycetes > Geodermatophilales > Geodermatophilaceae > Modestobacter > Modestobacter sp. URMC 112. The sequence continues at coordinate 500,758 of NZ_CP199957.1, read as the reverse complement.
CTCGTCCCGGCGCTGGCCGGCTACATCGCCTACGCGATCGCCGACCGGCCGGGGATCGCGCCGGGCTTCGTCGTCGGGGCGGTGGCTGCCTCGCTGGACGCCGGCTTCCTCGGCGGACTGGTCGGTGGCATCATCGCCGGCCTGGCCGCGCTGTGGATCAGCCGCTGGAAGCTGCCTGCCGGCGTCCGCGGCCTGCAGCCCGTGGTGATCATCCCGCTGCTGGCCACGATCATCTCCAGCGGCCTGATGGTCGTCGCCCTCGCCCGTCCGCTGGCCGCGGCGCTGTCCGGCCTGGGCAACTTCCTCAACGGCCTGACCGGGACGTCCGCGGTCCTGCTCGGGATCATCCTGGGCCTGATGATGTGCTTCGACCTCGGCGGGCCGGTCAACAAGGCGTCCTACCTCTTCGCCACCGCGGGACTGTCCGCGCAGACCAGCGGCTCGCTGGTCATCATGGCCACGGTCATGGCGGCCGGCATGGTGCCGCCGCTGGCCATGGCCCTGAGCACCGCCGTCCGGCCGAAGCTCTACACCCCGGCCGAGCGGGACAACGGCAAGGCGGCCTGGCTGCTGGGCGCCTCGTTCATCTCCGAGGGCGCCATCCCGTTCGCCGCGGCCGACCCGCTGCGGGTCATCCCCTCGATGATGCTGGGCGGCGCCACCACCGGGGCCATCGTGGCCGCGAGCGGTGTCGAGCTGCGGGCCCCGCACGGCGGCTTCTTCGTGTTCTTCGCGATCAACGGACTGCTCATGTTCTTCCTCGCGATCGTCATCGGCACGATCGTCGGCGGCCTCGCTGTCACGATCGCCAAGAGCATCGGCCGGCCGAAGGCCGACGCCGTCCCCGAGGACGCCACCGACCTCGCCCACGCCCACACCCCCGCCGCCACCGTCCGCCCGGCGGGCAGCCCGGTCGCCTGACCGGCAAGCTCACCACCGCAGCTCCCCGACAGAGAGAAGGCACCAGATGCCCAGCACGACCGTGACCGTCGGCTCCACCGTCGGTCTGCACGCCCGCCCCGCGGGGCTCATCGCCGAAGCCGTCGCCAAGGCCGGGGTGCCGGTCACCCTGGCCACCGCCGGCGGGAACTCCGTGGACGCCGGGTCGCCGTTGATGATCATGACGCTCGGCGCCAAGCAGGGCACCGAGGTCACCGTCACCAGCGACGACGAGGCGGTGCTCGCCCAGATCGCGGACATGGTGTCCTCGAACCTCGACGCCGAGTAAGGACCCCTCTGCCCCCGCCGAGGGGCCACCCCGGCGCCCGCCCCCTCGGGGGCGGGCGCCGGCCTCGTCCTCAATGGGTCCAGACGGTCTCGGGGTCGCGCAGCAGGGCGCCGACGTCGGCGAGGAACCGGGAGCCCAGCTCCCCGTCGATGACCCGGTGGTCGAAGCTCAGCGCCAGGGTGGTGACCTGCCGGGGCCTGACCTTGCCCTTGTGCACCCAGGGCCGCTCCTGCACCGCGCCGAAGGCGAGGATCGCCGACTCGCCGGGGTTGAGGATCGGCGTCCCGGTGTCCACGCCGAACACCCCGACGTTGGTGATCGTGATGGTGCCGCCGGTCATGTCCGCGGGTGCGGTACGGCCCTCCCGCGCGGTGGCGGTCAGCTCGGCCAGCGCCCCGGCCAGCCCGGCGAGGTCCAGCCGGCCGGCGTCCTTGACGTTCGGCACGACCAGGCCGCGCGGCGTGGCAGCCGCGATGCCCAGGTTGACCTGGTGCTTCACCACGATCTCCTGGGCTGCCTCGTCCCAGGAGCTGTTCACCATCGGGTGCCGGCGCACGGCGAGCAGCACCGCCCGGGCGACGAACAGCAGCGGACTCACCTTGACCCCGGCCAGCTCCGGGCGGGCGGCGAGCCGCCTGCGCAGCTTCATCATCCCGGTGACGTCGACGGTCAGGAACTCGGTGACGTGCGGCGCGGTGAAGGCGCTGCTCACCATGGCCGCCGCGGTGTGCTTGCGGACCCCCTTGACCGGGATCCGCGTCTCGGCGGCCTCCAGGACCGCGCTCTCGGTACCGGGAGCGCGGCTCTCAGCGGCCTGGACCACCTCGGAAGCGGTGCTCTCGGAACCGGGAACAGCGGAACCGAGAGCAGCGGCGCGGGCGGCGTCGACGTCGGCGCGGGTGATGACCCCGCCCTCACCGGTGCCGGGCACCGTGGCCAGGTCGATGCCGAGGTCCTTGGCGTACTTGCGGACCGGCGGCTTGGCCAGCGGACGCGGCGCGCCGCTGCCGGGACGACTGGTCCGGGACGGCGGCGCGGTGGCCTCCGGCTGCGCGGCGGCGTGCGCCTCGGCGGCCCGGCCGGTCTCCAGCCCGCCGTGCCGGACCGGCTTGGTGGTGGCGTCGGGTGCGGTGGCCAGCAGCGGCGGACGGCCGCTCCCGGAGCCGTAGTCGGCCTCGGGCAGCGGCGCGGTGGCCCGGGCGGCCACCGCGGCGCCGGACCGGCGCGGTCGGCGGGCAGCCTCGGTGTTCCGCGGCCCGTAGCCGACCAGCACCGAGGTGCGCCCACCGGGCGCGGGCCCGCCGATCAGCCCGGCCTCGACGGCCGGCTCCCCGGACGCCTCCGACGCCGCGGGAGCCGCGGACGGACCGGTCCCGGACGCGCTGTCCCCACCGACGTCGATGGTGATGATCGGGGCGCCGACGTCGACCGTCGTCCCCACCTCGTGCAGCAGCTCGGTCACCGTGCCGGCGAACGGGCTGGGCAGCTCGACGGCGGCCTTCGCCGTCTCCACCTCGCACAGCGGCTGGTTGACCGTGACCGTGTCGCCGACGGCGACCAGCCAGGTGAGGATCTCACCCTCGGTCAGGCCCTCGCCCACGTCGGGCAGCTTGAACTGGCGCAGGTCGGCCATCAGAACCCCAGCGATCGGTCGACGGCGTCGAGCACGCGGTCGAGGTCGGGGAGGTAGTCCTCCTCCAGCTTGGACGGCGGGTACGGGGTGTCGTACCCGCCGACCCGCAGCACCGGCGCCTCCAGGGAGTGGAAGCAGGTCTCGGTGACCCGGGCGGCGATCTCCGCGCCCAGGCCCAGGGTCAGCGGCGCCTCGTGGACGACGACGCAGCGACCGGTGCGGCGCACCGACTCCACGACCGGGTCCAGGTCCAGCGGCGAGATGGTGCGCAGGTCGACGACCTCCACCGACCGGCCCTCCTCCTCGGCCACCTCGGCGGCCTGCAGCGCCGTCTTCACCATCGGCCCGTAGGCGAGCAGGGTGAGGTCGTCGCCGCCGCGGACCACCCGGGAGGCGAACAGCGGACCGGGGGTGGCGTCCAGGTCGACCTCGGCCTTCTCCCAGTAGCGCCGCTTGGGCTCCAGGAACACGACCGGGTCCGGGTGCGCGATGGCCTGCTGGATGCCCCAGTAGGCGTCGGCCGGGTTGGAGACGGCCACGACCTTGAGGCCCGCGGTGTGCGCGAAGTAGGCCTCCGGGCTCTCGCTGTGGTGCTCCACCGCGCCGATGCCGCCGCCGAAGGGGATCCGGATGACGACCGGCATGGGCAGCTTGCCGCGGGAGCGGGCGTGGATCTTGGCGACCTGGGTGACGATCTGGTTGTAGGCGGGGAAGACGAACCCGTCGAACTGGATCTCGCACACCGGCCGGTAGCCGCGCATGGCCAGGCCGACGGCGGTGCCGAGGATCCCCGCCTCGGCCAGCGGGGTGTCCACGACGCGGTCCTCGCCGAAGTCCTTCTGCAGCCCGTCGGTGATCCGGAAGACCCCGCCGAGCTTGCCGATGTCCTCGCCCATGAGCACGACCTTGGCGTCGTCCTCCAGGGCCCGGCGCAGCCCGAGGTTGAGCGCCTTGCCCAGGGTCAGCGTCTGGGTGCTCATGCCTCGTCAGCCCCTTCGAAGGACGCGTGGTACGCCACGAACTCGGCGCGCTGGGCGGCCAGGTGCGGGGTCTGCTCGGCGTAGACGGAGTCGAACATCTCCGTGGGAGCCGGGTCGGCCATCTCCAGCGTGCCCTTCCGGATGTGGGCGGCCAACTCGTCGCCCTCGGCGTCCACCGCGGCGAAGAACGCCGCGTCGGCGATCCCGGAGCGGGACAGGTGTGCCTTGAGCCGGGCGATCGGGTCCCGCAGCTTCCACTCCTCCAGCTCGCTGGCGAGCCGGTAGCGGGTGGGGTCGTCGGAGGTGGTGTGGGCACCCATCCGGTAGGTGAACGCCTCGATGAAGGTGGGCCCCTGACCCTCGCGGGCGGCGGCGAGGGCCGCGCGGGTCACGGCCAGCACGGCCAGCACGTCGTTGCCGTCGACCCGGACGCCCGGGAAGCCGAAGCCGGCCGCCCGCTGGAAGAGCGGCACCCGGGACTGGCGCTCGATGGGCACGCTGATCGCGTACTGGTTGTTCTGGCAGAAGAAGACGACCGGGGCGGAGAAGGTGGCCGCCCAGATGAGGGACTCGTTCACCTCGCCCTGGCTGGTCGCGCCGTCGCCGAGGAAGGCGAGCACGGCGCTCTCCGCGCCGTCCCGCTGCACGCCCATGGCGTAGCCGGTGGCGTGCAGGCACTGCGCGCCGATCACCACGGTGTAGAGGTTGAAACGGGTGGCCACCGGGTCCCAGCCGCCCATGTCCACGCCGCGGAAGAGGCTGATCACCTCCAGCGGGTCCACGCCGCGGGTCCAGGCGACGCCGTGCTCGCGGTAGGTGGGGAAGGCCATGTCACCGTCGGCGAGCGCCCGTCCGGCGCCGACCTGGGCGGCCTCCTGGCCCAGCAGCGAGGCCCAGATGCCGAGCTCTCCCTGCCGCTGCAGGGCGGTGGCCTCGACGTCCCAGCGGCGGACCAGGGCCAGGTCGCGGTAGAGGCCGCGCAGCTCCTCGTCGCTGACGTCGAGGGCGTAGTCCGGGTGCTCGACCCGCTCGCCCTCGGGGGTGAGCAACTGGACGAGGTCCGGCTGACTGGGCAGGTGCGGAGCGGCCGCCCCCGGTACGGGGTCGACCACCTCGGTGGCGTGTTCGAGCGCCGTCATGCCGATCTCCTCGCCGTGTGCCGGGCCGGGGTCACCGGGCGCCGGTCATGGACGTCTCGCGGTCCCGGGATGTGGCACCGCTCACCCATGGTGACACGCCTCACCCCGGTGTGGAGCAGATCACCCGTCCGTCGATCTGCGCAACACCCGAACGCATGACTGAGCAGCGTGACCGGTCTAGCGGCGCTCAGCCGTGTCAGACTGAGCACCATGCCCGCTGGGGACCGACTCGACGCCACGGACGCGCGGCTGCTGCTGGCCCTGTCGGAGGACCCGCGGGCCACGGTGCTGGCGCTGTCGCAGCAGCTCGGGCTGGCCCGCAACACCGTGCAGGCCCGGCTGGCCCGGCTGGAGGCCGGTGGTGCGCTGGACCCGTTCGAGCGCCGCGTCCGGCCCGAGGCGCTGGGCTACCGGCTCGGGGCCTACGTGACCGTGCAGGTGGTGCAGCGCAGCCTGGCCGACGTCAGCGCGGCGCTCGCCGAGATCCCGGAGGTCCTCGAGGTCACCGGGCTCTCCGGGGTGGCCGACCTCCTCGTGCAGGTGGTCGCGGTGGACGCCGACGACCTGTGGCGGATCACCGAGCAGGTGCTCGCCATCCCCGGGGTGCAGCGCACCGACACCAACCTGGCCCTGCGCCGGTTCGTCGACCACCGGCTGACGCCGCTGCTCGAGCGCGCCGCCGGTGAGGACCGCTGACCGCAGCGACCGCGGCCGCGCGTCAGGTGGGGACGCTGCCCAGCAGGGTGCGGGTCATCGCGTTGCGGGTGTCCAGCAGCTCGCCCAGCGCTCCGGACAGGTCCGCGGCCGAGACGCTCAGCGGACCGTCCGGGATGCGCTGGGCGGCCAGCAGCGCCGCCCGGCGCAGCAGCTCCTTGAGGAACGAGGCGGTCACCCCCTCGGTCCGCGCCAGGACGTCGTCCAGCCCGCTGGTGTCCACGTCCAGCCGACCCCGGTAGAGCTCGAACAGCGCCCGGCGGGCGTCGGCGTCCGGCAGCCGCAGCTCGACCGCCTGGTCGACCCGGCCGGGCCGGGCCGCCAGCGCGGGCTCGAGCAGGTCGGCCCGGTTGGTGGTCAGCACGAAGACGACGTCGGCGTCCTCGGCCAGCCCGTCCATCTCGTTGAGCAGCTGGAACAGCAGCGGGTGCTGACCGGGGTGCATACCGCGGTCCTCGGCGATCAGGTCGACGTCCTCGATGACCAGCATCGCCGGCTGCAGCGCGCGGGCCACCGAGCACGCCTCGGCGATCAGGTGCAGGGCGTTGCCGGTCAGCTGGATGACCGTCGTCCCGGTCAGCGTGCTGGCCAGGTAGCGGACGGTGTGCGTCTTGCCGACCCCGGGCGGGCCGTAGAGCAGCACCCCCCGCTTGAGGTGCTGCCCGGCGGCCAGCAGCTGCGCCTTGTGCCGGGCGACCTCCACCACCTGGCGCTGCACCTCGGCCAGCGTGTCGGCGGCCAGCACCAGCTGGTCGGCGCCCAGGGTCGGCCGGCGGTGGAACTGCAGCAGCGTCTGACCGTGGCCGAAGACCTCGGCACCGAAGGACAGCACCTGGCCGCGGAAGACGTTCTGCGCCATCGCCGCAGCACGGACCTCCGCCGCGGCCCGGGTCGCCGCCTCCGGGTCGGTGCTGACCACCTGCACCGTCGTCTGCGGCAGCCCGGTCTCCGGCTCGGGGCCGCGCAGCAGCACCGCGGTGCGGGCCGCGCCGTCGGTCACCAGGTAGACGCCGCACCGGACGCAGGGCCGGGACTCGCCGTCCGGTCCGGCGGACCGGTTTACCCGGGCGGCGTTGCCCGGCCGGGGGCCGTAGGGGTCGTGCGCCTCCGGCCCGGCGGACAGCAGCTCGCCCAGCCCGAAGGGCCGGTGCTGGAAGCCGACCACGCCGACCAGCTGTGCGGTACGCCCGGCCCCGGCGAGCCAGGTGTCCAGGCCGGCCTGCACGTTGACGTGCTCGTACCCGGGCCAGGTCTCCTCGACGACGTCCAGCGCGGCACCGGCCGGGCCGAGGTGGCCCAGCAGCAGCCCGGACAGCGTCACCCGGTCCCCGGCGCGCGCGGCACCGACGACCGCCCTCACCCCGCGCCGCACCAGCTTCCCGACGTCGGCCAGCTCCGGCCGGGGACCCGCGGGCACCGGCCGGTCGACCTCGAGACGGAGCTCGGACGTGTACGCCTGCTGGCCGACCTGGGGCTCCACGGCGCCTCTCCTCCGTGCGGGGACCGACCCGCACCGTAGCCATCCGGGCCCACCGGGGACAGCGACCCCGACCGGCGGCCCGCGCAGCGGAGGACGGCGAGTCGCCAGGAGCGGGGCTATCGTCGGCGTCCGTCAGCGCAGCGCCGGTCCCCCGGGAGTCCCGTGAACCTCGAGAAGGTGGTGTTCGGGTTCTTCGTGCTGCTCGCCGCGACGCTCAACTTCGGGTTCTTCATCGGGGACATCTCCGACCCGGTGCTGCACAACGAGTACGAGCTGTTCGCCGCCGTCGTGGTCAACCTGATCGCCACGGTGCTCAAGTTCGGCGACCGGACGCAGATCGGCGCCGTCCACCTGGCCACCAGCCTGGTCGCCGACCTGCAGCTGATCGCGGCCACGCTGGTGTGGGCCTACGCCACCCAGATCTCCGCCGCGGGCCTGGACGCCGGCGCCACGGCCAGCGTGGTGTCCCTGTCCGGCGGCGCGCTGCTGGCCAACGTCGTCTCGCTGGTGCTGCTGGTGGTCGAGACCGTGTCCTTCCGCCGACCGTAGCGGCGGTGACCACCGTGAGCAGCGGGCTGCGCGCGTCCGTGCGCCACCTGATGGGCCGCGACCCCGAGCCGCGCCGGATGCGCCGCCGGAGCCCGCTGGTGACCGGCGCGCAGGCCTCGGCCACCGTGTTCGTGATCCTCCGCCGGATGCGCGCCCCGCTGATCATCCTGGTCTTCATCTTCGCGGTCAGCGTGCTGGGCCTCACCTTCATGCCAGGGGTGGACGACCAGGGCCGGCCCTGGCGGATGGGCTTCTTCGACGCCTTCTACTTCATGAGCTACACCGCGACGACGATCGGCTTCGGCGAGATCCCGTACCCGTTCTCCGGCGCCCAACGGCTCTGGGTGATGGGCACGATCTACCTCACGGTGGTCGGCTGGGCCTACGCGATCAGTGCGCTGCTGTCCCTCCTGCAGGACCGGGCCTTCCGCCAGGCGCTGGCGTTGCAGCACTTCCGGCGGAAGGTCGCCCGGCTCCGCGAGCCGTTCCTGCTCATCGCCGGCTACGGGCAGACCGGCGAGGCGCTGGGGCGCTCGTTCGACACCCTCGGCCGCCGGTTCACCGTGGTGGACCTCTCCGACACCCGGATCGACGCCCTGGAGCAGAACACCCACCGCGCCGACGTCCCCGGGCTGGCCGGGGACGCCCGGGACCCGCACAACCTGGAGATCGCCGGGCTCGGCCACCCGTGGTGCGAGGGCGTGCTGGCCCTCACCAACGACGACGAGGCCAACCTGGCGGTCACCATGACCGCGGCGCTGCGGCGCCCTGAGCTGCCGGTGGTGACCCGCACCATCTCCCCCGTGGTCGCCGGCCGGATGCGCGCGTTCGGCGAGCCCACGGTGATCAACCCGTTCGACCGGTTCGGGGACCACCTCCGGCTGGCCCTGCGCGCTCCCGACGCCTACCAGCTGATGACCTGGCTGGAGAGCGGCCCGGGCGCCGAGCTCACCCCCCGCAAGGACGCCCCGGCGCCGGGCCGGTGGGTCGTCTGCGGCTACGGCCGCTTCGGCCGGCACTTCACCGCCGACCTCCGCGCCGAGGGGCTGGAGGTCACCACCATCGACCAGGACGACGGCCACCCCGACGGGCCGGCCACCATCGTCGGCGACGGCACCGACCCCCGGGTGATGGCGCAGGCGGACCTCCGGACGGCGCGGGGCTTCGTGGCCGGCACCGACAACGACACGACCAACCTGTCGCTGGTCGCCGAGGCACGGCGGGTCAACCCGGACCTGTTCGTGGCCGCCCGGCAGAACCAGCCCACCAACGCGCCGCTGTTCGCCGCGATGGAACCCGACGGGTTGCTGGTGCCCACCGACGTGGTCGCCCACGACGCCTACGCCCAGCTGAGCACCCCGCTGCTGTGGCGGCTCCTGCAGGAACTCCCCGGCCAGAGCGACGAGTGGGCCGCCGACCTGGTCGCCCGGCTGACCACGGCCTGCGGCCACCGGCTCGAGGAGCTGTGGAAGGTGCGGCTCGACCCGACGGAGGCCCCCGCGCTGCAGCCGTGGCTGCGCGGCGGCGAGCTGACCCTCGGCGACCTGCTGCGCAGCCCGGTGGAACGGGAGCACCAGCTGCCGGCGGTGGTCCTGCTGGTGCTCCGCGGCGACGAGTGCACCCTGACGCCGGGCGGGGACTTCGTGCTGCGGTCCGGGGACCAGCTGCTGATGGCCAGCCGACCTGTCGTCCGCCGGCAGCTGGAGGCCGCGCTGGTCGTGGACTCCGTGACCGAGTACCTGGTCACCGGACGCCGGGTGCCCTCCAGCTGGATCTGGCGCCGGCTGACCCGGACCGCCCCGCGCCGGGCCTGACCGGTCAGCGCGGGCGACGGACCCGCACCGGCCCCCGCACGGTCGCCACGTCGACGACCTCGCCGGACCGGGTCACCTCGACCGTCCCGGCCGCCGCCAGCCGCCCGGCCGCTGACCGCGCCGCGGGCATGAGGTCCCGCCAGCCGACCGGGTCCACCGCCCGCGCGGCCTCGGACGGGCAGATCGAGGCGCCGGACCGCCGCTGGTCCAGCAGCGCCCCGATGGCCTGCTCGAGGGCCCGGTCGACGTCGTCCACCCGGCCAGCGTCGTCCCGGAACCGGCCCGTCGCCAGCCGACCGGGCCGGTCGCCGGCCGCGCGGTTTGCCCGTCGACGCGGCCCGGGTAGGGCGACCCCATGGCGAAGCGGAGCCCGGTGGGCACCTCCGGCAGGACACGGCGGGGGATCGGCACGCTGGGCTGGGCGCTGCGGGGCGCGGCCGCCGGTGCGGCGGGGACGACCGCGCTCAACGCGGTGACCTACCTGGACATGACCGTCCGCGGCCGGGGCACCAGCTCGACGCCGGAGCAGACGGTGGAGCAGCTCGCCGGGAAGGCGCACGTGTCCATCCCCGGCGAGAGCGCGACCCGGGACAACCGGGTGCAGGGGCTCGGCGCGCTCACCGGCATCGTCGCCGGGATCGGCATCGGCGTCCTGGTCGGGCTGGCCCGGGCGGCCGGCTTCCGGTCCCGGCCGCTGGTGGGCACGGCGCTGATCACCGGCGGCGTCCTGGTGGCCACCAACGGGCCGATGACGGTGCTCGGCGTCACCGACCCGCGCACCTGGTCGGCCACCGACTGGACCAGCGACATCGTGCCGCACGTCGCCTACGCAGCGGTGGTGGAGACAACGATGGACGCCTTCCAGCCCTGACGGCCCCCGTGCAGGGTCCCGCCGCGAGCCTGCGAGTGGCGGGGGGCACGGGGGCCCTATCTCCAGCTGGCGTCGTCGACACCACCCGGGACTGGGGCGTCGGGGTCGTAGGGCGTCCGGGTGAAGACGAAGGTGGCCAGGTCCAGGTGGTCGGGCGCGATGCGCAGCGTCTCACCGGCGTAGTAGCCGTCCAGCCCCACCCAGGTGCCGTCGTCCCGCGGGGCGAACCGGCTCGCCCGCCCGGTGCGCCCGGCCAGCGGGCCCAGGTGCAGCAGCCCACCGGCCTGGGCGCGGAGCACGTGCGGCGTGGGCCCCCAGTACCAGGTGCCGAGCAGCTCCAGGGGCAGCGGCGGGGTGGAGGGCACCCAGGGCTCGACCACCCGGGGCTCGGCGGCCCGCAGGTCGGCCAGCAGCCCCGGCACCAGCGGGTCGACGCCGCTGGTGGTGTTGGCCAGCATCACCGCCCCGGTCTGCTCGGCCCGGTCGACGAGCACCCCGGCCAGGAAACCGGGCATCGAGCCGCCGTGGCCCACCAGCGTCTGCCCGTCCACGCGGACCACCTGCACGCCGAGGCCGTAAGCCGTCCAGCCGGGAGCCGACGGGTCCACGCCGGCCGGCACCGTCATCTCCTCGAGCGTCGCCGGCGCGAGCACCTCACCGGTGTCGCCGAGCAGGAAGGCGGCGAAGCGGCCCAGGTCGGCCAGGGTCGCCCACAGCTGCCCGGCGGCGGCCATCACCCCGGCGTCGTGCTCCGGCTCGGGCAGGACGACGTCGGCCCACGGGTGGACGGCGCAGCCCTGCGCGGCGGCATCGGCCGGGCGCGGCGTCGTCCGGGTCATCCCCAGCGGCGCCAGGACCTCGTCGGTGACGACGTCCTCCCAGGAGCGGCCGCGCTGCCGGGCGACGAGCTCGCCCAGCAGGCCGAACCCGAGGTTGGAGTAGTGGAAGCGCCGCGCGGCTCCGAGCACGACGTCGTCGGGCCCGAGCCGCAGGTCGGCCAGCGTCCCGCCGGGCACCCGCTCCCACCAGCCGCCGGGGCTCTCCGAGCTGGCACCGGCCAGGTGGGACAGCAGCTGGCCGACCGTCCGGTCGCCCAGCGGGGTGCCGGGCACGTGCCGGTCCAGCGGGTCGTCGAGGTGCACCACGCCCTCGTCGCGCAGCCGCAGCACCGCCACGGCGGTGACCGTCTTGCTGATCGACCCGAGCCGGTACTGGACGTCGGTGTGCGGGTCGGCGACGGCGCCGCGGCCGGCCGACCAGGCGAGCCCGCCGCCGCGGACCACCCCGGCCACCAGGCTGGGGGCACGACCGTCGCGCTGCGCCCGGGCCGTGCGGGCGAGCAGGGTGCGGGCGGTCGTGGGCAGCACCGGGTCGGCCATGGCGGGGAGGCTATCCAGCCCGCGACGTCACGGGCTGCGCGACCGGCAACCGGCCGGTCCGCCGCGCCCAGCGCTCGAACCACACGGTGCTGAACGGCGGCACCGAGGCGGCCAGTGCCAGCAGCGCCGTCCCGGGGGTCCAGCGCAGCACGCGCCAGGCGACCAGGGCCACCAGCACGTAGGCGATGAACACCGCGCCGTGCACCGGGCCGAACACCTGGACGCCGACCTCGGACGTGCGCAGCACCCACTTGACGAACATGCCGGCCAGCAACAGCGCCCAGGAGACGGCCTCGGCGACGGCCACGGCGCGGAAGACCCCGGCCACGGTGCGGGGTGCGAGCAGGGAGGTCATCGGGTCCTCGGGGGGTCGGTGGGACGAGCCGCGACCGATGGTGCCCGCTCGGCCGGTGTGACCGTGCACGCACCCGGGACACGACGGTGCCCCGGCCGCCACGAGGCGACCGGGGCTCCGGTGTCGTGCGGCCCACGACAGGCCCCCTTGCAGGGCCCCGCCGCGAGCGTGCGAGCGGCGGGGGGCGAGGGGGTCCTTCAGCCGGCGATGCGGCGGGCGAACGGCTGGCTGCCCATGCTGTTGATGGACCCGATCTTCACCGGCTGCCCGGACGTAGAGGCGTGCACCATCTGCCCGTTCCCGATGTACATGCCCACGTGGCTGACCGGGCTGTAGAAGAACAGCAGGTCCCCGGGCTGCAGGGCACTGAGCGGCACCGGGCTCCCCATGCCCGCCTGGGCGCGGCTGGAGTGCGGCAGGCTGACGCCGGCCGCGGCGAAGGCGAACTGGGTCAGGCCGGAGCAGTCGAACGCGTTGGGACCGGCGGCCGCCCACACGTAGGGGTCGCCCAGCTGGGCCATGGCGGTGTCCACGGCGGTTCGCGCGGCACCGCTGCCGGCAGCCGCTACGGGCGGGGGCGGAGCGGCCTGCTGCCGGGTGGTCGACCGCGAGGCGGCCGGTGCCGAGCGGTCGTCGGCGGGAGCGGCCGCGTGCTGCCGCTCGGCGAGCTCGGCGGCCCGCTGCTGCTCCTCGGCGGTGAGCCGGGCCAGGTCGGCCTGGTACTCGGCGATCTGGGACTGCAGCGCGGTCTGCTGCGCGGCGACCCGGTCGACCTGGGCCTTCGCCTCGGCCGCGGCCTGGTCGGCGGCTGCCTTGCTCGCCGCGGCCGCCTCGGTGGCCTCCTGGGCCGCGCCGAGGACGCCGTTGTTGTGCTGGGCGATGGTGTCCAGCGTGCCCACGCGGTCGAGCAGCTCATCGGCCGACCCGCTGGTGAGCATCGCCTGGAGGGTGCTGAGCTGGTCGCCGGTGTAGGCGCTGCGCGCGACCTCGCGGACCTTGTCGCGGGCGTCGCCCACGGCGGCGTCCGCGGCCTCGACCTGTTCGGCGGCCTCGGCGGCCTCGGCCTGCTGGGCCTCGAGCTGCACGCGGGCGTCGTTGAAGTCCTCGGTCACGACCTCGAGGTCGTGCGCCCGGGCGGCGACCAGCGCGGCCGCCTCCTGGGAGTTCTCCGGTGTTTCGGGTGCGGCGACCGCGGGGAAGGAGGTGACTGCGACGCCGGCTGCGGCGGCGAGGGTGACGAGCACCCGGCGGCCGGTGAACGCCCGGTGGCGGGCAGCAGAGAGCGAACTCGCCATGTTCGGCGGGTTTTTCCTTTCTTCCACGTGCCGCCTACCGAGTTAGCTGACGGGTTCGGGCGGGAAGACGCCCGGCACCTCGGCTCTGTCGAGCCGACGTGCTTCACCCCAGTACTGCGGTGGGTCCCCGGTCCATCTGGCCAGCAGGGAGCACTGACACGGTGGTTCGGCGGCGCCCGGTCGGTCGTCACCCGGTAGGTGACGGAACGACCCGTCCGGACGCGCCCACGGTAGGTGCGTGACGGACTTGTGACAAACCGGGGCTGCCGACTTGTGCAGAAATCCCGAGGGTGCGCGAAGACACGCTCACGCGGGGTGACAGGCTCGCTGGGTGCGAGGACTGGCGCGGCGCGAGTTCTGCCTCGTGCTGCTCCGCCGGATGGCCGACACGCGACCTGACCTGGTCCTCGAGGCACTGCCCCGGCTCGGCGCCGACCGGGCCGAGGCGCACGCGGCACACACCCGGTGGCAGGCCCTGCAGCACTCCCCCCGGGCGCCCCGCGGTGTGACTCTTCGCACAGCGGTGCTCGGCCCGCCCGAGGAGGTCGAGGACGCACCCTTCGGCGACCTGGACCTCGTCGTCCACCGCTGGCCGCTGCCGCTGTGGCCCCACCTGCGGTGGCAGGTGCTGGCCGCGCCCGACGGGCCGGTGCTGCACGAGGAGCTGGTCCGGGCTCCCGGCTCCCCGGTCCCGGCCGCCCGGCCCGGCGACCTGCGGGTGTGGGAGCACGTCGTGGCCGACGTCGCGGCGCTGCCCGGCGCCGTCGACGTCGACCCCGACGTGGTCACCCGCTGGGAGGTGCACCTGCCCGGTGCCTGCGCCGAGTTCGTCTGGGGACTCCTGCAGCGGGTCACGCCGGACCCGGGACCATGAGCTGGTGCCCCACCTGACCTCCGCGGGCTGGGACGACCCCGTCGTCCGGCAGCTGACCGCCGCCCAGCAGGCCGAGCTGCGGGGACGCTACGGTCCCGACAGCGAGCCCGGCGTTCCCCCGTCGGCGACCGACGTGGCCGTGGTGCTGGTCGCGGTGGACGACGACGGGACGCCGGTGGGCTGCGGCGCACTGCGCGCCCTCGGACCGGACAGCGCGGAGGTCAAGCGGATGTACGTCGTCCCGGCCGCGCGGCGCCGCGGCCTGGCCAGGCTGCTGCTCGAGGGCCTGGAGTCGGTCGCGGTGGAGCGCGGGTGGACCACGCTGTTCCTCGAGCTGGGCCCGGGCCAGCCCGAGGCGGTCGGCCTCTACACCGGCGCCGGGTACACCCGCACCGGCGCGTTCGGGCACTACGTGCGCCCGGACCAGGACTGGTCGCTGTACTTCCGGCGCCGGCTGGCCGTCCGGGAGGGCCGGTGACCGGCTACGACGCCGTCGTCGTCGGGGGCGGGCACAACGGCCTGGTGGCCGCCGCCTACCTCGCCCGCGCCGGCTGGTCGGTGCTGGTGCTGGAGCGGCTGGGCGTGCTCGGCGGCGCCGCGGTCAGCAGCCGGGTGTTCCCCGGCGTCGACGTCCGGCTGTCGGCGTACTCCTACCTGGTCAGCCTGCTGCCCGACCGGATCGTGGCGGACCTGGCGCTGCCCGTCCGGCTGGTCGACCGCGCGGTGGCCTCCTACACCCCGCTCCGGCGCGGCGGACGGGCCCGGGGCCTGCTGGTCGAGCGGGACGAGGGTCCGGCGACGGCGGCCTCGTTCCGGGAGCTGACCGGGTCGGACGCGGAGTTCGCCGGCTGGCAGCGGTTCTACGGCCGGCTGACCACCCTGGCCGAGGACCTCGCGCCCACCCTGACCGAGCCGCTGCTCGCCGAGGCCGAGCTGGTGCGGCGGCTGCGCGACCCGCAGCTGTGGCACGACCTGCGGGAGCGGCCGCTGGCCGACGTGGTCGGTGCGCACCTGGGCGACGACGACGTCCGCGGGATCGCGCTGACCGACGGGCTGATCGGCACCGCCGCGGACCTGCACGCCGCCGACGGCCTGGCCGGCCGCTGCTTCCTCTACCACCTGGTCGGCAACGGCACCGGCCGCTGGCGGGTGCCCGTCGGCGGCATGGGCGCGGTCAGCGGGGCGATCGCCGCCTCGGCCCGGGCCGCCGGCGCGGAGCTGTGCACCGGGGCCACCGTCACCGCCCTGGAGACCCGGGCCGACGGCGTCACCGTGCACTGGACCGACGACGAGGGCACCGAGCACGCCGTGGACGCCGGCCACGTGGTCTCCGGCGCCGCGCCCGCGGTGCTGGACGAGCTGCTCGGGCTGCCGGCCCGGCCGCGCCCGTCGGGCTCCCAGCTGAAGGTCAACATGGTGCTGCGGCGGCTGCCGGCCCTGCGGTCGGGCGCCGACCCCGCGACCGCCTTCGCCGGGACGACGCACGTCGACGAGTCCGCCGGGCAGCTGGACGCCGCGGCCGAGCAGTCCCGGGCCGGCCGGCTGCCCGACGTCATCCCGTTTGAGGTGTACTGCCACTCGCTCACCGACCCCTCGATCGTCGGCGACACCGGATTGCACACGCTCACGCTGTTCGGGCTGTACACGCCCGCGGAGCTGTTCGGCGCCGACCCCGTCGGCACCCGCGACGAGGCCGTCCGCCGGGTGGTGGCCCAGCTGGACGCGCACCTGGCCGAGCCGCTGGCCGACTGCCTGGCCCGGGACGCCGACGGGCGGCCGTGTCTGCAGGCGTCCTCCCCGCTGGACGTCGAGGCGAGCCTGGCCATGCCGGGCGGGCACATCTTCCACGGCGACCTGTCCTGGCCGGTGGCCGAGGACCCGGAGCAGGCCGGCGGGTGGGGTGTGGCCACGCCGCACCCACGGGTGGTCGCGGCGTCCTCCGGCGGGACGGTGCGCGGCGGCGCGGTCAGCGGACTGGGCGGCTTCGCCGCCGCCCGGCACCTGCTCGACGGCCGCTGACCCCCGGTCGCCGGCTCCGGTGGGCGCGAGCGGCCCGGACCTGGTGCCATGGGCCGGTGCGGGGAGCCTGGGTGCGGACGGAGGCCGGCGGACTGTGGCGCGCCATCCGGGCCCAGCTGCGCGGCCGGGACACCGCGCTGATCTCGGCCGGGCTGACCTTCTACGCCGGGATCGCCGTCGTCCCGCTGCTGGTGCTGTCCCTCGGCCTGACCGCCTGGCTGACCAGCGCCGGGACGGTCCGCTCGCTGGCCGGGCGGCTGGCCGAGGTGCTGCCGGCCGAGCTGGGCGCCCCGGACGCGCTGGCCCGGCTGGTGGACGCCGGGGTGACGCTGAGCCCGCTGAACGCGGTGCTCAGCCTGCTGCCGATCTCGCTCTACGGGGAGGGGCTGCGCCGGGCGCTGCTCCGGTTCAGTCCGGCGCACGACCGGTTCACCGCGTGGCGCGGCCGGCTGCTGGCCCTGCCGCTCGTCGTGGTGGCGCCGCTGCTGCTCTACCCGCTGTTGCTGGCCGGACGGGAGCTCGCCGACCTGGCACAGCGGCCCGGCGCCTGGGCGGCGGTCGGCGGCTTCGCGGTGGGCTACTACTCGGTGCTGGCCGCCCTCACCGTGCCGCTGGTGTGGGGGTTCCGGGTGGTCGCCGCCGGGCGGCTGCGCTGGTCGGCGGTCGTCGTCGGCGCGCTGCTGACCGCGGCCAGCCTGTCGGGCTTCCTGCAGGGGTTCGTGCTGTTCCTGGCCCTGCCGCTGGACCTGGGCGCCCCCTTCGGCGGCCTGGTCGTCGTCGGCGGCGCGGTGGCGCTGGGCTTCTGGCTGTTCCTGCTGCACCTGGTGGTGATCGCCGGCTGGCTGTTCACCCTCGCCCTGGACGCCCGGCTCCGCCGCGACGACCCGGCCGACGACGCCGGCGCCGGCGAGCGGCAACCGGCCGCCGGGGCGCGCCGCTGAGCCGGTCACCCTGCCGGCGTCGTCCCCACGGTCGGCAGCAGGGCGGCGAGGACCAGGTTGACCGCGACCAGTGCAGCGAGGCCCCCGCCCCAGCGCGGGGACAGCCCGACGGCCAGCACCAGCGCGGCACCGCCGAGGACGGCGACCTGCACGGCGAGCCGCCCGGCCGTGGAGGGGACCGTCGCGTGCGGAGCCGCGAACACCGCCCAGAGGACGGCGGCCGCCACCGGCAGGCCGACCGCCAGCACGACGCGCAGGACGCCGTCCCCGCCCAGCCGCCACCCGCCCCAGGCGAGCACGCCCAGCGCGACCAGCTCCAGCAGGAACGCCAGCCCCGCGTTCACCCACGCCACCCCGATGGCCATCGCCGCCTCCTGATGAGATCACCGCTCTCGGATGTGAGCACCGTACGCGCGGGCCCGGCACCTGTCGAGAGCAGTGCTCTCACCGATCGACGAGCGGCTCCGGCAGCTCGCCGCGGTGCAGCACCACCAGGTGGCTGACCGCCCGGGTCAGCGCCACGTAGAGCCGGTGCAGGCCCCGCGGCTCGGCGGCCACGATGGCCGCCGGCTCGACCACCACCACGGAGTCGAACTCCAGCCCCTTGACCAGCCCGGCCGGGACCACGGCCAGCCGGGCAGGGGCGGACCCGTCGTCGGTCAGCGCCGGCACCTCCAGCCCGGCCACGGCGAGCATGCCGACCACCGCGGGCACGTCGGCGTCGGCGCAGACCACGCCCGTCGACCCCGGGAGCGCGGCCAGCCGGGCGACCACGTCGGCCAGCACCTCGGCCAGCGCCGTCACCGGGCGGACGTCCAGCGAGCCGGCGTCCCGCCGGGTGGCCGTGGCCGCCGGCAGGCCCGGGGCGATCACCGGCAGCAGCCGGTTGGCGTAGTCCAGCACCTCGCCGGGCACCCGGTACCCGCGGGTCAGCGGCCGGACGGGGGTGTCCGGCCGGCCCAGCCCGGCCAGCGTCTGCGCCCAGTCCGCGCTCGACCACGGACCGGTGGCCTGCGCCAGGTCGCCCAGCACCGTCAGCGACCCGGCGGCCAGCCGGCGGGCGACCGCCCGGCACTGCATCGGGGAGAGGTCCTGCGCCTCGTCGACGACGACGTGCCCGTACCCCGCCGTGCGCTCCAGCAGCCCGGCCACCTCGTCGACCAGCACCGCGTCCTCCGCGCTCCACCGGGCGGCCCGCACCGAGCGCGGCGGCGCGGGCCGGCGCAGCAGCGCCTGCTCCTCCTCGGTCAGCACGCCCCGGGCCGCCCGGGCCAGCCGGTCGGGGTCGGCGAGCAGGGCGGCCACCAGGGCGGCGGCGTCCACCGCGGGCCAGACCGCGTCGCAGAACGCCCGCACCTCCGGGCTGCGGGCGGCCTTCCGGGTCTCGGCGTCGGTCGGGCTGCCGCCGCCGGCCTCCTTCTGTCGCCGGGCGTCCTCGGCGACCGCCATGGCCAGCCGCTCCCGCCCGGCCGCGTAGTGGACGACCTGCTGGCCGTCGGACGACCCGGTGCCCGACCGGCGGAGGTCGTCGACGTAGCGCCGCAGCCGCTGCTCGGGGACCCGGTACCGCCGTCCGGCCAGCGTCACCTGGACCGGGTCGGCGGGCTTGGCGACCCCGCCCCACACGGCCCGGTGCAGCACCGCGGCCATCCGCGCGTCCCCCTTGAGGACGGCGACGGCCGGGGTGTCCACCGCCCGGACCAGGACCCGCGCGGTGAGGTCGGCGACCGTCGCCTGGTCGACGTCCACCTCGCCCAGGGTGGGCAGCACCTGCTCGATGTAGCGCAGGAAGGCCCGGTTGGGCCCCACGACCAGGACGCCGGTCCGGGCCAGCTGGCCGCCGTGGGTGTACAGCAGGTAGGCCGCGCGGTGCAGTCCGACCGCGGTCTTGCCGGTGCCCGGCGCGCCCTGCACGCAGACCGACTGGCGCAGCGGCGCCCGCACGATGTCGTCCTGGTCGGGCTGGATGGTGGCCACGATGTCCCGCATCGGGCCGCTGCGGGGCCGCTCGATCTCCTGCCGGAGGACGGCGCTCTCGCCGGCGTCGTCCTCCCCGGCCGTGAGCAGCTCGTCCTCGTAGCTGGTCAGCTCGCCGCCGGCGAATCCGAACCGGCGGCGCCGGGTCACGCCCTGCGGGTCCGCGGCGCTGGCCTGGTAGAACGGCCGGCTCATCGGGGCGCGCCAGTCGATGACCACCGGGTCCCCCGCGGCGTCCCGGACGTGCCGGCGGCCGATGTGGAAGACCTCGGCCGCACCCGTCGCCGGGTCGCCCGGACCGGTGGGACCGGCGTCGGTCCGGCCGAAGAAGGCCGGGACACCGGGGTCGGCGGCCAGCGACCGCAGCCGCTCGGCGCGGGCGGCACCGAGGCGCTCGGAGGCCCACGCGTCGACCCCGGCGTCGACGACGGCGGTGCTCGCGGTGCGCATCCGGGTGAGGCAGTCCGCGGCGCGGGCCAGGTGGTCGCGCTCGGCGGTCAGGACCGGGTCGGCGTCGGTGGTCTCGGAGGTGGCGGGGACGGCCCCGCCGGTGAGCTGGGACACGATCGGCAGACGCTACGCGCGGACGGCGCCGTCCTCAACCACCGTCCCGACGCGCCCCCGGATGTGTGAACCGGGCGTTTCCGGATCAACCACAGGCATGACCAGTGACCCAGTCCTGCCCCCAGTCATCGGGGCGATCGCCGACGACCGCAACGGGAACGCGCTGGGCACCGTGACGGCGGTCTTCGTCGACGACGTCACCGGCCGGCCCACTTGGGTCGGCCTGACCGACGGCCCCGACGCCTCCCCCGACGCCGGCGCCACCCCCCTCGTCGCGCCGATCGCCGACGCGCAGTTCAGCGACGGGCGGCTCCGGCTGACCGTGGACGACGAGGCGGTGCGCCGCGCACCCCGCCCGTCGGCGCCCGACCGGCTCAGCCCGGCCGAGGAGGTGACCCTGCGCGAGCACTACGCGGCGGGGACCCGGGGTGCGGCCGGCGGCCGGACGGACACCCGGTCGACCGAGGCCGTCGGGCAGCCGGCCGGCCGGACCGGCGGCGGCGGCGACACGGCCATGACCCGCTCCGAGGAGCAGCTGCGCGTCGACACCGTGCGGGAGCCGTGGGCCCGGGCGGTGCTGCGGGTGGAGGACGTGACCGAGGAGGTCATGGTCCCGGTGACGATCACCCGCCAGCGGGCCCGGATCGAGTACCTGCCGCTGCGGCCCGGCGACAGCACCACCGACGCGGCGGGGGACGCCGTCCGGGACGCCGGGGACCACGCGGGGCGCTCGAGCGACTGGGTGACCCTCTACGCCGACCAGCCGGTGGTGACCCTGGAGCGGGCGCCCGTGGAGCGGGTCCGGCTCACCACCGCCTGGGTCACCGAGCAGCAGGCGGTCACCGACCGGCTGCGGCGCGAGGAGATCGAGCTGACGTCGGACGCGCCGCTGCGCTGAGGGGGCGTCGGGGCGGGCCCGCTCCGGGCCGCGCAACGCCGTCCGGGCCTTGCCGCGGAGGTGTCCGGGGTGGTCAGCTCGTCGGGCGCCCGACCCGGGCGGCACCCCTTCGACGACGCAGGAGGTGGGCGTGACCCAGACCCTCGACCCGACCGACACCCCGACAGCCGCCGCCGACACCCCGGACGGGCGGGTCGCCGCCTGGCTGGCCGCGTTCCAGCGGGCGCTCACCGCCCGGGACGTGGACGCAGCGGTGGAGCTGTTCTCGCCCACCTGCTTCTGGCGGGACCTGGTCAGCTTCACCTGGAACATCACCACGGCCGAGGGGCACGACCAGGTCCGCGACCTGCTGACCGAGACCCTGGACCGCACCGACCCGCGGGACTTCCGCGTCGCCGAGCCGCCCACCGGCGGCGGCGGCGTCGACGAGGCCTGGCTGGAGTTCGAGACCGCCGTCGGCCGGGGGCGCGGGCACCTGCGGTTGCAGGACGGCAGGGCCTGGACGCTGCTGACCACGCTGTACGAGCTGACCGGCCACGAGGAGCCGGTCCGCGACCGCCGTCCCCCGGGTGCCGAGCACGGCATCCACCGGGACCGGGAGACCTGGCTGGACCGGCGCGAGCGCGAGGCGCGCGAGCTCGGCTACCGGACCCAGCCCTACGTCCTGGTCGTGGGCGGAGGCCAGGGCGGCATCGCGCTGGGCGCGCGGCTGCGGCAGCTCGACGTCCCGACGATCGTCATCGACAAGCACCCCCGCCCGGGGGACCAGTGGCGCAGCCGCTACAAGTCGCTGTGCCTGCACGACCCGGTCTGGTACGACCACCTGCCCTACATCAAGTTCCCGGACAACTGGCCGGTGTTCGCCCCCAAGGACAAGATCGCCGACTGGCTGGAGTCCTACACGCGGGTGATGGAGCTGAACTACTGGTCCAACACCCGGGCGCTGTCCGCCTCCTACGACGACGTCACGCAGGAGTGGACGGTCACCGTCGAGCGCGACGGCAAGCCGGTCGTGCTGCGCCCCAAGCAGCTGGTGCTGGCCACCGGGATGTCCGGCAAGCCCAACATCCCGAAGCTGCCGGGGATGGAGCGGTTCCGCGGGGACCAGCACCACTCCTCGGCGCACCCCGGCCCGGACGCCTACCGCGGCAAGAAGTGCGTCGTGATCGGCTCCAACAACTCCGCCTTCGACATCTGCGGCGCGCTGTGGGAGACCGGCGCGGACGTCACGATGGTGCAGCGCTCCTCGACGCACATCGTCCGCTCGGACTCGCTGATGGACATCGGGCTGAAGGCGCTGTACTCCGAGGAGGCGGTCGAGGCGGGCATGACGACGGAGAAGGCCGACCTGGTCTTCGCCTCGCTGCCGTACCGGATCATGCACGAGTTCCAGATCCCGCTGTACCAGCAGATGCGGGAACGGGACGCCGACTTCTACGAGCGGCTGGAGGCCTCGGGCTTCGACCACGACTGGGGCGACGACGGGTCCGGGCTGTTCATGAAGTACCTGCGCCGCGGCTCGGGCTACTACATCGACGTCGGTGCGGCCGACCTGGTGGCCAACGGCGACGTCGCGCTGGTGAAGGGGCAGGTGGACCACCTGACCGAGCACTCGGTGGTGCTCGCCGACGGCACTGAGCTGCCCGCCGACCTGGTCGTCTACGCCACCGGCTACGGCTCGATGAACGGCTGGGCCGCCGACCTCATCTCCCAGGAGGTCGCCGACAAGGTCGGCAAGGTGTGGGGCCTGGGCTCGGACACCACCAAGGACCCGGGGCCGTGGGAGGGCGAGCAGCGCAACATGTGGAAGCCCACCCAGCAGGAGGCGCTGTGGTTCCACGGCGGCAACCTGCACCAGTCCCGGCACTACTCCCTCTACCTGGCGCTCCAGCTCAAGGCGCGGCAGGCGGGCATCCCGACGCCGGTGCACCGGCTGCAGGAGGTCCACCACACGTCCTGAGCCGCTGAGCGGTCCACGGGGCGCCTCCCGCGCCCCGGGGACGGCGGCTCAGCCGCGGTCGGCGGGCTCGACGACGTGCACCTCGACCGCCCGGAACTGCTCCGGCGTGGTCAGCAGCACGGCCCTGGTGGGATCGCCCACGTCCAGCGCCGGCTCGCGGCGCAGCGCGGCCAGCGGGCGCAGCCGGGGGTCGGCCAGGACGTCGTCCACCAGGCCGCGGTCCCCGCCGGTGAACAGCGCCCGCACGGTGGCGGCGTGCGGCAGCAGCACCCGCACGGCGGTGTCCGCGGCGTGCGAGACGACGGCGTCGGTCTGGTGCCCGCGCCGGCGGGCGAACCGCTGCTGCGACCAGCCGCCGGCCGCGGTCCGGCCCTGCACCTGGCGGGCGTCGACCTTGGAGACGACGAGCTCCGGCCCGTCGAACACCCCGACCGCCCACCGGCCGCGGCGGACCAGCAGGACGGCGGCCCGGTGCGGCTCCCGGGCGCCGGCGGCGAGGGCCGTGAGCACGCCCGGGCCCGGGGCCCAGCCGAACGGCGCCCGCAGGGTCAGCGTCGTGCCGTCGGCGCTGGTGGTGCGGACCGTCCCGTCCGGGTCGGCCACCACCTCGGTGAACGCGCCGTGCCGCTCGGCCACCCCGTCCAGCCAGCGGCCCAGCCGCTCGGGGGCGACCCCGAGCCGGCGTCCGCCGCCCGCGGCGGGGCGGGGTCGGGTCACCGGGCCAGCATGTCAGCCGGGGCGGCTGGTCGTCCGCGCCGATCGCGGGACCGTCGGACCCCGGTGCCTAGGGTGGGCGCGGTGAGCGCGGACCGCGGCCGGCGTGGGCCGTCGCGCGACGTGGCCGCGGTCGCGGTGGGCACCGGGGTCTACTCGGTCTCGCTGGGCATCGCCAGCGTGGCCCTTCCTCTGCTCGCCCTGCGGGCCGGGTACTCCGCGACCGAGATCGGCGTCCTCACCGCGGTGTCCGCCGTGTCGCAGATGGCCGTCCGGCTCGTCCTCGGACGGGTGATGCGGATCTGGGCGGACTGGACGCTCATCGCCGGCGCCGGGGTGCTGCTGGCGGCCAGCAGCGCGGTCGTCGCGGTGTCCGCCGCCGTCCTCCCGATGGTGCTGGCGCAGCTGGTGCAGGGTGTCTCGCGGGCCTGCTTCTGGACCGGCAGCCAGACCCACGTCGTCCGGGGCCCCGGCAGCGCCGCCGGCGCGCTCGCCTCGGTGAACCTGGTCGGGGGCGTGGGGCTGCTCGCCGGCCCGCTGGCCGCCGGCGTGCTGTCCGAGCGGTCGCCGGCGCTGGCGCTGGGGGTGGCCGCCGTCGTCGCCGTCCTCGGCGTGGCCCCGACGTTACTGCTCGACCGGCTGCCGCCGTTCGTGCCGCCGGCGGACCGGCCGCCCGGGCGGCTGTGGCGGCGGCCGGGGGTGGACGCCGGGTGCTGGGCCGGCGTGACGGCCGGCGCGTGGCGGTCGCTGCTGACGTCCTACATCCCCGTCGCCCTGGACCAGGCCCGGCAGTCCTCCTCGACCATCGGCGCGCTGGTGGCGGCGGCGAACGGCGCCGCCCTGGTCGGGACAGCGGTCTCCGGCCGCCTCCCCCGCCGGTGGACGACGCGGGTGCTGGCCGGCGGCATGGTCCTCACCGGCGTCGCCACCGCGGCCACGGGCGCCGTGGCCGGCAGCATCGTGCTGTCCGGGCTGATGCTGGTGCTCAGCGGCGTCGCCGCCGGCGTCGTCCAGGTGCTCGGTCCGGCGGTCGCAGCGGAGGCGGTGCACCCGGAGGAGCGCGGCGAGGCCATCGCGGTCAGCGGCACCTTCCGGGCCGCGGCGCTGCTCGCCGCGCCGCTCGCCGTCGCCGGGCTGGTGCTCGTCGTCCCGCTGGCGCCGGCACTGGCGCTGGCCGGTGCCGGGATGGCGGCCCCGGCGCTGGCCCTGCGCCGCGGGTCCCCCGGCCCGGCGGCCGGTTGACCTCGTGGTGCCGGATCTGCGGTCCCGTGGCCTCCCGGCGCCTGAGAGCCACGAGACCGCAGATCTCGCGAGCCGTCGACCGTCAGCCGGCGGGCTGGGAGATGTTGACCATCCAGGAGATCCCGAACTGGTCGACGCACATCCCGAACTCGTCACCCCACATCTGCTTCTCCAGAGGCATGGTGACCGCTCCCCCCTCGGAGAGCCGGGTGAAGTAGCGGCGCAGGTCGTCGCCGTCGTCCCCGCTGAGGCTGACCGAGATGCTCGAGCCGACGCTGCGGTCCATGCCGGTCGGGGTGTCGGAGGCCATCAGCGTGTACCCGGCGGGCGTCTGCAACTGGGCGTGCATGACCTTGTCGGCGTCCGGTCCCTCGGCCATGCCCGACTCGCCGAACGTGCTCAGCGTGAGCTCCCCGCCGAACACGTCCCGGTAGAACTCCATGGCCTGCCGGGCCGTGTCCGAGAAGCTGAGATAGGGGTTGAGAAGCGAGGCCACGGGCGGTCCTTCCTCCGACGGGGTACGGGCCCGGCCACGGTAGCGAGGACGACGGCCGGACAGGCGCCCGCCGGCCACCGCCCCCGCGTGTACCTCACCCCTCCGACTCGGCCACCGTCACCAGGGAGACCCCGGCCGACCCGAACGGCTCCACCCGGAACCCGGCCATCGCCAGCAGGTCGCCGATGACGTCGTTCATGGCCTCCTGCACCGCGGCGTCCATCGCGGCCCCACGCACCTGCTGCCGCCCCATCCGGTCGTGCCGGTGCCAGCTGACCACGATCCCGCGGTGCCCGGACTCGGGCGTGAGGCAGACCCCGCCGGCCGGCTCCTCCCCCACGCAGTCGTGCAGCGGCAGCCCGGCCTCGACCAGGGCGGCGGCCACCTCGACCACCAGCGTGGTGAGCTCGTCCTCGTCGGTCAGCAGCTCGTCCCAGTCGTCGGACAGCCGGTCCAGCTGGTCACCGAGCTCGGTCAGCCAGGCCCGCTCCTGCGGCAGCTGCCGCCGCACCACCCCGGCGCCGTCGGCGCGTGGCACCCCGTAGACGACCCGCGTGCCGGACAGGCCGCCGGCCAGAGCGGCCCAGTCCGCCTCGATCGGGTCCGCGAACGGTCCCGCCAGGACCTCGCCCGGCATGTCGCCCTGCTCGTCGACCAGCCACCAGTCCGGCACCGCACCCGGATCGGTGGCCCGCTTCCCCGCCGGGTGGTTGGCCACGCTGACGGCGGCGCCCCGCTCGGCGCGCTGCTCCTGCACCGCGGTCCCACCGCTCCCGCCGGTCGCGTGCCCGAGGTCACCGGCCGGCCGCTCCGGCGGCCCCTCACCGGCGAGGACCTCCACCGCGTTCGCGGGGACGACCGCCTGCTGCCGCGCCGCCTGCACCCGGTTGCGCTCGAACTCGTACCGCGCGGTCGAGCTGGCGCCCAGGGCGATCACCAGCGCCGCCAGCACGACGAACCCAGCCATGGACACCATCGGCCAGAACAGCATCACCGCACCACCTTCGAGGGTCGACCGGACGTCGGGATCAGGAGACGGTCACCAGGCACGCCAGGCACCTCCCGGACCGGCACCCCACGCGGTGGCCCGCCGCACGCCGTGCCGCAGCCAGCCCCACAGCCGGGTCGCGTCGGCCCGGAAGGAGCTGCCGGCCGGCACCGCCGCCGCCCCCTCCGGGGCGAAGAGGTCGAGCAGCTCGGCCAGGCCGAGGTCCTCGTCCCCGGGCAGCGTCAGGACGGCGGACGACGATCGGGCGGCCGGTGCAGGGGGCGCGTTCACGCGGGGCTCCTCAGGTGCGCTCGTCGCGGCTGGGGAAGTGCCGCCGACGCACATGAAATTAGGTCCCGCGCCCCCTTCTTGGACGCGCTCGAACGCACTCAGCGCGGCTCCGTCACGCAATCGTTGCGGCGGTCCCGGAAATGGCCGACGACCGCCGGCAATTACGTCAGCTTGTCGACATCCGCGCCGGAAATGGCCGGGAAACCGCCATTCCGCTGCTCGGTCACGCCGTCGGGGGCCGTGCCGTCCGGCATGTCGCGGAGGTCACGTCCCCGCGGCCGAGGGCCGTCGGCTCACGCCTGGGCGACGGGGTCGGTGCTGCGCTGCTCGGCGTACCGGCGGACGGCCTCCTCGACCGCCCTGGTGGCCTCGTTGCGCCCCTCCCAGCCGCGGCTCTCGCTGGACTTGTCCGGTTCCACGGCCTCGTAGGTGTCGAAGAAGTGCCAGATCTCGGCGACGAGGTGCATCGGCACGTCCTCCAGCCGCTGCCGGTGCACGTGCCGCGGATCGGTGGCCGGCACGCACAGCAGCTTGGCGTCCGGGCCCTTCTGGTCGTGCATCCAGAACACGCCGATGACCCGGGCGCGGACCAGGCAGCCGGGGAACGTCGGCTCGTCGAGCAGCAGCAGCGCGTCGATCGGGTCGCCGTCCTCGGCCAGCGTGTCCGGCACGAACCCGTAGTCGCCGGGATAACCGGTCGCGGTGAACAGCATCCGGTCCAGCCGGATGCGGCCCAGCCGCTGGTCGTACTCGTACTTGTTCCGCGATCCCTTCGGGATCTCGACGATCACGTCGACGTCCACGGCCCCGCCTTCCTCCCGGCCAGCACCGGCCAGGCGACCTTGGCCCCGGGCCGGTCCCGCGTCAAGCCGGGGCCGGATGAGGCAGCGCAGTCAGGCGGCCGGGGACGGCTGAGCCGTCCGGCGGACGGCGGTCAGGCGGCGAGGCCGGCGGCGTCCACCCGGTCGGCGGGCACGTGCAGGTGGCGCTGACCCACGGCCACCGCCACGACGGCCACCGCGGCGGCGCCGGTGGACACCAGGAAGCTGGTGTTCGCGCCGGCGACGTCGACGATCTTGCCGGCGGCCGACGCACCGACCGCGACGCCGAGCGCCAGCGCCGTGCCGATCCAGGTGAAGGCCTCGGTCACCGAGGAGCGCGGCACTAGCACCTCCGCGAGGGTGAAGGCGCTGATCAGCGACGGCGAGACGGCGATGCCGGCGACCAGCACGAAGGGCAGCATGAGCCAGACGTTGCCGACCAGCACCAGCGGGAAGGTCAGCACGGTCAGCACGAGCAGGACGCCGACCAGCCGGCGGCGCAGCGGGATGCGCCAGTGCACGGCCCCCCAGCCGATGCCCGAGACCATCGACCCGGCGGCCAGGGCGGCGATGAGCAGGCCGGACGACGAGCGGGCGCCGTTCTCGTCGGCGAAGGCGACCAGGGCGATCTCCAGGGTGCCGAGGATGGCGCCCACGGCCAGCCCGACGACGAAGAGCACCCGGAGGCCGCGGCTGCGCATCGCCGTGGGGCCGCCCCGGTGCTCGTGCTCGGCCGGTGGGGGCTCGGTGTGCCGCTGCGCGGCGAACAGCAGACTGCCCACGGCGGCCAGCGCGAAGGCGGTGACCACGCCGGCGGTGGTGTGGCCGGTCGTGGACAGGAACGTCACGAGCACCGGCCCGACTATGAACACGAACTCGTCCACCACGGACTCCATGGCCAGGGCGGTGGGCAGCGACGGCGTGCCGCGCAGCAGGTGGGTCCACCGCACCCGGATCATCGAGGAGACCGGCGGGATGGTCGCGCCGGCCAGCGCGGCGCTGAGGAAGACCGTCCACAGCGGCCAGTGGTCGCGGACGGCGAAGAGGAAGGCCACCCCCGAGGCCACGAAGACCGAGACGACGGTCAGCAGCACCCGGCGCTGCGCGTGCGTGTCGGCGAGCCGGCCGATCACCGGCCCGGCCGCGGCGGTGGCGACGGCGCCGACCGCGGCCACCGCACCGCCCAGCCCGTAGCTGCCGGTCTCGGCCTGGACGAGCAGCACGCTGCCCAGGCCGACCATCGACAGCGGCAGCCGGCCGATGAACGCCGCCACCACCATGGGCACCGCGTGCGGGGTCCGCAGCACGTGCAGGTACGGATTGGGCACGAGCGGGGAGGCCTCCGGTCACGGGTGGACGCCGGTCACCCCACGCTAACCGACGCCCCGCCCGCCCCCGACGCGCCCTGCGGACGCGCCGGACCCGGACACGACGAGGCCCGTCAGTCCCCGGTCGGCCCCGTTGCAGGGCCCCCACCGCGAGCCTGCGAGCGGTGGGGGGGGCAACGGGGTCCTTCCTCAGGCGAGGCGGCTCTTGAGGATCTCCAGCTCGTCCCACATGGTGGTCGGCAGCTTGTCCCCGAACTTCTCGAACCACTCGGTGATCTGCGGGATCTCCTCGCGCCACTCCTCGGGCTTGACGGCGAGGGCCTTCTCCACCTGCTCCTGGGTCATGTCCAGGCCGGAGACGTCGAGGGAGTCCGGCGTCGGCACGTGCCCGACCGGGGTCTCGACGGCCGCCGCGGTGCCCTCCAGGCGCTCGACGACCCACTTGAGCACGCGGGAGTTCTCACCGAAGCCCGGCCACAGGAAGCCGCCGTCCTCGTCCCGGCGGAACCAGTTCACGTAGAAGATCCGGGGCAGCTTGGTGGAGTCGTGCTGCTTGCCAGTCTGCACCCAGTGGTTGAAGTAGTCGCCGGCGTTGTAGCCGATGAACGGGAGCATCGCGAACGGGTCGCGACGGACGACGCCGACCGCGCCGGTGGCCGCGGCGGTGGTCTCCGAGGAGAGCGTGGCGCCCATGAAGACGCCGTGGTTCCAGTCCCGCGCCTCGCTGACCAGCGGGATGGTGGTCTTGCGGCGCCCGCCGAACAGGATCGCCGAGATCGGCACGCCCTTGGGGTCCTCGTACTCCGGCGCCAGGATCGGGCACTGGGTGATCGGGGTGCAGAACCGGCTGTTCGGGTGGCTCGAGGGCTCCTCGGACTCCGGCGTCCAGTCCTTGCCCTTCCAGGAGGTCAGGTGGGCCGGCGGCTCGTCGGTCATGCCCTCCCACCAGATGTCGCCGTCGTCGGTCAGCGCGACGTTGGTGAACACCGAGTTGCCCTTGTCGATGGTGCGCATCGCGTTGGGGTTGGTGTCCCAGCCGGTGCCCGGGGCGACGCCGAACAGGCCGAACTCGGGGTTGAGCGCGTAGAGCCGGCCGTCCTCACCGAACCGCATCCAGGCGATGTCGTCCCCGAGGGTCTCGACCTTCCAGCCCGGGATGGTGGGCTCGAGCATGGCCAGGTTGGTCTTCCCGCAGGCCGAGGGGAAGGCCGCGGCGACGTAGTAGGTCTTCTGCTGCGGGCTGGTCAGCTTGAGGATCAGCATGTGCTCGGCGAGCCAGCCCTCGTCGCGGGCCATCACCGACGCGATGCGCAGCGAGTAACACTTCTTGCCCAGCAGCGCGTTGCCGCCGTAGCCCGAGCCGTATGACCAGATGGCCCGCTCCTCGGGGAAGTGCACGATGTACTTGGTGTCGCTGCACGGCCACGGCACGTCGGCCTGGCCGTCGGCCAGCGGGGCGCCGAGGGAGTGCATGGCCGGGACGAAGGGCCGGTCGGTGCCCATGGCCTCGAGGATGCGGCTGCCGATCCGGGCCATGACGCGCATGGAGACGACCACGTACTCGGAGTCGGTGAGCTCGACGCCGAACATCGGGTTCTCGGCCTCGACGGGGCCCATGCAGAACGGGATGACGTACATGGTCCGGCCGCGCATGCACCCCCGGTACAGCTCGGTCATGACCGACTTCATCTCGGCCGGTTCCATCCAGTTGTTGGTGGGACCGGCGTCGGCCTCGTCGACCGAGCAGATGTAGGTGCGGTCCTCGACCCGGGCCACGTCACTGGGGTCGGAGGCGCACCAGAAGGAGTTGGGCTTCTTCTCCAGCCGGGTGAAGGTGCCGGCGTCCACCAGCCGCTGGGTGAGCCGCTCCCACTCCTCCTCCGTGCCGTCCACCCAGACCACCCGGTCCGGCGTCGCCAGCTCGGCCATCTCCTGCACCCAGGCCAGGAGGCGGGCGTGCGTGGTCGGGGCGTCGTCGAGGCCTTGAATCGCCACGGAAGTCACGGCGTCTCCATCCTGTGGGTGGCCGGGCTGCGCGCTGGCACCGGCGCTGGTGCTGGGCTGTCGATCTCCCCGGCCGCGACGTCGAGGCCGGGGGATCGGGTCAGGCTACCGAGGCGGGACGGCCCCCGGAACCGCGAACAGTGTTACGTATAAGACGTCTACCCGCAGTGTGAGGTACGTCGCTCTGCGACACCAGCGATCGGCGCGCGACCGCAGCTCAGGACGCGGAACGGGAGCCGTAGGCCGGCCCGACCTCGGCCAGGAACGCGTCCCAGTCCCCGGGCTGGGGGCGCCCGGTGAGCTCGGCCTCGAACTTGTCCAGGTACCAGTGCCAGCCGGCCGCCACGTCCCCGACGGCGTCCGCGCTGACGAGCACCTGGGTGAGGACCAGTTCCGTGCGGCCGTCCTGGCGGGCGAGCTCCAGGTCGATGCGCCAGTGCTCCTCGGCAGTCCACTCGAGCACCAGCCGGCGGGGCGGGTCGCACTCGACGATGGTGACCGCCTCGGCGGCCGGCTCCTCCTCGTGGGTCATGGTGAACGTGCCCACGCCCCCGGTCCGGCGCTCGCCCTCGTACGTGCCGATCCACCGGGCGGTGCGCTCGTTGTCGGTCAGCGCCGCCCAGACGTCCTCGACGGGGTCCGGCCAGGAGCGCCGGAACCGCAGCCGCCGGCCGCCTCCCGGCTCCTCGGTCACCTCGCCGTACCGCGGGTCTCCGCTCATCGGTCGTCTCCTGTCCGTCGTGCCCGCCGTCCGCGGGCGATCTCGGTGTCCAACGCGTCCAGCCGCTGCGCCCAGAGCCGCCGGTAGGGGGTCAGCCAGGCGTCGAGCTCCTCGAGCGGCCCAGGGTCCAGCGCGTACACCCGCCGCTGGCCCTCGGCGCGCACCCGGACCAGGCCGGACTCCCGCAGCACCCGCAGGTGCCGGCTGACCGCCGGGCGGCTCACCGGGAACCGGGCCGCGAGCTCGCCGGCGGTCACCTCGCCGCCGGCGAGCAGCGCCACGATCTCCCGGCGGGTGGGGTCCGCCAGTGCGGCCAGCGCGTCCACGGGAGATGTGTAACAGACTTCTTACGTAACCGTCCAGTTACGGGGATCGCGATTGGGACGCCGGCTGGCCGGGCACCCGCTGGGTCATGACCGTCACCGACCCCGCCGTCCCGGACCCGCTGAACGACCCGCGGACCCTGCAGGCCGACCCCGGCGCCGTCGCCGAGGGCGAGGACCTCGCCTCCACCGCGGACGACGACGTCACCACCGGTCAGGACGAGCTGGACGCAGAGGCGGACGAGACCGACGGCGGTGGCCCGGCCGGCGGCCCGGCGCCGCTCCCGGGTGACCCGATGGCGGCCGAGGAGGACGCGCCCGACGACCTCACCGGGGACGACGTCACCGGCGGGTTCGCCGGCAGCTGACCAGGTGTCCCGGCCGTCCGGCCGGGGTAGTCGCGTGCCACCCGCGGCCGAGCCAGGGCCACGGGGCACACCGTCGTGAGGAGGGACCATGGCCACCGGTGAGACCGGCTTCGCCGACGTGACGTTCGACCTGATCTCCGTGCAGTACCACTCGCTCAAGGCCGGCCACGACTACGGCCAGTACGTCCGGGACGCCGAGAACGCCGGGCTGGACGACGTCGCCGCGTTCTTTCGCGAGGTGATGCAGGTGGACTCCGACCGGGCCGCGAGATGCCACGACCTGCTCAAGCAGCTGGCCGGCACCGAGCACGGGGGCCCCGCGACGAGCTGACCACCCGATCGCACCCGTGAGCCCCGGCCCCGCGGCCGGGGCTCACGCGCGTCCAGGGGACCTGCCCGCGCCCGGCGCACCGGGGTGCTGCGCCGCCGACCCACGCGGCGCACCATGTCCCCGTGATCAGGACCGCGCTGACCCGATGGTTCGACTTGGACGCCCCGGTCGTCGGGGCGCCGATGGCGGGGGTGGCCGGCGGTGCGATGGCCCGGGCGGTGTCCCTGGGCGGGGGGCTCGGGATGATCGGGGTGGGCTCGGCCACCGAGCCCGGCTGGATCGCGGAGCAGGCCCGGCTGCCCCAGGAGTCCGACGCCTCCTTCGGGATCGGCCTGATGGCCTGGGTGCTGGCCGACCGGCCCGAGCTGCTGGCGGCCACCATCGCCGCCGGGCCCGTCCTGGTGTCGGTGTCCTTCGGCGACCCCGGGCCCTCCGTCGGCCCGCTGCACGACGCCGGCATCGCCGTCGCCACGGCGGTGAACACCCGAGCCGACGTCGACCGCGCGCTCGAGGCGGGCGTCGACCTGCTGGTCGCGCAGGGCACCGAGGCCGGCGGCCACACCGGGCAGCGGGCCACCCTGCCCCTGCTGCAGGAGGTCCTCGCGGTCACCGACCGGCCGGTGCTCGCCGCCGGCGGGGTGGCGACCGGAGCGGGACTGGCCGCCGTCCTGGTCGCGGGCGCGGCCGGCGGCTGGGTCGGCACCCCGCTGCTGGCCTGCCCGGAGGGGCTGAACAGCCCGGCAGCCCAGCAGCGGGTCCGGGCGGCGAGCGGGGACCGCACCGTGCTGACCCGGGCGTTCGACGTGGCGGAGGGGATCCCCTGGCCGGCCAGGTGGCCGGGCCGGGCGCTGGCCAACGAGTTCACCGACACCTGGCACGGCCGGGAGGACGAGCTGCGCGGCGACGCCGCGGCCACCGAGCAGGTCCGCACGGCCCGCCGGGTGGGAGACCCGGACCA
Source organism: Modestobacter sp. URMC 112 (assembly GCF_053502575.1). Lineage (NCBI taxonomy): Bacteria > Bacillati > Actinomycetota > Actinomycetes > Geodermatophilales > Geodermatophilaceae > Modestobacter > Modestobacter sp. URMC 112. Next base: position 467,503 of record NZ_CP199957.1, on the reverse strand, counting down.
CGCCCCGGTCTACGCCGGGGAGTCCGTCGGCCTGGTGACCGGGGAGGTGTCGGCCACCGACGTCGTCCGGCGGCTGGCCGCCGACGCCGAGGCCGCGCTGCGCGCGGTGCCCCGCCTGCTGGGCTGATCGGCCCAGGCCCGTTCCAGCAGCTGGAGCAGCACCTCGGCCGGCTGGGCGCCGGCGGCGCCGTAGGTGCGGTCGACGACGAAGAACGGCACCCCGGTCGCGCCGAGCGCCCGGGCGGTGGCGACATCCTCGGTGACGGCGGGCAGGTACCGCCGGTCGGTGAGCGCGGCGCGCACCTCGGCGGCCTCCAGCCCGGCCTCGGCGCCGAGCTCGACCAGCGCATCGACGTCGAACACCGAGCGCTGCTCCGCGAAGTGGGCGTGCAGCAGCCGCTCCTTCACAGCCCCGCCCAGGCCGCGCTCGGCCGCCAGGTGGATCAGCTCGTGTGCCAGCAGGGTGTTGCGGCTGATGCCGTCGGCGAGGTGGTACTCCAGTCCCTCCGCGGCGGCGAGGGACTCCACGTGCGCCATCTGGTCCCGCATCTCCTCGACGCTGCGCCCGTACTTCGCGGCCAGCGCGGGCAGGGTGGCGTGGGTCTGCCCCTCCGGCACGCTCGGGTCGAGCTGGAAGGAGCGCCACACGACCTCGACCCGGTCGGCGTGGGCGAACCGGGACAGCGCGGTCTCCAGCCGGCGCTTGCCGATGTAGCACCACGGACACACGACGTCGGACCACACCTCGACCTGCACGCCGGCACCGGACCGCGGCCCGGCCCCGGGCATCCCCTCGGCCGGGGGCCCCGCTGCGGGGCCCGCCCCGCGGCGGGGGCGCGGCCCCGCAGCGGGGTCGCTCAGCGGACGCCGACCAGGTCGACGACGAAGACCAGCGTCGCGCCCGGCTTGATGACGCCGCCCGCGCCGCGCTCGCCGTAGGCCTTGTGCGCGGGGATGGTCAGCCGGCGGCGGCCGCCGACCCGCATGCCCTCGATGCCCTCGTCCCAGCCCTGGATGACCATGCCCACGCCCAGCTGGAACTCCAGCGGGTCGCCGCGGTCCCAGGAGGCGTCGAACTGCTCGCCGCCCTCGTGGGTGACCCCGACGTAGTGGGCCTTAACCAGACTCCCGCGGGTGGCCTCGGCGCCCTCCCCGACCACCAGGTCCTCGACCACCAGGTCGTCGGGGGCCGGGCCGGTGGGGGGTTCGACGTCGGGGCGGGTCGGCTCTGCCACGGATGTGCTCCTCGGGCCGGGCGCCGGGGCTGTCCCGGCGGCACTGCCCCATCCAAGCCGCCACCGCCGCGCGCGGCCACGCGGCCTCGCGCCCGCCCTCCCGAGGACGGCCGGTACCTTGCAGCAGGCACGCCCACCACCGGCGGTGGGCCGCTGTCCCGTGCCGGCGTGCCGCCGGCGCCGTCCGAAGCGATCCGCGGCTGGAGGTGTGCGTGGCCCTCGTGCCCTCGTCGGGTCCCCCGGACGCAGACCTGTTCGCCGGGGGCGGCGAGTGCGGCCGGCTGATGGCGGCCCACGACTGGGCGGCCAGCCCGCTGGGCCCGGTCGGGTCCTGGCCGGCGGGGCTGCGGTTCGCCATCCGGACCGTGCTGGCCTCGCGCTTCCCCATGGTGCTCACCTGGGGCCCGCAGTACGTGCAGTTCTACAACGACGGCTACGCACCGTTCATCGGCGCCAAGCACCCGGCGATCGGCGAGGACATCCGGGTCACCCTGGCCGAGGGGTGGGCGGCGCTGGCCGGCCCGGTCGAGCACGCGATGGCCACCCGGGAGGCGTCCTGGCTCCCGCGGCTGCCGCTGCTGCTGGAGCGGGCCGGGTACCGCGAGGAGACCTACTTCACGGTCTCCCACGCGCCCGCCTTCGGCGACGACGGCGAGGTCGCCGGCATGCACGCGGTCTGCACCGAGGTGACCGGGGAGGTTGTGGCCGAACGCCGTCAGCAGCTGCTGCACGGGCTGTCGGCCGCCGGCGGTTCACTGGGCGACGAGGAGGCGGTGCTGACCGCGCTCTGCGCGACGCTTGGCACCGGTCTGCTGGACGTGCCCTTCGCCGGGGTCTACCTGCAGGACGCGACGGACGGCCGGTTGCACCGCGCCGGCGTCGTCGGCTGCCCGCCCGGGGCCCTGCCCGCGGTCTGCGACTCCGTCCAGGACCTGCCTCGCGACGTCGCCGGCCTCGAGCTGCACGGCGGCTTCTGGGGCGACCTGGTCACCGAGTCCGTGGCGCTGCCCATCACCGCCGCCGACGAGCCCATCGGCGTCCTGCTGGTCGCGGTCAGCCCCAACCGGGCACTGGACGAGGGCTACCGGGCCTTCCACGAGCTGCTGGCCGGCCAGTTCGCCGGAGCGCTGGCCAACGCCCGGGCCTTCACCGCCGAGCGGCGCCGGGCGGAGTCCCTGGCCGAGCTCGACCGGGCGAAGACGGCGTTCTTCTCCGACGTGAGCCACGAGCTCCGCACCCCACTGACCCTGCTGCTCGGCCCCATCCGCGACGTCCTCGACGACCCGGCCGAGCCGCTGACGCCGGGCGTCCGGGACCAGCTGACGCTGGCCGTGCGCAACGGTGAGCGCCTGCAGCGGCTGGTCAACGACCTGATGGACTTCGCCAGCATCGAGGCCGGGCGGGCCAGCGCCGTCCGGGTCGAGACCGACCTGGCGGCGTTCACCGCTGAGCTCGCCGGCGTGCTGCGGGCCGCCGCCGAGCGCGCCGGGCTGCGCTTCACCGTCGACTGCCCGCCGCTGTCCCGGCCGGCCGCGGTGGACCCGCGGCTGTGGGAGAAGGTCGTCCTCAACCTGCTGTCCAACGCGGTCAAGTACACCTTCGTCGGCGGCATCTCCGTCACCCTGGGCGAGGCGGACGACCAGGTGGTGCTGACCGTCGCCGACACCGGCATCGGCATCCCGCCCGAGGAGCTCTCCCGGGTGTTCGAGCGCTTCCACCGGGTGCCGGGCTCACCGGCGCGGCACCGCGAGGGCACCGGTATCGGGCTGGCCCTGGTGCGGGAGCTGGTGGCCCTGCACGAGGGCACCGTCTCGGTGGCCAGCGAGCCCGGCCGCGGGAGCACGTTCACCGTCACGGTGCCCTTCGGCCGCCCCGACGCCGACGCCACCCGGCCGGTCACCCCGTCGGCCGCGGCCCGCGGCACCGCGGACGCGTGGGAGACCGAGGTCGCGGTGCAGCAGGACCCGGCCGCCGTCCCCGGGGCGCCCACCGTGCTCGTCGTCGACGACAACGCCGACATGCGCGGGTACGTCGCCCGGCTGCTCGCGCACAGCTGCACCGTCCGGGCGGTGGCCAACGGCGCCGAGGCGCTGGACAGCATCGCCACCGCCGGCCTCCCCGACGTCGTGGTGACCGACGTGATGATGCCGGTCGTCGACGGCTTCGAGCTGCTCCGCCGGCTGCGCGCGGACCCGGCCACCCGCGACGTGCAGGTCGTAATGCTGACCGCCCGGGCCGGCCAGGAGGCCGCCGTGGAAGGCTTCGACGCCGGGGTGGACGACTACCTGGCCAAGCCCTTCCCGGCCGCGGAGCTCGTCGCCCGGGTGCGGGTCGCCGTCGAGCGCGCGGCCCGCCGCCGGGGCGCCGGACCGGTGTCCGGCCCGCCCTCGCGGACGACGCCCACCGCGCCGGAGGTGCCCTCGCCGGACGTGCGCTCGCTGGTGCCGGCCAGCCGCCCGGCGGACACCCCGGCACCCCCGGTCGTGCCGTCCCCGCCGCCGGCGGCGGTGGACACGTCGCTGCGGGAACGGTGGCGCTTCGCCTCCACGCCCCACTCGATCCCGGCGCTGCGGCGGGCGCTCCGCCGCCTGCTGGACGCCGCCGGGCTCGACGAGGACCAGGCGTACGACCTGGTCCTGGCGGCCTGCGAGGCGGCCACCAACGCGATCGAGCACGCCCAGGACCCGACCGAGCCGTTCTTCGACGTGGCCGCCGAGACCGCTGACGGCTCGGTGACCATCACCGTGCGGGACTACGGGCAGTGGCGGGAGCGGGTGCCCAGCATGGACCGCGGCCGCGGGTCGACCCTGATGAGCGCCTTCGCCGACATCACCGCCACGCCCAGCCCCGAGGGCACCACCGTGGTCATCCGCGCCTCCCGTCCGACCGCCGGCGAGACGTCCGAGGGCTGACCCCTCGGAGCGCGGACGGACCCGCCCGGGAAATCGCCTCGCCGCCGGCTCCGCCCCGGTCTACGGTCCCGGGCATGCCCCCCGATTGACCCCCACCCGTTCCGCCGCTCCCGCCGCCGGCCCGGTCGCTGGCCCGGCGGGCGGTCGCCTGGGCACTGGTCGCCGACGTCGTGCCGCTCTACCCGCTGTACGCGCTGCTCTTCGCCGACGCCGGGCTGAGCGACGCCGACGTCTCCGCGCTGCTCGCGCTGTGGTCGACCACCGCGGTGCTCGCCGAGGTGCCCTCGGGCGCGCTCGCCGACCGGTTCTCCCGGCGCGCCGCGCTGGTCGCCGCCGGGGTCCTGCAGGCCGCCGCCTACGTGCTGTGGACGGCGCTGCCCGGCGTGACCGCCTTCGCCGCGGGCTTCGTCGTCTGGGCGCTGGGCGGCGCACTGGTGTCCGGGGCGCTCGAGGCGCTGCTGCACGACGGGCTGACCGCGGCCGGTGCGCCCGGGCAGTTCGGCCGGGTCTACGGCTGGGTCAGCGCCATGGAGCTGGTCTCCCAGGTGCCCACCGCGCTGCTGGCCGCCGGGCTGTTCGCCGTCGGCGGGTTCCCGCTGGTCGGGTGGGTCAGCGTGGCCGGCTGTCTCGGGGCCGCCGTGCTGGCCGCCCGGCTGCCCGAGCCGCCCCGCCCGGCGCCGGCTGGCGGCGGCGGGACCGCCGACGCCGCGGACGGCGGCGAGCCGGGCTGGTGGGCGCTGCTGCGCGCCGGCGTCGGCGAGGTGGCCGCCCGGCCGCCGCTCCGGTCGGCGGTGCTGCTGGTCGTGCTGCTCGGTGGCCTCGACGCGGTGGAGGAGTACTTCCCGCTGATGGCCCGCGACTGGGGCGTGCCCGTCGCGGTCACCCCGGTGGCGGTGCTGGGCGTGCCGCTGGCCGGCGCCGCGGGCGCGGCGCTGGGCGGCCGCGCGGCGGCCTGGCCGGTCCGCACGCTCGCCGTCGTGCTGGCCGCTGCCGGGGTGGCGTTCGGGACCGCCGCGGCCCTGGCGGTGCCGCTCGGGCTGGTGGCCGTCGGCGGGGGCTACGCCCTGTACCGGTTGCTGCTGGTCGTCGCGGAGACCCGCCTGCAGGCGGCGATCGAGGGGCCGGCCCGCGCGACGGCCACGTCGGTGGCCGGGGTCGGGGTCGAGCTGGCGGCCCTGGTGGTCTTCGCCGGGTACGCGCTGGCCGGGACCGCGGCGGTCGCCGTCCTGGCGCTGCTGCTCGCCGCCGCCCTCCCCCGACTGCTCCCCCGGGCGTGAGCCCGAGAAAGCCCGCGGGCTCGAGCCCGGAAGAGCCCGGGGCGGTGACCACCGGGGCCGGGCGTCACCAGGGGACGGCGGCCGCTCCGGCGGACGTCACCGTCGGCACGACACCGGCGGTGCCCGGCTGGGCGCGGTTGCTGAAGTGCTCCATCTCCGGCCCCCAGCGGGCCATGGCCGCCCGGTGCGGATCGGCCCGGACGAAGGCCCGCACCGCCGCGCCGTCGTCCCACCAGGACACCGTGGTGAAGCGCCGTGCGAGGGGCTGGGCCCGCAGCACCAGCGACCGCGCGCCCGGACTGGCGACGGTCTGCGCCCGGATGGCCAGGCTGTCCCGGAGGAACGCGGGCACGTCACGCAGCCGGCGCAGGTGCAGGTGGGTGACGTGCACGACGCCGGGATCGGCCGCGAGGTGCTCGGCGGTCCACCGCAGGTCGGGGATCAGGGGCATGGCGTCCTCCTGGAGCACCGGGGTGCGGCCGGGTGCCGTCGACCGTAGGGCCGACCGGGCTCCGCGCCCAGCCCCTCGTGCGCGTGGGACGGACCGGTTCAGTCCACCGAGACGGGCGGGTGGAGGGTGTGCCAGCAGGTGCGGCCCTGGTACCACGCCCCGGCGTCCAGCAGCAGGTCCTCGCCGCCGACCGCCGCGGTGAGCTGGGCGCCGACCGGCATGCCCGAGCGCGGGTGCCGGCCCACCGGGAGCGCGAGGGTCGGCCCGTCGTGCAGCGACCAGGGGGCGGTGAGCTGGGCCAGCCGCCGGGTCAGGGCGAGCACGTCGTCCGTCCCCTCCGCGAGCGGGACGTCGACCGGCAGCGTCGGGGTGAGCAGCACGTCGACGTCGGCGAACACCTCCGCCATGGCCTGCAGGTAGTCGGCCCGGGCGGCCATCGCCCCGTCCCGGTCCCCGTCGGTCAGGCCGCTGCCCAGCAGCACCCGGGTGAGCGTGTCGGGGTGGAACAGCCCGGGGTGGTCCAGCCGCTCGCGGTGCACGTCGGGGAGCCCGGAGTAGACGATCGTGTAGAGCACGTCCTGCGCCGCGCTGAGGCCCGGCACCTCCACCGGCACCAGCTCCGACCCGCCGTCGGCGAACACGCGGCCGGCCGCGGCGACCGCCTCGGCCACGCCCTCGTCCAGGTCCGGGCCCAGCACGGGCAGGCCGATCCGGCGGGGCGGGGCGGGCGCCGGCTCCCGGACCGGCCGGCCGGCCAGGACGGCGAAGGCCCGCGCCACCAGGTCCACCGTGCGGGCCATCGGCCCGACGGTGTCGACCAGCTCGCACATCGGGAAGGTGCCGGCGGTCGGCACCGTGCCGACGCCGGGACGCAGGCCGGTGACGCCGCAGACCGCCGCGGGCAGCCGGATCGACCCGCCGGTGTCGGTGCCCAGCGCCAGGTCGACCAGGCCCGAGGCCACCGCCGCGCCGGAGCCGCCGCTGGACCCGCCCGGTATCCGGTCCAGCGCCCACGGGTTGCGGCACGGCCCGGCTGCCGAGTTCTGCGAGGTGAACCCGACGGCGAACTCGGACAGGTTGAGCTTGGCGACCACCTGGGCCCCCGCCTCGACCAGCCGGGTGACCACCACGGCGTCCACCTCGGGCACCCGGTCGGCGAAGAACGCCGACGCGCAGGTGGTGCGCACCCCGGCGGTGTCGATGTTGTCCTTGACGCCCACCCGCACACCGGCCAGCGGGCCGTCGGCGGCGTGCGGCAGCGGGGGGTCCACCACGGTGACGACGGCGTTGGTCGCGGCGGCGACCGCGCGGCGCCGGTCGGCCAGGTCGTCGTCGGAGGGCCAGGCCCGGCCCCTCACCGCCGGTTCGTCCGTTCCCGGGCGAGCCGGACGTAGTGCGTGACGAGGTCGGGGTCGTCGACGGCGCCGACGTTGAGCGCCTTGTCCTCCGGGACGCCCTGGAAGAGCCGCTTCAGCGGCACCTCCAGCCGCTTGCCGGTGCGGGTGTGCGGGACGCCGGGGACCACGACGATCTCGTCGGGCACGTGCCGCGGGCTGGCGTTGGCCCGGATCGCCGCCCGGATCTCCGCCTCGAGCTCGGGGGTCAGCTCGGTGTCCGGCGCCAGCTGCACGAACAGCGGCATCCAGTAGCCGCCGTCCGGCTGCTCCACGCCGAGCACCACGCAGTCGCGGACGGCCGGGATGGCCTCGACGGCGGCGTAGATGTCCGCCGTCCCCATCCGGACACCGCCCCGGTTCAGCGTGGAGTCCGACCGGCCGGTGATCAGGCAGGTGCCCCGCTCGGTGATCTCCAGCCAGTCGCCGTGCCGCCAGACCCCGGGCCAGGGCTCGAAGTAGGACTCCCGGTACCGGACGCCGTCCGGGTCGTTCCAGAAGTACAGCGGCATGGACGGCATCGGCTCGGTGATGACCAGCTCGCCCAGCTCGCCGACCACCGGCCGGCCGTCCTCGTCCCAGGAGGCTGCCGCGACGCCGAGCATCGGGCGCTGCAGCTCCCCGACGGTGACCGGCAGCAGCGGGGAGCTGCCGATGAAGCCGGTGGCGACGTCGGTGCCGCCGGACAGCGAGCCGAGCAGCACGTCGGGGCGCACCGCGTCGTAGACCCAGCGGAAGCCGGCGGCCGGCAGCGGGGAGCCGGTGACGCCGACGGACCGCAGCGCGGACAGGTCGTGGTCGTCGGCCGGCCGCACGCCGGCCTTCTCGCAGGCGGCGAGGTAGCCGGGGCTGGTGCCCAGGTAGGTGATGCCGACCCGGCCGGCGAGGGCGAACTGGGCGTCGACGGTCGGGTACGTCGGGGCGCCGTCGTGCACCACCACGGTCGCCCCGGTCAGCAGCGCCGAGGTGCCGATGTTCCACATGATCCAGGCGGTGGAGGCGTACCAGTAGAAGCGGTCGCCGGGGCCGACGTCGAGGTGCAGCCCGAGCTGCTTGCGCTGCTCCAGCACCACCCCGCCGTGCCCGTGCACGATCCCCTTGGGCAGCCCGGTGGTGCCCGAGGAGTAGACGATCCACAGCGGGTGGTCGAAGGGCAGCGCCTCGAACACCGGGTCCTTGACGTCGGCGACCGCCTCGGCCCAGGGCAGGGCGTCTCCGGGCACCTCGTCTGGGCGCAGCCGGGGGACGGCGATCGTCGTGCGCACGCTGGGCAGCGCGGCGCGCAGCTCGGCGACGACGTCGCGCCGGTCGTGCTCCCGGCCGCCCCAGCGGTAGCCGTCGACGGCGACCAGCACCACCGGCTCGATCTGGGCGAAGCGGTCCAGCACGCTGCGGGTGCCGAAGTCCGGCGCGACCGAGGACCAGACGGCGCCGACGGTGGCCGCGCCGAGGAAGGCCACCACCGCCTCGGGCACGTTGGGCAGGTAGCCGGCCACCCGGTCGCCGGGCCGGACGCCGAGCCGGCGCAGGGTGGCGGCGAACGCGCCGACCTGACCGCGCAGCGTCGCCCAGGAGACCTCCACCGGGTCGGTGTCCTCGGCGACGACGACCAGCGCCGGGTGGTCGTCGGTGGCGTGCCGCAGCGCCTGCTCGGCGTAGTTCAGCCGCGCGTCGGGGAACCACTCCGCGCCCGGCATCCCGCGCCGGGTGAGCACCCGGTCCTCGGGGACGTCGGGGAGCACGTCGGACCAGGTCGCGACGTCGGCCCAGAACTGGTCCAGGTGCTCCACCGACCAGCGCCAGATGCGGTCGTAGTCGGCCGGGGTGCCCAGGTCCAGGCCGCGTCGCCCGGCCACCCAGGCGGCGAACCGGCCCAGCCGGCTGGCCGCGATCGACTCGGGCGTCGGCCGCCACAGGACCTCCGGCCCGGTGGACGTCTCAGAGGTCACGTGCTGACCCTGCCACGGCCGCGGTCCCTGCGGCAGACCGTGTCCGTCCGCCGTCCACCGACCGGCCACGCGACCAGGACGACGAGGGCCAGGGCGGCCACCAAGCGCCCGGCCCAACGCCTGCCCGACCTGTCGTGGCGCAGACCGGCGACCCGGTCGGTGTGCGCGGTCACGGCCGAGGGACCTACAGTCGGCCGTACGTGTGCGGGAGCTCGGGTCACCGGGCTGAGAGGGCGGCTGACGGCGCCGCCGACCGCTGGAACCTGTCCGGGTAATGCCGGCGTAGGGAGCGACCATGAGCAGCGGCACGTCCGTCCCGGCCCCCGCCGCGGGTGACGCACCGATCACCCTGGACGCCGCCCCGCCGCGCACGCTGGGGCTGCGCGACAGCCTGGGCCTGTGGGGCAACCTGGGCATCAGCCTGCTGCTCCCGGTGGCGGCCACGTTCGTCGTGCTGCCCGGCCGCCCGCTGTCGATCACCCTGCTCGCGATCGTCGTGGGCGCGGTGATCGGATCGGTGCTGCTGGGTCTGGGCGCCGCGGCCGGCGCGCGCGAGGGCGTGCCCGGGATGGTGCTGCTGCGCGGCCTGCTCGGCCGCCGCGCCTCGGCGCTGCCCACGGCGTTCAACCTGGTCCAGTGCGTCGGCTGGGCGACCTTCGAGATCGTGGTCATCGCCGAGGCCGCCTCGCGCGCCCTGGACGCGCCGCGCTGGCCGTTCGTGCTCGCCGCCGGCGCGATGGCCACCGTCATGGCGCTGCGGCCGCTCGGCGTCGTCCGGGTGCTGGCCCGCTACGCGGTGTGGCTGGCGCTGGCCGCGGTGGCCTACCTGTTCGTGCAGGTGCTGGCCGAGCCGCTGCCGCCGGTCGCCACCGGGGCGGCGACGTCCTTCTGGACGGCGACCGACGTCGTCATCGCGCTGCCGGTCTCCTGGTTCCCGCTGGTGGCCGACTACACCCGGCACGTCCGCGGCGGCCGGGCCGCCTTCGCCGGGGCGTCCCTGGGCTACGGCCTGGCCACCGTCACGATGTTCACCCTCGGCGCGCTCGCGCTGGTCGCCTACGGCCGCGCCGGGCTGGACGTCATCGACGCCCTGCTCGCCGTCCCGCTCGGCCTGCTCGCCGTGCTGGTGCTGCTGGTGGTCGAGGTCGACGAGGCCTTCGCCAACGTCTACTCCACCGCCGTGTCGGCGCAGAACCTGGTCGCCCGGCTGGACCGCCGGGTGCTGGCCGTGCTGGTCGGGACGGCGGCGACGCTGCTCGCGCTCGTGCTGGACGTCGCCGCCTACGAGCCGTTCCTCTTCCTCATCGGCGCGGTCTTCGTCCCTCTCGTCGGCGTCTTCGTGCTGGTGTACTTCGTGCTGCCGCGCGGCGGCTGGGACGTGTCGGACACCGCGCCGGCCCGGCCGCTGCTGCTGCTCCCCTGGGCCGCCGGGTTCGTGGCCTACCAGCTCACCCTGCCCACGTACTTCACCGGCCCGGGCGCGGGCTGGACGGCGTGGTGGGCCGCGCGCCAGGGCGACCTGGGCATCGACCCGGCCAACGGCTGGTCGGCGTCGCTGGTCAGCCTGGCCGTCGCCGCCGTCCTCACCCTGCTGGTCACCGCGCCGTCCTGGCGCCGCGGCGCAGGGGCAGCCCGGTGAACGCGCCGCTGGGGCGGCTGCACGTGCTGACCGACGCCCGGGGCGGCCGGGCGGCGCTGGACGCCGTCGCCGCCGCGGTGTCCGCCGGCGCGCCGGTGGTGCAGGTGCGGGCCAAGGACTGCACCGACCGGGTGCTGTACGAGTTCGCCCGCGCGGTGGTCGGCATCTGCGGGGACACCACGACCTGCCTGGTGAACGACCGGGTGGACGTGGCGCTGGCGGTCGGCGCCGACGGCACCCACCTGGGCGCCGAGGACCTCCCGCTGGACGCCGCCCGGCGGGTCGCCGGCCCCGGCCACCTGCTCGGCGGCACGGCCCGTGACCCGGTCCGGGCCGCGGAGCTGGTGGCGCAGGGCGCGGACTACCTCGGGGTCGGCCCGGCCTGGCCGACGACCACCAAGACCGGGCTGCCCGGCCCGCTCGGCGCGGCCCGGATCGGGGCGGTGGCCGCCGCGGTCGAGGTGCCGGTCATCGCCATCGGCGGGGTGACCGCCGACCGGGTCGGTGAGCTGGTCGCGGCCGGGGCGGCCGGGGTGGCCGTGGTCTCGGCCGTCACCGCCGCGGCGGACCCCGCGGCCGCCACCCGGGAGCTGCTGCGGGCCCTGGACGACGCCCTGGCCGCCCGATGACCACCCCTCCCGCGCTTTCGGTACCGAAAGCGCGACCGCGGGACGACGTGGTGGTCGCGGGGGGTGGGCTGATCGGGCTGGCCATCGCCTGGCGGTCGGCGCAGCGCGGGCTGTCGGTGACGGTGGTGGACGACGCCCCCGGCACCGGGGCCTCCTGGGCGGCGGCCGGGATGCTGGCCCCGGTCACCGAGGTCAGCTACGGCGAGGAGGCGCTGCTGCGGCTGTGCCTGGCCTCGCTGCAGCGCTACCCGGCGTTCGCCGAGGAGGTGGAGCGGGCCGGCGGCGTCCCCGTGGGGCTGCGGACGGCGGGCACGCTCGTGGTCGGCTTCGACGCCGACGACCAGCGGGCCCTGGACGCGCTGCTGGCCTACCAGCGGGAGCTGGGGCTGGCCGTCGAACGGCTGACCCCGCGGGAGGCAAGGCGCCGCGAGCCCTCGCTGACCCCGCGGCTGCGCGGCGCGCTGCAGGTGGCCGGCGACCACTCCGTGGACGGCCGGGCGCTGCACGCGGGCCTGCTGGCCGCCGCGCAGGCCGCGGGCGTCCGGCTGGTCCGGGCCCGGGCGGCCGCGGTGCGGATCGAGGACGGCCGGGCCACCGGGCTGCAGCTGGACGACGGTTCCGTGCTCGGTGCCGGCACCGTCGTGGTCGCCCTGGGCGCGCACAGCGGGCGGCTGCCCGGCGTCCCGAAGCTGCCGGTGCGCCCGGTCAAGGGACAGATCCTGCGGCTGGCCGGCGCCGCGGGGCTGCTGGGTGGGACGGTGCGCGCGCTGGTCCGCGGGCGCCAGGTCTACCTGGTGCCCTACGCCGGTGACCGGCTGGTCGTCGGCGCCACCGTGGAGGACCGCGGCTTCGAGGACCGGGTGACCGCCGGCGGCGTGCACGACCTGCTGCGGGACGCGATCGAGGTCGTCCCGGGCATCACCGAGCTGGAGCTGGTGGAGACCCTGGCCCGCTGGCGGCCGGGCACCCCGGACAACGCGCCGGTGCTCGGCCCCTCCGGCGTCCCGGGGCTGGTGCTGGCCACCGGGCACTTCCGCAACGGCGTGCTGCTCACCCCGGTGACCGCGGACCTGGTCAGCGAGCTGCTGGTCACCGGGGAGCTGCCAGAGCTGGCCGCCCCCTTCACCCGCGACCGGTTCGACCGCCAGGAGGCGACGTGCAGGTGACCGTGAACGGCGTCCCCACCGACGTCCCCGACACCACGACCGTGGCCACCCTGGTCGCCGAGCGCAGCGCCGGGCACGACCGGGTCGCGGTCGCGGTCAACGGCGGCGTCGTGCCGCGCAGCAGCTGGGAGACCAGCACCCTGGCCCCGGGCGACGCCGTCGAGGTGCTCGCCCCCACCGCAGGAGGATGACATGAAGGACCCCCTTGCCCCCCTCCACTCGCAGGCTCGCGGCGGGCCCCTGCAAGGGGGCCTGACGCTGACCCACGAGCTCGCGCCGGCACTGGCCCGGGATGAGGCCGCGGACCCCTTTCCCCTCGGCGGGAAGACCTTCACGTCCCGGCTGCTGCTGGGCACCGGCGGCGCCCCCAGCCTGGAGGCGCTGGAGCGGGCGGTCCGCGCCTCGGGCACCGAGCTGGTCACCGTGGCGCTGCGCCGCGTCGAGGCCTCCAGCAGCAGCTCGATGCTGGAGGTGCTCGACCGGTGCGGGGTCCGGCTGCTGCCCAACACCGCCGGCTGTCACACCGCCCGGGAGGCCGTGCTCACCGCACAGCTGGCCCGCGAGGCGTTCGGCACGTCCTGGGTGAAGCTCGAGGTGATCGGGGACGAGGACACCCTGCTGCCCGACCCGATCGAGCTGCTCGACGCCGCCGAGCAGCTGGTCGCCGACGGGTTCACCGTGCTGCCCTACACCGGCGACGACCCGGTGGTCGGACGGCGGCTGGCCGACGTCGGCTGCGCCGCCGTCATGCCGCTCGGGGCGCCGATCGGCAGCGGTCTGGGCATCCGGAACCCGCACGCCATCGCGCTGCTGCGGGAGATGGTGGACGTGCCGGTCATCCTGGACGCCGGCATCGGCACCGCCTCGGACGCCGCGCTGGCGATGGAGCTGGGCTGCGACGGCGTGCTGCTGGCCTCCGCCGTCACCCTGGCCCGCGAGCCGGAGCGGATGGCGCTGGCCATGCGCCAGGCCGTGGAGGCCGGCCGGCTGGCCCGCGGCGCCGGGCGGATCCCGCGCCGGTTCCACGCCGCCGCCTCCACCCCGATGCAGGGGCTGCCCGAGCTGTGACCCTCCCGCGGCTGCTGCTGCTCACCGACCGGACGCAGGCGCCGGGCCCGCTGGCCGCGACCGTCGCGGCCGCCGTCGACGCCGGGGTGCGGGCGGTGGTGCTGCGCGACAAGGACCTCCCCGACGGCGAGCGGGCCGCCCTGGCCGCCGAGTTCCGGGCACTGCTCGCCCCGGTCGGCGGGCGGCTCGTGGTCGCCGGGCCCGCGGCCGGCACCGCCGACGCCGTCCACCTGGCCGCCCGCGACGCCTTCCCGCGCCCGCGGCCGGCGCTGGTCGGCCGTTCCTGCCACTCCGCCGCGGAGGTGGCCGCCGCCCGGGGGGAGGGCTGCGACTGGGTGTTCGTCTCGCCGTACGCGGCCACCGCGTCCAAGCCCGGGTACGGACCGGCGCTGGGCCCGGCCGGGCTGGCGGCGCTGGTGGCCGGCGGCCCGCCGGCCTACGCCCTCGGCGGGGTCCGGCCGGACGACGTCCCCGGCTGCCTGGCCGCCGGCGCCGTGGGCGTCGCGGTGATGGGCCCGGTCATGCGCGACCCCGGGTCGGCCGCCGCCTACCTGGCCGCCCTCGAGGAGGCCCCGCCGTGCCGGTGACCGACCTGCTGCAGCGCCATCCCGAGGACTGGGCGGGCGCCACGCGGCACCCGTTCCTGACCGGCGTCCGCGACGGCACGCTCCCCGACGGGGCCTTCGACACCTGGCTGGTCCAGGACGCGCTGTTCGTGGCCGACCTGCTGACCTTCCAGGCGCGGCTGCTGGCCCGGGCCCCGCGGCCGGCGCAGGCCGTGCTGGCCGCCGGCGCCGCGTCGCTGGTGGCCGAGCTGGACTGGTTCGAGCAGCAGGCGGCCGCCCGCGGGCTGGACCTGCACGCCGCGCCGCTGCCGGCCACGTCGTCCTACGCGGAGCTGCTCCGGCGGCTGGACACCGCCGGGACCGGCCCGGCGCTGACCGCGCTGTGGACGATCGAGCGGACCTACCTGGACGCCTGGTCGTACGCCGCGCCGGGCACGCCGGCGCTCCGGGGGTTCGTGGAGCACTGGACGGTGCCCGGCTTCGCCGGCTACGTGGCCGACCTGGCCGAGGCCGCGGACGCCCTGGGCGAGCCCGACGCGGCGGTCTTCCGGGAGGTCGTCGCCGCCGAGGTCGCCTTCTGGGACACGGCGCTGCGATGAGCCTGTCCCGGTCGCTGTGGGCGGCGAACGCCGACCTGGCCGGCGAGGCGCTGGCGCACCCGTTCGTCACCGGCATCGCCGACGGCACGCTCCCGCGGGAACGCTTCGCCGGCTACGTCGCCCAGGACGCCTTCTTCCTCGAGGCGTTCGCCCGGGCCTACGCCCTCGGGGTGGCGCACAGCCGGGACCGGGCCACCCTCGACGTCTTCGCCGACCTGCTGGCCGGGGTGCGCGAGGAGCTGCGGCTGCACGCCGGGTACGCCGCGCGCTGGGGCATCGACCTCGCCGCGGTCACCCCGGCGCCGGCCACACTGGCCTACACCGACTTCCTGCTGGCCACGGCGTCCCTGGGTGGGGTCGCGCTGACCTGTGCGGCCATGACCCCCTGCATGCGGCTCTACGCGCACCTCGGGCAGTCGCTGACCGGCCGGGCCCGCGGTGACTACACCGAGTGGGTCACCACCTACGCCGACGCCGCCTTCGAGGAGCTGGCCGGCTCGCTGGAGCGGCTGCTGGACGCGACCGGCCCCGGTGACCCGGCCGTACCGGGGGCCTACCGGCGGGCGATGCAGCTGGAGGTCGGCTTCTTCACCGCCGCCTGGACCGGCTGACGGGGCTCAGCGCTTCCCCTGCGACCTCGGGTCGTCGATGGAGGGCTGCTCGGTGAACAGCGGCGGCAGGAAGCGCAGCATCAGCACCGACCAGGTCAGGTGGGTGATCATCGGGGCCTGGATGCCCCCGGTGGCCCGCCGCTGCAGCCCCAGCAGCAACCCCATCGCGATCGAGGCCAGCGTCAGCGCCGGGTTGCGGGTCGGGGTGGTGGCCAGCGCGTAGACGGCGGTCGACTTGAGCACCGGGTGCTCCGTGCCGACGGCGGCGTACAGCGCGCCGCGGAAGAACACCTCCTCGGCCAGGCCGTTGGCCAGGGTGGTGGTGAGCACCAGCGGCACGGAGCCCTGATGGGCGTAGCGCAGCACCCGGGTGATGGCCGGGCCGATCACCGGCACCCGACGGACCACCAGGGCCGCGCCGTAGAAGACGCCGAACGCCCCGACGCCGACGGCCACCGGGGTGAGCACCGGTCGCTGCAGGGTCTCCGACGGCGACCGCATCCAGCCCAGGTGCAGCGGCCCGGCGGCGAACCCCCCGGCCAGCCAGGTGCCGGCCACGGCCAGCGTCAGCCCGTAGAACGCCGGGGTGTTCGGCTTCTGCGACAGCGACACCCCGAGCAGCCCGGCGCCCGCCACCGAGACTCCCGCGGTGACCCGGCGGCGGCGGCGGAAGGCCTCGTCGGACTCCCAGTGGTCGCGAGGCACCTTGTCCACCAGCCATCCCGGCAGGCGGGCGGCGACGGCGGAGCGCAGCGAGGCCGGCCGACGGGTCATCCGACGAGCCGTCCGATGCGGCGGGGATCGCGGCCCGCGCGGGCCTCCCGCCGTTCCCGGGCCCGTTCCGCCAGGGCGGTCAGCACCGCCTCGTCGTACGTCATCGGCTCGAAGGGGACCACCCGGCGGATGGCGTCGTCCCGGACCACCACCTCGTTGGTCATCGAGTCGATCAGCGACCGGCCGGTCTGCACGTCCACGCTGGTGACCAGGGACAGCCAGCGCGAGGACAGCCGCGGGGTGAGCAGCGGCACCGGCACGATCAGCAGCCGTCGTCCCTGGATCTCCGCCACCCGGGTGAGCATCTCCAGGTACTCCAGCACCTCGGGGCCGCCGACCTCGAACACCCGCCCCTCGGCCTCCGGCGCCTCCAGCACCCCGACCAGGTACCGGACGACGTCGGCGACCGCGATCGGCTGGGTGCGGGTGTGCACCCAGCGGGGGGTGACCATGGCGGGCAGGTGCGCCACCAGCTGCCGGGTCATCTCCCAGGAGACGCCGCCGTGGCCGACGACGATCCCGGCCCGGAGCACCGTCACCGGGACGCCGGTCTCGCCCAGCAGCTGCTCCACCTGGCGGCGGCTGCGCAGGTGCGGGGAGAGGTCGTCGGAGTCGTCACCGAGCCCGCCCAGGTACACGATCCGGCGCAGGCCGGCCGCGGCGGCGGCCCGGGCGAAGGACCGGGCGGCCGCGGCGTCGCGCTCCTGGAAGTCCGCGGCGTCGAGGGAGTGCACCAGGTAGTAGGCCGCATCGCAGCCCTCCAGGGCCCCGGCCAGCGAGGACTCGTCGCCGACGTCCCCGGCGACCGGCGTCCCGGCGCCGGAGTACCGCTCGGGACGGCGGGTCATCGCCCGCACCTCGTGTCCCGCCTCCTCGAGAGCCGGCCCCAGTCTGCTGCCGACGAATCCCGACGCTCCGGTCACGAGTACCTGCATGGCCCCAGCTTGGTCGTTCACAACCGATGGCGCGACCGCTCGGCCGGAGGCCGCCCGGCGACCCAGCGCCGTGACCGGCATGATCGAGGCCGTCCCCGGTACCGGGGCGGAGGGGGGTGCAGCGACCGTGACGGACCCGTCCGCGACCGAGCGCAACGTGCTGGGCGGCCCGCTGGAGCCGTGCGGCACCGAGCCGCTGACCGGCTTCTACCGTGACGGGCACTGCAGCACCGGCCCCGAGGACGTCGGCAGCCACACCGTGTGCACCGTGGTGTCCGCGGAGTTCCTGGAGATGCAGCGGCAGCTGGGCAACGACCTGGGCACGCCGCGCCCGGAGTACGGCTTCCCCGGCCTGCGGCCCGGTGACCGCTGGTGCGTGGTCGCCGTCCGCTGGCTGCAGGCCTTCCGCGCCGGGGTGCCGGCCGGGGTCGTGCTCGCCGCCACCCACGAGCGCGCCCTGGAGGTGGTGCCACTGGAGGCGCTGCGCTCCCAGGCCGTCGACGTCCCCGACGACCTGTCGGCGCTGGGGGAACAGCCCCCCGGCCAGGACGGTTGACCGTCGCACCCGACCTGCCCGCCCGAGGAGCCGCCGTGCCCGACCTGCTGGACCTGCCGCTGACCACCCTGGAGGGCGCGGACACCACGCTCGGCGGGCTGACCGGGGGCCGGGTCGCCCTCGTCGTCAACGTGGCCAGCCGCTGCGGCCTGACCCCGCAGTACTCCCAGCTCGAGGCGCTGCACCGGGAGTACGCCGACCGCGGGTTCACCGTGCTCGGCGTGCCGTGCAACCAGTTCGGCGGCCAGGAACCGGGGTCGGCGGAGGAGATCGCCGGCTTCTGCTCGACCACCTACGGCGTCACCTTCCCGATGACCGGCAAGGTCGAGGTCAACGGCGAGGACGCCGCGCCGCTCTACCAGGAGCTGACCCGGGTCCCCGACCTCGCCGGGGAGGCCGGCCCGGTCGCCTGGAACTTCGAGAAGTTCCTGCTCGCCGGGGACGGCGCCGTGCTGGCACGGTTCCGCCCGCAGACCCAGCCGGACTCCCCCGAGGTGCGCACGGCCATCGAGGCCGCGCTCCCCGCCTGAGCCCCAGGAGCACCCGATGACCGACCGACCACCGCTGCCGCCGTTCACCGCGGAGACCGCCGCGCAGAAGGTCCAGGCCGCCGAGGACGCGTGGAACAGCCGCGACCCCGAGCGGGTCGCGCTGGCCTACACCGAGGACTCCCGGTGGCGGAACCGCGACACCTTCCTCACCGGCCGCGCCGAGATCGTCGCCTTCCTGACCGCCAAGTGGGAGCACGAGCTGGACTACGTGCTGCGCAAGTCGCTGTGGGCCTGGACCGACGACCGGATCGCCGTCCGCTTCCAGTACGAGTGGCACGACGCCGCGGGCCAGTGGTGGCGCAGCCACGGCAACGAGCTGTGGGAGTTCGACGGACACGGGCTGATGCGCCGCCGGGAGGCGAGCATCAACGACGTGGCGATCGCCGCCGCCGACCGCCGCTTCACCGGACCACGGACCCCCGAGGAGCACGGAGAGGACATCCCGCTGCGCTGAGCCGCCTCAGGTCGGCGCCGTCCCCGGGAGGACCGGCTCCGGTTCCTGGGTGCGGGCGGTCTGCGCCAGCACGATCCCGGTGAGGACGACGAGGCCGCCGGCGATCTGCCAGCCGCTGAGCACCTGCTCGACCCACAGCCACGCCACGATCGAGGCCAGCACCGGCTCGATGGTGGCGACGATCCCGGCGGCGGTGGGTGGCAGGTGCCGCAGCGCCGCGATGGACAGCCAGAAGGGCGCCACCGCGCCGAGGACGACGATCCAGACGACCAGCGTCCACACCGGCAGCTCCAGCGAGCCCAGCGACACCGGCACGGTGCGGCCGAGCAGCGTGGCGTCGAAGTCCCACCACGGCGCGGCCACCGCCCAGAAGACCCCGGCGGCCGCGAAGCTCCACGCGGTGAGGGTGACCGGGTCGCGGTCGGCCGTCGCACGCTCGCCGAGCAGGTAGTAGGTCGCCAGGCACAGCGCGGCGGTCAGCGCGGCCGCCACCCCCAGCGGGTCCAGCGACCCGCCCCGCCAGACCTCCGCGACCAGCACCAGGCCGGACAGCGAGAGGGCCAGCGCCGACCACAGCCGGCTGCGCACCTGCTCGCGCCGGACCAGCCAGACGTAGAGGGCGATGAACACCGGCGCGGTCATCTCGAAGACCAGCGCGATGCCCACCAGCAGCCGGCCGATGGCCACGTAGTAGAGGTACTGGGTCAGCGCCACGCCCACCACGCCGAACACCACGACCATCGGGACCTCGCGGCGGGTGAGCCGCAGCCGCCGCGGGGCCAGCACGCCCAGGACCCCCAGCAGGGTGAGCGCCGCGCCGGTGCAGCGCAGCCCGGTCAGGTTGGTGGGCGGGATCCCGGCACCCAGCGCCAGCGTGGACACCGTGCCGTTGACGGCGAACAGCCCGGCCGCGGCGACGGTGAACAGGTAGCCGGTGGCGGGGCGGACGGCAGGGGGCACGGTGGGCACCGTAGCCGCCCAAACGCCCCTTGCCCCCTACCGCCCCGGCAGCCCCGAGGTCACCCGGCGATCACCGCGGGGTCCATCCACATGGCCTCCCACACGTTGCCGTCCGGGTCGGTGAAGCTGGTGCCGTACATGACGCCGTGGTCCTGGGCCGGCTGCCAGGGCTTGCCACCCGAGGCCAGCGCGCGGGCCAGCAGGTCGTCGACCTCGTCCCGGCTCCCGGCGGAGATGCAGTTGAGCACCGAGGTGGCCTGCGCCGGGTCGCCCACCTGGCCGGCGACGAAGCTCGCGAACTTCTCCCGGGTCAGCAGCATCACCACGATGTTCTCCTCGACCACCATCGCGGCGGCGGTCTCGTCGGTGAACTGGGCGTTGTTCTCGAACCCGAGCCCCGCGTAGAAGGCCTTCGCCCGGTCCAGGTCGGTGACGGGCAGGTTCACGAAGATCATGCGCACGGTGCTCTCCTCGGCTGTGGCGGTCGGCGGGGTGCTGGGTGCACCCCTCGGCCCTTCAGACCGCCGGTCCGCGCGGAACTCATCGGTGCCCGCCGGACGTGTACCGCGTGTACCGGTCCCACCGCCGGGCGCGCCGGATGGACGACACTGGGGCGCCCCGGCTGCCCGCCGGGGACAGGGACGACGCGATCCGACAGCATGGGCGGTGTCGGACGGCTGACCACAGGGAGAGTCCACATGTCCACGTCGCGGGGCAACCGGGTACGTGCCGCGGTCGGCACCGTCACCCTGACCGGCGCAGCGATGGGCTTCCTCGCCGCCTGTGGCGCCGGTTCCGCCGGCAGCAACGACGAGGACGCCGAGGCCCGCGAGGTCTACTGCGTGGACGAGCAGGACCAGGTGGTCGACGACGAGCAGTGCGAGGAGGCCGAGCGCAACGGCGGCTTCGTCGGCGGCGTGCCGTTCTTCTTCCTGATGGGCGGGTTCGGCGGCAACCGCTACTCGGTGGGCCAGCGGATCCCCGCCCAGTACACCGGGGTGGCCACCCGGGTGAACCCGTCCGACGGCGCGGCCCGCGCCCGGAACGGCCTGCCCCGCTCCGGCACCGTCGCCTCCGGCACCCGGATCTCCGGTGGCCTCGGCGCCGGCAGCGCCGGGCGGGTCGGGAGCGGCGGTTCGTGAAGCGGTTGTACGGGAAGGCCCGGGTCGGCTGGGAGGCCGAGATCGAGAGCCAGGGGCTGGTCTACAACAGGACGGAGGTCCCCGGCGGCGAGGTCCGCTCCTACTGGCGCGAGGACGTGTTCTACGACTTCACCGCTGCCGAGGTCGACCAGTTGGCCGACGCCACCGACCAGCTGTTCGCGGCCTGCGTGGAGGCCGGGGACGCCGCGCTCGCCGACGAGCGGCTGCTGGACCGGATGCGCATCCCGCGCGCCGCCCGCGACGTCATCTGGGCCACCTGGGAGTACGAGCCGCCCAGCGTCTACGGCCGCTTCGACCTGCGCTGGGGCGGCACCGGTCAGCCCAAGCTGCTGGAGTTCAACGCCGACACCCCCACCTCGCTGGTGGAGGCCGCGGTCGTGCAGTGGGCCTGGCACCTGGAGACCGGGCAGGGCACCGACCAGTGGAACCAGCTCGACGACCGGCTGGTCGCCGCCTGGCAGCGCGTGCTCAGCCGCTGGGAGTCCGAGCACGGCCGCCGCCCCCGGGTGCACCTGGCCTGGACCTCGGCCGACGCCTCCGGCGAGGACTGGATGACCGTCGCCTACCTGGCCGAGACGGTGACCCGGGCCGGCTACGAGGCCAGCATCATCACCACCGAGCAGATCGGGCTGGACACCGGCGACGCCCGCTTCTACGACCCGGACGGGCAGCGGATCGACGTCGTCTTCAAGCTCTACCCCTGGGAGTGGCTGCTCGACGACCCGTACGGGCCCTCGGTGCTGGCCGACCTGCGCCGTCCCGGCGGCACCACCTGGATCGAGCCGATCTGGAAGATGCTGTGGTCGAACAAGGGGCTCCTGCCGGTGCTGTGGCAGCGCTACGCCGACGACCCGGTGATCTCCCGGCTGCTGCTGCCGGCGTACTTCGCCGACGACCCGCGCGCGCTGGAGCTGAACGAGACCGGGTACGCCCGCAAGCCGCTGCTGGGCCGGGAGGGCAACAACGTCGAGCTGATCGCCCCGGGCGGCCAGGAGGTGATCACCGGCCGCGGCGGGAAGTACGGCGCCGAGGGGTGGGTTGTGCAGCAGCTCGCCGAGCTCCCCGACTTCGCCGGCCCGGACGGCCCGCACCACCCGGTGCTGGGCACCTGGGTGGTCGACGGCGAGGCCGCCGGGATGGGCATCCGGGAGTCCGACGGCCTGATCACCGACGACCTGTCCTTCTTCGTGCCGCACACCATCGACTTCCGGCGCTGACCCGCGCCCACGGAGTGCGCTGATGCGCAGTTCGCCGGGGCGTTCCTGGGCATCCGCGCACGTCGTCGCACCGCTGGCATCCTTGCCGCCGGACCGAGGTCCTCAGGACGTGGTCAGGTCGCGGCGGGGCGCCCCGGCCAGGGCGGCCAGCTCGGCGACGTCCGGCTCGACCAGCACCCGGCCGTCCGGGGCCAGCACCACCGGCCGGTCCCTGCCGTCGGCGGGCGCGTCGGCGAGCGCCTCGTCGAGCAGCCGGCGGGCGGCCGGGTCGTCGGCGGGGTCGAGCCACTGGTGCGGGACGTCGTGGTCGGCCAGCAGCGTGCGCAGCTCGTCGCTGGCCGGCCAGCGGCGGTCGCCCACCACCCGCAGGCCGCTGGACTGGCCGATCAGCATGGCCCGGCGGATCAGGAACGACCGGGTGACCAGCTGACCCAGCTCCCGGTTGCGGGCCAGCAGCTCGCGCAGCCGCTCGAGGGTCACCACCAGCACCTCGCCGGGCTCGGCGGCCACCAGCGAGCGCACCGGGCGCTGCCCGGCCAGCATGTTCAGCCCCCCGAGGAAGCGTCCGGGCCCGCTGACCGCCACGACCCGCGGCGCCGCGCCGTCCACGCCGTCCAGCGGCCCCTCGACGACGGCGACGGTCCCCTCCAGGACGACGAAGAAGTCGTACTCCGCCGCCCCCGAGCGCAGCAGCACCTGCCCCTTCGTGGTGCGCACCCGGCGGCCGACCCGACGCAGCGCGGCGATGTGCTCCTCGCCCAGCCGCGGGGAGGAGCCGTCGTCCGGCGTCTCCGTGTAGTGCTCGACGGGTGGCAGCTGGACCACCGGGGTCAGCGTCCGGGTGGGCCGCGGTCCGGCCGCCACGGGCGGGGGCAGCGGGGTGCGCTGGGGGCCGCGGGGGTCGGAGGCGAGCAGCGCGGCGGCCAGCTCGGAGGTGTCGGTCCGGCCCTGGTGCCGCTCGCCGTTGACGAAGAACGTCGGGGTGCCGCGCACCCCGCTGGCCTCCGCGCTGACCACGTCGTCGCGCACCCGCTGGGCGTAGCGGCTCGCGCCGAGGTCCCCGGCGAACCGGCCCAGGTCCAGGCCGAGGGCCGCGGCGTGGTCGAGCAGGTCCTCGGCGGCCAGCTGGTCCTGGTGGGCGAACAGCCGGTCGTGCATCGCCCAGAACGCGCCCTGCGCGCCGGCGGCCTCGGTGGCCTCGGCGGCCAGCTCGGCGTGCGGGTGGACGTCGGACAGCGGCAGGTGCCGGAAGACGTACCGCAGGTCCTCGCCGAACCGCCGGCGCAGCTCCTCCACCACCCCGGTGGCGCGACCGCAGAAGGGGCACTCGACGTCGCCGTACTCGACCAGCGTCAGCGGCGCGTCCACCGGGCCGCGCACGTGGTCGACGGCGGGGTCGACCGGCGGGTCCAGCCGGGTGGGCCGGGCCGAGGTGGTGTGCGGGGTGCGCCGGCCGAGCAGCCAGAACCACAGCGTGCCCAGCGCCGCGGCGACGACGGCGGCGGCCAGCACACCGACCATCGCCTCCTCGCGCAGTTCCTCGTCGTCGAAGGCCAGGTCGGTGACGAACAGCGAGACGGTGAACCCGAGGCCGGACAGCGCCGCGCCACCCCACACGGCGGGGAGCCCCACCCCCGGCGGGAGCGCGCCCAGACCGGAGCGCACGGCGAGCGTCGCGGCCAGCCCGATGCCCAGCATCTTCCCGACGACCAGGCCGAGGAAGACGCCGAGGGTGACCGGCGAGGTCAGCGCCCGGTCGAGCAGGTCGGTGTCGAACCGCACCCCGGCGTTGGCCAGCGCGAACACCGGGACCACGACGTAGCCGCTCCAGGGGACCAGCAGCGCGCCGATCCGCTCGTTGGGCGAGATCGCCCGCTCCACCGAGAGCTTGGCGCGGCGGGCCAGCTCGGGGTCCGGCGCCTGCCGGAACGCCCGGGCGAGCACGCCGGCGGACTCGACCTCGGACCGGCGGGGCGGGTAGGCGCTCACCAGCAGCCCGAGCACGACGCCGCCGATCGTGGCGTGCACGCCCGAGGCGTGCATGGCGACCCACATGACGACGCCGACGGCGAAGTAGGCCGGCCCCCGCCACACCTGCAGCCGGGTCAGCAGCGCGAAGGCGAGCACGCACAGCCCAGCGACGGCCAGGGCGAGGACGTCGATGTCGTCGGAGTAGAAGACCGCGATCGCGCTGAGCGCGCCGATGTCGTCCACCACCGACAGCGAGAGCAGGAACACCCGCAGCTGGGTCGGGCAGCGCGGCCCGACCAGGGCCAGCGCGCCGAGCACGAAGGCGGTGTCGGTGGCCATCGGGATGCCCCAGCCGTTCGCGCCCGGCCCGCCGGCGTTCAGGCCGAGGTAGAGCAGCGCGGGGACGACCAGCCCGGCGATCGCGGCCAGCACGGGCACCGACAGGCGGTTGCGCTGGGTCAGCTCGCCCATCGAGAGCTCGCGGCGGACCTCCATCCCGATCAGGAAGAAGAAGAACACCATCAGGCCGTCGTTGACCCAGTGCTGCAGGTCCATCGAGATCGCCGCCGAGCCGAGCCGGACGGCGAACTCGGTGTGCCACAGCCGCTCGTAGAACGCGCCCCACGGCGAGTTGGCCCAGGCCAGCGCGATGAGCGTGGCGAGGACGAGCAGCCCGGCGCTGCCCGCCTCGGTGCGCAGGAACCGGCGGGCCGGCGCGGAGAGCTGGGCGACGAAGGTGCCCGACCGCGAGCTGCTGGTGGTCCGCGGGGTCGAGCTCACGGCGTCCTTCCTACTCCAGCCCGTCCAGCCGCCCGGCCGGACGGGCGCTGCCCGCGGCGGACGGCGGAGGCCGCCGCGCCCCTGTCGAGATGCGGCGCCCCCGCGGCGGACGCCTCAGTGCCGCAGGCCGTGCTGTCGCATCAGCGGCATGACCTCGTCGCCGAACTCCTTGAGCTCCTTGGCGTAGTCGAGGAACCCGAAGATCGCGCCGCTCATGCCGGCCTCGCTGAACTCGGCGAACTGCTCGACGACCTGCTCCGGCGTGCCGACCAGGTTGGGACCGCCCCACCCGGCGATGAACCGCTCCTGGAACTGCTTGATCTGGGTGCCGAACGACTGACTCTGGATGCCGAGGACGTCCATGATGATCTGCGCGCCGGGCCAGTCGCCCTTGTCGATGATGGCCTGGTGGGCGGCCCTGGCCTCCTTCTCGGTCTCCCGGCAGACGACCAGGCAGTAGGTCCAGACGTCGATGTCGCGCTCGTACTTCCCGTTGGCCAGCGCCTTGATGTCCTTGACGTAGGCGGGCACCTCCTCCGTCGGCAGCGCGATGAGGTTGACGTCGACGTTGCGGGCGGAGAACTCCTGCCCCGCGGGTGAGGCGCCGGCGTTGAGCAGCGCCGGCCGCGGGTCCTGCACCGGCTTCGGGTAGGCGTGCGCGCCCTTGGACTGGAAGTACTTCCCGTCCACGTCGAAGCTGCCCGGCTCGTTCCAGAGCCGCTGGGCGAAGTCCAGCCACTCCTGGCCATAGGCGTAGCGCTCGTCGTGCTCGAGCTGCTTGCGGCCGAACAGCTCCATCTCGGGGGTGAACCACCCCATGACCAGGTTCATCCCGAACCGGCCGTCGGAGATGTGGTCGATGGTGGTCGCCATCTTCGCCGCCACGATCGGGTGCACCGTCGGCACGTGCGTGGTGGTGAAGATCCCGATGTCCTCCGTCGCCTGGGCCAGCCCGGCCGCCCAGGTGTAGGTCTCGAAGCAGACGCCGTTGAAGTTGGTCTCCCCGCCGAAGCCGGTCCAGCGACCGACCGGGACCATCGCCTCCATGCCGAGGGCGTCGGCGGTCCGCGCGATCTCGAGCTGCTGGTCCCAGGTGACCCGGAAGCCGGTCGGCTCGTGGCTCATGATCACGCCGCCGCTGCAGTTCGCGGAGAAGATGCCGAGCTTCATCTTCTGGTCGTTGAAGACCGGGTTCTCGCGGACGGACCTGTACTTGCCGAGGAGGCCGTCGGCCTCGTGCATCGGGAGTGTCACGCTCCAGCTCCTCACCACTCGTCGGGCACCGCAGGGGACGTCGTGGCCGGCGCCCCACCGACGACCGGCCGCGGGAGCAACGTAAGCGGCGTCACACGACGGGCCTATCCCGTGCGCGCCAGGTGATGTCCACTCCGTGCGCTCTCCGGTCAGAACCGGACGCTGGGCGGATAGTGCGCATGGCGGCGGGTCCCTACCGTCGGCGGGACCGGAACGTGTCCTGCGCCACAGGTGGGAGGTCGGCGATGACCGGAGGTACCGGCGTCCAGCGCGCTGTTCCCGACGAGGTGTTCCGTGACGTGATCGGCCGCTTCGCCAGCGGCGTCACCGTGATCACGACCAGGGCGGACGGCGCCGACTTCGGCACGACCGCCAGCGCGGTGTCCTCGCTGTCGATGGAGCCGCCGATGATGCTGGTCTGCCTGAACAGGACCAGCGACACCCAGGCCGCCGTCCTGCGGTCCGGCGTGTTCGCCGTCAACATCCTCGGCGAGGACCAGGGGCAGGTCGCCTACGCCTTCGCCAAGAAGGGCACGGACAAGTTCCGGGGGGTCGGCGTCGTCCGCGGGGAGAACGGCGTCCCGCTGGTCGAGGGGGCGCTCGCGCACCTGGAGTGCGAGGTCGACGAGACGGTCACCGGCGGCACCCACACCGTCTTCCTCGCCCACGTCCGGCAGGCGGCCGGCGCGGAGGGCGCGCCGCTCACCTACTTCCGCGGGCGCTTCGGCCGGCTGGAGAGCGCCCTGGACGAGGCCGCCTACCGGACGCTGCGCGACCGGGTCATCGGCCGCGAGCTGCCCCTCGGCCGGCCCCTCGACCTCGAGCAGCTCGCCACCGAGCTCGACGCCGACGCGCAGCGCGTCTACTACGCGCTGACCAAGCTCTGCGCCGACGGCCTGGTGTCGCGCGGGGCCGACGGGTACGTCGTCGAGCCGCTCACCCCGCAGGCGGCCGAGGCGCTCTTCGACGCGCGGTGCACGGTCGAGATCGGCGTCGTCGAGGAGACGGTCGGCAGGGTGGACGACGCTGCGGTCGACGACCTGCAGACGCTGGCCGACGACCTGGCGCGGATCGTCCGCGGCGACGCCCCGGACCTCGTCGCCTTCCTGCGCACCAGCCACGCCTTCCACAAGCGCCTGGTCGCGCTCGCGCGGTGCGACCAGCTCAGCGAGCTCTACGAGCGCCTGGGCATCCCGTCCTTCTGGCACCGCACGATGGCCGACCGCCGCTGGTGGGAGGAGTTCGACGTCGTGCACCACGCGCAGCTGGTCGAGGCCTACCGGACCGGCGCGCGGGACACCGCCAAGCAGCTCGTCTACGCCCACCGCGACCAGGTCAAGGACCTCGTCCGTGGACTGATCACCGAGGCGGGCGGGGAGGTCTGAGCCGGCGCCGGCCCGGCGGTCAGCAGGCCGTGGCGTCCGACCGCGGCCGCGACCGTCCGCCGGCGCGGTAGAGGTTGCTCGTCAGCGGGTGGCCCACGACCTCCTCGACGACGGCGGCCGCGCGCAGCACCGCCTCGAGGTCCAGGCCGGTGGAGACGCCCGAGTCCTCCAGCAGGTAGACGACCTCCTCGGTGGCGATGTTGCCACTGGCACCCGGCGCGAAGGGGCAGCCGCCGAGGCCGCCCACCGAGGCGTCGACCTGGGTCACCCCGGCGTCCACCGCGGCCAGCACGCCGGCCAGGCCCGCACCCCGCGTGTCGTGGAAGTGCACGCCCACCTCGGTCCCCGGGCAGGCGTCGCGCACCCGGTCGAGCAGCTCGGCCACCCGGCCGGGGACGGTGGTCCCGATCGTGTCGCCCAGGCAGAGCTGGTCGGCGCCCTGGTCGACGGACCGGCGGGCGACGTCGACGACCCGCTCGACCGGGGTCCGCCCGTCGAACGGGCAGTCCCAGGCGACCGCGATGATCGCCTCGCACCGGCCCCCCGCGTCGTGCGCCAGCCCGGCGATCTCCTGGACCGCGGCCACCGCCTCGGCGGTGGACCGCCCGGAGTTGGCCCGGCTGTGCCCGTCGGAGGCGGAGATGACGTACTCCAGGTGCGGCATGCCCGCGGCGATCGCCCGGTGGGCGCCGCCCCTGCCGGCGACGAGCGCGGAGAAGTGGACGCCCGGCCACCTGCCGAGCTCGGCCACGACCTGCTCGGCGTCGGCCATCGCCGGGACCGCCCGCGGGGACACGAACGCGGTGACCTCGACCCGGGAGACGCCCGTGGCGGCCACCGCCTCCAGGATGCGCAGCTTGCCCTCCAGGGGGACGGGCTCCTCCATCTGGAGCCCGTCCCGGAGGCCGACCTCCCGGATGTCGACGGTGGCTGGCAGGTGCACGTCGTCCTCCCTGGTCCGGTGGTCCGCGCCCGCGTCAGATGACGCCGGCCGCTTCGAGCTCGTGCAGGTGCTGGTCGGGCAGGCCCAGCAGGTCGCGGTAGACCTCGGCGTTGTGCGTGCCAGGGCGCGGCGGCCCGGCCCAGCGGACCGAACCCGGGGTGGCCGACAGCTTGGGCACCACGCCGGGGCCCAGGACGTCGGCGCCAATGCCCTCGTCGAAGTGCGGGACGAGCATGTCGCGGGCCCGGAACTGCTCGTCCTGGACCACCTCGGCGACGGTGTTCACCGGGCCGACGACGACACCGGCGTCCTCGAGCACGCGGGTGAGCGTCTCCGCGTCGTGCCGGCGGGCCCACGCGGCGACGATGTCGTCGATCTCGTCCTGGTGCCGCCCGCGGGCGGTGTGCGAGCGGAAGCGCTCGTCGGTGGCCAGCTCCGGCCGGTCCATGGCGGCGCACAGCCGGGTGAAGACGGAGTCCTGGTTGGCCGCGATCACCATCCAGCGCCCGTCGGCCGACTGGTACAGGTTGGACGGGGCGATGCCGGTGAGCCGGGTGCCGGAGGGCTCCCGGACGACGCCGCCCCGGTCGTAGTCCGGGATGCTGGACTCGAGCAGTGCCAGGCACGCCTCGGTCAGGGCCACGTCGACCACCTGCCCGGTGCGCCGCTCGCCCCGCTCTCGGGCCAGCAGCGCCATCAGGACGCCCTGCGCGGCGAACATCCCGGCCAGGGAGTCACCGATGGACAGCGCCGGCCGCGGCGGCGGTCCTCCCGGGTAGCCGTTGAGGTACCGCATGCCGCTGACCGCCTCGGCCACCGACGCGTACCCGGGGCGCCGGCTCATCGGGCCGGTCTGGCCGTACCCGGACACCCGGGCCACGACCAGCCCGGGGTTGCGGGTGGCGAGGTCCTCGGGGTCCAGCCCCCACTTCTCCAGGGTGCCGGGCCGGAAGCTCTCCACGAGGACGTCGGCCACGTCGACCAGGTTCAGGAAGAGCTCCCGGCCCTCCGGCCGGCGCATGTCGAGGGTGATGCACCGCTTGTTCCGGGCGTGGACGGTCCAGAAGAAGTGGCGGCCGTCCTGCTCGGCCTGGCCCCACTCCCGCAGCGGGTCCGGGGAGCCGGGTGCCTCGATCTTGATCACGTCCGCGCCGTGGTCAGCGAGCAGCCGGCCGCAGAAGGGCCCGGCGATGATCGAGCCGAGCTCGAGCACCCGGATGCCGTCGAGCGCCGAGGTGGAGGCGGCGCGGGTTCGGGCGGGGTCAGCGGCCACGGGGACGACGCTAGGAAGGGCCCCCGCGCCGGTCTATCCCCCACGTGCGTGCGACTGTCCACCTTGCGCAGGCCGTGGCGCCGCCGCCGGTGGTCCGGCGACGACGCCACGGTCAGGCCCCCTGCAGGGCCCCGCCGTCGGCCCCGCTGCAGGGGCCCGCGCCGAGGTACGAGGCGTGAGGGCAGGTCAGGCCCCCCTGCAGGGTCCCACCGCGAGCTTGCGAGTGGTGGGGGGCAGGGGGGTCCTTTCAGTGCCGGATGCCCGCCTGGACCATGCGCGGCATGACCTCGGAGCCGAAGTACTTGAGCTCCTCGTTGAAGTCGACCAGGCCCATGATCATCCCGTCCATGCCCGCCTCGTTGAGCTTGGCGAACTCCTCGGCGACCTGGTCGGGGGTGCCGACGATCGGGTAGCCGCCCCAGCCGGCGATGAAGCGGGTCTGCATCTCCTTGACCGCGTGGTCGAAGGACTGACTCGCCCCGGAGCTGGCGATCTTGATGACGTTGCCGGCGGCGCCCCAGTCGCCCTCGTCGATGACCTTCTGGTGGAAGTCCTGGGCCTCCTTCTCGGAGTCCCGCGCGATGACCAGGCCGTAGGTCATGACCTGGATCTCCCGGCCGTGCTCCCGGCGCGCCTTCTCCTTGATGTTGGTCGTGTAGGCCTTG
The DNA here is from genome assembly GCF_053502575.1 of Modestobacter sp. URMC 112. Lineage (NCBI taxonomy): Bacteria > Bacillati > Actinomycetota > Actinomycetes > Geodermatophilales > Geodermatophilaceae > Modestobacter > Modestobacter sp. URMC 112. Next base: position 437,126 of record NZ_CP199957.1, on the reverse strand, counting down.
ATGTCGTCCAGGGTGGCCAGTGAGGCGAAGTTGATGTCCACGTTGCGCGCCGAGAACTCGATGCCGGCCGGCGAGTTGCCGGCGTTGAGCAGGACCGGCCGGGGCGCCTGGTGGGGCTTCGGGTAGGCCTCGAGGTCGCGGCCGTGGAAGTAGCTCCCGTCGACGTCGAAGGAGCCCTCCTCGCTCCACAGCTTCTGCACGACGTCCAGCCACTCCTGGCCGAAGGCGTACCGCTCGTCGTGCTCCCGCTGCTCGCGTCCGAACATCTCCATCTCGGGCGTGACCCACCCCATCACCAGGTTGAGCGCGAAGCGGCCCCGGGAGATGTGGTCGATCGTCGTCGCCGCCTTGGCCGCGACGATCGGGTGCACCGTCGGCAGGTGGCTGGTGGAGGTGATGGCGATCCGCTCGGTGAGCGCGGCGATGCCGGCGGCCCAGGTGTAGGTCTCGTAGGCCTTGCCGTTGAAGTTGGTCGTGCCCCCGAAGCCCTTCCACCGGGCGATGGGGACCAGCGCCTCGAGCCCCAGCCGGTCCGCCCGCTGCGCGATCTCCAGGGTGTGGTCCCAGGTGACGTCGTAGGTGCTCGGGGCGTGGCTCATGACCAGCCCGTAGGAGCAGTTGGTGCCGAACAGGCCCAGCTTCATCTTCTGGTCGCCGAGCAGGGGGTTGGTCTGGCGGCGGTCGACCAGCGGCTTGGTCTCCTCCGGCGGGCGCGGCTCGGTCGGGGCCAGGCCGAAGCGCTCGTTCGCGGACTGGGTGATGCTCACGGCTCTCTCCTCGGGTGCTCGGGTGCCGCCGGACCGCGGTGGGGCGGTCGGCCGGGTGTGTCGCAGGTCACATCAACCGCGACGCTATGGCCCCGTCCACGGAGGAGACAGCCGCCCAGCGCAGGCCGGTGACCGTCCACGGCAGACATCGCTCGACCTGCTGGATCAGGAGTCGGCGCTGCGGAACTCCAGGTCGTGCCCCATCCGCTCCCGCTTGGTGCGCAGGTAGCGGACGTTGTGCGGCGTCTCCACCACCGGCAGGGCGACGCGGCCGACGATGGTGAGGCCGTAGCCCTCGAGGCCGCCGAACTTGGCCGGGTTGTTGGTCATCAGCCGGAGCCTGCTGATGCCGAGGTCGCCGAGGATCTGCGACCCGACGCCGTAGCTGCGGGAGTCGGCCGGCAGCCCCTGCGCGGTGTTGGCGTCCACGGTGTCCAGGCCCTGGTCCTGCAGCGCGTAGGCGCGGATCTTGTGCGCCAGGCCGATGCCGCGGCCCTCGTGCCCGCGCAGGTACACCAGCGCGCCGCAGCCCTCCGCGGCGATGGCGCGCAGCGCGTGCTCCAGCTGCCCGCCGCAGTCGCAGCGCAGCGACCCGAGGATGTCGCCGGTGAGGCACTCGCTGTGCACCCGCACCAGCGCGCCCTGGGCGGAACGCCCGGCCTCGGCGACGTCCCCCATGACCAGGGCCAGGTGCTCGCTGCCGTCGATCGTGGAGCGGTAGGCCACGGCGCGGAACGTGCCGAAGGCGGTGGGCATGCCGGAGGTGGCCACCTGCTCGACCAGGCGCTCGGTGGCCCGCCGGTAGCGGACCAGGTCCGCGATGGCCAGCAACTGCAGGCTGTGCTCCTGGGCGAAGGCAACCACCGAGGCGCCGTGCGGCATCGTCCCGTCGTCGGAGGTGATCTCGGTGATCACGCCGGTGCCGGACAGGCCCGCCATGGTGGTCAGGTCCACGGCGGCCTCGGTGTGCCCGGGTCGGACGAGCACGCCGCCCGCCCGGGCCCGCAGCGGGAAGACGTGCCCGGGCCGGCGCAGCTCCCCGGGCTTGGTGGCCGGGTCGGCCAGCGCCCGCACCGTGGCGGCACGGTCGGCGGCCGAGACACCGGTCCCGGTGTGCATGTGGTCGACGCTGACGGTGAACGCGGTGCCGTGGGCGTCGGTGTTGTCGGCGACCATCGGCGGCAGCCGCAGCTCCTCCGCGCGCTCCGCGGACATCGGGACGCAGACGATCCCCGTGCCGTGCCGGACCATGAAGGCCATCTGCTCCTGCGTCACCAGCTCGGCGCCGACGACCAGGTCGCCCTCGTCCTCCCGGTCGGCGTCGTCGACGACGACCACCATCTGCCCGGCCGCGAGGGCGGCGACGGCGTGCTGGACGGCCTCGGCCGGCGAACGGCGGGTGTTCACTGCGGACCCTCTTCCTGCCGCACCCGGCGGCACCGGTCGGCCAGCCTTCAGGGTCCCGCGCCGAGCTCGCGAGGCGTGGGGGGAAGGGTGGTCCTCTTTCAGTCGCGGAGCTTGAAACCGACCTTGACGGTGACCTGGTAGTGCCCCACCTGGCCGTCCTCGATGTGCCCGCGGATCTGGCCGACCTCGAACCAGTCGAGGTTCTCCAGGGTCTTGCCGGCCCGGCCGACGGCGTTCGTGATCGCCTCGGTGACGCCGACGGGCGAGCTGCCGACGACCTCGACGACCCGGTACACGTGGTCACTCATGAGCTCTCCTCGTACGGGGCAGCCGGCGGCTGCGCGGAACGGAGCGGCCCCCCTGCAGGGTCCCGCCGCGAGCTCGCGAGCGGTGGGGGGCAGGGGGGTCCTCACCCGAGCTGGAAGGGGTCCCGGGTCCCGCCGGTCAGCTCCACGAAGACCGACTTGGTCTCGGTGTACTCGTTCATCGCCTCGACGCCGTTCTCCCGGCCCAGGCCGCTGTGGCCGAACCCGCCGAAGGGCATGTTGGGCGCGACCACCCGGTAGGCGTTGATCCACACGGTCCCGGCGCGCAGCTTCGCGGCGACCCGGTGGGCGCGGTGCACGTCCTTGGTCCAGACGGCCCCGGCCAGCCCGTAGGGGGTGTCGTTGGCCATCTTCAGCGCCTCCTCCTCGGAGGTGAAGGTGACCGCGGCCAGGACCGGCCCGAAGACCTCCTCGCGGACGATGGTGTTCTCCGACGTCACGTTCGTGACCACGGTCGGCTTCACGAAGAGCGCGCCGCGCTCGCTGTCGGCCTCGCCCCCGTAAGCGAAGGTGGCACCCTCCTCCTGCGCCGTCTTCAGGTAGCCGAGCACCTTCTCGTACTGCGGCTGGTTGGCGACCGGGCCCATCTCGGTCTCGGCGTCCAGCGGGTCACCGAGCTTGATGGTGCTCGCCCGGGCGACGACCTTCTCGATGAGCGCGTCGTGGACGTCGGCGTGCACGATCAGCCGCGAGCCCGCCATGCAGGTCTGCCCGGTGGCCGCGAAGACGCCGGCCACCAGGCCGTTGGCCGCGGCGTCGAGGTCCGCGTCGGGGAAGACGATCTGCGGGCTCTTGCCACCGAGCTCCAGGGTGACGCGGTTGACGTTCGCGGCGGCCGCCTGGGCGACCTTGATCCCGGTGGCGGTGGAGCCGGTGAAGGCGACCTTGTCCACCCCGGGGTGGCTCGCCAGCCGCTCACCGGTCGACCGGTCCCAACCGGTCACCACGTTGAGCACGCCGGCGGGCAGGCCGGCCTCGAACAGCACCTCCGCCAGGGCGATGGTGGACGCCGGCGAGTGCTCGGACGGCTTGACCACGCAGGTGTTCCCGGCGGCCAGCAGCGGGGCCAGCTTGAAGGTGAGCAGCAGCAGCGGGGAGTTCCACGGGGTGATGGCACCGACCACGCCCAGCGGCTCACGCCGCGTGTAGGCGAAGTAGTTGGCGTTGACCGGCGGGATGGTGCGGCCCTCGAGCTTGTCGGCCAGCCCGGAGAAGTAGTAGTACCACTGCGGGAGGGCCTTCAGCTGGCCCAGCATCTCCCGCAGCAGCTTGCCGGAGTCCTGGACCTCCAGGCGGGCCAGCTTCTCGGCGTTGGCGGCGATCGCGTCGCCACAGGCCCGCATCACGGCGGCCCGCTCGAAGCCGGTCTTCGCGCCCCACTCACCGTCGAAGGCCGCCCGGGCGGCACCGACCGCGGCGTCGACGTCGTCCGGGCCGCCGTCGGCGATCCGCGCCCACGGCCGCCCCAGGTAGGGGTTCTGCGACTCGAAGGTCCGGCCCGACAGCGCGTCGACGGACCTGCCGTTGATGAAGAGCCGGAACTCTTGCATCTCGGTCGACTGGGTGGAGGTCATGGACCTCTCCTCTCACTGGATGTGGCGCCCGACACGTTGAGTGCTGCCGACGCTAGGCAGCGGCGGCGCCTCCCGCTATCCGCCCAGTGAACGGGCGTGACCGGAGAGCGCAGTCCGGACGCCCCGGGTCGGGGTCACGACCGGAGCGTGCGGCTGGGGAGCTCGCCGAAGTGGTCCCGGTACTGCTGCGCGAACCGGCTCTGGTGGAAGAAGCCCCACTTCATGGCCACGTCGGTCACGCGCACCACGGAGGGGTCGCTGCGCAGCAGCTCCGCCCGGACGTGGTCCAGCCGGATCCGCCGCAGGTAGGACATGGGGCTCTCGCCGAAGGTCTGCTGGAAGGAGGCGTGCAGCGTGCGGACGCTCATGCAGCCGACCCGCGCCAGCTCCTGCGGCGTCAGCGGCTCGTCGGCGTTGGCCTCCATGTACTCGACGATCGGACCCAGCCGGCCCAGCCGGACACCCTCGGCCGGCGCCATGAGCGCGTCGGTGTACTGGTGCCGTCCGGCGTGCAGCAGTTGCGTCATGACGAAGGCCTCCAGCTGCTCCCGCGCCAGCGGCATGGAGGCCAGACCGTCGGGCCGGTCAAGCTCGTCGGCCAGGAAGCGCACCGCGTGCAGCAGGCTGCGTCCGGCACCGGTGGTGAGGTCCAGCCCGAAGCCGAAGTCGACGACCTGGGTGACCGGCTGCCCGAGCAGCTCGCCAAGGTGCGTCTCCAGGCTGCTGCGCGGGATCTTGAGGATGAGCTGCTCGGCCTGCGGCGTCCAGCGGACCGTGTTGCGCTGCACGGGGCTCAGGACCAGGCCGCGTTCCTCGGCGAGGGTGCGCTCACGGGCGCCGTCGGTGCGGTCGGCGTCGGTCTCCCCGGCCGTGGTCAGGTTGACGTGGTAGCAGTTCTCCGTCGGCGGCATGACCAGCTCGGTGGAGGCGTGGTACGTCAGGTAGCCGAGCGTGAAGTGGTGGTCGGAGACGGCGTTGAGGGTCATGTCCACCCGGTCGTCCCGGGCGGTCAGGTCGTGCGGCAGGTAGACCCGGGTGACAGCGTCGCGGGCCTCCTCCAGGCTCCGGGTGCACACGACCGGGAAGTGCAGGAGCGGGCTCTCCCGCCGGGGCTCGTGGAGTGTGTCGGTGGGCACCCTGGACCTCCGCTGCCGCGCCGACGGCGTCGTCGGCGTCCTGTGGCGCGCGCCACATCCCGGCACGATAGGGCCCGCCGGCCGGTGCCACCAGCCACTGAGTGCGCCGACCTGTCCGCGCAGCGCGCGGCTGTCGGACGGCACCCAGCGGATACCCCGCGCGCCCCCGGCTTCCTACTCTCGGGCCTCGACCCCAGGACTGCCGTCCGGCCGGACGCGCACCCGGACGAGGAGGAGCGGATGGCGACGATCATCGGACTCGCGGGCGGCCCCGAGGCCGGCGGGCGGACCGCGACGGCGGTCGCCGGCATCCTGGCCGGAGCCGCCCAGCAGGGTGCCGACACCCGGCTGCTGGAGCTGAGCCAGGTCGCGCTGCCCGAGGTGACGGCCGCCATGGACGGCGCCGACGCGGTGGTCTTCGGCAGCCCCGTGTACCGGGCCACCTACAGCGCCCTGCTGAAGGGCGTGCTGGAGGGCACCGAGCGCGGCAAGTGGGGCGAGACCACCGCCCCGCTGCAGGGCAAGGCGGCGGCCGTCGTCCTCACCGGTGCCAGCAGCCACCACTTCCTGGCGGTCAACGACCTGCGCGACGTGCTGTCCGGGTTCTTCGCCGTCCAGGTGCTGGCGCCCGGGCTGTACCTGGACCACAGCGGCTACGTCGACCGCACCACGCTGGACGAGGGCAGCGTCGCCCTGACCGCCGCCCACGGCGCGGCGCTGGCCGACCTGGCCGCCGCCGTCCGCGGTTCGGCGGCGCTGGCCGGCCTGCGGCCGCAGCTCTGACCTACTCCAGGACGACGAGGAGGTCGCCGCCCTCGACCTGCTGGACCGCGCCGATCGCCACCCGGGCGACCTTCCCCGCCCGCGGTGCGGTGATCCCGGCCTCCATCTTCATCGCCTCGATGGTGGCGATCTGCTGGCCGGCCTCGACGGTGTCGCCGTCGGCGACAGAGAGGCTGACCACCCCGGCGAAGGGGGCGGCGACGTGGTCGGGGTTGCCGCGGTCGGCCTTCTCCGCCGACTTCACGTCCGCCGAGACGGACCGGTCCCGCACCGAGACCGGCCGCAGCTGCCCGTTGAGCGAGCACATGACGGTGCGCATGCCGCGCTCGTCGGCGTCCGAGACGGCCTCGATGGTGATCAGCAGCCGGACGCCGGGCTCCAGGTCCACCGAGTGCTCGACCCCCTGGCGCAGGCCGTAGAGGAACTCCTTGCTGGGCAGCACCGAGGTGTCGCCGTAGGACTCCCGGTGGGCCAGGAACTCCTTGGTCGGCCCGGGGAACAGCAGCCGGTTGAGCGTGGCGCGGGGCTCCTCGGCCAGCCCGCGGACGTCGTCCTCGGACAGCTCGGCGGGCGGCTCCTCGGGACGGCGGCCCTCCAGCGCGCGGCTGCGGAACGGCTCGGGCCAGCCGCCGGGCGGGTCGCCGAGCTCCCCGCGCAGGAACCCGACCACCGAGTCGGGTAGGTCGAACTTGCCCGGGTCGGCGGCGAAGTCGTCCACCGACACCCCGGCGCCGACCAGCTGCAGGGCCAGGTCGCCCACCACCTTCGACGACGGGGTGACCTTGACCAGGCGCCCCAGCAGCCGGTCGGCGGCGGCGTAGGCGTCCTCGACCTCCTCGAACCGCTGCCCGAGGCCCAGCGCGATGGCCTGCTGGCGCAGGTTGGACAGCTGCCCGCCGGGGATCTCGTGGGTGTAGACCCGGCCGGTGGGCGAGGGCAGCCCGGACTCGAACGGCGCGTAGACGCGGCGCACGGCCTCCCAGTAGGGCTCCAGGTCGTTCACCGCCCGAAGGTCCAGCCCGGTGGCCCGCTCGGTGTGGTCGGTCGCCGCGACGATGGCCGACAGCGGCGGCTGGCTGGTGGTGCCGGCCATGCTGGCGACCGCGCCGTCCACGGCGTCCACGCCGGCCTGCCAGGCCGCCATCAGCGTGGCCAGCTGACCGCCGGCGGTGTCGTGGGTGTGCAGGTGCACCGGCAGGTCGAAGCGCTCGCGCAGCGCGGTCACCAGGGTGGCCGCGGCCGGCGGGCGGAGCAGCCCGGCCATGTCCTTGATCGCCAGCACGTGCGCGCCGGCGTCGACGATCTGCTCGGCGAGCCGCAGGTAGTAGTCCAGGTCGTACAGCTGCTCGGCCGGGTCGGAGAGGTCGGCGGTGTAGCAGAGCGCGACCTCGGCGATCGCCGTCCCGGTCTCCCGGACGGCGTCGATCGCCGGCCGCATCTGGCTGACGTCGTTGAGCGCGTCGAACACCCGGAAGACGTCGATGCCGGTGCGCGCCGCCTCCTCCACGAACGCCGTCGTGACCTGCTCGGGGTAGGGGGTGTAGCCGACGGTGTTCCGGCCGCGCAGCAGCATCTGCAGGCAGACGTTGGGCACCGCCTCGCGCAGCGCGGCCAGCCGGTCCCAGGGGTCCTCGTGCAGGAACCGCAGCGCCACGTCGTAGGTGGCCCCGCCCCAGGCCTCGAGGCTCAGCAGCTCCGGCGTGGAGCGGGCGACGTGCCCGGCGACGGCGAGCAGGTCCTTGGTGCGCACCCGGGTGGCCAGCAGCGACTGGTGGGCGTCCCGGAAGGTGGTGTCGGTGACGGCCAGGGCGGTCCGGTCGCGCAGGTCGGCGGCGAACCGCTCCGGGCCCAGCTCGCGCAGCCGGTCCCGCGACCCGCTCCGCGGCTCCTGCGCCAGGTCCACCCGCGGCAGCTTCTCCACCGGGTTGACCAGGTGCGGCCGGTCGCCGTGCGGGTGGTTGACGGTCACGTCGGCCAGGTAGGTGAGCAGCCGGGTGCCCCGGTCGGCCGAGCTCCGGGCGGTGAGCAGGTGGGGGCGTTCCTCGATGAAGGACGTCGTCGCCCGGCCCGCGGCGAAGTCGGGGTCGTCCAGCACCGCCTGCAGGAAGGGGATGTTGGTGGAGACGCCACGGATGCGGAACTCGGCCACGGCCCGGCGGGCCCGGGCCACCGCGATGTCGAAGGTCCGCCCCCGGCACGTCAGCTTCACCAGCATCGAGTCGAAGTGCGCGGCCACCTCGGCACCCAGCGCCGTCCCGCCGTCCAGCCGCACCCCCGCGCCTCCGGGCGACCGGTAGGCGGTGATCCGGCCGGTGTCGGGACGGAAGCCGTTGGCCGGGTCCTCGGTGGTGATGCGGCACTGCAGCGCGGCGCCACGCAGCTGGACGGCGTCCTGGGAGAGGCCGAGGTCGGCGAGCGTCTCCCCCGACGCGATCCGCAGCTGGCTCTGCACCAGGTCGACGTCGGTGACCTCCTCGGTGACCGTGTGCTCGACCTGGATCCGCGGGTTCATCTCGATGAACACGTGCCGGCCCTCGCGGTCGACGAGGAACTCGACCGTCCCGGCGTTCACGTAGCCGATCTGGCGGGCGAAGGCGACGGCGTCGGCGCAGATCCGCTCCCGCAGCGCCGGGTCCAGGTTGGGCGCGGGGGCCAGCTCGATGACCTTCTGGTGGCGGCGCTGCACCGAGCAGTCCCGCTCGTAGAGGTGGATGACGTTGCCTTCGGCGTCGGCGAGCACCTGCACCTCGATGTGCCGCGGGTCGACGACCGCCTGCTCGAGGAAGACGGTCGGGTCGCCGAACGCCGACTCGGCCTCCCGCATCGCCGCCTCGATGGAGCTGCGCAGCTGGCCGCGGTCCTCGACCCGGCGCATGCCGCGGCCGCCGCCGCCGGCGACGGCCTTGACGAACACCGGGCCGTCGATGGCCTCGGCCGCGGCCAGCAGCGCGTCGACGTCCCGGTCCGGGTCGGTGGAGGCGAGCACCGGCAGCCCGGCCTCCCGCGCCGCGGCGATGGCCCGGGACTTGTTGCCGGTGAGCCGCAGCACGTCGGCGGACGGGCCGACGAAGGTGACGCCCGCCTCCGCGCAGGCCGCGGCCAGGTCGGGGTTCTCCGACAGGAACCCGTAGCCGGGGTAGACCGCGTCGGCGCCGGCGCGCTGGGCGGCGCGGACGATCTCGCCCACGTCGAGGTAGTTGCGCACCGGGTGGCCGGGCTCGCCGATCTCGTAGCTCTCGTCTGCCTTGAGCCGGTGCACGGAGTTGCGGTCCTCGTGCGGGAACACCGCGACGGTGCCCGCGCCCAGCTCGTAGGCGGCACGGAAGGCGCGGACCGCGATCTCCCCGCGGTTGGCGACCAGGACCTTTTCGAACACGGGCGGAGTCCTCTCGTGCCGGGCGGGCCCTCGGGCACCGCGTCGGGTCCGACCGTAGCGGTGCCGCGTTTCGGCGGGCATCCCTCGGTCGAACTCGCGCGGACCGATCGCCGTCCGATCGTGCCGGCCGGCCATCCGGGGGGTGTCGCCGCGGTTCGCGCAGCCCTCTGACCTGGCCTTTCCTCTTGTACGGACACCCGCGTGGCGGTAGACTTCGAACACCAGTTCGAAGCGCTGCGGGAGGTGTCATGGGCGAGCTCACCTCGACCCTGGACGCCTACGCCGCCGAGGACCTGCACGACCTGAGCGACGGGCTGGTGCTGGACCGGGTCGCGGAGCTGCTGCAGGCGCGTAACAAGCTCGACGCCGAACTGACCCGCACCGTGCGGCACGCCGACCGCACCCAGGCCACCGAGCACGACGGGATCAAGACACCACAGTCCTGGCTGCGCGGCCACGGCCGGCTCTCGCCGGGCGCCGCGTCACGGCTGGTGCACTCGGGTCGGGCGCTGGAGCACCTGCCCGCGGTGGCTGCGGCGTTCGCCGCCGGGGAGGTGACCGCCGAGCAGATGGCGGTGCTGGCCACCGCGGTGCGGCCCGACCGGCTGGCCGCCGCCGCCGAGCAGGGCATCGACCTTGCCCCGTTCGACCAGGCCTGGGCGCAGGTGGCCGCGGAGGAGCCCTACGAGCGGCTGGTCGGAGCCGTGCAGTCCTTCCAGGCCGCGCTCGACCCGGACGGGCCCGAACCCGACCCGACCGAGGGGCGGCGGCTGAGTTTGGCCAGGCACACCGAGGGTGGGAGCGGCCGGTTCGAGCTCGACACCGTGGGCTTCGAGAAGAGGAAGGACCACCCCCTCCCCACGCCTCGCACGCTCGGCGCGGGCCCCTGGGGGTGGCCGCTCCCGTGGCCCGACTGCAGGGGCCCGGCGCGAGCTTGCGAGCGGCGGGGGGCAGCCGGGTCCTTCTGCTGCCCTTCCTGCGCACCGTCAAGCCGCACGTCATCGTCACCATCGACGTCGAGGACCTCACCGACACCACGACCACCGGGCCAGGGGCAGCCACCACCGGTTTCGGCGCGCAGATCTCCGCCGCCCGGGCCCGGTGGCTGGCCTGCGATGCGACGATCTCCCGGATGGTGATGAGCCCTGATGGGCTACCGCTCGACGTGGGCCGCGACAAGCGGGTCGTCCCGCCACACATCCGGCGGGCGGTGGAACGCCGGGACCGGCACTGCGTCTTCGCCGGCTGCACCGCCCCGACCCACTGGTGCGACGTCCACCCGGCCGCCCCCAGGGGCCCGCGGCGAGCTTGCGAGTCGTGGGGAGGGGGTGGTCCTTCCACACACCAAGGTCCACCACGGGTTCCGGGTCGAGCGACCACCGGACGGCCGATGGCGCACCTACCGCCCCGACGGCACCCAGATCCTCATCGCCCCACGCCTGTAGGCAGTGGCCGGAGGCTGCCGCCGCCGAAGGGATCTTCGGCGGCGCAGTACCACCGCCTCAATAGACGGAGCCGTCCGGCAGGTGCGTTCCGGGCTCGAGGATGGCCGCTTCGAGCTCCGCGCCGACGAACGAGCATCGGTCCAGCCACAGCCGAGCAGGCAAGCGCAGCGACACGAGCTCCAACCCGTCGAAGGACAGTGCCTGCACGCGCACTGCGGCCGAGAGCAGCTGCTCTCGGGTACCGAGCTCACGCGCCGACTGCAACACGCGGACATGATCCAGCAGGGCGGTACCAGCGGTCGTCTCGGGGCGGACTGACACTGCAGGGCATGGCGGAGCCGCCTGGGGGTAGCGGAGCGAGGTGACGGCTGAGCAGACAGCAACCCCTCCCTCGTCCACCCCCGAAGAGCTCGGCCGCCGCGAGGTCGTGCTGGTCACCGGCGCCTCCAGCGGGATCGGCCGGGCGACCGCCGTCCTGTTCGCACAGCGCGGCGCCTCGTTGGTGCTCGTCGCCCGCAGCGAGCAGACGCTGACCGCGGCCGCCGTCGAGTGCCGCGCGGCCGGGGCCGCGGCCGTCGAGATCGCAGCGGTCGACGTGCTGGACCGGGCCGGCCTGCAGGCCGCCGTGGACACCGCGACCGGCACGTTCGGCCGGCTCGACGTGGTCGTGCACGCGGCCACGGTGATGGCCTACGGCCGGCTCGAGGACCTGGACCCCGACGTCTTCGAGCGGGTCGTCGACACCGCGCTGCACGGCACGAACAACCTGATCAAAGCGGTCATCCCGGTCTTCCGTCGCCAGCAGCAGGGCTCGATGATCGTGGTCAGCTCCCTGCTCGCCTCCGTCAGCGCGCCGACCATGGGCGCCTACATCGCCGCCAAGTGGGGCCAGTTGGGCATGGTCCGGACGCTGCAGCAGGAGCTCCGCGAGCTCCCCGACGTGCACGTGTCCGCCGTCGCGCCGGGCGGTACGACCACGCCCATCTACGACCAGGCCGCCACCGTGCTCGGCAACACCGGCCACCCGCCGCCGCCGGTCTACACCCCGGAGCGGGTGGCCCGGGCCATCGTCGACCGGGTCGCGCACCCGCGCCGGCTCAAGCAGTCCGGCTTCGCCAACCCGCTGATCATCGCCGGGTTCCGGCTGTTCCCGCCGGTGTACGACGCCCTCGTCGGCCCGCTGCTGCGGGTGTTCGGCATGTCCCGGGACGACGTCCCGTCGACCACCGGCAACGTCTTCGCCCCCGTGCCGGAGAAGGAGGCCACCCGGGGGAAGTACTGGGGCCTCTGAGCGACCTCCCGTGCTCCCCCTGACCGGCCTGCCCGGGATCGCCCGCGCCCGCTTCCGGGCCCGGGTCTCCGGCGACCCCACCGGCGCCCCGGACTGGGTCCGCGACATCGCCTCGGTCGGCGAGGGGCCAGGCTGGTTCGCCCCGGACGGCGTGGTGTGGCGGGTGCACGGCGACCTCTCCACCCTGGTGGGCGGCGTCGGCGCCCTGCTCGGTCAGGGGGCGCACCCCCTCGCCCTGGCCGGCGTCCAGCGGCACTCGGCCTACCAGCTGGACCCGTGGGCCCGGCTGGCCGGCACCGCCCGCTGGTTGGTGGTCAGCACGTTCGGCTCCGCGGAGCTGGCCGAGCGGGAGTCGGCCCGGGTCCGCGCCCTGCACACCCGGGTCCGCGGGACCACGGACGACGGGCGGGCCTACTCCGCCTCGGACCCCGAGCTGCTCCGCTGGGTGCACCTCGCCTTCACCGACGCCTTCCTCGCCGCCCAGGAGGCCGTGGGCAGCGACCTGACCCCACGCTTCGGCCGTCGCTGGGCCGACACCTACGTCGCCGAGTGGGCCCGCAGCGCGCAGGCGCTCGGAGCACGGGACCTGCCCGCGAGCGAGGCCGAGCTCGCCGAGGCCCTGGCGGAGTACGCGCCGGTACTGGAGCCCGTGCCGCAGGACCTGCGCAGCTTCCTGTCCGCACCGCCCGGGTTGAGCCCGCCGGAGCAGCTGTTCTACGCCGGGCTGTCCGGAGCGGCCGCGCTGCTGGTGTCCCCGACGATCGCCCCGCTGGCCGGCGTCCCCGGCCGGGCGGCCCGCGGACCGGCCCAGCGGGGGCAGCTGGTGGTCACCCGCCTCCAGCTGCGTGCGCTGCACCTGGCCCTCGGCTCCCACAGCCCCTCGGAGGAAGCCGCCCGCCACCGGACCGGCCTCGGACCCGCGCCCGCCTGGGCCGGCTGACCCGGCCTCGCCGGCCGCGCCGCACGGCTGGGCGAAGATGGTGCGATGACCAGCGTGCGCACCAGCTTCTCCGGCGAGGTCCAGGAGGCCGCCCGACGGCTGGCCGGGGTCGCCGAACGGACGCCGCTGCAGCGCAACGCCCGGCTGTCGGAGCTGACCGGGGCCGCGGTCTGGACCAAGCGGGAGGACCTCCAGGTCGGCCGCTCGTACAAGGTGCGCGGCGCCTACAACACGATCAGCCGGCTGGACGCCGCCGGGCGGGCCGCCGGAGCGGTGACCGCCAGCGCCGGCAACCACGGGCAGGGGGTGGCCTACGCCTGCCGGGTGCTCGGCGTCCGGGGCCGGGTCTTCGTGCCCGGGACGACGCCGCGGCAGAAGCGGCAGCGGATCGCCGCCCTCGGCGGGGACATGGTGGAGCTCGTCGTCCAGGGGGACACCTACGACGACGCCGCGGCCGCCGCGGCCGCCCACGCCGCGGCCACCGGGGCGACCCTGGTGCCGGCCTTCGACGCGCTCTCCACCGTGGCCGGGCAGGCGACGGTGGCCGTCGAGCTGCTGGAGCAGCTGGGCACCGTCCCCGACGTCGTCGTCCTGCCGGTGGGCGGCGGCGGCCTGCTGGCCGGCTGCGCCACCTGGCTGCGCGAGCACTCGCCGGGCACCCGGGTGGTCGGGGTGGAGCCGGCCGGCGCGGCCAACATGGCCGCCGCACTCGCCGCCGGGCACCCGGTGGAGCTGTCCGAGATCGACACCTTCGTCGACGGCGCCTCGGTCCGCCGGGCCGGGGACGTGACCTTTCCGCTGGTCCGGGACGCCGGCTGCGAGCTGGTGACCGTGCCCGAGGGCCAGGTCTGCACCGAGATGCTCGAGCTGTACCAGGTGGACGGCGTCATCGCCGAGCCGGCGGGCGCCCTGGCCAGCGCGGCGCTGACCGGTGGCGCCGTCCTGGTGGAGCCCGGGCAGACGGTCGTGTGCCTGTTGTCCGGCGGCAACAACGACGTCAGCCGGTACGCCGAGGTGGTCGAGCGCTCGCTCGTGCACCAGGGGCTCAAGCACTACTTCCTGGTCGAGTTCCCCCAGGAGCCCGGCGCGCTGCGCCGCTTCCTGGACGAGGTGCTCGGACCGGACGACGACATCGTGCTGTTCGAGTACGTCAAGCGCGACAACCGGGAGACCGGCGCGGCGCTGACCGGCATCGAGCTCGGCAGCGTCGACGGGTTCGCACCGCTGATGGCCCGGGTCGAGGCTGGTCCGCTGAAGATCCAGCACCTCGCGCCCGGCACCACGGCCTACCGCTTCCTGGTCTGACGGACCCGTCCCGCGCTTTCGGTACCGAAAGCGCGGGTGTCGGCCCCCAGCAGGGGCCCGCGCCGAGCTCGCGAGGCGTGGGGGGCAGGGGGTCCTCACTCAGTCGACGAGGTCGAGGGCGGCGCCGATGATCGTGTCGGCGTCCAGGCCGTGGTGCCGGTAGACGCTGTCCAGGTCCCCGGACTGCCCGAACCGGGTGACGCCCAGGTGCGTCCCGCGGACCTGGTGCACCCCGGTCAGGAACGCCAGGGTGTGCGGGTGCCCGTCCAGCACGGTGACCATCGGGGTGGCGCGGGGGTGCGGGAACACGGTGTCGAGCACGCCGGTCGGGGCGTCGTCCAGACCCCGCCGGGCCTGCAGGGCGCGGAAGAGCAGCCCCGGGCTGGTCACGCAGACGACGTCGGCCGGGAACCCCAGCTCGCCGAGCCGGTCGGCTGCGGCCAGCGCCTCGGGGAGCACCGCGCCCATCGCGACCACGGTGACGGCGGGCCGGTCGGCGCGGCGCAGCGCGTAGGCACCGGACACCACCTGCCGACGGCGGCGCTCCCGGGCGGCGGGGTCGGTCGGCACGCCCGCGAGGGCCTGGTCGACCGGGCGGGTGGACAGCCGCAGATAGGCCGAGCCGCCGTCCGGGCGGCCGAGCCGGGCCATCGCGGCCAGCAGGCACCACTCGGTGTCCAGCGCGAACGCCGGCTCGTAGGTCACCACGCCGGGCTGCTCCAGCCCGATCGACGGGGTGGTGATCGACTGGTGCGCGCCGCCCTCCGGGGCGAGCGTCACCCCGGACGGCGTACCGACCAGGATCGACTGCCCGCCGGCGTAGACGCCGAACGACCACGGCTCCAGCGCCCGGGCGACGAACGGGTCGTACATGACCCCGATCGGCAGCAGCGGCTGCGACCAGCGGCTCCAGGTGGCGCCGAGCTCGCCCATCAGCCCGACGAGGTTGGTCTCGGCGATGCCCAGCTCGACGTGCTGGCCGCTGGGCCGCTCGCGCCAGTGCAGGATCGTCTCGGGGTCGTCGGAGAACCAGTTGTGCCGGTCCTCGGCCGACCAGACCCCCACCTTGTTCACCCAGCCGCCGAGGTTGGTGCTGGAGCTGACGTCCGGGCTGACGGTGACCACCCGCGCCCCCACCTCGGGCGCGGCCCGGTTCAGGTCCAGCAGCGTGCGCCCCAGCGCCGCCTGCGTCGTCGCCGTCCCCGACGGGGTGCGCCCCAGGTCCGTCGGGACGGCGGGTGCGGGGGCCCCCTCGTGCTCGGTCCGCCGGAGCCGGGCCGCCGCGGCGGCCAGCAGCTCGGCCGGGGCGCTGCCGGCGGGGAACCTCGCCCACGGGTCGCTCGGGTCGACGCCGACCCGGGCGGCCAGCTCGCCGAGCTGGGCCTCGGTGAGCAGCGCGGAGTGGTTCTGCGGGTGCCCCTCGGTGGCCAGGCCGTAGCCCTTGAGCGTGTAGGCCAGCACGACGGTGGGCCGGGTGTCGTCGATCGCGGCGAACGCGGCCCGCAGCGCGGCCAGGTCGTGCCCGCCGAGGTTGCGGACGGCGGCCACGAGGTCGTCGTCGCCCACCCCGGCGATGAGCTCCGCGACCGCCGACGCCCCTGGTCCGTCGCCGGGCAGCTGCGCGCGCAGCTCGGCCGCGTCGCGGCGCAGCATCCGCTGGTACTCCGGGTTGGTCATCTCGTCGATCCGGCCGCGCAGCTCCGCGCCGCCGGGGCGGGTGAACAGCTCCTCCAGCAGCGCCCCGTACTTGACCGTGAGCACCTGCCAGCCGGCCGCGGCGAACATCCCCTGCAGCCGGGTGGCGCCGAAGGTCGGGACGACGCGGTCCAGCGACTGCCGGTTGTAGTCGACCACCCAGACGACCTCACCGAGCTCGGCGACCATCGGGTCGAGCACGGCCTCCCAGACCGCGCCCTCGTCCAGCTCGGCGTCGCCCACCAGCGACCACTGCCGGCCCGCGCCGCCGGTGCCGAACTGGGTGTTCACGTAGCGGCGGGCGATCGCCCCCCAGACCGGGGCGGTGGCACCGATGCCGACCGACCCGGTCGAGTAGTCGGCCGGCACCGGGTCCTTCAGCCGGCTGGGGTAGCTCTGCAGCCCGCCGAACTCCCGCAGCGTGGTCAGGTAGCGCCCGTCCAGCTGACCCAGCAGGTACTCCAGGGCGTGCAGCACCGGCGAGGCGTGCGGCTTGACCGACACCCGGTCCTCGGCGCCCAGCTGCTCGAGCCACAGCGCGGTCATCAGCGTGACCATCGACGCGCTGGACGCCTGGTGGCCGCCGACCTTGAGCCCGCTCGGGTTGGGCCGCACCCGGTTGGCGTGGTCGACGATCGCCGTGGCCAGCCACAGCACCCGCTGCTCCACCTCGCGCAGCGCCGCGTCCTCGGTGCGCGTCCCGGCAGGGACCTGCGTCAGGGTCATGCGGACAGCATGACGACGTCGGGCAGGCCGCGCCGCCCGACCTCTGGGTGCACGGGCTTGTGGTGCGCGCCACACTGTCGGGCGTCGTCGACCACCGACCGGGAGCCGAACGTGGACTACGCCGAGCTGCAGGCCGCCTTCCTGACCGAGCCCGCCCCCGGGCGGGCCGCCCCCCGGGTGCCAGAGGGCCCCGCCCGCCGGCTGCGGGACGCCGCCGAGCCGATCGCCACCGTCGGCTTCTGGGGACGCCCGGCCTACGACGCGCTCGAGGAGCTGGGCCTGGAGTTCCTGACCGGGTACGTCTGGGCGCGCACCGCCCCGATGGGCGAACCGACCGCCCCGGTCGTGGTGGCGGCGTTCGGCGTCTTCGAGCCGGGCCTGGTCACCGGCCTGTACGAGCAGGCGAGGGGGCTGTGCACCCGGGAGCAGGTGCTCGCCGCCCGCGAGGCCGGCGCCGTCGCCTCGCTCCACCAGCTGCTGCCCGACGTGCCCGCGGAGGAGGTGTCGGCCGCGGCCGACCGGCTGCGCCGGGCGACCGACGTCGCCGCCGAGGACGTCGCCGGGCGGCCGCTGTTCGCCGGGCTGGCCTCGCTGCCCTGGCCCGCGGACCCGTTCGGCCGGCTGTGGCACGCCGCCAACCTGCTGCGCGAGTACCGCGGCGACGTGCACCAGGCGGCCAACGTCGCGGCCGGCCTCACCGGGCTGCAGATGAACCTGGTGACCGAGTACTGGCTGGGGTGGGAGCCCACCGCCTACGCCGGCACCCGCGGCTGGTCACCCGAGGCCATGGCCGCGGCCGACGCCGACCTGGTCCAGCGCGGCTGGGTGGCCGACGGGGCGCTCACCCCCGAGGGGCAGCGGCGCCGGGACGAGGTCGAGGCGGCGACCGACGCGGCGATGGACCGGGTGCTCGCCCCGGTCCGCGACGAGCTGCCCGACCTCACCGCGCGGCTGGACCGCTGGTCGGCCGCGATCCTGGCCGGCGGCGCGGCCCCGCCGGACGTCTACAAGCGCGTCAGCGGGTAAGGACCCCCGTTCCCCTCATCCCTCGCTCCGCTCGGGACGAGCCTCTGAACGGGGGCCATGCGCCGGGACTCGGCGCGAGCTTGCGAGTGCCGGGGGGCGAGGGGGTCCTTCACGGTTCCAGGAGGACCTTGATGGCGCCGTCGCGCTTGGTAGCGGCCACCTCGAAGGCCTCCGGGGCGTCCTCGAGCGGGAAGCGGTGGGTGACCAGCGGGTCCAGGTCGACCCGGCCGGTGCGGATCAGCTCCAGGGACCGCTCGTACTGGCCGCGTCCCCCGTTGCCGCCGATGCCGTAGACGGTGAGCGTCTTGAGCATCATCGGCACGACCGGGATGCCGGGCAGGTCGTTGGCGTAGCCGATGAAGGAGGCCTTGCCCTCCTTGCGCACCAGGTCGATCACCGACGCGGTGGCCGCCGGAGCGCCGGAGGTCTCGACGACGACGTCGGCGCCCCGCCCGCCGGTCAGCTCCCGGACCCGGTCGACCAGACCGTCGTCCCGGCTGTCCAGGCAGGTCGTGGCGCCGAAGGCGCGGGAGACGGCGAAGACCTCGTCCCGCACGTCGGTGACGAGCAGCTGCCCGGCACCGGACAGCGCGGCCAGCCGGGCGACCGCCAGCCCGATCGGCCCCTGCCCGAGCACCAGCACCGTGTCGCCCAGGGCGACCTGCAGCCGGTCGACGCAGTTCAGGCCGACGGCGAAGGGCTCCAGCAGCGCCGCACCCCACAGCGGGACGCCGTCGGGCACCGGCACCAGGTTGACCCGCGGCACCGCCACCAGCTCGGCGAAGCAGCCGTCGGACCACAGCCCCATCAGCTTCTTGTTCGGGCAGTCCAGTGACGGACCGTTCCCGCACGCGGGGCAGGTGCCGCAGGGCAGCGACGGCTTGACCGCGAACTGCCGCCCGACCAGCGACGGGTCGACGCCCTCCCCGACGGCGACCACGGTGCCGGCGAAGTCGTGGCCCGGGACCCGGGGGAACGGCGAGTCGATCCGGCCCTCGAACTGGTGGGTGTCGGTGCCGCACAGCGACGCCACGTCGACGTGGACGACGACGTGCAGCGGACCCGGCTGCGGGTCCGGGCGGTCCTGGACCTCCACCCCGCCCACCCCGGTGAGCACCACGGCGCGCATCAGGCCGCGCCGTCCCCAGCGGAGGAGGTGTCGAAGCGGGCGGGCAGCCGGCCGCGGGAGCGGAGCACGTCGTGCAGCTGGTCGCGGTGGTGCGCCACGTGCCCGACGACGATCGGGAGCCACTCGGCGACGGTCCGGCGGCCCAGGGTGGTGATGTCCACCTCGCGGGCCAGCAGCTCCTCGGTGTGCATCGGCAGCGTGGTGAGCATCGTCCGCCGCAACGAGGCGATCTTGTCGGCGGCCTCGGCGGCGGTCGGGGGGACGGCGCCGATCGCGTCGTGCCCGATCTCCTCCCGGTAGAAGGAGTCCAGCTGCGGGTCGGCCTGCAGGCGGGCCACGTCGCCCACCCACAGCAGCCCGGCCAGCGTCATGTGGCTGACGATCGTCGCGCCGGTCCAGCCGCCGCCGGGGTCGGCCCGGTGCAGGTCGGCGTCGTCGATGGTGCGCAACAGCTCCTCGACGCCGGTGAGCGTCTCGTCGGCGATGCGGGTCTGCTCGGCCACCAGCGGCGGCACATCGGGAGCGGACACGGGGGTCTCCTCGGCGGACGGTCGGGCGCCGGTGCCCGACGGACGCAGGGAAAGGTAGGGCCCGACCTATCGCTGCGTCCAGACCGCCCGGACGACGTCCGATCGGCCCGGGGTCAGCGCGCGTAGCGGGCGGCGGAACGCTCCCGGGCCTGCGCGGCCAGCACCTCGCGGTCCCGCGGCGGCGCGCTGGTGACCAGGTCGTCGAGCAGGTGCCGGGTGGCGTGCGCGACCTCGGCCACGGCCCGCTCGAAGGCCGCCTGGTTGGCCTGGGACGGCTTGGCGGAGCCGCTCACCTTGCGCACGTACTGGAGGGCGGCGGCGTGCACCTCGTCGTCCGTCGTCGCCGGCGCGAGGTTGTGCAGCACGTGGATGTTCCGGCACATGGTCCGAGCCTAAGAGCTGTGCGACGTGACCGGCGTCACGATCGGCGCCGTCACCCCCTAGGCTCCCCGTGCCCGGCACTGGCACTGAGTGCCACGAACTCGACGGATGGAGCGACGATGCCCCTGACGACCCGCGCCTCGATCATGCGCAAGGCCCCCGGCACGTACGAGACGGTCGAGGTGGAGCTCGACGACCCACGCCAGAACGAGGTGACCGTCAAGCTGGCGGCCTCGGGCCTGTGTCACTCCGACGACCACATAGCGACCGGCGACATCATGGTCGGCCACTACCCGATCTGCGGCGGCCACGAGGGCGCCGGTGTGGTCACCGCGGTCGGCCCGAACACGTCCGGCTTCGAGGTCGGCGACCACGTCGTCTTCTCGTTCCTGCCCGCCTGCGGCCGCTGCCCGTCCTGCGCCCGTGGCGACTTCAACCTCTGCGACACCGGCGCCAACACGCTGGTCGGCTCCCGCGCCGACGACCCGACCAGCTTCCGGATGAAGCTGGACGGCGAGGACGTCGGCCAGATGGCCGGCATCTCCACCTTCGCCGAGTACACGACGGCGCACGTCGACTCGGTCGTGAAGATCCCGAGGGACATCCCGCTCAAGCAGGCCGCGCTGATCGGCTGCGGCGTGCCCACCGGCTGGGGTGCCGCGGTGAACTCCGCCAACGTGCAGCCCGGGGACGTCGTCGTCGTCATGGGCACCGGCGGGGTCGGCGTCAACGCCGTCCAGGGCGCCCGGCACGCCGGCGCGACGACGATCATCGCCGTCGACCCGGTCCCCTTCAAGCGGGAGAAGGCCCAGGAGTTCGGCGCCACCCACGCCTTCGAGGGCATCGAGGAGGCCACCGCCTACGCCCAGTCGATCACCAACGGGCAGGGCGCGGACTCGGCCATCATCACCATCGGCGTGGTGACCGGTGACCACGTGGCCCAGGCGATGGCCGCCATCCGCAAGGCCGGCACCGTGGTGGTCACCGGGGTCGGGAAGATGACCGACATCGGCGCACCGGTCTCGCTGTTCGAGCTGACCATGATGCAGAAGCGGATCCAGGGCTCGCTCTACGGCGAGAACAGCCCGCACGACATCATCCCGAAGCTGCTGCGCATGTACCAGGCCGGTCAGCTCAAGCTCGACGAGCTCATCACCCGCGAGTACACGCTGGACCAGATCGCCGAGGCCTACGAGGACATGCACGCCGGGGTGAACATCCGCGGCGTGGTCGTCTACGACTGACGAAGGACCCTGGTGCCCCCCACGCCTCGCACGCTCGGCGCGGGGCCCTGCACCAGGGCCTGACAGCCACCGTGCTGGGTGCCCCCCACGCCTCGCACGCTCAGGCGGAGGGCCCCTGCACCAGGGCCTGACGGCCCGGGACGCGACGTCCCGGGCCGTCAGGCCACGGGTGGGGCGGCGACCGTGCTGGCCGCCGTCCCGCCCTTGGCCAGGGCGCGGCTGATCACCAGCCGCTGGATCTGGTTGGTGCCCTCGAAGATCTGCATCACCTTGGCCTCGCGCATGTACCGCTCGACCGGGAAGTCACGGGTGTAGCCGTAGCCACCGAGCACCTGGACGGCGTCGGTGGTCACCTTCATCGCGTTGTCCGTGGCCACCAGCTTGGCGATCGAGGCCTCCCGGCCGTAGGGCAGCCCGGCGTCCCGGCGGCGCGCGGCGGACAGGGTCACCGCCCGGGAGGTCTCTACCGCCGCGGCCATGTCCGCCAGCAGGAACGCCAGCCCCTGGTGCTCGATGATCGGGACGCCGAAGGTCTCCCGCTCCTCGGCGTAGGCCAGCGCGTCGTCCAGCGCGCCCTGCGCCAGCCCGGTGGCGACGGCGGCGATCCCCAGCCGGCCGGCGTCCAGCCCGGACAGCGCGATCCGCATCCCCTCGCCCTCGGCGCCGAGCCGGCGGTCGGCGTCCACCCGGACGCCCTCGAACCGCATCGTCGCCGTGGTGGACCCGGTGAGGCCCATCTTCCGCTCCGCCGGGTCGGCGGACAGCCCGGCGCTGTCGCCGGGCACCAGGAAGCAGGAGATGCCCCGCGACCCCTCGCCGGTACGTGCCATGACCTTGTAGAAGTCCGCCTGCCCGCCGTGCGTCGTCCAGGCCTTCTCGCCGGTCAGCACGTACGCGTCGCCGTCCCGGACCGCCTTGGTGCGCATCGCGCCCGGGTCGGAGCCGGCGTGCGGCTCGGACAGGCAGTAGGCGCCCAGCAGCTCGCCGCCGAGCATCTCCGGCAGCCAGCGCTGCTGCTGCTCGGGGCTGCCGACCGTCGCCAGGCCGAAGCAGGACAGCCCGTGCACGCTGACCCCGACGGCGACGCTGGCCCAGACCGCCCCCAGCTCCTCGAGCACCTGCAGGTACACCTCGTAGGGCTGGCCGCCGCCGCCGACGTCCTCCCCGTAGGGCAGCCCGAGGAGCCCGGCCCGGCCCAGCGTGGTGAACACGTCCCGGGGGAACACCTCGTCGGCCTCGGCCGCCGCGACCCGGGGCGCGAGCTCCTCGCGGGCCAGCTCGCGGGTGAGGTCCAGCAGGTCGGCGGCCTCCTGGGTGGGGACGAGACGCTGCACGGGCACGGGGCACCTCCGCGGACGGTCGGGACGACGCCGTCCCGGTCCCGCACGAGGGTAGGCAGTCCGCCGGCCACTGGGGACGGCGGCCGGGTGGGTAAGGTGAGCCTAACCAGCCCGGCCGAGCCCTGACGGCCGGCGCACCCGCCTCCAGGAGCCGCCCGTGTCACCGCGCACGGCCACCCGGCCCCGGACGGCGACCCCGGCACCGCCGCGCGGCCTGCTGCGCGGCACCGGCGCCCGGGCGACGGGCGTGTGGCTGCTGCTGCTCCTGGTCCTCGCCGTCTGCGTGCTGAGCATCGCCGTGGGCACCCGGTCTATCGGGCTGGGCACCGTCTGGCAGGCGCTCTCCGACCCGGCCACCCCCGGGGACGACGCCATCGTGGTCCGCCAGCTGCGCGTGCCGCGGACCGTGCTGGGGCTGCTGGTCGGCCTGGCCCTGGGCGTCGCCGGCGCGCTGATGCAGGGCCACACCCGCAACCCGCTGGGCGACCCCGGCCTGCTGGGCGTGACCGCCGGGGCCTCGCTGGCCGTCGTCCTGGCCATCTCGCTGCTCGGCGTCACCGACCCGGCCGGGTACGTCTGGTTCGCCTTGATCGGCGCCCTGGCCGGCACCGTGCTCGTCTACGCCATCGGCTCGGCGGGCCCGGGCGGGCCCACCCCGGTCACCCTCGCCCTGGCCGGCTCGGCACTGTCCGCGCTGCTCTACGCGCTGGTGCGGGCGGTGCTGATCGGCGACCAGCAGGCGCTGGACTCCTTCCGGTTCTGGGTGGTCGGCGCGCTGGCCGGCCGGGGCGCGGAGGTGGCCTGGCAGGTCGGCCCGTTCATCGCCGCCGGGCTGCTGCTGGCCGTGGTGAACGCCCCGGCGCTGAACCTGCTCGGGCTGGGCGAGGACGTCGCCCGCGGGCTGGGGCAGCGCATCTGGCTGGCCCGGGTGGTCGGGCTCGCCGCCATCACCCTGCTGGCCGGCGCGGCGACCGCGGCCTGCGGGCCGATCGCCTTCGTCGGCCTGGTGGTGCCGCACGCGGTGCGCGCGCTGACCGGCCCCGACCACCGCTGGCTGGTCCCCTGCTCGGGGCTGGCCGGCGCGGCCCTGCTGCTCGCGGCCGACGTCGTCGGCCGGGTGGTGGCCCGGCCCGGCGAGCTGCAGGTCGGTATCGTGCTCGCGCTGATCGGCGCCCCGTTCTTCATCGCGCTGGTCCGTCGCCGCCGGACGGCCGCGCTGTGAGCGTCGCCGCGCCGGCGCGGCCGGACACCCCGTACCGGTCCGGGACGGTCGTCCGCATTGGCCCCGCCTCGGGCATCGTGCGGTGGCGCGCGCTGGCCGTCCCCGCCGGGGCCCTCGCCGTCCTGGTGCTGCTGTCCGCGGTCGGTCTGGGCCGCGGCGACTTCCCGATCGGCGTGGCCGACGTGCTGCGTACCCTGGCCGGGCTCGGGGAGCGCAGGCAGGAGCTCGTCGTCCTCCAGCTCCGGGCGCCGCGGACCGCCGTCGGCGTGCTGGTCGGCCTGGCGCTCGGGGTGGCCGGTGCGCTGTTCCAGACCTTCGCCCGGAACCCGCTGGCCTCGCCAGACACCCTCGGCATCACCCAGGGCGCCTCGGTCGGGGCGGTGGCGGCCATCGTGCTGAGCGCCGGGGCCGGCGGCGTGGGTGGCGGCATCGGCGGGCTGGCCGTCCCGCTGGCCGCGCTGCTCGGCGCGCTGGCCGCCGGCCTGCTGCTGTTCGGGCTGACCTGGCGGGCCGGCATCGACGGACACCGCCTGGTGCTGGTCGGCATCGCCCTGTGGTCGATGGCCGCGGCGCTCACCGACTGGCTGCTCACCAACGCCGAGATCAACGACGCCGCGTCGGCCTACGTGTGGATCACCGGGTCGCTCAACGCCCGCACCTGGGAGCACGCCGTCCCCCTGGCCCTCGCCCTGCTGGTGCTGCTCCCGCTCGCCCTGGCGTGCAGCCGGGTGCTGGGGGTGCTGCAGTTCGGCGACGACACCGCCCGCGGGCTGGGGGTGCGGCTGCCGCTCGCCCAGGCGGCCGTCGTCCTGGTCGCCGTCGGCTGCGTCGCCTCCGCCGTCGCCGCCGCCGGGCCGATCACGTTCGTGGCGCTGGTCGTGCCGCAGATCGCCGTCCGGCTGGCCGGCGGGTCCCGCCCGCCCGTGCTGGCCTCCGGGCTGCTCGGCGCGGTGCTGGTCGTGGGCGCGGACCTGCTGACCCGGACCGTGCTCCCCGACACCCTGCCCGTGGGCATCCTCACCGCCGTCGTCGGCGCCCCCTACCTGCTCTGGCTCCTGGTCCGCGGAAGGCGGCGATCCACCCTGTGACCGCTCTGGACACCCCCCGCACGACCGCGCCGGTGCGGCTGGCCGCCGACGGCGTCCGGCTGGCCTACGGCGACCGCGTCGTCGTCGACTCGCTCGACCTCTCGCTGACCGACGGCTCGTTCACCGCGATCATCGGCCCCAACGGCTGCGGCAAGTCCACCCTGCTGCGCGCCCTGGGCCGGCTGCTGCGCCCCACAGCCGGCGCGGTGCTGCTGGACGGCCGGGCGATCACCGCCACGCCGACCCGCGAGGTGGCCAAGGTGCTCGGCCTGCTGCCGCAGACGCCGCTGGCACCGGAGGGGCTGACCGTCGCCGACCTGGTCGCCCGCGGCCGGCACCCGCACCAGAGCTGGCTCCGGCAGTGGTCCTCGGACGACGCCGCGGTGGTCGCCGAGGCCCTGGCCTGGACCGACCTGTCCGAGCTCGCCGACGCCCCGGTGGACGCGCTGTCGGGCGGGCAGCGCCAGCGCGCCTGGATCTCCATGGCGCTGGCCCAGGGCACCGACCTGCTGCTGCTCGACGAGCCGACCACCTACCTGGACCTCGCGCACCAGGTGGACGTGCTGGAGCTGATCTCCCGGCTGCACACCGAGCGGGGCCGCACGGTGGCCGTCGTGCTGCACGACCTCAACCTGGCCGCCCGCTACGCGCAGCGCCTGGTGGCGATGAAGGACGGCGTGCTGGTGGCGGCCGGGACGCCGGAGGAGGTCCTCACCGAGCGCCTGCTGGCCGAGGTGTTCGAGCTGGAGGCCCGGGTCCTCCCCGACCCGGTGACCGGGACGCCGATGGTCGTGCCGGTCCGCCGGCTGCGCGACGGGCGGACCCCGTCCTCCTCCTGAGCGCCGCAACGGGGCCCCGTGACCTCGGTGGCGGCGGTCACGGGCCACACTGGACGGCGATGGAAACCCTCGCCATAGCCCCCGTCAGCGACTTCGTCGACTGGGCCCGCGACCGCGGGCTCCAGGTCCTGCTGATCATCGTCGGGTCGGTGCTGCTGGCCCGCTTCGTCAGCTGGACCGGCCGCCGGATCACCGACCGGATCGACGCGAACGCCAGCGGCTCGGACGCGCTGGTGCGCTCGGAGGCGGCCAAGCACCGGCACTCGCTGACCCAGGTCCTCACCTGGGTGGCCATCGTGCTCATCTACTCGATCGCGGTCTTCTTCGTGCTCGACCGGCTGGGCATCCCGGTGACCGGGCTGGTCGCCCCGGCCACCGTGCTGGGCGTGGGCCTGGGCTTCGGCGCGCAGCGGATCGTCGGGGACGTGCTGGCCGGCTTCTTCCTGATCACCGAGCGGCAGTACGGCTTCGGCGACGTCGTGTCGATCAGCGTCGTCGGCGCCCCGGAGGCCGCCCGCGGCACGATCGAGGACGTCACGCTCCGGATCACCCGGATGCGCTCCGCCGACGGCGAGGTGGTGATCATCCCCAACGGGCAGATCGTCAAGGTGGTCAACCTGTCCCGCGACTGGGCCCGGGCGGTGGTGGACGTGCCCGTGCCCTCGACAGCCGACGTCAACCGGGTGCAGGACGTGCTCCGCGGGGTCGGCCGGCAGGCCTTCGCCGACGAGCGGCTGCACCCGCTGCTGCTCGACGAGCCCAGCGTCATGGGGGTGGAGAGCCTGTCCCTGGACGAGGTGAACGTGCGGGTGGTCGCCCGGACCCTGCCGGGCAAGCAGTTCGAGGTCTCCCGGGACCTGCGCGCCCGGGTGGCGCTGGCGCTGTCCCGGGAGGGCGTCTCGCTGCGGGCCGGAGCGGTGCCCGACGGACCCGGGAGCGTGCAGGACGAGGCGCTGGCCGAGGACCGCGTGCGCAGCGGGAGCCGGGCATGACCGGCCCGTCGGGCCCGCCGACCCGGGCTCTGCCCGCGGCCGCCCCGCCGCCGCCGTCGTCCGAGCCCTCCTCGTCGGCCCCCGCGCCGGCGTCCTTCTGGCGCCAGCGGGTGCCCGCCCGGATCGGCCGGGCCCGCACGTCCACCGTCGTGCTGGGGGTGCTGTTCGTCGTCCTCGCCACGCTGTACGTGCTGGTCCGGCCGGACGTCGAGTACACGACCGTGACCACCGAGACCGGGCAGACGGTCCGGGTGCCGGTGTCCCAGCTCGGCCCCACCACCGAGCCGGCCGAACCGGCCACGCCCACGACCGAGGCCCCGGTGGAGACCGGGCCGAGCGCGGTGCCCACGACCACCGACCCCGCGGAGCCGACGACCTCCCGGGACACGGCCCCGGCCCCGACCACCGCGGAGGAGGAGACGGAGCCCACCGGGACGACGCGGGAGACCACCAGCGAGGCACCGGCGACGACGGAGGAGTCGGCCCCCGACCCGGAGACCCAGGAGACGACCACCCCGACCGGCTGAGCCGGGCTCAGAACCGGGTGACGACGGCGATCCCCGGTTCCCGGCCCACCGCCGCCAGCGCCGGCCCGGCGTCGTCCAGGGACAGTTCCGTGGTGACCAGCAGCTCGGGCCGCAGCCGGCCGGCGGCGATCAGCGACAGCAGCGCCGGGTAGTCCGCCGCGGCCATCCCGTGGCTGCCCAGCACGGCCAGCTCGCGGGCGATGACCAGCTCCATCGGCACCTCCGGGCGGCCGAGCGCCGGGGGCAGCAGCCCCACCTGCACGTGCCGGCCGCGCGGGCGCAGGCAGCGGATGGAGTCGGTGCAGGTGTCCGCGCTGCCGACGGCGTCCAGCGAGACGTGCGCGCCGCCGCCGGTGAGCTCGCCGACGGCGGCCGGGACGCCGTCCGGCCCCCGCACGGTGTGCTCGGCGCCCAGCCGGCGGGCCAGCGCCAGCGCACCGGGGGCGACGTCCACCGCGACCACCCGGGCGCCCGCGGCGACGGCGACCTGCACCGCCGACAGCCCCACCCCGCCGCAGCCGAGGACGGCCACCCACTCCCCCGGGCGCACCCGGGCGACCCCGGTGACCGCCCGGAAGGCGGTGGCGAAGCGGCAGCCCATGCTGGCCGCCGTGGAGTCGGGCAGCTCGGGGGGCAACGCGACCAGGTTGACGTCCGCGGCGTCCAGCGCCACGAGCTCGGCCAGCGAGCCCCAGTGGGTGAAGCCCGGCTGCGTCTGGCGCAGGCACACCTGACCGGCGCCCTCCCGGCAGGGGCCGCACGTGCCACAGGCGCAGACGAACGGCACGGTCACCCGGTCGCCGACCGCCCAGCTCCGCACCCGCCCGCCGACCGCGGCCACCGTGCCGGCCAGCTCGTGACCGGGCACGTGCGGCAGGACGACGTCGGGGTCGTGCCCGGACCAGGCGTGCCAGTCGCTGCGGCAGATGCCGCTGGCCCCGACCCGGACGACGACGCCGTCGGGCGCCGGCGCCGGGTCGGGCACCGACCGGACCTCCAGGGGGCCACCGAACTCCTCGAACACCAGTGCGCGCACGCACCCCAGCCTGCCGTGCGCCGGGACGTGCCCGGCGGCGGACCGGCTCCGGACCCCCGGCGCCCGGGGCCTCTGCGCGGCCCCGCGGGCGCCGTCCTAGGATCACCGCAGCTCACGAGAGGCAGCGACAAGCACCTGGCTGGCTGCCCGGCAACCTCAACTCCGTCTGAGGTGCTCCAGGGGAAGAGCTGGCCGGACGGCGACCGCCGCCCGGCAAGGACGGAGCGTCCTCGCGCCGGAGGCTCCGCGACCCGAGGAGGACCTGGCGCATGACCGAACCCAGCGGCTGGAGCTTCGAGACCCGGCAGATCCACGCCGGCGCGGCCCCCGACCCCACCACCGGCGCCCGCGCGCTGCCCATCTACGCGACGACGAGCTACCAGTTCCGCGACACCCAGCACGCGGCGGACCTGTTCGCCCTGGCCGAGCTGGGCAACATCTACACCCGGATCATGAACCCGACGCAGGACGCGCTGGAGCAGCGGGTCACCTCGCTGGAGGGCGGCGTCGCGACCCTGGCCGTGGCCAGCGGCCAGGCGGCCGAGACCCTGGCGATCCTGAACGTCGCCGAGGCCGGCAGCCACGTGGTGGCCTCCGCGTCCCTCTACGGCGGCACCTACAACCTGCTGCACCACTCGCTGCCGAAGATGGGCATCGAGGTCTCCTTCGTGGAGGACCCCGACGACCCGGAGAACTGGCAGTCCCTGGTGCGGGAGAACACCAAGGCGTTCTACGGCGAGACGATCGGCAACCCCAAGGGCGACGTCCTGGACATCGCCGCGGTCGCCGAGGTGGCGCACCGCAACGGCGTCCCGCTGATCGTGGACAACACCATCGCCACGCCCTGGCTGATCCGACCGATCGAGCACGGCGCCGACGTCGTCGTCCACTCGGCGACCAAGTACCTCGGCGGCCACGGCACCGCGATTGCCGGGCTGATCGTCGACTCGGGGAACTTCGACTGGACCGGGGGCAAGTTCCCCGGGTTCACCACCCCGGACCCGACCTACCACGGCGTGGTCTACGCCGACCTCGGCGCGCCCGCCTACGCCCTCAAGGCCCGGGTGCAGCTGCTGCGCGACCTGGGCCCGGCCATCTCCCCGTTCAACGCCTGGCTGGTCGTGCAGGGCATCGAGACGCTGTCCCTGCGGCTGGAGCGGCACGTCGCCAACGCCCAGCAGGTCGCCGAGTGGCTGGACGCCCGGGACGAGGTCGAGTCGGTGCACTACGCCGGGCTGCCGTCCTCCCCCTGGCACGCCGCCCAGCAGCGGTACGCGCCCAAGGGCGCCGGCGCCGTCCTCGCCTTCGAGATCGTCGGCGGCAAGGAGGCCGGCCAGCGCTTCGTGGAGGCGCTGGAGCTGCACAGCCACGTGGCCAACATCGGGGACGTGCGCAGCCTGGTGATCCACCCGGCCTCGACGACGCACTCGCAGCTGACGCCGGATGAGCAGCTGACCGCCGGCGTCACGCCCGGCCTGGTGCGGCTGGCGGTGGGCCTGGAGGGCATCGAGGACATCCTGGCCGACCTGGAGTCCGGCTTCCGCGCCGCCAAGGGCGCCTGAGGTGGCCGGGGTCCGGGACGCCGGACCGGTGTCCCGGACCCCGTCGCCGCCGGTCCGGGCGGGCGGGTGGCTCGAGGGCGACCCGGTCGCCGACCGGCTGTTCCTCGACCTGGACGGACCGGTCCGGCTCGAACGCGGCGGCTCGCTGCCCGCCGTGCGGGTCGCGTACGAGACCTGGGGGACGCTCGCGCCCGACGGCGGCAACGCCGTGCTGGTCGAGCACGCGCTCACCGGGGACAGCCACGTGGTCGGTCCCGCCGGGCCCGGACAGCCGACGCCGGGCTGGTGGCCCACCCTGATCGGGCCCGGCGCGCCGCTGGACAGCGACCACTGGTTCGTCGTCTGCGCCAACGTGCTCGGCGGCTGCCAGGGCACCACCGGGCCGTCCTCGACCGCGCCGGACGGCGGCCGGTGGGGCTCCCGCTTCCCCGAGGTGACCATCGGCGACCAGGTGGCGGTGGAGGCCGCGCTCGCCGACGCGCTGGGGATCGACCGGTGGCGGGCGGTGCTCGGCGGCTCGATGGGCGGCATGCGGGCGCTGGAGTGGGCGGTGTCGCGGCCCGACCGGGTCGGGGGGCTGTTCTTCCTCGCCTCCGGCGCCGTCGCCACGGCCGACCAGATCGGCACCCAGACCACCCAGCAGACCGCCGTCCGCACCGACCCGCGCTGGGCGGGCGGCGACTACCCGCTCGGCGAGGGACCGGTCGCCGGCCTGGGCACCGCCCGACGGATCGCGCACCTGACCTATCGCAGCGGTCTGGAGCTGGACGCCCGGTTCGGGACGACGGTGCAGCCCGACGGCCGGTTCGCCGTCGCCTCCTACCTCGACCACCACGCCGCCAAGCTCGCCGCCCGCTTCGACGCCGGCAGCTACGTGGTGCTCACCGAGGCGATGAACAGCTGGGACGTCGGCCGGGGCCGCGGCGGGGTGGAGGCGGCGCTGGCCCGGGTCACCGCCCGGTCCGTGGTGGCGGGGGTGGACACCGACCGGCTCTACCCGCCGGCGCTGCAGCAGCGGGTGGCCGACGGGCTCGGCGTCCCGCTGCGGCTGATCCCCTCGCTGTTCGGCCACGACGGCTTCCTGGTCGAGACCGAGGCCGTGGGCGGGCTGGTGCGCGAGCTGATGGCCGGCTGAGCCGCGTTCTCCCCCGCGGGCCCGAAGATCTCCCCGCGGCCCGAGGATCAGCTCGTGGGAACCGGTTCGGGCCAGCCGGCCAGGTGGCCGATCCACGCCAGGGCCAGCCAGGCGCCGGACATCGTGAGGGTGTCCCGGCCGTCGGTCAGGGTCAGCGCCCAGGGTGCGGTGGCGTGCCGGGGACGGCGTGACCCGCTGCCCGGCACGGCGCCGACGACCCGCAGCTGCTCCACCGGCAGCCGGTGCGTCGGCCGCTCCGACCGCCCAGGAAGGAGCCAGACGTCCCGCCGGGTGGCCCCGACGAGCCGGGCCTCGCCGGGGCCGGGCAGCAGCCGGCTACGGCCGCGCAGCTCCACGATCCCGATGTCCACGAAGGCGTCCGGGTCGGCCGGCACCTCCCAGGTCGGCGTCCGCCGGCCGCCGGTCGCGTCCGCGCCGAAGGTGACCACCGCGGACACCAGGTGCAGCAGCCCGGTCAGCCGCCGGCCGGCCACGACCTCCGGCGGGGTGTCGTCGACGGTCCAGCCGACCTGGTCGCGCAGTCCGGGGCCGGTCACCCGCCCAGACTGCCCGACCGGCGCGTGCTCAGCCCGCCGGGGTGGCCGCCTCCCGGGCCCGTCGCCGGGCGACGACCACGGACGCGGTCGCCGCGCCGGCGGCGGCGATCAGCCAGCCGAGCCCGGCCAGCCAGGAGCCGGTCCCGCCGGTGGTGTCGGCCCGGTCCACGTCCACCGTGCCGGCCACCACCCAGCCGGCCAGCAGCCCCAGCGCCGACACCCACAGCAGCACGGCCGCCCGCGGCCAACGGTGCTGCACCGCCATCACCACCGGCGGGACGACGGCGGCCGCCACCGGCATCCCGAGGAAGAACACCAGCACCACGCTGACCAGCACGATCTCCACCGCCGGAGTGTGCCCCGCCGGGGACCGGTCCGGGAACACCCGGCGGAGCGACCGGGCCTGCGGGCTACTGCAGGCGGCGGACGGCGCGGTGCCGGTCCAGCCGGTCGGTGTAGCTGACCGCGTTGGCCTTGATCGCCGCGACGTCGTCCTCGGTGGTCTCCCGGCGGACCTTCGCCGGGACCCCGGCCACCAGGGAGTTGGGCGGGACGTCCGCGCCCTGCATCACCACGGCGCCGGCGGCGATGATCGACCCGGAGCCGATGTGCGCGCCGTTGAGCACGGTGCTGCCCATGCCGACGAGCACGTCGTCGTCCACCCGGCAGCCGTGCAGCACCACGCCGTGCCCGACGGTCACGCCGCGGCCGACGACCAGGGGGAACCCCGGGTCGCTGTGCAGCGTGGAACCGTCCTGGATGTTGGAGTCGGCGCCTATCTCGATGACCTCGGCGTCGGCGCGGGCGATGGCGCCGTACCAGATGCTCGCCCGCGGGCCCATCGTCACCTTGCCGACGACGACCGCGGTGGGGGCCACGAAGGCCTCCGGGTCGATGTCCGGCGCCCCGAAGTCGAGCTCCCCGATGTAGCTGTCAGCCACGCTGCCGTCCTCTCGTCGTCCGTCCGGCCGCGAGCGGTTCCCGCGGCCGGCCGCTGTACCTCAGTGCGGCTCCTGCGCGCCCCACTCGGCCAGGAACGTCCCCGGGTCGAGCTCGTCGAGCTGCCGCTGCACCAGGGCCAGCATGTCGCCGGGCACGTTGGGGTCGCCGGCCGGCACCCGGACCAGCTCCAGGCCGTCCCGGCGCCGGGTGACCACCACGTCGCTCAGCGACGGCCCGGGCAGCAGACCCCAGGCCAACTCGGCGGCGAAGGCGGCCAGGAAGCGGGCGCTGCGCAGCAGCCGGCCACCCGGGCGCGGCTCCAGAGCGGCGACGAAGACGTCCCGGGCCCGTCCGCCGCCGGCCTCCGCGGACGTCATCAGAGGTCGATCTCGGCCTGCACCCGGGGGATCTCCGGCGGCAGCTCGCGGGCCAGGAAGCCCAGCCGGCCGACCTGGGCGGCCAGCCGTTCACCGGCCCGGCCGTGCAGGTGGGCCGCCCACACCGCCGCCTGCTCCGGGCCGGCGCCCCGGGCGAGCAGTCCGGCCACGATCCCGGCCCGGACGTCGCCCGACCCGGAGACCCCGAGTCCGGCGCCGCCGCTCTCGTCCCGCCACAGCCGGCCGTCCGCGGCGGCGACCCAGCTGGTCGCCCCGCCCAGGCCGACCGTGGCCTGGGCCTCGTCGGCCAGCCGCTGCGCCGCGCCGGCCGGGTCGGCGTCGACCTCGTCCGGCTCCAGGTGCAGCGTGATGGCCAGCTCGCTCGGGTTCGGCGTGAGGACCGTCCGGCCACCGAGGTGGTGCAGGCAGCCCGGGTCGGCGGTGACCGCGGCGAGCCCGAGCGCGTCGAGCACCACCGGGCCCTCCAGGCGCGGCAGCAGCGACTCCACGAACCCCTGGGTCTCCTCCTTGTCGGCCATGCCCGGTCCGACCAGCACCGCGGACGCGCTCGTGGCCAGGTCGAGCACCAGGTCGGCGGACTCGGCGCGGATGGCCCCGGCCTCGGTCGACGGGACGCCGCGCACCAGCGCCTCGGGCAGCGAGATGGACACGTGCGGCGCGACCTTCGACGGGACGACGACCTGCAGCTTGCCCGCGCCGGACCGCAGCGCCGCCTCGGCGGCCAGCAGCACCGCGCCGATGGTCTCCGTGCTGCCGCCGACCACCAGGATGGAGCCGCGCGACTCCTTGCCGCCGGTCGGCTCGGGCAGCCGCCAGCCGCGCAGCACCTGCGGCGTGACGAACGTGGACTCAGGCTGGGGACGGGACATCGGGCTCCTCGGTCACGTCGGCGCCGGCATCCCGGTCACCGGGGACCAGGTGGTCCACGGAGTTGAACGCGGTGAGCTCCCAGCGGTCGCCGTCCCGGCGTTCGTAGCAGGTCAGCGAGGTGTTGGCGACCTGGTCGCCACGGTCGACCTCCAGCAGCTGGGACTCGGTCAGCTCCTCCACCACGTAGCGGAAGACCATGACGACGGCCTGGTGGGAGACGCACATCAGCCGCTCGCCGTCGTGCCGCAGCGCCTCGGTGGCCAGCAGACTGCGCACCCGCAGTGCCACGTCGGCCCAGCTCTCCCCACCCGGGGGCCGGTAGTAGAACTTGCCCAGCAGGTCCCGCCGCCGCGCCTCGTCGGGGTACTCCTCGCGGATGCCCTCGCGGGTCATCCCGTCGAAGGCGCCGAAGTCCCGCTCCCGGAGCCGCTCGTCGTACCGGATGGTGAGGTCCAGCCCGCTGGCCGCCACGGCCCGGTCCGCGGTGGCCGCGGCCCGGGTGAACGGCGAGCTGAGCACCGTCGTCGGCCGCTGCGCGGGGTCCAGCCGGGCGAGCCAGTGGCCCAGGGCGTCGGCCTGCTCCTCGCCGGTGTCCGACAGCGGCACGTCGGGGTCACGGACGTCGAGCTCCAGGCGACCCGCGCCGGACCGCTGGGCGAGCGCGTCGGCCACGTTGCCCTGGCTCTCGCCGTGCCGGACCACCCACAACGCGCTGGGTCCCGGTGCGTGCGCCATCAGCGTCCCTCCTGAGGGCGCCGGGGCCGGTGCCGTCCGGTCTGCCGTAGCCGGTGACCGGCCGAACGAAACGGAACGCCCCTGGCCCCGTCCCGAGGCTCACCCCGAGCTGGCGAGGTGTGAGGAGGACGGGGTCCTTCTCGGGGGGCAGGGGGTCCTTCAACCGGTGACGCGGACCGCCTTGACGTAGCCGCCCTTGTCCACGCTGGTCACCGCGACCGGCCGGCCCGGGACGCTGGCGTGCACCATCTGGCCGTTGCCGATGTACATGCCCACGTGGCTGATCGGCGTGTAGAAGAACACCAGGTCGCCGGGCTGCAGGTCGGCCCGGGCCACCGGGACGCCGAGGGTCGACTGGGACCGGCTGGAGTGCGGCAGGCTGACCCCGGCGGCTGCGTAGGCGTACTGGGTCAGCCCGGAGCAGTCGAAGACGTCCGGCCCGGCGCCGCCGGGCACGTAGCGGTCGCCGAGCTGGGCGAGCGCGGCCTGCACCGCGGCCCCGGCGGCGGCGGTGGGGGCGGGCGCGGGGTTCGCGGCGGCCAGCTCCGGGCCGGCGAGCACGGTCTGCACCCTGACCTGGTCGGCGGCGGTGAGCCGCGCGAAGTCGGCCTCGTAGCCGGCCAGCTCGTCGGCCAGCTCCTCCTGGCGCTGCTCGAGCTCGGCCACGGCGGCCGCGGCCTGCTCGGCGGCCGCGGTGGCCGCGGCCTGCGCCGCCGTCGCCGCGTCGCGGGCCACGGCGGCCTGGGCGACGACGCCGTCGGCGTGCACGGCCAGCCGGTCGAGGGTGTTCATCTGCTGGACCAGGTCGTCGGCCGAGGCGCTGGTCAGGAAGGCGGCGATCTTGGACCGGGTCGACCCGGTGTAGCCGGCGTAGGCGATGGCCCGCAGCTGCGGGGCGAGCGCGTCCACGGCGACCTGCGCCTGGGCGGCCGCCTGGCCGGCGGTGGCGGCGGCGGCCCGGTGCTGGTCGGCGGTGGCCTCGGCCTCGTGCACCTGCTCGTCGATCTCGCGCAGCTCGGCGCCGGCGTCGACGACGGCCTTGCGTGCCTGCTCCGGGGTGGCCGGTGGCGCGGCCGGGGCGGTGCCCGGGGAGAGGACGACGGCGAGCCCGGCGGTCACGGCCAGCGCCGCGGCGCGGGTCCAGCCGCGAGCGGTCGAGCGGGTCACCGGGCCTCCTCTGCGCCCGCCCGGCCCCCGGGAGGGGGCGTCAGGAGGCTGGCGCGTCGGAACGGAACGTAGGGGCCGATCGACGCAGCGTCGGCCCGGCGCGCTCAGGGACGGTCAGTCCCAGAGACCGCGCGCCCCACCCGTCCCTCGCGTCCCGCCCGTCGCACGCCGATCGCCGCGAGGAGGTATGAGCCGGTCGGCCACCAGACCGGTGGCGAAGGAGTAGACGGCCTTGTGCAGCACGTCGACGACCTGGTCCTCGCGCGACCACGTCCACGGCGGAGCACCCACGCCGGTCGCGTTCTCCAGGGTCTGGTCGGTAGCCAGCCGGACGGAGGTGTGCCAGGCCGACGCCCGCCAGCCGCGCAGCCCGGCGGCCGACCAGATGCCGCGCAACGCGCCGAGGGTGGCGCCGGTGCCCCAGTGCATCAGGTGGTTGCGCACCGGCGGGCGCGCGGACTCCGGCAGCCGACGGCCGGTGGTCAGCGCCGTGAGGGTGCGCCCGGGGACGTAGGAGTCCGGGCGGTGGGTCAGCTGCTGCTCCAGCTTCTCGCCGGCGGTCATCACCGCGACGCCGGCCAGGCCGGCCAGTGCGCCGCGCAGCGCTGCTCGTCCCCACATGGGACAGGGCCTACCCGGGCACGGCCACCGGGAACCGGCTCCTCGTCTCCCGGCGGTGGGTCAGCCGGCCGCGGGCTCCTGGGACTCCAGCGCCTCGACGGCGGCCACGTCGCGGAGGATGGCCTGCAGCTCACCCGAGGTCCACGCCTCGCAGCAGTCGCACCGGCCGTCGGCGGTGAAGCTGCGCAGCCCGAGGCTGCCCCCGGCCTCGTCCTCGGACAGGGCCAGCTGACCGTCGACGGGGTTGCGGTGGCAGCGGCAGGACGGCGCGCACATGCCCAGCCCCCACCCGGAGACGATGACCGAGGCGCCGTTCTCGTGCACGGTGCCGAGCTGGAAGATCGACGGCTTCTGCGTGTAGGTCATCTGAGGCTCCCCTCGCCGTCCCTGACAGGGGGTCAGGGGTGGTCATCGGCTCGGGAGAAGTAGAGCGGAACACGGTCACGTGCCCGGTCCGGCGCCGCTTGACACGCGACGTCGCCGTCCGTCCTCCCCCGCCCGGCCCATCCGTCCCAGCCGTACC
This sequence comes from Modestobacter sp. URMC 112, assembly GCF_053502575.1. Taxonomy (NCBI): domain Bacteria; kingdom Bacillati; phylum Actinomycetota; class Actinomycetes; order Geodermatophilales; family Geodermatophilaceae; genus Modestobacter; species Modestobacter sp. URMC 112. The sequence goes on along the minus strand of NZ_CP199957.1, from coordinate 400,491 downwards.
GACACCGGGGCCAGGAGTCGTCCAGCCGGCCCTGGGTACCGCCCGGCCATGTCGACGACGCGACCGTTGGAGCCGGAGCTGCCGGGTGGGGACGACGGGATCCCCGCCGCGGACGCGGGAGCCGGCGCGCCTCCCCCGGCCGACGGCTTCGGGCGGGCGGGGGAGGAGCCCGACGTCCTCGACGAGCCGGCCGACCGGACCGACGCGGGGATGCCGGCGGCCACCCCGTTCCGCACGCCGGACCCCACGGAGATCGGCCCCGACGTCCGGTAGCCCGAGCCGTTCCCGGCGGCCCGCCGGCGGGTAGGGGTGCGGGCATGTCCACGACACAGCCCGGTCACGACCCGTCCACCGAGCCCACCAGCGACGACGCCGCCACCCAGGGCACCGAGCCCACGGGCAACCCGGTCGACCCCGCGATGGCCTCCTCCAGCCCCGACCCCGGCCAGACCGAGCGGGACCTGCGGCACGAGGGCGACTGACCACCCGGCCCGGTCTTGCCCCGCGGCGGGATGGGGAGGAACCTCACCGACCGGTGTGGCACGACACACACCGCCGGGCGGACGGCCCGGCCCTCTTCGGCCCCGGGAGCCCGCATGAACACAGCCGCACTGGACGCCGTCCTGACCCGCGCCGTGGACAGCGGGGCGGTGCCCAACGTGGTCGCGATGGCCGCGGACCGCAGCGGCCCGGTCTACGAGGGGGCCGCCGGTCCCCGGGTGGCCGGGGGCGACGAGCCGGTGGGTGCGGACACCCACTTCCGGATCATGTCGATGACCAAGATGGTCGCCACGGCCACCGCTCTGCAGCTCGTCGAGCGCGGACTGCTGGACCTGCGCGCCCCGGTCGAGCAGTACTGCCCCGAGTTCGCCGACCTGCAGGTGCTGGACGGCTTCGACGGGGACACCCCGCGGCTGCGCCCCCCGGCGTCCAAGGCGACCGTCGAGCAGCTGATCACCCACACGTCCGGGCTCGGCTACTGGTTCTTCAGCGAGGAGGTGCGCCGCTGGGAGGCCGCCACCGGCACGCCCAACGTGCTGTCCGGCTCGAACGTCGTCTTCACCGCGCCGCTGCTCGCCGACCCGGGGACCCGGTACGAGTACGGCATCAACACCGACTGGCTCGGCAAGGTCATCGAGTCCGCCGGCGGCACGACCCTCGACGTCGCGGTCAAGGAGGGCATCACCGGCCCGCTCGGGATGGACCAGACGTCGTTCTCCCCCAGCCCGGCGCAGCGGGCGAACCTGGTCCCGGTCCACGTGCGCGGCGCCGACGGCGCGTGGACGCCGACCGACGTCGAGCTGCACCCCGAGCCGGAGTACTTCGCCGGCGGCCACGGGCTGTACTCCACGCCCCGCGACTACCTGACCTTCCAGCGGGCCCTGCTGGGTGGCGGCGAGGTCGACGGCACCCGGATCCTGCAGGAGTCGACCGTCGACGCGGCGTTCACCAACCAGATCGGCGAGCTTGACTTCCCGGCGGCGATCCGCACGGCCGACCCGGGGTCCACCGCCGACTTCAACGCCGGACCCGGCCACAAGTGGGGCCACGGGCTGCTGCTGAACACCGCCGACGTCCCCGGTCGCCGGCGGGCCGGCAGCGGCGCCTGGGCGGGTCTGTGCAACACGCACTTCTGGGTGGACCGCACCGCCGGCATCACCGGCGCCGTCTACACCCAGACGCTGCCGTTCGTGGCGCCGGAGGTGTACCAGGTCTACGTCGACTTCGAGACGGCGCTGTACGCCGAGCTCTGAGCGGGCCGCCGCGGTACCGGTCGCCCCGGTACCGCGGCGCCCGGCCAGCAGGCCGCCCGGACGCTCCCGGCGCCGTCAGCTGGCGGGCGACACCGAGCTCATGTTGAAGTCCGGCACCCGCAGCGTCGGCATGGCGGCCCGGCTGAACCAGTCGTTCCACTCCCGCGGCAGGGTCCGCTCGGTCACGCCGGCCTGGGTGGCCCGGCCGAGCAGGTCGACCGGCGACTCGTTGAAGCGGAAGTTGTTCACCGCCCCGGTGACCTCGCCGCCCTCCACGAGGAAGACGCCGTCCCGGGTGAGCCCGGTGAGCAGCAGGGTCTGCGGGTCGACCTCGCGGATGTACCAGAGCGTGGTCAGCAGCAGCCCGCGCTCGGTCGCGGCGACCATCTCCGCCTGCGTGGCGGTGGCGGTCGGGTCCTCGAGCACCAGGTTGTCGACGGCGGCGGTGGCCGGCGCCGTCGTCTTCAGCGCCCACGCGCGCGGCCGGATCAGGTTGGTGAGCACGCCCCCGGAGATCCAGTCGACCGCCGGCGTGGCCATGCCGTTGTCGAACACCGACGCCGTCCCGGACGAGCCGCCGACCACCTGGAACGGGCAGGCCTCCAGCCCTGGGGCGTGCGGGTCGCTGCGCAGGGTCAGCGGCAGCGCCGCCAGCCGTTCGCCGATCCGGTTGCCGCCGCCGGCCTTGGCGTAGACGTTGCGGCCCTCGTCGGCGTCCCGCGCCTCCATCGTCCAGTAGGCGTAGATCATCAGGTCGCTGACCGTGGACGGCGGCAGCAGGGTCTCGTAGCGGCCCGCCGGCAGCTCGATCCGGCGCTGCGACCAGGCCATCTTGCGCTGCACGTCGGCCGCCAGGTCGGCCACCGACACGTCGGAGAAGTCGCGGGTGCCCACGCCGGCCCAGACCGAGCGGCCGAAGTCCGGGGTCTTGCCGTTCAGCTCGACCCGGCCGGTGGGCTGGTCGTGGCGCAGCCGGAGCCCCGTCGAGGTGCCCAGGTACGTGGTGGACAGCTGGTGCTCGGCGAACCCGAACAGCAGCTCCCCGCGGTCCCGGGCCTCGCCGAAGGCCTGCCCGAGCGCCGGGGCGAACTCGCTGAACACCCCGATCGAGGTCTCCGCGGCGTCGGCGTCCCAGTCCCCCGAGCCGGGCGGCACGTCGCTCACCAATGGCATCGCGTCCTCGGCCGGGCCGGCGTCCCGGGCGGCCTGCTCGCTGGCGGCCACCAGCGCGGCGACGTCCGGCGTCCCGGTGCGGGCGACCGTGCCCGTCGCCATCCCGGCGCCGCCGTCGACGAAGGAGATGACCACCACCTGGCGCGACCGCATCGCGCCGTTGGTGGTCAGGCTGTTGCTCGCCCAGCGGAGGTTGGCCTCCGAGCTCTCCACGACGTAGGTGACCTGCCCGTCGGCGGTGGAGGCGTCCAGCGCCCGCTCGACCAGCTCCTGCGGGGTGGGGGCGCTCATCGGCCGGACTCCTGCGCGGTGTTGAGGATGGTCGTGTTCTCGAACAGGGCCGTCGGGCAGCCGTGGCTGACCGCGGCGACCTGGCCCGGCTGCGCCTTGCCGCAGTTGAACGCCCCGCCCAGCACGTACGTCTGCGGGCCGCCGACCACCGACATCGAGCCCCAGAAGTCGGTCGTCGTCGCCTGGTAGGCCACGTCCTTGAGCTGCCCGACCAGCCGGCCGTTCTCGATCCGGTGGAACCGCTGACCGGTGAACTGGAAGTTGTAGCGCTGCATGTCGATCGACCAGCTCTTGTCCCCGACCACGTAGATGCCGCGTTCCACCCCCGCGATCACCTCCTCGGTGGACGGGCCGTCGGGCGCCGGCTGCAGCGACACGTTGGCCATCCGCTGCACCGGCACGTGTGACGGGGAGTCGGCGAACGCGCAGCCGTTGGAGCGGGGCAGCCCCCGCAGCCGGGCCATGTTCCGGTCGACCTGGTAGCCGACCAGCACGCCGTCCCGGACCAGGTCCCACTGCTGGCCGGCCACGCCCTCGTCGTCCCAGCCGACGGTCGACAGGCCGTGCTCGACCACCCGGTCGCCGGTGACGTTCATCCGCGGCGAGCCGTACTGCAGGGTGCCGAGCTTGTCCACGGTGGCGAACGACGTCCCGGCGTAGGCGGCCTCGTACCCGAGCGCCCGGTCCAGCTCGGTGGCGTGGCCGATCGACTCGTGGATGGTCAGCCACAGGTTGGACGGGTCGACGACCAGGTCGTAGCGGCCCGGCTGCACCGACGGGGCCTTGGTCTTCTCCCGCAGCAGCTCCGGCAGCTCGGCGAGCTCGCGGCCCCAGTCCCAGGTGTCGCCGGTGAGGAACTCCCAGCCGCGGCCCACCGGCGGGGCCAGCGTGCGCATCGACTCGAACGCGCCGGTGGACCGGTCGACGGTCAGCGCGGTGAACTCCGGGTGGATGCGCACCCGCTGCTGGCGGGTGCGGGTGCCGGCGGTGTCGGCGTAGTACTTCTGCTCCTTGACGTGCGTGCAGCTGCTCTGCACGTGCTCGACGCCGTCGGCGGCCAGCAGCTGCTCGGACAGCGACACGAGCAGGCCGGTCTTCTCCGCGTCGGGCACGTCGAACGGGTCGACGTCGTAGGCCGACACCCACGAGCCGTCGTAGGTCGGCTCGGGGGCCAGCTCCACCCGGTCGGTGTTCATCGCCGCGGACACCTGCGCGACGGCGACGGCCTCCTCGGCCAGCCGCACGGCCTCGGCCGCGGTGAGGACGACGCCGGCGGCGAAGCCCCAGGTGCCCTCGTGCACGACGCGGACGGCGAGGCCCAGGTCCTCCCCGTCGGCCAGGGCCTCGAGCCGGGCGTCGCGCAGCCGGATCGTCTGCGTGCGGATCCGCTCCACGCGCAGGTCGGCGTGCTCGCAGCCGAGGTCGAGCGCGCGGGTCAGCGCGGCGTCGGTGAGCGCGGACAGCGGCAGGGCGAGGAAGGACTCGTCGACGGAACGGGTCTGTGACACGGGTCCGTGTCTACCAGCCGGGGCCGACAGCCCGCCGCCGCCGGGGTGTCGGCCCCGCTGCAGGGTCCCGCCGCGAGCTCGCGAGCGGTGGGGGGCAGGGGGGTCCTTCCACTACCCCAACTGCTCGTCCACCCAGCACCAGCGCCAGGCCTCTCCCGGTTCGGCGCTCACCACGACGGGGTGCCCGGCCGCGGCGAAGTGCTCCCGCGAGTGCCGGCGCGGTGAGGAGTCGCAGCAACCCACGTGGCCGCAGCTCAGGCAGGTCCGCAGGTGGACCCACGTCGTCCCCTCGCGGAGACAGTCCTCGCACGCCGGCGCCGGGCGGGGCTCGCCCGCCGGCGCCGACGCCAGGTGTGCGCAGCGCGCCTCGGCGCGCCGGGGCGCCAGGGCGCCGTCGCGCGCCCGCGCCGCCAGCTCCTCGTGCCGGTCGAGCAGCGACTCCTCCACGTCGATCGCCCGCATCGCGTCGCTCAGCACCTCGGTCGGGGCGATGCCGGTGTCCCGGGCCCGCACCACCACGTCCCGCTCGGCGGCGAGCATCTCCATCCGCAGCCGGGCGTAGGTGCTCGACGGGGTCTCCTGCTCGGCCAGCGGCCGGCCCAGCCGCTCCCAGGCCGCGTGCGACCGGGCCGTGGAGCGGTCCCGGAGCCTCTCCACCAGCCCCTCCGGCTCGTCACCGGTGACGAGCTCGTCGAGCCGGCGCAGCCCCGCCATGTGGGCCGCGTCCCCGATCTCCGCGGCCTGGAGCGCGTCCTCGGCCGGGTCGGGTGCGGGCAGGCCCACCCGGCGCACCAGCCACGGGAGCGTGGAGCCCTGCACGAGCAGTGTGCCGACCACGACGGTGAACGCCGCCAGCACCAGGACGTCGCGGTCCGGGAGGTCCTGGGGCAGCAGCTGGGCCGCGGCCAGCGTCACCACGCCGCGCATGCCGGCCCAGGAGACGAGGACGGCGACGGCGGGGCTCCAGGCCTGCCGTCGCATCCGCGGCGTCCCCCGGCGCAGCACGCCGGCCACGCCGAAGACGAACACGGCCCGGGCGACGACGGTGGCGACCAGCACGCCGACGCAGAGCAGGACGATCCGCCCGGCTCCCACGCCGGTCTCGGCCGCCCCGCTGAGCAGCGCGGGCAGCTGCATGCCGATCAGCAGGAAGACGCCGTTCTCCAGGACGAAGGCGATCGTCCGCCACGTGATCGCCTCGGTGACCCGGGCCGACGCCGTCTGGATCCTCGGGGACAGGTGCGCCAGGACCAGGCCGGTCACGACGGTGGCCAGGACGCCGGAGGCGTGCACCGACTCCGCGGGCAGGAAGGCCAGGTAGGGGGCGACGAAGGACACCAGCGTGTCGAGCACCGGGTCCCCGACCCTGGCGCGGACGACGGCGAGCACCGCGGCGACCAGGCCGCCGATGAGGACTGCGCCCACCACCGCCCACAGGAAGTCCCCGCCGACCTCGACCGGGGAGGGGGAGGACGTCAGCGCCGACAGCGCCACGCTCAGCGCGATCAGCGCCGCGGCGTCGTTGACCAGGCTCTCCTGCTCCAGCAGCGTCGCGACCCGGCGCGGGAGCCCCAGCCGGCGGCCCATCGCGGCGGCGGCCACCGCGTCGGGCGGCGCGACGACGGCGCCGAGCGCCAGGGCGGCGGCCAGGGCGACCCCGGGCAGCAGCAGCCAGGCAACCCAGCCGACGACGAGCGTGCTGAACACGACCAGCACCACCGACATCAGCACGATGCTGGTCTTGCTGCGCCGGAAGTCGAAGAGCGACGTGCGCACGGCGGTCGCGTACAGCAGCGGCGGGAGCAGCGCGTGCAGCACCAGGTCGGGGTCGAGCTCGACCTCCGGCACGCCCGGCACGAGGGACACCGCCACGCCGACAACCACCAGGACCAGCGGCGTCGGCCAGCCGAAGCGGTCGCAGAGGCCGGCGACCACGCCCACGACGATCACCACGGCCACGATCCCGAGGACCAGCCCCACGACGCTCCTCCCTCCCCGTACACGGACGCCGGCGATCGTCCCAGTGGACCCGCGCGCCGTCGCGGCGAGTGTGCGCCCATGGTCCCTTCGGCCGCGGAGGACCCCGGGGTTGCGGAGCGAGGGCCGACGGGTAGCCGACGGGCATGGCAGCTGACCCGGACGACGTCACCCTGACCTTCGGCGGCACCGCCACGACGCTGCTGCGGCTGGGGCCGTTCACGCTGCTCACCGACCCGAACTTCCTGCACCGCGGCCAATGGGCCCACCTCGGGTACGGGTTGCGCAGCCGCCGGTTGACCGACCCCGCGCTGGTGCCCGCCCAGCTCCCCGCGCTGGACGCCGTCCTGCTCTCGCACATGCACGGCGACCACTGGGACCGCATCGCCACCCGCACGCTGCCCAAGGACACCCCCGTGGTCACCACCCCGGAGGCCGCTGCCTGCCTGGGCGAGCGCGGGTTCACGGGCACGGCGGACCTGCGCCCCTGGCAGACCCACGAGCTGACCCGCGGCGCGCACACCCTGCGGATCACCAGCGTGCCCGGCGTGCACGGTCCGGGCCCGCTGGCCCGGCTGCTGCCCCAGGTGATGGGCAGCGTGCTGGAGCTGGTCCGGGACGGCGCGACCCGGTGGCGCGGTTACGTCAGCGGCGACACCCTCTTCCGGCCCGCCCTCGGCGAGCTGCTGGAACGCTGCGGCCCGCTCGACGTGCTGGTCCCGCACCTCGGCGGCACCCGGGTCGCCGGCGTCCTGGTCACCATGGACAGCACGCAGGGCGCCGACCTGGTGGACCTGCTGAAGCCGCAGGTCACCGTGCCGGTGCACTTCGACGACTACGGGCTCTTCCGGTCCCCGCTCGGCGACTTCGTGGCCGAGGTGGCCGACCGGCAACTGCCCGGCGAGGTCCGCACCGTCGGCCGGGGCCAGACCGTCTCGCTGCGTGCCTGAGCGGGGTCAGCGGCCGGCCAGGCGCATGGCGCGGGTCTGGACGTCGGCCCGCAGCGCGGCCTCGTCCACCGTGGTGCACACCCCGTCGGCCACCACCTGGCGCCCGGCCACCCAGGTGTCGCGCACGTGCCGGGACCCCACCGACCAGACCAGGTGGGTGAGCAGGTCGCCCAGGTCGCCCACCGGGACGAACGCGATGTCCTCGCTGTCGACGTGCACGAGGTCCGCGCGCCGCCCGGCGGCGAGCTGACCGAGGTCGGGCCGGCCGATCGCGTCGGCGGCGGCCCCGGTGGCGAGCCAGAACGCCTCCGGGGCGGTGACCGCGGTGGCGTCCCGCTCGCGCAGCCGGGCCAGCTGGGCCGCCAGCCGGAGGTCCTCGAACAGGTCGAGGTTGTCGTTGGACGCCGGCCCGTCGGTCCCCACGCCCACCCGGATCCCCAGGTCGAGCATGTCCCGCAGCCGGGCGGTGCCGCTGGCCAGCTTGCTGTTGCTGCTGGGGCAGTGCGCCACGGCCACGTCGTACTCGCGCCACAGCTCGAGGTCGCCGTCGTCCATGTGGACGCAGTGCGCCCCGAGCACCCGGCCGCCCAGCACGTCGTGCGCGGCGAGCAGCGACGGCACGCTGAGGCCGTGCTCGGCGAGCAGGTCCGCGCCCTCGGTGGCGGTCTCGGCGACGTGCACGGTGAGCAGCAGGCCGTGCTCGCGGGCGGCCCCGGCGGCCCGGCCGAGCACCGGCAGCGGCACCGTGTACGCCGAGTGCGGGCCGATCCCGTACTCGACCCGGTCGTCCCCGTCCGCGGAGAGCCGGACGGCGGTCTCCAGCTGCTCGTCGAAGCTGCCGAAGCCGGGCAGCCCGATCAGCGGGTTGGCGACCAGCGCGCGGGCGCCGGTGGCGCGTACGGCGGCGGCGATCCGCTCCGGGTGGAAGTACATCTCCACACTGGTGGTCACCCCGTGCCGGAGCATCTCCGCCGACGCCGCGGTCATCGCCACCTCGACGTCCTCGGGGGTCAGCCGCGCCTCGCGGGGCCACATCACCTCGCGCAGCCACCGGTCCAGCGGCAGCCCCTCACCCTGCCCGCGGAACAGCACCATCGGCGCGTGCGAGTGGGTGTTCACCAGCCCGGGGGTCAGCACGCCGGGCAGCCGGGTCACCGCCGCGTCGCCGGCCGGCGGGGCGTCGGCGGCCGGCCCGACCCAGCGGATGGTCCCGTCCTCGACGTCGACGACCGCATCGGGAACGACGGTGCCCGTCCGGTCCCCGACGACGACGGCGCGGGCGGTGAAGCGCTGCAGCATGGACCCAGAACCTACTGGCGCCGCGGCGGTCGGGCCCGGCGACGCACGAGCCTCGCGGATACCGTGGGCGCCATGTCCGTCCTCGCCGCTGCCTCTTCCGACCAGGGGGGCATCACCGGCTTCCTGCTCGACCTCGTCGAGCGCCTGGGGGCGGTGGGCGTCGGCCTCACCATCCTCATCGAGACGGTGATCCCGCCGATCCCCAGCGAGGTGGTGCTCGGGGCCGCCGGCGTGCTGATCAACGAGGGCCGGCTGTCACTGGTCCCGGTCATCTTGTGGGCGACGGTCGGCTCGGTCGTCGGGGCCCTGGTGCTGTACTCCATCGGCCGGGCGCTGGGCCCCCGCCGCTCGCACGCCTTCCTCGACCGGCTGCCGCTGGTGGAGACCGAGGACGTGGACAAGACCTTCGACTGGTTCGAGCGGCACGGGCGGTCCGCGGTCTTCTTCGGCCGGATGGTGCCGATCGTCCGCAGCTTCGTGTCCGTCCCCGCCGGGGTGGTCAAGATGCCGCTGCCCCAGTTCCTGCTCTACACCGCCGGCGGCAGCCTGATCTGGAACAGCCTGCTGATCGGCCTGGGCGTGGCCGCCGGCGACTTCGTGCAGGCGAACCTGCACTACCTGGACTACGTGGTGGTCGCCGCGGCCGTCGCGTTCGTGGGCTGGTTCGTCTACCGCAAGGTGGCCGGCCACACCAGCCGCCGACCGGCCGACGCCGGGTCCGACCTGCCCGTCGACGAGCGGGACCAGGCATGAGCGCCGGGCGCACCCGCCCGCTCGTGGTCGCGTTCGACGTGAACGAGACGCTGCTGGACCTCGCGCCGGTCCGGGCGGCGCTGGTCGAGCACGGCCAGCCGGCCGAGGTGCTGGCCGCCGTGTTCTCCCGGACGCTGGCCACCGGGTTCGCCGCCACCGTCGTCGGGAGCTGGTCGCCGTTCCGCGCCGTCTTCGAGTCCTCGGTCGCCCAGACCACCGGGCTCCCGGCCGAGGCCTGCGTGCGGGTCGCCGACGCCTTCGCCGAGCTCGCCCCGCACCCGGACGTCGAGCCGGCGCTGCGGCGGCTGGCGGCGGCGGGCGTGCGCGCGGTGACCCTCAGCCACGGGGGTCCCGGGGTCGCCGAGGCCGGGCTGGCGCGCGGCGGGCTGTCCCCGCTGGTCGAGCGGAGCCTGACGTCGCAGTCGATCCGGGCGTGGAAACCCAGCCCGCAGGCCTACCTGTGGGCCGCCGGGGTGTGCGGCGTGGCGCCGGAGGAGATGGCGCTGGTCGCGGCGCACTCGTGGGACGTGCTGGGGGCCCAGCGCGCGGGACTCACCGGCGGCTTCACCTCCGCCCGGTCCGAGCTGGTGTACGCCGAGGTCTACGAGCCGCCGCACGTCCAGGCGCCGGACCTGGTCGCGGTCGTCGAGGCGCTGCTGGCCCTGCCGCCGGCCCGGTGAGCCCGGCGGGCCGGCCGGAGGAGGTCGGCACGCCGCTCGGGCCGGCCCGGGTGCACCGGGACGAGCCTCCCGGCGTGCCCCGCGGGACGCTGGTCCTCGGGCACGGCGCCGGCGGCGGGAGCGACGCGGCCGACCTGACCGCGGTCGCCGCCGCCGCAGCCGGCGCGGGGTGGCGGGCCCTGCGGGTGGACCAGCCGTGGCGGGTGGCCGGACGGCGGATCGCCCCCGCACCGCCCCGGCTGGACGAGGGCTGGACGGCGGTGCTGGCGGCGTTGCGCGCCACCGGCGAGCTGCCCGGGCCGCTGGTCCTCGGCGGCCGCAGCGCGGGTGCCCGGGTGGCCTGCCGGACGGCGGCCGGGCAGCGGGCGGCCGGGGTGCTGGCGCTGGCGTTCCCGCTGCACCCGCCCCGGCGCCCGGAGAAGAGCCGCGCCGCCGAGCTCACCGGGGTCGCCGTCCCGCTGCTGGTCGTTCAGGGGGAGCGGGACGCCTTCGGCTCCCCCGCCGAGGTCACCCGGGCGCTGCCCGGGCACCCCGGCCGGGTGGTCGCCGTCCCGGGTGACCACGCGCTCACCCGGGACGTCGACGCGGTGGTCACCGCAGCCCTCGACTGGCTGCAGCACCTCCGCCCCTGACGGCCCAGACTCATCTGGGCTGGCCCCCTGCAGGGGCCCACCGCGAGTGGAAGGACCCGCTCCTCCCCTGCCCTCGCAGGCTCGGGCCGGGCCCCTGAAGCGGGCCAGGGCGGGGGTCCTTTGTCAGCTCGAGCGGCGCCGGAGGACGAAGAGGATCAGCAGCAGCAGCGCCGCCACCCCGCCGGCGGGGACCGCGTAGCGGGTCATCGCCGCGCCGCCGGCGACCTCGAGCAGGTCGATCGGCTCGGGCTCGGCCGGGACCGCCCGCGGAGTCGTGCGGGCCGGGCCGCCGGACGCGGGCTTGTTCGGGGGCGCCGTCGTGCCCGACGGGGGCTTGCTCGGCGCCTTGCGGGCGGAGGTGATCGGGGTGGGCTCGGTGGTGGGCGCGGCGTCCTCCACCGTGCCGGTGCCGCTGAACGAGGCGGCCGCACCGACGTCGTCCGCGCCGGCCGCGGCGGGGGTGGCCTTCCCCGGGGTGGTGGCCGTGGCCGGCTTCGCGGACGCCTCGGCGGCGGCGCTCGTGTCAGCGGCCGCCGCGGCGGTCTTCTTCGTGGCGGCGGCGGCCTTCTTGGCGGGGGTGTCGCCCCCGGCCGAGCCCTCGGCGGACGCGGCGGCCTCCTCGACCACACCGGCGGTCGTGGCGGCGGCCTTGCCGGCCGCGGCCTTCGCCGACCCGGCGACACTCGGCTCCTGAGTCGTGGCGGCGGCCTCGGTGTCGACCTTCGACGGGTCGACGCCGGCGTCCCCGCTGGCCAGCTGCGCGGACAGCTTGTCGGCGAACTGGCCGAGCAGCTTGTTGCCGACGTCGGTCATGACGCCGCGGCCGAACTGGGCCGGACGGCCGGTGATGTTGAGGTCGGTGAGCACGTCGACCCGGGTCACACTGCCCTCGCCGGCCAGCTTCGCGGTGATGATGGCCGAGGCGGTGCCGTTGCCCCGCTGGTCCTTGCCGCGGGCGTCGATCTTGGCCTGGTGGGCGGTCTCGTCGCGTTCGATGAACGAGCCCTTGCCCTGGTAGGTGAGGTTGATCGGGCCGAGCTTGACCTTCACCCGGCCGGTGAAGTCGTCACCCTCCACGGAGTCCAGCACCGCGCCGGGCATGCAGGGGGCGATCCGGTCGATGTCCATCAGCACCCGCCAGGCCTCGTCGACGGGCAGGGGGACGGTGAACGAGTTCTCCAGCTGCACTGCAGGACCTCCGAGTGGGTGCGGCTCGCGCGGTCCCCGGGCGAGGGGGCCGACGGCGGGACCGGGGCGTGCGGGGATCGGGGTGAGGGGTCGACGCTACCGCGCACTCCTCCGCCCGGATGCCCATCCGACCACGGGACGGCCGCCCGCGCGCGGGGGAGCGGCGACGGCCTGCCGGACCTGCGTCACGGACGTGACGGACCGGTCCGGCAGGCCGGATCGTGTCGGGCTACAGCCCGGCCGCCGCGACCAGGGCCCGACGGGTCAGCACCTGGGCCAGGTGCTGGCGGTAGTCGGCCTGGGCGTTGAGGTCGCTGCTGGGGTCGGTGCCCTCCGCGGCCATGGCGGCGGCCGCGGTGACCGCCTCCATGCTCAGGTCGGCCCCCACCAGCGCGGCCTCGGTCGCACGGGCCCGCAGCGGGGTCGACCCCATGTTGGTCAGCCCGATGCGCGCCTCGGCGATCCGGCCGCCCTCACGCCGCACCGCGGCGGCGACCGCCACGATCGACCACGCCTGGGCGACCCGGTTGAACTTCTCGTACCGCACGCCCCACCCGTCGGTCTCGGCGAGCTTGGGCACCCGGACCTCGACGAGCAGCTCCCCCTCCTCCAGGGCAGTGGTGAGGTAGTCGACGAAGAACTCCGCCGCCGGCACCGACCGCCGCCCGCCCGGGCCGACGAGGACGAACTCCGCGTCCAGCGCGAGGGCGACCGACGGTAGGTCCCCGGCCGGGTCGGCATGGGCCAGCGCGCCACCGAAGGTGCCCCGGTGGCGCACCTGCCGGTCGGCGACCGTCTCGGTCGCCTGGGCGATCAGCTGCCCGTACTGCGCGATCAGCGGGTCGGCCACGATGTCGGAGTGCGTGGTCATCGCACCGATGACCAGCTGGTCCCCCTCCTCGCGGACCCCGCGCAGCTCGGCCACCCGGGTCAGGTCGACGACGGTCTCGGGTGCGGCCAGCCGCAGCCGCATGACCGGGATCAGGGACTGCCCCCCGGCCAGGACCTTGACGTCCTCGCCGCCGGAGGCGATGGCCTGCAGCGCCTCGTCGACGGTGGTGGGCCGGGCGTAGGCGAAGGCTGCGGGGATCACTGGGCTCCTCCCATGGCTGCGTCGGCGGCGCCGCCGGAGGTGGCGCCCTGGGCGTTGGAGACGGCGGTGGCACGGTCCCCGCCGTCCCCGCCCTGGTGGATGGCCCGCCACACCCGTTCCGGGGTGAGCGGCATCCGGATGTCGCTCACGCCGAGGTGCCGGACGGCGTCCAGCGCGGCGTTGACCACCGCGGGGGTGCTGGCGATGCAGCCGGCCTCCCCGACGCCCTTCGCCCCGATCGGGTTGCCCGGGGCCACGTGCACGGTGTTGCCGGTGTCGAAGTGCGGCAGGTCCGCGGCCGAGGGCACCAGGTAGTCCACGAACGTGCCCGTGGTCAGGTTGCCGTCGGCGTCGTAGATCGCCTCCTCGTAGAGCGCCTGGGCGATGCCCTGGGCCAGGCCGCCGTGGATCTGGCCCTCCACGATCAGCGGGTTGACGATCGTGCCGACGTCGTCCACCGAGGCGTACTTGCGGATCTTCACGAACCCGGTCTCGGTGTCGACCTCCATGGCGCAGATGTGCGTGCCGTGGGGGAAGGAGAAGTTGACCGGGTCGAACGTCGCCTCGGCGTCGATCGAGGGCTCGACGTCGTCGGGGTAGTCGTGGGCGGCGAAGACGGCCAGGGCCACCTCCTGGATGCCCACGCCGGAGCCCGGCGTCCCCTTGACGGAGAACTTGCCGCCGGTGAACTCCAGGTCGTCCTCGCTGGCCTCCAGCAGGTGCGCGGCGACCTTGCGGGCCTTGGCGACGACCTTCTCCGCGGCCTTGACCACCGCGGTGCCGCCGACCACCAGGGACCGGGACCCGTAGGTGTCCATGCCCCGGGGGGAGATGGCGGTGTCGCCGTGCAGCACCTCGACGTCCTCGAACGGCACGCCCAGCTGGTCGGCGACCAGCTGGCTCCAGGCCGTCTCGTGGCCCTGGCCGTGCGGGGTGGAACCGGTGACCACCTCGACCTTGCCGGTGGGCAGCATCCGGATGGACGCCGACTCCCAGCCGCCCGCGCCGTAGGCCAGCGAGCCGAGCACCCGGGAGGGGGCCAGGCCGCACATCTCGGTGAAGGTGGAGAAGCCGATGCCCAGCTGCACGGGGTCGTTCGACTCGCGGCGGCGCTGCTGCTCGGCGCGCAGCTCGTCGTAGCCGAGCAGCTGCAGCGCCTGCTGGGTGGCCTGCTCGTAGTCGCCGCTGTCGTACTCCAGCCCGGCCACGGTGGTGAACGGGAACTCGTCGGCGTTGATCCAGTTCTTGCGACGCAGCTCGAGCGGGTCCATGCCGAGCTCGACGGCGAGCTCGTCCATGATCCGCTCGATGGCGAACGTCGCCTCGGGCCGCCCCGCGCCCCGGTAGGCGTCGGTGGGCACCTTGTTGGTGAAGACGCCGTCGCACTCGAAGCGGTAGGCCGGGAACTTGTAGATCGCCGGGAACATGAACGCGCCCAGCGCCGGGACGCCCGGCGTGATCAGCCGCAGGTAGGCGCCCATGTCGGCCAGCAGGCGCACCCGCAGGCCCTTGACGTGGCCCTCGCGGTCGGCGGCGATGTCGATGAACTGCACCTGGTCGCGACCGTGGTGGGCGGTCATCAGCGACTCGCTGCGGGTCTCGGTCCACTTCACCGGCTTGCCCAGCCGCCGGGCGATGAGGAGCGCGAGCACCTCCTCCGGGTTGACCTGCAGCTTGCCGCCGAAGCCGCCGCCGACGTCGGGGGCGATGATCCGCAGCTTGTGCTCGGGGACGCCGGTGACCATGGCCAGCATGACCCGCAGCACGTGCGGGACCTGGGTGGCCGACCACATCGTGAAGTTGTCACCCTGCGGCTGGACGACGACCGAGCGCGGCTCCATGAACGCGGGGATGAGGCGCTGGTTGATGAACCGGCGGGAGACGACGACGTCGGCACCGGCGAAGGCCTGCTCGGTGTCCCCGCCGGTGCCGGCCTCGCCGGCGTCGAAGACGAAGTGGTAGCTGGTGTTGGACTCGAGGTGGTCGTGGACCAGCGGTGAGCCGTCCTTGACCGCCTCCTCCATGTCCAGCACGACCGGCAGCGACTCGTAGTCGACGTCCACCTTCTCCAGCGCGTCGGCCGCGGCCGACCGGCTGCGGGCGACGACGACCGCGACGGCCTCACCGACGTGGTTGACCTGGTCGACGGCGATGGAGGGGTGCCCGGGGTTGACCATGTCCGGGGTGACCGGCCAGGCGCACGGGATGGAGCCCTGCTCCTCGGCGAGGTCGCGGCCGGTGAAGACGGCGACGACGTTGGGGCTCTCAGCGGCGGCGCTGACGTCGAGGTGGGTGATCCGGGCGTGGGCCACCGGGCTGCGCAGCACCGACAGGTGCAGCATCCCCGGCAGCGTCATGTTGTCGGTCCAGGTGGTCTTCCCGGTGATCAGCCGGGCGTCCTCCTTGCGTGCGCGCGCCTGCCCGACCTCCTTGGCCGGGGCGACGGTGGCGGCGTCCTCGGTGACGGTCATGCCTGGGCTCCCATCGCGGGCGAGGAGTCGGCCGGGGCGCCGCCGCCGCGCATCTCCGCGGCGGCCTGCTGCACGGCCTTGACGATGTTCTGGTAACCGGTACAGCGGCAGAGGTTGCCCTCGATGCCCTCGCGGACCTCGTCGTCGCTGGGGTCGGGGTTGTCCCCGACCAGGTCGATCGAGGCCATGATCATCCCGGGGGTGCAGAACCCGCACTGCAGGCCGTGCTGCTCGTGGAAGGCCTTCTGCATCGGGTGCAGGGTGTTGCCGTCGGCGATGCCCTCGATGGTGGTGACGGTCGACCCGTCGGCCTGGACGGCCAGCACGGTGCACGACTTGACCGCCTCGCCGTCCAGGTGGACGGTGCAGGCACCGCAGTTGCTGGTGTCGCAGCCCACGACCGTGCCCACCTTGCCGAGCTGCTCGCGCAGGTAGTGGACCAGCAGGGTCCGGGGTTCGACGTCGTCCGAGTAGGACTGTCCGTCGACCCGTACGTTGATCTGGGTCATGTGTGTCCTCCGCTCCGTTGCAGGGGGTGCGCCGCGTGACGCGGGCGGTCTGCGCGAAGTGTGACAACGGGCACAAGCATTAGGCCACGCTTACCTCCCCCCTGACGGACGGAGGTTCCGCGCGAGCGGTCGTGCGATGGCCATTTCTCCCGCTGGAGCGGGAACGACGCGCGACCGACCGCCGCAGCCCGTGCGCCGGCCAACGTTGCACCCAGGTTGCAGCCGGTCAGCTCCCGGCGACGTCGGTGCCGCCCCGTCGGCGCAGTGCGGCGGAGACGGCCAGCACGCCGAGCCCCAGCACGGCGAGCCCGGCGCCGACCAGGCTCGGGGCGGTGTAGCCCAGCCCGGCGGCGATGACCAGCCCGCCGATCCAGGCGCCCAGGGCGTTGGCGGCGTTCAGCGAGGAGTGGTTCAGCGCCGCGCCGAGCATCTGGGCGTCGCCGGCGACCTCCATCAGCCGCAGCTGCAGGAGGACGACCAGGGTGGAGGCGGCGGCCGCCACGGTGAAGACCAGCGCGGTGAGCGCGACCGCGCTGCCCGCGGCCGCGGGCAGGACCGCCAGCAGCAGGCCGGTGGCCGCCATGGCGCCCACGAGCGAGCGGAACAGCGCGCGGTCGGCGAGCCGGCCGCCCAGCGTGGTGCCCGCGACGCCGCCGAGGCCGAAGGCGAGCAGCACCACCGGCACGAAGCCGGCGGGGCGCCCGGTGACGTCGGTGACGATCGGCGCGATGTAGCTGTACATGGCGAACATGCCGCCGAAGCCGACGACGCCGGCCAGCAGCGTCAGCAGCACCTGCGGCCGGCGCAGGGCCCCCAGCTCGGTGCGCACGCTCGCCGACGGCCGGCCGGGCGTCGAGGGCACCACCGTGAGGACGGCGGCCACGGTCAGCGCGGCGAGGACGACGACGGCCCAGTAGGCGGACCGCCAGCCGAGCTGCTGCCCCAGCCAGGTGGCCGCGGGCACCCCCGCGACGTTGGCCGCGGCCAGGCCGAGCATCACCGAGCTCACCGCCCGGCCACGGACGTGCGGGGCGACCAGCGAGGCGGCGATCAGCGAGGCGACGCCGAAGTAGGCGCCGTGCGGCAGGCCGGCGACGACCCGGGCGACCAGCAGGGTGCGGTACCCGGGCGCCAGCGCGGTGAGCGCGTTGCCCACCAGCAGGGCCGTCAGCAGACCCACCACGAGCAGTCGGCGGGGCAGCCGGGCGCCCAGCGCGGCGATCACCGGCGCGCCCACGACGACGCCGACGGCGTAGGCGGAGATGACGTGGCCCCCGGTGGGGATGTCCACGCCGACGCCGCGGGCGATGTCGGGCAGCAGGCCCATCGTGACGAACTCGGTGGTGCCGATGGCGAAGCCGCCCAGCGCGAGAGCCACCAGGGCCAGCACGGTCCGCGGCGTCCACAGCCGGTCCGCGGTCCCCGCCCGGCCCGGTCCCGGGACGGCGGGGCGGGCGGGCGCGGTCTCGACGGCGGGCAGGTCGGGCACGTCCGGGCGAAGGCCCGTGCGCCCCGGCTCATTCCCCGCCCCCTTCCCCGGCACCCGGGGCGCCCGGGTCAAGGAGGACCACCTCGGTGCCGACCACTCCTGGGAGGACGTACGGCACGGGCGACGAGGGGAGGCACGACGATGGCCGGCAGGAAGCGGCGGGCAGCACGGGTCCGCCCGCTGGAGGTGGCCGCCGGGCTCGCCGCGGCGGGCCTGCTGGCGGCCGGCATCTGGCCGGCGGCCCCGGTGCAGGTCGCGGCCGCCACGGTCGCGGCCTTCGCCCCGCAGGCTCCGCTGCGCTCCGCGGTGGAGGCCCCGATCCCGCTGCGCGTCGAGGTCCCCCCTGCCGTCCCGCCACCGCTGGTCGACAGCTCCGCCGCCGCCGGCTCCGGGCCCGGCATGACCGTGCCGCAGCCGCCGCGTCCCGCCCGCACCGGCCGGGTCGTGAACCCCTACGTCGGCTACGGCGAGTCCCCCGAGCTCACCCCGCGGCCGGTGTCCTGCGGGGGTCACGTCTCCCCGCGCCGGGTCGACCCGGGCGTCGTCCCGGGGGCGGGGTCGGCGACGCTGACCTGGCAGGCCGGCGGCCGGGCGGAGGTGCTCGGCTACCGGGTGTCGGCGGTCAGCCAGACCCTGGTCCCCGGCGTCCAGCCGGTCCCGGTGCAGCGGACGGTCGCGCAGCCGGCGGACTGCTCACCGCTCGAGGTCACCGTTCCCGGGCTGACGCCGGGGGACTCCTACGTGTTCTGGCTCGAGGAGCAGACGCTGGACCCGACGACCGAGGTCGTCAGCTTCGTCCAGGTCGGCACGTCGGAGGCCGTGGTCATCTCCTGACCCCGCGCCGGCCGCGCAGCTGCAGCCGCTGCACCTGGGCGGCGGCCGCGGTCCGCCGCGGCGACCCGACGGGCAGGACGGTCAGGCAGGCCTGCCAGAAGGCCAGGTCGTCGGCCGCCTCGGCCAGCCCGCCGTAGCGGACCATCAGCTCCGGGCGGCTGCTGGCCAGCACGGCCTGCCGCAGCGCCCCGGACAGCCGCGCGCGGGCCGCCCGCACGCCCGGCGCCTCCGACCGGGGCAGCAACGCCCCCGGGTAGCGGTCCAGCGCCGCGCCGACGGCGCCGCGGCCGAGCAGCTGCCGGACGTCGTCGGCGTCGCTGCGCACCGGCCCCATCAGGCGGTACGGCCGGGAACCGACCAGCTCGTCGCCCACCAGCCGGCGCAGCCGGGACAGCTCGGCGCGCACGGTGACCGGCGCGGCGTCCCCGGGGTGGCACTCGGCGGCCAGCTGCTCGGCGGAGCGACCCTCGCCGGCGCCGGCCGCCTCGGCCAGCAGCACGACCAGCTCGGAGTGCCGCAGGGACAGCTCGAGCGGTCCGTTCGCCGTGGTCAGCCGGGCGCGGTCACGGCCGAGGACCTCCAGCGCGGGGGCGGCGCTGCGGTCCGGGGAGGCGCCGGCCGGGATGCGGAGCCGGGACGTCGTCGCCTGCTCGCGAAACAGCCAGCGCAGCTCCGACTCCGCCGCGGCGGCGGTGGCCCGCACCAGGGTGAGCACGTGCGGGCTGGCGACGTGGTCCCCGCCGGTCACGTCGATGGCGCCGAGCAGCGCGCCGGTGACCGGGTGGTGCACCGGCGCGGCCGAGCAGCTCCACGGCTGCACCGGCCGCCGGTAGTGCTCGCTGCCGTAGATCTGCACCGCGTGGTCCAGGGCCAGCGCCGTCCCCGGTGCGTTGGTGCCGGCGACGTCCTCGTTCCAGGACGCGCCCTCGACGAAGTGCATGGTGGCCGCCCGGTCGCGCAGCCGGGTGTCGCCCTCCACCCAGAGCATCCGGCCGGCGGCGTCGGTGACCGCGACGATCATCTGGTCGACCTCCGCGTCGGCGACCAGCAGCCGGCGGATCACCGGCATGACCGCGGCCAGCGGGTGGGCGGTGCGGTAGGCCTCCAGGTCGTCGTCGAGCAGGTCGACCGGCGGGGGCGCGCCGTCCGGGTCGACGCCACTGCCCAGCGAGCGGCGCCAGGAGTCCCAGACGACCGACCGCACCTGGCCGCCCGCGGGGACCGCGTCGGGCACGCCGCCGCGGGTCACCAGCGCCTCGTGGGCGGCCTTGAGCCCTCGGGTGAGCACGGGGCTCGGAGGGCCCGCGGGCAGCGCGAGCCAGGGGTTCGTCGCCGTCACAGGTCGGCGTCCCCGGGGCTGAGGGTCATCGCGCCCCCATCGTGACCGCTGTCACCGCATCGCGCCAGGAGGTCCGCCACGGACGAGGCGGTCAACGAGGCGGCAGGACCGGCACGTCGTACGCCCGGCAGCGGGGGCCGCGGTGACCGGGTCACGTGCCGTACCAGTCGCGCCCGCCCTGCTCGGTGGAGCCATCGAAGTCATCAGGCACGGTGATGCCCCTCCCCGTCCACCCGGGGACCCGCGGTGACTGCGGCCCCAGGGGCGCCGGGGGTGCCCAACGCGACAGGCGGGCCACCGGCCGCCCGTGGCGCGCGATGAGGATCTCCTCGCCGGCCTCGACCCGGCCGAGCAGCTGCGACAGGTGGGTCTTCGCGTCGCGGACGCTGACGACATCGCTCATGCGTCGAGGATGTCGCGGCTGGTCTGGCCTGACCGGCCATTCGGCCCCGCCGGAGTCAGGTGGTCGCCGGCTCCTCGGCGGAGAGCTGCCAGGGCTTCACCACAGCGAACAGCGTGAGCAGGGCCAGCAGCAGGGCACCGAGGATGACCGCGCCCATGGCGACCGCGTCGTTGCCGAGCAGCCCGACCACCGGGGCGACCAGGGCACCGACGGTGAACTGGACGGCGCCGAGCATCGCCGCGGCGGTGCCGGCCGCCTCGCCGTGGCGCTGCAGCGCCAGCGCCGGGGCGTTGGGCAGCGCCAGCCCGGAGGCGGCGAGCACCGCCCACAGCGGGCCGACCACGCCGGCCAGACCGCCGAACCCGGTGGCGGCGAACACGAGCAGCACCAGTGCGGCGACGGCCCCGGCGACCGTGGCGGCGACCAGGATCTGCTGCGGCTCGAAGCGGCGCAGCAGCACCGGGTTGAACTGGGTGGCGCCGATCAGCCAGACCGCGCCGGCGCCGAACAGCAACCCGAACTGCTGCTCGTCGAGGCCGAACTCGCCCTGGTAGACGAACGACGAGCCGGAGACGTAGCTGAACAGGCCGGCCATGGTCAGGCCGGCGACGACCACCAGGCCGACGAAGGTGCGGTCCCCGAACAGGCCGCGGTAACTGCGCAGGGTGCCACGCACGCCGTTGCTGCGCCGGCGCTCCGGCGGCAGCGTCTCCTCGAGCAGGAACGCGCCGAGCACCAGCAGGAAGACACCGAAGACGGCGAGGACGCCGAAGACGCCGCGCCACGAGGTGAAGCGCAGGACCTCGCCGCCCAGGGTGGGGGCGAGCACCGGCGCGGCGCCGAGGACCAGGAAGAGCCGGGAGAGCATCGTGGCTGCGGCCCGGCCGGAGTAGAGGTCCCGGACGACGGCGAGGGCGACGACCGCCCCGGCCGCGGCGCCGGCGCCCTGCAGCACCCGGAGCAGGCCGAGGACGGCGATGTTCGGCGCGACGAGCACCAGCAGCGAGGCCAGCACGTGCACCGCGGTGCCGGCCAGCAGCGGCCGGCGACGTCCCACGGCGTCCGACAGCGGGCCGAGCACGAGCTGACCGAGGGCCAGGCCGAGCAGCGTGCCGGTCAGCGTCAGCTGGACGGCCGACGAGGTGGTCTGCAGGTCGGTCGCGATGGTGGGCAGCGCCGGGAGGTACATGTCGATGGTCATCGGGCCCAGCGCGACGAACGCGCCGAGCACCAGCACCATCTTGAGCCCGCCGGTCGGGGCCTTCGTCGTCGTCGTCGCTGCCGCTGGTGCGCCGGTCACGGGCGCCAGCACGTCGCTGCGGTCCTCGGTGGTCGTCATGGGGTCCCTCGGTGGGTGCGCTGCCGATCGGGACCCACACTGGCTCCGAACTGTCATCGGTCCCCAAGTACCTGCCGGCCGCGCCCATTCCCGGCCCGACAACCGAGCGCGTGGCGTGACGGCCGGGGAACTGTTCCGCCTCGTGCCCGTGGTGGGTCCGGGCCGTCGCTCCCGTGGCTAGGTTGTCGGGATGCCGGGGCGGAGCGCAGGCGCCCGACCTGCAGGTGGAGCTCGCACGCTCGCCGAGGTGTACCGGCGCTTCGGAGAGGACGCCGCCGGGACCTCGCCGCTGTACGAGCGCGTCGCCGTCGCGCTGAGCGAGTCCGCGGAGGCGCTGCGCGCCATCGGGACGGCGCCGGCGCGCAAGCGGCGCCCCGCGCTGGTCCTGGCCGCGCTGCACGACCTCGCCCTCGCCGGACGCGCCCCGGCCCTCGCCGCCGCCTACGCCGCCGCCGACCTCGACGCCGCCGCCGACGCGGCGATCGACACCCTGCTGCGGATGACAGACGAGGTCGTGGCCGTCGCCGCGCGCCGGCGCCCCCAGACCTCCGAGACCGCGCGCTGCGCCGTCCTGTACCCGGCCGTGGCCGAGGCGGCCCGCCGGGCGGGCGCGGACGCCGTCGGGCTGGTCCACGTGGGCTCCACACCCGGGCTCGACCTGCACGTCGACCGCGTCGGCATCACCTACAGCGACGGCCGGTCGCTCGGCGACCCGTCGTCGCCCGTGCAGCTGTCCGCCTCCGTCGTGGGAGCGCGACCAGTCCCGATGCGGGCGGTCCCCGTCGTCGTCGCCCGGATCGGCGTCGACCCCGATCCGGTCGACCTGACCGACGCCGACGACGCCCGGTGGTTGCGCGCCTGCCTGCCGCCGGACCGACCGGAGCGCGCCTCGCAGCTCGACGCGGAGGTCGCGGTGGCCGCGACGGCCCCTCCCGAGCTGCTCCGCGGGGACCCCGTCGGGCTGCTGCCCGACGCACTCGCGCAGGTGCCCGCGGACGCCCTGCCCGTCGTCACCACGACCTGGGCGCTGTCCCGACTCCCGCCGGAGAGCCGCCGGTGCTTCCTGCGCCGCCTCGACGACGCGGCGGCCGGCCGGGCGGCGGCCTGGGTGTCGGCGGAGGGCGTGGGGGTCGCGCCCTCCGTACCGACGCTCGGCGACCGCCCCGCCTCCGGCCACAGCATCATCGGACTGGCGGTGTCCCACCGGTCGACGCTGCACGCCGAGGCCCTCGGCCGCTGCTGGTCGCGGGGCCGCCTGCTGTCCTGGCTGGCGGACACCGGGAGCTGACCGGGCCCCACGCGGCTCAGCCGGACGCGCCCTGCCGCAACCGGGCCGCCTGCCGGGTGAGGTGGTCGCGCTCGGCCAGGTTGGACGCCGCCCGCGCCGCCGCGGCGTAGAGGTCGGCCGCCTCGGCGAGCCGGCCCGCCTTCTCCTGCAGGTGGGCCGCGGCCGCCGAGTGGCGAGGCAGGTCCGGGTCCACCTCGGCCAGCGCGGCCAGCCCCGCCGGGGCGCCGTCCGCCTCCCCGACCGCCACCGCCCGGTTGAGCCTCGCCACCGGGGAGCCGGTGATCGCCACCAGCTCGTCGTACCACTCGACGATCTGCACCCAGTCGGTCTCCTCGAACCGCCGCGCGTCGGCGTGCAGCGCGGCGATCGCCGCCTGGGCCTGGTACTCCCCCAGCCGGTCCCGGGCCAGCGCGGCCTGCAGGACCTCCACCCCCTCGGCGATCAGCGTGGTGTCCCACCGGGACCGGTCCTGCGCGGCCAGTGCGACCAGCCGGCCGGCTGGGTCGGTGCGCGCGGCGCGGCGCGCGTGGTGCAGCAGCATCAGCGCGAGCAGGCCAGCGACCTCGGGCTCGTCGACCACCGCCGCCAGCTGCCGGGTGACCCGGATCGCCTCGGTGGCGAGGTCGAGCTCGCCGGAGTGTCCCTCGTTGTAGATCAGGTACAGCACCCGCAGCACCGTCGGGAGGTCGCCCGGCCGGCCCAGCGACACCTCCGCGATGCGACGCTTGGCCCGGCTGATCCGCTGCGCCATCGTCGACTCCGGCACGAGGTAGGCCTCGGCGATCTGCCGGGTCGTCAGCCCACCGACGGCGCGCAGCGTGAGTGCCACCGCGGAGCTCGGCGTCAGCGACGGGTGCGCGCACAGCAGGTAGAGCTGCAGGGTGTCGTCGACGTCGGGCACCGGCCCGCCCGGCGGCTCCAGCTCACGGGCGACCTCGCGGTCCTGGCGGGCGCGTTCGGACCGGACCAGGTCCAGGTACCGGCGCCACGACACCGTGACCAGCCAGCCCTTGGCGTCCCGCGGCGGGTCCGCCGGCCAGGTCCGGAGAGCCGTCACCAGGGCCTCCTGGACGGCGTCCTCGGCCGACGCGAAGTCCGCTCCGCGCCGGACGAGGACGCCGATCACCTCGGGGATCAGCTGCCGCAGCCGCGGCCCGTCCACGCCGGTGTGCACGCCGGTGCCCGCCCGCCGTCCGGTCACTCGGTGACGGCGGGCGCGTCGCCGAGGAAGGGCCGGACCTCCAGCCACTCGTGGATCGGCTTCCCCCCGGCACCGGGCGCGGCCGACAGCTCCCCGGCCAGCGCGACGGCGCGGTCCCAGGAGTCGACGTCGATCACCATCCAGCCGGCGATCAGGTCCTTGGTCTCCGCGAACGGGCCGTCGGTGACCGGTGGCCGCCCCTCGCCGTCGTACCGCACGAAGGCGCCCTCCGGCGACAAAGCCTGGCCGTCGACGAACTCACCGGACTGCCGCAGCCGCGACGCGAAGTCCTCCATGTACGCCACGTGGGCGTCGATCTCCTCCGGCGTCCACCGGTCCATCGGCACGTCGTTCACCGCCGCCGGCGCGCCGCGGTAGTGCTTGAGCAGCAGGTACTTGGCCATCGGGACTCCCTCGTACGGTGCGGCCCATCCTGGCCGCCTCACCCCGGGGACGGAGCCGAGGACGCCGTCTCGACATCTCCCGGACGCCGGATCGACGGAGATCCTCAGATCCGGCCCGGACCGGCGGGCAGCAGGGCACGGGCGTCGCGGGCGCGCAGCGCGCCCCACCACAGCCCGGCGCCGTAGCCCAGGTCCTCCAACCGCCGCCCGGCGGCGAAGGCGGCGAACCCGATCGTCCGGCGCCGGGGCCACCACGCCAGCGCGGCGTCCAGCACCGCCACCGCGGCGGTCAGCCGCCGGGCCCGGCGGGACAGCAGGCAGCCGACGACCGCGACCGGCCAGTGGTGCCGGGTGGCCGCGCGGGCCAGCGTGCGCCCGGACGCCGCCGTCCCCCGGGCCACCAGCGCGGCGGACAGCGCCACCGGCGGCGGCTGACCCGGCCGGGCCAGCCGCCGGGCCAGCCGGGCGGTCGCCGTCCCGAGGACGACGGCGGCGGCCCCGATCCCGGCCGGCCGGCCGGTCAGCGCGAGCCCCCAGGCCGCCGACGACCACGGGGAGACGACGACCGGGGCCACCGCCGACCCGTGCCGCTGCGCCAGCAGCGCGGCTCCGGTGCCGTAGAACGCCCGCCGTCGCAGCCACTCCCCCGGCTCCCCGCGGTGGTCGTGCGCCACGGTGGCCGCCGGCTCGTAGCGCACCCGCCACCCGGCGCCGACCAGCCGCCACACCAGGTCGACGTCCTCGGCCACCCGCATCGACTCGTCGAAGCCCTCGCCCAGCGCGCCGCGCCGGGCCAGCAGCGCCGCGCTCGGCACGTAGGACACCGCACTGCGCGGCGCGACCGGTGCCGGGTGCGGGCCCATGTCCAGCGCGCTGGCCACCGTCTCGTACCGGCTGACCCAGCCCGGCCGCTCGACCGGGACGGCGGTGATCCGCGGCGCCACCACGGCCAGCCGCGGGTCGCCCAGGTGCCCGGCCAGTCGCGGCAGCCAGCCGGGCGCGGGCACGCAGTCGGAGTCCAGGAACGCCACCGCCGCCGTCCGCACGACCCGCAGGCCGGCGTTCCGGGCCGCCGCCGGGCCCCGGGCCACCTCGTGACGGACCAGTCCCGCCCCGACCTCCCGGGCGGCCGCGGCGACGGCCGACGGGTCCGCGGAACCGTCGTCGACCACCACGACCGGGCAGGCCGCCGTCCCCGGGTCCGCGCGCAGGGTGGCGAGCAGCCGCCGCAGGCCGTCGGTGCGGTCCTTGACCGGCACCACCACCGTGACGTCGAGGTCGTGTGCGTCGGGGAGGTCCGGATGCGCCAGCCCGGCGTCCAGCAAGTGCCCGGCGAGGGCCGCGGTGCGCGCGTCGTCCACCACCAGCCGGTCGCCGGTCAGCAGCGCCCGGGCGGCCGGCGCCAACCGCATCATCCGCAGCGGCGAGCCGCCGAGCAGCGCGGCGCCGCCGTCCCGGCGCCGGGTGCGCGGGTCCAGCCGGACGGCGAACCCGTCCGGGAGCCGCTCCGCCGGCCCGGCTGTCCTCGCGGTGCCGGGGGTGTCCGCGCGGTCGACCGCGGGGGGACCCCCCACACCGTGAGGGGTCCTCTCCCGAGCCGGCCCGGCGCCCGTCGTCACCCGTCGACGCGGTCCGGGTGGATCGTCGACACGACGATGGGGATCACGGGGTCGCCTCCGGGGTCGGGGGCCCCACCGTAGGGGCCGGACAGCGCGACGCCCCCGGCAGGTCCGGGTGGACCTGCCGGGGGCGCCGTCGAGTCGGTGCGGGTCAGCCGCGGGAGCGGGTCCCGTAGCGCTGGCGGAACTTCTCGACCCGGCCCGCGGTGTCGATGACCCGCTGGTCGCCGGTCCAGAACGGGTGCGAGGAGGCACTGGTCTCCACCGTCACCAGCGGCAGGGTCTCGCCGTCCAGCTCGATCGTCTGGCTGGTGGCGACCGTGGACCGGGTGCGGTAGGTGGCGCCGGTGGCGCTGTCCCGGAAGACGACGGTGCGGTACTCGGGGTGGATGCCGTTCCTCATGGTGTTCCTCTCGGTCTCGCGGGACGTCCACCCCCGTCGGGGCGGGCTGATCGCGGCACCGGGCACAACCACCGGGGCAGCACCGCTGTTCCCGCCACCGGGACCGGCCGGCGACGTGTGGTTAGGTGAGCCTTCCCTGACCTGTCGAGGAGATGTGCATGTCGTCCCGTCGTCCCGCCCTGCGCGGCGCCGCCCTGCTGGCCGCCGCCGTCGTCGCCACCGGCTGCAGCTCCGGCGCCGAGCCCGACCCCGCTGCCGCCGAGGCCGGGACCGGGACGGCCGCCGCCTCCGGGTTCCCGGTGACCGTCAGCACCGCCTTCGGCGACGTCACCGTCGAGGAGGAGCCGACCCGGGTGGTGGCGCTGGGCTGGTCGGACGCGGAGACCGCGCTCGCCCTCGACGTGCAGCCGGTCGGCGCCAGCGACTGGCTTGGCTTCGGCGGCGAGGGGGTCGGGCCGTGGGCCGAGGGCCGGTACGACGAGGCCCCGGAGATCATCGAGACCCTCGAGCCGAGCCTCGAGGCGGTCGCCGCCCTCGAGCCGGACCTGATCCTGGACACCCGGTCCGACGCCACCCAGGAGCGCTACGACGCGCTGAGCGCCATCGCCCCCACGATCGGCCAGCCCGAGGGGGTCGGCCCCTACCAGACCACCTGGCAGCAGCAGCTCGAGCTGGTCGGCCAGGCGCTGGGGAGGTCCGAGGAGGCCGCCGCGGTGCAGGACGACGTCGACCGGCAGTTCGCCGACGCCGCGGCCGCGAACCCGGGGTTCGAGGGCACCGAGGTCGCCGTGGGGGCGTACACCTCCGAGGGCTTCGGCGGCTACGTCCGCGGCGACGCCCGGGTGGACTTCATGGAGCAGCTGGGCTTCGTCAACGCGCCGGCGATCCAGGAGCTGGCCGGCGAGGACTTCTTCGTCCCGATCAGCGAGGAGCAGCTGCAGCTCTTCGACGCCCCGCTCACCGTCGTGTTCCCGATCTTCGTCGACGCCACGGAGATCACCGCCAACCCGCTGTGGCAGGCCGTGCCCTCGGTGCAGCAGGGCCACGCCGTCGTGCTGGACGACCCGACGCTGGCCAACGCCTTCTCCAGCGGCTCGTCCCTGGGCATCGGCCACGCCCTGGACAACGCCGTCCCGCTGTTCGCCGGTGCGCTGTGACGGTCGGGAGCGCCCGCGCGGGCGCACTGCTGCTGACCGCCGCCGTGACCCTGACGGCGTGCGGCGGCACCGACACCGAGGGGGTCGCCGCCGAGCCGACGGCGGACAGCCGGACCGTGGTCCACGCCCTCGGCGAGACCGTGGTCGAGGGCACCCCGGAGCGGGTCGTCGTCCTGGACACCGGTGAGCTGGACGCCGTCCTGGCGCTCGGGGTCACCCCGGTCGGGTCGGTGCGCACCGACGCCAGCGACACCCTGCCGGCCTACATCACCGACGCCGGGGTCGACCCGGCCGACATCGCGGACGTGGGCACCATCGCCGAGCCGGACCTGGAGGCGATCGCCGCCCTGGACCCGGACCTCATCCTGACCAACCGGGTCCGGCACGAGGACATCACCGACCAGCTGTCCGCCATCGCGCCGACCGTGTACGCCGAGGCCATCGGCGAGACCTGGCAGGAGAACCTGCTGCTGGACGCCGAGGCGCTCGGCCTGACCGCGGAGGCCGAGAAGCTGCTCACCGCGTACGAGCAGCGGGCCGCCGAGGTGGGCGCCCTGTTCGGCGACCCGGCCGACACCGAGGTGAGCATCGTGCGCTTCCTCGACGGCAGTGCCGCCCGGCTCTACGGCGAGGGCTCGTTCATCGGCGCGGTGCTGGCCGACGTCGGCTTCAGCCGGCCGGAGCTGCAGCGGACCGACGAGACCTTCGTCGAGGTGAGCCTGGAGGAGATAAGCCGGGCCGACGCGGACCTGGTGTTCTACAGCTCCTACGGCGAGGAGGGCGGGGCGGTGGTCGACCAGGTGACGACCGGCCGGCTCTGGCAGGGCATGCCGTCGGTCCAGCAGGGACGGGCGTCCGAGGTGAGCGACGACCGGTGGTTCCTCGCGATCGGACCGCTGGGCGCCGGGCTGGTGCTCGACGACCTCGAGCAGATCGCCGCCAGCACCCGCTGACCGGACCGGCCCCGGCCGGCCGCACCGTCAGTCCAGCAGCCGGCCGGTGGCGTCCACCCGCCACCGGCCGGCGGCGGCGGCGAGCCGGGCGACCATCGCCGCCACCAGCTCCGCCCCCTCCGCGGCCGACGCCCCCGCCGGGTCGCCGAGCACCCCGGTGGGGCTGACCCCGCGCACCCCCTCGGCGCGCAGCCGGGGCAGCAGCTCGCCGATGGGGGCGGTCTCCCCCGCCGTGGCCAGCGCCTCGCGCACCCCACGAGGTTCCACGTGCAACATCAGTGACGTCTCGGTGCGGCCGGCATGGGCGTCGCCGCCGGGCACGCCGCACGGGAACCAGGCGGCGTCCCGGCCCTCGGCGCGCAGCAGCGGGAGGGCGGCCCGCAGCGCGTCCAGGTTGCCGCCGTGCCCGTTGACCACCAGCAGCCGGCCGGCCCAGCGGCCCGCCGAGCGCCCGTACTCGACCAGCACCGTGGTCAGCGCCGCCGTGCCGATCGACACGGTGCCCGGGAAGCCCTCGTGCTCACCGCTGGCCCCGTAGGCCAGCGCCGGGGCGAGGAGCGCGCCGGCGAGCCGCGGGACGGCGGCCGCGGCCACGGTCCCGGCGACCACCGTGTCGGTGGCCAGAGGCAGGTGCGGTCCGTGCTGCTCCACCGCGCCGAGCGGGACGACGAGCAGCGGCCGTGCGGTGAGCTCGGGCCAGGTCGCGTCGGCCAGCCGGGTCACAGGGCCGCCCCCATCCGCTCGCCCTCCACGGTCGCCGCGTGCGCCCGGCGCGGGGCCAGGCAGTCGCCGATCCGGTGCACCGGCAGGTCCCCGCCCCTCAGCTCGCGCCACAGCTCGTCGGCCGGGGCGGCGTGCGTGGCCACCACCAGCCAGTCGACGGCGCGCTCCTCCGCCGACCCGGTCGGGTGGTGCAGCAGCCGCACGGTCGGCCGGTCGCCGCCGGTCACCGCGGTCACCACCCGGTCGGTGCTCTGTGCGACGGCCAGCTCCGCGGCCGGGGCGTGCCAACGCTCCGCCTGCAGGGTCGACCCGAGGTCGGCCCCCACGACCATCCCGCTGGTGGTCACCTCCACCGCGCAGCCGCGCGCGGCGAGCAGTGCCGCGGTCGACGGTGCGGCGGCCCAGCCCAGCTCGTCGACCACCAGGACCGCACCGGCCGGCCGCACCCGGCCGGTCAGCACGTCCCGGACGTCGACCACCCGCGCGCTGTCACCGGCCCAGGGCGGCCGGGCGGCCCGGGACCCGGTGGCCAGCACCACGGCGTCGGGCGCCTCCCCGCGGAGCAGCGCGGCGTCCACCGGGCAGGAGGTGCGGACGTCCACGCCGCGCCGGGCGCACTCCGCGGCCAGGTCGGCGACCAGCCGGCCGAACCGGCCGCGCCCCGGTGCCCGGGCGGCGACCAGCACCTGCCCACCGGTGCGGTCGGCCGCCTCGAACAGGGTCACCCGGTGCCCCCGGCGGGCGGCGGTCACCGCGGCCTGCAGGCCGGCCGGCCCGCTCCCGACCACCGCGACACGGAGCGGACGGCGCCGGGGCGCGGGCAGCTCCACCTCCCGGCCGGTCCGCGGGTCCACCACGCAGCCCAGCCACCGGTTCTGCCCGACCCGGCCGATGCACTCCTGGTTGCAGCCCAGGCAGCGGCGGATCTCCACGGCCCGCCCGGTGCGGGCCTTGGCCGCGAACTCGGGGTCGGCGATCTGCCCCCGGACGACGCCGACCAGGTCGCACTGCCCGGTGGCGAGCGCCTCCTCGGCCTCCGCCGGCTCGGTGAACCCGCCGACGGCCACCACCGGCAGCCCGCTCGCGGCGCGCAGCCGGGCAGCGGCCGGGAGCGTCCACCCGCGGGCGGTCCCCATCCCGGCGACGTTGCGGTGCAGGCTCTCCGTGGCGACGCCGACCGAGGTGCTCAGGTAGTCGACCGCGCCGGTGGCGGCGAGCAGCGCGGCGGTCGCCACCGCCTCGTCCGGCGTGATCCCGCCGGGGACGCCGTCGTCCACGGAGAGCCGCACCCCCACCGCGAGGCCCGGCCCGACCGCGTCCCGGACAGCGGCCACCACCTGCAGCAGGAAGCGGGCGCGGGCGGCGAGCGGGCCGCCGTGGCCGTCGGTGCGCCGGTTGGTCGCCCGGGCCAGGAAGCCGCGGAGCAGCGAGGACTGCGAGGCCTGCACCTCCACGCCGTCGGCGCCGCCCGCTGCACAGCGCGCGGCGACGGCCGCCCAGCAGTCCACCAGCTCGGCGGTGCCGGCCTCGGTCAGGGCGACCGGGACCTCGCCGAACAGCGGGTCGGCCACCGCACTGGGCGCCCGGACCGGCTGCCTGGTGTAGGTGGAGGAGGACTGGCCGCCGTTGTGGTTCAGCTGGACGAACACCGGCGTGCCGTGCGCGTGGATGGCGTCGGTGAGCCGCCGCAGGGCCGGGACCAGGTCCGGGTGCCCGCCGTCCACCAGCTTCTCGTACGGCCGGTCCCCGCGGTGCACGGTGACCTCCTCGGTCACCACCAGCCCGGCGCCGCCGGCCGCGCGGGCCGCCAGGTAGGCCGCGTACCGGTCGGGTGGGAGCCCGTCGACGGCGGTGTTGGTCAGGTGTGCGGCGAAGACGACCCGGTTGGCGACGGTCACCGGCCCCAGCCGCAGCGGCGTGGACAGCAGCCTCACCGCGCCCCCCCCCGCCCCGTCCGTCCGGCGCGCGCGCTCCGGCCGCCGTGCGCAGGAGGATGGCACGGGCTCCTGGTCAGCCGAGTGGGACGCCCTGCGGCAGGTGCGCGGCCGCGCCGGCCGCGGGCTCCGGCCGGGCGAAGAGGAAGCCCTGAGCGGACCCGCAGTGCAGGTCCTGCAGCAGGCGGCGCTGCCCGTCGGTCTCCACGCCCTCGGCGACCACGGCCAGCCCCAGGGTGCGGGCCAGCTCCACGATGGAGGAGATCAGGCTTGCCGAGGAGCTGCCCGCGGCCAGGTCGCTGACGAAGGAACGGTCGATCTTGATGATGTCGGCGGGCAGCCGGCGCAGGTAGGACAGGCCGGAGAAGCCGGTGCCGAAGTCGTCGATGGCGATGGCCACCCCCAACGCGCGGAGCTCCGCCAGCTGGGCGACGACCCGCTCCACGTCCTGCACGAGCACGCCCTCGGTGACCTCGAGGGTGAGCTGCCTGGCGGGGAAGCCGCTGTCGGCCAGGGCCGCCACGACGTCGCGGGTCACGTCGTCGTCCATCAACTGGCGGGGCGAGAGGTTCACCGCCATCCGCAGCGGACCATCGACCTCGGTGGACCACGCGGCGGCCTGGTGCAGCGCCTGCCGCAGGACCCAGCGGCCGATCTCGATGATGGCGCCGCTCTCCTCGGCGAGCGGGATGAACTCCGCCGGGGACACCGTCCCCAGCTGCGGGTGGTGCCAGCGCACCAGCGCCTCGAAGCCGGTGGTCCGCCCGTCGGCGAGCAGCACGGTGGGCTGGTAGTGGACCTCCAGCTGGCCGGCCGCGGTCGCCAGCGCCAGGTCCTGCTGCAGCTCCACCCGCCGCTGGGCCGCTTCGCCCATGTCGCCGGCGTAGACGACCAGCCGGTTGCCACCCTGCGCCTTGGCCAGGTACATCGCCAGGTCCGCGTCGCGGAGCAGCGTCCCGGCGTCGGCCGAGCCGGCGTCGGTGCAGGACGCCACGCCGATGCTGCCGTGCACCACCACCGGTCCTCCGCCGTCCAGCAGGATCGGGACGGCGAGGGAGGTGAGCACCCGCTCGGCCACCGCGTGGGCGACGTCCGGCCCGGCAGCCACCAGGACGGCGAACTCGTCACCGCCCATCCGGGCCACCAGGTCCGCAGGGCGCACGCAGCTCTTCAGGCGCTCGGCCAGGACGAGCAGCAACTCGTCGCCGACGGCGTGCCCGCGGCTGTCGTTGACGTCCTTGAAGTCGTCGAGGTCCACGAACAGCACGCTGACCGGGCCACGGCGCAGCGCCCGCTCGGCGGTCTCCTCCAGCAGCGTCCGGTTGGCCAGGCCGGTCAGCGGGTCGCTGAGCACCTGGTCCTCGTTGAGCCGCCACGAGGCGAGGTGCGCCGCACTGGCGGCCAGCACGAACGCCGCGTGCACGACGGCCCACCACCACGCCTCATGCGCCGTGTCCTGGCCGACGACCACGTCCGGGTACAGCGAGCCGACGACCCCGTGGTGGCCCGCGACGACGACCAGGGCGATCCCGAACGGCACCCAGTGCTGGTAGAGCGAGACGACGCCGACCACCACGAAGAAGACGAAGTGCGCCTCGGTGACACCGCTCCACAGGTGCACCAGCGCGACCGAGGCGGCCAGCAGGCTCAGCGTGGTGGCCGCGGCGCGGGCGGTGCGGCCCAGGGCCGGCACCATCGCCGGGACCAGCGGGCCGGCCACCGTGGCGAGCACCGCGACGGCGGTGGGCTGCCCCAGCCCGCGTGCCCAGGCCAGCGCCACCACCGCGACGCCGGCGGCGAACGCGAGCCGGACGATGGCGGAGTGCCGGCGCTGCCAGAGCTGCTCGGGGAGCCGGCGCCCGTGGGGCAGCAGGCGGTCGGCATGGTCGCGGAGCTGTCGGAACATGCCCCGTCCATCGGCGGCGGGTGGGCGGCCCCTGAGCCGGCCCGGTCCCCGGCCACCCGAAAGGGTGGCGCCCGTCCCGGGGGACGGTTCAGTCGGTGAACAGGGCGGAGAGCGCGACGGCGACGTCACGGTGGTCGCGGACCAGCCGGACCCGTCCGCGGCCGAGCCGGGCCAGGTCCCGGCCCAGCTCGACGTCCTGCTCCCCCGAGACGTCCAGCAGGACGTCCAGCCGGGGCAGCCGGGTCGCGGTGAGCCGGGGGTCGGGCCCGGCGTTGTGCACGCAGTCGCTGAGCAGCAGCACCCGGGCGTCCCGCGGCGGGACACCGGCCAGCTGCCGGGCGGCGGTCTCCAGCGCGAAGGAGACGTTGGTCAGCCCCTGGGTGGGCACCCGCAGCAGCAGGTCCAGGACGGCGAGCGGCGCCACCTGCTCCCCCATCCGCACCAGCACCGCGGCGTCGGACCAGAAGGCGACGACGGCGAGCGAGTCGCGGGCCAGCTCCCCGGCCAGCGCGCCCACCGTGGCCGCGGCCGTCCGCACGCGCTCGCCCTTCATCGACCCGGACAGGTCCACGACCAGGACGACCGAGCGCCGCTGCCGGACCCGTTCCCGGACGACGACGTCCGACGCCTCCGGGAACGGGTTGCCGGCGATGGCCTCCAGCGTCCGCTCGAGCTCCAGCTCGTCGGAGCCGCCGCTCCACGACATCGACGCCAGCTCCCCCACGCCGCGGCGAGGACGCCGGTCCGGGGCCGGGCGGGGCACCGACAGCCGGCGGGCGATCTGCCGCGCGCGCGCCCGGGTCAGCTGGTCGGCGGCGCTCTCGGCGGTGAGGTCGGCCAGCGGGATGAGGTCGGCCGGCTCGTCCGTCGTCCCCGAGGCGGAGCCGCCGGGCCGGGACGGACCGGTCCGGCCCCGACGACGGTCCCCGGAGGACAGCGCCAGCCCGCTGCCGCCGGGTGAGGGCTGGTAGAGCGCGGGCTGCTCGCTGAGCTGCTTCGGCCGGCGCCGAAGCGGACGCAGACCGCGCGCGCGGCCCGCACCGGCGCGGTCCCGCCGGGTGACCGGGGAGTCGGCGTCGACGGCTCTTCAACCGGGCGCGGCCGCGGCCGGTCG
Source organism: Modestobacter sp. URMC 112 (assembly GCF_053502575.1). Classification (NCBI taxonomy): domain Bacteria; kingdom Bacillati; phylum Actinomycetota; class Actinomycetes; order Geodermatophilales; family Geodermatophilaceae; genus Modestobacter; species Modestobacter sp. URMC 112. The sequence goes on along the minus strand of NZ_CP199957.1, from coordinate 366,107 downwards.
CAGCAGGAAGTGGTCCTCCCAGATCTCCCGCAGCACGTCCTCCGGAGTCGTCTCCAGGGTGTCGTCGAGGAAGATCCGGCCGGACAGCGCCAGCATCACCGCGTCCAGGACCAGGTCGGTGTACTCCTCGGGCAGCCCGCGCGGCGGGGCCAGCGAGGGCTCGTCGGGCAAGGACACCTCGCGCATGACGGCCAACTGGGCGGCCACGAGCGCGACGTCGATCGCGCCGCGCACGCTGCTTCCCTGCCGGACGTCGTCCCGCTCCCGGGTGGCCCGCACCAGCGCCACCGCATCGGCGACCAGCCGCGGGGAGGCGAGCCCGGTGCGCCGGCCCACGATCCCGCGCTCGGCCTCGGCGTCCTGGTAGCCGATCGCCAGCCGGCACAACCGGTCGTGCACCGACGAGGACAGCCGGGTCGTGCCGACGTTGTCGTAGGGGTTCATCGAGGCGATCACCCGGAAGCTGGGCAGCGCCTCCACGGTGCCCACGCGCGGGACCGCGATCCGCCGCTCGGCCATGGCGGTCAGCAGGGTGTTCAGGGTGTCCTCGGGTGCCCGGTTGAACTCCTCCACGTACAGGAAGGCACCCGACCGCATCGCCTCGATCAGCGGCCCGGGGACGAAGTTGGCCGGCGTGTAGTCCTCCCGCAGCACCCGGGCGGGGTCGTGGTGGCCGACCAGCCGGGTCGGCGTGAGGTCGGCGTTGCCCTCTACGAACACCAGCGGGATGCCCCACTCGGCGGTGATCGAGCGCAGCAGGGTGGACTTCGACGTCCCCGGCGGGCCCTCCAGCAGCACGTCGCGGCCGGCGGCCACCGCGGCCAGCAGGAGGTCCAGCTCGCGCTCCCGGCCGACCAGGTGCCGGGCCACCCGGTCGCGGATGGCGCGGACGTGGACGCCGTCGTCCCCGGTGACGCGGGTACCGGTCACCACGGGGTCGTCGCCGAGGACGTGCTCGGTGTGCTCGTTCAGGGCCCGTTCCTCTCAGGTCACCAGGATGGGCATCGTGGTGGGGCGGGTGGCGGAGGGGGACGGCGGCCGGGGAGCCGCCGTCCCCCGGGGACTCACCGGACGGTGTACCCGGCGTCCACCGGGAGGGTCACGCCGGTGATGTACCGGGCCTCGTCGGAGACGAGGAACAGGATCGCGTTGGAGATGTCCACCGGGTCGACGTAGGGCACCGGCAGCGGGTGCAGCGTCTCGAACAGCTCGGCGAACTTCTCCCGGGACGGCTCGGGGTCGTCCGGGGTGAACAGCCCCCAGGTCTTCGGGTGCTGGATCATCACCGTGTCCACGCCGGTCGGGTGCACGGTGTTCACCCGGATCGACTGCTTCCCGAACTCGTTGGCCAGCGTCCGCATGATCCCGACGACGCCGTGCTTGGCCGCCGTGTAGTGGATCGTGTTGGGCGTCCCCTTGAGCCCGGCCGTGGAGCTGGTCAGCACGATCGACCCGCCGCCGCCCTCGATCAGGTGCGGCAGCGCGACCCGGCAGGTGTTCCACACGCCGGTGAGGTTGATGTCGATCATCTCCTGCCAGGCGTCGTCGGTGAGCTCCAGGGACGGCTGGATCTCGAAGACACCGGCGTTGCCCAGCACGATGTCCAGCCGCCCGAGCTGCGCGACGCCCTCGTCCACCGCCGCCCGCAGCGCCCCGACGTCCCGGACGTCGGCCCGGGTGGCCACGATCCGCCGGTCCAGTGCCTCGACCTGCCGCACGGTCTCGGCCAGGTCCTCCTCCGTGGCCGGCGGGTACATGTGGATGCTCTGCACCGGTGCGGCGATGTCGACGGCGATGATGTCGGCCCCCTCCTGGGCCAGCCGCAGCGCGTGGCTGCGCCCCTGGTTGCGGGCGGCGCCGGTGATGAACGCGACCTTGCCCTCCACCCGCCCGCTCATCGGACGGTGAAGCCCGCGTCGACCGGGAGGGTGACGCCGGTGATGTAGCGGCCCTCGTCGCTGACCAGGAAGGCGATCGCGTTGGAGATGTCGACCGCCTCCATGATCTCGACCGGCAGGAGGTTGGCCAGCATGGCCGCGGCGTCGGGGTTCGCCTGGATCCACTGCCCGATCACGTCGTTCATCACCATCGGCGTGGCGACGCCGGTCGGGTGGACGGTGTTGACCCGGATGCTGTGCGGGGCCAGCCAGTGGGCGAAGGTGCGCATCAGCCCGACGACACCGTGCTTGGCCGCCGCGTACCCCGAGGTGGCGCCGCTGCCGTCACCGCCTCGGCCGGTCAGGCCCTGGGTGGAGCTGGTCAGCACGATCGCGCCACCGTCGCCCTGTTCGATCATCCGGGGCGCGGCGACGTGCACCGTGTTGTAGACCCCGGTCAGGTTGACGCCGATGACCTCGTCCCAGGTCCGGTACGTGTCCGGCTCGGGACCGCCCTGCTGGGCGATGCCGGCGTTGGCCAGCACGATGTCGACCCGGCCGAGCTCGGCCACGCCGGCGTCCAGCGCCGCCTGCATCGCCGAGGCGTCGCGGACGTCCGCCTGACTGGTGACGATCCGCCGGTCGAGCGCCTCCACCTGCCGCGCCGTCTCGGCCAGGTCCTCCGGTGTGGCCATCGGATAGGCCACCGTCTCCAGCTGCTTGCAGACGTCGAGCGCGATGATGTCGGCGCCCTCCTGCGCCAGCCGGACGGCGTGGCTGCGGCCCTGGCCGCGTGCCGCGCCGGTGATGAAGGCGACCTTGCCCTCGAGCTTGCCCATCGTGGTTCCTCTCGTCGGTTCCCCCGGGGTACGTGCACGTTCGGATGCAGTCCGACCTCTGGGGGTCGGACCGTCGGGGCCCCCTCAGGGGGCCGCGGCCGCCGGCCGCCCGGGTCGCGGGTGCCAGGCCGCGGGGCCGCGCAGGTACCAGGGGCGGGACAGCTGGAGGGAGTCCAGCGCGGGGAGCAGGGTCAGGCAGGCACCGGGCACCGGTCCACCCCCGTCCCGGCGTGCAGCGCCAGCGCCGCGCGGCGGCCCTCGAGCACGGCCTCGAGCACGGTGCGCGGGGCGACGGCGTCGCCGGCGCGGACGACCGGGACGCCGTCCGGGAGCCGGGCCGGCGTCCCGCCGGGCAGCCGGTGGCCGCAGTCGACGACGACCGTGCACGCGACCTCCCGCGGCCGGCCGGTGACCCGGTCGGCCAGCACCGCCCGGCCGCCGCCCACCGCCCGGAGCACCGTGGTCGTCTCCCGCTGCACGCCGGCCCGCTGCAGCCGGACGTTGGCCGGGGCGAGGTCCCCGGTACGGGCCAGCCGGGCGCCGACGACCCGGTCGGGGGTCACGATCGTGACCGGCCGGCCGGCCGCGGCCAGCAGCTCGGCCACCCCGACGCCGAGCGACCCGCCGACCGGGTCGTGCACCAGCACCGGACCGGGCGGCAGGCCCTCCGGTCCGCCCCCGGTCAGCAGCTCCTCGGCGCTGCACACCCGGACGCCGTCCCCGGCCTCGAAGCCGCGGTGCCCGGGGCCGCCGCCGGTGGCCAGCACGACGGCGTCCGCACCGGCGGGCTCCGCCGCTCCCGCCCCGGCCGCCTCGAACCGCACCCCCAGCCGGGTGCACTCGGCGACCAGCCAGTCGGCGAACGCCGCGAACCGCGCTCGGCCGGGCACGGCGGCGACCACCGCAAGCAGCCCACCGGGCCGCGGCCCGCGGTGCACCACCCGCACCGCGTGACCGTGCGCGGCCAGCACCCGAGCGGCCTCCAGCCCGGCCGGGCCGGCGCCGAGCACCAGCACCTCCCGCCCCTCCCCGGCGACGTCGTCGCGCGCGCCGGGGTCCGGGTCCTCCGTCTCGTGGCCGCTGCGGGGGTCGACGACGCAGCTCACCAGCGGGTTGCGGACGTCGCGGACCTGGCACGCCTGGTTGCACAGCACGCAGGGCCGCACCCGGGACGGCGTGCCGGCGCGGACCCGGGCGACCAGGCCGGCGTCGGCGATCTGCGCCCGGGTCATCTCCACCGCGTCCGCCGTCCCGTCGTCCAGCGCCTGCTGTGCCTGCGCCGGGTCGACCACCGAGCCCTGCAGGACCACGGCGGCCCGTCCCCGCGCCGCGGCCCGCATCGCGCCGGCCAGCCCCCGGTTGAACCCCGCCGGGGTGTGTCCGTCGGGCCGGTACGCGGCGGCGGCCAGGCCGCTGCCCCGGACGACGGTGAGCAGGTCCACGACGCCGGCCAGCTCGGCGACGTGCCCGGCGGCCTCGCCCGGGGTGATGCCGGCCCAGGGGGCGAGCTCGTCGCAGGACAGCCGCAGGGCGAGCACCAGGTCGGTGCCGAGCTCGGCGCGCACGGCCTCCAGCACCTCCCGGAGCAGCCGCAGCCGGTCGGTGCCGTGGGCGTCGGTGCGGGTGTTGGTCAGGCCGGAGAGGAACTGGCGCAACAGCGCGCCGGGCCCGGCGTCGACCTCCACGCCGTCGACGCCGGCGGTGACCGCGGTGCGGGTGGCGGCGGCGAAGCCGCTCACCAGCGCGGTCAGCTCGGCGTCCTCCATCTCCATCGGCACCTCGCGGACGGCGACGTCGGGCACCCGGGACGGCGCCCACAGCGCGGCCTGCGACCAGGCGCTGGAACCCTGGGCGCCGGTGTGCCCCAGTCCGGCCAGCACCAGCGCGCCGGCCGGCCGGCAGGCCGCGACGGTGGCCGCCCAGCCGGGACCGCAGTCCGCGGCGAGCGGCGCTCGCTCGTAGGGCCAGTCCGACCCGTGCACCGACGCGGTCTCGGTGACCACGACCCCCGCCCCGCCCGCGGCACGCCGCGCGTAGTACGCGACGTGCCGGGACGAGAACTCCCGCCGGTGCCCGAGGTTCGTCTCGTGCGGGCCGAAGACCACCCGGGAGGGCGCCGTCCGGCCGGCGAGGGGGAGGGGATCGGTCAGCCGCACCGGCCTACCCGAGGCCCGTCCCGGCCAGCGGCGACTCGTCACAGATCTTGGCGGGGACGGCCGGCATGCCCAGCAGCGTCGGCTGACCCCGCACCGGACCGGTGTGCGAGTGGTCGATGTGGCTGCGGGGCGTGACCAGCTCCAGGTCACGGGCGGCCAGCGCGGTCTCGCCGTAGCCCTGCACGCATTCCGGGTCGGGTCCGTCCAGCGGCAGGCCGGTGAAGAACTTCGCGGCCATGCACCCGCCACGGCAGGCGTCGAAGTGGGCGCACTTCGTGCACGCGCCGCCGGTCTGCGGGCTGCGCAGCTCCTGGAAGAGGTCCGAGGACTGCCAGACCCGCTGGAAGCCGCCCTCGCCGCGGACGTTGCCGGCGAGGAACTGCTCGTGGATGGCGAAGGGGCAGGCGTAGACGTCGCCGACCGGGTCGATCAGGCACACCACCCGCCCGGCGCCGCACAGGTTCAGGCCGGGCAGGGCCTCACCGAAGGCGGACAGGTGGAAGAACGAGTCGCCGGTGAGCACGCCCTCGCCGTTGGCCAGCAGCCAGGAGTACAGGTCCTTCTGCTGGGCCTGGGTGGGGTGCAGCTGGTCCCAGACGTCGGCCCCGCGGCCCGACGGCCGCAGTCGGGTGATCCGCAGCTGCGCCCCGTAGGAGTCGGTGAGCTCCTTGAACGCGTCGAGCTGCCCGGCGTTCTCCCGGGTGACGACGACGGAGACCTTGAAGTCCTTCATCCCGGCCTCGGCCAGGTTGGACAGGGCCCGGGTGGCCGTGGCGAAGGAGCCGGCGCCGCGGACGGCGTCGTTGACCTCGGCGGTGGCGCCGTCCAGGGAGATCTGCACGTCGACGTAGTCGGTGCGGGCCAGCTGCTCGGCGCGGCGCCTGTCCAGCTTGACGCCGTTGGTGGAGAACTTGACCCCCACGTCGTGGCCGATGGCGTAGTCCAGCAGGTGCCAGAAGTCCGGCCGCACGGTGGGCTCGCCGCCGCCGACGTTGACGTAGAACACCTGCATCCGCTGCAGCTCGTCGATGACCGCCTCGGCCTCGGCGGTGGACAGCTCCCGGGGGTCGCGCCGTCCCGAGGAGGACAGGCAGTGCACGCACGCCAGGTTGCAGGCGTAGGTGAGCTCCCAGGTCAGGCAGATCGGGGCGTCCAGGCCGTACTCGAACTGGTCGATCAGCCGCCCCCCCGTGGGACGCGGCGGGGTGACGGGGCGAGACGGCAGGACGGCGGTCATCAGTGAGCCTCCGGGTCGGCCTCGTCGCAGGGGCCCGCGGCGAGCGTGCGAGCCGTGGGGGGCGACGAGGTCCTTCTTTCGATCATCTGGGAGCGGGCGAGGTCGGCCAGCGCCTTGACGTAGGCCGCGTGCTGGGACTCGGGCACGCCGCAGGCGACGAGCGTGGCGAGCGCGCTGGGGTGGTCGGCGAGGGTCTCGACCACCCGTACCAGCGTCTTGGACTTCAGGAAGGACAGCTTGCGGTTGCCGAAGTGGTAGACCAGCGCGCCGAAGGGCTCCGGGCGCAGCGCCACCGACCGAGAACGCTGCCAGGGCAGCTCCGGGTCGAACACCGGTCCGGCAGGGGCAGGGGCACCGGGGTCCGCGGCGGGCAGGGTGCCGACCGCCGTGGACCCCGGGCCCGACGGGGCGTCGATCAGTACACCCCGCACATGCCGTCGATGGAGACCTCCTCCACCAGGGACTCCTCCACGAGGGCCTCCTCGGCGGGTGCGGCGGCCTGGGCCTGGCTGTCGTCCTGCGTCGTCTCGGGCATCTGACCTCCGGGTGAGCTGCGTCACGGTCGCGACGGGGAGGACGTTAGTGACACCGAGTGCCACCGGCAAGCGGCGCGACCTGCTCCGTGTCCGGGCCCCGCCGGGCCGGCGGAGGGGGATCATGAGCGGGTGACCGCCGTGCTCGACGACCCCCGGGAGCACACCCGCGCCCGGATCGAGCAGGCCGCCCTGGACCTGTTCAGCCGCCTGCGCTTCGAGAACGTGACCACCGACGAGGTCGCGGACGCGGCCGGGATCAGCCGGCGCACGTTCTTCCGCTACTTCGCCACCAAGGCCGACGCGGTCTGGGGCGACTTCGGCGCCCACGTCGACCGGCTGGCCGGGCTGCTCGCCGACACCGCCGACGACCAGCCGGTGCTGGCGTCGATCTGCGCGGCCTACGTCGAGGTGAACGACTACAGCGCCGCGGACCTCCCGATGCTGCGCCAGCGGCTGCGGCTCATCCTCACCGAGCCGGCTCTGCAGGCGCACTCGCAGGTCCGCTACAACGAGGTGGACCGGGTGGTGGCCGAGCACGTCGCCCGCCGCACCGGGCTGGCGCCGGACGCGCTGGTCCCCCGGCTGGTCGCCACCGGCACCCGGGCGGCGGCCACGACGGCGTTCGAGGTGTGGCTGTCCGACGGGCGGCTGCCGCTGGCGCGGGCGCTGCACGATGCGTTCGACGAGCTGGCCGGCGGCTTCCCCACCCTGCGCGGCGGCGCCTCCGGCCGGGGCTGACCTCACCCGTCCGGGTCGCCGCCTCGCCCGGGGCGCTCCGGCCCGCCGGCAGGGGGCCGATGGGAGGGGTGAGCACCTCCCTCCGCCGTCGAACGGACGGTCCTGCCCCGGCCGCGCCCGGGGACGGCCACCCGGAGCTGCCGGCCGAGCTCGCCGACCGGGCGCGGAGCTCCGCGCTGCTGCTGACCGCGCTTGCGGCGTCGGTGCTGCTGGCCTGGACCGGCTTCGACCACGCCCTCGAGCCGGACCTCGCCCCGACGTTCCTCGCCGTGCGCCTCGCGTCGTCGGTCCTGATGCTGGTGCTGCTGTGGCTGCTCGCCGCCCGGCCGACCGGGCTGGCCAACCGCCGCCGGTGGGACGCCGGCCTGGCCGCGGCGTGCGCCGCGACCGGCTCCGAGGGCGAGCCGCTCTCGGTGGTGCTCATCGACGTCGACCACTTCAAGCAGGTCAACGACCGGCTCGGCCACGCCGCCGGGGACGCCCTGCTGCGCGACCTGACCGCGCTGCTGCGCGACCGCGTGCGGGCCGGTGACCTGGCCGCCCGGATCGGCGGCGACGAGCTGGCCGTGCTGCTCCCGGGTGCTGACGTGGACCGGGCGGTGCAGCTGGCCGAGGAACTCCGCGCCGGGGCGCAGCTGCTCTGGCCCCAGGGCTTCGACCGGCCGGGGGTCAGCGTGTCGCTGGGCGTGGCGTCCTCGACCGGCTCCGGGAGCGACCCCGACGCGCTGCTGGCCGCGGCCGACGCCCAGCTGTACCTGGCGAAGGGCACCCGCAACGCCGTCCGGGCACCGGCCCTGCCCGCGGGGTGACCCGGGGGCGGGGCCGGCGCCCGGCCGGCTCAGCTGGAGCGGGTGGTCAGCTCTTCTGCGCGATGCCGCGGGCGACCTCGGAGGGGCGCTGCTGCTCACCGGCGTAGGAGGTGACGACCACCAGGGCGCCGGTCAGGGCCGGCACGACCCACTGCAGGCTGTCCAGCTGCTGCTGGGCGGCGGCGATGTCCGCGCGGGCCCGCTTCGAGGGCTTGGTCCCGCGCTTGGACGGCGTCGCGCCACCCTGCGAGACGCGCTGGCCGAGGACCCGGCTGTAGGCGGTCACGCCCAGGGCGGCCGCGGTGAGCACGGTCTTCAGCGTCGACATGGCGGCGACGCCCTGCTGCTCGGCGAGCCGGCGCTTGTTCGCACCGAGCTGGCCGACGGCGCCGACGAGGTGGGCGCCGATGGCGGCGGCGTTGACCGGCGTCCAGCGGTCCCAGCCGGCGTTGGCGACCGCGCCGGTGGCCGACGCGCTGCCGGCCTCGGCGGCCGCGGCGTTGAGGGCGACGGCGTTGGCGAGGGTCCCGCCGAACCAGGCCGCGAGGCCGAGGTCGTGCAGGGACCGGGACAGGGTGTTCGTGGCCATGACGTGCTCCTGTGGTGTGTGGGGGACGACGGTCCCGAGGGGGTGTGGCGGGCCGGTGGCCCACCGTCGGTGCGGCCCTACCCACTTTCGTCGCGGGCACCCGTACGGGTGCCGGTCAGCGGGTCGGGGTCGTGCGTGGGGGGAGGCGCTCTCAGCGGCCGAGCAGGCCGCCCAGTCCGCCGCCCAGGGCCCCGCCGCCACCGGTGACCATCTTGATCAGGTCCGCCGGCTCCAGGCCGAGCTTCGCCAGCAGGCCGGCGTCCTGGTCGGTGTCGACCTGGCCGGGGAGCTCCTGGTCGGCCTGCTCGGCCTTGCCGTGGTCACCCTGGGAGCGGAGCAGTTCGAGGATCTGGTCCTTGGGGATCTGCATGACCGACCCCTACCCACCGGTCACCGATCAACCCCTCGGGCACCGGTCCGGCGTGTCCCTGTCCGGTCGGGCAGGGACACCTGCCCGGGCGGTCGTACCTGCCCCGCCGGACGGCCGGTTGCCGTCCCGCACCCCTGCCGCGCCGGGGACCCGCGGCCCTAGCGTCCCCGGCGACGCCCCAGCCGCAGCCAGGAAGGACAACGTCCATGCAGGTCGAAGAGCTGCTCAAGCCGTTCCCCATCAAGGAGTTCCACCCGTTCCCCCGGGCCATGATGGGCCCCGGCGCGCACGAGCTGATCGGCCCGGAGGCACTGAAGCTGGGCTTCAAGAAGACCCTGATCATGACCTCGGGCCTGCGGGGCACGAACATCGTGGACAAGATCGCCGAGTCGATGCGCTACCACGGCCTGGACGTGGTGGTCTACGACAAGGTGGAGAGCAACCCCAAGGACTACAACGTCATGGACGCCGTGACGATGTACCAGGAGAACGCCTGCGACAGCTTCGTCTCCATCGGCGGCGGCTCCAGCCACGACGCCTGCAAGGGCGCCCGCATCTCGGTCGCGCACGACGGCCGGAGCGTCAACGAGTTCGAGGGCTTCAACCAGTCGGAGAACCCCAAGAACCCGCCGCACATCGCCGTCTCCACCACCGCCGGCACCGGCTCGGAGACGTCCTGGGCCTACGTCATCACCGACACGACGACCGACCCGGCGAACCCGCACAAGTACGTGGCCTTCGACGACAACTGTCTGGCCACCCTGGCGATCGACGACCCGGTGCTCTACTTCGACTGCCCGGTCGACTACACCGCGCAGTGCGGGTTCGACGTCCTGGCGCACGCCAGCGAGCCGTACGTGTCCCGGCTGGACTTCCCCCCGTCGCTGGGCAACGCCCTCTACGCGGTGAAGATGACCGCCGAGCACCTGCGCCAGGCCGTCTGGAACGGGCAGGACCTGGCCGGCCGGCAGGGGATGATGTACGCGCAGTACATCGCCGCGCAGGCGTTCAACTCCGGCGGGCTGGGGATCATCCACTCCATCAGCCACGCGGTGTCGGCGTTCTACGACACCCACCACGGGCTGAACAACGCCATCGCGCTCCCCCGGGTGTGGGCGTTCAACATGCCCACCCAGTACAAGCGGTTCGCCGACATCGCCGGGGCGATGGGCGTGGACACCCACGGGATGACCGACGTGCAGGCCGCGGACGCCGCGCTGGCGGCGGCGATCCGGCTGCTGCGCGACGTCGGCATCCCGGAGCGCTTCGTCGACGTCACCCAGGACAGCTACTCCAAGAACCGGCTCGGCCAGGGCCCGACCAAGTTCTACGAGGGCGCCTCGGTCATCACCGGCGACGACAAGGACGTCGACCGGATCACCCACCACGTCCTGGGCGACGCCTGCACCCCGGGCAACCCCAAGGAGTGCACCTTCGAAACGGTCCGCCCGGTCGTGCAGCACTGCATGACCGGCGACCTGGACGACCTGCTCGGCTGAGGGGCAGTCGGCCGACAGCGGGCGGGGTGGCCTCTCGGGCCACCCCGCCCACCCCCTCCCGAGCACCCGGAGCCCCTCGCGTCATGACCGCGACCGACGTCCCGACCGCCGCCGTCCCCACCCCCGCTCCCGCCGATCCCCGCCCGCCCGACTTCGACGGCCCCGACGCCGTTGCGGCCGCGTTCGCCGCCCACGGCTACGTCACCGACCGACGGCTGGCGACGACGACCTTCGTGATGTCCCGGCTGGCCAAGCCGCTGTTGCTCGAGGGGCCGGCCGGGGTCGGGAAGACCGAGCTGGCCAAGACCCTCGCCGCGGCCACCGGCCGCCGGCTCCTCCGGCTGCAGTGCTACGAGGGGCAGGACGAGACCAAGGCGCTGTACGAGTGGGACTACGGCAAGCAGCTGCTCTACACCCAGATCCTGCGGGACAAGGCCGCCGAGCTGCTGGAGGACACCGACACGCTGGCCGACGCCGTCGACCGGATCGCCGGCGCGGACAGCGCGTTCTTCAACGAGCGCTTCCTCGCCGCGCGTCCGCTGCTGGAGGCCGTCCGGTCACCGGAGCCGGTGGTGCTGCTGATCGACGAGGTGGACCGGGCCGACGAGGCGCTGGAGGCGGTGCTGCTGGAGATGCTGGCCGAGTACCAGGTCTCGGTGCCCGAGATCGGCACCTTCGTCGCCCGGCACGCCCCCTACGTCGTCCTGACCTCGAACAACACCCGTGACCTGTCGGCGGCGCTCAAGCGGCGGTGCCTGCACCTGTTCCTGGAGTACCCCGACGCCGACCGCGAACTGGAGATCCTCCGGTCCAAGCGGACCGGGCTGGACGACGCCGCGGCGCAACGGCTGGTGCAGATCGTCCGCGGGCTGCGCGGGCTGGACCTGCGCAAGGCCCCGAGCATCTCCGAGACCATCGACTGGGCGCGCACTCTGGCCGTGCTGGGGGTCAGCGACCTGGACGCCGAGGTGCTGTCGGACACGGTGTCCGTCGTGGCCAAGTACGAGCGCGACGTGCAGCGCTCCCGCGAGGCGCTCCCCCGGCTGGTCGACCCCAACGCGACCGTGCCCCAGCCCGGTCACGGGCACGACCACGGGCACGACCACGGCGCCCACTCGCACGGCGGGCACACCCACAGCGGGCACAGCCACGACTCCGACTCGCCGGTCAGGGCGGGCGGCGCGGCCGGGGACCCCGACGACGAGGGCCGGCGGGCGCGGGCGGCCAAGGACCGGCCCGGCCGGCACGACGACTCCTACGGCGCCCGCGGCGGCCCGGCCGACGCGCCGGCCGTCCCGCGCGGCGTCGGCAGCGGGCAGGGAGCCCGGTCGTTCGCGCCCAAGCGCGGCGGCAGCGCCCGGCGCCGACCGGTCTGACATGGAGGGGGCGCTGCACCGGTTCGTCCGGCTGCTCCGGCTGCGCGGGATGCGGGTGTCCACCGCCGAGGCGGTGGACGCGTTCGCGGCGGCGGCCGCCGTGGGGCTGGCCGACCGGGCCGCCCTGGAGGCCGCGCTGGGCGCCGCGCTGCTCAAGGACCGGCGGGACGCGGAGGTCTTCGCCGACACCTTCGCCCGGTTCTTCACCCTGCGCCCGGTGCTCGAGGACGTCGACGAGCACGGGCACAGCCACGACGACCTGGCCGACACCGGCGAGCTGACCCGGATGACCTGGTCGTCGGAGCCGGACGCCGAGGTGCAGGAGGGGCACAGCCACGGCAAGCCGGTGGACATCAAGGACTTCTTCCGGCCCGAGGACCTGGCCACCCAGTACAACCTGCACCAGGAGGCCAACCGGATCGACCTGGCCTCGCTGACCGAGCAGATCGTGCTGTCCTCGGAGAGCAACGCCGGCGACCCCGCGGACGCGCAGCGGGTGCAGCTGGAGGTCGAGCGGCTGCACGACCCGGGGATCCCGGGCGAGCTGATCCGCGGCGGGGGCACCCAGCTCGACGCCCAGCTGTCGGTGGCCCAGCAGCAGGCGCTGCGGGACTGGCTCGCCGACCCGACCGGCGACCTGGACCCCGAGGTCGCCGAGCTGCTGCGCCGGCAGCTCGCCGGGGTGATCGAGGACCTGCCCGAGCTGCTGGCCGCGCACCTGCAGAAGCTCGCGGAGATAACCGAGCTGGCCGTCGAGGAGCGCGAGCTGGCCCGGGCGCCGGTGGAGAAGGTGACCGAGGCCGAGCGGGCCCGGATCGAGGAGTCGCTGCGCCGGCTGGCCGGCTCCCTGCACGGCGGGCTGACCCACAAGAAGCGGCAGTCCCCGCGCGGGCGCATCGACGTGGGCCGCACCATGCGGCGCAACATGCGCTACGACGGCGTCCCGTTCCGTCCCGTGACGACCCGGCTGGCCGAGGACAAGCCCCGGCTGGTCGTGGTGGCCGACGTCAGCCTGTCGGTCCGGGCGACGGCGCGGTTCACACTGCACGTCGTCCACGCCCTGCAGGACCTGTTCGCCCAGGTGCGCACGTTCGCCTTCGTCGACGACGTCGTGGAGATCACCGACCTCTTCGACGAGCACCCGCTGGAGCACGCGCTGGGCCTGGTGTTCGGCGGGGACGTGATCGACGTGGACGCGAGCAGCGACTACGGGACGGCGTTCGCCACACTGGCCGCCGACCACTCCGGGGCGTTCACCCGCCGCTCGACGCTGCTGGTCCTCGGCGACGGCCGGGGCAACGGCAACGCGCCCCGCCTCGACGTCTTCGCCGACCTCACCCGGCGGGTCCGGGAGACCATCTGGCTGACCCCCGAGCCGCGCTACTCCTGGGCGCTGGGCGGCTGCGACCTGCCGGCCTACGCCGAGAGCTGCAACCGGGTCGAGGTGATCCGCGACCACTCGGGACTGGACAGCTGGGCCACCGACGTCGTCACCCGCGCCGCCTCCCGCTGAGCCGCCGACCCCGACCCCGACCCCGGCCGACGATCACCGAGACGAGCAGGAGCTTGGCCAGCCAGTCGCCGGCGTGGACGGCGGCGAGCTGCCAGGGGACCTTCTCGTGCACCACGGATCCGGTCAGCAGGACCGCAGGGAAGGCGGCCCACAGCCCCAGGCCCAGCCGTGCCGCCGCGGTGGCGTCCGACGCGTCGGTGCGGTCGGCCAGCACCGAGACCGCGGTCGCGACCACGGCGCTCCGGGCGAGCTCGACCGGCGGGACCCAGGGCGGCACGGTGACGTCGGGGCCGTAGGCCGAGCTGTGCCGGGCCAACTGGTCCCCCAGGGTGGTGTACCAGGCCGTGCTGAACAGCACGCTCGCGCCGGCCGCCAGGCCGACCCTCCGCAGGCTCACCGCGGCGGTCACGACGCGTCCGCGGCGCGGGAGTCGAGCCGCTCGAGCAGGTGGACGGCCACGGTGGCGCCGGCCTCCTTGCCGATCGCGCGGCGCAGCGGCCCGGCGACGGGCAGCTTGTGGGTGCCGTCGCCCAGGGCCATGAACGAGCTGCGGAAGGGGACCCCGTCGACGGTCCCCCGCACCTCGACCCGCCCCCGGGTGCCGAAGAACTCAGCGGAACCGGGCATCACGACGTAGGTCCAGCCGCCCTTGGCCGGGCTCTTCTGCAGCGGGGCGGTGAAGGTCAGGTCCACGGCTTCCTCCTGGGGGATGCAGTCGTCGGGCCGGTCGCCCGCCGGAGTGAGACGGTACTCACACTCGCTGCGGATCAGCAAGTGATCACTTGTTAAGAACAAGCAGAGCGTCCACCATGGGTCCATGGCCACGACCCGGAGCTACTCCGACGCCTGCGGCATGGCGCACGCGCTGGACCTGGTGGGCGAGCGGTGGGCGCTGCACGTCGTGCGCGAGCTGATGCTCGGACCCAAGCGGTACAGCGACCTGAAGGCCGACCTCCCCGGCATCAGCACCAACGTGCTGTCCGACCGGCTGGCCGAGCTGGAGCGCACCGGGCTGGTCCGCCGACGGACGCTGCCACCGCCCGCGGCGTCCCGCGTCTACGAGCTCACGCCCTACGGCGCGGACCTCGAGCCGATCATCACCGCGCTCGGCCGCTGGGCCGCGCGCTCCCCCGGGCACCGTCCGGACCTGCCGCTCAGCGCGACGGCGTTCGTGCTGTCGCTGCGCACCAACGCCGACCCGGACCGCACCGCCGGCTCGGCCGGCTCCTGGGCGCTGCGGGTCGGCGACCTCGAGCTGCACGCGCGGGTCGTGGACGGCACGTTCACCGTGGAACCCGGCAGCGCACCCTCGCCGGACGCCTGCCTCGCCGGCACCCCGGAGGCGCTGGCGGCCCTGGTGTACGGCGGCCGGCCGCTCGCCGACGCGGTGTCCACCGGCGAGGTGACGGTCACCGGCGACCTCGCGGCCGCCGAGCGCTTCCTGGGCCTGTTCACCCTGCCGGAGAAGGTCGCGCCCGCCCGGGAGTGACCTCCCTCGCCGGCGGGTCACCACGACAGCAGGGACGGCGAGGACCGATGGGTCGTGCCCCGCCGCGACCGGGTCCGCTCAGGGCCAGCCCCGCTCCAGCAGCGGGGTCACGGTGACCTCGTTGAGCACGACGTCCAGCGGTGCGGCGGCGATCCACGCGATCAGCCGGGCCACCTGCTCGGGCGCCAGCGCGTCGGCCGGCACGGTCGGTGTCGCGCCGTCCCGCCGATCCTCGGGTGACCAGACACCCCAGCTGGTGTCCATCGCCCCGGGGTAGAGCACGCAGGCGCGGATGCGGTGCGGCTTCCCCTCGGCCGCGAGCGCCTGGGTCAGGCCGGTCAGCCCGGACTTGGCCGCGCAGTAGGCCGCGGCGTTCGCCCATCTCCGCCGGCCGGCCACCGAGGAGACGTTGACGACCGTCCCGCCACCGCGGCCGACCATGTCCGGCCAGACGGCCCTGGCCAGCAGGAACGACGCCCGCAGGTTGACGTCGAGTACCCGGTCCCAGTCGTCGACGGCCAGCCCGGCGACCGGACCGGGGACGTCGGTTCCGGCGGCGTTGACCAGCACGTCGACGCCGCCGAGCTCGCCGTGCACCTGGTCGACGGCGCGCTCGACCGCCTCGGCGTCGGCGAGGTCGACGGCCGGTGCGCTGGCCCGCACGCCGAGTGCCCGCAGCTGCTCGGCGGTGTCCGCCAGCTCGGCTGCGCCCCGGGCCAGCACGGCGACGTCCGCGCCCGCCGCGGCCAGCGCCAGGGCACTCGCCCGTCCCAGCCCGCTGCTGCCCCCGGTGACCAGCGCGGTCCTGCCGCGCAGCTCCCCCGACCCGGCCATCCCCGTCCCCCGTCCCGTCGGCCCTCGTCCGGGGTCCCGTCCTGAGCTCGCGGAGGGCGGGGAGGAGGGGGGTCCTTCATATGAGGCCCAGTTTCGAGCCGGCGTACACCGCCTCGGCGCGGCGGGACACCGACAGCTTGCGCATGAGGTTGCCGACGTGGAACTTGGCCGTGGTCGCCGAGATGTACAGCTCCCGGCCGATCGCCTCGTTGCTCAGCCCGCGGGCCAGCAAGGTCAGCACCTCGCGCTCCCGGGTGGTCAGGTCACCGGTCGCCGGGGCGGCCGCCGGCGCGTGCAGGGTGCGGACCACCATCGCGGCGCTGTGGCTGTCGAAGGCGCTCTCCCCCCGGCGCACCGCCCGGATGGCGGCCACCAGCGCGACGGCGTCCACGTCCTTGAGCACGTAGCCGCGGGCACCGTGCCGGATGGCCTCCAGCACCAGCCCCTCGTCCAGGAACGTGGTCACCACCAGCACCCCGGGCGCCGGGGAGCGGGCGGTGAGCTGCCCGCACAGCGCCAGCCCGGCGACGTCGGACCCCGCGGACAGCTTGAGGTCCAGCAGCACGATGTGCGGGCGGGCCGCCGCCACCAGGTCCAGCGCCTCGGCCGCCGTCGCCGCCTCGCCGACGACCTCGACGTCCGGCTCGCGCTCCAGGATCGAGCGCAGCCCCTGCCGGACGATGGCGTGGTCGTCGACGATGACCAGCCGGATCTGCTCAGTCATCGGTCGCCTCCTGCGGCAGCCGGACCTCGACCCGGACGCCGCCCATCCGCGCCCGGGTGAACCGCAGGGTCGCCCCCAGCTGCGCGCAGCGCGAGGCGATGTTGCCCAGACCGCGGTGGTAGCCGTCGTCCCGCCGGCCCGAGGCGCGCAGCGCCCGGCGCAGCGTGTCCGGGTCACCGGTGCCGTCGTCGGCCACCGACAGCCGCACCTCGGCCGGGCGGTAGGCCAGCCGCACCGTGCACCGGGTGGCGCCGGCGTGCCGCGCGGTGTTGAACAGGCACTCCGAGGCGATCCGGAACAGCGCGTTCTCCACCGGGAACGCCAGCGCGCGCGGCCGGCCCTCCACCCGGACGGCGACCGCCAGCCCGGGCACCGGGTGCACGTCCGGCAGCCGGCCGAGCAGCTCCGGCAGCCCCTGCCCGGGCTCGCCGTGCCCGTCGGAGGACAGCGCGTGGATGGCGACCCGCAGCCGCTCGACGGCCTGCCGGGTGAGCCCCTTGGCGTGGCCGAGACGCTCGTGGACGTCCGGGTGGTGGGCCACCTCGGTGCGGCACCACTCGATCGTCATGCCGGCGGAGAGCACGTGCTGGGCGACGCTGTCGTGCAGCTCGCGGGCGATCCGGTGCCGCTCGGCGTCGACGGCCTCGCGCTGTGCGGCGTCGTCCAGCCGCTGCTCGGCCTCGGCCAGCTGCCGGTGCCGGTCGGCGAGCTCGCTCGCCCGTTGCTGGGCCTGCGCGTACAGCTGTTCGGTGCGCCGCCGCAGCTCCTCGGAGCCGGCCAGCAGGTGGTCGGACAGCAGCGCCACCGCCGACTGGTTCCCCACGATCCGGAGGATGGCCAGGTCGGCGGCGGTGGCGGTGCGGCGGGGACCGCCGCAGGCGACCAGCACGCCGACCGGTTCGCCGTCGACGACCAGCGGGACGACGACGGCGCCCTCCGCGGTCTGCCACGGCTCCACCGCGCGGCTGGCCAGTGCCTCGAGCACCGGCCGGCGCACCACCTCGGGCAGCGCGGACGGCTCCCCCACCGGCCGGCCCGCCGGGCCCCGCCCGACCAGCCGCGGCCGGGCCAGCGGCAGGTCGTCGGCGCCCAGGGCGAGCACCACCCACGGTGACCCCAGGTGCTCGGCGGTGGCGTCGACGACCGCGCGGCACAGCGCGGCGGCGCCCTGGCCGGTCGCCGACAGCACGCCGGCGATGTGCTCCAGGGACCCGAGTGCCCGCTGCAGGTTGTCCGCGGTGTGCCGGTACTCGGCGTACCAGCTGGGCTTGGACGAGCGCAGCCCGGTGAGCTCGGGGATGCCCGGTGCGGGCGGGGCCCCCATCAGAGGGCGGCGCGGAACAGCGCGGCCACGTCCGCCTCACCGGCGTCCCGCGGGTTGGTGGACAGGCACGCGTCGCCCAGCGTGGTCACCGCCAGCGTGTCGACGTCGGCGTCGGTGACGCCGAGCTCGCCCAGCCCGGCGGGGCAGCCGAGGTCGGCGGCCAGCCGGCGGACGGCGTCGGCGGCCTGCTCCGCGACGGCCTCGGGCGGCAGCCCGGTCACGTCCAGGCCCATCGCCCGGGCGATCGGGGTGAACCGGTCCGCCGCGTCCCGGGCGTTGAAGCGGATGACGTGCGGCAGCAGCACGCCGTTGACCACGCCGTGCGGCAGGTCGAGCAGGCCCCCGACCTGGTGGCTCATCGCGTGGGTCGCCCCGAGGATCGCATTGGTGAACGCCAGCCCGGCCTCCAGGCTCGCCTGCGCCATGCCCATGCGGGCGTCGACGTCGTCGGGGTCGGTGAGGGTGCGGCGCAGCCAGCGGCAGATCAGCTCGATGGCGTGCAGCGCGTGCACGTCGGTGAGCGGCCCGGCCGCCCGGGACACGTAGGCCTCCACCCCGTGGGTGAGCGCGTCCAGCCCGGTGGCGGCGGCGAGGTCCGGGGGCATGGTGGTCAGCAGCCGCGGGTCGGTGAGCGAGATGTCGGGGACCAGCGCCCGGCCGATCAGCGTCGCCTTGAGCCGGCGGGTGGTGTCGGTGATGACGGCGAACTGCGAGACGTCGGCGCCAGTGCCGGCCGTGGTGGGGCACATGACGGTGGGCGGGATGGCCACCGAGACCCGGTCCACGCCCTCGTAGTCGAGGATCTGCCCGCCGTTGCTGGCCACCACGGCGATCGCCTTGGCCGCGTCGATGACCGATCCGCCGCCCAGGCCGACGACCACGTCGCAGCCGCTCTCCAGGTAGCGGCGCGCGCCGGCGTCCACCTCGTGGTCCTTGGGGTTGGGCGTCAGCTCCTGCCACACCGTGGGCAGCAGGCCGGCGTCGGTGAGGTGCCCGGCCAGCTCGGACCACCAGCCGGCCTCCACCAGGCCGGCGTCGGTGACCACGAACGGCCGCCGGGCGCCCAGCCGGCGGGCGGCGAACCCGGCCTCGGACAGCGCGCCCCAGCCGAAGACCACCTCGGGGACCAGGTACTTGGTGAACGCGCCACGGGCCGACGCGGGCAGCGGGGCCCGCCCGGCCACCGGGCGGGCCGGGCCGGCGACATCGGGGTACGCCGGGGCGGGGGTCATGGCCGGGTACCGGTGGCGCGGCGAGGGGTCACGGTGGTGCCTCCGGGTGCTCGGACGGCGTCGTCCGAGCCTAGCCCGAGGAGTGACCTCCGCCACACCATCCGGTGGGGCGCGATCGACCGCAGCCGTGTCCCCGCCCACCGGTCGTCAGCCGGCGGTGAACTCCGCCAGGCCGGCGAGCAGCCGGTCGACGTCCTCGTCGTCGTTGTACGGCGCCAGCCCGACCCGCAGGCCGCCGGTGTCCCCGAGCCCGAGCCACCGGGAGGCCTCCAGCGCGTAGAACGACCCCGCCGGGGCGTTGACCCCGCGGCCGGCCAGGAACCGGTGCGCGTCGCCGGCGTCCCGCCCCTCGAAGGTGAGCAGCAGGGTGGGCGTGCGGCGCTTCGCGCGGGACCACACCGTGACGCCGGGCAGGTCCCGGACGCCGTCCTCGATCCGCACCCGCAGCCGGTCCTCGTGCTCCTCCAGCGCCGTCATCGCCGAGGTCAGCCGGGTGCGCCGGTCGTCCCCGGAGCCCAGGCCCGCCAGGAAGTCCACCGCCGCGGTGGTGCCGGCGAGCAGCTCGTAGGGCAGCGTGCCCAGCTCGAACCGCTCCGGGACGGCGTCGGTCGAGGGCAGCAGCTTGTCCGGGTGCAGGGTTGCCAGCAGCTCGGGCGCCGCGACCAGGCAGCCGCAGTGCGGGCCGAGGAACTTGTACGGCGAGCAGGCGTAGAGGTCCGCTCCCAGCTCGGCCACGTCGACCGGGGCGTGCGCGGTCAGGTGCACACCGTCCACCCAGGTCAGCGCGCCGGAGTCGTGGGCCAGGGCGGTGATCGCCGGCAGGTCGGGGCGGGTGCCGATCAGGTTGGAGGCGCCGGTGACGGCGACCAGCCGGGTCCGCTCGGACAGCAGCGCGCCGACCACCTCGGGGGCCAGCTCGCCGGTCGCCGGGTCGAACTCCGCCCAGCGCACCGTCGCCCCCCGCGCGGCCGCGGCCTGGACCCAGGGCCGCACGTTGGCGTCGTGGTCCAGCCGGGTCACCACGACCTCGTCGCCGGGCCCCCACCCCGCCGAGAGCACCCGGGAGAGCTCGTAGGTCAGCGACGTGGCGCTGCGTCCGAACACCACCCCGCCCGGGTCGCCGGCCACCAGGTCGGCCACCGCGGCCCGGGCGGCCAGCACCACGTCGTCGGCGTTGCGCTCGGCCTGGGTGACCCGTCCGCGGTTGGCCATCGGCGAGGTCAGGGTGGCCGCGACGGCCTGGGCCACCACGTCGGGCACCTGGGTCCCGCCGGGGCCGTCGAAGTGGGCGGCTCCCGCCGACAGCGCCGGGAAGTGCGCGCGGACGGCGGCGACGTCGAAGTCCATCTGGTCCTCCCGGTCGGGCTGGGTCGGTGCTGCTGCGTCGATCATGGAGTGCCGGTCGCGCCGCGGCGCCACCGGGCGGGGTGTCGCTGCCGCAGCGCCATGATCGGCACCAGGAGGCCCCACGGCCCCGGCGGGGAGACCGCCGCCACGATCCGGTCCGGCCGGACCAGCACCGCCCGGCCGCGCAGCCACCGCGCCAGCTCCGGGCTGTCCAGCTGACCGGGGCCGGGGCCGACCTGCAGCACCCGCGGATCCGGTGCGTCGGGCAGCTCGGGTGCCGGCGCGCCGGCGGTGAGCACCGCCCAGCCGGCACCCAGGACGTCGTCCAGCCGGACCGGGACGCCGCCGCGGCGCACCGTCGGCTGCGGCACCAGGCCGCCGACCGGGGAGCCCGGCGCGACCCGGCAGCGACGGACCAGCCGGCCCGGGCGCAGCGGCGGGGTCCGGCTGGTCAGCGCGAAGTCCGACACCCCGGGCAGCCCGCGCACGGCGGCGAGCACCCCCCGCCGGAGCACCCCTGCCCAGGCTCCGCCGCCGGTCATCAGCCGGCCCACCAGCACGGCCAGCCGGACCAGCGCCCGGGCGTGCGGGGCCCGCTCGGCCTGGTGGGTGTCCAGCAGGGCGTCGTCCGCCCCGGCCAGCACCGCGGCGAGCTTCCACGCCACCTGGTGGGCGTCCCGGAGTCCCAGGCCCAGCCCCTGCCCGATGAACGGCGGGGTGAGGTGCGCGGCGTCCCCGCACAGCAGCACCCGGCCGGCCCGCCAGCGGTCGGCCACCTGCGCCGCGTACCGGTACTCGGCGGTGCGGACCACTTCCGCGCCCGCCGCCCCGAGGCCGGCCAGCAGCGCCGGCAGGTCCAGGCCGGCCGCGGACTCCTCCTCGGCGAGCCGGAACTCGGCCCGGTACCGGTCACCGGCCACCGGCATCAACGTGGCCGGGCGCCCCGGGTCGCAGACCTGGACGACGCCGGGCCACAGGTCCAGCGGGACGGCGGACACCAGGTCGACCACCAGCCAGCGCTCGGCCGGACCGAGGTCGAGCATCCGCGCCCCGATCAGCCGCCGCACCGTGCTGTTCGCGCCGTCGCAGCCGAGCACCGCGTCGGCGACCAGCACCTCCTCCGCCCCGGTGGCCCGGTCGCGGACCGTGAGCCGGACCGGTCCGTCCGGGTCGACGCCGACGACCTCCACCCCGCCCCGCAGGGTGGCCCGGGGCTCGGCCGCCAGGCCCGCACGCAGCAGCGCCTCCAGGTCGGGCTGGGTGAACATCGAGGCCTGCGGCCAGCCGTGCACCCCCGGACCGCGGCGGAACTCGACGAGCACCCGGCCGTCGCCGTCCAGCAGGCGCAGCCCGGCCATCGGGCGGCTGACCGCGGCGAAGGCGTCGGCGACGCCGGCGTCCTGCAGCACGCGCAGGCTCTCGTCGTCCAGGTGCACTGCCCGGGGCCGGGGATAGGGGGCGGAGTGCCGGTCCAGCACGAGGACGTCGACGCCCCGGCGGGCCAGCAGCAGCGCCGCCGTCACACCGACCGGCCCGGCTCCCACGACCACCACCGTCACGGGGGCGAGTGTGCCCGCCGGCCGGCGGGACCTCCCGGCTCACCCGGGCGGGTGAGCGGCTCCGGCTCGGCTCAACACGACGGCCCCGTGGTCGTTGACGCAGGTGTGGCGGAGACGGAGGTCCTGGGCGCGGAGTACACCAGCGACGTGCCGACCCGGCCCCGCCGCGGGGCGCTGCTGGCCGAGCTGACCCGGGAGGTCGCCGAGCTGGAGACGCTGCCCCGCTTCGACCGGGACGGCGCCGGCGAGCGCGCGCTGCGGGCACTGGCGGTCGCCCAGCAGCTGGGGCTCCCCGAGCTGGCGCTGCGCGCCCAGCTGGTCCGGGCCGAGGTGCTGCAGCGCCGCGGGGACCTCGCGCAGGGCGGCCGGCTCGCGCAGGAGGTGCTGCGCTGGGCCACCGAGCACGACTGCCGCCACCTGGTCGCCCGTGCCCACTACGTGCTGCAGGCCGTCTTCATGGACCTCGGCGACCTGTCCCGTGCGCTGGAGCACGCGGTGCGCGCCGTGGACCTGCTGGACCCCGACGCCCCGGCCCCGCTGCGGATCGACCACCTGCTCCGGCTGGCGGACAGCCTGGCGGTCAACGGCGACGCGGCGGCGCGGGACCGCTATCCCGAGGTGCTGCGGCTCGCCGAGGAGCTGGGCGACGTCGACCGTCAGCTCGTCGCGCTGAACAACCGGGCCTACTCCGAGGTGGTGGCCGGCGACTTCGCCACCTCCCTGGTCTTCTGCACGCGGATGCAGGCGCTCGCCGCCGAGCACGGCCGGACCCTGCACGTCGGCCGGCTGGACACCGTCGCCCGGGCGCTGATCGGGCTGGGCCGGCTGCGGGAGGCCGAGGAGGTGCTGCGCCCCGGGCTGCAGCCCGAGCTGCTGGAGGCCTCGCCCGACGGTGACCGGGGAGCGGACTCGCTGCTCACCCTGGCCGAGGTGGAACGGCGGCTCGGCCGGCTCGCCGAGGCCCAGGCAGCCCTGGACGCGTGCGTGCGCACCTGCGAGGAGCTGGGCCTGGGGACCATCCGGGTCCACGCCCGCCGCGAGCAGGCCGAGCTGCACGCCGCCGCCGGGGACCACCGCGCGGCCTTCGAGGAGCAGAAGGTCTACACCGCCGAGGTGCTGCAGCTGCAGTCCGACCAGCGCACCGCCCGCGCCCAGGCGCTGCAGGCGATGTACGAGACGAGCGAGGCCCGCCGGCAGACCCGCCGCTACCGGGAGCTGTCCGTCCGCGACCCCCTGACCGGGCTGTACAACCGGCGCTTCGTGGACGAGGAGCTGCCCCGGCTGCTGCGCGCCGGCACCGCGGCCGCCGTCCCGCTGACCCTCGCGCTGCTGGACCTCGACCACTTCAAGCAGGTCAACGACGCCTGCTCGCACGACGTCGGCGACCAGGTGCTGCGGATCGTCGCCGGACTGCTCGAGGCCGCGGTGTCCAGCCGCGGCGACGGCTCGTTCGCCGCGCGGATGGGCGGCGAGGAGTTCCTGCTCGTGTTGGTCGGCGACGACCCCGCCGAGGCCGTCGGCCGGCTGGAGGCGGTGCGCGAGTCCGTGCGGTCCCACTCCTGGTCGGAGCTGACCGGGTCGCTGCCGGTCACCCTCAGCATCGGGGCGACCGCCGGCGCCGAGCTGCCCGGTCCGGACCCGGCGCTGCTGCTCGGCCGCGCCGACGCCCGGCTCTACCAGGCCAAGCGGCGGGGCCGCGACCGGGTGGTCAGCGGGGACTGACCCGGACGCGGGCGGGGACTCGCCCGGACGAGTGGTTTGACTGCGCACAACCGGATGGGGCCCTACCGTCAGCCCATGCCGAGCCCGAGCAGACCCGCGGACCCGTCGTCGTCCCGGGACGCCGCCGCCGCCTCCGTCCCCGTCCCGGTGAGGAGCTGTACGACCGCTACCGCCGCCCGGCCGCCGCGCTGGCCCGCCGGGTGCTGGCCGACGAGGACCTGGTCGAGGACGTGCTCCAGGAGGTGTTCCTCAGCGTGTGGCGGCACCCCGGCGCCTTCGACCCCGCCCGGGGCCGTGCGGCAGCTGCGCCGGGACCTGCACCGGCTGGCGCCTCCCCGCTGAGCCGGGGGGCACGCGGGCAGCGTTGCACCGGAGAGGCCGAACGTTGCACGGGTCTTCTGCCGGTGTGACACGTGCCATAGCGTGGCGGGCGACTGCGCTCTCCGCGCACGCCACCGAGGCCCTCGACGTCGAGGGCGA
Source organism: Modestobacter sp. URMC 112 (assembly GCF_053502575.1). Classification (NCBI taxonomy): domain Bacteria; kingdom Bacillati; phylum Actinomycetota; class Actinomycetes; order Geodermatophilales; family Geodermatophilaceae; genus Modestobacter; species Modestobacter sp. URMC 112. Next base: position 341,857 of record NZ_CP199957.1, on the reverse strand, counting down.
GGAGGAGGTCCCTGTGCCCGTCAACACCCGCGGCGCGATCCTGCGTCAGGCCCCTGGTCAGTGGGAGGTCGTCGACCTCGTCGTCGACGACCCGCAGCCCGGCGAGCTCCTGGTCAAGCTGGCCGCCTCCGGGCTGTGCCACTCCGACGACCACATCGCCACCGGTGACATGACCGTCGGCAAGTACCCCTTCCTGGGCGGTCACGAGGGGGCCGGCGTCGTCATGGCCGTCGGACCGGGCGTGAAGGACTTCGAGGAGGGCGATCACGTCGTCTTCTCGTTCCTGCCCGGCTGCGGCCGGTGCCGCTACTGCGCCAACGGCCAGCAGTACATCTGCGACTCCGGCGCCAACCTGCTCATCGGCTCGCGGTGGGACGACGCGACGAGCTTCCGAGTCAAGACCTCCGACGGCGAGGACGTCGGGCAGATGTGCGGGCTGGGCACCTTCGCCGAGATCACCACGGTGGACGTCCGCTCGACCGTGAAGATCGACAAGAGCATCCCGCTCGAGGTCGCCTGCCTCGTCGGGTGCGGCGTGGGCACGGGGTGGGGCACCGCGGTCCAGGCCGGTGAGGTCCGGGCCGGCGACACCGTCATCGTGATGGGCATCGGCGGCATCGGCATCAACGCCGTGCAGGGCGCGAAGAACGCCGGCGCCAGCCACGTCATCGCCGTCGACCCGATCCCGTTCAAGCGGGAGAAGGCGATGGAGCTCGGCGCCACCCACGCCTTCGAGAGCATCGACGAGGCGGCCGACTTCGCGCGCAGCGTGACCAACGGGCAGGGCGCGGACAAGGCGCTGGTCACCGTGGGGATCCTGAAGGGCGAGCACGTCGCCCAGGCGTTCGAGGCGATCGGCAAGGGTGGGCGGGTCGTCGTCACCGGCCTCGGTGACCTCACCGACGTGGGCATCCCGATCAACCCCAGCATGCTGGCGCTGTTCACCAAGGAGATCCGCGGCGCCCTGTTCGGTGACCAGAACCCCAGCTCGGACATGCTGAAGATGCTGCGCCTCTACCAGGAGGGCACCATCAAGCTCGACGAGCTGATCACCAAGCGGTACAAGCTGGACGAGATCAACCAGGGCTACGACGACCTGCACGAGGGCAAGAACATCCGCGGCGTCATCGTCTACTGAAAAGGACCCCCTCGCCCCCCGCCGCTCGCGAGCTCGCAGCGGGGCCCTGCGAGGGGGCCGGTCCGGGGCGTCCTCTCCTGCCGGGGAGGGCGCCCCGGCGCTCGCTCGTCCCCGCACCGCACTGCAGCAGGGAGTCCCATGGAGAAGGACCACGTCGCCCCCCGGGACTCGCAGGCTCGCCCCGGGACCCTGCAACGGGGCCACGCCGGGCTGGACGCCGTGGGGATGGTCCGCACCGCACAGGAGCGGGTGGTCGCCCGGGTCCGCGAGGCGGAGGTGGTCGCCGCGGCGCTGTCCGCCGGCCGCAACGTCGTCCTGGAGGGCCCGCCGGGCACCGGCAAGACGACGCTGCTGCGCGCCCTCGCCGACGGCACCGGCGTCCCGCTGGTGCTGGTCGAGGGCAACGCCGAGCTCACCCCCACCCGGCTGGTCGGCCACCACGACGCCTCCCGGGTGCTCACCGAGGACTACCGGCCGGAGAACTTCGTGCCCGGCCCGCTCACCCGGGCCATGACCGAGGGCGCGCTGCTCTACGTCGAGGAGTTCAACCGGGTCCCCGAGGAGACGATGAACGTGCTGCTCGGCGTGCTGAGCGAGCGGGAGATGCACGTGCCCCGGTACGGCCGGGTGCCCGCCCGGCCGACGTTCCGGCTGGTCGCGGCCATGAACCCGTTCGACGCCGTGGGCACCGCCCGGATCACCCCGGCGCTGTACGACCGGTCCTGCCGGGTGGCGATGGGCTACCAGGACGAGGACGCCGAGCGGGCCGTGGTCAGCACCGCCACCGGCGGCCCGGCCGACCTGGTCGCGCACGCCGTCCGGGCGGTGCGGATCACCCGGGACCACGCGGAGCTGCGGATCGGCTCCTCGGTGCGGGGCGCCATCGACACCGTGCTCATCGCCGGCGAGCTGGCCGTCGTGCGCGGCCGGGACGAGGTGGACGCCGACGTCGGCGAGGACGCCGCGCTCGCCGCGCTGACCGGCAAGGTCACCCTCGCCGACGGTGCGGCGCGACCGGTCGAGCAGGTCGTGCTGGACATCTGGCGGCGGGCCGGTGAGGAGCTGGGAAAAGCCTGACGCCCGAGTCGGGCGACACCGACCCGGGCGACGGGTCCCCGCCGGACGCCGGGGGGCCGCCCCAGCCGCCGCCACCGGGCGGCGGGCTGGCCGAGCCGCCGGGCCGCCGCCCACAGCTCCGCCCCGCCGTCGAGGACGAGCAGGACGTCGAGCAGCTGCTGCGCGAGCAGCGGGCCCGCCGCGCCGGCCGGGACGAGCTGTCCCGCACGCACGCCGAGTTCCAGCAGGTCAGCCCGCAGGCCGGGGAGCTGGACGAGGAGGCGCTGGCCGACCTCGCCGGCCGGGACCCCGACGCCGCGCTCCGGCTGGTCACCGCTCTCGGCCGGGCGTTCGACCCCGCGCTGCGCACCGCCGCCCGGGCGCTGGCCGCCCGGCTGCCGGTCGGCCCGCCGCGGACCGGTGTGCCGGACCGGTCCGGCAGCCGCCGGGTGGTCACCCGGCGGGACCCCACCGGCTCCGACGTCGACCTGGACGCGACGCTGGCCGCCCGCGGCGCCGAGCCGCACTGGCGGGCCGAGCACCTGCACACCCGCAGCTGGCGGGCCACCGGGCGGGCCTGCGTGCTGCTGGTGGACGCGTCCGGCTCGGTGGCCGGCGACGAGCTCGCCGCGGCGGTGCTGACCGCGGCCGCCCTGGCGCAGCGGATGCGGCCGGGCGACGAGCTGGCCGTGGCGGCGTTCTGGTCCACCGCGGTGCTGCTGCAGCCGCTGTCCGCGCAGCCGCGGCCCGAGGTCGTCGTCGACCGGCTGTTCGACCTGGCCGGCGGGGGCACCACGGACCTGGACCTGGCGCTGCGCACCGCCGCGGGGCAGCTCGCCCGCACCCGCACCGCGGCCCGCGACGTCCTCCTGCTGTCCGACGGGATGCCCACCGACAGCCCCGACCCCCGTCCGGCCGCGGCCGCGCTGGCCCGGTCCGGGGCCCGGCTTCACGTGCTCAACCTGTCCGCGGACCCCGAGTCGGTGGCCAACTGCGCCGACCTCGCCGCGGCCGGCGGCGGCCGCAGCGCCCCGCTGCACTCCCCGTCGCAGGCGCCGGCGGCCGTCCGCACCCTGCTCGACTGACGGGGACGGCTCGGCCTCGGCACGTCACCCGACGACACCCAGGGGGTCGTCGGTCGACAGCAGCGCCCGGACCAGCCGGGCGACGAGCGCGGTGCGCTCGGCCAGCGCGGCGACCGAGACCCACTCCCCGAGCGCGTGCGCGCCGGAGCCCACCGCCCCCAGCCCGTCGAGCGTGGGCACACCCAGACCGGCGGTGAAGTTGCCGTCGGACCCACCCCCGACGGCCCGCCCCGCCGGCAGCGGGAACCCCAGGTCGGCGGCGCACCGGGACGCGAGTCCCATGAGCCCTGCCGACACCGCCGCCTCCATCGGCGGACGGTTCACCCCGCCCAGCAGCTCGAGGGCCGCGCCGGGCACCGTCGGCCGCAGCGACCGCAGGGCGGCGTCCACCCGCTGCTGCTCGGCCGCCGTCCAGGCACGGACGTCGAGGGCCACCTGCGCCGCCGCCGGGACCGTGTTACCGGTCGTCCCCGCCGAGGCGACCGTCGGGGTGACCGTGGTGCCGGAGCCGGCGTCGGCCAGGCCGGTCAGGACGCCGACCTGCGCGGCGAGCTCGACGAGGGCGTTGACACCGGCCTCGGGCTCCAGCCCGGCGTGGCTCGCCCGGCCGTGCACCAGCAGGCGGTACATGGACACGCCCTTGCGCGCCGTCTTCGGCGCGCCCTCGACGCTCGGCTCCAGCACCAGGACGGCGCGGGAGCGGCTCGCCTCCCGTTCGATGAGCGCCCGGGAGGTGGGGGAACCGATCTCCTCGTCGCTGGTCACCAGGAGGTCGACGCCCGCGACCCCGCACGAGCCGATCGCGTGCAGGCCCTGCAGCAGGCCGGCCTTCATGTCGAACACGCCCGGGCCGGTGGCCCGGTCCCCGTCCACGGCGAACGGCCAGTGCGCCGTCGTCCCGGCGGGCCACACGGTGTCCAGGTGCGCCAGCAGCAGGACCGGCCGCTCGGCCCCCGACCGGAGCAGCAGGTGCGGCCGTCCCTCGACCTCCAGTCGGTCCGGGCGCTCGCCCAGCACCTCGTGCACCAGGCCGGCCACCACGTCGGCGCACGCGGAGGTCAGCGGCACGTCCTCGCTCGGCGACTCGGCCATGACCAGCCGCTCCAGCTGCCCGAGCAGAGCGCCGGGCGGCGGCCCGCCGACGGTGCCGGTCACGGCGAGGGCACCAGGCGTGCGCCGGCCCGCACACCCACGTACGTCCCGCGGTCCACGACCAGCCGGCCGCCGATCAGCACGTCGAGGATGCCGGTCGCCGGGCGGACCGGGTCGTCGTAGTCGGCCTCGTCGTCCACGGTCCGCGGGTCCAGGACGACCAGGTCGGCGACCGCCCCCGGGCGCACCTCACCGCGCCCGGCCAGCCCGAACCGCGCAGCCGGCAAGGACGTCATCTTCCGGATGGCCTCCTCCAGGCTGAGGACGCCGGTCTCCCGCACGTACCTGCTCAGCACCCGGGGGAAGGTGCCCCACATCCGGGGGTGCGGCAGGCCGCCCCCGCCGGGCGGCAGCCCGTCCGAGCCGATCATGGTCAGCGGGTGCCGGAGGGCCTGCACGAGGTCCTCCTCCCGCATCGCGAAGACGATCATGCTGGCCTCCAGCTCCTCGCCGCGCAGCACGTCGACCAGCGCCTGGAACGGCTCGACCCCCGCCGCGTCGGCGATCTGCTGCAGGCTCAGGCCGTCGTGCGCGTGGCTGCGGCTGGAGGCGACGACGATGCCCGCCCAGCCGCACGCAGCGACGAAGTCCTCCCACGTCCCGTCGTCGGACTCGACGTCCCGCCGCAGGCGCGCCAGCGCCGCCGGGTCCTCGAGGCGACGGAGGACCGCGGCGTTCCCGCCCTCCTGGAACCACGGCGGGAGCAGGGCGGTGAGCATCGTGCTCCCGGCCAGGTAGGGGTAGACGTCGTGCGTCACGTCGACGCCCCGGTGCCGGGCGTCGTCGAGCAGCTGCAGCGCCTCCCCCATCCGCCCCCAGACGGCCCGCCCGACGGCCTTGAGGTGCGAGACCTGCACCGGCCGGTCGCTGACCTCCCCCACCCTGATCGCCTCCGCGATGCTGTCCATCAGCATGCGTCCCTCGCCACGCACGTGGGTGACGTAGGGCCGGCCGGGGGGCAGGCTCCTCGCCAGCGACTGGAGCTCGTCGTCCCCGGCGAACAGCCCGGGCGGGTAGATGAGCCCGCTGGACAGTCCGAAGGCCCCGTCGGCGAAGGCCTGCTCGGCGGCGCGGCGCATGGCCGCCAGCTCTCCCTGGTCCGGCGCCCTCGCGGCCATCCCCATGGCCGCGATCCGCAGCGCGGCGTGGCCCACGAGCGGCGCGTGGTTGGTGACGGAGCCGGCGGCGTCGACCGTCCGGAAGAACTCGGCGCAGCCGGTCCAGGACACGTCCAGCGGCGGGAAGACGCGCCGCAGCAGGCCGCGCAGCTCCTCGCGGTGCGCCTCGTCGACCGGCGCGAGGCTGAAACCGCAGTTCCCGACCACCTCGGTGGTGACACCCTGGGTGATCTTCGACTGGTCGTCCTCGGCCAGCAGGGGCGCGTTGTCGGCGTGGGAGTGCACGTCGACGAACCCGGGGCACAGCACGGCACCGGCGACGTCGCGCACCGTGGCGCCGTCGACCCGGAGCCGGCCCGGCGGCTGGACCTCCGCCACCAGACCGCCGTCGACGAGGACGTCGGCCGGCCGGGCCGGGCCGCCGGTCCCGTCCACCAGGAGGCCACCGGTGAGCAGGGTGCGCGTGCTCACCAGCCGTCTCAGCTGCGCAGGTCGGGGAAGTCGGTGTCGGCGTACTCGGTCGGGCTCCCCGCCGGCGCGAGCTCCTCCTCGCGGGTGCGCAGCTCGACCCGGCGGATCTTCCCCGAGATCGTCTTGGGCAGCTCGGCGAACTCGATCCTGCGGACCCGCAGGAACGGCGCCAGGTTGGCCCGGGCGTGGGCGAGGATCGAGTGCGCCGTCTCGGCGGTCGGCTCCCAGCCGGCGGCCAGCGACACGTAGGCCTTGGGGACGGCGGCCCGCACCGGGTCGGGCACCGGGACGACGGCGGCCTCGGTGACCGCCGGGTGCTCGATCAGCACGCTCTCCAGCTCGAACGGGCTGATCTTGTAGTCGCTGGCCTTGAAGACGTCGTCGGTGCGCCCGACGTAGGTGATGTAGCCCTCGGCATCCCGGGTCGCGACGTCACCGGTGTGGTACCAACCGCCGGCCGTCGCGTCCGCCTGCCGCTGCGGGTCGCCCTGGTAGCCGGTCATCAGGCTCACCGGACGCGCGGACAGGTCGAGGCAGATCTCCCCCTCGTCCCCCGGCTCCCCGGTGATCGGGTCGACGAGCACCACCGGCACCCCCGGCAGCGGCCGGCCCATCGACCCGGGCTTCAGCGGCGCCCCCGGGGTGTTGCCCACCGACGCGGTCGTCTCGGTCTGCCCGAACCCGTCCCGCAGGGTCAGCCCCCAGGCGGCCCGCACCTGCTCGATGACCTCGGGGTTCAGCGGCTCCCCCGCGGCCGCCACCTCGCGCAGCGACCCGGAGCCGCCGGTGAGGTCGGCCTGGATGAGCATCCGCCACACCGTCGGCGGAGCGCAGAAGGTGGTGATCCGGTCGGTGCGGATCCGCTCGAGCAGGGCCGCGGCGTCGAAGCGCGTGTAGTTGTAGAGGTAGATGGTCGCCCCGGCGATCCACGGGGCGAAGAAGCAGCTCCAGGCGTGCTTGGCCCAGCCCGGTGAGCTGACGTTCAGGTGCACGTCACCGGGCTGCAGGCCTAGCCAGTACATGGTGCTCAAGTGGCCCACCGGGTAGCTGACCTGGGTGTGCTCGACCAGCTTGGGCCGGCTGGTGGTGCCGCTGGTGAAGTACAGCAGCAGCGGGTCGGTCGTGACCGTCCCCGGGTGCCCGGGCGGGGTGTCCTCGGCCTGCGCGGCGTCGGCGTAGGCCAGCCAGCCGGCCGGCGCCCCGCCGACCGCGATCCGGGTGTAGTCGCCGGGGACGTCGGCGAACTTGGCGGCGTCGGCGGCGTTGACGACCACGTGCGCCGCCCCGCCCCGGCTGATCCGGTCCAGCAGGTCGCCCGGGCCCAGCGCCGTGGTGGTCGGCATGATCACCGCGCCGAGCTTCATCACCGCGAGCATCGACTCCCACAGCTCGACCTGGTTGCCCAGCATCAGCACCACCCGGTCGCCCTTGGCCACGCCGTGCGAGCGCAGCCAGTTCGCGACCTGGTCCGAGCGACGGGCCATCTCGGTGAAGCTGTAGGCGGCGTTCGTGCCGTCCGCCTCCACCAGCCACAGCGCGATGCCGTCGTTGCCCCGGGCCAGCTCGTCGAACCAGTCGACCGCCCAGTTGAACCGGCCCTCGATCTGCGGCCAGCGGAACTCGGCCACGGCCCTCGCGTGGTCCTCCCGCAGGGCGAGCAGCTGGTCTCGGGCGGCACGGTAGGCCTGCGTGGCCGCGCTCTCTGTCATGCGGGAGGACCTCCTGGCAGACGGTGGGCGGCGTCGCTGCCGACCGGTCCGGATGCTGCCCTGCCGGACCGCCGACCGCCAGCCCTCAACCGGCGGCCCGCCCGGCGGTCACCGCCTCCGCCACGCGCCGCAGGAACCGGTCGACCGTCGCCAGCTCGGTCTCGTCGAAGGACTCCGCGACCGTGGTGATGCCCTCGATCAGCGGGCCGAAGAAGGACCAGCCCATCGCCACCGCGGGCTCGTCGACGCGCAGCAGCACCCGGCGCCGGTCCGCCGGGTCGCGTTCCCGCCGGACGTGGCCGAGCCGCTCGAGCCGGTCGACCAGCGCGGTGACCGAGGACGCGTCCAGCCGCAGCTGCTCGGCCAGCCGGCCGGGGGTGGCCGGGACGCCGTCCCGGGCCGCGTCCAGCAGGGCGATGAGGGCGCGCAGGTCGGTCGGGTGCAGGCCGTTGCGGCGGGCGAAGTCCGCGCCCAGCAGGTCCAGCTCGACGGTGAGGGCCCGCAGCCGGTGGACCAGCTGCATCCCGCGGCGCTCGTCGTCCATGCACGTCCCCTTGACAGTCCATCCTTTGGGTCATCAAAGTACCTCCACCCGACTCCCCGTGGAGGACCTGTGACCGCTCTGTCCCGTGTGCCCCGGCGGCCCGCCTTCCCCACCCCGGCCGCGGAGGCCGCCTTCGCCGCTGCCTACGACGCGGTGCTGGCCCGCTGGCCGGTCCCGGTCGAGCCGGTGGACCTCCGCTCGAAGTTCGGGACGACGCACGTCCAGGTGTGCGGCCCGGCGGACGCCCCACCGCTGGTCCTGATGCACGGCGGCGGCGCCACCTCGACGGTCTGGTTCGCCGTCGTCGGTGAGCTCGCCCGGTCCTCGCGGGTGTACGCCGTGGACCAGATCGGCGACGCCGGCCGCAGCGTGCACGACGGGCGTCCGCTGCGCCGGGCGGCGGACCTCACCGCGTGGCTGGACGGCGTCGTCTCCGGGCTCGGGCTGGAGCGGACCGCACTGGCCGGCCACTCCTACGGCGGCTGGCTGGCGCTGCGGTACGCACTGTCGGCGCCGGAGCGGGTCAGCCGGCTGCTCCTGCTGGACCCCGCCGACTGCTTCGCCGGGACCGGAGCGGCCTACAAGCTGCGTGCCGTCCCGCTGCTGGCCCGCCCCTCCGCTGCCCGGCTGCGCGCGTTCCTCGCCTGGGAGACCCGCGGCGCCGCCCTGGACCCGGCCTGGCTGCACCTGGCCGGCCTGAGCGCCGAGGCACGGACCGCCCCGATCGTGTGGCCCCGCCGTCCGGCTGCCGCGGACCTGCGGACCTTCCCGGTGCCCACGCTCCAGGTGCTGGCCGAGCACAGCCGGTCGCTGGACCCCCGCCGTGCCGCGGCCGGCGCGTCGGCCGTGCTGCCCGACGTCGTCAACACGGTGCTGCCGGGCGCGACCCACCACACCGTCCCCACCGTGGACGGCGACCGGCTGGCCCGGGTCATGACCGGCTTCCTGGCCTGACCCGGACGGCGTCCCCGGCCCGGGCGGGGTCCAGCCGGACGGCGGAGCGCAGCACCGCCGGGCCCAGCCGCAGCTCGCCGTCCGACCGCGGCGCGCAGCGCACGCCGCCGCGCCCGCGCATCCCCCGGTGCGCGCCCGGGGCGAGGACGGCGTCCAGCCAGGCGCACGGGTTCGCCGGCCGCCCGCCGGCCAGGACCACCTCGCCGGCACCGCAGTCCAGGCTGAACAGCTGCCCGCGCAGCGCCTCGACCTCCGCCCCGCGCAGGACGACGTTGCGCCGCGCCGCCCGTGGGTCCAGCGGTCCGCTGCCGAGCTCCGCGGCGACGGCCTCCACCGCCTCGGCGGCCAGCACGGTGACCGCGGCGTCCCGGTGCGCCGGCCGGCCGCAGTACCGGTCCCCGAGGACGCCCAGCCCGGCCCGGACCTGGAGGCTGCTCCGGAACTCGGCCGGCCGTGCGGCCACCGCCGGGTCCGGGCGGCCGCCGTAGCGGTGCTCCGGGGAGGCGAGCAGCCCGACGACCTCGACGTCGTAGCCGTACGGCAGCTCGGCGCTCACCCGTCGATCATGGCCGAGCCGGCTGGCGACGGCGGCGGCCCACTGACAGCGTGGACGGCGTGAGCCGCCAGACCGCCATCGACCGCGCCGCCGCGCACTTCGACTCCGGCGCCTTCCTCGACGACCTGACCCGCCGGGTGGCCCACCCCACGGAGAGCGCCGACCCCGAGCGCGCCCCGGCGCTGCGGGAGTACCTCACCGGCGAGATCGTCCCGGCGGTGCAGCGGCTCGGGTTCCGGGCCGCCGTGCGGGAGAACCCGGTCTCGCCCGGGCACCCGTTCCTGGTGGCGCACCGCTCGGAGGGCCCCGGGCGGCCGACCGTGCTCACCTACGGCCACGGCGACGTCCAGCCCGCCCATCCCGAGCAGTGGCGGGCCGGGCTGGACCCCTGGCGGGTCGTCGTGGAGGGCGACCGGTGGTACGGCCGCGGGGTCGCCGACAACAAGGGCCAGCACAGCGTCAACCTGGCCGCGCTGGAGCAGACGATCGCCGCCCGCGGGGGCCGGCTGGGCTACGACGTGACGCTGCTGCTGGACATGGGCGAGGAGTCCGGCTCGCCGGGCCTGACCGAGTTCTGCGCGCAGCACCGCGACGAGCTGGCCGCCGACCTGCTGATCGGCTCCGACGGGCCGCGGGTGTCCGTCGACCGCCCCACCGTGTTCCTGGGCACCCGGGGCTCGGCCGACGTCACGCTGGGCCTGCAGGCGCGCGCCGGCGCGCAGCACTCTGGGAACTGGGGCGGGGTGCTGGCCAACCCGGCGACCGTGCTGGCCAACGCGGTCGCCTGCCTGGTCGACGGCCGGGGCCGGCTGCTGGTGGAGGCGCTGCGGCCGGCCGGCGTCCCGGACGCGGTGCGCCGCGCGCTGGCCGACGTCCCGGTCGACCAGGGGCCGGACAGCCCGGTCGTCGACCCGGAGTGGGGCGAGCCGGGGCTGACACCGGTCGAGCGGCTGCTGGGCTGGAACACCCTCGAGGTGCTGGCCATGACCGCCGGCGACCCGGACGCCCCGGTCAACGCCATCCCGCCCAGCGCGCGGGTGCACTGCCAGCTGCGGTTCGTGGTCGGGACCGACGGCTCCCGCGTCGCCGACGAGGTCCGCGCCCACCTCGACCGGGCCGGGTTCCCGATGGTGACCGTGACCCAGGGGCACCTGATGGCGGCGACCCGGCTGGACCCCGAGGACCCCTGGGTGCCCTGGACGCTGGCCTCGCTGGAGCGCACCACCGGGCGACGGCCCGCGCTGCTGCCCAACATCGGCGGCTCGCTGCCCAACCACCCCTTCGCCGACGTGCTGGGGCTGCCCACCGTCTGGGTGCCGCACTCCTACCCCGGGTGCTCCCAGCACGCGCCCGACGAGCACCTCCCGGCCCCGCTGGTCCGCGAGTCGCTGCAGCTCATGGCCGGCCTGTGGTGGGACCTCGGCGAACCCGGCGCCCCCTGGCCCGCCGCTCGGACCTGACCTGACCGGCGGCCCCCCGGCCCTGACCAGCGTTGATCATGGGCGTTCTGCCGGCGACACGCCGGTGCACGGCGAGTCCGCGGGCGACAAGCCCATGATCAACAGGGATGAGGGAGGGGACAGGGGTCCTTCCTCAGCGCTCGGCGGTGCGGTGGATCGGGCCCTCGATGCCGGTCAGCCGCTCGCCGCTGCCGCCCCAGCGCCCAGCGATGATCTCCGCGGCGATGGACACCGCGGTCTCCTCCGGTGTGCGGGCGCCCAGGTCCAGCCCGATCGGGGAGGACAGCCGCTCCAGCTCGCCGGGCTTGAGCCCGGCCTCGCGCAGCCGGTCCAGCCGCTCCTCGTGGGTGCGCCGGCTGCCCATCGCCCCGACGTAGGCCACCGGCAGCCGCAGCGCGACCTCCAGCAGCGGGACGTCGAACTTCGGGTCGTGGGTGAGCACGCAGAGCACGGTCCGCTCGTCGATCCGCCCGGCGTCGGCCTCGGCCTGCAGGTAGCGGTGCGGCCACTCCACGACCACCTCGTGCGCGTCGGGGAACCGGCGGGCGGTGGCGAACACCGGACGGGCGTCGCAGACCGTCACCCGGTAGCCGAGGAACGACCCGACGCGGGCGACCGCGGCGGCGAAGTCGATCGCGCCGAACACCACCATCCGGGCCGGCGGCGCGAAGGAGGAGACGAACAGCGTCAGGTCGTCGCCGCGCCGCTCGCCGTCGTGGCCGTAGGTGAGGGTCGCCGTCCGGCCGGCGGCCAGCATGCCGCGGGCGTCGGCGGCGACGGCGTCGTCCAGCCGCTGCAGGCCGAGCGTGCCGGACGCGCGGTCCGGCCAGAGCACCAGCCGCTTGCCCAGCCGGTCGTCGGGGCCCTTCACGCAGGTGACGACGGCGACCGGCTCGTGCGCGGCCACCGACTCGGCGATCTCGCCGAGCTCGGGGAAGGACTCCCGCGACACCGGCTCCACGTAGACGTCGAGGATCCCGCCGCAGGTCAGGCCCACGGCGAAGGCGTCGTCGTCGCTGACGCCGTAGCGCTGCAGGGTCGGCGTCCCGGTCTCGACGACGTCCTTGGCCTCCTCGTAGACCGCGCCCTCGACGCACCCGCCGGAGACGCTGCCCACCGCGGTGCCGTCCGGGCCGACCAGCATGGAGGCACCGGGTGGGCGCGGCGCGGAACGCCAGGTGCCCACCACGGTCCCCACCCCGACCGTCTCCCCGGCCTGCCACCACCCGATGAGGTCTTCCAGGACGTCACGCATCCGACAGCTCCTTCGTCATGCCCGGGTGATGACCCCGGCCAGCCGTTCGAACGCCGCCAGGCTGTGCCCGGCGACGAAGTGGTCGATCGAGGGCAGCGCGGCCTGCATGCCGCCGGTCAGCGGCTCGTAGCCGGCCCGGCCCTTGTGCGGGTTGACCCAGACGACGGCATGCGCGAGCCGCCGCAACCGGGTCATCTGCTCGGCCAGCAGCTCGGTGCCGCCGCGCTCCCAGCCGTCGCTGCAGATGACGATGATGGCGCCGCGGGCGGTGCCGCGCTGGCCCCAGCGGTCCAGGAAGGCCTTGAGCACCTCGCCGATCCGGGTGCCGCCGGACCAGTCGGGGATCGCCGACCCGCTGGCCGCCAGCGCCCGGTCGGGGTCGCGCAGCCGCAGCTCGCGGGTGACCCGGGTCAGCCGGGTGCCGATGGTGAACACCTCGGTGCTGGCCGGCCGGGCCCGGACGGCGGCGTGCGCGAAACGCAGCAGTGCGTCGGCGTAGGGGCTCATCGACCCGGACACGTCCACCAGCAGCACCACGCGCCGGGGCCGGGGCCGCGACCGGTGGTACAGCAGCCGGCTCACCTCGCCGCCGTCGCGCAGCGCACGCCGGACCGTGCGGGCGGCGTGCACCGACCCGTGCGGCCCGGGCCGCCGGCGCCGGGACAGCCGCATCGGGACGGCGGGCACCAGCAACGCGAACAGCCGGCGCAGCTGCTCCCGCTCGGCGACGGTCAGCTCGCCGACGTCCCGGTGCCGCAGCACCTCGTCGCCGCTGGCCTTGGTGGCCAGGTCGGCGGGCTCGCCGGCCTCCTCGCTGCCGTCGGAGGTCTGCACCGGGGCGCTGTGCACCACCCGCTCGCGTTCGGGGCCGGTGACCGGGCGCATCCGCGGGGCCTCGCCGCCGAAGAACGCGGCGAAGGCGGCGTCGTAGCGGTCCAGGTCGTCCGGGCCGGCGCACAGGGTCAGCCGGCCGGCCCAGTAGACGGCGGAGGGGTCCAGGACGTCGAGGTGCGCGATCGCGTCGAGCATCGCCTCGACCCGGTCTGGCGACGCGGTCACCCCGGCGTGCCGCAGCGTCCGGGCGAAGGACAGCACGGTGTCGACGACGTCCCGCGCGACGCCGGCCGCCGCCCCGTTCCCCGTGGCTCCGCCGTCAGGAGCCACCGAACAGGGCTCCTCGGGCCAGCGCGTGCACCCGGTCGGTGTCCTCCCGGTACTTGAGGACCGCCCCGAGGGTGCGGGCGGCGGTGTCGGGGTCGAGCTCCCGCGCGCCGAGGGCGTGCAGCGCGCTCGCCCAGTCCATCGCCTCGGCCACGCCGGGGGGCTTGAGCAGGTCCAGGGTGCGCAGCTTGGCGGTGGCGCGGGACACCTGGCGGGCGAGGTCCTCGGTGACCTCGGGCAGCCGGCGCCGCAGGATGGCGACCTCCCGCTCGAAGTCGGGATGCTCCAGCCAGTGGTACAGGCAGCGGCGCTTGAGCGCGTCGTGCACCTCGCGGGTGCGGTTGGAGGTGAGCACGACCAGCGGCGGGGTCTCCGCGCGGACGGTGCCGAGCTCGGGGATGGAGATGGTGAAGTCGCTGAGCACCTCCAGCAGGAAGGCCTCGAACTCGTCGTCGGCACGGTCCACCTCGTCGACCAGCAGCACCGACGGGGAGTCCTCCAGCGCCTGCAGCAGCGGGCGGGCCAGCAGGAACCGGCGGTCGTAGAGCGAGGCCTCGAGCTCGGCGGTGCCGTGGCCGTCGTGCGCCGCCTCGGCCGCGCGCAGGTGCAGCAGCTGGCGGCCGAAGTCCCAGTCGTACAGCGCCTGGCTGGCCTCCAGGCCCTCGTAGCACTGCAGCCGGTACAGCGGCCGCCCGGTGACCTCGGCCAGCGCCCGGGCGAGCGCGGTCTTGCCGACCCCGGCCTCGCCCTCGAGGAACAGCGGCCGGTGCATGACCAGGGCCAGGTACGCCGCCGTCGTCAGGCCCTCGTCCGGCAGGTACCCGGTGCGCTCCAGCGCGGCGGCGAGCGCGCCGGGGTCGCTGGGCAGGTCCGGCCGGGTCGCGGTCGGCCGGGGCGCGGTCGTGGTGGGCTCGCTCACACCGTGCAGCATCCCACCTGACGGCGTCCGTCGGCGGCGGGGACCCCGGCGCGAGCAGCTCCGACGCCCTGCCGCCTAGCGTGCTGTCCCATGAGCACCGACACGGCGGGCAGGGCGACGCTGCCCTCCGGGCGGCCACTGGTCGGCCGGTACGTCCGGCTCGACGTGCTGGGCGAGCCCGATCTCGACGAGCTCGGCCCGCTGCTGACCGACCCGGAGGTCTACCGCAGCGGGTACGTCATGCACCGGCGGCCGGCGTCCCCGGCCGACGGCCGGGCGCTGGCGGCCGAGCGGTTCCTCGCCCGGGAGGCGCCCGACGGGCGCGGGAACGGCCGCACGGCCTACGCGGTGCGGCTGGTGGCGGACGGCCGGCTGGGGCCGGCCGGGACGCTGGTCGGGACGTCGTCCCTGGGCGAGGCCGACCTGGTGAACGAGAAGGTGCACCTGGGCTGGACCCTCTACGGACCCCGCTGGTGGGGCACCCAGGTCAACCCGGAGGCGAAGCTGCTGCTGCTCGGGCACTGCTTCGAGGACTGCGGGTACGGCCGGGTCAAGATCCAGACCGACCTGCTCAACACGCGGTCGCAGGCGGCGATCAGCCGGCTGGGGGCGCGCCGGGAGGGCGTGACGCGCCGCGACGTGCGACGCGAGGACGGCAGCTTCCGCGACTCCGTGGTCTTCAGCGTGCTGCGGGACGAGTGGCCGGAGGTCCGACAGGGCCTCGAGGCGCGCCTGCGCTGAACCGGTCGGCCCGGCGCGCTCAGCCGCGGTCGAGCGCGGACGCCGGGACCGGCGGACCGACGACGGCCAGGTCGAACCCCGCCGCGTGCTCGCGCAGCCAGGTCCGGAAGTCCTCGACCGGCATCGGCCGGGCGATGCCGTAGCCCTGGGCGAGGTCGCAGCCCAGCCCGGCGAGCACCTCGGCCATCGCCAGGTCCTCCACCCCCTCGGTGACCAGGCTCAGGCCCAGGTCGTGGGCCAGCGCGGCGGTGTGCCGGACGATGGCCGCCGCCCGCGGGTCGGTCTGCACGCCGGCGGTCAGCGAGCGGTCGAGCTTGAGCTCGTCGGCCGGCAGCCGGTGCAGGTAGCCCAGCGAGCTGTAGCCGGAGCCGTAGTCGTCGATCGACGTCCGCACACCGAGCTCGCGCAGCTGGCCGAGCACCTCACGGGCGCGCTGCGGGTTGGTCAGCAGCGTGTCCTCGACGAGCTCCAGGGTCAGCGCCTGCGGCGGCAGGCCGGCCCGCGACAGCGCCGCGGCGACCTTGGCCGGCAGGTCCAGGTCGGTGACGTCGGGCGCGGACAGGTTGACCGAGACCGGGACGGGCTGGCGGTCCCACCAGCTCGCCGCCGCGGCGAGCGACAGCTCCAGGACCACCTCGGCGAGCGGCTGCAGCAGGCCCGCCTGCTCGGCGGCCGGCAGCAGGTCCCCGGGCATGACCAGGCCCCGGGTCGGGTGGTGCCAGCGGACCAGCGCCTCGACCCCGACCACGCGCCCGTCGGTGAGCGCCACCTGCGGCTGCAGGTGCACCGCGAGCTGGTCGGTGGCGATCGCCGTCCGCAGCTCCTCCATCATGTGCAGCCGGTCGAAGGACGACCCCGTCGGGTCGGGGACGTGCACGTGGACGCCGGCACCGGAGCTCTTCGCCACGTACATCGCGACGTCGGCGTACCGCAGCAGCTCCGAGACGGTCGCGGCGGGGACCGGTCCCGAGGCGATGCCGATGCTGACGCCGATGTGCAGCCGGATGCCCTCGACCGCGAACGGCTCGCGCAGCAGCTCGCGCAGCTGGACGGCCTTCCGCTCGGCGTCCGGCAGGCCGGTGTCGGCGAGCAGGACGGCGAACTCGTCACCACCCAGCCGGGCGAGCAGGTCCTCGCTCCGCAGCACCCGGCCGAGCCGCGCCCCGGTGAGACGGAGCAGTTCGTCCCCGGCGTGGTGCCCGAGGCTGTCGTTGACCTCCTTGAAGCCGTCCAGGTCCAGCAGCAGCAGGGCGACCGGCCTCTCCGGGGTCGCCGAGCGGAGCGACTCGGTGGCCCGCTCCAGCAACGCGCGCCGGTTCGCCAGGCCGGTCAGCTCGTCGGTCCGGGCCTCCACCCGCACGTCCTGGAGCGCCCGGATCTCGTGCAGGGTGGCGACGGTGCGGCCCAGTCCGGCGAAGACGCTGGCGATGGCGCACCACCCGGCGACGGCGGAGAAGTCGTCCCCGCGGCTGAGCCCGAGCAGCACCAGGCTCGCCACGTTGGACACCAGCGGGACGGCGATCACCCGCCAGCCGACCCGGGACGACGCCGCCTCCACGGTCCCGGCGGCCGGGGGACCGTCCGACCGGGCGAGGTGCGCGGCCACCGACAGCTGGACCACCCCGGCCAACCAGCTGAGGTCCAGCAGACCGCCCTCGACGTAGATGTCCCGGGCGATGAGGTCGAGGAAGACGATGTCGCCGAGCAGGAAGCAGGCCAGCCCGCCGCCCAGCAGCAGGAGGGTCGGCTCCATCCGCACGCCGAGCATCGCGCTGACCCCGACCAGCAGGGACAGCAGCAGCACGTCGGCGACCGGGTAGGCCAGGTTGACCGCGACCGCGGCCGGATGGCCGCCGGTGGCCTCGAGTGAGGGCGCGAGCAGCACGGCGACGGCGACGGCCGCCGCGCCGAAGCCGCCGACCAGCCCGTCGAGCCACATGCTGGCGGGGAAGCGGCGCACCCGGGCGCGGAGCAGCCCGATGATCGCCACGTACAGCGCCGGGTAGCTGCCCAGGTAGAAGAGGTCGGCCAGGGAGGGGTAGGGCTCCACCGCCATCCGGGCGACGACCAGGGTGTAGACGACGTTCCCCAGCACGTTGGTCAGCAGCGCGACCATCAGGGCCAGCCAGGCCAGCCGCTCCGCCCGCACCCGGCGGGCGGCCTGCCAGCACATCACGGCACCGAGCAGGTAGACCGCGTTGTACAGCACCAGGTCGTAGCCCAGGGCCCAGCCGGGGCCGTCGGGCCGGCCGGCGACACCGGTGCTGAACAACAGCAGGCACGCCAGCAGCGCGGACAGCAGCCGTCCCGAGGACGACGCCGTCCGCCGCGTGCTGTCCGCGCCGGGGTCCATGAGGTCGTGATCGGCAGGATCGGCGTGCCGATTGAGGGTTCCTCCCCCCGCTGACCCGAAGGGAGTGGCCGCGGGGGCCGCCGGGGAGGATCACCGCATGCCGACGACGGACGCCGCCCCGACCGACGACCTCGCCCTCGGCGACGACCTGCGGGCCTTCGTCGACGCCTCCCCCTCCCCGTCCCACGCCGGAGCCGAGCTCGCCCGCCGGCTCCGTGCCGCCGGCTTCGCCGAGCTGGCCGAGACCGACCGCTGGGAGCTGTCCCCGGGCGGCGAGCACTTCGTGGTGCGCCGGGGCGGCAGCGTGATCGCGTTCCGGGTGGGCACCGCGCCGCCGGCCGAGGCCGGGCTGCGCCTGGTCGGTGCGCACACCGACTCCCCCACCTTCCGGGTGCGACCGCACTCCGACGTCCGGCAGGCCGGCTACCGGCTGGTCGGGGTCGAGCCCTACGGCGGCGGCCTCTGGCACACCTGGCTGGACCGGGAGCTGACCGTGGCCGGGCGGCTGGCGCTGCGCGGCGGCGGGACGGCGCTCGTCCGGCTGCCCGGGGCGCCGCTGCGGCTCCCGTCGCTGGCGATCCACCTGGACCGCGGCGTCCGCGAGGGGCTGACCCTGGACCCGCAGCGGCACCTCGTGCCGGTCTGGGACGGCGAGCTGGGCACCGCGCCGGGGCTGGCGGAGGCGCTGGCCGACGCCGCCGGGGTGGCCGCGGGCGACGTGGTCGGGCACGACCTGGTGCTGGCCGACACCCAGCCGGCCGCCCGGGCGGGCGCCGACGGGAGCTGGGTGGCCGCGCCCCGGCTGGACGACCTGGCGTGCTGCCACGCCGGGCTGACCGCCCTGCTCGCCGCGCCGGCGACCCGGCGCACCCAGCTGCTGGTGTGCAACGACCACGAGGAGGTCGGCAGCGGCTCGATGGAGGGCGCGCGCGGCAGCTTCCTGGCCGACGTCGTCGCCCGGCTGGCGGCCGCCACCGACCCCGCTGACCCGCAGGCCGTGCACCGCGCCGTCGCCCGGTCGGTGCTGGTGTCGGCGGACATGGCGCACGCCGTGCACCCCACCCGGTCCGACCGGCACGAGCCCCAGCACACGCCGCGGCTGGGCGGCGGGCCCGTGCTGAAGGTGAACGCCAACCAGGCCTACGCGACCGACGCGGCCGGCGGCGGATGGTTCGCCGAGCGCTGCGACGAGGCCGGGGTGCCGCTGCAGCGGTTCGTCAGCCGGGCGGACCTGCCCTGCGGCAGCACCATCGGCCCGCTGACCGCCACCCGGCTGGGCGTCGCGACCGTCGACGTCGGCGCGCCGATGCTGGCCATGCACTCCTGCCGGGAGCTGGCCTCGGCCCTCGACGTCCCGCTGATGGTGGGTGCGCTGACCGCCTGCCTGCGGGACTGAGGCCGGCGCCCGGGGGCTGCTGTCGCGCCGCAGCGGCGACTCTGGTCAGGTGTGCGGTGCGGCCGGGGCCGGTGCGACGGCCCCGGCCGCCCGCGTTCCCCGACCCGGGCGAGTTCGCCGCCTGCCCGCCGGTCGCCCGTCGACCGGTGGACACCGCGGCGACACCGGGCGCCCCGAACCTGGCGACATGACCGCTGTGCCCCTCGGGTCCGCACCGGCAGCCGCCGTCCACCCGCCCCCGGCGGTGGCCGCCGGCGTCCGGCAGCGGCGCCTGCTGCGCCTGGCCGGCGCCCTCACCCGGGCCGCCGCGGGGCTGCTCCGGGCTCCGCTCACCGGGACGCGGGGCCGACGCCGGCTGCTGGTCTGCGGCGCCGCCCGGGTGCTGAGCGCCCTGGACGTGCGGGTGGAGGTGCGCCCGTCCCCGGCAGCTTGGCCACGCACCGGACCGGGACACCTCGTCGTGGTCGCCGACCGGGTGGGCTGGCTCGACGGTCTGGCCCTGCTGACCTCCGTCCCCGGCCTCCCGGTCGCCACGCCGGAGGTCGCCGGGTGGCCGCTCGTCGGCCGGCTGGCGCGCGCGGCGGGCGTCGCCGTGCTGGACCCGGGCGGGCGGGTGACGCTCCCCTGGGCCACCGCCGACCCGGCGGCACCCATCTGCCCGGTGGAGGTGCATGCCCGGGTGTCGGCCCCGGCGGCGGGCCGGCTGTCCTGGCGCGGACTGGCCGACGTCGTCGCCGCGCCGGGTGTGGTCGTGGCCGTGCGGCTGCGGTCCCCGCTGGACCGGGCCCCGGCCGGCCGGCTCGCGGTGGACGTCGAGTCCTGACCCGGGCGAGCCGCGCGGCGCGTACGGCGCTCCAGGAGCAGGATCGACGCGTGCAGCCCGGCCCCGCCCTCCCGGAGGCGACGTGACCCAGCCCGCGCCCGACCGCACTCCCGACGACCAGCTGTCCTCCGTCGTCGACCTGAGCCGATGGCGGCTCAACTCGCTGCCGGACACGAACTCCGACGAGGACTGGGACGACGACCGGGAGCTGTTCGACCCCGACGGCCGGCGGGTCGACACCTGGCGCGAGGGCTATCCGTACAGCGAGCGGATGGAGCGCCGCGAGTACGAGATCGAGAAGCGGCGCCTGCAGATCGAGCTGCTCAAGCTGCAGGGCTGGGTGAAGGAGACCGGGCAGAAGATGGTGCTGGTCTTCGAGGGCCGGGACGCCGCCGGCAAGGGCGGCACCATCAAGCGCTTCACCGAGCACCTGAACCCGCGCGGCGCCCGGGTGGTCGCGCTGGACAAGCCCTCGGAGCGCGAGCGGACCCAGTGGTACTTCCAGCGCTACGTGCGGCACCTGCCCGCCGCCGGGGAGATCGTCCTGTTCGACCGGTCCTGGTACAACCGGGCCGGCGTGGAACGGGTGATGGGCTACTGCAGCGCCGACGAGTACCTCGAGTTCATGCGCCAGGCCCCCGAGCTCGAGCGGATGTTCGTCCGCAGCGGGGTGCACCTGGTGAAGTTCTGGTTCTCGGTGACCCGCGGCGAGCAGCGCAGCCGCTTCATCGTGCGGCAGATCGACCCGGTGCGGCAGTGGAAGCTCTCCCCCACCGACCTGGCCAGCCTGGACCGGTGGGACGCCTACACCGAGGCCAAGGCGGCCATGTTCCTGCACACCGACACCGAGCACGCCCCGTGGACGGTGATCAAGAGCAACGACAAGAAGCGGGCCCGGCTCGAGGCGATGCGGCACGTGCTGGCCCGCTTCGACTACACCGGCCGGGACGACGCCGCGGTCGGCACCCCTGACCGGCTGATCGTCGGCTCTGCCGCCGACGTGCTGGAGGAGGAGGCGGGCGCCCCGGTCATGCCGCGCCCGGGGGACGCGCTGCCCATCGGCTGAGCGGGACGGCGGACCACAGCACAGCGCCCGCCCCGGTGGGTCGGGACGGGCGCTGTGGGGTTGAGGCCCCGGCCCCGTTCAGGGCCCCACCGCGAGCTCGCGAGCGGTGGGGGGAACGGGGTCCTTCGTCAGCGGCGGGTGTCCCCGCGCGCGTCGTCGGTGTCGATCTGCTCCTTGCGGACGGTCTCGTCCACGGTCACCTGGTCGGTGACGGTCTCCTTGTCCAGGCGCACGCGCTCCACCGGCACGGCTTCCTTCTCCACGACGGGACGCTCGGCGTGCAGCGTCACCTCGTGCTCCTCCTCGCTGATCGCGGGCCCGTCCATCGCGTTGCCGACGTTGGCGTCGGTGATCGGCTCGCGCTCGACCCGGACCTCTTCCCGCGTCACCGGGACGGTCTTGGTCACGTTCTCGGTTACCACGTACTTGCGCAGCCGGGCGCGGCCGGCCTCCTCCGTGGTGGTGCCGACACGCAACTGCTCCTCGGAGCGGGTCATGGCCTGGTCGGTCGTCGGACCGGAGGTGTCGTGACCGACCGTCCCGTGACGGTTCGTGTCGGTCTCCATCCCGGCCGACGTCCCCGTGCCGGCCGACGTCCCTGTGCCGGCCGACATGCCCATGCCGGCGGTACCGGTCCGGCCGTCGGTGTCCATCCCGGCCGTCGCGTCCATCCCGGCGGTGCCCGTCCGGCCGTCGGTGTCCCGCGTGCCGGACGTCATGCCCGACGTCGTCCCGGCCGTGGTGGTGTCGGTGTCGGTGCGACCGGTCGTCATGCCGGCCCCGCCGCCCATGCCCATGCCGTAGTGGCGGTAGAGGGCCTCCTCCTCCTGCGGGGAGAGGTGCCCGTCGGAGTCGATCTTGGGAGCGTCCTTGACCGCCGCCTTGCTCACGGGTACGCGCACGCCGTCGTTGGTGAGGTCGGCGTCCCGGATCGGGACGAAGGTCTCCTTCGTGCCGAAGAGGCCGGTCTTCACCGTGACCCACTCGGGGTTGCCGGACTGGTCGTCCAGGAACACCTCGGAGGCAGTGCCGATCTTGTCGCCGTCGGCGTCGTAGACGTCTGCGCCGATCACGCGGTCGAGGGTGTCGGTGCCGATCATGGGTTCCGCTCCTCTGCTCGGGGGATCTGGTGTCTCGGACCGTCACTGCCCGTCAGGGGCGCCCGGAAACGAGCGGTGCATGATCGACTCACCGTGGGTGACCGTGCCGGGCCCGGGCCGCTCGGCCCGGCGCGCGGATACCTCCTGGTCAGCGGCTCGCCCTGACCGCGGCGGCGGGTTCTACCTCATCGCCGCGACGGAGTCGCGACACGCCGGTCGGTCGCCGGACGACGCACCCCGGGCGTGTCGTGACGGCGCACCGGGGCCGGTCACACGGAGCATGGACCCGTGCCTCCTCGCTCCCCCTACGACGACCTGGTCCACCCCCGCACGAAGAAGAAGCCGACCCCCGAGGTCGAGGCCGCACGGGACGTGGTGGTCGAGGACCCCAGCAGCGGCTTCGTCGGCGCGGTGGTGCGCTGCGAGAAGGACGTCGTCCACCTGGAGGACCGCAACGGGCGCGTCCGCGCCTACCCGCTGGGCCCGGGCTTCTGGGTGGACGGCCGGCCGGTGGTGCTGGTCCGCCCCAGGCAGAACGCGCCGTCCGGCCCGCAGCGCAGCGCGTCCGGGTCGACCTACGTCGTCGGCGCCCGGGCCCGGGTGGCCCGCGAGGGCCGCATCTACGTGGAGGGCAAGCACGACGCCGAGCTGGTCGAGAAGGTCTGGGGGCACGACCTGCGCATCGAGGGCGTCGTGGTCGAGCCGCTGCACGGTGTGGACGACCTGCCGGGGATCGTGCGGGAGTTCCGCCCCTCGGCCGGGCGGCGCCTCGGTGTGCTGGTCGACCACCTGGTCACCGGCTCCAAGGAGACCCGGATCGCCGCCCAGGTCACCGGCGCGCACGCCCTGGTGGTCGGCCACCCGTTCATCGACATCTGGCAGGCGGTGAAGCCCTCGGTGGTGGGGATCGAGGCCTGGCCGGTGGTCCCGAAGGGCGAGCCGTGGAAGGAGGGGGTCTGCCGCCGACTGGGCTGGGAGGACGACACCGGCTACGTCTGGGCCCAGCGGATCCTCGCCCGGGTGCGGACCTGGACCGACCTCGAGCCCACCCTCATCGGCCGGGTGGAGGAGCTCATCGACTTCGTCACGGAGGCGCCCTGAGGGGTGAGGTGCTTGCGCCGCGGACCGCCGGGCGTCATTGTCTCAATCGCTTGAATCAATGGACCAATGACGGGACGTCGCCATGAGCGTGCTCCTCCTGCTCCCCGCCCTGCTCGTGGCGGCGGCCGTCGCCGCCGGGACCGGCCTCGCCCGCCGGTCGGCACCGAGCCGCGAGACGGCCGTGTCCGCCGCCCGGCGGCACGCCCGGCTGACCTCAGCGGCGGCGCTGGTCCTCGGGGCCGCCGCCGCGGTGTGGGTCGCCGTCGTCGACCTCGGGAACACCTCCCCCGGCGGGCAGGGGACCACCGTGCTGCTGGTGCCGATCACGTTCGCGCTCGTGCACACGGGGGTGCTCGCCGTCGGGGAGTCGACCTGGCCGCGGCCCGCGGGCGAGGTCCGCCGGGCCCGGCTGGTCCGACGTGGGCCGCTGGACGCAGCGCCGCGGTGGCTGCTCGGCGCCACCGCGGGGGGCGTCGCGCTGGCCGTCGTCACCGTCGTCCTCGGCGCCCTGCTCGCGGCGCCGGACGGCCGCAGCTACACGCGGACCTCCCCGGGCGACGTGGACGGGACCGGCCTGCTCACGGCGACGGCGAGCCCGTTCCCGGGGCTGTTCTACGGCGGCCCGACGGCGATCGGCCTGCTCCTCCTCGCCGTCGCCGTGCTGGGCGCACTGTGGCTCGTCGCCGAGCGCCCCGCGGTCGCGACGCAGGACGACCGCATCGAGGCGGCGCTGCGCCGGGCCTCGGCGCACCGGGTGCTCCGCGCGGCCACCGCCGCCGTCCTCGTCGACACCGGCGGGCTGCTGGCGATCGGCGGCATGGCGATGCGCGTGTCGCCCGGCCTGCTGGCGGTGACCGGGGTCGCCGTGGCCGTGCTCGGGCTGGCGTCGATGCTGGCCGGTGTCGCCGTGGCGTGCGTGCGGGCCCCCGCCGTCCCTGCTGACGCGCCGGCCGTCCCGGTCGGCTGACCCGCCCGTGGACGCGCTCGACATCACCGTCGACGTCAAGGACCCGACGCCGCCCTACGAGCAGATCCGCAGCCAGATCGCCGCGTACGTGCACGGCGGGCTGCTGGCCCGCGACACCCGGCTGCCGACGATGCGGGCGCTGGCCGCGGACCTGGGCGTGGCCACCGGGACCGTGGCCCGCGCCTACGCCGAGCTGGAGGCGGCCGGCCTGGTGGCCAGCCGCCGCCGCACCGGGACCGTGGTCACCGGCACCCGGGCAGTGCTCCCGGACGACGCCGCGGTCCGGGCCACGGCGGCGGTGCTCGCCACCCAGGCCCGCGCTGCCGGGATCGACACCGAGACCGTGGTCGCCATCGTCCGGGCCGCCCTGACCGAGCGCGTCACTGCGGCCCCGTCCAGAGGCTCACCCCGAGCCTGCGAGGGGTGAGGAGGACGGGGTCCTTCACGGGATGTAGTTGAAGGTGTCCGGGTCGGGGCCGACGCGCTCGCCGCGGTCCAGCGCGGTGATCTCCCGCATGTCGTCCTCGCTGAGCGCGAAGTCGAAGAGCGCGAAGTTCTCCTCGACCCGGCTGCGGGTGACCGACTTGGGGAAGACGACGTCGCCGCGCTGCACGTGCCAGCGGAGGGTCACCTGGGCCGGCGTCCGGCCGACCCGCTGGGCCACCCGGACGATGGTCGGGTCGTCGAGCACCTTGCCCTGCGCGATCGGCGACCACGCCTCGGTGGCGATCTCGTGCTCCGCGTCGAAGGCACGCAGGTCGTCCTGGGCGAGGTAGGGGTGCACCTCGATCTGGTTGACCGCCGGGCGGACCTCGCTCTCGCTGAACAGCCGGCGCAGGTGGTGCTCCTTGAAGTTGGAGACGCCGATCGCCTTGGCCCGGCCGGAGTGGTAGATCTCCTCCATCGCCTTCCAGGTCTCGACGTAGTCCACGTCGATGCCCGGCAGCGGCCAGTGCACGAGGAACAGGTCGACGTAGTCCGAGCCCAGCGCGTCCAGGGTGCCGTCGAAGGCCTTGAGCGCGTCGTCGTGGGCGTGGAAGCCGTTGTTCAGCTTGGAGGTCACGAACACCTCCTCGCGCGGGACGCCCGCGGCGCGGATGCCCTCGCCGACCCCCTGCTCGTTGCCGTACATCTCCGCGGTGTCGATGTGCCGGTAGCCCACCTCGAGCGCGGTCCGCACCGCGTCCGCGGTGTCCGCCGGCGGGACCTGGTAGACGCCGAAGCCGAGCTGGGGGATCTCGACGCCGTTGTTCAGGGGGATCGTGGGCACGGTGGCCATGGGTGTCCTCTCGTCGGGTGGTCGGGGGAGGCGCACACCGCACACGGGGGCGCGCCGGTCCTCCTCCGGCCTACCCGGCCCTCCGGACGTCAACCCGCGAGCGATCTCACCGCGGGGGACGGGAATGCGCCCGGGGGCCGGCAGCAGTGCTCAGCGGGCGGCGCCCTGCTCCACCAGCGGGGCCGCCGTGCCGGCCGGCCGGCGCAGCAGCAGACCGCCGGCCAGGGCGCACAGCGCCGCGAGCACCGCACCGGCCGCCGGGACGGCGAACGCCGCCTCGGCACCCCAGGCGTCGACGGCTGCGCCGGTCACCGCGGCCCCGGCGGTGAGCCCGAGGGTGAGACCGGTGGAGGTCCAGGTCAGGCCCTCGTTCAGGGTGGACCGGTCGGTGCGGGACTCCACCAGCGACATGCCGGCCACCAGCAGCGGCGCGATGGACAGCCCCGCCAGGAACGCGACCGGGACCAGCCAGCCCAGCGAGCCGACCAGGAGCAGCGCCTGGGCCGCGGCGCCGAACAGCGCGGCGCAGACGAGGAACCGGGCGACCAGGGTCCCGGGCAGCCGCAGCACGCCGTAGAGCAGTCCGGCCAGCAGGCTGCCGGCCGCGTAGACCGCCAGGGCGATCCCGGCGGCCGCCGGGGCCCCCTCGTCCTCGGCGAAGCCGACCACCACGACGTCCATGGCCCCGAAGACGACGCCGACGGCGACGTAGGTGACCGAGACGACGACCAGGGCCGGGTGCAGCACCGAGCGGCGCACCGGCCGGCGGCCGGCCGGGACGGCGACCACGGGCGGCTGGGTCGCCACCTGACCGGACAGCACCAGCCCGCCCGCGACGCCGACGAGCAGGCCGGCCAGGAACCCGGCGGGCGGGGCGACCAGCGCCGCCAGGAAGGTGACCGCCGGGGGGCCCACGACGAACACCACCTCGTCGACCACCGACTCGAAGGCGAACGCGGTCTGCCGCTGGTGCTGGTCGGGCAGCGCGTGCGCCCAGCGCGACCGGACCACCGCGCCGATGTTGGCGCCGCTGGCCCCGCTCAGGGCGGCGAGCAGGAACCAGGTCCAACGGGGCGCGTCGGCGACGACGACGCCGACGAACGCCAGCCCGAGCACCAGGTAGACCACGCTGGTCACCCGGAGGACGGCGGCCTGGCCGCGGCGGTCCATCTGCCGCGCCCACTGCGGGCTGCCGAGGGCGAAGGCCAGCGCGAGGGTGCCCGAGACGGCGCCGGCCAGGCCGTAGCTGCCGGTCTCGCCGGCCACGAGCAGGATCGAGCCGAGCCCGACGGTGGCCATCGGGATGCGGGCCAGCCAGCCGGCGAGGGAGAACGCCCGGGCGCCGGGGACGGCGAACAGGCGGGCGTAGGGGGCGAACAGACTGCGGGGTGCGGGGACTCTTCCGGACACGGACTGCTTCTCGCGCTTCCTGGCCACAGGCGAGTGCGGGGGTGCCCGCCGGGCTCTCGGGTGGCGACCTGAACGTAGCAGCGTCAGCGGAGCGGCGTGTCTGGCGTGGCGGCTCGACTTGCTTGACCGTTCATGCATCAATGAGTAAGCCGTCGCACACGCACGGTGACACGTTCGCCTGGAGGACGCCCATGTCCCGCCCCCGCCTGCTCACCGCCCTGGTGCTCGCCGCCACCGTCCTGTTCACCCCCGGTGTCGCCGCCGCCTCGGGCGGGGACGACGGTGGTGCCGGAGACGGCG
This sequence comes from Modestobacter sp. URMC 112, assembly GCF_053502575.1. Taxonomy (NCBI): domain Bacteria; kingdom Bacillati; phylum Actinomycetota; class Actinomycetes; order Geodermatophilales; family Geodermatophilaceae; genus Modestobacter; species Modestobacter sp. URMC 112. The sequence continues at coordinate 314,743 of NZ_CP199957.1, read as the reverse complement.
GCACGGCCGTCGTGTCCAGCACCGGCGACTTCGCCGTCACCGTCAACGGCCGCACGTCCAACCCGGCGACGGGCAAGGAGTTCCGCCTGGACGGTGTCACGCCCACCGGGCGCGTCCTGGTCCGCGGCACGCACGTCGGCTTCGCCATCGACCCGGCCACCCTCGGCGTCTACGACTACACGCTGACCGGCGCCCCTGACGCCCAGCGGATGGTGACCTCGCCGACCGTCGTCTTCGCCTCAAAGGTGCCGACGCTGAGCGCCGCCCAACTGCGCGGCGTGCGGATCGAGCAGCTCCGGCTGCGCGACGACACGCTCGTGGTGACCTTCTCCACCGCGGCCGGCAAGTTCAAGGTCCAGGCCAAGGACGCCCCGCAGGGCGGCATCTTCCAGATGGAGCAGGAGTTCGGCGGCGCCGTCGAGTACACCCACACGCTGGGCGCCGGCCTCTTCTACTTCGTCAACGAGTACACCGGGAAGGTCAACTTCGGGGACGGCGTGGCCGCCGACGCCACCCACCAGATGCTGCTGGGCAAGGACAGCCCGCAGGTGGCCACCAAGCTGCAGCAGACCGCGACGACGACCCGCTGGTCGGTCGCCTCCGGTGGGCGGATGGGCGGCGTCCTCGGCGAGGACTCGATCGAGCTGTCCGCCGGCGCCACCAACTGCACCACCGACTGCCAGGCCCGCAACCGCATCCAGGACTCCGTGCCGGTCCCGCCGGACCCGACCGACCCCACCCCGATCGGCTGACCCGGCACTCCGCCGGGCACCCGGAGCCCCCTGGCAGCACCGCTGCCAGGGGGCTCCGCCGCGTCCGGGGCGGGCCCGGGACGTGCGTCCACACTGGCCCGGTGACCACGTCCGGGAGCGCGCACGGCACCAGCCCCTCGGCCCGCCGGGTGGACGTCGCAGCGGCCCGGGCGGAGAGCCGGGTCTCGGCCTACGTCTACGGCAACGTCCTGGTGCTCGCGGCCGTGGTCGGCGCCTCCCCGGCAGCGGTCGCCTCCGGCGCCGCGGTGGCCATCGTCGCCGGCACCGTGCTGTCCACCTACGTCGCGCACGTGCTGGCGCACTCCATCGGCTCGCTGTTCGGTGGGCACGCCCTGGGGACGGCGGTGCGCGAGCACCTGCGCGACGCCGTCCCGATCATCAGCTCGGGCGCCACCCCGGCGGCGCTGCTCGGCGCGACCGCCCTGGACTGGCTCCCGGCGCTGTGGGGACAGGCCCTCGCCTCGGTCATCGTGCTGGGCCGGATCGCGGCCATCGGCATCGTCTACCGCCGGCTGCGGGAGGACGTCCCCGTCCGCCGGGCCTGGACCGTCGGCGCGACCGCGGCCGCCGTCGCCGGAGTGGCGGTGGTGCTGAAGCTCGCCCTCACCCACTGAGGTCCGTCCCCGGGGCCGTGAGCGGGACCGGCGCCGTCCGGCCGCCCGCCTACTACATTCGGCCTGTGACCACGGCCAGCCCTCTCCCCGACCCCAGGGTGCGACCGACCGAGCCGGCTGCGCCGGGCAGCGGCGGCCTGGTCGACCGGCACGGACGCGTCGCCACGGACCTGCGGGTCTCGCTGACCGACCGGTGCAACCTGCGCTGCAGCTACTGCATGCCGCCCGAGGGGCTGGACTGGCTGCCCAAGGTCGAGGTGCTCACCGACGACGAGATCGTCCGGCTGGTCCGGATCGGAGTGGAGCAGCTCGGCATCCGCGAGGTGCGGTTCACCGGCGGCGAGCCGCTGCTGCGGCCGGGGCTCCCCGGCATCGTCGCCGCCGCCACCGCGCTGCGCCCCCGGCCCGAGGTCAGCCTCACCACCAACGCGATCGGGCTGTCCCGGATGGCGCCGGCGCTGGCCGCCGCCGGCCTGGACCGGATCAACGTCAGCCTGGACACCCTGGACCGGGACCGGTTCAAGCAGCTGACCCACCGGGACCGGCTCGACGACGTGCTGGCCGGGCTGCAGGCCGCGAAGGACGCCGGCCTCACCCCGGTCAAGGTCAACGCGGTGCTGCTGCGCGGCATCAACGAGGACGACGCCGTCCCGCTGCTGGAGTACTGCCTCGAGCACGGGTACGAGCTGCGCTTCATCGAGCAGATGCCGCTGGACGCCCACCACGCGTGGACCCGCGGCGAGATGGTCACCGCGGAGGACATCCTGGCCCGGCTGACCGCCGCCCACACCCTCGTCCCCGATGTGGAGGAGCGCGGCGCGGCGCCCGCGGAGCGCTGGCTGGTCGACGGCACCGGGCTCACGGTCGGCGTGATCGCCTCGGTGACCCGTTCCTTCTGCGGCGCCTGCGACCGCACCCGGCTCACCGCCGACGGACAGATCCGCAACTGCCTGTTCGCCCGCGAGGAGTCCGACCTGCGGACGGCGATGCGCGAGGGGGCCACCGACGCCGAGCTCGCCGATCGCTGGCGGATCGCCACGCTGTCCAAGCTCCCCGGGCACGGCATCGACGACCCGGCCTTCCTGCAGCCCAGCCGGCCGATGTCGGCCATCGGAGGGTGACGGTGCCGGGGACGGTGACCGTCCGGTACTTCGCCGGCGCACGGGCAGCCGCGGGGGTGGACACCGAGACCCGCGAGGCCGGGACGCTGGCCGACCTGGTCGGGCAGATCGTGGACGAGCACGGGGAGCGGCTGGAGCGGGTGCTCACCGCCTGCTCGTTCCTGGTCGACGGGACCTCGACGCGGGACCGCGCGTTGCCCCTGGCACCCGGCGCCGTCGTCGACGTCCTGCCCCCGTTCGCCGGAGGATGAGGAAGGACCCCCTGCCCCCCGCTGCTCGCGAGCTCGGCGCAGGCCCCTGGAGAACGGCCGTTCCACAAGGAGGAGCCATGAGCGTGTTCGGCAGGGCGAAGGCCAAGGCGGAGGAGCTGCTCGGCCGCGCCGAGCAGGTCTACGGCGAGTCGCACGGGGACGCCGCGGCGACCCTGGACGGCGAGGCCCGGCGACTGGAGGCCGAGGCCGAGGAGGAGCGCGCCGAGCGTGACCGGGCCGGACAGGAGGGCGAGCGGGAGGCGGAAGGCCGGCACCGCCACCCCGACGACGACGGGCTGGCCGGAGCGCGCTGACCCCGGGGCCGCCTCAGGGGCAGGCCACCCACTCCTCCTGGCCGTCGGTGAACACCTGGCGCTTCCAGATCGGCAGCCGGGCCTTCACCTCGTCGACCAGCTCGGCGCAGGCGGTGAAGGCGGCGCCGCGGTGGGCGGCGCTCACCGCGCAGGCCAGCGCGACGTCGCCGATGCCCAGCAGCCCGACCCGGTGCGAGACCGCGAGGGCCCGCACGTCCGGGCGGGCGGCGAACTCGGCGGCGATCTCGGCGATCAGGTTCTCCGCGGTCGGGTGGCCGACGTACTCGAGCTCGGTGACCGAGCGCCCGCCGTCGTGGTCGCGGACCACGCCGCAGAAGGACACCACGGCGCCGGCCGCCTTGTCGGCGACCGCGGCCTCGTGCTCGCCGATGGACAGCGGCTGGTCGGTGACCTGGGCCAGCAGCGGGGCGGTGGCGGGGGTGCTCACGGCCGCGAACCTACCCGCGCTCAGCGGGACGTGACGGCCAGCCGGGCGCCCAGCGCGACGAAGGACCCGGCGAGGACCCGCCGCAGCCAGGTCATCACCCGGGGACGGGAGACCACGCGGTCCCGGACGCCGGCGGCGCACGTCCCGTAGCCCACGAAGACGACGAAGGTCAGCACCATGAAGACGCCGCTGAGCTGCAGCATCTGCGGGAGAGCGGGCTGCCCGGGGGTGACGAACTGCGGCAGGAAGGCGAAGAAGAAGATCGTCAGCTTCGGGTTGAGCAGGTTCACCAGGACCCCGGAACCGATCACCCGGGCCGTGGACCGGGGCGAGCTGTCCCCGCGGACGTCGAGTGCCCCCTTCTCCCGGAGCGTCGCCCAGGCCATGTACAGCAGGTACGCCACGCCGAGGTACTTCAGCACCTGGAAGGCCAGGGCGCTGGTGTGCAGCAGGGCGGCGAGGCCGGTCACCGCGGCCAGCACGTGCGGGACGATGCCCAGCGTGCAGCCCACCGCGGCGACCACGCTGGCCCGCGCACCGCGGGAGAGCCCGGCGGCCAGCGTGTAGACCACGCCGGTGCCCGGGGTGGCGACGACGACCAGGGTGGTCACCAGGAACTCGGCTGTCACCCGCGCGACCGTACCGCTGGTCAGCCGGGCGGGACGTCGAGGTCGGTGGGGTCGGCCAGCCCGGTGCAGTCGACCTCGGTGACCGGGTGGGCGGCCAGGTAGCTGCGCGCGCCCTCGTCGCCGGTCGCGCTCGCCGCCACCCCGGCCCAGTGCTCACGGCCCAGCAGCACCGGGTGGCCGCGGACGCCGTCGTAGGTGGGCACGGCCAGCACGTCGGGCGCCGCGTGCTCCGCCATCGCGGCCAGCGCCGCCGCCGTCATCCCGGGCATGTCCACCAGCAGCACCAGCGCGGCGTCCACCCTCCCCGGCCAGCCCCGCAGGCCGTCCAGCCCGGTGCGCAGCGAGGAGGCCATCCCGGTCTCCCAGTCCCGGTTGGCCAGCACCGTGGCGCCGGTGAGGTCGGCGGTCCGCCACACGTCGACCGCCTGCGCCCCGAGGACGACGAGCACCGGGTCGCAGACGGCCCTCGCCGTCCGCACGGCGCGTTCCACCAGCAGGCTGCCCTCGTACTCGACGAGCGCCTTCGGCATCCCGTACCGCCGGCCGCCCCCGGCGGCCAGCACCAGCGCAGCGACGGGTCGGTCGGTCACTCCCCCACCCTGCCATCCCGCCGGCCCAGCCCTGGCCGACCGCACGGCTTCGGCCCCGTCCGGAGGCTCAGCCCGAGCTTGCGAGGGCTGAGGGGGACGGGGTCCTTCAACGGGCGTAGACGGTGACCTCGGCGGCCTTGACCGACGCCCACACCCACGACCCGGGCGCGAGGCCCAGCTCGGCGAAGGACGTGGCGGTCACGTCGGCGGTCAGCGGCACCTCGCCGGCCAGGTCGCAGCGCACCACCGAGCCGTGCGGGGTGGCGGAGGCCAGCTGCAGGTGCCAGACGTTGCGCGGGCTGCCCGTCGGCCGCTCCGGGTACAGCGCCACCGACTCGGGCCGGACGGCGGCGAACACCGGTCCGCTGACCTCCTCGGGCGCCACCACCGTGCCGCCGCCCTCCAGGCGCACCTCGCGGCCGGCCCCGGTGCCCGGCAGCAGCACCAGCCCCACCAGCCGGGCCACGTAGTCGGTGCGCGGCCGCCGGGCGACGTCCGCGGGGGTGCCGGCCTGCACCACGGAGCCCTCCTCCACGACCGCGACCCGGTCGGCCAGCGCCATCGCGTCGACCGGGTCGTGGCTGACCAGCACCGTGCTGCCCCCGAACTCCGCCAGGTGCCGGCGCAGCTCGGCGCGCACGGTGAGCCGGGTGCGCGCGTCCAGCGCCGACAGCGGCTCGTCCAGCAGCAGCAGCCGGGGGTCGACCACCAGCGCGCGGGCCAGCGCGGCCCGCTGCGCCTGCCCGCCGGACAGCTCGCCGGGACGCCGGCCGCCGAGGCCCTCGAGTCCCACCCGGGCCAGCCACGCCTCGGCGGCCGCGCGGGCCGGCGCCCGCCGGGTGCCGCGGGTGCGCAGCCCGAAGGCCACGTTGTCCGCGACGGACAGGTGCGGGAACAGCAGGTGGTCCTGGAACACCATGCCCAGCGAGCGGCGGTGCGCCGGGAGCGGGCGGACGCCGTCGTCCCAGACCGGCTCCCCGTCGACCTCGACGCGGCCGGCGTCCAGCGGCAGCAGGCCGGCGAGCACCCGCAGCACGGTGGACTTGCCCGCGCCGTTGGGTCCCAGCAGGGCGAGCACCTCGCCGTCGGCGACGGCCAGGTCGACGTCGACCGCCAGCGACCCGCGCTGGACTCCGACCCGCGCCCGCAGGCTCATGCCGTCGCCCCGCCGCGGCCCAGCCAGTTGCCCCGCAGCAGCACCAGGGTGCCCAGCGAGACGGCGAGCAGCACCAGGCTCAGCGCGATCGCGGCGTCCGGGTCGGACTGCAGTGCCAGGTAGACCGCCAGCGGCATGGTCTGCGTCGTCCCGGGGAAGTTGCCGGCGAAGGTGATGGTCGCGCCGAACTCGCCCAGCGCCCGCGCCCAGCACAGCACCGCGCCGGCGGCCACCCCGGGGGCCACCAGCGGCAGGGTGACCCGGCGGAACGTGGTCCACCGGTCGGCGCCCAGGGTGGCGGCGGCGTCCTCGAACCGGGCGTCGGCGGCCCGCAGCGCGCCCTCCACGCTGATCACCAGGAACGGCATGGCCACGAACGTCTCGGCGATGACCACCGCCGTCGTGGTGAACGGGATGGTCAGGTCGAAGGTCTCGAACAGCCAACGCCCGATCAGCCCCTGGCGGCCGAGCACCAGGAACAGCGCCACGCCGCCGACCACCGGGGGCAGCACCAGCGGCACGGTGACCAGCGCCCGCAGCACCGTCCGGCCGCGCACCCGGGACCGGGCGAGCACCCAGGCCAGCGGCACGCCCAGCAGCAGCGAGAGCAGCGTGGCCAGGGTCGCCGACACCAGGGACAGCCGCAGCGCCGAGCCGACCCCGGGCCGGGTCAGTGCCGGCAGCAGGTCCGGCCAGGGCGCGCGCACGACCAGGCCGACCAGCGGCAGCACCAGGAAGGCGACCGCCAGGACGGCGGGGACGAGCAGCGGGACCGGGACCCCGCCGTCACGCGAGGCCCTCACGGGGCGAGGAAGCCGGCGTCCGCCAGGGCCTGCCGTCCCTCCTCGGAGGTGACCAGGTCCACGAACGCCTGGGCGGCGACCGGGTTGGGCGCGTCGCCCAGGACCGCGACCGGGTAGCGGTTGCCGGCCGGCTCGGCCTCCCGGAACGCGAAGGCCAGCACCGAGTCGCCGGCCGACCTCACGTCGGTGACGTACACCAGGCCCGCGTCGACCTCGCCCAGCTCCACCTTGGTCAGGACGGCGCGCACGTCCTCCTCGTAGGTGTCCGGCTCGTCGCCGAGCCCGGTGGAGCCCAGCACCTGGGCAGCCGCCGCTCCGCACGGCACCTCCGCGGCGCACACGGCCAGGGTCACGTCGGGCGGGAGGACGTCGGCCAGCGAGGGGATCCCGGCTCCCTCCGGTAGCTCGATGCCGGCCGGGTTCTCCCGGGGGACGACGAGCATCAGCCGGTTCTCGGCGAACACCTCCGGCTCCTCGGCGAGGCCGGCGTCGGCCACCCGCGCCATCTGCGCCTCGTCGGCCGCGGCGAAGACATCGGCCGGGGCGCCCTGGGCGATCTGGGTGGCCAGCGCGGAGCTGCCGGCGAAGTTGAACTGCACGGTGAGGTCCGGGTTCTCCGCCTCCAGCTGCTCGCCGAACCCGGTGAACACGTCGGTGAGGGAGGCGGCGGCGAAGACGGTGACCGTGCCGGTCGGGGTGTCCCCGGCCGGGGACGTCTCACCGGCGGGCGTCGACCCGGCTGCGGCGTCCGGGGACGAGCCGCCGCACGCGGTGAGGGCCAGCAGGGCCGCGGCCGGCACCACGAGCAGGGCACGGGACGTCATTCCGGTCCTCCCTCCCGCCGGGCCGACAGGAGCGGACCGCGCGAGCGGCACCATAGCCCACAAGTGCCCGTTGCTGCGGACCGTCGTCGCCACCCGTCCCGCACCTGCGGTCCGCCGGGCTCAGGGCACGTCCACGCTCACCTGGGTGGCCTTCACGGTGGCCACCGCCCGGACGCCGACGTCCAGGCCCAGCTCGTCGGCGGCCTCCCGGGACATCAGCGACACCAGCCGGAACGGCCCGGCCTGGATCTCCACCTGGGCCATGACGGTGTCCCGGACCACCCGGGTGACCAGCCCCGGGAGCCGGTTGCGCGCCGAGGACGACCGGGTGGCACCCGGCTGCGGGGCGGAGTGCAGCTCGGTGGCCACCCGGGCGAGGTCCGCTCCGTCCACCTGGGCGGGCCCGCCGGCCGGGCGGGTGGCGGCGAGCCGGTCGCTCTCGATCCACCGGCGGACGGTGTCGTCGCTGACACCGAGCAGCGCGGCGGCCTCGGCGATCCGGTAGGAGGCGGGCATGCGGGCACGGTAGCTGCGGCTCCGCGCCCCGGCGCCCACCTGGACGCCGTTTGTCGATCTCGGGCGCCGGGAAACCGGCGCCGGTGCCCCCGCGAACCGACACCGCTCCTGCCGACACCGTTGCCGCCGACGTCCTGACCACGGCGGGGGGCTCGGCCTCCGTCCGCACCCGCCGCATCCGGCAGACCGCTCGCGAGGTGCTGGGCTTCGCCGACTTCCGCCCCGGCCAGGAGGCGGCCATGAAGTCGATCGTCGCCGGCCGGGACACCCTCGCCGTGCTGCCCTCCGGCGCCGGCAAGTCGGCGGTCTACACGGTCGCCGGGCTGCTGCTGGAGGGCCCGGTGCTCGTGGTGTCGCCGCTGATCGCCCTGCAACGCGACCAGGTGCAGCGCCTCGAGGACCTCGGCCCCGAGGTCGGCGGCGTCGCCCTGCTCAACTCCACCCTGTCCGCGCTGGAGCACCAGGCGGTGCTCGACGGGCTGGGTGACGGAACGGTCCGCTTCTGCTTCCTCGCCCCGGAGCAGCTGGCCAAGCCCGAGGTCGTGGCGGCCATCCGGCAGGCCGGGCCCGCCCTGTTCGTGGTCGACGAGGCGCACTGCGTGTCCGCCTGGGGCCACGACTTCCGCCCGGACTACCTGCGCCTGGGGGGGGTGGTGGAGCAGCTGGGGCACCCGCCGGTGCTGGCGCTGACCGCCACCGCGGCGCCGCCGGTCCGGGCGGAGATCGTGGAGCGACTGGACATGCGGGACCCGGCGGTCGTCGTCGCCGGTTTCGACCGGCCGGAGATCCGGCTGGAGGTCGAGCAGCACGCCGACGCCGAGGGCAAGCGCCGCGCCGTCCTGGACCGGACCACGGAGCTGACCGAGCGGGGCACCGGGATCGTCTACAGCGCCACCCGCCGGGGGACCGAGGACCTCGCCGCCGCGCTGGCCGACCGCGGGCTGTCGGTGGCGGCCTACCACGCCGGGCTGCGCAAGGCCGACCGCGAGGAGGTCCAGCGGCAGTTCATGGCCGGTGAGCTGGCCGTCGTCGTCGCGACCACCGCCTTCGGCATGGGGATCGACAACCCGAACGTGCGGTTCGTGGTGCACGCCGAGCCGGCCGACTCGGTGGACAGCTACTACCAGGAGATCGGCCGGGCGGGGCGGGACGGCGAGCCCGCCCTCGCCCTGCTGGTGTACCGCCAGGAGGACCTGGGACTGCGCCGCTTCTTCGCCGCCGGCGCCCCGGCCGAGGAGGAGCTCCAGCAGGTCGCCGGCCTGGTCGCCGCCGGTGTCGAGTCCGGCATGGACGGCGTGGACGTGCGCGAGCTCCGCGAGGAGACCGGCCGGGCGGCCACGCCGCTGGTCCGGGACCTGAACCTGCTGGAGCAGGCCGGAGCGGTGGTGCTGGACGAGGAGGGGACGGCGTCCCCCGCGCCCGGCGCCCCGGCGCCCGGCGACGCGGCCGCGGCGGCCCGCGAGCTGGCCGAGCACCACCAGCAGGTGGACGAGAGCCGGGTGGAGATGATGCGCGGCTACGCCGAGACGACCGGCTGCCGCCGGCAGTTCCTGCTCGGCTACTTCGGCGAGCAGCTGGACGAGCCCTGCGGCAACTGCGACACCTGCTCGGACGGGACGGCGCTGCGGCACCAGCCCGACGTCACCGAGGACCAGCCGTTCCCGGTCGACACCGCGGTGGAGCACGCCGAGTGGGGCCCCGGGATCGTCATGCGGCACGAGGAGGACCGGGTCGTCGTCCTGTTCGAGACCGTCGGCTACAAGACCCTCGCGCTGCGCGCCGTCCTGGAGCACGACCTGCTGCGGCAGAGCGCCGGCACCTGAGCGGCTCCGGTCACCCCGCCGGGACCGGCACGGGCCCGGAGTCGGTGGCCTCGTCGAGCAGCCGGCGGAAGTCGGCGAGCCGGACCGGCTTGGTCAGGAACTCCTGGACCCCGGCCTCCTCGAACGCGGCCCGCTGGTCCTCCCCGGTGCTGGCGGTCAGCGCCACCAGCCGGGTCGCCGCGGCCGGTCCGGGCAGCGCGCGGATCGCCGCGGCCGCCTCCACGCCGGACATCCGCGGCATGTGGTTGTCCAGCAGGACCAGGTCGAAGGCCTCCCGCCGCACCGCCTCCACGGCCTCGTCGCCGTCCTCCACCGTGACGACGTCGGCGCCGATGCTGGTCAGCAGCGCGGTGGCCACCATCAGGTTGATCTCGCTGTCGTCGGCGAGCAGCACCCGCGCCGGCCGCTCCCCGGCGACGGGGGCACCGCCGTCCGGCGCGCCGCCGGGCTCGCCGTCGGCGGAGGAACGGGGCGCGCCGGCGCCGGCGACCGGCAGCTCGACCTCGACGACGAACGTCGAACCCTCCCCCGGCGTGCTGCTGACCTCGATCCGGCCGCCCATCAGGTCGACCAGCCGCTGGCTCAGCGCCAGCCCGAGGCCCGTGCCGCCGTACCGCTGGCCCTGGGCGCCCTGCACGAAAGGCTGGAAGAGCTGGGCCAGCTCGCCGGCGGTCATCCCGGCACCGGTGTCCCGCACCGAGAAGCGGACCAGCGCGTGGTCCGCCTGCGCGGCGGCGGAGAGGCCGACGGCCAGGGTGACCTGCCCCCGGGCGGTGAACTTCACCGCGTTCCCCACCAGGTTCATCAGGATCTGGCGCAGCCGGGCCGGGTCGCCCACGAGCAGCTGGTCCGCCGGGGCCTCGAGCACCAGGCCCAGGCCCTTGCGCGCGGCCACCGGGCCCATCGCCGCGGTCACGTCGCTGGCCACGTCGCTGGGGCTGAAGTGCTCACCGGCCAGCACCACCGCGGTGGTCTCGGCCTTGGACAGGTCCAGCACGTCGTTGAGCAGCCGCAGCAGCGCCTCACCCGACCGCTGGGCCACCGACACGTACTCGGCCTGCTGGGCGGTCAGCCGCTGCAGCCCGAGCAGTTCCAGGGTGCCGAGCACACCGTTGAGGGGTGTCCGGATCTCGTGGCTGGCCGCGGCCAGGAAGGCGGTCTTGGCCCGGGTGCTGGCCAGCGCCTGGTCCCGCGCCTCGATGAGCGCCTCCTCGGCGGCCACCCGTCCGGTGACGTCGCGGAGGAACGCGTTGTACCGCCAGCCGTCCCGCCCGCGGCTGCGCCACAGCGTCAGCTCGACCGGCAGGGTGTGGCCGTCCTTGTGCCGGCCGGGGACCTGCACCTGCTGGCCCAGGATCCGGGCCTGCCCGCCGGCGCGCAGCCGCGCCAGGCCGGCCCGGTGCTGGGCCTGCATCTCCGCCGGGACGATCAGCTCGGCCAGGTCGCGGCCGAGCGCCTCCTCCCGCGACCAGCCGAAGGTCGCCTCCGCCGCCGGGTTCCAGTCCAGGACGGTGTTGTGCTCGTCGATGGACACCAGCGCGTCCGCGCAGGTGTCGACCAGGCCGGCCGCCTGCTCGGCGACCTGGGCGAGCTCCTGGGTGGCCCGCACCCGCTCGGTGACGTCCCGCGCGGCGGAGTGCAGCTCCAGCACCCACCCGTCGACGTCCCGGATCGGCGCCAGCCGGCTCTCCAGCCAGCGCAGCGACCCGTCGGCGTGCCAGGCCCGGAACAGCACCGACGCCCCGTCCCGCCGCCCCTCGAGCACCACGCGCATGGCCTCGACCAGGTCCGGCTCGTCCTCCCGGTGGACCTGGAGCAGCGGCGCGACCCCGACCCCGACCACCGGCGCGTGGCCGAGCACGTTGGCCAGGGACGGGGACACGTAGCGGACGGTGCCGTCGGGGGCCAGCCGGCACAGCACGTCGGCCGACCCCTCGGCCACCATCCGGAACAGCGCCGCCTGGTGCGCGGAGTCGCGTGCCTCGTGGGCCCGCTCGATCATCGCGGCGGCCTGCTGCGCGAGGTCACCCAGCGCCGCGCGCTGCACCTCGCTCAGCGCGCCGGGTTCCTCGGCGAAGACGCACAGCGAGCCGATCACCGACCCGTCGCCGAGGGAGATCGGCACCGAGGAGTAGAACCGGACGCTCGCCAGCCGGCCGTCCACCCACGGGTTGTCCGCGAACGCCGGCTCCAGGGCTGCGTCGACGACGTGCCGCAGCGCGGGCTCGCCCAGCGCGACGGCGCACATCGAGTCGGCCACGTCGGTGGTGCCGCCGCAGAAGCCGACCTCGCCGACCTGGTGCTGGAAGGCGTCGTCCAGCAGGTTGACCACGGCGGTGGGGGTGCCGCAGAGCGCCGCCGCCACCCGGGTCAGTGACCGCAGCTGCTCGACCGGAGCGTGTTCGGGGAGCCCGTAGGCCGAGAGCAGGGCGGCCGAGCGGGGCGGGAGCGGCGAGGACGACACACCTCTCCATCGGCCGTCCGGCCCGGGAACTGGAGCGTCCTCGTCCTGCGGGCTCGCCGCGCAGCGGTGATCATCATCAGAGGAGCGGGCGGCGGAGCCCGGTCGGGAGGAGTGCAGCGCGTGAAGGTCCTGGGCGTCAACGCCATCTACCACGACCCGGCGGCAGCCCTGGTCGTCGACGGCCGGGTGGTCGCCGCGGCCGAGGAGGAGCGCTTCAGCCGGCGCAAGCACGGCAAGCGCCCGTTGCCCTGGAGCGCCTGGGAGCTGCCCGAGCTGTCCGCCGCGTGGTGCCTGAAGGCCGCCGGCATCCGGCCGGAGGAACTCGACGCCGTCGCCTACTCCTTCGACCCGGCGCTGATGGGCCTGCCGGCGGACTCCGGGCTGTTCGACGACGGCGACACCATGCGCAAGAAGTACGCCGAGATGGCGCCGGACTTCCTCGCCCACGCCCTGCCCGGACTCGACCCGGCCAAGGTGCGCTTCGTCAAGCACCACGTGGCGCACGCCGCGTCGGCGGGACTGGCCGCGCCGCAGCGGGACAACGCGGTGCTGGTGCTCGACGGCCGCGGCGAGGCGCACAGCCACCTCGCGGGCCGCTACGTCGACGGCCGGCTGGAGGTCCTCGCCGGGCAGTCGCTGCCGCACTCCCTCGGCCTGATGTACGAGGAGCTCACCGACCACCTCGGCTTCCTGCGCAGCTCCGACGAGTTCAAGGTCATGGCGATGGCCAGCTACGGCAAGCCGCGGTTCCTCGGCGAGCTGTCCGAGCTGATCCGCGCCACCGGCGACGGCGGCTTCCGCACCGAGCGGATCGACTTCGCCGAGTTCGCGCCGCGGCTGGGCAAGGGCGAGGACTGGACCGAGGCCCACGCCGACCTCGCCGCCAGCGTGCAGACCCGGCTGGAGGAGGTGCTGGTCGACCTGGCCCGCTGGGTGCACGAGCAGACCGGCGAGAAGACGCTGACCATGGCCGGCGGCACCGCGCTCAACTGCGTGGCCAACACCCGCGTCCTCGCCGAGAGCCCGTTCGAGCAGGTGTGGGTGCAGCCGGCCGCCGGTGACGCCGGGACGGCGCTCGGCGCCGCCCTGCACGTGGCGCGCGAACTGGGCGAGGACACCGAGCCGATGCCCGGCGCGGCGCTGGGCCGGAGCTGGAGCGACGACGAGATCGAGCAGGTGCTCACGACCGCGGCGATCGACTACGAGCGCCCGGACGACGTCGCCGAGGCCGTCGCGGAGGTGCTGGCCGACAACGGCATCGTCGCCTGGTTCCAGGGGCGCAGCGAGTACGGCCCGCGCGCCCTGGGGCACCGCTCGCTGCTGGCCCACCCGGGCCACGAGGCCAACCTCGAGCGGATGAACGACGTCAAGGGCCGGGAGCAGTTCCGTCCGGTGGCGCCGATGGTGCTGCTGGAGCGCGCGCCGGAGATCTTCAGCCGCGGGCCGATCCCCTCGCCGTACATGCTCTTCGTGCACGACGTCGCCCCCGAGTGGAAGAGCCGCATCCCCACGGTGACCCACGTCGACGGGACGGCGCGGATCCAGACCATCGACCCGGACACCCAGCCGCTGGTGCACCGCATGATCAGCGCCTTCGAGCGGCGGACCGGGATCCCGGTCGTGGTGAACACCAGCCTGAACACGGCCGGCCGGCCGATGGTCGACGACCCGCGCGACGCGCTGGAGTGCTTCGGCTCGGCACCGGTGGACCTGCTGGCCATCGGTCCCTTCGTCGTCCGCCGGCCGAGACCGACCCGCAGGTGAGGACCGGTCCGCCGGGAGCCGCTGCTCCCGCCGGACCGACCCGCACCGCCCGGACACCGCCCCGGTGTCCGGGCGGTGCCGTGTGCGGCTACGGTCCGGGACCATGGACTTCGCCCTCTCCGCTCGAGCCGAGGACGTCACCGGTCGGATGTGGGACTTCATGCGGGAGTGCGTCTTCCCCGCTGAGCCCGTCTACGCCGAGTGGCGGGCCGCCCGCGGCCACGACGACCACGGCCACCCACCGGTGCTCGAAGAGCTCAAGGCCGAGGCGCGCAGCCGCGGCCTGTGGAACCTGTTCCACCACGAGCTCGCCGGGCTGACCAACCTGGAGTACGCCTCCGTCGCCGAGATCACCGGCTGGTCCCCGGTCATCGCGCCGGAGGCGATCAACACCGGCGCGCCGGACACCGGCAACATGGAGACCCTGATGCTCTTCGGGACCCCGGAGCAGAAGGAGCGCTGGCTGAACCCGCTGCTGGAGGGGGAGATCCGCTCCGGTTTCGCCATGACCGAGCCGGACGTCGCGTCGTCCGACGCGCGGAACATCCAGACCTCGATCGTGCGGGACGGCGACGACTACGTCATCAACGGCCGCAAGTGGTGGATCACCGGGACCGCCGACGAGCGCTGCCAGATCTTCATCGTGATGGGGAAGACCGACCCCGACGGCCCGCCGCACCGCCAGCAGTCGATGGTGCTCGTCCCCCGGGACACCCCGGGCTTCGAGATCGTCCGGCACCTGCCGGTCTTCGGGTACCAGGACCAGCACGGGCACTCGGAGCTGCGGTTCACCGACGTCCGGGTGCCGGCCACCAACATCCTGGCCGGTGAGGGCGACGGCTTCATGATCGCCCAGGCGCGGCTCGGGCCCGGCCGGATCCACCACTGCATGCGGGCCATCGGCATGGCCGAGCGGGCCCTGACCCTGATGGTCGAGCGGGCCACGTCCCGGGTCGCGTTCGGCCGGCCGCTGGCCGAGCAGGGCACCGTGCGCGAGTCGATCGCGCTGTCCCGGATCGAGATCGACCAGGCCCGCCTGCTGGTGCTCAAGACCGCCGACCTGATCGACAAGTACGGGGCCAAGGGGGCCCGCACCGAGATCTCGGCGATCAAGGTGGCCGCGCCGAAGGTGGCCCTGGACGTCATCGACCGGGCCATCCAGCTGCACGGCGGAGCCGGGGTCAGCGACGACACCCCGCTGGCCGGCTTCTGGGCGCACGCGCGGACCCTGCGCATCGTCGACGGCCCGGACGCCGTGCACATCCGCGGCGTCGCGAAGGAGGAGCTGGCCCGGGAGCGCCCCTACCGCGGGTGAAGGACCCCCGTGCCCCCGCCGCTCGCAGGCTCGCGGCGGGACCCTGCACGGGGGCCTACCCGGGGGGGCGTGCCGAGCGGCCTTAAGGCGCCAGGGAACCGCCGAAGCCGGCCGCGGCCAGCTTGGCCATCAGCTGGGTGCGGTCCAGGCCGATGGCCTCCAGCGCCTCGCCGTCCCGGTCGGTGTCGATCTGGTCCGGCAACCCGGCTGCCTTCTCGGCGGTGTCGTTGTCACCCTCGGTGCGCAGCACCGTCATGAGCTCGTCCTTGGTGATCTTCATCGCCCCGGTTTTCCCCGCCTGCGCCAGGTGAAACAGGTCACGTCCGCGAACGGCGGACCAGGACGACGCCCAGGACGGCCAGCACGACGCCCAGCGCCACCTGGCCGATGCCCACACCGGCGCGGTCGCTGCCGAACCAGGTCACGGAGGAGAACAGCAGGACGGCGGCCACCCCGAGCAGGAACAGGCCCGCGAGCCGCTCGCGGCCGCCCCGGCGGTCCGGCGCGGTCACGCCGCCGGCTCCAGGTCCTGGGTCAGGTTGACCGCGTTGCCGTCGGGGTCGCGCAGGTGCACCACCCGCTGGCCCCACGGCATGTCGGCCGGCGGGCTGAGCACCGTCCCCCCGAGCTCGGTCACCCGGTCCAGCAGGGCGTCGATCCCCGGCACCTCGATGCTGATCAGCAGTCGCTGCGCCGCCCCGAGGTCGGCGCCGGCGTCGGCGATCAGCCCGAGGTCGGAGTCGCCGAGCCGGAGGCCGACGTAGAACGGCGGCCCCTCGGCCGGCATCCGCTCCACCTCCTCCGCGCCCAGCAGCCGGCCGTAGAAGGCCAGCAGCCGGTCCAGGTCCGGCGTGATGATCATGGCGCGCACGGTGGTCACGGTGCCCAGCCTGCCGTCCGCGCGCGGGTCCGTCCGCACCCCCCTCCGGACGAGCGGCGTCCGGGCCGCCACCTGTGGCAACCTGACCTCCACGCGGGCACGGACCGTGCCGCGGCCCCGATCGGAGCAGGACGGCCTGATGAGGATCCCGGGATGAGAGTCGCGCTCTTCGCCACCTGTCTGGTGGACACCCTGACGCCGTCGGTGGCCCGGGCCACCGCCACGCTGCTGCAGCGGCTGGGCCACGAGGTGGTCGTGCCCCGGGACCAGGCCTGCTGCGGTCAGATGCACGTCAACACGGGCTACCGGCGCGAGGCCGTGCCGATCGTCGCCAACCACGTGCGGGCGTTCGCCGGCGCGGAGGCGATCGTGGCGCCGTCCGGGTCGTGCGTGGCGTCCATCCACCACCAGCAGGCCGACGTGGCCCGCCGGGCCGGGGAGCTCTCCCTCGCCGAGGACGCCGCCGAGCTCGCCGGGCGCACGTACGAGCTGTCCCAGTTCCTGGTCGACGTCCTCGGCGTCACCGACGTGGGCGCCTACTACCCGCACCGGGTCACCTACCACCCGACCTGCCACTCGCTGCGGCTGCTCAAGGTCGGCGACCGGCCGCTGCGGCTGCTCCGCGCGGTGCGCGGGCTGGAGCTGGTGGAGCTGCCCGGCGCCGAGCAGTGCTGCGGCTTCGGCGGCACCTTCGCGATCAAGAACGCCGACACCTCGACGGCGATGCTGACCGACAAGATGGCCAACGTGCTCGGCACCCACGCCGAGGTGTGCACCGCCGGCGACGCGTCCTGCCTCATGCACATCGGCGGTGGCCTGTCCCGGCTGCGCGCCGGCACCCGGACGGTGCACCTGGCCGAGATCCTCGCGTCGACGGAGGACGCCGTGACCCCGCACCAGTCCACCCGGCCCGCCCCGGCGGTGACCGCATGACTGCCACCGTCCCGCCGAAGGCGCCCACCTTCCTCGGCCTGCCCACCGCGCCCCGCGGCGTCGGCCACCTGCGCGGCGACCAGTCGTTCCCGGACGCCGCGCGCACCGCCCTGCGCGACGGCCAGCTGCGCGCCAACCTCGGCCACGCGACCACCACGATCCGCAACAAGCGGGCCCGCGTCGTGGCCGAGGTGCCCGACTGGGAGCAGCTCCGCGCCGCGGGCAAGGCGCTCAAGGCCGCCACCATGGCGCGCCTCGACGAGCACCTGGAGGAGCTGGAGCGCCAGGTCACCGCCCGCGGCGGGACGGTGCACTGGGCGCGGGACGCCAACGAGGCCAACGAGATCGTCACCCGCCTGGTGCAGGCCACCGGGGCGAGCGAGGTGGTCAAGGTCAAGTCGATGGCCACCCAGGAGATCGGGCTCAACGAGGCGCTGGAGGCCGTGGGGCTCGACGTCTTCGAGACCGACCTGGCCGAGCTGATCGTCCAGCTCGGGGAGGACAAGCCGTCGCACATCCTGGTCCCGGCCATCCACAAGAACCGGGCCGAGATCCGGGAGATCTTCGCCCGGACCATCCCCGGCGTGGACCCGGAGCTCACCGACGAGCCGCGCAAGCTGGCCATGGCCGCCCGGGCGCACCTGCGCGAGCGGTTCCTGCGCGCCCGGGTGGCGGTCAGCGGGGCGAACTTCGGCATCGCCGAGACCGGCACCCTCGCCGTGGTGGAGAGCGAGGGCAACGGCCGGATGTGCCTCACCCTGCCGCAGACGCTGATCACCGTGATGGGCATCGAGAAGCTCGTCCCGACCTGGCAGGACCTCGAGGTCTTCCTGCAGCTGCTGCCGCGCTCCTCGACCGGCGAGCGGATGAACCCCTACACGTCCACCTGGACCGGGGTCACCCCCGGCGACGGGCCCCAGGAGTTCCACCTGGTGCTGCTGGACAACGGGCGGACGGCGGTGCTGGCCGACGAGGTGGGCCGCGAGGCACTGCACTGCATCCGCTGCTCGGCCTGCCTCAACGTCTGCCCGGTCTACGAGCGGGCCGGCGGGCACTCCTACGGCTCGGTCTACCCGGGCCCGATCGGCGCGATCCTCTCCCCGCAGCTGACCGGCGTGGAGGACAACGCCTCGCTCCCCTACGCCTCCAGTCTCTGCGGCGCCTGCTTCGAGGTGTGCCCGGTGGCCATCGACATCCCGTCGATCCTGGTGCACCTGCGCGCCGAGCACGTCGAGGCCCAGGAGAAGCTGACGGCGGAGGCGATCGCCTTCCGCGGCCTGGCGAAGGCCATGTCCAACCCGCGGCTGTGGCACCTCGCCCAGCGCGCCTCCCGGCTGGGCCGGCTGTTCGCCCGTGGCCGGCCGACGCTGCCCAACGCGCTGCCTCCGCCGATGTCCGGCTGGACCCGCAGCCGCGACCTGCCTACGCCGCCGACCTCGACGTTCGTCGAGTCCTGGACGCGGGAGCACGGGCGATGACGGCCCGCGAGGACGTGCTGAGCCGGATCCGGACGGCGCTGGGCGAGACCCGGACACCGCCGCCCGAGGTGGTCCGCGACTACCGGCGGGCCGGCGGGCACCCGGCGACCGGCGCGGAACTGCTCGACCTGCTGGTCGACCGGGTGGAGGACTACCGCGCCTCGGTGCTGCGCTGCGGCCCCGGCGAGGTGGGCGCCACGGTCGTCGCCGCGCTGGACCAGGGCATCGGCACCGGGTGGGCGCCGGGCGACGTCGTCGTCGCACCCGGACTGCCCGAGGAGTGGCGCCCGCCGGGCAGCGACGTGGACGACGACCGCCCGCCGGTGCAGCTGGCCGAGCGGTCGGCCGCGGTGACCGCCGTCGCCGTGGCCATCGCCGAGACCGGCACGCTGGTGCTCGACGGCTCCCCGGCCTGCGGGCGGCGGGCGCTGTCCCTGCTGCCCGACTGCCTGGTCTGCGTCGTGCGGGTGGACCAGGTGGTGGGCGGCGTGCCCGAGTCGCTGACCCGGCTGGACCCGCTGCGCCCGCTGACCATGGTCAGCGGCCCGTCGGCGACCAGCGACATCGAGCTGCAGCGGGTCGAGGGGGTGCACGGTCCGCGCACGCTGATGGTGGTGCTGGCCGGTTAGCAGGAGCACCCTCCTGCCCCCCACGGCTCGCACGCTCGCCGCGGGCCCCCTGCAGGCGGTGCGGGGCACGTTCCGGCACGCCGCGCCGTTCGCCCGGCCGTGAGCGCCGGAGCGGCTCAGCCGCCCCGGGTCGGCGGCTTCCCGGCGGCGAGCGCCTCGGCGGCCGCCGCCGGGTCGAAGGCGCAGGCGTCGCCGACCTCGCTGGCCGCACCGGCGCCGTCGGTGGGCGCCGGCTCCGGCGACGGGGCCGGCGAGGTGCTGGGGGCCGGCGTGCCCGAGGGGGCCGTGTCGTCGGCGTCGTCCACCGGCGCCGGTGCGGCCAGCGCCTCCTGCACCAGCGCCCGCATCCGGTCGTAGTCGGGGTAGGCCGGGTCGATCACCGTGTCGTCGAAGACGACGCTGCGGATCTCCGAGTCCTTGACCCGCAGCGCCAGGTCGACGACGTCGCCGAGGACGTTGGAGGGGACGTCGGTGCTCACGATGTCCTGGGTGGTCGCCGCCAGCTCCCGGTACGAGGAGAGCAGCGTGACCGGGTCCGCGGCCTGCACGATGGCGTCGAGCACGCAGCGCTGCCGGTCCATCCGCTGGTAGTCGGTGAGCCCGAAGCGGCCCCGGGCGAAGTCCAGCGCCCGGGTGCCGTCCATCTGCTGGTCCGGCCCCGGGGCGATGTAGTCGTCGGGGAGGATGCCCCTGCTGGGCTCGCCGTTGATCGGCACGTAGTAGTTGACGTTGACGGTGATCCCACCGAGCGCGTCGACCAGCCGAGCGAAGCCCTCCAGGTTGACCAGCACGTAGTAGTCGATGTCCAGGCCCAGGGCCTCACCGACGCCCAGCTTGAGGAAGTCCGCACCCGGATCGGCGGTGGGGCCCAGCACGTCGGGGTGGGCGGCCGGCCCGTTGCGGTAGACGGCGTTGAGCAGGCTCTCCGACTCGCTCCCGGCGTCGAAGCCCTCCGGGTACAGCGCGGCCAGCGGGCTGTCCGCCGGGAACGGGAGGTCCTCGAGGTTGCGGGGCAGGCTGAACAGCGTCGTCCGCCCGGTGGCGACCTCGACGTGCGCCACGATCACCGTGTCGGTGCGCACGCCCTCCCGGCCAGCACCGCCGTCGCCGCCGAGCAGCAGCACGTTGATCGACTCGCGGCCGCCGAAGGGGTCCGCCTCGTCCTCGGCGTCCACGACCGTGGCGCTCTCCCGGTCGGCGAAGACGGTGTCGACCAGGTCCCGCTGCGCGGCGGCGAGCCGGACGGCGGTCACCGCGGGGACGACGACGGCCGCGCACAGGACCGCCACGACGAGCCCGCCGAGGGCCCGCTGCCAGGACCGCAGCCGGCGTGGGCGCAGCGACCGGTAGCTGAGGACGACGACCGCCACCCAGCCCAGCGCGGCCAGCGCCACCCCGGCACCGAGCACCAGCAGCGCGGTGGAGTCGACCGCCACCCGCAGCAGGACGGCGCGCTGGCCGGCGAGCACCAGGTAGGCGCCCAGGGCCAGGACCAGCAGGAACACGGCGAACACGGTCCAGCCGAGCCGGCGCCGGCCGGCCGCGACCAGGCCGGCGCCCGGGAGGACCGTGCCCAGGGCGGTGAGCCCGAGCGCCCGGCCCAGTCCCCGCGGCTCGCGAGCGGGCCGGTGGTGGGAGGTGCCGCCGGCCGGCTCGGGGCGGCCGGCCGGCCCGGGGCGGCCGGCCGTCGTCGTCCCGGACGGCTGCGGAGCAGGGGTGGACCGGTCCGTCCCGGTGGCCGGGCCGGTGTCCGGACGGGCACCGGGGACGGCCGCGTCGGCGTGCGGCGCCGGCTCCGGTCCGCCGGACGGGGTGCTCCCCCCGCCGAGGATGAAGGCGGCCGGCCCGATGGGCGGCGCGGTCGGGTCGACGCCGCGGGCGGAGTCGGGGACACCGGGGCGCGCGGACCAGGGCCGGCGGCGGGCGCCCGGCCGGTCGTCGGACGTCACGGTCGGTCTGCCCGCCTTCCGCTCCTGGTCATCGCGCCATGATCGCACCGATCCCCGGCCGGAGCAGGGGTCGAGCCGACGTGGCACCACCCGTCGGGAGGGGCCGGGGCGGCGCCGGTCGGGCCGCCGACCCGGTCGGCCGGAGCGGCGTCACTGACGGTGCTCGGACCGGTGCCGGCCAGCTCGACCAGCGGGCATGGGCGCGGGCTCGACGGGGTAGTGAGCCTCATCACCGCGGCCGCGGGTGGCCTGGTCCGGACGACGGACGACCGGGCCGCACCCGGCCGCCGTCCCCTCGCCGCCCCGGGAACCCCCGGGCCGGTCACCGGGCTACGGTGCGACAGCCCCGACGCCGTAGGTACACCGACCAGGAGGCCCTCGTGTCCCGGACGACACAGCAGACAGCACTGCTCACCGAGCTCGAGCCGGTCGTGGAGGAGAACCTGAACCGGCACCTGAGCCTGGCGCAGGAGTGGCACCCGCACGACTACGTCCCGTGGTCGGAGGGTCGTGACTTCGCCTTCCTCGGCGGTGAGGACTGGGCTCCGGAGCAGTCGCGGCTCGACGAGACGGCCAAGGCCGCGCTGGTCACCAACCTGCTCACCGAGGACAACCTCCCCAGCTACCACCGGGAGATCGCCACCAACTTCGGGACCGACGGCGCCTGGGGCACCTGGGTCGGCCGCTGGACGGCGGAGGAGAACCGGCACGGCATCGCGCTGCGCGACTACCTGGTGGTCACCCGGGGCGTCGACCCCGTGGCGCTGGAGCGCGCCCGGATGGACTACATGACCGCGGGCTACGACTCCGGGGACAAGACCGCCCTCGAGGCGGTCACCTACGTGTCCTTCCAGGAGCTGGCCACCCGGGTGAGCCACCGCAACACCGGCAAGGCCACCGGTGACCCGATCGCGGACAAGCTGCTCGCCCGGATCGCCAAGGACGAGAACCTGCACATGGTCTTCTACCGGAACCTGGTCAGCGCGGCCTTCGACATCGCCCCCGACGACACGATGAAGGCCGTCACCAAGGAGGTGGTCGGGTTCGAGATGCCCGGCGCCACCATGGCCGGCTTCCGGAAGAACTCCGTGATCATCGCCAAGGCCGGCATCTACGACCTGCGGCTGCACCACGACGACGTCGTCAGCCCGGTGCTGCGCGCCTGGAACGTCTTCGAGCGCACCGACCTCGGCCCGGAGGGCGAGCAGGCCCGCGAGGAGCTCGCCGTCTTCATGGAGGGCCTCGACGCCCAGGCGACGAAGTTCGTGGAGAGCCGGGACCGCATGCGCGCCCGGGTGCAGGCCCGCTCCGACGAGGAGATCGCGCCCCTCGCCCAGGCCTGACGAAGGACCCCGCTGCCCCCCACCACTCGCAGGCTCGCGGCGGGACCCTGCAGCGGGGCCGTGGCCGGTCTCGGCCCCACCTAGAGTGGGTCTCCGTGCGCCTGGCGACCTGGAACGTGAACTCCATCCGCAGCCGAGCCGACCGGGTGGCCGCCTGGCTGCAGCGCAGTGACGTCGACGTCGTCGCGCTGCAGGAGACCAAGTGCCGCGACGACCAGTTCCCGGAGGAGCGCTTCCGGGACCTCGGCTACGACGTGGCGCACGTGGGCCACTCGCAGTGGAATGGGGTCGCGCTGCTGTCCCGGGTCGGCCTGACCGACGTGCAGGTGGGCTTCCCCGGGATGCCCTCCTGGGCGACCAAGGAGGGCGCCGAGCCGGCGCCCGAGGCCCGCGCGCTGGGCGCCACCTGCGGCGGGGTGCGGGTGTGGAGCCTGTACGTGCCCAACGGCCGCCAGCTCGGGGACCCGCACTACGACTACAAGCTGGCCTGGCTGGAGGCGCTGCGGGTCACCGCCGGCGGCTGGCTGACCGAGGACGCCGACGCGCAGGTGGCGCTGGTCGGGGACTGGAACATCGCCCCCCAGGACGACGACGTCTGGGACATCTCGCTGTTCAGCCACTCGACGCACGTGACCGAGCCCGAGCGGGCCGCGTTCCGCGGGGTCGTCGACGCCGGGTACGCCGACCTCGTCCGCCCGTACACCCCCGGCCCCGGGGTCTACACCTACTGGGACTACACGCAGCTGCGCTTCCCCCGCCGCGAGGGCATGCGGATCGACTTCGTGCTGGGCAGCCCGGCGGTGCAGCGCCGGGTGACGAACGCCCTGATCGACCGGCAGGAGCGCAAGGGCAAGGGCGCCAGCGACCACGCACCCGTCGTGGTCGACCTCGCCGACTGACGCACCGACCGGACGCCGTGGGGCACATCTGGGGCCACACGCGGCACCCGCTGCGCCCCACGCGGCGTCGACGGCTCGGCGCGTGCGGTCCTCGCTGTCCGGCATCAGATGGCCGTAGGTGGACAGCACCAGCGAGGCATGGTCGTGGCCGAGCCGCTCGGCGACGGCCACCACTGACTCGCCGGCGGCCAGCAGCAGCGACGCGAAGTGGTGCCGCAGGTCGTGGGCTGGTCGTTCCCGCCCGCAGCCCTGCCGATGCCACCGCTCTTCTGGCGGGCGCCCAACTGGCCGATGACCTGGTGCAGCGAGTACCGGTAGGCCCAGGCGTTGTCGGTCATCACCCGCTCGATCCGCGGAATGCCGTGGTCGGCGAAGTAGGCCGCGGCGCGGGCGAGGAAACCTGCGCAGGTCGCGCCCTTCTCATCGGTGGGGATCTCGGAGTAGGCCAGCCGGGACTGGTCGTCGACGAGGGAGTGCACGTAGTCGTAGCCGACGACGGTGGCGCGGCGGCTGGTTCTGCCGGCGGCGCGGCCGTGCGCCCGCCAGCCGCCCCCCTCGGGGATGCGGGCCAGCTTCTTGACGTCCATGTGCACCAGCTCGCCGGGCCGGGACCGCTCGTAGCGGACGGCGGTCACCTTCGAGGACCGGATGACCTGCCCGGTCATCGGGTCCAGGACGGCCGGCCGGGGCTGCCCCCGGCGGAGCAGGACCCGGGAGACCGTGCGCGCCGGCACGCCCAGCTCAGCGCCGATCCAGGCCGGGCCCCCGGCGCTCTCGGGCGCGGAGTTCGACGATGCGGCCCTCGACCTCGGCCGGGGTTCGCCCTGCCGGTGTCAGGCGATGCCCGACGCCGCTACGGCGACGGCCTCGCCCGGCTCATGCCTGCCGCCGAGCCGCCTTTGAGGCCGTAGCGACCGATCGACGAGGGTGATGGGGCGACCCCTTGCGCGGCGGAATCCTCCGGGTGGACCCTGGCCGCGCCTCGTTGTGCGAGGCCGAGTTCTCCAGACACCGGGGCCGCTGTGTTCCCCGAGCGCGGAGCGCAGGGGTCCCGGGTTCGGTCCGTCCTGCCTGCAGCGTCGAGGCGCGGGTCAGGCACGAGCACGCAGAGGGGACCTGGAAGATGACCGTTGAATCCGTTCGTACGCCGCCGCCGTCGTCGGGCACCCCGGGTGCACGGGCCGATGCGCTGGCCCGGTTCTTGCCCGTCGCTGGGACCGTCTACGTGCTGGCCTGGGTCCTGGGGCTCCTGACCGGGCCGAGCGCCCCCGCCCCGACCGCACCCGCCGTCGAGATCCGGACCTTCTACGTCGACAACACCGGCGGAGTGGTGCTGCAATCGCTGCTCGTCCACGGACTGGCCGGGCTCGCACTGATGGCACTGGCCCTCGGCTTTGCCCGCGCGCTGCCCAACTGGCCGGTGGAGGCCCGGTGGATGCAGGTCACCGGCCTCGCCGCCGCGTTCGTCTCCTTCATGCAGGTGGCCCTCGCACTGGTCGCCGTGGCCGTCGCTGACACCACGGCGGCGTCGACCAGCAGGGCGCTCTTCTCCGCCGTCAACTACGCCGACACGCTCAAGTTGATCCTGCTGGCGTCGTTCGCGATCACTGTCACCTGGGCCGCGACGCGCGCCGGCGTCATGCCCGGATGGGTGCGAGCCCTGGGCTACTTGCTGGTTCCGCTGCTCATCGTCGGGGGGCTCGCGTTCATCATCGACAGCGTCGCGCTCTACCTCGTCCTTGAGATCTCACTGGTCGTCCTGCTCTTCTGGGCGGCCGCGGCGAGCTGGGTGGTCGGCCATCACCGCAGCACCAGCTGAGCACGGTTCCGTTTCCTGGCCACTCGGGGCGGACGCCCGGCGGACGTCCGCCCCGGTGCCCCGTCATCCGGTTGCCGCCGGGTCCACAGAGAAGGCGGTCAGCACCGCCTCGACGTTGGCGTCCACGTACTCCTGGGTTATGGGGTCGTGGGTGATCAGCAGTCGGGTCCACACGGGCCCGATGAGCAGGTCGATCATGAGCTCCTGGTCGACCGTGGGAGCGAGCTCGCCCCGGGCGACCGCCAGCGCGAGGACTCTCCGGTAGGCCTGCCGGCGAGTGTGGATGACGGTGTAGAGCAGGTCGGCGATCTCCGGGTGGTGCCCGGTCTCGCGCAGCAACCGGGGGACGAACTGCCCGCGGCCGCGGACGAAGGACTCCACCGCACCCTGCAGCAGCGCCCGCAGGTCCCCGCGAAGGCTGCCCGAGTCGGGCACGTCGACGGTCTGCAGGGCCAGCCGCTCCACTCCCGCGGCGGCCACCGCAGCCTTCGAGGGCCAGCGACGCAGGATCGTGGTCTTCGCGACGCCGCTGCGGACAGCCAGCTCGTCGAGGGTCAGACCGGCGTAGCCGTGCGAGCCGAGCAGGACGAGCACCTGGTCGAGGATGCGCTCGTCGAGGGTGTGGTCTCGTGGGCGTCCCCGGACAGGAGGCGGTGAGGTCACGCCAGAACCTCCTTCGTCAGGATCCTCGGTATCGGAATCAGATCGGGATTCTATGCAGCTCAACCGGTTGCCCGGGCATTGGCGACCCCCTTTACGACACTGAGGGTTGCGTAGCGCGGAGAGGCGGGTCTACGGTGACTCGCGTCGGCGCAGTGACCTGTTTCCAGGGGCGTTCCGACGCCGACGCTGCGCGGAGACAAGCGCGTTGATTCTGGTCGGTGGTCCAGCGTGCCGACGACAGTCGGTCCTGTGGCCTTGGTGGACGAGTCCACCCCGGCGCCCACGCCGCGGTGGACTCCCTGCACGGGAGGAGGAATCGTGACGGAGAACCGGACGCCGTATCCGGTCCGCGTGGACGCGTCGGAGGACGCGTCGGTCTCACGTGGGCTGTGGCTGGTCAAGTGGCTGCTGCTGATCCCGCACTACGTCGTGCTGGCCTTCCTGTGGCTGGCCTTCTTCCTGGTCAGCGTGGTGGCGTTCTTCGCGATCCTGATCACCGGGCGCTATCCGCGGGGGTTGTTCGACTTCAACGTCGGCGTGCTGCGGTGGAGCTGGCGGGTCAACTACTACGGCTACTGGGCCCTGGGCACCGACCGGTACCCACCGTTCACCCTGGCCGATGTGCCCGACTACCCGGCGCACCTGGATGTGTCCTACCCCGAGCGGCTCTCCCGCGGCTTGGTCCTGGTGAAGTGGTGGCTGCTGGCCATCCCGCACTACCTCATCGTGTCCCTCTTCGTCGGCGGCGGGATCTGGCTGGGTTCCCGGGCGGGGACCGCGGACGACGGCTGGGTCGACAGCTGGGGTGCGGGGGTGAGCCTGGTCAGCCTCCTGCTGTGCATCGCGGCGATCGTCGTGCTGTTCACCGGCCGCTATCCCCGGTCGCTGTACGACTTCGTCCTGGGCCTGGACCGTTGGGCGCTTCGGGTGGCCGCGTACGCCGCGCTGATGACCGACCGCTACCCGCCGTTCCGGTTGGACACCGGCGGACCCGACCCCGGCTCCATCGGGGCCGTCCGTCCGACCCCGCCGCCTGCCGGAGCCCCGGCCGCACCCGGCGGCCCGCCCCCCACCGCGGCCACCCCGGGTGCGACCGGCCCCACCCCGGCCGGCGCACGCCCGTAGCCCTGAGCCCGCCGCGGCAGCCATCACGCCGCCAGGTCCATCGCGCGTGATGGCTGCCGCTCAGGCCCGGTTCCGAGCCCATCTGTTCCGAGCCATTCTCGAAGGGGGCTGCGCAATGTCCGACTCCGAAGTCCGCTCTTCCTCTCCATGGCTGGCCTTCACCGGCCTGCTGCCGGTCGTGCTGATGGTGCCGATCCTGATCGCCCACGCGTACGCCGCCGGGGTGATCGTCGCGGTGGTGGGCTGTGTCGGTGTCCTGATCTACCACCTCGCCCGACGGCAGGGCGTTACCAGCCTGGATCTGTTGGCATTGCTGTTCGCGGTCGGGAACGTGGTGCTCTACTTCGGGCTGCACAACACGTGGCTCATCGGCCACGTCGCGATCGTCTTCTACACGCTGCTGGCGCTGCAGTGCGCAGTCAGCCTGGTTCGGGGTGACCCCTGGACGGTGCAGTTCACCCGGCGGGTCGTGCGCCCGGAGTTCCTGACCGACCCGCGCTTCCACGAGATGAACGTGCGCACCACAGTGGTATGGACCCTGTCCTTCGCAGTGTGTGACGCCCTGGCGGTCCTCGTGCACGGTGCCGCGGGCACGTGGCTCCCGCTGGTGGTACTGGCCCTGGCGGTGGTCGTGTCCCGGGTCAGCGGTCGCCTGTACCTGAATGCCGCCATGCGTCGCGCTGATGGGCGAGCCGCAACTGTCAGCTGACGTCGTCACCAGCAAGCTCTTGGGCCGCGGCAAGGTTGCCCGAGCGACACTCGACCGTGGTGGGGATGTCCGCGACGCCCTGACCTCCCGCGCCTTCGGCTGTCCAGCCGAGCGCGACGCCTCATCATCCAGGAGTTCGTCATCGCCGCAGCCGTCATCACCGTGCTCGTCACCTGGGACCTGGTCGGCAACCTCCCCCTGCCCCTGGGTGTGGCCGGCCACGAAGGTTCGACCATCCTGGTGGCGCTGAACGGACTTCGCCTGCTGCGTCCCTCGGAACGGAAGCCAGCAGGCCAGCTGGCCCACGGCCGAGGGGGTGCGGCCTATCACAGCCCAGCACTGGCGCAAAGGCGGCGGGCTCGCAGGCTGGGTGACGTGACGGTCGCCCGCTTCAATCGCGCAGACTGCCCGTAGCGAAGGAGGCGGCAGGCCGCCGGTGCCCTGCCCCGCAGGTTGGGGCTACAGCTTCGTACCCCGGCGTGCACCAGCTCGCTGGGCATCGTCATCTCATAGCGGCGGACCGGCTCGCCGATGACCGGTCGACGTACCGGCAGGCCGTCGTCCCCCTCGCCGCGCAGCAGTGGCGCGCGGTTCGCCCCCCACGTCACCTCCCGAGAAGCCCCGCCGCACGGGCGACATCGAGTGGCAGGCGAACGCTGGAAGGACGATCACTGCCTCCGGTCACGGTTGCGCCGACGCCGCCCTCGTTCGTGGGCTCTCGGAGCAGTTGCCGCGACCTCCGAGCTTGCCCTTGGGGCACATATGGGGCACACGAGACCATGGTTGGACGGCATCGGCACGGATTGACTGACCTGTACATCCGCAGGTCAGGTCCAAATTTGCGCCGTACGGGCCGGTCAGCGAAGCCTCCGGACACCTACGGGACTACACGCAGCTGCGCTTCCCCCGGCGCGAGGGCATGCGGATCGACTTCGTGCTGGGCAGCCCGGCGGTGCAGCGCCGGGTGACGAACGCCCTGATCGACCGGCAGGAGCGCAAGGGCAAGGGCGCCAGCGACCACGCCCCCGTGGTCGTCGACCTCGCCGACTGACGCACCGACCGGACGCCGTCCCGCGGGTCAGGCGGGGACGAGCATGCGGGACGCCGACCGGCCCCCGGTCAGCATGAACTTGACCGCGTCTCCGGCGACCAGCGGCCGGGAGAAGTGGTACCCCTGGCCGAGCGGGCAGCCCAGGGCGCGTAGTGCCTCGACCTGCTCGGCGGTCTCCAGCCCCTCGGCGACGACCTCCATGCGCAGGGTCTGGCCGAGCTGGGTGATGGCCGCGACCACGGCATGGTCCTCGCAACTGGACGCCACGCCGTCGATGAAGGACTTGTCGATCTTGAGGGTGTCGATCGGGAAGCGCCTCAGGTAGCTGAGCGACGAGTACCCGGTACCGAAGTCGTCCAGGGCCAGACGGACCCCCAGCTGCTTGAGCAACTGCATCTTGCGGGTCGTCTCCTCGGTGTCGCTGGCGAACAGCGACTCGGTGATCTCCAGGGTCAGCAGCGACGGGTCCAGTCCCGACCGGTGCAGCGCGTCGGCCACGTCGCCCACCAGGTCGGGATGCTGGAACTGGCGCACCGAGACGTTCACGCTCATCCGCAGCCGGCCCAGGGGGGAGCGGTCCTGCCACGCAGCAGCCTGCCGGGTGGCCTCCTGGAGCACCCATCGGCCGATCGGCACGATCAGGCCGGTGTCCTCGGCGAGCGGGACGAACTCCAGGGGCGACACCAGGCCCCGTACCGGGTGACGCCACCGGAGGAGCGCCTCGAAGCCGACGGTGTGCTGCGTCGGGACGTCGACGATGGGCTGGAAGTGCAGTTCCAGCTGCTCCCCGTCCAGGGCACCCGAGAGCTCGGCCCGCAGCGCGTCTCGCTCCACGTGCGCGGTGTGGTGGCTGGGCTGGAACACCTCCAGCCGGGCCTTGCCCCCGGTCTTGGCCGCGTACATGGCCATGTCGGCGGCCCGGAGCATCCCGATGCCGCTGGCGGCGCAGGTGGTGGAGGTGGCCAGACCGATGCTGAACCCGGTGCGCACCAGGTGATCACCGATCTGCACGGGCGCCCGGAGTGAGCTGATCATGCGCTGGGCCACGCGTTCGGCCTGGTGCTCACTGCCCGAGCCGACGAGCAGGATGGCGAACTCGTCGCCGGACAGGCGGGCGACCAGGTCGGTCTCCCGCACGCTGCCCGTCATGCGGTCGCTCAGCAGTCGGATGAGCAGGTCGCCGCTCTCGTGGCCGAGGCTGTCGTTGACCGACTTCAGGTTGTCCACGTCGAGGAACAGCACGGCCGACGGGGTGCCCGCAGCGCGGAGCTGCTCGGCCTCGGCCAGCTTGTCCATCATGTAAGCGCGGTTGGGGAGACCGGTGAGCTGGTCGTGGAACGCCTGGAAGCGGAGCCGCTCCTCCAGGTCCTTCCGGCCCTCCACCGCGCCCAGCAGGCTGTTGAACGCCCGGCCGGCCTCACCGATCTGGTCGTCCGAGTCCACGGTGATCCGCTCGAACACCGCCTCGGACCAGTCCCCGGTGCGGGTGGCGGAGGTGATCGAGCTGGTCGCCGACCGCAGGTGGCCGCCCAGCACCTGGAGTCGGCCGCCGACGACGCCGCGGCAGAGGGCGTAGTTCATCGCGCCCACCAGGAAGCCGGCGATCAGACACGCCATGCCGAAGAGCGGGCGCGCGGCGATCGTGCCGGGCACGCCGAGCAGCACCGCGAAGGGCGGGAAGATGAGCCCGACGACGAGCCCGAGGCCGACCATGTAGATGGCCATGTCCCAGAAGACGCGCGAGGTCAGCCGGAATCCCCGTCGGCGGAAGCCGCGGCTGCCCCACCGGTTCGTGATGGCGGTCATGCCCGCTTCATCGGCGGGACGCCGCCCCCGCTTGAGTGAACACGCGGATCCCACCAGCTGTGGTGAGGAGGACAGATTCCGCTGGCCCGGCGCTCAAGTTCCTCCCGCGACCGTTCGATGAGCGTGGCATGGAGATGACCCCGGCGTTCACAGCCGGCCAGTACGTGGGCGACGACCTGTGGGTGCCGGTGCTCGACGGCGGCCGGCGTCAGTACGTCGACCTCGACACCGCGGCCACCAGCTCGGCGTCCGTCGCCGTCAACCGTGCGGTGCAGGAGTTCCTGCCCTGGTACGCGAGCGTGCACCGCGGCGCCGGGATCAGGTCCCAGGTGACCAGCGCCCGGTACGAGGAGGCCCGCGACGTCCTGGTGCGCTTCGTCGGCGGCGACCCGGCCACCCACCTCGCGCTCTTCCCGCGGAACACCACCGAGGCGCTCAACCTGCTGGCCTACCGGCTGGGGCTGACCAAGTCCGACGTCGTGGTGACCACCGAGGTGGAGCACCACGCCAACCTGCTGCCCTGGGCCCGGTACGCGCAGCTGCGGACCGTGGCCGTCGACGAGCGCGGCACCTTCGACGTCGCCGCTGTCGAGGCGGCCCTCGACCAGTCCCCGAGGCCGCGCGTGCTGGCCATCTCCGGCGGCTCCAACGTCACCGGCTGGCTGCCCGACCTGCGCGGCATCGCGGCGGCGGCCCGCCACCGCGGCGTCCTGGTGGTCGTCGACGGCGCGCAGCTCGTGCCGCACCGCCCCGTCGACATCACGGCGCTGGGCATCGACGTGATCGCCTTCTCCGGCCACAAGATGTACGCGCCCTTCGGCGCCGGCGCCCTCGTCGCGCCCCGGGCGCTGCTGGCCACCGGGGAGCCGTTCCTCGTGGGCGGCGGAGCCGTCCAGGCGGTGTCGTTCGACGACGTCGTCTGGGCCGACGGCCCCGACCGCGACGACGCCGGGTCGCCCAACGTCCTCGGGGTCGTCGCGCTGACCGCCTCCGCCGACGAGCTGCGCAGCGACGGCTGGCCCTCGGTGCTGGCCCACGAGGAGCACCTGGTCCGCGGGCTGGACTCCGAGCTCGCCTCCGTCCCGGGGCTGCACCGGCTCGGTCCGGTGACCGGTGACCGGCTCCCCGTCGCGGCGTTCAACCTGGAGGGCGTGCCGCACGGCCTGGTGGCCGCCCGCCTGGCCAACGAGTACGCGATCGGCACCCGCAGCGGGTGCTTCTGCGCGCACCCCTACATGGGCCGGCTGCTCGGGCTGTCCGAGGCCGACGTCGCGCAGTTCCACGCCGACGTGCGCTCCGGTCTCCGCCACCGCCTGCCCGGAGCGGTCCGGATCAGCGCCAACCGGCAGACGTACCTCACCGACATCCCCCTCCTCGGGCAGGCCCTGCGGGACATCGCGGCCACGCCCGAGGGCGCCGAGCGGTACACCGTCGACGAACGGGGCGACTTCGTGCCGCTGAACCGGTCGCTCGTCGGCTCCTCCGCCGGCTGACCCACCCGGCCGCGCCGAGCGGCGACACGCCGCCTGAGCAGGAAGGACCCGACCCCGGCAGCGGTTGCACCAGGCGATGACCACCGCGCTCGCCGCCCCCTCCCCCACCCGCCTCTGGACGCCCTCCCGCGTCCTGGTCACCCGCTCGGCCGCCGAGCGTCCCCATGGCCGCCGCATCCTCGACCGGCTCGAGGCCGCCGGCGTGCAGGACGTGGAGCTGCTGCCGGGCGACCGGCTGCCGAACCTGCGCGGCGACGGGGACCGCGCGGCGTTCATGCGGGCCAAGCAGACGATGGCCGTCGTCGTCGGTGCGCCGTCCCGGCGCCGCCTGCAGCCCATCCCGCCGTCCGCGGACTGGCGCTTCGACCTCGCCGAGGGCTGCCCCGCGCACTGCCAGTACTGCTACCTCGCCGGATCGCTGTCCGGGCCGCCGATCACCCGGGTCTTCGCCGACCTCGACGAGGTCCTGGCCGGGCTGGACGCCTACGTCGGCTCCGGCGGGGTCACCTCCGGCACGGTCGAGCGCGGCGGCGAGGGGACGACGTTCGAGGCGTCCTGCTACACCGACCCCCTGGCCATCGAGCACCTGACCGGCGGCCTGGCCGCGGCGGTCACCCACTTCGGCACCCACGACTGGGCCGGGCCGGTCCAGCTGCGCGCCACCACCAAGTTCGACGACGTCGCCGGGCTGCTGGACCTCCCGCACGCCGGGCGGACGCGGCTGCGCTTCTCCGTCAACGCCGACTCCGTGGCCCGCCGGTTCGAGGGCGCGACCAGCCCGGTGACCGGGCGGATCGCCGCGCTGGCCGCCGTCGCCGCCGCCGGCTACCCGGTCGGGCTGACCATCGCCCCGATCATGCCGGTCGAGGGCTGGCAGGAGGAGTACGGCGCGCTGCTCGACGCGGTGGCCACGGCGCTCCCGGCCGGCACCGACCTCACCGTCGAGTGCATCACCCACCGGTTCACGCCGAACAGCAAGGCCACGCTGACCGACTGGTACCCGCGGACCAAGCTGGAGATGGACGAGGACCTGCGGACCACCAAGCGCGGCAAGTTCGGCGCGGTCAAGCACGTCTACCCGAAGGACGTCATGGCCGGGCTCCGCGGCTGGTTCGAGAACGCGCTCGCCGAGCGGCTCCCCGACGCCCGGCTGCTCTACTGGACCTGAGGAAGGACCCTGCTGCCCCCCACCGCTCGCAGGCTCGCGGCGGGCCCCTGCAGCAGGGCCACCGCCCGGGGTCAGCGCTGCGGGGCCACCCCGGCCGCCACCCGGCCCGGCCACAGGGCCTCCAGCGCGCCGGCGGTCTCCTCCCGGAAGTCGACGGCCGCGCCCACCGTGCACGGCGTCACCGTCGCGTCGCCGGGCCCGTCCTCGCGGACGTCACCGACCACCACGGTGATGTTGTCGGTGGGCGGCCCGGCCAGCGCCTCGTCCCGCAGCGCCGCCGCCGCCTCGGTGGGGGTGGCCGCGTCGTGCAGCAGCCGGCGGATCCGGTCGGGCCGGACGACGTCGGACAGCCCGTCGGAGCAGACCATGAACCGGTCCCCCACCCGGGCCTCCAGCCGGACCAGGTCCAGGCCGGCCAGGTCGTCGTCCCCGCCGCCGTGCAGGGCGGCGTACACCGCGGAGCGCTGCGGGTGCACCCGCGCCTGCTCCGGGGTGAGCTCCCCCGCGTCCATCATCGCCTGCACCAGCGTGTGGTCGGTGGTCACCTGGACCAGCTCGCCGTCGCAGAGCCGGTAGCCCCGGGAGTCGCCGATGTGGGCCAGCAGGAGCCCCTCGCCGTCGGCGTAGACGGCGGTCATCGTGGTGGCCATGCTGCGCAGCCGCGGCCGCTCGGTGTAGGCCGCCCGGATCCGCTCGTTGGCGCCGGCCACCACCCGCACCAGGTCGGTGGCCCCGGCGCCCGGGACCCCGCGCCGCGAGCGGCCGCCGCCGGGGGTCAGGCCGATCCCCATCGGGGCCATCCAGTTGACGACGAGGGACGACGCCACCGCACCGCCCACGTTGCCGCCCACCCCGTCGGCGATCGCGATGAGCAGCGGAGCGGCGTGCGCCGAGTCCTGGTTGTCCGGACGTGGTCCGGTGGTCGACACCGCCGCCGAGTCCAGCACGAGCACCAGCACACCTCCTGACCTGTCGGGTCGACCGCGATGACCGTGGACGTTAGATCACGACGGTCGCAGGTGCGTCGCGGACGCGGTGGGCGGGCCGTCCGCGCGGGTCCCTACCGTTCCTCCCGTGCTCGTCCTGCTGCCGCCGTCGGAGACCAAGCACCCCGGCGGCACGGGGCCGGCGCTGGACCTCGAGGCGCTCACCGCGGCCGAGCTGACGCCGGTCCGGGCCCGGGTCGCCGACGCGCTGGTGGAGCTGGCCGCCGACGTCCCCGCGGCGCGCGCGGCGCTGGGCCTGTCCGCCACGCAGGACGGCGAGATCGCCCGCAACGCGGCGCTGCGGACCAGTCCCACGCTGCCGGCGATCGAGCGCTACACCGGCGTCCTCTACGACGCCCTCGACGTCGGCTCGCTCACCCGCGCGCAGCGGCGCCGGGCCGCCGGCCGGCTGGCGGTCGGGTCGGCGCTGTTCGGGGTGGTCCGCGCGGAGGACCCCATCCCCGCCTACCGGCTGTCCGCCGGGTCCTCGCTGCCGGGGCTGCCGTCGTTGCGCACGCTGTGGAAGCCGGCGCTGGCCCCGGTCCTCGGCGCCGACGGCGAACTGGTCGTCGACCTGCGCTCGGGTGCCTACGCCGACCTGGCCCCCGTCCCCGGCGCGGTCACCGTCCAGGTGCTGGACGAACGGCCGGACGGCACCCGCGCGGTGGTCAGCCACTCGAACAAGGCGCACAAGGGCCGACTGGCCCGACTGCTGGCCACCACGGGCGCCGAGCCGGACACCGTCGTCCGGGTCCGGGCGCTGCTGCGCCGGGCCGGGCTGCGGGTCGAGCACGACGGCGGCAGCCGGCTCACCCTGATCGTCTGAGCGATCTCCACTACCGTCGCCGGGGTGAGCAGCGCCGAGGACCTCTGCACCCGCCCGGCCACCGAGCTGGCCGCGATGGTCCGGGCCCGGGAGGTGTCCGCGCGCGAGCTGCTGGACGCTCACCTGGAGCGGATCGAGCGGCTGGACCCGGAGATCAACGCCATCGTCACGCTGGACGCCGCGGGCGCCCGCGTCGCGGCAGACGTGGCCGACGCGGCGCTCGCCGCCGGCGAGCCGGTCGGCCCGCTGCACGGCCTGCCGGTGGCGCACAAGGACACCCACGTCACCGGGGGCATGCGCACGACGTGGGGCTCCCCGCTGCACGCCGACACCGTCCCGGCGCGCGACGAGCTCGTGGTGGCCCGGCTCAAGGCGGCCGGGGCCATCCGGGTGGGCAAGACCAACGTGCCGGAGTTCGCCGCGGGCTCGCACACCTTCAACACCCTGTTCGGCGCCACGCACAACCCCTACCGGCACGGGCTGTCCGTCGGCGGCTCCTCCGGTGGCGCGGCCGCCGCGCTCGCCGCGGGGCTGGTCCCGCTGGCCGAGGGCAGCGACATGGGCGGGTCGCTGCGCAACCCGGCCGCCTTCTGCAACGTGGTGGGGCTGCGGCCGACCCCCGGCCGGGTGCCGACCCATCCGGCCGCGATGGGCTGGTCGCAGCTGTCGGTGCAGGGGCCGATGGGCCGCACCGTCGGGGACGTGGCGCTCACCCTGTCGGCGCTGGCCGGACCGGACCGCCGGGTCCCCATCTCGCTGTCCGACGACCCGGCCGGCTTCGCCGCTCCGCTGCCCACCGAGCTGACCGGGCTGCGCGTGGCCTGGGCCCCCGACCTGGGTGGCCGGGTGGCCGTGGACCCGGCGATCACCTCGGTGCTGGCCGGATCCGTGGGCGTCCTCGAGTCCCTCGGGGCGGTCGTCGAGGAGGACTGCCCCGACCTGAGCGACGCCGACGAGGTCTTCGGCACGCTGCGGGCCTGGCTGTTCGAGGCGACGTTCGGCGAGATCGCCCGGCGCTCGCCGGACCGGCTCAAGGAGTCCATCCGCTGGAACACCGAGCTGGGCGCGAAGCTCGCCGGGCCCGACCTGGCCCGCGCCGAGCAGCTGCACACCAGGCTGTACGAACGGGTGGTCGGGTTCTTCGACCGGTTCGACGTCCTGCTCGCCCCGACGACGCAGGTGCTGCCCTTCCCGGTCGAGCTCGAGTACCCGACCGAGATCGCCGGCGTCCCCCAGGACGACTACCTGTCCTGGATGCGCTCCTGCACGCTGATCTCGGCCACCGGCTGCCCGGCGCTCTCGGTGCCCGGCGGGTTCACCCCGGACGGGCTGCCGGTGGGTCTGCAGGTGATCGCGGCGCCGCGGGCCGACCGCCGGGTGCTCGAGGTCGGCCACGCCTTCGAGCAGGCGACCGGCTTCGGCCGCCGCCGTCCCCCGCTGGGCTGAGGTGGCCGCCGTGACCCCGTGGTGGACCGGCGCGGTCGTCTACCAGGTCTACCCCCGCTCGTTCTCCGACTCCGACGGCGACGGGATCGGCGACCTGGGCGGGATCCGGCAGCGGCTGGACCACCTGGTCGACCTGGGCGTCGACGTGGTGTGGCTGTCCCCCGTCTACGTCTCGCCGCAGGCCGACAACGGCTACGACATCAGCGACTACCACGACATCGACCCGGTCTTCGGCACGCTGGCGGAGTTCGACGCGCTGCTCGCCGAGCTGCACGACCGCGGGATCAAGCTGGTCATGGACCTGGTGGTCAACCACACCAGCGACCAGCACCCGTGGTTCGCCGAGAGCCGGTCGTCCCGGACGTCACCCAAGCGCGACTGGTACTGGTGGCGACCCCCGCGCGCCGGGATGGCGGCCGGTGAGCCCGGCGCCGAGCCGACCAACTGGCACTCGTTCTTCTCCGGCCCCACCTGGGAGCTGGACGCCGCCTCGGGCGAGTACTACCTGCACCTGTTCGACCGCACCCAGCCCGACCTGAACTGGGAGAACCCCGAGGTCCGGCAGGCGGTGTACGCGATGATGCGCTGGTGGCTCGACCGCGGGGTCGACGGCTTCCGGATGGACGTCATCAACATGATCTCCAAGGACGTCGGCCCGGACGGCGAGCTGTCCGACGGCCCGCCGCTGCCCGGCAGCCCCTACGGCGACGGGTCGGCGTCCTACCTGTGCGGGCCGCGGGTCCACGAGTACCTGCAGGAGATGCACCGCGAGGTCTTCGCCGGGCGGCCCGACCGGCTGCTCACCGTGGGCGAGATGCCCGGGGTCACCGTCGAGCAGGCCCGGCTGTTCACCGACCCGGCCCGCGGCGAGGTGGACATGGTGTTCCAGTTCGAGCACGTCGGGCTGGACTTCGACGGCGACAAGTGGCACTCCCGGCCACTGCGGCTGCGTGACCTGAAGGCCTCGTTCGGGCGGTGGCAGGCCGGGCTCGCCGACGTGGGCTGGAACTCCCTCTACTGGGACAACCACGACCAGCCGCGCGCGGTCTCCCGCTTCGGCGACGACAGCCCCGCGCACCGCCGCGACTCGGCGACCTGCCTGGCCACGCTGCTGCACCTGCACCGCGGCACGCCGTACGTCTACCAGGGAGAGGAACTCGGCATGGCCAACGCCCCGTTCGCCTCGCTGGCCGACCTGCGCGACGTCGAGTCCCTCAACCACCACGCCCAAGCCGTGGCGGCCGGCGCGGACCCCGAGCAGCTGCTCGCGGCGATCCGCCCGGTGAGCCGGGACAACGCCCGCACCCCGGTGCAGTGGGACGCCGGCGAGCACGCCGGGTTCACCACCGGGACGCCGTGGATGGCGGTGAACCCCGATCACGTGGACTGGAACGCCGCGGCGCAGCGGGAGGACCCCACGTCGGTGCTGGCGCACCACCGGGCGCTGATCGCGCTGCGGCACGCGTCCCGCACCGTCCAGCTCGGCGACTTCACCATGCTGCTGCCCGAGCACGAGGAGGTGTACGCCTTCACCCGCTCGCTGGACGGCGAGACCCTGCTGGTGGTCTGCAACGTCGGCGCCACCCCGCACGACCTGGACGAGCTGCTGCCCGGCGCCCGGGACGCCGAGCTCGTGCTCGGCAACCTCCCCGACCCCGACCCGCGTCGGCTCGCGGCGTGGGACGCCCGGGTGCTGCGGCTCCCCTGAGAGCCCTGTGTCAACCCTGGGCGGCCAGGAGCTGTTGTAGGCCGCCGTGGCGGGCTGGGTCGTAGGCGGTGTTGTCGGTCCAGCAGCGCCAGATGATTCGGCACCAGGCTCTGGCGAGGATGCGAACGGCGTGCGGATGGCGGGCGCCGCGGTCGCGGGCTCGCTGGTAAATGTCAGCCGCCCAGGGGCTGGCCTGGCGGCTGTCGGCGGCGAAGTCGATCAGTGCTTCGCGCAGCTTCTTGTCGCAGGAGTGCCGGAAGGCGACGTGGTGGCGTTTGCCGCTGGCCCGGGTGGAGGGCGCGACTCCGGCGCCGGCGGCCAGCGCGGTGTCGTCGGGGAAGCGGGCGCGGCAGTCGCCGATCTCGGCCAGCAGCAGCGCGGCGCGGTTGGTTCCGGCCCGGGGCAGGCTGGTGAAGACGGCGGCGTCGTGGTGCAGCGCGAGGGTCTCGGCGATGGCCTCGTCCAGGGCGTCGATGCGCACCCGTAGCTCGGTCAGCGTCGCGACGAGCTGTTCGGTGACGGTGGCGCAGGCGGCGCCGGCGGGACCGGTCAACCCGGTCGGGGCGGCGCGCAGATGCGCGATCAGTTGCTCGGGCGTCTGGCGGCCGCAGTAGCCCACGGCGGCCAGCCAGGCGGCCAGCCGCTTCTCCGAGAGCCAGGCAGCCCGCTCGGCCGAGGGGAACCGGGTGAGGAAGGTCAGGCTGATCGGCGAGTCGATCTCGGCGAACATTCCCACCGCTCCGGGAAAGGCGGCCAGCAGGTTGGCCCGCAGCTGGTTGCCCAGCGCGATCCGGTGCTTGACCAGGTCCTTGCGGGCCCGCACCAGCGCCCGCAGGCCGATGGTCGCCGAACTGTCCGGGGTGAGCGAGGCCAGCCGGTGCCCGTCACTGCGCAGCACGTCGGCCAGCACGAACGCGTCGAACCGGTCGTCCTTGTTGCCCGCGGTGCCGTAGCGCAGCCGCAGCGCCCGCACCTGCCGGCTGGAGACCACCACCACCTCCAGACCACCGGCCAGCAGCGCGTCGACCACTGGTCCGTCGCCGCGCTCGATCGCCACCCGCGCCACCGCAGCCCGGTGCAGACGGCGCACCATCGCCTGCAGCCCGGCGGCCAGGTGCTCCGCCTCGAACCGCTCGATCACCGCCCCGGCCGCATCCACGATGCAGACCGCATGGCGCTCCCAGGACCAGTCCACCCCGCCGAAGCGGGCTTCCCGGTCCGCTGAGACGTCCTTACCGTTCATGTTGCTGCCTCCGCTGTTGCACCAGTGGGGTCAGCACCCGCGGTCCGGGACGTGCAGCCGGTCGCTCACTGATCGGCGCTCGAGGCGCGCAGCCCTGTCGCCAGTCGGCACGCCCCGGGCCGCCGGGCCCGCGACATCTCAGGCAGGCCCTCGAAGAGCTCCGTCAGCCTGGCGATGCACCGGCGGCACCGGGATGCGACGGCAGGCTGTCACCAACCGAGCCGCACGACCAGGGTCGACCAGTGAGGGTCAGTCGTTCCCGGGAGCGGCGACGCGGTAGGCGCCGCCGCCCTCCGGAGCGCCGGCCGGCCGCTCCGCGCGGGCGGCCTCGATCTTCTCCTGCCGCCGGGCGAAGACGATCGTGCCGATCAGGACCAGGCCGGACACGATCAGGACGATCGCGCTGAGGGTGTTCACGAACGGGAGGTCGATCCCGGCCAGCGCCAGCGCGCCCAGGCCGATCAGGACCAGGGCCGCGATCGCGGCGCCGGCGGCCCGCAGCGGGCTCTTGCCGACCTCCTCGATGCCCTGCTCGGCCTTGTCCATCGCGTAGTCCAGGGGCTTCTTCGCCCAGGAGAAGCGGGTGGCCAGCACGGCCAGGCCGGCGGCGATCAGGACGAAGCCCGGGCCGGGCAGCACCAGGAGCCCGATGCCGGCGAGGGTCAGGATGCCACCGAGCACGGCGATCACGACGGTCTTCACCGTCCGGTTGTGCCCAACACGGGCTCGCCGCACACACGACCCGTCATCGGCGGCGCAGCCCCCGCAGCGTCCGGACCGCGACCAGCAGCTCGGCCAGCTCGTGCCGGTCGCCGGCGGCCAGCTCGGCCAGCTGGGCCGCCGCGCGCCGCTGGGCGGTGTCCCAGCCCTCTGCCCACTGGGCCACCAGGTCGCCGGCCGGCTCGTCGTCCCGGGACCGCAGCGCGAGCACGTCGGCGGTGAGGGCGGCGTGCTCGGCAGCGAGGTCGTCGCGCAGCGAGGCGCGGGCCATGGAGGGCCAGCGCCGGTCCCGCGGCAGCGCGATCACCAGCTCGCGCAGCGGCACCAGCCCCAGCCGCTCGGCCAGCCCCTGGGACACCTGGCCGGCCAGCGCGATCGGGGCGCCGGTGATCTCGGCGACCACGGCCAGGTCCAGCGCCACGGCCTGCAGCGGGGCGGCGGCCGCCTCGGCGGCCAGGTCGTCGGGCACCCCGGCGGCCCGGAGCTCCGCGACCCGCTCGGCGTAGCCGGCCGCGTCGGCGCCCAGCAGCCAGCCGGGCAGGCCGGCGCGCACCACGGCCACCGGGCCGGCGAACCGGTCCGTCACGGCGGCGATCGACCCGGCCGGCTCGGCGGAGAGCTCCGGCACCCGCAGCAGCCAGCGGGCGGCCCGCTCGGCCAGCCGGGTGGCCTCGGCGCGCAGCTGCACCTGGACGACGGCCGGCACCCGGTTGTCCAGCTGCCGGGGCGCGTCCCACATCCGGTCCAGGCCGAACACCGCCCGGGCCACCGCGTGCGCGCGCACCACGGCGACCAGCGGTGCGCCGCTCTCCTCGGACAGCCGGAACAGCCCGGTGACGCCGGCGGTGTTGACCGCCCGGTTGGCGAGCCCGGTGGCCACGATCTCCCGGCGCAGCGGGTGGTCGGCCACCGCGGAGCCGAACCGCTCGCGCAGCGGCCGCGGGAAGTACCCGGTGAGCAGGTCGGCGAGCGCGGGGTCGTCGGGCAGCGAGGACTGCAGGACGGCGTCGTTCACCTCGATCTTCGCGTAGGCCAGCAGCACCGACAGCTCCGGCGAGGTGAGCGCCTGGGAGTCCCGGCGGCGCTGGGCGAGCGCCCGGTCGTCGGGCAGCGCCTCCACCGCCCGGTCCAGCCGGCCGCGGCGCTCCAGCGCCCGCAGGTAGCGCTGGTGGGCCTCCAGCAGGCCGCGGGCCGCCGTCACGTCGGCGGCCAGCACGGCGTTCTGCGCGTAGTTGTCGGAGAGCACGGCGGCGGCGACCTCGTCGGTCATCTCCCCCAGCAGCCGGGCCCGCCCCTCGCGGTCCAGCCGGCCCTCGTCGACCGCCCGGTTCAGCGCGATCTTGATGTTCACCTCGTGGTCGGAGGTGTCCACGCCGGCGGAGTTGTCGATGGCGTCGGTGTTCACCCGGCCGCCGGCCAGCGCGAACTCCACCCGGCCGCGCTGGGTCAGGCCCAGGTTGCCGCCCTCGCCGACCACCTTGACCCGCAGCTCGCCGCCGTCCACCCGGACCGCGTCGTTGGCCTTGTCCCCCACGTCCAGCGCGCTCTCCGTCGCGGCCTTGACGTAGGTGCCGATCCCGCCGTTGAACAGCAGGTCGACCGGCGCCAGCAGGACGGCGCGGACCAGCTCCGCGGGGCTGAGCGCGTCTACGTCGGCCGGCAGGCCCAGCGCGGCGCGCATCGGCTCGGACACCGGCACCGACTTCGCCGTCCGCGGCCACACGCCGCCGCCGGCACTGATCAGCGTGCTGTCGTAGTCCGCCCAGGACGACCGCGGCAGCTCGAACAGCCGCCGCCGCTCGGCGTAGGAGGCGGCCGCGTCCGGGGCGGGGTCGACGAAGACGTGCCGGTGGTCGAAGGCGGCGACCAGCCGCAGGTGCTCGGACAGCAGCATGCCGTTGCCGAAGACGTCGCCGGACATGTCACCGATGCCGACGACGGTGACCTCCTGGCTCTGCACGTCCACCCCGAGCTCGCGGAAGTGCCGGGTCACCGACTCCCAGGCACCGCGGGCGGTGATCCCCATGGCCTTGTGGTCGTAGCCGACCGACCCGCCGGAGGCGAAGGCGTCGCCCAGCCAGAAGCCGCGCTCCAGGGCGACGGAGTTGGCCAGGTCGGAGAAGGTCGCCGTCCCCTTGTCCGCGGCCACGACCAGGTAGGGATCGTCGGCGTCGTGCCGCACCACCCGGTCCGGCGGCACGACGGTGCCGTCGGCGAGGTTGTCGGTCAGCGAGAGCAGCGCGCCGATGAACAGCTTGTAGCAGGCCTGCCCCTCGGCCAGCACCTGGTCGCGGGGAGCCCCGTCCGGCTGCGGGGTGAGGACGACGAAGCCGCCCTTGGCCCCGGTCGGCACGATGACGGTGTTCTTCACCGTCTGCGCCTTCACCAGTCCGAGCACCTCGGTGCGCAGGTCCTCCCGGCGGTCGCTCCAGCGCAGCCCGCCGCGGGCGACCGCGCCGAACCGCAGGTGCACGCCCATCACCCTCGGGGAGCTGACCCACACCTCCCGCGCCGGGCGGGGCTCGGGCAGGTCGGGGACGGCGTGCGGGTCGAGCTTGAGCGCGAGCGGGGTGCCGTCGACGAACACCCCGGGGGTGTACGCCGTCGTCCGCAGGGTGGCCTGCACCGCCGCCAGCAGCGAGGACAGCACCCGGTCGGCGTCGAGCGAGTCCACCGACCCGATCGCCCGGGTCAGGGAGTCGACCAGCTCGGCCTCCCGCTGCTGCCGGCCGGTGCTCCGGTCGGGGTGGAAGCGGGTCTCGAAGAGCGCGATCAGCCGGGCCACCACGTCCGGGTGCGCGGCCAGCGTCTCCTGCACGTAGCCCTCGCCGAAGGGCAGCCCGCCCTGGCGCAGCCACTGCACGTAGGCCCGCAGCACCGCGACCTGCCGCCAGTTCAGCCCGGCCAGCAGGACCAGCGCGTTGAGCCCGTCGTCCTCGGCCCGCCGGGTCCACACCGCGGCGATCGCGTCGGTGAAGCGCTCGGCCAGGCTGCCGGCGAACGGGACCTCGCGCGCCGGGGCGGCCAGGCCGAAGTCGTACACCCAGGCGAGTGGGGCGCCGATCCGGTCGATCTCGTAGGGGCGCTCGTCGAGCACGTCCACGCCCATGTGCTGCAGCACCGGCAGCACGTCGGACAGCAGCAGCCGCTCCCCCACCCGGTACACCGTCAGCCGCCGCTCGCCCTCGGGGGCGTCGCGCGGCGCCCACAGCCGCAGGTCGATCGCGCCGGGCGGCAGCGACTCCAGCCGGGCCAGGTCGTCGACGGCGACCTCGGCCGGGAAGTCCTCCTGGTAGGCCGCCGGGAAGGCGTCCGCCGTGCGGGCCAGCAGCCGCGGCGCGTCCCCGCCGTACCGGGCGGCCAGCGCGTCGGCCAGGTCGTCGGTCCAGCTGCGGGCGGCGTCGGCCAGCGCCGCCTCCAGAGCAGAGACGTCGACCTCGGGCAGCGTCGGGCGCTTCCGCCGGCCGACCGGCACCCGGACGACGAAGTGCAGCCGGCTCAGCACCGACTCGGTGGACCGCACGGTGTACTCCACGCTGGTGCCGCCCAGCCGCTCCAGCAGCAGCTGCTGCATCGCCAGCCGGACCTCGGTCGTGTACCGGTCCCGGGGCAGGTAGACCAGGCACGAGAAGAACCGGCCGAAGGGGTCCCGGCGCAGGAACAGCCGGGTCTGCCGGCGCTCGCGCAGGTGCAGCACGGCCAGCGCGACCGGCAGCAGCTCGTCCACGTCGACCTGCAGCAGCTCGTCGCGGGGGTAGGTCTCCAGGACGTCGAGCAGCTCCTTGCCCGAGTGGCTGTCGGCCGGCACCCCGGAGCGCCGCAGCACCTCGGCCGCGGTACGGCGCACCAGCGGCACGTCCCGGACGCTGCTGGAGTAGGCCTCGGTCGGGAACAGCCCGACCAGCAGGTGCTGGCGGCCGCGGCTGCCCGGCTGGTCGCTGGGCAGGTCGACGACGACCAGGTCGAGCCAGGCCGGGCGCTGCACCGTGGAGCGGGCGTCGCCCTTGGTCACCAGCACCCGGCGGCTGCCCACGGCGCCGGGCGCGGCCAGGGCGTTCGGGGCCACCGAGGTGGCCCGCTGCGGCGAGCTCCGCAGCACACCCAGCTCGGAGCCCTCCACCACCGACGTCGCCGGGTCGGACGCGGTCCCGACCAGCTCGACGGTCCGGGCACCGAGGAAGTGGAAGTTGCCCTCGGTGAGCCACCGCAGCAGCGCCGCGGCCTCGGCCGGGTCGTCCGCGGCGTGCCACTCCGCGGTGTCCGGCCGGGCGTCGTCGGGGAGCCTGTCCAGGGCGTCGGCGACCTCCCGGGCCCGGGCGGTGAGCGCGGCGGCGTCCTCGTGGCTGCGCCGGACGTCGCCCAGCACGGTGCCCAGCCCGGCCACCAGGTCCTCGGCGGCCTCGTCGTCCACATCGCCGGTGAGGACGACGGCCATCCACGACTCGGTCAGCGC
Organism: Modestobacter sp. URMC 112; assembly: GCF_053502575.1. Taxonomy (NCBI): domain Bacteria; kingdom Bacillati; phylum Actinomycetota; class Actinomycetes; order Geodermatophilales; family Geodermatophilaceae; genus Modestobacter; species Modestobacter sp. URMC 112. The sequence continues at coordinate 270,011 of NZ_CP199957.1, read as the reverse complement.
GTCGGCTCCGCAGCTGGCGGCGTCCGCGCTGTCGCAGAAGGCCACCAGCCTGCCGGTGGCGTCCCGACGGACCACCACGACCGGGTGGACGACGTGCTCCAGGGCCACGCCCTGGCGGACGACCTCTGCGGTCACCGAGTCCACCAGGAAGGGCATGTCGTCGTTGACCACCCGCAGCACGGCACCGCCCTCCCGGCGGCGGTGCACGTCGATGGTCGCCCGGCCCGGCGGACGGGTGGCGGCCAGCCGCAGGTGTCCCACGGCGAGGGCGGCGAGCGCGGCCGGGTCGCGGCCGACGACCTCGGCGGCCGGCTCGCCGCCGTAGTAGCGGTGCAGCAGCGCGGAGAGGTCGTCGGGACCCATCGCGGCCGGCAGCTCGCCGCCGGCGGGCAGGTGCTGCTGCGCGACGGCAGCAGCCCGGTCCAGCAGCTGGCGCTTCTCGGCCTGCGCGGCCTCCAGCGCGACCAGGTCGGCGGGGACCTCGAGGAGCCGGTCGAGGTGGGCTCCGGCCCCGTCCGGCAGGGTCCCGGCCCCGTCCGGCAGAGGGTCGGCCGCGTCCGGGGAGGTGTCAGGTACGGATCGGGCCATGCTCGCTCACGCTAGTGACTCCCTCATCGGCCGCGCACCCGGAGCGGCAGCAGCAGTTCGGCGATCCAGCCGAAGAGGGCGATGAGGAAGCCGCCGACCACGGCCGCCCCCACGCCGTCCACCTCCAGCCGCTCCGACAGCGCCGCGGTGAGGCCCAGCAGCGCGGCGTTGACCACCAGCAGGAACAGCCCCAGCGTCACCACCACGAACGGCATGGACAGCAGCCGCAGCACCGGGCCGACCACCGAGTTGACCACCGCGAAGAGCAGCGCGATCCAGAGGTAGGCGCCGGAGACCCCGAGCGTCGCGTCGGCGTTGCCCAGCACCCGGATGCCGCTGTACAGCTGGGTCACCGCGTAGAAGATGACGGCCAGGACGACGACCCGGAGCGCGAACCGCGCGATGGTGCCCACGCCCGGACGGTAGTGCCGGACCGCCCCGGTCGACGCCCCTCGAGCCGTCTAGGGTCGTCTCGCGTCGCAGCTAGACAGGGCCAGACGCCGGTCGACGCCGGCCGTGCGCACACTGGCCGGGTGGACGACAGCCCGCCCGGGACGGGACGCCGCCTGCCGGGCCGGGTCCTGCGCAGGGGGCTGCTGTTCGTCGCGCTGGTCGGCGCGGGCTGCGTGCTGGCCCTGGTGGTCGACGTCCCCGACGTGGGCACGCTGCGCGACCGGCTGGCCGAGGGCGGACCGGCGGCCTGGGGCGTCCTGCTGGCCGGCCTCGCCCTGGCCACCCTGGCCCCGGTCCCGCGCACCGCGCTCTCCGTGCTGGCCGGCGTCCTCGCCGGCTTCTGGGCCGGACTGGGCCTGGCCCTGGCCAGCGGCGTGCTGGGCGCGCTGGCCGGGTTCGCGCTGGCCCGCTGCCTCGGCCGGGAGACCGTCGAGCGGCTCGCCGGCCCGCGGCTGGTCCGGGCGGACGGCTGGCTGGCCGGCCGCGGCTTCCTGGCCGTGCTCACCGGGCGGCTGCTCCCGCTCGTGCCGTTCACCGTGGTCAGCTACGCCGGCGGCCTGTCCGGCATCCGGCTGCGCGACTACCTCGCCGGCTCCGCGGTCGGACTGGTGCCCGGCACGGTGCTGCACGTGGCGGTGGGCGCCAGTGTCGGCGCCGCGGGCGAGGACGACGGGCCCGGCCTGCTGCTGAGCCTGCTGCCGCTGGCACTGGCCGGGGCCGCGCTGCTGGCGGTGCGGACCTGGCGGCGACGTCCGGCTGGGTCCTGATCGTTCGAACACCTGTTCGACGGACGTGCTACGGTGGTCGAGGACACAAGAGCACTAGGTGCATCTGCGGCCGTCTAGCGTGCAGCGTAGAGAAGGCGAGAGAGCGGTCGAGAGTTGCTCCATGCCCTGATCTACGTCTGTCTATGCCCTGCGCTAGACGACCGAATACCCTGCACGACATGGACCCGGTGAGGAACCCGTACGCCCCGGGCGCGGGGCAGCGTCCGCCCGAACTGGCCGGGCGGGACGTCGAGCTGTCCGCCTTCGACGTGGTCCTCGAGCGCATCGCCCGCGGTCGGCCGGAGCGGTCCCTGGCGCTCACCGGGCTCCGCGGCGTCGGCAAGACCGTGTTGCTCAACCAGCTGCGGTCGGCGGCCATCTCCCGCGGGTGGGGCACCGGCAAGATCGAGGCCCGCCCCGACCAGTCGCTGCGCCGTCCGCTGTCCGCGGCCCTGCACATGGCACTGCGGGAACTGCGCCATCCCGACCAGGAGTCCACCGACGCCGTCCTCGGCGTGCTGCGGGCCTTCGCCCAGCGCCAGCCCACCGACGCCAAGGTGCGCGACCGGTGGCAGCCCGGCATCGACGTGCCGGCCAGCAGCGGGCGGGCCGACTCCGGCGACATGGAGATCGACCTGGTGGAGCTGCTCAGCGACGTGGCGGGCATCGCCGCGGACGTCGGCAAGGGCGTCGCGCTGTTCATCGACGAGATGCAGGACGTGCAGCCCGACGAGGTCTCGGCCATCTGCGCGGCCTGCCACGAGCTCTCCCAGCAGGGGGCGCCGCTGATCGTGGTCGGCGCGGGTCTCCCCCACCTGCCGGCCGTGCTGAGCGCGTCGAAGAGCTACTCGGAGCGGCTCTTCCGGTACCTGCGGATCGACCGGCTGGACCGCGCCGCCGCCGACCGGGCCCTGCTCGCCCCGGCGGAGCGGGAGGACGTCGAGTTCGAGGCGGCCGCCCTGGACGCCCTGTACGCGGCCGCGGACGGCTACCCCTACTTCGTGCAGGCCTACGGCAAGGTCACCTGGGACGTCGCCGCCTCCTCCCCCATCACCGCCGCCGACGTGGCGATGGCCGCCCCGGCGGCGGAGGCCGAGCTCGCGGTGGGCTTCTTCGGCTCGCGGTACGACCGGGCCACCCCCGCCGAGCGGGAGTACATGCACGCGATGGCCGACCTGGGCGGCCCGGCGGGTGCGGCGGTCGGGACGGCCGACGTGGCGCTCACGCTCGGGCGGAAGCCCGCCTCGCTCTCCCCGGCCCGGGACTCGCTGATCAAGAAGGGCCTGGTGTACTCCGCCGAGCGCGGGCAGATCGCCTTCACGGTGCCGCACTTCGGCCGGTACCTGCTCAGTCACGCCGACTAGGGGACCTCGCCGCCCCCTGCAGCGAGTCCGGTCGCCGGGCCGCGGGGACTGATCGCACGTCCCCCGGGTAGCCACCTCGTCGTGCCGACGTGGCTGGAGGCCGGACTCTGGGGGCTCCTCGGCGGTGCGGCGCTGGTCATCGGAGCGGCGGTCGCCTGGTTCCTGCGGGTCCCGCAGGTCGTCGTCGCCTCGGTGATGGCCTTCGGCTCCGGGGTGTTGATCTCCGCGGTCGCCTTCGACCTGATGGCCGAAGCGGCCGACACGGGCGGCCTGCTGCCCACGGCCGCGGGCTTCCTCGGCGGCGCCACCGTCTACCTGGCGGCCAGCGGCCTGCTGGCCCGGCACGGCGCGCGGCACCGCAAGCGCTCGGGGGACCAGCAGCCCTCGGAGGACGAGGCGGCCGGGAGCGGAGCCGCCATCGCGATCGGTGCGCTGCTCGACGGCATCCCGGAGTCCGTCGTCCTGGGGCTCGGGCTGCTCGGCGGCGGCGCCGTCAGCGCACCGGTGCTGGCCGCGGTGTTCGTCTCCAACGTGCCCGAGGGCCTGTCCAGCGCCGCGGGCATGAAGCGGAGCGGCCGGTCGGCCCGCTACGTGTTCGGCGTGTGGGGCGGGATCGCGCTGGCCAGCGGCCTGTCCGCGATGGCGGGCACGCTGGCCCTGGGCGGGGCGTCGGCCGGGGTCGTGGCGGTGATCACCGCGGTCGCGGCCGGCGCCATCCTGACCATGATCGCCGACACGATGATCCCCGAGGCGTTCGAACGCACCCGCACCTGGACCGGGCTGATCACCTCGCTGGGGTTCCTGGTCGCCTTCGCCGTCCACCGAGCCTGAGGAGAGAGCACATGGAGCCCACCGACGACACCCGCGTGCCCGAGGAGATCACCGTCCCGGTGGCCGGCGGTGACCTCGCCGCGCTGTACTGGGCGGCCGACGCGCCGGGCGCCCCGCTGGCCGTGCTGCTGCACGGGATCACCGCCAACGCGCTGGCCTGGGGGCCGGTCGCGGGCGCCCTGGCCGGCGAGTTCGAGGTCGTCGCCCCCGACCTGCGCGGCCGCGCGCACAGCGCCTCGCTGCCCGGTCCCTACGGCCTGTCCGCCCATGCCGCGGACCTGACCGCCCTGCTCGACCGGTTCGGGGCGGACGGCGGCGAGGGCGCCGTCGCCACCGTGCTGGTCGGGCACTCGATGGGCGGCTTCGTGGCGGCGCTGGCCGCCGCCGGGCAGGCCCGCGACCGGGTGCACGGGCTGGTCCTCGTCGACGGTGGCCTGGCCTTCCCCGTCCCGCCGGCCGCCGACATCGACGCCGTCCTGGCCGCGGTGCTCGGGCCGGCGCTGGCCCGGCTGGAGCTCACGTTCCCCGACCTGGCCGCCCTGCGCGCGTTCTGGGCCGACCACCCCGCGGTCGGCCCCTGGGTGGACGACCCCGCCGTCGCCGCGTACCTCGCGCGGGACCTGACCGGCACGCCGCCCGAGCTGCGCAGCGCCGTCGTCCGGGAGGCGGTGCGGGTCGACGGCGCCGACGTGCTGGACAACGAGCTGGTCCTGGAGGCGACCGCCGACCCGCCGGTGCCGACCACCCTGCTCTGGGCGTCCCGCGGCATGCTCGGGCAGGCGCCCGGGCTGTACGACGAGCAGCGGCTGGCCGGCCTCGGCGTCCCCGGCGCCGGGATCACCGCCCGCGAGGTGCCCGGGACCGACCACTACTCCGTGCTGTGGGCCGAGCAGGGGGTGGCCGCCGTCGTGGAGGCCGTGCGGAGCGCCGCCCAGCGGACCGGCTGAGCCGGCGCCGCGGCCGCGGGCCGGTCAGACGGCGGGCTGCAGGGCCGGCACCCGCGTGGGGCCGGCCTCCAGCGGGCGGAGCGCGTCCTCCGGGTGGGCGCGGACGGCGAGCACCGCGACGTCGTCCTCGGCACCGTCGGCCAGCAGCCCGGCGAGGAGCCCGTCGCACAGCACCTCCAGCGACTCGTGCGCCAGCGAGGCCGCCAGGGTGCGCAGCCGCTCCCGGCCGGTGTCCAGGTCCGAGCCCCGCCGCTCGAACAGACCGTCGGTGAACAGCAGCAGGGTGCTGCCGGCCGGCATGTCCGCGACGCCGTCGACCCGCGGTCCGCGCCAGCCGACGCCGATCGGCGGACCGACCGGTGAGTCCAGGTCGTGCACCGACCCGTCGGCCAGCAGCAGCACCGGCATGGGGTGCCCGGCGGCGGACCACCGCAGCCGGCGCATGCCGGCTGCCCGGAGCTCCGGCGACTGCTCCACCCGGGCGACCAGCGCGGTGGCCAGGGTCTGCGCGCCCAGCCCGACGGCGGCCAGGTCCACCCGGCGCAGGACGTCGGCCGGCTGGTCCTGCCGGTCGTAGGCGATCGCCCGGACCAGCGTCTTCAGCTGGCCCATCGCCGCGGCCGCCTCCAGGTCGTGGCCCATCACGTCCCCGATGACCAGCACGGTGGCGCCGTCGGGCTGCAGGAAGGCGTCGTACCAGTCCCCGCCAATGGAGATGCCCCGGGTCGCCGGGCGGTAGCGCACCGCCAGCTCCAGGTGGTCGGGCTGGACCGGGTCGGACAGCAAGCTCCGCTGCAGCCGGTCCGCGACCTGCCCCTGGGCGCTGGCCAGCCGGGCGTTGTCCAGCGCGAGCGCCGCGCGCTTGGCCGCCACCCCCGCCGTGCGCAGCTCGGCGTCGGTGAACGGGCCCCGAGCGGCGCCGTTGGCGAGGGTCATCGCGCCGAACAGCTCCCCCCGGGCCGTCAGCGGGAAGGTGGCCACGGCGCGGACCCCGAGCGCCCGCACCACCTCCCGCCCCTCCGGGTCGGCGATCATCGCCTCCAGGTGGGCCTCGGTGAGGTCCTGGATGACCACCGGCGTGCCCTGCCGCAGGGACGTGGGCACCGGGGCCTCGGCGCGGTTGGTGCCGGCCCGGAGGTCGGCGTACCGGTGCAGCAGGGGCTCCATCGTGGGGTCCCGGTGTGCCCGACCGACGTCCCGCCGCCTCCCGTCCTCCAGCACGGTCACCAGGCAGAGGTCACCGAGCGCGGGCACCACCCGCTCCGCGAAGCGCTGGACCGCCTCCTCGGGGTCGACGGTGGTGCCCATCGCCTGGCTGATGTCGCCGAGCAGCATCAGGTGCCGCCCGGCCAGCTCCGCCTCGCCGGCGGCGACGGCCGCGCGGGCCGCCGCGGCCTCGCGCTCGGCGACCGCCTGCTCCCGCGCGTGCTCGACCGCCCGCCGGGCCGTGACGTCGTCGTAGGTGACCACCAGGCCGGCATCGGTGCGGAACACGTCCACGCCGAACCACCGGCCCAGCGGCTCGAACCACGCCTCGAAGCCGGCCGGCACCCCGGTCGCGGCGACCTCCCGGTACTGCCGCTCGAACTCGGTGCCGACGGCCTCGGGGAACTCCTCCCACACCACCCGGCCGACCAGCGCGTCGACCGTCCGGCCCAGGACCGCCGCGCCCGCCGGGTTCACGTAGCGGAACCGCCAGGCGTCGTCCAGGAGGAACAGCGGGCGCGTCATGCCCTCGACCGCGTGCACCAGCATCGCGGCCGGATCCGTTCCGCCGGGGGTCATGCGGCCATGCTCCCCCATGACCCGCCCGCCCGCGGGCAGGCAGCGCCGGGCCGGGCCGGGCCGGGTCCGCCCGGTGGTGCGGGTCAGCGGCGGGCGGTCTCGGGCTGGGTGTGCTGCAGGTCGGTGAGGGTGTCGTCGGTGGAGCCGCCGCCGTGGCCGTCGTCGTCGATCATGGTGGCCTCGTCGAAGGGGCGGTGGCCGGCCAGGACGGCGTCGAGCTGGTCGCGGTCCAGTTCCTTGGTCCAGGTGGCGACCAGGACGGTGGCGATGGCGTTGCCGGCGAAGTTGGTGACCGCGCGGGCCTCGGACATGAACCGGTCGATGCCCACGATCAGCCCGACGCCGTCGAGCAGGTCCGGGCGATGCGCGGACAGCCCGCCGGCCAGGGTGGCCAGCCCCGCGCCGGTGACCCCGGCCGCCCCCTTGGAGGCGATGATCATGAAGGCGAGCAGGGACAGCTGCTCCCCGACGCTGAGCGGGTCACCCAGGGCCGAGGCGATGAACAGCGAGGCCATGGTCAGGTAGATGGCGGTGCCGTCGAGGTTGAAGGAGTAGCCGGTGGGGACCACGATCCCGGCCACGGGCTGGGACACCCCGGCGTGTTCCATCTTGGCGATCAGCCGGGGCAGCGCGGTCTCCGACGAGGAGGTGGACACGATCAGCAGGAACTCCCGGCCCAGGTACTTGAGCAGGGTGAACACGTTGACCCGGGCGAAGGCCCACAGGATCGCGCCGAGGAACCCGAACACGAAGATCGCGCAGGTGGCGTAGAAGGCCAGCATGATCACCGCCAGGGACTTCAGGGCGTCGATGCCGGTCTCCCCGACCACCGCCGCGATCGCCCCGAACGCCCCGATCGGGGCGACCCACATGATCATCGACAGCACCCGGAAGACCAGCTTCTGCAGGTGCCCGACCCCGCGCAGCAGCGGGTCCCCGGCCCGGCCCATGGCCTGGATGGCGAACCCGACCAGCAGCGCGACCAGCAGCGCCTGCAACACCGACCCCTCGGTCAACGCCGACAGCAGCGTGGTGGGGATCAGCCCGAGCAGGAAGTCCACCGTGCCACCGGACTCCTCAGCCGAGGACGCCAGCTCCGAGCCCTGCCCGCGCAGCTCGTCGGACAGCTCCAGCCCGCTGCCGGGGTCCACGATGTTGCCCACCACCAGCCCGATGGCCAGCGCGATGGTCGACATCAAGATGAAGTAGCCCAGCGCCAGCCCACCGATCCGCCCGACCTTGGCCGCCTGGCGGATCGCCCCGATGCCCAACACGATGGTGCAGAAGATCACCGGCGCGATCAGCATCTTGATCAACGCCACGAACGCCGTGCCCAGCCACTTCAACGACACCGCGAACTCCGGGAACGCGAACCCCACCGCGATCCCGGCCAACACCGCCACGATCACCGCGATGTAGAGCCAGTGCGTCCGATCCCGCCGCGGGGCCGCCGTCGGGCCGTCCGGGGTGGCCGTGCCGGAGCCCGCGGGGGGTCCGCCGTCGCTGGGCGTGCTGCCTGTCGCCATGGTCGCTCCCCTGGGCTCGGTGTGCGGCGATCATCACCCCGTGCGCCCGGGACGGCACCCCGGGGCGGAAGCGACGAGATCGGGGAGGCGGGGCGCTGCCGTGGTCTCCCACGCACCCCACCTCCCCGATCCCGGGGAGCTGCGTCCGGCGTCAGCCGGCTCTGGTCGGGCCGGTCGGTCAGGCCAGCACGATGGACATCGCGCCGGAGCCGTAGCCGGCCACCTCGACGTCCAGGTCGATCCGGTTGAACCCGGCGGCCAGGCCGGCCAGGTCACCGGGCACCGCGTCCCCCGGCGCGTACAGCTTGTACAGCTTCGAGTGGGTCACGCCCCCGCCGTTGAACAGCGCCGCGGCGACGTTGACCACCTCGTAGACGACCTCGAGGTGCATGTCGGACAGCTCGCCGTCCTCGATGGCGTCCTCCAGGCCGCCCTTGGGCAGCAGTGCCAGCGCGCCGGCGAGCCAGGCGGCCAGCGGGACGTCGACCAGGCAGACGGCGTTGGTGGCCAGCTGCGGGTCGACGTAGACGGCCAGGGCGGCGCCGTCGTTGAGCGACACCGGGTCGCCGGGGGAGACGCTGACGTCCTTGCCGAGCAGGCCCTCGAGGAGGTCGCGGACGTCCTTGGGGGCCGGCAGGATCGCCGGGGCCAGCGGCGCGCTCATGCCAGCACCCCGTCCAGCGCGTCGCGGAAGGTCTCCTCGGTGAACGGCTTGGCGATGAGGAAGAGTGCGCCGGCGTCGGCCGCCTTCTCCCGCATCTCCGGGGAGCCCTCCGAGGTCACGAAGCCGAAGGGCACCTGCGACCCGGAGGCGCGCAGCGCCTGCAGGCACTCGATGCCGGTCATCTCCGGCATGTTCCAGTCCGACAGGACCAGGTCCGGCTTCTCCGAGCCGACCATCTGGAGGGCCTCGCGGCCGTCCTCGGCCTGGATGATCTCGTGGTCGTCGTACCCGGCCTGGCGGAGTGTGCGGATCACGATCTGCCGCATCACGCGGCTGTCGTCCGTCACCAGGATCTTCACTGCGGCACCTCGTTCCGCTCGATGTGCGGCGCCCCGGTGGCGCCCTGCACGCTGATGCTCAAGTACTGGCCGCGCCACTGGGCGTCGACGCGGCACTGGTCGTCCGGCCGGGTGGCCGGGGGAGTGGGCCCGGTCTGGGGGAGACCGAGAGAGGACGGGCCGGGCAGCGCGGCCTTGACGTTGCCGCCCATGACGTTGGCCAGCTCGCCGAGGGCGTCGTCGACGTCCTCGGGCTCGATGACCGCAGGCGGGCGCGCCCGCAGCAGGCACTCGGTCAGCTGCTGCGCCGTCGGCTCGTCGCAGGTGACGACGACGGCGCCGGACCAGGGCCCGGTGATCTGCACCCAGGCACTGACGGTCGCCTCGGGCGCCGGCACCGGCAGCGGCACGAGGACCTCGCCGTCGCCGACCAGCGACGTCCAGACGTCGTCGGCGATCGCCTGGACGGTGGCCGCGTCGATCAGGCCGTCGATCGGGTCCTGGGTCAGCGGGCCGGGGTCGTCGCTGCTGCGGCGCCGGGGCGAGGTGGCGAGCTCGCTCACAGGGTCACCTCCGCGGGGAGCAGGCCGAGCAGGGCGAGCTTGTCGCGCATCGCGTCGGCGGTGAACGGCTTGATCATGTACTCGTGGGCGCCAGCGGCCAGCGCGCGCACGATCTGCCCGTGCTCGCTCTCCGTGGTGACCATCATCAGGGTCAGCGAGCGGTGGGCCGGGTTGCTGCGGACGGCGGAGACGAACTGCAGGCCGTCCATCACCGGCATGTTCCAGTCGACCGTGGCCAGGTCCGGCGCGAAGCCCTCCTCCAGCACGTCGAGGGCCTCCCGTCCGTCCCCGGCATGGCGGACCTCGTAGCCGAAGTCCTCCAGGATCCCGCCGACGATGCGCCGCATGGCGCGTGAGTCGTCGATCACGAGTGCACGCACGTCAGTTCCCCTTCCCAGGGCGGTAGGCGGAGCCGCGGCCGAGGACGACCCGCTCCCAGTTGTCGTCCACGCCGAGGGTGGTCTCGGCAGCGCCCAGGAACAGCCAGCCGTCCGGGCGCATCAGCTGTGCGACGCGGCGCAGGATGGCCTGCTTCGTCGCCAGGTCGAAGTAGATGAGGACGTTGCGCAGGTACACGACGTCGAACGGGCCCATCCGCGGCAGCGGCGCGGCCAGGTTGCACTCGGTGGCGGTGACCATCCGACGGAGCACGGGGGAGATCTCCCACTCGTTGCCGGCGCGGACGAAGTGCCGCACCAGCATGGACGCCGGCAGGCCGCGGTTGACCTCCAGCTGGCTGAACCGGCCGGCCCGGGTGCGCTCGACCATCTCCCGCGAGAGGTCGGTGGCGGTGATGGACACCCGCCGGGGGGCGTCGGGCATGGCGTCGGCCAGCAGCATGGCGATGGTGTACGGCTCCTGCCCGCTGGAGCAGGCCGCGGACCAGACCTGCAGCCGCTCGTCGGGACGGCGGGCGGCGTTCAGGGCGGGGAGCACGGTGCCGGTCAAGGCGGTGAACGGGTCGCCGTCGCGGAACCAGGACGTCTCGTTGGTGGTCAGCGCCTCCACGATCCGCCGGGTGGTGGCCGCGTCCGGGCGGCTCCGGACGGACTCCACGAGCTCGCTGACCCCGGCGAGTCCACGCTGCTGGGCCATCGGCAGCAGCCGGGCCTCGACGAGGTACTCCTTGCCGGGCTGGAGCACGATCGCGCTCTCCCGGTGCACCAGTTGACGCACCCAGTCGAAGCTGGTCGCGGTGAGGGTCATCGGCGGGCTCCGGTGAGGGTGGGACGGACGGTGGGCAGCAGGCGGGTGATCGCCTCGGCGATCTGGCCCAGCGGGAGGACCTCGTCGGCGTGGCCGGCCTGGGTCACCGCTCCGGGCATGCCCCAGACGACCGAGGTGGCCTGGTCCTGGGCGACGACGGTGCCGCCGGCCTCGCGGATCTGGCCGGTGCCGATGCGGCCGTCGGAGCCCATGCCGGTGAGGACCACGCCGAGCACGGCGCCGTCGTAGGCGGCCACGGCGGACCGGAAGAGGACGTCGACGGCGGGGCGGCAGAAGTTCTCGGGGGCGCCCTGGTCGAGGGCGGTGCGCCGGATGCCGCCGGTGCTCTTCACCGTGAGGTGGAAGTCGCCGGGGGCGATGTGCACCGTGCCGGGCGCCAGCGGTGTGCCGGCGACCGCCTCGACGACGTCGAGGCCGCACAGCCGGTCGAGCCGCTGGGCGAACTGCCGGGTGAAGACGGGCGGCATGTGCTGCACCAGCAGCACGGGGACCGGCAGGGCGGCCGGCAGCAGGGGCAGGACCTTGGTGAGCGCCTCGGGCCCACCGGTGGACGAGCCGATCACCAGGACGGCGGGCTCCTGCCGGGCGCGGGTCCGGGCGACCGGCGGGCGGGGGACGACCGGCGCGACGGGGGCGGCCGGGGCACCGGCGGTCAGCGGCCGGCCGGTGAGGGCCTTGATCTTGGGGACGAGCTGCTCACGGACGCTCTCCATGGACTGCGCGACGCTGCCGACGTTGGCCGGCTTGGTGACGTAGTCGTTGGCGCCGGAGGACAGCGCGTCGAGGGTGGCCGACGCGCCCCGCTCGGTGAGCGTGCTGAACATGATGATCGGGACGCGGCTGTGCTGGCGTCCGCCCATGCCGCCGCGGATGGCCCGGACCGCCTCGATGCCGTTCATGTCCGGCATCTCGATGTCCATCGTGACCAGCTCGGGCTTCAGCTGCTCGAGCTTGGCGACCGCGAGACGACCGTTGGGCGCGGTGCCGACCACGTTGATCGCCGGGTCCTGGGACAGGACGTCGGTCACGATCTTCCGGACGACGACGGAGTCGTCGACCACCATCACCCTGATGGGTTCCACGCGTTCCCCCGCAGCTGCCGATGTGCGCAGCCGGTGGGCCGCCCACGACCCTTATCGGCAGCAGCCGCGCGGGGGTTGAGCCGGGCCGGACCCGACTGTCACCCCGCCAGGCGGAGGTGCCTCCCGGTCACCAGCGCCCAGGGCTCGCCGAGCACGGCGAGCGACTCCTCGTCGAGCAGGTCGGCCATGGCCACGCCCTGCACGCACCCCGCGAGCGCGTTCCAGATCCCCTCGGCACCGTCCCGGGCGGTGAAGCCGCCGTCCGCCGCGGCCTGCACGGCCATCAGCTGGGCGGCGGCGAGTGCCCGGGTGCGCCCGGAGACGTGGGCGGCCCAGCAGGCCCCGTGCATGGCCGCGGCCCAGGGGCGCCGCTGGGTGCGGACGGCGTCCACGGCGATCCGCCAGCGGCGCCGGCCGGCCTCGTCCAGGCCGCGCACCGCGTCCAGCAGGACGGCGACACCGGCGGTGGCCGGCCCGAGGTCCGGACGCGGCGGGGCGACCAGGGCGGTGGCCGCCCCGTAGGGAGCGGTCAGCTCCAGGCGGACGGCGGGGTCGAGGGCCTCGGCGGCCCACCACCCGGTGGCCGCGTCGACGAGGACGTCGGCCGCCCGCGCGACCAGGTCGGGGTCCAGCGTGGCGGCGACGGGGTGCTCGGGGCCCAGGACGTCGTCCCGGACCAGCCGGGCGAGCGCCGGCGTGTTGCCGATGGTGCCCCGCTCGAGCAGCGTCAGCAGGCGGGCGGTGCGCTGGTCCGTGCCGGTCACCGCTCCGGGCAGGTCGCGCAGCTGGGGGACACCCGTGGCGGCCAGCTCGTGGGCCCGGCGGACCCGGACGGCCTGGGCCGCGCGCTCGTCGTCGGGCCGCCCGGCCGCGGGGTGGGCCGCGGCCAGCCGGCCGAGGGTGTCGGCGTCGGCCGCCAGGCCGGTCAACAGCACGTCGGCGACCTGCCCGCCGGCGCGCAGCCGGGCGAGGTCGAAGCCGAGGGTCGCGGCGCTGACCAGGGAGTAGGGCACGATCGCCTCCAGGTGAGTGGTCAGCTCATCGTGGTGGCGACCGGCAGGACCCGCCATGCGGCGGTCACCCGTTGGTTGGTCCCCCGGGTGACCGCCGCTGCGTGTTCCTCCACGCTAGTGCGTTGCTCGGTCACTCAGCGTAGGCAGTGGCCCCCCTGCAGGGTCCCGCCGCGAGCTTGCGAGTGGCGGGGGGCAGTAGAAGGACCCCGTCCTCCTCACCCCTCGCAAGCTCGGGCCGAGCCTCGGGACGGCGCCCTAGTAGGTGAAGCGGCCCACCGTGGTGCGCAGGTCGCTGGCCATCTTAGACAGCTCGTCGACCGCGACCCGGGTCTGGGACAGCGCCTCGGTGGTGGAGGACGCCGCCGCCGAGACGCCGGTGATGTTGGTGGCGATCTCCGTGCTGCCGCCGGCGGCCTCCTGGACCGACCGGGACATCTCCTGCGTGGTGGCGGTCTGCTCCTCCACCGCACTGGCGATGGTCAGCTGGAAGTCGTTGATGCTCCCGATCACCGCCGAGATCCCACCGATCGCGGTGATCGCCTTGGTGGTGTCGCCCTGGATGGCCTCCACCCGCCGGGCGATGTCCTCCGTCGCCCGCGCCGTCTCCTGCGCCAGCTCCTTCACCTCGTTGGCCACCACCGCGAACCCCTTGCCGGCCTCACCGGCCCGGGCGGCCTCGATCGTGGCGTTGAGCGCCAGCAGGTTCGTCTGCTCCGCGATCGAGGTGATCGCCTTCACCACCGCACCGATCTCCTGCGAGCTCGTGCCCAACTTGGTGATCGTCTCCGTCGTCGCCTGCGCCTCGGCCACCGCCGACGCGGCCACCCGCGCCGCCTCGTTCGCGTTCTGGGAGATCTCCCGGATCGAGGCGCCCATCTCCTCCGCACCCGCCGCCACCGTGCCCACGTTCCGGGACACCTCCTCAGCCGCCGCCGACACCACACCCGACTGCGCCGAGGTCTCCTCCGCCGACGCCGAGATCTGCGACGACGACGCCGACAACTCCTCCGACGACGCAGCCACCGCATCCGCCGACGCAGCCACCGAGGCCAGCACCTCACGGAGGTCGGCGACGGCCCCGTCCAGGGCCGCGGCCGCGCGGCCCACCTCGTCGCCCCGCTGCACGCCCGTCGTCCGGGTCAGGTCCCCGGCGGCGACCGCCGCAGCGACCGAGACGACCGCGTTCAGCGGGCGCACGATGCGGCGGGCGACGGCGACTGCGAGGGCCAGCGTGGCGATCGCGCCGACGACGATGGCCGCGACCATGATCCACAGGCTGCGCTGCTGCTGCACGTCGGCGGCCTCGCCCGCGGCGGCCGTCCGCGCGTCGACGGACTCGCGCAGCTGGGCGGTGAGCTCGAGGACCTGGAAGTACACCTCGTAGCCGTCGCCCAGGACCAGCGCGTCACCGGCCTCCACGCCGGCCGGGGTGCCCTGCCGGTACGCGGCGACGACCTGGTCGTCCACCGCGAAGTAGGCGTCCCACTGGGTCTGGATCTGCTCGAACGCCGCCAGCTCCGCCTCGTCGAGGACGTCGGTGGGCATGGCCGCCAGCTGACCGCGGAGCCGGTCGGCGCTGTCCAGGAAGCCGGCGCGGTTGGCGTTGTCGTCCTGGACGGCGGCGATGCCGCCGATGCGGCGGGCGTCCCAGGCGTAGGCGGTCTGCCAGCCGGTCACGTCGGCGTTCGAGGTCTGCACCTCCTGCACGGCGGTCAGCGCGTCCTCCAGCCGACCGACCTCGTCGAGCGTCTCCCCGGCGGCCGTCAGGCCGGTCAGCGCGAAGCCGCCCACCACCATCGCGGCGGCCATACCGGCGGCACCGACGGCCAGGATCGCGTTCTGGACGCCCACGGTGCGGCGTCCGGGCCGTGTGCTGTCGTTCGTCATGACGGGAAGCCTCTGTCTCTGTTCTCTGTCGTGTGTCTCTGTCGTGCGGGGTCAGTAGGTGAAGCGGCCCACGGTGGTGCGCAGATCGGAGGCCATCTTCGACAGCTCGTCGACCGCGACCCGGGTCTGGGACAGCGCCTGGGTGGTCGAGTCCGCGGCCGAGGAGACCCCGGTGATGTTCTGCGCGATCTCACCCGACCCGCTGGCGGCCTCCTGGACCGACCGGGACATCTCCTGGGTGGTGGCGGTCTGCTCCTCCACCGCACTGGCGATGGTCAGCTGGAAGTCGTTGATGCTCCCGATCACCGCCGAGATCCCACCGATCGCGGTGATCGCCTTGGTGGTGTCGCCCTGGATGGCCTCCACCCGCCGGGCGATGTCCTCCGTCGCCCGCGCCGTCTCCTGCGCCAGCTCCTTCACCTCGTTGGCCACCACCGCGAACCCCTTGCCGGCCTCACCGGCCCGGGCGGCCTCGATCGTGGCGTTGAGCGCCAGCAAGTTCGTCTGCTCCGCGATCGAGGTGATCGCCTTCACCACCGCACCGATCTCCTGCGAGCTCGTGCCCAACTTGGTGATCGTCTCCGTCGTCGCCTGCGCCTCGGCCACCGCCGACGCGGCCACCCGCGCCGCCTCGTTCGCGTTCTGGGAGATCTCCCGGATCGAGGCGCCCATCTCCTCCGCACCCGCCGCCACCGTGCCCACGTTCCGGGACACCTCCTCAGCCGCCGCCGACACCACACCCGACTGCGCCGAGGTCTCCTCCGCCGACGCCGAGATCTGCGACGACGACGCCGACAACTCCTCCGACGACGCCGCCACCGCATCCGCCGACGCAGCCACCGACGACAACACCGACCGCAGACTGGCCTGCGCCGCGTCCAGCGCGGCCGCCATCCGACCGACCTCGTCCCGCTGGTCGACCGCGGTCGCGCGGGTCAGGTCGCCCTCGGCGAGCGCCTCCAGCGAGCTCTGCACCCGGCTCAGCGGCCGGGCGATCGAGCGGAGCGTCAGCAGGCTGATGCCACCGATGGCCAGGATCCCGGCACCGGCCACCGCGGCTCCGGTCACAGCCGCCTGACCGATCGCCGCGGAGAGCTCCTGCTGCGCCTCCGCGCTGGCGGCGGCCAGTGCGTCCTTGGCCTCGCCCACGGCACCGTCGGTGATGTCGTTGGCCGCCTGGATGTCCTCGAAGCGCAGCCGGGTGGCCGGCTGGTCGGCCACCGCCGCGTCGACGAAGGCGGACAGCGAGTCGACGTAGGAGCCGAAGGTCGCCTGCACCTCGTCGGCAGCCGTCGCGACGTCCCCGTCCAACGGCACCTCGCGCAGCTGGGTCAGCAGCTCCTCGGCCGTCGCGACGTCGTCGGCCACGTCGACCTGCTGCTCGGCCGGGACGGGGTTGACGAGCGCCTTGAGCCCGTCCACCTTCAGCTCGCTGGCCCGGGTGTCCAGCTGCAGGACCAGGGCCTGCGCCTCCTCGAGCTGGCTGAGCCGGGTGTTCACCTGGCTGACCGTGGCGTTGGACGACATCTGTGACGCGACGAGTCCACCGAAGGCCAGGACCACGACCCCGATGAGCACGCCGAACTTCACGGCCAGCGACCGGTCGGCGAACCAGCGCTGCGGGGCGGAGAGGACGGACATGCGGGTGCTCCAGATGGGTGAGGCTCGAAGGTGGTACCGGCCGGCCGTCGCACCACCGGGATGGGCGGTTCGAGCGGGAGTACCTGCCGTGGTGGGGAACTGTGGCCTATCCGGAAATGGTCCGCCCATAATTCCCCCGGCGTGTCGCTGAAGCGGACCGGGAAAGGTCGGTCACCGTCCCGCGCGGACGATTTGTCGACAATTCCCGGCTCGCAAGACCGCCCGGGAAAGACGGAACGGCGCTGCATTCCCCAGACGAATCGGGAATGCAGCGCCGTTCGATCCTGACCCCTGCAGGGAAGGCCCCCCTGCAGGGTCCCGCCGCGAGCGTGCGAGTGGCGGGGGGCAGTAGAAGGACCCCGTCCTCCTCACCCCTCGCAAGCTCGGGCCGAGCCTCGGGACGGCGCCCTAGTAGGTGAAGTGGCCGACGGTGGTGCGCAGGTCGCTGGCCATCTTCGACAGCTCGTCGACCGCGACCCGGGTCTGGGACAGCGCCTGGGTGGTCGAGTCCGCGGCCGAGGAGACCCCGGTGATGTTCTGCGCGATCTCACCCGACCCGCTGGCGGCCTCCTGGACCGACCGGGACATCTCCTGGGTGGTGGCGGTCTGCTCCTCCACCGCACTGGCGATGGTCAGCTGGAAGTCGTTGATGCTCCCGATCACCGCCGAGATCCCACCGATCGCGGTGATCGCCTTGGTGGTGTCGCCCTGGATGGCCTCCACCCGCCGGGCGATGTCCTCCGTCGCCCGCGCCGTCTCCTGCGCCAGCTCCTTCACCTCGTTGGCCACCACCGCGAACCCCTTGCCGGCCTCACCGGCCCGGGCGGCCTCGATCGTGGCGTTGAGCGCCAGCAAGTTCGTCTGCTCCGCGATCGAGGTGATCGCCTTCACCACCGCACCGATCTCCTGCGAGCTCGTGCCCAACTTGGTGATCGTCTCCGTCGTCGCCTGCGCCTCGGCCACCGCCGACGCGGCCACCCGCGCCGCCTCGTTCGCGTTCTGGGAGATCTCCCGGATCGAGGCGCCCATCTCCTCCGCACCCGCCGCCACCGTGCCCACGTTCCGGGACACCTCCTCAGCCGCCGCCGACACCACACCCGACTGCGCCGAGGTCTCCTCCGCCGACGCCGAGATCTGCGACGACGACGCCGACAACTCCTCCGACGACGCAGCCACCGCATCCGCCGACGCAGCCACCGACGACAACACCGACCGCAGACTGGCCTGCGCCTGGGTCAGGGCGGCGGCCATCTGGCCCACCTCGTCGGCCGAGGTCACCTGGGCGTCCCGGGTGAGATCACCATCCGCCAGAGCCTCCAGGCTTGCCTTGACGCGCGTCAGAGGCCTGACGATCTGGCGGCCGATGACGAGGGCCAGGGCGGTGCCGAGGAGCGCTCCGACCCCGAGCACGACCACGATCTGGGTGCGTCCGGTCCGGTAGGCGGCGTCGGCCTCCTCGTCCGTCCGCTGCACGGCTTCCACCTGGGCCGCGCTCAGCTCGTCACCGAGGGAGACGACGATCCCGTAGAGGCGGTCGCACTCGGCCAGGATCGGAGCGACGGGGACGGCCGGGTCCATGGCGCGGCTGGCCGGCACGATGGTCCGATCCCGGAAGACGCGGTAGTCCATGACCGCAGCGACATAGTCATCCAGGAGATCCGCGTCGCTGGCGCCCTCCCGCAACGAGACCACACTGGCGTCGAAAACGGCGTCGAGGTCGGCGATCTCCTGCTCGCGCCGGGGCTTGTCCGCGACAGGACCAGCGAGGTGGAGGAGCACGCGCTGGCGCATGCTGCTGTTGGCCTGCCGCGCGCTCGCGAGGTCGTTGAGCGGGACCGCGCCGTCTGCGTAGATGCTCTCCGCGGCCGTGGCCACCCTCCCGAGCTGGACGATGGCCAGGCCACCGACCGATCCCGCCACGAGCAGCAGGACCCCCAGCAGGAGGAGCAGCTTGGTGTTGATTCGTCGGTCGGCGATCCAACGGCTGTGCGTAGTGGGGGTGGGGACGGTCATGGTCTCTCCGGGAGTGGTGGCGAGGTGGTGCTGAGGACGGTGGCCCCTCGGCGGGTCCCCCTGCGAGCCGACGGGCAGTGGGGGCAGTGGGGGCCGTGGCCATGGCAGTCCTCCGCCGCGAGCTCGGCATGGCGGAGGGCTGCCGCGGCCGTGCTCAGTAGGTGAAGTGGCCGACGGTGGTGCGCAGGTCGCTGGCCATCTTCGACAGCTCGTCGACCGCGACCCGGGTCTGGGACAGCGCCTGGGTGGTCGAGTCCGCGGCCGAGGAGACCCCGGTGATGTTCTGCGCGATCTCACCCGACCCGCTGGCGGCCTCCTGGACCGACCGGGACATCTCCTGGGTGGTGGCGGTCTGCTCCTCCACCGCACTGGCGATGGTCAGCTGGAAGTCGTTGATGCTCCCGATCACCGCCGAGATCCCACCGATCGCGGTGATCGCCTTGGTGGTGTCGCCCTGGATGGCCTCCACCCGCCGGGCGATGTCCTCCGTCGCCCGCGCCGTCTCCTGCGCCAGCTCCTTCACCTCGTTGGCCACCACCGCGAACCCCTTGCCGGCCTCACCGGCCCGGGCGGCCTCGATCGTGGCGTTGAGCGCCAGCAAGTTCGTCTGCTCCGCGATCGAGGTGATCGCCTTCACCACCGCACCGATCTCCTGCGAGCTCGTGCCCAACTTGGTGATCGTCTCCGTCGTCGCCTGCGCCTCGGCCACCGCCGACGCGGCCACCCGCGCCGCCTCGTTCGCGTTCTGGGAGATCTCCCGGATCGAGGCGCCCATCTCCTCCGCACCCGCCGCCACCGTGCCCACGTTCCGGGACACCTCCTCAGCCGCCGCCGACACCACACCCGACTGCGCCGAGGTCTCCTCCGCCGACGCCGAGATCTGCGACGACGACGCCGACAACTCCTCCGACGACGCAGCCACCGCATCCGCCGACGCAGCCACCGAGGTCATCAGCCCGCGCAGGGTGTCCACGGCCTGGTCGAGCGCAGTGCCCATCCGGCCCAGCTCGTCCTTGGTGCGCAGACCGGACTGCTTGGTGAGGTCACCGGCGGCCAGCGCCTCGCTCACCGTCTGCACCCGGCCGACTCCGCGGGCGATGGCCCGGGCCACCGTGAAGCCGACGCCGAGCGCGAGTGCGATGCCGGCGACCAGGACGACGAGGGACAGCGTGCGCTGGAACTCGTACTGGGCCTGCGCGTTGGCGGCGTCCGCCGCGGCGTCCTCGGACTCGAGCGCCCGGACCTGGTCGATGAGCTCGTCGGCCTGGGCCGCGAGGGGGGCGACCGTCTGCTCGTTCGTGGTGTACCAGCCGGCGTTGTCAGAGGCCAGGGCGAACGGCCCCAGCTGTGTCTCCACGCCCTCGATGTAGTCGTGGAAGGCGGTGGCCGCCTGGTCGACCAGGGCCAGCTTCTCCTCCGTCGGGAGGGACTCGCCGTAGGCGGCGACCGCCGCGTCGAAGGCCTCCGCCGTCACGGGGAGGTCGGTCAGGATCTGCTTGGTCTCCGCGGGGTCGGGGGTGATGAGCGCGTCCCGGGAGAGCTTGCGCAGCTCGCCGATGACGGCCTTCATGTCCGCCGAGGCCTCGAGGCCGGAGATGTTGCTCGCGTACAGGTCCTGGCTGGCCGCTGCCGAGGTGCTCAGGGCCGACAGCCCCATCACGCCGACGGTGGCGGCCACGACGCCGGCGGCACCCACGGCGGTGAGGATCTTGGTGCTGACCCCGCGGTCACCCCACCAGGAGGCCTTGTGCTCGGCGGTGCGGTCGTCGGGGGAGGGGCTGGTGGGCGGCGTGACGGCCATGACGGGAGGCTCCTGGTGCCTGGTGTGGGGGATCGGGGGTGGGGATCAGGTGCCGACGGCGCGGTTGACGTCGAGGGCGAGGAGCAGGTGGCCGTCGAGCTTGTAGGCCCCCCGGATCAGCTCCCGGGCACTGCCGTCGAGGGTGTCCGGAGGAGCCTCGAAGTCACGGAGGTCGACGTCCACGACGTCGGCGATGCTGTCGACGAGCAGGCTGACGGCCTCCCCGTGCAACCGGACGACGATCACGACCGCCTCGGTGCCCTCGGGGCGGGCCGGCCGGCCCAGCCGCTCGCGCAGCTCGATGGCGGTGACGACCTGGCCGCGCAGGTTGATCAGCCCGGCGACCGCCGGGGGAGCCAGCGGCACCCGGGTGATGCTCTGGCTGCGCAGCACCTCCTGGACGTGCTCGACCTCCACGCCGTAGAGGTCGCCGTCCAGCCGGAAGGTGGCCAGCTGGCTGGTGTTCGGGATCGCCGGTGCGGCGGTGCTCACGTCAGACCTCCAGGAAGGGCGAGGGGGCGCCGTCGAAGGCGTCCAGGGGATCGGGGGAGGCGCCCAGGCCGGCCAGGCCGCCGGGGAGCGACGCGGGTGGCGTCGAGTAGAAGGCCGGGTCGGCGGCGAGGATGGCCGCGCGGACGTCGAGCAGCTCGGTCACCCGGTCGCCGATGACGGCCGACCCGAGCAGCCCCAGGTCGTCGATGTCGCTGTGCACCGACGCCTCGCCGTCGACGATGTCGAGGATCTCCTCCACCACGATGGCGACGCTGCGGCCGTGGTCGGCGTAGACGATGACCTCCAGCACCTCCCGCTCGTCGCCGCCGAAGGCACCCAGGTGCCGGTCCAGCCGGACGATCGGCAGGATCGCGCCGCGGTACTGCACGACCTCGCGGGAGCCGACCCGCTCGACGGTGTCGCTGCGCACCTGCTCCAGGCGGGTGACGGTGTCCAGCGGGATGGCGACCCGTCGGCCCCCGCCGATCGCGGCCAGCAGCATGCGCTGGCGCTCGGCGACGGTGGCGGTGACGGCGGCGGCCATCCGGCTCTCCTGGCGCTCGGCGGTCTCCGGGCGCAGCGCCCGCCGGGCGAGCGCCTGGACGTCGAGGATGAGGGCGACCGCGCCGTCACCCAGGACCGTGGCTCCGGAGTAGAGGCCGATGGCCTTCATCTGGCCGCCGACGGCCTTGACCACGATCTCCTCGGTGTTGATGACCCGGTCCACCACGAGGCCGAACCGGCGCCCCTCGGACCGCAGCACCGCGATGACCACGTGGCCGTCGTGCCGGTCCGACGGCAGCCCGAGCACGTCGGCCAGCCGCACCAGCGGCAGCAGCTCGCCGCGCAGCCGGTACACCGACGCGCCGCCGACCTCCTCGACAGCGGCCGCGGCCTTCTCGGCGTCCAGGGCGACCAGTTCCTGCAGGCTGATCTGCGGGATGGCGTAGCGGTCGCCGGCGCACTCGATGGTCAGCGCCGGGACGATCGCCAGGGTCAGCGGGATCCGCAGCCGGGTGCAGGTGCCCCGCCCCGGGACCGACTCCACCTCGATGGTGCCGCCGATCGACTCGATGTTGGTCTTGACGACGTCCATCCCGACGCCGCGGCCGGAGACGTTGGTGACCGCCGCCGCGGTGGAGAACCCGGGCAGGAAGATCAGCTGGAGGACGTCGGCGGGGCTCATCCGGGTCAGCTGGTCGGCGGTGACCAGGCCGCGCTCGACGGCCTTGGCGCCGACCCGCGCCGGCTCGATGCCCGCACCGTCGTCGGCGACCTCGACGACGACCTGGCCGCTCTCGTGCCGGGCGCGCAGCATCAGGACGCCCTCGGCGGGCTTGCCGGCGGCGATCCGGGCCTGCGAAGACTCGACGCCGTGGTCGACGGAGTTGCGCACCAGGTGCGTCAACGGGTCCTTGACCGCCTCCAGCAGGGTCTTGTCCAGCTCGGTCTCCCGGCCCTCCATCTCCAGGCGGACCGACTTGCCGCACTGCAGGCCCAGGTCGCGGACGACGCGGGGCAGCTTGGACCAGATGTGGTCGATCGGCTGCATGCGCGTCTTCATGACGCCCTCCTGCAGCTCGCTGGCGATCAGGTTCAGCCGCTGGGAGGCGCGGACCAGGTCGGGGTCGGTCACCCGGCCCACGTACTGGACGATCTGGTTGCGGGTGAGGACGAGCTCACCCACGAGCAGCATCAGGGCGTCGAGCAGGTCGACGTCGACGCGGATCGTGCTGTCGGCGACGGCCCGGCGGCCGGGCTGCTGGCCCTTCCCCTCGGCGTCTGCGGCCGGCGCGGCGGTGGACTCGGGAGCCGCCGGCGGCACCGTGTCCTCCGCGGCCGGGGTGGGGAGGGACTGCACCGGGGCCTCCGGGAGCTCGTCGACAGGCAGCTGGACCGCCGGCACCTCGGGCAGGGACGGCACGGCCGGCTCGGCGACCGGCTCGGCGACGACCGCGGCCGCCTTGCCGGCCGGCGTGCGCTTGGCCGGGGCCTTCTTCGCCGCGGGCTTTGCGGCACCGGGCTTGGCGGGGGCGGGCTTGCGGGCCGGCGGTGCGGTGGCGACCTCGGTGCGCGGGGTGGGGACGACGGGCGCCTCGGCGACGACCTCGACCGGCACCTCGACGGCCACCTCGACGGGGACCTCGGCCACGGGCGCCTCGGTCACCGGTGCCGCGGCGGCGGGGGCCTCCTCCAGCGCGGCGCTGATGGCGGCGACGGTGGCCGAGACGTCGACGCCGCCCTCGCCCCCGCCGGCCTCGATGGCGGCCAGCAGGGCGCGGACGCAGTCGACCATCTGCAGCAGGGCGTCGGTGCGGTGCGGGGTGAGCTCCAGCGCGCCGTCCCGCAACCGGGAGAGCAGGTTCTCCCCGACGTGGGCGACCTCCTCCAGCCGGTTGAAGGCGAGGAACCCGCTGGTGCCCTTTATGGTGTGGATCGTCCGGAAGATGCTCGACAGACGGTCCCGCGAACGGGGGTCCTGCTCCAGGGCGACCAGGTCCTGGTCCAGCTGGTCGAGGTTCTCGTGACTCTCCACGAGGAACTCCTCGACGATGTCGTCCAGACCTTCCACGCCTGCCTCTTCCCTCACGTGCGCCGCCGAGCCCGCCCCGGACAGCGATCAACAACTCAGGTACGACACCACAGCTCCGGTCATGGACCCGGAACGGCGCGCGCAATTCCGGGACAACACCGAGAATGCGCGGCCACCGCCATTCTGGGACCATTCGTGCACTTGTCGACAATGGCGACCGGTCACCGGGTCCGGCAGGTGGAGGGATGTGACACCGCGCGGGAGGAATCGGCAGCGGGGCAGGCGGACGTGACGCCCGACGCGCCGTGCGCTGGGAGGAGAGGTGCGGGAGGGGCGGGAGTGGCGGCTGCTGCGGGCGGAACCGTCAGGCGGACAGCGCGGTGCCCAGTCGCCGGAGGACGGCCTGCACGCCGTCGAGGTCGGTGACCCGGTGGGCGGCCACGGTGTCGCCGGGTCCGACCTTCACCGTGACGGCGCGGGCGCCGGGCACCCCGGCGGCGGCGGTGAAGGCGTCCTCGTCGGTGACGTCGTCCCCGAGGTACAGCAGGCCGGTGGCACCGAGCTCGGCGGCCAGCCGCACCAGGGCCGTGCCCTTGTCGGCGTCCGTGACCGCCAGTTCGAGCACGTCCTTGCCCGGTTTGGCGGTGAGCGAGGGGTCCGCCCCGGGCCCGGCGGCGACGTCGGCGAGCAGCTTCCGACCGGCCGCCCGGTCGGCGACGGTGCGCACGTGCACCGCGACGCTGGCCGGCTTCACCTCGAGCCGGGCACCGGGGACGGCGGCCACCAGCGGTGCCAGCGCGTCCGCCAGGGTGTCCCGCCGGCCGGCCAGCTCCCCGGCGATCGGCCCGTCGAACTCGGCGCCGTGGCTGCCCACCCAGCGGAACGGTCCGGTGAGCCCGCTCGTCGTCCGCAGGTCGGCGACGCCCCGGCCGCTCACCAGCGCGACGGTGACCCCCTCGACCGCGGCGAGCCGGGACAGCAGGGCGTCGTTCCCCGGCTCCGGGACGGCCGCGGCGGGGTCGTCCCGGAGCCTGGCCAGCACCCCGTCGTAGTCGCTGGCCAGCAGCAGCGGCCGGCACCGGGCGAGCTCGTCCAGCGCGCCCGCTAGGGCCGGGTCCAGGCCGGGCCCACCCGAGGTCATGCCTGGGCCTGCAGCGACTCGAAGAACGAGTTGGCCCAGTGGTCCAGGTCGTGCTTCGTCAGGTGCCGGCGCATCGCGCGCATCCGCTTCGCCGCCTCCGCCGGGTCCATCCGCAGCGCCCGCAGCAGCTGCTGCTTGACCCCGGCGATGTCGTGCGGGTTGACCAGCAGCGCCTGCCTGAGCTCGGCGGCCGCGCCGGCGAACTCGCTGAGGACCAGCACCCCGCCGAGGTCGCGCCGGGCGGCCACGTACTCCTTGGCCACCAGGTTCATGCCGTCCCGGTAGGGCGTCACCAGCATGACGTCGGCCGCCCGGTACATCGCGGCCAGCTCCTCGCGGGGCATCGACTGGTTGAAGTACTGCACGGCCGGCCCGGCGATCGAGCCGTACAGGCCGTTGATGTGCCCGACCTGCTGCTCGATCGTCTCCCGCATCGTGACGTAGTGCTCGACCCGTTCCCGGCTGGGGGTGGCCACCTGCAGGAACACCGTCGACGGCGCCTCGATCGCGCCGTCCTCCAGCAGCTCCTCGAAGGCCTCCAGCCGGACGCCGATGCCCTTGGTGTAGTCCAGCCGGTCCACGCCGAGCACGAGCTTGTCCGGCCGGCCGAGCTCCTCGCGGATCTCCGCGGCCCGGGCCACCACCTCGGGGGAGGAGGCCAGCTCGTCGAAGCCGGCCACGTCGATCGAGATGGGGAAGGCGCGGGCGGTGACCGTCCGGCCCTCGTAGCTGATCGTGCTGCCCTTGGTCGGCAGGTCGTGCAGCCGGCGGGCGAGGCTGACGAAGTTGGACGCGGCGCTGGGCATCTGGAAGCCGATGAGGTCCGCGCCCAGCAGCCCTTCGATGATCGCCGAGCGCCACGGCAGCTGGGTGAACAGCTCGTAGGGCGGGAAGGGGATGTGCAGGAAGAACCCGATGGTCAGGTCCGGCCGCTGCTGGCGCAGCAGGGCGGGGACCAGCTGCAGCTGGTAGTCGTGCACCCAGACGATCGCGCCCTCGGCGGCGACCTCGGCGGCCCGGTCGGCGAAGCGCCGGTTGACCTGGACGTAGGCGTCCCACCAGGCCCGGTGGTACTCGGGCTTCTCGACCACGTCATGGTAGAGCGGCCACAGCGAGGCGTTGGAGAACCCCTCGTAGTAGCGGTCCACCTCCTCCTCCGACAGCGGCACGGGGACCAGGTGCATGCCGCCGGACTCGAAGGGCTCCGGGGCCTCCCCGGCGGAGCCGGACCAGCCGACCCAGGCGCCGCCGCGGCCGGCCACGAACGGCTCGAGCGCGGTGACCAGCCCGCCGGGGCTGCGCTGCCAGCGGGTGCTGCCGTCCGGGTCGGTGACCTGGTCGACGGGCAGCCGGTTCGCCACGACGACGACCGGGCTGTCGGCGTCGGACCCCTGAGCGCTCGTGTCATCAGCCATATGGCCGCCGACCCTACTGACCCCGCCGGTCAGCCGCGAACCAGCGCGTACGCCGCGGCCGCCGCGCCGAGGCCCAGCAGCAGGGTCGCCCCCACGTAGCCGGCCGCCCGCAGCACGGCCCGCTCCTCCACCAGCCGGACGACGTCCCAGCCGAAGGTGGAGAACGTGGTCAGGGTCCCGCAGAAGCCGGTGCCGACCAGGGCCAGGACGGCGGGCGGCACGTCGCGCAGGCCGAGCAGCACGCCCAGCACGGCACTGCCCACGACGTTGACCGTCAGCGTGCCGGCCACGCTCCCGGGGCCGCGCCGGGCGACGGCCACCCGGTCGGCGAGCAGCCGCAGCGGTGCACCCACCAGCGCGCCGAGGACCACCAGCAGCGGGGTCATCGACCGGCTCCGGCGACCTCCGCGGGTCGCCCGACGGCGGCCCACCCCAGCAGCAGCCCGGCCGCGACGGCCAGCACGCCGCCGGCCACCGAGACGAGCACGTAGGCGCCGGCCACCCCCCAGGCACCGGCCTCCGCCAGCCGGACGACGTCCACCGCGAACGTCGAGTACGTCGTCCAGCCGCCCAGCACGCCGGTGGCCAGGAACGGCCGCAGCCACGGGCGGGCCGGCGGGCGCGCGGACAGCACCGCGAGCAGCACCCCGATGAGCAGGCAGCCGGTGAGGTTGACCAGCAGGGTCGCGACCGGCCAGGTGGCCGACGGCAACTCCTCGCCGACGCCCCAGCGGGCCAGCGCGCCGAGCGCTCCTCCGACCGCGGCGGCGAGGTAGCCGGTCACGTCGGGCAGCATGCCATCCGTGGTCTCTGGAGAGGGTCCCCTGCGGGGCGTGCGGGTGCTGGAGTTCGCCGGGCTGGGGCCGGGTCCCTTCTGCGGGATGCTGCTGGCCGACCTCGGCGCCGACGTGGTCCGGGTGGACCGGCGGGGGAGCCGGGCCGGGCTGGTCGGCGCGCTGGGTGGCCCGACGCTACTCGACCGCGGCAAGCGGTCGATCGCCCTGGACCTCAAGGACGGCGACGACCTCGCCGTGGCGCGCGCCCTGGCGGCCCGCTCCGACGTGCTGCTGGAGGGCTTCCGGCCCGGCGTGATGGAGCGGCTGGGACTGGGCCCCGACGTGCTGCTGGCCGCGCACCCGGCGCTGGTGTACGGCCGGATGACCGGCTGGGGACAGACCGGGCCGCTGGCCCCGACGGCCGGCCACGACATCGGCTACATCGCGCTCACCGGGGCGCTGGGGGCCAGCGGGCGGCCGGACGAGCGGCCGGCGCCGGCGGTCAACCTGCTGGGCGACTTCGGCGGCGGCGGGGTGTTCCTCGCGCTGGGCGCCCTGGCCGCTCTGCTGCACGCCCGCGCGACGGGGGAGGGGCAGGTGGTGGACGCGGCGATCGTCGACGGCACCGCCGTCCTCACCACCATGCTGCACGGGATGCTCGCCACCGGCGCCTGGACCGACCGGCGCGGGACCAACCTGCTCGACACCGGTGCGCCGTTCTACGACGTGTACCGCTGCGCCGACGGGGAGTTCCTGGCCGTCGGCGCGCTGGAGGAGCAGTTCTACGCCGCGCTGCTGACCGGCCTGGGGCTGGCCGGGGACGCCACGCTGCCCGACCGGGCGGACCCGACGTCCTGGCCGCTGCTGCGGGAGCGGTTCACCGCCGTGTTCGCCTCCCGCACCCGGGCGGAGTGGTGGTCGGTCTTCGCCGGGACCGACGCCTGCGTCGCGCCGGTCTGGTCGCTCACCGAGGCCGCCGCGGACCCGCACAACCGGGCCCGCGGGGTGTTCACCGAGCGCGACGGGGTCGTCCAGCCGGCGGTGGCGCCGCGCTTCTCGGCCACCCCCGGCAGCGTCGGCGCCGTGCCCAGGGTCGGGCAGGACGACGCGGAGATCCGGGCGGAGCTCGCGCGCTGACCCCCGGGGGTTCCACGTGGACCCCGCCGGTTGCCTGCCGCCGGTCGCGGGCAGGAGGAGGGCATGCAGACACGCGCGCTCGCCGCCCTGACCGTCTCCGCCCAGGGCCTGGGCTGCATGGGGATGAGCGAGTTCTACGGGACCGCGGACCAGGCCGAGGCCGAGGCGACCATCCACCGGGCGCTGGACCTGGGCGTCACCTTCGTGGACACCGCGGACATGTACGGCCCGTTCACCAACGAGCAGCTGGTCGGCCGGGCGATCGCCGCCCGCCGCGCCGAGGTCGCGCTGGCCACCAAGTTCGGCAACGAGCGCAACCCCGACGGCTCCCGGGTCGGCGTCAACGGCCGCCCGGAGTACGTGCACCGGGCCTGCGACGCCTCCCTGCAGCGCCTGGGGGTGGACGTCATCGACCTCTACTACCAGCACCGGGTCGACACCACGGTGCCGGTCGAGGACACCTGGGGGGCGCTGCGGGAGCTGGTCGAGGCCGGCAAGATCCGGTCCGCCGGCATCTCCGAGGCCGCTCCGGAGACCATCCGCCGGGCGCACGCCGTCCAGCCGGTCACCGCGGTGCAGACCGAGTACTCGCTGTGGAGCCGCGACCCCGAGGACGACGGCGTGCTGGCCACCTGCGCCGAGCTCGGCATCGGCTTCGTCGCCTACTCCCCGATCGGCCGGGGCTTCCTGTCCGGCCGGATCCGCAGCGTCGAGGACCTGGCCCCCGACGACTTCCGCCGGCAGAACCCGCGGTTCCAGGGGCAGGCCCTCGCGCAGAACCTGGAACTGGTGGACCGGGTGCGGCAGATCGCCGACGGCAAGGGCGTGACGGCCACCCAGCTCGCCCTGGCCTGGGTGATGGCGCAGTCGGGCCGGGACGGGAACCCGGCGGTCGTGCCCATCCCGGGGACCAAGCGGGTGCGCTGGCTGGAGGAGAACGCCGCGGCGGCGGACGTGACGCTGACCGAGGAGGACCTGCGGCAGCTGGACGAGGCCGCACCCCGCGGCGCGACCGTGGGCGACCGCTACCCGGACATGTCCACCGTGCACCGCTGAGCACGGGAGGATCGCCGGGTGGAACCCGCCCTGGTCGTCGCGGCCAGCGTCGCCGCCGCCGTGGTGGCGGCCCTCGGTGTGCTGTCGACCGTGCTGCGCCGCCGGATCGGCCTGGCGCACCTGGTCGGGGCGGGGGCGCTGGAGCTGGTGCTGGTCGCCCAGGCGGTGGTCGCCGCGGTGCAGCTGGCCAGCGGACACCGCCCCGCCGAGCTCGCGACCTTCGTGGCCTACCTGGCCAGCGTCGTGCTGCTCCCGGTGGCCGGCGTGCTGTGGGCGCGGAGCGACCCCACCCGCTGGGCCGGGACCGTGCTCGCCGTGGCCGCGGCGGCCGTCGGGGTGATGATGTGGCGGCTGCTGCAGCTGTGGGAGGTCACCGGTGGCTGAGCACCTGGGCGCTCCCGCCGCGCCCCCGGCCGGGGCGGACACCGCCCGCGGGCCCGGCCGGGTGCTGGTCGCCCTGTACGGGGTGTTCGCCCTGGCCGCCGGCTCGCGGGCCGCCGTCCAGCTGGCCACCCGCTTCTCCGAGGCGCCGGTGGCCTACCTGCTGTCGGCGCTGGCGGCCGCGGTGTACCTGGTGGCGACCGTCGGCCTCGTCCGGGGCGGCCGCGGCGGACGCCGCGCCGCTCTGGTGGCCTGCGGGGTGGAGCTGGCGGGGGTGCTGGTCGTGGGCACCCTCTCGCTGGCCGACCCCGCCGCCTTCCCGGACGAGACGGTGTGGTCGGGCTACGGCCGGGGCTACCTCTTCGTCCCGCTGGTGCTGCCCGTCCTCGGCCTGCTGTGGCTGCGGTCTCAGAACTCCCCGCCGCCGAAGTCGCCACCCCCGAAGTCGCCGCCCCCGAAGTCGCCGCCCCCGAAGTCGCCGCCCCCGAAGTCGCCGCCGCCGAAGTCGCCGCCGGCGTCCCCGCCGGCGTAGTCGCCTCCGCCGTCGGCGAACTGGTCACCGCCGCCCGCGTCGTCCTGCTGGCCGTCGGAGTAGCCCTCGGCGTAGGCCTCCTCGTCGCCGCCGCCGAACAGCCCGCCGTCCCCGAGGCCGGTGTCGAACAGCGCGTCGGCCACCGCCGAGCCGACGACGACGCCGGCGACGGTGCCGAGCAGGCTGCCGCCGATCATGCTGCCCATCCCCATCCCGCCCATCCCCATCCCGCCCATGCCGCCCCGCCCGTAGCCGGGTCCGTACCCGCCGCCGTAGCCGGGGCCGCCGCCGTAGCCGCCGGGGCCGTACCCGGGGCCGGCGCCGTAGCCGCCGCCGCCGAAGGCGCGCTCCAGGGTGCCCGGCCGGCGGATCTCCGCCCGGGTCGCGGCGCGCGCCAGGCTCTGCGCGTCGTCGCCGCGTGGGCGCTCCGCACCCGGGACGGCGGCGAGCTGCTCGAGCACCTGGCGGCGCTGCTCGGTGGTGAGCTTCCCGAACGCCTCGGCGTGCGCGGCCTCGACCTGGTCCGGCGGTGCGGTGCGCAGCAGGTAGCGGTACCGCTCGATCGCCTGCTCGTCTGCGGACCGCGGCGCGGCCGGGGCCGGCTGGCCCCCGTAGGGCTGCGCTGCGCCGTACGGGGGAGCGCCGTAGGGCTGCTCGTAGGGCTGCTCGCCGTACCGGGGGTCGCCGTACTGGTCGGGGTACGGCGATGACGGGCGCCGTCGGCCGAAGATGCGGTCCAGGAGTCCCATGACATCCGCCTCTCGTCGGGAGCCCGGCGGCGGCACTCGGCGCCGGGTGTCCTCGCGCCCATACCCAGCCGGTCGCCGCGGGACGCGTGCCCTCCACCAGGCGCCGGCCACCCTGATGGAGGACAGGTGGTGCACCACCGATTCGGCGCGGGATAAGGTCGTCGTCGTGCCGCCGCCGCGCGACCTGCCCGCCGAACAGCCAGGATCCTCCGTCCCACCCGAGGCCGTCGCCGTCATCGCCGGCGTGCAGCCGAACCCGGCCGGCGAGTCCGAGCAGCAGCAACAGGCCTCCCTCGTCGACGCCGCCGAGGCGGTCGTCTCGGCGAGCAACGCGACCAACACGGGCGCGCAGGCCGGTCTGCCGTCGGTCCTCGGCGACGTCCCGGTCGCCGTCCTGGTGATCGACCAGGCCGAGGGCAGCGTGGTCTACGCCAACAGCGCGGCGATCGAGCTGGCCGGGAACGTCCACCTGCCCGTGGCGGTGGACACTTGGGGCGCGTCGGCCGGGCTGACCGACCTCACCGGCTCCCCGCTGGCCAGCACCAGCAACCCGCTGTCCCGGGTCGCCCAGGGCCGGCCGCTGACCGGCGAGGCCGTGCGGTTGTCGCCCGCGCGCAGCAGCGACGCCACCCGGGCCGCGGACGTCACCGGCGGCGACCTGCTGCTGTGGGTCACCGGCTTCCCGCTGTCCCAGGACACCAGCGCCCAGCGGCTGTCCCTCGTGGTCTTCCTGCACCTGGAGGAGGGCGACGGGCTGGGCGACCCGGACGCCCAGCTGCAGGCGCTGCGCGACCGGGCGGTGGTGGCCACCGACATCGCCTTCACGATCACCGACCCGCGGCAGCCCGACGACCCGCTGATCTGGGTGAACCCCTCGTTCAGCCGGATCACCGGGTACGACAGCGAGGAGTCCGTGGGGCGCAACTGCCGCTTCCTGCAGGGCCCCGCCACCGACCGCGCCCAGGTGGACGAGATCCGCAAGGCACTGGAGGCACAGCAGCCGGTCACCGCCACGCTGCTCAACTACCGCAAGGACGGCACGGCCTTCTGGAACCAGCTGTCCATCACCCCGGTGTTCGACGGGGACGGCAACCTGGTCAGCTTCGTCGGGGTGCAGACCGACGTCACCGAGCGGGTCCGGGGCGAGGACGAGCGGTCCGCGGCCTTCGCCGCGGAGCGGGCCGCGCGCCGGGAGGCCGAGCAGGCCCGGGCCGACGCCGAGCAGGCCCGCGCACAGGCCGAGCGGGCGCAGAGCCGGCTGGCGCTGATGGCGGAGGCGACCAGCACGCTGAGCGCGACGCTGGACATGTCCGAGCTGTTCGACCGGCTGGCGTCGCTGTGCGTCCCGCTGCTCGGCGACTGGGTGTTCCTCACCATGGTCGACGAGCACGGTGCGGTCCGGGAGACCGCGGCCCGGCACCGGGACGGCCGGGAGGACGAGCTCGCCCAGCTGGCCGCCCTGCACGCCCGCAACCTGCCGCCGGAGTCACCCAGCCGGCGCAGCCTCGCCCACGCCGAGCCGGTGCTGGTCGAGAACGTGACCGACGAGTGGGTGCACCGGGTCTTCCCGCTGGAGGCGACCGCC
Source organism: Modestobacter sp. URMC 112 (assembly GCF_053502575.1). NCBI lineage: Bacteria > Bacillati > Actinomycetota > Actinomycetes > Geodermatophilales > Geodermatophilaceae > Modestobacter > Modestobacter sp. URMC 112. The sequence continues at coordinate 237,724 of NZ_CP199957.1, read as the reverse complement.
GAGCTCTTCCGCCGGCTGGGCGGCAGCTCGGTGCTCACCGTGCCCCTGGTGGCCCGCCGCCGGACGCTGGGCGCGATGGCCCTGGTGACCGGGCACGGCCGGTCGTTCACCCCCGAGGACCTCGACCTGGCCCAGGACCTGTCCCGCCGGGCGGCGATGGCGATGGACAACGTGCGGCTCTACCAGCAGGAGCACACGGTCGCCGAGACCCTGCAGCGGTCACTGCTGCCGGTGCTGCCGGACATCCCGGGGATCGTCGCCGCGGCGCGCTACGTGAGCGCGTCGACCGCCGCCGACGTGGGCGGCGACTTCTACGACCTGCTGTCGCTGCCCGACGGCGCGGTGGGCATCGCCGTGGGCGACGTGCTGGGGCACGACCTGGCCGCGGCCGCGGCCATGGGGCACCTGCGCGGGCTGCTGCGGGCCTGCGCGTGGGACACCGGCGACCCCGACCCCGGTGCGGTGCTGGGCCGGCTGGACCGGCTCGTGCAGGGCCTGCAGGTCGCCGAGATGGCCACCATCGTCTACGTCCGCGCGCAGCGGCCTCCCGTCGCGGGGCAGCCGTGGCGGCTGGAGCTGGGCAACGCCGGCCACCCGCCGATGCTGCTGCGCGCCGCGGACGGCACGGTCAGCCAGCTGGACGGCGTGACCGGGCTCCTCCTCGGCGTGGACGGCGCCACCCGGCGGACGTCGCTGACCGTGGAGGTGCCGGCGGGCACGACGCTGCTGGCCTACACCGACGGCCTGATCGAGCGCCCGGGCCAGGACATGGACCAGGGCATCGCCTCGCTGATGGCCCGGCTGGCCCGGGCGCCGGTCGAGGCCACGCCCGCCGAGCTGTGCCGCCACGCGGTCGGGCCGACCCCGGACCGCCGGGACGACGTCGCGGTGATCGCCGTCCGTTTCTCCTGACCGGCTACAACTGCAGGCCGTAGCCACCGCGGTGGAACACCAGCGGGCTGCGCGCCGGGTCCGCGCCCAGGTCGAGGACCCGGGCGACGACGATGGTGTGGTCACCGCCGTCGTACTCGGCCCACAGCTCGCTGTCGATCCAGGCCACCACGCCGTCCAGCATCGGCGAGCCGTGCGGGCTGGGCGCCCAGGGCACCCCGGCGTACTTGTCGGTGCCCGACCGGGCGAAGGCCTGGGACAGCCCGCTCTGGTCCTCGGCCAGCACGTTGACGCAGAACCGGCCGGCCTCCCGCAGCCGCGGCCAGGTGGTGGAGGTGCGGGCCGGGGCGAAGGCGACCAGCGGCGGGTCCAGCGACAGGGAGCTGAAGGACTGGCAGGTGAAGCCGATCGGCCCCTCCGGCCCGATCGCGGTCACCACGGTCACCCCGGAGGCGAAGTGCCCCAGCACCTCGCGCATGACCCGGGGGTCGACCACGGGCGGGGGGACGTGCGCCTGCTCCGCGGTCACGGGCGGGGTCCGCTCACGCGGCGGGCTCGGCGACGGGGCCGCGGGGGGAGTTGCGCCCGCCGGCGCGGTACAGCGAGCTGGGCAGCGGGTGGCCGACGGCGCGCTCGGTGGCCGCGGCGGCGGTGAGGACGGCGTCCAGGTCCATCCCGGTGTCGACCCCGGCGTCGTCGAGCCAGTAGAGCAGCTCCTCGGTGGCGATGTTGCCGCTGGCGCCGGGCGCGAACGGGCAGCCGCCCAGCCCGCCCACCGAGGCGTCCAGCTGGGTCACCCCGGCCTGCAGCGCGACCAGCGCGTTGGCCTGGCCGGTGCCGCGGGTGTCGTGGAAGTGCACGCCCAGCGGGGTGCCCGGGCAGGTGCGACGGACGGCGTCGAGCAGCTGCACGACCCGCAGGGGCGTGGTGGTGCCGATGGTGTCGCCCAGGCACAGCGCGTCGGCACCGGCGGTCACCGCGGCCCGGGTCACGTCGACGGTGCGGGCGACCGGGGTCCGGCCGTCGAACGGGCAGTCCCAGGCGGTGGCCACGATGACCTCCAGCGAGCCGCCGGCTCCGTGGGCCAGAGCGGCGATGTCCCCGACCGCGGCCACCGCCCCCGCCGTCGGGCGCCCGGCGTTGGCCCGGCTGTGCGAGTCCGAGGCGGACACCACGTACTCCAGGTGCGCCATGCCGGCGTCCACCGCCCGCTGGGCTCCCCGCAGGTTCGCCACCAGGGCGGAGAAGTGCACCCCCTCGAACCGGTGCAGCTCGGCGGCCAGCTGGTCGGCGTCGGCGAGCGCCGGGACGGCCCGGGGCGACACGAACGACGTCACCTCGATCCGGCGCACCCCGGTGGCCACCAGCGCCTCCAGCATCGCCAGCTTCCCCGCCAGCGGCACCGGCTCCTCCAGCTGCAACCCGTCGCGCATGCCCACCTCGCGCACGTCGACGGCTCCTGGCAGCACCAGGTCGAAGTCGTTCACAGCACCCTCCCTCGTCGCCCCGCATGATGCCCCTCCCGGCGGACGGGTTCCACGTGGAACGGAACGCCGGTCAGCGAGGCCAGCGCGCCAGGACCTCGGTGAAGGCAGCGGCGGCCTGCTCCAGCTCAGCGACTTCGACGTACTCGTCGACGGCGTGCATCACCGCCGGGGTGCCCGGGCCCCACACGACGATCGGCGCGTCGCCCACGACCGGCCGCAGCACGGACGCGTCGGTGAAGTAGCTGGCCGGCCCGGGGCGGACGGCGGCGGGCAGGGCGGCCACCCAGGGGTCGTCCGCGGGGGTCTGGACGGCGGCCAGGTCGACCAGCACGTCGACGCCGGCGACCTCGGGCTGGGCCCGCCACCAGTCCAGCAGCGCACGGCCGTCGGTGACGGTGCGCTGGTCGACCACCACCTCGGCCCGGTCGGGGACCATGTTGGGCACGGTGCCGCCGGCGATGACGCCGGGGTTCCACGTCTCGCCGCCCAGGAAGGGGTCGCGACCCAGCGGCAGGCCGGCGCCGGCCCGCCCGAGGACGGCGACCAGGTCCAGGACGGCGTTGCGGCCCAGCTGCGGGGTGCTGCCGTGGGCGGCGACGCCCTCGGCGCGGACGGTGAGCCACAGCGCGCCCCGGTGCCCGAGGACCACCTGGTTGCCGGTCGCCTCGGGGACGACTACCGCGCCCACGGAGAGGCCCGCGACCGCGGCCGCGGCGGCCGCCGCGCCCTTCGAGCCGATCTCCTCGTCGCTGGTGAGCAGCAGCCCGACCGGCGTCTCCGGGTCGGCGGCGGCCAGCGCCGCGACCGAGGCCACCAGGCCGGCCTTCATGTCCGACCCGCCGCGGCCCCACACCCGGCCGTCCTCGAGGTCCGCGCCGAAGGGGTCGCGCTGCCAGCGGCCGGGGTCCGCGGCCGGCACCGTGTCGACGTGGCAGGCCAGCAGCAGCCGCGGGCGGGCCGGGTCCGTGGGGGTGCACAGCAGGGTCCACGGCTGGTCGGGGTCGTCGCCGTCGGTGCGCTGCAGGTGCGGCGCGGCCGACGCCAGCACCTCGGTGACGACGCCCAGCGCGTCGCGCTGGCCGGCCGCGTCGCCGGAGACGGTGCGCCGGCCGACCATCTCGCGGACCAGGCCGACGAGGTCCGGGCCGGTGGCGTCCGGGGCGGTCATGCCGGCCCGTACTGGCAGGCCTGGCAGAGGCCGGCGTCGTCCGGGACCTCCTCGGCGCCGACCACCCGGACCAGCGCGCCGCACAGCGCCGGCACGGGCTCGTGCGTCTGCTGGGCGGCGCGCCCGACGTCGCCCTCCACGGCGTGCAGCGGGCCCCTCCCGGTGCCCCCCGCGTCCTCGCGCACCTCGAACCCCACGACGTTCGGCATGCCGCCAGCCTGCCCGACCGGGGCCGGGCCCGGCTACGCGGGCTGCGGGGAGACCGGCTCCGGGACCCGCTCCTCGGCGACCGGTGCGCTGAGCTTCGCGCCCTCGACGTCCAGGTCGGGGAGCAGCCGGTCCAGCCAGCCAGGCAGCCACCAGGCCGACCGGCCCATCAGCGCCAGCAGCGCCGGGACCAGCGTCATCCGGACGACGAAGGCGTCGACCAGCACCCCCACGGCCAGACCGAAGGCGATCGCCTTGACGATCACGTCGTCGATGGTGACGAAGCTGGCGAACACGGAGAACATGATCAGCGCGGCCGCCACCACCACCCGCGCGGCGTGCCGCATCCCGGCCACCACGGAGGCCGTCGGGGCGCTGCCGTGCACGAACTCCTCGCGCATCCGGGACACCAGGAAGACCTCGTAGTCCATGGCCAGCCCGAACAGCACGGCCATCAGGATGATCGGCATGAAGCTGATCACCGGGCCGGTGGTCGGCACCCCGAACAGGCCGGACAGCCAGCCCCACTGGAAGACCGCGACGACCGCGCCGAACGAGGCACCCACCGAGAGCAGGAAGCCCAGCGCGGCCTTGACCGGCACCAGGACCGAGCGGAAGACCAGCAGCAGCAGGACCAGGGCGAGCCCGACGACGACGAGGGCGAAGGGCAGCAGCGCCCCGGCCAGCCGGTCGGAGACGTCGATCGCCACCGCGGTCTGGCCGGTCACCGCGACGTCCGCGCCGGTCTGCTGCTCCAACGCGGGGGCCAGCTCGCGGATGTCGCCGACCAGCTCGCTGGTGGCCTCGTCCTCGGGACCGCTGGCCGGCACGACCGAGACGATCGCCGTCGTCCCGCCGGGGAGCAGCTGCGGAGCGGCGTAGACGACGTCGTCCAGGCCGCCGGCGAACTCGCCCGGCGTGCCGGTCGGGACGCCGCCGATGGCCCCGGCCACCGCGCCGGCGGACTGCTGCGCCGTCGCCGGGTCCAGCCCGTCCACGAGCACCAGCAGCGGGCCGTTGAGGCCCGGGCCGAAGAACTCGCTGACCGCGTCGTAGGCCTGCCGCTCAGCGGTCTCCGGCGCCGCGGTGCCGTTGTCGGGCAGCGCCAGCCGCAGCTGCAGCGCCGGGACCGCCATCACCAGCAGGCCGACGACGGTCACCAGCACGACCAGCCCGGGACGGCGGGTGACGAACCGGCCCCAGCGGGCGCCGCCCGTGCTGGCCGACGCCTCGGCGTGCCGGGAGTGCTCGGCGTGCCGCCCGCGCCCGCCGCCGGAACCGGCCAGCGCCTGCTCCCGGCGGGCCCCCCGGGACCCCGGCCGCGGGGCCAGCCGGCCCCCGGCGAAGCCCAGCAGCGCCGGCAGCAGGGTGAGGGCCACCAGCACGGCGACCAGCACGGTCCCCGCGGCGCCCAGGCCCATCACGGTCAGGAAGGGGATGCCGACGACGGCCAGCCCGGACAGCGCGATGACGACGGTCAGCCCGGCGAAGACCACCGCGGACCCGGCCGTGCCGGTGGCCCGCCCGGCCGACTCCTCGGGGTCCATGCCCTCGACCAGCTGTGAGCGGTGCCGGGACAGGATGAACAGCGCGTAGTCGATGCCGACGGCCAGGCCGATCATCAGCGCCAGGGTGGGCGCGGTCGAGGACAGCGTGATGGCGCCGGAGACCGCCAGCAGGCCGCCCAGGCCGACGCCGATGCCGACCACGGCGGTCAGCAGGTTCATCCCGGCGGCCAGCAGCGACCCGAAGGTGAGCACCAGCACCAGCACCGCGACGGCGACCCCGACGAACTCCGTCGGGCCGATGTGGACCGCGGTCGTGCTGAAGGCGTTGCCGCCCACCTCCACCCGCAGGCCGGCGTCCTCGGCCGCCGCGGTGGAGGCCTGCAGCTGCTCCAGCGCGTCGGGCGCCAGGTCGATGGCCTCGGCGTCGTACTGCACGTTCGCCAGGGCGGCCCGGCCGTCGGGGCTGACCGCCTGGCTCCGGAACGGGTCGATCACGGCGCCGACCTGGTCGACCGCCCCGGCCGCGGCGACCGCCTCGGTGATGGCCGCGGCGTACTCCGGCTGGACGACCGACTCGCCTTCCGGGGCGATGAAGACGAGCTGGGCGCCGGCGCCGGCGGCGGCCGGGGACGCCTCCCGGAGCTGGTCCAGCGCGGCCTGGGACTCCGAGCCCGGGATGGTGAACTCGTCGTCGAACTGGCCGCCGACGGTGACCAGCACGGCCACCACGGCGGCCAGCACCACGGCCCAGGCGGCGGACACCAGGCCGCGGCGCCGGAAGCAGGCCCGGCCGAGCCGGTACAGCAGGGTGGACATCTCAGGTCTCCGTCACGGTCGGGGTGGGGTGGCCACGGCGCCCCGCAGCAGCAGGAGGAGCGCCGGGCGCTCGATCTCCGTCGTGGCGGGCTGGGAGAGGCCGAGCAGGCTGATCCCGTCGTGCAGGGCGACGACGGTGCGGGCGAGCTGGCCGGCGGGCACGGTCAGCTGCAGCCCCGCCTCCGCGGCGGCGCGCTCGATCAGCCCGGTGACCTGGCTGTCCAGCTCCTCGCGGTGCCGCTGCAGGAGCTCGGCGGCCTCGGGGTGGCGGGCGGCGTGCAGCGCGTACTCGGTGGCGACCAGGGTCCAGGTGCGGTCGGTGCGGAAGGCGCCCAGGCAGCGGTCGACCGCTGCCTGCACCGGGTCCGGCTCGTCGGCCAGCCCGGTGAGCTGCTCCTCGACGCGCGTCATCTCCCGGTCCAGCTCGCGGCTGAACAGGGCGGCGAACAGCTCGTCCTTGGTGCGGAAGCTGGAGTAGAAGGCGCCGCGGGTGAAGCCGCCGCGACTGCAGACGTCCTCGACGCTGGCCGCGGCGAAGCCCCGCTCGGCGAAGGTCTCCAGCGCCGCGTCGAGCAGCCGCTCGACGGTGACCTCCCGCCGCCGCTTGGGCCGGCCCCCGGCAGCGTCACTCACGATGCAGGACCGTATCCGATACATGTCTGTATCGGCGGTTCGGCCCCCTCGTTCAGTGCAGGGCGCGCCCCACGGCCAGTGCCCGGGTGTCCGGTGCGGCGACCCGCACGGCGTCGGCCTCCTGGTCGTCCGCCGCCTGCTGCGAGCGGCGCTCGGCCTCCACCCGGGCGGTGTAGCTGTCCACCTCGTTGGCGATCCGCTGCTCGTCCCAGCCCAGCACCCCGGCGACGGCCCGGGCCACCGGCTCGGCGCTGTCGACCCCGCGGTGGCTGGTCTCGATCGAGATGCGGGTGCGGCGGGCCAGCAGGTCGTCGAGGTGCAGCGCCGCCTCGTGCGAGGCCCCCCACACCATCTCGACCATCAGGTACTCCTCCGCGCCGGGCACCGGCTCCAGCAGCGAGCGGTCCTCGGCGGCCAGCGCCAGGACGTCGGGGGTCAGCGACCCGTACCGGTTGAGCAGGTGCTCGGCGTGGAACCGCGGGATGCCCCAGCGCTGGGCCAGCCCGTCGAGCTGGTTGACCATCGCGTGGTAGCCCTCGGCCCCCACCAGCGGCACGTTCTCGGTGACGCTCGGCGGCACCCGTCGGGTCACGTCCTCGACGACGGCGTCCACCGCGTCGGCGGCCATCGGCCGGTAGGTCGTGTACTTGCCGCCGGCGACGGCGATCACGCCCGGCGCCGGGCGGGCCACGGCGTGCTCGCGGGAGAGCTGGCTGGTGTCGGCGTTCTCGCCGGACAGCAGCGGGCGCAGCCCGGCGTAGACCCCGGTGATGTCGTCGTGGGTCAGCGGCACCGACAGGACCTCGTTGACGTGGTCCAGGACGTAGTCGATGTCGGCCCGGCTCGCCGCCGGGTGGGCCTTGTCGAGGTCCCAGTCGGTGTCGGTGGTCCCGACGATCCAGTGGCTGCCCCAGGGGATCACGAACAGCACCGACTTCTCGGTGCGCAGGATCAGCCCGGCCTCGCCGTTGATCCGGTCCCGCGGGACGACGATGTGCACGCCCTTGCTGGCCCGCACGTGGAAGCGGCCGCGGCCACCCAGCAGGGTCTGCAGGTCGTCGGTCCACACGCCGGTCGCGTTGACCACGACCTCGCTGCGGACGTCGACCTCCTCGCCGGTCTCCACGTTCCGCACCCGCACGCCCACCACCCGGCCGCCGGCCTTGGTGAAGGAGACGACCTCGGCGGAGTTCAGCACCGTGGCGCCGTAGTGCGCGGCGGTGCGGGCGACGGTGAGGGTGTGCCGCGCGTCGTCGGCCTGGGCGTCGAAGTAGCGGACGGCGCCGACCAGCGCGTCCCGCTTGAGGGCGGGGAACAGCTGCCGGGCCCCGGTGCGGGTCAGGTGCTTCTGGGCCGGCATCGGCTCGGACAGCGCGCCGAGCCGCGCCAGCCCGTCGTACAGCGCCAGGCCCGCGGTCACGTAGGGCCGCTCCCACACCCGGTGGGTCAGCGGGTAGAGGAAGGGCACCGGCTTGACCAGGTGCGGGGCGATCCGGGTGACGTTGAGGTCGCGCTCGTGCAGCGCCTCGCGGACCAGCCCGAAGTTCAGCTGCTCCAGGTACCGCAGCCCGCCGTGGAACAGCTTGGAGGAACGGGAGGAGGTGCCGCTGGCGAAGTCGCGGGCCTCGACCAGCGCCGTCTTGAGACCGCGGGTGGCCGCGTCCAGCGCGACCCCGGCGCCGGTCACCCCGCCACCGATGACGACGACCTCGAAGGACTGCTCGGCGAGCTCCGCCCAGGCACGGGCGCGCTGCTCGGGGCCGAGCGGGGGGACTGCGGTCATTCCGACACCTCCGGCGGGGACTGCTGTCACTCAACGGTAGGTGCGCCGGACGGCGGGCGTCGACGGACGACGTTCGACATGGTCGGACGGGAGACGTACCGTGCACGCCGTGCCGGGCAGCGTGCAGTCCGTCGAGCGGGCCGCGGCGATCCTGCACGCCATCGCCGGGTCGGGCGGCCAGATGGGGGTCACCGAGCTGGCCGGCGCGGTGGGCCTGCCGAAGACCACCGCCCACGGGCTGCTGCGCACGCTGCTGGCGGTCGGGTTCGTCGCCCAGGACCCAGGGTCGGGCCGGTACACACTGGGCGCCGGGCTGCTGCGGCTGGGCTCGCACTACCTGGACGCGAACGAGCTCCGTGCCCGGGCGTCGAACTGGACGGACTCGCTGGCCTCCCGCAGCGGGTGCGCCGTGCGGGTGGGCACGCTGGCCGGCCCGAAGGTCCTCGTCGTCCACCACGTCTTCCGGCCCGACGACTCCGCCCAGGAGCTGGAGGTCGGCGGGCTGCTCCCGGTGCACGCGAGCGCGCTGGGCAAGGTGCTGCTCGCCACCGGGCCGGCCCAGCCCCAGCCGGCGGGCGGTGCTCCGCTGGAGTCCTTCACCCCGGCCACCCGCACCGACCCCGCGGTGCTGGCCGCCGAGCTGCGGGCCGTCCGGGCCCGTGGCTGGGCGAGCCAGCGCGAGGAGCACCGGCAGGGGGTGGCCGCCCTGGCCGCCCCGGTGCGCGGGGCGGGCGGGCTCGTGGTGTGCGCCCTCGGGGTGAGCGGCACCGTGGAGACCGTGCTCACCCCGGCCGGCGAGCCGCGCCCGGCGCTGCTCGGCATGGTGCTCGACGCGGCCGCGGCCGTCTCCCGGGAGCTGGGCCGGCCGTGACCGAGCGCTACGTGCTGGCCATCGACCAGGGCACCACGTCGACCCGGTCCATCGTCTTCGACCGGGGTGGCCGGCTGATCGCCGTCCGGCAGCGGGAGCACCGGCAGTACTTCCCGCGGCCCGGCTGGGTGGAGCACGACCCGGAGGAGCTGTGGGCCAACACGCAGCTCACCGCGGCCCAGGTGCTGCGCGACGTCACCGCCGGGGCGGGCGAGGTGGTCGCGCTGGGCATCGCCAACCAGCGCGAGACGACGGTGGTGTGGGAGCGGGCCACCGGCCGGCCGGTGCTGCGGGCCCTGGTCTGGCAGGACACCCGGACCGGCCCGCTGGTCGAGCGGCTGTCCGCGCAGCCCGGCGCCGAGCTGGTGCGCGAGCGGACCGGGCTGGAGATCGCCGGCTACTTCGCCGGCCCGCGGCTGCGCTGGATCCTGGACACGCTGCCCCGGGCCCGGGAGCGCGCGGAGCGGGGCGAGCTGCTGTTCGGGACGATGGAGAGCTGGCTGGTCTGGAACCTCACCGGCGGCCCGGCGGGCGGCGTCCACGTCACCGACGTCACCAACGCCAGCCGCACCCTGCTGATGGACGTGCGCACCTGCCGCTGGGACCCCGACCTGCTGGAGTTCTTCGACGTGCCCGCCGCGATGCTGCCGGAGATCCGGCCGTCGGTGGGGGTGCTGGGCCGGACCTCGGCGCTGCCGGTCGACATGCCCATCGGCGGGGCTCTCGGTGACCAGCAGGCCGCGCTGTTCGGGCAGACCTGCTTCAGCCCCGGCGAGGCGAAGTGCACCTACGGCACCGGCAGCTTCCTGCTGCAGAACACCGGCACCGACCTGGTGCGCTCGCACAACGGGCTGATCAGCACCGTCGCCTACCAGCTGGCCGGGGAGGACGTGCACTACGCCCTGGAGGGGTCGATCGCGGTCACCGGCGCCCTGGTGCAGTGGCTGCGCGACAGCCTGGGCCTGATCGCCTCGGCCCCGGAGGTGGAGACCCTCGCCCGCACGGTGGCCGACAACGGCGGGTGCTACGTCGTCCCCGCCTTCTCCGGGCTGCTCGCCCCGCACTGGGAGGGCGAGGCCCGCGGGATCGTCGCCGGCCTCACCTCCTACGTCACCAAGGGCCACCTCGCCCGGGCGGCGCTGGAGGCCACCGGCTGGCAGACCCGGGACGTGGTGCGCGCGATGGACGCCGACTCCGGCCTGCCGCTCGCCGCGCTGCGGGTCGACGGCGGGATGACCACCAACAACCTGCTCATGCAGTTCGTGGCCGACGCGCTGGGCAGCCCGGTCGTGCGCCCGATGGTGGGCGAGACGGTCTCGCTGGGGGCGGCCTACGCCGCGGGGCTGGCCGTGGGCGTCTGGTCGGACACCGAGGCGCTGCGCCGCAACTGGCACCGCTCGGCCCAGTGGTCGCCGCGGCCGGCGCGGGTGGCCGAGCTGGACGCGGAGTACCCGTGCTGGTCCCGCGCCGTCGAGCTGAGCATCGCCTGGGGCCGGCCGGGTCTGCCCCGGCCCTGACCGGCAAACGTCCTACATCGTCGTACGCACACCGTTGTCGCACCCGGCGAGTGTGAATACGGTCACGCCGCACAGCGCCGTCCCGGATCCCACAGGGTCCGGTCCGGCGCACACCCGCCTTCCCCGACGACGAGGAGCACCGCGTGGAGCAGACCAGCTTGTGGACCGTCTTCGGCAGCGAGGTGGTCGGGACGGCGGTCCTGATCCTGCTCGGTGTCGGTGTCGTCGCGAACGTCGTACTGGCCAAGACCCTCGGCAACGGTGGCGGCTGGCTCCTGATCAACTTCGGCTGGGGCATCGCCGTCTTCTGCGGGGTCTACGCCGGCGCCAGCTCCGGGGCGCACCTCAACCCCGCCGTCACGATGGGGCTGGCGACGAGCGGCGCCGACGAGTACGCCCCCGGCGTGCCCATCTCCCTGAGCTCCACGCTGGTCTACGTGGTCGCCCAGCTGCTCGGTGCCTTCATCGGTGCCGTGCTGGCCTGGATCGCCTACCGCCGCCACTACAACGAGGACCGGGAGCCCGGCCTGGAGCTCGGCACCTTCTCCACCGGCCCGGCGATCAACAGCCCGCTGGACAACGTGCTGACCGAGCTGATCGGCACCTTCGTGCTCGTCTACATCATCCTGCGCTTCGGGGACACCCCCGGCGAGCTCGGCCCGCTGGCCGTCGCGTTGCTGGTGGTCGGCATCGGCGCCTCCCTCGGTGGGCCGACCGGCTACGCCATCAACCCCGCACGCGACCTCGGTCCCCGCATCGCCCACGCCGTGCTCCCCATCCCGCGCAAGGGCGGCAGCAACTGGGGCTACTCCTGGGTGCCGATCGTCGGCCCGCTGATCGGCGGCGCGCTGGCCGGTCTCTTCTCGCAGGTCCCCATCTGATCGCCCCCGACGTCCGGTCGACTCCCAACCGAGAGGAACTCCTGTGAGCCAGTACGTCGCCGCCATCGACCAGGGCACCACGAGCACCCGGTGCATGCTGTTCGACCACGACGGGGCAGTGGTCTCCGTCGGCCAGAAGGAGCACCAGCAGATTTTCCCGCGGGCCGGCTGGGTCGAGCACGACCCGATGGAGATCTGGGCCAACACCCGGGAGGTGGTCGGCCAGGCCCTGGCGCGGGGCAACGTCGGCACCTCCGACGTCGTCGCCGTGGGCATCACCAACCAGCGTGAGACGACCGTCGTCTGGGACAAGAACACCGGCCGGCCGGTCTACAACGCGATCGTCTGGCAGGACACCCGCACCTCGGCGATCGTCGAGCAGCTCGGCGCGCTGGGTGGCGGGGCCGACCGCTACAAGGACCGGGTCGGGCTGCCGCTGGCCACCTACTTCGCCGGCCCCAAGGTCCGCTGGATCCTGGACAACGTCGACGGCGCCCGCGAGGCCGCCGAGCGCGGTGACCTGCTGATGGGCACCATCGACAGCTGGCTGATCTGGAACATGACCGGCGGGGCCGACGGCGGGCTGCACCTCACCGACGTCTCCAACGCCTCGCGGACCATGCTGATGGACTACCGCACCCTGGCCTGGGACTCCTCCATCGCGGAGGAGATGGGCATCCCGATGTCCATGCTCCCCGAGATCCGGTCCAACTCCGAGGTGTACGGCCAGGGCCGGGCCGCCGGCTTCCTCGCCGGGGTGCCGATCGCCGGTTCCCTGGGCGACCAGCAGGCGGCCACCTTCGGCCAGGTCTGCTTCACCAAGGGCATGGCCAAGAACACCTACGGCACCGGCAACTTCATGCTGCTCAACACCGGCGAGGAGGCGGTGCCCTCGCAGAACGGGCTGCTGACGACGCTGTGCTACCAGCTCGGCGACGCCAAGCCGGTGTACGCCCTCGAGGGCTCGATCGCCGTGACCGGCTCGCTGGTGCAGTGGGTCCGGGACAACCTGAAGATGATCTCCAGCGCGCCGGAGATCGAGACGCTGGCCCGCGAGGTCGAGGACAACGGCGGCTCGTACTTCGTGCCCGCCTTCTCCGGGCTGTTCGCGCCGCACTGGCGCGCCGACGCTCGCGGCGCCGTGGTCGGCCTGACCCGGTTCGTCAACCGCGGCCACCTGGCCCGCGCCGTCCTGGAGGCGACCGCGTACCAGACGCGGGAGGTGCTCGACGCCATGAACGCCGACTCGGGGGTCGACCTGACCGAGCTGCGGGTGGACGGCGGCATGGTGGGCAACGAGCTGCTGATGCAGTTCCAGGCCGACATCCTCGACGTCCCGGTGATCCGCCCGAAGATCGCCGAGACCACCGCCCTGGGCGCGGCCTACGCGGCGGGCCTCGCGGTGGGCTTCTGGTCCGACCTGGACGAGCTCACCGCGAAGTGGGCCGAGGACAAGCGCTGGGAGCCGCAGATGGCCGCCGACGAGCGCGAGCGGTACTACCGCAACTGGCAGAAGGCCGTCACCAAGTCGCTCGACTGGGTCGACGAGGACGTGTCGTGACACCGTCGTCCTCGCGGACGACACCGCGGCCAGGTGCCCTGCCGCACCTGCGCTGAGCTGTTCCCTGCGATCCCGGCGGAGGGCCTGCGGCCTTCGCGCCGGGATCGCAGACGGCCTGCCGGCCGGAGTCCGTACTCGTCCCCACCTTCCAGGGTGACCCACCGCGCAGTAGCTTGTGTGGCTGACTAGTCAGCCGTACTGTCTACCCCGTGACGGAGGAGCGCTGGCCCGGCGAGTGGATGCGCGGCGTGCTGTCGCTGTGCGTCCTGCGGGTCGTCGCCGACGGGCCGACCTACGGGTACGCGATCGCCGCGCGGCTGGCCGAGGCCGGGCTGGGCGCGGTCAAGGGCGGCACCCTCTACCCGATCCTCACCCGCCTGGAGGCCGACGGGCTGGTGACGTCGTCCTGGGAGGCCGGCGACGGCGGCCCGGGCCGGAAGTTCTTCACGCTCACCGGCGCCGGGGCCGCGGCCCTGGAGGAGCGCACCGAGCAGTGGCACGCCTTCACCCAGCGGGCGGCCGCCCTGCTGTCGTCCCCGCACGTCCCCGCCTGAGGAGGCTCCCGTGCAGAACCCGCTGACCAGCACCGACCAGACCTGGTGCGAGGACCTCCTCCTGGCGCTGCGGGCCCGGGACGTGCCCGGCGCCCCGATCGGCGAGGTCCTCGCCGAGGTGCAGAGCCACCTGGCCGAGACCGGGGAGGACCCCCGCGAGGCCTTCGGCACGCCGAAGGAGTACGCCGACCGGGTCGCCGGCGCCCTCGGCATCACCCCGGTCGGGGTCTGGGGCCACCTGCGCCGGACCGAGCGCGGCGACCTCTTCCTGGCGGTCGTGTTCGGCCTGAGCAGCTACCTGCTGGCCGACGCCCTCTGGTCCCTCGGTGCGGGCGAGGAGGCGACCCTGGGGCTGCCCACCTGGGTCGCCGTGCCGGTCGCCGTCCTGCTGCTGGCCGCCGGGGTGACCCGGCTGGTGTCGAAGGTGCGGCGGGATCCCGGGGACCCGGTCGTCGACCCGCGCACCGGCCGCGACATGGTCACCTTCGGCCCGTGGCGGCTCGCGCTGCTGGCCGCCCTCCCGGTGGTGGCCCTGGCCGGGATGCTGCTCGGCGGCCACCTCACGAGGTGAGCGCGGCGGAGACGACCGCCTTCGCCTCCTGCTGCACCTGGGCGAGGTGCTCCGGGCCGCGGAAGGACTCCGCGTAGACCTTGTAGACGTCCTCGGTCCCCGAGGGCCGGGCGGCGAACCAGGCGTTCTCCGTGGTCACCTTCAGTCCTCCGATGGAGGCGTCGTTGCCCGGCGCCCGGGTGAGCTTCGCGGTGATCGGCTCGCCGGCCAGCTCGGTCGCGGCGACCGCCTCGGGGGACAGCTTGCCCAGCCTCGCCTTCTCCTCCCGGGTGGCCGCGGCGTCGACCCGGGCGTAGGCGGACTCGCCGAACCGTTCCGTCAGTGACGCGTGCAGCTGGGAGGGCGAGCTGCCCGTGACGGCCTGGATCTCGCTGGCCAGCAGGGCCAGCAGGACGCCGTCCTTGTCCGTCGTCCACACGCTGCCGTCGCGCCGCAGGAACGACGCCCCGGCCGACTCCTCGCCGCCGAACCCGACCGACCCGTCGAGCAGGCCCGGCACGAACCACTTGAAACCGACCGGCACCTCCACCAGCCGCCGGCCGAGGTCGGCGACGACCCGGTCGATCAGCGAGCTGGACACCAGCGTCTTGCCCACCGCCGTCCCCGCGGACCACTCGGGTCGGTGGCTGAACAGGTAGGAGATGGCCACGGCCAGGAAGTGGTTGGGGTTCATCAGGCCGCCGTCGGGGGTGACGATGCCGTGCCGGTCGGCGTCGGCGTCGTTGCCGGTGGCGATCTGGTAGTCGTCCTTGGCGCCGATCAGCGAGGCCATCGCGGACGGCGAGGAGCAGTCCATCCGGATCCTGCCGTCCCAGTCCAGCGTCATGAAGCGCCAGGTCGGGTCGACCAGCGGGTTGACCACGGTCAGGTCGAGGCGGTGCCGCTCGGCGATCGCGCCCCAGTAGTCGACGCTGGCGCCGCCGAGCGGGTCGGCACCGATCCGCACCCCCGCCTCCCGGACGGCGTCCAGGTCGAGCACCGTCGGCAGGTCGTCGACGTAGCTGCCGAGGAAGTCGTAGGACTGCGCGGCCGCCCGGGCGCGGGCGAACGGGACCCGCCGGACGCCGTCCAGCCCGGCGGCGAGCAGCTCGTTGGCGCGGCCGGCGATCCAGCCGGTGGCGTCGGTGTCGGCCGGGCCGCCGCTGGGCGGGTTGTACTTGAAGCCGCCGTCGCGGGGCGGGTTGTGCGACGGAGTAACGACGATGCCGTCGGCCAGCCCACTGCTCCTGCCCCGGTTCGCGGTCAGGATCGCGTGGCTCACCGCCGGGGTGGGGGTGTAGCGGTCGGCGGAGTCGACCAGCACGGTCACGTCGTTGGCGGCCAGCACCTCCAGCGCGCTCACCCAGGCCGGCTCGGACAGGCCGTGGGTGTCCCGGCCGACGAACAGCGGCCCGTCGTAGTCCTGGCCGGCCCGGTACTCGCAGATGGCCTGCGTGGTCGCCAGGATGTGCGCCTCGTTGAAGGCGCCGTCCAGGGAGGACCCGCGGTGCCCGGACGTGCCGAACGCGACCTGCTGCGCCGGGTCGGCGAGATCGGGCTCGAGGGCGTAGTACGCCGTCACCAGGTGCGGGACGTCGACGAGGTCGGCGGGCTGCGCGGGCTGGCCGGCGCGCGTGCTGCTCATGGCCTGATCCTGGCCCGGCGCCCGGCGCCGGCGCGAGCCGGACGGAGCTGTCGGTCCCCGCCCGTAGCCTGGGCGGGTGCTCGGCGACTGGCAGGAGATGGTCACCGACGCGGCGCTGACCGACGCCGTCGGGCCGGAGGTCCTCGAGCGGGCCCGCCCCTACGTGCCCCGCAACGTCCTCGACGTCCGGCTGGCCGACGACGCGCGCCGGCTGACCGGGCTGGTCCAGGGCGCGGCGCCGGCGCCCTACCGGACCACCGTGGTGCGCACCGACGGCGGCCGGGTCGGCTGGGCCGCCGCGTGCACGTGCCCGGTGGGCGACGACTGCAAGCACGCCGTCGCCGTCCTGCTGTCGCTGCGGCCGGTCATCCGGTCCGCACCGGGCGGCTCCCGCCCGACCACGCGCGGCTGGGAACAGGAGCTCGAGGAGCTGGTGGCCGCCGCCGGCGAGCGGGCAGCGCACGCCACGGTGCCGATCGGGCTGCAGTTCGAGGTGGTCGACCCGGGGCCCGGCCGGGGGCGGGCCTCGGTCGGCTCGCCGGGGGTGCGGCAGCGGCTGGTGCGGCTGCGGCCGGTGGTCCCCGGCAAGCGGGGCCAGTGGGTGCGCACCGGGGTGTCCTGGCGGCAGCTGCAGTACGACAACGCCCGGGCCGGCTGGGACCCGGCGCACCTGGCGTCGATGCGCGCGCTCCACGCCACCCACCAGGCGGCGCGGAACCAGTACTACAACTACGCCCCGGTCGACGTGTACCTGCACGAGTTCGGCCCCGGCCTCTGGCGGCTGCTCGCCGAGGCGGTCGCGGACGGCGTCCCGCTGGTGACCGCCGACCGGCCCGCCCGGCCGGTGGTCCTCGCGCCGGCGCAGGCCGAGGTGGCCCTGGACCTCCGCCGGGACGGCGACCGCACCGAGGTCCACGCCGTCCTGCGGCTGGACGGGCGCACGGTCGACCCGGACCGGTTGTCCTTCCTCGGCACGCCCCCGCACGGGGTCACCCTGGACGGGACCGGCACCGCTGACGACGTCCCGGCCCTGGTGCTGGCCCGCCTCGACCGGCCGGCGCCGCCGACACTGGCCGGCCAGGTGGCGCGCGGGACGCCCATCGCCATCCCGGCCACAGACGTCGACCGGTTCCTGCGCGACTGGTACCCCGGACTGCGGCAGGCGGTCCCGGTCATCTCGGCCGACGGCTCGGTGGAGCTGCCGGACGTCGTCCCGCCGCGGCTCGCCGTCGAGGCCCGCTACCCCGGCGACGGAGGCGTGTGCGTGGCCTGGTCGGTGCGCTACGGCCCGGGCCGGTCGTTCCCCCCGGCCAGCGCGGACGAGGTGGCCGCCCCGGGCTCGGCGCGTGACCTGGCCGCCGAGCAGCAGCTGGTGGAGGCCCTGCCCGGCCCCGTCGGCGGGCTCCCCGAGCTCTGGACGCCCGAGCGGGAGCTGGCGGCCACCGCCGAGCTGACCGGCATGGAGGCGCTGGAGTTCACCACGGAGGTGCTCCCCGCGCTGCGCGCGGACCCCGACGTCGAGGTGACGGTGGTGGGCACCCCTCCGGCGTACCGGCAGACGACGTCGGCCCCGCAGATCAGCTTCACCACCCGGGACAGCCGCGAGTCCGACTGGTTCGACCTCGGGGTCACCGTGACCATGGACGGCCAGCACGTGCCGTTCGCCACCCTGTTCTCGGCGCTCGCGGCCGGGCGGACCCGGCTGGTCCTGCTCAGCGGCACCTGGTTCTCCCTGCAACGGCCGGAGTTCGAGCAGCTGCGGCTGCTGATCGAGGAGGCCCGGGCGCTGCAGGACGTCCCCGGCGACGGCGTCAAGGTCAGCCGCTTCCAGGCCGGGCTGTGGGAACAGTTGCTGGGCCTGGGGGTGGTCGAGGAGCAGAGCGAGCGCTGGACCCGCGAGGTGCGCGGGCTGCTCGACGCCGAGCACGCCGAGCCGCCGCCGGCCCCGGCCGGGCTGGCCGCCGAGCTCCGGCCCTACCAGCGGGAGGGCTACGGCTGGCTGACCTTCCTGTGGGACCACCGGCTGGGCGGCGTGCTCGCCGACGACATGGGGCTGGGCAAGACCCTGCAGACCCTCGCCCTGCTCTGCCGGGCGCAGGAGGCCGGCGAGCTGGACGAGGCGCCGGTGCTGGTGGTGGCACCGACCAGCGTGGTGTCCACCTGGGCGCGGGAGGCGGCCCGGTTCACGCCGGGGCTGCGGGTGGTGACCGTGACCGAGACCGAGCGGAAGCGGAGGTCACCGCTGGCCGGACAGGTCGCCGGCGCGCACGTCGTCCTCACCTCCTACGCGCTGTTCCGGATCGACGCCTCGGCGTGGGCCGGGCTGCCGTGGCGTGGGCTGGTGCTGGACGAGGCGCAGTTCGTGAAGAACCACCAGGCCCGCACCTACCAGTGCGCCCGCCGGCTGGACGCACCGTTCAAGCTGGCGCTCACCGGGACGCCGCTGGAGAACAGCGTGATGGACCTCTGGGCCCTGATGTCCATCGTCGCGCCCGGGCTCTTCCCCGACCCGCAGCGGTTCACCGAGGCCTACCGCATCCCGATCGAGCGGGACGGCGACGCGGCGCGGCTGGCGGTGCTGCGCCGGCGGATCCGGCCGCTGGTGCGCCGGCGCACCAAGGAGCTGGTCGCCGCCGACCTGCCGCCCAAGCAGGAGCAGGTGCTCGAGGTGGTGCTCAACCCGCGGCACGAGAAGCTGTACCAGACCCATCTGCAGCGGGAGCGGGGCAAGGTCCTCGGCCTGGTCGAGGACATGTCGAAGAACCGGATGACGATCTTCCGGTCGCTGACCCTGCTGCGGCAGCTCAGCCTGGACCCGGCCCTCGTCGACCCCGACTACGCCGACGTCCGGTCCAGCAAGGCCGACGCGTTCCTGGAGCACCTGCGCGAGGTCGTCGCGGAAGGGCACCGGGTGCTGGTGTTCAGCCAGTTCACCCGGTTCCTGCGGAGCATCCGCGACCGGCTGGACGCCGAGGGCCTGGGCTGGGTGTACCTGGACGGGCGCACCCGGGACCGGGACGCCCGGATCGAGGAGTTCCGCACCGGCACCGCCCCGGTCTTCCTGATCAGCCTCAAGGCCGGCGGCTTCGGCCTGACGCTCACCGAGGCCGACTACGTCTTCGTGCTCGACCCGTGGTGGAACCCGGCCAGTGAGGCGCAGGCGGTCGACCGCGCGCACCGGATCGGCCAGCACCGGACCGTGATCGTCTACCGGCTGGTCGCCGTGGGCACCATTGAGGAGAAGGTGATGGAGCTCAAGGCGCGGAAACAGGCGCTCTTCTCCCAGGTCGTCGACGACGGCGCGCTCGCCTCCGGTGCACTCACCGCCGACGACGTCCGGGGCCTGTTCGGCTGACGGTCACCGCGGTCGGGCGGCGCAGTCGTCCGCCGGTCGGACTCGGGGCCGCCGTCCCTCAGACGCCGGACGAGACGCCCGCGGCCAGGCCGAACACGAGGACGGCGGCGAGGATGCCCACGCCGATCCAGCCCAGGACGATGCCGGCCGTGGCCATGCCGCCGCCGGCCTCACCGCGCTCCTGGATCTGCTTCTTGGCGACGTAGCCGAAGACCAGCGCGAGGATGCTGCCGATCCAGTACAGCCAGAGGATGCCCAGCACCATGGAGGCGATGGCCATGCCGTTGGTGCGCTGCGGCGGCGCGTACGGGTAGGGGTACGGCTGCCCGTACTGCTGGGGCTGGCCGTACGGGGGCTGGCCGTACGGGGGCTGGCCGTACTGCCCGTACTGGGGCTGCCCGTACGGGGGCTGGCCGGAGGGCCGGCCCTGGTCGTCGGTGCCCGGGTGCTGCGGCCCGCTGTCGTGCGTCATCTGTCGTCCCCCGTCGTCGCCGGCTCCGGCGGAACAGTACGAGCCCGACGGAGGGGCCGACCAGCGCCGACACCCCGGCCGGGTGAGGTCAGCCCTCCACCGAGACGAGGAACCGGCGCAGCGTCTCCAGGAAGACCTCGGGCTGCTCGGAGTGCACCCAGTGGCCGGCGTGCTTGACCCGCACCAGCCGGGTGGCCGGGAACAGCTCGTCCATCCGGGCCCGGTCCCGGTCCAGCACGTAGGTCGAGCCGGCGCCGGCGATCCACAGCACCGGGCCGTCGAAGGTGGCGCCGGGCGGCGGGTCGGGGAAGCGGCGCAGCTCCCCCAGGTCGCGGGCGAGGGTGTCCAGGTTCAGCCGCCACCGCCAGCCGCCGTCGGCGCCGACGCCGTCCCGGACCAGGCTCTGCAGCAGGAAGGCGCGCACCATGTCGCTGGGAACGGCGCTGCGCAGCGCCGCGTCCGCCTCCTCCCGGCCGGCCAGTCCGGTCAGGTCGATCTGCTGCATGGCGGCGATGAACGCCGCGAACGGGGAGGCCTCCTCGTCCGGGTCGTCGGTGCGCCCACCGGTCTCCGGGTAGTCGGTCGGGGCGATGTCGACGACGACGAGCGCCCGCAGCAGCTCGGGACGCCGCAGCGCCAGCTGCATCGCCACCTTGCCGCCCATCGAGTGCCCGACCAGGGTCACCGGCTCCCCGAACGACTCGAGCTCGGCGGCCACCAGCTCAGCCATGTCCAGGTAGTCCACCCGGTCGGTCCAAGGGGAGTGCCCGTGGTTGGGGAGGTCCAGCAGGGTGACCCGGCGGCCCTCCTCGGCCAGCCGGCGGGCGATCGTCGTCCAGTTCCGGCCCTGGCCGAAGAGTCCGTGGACGAAGACCACCCGGGGGCCGGCGTCGCCGATCGTGCGGGCTGCCAGCTGGATCGCCTCGGTCATGGGGGTGATCCCACCAGACGCAGCGAGCGCCGTGGCCGGGTCGACACCGGACCGCCCTCCGGGGTGTCGGACACCGCGACCGTCGGACCCGGCCCGCAGACTCCAGGACGGCCCCGCCGACCGGCGGCGTCCTGGAGGAGGGACCGACCATGCCCGGACGCCGTCGGCGTGCCACCCCCGCACGCCGGACGACTCCCGCCGGGACGGCGACCACCGCCACGGCCGCGCCCCGCAGGCCCGCACCGAAGAAGGCCGCACCGAAGAAGGCCGCACCGAAGAAGGCCGCACCGAAGAAGGCCGCACCGGCGAAGGGCGCACCCGAGCTGCCGGTCGCCGGACCGGGGGAGCGGGTCTGGGTGCTCGCGGTGCCCTTCCGCGCTCCCGCGCCGGGCGCGAGCTGGCACGCCGGGCTGCAGGCCCACGTGTACGTCGGCGCCACGCTGCCCGCAGCCCTGCGCCCGTACGAGCCCGGCCCGTACACATTCGAGCGCTTCCTCGAGGACGAGCTGAACGACGAGCCGCGGCCGGTGGCGGCGGGGCGACCGATGCAGCCGCGGGCGGAGCAGCGGACCGGCGCGGCGGCGATCGCGGCCTCCGCGGCCGCCGGCAGCCGGATGTTCCTGCTCGGCGACGACCCGGGGGTCGGCAAGACCGGGACCGCCGTCCTGGCGGTGCAGCAGATCGCCCAGCAGCGGGCCGGCAGCGCCCGGCCGGTGCGCACCGTGCTGGTCGTCGCCGACCGGCCCGCGGCGATCACCGTGCCGCACTGGACGCGGTCGATCGCCGCGTTCGGCGACGGCGGACTGCGCTGGTGCGTCACCACCTGGGACCGGCTGGGCAAGGTCGCCGGGCTCCGCTTCGACGTCGTCGTCGCCGACGAGGCGCACATGGTGCGGCACACCACCACCCAGCGCTGGAAGCACTGGAAGGCGGTGTCCGGTGCCGGCCGGGTGAAGGACGCCCCGTTCGTGCTGCTGGCCACCGCCACGCCCGCGCACAGCCCGCTGGAGCTCCCCTACCTGGCCCCGCACTTCGCCGCCGTCCACGACGAGCCGCTGCGCGCCTGGTCCGACCTGCCCGCCCGGCTGGCCGCGCACGGGTTCCACGTGGAACGTGGCCGGTACGGCTGGCAGTGGACCGAGGACGCCGACGAGCGCCGCGCGGACCTCTCCCGGCTGCGCGGCTGGCTGGCCAACACCGACCCGCCGGCCACCTTGCACCGCCCGGCGCCCTGGGGGCCGGTCTCGGTGACCGGCACCGCGGTGGAGCTGACCCCGGCCGAGCGCGCGCAGTACGAGGCCGAGTGGTCGGAGTTCCGCGCCGAGATGCAGCTGGCCCGGCGGAAGAAGGAGACCGCGCGCGGGCGGGCGGCTCTCATGCGGTTCCGGCAGAAGGCCGGGCTGATCCGGGCGGCGGCCACCGTCGACTGGGTGAAGGCCCAGGTCGAGGCCGA
The DNA here is from genome assembly GCF_053502575.1 of Modestobacter sp. URMC 112. Taxonomy (NCBI): domain Bacteria; kingdom Bacillati; phylum Actinomycetota; class Actinomycetes; order Geodermatophilales; family Geodermatophilaceae; genus Modestobacter; species Modestobacter sp. URMC 112. Next base: position 215,441 of record NZ_CP199957.1, on the reverse strand, counting down.
CCGGCAGGTGGCGGTGTCGGTCGAGTTCGTGGAGACCGCCGCCGACCCGATCCGGGAGGCGCTGCTGGACGGCGGCGTCGCGGTCGCCGGGATCTACGGGCGTGACCGGTTCGACGTGGAGGCCGAGCGGCTGCGCTTCCAGACCGGCGAGGCGCCGGTGTGCGTGTTCACCGTGACCGCGTCGATCAGCCTGCACGCCGGGGAGCTGCTGCCCGGCGGCGGGACGGCGTCCTCGACGCCGCGGGTCGGGCTGTTCCACCAGCCGCGGTTCTCCGGGATCGCCGCCCGCCAGGTCACCGGCCGCACGCACCGGGACCACCAGGTGTCGCCCTGGCGGATCGCCTACGCCGCCGACACCGTGGAGGAGCAGGTCGCCCGGGTCATGGTGGAGCGGCTGGCCGTCACCGGGTCCACGGCCGGCGGGGACACCGCCGGCCTGCGGGAGATCGCCGAGCTGCTCGACGCCGACTGGCTGCCGGCCACCTCGCTGACCGGCGGGGACTGCTGACTCAGGCCGCTGGCAGTCGCATCGGCAGGTGCGGGATGCCGTCCTCGAGGTAGTCCGGTCCGGAACGGCGGAACCCGAACCGCTCGTACCAGTGCTCCAGGTACGCCTGGGCCCCGATGTCGATCGTCCGGCCCTCGCACAGCTCGATGCCCCGCCGCACCAGCAGCGCGGACAACCCCCGACCCCGGGCGGAGGACGCGGTGGCGACCCGGCCGATGGCCCGGTCCTCCCCGTTCTCCAGCACCCGGATGGTGGCCAGCACGTCCCCTCCGGTGCCGCTGCCGGTGCGGTCGTCGGCGACCCACAGGTGGACGGTGCCGGGCTCGGCGTCGCGGCCGTCCAGCTCGGGGTAGGGGCAGTTCTGCTCGACGACGAAGACGTCGACGCGCAGCCGGAGCAGGCCGTACAGCTCCGCTGGGGTCAGCTCGGCGAAGCGCGCCTGACGGATGGGAGGTGCCTCGGTCACCGGTTGATCGTCCCTGGCCTCCCCAGCGGGAGATCCGCCGGGCCCTGCCTCGGCGTTCCCGCGGGAACACGACCCCGGTCAGGCCGCCGAGCGGCGCAGATGGTCGCGGTGGGCGAGCAACGCCCAGACGACGTGGTGCAGGTCCATCCGCTCGCCGGTGGGACCCGTGGCATGGGGCAGGCCCTGCCCCGTGCCATCGGGCAACAGCGGAGCGAGGACGTCGGCGGGGCGAGCGGCCGGTGCGGACGTCGGGGGAGCGGGCCGGCAGCCGGCGGACCGGTCGATGGGGTGCACCCCTGCCATGACCTGCTCGTCCGGTCGCGCACCCAGCCGGCCGCCCGCGGCCAGGTCGGCACCGACGCCCCCGGTGAACGCGGCATCGGCCGGCCCCCAGACCCGTCGCCCCTCGGCGTCGTGCACCACCAACTCGCCGTCGGCGCGGGACATCACCAGGTCGTGCTCGTGCACCAGTCCGTGGTCGACGTCGCAGAGCAGCACCAGGTTCGACACGTCGGTCCGGCCGCCGTGCAGCCAGTGCCGCAGGTGGTGGGCGTGCAGCCGCTCCACTCGGGTCTCCTCGCACCCGGGTCGGGCACAGCCGCCGTCCCGGGCCAGCAGCGCGCGCCGCTGACCGGGGGTGGCCAACCGGCGACGGCGGCCCAGCGCGAGCGGCTCGCCGTTGCGGTGCACCAGGCCGACGACCGACGCCTCGCACAACATCCGGCGCACCCGGGACGGGTGCAACGCCGGCCCACCCTCCAGGTGGGCCCGGCCGGCCGCCGCGTCGTCGGCGAGCACCTCGGCGTCGACGTGCACGACGACCTCGCGGCGGGGCGGGTCACCGGGGCGGCGGTCGGCGTCGGCCACCACGGCGGCCAGCCGCTTGAGCGCCGCGATCCGGCGAGCGGTGCGCTGGCCGCGCGGGATGCCGGTCGACCCGTCGCGCGCGGAGGACTCGGCACCCGCCCGCTTGTCCGCCGCCCGGTCCCGGCGGGCGTCCCGCTCGGCCGCCGACTCGATCGAGGCCAGGAACTGGGCGCCGGACTCGGCGTCCATGCGGACCCGGAGCGTCAGCATGCCGTCGTCGTCCCAGGACCAGGCGAACTCCCGCCGCTCGGCGACCCGGCCCTCGTCGACGTCGTCCGACCGGCGCCAGGCACGCACCACCCGTTCCAGCTGGGACGCCGTGGTGTGCACGGCGAGCTCCACCAGCTCCACTTCCGTCCCCGGGTCGGCGACCCGGGTGACGGCGCGGACCTTCGAGAAGGACAACCGGCCCGCGGCGAAGGCAGCCGCCGTCACCGGGAGCGCGGTCAGCGCCCGGGCGACCCGGACGTGCTCGCGGGCCGCGCCCGGGCTCAGTGCGCACTGCCAGGCCAGCCAGTGCGCGCAGGACTGGATGCCGACCCCACCCCAGCCCTCGCGCTCGTCGAACTCCGCGACCAGCCCGAGCCAGGCGGCCGTCGCCGAGGCCAGCCGCACCGCGCCGGCGGTGATCTCCCGGGCTAGCTCGTCCAGGGGACGCTGCCCACGCTGGTGGACCTGCCGGTGACCGTCGAGGGTCCGCACCACTGCGCTGTCTGCCATGGGCCGACGCTAGAGCGGGGGTACGACGAAAACGGCAGGTCAGCCGCGGGGACGACGGTCCGACGTTCCCGCGGGAACGTGGGAGCGCCGGGGTCAGACGCCTTGGGCCCCCAATGATCGAGGCGTCGGGGCGCGGGCGGCCGCCGGCTCACCCGGAGGGAGGGCGGCGCCGGTGCTAGCGTCGCGGCCTGACTCGGGGTGTCCCGTCCGGGACCGAGAGCGGGTGAAGGGATGTCACCGGCGTGGACGCCACCTCACTCCGCGCGGCCCGCAGCGCCCTGCGCGACGCCGCACCCCTGGTGCACTGCCTCACGAACACCGTCGTCCAGACCATCACCGCCAACGCACTACTGGCCGCCGGGGCAGCGCCGGCCATGGTGGACGCCCCCGAGGAGGCCGGTGAGTTCGCCGCCGTCGCCTCCGCGGTACTGGTCAACGTGGGCACCGTGCACGCCCGGACGGCCGAGGCGATGCGGATCGCCGCCAAGGCGGCGGGAGAGGCCGGCACCCCCTGGGTGCTGGACCCGGTCGCCGTCGGCGGGCTGGGCTTCCGCACCGACCTGGCCGCCGAGCTGGTCGCGCTGCGCCCGACCGTGGTGCGCGGCAACGCCTCGGAGGTGCTCGCGCTGGCCGGCGCGGGGTCCGGTGGGCGTGGCGTGGACAGCACGGCGACGGCTGACGACGCCCTGACGGCCGCCGAGGAGCTCGCCCGGCGCACCGGCGGGGTGGTCGCGGTCAGCGGGGAGGTCGACGTCGTCACCGACGGCACCCGGACGGTGCGGATCGGCGGCGGCTCGGTCCTGCTGACCCGGACCACCGGCGCCGGCTGCGCGCTCGGCGCCCTGGTCGCCGCCTACGTCGCCGCCACCGGCGACCCGCTGACCGGCACGGTCGTCGCCCACGCCCACGTCGCGGTGGCCGCCGAGGCGGCCGCCGACCGCGCAGCCGGGCCGGGCACCTTCGCCGCCGCCTGGCTGGACGCCCTCGACGCGGTGGACGGCGACGCGCTGGCCCGCGCCGCCGTGTCCACCTCATGAGGACCGGCTTCGACCCGCGGCTCTACCTGGTCACCGACACGGCGCTGTGCGCGCCCCGCTCGGTGCCCGAGGTGGTGGCCGCCGCGGTCACCGGCGGGGTGACCGCCGTCCAGGTGCGGGACAAGACGGCGGGCCGGCGCGACCTGCTGGCGCTGACCCGGGCCGTGCAGCACGTGCTGGCCGACCGGCCCGACGTCCGGGTGGTGGTCGACGACGCGGTGGACGTCGCCCTGCTGACCGGCGCCGACGTGCACGTGGGCCAGGACGACCTGCCCGCCGCCGAGACGCGGGCGCTGCTCGGCCCGGGCCCGATGGTCGGGGTCTCGGTGGGCTCGGCCGCCGACCTGGACGCGGTGCTCGCGCTGCCCGCCGGCACGGTCGACCTGGTCGGGCTGAGCCCGGTGTGGGCCACCCCGACCAAGCCCGACGCCGGCCCCGGGCTGGGCCTGACCGGGGTCCGCGCACTGGCCGCCACGGCCCGGCGGGGTGGGCTGCTGGCCGTGGCGATCGGCGGCATCTCCGCCGCCAACGCGGCGACGGTGGCGGCGACCGGCGTGGACGGCGTCTGCGTGGTCTCCGACATCTGCGCCGCGGCCGACCCGGCCGCCGCCGCCCGGGCCCTGCGGACGGCGCTGGCCTCCGCGCCCGCGACCGCCGGGGTGGCCCGGTGACCGCCGCGGTGGCGCTGACCGTGGCCGGCAGCGACCCCAGCGGCGGCGCCGGCATCCAGGCGGACCTGAAGACCTTCAGCGCACTCGGCGCCTACGGCACCGCCGTGCTGACCGCGCTCACCGCGCAGAACACCCGCGGGGTGACCGGGGTGCACGCCGTCCCGGCGTCGTTCGTCGGCGACCAGCTGCGCACGCTGTTCGACGACGTGACCGTGCACGCCACCAAGCTCGGCATGCTGGGGTCGGCGGACGTGGTGCACGAGGTGGCCGCGGTGCTGGCCGGCCGGCCCGGCGGCCCGGTGGTGTGCGACCCGGTGATGGTGGCGACCAGCGGCGACCGGCTGATCAGCGAGGACGCCGTGGACGCCGTCCGCACCGTGCTGCTGCCGGTCACCGACCTGATCACACCGAACGTCCCCGAGGCCGCCGCCCTGCTGGACGTCGCACCGGTCACCCGCGCCGAGGACCTGGCCGGACAGGCGACCGCGCTGCTGGCGCTGGGGCCGGCGGCGGTGCTGCTCAAGGGCGGCCACCTGGGCGGGGACGAGAGCGTGGACGTGCTGGCCACGGCGTCCGGGGTGCTGGAGACCCGGCGGCCGCGGGTGCGGACGACGTCCACCCACGGCACCGGCTGCACGCTGTCCTCGGCGATCACCGCGCTGGCCGCCCGGGTGCTGCAGGCCGACCCGGGCGCCGCGGTGGACTGGGCGCCGCTGGTCGAGGGCGCCCGGGACCACCTGCAGGCGGCGCTGCGCGACGGGGCCGCGCTCGGGGTCGGGTCCGGCCACGGTCCGGTGCACCACTTCACCGGCTGGTGGGCACCCTGACCCTGGTCAGTCGCCGTGCGGCAGTTCGCGGAGCAGCCGTACCGCCAGCTCGTCGCCGCCCTCGGCGGCGATGGTGAAGTGCACGATCGCGTCGGCCTCGTCGCCCCGGTCGCGCAGCAGCAGGCCCAGGTTGGTGTGCGAGAAGACGTCACCGCCCTCGATGCCGGCCCGGTAGGCCGCCTCGGCGGCGACCTCGTCGTGCAGCTCGTCGAGGTAGAGGTTGCCCAGCGGCAGCCAGCTGTCCAGCTCCCCGCGCAGCGCGCCCGCCTCGAGCACCGAGCGGGCCTCCTCGATGCGGCCGTCGGAGCGCAGCAGGTCGGCGAGGTCCGCCCGGGCCGCCGGGAAGTGGTCGGCCCCGGCGCGCAGGTCGATCTCCAGCCCCGGGCTCCGCGTCGCGTGCCACTTCCAGGAGGCCAGGACGGCGGCGGAGTGGGCGTCCCCGGCGTCCGCGCCGCGCTGCGCCCACGCCCAGGCCTCGCCCTCGCGGCCGGACTCGCGCAGCAGGTGGGCGCCCTCGATGCCGCCCTGGGTGCCCAGCTCGGCGGCCCGGCCGAAGGCGATCATCGCCGCCGGGCGCGCCCCCTGCCCGAGCAGCGCGCTGCCCAGCGGGCCCCAGCCCTCCTGGTCCCCGGCGTCCAGGGCGCGCAGCGCGGCCTGCTCGGCCTCCGCCCACCGTTCCAGCTCCAGCAGCACCAGCGCCAGGTTGAACCAGGCGTCGTCCTCACCGCTCGCGGCCGCCTCGCGGAGGGCCCCGACTGCCTCCTCCAGCCGCCCCAGCTCGGTCAGGCTGTTGCCCAGGGCCAGCCAGGCCTGGCGGCAGCCCAGGGAGGCGGCCCGGCGGAACGCGGCCGCGGCCCGCCCGTGGTCGCCGCACTGCGCCAGGTCGTACCCGAGGTCGTAGAGGTCGTCGACGTCGTCCATGTCCTCGATGTCGTCAGGGGAGTCGGGGCCGGCCACCGCGGCAGTCTGCATCCCGGGAGGCCGCTCGGAGACCGGTTCGGCGCGCGGTCACACCCCACCGGGTCAGGTCCAGTCGGGCGGGTCGGCCGGTTGCAGGGCGGGGTCGTCCGCGGGCAGCGTGCGGACCGGGCCGGGAGGGGTCCGCGGTCCCTCGAACCGCACGGTGACCCGGTTCAGCCCGCTGCCCCACACCCACCCTGCCCCGAGGTCCGGATGGGCCACGTCCTGCCCCGGGTACCAGGCGACGACGGCCGGGCCCGGCCGCGGGTCGTCGGGCACCGGGACGGGCGGCGCCCCGGCCACCGGGAGCCCGTCGGCGGCCCCCTCGACCGCTCCCTCGACGACCCCGTCGTCCGGGCCGGCGAACAGGTCCCCCTGCACGTACGCCGACAGCCCCGAGACGCCGACCCCGAGCAGCCGCAGACCGCCGGACCGGTCGACGGCGGCGAGCAGCCGGTGGGCGACCTCAGCGATCTGCCGGGGGTCGTCGACGGGCTGGGCGAGGGTCTGCGAGCGGGTCAGGGTGGTGAAGTCGTACCGGCGCACCTTGAGGGTGACGGTGCGCCCGGAGGTCCCGGCGCGCTGCAGCCGGCTGCCGACCCGCCGGGCGAGGGCGTCGACCTCCGCGGCCAGCCGAACGGGGTCGGTCAGGTCGCGGGCGAAGGTCTCCTCGGCGCTGACCGACTTGGCCTCCCGGTCGGTCACCACCGGCCGGTCGTCGTCCGCCCGGGCCAGCCGGTAGAGCCCGGTGCCGTGCGCCTGCCCGACCAGGGTGGTGAGGTCGATGAGCGAGAGCCGGTGCAGGTCGCCGATGGTCGCCACCTTGATCTGGGCCAGCCGCTCGGCCGTCGCCGGGCCGACCCCGCCGAGACTGCGGACCGGCAGCGGGTGCAGCACCGCCAGCTCCGACCCGGCCGGGACGACGGTCAGCCCGTCCGGCTTGTCCAGCTCCGAGCCGATCTTCGCGACCTGCTTGGAGGTGCCGATGCCCACCGAGCCGGTGACCCCGCCGGTGGCCGCCGCGATGGTCTCCTTCAGCCGGGTCGCCAGCGCGGTGACACCGGCGACGCTCAGGTCGTGGTCGCCGGCGGCCAGGTCCACGTAGGCCTCGTCGACGGACACCTGCTCGACCAGGGGGGACAGCTCCCGCAGCGCCGCCATGACCACCTCGGCGGTGCGCTGGTAGGCCGGGAAGCGGGGGCCGAGGAACGCGGTGCCCGGTGGGCAGATCCGCCGCGCCTCGACGGTCGGCATGGCGCTGCGCGCCCCGAAGGCCCGGGCCTCGTAGGAGGCGGTGGAGACGACGCCGCGGCCGCCGGTGCCGCCGACGACGACCGGCCGGCCGCGCAGCGAGGGCTTGTCGCGCTGCTCGACGGCGGCGAAGAAGGCGTCGAGGTCCAGGTGCAGGATGCTCGGCTCCCGGCGCACGTGGTCGATGATGCCCGGATGGTCGAGCAGAGCGCGTGGACGCAGATCACCCAGCAGGACCCCGGGCACTCCGCCGCCTACGTCCAGCGGTTCCGCACGATGGCGGCGCGCGGCGTGGACCTGGCGGGGGAGGCGCGGCTGGTGGACGCGATGCTGCCCCGGCGGGCGCGGGTGCTGGACGCCGGGTGCGGTCCGGGCCGGGTGGGGGCCGTCCTGGCCGACGCCGGGCACCAGGTGGTCGGCGTGGACGGCGACCCGGTGCTCATAGCCGCGGCCGAGGCCGACCACCCCGGACCGCGGTGGCTCGTCGGCGACCTGGCCGAGCTCGACCTGCCCGCGCGGGGCGTCGCCGAGCCCTTCGACGGGATCGTCTGCGCGGGGAACGTGATGACGTTCCTGGCGCCCAGCACCCGCGGCGAGGTGCTGCGCCGGCTGCTCGCCCACCTGCGGCCCGACGGCCGGATGGCCGTCGGGTTCGGCGCCGGTCGGGGGTACCCGTTCGAGGACTTCCTGGCCGACGCGCAGGCTGCCGGGCTGGCGCCGGACCTGCTGCTGTCGACCTGGGACCTGCGGCCGTTCGGCCCGGACGCGGACTTCCTGGTGGCGGTGCTGCGGCCGGCGCGGTAGGACGGCTCATGACCCACCTCCCCGATCCCGCGACCTTCTCCCGCCGGGCGGAGCAGCGCTCGGCCGGCCGCGCCCGGTTCGTCGCCACCGGCAGCCAGACACGCGGCGACTTCGGCCTGTACGAGTACACCCTGCCGCCGGGTGCCGGCGGCGCGATGCCGCACCTGCACCGGACGTTCAGCGAGTCCTTCCACGTGCTGGAGGGGGAGCTGGCGGTGCTCACCGGCGACGAGTGGACGACGGCGCGCGCCGGCGACCTGGTCTACGTGCCCCGGTCCGGCGTGCACGGCTTCCGGTCGGCCGGGCCGGACGTCGGCGCCCGGTTCCTCATCCTGTTCACGCCCGGCATCCCGCGGGAGCGGTACTTCGAGGGCCTGGTCGAGCTGCACGCCGGTGGCCGGACGCCGTCGGACGAGGAGGTCGACGCCTTCGCGCTGCAGCACGACCAGCTGAACCTGCGCGGCTGAGCGCGTCCCCGTGCCGCTGCTGACCGTGGGCCACGGCCCGGACGACCGGGCCCGGCTGGGCGGTCGGCTGCGCGCCGCCGGGGTCACCGAGCTGGTCGACGTCCGGCGGTTCCCGGGCAGCCGGAGCAACCCCGACGTCCGCCGTGAGGCCCTCGCCGAGTGGCTCCCCGGCTCGGGGGTCGCCTACCGCTGGGAGCCGCGGCTGGGCGGTCGCCGCCGGCTCCCGCCCGGCGAGCCGGTGGTGGACGGCTGGTGGACCGTCGCCCAGTTCGCGGCCTACGCCGCGCACACCCGGACGGCGGAGTTCGCCGAGGCGCTGGACGCCGTGCTGGACGCCGCGTCCGGCCGGACGGTCGCGGTCATGTGCAGCGAGAGCGTGTGGTGGCGCTGTCACCGGCGGCTGGTCGCCGACGTCGTCGTCCTCGGCCGCGGGCTGCCGGTCGACCACCTGATGCCCGACGGCCGGCTGGCCGCCCACCGGCCCTCGGACGGCGCGGTGCTCGGCGCCGACGGTGCGGTGTGCTGGCCGGCGCAGCCGTAGCGGCTACTCGCAGGCCACGCCGTCGCCGTCGCCGTCCATGCCGTCGGACCAGCCGGGGTCACCGCGGTGCAGCGGCGCGGCACCTGCGGCCCGGGCGTCGGCACAGCTCGCGAAGGGCCGGCCGGGGGCGGGCGTTCCCGCGGGGACGTCCGCGACCGGCTCAGGCACCGGCTCGCCCGGGCAGGTGTCGAGGACCCGGGCGATGGCGTCGTGCTCGGCCTGGGTGACCCACAGGGCGTAGGCGGCCTTCACCGCGACCTGACGGGCCACGTAGGCGCAGCGGTACCCGCGGGCGGGCAGCCAGGTCGCGGCGTCGGCGTCCCCCTTCTGCCGGTTGGCGGACGAGTCCACGGCGAGCAGGTTGAGCGGGTCGTTGGCGAAGGCGGTGCGGCGGGCCTCGTCCCAGCCGAAGGCGCCGGTCTGCCAGCCGTTGCCGAGCGCGACCACGTGGTCGACGTCCACGCTGCTGGCGTCGCCCTTGACGAAGTCGATGGTGGTCGCGGTGTACGGGTCGGCGAGGGAGCCGGTGAGCACCACGCAGTCCCGGGTGCCGGGCTCGAAGGTCTCGCCGGTGAGGTCGCGGGCGAGGACGTCGTTGCGGGTGTCGCAGCCGTTGCGGTCGACGTCGGCCCAGCGCGGGCCGAACCGGTCGCGGTCGTACCCGGTCTGCGGGGCGCGGCCCTTGACCGGGAGCTCCGCGAGCACCTCGAGCGCCGGGCGGCCTGCGGACGGTGCGCTCACCTGGGCCTGCTGCGCGGCCTCGGTGACCGCCTCCGCGGGCGGCGCGGCGGTGGGGGCCACCGGGTCGCAGGCCGTGGTGCCGAGGAGTACGAGCGCGGCCAGCGTGGCGGCGCCCAGCGGTCGAGCGCGCTGTTTCACGTGGAGCCCCCGGTGGACGTCGGTCTGTCCCGACGCTAGGAGACGCCGCTCCACCTGCGGGTCATCGACACGCAGCGCCTCGCCGCAGGCTCGGGCCGGCGACGCTCACGTCGGCGTCGCAGCCGTCCGAGCCGAGAAGTCGTCCAGCCGACGTTCCACCACCGTGCCGAACGGAAACCACTGGGCGAGGCCGATGACATCGAGAGTCGCCTCGTAGACCACTTCGGCAAAGGCGTCCTCACCGAGCACCTCCGGTCCCGACCCGCCGGTGGCGTAGTAGCTCGCGACGGCGAGCTCCACATCGTCCGGCGTCAGGTCGAGCTCACGGACCACCGCGGTGGTGGTCGCGCGGTGCGAACTCATCCCCGCGAATGCTCGGCCGCAGCCACAGCCACCGTCCGGATCCTGGCGGTCCCGAGCGCACACGAACTCGATGAGGACGAGCTCGCCCACAACGGCATGACAGAAGTCGCCGGGCCGCTCGCCCTGGGTCTGTCGCGTCGCTGTCAGCAGCTTCACGGAGGCACCTTGACACCGGGGTGTGACAGGACCGGAACGCGACTGCGGGCCGGACGAGGTGTCGTCCGGCCCGCAGTCGGGGTGGTGCAGAGAGCGTGCAGGTCAGCCGTTGCCGCCCCGGCCCTTGCCCGACTGCCCGCGGTGGTCGTTGCCCGACTCGCCGTCCTCGTCCTCCGGCGCCTCGAACTCCGGGGTGTCGGTGGCCTTAGGGGCCTCGGTGGCCTCGTCGTCGTCCCCGCCGCCCTTGCCGGAGTTGCCGCGCGCGACGTCCGACACGGCCTTGCCGTGCTCACGGCCGGACTCGAAGCTCTCGTGCGCCTTGGAGGACACGGCGCCGCCGTGGTTGTCCGGGTGCGCGGTCTCGGTCGGCTCGTCGGCGTCCTCGATGGCCTCCGGGGTCTCGGAGGGCTTCGGGGTCTCGCTGAGCTCGGGGGTCTTGGAGGGCTTCGGGGTCTCGCTGAGCTCGGGGGTCTTGGAGGGCTTCGGGCTCTCGCTGAGCTCCGGGGTCTCGGAGGGCTTCGGCTCGGTCGTCGGCGTGGGCTTCGCCGTGTCCGAGGCCTCGGAGGACACCGAGACCGCGCTGCTGTCGGACGTCGGGGTGGTCTCCAGGGTCTGCGCGGTCGCTGCGGCGCCGCCGCCGACGACCACGAGGGCAGCCGCGCCGGCGGCCACCTTGGCGGTGAGGCCGGCCGTGGTGGCCTTGGTCAGCAGTCCGGTGAGCAGTGCGTGCACGAGGGAACTCCCAGGTCGGTGGATGACTCGTTCCCCATGTCATCGGCAGCCGACCGCCCGGACTGGAGCCGACTCACCCGGTCGTGCTGCCGTACCACCCCACCGTGGCGCCGCCCGTCACGCAGCGCTGCTGCGTCAGTTGGCCATGTCCACGAAGCGGCTGTAGTGGCCCTGGAAGGCGACCGTGACGTTCGCGGTCGGGCCGTTGCGGTGCTTGACCAGCATGATGTCCGCCTCACCGGCCCGCGGCGATTCCTTCTCGTACATGTCCTCGCGGTGGATCATCATGACCATGTCGGCGTCCTGCTCGATCGAGTTGTGGACTGCGATCCCCTCCGCGATGAAGTTGTGTCCGCCGAGCACGGTCGCGTCGTAGACCTCCTCCGTCCCGTCCGGCTCGATGGACACGATCTCGTCCCACAGCAGGTCGTTGACGGCCTGCATCTCCAGATCCGCGTCCTGGAGGACGGTGGCCACCCGCCCGAGCCGTTCCCGGCTCGGGGCGTGCTTCCACAGCCCGCTGCCGCAGAAGGCGGTGCCCATGGCAGCGGCGAACGCGCGATTGGTCATCCCCTTGTCCTCCAGGACGGTGCGCACTCGCTCCCAGACCTCCACCGGCACCGTGTCGACGTTGGTGTTCGCACTGGTTGCCCGGACGATGCCGAGGAGTCGCTCGGCAGCCTCCCCGCGCGCTCCGTGCACCCCGATCTCGCCCAGGAACCGGCGCTGGTCGTCGCAGCCACTGATGTCGAGGGTCCAGCCGTCGCGGTAGCCGGCCTTCTTCACCCGACGGACCCGGCAGGAGATGCCGAACCGGAGCAGCAGCCGGGAGACGTCGTCCACCAGGCGACGGCTGGTGGAGGCGTAGTAGACCCGCCCGCCGCGGCCCGCCTTGGTGACGGTCACCGAGCCGTCGGTGGCCCACAGGTGGCGCAGGAACTGAGCGATCTGCCGCTTGGGCAGGTGGAACACCGGCTCGGGCACGAACTTCTCGTGACTGCGCAGCCCGAAGAGGCCCAGTTCGTCGAGCCAGGCAGCGATCGGGTTGCGGCGGCCGTGCGTCAGCGGGAAGGGCGCGCGGAGCCGCAGGGTCGTGCATCGGGCCGCCGGGTAGTCGTCGCGGACGGCGACGACCCCGAAGTGGAGTGCTGCGGTGGTCACCGCCCGCAGGTTCGCCTCGTCGATCGAGGCGTACCGCAGCGGCTGTCGCTTGACGAAACTGCCGTCCCCGATCAGGTGCGCCAGCAGCGTCACCTTCTCGTCCTCCCAGACCGTCATCTCGTCCGGCGCCGGCACGTGCCGCGGAACGCCGATCCGGTCCCCGGGGCGGAACTCGCCGAGCGGGCGGAAGCCGTCGAAGGTGAGGAACGGGTGGTTGCCCGTCGCCCGGACCGTCTTGCCCGACGAGGTGGTCACCCGGAAGACGTCCTTGCGACCGGTGGAGAAGACGTGGGTCAGGTGCCGTCGGACGTAACGGAGGTTGTCGTCCAACGACCAGACCGGCACGTCTGTCGCTCCGGACTCGAACAGCTCGCCCATCGACACCTCGGCGCCCGTGTCGGCGCGCAGGATGCGGGTCTCCGCGGGAAGGCACCCGGACTCACGGAGGTCGGACAGCATCGGCTTCTTGTCCTGACGCTGCTCCGAGCCACGGTTGAGCTGGCTCATCGCGATGACCGGGACCTCGAGCTCCTTGGCCAACAACTTCAGCGCACGCGAGAACTCGGAGACCTCCTGCTGGCGGCTCTCCACCCGCTTGCCGGACGTCATGAGCTGCAGGTAGTCGATGACCACCAGCTTGAGGTCGTTGCGCTGCTTGAGCCGACGGGCCTTGGCCCGGATCTCCATCATCGTCATGTTCGGTGAGTCGTCGATGTAGAGCGGCGCGTCGGCGATCTCGCCCATCCGGCGGGCCAGCTTGGACCAGTCCTCGTCGGACAGCGTTCCGGCGCGCATGTGGTGCAGCGGCACCTTCGCCTCCGCCGACAGCAGACGCATGGTGATCTCGTGCTTGCTCATCTCGAGCGAGAAGATCGCCGCGGGCAGGTGGTTCTTCACCGACGCCGAGCGCGCGATGTCCAGCCCCAGCGTGGAGTTGTGCGTCGGGATGAAGCTACGGCCGGCGAGGAAGAGGTGGTCCGCGGCGTCCACCTGGATGCACCGGACGGGGACGCTGTCGATCGGCCGGACGTCGGTGACGAAACGGACCCCGCGGGCGGTGAACGTGCGGGCGCCGCGCTCCTTGTGCAGCAGCTTCTTCCGATCGAGCCGGAACACCTCGTCGTCCGTCGTGAACGTGAGCGTGAAGCAGGTCGACGAGGCCTCGCTGCGGCCGGGCACACGCTTGCGGCTCATCCGCACCCGGTGACCGAGGCCGGCGATCAGCTCGCGGGTGTCCTCAGCCAGCCGCTGACTGGTGACCGCGAACTGGACGACGCCGTTGGGCGCGACGGTGCCGTCGGTGTCGAGCAGCCCGGCCAGCAGGGCCCGCCGCTGGGCCACCGAGGCACGGAGGTAGGCCGCCGGGATGTGCTTGTCCCCGAGCACGCCCAGGGTCCGGAGCAGCCCCGTCACGGTGCCGTGGTCGGCTCGGCAGGCGGCGCACTGGGCCAGGCCGGCGGACGGTCGTCCGCAGTCGGGGCAGGCAGCCGTGCGGCCGACGCCACCAGAGGCCCGCAGCCTCCCCCCGCACGTCTTGCCGCAGGTCTGCACTTGGGAGGTCTTCGGCACGAACTGCTCGCCGCACATCGGGCAGGGGCGTGCGGCCACGGCCTCGCGGGCGGCGAGCCGCAGTGCGTACCGCCGGTCGGCCGACGTGCGCTCGACCACCAGCCCGTCCGCCTCGATGTAGGCCGCGATCTCCGGGTCGGCGCTGGTGTAGTGGGCGGAGGCGGACGTGCCGTCGCCGAGCCACACGCCCAGCGCGTACGGCGGTAGAGGCAACGACGCCTCGGGGAGGTCCAGCGGCGCGGTGTTGGTCACCGAGTGGTTCAGCCGGGCGTCCTTCGTCGCGCAGCGGACGGTGCGGGCCAGCTCCTCGGTCGTGCGCACCGCTGCGGACGTCCGCTGGTTCCGGTACCCGTTACAGCCGGTGCGCGCGGCCTGCGCGGACCTGCGGCTGGCCCGGTCGTCGGTCAGCCACTGGTGCTGGGCGTCGGCCACGATCACCGACCCGTCGGAGAAGTGCACCGCGTAGCAGCGCCGTCCGGTCATGACCTCGGTCGCGGCGACCACCGTCGTGGGGCGGCCGTCGGCGCCGAGGACCCGGTCACCGACCGCGACCTCGCCCATCGTCGTCCAGCCCGTGGGCGTGGCGACGGGGGTGTCCAGGGCGAGCGCCTTGCCCACACCGGGCCTGGCAGCGATGACGACCATCTGGCCGGCCTGCAGGCCGTTGGTGAGCTCGTCGAGGTCGCGGATGCCGGTGGGCACACCCCGGGCGGTGCCGCCGCGTGAGGCGATCGCGTCCAGCTCGTCCATGGTCGGCTGCAGGATGTCCTCGAGGCGCGAGTAGTCCTCGCTCATCCGCTTCTCGGTGACGTCGTAGATCTCCTGCTGGGCCCGGTCGACGATGTCGTCGACGTCGCCCTTGCCGCCGGCGGCGCCGTAGCCCAGCTGCACCACCCGGGTGCCCGCCTCCACCAGCCGCCGCAGCACGGCCTGCTCGGCGACGATCGCGGCGTAGTAGCCGGCGTTGGCGGCGGTGGGCGTCGAGGCGATCAGCGTGTGCAGGTACACCGCGCCGCCCATCTTGGACAGCTGGTCGGTCCGGTTGAGCTCCGCGGCGACGGTGATCGCGTCAGCCGGCTCACCCCGGCCGTAGAGGTCGAGGATGCAGTCGAAGACGACCTGGTGCGCCGGGCGGTAGAAGTCCGGCCCCGCCAGCACCTCCACCACGTCGGCGATGGCGTCCTTGCTCATCAGCATGCCGCCGAGCACCGACTGCTCGGCAGCGACGTCCTGAGGGGGCTGCCGGTCGTACTCCGGAGCCGTCGCCCTCGGGCGGTTGATGTCGTCGACCACTGCCACGTCTGGATCCCCCATCCCGCCGGCCGCCCAGAGGGCGCCCGACTTCACGTCCGTCGAACACCTGTTCGACTGAGTCCTACCACCGGGGGCCGACAGTCCGCCCGCGGTGGCGGCCGGGGAAGGACGCTAGGCACCACTCGGCCCCCGGTCCACCACCGCTTGTGGGCAGGGTTCTGCACAACATGTGGACATGTCGGTGGACAGAGCCGACGGCCGTGTGGACCCGGCGGGGGATCGGGAGCGCCGCATCCGGGCCATCCCGGCACCACCCTGCGCGGAGTCGGCCCGCAGGGTGTGGACAGGGACGAGTCGACGAGTTTCTCCGCGACACGCCGGTGGCCGTCCCACGCGTCCCGGCAGCACGCCCCCCGGAACGCCACAGGGGGCGCCGGACCAGTGGTCCGACGCCCCCTGTGGCGGCCTCCCGCAGGGAGGTCCTTCGTCAGCTCGGGACGACCTCGAGGGTCACCTGCGAGCTGACCTCGGGGTGCACCCGCACCGTGACGGTGTGGGTGCCCGTGCTCTTGATGCTGCTGGGCAGCTCGACCCGGCGGCGGTCCAGCGCAGGGCCGCCGGCCGCGGTCACCGCGGCGACGACGTCGGCGGTGGTGATCCGCCCGAACAGGCGGCCACCCTCACCGGCTCGCGCGGGCAGGGTCACGGTCAGCTTCGACAGCTGCGCCGCCACGGTCTGCGCCTCGTCCAGGGAACGGACGTCGCGGGCGGCCCGCGCCCGGCGCAGGCTCTCGATCTGCTTCTCGGCACCGCGCGTGGCCTGGATGGCCAGCCCGCGGGGCAGGAGGTAGTTGCGGGCGTACCCGCCCTTCACCTCGACGGTGTCACCGGAGGACCCGAGACCGGTGACCTCCTGGGTCAGGATCAGCTTGGTGAGGCTCATGATCAGCGCGCCGTCGAGGTGTAGGGGAGCAGGGCCATCTCACGGCTGTTCTTCACGGCCACCGCGACGTCCCGCTGGTGCTGGCTGCAGTTGCCGCTGACGCGCCGTGCTCGGATCTTGCCGCGGTCGGAGATGAACTTCCGCAGCAGCGTCGTGTCCTTGTAGTCGACGTAGGTCGCCTTGTCCTTGCAGAACTGGCAGACCTTCTTCTTGACCTTGCGGATGGGGGGCTTGGGCACTGGGGTTCTCCAGGATCAGTACGAAAAGAGGTGGCCCTCCTGCAGGGGCCCGCTGCGAGCGTGCGAGCAGTGGGGGGCAGGAGGGTCCTTGCTCAGAAAGGCGGTTCGTCGGAGGACGCCGGCGGGGTGGACCAGGGGTCGCTGGACCCGCCGCCACCACCGGAGCCGCCGAAGCCGCCACCGCCGCCGCCGAACCCGCCGCCGCCACCCTCACCGCGGTTGGCCTTGGTGACCTTCGCGGTGGCGTAGCGCAGGGACGGGCCGACCTCGTCGACCTCGAGCTCGACGACGGTGCGCTTCTCGCCCTCCTTCGTCTCGAACGACCGCTGCTTGAGCCGGCCGGAGACGATGACCCGCGATCCGCGGGTGAGCGACTCGGCGACGTTCTCCGCCGCCTGACGCCAGACGTTGCACCGGAGGAACAGCGCCTCGCCGTCCTTCCACTCCGAGGACTGACGGTCGAACGTCCGCGGGGTGGAGGCGACGGTGAAGTTCGCGACGGCCGCACCGGACGGCGTGAACCGCAGCTCGGGGTCCGACGTCAGGTTGCCGATGACGGTGATGACCGTCTCGCCAGCCATGGTCAGTGGGCCTCGGGGCGCATCAGCTTCGTGCGCAGCACCGACTCGTTGAGGTTCAGCTGCCGGTCGAGCTCGGCGACCGCCGAGGGCTCGGCGTTGATGTCGATGACGGCGTAGATGCCCTCAGGACGCTTGTTGATCTCGTAGGCCAGCCGGCGGCGGCCCCAGATGTCGACCTTGCCGATGCTGCCGCCACGGCTGGTGACGACGGTCAGGAACCGGTCGAGGCTGGGAGCGATGGTCCGCTCCTCGAGCTCGGGGTCGAGGATGACCATCAGTTCGTAGTTGCGCATGGAGAAACCCCACCTCCTCTGGTCTCAGCGGCTGCAGCACATCTGCAGCAGGAGGGTCGTACATGCGTCGGACGTGCATCGCGCGCCCGAGCGGACAGGTGCCAGCTCCGGACGCGCGGGTACGAGGCTACCAGCGACGGTCAGTAGGGTCGCCGGGGTGGCAGAACAGCTGATCGGGGTCCACGTCGGACCCGGCCTGACCGACGAGAACGAGCTCCTGGACGGCGGCCCGCTGGCCCGGGCCGCGGAGATGGACGCCGACGCCGTCCAGGTCTTCCTCGCCGACCCGCAGGGCTGGAAGGCGCCGAAGCCACGCCCGGACGCCGCGGACATGCTCGCCGGGGACGTCGCCGTGGTCGTGCACGCGCCCTACGTGCTCAACGTGGCCTCCACCAACAACCGGATCCGCATCCCCAGCCGCAAGCTGCTCGGGCAGCACGCGAAGGCGTCGGTGGCCGTCGGCGCTCGCGGCATGGTCGTGCACGGCGGGCACGTGCTGGCCAAGGACGACCCGGCGGCCGGCGTCGACAACTGGCGCAAGACCTTCGCCCGGCAGGCCGAGGACGGCGGCTTCGGGCTGCCGCTGCTGATCGAGAACACCGCCGGCGGCGACAACGCGATGGCTCGCGAGCTGGACGCCGTGGCCCGGCTGTGGGAGGCGGTCGGCGAGTTCGGCGCCGGCTTCGTGCTGGACACCTGCCACGCGTGGGCCGCCGGCTGGGACCTGTCCCGGGCGGTGGACGACGTCCGGGCCGTCACCGGCCGGGTCGACCTGGTGCACCTCAACAACAGCCGCGACCCGGCCGGCTCCGGCCGCGACCGGCACGCCCCGCTGGCCGACGGCGAGATCCCGCTGGAGCTGCTCCTGGAGGTCGCCCGGACCGCCGGCGCCCCGGTCATCCTGGAGACCCCCGGCGACGCAGCCGGTCACGCCGAGGAGATCACCCTGCTGAGGAGTGCGCTGGGCGCCTGAGCGGCCTCCTGCGCAACACCACCACGTCGGCGGCCTGGTCCAGCACGCCGCCGGCCGGGTCGTCGGTCCCGGGCCAGCTGCGCCGCACCCGGTCCAGGTCCGGCCGCCAGACGTCGCGCACCACCAGCGCCATCAGGACGACGACGGCGGCGTCCCGCAGCACGACGGCGTAGAAGAACGCCTCGATCTCCACCCCGCGGTCCTCGGTGCCGAGGTACCAGAGCAGCCGGGGCACCCACAGGTAGGCCTCGGTCGCCTGCCACAGCAGCAGCGAGCGCCAGCCCGGGCGGGCCAGCACGGCCAGCGGCAGCAGCCACAGCGAGTACTGCGGGCTCCACACCTTGTTCAGCAGCAGGAACCCGGCCACCAGCAGGAAGGCCAGCTGCGCCACCCGCGGGCGCCGCGGTGCGGCCAGCGCCAGCCAGCCCACCGCGGCGGCGAGCGCCACCAGCACCACGGCGACCACCGCGTTGAGCACCGTCGGGGGCTCCCCGGGCGCGAGCGGCCCGTCCAGGATCCGGTCGCCGGTCGCGTGCAGCGCCAGGTTCCACAGCGTGTCCGGGTCGGCCGGCCGGGTGCCGTTGAGGGTGAAGAACCGTCCCCAGTTGTCCGGCGCGAGGACGGCGACCGGGACGTTGACGGCCAGCCAGGCGAGCCCGGCGGCGGCGGCGGCGCGCAGCCAGGCCCCCAGCCGCCCGGCCCGCAGGCAGAGCACGAACAGGACGCCCAGCAGCAGCACCGGGTACAGCTTCGCCGCCGTCCCCAGGCCGATCAGCACCCCGGCCAGCACCGGGTGCCGGCGGGCCCAGGCCCACATGCCGAGCGTGGCCAGCGCGACGGCGAACAGGTCCCAGTTGGTGAACGCGTGCACGAACAGCAGCGGGGACAGCCCGACCAGAGCCGCGTCCCACGGACGGCGGCCGGCCAGCCCGACCACGGCGCGGGTGACCAGCAGCGCGCACATCGACAGCAGCAGGCAGGTCACCACGTAGTAGCTCTCCACCGGCACCACGTCCGGCACCGGACCCACCGCGGCGGCCAGCCCGTCGTAGGCGCGGGCCAGCACCGCGGCGGCCTGCATGAACGCCCCGGTCAGCACCGGGTACTCGACCTGCGAGTCCAGGTAGGGCACCTCGCCCTCGGCCAGACCGTGCAGGCCGAACAGCGGGACGGTGTCGGAGTAGCAGAAGTGCGTGTACTGCTTGCTGCCGGTCCAGTTGCCGTCCGCGCAGGGGGCCTGCTTGGCCCAGGCCAGTGCCAGGACGGCGACGGTGAACAGCAGGCACACCCGCAGCGGCGTCCAGAACAGCGCCCGGCCGGTCACCGCGTGCCGGCCCCACGGCCCGCCGACGAGCTCGCTGGCCTGGGCCGCCACCGGGTCGGTCCAGGTGGGGACCACCCGGTCGGGGACGTCCCCCGGCCGGCTCCCGACGGCCGTGCTCGCGGCCGTGCTCCCCGCCGGGACGGACGGGCCCGTCGGTGCGCTGCTCACCCGGTCAGTCTGCCGGGAGCGGCTCAGCCGGTCCGGCCGGCGGTGGGGGCGGGCTGACCACCCGGGCCGGGCGCGCTGGGCTGACCGGGCGCGGTCGGCGGGCCGGGCGGAGCCGTGGGCTGCCCGGTCTCGTCGCTCTCCTCGTCCTCCGGCGGCGGGGCCGTGGAGGTGGTGGTCGGCGCCGGGGCGGGCGCCGGCGCCTCGGTGGTCACCGGGGCGGGCTGGACGGTGGTCGGCGCCGCGGTGGGCTCCGGCGTCGGCTCGGGCACGCCCCGTCCGGTGTCGCCCTTGATCAGCGCCCGCGTGGGCAGCGGCTCCTCGGGGGTGCCGGCCAGGGCGGCGTCCATGTACCGCTGCCAGATGGCGCCGGGGAGGCCGGAGCCGTAGATGATCGCGCCGGAGGCGTTCTTGATCGGCAGCCGCGCGTCGGAGCCCATCCACACCGCGGTCGACAGGGACGGGGTGTACCCGACCATCCAGGCGTCGGAGTTGTCGCTGCGGTTGAGGCCCTGCGTACCGGTCTTGCTGGCCACCGGGCGGCCGTCGTCGAGCCCGCGCTTGGCGGTGCTCGCCACGTCCTCCAGGGCGAAGGTGACGTCGTTGGCGACGTCGGCCGGGATGACCTGCTCGCCGGGGTCGCCGTCCTTCTGGATCAGCACGGTGCCGGCGGTGTCGGTCACCCGGGCGACGAAGTACGGGTCGCGCTCGAGACCGCCGGCGGCGAAGGTCGCGAAGCCGTGCGCCTGGTCGATCGGGCGCAGCTCGTACTCACCGATGCCGATCGCGCCACCGGTGAACCCGTCCCTGCTCAGCACCGGCTTGCCGTCGACGTCCGGGTTGCCCGGCGCGGTCCACTGGTCGGGCAGGTCCATGGCCGCCATCGCGGTCTCCCGGACGTTGTCCGCGCCCACCTCGTAGGCCAGGCCGTAGAAGGTGGTGTTCAGCGACTTGGTGATCGCCTCCTTGAGCGTGCAGGCGGCGCACTGCGCGTTGCTGGCGTTGGCGACCGGCAGGCCGGGGCGGTCGGGGAACTCCTGCGGGGAGGTGCCGTCCCGGCGGGCGGTGACGCTGATGCCCTGCTGCAGCGCGGTCGCCAGCGCGTACGGCTTCATCGACGAGCCCGGCTGGCGGTAGGCGTTGGAGGCGTAGTCGAAGCCGGAGCCCGCGTTGCCGCCGTAATAGGCGACGACGGCGCCGGTGCGCGGGTCGATGGAGACCAGCGCCTGCCGCAGCACGTCGACGGGCTCGCCGTCCATCACGGTGTTGACCGCGTCCACCGCCGCGTCCTGGCGGGCCTTGTCCACGGTGGTGGTGATCCGCAGGCCACCGGCCAGGACGTCCTCCTCGCTGTAGCCGTGGTCCGGGCCGGTCAGCTCGGCCCGGACCTGCTCCACGATCAGCCCCTCGGGCCCCTCGGGGACGCCCAGGTTGCTGTTGCCGCGCGGCAGCACCGGCGGGTAGACCATGGCCTCCCGGGCGGCGGAGTCCACCCACTGCTGCTCCACCATCGCGTCGAGCACCAGCTCCCAGCGCGACAGCGCGCCCTCCGGGTTGGTCTCCGGGTCGTTGCCGCTGGGGCTGCGCACCAGCACCGCCAGGACGGCGCCCTGCTCGGCGGTCAGCTGGGCGGCCGGGATCCCGAAGTAGGTGTTGGCGGCGGCCTCGATGCCGTACGCGCCGCGGCCGAAGTAGATGGTGTTGAGGTAGTTCTCCAGGATCTCGTCCTTGGAGTACTGGTTGTCCAGCTTGACCGCGAGGAAGAGCTCCTTGAACTTGCGGCTGAAGGTCTGGTCGCTGGTCAGGAAGGCGTTCTTCACGTACTGCTGGGTGATCGTCGACCCGCCCTGCGTGGAGCCGCCGGTCAGGTTGTTCCAGGCCGCCCGGGCGATGCCGGTGGGGGAGATGCCGGGGTCGGAGTAGAAGTTCCGGTTCTCCGCCGCCAGGATCGCGTTGCGCGCGGGCTCGGAGACCTGGTCCAGGGTGACGTTGGTGCGGTTCCCGTCGTCGGCGGCCAGCCGGGCCATCTCGGTGACGCCGTCGGCGTAGTAGACGACGGTGGTCTGGTCGTTCTGGATGGAGTCCGGCGTCGGCACCTCGGTGGAGGCGTAGACCACCCCGACGAAGACGCCGAGCAGCACCGCCGCGGCGGCCACGATCCCGGCGAGCCAGGCGAGGACGCGGCGGCGCCGCTGCTTCGGGCTGGGCTTGCGCTTCCCGCCGCCGGCCGCTCCGCGTGCGGGCGGGCGACCGCCGGGCGGACGGCCACCGCCGCCACCGCCGCGGGAGCCCGCGCCGGGGCGGGACCCGGCCGGTGGGCGGCCGCCCCCGGCGCCGCGGGCGGGCGTGCCACCCCGGGAGGCGGGCGGGCGCGGCCGCCCGCCGCCGGCGGCCGGCCGCTGGGCGCCGCCGCCACTGCTGCCGGCGGACCGGCTGGGAGCCGGGCGGCGGGCGGAGCCGCCCCGGGGTCCGACCGGGGAGGTCGCGTCGTGGGGAGGCACGCGGTGGCCCCTTCCTCGGGTCGTGGGTGAGCGCGGCGGCGCGGTGCACCCAGGGTGTCGTCTTCAGCTGTGCGCCGGCCGCGCCTGTCGCGCCGGGCCCGGCGTCCGCCCGGCCCGGCGGGGATTGGCGGCGACTACTCGGTCGCTGCCCGGCGGCGGTTCTTGCGTGGCGCCCGGCCCGGGGCGGGCTCGACCCCCAGGACGCACGAGGACACCAGGTGGTTCCACCCGCAGCCCCGGCACACCTCGACGGTGTAGACGGAGAACTCGTCCTGGACGGCGTCCATCCGGGCCAGCTCCGGGCCGGTCTTGGCCTGCCCGGACACCGGGCCCAGCCCGTCCCCGTACACGTAGCTGACCTGGGTCAGCCGCTCCCGGCGGCAGACCGGGCACTGCCGGTCGGTCGGCTCGCCGTGGTACTTCGCCGCCCGGGTCAGGTACGGGCTGGCGTCGCACACCTCGGACAGACCGGCCCGCCCGGCGTGGACGTCGGCCAGGACGGCGCGCCGCTGCAGCGCGTAGTCCACCACCGAGCGTCGACCGGGCACGGCGCCAATGTACGCAAGAACAGGCCTCCTGGCCCCCCTCCTGCGGTCGGACGCGGGCGTTGGTGCTGGTGGGACGACCGACGAGGTGTCAGCTGCCCGCGGCCCCGTGCAGGGTCCCGCCGCGAGCTTGCGAGCGGTGGGGGGCACGGGGTCCTTCATGTATCGTCCCGATACATCGGTCGGTGTACGTGCGGAGGAGGTGGCGGGTGCTCGAGTTCGCCATCCTGGGTCTGCTGCACCAGTCGCCGATGCACGGCTACGAGCTGCGCAAACAGCTCTCCGCGGTGCTCGGCGGGCTGCGCAGCATCTCCTACGGCTCGCTGTACCCCGCGCTCCGGCGGATGCACGCGGCCGGGCTGGTCGCGACCGACGAGCCCGACCCGCGCGCGCCCCTGCCGGCCGACGCCCCGGCGCTGACCGGCCGGCGCGGGAAGGTGGTCTACACGATCACCGCGGAGGGCAAGGAGCGCTTCCACGAGCTGGTCAGCCAGACCGGCCCGGAGGCCTACGACGACGAGGGCCGCTTCGGCGTCCACCTGGCCTTCTTCCGGCACACGGCGGCCGACGTGCGGCTGCGCATCCTCGAGGGCCGCCGACGCACCGTCGAGCAGCAGCGGGACGGCCTGCGGGCCTCGCTGAGCCGCACCCGGGAGCGACTGGACCGCTACACCCTCGAGCTGCAACGACACGGGCTGGACTCGGTGGACCGCGAGGTCCGCTGGCTGTCCGAGCTGATCGACAGAGAGCTCACCGACCGAGAACTGGTCGACCGCGAACGAGCCGTCCGGGACAGCCCCGCCCCGGACGACGACACATGAGCACACAACGACAGGGCCCGCGAGGGTCCGCTGCAGGAGGAGAGTCCATGGGATCGGTCAAGGTCGCCGTCGTCGGCGTCGGGAACTGCGCAGCCTCGCTCGTGCAGGGGGTGGAGTACTACCGGGACGCCGACGAGACACAGTCGGTCCCCGGGCTGATGCACGTGCGGTTCGGGGACTACCACGTGTCCGACATCGAGTTCGTCGCCGCCTTCGACGTCGACGCCAAGAAGGTCGGCCGCGACCTCTCCGAGGCCATCGTCGCCAGCGAGAACAACACCATCAAGATCTGCGACGTCCCCCCGCTCGGGGTCACCGTCCAGCGCGGCACCACCCTGGACGGGCTGGGCCGCTACTACCGGGAGACCATCGCCGAGTCCGACGAGCAGCCCGTCGACGTCGTCGCCGCCCTGCGCGACTCCGGCGCCGACGTCCTGGTCTGCTACCTGCCGGTCGGCTCCCAGCAGGCCGCGGAGTTCTACGCCCAGGCCGCCATCGACGCCGGCGTCGCCTTCGTCAACGCCCTGCCCGTCTTCATCGCCGGCACCAAGGAATGGGCCGACAAGTTCACCGCCGCCGGCGTCCCCATCATCGGTGACGACATCAAGAGCCAGGTCGGGGCCACCATCACCCACCGGGTGCTGGCCAAGCTGTTCGAGGACCGCGGCGTGCAACTGGACCGCACCATGCAGCTCAACGTCGGCGGCAACATGGACTTCAAGAACATGCTCGAACGCGAGCGCCTGGAGTCCAAGAAGATCTCCAAGACCCAGTCGGTCACCAGCCAGGTCGACCGCGACATGGGCGCAGGCAACGTCCACATCGGCCCCTCCGACCACGTCCCCTGGCTGTCGGACCGCAAATGGGCCTACGTCCGCCTGGAAGGCCGCGCCTTCGGCGACGTCCCACTCAGCCTGGAGTACAAGCTCGAGGTCTGGGACTCCCCCAACTCCGCCGGCATCATCATCGACGCCGTCCGCGCCGCCAAGATCGCCAAGGACCGCGGCATCGGCGGACCCATCCTCTCCGCCTCCTCCTACTTCATGAAGAGCCCACCCGAGCAGTACGACGACAGCACCGCCCGCGACGCCGTCGAGGCCTTCATCCGAGGCCACTGAGGAGGACCCGGCACCGCGGTTCCACGTGGAACCGCGGTGCCGGGGAGCTCCTCAGGCGGCGAGCAGTTCCGGGAACACGGTCCGGTCCAGCTCGCTCCAGGCGGTCAGGACGTCGTCGGTGATCACGGCGTCCGCGCCGAGCTCGGCCGCCCACTGCAGTGCGGCGCGACCGTTGACCGTCCACAGCGCGACCGCCAGACCCAGGGAGTGCGCCACCTCCACTGCCTGCGGCGTCCGCTGGACACCGGCCAGCGGCAGGTGCACCTCGTCGTGACCGTCCTCGGACGCGCGCCGCACGACATCGTCGGCGGGGTCGGCCTTGTCGCCCAGCAGCGCCGTGCGCACCGGCAGGTCCGCGCAGGCCCGGCGGACGGTCGTCAGCAGGACGGGGTCGAAGGACGAGACGGTGATGGCGGCGGTGCCGGCGGAGGCGCGCAGCACCTCGGCGAGCGCGTGCGCGGTCCGCACCACGAGGGCGGGGTCGGTGACCGGCTTGGCCTCCACGACCACCCGGGTCCCGTCGGACAGCTGAGCGGCTGCGAGCAGCTCGGGCAGCGTCGCGAGCGACGCTCGCGCGGCGGTGTCGAGCTGGTCGACGGGGTCGTGGGAGCAGACCAGGGTGCCGTCCGCGGTGAGCCGCACATCGGTCTCGACGCCGTCCGCACCCTGGAGCAGGGCCTCGGTCACCGCCGCCACCGAGTTCTCCGGCGTGCCCGGGCCCACGGCCCCACGGTGCCCGAGGACCTGGACCCGCCCGTCGGCCCGCGACCGCAGCAGTTCCTCCTCGGCCAGCGCGACCACGTGCCGGCCGGAGCCGTCGTCCCGGTTCATCGTCGTCCTCGTCTGCGTCCTGGGGAACTCGGTCACGAGGAGAGCGTCGGCCGCCGCGAGCAGCCCGGACAGGCACCTCAGGGGTGAGCGGGGACCGCACCGGGTGTCGCCCTCGGCCACCTTGGTGGCGCCCCCGCGGTGTCGCCGACCCGCCCCACCTGGGTGGTGCACGGCCACACCTCGAGCGGCCCCGGCCCACCCCTCGGGTCCCTGTCCATCCGATTCCGCCAGGTCCACAGTGGTGTCAGGCCGAGAGCCGGCCCGGGGACCCGAGGGGTGGCACACAGATGACCAGCTCGACCACGCACGGCGCGACGCGGCGGATGGACGTCTCTGCGATCCGGGAGTTCGGCGAGGTGCTGCTGACCTCCCCGGCGCGGCTGTGCTTCATCGTCGAGGAGAAGTACGAGAACGACGTGATGCCCGGCGCCGTCGTGGACGTGCTGAGCTCCTGCGGGCACCACGTCGACGTGCTGCGGCCGAACGGCACGGTGGCCGACCTGTGGGAGCTGCTGCCCACCGACGTCGCCCGGTACGACGCCTTCGTGCTGAAGACCGTCTCCTCCGGCCCGGGCCTGAGCCTGCTGGAAGCCGCCGCGGCCGCCGGTGTCACCACGATCAACGACCACCGGGCCATCCGCCTCGCCCGGGACAAGGCCGTGGCCGCCGTGCGCGCCCGGGCCGCCGGCATCCCCTTCCCCAAGACCTGGTTCGCGTCCAGGTCGACCCTGCTGGACCAGATCCCGCTGGACTGCTACCCCCTGGTGGTCAAGCCCAACAACGGCAGCTCGATGAGGGACGTGTACCGGGTGGACAGCCCCGGGGAGCTGGCGCGGCTGGACATCGACGACAGCGGCAGCCTGCTGGCCCAGCCCTACCTCCCCAACCCCGGCTACGACGTCAAGCTCTACGACACCGGCGGCGAGGTGTTCGCCACCGTGAAGCGCTCGCCGCTGCACCCGGGCGCCGACGTCGTCGAGGAGCAGATCCCGGTCACCCCGGAGCTGCGGAACCTGGCCCGCGCGGTCGGCCGGGTCTTCGGGCTGGACGTCTACGGGATCGACGTCGTCCAGTCCGCCGACGGCTGGGTCGTCCTGGACGTCAACGACTTCCCCAGCTTCGGCAACGTCCCGCAGGCCGCCTGGCGGCTGGCCCGCACCGTCCTGCGCGTGACCCGGCGCCAGGCCGCCGCCCGGGCCGCCGCCCAGGCCGCGGCCCCCACCGTCTACCGCCGCACGCTCACCACCGTCGAGGAGGCCAGGTCATGAGGATCCACCTGCTCGCCGACGCGCACCTGAACCCGGTCCTCAGCACCGTGATGGAGGTGCTGGCCCAGCAGCACGAGGTCGAGGTCCACGACTCCCGGACCCTCCCGGCGGGCTACGGCGAGCCGGCGGTGCAGCCGCCGGACGTCGTCCTGCTCAAGTCCCGCTCCGTCGAGGCGAGACGGGTCGCGCAGACGGCACAGCGGGCCGGCAGCCTGGTCGTGAACTCCCCGGACGCGACGGCGGCGGCGCTGGACCGCGCCGTCACGGCGGAGGCCCTGGACCGCGCGGGCGTCCCGGCCCCCCGCAGCTGGTCGGTCCCCGCGCTGCGCCAACTGGCGTACGGGCCCTCGCTGCCGTGGCCTCTGGTCGTGAAGAGCCGGACCAGCTCCCGCCGCGACCTCGTGCGCCTGGTGGGCAGCCGGACGCAGCTCGTCGAGCTGCTGCCCGAGTGGGGGGACGAGCCGGTCGTCGCCCAGGAGTTCGCCGCCAACGACGGGTTCGACGTGAAGATGTGGGTGATCGGCGCGGACCTGTCCGCGGCCCGGCGACGCAGCGCGCTGGAGTCCACCGACAAGGGCTCCGACGAGCTCCTGGACCCCGCCCACCTCCCGGAGGACTGGACGCGGTCGGTGCGGGACGCCGGAGCGGCCCTGGGTCTCCAGTTGTACGGCGTGGACCTGCTGGTCAGCGGGGGGCGGCCGGTCGTGGTGGACGTCAACCCCTTCCCCGGCTTCCGCGGCGCCGCCCACCCCGCGGACTCCCTGCTCCGCTTCGTGTCCACCCTCGTGAGCACGAGGACGGTGACGGCATGAGCGCCCCCACCGGACCGGGCAGGCCGAACGTGGCCGTCGCGACCGTCGCGCTCGACGCCCACCTGGCCGCGCAGGGCACCGACCGGACCCGGCCACCGCTCCGCTACCTGCGCCGCAAGCCGGGACGTGGGCTCGTCGCGGTCTTCGGCCCGGGCGGGTCGGGGGAGGTGTACACGGTCACCGTGGACGAACTGTCGCTGCTGGGGGAGCCGGACGCCGGTGCCCCGGCCGGCCCCACGGTCCGCCGGTTCCCGGACGACCCGCAGCTGCCCTCCCTGAGCACCGTGATGGCGCCGTCCGAGGACCCCGCTCTGACCGCCGCGCTGGAGTCGGCCGTGCGGCGGGTGCACGACGTGCCGCCCGACCGCCCGCTGCTGTCGGCCACCGCCGAGCCGGTGCGCTACAAGCCCGGGGACCGGTGCGTGGTCCGCTACCGGCTGACCTTCAGCGACCCGGGCGGAGGAACGGGCCCCGCGCCGACGACCCGCACGCTCGTCGCGAAGCTCTACCGGGAGGAGGCCGAGGCGCACGCCGCCGACGACCTGCTGGCCCGGCTGCGCGGGGAGGCGGCGCTGACCTGGACGGCCGAGCCCCTCGGCGTGGTGCCGGGGCTGCCGCTGGCGCTGACCGAGGACCTGGGCAGCAGCCGTGACCCGGTGCCCGCGCGATCGGGGCTGGACGTCCTGCACCCTGGGAACCCGGACGCGCTCGCGGTGGTCGGCCGTGCGGCCCGGGCCCTCGCCGAACTGCACACCAGTGGTCTGGACACCGGGGGGCTGCGCCTGCGCACCGGGGCCGACGAGGCCGGGAAGGCAGCCAAGCGCGGGAGGCTGCTCGAGCAGTACGTGCCGGGGCTGGCGCCCGAGGTGCGCCGGGTCGCCGGGGCCGTGGGCACCGCGCTGACCGGTCTGCCGACCGACACGGTGCGCCCCGCGCACGGCAGCTACAAGCCCAGCCAGCTGCTGGTCCGGGACGGCGCGGTGTCCCTCGTGGACTTCGACCAGGTCTGCCTGGCCGACCCCGCCCTGGACGTCGGCTACTTCCTCGCCTACCTGCGGCCTCCCGGGCTGTTCCAGCGCCGGGCCGGACGTCGGGAGTGGTTCGAGGCCGCCGCCGGGACCTTCCTCGCCACCTACCAGCAGCGCCTCGCCGAGCGGGGGGAGCCCGCGGCGACCGGTGCCGGCACCGCCCGGCGCGCGTCCGCGTACGAGGCGGCGTTGTTGCTGAAGATCGCGGCGCGGCGGGTCAACCGGCTGCACAGCCCACGACCCGGCGAGGTGACGGCGGTGCTGGACGAGGTCTGCCGTTGCCTGGCGCCGTCCGGGGTCACCCGCCCAGGTTGAGCACGGTGAGCGTGCCGTCGCGGAGGTCGCTGACGTAGCCCCTGCTGCCGTCGGGCAGGACCGCGAGGGACGTGGGGGAGTTGCCGGTGGGGATCGTCGCCGTGACGGCGAAGCTCTCCGCGTCGATGACCGAGACGCTGTTGTCCTCGTTGTTGGTGATGTAGGCGAACCGGCCGTCGGCGGACCACGCGGCGTGCTGCGGGAACCTGCCGACCGGGACCGTCGCGATCACCGTGTCCTTCTCGGTGTCGATCACGGTCGCCGAGTCGGCGTCGTAGGTCGCCACGATCAGGATCGGCCGGGTCGGGTGCACCGCGATGCTGTGCGGGCTCTTCGGCGTCGGGATCTCGGCGGTGACCGCGTGCGTCGCGGTGTCGATGGCCGACACCACGCTCGAGTCGTGGTTGGCGGTGTAGGCCTTGGACCCGTCCGGGGTGAAGGCGACCCAGTGCGGGTTGGGCGCGACCGGGAAGTCGGTGACCAGGTCGTCGGTCGTGGTGTCGATGACCGACACGTTGTCGGTGTCGTGGTTGGGCACGTAGATGGACTTCCCGTCCGGCGACACCGCCGAGAGGAACGGCCGGGTCTCCACGGGGATGGTCTCGACCACCGCGTTCGTCGTCGTGTCCAGGACGCTGACCGCCGCGATGGTGCGGGCCTCGTCCCACACGCTCACGTAGGCCCGGCGGCCGTCGGGGCTGAAGGCGATGAACTGCGGCGGTCCGGCGTCGATCCGGATCGTCGCGGTCACCCGGTCCACGGCCGTGTCGACGACCGTGACGACGCCGGCCTCCCGGTTGGCGACGTAGAGCTGCCGGCCGCTCGGTGCGGCGACGACGAACCCCGGGGTGGTCCCGACCGGGATCTTCGGACCGATCGACGGGATCGGGACGGCCGTCGCCACGGAGGCCGGGGTCTCCGCTGCCGGGGCCTGCGGCGCCGGGGTCTCCGGTGCCGGGGCGTCCGGCGACGACGCCGTCTGGCCCGCCCCGGCCCGGTCGTCCGGCCGCTGGCTCAGGAAGACGGCCCCGCCCACGACCGCGATCAGCAGCAGCACCAGCCCCAGGACGACGAGCGCCGACCGGCGCCGCCGGTCGCCCGCGCCCTCCGGGAGCCCTCCCGGGGACTCCGCGGGCCGTCCCGTCGACGGCGGAGGGGCCGCCGAGGAGCCGCCCCCGGACGGCTCGCCGGTGCGCGGCTCGGGCACCAGGCCGGCCGGTCCCGCTCCGTCGGTCGCCGGGGCCCCGGCGACCCCACCGGCGGGAGCGGCGCGCGACGACGTCCAGGCCGACGAGGGCTGCCACGCCGCGGTGGCAGCGGAGAACGCCGGCCGGTGCTGGGCGACGACCGAGCCCTCCGCCGTCCGTCCGGCGTCGGCGCCGGTCAGCAGCCTGGCGGGCGCGTCGTTGCGGCGGGCCTCGGCCAGCACGGCGGCACCGAGGGCCACGACGTGCTTGGGGTGGGTGCCGACGACGGTCGGCCGCCCGAAGGCCTCGGACACCATCCGCGAGATCAGCGGGATCCGCGAGGAGCCCCCCACCAGCAGGACCGCGGACAGCGCGTCGGGCTCGACCTGAGCCGCCCGCAGCACCCGGTGCAGCGTGCCGATCGTCGACTCGATCGGGGCCCGGACCATGCCCTCGAGCTCGGACCTGTCGAGGGTGACCTCGAAGTGCCGGTTGGGGAGGAACACCGGGATCTTCGCCTCGGTGTCGACCGACAGCGCCTCCTTGGCCAGCGTGCAGTCCTGGCGCAGCCGGGCCAGCGCGACGACGGTCTTCGGGTCGCTCAGGTCCAGCTCGGTCAGCGCACCGCCGGAGACGTAGTTGACGTGGGCGAGGATCGCCTCGTCGAAGTCGGTGCCCCCGAGCCGCTCGATGCCCTCCGGGGTCCCGACGATCTCGAAGCCGTGCGCCGTGCGGCGGAGGACCGTCGCGTCGAACGTGCCGCCGCCGAGGTCGTAGACGGCGATGACCTCGCCCTCGTCCAGCGGACGGGTGGAGGCGTAGTGCGTGGCCGCCGCCTCGGGCTCGGTGGTGTACACCGGATCGGTCAGCCCCACGGACCGGGCCACGTCCTCGAACAGCTGTCTGCGGGTCGGTCCCCAGTTGGCCGGGTGGGTGAGCGCGACGACCTCCGGCGGTGCGCCCTGGCGCTCGGTCACCCGGACGAGCACGTCCTGCAGCAGTGCCGCGAGCAGGTCGCTCACCGCGTACGGCGCACCACCCAGCATCACCGGGGTCGGGTTGCCCAGGTGCCGTTTGACGTCCCGCGCCACCCGGTCGGGGTTGCTCACCGCCCGCCGGGCGGCGGCCTCACCGGTCACCAGCTGCCCGTCGTCCCGGACGTAGACGGCGGCCGGCGCGACCACCGAGCCGTCACCCAGGGGGAACATCTCCAGCCCGGCGTCGCCGGCCACCGCGGTGGCGACGAAGGTGGTCCCGAGGTCGATGGCGAGGCTGTAGCCCGCGACCTCGCCGGACCCGTGCGCCGACCCGCTCAGCACGGTCACCTGGCCGCTGTCATCGCCCGGCCGGCCGCCGTCGCCGTCCGCGGCGCCGGGCGCCGGGGACGGCGGTGCCGGCACGTCCAGGGCCAGCTCCAGGTCGTGCATCAGCTCCTCGCACGACTCGTACCGCTCCGCGGGGTCCTTGGCCATCGCCCGCCCCACCACGGCGTTGACCGCCCCGGGGAGCTCGGGGCGGAGCGCCGTGACCGGTGGGGGCGGCTCGACCAGGTGCGCCCACAGCAGCGCGGCGTCGTCGTCCCGCCGGAACGGCATCTGTCCGGTCAGGCACTCGTAGAGCACGCAGCCCAGCGCGTAGACGTCCGTGCCCGGGCCCACCGGCCGCCCCTGGATCTGCTCGGGCGACACGTAGTCGACGGTGCCGAGGAAGTGCCCGGTGCCGGTCAGCCCGCCGGACAGCTCGGCGGTGCGCTTGGTGAGCCCGAAGTCGGTGAGGTAGACGTGGTCGCCGTCGACGGACCGCGTGCGCCTCGACTGCTGCTGGCCCTCCCGGCGGGCCGTGACCAGCACGTTGCCCGGCTTGACGTCCCGGTGCACGAGGCCGGCCCGGTGGGCGGTGTCCAGTGCGGCCCCGATCTGCAGGAACAACGACAGCGTCCGCTGCACGGACAGCCGGCCGCCCTCGTCCGCGAGCACGCCCTTCAGGTCGCTGCCCAGCACGTACCGCATCGCGATGAACAGCTCGCCGTCGGCCTCGCCGGCCTCGTAGATCGGGACGATGTTCGGGTGGTCCAGCGATGCCGCCAGCCGTGACTCCCGGATGAACCGCTGCCGGAACTGGTCGTTGTCGGCGAGCTGGGGGGTGAGCAGCTTCAGCGCGACCCGGCGGCCGAGGCGCATGTCCTCGGCGCGGTAGACCACCGCCATGCCGCCGCGGCCGATGACCGACTCGATCCGGTAGCCGGCGATCTCGGTGCCCGGGGGCTGCGTCGTCATGGTCTGCCCGCGGCTGCGCCGGGCACCGCTGCGGCGCCAGGGCGAGCGACGATCTCGGGGGTCCGACGGCGACCGGTCATCTGCACTCCGTGTGGACCACGGCACGCGGGACGGATGGAGGGACTGAGTTCGAGGTCCCATGCAAGACCGCCCGACCACGACGTGTCAACGGCTGCGGACGTCCCTTCCCGCGATCCCCGGCGCGTCAGCGCACGCCGACCCGCTCCGGCTCGTCCAGCAGGGCCAGCACGGGCCGCAGCCGCTGCGGCTTGAGCCGGCACCAGCTCCGGACCGCCAGCCGCGCCAGCGCCACGGTCCGGTACGCGGCGACGCGCGCCAGCAGGACGTCGGGCTCGGTGCTGCCGGACCGGCGCAGGTACTCACGGAGGAAGGCCGAGGCGAGCTCCTCGCCGCCGTCCGGTGTCCGTCCCGCAGCGCCGTGGGCCGCGCGGACCGCCACCGCCAGACGGCCGGTGAACTGGCCCAGGTCGAGGGCCGGCTCGGCCAGGCAGACCGCGTCGAAGTGGACCAGGCTGGTCGTCGGACCGTCGAAGAGCACCCGCGCCGGGTGGAAGTCGCCGTGGGCGACGCCCCGTGGCCCGGGCGGGTCGAGGACCAGGTCGCCGACCGCGCGGAGGCGTCGGTGCAGCGACGCGGCGAGCGCCGGGGCCATCGGGGCGAGGTCCTCGACGGCTGCCCGTGCCGCGTCGACCTCGTCGGCGAGGCCGCGGGCGGGCCCGACCGGGATCGAGGAGCGATGCAGCGCTGCCGCGATCCGGGCGCACGCGGCGACCGCCTCCCCGGGGCCGGGGCCGCCGGCCGCCGGCGGGCCGGGCACCCCCGTCCGGGACCGGACCAGCGTCGGCAGGAGCGGCGACCCGGGCACCGCGTCCAGGAGCGCCAGCCGGAGGTCGGGGAGGTAGGCCTGGAACCGGGGCACCAGGAACGGCAGGGAGCTCCCCGACCCGTCCAGCAGCAGCTGCCGCAGTGCGGACACGGCCGGGCCGAGGAGCTCACCCCGGCCGTCCCCGTACGCCCTGCCGTACACGACCTGCTTGAGGCTGCGGCGGCTGGGTTCCAGGCGCCAGGCCAGCTCGTACCGCAGCACGCAGCTGCCCGGCCGGTGGCGCACCACCTCGGCGCGGCAGCCCTCGAGGACCAGCCCGGGGACCGAGCTGGTGAGCAGCGGCCCGAGCAGCCCCACGAGCTCCCCGGGGTCGGTGGCGGGCACCAGGCCCGGCAGCCCGGGGTCCAGCGGCAACGCGTGCAGGACCAGCCGCAGCTCGGGCACCAGGAGCGCCGGGCGGGCGAAGGCCTGCAGGTCCGCCCGGCCGTCCAGGCCCTCGGCCAGCGGGTCCATCCGGGCCAGCCAGTCCTCGGCGGCCTCGTCCGTGCGGACGAGCCGCCCGGCGACGAGGTGCTCCACCACCTCGGCGGCCCCGGAGCGGCGCAGTTCCAACCGGTACTGCAGGGTGGCGCCGTCCGCGGGCGTCACGTACGGCTTGCCGGGCGAGCAGGCCAGCACCTCCCATCCCTCGGCCAGCATGCGCTGCAGGCGGGGGACCATGGCGGACCCGGTCAGCGCCTCGGCCAGCCCGGGCAGCGCCCGGGTCAGGGCCGGCGAGCGGAGCGGGTCCAGTTCGTCCGCGCCGTGCGCGGCGGCACGGACGGTGGGGTGCCAGCCGGTGAGCGCGAGGAACTCCGCCCGGGACGCCGGCCGCGGCACCGCCTCGGTCAGGACGGCCTCGAACGGCTCGGCGTCCGCGGCCGGCCCGTCGTCGTCCGGCGTCGGTCCGGCCGGGAGCCCCGGCGCGCCGGTGCCGTCGGCCGTGGCGCCGTTGGCCGCCATTGCCTCACCGAACTGCCGGGCGTACAGGTCGGCGTAGAGCCCGCCGCTGGCCAGCAGGTCCTCGGGGCTGCCCTCCTCGAGGACCTGGCCCGCCGACATCACCAGGACGCGGTCGACCGAGCGGATGAGGTTGAAGTCGTGCGACACGATGAGCGTGGACCGGTTCCGGGCCAACGTCTGCAGGGACTCGGCCACCAGGGCGGCCGACTCGGCGTCCAGTCCGGTCGTCGGCTCGTCCAGGATCAGGATGGGGGCGTCCCGGATGAAGGCGCGGGCGATGGCCAGCCGCTGTCGCTGCCCCCCGGACAACGTCGCAGCGCGCTCGCCGAGGACGGTGTCGTAGCCGTCGGGCATGTCCATGACGAAGTCGTGGGCGTTCGCCTGCTTCGCAGCGGCGAGGACCTCGTCGAACGTCGCCCCTTCCCGGCCGTAGGCGATGTTCTCCGCGACGGTGCCGCGGAGCAGGACCGTCTCCTGCAGGACCATGCTGATCTGCGAACGCAGGGAGTCCAGGGTGAACCCCCTGATGTCGTGGCCGTCCACGAGGACGGCCCCAGCGTGCGGGTCGTACAACCGCGGCAGCAGCTGGGCGATCGTGCTCTTGCCTGCACCGCTGTGCCCTACCAGTGCCACTGCCTCGCCGGCAGCCATCCGGAAGCTCAGGGACTGCAGCGCCAGTCGCCCGACCGACTCCTCGTCGTCGGTACGCGCCTGGTAGGCGAAGCTGACGTCCCGGTACTCGATCTCGCCGCGGAGCGGAGGCGCCGGCTGCGCGCCCGGCAGGTCCGCCACTGTGGCCCGGCGGTCGAGCAGCTCACCGACCCGCTCCACGCTGGCGTAGACGCTCGCCACCTTGTTCCAGTGCTTGATGATCTTGCGGATCGGCTTGAACATGTTCTGGATCAGCAGGATGAACGCGACGAGGTCGCCGGCGGTGAGCGTGCGGGAGGACACCAGCCGGGCGCCCACGAGGATGACCACGGCGACCCCGACGGCCTCCAGGACTGCGACGCTGAAGCCGAAGAAGGCCTCCAGCCTCCCGGTCCGCAGCACGGCGTCCCGCGCCGCCCGGCTCTGCTCGGCGAACTTCCGCGCCTCGCGGTCTGCGCCACCGTAGACCTGGACCAGGCTGATCGTCGCCAGCATCTCCTGTGCCGTCGACGCCAGTTCCCCCTCGCTGGCCCGCAGCTGCTTGGAGGCCTTCTTGATCCGCCGGGTGAAGACGCTCGACACCACCATCAGCAGCGGCACGACCGCCAGCGCGAGCAGCGCGACCTGCGGGGACTGCCCGAAGAGGTAGGCGAGCGTGGCCGCGAGGACCATCGCACCGCCCACGATCTCGCCATAGGAGCCCTCGACGAAGTCCTCCATCGCCTTGACGTCACCCGTCAACCGGGTGAGGACGTCGCCGGTACTGCGCCGGAGGTGGAAGGCGAGCGGCAGCCGCTGCAGGTGGGCGAAGAGCGCGCCCCGCACGTTGAAGCCGAGCGTGCGCGCGGCATGGGCCAGGAAGATCACGGCCAGCGACGCCGAGGAGCTGTTCACCGCGGTCGCGACCACGATGGCCAGCGCGATCAGCGGGATCGTCGCGTCGATCGACGGCGTGAAGCCCAGCAGGCTGGGCCGCCGGTCGTCGATCAGGAAGTCGGTCAGGCGCTTGATCAGGTCGGGTACCGCGACGGCGGTGGCCGCCTCGAGGGCCAGGAAGGCGGTGGCGACGACGAAGGCCCATCGCTGCCCGGCGGTGAACCGCCCGAACAGCCCAAAGGTGCGACGGAGGTCGCCGCCGCCCTTCGATGACGGGCCGTTGCTGGCCACGCGTTCCTCCAGTCGGGGCCGCTCGCGCGGTGTCAGGCTAGCCGCCCGGCGCCCCGACCAGAACCGTGACGATCCCGCGGGGTCCGGGTGCACCGGCGTCGCGGCAGACGACCCGTCCGGACCCCCGCGACGGCGGCGCCGGGTCGTACGGTGAGCACATGCGCGGTGGGCGATGACCGGCCCGGGCGAGGCTGCCGGGCGGTGGCAGTGGGCCGGCGCCGAGGGCCCGGTGCTGGTGTACCGGGACGACACCGGGGTCCAGCGCTTCGTCCCGCTCGAGGGCAGGACCTCACTGACCCTCGGGCGCAGCTCCGGGTGCGACGTCGAACTGGGCTGGGACGAGCAGGTGTCCCGG
Organism: Modestobacter sp. URMC 112; assembly: GCF_053502575.1. Taxonomy (NCBI): domain Bacteria; kingdom Bacillati; phylum Actinomycetota; class Actinomycetes; order Geodermatophilales; family Geodermatophilaceae; genus Modestobacter; species Modestobacter sp. URMC 112. The sequence continues at coordinate 178,966 of NZ_CP199957.1, read as the reverse complement.
GTGCACGCCGGACTCGAGCTCGTCGGTCCCGACTGGACGCTCGTCGACGACGGGCTGTCCCGGAACGGCACGTACCTCAACGGGGAGCGGCTCAGCGGCCGACGGCGGCTGCGCGACAGCGACACCTTCGTGCTCGGCTCCACGTCGTTCCGGTTCCGGGACACCAGCCGGGCGTCGACCCAGCTGACCAAGGTGGGCGAGCAACTGGTCACCGTGGCGTCGCTGTCCCCGACCCAGCGGCAGATCGTCACCGCGCTGTGCCGGCCCTACAAGCACGACGACCCGTACGCCACCCCGGCGTCCAACCAGAAGATCGCCGACGAGCTCTTCCTGAGCGTCGACGCGGTCAAGACCCAGCTGCGCCTGCTGTTCCAGAAGTTCCAGCTCGAGGAGCTCCCGCAGAACCAGAAGCGCGTCAAGCTGGTCGAGCGGGTCCTCGGCCTCGGCCTCGTCAGCCGCAAGGACCTCTGACACCCCTCCCGGGGGCCCAGCAGGTGTGCAGCCTCGACCCCCAGGTGTCGCACGGCGCCACCCAGGGTGGCTTCTGACGGGGTCGGCGGTCGCCCATCGTTCTCCCCAGGACATCGCGGGTCGACGGGACCCGCGGCCTGATCAGGGAGGACACCCCCATGTTGCGTCCATCGGCATCCCGCAAGCAGCTCCTCGGCCTCGCCCTCGCCCTGTCCGTCGGCACCGGCGCCGGCGTGGGCGCCGCCAGCATCTGGTCGGCCTCGGGAGCGACGACGCCGCAGGCCCACCTCGCCGACGCCGCGCTCCCGGCCGCGGCCGGAGGGCGGGACGTGCCGCGGGAGACCCCGGGCACCGGCAGCAGCACCGCGCCGGCACCCGCCTCCTCGCCGCTGACGCTGGAGCAGGCGATGGCGGTCGCCACCGAGACCGCTCCCGGCCGGGTCGTGGAGTGGGACCAGGACCAGGAGCCGACCGGTCTCCGGTACGACGTGACGGTCCTGCACGAGGACCACACCACCACCGAGGTCGAGGTCGACACCGCCACCGGCCAGGTCACGAGCATCGACCACGACGACGACCGCTGGGGCTGAGACCGACCGGGTCACGACGACCAGCACGACGACCAGTACCACCACCGGTACGACCACGAGTACGACGACCACGAGTGAGGAGCACTGCCATGGGTTCGGTTCGTGTGGCGATCGCGGGAGTGGGCAACTGCGCCTCCTCCCTGGTGCAGGGTGTGGAGTACTACCGGGACGCGGACGCGACCAGGTCGGTCCCCGGGCTGATGCACGTGCGGTTCGGGGACTACCACGTGTCCGACATCGAGTTCGTCGCCGCCTTCGACGTCGACGCCAAGAAGGTCGGCCGCGACCTCTCCGAGGCCATCGTCGCCAGCGAGAACAACACCATCAAGATCTGCGACGTCCCCCCGCTCGGGGTCACCGTCCAGCGCGGCACCACCCTGGACGGGCTGGGCCGCTACTACCGGGAGACCATCGCCGAGTCCGACGAGCAGCCCGTCGACGTCGTCGCCGCCCTGCGCGACTCCGGCGCCGACGTCCTGGTCTGCTACCTGCCGGTCGGCTCCCAGCAGGCCGCGGAGTTCTACGCCCAGGCCGCCATCGACGCCGGCGTCGCCTTCGTCAACGCCCTGCCCGTCTTCATCGCCGGCACCAAGGAATGGGCCGACAAGTTCACCGCCGCCGGCGTCCCCATCATCGGTGACGACATCAAGAGCCAGGTCGGGGCCACCATCACCCACCGGGTGCTGGCCAAGCTGTTCGAGGACCGCGGCGTGCAACTGGACCGCACCATGCAGCTCAACGTCGGCGGCAACATGGACTTCAAGAACATGCTCGAACGCGAGCGCCTGGAGTCCAAGAAGATCTCCAAGACCCAGTCGGTCACCAGCCAGGTCGACCGCGACATGGGCGCAGGCAACGTCCACATCGGCCCCTCCGACCACGTCCCCTGGCTGTCGGACCGCAAATGGGCCTACGTCCGCCTGGAAGGCCGCGCCTTCGGCGACGTCCCACTCAGCCTGGAGTACAAGCTCGAGGTCTGGGACTCCCCCAACTCCGCCGGCATCATCATCGACGCCGTCCGCGCCGCCAAGATCGCCCAGGACCGCGGCATCGGCGGACCCATCCTCTCCGCCTCCTCCTACTTCATGAAGAGCCCACCCGAGCAGTACGACGACAGCACCGCCCGCGACGCCGTCGAGGCCTTCATCCGAGGCCACTAGAAGGACCTTCCTGCCCCCACCCCTCGCGAGCTCGGGGCGGGACCCTGCAGGAAGGCCGAGGGGCCCGGGCCGGTGGTCCGGGTCCCTCGGCGACGGCTCATAGTGTTGAGGCATGCTGGCCCGTCGTCCCTGGTCCCTGGTGCTGTCGATCCTGGTGGTGCTGGCCCTGCTGGCCGGCTGCGGCGGCGACGAGGGGGCCGAGCGGGTCCCGGGCGACCCGGTCAGCGCCACCGAGGCCGAGGTGCTCGCCGGGCTGCTGTACCGCGACTTCCAGGCCGGCGGCGCGGACTTCGAGGTCACCGCCCCCTACGCCGAGGGCGCGGTGCTGACCCTCACCGGCGAGGTCGACTTCCGCCGCGGCACCGGCCGGGCCCAGGGCGTCACCGAGTACACCGACGGACGCCCGGCCGAGACCCGCACGGTCTTCTTCACCGGCCGGGACCTCTGGTTCGGGGACGTCCCCGGCCTGGCCGACGCGGTGGGCGCCGCCGGGCTGCCCGAGGCCGGCTACGTGCGACGGCCGCTGGCCACCACCGACGACGCCGGCGCCGCCTCGCTCGTCGACGTCCTGGTGCAGATGGTCCCGCGGCTGTCCGCGCGCAGCGAGGACGACCCCCGCTCCTTCACCGAGAACGGCTACACCTGGCAGGGCAGCCGGTCGGTCAACGGCGAACTGGCGTCGGTCTTCCGCACCGGCACCGGCACCACCATCACGGTGGGCGCCGAGGACCGGCTGCTGCTGCAGTACGTCACCCGGCTGCCCGGCCAGGAGTTCGACGTCACCATCACGCTGACCGACCACGGGGAGCGGGAGATCGAGCTGCCGGCGGAGGAGGAGACCCTCGACGCCACGGCGCACCCGGAGATCGCCGCCGCGGTCGGCATCTAGCCCGGACAGCACACGAGGGGGCGGCCTCTTCCCCAGGTCGCCCCCTCGTGCAGCCCCGTTCCTACCAGACCGGTGCCCCACCTGCCCAGTGGTCCCGCTCCGCGTCGTCTCACCAGCCCCAGGGGGCACGCGCCCCGCTCAGTTGGCGGTGGGGTCCGACGGCGCGGTGGACAGGACGGCCAGCCGGCCCCGCTGGCGCCGCAGCACCGCGCGCCACAGCTCGGGACCCGATGCGCCGGCCAGCACGTCCGCCGGGGCGCCCGGGACGCAGGCCCACGCCCCCTCGGCCAGCTCGCCGGCCAGCTGCCCCTCGGACCACCCGGCGTACCCGGCGAAGACCCGGAGCCCGGTGACCTGGCCCTCCAGCTCGTCGGGGTCGGTGTCCAGGTCGACCAGGTGCACACCCGGGGCCACCTGCCGGAGCCCGCCGTCCGGGTCGGCGGGCCCCGTGCCCGCCGTGGTGGCCAGGCACAGCGCGGTGTCGGTCTCGCACGGGCCGCCGACGTGGAAGACACCCGGCTCGACGGCCAGGTCGGACCAGCCGGGCAGCACGTCGCGGAGCCGGACCTCGCTCGGCCGGCCCAGCACCACGCCCAGCGTCCCGGTCCCGGAGTGGTCGAGCACGTAGACCACGCCACCGGCGAAGGTGGGGTCCGTCAGCGCCGGCATGGCCACCAGCAGCGACCCGGGACGAACGTCGTCCAGGCCGCCGACGGACAGCGCCGGCGTCGCGTCGCGACGTCGCTTGCCCGCCGCCGGTCCGGCAGCGGGACGGCGTTCGGGATCGGGTGACGAGGGCACCGGGGTCATCCCCTCCAGTGTGCCTCAGGCCCGCCCGGTCGGGGGGCCGGCCGTCCCGCCTCCGCGGCCCGACGGCGTGTCCTCCCGGTCGGCTGCCGGGGTGCGTACACCGCCGTACTGTCGGGGGCGTGCAGCAGGCGGTGACGGACCGGACGCCGACCACGGTGCGGCACCTGCTGCACCGCCGCGACTTCGTCCGGCTGCTGCTCACCCGGCTCAGCTCGCAGTTCGGCGACGGGGTCTTCCAGGCCGCGCTGGCCGGCACGGTGCTGTTCAACCCGCAGCAGGCCACCGACCCGATGGACGTCGCCGTCGGCTTCGCCGTCCTGCTGCTGCCGTACTCGCTGGTCGGCCCGTTCGCCGGTGTCTGGCTGGACCGCTGGAGCCGGCGCCAGGTGCTGCTGGTGGCCAACCTGGTGCGCGCTGTCTTGGTCACGGCGGTGGCCGGGCTGGTGCTGGCCGGGGTGCAGGGCGCCGCCTTCTACCTCGCCGGCCTCGCCGTCTTCTCGGTCAACCGGTTCGTGCTCTCCGCGCTGTCGGCCGGGTTGCCGCACACCACCGACCAGGCGTCACTGGTGTCGGCCAACGCGCTGTCGACCACGTCGGGCGCGGTCGCCTCCGTCGCCGGCGGGGGGACGGCGATCGTCGCCACCGCGCTGGTCGGCTCGGGGAACGCCGGGTACGCGACGCTGGCGCTGGCGTCGGCGGTGCCCTACGTCGCCGCCTCCGCCGTCGTCTCGGGGTTCCCCCGCTCCCACCTGGGGCCCGACCACGCGACGCTGGCCGCCACGGTGAGCGCCCGGGACGTGCTGCACGGGATGGCGGCCGGCACCCGGCACATGCTGCAGCACCCGCCGGCCGCCGTCGTCCTGGCCGTGATGAGCGTGCACCGGGTCTTCTACGGGCTGCTCACGCTGATGACCCTGCTGCTGTACCGGAACACCTTCACCGCCGACTCGGGGTTCTTCCCCGGCGGGCTGGCCGGGCTGGGCGAGGTGCTGGCGGCCGGGGCGGCCGGCACCCTGCTCGCCGCCGCCGTGACCCCGTGGGCGGTGCGCCGGATGGGCAAGGGGCGCTGGATCACGCTGATGCTGGTCGCCGCCGGGGTGGGGCAGCTGGGGCTCGGCGGGCTGTTCCGGCCGGCGGCGGTCGTCGGCGCCGTGTTCGCGCTGGGCTTCGTGGCCCAGGCGGTGAAGATCTGCGTCGACACCACGCTGCAGGAGGCGGTCGAGGACGACTTCCGCGGCCGGGTCTTCTCCGTCTACGACACCCTCTTCAACGTCACCTTCGTCATCGCCCTGCTGCTGGGCGCGCTGTGGCTGCCGGCGTCCGGGGTCTCCTGGGCGATGCTGGCCGTGGTGGGGGCCGGCTACCTGCTCACCGCCCTGGGCTTCTGGCACCTCGCCGGGATGCGTACCCGCAGGTTCCCCACGCTCTCGGACGCCGCGCCCCGGACGACACCGGACCCGCTGCCCCAGCCGTAGGGCTCAGCGGGAGCGGGCGGCCCACCAGGCGAGCAGCTCCGCCTCGGCCGCCGCGGGCTCCAGCGGCCCGCGTTCGACCCGGAGGTCCTTGAGGAAGCGCCAGGCCTCGCCCACCTCGCGGCCCGGGCCGATGCCCAGCAGCTCCATGATCCGGTTGCCGTCCAGGTCGGGCCGGATCCGGGCCAGGTCCTCCGCCTCGGACAGCACCGCGATCCGCTGCTCGAGCGAGTCGTAGGTCGCCGCCAGCGCCGCCGCCCGCCGCCGGTTGCGGGTCGTGCAGTCCGAGCGGACCAGCTTGTGCAGCCGGGGGAGCAGGTCACCGGCGTCGGTGACGTACCGGCGGACGGCGGAGTCCGTCCACTCGCCGCGGCCGTACCCGTGGAACCGCAGGTGCAGGAAGGTCAGGCGGGAGACGTCCTCGACGACCTCCTTGGGGTACCGCAGCGCCGTCAGCCGCTTGCGCACCAGCTTGGCCCCGACCACCTCGTGGTGGTGGAAGGACACCCCGCCGCGGCCCTCGTGCCGCCGGGTCGCCGGCTTGCCGATGTCGTGCAGCAGGGCAGCCAGCCGCAGCACCAGATCCGGGGACGGCGCCTCTCCATCGGCCAGCTCGAGTGCGATCGCCTGGTCGAGCACGGTCAGCGAGTGCGCGTAGACGTCCTTGTGCTGGTGGTGCTCGTCGATCTCCATCCGCAGCGCGGGCAGCTCGGGCAGCACGACGTCGGCCAGGCCGGTGGACACGAACAGCTCCAGCGCCGCCCGGGGCGCGGGGTTCAGCAGCGTCCGGGAGAACTCGTGCTGGACCCGCTCGGGAGTGATCCGGGCCAGCGCGGGGGCCAGCGAGGTCATCGCCTCGACCACCTCCTCGTCGGGGGTGAGCCCCAGCTGCGCCACGAAGCGCACGGCGCGCAGCATCCGCAGCGGGTCGTCGGCGAACGAGTCGACGGCGGCCCCCGGCGTCCGCAGCCGGCCGGCCAGCAGGTCCCCGAGCCCGCCGAAGGGGTCGGTCACGGTGCGGTCGGGTCCCAGCGACACCGCCATCGCGTTCACCGTGAAGTCGCGCCGGGCCAGGTCCTCGACCAGCGAGGAGCCCCAGGCCACCTCGGGGTTGCGGGACTCGCGGTCGTAGCGGTCGGCGCGGAAGGTGGTGATCTCCACCCGCTCGCCGCGGACCTCCGCACCGACGGTGCCGAAGGCGATGCCGGTGTTCCACGTGGAACTGGCCAGTCCGCGCAGCAGCTCGAGGACCTGCTCGGGGCGGGCGTCGGTGGTGACGTCGAGGTCCCCGGGCGCCTGCGGCCGGCCGGTCGCCCCGGCGGCCAGCAGCGCGTCCCGCACCGACCCGCCCACCAGGTGCGCGGAGAAGCCGGCGGCGGCGAACCGGGCGCCGAGGTCGGACAGCACGGGGGAGAGGTCGACGAGCTCGCGCACCGTCGCCTGCACCGCCGGGGGGACGGGCAGGACAGGAGGACGACGCGGCGGCACCGAGGACACGACGATCGAGGGTAGTGCCGCTGCGCGCGCTACCCTCTCGGCATGGCTGGGACGGGCGGGCGACGGCGCCCCGGCCGCCGGTTGCGCCGGGTCGACGAGACCTCGGCCGGTGGCCTGGTGGTCGCCGACGACGAGGTCACCGGTCCGCGGGCGGCCCTGATCGGACGGACCGACCGCCGCGGCCGGCTGCTCTGGTCCCTGCCCAAGGGGCACATCGAGGCCGGCGAGACCCCCGAGGACACCGCCGTCCGCGAGGTCGCCGAGGAGACCGGCATCATCGGCGAGGTCGTCGCGCCGCTGGGCATCATCGACTTCTGGTTCGTCGCCGACGGCCGCCGGGTGCACAAGACGGTCCACCACTTCCTGCTCCGCGCGGTCGGCGGAGCGCTGTCCGACGCCGACGTCGAGGTGACCGAGGTGGCCTGGGTCCCGCTGGACGAGCTGGGCGGACGGCTGGCGTACGCCGACGAGCGGGCGCTGGTCGAGCGCGCGCCGGCACTGCTGGCCGACACGGCGTGAGACGGCGGGCCGCCGGCCGCGCCGTCGGCCGCCCCCTCGCAGCCGCGGTCCTGACCGGGGCGCTGGTCGTGGCACCGGCGCTCCTCCCCACGCCGCCCGCACAGGCGGCGCCGGCCCCCGGGGACGACGCCGACCGGCCGGTGCAGATCACCGTCACCCGGCTGGAGCCCCGGACGGTGACCCCCGGCTCGGCCATCGTGGTCGCCGGCACCCTGGTCAACGACAGCACCGACACCATCACCGACCTGACCGTGCGGCTGCAGCGGGGGGCGGAGCTCACCACCCGCCGCGCCCTGGCCGCGGACGTCGCCTCGCCCGACGGGGGCAGCGTCGCCACCGCGCCCTTCCAGCCGATCGCCGGCGAGCTCGACCCCGGCGACTCGCTGGCCTTCACCTACACGACCACCGCGGCGGAGCTGCAGCTCCCCGAGGACGGCGTCTTCCCCGCGCTGGTCAACGTCAACGGCACCCGGGACGGCGGGGTGGCCGAGCGGGTCGCGGAGCTGGCCACCCACCTGGTGGCGCAGCCGGCGGTGCCGACCAGCCGGACGACGGTGGCCTGGCTGTGGCCGCTGGCCGACCGGCCGCACCGGGACGCGACCGGGGCCTTCACCGACGACCTGCTCGCGGGTGAGGTCGCCGCCGGCGGGCGGCTGGACCGAGCCCTGGCCGTGCTGGAGGCGCTGCCCACCACCGCGCCGCTCGGCGTCCCCGGCGCCGTCCCGGTCACCCTGGCCGTCGACCCCGCGCTGCTGGAGGAGCTGTCCCTGATGGCGGCGGGCAGTTTCGCCGTCGGCGACCGCGCCGGCGCCGGCACCGCCGATGCGGCGGACTTCCTCGACCGGCTCCGGGCCCTGGCCGCGCTCCACCCGGTGGTGGCCCTGCCCTACGCCGACGCGGACGGCGACTCGCTCCTCTCGGTCGGGCAGGCCGACGTGTTCACCCGCACCCTGCCCGGCACCGACGCCGGCACCGCCCGCCAGCCGCTGGCTGCCGGAGGCACGCCGGCCACCGTCCCCGCGGCCCCGGCCGGCCCCCAGGACGGCGGCGACCCGGCGGCCTCCGCCGCGCCGACCGGCACCCCGGCCGGCACCGCGCCCGCGGAGGACGACGGCTCGGGAGCCGGCGCGGACCTCGTCCGGGACCTCCTGGGCACCGAACCTGTCACCGACCTGGCCTGGCCGGCCGGCGGGAGCGCCCTGCCGGACACCCTCGCCCTGCTGCGGGCCGGCGGCGTGACCGGCGTCGTCCTCGACGAGGCGGCGCTGTCCGACGGCGACCGGGCCGTCGGCGACGTGGCCGGCGCGGTGGCCGCCGCCCGCACCACCGTGCCCACCCCCGGCGGGGAGCTGTCGGCGCTGGTCGCCGACGGCGCGCTCGCCGACCTCGTCGCCGCTGCCGGGGCCGACCCGGAGGGCGCGCGGATGGCCGAGCAGCGCTACCTCGCAGAGCTGGGCGTGCTCACCGGCCAGCTGGCCGACGTCGACCCCACCGCGCCGCAGACGGTGCTGGTCGCCCCGCCCCGGCTCCTCGACGCCGACCCGGCCTGGGCCGGCGCGATGATCAGGGACACCGTGACCGAGCCCTGGCTGGGTGCGGTCTCGGTGTCCGGGCTGGCCGCCGGCCCGGTCCGCGACGCCGGGGAGCTGCAGTCCCCCGACGGCGACGGGGCCGGCCTGCTGCCGGAGGCCGGGCTGGTCGAGATCGCCCGGACCGCCGCCGTGCGGGACGACTTCGCCGCCGCCGTGGTCGGCGATCCGGCCACCGTGCTCGCCGGGTACGACGCCGCGCTGGCCCGGGCCGGCTCCGCCGCGTGGCGCACCGACCCGGAGGGCTTCGTCTACGCCACCGACGACCTGCGCGCGACGGTGGCCGACCTGCGCGACCAGGTCAGGCTGGTCGACCCCGCCGAGGGCACCTACAGCCTGGCGTCCCGCGACGCACCGCTGGTGCTCACCGTGCAGAACGACCTGCCGTTCGCCGTCGACGTGCGGGTGGACCTGCGGGCGCGGGCCAACGTGGGGCTGACCACCGAGGACGTCGGGGTCACCCGGCTGGAGCCGCAGTCCCGCACCACGGTCCAGGTGGCCACCGAGGTCCGGCAGTCCGGTGGCTTCACCGTCACCGCCACGCTCACCACCCCGGCCGGGGGTGCCCTGGGCGACCCGGTCCAGCTGCAGGTGAAGAGCACCGCCTACGGCACGATCACGCTGGCCATCACGCTGGGCGCCGGGGTGCTGCTCGGCCTGCTCTTCCTGCGCCGGCTGGTGCGCTTCCTGCTCGTCCGCCGCCGCGGCGCGGCCGCAGCCGGGGAACCGGCCGAGCCGGTCGCGCTGCCGCCGGTGCGGAGCCCGGTGTGAGCTCCGGCCCCTGGGCCGGCTCCGCGGAGCACCGACGCGCAGGGGACGGCGGAGGTCAGGACGACCGGCAGGACGACGACCGGCACGACGACGCGCGCCGGGAGTCCCCGCGCCCGGCACCGCTGCCCCCGCCGCCCTACCGCGCCGCTCCCCCGCCCGGTCAGGCACCCGCGGTGGGGGAGGCGCCGGTCCGGACGCCCCGGGTGTGGCCGCCACCCCCGCCGCCGGCGCGCCCGCCCGGCGGCCCGGTCTCCCGCCCCACGCCGGCACAGCAACCGGCCGTCCAGCCGGGCGCGGCCCCGCAGCCGGTCCCCGGGCCGCCGTCCGGTCAGCGCCCGCGGCCACCGGTGCCGCCGCTGCCCTCCGGCGGGCCTCCGTCCGGGCAGCAGCCGGCCTGGTCCGCCGCGGCCCCGCCGGTCGGCCGGCCGCGCCCGGTGCTGCCCCCGGTGCCGCCGCCCCGGTCGCGGTTCGTGCCGGGTCCGGACGACACGCAGCTGATCCCGACGCTGCCGCCGGTCCCCGCCCACGGCGAGGAGACCGCCGAGGAGGTCGAGGAGCGCGAGGGCGCCCCCGGCGGCAGCCGGGGCATCCTCCGCGCGGCCGGGACGATGGCGGTGGCCACGCTGGTCAGCCGGCTCACCGGCTTCCTGCGCACCGTCGTGCTCACCGCGGTCCTCGGGCTGGCGGCGGTCGGCGACGCCTACACGGTGGCCAACACGCTGCCCAACCTCGTCTACGAGCTGCTGCTCGGCGGCGTGCTCACCTCGGTCCTGGTGCCCCTGCTGGTCGGGGCGCAGGAGAAGGACGCCGACGGCGGGGTGCGCTACGCGCAACGGCTGCTCACCCTCGCCGTGGCCGGGCTCAGCGTGCTCACCGTCGTCGCGGTGCTCGCCGCGCCCGCCCTGACCTGGCTGATGGGGATCCGCGAGGGGTCCTCCGCCCCCGGGCAGGTCGAGCTGGCCACCTGGCTGGCCCGGATCCTGCTGGTGGAGATCGTCTTCTACGGGGTGGGCGCGCTGGCCACCGCGGTGCTCAACGCCCGCGGGGTCTTCGGGGCCCCGGCCTGGGCGCCGGTGCTGAACAACGTCGTCGTCATCGCCACCGGGGCGCTGTTCGTGCTGACCAGCGGGCCCGGCGAGCTCACCCCGCTGACCATCACCCCGACCCAGGTGTGGCTGCTGGGCATCGGGACGACGCTGGGGATCGCCGTGCAGGCGCTGGTCCTGGTCCCGCTGCTGCCCCGGCACGGCGTGCCGCTGCGGCCGCGCTGGGGACTGCGCGGCACCGGGCTGAGCGAGGTCGGCACGCTGGGCCTGTGGGTGGTCGGCTACGTGCTGGTCAGCCAGGTCGGCGTCGTCGTCACCAGCCGGGTCGCCAACCGGGCGGCGGACGAGGGCGGCCTGGGCCCGCTGGCGCTCAGCAACGCCAGCCTGCTGTTCCAGATGCCCTACGGGATCATCGGCGTCGCGCTGCTCACCGCACTGCTGCCCCGGATGAGCCGCGCGGCGTCCCGGGGCGACGTCGACGGCGTGATCGCCGACCTGTCACTGGGCACCCGGCTGTCCGCGGTGGGGCTGCTGCCGGTCACCGCGGTGCTCGTCGTCCTCGGGCCGGCGCTGGCCACCGTGGCGTTCGCGCGCGGCAACGCCAGCCTGGAGGACGCCCGCGGCGTCGGGACGGCGCTGGCCATCGGCGCGGTCGGGCTGCTGCCGATGGCGGTCACCCTGCTGCAGCTGCGGGTGTTCTACGCCATGAAGGACGCCCGCACCCCCACGCTGGTCCAGCTGGTGATGGTCGCCGTCCGGGTGCCGCTGGTCCTGCTGGTGCCCGTCGTCGTCGCACCGGACCACGTGGTGGCCGGGCTCATGCTGGTGACCAGCATCACCTTCGTCGTCGGCTGGGTCGTCGGTGACGTGGCCCTGCGCCGTCGGCTGGGCACCCTCCGCGGCCGCCGCGTGCTGGGGAGCCTCCTGCGGCTCGCAGCGGTGTCCCTGGTCGCCGGGCTGCTCGGCTGGGCCGCCGTGGCCGGCGTCGAGGACGTCCTGGGGCGCTCGGTGGTGGGGTCGCTCGGAGCCCTGCTCGTCGGTACCGTGGTCATCGGCATCGCGGTGGTCGCGGGAGCCGTGGCGGCGAGGGTCCCCGAGGTCACCGGGGCACTCGCCGGCGTCCGGGCGCGACTCGGCCGGGGACGCGGCCCGGACCGTCCCGGTGCCTGACCCGGGGACGCCGTCCCCGGCCGGAACGAGCAGGGGGTCGGCAGCGTCCGTGACGTCGACGACCACCGGCCTGCCCGACCGCTACCGCCCGATCGACCAGTCCGCACCGGACGAGGTGACCCGGACCGGCGTCATCCGGTCCTGGCGGGCCCGGGACCGGGTGCTCAACCGCGACGTCGCGCTGCGCGTGCACACCCCCGGTGGGCCGGCCGCCCGGGAGTGGATCACCCGGGCGCTGACCGCGGGCGGCCTGGCCACCCCCGCGCTCGCCATGGTCTACGACGCCGCGGAGGGCACCGGGGCCGACGGCCCGGGCGGCGCGGCGTACGTCGTCAACGAGTGGCTCGAGGGCGTCACGCTGCGGGAGCGGCTGGCGTCCGAGGGCCCGCTCCCCGAGCGGGACGCCTGTGCGCTGGTCCGCCGGCTGGCCGAGGGCGTCGCCGAGGCGCACCGGGTGGGCCTGGCCGTCGGCGGCCTCACCCCCGACCACGTCGTGCTGCGGCCCGGCGGCCTGGCCGGCCTGCTGTCGGTCCCGGCGGCCTCCGGCACCATGGACGGCGACATCGCCGCGCTCGGCGCGCTGCTGGAGCTGGCCCTGACCGGAGGCCCCGGCGCCGACGGCACCGTGCCGCCCGTCGCGTCCCCGGACCTCGCCGCCCTGGTGCGCCGGGCCCGGTCCACGGACCAGGCCAGCCGGCTGGCCAGCGCGGCGACCATGGTCACCCTGCTCGCCGAGCGGCCGCGCACCGGCCCCCAGGACCAGCAGCGCCCCGACGCCCTCAATGACAGCGGATGGCTGCGCCGGATGCGCGAGCGGCGGGACCTCCCCGAGGTCGCCGACGCCGCCGACCACACGGTGGCCGCCCCGGACGCCGGCGAGCGGTCCGTCCGGCTGCCCCGCGGGCTGCCCCCGGTGCCGGGGACCGGCGGCCCGCGGCCCGCGCTCCGCCGGCCGGCCGAGGAGGACGAGGACGACCTCGACTGGGACTCGACCTTCGTCCCGGACGACCACCCCGGCGACGGGCCCGCCGCGGACCCGGACACGGGCCGGTCGAACCGCCGGCGGCTGGCCATGGTCGGCCTGCCCCTGCTGGCCCTGGCCGTCGTCGTGGCCGTCGCGCTCTGGTTCGGCAACAACGTGCTGGACGTCGCGGCGTCCGTCGACACGACCGAGGGCAGCACACCGTCCATCAGCTCGTCGGCGGCACCGCCGGCCGAGGAGGAGCCCCCGCCGGCCACCGCCCCGGCCCAGGTCGCCGGGGCCGCCCTGTTCAACCCGTTCGGGGACGGCGACCCGGAGAACGACGACGAGGTCGGCCTGACCTTCGACGGCGACCCGGGCACCGCCTGGTCCACGGTTACCTACCGGGGTTCGGCGGCCTTCGGCAACCTCAAGCCCGGCGTGGGCGTGCTGTACGACCTGGGCAGCGAGCAGCGGTTGGCCGGCGTCACGGTGACCACCCCCACGCCCGGCGCCACGGTCGAGGTGCGCACCGGCGGGTCGGGGGACGGCGCGCTCGACGACTACGCCGTGGCGGCCAACGGCACGCTGACCGGCACCGACGAGCTGACCTTCGCCGAACCGGTGACCACCCGCTGGGTGCTGGTGTGGGTCACCGGGCTGGTCGAGTCCGGCGACGGGTTCAGCGCCGGCATCGCCGAGGTCGCCCCGCTCGCGGCCACCTGACGGGGGGCCGGAGGGCGCCGTCCCCCGGGAATGCCCGCCCCACCTCGTCCGTTGTGCCGCCCGTGACGACAGACCAGCCCACTCCCGGCCCCGCCGTCTCCACCGACGGGCCGCCGGCGATCCCGCCGGCCGAGCGCGACGGCGTCCGCGACCTGATCATCATCGGGTCCGGCCCGGCCGGGTACACCGCCGCCACCTACGCCGCGCGCGCGAACCTCCACCCGCTGGTGTTCGAGGGGTCGCAGTTCGGCGGCGCGCTCATGACCACCACCGAGGTGGAGAACTTCCCCGGGTTCCCCGAGGGCATCCAGGGCCCGCAGCTCATGATGGACATGCGCACCCAGGCCGAGCGCTTCGGCGCCGAGCTGGTCGCCCGCGACGTCAGCGAGGTCGACCTCGAGGCCACCCCGAAGGTGGTCAAGGTCGGCGACGAGGTGCACCTGGCGCACGCCGTCATCGTCGCCACCGGGTCGAAGTACCGGTACCTGGGCCTGGACAACGAGCAGCGGCTGCTCGGCCACGGCGTCTCCGCCTGTGCCACCTGCGACGGCTTCTTCTTCCGCGACCAGGACATCGTCGTGGTCGGCGGCGGCGACTCCGCGATGGAGGAGGCCACCTTCCTCACCCGGTTCGCCAAGTCGGTGACCGTGGTGCACCGACGCGCCGAGCTCCGGGCGTCGAAGATCATGGTCAAGCGCGCGCAGGACAACGAGAAGATCCGCTGGGCGCTGGGCAAGCAGGTGACCGACGTGCGCGGCGAGAACGCGGTGTCCGCGGTCGAGCTGACCGACGTCGCCACCGGGACCACCGAGGAGCTCCCGGTGACCGGCCTGTTCGTCGCCATCGGCCACGACCCGCGGACCGAGCTGTTCGTCGGTCAGTTGAAGCTGGACGACGAGGGGTACGTGGTCGTCGACCACCCGACCACCCGGACCAACATCGACGGCGTGTTCGCCTGCGGCGACGTCGTCGACCACATCTACCGCCAGGCGATCACCTCGGCCGGCACCGGTGCCGCCGCCGCGATCGACGCCGAGCGGTGGCTGGCCGACACGTTCGGCGAGCGGTAAGTAGAAGGACCCCGCTGCCTCCCACCGCTCGCGAGCTCGCGGCGGGGCCCTGCAGCGGGGCCGACCACAGGCTCTCCCATCCCATCCCACAGAAGGAGCTCCACATGGCAGGCAACACCGTGAAGGTCACCGACGACAGCTTCGCTGCTGACGTCCTGGGCAGCGACAAGCCCGTGCTGGTCGACTTCTGGGCCGAGTGGTGCGGACCGTGCAAGATGGTCGCCCCGGTGCTGGAGGAGATCGCCGCCGAGCACGGCGACAAGCTCACCATCGCCAAGCTCAACATCGACGAGAACCCGCAGATCGCCCGTGACTACCAGGTCATGTCGATCCCGACCATGACGGTCTTCTCCGGTGGGAAGCCGGTCAAGAGCATCATCGGGGCCAAGCCCAAGGGCGCGATCCTCTCGGACCTCTCCGACTACATCTGAGGAAGGACCCCGCTGCCCCCCACCGCTCGCAGGCTCGCGGCGGGACCCTGAACGGGGCCTGATGACCGGCCGGAGGCCCGCTCGTCCGATGGACGGGCGGGCCTCGTCGTCCGTGCGTCCCCCGGTGCGCGGGCGGCGACGGGGGCGGGACACAATCGACGCCGACACGTCCCGTCCCCCGAGGAGGAGCGGCCCCGTATGGAGATCCTGCGTCCCGGCAGCTCCGGTCCGGCCGTGGCCGAGGTGCGCGCCGTGCTGCGCGCGCTGGGCCTGCTCACGGTGGCCGCCGACATGGACGGCGACCAGGGGCCGGCGGTCTTCGACGCGGCGACCGAGCTCGCCGTCCGGCACTTCCAGCAGATCCGTGGCCTGTCCGTGGACGGCCGGGTGGGGGAGGAGACCTACCGGGCGCTCAACGAGGCCCGCTGGTCGCTGGGGGACCGGCTGCTCCGGTACGACCCCGAGCGCCCGGCCCGCGGCGACGACGTGCGCCGGCTGCAGGAGCTGCTGCTGGAGCTGGGCTACGACGCCGGCCGCGCGGACGGGATCCTCGGCCCGGAGACGGAGTCCGGGCTGCGCGACTTCCAGCGGGACTACGGGCTGAACGCCGACGGCACCTGCGGCCCGGCCACCCTGCGGGCGCTCAAGCAGCTGGGCCGCCGGGTCACCGGCGGCCGGCCGCAGCTGCTGCGGCAGAGCGCCTCCCTGGTCGACTCCGGCCCGCACCTGATCGGCCGGGTGGTCGTCATCGACCCCGGCCACGGCGGCGCGGACACCGGGTACACGGCGGGGGAGACCACCGAGGCCGACCTGGTGTTCGACCTGGCCTCCCGGATCGAGGGCCGGCTGGCCGCCGCCGGTGCCCGGGTGTACCTGACCCGCGGGCGGACCGGCGGTCCCGGCCCGGAGGAGCGCACCGCGTTCGCGAACGACGCCCGGGCCGACCTGTTCCTCTCGCTGCACATGGAGGCGCACGGCTCGGCGCACGCCCGCGGCGTGGCCAGCTACTACTACGGCACCGGGTCCGGGGCGAGCTCCACGGTGGGCGAGCAGTTCGCGAACCTGGCCCGCCGCGAGATCATCGCCCGGACCGGCATGCTGGACTGCGGGTCGCACGCCAAGACGTGGGACATCCTGCGGATGACCCGGATGCCGTCCGTCCGGGTCGACTGCGGGTACCTGTCCCACCCCGTCGACCGCCTGCTGCTGCTCGACGCGCGGCTGCGCAGCACGATCGCCCAGGCCATCGTCGCCTCGGTGCAGCGGCTCTTCCTGCCCGCCGAGGCCGACCCGCCCACCGGCACCTTCCTCCTGCCCGCGGGTCAGCGGGCCCCGTGAGGTGGATGTGACGGGACGGTCACTCACAGCGCGTCCCGCGCGGGTCCAGGAACAGAGCCGCCTAGACTCCGACGGGTGACCCCGAAAGCGTCCGACCCGACGGTCGGCTCAGGTCAGGTCGGGGCGCACTCCGCCGGTGCGTCCCCGCACGTCCACCACCGCCACCCGCGGCTGGACCCCCTGGCAGACCGCTACGCGGCCCGCACCCACGGGATGAAGAGCTCGGAGATCCGGGCGCTGTTCTCCGTGGTGAGCCGGCCCGAGGTCGTCTCGCTGGCCGGCGGCATGCCCGCGGTCACCGCCCTGCCGCTGGACGCGGTCGGCTCGATGATCGGCGACCTGGTCTCCGGCATGGGCGCACAGACCCTGCAGTACGGCTCGGGCCAGGGCGACCCCCGGCTGCGCGAGCGGATCTGCGACGTGATGGCCCTGGAGGGCATCACCGACGCCTCGCCCAGCGAGGTCGTGGTGACCGTCGGCTCCCAGCAGGGCCTGGACCTGGTCACCCGGGTCTTCGTCGACCCGGGCGACGTCGTCCTGGCCGAGGCGCCGTCCTACGTCGGTGCGCTGGGGGTCTTCCAGGCCGCCCAGGCCCGGGTGCGACACGTCGCGATGGACGACCAGGGCCTGATCCCGGAGGCGCTGGAGCAAGCGCTGCGGGAGTGCCGGGCCGCGGGGGAGCGGGTCAAGTTCCTCTACACGGTGCCCAACTTCCACAACCCCGCCGGCGTGACGCTGACCGAGCCACGCCGCGAGGCGGTCATCGCGCTGGCCGAGCAGTACGACCTGCTGGTCATCGAGGACAACCCCTACGGCCTGCTCGGCTTCGACCACGAGCCGATGCGCGCCCTGCGCGCCCGCAACGAGGACCGGGTCATCTACCTCGGCTCGTTCTCCAAGACGTTCTCCCCGGGCCTGCGGGTGGGCTGGGTGCTGGCCCCGCTGGCGGTCCGCGAGAAGCTCGTGCTGGCCACCGAGGCGCAGGTGCTCTGCCCGCCGTCGCTCACCCAGTACGCGGTCGCCCGCTACCTGGACACCCAGCCGTGGCGCGAGCAGATCAAGGTCTTCACCGAGCTCTACCGGGAGCGTCGCGACGCCACCCTGGAGTCGCTGCAGGCGCTGATGCCGGCCGGCACGACCTGGACCCGCCCGGACGGCGGGTTCTACGTCTGGCTGAAGCTGCCGCACGGCCTGGACGCCAAGCTCATGCAGCCGCGTGCGGTCGCCGCACACGTGGCCTACGTCCCCGGGATCGGCTTCTACGCCGACGGGAGCGGCCAGGAGTACATGCGGCTGTCCTACTGCTACCCCGAGCCCGATCGCATCCGCGAGGGCGTGCGGCGGCTGGCGCGGGTGATCGAGGCCGAGCTGGACCTGCACGCCACCTTCGACGCCGTGGACACCGGCACGTTCGCCGCCGTCCGGCCCGCTCCCGCTCCTCCGCCGGTCATCGGGCCGGCCAACAGCGACCAGACCGAGGACTCCGTATGAGCGACCCGGCCGCGGCCGCCGTCGACGGTGCCGCCCGCGGGGAGCACCCGCTGCGGGCACTGGTGCTGGCCGGCGGGCTCACCTTCGAACGCGAGGTGAGCCTGTCCTCCGCCGGCCAGGTGATGGAGGCGCTGCACCGGTCGCACGTGGAGGCCGAGCTGCACGACGCGGACGCCGAGCTGCTGCCCGGCCTGTCGGCGCACCCCGCCGACGCGGTGTTCATCGCGCTGCACGGCGCGACCGGCGAGGACGGCGCCCTCCGCGCGGTGCTCGACCTGGCCGGGGTCCCCTACGTCGGTTCCCCCGCGGCGGCCTGCCGGCTCGCCTGGGACAAGCCGGCGGCCAAGTCCGTCATCCGGAGCGCCGGGGTGACCACGCCGGACTGGGTGGCGCTGCCGCACAGCACCTTCCGTGAGCTCGGCGCCGGGGCCGTGCTGGACCTGATCGTGGCCCGGCTCGGGTTGCCGCTGATGGTCAAGCCGGCCTCCGGCGGGTCCTCGCTCGGTGCCCAGAAGATCAGCCGGGTCGAGGACCTGCCGGCGGCCATGGTGAGCTCCTTCGCCTACGGCGACACCGTGCTGGTCGAGCGCTTCGTCGAGGGCGTCGAGCTTGCCCTGTCGGTGGTCGACCTCGGCGAGGGGCCACAGGCGCTGCCCGCGGTGGAGATCGCGCCCGAGTCCGGCGTCTTCGACTACACGTCGCGGTACACCCCGGGGCTCACCGAGTACCACGCACCGGCCCGGCTGCCCGAGGACGTGGCTGCCCGGGCGGCGGAGGTCGCCCTGGCGGCGCACCGGGCGCTGGGGCTGGCCGACCTGTCCCGGACCGACGCCATCGTCACGCCGGACGGGGCGGTGCACTTCCTCGAGGTGAACGTGTCCCCCGGGCTCACCGAGACCTCGATGTTCCCGATGGCCCTGGAGGCCGCCGGGCTCGACCTCGGCGACGTCCTCACCCGACTGCTGACGCGACGCGCGAGCACGTCGTCGTCCTGACGGACAGCGCGGCCACCCGTCCGTCCCTCCTCAGGCCTTTTCCGTCAGTGACGCAACGGGCCTGAGGAGCTGCTCATTCGGTCGACGGGCCGTTGCCGCGCCCGGAGAGGTCCGGGGCCATCATGCCGATGATCCGCTGCAGGTCGTCGACGGACCCGAACTCCACCACGATCCGGCCCTTGGCCCGGCCGATCTGCACCTTGACCTTGGTCTCGAAGACGTCGGACAGCCGGCCGGCGAGGTCCTCCACGCCCGGCGCGTTGAGCCGGCGGTTGGTCCGGCGGGCCGCCGTCGGCGACGCGGCCACGGCGAGGGACACCGCCTCCTCCGTGGCCCGGACCGACATGCCCTCGGCCACGATCCGGGCAGCCAGCGCGTCCTGCGCGTCGGCCTCCGGGAGGCCGAGCAGGGCCCGGGCGTGGCCGGCGGAGAGCACGCCGGCGGCCACCCGGGTCTGCACCTTCACCGGGAGCTTCAGCAGCCGGATGGTGTTGGTGACCTGCGACCGGCTGCGGCCGATCCGGCCGGCCAGCTCCTCGTGGGTGGCGCCGAACTCCTCCAGCAGCTGCTGGTAGGCCGCCGCCTCCTCCAGCGGGTTGAGCTGGACCCGGTGGATGTTCTCCAGCAGGGCGTCGCGGAGCATCGCGTCGTCGGAGGTGAAGCGGACGATCGCCGGCACGGACTGCAGCCCCGCGGACCGGGCGGCCCGCAGTCGCCGCTCGCCCATGATGAGCTCGTAGCCGCCCTCGGGCGCCTCGCGGACCACGATCGGCTGGAGCAGCCCGAACTCGCGCACGGAGTGGGTGAGCTCCTCGAGCGCCTCGTCGTCGAAGACCGTCCGCGGCTGCTTGGGGTTGGGGACGACGTCGTCCACCGGGACCTCGCGCAGCTGCGCTCCGGGGACGCCCTGGACGCGCTCCAGCTCGGTGGCCTCGCCCGGCGCCGGCACCCGCTCGACGACGTCCGCCGGTCCCGTCGGCGAGGGGGCCGGCGGCGTGGCCCGCTCCGTCCAGCCCTGCGGCCCGGACGGCGCCGGGTCCGGCCGTTCCACCGTCCCGACGGCGGAGCCCGACTCGGCCGCCTCGGCCGCGCGGGCCGCGGGGGTGGCCGTGGGCGCCGGCGCGCTGGTGGGGATGAGGGCCGCCAGGCCCCGGCCGAGGCCGCCGCGCTTCGTCACGTGTAGATCTCCTCGATGTCGGTTGCCGTCACGCGCCGTGCCTGCCGGTGAGACCGGGGGTGGACACCGGTTCGCCCAGCACCAGGGCGGCCACCGGCGGGGCCGGCGGTGGCGGCGGCGGGGGAGGCGGCGCCGGGGTCAGCCGCGCGCCGCGCTCGGCGAGCTCCTTGGCCGCCTCGACGTAGCTGGTCGCGCCGCGGGACCCGGGGTCGTAGGTGAGCACCGACTGCCCGTAGCCGGGCGCCTCGCTCACCCGGACGTTGCGCGGGATGACGGCGTCCAGCACCAGGTCGCCGAAGTGGTTGCGGACCTCGTCGGCCACCTGGTCGGCCAGCTTCGTCCGGCCGTCGTACATGGTCAGCAGGATCGTGCTCACCGAGATGCCCGGGTTGAGGTGCGCCCGGACCAGGTCGATGTTGGACAGCAGCTGCCCGAGGCCCTCCAGCGCGTAGTACTCGCACTGGATCGGGATGAGCACCTCGTCCCCGGCCACCAGGGCGTTCAGGGTCAACAGGCCCAGGGACGGCGGGCAGTCGATGAGCACGTAGTGCGGGCGCAGGTCGGCGGGGGCGTCGGCCAGGTGAGCCTCGATGGCCCGGCGGAGCCGGTGCTCGCGGGCCACCATCGAGACCAGCTCGATCTCCGCCCCTGCCAGGTCGATCGTCGCCGGTACGCAGTGCAGGAGCGGGCTCGCCGTGGTCCGCGCGGCCACCTCCAGCAGCGGCGTCTCACCGACCAGGGTGTCGTAGATCGACGGCGTCCCGACGGTGTGCTCGACGCCCAGCGCCGTGCTGGTGTTCCCCTGGGGGTCGAGGTCGATGACCAGGGTCCGCAGCCCGTACATGGCCAGGGCGACGCCGAGGTTCACCGTGGACGTGGTCTTACCGACCCCGCCCTTCTGGTTGGCGACGGTGATCACCCGGATCCGCCCGGGCGCCGGGAAGGGGTCCTGGTGGGCCGCGTGCAGCACGCGGGTGGCCCGCATCGCCTCCATGGCGATCGGGCTGTCGAACTCGGCGGGGCCCTGCTCGGCGGTGAGGCTGTGCCGCAACCGCTCGCCCGGGTCGGTCATCGGTGCGTCCCCCTCACCGCCGTGTTCCACGTGGAACGCGCACGTCGTGCTGCTGTTCCACGTGGAACGGTTCGTGCCGGCCGCGGAGCGCGGTCACCGGCCACTCCGGGTCATGACCACCACGGTAGTGGCTGCCGCGCCCAGCCCGACACCGACGGCCCGGGTCCGCACGTCCCGCATCCCGGCGGCCTCGAGTTGCGGCACGAGCCCGGGCACCTCGGCTGCGGCGCGGGCACCGACCAGGGCGACCAGCTGGGCGCCGGGCCGCAGCAGCCCGCGACACCAGCCGACCAGCCGGGGCAGCGGGGCGACCGCCCGGGCGGTGACCACGTCCACCGGGCCCACGGCCCGGACGACCGACCGTTCCTCCGCCCGGCCACGCACCACCCGCCACGACGCGCCCAGCGTCGCCGTCACGTCCTCGAGGAACTCCACCCGCCGGGCCATCGGCTCCACCAGCGTCACCGCGAGGTCGCGGCGGGCCAGGGCGAGCGGGATGCCGGGCAGCCCGGCGCCGCTGCCCACGTCGACCACCCGTGCGCCGGCCGGCACGGCCTCGGCCATGGCGGCGCTGTTGAGCACGTGCCGGTCCCAGAGCCGCGGCACCTCGCGAGGGCCGATCAGGCCACGCACCACGCCGTCGCCGGCCAGCATCCCGACGTACCGGACGGCGTCGTCGAGGGCGTCGCCGAAGACCTCCCGCGCCACCTTAGGTGGTTCCGGAACGACAACGTCCGTACTGGGCCCGACCTGCGCGTCCTGCTGCTCGTCGCGGCCCGGGACCTCCTCGTTCACGCGTCGGGCAGGACCACGACGCGGCGGTTCGGCTCCTCGCCCTCCGACTCGCTGCGCACCCCGGGAGCCGCGGCGATGACGTCGTGGACGACCTTGCGCTCGAAGGGGTTCATCGCCGCCATCCGCTCGGGCTGCCGGCTCTGCGCGACCCTGGCGGCGGCCTCGGTGGCCAGCGCCGTCAGGTCGGCCCGCCGCTTGGCCCGGAAGCCGCCGATGTCCAGCATCAGCCGGCTGCGGACCCCGGTGGACTGGGCGACCGCGAGCCGGGTCAGCTCCTGCAGCGCCTCCAGGGTGGCCCCGTCGGGCCCGATCAGCGTCTTGAGCTGCCCGCCGACGACCGCGACCGACGCCCGGTCGCCCTCGACGTCCAGGTCGATGTCGCCGTCCACGTCCAGGATGTCCAGCAGCCGCTCGAGGTAGTCGCCGGCGACGTCGCCCTCGCGGACCAGCAGGCTGTCCCCGGTCTCGTCGTCCTCGTCGTCGTCCTCGTCGTCGTCCTCCTCGTCCGCGTCGTCCGCGTCGTCCTCGTCGTCGTCCTCGAGGACGTCGATCGGCTCGACCAGGGCGTCGGTGGACGCGTCGTCGGCGTCGGGGAGCGCCGGGCTGTCCGCGCCGTCGGTCGGCTCGCCGCGGGTCAGCACCGCGTCGGAGGTCGCCTCGGCGGTGGTGGCGGTGTCGTTGTCGGGTGCACTCACGGTGGTTCCTCCCAGGATCGTGCAGGCGGCCGGGCTGGCCCGGTGGTCGAGGGGCCGGCGGGGCCGTTCGCGGCCGCGCCGCCGGCCGGCGGGTCAGCGGCGCTTGCGCTTCCCCCGGTTGGCCGGGGCCTGGCCGGAGCCGCCGCGGGGCCGCGCGGCCCCCGAGGGGCGGCTGCCGGTGCTGCCGGCAGCGGTGGACCCGGTGCTCCGTCCGGGCACGCCGTCGTCCAGGCCGCCGTCCGGGACGCCGTCCGGGACGCCGTCCGGGACGCCGTCCAGCGGCTGACCGGTGTCCGCGGCCCCCCCGGCCGGTGCCGTGCCGTCGGGGCCGACCGTGGACTCCGGGGCGACGGTGGGGGAGGCGGGACGACCGGGCTTCGGGCGGACCGGCTTCGCGCCGGGCCGGGGCGCCAGGGCCTTGGGGTCGATCGCCGGCTTGTCCGCGGCGGCCTTGGCCAGGGCCGCGGGCGATCCGGGCGGGGGCAGCTTCTTGAGGATGTAGAACTGCTGGCCCAGGGTCCACAGGTTGTTGGTGAACCAGTAGAGGAGCACCCCGACCGGGAAGAAGAAGCCGGTGACGAAGAGGCTCAGCGGCATGCCGTAGAGCAGCAGCTTCTGGACCATCGCGGCCTGGCCCTCGACCGGGCCGGAGCGCCGCATGATCTGCCGCTGCGTGTAGTACGTCGTCGCGCACATGATCACGATCAGGATGAACGAGACGACCCGGATGCTGGTGTAGCCGACCCCCGGCAGCGCCAGGATCGCCTGCTCCTTGGCGCCGTCCATGTTGAACGACGAGGAGATCGGTGCGCCGAACAGCGAGGCCGAGGCGGCCTGGTCGGTGAGCTGGTCGTCCCAGCTGTAGAGCCCCTCCTTGCCGGGGGCGAGCCGGCGCAGCACGTGGAACAGCGAGATGAAGACCGGGATCTGCGGCAGGATCGGCAGGCAGCCGGCCAGCGGGTTGACCCCGCGCTCCTTCTGCAGGGCCATCATCGCCTGGCTGAAGCCCTGCTTGTCGTTGCCGTACTGCTTGCGCAGCTTCTGGATCTCCGGCTGGATCTCCTGCATCGCCCGCTGGGACTTCACCTGCTTGACGAACAGCCGGAACAGCAGCAGCCGGATCGTCACGACGAGGAACACGATGGACAGCGCCCAGGTGATGCCGCTGGCCGGGTCCAGGAAGGTGGAGAACAGCGTGTGCCACTGCTTCATCACCCAGGCGATGGCGGTGTAGAACCAGTTCAGGTTGATGTCAAACAACGCCAGCCTCCTGCGGCGGGGTCCGGCCGGGAGCCGGCCGGGGAGCACGATGGGGAGCCTCGGGGAGATCCGGCGCCGCTGTGCTCGACGAACGGACGGGGTCCGGTGTCCCGGCCGGACCGGCCGGGACGGACGCGTGGGACGGCGGCACCAGGTCGACGCCGCCCGGGTGCCAGGGAGCGCACTTCGCCAGCCGCCGCAGGGCCAGCCAGCTGCCCCGGGCCGCCCCGTGCGCCTCCAGCGCCTCGACGGCGTAGGCGCTGCAGGTGGGCTGGAAGCGGCAGCGCGGCGGCAGCACCGGGCTCACGGCGTGCTGGTAGAAGCCGACGCAGGCCAGCAGCGCACGGGCGACCGGCCCACGGGGACGGATGGTCACGAGCGGGGCGCCCGGTCGCCGAGCAACCGGTCCAGGCCGGCGTCCAGGTCGCGGCCGAGCACCGCGGACGCGGCACCGGCGGCCTCCGGCCGGGCCCGCACGACGAGGTCGGCGGTGCCGGGCAGGCGGTGCAGCCGCGCGCGGACCAGGGAACGCAGCTGCCGGGTCACCCGGTGCCGGCAGACCGAGTTGCCCACGGCCTTGCCGACCACGAAACCGGCCCGTGGCCCGGGCGGGGGGTCGCTGGGACCCCCGGCCTGGGCGACGGGCCGTACGGGGAGGTAGTGCAGCACCATCGTCGGCCGACCGGCGCGGCGACCGGTCCGGACGACCACGGTGAAGTCCGGCCGCCGGCGCAGGCGTGCCTGCGCTGGCAGCACCTCAGGCGGAGAGCTTGTCGCGACCCTTGCGCCGGCGGCCGGCGAGGATGGCGCGGCCGGCACGGGTGCGCATCCGCAGCCGGAAGCCGTGGGTCTTGGACCGCCGGCGGTTGTTCGGCTGGAACGTGCGCTTGCTCACGAGGGACTCCCACTGACTGACGACGTCGGCGCGGCGCTGCCCGGGATCGGGCCTCACACGCGTGCGGGCGCAGGCTGGTCGCGAGGACCGCGACCGCACCTGAGCCCGAGGCTGGTGTGCCGTGGACGGCGACCGGGTGACCGCGAGCTCGCACGGGCACACCGGTCCGCTGTCCACAGACGCCGACCAGCATAGCCGAGTCCCGCCGGCCACCGCGCCGTGCCCGCCGAACCGGCCGACCCGTCATGCTGCACCCACCGGAGCACCGGCCGGCACGGACACGCCGCCGCGGCCGGCGGACCCGGGGACGGACTCCCCGGTCCTCGTTGCCGGGCTGTGGACGGGGCTGTTAGCGTCGCCGTCGCTCCGCGGTGGACCGGACGGTCCCACCAGGGGCGACGACCTGGCCGGCGAGCCGGCCGCACGACGACCCCGGCGGATGCCCGAGGACCGGGCTGACCTGCGAGGACGGCATCCGGGCGGGACCGGTCCGGATCGGTGTCCGCGCGACCGGCCCGGAGCCGTGCACACTCTGTGGACACCGGTGTGGACCGAGCGCGGTTGGATGTCCACAACTGGGGACCGGCCGGGGGACCGGCGGTCCCCGGGACGGGCGGGGCGCCGAGGCGGACCGTCGAGGCGTTCCGGAGCCGAGCGCAGGAAGAGGGGACACAGTCGATGGCCGACTCCACGGTCGACCTGGCGACGGTCTGGGACCAGATCCGCGACCGGCTCGCCACCAGTCTGTCCCCGCAGCAGAACGCGATGCTGAACCTCACCCGGCCGCTGGGCCTGGTGGAGGACACCGCCGTCCTGGCCGCCCCCAACGAGTTCACCCAGACCGTGCTCGAGTCGCGGATGCGGCTGGTGCTGGCCGAGGCGCTGTCCGAGCAGTTCGGGCGGGCCATCCGGGTCGCCGTCCAGTTGGAGGACGCCCCCGCGCAGCCGGCGGCCGCGCCGGCCACCGATCCCGCCGACGCCCAGCAGCCGCTGGACCCGCGGTGGGGAGCGGGGGCGGCGGCCGACCGCGAGCGCGCGCCCGCCCGGGACGGTGCCCGGCCCGCTCCGGCCCGGCCCGCCGACCGCTTCGAGTCCTACGTCCAGCAGCGGCTGCCCGAGGACCGCTACGCCGCCGACCGGTTCTCCCCCGAGGGGTTCGGCGGGGACCAGTTCGGCGGGGACCAGTTCGCCGGGGACCAGTTCAGCGGGGACCGCTTCGCCTCCGGCACCCCGGCACCGGAGCCCTTCACCGACGAACGGTTCAGCGACGAGCGCTACGGCTCGGGCTTCCCGGCCGGCCGCACCGACGACGACCGCGCCGCACGTGAGCGCGCCGCCCGGGACCGGGCCGCGCAGGACCGGGCCGAGGAGGACCGGGCGGCCCGCGACCGCGCCGACGACGGGCGCAGTGCGTTCGGCGTGCGCAGCGACGCGGTCCGCAGCGACGTCTGGCTGCCCGAGTCCGGCGACGGACGGGACTGGTCGCGCGGTGCGGCCGCCCCCGACCGACCGGAGCAGGACGCTGCCGGGTCGGGGCCGCCGCGCTCGGCCGGCCCGGCTGGGCAGCCGGCCGAGGACGGCCGGCGGGGAGTGGCCCCGTGGGACGCCGACCCCGCCGATCGGACGGGAGCCGACCGGCGTTCCAGCGACCGCCCGCAGTCCCGGGGGTCCGGCGCCGTCCCGCTGTTCGCCGACCGGCACCGCCCGGCCGGCCTGGACCCGGGGCTGAACCCCAAGTACGTCTTCGACTCCTTCGTCATCGGCAACAGCAACCGGTTCGCCCACGCCGCGGCGGTGGCCGTCGCCGAGGCGCCGGCGCGGGCCTACAACCCGCTGTTCATCTACGGGGACTCCGGGCTGGGCAAGACCCACCTGCTGCACGCCATCGGGCACTACGCCGCCCGGATGTTCCCCAACGTGCGGGTGCGTTACGTCAGTACGGAGGAGTTCACCAACGAGTTCATCAACCTGGTGCACTCCGGCCGGGCCGAGGACTTCCGGCGCCGCTACCGGGACATCGACTTCCTGCTGATCGACGACATCCAGTTCCTGGAGCGCGCCGAGCGCACCCAGGAGGAGTTCTTCCACACCTTCAACACCCTGCACAACGCCAGCAAGCAGATCGTCATCACCTCCGACCGGGCGCCGAAGAAGCTCACGACGCTGGAGGACCGGCTGCGGACCCGCTTCGAGTGGGGGCTGATCACCGACGTGCAGGCGCCGGACCTGGAGACCCGCATCGCCATCCTGCGCAAGAAGGCGTGGGGCGAGCGCCTGCAGGCCCCGGACGCCGTGCTGGAGTTCATCGCCAGCAAGGTGCAGACCAACATCCGCGAGCTCGAGGGCGCGCTCATCCGGGTGACCGCCTTCGCCAGCCTGAACAAGCAGCCGGTCGACCTGGCGCTCGCCGAGCTGGTGCTCAAGGACCTGATCAGCGACGAGCAGGGCCCGCAGATCACCGCAGCGATCATCATGGCCGCGACCGCGGAGTACTTCTCCGTGACGATGGAGGAGCTGCAGGGCGCCAACCGCAGCCGCACCCTGGTCAACGCCCGGCAGATCGCCATGTACCTGTGCCGGGAGCTCACCGAGCTGTCCCTGCCGCGGATCGGCGCCTCGTTCGGCGGCAAGGACCACACCACGGTCATGCACGCGGTCAAGAAGATCACCGGCCTGATGAGCGAGCGCCGGGCCACCTACACCCAGGTCACCGAGCTCACCGCCCGGATCAAGAGCCGCGCGCGGTCGTGACACGACGGCCGGTGACCGACCTGCCGGGCCGGTGACCGTCCTCCCCGTGTCCCCTTGTCCCCAGGACTGTGCACAGGTTGGGGAGATCTCCGCTCCTCCCGCCGATGCCCAGGACGTCCACCGCCGCGGGGTCCGCCTCCACCCCTCTGCGGGGCGCTGACCTGCGACGTCCCCCGTCCGGGGAGCAGCTGTCCACACACTGCGGACGCCGGTCGCCGCCGTCCCCCACTCCCCAGCTGGGGGCACGGGGTGGGGACGGACCTGCGCGCCGGCAGGGGACGTGGGGTGGACACCGCCCGCCGGCGGTGCACAGCGGTCGAGTTGTCCACGTGTCGACACAGGACGACGGTCACCAGCCCACAGCGGGCCAACAGGGCCGGACGGGGACTGACCTGCGCCGACGGGCCCGGTCCCCAGCTTCCACACCTGTGATGACGAAGATGAGGTACTTCTCCCAGGGTTGTCTCGAACCACACTCCCGATGGGGACCGCCCGGCCCGGCCCGCTCCGCGACCACCGGGGCCGGACGAGGGCACCGATCAGCGACAGGGCTGTCCGCGGGGGCACCTGGCACGGCACGATGAGCGGCGCAGGGGAGGATGAGCGCCGCACGCGGTGCCCGCCGGCCGCACGCACCAGCAGCGCAGACAGCAGTACGGACGAGCATGGGGTGGATCTCGAGATGAAGTTCCGGGTGGCACGTGAGGTGCTCGCCGAGGCCGTTGCCTGGACGGCGCGCAGCCTGCCGCCGCGGCCCTCGGTGCCGGTCCTGGCCGGGATCATGCTGGAGGTCGAGGGCTCCCAGCTGTCGGTCTCCGGGTTCGACTACGAGGTCTCGGCCCGCTCGGAGATCGACGTCCAGTCCACCGAGGGCGGCCGCACCCTGGTGCCCGGCCGGCTGCTGGCCGAGATCACCCGGGCCCTGCCCCCGCACCCGGTCGAGATCGTCGCCGAGGGCGCGCGGCTGTCGATCAGCTGCGGCAACGCCCGGTTCTCGCTGCCCACGCTCCCGGTGGAGGACTACCCGTCCCTGCCGTCGATGCCGTCCACCGCCGGCACGGTGGACAGCGACGCCTTCGCCGAGGCGGTCGGCCAGGTCGCGGTGGCCGCCGGCCGCGACGACACCCTCCCGATGCTCACCGGCGTCCGGCTGGAGATCGAGGACGACCTGGTCACCCTGGCCGCCACCGACCGGTACCGGCTCGCCGTCCGGGAGTTCGCCTGGCGCCCGGAGACCCCGGGGCTCACCGCGGCCGTGCTGGTGCCCGCGCGCACCCTCGCCGACGCCGCCAAGACGCTGACCAGCGGCCCCGAGGTCGTGCTGTCGCTGTCCTCGGGCGGCTCCGGCGAGGGCATCCTGGGCCTGTCGGGCAAGGACCGGCAGACCACCACCCGGCTGCTGGACGCCGAGTTCGTCAAGTACCGCGCGATCATGCCCAGCGAGTCGACGTCCAGCGCCCTGCTGCCGGTGGGGCTGTTCACCGACGCGGCCAAGCGGGTCGCGCTGGTCGCCGAGCGCGGGACGCCGTTGCGCTGCGAGTTCACCCCCGGCCAGGTCACGCTGCGGGCCGGCGGCAGCGACGAGGAGGGCCAGGCCGAGGAGCGGTGCGACGTCGAGTTCGACGGGGACGCGCTGACCATCGGCTTCAACCCGACGTTCCTGCTCGACGGGCTGGCCGCGGTGCACACCGACCGCGCCCGGATGGACTTCACCACCGCGCTCAAGCCCGCGGTGCTGTCCGGCGTCGAGGAGCCCGCGGCCGACGACGACGGCGCCCCGCAGCGTCCCGCCGAGCGCCCGGGCAGCTACCGCTACCTGATCATGCCGGTGCGCCTCCCCGGTTAAAGGACCCTCCTGCCCCCCACCCGCTCGCAGGCTCGCGGGCGGGCCCCTGCAGGAGGGCCACCCCGGTCGGGCGGGCGCGCGGCTGGTCGAGCACGATGGGCCGCGGACGGACGTCGACGTTGAGGAGGACCAGCCGTGCAGCTGGGGATGGTCGGGCTGGGCAAGATGGGCGGCAACATGACCGAGCGGCTGCGCCGCGCCGGTCACGAGGTGGTCGGCTACGACCACTCGTCGCCCAAACGGGACGTCGACAGCCTCGAGGCGCTGGTCCAGGCGCTCGAGGCGCCGCGCGTCGTCTGGGTGATGGTGCCGTCCGGCGAGCCGACCCGGGCCACCGTCAAGGAGCTGGCCGAGCTGCTCAGCCCCGAGGACGTCATCGTCGACGGCGGCAACTCGAAGTACACCGACGACCAGCTCCACGACGTCCTGTGCCGGGAGAAGGGCATCGGGTACGTCGACGCCGGCGTCTCCGGCGGGGTGTGGGGCCTGGAGAACGGCTACGCCCTGATGGTCGGCGGCACGAAGGAGGACGTCGCCAAGGTGCAGCCGGTGTTCGACGCGCTCCGGCCCCCCGCGCCGAAGGACGAGTCCGGCCAGGAGATGCCCGGCGCGGGCTTCGTGCACGCCGGCCCGGTCGGCGCCGGCCACTTCAGCAAGATGGTCCACAACGGCATCGAGTACGCGCTGATGCAGGCATACGGCGAGGGCTACGAGCTGCTGGCCGCCGTCGACCTGATCGAGGACGTCCCCGGCGTCATCGCCTCGTGGACCCAGGGGACCGTCATCCGCTCCTGGCTCTTGGACCTGCTGGTCCGCGCGCTGGAGGAGGACCCGGCGCTGGAGAAGACCAGCGGCTACGCCGAGGACTCCGGCGAGGGCCGGTGGACCGTCGAGCAGGCCATCGAGAACGCCGTCCCGATGCCCACGATCGCCGCCTCGCTGTTCGCCCGGTTCTCCTCCCGGCAGGAGGACTCCCCGACGATGAAGGCCGTCGCCGCGCTGCGCAACCAGTTCGGCGGGCACGCCGTCCGGGCGATCCAGGCGCAGGAGGCCGAGGAGCCCGCCTGAAGAAGGACCCCCTTGCCCCCCACCACTCGCGAGCTCGCGGCGGGACCCTGCAAGGGGGCCTGACCCCCCACGCCTCGCGAGCTCGCGGCGGGACCCTGCAAGGGGGCCTGACCCCCCGCCACTCGCGAGCTCGCGGCGGGACCCTGCAAGGGGGCCTGACACGGGGGCCGCCCGAACGGTCAGTGAACGGTCCGCTGGGAGGCTGGAGAACGTGTACGTCCGGCACCTGCAGGTCGGGCAGTTCCGCAGCTGGGAGTCCGCCGACCTGGCGCTGACACCCGGCCCGACCGTACTGGTCGGCCGCAACGGCCAGGGCAAGACCAACCTGGTCGAGGCGGTCGGCTACCTGGCCACGCTGGGCAGCCACCGGGTCTCCTCGGACGCGCCGCTGGTGCGGCACGGCGCCGCCCAGGCGGTGGTCCGGGCGGCGCTGCGGCGCGACGAGCGCGAGCTGCTGGTCGAGGTGGAGATCAACCCGGGCCGGGCCAACCGGGTCCGGGTGAACCGCTCGCCGCTGCCCCGCCCCCGGGAGCTGATCGGCCTGGTCAAGACGGTGCTGTTCGCCCCCGAGGACCTGGCGCTGGTCCGCGGCGACCCGGCCGAGCGGCGCCGGTTCCTCGACGACCTGCTGGTCAGCCGCACCCCGCGGCTGGCCGGCGTGCGCAGCGACTACGACCGGGTGCTCAAGCAGCGCAACGCGCTGCTGAAGACGGCGCGGCTGGCCCGCGGCAACGCGCTGGCCACCCTGGACGTCTGGGACGGCCACCTCACCGAGCTGGGCGGCCAGCTGCTGGCCGCCCGGCTGCGGCTGGTCACCGACCTGGCGCCCTACGTCGCCGAGGCCTACGCGGGGGTGGCCGGTCCCGGGGCGGACGCCGCGGCGCTGGGCTACCTGAGCACGGTGCCGCTGGCCGGGGACGGCGACCCGGTGGATCCGGCCCGTCCGCTGCCGGGGGCCGAGGAGCTGGCCGCGGCCCTGCAGGCGCAGGTGGCGCAGCGGCGGGCCGAGGAGGTCGACCGCGGGGTGACGCTGGTCGGTCCGCACCGCGACGACCTGGTGCTGCACCTGGGGCCGGCGCCGGCCAAGGGCTACGCCAGCCACGGGGAGTCCTGGTCGTACGCGCTGGCGCTGAAGCTGGCCTGCTTCGCGCTGCTCCGAGCCGAGGGGGAGGACCCGATCCTGGTGCTGGACGACGTGTTCGCCGAGCTGGACGCCGGCCGCCGCACCGCGCTGGCCGCGGTCGCCGCGGGCGCCGAGCAGACGCTGGTCACCGCCGCGGTGGCCGAGGACGTGCCCGCGGCGCTGCGCGGCACCCGGGTGCTGGTCGCCGACGGCCACGCCCGGGTGCTCGTGCCCGAGGTCGGCGTGGAACTGGAGCCGGCCGGTGACTGACGAGCGGCCGGCCCGGCCCTCCGACATCGCCCGCGCCGCGCTGGACGCCGCCCGGGCCGCCTCGGCCGCCCGGCCCCAGCCGACCCGGCGGCGGGTGGCCGGCCCCCGGCGCCGGTGGACCGGGCCGCACCCGGGCGCCGACGACCCCCAGCCGCTGGGCTCGCTGGTCGAGTCGCTGGTCAGCCAGCAGGACTGGACGGCGCACACCCGGGTCGGCTCGGTGTTCGGCCGCTGGGACGCCCTGGTCGGTCCGGACATCGCCGAGCACTGCCGGCCGCAGACGCTGTCGGAGGGGGAGCTGCTGGTGGTGGCCGAGTCCACCGCCTGGGCCACCCAGCTGCGGCTGCTGGCCCCCTCCATCCTCGCCAAGCTGCACGCCCAGGTCGGCGGGGACGTCGTGACCCGGCTGCGCGTTGTCGGTCCGACGGCCCCGAACTGGAAGAAGGGGCCCCGCACCGTCCGCGGACGCGGACCGCGGGACACGTACGGATGAGAGGGACGCGATGAGCAGCCCACGGGACGGCGACCGGGACGAGACCGGGGACGCCGGCCGGGACGGTCAGGGCTGGCAGGAGCCGGCCCACCTGGGACGCCCCGACGACGGCACCGGCGAGCCGGCCGGCCCGTCGTCCGGTTCGTCCGGCTCGTCGGCCTGGCAGCCGCCGGGCTGGGACCTGCCGGCCGTCGAGCCAGACCGGCCGCGGGGCGGGCCCGACGGGCCGGTCCCGCCTGCCGTGCCCCCTGCCGTGCCGTCTGCGGCGGCGCCCGCACCGGAGCAGCGCCCGGACCCGGGCTGGGAGGCCCCGGTCGGCGACGAGCGGCAGGGCGAGGCGGCCCCGGACACCGAGCAGGACCCGCGGGCCGGTCGGCGCGGGCTGTTCGGCGGTCCGCGCCGCCCCCGCCGGCCGACGGAGCTCGAGCAGGTGTTCCGGCGCGAGGACGACCCGGTGGGGCTGCAGGCCTGGGGGCTGCACCACGGCTGGGTGCCCTCGGACGGCACCGCTCCGGAGGACGGGCCGCTCGCCGAGCTGGTCCGGTCGGCGCCGGTGCGGCCCACCCGAGACCACCGGCCGGGCAACGTGCTGCGCGGCCGCGGGATGGGGCTGGACCTGGTGGCCTTCGACGTCGTCTACGCCTCGGGGCGGTACCAGGTGCCGCAGTGGGCGGTGACCGCGGCGCCGGTGCTGGGCGAGGCGCCGGCCTTCCGGCTGTCGCCCGCCCGGCTGTGGAAGCACGGCACCGGCGGTCTGCTGCAGGTCCCCAGCGGCGACGCCGAGTTCGACACCCGCTGGGTGCTGCTGGCCGCCGCCGACGGGCCGCAGGTGCGCCGGCTGGTCGAGGACCCGGTGGTCCGGCAGCTGCTGCTGGGGACCGACGACGGCGACGAGCTCTGGTCGGCCGCCGGGTTCGTGGCCGCGATCCGGCCGGACGGGCACCGCCCGCAGCTGGTCGAGCACCACGCCCGGGTGCTGTCCGTGGTGGTCGGTGCGCTGGCCGTGGCCGGCTGAGCCGGTGCGGCCCTGACCGCCGCGGAGGACGGCGCCCCGCCGACCGCCGGGCTGCGCGAGCTGCTGCCGCTGCTGCACCCGCACCGCCGGGCGCTGGCCGGTGCGGCGGCACTGTCGCTCGTCTCGGCCGCCGCCGCCCTCGCCCAGCCCGCGGTGATCGGCCGGGTGATCTCCGCGGTCGGGGAGGGGCGGGCGGTGCTGCCCGGCGTGGTGCTGCTCGTCGCCGTCCTGGTCGCCGCCGCCGTCCTGGGCGCGGGCCAGCAGTACCTGCTGCAGCGCACCGCCGAGGGCGTGGTGCTGTCCACCCGGCGGCGCCTGGTGGACCGTCTGCTGCGGCTGCCGGTCGCCGAGTACGACCGCCGGCGCACCGGGGACCTGATGTCGCGGGTCGGCTCGGACACCACACTGCTGCGCGCCGCGGTGACCAGCGGCGTGGTGGAGATCGTCGGGTCGGTCGTGGTCGGGGTGGGTGCCCTGGTCGCCATGGCGCTGGTCGACGTCTGGCTGCTGCTGGTCACCGTGCTGGCCGTCGGCGTCGGCGTCACCACCGCGGTGGTCGCCGCCCGCCGGGTCCGGGCGTACTCCCGCCAGGCGCAGGAGGAGGTCGGCGCGATGAGCGCCGCGGTGGAGCGGGCGCTGTCGGCGGTGCGCACCATCCGGGCCAGCGGTGCCACCGCCCGGGAGGTCGCCGCGGTCGGCCTGAGCGCCGAGCGCGCCTTCACCGCCGGCGTCCGGGTCGCCCGGCTGGAGGCGCTGGTGGCCCCGGCCGGCTCGATCGCGGTGCAGGGCGCGTTCCTCGCCGTCCTCGGCCTGGGCGGCTACCGGGTGGCCACGGGCTCCATCTCCGTCGGCGACCTGGTGGCCTTCATCCTGTACCTGCTCCTGCTGGTCATGCCGCTGGGCCGGCTGATCGGCTCCTGGACCCAGCTGCAGACCGGGCTGGGCGCGCTGGCCCGGGTCCAGGAGGTCCTCGCGCTGGACCCCGAGCACGACGAGCGGCCCGAGCGGCCGTCCGCCGGCGTCTGGCCCCGGGTGCCCGCGGCGGGCGACCCGGTGCCGCTGCTGGAGCTGTCCGGCGTGGACTTCGGCTACCCGGACGGGACGACGGTGCTTCGTGGGGTGTCCTTCACCGTGCCCGCCGGCAGCCGGACGGCGCTGGTCGGACCGTCGGGCGCAGGGAAGTCCACGGTGCTGGCGCTGGTCGAGGGCTTCTACCCGCTGTCCGGCGGCGTCGTCCGCTGGGCCGGCACCGACGTGCGCGAGCTGCCCCGGGCGGCGCTGCGGGCCCGGATCGGCTACGTCGAGCAGGAGGCGCCGGTCCTGGCGGGCACCATCCGGGAGAACCTGCTGCTCGCCGCACCGGACACCCCGGAGGAGCGGCTGTGGGCGGTGCTGGCCGAGGTGGGCCTGACCGGGGTGGTGCAGCGCTCCCCGCGCGGCCTGGACGTCGCGGTCGGGGACGACGGGGTGCTGCTGTCCGGCGGGGAGCGGCAGCGGCTGGCCATCGCCCGGTCGCTGCTGGCCTCCCCCGCGCTGCTGCTGCTGGACGAGCCGACGGCCAGCCTGGACGCCCGCAACGAGGGCCTGCTGCGCCGGACGCTGGCCGCCGCGTCCGCCGACCGGGCGCTGCTGGTGGTCGCCCACCGGCTGTCCACGGTGCTGGACAGCGACCAGATCGTGGTGCTGGACGGCGGACGGGTGACCGCGGTCGGCACCCACGCGGAGCTGCTGGACAGCAGCCCGCTGTACCGGGAGCTCGCCGAGGCCCAGCTGCTCGCCTGAAGCAGGACCCTCTGTCTGGTTCCACGTGGAACGAGCTGCGGGGTGGACAGCGTGTCCGGGGGGCACGACGATCACGGCACCGGCCAACGACGGTCGTCCCGGACACCCTCTCGCTGGAGGCCCCGATGGCCGACACCGTGCGCACCGACGAGCTGACCGTCGACGGTCAGCCCAGCCTCAAGCGGGTGATGGGCCCGGGCCTGCTGCTGCTCTTCATCGTCGGCGACATCCTGGGCACCGGCATCTACGCGCTCACCGGCCAGGTCGCCGCACAGGTGGGCGGGGTGGTGTGGCTGCCGTTCCTGGTCGCCTTCCTGGTCGCGCTGGTCACCGCCTTCAGCTACCTGGAGCTGGTCACCAAGTACCCGCAGGCCGCCGGCGCGGCGCTGTACACGCACAAGGCCTTCGGCATCCACTTCGTGACGTTCCTGGTCGCCTTCGCGGTGATGAGCTCCGGGATCACCTCGGCGTCCACGGCGGCCCGGGCCTTCAGCGCCAACGCGGCCAGCGTGTTCGGCCTGCGCATCGAGGACGGCATCGGGATCACGCTGATCGGGCTGGGGTTCATGGGCCTGGTGGCGGCGATCAACAACCGCGGGGTGGGCGAGAGCGTCAAGACCAACGTGGTGCTCACCTGCGTGGAGCTGTCCGGGCTGCTCATCGTGATCGGCGTGGGCCTGTGGGCCCTGGGGCTGGGCGAGGGCGACTTCTCCCGCGTCACCGAGTTCGACACCGGTGACCGCTCGGTGGTCGGTGGGGTCATCGCCGCGACCGGCCTGGCGTTCTTCGCGATGGTGGGCTTCGAGGACTCGGTCAACATGGCCGAGGAGTGCAAGGAGCCACGGAAGATCTTCCCCAAGGTGCTGCTCGCCGGCCTGCTGGCCACCGGCCTGATCTACGTGCTGGTGTCGATCTCGGCGATCGCGCTGGTGCCCGCCGACGAGCTCAGTCAGGGCGACACCCCGCTGCTGCAGGTGGTCGAGGCCGGTGCCCCGGGCTTCCCGATCGGCCTGTTCGGCGTGATCACCATGTTCGCCGTCGCCAACTCGGCGCTGATCAACATGCTGATGGCCAGCCGGCTGGTCTACGGGATGAGCCGCCAGCACGTGCTGCCGCCGCTGCTCGGCAAGGTCCACCCGAAGCGGCGCACGCCGACGACGGCGATCCTGTTCACCACCGCGCTGGCCTTCGGGCTGATCACGTTCGTCGGCGCGGTGCCGGCGCTGGGCGGCACCACCGCGCTGCTGCTGCTGATCGTGTTCACCGTGGTCAACGTGGCGGTGCTGGTGCTGCGCAAGGACCCGGTCGACGCCGACCACTTCCGCACCCCGACCGTGCTGCCCGTCGTCGGTGCGCTGGCCTGTGCGTTCCTGGCCACGCCGTGGGCCGGCCGGCCGACCGAGCAGTACCGGATCGCGGGCGTGCTGCTGGCCATCGGCGTCGTCCTCTGGGGGGTCACGGTGCTGATCAACCGGCGCACCGGCCCGGCGGTCCCGGCGCTCGACCCCGAGCGGTTCACCAAGGGCGGCCCGGTGAACTGAGGAAGGACCCCATCGCCCCCCACCCCTCGCTCCGCTCGGCGCGGGCCGCTGCGAGGGGCGTGACCAGCTCACCGCTCAGCGGACCCAGGACGGCGTGTCGGGCCGGGGGGCAACACGGGTGGTAACGCGTGTTCCGGGAGAGGCTCTGGCGCGACGTCAGGGCGTGGAACGCGAGGTCCTGTCGTCACCACCCGGTAAGCTGGAGGCGACACACCGCCAGCAGCCCGCTGAGAGCCGCTCTGCGCCCCGCCGCCTCCGTCGTCGGTACCGCGCGCCCGGCTGCGGCTGCGCGAGAGAAGGGCCCCCAGTGGTCGCAGCACCCAGCACCCCGGCAGCCGAGAACACCTACTCCGGCAGCTCGATCACCGTCCTCGAGGGTCTGGAGGCGGTCCGCAAGCGCCCCGGCATGTACATCGGCTCCACCGGCGAGCGCGGCCTGCACCACATGGTGTGGGAGGTCGTGGACAACGCCGTGGACGAGGCGCTGGCCGGGTACTGCGACACGGTCAAGGTGACCCTGCTGGCCGACGGCGGTGTCCGGGTCGAGGACAACGGCCGTGGCATCCCGGTCGACATGCACCCGGTCGAGAAGCGGCCCACGGTCGAGGTCGTCCTGACGATCCTGCACGCCGGCGGCAAGTTCGACGGCAAGAGCTACGGCGTCTCCGGTGGTCTGCACGGCGTCGGCGTCACCGTGGTCAACGCGCTGTCCACCGAGCTGGACGTGACCATCTGGACCAAGGGCACCGAGTGGCGGCAGCGGTACGCCGAGGCCAAGCCCGGCCCGCTCCAGGAGGTCGGCCCCACCGACAGGCGCGGCACGTCGATCACCTTCTGGGCCGACCCGTCCATCTTCGAGACGACGGTCTACTCGTTCGACACGATCAACCGCCGGCTCCAGGAGATGGCCTTCCTCAACAGGGGCCTGACCATCGTGCTGCGCGACGAGCGTCCCGGGCACGGCAAGGCCGACACCGGCCTGGCCGACGAGACCTCGGTCGCCGAGGAGGCCCCGGCCGCCGGGCACGAGAGCGAGGCCTTCGAGCCGACCGAGGTCACCTACCGCTACGACGGCGGCCTGGTCGACTACGTCACCCACATCAACCGCCGCAAGAGCCCGATCCACCGCTCGGTGATCAGCTTCTCCGCGGAGGGCGTCGGCAAGAACGACACGGCGATGTCGCTGGAAGTGGCGATGCAGTGGTCGGATGCCTACTCCGAGTCGGTGCACACCTTCGCGAACATCATCAACACCCATGAGGGCGGCACCCACGAGGAGGGCTTCCGTGCGGCGCTGACCTCCATCGTGAACAAGTACGCGGTGGACAAGAAGCTGCTCAAGGAGAAGGACGACAAGCTCACCGGCGACGACATCCGCGAGGGCCTGGCGGCCATCGTGTCGGTGAAGCTCGGCGACCCGCAGTTCGAGGGCCAGACGAAGACCAAGCTCGGCAACACCGAGGTCAAGGGCTTCGTGCAGAAGGTCTGCAACGACCAGATCAGCCACTGGTTCGAGTCCAACCCGGGCGAGGCCAAGACCATCATCACCAAGGCCGCGTCGGCGGCCCGGGCCCGCCGCGCCGCCCAGGACGCCCGCAAGCTGGCCCGCAAGAACCTGCTCAGCAACAACTCGCTGCCGGGCAAGCTGGCCGACTGCCGCTCCAGTGACCCGCGCAACTCCGAGGTCTACATCGTCGAGGGCGACTCGGCCGGCGGGTCGGCGAAGTCCGGGCGCGACTCGATGTTCCAGGCCATCCTGCCGATCCGCGGGAAGATCATCAACGTCGAGAAGGCGCGTATCGACCGGGTGCTGAAGAACACCGAGGTCCAGTCGATGATCACCGCCTTCGGCACCGGCATCCACGACGAGTTCGACGTCACCAAGCTCCGCTATCACAAGATCGTGCTGATGGCCGACGCCGACGTCGACGGCCAGCACATCCGCACGCTGCTGCTGACCCTGCTGTTCCGGTTCATGCGCCCGCTGGTCGAGGGCGGCTTCGTCTACCTGGCCAACCCGCCGCTGTACAAGATCAAGTGGGGTGGCAAGTTC
This sequence comes from Modestobacter sp. URMC 112, assembly GCF_053502575.1. Taxonomy (NCBI): domain Bacteria; kingdom Bacillati; phylum Actinomycetota; class Actinomycetes; order Geodermatophilales; family Geodermatophilaceae; genus Modestobacter; species Modestobacter sp. URMC 112. Next base: position 140,134 of record NZ_CP199957.1, on the reverse strand, counting down.
GGGGACGAGTACGTCTACACCGACCGCGAGCGCGACGCCGTGCTCAAGGCCGGCGCCGAGGCCGGCCGGAAGCTCCCCAAGGACGACGCCATCCAGCGGTTCAAGGGCCTGGGCGAGATGGACGCCAAGGAGCTGTGGGAGACCACGATGAACCCGGAGTCCCGGATCCTGTCGCAGGTCACCCTCGAGGACGCCGCCGCCGCGGACGAGCTGTTCAGCGTGCTCATGGGCGAGGACGTCGTCGCCCGGCGCAGCTTCATCACCCGCAACGCCAAGGACGTCCGCTTCCTCGACGTCTGAGGAAGGACCCCCCTGCCCCCCGCCGCTCGCGAGCTCGCGGCGGGCCCCTGCAGGGGGGCCACTGACGTACTCGCCTTGACGCACGACCCCTCCGGAGAGAGAAACCGTGACCGAGACACCCAGCCGCGACCGCGTCGAGCCGGTCGACCTCCAGCAGGAGATGCAGCGCAGCTACATCGACTACGCGATGTCGGTCATCGTCGGCCGCGCGCTCCCCGACGTGCGCGACGGCCTCAAGCCGGTGCACCGCCGGGTGCTGTACGCGATGTTCGACCAGGGCTTCCGCCCGGACCGGGCGACGGTCAAGTGCGCCCGCGTGGTCGGCGAGGTGATGGGCAACTACCACCCGCACGGTGACTCGTCGATCTACGACGCCCTGGTGCGGCTGGCCCAGCCCTGGGCGATGCGCTACCCGCTGATCGACGGCCAGGGCAACTTCGGGTCACCGGGCAACGACCCGGCCGCGGCCATGCGCTACTGCGTCACCGGGAACACGCTCGTCCGAACGGTCGAGGGCACGGTCACCCTGGACGAGCTCGCCGAGGGCATGGCCCCGAACAGCGAGCGTGAGCTCGGCCTCAAGGTGCTCGACCGCAACGGCGATCCCGTGCTGGCCAGCACGCTCTTCCACTCCGGCGTGCACCCGGTCACGAAGCTGACCACCACCGGTGGCTTCGAGCTGACCGGCACCGGCAACCACCCGGTGCTCTGCCTGGTCAGCGTGCTCGGAGTCCCCACCCTGCAGTGGAAGCTGCTGGACGAGGTCCGACCGGGCGACCGCGTCGTCCTCCAGCGCCAGCCCCGCGAGGAGGTCGACGTCCCGTCGACCGGCGACGCCGATGCCGCGCTGCTGGCCGGCGCCTTCGTGAGCGAGGGATGGGTCTCCGATCGGCGGGCGGGCTTCAACAACGTCGACCGCGACTACTTCGACGCTGTCCTGTCCGCCTACGACCGGCACGTCGGTGGAGCGCGGTACGTGTCGTCCCGGGTCATCGCGTCCGGCAGCACGCTGCACGAGCTCGACGTCCAGGACCTGACGGCTCTGCGCCGGACCGACCTCGCCGAGATGACCGGTCAGCGCAGCGCGGCCAAGGCGGTCCCGGCGTTCATCTGGCAGTCCACCACCGGCACCCGGCGGGTCTTTCTGCAGGCGCTGTTCGAGGGCGACGGCTCCTCATCGCTGCTGCCGCGCAACACCATCCAGATCAGCTACTCGACCCGCAGCGACCGGCTGGCCCGCGAGGTCCAGCAGCTGCTGCTGGAGTTCGGCGTCGTCTCCAGCCTCTGCCGGTACGAGGGCGGCGAGATCAAGGTGGTCGTCACCAACCGCCGGGATGCCCGGTTGTTCGCCGCGAACGTCGGGTTCCTCGGCCGGAAGCAGCAGAAGCTGCAGACCGAGCTGGCTCAGGTGCCGGTGACGTCCACCGCGATGTCGGCCGACCACGTGCCGTTCGTCGCCGAGTTCCTCCGTGCCACCGGTGCCGACCGCTGGACCGAGCGCGACTGGCTGCGCCGCCACAACATCGACCGGGTGGAGCGGTGGGAACGCGACCGCGACCTGATCGAGGCCCGCATCACCAACGCCGAGGCGCTCGCGGTCGTGGCCCCGCTGGTCGACGGCCGCTTCCACTACGCCGAGGTCGCCTCCGTGGTGGACGCCGGGCGGGCGCCGGTCTTCTCCCTGAAGGTGGAGAGCGACGACCACTCCTTCCTCACCAACGGGTTCGTCAGCCACAACACCGAAGCCCGGCTGACGCCGCTGGCCATGGAGATGCTGCGGGACATCGACGAGGACACCGTCGACTTCCAGCCCAACTACGACGGCAAGAACCTCGAGCCGCTGGTCCTGCCGTCGCGCATCCCGAACCTGCTGGTCAACGGCTCGGCCGGGATCGCGGTCGGCATGGCCACCAACATGCCGCCGCACAACCTGCGCGAGGTCGCCGACGCCGTCTTCTGGATGCTGGAGCACCCCGAGGCCGAGGCTGAGGAGGCGCTCGCCGCCTGCATGCAGCGGGTCAAGGGCCCCGACTTCCCGACGCACGGCCTCATCGTCGGCCGCGAGGGCATCGAGGACGCCTACCGCACCGGGCGCGGCTCGGTCCGGATGCGGGCCGTGGTCACCGTCGAGGAGGACGCCCGCGGCCGGGTGCAGCTGGTGGTCACCGAGCTGCCCTACCAGGTCAACCCGGACAACCTGGCCGAGGCGATCGCCGACGCCGTCCGGGACGGCCGGCTGCAGGGCATCAGCGAGATCGCCGACGAGTCCAGCGACCGGGTCGGCCGCCGGCTGGTGATCACGCTGCGCCGGGACGCGGTCGCCAAGGTCGTGCTGAACAACCTCTACAAGCACACCCAGCTGCAGACCACCTTCGGCTGCAACATGCTCTCCATCGTCGACGGCGTCCCCCGGACGCTGCGGCTCGACGAGCTGGTCCGGCTCTGGGTGGCCCACCAGATCGAGGTCATCGTCCGGCGCACCCGCTACCGGCTGCGCAAGGCCGAGGAGCGCGCCCACATCCTGCGCGGCTACGCCAAGGCCCTGGACCACCTGGACGAGGTCATCGCCCTCATCCGGCGCAGCGAGTCCGCGGAGGCCGCGCGCACCGGCCTGATGGAGCTGCTGGACGTCGACGAGATCCAGGCCGTCGCGATCCTGGACCTCCAGCTGCGCCGGCTGGCCGCCCTGGAGCGGCAGCGGATCCTCGACGAGCTGGCCGAGATCGAGGCCCGGATCGCCGACCTGCTGGCGATCCTGGACTCCCCCGCGCGGCAGCGGCAGATCATCCGCGACGAGCTGGCCGAGATCGTGGAGAAGTACGGCGACGACCGGCGCACCCAGTTCGTGGCCAACGACGGTGACGTGTCCATGGAGGACCTCATCGCCCAGGAGGAGGTGGTCGTCACGATCACCCGCACCGGGTACGCCAAGCGCACCAAGAGCGACCTCTACCGCAGCCAGCGCCGCGGCGGCAAGGGCGTCATGGGCGCCACGCTCAAGCAGGACGACCTGGTGCAGCAGTTCTTCGTGGGCTCAACCCACGACTGGATCCTGTTCTTCACCAACAAGGGCCGGGTCTACCGGGCCAAGGCCTACGAGCTGCCCGAGGCCGCCCGAAACGCCCGCGGCGCGCACGTGGCCAACATCCTGGCCTTCCAGCCGGACGAGAAGATCGCCCAGGTCATCCAGATCAAGGACTACTCGGTGGCGCCGTACCTGGTGCTGGCCACCGCGCGGGGCCAGGTGAAGAAGACCCGGCTCACCGACTTCGACTCCCCCCGCAGCGGCGGCGTCATCGCGATCAACCTGCGGGAGAACGACGAGCTGGTCGGCGCCGCGCTGATCAGCCCGGACCAGAACCTGCTGCTGGTCACCCGCAAGGCCATGTCCATCTGCTTCAAGGCCAACGACGAGCAGCTGCGGCCGATGGGGCGGGCGACGGAGGGCGTGCGGGGGATCTCGCTGTCCGACGACGACACCCTGCTGTCCATGATCGTCGTCCAGGAGGGCGTCGACGTGCTGGTGGCCACCGAGGGCGGCTACGCCAAGCGCACCGGCATCGAGCACTACCCGGACCAGAACCGCGGCGGCAAGGGCGTGCTCACCGCCGACCCGAAGGCGCGCAAGGGCGCGCTGGTCGGCGCCCTGGCCGTCGTGCTCGGCGACGAGCTGTACGCGATCACCTCCGGGGGCGGCGTCATCCGGACGCCGGTCAACGGCGTGCGGCACACCCGGGACCGGGCCACCATGGGCGTCAAGCTCATGAACTTGCCTGAGGACGTCTCGATCGTGGCGATCGCGCGTACGACGGACAACGACGAGCCCGACGCCTAGGCTGAGGCCGATGCCGCACCCGTGACCGGGTCCTGTCGTCCCAGGTCACGGGTGTGCAACGACCACGGCACTGACCGGCGCGACGCCTGCCCGGCGACGGCCACAGCGAAGCGGCACACGCCGCTGGGGGACGGGAGACAGGCATGAGCGACCGGACGAGGGGTGCGGTGCGTACCGGCTTCCGGGACGACGCCAGGGTGGTCGAGGCCCCGGCCGGCCCGCCGGCGGACGACGCCCGCCCGGCGAGCACGGGTCCGGTGAGCTCGGCGGGAGTCGGTCCGGTCGCCGGTCCGCCCGGCGCCGGTCCCCGGTCCGCAGCCGAGGAGCCCGCCGGCGGCGCGGCCGGCGGCCCCGACGTGGGCTCCCGGCCCTCCGGTGCCCCCTCCCGGCCCGCCGGAGCCGACAACACCGTCGCGGTCGGCCCGGCGAACGCGGCCGGCCCGGCCGGCGCAGCCGGCGCGGCGGCGGCTGCCCAGCGCCCCTCCGGTGCCAAGACCGGCGGCGGCGGCAAGGCGCGCGGCACCGCCGGCCGCGGTCCCCGCCGGGCGCGGCTGCAGCTGCGGCACATCGACACCTGGTCGGCGCTGAAGATCTCCCTCGTCGTCTCCATCGCCCTGTTCTTCGTCTGGATGGTGGCCGTCGGCGTCCTGTTCGGGGTGCTCAACGGCCTCGGGGTGTTCGACACGCTCAACAACCTGTTCGGGCAGCTGGGCAGCGTCTCCGCAGAGGGGGGCGAGGCCGCGGGGGGCAGCGAGGTCATCACCGCGGGCGTCGTCTTCGGTGGTGCCGCGGTGATCGGCCTGGTGAACATCGTGCTGCTGACGGCGCTGTGCACGGTCGGCGCGGTGGTCTACAACCTCTGCTCGGACCTGGTCGGCGGCGTGGAGGTCACCCTCTCCGAGCGTGAGTGAGAGGAAGGACCCTCCTACCCCCCACCGCTCGCCAGCTCGCGGCGGGCCCCTGTAGGAGGGCCGACCGCCCTCCTCACCCCTCGCACGCTCGGGGCGAGCCTCGGGACGGGGCCTGACCCTGCCCCCCCACCGCTCGCCAGCTCGCGGCGGGCCCCTGCAGGAAGGCCCCGCACCCCGGCCAGGTAAGCTCTTCCTCGGTCCACGGGCCTGTAGCTCAGACGGTTAGAGCGCATCCCTGATAAGGATGAGGCCGGAGGTTCAAGTCCTCCCAGGCCCACCCGTGCACCGGTGACCGGACGACGGCGCCGCGGCGACGGACACCGGTCGCCGCGGCCGCGGCGACCGACACCGTTCGAGGAGGTCACCCCGCGTGCTGAAGAAGCTGGCCCTGGCGGCACTCGCCGCCGGTGCGGTGGCCGCCGTCCGCAAGCGCAGCACCGGCAAGGGCGAGGCCGACCTGTGGGCCGAGGCCACCCGCGGGCCGGGAGCGGTCAGCAACCCCCGGCCGTGACGCCCGGTGCGGCCCGCCGCACCACCACCTCGGGGACGTAGCTCAATTGGCAGAGCACCGCCTTTGCAAGGCGGGGGTTAGGGGTTCGATTCCCCTCGTCTCCACTCACCACCCGTGCGGACCGGCCGCGGTCAGGGGCCTGTGACGGAGCCTCCGACGGGCCCCCAGTACGCCGCGGTCCGCAGCTCGTCCGCTGATGCGGCCGCAGTGTGTCCAGCCGGTCTGCCCCGTCGTGCACACGTCGTCGTGGACAGGCCGGCTCCTCGGCGGGAGCAACTCGTGCCGCATCGTCGTCGCGTCCTCGTCCTGCCGCGACAGGCACTCGGGCGAGGCTCCCGACGCATCTCCTCCCGGCAGGCCTCCGAAAAGGCCATTCACCCGTACAGGAGAAATGGTCCATGGCGGTTCCCGGTCGACGGTGAGAGCGATCGAACGGATCAAGAAAGAACATTCGACGACAAGTCGACCGGGCGCATTTCTGCCCGTTGCAACAATTGGATAAAGTGCGTGGCGTGTTCCCAGGAGTCACTTCCGTCCCGGGCGCATCCTCATCGCGGGCGCCCTGGAGTGCCCGGCCTTCGCAATGACGCAGAGGGCCACTGCCTCACGATGAGGGAAAGACAATGGCCATTTCGGTCCCCCCGCCGCCCCGCGCCCGCGCCGCCCGCTCGACGTCCTCCGACAGGCGGACCGGCACGACACTGCTCATCGCCTTCGTCCTCGCCCGCATGTCGCTCCTGCTGCTCACGAGGAGGGCCTCAGTGGACGCGGCGTGCGTGGGCCACTGCTCCTCGGTCACCAGCCAGGACGACGACCTGGCCGCCATCGACGCGGCACGCAAGGCGGTCACCGGTGACGTCCACACCGCGCCGACGCTGACCGACGACGCCCCCCTCCAGCTTCGGCGCACGCCGTCGCTGGACCGGCCTCTGCGGGCCGAGGTACGTCCGCTCGGCGTCCCCCGGGCCGGCTCAGCCACGGCGACGCGGACGATGAGCAGCACGCTGGTCCTCGCCGGCCTGATCGGGCTGCTCGGCGTGTGCGGGGCAGCAGCCTCCATCGTCCACACCGTCACCGGACCGGTCCGCCGCGCGGTACGCGTCCTGCAGGCACCGGAGAAGGGCCGCCCGGGCCGCCGCTTCCGGCCGACCACCCTCCGCGAGCTCCAGGACATGTCCCGGGCGGTGGACACCGCTGGTCACGACCCCTTCAGCGCGGCCCGAGCGATCGGAGCCGACGCGCGGAGCCTGTCACCGGCCTCCGAGGGGCCGACGGCGACGTCGGGCCCGCCGTCCTCCGGCGCCGTGGAGCTCCCCACCCCGGCCGCGGGCTCCGTGACGACGACCCGCTACGCCGCTGCCCGTAGCCGGGCGTTCGGGCCCACGACGGCCCTGTGGCACGCCGTGGAGCTCGATCGGCTGGCCGGCGCGAGCCGGGGGGCCTGCGAGACCACCGTCTGCGGGTCCCTGGTCCGGATGAGCACCGAACAGAGCTGGCCGGTCCCCGCCCGTGACGTCTGCCCGGCCTGCTCGACCCTCGCGCACTGACGACCACCGCCGGGTGGGACCGCTGTCGACCGGGGCTGGTCTAGGACGTCCGCTGCGCCCGCAGCGCGCTGCGCCGCACCTTGCCGTCGTCCCCGCGCAGCGGTTCCCGGACCAGCTCGATCGTCCGGGGCACCTTGTAGCCCACCAGCCGCGCCGCGACGTGCCGCCGCAGCTCCTCGGCGTCCACGTCGCCGTCCCGGCCGCCCACGTCGACGATCGCGTGCACGCGCTCACCGAGGTCCTCGTCCGGCAGGCCGATGACCGCGCTCGACCGGACCGCGGGGTGCGCGTCCAGCGCCGCCTCCACCTCCGCCGGGTACACGTTCGCCCCGCCGCACAGGACGACGTCGGCGCTGCGGTCGGTGAGGTACAGGTAGCCCTCCTCGTCGAGCCGGCCCAGGTCGCCGAGGGACTCCCAGCCGTCGACCGAGCGGGCCTGCGCCCCCAGGTAACGGTAGGTGGAGCCCGGTCCGCCGGCCGGCATCATGAACACCTCCCCGACCTCCCCCGGCGGCAGCTCCTGTCCGTCCGGGCCGAGCACCCGGAACCGCGAGCCCAGCGCGGCCCGGCCCACCGACCCGCGGTGCTCCAGCCACTCCGGGCCGGTGATGACCGAGATGCCCTGGGACTCGGTGCCGGCGTAGACCTCCGTCACCCGCTCCGGACCCAGCCACCCCAGCCAGGCCTCCTTGAGCCAGGGCGGGCAGGGGGCACCCAGGTGCAGCACCGTCCGGAGGCTGGACAGGTCGTAGGCCGCCCGGACCTCGGTGGGCAGCCGCCAGATCCGGTGCATCATCGTCGGCACCAGCAGCACCCAGGTGATCCGGTGGGCCTCGACGAGCCGCAGCACCTCCTCGGCGTCGAAGCGGTCCATCACGGTCAGCGTCTGCCCGGTGAACAGGCCCCGCATGGAGTAGATGAACGGGCCGTTGTGGAACAGCGGGCCGGGCACCAGCTGGGCGCCCTCCACCGGCAGGAAGGGGACGGCGGGCGTGGTCGGGTCGACGACGCCCGGGGTCCCGGACAGGATGATCTTCGGCCGGCCGGTGCTGCCGCCGGAGGTGGGCGCCTTCCACGACGCGGCCACCCGGTCGGGCAGCGGCGCGTCGGACACGTCGGGGGGTGCGGTGAACCCCGCGGGCAGGGCCGGCCGCCCGCCCGTCCCCGTCGTCGTCCCCACCACCAGCGCCGGGTCGGCGAGCTCGAGCAGCGCCGCGCGCTCGGCGTCGGGCAGCGTGGCGGCCACCGGGGCCGGGGTGGCGCCGAGCTTCCAGGCCGCGGCGCAGGCCAGGTAGAAGTCGATCCCGTTGGGCAGCGCGACCTGCACCAGGTCGTCCTGCCGCACGCCCAGGTCGGCGTAGCAGCGCGCCAGCCGGTTGCTGTCCCGGTCCAGCTGCCGGCGGGTCAGGCTGCGGCGCGGGTCGCGGACGGCGACGCGGTCGGGGTCCTGCTCGGCCAGCCAGGACAGCGCCCGGCCCAGGGACATCGGCGTCCGGGGGAGGACGCCGACCGCGGCCGGGGAGGGGGTCGAGGTGCCGATGCGGGGCAACCTACTCCAGCCCGGGGCCCCGTCCGGGGCTCCCGGACCGACCGCTGCGGCATCGTGATCGGTAGCATCCACGCCCTCATGGGCGACGCGGAGCAGGCCGGGACGCGCGAGGACGTCGTCCGGACGGCCCGCCGGATGCTGGCCGAGGGCCTGGTCACCGGGACGTCGGGCAACCTCAGCGTCCGTTGCGGCGACGCGGTGCTGATCACGCCGTCCTCGGTCGACTACACCGGGCTGACCCCGGCCGACCTGGTGCTGGTCGGCCTGGACGGCACGGTCCGGGACGCCGGGAGGACCGACCGGCTCCCGTCCTCCGAGCTCCCGCTGCACCTGGCCGTCTACGCCTCCACGCCGGACGCGGCCGCGGTCGTGCACACCCACTCCCGCTTCGCCACCGCCGTGGGCCTGGTCCTCGACGAGCTGCCGGCGGTGCACTACGCGGTCAACGGGCTGGGCGGCCGGGTGCGCGTGGCCCCCTACGCGACGTTCGGGTCGGCCGAGCTGGCCGCCGGGGTGGCCGCGGCGCTGGACGGGCGGACCGGCGCGCTGATGCGCAACCACGGTGCGGTGACCGTCGGCCCGACGCTGGCCGCCGCCTACGACGACACCGTCCGGCTGGAGTGGCTCTGTGAGCTGTGGTGGCGGGCGCGTCAGGTGGGCGAGCCGGCCCTGCTCACCGACGACCAGCTGGCCGCCGCCCGGGAGCAGGCCCGGCTCAGGAGGTACCGCTCGTGACCGCCCCGATCAGCGTCGTCACCCTCGGCACGCACGTCCTGGACGTGCTGGGTCGCCCGGTCGACGCCGTCCCGCCCGGGCAGGCGAGCGTCCTGCTGGAGGAGATCCGGATGACCGCCGCCGGGACGGCGGCCGGCGTGGCGGTCGACCTGGCCCGGCTGGGCGCCACTGTCGCCACGGTCGGCGCGGTCGGCACCGACACGGTCGGCGACCTGCTCACCGGGCTGCTCCGCGGGCACGGCGTGGACACCCGCGCACTCACCCGGCTCCCGCGGGCGCAGACCTCGGCGTCGATGCTGCCGATCCGGTCCAACGGCGAGCGCCCGGCCCTGCACGTCCCGGGCGCCAACGCCGCGGTGACCCTGGCCGAGCTGGACCTCACGCCGCTGGCGGGCGCCCGCGCGGTGCACCTGGGCGGCCTGGACACCATGGCCGGCCTCGACGCCGCCGACCTGCAGGTACTGCTGACCCGGGTCCGCCGGGAGGGGCCGCTGGTGACGATGGACGTGCAGTCCGGGAACCAGGCGGCGCGGGCGCGGCGCACCCGGGACCTGCTGCCGATGGTCGACGTCTTCCTGCCCAACCTCGACCAGGCCGTCGGCCTGACCGGCTGCACCGACCCGGCGGACGCGGCCGCGGCGCTCCACGGCGACGGCGCCGCGGCGGTGGTGCTCACGCTGGGCGCCGAGGGCAGCCTGTACGTCTCCGCCGCCGAGACCGTGCACACCCCGGCGTTGCGCTGCGACGTCCGGGACACCACCGGCTGCGGCGACGCGTTCACCGCCGGGTTCGTCGTGGCGACGCTGCGCGGGCTGCCGGTGCGGGAGGCGCTGCGCCGGGCCACCGCGGCCGCGACGCTGGTCGCCGGCGGCCTGGGGTCCGACGCCGGGCTCGTCGACTGGGCGCACCTGGAGGACTTCCTCGCGACGGCGGAGCCGCTCGTCCCCTGACCCGGGCGGGCCGGGTCACCAGCCCCGCAGGTCCACCGCCCACCGGTCGACGACGGTCTCGCCGTCGGCCACCCACATCGCCTCGTGCAGGGCCACGGTCGGGTCCACGTGCGCCGGGAGCGCGTGCACCCGGTCGCCGACCCGCACGGACCCGGGGACGGCCGGCACGAAGGTGGTGTGCTCGTCGCTGCAGAACAGCACCTCGCCGCCGGGCACCGTCGGGTTGCCGTGGTCCATGCCCAGCGACTTCAGCCCGAAGTCGGCCACCGCCCAGCCGGGGCTCACCGACACCACCGTGCCCAGCACCGACAGCGCCTGGGCGAAGGGCAGCCCGAGCCGCCCGTACGCGGTGTCCATCAGCGCGTAGGAGCCGGCCTGGATCTCGGTGGCACCGGTGTTCTCCGCGTAGGTGCCGGTGCCCCCCGCGCTGACCACCTCCCCGCCGACCTCGGCGTGCGCGCCGAGCAGCAGCTCCATCGCCTCGGCGGTGAGCCGGCCCCGCTCGGCCGCGGGCTCGACCATCATCAGGTGGCCCTCGTAGCCCATGACCCCGCGGACGGCGAGGCCCCGGGCCCGGGCCAGGTCGGCGATGCGGGCGGCGTCCCGCGGGGCGCACCCGCACCGGGGCAGGCCGATGTTGACGTCGACCAGCACCTCCCGGACGCCGCCCCGGGCCGCCGCGTCCACGGTCTCCGCGGAGTCGACGGCGACGGTGACCCGCGAGCCGCCGGCCACCACCGCCCCGAGCCGGCGGGCGTCCAGGACCTCGTTGGCCAGCAGCAGGTCCGCGCCCAGCCCCGCGGCGGCCATCCCCTCCACCTCGGCGACGGTGGCGCAGGTGAAGGCGGTGTGGCCGCGCGCCGCCTGCTGCCGGGCCAGCGCCGTGCTCTTGTGCGCCTTGACGTGCGGCCGGAGCCGGGCGCCGGGCAACGCCGCGCTCATCGTCGCCAGGTTGGCCTGCACCAGCCCGGCGTCGACGACCAGGGCCGGGGTCTGCAGGTCCGACAGCACGGCCGGGTCGGCGGAGGGCACGGCTCAGGCCCCTGGCGGGCCGAGGACCCGGTCGAGGTGGGCGTTGGCGAACCGGCCGTCGGGGTCGCAGGCGTCCCGGACGGCGAGGAACTCGTCGAAGCGCGGGTACCGGGTGCGCAGCGCGGCGGCGTCCTGGGAGTGCAGCTTGCCCCAGTGCGGACGGCCGTCGAGGACTCCCATCACCTGCTCCACCGCGTCGAAGTAGCCCTGGTACGGCTCGCCGACGGCCATGTGCACGGCCAGGTAGGCGGTGTCCCGGCCGTAGGCCGTCGACAGCGGGACGTCGTCCCCGGCGGTGAACCGGACCTCGACCGGGAACGACACCCGGAAGCCCCCCACGTCGACCGCCCGGCGGATGCCGGCCAGGGCCTCCCGCACGGCGGCCGCGGGGACGGCGTACTCCATCTCCAGGAACCGCACCCGGCGGGTGGAGACGAAGACCCGGTGCGAGACGTCGGTGTACTCGCGGTCGCCGAGCAGCTGGGCCATGGCGCCGTTGATCCGCGGCACCCACGCCGGCCGCGCCCGCCCCAGCCGGCAGGCCAGGCCGTGCACCGTGTTGCCCACCACCTCGTCCTCGAGGAACGTCCGCACCGGCGGCAGCGGGCTGGTCGTCCCGCCCGGCACCCGGTTGTTCCGCTTGGTGAGCGTGCGCTCGGTGTGCGGGAACCAGAAGAACTCGAAGTGGTCGTTGGCCGCCACCAGGTCGTCGATCTCCTCGACCACCCGGCCATAGGACATCGGGCGTTCCTGGGCGTGCAGCACGAACGCCGGCTCGGCCTGCAGGGTCACCGCGGTGACGACCCCGAGGGCGCCCAGGCCCACCCGCGCCGCGCTGAAGAGCTCGGGCCGTTCGGTCGCGCTGCAGGAGACCAGCGAGCCGTCGGCGAGCACGAGCTCCAGCCCGCGGACCTGGGTGGCCAGCCCGCCCAGCGCCCGCCCGGTGCCGTGCGTGCCGGTGGACAGCGCCCCGGCCACGGTCTGCCGGTCGATGTCGCCGAGGTTGGACAGCCCCAGCCCGAGCTGGTCCAGCAGCCGGTTGAGCAGGTGCAGCGGCGTGCCCGCCCCCACGGTGACCAGGCCGGTCCGCCGGTCGGCCGACTCCAGCCCGGACAGCGCGGAGAGGTCGAGCTGGACGTCCTCGGCGACGGCGATGGCGGTGAACGAGTGCCCGCTGCCCACCGCCTTGACCCGCTGCCCGGCGGCGGCCGCGGCGGTGACCGCCTCGGCGACCTCGCCGGCGTCCCGCGGACGGACCACGACGGCCGGGCGGACCCGCTGGTTGCCGGCCCAGTTCCGCCAGGTGCCGGCGCGGGGTGCCGGGGTGCGGCGTTCCGTGGTGCGGCGACCGGTCGTGCCGGCCGTCACGGGTGCCGGTGGGCGAGGGCGGCGAACGCCTCGTCGGTGCGCTCGAGGGCGTGGGCGACCACCTCGGGGGAGTGCGCCGCGGACGTGAACCAGTTGTGCCAGGGGTGCAGGTAGACGCCCCGCCGCACGGCCTCGCCCGCGAAGGCCGTGGCCAGCGCCAGGTCGGTGTCCCCGGCGAAGCTCAGCAGCGGCATCTGCACCGGGCCGGTCTGGGTGACGTCGAAGCCGTGCGCCACCGCCTGCGCGGCCAGGCCGTCGCGCAGCTGCTGTCCGGCGGCGGCCATCCGGGGCAGCGCGTCGGTGTCCCGGAGCTCGGTGATGGTGGCCACCGCGGCCGCCATCGGCGCCGCGGTGTACCAGAACGAGCCGGTCACGTAGATGCTGGAGGAGGCCTCGCGGAACGCGTCGGTCCCGGTGACCGCCGCCAGGGGATGGCCGTTGGCGATGGCCTTGGACCAGGCGGACAGGTCGGGCTCCACGCCCAGCGGAGCCCAGCTGCCGCGCAGGTCGAGCCGGAACCCGCACCGGACGTCGTCGACGATCAGCGCCGCCCCGGCGGCGTCGCACAGCTCGCGGGCGGCCCGGGCGAAGGCGGGGTCGGCCAGCTCCTGGTGCCGGCGGACGTCCTGGCGGACCGGGGAGACCACGACGGCGGCCAGGTCGTCCCCGGCCTCGGCCACCGCCGCGCGCAGCGACGCCACGTCGTTGTACTCGAAGTGCGCCAGGTGGGCACGGTCCTCGGGGAGCACCCCCGCCGGCCGGGGCGTGCACCACGGCGCGGCCCCGTGGTAGGCGCCGCGGGCGACGAGCACCCGGCGCCGTCCGGTGCCGGCCCGCGCGATGGTCACGCAGGCGGTGGTGGCGTCGGTGCCGTTCTTGGCCAGCATCGCCCAGTCGGCGTGCGGCAGGGTGTCGACCAGCAGCTCGGCCAGCTCGACCATGACCGGCCCCGGGCCGTTGAAGCAGTCGCCCTGGGCGAGCTGGGCGGCGACGGCCTCCTCCACCCGCGGGTGCCGGCGGCCCAGCACGACCGGTCCCCAGCCGCACATGAAGTCGACGTAGTCGTTGCCGTCGACGTCGCGCAGCCAGGCGCCCTCGCCGCCGGCCATGAACTGCGGGTAGCCCGGGGGCAGGCTCCCGGCGTCCATGTGCCCGTACATGCCGCCGGGGATGACGGCGCGGGCGCGGGCGCGCAGGGTGGCGTCGCCGGTCAGCCGGTTCTCCACGGTGGTCATCGCAGCAGCTCCTGGGCGACGGCGGCCACGCCGGCGGCATCGAGTCGGTAGTGGGCGTACAGCGCGGCCGGCGGCCCGACCGGCACGTGCTCGTCGGGGATGCCGTGCCGCCGGAAGCGGACCCCGCCGGCGCCGGACTCCACCAGCACCTCGGCCACCGCGGTGCCCAGCCCGTTGCTGACGTTGCCCTCCTCCACGGTGAGGACGGCGCCGGTCTCCCCGGCCGCGGCCAGCACCTCGGCCACGTCCAGCGGCTTGACCGTGAACACGTCCACCACCCGGGTGGACACCCCGGCGGCTGCCAGCAGCTCCGCGGCGTCCAGGCAGGCCCGCACCTGGGTGCCGGTGGACAGGATGGTCAGGTCGGTGCCCTCGCGCAGCCGGATCGCGGTCCCGATCCGCAGCTCGGGGACCTCCGGGTACACCTCCGGGTCGCGACCCCGGCCCAGCCGGACGTACATCGCGCCGGGGTGGTCCAGCGAGGCCCGCAGCACCGCCCGCAGGTGGTTGGCGTCGGTGGCGCAGACGACGGTGAGGTCGGCGATGCTGCGCATGATGCCGAGGTCCTCGAGGCTGTGGTGGCTGGTGCCGTAGAAGCCCATCGACATGCCGGAGTGGTGGCCGACGATCCGCACCGGCATCCGCGGGTAGGCGCAGTCGGTGCGGATCTGCTCGCAGCCCAGCAGCGCCGCGAAGGAGGCGAAGGTGGCCGCGAACGGCACGTAGCCGCAGCTGGCCATGCCCGCGGCGACGGTGATCATGTTCTTCTCGGCGATGCCGACGTTGACGTACCGGCCCGGGTGCCGGGCGGCGAAGTCGGTGGCCCGGTTGGCCCGGGCCAGGTCCGCGGTGAGGACGACGACCCTCGGGTCGACGTCGGCGAGGTCGGCGAGCTCCTCCCCGAAGACGAAGGCCGGGATGGCCCGGACGTCGGTGCCGTCGCTGGACCGGGTGTCCTTCAGCGCGTTCCGCTGCGCCGTGCCGTTGAAGATCTCCGACTGGTCCTGGCTGGTGGCGGAGTCGGGGGCCAGGCCCTCGGGCAGGGTGCCGGTCTCCTCGGTGGTGCTCATCGGGCGCCTCCCGCCGGTCGGGGCCGCAGGCCGGCGGCGAGCTCGGCCAGCACGTCGTCGTAGTCCTGGCCCTCCAGGTTGCCCACGTGCCAGTCCGGGCTCAGCTCCATCCGGGCCACCCCGCGTCCCTTCACGGTGTCGGCCACCACCAGCTGCGGCGGGCCGTCGTCGGAGTCGGGGAGGGCGCGCAGGCAGTCCCGCAAGGCGGCGACGTCGTGCCCGTCGACCCGGCGGGTCTGCCAGCCGAAGGCCCGGAAGCGCTCCTCGATCGGCTCCACCGCCATCACGTCGGAGGTGAAGCCGTCGATGGACAGCTGGTTCGCGTCGACCACGGCGACCAGCCGGCCCAGCCGGTAGTGGCTGGCGGTCATCGCCGCCTCCCACACCTGCCCCTCGCACAGCTCGCCGTCCCCGAGCAGGGCCCAGGACCGGTAGGCCAGGCCGGAGACCCGCCCGGCCAGCGCCATCCCGGTGGCTACGGACAGCCCGTGGCCCAGCGACCCGGAGCTGAAGTCGACGCCGGGGACCTTCTTCATGTCCGGGTGGTCACCGAAGGGGCTGCCCAGCCGGGTGTAGGTGTCCAGGTCCGAGGGCGGGAAGTACCCCAGGTCGGCCAGCACCGGGTACAGGCCGATGGCGATGTGCCCCTTGCCCAGCACCAGCCGGTCGCGGTCGGGACGCTGCGGCTGCCGGGGGTCCAGCCGCAGCTGGTCGTAGTAGAGGACGGCGAGCAGCTCGGCGGCGGAGAAGACCGAGGAGTAGTGCCCGGCCCCGGCGATACGGGCCAGCCGCACGGTCTCGGTCCGGATGAACCGGGCCTTCTCCTCCAGCCGGGCGATCAGCGCGGCATCCGCCTCGGCATCGCCCCGCGGGGCGGCCGGGGGGCTCACGGCAGCGTCGTCGGGCACCACCTGGCTGGTCGTTCCCTGCATCGTCGGCTCCTGTGAGGACGGGGTCCAGGGTGGTTGACGTCACACTGACCATAGGGATACTCATTGCCCCAAAGCAAGCACCCCCCAGGAGGTCAGATGTCGAGTGCCGTGCGTCGTCGCGCTGGGGGACTGGTGACCGCCCTGGTCGCCACCGTCGCCCTGGCTGCCTGCGGGGGTGGCGGGGGCGAGTCCAGTGCGCCGGCCGAGGCCGAGACCTCGGACCTCCGGATCGGGATCGCGCTGGGCGACCTCTCCACGCTGGACCCGGCGACCGAGATCGCCGACGCCTCGCAGCTGGTCCACCCGCTCTACGGCGACATGCTGGTCGACGTCGACAGCGCCGACCCGACCCAGGTGGTGCCCCGGCTCGCCGAGTCCTGGGAGGTCAACCAGGACGCCACCCAGTACACCTTCACGCTGCGCGAGGGCGTGACCTTCTCGACCGGCAAGGAGCTGACGGCGCAGGACGTGGTCACCAGCTTCGACCGGCTGCGTTACTTCGCCGGCCCGCCGGCCTTCCTGCTCGACACCGTCTCGGCCATCACCGCGGTGGACGACGGGACGGTGCAGTTCACCCTCACCGGGCCGGACAGCGCCTTCCTCTCCAAGCTCGCCGCGCCCTACCTCGTGGTGCTGGACGGGGACGAGCTCACCGCCAACGGCGGCGTCGCGGACGCGTCGGCACCGACCGCGGACAAGGCCCAGGCCTTCCTGGACGAGAACACGATCGGCACCGGTCCCTACGTGCTGGACAGCTGGAACCGCAACGAGCAGCTGACGTTCACCCGCAACCCGGACTACTGGGGCGAGGAGCCGGCCTTCGAGCAGGTGACCGTGCTCGACATCCGGGAGTCCGCGACCCAGCGACAGCTGCTGGAGCGGGGCGACCTGGACATCGCGATGGACCTGGACCCCGACACGGCCAAGGCGCTCGAGGGCAGCTCCGCGGTCTCGGTGACCTCGACCCCGTCCCTGAACCTGATCTACCTGGCGCTGAACAACGCCGCCCCCAACGCCCCGCAGCTGGCCGACGTCCGCGTCCGGAAGGCGATCCAGCTGGCGGTGGACTACGAGGGCATCAGCTCGGGGCTGGCCGGTGGCGCCCCGCGGCCGGCGGCGGTGGCCCCGCTGGGCCTGCAGGGCACCGACGAGGTCGAGCCCGTGCAGACCGACCCCCAGGCGGCCCGTGACCTGCTGGCCGAGGCGGGCGTGACCGACCTGCAGCTGGAGGTGACCTTCGCCAACCAGACGCTGTACGGCATCCCGCTGACCACGCTGTGGGAGAAGCTGCAGGCCGACCTCTCCGAGGTGGGCATCACCCTGACGCTCCGGCCGGTCGAGTACGACCAGTGGATCGCCGCGTTCCGGGAGGGCTCGCTGGGCCTGACCACGTCCCTGTGGGCGCCGGACTACATCGACACGGCCACGTACCTGGACATCTTCGGCCGGGACGAGGGCCTGGTGGTCGGCCGGGTGAAGGCCTCGCTGCCCGAGGGTGAGGCGTTGTACCAGCAGTACCTCGCCGCCACGGACGAGGAGGCCCGGGTGGCCACGGCGGTGCAGGCCCTCGAGGCCATGCGCGAGGACGCGTCGCTGATCCCGGTGACGCAGCCGAACAAGATCCTCGGCTTCGGCTCGTCGATCCAGGGCGTCGCGTACAGCCCGAACAAGCAGATCGACGTCAACGCCATCACGGCGGGCTGACCGACCCGGGCCGGGGACCGCGCGGTCCCCGGCCCGGCTGCCGTCCGGTCGGCACAGGAGAGGGGGACGAGTGGGGCTCACCCGGTTCGCCGCGCGGCGGCTGCTGGTCGCCGTCCCGACGCTGTTCGGCCTGCTGGTGGTGACCTTCCTGCTGGCCAACTACCTGCCCGGTGACTCGCTGTCCCGGCTGCTCGGCGACCGGGCGGCCAGCGACCCGGAGATCGCCGCGGCCTACCGCGCCAAGTGGGGGCTGGACCAGCCGCTTCCGGTGCGGTTCTGGACCTACCTGCAGAACCTGGTCAGCGGCGACCTCGGCCAGTCGGTCGTCAGCCGCCGCGGCGTCGCCGAGGACCTGGCCGACGCCCTGCCGGCGACGATCGAGCTGGCCGTGGCCGCCATCCTCGTCGCCGGGCTGACCGGCCTGGTCCTCGGCATCACGGCCGCCTACTGCCACCGCCGCTGGCCCGACCTCGTCGTCCGGCTGATCGCCCTGGTCGCCTCCGGCGTCCCGGTGTTCTGGCTGGGCCTGCTGCTGCTGCAGGTGCTGTACCTCAACCTCGGCTGGTTCCCCGGCCCGGAGGGCCGGCTCGGCGCCGGCTCCACCGTGCCGCCGACGGTCACCGGCGCCTACACCGTCGACGCCCTGCTGGCCGGGCAGTGGGCGACCTTCGGGGACGCCGTCGCGCACCTGCTGCTGCCCGCGCTCACGCTCGGGTCGTTCTTCGTCGGCCTGCTGGCCCGGATCACCCGCGCCTCGATGCTGGACGTGCTGCGCGCGCCCTACCTGGTGACCGCCCGGTCCAAGGGCCTGTCGCCCCGGCAGGTGCTGGTGGTGCACTCGCTGCCCAACGCGCTGCTGCCGACGGTCACCATCCTGGGCCTCGCCGTCGGCGGGCTGCTGGCCGGCGCCGTCCTCACCGAGTCGGTCTTCTCCTGGCCGGGCATCGGCCGGTACGCCGTGGACGCCGCCCGCGCCCTGGACTACCAGGCCATCCTCGGCGTCACCCTGCTGATCGGGGCCGTCTACGTGCTCACCAACGCCGTGGTCGACATCGCCTACGCCGCCCTCGACCCGCGCATCCGGCTGGGGGCCTGATGACCCTCTCCCGCGGGACCAACCCGCTCGACCCGCTCGGCGACCCGGGGGCCACCGACCCCGACCCCGGAGTCACCGGACCCGGCGCCGCCGCGCCGGCGCGCGGCACGACCGCGGCGCCGCGCAACTGGGACGCCGCGCTGTGGATCGGGGGCGCGCTGGTGCTCGGCTGGGTGCTGGTCGCGATCACCGTCCCGTGGTGGACGCCGTTCGACCCGATCACCGACCAGGACATCGCCAACCGGTTCACCGGGCCCGACGGCACCCACCTGTTCGGCACCGACACCCTGGGCCGGGACGTGTTCGCCCGGGTCATGTACGGCGCCCGGCTGTCGCTGCCGATCGCCGTCAGCGCGGTGGCGATCTCGGTGCTCGTCGGCGTCACGCTCGGCGCCGTCGCCGGTTTCGCCGGCGGCTGGGTGGACGAGGTGGTCATGCGGATCAGCGACGTCTTCCTCGCCTTCCCCGCGATGGTGCTCGCGCTGGCCATCGCCGCGGCGCTGGGGCCCAGCGGCCGCAACGTGGTCATCGCGATCGCCGTGGTCACCTGGCCGGAGTACACCCGGCTGACCCGCGGCCAGGTGCTGGCCACCCGCGCCGACCTGCACGTCACCGCCGCGGAGTCGGTGGGCTGCAGCCCGGTGCGGGTGTTCCGCCGGCACGTGCTGCCCTTCGCCACCCCGGCGATCACCGTCAAGATGACCGTCGACCTGGGCATGGCGATCCTGCTGGCCGCCGGGCTCAGCTTCATCGGCGTCGGCGCGGCGCCGCCCACGCCGGAGTGGGGCTCCATGGTCAGCGAGGCGCGGAACTTCATCGACCAGTGGTGGCTCGGGCTCTTCCCCGGCCTTGCCATCCTCAGCATCGTGCTGGCCTTCAACTTCCTCGGTGACGCGCTGCGCGACCGGTACGACCCACGGATGCGGGCCCAGCGGGGGCACCGTTCCGCCGGGACGATGTGGCGCCGGCTGCTGGTGGGCGGGCGTCGACGGGAGGACGCACTGTGACGACGGCCCTGCCGCCGACCGGCCTGCCGCCCACCGGGTCGCCGGCGACCGCCCCGGTCCTGTTCGAGGTGCAGGACCTCTCGGTGGAGTTCCGCACCGGCGCCCGGGTGGCCCGGGCGGTCAACGGGGTCTCCTTCGCCGTCCGGGCCGGGGAGCGGGTCGGCATCGTCGGGGAGTCCGGCTGCGGCAAGACCGCCAGCCTGCTGGCCGCGCTGCGGCTGCTGCCCACCCCGCCGGCGGTGGTCACCAGCGGCCGCGTGCTGCTGGACGGCACCGACCTGCTGGCCCTGCCGGCGCGGGAGCTGCGGGAGGTGCTCGGCCGGGACGTGGCGATGGTCTTCCAGGACGCGCTGAGCTCGTTCAACCCGGTGCTCCGGATCGGCCGGCAGGTCGCCGAGGGCGCCCGGCGGCACGAGGGCCTGGGCCGGGCGGAGGCCCGGGAGCGGGCGGTGTCGATGCTGCGGCGGGTCGGCATCCCCGACCCGGGCACCCGGGTGGACCAGTACCCGCACCAGCTCTCCGGGGGCATGCGGCAGCGGGCGATGATCGCCATGGCGCTGGCGTCCTCGCCACGGCTGCTGGTGGCCGACGAGCCGACCACGGCCCTCGACGTCACCGTGCAGGCCCAGGTGCTGGACATGGTCCGCGACCTGACCGACCTCGGGCTGATCTGGGTCTCCCACGACCTCGGGGTGGTCGCCGGCCTGGCCGACCGGGTCGTGGTCATGTACGCCGGCTCCGTGGTCGAGGAGGGCGACGTCCGGCAGGTCTTCCACCGGCCGCGGCACCCCTACACCCAGGGCCTGCTGGACTCCGTGCCGCGGTTCCGCGACCCGGAGCGCAGCCGGCTGCGCGCCATCCCCGGCCTGCCCCCGGACCTGACCGCGCTGCCCCCGGGCTGCGCCTTCTACGACCGCTGCCCCGCGCGCCAGGACGTCTGCCGCACCGAACGGCCGCAGCTGGTCGAGGTGGCCGTCGGCCACCGCGCTGCCTGCTGGGTGGAGGCCCCGCCCGGCCCCGACCCGGCCTCCCGCCCCGGGTCCGTGGCCTCGCCCGGTTCCGTGCCCTCGCCGGGAGCCGTGTCCTCGACGGGTGCCGCATCGGGCAGCGGGGTGTCCGGGTGACCGCGCCGCTGCTGGAGGTGCAGGACCTGCAGGTGCACTTCCCGGTCCGCTCCGGTGCCGGCCGGTCGAAGGCGGTGGTCAAGGCGGTCGACCACGTCTCGTTCACCATCGGGGCCGGCCAGACCCTCGGCCTGGTCGGCGAGTCCGGGTGCGGCAAGTCGACGACCGGCATGGCGGTGCAGGGACTGACCGCGGCCACCGGCGGCCGGATCGTGCTCGAGGGCGCCGACCTGACGACGCTGCGGGGCGCCCACCGGCGTCAGGCGCGGCGCCGCACGCAGATGGTCTTCCAGGACCCCACCTCGTCACTGAACAGCCGGATGACGATCGGCCAGATCCTGGAGGAGCCCCTGGTGGTGCACTCGGTGGTCCGGCCGGGGGAGCGGCGGGACCGGGTGCACCAGCTGCTGGAGCAGGTGGGCATGCCCGCCTACGCCGCGGAGCGCTTCCCGCACGAGTTCTCCGGCGGGCAGCGGCAGCGCGTGGCGATCGCCCGGGCGCTGGCGGTCGAGCCGGCGCTGATCGTCTGCGACGAGCCGGTCGCCGCCCTGGACGTGTCGATCCGCGCGCAGGTGCTGAACCTGTTCCGGGACCTGCAGGACCAGCGGGAGCTCTCGTACCTGTTCATCTCGCACGACCTGTCGGCGGTCCACCACGTCGCCGACCAGATCCTGGTGATGTACCTCGGGCGGCCGATGGAGCTGACCGACCGGGAGACGCTGTACCAGCGGCCGCGGCACCCCTACACCGGCGCGCTGCTCTCCGCCGTCCCGGTGCCCGACCCCGACGTGGAGCAGACCCGGGAACGGATCCTGCTCACCGGCGACGTGCCCAGCCCGGTCGACCCGCCCAGCGGGTGCGTGTTCCGCACCCGGTGCCCGATGGCCCAGGACGTGTGCGCCACCGAGGTGCCCGCCTGGCGCGACATCGGCGGGGCCGGCCGCCCGCACCTGGTCGCCTGCCACTTCGCCGAGGCCACCGCCGAGGTCCTCCCCGACCCGGTGGACGTGCGATGACGCCCGTCCCGCCCGTGCCGCCCGGGCCGGCCGGGGAGGGTGCCGGCTGGCCGGCCGGGCCGGTCCGGGACGGACCGCTGAGCGGACTGCGGGTGCTCGACCTGACCCGGGTCCTCGCCGGCCCCTTCGCCACCATGCAGCTGGCCGACCTGGGCGCCGACGTCGTCAAGGTGGAGACCCCGGGCCGCGGCGACGAGACCCGGCACTGGGGGCCGCCGTTCACCCCGGCCGGGATTAGCTCGTACTACCTGGCGGTCAACCACGGCAAGCGGTCGCTCACGCTGGCCCTGGACGACCCCCGGGCGCGCGCCGTCGCCCGGCGGCTCGCGCTGGCCGCCGACGTCGTCGTGGACAACTTCCTCCCCGGCCGGCTGGCCGACTTCGGACTGGACCGGGCGTCGCTGGCCGCGGACAACCCCGGCGTCATCACCTGCACGGTCACCGGGTTCGGGTCGGGCAACCCCTACTCCGATCGGCCGGGCTACGACTTCGTCGCCCAGGCGATGGGCGGCTTCATGTCCGTGACCGGCCAGCCCGGCGGGCCGCCCACCCGCGCCGGCGTGGCGATCACCGACATCGTGTCCGGGCTGCAGATGGACACCGGCGTCCTGGCGGCGCTGGTCGAGCGCGGGCGCACCGGCGTGGGCCGGCACATCGAGGTGGCCCTGCTGGACAGCCAGGTGTCGCTGCTGGTCAACCTGGCGTCGGGCTGGCTCACCGCCGAGGCGCACCCGGCGCTGTTCGGCAACGCCCACCCGAGCATCTGCCCGTACGAGACGCTCGCGACCGCCGACGGCGAGCTCGCCTTCGCGGTCGGCACCGACCGGCAGTTCAGCCGGCTGGTGACCGGGCTCGGCGCCCCGGAGCTGGCGACCGACCCGCGGTTCGCCACGAACACCGAGCGGGTGCGGCACCGTCCGGTGCTCCGCGCGGAGCTCGAGGACCGCCTGCGGGAGCACCCGCGGGCCCACTGGCTGGACCTGCTCGTCGGCCTGGGTGTCCCGGTGGGGCCGGTCAACGACCTCGCCGAGGTGTTCGCCGACCCGGTCGTCACCGAGCGGATGGTGGTGGAGGTGGACGGCGTCCGGCAGCTGCGCACCCCCATCCGGCTCGACGGGCGACCGCTGGACGTGCACACCTCCCCGCCCGCGCTCGGGCAGCACACCGGTGCGATCCTCGGGGCCATGGGCCTGTCCGAGCAGGAGGTCTCGGAGATGCGCGATGCCGGCGTCGTCTGACCGACCGGACGGCGCGGCGGCACAGCCGGCCGTGGTGGTGGGGTGGGGCACCAGGCCGACCATCCCGAAGGCCTCCTCCATCCTGGCCGACGAGATCCGCGACCAGATCGTCCGGGGACGGCTGCCCCGGGGCACCGAGCTGCCCAACGAGAGCGAGCTGATCGAGAGCTCGGGGTTCAGCCGGGCGACCGTGCGGGAGGCGCTCCGGCTGCTGGAGTCACAGGGGCTGATCGCCATCCGCCGGGGGTCGCGCGGGGGGATCCGGGTCGACCGGCCCGACATCGGCCACGTGACCCGGTCCACCGCCCTGCTGCTCGCCCTCTCCGACGCCCGGCTGGAGGACCTCTTCGAGTTCCGGCGGCTGCTGGAGCCGGCCGCCGCCAGCCTCGCCGCCCGCAACGCCACCTCGGCGCAGCGGGCCCACCTGCTCGCGGTGACGAGCGCGAACGCCGACGAGCGCCTGATCGACACGGTCGGCTTCCACGGGCTGGTGGCCGACGCCAGCGGGAACGAGTTCCACCGGGTCACGCTGCTGGGCGTGCTGCAGATCGCCGCCTGGCACGCCCCCGCCGGAGGGCACTCGCACGACGAGCTCGGCGACGCCCGGCGGGCGCACCGCCGGGTGGCGGAGTGCATCAGCGACGGGGACGGCGACGGCGCCGCCCAGGCCATGGGCCGGCACCTGGCCGCGTTCGAGGCCGTGGTGGGCCGGGACGGGGCCCTGGACAGCCCCATCTTCGACTCCCCGGCGGCCCGCACCGGCCTGTCCGCACACCTCCCGGGCGGAGGCCCCCGGCACGGCGACGCCGGGGCGGACCGGTCCGTCCCACCCTGCGGGTCGGCCGAGCTCCGGTCGGCCGAGGACCCCCGGACCTGAGCGGACCGCCCGGCGCGGGAACGGCGTGCGGCTGACGTCCACGGCTACCGTCGGCGTCTCGCCGTCCCGAGATCCGGAAGGACCCCAGATGAGCACGCAGCCGCCGGCACCCGACGCGCAGCCGCCGGCATCGGAGGCACCGATGCCGGCGTCGCCGCCGCCGATGCCGCCGTCGCCGCTGCAGCTGCCGCCGTCACCGCCTCCGCCCGCCTGGCAGCCGGCCCCGCCGGTGCGCGAGCGGGGCTCCTTCCGCCGCGGTTTCGCCCTCGGGTTCGGGGCGAGCCTGGGCGCGGGCGTGGTGCTGGGCGTGGTCGCCCTCGGACTGGCGGTGGTGATGGTGCTGGCCCTGGTCGGGCTGACCGCCGCGGCCGGCGACAGCACGCCCAGCGGGCCGACGACGGAGACGGTGTGGGGTGCGCCGGAGGCGACGGCGAGGCTGGTCGCCGTCCCGGTCACCGGCGTCATCCTGGGCGGCGAGAGCGACGGCAGCACCTTCGGCGGCGCGACCTACGGGTACGACGTCGCGGAGACCATCGACGACCTGGAGGCCGACGACGCCGACGGGCTCGTCCTGGAGCTCAACACCCCCGGCGGCACGATCTACGGCTCGCGCGCCATCGCCGACGCCGTCGAGCGCTACCAGAAGCGCACCGGCAACCAGGTGATGGCGTACGTGCAGGGCCTGTCCGCCTCGGGCGGGATGTACGCCATGGCGGGGGCCGACCAGATCGTGGCCGACCACGGCAGCCTGGTCGGCAGCATCGGCGTGATCATGGGCCCGTTCCAGCGCTACCGGGACGTCACCGGCATCCCCGGCTCGCTGCTGGAGCCGGGCATCACGACCGAGGGCGGCATCACCGAGGAGTACCTGAGCCGGGGCCGCGGCAAGGACTTCGGGAACCCCTACCGGGACATGACCGAGGAGGAGCGGGCGGTGCTGGGCGCGGGCCTGGACCGCGAGTACGGCGAGTTCGTCGGCTGGGTGTCCCAGGCGCGGGGCATCCCGGCGCAGACGATCGTCGACGAGCTGGGTGCCTTCGTCTTCGACGGCTACACCGCCGTCGACCGGGGCCTGGTGGACCGGGTGCTCGGCCGCGAGGACGCCTACCGGTACGCCGCCGAGATGAACGGCGTCGACCCCGAGGACACCCGCGTGGACCGGCTGGTCGGACCGGGCTTCCTGGAGTCCTTCCTGGGCGCCGAGTCACCGGTCGGCGGCACCGGTGCCGGCGCGGTGGCGGTCGAGCCCGGCCGCAGCGTCGTGTGCACCGGCGCCCCGCTGGTGCTGGCCTACCACGGGGAGCTGTCGGCGGCCTGCACCCGCTGAGGGACGGGACCGCACCCACCGCCCCCCGACGCCGCTCCGCCTCCAGTGGGAGAGTGGGCCCGTGACCGACCAGACCCCCGCCGCACGGCGTGCCGTCCTGCACACCAACCACGGCGACATCACCGTCGACCTGTTCCCCGACCACGCCCCGAAGACGGTGGCGAACTTCGCCGACCTCGCCGAGGGCGCCCGTGAGTGGACGCACCCGGCGACCCGGCAGAAGACCACCGACCGGCTCTACGACGGGACGGTCTTCCACCGCGTCATCAGCGGGTTCATGATCCAGGGCGGCGACCCGCTCGGGCAGGGGACCGGCGGCCCGGGCTACCAGTTCGGCGACGAGTTCCACCCCGAGCTGTCCTTCGACCGCCCCTACCTGCTGGCCATGGCGAACGCCGGCCCGGGGACCAACGGCTCCCAGTTCTTCATCACCGTCGGCCCGACCCCGCACCTGAACCGCCGGCACACGATCTTCGGTGAGGTGGCCGACGACGCCAGTCGCCAGGTCGTGGACGCCATCGCCACGGTGCCCACCGCCCGCGGGGACCGCCCGAAGGAGGACGTGGTGATCACGTCCGTCGAGGTGCAGCGCAGCTGACCACGCCCGACGCGCCTGGGGGTGCCGGCGCGGGTGACCCGCGTCCGGCGCCCCCGCCGGCGACCTGCCACCGGCACCCGGACCGGCCCACCGGGGTCTCCTGCGTCCGCTGCGGGCGCCCGATCTGCCCCGAGTGCATGACGCCCGCCTCGGTGGGCTTCCAGTGCCCGGAGTGCGTGCGCGCCGGGAACGCCGGCGTCCGCCGTCCGCGGCGCGGCAGCGGGGTGCGCAGCGCGGGCCGCCGGTTCGGCCCGGTCACGCTCGGCCTCATCGCGCTCAACGTCGCGGTGGGCCTGGCCACCGCCGTCTCCGCGGTGCTCGTGGGCGTCGACCCGCTGCGCAGTTTCGCCTCCCCGCTGCAGAACGCCTTCGCCGTCAGCCCCGCCGCGGTCGACGCCGGGGAGTGGTGGCGGGTCGTCACCAGCGCCTTCACCCACGTCGGGCCGATCCACCTGGCGCTGAACATGCTGGCCCTGCTGTTGTTCGGGTCCGAGCTCGAGCGGCAGCTGGGCCGCGCCCGGTACCTCACCGTCTACCTCGTCTCCGCCCTCGGCGGCTCGGTGGCGCTGCAGCTGTTCGGCTCCTATCACCAGGGGGCCGTGGGGGCCTCGGCGGCCATCTACGGCCTGCTGGGGGCCTTCGGCGTCGTGCTGGTCCAGCAGCGGCAGGACCTGCGGGGGCTGCTCACCCTGCTCGCGATCAACCTGGCGATCAGCTTCCTGCCGGGCATCTCCCTGCTGGGCCACCTGGGCGGCCTGGTCGCCGGTGCCGCGGTGGCGGCCGTGCTGGTCACCGCCCGCCGGCGGCTGCCCGTGGCGGTGGCCGGGACCGCCGTGCTGGTCCTGGTCCTGCTCGTCCTGCTCTTCGCCGGCCTGCGCTAGCCGGGCCGCCCGCCGTCGGCCCGCAGGGCCACGGCCACGGCGTCGGGGTCGGTCCCCAGGTCGCGGCGGCCGAGGACGAGCAGGACGGCGTCGTCGCGGGCGTCCTCGAGCTCCAGCGTCCGGCTGAGCACGCCCAGCCGGCGGGTTCCCCGGACCCGCACCCGCAGCGCCGGCCACGGGATGGTGGTGCGGCCGGTCAGGGTCCGCACGGTCACGCCGGTGCCGTCGGTCGACACCCGCGGGCGCAGCAGCAGGTCGCGGGCGGCCACCGCCACCAGCACCGCGGCGGCGGTCCCCACCAGCAGCCGGCCCACCGGGTCCGCGAGCAGCGCGGCCCCGGCCAGGACCGCCGCGACGACGACGGCGCCCGCGGTCTCGCCGCTCCGGGTGGACCACCGCACCCGACCAGCGTGCCAGCACCGGCCGAGCGCGCGCGGGCGGTCGCCGTGTCGACCTGCGCGGGACGGTCGCCGGTCGCCGTCCACCGCCGTCGAGTCGACTTCTCCACAAGTGTGTGCACAGCTGGGGATGGACTTGCACGGGTGTAGTTACCGTTGTGCCGTTTCCGCCCCATGAGTCACACGGGCGGGATCCGTGCTGGTCAGCGCCCCGGCGGAGACGGCGCGGAGCGCACATGTGGTGGACAACGCTGAGGACGGCGACCGGTCGGGGCTGTGGAACGCGCCGTGGGCTGTGCACAGTCCGGGCGCTGGGGACCGGACCGGTTCCCGATCCGACCGTCTGTCCACAGAGTGACCAGGCGTCCACACAGAGGCACCGGCCCGGCTCCGTCCACACCCCTGCCGGCGGTCCCGGGGACGGGACGACAGAGGCCCCCGTCCCGGAGGGACGAGGGCCTGGTCAGGTGCCGCGCGGGGGGCCGCCGGTCAGCGCCAGCGCATCGACATGATCAGCCCGGCCACCATGGCGCCGAAGCCGACCGCGAAGTTCCATGCGCCGAGGGACACCATGAAGGGGATCCGGTCGCCGGCGACGTAGTAGACGACGATCCACAGCAGACCGAGGAGCATCAGGGCCACCATCACGCCCGCGTACCAGCGGGGGCTGGGCTCGGCTGCCCGGGTACGGGCCGCCCGGGAGGGCAGCACGCCCTCGGGCGGGGTGTACACCGACTTCTTCCGCACCTTGGACTTGGGCACCGCGCCGACTCCTCCTCCAGCCGGGGGCCTGCTGCTCCCGGCGACTCCGCGGACCAGCCTAAGCTGCGGAGGCGGGCGCAGACCGCCGCCGGGCCCGGAAGGAGCAGACCATGTCCCGCCGCAGCCCCGGCAGCCGCCGCATCTGGGCCGCCCTGGTGCCGGTCGTCGCGCTGCTGGCCGGCCTGCTGTTCGCCACCTCGGGGAAGACGGCGCTGGGCACCGACCTGCGGGCCGGGACCAGCAGCGAGCTCTCCGGCCTCATCGCGCAGCGGGACCAGGCGGTCGCCCGCCAGCAGCAGGAGCTGCTGCGGGTGCAGGAGCGCATCCAGCAGCTCACCGAGCAGGCGGCGTCCCGCAACGGCGAGGTCGCCTCGGCCCAGGTGGAGGGCGACGCGGGGCTGACGTCCGCGGGGCTGACCCCGCTGACCGGCGCGGGGCTGCAGATCACCCTGGACGACGCCCCCCGCCCACCCGGCGGCGGCCTGCCGGCCGGGGCCACCGGCGACGACGTGGTCATCCACCAGTCCGACGTGCAGGCGGTGGTCAACGCCCTGTGGGCGGCCGGGGCCGACGGGGTGGCCATCATGGGCCAGCGGCTGATCGCCACCAGCGCGGTGCGCTGCGTCGGCAACACCCTCCTGCTGCAGGGCCGGACCTACTCCCCTCCGTTCGTGGTGACCGCGGTCGGCGACGCGGGGGACATGCGCGCCCAGCTGGCGGCGTCCGAGGGGGTCGAGCTGCTGCAGCAGGCGGTCGACGACTTCGGCCTGACGTTCGCCGTGCGGGAGTCCAGGACGGTGGAGCTGCCCGCTTACGATGGCACCCTCGACATGCAGTACGCCGACGCCGGCTGATCTCCGGCCGCCGACTCGGAGGGCCTCGTGGGCAGCGCAGTGGGGACGGAGTGGCCCGCGTCCGCCGGGCCCGTGCGGTACGGGCGGCCCCGGGGTCCCGCCGAGCGGGTGCGCACCCTCGTCCGCGGCATCGGGCAGACCCTGGTCACCGCCGGTCTGGTGGTGCTGCTGTTCGTCGTCTACGAGCTCTGGGTCACCGACCTGCTCACCAACCAGCGCCAGGGCGAGCTCAGCGACGAGCTGCAGGCCGCCTGGGACGACCCGGCGGGAGGCGGCGGCACGTTCGACGGCGGGCCGATCGAGGTCGCCGTCGGCGAGCCGTTCGCCGTCGTGCACGTCCCGCGGCTGGGGGAGGACTGGTCCCGGGTGGTCGTCGAGGGCACCGGCACCGCCGAGCTCGAGGAGGGCCCCGGCCACTACGCCGACACCGCCATGCCCGGGGAGGACGGCAACTTCGCCGTCGCCGGGCACCGGGTCGGCCGGGGCTCGCCCTTCCTCGACCTGGACCAGATGCGCCCGGGCGACCCCATCGTCGTGGAGACCGCCGACGGCTGGTTCACCTACCGGGTGCTGGGGGACCCGGCGACCGGCGACTTCGCCGACCCGACCGGCATCCCCGGCCAGCACGTGGTGACACCGGCGGACGTCGACGTCATCGCCGCGACCCCCGGTGGCCCGCCGGGGGTCGCGGCGAGCGGCAAGTACCTGACCCTGACCACCTGCCACCCGAAGTACTCGGCCCGGCAGCGGCTGATCGTCCACGCCGCGCTGGACGACGCGCAGAGCCGGGCCGACGCCCCCGACGGCCCGGCCGCCCTGCGCGAGGGCTGAGCCGGGACACTGGGCCCACCGGACCGACGAGGAGACCCGCACGTGTACACCTGGATCTGGCGGCGCCTGCCCGGCGGCAACGCCGCCAAGGCGCTCCAGTCGCTGCTGCTGGCGGCGGTGGTGGCCGCCCTGCTGCTGTTCGTCGTCTTCCCGTGGGTGGAGCCGATGCTGCCGTTCACGGCCGTGACCGTGGACCCCGGGAGCGGACGGTGAGCGCTGACGTGCGGCCGGTGCTGGTCGTCGACAACTTCGACAGCTTCGTCTACAACCTCGTGCAGTACCTGGGACAGCTCGGCGTGCCCAGCGTCGTCCGGCGCAACGACGCGGTGACCACCGCCGAGCTCGCCGACCTCGACGTGGCCGGGGTGCTGCTGTCCCCGGGGCCGGGCACCCCCACCGACGCCGGGGTGACCGTGCCGATGGTCCGGGCGGCCGCGGAGGCCGGGATGCCGGTGCTGGGCGTGTGCCTGGGCCACCAGGCCATCGCCGAGGCGTTCGGGGGCGTGGTGGTGCGGGCCCCGGAGCTGCTGCACGGCAAGACCAGCGAGGTCGTCCACGACGGGGTGGGGGTGCTGGCGGGGCTGCCGTCGCCGTTCACCGCCACGCGCTACCACTCGCTGGCGGTGGAGTCCGGCAGCGTGCCCGACGAGCTGGAGGTCACCGGGCGCACGCCGTCGGGCATCGTCATGGCCTTGCGGCACCGTGAGCTGCCCATCGAGGGCGTGCAGTTCCACCCGGAGTCGGTGCTCACCGAGGGCGGCCACCAGCTGCTGGCGACGTGGCTCGGCTCCTGCGGGCTGACGCCGGACCCGGAGCTGGTGGAGTCCGCCGCCGCCACCACCCGCCGGCTGACCACGGCCACGCTCTAGCGCGGCCACCCTCCTGCCAGCCACCCGTAGTGCGGTCCTTCCCCTAGGGAGTGGGCGTCGGGACCGCCGTGCTGGGCGGCGGCGCGCTGCTCGTCGCGGGCGCGGTGGTGGTGGGGGCCGCGGGCGGCGTGGTGGTCTCCACCGGCTCCGGCACGGCCACCAGGACGGTGATCTCGTCGCCGGCCGCCAACGAGGTGTTCGCGCCGGGCTCGGTCCCGAAGACGGTGCCCTCGGGGACGTCGCCCCGCTCGCCGGTCGCCACGTCCACGTTGGTGAACCCGGCGTCCGCGAGCCGGTCGAGGGCCTCCTGCTGGGTCAGCCCGGTGACGTCGGGGAGCGGCGCGGTGCCCTGGGAGACTCGCAGGGTGATCGCGGCGTCGGGGGCGACGGCGGAGCCCTCGTCGGGGTCGACGGCGATCACCTGGCCCTCGGGCGCGAGGTCCGGCACGTTGTCGATGGTCACGTTGGTGAAGCCGGCGCCGGTCAGGTTGGTCCGGGCGCGGGACACCTCGAGGCCGACGACGCCGGGCACGGTGACGGTGTCCGGGCCGGACCCGACCACCAGGGACACCGTGGTGTCCGGGTCGACCTCCCTGCCCTGCTCCGGGTCGGAGCTGAGCACCCGGCCCTCGTCCTCGGCGCTGCTGGCGGCCGGGGTGGCGGTGCCCACCCGCAGGCCGGCCTCGGTGAGCCGCGCCCGTGCGTCGTCCTCCAGCTCGCCGACCACGGTGGGCACGGTGACCTGGGCGACCGGGGGTGGTGCCTCCTCGCCGCTGTTGAGGCTGACGACCAGCGCGATGATGCCGGCCAGGACGAGCAGGCCGGCGACTGCCGCGGCGATGACGTTGCGGCGCTGGCGGCGCCGGGCGTCCTCGTCGTCGTCCTCCCAGTCGTCGTAGCCGGCCGCGCCCCCGGCGATGATCGTGGTCTTCTCCGCGTCGCTCATCACCGGCGTCGCCTCGACCCGCTGCCCGGCCACGGCGCGCAGCAGGTCCGCGCGCATGTCCGCGGCCGACTGGTAGCGGTTGGCCGGGTTCTTGCTCATCGCCTTGAGCAGGATCGCGTCCAGCTCCGGGGGGACCTGCGGGTTGATCGAGGACGGCGTGCGCGGGTCCTCGCGGACGTGCTGGTAGGCCACGGCGACCGGTGAGTCGCCGGTGAACGGCGGGGTCCCGGTGGCCAGCTCGTAGAGCAGGCAGCCGGCGGAGTAGACGTCGGAGCGGGCGTCCACACCCTCGCCGCGGGCCTGCTCGGGGGAGAGGTACTGCGCGGTGCCGATGACCGCGGCGGTGGAGGTCATCGTCGCCGCGGAGTCCGAGACCGCGCGGGCGATGCCGAAGTCCATCACCTTGACCGTGCCCTGCGGCGTGATCATCACGTTCCCGGGCTTCACGTCCCGGTGCACGATGCCGTTGCGGTGGCTGAAGTCCAGGGCGGCGCAGATGTCCGCGGCGAGCGACATGGCCCGCTCCGGGGACAGCCGGCCCTCCCGCCGCAGCACGTCGCGCAGGGTCTCGCCCTCGACGTACTCCATCACGATGTAGGGCGTGGCCCCGGTGGTGGTGCGGTCCTCACCGGTGTCGTACACGGCCACGATGGCCGGGTGGTTCAGCGACGCGGCGGCCTGCGCCTCGCGCCGGAACCGGACCTGGGAGGACGGGTCGCGGGCCAGGTCCTGGCGCAGCACCTTGACCGCCACCTCGCGGCCCAGCCGGAGGTCGCGGCCGCGGTGCACCTCCGCCATGCCGCCGCGGCCGAGCACCCCGCCGATCTCGTAGCGCTCACCGAGCACTGAGGGGGTGGTCATCGGAGGTCCTCTCGGGCGGTGCGGTGCGGCGCCGTCGGCAGTGCGCCCGGGCCACCGGTGGACGTCGCGGGTGCGGCGGTCCCGGCGGGCCCGACGATCGGCCCGGCGGGCAGCGTAACCGCCGGGAGGGCGCCCTCCCGGGCAACGCGGGCAGCGACGCGGGGGTCGCGTGACGGGTGGGTCACGGCGTGCTCACCGGGGGCTGGGCCACGGGAGTGGTCTCCTCGGTCGGGGTCGCCGTGGCCGTGTCCGGCGGCTGCGTCGTGGTCGACGGAGCCGTGGTGGTGGGCTGGGTCGTGGTCGCCGGAGCCGTGGAGGTGGGCGCCGCCGTGGTGGTGGGCGCGGCCGTGGTGGTGCGGGGCGCCGTCGTCGCCGGCTCCTCCTCCTCCGGCTCGTCCTCGGGCAGCGTCCAGCCGTCCTCGGCGACGTACAGGACGACGGTGGCGCCCGGCTGGACCTCCGTGTTCGCCGGGTCGGTGCCGGCGACGGTGTCCTCGCCGAGCTCGCGGCCCAGCGCGGTGAGCAGCTCCTCGTCGGCCGGTTCCCGGTCCACGACCAGCCCCTGGCCCTCCAGCAGCGTCTCCACGTCGTCGGCGGGCTCGCCGATGTACTGGTCGGTGGCCACCAACACCCCGGCGGGCGCGCTGGTGGCGGCCGGCGTGGGGGTGGTCGTCACGCTGGTCGTGGGGTCGGCGGTGGTGGTGCCGTCGTCCTCACCGCCGCCGGTGAGGGCCATCGCGACGCCCCCGACGGCCAGCAGCAGCACCAGCCCGGCGACCAGCCACAGCCACGCCGGTCGCTTGCGCCGGGGCTCGTCGTCCAGGCCGAGGTCGTCGTAGACGTCGTCGTCGTCGTCCGGCGCCGCCAGCGGCGGCATGGTGCGGGGCGCGGTGCGCGGGCCGGACGTGGCCGGGCCGGCGGCGTGCCGGCCGCCGGTCTGCGGGCCGAGGGCGGGCAGCACCGTGGTCGTGTCGCCGGGCTCGCCGACGACCTGGGTGGCGGCGGTGGCCGGGGCCCAGCCGCCCGCGGCGACCGCCCGCACCGCGGCGGCGATCTCGGCGCCGTCGGCGAAGCGCTCGGCCGGGTCCTTGGCCAGCGCCCGCTGCACCAGGTCCCGCACCGGCGGCGGGATGTCCGGCGGCAGCGGCGGCGGCGGCCGGTTGATCTGGGCCAGCGCGATCGCGACCTGGGAGTCGCCGTCGAAGGGCCGGGAGCCGGCCAGGCACTCGTAGGCCAGCACGCCGAGGGAGTAGACGTCCGAGGCGGCGGTGACCGGGAGTCCCTGCGCCTGCTCGGGGGAGAGGTACTGGGCGGTGCCGACCACCATGCCGGTGCGGGTCAGCGGGGCCGCGTCGCGGGCCCGGGCGATGCCGAAGTCGGTCAGCTTCACCACGCCGTCCGGGCGGACGATGAGGTTCCCGGGCTTGATGTCGCGGTGCACCATCCCCGCCGCGTGGGCCGCGGAGAGCCCGTCGCCGGCCTGGCGCAGCACGTCGAGCGTCTGCTGGACCGGCAGCCGGCCCTGCTCGGCGAGCACGGTCACCAGCGGGTTGCCCTCGACGTACTCCATGACCAGGTAGGCCACCCGCTGCCCGGGGTGCGGGCCGTCGGTGGTCACCGTCTCGCCGTAGTCGTAGACCGAGGCGATGTTGGGGTGCGACAGCGCGGCGGTGTGCCGCGCCTCGTTGCGGAACCGGATCAGGAAGCTGGGGTCGCTGGTGTACTCGCTGCGCAGCACCTTCGCCGCGACGATCCGGCCCAGCGTTCGGTCCCGGGCCTGCCACACCTCGCCCATGCCGCCGCTGGCGATCGGGGCGACGATCTCGTAGCGGTCGGCGAGGACGCTGCCGACGTGCAGGGCCATCAGCCTGCTCCCTGGACGGCGAGGTGGGCCTCGATGACCTGGCGGGCGATGGGGGCGGAGACGTCCCCGCCGGTGCCCCCGCCGTTGGCCACGAAGACGGCGACGGCGATGGAGGGGTCGTCGGCCGGGGCGAAGCCGATGAACCAGTTGTGGTCGGCCCCGGCGTTCTCCGCCGTCCCGGTCTTGCCGGCCACCTGCACGCCGTCGATCCGGGCCCGCCGCCCGCTGCCCTCCTCCACGACGCTGGTCATCATCTCGGTGAGCTGGTCGGCGACCTCGGCGGAGACCGGCTCGGACATCTCCTCGGGCTCGGTCTGGTCGATGACGCTGAGGTCCGGCGCCTGCACCGAGTCCACCAGGTAGGGCCGCATGAGGGTGCCGTCGTTGGCCACGGCCGCGGCGATCATCGCGGCCTGCATCGGGGTCATCGCCACGTCGAACTGGCCGATCGAGCTCTGCCCGAGCTGGGCCTCGTTCTCGATGTCGCCCATGGAGCTGCCGGCCACGTCCAGCGGCATCTCGAAGCCCTCGCCGTCCATGCCGAAGGCCTCGGCCATCTCCCGGACTCGGTCCTGGCCGAGGTCGATGCCCAGCTGGGCGAACGCGGTGTTGCAGGAGATCGTGAGCGCGTCGATCAGCGCCTGGTCGGCGCCGCCGTTGCAGCTGCTGTTGTCGAAGTTCCGCAGGTCGGTGCTGGTGTCGGGCAGGGTGAGCACGTCCGGGGCCGGCACCGTGGTCTCGGGGGTGTAGTCCCCGCCGGCCAGCGCGGCGGCGGAGACGACGACCTTGAAGATCGAGCCAGGCGGGTACCGGTCGCTGAGGGCGTGGTTGCGCAGCTCGGCCTCGCCCAGCTGGGCGCGGTACTCGCGGATGGCCGCGGGGTCGTGGCTGGACAGCTGCCCCGGGTCGAAGGTCGGCGTGCTCGCCAGGGCCAGCACCGCGCCGGTCCGCGGGTCGAGGGCGACGACGGCGCCGGTGACCCCCTCCAGACCCTGCATGGCCGCCTCCTGGACGGCCGGCTGCAGGGTCAGCTCGACGTTGCCGCCGGCCGGGTCCCGGCCGGTGAACAGGTCGCCGAGCCGGAAGAGCGTCAGCCGCGGGTCCGAGCCGGACAGGATGGCGTTCTCCGCCTCCTCCAGGCCGGTGTTGCCGTAGACCAGCGCGGACTGGTAGCCGGTCACCGGGGCGTACAGCTGCCCCTGGGGGTACTGCCGGAGGTAGCGCAGCCGGCCCTCGGTCGGGACGGAGAGCGCGATCTCGTTGCCGTCGACCACGATCGAGCCGCGTTCCCGGTCGAACTCGGCGGCCAGCACCCGGGTGTTGCGCGAGTTCTCCCGCAGGTCGCCGGCGCGGAAGACCTGGATGACGTTGACGTTGACGATCAGCAGGGTGAACAGCACCAGGACGCTGATCGCCACCCGGCGCAGCGGTGCGTTCACGGCCGGACCACCTCGGTGGGCGCGTCCACCAGGGGCGCCGGCGGCGTGGGCGGGGGCTGCGCGGGCCGGCGGGCGGCGTCGCTGATCCGCACCAGCAGCGCGACCAGCCCGAAGTTGGCCACGAGCGAGGACCCGCCGTAGGCCAGGAACGGGGTGGTCAGCCCGGTCAGCGGCAGCAGGCCGGTGACGCCGCCCAGGACGACGAACACCTGCCAGGCGACGGCGAAGGCCAGCCCGGCGGCGAGCAGCTTGCCGAACCCGTCGCGGACGACCAGCGAGGTCCGCAGCCCGCGCTCGACCAGCACCAGGTAGATCACGATCACCCCGACCAGGCCGAAGAGCCCCAGCTCCTCACCGATCGCCGAGGCGATGAAGTCGCTCTTGGCGACCGGCACCTGGTCCGGCCGGCCGCCGCCCAGGCCGGCGCCGAACAGCCCGCCGGTGCCCAGGCCGAACAGCGACTGGACGACCTGGAACCCGCCGGTGTCGTAGTAGGCGAAGGGGTCCAGCCAGGTGTCCACCCGGACCCGGACGTGGCTGAACAGCTGGTAGGCCAGGAAGGCGCCGCCGGCGAAGAGCAGCAGGCCGATGACCAGCCAGCTGGACCGCTCGGTGGCGACGTAGAGCATCACCACGAAGATGCCGAACAGCAGCAGCGAGCTGCCCAGGTCCCGCTCGAAGACCAGCACCAGGATCGACACGACCCAGGCCAGCAGCACCGGGCCCAGGTCGCGACCGCGGGGCAGCTCCAGGCCGAGCACCCGCCGGCTGGCCAGGGCCAGCACGTCGCGCTTGTCCACGAGGTAGCCGGCGAAGAAGACGATCAGGCAGATCTTGGCGAACTCGCCGGGCTGGATGGAGAAGCCGGCGACCCGGATCCACAGCTTGGCGCCGTTGATCTCCGAGTTCGGCAGCACTGCGGGGACGGCCAGCAGCACCAGGCCCAGCAGCGCCAGGGTGTAGGCGAACCGGGACAGCATCCGGTGGTCGCGGACGACCAGCAGCGTCGCGACGAACAGGGCCAGCCCGATCGTGGCCCAGAGCAGCTGGACGGGGGCGTCCTCGCCGGTGGCCTCGCCGCCGATCTGGGTGGCGGCGATGTCCAGCCGGTGGATCATCGTCAGCCCCAGCCCGACCAGCACCGCCACGCAGGGCAGCAGCAGCGGGTCGGCGTAGGGCGCGAAGCGGCGGACGACGAGATGCGCGACCACCCACAGCGCGGTGTACCAGATGCCGAAGGTGGCCAGCTCGGTGCTCAGCGAGCCGGTGACGGTCAGGTCGACGATGCTCTGCGCGACCAGCGTCAGCACCACCGCGAACCCCAGCAGGGCCAGCTCGGTGTTGCGCCGGGTCGGCGGTGTGGTGCCGACGGCGCTCGCCCGGGGGTCGGTGCCGGGTCCGCTCATGCCGCGCTCCCCGTCGGTGAGCCGGCGGGTCGACGCACTAGTCGTCCTCCCGGCAGTCCACCCCCGGCTCGCCCGTCCGGGAGGGGGTGGCGGAGGTCGACGGCGAGGCGCTGGGGAACGAGGGGGTGCTCTCCGGGCTGTTCGCCGCGGGGGTGGGCAGGGTCGGGGACGCCGAGGGGGTGGTGTCCTGGCCCGAGCCGGTCCGCGCCGCCGTGCCGGAGGTCCGGCAGACCGGGAGCTGCTGGTCGCGGAGGTTGGACAGGATCCGCTCCGCGTCGGCCCGGTCGCCGGCGGTGATGCCGGCGCGGACCCGGCTGCGCGCGGCCTGGGTGAGGTCGTCGGAGGCGAGGTCCGTGGCCGAGTCCAGCCGGTAGAGGTCCAGGCCGACGACCGAGGTGTCCAGTCCCTGGAAGACCGCCACCGCCTGACCGTCCGCGGTGTCGTGCACGCCGACGAACCAGTGCCGCATGACGAACACGTAGCCGCCGATCGCCACGGCGCCCAACACCAGCAAGGTGGCCAGGGCGATCAGGCCGGTGCGCAGCGGGCGGCGGCGCCGGGGCGGTGCGGTGCTGCCCGAGTGCGCGCTGGCGGGCGGCACCGGCGGCGGGTCGGCCAGGGCGGCTCGGCCGGCGGCCGAGCGGGGGTCGACCTCCCGCTGGCCGCGGTTGTCGCCGGCGGCGCCGTCGACGACCGGGTCGATGAGCGAGGTGCGCCCGTCGTCCTCGACGACGTCGGCGACGATGCAGGTGATGTTGTCCGGGCCACCGCTGCGCAGGGCCAGTTCGATCAGCCGGTCGGCGCAGGCCTGCGGGTCGGGGACCTGCATGGCCTGGGTCATCGTCTCGTGGCTGACCACGCCGGACAGGCCGTCGGAGCACAGCAGGTAGCGGTCGCCGGCCCGGGCGTCGCGCATCGACAGGTCCGGCTCGACGTCCTGGCCGTTGAGGGCCCGCAGCAGCAGGGACCGCTGGGGGTGGCTGTTGGCCTCCTCCTCGGTGATCCGGCCGTCGTCGATCAGGGTCTGCACGAACGTGTCGTCGTGGGTGATCTGGCTGAGCACGCCGTCGCGGAGCAGGTAGGCGCGGGAGTCGCCGACATGGCACAGGCCCAGGCGTCCGCCGGCGAAGAGGACGGCGGTGAGCGTCGTCCCCATGCCCTCCAGCTGGGGTGACTCCCGGATCACCTCGCGGAGGTGCTCGCTGCCGTCGAAGACGGCCTGGCGCAGCGCCTGCAGCAGGTCACCGGAGGGGGCGTCGTCGTCCAGGTGCTCCAGCGCCGCGATCACGACCTTGCTGGCGACGTCGCCCGCGGCGTGCCCGCCCATCCCGTCGGCGACGGCGAGCAGCCGGGGCCCGGCGTACACCGAGTCCTGGTTGGTGCCGCGGATGAGCCCGCGGTCCGAGCGCGCCGCGTAGCGCAGGACGAGGCTCATGAGCGCAGCTCCAGCACGGTCTGGCCGATCCGGATCGGCTGGCCCGGCGCCACCAGCAGCGGGCCCTGCACGCGCTGCTGGTCGAGGTAGGTGCCATTGGTGGAACCGAGGTCCTCGACGTACCACTGGCCGCCGCGGTTGGTGAGCCGCGCGTGCCGGGAGCTGGCGAAGTCGTCGGTGAGGACCAGGGTGGAGTCGTCGGCGCGGCCGATGAGGATGGGCTGCTCCCCGAGGGTGATGCGGGTGCCCGACAGCGGGCCGGCGGTGACGACCAGGTGGCGGGGACCGCGGCCGCCGCGCTTCCGGGCCGTGGCGGCGCGCGGGGGCACCGAGGTGACCCGGCCGGCGCGGCCGCCGAAGAGGTCGGCCCGCACCACCCGGAACGCGGCGAAGATGAACAGCCAGAGCAGGATCAGGAAACCGAACCGGAAGGCCTGCAGCACGATCTCCGCGGTCATGGGGCGGACCCCCTCACGAGCCGTCCTGCCGGTAGACCAGCACGGAGTGGCCGATCCGGATGACGTCCCCGTCGGCGAGCTCCTGCCGGCCCACCCGCCGTCCGTTGACGAGGGTGCCGTTGGTCGAGCCGAGGTCCTCCACGACCGCCGTGCCGCCCTCGAGCTGGACGTCGGCGTGCTTGCGGCTGACCCCGGTGTCCGGCAGCCGGATGTCGGCGTCGGTCCCGCGGCCGAGCACGTTGCTGCCCGGTTCGAGGACGTGCCGCGTGCCCGGCCCGTCGACGACCAGCACGTGGCTGAGGCCCGGACGCCGTCCGGGGCGGCCCACCACCGGGGTGCCCTTCCCGGTGTCGGTGGCGTGGTCGGTGCGGATGCCCGACAGCGGCGGCAGCGGGGGCAGGCCGGGCGGCGCCGGGGGCGGGGGCGCCGAGGTCGAGGCGCGCGGCGGGTGGGTGCCGTCGCCGACGTGGGAGGCGACCTCGAAGACGCCGGTGTGCAGGTCGTCGTCCCGCTCGAGGCGGACCTCGATGTCACCGAAGGTCTGGTAGCCCTCGGACGCGACGTGCTCGGCGACCATGTCGGCCAGCTCGGTGGCGAGCTGCTCGGACCAGTCGGCGAGGTTCTCGTAGTCGACCTTGCCCAGGGTGACCACGTAGACGTTGGGGGCGAGCACCCGGCCGCCGCCCATCACCGAGCGCTGCTCGGTCGCCTCGCGCTGGAGGGCGTGGGCGATCTCGGCTGGGTGGACCTTGCCCTTGAAGACGCGGGCGAAGGCGAGCCCGACCATGCCCTCGAGTCGTCGCTCGAAGCGCTGCAGAACACCCACAGTCGCTCCCTTGCGCTCGGCTGGCCTCCCCGTGCCCTGAGCGCGATCGTAGCGGGGCCGGAGTCACCGGACCGGTCGGTGAGCGCAGGACACCCCGGACGATCTCCCCAC
Source organism: Modestobacter sp. URMC 112 (assembly GCF_053502575.1). NCBI lineage: Bacteria > Bacillati > Actinomycetota > Actinomycetes > Geodermatophilales > Geodermatophilaceae > Modestobacter > Modestobacter sp. URMC 112. Next base: position 100,231 of record NZ_CP199957.1, on the reverse strand, counting down.
AGGGAGAGCGACGGGTCCTGTCTACCAGGGCACGCGCCGCGGCGGGCGGTGCCGCGCTGGGGGCGGCACGCCGGGGGGCCGCCCAGGGGCGCCCGAGCGGGCTGCTACTGTCCTTCCTCGCCAGGGCAAGTGGCGGAATGGCAGACGCGCACGGTTCAGGTCCGTGTGTCCGAGAGGACGTGGGGGTTCAACTCCCCCCTTGCCCACCCACGCGAGCGACCCGCACCGGGACGACAGAGCGCCGGAGCCCCGCAGGGGCCCGGCGCTCTCCTCGTGTGGTCCTCCGGCACGGGGTCCGGCCGGTCCCTACGGGGCCGTCGCGGCCGGTGCGCTCCTGGCTCGCCCGTGCCTCTCCGTCCCCGGGCGCCTGCCGGTGACCGCCCTCGGTCGGACGACCCCAGCGGGACCGTTGTCACGGCGCGTGCCCCATGGGAGCGTGTGACCGCGTCGCGGGGGAGGGCTTTCCCAGGGCCGGCACCCGACGCCGGGTCGCACCCCTTCGCCGTCTCGCACCGGAGCTCGTGACGATCCTCGAGTACATCCGCTACCGCGTCCCGCCGGAGCAAGGCGAGGACTTCGCCGCCGCCTACGCGACCGCCTCGGCGGTCCTGGACGCCGACGAGCACTGCCTCGGGTACGAGGTCGCCCGTGGTGTCGAGGAACCGGAGAACTGGGTCGTCCGCATCACCTGGGACTCCCTCGAGGGCCACGAGCAGGGGTTCCGCTCCGCACCGCACTTCCGGGACTTCTTCGCCGCCGTCCGCCCGTTCTTCGGCGCGATCCAGGAGATGAAGCACTACCGGCTCGAGCAGACGAGCGGGAGCTGACGGGTCTCCTGCGGCCTCAGCGGGCGGGGTGCTGCCCGGAGAGCTGCGGGCGCTCGTCGTGGTCGCGGCGGCCGGTCACCGACTGGGCGAGCAGCATCGCGCCCCACGGCCCGATGACCCAGATCGGCCAGGGGTAGAGCCACTCGCCGGTGCCCAGCATGGTGGCCACCCAGATCGTGAGGACGATCGCCGCGGTGCTCGCCCAGCTGGCCCAGGCCGCCCGGGTGCCACCGGCCCACGGGCCGCAGGCCGGGACGCCGTGCCGGGCCACCTGCTGCCAGGCCGGTGCCCGCGTCGTGCCCCGTCCCTGCGTCGTCCCCGGGTCCGGCGAGACACCGGTCGCGCCGCTCGGCCGAGCGGGCGGGGTGGCCGGCAGGTCGGTGGTGAGCTCGGCGAGCTCGCCGAACGTCCGGGCCGCGTAGGCCCGGGCCAGTCGCTCGTCGTACTCGGCGACCGAGAGCCGGCCGGCGGACATGTGCGCGCCCAGCACGTCGGCGACCGCGGCCCGGTCGGCATCGGAAGCGCGCAGGTGGGGCTCGGGCATCTCTCTGTGCTCCTCAGCTCGGTTCGGGCTCCAGTCTGTCCGCCCGGGGGTGCTGCGGGCCACTGACGTCTGTCACCAGTTCCCCGTCCCAGGACGCACCTCGGCTCACGTGCGCTCGGCCCGCACCAGGCCGCGGCCGGGACGCCAGGAGCTGATCACCAGGTGGGTGCGGTCGTCGGACACCGCCGTCAGCACCACCTGGTCCAGTTCCACGTGGAACAGCTCGTAGGACCCGTCGTCCGGCACCCCGGCCGCGGCGGCGAACCGGGCCCGGGTGGGCCCGTCGAGCACCTCGGCGGCCCGGCCGGAGACCTTGGCGTCGGCGGTGAACGCGTCCGGCTCGTCGCTGCCGCTGTGCAGCGCCATCCGGGGGTCCCGGCGCAGGTCGGCGAACTTCACCGACCGGGGCATGCCGGCCAGCCAGAGGTCACCGTCGGCGAACGACGCCTCGATGCCGCTGACCCGCGGCGCCCCGTCGGCGCGCAGGGTCGCGAGGACCTTGTGACGGTGTGCGTCGAAGGCGGCCCGCACCCGGGCGGCGAACTCCGGCTCGGCGCGCTCGACGTCGGCGAAGGAGGCCATAGGACCAGCGTGCACCCGGGCACCGACAGGACGGGGGATCGTCGTCCCGGTGTGGTGAGCTGACCGCATGCCGCTCGATCCGCAGTTCCGGCCGTTCCTGGACCAGCTCGTCGAGGGCGGGTTCCTCCCGATCTCGGCGGGCGACCCGGTCGAGGCCCGCGACCGGTACCGCCGGCTCTCGCAGGCGCGGCGCGGACCCGGCTTCGTCCCCGAGCCGGTGGACGACGTGGCCGACTGCACCATCGAAGGCCCCGGCGGCGACCTGCGGCTGCGCGTCTACCGGTCCGGCGACCGCGGCGCGGCCCACGTGGGCCCGGTAGTGGTGTGGCTGCACGGCGGCGGCTGGGTGCTGGGGGACCTGGACACGGCCGACCCGATCTGCCGCCGGCTGGCCAACGAGCTGTCCGCCGTCGTCGTCTCGGTGGACTACCGGCTGGCGCCCGAGGACCCGCACCCGGCCGCGCTCGACGACACGATGGCGGCGCTGCGCTGGGCCGCCGACCGCTGGCCCGACGCGCCGCTGGTGGTCGGCGGCGACAGCGCGGGCGGCGGCCTGGCCGCCGGTGCGGCGCTGCGCGCCCGTGACGAGGGCGGTCCGCGGCTGGCGGCCCAGGTGCTCGCCTACCCGGCGCTGGACCCCTCGCAGGGCATGCCGTCGGTGACCGAGAACGCCGACGGCCCGTTCCTCACCGCGGCGGACATGGCCTCTTTCTACGCCGCGTACGTGCCGGGGGAGGCGGCGGCGGACCCGCTGGTCGCCGTCCTGGGCGCGGACCTGCGCGGGCTGCCCCCGGCGGTGGTGGCGACCGCGGAGTCCGACCCGCTGCGCGACGAGGGGGACCGGTACGCCGAGCTGCTGGCTGCCGCCGGCGTCCCGACCACGCACCTGCCCGGGCCCGGCCTCGTGCACGGGTACCTGGCGCTGGGCACGGTCGCCGCCGCGGCCGCCGCCCGCCGGGACGACGTGTTGGGCGCGGTGGCGGACCTGCTGGCCGCCGCCGGGGACGAGCCGGACGCACGCTGGCCGCGGACCCGGCCGACGGGCGCCGAGGTGGAGCAGGGCGGCGCCCGGCTCGCCGTGGACCTGCGCGGCGGTGGACTGCGCCGGCTGGTGGTCGACGGCTGGGAGGTGCTCGACGGGTACGCCGCGGGGTCGGTGCCGGCCGGACGGCGCGGCGGCGTCCTGCTGCCCTGGCCGAACCGGCTGCGCGGCGGCGCGTGGCAGTGGCAGGGCCGCGACCTGCAGCTGGACGTCGTCAGCCCGGCGTCGCCCAACGCCGTCCACGGATTGGTGTCGGCGCAGCCGTGGCAGCTGCTCGACGGCCGCCCGGACGGCGTGACGGTCGGCGTCGTGCTCGAGCCGCGCTCGGGCTACCCGTTCCGGCTGGCCGCCGCGATCGACTACGACCTCACCCCCGACCGGCTGACCGTCACCGTCCGGGTGCGCAACGTCGGGGCCGGGGACGCCCCGTTCGGCGTCGGCATGCACCCGTATCTGCACGTGGGCGCCGAGGAGGACGGCGCGATCGCGGACGCCGAGCTGCGCGTGCCGGCGCGCACCGCGCTGGACCTGGACGGCGGACTGCCCACGGGCTCCCGGCGCGACTTCGACGGCGACGTGGGGCGGATCGGCGACCGTGCGCTCGACGACGCGGTCACCGACCTGGTCCGCGACGACGACGGCTGGGCGCGGGTGCGGCTGGGCGGGCCGGCCGGGCAGCTGGAGCTGGCCGTGGACGGGTCCTGGCCGTGGCTGCAGGTGTACTCCGGTGACACGCTGCCGTCCGGCCAGCGGCGGCGCAGCCTCGCCGTGGAGCCGATGACCTGCCCGCCGAACGCGCTCGCGGACGGGGCGGACCTGGTCGTGCTGCCGCCGGGGGAGAGCTGGTCGGGCAGCTGGCGGCTGGCCTGGACGCCGCGGGGTGCGGCATGACCGGCGGGCTGCGCGTGCGGGAGCTGTGGCGGTTCCCGGTGAAGTCGCTGCAGGGTGAGCGGCTGGACCGCGCCGAGGTCGGGCCGCAGGGGCTGGCCGGGGACCGCGGCTGGGCCCTGTTCGACCTCACGACCGGCTTCGGGCTGACCGCCCGCCGGGTCCCCGAGCTGCTGTTCGCGGCGGGACGGCTGGGGCCCGACGGGAGCGTCGAGGTGGTGCTGCCCGACGGCACGGCCACCGCTGACGACGCCGTCCTCTCCGACTGGGCCGGCCGCCGGGTCGCGCTGCGCTCGGCCGCGGAGGTGACCGGGACCCGCCGCTACGAGAACCCGTTCGACGTCGAGCGCGAGGGTGACTGGAACCCCTTCTCCGGCGCCGACGGCGCCTTCCACGACAACGCCGTCGCGCGCGTCACGCTGGTGTCCACCGGCACGCTCGGCAGCTGGGACCGCCGGCGGTTCCGGGCCAACGTCGTCCTGGACGGCGAGGGGGAGGACGACCTCGTCGGCCGGGCGGTGCGGCTGGGGACCGCGGAGCTCGACGTGGTCGCCCGGGTGCCGCGCTGCGTGATGGTGACCCGCCCGCAGGCCGGGGGGATCGGGCGGGACACCAGCGTGTTCACGACGGTGCACCGCCGGCGCGGCGGCGACCTGGCCGTCGGCGCGCTGGTCCCCCGGCCGGGGACGGTCTCGGTGGGCGACGAGCTCACGTCGCGCTGAGCAGGGAGGATCGCGGGGTGCGCACCATCGAGATCCGGTCCGGCGAGGACACCATCCGGCTCGGCCAGCTGCTGAAGCTGGTCGACGCGGTCCCCACCGGTGCGCAGGTCAAGGACGTGCTGGCCGGCGGTGACGTCCTGGTCAACGGGGAGCCCGAGGACCGGCGGGGACGGCAGCTCCGCCGCGGCGACGTCGTCTCGGTGGCCGGCATGGAGGACGTCCGGGTGGGGTGACCCGGCGGCCTGCGTCACCTCCGCCGACCTCAGCGTGAGCACGCGCCGGTGGCGGGAGAGTTAACAGGGATGTCACAGACTCCAGGTGCATGGAACGTGTCCACCGGGCAAGGCGCGGATGTCCCGGGCGGCGGTGGCGGTGCGGAACCCGCCGCCCGGGGAACTCCTCATGCGTGGATCGTCGTCCACGAGCCGATCGGGCGGGTCAGCCGGAGCGGGAGGGGAGCACCAGTTCGGCGACGACCGCCCGGTGGTCGCTCCGCGGGATGCGGTGCAGGGTCACCCCGGCCACGCCGACCCGCGGGTCGAGCAGCACGTGGTCCAGCGTCAGCCGGGGCTGCGGCGACCGCAGCGGCGTCCACGTGGTCCACAGGGCCCGGCCCACCGCCCAGGCGGCGTCGACGAAGCCGGTCCCGACCACCCGCCGGAACGCGGCGTGGTCGAACGTGGCGTTGAAGTCCCCGGCCAGCACGCGCAGCAGCGCGGGGTCGGGACCGGGCAGCGCGGCCAGGTCCGCCGTCCAGTCCCGCACCGACCTCGGCGACGTCGAGGGCGGAGCGGTGTGCACCGCGGTGATCTCGACGTCCGGCGCACCCGGCACCCCGATCCGGGCCGTCGGCTGCTCGAACCGCCCCGGCGTCGCGAGCCGCGCCAGCATCGGCCAGCGCGACCACAGCGCACCCCCGGCCGCCGGCGGCGAACCGTCCCGCGCCGCGATGACGTGCGAGTGCGGCAGCTCGTCGCCGATGCCCGCGGCCCGCAGCGCCAGCTCCGCCTCCGGCGTCACCTCCTGCAGCGCCAGCACGTCCACCCGGTGGTCGGCGACCAGCGACACCACGGCTGCCGGATCCGCCCGGCCGTACCGCAGGCTTACCGTCGCCACCCGGAGGTGCCGCGTGCCCGGCTCCCACTCCGTCCCCCGCCGGCCGGCCCGGCGCAGCACCGCCGCGGCGAGGACGACCGTGGCGGCCCCCGAGACCGCGGTCGCCGCCCGAGCCCCCGTGCGCGCCGCCACCGCGACCGGCACGACGCCCAGCGCCGCCGCGTACGGCGTGAAGGCGAGCGCCGGCACCAGCGGATAGCCGCGTTCGGTCCCGGTCGCCCGGAGCGCCGCCCAGGTCGCCCAGCCCACCGCCAGCGTCCCGGCGGCCCGGCGGCCGCGAACTGTCCGGCCCGTGGTCACCCGCGCCACGCTAACCGGGGCAGCTCCGCGCCGCCCGGACGGCCGCAGCACCCCGCTCCGGCAGCGACCGGTGCGGCGCCGGCGCGTGCGCACTGGTGAACTGTCACCCACGCGGCGTGGGACGGCTGCCCGCCCGTCCGGGACGCAGAGCAGAGGAGTGGTGTCCGTGGCACGCGAACACGTGGAGATCGAGCGCAAGTTCGACGTCGAGGAGACGTTCACGCTGCCCGACCTCTCCGGCGTACCCGGCGTCGCCTCGGTCGCCGACCCCGTCGAGCACAGCCTCGAGGCCGCCTACCACGACACCGCCGACCTGCGGCTGGCCCGCGCCAAGGTCACCCTCCGGCGTCGCACCGGCGGCACCGACGCCGGCTGGCACGTCAAGCTCCCCGCGTCCGCCGGCGCCCGGCGGGAACTGCACTCCCCCCTCGGCCGGGCCTCCAGGGCCGTCCCCAAGGCGGTGCTGGAGCCCCTGGTGGGGATCGTCCGCCGCGCCCCCGTCATCCCGGTCGCCACGCTGAGCACCCGCCGGCTGGTCACCGACCTGCGGGCCGAGGACGGGCGGGTCCTCGCCGAGATCGCCGACGACCACGTCACCGGCACCGCGCTGCCCGCCGTCCCCGGCGAGGCCGCCGTCGTCAGCACCTGGCGGGAGGTGGAAGTGGAACTGGTCGAGGGCGACGAGGACCTGCTCACCGCCCTCGGCGACGCGCTGACCGCTGCCGGAGCACGTCCCTCCGCGTCGGCCTCCAAGCTGGGCCGGGTCCTCGCCGACCGGCTCGACGCCGGCAGCACCGCGGCCGCCCCGGTCAGGGGACCGGCCGCCGACGGGGACGACGGGACCGGTCAGCCACCGGCGGAGACCCCCAGGACCCCCGCCGGGGAGGACGAGCCGGACGAGGACGCCACCGGCGGACCCCCGGACGCCGGGCCCGGGAGCGGGAGCGGGAAGAGCAAGAAGGGGAAGAGCGAGAAGCCGAAGAGGGAGAAGGGCAAGGGCGGGAAGAAGGGGAAGAAGGGGAAGAAGGGGAAGAAGGCCAGGCGGGAGGAGGACGAGGCCGTTCGGCAGCGGGCCGCCGGCGCGACCGCGGGCGAGGTCGCCCGGGCGGCGCTCGCCGACCTGGTCGCCGGTCTCCAGCAGGCGGACCTGATGGTCCGCACCGACACCCCCGACGGCGTGCACCAGGTCCGGGTCTCCTGCCGCCGGCTCCGCAGCGTCCTGGCCGCCTTCCGCCGGGTGCTCGACCGCGAACGGACCGATCCCGTCCGGGCCGAGCTGCAGTGGGCCGGGGCCCAGCTGTCCGGCAGCCGGGACGCCGAGGTGGCCGTCGGGCACCTGCGCGAGCTGGTCGCCGGCCAGCCGCCCGAGCTGGTGCTCGGCCCGGTGGCCGCCCGGCTGCAGCAGGAGCAGCTGCGCGACGGGCTCGCGGGCGGCGACGAGGCCCGCCGCACCCTCGGCGACCCCCGCTACCTCGACCTGCTCGACACGCTCGCCGACCTGGTCGCCGACCCGCCGTTCACCGAGCAGGCCGCCCGGCCCGCCGTCCCCGTCGTCCGGGCCGTGCTCGGCCGGACCGTCGACCGGATGCGCACCGCCGTCGAGACCGCTCAGACCTCCGAGGGACCGGAGGCGCTGCACGACGTGCGCAAGTCGGCCAAGCGGCTGCGCTACACCGCCGACGTCGCCGTCCCGGTCCTCGGCGCCCCGGTCCGCGACCTGGTCACCGCCCTCAAGGAGGTCCAGGAGGTCCTCGGGCAGCGGCAGGACACCTACGTCACCCGCCCGCTGTGCACCCGGCTCGGGCTCGAGGCCTTCGCGGCCGGGGAGAACGCCTGGAGCTACGGCCGGCTGCACGCCCTGGAGGAGGCGCGCGGCATCGAGGCCGAGCGCGAGTTCTGGGTGCGGTGGCCCGGCGTGCGCTCGGTGCTCGACGCCGCCACCCGGTGAGCGCTGCCCCCGAGGCGGTCGCGGGAGCTCGCCGGTGTCGGTGATCCTCCTGCTGGGCTTCGCCACCGTCGTCCTGCTCGCCATGCTGCTGCTGCACGGGTACGTGTGGTGGCGCTACGTCCGCAGCACCACCCGGCCGGGACGGACCCGCCGCCGGCTGACGCTGCTCACGGCCGTGCTGGCCCTGCTCCCGGTCTCCGCGGTGCTGCTCCGCCGCTCGCTGCCGACCTGGCTGAGCACGCCGCTGGAGTGGGCCGGCTACAGCTGGCTCGGGCTGGTGTTCTACCTGTTCCTCTGCAGCCTGCTGACGGAACCGGTGCGGGCAGTCCTCGCGGCCCGCCGGCGACATGGCGGACGGACGGGACCCGCCGAGTCCGTCCCGAGTGGGGCCCGGCGGGTCCCGCGGGAGGACGGCGCAGCCGCTCACCACGAGGGGACGGCATCTGACCGCGGTGCGGCCCGTGAGGATCGCGATGTGAGCCGCCGCCTCTTCCTGGCCCGCTCGCTCGCCGCGGGGGCCGGGGCGCTGGCGGTCGGCACCGCGGGCACCGGGGTGGTGCTCGCCAACACCGCCCCCGTGGTCCGGCGCGTGCCGATCCGGATCCCCCGTCTCGACCCGGGCCTCGCCGGCCTGCGGATCGTCACCTTCTCCGACGGTCACCTCTCGCACACCTACGGCGGGCGGCGGTTCGAGCGGGTGGTGGAGACGGTCAACGCCCAGCGCCCCGACGTGGTGGCCATCGTCGGCGACCTGGTGGACGGCGAGGTCGACGAGCTGCGCCAGGACGCCGCCCCGCTCGCCGACCTGGTCAGCGCGCAGGGCGTCTACTTCGTGACCGGCAACCACGAGTACTTCGTCGACACCGACGCGTGGCTGCGGCACCTGCCGACGCTGGGGATCGACGTGCTGCGCAACGAGCGGGTGCCCGTGCGCGGCCGCGGGGGCGCCACCCTGGACCTCGCCGGCATCGACGACCGGACGGCGGCGTCGTCGGGCCTGCCGGGTCACGGCGCCGACCTCGACGCCGCGCTCGACGGCCGGGACGACGGCGTCCCCCTGGTGCTGCTGGCCCACCAGCCGGTGATGGTGGAGCAGGCCCGCGCGGCGGGGGTCGACCTGCAGCTCTCCGGGCACACGCACGGCGGCCAGCTCTGGCCCTTCGACTACGCGATCCTGCTGGACCAGCCGGTGGTCGAGGGCTGGTCGCTGCAGGGACCGACCCAGCTCTACGTCACCGCCGGCGCGGGCAACTGGGGCCCGCAGATGCGCGTGGGCGCGCGTCCGGAGGTGACCGTGGTCGAGCTGCAGCCCGGCGAGCCCACCGCGCCGCGAGGCTGACCGTGGCCCGGAGGCAGCTCGTCATGACGTCTAGACGTCTCTCGGTGCAGTACCTTTCCTGACGTGCTCAGTTCCGCTGCGGGGCCCAAGTACCTCGCCGTCCGCGAGGCGTTGCGCCGGCGGGCCTCCGCGCTGCCCGAGCACACCCTGCTGCCGCCCGAGCCGGTGCTGTGCGCCGAGTACGGGGTCAGCCGGATCACCCTGCGCCGCGCGGTCGACGGCCTGGTCGCCGACGGCCACCTGGTGCGCGAGCAGGGCCGCGGCACCTTCGTCAGCCGGCCCGGCATCCGGCACGAGTACCGGGAGAGCTTCGTCCACCGGATCGCCGGGTTCCACTCGGTGATGACCGAGCAGGGTGCCCAGGTCGGCACCACGGTGCTGGCCCAGCGCGTCGTCCCCGCGGCGCCGCCGATCGCGGCGGAGCTGGCGGTCGGCACCGCCGAGGACGTCGTCGAGCTGGTCCGGCTGCGCAGCGTGGACGGGCTGCCCAACCACGTCGTCCGCAGCTTCCTGCCGGCGGGCACCTACCCCAGGGCCGCGACGGAGGACTTCGGGCACGGTTCGCTCTACGAGTTCCTCCGGCGCGAGTACCAGGCCGACCTGGCGCACGCCCGGATCATGGTCGACGTCGGGACGGCGGCCGCGGACGAGGCCGAGGTGCTCCAGGTGATCGCCGGGTCCCCGCTGCTGGTGGTGCGGACGACGGTCCGCGACAGCGCCGGCCACCCCCTCGTGCACTCGTTCTCCCGGCTGCGCCCCGACGTCAGCCAGGTCGAGTTCGAGGTGTCGGTCGGGGGTCGCTGACCCGGTCGGCGGGTAGCGACGACCCATGACCGTCAGCTACTTCGCCCTGTACCAGACGCCCGACGACCCGGCGGACTTCGAAGAGCACTACTTCGGCACCCACGTGCCACTGGTCGAGAAGACCCCGGGCCTGGTGGAGAACCGGGTGCACCGCGTGCTCCGCCAGTTCGTCGGCAAGCCGGCCTACCACCTGCTGGCCGAGCTGGTGTTCCAGTCCCCCGAGGACCTGAAGACCGCGCTGGCCTCCCCGGAGTGGACGGCGGCCGGTGAGGACCTGCGGTCCTGGGGCGGCCTGGAGCTGGCCACCATGTTCTCCGCCGAGCCGCACGGCCCCGGCACCGCGGGCTGAGGGGTCAGCGGCCCGGCACGACGGAGCCGGAGGGAGCCAGGCGCCGGCGGGCGGCGGACAGCAGCACCCGGTCCAGGGCGTGCCCGACGTGCCGGGCCAGGTCCGGGAGGACGGTCCGCACCGCCGGGTCGAGCTCTCGCCGCCCGGCCCAGGTGACCATCAGCGACCCGCTGGACGCGTGCTGTCCCAGCAGCACCGGGACGGCGAGCGCCGTCTCGTGCCCGGCGTCCGGGACGCCCCGGGCGTCGGGGAACAGCGCCTCGCCCTCCTCCAGCGTCGCCACCGTCACCAGCCGGCGCTCCCGGACCGCCGTGCACAGGGGGTGGTCGTCGTCCAGGGTCAGCGTCGCCGACGGCTCCGGATACCACGGGTAGGACGAGGTGTTCCACGCCCGCACCACCGTGCTGCCCGCGTCGGTCACCGCCAGCACCGCCGCCGCGGCGCCGAGCGGGGAGCGCACCAGCCGATCGACGGTCCGCAGCACGTCGGCCAGCGTGCGCACCGACAGCAGCCCCGAGCTCAGCCGGGCCACCACCCGGGCCCGGTCGGCCTCGGCCTCGGCCTCCTCCACCGCCAGCTGCGCAGCCGTGGCGGCCTTCCGGGCGGCGGCCTCCTCCCGCTCGGCGGCCGCCCGGGCCTCGCGCTCGGCCAGCTCCAGCGCCTGCGCCTGCAGCAGGCAGGAGCACTCGTCGGCCAGCGCGACCAGCTCCCGCACGTCCCCGGCGGCCCAGTCCCGCGGCCGGTCGTCGATGGCCACCAGCACGCCCATCGGCCGGCCCTGGACGTCGACCAGCGGCGCGCCGGCGTAGGCGCCCACCCCGAGCTCCCGCACCGCCGGGGAGTCCGAGACCGCCGGGTCCCGGCGGGTGTCCGGGATGACCAGGACGTCGCCGGAGACGACCACCTCCTGGCTCAGCGAGTGGCTCAGCGGCATCGACCGCCGGGTGTTCCACGGCTCGCCCAGCCCGGTGGCGCCCGGGATCACCTGCCCGCCCTTGGAGACCAGCACCACCAGCGCCCGCGGCACGGCCAGCCGGTCGGCCAGCACCCTGGCCAGCCGGTCGAAGTCGGGGTCCGGGCGGGCGGGGAGCGCCGACCAGGTCGGCAGTTCGAACTGCGCCCGGGTGGGCATGCTGCTCCTCGCCGGCCGGGAGCTGGGGGCCACGGCGGCGTCCCCGGACCGCCGTCGTGCTCACCTCTTGGAGGCATGTCGATGCTGTCAGACTCCAGCGCGGCACGCCGGTGGCCGATGGGCCCGTCGTGCAGGAACTCCAGGAGGACCAGATGACCGCCGTCCGTGAGGTGCTCAGGTCGGGCGGTGTCCGCAGCCACTTCCAGCCGATCGTGGAGATCGACACCGGCCGGGTGGTCGCGTACGAGGCGTTGGCCCGCGGGCCGGAGGGTCCGCTGCGGACCCCCGACGCGCTCTTCGCCGCGGCGCGCGGGGCGGGTCTGCTGGCCGAGCTGGACGCCGCCTGCCGGGCGGCCGCGTTCCGCGGCGCGGTCGAGCAGGGGCTGCTGGCCCCGCTCACCGTGTTCGTCAACGTGGAGCCCGAGGTCCTCGACGACGCCCCGCTGGCCGCCCTGGCCCGCAGCGTCGCCGAGGTCCCGGGTGACCTGCGCGTCGTCCTGGAGATCACCGAGCGGGCGCTGGCCGCCCGCCCCGCCGAGCTGCTGCGCACCGTCGAGCGGGTGCGCGAGTACGGCTGGTCCATCGCCCTGGACGACGTGGGCGCGGACTCGCTGTCGCTGGCCTTCATGCCGCTGCTGCGCCCGGACGTGGTCAAGCTCGACCTCCGGCTGGTCCAGGAGCGGCCCGGCCCGGCCATCGCCGAGATCATGAACGCGGTCAACGCCTACGCCGAGGCCAGCGGCGCGGTGGTGCTGGCCGAGGGCATCGAGGACGCCGCCCACCTGCGGATGGCCCGCGCGCTCGGCGCCACCCTCGGGCAGGGGTGGCTGTTCGGCCGCCCGGCGCCCGGCCCCGCGGCCGGTGCCCGCGTCGCGGCGCTGCCCCTCCCCGTGCCCTCGCCGGTGCGGCCGGGGGACGACGAGATCTCGCCGTTCCAGTGCCTGCCCGCCGGCGTGCCGCTGCGCCGGTCGCCCAAGGCGCTGCTGATCGAGCTGAGCAAGCAGCTGGAGCGGCAGGCCATGCGGCTCGGGGACACCTGCGTCGTCGCCGCGACCTTCCAGGAGGCCCGGCACTTCACCCCGGCCACCACCCTCCGCTACCGCGACCTGGTCTCCCGGGTCGGCTTCGTCTGCGCGCTCGGGGAGGACCTGCCCGTCGAGCCGCTGCCCGGCCTGCGCGGCGCCGACCTGCGTCCTGACGACCCGGTGCGCGGTGAGTGGGACGTCGTCGTGCTCAGCCCGCACTTCAGCGCCGCGCTGCTGGCCCGCGACCTGCACGAGGACGGTCCCGACCTGGACCGCACGTTCGAGTTCGCGCTCACCTACGACCGGGACACCGTGGTCCGCGCGGCCCGCGCGCTGCTCGGCCGGGTGGCCCCCCGCCAGCTCGCGAGGGCCATCGGGGAGTCCGGCCCGGCTCCCGTCGTCGTCCCGGGGCCCGTCCAGGAGACCGTTCCGGGGCCTGGCGTCCTCCGGGTGCTCGGCGGCGCGCCGGCGGGCGGCACCGGCGAGGCACTGCTGCAGCGGGCGCTCGCCGCGACAAGCAGCGGCGTCACCATCGTCGACATGCGGCTGCCCGACCAGCCGCTCATCTACGTCAACCCCGCCTTCGAGCGGCTGTCGGGCATGTCCGCCCAGGAGGTGCTCGGCCGCAACTGCCGCTTCCTGCAGGGCCCGGACACCGACGTCGCCGCGGTCGCCCGGATGCGGGCCGCCGTCGACGCCGGGGGCGAGTGCCGCGAGGTGCTGCTCAACCACCGCGCCGACGGCAGCGTGTGGTGGAACGAGTGCCACCTGGCCCCGGTCACCGACGAGCGTGGTGAGGTCGTGCAGTACATCGGCGTGCAGCAGGACGTCACCGAGCGCGTCGAGGCGCAGCGCGCCCTGGCTCGGGAGCAGGAGCGCACGCGCGGCGCGCTGGCCCGCATCCAGGAGCTGGCCTACACCGACCCGCTCACCGGGCTGATGAACCGCCGGCGGATGGCCGAGCGGGTGGAGAACGCGCTGTGGGACGCCCGCGTCGACGGCGGCGGGCTGGCCCTGCTGTTCCTCGACCTGGACCGGTTCAAGGCGGTCAACGACCGGCTCGGGCACGCCGCCGGCGACGAGGTGCTCGCCGAGATCGCCGTCCGGCTGCGGTCCTGCCTGCGCCGCACCGACCTGCTGGCCCGGCTCGGCGGCGACGAGTTCGTGGTCGTCCTGCTCGGCCTGGACGTCGACACCGCGGCCGCCGAGGCCGAGCAGGTCGCCGCCGCCCTGACCGCCGCGGTGAGCCGTCCGCTGCTGGTCCGCGGCGAGGAGATCTCCGTGGGGACCAGCGTGGGCGTCGCCGTCCACCCGCAGGACGGCTGCGACTTCGACGTCCTGCTGCACAGCGCCGACGTGGAGATGTACCGCAGCAAGACGCGGGTGCCCTGAGGTCGCCGTCCTCAGAGGGTCAGCGACTCGCCGGGCGCCAGCCGGGTCAGCGGGGTGGGGGTCCCGGGGCCCTGCTCGCCCAGCAGGCGGCCGACCACGGCCAGCCCGATGTCGCTGAGCAGCGCGTCGTGGACCCCGACCGCTCGGCCGGCCCGCACCTCGCGCAGGTAGTCGATCAGCTCGCCGGTCCTCGACCACGGCGCGGACAGCGGCAGCAGCAGCGTGGGCACCTCGGCGTCCGGCACGGTCAGCGCGTCGCCGGGGTGGAACACCTGCCCGTCCACCAGGAAGCCCACGTTCGGGATCCGGGGCACGTCGGGGTGGATGACCGCGTGCCACTCGCCGTGCACCTGGACGTCGAAGCCGGCGACGGTGACGGCGTCGCCCGCGCCGACCACGTGCACCCGCGGACCGGCGCCCTCGAGCTGCGCGGCGACCGAGGCGTTGGTCCACACCTCCAGGCCCGGGTCGGCGTCCACGGCGGCCCGCGTCCGGGCGGGGTCGAAGTGGTCGGCGTGCTCGTGCGTGACGAGCACCGCGGAGGCGCCGTCCCACGCCGACTCCTCGGTGAACGCGCCGGGGTCGACGACCAGCCGCCGGTCGCCGTCGGACAGCACGACGCAGGCGTGGCCGAGCTTGGTGAGCTGCACGGGATCTCCCTCCGGATGCGGGTCGGGCGGTGCACACCCCCCTTCGAGGGGAGCGGCACATCGGTACTCCAGCAGTCGGCGCCCGGTGCCGACAACAGGGGGGTGACCGCCGCCATCGCCTCGAGGAAGACCGCCATCGTGGACATCGCCACCGTCGCCGCCGCCCGCAGCCGGGCGCACGGACCCACCGCCGCCCTCTGGCACGCCGTCGAGGTGCACCGCGACCCGGCCGAGGTCGACGGCGCCTGCGAGCTCACCCTCTGCGGCGTCCTCGCCCGGGTGGCCACCGAGCGTTCCTGGCCGGTGGCCGGCACCGACGTCTGCCGGGTCTGCGAGACCCAGGCCCGGACTCGCTGAGCTCAGCTGCCGGTGAACTCCGGCGGCCGCTTCGCGAGGAACGCCTCGACCGCCTCGCGGTGGTCCCGGGTGGCGCCCAGCGCCGTCTGCAGCTCCGCCTCCAGGGCGAGGGTGTCCTCCAGGCGGTCGGTGGCCGCCGACGCGAGGACCCGCTTGATCGCGCGGTAGGCCAGGGTCGGCCCCACGGCCAGCCGGGCGGCCAGCGCCCGGGCCTCGAGCAGCACCTGCTCCGGTGCCACCACCCGGTGCACCAGCCCCCACGTCCCGGCGGTCTCGGCCGTGAACGGCTCGGGCAGCAGCAGCAGCTCGGTCGCCCGCGAGCCGCCCACGCAGTGCACCAGCCGGGACGCGAGCCCCGAGTCGCTGGACAGCCCGATGCCGGCGAACGCGGTGGTGAACTTGGCCCCCGCCGCGGCCACCCGCAGGTCACCGGCAAGCGCCAGCCCGAGCCCGGCCCCCGCGCAGGCGCCGTTGATGCCGACCACCAGCGGCACCCGGAGCGCCGACAGCGCCAGGACCAGCGGGTTGTACTCGTCCTCGACCACCGACAGCGACTGCGCCGCGTCCCCGCGCAGGGACTCCACGTGCTCGGCCAGGTCCTGGCCCACGCAGAACGCCCGGCCCGTCCCGGTCAGCAGCACCGCGCGGACCGACTCGTCGGACCCGACCGCCTGCACGGCGGCCATCAGCTCGGCGCGCAGCGCCCGGGACAGCATCGACCGCTGCAGGGTCAGGACGGCGACGCCGTCGGCGTCCTCGCGGGTGACGGTGGGCTCGGACAACGTCGTCCTCTCGTTCAGGAGTAGTCGTGGAAGCCGCGGCCGGTCTTCCGGCCGAGCTCCCCGGCGGCCACCTTGTCACGCAGCAGCTGCGGCGGGGAGAAGCGGTCGCCCAGCGTGCTGGCCAGGTACTCGGCGATGGCCAGCCGGACGTCCAGCCCGACCAGGTCGGTGGACCGCAGCGGGCCCATCGGGTGCCGGTAGCCCAGCTCCATGGCCGCGTCGATGGCCTCGGCGTCGGCGACGCCCTCCTCCAGCATCCGGATGGCCTCCAGGCCCAGCAGGACGCCGAGCCGGGAGGAGGCGAAGCCGGGGGAGTCGCGGACCACGACGTCGGTCTTGCCCAGCGCCCGCACCCACCCCCGGGCGGTGTCCACCACCTCGGGGGCGGTCTCCGGCGCCACCACCACCTCGACCAGCTTCGACGCCGGCACCGGGTTGAAGAAGTGCAGCCCCAGGAACCGCGCCGGGCGCCGCAGCGCGGCGGCCAGCTCGGTCACCGACAGGGAGGAGGTGTTGGTGGCGAGCACCGCGTCCGGTCCGACGGCGGACTCGGCGGCGGTGAGGACGGCGACCTTCACGTCGGCCCGCTCCGGTACCGCCTCCACCACCAGGCCGGTGGCCCGTTCGAGGTCGGCCGCGGAGTCGACCAGTGTCAGCCGGGACAGCGCCGTCCCGACGTCCCCGGACAGCTTCCCGCGGCGGGCGGCCTCCTCGAGGCCCTCGGCGACCCGGCCGCGGGCGGCCTCGGCGGCCGCCTCCCCGGCCTCCACCACGGTCACCCGCGCGCCGGCCCCGAGGAACGCCTGGGCGATGCCGGCGCCCATCCGGCCACCACCGATCACGGCGGTGAGCGCGGGGACGGCAGCGGACTCGGCAGGCGGCATCCGCCCATCATCGGGACTGGTCCTCCCGCGATCAACGCCGGGCGCCCGGAACCGTCGTACCCCGGCGGGAGCATCGCGGTGTCCCGAGGAGGACCGGTCCCGCCGCGGTGGGGCACCGGGAGGAGTGAGCGCCATGACGTCGCACGTGTCGTCGTCCATCGCACCCGTCCGACGTCGTCGGCTGCAGCGCCGGCCCGTCCGCGCCGGCCGGCCGGCGCCGCCGGCGGGCGGCGCGCTCGCCGTCGAACTGCTCCGGCTCTACGAGGAGGGGCACCGCTGCTTCTGCCCGGACTGCCGCTCCCGGGCCCGGGAGCGCGAGGTGCGCCGCCGGCACGCGGGGTCGACGCCCTAGGGTCGGCCCCATGAGCGGGGATCCCGGCCGGACGATGCGGGTGGTGCTCGCACCCGACTCCTTCAAGGGCACGCTGGGCGCCGCCGCGGCCGCCGACGCGCTCGCCGCCGGCTGGCGCAGCCGCCGCCCGCAGGACGAGCTGCGCACCTGCCCGCTGGCCGACGGCGGCGAGGGCACCCTGGACGCCCTCGGCCATGACCTGCCCGAGGACTGCTGGCGCGCCGAGGACGTCACCGGGCCCGACGGCCGGCCGGTCCGGGCGGCCTGGCTGCTGCTGCCCGACGGCACCGCCGTGGTCGAGATGGCCCGCGCCGCGGGGCTCCCCCTGCTCCGGGAGCCCGACCCCCTGCACGCCACCACCCGGGGACTCGGTGAGCTGCTCGCCGCCGTCGTCGCCGAGCCCGCCGTGCGGCGGGTGATGCTCACCCTCGGCGGGTCGGCCACCACCGACGGCGGCACCGGGGCGCTGGCCGCCCTCGGTGCCCGGTTCACCGACGCCGACGGCGCGGAGCTCCCGCCGGGCGGCGGCGCGCTCGCCCGGCTGGCCCGGGTGGACCTCGACGGCCTCACCCCGCCGCCGCCGGGCGGCGTGCAGTGCCTGGTGGACGTGACCGCCCCGCTGCTCGGCCCGCTGGGCGCGGCCGGCCAGTTCGGTCCGCAGAAGGGCGCCACCCCCGAGCAGGTCCGCGAGCTGGACGCGGCACTGGCCCGGCTGGCCGACCTGCTGGGGGGCGACCGTGAGGCTCCCGGGTCCGGCGCCGCCGGCGGGACGGCCTTCGGCTTCGCCGCCTGCTGGGGTGCGGAGTTCGTCAGCGGCGCGGGGGCCGTCGCCGCCGCGGCCGGACTGGACGACGCGCTGACCGGCGCGGACCTCGCGGTCACCGGCGAAGGCCAGTTCGACGCCCAGTCGATGCGCGGCAAGGTCGTCGGCGACCTCGTCGCCCGCGCGGCCGCGCACGGCGTGCCGGTGACCGTCGTCGCCGGCCGGGTCGTCGCCGACGGGCCCCTCCCGGTCGCCGAGGCCGTGTCGCTCACCGACCTCGCCGGTTCGGCGGAGGCGGCGATGGCCGATCCGGCGCGCTGGCTGACCGCGGCCGGGGCCCGACTCGCCGCCCGGCACGGGGGCTGAGCTCACTCGATGGGGGGTGGACGCGCGCGCGGTACCGTGCACTCCTGCCCCATCCGCCACTGTGATGTGTGGCAGCACCAGGAAGCGGGCAACCGCTGACCTGGTTGCGCCAGTCGCGCCCGGCCCGCCGACCGGCGGGCGACGCGCCGGCGACGGCAGGACGAGGGGGACGAACGGACGTGGTGGAGCCCGCGAGGACCAGCCTCGGGAACCGCTACGAACTGGGCGGACTGCTGGCCACCGGCGGGATGGGCCAGGTGTGGCGGGCCCAGGACCTGCTGCTGGGCCGGCCCGTCGCGGTCAAGGTGCTGCGCAGCGAGTACACCGGTGACCCGCTGTTCCGGGCCCGGTTCCGTGCCGAGGCCCAGCACGCCGCGGCGCTCAGCCACCCCAACATCGCCGCGGTCTACGACTACGGCGAGGAGACCGCGCTCGACGGGTCGGGGGAGTGCCTGGCCTACCTGGTCATGGAGCTGGTCGAGGGCGAGTCGCTGTCCTCGCTGCTGGACCGCACCGGCGCGCTGACCCCCGAGGCCACCCTCGACGTCCTCCGGCAGACCGCCAGTGCCCTGGGCGCGGCGCACGCCGCCGGCGTCGTCCACCGCGACGTCAAGCCGGGCAACGTGCTGGTCTGCGAGGACGGCACGGTGAAGATCACCGACTTCGGCATCGCCTGGTCGGCCGGCAGCGTGCCGCTGACCCAGACCGGTCAGGTCATCGGCACCGCGGCGTACCTCTCGCCCGAGGCGGCGTCCGGCTCGCACGCGACGCCGGCGAGCGACGTCTACTCCCTGGGCATGGTCGGGTACGAGTGCCTGGCCGGGCACAAGGCCTTCGACGGCGACAACTCGGTGGCCATCGCCGTCCGCCAGCTCCGCGACCAGCCCGATCCGCTGCCCGACGACGTCCCGGCCGGGGTGCGTTCGCTGATCGACCACTGTCTGGTGAAGGACCCGGCGCACCGCATCCCGGACGGCCACGCCCTCGTCGCCGCGGTGGACGACGTCGTGGCCGGCGCGGTCCTGCCGCCGGTCCAGCACACCGACACGATGAGCATCTGGCTGGCCCCCGGCGGCCTGCCCGGCGCCGGGACGACGGCGGCCGGGGCGACGGCTGCCGGGACGACCGGCACCTCGCCGGCCGTCGTGGCGGTGGCGCCGGCCCCGGTCCGGCACCGGCTGGGCCGGGTGCTGGTCCCGGTGGCGGCGCTGCTGCTCGGCGCCGGGATCGCCGGCACCGTCGTCCAGCAGCTGGCGCCGACCAGCAGCACCGGGGCGACGGCGGAGGCCGCAGCGGTCGCCGGTCAGCCGTCCACCTCGAGCGGCGAGCCGGTGGTCCCGCTGGCGCCGGGCGGGTACGCCGGGCGGCCGCTGGACCAGGTGCGGGCCGAGCTCGAGGCGCTGGGCCTGTTGGTGCAGACCGAGGGCGTGGAGACCGCCGATCTCGCCCCCTCGCTGGTCCTGGACCTGACGCCCGGGGACGGGGAGGTGCGCCGCGGCGACCTCGTGCTGATCCGCTACGCCGTGGCCCCGCCGGTGGCCGACCCCGAGCCCCAGCGGCGCGAACAGCCGTCGGTGGACACCGTCGTCGACGAGCCGGCCGGGACCACGGCGCCGCCGGCCACCACCGAGCCGGCACCCCCGGCCCCCGACCCAGCGGCCGGCACCACAGACGCGGGGGCCCCCGTCACCGGTGGACCGACCACCACCGAGCCGTCACCGACGGCCGGGGAGGACGCCGACCCGGGCACCGGGGCCGGCACCACGGCCCCCGAGGAGCCGGACGGCGACGAGGGCGACGGCGGCGACGGCGGCGACGGTTCCGAGGGCGGCGAGGACCCTGACGGCGGGGAGCCGTCGTCGGGCAACCCGGGCAACGGGTCGAGCGGATCGGCCACCCCGGGCGGCGGCAACGGGGACGGTGCGACCGGCGGCAGCAAGGGACGGGGCGCGGGCGCCGACCGCTGAGCGGGTCGCGTCGGGATGCCTCCGCGGGCACCCGGCGGAGCGGTATGTTCGCCGCCCAGCGCAGACCGGCGCTGTCCGGTGGGTCGGACGCGGGGGAACGTGGCCAGTCGAGCAGGGACCCGGGTGGAGCGCCGCAGGACCGACTACGCCGCCGTCTTCCAGGCGATGCCCACGCCCTACCTGGTGCTCGACCCCGACCTGGTGATCGTCGACGCGAACCCCGCCTACCTGGCCACCACCGGGCGCTCCCTGGCCGACCTCGTGGGCAGGCCGGTGTTCGAGGCCTTCCCCGGCAACCCCAACCCCACCGACGCCGACGGGGGCGTCGCCAAGGTCCGCGCCTCGCTGGAGCGGGCCCGGGACACCGGCCGGCCGGACACCATGCCGGTCCAGGAGTACGACATCCCCGCACCGGACGGCGGCTTCACCCGGCGGTTCTGGAGCCTGATCAGCATCCCCGTCCCCGGCCCGGACGGGAGCTGCCGGTACGTGCTGCAGCGGGCGCAGGACATCACCGACTACGTGCACCGGCGGAGCGACCCCGTCGGGGACGCCGAGGAGGACGTCGACCCGGCCGGTGGCCTCGACGGTGCGGCGGCCTGGCGGCGGCGGGTGCTGGAGGTGGAGACCGACCTGCACGCCCGGGGGGTGGAGCTCGAGGCGGCGCGCGAGGCCGAGGCGGTCACCGCCCGGCGGCTGGCCGCGCTGGCCCGCGTCGCGCTGACCATGAGCGGCGCGGAGACGGTCGAGGAGCTGATCCGGGTGGTGACCGAGGGCGGCCTGGCCGCGCTCGGGGCGCACGGCGGCGCGGTGGCGGTGCCGGTCGACGAGCACCTGGTGCGGCTGGTGATGAGCGAGGGGCTGCGGCCGGCCGCCGGAGGGGGCGACGGGCTGCTGCCGTGGGACGCGCCCTACCCCGGCTGCGTGGCGGCCCGGACCGGACGGACGGTGGTGCTGCCCGACCGCGCCGCCACCGAGGCCTTCTCGCCGGCGATGCGCGAGGTGATCGCCAGCACCGGCGCCGAGGCCTGGGTGGCCGTGCCGCTGCTCAGCGGCGGACGGCGGCTGGGCTCGCTGAGCGTGGCCTGGCTGCAGCCCCGGCGGTTCGCCGCGGACGAGCTGGACCTGCTGGTCGCCTTCGCCGCGCAGTGCGCCCAGGCGCTGGACCGGATCCGGACCCGGGAGACCGAGCGGCAGGCGCATGCCGCCGTGCAGGGCATGGCCGAGGCGCTGCAGCGCAGCCTGCTCACCGAGCCGCCGCAGCCCGACGACCTGGAGATTGCCGTCCGCTACGTCCCGGCGGCGAGCCTGGCCCAGGTGGGTGGCGACTGGTACGACGCCTTCCTGCTGCGTGACGGGCGCACGGCGCTGGTCATCGGCGACGTGACCGGGCACGACCGGTACGCCGCCGCGGCCATGGCGCAGGTGCGCAACGTGCTGCGCGGCATCGCGCACTGCCGGCCGGACCGCCCGGCCGGGGTGCTGACCGCGCTGGACCGGGCGATCGAGGACCTGGACGTCGGGACGCTGGCCACCGCCGTCCTCGCCACCGTCGAGCAGACCGAGGACGACGCCCGCCGCGGACTGCGGGTGCTGCGCTGGTCCAACGCCGGGCACCCGCCCCCGCTGCTCATCGACCCGGACGGGACGGTCCACGTGCTGGAGCGGGCGCCGGACCTGCTGCTCGGCGTCGACCCCGACGCCGAACGGGTGGACCACGCGCTGGCGCTGACGCCGGGTTCGACCGTCCTCTTCTACACCGACGGGCTGATCGAGCGCCGCGGCGTGTCGCTCGACGCCGGGCTGGCGTGGCTGACCGGCGTGGTCACCGACGGCGCGCGACTGCCGTTGGAGCAGCTGTGCGACCGGCTGCTCACCGAGCTGGCCGGGGCGGTCGAGGACGACGTCGCCCTCCTGGCACTGCGGGTGCACCCGCAGGGCTGAGCGCAGCGCCCGCGACGGCTCAGGACGGCGGGCGGCCCGGGACGAGCGGCCGGCCGTCGGCACGCAGCCCGGCGACGAGGCAGCCGACGGCCACCACGAGGGCGACCCGGCCGGGGGAGGGGGACAGCGCGCCGGACAGCACTCCGGCGGCGCCGGCGAGGACGGCCAGGCGGAGCAGCCCGTCCCGGCCGCTCCGTAGCCCGGCGGCCACCAGGACGACGCCGGCGACGACGGCCACCCGGGCCGGCAGCTGCCCGCCGGTGAGCACGGCCGGTGTGCCCGTACCGGTGGGCACGACGGCCCACGGGAGGCCGAGCGAGGCGGCGGCGCACACCGCGGCGGCCGCCAGCCAGGCCCGCAGCCGGCGGCTCACCCCTCCCGGCCCGGGGCCAGCCACACGGCTCCGGCGGCCAGCGCCAGCGCCGCCGTCAGCAGGAACCCGCGGTCGCTGGCCACCAGCGGCAGCCCGATGAGCACCCAGAAGGCGCCGAGCCCGGCGGCACCCGCGGCGCCCACTCGCCACGCCGTCCGGGCCGGGAGCCGCTGCGGGGCGAGGGACAGCAGCAGCGGGACCAGGGCCACCACCGCCGCCACCGTGGCGAACGCCGACCAGCTGGGCACCGCCGACCACAGCGACCGGTCTCCCGAGTCCATGGTCAGGCCCAGTTCGAGCACGACCAGCGCCAGGACGCCCAGGCCGAGGCCGGCCAGCACCCGCCGGTCCAGCCCGCGGCCGCTCTGCCGCCCGGACTGCAGGCCGCTGCCCAGCCGCGCGCCGAGGGCCCGGCCCGCGGCGCGCGCCCGGGTGCCCGCGCCCGGGCTCCCGGCCTCGGGGCCTCCGTCGTCCCCGGCCGGCGTCCCGGGCCCGGTCACCGCTGTGCTGCCCGCCGGGGGGTCCGGCGGCGCCGGGGTGGAGAAGCCGGGGACGAAGTCCAGCGGCCCCGTCGACTGCGGCGGGGCCGCGGCGTCCGGACCGGCGCCCGCGTCGGGGCCGGGGGCCGGGGGCGGACCGGGCTGGGGCCAGACCGGTCCGGCCGGTGCCGGGGCCGGGGGCGGTGCGCCCTGCGCGGCCTGGGGGGCGCCGGCCGCGGGCAGGACCGCCGTCGTGGGCGGGGACGGCGGCGGCGCCTGCTGGGCCGCCGGGTCGGGCGCGGACAGGAACGCCGGCCGCGGCTCACCCGGCTGCGGCTCGTACGCCGCGCCAGGGCTGACCACCGGGATCGACCGGGTCGGTGGGTCCTGCTGCTGGCTCGGCTGCGCCGGCGGGTCCTCCGGACGCGGCGGGTGCGGCTGGCTCATCTGTCCTCCGGGCTGGCGGGTGGTGCGCCGACCGGCTGCTGGCCGACCGGTCAGGCCACGGTATCGGCGCGGTCCGGCGGGGACGGCAGGACGGCCCGAGCCGCGCCGGTCTGCTGCCGGCCCGGTGGCGTCCTACTGTCGGCGGGTGGCAGTGCGCGCAGGCATCGTGGTCACCGGCACCGAGGTCCTGACCGGCCGGGTGGCCGACCGCAACGGGCCGTGGCTGGCCGAGCAGCTCCGGCAGCTGGGCGTCGACGTGGCCGCGGTCGTCACCGTCGGCGATCGGCCGGAGGACCTCCGCTCGGCGCTGACCTTCCTGGCCGGGGCGGGAGCCGACCTGGTCGTCACCACCGGCGGTCTCGGCCCGACGGCGGACGACCTGACCGCCCAGGTCGTCGGGGACGCGCAGGGCCGGCCGTCGGCCGTGGACCCGGCGCTGGAGCAGCGCGTCGGGGCGATCGTTGCGACGTTGATGGCCCGCCGCGGCTGGCGCGCCGACCCGGCCGCGACCGCCGCCGGGGTGGCCAAACAGGCCCGCGTGCCGGCCGGGGCGACGGTGCTCGAGCCGGTGGGCACCGCGCCGGGCCTCGTCGTCACGGCCGCGGACGGGCGCAGCGGTCCGCCGGTGGTCGTGCTCCCCGGCCCGCCGTCGGAGCTGCAGGGCATGTGGCCGGCCGCGGTCGCGTCCGAGCCGGTGCGCGCCGTGCTCGCCTCCGCCCCGGAGCTGCGGCAGGAGACGCTCCGGCTGTGGGGGACGCCGGAGTCCGAGCTGGCCGCCACGCTGCGCCGGGTCGATGACGAGCTGGCCGGTCTGGAGGTCACCACCTGCCTGCGGGACGGCGAGCTGGAGATCGTGACCCGGTTCGGTCCGCCGGCCGCCGCCGCCTACGACCGGCTGGTCGCGGCAGTGCGCGCGGACTTCGGGGACACGCTGTTCAGCACCGGCCCCACCGTGGACGACCTGGTCGCCGGCGGCTTCGCCGACCGGGGGTGGACCGTCGCGACGGCCGAGTCCTGCACCGGCGGGCTGCTGTCGGCCCGGTTGACCGCCCGCGCGGGGTCGTCGGCATGGGTCCTCGGCGGGGTCACCGCGTACGCCGACGCGGCGAAGACCGACCTGCTGGACGTGCCGGAGGAGACCCTGGCCGAGGTCGGCGCGGTCAGCCCCGAGGTGGCGCTGGAACTGGCCGAGGGGGCCCGCCGGCGGTTCGGGGCCGACGTCGGGGTCGGGGTCACCGGCATCGCCGGGCCCGGCGGCGGGACGGCGGAGAAGCCGGTCGGCACGGTGCACCTGGCGGTCGTCGGCCCCGAGGGCACGGCCACCCGGTCGCTCGTCCTGCCCGGCTCTCGGGAGGCCGTGCGGCAGCGCACGACCACCGTGGCGGTGCAGCTGCTGCGCTTCCTGCTGCTGGGCGGCCCGCCCGTCTGATCACCGCCCGCGCCCGGTTCCACGTGGAACCGGGCGGACGTCATGATGAGTTCGGCCCACAGGGGTTAGCGATCACCAGTTCTGCCTACCCCTGTGGACGTGCGCGACGCGCAGCGGGCCACAGGTGAGCGGGACCCATCCCGCTGGTCCTGGTGCCGTCGCGCCGTGGTCGGTGCCGGCCTGACCCTCGGTGGCTGTGTCGCGGTGGGGCTGGCCGGAGGTGTCGCCCAGGCCGCGGACTCCGACCTGCCCGCGACCGAAGTCGTGGTCGAGGCGGTCGGGGACGAGGCGATCGAAGAGGTCACGGACGACCAGGACGTCGAGGACGTCGAGGACGTCGCTGTCGAGGACGTCGAGGTCGAGGAGCCGCAGGCCGCTGAGGACGCCGCTGCGGACGAGCCGAAGGCCCCGGTCGAGTCCGTGGACGTCCCGGCAGAGCCGGTCGAAGAGCCGCAGGACGCGGTAGAGCGCGGGGCCGAGGTCGTCGAGGACGCCGAGCCGGTGGTGGAGCCGGTTGTCGACGTGGTGGAGCCGGTGGTGCCGGAGGTTCCCGCGGTGGAGCCGGTCGAGCCGGTCGAGCCGGTGGTGGAGCCGGTTGTCGACGTGGTGGAGCCGGTGGTGCCTGAGGTTCCCGCGGTGGAGCCGGTCGAGCCGGTCGAGCCGGTGGTGGAGCCGGTTGTCGACGTGGTGGAGCCGGTGGTGCCTGAGGTTCCCGCGGTGGAGCCGGTCGAGCCGGTGGTGGACCCGGTTGTCGACGTGGTGGAGCCGGTCGAGCCGGTGGTGGAGCCGGTGGTGGACCCGGTCGTGGACGTGGTCGTGCCGGTGGTGCCTGAGGTTCCCGCGGTGGAGCCGGTCGAGCCGGTGGTGGATCCGGTCGTGGACGTGGTCGTGCCGGTGGTGCCTGAGGTTCCCGCGGTGGAGCCGGTCGAGCCGGTGGTGGATCCGGTGGTGCACCCGGTTGTCGACGTGGTCGTGCCGGAGGTTCCCGAGGCCGAGCCGGTCGAGCCCGTGGTGGATCCGGTGCCGGAGCCGGTTGTCGACGTGGTCGTGCCGGAGGTGCCCGCGGTCGAGCCGGTCGTGCCGGTTGTCGATGTGGTCCAGCCGGTCGAGGACGTGGTGGAGCCGGTCGAGCCGGTCGAGCCGGTGGTGGACCCGGTCGTGGACGTGGTGGAGCCGGTGGTGCCTGAGCTCCCCGCCGTGGAGCCGGCCGAGCCGGTGGCGGACCCGGTGGTGGAGCCGGTCGTGGACGTGGTCGTGCCGGAGGTGCCCGCGGTCGAGCCGGTTGAGCCGGTCGTCGATGTGGTCGTCCCGGATGGGGTCGTCGAGGTGACGGACCCTGTCGCTCCGGAGGTCCCCGCGGTCCAGCCGGTCGTGGACGTGTCCGTGACGGGACCGGCCCTGCCGGAGCTGCCCGGCGCACCGCCGGTCGTCCAGGAGCTCCCGGCGGCTGTCACACCGCTGGTCGAGGCCCCGCTGGTGTCGGCGCCTCTGGGCGCCGCACCTCTCGACCCCCCGCCGCTGGACTCCGTGCCTCCGGTCCCGGCCCCGCTGGTCCCGGCCCCCGTCGGCCAGGCTCCGTCCGTCGACACTGGGTCCGTCGAGGTCCCCGCCGTCCTCCCGGCCGCTGACGTCCCTGCCCTCCCGGTCCCTGCCCTCGAGGCCCCGACGCTCCCGGTCCCCGGTGTCCCGCCGGCGCCCGCCGTCCACACGCACGCGGTGGTCCCCGCCGCCGCCCCGACGGCAGCTGCCGTGACGGTCCTCGACGGCCGAGACGTGCTGCGCAGGGGCCTGCGGACCGCGACCGTCCGGTCGGCCGTCCCGCCCTTGACCTCGTCCGCCGGCACGCACGCTCCCGCCGCGGCCCCCGCGGCGCCCCCCGCCAGCACGCCGACCGGCCCGCTGCCCGTGCCCACCGTCCCGGCAGAGCCGGCCGGCGCGCCCTCCGGCGGGTCCGGGTCGACGAGGGCCGGTACGCCGACCGTGCCGTCGGCCATGCTCCCGGACCTCGTCGGCGCACCGGCCCTGGTCGGCCTGGTCGTCCCCTCAGCGGCGGACACGCCGCTGCTCGGCTCGGTCTCCGAGCCGCCCACCCCGCCTGCCTGACCGGCCCCGGGCGGGGCGCTCCGGCGTCGGTCAGTGACGCCGTCGACATCCCCCGCTGCCCCCTGCAGCAACCGGCGGAGCGCTGCGCCGCTCCCCGGACGGCACTCCCCTCCTGACCGGGCGGCACCTCCGCCGCCGGTCCACAGCTCGGCCGGCTCGGCCGCCCTCCGGCGGCCCCGGCCGTCGGACGGGTCGCGATCACTCTCGGGGGCGGATCGCGGCTCGGCCGCCCGGGTGTCCCTGCGGCACCCGGGCGGTCCTCCCCTCGTGCGGAACAGGCGTCGGTCCCTCTCGGGGGCGGATCGCCGCCTGGCCCGCCCGGGTGTCACGGGGCACCTGGGCGGGCATCCGCACCTGGTGACCACCCTGACGCTGCACGCCACCGGACCGGTCACCCCCGCGGAGGCCTGGGACCGCTACCGCGTGGTCGGCCGGTGGCCGGAGTGGTCGCCGCAGATCATGGGCGTCGTCACCGAGGCCGAGCGCATCGGCCAGGGCGTCACCGGCCGGGTCCGCAGCCCGCTGGGCGTCACGCTGCCCTTCGTCGTGGACGAGGTGGACGACGCCAGCCGGGTGTGGACCTGGTCGGTCTTCGTGGGACCGGTCCGCCTGCAGCTGCGGCACTGGGTCTCCCCCGGGCCGGACGGCGGGGCCACCACCGGCACCCGGCTGCGCGGCGCCGCGCCGCTGGTCGCCGGCTACGCGCCGCTCACCCTGCTCGCGCTGCAGCGCCTCGTCCGCTCCTGAGCCGGGGCCGGGCGCCCGTCTCGTACGGTGCCCCCATGAGCGTCACGCATGAGGTGACCAACCAGGCGCCGCCGCTCACCGGCCACGACCCGATCGCCGGTGACGTCGTGCTCGCCGAGGCCTGCCGGCGGCACGCCGGGCCGGACACGCTCGCCTCGCTGGCCGACCTGGGCCGCCTCGCCGGCAGTGACCAGGCGCAGGAGTGGGGACGGCTGGCCAACGAGAACCCGCCCCGGTTGCGCACCCACGACCGGTACGGCCACCGGGTCGACGAGGTCGAGTTCCACCCGGCCTGGCACCAGCTGATGGACGCCGCCGTCCGGCACGGCCTGGCCGGGGCGCCGTGGGCGGACGCCGCGGCGGGCGACCGCCACGCGCACGTGCGCCGGGCGGTCGGCTACCTGGGGTGGACCCAGGTCGAAGCGGGCCACGCGTGCCCGGTGACCATGACCTACGCCGCCGTCCCGGCGCTGCGCCGATCCTCCGACCTCGCCGCCGCCTACGGGCCGGGGCTGACCCGCCGCGCCTACCAGCCCGGGCTCACCGACCCGGCGGGCAAGGCCGGACTGGTGGCGGGCATGGGGATGACCGAGAAGCAGGGCGGCTCGGACGTCCGGGCGACCACCACCCGGGCGGTGCCCCGCGGGGACGGCAGCCACGCCCTGACCGGGCACAAGTGGTTCACCTCCGCGCCGATGAGCGACCTGTTCCTCGTGCTCGCGCAGCTCGACGAGGGCCTGTCCTGCTTCGTCGTCCCCCGGGTGCTGCCCGGGGGCGAGCGCAACGTCTTCCGGCTGCAGCGGCTCAAGGACAAGCTGGGCGACCGCTCCAACGCCTCCTCGGAGGTGGAGTTCGACGGGACGACGGGGTTCCTGCTCGGTGAGCCGGGCCGCGGGGTCCCCACCATCCTGGAGATGGTCACCACCACCCGGCTGGACTGCGTGCTGGGGTCCGCGGCCACCGTCCGGGCCGCGCTCACCCAGGCGCTGCACCACGCACGGCACCGCCGCGCCTTCGGCGCCCGGCTGGTCGACCAGCCCCTCATGCAGAACGTGCTCGCCGACCTGGCCGTGGAGAGCGAGGCGGCCACGGTGCTGGCCGTCCGGCTGGCCGCGGCGCAGGACGCCGGTGAGACCGACCTGCTCCGGCTGGCCGGCGCGGTCGCCAAGTTCTGGGTCTGCAAGCGCGCGCCGGCCGCCGTCGCCGAGGCGCTGGAGGTGCTCGGCGGGAACGGCTACGTCGAGGAGTCCGGGCTGCCCCGGCTCTACCGCCAGGCCCCGCTGAACTCCATCTGGGAGGGGTCGGGGAACGTCATCGCCCTCGACGTGCTCCGGGCGCTGGGCCGCGGGTCGGCCCCGCTGGAGGCGGTCACCGCGGAGCTCGCGCTCGCCGCGGGGGCCGACCCCCGCTTCGACGCCGCGGTCCGGCGGCTGCACGCGGAGCTCGCCGACGCCGACCAGCTGCCGCTACGGGCCCGGCGGGTCGCCGGCGCCCTGGCGACCTGCCTGCAGGCCGCGCTGCTCCTGCGGCACGCCCCCGCTCCGGTCGCCGACGCGTACTGCGCCAGCCGGCTGGACGGCGACGCGTACGGGGTCCTCGGGACGCTGCCGGCCGGGACGGCGGTCGGCCCCGTCGTCGACCGTGCCGCCGTCGGAGCGCTGTGAGGTGGGCACCGGGGACCGGCTGCGCCGTCGGGGCCGACGGGCGACGGCACCGGCCGGCCCGCCACGTCCGCTGCCCGAGGCCGACCCGGGGCCGGCCGGCTCCCCCGGACGGGGAGTCCCCTCCGGACCCGGCGCCCGGCACACTGGGCCGGTGACCGACACCCTCGAGCCGGGGATCCTGTCCACGGACGGCTACGCCGACGGCTCCAGCGCCGCGCCGCCCGCGCTGGACCTGCTGGTCTGGGACGCCCCGAACATCGACATGACCCTGGCCAACGTGATCGGCGCCCGGCCGACGGCCGCGTCCCGGCCACGGTTCGACGCGATCGCCGCCTGGTTCGTCGACGGGGCGGGTGACCCGACCGCACCCGGCGCCCCCGAGGTCGAGGCCTGCGTCTTCGCCAACGTGCCGCCGCAGCACGCCACGTCGCTGCAGCGCTGGGTGGAAGCGCTGCGGAGCTTCGGGTACGCCGTGTTCGCCCGCCCGAAGACGCAGCCGGACGACGACATCGACCAGTCGATGCTCGACCACATCAGCGTCCGGACGCACAGCCACGCGCTCCGCCGCCTCGTCGTCTTCTCCGGCGACGGGCGCAACTTCGCCGAGCCGCTGGAGGACCTCGCCCGCAGCGGCACCGAGGTGGTCGTCGTCGCCTTCAGCGAGGTCGCCGGCTACGCGATCAGCTCCGAGCTCATCCACTTCATCGACATCGAGGACGTGCCCGGCGCGTTCGCGGCGCCGCTGGACCGGGTCCGGCTGGACGCGCTGCCGCCGGACGGCGCGTGGCTGCGGCCCACCAAGAGCCTGCGCGACGCCGCCGGCCTGTTCACGGCCCGGAGAACCGGCTAGGTCGACCGGACCGGGCCGCGCTCAGCGGCGGGCGAGCCGGCGCACGCCCGGGGTGTAGGGCAGCGAGTAGTGCGCGAACACCTCGGGCTCCCGGTCGGCGGTGAGCTCGCCGTCGGTGTCGATCGACGGGGCGTTCTTCGTCAGGTCCTTGGTGACCGTCACCCGGATGTGGTCGGGGGCCACGGTGGCGCCGGTCAGCGGCACGAAGGTGAGCTTGTGCCGGCCGATGAACCCGGTGGTCACCGAGGCGAAGAAGGGCTGGTCGGTCGCGGTGTCCACGTAGACCGACTCCAGCGTCCCGATCTTCGAGCCCTCCGGGTCGATCACGTTCAGCGTGCGCCAGTCACGGATGTTCTCGGCCGGGAACACGGCTCCTCCTCCTGTTGTGGGCAACTGGTGGCCCGGTGCCCGGTCTCCCCGCCGCGCAATCCTCGACGCGTCCCGGACGGGTGCCCGGGCCCGCCCCCGAGGAGCATCTCCGCAGGTCAGCGCGGAATCAGGACCTCCCGCGGAGCGTTGTACCGGACACCTACAGCAGCGAGGGAGGACCCCGTGAAGGGTGACCGGGTGGAGATCGTGATCGACGCGGGGGGCAGCACGCGCACGTACGACATCAGCGCGACGCGCGCCGGGCGCCGGGTGGAGACCACCCAGGGCCGGGGCGTCGTGGAGGTGGCCGAGGTGACCCGCGGCGGCACCCCGGTGCGGACGGCGCGGTTCATGTCCGGCCGGGTGCTGGCCCTGGTGGAGCACCCCGCCCCACGTCCCGCCGAGGACGACGACGCGCCGGTTCGGCCGCTGCGGGCCACCGCCTCGTGACGGACCCCGTCCTCCCCGCCCTTGGCGAGTCCGGGGCGGTGCCTGGGACGGGGCCTCAGGAGCTGGTGGTGATGGTCGGGCTGCAGGGTGCCGGGAAGTCCACCTGGGTGGCCGAGCACCTGCCCGGGCACACCGTCGTCAGCAAGGACCACTGGCCGCGGGCCCGGCACCGGGAGGCCCGGCAGCGCCGGGTGGTCGCCGGGCTGCTCGCCGAGGGGGCGGCGGTCGTGGTGGACAACACCAACCCGTCGCCGGCCGAGCGGGCGCCGCTGGTCGAGCTGGCCCGGGCGGCCGGCGTCCCCGTCCGGGCGGTGTTCCTGGACGTGCCCCTGGCGGTCTGCCGGGACCGCAACGACCGCCGGACCGGCACGGCGCGGGTGCCGCCGGTCGGCCTGTTCGCCGCCGCCGGGCGGCTGGTCCCGCCCACTCCCGCGGAGGGCTTCGACCGGGTCGACGTGCTGCGCTGAGCCGGGCGGTACCTCAGTCGTTGGCGGTGGAGCTGCGCGGGCGCGGCACCGACGCGACCTCGAGCCCGGAGGGGAGCCGCGCCCAGACGTGCTTGCGGCCGGCCTCGCTGGCCCAGCCGTAGTCCATGGACAGCTGGGCCACCATCGGCAGCCCCATCCCGCCGAAGGCCGGGTCGCGGTCGACCGCGGGTCGGGGCGGGGCGTCGGGGGCCTCGTCGCTGAGCACGATCAACCAGCAGGCGGCGTTGGTCACGATGACCGCCTGGACGTCGCCGCCGCCGTGCCGCAGCGCGTTGGACGACAGCTCCTCGAAGACCAGCAGCAGTCCCTCACGGGCGTCGTCGGTCGACCGCGCGGCGAGGGAGGGGTGCGCCAGCCGGGCCCGCAGGTCCATCCGCACGCGGGAGGCGTCGTGCACCGTGGGCAGCGACCATCGCCACTCGTCGCCCCGCTCCGCGGGGATCGGCGCCGACGGCCAGACCAGTCCGGTCACAGTGCCCCCCTCTGCGGCGGTGTCTCCGCCGGCCCCCATGGTGGCGGACGCCGTCGTTCCGTGCATCGTCTGGGGTCCCGGGAGCGTCGCCGCGGCCCGCCGCCGGCCGGTCCTGGAGCCCGCCGGACCCCGCTCGGGTCGCGTCGGCCGAGGCGGGCGTGGCAGCGTCAACGGACGCCGCGTGACCCCGCGGAGCGGCGGGCGGGGGCCGTCCGAGACCAGGCGCCGGCCCTCCCACCGTCCCGGCCCGGGACGTGCGGGGCCCCGGCCGCCGACGCGCCCGGCACCGGGCGATGCGGACAGGAGACGGACCCATGTGGGACTACGTGGTCGAACGCCGTGCCCAGATCGCCTACCAGGCGCTGCAGCACCTCAGCCTGGTGGTGCAGTGCGTGCTGCTGGGCACGCTCCTCGCGCTGGCCGTCGCCGTGCTCGTGTACCGCGACCCGCGCGCGACCGCGGTGGCCAACGGCGTCTCGGCCGTCGGGCTGACCATCCCGGCCTTCGCGCTGCTGGGCATCCTCCTGGCGCCGTTCGGCTTCGGCATCACCCCGGCGGTCGTCGCGGTGACCTTCTACGCCGCGCTGCCCGTCCTGCGCAACGCCGTGGTCGGGCTGGCCGGGGTCGACCGGTCCCTGGTCGAGTCCGCCCGCGGCATGGGGATGGGCCGGGCCGCGACGCTGCTGCGGGTGGAGCTGCCGCTGGCCTGGCCGGTGGTCCTGGCCGGGGTACGGACCTCGACGCAGATGGTCATGGGGATCGCGGCGATCGCCGCCTACGTGCTCGGTCCCGGCCTCGGTGGCTTCATCTTCACCGGCCTCTCCCGGCTGGGCGGCGCCAACGCACTCAACTCCGCGCTCACCGGGACGATCGCCGTCGTCCTGCTGGCCCTCGTCCTCGACCTGCTGCTCGTGGTGGCCGGCCGACTCACCACCCCCAGGGGGATCCGTGTCTGACGTGCACACCGCCGGACGGCGGACCAGCGGCCTGCCCATCCGGCTGGAGGGGGTGACCAAGCGCTACCCCGGCCAGGACCGGCCGGCCGTCGACGCCGTGACACTGGAGATCCCCGCCGGGGAGACGGTCGCCTTCGTCGGCCCGTCGGGCTGCGGCAAGACCACGCTGCTGAAGATGCTGAACCGGCTCATCGAGCCCACCAGCGGGAGGATCCTGCTCGGCGACGAGGACGTCACCGCCCAGGACCCCGACCGGCTGCGCCGGCGGATCGGATACGTGATCCAGGCCGGCGGGCTCTTCCCGCACATGACCGTGGCGACCAACGTCGGGCTGGTCCCGAAGATGCTCGGCTGGGACAGGCGCCGGGTGGCCGACCGCATCGAGGAGCTGCTCGACCTGGTCGGGCTGGACCCGGCCACCTACCGCGACCGCTACCCCCGCGAGCTGTCCGGCGGGCAGCAGCAGCGGGTGGGGGTCGCCCGGGCACTGGCCGCCGACCCGCCGGTGCTGCTGATGGACGAGCCGTTCGGCGCGGTCGACCCGGTCACCCGGGTGCGCCTGCAGGACGAGCTGCTGCGCATCCAGGAGGAGCTGGGCAAGACCATCGTCTGCGTCACCCACGACTTCGACGAGGCGGTCAAGCTCGGCGACCGCATCGTGGTCTTCGACGTCGGCGCCCGGATCGCCCAGTACGACCGGCCCGAGGCGATCCTGGCCGACCCGGCCGAGGAGTACGTCGCGGACTTCGTGGGGGCGGGGGCCACCCTCAAGCAGCTCACCCTCACCCGGGTGGCGGACGTGGAGCTGCGCCGGGTCACCACGGCCACCGTCGGGGCCGACTCGATCGCCGTCCTGGCCGTGGCCCGGGCCGCCGGCGACGACTTCGTGGTGGTCCTCGACGAGCGGGGCCGGCCGGTCAGCTGGCCCACGGTCGCCGAGCTCAGCCGGACCACGACGGTGCCGGCCACCGTCGACCACCGGCTCCCCGTGGTCGGGCTGCGCTCCACCCTCAACGACGCCCTGGACACCATGCTCGCCGCCAGCCAGGGCGGTGTGGTCGTCATGAGCGGGCGGGACGGCCTGGCCGGGGTGCTCACCGTGGAGAGCGTGATGGCCGCGATCCAGCGCACCCGTGCGGCGGTGGCCGGATGACCGCCGCCACGGTCCCGCCCGCGCAGCTGGACCCGGCCGCCGCCGTCCAGGACGACCGGGACACCGCAGCCCCCGGGGAGGCCCGCGGCGGCTGGCGGGCCCTGCTGGTGCAGCCGGCGCTGGTCCTGCTCGGGGTGGCCGGGTACCTGCTGTGGCGCACCACCGCGACCCTCAGCGAGACCGAGGCCCGGCAGCTGGGTGCGACGGCGCTGTGGACCAGCATCCGCGAGCACCTGGCGCTCACCGTGGCCTCGGCGGTCCTGGTGCTGCTGATCGCCGTCCCGCTCGGGGTGGCGCTCACCCGCCGGCCGCTGCGCCGGCTCAGCCCCCTGGTGCTCGCGGTCGCGAACACCGGCCAGGCGGCGCCGGCGATCGGGCTGTTCGTCCTGCTGGCCAGCTGGCTCGGGTTCGGCTTCCGGACGACGGTGGTCGCGCTGGTGCTCTACGCCGCGCTGCCGGTCCTGCGCAACACCATGGTCGGCGTCCAGCAGGTCGACGCCCGGCTGGTGGAGGCCGGTCGCGGCATGGGCATGAGCGCGCCCGCCGTCCTCCTCCGGGTCGAGCTCCCGCTGGCCGTGCCGGTGATGCTGGCCGGGGTGCGCATCGCGCTGGTGCTGCTGGTCGGCACCGCCACGCTGGCCACCTTCATCGACGGCGGCGGGCTCGGCGTGCTGATCAACACCGGGATCACCCTGTCGCTGAACTCGCTGCTGGTGTCCGGCGCGGTGCTCGTGGCGCTGCTGGCGCTGGCCGTCGACTGGCTGGGCCGCGTCGTCGAGCACGTCGCCCGACCGAAGGGACTCTGAGTGCGCACCGTCCGGGCCGCCGTGGTCCTGCCGTCCGTCGCCGCCCTGCTGGCCGGCTGCGGGCTGCAGAGCGCCAGCACGTTCACCCCACAGGCGGAGCCCGCGGCGATCCAGCCGATCGCCGGGGTCGACGGCGCGCCGATCACCGTGGGGTCGAAGAACTTCACCGAGCAGCTGATCCTCGGCAAGATCGCCGTCATCGCGCTGCAGGTGGCCGGTTTCGACGTGTCCGACCGGACCAACATCCCCGGCGCGGCCCCCTCCCGGGCCGGACAGCTCGGCGGTGAGATCGACCTGCAGTGGGAGTACACCGGCACCGGGTGGCTGAACTACCTCGCGATGCCCGAGGGCATCCCCGACCAGCAGGAGCAGTACGAGGCGGTGCGCGACGCGGACGCCGCCAACGGGATCACCTGGCTGCCGCCCGCGGAGGCCAACAACACCTACGCCTTCGCCGTCCGCAGCGAGGCGGTGCCCGAGCTGGGCGGGGTGGCGAGCCTGTCCGACGTCGCCGCCCTGCCGGTGGAGCAGCGCACCTTCTGCGTCGAGTCCGAGTTCGCCACCCGCAGCGACGGGTTCGAGCCGATGCTCGAGGCGTACGGCATCCCGCTGGGCGACCCACAGGGCGTGCCCCGGGAGAACGTGCGCGTCCTGGACACCGGCGCGGTCTACACCGCCACCGACGCGGGCGACTGCACCCTCGGCGAGGTCTTCACCACCGACGGGCGGATCGCGTCCCTGGACCTGACCGTCCTGGAGGACGACCGCGGGTACTTCCCGGCCTACAACATCGCCCCGGTGGTGCTCACGGGCACGCTGGAGGAGCACCCGGGGATCGCCGACGTCTTCGCCGGGATCACGCCGCTGCTCACCGACGAGGTGATGATCGGGCTGAACGGCCGGGTGGACGTCGGGGGCGAGGAGCCCGCCGACGTGGCGTACGACTGGCTGCGCAGCGAGGGGCTGGTCAGCTGAGCGAGGCGGCCAGGCGCTCCAGCCGGCCGACCAGGAACTCGACCGCGGCCTCGCCGTCGACGTGCTCGGCCACCGCCACCGCGGTCGGCGAGCCGGACGGCGCCCGCCGGTCCACCAGGGTCTGACCCCGGCCGGCGCCGGGCCCGGTGTCGACCACGACGTCCCGGGGGACCGTGCCCAACGTCCCGGGGGCGATGGCCTCGGTCAGCGCCAGCGCGTCGTGGACGACGACCCCGTCGGTGCCGTAGGCGGTGCGGGCGTGGTCCACGTACTGGGCCAGCACGGCGGCCGCCTGGGCGCCGACCGGCCCCGCCGCGGCGAAGCGGGCGATGCCCGCGGCGGTGAGCACCGTCGGCAGGGTGACGTCCAGGCCCACCATCACCGTGGGCAGCCCGGCGCAGAACACCACGGCCGCGGCCTCCGGATCGGCCCAGATGTTGAACTCGGCCGCGGCGGTGACGTTGCCCCCGCGCGTCGCCGACCCGCCCATCACCACCAGCCGCCCGATCCGCGCGGCCGCGTCCGGGTACACCGCGAGCAGCAGCGCGATGTTGGTCAGCGGGCCGATCGCGGCCACGGTGACCGGCTCGGTGCTGTCCGTCAGCACGTCCGCCAGCGCGGTCACCGCGGGGCGCGGGTCCACGGCGGCCGGCGACGGCGGCAGGACGACGCCGCCCAGCCCCGCGACGCCGTGCACGTGCCCGGCGCGCCGCTGCTGCGGCACCACCAGCGAGGACCGCGCCCCCGCGGCCACCGGGACGTCGCTGCGGCCGGCCAGGTGCAGGACCCGCAGGGCGTTGTCGGTGGTCGCCCCGAGGTCGACGTTGCCGTGCACGGTGGTCACCAGACGGAGGTCGACCTCGGGGCTGGCCAGGGCCAGCAGGACCGCCAGGGCGTCGTCGATGCCGGGGTCGGTGTCGATCACCAGCGGGATCGGGGACGGGGTCACTGGCGGGGTCGGAGGCACCCGGCCATCCCATCAGACGGGCCCGACACGCCGGCGCGTCGCCGGGGGCGCCGAGGTCGCCGACCGCCGGTCCGGCGCCTGACCTGGGCTTTCCCCGCCCGGCTGTCGACAAGTGACCGGACCTGCCGCGGGTGACCACCCCGCCGGGAGCGCCCGCGCAACGGTTGGGTCACGCGCCCCCGGTGGGGTGTCGCAGACCCGGGTCGCGGGGCGCCGTCGTCCGTAACTTCTCTCTTGCCCGCGGTCCCTTCCCCGGCCGCGGCAACTCTTCCCAGGAAGGAGCTGGACATGGCGTTCGACCCCGCACTCCTCGACACCGTCGCCGGCCTCCTGGTGCACCCCGGCGCCCTCCTGCGGCGGGCCGCCGCCTGGGGTGCCGGCCCCGACGGGGAGCGGCTGGCCTGGGGCGGCCCGCGGCTGCGGGTGTACAGCCTGGGCACGCCGGGCTCCCCGGTGGTCCGGCGGACCCGGCCGGTCGAAGGCGCGGCCCCCGCCGTGGCACCGCGCCGGGCCCCCGTCGAGCGGGTCGACCCGGCACTGGAGGCCGCGCTCGCCCGGGCGACGGACCTGGCCGCGGACCTGCTCTCCACCCCCACCACCCCGGCTGCCGGCACCCGTTCACCGGTGCGGCAGCTGATGAACCGGCTGCGCACCGCCGCGCGGCGGGTCGGCGCCCGGGGCGCCGGACCGCACGGCGAGCGGCCGGCCGGCCGGCAGTACTCGCTGGTCCTCCCCGACGTGCGCCACCGCGCCCCCGACGGTGAGAGCCCGATCCCGCAGCGCGAGCGCCCCGGCGTCCCGTCCGGCCCCGCCCGGCCGCGGCGCGGGTCGTCGCTGAGCGCGCCGTCCCCGGTGGTCCTTAGATTGGCTTCGTGTTCACCACGAGGCCAGAGCTCAGCGGCACCTTCGGCATGGTCGCCTCCACGCACTGGCTCGCCAGCGCGGCGGGCATGGCGACCCTCGAGGCCGGGGGGAATGCCTTCGATGCGGCCGTCGCCGCAGGGCTGGCCCTGCAGGTGGTCGAGCCCCACCTCAACGGGCCCGGTGGCGAGGTCCCCGTCCTGTTCGCCCGCGGTGGGCACGGACCGGGCGCGGGGGTCCCCGTCGTCCTGTCCGGTCAGGGGGTCGCCCCGGCCGGCGCGACGATCGAGGCCTTCTCGGACCTCGGTCTCGGGCTGGTCCCGGGCACCGGCCTGCTCGCGGCCACCGTCCCGGGCGCCATGGGCGCCTGGCTGACGATGCTCCGCGACCACGGCACCCTGCCGCTGGACGCCGTCCTGCGCTTCGCTCTCGAGTACGCCGAGTCCGGTCACCCGCTCGTCCCGCGGGTGTCCGCGACCGTGGCCTCGGTCTCCGAGCACTTCCGCACCCATTGGCCTACCTCGGCCGCCACCTGGCTCGCCCCCGACGGAGCACCCCCCGCCGCCGGTCGCCTGTTCCGCAACCCGGTCCTCGCCTCGACCTACCGCCGACTGCTCGACGCAGCGCGCGGTCCCTCCCGAGAGGCACAGATCGACGCGGCACTCGCGGCCTGGTACACGGGGTTCGTCGCCGAGGCGATAGACGAGTTCTGCCGGTACCCGACGATGGACGACTCCGGTCGTCAGCACCGCGGGTTTCTGACCGGGCACGACTTGGCCAGCTGGACGGCGACGTACGAGCCACCGGTCACGTTGGACCGGCAGGGGTGGACGCTCGCGAAGGCCGGGCCGTGGTCGCAGGGCCCGGCGCTGCTCCAGGCGCTCGCGCTGCTGGACGGCGTCCCGGCGGCCGGCCCCGGCGCCCGGTACGCCTCCGCCGTCCCCGACGCCGAGCTGGTGCACGCCAGCGTCGAGGCGGTGAAGCTGGCGATGGCCGATCGCGAGGCCTGGTACGGGGACGTGGCGGACGCGCCGGTGGACGACCTCCTGTCGCCCTCCTACAGCACGGAACGGCGGGCGCTCATCGGCGACCGGGCCAGCAGGGAACTGCGGCCCGGCTCGCCCGGTGGGCGCCCGCCCAGGCTGCCCGCCTACGTCACCGACAGCTCTGCGGGACCCCGCCCCTCCCCGGGCGGCGTCGCCGGGGTGGGGGAGCCCACGGTGGACGCCCGGGGCACGACCCGGGGCGACACCTGCCACGTCGACGTCGTGGACCGGTGGGGCAACATCGTCGCGGCCACTCCCTCCGGGGGCTGGCTGCAGAGCTCGCCGGTCATCCCGTCGCTGGGCTTCCCGCTGGGCACCCGGGCGCAGATGTTCTGGCTGGAGCCCGGCCTGCCCAACTCCCTGGTGCCGCGCAAGCGGCCGCGCACCACCCTGTCGCCGTCCCTCGCGCTGCGCGGCGGCGTCCCCACCCTGGCCTTCGGCACGCCCGGCGGTGACCAGCAGGAGCAGTGGCAGCTGTGCTTCTGGCTCGCCCACACGCTCGGCGGGCTGGACCTGCAGGCGGCCATCGACGCGCCGGCCTGGCACACGACCAGCTTCCCGTCCTCGTTCTACCCGCGGGACATGACGCCCGGCGAGGTCGTCGTCGAGTCCCGGCTCGGCGAGGCGGTGATCGAGGACCTGCGCCGCCGCGGGCACGACGTCACCGTCTCCGACGCCTGGTCGCTGGGCCGGCTCTCCGCGGTGTCCCGCGACCCGGAGACCGGGGTGCTGCGGGCCGGGGCCAACCCGCGCGGGATGCAGGGCTACGCGGCGGGGCGCTGAGCCGTCCGCGGCACCGGGCAGAATGGCCGCCGGACGACGAACGCGGGCAGCTGACCGGCGCACCGTGCCGGCCGACGAGAGGCGGGACACCGACGATGTCGCCGCTCGACCCCGAGCGGGTGGCCGCCGCCGCCCGCTTGGCCGCGTCGGCGACCGGCGCGCGCGGCGTCCAGCACCTGACCGAGCTCGCCGCCCGGCTGCTCGCCGCCCCGAGCGCGGGGGTGTCCCTGGTCAGCGAGGTGCAGACCGTCACCGGGGCGACCGGATGGCGCGGCACCGTCGGCGCACGGATCCCCCTGGACGGGTCGCTCGGCGCCATCGTCGTCGCCTCCCGGGGGCCACTGGTGGTGGCCGACGCCCGCGACGACCCGCGCCTGTCGGACCTGCCGTCGGTGCGGAACGGGGACGTCGTCGCCTACCTCGGCGTCCCCCTGCTCACCGGCGAGCTGGTGGTCGGGGTGCTGGCGGTGTTCGCCCCGCACCCGCGTGCGTGGACCGACGCCGACGTCGCGCTGCTGGGCGAACTGGCCGCCCCGGTGGCCACCGAGCTGCAGTTCGCCGCCGTCGTCCGGGAGTTCGAGGCCAGCAGGCTCCGCTGGGGACTGGCCATCGACGCCGCCGGGATCGGCAGCTTCGACTGGGACCTCGCCTCGGGCACGCTGCACTGGGACGACCGGCTCATCGAGCTGTTCGGCTACGACGAGGCCACCTTCGAGCAGAGCATCGAGGACTTCACGGCGCGGCTGCACCCCGACGACGTCTCCCGGGTCATGGACGCGGTGCAGTCGGCCGTCGACCGCTGCGGGGACTTCGAGGTCGAGTACCGCGTCCTGGTGCCGGGGGGCGGGGTGCGCTGGGTGCAGGGCCGCGGCCGCGCGCTGGCCGGCGACGGCGGCACCGCCACGCGCGTGCTCGGCGCGGCGTACGACACCACGTCGCAGCGGCACAGCGACGCCCGCGTGGCCCGGGTCCTGGAGAGCATGCCGGCCGCCTTCTTCTCCCTCGGGCCGGACTGGCGCTTCACCTACGTGAACGCCGAGGCCGAGCGGCTGCTCGACCAGCCCCGTGAGGAGCTGCTGGGCGCGGACATCTGGGAGCGCTTCCCGGCGGCGCTGGGCAGTGTGTTCGAGACCCAGTACCGCCGGTCGATGGACACCGGGGAGCCCACGGCCTTCGAGGCGTACTACCCGCCGCCGCTGGACAGCTGGTACGAGGTCCGCGCCTGGCCGAGTGCGGACGGCCTCTCGGTGTACTTCTCCGAGGTCACCGAGCGGCGGGCCGCCGAGGAGCGGGCCCGCCGGACGGCCGAGCGGCTGTCCCTCATCGCGGAGGTGACGGCGGCCTTCTCCACCAGTCTGGACGGCGACCAGCGGCAGGCGGCGCTGGACGTGCTGGCCGGTGCGGTGGTCCCGGTCCTGGGCGACTGGGTCATCGTCAGCGTCGTCGACGAGGGCGGCCGGCTGCAGGACGTCGCCAGCGCGCACTGGGACCAGGACCTGCAGGAGGACACCGCCCGGTACGCCGAGCTGCGGCTGGCCGCGCTGCCGGCCGCAGCCCCGATCGTGGCGGCGCTGGGCACCGGCGAGGTGACGCTGGTCGAGGACGTCGGAGCCGCGGTGGGGCGGGCCCTGCCCCCGGGGGAGGTCAGCGACCGCTTCCGGAAGCTGGCCCCGCAGACGGCGGTGGCGCTGCCGCTGGTGGCCCGCGGCCGGACGGTGGGGGCGATGAGCGTCTACCGGTCGGCGGACCGGCCGGCCGCGGACGCCGAGGACGTCGCCACCCTGCGCGAGCTCGCCGACCGGGCGGCGCTGGCCCTGGACAACCTGCAGCTGTACGAGCACCAGCGCCGGATGGCCGAGGACCTGCAGCGCAGCCTGCTCACCGAGCCGGTGCAGCCGGAGTTCGCGCAGATCGCCGTCCGCTACTCACCGGCCGTGCGGGCCGCGCACGTCGGCGGGGACTGGTACGACGCCTTCGGCCAACCCGACGGGGCCACGATGCTGGTCATCGGCGACGTCGTCGGGCACGACACGGTCGCCGCCGCGGCGATGGGCCAGCTGCGCGGCCTGCTCCGCGGCCTCGCCTTCCGGGCCGGGGCCGGGCCCGCCGAGGTGCTCGGGGACCTGGACCGCGCCATGGCGGGGCTGGCGGTGCACACCCTGGCGACCGCGGCGATCGCCCGCCTCGAGCAGTCGGCGGAGGAGCGGGCCGAGGGGCTGACCCGGCTGCGCTGGTCCAGCGCCGGTCATCCCCCGCTGATGGTGCGGGACCCGGACGGCGTGGTCACCGTGCTGGGCGGGGAGCAGTTCGACCTGCTGCTGGGTGTCGACCCGCGTGCCCGGCGCCGGGAGCAGGAGGTGGTGCTGCGCCGGGGCAGCACCGTGCTGCTCTACACCGACGGCCTGGTGGAGGGTCGCGGCGTCCCGCTGGACGACGGCGTGGCCCAGTTGCGCGCCCTGTTCACCGAGCTGGGCGGGCAGCCGCTCGAGGACCTGTGCGGAGGCCTGCTGGACCGGCTGCGGCCGGGCACCTCCGAGGACGACGTGGCCCTGGTCGCGGTCCACCTGCACGGCTGAGGGGCCGGGAGCCGGTCAGCGGCGGGGGAGCAGGGCCCAGACGCTCTTGGTGGTGTCCTCGAGGAACCAGCCGTGCGCGTCCGACATCTCGGCGATGAGGTACAGGCCCAGCCCGCCCAGGCTCGGGTCCCGGCCGACGGCGGGCTCGGGCGGCCGGGTGGGGGCGTTGTCGCACACCTCGACCAGCCAGGCCTGCGCGGCCCGCTGCACCCGGGCGCGCACCCCGCCACCGCCGTGCCGCAGGGCGTTGGAGGCCATCTCGTCGAAGGCCAGGACGACTGCCTCGTCGAGTTCGGCCGCCCCGTCGGTGGCCGAGGAGGCGGCGGCCAGGCCCGCACGCAGCTCGGCACGCGCCTGGGGCAGCTGGGAGACGTGCGAGAACTCCCAGTGCCAGCCGTCTTCGGCCGGCGGGGGGGCGGAGGAGGGCCACAGGAGCCGGGCGGGCTCGCCGGTCACTCGGTCTCCTCGCGTTCCTGGCCGCTGGGGCTCGGCGGCGACCCACTGTCTTGGCAGGAAGCGGGGCTGTCAAACCCCGCCACGCGTGTGAGCCACCACTCAGGGCGCGCGGCCGCGGCGCGCCGGTCACCGGACGTCGACCGGAGGGTGACCCCGGGAGACCACGCGCGGGCACGCCGGGCGGCGTGAACGGCCGTGTCCGCCCCGCGCCGCTTGCGTCGGATGTGATCCGGACGCCCTTCTGCGCGGGGCGCTGACCCGGTCCACGGGGCGCGGACGTTACCGTCCGGTAGACGGCACCTGACCCGCGCCGGCGACACATGCCGCCCGCGGGGTCGTCCGAGGACTCGACGAGGAGACGCAGTGGCACAGCAGAGGACGGCGATCGTCACCGGGGCAGCGCGCGGGATCGGCGCGGCCATCGCACGGCGGTTCGCACAGGACGGGATGGCGGTCGCGGTGCTGGACCTCGACGAGGGCGCCTGCTCCGACACCGTCAAGAGCATCACCGCAGCCGGCGGCGAGTCGATCGGCGTCGGGGTCGACGTCGCCGACGAGGCCGCAGTGGCCGCCGCGGTCGAGCGGGTGGCCGAGGAGCTGGGCGCCCCGACGGTGCTGGTGAACAACGCCGGCATCACCCGGGACAACCTGCTGTTCAAGATGAGCGTCAGCGACTGGGACGCGGTCATGGGCGTCCACCTGCGCGGCGCGTTCCTGATGAGCCGGGCGGCACAGAAGTACATGGTCGAGGCCGAGTTCGGCCGGATCGTGAACCTCTCCAGCGTCTCGGCGCTGGGCAACCGCGGCCAGGTCAACTACTCCGCCGCCAAGGCCGGCGTGCAGGGGTTCACCAAGACCCTGGCCATCGAGCTGGGCCGCTACAACGTGACCGCCAACGCGATCGCCCCCGGGTTCATCGAGACCGAGATGACCGCTCAGACCGCCGAGCGGGTGGGCGTGCCCTACGAGCAGTTCAAGGAGATGGCGGCCAAGCAGATCCCGGTCGCCCGGGTCGGCCAGCCCGAGGACATCGCGCACGCCGCCTCGTTCCTGGTCAGCGAGGGCGCCGGCTTCGTGTCCGGCCAGGTCCTCTACGTCGCCGGCGGCCCGCGCACATGAGCCTCAGGGGCCTCCACGGCGGCTCGGGCCGCCGTGGAGGCCCCGCAGGGCCATCGCCGCCGTGAGCGCGGTCCACGCCCGGACCGGCACCAGCCGGGCCAGCTTCATCCCCACCGCCATCGGAAGGGGGAAGACGATCTCCGCCCGGTCCCGGGCGATGCCGTCGGCGATCGTCCGCGCGGCCACCTCCGGTTCCACCAGGAACGGCATCGGGAAGCGGTTCCGGTCGGTCATCGGGGTGCGCACGAAGCCCGGGTTCACCGTCTGGACGACGATGCCGCGGTGCGCCAGTGAGCCGCGCAGGCTCTCGAACAGGTTGATCAGCGCGGCCTTGCCGGCGTTGTAGGCCTCCGAGCCGGGGACCCCGCGGTACCCGGCGACCGAGGCGACCCCGACGACCCGGCCCCGGCCGGCCGCCAGCATCGCGGGGACGACCGCCTCGAGGGTGTGCACGGTGCCGAGCACG
This sequence comes from Modestobacter sp. URMC 112, assembly GCF_053502575.1. Taxonomy (NCBI): domain Bacteria; kingdom Bacillati; phylum Actinomycetota; class Actinomycetes; order Geodermatophilales; family Geodermatophilaceae; genus Modestobacter; species Modestobacter sp. URMC 112. The sequence continues at coordinate 56,121 of NZ_CP199957.1, read as the reverse complement.
TTGACCTGCAGGTGCTCGGCGAACAGGCCGCTGTCCCACGGGTCCACGACGAACCGGGACCAGGTCCCGGCGTTGAGCACGGCGACGTCCAGCCCGCCCAGCGCGGCGCGCACCGCCTCCCCGGCGGCCACGACAGCGGACCGGTCCGTCACGTCGGCCGGGACGACGGCCATCCGCCCCCCGGCCACCTCGGCCAGCGCGTCGGCGCGGCGGGCACTGACCGCCACCCGCGCCCCGCGGTCGGCCAGCTCGCGGGCGAGCGCCGCGCCGATCCCGGACGAGGCGCCGGTGACCCAGATCCGTGCTCCGGCGATCTCCATGCCGCCACCCTGCGACGGCCGGGGCGCCGGGACCACCGCAGGGCGGGGGAGGATGCCGGCATGGCGGCGCGCAAGGGACCCCGGCGGCAGCCGGCACCGGCACTGGGCCACGGCGAGTACGTCGTCTACCCCGGCACCCGGGCCGAGGTCTACGACCTGCTCGAGCGGCTGTCCGCGGCCGCCGGCAACTCCCCGGACTTCGGCACCCCCGGCGTCAGCATGGACCGCACCCGGCTGACCGTCCGCTGGTTCGGGGAGCCACCGGCCGCGGTGGCCCGGGTGCTCGCCTCCGCCGAGGGGTTCACCGTGGCGGTGCAGCACACCCCGTTCCGCCCCGGCGACCTGCGGGACGAGGCGGACCGGCTGGCCGGTGGGCACGGGTCCGTCGTCCGGTCCGCCCGTGCCCGGCCCGAGGGGGACGGCATCGACGTCCTGGTCGCGCCGTCCGCCGTCGCGGCCGCGGGCACCCCGGCCGGGGCGCTCGCCGCGGCCGGGGTGGACAGCCCCTTCCCACTGTTCCCCGAGGAGGGGACCGAGCCGCCGGGGTGAGGCCCCGGCTCAGCCGGCGGCCGGCGCCGGGCCGTAGCTGAGGTGCACCACCCCGTTGCTCAGCGGCTCGGCGCCGAGCAGGGCCAGCGGCGTCCGCGGTGCCCCCTCGGGGAACAGCCGGATGCCCGCGCCCAGGGCGACCGGGTACACGTAGAGGTGCAGCTCGTCGACCAGGCCGTCGGCGAGCATCGCCCGCACCAGGGTGGCGCTGCCGCTGACGTACAGGTCGCCGGCCTCCTCCTCCTTGAGGGCCCGGATCCGGTCGGCGTCGTACCCGCCGATGGCCGTCGAGTTCCGCCACACCGCCTCGGCGTCGGACAGCGTCGAGCTGACGACGTACTTGCGGGTGTCGTTGAAGAACGGGGCGCCGGGGTCCTCCTCCACCGTGCGGGTCGACCAGGCCGGCGCGAACATCTCGAAGGTGGTGCGGCCGAGCAGGATGCCCGACGACGCCTCGGTCATCGCTCCGATCGAGGCGGACAGGTCGTCGGGGAAGCCGTAGTCGACGGTCCACATCGGGACGTCGACCACGCCGTCGACGGTGGTGAACTCGTGGACCTTGATCGCGCCCATCTGGTGCTCCTCAGCAGTTCCGGTCGGCGCCGTGGTGCACGGCGCCGGTGTGGGTGTCATCCAACAGACGGCACCCGGTGCCGGTTCTCATCGGTCCCCGCCGGTGCCGTGCACAGCGCGGTCCGGGCGGCCGTCGAGGCGAAGCCCAGCCAGGTGTGCCGGTTTCCGGCCCAGCACCAGCCCACCTTGGGCGCACCGCGTCGTCCCCGGCCGTCGCGGCCCGTGCCGTTGCTCAGCCACAGCGCCGGGGTGCGCGCGTCCAGCCGCCCGTCGGGCCGGCGCCGGCGGGAGCCGATCGTCATGAAGCAGTGGTTGCGCTCGAGCGCCCCGGGCTGCTGCAGCAGCCAGTGCAGTCCCTCGCCCAGGGTCAGCGGCGTGCGGCCGGCGGCGGTGATGGCCGGGAGGGCCTCGTCGGGGCTGCGGTTCGCCAGGGCGTCCCCCCGGTCCGGGGCGTCGAGGAGGTAGACCGGTCCGGCCGGGACCGGGGCCTGCTCGACGGGTGCGAAGTCGTCGACGTCGGTCATGTCGACCACCACGAAGGCCTGCCGGCCCTCGCGCTCCACCAGCGGCGTGAGCGCCGAGGCGGGCGCCAGCGCCGGGTGGACGACGAGCAGGGCGCCGTCCCGTCGTCCGGCGCGGGCCGCGGCCCCGCAGACCTCGGCGGGGGAGAGGCCGGCGACCCGGTGCACGCCGAGGGCGACCAGCCGCTCGGCCTGCGTGGTCAGGGGAGGGAGGGCGAGCACGGTGGACCTCCGGCGTCCGGGGAGAGGGGGGTCAGAGGGGAACGAGGCGCGGCCGGTGGCGGTTCCCGCCCGCTCAGCCCAGCACCAGGTCGACGAGCAGGTAGCCGTTCAGCCCGATGATGAGGGCGGCCACCAGCGAGCCGGCCAGCGTGGTGACCCGCCGGTTCACCCAGGCCCCCATCAGGTCCCGGCGGCTGGTCAGCCACAGCAGCGGCACCAGCGCGAACGGGATGCCGAAGGACAGCACCACCTGCGACCAGACCAGCGCCGTCGTCGGGTCCCCGCCCAGACCCAGGACCAGCAGCGCCGGGGCCAGCGTGACCAGCCGCCGGACCAGCACCGGGACGTGCCGGCGCAGGAAGCCGGCCATCACCACCTGCCCGGCGTGGGTGCCGACCGAGGAGGCGGCGAACCCCGAGGCCAGCAGCGCCAGCGCGAAGGCCAGCGCCGCTCCGGTGCCCAGCTGGTCGCCGAGGCCGGCGTGCACGCTCTCCAGCGAGGTGATCGCGGCGTCCCCGGTGAACAGCTGCGCGGCGATCACCAGCATCGCGGCGTTGACCAGGCCGGCCAGGCCCATGGCCAGCAGGACGTCGAGCCGCTGGGCCCGGAGCAGCCGACCGCGGCCGGCCGGGGTCCGCCCGGCGGTCACCGCGTCGCCGTACCGGCCGGGGGTGAGCGCCGAGTGCACGTAGATGACGTGCGGCATGACCGTCGCGCCGAGGATGCCGGTGGCCAGCAGCAGGCTGTCGGTGCCGGCCAAGCTGGGCACCATGCCCGAGGCGACGCCGCCCGGGTCGATGCCGGAGCCGACCAGCGTGTAGCCGAACCCCAGGCCGATCACCAGCAGCAGCCCGGCGATGACCCGCTCGAAGGGCCGGTGGCCGCGGGACTGGGCGGCCAGCAGCACGAACGCGACGACGGCGGTGATCACCCCGCCGACCGGGAGCGGCACCCCGAACAGCAGGTTGAGCGCGACCGCACCACCGACGATCTCGGCCAGGTCGGTCGCGATCGCCACCGCTTCGGCCTGCCCCCACAGGCCCCACACCACCGGTCGCGGCAGCCGTTCCCGGCAGCAGGTGGCCAGGTCCCGGCCGGTCGCCAGGCCCAGCTTGGCGGTGAGCGCCTGGATCAGCATCGCCATCAGGTTGGCCGCGACGATCACCCACAGCAGGGTGTAGCCGAAGGAGGCACCGCCGGCGAAGTTGGTGGCGAAGTTGCCCGGGTCCACGTACGCGACCGCGGCCACGAACGCCGGGCCCAGCAGCGGCCACAGCCGCCGCCTGCTCGGCGGGACGGGCGTGCGGGGCAGCGTGCGGGGCAGCGTGCTGGTGAGGACGGCGGCCTCGGTCTTCGACAGGTACACGGGGACCTCGCTGGGGGCGGTCAGGTGGGCGGTCGTTCCTGGTCTGCCCGCCGCACCCGGTCCACCCGGGCCGACCTGTGGCCCCCGGGGGTCAGGTCAGGCTGGCCTCGGCCGGACCGATGAGGACGGCGCCGCGGCGGGGTCCTCACCCCGGGACGACCCCCACCGGAGGAGAGACAGATGGGCAGGATCGTGGTCACCGAGAACATCACCGTGGACGGGGTGGTCGAGGCCGAGGGCGGGTGGTTCGCACCGTCGGACGCGGCCGAGGACGACCGGTCCGACGTGCTCGCCGTCGTCCAGCAGCAGGCTGCCGCGTCCGACGGCTTCCTGGCCGGCCGGCTGACGTTCGAGCAGCTGCGCGGGTACTGGCGCCACCGGGCCGACGACGGGACCGGGGTCGGTGCGCACCTGGACCGGGTGGCGAAGTACGTCGTCTCGAGCACGATGACCGATCCGCAGTGGGAGAACGCGACCGTGCTGTCCGGACCGCTCGCGGACGGGATCGCGGAGCTGCGGCGCCGGCCGGGCGGGGACGTCGTGACCACCGGCAGCATCACGCTGGTGCAGGACCTCGTCCGCCGGCGTCTGGTCGACGAGTACCGGCTCTTCGTCTTCCCCGTCGTGCTCGGCCGCGGACGCCGGCTGTTCCCGGACGGCGTCGGCGTCCCGGCCCTGCGGCTGCTGGAGTCCCGTCCGTTCCGCTCCGGCGTGGTCCTGCTGCGCTACGCGCCGGGCTGAGGTGCGCCGGGCCGGCGGACCAGCGTCCAGATGGGCAGCTCGTGGTCGACCGCGGTGCGGGTGGAGTGGGTGACGGCGAAGCCCACGCGCTCCAGCCAGCGCACCACGGTGGACGTGTACACGGTCGCCGCGGCCGGCACCCCCTCGGCGTCGCACCGGTCGAGCACCGGCCGCAGCACCGCGGCGCCCAGGCCCTGGTGCCGCGCGGAGGGTCGGGTGCCGACGGCGTGCAGCCACCAGTGCGGCTCCACCGGCCGGCCCGGCGCGCCCAGCCGCTCGCTGGCGAGCACCACCGGCTGGCGCGCGCCGAAGACCCGTGGCAGGTCCCGGTCGACGACCGCCTGGAGGTCGGCCGCCGGAGGACCGGTGTCCGGCGCCGCCCAGGCCGCCACGGAGGCGCAGTCGTCGGTGACCCACGCCGTCCCGGCCAGCACCGGGACCAGCCCGCCCCACAGCTCGGCCCACCGGCTCAGCCGCTGCGCCCGGCCGTCCTCCGGCAGTGCCCAGGAGGTCCAGCGGTAGTCGGGGTAGGCCGCGGCCAGGGTGGCGGCCATGCGCGGGACGTCGGCCCGGGTGGCGAGCCGGACGACGGGGCGGACGACGAGCGGCTCGGTCACTCCCCCATCAGAACACGACGGTCCGCGGCGGATCTGTCCAGACCATTCCTCTGTGGGCACAAGAAATGCGCGGACAGCTGAACAGCGCCATTCGGCATCGCATTCTCCGGCGCGCAGCGATTGGCTGTCCGTGCCATTCCGCGCCCTCACGAAGGAGACGACCCGATGAGTTCCGTGCACCTCCGCGCCGCCACCGACACCGCCGGCACCCTGGGTGACGCCGTCTACGAACGGCTGCTGCGGGAGCGGATCGTCTTCCTCGGCCGCGAGGTCGACGGTGTGATCGCCAACCAGCTGTGCGCCCAGATGCTGCTGCTGGCGGCGGAGGACCCGACCCGCGACGTCCACCTGTACGTGAACTCGCCCGGCGGCTCGGTGACCGCCGGGCTCGCCGTCTACGACACGATGCGGTTCGTCCAGTGCGACGTGGCCACCTACGCGATGGGGATGGCCGCGTCGATGGGCCAGTTCCTGCTGACCGCCGGCACCCCGGGCAAGCGCTTCGCGCTGCCGCACGCCCGGATCCTGATGCACCAGCCCTCGGCCGGCCTGGGCGGCACCGCTGCCGACATCACCATCCAGGCGGAGATGCTCGGCCGGCTCAAGCGGCAGGTGAACGAGCTGCAGGCCGCGCACTCCGGCCAGGACGTCGAGCAGGTCACCCGGGACTCCGAGCGCGACCGCTGGTTCTCCCCGGAGGAGGCGCAGGCCTACGGCCTGGTCGACGTGGTGCTCCCGGACGCGATGTCGCTGCCGCGGGGCCGCTGACAGCGGGTGGTGCGGAATGCTTGAACGTTCATGTACGTTGTGGCGAGCACCATCCCTTCTCCCGTAGGAGTCCCCGTGCCCGTCCAGCGTCTGAACCACGCCGTCCTCTTCGTCCGCGACGTCGACCGGAGCTCGGCCTTCTACCGCGACGTCCTCGGTTTCCGGGTGAAGGTGGAGATGCCGGGCCGGGCGGTCTTCCTGCAGGCCGAGGGGTCGACCAACGACCACGACCTGGGGCTGTTCCAGGTCGGCGCGGCCGCGGGCCCCTCGGAGGCCGGCCGGCGCACCGTGGGGCTCTACCACCTGGCGTGGGAGGTCGACACCCTCGGCGAGCTGGCCCGGATCCGCGGCGCCCTGACCGACGCCGGCGCCCTGGTCGGCGCGTCGGACCACGCCACCACCAAGGCGCTGTACGCGCAGGACCCCGACGGCATCGAGTTCGAGGTCTCCTGGCTGCTGCCCGCCAACCTGATCACGCCCGAGATCGAGGCGGCCGGGGCCACCACCGGACCGCTGGACCTGGAGGCGGAGATCGCCCGCTACGGCGCCGGGACCCGCGGCGGCGTCGGCGTCTCGGTGCCTGCCTGACCACCGTGCCGGGCCGAGCCCGGCACCCGGCCTGCGAGCGGTGTGGCACCGTGACCCCGTGCCCACCGACGTGCTCGCCGTCACGCTGACCGGCGGCCCCACCGCCTTGCTGGAGATCGGCGGGGCCCGGCTGCTGGTCGACCCCACGTTCGACCCGCCCGGCGACTACCCGCTGGGCGGTGGCCGGGTGCTGACCAAGACGGCGCCGGCCGCACTCACCGCCGCCGACCTCGGCCCGGTGGACGCCGTCCTGCTCAGCCACGACCAGCACCCCGACAATCTGGACCGCGCCGGCCGGGAGGCCCTTGCCTCCGCGCCGGTCGTGCTGACCACCGCGCTGGGCGCCGAGCGGCTCGGCGGCACCGCCCGCGCGCTGGCGACCGGCGAGACGGTGCCGGTCGGGCCGGTCCAGGTGACCGGCGTCCCGGCTCTGCACGGGCCGGAGGGCGCCGAGGCGCTCACCGGGCCGGTCACCGGGTTCGTGGTGCACGGCGCCGGCGTGCCCACCGTCTACGTCAGCGGGGACAACGCCTCGCTGGACTGCGTGGACGCCGTCCGGGCCGCGTTCCCGCGCGTCGACGTCGCCGTCCTGTTCGCCGGGGCCGCGCGCACCGCCCTGTTCGACGGCGCGCCCCTGACGCTGACCGGCGAGCTGGCGGCCGAGGCGGTCCGCCGTCTGGACCCCGCGCAGGTCGTCGTCGTGCACGTCGACTCGTGGGCGCACTTCAGCGAGGGCCCGGAGGCGGTGCGCGACGCGCTGGCCGCCGCGGGTCTCGACGGGCGGCTGGTGGACGTCGAGCACGGGGTGCGCACCCCGCTGGGCTGACCCTCAGCCGACCGTGGCACCCGGCTGCGGTCGGATCAGCAACACGCTGCTGACCGCGGTGGCGAGCAGCCGGTCGGCGTCGTCGACGAGGCGCGCCTCGGCCAGCCCGGTGCGGCCGCCCAGGTGGGTCACCGTGCCGGTGCAGCGGACCCGGCCGGTGTCGACGGTCATCGCGCGGAGGAACTTCACCGTCAGGTCCAGGCTGGTGTAGCCGACGCCCGCCGGGAGCAGGGAGTGGACGGCGCACCCGGCCGCGGAGTCCAGCAGGGTCGCGTAGACGCCGCCGTGCACCGAGCCGATCGGGTTGTAGTGGTACTCGGCCGGCACGAAGGAGAACTCCACCCGGCCCGGCTCGACGGAGTCCAGGACGAAGTCGAACGTGGCGGCCACCGGGGCGCCGGGCAGCCGGCCCCCGGCCACCGCGCGCAGCAGGTCGATGCCGGCCGAGCTCCGGGCGGCGTCCGCGCTGAGGGACGGGTCGGACCAGGTGTAGGTGCGTTCGCGGGCGGGTTCCGTCGTCGTCACGCCGCGGACGCTAGCCGTCCGGCCGCGGAGGCCGTTGCGTGCCCGTGGAGGGGCCCGGTGCGGTCGGTCGGCTGGGACCATGCGGGCATGGAGCCCGTCGAGCTGGCGGCCGGTGCGCTGCTGCTGCGCCCCTGGCGGGAGAACGACGTCCGGGCGGTCGCCGCGGCCCTCCGCGACCCGGCGATCCGGCTGTGGAACGGCGCCGGTGCCGGCTCGGACGAGGAGGTCGCGGCGATGCTGCGGCGGCGACGCGACTGGAGCGAGGGCGACCACGCCAGCTTCGCCGTGGTGTCGGCCACGGGGGGTGAACTGCGCGGGTCGGTCTCGCTGCACTCCATCGACCGGGACCAGGCCGACGCGGAGATCGGCTACTGGACGGTGCCGGCCGCCCGCGGTCAGGGCGTCGCCGTCGCAGCCGTGGTCGCCGTGTGCGGATGGGGCTTCCCGGCCTTCGGCCTGGACCGGATCGAGCTGGTGCACGCGGTGGAGAACCCGGCGTCCGGCCGGGTGGCGGCCAAGGCCGGGTTCGTCCTGGAGGGTCGGCTCCGTCGGTCCTACCGCTACGGGGACGGCGTGAAGCACGACGAGCTGCTGTGGTCGCGGCTGGCCGACGACCCGCCGCCGCCGGTGGCGCCGGGGCCCGGCCACCGCGTCGGGTGACCGGGCCCCGGTGCTGATCAGCTCGCTACGACGCCGCGGCGGGCCCGGATGGTGAGCCCCAGCCCGAGGAGCAGCGCGAGCAGCCCGCCGAGGGCCAGGGGCACGACGTCGGCGCCCGTCCACGCCAGCACCCCGCCGGGCCGGCCGGCAGCACTGCCGGTACCGGCGCCCGTGCCGGCCGCCGTGCCGAGCGCCGTGCCGAGCGAGGTGCCGAGCGCCGCGGCGGTCGTGCTGACCGTGCCCAGCGGGCCTCCCGCGCCGGCCGTACCGGCCGTGCCGGCCGTACCGAGTGCCGCGTCGACCGCACCGTCCGACCGCGCCGGCCGGACGGTGCCGCCGGTCGGGCCGGTCGAGCCGGTCACCGGCGACGTCGGCAGGTCGAGTCCGCCGCCGGCCGCCGGAGCGCTGCAGGTGGCGGCGGCATCGCCGAGGACGCCGATGCCGCTGCCGCAGACGCCGACCCGGGCGTCCCCGTCGACCAGCGGGGGAGTCCCGCCGGTCGTGGAGTCGCCGGTGCCCGGGTCGGTGGCGGTGCAGTCCGCGGTGGCGTCGCCGAGGACGGCGAGGGCGTTGCCGCAGACGGTGACCGGAGCATCGACGTCGACCAGCGGGGGAGTCCCGCCGGTCGCGGGACCGCCGGTGCCCGGGTCGGTGGCGGTGCAGTTCGCCGTGGCATCGCCGAGAACGGCGACGGCGTTGCCGCAGACGGTGACCGGAGCGTCGACGTCCAGCAGGGCGGCGTCGATCCCGCTCGCCGCGGGAGGCCCGGCGTCCCCGCGGGCAGTGGCCTCACCGAGGACGGCGACGGCGTTGCCGGTCACCGTGACCGGGACGTCCGCGACCACCGCAGAACCGTGCCCGCCGCCCGCTGCCGGTCCGGGTGCCCCGGCCGGCTGGGCGACGTCCAGCCCGGCCACGTCGGCGCTGTTCCCGCCGACGGTGACGGGCGCGGACACCGTCGCGGCGCCGAGGTCCACGTGGACGAGTGCCTCGACGGCCGGGAGCGGGATCTCGGGAGCCGTCGTCCCCGGGCTGGTGCCCAGGACGGCCACCGCGTTGTCGGTGACGGTGACCGGGACGGTCACGTCGATGCTGTCGTCGGCGGAGGCGGTGCCCGAGCCGGCGGCCAGCAGGCCACCGGTGAGCAGGGCAGTCCGCAGGCCGTGCCTGATCCACACGTTCATGGGAGTCCTTCTCTCTCTGACTGGGGAACCGGTCCGGTGGGGACCGGGGATGGCCGCGTCAGCGCAGGGCTGACCGGAGCCGGCTCAGTCGGGGGAGGAGGACGGTTCAGAGGGGAGGGCGGCCGCGGCGTCGCGTGCCTCCACGGCCGCCGCGCCGAGCGCTGACGCGGCCGCCGCGAGCACGGCTCCGCCGAGGTCGGCGGACGGCTGGTCGGGCTGATGCGGGCCCGCGTGCCCAGCCGGACCGGGGACCGGCGCGGGCAGCGCCGGCGGGTACGCCGGCAAGGGCGCAGGCGACGTCGGGGTGCTGGTCGGGGTGTGGGTCGGGGTGGGGGTGCCGGGCACGGTGGCCGGCGACGCGTCCCGGTCGGCGGCGAGCTGTGCGGGCACCGCCGCGCTGCTGGGCGCCGAAGGGTCCTGCACCGCCGTCGCCGGCACCGCCGCTTCCAGCACCGCCGTCTCCGGCTGCGCGGGCTGCCCCGCGGGGGCGGCAACCCGGGATACCGGGAGGGCGGGCGCCGGCGCGTTGGTGGGCACGGCGAGGTCGGGAGCGCGGACCTCGGGAGCGCGCAGCAGCGGCGCGGGCGCCGGCACCGCATCGACCACTCCAGCCACCACCTCGGCGACCGGGGCGCCCACCTCGGCGACCGGAGCGACCACCTCGACAACAGGAGCGACCACCCCGGTCACCGGGGTGACCACGTCGGCGACCACGTCGGCGACCGGGGCGCCCACCTCGGCGACCGGAGCGACCACCTCGACAACAGGAGCGACCACCCCGGTCACCGGGGTGACCACGTCGGCGACCACGTCGGCGACCGGGGCGCCGGCTGGTTCGAGCGGGTGCAGGACCGGTCCGGCCAGCGGGTCGACGGTGGCGAGGGCGGCCTGCACCGCGGGTACCGGCACCGGTGCGACCTCCTCGGCCGAGGCCGTCGCCTGGCCGAGGAGCCACATGCCGACGGCCGCACCAGCGAGGGTCAGCGCTCGGACGGCAGCCCGGGGGAGGACGGCGCGGTGCACGGTCGGGTCGGACTCGGACATCGCACCTCCTCCACGTCGGGTGACCCACTTCATACCCACAGTGAGCGCGGTGGAGAACGTGGCGGATGGGTGACCGACGTCGCCCGATCCGGTCGGATCGCCGGCCGGGCGGTGACCGGCAGTGACGAGCGGGGGCCGGCCGATCAGAGCGGGACGGCGAGGCCCTCGGGTGACTGCTGGGCGAGGGCCGCGGTGATCTCAGGGCGCATCGGCTCGAGCCCCGCTCCGGCCAGGACGACGTCCCGGGTGAAGGTGTGCCACCGGTGGGCCCGCCGCAGCATGCTGTGGCCGCCGGCGACGGTGAACCGGGCCACCCGTGCACCCGCCCGGCGGGCGCGGACGCCGAAGTCGGCGGAGAGCCGGGCCGGGACCCACCGGTCGCCGCGTCCGTGCAGGATCACCACGGTCTGGTCACGCAGGTGCATCACCGGCTCGCCCGGTGGGGTCCAGGGAGCGAGGGCGCACACCGCGGTGACCTGCGGCTCGCCTCCGGCGCGCAGCGCTGCCCGGCCGCCCATCGAGTGGCCGACGAGGACCATCGGCACGTCGTTGCCGTGCTCGGCCCGCAGCTGCTCGAGCGACCAGCGGACGTCCTGGTAGGCGTCGGCGGCCTCGCCGTTCCAGCCGGCCAGCCGGTAGCGGACCAGGGCGGTGGCGATGCCCCGCTCGGCGGTGGTGGCGTGCACGAACTGCTCGATGGCCCGCATGCGGGCGAGCGAGAGGGCGCGCTCACGGGGTGGTTCGAGGCTGGCGACGGTGCCGCCGTGGCAGAAGAGGGCCACGGCACGGGTCTCGTCCGCTGCGGGGCGCTGTTCGAGGACGGGGGTGTCCAGGGGGTCCTCCGGTGGATCGGCGTGGGACGTCGAGCTGGTCGTCGGGTGGGTCAGTGGCGACGGCCGCCGCGGAGCCGGGCGCGTGCCCGCTCGCCGAGCTCCCCGGCCCGCAGCAGGCCGTTGCTGACCGCCGAGGGTCCGTTGCGGCGCTGCAGCGCCTCGCCGACGCGACGCAACAGGCCGGTGGCCAGCGGGACGAGGAAGGTCAGGAGCACCCAGGTGCGGAACCTGCGGGTGAGGAAGAGCCACATGGTGCTGAGACTGCCCTGACGCCGTCCGCGCCAACCGGCCGGCCCGCCAGGCGGGTCTCCGGTGGACGTCAGAACGGCGGCGGGTCGGGGTCCGCCTGCCGTTGCGGTGCCGGGCGTCCGGGTGCGCCTGGCTCAGCCTTCGGCGGCTTCGTGAGGTCGTCGTCGGTGCCGTGTCGGGGTGGGTGGGTGGTGGCGGTCCGTCCGGTGGGGGTCCGCCAGTGCAGGGCGCCGTCGGGTCCGGTGGTGACCGACCAGCCCGGCGCCTGGTGTCGGAGGCGGTGGTGGTGTCGGCACAGGCAGGCCAGGTTGGCCGCGCTGGTGGCCCCGGCCGGCCAAGGGGTGGTGTGGTCCAGGTCGCCGCGGGTGGCGCGGGTGCGGCAGCCGGGGAACCGGCAGCGGCGGTCGCGGTGCCGGACGAACCGGTCCAGCCCCGGCCCGGGCCGGTAGCCCGGGGAGGCGGGTGGCGGGCCGAGCCCGCGGCCGGCGCGGGCCGCGCCCTGGAGGGTGGCGGCGTCGGTGAGGCAGGCCAGCGCGCCGGTGAGCTCGTCGACCAGCGCCAGCTGCGGCCGGTGCTCCAGGGCTGTCCCCGCCACCTGTCGCACGCCCAGCAGCTCGGCCAGCGCGGCGACACGGTCGGGTGCGGGCGCGGTGCCGGAGGGCGCGGGTTCCGGCACAGTCGGTCGCGCGGCTGAGCCCTCTTCCGGCAGCAGGCCGAGGGTGGCGGCGAGTCGGCGGACCATCACCGCGGGCACCAGGTCCCCGTCCACCTCCCCCGGCTCCTGGGCGTCCGCGCCCTCACCGAGCAGGGTCTGCACCGCCGCGACCACGGTCAGCCGGGCCTGGACGGGGGCCAGGCCATGCTCCCCGGGCCGCAGCACCAGGTCCACCAGGCAGTCCGCCATCCGCTGCGCCTTGCTCCGCCCGTCGCCGGGTTCGGCGGCGGCGTCGGCGTAGCGGGACAGTGCGTCGTGCACCGCCCGGGCCACTGGGCCCGGCAGCACCGCTGCCACCGAGGCCATCCCGTCCTCCCCCGGGTACAGCGCCACCCCCCGCTCCCGGACCGCGGCCGCGACCCGCCGGCTGATCGCCTCGGCGTCCAGCCGGGCCACCACCCGCCGCGCGGCCTCCCGCAGCTGCGGAGGCGTCTTGCCGGCCACCCGGGCCAGCAGCCGCCGCTCAGCCTCCGCCCGGACCACCGGGTCCGGCAGCGGCGTGACCAGGTCGCACAGCACCTGCGCGTGCGCCCAGTGGATCTCCCCGGCCTCCAGGGCGGCCAGCGTGCCCGGCAACCGGTCGACCAGCTGCAGGGACTCGGCCAGCAGCCGGGACGCCGCCGCGCCGGTCATCGACAACGCCACCGCCACCTCGTCGACCGCCCACTCGCTCACCGCTCCCAACACGGTCGGGCGGGCCGCCCGGGACGCGACCGCCGCCGCACCCACCTCCGCGTCCGGCCGGTCCAGAGATGCCGGCCGGGACCGGGCGAACGCCACCAGCGCCCGGGCCCGCACCGCCTGCTCCCGCCCGATTGCCGCCTGCGCCGCGCGCACCTGGTCGAGCGCCGCGAGTCCCGCGCCGAACTGCGCGTCCCACTCCAGCGCACCCGGGAGAAGAGCATCGGGAGCGGGCGCCGGGCGCCGGGCGTGCCAGCGGAAGTCGTCAGCCAGCTCCACGGGCGGCCCGACCGGCACCTTCAGCAGCACCGTCACCGGCGCCGCCGAGGACGCCAGCAACTCGCGCAGCCCGGCCTCGAACGACGACCCCGCCCGCGGGGGCAGAGCGGCAGCGGAGTCGTCGAACACGTGTTCGATCCTACCGGCTGAGTGGTGCTCTGACCAGCCGGAACAGCTACCTGTGGACAGCCGTGCGCGCAGGCGTGCGGCCGACCGGGGAGGAGTCTCGAGCGCGCCGCGGTCAGGCCGGGTCGGGCGCCAGGCGGACGACCATCTTCCCGGTGTTCGCACCCCCCAGCATGGCCAGGAACGCGGTGACGGCGTCGTCCAGGCCGTCGACCACTGTCTCGCGGGCCACCAGCTCGCCGGACCGGAGCAGGGCCGACGTCTTCTCCAGGAACTCCGGTCGGGCGTCCGCGTGGTCGCTCACGATGAACCCGCGCAGGGACAACCGCTTGCCCACGAGCAGGAACATGTTGCGCGGTCCCGGGGGCGGCTCGGTCGCGTTGTAGCCGGAGATCGCCCCGCACAGCGCGGCCCGGCCGTGCTGCCTGAACGCGCCGATCGCCGCTTCCAGGTGCTCGCCCCCGACGTTGTCGAAGAAGACGTCGATCCCGTCCGGCGCCGCCGCCGCCAGCGACGACCGCACCGGCCCGTCGTGGTGGTCGAAGGCGGCGGTGAACCCGAGCTCCCCGGTCAGCCACCGGACCTTCTCCGGCGTCCCGGCGCTGCCGATGACGGCCGCGGCGCCGTTCAGCCGGGCCAGCTGGCCGACCATGCTGCCCACGGCGCCGGCCGCACCGGAGACGAACACCGTGTCGCCGAGGCGGAACTCCGCCATCCGGAACAGCCCCACCCACGCGGTCAGCCCCGGCATGCCCAGCGCACCCAGGTACAGCGACAGCGGCAACCCCGGCAGGGGCTCGACCACCGACACCGCGGAGGCGTCGAGCACGGCGACGTCCCGCCAGCCCGAGCCGTGCAGGACGAGCGCGCCCTCGGGCAGCGCGGCATCGCGGGAGGCGACCACCTGGCCGACCGCCCCGCCCTGCATCGTCTCGCCCAGCTCCCACCGCGGCGCGTACGAGGGCCCCTCGTTCATCCGCCCGCGCATGTACGGGTCGACCGACATGGCGATGGTGCGGACGACGACCTGCCCGGGCCCCGGGTCCGGCCGGGACCCCGTCACGAGACGGAAGTCCTCGGGCACCGGCTCCCCGTGCGGCCGGCGGACCAGCTGCCACTCCCTCGTGGGGACGCTCACCGCGGGAAGTCCGGCTCGTTGCGCGGCACCACGAACACCTCGGGCACGAAGCTGGTGTCGGGCATGGTCACCATGGTCAGCACCATCCGCGCGACGTCCTCCGGCGGCATCATCCGGTGCCCGGGGATCCCCCAGCGCTCCATCATCGGGGTGTCCATCGCGGCCGGGACGATGCTGTGCACCCGGGCCGGGAACGGCGTCTCGGCGCCGTCCGGGCCGACCGTCGCCTTCTCCCGGAGCTCGCGCTGGATGCAGCGCGTCGCGCTGCGGAACGCCGCCTTGGAGCTGTTGTAGGCGATCGCCCCGCTGCCCGAGGTCACCGCCGACAGTGATGTCACGTGGACGACGTCCGCCGTCGTCCCCGCCGGCCGGTGCTGGACCACCTTGAGGAACTCGCTGGTCAGGAACACCGGGCCCTCGCAGTTGACGGCGTGCACCATCCGGTAGTCGTCCAGGTCGATGTCCGTGACGTAACCGGGACGGTCGATGCCCGCGACGTTCACCAGCAGGTCGAAGCGGTTCCCGTGCCGGCCGAACAGGTCGGCGACCACCCGGCGGCGGACGGCGTCCTGGGTGACGTCGAGCTCGACGACCTCGGCGGTGCCGCCGGCCTCGGCGACGGCCTTGGCCGTCACCTCGGCGCCCGCGGTGTCGATGTCGCCGAGGACGACGGTCGCCCCCGCCCCGGCCAGGGTGGTCGCCACCGCCCGCCCCAGCCCGCTCGCCGCTCCGGTCACCAGGGCCACCCGGTCGGTCAGCTCCGTTGTGCTCATCTGCTCCCGTTCCTCGTCCAGCCGGCCGCCGTCGGCCGGAGCAGTCACCTTGGCGCAGGTCGGGACAGCTTGCAGGGCGGACCTACAGTTGGGCCATGTTCTTCTCCTCCCGCGCCAAGACCCAGCCGGTCGCCGCGGAGGACGCGCTGGCCGGCCGTCCCGAGCCGCTCCCGTACGTCCCCGAGGTGCACGCGGTCAACGGCAACCGCATCCAGCCCCCGTTCCCCGACGGGATGCAGACCGCGGTCTTCGCCGCCGGCTGCTTCTGGGGCGTCGAGAAGGTCTTCTGGGAGCTGCCGGGCGTGTACTCGACGGCCGTCGGCTACGCCGGTGGGTACACCCCCAACCCGACCTACGGCGAGGTCTGCTCCGCGCGGACCGGCCACGCCGAGGTCGTGCTGGTCGTCTTCGACCCGGCGCTGACCTCCTACGAGCAGCTGCTGAAGGCGTTCTGGGAGGACCACGACCCCACCCAGGGCATGCGCCAGGGCAACGACGTCGGCACCCAGTACCGCTCGGCGGTCTACACGCAGGGTCCGGAGCAGGAGGCGGCCGCCAAGCTCAGCCGCGACCTGTACCAGGAGCGGCTGACGGCGGCGGGCTACGGGGAGATCACCACGGAGATCGCCCCGCTCGACGCCTTCTACTACGCCGAGGCCGAGCACCAGCAGTACCTCTACAAGGTCCCCAACGGCTACTGCCCGGTGCACTCCACCGGCGTCTCCTGCCCCGTGGGCCTGCCCGGCGTGTAAAGGGCAGAGTGGACGGCGTGACCGCCGCTCGCTCCGACTTCTTCGACCAGCTCCGTCGCGCGCCGGACGTCGAGGCGCCGGAGCTGGTCGCCGTCGACGCCACCGACCGGCTGCTGCTGGACGAGGCGGCCGCGGACCTGGCGGCCCATCGGGGGGACGTCGTGGTCCTCGACGACTCGCACGGCGCCCTGACCCTGGGCGCGGTCGCGCTGCACGGGGCGACCGGGGTCCGGGTGCACCAGGACCTCCTCCTCGGCGAGCTCGCGCTGGCGGCCAACGCTGAGCGGACCGGCCTCACCGGCCGGTACCGGTCGCTGCCGCTGGGCCCCGAGCTGGTGCGCGGGGCGCGGGTGGTGCTGGCCAAGGCGCCCAAGAGCCTGGACGCCCTCCGGGAGCTGGCCGAGGTGGTCGCGGGCGGCGTCCACCCGGAGGCGACGCTCTACGTGGGCGGCCGGGTCAAGCACATGACCCGGGCGATGAACGACGTGCTCGGGGACTGCTTTACCGACGTCTCCGCCACGCTGGCCCGGCAGAAGTCCCGGGTGCTGGTCGCCCGCGGCCCGCGCGAGGTCACGCCGTCCTTCCCGCGCTGCCGGGAGCACGCCGACCTCGGCCTCACCGTGTGCGCGCACGGCGCCGCGTTCGCCGGCAGCAAGGTCGACCGGGGCACCCGTGCGCTGCTCGCCGCGATGCCGGCCGCGGTCCCCGGGGCCACCACGGCCGTCGACCTGGGCTGCGGCACCGGGTTGCTGGCGGCTGCGCTGGCCAGGGCCCGGCCGGACCTCGCGGTGCTGGCCACCGACCAGTCGGCGGCCGCGGTCGCCTCCGCTCGTGCCACGGTCGCCGTCAACGGCCTGACCGGCCGGGTGACGGTGCAGCGAGACGACGCCGCCGCCACCGTGCCGGACGCGAGCGTCGACCTGGTCGTCTGCAACCCGCCGTTCCACCTCGGCGCCGCGGTGCACACCGCGGCGGCCGAGCGGGTCTTCGCCGCCGCCGGCCGCGTGCTGAGCCCGGGCGGCGAGCTGTGGTGCGTCTACAACTCCCACCTGCCGCACCGCGAGTCGCTGCGCCGACTGGTCGGGCCCACCCGGCAGGTCTCGCGCGACCCCGTCTTCACGGTCACCGCCAGCACCCGCCGCTGAAGAAGGACCCCCTCCTGCCGACCCCTCGCAGGCTCGGGGCGGTGCCCGGGAGGGGGCCTGACCTCCTGCCGACCCCTCGCAGGCTCGGGGCGGTGCCCGGGAGGGGGCCTGACCTCCTGCCGACCCCTCGCAGGCTCGGGGCGGTGCCCGGGAGGGGGCCCGACCTCCTGCCCACCCCTCGCAGGCTCGGGGCGGTGCCCGGGAGGGGGCCCAGGGTCACCGGCGGCTGCGTCCGACCCCGATCTCGTGACCGGTCCCTGCGTCCCGGGGCGGTCCGCCGACCGATCCTCACCGGTTCTTGAAAATTGGTGAAGACATCGCGGTCCGGATGCACTGCCGGCCGCTGGTGCCGATGTACTACCCAACGGGCGAACACAGTCACCCGGCGCGCTCGAGGAGAGCCGATGTCCCGCAATCTCTGGTCCGACCGTCCGCTCGGCGTGAAGCTGTCCGCCCTCGTCGCGGCCGCGGCCCTGGTCCTGCTCGTCTTCGCCGTGATCACCGTCCAGGCACTGCAGGGCACCGGTGAGCGCACCGAGGTGCTGCTGGCCACCACACAGGCCACCGAGCAGGCGCTGGAGGCGGACATGATGCACGACGCCGTGCGCGGCGACGTGCTGCAGGCTCTGCTCACCGGGACCGGGCCGCAGTACCAGAGCGCGGTGACCGACCTCGAGGAACACGGGACGACGATGCGAGACATGATGGCCGGCATCGTGGCCAACCAGCTGGGCGACGACGTGAACGCAGCGGTCGCCGAGGTGGCGCCCGCGGTCGACGCCTACCTGGCCTCGGCACAGGAGATCGTCACCACCGCGGGGCAGGACCCCGTGCTCGCCCGCAACAGCTACCCGGCCTTCCTGCAGGCGTTCGAGGCCCTCGAGGCGTCCCTGCCCAGCGTCGGGGACGCCGTCGGCGAGCACGCCACGAAGGCCGCCCAGGCCAGCGCCGACCAGCGCGCCACGGCGATCACCTCCGCGCTCGCCGTCGCCGGCGGCGGGGTGCTCCTGCTCGGCGCCCTCGGCTGGGTCGTCACCCGCTCGGTGGTGCGCCCGCTGCAGCGGGTGTCGCTCGTGGTCGCGGGGCTCGCCGACGGCGACCTGCGCGGCACGACCGGCATCACCAGCAAGGACGAGGTCGGCCGGATCGCCTCGGCGCTGGAGGTCTCGATGGGCACCATGCGCGGAGTCGTCTCCACCATCGGGGGCAGCGCCAACACCCTGGCCTCGGCCACCGAGGAGCTCTCCGCGACGGCCGCCGGGATGACCCGGCTGGCCGCCGAGTCCGCCACGCAGACCGAGGTGGTGGCCAGCACCGCCGGTCAGGTGTCCGGCAACGTGCAGACCGTCGCGGCCGGCACCGACGAGATGGGTGCCTCGATCCGGGAGATCGCGCAGAACGCCACGGACGTCGCCCAGGTCGCCGGTCACGCCGTCGGCGTGGCGAGCACGGCCACCGCCACGGTGGCCAAGCTCGGGGACTCCTCGCTGCAGATCGCCTCGGTGGTCAAGGCCATCACCGCCATCGCCGAGCAGACCAACCTGCTGGCGCTCAACGCCACCATCGAGGCGGCCCGGGCCGGTGAGGCGGGCAAGGGCTTCGCCGTCGTCGCCAACGAGGTCAAGGAGCTGGCCCAGGAGACCGCCAAGGCGACCTCGGACATCACCTCCCGGGTCCAGGGCATCCAGGACGACACCCAGGACGCCGTCCAGGCCATCAGCGAGATCGCGTCGATCATCGCCCGGATCAACGACGCGCAGACCACCATCGCGGCCGCGGTGGAGGAGCAGACCGCCACCTCCAGCGAGATGAGCCGGAGCGTCGCCGCGGCCGCCTCCGGTGTGCACCAGATCGCCGGCAGCATCGACTCGGTGGCCGAGTCGACCGGGTCGACCACCCGCGCCGTGGCCGAGGCGCAGACGGCCATCGACGAGGCCGCCCGGCTCGCCGCCGACCTCTCCACCGCGGTGGCGCGCTTCCGCTACTGAGGAAGGACCCCCCTGCCCCCCACCGCTCGCAGGCTCGCGGCGGGCCCCTGCAGGGGGGCCTGGCCCGCCGGCTTAGACGAAGCCCGGAGTGCCCAGCCAGGCTGCGTCGGCCGGGGGGAGGTCGTCGCGGAGCACGGTTCCCTCGATCAGCCCGTAGGGGCGGTCGTCGGCGTGGTAGACGACCGCTCCCTCGCCGTCGAGGTCGTTGGACAGCCCGAAGGCGGACAGGTCCTGCAGGAAGTGGTGCTTGTTCGGCATCGACATCCGCACCTCGGCGACGTCCGGGTGCTGCTCCAGGACCGCCTCGCCCATCGCGTACAGGCTCTGCTGCAGGGCGAGGGAGTGCGTGTCGGCGAAGGTCTCCAGCAGCGTCGTCCGCACGCCCGCGAAGACGGCGTCCCACTCCAGGTCCGACGAGGTGTACCGCCACCGGGCGGTCACCGCCGTGGCCAGGATCCGGTCCCGCGTCTCGGGCAGGGTGGTGTACCGGTCGACCGGGTAGCCCCAGAACTCCGACCCGGTGGTCTTGAGGACGACGAGGTCCGTCAGTCCAGCGAGCACGTGCAGGTCGTCGCCGTCGGCCGTGACCACCGCCGTCCGCACCTCCCCGCCGGCCCTGCGGAAGGCGTGGTCGTGCGGCCGCCCGCCGACGGCGATCCGGTCCCAGCCGTAGGACTCCACCGCCACCCGGGCGCCGCTGACCCACTCCGCCGCGCCGGTGAAGTGCCGGGCCAGCCGCAGCCCGAAGGCCTCCGGCGGGCCGACGCCGTCCCGGGCGAAGGCGAACACGGTGTTCTTCTGCGTGTCCGTGGTCAGCACGTGGCCGTTGTCCCCGGAGGTGTGCGCCGCCGCGAAGTCACCGCGCAGGCTCACCGAGACGTTCAGGTCGACCAGCGAGTGCCGCGGGGTGGCCCGGTCGACGGCCACCACCCGGACCTCCGCCTTCCCGTACTGGTTGGGGCCGAGCACGATCGCCATGGGGAGAGCCTCTCTGGTCCGGGTGCCGGCATGGTGCGCGGCCCCCTCCAGGGCACCGCCCCGAGCTCGCGCGGGGTGGGGTGGAGGGGGTCCTTCTAGGAGCCGCGGTACGTCGAGTACGCGAACGGGGCCAGCAGCAGCGGGACGTGGTGGTGCTCGGCCGGTTCCCGGACGGCGAAGGTCAGCACCACCTCGGGGTAGAAGGTCGCCCGGCCCTGCCCGGCGAACCACTCCCCGGTGCCGAACACCAGCCGGTGCGCGCCGGCGCCGGTGGACCCCTCGGTCAGCCGGCAGCGCCCGTCGGCGTCGGTGGTGCCCTCGGCGAGCAGCTCGTCGCCGGCCAGCAGCCTCACGGTCACACCGGCCGCCGGGCGGCCGGTCACGGAGTCCAGCACGTGGGTGCTCACGCTCATGGCTGCACGATCCCCCGCACCCGCAGCTCGGTGATCTGGGCGAGCTGCTCGGTCACCTCGGCCCGTTCCTCCGCCGGCGGGTTGCCCAGCCGGCGGCGCAGCTCGGCGAGCATCTCCTCGGCCGAGCGCCCGGCGGCCCGGATCAGGAAGACGGTGTCGAAGCGCTCCTCGTAGGCGCGGTTCCCCTCGAGCACCGCCGTCCGCAGGTCGTCGTCCGCGTCGTCCATCCCGCTCTGCTCCCGCCGCGAGGCGGACGCCTCGGCCGAGCTGCCGGCCACCCGGTCCCCGATCCGCGGATGGGCGGCCAGCGCCGCGGTCACCTCCGACCAGTCCAGCGACCGGCTGACCTCCCCGGCCCGGGCGACCAGCGCCTCCGCGGAGGGGTAGGGCCGGCCGGCCAGCACCTCGGCGACGAAGCGGGGCGCGGCGTTGCACGCCCGCAGCACCTCGGCGGCGCGCTCGGGCGGCGCGGCGTTGACGACGTCCAGCTGGGGATCCGGCACGACTGGGAGGATGCCAGGAGAGGACGCCAGGAGAGGATGCCGGCCATGGTGCCCGAGGAGCTGCTCGCCGAACTCGACCGCCGGCTGGCCCCGGTGGACGCCGCGCGGCTGGCCGCCTACCCGGGCGAGTCGCCGGCCCGGCAACCGGTGCACACCTGCTACGTCCCGGCCGACGCCGTCGTCCCCGGGCTCACCTCCCGCTGGGGGACGGCGGCGCTCGCCGCGCTGGACGAGCACGGCCTGCCCGACCTGGGCCTGGACCCGGCGCTGCTGGAGGCGGTGCTGCCCCGGGTCCGGGCCAAGCTGGCCGACGAGCCGGTGGAGGACCTCCGGGTCGACGCCGAGGACGGCTACCTCGGCGGCCCCGACGCCGAGGACGACGACGTCTCCGCCGCCGCGGCGGTGCTCGCCGCCGAACCGGACCTCCCGGTGTTCCTGGGCACCCGGGCCAAGTCCCTGGAGGGCCCGACCCGGCGCCGCGGGGTGCGCTCGCTGGACCTCTTCCTGACCGGCCTGGCCGCCAGTGGCAGGGAGCGGGCGATCGTGACGCTGCCCAAGGTCACCGCCGTGGAGCAGGTCGAGGCCTTCCTGCCGGTGCTGGACGCGCTGGAACAGGGCTGCGGCATCGGGCTGGACCTCGAGCTGCAGGTGGAGACACCGCAGGCGGTGCTCGGGGCGGACGGCAGGACCACGCTGGCCCGGATGCTGCACGCCGGCGCGGGGCGGGTCACCGGCCTGCACTACGGCACCTACGACTACAGCGCCTCGCTGGGCATCGCCGCCGCGCACCAGGCCTCCGACCACCCGGCGGCCGACGCCGCGAAGCAGGCGATGCAGGTCGCGGTGGCCGGCACCGGCGCCCGGGCGGTCGACGGCTCGACCAACGTGCTGCCCGTCGGCGACCGGGAGCAGGTGCACGCCGGCTGGGCGCTGCACGCCGGCCTGGTCCGCCGGGCCCTGGAACGCGGCTTCTACCAGGGCTGGGACCTGCACCCGGCCCAGCTGGTCACCCGCTACGTGGCCACCTACGCCTTCTTCCGGGCGGCGCTGCCGGCCGCCGCCGCCCGCCTGGACGCCTACGTGCACAAGGTCGCCGGCGGCGTGCTCGACGAGCCGGCGACGGCCCGGGCGCTGGCTGCCGTCGTCCTCCGCGGCCTGGACTGCGGAGCGCTGGACGGGGCCGAGGTGGACGCGGCTACCGGCCTGGACCGGGCCGAGCTGGACCGGCTGGCCGGTCGCCGGACGCGGTCCGGCTGACGGTGGCCCCGTCCCTCTCTTGGGGGGCGGCGGCAGTGGCCCCGGACACGTCCTCGACAATGCGAGCAGTCGTTCCCCGCTCGAGAGGTCGGTGCCCGTGCTCGGAGGTCCCCCGCGGGGGCGCACCGATGACGGGCACAGCCATGCCGCGGCCGTGGTCGGGTCGGACGCCGAGCTGCTCTCCGCCGCCCTGCCGTTCCTCGACGCCGGACTGGTCGCCGGTGACCTGGTGGTGCTGACCTGTCCACCGTCGCGGGCCGAGCAGCTGCGCGGCGAGCTCGGGGACCGGGCGTCCGGCGTCCGGACCGACCCCCGGGTCAGCCTGCTCGACGCCCGGGCCCCCGACGCCGTCGCCGCGGTCCGGCGGCTGCTGGCGCAGGCGGCCGAGACCGGGTCGGGCCGGCTGCGGGTGCTCGGCGAGACCGTGTTCGGCCCGGCGCCGCGCACCTGGCGGGAGGGCCAGCGGTACGAGTCCGCGGTCAACGTCGTCCTCGCCGGCGCACCGGTGGAGGGGCTGTGCCTCTACGACCGCCGGTCGCTGCCGCCGGAGGTCGTCGACAGCGCGCTGGCCACCCATCCGGTGCTCGCCGTCGGCGGCGAGCGGCAGCCCAGCCCGGCCTTCCAGGACCCGGTGGAGTACCTGGCCGGCCTGCCGTTGCCGGAGGAGCCGCTGGAGGGGACGCCGCCGATCTTCGCCGTGGACGACGCCGTCGAGCTCGCGCGGCTGCGGCACCAGCTGGCCGCCGTCCTGGCGACCTGCGTGCCCGACCCGGACATGGGCGGGGACATGCACCTGGCGGTCAGCGAGATCGCGGCCAACGCCTTCCGGCACGGCGTCCCGCCGGTCTCGGCCCGCGTGTGGGCCGACGGCACGCAGGTCGTCTGCACGATCACCGACCGGGGCACCGGGTACGGGGACCCGCTCGCCGGGTTCCAGCCCGCGCACGGCAGCGACCTGTCCCGCGGCGGCATGGGGCTGTGGCTGGCCCGCAAGCTGTGGGACCACGTCGACCTGCTGCCCGGTCCCCGCGGACTCACCGTGCGGCTCAGCTCCGCCCTGCGCGCGGGGACCTGAACCGGCCCGCGGCCGGGTGACCCGTCGCTAGGGTGAGCGCCGATGATCGTCGTCACAGCGGCCGGCGGCCGCACCGGGACGGCGGTGGTCCGCGTCCTCCGGGAGCGCGGTGAGCAGGTGCTCGCGGGCGTGGACCTCCGGTGACCGAGCGCCCGGTCGAGGACGCCCTCGACCAGATCCTCGCCCAGTGGGCGCGGGAGCGTCCCGACCTGGACTGCTCGCCGATGGGCGTGATCGGCCGGATCAGCCAGCTGCAGCGGGAGGTGTTCCTCGCGCAGCGGGCCACCTTCGCGCGGCACGGGCTGGACGCGCCGTCCTTCGACGTGCTGGCGGCGCTCCGCCGGGCCGGGGAGCCCTACCAGCTGACCCCGACCGCGCTGATGCGCACGGCGCTGGTCACCTCCGGCGCGATCACCCAGCGGCTGGACCGGCTGGAGGAGAAGGGCCTGATCACCCGCGGCCGCAGTGACGCCGACGGCCGAGCCGTCGTCGTCTCGCTCACCGAGGCCGGCCGGCAGGCGCTGGACGCGGCGCTGCCGGACCACCTGGAGACCGAGCGCGGCATGCTGGCCGGCCTCTCCGCGGCCGAGCAGCGACAGCTCGCCGACCTGCTGCGCCGCTTCCTCGTCGCCCTGGGCCGGGTCCCGCAGGACCCCTGAGTCAACTGTGCTGGTGGCCCGGGTCGAGCGGCTCGTGCGTCGCCTGCGCGGTGTCCGGCCGCCGGTCGAGGACGGTGAAGCGGTGCCACAGTCCGCTCAGCTGCAGCGGACGGGCCACCCCGTCGGAGGCCACCTCGAGGACCAGCGTGATGCCGCGCGGCTGCACCATCTTCTGCAGCTGCACGAGCGCGGCGATGCCGGCCGAGTTCAGGAAGGACACCCGGGTCACGTCCAGCTCCACCCGCTTGAGCGGCGCCTTGCCCAGCATGAGGTCGGTCAGCTCGCGGACCAGCGGACGGCGGGCGGCGTCGGTGAGCTCGCCCACGACCTCGATCCGGGCGGTCTGACCCTCCCGGGTGCACGTCACCGTGACGGCGTGGGTGTCCGACGGCGGTCGGTCCTCGTCCCGCGGCGCTGACTGGGGCTCCACCATGAGGGGGTTCTGCCCGCGTCGCGGGTGGTTCACTCCTGACGCGTGGGCGCCGCCGCCCGGGCCAGCAGCAGCAGGCTGTACGCGGCCAGCGACGGACCGTCGGTGAACCGGCCCTCCCGGATCATGGCCCGCAGCTCGGTCTCGGTCACGAACGCGTGCCGCATGTCGGCCTCGGTGGCCTCCCGCGCGGTCGGCCCGGCGGTGAGCCCGCTGGCCAGCCACACGTCGAACTCCTGGGTGGACAGGCCCGGCGCCAGGTCCAGGTGGCCCAGGTGCGCCCAGGTGGCCGCCCGGAGTCCGGTCTCCTCGGCCAGCTCCGCGCGGGCGAGCTCCTCCGGCGTCCCGTCGTCCCCGGCTGTCCAGGTGCCCTGCGGGAACTCCCAGGCCCGCCGGCCCAGCGGGTGACGGAACTGTTCGACCAGCCAGACGCCGTCCCGCTCGGCGGCGATCACCAGCCCGAAGTGCGGTTTCTCCACCACCCCGTAGACGCCCGTGGAGCCGTCCGCGCGCTCGACCGCGTCCTCCCGCACCCGGATCCAGGGGTTCCGGTAGACCTCTCGGCTGCTCGTCGTCCGCACGTCGCCCACACTGGCAGACGGCGGGGACGGAGGAGGACGCCGATGACGCAGCGCAAGCCGAGCGGGATGACGTTCGAGAGCTGGGTGGAGCAGCAGATCCGGCGGGCCGAGGACGAGGGCGCGTTCGAGGGGCTGTCCCTCGCCGGCAAGCCGCTGCCGCGGCGCGACCGGGAGAAGAGCAGCTACGAGTGGGCGCTGGAGTGGGCCAAGCGCGAGGAGGCCGATGTCGCGGGGATGCTGCCGACCGGCCTGGCCCTGCGCAAGGAGCGCGAGGAGCTGCCCGCGCTGATCGCCCGGCAGACCTCCGAGGTCGCCGTCCGGGCCCTCGTGGACGCGCACAACGCGCGGGTCGACCAGTACTACCGGCGACCGGTGGAGGGTGTGTGGGTCCCGGTCGGGATGGCCGACGCCGACGAGCTGGTGGCCGTGTGGCGCGCGGACCGGCCGGCCACCCCGCCTCCCCCGCCGCCGGCCCCGGAGGTTCCCCGCCGCCGCCGCCGGTTCGCTTGGCGGCGGCCCTCGGGGAGGGCACAGTGGTGACGCAGGTCACCGCCCACCGGACCCAGGAGGCCCCATGTCCGAGAACGAGCCGTCCAGCCCCGCCGACCCGTCCGCCCTGACCGCCACTCCCAGCGGCAAGGCCGCCGGCGGAGAGGGCAGCGACCTGCACGGCACCGCGCGCGAGGTCCACCAGGACAACCAGGAGGGCGGTGCCGACGAGGCGGCCAAGACGCCCGGCGCCTGAGGAAGGACCCCGCTGTCCCCCACCGCTCGCAGGCTCGCGGCGGGCCCTACAGCGGGGCCGAGGGCAGCGGGGTCCTTTCTCTAGAGCAGGTCGAACTCGTTGGACGCCGCGCCGCCGGACAGCCTCGCGTAGCCGGGGCCGCGGTCGAAGAACGGCTGCACCTCCGGGCGCTGCGCGCGCAACTGCGCCCGCAGTGCCTCCGTGGCCGCCGCGTCGGCACCGCCGTCGCCGTCCACCACCACGCCGTAGTCCTCCCGCGCACCCTCGACGCTCACCTTCCGCCAGGCGACGTCCCGGAGCACCTCGTCGACCGGGCGCTCCAGCGGGTCGCCCCAGCCGCCCCCGCCGGTGGTCCGGATCCGGACGACGGTGCCGGCCCGCAGCGGCTCGGCGTCGGCCAGCGCGTCCACCTCGTGCTCGTCCGGGCCGCCCGGGTCCACGGTGACCTGGAACGGCCGCCCGGCCCGGCCGCCCTTGACGCCCCAGCAGGACAGGATCGAGCGGTCGGCGATCGACATGAAGTGCGCGTCGCGCAGCACCCGGATGTGCTTCTCGTAGCCGCAGCCGCCCCGGTGACGGCCGGGTCCGCCGGAGTCCACCGCCAGCCCGAGCCGCTCGACCCGCAGCGGGAAGCGCGCCTCGGTGAACTCGGTGGGCAGGTTCCGGGAGTCCGGGACGACGTGGACGGTGTCCTCCCCGTCGGCGTAGTACCGCCCACCCGACCCTCCGCCGAGCACCTCGCGCATCAGGTACGGCTCGCCGTTCGCGTCGGTCCCGTACACGCCGGTGTACCGGATGGTCTCCTGGTCGGCGGGCATCCGGCCGCCGGTGGCCTTGGCCAGCACCCCGGCGAGCACGCCGAGCAGCCGGAGGATGACGAACGTGCGGGCGTTGGTGGGGGCCGGGAAGACCGGCGTGAGCAGCGTGCCCTTCTCGGGGAACCGCATCTCGATCAGCGGGACCACGCCCTCGTTCACGTCGAGCTCGGCCATCCGCTCCGGCGTCGCGGCGAGGTTGCGCAGGACCGGCGCCAGCCACTTCTTGAGGAAGTTGCCGTCGGCGTAGTCGCCGCAGTGGTTGATCGGGCCCCTGGCCTGCGGACCGGTACCGGTGAAGTCGATGACCAGCGGGACGTCGGCGGTCGAGTCCATGGTCAGCGTGATCCGCTGCCGGTGCAGCCGCGGCTC
This sequence comes from Modestobacter sp. URMC 112, assembly GCF_053502575.1. Lineage (NCBI taxonomy): Bacteria > Bacillati > Actinomycetota > Actinomycetes > Geodermatophilales > Geodermatophilaceae > Modestobacter > Modestobacter sp. URMC 112. The sequence continues at coordinate 29,110 of NZ_CP199957.1, read as the reverse complement.
GTCGACGCCGTCGTGCTCGGCGTAGTCCTCCCAGACGTAGGTGCCGTCGGGGATCTGGGAGAGCACCTCCCGCCGGTAGACCTCGGTCGAGCGGGTCAGGATCACCTCGAAGCAGGCCTCCACCGCCGCGACGCCGTACCGGTCGAACAGCTCGCCGAGCCGCCGGGCGCCGGCAAGGCAGGCCGAGCACTCGGCGTCGAGGTCCGCGGCCAGCGAGTCCGGCATCCGCGAGTTGCGGGTCATGATCGTCAGCGCCGCCTCGTTGCGGACGCCGCGGTCCCACAGCTTGATCGGCGGGACCATCAGGCCCTCCTCGAACACGCTCGTCGCCGCCGACGGCATGGAGCCGGGCACCGAGCCGCCGATGTCGTCGTGGTGGCCGAACGCCTGGACGAAGGCGACCACCGTCGGGACGCCGTCCACGTCGGCGAAGACCGGCACCGTCACGCACAGGTCGGGCAGGTGGCCGATCCCGCCCTCGGACAGGTAGACGTCGTTGTGGAAGAACACGTCCCCCGGGTTCATCGTGGCGATCGGGTGGTCGCGGACCACCGGGTGCACCAGCGCGGAGTACGAGCGGCCGGTGAGCTTGCGCAGCTGCCGGTCGTGGATGCCGGCCCGGAAGTCGTGCGCGTCGCGGATCATGGGGGAGCGGGAGGTCCGCCCGATCGACGTCTCCACCTCCTTCTCGATCGCGGCCAGCGTGCCCGCGACGATCTCGACCAGGACCGGGTCCGCGGTGGTCACCGGCTCTCCCTCGTCAGCAGCAGGTTCCCGTGCCGGTCCACGGTGGCGAGGAAACCGGGGTGCACCGGGACGGTCGAGCCGAACTCCTCGACGACCGCCGGCCCGCGGACGACGTCCCCCGCGCCCAGGCCGGACCGCTGGTGCACGGGAGTGTCGACCCAGCCGTCGCCGAAGGACACCGGCCGGCTGCCGGTGACCGGGTCGCCGTCCCGGGGGAGCAGCTCCCTGATCTCGGGACGGCGGATCGGCCCGATGCCGCTGACCCGGAGGTTCACCCACTCCACGGCCTGGCGCGGGTCGCCGGCGAGGTCGTAGCCGTAGAGCTGCCGGTGCGCGGCGTGGAAGGCGGTGGCCACCCGGTCGACCGCCTCACGGTCCGGCGTCCCGTCACCGACCGGGACCCGCACCTCGAAGGCCTGGCCGACGTAGCGCAGGTCGGCGCTGCGCTGCATCCGCTGCTGGTCGCGCAAGAAGCCCTCGGCGTCCAGCGCCCGCGCCGCCTGCGCCTCCAGGGCGCCGAAGCCGGCCGCGACGGCGGCCGGGTCCAGGTCGGCGTGCCGGGTGACCATCGTCTGCACGTGGTCGTCGCGGACGTCGACGGTCAGCAGCCCGAAGGCGCTGACGTTGCCCGGGTCCGGCGGCACCAGGGTGCGGGGGAGGCCCAGCACGTCCATCAGCCGGCAGGCCAGCAGCGGGCCCGAGCCGCCGAAGGTGGTCAGCGTGAAGTCGCGGACGTCCAGGCCCCGCGCGACCGTGACCTGGCGCAGCGCGTTGGCCTGGTTCCAGGCGGAGATCTCCAGGACCCCGGTGGCGGCCGCCTCCAGCGACAACCCCAGCCGGTCGCCCAGCCGCTCGAGCCCGGCGCGGGCGGCGTCGACCGACAGCGGGATCTCGCCGCCCAGCAGGTGCGGGGGGATCCGGCCCAGGACGAGGTGCGCGTCGGTGACCGTGGGGGCGTCGCCGCCGGACGGGTAGCACATCGGACCCGGGTCGGCGCCGGCCGACCGCGGCCCGACCTTGAGCGAGCCCTCGGGCGACAGCCAGGCGATCGACCCGCCGCCGGCCCCCACGGTCACCACGTCGATCATCGGGATCTTGCTCGGGTGGCCGCCGACCGAGCCCTCGGTGGTCAGGGTCGGCTCCCCGTCGACCACCACGGTGACGTCGGTGGAGGTGCCTCCGCCGTCGCAGGTCAGCACCCGGTCGAAGCCCGCCGTCCCGGCGATCAGGGCCGCGCCGAGGGCGCCGGCCGCCGGGCCGGAGAGCATCGTGGTGATCGGCTGGTCGACCACCTCGGCCGCGCTCAGCACGCCGCCGTTGCTCTTCATGACGGAGAACGGGACGCCGGGGGCGATCTCGTCCAGCCGGGCGCGGACGTTCCGGACGTAGGCGGCCACCCGGGGCTTCACCGCGGCGTCGACCAGCGTCGTGACCGACCGCTCGTACTCGCGGTACTCGCGCAGCACCCGGGAGCTGATCGACACGACCGCGTCCGGGTGCTCGGCGGAGAGCACGTCGAGCATGGCCCGCTCGTGGGCGTCGTCGGCGTAGGAGTGCAGGAAGCAGACCCCGACGGTGGTCACCCCGGCGTCCCGGAGGGACCGGGCCGCGGCGACCGCGTCCTCGCGGGAGAACGGCCGCACCTCGGCGCCGGTGGGGTCCAGCCGCCCGCCGACCGTGCGGACCAGGTCGGCCGGGACGATCCGGGGCGGCTTGACCCAGAACCAGCTGTTGCCGTAGCCGTCGGGGACCGACTGCCGGGCGATCTCCAGCACCGACTCGTAGCCCTCGGTGGTGATGAAGCCGATCCGGTCCAGCCGGCCCTCGAGCAGCTGGTTGGTCGCCACCGTCGTCCCGTGGCTCACCGCGGTGACCGACCCGCCGTCCAGCCCGAGCAGGCCGAGCACCTTGCGCAGGCCGGTCAGGAAGCCCTGGGCCGGGTCCGCGGGGGTGGACGGCGTCTTGGTCGTGGTCACCTCGCCGGTGTCCTCGTCCACCGCGACGACGTCGGTGAACGTGCCGCCGGTGTCGATCCCGATGCGGACCCGTCGGGCCGGCGCGCTCATGCCGGTACCTTAGTGTTGAGGTACCAGGTCGGGGAAGGTCAGCCGGTGGTGCCCGTCGCCCGGGCGAGCTCGTCCTTGTAGTACTCCAGGGTCCGGTAGAGGCCCCGGTGCAGCTCGTCGAAGGCGAGCAGCCGGTCGGCCTGGGCCCGGCTCAGCCGCTTGGGCCGGGGGCTGCGCAGCGCCCGGGTGGCCAGCAGCCGGTCCAGCTGCCCGGACAGGCGCCACTGCTCGGCGTGCTCGGGGCGCCGGCTGCGGGCCCACTCCAGGGCCGCGGGGAACCCGGTGGTGACCTCCTCGGCGATGGTCGCGGCGTCGACCTGCCGGCGGGTGGCCCGGCCGGAGAAGTTCCACCACCGCTCGGCGTCCAGGTTCTCCGAGGTGAGCCAGCCGACGCCGCCGAAGTGGTCGTAGACGTAGCAGGGCAGCCCCATGGACAGCGCGTACTGCACGGTCTTGCCGATGGTGACGACCGCGTCGTAACCGTCGAGCAGCGCCGGCGTCACCCGGGCGGCCGTCGTCACCTCGCCCAGGACGTCGACCTGCAGCCCGTCGCGCTCCCGGAGCAGGGCCGCCGCGGCCAGCACCTCCTCGGGTGGGTGGTTGGAGACCACGAGCACGCGCTCCAGGTCCGTGCCGGTGCGTCCGCGGACCGCGTCGGCGAACACGTCGGGCGCGGGGTTGTCGAACAGCGCGATCCGCTTGCGGTTCAGGCCGAACCGCTCGAGCAGGTCGGCGACCTCGCCGGACACCGCGGTCGACACGTCGGCGAAGGCCTCCTCCACGTCGGTCAGCAGCGGCAGCTCCATGTGGATCTGCGCGGACATGTGGTGCCAGACGACGGCGGTGGTCAGGCCGGTGTCGGCCAGCTGCTCGATGACGCTGGGGGGCAGCAGGCTGTGCTGGGTCCAGATGAGGTCGTAGGGGCCGGAGAACTCGTGGTACGGGTCCTCGGCGACCGTCAGCCGCTCCTGGCCGGGCAACTGGGCGAACTCACCGGCCATTGGCCACAGGAAGAGGTTGTTGGCCACGTCGACCTCCGCGCCCCGGGCCAGGAAGTGCTCCACCAGCTCCAGGGTGACCAGCTCGGAACCGCGGATCTCGCGCAGCTGGTTGGTACAGACCAGGACCCGGTTCAGCTCTGCCACTCCTGCAGGCTAGAGCCCGCCGGGGAGCCGGGGCCGGGTCGGGCGGGGTCGCTGGGACGCATGGGACGGAACGGTCCTGTGACGGGGCCGTCCGTCGCGTCGGTGCTGACTTTCGTCACGCCATCCCGCTAGCGTCGTCACTGATCGTGCCGCCAAGGGTGCGGTTCGGTGAACGGATAGGGGTCACGCACTGATGAACGACAGCCTGAAGAAGGTCCGCAACGCGGTGGCCGACCGGTCGTGCGCCGCACTCTCGCTGGACGTCTTCGACACCATCCTGTGGCGGCGCGTGCCCCGGCCCGCGGACCTGTTCATGGTGCTGGCCGACACCCTGCGCCGGGGCGGGCAGTGCCCCGCCTGGATCACCGACGCGACCTTCCGGCACATGCGCATCAACGCCGAGATGGAGGCCCGGCACACCGAGCACGGCCCGGAGATCTCCCTGTTCGACATCTGGCGCAAGATGCCGCTGGAGCAGTTCACCGGCTCGCTGGACGAGCTGGTCGCCGCCGAGATCGCGGTGGAGGACCAGTTCCTGGTCGTCGACTTCGACATCGCCGAGCTGATCGCCGGCGCCGCGGCCAACGGCGTCCCGATCGTCCTGGTCTCGGACACCTACTTCACCGAGGCCCAGTTCCGTCAGCTGCTCGACCGGCCGGAGCTCGCGCCGCTCAAGGACGCCCGGCTCTTCCGCTCGCACGAGTACGGGGCGGACAAGGCCAACGGCCTGTGGCCCGTGGTGCTCGACGAGCTCGCGCTGCGTCCCGAGCAGCTGTGGCACGTGGGCGACAACCACCTGGCCGACGTCGCCGTCCCCTCCCGGCACGGGATCCGCTGCACGCACTACGAGCGCATCGACGGCGGCCTGGCCCGGGTGCTCGAGCGCGAGCGCCAGCCGCTGGACGGCTACGGCCCGGTGGACCCGCTGCTGGACCCGGAGGAGGGCGACTACGGGCTGACCAGCCTGCGCGCCAAGACCGTCCGCACCGCGCCCGACGACATGGCCCGCGCGGTGACCACGGCGTGGCGCTACGGGGCCGCGGTCGTCGGCCCGGTGCTCACCGGTTTCGCCGAGTGGGTGGTCGAGAGCGCCGAGAAGAGCGGCACCGAGGTCGTCTGGTGCCCGATGCGCGAGGGCGAGCTGCTCTCCACGCTGATCAACAACGCCGCGCAGGCCCGCGGCCGCAAGATCGAGGCCCGCCCGCTGTGGCTGTCCCGGCACGTCACGTCGGTCGCGATGCTGGACGAGATCAACCGAGAGACCCTCAGCGAGCTGATCCGGCGCAGCTACCACCTGACGGTGAGCGGGCTGCTGGACATCCTGCACCTGCGTCCCGGCGACGTCCCGGCGCTGGCCGGCGAGCTGCACACCGTCATGGACAACAGCGGCATCCTCGACCGGGTCGCCTCCGCGCTCACCGAGAGCCCGCACCTCCGGAACCAGATGACCGCCACGGTCACCAAGGCCCGCGAGCGGCTGATCACCGCGCTCCGCAACGCCGGCGCGCTGGAGGGCGAGGACCTCACCCTCATCGACCTCGGCTGGGGGGCGACCATCCAGTTCCAGCTGGGTCGCCTGCTGTCCCTGGCCCGGATCCCGATCGTCCCGGCCGGTCTGTACCTGGCCACCGAGGACCGGTCCGCCCGGGTCGTGCAGACCGGCCTGCGCGCCGAGGGCTACCTGGCCCAGGGCGGCTACCCCCGCGAGGTCTCCACCACGCTGACCCGCAGCCCCGAGGTGCTCGAGCAGTGCGTGAACGCGCTGTGCGGCTCGCTCATCGACTTCACCGACGACGGGGAGCCGGTCCTCGGCCCGGTCGTGGACAGCCCCGCCCAGAACGCGGAGCGCAAGGCCGTGCAGGACGGCATCCTGGCCTTCCAGGCCATGTGGAACCGCTACGCCGAGGCGGACCCGGACTGGCCCAGCCTCAGCAACCCGTCCGCGGGCAAGCGGCTGGCCAACATCATCGTCACCGCCCTGCAGTCGCCCACGGCCGAGGAGGCCCGGGTGTTCGGCAACTGGCGGCACGAGGACAACTTCGGCTCCACCGTCGTCACCCAGGTCATCCCCGACGACCTGGCGGCCGCGATCGCCTACCTGTCCCCGAACGACCTCGACGACCTGCAGCTGCGCGACGCGTTCTGGCCGCGGCTGGTGGCCGCCACCGACCCCAACCTCGCCGCGCAGATCGAGGCCGTGCACCAGGGGCACGTCGACAAGCAGGTCTTCGAGCCCTCCGGTGAGCCCTTCGAGACGCACCTGCGCTGGCGCAGCGCCGACGGGCACACCCACCCGGGCCCGCGCCGGCGGGTGCGGATCAACCACAACGGCCTGTCCTTCGCCCGGCTGAACATCGGGGCCGACGACATCAAGGACGTCGCCCTGTCGATCCCCGGCCGTCCGGCGCTGGTCCGGATCGACTGGATCGAGGCCAGGCTCATGACCGACCGCAGCGAGCCGATCGTGCTGCGCTGGGACAGCCCGGAGGACATCGCCGAGCTGGTGTTCAGCCAGTGCCGCTGGCTGGGCGGGACGCTGGTCGAGTTCGACTGGCCGCACTCGGCGGTGTGGCTGAACCTCGGCGACCGGGCGGGCCGGCCGATCAGCTCCGCGCAGATCAGCATCGCCTTCGCCATGCTGCCGCGGTCGGCCTCCGGGCTGGAGCCGCACCTGCGCTCGGCTCCGTCGGTGCTCCGCCTGGCGCACCGTGCGGTGGCCGACTACCAGCGCCACGGGATCATCGGCCTGGCCACCGGCCTCAAGGGCACCGCGGGCCGGCGGCTCGCCCCGGAGCGCCGTCGTCCCGACCGCCGCCGCTCCTGACCGCCCGCTGACCGCCCGCCCTCCTCCCCCGCCGGAGGAGGACGGGCGGTCACCGACGGCTGGGCGGCACCGGCGCGGCGGTCGTGTCGGTGGACGCCGTTAGGGTCGCGCGGTCCCGTCCGCGTCCCCCGGGAGACCCCGTGCCCGACCGCCCTGCGATGACGCTCACCGCGACCGTGCTCGACTGTCCCGACCCCCGCGCGCTGGCCCGGTTCTACGCCCGGCTGCTGGACTGGCCGCTGGACACCGACGACCCCGAGTGGGCGACGCTGCGGCCCGGCGACGGCCGTCCCGGACTGTCCTTCCAGCGGGAGACCGACCACGTGCCGCCCCGTTGGCCGGCCGGGCCGGGGGAGCAGCGGATGCAGCTGCACCTGGACGTCGCGGTCGAGGACCTGGCCGCGGCGGTCGCCTTCGCCGAAGCCGGGGGCGCCGTGCAGGCGGAGCACCAGCCTCAGGACGACGTCCGGGTGATGCTCGACCCGGCCGGCCACCCGTTCTGCCTCTTCCTGGCCTGATCCGGAGTGGGCCGACCACGTCCTCGACCGGTCCGCCGGCGTCACGGCCGGCCGGGTCGGGCACGGGGTGGTCACCGTGCTGGCCATCGCGCTGTTGGCTGCCGCGCCTGCGCTCTGGCGGTGGTCCGGTCGCCGTCCGGCGGCAGGATGTTCGGACCGGGAGGTGCCGATGGCCCAGCTGGCGCAGGCGAACGTCTTCCGGCCGCGCGGCCCGTGGGGGGATCCGGTCATGCGCGAGTTCGTGCTCGCCCTGGACGCGGTCAACCGGCTCGCCGAGGCGAGTCCCGGCTTCGTCTGGCGGCTGCGCCCGGGCGAGGGCCACGGCGCGGTCGTGGTGGCCGACGACCGGTCGCCGGTGCTGCTCAACCTGTCGGTGTGGGAGTCCTACGCGCCGCTGCACGAGTTCGTCTACCGCAGCGCGCACGGCGGCTTCCTGCGCCACCGGGCCCGGTGGTTCGAGGCCGCGCCGCAGCCCGCCGCCGTCCTCTGGTGGGTGGCGGAAGGGCACCGACCCACCGCTGAGGACGGCCTCACCCGGCTGCGGTACCTGCAGCGCCACGGGCCCAGCGCCCGGGCGTTCGGGATGCGCCGGCGGTTCGAGCCCGACGGCCGTCCCAACCCGCGGCGCGACGGGCCGCGGGACCGCCCGCCTTGGCGGCCGGCGGACCGGCGGACGCCGGCTGAGCCGGTCCGGCCCGCTCCGCCCGGCCGCGTGACGATCATCGCAGTCCGGGCCGTGCGGGATGGTCGCGCTCCGGCGCCCGGTTCGGACCGGGCATGGACCTGTTCTCCCCTGTCACCCTGGGCGGCCTCGAGCTCGCCAACCGCGTCGTCATGGCCCCGCTCACCCGGATGCGGTCGGGCCCGGCCGGTGTCCCCGGGGACCTCGTCGTCGACCACTACGCGCAGCGCGCGAGCATCGGCCTGATCATCACCGAGGGCACCTACCCCACGCACGAGGGCCAGGGGTTCGTCGGGCAGCCGGGCATCGTGACCGACGAGCAGGTCGAGGGCTGGCGGCGGGTGGCCGAGGCGGTGCACGCCCGCGGCGGCCGGATCGTCATGCAGGTGATGCACGCCGGGCGGGTCACCCACCCCGACGTCAACGGCGGGCGCCGGGTCGTCGCCCCCAGCGCGATCGCGATCGACGGCGCCGGACACACCGAGAGGGGCAAGCAGCCCTACCCAGTGCCGTACGCGCTGACCACCGAGGAGGTCGAGGCGACGGTGCAGGACTTCGTCACCGCGGCCCGCCGGGCGGTCGAGGCCGGGCTGGACGGCGTGGAGGTGCACGGGGCCAACGGCTACCTGATCCACGAGTTCCTCGCCCCCACCTCCAACCGGCGCGAGGACCGGTACGGCGGCTCGCCGGAGGGCCGTGCCCGCTTCGCCGTGGAGGTCGTGACCGCCGTCGCCGAGGCGATCGGCGCGGGCCGGGTCGGCCTGCGGATCTCCCCGGAGCACGACATCCAGGACGCCCTGGAGACCGACCGGGACGACGTGCTGGCCACCTACGGCACCCTGGTGGACGCCCTCGCGCCGCTCGGCCTGGCCTACCTCAGCGTGCTGCACCGCGAGCCGGCCGGTGACCTGGTGCAGGAGCTGCGGCGGCGGTTCGGCGGCGGGCTGATCGCCAACAGCGGCTTCGGCTCCCCGACCACCCGCGACGAGGCCGTGGCGCTCATCGAGGCCGCACACGCCGACGCCGTCGCCGTCGGGCGGCTGGCCATCGCCAACCCCGACCTGGTCGAGCGCTGGCAGGGGCGGCACCCGGAGAACGAGCCGAACCCGGCCACGTTCTACGCCGCCGGCGCCGAGGGCTACACCGACTACCCGACGCTCGTCCTCAGCCAGAGCTGAGGCGCGCCGCTCGCCGTGGTGCAGCCAGTGCTCCCTCCCGGCCGCGGAGGCCGCACTGGGTGCACAACGATCATGGGCCGGCCAGCGTGGCCGGCCGCAGGATGTTCGAGCAGCACCTGGCCGACCGGCCGGCGCGGCCTCAGTCCCGAGCGCGGACCCGCACCGGGACCGGCGGTGCGAGCCGGGGAGCCGGGACGCTGGTCAGCGTGGGCGCGCCGCCGTCGCCGAGCGCGGACGCCGGCCCAGGGCGGCCGAACAGCCAGCCCTGACCCAGGTCGACCCCGAGCGACCGCAGCACGGCGTGCTCGGCCGGGGTCTCCACGCCCTCGGCCACGACCCGGACGTCGCAGCCGTGACCGAAGTCCACCAGCGACGAGACGAGCTTGGACAGCACCGGGTCGGTGTCGATGCCGGCGACGATGCTGCGGTCCATCTTGATCACGTCCGGCGAGGTCACCACGATGTGCCGCAGCGAGGAGAAGCCGGCCCCGACGTCGTCGATCGCCAGCTTCATGCCGCGGGCGCGGAGCGGCTCGAGGACGGCGGTCAGCGCGTCGTAGTCCTCCACCTGGTCGTGCTCGGAGAGCTCGAGCAGGATCCGCGGGAGCGGCAGCGCGTGCAGCAGCTCCAGGCACTCGGGGGTCAGCAGGGTCGCCGGGGAGACGTTCATCGAGACGTAGCCGCTCACCGTGTCCAGGTGTTCGGCGGCCCGGCCGAGGGCGAGCAGCTCCAGATGGTCGCCCTGGCCCACGCTGTGGGCCTCGGCGAAGCAGACGTCGGGGGCCTTGCCCCACTCGGCGGGGAAGCGGCTGAGCGCCTCGGCACCGACCCGGGCACCGGTCTCCAGGTCGACGATGGGCTGCAGGACGACGGTGGGGCCGCCCGCGGCGATCAGCGGTGCCAGCCGGTCCTCGATCTCGGTGCGCTGCTGGGCGTCCCGCAGTCCCGGCTCGATGATCACCGAGGCGGCGTCGGCCAGGACGTCCATGAGGGACTTGTCGCGGGTGGTCAGCTCGGGGTCGGAGGTGAAGCCGAACGCGCAGAGGGTGCCGTACAGCGAGCCGTCGCTGAGGACGACGGGGGTGGTCACGTAGCTGCGGATCCGAGGGATGCGGGCCACCGGCAGGCTCATCGCCAGCGAGGACTTACGCATGTCGGGCATGACGGCGGGGAGCTTCCCGTCCAGGACGAGCTGGCAGAAGGTGGACTCCTGCTTCTGCTGGATCCCGTCGTGGAAGAGCATCGGGATCGCCGAGTCGACGACCTCCAGGTGCTGCGTCGTCCCGTCCATCCGGCTGAGGAAGGCGACGCTGAGGCGCAGCGACCTGCGCGCCGTCGACAGCAGGTCGGCGATCTGCTGCTCCGACTCCGAGCGTTGCTTGCGCACGAGCCCTCCCGAACCACGATGTCCGTCCCGATCTCCGTCCCTGAAGTGATCGGCCGGGGTCGGCACCGACTGGAGCGGCTTGAGGGCCCGACGTGACCGGACCACTCGTACGGGTCAGGCGGGGAGCGGCTCCGCGCCGGACCGGGCGGACGGGCGCAGCGGGGGAGCGAGCACGGTGCCCTCGTCGACGAGCAGGTCGGCGGGTCCGGGCCGGCCGAACAGCCAGCCCTGCCCGCCGTCCACGCCGAGGTCCTGCAGCACGGCGTGCTCGGCCGCCGTCTCCACCCCCTCGGCGATGACACAGATGTCGAAGCTGTGCGCGAACCCGACCAGCGACTGGGCCAGCCTGGCGAGGATCGGGTCGGAGTCCAGGCCGCTGACGATGCTGCGGTCCATCTTGATCACGTCGGGGCCGGTGATCACGATGTGCCGCAGCGAGGAGAAGCCGGCGCCGACGTCGTCGATCGCCAGCCTCATCCCGCGGGCCCGGAGCGGGGCCAGCGCGGCACCCAGCGCGGCGTAGTCGTGCACCGGGGTGTGCTCGGAGAGCTCCAGCACCACGCGGTCCAGCGGGAGGCCGGCGAGCACCTCGGCGCACAGCGGCGTCAGCAGGGTCTGCGGCGATACGTTCATCGACACGTAACCGGACACCTGGTCGAGCAGCGTGGCGGCGCGGGCGAGGGCGAGCAGTTCCAGCCGGTCGCCGTCCCCGACGCTGTGCGCCTCACCGAAGACGACGTCGGGGGCGCGTCCCCACTCGGCCGGGAAGCGGCTGAGCGCCTCGGCGCCCACCCGCCGGCCGGAGTCGAGGCCGACGATCGGCTGGAGGGCGATGGTCGGCCCGCCGGCGGTCATCAGCGGGGTGAGCCGGTCGCTGATCTCGGCCTGCCGCTGCTCCAGCCGGACCTGGGGCTCGATCAGCAGGGCCGCGGCCTCGGCGAGCACCTCCATCAGCGCGAGGTCACGCGGCGACACCTCCGGGTCGGAGACCAGGCCGAAGGCGCAGAGCGTGCCGTACAGGGCACCGTCACTGAGCACCACGGGGACGCTGACGTGCCCGCGGATCTGCGGCAGGTCGTCCGGGTGCAGCCGCATCGCCTCCGGGACGTCGCGGACGTCGGGCATGACCTGGGGCAGCCGCCCCTCCACGACGGCCAGGCAGAACCCGCTGTCCCGCGGCCCGCCGTAGCCGACCTGGACGTCGGGCAGCGCCGAGTCCACCACCTGCATCGTCCGGGTGGTCTCGTCGATCCGGCTGAGGAACGCCACGCTCAGGTCCAGCTTCCGGCGGGCGGTCCGGAGCAGCGCGGCGACCTGGTCCTCTGCCACTGAGCGTTCCCGGTGCACGTGTCCTCCCTGGACGGTGGCCCCCTCGGCCGTGAGGAGGACACGTGCATCGTCCCGGACGAATCCGTCCGAATCATCACCCGCAGGAGTGGCCGGGGACAACCGGTCGGCGAGCGGTTCGGTCGCCCAGGGGATCGGCGCCCGTGACGACGGACCGCCGGCTCGGGGCCGCGCCGATGGCCGGGTACACCTAACGGCGGCGGCCGAGCAGGTACCCGATCCAGACGCCGAGCAGGGTCAGCACGCCGCCGCCGGCGGCGCCCACCAGGAGCGGACGGGCGTCGGCCGGGACCCAGCCGCCGGCCGTCGTGGGTCCCGCGGCGGAGGCGGCCGGCGCGGACTGTCCCGCGGCGTCCGCCGGCACCGGGGCCGCGCTGCCGGCCGGGACCGGAGCCGCCGGCACCACTGCGCCGCTCAGCTCCCCCTCCACCGCGGCGAAGAACTGGCCGGCCATCCGCTTGGCCACCCCGGTGATCATCCGCTGGCCCACCCCGGCGACCGCGCCCCCCACGACGGCGTCCGCCGAGTAGGTGACGTTGGTCGAGTCGCCTTCGGGGTGCAGGTTCACCGACACCGTCGCCCGCACCGACCCCGGCCCGCCGGACCCGGACGCGTGCATCACGTACGAGGCGTGCGGCTTGAGGTCGCTCAGCCGCACCTCCCCGGCGTAGGTCCCCCGGACCGCCCCCACCCCGGCCGACACCGAGATCGCGTAGCTGTCCTCGCCGGACCGCTCCAGGGACAGGCACCCCGGGATCGTCCGCGCCAGCACCTCGGGGTCGGTGAGCAGCGACCACACCCGCTCCGGTGGCGCCGAGAGGACCGCACTGCCGTCGAGGTTCACGCCGTCGCTCCAGTCGTCGAGTTGGTCACCGGTTCGGCCGGGGAGCGCACCAGGTCGTACAGCTCGCTCGGGGAGATGGGCATGGACGAGACCCGCCGTCCGACGGCGTCCTCGACCGCGGAGGCGATCGCGGCCGACCCCGGGATGACGCCGGCCTCGCCGGCGCCCTTGATGCCCAGCGGGTTCAGCGGCGACGGCGTCTGCTGGTGGTCGATCACCACCGGCGGCACCTCGCTGGCGTAGGGCATCAGGAAGTCCATGAACGAGGCGTTCTGCAGCTGCCCGTCCCGGTCGTAGGCCATCCGCTCGTACAGCGCACCGCCCACGCCCTGCGCGACCCCGCCGTGCACCTGGCCCTCGACGATCATCGGGTTGACCACGTTCCCGCAGTCGTGCACCACCGCGTAGGAGACGACGTCGATCTCGTAGGTCGCCGGGTCGACCTCCACCACCGCCGCGTGCGCGCCGGAGGCGAACGTCGACCGCACCGGGGAGTAGTAGTCGGTGTGCTCCAGACCCGGCGCGTCCCCCGGCGCCACCGGCGGCCTGGTGTCGTCCCCCGGCCCGGCGAACTGGGTGGCCTGCTTGGCCGCCTCGTCGAAGGCGTACCGCAGTGGGTTGGACAGCACGGCGACCGTCCGCAGCGGGATCGAGGCCCCCGGTGTCCCCTTCACCCCGACCAGTCCGTCGGCGATCTCCAGGTCGTCCGGCGAGGCCTCCAGGACCTCCGCCGCGATCCGCAGCGCCTTCTCCCGCACCCCGCGGGCGGCCAGCGCGACGGCGTTGCCGCTCATCACCGCGGCCCGGGAGGCGAAGGTCCCCACCGCGTACCCGAAGCGCCGGGTGTCCCCGGTGGTGACCTCGACGTCCTCGATCGGCACCCCGAGCTCGGAGGCGACGATCTGCGCGAACACCGTCTGGTGGCCCTGGCCCTGCGACGTCAGGCCGGTCGACACCAGGACCTTGCCGCTGCCCAGCACCTGCACGTGCCCGCCCTCGTAGGGCCCCGGCCCGGTCCCCTCCACGTACAGCGCCATCCCGATGCCCAGCAGCTTGCCCCGGGCCGCGGCCTCGGCGCGCCGCCCCGCCACGTCGTCCCAGCCGACCAGCGCGGTGAGCTTCGCCAGCAGCGCCGGGTAGTCGCCGGAGTCGTAGACGACCGGCCGGCCGTCCTGGAAGGTCAGGTGCTGGTCGTAGGGGAACTGGTCGGCCCGGATCAGGTTGCGTTCCCGGACCGCGGCGCGGTCCAGGCCGCGCTCCTGGGCGATCCGGTCCATCGTCCGTTCCATCGCGAAGCAGCCCTGCGGGCGGCCGGCGCCCCGGTACGGCGTGACGATGACCGTGTTCGTGTAGACGCTGTCCACCCGCACCCGGTAGACCGGGACGGCGTACGGGCCGACCAGCTGGGTCGCAGTGACGATCGGGATGATGATCCCGTAGGGCGTGTAGGCGCCGTGGTCGTGCCAGATCGCCACGTCCAGCGCGGTGACCCGGCCGTCGTCGTCGTACCCGACGGTGATCTCCTGCCGCTGCTGCCGTTCGTGCGCCGAGGAGACGAAGTGCTCGCGGCGGTCCTCGGTCCACTTCACCTCGTGGCCCAGCGCGATCGCCGCCATCGGCACCAGCAGCTCCTCCGGCCACGGGTGCACGATCTTCACGCCGAAGCCGCCGCCCACGTCGGGGGCGACGACCTCGACCTTCTCCAGCGACAGCTGCAGCTTCGCGGCGATCGCGGCCCGCACCGACGTCGACGCCTGGGTGCTGGTGTGCACCCGCAGCGCGGAGTCGTCGGGGTCCCAGCGGGCGTGCACACCCTTGCCCTCCATCGGCATGCCGGCGCTGCGCTCGACGTACTGGGTGAACGACAGCGTGTGCGCGCTGGCCGCCAGTGCCGCCTCGACGTCCCCGGTCTCCTGGTGATGGCGCGCCGCGACGTTGTCGGGCACGTCGTCGTGCACCGCGTGCACCGCCGTCCGCGCGGCGTCCACCCCGACCACGACCGGCAGCTCCTCGTAGCTGACCATGATCCGCTCGGCGGCGTCCTCGGCCACGTACCGGTCGGTGGCCACCACCATCACCACGGCCTCGCCCACGTGCTGGACGACGTCCTTCGCCAGCGGGTACCCGGTGCGTGGAGCGGTCAGCTGCGGGTGCGGGATGAGCACCGGCAGCGGCTCGGCCATCGGGCCGGTCAGGTCCTCGTAGGTGTAGACGGCGAGCAGCCCCTCGACGTCCAGCGCGTCGGTGACGTCGACGTCCAGCACCCGGGCGTGCGCGTGCGGGCTGCGGACGAACGCCGCGGCGTACGCGCCCGCGCCGATGTCGTCGAGGTAGCGGCCCTGGCCGGTGATCAGCCGGAGGTCCTCGCGCCGGCGCACCGGCTCCCCGAACAGCTTCGTCGTCACCGGAGCCCCCCTCTCCGCGCTTTCGGTACCGAGAGCGCGGTCGTCATCGGGCGGCCTCGGCTCGCATCGTCTCCGCCGCTCTCCGGCAGGCCTTCGCGATGTTGGCGTAGCCGGTGCAGCGGCACAGGTTGCCGCCGATCAGGTCGTCGACCTCGGCGTCGGTGATCTCCACCGCCGGGTCGCGGGCCTCCAGCCCGGCGGCGATCGTGGTGAGGAAACCCGGCGTGCAGAACCCGCACTGCAGGGCATGGCACTCGCGGAAGGCCTCCTGCACCGGGTGCAGCACCTGCCCGCCCTGGTGGTCGGACCGGGACAGCCCCTCCACCGTCGTCACCGACCGGCCGTCCACCTGGACGGCGAGCACCAGGCACGAGCGCACCGGCACGCCCTCCAGGACGACCGTGCAGGAGCCGCACACCCCGTGCTCGCAGCCCACGTGCGTGCCGGTCAGCCCCAGGTCGTGCCGCAGCGCGTCGGACAGCAGCCGCCGCACCGGCACGGTCGCTTCACGTGGAACACCGTTCACGGTGACCGAGATCGTCCGTTCCGTGTCGGTCCTCATGCGGCCTCCAGGGCCCGGCGGGTCGCTTCCGCGCCCGCGTCGGCGAGGGTGCGTTCGGTCAGGGTGGCGACCAGCAGGCGCCGGTAGTCCGCGCTGGCGTGCAGGTCGCCGTCCGGGTCGACCAGCCCGCGCGCCAGCGCGCCGGCCGCGGCCCAGTCGGCCCGGTCCACCGGCGCGCCGGACACCGCCTCGGTCAGGTCGTGCACCTCGGGCACCGGACCGACGGACAGGAAGGCGGCCCGGGCGGCGGCCACCCGCAGGTCGGCGTCCACGGTGACGACGACGGCCGCGCCGCACACCGCGTAGTCCCCCTTGCGCCGGGAGACCTCGGCGAACGCGGTGCCGGACGCGGCCGGCAGCGCCGGGAAGACCGCCTCCAGGACGACGGCCGGCCCGTGCACCGACGTCTCCAGGGGTCCGACGAACAGCTCCCGCCAGCCCACCACCGAGCGGCCGCCCGGGGTGGCCACCGTGACGGACCCGTCCGTGAGCGCCAACACCGCGGTCATCTCGCCGGCGGGGTCGGCGTGGGCGATGGAGCCCACCGTGGTCCCGCGGTTGCGGATCGCCGGGTGCGCGACGTTCGCGGTCGCCCGGGCCAGCAGCGGCTGGACGGCGGCGGCCTCGGTGGAGGCGAGCAGGGCCGCGTGCCGCACCAGTGCGCCCACCCGCACGCCGTCCCGGTCCGCCTCGATCCGCCCGAGGCCGGACACCCGGTTGATGTCGACCAGCGTGGTCGGCGCGGCCAGCCGCATCGACAGCAGCGGCAGCAGCGACTGGCCTCCGGCCAGCACCTTCGCGCCCGCTCCCTCGGCGGTGAGGACGTCGAGCGCCTCGTCCACCGTCGTGGGGTCGGCGTAGCCGAACGGAGCGGGCTTCACCGGGTGCGGGTCACCTCCGAGCGAGCAGGCCCCTGGACCGGGGAAGGCGTCACTCTGTCACCGCATCTGGGAAGTCGGAAGTACCTCAGCGCTAAGCCGCCGGGCGTTCCTCCGGTAGCGTCCCGCCGGGTGGAGGACGGTCAGGGTGCAAGGCACGTCTCGCTGCGCAGCGGCGTCTACGCCGACTCGGTGCGGCTGATGCAGGTGAGCCGGGACGTCGGCGCCCGGCCGGGCGTCACGGCGGTCCTGGTGGCCATGGCCACCCCGCTCAACCTCGAGCTCGCCGCCGGCATGGGCCTCGCCCCGGACGGCGCCGCCCGGCCGGACGAGCTCCTGGTCGGGCTGCGGGCCACCGACGACGCCGCACTGGCCGACGCGGTCGCCGCCGTCGAGGCCGCGCTGCGCGCCCGGGAGGCCGGCGGAGAGGCGCGCACCGTGCCCGCCCGCACCGTCGGGGCGGCGCTGTCCGAGCTCGACGCCGGCCCGGCGCTGGCCGTCGTCAGCGTCCCCGGCCCGTACGCCGTCGCCGAGGCCGCGGACGCCATCGCGGCGGGCTCCAGCGTGCTGGTCTTCAGCGACGGCATCCCGGTCGAGCACGAGGTCGCCCTCAAGCTGGCCGCGCACGACGCCGGCGTCCTGGTCATGGGCCCGGACTGCGGGACGGCGATCGTCTCCGGCCTCGCGCTCGGCTTCGCCAACGTCGTCCGTTCCGGCGCGGTCGGGCTGGTCGCCGCCTCGGGGACCGGCGCCCAGCAGGTCAGCTGCCTGCTCGACGCGGCCGGGGTCGGGGTCTCGCACGTGATCGGGGTCGGTGGCCGCGACCTGTCCGAGGCCGTCGGCGGCCTGGGGACCCTGGACGCCCTGGCCGCGCTGGACGCCGACGAGGGCACCGAGCGGGTGCTGCTGGTGTCCAAGCCACCCGCACCGTCCGTCGCCGCGGCCGTCGAGGCGGCCGCGGCCCGCCTGTCGGTGCCGGTGCGCTCGGCCGTCCTGTCCGCCGGCAGCCCCGACCTCACCGCCGCGGTCGAGTCGCTGCTCGCCGACCTGGGCGTCGCCGTCCCGGCCTGGCCGTCGCGCCCGGGCACCGCGGACGCCGTCCCGGACGGCGCCGTCCTCAAGGGCTTCTACTCCGGCGGCACGCTCGCCGACGAGGCGATGCTGATCGCCGCCCCCGTGCTCGGCGACGTCCGGTCCAACACGCCGCTGCGGCCGGACCTGGACCTGGGCGGCGACCTCGCGGCCCGCGGGCACGTCGTCGTGGACTTCGGCGACGACGCGCTCACCGTGGGCCGCCCGCACCCGATGATCGACCCCACGCTGCGGCTGGAGGCGATCGCCGGGCTGGCCGCCGGCGGCGAGCCCGCCGTCCTGCTGCTCGACGTCGTGCTGGGCCACGGCGCGGACCCCGACCCGGCGGCGGCACTCGCGCCGGCCCTGCAGTCGGCGGCCCTGCCGGCCGTCGTGGCGCTGATCGGGACGGAGGCCGACCCGCAGGGCTGGTCCCGGCAGGCCGACGCGCTGGCCGAGGCCGGCGCGGCGGTGTTCGCCAGCAACGCGGCGGCCACCCGGTACGCCCTCACCCTGCTCGGAGGTCAGGCGTGAACCAGCCCCTCGGCGGCCTGCTGTCCGCCCCGCCGGCCGTCGTCGCCGCGGGGGTGGAGGTCTTCTCCGCCGCCCTGCGCTCCCAGGGCGCCGCCGTCACCGACGTCGACTGGCGGCCGCCCGGCTTCGGCGACCCGGCCGACCTCGTCCAGCTCGCCCTGGACCCGCGCCGCGCCGCGGCCAACCGGACCGCCGTCGAGCGCGTGCTCGCCGCGGGCTCCCTGCTCACCGACGTCCGGCCGGCCCGCGACGTCCTGGACCTCCCGGACCGGACGCTGCTGCACTCCGGGCCCCCGCTGACCTGGGAGACGGCGTCGGGCCCCATGCGGGGCGCGCTGATGGGCGCCTGCGTCTTCGAGGGCTGGGCGGCCGACCCCGCGGACGCCGAGCGGGTCCTGGCCGCCGGGGAGATCGCCCTCGACCCGTGCCACCACCACCGGGCCGTCGGACCGATGGCCGGGGTCACCAGCCCGTCGATGTGGCTCTGGTGCCTCGAGGACCCGGTCAGCGGCGGCCGGGCGTACTCCAACCTCAACGAGGGCCTGGGCAAGGTGCTGCGGATGGGCGCCTTCAGCGAGGAGGTGGTCACCCGGCTGGCCTGGATGCGGGACGTCCTCGGGCCGGTGCTGGCCGCCGCGGTCCGCGGCCGGGCCGGTGACCCGCTGGACGTGAAGGCGGTCCTGGCCCAGATGCTGCAGATGGGCGACGAGGGGCACAACCGCAACCGCGCCGGGTCCCTGATGGCGCTGCGCGAGCTCTCGCCCGCCATCGTCGAGGTCGACGCGCCGTCGGCGGACATCGCCGCGGTGCTGCGCTTCATCGGCGGCAACGAGCACTTCTTCCTCAACCTCGGCATGCCCACGGCCAAGCTGGCGATGGACGCCGCCCGCGACGTCCCCGGCTCGACGATGGTCACCGTGCTCGCCCGCAACGGCACGGACTTCGGCGTGCAGACCGCCGGCACCGGGAACCGCTGGTTCACCGCGCCGGCGAACACCCCCGTCGGGCTGTTCCTCGGCGACTACGGCCCCGAGGACGCCAATCCCGACATCGGCGACTCCGCGATCATGGAGACCTACGGGGTCGGCGGGTTCTCGATGGCCGCGGCGCCGGCGATCGTCCGGTTCGTCGGCGGGACGGTCCCCGACGCCCTGGCGACGACGGAGCGGATGTACCAGCTGACCCTGGCGGAGAACCCGGCGATGCAGATCCCGGTGCTCGGCTTCCGCGGCGCACCCACCGGCATCGACGTCGTCAAGGTCGCCCGCACCGGGTGGCTGCCGCAGATCAACACCGGCATGGCCGGCCGGGTCGCCGGCACCGGCCAGGTGGGTGCCGGGCTGGTGCAGCCGCCGCAGGCGTGCTTCGAGCAGGCGCTGGCCGCCCTGGCCGCGGAGTCCCGCACCGCCGCTGGCTGACCGCGCGGACCTCGATGGCCACGACATCTGCGATCTCGGGGCCGCGGCGGCGGCAATGCAACCGTGATCGCAGACCTCGCCGCCGACTCGACCCCGCCCCGCTCGTTACCGGGCACCGCCGTCGGGTAGTCCGCGGACGGCGTGGCCGGTCCCGGTCGCGACGCCGACGGGGAGGGACGCCATGGCCAGCTGCGAGGTCTGCGGCAACGACTACCGGCTCAGCTTCGAGGTGCACGCCGCGGGGGCGGTGCACGTCTTCGACAGCTTCGAGTGCGCGATCCACGCGCTGGCCCCGATCTGCGAGCAGTGCGGGGTGAAGGTGGTGGGGCACGGCGTCGAGGCCGACGGCGTCTTCTTCTGCTGTGCCTCCTGCGCCCGGATGCACGGGGGACCGGAGAGCGCCGCGGAGCTGGTCGACCACGCGGGCCGTGCGCCGGACGAACGCTGACCGGACGGCGGTGGACGTCGTCCGCACCAGCAAGCGTCTGTCGCACGTGCTGCGGCACGCGCCGGGCAGCGTCGGGCTGACCCTGGACGAGGCCGGCTGGGTCGAGGTCGACGCGCTGCTCGCCGCCCTGGCCGCGGCCGGGACACCGGTCAGCCGGGCGGAGCTGGACGAGGTGGTCGCTCGCAACGACAAGCAGCGGTTCGCTCTCGACCCGCCGGGCCGGCGGATCCGGGCCAGTCAGGGGCACAGCGTCCCGGTCGACCTCGGCTACGCCGCCGAGCCACCGCCCGCGGAGCTGTTCCACGGCACCGGACGGCGCGCCCTGGCGGCCGTCCTCGCCGAGGGGCTCCGGCCGATGGGCCGGCACGCGGTGCACCTGTCCTCCGACGTCGCCACGGCCCGGCGGGTCGGCAGCCGGCGTGGGCCGCCCGTCGTCCTGCGGGTGGACGCCGCCGGCATGCACGCCGACGGCGCCGAGTTCACCCGGTCGGCGAACGGCGTGTGGCTGGTCCCCGCCGTCCCGATCCGGTACCTCACCGTCCTGGACCGGTGACGGTGGGCGTCGGCCAGCTCCTGTCAGGAGCGGATGCCATCATCAGGACCCGGGGGCGACGAGCGCCGTCGCAGCGGCCTCGGCCGTACGGGTCGAGGGGGTGCCGGGCTGGACGGGCGGTTGGCCGAGCTGGTCGCGAGCGGTGAGCGCACCGAGATGCAGCGCGCCGTGCTGGAGCACGACTGGGCCTCGACCTCGCTCGGCGACACCGAGGACTGGTCGCCGACCCTGCTGGGCACCGTGAGCACCTGCCTGAACTCCCGGTTCCCGATGCTCGTCATGTGGGGCCCGGAGCTGGCCATGGTCTACAACGACGGCTACGCGCCGATGCTGGGCGCCCGGCACCCCGCGGCGCTCGGCCGGCCGCTGTCCGAGGTCTGGTGGGACATCTGGTCGGTGATCGGCCCGATGGCCGACGGCGTGCTGGCCGGCCAGGCCACCTTCAGCGAGGACCTGCCGCTCACCATGCGCCGGGACGGGTTCGACGAGGAGACCTACTTCACCTTCTCCTTCAGCCCCGTCATCGAGCCCGGCGGGAAGGTCGGCGGGATCCTGGACACGCTGGTCGAGTCCACCGCCCGGGTGCTGGCGGCCCGCCGCATGGCGGTGCTCCAGCGGCTGGGCAGCCTGCCGCGCGCGGTGCACGGCAGCGCCGCGAAGGCGTCCGAGGCGGCGCTGGAGGTGCTGGGCGGCGCGCGGGCGGACTGCCCGTTCGGCCTGGTCTACCTGCTCGACGACGACAGGGGCCGACCCCGGCTGGCAGCCCGCTACGGCCTGGGCGTCGACGAGCAGGCCGCCGTCCCGGACCTGTTCCCGGCCGGCGTGTGGGCCGAGGTCGCGGCCGGGTCCGCCTTCACCTCGACCGGCCTGGCCGCCCGGGCGCCGGGGCTGGTCGGGCACGGCGCCAGCCCGGCCGGGGAGGCCGACGTGGACACCGCGGTCGTGCTTCCCCTCGCCGTGCCCGGCCAGCCCCAGCCGGTGGGTGCGCTGGTGCTGGGCACCAGCCCGCACCTGCGTCTGGACGAGGAGTACCGGGTCTTCCTGCACCTGGTGGCCGGCCAGGTCGCCGCCGCGGTCACCGACGCGCAGGCGGTCGAGGCCGAGCGGCGCCGCGCCGACGAGCGGGCCGAGCTGGACCACGCGCGCACGCAGTTCTTCACCGAGGTCGCGGTCACCCTGCAGCGCGCCGTCCTCGGACCCACCGCGCTGCCCGCCGGGTTCGCCGTCCACTACGAGCCCGCCGCGGGGACCCTCGAGGTGGGGGGCGACTGGTACGACGTCGTGGACCTGCCCGGCGGCCGCTACGGGGTCGTCGTGGGCGACGTGGTCGGCAGCGGCCTGCCCTCGGCCGCGGTGATGGGGCAGCTGCGCAGCGCCGGCCGGGCGCTCCTGCTGGAGAGCCATTCACCGTCCCAGGTGCTCTCCGCCCTGGACCGGTTCGCCTCCCTGGTGCCCGGCGCCTCCTGCAGCACCGTCTTCTGCGGGGTCATCGACCCGGCCGGCGGGGTGCTGCGGTACAGCAGCGCCGGGCACGTGCCCGCCGTCCTCGTCGACGCCGACGGCGGCTCCCGCCTGCTCGAGGCGGCCGGCTCGCTCCCGCTGGCCGTCGTGGACGACGTGCAGCGGCCGGAGGCCGACGTCCTGCTGCCCGCCGGGTCCACCCTCCTGCTCTACACCGACGGACTGGTCGAGCGGCGGGGCAGCGACCTCGACGAGGGGACCGCCCGGGCCACCGCCGCGCTGGCCGACGGCCGCCACCTCGCGCCCGCCCGGCTGGCCGAGCTGCTCACCGACCAGCTGCTCGACGACGCCCCCGACGACGACGTCGCCTTCCTCATCTACCGCAGCGCCGGCTGACCTCCCCGGCATGCCCGCCGGGTACCGGTGCACCACGATGGGGCGGTGATCCGCAACGTGGTGGTCGGCCGGCTCCGGCCGGGCACCGACCCGGCCGTCGTCCGCTCGGCCCTGGACGCGATCGTCGCGCTCCCCGTCGAGGGGCTGCTCGACGTGCGGGTCGGCCTGGACGCGGGCCTGCGCGACGGCGCCTGGGGCTTCGCGATCACCAGTGACTTCGCGGACGCCGCCGCCTACCGGGCCTACGACGCCGACGAGGAGCACAACCGGGTGCGCCGGGAGATGTTCGACCCGGTGTGCGAGGAGATCGCCCGCGTCCAGTTCGAGGCCTGAAGGACCCCCGCCCCTCGCCACTCGCGAGCTCGTGGCGGACCCTGCAGGGAGGCCGTCCTACGCCTCGATGATCGCGGCCACCGGTCCGCCGCCGGACGGGCCCTGGTGCACCGCCGCCACCGACACGAACACCGCCGGGTCACCGGTCACCGAGGCGGCGACCCCGCCGACGGTGGCCTTGATCTGCCGGTGCCAGAACACGTCCGAGTCGTCGAGCATGGCGTTGCGTCGGCCGCGCACGTAGCCGGTCGGGTCGGCCTCGCACTTGAGGAAGACGTTGACCAGCCGGTCGCCCAGGTCCGAGGAGTGCGGCCGCTCGGGGAGGTCCAGCCCGGCGTCCCGGATGGCGTTCCAGATGCCGTCCTGGTCGAGGGCGTCGGTCATCACCGAGTGGCCGATCCGGTACCCGCCGCCGTGCCCGCGGGCGTTGCCGACGACCACGATCTGCGCCCGGTCCAGCTCGACCCCCGAGGAGCAGGAGGCGACCGCGCTGAACAACGAGAGGTCGCGCATGACCTGCTTCTGCTCGGGCATCTCGATCTCGCCTAGCGCGAGCGCGATGCCCAGCGCCGTCGTGCCGTTGGACAGGTCCATCGAGCCGTGCGGCTCGTCGTAGTAGGTGTCCTTGCCGCGGGACTTCGCCTCGCGGATGGTCTCGATGGTCAGCAGCGGCGTCTTGGTCTGCACGTAGTGCACGTCCGCGGGGTCGGTGATGCCCGCCTCCGCCATCGCCCGGCGCACGCCCTGGGCGACCTTCTGCACCATGGTGAGCCGGCCGATGTCCTCGGGCAGCAGCGTGTCGCTCATGGCGTAGCCGACGGTCAGCCGTGGTTCGTCGGTCGCCTCCACGGCGTCCTCGGGCAGGGTGGCGAAGACGGTGGCGTGCGGGCTGATGACGCCGTCGGTGCCACCGGACCAGACGATCGGGACCTGCTTGACCTGCTCCGGGGTACGGCTGCCCTTCTCGACCAGCACCTCGCGGAACGCGCGGTCGGCGATGATCCGGGTGTAGTCGTTGACCCCGCCGTTGCCCTCGGTCTTGCCGATGACGGCGACGATCCGGTCGGCCTCCATGACCCCGTCGTCGATGAGCCTGGCCAGCTCCGAGGCGTCACTGACGTTGTGCAGCGGGATCTTGCGGACCTCGATGGGTGCGGGCACGGGATCACTCTTCCTTCTGCTGGACGACGGTGCCGACGTCGTCTCCGGCGACGGCGTCGGCGATGTGCTCGAGCGAGGTGACGACGGCGCGGGAGCCGCCTCCCTCGACGAAGCGGAGTGCGGCCTGGACCTTGGGGCCCATGCTGCCGCGGGCGAACTCCCCGGCGGCCTCGTGCCCGCGCAGCTCCGCCGGGGTGACCCGGCGCAGCGGCCGGGCTCCGGGGGTGCCGAACCCGACCATGACGTGCGGGACGTCGGTGGCGATCACCAGCACTTGCGCGCCCAGCTCGCGGGCCAGCAGCGCGGCCGTCAGGTCCTTGTCGATGACGGCCTCGACGCCGCGCAGGGGCCCGACGTCGCCGTCATGGTCCTGGCCGTCGTCGACCACCGGGACCCCACCCCCACCGGCACAGACGACGACGAACCCGGCGGCGGACAGCGCCGCGACCGCCGGGGCGTCGACGACCGCACGGGGCTCCGGGGAGGCGACGACCCGCCGCCAGCCGCGCTCGCCCCGGTCCTCCCACACCTGGCCCAGCTCGACGAACCGCTGTGCCTCCGCGCGGGGCAGGTACCGGCCCACCGGCTTGGTCGGGGTGCGGAACCCGGGGTCGGCCGGGTCGACCAGCGTGCGGGTGACCAGCGCCGCGGCGCGCTGGGGCAGACCGCGGACGGCGAGCTCGGCGTCCAGCTCGTCGGCGAGGGTGAACCCGATGGTCGCCTGGGTCTGGGCCACGTTCCAGTCCAGCGGCACGGGCGGCACGACGTGCGCCGCCAGCTCGTTCTTGACCAGCAGGTTGCCCACCTGCGGGCCGTTGCCGTGGGTCACCACCACCTGCACGCCGGTGGCGACCACCTCGGCGACGTGCCCGGCAGCGACCGCGATCGCCGCGCGCTGCGCCGCCGGCGTCGCCGATCCGTCCGGCCCGGTCATGGCGTTGCCACCGAGCGCGATGACGGCGCGGCGCGGCAGGGGCACGGCACGACCCTATCCGGATCTCTCTCAGCGCTGAAGTAAATCCGTCAGCGGCGCCAGAAGTCGAAGCGGTCCCGTCCGGGCCGGAAGCCGGCCGCCTCCACGACGTCGACCGCGAGGTCGAAGCGCTGGCCGACCGCGTGCGGCAGGTGGGCGTCGCTGCCGAAGCTGATCGCCGTCCCGCCCTCCTCGCGGTACCAGCGCACGAGTTCCACCGACCACAGCGGGCTGGTGGTGTTCACCTCCAGGGCCCGTCCGCTCCCGGCCAGGGTCCCGAACACCGCCCGGTACTCCTCCTCGAACGCCGCCTCGGGGTACCGGTCCCGGCCCCCGGGCCAGTAGCGCCGCGGGTAGTCGCAGTGCGCGAGCACCTGGAAGACGTCGCTCTGCTCGATCATCGTGACCATCTCGGTGAGGTACCGGCGCATCGTCTCCACACCGCCGGCGGCGGTGAGCATCCGGTTCACCCCGATCAGCCGGCCGTCCACGGTCAGCGAGTGCAGCGACCCCAGCACCCGGTCCACCGGCGCGCTGCCCAGGTGCGCGGCCACGCTGCCGGCGAACAGGTGTGGCTCGCCGGCCTCCACCCCGGTCAGCACCCGCAGCGTCGGGTACCGGTCGCGGCACTCCCAGATCGTCTCGGCGTAGACGTCCACGTCGATCGGGCGCTGGTTGGCCGGGTGCCGGTCGGTCAGCCCCTCCGCGGTGGCCCGGTCGTCGGCGCCCCAGGAGGTGAAGTCCAGGTGCTCGGTGAAGGCGACGGCGGGCAGGCCGATCCGGACGGCCTCCGCGCAGGTGCGCAGCATCGAGGCCCGGGGACCGGTGTCCCAGGAGAACTCGCTGTGCACGTGGTTGTCCGGCGGCAGCATCGCGCCCATCCTCTCCCGCCGTCCACAGCGTCCGCCGGGCGGGCCGAGGGTGTCGGTGCGACCGCCTACGGTCGTCGCTATGAGCAGCATCGCGTCGCCGACCACCGACTCCTTCGTCGAGTCCGCCGACGAGGCGCTCGGGGTGCTCCGCGAGCTCACCGGCCGGCCCGACGCGGTGTTCCGCGAGGGGCAGGACGCCGCGGTCGCCGCGTTGGTCGAGCGCCGGCAGCGCGCCCTCGTCGTGCAGCGCACCGGCTGGGGGAAGTCGGCGGTCTACTTCGTCTCCACCGCCCTGCTCCGCCGCCGGGGCAAGGGCCCCACGCTGCTGGTCAGCCCGCTGCTCGCGCTGATGCGTGACCAGGTGGCGGCGGCCGCGCGGGCGGGGATCAAGGCCGTGGAGATCTCGAGCTCCAACGTGACCGAGTGGGACGACATCAACGCCCGGCTGGCTGCCGACGACGTCGACGTGCTGCTGGTCTCCCCGGAGCGGCTGACCAACCCGCGCTTCCGCGACGAGCAGCTCCCGGCGCTGGTGTCCCGCTGCGGGTTGCTCGTCGTCGACGAGGCGCACTGCGTCTCCGACTGGGGCCACGACTTCCGCCCCGACTACCGCCGCATCCGCGACCTGCTCGGCCGGCTGCCGGCCGGCACGCCGGTGCTGGCCACCACCGCCACGGCGAACGAGCGGGTGGTCGAGGACGTCGCCGAGCAGCTCGGCTCCGGCGGCGTGGCGGTGACCACCGTGCGCGGGCCGCTGGCCCGCGACTCATTGCGGCTCGGGGTGCTCCGGCTGGACACCGACCGGGCCCGGCTGGCCTGGCTGGCGGCGCACCTGTCCGACCTGCCGGGCAGCGGGATCGTCTACACCCTCACCGTCGCCGCGGCGGAGGAGACCGCCGCGCTGCTGCGCGACGGTGGGCACGAGGTCCGGGCCTACACCGGCCGGCTGGACGACGCCGACCGCAAGGACGCCGAGGAGGCGTTGCGGGAGAACCGGGTCAAGGCGCTGGTGGCCACCTCCGCGCTGGGCATGGGCTTCGACAAGCCCGACCTGGGCTTCGTCGTCCACCTGGGAGCGCCGTCGTCGCCGGTCAGCTACTACCAGCAGGTCGGTCGCGCCGGCCGGGCCGTCGAGCACGCCGACGTGCTGCTGCTGCCCGGCCCGGAGGACCTCGCCATCTGGCAGTGGTTCGCGACCTCCTCCATGCCCCGGCAGGACCACGCCGCCGCGGTGCTGACCGCGATGGCCGACGGCAAGGCCTGGTCGGTGGCCCGGCTGGAGACGGTCGCCGACGTGCGCCGCTCCCGGCTCGAGCTGCTGCTCAAGGTGCTCGCCGTCGACGGCGCGGTGGAGCGGGTGCAGGGCGGGTGGCGGTCGACGGGCGTGCCGTGGTCCTACGACGCCGACCGGTACGCCCGGGTGACCGCGACCCGGGAGGCCGAGCAGCGGGCGATGATCGCCTACGCCCGGCCGGCGGAGTCGGCGGAGTGCCGGATGGCCTTCCTCCAGACGGCGCTGGACGACCCGACCGCAGCACCCTGCGGCCGGTGCGACGTGTGTGCCGGCCCCTGGTACGCCACCGACATCCCGGCCGGCGCCGCGGAGGCGGCGACCGCCCGGCTCGACCGGCCCGGGGTCGAGCTGGCGCCGCGGGCGCAGTGGCCCACCGGCGCGGACCGGCTGGGGGTCGACGTCAAGGGCAAGATCGCCGCCGGTGACCAGCTGGAGCCGGGCCGGGCGGTCGCCCGGCTGACCGACCTGGGCTGGGGGCAGCGGCTGCGGACCCTGCTGGGGGACGACGGTGTCGGTGGGGTGGCCACCCTCGCCGAGGACCTCGAGGCGCCCACCATCGAGGAGGACCCGGACGCCGCCCTCGATGTGTCCCACCGGGTGATCCGGCCCGGTCTGCCCTCGGATGCACCCCCGGACGACGAGCTGCTCAAGGCCTGCGCCCGGGTGCTCGGGTCCTGGGACTGGGCGCAGCGCCCGGCCGCGGTGGTCGCGATGCCCTCCCGGCGCCGACCGGCGCTGGTCACCGGCGTGGCCCAGGGGCTCGCCCGGCTGGGCCGGCTCCCCTACCTCGGCACCTTGGACCTGGTGGCCGGCGGGCCCAGTGGCGGGCCGGGCGGGAACAGCGCCTTCCGGCTGGCCGGGGTGTGGGGCCGCGTGGCCGTCGGGGAGGGGTTGCGCGACCAGCTCGCCCGGCTCGACGGCCCGGTGCTCCTGGTCGACGACCTCGCCGACTCGCGCTGGACCGTGACCGTCGCCGGCCGTGAGCTCCGCCGGGCCGGTGCCTCGTCGGTCCTGCCCTTCGTCCTGGCTCTCTCGGCGTAAGGACCCCTCTGCCCCCCACGCCTCGCAAGCTCGGCGCGGGCCCCTGCAGAGGGGCCTGTCCACAGGTTTTCGAACAGCTGTGCGAAACCTGCGGTAGCGTCCGTGCATGTCGCTCGCGCACCAGCCGTCCATGTGGGACGTCGCCGAGGAGGCACGGCTCACCCCGCTCGCCGGGCGGGTGACCCGGCACCCGCTGTCGCGTGGCGCCTGGGTCGACCACCTGCCCGGGTGGGTGGAGGGCTCCGACGTCGTCCTGGACGTGCTGCTCGGGGACATCGGTTGGCGGGCCGACCGCCGGCAGATGTACGACCGCGAGGTCGACGTGCCGCGGCTGCTCCGCTGGTACGGCGGCGAGGAGGCGTTGCCCCACCCAGCGCTCACCGACGCCCGCTCGGCGCTGAACTCCCACTACGGGCCCGAGTTGGGTGAGCCGTTCGTGACGGCCGGCATGTGCCTCTACCGCGACGGCCGGGACAGCGTCGCCTGGCACGGTGACCGGATCGGCCGCAGCCGCACGCAGGACACCATGGTCGCCATCGTGTCCTTCGGTTCGCCGCGGGCGCTGATGCTCCGGCCGGTGGGAGGCGGGGAGAGCCTGCGGTTCACCCTCGGCCACGGCGACCTCGTCGTGATGGGCGGCTCCTGTCAGCGCACCTGGGAGCACTGCATCCCGAAGACGGCGAAGCCGGTCGGTCCCCGCGTGAGCGTCCAGTACCGCCCCTACGGCGTGGCCTGAGGCGCGTCCTCGCGGCTCAACAGCGACCGAGGGTCGTCAGCAGACCCCCGGTCGACCCCCGCGTGCACGGCCCGCTGAGGCCGTGTAATGTTCTCCCTGCACCGAGCGAGAACGGACCGGGCCGCAAGGCCCGGGAAACCGCCGGCCGAATCCCTGAGGTTCGACTGCTGCGGAACTCGGTGTAGAGTGGGGAAACCGCCACGGGAGTTCGGCCGATCATTCGGCCGGGGTTCGTG